>NZ_JBTTIH010000001.1:2500-4802500 GCF_054719535.1 Mesorhizobium sp. W050 | reverse complement strand
ACCGACAAGGAGCGCGAGCTGTTTTCCAAGCTCAACGCCGCTTACGTCACCACCTTCGGCTTTCCCTTCATCATCGCGGTGCGGGGCAAGACCAAGGAGGAGATCCTCGCCGAGTTCGAGGCGCGCATCGGCAACAGCCGTGGCGTAGAACTCGATACCGCCTGCAAACAGGTCGAGCGCATCGCGCTGCTCCGCCTGAAAGACATGCTCCCGCTCTAATGAAATGACTGAGGGGTCAGGACCCAATGGATATGATCAAGACTGACCAGAAAACCTATTATGCACCGCATGGCGGCCATCCCGGCCAAAATGAGCTTTTGACCGGCCGCGCCGTCTTCACCGAAGCGTATGCCGTCATCCCCAAGGGGGTGATGCAAGACATCGTCACCAGCCCACTGCCGTTCTGGGACGAGACCAGGGCCTGGATCATCGCGAGGCCGCTGTCGGGCTTTGCTGAGACATTTTCGCAGTACATCGTCGAGATCCTGCCTGGCGGCGGCAGCGACCGGCCCGAGCCGGACGCCGGCGCCGAGGGCGTGCTGTTCGTGGTCGAGGGCGAGTTGACCGTTTCGCTGGCCGGCAAGAAGCACGTGCTTCAAGCCGGCGGTTTTGCCTTCCTGCCGCCGGCCAGCGGCTGGACGGTGCGCAACGAAAGTCGCGACGCCGTACGCTTCCACTGGATCAGGAAGGCCTATGAGGCCGTCGACGGCATCGGCGCGCCGGAAGCCCTGTTCAGCAGTGACCAGCAAGTGGCGCCGACGCCGATGCCCGGCACCGAGGGTCGCTGGGCGACCACCCGTTTCGTCGATCCGGCCGACATGCGCCACGACATGCATGTCACCATCGTCACGCTCGAGCCCGGCGCCGTCATCCCGTTTGCCGAGACGCATGTCATGGAGCACGGGCTCTATGTCTTGGAAGGCAAGGCGGTCTACCGCCTCAACCAGGACTGGGTCGAGGTCGAGGCCGGCGACTTTATGTGGCTGCGCGCCTTCTGCCCGCAGGCCTGCTACGCGGGCGGCCCAGGCAAATTCCGCTATCTCCTTTACAAGGACGTCAACCGGCACGCCAAGCTCGGCGGGGCGGGCATTGGCGGTCGCGCGCGGTGACCCGCATCACAGCGCGGCCGCTGACCCGCGAAAGCTTTGCCGGCTTCGGCGATGTCATCGACATGGGCGGCGGCAATCACTACCCGATCAATGGCGGCAAGACCGAGCGCTACCACAATCTCGCCACCGCTGAAGCCGCGGGACCGAATGCCTGCGTGCTGATCTCGATGGCGCGCGGCACGCCTTACGACCTGCCGCTGAAGCTGACCATGGTCGAGCGCCATCCCTTAGGCAGCCAGGCGTTCATCCCGCTGTCGCCGCGGCCTTTCCTGGTCGTCGTCTGCCATGACGGCAAGGACGGTCCGGGCGAGCCGCACGCCTTCATCACCGCACCCGGGCAAGGCGTCAACTATCCGCGCAATCTCTGGCACGGCGTGCTGACGCCGCTCGGCGAAGCGCAGGATTTCGTCATCGTCGACCGCGGCGGTGACGGCTCCAACCTCGAAGAGTTCCATTTCTCGCACCCCTACGAAATCCATCTCCCCAACGAGACCTGAGACATGACCGACATATCGCTGATCGACCGCCTGCTCGATGTCATCGAGCACGACATCGTGCCGAAAACGGCAGAGGGCGTGGCCCATGGGAACAAGCTGTTCGGCGCCGCCATCCTGCGGAAGGGCGACCGCTCGCTGGTGCTGGCCGAAACCAACAACGAGATGGAAAATCCGCTCTGGCATGGCGAGGTGCACTGCCTGAAGCGTTTCTATGAAATGCCGAAAGCCGAGCGCGTCGACACCAAGGACGCCATCTTCATCGCCACGCACGAGCCCTGTTCACTCTGCCTGTCGGCGATCACCTGGACCGGCTTCGACAATTTCTACTACCTCTTCAGCCACGAGGATTCACGCGACAGCTTTGCGATCCCGCACGATCTGAAAATCCTGAAAGAGGTCTTCACTCTCGATCCCGGCGGCTACAATGCCGAGAACGCTTATTGGAAGAGTTTTTCCATTCGCAGGCTGGTGCGGGCGCTGCCCGAGGCCGAGCGCGGCCGGCTTGAGGCAAGGATCGGCAATATTTCCACCCGCTACGACGAACTGTCCGGCGCTTATCAGGCGCGCAAGTCCGAAAACGACATTCCGCTGAACTGACGCGGATTGCCTAGCCTACCTTCGCGTTTTTCAGCACCTCGTTGATCCTGGCCTGCCAGCCCTTGCCGGTCGCCTTGAATTTACTGATGACATCCTGATCCAGACGGATGGACACGACTTGCTTAGGCTTCTCCACGGCTGGCCGGCCACGAGCACGCCTTATGCTCTCGAAAAGTTCTGGAAACACTTCCGCGAAAGGCCTGGCTTGCGCCAACTGTTCGTCTGTCGTCTCCGCATCGTCGGGATCATCAACAATTTGTCTTTGAATTTCCACTTCCTCCGCATCGGTAAGCGGTCGAACACGCGATTTAGGATTGTTCATATACTGACCTTTCCTTTCGGCTGGCACGGCGCATCGAGATCACCGAATCGCCTCCGAACCAAGCGGCTTGAAAATCACGGCCAGGATGATCTCTCCGAATTCGCCAATCGCCTTGAACCGGTCGGCCTTGGCTGGAAGGACGGTTGAAGTCGCAAAAAACTCAATATCGAGTTCGGCAAAATCGGGACCCCGGCTGTCCAGGTTCGTCACGCGCTTTGGCTCATCCCAAACGATTTTCAGGCGAAACCATCCTCATCACGTTGGGTTCAGTTAATAAATGTAATCATTAATTATATCCTGCAACATCAGGGCAAAACAATCGGGCTACATATCGTGGCGTCGTCGCGGCGACACCGGCCGTCGCCCGTTTGACTTCATGACATGCCCGCTTCATGCGTCACTGACATCCTGGAGCATCGCATGAAAACCATCACCGAATTTCCCCGCAAGGTCGTCGAATTCCCCGATATGGGCATCGTCATGCCGGATGGTTGCCGGCTGTCGGCGCGGGTTTGGATGCCGGAGGACGCCAGCAGCGATCCGGTGCCGGCGATCCTCGAGCACCTGCCCTACCGCAAGCGCGACGGCACCATCTTTCGCGATCAGCTGACGCATCCCTATTTTGCCGGCCACGGCTACGCCTCGATCCGCGTCGACATGCGCGGCAATGGCGATTCCGAAGGTCTGATGGACGACGAATATTCCGAGCAGGAATTGCAGGACGCCTGCGATGTGATTGCCTGGGCGGCAGCACAGCCCTGGTGCAACGGCAGTGTCGGCATGATGGGCATTTCCTGGGGTGGCTTCAACTGCCTGCAGGTGGCGGCCAAGCAGCCGCCGGCGCTGAAGGCGGTGATCAGCCTGTGCTCGACCGTCGACCGCTACGCCGATGACATCCACTACAAGGGCGGCTGCCTTTTGACGGAAAATTTCGGCTGGGCCTCGACCATGTTGTCCTATTCGTCGCGACCGCCGGATCCGCTGATTGCGGGCAACCGCTGGCGCGACCTCTGGCTGACGCGGCTGGAGAACCAGTCTTTCCTTCTGCCGCTCTGGCTCAGCCATCAGCATCGCGACGCCTATTGGAAACGCGGTTCGATCTGCGAGGATTTCTCCGCGGTCAAAGCCGCCGTGCTGTCGATCGGCGGCTGGCATGACGGCTACCGCAACACGATTTCGCATCTGGTCACCAACATCCAGGCGCCGGTGAAGGGCATTGTCGGGCCATGGATCCACAAATACCCGCATTATGCCGAACCCAAACCCGCCATCGGCTTCCTGCAGGAGGCGTTGCGCTGGTGGGACAGCTGGTTGAAGGGCGTCGACACCGGCGTCGAGGCCGACCCGGACTACCGCGCCTATGTCATGGACAGTGTGCGGCCGGCGCGCTGGCACCCGGAGCGGCCGGGCCGTTGGGTGGCCGAACAGGAATGGCCGTCTCCCAACATCAAGGTCGGGGCGATCGAACTCATTGCTGACGGCGTCAGGCCGGCGATCGTGGCGACCCCGCAAAGCTGCGGGCTCGCCGGCGGCGAATATTTTCCCTTCACCTTTGGCCCGGAACTGCCGGGCGACCAGCGCCCGGACGATGCGCTGTCCGTCTGCTTCGATCAGCCTGTGCTTGCCGAGACACTCGACATCGTCGGCGCGCCGGAGCTTCTCATCCGGGTGTCGTCCGATCGCCCGCAGGCGAACATCGCGGTTCGACTGTGCGACGTGCACCCCGACGGCGCCTCGGAACTGATCTCCTACGGCGTGCTTAACCTGACGCATCGTTCTTCGCACGAACAGCCGCAAGCGCTGGTGCCGGGCGAAACGGTTTCGGCGCGCGTTATTCTCGACCAGTGCGCCTACCGCGTGCCGGCCGGACACCGGCTGCGCATCGCGGTTTCCAATGCTTACTGGCCGATGATCTGGCCGTCGCCGGAGCCGGTGCGGCTCGACCTTTCAGCGGCGACGCTGAGGCTGCCGCTGCGCCCGCTCGCAAAAGCCGACGAGACCTCGTTCCAGTCTCCCGAAGGCGCAACACCCTGGGCAACCGCGACAGTTCGTGCAGCGAATTCCGAGCGTCACGTCGATCGCGATGAGAAGACCGGCATCGTCACGCTGTCGATCACGGATGATTTCGGAGAAGTGCGCGATCTCGCGCATGGACTGGCCAATGGCAGCATTGCCCGCGAGAGCTGGACGATCCACCCCGACGACCCGCTGTCTGCCTCGGGTCGCACGCAATGGACGCAGACCTTGTCGCGAAACGGATGGTCGGTGCGCACCGAGACGTCGGCTGAAATGCGCTGCGATGCGCAAAACTTCATCGTCAGCGCCAGAATCGAAGCCTATGAGGGCGAAACGCTGGTTTTCGAACGCGATTTCGAAGAGACGATCCCGCGCGACCTGCTCTGAGCGTCGACCCGACTGGTCCAGTTGCGACGCACGATTTACGCCACGGCATGTCGCATTCCGTCTTGCTTACGGCTTTGCCTTCCGGTCAATATCCCTTTGGTAACAACAAGCAAAAAACGACCATAAGGTCGAACCAACAGAGTGAGGAACTCAAATGTCCAACGAACTCGAATATCTGAGCCGGCGCGTTGCGTCCCGCAAGCTGAGCCGTCGTGATTTCCTCGGCCGCGCCGCAGCACTCGGCGTCACAGCGCCCTTCGCCAATATGCTGCTTTCCAGTGCGGCTCGCGCGGAAGGCCCGGTCAAGGGCGGCACGCTGAAGGCCGGCCTCGTCGGCGGCGAATCCACGAACAGCCTGGACCCGGCTTTGTTCATGACGCAAGTGCCGTTCGCCTTTGGCAAGATGTGGGGCGAACTGATCGTCGAGCTGTCTCCGGAAGGCAAACTCGAGAACCGCATCGCCGAAGAGATCGGCTCGTCGGACGACGCCAAGGTGTGGACGCTGAAAATCCGCGACGGCGTCGAATTCCACAACGGCAAGACGGTGACCGCTGAGGATGTGGCGGCAACGCTCGAGCGCCATTCTGATGAAAAGTCGAAGTCCGGCGCGCTGGGCTACATGAAGGGCATCGACAGCATCAAAGCCAGTGGCAAGGAAGTCGTCCTGACGCTGAAGGAGGCCAACGCCGACCTTCCCTATCTCCTCAGCGACTACCACCTCATCGTCCAGCCCAACGGCGGCAAGGACAAGGCGGATGCCGGCATCTCGGCAGGACCCTACAAGGTCACCACCAACGAGCCCGGCGTGCGCCATGGCGGCGAGCGCTTCGCCAATTACTGGCAGGCCGACAAGATGGGCCATGCCGACCAGATCGAGATCATCGTTATCAACGACGCGACCGCGCGCACGGCGGCCCTGCAGGGCGGCCAGGTCAACATGATCAACCGCGTCGAGCCGAAGATCGTCGACCTGATCAAGCGTGTACCGGGCGTCACCATCCGCAACCATGCCGGCCCCGGCCACTATGTCTTCATCATGCATTGCAACACCGCGCCCTTCGACAACAGCGACCTGCGCATGGCGCTGAAGCTCGCGATCGACCGTGAGGAGATGCTGAACAAGGTGCTGCGCGGCTACGGCTCGCTCGGCAACGACTTCCCGATCAATTCGTCCTATCCGCTGTTTTCCGAGATCGAGCAGCGCAAATATGATCCCGACAAGGCCAAGTTCCACTACAAGAAGTCGGGCCATGACGGCACCGTGCTGCTGCGCACCTCCGACGTCGCCTTCCCGGGCGCGGTCGACGCCTCGCAGCTCTTCCAGCAGAGCGCGGCCAAGGCTGGCATCAAGATCGAGCTCAAGCGCGAGCCCGGCGACGGCTACTGGAACGAGGTCTGGAACAAGCAGCCCTTCTGCGCCTCCTATTGGGGCGGCCGCTCGACCCAGGACCAGATGTACTCGACCGCCTATCTGTCGACCGCCGACTGGAACGACACCCGTTTCAAGCGTCCGGACTTCGACAAGCTGGTGCTAGCCGCACGCGCCGAACTCGACGAGACCAAGCGCAAGCAGATGTACCACGACATGGCCGTGCTGGTGCGCGACGAGGGCGGCCTGATCCTGCCGATGTTCAATCAGTTCATCGATGCGACAGGCGCCAAGGTCGGCGGCTGGGTAGACGATCCGCATCAGGAGCTGATGAACGGCTACGCGCTGGCGAAGTGCTGGCTCGAAGCCTGAGCCCGGCTTTGCGGATATGTCCTCACCCGTCGTGAAACTTGTGGCCCAGCGCGTTGCGCTGGGCATCGTCCTCTTGCTGGCCGTTTCGGTCCTGATCTTCGCCGGCACCCAGATCCTGCCCGGCGACGTCGCGCAAGCCATTCTCGGACAGTCGGCGACGCCGGAATCGCTCGCCAATTTGCGCGAGCAGCTCGGCCTCAATCAGCCGGCTTACGTCAGGTATTTCCATTGGCTCGGCGGTGCACTCACCGGCGACCTCGGCACGGCGATGTCGAGCGGCCAGGATATCGCGACCTCGATCAAGGGGCGGCTGTGGAACACGCTGTTTCTCGCCTTCTGGGCGGCGGTCGTGGCCGTGCCGCTGGCGATCATCCTCGGCCTGATCGCCGTGCGTTACCGCAACGGTTGGGTCGACAAGCTGATCTCCGGCCTGGCGCTCGCCTCGACCTCCTTCCCGGAATTCTTCATCGGCTATGTGCTCGTCTACTTCTTTGCCGTGAAGTATCAATGGTTCCCGGCCATTTCCACGGTCTATGACGGCATGCCGTTCGGCGAGCGTATGCAGGCGATCGCGTTGCCGGCCGCCGCGCTGACGCTGGTTGTGCTGGCGCATATGATGCGCATGACCCGCGCGGCCATCCTCAACGTCATGCAGTCGGCCTATGTCGAGACGGCTGAACTGAAAGGCCTGTCGGCCTTCAACGTCATCCGCAAGCATGCTTTCCCCAACGCCATCGCGCCGATCATCAATGTCGTCATGCTCAACCTCGCCTACCTCATCGTCGGCGTCGTCGTGGTCGAGGTGATCTTCGTCTATCCCGGCATGGGGCAATATCTGGTCGACCACGTCACCAAGCGCGACGTGCCGGTGGTGCAGGCCGTCGGCCTGATCTTTGCCGCTGTCTACATCACTCTCAACATCATCGCGGACATCGGGGCGATTGTCGCCAATCCGCGCCTCAGACATCCGAAATAGGCGGCGGGCATGCTCGATATCAAACGCATCCCCATTCCCGCGCTGATTGGCATCGTACTGACGACGATGTTCGTCGTGGCGGCTGTCTTCGCGCCATGGATCGCACCACACGGCAATGCCGAGATTGTCAGCGACGTTCCTTGGGAACCGATGTCCGCAGCGCATTGGCTGGGCACCGACAATCTCGGCCGTGATCTTCTGTCGCGCATGATCTACGGCGCTCGCATCACGCTGTTCATTGCGGTGCTGGCAACCGCGCTGTCATTCTCGCTCGGCGCCATCCTCGGCTTTTCGGCGGCGGTGTTCGGCGGCTGGTTCGACACGCTTCTGTCGCGCCTTGTCGATCTGCTGATGTCGATCCCGACCCTGATCATGGCGCTCGTCGTGCTTTCGGTGCTGCCGACCAATCTGGTGACGCTGATCCTGGTGATGGGCGTCCTCGACTCGACCCGCGTCTACCGGCTGTCGCGCGCGGTGGCCGTCGACATCAACGTCATGGACTATGTCGAGGCCGCCAAGCTGCGGGGCGAAGGCAGCGGCTGGATCATCTTCCGCGAGATCCTGCCCAACGCGCTTTCGCCGCTGGTCTCGGAACTTGGCCTGCGCTTCATCTACGCGGTGCTGTTCTTGTCGACGCTCTCCTTTCTCGGGCTTGGCGTGCAACCGCCGGATGCCGACTGGGGCGGCATGGTCAAGGAGAACAAGGACGGCATCGTCTTCGGTATCGGGGCGGCACTCATTCCCGCCGCGGCGATCGCAGCACTGGCGATTTCGGTCAATCTGGTCGCCGACTGGGTGCTCAACCGCACGACAAGCCTGAAGGGAGGACGCGGGTGATGGCTGACACAAAAGCAAAGCCCGGCCTGCTGCTCGATATCCGCAAGCTGCGCATCGAAGCGACAGTGTTTCCGCCCGGCGAGGCGCCGAAGAACATCGTTTTGGTCCACGATGTCTCGCTGACGCTGGAAAAGGGCAAGGTGCTCGGCCTGATCGGCGAGTCCGGCGCCGGCAAGTCGACCATCGGCCTGTCGTCGATGGGCTATGGCCGTGGCGGCGTGCGCATCACCGGCGGAGAGGTGCTGCTCAACGGCCGCGATATTCTCAAGGGCGGCAAGGAAGGTTTCCGCAAATTGCGCGGCCGCGAGGTCTGCTATGTCGCGCAGTCGGCGGCCGCCGCCTTCAACCCGGCGCACAAGCTGATGGACCAGGTGGTGGAAGCAACGCTGCTGCACGGCACGGCGACACGCGCCGAGGCCGAGAAACGTGCCGTGGCGTTGTTCAAGAAGCTCAGCCTGCCAAACCCCGAAATCATCGGCGAACGCTTCCCGCACCAGGTCTCAGGCGGCCAGTTGCAGCGCGTGATGACGGCTATGGCGCTGTGTTCGGAACCTGACCTGATCGTCTTCGACGAGCCGACCACGGCACTCGACGTGACGACGCAGATCGACGTGCTGGCGGCGATCAAGGACGCCATCCGCGACACCCATGTCGCTGCGCTCTACATTACCCACGATCTTGCCGTCGTCGCCCAGGTCTCGGACGAGATCATGGTGCTGCGCCATGGCAGGCTGGTCGAATGGGGCGGCACTCGCCAGATCATCAAGGAGCCGCGCCAGGAATACACCAATGCGCTGGTCTCGGTGCATGAGATCGAGCATGCCGAGCAGAAGCCCGGCGCCGCGCCGTTCCTGTCGGTCAAGAACGTCACCGCCGCTTACGGCGGCAGCCACGTCAAGGTGCTGAAGAACGTCTCGGTCGACATCTATCCGGGACAGACGCTGGCCGTCGTCGGTGAATCCGGCTCCGGCAAGTCGACGCTGGCGCGCGCCATCACCGGGCTGTTGCCGCCGGAAGAAGGCACCGTCACCTTCGACGGCAGGCCGCTCGCCAACAGGCTTGCCGACCGGCCGAAGGAGGATCTGCGGCAATTGCAGATGATCTACCAGATGGCCGACGTGGCGATGAACCCGCGCCAGACCGTCGGCACCATCATCGGCCGGCCGCTGGAATTCTACTTCGGCATACGCGGTCGCGAGCGCGACAAGCGCGTCGCCGAACTGCTCGACGAGATCGAGATGGGCAAGGGCTTTCTCGATCGTTATCCGGCCGAACTCTCCGGCGGCCAGAAACAGCGCGTCTGTATCGCCCGCTCGCTCGCCGCCAAGCCCAAGCTGATCATCTGCGACGAGGTGACATCGGCGCTCGACCCGCTGGTGGCCAACGGCATTCTCAAGCTGCTGCTCAACCTGCAGCAGCACGAGAAGGTCGCCTACCTCTTCATCACCCACGATCTCGCGACGGTGAAGTCGATCGCCGATTCGATCGCGGTGATGTATCGCGGCGAGGTGGTGCGCTATGGCGCCAAGAGCAAGGTGCTGACGCCGCCCTTCGACGCCTATACCGACCTGCTGCTGTCGTCCGTTCCCGAGATGGAGATCGGCTGGCTGGAAAAGGCGATCAAGGGACGGCGCATGGCGAGCGCGGGGAATTAGTAGGGAATTCGCGGCCTTTGTCGCGAAAACTTCTTTCAACGGCAAAAGCTTTCCGGAGCCGCCCATGGCGCTCAAGACCAAACTGCTGCTCATCATTCTCGATGGCGTGCCCTACCGGAACTGGCGCCGGCTGATGGGCAATCTCGAGGGCTGGGTGCAGTCGGGCGAGGCGCAGGTGTGGAAGATGCGCTCGGTGCTGCCGTCGACCTCGGCCTGCTGCTATGCCTCGATCCACACCGGGGTTTCGCCGCAGGAGCACGGCATCCTGTCCAACGAGAACCGTTTTCTCGTCAACAAGCCGGATATTTTCTCCGAGGTCAGCAAGGCCGGCGGCAAGACCGGCGCAGTGACGCATTCCTACTGGTCCGAATTCTTCCGTTCCTATCCGTTCGATCTGGTCGAGGACATGGAGTATGACGAGCCCAACGGACCGATCGCGCATGGCCGCTTCCACACCATGACCGGCTATAATGCCCGCAACCAGATGACGCCGAGCGATGTCGACCTGTTTGCGACGCTGACCATGCTGACCCGGCGCCATGATATCGACTACGGGATCCTGCACACCTGCACGCTCGATTCGATGGGCCATCGCTTCGGCCATGACTGCCACCAAATGGACCATGCCTGCTATGGGATGGACGGCATGCTGGCAGCCTTCCTGCCGGGCTGGCGGCAAGCCGGTTACGAGGTGATCGTAACCGCCGACCACGGCCAGACAGACCGCGGCCATCATGGCGGCCGCGACGATGAAATGCAGGATTTCGCGCTGTATTATTTCGGAGCCGGCAAAGGGCCGGATCCGGACACGCTGCTTGATCAGCTGCAACTGGCGCCGACGGTGCTGAAGCGGCTGGGTGTGCCGGTGCCGGAGACCATGAAGGCTAAGCCGTTTTTGGGGTGACGGAGGTCGTCGCTGAGCCGCCGTTCGCTACCCCCTCTCCCCGTCACTATACGGGGAGAGGGTAAGGGTGAGGGGCAGCGCTAACATCAAAATAAATACCCCAACGCCGGCGCCGCCCCTCATCCGCCTGCCGGCACCTTCTCCCCGTATAGTGACGGGGAGAAGGGAGACGTGTCCGAACCGGATAGATAGGTAACAGAATGGACCGATAGCATGGGTGACAGTTTTCTTGTCCGCCGGAGGACCGGCGATGGTTTGGCGAGAGACTGGCATCATGGACGAGCGGCTACGGTTTGTTGTGGAGTGTCTTTCTGGGGATGAGACGATGGTTGCGCTTTGTGCGGCCTACGGGATCTCACGCAAGAACGGCTACAAATGGCTAGGACGCTATCGGACGTTTGGGCCTGAGGGTTTGCACGACCTGCCGCGAGCCCCGCTCAATCATGGCCGGGCGACAGCTCAGGATCTGGTTGAGCGGATTGTGGCGGCCAAGGAGCTGCATCCGCTTTGGGGTCCAAAGAAGATCGTGGCACGGCTCAGGCGCACGGCTCCCGAGTTCATGTGGCCTTCAGCCTCGACGGTCGGCGCGATCCTTGCGCGGCATGGGCTTGTCCGCGCCCGCAAGCGACCCCGCCTGCGGGCCTGCGGCAATGGACCCTGGCCACAGCCGCAAGAACCGAACGCGGTGTGGACTGGCGATCACAAGGGCTGGTTCCGGACCCGCGACGGCTGGCGTTGCGAACCCTTGACGGTGATGGATGCGTCGAGCCGCTATCTTCTGGCGCTCGAAGCGACGGGGTCGACGGCCGATAGCGAAGCCTGGCCGGTGTTTGAGCGGCTGTTTGAAGAGCATGGCCTGCCGGATCGCTTCAGAAGCGACAATGGCCCGCCCTTCGCATCGGCCGGCGTCACCGGGCTGACGCCGCTTGTCGTGCGCTTCATCAAGCTCGGCATCACCTTGGAGCGGATCGCACCCGGCAGGCCACAGCAGAACGGACGTCACGAGCGCTTTCACCTGACCATGCTGCCGATGGCCGAGGCACCGGAAGCCGACCGAACGGCACAGGGCCAGGCCTTCGAGACCTTCCGCCACAGCTACAATGAGGAACGTCCCCATGAGGCGCTGGGCATGGATACGCCCGCCCAGCACTACCGGTCCTCACAGCGCGCCATGCCCAGGACACCACCCGAGCCCGTCTATCCGGCCGAGGCCTCGGTCCGCCGCGTGCGCCACAATGGCGAGATCCGATGGAATGGCGGCTTCATATATGTCTCGCAAGCGCTGGCGGGCGAACCGGTCGCTGCGTTGGAGACCGAAGACGGACAATGGACACTCTCATTCCATGCCCACCCGCTCGGCATCATCGACACACGGCACATGAAGCTTGTCCGCCGCAGCGCCGCGCCAACCAATCCGCTTGGCGCTGCGGCGGACGCATAGGGGGAGAGAAGTGTCACCTATGTATCCGGTTCAAAGTGTTACCCATCTATCGGCTGGACAGACGCTCTGGCAACACTCCCTCTCTTCGGTTAGCTTCGCCAAAATTCCTTGGCGGAAGGATGAACCTTTTTGAACCTATCGGCGACAGAGCAGACAGGAGCCAGGCGGCTCGACCGGCCATGACGGCAGCGACCGAGACTGATCGCGCGCTTGTCGACCGGGTCGCGAAGGGCGACCGTGCCGCTGTTCGGCTGCTGTTCATGCGTCACCACGCGCGGGTCTACCGCTTCGTGGTGCGCCAGACGGGATCGGAAATGATGGCCGACGATATCGCAAACGAGGTCTTTCTCGAGCTGTGGCGCCAGGCGCCCGGTTTCGAAGGGCGCTCGGAAGTCTCGACATGGCTGCTCGGCATCGCCCGGTTCAAGGCGCTGTCGATGCTTCGCAAGAAAAAAGAAGACTGGATCGATGACGATGATGCGGCGCAGGTTCCCGACGGCGCCGACACGCCGGAAGTCGCCACCATGAAGGAAGACAAGGGCGCCGCTTTGCGGCGCTTCGTCGATGCCTTGCCGGAGGAACACCGCTCGGTGATCGACCTTGCCTATTACCATGGACAGTCGGTGACGGAGATCGGCGAGGTGCTCGGCATCCCGGTCGCCACCGTCAAGACCCGAATGTTCTACGCCCGCAAGAAACTCGGCGAAGCCCTCAAGGCCGCCGGTTACGACAGGGGGTGGCCATGAGTAATCCTGAAGATATGAGCGCCGCTGGAAAAATGTCACGCCGTGACGAAATGGAAACGCTGCTGCCGTTCTACCTGAACGGCTCGCTGGAAGGCTCGGACCTCGAAGCCGTCGAGGAATGGCTGGCGTCCGATCCGGCCGCGACGGCGGCGCTTGGCGAGGCTGAGGCGGAATTCTCCGGCGCCACCGCCGCCAACGAGGCGATCCGGCCACCGGCCGATGCGCTCAGCCGCTTTGCCAGGGCGCTCGACGCCGAAGCCGGACCGGTCCGCGCTCCCGCGGGCCGTTCCTGGCTGGCGCAGGCACTCGGCCGTTTCATGGCGGTGCCGGTCGGTGTCGCCTGGGCGGCAGCGGCGGTGCTGCTGGCGTTGGTCGTGGTGCAGTCCTACGTGCAGACCGGCGGCAAGAGCCATGATTTCGAGATTGCCGGCGCCGAGGATGATCTGGCGAAACTGCCGTTCGCGCTGGTCAAGTTCAAGCCGGATGCGAAGATGTCCGACATCGCTGTCTTCCTCGACCAGAACGCGCTGAAGATCGCCGGCGGGCCGGCCGCCTCGGGCGTCTTCCGCATTGCCATCCCGGTCAAGACCGGAGCAGACTACACCAGGCTCGTCGGCCTTATTGCCGCCCAGCCGTTCGCGGAGACTGTGATCGAGGGAAGGAAACCGGTTGATGGCAGCTAGGGCGGTCATTCGATTTGCGGCGATCCTGGTGGCGGCGACGACAATCGTCGCCGTGCCGGCGTCGGCGCAGACCAATGATCCCAATGCCGGCCGGGCCGACTGCACCGACGCGGCCGGAGCGGCGGCTGCCGACTGCCCGAAAGACGGCAATGAGGCCAACGTCGGCGGCGAACCAGGCGCAGTTACCCTTCCGGCCCTGATCGTCGACCTGTTTCCCAACCCACCGGCTCCCGTAGCGCCCGTGCCGACGCCACGGCCGTCAGCGCCGCCTGCCGGCACGCAGGCCGGACCACCCGCCGGCGGGGCGATCGTTTCGCCGACCGATCTTGTCGCGACCGCGCCGCGCCGTGCCATCGCCGGCGAGTTCGTGCCCGACGAGGTGCTGGTGACCGTCGACGGCGATGCCGGCGCCGTCCAGCAGATCGCCGCCTCCTTCGGCCTTGAAGTGCGCTCGCAGCGCCAGTCGCGGCTGCTCGGCACCACACTGGTGCGCTTCGGCATTCCCGACGGCCGCCCGGTCGGCGCCGTGCTGGCGCAGCTGGCCGCCGATGGCCGCACCCTGCGGCGCGAGCCAAACCATATCTATTCGCTGCAGCAGGCGGCCGGCATCGTCAACTATGCCTTCGAGCGCATTCAGCTCGACAACAAGCAAGCCAGTGGCGAAAACGTGCGCATCGCCGTCATCGACACCGGCATAGACGACACCAATCCGGCGCTGTCCGGCGTCATTGCCGACCAGTTCGACGCCATGCCCAACGTGCCGGTCGAAAAGCGTGACCACGGTACCTCGGTCGACGGGCTGATCGCCGGCGTCGGCGCGCTCGAAGGCATGGCGCCCGGCGCCAGGATCTATCACGCCCGCGCCTTCGAGGACGGCAAGTCGACCATGGACGTCATCCTGTCGGCGCTCGACTGGGCGGCGGACCAGAATGTCAGCATCATCAATATGAGTTTCGTCGGCCCCAAGAACGATCTGCTCGGCACCGCCTGCCGCAATGCGCGCGGGCTCGGCATCATCCTGGTCGCTGCTGCCGGCAACAACGGGCCAAAAGCGCCCTATGGCTACCCCGCCGCCTATGACGGCGTCATCGCGGTCACCGCCACCGACGCCAAGGACGGGCTGATGCAGCAGGCCAATCGCGGCGCTTATGTCTTCATCTCGGCGCCCGGCGTCGAGATGGTGGCGCCGAGCGGCGCCGGCTCTGACGTCGTCACCGGCACCTCGTTTGCCGCCGCGATCGTGTCCGGCGCAATCGCCAACCTGATCCACGCCTCACCCGAGCGCTCCGCCGACGATATCGAAAAGGCGCTGGCCGTCACCGCCAGGGATCTCGGTCCGAAGGGACGGGACAATGATTTCGGTTATGGGCTGCTGGATACGAAGGCGGCGGCGAACAAGTAAACCGGGCGAATTTCGCGCCACCGAATTCAGAGCGCCGGACCCAGCCGGACAGGGCTGCCATCATGGAAGCGTGACAGGCGGAAGCGGCTGAGGTCGTGTCCGGTCTCGTTTCCCTGAATCATGTCCGCAACGACGCGGCCTATGCCAGGCCCGATGCCGAAGCCGTGACCGCTCATCCCCGTCGCGACGAAAAGGCCGCCGACTGCCTCTACCCGATCCACGACGGGGACGACGTCGGGCATGGCATCGATCATGCCACCCCAGCTTGCCTTCAGGCGAACCGTCTCGAACTGCGGAAAGAGGTGCTTGAACTTGCGTTCTATCGAACGCAGACGGGCCGGTTCCGGGGCCGGGTCGAGCACCCGCATTCTCTCGAAAGGGCTGTGCGAATCCGGCGCCCAATCGCGCGGCGTCGACCAGGCATCGGGGTAACCTGACGGCGCGAACGGAAAGTAGCGTGTCCCCAGCGGATTGTCCCTCAGCGCAGGAAGGTATTTGGAGGCGTGCCGGAATGCATCAGGTCCCAGGTAATGCAGATGGCTGCCGCCCGCGGCGAGCGTATAGCCGCCATCCTGCCGGCGCCGGAAAGCGATGTGTTCGTCAGTCGCCGCGCCTGCATAGATTTCAGCCAGGGGCTCGGTTGCGGCGACGGTTACCCTGACACTGAGCTGGGGGATGGAGACGCCGTGTCTTCTCAGGAACAGGGATGACCAGGCGCCTCCGGCGACCAATACGCTGGAGGCCTCGATATACCCCGCCTCGGTCCACACGCCCTTGACCTTGCCGGCCGAGATTTCGAGGGTTCGCGCCGCGCAGTTCTCCACGATTTTGACGCCTTTTCGCACGGCGAGCCGGGCAAGTGCAGGCACCGCCAGCCAAGGCTCCGCACGCATGTCGGAGGGCGTCGTCATCGCGCCCTTGAATTTGCGCGACATGCCTTTGATGAGTGTCGCGGTTTCGTTTCCGTCCAGGAGACGGGTGTCGAGCGCATGCATCGCGGCGATCTTCATGAACGCTTCGAAGCCGGCCATGTCCTTGTCGGTGTTCGCCAGGTAGGTCACACCTGTTTGGGTCAGGCCGATGTCTTCGCCGCATTCCTCAGCCAGTTGCCGCCACAGGCGAATAGCCTCGATGACGATGGGCAACTCGTCGGCGTCGCGTCCTTGCTTTCGAATCCAGCCCCAATTCCGGGACGACTGTTCAGCCGCTACACGCCCTTTTTCCAGCAGCGTCACCGGAATGTTGCGCTGCGCCAGGAAAAGCGCTGTCGTCACGCCGATAACGCCGCCGCCAACGATCACCACCTCCGAACTCTTCGGGGGTGGGCCAGAATGTTGGATTGTATCCGCTTCGGAAAACGGGAATGGGGGCAAGTGGCATACCTGTGGGCTGGTCGATGGCGCTGGCTAGGTGGTTGCCACCCTCCAGAAACCAAAGCAAGGGCAGGTGCAAGCAGACCGTTGTCCCACAAGACTTCAATCAATCTAGTCAACGTTCGCAAGGGTTCGAACTCGGCCCACGAAGTGACTGGATTGATCCCTACACCGGCGCGCCTGCCACCGAGCCCCTGACCACAAGGTCGACCGGCCAGACCTCGCCTCGCGCCCCTTCTTCCAAGCCTGATATCCGCGCCGCCAGGCGTTCGGCGACGCGGGCGCCGGCGAGGCGGATCGACGAGCGCGTCGTCGACAGCGGCACGGAAAAATTCTCCGGCTTCAGCCATGGAAAGACGTCGTCATGGGCAATCAACGACAGGTCGCCGGGAATGGTCAGGCCAAGGTCGCGCACCGCGCGCACGACGCCGAGCGACATGATCAGGCTGGAGCAGGCGATCGCCGTCGGCCGCTCGCTCTGTTCGAGCAGGCGCCTGGCGGCGCGGTAGCCGTTCTCCTCGGTCATGGTGAGTGAACAGACATGGCGCTCGCCGAGCGTCAGGCCGCTCGCGGCCAGCGCCCTGCGCATGCCGCGCTCGCGGTGGATGGCGAAGGTCTCGCGGTCGTCGCCATTGATCAGCGCCAGCCGGCGGTGGCCGAGCTGAACCAGCAGCCGGGCGGCGTCGTGGAAGCCGCCCTCATTGTCGATGTCGGTGAAGGGGTACTCGAAATCGGAGCCTTCGCTGCGGCCATGGACGATGAAGGGAATGCCGAGCGTGTTGACCAGCGCCACCCGCCGGTCGGCCGGGCGCGGCGAGGAGATGTAGACGGCGTCGACCTGGCGGTTGGCGACGATGCGGCGATAGGTGGTTTCCTGGTCGTCGGCGTCGGCCGGCGACAGCACCAGGTCGAGCTCGTGCGAGCGGGCATAGTCGCCGAGGCCGGAGAGGAATTCGACGAAATGCGGGTCGATGTCGACGGAGGCGCCCGTCGGCAGCACATAGCCGATCATGCCCGTCTTGCCGGTCGCCAATCGGCGCGCGCTCGGATTGGGCCGGTAGCCGTGGCGCTTGGCGGCATCCACCACGCGCCGGCGGGTTTCCTCGTTGACCTCCGGATAGCCGTTGAGCGCACGGCTTACCGTTGTCTGCGACAGGGCCAGCATATGAGAGAGCTGCTTCAGGTTCACTGGAGGCCTCCAAGCCTCAAAGCGCTTTTAATTTTGAAGCCACGCGGCGCCACAACGGGCGCGGCCAAGCTGGTCGACCATACGCACTGGTCCGGCCAGTTTGAAGCTTAATACGCTGCTGCACCGCCGTAAAACTATGCTGCAGTGCACTTTACCAAGTCTTCCAGCTCGAAATTAAATCGATTAGCCCACCGCCCTCTTGACTTCCAGCCGATTCAATGGCGAGATCAAAAAGACCAAAGCGCTTTGGAAGACTCTTCGAAAGGTTGCGGTTCCTTTCTGAACGAGTCACAGTCCTGCAGCGTCGGCGGGCGGAATGGAGGTTCCGTCCGGGTGTATGTGTCCACACTGGGAGGAATACCGATGAAGAAGATGCTTCTGCTTGGCGCAGCGTTTGCCACGCTCGCCTTGTCCCTGCCGGCGCAAGCCGAACTGAAGTTCAAGCCCGGGGAAGACAAGCGCTTCAACTGGGCCAATTACGAAGAGCTGAAGAAGGTCGATCTCAAGGGCGAGACGCTGACCATCTTCGGGCCCTGGCGCGGCGAGGACGAAGGCCTCATCCGCACTGTTCTCGAATATTTTCAGGAAGCCACCGGCGCCGAGATCAAGTACTCCTCGTCGGAAAATTACGAACAGCAGATCGTCATCGATACCCAGGCCGGCAGCCCGCCCAATATCGCCGTACTGCCGCAGCCGGGCCTGATCCAGGATCTGGCGTCCAAGGGCCTTTTGACGCCGCTGGGCGACGACACCGCCAAATGGATCAAGGACAATTACGGCGCCGGCCAGTCATGGGTCGATCTCGGCACCTTCAAGGACAAGGACGGCAAGCCGGGCTTCTTCGCCTTCCCCTACAAGGCCGACGTGAAATCGCTGGTCTGGTATTCGCCCGACAATTTCGAGGAAGCCGGCTACAAGGTTCCCAAGACCCAGGAAGAGCTCGCCGACCTCGAGAAGAAGATCATCGCCGACGGCGGCACGCCGTGGTGCATCGGCCTCGGCTCAGGCGGCGCTACCGGCTGGCCGGCGACCGACTGGGTCGAAGACATCATGCTGCGCACCCAGGCGCCCGACGTGTATGACAAGTGGGTAAAGAACGAGATCCCGTTCAACGATCCGGCGGTGGTCAACGCCATCGACATTTTCGGCAAGATCGCGACCGACGACAAGATGGTCGACGGTGGGGCCAAGGCGGTTGCCGCGACCGACTTCCGCGACAGCCCGAAGGGCCTCTTCTCGGTGCCGCCGAAATGCTACCTGCACCATCAGGCATCGTTCATCCCGACCTTCTTCCCGGAAGGCACAAAGGTTGGACAGGACGCCGACTTCTTCTACTTCCCGCCCTATGCATCCAAGCCCGAGCTGGGCACGCCTGTGCTCGGCGCCGGCACGCTGGCCATGATCACCAAGGATTCGAAGGGTGCACGCGCGTTCATCGAATTCCTGAAAATGCCGCTGGCACATGAAATCTGGATGGCCCAGGGCGGCTTCGTCACGCCGCTCAAGTCGGTCAACAAGGATGCCTATGCCAGCGACGCGCTGAAGAAGCAGGGCGATATCCTCGCCAATGCCTCGACCTTCCGCTTCGACGGTTCGGACCTGATGCCGGGCAAGATCGGCGCCGGCGCCTTCTGGACCGGCATGATCGATCTGGTCGGCGGCAAGTCGGCGCAGGATGTCGCCACCGACATCCAGAAGAGCTGGGACTCTATCAAGTAGTCAGCTGGCAAGCAGTCAGCTGGCAAGTAACCACTGCCAAGTGTTCAGCCGCTTTGGCGGCAAATTCAGGACTTCCTCCACAGACTGGATCCGGGCCGCTATGGCCCGGATCCGACCGGCGCCTTACGCCGGACCGATTTGCGTTCGTTCGTTTCAGAATAACTTAAATCGGCGCAGAGCCACATCGCCAGGGCTGTTCAAGGCCCGGCCGATCATGCGCAGGGAAGAGGGACCCATGGCTGCTCAGATCTTATCGGCCATTTTTGTCATCATCATCGGCGTCGGCGGCTGCGTCGCCTATTTCTGGGGCGCCAACAAGCTGGTCGACCTGATATTCCCGTCGCGCGGCGTGGCCGGGGCTGCGGCCATCGACAATCTGCGCCGGCAAGGACTGGTCCGTCCGTGGCTGTTCGTCGGCCCGGCGATGATCATCCTCACCGTCTACCTGATCTATCCGGTGGTGGCGACGCTCTGGCTGTCCTTCCTCGACCGCGGCGGCCAGCATTTTGTCGGCTTCGCCAACTATGAATGGGCGTTCGGCGACCGCGAGTTCCGCAACTCGATCCTGAATAACATCATCTGGCTCGCGGTGGTGCCCGCCGCCTGCACCTTTCTAGGGCTGATAATCGCCGTGCTCACTGACAAGATCTGGTGGGGCACGATCGCCAAGAGCCTGATTTTCCTGCCGCTGGCGATCTCCTTCGTCGGCGCCAGCGTGATCTGGAAATTCATCTACGAATATCGCGGCGAGGGCCAGACGCAGATCGGTCTGCTCAACGCCATCATCCAGTATTTCGGCGGTCAGCCGCAGGTCTGGATATCGCTGCCGTTCTGGAACAATTTCTTCCTGATGATCATCCTGATCTGGATCCAGACCGGCTTTGCCATGGTCATCCTGTCTTCGGCGTTGCGCGGCATCCCCGAAGAGACGCTTGAAGCCGCGGTCATCGACGGCGCCAATCCGTTCCAGATCTTCTGGAAGATCATGGTGCCGCAGATCTGGGGCACCATCGCCGTGGTCTGGACGACGATCACCATCCTGGTGCTGAAAGTGTTCGACATCGTGCTGACCATGACCAATGGCCAGTGGAACAGCCAGGTGCTGGCCAATCTGATGTTCGACTGGATGTTCCGCGGCGGCGGCGATTTCGGCCGCGGCGCCACCATCGCCATCATCATCATGATCGCGGTCATCCCGATCATGGTCTGGAACATCCGCCAGGCGAACAAAGAGACGGGAGGACATTGAGATGGCCGTCGCGACCGGAAAGTCCTTTGCCAGCCGCTTCGGCGTCCACATCGCCGTGCTTGTCTTCGTCGCCGTCTGGACCGTGCCGACGCTCGGCATCCTGGTCTCGTCGCTGCGCGACAAGGACCAGATCATCGCCTCGGGCTGGTGGAACTCGTTCTCCAGCTCCAGCCAGACTGAAGCCGGCCGCATGCCCCCGGCCTCGGCGCAGGTCGAGAAGGACGGCAAGTTCGTGCTTGCCGGCAATATCTTCGGCGACGGTGCTGCGCGCAACATCAGCGCCTTCGGCGTCAAGTCGGCGGCACCGACGCAATATCCGGCCGGCACCACTGCCGATCTCGGCGACGGCGTGACCTTGCAGCTCAATGCCGACGGAACGTTCGTCATGAGTTCGCCCAAGGCTTTCGAAGGCGACCGTGGCCAGCGCGTCTATTACGCCTCGTCGGCGCCACCGAAATTCACCACCGACAATTACAAGACCGTGCTGTTTTCGGAGGGCATCGGCCGCTCGTTCATAAACTCGCTGACCGTCACCATCCCGGCGACGGTCATCCCGATCCTGATCGCCGCCTTCGCCGCCTATGCATTGGCGTGGATGCGTTTTCCCGGCCGCGCCTTGCTGATCGCCACAATCATCGGCCTGCTGGTCGTGCCGCTGCAGATGTCCTTGATCCCGCTTTTGAAGATCTACAACGGCGTCGGCATCTTCTTCGGTGTGCCGTCGAAAACCTATCTCGGCATCTGGCTGGCGCATACCGGCTTCGGCCTGCCCTTCGCCATCTATCTCCTGCGCAGCTATATTGCCGGCCTGCCGCGCGAGATCATGGAATCGGCGCGCATAGATGGCGCCAGCGATTTCGAAATCTTCGTCAAGATCGTGCTGCCGCTGTCCTTCCCGGTGCTGGCGTCCTTTGCAATCTTCCAGTTCCTGTGGGTGTGGAACGATTTGTTGGTGGCAATGGTTTTCCTCGGTACCGAAGGGGACCAGATCGTGCTGACCGCGAAGCTCAACGCGCTGCTCGGCTCGCGCGGCGGCGACTGGGAAATCCTGACGACATCGGCCTTCGTCACCATTATCGTGCCGCTGATCGTGTTCTTCTCGCTGCAGCGCTATTTCGTCCGCGGGCTGCTGGCCGGCTCGGTCAAAGGAGGTTGAGACTTATGCAAGCCGCTTTGAAGGCGACCTCGAAGCCCGATCTCGCCGTCGATCGCGACTGGTGGCGGGGCGCGGTGATCTACCAGATCTATCCGCGCTCCTATCAGGACTCCAATGGCGACGGCATCGGCGACCTCAAGGGCATCATCCGCAGGCTGCCCTACATCGCCTCGCTCGGCGTCGACGCCATCTGGATTTCGCCCTTCTTCAAGTCGCCGATGAAGGATTTCGGCTACGACGTCTCGGACTATTGCGACGTCGACCCGATGTTCGGGACGCTCGCCGATTTCGACGCGCTGGTGGCGGAAGCCCATCACCTCGGCCTCAAGGTGATGATCGACGAGGTGCTGTCGCACACCGCCGACAACCATCCATGGTTCAAGGAGAGCCGCGGCAGCCGTAGCAATCCCAAGGCCGACTGGTATGTCTGGGCCGACGCCAGGCCGGACGGCACGCCGCCCAACAACTGGCTGTCGATCTTCGGCGGCTCGGCCTGGCAGTGGGACACCAGCCGCCAGCAATATTATCTGCATAATTTCCTGTCCGAGCAGCCGGACCTCAACTTCCACAATCTGGAAGTCCAGGACGCGCTGCTCGACGTCACCCGCTTCTGGCTGGAGCGCGGCGTCGACGGCTTCCGCCTCGACACCATCAATTTCTACTTCCACAGCCAGGGGCTGGAGAACAATCCGCCGCTGCCGCCCGAAGAGCGCAACGACCAGACAGCACCTGCGGTCAATCCCTACAACTACCAGGACCATATCTACGACAAGAGCCGGCCGGAAAACCTTGCCTTCCTCGAACGGTTCCGGGCGCTGCTCGACGAATATCCGGCGGCCGCCGCAGTCGGCGAAGTCGGCGATTCGCAGCGTGGGCTGGAAGTGGTCGCCGCCTACACCGCCGGCGGCAAACGCGTCCACATGTGCTATTCCTTCGATTTCCTGGCGCCGGAAAAGATCAGCGCCGCCAAGGTGCGCCAGGTGCTGGAAGCCTTCGGCAAGGTCGCCAGCGACGGCTGGTCGTGCTGGGCCTTTTCCAACCACGACGTGATGCGTCCGGCCTCGCGCTGGGCCGCCGACGAGGCCGACCCGGCCGCCTATCTGAAGGTTATCTCGGCGCTGCTGATGTCGCTGCGCGGTTCGGTCTGCCTCTATCAGGGAGAGGAGCTTGGGCTGGGCGAAGCCGAGTTGCAGTTCGAGGATCTGCAGGACCCCTACGGCATTCGCTTCTGGCCCGAATTCAAGGGCCGCGACGGCTGCCGCACGCCGATGGTGTGGGATGCAACCGCCAGCAATGCCGGCTTTTCGACGGCCAAGCCCTGGCTGCCGGTGCCGGGCAAGCACTTGTCGCAAGCGGTCAATGTTCAGCAGGGCGACGCGGCCTCGCTGCTCGAGCACTACCGGCGCTTTCTCGGTTTCCGCCGCCAGCATCCGGCCCTGGCCAAAGGCGACATCGAGTTCATCGAAAGCGAGGGCGACACCGTCGCCTTCACCCGCCGTGAGGGCAATGAGCAGATCGTCTGCGTCTTCAATCTGGCCAGCAAGCCGGCCGAGGTCGATCTCGGTGGTCAGGCGCTGCTGCCATTGGCCGGGCACGGTTTTTCGGGACAATCCGGCACAGGTTCCATCCGCCTCGGCGGCTACGGCGCCTGGTTCGGGCGCATCGACTGAGTTTTTGACGAAACTGGATTTTTTGAGGAAATCCAGGTTCTCTAGGGAAATCACTGGGAGGAAATTATGGCCGATGTCACGCTGAGACAGGTGAAGAAATCATACGGCAATCTGCACATTCTCCACGGCATCGACCTCGACATAAAGTCGGGCGAGTTCATCGTCTTCGTCGGCCCGTCGGGTTGCGGCAAGTCGACCTTGCTGCGGTCCATCGCCGGGCTTGAGGAGATCACCTCCGGCGAGCTGAAGATCGCCGGCGAGGTGGTGAACGACGTGCCGCCTTCCAAGCGCGGCATTGCCATGGTGTTCCAGTCCTATGCGCTCTATCCGCACATGACCGTCTACGACAACATGGCCTTCTCGATGAAGATCGGCAAGGAAAGCAAGGCCGAGATCGACAAGCGGGTGCGGCAGGCCGCCGAAATCCTGCAGCTGACCAAATATCTCGACCGCCTGCCCAAGGCGATGTCGGGCGGCCAGCGCCAGCGTGTCGCCATCGGTCGCGCCATCGTGCGCAATCCGAAAGTGTTCCTGTTCGACGAGCCGCTGTCGAATCTCGACGCGGCGCTGCGCGTCGCGACCCGCATCGAGATCGCCAAGCTCAAGGAATCGATGCCTGCCACGACCATGATCTACGTCACCCACGATCAGGTCGAAGCGATGACGCTCGCCGACCGCATCGTCGTGCTGAAGGACGGCCATATCGAGCAGGTCGGCACGCCGATGGACCTCTACAAGAAGCCCGGCAATCTGTTCGTTGCCCAGTTCATCGGCTCGCCGGCCATGAACATCCTGCCGGCGACAATCGACAGGACGGGCAACCCGACAATCGTCAGCCATGTCGGCGGCCGCAAGGCAACGGTGCCGATCGCAACGCCGGCGTCAGCAAAGGGTGCGGCAGTCAGCTTCGGCGTGCGGCCGGAGGATCTGTCGGCCGCCACCGGCGCGGAATATCTTTTCGAGGGCGTGGTGGACTATGTCGAGCAACTCGGCGAGGTGCAGCTTGTCTATGTCGATATCGGCCGCGCCGACCTGCCGTTGGTGACCAAGCTGCCCGGCAATGTCGAGGTCAAGCGCGGGGCAAAGCTGCGACTGACCGCGGATGCCGGGGACCTGCACATCTTCGACGCCGATGGGCACTCCTTCTCGCTCAAGCCGGTGGAAGTGAAGGCGGCTTGAGATAGCTGCGTCGTACAGGCATGAAAAAAGAGCGGCGGGCCAGGCCCGCCGCTCTTTTTTTAAGCTTCGGCTGTTAGTTGTTGCCGAACCGATCCCTGTCGCTGCTCTGAGGAACGAACTTCTGTTGGTCGTTCGACGAGTTCAGCAGCTTGTAGACCGCCGAGTTGGTGCCGGTCGACGAAGTGCGGGTGGTGTCGACGGCAGCGGCCGGCTGGTTGGCGCCATTGGAGCCATAATTGTCGCTGCCGGCAAAGACAGCGCTCGAAACAGCCAGAACGGCTGCGGTGGCAAGAACGATCTTCTTCATTTTAGTCTCCTGAATTTTTCTGATGCCGCCAGCTGCAGCGGATAAGCCCGCCACGTGCTGGAAACCGGCTTTTAGCGGCCGAAAAGGTTACGGTCGGCACCGTGGGCAGGCGCCTGCTCGGCTGGAGCCGACTTCTCAACCGAAGCCGTATGGCCACTATCGGTCGACGTAATCGCAGGCTGGTTGGCGCCGTTCGAACCGTAGTTGTCGCTACCGGCGAAAGCGCTGCCGGAGATGGCCAAAACGGCGGCGGCAGCAAGGATGATCTTTTTCATTTCAAATACTCCTGAATTTTTTGGGATCCCGAGAGCGACGGGTTAGCCGCCCTTCTTTGGTCGGGATCAGCGATTGCCGTAGAGGTCGCGGTCGGCGCCCTGAACGACAGGCTGCTTGTCAGCGTGCGCCGGCTTCTGAATGGAAGCCGTATACGAGCTGTCGACCGAGACGGCTGGCTGGTTCGCACCATTGGAACCGTAATTGTCGCTACCGGCGAAGGCGCTGCCGGTGATCGCCAAAACGGCTGCGGCAGTGAGGATGATCTTTTTCATTTTTAGGACTCCAGTTTGTCTGTCCGTCTAGCGGCGTGTCTTGGGAGGAATTCGCGTCGTTCGGACAGCCCCGATGTGGGAAAGCCATAGGCTGGTTTCCAATCACGAAGTTGTTCCGTGTGGACCACGGTCCTGCACCTTGAAATTGTGCCAGGAAGTTCTTCTATGGTCATTTATCGTATTGTTTTCAGTTGCTTATGTCGAACCGAGTGGTTCGCTCCGGCGTCGGTTTCCGGGCCGTCGTTCACACCGTCCTGCACGCATTGTCAACAGAAACGAACCGTTCGGTTCGATTAGAGATTGCTAATAGTAACTTTTCGATACCGTTGAGCCCTTTTTGCCCCCGATCGGAACTGGATCCGCAGCGATTCGAAACGGCGATGATAGCGCCGCAAGACAGGATCTCAGCCCTTCGGTGGTCGGCGGGGCGTATGCCGCGCGTGTCGCGCCGCATGGATATGATGTCGCTTTCATGCCGACGTCGCGATCGCTGCCGTGATTAGATGATCGCATCTCAGGTGCCGCTTCGTGACGACGCAGCGGAGAATTGGGAAGCCGGTCAGAATCCGGCGCTGCCCCCGCAACGGTGGTGGAGTTGAAGTCGCAACGGGAGACCACTGGGCAAGAGCCTGGGAAGGTGTCGCGATGGTCCGCAAGGACAACTCCAGAGCCCGGAAACCAGCCCGAGATGCATAGACTCGACTGATCGCGGTGGGCGGTCAAGAGGTGGATAGTGCATGTCCGGCGCCGCGCCGGCCTGAGTCCGATCCTTCCTCCATCACCACCAAGTTCAGTCCTTAAACCACGAGGACAGAACTATGGATACGCGCAACGACATGCTGAGGCTCCTGAACGGCCGCAAGCAAGGCTTTTCGCTGGAACAGCCCTTCTACACCGACCCGGACTATTTCAAGCTCGACATGGAGCTCATCTGGTATCGCGACTGGCTGTTCATCGGCCATGATTGCGAACTGCCGAAGCCCGGCAGCTATATCACCGTGCAGATCGGCGATTATCCGGTGGTGCTGGTCCGCGACCAGAAGGGCAACATCAACGCCTTTCACAATTCCTGCCGCCATCGCGGCAGCCGTGTCTGCAACACTGAGAAGGGCATGGCGGCAAAGCTTGTCTGCCCCTATCACCAGTGGACCTACGAGCTTGACGGCCGGCTGCTGTTTGCCCGCCAGATGGCCGACGGTTTCGACAAGAGCCAGTTCGGCCTGAAGCCCGTCGCCTGCGAGAGCGTCGGCGGCTACATCTTCATCTGCCTGGCGAAAGAACCTGCCGACTTTGCGCCGATGCGCGCCATGATAGAGCCCTACCTCAAGCCGCACCGGCTGAATGAAGCCAAGGTCGCCTTCGAGAGCACCATCATCGAGAAGGGCAACTGGAAGCTGGTCTGGGAAAACAACCGCGAATGCTATCACTGCGCCGGCAATCATCCGGAGCTGTGCAAGACATTCCCCGAAGCGCCGACGGTGACCGGCGTGCAGGGCGCCGACAGCGATCCGGAGATGCTGGCGCACTGGGCGAAATGCGAGGCGGCGGGCCTGCCGAGCAAGTTCCGCATCGATCCGGCCGGGCAATACCGCGCCACCCGCGCGCCGCTGCTGCGCGATGCCGTCAGCTACACGATGTCCGGAAAGCGCGCGGTGACGAAGAACCTGTCCGACACTGTTGCCGCCGACCGCATCGGCACCTTGATGCATTACCACTATCCGGCGACCTGGAACCACATACTGATCGACCATGCGGTCACCTTCCGGGTGCTGCCGATCAGCGCCACCGAAACCGCGGTGACGACCAAGTGGCTGGTGCACAAGGATGCGGTCGAGGGGGTCGACTACAACCTTGAGGAGCTCACCCATGTCTGGACGGAGACCAACGACCAGGACCGCCGCATCGTCGAGGAAAACGCCTTTGGCATCCTGTCTCCGGCCTATGAGCCCGGCCCCTATTCGGAGCTGCACGAGGGCGGCGTGATCCAGTTCGTCGAATGGTACGCGGCCTTCATCGGCCCGCGCCTTGCCGAAGGCGGCCGGCCGGCGCTGCGCAGCGTCGCGTGAGCTGGAGCAGGCGAAGAGGGACCAGAGGATGAATGCGATGACGGATCTTGGGCTCTATCGCCATCTCGACCAGATGGCGCCGTGGAACGATAGGCTGCAGGTGCTGGAAGTGATCGGCGTCAGCGACGAGGCGCCCGACGTCAAGACCTTCACCTTCCGCTCCGACAACCAGACCTGGTTCCGCTACAAGCCGGGCCAGTTCCTGACGCTGGAACTGCCGACACCGGACGGGCCGCTGATGCGCACCTACACGCTGTCGTCGTCGCCATCGCGGCCGTTTTCGATCGCGGTGACGATCAAGGCGCAGGCCGGCAGCATCGGCACGCGCTGGATGTTCGACCATCTGGCACCCGGCTCGCACGTCAAGGCCTATGGACCGGCGGGCGACTTCTCGTTGCACAGCCACCCGGCGGCCAAATACCTGTTCATTTCGGCCGGCTCCGGCGTGACGCCGATGATGTCGATGCTGCGCTGGCTGAACGACTGCGCGCCATGGACCGATGTCGGTTTCGTCAACTGCGCGCGGCGTGCCGAAGAGATCATCTTCCGCAAGGAACTCGAACTGCTCGGCGGCCATATGCCCGGCCTGTCGCTCGGCTTCATGATCGAGGAACGTTCCAGCCGCGAGGGCTGGTACGGTCATATGGGGCGCATCGACGCGATCCGGCTGCCCCTGCTGGCTCCGGATTTCCGCGAGCGCGAAATCTTCTGCTGCGGCCCCGATCCGTTCATGCGCGCCGTGCGCGGCATGCTGGATGCCGCCGGCTTCGACATGACGAAATACCATCAGGAGAGCTTTGCCGCGCCTGTGGTGGAGGAAATTCCGGCGCCGTTTGCCTCCCCGGTCGAGGACGGCATCGCTGCACCTGTCGAAGCCGTGACGCCGATCCGCTTCTCGCTTTCGGAGGTCGATGCCGGCTGCGTCGCCGGCCAGACCGTGCTGCAGACCGCGCGCAGCTCGGGCGTGCGGATTCCCGCCGCCTGCGAGTTCGGCCTGTGCGGCACCTGCAAGGTGAAGAAGGTCTCCGGCGAAGTCGAGATGAGCCACAATGGCGGCATCCTCGACCACGAGATCGATGACGGCTTCATCCTTGCCTGCTGCTCGAAACCGTTGTCGGCGCTCGAAATCGAGGCTTGAGCCGGTCGACTTCGCCGCAACGGTCGCCGACGCAGGCGTTGTGTTCGCGGGTCTTTGTCTTGCCAAGCATAGGCCGAGTGATTTAGACGCACTTAGGAAGGGCTGGGCAGACCGTGAAACCGGCGCATCCCTTCATGGGCGCATGGAACGGGGGACAGAGCGATGCAACAGCGGGTCTACGCGGTCGCAAGCAAGGACATCGTTTTCGAATCATTCGATGGCGAAGCCGTCGTTCTCGATCTTTCGAACGGTAAGTATTTTGGCTTTTCCGATTCCGGCAGCCGGGTCTGGCAGGCTTTGTCGTCCGGCGTCGCCACTGAAGCGCTGGTCGGAGCTGCCGCGGGCGCCGCAAAAATAAGCCTAGCCGACCTCGAAAGCTTCGTTGCCCGACTGCTCGATTTCGGGTTGCTTGCGCCAGCCGAAACACCGGCACAACCGCTTTCGGGCGAGCTGTCGGCTGCGCTTGCTGCCAGCAATGAGCCGCTCAAGGTCGATGTCCATGACGACCTTGCCGATCTCATCATTGTCGACCCGATCCATGAGGTCGAGGAACCTCTCGGCTGGCCGGCGGTGAAACAGGCATAATCGTTTCCCTAAAGCGCGTCGCGTTTGAACGGACTCAGGCGACGCGCTTAGATCTTTGATTTTATGCATGTCGTCGTCTCAAAACCGGGGCCACCCCGAGCGACATGCATCAGGCGACCCGGCGCAATTCTGGACGCTGAACAACCAACACATGCCTTTGATCACGCTGCAAACCCTGCCGGATTATGCCCGCCATGTGCTGGCGGCCGCGGAAAGCGCCGCCGCATTCTATCCCGTTACCGCCAGCGTGCGGTTGCCGGGGCTGGACCTGAGTGTCCATCTCGACCATGGCACGCTGGCAGATACCATCGGCCATGCCTTCATACCGGCTCCGGGCAATCCGTCTGCATCTGACGGCTGCCGCATTTTCGTCGCCCACCGGGGCATCGATGGCGTCCCCGCCCCGGCCACCTGGGGCCGAGGCGATTACAACCATCATGCCTTTGCCAACCGGCTGGAAGAGGCCGGATTGCGCGGCAGCTACTATCATGACCTCGATTTCTGGCAGTTCCATGATCCGCAACGCCATGTCGGGGCGCAGCTGATGATGGCGGCCGAGGCCTTTCCGCCATGGGAACAGGCGGCGCCGCTGCGCGCCTTCCTGCATTGGGAATATGCGGCGCGCGGCATGCGGCTTACCCATGCCGGCACGCTGGGCATCGATGGCAAGGGCGTGTTGCTGGCGGGCTCCGGGGGAGCCGGAAAATCGGGAACGGTCGTCGCCGGCCTGCTCAATGGGCTCGATAGCGTCGGCGACGACTATGTGCTGATCGACCGGACCGGGGGGGTGACGGCCTATCCGCTGTTTGCCACGCTCAAGCAGGATCCGGAGGGCTTCAAGCGGCTGAAGCTGGAGGAGCGGCTAAAGTCGTACCAACCGCTGAACTGGCAAGGCAAGCATGCCTTTCACATCGACGAGATCGCGCCTCGACCAACTCCTGCAAGTCTGGACATTATTGCTTTAATAGTGCCCCATATCAGGGGAGGTGCGAGAAGCTCGGTCATGCCCATATCGCGCAAGGATGCCATGATCGCCTTGGCGCCGTCAGGAATCGTGCAGATGCCGGGCGAGCGGGAAGCGGGCTTTCGCTTTTTCGGCGAGCTTACCCGCGATCTGCCATGCTACCGGCTGTTGCTGGGGACCGAGCCGCGCGAGATCGCCAGCACGATTGCGGATTTCGTCCTTCGGGGCGCTGCATGAAGTTGAGCGTCATCGTGCCGGTCTACAATCGGGAGATCTATGTCGTTTCGACGTTGCGGTCCCTGCTCAGGCAACGCGACGATGCCGATCTCGATATCATCGTTGTCGACGACGGCTCGACGGACAGCTCCGTTGAAGCCGTCCGCGCCATCATGCGGGAAGCGTCGTGCATCCGCCTGTTCCAGCAGGCCAACCAGGGCGTGGCCAACGCGCGCAACACAGGGCTGAAGCAGTTGCTGCCGCAAACCGAACTGGTGTCGTTCCTGGATTCGGACGACGTCTCGCCGGCTGGACGATTCAAGGCTGACCTACCCCTGTTCGCGGCCGACCCTGCGCTCGAGCTGACCTACTCGCTGATGACGCGCGTCGATCTCATGGACGACGAAGCCCTGCAGCCGGCACCGGGCGGCGCAGGTCCCACCGTGCGCGGCGTCAGCCTTAGCGCCGGGGTATTCCGCAGGGCACTCATCGACCGTGCTGGTGCTTTCGACGAGGAGTTCCGGCAGGGGGAAGACGCCGACTATCTTCTGCGCATTTTCGAAACCAGCCCGAAGCACATTTTTCCCGACACCGTCGCGGTATACTACCGGCGCCACCCCGGCAATTTGACCAAGCAAAGGGATGTGGCGGTGCGCGAATACCTACGTGTAATTCAGAAATCCTTGCGGCGGCGCAAGGCCGATCCGTCGCGGCGCCCGGTCGAGGGGCTTTTCGAGATCAAGCGCCCGGCAGAGTGGTGAAACAATGAACAGATCACAGCCTGGGATGCGTGCGTGAAGCTGAGCGTGATCATGCCGGTCTACAACCGCGAACGCCATGTCGGCTCGGCGCTGCGCTCGCTGCTGAGGCAGCGCGATGCCGCCGATCTCGACATCATCGTTATCGATGACGGTTCGACCGACAGTTCGGTGGCGGTCGTGCGCTCGCTGATCGCGGAGGCGCCGTGCATTCGCCTTTTCCAGCAGCAGAATGCCGGGGTGACGCGGGCACGCAACGCGGGCTTGCGGCAATTGCTGCCGCAGACCGGGCTGGTATCGTTTCTCGATTCCGACGACATTTCCCCGCCGGGCCGCTTCAAGGCGGATCTGGCCTGTTTCGACGCAGACCCCACCCTCGAGCTCACCTATTCGCGCATGACGCTGGTCGACGACATAGATGACGATACGCTGGAGCCGACAGCCGACAGCCACTCGGTGACGGTTCGCGGCATTCACCTGTCTCCCGCTATCTTCGTCCGGCGGTTGGTCGAACGCATCGGCAGCTTCGACGAGGATTTCCACCAGGCCGAGGACACCGACTATCTGCTGCGCACTTTCGAAAGCGGGCCGAAATTCACGATGCCCGACACTGTTGCGCTCTATTACCGGCGCCATCCCGGCAACATGACCAGGCAGGCCGATGTTCCTTTTCGCGAATTCATGCGCGCCGTCTACAAGTCGATGAAACGGCGCGAGGCCGACCGCTCCTTGCACCCTGTCGACGGCATCTTCGATTTCAAGGAACTTGCGAATTGGCGTTTCCTGTGATGGCCAGCTACGGCGTCGTCATTCCGGCCTTCAACGCGACCGCCACCATCGCCGAGACGCTGCGATCGGTCGCGGCCCAGACGATCCAGCCCGACGCCATAATCGTCGTCGATGACGGCTCGACCGACGATACGGTCGCGGTGGTCAATGCGCTGGGCATGCCGGTGCAGGTGTTGCGCCAGGACAATGCCGGACCAGGCAGCGCCACCACCAGGGGCATCGCCGCGCTGGCGACGCCCTTCGTCGCCACGCTCGATGCGGACGATCTGTGGCTGCCGACCAAGATCGAAAGGCAGCTGGAGCATTTCGAGCGGTTTCCCGCGACGGCAGGAGTCTTTGCCCACTGGCGGACGTTTCGCGATGACAAGCCCGATGTGCAACAGGACGTGGCGGTGGCGGGCTGGTCGCGCACGACGATGATGATCCGCCGGGAGGTAGCCGAGGCCGTCGGTCCGATCATCGACCCGCAAGGCGGTCGCGGCGACATGGTCGACTGGATCGCCCGTGCCCGCGAGGCGGGCTTTGCGCTTGCCATGCTCGACGATGTCCTGACCTTGCGCCGCATCCGGCCCGACAGCATGTCCTATGGACGCGACCCCGTGCGCGACCGCGGTTATGTCGAAGTCGTAAGGCTGGCCATGCAAAGGCGAGCAGCGAAAAAGGCGAGCGCCGACTGATGGCCAATGCCATGCGCCGTATCGGCCGTCGGTTTCCGGACTATGGTTGGTCATGGCCAACTGGCGGACTCGACCAGCTGCTGAAGGCCGCATTGCTGCCCGATGAAGAAGCGGCAGGGCGTTACGCGGCGCGCTGGCTCGACGAGAACGATATCGACCATGCTGCTTTCCGCGAGCATCGGCTGCTGGCCGCGATCTCCGACAGGTTCGGCCGCAAGCTGGCTGGGCATCCGGCCTATCCACGTCTTGTCGGCCTGCAAAAGATGCTGTGGACCAAATCGCGACTGGCTGCGCGCGAGGCCGAGCCGGCGCTACAGGCCATGATCGACGCCGGCTGCGCGGTGATGCTTATCAAAGGCGCCAGCCGCATCGCCGTCAACGCGTCGGCGCAGCGCGGCCGGGTGGCGCATGACATCGACATACTGGTGCGCTCGCAGGCCATGATTGCCGCCTTCGATGTGCTTAGCGAACGCGACTGGCAGATCGCCACCGGCGTCAGTCCGCAATATCTGCGCACCAGGCTGGCGTCCTTGCGTTCGATGAATTTTTTCAAGGGCAGTTTCGGCGACATCGACCTGCACCAGCTCGCTTATGACGGGTCGCAGCAAAGCGCGGAAGATGATCTGGCGATCTGGCAGCGGGCGCTGTCAGCCGATTTCAATGGCGTCCGCGTGCTTGTTCCCTCTCCGGCCGACCGCATGGCGCTCGCCATCGCACATGGCGGCCTCGATGCCCACACCCACAGCGACTGGCTGGTCGACTGCGCCGTCGCCATCGAGGGCGACGAGGTCGACTGGGACGTGTTCGCCGATATCGTCGCCAGGCGCCACCTGGCCGTAGCCGCGGCGGTGGCGCTGTCCTACCTCAGCCTGGAAATCGGCATTGCAGTGCCGCCGGCTGAACTGGCACGGACGGTTGCGAACGCCGATCACGCCGGCCTGTCGCGCTGGTCCTCGGTGCTGCAGGCCAAGCCGCGCACCGATTTCGGCGGTCTCGTCTGGCTGTCGCGCGGCTTTGCCAAGCAGTTGCGCCTGAAACGCAAGAAGGGCCGACTGCAGCATCCGACGCCTGCTGCCGTCTGGCGCGGCAGGCCGACATTGCGCAAGGCAAGAGCGACGCCGGAACCGTTCGCGCTTTCTCAGGCCCTGCCGCGTCCGGACAGGACTGGAGAGATGATGCTGGACGTCACCGTCAGGATCGTCGTTCCGCCAGTCCGCCGCCGCATCGAGATGGAAATCAATGCCGGCAGCGGTCACGTCGCCCGCTTGCGTTCCATGGTGATCAGCCGCGCCGGCGGCGGACGTGTGCTGCGCTTTCGCGGCAAGGTAACGGTGGACGACACCGGCCGGCCTCTGGTGATCGAGGCACGGCCATCGCGCCAGTTCCGCAACTGGGACAATGAGGCCGAAGTCGCCGCCTATGGCGCGCTGCCGTTCCAATTGCTGTCGGCAAGGTTTTCACCCGCCTGAGAGCGGGTCGCTGTTTCCATGAAACATTGAACCACTGTGGCCCTCTCAGACGCCATAGCGCTCGGTGCGGATGATTTCCGCTGATATGCCGGCATCGATCAGCGCCTGGGCAGCCGCCGAGACGAAGGCGTTCGACCCGCAGACGAAGGCGAGCGCCGGCGGCCGCGGCAGCCGCGTGAGCGCCTGCATGACCATTGCCGTGTCGATGCGCCTCGAATAGTCGGACGGGCGCCGTGCCGCCTCGCGCGTCAGCGTCAGCACCAGCTCGAACCCGTCGCCGCGGTCGCCGAGGCCGATCAGCTCGTCGCGGAAGATCACCTCGTCCCAGACCCGCACCGAAAACATCAGCGCCACCGGCACCGCCGATTTGCGCAAGGCTCGATGCCGCACCATCGCCATCAGCGGCACCACGCCGGAGCCGCCGCCGACCAGAAGCAGCGGCCCGCCATCCCCATCGGACCAGACGAAATGGCCGCCGAGCGGCCCGCGCAGTTCGATCTCGTCACCGACCGCGGCGATGTCGTGGAAGAAGGGCGAGACTTCACCGTCGTCGAGCCGCTCGATCGCCAGCTCGATCGTGGCGCCGCTCTCCGGCGCCGAGGCGATGGAATAGGAGCGGCGCGCCTGGTAGCCGTCAGGCGCAGTCAGCCTGACATCGACATGCTGTCCGGCGCGATAGGCGAATGGCCGTGACAGCGCGAAGAAGAAACTGGTGACGCGTGGCGTCCGCTTTTCGATCCGGGTGATTTTCGCCGTCTGCCAGGGAGATTGCGGCGCTTCGCTCATGGATCGCCGCTATAGCGCTGCTCGCGCCACGGGTCGCCATAGATGTGATAGCCGCGCAATTCCCAGAAGCCCGGCTCGTCGCGCTCGGTGAACTGCAGCCCGTTCAGCCATTTAGCCGATTTCCAGAAATAGAGATGCGGCACCAGGAGCCGCGCCGGGCCGCCATGGTCGGCAGTGATTGGCTTGCCTTCATAAAGCAGCGCCACCATCGCCTTCCCCGCGGTGAGATCCTTGGCCGGCACGTTGGTGGTATAGCCGTCATAGCCATGCGCCAGCAGGAAGCCGGTCGGCGCTTCGATGCCGGCATCGGCAAGGATGTCGTCGACCAGCACGCCTTGCCAGGCGGTATCGAACTTGGTCCAGGCGGTAACGCAATGGATGTCGCGCGTCATCTTGGTCAAGGGCAGCGCGTTGAACTCGGCCCAGTTCCATTTCTTGATCGGGCGTGGCCCGTGCTTGAGCGTGAACGACCAGTCCTCGGTGCGCACGCGCGGCGTCGGCCCCGCCGACAGCACTGGAAAGCCCTGTTCGAGATACTGACCGGGCGGAATGCGCGCATCGGTCTCCGTCGGAGGCTTTCGACCGGAGGAAAAACCGCGAGTGACCATCGAACCGTCCGTTTTTAGCAGGCCATTGCCGGCCTGCCGTAATGTTCTCGAAGATGTCGCGGCGGGCAACGGGAATTTTGGCGGGGCCGTGCGGCAGGCCTGCCGATCGTTCAGCGAGCCCGCCGAATCATGTCTCAACCGGCGGCGAAGGGTACGGCGACGAAGATTTGCGCGTCGCCCCGGTCGACCAAAAGCAGCACCGACTTCCGGCCCGATCTGCCGGGCTCGGCGATCGCCTGGTTGGCTTACCGCGCATTCCGCACCGGCGACTGGTCGACGGCGACGATGACGTCGCCCGGCTGCAGGTCCGCATTGGCGGCTGCCTTGTCCGGATTGACGCGCTCGACCACGGCGCCACGCTGGTTCCAATCACAATGTCGTCAGCGGCCTTCGTTGCGCCTGAGATAGGCTGTGGCGATCTCGCGCATCCGGTCGCCGTCGAAGCTCGGCCCATGGCCGCCATGGCCGAGGCGAACAGGCAGGTCAAGGAGCCGCTGCATGGTACGGCGATAATCAGGCCGGCAGGAATCCGGCAGGTCGTCGATCAGCATGGAATCGTAGATGGCGTCGCCGGCAAAGAACAACCCGTCCGTCTCTTCGAACAAAGCGATCGAATCCGGCGAATGTCCGGGCAGATGCAGGACGCGGAACTGCCGGTCGCCGAGGTCGACGATGTCGCCCTCGTCCAGCGTGCGCGTCAGCGGCGCCGGCGGGATCTTGTAGTCGGCCGCCGTCCAGCCCGGCGCCGGCAATTTCGAAACGGCGCCGTCGAGATTGCAAAACATGTAGGCGTAGGTCACTGCCTCATTCATGGTCTCGAAATGCTCGGCACTGTGCCGCGGCCCGGCGCGCAGCGGAAACTCGTGCAGCGAGCCGACATGGTCGAGATGGATGTGGGTGGCGACAACGATGAGCGGCTTGCCCTCGGGCGTGTCGATCTCAGGCGCCAGCGGGCAGATGCCCATGCCGGTGTCGACCAGCAGGTCGGCGTCGCGTCCCCTGAAATGCCAGATGTTGGCGCGCACGAAATCATGCACGAACGGCTCGGTCAGCATCGTCGTGCGGTCGTCGATGATCGTCTTGCCGAACCAGTCGCCGACAACGCGCTCGCCACCAAAACGGGTGCCGCCAAAACGGCCGCCCATCAGACGAAGGGCTTTCCCACCTTGTATTTTTCCGGCACCAGCCGCTTCAGGTAAGCCATGCCCGCTTCCGACAGCTGGTTGACATCGGGCTTCATGAAATCGTCGGGCATATGGCGCGTCTTGCCGGCGACGTTCTTCAGCGGCACCTTCTTCAGCACGGTTTTCGTGCCGTCATATTGCAGCGCCACCGAGCCACCGCCTTCGCCGGCAACGGCAACCGCGAAGGCGCCGGCGTCGAAAGCCTCCCGCGCGTCGACGGCGCTGATCGCGCCGACATAGCCGCGCGGCATGTAGCCAAGCGCATCGACGCGGGCGCGCTTGCCCGACAGGCCTTCGGCGAGCGCACGTTCCAGAGCTGACGGCAGGTCGCTGCCCGACAGTTTGACGTTGCCATGCGCGTCGCGCTCGAGCTTGTCCGGCGGCACCAGGCTTTCGACCAGCGCCTTGCCGTCGGCGGTGCTGACTCCTTCGGAGACGGCGACGATGCAACGCTTGTGGCGGTCGAGCGTGGCGCGCACGTCGTCGATGAAACCGGCGGCGGAGAACGGCCGTTCCGGCACGTAGACCAGATGCGGGCCGCTGTCGGGATCGAGCTGCCAGGCTGCAGCCGCCGCGGTGAGGAAGCCGGCATGCCGACCCATTACGATGCCGACATAGATGCCGGGCAATGCGCGGAAATCGAGATCGACGGACAGGAACGCGCCGGCGACGAATTCGGCCGCCGAGATGAAGCCCGGCGTGTGGTCGTTTTCCTCGAGGTCGTTGTCGATGGTTTTTGGCGCATGGACGAAAGCGATGCTGCCGCCGGCTGCGTCGGTCAGAATCTGCTGCGTGCCCGACGTGTCGTTGCCGCCGATATAGATGAAGGCGTCCGCGCCGGCCTTCTTCAGGCCCTTGAGGATGACCTCGCAATAGGCAGCGTCGGGCTTGTCGCGTGTCGAGCCGAGCGCGGCACTCGGCGTGCCGGCGATCAGCCGCAGCCGGTCCTCTGGGATGGCGGAGAGGTCGACATAGTTGCCGTCACGAATGCCGCGCACGCCGTGGAGCGAGCCCAGCACCTTGGCGCCGGGATGGCGCTTGCGGACTTCCAGCGTGGCCCCGACAACCGTCTGGTTGATGACGGCGGTCGGGCCGCCGCCCTGTGCGATGACAAACGTTCCAGCCATGCTCGATCTCTCCCGGCGCTGTGATTTTCAAGGCACCTTGGCCTAGCTTGCCGCATCGCGCAACGGGAGTTTCCAGCGGCGCCAAACCGCCGCACAGGATCAGACGACCACGACCGGGTTCTTCTTGGAAACGCGGCTGTAGAGGTCGATGATATCCTGGTTGATCAGGCGCACGCAGCCCGACGACATCGCCTGGCCAATGCTCGCCCATTCCGGCGAACCGTGTATGCGGTAGCCGGTGTCCTTGCCGTCCTGGTAGATGTAGAGGGCGCGTGCGCCGAGCGGGTTGGTGAGGCCACCGGGCTGGCCGTTTTGCCATTTCACCAGTTCCGGCTTGCGCTGGATCATCTCCGGCGGCGGCGTCCAGGTCGGCCATTCCTTGCCGTACTGGATGTTGGCGCGGCCGGACCAGCGGAAGCCGTCCTTGCCGATGCCGACGCCGTAGCGAATGGCGTCGCCGCCCTCCTGCACCAGATAGAGCTTTCGCTCCTGCAGATGGACGACAATGGTGCCGGGCGCCTCGCCGGTCTCGTTGACGACGATCTGGCGGCGGAACTCCGGCTTGACCTTCTGATAGGGCACAGCCGGCACTTCGAAGCCGCCATCGTTGAGTGAGGCGTACATGACATCGGGGCCGGTGATGTTCTTGTCGACGCTGATCGCCGGACGGATCGGCCGCACCGAGCCGGTGACCGTGTCATCCAGCTGGAATTGCGGCAACTCGAGCGTCGAAGTGCTGCAGCCGGCCATGCCGAGCAGCGTCATGGCGCCGGCCCCTGACAGGACGAAGCGGCGGGAATAGAGATGTTCGGTCTCGTTTGCGTCGCCATTTGCTGGCGGCGTCACATTCTGCGGCAACTCACGCATACCCAAACCCTACGCTGTCGGCGGGAAACACGGTCCGGCCGGATAGCAGGCAGTTTCGCCAAACATGGTTGAAAAAGGGTGAAGGCCCAACGACCGGCATTAAACCTGTGCCGCCAATAGCCGCAGCGGTCGGGCGAAATGGTCCGCCGTGCATTTTTGGGAGAGGGCCCTTTACATTCCTCCGCACACGAGGATTTATCCTTTTCTTTGCCCTCAAGGAGACAAAGATGTCGTTCGAAAACTGGGCCGCCTTCGCCGCCGCCTCCGCCGTGCTGCTCATCATTCCGGGCCCGACCATTCTTCTGGTCGTGTCCTATGCGCTGGGCCAGGGCTGGCGCACCGCCTTGCCGATGGCCGTCGGCGTGGCGCTGGGCGACTTCACCGCCATGACCCTGTCGATGCTGGGCATCGGCGCGCTGCTGGCGGCGTCGGCGACCGTGTTCACCATTCTGAAGCTGATCGGCGCCTGCTATCTGATCTATCTCGGGGTAAAACTGTTTCGCGCCGGCGGCGCGCTCAAAGCCGAACCACGCACAGATGCCGTCTCGGCCGCCAAGATGATGGCGCACGCCTGGCTGGTCACCGCACTCAACCCGAAGAGCATCACCTTCTTCGTCGCCTTCCTGCCGCAGTTCCTCAATCGGGAAGCCGATTTCTGGACACAGATGCTGATCTTCGAAACGACCTTCCTGGCGCTCGCCTTCGCCAATGCCTTCGGCTACGCGCTGATCGCGGCGCGCGCCCGCAACGTCGTACGCAACCCCAAGGCAATCCGCATCTTCAACCGCACCGGCGGCACGCTGCTGGTCGGCGCCGGAATCGCCACGGTGGCGATGCGCTCGGGCAATTAGGAACTGCGGAGCATCAGGGCCGACATGGCAGTAAGAGATCCATTCGGCCTAATGTTTTCGGGCGCGACCGAAGCCGGGTTTTCACCCTACTGCCAGGCCGTTCATGAATTGCAATGCTTCGTCGGCGACCCGGTCGGCTCCGTTGACCGCGCCATATCCGCGGATCCCGGTTTCGTCATGGCGCATGTCTTCAAGGGGTATCTGTTCGGCCTCGCCACCGAACGCGAGGCAACGGCGGTCGCCCAGGCGTGCCATGCTGCGGCACTGCCGCTTGCCGCGACGCCGCGCGAACAGGCGCATGTGGCGGCCCTTGGCCACCTTGCCGAGGGACGCTGGCATGACGCCGCGCGCCTGCTCGAAGATATCGCCATCGACAACCCGCTCGACGCGGTGGCGTTGCAGGTCGGCCACCAGATCGACTTCTTCACCGGCAATGCCCGCATGCTGCGCGACCGTATCAGCCGCGCGCTGCCGTCCTGGCAGAGCGGCATGCCAGGTTACCACGCCATTCTCGGTATGCAGGCCTTCGGTCTCGAGGAGATGGGCGACTATATCAGAGCCGAAAATTTCGGCCGACAGGCGATCGAGATCGAGCCGCGAGACGGCTGGGCGCAGCATGCGGTCGCCCATGTCATGGAGATGCAGAGCCGGCAACGGGACGGTATCGCCTGGATGCGCGCCAATCCCGAGGCGTGGACCAAAGAGAGCTTCCTGCAGGTGCACAATTGGTGGCATCTGGCGCTGTTCCACTACGACCTCGGCGAAACCGACGAAGTGCTCAAGCTTTATGACGGCCCGATCTATGGTGCCCGCTCTGCCCTGGCGCTCAACATGGTCGACGCCTCGGCGATCCTGTGGCGGCTTTATCTCGGCGGTGTCGATGTCGGCGACCGCTGGGCAGCGCTCGCCGCCAATTGGGCGCCGAAGGCTGGAGCCGGCAACTACGCCTTCAACGATGCGCATGCGATGATGGCATTCGTCGGCGCCGGGCTCGTAGCGCCGGCCAAGATCTTGCTCGAAGCCCAGCACGAGGCGATGCGCGGCAGCGACGACAATGTCGCCTTTACCCGGGATGTCGGCCAGCCACTGACGGAAGGCATCAAGGCATTCGGCGAGGGAAATTACAGCGAAGCGGTGCGCTTGATCCGACCGATCCGCGCCATTGCCCATCGCTTTGGCGGCAGCCACGCCCAGCGCGATGTGATTGATCTCACGCTGATCGAGGCGGCGTTGCGCGCCGGTGACCCAGCGCTTGCCCGGGCGTTGACGGCCGAGCGCGCACTGGCCCGGCCGGACAGTCCGCTTTCGGCGCTGTTTTCGCAACGCGCCGCCAATTTGTCAGAGAATTGACCCGCGGCGGATCTTGTTTTAAAAACTGGCAAGCCAGATTTTTTCGAGACCCGAAAAAATTAATGGCAATGGGAGGAATGCATGTATCTCGGCCTCGATCTCGGCACGTCGGGCGTCAAGGCGCTGTTGATCGATGCCGGGCAGAAGATCATCGGCTCCGGCCATGCTTCGCTTGACGTATCGCGGCCGCATCCCGGCTGGTCCGAACAAAACCCCGCCGACTGGATCCGCGCCTGCGAGACGGCCATTGCCGAGCTGAAAGCCTCGCACCCAAAAGAGCTTGCCGCGGTCAAGGGCATCGGCCTTTCCGGCCATATGCATGGCGCCACCTTGCTAGATGCCGGCGACCAGGTGCTCCGCCCCTGCATTCTGTGGAACGATACGCGCAGCCACGCCGAGGCCGCCGCGCTCGATGCCGACCCGCGCTTTCGCCAACTCACCGGGAATATCGTCTTCCCCGGCTTCACGGCGCCGAAACTCGCCTGGGTGAAGAACAATGAGCCCTCCGTCTTCGCCAAAGTGGCGAAGGTGCTTTTGCCGAAGGATTTCCTGCGGCTGTGGCTGACCGGCGAGCATATCTCAGAAATGTCCGACTCGGCCGGCACCTCCTGGCTCGATGTCGGCAAACGGCGCTGGTCCCCCGAGTTGCTTGCGGCGACATCGCTCGACGAAAGGCAGATGCCGTCGCTGGTCGAAGGCACGGAGAAGGCCGGAGCCTTGCGCGCCGAACTGGCCGTCAGCTGGGGCATAGCATCGGGCACCCCGGTTGCCGGCGGCGCCGGCGACAATGCTGCTTCGGCCTGCGGCATGGGCACGGTCGGCGCCGGCCACGCTTTTGTGTCGCTGGGCACATCTGGCGTGCTGTTTGCCGCCAACGCTTCCTACCTGCCCAATCCGGCAAGCGCGGTGCACACCTTCTGCCATGCCCTGCCCAACACCTGGCACCAGATGGGGGTCATCCTGTCTGCGACCGATTCGCTGAACTGGCTGTCGGAGATTTCAGGCAAGAAGGCCGGCGAATTGACCGCCGAACTTGGCGATGTGCTGAGAGCGCCGAGCGGGGTGTCGTTCCTGCCCTATCTCTCGGGCGAGCGCACGCCGCATAATGATTCCGCCATTCGTGGGTCCTTCACCGGACTGGCGCATGAGTCGAGCCGCGCGGTGCTGACGCAGGCCGTGCTTGAAGGCGTCGCCTTCGCATTCCGCGACAGTCTCGAAGCCTTGAAGACCGCCGGCACGGATTTGACGCGGGTAACCGCGATCGGCGGCGGCTCGCGCTCGCGCTACTGGCTGAAGGCGATCGCTACGGCGCTGCAGGTGCCCGTGGACATTCCGGCCGACGGCGATTTCGGTGCTGCCTTTGGCGCGGCGAGGCTTGGTCTGATCGCGGCGACAGGGGCTGATCCGCTGGCGGTGTGCACGGCGCCGAGGACGGATGCGACGATCGAACCGGATGTCCCGCTTGGCGGGGCGTATGCCGATGCCTATCAGCGCTACCGGGCGCTGTATCCGGCGATCAAGGGCGTGACCGCGTGAGTCGGCGCGAGGCACCCCCCTCTGCCCTGCCGGGCATCTCCCCCGCAAGGGGGGAGATCGGCAGCGTCGGCGGGTATGCCAGTCTTGTAAGGTGGGTGATTAGCGAAGGCGTGGATGCCAGCCAATCTCCCCCCTTGCGGGGGAGATGCCCGGCAGGGCAGAGGGGGGTGTCTCGCGCCACCCTTAATCGATCACTGCGCCGGCACCTTGTCCAGAAACCCGGTGACGCTCTTCAGGCGCCCATTTTCGATAACACCGATATCGGTGCCTTCGATAACCGACGGCACGCCTTCCGGCCCAAGATTCCACGAGAAGCGGATGCGGTCGCCAAACCCGTCCGGCGTACCCTTCAGCGAGAACCGGAAGCCGGCGAAGCGCTGCTGTACGCCGTCGATCAGCCCAGCAACGCCGGCGTGGCCGTCGCCCTGCATGAGCGGATCGCGGTAGCTGACGTCTTCGGTGAAGGTGGCCTTGAGCAGTTCGGCACGGCGATCCGCATCGGCCTCGTTCCAGGCGGTGATGTAGTTCTGGGCGATCGTGTTGAGGTCGGTCATGGTCTGTCTCCTTCGTTGAGTGGCTTTGACACGAGGCTTTTCACCCCAAGCGAGAGCGAAACCAATTACGCCTGAGGTAATCAGGGTGAACTATTCGAGAGAGGACAGAAATCATGAGCAGCGGATTTTTCGGCGACATCAAAGCGATCAAGTATGAGGGGCCGGATTCGACCAATCCGCTGGCCTACCGCTTCTACAATCCCGACGAGGTGGTGGCCGGCAAACGGCTGGAAGACCATCTGCGCTTCGCCGTCGCCTACTGGCATTCTTTCGCCTGGCCGGGCGGCGATCCCTTTGGCGGCCAGACCTTCGACCGGCCCTGGTTTCCCAAGGCTGGCGGCGTCGACACGATGGAACTGGCCAAGCTGAAAGCCGACGTCGCCTTCGAGATGTTCTCGCTGCTCGGCGCCCCCTATTTCTGCTTCCACGACGCCGACGTGCGGCCGGAAGGCAAGGATTTCTCCGAAAGTGCCGCGCGGCTCGACGAGATCGCCGACTATCTTGCCGCCAAGATGAAGAAGACCGGCGTCAAACTGCTCTGGGGCACGGCCAACCTGTTCTCCAACCGCCGCTTCATGTCGGGCGCCGCCACCAATCCCGATCCGGATGTCTTCGCCTATGCGGCGGCGACGGTGAAAAGCTGCATCGACGTCACCAAGCGGCTGAAGGGCGAGAATTATGTACTGTGGGGCGGGCGCGAGGGCTATGAAACGCTGCTCAACACCGATCTTGCCCGCGAGCAGGAGCAGGCTGGGCGCTTCCTCAGTCTCGTCGTCGACTACAAGCACAAGATTGGCTTCAAAGGCACGATCCTGATCGAGCCGAAGCCGCAGGAGCCGACCAAGCATCAGTACGACTACGACGTTGCCACGGTCTACGGCTTCCTCAAGCGCTTCGGGCTGGAGAAGGAAGTGAAGCTGAACATCGAGCAGGGCCACGCGATTCTTGCCGGCCATTCCTTCGAGCACGAGCTGGCGCTGGCCAATGCGCTCGGCGTCTTCGGCTCGATCGACATGAACCGCAACGACTACCAGTCGGGCTGGGACACCGACCAGTTCCCCAACAATGTGCCCGAGATGGCGCTGGCCTATTACCAGGTGTTGCAGGCCGGCGGCTTCAAGACCGGCGGCACCAATTTCGACGCCAAGCTGCGCCGCCAGTCGCTCGACCCGCAGGACCTGCTGATCGGCCATATCGGCGGCATGGATTCCTGCGCACGAGGCCTCAAGGCAGCCGCCAAGATGGTCGAGGACAAGGCGCTGTCGGGTCCGCTGGCCGAGCGCTATGCCGGTTGGAACACGGCCGAGGGCAAGGCGATGCTGTCGGGCAAGCGCTCGCTGGAAGACATCGCCGAGCGCGTGGTGAAGAAGAAGATCGAGCCGCAGCCACGCTCCGGCCGCCAGGAGTTGCTGGAAAACATCGTCAACCGCTACGTCTGAGGGCGGAAAGCCGATTCGTTGTGCTCAAGGGTGGCTGGATAACATTCCGGCCGCCCCGGAATGGGGTTTGCGCAAGACCCTATCCGACGACAAGGGTTTGCCCTTTGGCGCCCCTCAATGACCTCGCTCTTGCCTTCAAACTGCCGTCACGTATCTCGTATAAGGATGCGGTTGTGGCGGGTGAAAAGGAAGGAGGCGAACCGATATGCAGCATGAACGCGAAATCGACGCCCTGCTCTCATCCGGCGAGACCGGATCGATCATCGACCGGCTGATGGCGCTGCCGCGGCCGACCGACAGCGTGAAAAACGAATGGGATCGTGCTGTCAGCAGCCGATTTGAAGTCCGTCTGGCGAGGCAGATGCGCTCGCAGATGGACGCCGGCAGCGATCGACAGAACGCAGCCTGATCTCCCTTTGTCTGTGCATGTCGTAATCCCAAAACCGCGACACACTTTTGGGCGACATGCATCAACCTCGGCGCAGCCTGACCGGGGCTTCGCCGAACGCTCTTGAAAACGCTCTGGAAAATGCCGCGGCGGACGAGAACCCCGTCCGCCCGGCAATATCCGCCATGGCGATCCGCGTGTCGACCACCAGCCGCCGCGCCGCGCCCAGCCGCAGCCTGAGATAATATGCGCCCGGCGTCTCGCCGATCGACTTGCGAAAAATGCTCTCCAATGTCCGCGCCGTCACCCCGGCGCGTTTTGCCACCGCGTCGATGGTCAGCGGCTGGTCGACATGCGATTCCATCAGCCGGATAGCCTGCGCCAGACGCGGGTCGTAGCCGTCGAGCCGGCCGAGCGAGACCAGCGGCTGCGCGTCGGTCGCGGCGCGCGCCTGGTCGTAGATGAAGACGCTGGCGACATCGAGCGCGACGGCCATGCCGAGCCGGGTGCGGATCAGATGCAGCATCAGGTCGAAGGTCGGCGACGCCCCGCCCGAGGTGAAGACCGGTCCGTCGATGACGTAGCGGTCCGGACGCACGTCGACGCCGGGAAAGGCGGAGGAAAAATCCTCCATGTCTTCCCAATGGGTGGTGGCGCTGCGGCCTTCGAGGAGGCCGGCGCGCGCCACCAGCCATGTGCCGGCCTCGACGCCGCCGCAGGCGCGAGCCGCGCGGGCCGCTCGCCGTAATCCGGAAAGCAGAGCCGATGTCGCGTAATTCTGGGTGCCGAAGCCGGCGACGACGACAAGCACGTCGGTCGGCTCGGCCGCATCGAAGCGGCCCCTGACCGCCACCGGCAGGCCGCATGTGGTGACCGGCGCCTCGCCGGTGACCGAGACCAGTTTGAAATCGAACAGCGTCTCGCCGGAAATGCGATTGGCGGCGCGCAGCGGGTCGACGGCCGACGCCACGCACATGATGGACGAGCCTGAAAACACCAGCAGCGTCACCTTGAGCGGCGATCGCTCGGCGCGAAAGATGGTCGGTTTTTCGCTTTTGATCATGAGAGCTTCGTAAATCGCAAAACAGTTTCCGGCAAGTCGGGCATTGTTGGGTCTGTTTCTATGGGAGGAGATGTCCATGCCGCTCGCGATGAACCGTGAGGTTTTCATTACCTGTGCCGTGACCGGGTCCGGCGGCTCGCAGGACCGCTCCCCGCATGTGCCACGCTCGCCCAAGCAGATCGCCGATTCGGCGATCGATGCGGCCAAGGCCGGTGCCGCCATCGTCCACTGCCATGTCCGCGACCCCGAAACCGGCAAGCCGCGCCGCGATATCCATCTCTACCGCGAAGTGACGGACCGCATCCGCGCGGCAGAAGTCGATGTGATCCTGAACCTGACCGCCGGGATGGGCGGCGACATGGTGTTCGGCTCACCGGAAGCGCCGCTGCCGCTCAATGAAAACGGCACCGACATGGGCGGCGCCACCAACCGCATGGAACATGTGCGCCAGTGCCTGCCGGAAATCTGCACGCTGGATTGCGGCACCATGAACTTCGCCGAGGCCGATTATGTCATGACCAACACGCCCGGCATGCTGCGCGCCATGGGCGGCATGATGACGGCGCTCGGCGTCAAGCCGGAGATCGAAGCCTTCGATACCGGCCACCTCTGGTTCGCCAAGCAGCTGGTCGAAGAAAAGGTCTTGAATCCCGACGCGCTGGTGCAGCTCTGCATGGGTGTGCCGTGGGGGGCGCCGGACGACCTCAACACCTTCATGGCCATGGTTAACAACGTGCCGTCGACCTGGAACTGGTCGGCCTTCGCCATCGGCCGCAACCAGATGGCCTATGCAGCCGCTGCAGTGCTCGCCGGCGGCAATGTCCGCGTCGGTCTCGAAGACAATCTCTGGCTCGACAAGGGCGTGCTGGCCACCAATGCGCAGCTGGTCGAGCGCGCCGCCAGCATCGTCACCAATCTCGGCGCCAGGATTTTGGGGCCGGAGGAAGTGCGCAGGAAGCTCAACCTCACCAAGCGGGCGCCGATCGCAGCGGCTGCTTAAGACGGGAGCGGATCATGGCTACCGTCAAATTCACTGCGATGAAGGATGGCGACAGGCAAGACTATGAGTTCCTGACCGCCCATGAGATCGACTATGCCGCCAGGACCGGCGAGCGGCTGCTCGACGCACTGGTGCAACTCGACGAAGGCCTGTCGGGCTACAAGATCACCAGGCTCGGCCATTCGCTGCAGGCGGCGACGCGGGCCTGGCGTGACGGCGCCGACACCGACTGGATCGCCTGCGCGCTGCTGCACGACATCGGCGACATCTACGCACCGTACAATCACGACGAATACGCCGCCTCGATCCTGAAACCTTTCGTGCGCGAGCAATGCACCTGGGTGGTGGAAAAGCATGGCGACTTCCAGCGGCTCTATTACGCGCATCATCTCGGCGGCAACCGCCATGCTCGCGACCGCTTCGCCGGCCATGCCTATTTCGACGATTGCGACCAGTTTTGCGAACGCTGGGACCAGTCGAGCTTCGACCCGGACTACGACACGCTGCCGATCGCATTCTTCCGCCAGTTCGTGCTCGAAGTCTTCGCCCGCAAGGCCTACGACCCCTCCGTGATCCGCGTCGGCGAGCGCGTGCCTCTCATCGACCCCGAAACCGCCACGACAAGAACCGGAGCCTGACCATGAGCATCATCAACAAGGCAGCCGCCATTGGCGGCGGTGTCATCGGCGCCGGTTGGGTGGCGCGGTTGCTGCTCAACGGCATCGATGTGTCGATCTTCGATCCGGACCCGGAAGCGTCGCGCAAGGTCTCGGAAGTGATGAAGGGCGCGCGCCGCGCCTACAGGCAGATGGTTCCCGGCGGCCTGCCCAGGGAAGGCAGACTGACCTTTGCCAAGACCATCGCCGAGGCGGTGGCCGATGCCGATTTCATCCAGGAGAGCGTGCCGGAGCGGCTCGACCTCAAACACCGCGTGCTGGCCGAGATCGACCTTTATGCGCCGGCGAACGCCATAGTCGGCTCGTCTACCTCCGGCATCAAGCCGACCGACATGCAGGTCGCGATGAAGAAGCATCCTGAGCGGCTGGTTGTCGGACATCCCTTCAACCCGGTCTACCTGCTGCCGCTGGTCGAGATCGTCGGCGGCGAGCAGACGTTCCCCGAAGCGATCGAGGTTGCCAAGGAAATCTATGCCTCGATCGGCATGAAGCCGGTGGTGATCCGCAAGGAGATCGAGGCCTTTGTCGGCGACCGCCTGCTCGAAGCGGCCTGGCGCGAGGCGCTGTGGCTGATCAAGGACGGTATCTGCACCGTTGAGGAACTCGACGACATCATGCGCTATGGCTTCGGCCTGCGCTGGGCGCAGATGGGCATGTTCCAGGTCTATCGCGTCGCCGGCGGCGAAGCCGGCATGCGCCACTTCATGGCGCAGTTCGGGCCGTGCCTGAAATGGCCGTGGACCAAGCTTATGGACGTGCCGGAGTTCAACGACGAGCTGGTCGATCTTATTGCCACCCAGTCGGACGACCAGGCGCACGGCCTGTCGATCCGCGAACTGGAAAAGATCCGCGACGACAATCTGGTCGCGATCATGGATGCTCTGTCGAAACAGAACAAAGGCAAGGGCTGGGGCGCCGGCGCCTTGCACAAGGACTATACCAGGCAATTGGCCAACCTGGCGGCGAAGAAGCCGGCCGCATCCAGGGCCGCCGAGAAGTCCAAGGCATCCAAGCCGGTGAAGAAGGCGGAAAAACCGAAGAAAAAGAAGAAGGGCTGAAGACCATGGATTTCGGGCTGTCGGAGGAACAGAAGCTCATTGTCGAGACGACGCGCGCTTTCGTCGAGAATGAGCTTTACCCGCATGAACGCGAGGTCGAGCGCACCGGCGTGCTGCGCCGCGAGTTGATCGAGGAGATCAAGGTCAAGGCAATCGAAGCCGGGCTCTATGCGGCCAACATGCCGGCCGATGTCGGTGGCGCCGGCCTCGATACGGTGACTTGGCTGCTCTACGAGAAGGAACTCGGCCGCGCCAACTATGCGCTGCACTGGACCTGCGTCGCGCGCCCCTCCAACATCCTGCTCGCCGGCACGCCCGAGCAGCGCGAAAAGTACCTGTTCCCGTGCATCCGCGGCGAGAAGTGGGACTGCCTGGCGATGACCGAGCCCGGCGCCGGCTCCGATTTGCGCGGCATGAAGGCGTCAGCCGTGCAGGACGGCGACGACTGGGTGCTCAATGGCACCAAGCATTTCATCAGCCACGCCGATCTTGCCGATTTCGCAATTAGTTTCATGGCTTCGGGCGAGGAAGAAACGCCGCGCGGCAAGCGCAAGAAGATCACCGCCTTCTTCGTCGACAAGGGCACCAAGGGGTTCACCGTGCGCGACGGCTACCGCAACGTCTCGCATCGCGGCTACACCAACGCCATCCTCGAATTCGACGATTGCCGCCTGCCGGCAAGCCAGGTGCTGGGTGAGGTCCACAAGGGCTTCGACGTCGCCAATTCCTGGCTCGGCGCCACGCGCCTGCAGGTCGGCGCCACCTGTCTCGGCCGCGCCGAGCGGGCACTCGGCCACGCCATCGAATATTCGGCGCAACGCCAGCAGTTCGGCCAGCAGATCGGCAAGTTCCAGGGCGTGTCGTTCAAGCTCGCCGACATGGCGACGGAACTGAAGGCGGCGGACCTGATGGTGTTCGAAGCCGGCTGGAAGTACGATCAGGGCACCGTCACCGACCAGGACATGGCCATGGCGAAGCTGAAGGCTACCGAAATGCTCGCCTTCGTTGCCGACGAAGCCATCCAGATCCATGGTGGCATGGGGCTGATGGACGACCTGCCGCTGGAACGCATCTGGCGCGACGCCCGCGTCGAGCGCATCTGGGAAGGGACGTCGGAAATCCAGCGCCACATCATTTCGCGGGCGCTGCTGCGCCCGTTCGGGGCATAAACCATGCATAAGCTTGAACGTCTCCTGCGTCCAAAATCCATCGCCGTGTTCGGCGGGGCGCAGGCCGCTGCCGTCGTCGCGCAATCGATCAAGATGGGCTTTGCCGGCGAAATCTGGCCGGTGCATCCGAACAAGGACGAGGTCGCCGGCCGCAAGGCCTATCGCTCGGTCGCCGACCTTCCCGACGCGCCGGACGCTGCCTTTGTCGGCGTCAACCGGCATCTCACCATCGAGGTAATCAAGGCGCTGGCTGAGCGCGGCGCCGGCGGCGCCGTCTGTTTTGCCGCGGGCTTTCTCGAGACCGAGGCCTATGACGATGACGGCGAGCGGCTGCAGGCCGAACTGGTGGCTGCCGCGGGCCAGATGCCGATCATCGGCCCGAACTGCTACGGCCTGATCAACTATGCCGATGGCGCGCTGCTATGGCCCGACCAGCATGGCGGCATCAGGCTGCCCGAAGGCGCCAAGGGCGTCGCCATCATCACCCAGTCCTCCAACATCGCCATCAACATGACGATGCAGAAGCGCGGCCTGCCGATCGCCTTCCTGATGACCGCCGGCAACCAGGCGCAGACCGGCCTGTCGGAAATGGCGCTCGGCCTGATCGAGGATGAGCGCGTCACCTCGCTCGGCCTGCACATCGAAGCCTTCGATTCGGTAGCCGGCTTCGAGAAGCTGGCGGCGCGCGCGCGCGAATTGAAGAAGCCGATCATCGCCATGAAGGTCGGTCGCTCCGAACAGGCGCGGCAGGCGACGGTCTCGCACACGGCATCGCTGGCCGGTTCGGACGCTGCCTCGGGCGCCTTCCTGCGGCGGCTCGGCATTGCGCGCGTCGATTCTATCCCCGCCTTCATCGAGGCGTTGAAGCTTCTACATGTCACCGGGCCGCTGCCCGGCTACCGCCTGTCCTCGATGAGCTGCTCCGGCGGCGAAGCCTCCGTCATGGCCGACAGCGCCGAAGGGCGCTGGGTCAATTTCCCGGAGCTCACCAGCAAGCACCGCGCCCATGTCAAATCGACGCTCGGGCCGCTGGTCGCCGTCGCCAACCCGTTGGACTATCACACCTTCATCTGGAACAACGAGCCGGCGATGACCGCCACCTTCACCGCCATGGTGTCGGGTGGTTTCGACCTCAACATGCTGGTGCTCGATTTCCCGCGCCCCGACCGCTGCTCGGTCACCGACTGGTGGGCGACGCTGCGCGCCTTCGAATCGGCGCTGAAGACCAACAAGGCGCATGGTGCGATCGTCTCCTCGCTGCCGGAGAACCTGCCGGAGGAATACACCGCCGAGCTGATGGCGCGCGGCATGGTGCCGTTGTTCGGTATTTCCGAGGCCATGGATGCCGCAGGCGCGGCGGCCTTCATCGGCTGGGCCTGGGCCGAGCCGCAGGCGCAGCCGATCGACACATCGGCTGCCGGTGCTGCCGGTGGCGATCATGCCACCCCTGACGAGGCCGAAGCCAAGGCGCGGCTGATCAAGGCCGGCTTGCCGGTGCCGAAGGCAGAACGTGCCGCTAACGCTGTCGAGGCCGTCATCTCATCCATGGCGCTCGGCTTCCCGGTGGCGCTGAAGGCGCTCGGCGTCACCCATAAGTCGGAAGTCGGCGCGGTGCGGCTCAATCTGAAAGACGCCGAATCGGTCAGCACGGCCGCGCATGATCTGCTGCCGCTCGGCACCGGCCTCTATGTCGAACGCATGGTGCGCGACGGCGTTGCCGAGTTGATCGTCGGCTTCACCCGCGATCCGATGTTCGGCGCGGTCATGACACTGGGCACCGGCGGCGTGTTGGTCGAACTGTTGCGCGACAGCGTTACGCTCATGCTGCCGGCGACGCGCGACGACATCGAGGCCGCCCTGCGTGGCCTCAAACTGTTTCCGCTGCTCGACGGCTATCGTGGCCGGCCCAAGGCCGATATCGGCGCTGCCATCGACGCCATCGCGGGCATTGCCGGCTTCGTGCAGACGAATGCCGGAGAGATCGAGGAACTCGACATCAACCCGCTGATCGTCTGCGCCGAGGGCAAGGGCGCCTGGATCGCCGACGCGCTGCTGGTGCTGGGAGACAAGAAGAATGTCTGACGTCATTTCGACTCGCCGCGAGGGCACCATCCTCGAGGTCACGCTCGACCGGCCCAAGGCCAACGCCATCGACCTGAAAACGTCGCGGCTGATGGGCGAGACCTTCAAGGCGTTCCGCGACGATCCGGAACTGCGCGTCGCCATCGTCAAGACCGCCGGCGACAAGTTCTTCTGCGCCGGCTGGGATTTGAAGGCAGCAGCCGGTGGCGATGCGGTCGACGGCGACTATGGCGTCGGCGGCTTTGCCGGCCTGCAGGAGCTGCGCGACATGAACAAGCCGGTGATCGCCTGCGTCAACGGCATGGCGGTGGGCGGCGGCTTCGAGCTGGCGCTGTCCTGCGACCTCATCTTCGCCTCGGATCATTCCTCCTTCGCGCTGCCCGAAATCCGCGCCGGCACGCTGGCGGATGCCGCGACGATCAAGTTGCCGAAGCGCATTCCCTATCACGTCGCCATGGACCTCTTGCTCACCGGCCGCTGGATGGATGTAGCGGAAGCGCATCGCTGGGGCCTGGTCAACGAAGTGTTGCCCAAGGAAAAGCTTGAAGACCGCGTCTGGGAGGTCGCAAGGCTACTGGCCAGCGGCCCGCCGCTGGTGTTTGCCGCGATCAAGGAGACGGCGCGGGTGGCCGAGGCGCTGACCTTCCAGGATGCCATGAACCGCGTGACGCGCCGGCAACTGGCGACGGTCGATGCGCTTTATGGCTCCGAGGACGGTATGGAAGGGTTCCGGGCGTTTGCGGAGAAGCGCGACCCGGTGTGGAAGGGGAAGTAGCCTCTTTACCCTCCCCTCGATGGGGAGGGTCGGACCGAAGGTCCGGGGTGGGGTGATGCGCCACCACCCCCACCCGCCGCTTCGCGGCGACCTCCCCCATCAAGGGGGAGGTAAAGGAGCTGCATGACCGACTACAAAACCCTCATCGACGCGGAAACCTGGGCCTTCATCGAGAAGACCAACTCCTACTATCCTCCCGACACGATCGACTACACCATCGCCCAGCAGCGTGCGATCTATGACAGGATGTGCCGCGAGTTTTTTGCCGGCTATCCCGATGGCGTGACGGCGGAAACGACAATCATTGCCGCCCACGACATCCCGATCCGCATTTATCGCAGCACGACACCGGGCCATGCCGCGATGGTGCTTTACATCCATGGCGGCGGCTTCATCCTCGGTGGGCTGGACAGCCATGACGATGTCTGCGCCGAGCTGTGCGCCCGGACCGGCTTCGAAGTGGTCTCCATCGACTACCGGCTGGCGCCGGAGCATCTGCACCCGGCCGCCTTCGACGATGCGCTGCATGCCTTCGAATGGGCGGCCTCAAACTACGACTGCCCTATTTTGCTCTGCGGCGACAGCGCCGGCGGCAATCTCTGCGCGGCTCTCGCCCACGCGACGCGCAGCCATGCCAAAAAGTCGATCGGCCAGGTGCTGATCTATCCCGGCCTCGGCGGCGACCGTTCGCAAGGCTCCTATTTGACGCATGCGGAAGCGCCGATGCTGACGGTGCGCGATCTCGACTTCTACAGGGATGTCCGCACCGGCGGCCTCGATGGGACCGGCGACATCACTTTGTATCCACTGGCCGACGCAGATTTCATCGGCCTGCCACCGACAGTGCTGATCACCGCGCAATGCGACCCGCTGTCGTCGGACGGCGAGGCCTATCGCGATCGCGTCCTCGCTGCCGGCGGCCATGCCGCCTGGTTCGAGGAGCCGGGACTGGTGCACGGCTATCTCCGGGCCAGGCACACGGTCGGCCGGGCCCGCGCCAGCTTCAACCGTATCGTCGAAGCGGTGTCGGTGCTGGGCAAGGGCGACTGGATCTGGTGATCCGGCTCAACCGCGGACAAAGGCGATCAGTTCCTCAGCCATGCGATCGTTGAATTCCCGACGAAAGCGGTTTTTCTTCAGCCATTCAGGGTTTGAGCCGACGGTCTTGTTGGCATCCACGACAACGCCTTTGCCATCGACAATGAAATAGTCGATGGCGCCGAAGTCCAGGTTGAGCCGCTGCCGCACCGCCAGCACTTCCGGTGGCACGGCGCCGCCCACCTCATTGCTCAGGATTTTTGAGCCGGCGCACAACACATCGTCGTAGACCTGCCGCATGTTGACCTCGGCACCGAGCAGGAACATGTAGCGGTGCTTGACGATGGGCAGGTCGAGCGTATCGAAAGCGAACTTTTCCACCATCAGGCGATTGTTGCGCCATACATCCCGCGGAACCTCGCCGATCGTCTGGTAGACCTTATAGGGCGGGCACAGGCGGTCCTTGTAGCCGGGTTCGAAGAGCTTGCGGATGGCATGCGCGCTCCTGGTCAGGCCGTTGCGATGCTGCCACCAGCGCTGCTCTGGTCGGCCCCTGGAGTTGAGGACCGTCTTGACGACAACCGGCCCCTTGTGGCTGTCGCCGGCCTCCAGCTTCAGTGTCGAATAAAGGTGCCGGTGGATGGACAGCGCGCGGCCATTGATGGTGCGGTCGTAGAGGTGGCCGAGACCGCGGTACGTTGGCGGCACGATTGTCAGGTCGACATGCAGAAAGGCCACCGGCGCCCGATCTCGGCCGGCCGGCCGGTCGAGCAGGCGCACTTTCAATCCAGCCTGTTCCAGGTAAGGCAGCAACTGCGCGATGCAATAGCTCCGCACCAGTCGGAAATTGCGCAGGCTCTCTACATAGACATCGAGATCTGCGGCAGACACCGAACGCTATTCCTTGATATCGACGCCCGAGAAATCGTGGTGATCAAAGGGGTCCATGACATAGCCCGTCACCTGTTCGCGCATCGGGATCGAGACCACGGAGTGGGCGATAGCGACCCACGGCATCTGCTCCCTGAAGATCGTTTGCGCCTGCGAATAGAGTTTTGCGCGGGCAGCGGGATCGACGATCCCGGCTGCCTGCTTGAGCAGATCGTCGAAGGCCGGAAAACACCAGTTGGCACGATTGGTGGTGCCGACGCCGGCACAGCCAAGCGGCACCGACAGGAAGTTGTCGGGGTCGCCATTGTCGCCGGTGAAGCCGAACAGCATGGCGCCGTCGCGGTCGCGTGACTTTGAGCGGGCAAGGTATTCAGTCCACTCATACGTCACGACTTCCACGGTGACACCGATCTTTGCCAGGTCGGACTGGATCATTTCGGCCATACGCTGCGCATTCGGGTTATACGGACGCTGCACCGGCATCGCCCAGATCTTCATGTGCAGGTCTTTTACGCCGGCATCGGCGAGCCCCTGCCTGGCGGCAGCGGGGTCGAAGACATGATCGGGGCTCGTCTTGTCATAGGCCCAGGAGGTTGGCGGCAGCGGATTGCGTGCGACTTCGCCGGTGCCGCGGAACACGACGTCGACCAGCGCCTGCGTGTCGATGGCAATGGCGATCGCCTTCCTCACCCTTGGATCGTCGAAGGGCTTCTGCAAGGTGTTGAAGGCGAGGTATCCCGTATTGAGGCCCTCCTGCCGCATGACCTTGATTCCGGGCGTCGCCTTGATCGCCTCCAGGTCGGCCGGATTTGGATAGGGCATGAGATCGCATTCGCCGGCGCGCAGCTTTTCCATGCGAATGCTGGCATCGGTGGCAATGGCGAAGACGAGATCGTCGATCTTCGGCTTGCCGCGCCAGTAGTCCGGATTGGCCTTGTAGCGGATGACTGCATCCTGCTGGTAGTCGACAAGCTGGAACGGACCCGTCCCGACCGGCTTCAGCGCCAGATCGAGAAGCCGCTTCTCTGCGACGAGCTTGTCGGCATATTCCTTGGAAACGAGCGAAGCGAAATCCATCGCCAGGTCGGCAAGCATCGGCGAATGCGGCGCCTTCAGCGTCATCACCACAGTATGGTCGTCAAGCTTGCGCCAACCGGCGACAAGATCCGGCATGCCGATGCCGTCGAAGTAAATGTACTGGCGTCTGGCGTAATTGTTGAACGGGTTCTGCGCGTTGGCCTGCCGGTCGAAGGTAAACAGCACATCATCGGCGTTGAAGTCGCGGCTCGGCGTAAAACCCTCGAGGCTGTGGAACTTCACGCCGTGCCGCAGGTGGAATGTGTAGGTGAGGCCGTCGTCGGAAATCTCCCAGCTTTCGGCAAGGCCGGGGCGCACCTTGGTGGTGCCGGGCTCGAACTCGACCATGCGGTTGTAGAGAGCGGTGGCCGAGGCGTCGCGGGATCCGGAGGCGAGTGCGGGATCGAACGTATCGGGGCTAACCTCGGTGCAGTAGACCAAGGTCTTGGCTACGGATTGATGGACCGGCAACGCACATGGAAAAAGCGCCGCCAGCAAGAGAACGAAGTGCCTGCGTGTCATGATCCCCCCAGGGTTGGGAAGACGCTAGCAGAAGCCGGCACTGACGGTAAGTAAGCCGGCCGGTCTTTCGCGCGCCAAGACTGTTTTCCACCTTGAGTTGACACAAGGAATTGGCCGCGCCTCTGTGAAATGGCGGACAGACCCGGCCGCCGTTTTGCATGAACCTTTCTGCTCCAGCCTGCGACTGACGACCAGGCGCCGCATGGTGCGGGCCGGAAAGGATGCCCCATGACCAGGACCCCAGAGGCTCCACGGTCTCCGGGACCAACGCAAGCTCAGCGCGACCACCGCCTTCGGGATGGAGTCGATGCGCTGGGCTTTCGGCTGATTCCGTTGACCCTGCGCAGGAGCAGGCGTATCGTGAAGATGAGGAAAGCAGACAATTCGATCAGGGACGAACGTGCCGGAACGCCGCGCCTTGCCCTGTTTCGCGCGGCCGCACCGGATGTTCCTCCCGAAAACTTCGGGGGGAGTTTTATGTCCTGCGATCGCGGCGCGTCCATGTCGTTTCCAAGCGGTTTCCGCCGTTCGCTCGATCTGGGCGGCGGTTTGCTTGCCCTGGCGCTGAGCGCCACGCTCTGGTTGGGCACAGCCGCCCAAGCGCAGGAAACCCAGATCGTCTATCCCGGCTGGATGGCGGTCACCGGATTTTCCGGCACCGTCATTCCCAATTTCGACTCTGCCGATTCCGAAAGGGGGGGGCTGCCGCCCGGCGTCGACCCGGTCGACGAAACCTTCATCGACACGACGCGCGCCACCTTGCGCGTCTTCGACGTTTCGGCGCTCGGCGGACCGGCTTCCGGCCAGCTCGTCTACACGCCGCCGCCTTTCGAGGTGACGGCCGAACAGATCGGCCAGGTGTTCGCCATTACCTATGATGACGGTGTGCGCGACGGCGTTCCCACGGGCGTCCCCAACCTCTATGCCGGCGCGACCTCGCTGCACGGCATCCGTATCGTCACCCCGGACGAAGATGCCGACGGTCGGCCCGAGCGACAGCGCCGCGGAACCGCGGGCGCCGTCTTCATGGACGGCCAGTTCGGCACCGAAAGCGGTGGCGGTCCGGGCACGATCTGGAAGATCGACGGCATCACCGGCGCGGTCTCCAAATTCGCCGACATTGACACCAACAGCGGTTCCGGCATCGGCGACATCAGCTTCGACAGCAATCACCGCGAGTTCTTCGCCAGCGACCTCGACACCGGCTTCATCCACCGCCTCGACGCCAACGGCACGCTGATCGACACATTCGATCACGGCGTTGCCGGGCGGCCGGCGCATGGGCTGGCTCCCGTCGCCGATGACGGTGCGGTGATGGACATACAGGGTGCTGCCTTCGACTCGGAAGACCCCGACACATGGGGCTACACGCAGGACGAACGCCGCGTCTGGTCCGTCGCCTATCATGGCGGCCGGATCTATTATTCGGTCGGCGAAAAGGCCGAGATCTGGTCGGTTGGCATTGCCCGCGATGGCAGCTTTGCCGGTGATCCGCGCTGGGAGCTGACGGTCAAGGCCGACAAGGACTACGCCGTCACCGACATCGCCTTCGACAACCAGGGCTTCATGTATCTGGCGCAGCGCGGCCCGGTCGAGAATCGCTACGATTACAGCCAGTTCGCCGATTCCGGCAAGGGCGAGGTCATCCGCTACTGGCGCGAAAACCCGGACGATCCGGCGACGGAATCGGTCTGGGTGGAAGAGCCGCAGGAATATGCGGTCGGCTTCCCGCAAGGCAACCGGCAGTCGGCCGGTGGGCTCGACCTGCAATATGGCTATGACGCCGACGGCAATCTCGACACCGGCGTGTGCACCGACACGCTGGTCAACACCGGCGACAAGCTGCGCGACAACCCGACACTTGCCGACCAGCTCGCCGCCGGCGGGCCGCTTGCCGTGCACGGCGTGCAGATCACGCCGACGCCGTTGGTCAAGCCGGCCAACGTGCCGCCTTTCGGCTCGTGGTTCGTCGACTTCGACGGCTATTTCGAAGACCCAGAAGTGGAAGGCCATGTCGGCGACGTCGAGGTCTGGCACCCCTGCGACGGCCGTGCCGGCTATTATGAAGAGATCCCAGGCGGTTATCTGCCGCCGTTCTATCCGCCGGGCTTCCCACCGCCCGGCGATCTGCCTCCGTGCATCGATGTCGAGGATGTTCAGTTCTACTGCACGCCTCGCGGCCTCCAGGCCGACCTCTATCTCCATGACCATGCCGGCTTTGGCGGCGATTCGATCAAGGTCCAGTCCATGACACCAGGCGTCGGGGTGACATCACCCCAGTCGCATGCTCCCGGTAAGCCTTACACGGTCGACATCACCGGCCATTCTCCGGGCGACAGAGTCGATGTTGGACTTTGCTTCTACAGGCAGTCCGACAAGGACAAGGGTGGCTACTACCCTTGCTGCAAGATGACTTTGCCGCTCAGAACCCCAGCCGTCAGCTGCGAACGTTGAGGAGGGGAAGATGAAAAATCTCGCACTTTCCCCGACCGCGAACAGCAGTCAATCCACCGGCAAGCAGCCAACCGTCATGGAGACCATCATGAAACCCCTGTCATATGCCAGGCGCGGCGCGCGCTGGCTGATGGCGGCCGGTATCGCGGTCGCCATGTTCACACCTGTCGCAAGCCACGCCGAAGATGCAGTCCCGATCACTCCGGAACTGCGGCTCGACCTCGACAATTCAAAAATCGTCAATCCGAGGCCGGAACGGATCGTGCCGTTCTTCACCAAAACAGGCACACAGAGGAGCTGCGACTACGTCGTCTACTCCCTGAGCTTTGGCCTGCGCGGCGACTCGCAAGGCTTTGCCGACCCAAGCTTTTCGGCCAGGCTGAAGAAACTCCAACTCGACTTCAAGGATCAGCTTCCGCACGGTCTTGCGATCGTCAACGTCAACGTGTCCGGCGACGGCACGGATGCGTCTGGCGGACCGCTGCCGGGTGCGACAATCAGCACCTCGGCTAATCCGAACGATACGGCAACGGTTTCCGATTTCCGGATTTCCACCACCGATCTCGACGGCGCTGGGGCTGGCAATGAACGCGTCATCAATTTCAAGATCACCGCCAAGATCGACCATGCGGCGTTTCCTTCGCCGACCATCGTCGACAACCAGGGCATGATCAAGGTGACGCCGGGCGTCGGCACGGGGGCCATCATCCCGTCGCAGGATCCGGGCAAGCCCGACGACGGCGACTACAAGACCGGGGCCAAGACCTCGATCAAGATCGACCTCACCAACTGTGACAAGCGGCCTCCGCCTCCCGACCGGGAATGTTTCAAGGTGGAGCGCGGCACGGTCGATTGCGTGCAAGGCGGCGGCGCGTTCATCTACCACATGCCTGTCGGCCCGGAGATGGGCGGCAAATGGGTGCAGGTATCGACGACGACCCCAGGCATCACCATCATCCCCGACACGCAATTGGTGCCGGCGGGCGGCGGTGTGCTGAACTGGAAGATCGTCGGTGCGTCGCCCGGCGACGTCATCCACCTCATCGTCACCGGCATCGAGACCTATGCCGGCCCGAAGGAGGGCTGGGGACTATGCTGCACGCAGACCATCGACATCGTCATCCCGCGTGACTTGAGATGTCCGCCCAAGGACAAGGAACCGGACCTCAAGGTCGAGAAACGCGCCGACGTGACGCGTTGCACGATGGGCGGCGGCTGCGACTTCACCATCAAGGTCACCAATGTCGGCGACGGGCCGTATCACGGCAAGATCGTGCTCGACGAGGTGACGCTGCCGGCCGGCTCGACTCTGGATTCAGGGCCTAATCCGCCCTGGGTATGCATGCCCGGCGTGACCCCGATGACGTGCACCTATCCGGTGACCACGCTCAATCCGGGGGCCTCCATCAACCTCAAGCTCGGCTTCAAGCCGGCGGGTGGTTGGCAAGGCAGCGCGTTGCGCAACTGCGCCACCTATAATTACGGCGCCAGCGGCAAGCCGCTGTTCGGCAGCCAGCAGAACGATCGCGGCTGTGCCTCGATCCCGATCTGCCGGCGTGGCGACCGCGACCGCGATTGCCGGCCCCCGGTCGACAAGAAGGTCGACCTGATCCTGAAGAAGCGTGCCCGCATCCCGGTCTGCACGCCCGACGGCATCTGCTACTTCGTGATCGACATCATCAACAATGGCAGCGTCCCCTATAATGGGCCGCTGACGGTTATCGATAACTACCCGGGCGGCGCGCCGGCCTCTTGGACCTTCGGCCCGTCTCCGCCCTGGACATGCGGACCGAACGGTCCCGGCCAGTTCCGCTGCGACAATGCAGGCATCGTGCTGATGCCGGGCGCCTCGACGCCGATCGTCGTCAGGGCGGTCATGCCGGCCGGCTACCAGTCGGATTCGGTCGAGAACTGCGCGGCGCTGAAGCCCGTCCCCGGTGAGGTCGACCTCACCAACAACAAGGCCTGCGCCAAGGAACGCTTCCGTCATCCCAATGGCGGCAAGCCGACCCTACGCATCACCAAGGTCTGCAATGGCTCGCTCGCCGGTGCGGCGGTGGTTTCCTGCCGCATCACCGTCATCAGCCTTGGCACCTCTGCCCCCACCGGTCCGGTGCGGGTCAACGATGCTGCCACGCTGATATCGGGTGGCGCGCCGGTCCAGATCCAGACCGTCACACCCGACGGCGGGGAATGGGCCTGCGGAGCGGTTCCGGCCAATGCGCTGTCATGCCAGATACCCGGCGCCGCGATGACGCCCGGAACCTCCAGGCACTTCGACGTGACGGTCTTGGCCAATGGCGCGTTCGAGAACTGCGCACGCGGCTCATACGGCCCGGCCCCTGGAGACGACGTCGTCTACCCGATCGGCCAGGCCTGCGCCAAGGGCGGCGGCACGTCCACCATTAGCGTCAAGAAGACCGGCGATGCCGAGTGCCAGCCGGGGCAACCCTGCTCGTTCGAGATCACCATCACCAATGATGGCCAGACCGCCTTCTCCGGTCCGGTCCGCATCGGCGATGCGATCGGGGTGGACGGGCTGGGGCGGCTGCAAGGCGTCGCGATCACCTCGATCGAACCGCCCTTTGGCTGCTCGCCCGAACCGACGACCTTGCCGTTGACCTGCATTGCCAACCTGACGCTCGGCGCCGGGGAAAGCCATGTGCACAAGGTCACCGTGGTCCTTCCCGACGCTCCCCTGGTCAATCTGCGGGGCAACGTCAGCGGCCAGAACTGCGTCGGCGTCTTGTCTCCCGACACCAGGGTGCAAGGCGGCGGCGACGTACTGCCCGGCGACCTGACCAACGTCCAGGGCGATCGCGGCAGGGCCTATGCCTGCCATCCCTTCACCATCAAGCGCGAGGTGAAGAAGGAATGCTCGCCAGGCTTCGTCATGAACGATGCCGGCCGGTGCGTGTGTCCGGAAGGCACGACGTTCCGCAACGGCCAGTGCTCGCCCGACGGCGGCGTCATCATCCAGCCGAAGGATCCGAGGCCCTGCGTGCTGCTCAAGGGCCAGATTCGCACCGAGGATGGACGCTGTGTCTGCCCGCGCGGAACCGAGCTTGAGAACGGCGCTTGCGTCAAGACCGACAAGCCTGGCTGCGCCATCCCCGGTTCGGTCCCGACGTCGGACGGCAATGGCTGCTACTGCCCGGAAGGTACGCATCTCGACCGACAGGCAAATGCCTGCGTGCGCGACAAGCAGAAGCCTCAGGAGTGCAGCATACGCGGCCAGGTTCATGATGCCGATGGCGATTGTGTCTGCCCGCGTGGGACAGAGGTGCGCAATGGAGCCTGCCGGCCGATCCGGCCAAAGCCTGAACAGTGCTCGATCCGTGGTCAGATCCAAAACGCCAATGGCGATTGCGTCTGCCCGGACGGCACAGAAGTCAGGGGCAAGGTCTGCCGGCCGATCCGGCCGAAGCCCGAGCAGTGCTCGATCCGCGGCCAGGTCCACGACGCCAATGGCAATTGTGTCTGCCCGCGGGGTACCGAGGTGCAAGGCAATGCCTGCCGGCAGAAGAAGCCTGTGCTGGAACAGTGCGACATACGCGGCCAGGTGCACAACAAGCGCGGCGAGTGTGTTTGCCCGCGCGGCACCCAGGTGATCGACGGCGCATGCCGCAAGCCGAGGCCGCAGGTGGGAGACTGCGCCCCGGGCTCGCAGATGGTCGGCGGCCAGTGCGTGCCGATCATCAGGCGGCGCTGCCCCGAAGGCACCGTTGGTCGGTTCCCGAACTGCAGAGCCATCCGGCAGCAGCCGTCGCTCGACCCGACCCTGTTGCTCAATCCAGGTGTCCTTCAGCAGTTCATACCGAAGCGCACGCCGCAGACGCAGGTACAGCCGCAAAGGGATCCGGCGGCCAACTTCAAGCCATAGGATCTGACACGAGTCAAAATTCAGAACCCCGCCGGAGCGATTCGGCGGGTTTTTTTCGTCAGCGCGATCGGGGTCCGCCGCATCTCGTCGTTGAAATGCCGGTGCAATCTTCCTCGGACGCCAGCAAGCCGCTGTCGCCCGACGGTCCCTCGATAAAGCCGTCCAGCGACGTCAGCATGGAAGAGACGGTCTTTCCCTCTGAGCTCTCCTTTCTGTTTTCGCCAATTGGGCCATAACCGGAAGCGAGGCCGAGCAGGTAAGGCATCAGCCGGGCCGCTCCTAGCACAACAAATACCGACTTTCCCTTTTCGGGATCATGGTCTAGGCAGACGTTTGGATCGCGCCCGCAAACAGGGCGCCCAAAGGGGCCGCATCATGAGCAGGAAGACCCTGATCGCGCCATCGGTGCTGGCGTCGGATTTCTCGAAGCTCGGCGACGAGGTCGAGGCGGTGGCGGCGGCCGGCGCCGACTGGATCCATCTCGACGTGATGGACGGGCATTTCGTGCCCAACATCACCTTCGGCCCGCCGGTGATCAAGGCCATCCGCAACCGCACCAAGGCCTTCTTCGACTGCCATCTGATGATTGCGCCGGCCGATCCTTATCTGGCCGCCTTTGCCGATGCCGGCTGCGACGGCATGACCGTGCATGCCGAGGCCGGACCGCATCTCGACCGCTCGCTTCAGACCATCAAGGGTCTCGGCAAGAAGGCCGGCGTATCGCTTAATCCGGCGACGCCGGAAAGTGCGATCGAATATGTGCTCGACCGGCTTGACCTGATCCTGATCATGACCGTCAATCCGGGCTTTGGCGGGCAGGCCTTCATCCCGGCCATGGTCGACAAGGTCAAGCGGGTGAAAGCGCTGATCGGAAACCGGCCGATTCGCATCGAGATCGACGGCGGCGTGTCGCCGGAAACCGCCCCCCTTGTCACATCAGCCGGCGCCGATGTGCTGGTGGCAGGCGCCGCCATCTTCAAGGGCGGCAGCGTCGAAGCCTACCGGGCCAATATAGAAGCCATCCGAACCGCGGCCGACCGGGCTGCCGGCTGACATCAGTTCCAGGGCAAGTTCCCGGCTGGTCGGTTCTCCTCGGCCTGATCTCCCTGCCTGATCCTTCAATCTCCCAAGAAGCCGTCAACGGGTGGCAGCCGCAAGGGCATCGCGGCAAGCGACAGGATCGCGGCATCCGGCACTAGTTTTGGCCCATAAACCTAGTGGATAACTGCCGAAGGGATCTGCATGCGGGGAGAGGTCAATCCGGCGGCATGACGCGCGTTAAGACAAAATTATCCGTATTCGGGATCTCGAAGCTGTTTCTCGAGGGCACCTGCCATGCTGGGAGACAAACTTTCTTCAGAACAACAAGTTTTTCACGATTTTAGTTACTTCCGGCGGATAAGATGCGGTCAACCTTCCTCTTTAAGTCGAATATCGTGATCTTTCGCTTGAGGGGCGGATGCCTTAGGAGCTACAGTAGATTCACACGGGAAATCGTTTGCTTCGCGAACGGGCTAGCGGAGCATGGGAGAGCTACAGGAGTCGTATTGACCTACGGATCTGCCGATGTGAGCGAAGGCGCGGGACCCAAGAGCACACTCGCTAGTACGGTCTATCAACAGCTTCGCGACGATCTCCTGCGCGGCGTGTTTGAAAGTGAAAGCAAGCTTCGTGTCGAATGGGTGGTTTCCCGTTACGGCGCCGGCGCCTCACCGGTTCGCGAGGCCCTCAACCGACTTGCTTCGGAAGGCCTGCTCGGCCGCCACGACCAGCGCGGTTTCTTCATCATGCCGGTCAGTGCCCCGGAACTCGAGGAATTGACGCGCACCCGCTGCTGGCTGGAAGAGCGGGCGCTGCGTGAATCCATTGCCAACCGCACCGGCGAATGGGAAGAGCAGCTCGTGCTGGCCTTGCATCGCCTGGCGCGTGCCCCGCGCCGCTTGCCGGAGGATCCGTCCTCGAACAATCCGGAATGGGAAAAGCTGCACCGCGCCTTCCATCGGGCACTGATCGCAGGCTGCCGCTCGCATTGGCTGACCGGCTTTTGCGACCAGCTTTCGGATCAGGCCTCCCGTTACCGGCTGATCTCCCAGGACGGCAGCGAGCGCGACGAAATCAGTGAACATCGGCTGATTGCGGAGCGCACGGTGGATGGCGATGCCGATGGCGCCGTTGAAGCCCTCCTCAGCCACTACCGTCTGACGGCAGCCATGTGCATGGAGCGCTTCAACGACAGCGGCGATCCACGCGTGAGCGCCACCAAGGCGCTGCGCAGCCGCAGATAGAAGCGCTTCCGGTCCGCTATCCAAAATCCGCCCGCTATCCAAAATCGCCCGTTATCCAAGTCCGCTTGCCTTCATCTGATCGGCGGCAAACCCGATTTCACGTTTTTGCCGGACGGAGGCGAAATCGTTTCCTTTGTTCCAAGGCCATCCGGCTCTAAATCAAAGGGATAGAGCATGATGTCCTCCGAAAACCGCTTCACACTTTTCGGCATCATCTCTAGGGAATGCGCATGACCAATCACCTGTTCGACGCGTTCCGCGGCCGGATTTCAGCCTCCGAGCGCATCCTGATGGCGACCGATGACGGACGCGCGATCGCCTATGGCGACATGTTGGCGCAATCGGCACAGCTGGCACATGCGCTGAGGCATTTTGGCGTCGAGCCGGGCGACCGCGTTGCCGTGCAGGTCGAAAAAAGCCCCGAATGCATTTTCCTCTACCTCGCCTGCCTGCGCGCCGGCGCGGTCTTCCTGCCGCTCAACACCGCCTACACGCTGGCCGAACTCGGCTATTTCTTCGGGGATGCCGAGCCGCGGCTGGTCGTCTGCGACCCGGCCCGCGCCGGCGCTATCGCGCCGTTGGCGCAGGCGTCGGGTGCTGCCACCGTCACGCTTGGCAGCAATGGTGAGGGCTCGCTGACCGCACTGGCGGCACAACAGCCCACGGATTTCGACGCCGTGGCGCGCGGGCCGGACGATCTGGCCGCAATCCTTTACACATCCGGCACCACCGGACGCTCCAAGGGCGCCATGCTCAGCCATGAAAACCTGGCCTCCAATGCGCGCGTGCTGGTCGAGCAATGGCGTTTCACCGGGGATGACGTGCTGATCCACGCGTTGCCGATCTTCCATACGCACGGCTTGTTCGTCGCCACCAACGTCACCCTGATGGCCGGCGCCTCGATGCTGTTCGAGCGGAAATTCGACGCCGGCCGCATCGTCTCGCTCTTGCCCCGCGCGACAGTGATGATGGGGGTGCCGACCTTCTATACCAGGCTCCTGCAGCAGGACGGGCTGGATGCCCAGGCGGCGAAGAACATCCGCCTGTTCGTTTCCGGCTCGGCGCCGCTGCTCGCCGAAACGCACAAGGCCTGGCGCGAGCGCACCGGCCACGCCATTCTCGAGCGCTACGGCATGACCGAGACCAACATGAACACGTCGAACCCCTATGAGGGCGAGCGTCGGGCCGGCACGGTCGGCTTCCCGCTGCCCGGCGTTTCGCTGCGCATCGCCGACCCTGACAGCGGCGATGCGCTTGGCCAGGGTGAAGTCGGCATGATCGAGGTCAAAGGTCCGAATGTCTTTTCCGGCTATTGGCGCATGCCGGAAAAAACCAAGGCGGAGTTTCGCAAGGACGGCTTCTTCATCACCGGCGACCTCGGCATCATCGACGCGGACGGCTACGTCCACATCGTCGGCCGCGGCAAGGATCTCATTATCTCCGGCGGCTACAACATCTATCCCAAGGAGATCGAGAGCGAGATCGACGCCGTTGCCGGCGTCTTGGAAAGTGCCGTCATCGGAATTGCCCATCCCGATTTCGGCGAAGGCGTCACCGCTGTCGTGGTGCGGGCGCCGGCATCGCGGATCACCGGGGCCGAGATCGTTGGCGCCATTGCCGGCCAGCTGGCCAAATACAAGCACCCGAAGCAGGTGATCTTCGTCGATGAGCTGCCGCGCAACACGATGGGCAAGGTGCAGAAGAACCTGCTGCGCGAGACCTACAAGGGTCTCTACGGCTAATCCATAGCCGGCTAATGTCTTTGCCCAAGCGCTTCGCCTGGACATCTCTGTTCGCGGTTCGGCAGTGGCGCCTTTTACCTGGGCTTTTTCACCCGAGTGCTGGAACCCCACAAAGCGCGGTTCAGCAGGCTGCGTTTGCGCTTGCGCGGGATGAGGTCGACGTCGCTGACGAGCTTGGCGCCGCCCTCCCGCCGCTCCAGGGTGATCTTGCGGCTGTGGAAGGCTTCGAGCTCCGCACGATGCGCCACGCTGACGATGGTGACGTCAGGCAGTTCGCGGATCACCGTCAACATCATCGTGTCCTGGCTCTTCTCGTCGAGCGCCGAAGTCGCTTCATCCAGCACCACGATATCGGGGCGATGCAGCAGCAGGCGCGCGAAGGCGAGGCGTTGCTTTTCGCCGCCCGACAGCGTCTGGTCCCATGGCGCCTCTTCCTTGATCCTGCCGGTGAGATAGCCAAGCCCCACCTTGTCGAGGGCAGCCTTGATTTGCTTGATGGTCCACTTGTCCGCCGCCGCGGGATAGGCGACCGCGCGGCGAAGCGTTCCGGAAGGGATGTAGGGGCGTTGCGGCAGCATGAACAGGCGCCTGTCGGTGTGGAAATTGACGCTGCCGCCGCCCCATGGCCACAGGCCCGCGACGGCCCGCACCAGCGTCGACTTGCCTGAACCGGATTCGCCTGAAACCAGCACCCGCTCGCCCGGCTCGATCACGACCTCGGTTTCCTTGACTACGGAGGTGCCGTCGTCGAGTGTCACGGAAAGATTGTCGAGGCTGAGGATGGCGCCGTCTTCCGCTTCGCCCCGGTTGATGCGTCCGAGCGCATCGCTCTGCTCGGCGCGCTCGAGCCCATCGAGCGACATCATCAGCGAGGCAATGCGCCGCGCGGAGGCGTTCCAGTCGGCGAGGCGCGGATAGTTGTCGACCAGCCAGCCGAACGCGCCTTGCACGATGCCAAAGGCAGACGCCGCCTGCATCACCTCGCCAAGCGTCATCGAGCCTTCGAGGAATTTTGGCGCGCACAAAAGGATCGGCACGACCGGCGCAAACAGGCTCGATCCCTGCGACACCGCGGCCGTGCGCATGTGCTGTCCGGTCAGCAGCGCCCATTGCCTCAGCACATGGCCGAAATTCCTGTCGATCCCGCTGCGCTCCTCGTCCTCGCCTCCCAGCAAGGCGATGCTCTCGCCGTTTTCGCGCACGCGCGTCAGCGTGTAGCGCAGTTCGGCCTCCGCCTGGTTCTTCCGCTCGGAGAGCTGGACGAAGTCGCGGCCGATGACCACCATCGAGGTCGAGGTGATGGCGGCATAGATGATCGCGGTGATGACCAGAAAGCCGGGAATGGTGATGCTCTCGCCGCCGATCGGCAGGGTGAGCGCGCCGCCGATGGTCCACAGCACGACGATAAAGGTCGAGGCCGACAGGAACGCGTTGAGGACGCCGGCGGTGAAATCGACCGGCGACTCGGTGGCGATGCGCAGATCCTCGGTCATGCGGGCCTCGGGGTTCTGGTGGTCGCCGCCCACGAGGTTCAGCTGGTAGTAGCGGCCGTTTGCCAGCCAGCGCGCGACGACCCCGGTGGTCAGCCAGGAACGCCAGCGGCGCTGGATCGTCATGCGCAGATAGACCTGCGCGACGACAAGGCTGCCGCTGCAGATCACCAGCGGCACGAATACGGCGCTGAGGAGATAGACCGTGCGGGCGTTGCGCTGCTCGAGGGCATCGAACATCGAGCGGTTCCAGACGTTGATGCCATACTGGAAACCGATGTTGATGCAGATCAGCAGCAGCACTCCGATCGTCAAAGGCCAGGCGAGCTTGTCGCCATGCCTCCCCCAATAGCCGCGCCCGCTGATCCAGAAACGCCGCAGCAGATATTTCTTGCGCGCCTGCTCGGCCTGCTCGGGCGTCAGCTTGGGATCGGGTTCGACGGCATCCGGCGGCGGCGCAGCCTCGCCAACGGGCTCGGACGCGGCTTCGGCGGCCGATGCTTTTTTCTCGCGCGGCGTGTCCTCGCGCGGTCCATCTCCGCGCGTTTGCCGTGACGGCTTTTCCCGACGCGACTTCGTGGCATCGCGCGCTTCGATGCCGTCGGCCGGTTTCGATTTGGGTTTTGCCTCGGACATATGCCCCGACAACGACCTCCATATCAAAAGGTTTCATGGTATGCGCCTGCCCGACGTTTCAGGAAACGCCCGTCATTGCGGATATAAAAGCCCAACGACATGTTCTGCGATGGCGAGGCTGGCGGTAAGGCCAGGGCTCTCGATGCCGAACAGATTGACGATCTGACCGCCCCCGTGGTCAGCCGGTCCCTGGATGACGAAGTCGGCGGCCGGCTGTCCCGGACCCGACAGTTTCGGCCTGACGCCGGCATAGGCCGGTTGCAGGGCGCCGTCCGCCAGGCCGGACCAGTAGCGCCTGATTTCGTCGTAGAAGGCAGCGCCTCGTGCGGGATCGACGGTATAGTCGACGCGATCGATCCATTCGACATCCGGGCCAAAGCGCGCGCTCCCCGACATGTCGAGGGTCAGATGCACGCCGAGGCCGCCATGGACCGGCACCGGATAGATCAGCCGCGAAAAGGGCGAGCGGCCGGAAAGCGCGAAATAATTGCCGCGCGCCAGCCACAGCGGCGGAACACGGTCTTGCGGGAGGCCTTCGATGCGGCCGGCGAGCGCCTGCGCGTCGAGGCCGGCGGCGTTGATGAAGGCGCCGGTCTTCAAGGTGAAACCCTCGCCATCGGCGTCGCGCGTGTCGATCCGGATGCCGTCGGCTTCGATGCTCGCGCCTGAGACAACGGTGAGCAAGGCGAAAGATGCGCCGGCCGCTTCCGCGTCTCCACGCAATGACAGCATCAGCGCCTGGCTGTCGACGATGCCGGTTGACGGCGACAGCAGCGCGCCGGCGCAGCTCAGCGCCGGTTCCAGGCTTTCGGCCTCTGCGCGCGTCAAAAGCTTGAGGTCACCGACTCCGCATTGCGCCGCGTCGATCTGGATCGCCTGCAGTTTGTCCAACTGGTCGGGTTCGACGGCAACGATCAGTTTGCCGGTGCGATGATGGGCGACGTCGTGCTCGCGGCAATAGGCATAGAGACGCTCGCGGCCGTTGACGCAGAGACGGGCCTTCAGGCTGCCCGGCGTATAATGAAGCCCGGCATGGATGACTTCCGAATTGCGCGAACTGGTGCCCGTGCCGATGGCTGCGGCCTTCTCGACCACCAGCACCTCGCGGCCCGACAGCGCCAGCGCGCGGGCAATGGCGAGGCCGACAACACCGGCTCCGGCGACAACGCAGTCGACATCATGCATGGGTGGACTTTAGCGCGGACTGTCCGCGCCTGCAAAAACCTTGTCGCCGCCGATCCAGACGCCGTTGACGTCGAGGGCGTCCGACAGAGCGACGATATCGGCAGCCGTGCCATTGGCGAAGCGGCCGAGCCGGTGGGCCTGGCCGACCGCCTGCGCCGGATAGAGCGAGGCCATGCGCAACGCTTCCGACAGGTCCAGCCCGACGATCCTGTGCATGTAGCGGACGGCCGAGATCATATCGAGATCGGCGCCGGCCAGCGTGCCGTCGGCCAGCCGCAGACTGCCATCCTTGCGATAGATGATGCGGCCGTTGAGGGTGAACGACGTCATGGCGGTGCCGATCGTCGCCATGGCGTCGGTGACCAGCACGATCCTGCCCGGCCCCTGCTTGGCGCGCAGCGCGATTGCCATGGTGGCGGGATCGACATGGATGCCGTCGGCGATGATCCCGGCCGACAGACTGCCTATGTCGATGGCCGCACCCGCCAGCCCCGGCTCACGGTTGCCGATCTGGCTCATGGCGTTGAACAGATGTGTGACCACGCTGGCGCCGGCATCGGCAAAGGCTCTGGCCGTGGCGTAGCCGGTGTCGGAATGGCCGAGGCTGACAATCACACCGGCCTTGGCCAAGGCCGCAACGCGGGCAGGCTCGACGGATTCAGGCGCTATCGTCGTCAGCAGCACCGGCAGGTTTTTGCGTGCCGCGACCAGCGCCGCTTCATCCGCATCCGTCATCGGCCGGATCAGCGCCGGTTCATGCGCGCCCTTGCGGGCGACGGAGAGATGCGGCCCTTCGAGATGCAGGCCGAGAAATCCCGGCAGTTTTTGCCGTGCCGCCCCGGTGCCGGCGGCAATGGCCGCGGCGGTGATGTCAGGCGTATCTGTGATCAGCGTCGGCAGCAGTGCGGTCGTGCCGAACGGCGCATGCGCCCGGCAGATTGTTGCCAGCGAGGCGACATCGGGATGGTCGTTGAGCATGACGCCGCCGCCGCCATTGACCTGCAGGTCGACAAAACCCGGCACCAGCATGCCGCCCCCGGCGTCGATGCGGGCAACGCCCGACGGAATGGCGCCGACGGGATGAATGCCTTCGACCACATCGCCGTGCACGACAAGGGCGGCGTTGTCATGCCAGTCGTCGCCATCGAAAATTCGGGCGCCAGTCAGGGCAAAACGGTCGCTCATACGGTTTCCGTCACCTTGCGCAGATTGCGCGGTACATCCGGATCGAGGCCGCGATGGCGGGCGAAGGCTTCGACGAAGCCGTAGAAGGAGACGATCAGCGTCAGCGGGTCGGTCAAGGGATGACCGGTGGCGACATGCGGCAGCCGCGCCGCGCTCTTGGCTTTGTCCGAGGTTACAAAAACGGCTGCACCCTTGCCGGCAAGGTTGTCGGCAGCCTCTGCCACGGACGGCTCGGAGGCATCGCGGGCGGCGAGCGCCAGCACCGGGAAGCCTGGCCCGACCAGGGCCAGCGGGCCGTGCATGACTTCGGCGGCGCTATAGGCCTCTGCATGCATGCCGCAGGTCTCCTTGAATTTCAGCGCCGCCTCGTTGGCCATCGCCGCCGACGGGCCACGTCCCAGGATGAACAGCGATTGCGGCGTCTCCAATGCGCCGGCCAGCGCCATCCAGTCGCAGGCGATCGCCTTGCTGAAATGCTCGGGCAGGCGGGCGAGGGCGGCCAGCAGTCTGTCGTCGCCGGTGCAATGCGCCATCAGCGCCAGGCCGGCGACCGCCGAATTGACGAATGTCTTGGTCGCCGCGACGCTGCGCTCGGGGCCGGCCAGAATGTCGATGGCAAAATCCGAAGCCCGCGCCAGCGGCGAATCGGCGGTGTTGGTGATGGCGACGGTGAGCGCACCGCCGGCTCGTGCCGTCTCGGCCATGGCGACGATATCAGGGCTTTTGCCGGATTGCGAGATGGCGAGGCAAGCCGAACCGGCGAGCTTGAGCTTGGCGCCGTAGATCGAGGCGACCGATGGACCGACCGAAGCGACGGCCAGGCCGGCGGTCAGTTCGACGGCATATTTCATGAAGGTGGCGGCATGGTCGGACGAACCGCGCGCGACGGTAACGACGAAGCTCGGATCGCGCTCGCGAATGCCGCGTCCGGCCTCGGTCAGCACCGCCGCCGAGCCATCGAGCAGACGCGCGACGGCTTGCGGAATTTCGTCGATCTCGCGCCGCATATGGGTGGTCTTGGGGATCATGGTCGGCCCTCTTCGCTCGGCCCTGTCAGGCGCAGTTCGGCGACGAAATCATAGGCGTCGCCGCGGTAGATGGAGCGGGTGAACTCGATCACCTTGCCGCTCGCGAGATAGGAAATGCGTTCGATGTGCAGGCCGGCAATGCCGGATGGCACTTCGAGCAGACGCGCATCGGCGTCGCCGAGATTGGCGGCGGAAATGCGCTGCACCGCCCGCACCGGCCGGTTGCCGGTCAGTTGCAGCGCCGCATAGAGTGACGAGCCTATCCCGGCCGGATCCGGCAGCACGCTGGCCGACAACGAGGCGCGCTCGATGGCCAGCGGCGTGTCGTTTGCGATGCGCAGGCGCGCCACGCGCGCCACCAGCTCGTTCGAGGACAGGCCGAGCACCATCATCTCGTCGGGCGAGGGCGGGTAGAGGTCGCGGTCGAGCCAGGCTGAACGCACCGCCATGCCGCGCCTTGCCATGTCCTCGGTGAATGAAGTGAGCCTGGACAGCGACTGCTCGACGCGCTCCATGCGCGGCGCCACGAAGGTGCCGGAGCCGTGGCGCTGCACGAGGATGCCGCCCTTGACTAGGTCCTGCACCGCCTTGCGGACGGTGACGCGCGAAATGTCGGCCTTGGTGGCGATGTCGCGCTCGGAAGGCAGCGCATCGCCCGGCCCGATCAGGCCGCGATTGACGGCGTCCTCGATGCTTTTCCTGAGCTGCAGGTAGAGCGGGGCGCCGCTCTGCGACGACTGCCTCAGCGTGGCGAAGATCTGGTCGGCGGCATCGCTCATCGCGTCGCCTCCGCTTTGACGAAGATGCGGGCCGCCATCTGCACGGCGCCGCCCAGCGCATCGTCGAGCGGCGCTTTCAGCAGCGCCTGGTAGCGCTGGGAAAGGCGCGGCCCATAGAGCGGCGCCAGCCCGCCGAGCAGGCAGAGCGGGGCGTCATCAGAGAGGTCGAGCGCGTGGAGCGACGCCTCGACATCGGCAACCGACTTGTCCACGATCCAGTTGGCGACGCTGTCGCCCTTCTCGGCATGCTCGAAAACCTTGGGCGCGAAGCCGCCGAAATCGCCGGGCTTGGCATTGGTGGTGAACTCGACCACGTCTTCGGGATTGTTGCGGAAAATGGCCATCATGCTGTCGGTCAGGGCTGAGCGCGGCCGGACGCCGTCATGGGCGAGCAGCGTCTGCTCCAGCAGGTCGCGGCCGATCCGGGCGCCGCTGCCTTGATCACCGACCTGAAAGCCCCAGCCGCCGATGGCGCGCGACGTGCCGCCCTTGCGCGCCATATAGGCGGTGCCGGTGCCGAGGATGGCCATGGCGCCGTCACCAGAGCCGACTGCCCCTTCGAGCGCGATCTCGGCGTCCGTCTCGACGCGGCTGATGCTGAACGGCAGGATTGCTTCAAGCTGCTGGCGGTAGGTGCCGACATTGGCGCCGGCAAGGCCGAGAATGGCTGGTGTCTGCGGGATCAGGTCCGGATCTTGCCCGGCGGCGATGAAGGCCTGACGAGCAGCCTCGACGATGTGGGTGCGAGCGCCGGTGAGATCGGTGCGGATGTTGGCGGCGCCGCTTTTGGCACGGCCAATGACAACGCCATCGCCTGTCGCAAGGGCTGCCCTGCAGCTGGTGCCGCCGCCGTCGATACCGAGCACGAATTTCACGCGATGTCTCCTCCGGGCGATAATACCAATAAAATACCAATAGCCAAGGGATTAATTTCCGTTTCAAAAAGATTAAGGCGTATCAGGTTGAAAAACCCGGAATTTCGCCGGCTCAACGCTTTCCAGTTCGCAATTTCGTTAATGCGTGTGGACAAGTGGTATTTTTTTGGTATTGTTCGTCCATCGGAGGGACAGGGATGGCCGAACCGCGCACCGAAGCGCTTCACAGCAATGCCGAGGGACTGGACATCCAGGCCCCGGACGCCATCCTTTCTTCTTTGGTCAATGCGCAGATCGAGGCCGCCAAGGCTGTGCGCGACGCCATTCCCGCCATCGCCGCCGCAGCCGAAATCATCGCCGGGCGGCTGAACGGCGGCGGCAAGCTCGCCTATGCTGCGGCCGGCAGCTCCGGCCTGATGGCGCTGGCCGACGCGCTGGAGTTGCCCGGCACCTTCGGCATCAAGCGCGAACGCATCGCCATCCTCATCGCCGGTGGCGACGACGCTTTCAAGACCCTGGCCGGCGGACCGGAAGACGACACCGACGAAGCCTCGACGGCAATTGCCGGCGCCGGCATCGGCAAGGGCGACTGCCTGATCGCGATTTCGGCCAGCGGCTCGACGCCCTATGCGGTGCAGGCGCTGAAGGATGCGCGCAGCCGGGGCGCGGCAACCATCGCCATTGCCAACAACAAGGACACGCCCCTGCTCAGGCTGGCCGACGTCGCCATCCTGCTCGAGACGCCACCGGAGGTGATTGCCGGCTCGACGCGCATGGGCGCCGGCACTGCCCAGAAGATCGCGCTCAACATGCTGTCGACGCTTACCGCCATTCATCTCGGCCATGTCCATGACGGCTACATGGTCAATCTCACCGCCGACAACATCAAGCTGCGCGACCGCGCGGCTCGCATCGTCGCCGCTATCAGCGGCCGCGACCGGCAAGACGCCGTGCGGCTGCTCGAAGCGAGCGGCGGCGTCGTCAAGACAGCCATTCTGCTCGCCGCCGGCGCTGCCAACGCCGTTGCGGCCGAGAAGATACTGGAAGGGACCGGCCAGAAGCTGCGGCCGGCCCTTTCCGCGATCGAGGGGAACAAGGGCGCGAAGGCCCCTGTTCTCAAAACCGAACCTGAAAAAGGTCAACAGGGAGACTAGCATGACAACGAAATTACTGACGGCACTGCTTCTCGGCACCAGCATTCTCGGCACCGCCGGGTTGGCTCACGCCGATGACGTAACGCTCAATATCGAAAGCTGGCGCGGCGACGACCTTGCCATCTGGAAGGACAAGCTGATCCCGGCTTTTGAGGCCAAGAACCCGGGCATCAAAGTGGTGTTCGCACCGTCGGCGCCGACCGAGTATGACGCCGCACTCGGCGCCAAGCTCGCCGCCGGCTCGGCTGGCGACCTGATCACCTGCCGCCCGTTCGACAAATCGCTCGAACTGTTCAAGAAGGGCAACCTTGCCGATCTGTCTTCGCTGCCCGGCATGGAGAACTTCTCACCGGTCGCCAAGGCGGCATGGCAGACCGACGACGGCAAGGCGAGCTTCTGCGTCCCGATGGCCTCGGTCATTCACGGCTTCATCTACAACAAGGACGCCTTCGACAAGCTCGGCCTCAAGGTGCCGACGACGCGTGACGAGTTCTTCGCCGCGCTCGACAAGATCAAGGCCGACGGCACCTACATCCCGATGGCCATGGGCACCAAGGACCTATGGGAAGCCGCGACCATGGGCTATCAGAACATCGGTCCGAACTACTGGAAGGGCGAAGAGGGCCGCGCAGCGCTGATCAAGGGCGACCAGAAGCTGACCGACAAGGACTGGGTTGCTCCCTATGAGGAACTGGCCAAGTGGAAGCCTTATCTCGGCGACGGCTTCGAGGCCCAGACCTATCCGGACAGCCAGAACCTGTTCACGCTTGGCCGCGCCGCCATCTACCCGGCGGGATCGTGGGAGATCGGCCTGTTCAACACCCAGGCGCAGTTCAAGATGGGCGCCTTCCCGCCGCCGGTCGAGAAGGCCGGCGACACCTGCTACATCTCCGACCATACCGATATCGGCATGGGCCTGAATGCGGCGTCGAAGAATGCCGACGCGGCCAAGACCTTCCTGTCCTGGGTCGCCTCGCCGGACTTCGCCACCATCTACGCCAACGCACTGCCGGGCTTCTTCAGCCTGAATTCCACCCCGGTGAAGATGGAAGACCCGCTGGCGCAGGAATTCGTCTCCTGGCGCGACAAGTGCAAGTCGACGATCCGCTCGACCTACCAGATCCTGTCGCGCGGCACGCCGAACCTCGAGAACGAAACCTGGGTTGAATCGGCCAACGTCATCAATGGCACCGACACGCCGGAAGCTGCCGCCAAGAAGCTGCAGGACGGCCTCGACAGCTGGTACAAGCCGGGCAAGTAAGAGCTCAGACAACAGACAGGGCCCCAAGTGGACGGCCCTGCGTTTTTCGACAGCATCATCGACTGCGAACGACGGCGCCGCCCCTCATCCGCCTGCCGGCACCTTCTCCCCGTATAGTGACGGGGAGAAGGATCAGCCGAAACGCAGGCGCCCCCTCTCCCCGTCCTTCACGGGGAGAGGGTAAGGGTGAGGGGCAGCGCTGCCGTCGAAGGCATTGCTAAACCTGATCGGCGGGGACCGCACTCATGGCCGCACAAACACGACCGAAACGACCGTTCCGCTGGCATATCGGCGTCTTCCTGGCGCCGGCGCTGCTGGTCTATACGGCGATCATGATCCTGCCGCTCGCCGGCACGCTGCAGCTGTCGCTGTTCCGCAATGTCGATCAGCATCAGGTGTTCGTCGGTTTCACTAATTTCCGTACGTTGTTCGGCGACCCCAACTGGTCGGTCGGCTTCTGGAACGCGCTGCGGAACAATACCTGGTTCTTCATCATCCACATGGTGGTGCAGAACCCGATCGGTGTCATGCTGGCGGCATTGCTGTCCAGCCCGAGGCTGAGATTCGCCGCCTTCTACCGCACCGCGATCTTCGTGCCGACCATCCTGTCCTTCGTCATCGTCGGTTTCGCCTGGAAACTGATCCTGTCGCCGTTGTGGGGCGTGGCGCCGCATCTGATGGATCTGGTCGGCCTGAAAAGCCTGTTCACGCCGTGGCTCGGCAAAGAACAATATGCCCTGACCGCGCTCAGCCTGATCTCGGTGTGGCAGTTCGTCGGCATCCCGATGATGCTGATCTATGCAGCCCTTTTGTCGATCCCCGAAGAGGTGATCGAGGCGGCCGAATGTGACGGCATCACCGGCATGTCGCAGTTCTGGAAGATCAAGCTGCCGCTGATCCTGCCGTCGATCGGCATCATCTCGATCCTGACCTTCGTCGGCAATTTCAACGCCTTCGACCTGATCTACACCGCGCAAGGGGCGCTCGCCGGCCCGAACTATTCGACCGATATTCTGGGCACTTTCCTCTACCGCGCCTTCTTCGGCTTTCAGCTGCAGACCGGCGATCCCAATATGGGCGCGGCGATCGCCACGATGATGTTCCTGATCATCCTCGGCGGCGTCTGCGTCTACCTGTTCCTCGTCCAGACGCGCCTGCGTCGCTACCAGTTCTGAGGGGCGAGATGTCGAGCTTGAACACCCCCCTCTGGCCTGCCGGCCATCTCCCCCGCAAGGGGGGAGATTGGCAGCTCTGGCCTTGCCGCTCGTCTTGCAACGTTGGCGATTGGCGAAAGCAGTCGCGGCATCTGATCTCCCCCCTTGCGGGGGAGATGTCCGGCAGGACAGAGGGGGGTGCCTTGGTGCCGACCTCAACAGTCATCGCTCGTCAGGAGACCTTCCAATGAGCACCGCCGCCCGTTCGCTGCCCCGCACCATCGGCGCCCACGCGATCCTGTTGACCTACACGGCGATCGCGCTGTTTCCGGTGATCCTGGTCATCATGAACTCGTTCAAATCGCGCGCCGGCATCTTCAGCGAGCCGCTGACGCCGCCGACGCCAAAAACCTTCGACCTGATCGGCTACACCACGGTGATCGGCCAGGGCGACTTCATCCATTATTTCCAGAACAGCCTGGTCGTCACCGTCGCCTCGCTGTTCTTCGTGCTTCTGTTCGGCGCGATGGCGGCGTTCGCGCTCTCGGAATACCGCTTCCGCGGCAACACGCTGATGGGGCTTTACCTCGCGCTCGGCATCATGATCCCGATCCGGCTCGGCACCGTCGCCATCCTGCAATTGATGGTGGCGAGCGGGCTGGTCAACACGCTGACGGCGCTGATCCTGGTCTACACCGCGCAGGGGCTGCCGCTGGCCGTCTTCATCCTGTCGGAATTCATGAAGCAGGTGTCCGACGATCTGAAGAATGCCGGCCGCATCGACGGCCTGTCGGAATACACGATCTTCTTCCGGCTGGTGCTGCCGCTGGTGCGGCCGTCGATGGCGACGGTCGCCGTCTTCACCATGATCCCGATCTGGAACGATCTGTGGTTCCCGCTGATCCTGGCGCCGTCGGAAGAGACCAAGACGGTGACGCTCGGCGCGCAGTTGTTCCTCGGCCAGTTCGTCACCAACTGGAACGCCATCCTGGCCGCACTCTCGCTGGCGATCATGCCGGTGCTGACCCTCTACGTCATCTTCTCGCGGCAGCTGATCCGCGGCATCACATCCGGAGCCGTCAAGTGAGCGGAGCCCTACAAATCTCTGCTGGAGCCTTCACCCCACCCGGCGCTGCGCGCCGACCTCCCCATCAAGGGGAGGTAAAAGGTCGTGGCTTCATTCACGACCGCCAAAGGGCGACTTTCGGAGAAGCTTCTTTGGCAGTGAGGGTGTTCGCGCCAACGTCCTACCTCCCCTCGATGGGGAGGTCGGCGCGAAGCGCCGGGTGGGGTGACACCCTCTCAGAAGGAACAACTGGAACATCTGGAGTAGTTAGGTGACCTCTAAATCGCCCCTTCGCGTCGTCGTCGCAGGCCTCGGTAATATGGGGCGTAGCCATGCGCTGGCCTACCACACAAATCCGGGTTTCGAGATCGCAGCACTCATCAACCGCTCCGACGTGCCATTGCCGGAAGGACTGTCGGGCTATGACATCCGTCGTTCCTTCGACGATGCATTGCGCGATGAAAAGCCCGACGTCGCCTGCATCGCCACCTATTCCGACAGCCATGCCGACTATGCGGTGAAGGCATTCGAGGCCGGCTGCCACGTCTTCGTCGAGAAGCCGCTGGCAACGACGGTCGCCGACGCCAAGCGCGTCGTCGCCGCGGCCAAGGCCAACGGCAGAAAACTGGTGATCGGCTACATCCTCCGCCACCACCCGTCCTGGGTCCGGCTCATCGCCGAAGCGCGCAAGCTCGGCGGCCCTTATGTCTTCCGCATGAACCTCAACCAGCAATCGTCAGGGCCGACCTGGCAGACGCACAAGCAGCTGATGCAGACGACGTCGCCGATCGTCGATTGCGGCGTGCACTATCTCGACGTCATGCTGCAGATCACCGACGCCAGGCCGGTCGAGGTGCGCGGCATGGGGCTGCGGCTGACCGAGGAAATCGCGCCGACCATGTACAATTACGGCCATCTGCAGGTGCTGTTCGACGACGGCTCGGTCGGCTGGTACGAAGCTGCCTGGGGACCGATGATTTCGGAAACGGCGTTCTTCGTGAAGGACGTGATGTCGCCCAATGGCTGCGTGTCGATCGTCATGAAGGAAGGTGTGAAGTCGGACGACATCGACACCCACACCAAGACCTCGACCATCCGCCTGCACAGCGCTGCGACGGGTGCGGACGGCCAGTTCGCCAGGCCGGACGAGATGCTGTCGATGGACGGCGAACCCGGCCACCAGGACCTCTGCGACCTCGAACAGGCCTTCGTGCTGAAGGCGATCCGGGAAGACATCGACCTGACCCGCCACATGGACGACGCGGTGAAATCGCTCGCCGTCTGCCTTGCCGCCGATGAGAGCGTGCGCAGCGGCGCCCCAGTTAAGCTCTAGTAGGGCAAACTCTAGAACAAGGACGAAGCCGTGGGCTCGCTGGTAATCGAGAATGTGAAGAAGGCCTTCGGGCCGGTCGAGGTGCTGAAAGGCATCAACCTCGAAGTGACCGACGGCGAATTCGTCGTCTTCGTCGGCCCATCTGGCTGCGGCAAGTCAACCTTGCTCAGGGTCATCGCCGGGCTGGAGGATTCGACCTCCGGCAGGGTGGTGATCGACGGCGCCGATGTCTCGGCCACGCCCCCGGCAAAACGCGGCATTGCCATGGTGTTCCAGACGTACGCGCTCTACCCGCATCTGACGGTGAAGAACAATATGGGCCTCGGCCTCAAGCAGGCCGGCACGCCCGCCCCGGAGATCGAACGCCGCATCGGCGTCGCCTCGTCGATGCTGTCGCTGGAACCGTATCTCGAGCGGCGGCCGGCGGAACTGTCGGGCGGCCAGCGCCAGCGCGTCGCCATCGGCCGCGCCGTGGTGCGTGAGCCAAAACTGTTTCTCTTCGACGAGCCCTTGTCGAACCTCGATGCAGCGCTTCGCGTCAACACGCGACTGGAGATCGCGCAGCTGCATCGCCGGCTGAAGGCAACGATGATCTACGTCACCCATGATCAGGTCGAGGCGATGACGCTGGCCGACAAAATCGTTGTGCTCAATGCGGGAAAGATCGAACAGATCGGCGGCCCGATGGAGCTCTACAATTCGCCGGCAAACGAGTTTGTCGCCGGCTTCATCGGTTCGCCGAAGATGAATTTCATTGACGGCGCGCGGCTGGGCGAGACGGCCAAGACCATTGGCGTGCGGCCGGAGCATCTGACCGTGGATCCAAAATCCGGCGCCTGGAAGGGAACGGTGGTGCACGCCGAACATCTCGGCGCCGACACCAACCTCTATCTCGACTGCGAAAAGGCCGGGCTGATCACGGTGCGCATTTTCGGTGTCTACGACGCCGAGCCCGGTGCGACGCTGTATGCAACGCCCGAGCCGGGTAAGACATACCGGTTTGGGGCGGACGGCAAGACGATCAAGTAATCCTTCGCCGACAGCAACCACGGCGATCACACCGCGCCGAGCAGCACCGCGCCATGGATCGCCGCCTGCCAGCCCAGGGCCGCCCAGCGTATGTCCAGAGGCTCTACAACAAGCGAATGCGGCAGGCTGTCCGCGATGCGCTGCTTGAGCGTCTGGCGGGGATAGGACTTCATGTCGACGATACCGCCGCCGATCAGGATCGTCTGCGGGGAAAACAGGGCGGCTGCGGTTGCGACGGCCACCGCCTGCTGCCAGACGATTTCGTCGAGCCATTCGCGCAGCGATGGCGGCTGCCCGGCCGCCGAAAACAGATCGGCCACCGGGATATCGTAGTCTGTCGCGAGTTCGACGAGCGTTGCCCCTGAGGCATAGGTCTCGACCCGGTTTGGCGGACCGCTTTCGTCGGGCCGGTAGATCGGCATGTGGCCGATCTCGAGCGCCCAGCCGCCACCCCTGAAAATGCCGTCCTTGCCGAGATAGGCCGCACCGATGCCGGTGCCAAGATAAACCGCCAGCACCTCCTTTTGCCGCTTCACCGCGCCGGCAACGCTTTCGCCCAGCAATTGCAGCACGACGTCGCGTTCGAGCCGCACGGGAACGCGGAGCCGCGATGCCAGTTCCGTACCCAGCCGGATACCGTTCAGTTCGGGAATGTTGGCCGTGTGCAGCACCGTGTCGAAGTCGCGGTCGATGAACCCAGGCACCGTCGCAACGACCCGTGCAGGTTTGAGCCCGGCATCGCGGCAGGCTGCGGTGACCGCATCTGCCAATCCCACCACCGGCGCGCCCTGGCGCAGTTGCGCGGTCGGGTAGGTGCGGGCGAAATCCACCGGGTGGCCGCGATCGGCAAAGCCAACCTTGACTGACGTGCCGCCGATCTCGACCACGGCGATGGTCTCATCCGCCGTTTTGTCGGTCATGCGAGCGGTTCCAGGAATTCCGAAAGACAGGCGCGGAATTCCAGCCGGTAGGCGGCGCGATCCTGCGATTTGGCTGTGATGGTGCAAAGCCGGGCCGACGGAATGAGCCCGGCCAGCGTCTGTGCGTCGTCCAGTCGATGGACGAGGTCATGGTCATGGCCGATGACAAGGGTCGGCACCGCGATAGCGCGGATGTCCGCCTCGCTCACGCCCGGACCATCGCCCGCGATCGCCACCAGCAACCTACCGAACAGAACCGGGTCCGGGCGATTGAAGAAGCCTTGCAGGCTGGCGAGATTGTCCGGCGCCAGCCTCGCTAGCTCTGCGGCAACTGCGCTGTCATCGAACAGACGCCTGGCGTCAGGCGAATGGCGCATCAGGAGATCGCCGACCACGGCATAGGGCCTCATATTGGCGGGTGCAGGCTCTGACACCCAGGCTGGTCGGGCGAGCACCAGCGCCCGCACACGAGCCGGCCTGTGCACCGCCAGGCGCAGCGCCAGCGCGGCACCCATCGAGATGCCGCCGACGACGGCCGAGCCGATGCCGAGAGCGTCGGCCAGCGCTTCGACGTCTTCGGCAAACGTCGCAACCGAAAGCCGCTCGACCGGCCCGTAGCTGGATCCGCCCTGGCCCCGGCATTCGAGCGTCACCCGCCGGGTCACCGGCAGATCGGGAAACACGTCGGCGACCTGCGCGTCGTCGCCGCCTAGGCCGTGCTGAAAGATGACGGGAAGCCCGGCGCCGACGTCCCGGTAGGCAAGATCGACGCCATCGCGGCTGAAGGTCTCTTTCACGCGCGCTCGCTCTCTTCCAGTACGGTGCGCAGAAAGGCGCCGACACCTGGCGCCTCGGCCTCTGTCAGGCCATGTGTGATCAAGGGGCCGTCGAACCCGGCAGCCTTCAGGCGGCCGATGAAATGCGGGAAGTCGACCACGCCCTGTCCGGCCGCGGCAAAGCTGCCATCGGCGTGGCGGTCCTTGGCATGGGCCATGCCGATCTCGGCGGCCAGCAGATCGATGGCTTCGTCGATGAGGCGATGACGCTCCGCGCTGTCTGCCACTTCGAACAGATTGGCCGGATCGAGCACGATGCGCAGGCGCTTGCTGTTCATTTCGTCCAGCAGGCGGCGTGCGGCCCGGGCGCTGGAGAGGACATTGGCCAGTTCCGGTTCGATGCCAAGCTCGATGTCGAAGCGCTCGGCAATCGCGATCGCCGCTTCCATCTCCATCCGCAGATCGCTCCATGCCGCCTCGCTTGCATTGTCGGGATGCCAGCGCCACTGATCCTGCGCATCCCTTGTGCCGGTGCACAGCGTGATCAGGCGCGTGCCCATGTCAGCGCATGACGCAGCCAGCACCTCCAGCCGAGCAAGACCTGACACACGAACCGAGCGATCCGGGTGGATCATGTTGTAGGTTCCCGAAACCGCCGCGATCGAAACCCCGGTTTCACCGCTCGCCTCAGCGACGGACCGGGCCGCGCCGAGCTCAATGCTGTCCGGCATCGACGGCAGTCCAAGGCACGCCATGTTGAACTGCGCCGCCGTGTAGCCGCCGTCCGCGACCGCGCGCAGCACCGGCAAGGCGCCGGTGGTGGCGAAGGTCTTGGCGAAAATCCCAAGCTGCATCACACCACCCCGTCGACATCGGCCAGACGGACGGCGCGGCCGCCGGCAGCGGCCGAGCGGGCGATGGCCGCCATGCCCCTGACCGAGGCGATGCCGTCCTCGATGCCGGCGCCGATCATCGGCGCGCCATTCAGCACGACATCGGCAAAGCCTTCGAGCTGGCGGCGATAGAAGTGGCCATCCGCGCCAAGCGTCCGATGCCAACTGCCATCGGCCTCGCGGAAAAGGTCGACCTCGCTGCTCTTGAAGTACCAGGGGTTATACGTCTTCGCGAGAACGCTGCCGTTCTGGCCATAGATCTGGAACCCTTCGTGCCAGTCCATGCGCACGGCGACCGTCAGGTCGAGATGGCCGATCGTGCCGTCGGCGAAGATGGTGGTGATGAACCAGCAATAGGCGCCATAGCGCTCGGTCAGCCGGGCCTCGACCGCCTCGATCGGCCTGTGCAGATGGCGCGCCGTATCGAGGAGATGGCTGCCATGCGCCAGCATGTAGTATTGGCGCAGATCCGCCTTGGGATTGACGGCAGGCTTGCGCGCCTTGGCGCTGGTGATGATCAGCGGTTGCACCGCATCGGTCATCGGGTAGCGGTGGGTGCTGTCGCAGTACCAGCCTTTGAACGCCAGCCGCTCGCCCATTTCGTCGTCGACGAAAGCCTTTGCCGCCTGGATGCCGGGATCGAAGCGCTTCATATGGCCGACCTGGAGCACCTTGCCGCTCTTGTCGAGCGTGGCCCGCAAGCCTTCGACCTCCTCGACCGAAACGCCCAGCGGCTTTTCGCAAAGCACATGCTTGCCGGCATCGAGCGCCAGTTCCGCGGCCTTGACGTGAAAAATGTCCGATGTCGCGATGATGACGGCATCGAGATCGGGATCGGCCAGCATCAGGCCGTAGTCGGCATAGGATTTTTCAGGCGCGTAGGTCGCGGCCATCCTGTCGCGCAGATCGTCGGCGACATCGCAGATGGCATAGAGATCGGCATTGCGTGCCTTGGTGCAGGATTCGAAATGCGCCGCCTGGGCAATCGGACCGCAGCCGAGCACGCCGACACGCAGCCGCTTTTCGTCTTTGCGAGGCATGGAATCTCTCCTGATTAGCGCGCGGCGAGGCCGCGAAGTTGAAATTGCGGATCGCCCGACAAAGCTGCCTGATGCAGCAGACAGGCAGCGCCCAATGCCGGACCGTCGGCGCCGACGCGCGACAGTTCGACTGTGGGAACCGGATAACCTTCAGCCAGGAAGTCCGAGAGGAAAGCTTCCACCTGTTTGGCGACAAAGGGATAGACCGCATTGACCGAGCCGGAGAGGATGATGCGCTCCGGCTGCAAGGTGCAGGCAAGTGTCGCCAGCCCGCGACCGAACCAGAGCGCCCAGTCACGCGCGGTGGCAACGGCTGGCGGATCGCCGTCGGCCAATGCCGCCACAAACTCATGCAGGCCGGCGCGCAGTCCGCTTATGTGCAAATAGCGAGCCAGCAACGCATCCTTGCCGACATAGGATTCCAGCCGCCCCGGGCGCTTCGCGTCGAAGACAAAACCGTCGTCGCCAATGCGAAGATGACCGATTTCGCCGACGCCGCCGAGCCGGCCGCGATGCAGCCTGCCGGCATTGATGATGCCGCCGCCAACGCCGTTCTCGATCAGGATGACCAGAGCATCCTCGTCGTCCTTTCCTGGCGGCGACCGGTATGTCTCGGCCACCGCCACGGCATTGGCATCGTTTTCCAAGAGGATTGGAAAGTCCGCGCCAAAGGCAGTGCGCAAAAGCTCCGCCAGATTGACCCCATGCCAGCCAAGGATGGTGGCATGGTATGAGACGCCGTCAGCGGCGGGGAAGCCGGGCACGGCGACATTGAGCCCGTAGGGGCGCGTACCCGCAGGCAATTGCGAGCGGATCTCGGCGACGAGTTCCCCGATGATGTCGACCGCGGCTTCGGGCGTGCTACCGGGGCCGGCAAATGCCCTAGAGGCGCTCGCACGCCGCGCGCCGGCAAGGTCGACAGCTATGACTGCGATCCAGTTGACGCCGATATAAGCGCCAAGGAAGAAGCCGCCATTGCCGTCGATCTCGACCAGGATACCGGGACGGCCGACCCGACCCTCGCTATCCTGCTCGTCATCCGCTCCATCCGACCGCTCGCGCGCCAGACCGGCTTCCGTCAGCCCCAGCACCAGGGCGCCGGTGGTGGACCGGGTCAGGCCGAGATCGCGTGCGAGCGCCGCTCGGCTCGACGCGCCGGCACGAAACAGCGCCGCAAGTGCCCGCGTTTCGTTCGGCCGAAGATCGGTCGACACCAGCACGTCGTTCTCCGCAATTTGTTTGATTGACATACTAATAGAATTTCTAGGCGGTTTGAAAGACCCAAGGTTGGGTGCATTGCAACAAATATTCAGCATTCCAAGCCCATTGACCCAAGTTTCAAACGATGATTTGTATCAGAAACTTACAAATTTGCATGGGAGGATGCGATGCCGATTCTAGCGCGTCTCGAACACATCGTGAAGGATTTCGGTGCCGTTCGCGCGCTGGACAACGTCTCGCTCGACATCAATGAGGGCCAGGTTCTCGGCCTGACGGGCGACAATGGTGCCGGCAAATCGACGCTGGTCAAAACCATCGCCGGAAATTTCCAGCCGACGTCAGGCGCCTCCCAAGCCTGTCCTCCGGCCGCATCGGCCGGGGGACATCTCCTCGAAGGAAGGCTTGTCAGTTGCCCGCTTCGCAATCAGAGACTGCTTGCGTCTCTCCAGCAGGCGATCAGATGACCGTCGCCGGCCTGCCTGACGGGTGGTTGCGCCTTTCGGCAATCGGGCAGCGCGACAGGACAGCGGGCGGCAAAGGAGCATCCGGAGGTCTCGGCATCGTGTGCCGCGGCGTGGAGCTGAGCCGGAGCCCTCGGCGCCGTCTCATCCGAGGACGCGGCCAGAAGCAGCTTCGTGTAGGGGTGGTTGGGGCCACGGAAAATCTGCTCGGATGACCCCGTCTCGACCAGCCGGCCGCGATAGAGCACGCCGATCCTGTCGGCCATATAGCGCACCACCCTGAGGTCGTGGCTGATGAACAGATAGGTGGTGTCCTTGTCGCGCTGCAGGTCGTTGAGCAAATTGAGCACGGTCGCCTGCACGGAAACGTCGAGCGCAGAGGTCGGCTCGTCCAACACCACGAGCTTCGGCACGCCGGCAAAGGCGCGCGCAATCGCCGCCCGTTGGCGCTGGCCACCAGACAGCGATCTCGGCTTCTGGTCGACGGTCGTAGCGGCAAGACGAACCGAGGCCAGGAGATCGCCGACACGCTGCTTCACCTCGCTGCGGCCAAAGCCGGCGAGCCGCCGCAGCGGACGGCTGAGGATCCTGCCGATCCGCTGGCGCGGATTGAGCGTGCGGTCGGGTGACTGGAACACCATCTGCACGTCGCGGCGTTCGCTCAGGCTTCTTTTCTCGACGCGCGGCGCGACAGTGCTGCCGAACAGCTCGACCGACCCAGAGTCCGGCGTCTGCAGGCCGGTCACGATCCTTGCCAATGTCGACTTGCCGGAGCCGGATTCGCCGATCAGCCCGAATGTCTCGCCCTGGCCTATCTCCAGGTCGATATCGTACAGGACGGGCTGGGGGCCGAAGGCGTGGCTGATGCCTTTGCAGGCGACGGCGGTCGGACGTGGGGCTTCCGGCTGATCGCTGCGGACAGGCGCCAAAGGACCGGTTGCGTGCGTCTCGGCCAGCCTGCCGTCGCGCTTGGTGAAGTTGAGCGCCGGGATCGAGGCGATCAGCGCCTTGGTGTAGGCGTGAACAGGGTTCTCGAAGACATCGTTGGCGGTGCCGCTTTCGACCACCGTCCCCGACTGCATCACGGCCACCCGATCGCAGGCCCGGCGGACCATGTTGATGTCATGGCTGATCAGCAGAACGCTGGTTTTGTGATCGCGGCGCAAGTCCTGCAGGATGGCGATGATCTCGGACTGGACGCTGGCGTCGAGCGCCGTTGTCGGCTCGTCGAGCACCAGCAGCGACGGGTCGAGCGCAATGGCAATCGCGATGTTGGCGCGCTGCTGCATGCCGCCCGACAATTCATGCGGGTAGAGATCGAGCACCCGCTCCGGATTGCTCACCCTGACACGGCGGAGCAGTTCGGCGGCGCGCCCACGCGCCTCGTCCTGCCGAACTGGGCGGTGCCGCATGATCGTTTCGGTGATCTGCCGGCCGATCGTCATGGCCGGATTGAGTGCCGCACCCGGATGCTGGTAGACGGCCGCGATGCGATCGCCCCTTAGCCGGCGCAGCTGTTCGCCGGAGAGATTGCGGATCTCGCGGCCCTGGAACTCGAGCGCCGACGCGGCGATCCGGGCGTTACTCGGCAGATAGCGCAGAATAGCGAGTGCCACCGAGCTTTTGCCCGAGCCGGACTCGCCGACAAGGCCGAGCGCTTCGCCTTCGCCGATGGTGAGCGACACGCCGTTGACGGCCGGATGCGATCCCCGGCGTTCATCATAGGCGACGGTGAGCTGCTCGACGTTCAGAACCGATGACGACATGTCTTGCTGAAACCACTTTCTTTCGGCGCGGTCTTCGAGGGCAATCGCTTCCGCTTTCGCGCCGCACAATCTCTATAAAATTACTCGAATTAAGCTGGAGCGCAATCTACCTTTCACCGCTCAGGAGAGATTGTCGCAGCCGGTCGAGGCATCGCGACGGTCGCCTGAAGCAGTTCTGCAAGGAGACCGGCATGGCACGCGACCACATGATCCTCAGCGCGTTTTTCTTCAATCCGCAGGGCGATCATCGCATGTCGTGGCGCCATCCGCGCGCGCCGGGCCGCGAAGTGCTCGACTTCGACTTCTACCGCGATCTCGTCCAGTCTGCCGAGCGCGCCAGGATCGATACGATCTTCGTCGCCGACCATGTCGCGATCTGGGATTCCGTACAGAGCGGCGTAGCCCATTACGCCAATGCCCGCCTGGAACCGCTGACGCTGTTGTCGGCGCTTGCCGGCGTGACCAGGCATATCGGCCTCATCACCACCGCCTCGAGCTCCTACAGCGAGCCCTACAATGTCGCCCGCATGTTTGCCACGCTCGACCATATCAGCAAGGGCAGGGCGTCTTGGAATGTGGTGACGTCGGCCATGGACGAGGAGGCCCGCAATTTCGGCCGCGACGGCAATATCGAGCACGCCTTTCGCTATGAGCGCGCCACCGAATTCCTCGATATCGTCAAGGCACTGTGGGACAGCTGGGAAGACGAAGCCCTGCTTATCGACAAGGCATCGGGCTATTTCGCCGATCCCGACAAGGTCCATGCGATCAACCACAAGGGCCCGCACTTCAAGGTGCGCGGACCGCTCAATGTCTCGCGCCCGCCGCAGGGCCATCCGCTGATCGTCCAGGCCGGCTCGTCCGAAGACGGCAAGAATTTCGCTACCGCGCATGCCGATGCGCACTTTGCCATCTACAGCACCAAGGAAGACGGCATCAACTATAGGCAGGACATCAACGAGCGCCTCGCCCGTTACGGTCGCAAGCCCGAGAGCTTCAAGATCCTGCCGGGCATCCTGCCGATCGTCGCAGCTTCCGAAGCGGAGGGACGCGAGCGGCAGGAGTATCTGCAGAGCTTGCTTCCCGATAGGGTCGGCATCGACCTTCTCTCGAGCTGGAGCGGCGTCGATCTCTCCGTATATCCGCCGGACGGCCCGCTGCCGCCGCTGCCGGACGAGAGCACCTTCAATGGCGGCCGCACCTCGCTCAATCGCGTCAAGGAATGGTCGAAGCAGAACCTCACTCTGCGCGAGATCGCTCGCAAGCTCGCCAACAGCGGTTCGGTGCCGACCGTCGTCGGCACACCGAACCAGATCGCCGATCAGCTGCAGGACTGGTTCGAGGCAGGTGCCGCCGACGGCTTCAACCTGATGTTCCCGCTGCTCCCGGAGGATTGGGTGAATTTTGCCGAGCAGGTCGTGCCGGAACTGCAGCGCCGCGGCGTATTCCCCACCGAATATGCGCCGGGGACGCTGCGTGACCGTTTCGGCCTGGCTCGGCCGGCCAACCGCTTCGCCGAACAGCGCGACAATGTGCGCGCCGTATCCTGACTTGGGGCAATTGATATGACCGCAGCGCCAAAACTTCAGCCCCGCGAAGCCACGGCTCCGCAGCTCATCAATGTTCTGCACAGCCCCAAGCGCATTCGGGTCAAATTCGCCGGCCGCACCATCGCCGACAGCCGCAACGTCCTGGTGCTGCGCTCCAACCATTTTCTGCCGATCTATTTCTTCCCGGCCTCCTCGGTGGACCGCTCGCTCTTAAAGCCGTCCGAGCATAGCCAGCGCCATCCCGTCGGTGGCGAAACCACCTATTGGAACCTGGAGACGGGAGAAAAAGCTTCGCCCAACGCGGCCTGGTCGCTTGTCGCGCCGCCGGATGAAAATCTGTCGCCGCTGGCCGGGCGTATCGCCTTCACCTGGAAGGCGGTCGACCAATGGTTCGAGGAGGAAGAAGAGGTCTTCGTCCACGCCCGCGATCCATACGCACGCATCGATGTGCTGCAGAGTTCAAGTCACGTCCAAATCTGGTTCGACGGCGAACTGATCGCCGACAGCCATCGCCCGGTGCTGCTGTTCGAAACGCATCTACCGACGCGTTTCTACCTGCACCCGGACGATGTCAGGCTCGACCGGCTGGTCGCTTCGGACAGCACGACGCGCTGTCCCTACAAGGGCATCGCCTCCTACTGGTCGGGCCGGCGCGCCGACGGCTCGGTAAGCCCCGATGTCGCCTGGAGCTACCGCGATCCCATTGCCGAAATGCCCAAGATCAGGGGCCTCATCGCCTTTTACCCGCAAGCCGTCGACCGCATCCATCTCGACGGCGAACCAGTCGCTTAAGCCATTCAACAGTCATTTCAGACAGGGGTTTCAAAATGACCAAACGCAACGACATCGATACGCTTCGCAATCTGTCCGGCGACATCTGGAACGTCGCCGTCGATGAGCACCAGGCCGGCTTCCTCAAGCGCCGCGATCTGCTGAAATACGCAGCCTTGATCGGCCTCACCGGCTTTGCCGCCTCGCAGGGACTTGCTGGTTTCGGCACTGCGCGCGCTGCCGGCGCCGGCGGCACGGTCCGCGTTGGGCTCGGACAGCCGACCAAGGCGATCGATCCCGTCTCCATCACCGATCCGGCCAGCATCGGCGTCATCAGCCAGGTCGGCGAATATCTCATCCTCGACGATCCCAAGGACGGTCTGCAGCCCAAGCTCGCTCTGTCGTGGGAGGCCGACGAGACCGCCAGCCGCTGGACCTTCAAATTGCGGCCGGGCGTGAAATTCCACGACGGCCGCACCGTCACCGCCAAGGATGTGGTGGCGAGCTTCGAGCGGCTGGTCGATCCGGCCAGCGGTTCGTCCGCTTTGTCTGCCTATAAGGGCATCCTGTCCAAGGGCGGCGCCAAGGTCGTCGACGACCAGACAGTCGCCTTTGATCTCGACGGGCCCAACAGCAACTTCCCCTTCTATGTCTCGTCCGACGTCTACAATGCCGTCATCCTGCCGGCCGACTATGCCGGCGATTTCGAGAAGAATTTCAACGGCACCGGCCCGTTCAAGCTCGAATCCTTCCGCCCCAAGCAGGGCGCCAGCTTCGTGCGCAACCCAGACTATTGGGGCGACAAGGCGCTGCCCGACCGCGTCGAGATCAAGTTCTTCGACGACGAGCAGGCGCAGGTGCTGGCGCTGCAGGCCGGCCAGCTCGACGTCATCCCGAGCACGACCCGGCTCGAACTGGCGATCGAGGGCAATCCCAACTTCAAGCTGCTCAGCGTGCAGGCAAGTTCGCATGACGAGGTGCATCTGCGGACCGACCAGGCGCCGTTCACCGACAAGCGCATCCGCCGCGCCTTGGCGCTCACCATCGACCGCGAGGCGGTGGTCAAGGGCTTGCTCAAGGGCCGCGCCATCGTCGGCAACGACACCCCGTTCGCGCCGATCTTCCCCTCGGCCGATCCGTCGGTGCCGCAGCGCAAGCAGGACATCGCCGAGGCCAAGCGCCTGCTTGGCGAGGCCGGCGTGCCGAACGGCTTCCCGGTGACGCTGACCACCGAACGCGCCTATGACATTCCCGATTATGCGGTGCTGATCCAGAACTTCGCCAAGAAGGCCGGCATCGACATCAAGCTCAACGTGCTGCCGCAGGACGCCTATTATGGCTCGGCGAAGTTCGGCTCGTCGCCATGGCTCGATTCCAATCTCGGCATCACCGATTTCGGACATCGCGGCACGCCCGACATCTTCCTCAACGCGACGCTGAAGAGTTCGGGCGCCTGGAACGCCGCGCATTTCAACAACCCGGCCTATGACGGGCTGCTGCTCGAATACGGCAAGGCCCGCGACCTTCAGGCGCAACGCCTTGCCGCGGGCAAGATCCAGACCTTGCTGCTGGACGAGACGCCGCTGATCATCAGCTACTTCTCGCAATACAGCCGCATCGTCTCGTCGAAGGTCGAGGGCGTCCGCTTCACGGCGATCTCGCATCTGCTGCTCGACCGCGTGACGTTCGCCCAGGCATGATTGCGAGACGTCCAGCCACTCCGGGCACTAAAATCCGATGCTGACCGGCCGCACTGTGTCGGCGCGGGCAGCCTCGCTTCTGCTCACGCTGTGGCTGGTCAGCATGCTGGTATTCTTCGCCGGGCAGGTTCTGCCCGGCGATGTCGGTCGCCTCATGCTCGGGCCGTTCGCCGATGCCGAGGCCGTCGCGGCGCTGAACAGGCAGCTCGGCGCCGACCAGCCGGTGCTCGTGCAATACTGGCACTGGTTCAGCAGCGTGCTGTCAGGCGATTTCGGCACCTCCCTGTCGCTGCGTCTGCCGGTGGCGCCCTTCGTTCTGGAAAGCCTCAAGCGCTCGGCGGCCCTTGCCGGAATTATCCTCGTCTTTCTGCTGCCGCTGGGCATCGGCGCCGGCATCGTCGCCGGTCTCAACCAGGGCCGCTTTATCGACCGCCTGATCGTACTCGCCGGCGTGTCCTTCGGCATCGTCCCGGACTTCGTCTCCGGCCTGCTGTTGCTCATCGTCTTCGGCCTGTGGCTGAACTGGTTCCCGATCACCGGCGCTGCTCCCGATGGCGCCGGGCTGTGGGTCAGTGGCTATTATCTGATCCTGCCGGCGCTGCCGCTGGTGCTGAACCTTACCGGCTACATCACCCGCATGACGCGGGCCGGCGTGATCGAGGCGCTGGCCGCCGACTATACGCGCACCGCCGTCCTGAAAGGCCTCGAGCATCGCGAAATCCTCATCCGGCACGTGCTGCGCAATGCGCTGACGCCGACCATCGCCGTGCTCGCGACGCAGACCGGTTACATGCTTGGCGGGCTGGTGGTCATCGAAGCGCTGTTCGGCATACAGGGTCTCGGCAATCTGGTGCTCAACGCCGCCAAGTCGCGTGACTTCCCGATGCTCGAAGCCGGCGTGCTGGTCATGGCGACCATCTTCGTGCTGTCGGCCGCGGCAGGCGATCTCGTGAATGCCTTGCTCGATCCGCGGCAGCGCCGCCGTGTCTCGCCATGATGGAACTGATGGAATTGCCGGAGCGCCGTACGCTGGGCTGGCGGGCAGCAAGTCGCATCCGCGAGACTGTTTCGCAGCTGCCGCCCTCGGTCATCGTCGGGTCGTTGCTGCTGTTGTTCTGGGTCGGCTGCGCCGTGTTCGGCAGCCTGTTTGTGCCTTACGACCCCTATGCCGAGGATTTCCTGGTCATGCTGGCACCGCCCGACGCCGCGCACTGGTTCGGCACCGACCAGCTCGGCCGCGACGTGCTGTCGCGCATCGTCGTCGGCTCGCGCGACATCCTGCTGGTCGCGCCGGCGGCAACCCTGCTCGGCGTTGCCGCCGGCAGCGTGCTTGGGCTCGTGCTCGGCTATTTCGACGGGCTGGTCGACGCCATCGGTGCCAGGCTGCTCGACACGCTGATGGCCTTTCCCTTCATCGTTCTCGTCACCATGACGCTTGTCGCGCTCGGGCCGTCCAACCTCACCGTCATCCTGGTGATCGGCATCGCCTATGCCCCGCTGGTGGCACGGACGGTGCGTGCCGCCGTGCGCGAACAGCGCGACCGCGACTATGTCAGCGCCGCCCGCCTCGGCGGCGAGAGCGCTCTTGCCATCATGTTCCTCGAGATCCTGCCCAATGTCAGGGAAACCATCCTCATCGAGCTGGTCACAAGGCTTGGCTACGCCTTCTTTTCGATCGCCACGCTGAGCTTCCTCGGCCTCGGCATCCAGCCTCCCTCAGCCGATTGGGGACTGGCGGTCGCCGACGGCTACGGCTTCCTGACCGGCGGCAAATGGTGGGTGGTGATCTTCAACTCGGCGGCCATCGTTTCGCTTGTCATGGCAACCAATCTGATCGCGCAAGGCATGGGCGCCTTCGAAAACAGCGATCGGTGAAGAGCGCAACGCTCAGCAAAGCTGACGCGCAATCGCGGACCGTGCGCTAAAATCGTTCCTCGTGATTCGGCTCTGACAGGGCCTCAAAGCAAGGAACGGCATGAGCAAGGCCCTCATTACATTCGCATTGGTCGCGGTGCTCACCGCATTGCTCATGGCGCTCAGCCTGGCGGTCGCCAGGCACGGCTATCCCTATGGCGCGATCGGGGTGAGGCGGCTGGACGGCATCGCCGATGCCGGGTCGTTCCTGCCACTCGCCGCCGTCTATTTTTTCGGCGCCATGCTGATGATGATCCTGCCGATCCGCGCCGCCGGCATCGTCTTGACCCATGCTGCGGATGCGCTGTTCTGGGCTGTGATTGCCCTGTTCGCCACAATTGTCGGCTGTCTCGTCGCCCGCTGGGCTTTCGGCCAGAGCAGCGTGCTGTGGGCGCTCCTGAACTGGCGTTTCCTGTTCGCCGCGGCCATCGTTGGCAGCCATTTCACCATGAACGAGCTGCGCCGCAACATCCTGCTCAGGAGCTTGTTCTTCGTCATCTTCGCCGCGGCGACGCTGGCTTGCCTGTTCTGGACTTTTCCGACCTGACAGGGCCGCTTCATATTGTCCATCTTGAGGTCGCGGCTTTCATAGCCGCGCGCCATCGGCTATCCAGTCCGCAGCTAGATTTCAGCCCTCACAGTGTCGTCATTTGTCTGATAAATAATTCAGGCATACGGCACCCCCAGCGAACCAATACAAGGAAACCGCGACATGAGCCTGTTTCGTAAAAATCTGATCGATGGCGAGTGGGTGGGCGAGGCCGGCTCGCGCAACATCAATCCCTCGAACACGGGCGATGTCGTTGGCGAATATGCCTCGGCCGGCGCCGAACAGGCAAAGCAGGCCATAGCGGCGGCCAAAGCCGCCTTCCCGGCCTGGTCGCGTTCGGCGCCGCTGGTGCGCCACGCCGTGCTGAAAAAGGCGTCGGACGAGATCATGGCGCGCAAGGACGAGATCGGCCGCGCGCTGTCGCGCGAAGAGGGCAAGACGCTGGCCGAGGGCATTGGCGAGACCATCCGCGCCGCCCAGATCTTCGACTTCTTCGCCGGCGAGACGCTGCGCCTGTCGGGTGAATTGGTGCCCAGCGTGCGCCCGGGCGTCGGCGTCGAGATCACCCGCGAGGCCGTTGGCGTCGTCGGCATCATTACGCCGTGGAATTTCCCGATCGCCATTCCCACCTGGAAGATCGCGCCGGCGCTCGCCCACGGCAACACCATCGTCTTCAAGCCAGCCGAACTCGTTCCCGAAAGCGCCTGGACCATCGTCGACATCTTGCACCGCGCCGGCCTGCCGAAAGGCGTGCTCAATTTGGTCATGGGCAAGGGCTCGGTGGTCGGCCAGGCCATGCTCGACAGCCCCGACCTCAACGCCATCACCTTCACCGGCTCGGTCGGCACCGGCAGACGCGTGGCCGCGGCAAGCGTCGAGCACATGCGCAAGTTCCAGCTCGAAATGGGCGGCAAGAATCCGATGGTCGTGCTCGACGACGCCGACCTCGCCACGGCGGTCGAGTGCGCCATCAACGGCGCCTATTTCTCGACTGGCCAGCGCTGCACGGCCTCGTCGCGCCTGGTGGTGACCGAAGGCATTCATGACCGCTTCGTTGCCGTGCTCAAGGAGCGCCTGGAAAAACTCGTCATCGGCGATGCGCTTGATGCCAAGACCCAGATCGGGCCCGTCGTCGATGCGAGCCAGCTGAAGCAGGACGAGGACTATATCGCCATCGGCAGCCAGGAAGGCGCCAACCTCGCCTTCGGCGGCGAGCGGCTGGATCGCGAAACGCCCGGCTTCTACCTCCGGCCGGCGCTGTTCACCGAGAGCACCAACGCCATGCGCATTTCGCGGGAAGAAATCTTCGGCCCGGTAGCCAACGTCATTCGCGTCAAGGACTATGACGAGGCGCTTGCGGTTGCCAACGACACGCCCTTCGGCCTGACCTCCGGGATATGCACCTCTAGCCTCAAGCATGCCACGCATTTCCGGCGCAATTCCGAGGCCGGCATGGTGATGGTCAATCTGCCGACCGCCGGCGTCGATTTCCACGTCCCGTTCGGTGGCCGAAAGGGATCGAGCTACGGCCCGCGCGAGCAGGGCCGCTATGCCGCGGAGTTCTACACCACGGTGAAGACAGCCTATACATTCGCCGGCTGATCGACGGGTGACCCGATGGCAGCGGCGAAAGAGGACCTGACCTGGCTCAACCCGCCGCCGCACCATGCCTTCGGCGATGGCATCGTGCATGTGCGCACCGCCGGGGAAACCGACTTCTGGCGCGAAACCTTCTACGGTTTCTGGCGTGACAATGGCCATTTCCTGTATCGGCCGGTCGAGGGTGACTTCAGCGCCGAAGTCACGGTCAAGGGCGACTACAAGGTGCTCTACGACCAGGCCGGGCTGATGCTGCGGCTGAGTGAAACGCACTGGATCAAGGCCGGCATCGAATACACCGACGGGCTGGCTTACTTTTCGGTGGTGGTCACCAACGACACCTCGGACTGGTCGCTGCTCAGCATTCCCACCGGCCCCGACGGCGTGCGCATCCGGCTGACCCGCCATGCCGAGGCGATCCGCATCCAATATCTTGATACCACCGATGGCAAGTGGAAGCCGGTGCGGCTGGCTTATTTCCCGATCTCCAAATCCGTCGATGTCGGCATGATGTGCTGCTCGCCGCAGCGCGAAGGGTTTGAGGTAACATTCTCCGGCTTTACTGTCGGCCCGCCGATTTCCAGGCAATTGCACGACTGACGGCCATATCGATGGCGGACTAACCGTCTGCCCGATGCTGGAAGAACTGCAAAAACAGCTCCCGTTCGGTGGTTATGTCGAGCTTCTCGTAGATGCGGCGGCGGTGGTTCTTCACCGTGCCGACGGCGATGCCGAGCCGTTCCGCGATGTTGGCGGTCGGATGTCCCGCCAGGATCAACTGAACCAATTCCCGCTCGCGCAGCGACAGTTCCGGCCACAGGCTCGCAGGAATGGTCGGCTCTTGCCGGGGCGAGGCGCCGGGGCCGGTCGGCGCCGATGTGCGGGAGAACTCGGTGCCGCGCGCCTTGATGTCGAGCGCATGCAAGGCCTCGAACACCGGCAGCCGCTCGTCCAGCAGGGCGATTTCGCTCTCCTTGAAGGTGGAGGTCGAGCGGTCGAGGAAGATGCCGAGGCACCAGTCGCCGCCATCGGCCAGCATGATGCCGACCTCGTCGCAGATCTCCGACTGCGCCAGGAAGCCGGCTATGTACTGGCCGCGTTTGGCTTCGTCGTCGGCAAGCCGCTTCAGCGGCAGGATGCCCAGCCGGCGTTCACGCCGCCACGAGGCATAGAACGGGTCGAAGACGTAGTAATTGTCGAGATAGCGCCGGACCATCTCGTCGGAGAAGCGCCGGTGCTTGATGAATTCCGGCGTCTGCGTCGCCGAATATCGGGTCACGGTGACGAGATCGTGCTCGATATCGGCGCCGATCAGGTCGATCAGGCAGTCGACATGCCTGTCCGTACCGGTGGCGGCAATCGCCCTGGCGAGCGGCCCCCAGATATTGCCCATGCGCATGCCCTTTTCTCGGCTATCCCGGTCCGGCGGTCATTGTGTCTTTTGGCATATGGCGCAAGGCCGCCCAAGGAATCTAGCTTGAGCCATCCTAGAGCAATCCTGAGGCGACCGTGACCCAACCCAACCTCACCAGCCCCATCGTCGGCAATCCAATCGTCATCGGCATCGACGCCGGCGGCACCATGACCGACACGATCCTTGTCGACCAGGACGGCCACTTCAAGATCGGCAAGTCGGCAACCACGCCGAAGAACGAGGCCGAAGGCTTCCTCGCATCGGCCGAAGACGCGGCCGACGCCTGGGGCATCTCGCTGGAGCAGCTGTTCTCCGGCGTCAACGTCGTGCTCTATTCCGGCACCGGCATGCTCAACACACTGTTGTCGCGCACCGGGCGCCGGCTTGGCCTGATCACCACCAAGGGTCTGGAAGACATGATCCTGATGGGTCGCGGCCTGCAGGCCTGGGCCGACTATTCCTATGCCGACCGGCTGCATGCGGTGACCCACCATCATCCCGGTCCGCTGGTGCCGCGCCGTCGCACCCATGGCGTCACCGAGCGCATCGACCAGTTCGGCGACATCGTGCTGCCGCTCTACGAGCATGAAGTCGCGATTGCGGCCAGGAAGCTGATTGCCGACAAGGTCGAGGCGATCTGCATCATGACCATCTTCTCGCACGTCAATCCGGTGCACGAAAAGCGCATCGCCGAGATATGCCGCGAGGAGGTGCTGAAAGCCGGCGCCGACATCCTCATCTACACCAGCCACGAGGTCCGCCCGGTCATCCGCGAACAGTCGCGGCTGAACTCGGTGCTGATCGAAGCCTACGCGACGTCGCGCGGCCGCAAGCAGCTTAGGGGTATCGAGGACGTTTCGAAAAAATACGGCTTCAAATACGGCGTGCAGACGCTGCTGTCCTTTGGCGGCCTGACCTCAATCAACCATCCGCGCCTGCACGAAACCATGATTTCCGGCCCGATCGGCGGTATTCTCGGCGCGGCCTATGTCGGCAAGCTCATCGGCAACGACTCCCTGATCTGCTCGGACATGGGCGGCACCTCCTTCGACATGGGCGTCATTTCGCGCGGCCAGACGCGGATCGAGAACGAGCCGCTGATGGACCGTTTCAAGCTCAACGTGCCGACGCTGCATCTCGACACGATCGGCGCCGGCGCCGGCATGATCCTCAAGGTCGACCCGCTGACCAAGAAAGTCTCGCTCGGGCCGGAAAGCGCCGGTTCCGACCCCGGCCCCATCTGCTTCGCCAAGGGCGGCACTGAACCCACCATCGCCGATTGCGACGCCATACTAGGCCGCCTCAACCCGTATTATTTCCTCGGCGGCAAGGTCGTCTTGCAGGTCCAGAAGGCGCGCAAAGCGTTTGAGGAAAAATGCTCCAGCATCCTTGGCGTCGGTGTCGAGGAGGCTGCCGAAGGCATGATCGACATGCTGGAAGCCGATGCCAACAACGCGCTGCGCCGGGTCATTTCCGGCCAGGGCATCCATCCCTCGGAATTCACGCTGCTGTCCTATGGCGGCTCGGGTCCGCTGCATCTGGCCGGCTGCTCCAGGGGCATCGGCTTCAGGGACATCATCACCTTCCAGTTTGCCGCCGCCTTCTCGGCCTTCGGCTGCACCACCGCCGATTTCATGCGTCGGCGTTCGGTCTCGACGCAGCACGACATCGGCGCCCGCGCAAGCGATGACGAGCTGCTCGCTTTCGGCAAGAAGGTCACCGACGTCTGGAATGATCTCACCAAGGCGGCGGTCGACGAGATGATCAGCGACGGCCATATCAGAGACAAGATCAAGACCGTGCCGTTCCTGATGATGCGCTACACCGGCCAGCTCGAGGATGTCGAGGTCATGGCACCGCTTGCCGAGGTCAATTCGGCTGACGACATGCGTAGGGTCATCGACGAGTTCGAGGCGGTCTACGCCAAGGTCAACCATCGCATTTCGCGCTATGGCGAAGCCGGCTTCACCATCACCGAGCTCGGATTGATCGCCACCGCCGACAAGGTCAAGCCGGTGCTCTTGAAGCGCCCGCTCGGCAAGTCGGCCCCGGCAGCAGCGCACAAGGGCGTGCGCGAGGCCTATATCGGGGGACGCTGGCACAAGGCCAATCTCTACGAGATGGACCTACTGCAGCCCGGCCATGAGGTGATCGGTCCGGCCATCATCGAACATCCCGCCACCACGCTCGTTGTTCATCCGCAGGACCGTGTCCACGTCGATGAGTGGACGCTGCTGCATTACACCCATTCTTGAAAGGGCACCGCCATGTTGGACAGACCTGCCTCGGCCCTGCGCCTTCGCGAACGGCTGCTCGATTCAGAACGGCTGATGGAAGAGACCGGCTGCTATGACGGCATCACCGAGCTCACGCTACGCAACCAGGACCCGCTGAAATTCGAGACGCTGCACACCAAGCTGCGCGCCTATTGCGTCTCGGCCCGCGAAATGGCCCGCCGCATCTCGGCCTCGCCCGGCGTGCGCGAAGTCGGCGAAATGGTGGTGGCGATCTATACGCCCGAGGGCGATGCGATCGCGCTGTCCAACGGCATCATGGTCCACGTCCACACGATGAGCCGCTTCATCAAATGGATGATCAAGAACAATTACGAGGAAAACCCGAAGATCCGCGAAGGCGACATCTTTGCCAACAACGATGCCTTCATCGGCACCGTGCAGGTGCCCGACGTCATGGACGTGGTGCCGATCTTCCATCAAGGCACGCTGGTCGGCTGGGCCGGTGCGGTCTGCCACGAGCTCGAAGCCGGCGGCATCACGCCCGGCGGCGACGTCTGCTTGGCGCAGGAGCGCTTCACCGAAGGCCTGTTCGTCTGCGCCGAGAAGATCGGCGAGAATGACGAGATCCGCCGCGACTACGTCATCCGCTGCGAGCGCAATCTACGCATGCCGATCTACTGGGTGCTCGACGAGAAGGCCAAGGTCGCCTCCTGCATCGACATGCGCGAAAGCGTCAAGCAGCTGATCTCCGAGATCGGCCTCGACTACTGGATGAAGGTGTCGAAGGAGTTCATCGAGGAGGGCCGTCGCGCCCAGCTCGCCCGCACCCGCCAGCTCACCGTGCCCGGCATTTATCGTGGCCACACCTTCTACGGCCATGTCACGGCGGGCAAGCCCGGCTTCCAGCTGCTTGGCGATCCCGACTGGCTCTACAACATCCCGATCGAGATGGAGATCACCACCGACGGCAAGATCACCATGGACTTCGAGGGCACGCAGCCCTGGGGCTACCATTCGATGAACTGCACGCCGGCCGGCATGGATGGCGGCATGTTCGTCACCTTGACCCAGCACATGAATTTCGAGGGCCTGGTCAATGACGGCGCCTGGATGGCGACCGAGCTGAAGCTGCCGCACGGCACCTGGACCAACCCCGACAATGAGATGGTGGCGACCGCCACATCCTGGGCGCTGCTGCTGCCGGCCTATGGCGTGTTCCAGCGCCTTTTGTCGCGCGGCTTCGTCGCGCGCGGCTTCGTCGAGGAGGCCTTCGTTGGCCAGGTCAACAGCCCGATGATCGAGATGGGCGGCGAAAGCCAGTACGGTACGCCGTTCGGCATGGCGCATTTCGAATGCGCCGCCGCCGGCTCCGGCGCGCTGGCCATCGCCGATGGCCTCGACACCGCCTATGTCGGCTGGAATCCGGAATCCGACATGGGCAACATCGAGGTCTGGGAACAATCGATGCCGATGGTCTATATCGGCCGCTCGATCGTCCCCAATTCAGGGGGCGCCGGCAAATATCGCGGCGGCTGTTCCTTCGTCTCGACCTGGCTGATCAACAAGACCTCGCACCTGCGACTGCACACCTCGGAACACTCCTCGCGGGTATTCGACAATGGCGGCATGTGTGGCGGCTATCCCGCGCCGACCTGCCAGAAGCATCGCGCGGTACGCAATTCCAACATCCATGAACTGGCGGCAAAAGGCGAACCGCTCGCGCATGCCCCAGGTATCGATCCGCATGTCTCCGACTACGAGAAGAACATCGGCGGCGACCATGCCGTGGTCGAAGGCCCCTACATCACCTCGCCGCACAAGTCGGGGGACATCTTCAGCCATTCCTACAATGGTGGCGGCGGTTACGGCGACGTGCTGGAGCGCGATCCGGTCAAGACCGCCTGGGATGTCGAGAACGGTTTTCTCACCCGCCAGGCGGCGATCCAGATTTTCGGCATCGTGCTGAAGGACGACGCCGAGGGTTATCCGGTTGCCGATATCGACGCCACCGTCGAACGTCGTGCCGCCATGCGCAGAGAGCGTCTGGCCAAGGCGATCCCGGTTTCCGACTGGATCGCTGCCGAACACGGCCGTGTCGAGAAGGCCGACTTCGCGCCCGAGGTGAAGAAAATGTATGCCAGCGCGATCAAGCTGTCGTCGCGCTTCACCAGGGATTTCAGCGATTTCTGGACCGTCGACGCCAGATCGATCTTCATGCCGGGAGCAAAGCCATGACCTCGTACAGCAAGGAAGTCCTCGGCGATCTCTCAGCCGGCAAGCTCCCCTGGCCTCAGACAAAGCGCATCATGAGCGCCTACAAGGACGACGACCGCTTCTTCAAGATGCTCGCCGTCTATCAGGACCGTGTCACCTGGAAGGACCCGATCCTGCTGCCGGTCTCGGATCACCTGTTCATCTGCCAGAGCGGCGACGAGCGCATCACCCGTTGCGAATGCGGCCACTCCTTCGGCGACTACCGCAAGAACTGGAAGCTCAAGGCCGCGATCAACGTGCGCAACACCGAGGCAGCGCTGCGCGAGATCTATCCCAACAGCGATATCCCCGATCCGCAATGGATGGAAATCCGCGAATTCATCTGCCCGCAATGCGGCACCATGCACGAGGTCGAGGCGGCAGCACCCGGCTATCCGATCGTGCATGATTTCGAACCCGATCTCGAAGGCTTCTATCGCGAGTGGCTGGGCAAACCGCTTTAGCGACGTGGTGACCAGCGCTGCAGGCAAGGTAGCGCTCGTCACCGGGCTGGGTCTAAGACTATGGCATCAAACGTCGGCATCGGAGATTCACTGCCCATGACAGACCTTTCCGGCCGCAGTGCGATCGTCACCGGCGGGTTTTCCGGCATGGGCTTCGCCATTGCGACGGCGTTGGCGCAGGCCGGCGCAAATGTAGCGGTCGGCTCCTACATCGCCCCCGCCGACGCCGACAGAACCGACGCCGCCTACTATCCCGGCGCCGATGAAATCGAGCGCGTGCGGTTGGCCCTGTCGGCACACGGCACCAGGGTTTATGCCGCCCATCTCGATGTCCGCGACAGCGATGTGACCAACCGGTTTGCGGCTGACGCACAAGCCGCCATCGGCCCGGGAGACATACTGGTCAATGCCGCGGGCACCACCGCCGAACAGCCGGTCTGCGGCCATTCCGACGCACTGTGGGACAAGATCGTCGACACCAATCTGAGCGGAGCGTTCCGCGTCACCCGAGCTGTGCTGCCCGGCATGATCGAGCGCGGCTGGGGCCGTATCGTCAACATCGGCTCGACAGCGGCTTCCGTCGGCTGGAAGGACAACCCGGCCTACTGCGCCTCGAAGGCCGGGCTGCTCGGCCTTACCCGCTGCGTGGCGCTGGAAGGCGCCGCGCACGGTGTCACCTGCGTCATGATCAGCCCGACCTGGGTCGAGACCGAACTGATGCGCCGCAACGTGGCGCAGGTGGTCGAGCGTGAGGGCAACGGCAGAACCGCCGAGGAAGCGATGGCCGAGATCGCCAAGGGCAATCCCCAGCAGCGCATGCTGCAGCCGCAGGAAATCGCGGCTCTAGCCGTGTTCCTGTGCTCGGATCTGGCCAAGGGCATCACCATGGAAAACATCCAGATCACCGGCGGAGCGCTGTGGTAGCGGCCACAGTTTGAATTTTCGAACGAGCGAGCCGCATTAACGCCATTTGTCGGTTGCATGTTCGTTTTGGCCCTGCCTGCGGCAACTTTACCCCTCGCGGCAAATTTACCATTGAGTGACAGGCGATAGAGGTTATATTGTGCACTGCACAATGGATGCCCGCTGATCGGGATCCGGCAAGGGCAGGTTCCGGCGATCGCGCATGACGCAGAAAAGCCGACCATGGGCGCTTCAGCCCAGCTGAAAGGCGGCAGCATGAGAAATCCGGTACGGATATGAAGATCCCGAAATCCATTCTGATCGATCCGGACAACAACAAGGCCTATGCCGCCTTCGCCGTTGCGGTGTCGGTCTTTGCCTTCGCCTACTCCACCAATTTCGGCCAGATCCTGATCCTCGCCTACTATCTGGTATGGCTGCCGCTGCTGTTCGTCGACTACCGGCGTTTCGCCCGCGATCTCTCCAGCGCCTGGCTGCCGCTGCTGTTTGCGGCCTATGTCTGTTTGTCGCTGTTCTGGTCGCAAGCGGCCGGCACCAGCGCGCGGGCGGGGCTGCAATATTTCTCCCACATGCTGTGCGCCTACATCGCGGCGCGCACCATCAGCACGCGCACGCTGGTGCTGGGCTCGCTGATCGGCATCTTCATCGTGCTGCTGTATTCGCTGAAGGTTGGCGCCTATGCGCTCGACACTATCGACGGCACCACCAATTTCGTCGGCGCCTTCGGCTCCAAGAACCAGATCGGCTTCTTCGCCTCGCTCGGCATCTTCTTCTGCTTCGCTTTTCTGGCCTTCTACCGGCGCAACTGGATGAGCTTCGTCTGGACCGCGCCGATCATCCTGCTGTCGGTCTATATGCTGGCGATCGCCCACTCGGCGACGTCAATCGCTTCGCTTCCGGCGGTGATCGGTGTCGTTGCTTTGCTTGCCATGAGCAAGGTTCTGTCACGCCGCTACCGCCGCGTGCTGTTCGTCGTCGGCGCTACGGCGCTGGTCGGCGGTGTGATGGCTGCGCTGAACCTTGGCCTGCTCGATGTCGTGCTCGGCATCTTCGGCAAGGATTCGACGCTGACCGGCCGCACCTATCTCTGGGAACAGGGCTGGGCCGCCGCGCAGCAGCGTCCGGTGCTCGGTTATGGCTATGCCGCCTACTGGATCCAGGGTTTTGCCGATCCGGAACGGCTCTGGGCCGAGTTCTACATCTCCACCCGCACCGGCTTCCATTTCCACAACACCTATATCGAGACGCTGGTCGAGCTCGGCTTCATCGGCGTGACGATGCTGGCGCTGATCATCCTGCGCTCCTTCTGGGGCCATGTTTCGAAGGTGGTGTTCGGTGACTGGAGCGCCGATTCGGTGGTGCTCGCCGGCGCGGTCGGCATGATGCTGATCCGCTCCTTCTTCGAGGTCGAGATCCTCGGCCCCTATTTCATGGCCTCGTTCATCGTCTATTACGGCCTGTTCAAGCTGCGCCCGGTGCCGCTCGCCAGGGCAAGGCGGGCCTATGTTCCGGTGCCGGACGAGAACACCGCCAACGGCCGCATGCCGGCGCGCGTCTGACTTGCTTATCTCAGGCGACGGCGCGCTTGCGCAGCATCAGCCGCTGCAGGAAGCGGCGCAACGGCTCGTCATAGAGGCGCGTGGCGATGTCAGCGATGACGATGACGGAAACCGCCATGACGATGCCGAACCAGGGATGATGCGCGAACGGGTCGATCGCTGCGGCCTTGCCCGCCCCGGCGATGATCATCAGCAGCGGCGTGTGGATGATGTAGATCGGGTAGGAAATCCGCCCCAGCCAGCCATAGAGGCCTGACAGGCGCGGCGCCGTCGGCGCAATAGTGCCGACCACCACCAGCGCCGGGAAGACCAGGACGACGCAGGCGAGATCGTAGGCGACGCGCGCGCCGCCGGCCGGCGCGATGGCAAAGACGATGAGCGTCAGCGCGATCGCACCCTCGACCCACCAGCCGCGCCGCAGGAAGCCGAGCCCGCTTTGATAGCGTGTCATGGACCGGCAAAGCAGCACGCCCAGGAAGAACGAGAAACAGACGCGCGGCAGGCCGCTGATGATGGTCGAGCCGGTCATGCCGAAGTCGAGCGTGCCGGCAATGATAGAGGCGACCACCAGCAGCACCAGGCTGACGGCGATGAGCACGCTCAGCACGCGTTTCGTCAGCAGGAAGAAGACGGCGACATAGGCGATGTTGACGATCAGCTCGAAGAACAGCGACCACGACGCGGGGTTGAGCGGAAAGATCGTGTGATAGGCATCGCTGACCAGCGGGATGAAGAACATGCCGGTCGTCAGCATGGTGCCGATCTCGGAGATCGGCATGTATTCCGCCGGAATCAGCCGGTTCTTGACGATGAGATAGAAGAAACCGAGCAGCGTGCCGGCGAGGTAGAGCGGGTAGAGGCGTATCAGGCGGATCGCCAGGAACGTGCCGAAGCCCATGCCGTTTTCGATCTTGCGGTCATAGGCATGCGCGATGACGAAGCCGCTGAGCAGGAAGAACAGGTCGACCGCCAGATAGCTCGACGGCAGCACCTTGCCGGCGGCCAGGAACGGCGAGAAGTGGTAGAGCATGACGCTGATCGCCGCGACGCCGCGGATGGCATCGAGATTGAGGTAGACGTGGCGCGGTGCGGCGGGCTGCATGGAATGCCTTCAAGCGGTCGGAAAACGGAAGTTCCCGCCCGCACCCTGGCGCGAACGAGCCGAACTTGTTCCTCCCGCCTCCATCGCGCGGGCCTCGCCGAGCGAGCCCGAGCGCTAGAGCAATTCCGGGAAAAGTGGGAAACGGTTTTCCGTCCGGAATTGCTCCAAACAAACAGGTTACTGGCTGGCCGTCGGCGCCAGCTTCACCTTGATGACGTCGCCCGGCAGCACCGGCGTATCTTCCTTGGCGTCGATCTCGCTGGTCTTGCCGTCGGTCACGCGCACCAGCGAATAGATGAGCGCCGGCTCTTCATTGTTGTTTGTGATGGCGGCGGTCGTGGCCGAGTCCGATGCCTGGGCCATCAGGCCCTGTTGCATGTTGACCCTGAGTGCGGCTTCGTTGAGGTCTGCTTCGACCTGCTGCCGGTCGGCGGCAAGTCTCGAGTTCAACGTGTTCTGGGCATCGATGGCATCCTGCGCCGCCTTGCTGACTGACTGCTTGGCGGTGAGGATCGCCGTCTCATAGTCCAGGATCTTGCCCTGCAGATCGGTGACCGACTGTTGCGAGGAAAGCAGGCGTGCGTTGGCGACCAGGCCCTTTTGCGCCAGCGGACCGATACTGTCCGCCTGCTGCTGCGCCAGGTCGACCTGTTTTTGCTGGTTGACGATCTTTTTCTGCAGCGCCTCGATTTCGGACTGCAGGACCCCTTTCAGATCGTCAAGCGCCTGCAGCTTCAGCTTCAACGCTTTCTGGTCGGAGATCAGGATCTGCATTTCGTCGGAGACGATTGTCGCCAGGCGCGGGTCGCCCTCGACTTCCTTAGGCGCCTCGAAACTCTCCTTGCCGGCGAGATCGGCATCGATGCGGGCACGCTTGACGATCAACCGCACGCGCTGGTCGTCATAAATGTCGAAATTGCCCTTGGCGGTGATCAGGTCCTTGCCGAGCTGGGTGCCGAAGTCGGCGTTGCGCCGGATGCCGCCGGCGATGCTGATCGCCTTGAGCACGGTCAGCTCCGGCACATAGGGAAACTGGCCAGGCGTCTGGATCTCGCCCGAGATGTAGAACGGCCGGAACTGCACCATTTCCACCGAGGCTTCCGGCTTGTCCGACAAGGCAAGCTTGCGCTGCAGGGCGACGCTGATCGCGGCCGCAACCTCCGACGTGGTCTTGCCGGCGGCCGGCAGTTCGCCGACGAACGGCACCGACAAATTGCCGGCTGGACCGACCGAATATTCGCCGTTTACCGCCGACCAGTCACGGAACGTGCCTTCCACCGTCTGCCACTCGGCGACGCGGATGTTGAGCTTGTCTTGCGAGCCGAGCCGGTACTCGTCGGCCATGGCCGGAACCGCGAGCGACAGAGCGAGGCACGTGGCGACGAGCCGTGCCGGCCGCATCGGGCCGGCAAGGCGAAAATACGCTGATATGTCTGTTTTCAACTGAACGTTTCCGATCCGTTTTGGCCCCATCCGCCCGATAGGCCTGCTGCCGAGTGCCTCCTTCGGAACCTGGCAGAATACTATGGCTGCAATGCGAGACCGGCCCATCGCCGAATAGCTTTGGACCGGATTGGCTTCGGGCCGTACCGGCCCGATTGCTGACCAGTTGCGGTCGGTCAGTAGGAACCGCGCGACATCCACACCGCAGGCACGGTCTTGAGGATGATGCGAACGTCTTCGAACAGCGACCAGTTCTCGACATAGTGACGGTCGAACGCGACGCGACTGTCATAGGAGACATCGTTGCGTCCGCTCACCTGCCAGAGCCCGGTCAGGCCCGGCCGCGACTTCAAATAATAGACCGCGGCGCTGCCGTAGATCTCAAGCTCGTCGCGCACCACCGGGCGAGGCCCGACAAGGCTCATGTCGCCCTGCAGGATGTTGATGATCTGCGGCAGCTCGTCGAGGCTGAGCTTGCGCAGAACGGCGCCGACGCGGGTGACGCGCGGATCGTTCTTCAGCTTGCGGGTCGCGATCCATTCGGCGTTGGCTTCCGGATTGGCCGCGAGATAGGCGGCCAGCACACGTTCGCCGTCTTCGACCATGGTGCGGAACTTGAGGCAGGGGAAAATCCGCCCACCGCGTCCGATGCGCTTGTGGCCGTAGAAGATCGAGCCGCCGTCGGAAAGCTTGACCAGAAGGGCCACCATCAGGAACAGCGGGCTAAGCGCCACTAGGCCGACAAGTGAACCGAAAATATCGAAACTGCGCTTCAGCAGCCCGCCGATGGGTGGCGGAAAATCTACGCCGACATGCGAAAATGCCGCATTGGCCGACTTGGCAACGTCCCTCATGCAAAAGCTCCATACGTTGAACGGATGGTTTATGCCACGATACCAAAAAAATGCTGCAGCGCAACACACAATTTCCCATATGGCTGAAATAGTCACGTCAGGAATTGACTAAATAATAAACGCTCCTTGCCCAAATTTTGCCCTTTATGGCGGGTTTGTGACGAATAATTAGCAACCGTAGGAAATGTAATGCCTTTTTTCGGCGGGTTTTGGGCAAATCGTCCTTTGCCGCAGAGGGAACGGCTTTAACTGATTTTCGAATCACTGGATTTGCTAAATTAATCAAGTAAAATACTAATCAACATTGTAGATTCTACTGTAGTATAAAGCGCATGACGAGTTAGGTCACCACCCCTGCGTGTGCATCGCAGCATGGCGGAGTCCAAGCCGCCGCCAAGCCGAAAATTATTGCAGGTTGCCCTTGCCGTCAGTTTCGCGCCTTAATAGAGTCGCAAATTATTCCTGATAGAGTCTGGATGGGTTGGGAAGGCCGGAAGCAACCGGCCGAAAAAGAGCAACTAAATAAGCTCGCATGGCGAATGGGGAGATACTCGGGTGGGTAAGTCATCGCTTTTGCATGCTCGGGCCGGTTGACGGGCCGCCGAACATGTCATTACCAAAATTCGTCATTGGAATGGTTTTCGCCCTCGCGATCGTGGTCGCGTGGTCCTATGTCGACGGCGCGACGGTCACCACAACGGTGCTTCGCGTCATCGGCTGCGCTGTCCTCATCCAAATCGGTTATTTCCTGCTGGTGTATGTGATGATCGCCAGGAGCGCGCCGACATCGGCCGACAGGGCTCGCGACGCCGAAAGAAGCCTCGGCGCCGACAAGGCGGTTGAAGGCGAGAAGCTCTCGGCGAGGCGCAGCGTGCATTGAGTAGTCTGAAGCCGCAAGGTCGGCCTCGGATCATCTTGCAGCCGGACTCAGCCTGCTTCGGCCGGCTCGGGTTCCGATTGCTCGCCTGAAAGCATTTTCGACAGGCGGCTGCCGGCCTTCGCTTTCAACCTCTGATATTGCCCGACTTCGACGATTCGTCCGTTTTCGACTGCAACCACCCAGTCGGCGAAGGCGATCATCGATGGCCTGTGCGCAATGGTCAGGATCGTCATCGATCCGCGCAAGCCGTCGATCGACTTGGCGATCAGGGATTGGTTCTGCCAGTCGAGCGCGCTGGTCGCCTCGTCGAGAATGAGCAGCGAAGGTTTGCGCAGCAGCGCGCGCGCCAGCGCGATGCGCTGGCGTTCGCCGCCCGAGAGCCGGACGCCGCGGTCGCCGACCACCGTGTCGAGCCGCAACTCCAGCCGCTCGACGAAGTCGGCGCCATGCGCAGCGCGCAGTGCAGTCCACAGCTCCGCGTCAGTGGCTTGCGGCGCGGCAAGGCGCAGATTGGCGGCGATCGTATTGTGCAGCAGGAACACGTCTTGCGGCACATACGCCACCTGGTCGCGCCAGCGCCGGCGGTTGGCCGCGCCGATCTCGACGCCATCGGCCAGGATTTTGCCCTCGCTCGGTTCGAGCAGGCCAAGCAGCATGTCGGCAAGCGTGCTCTTGCCCGAGCCTGACGGACCGATCAGCGCCGTTACCTTGCCGGCGGGAAGGCCAAACGTCACATCGCTCACCACCGGCTTGCCGCCGGCCTCATAGGCAAAGGAGACGTTGCGGATGTTGAGCCCGACATCGAGCGACAGCTTGGCATCCGATTCGAGGTTTGCCGGCTCGCGTTCGGCATCGAAACGCGCCTGCATGTCGCGCATCGAGGCATAGGCCGGCAGGTTGATCAGCACCTGCTGCGCCTGCATCTGCATGTCCATGAAACGCGGCGCGATGCGCATGAACACCAGAAGCAGGACAACGATCTCGGCCAGCGAGAGGTTGAAGCGGACCAAAGCGACATAGATGAACAGGCTCAGACCAATGACGCTGGCGACCTGGAACAGAGCGGTGCCGATGGTGCTGTTGCGCACATAGTTGATGTTGTCGGCCTTCATCTTCTCCAGCGTCGCGCGAAGCTGCGCGTAATAGGTCGCCTCGACATTCAGGCTCTTGGCCACCTTGATGCCGCCGAGGAACTCCGAGACCGTTCGGTACTGCTCCTGGCGATTGCTGGTCAAAACCCGGCCGAAGGCGCTGGCTCGTGCCCGAAACGGCTGCAGTGCCAGGAAGGTGACGATGCCGACGACAATGGCAAACGCCGTCATTACTGTCGAAATGAACAGCGAGACAACGAGATAACCCGCCAGAAGCACGGCGATCTGCACCAGCATCAGCAGCGAGAACGCCGCCGACTGCACGCGGTCGATATCGCCGGTCAGCGCATGGTCGAGATCGGAGCTGCGCATGCGCGCGAATATCCCCCACCGCGCCTTGCCGATGCTCTCGAACAGGTTCATGCGCAGGCGATTGATGAAGTCGAGCAGCAGCCGCGCCATGTAGACGGATTTGTAGCGGTTGAACGCTGCCTGCAGCGCGACAAGCCCGACCAGCAGGCAAAGCACCGTGGTCAATTGCAGCGTTCCGTCCGGAGCCAGCCAGCGCACCCAGTCGCGGTCAGGCAACCTGACCGCGAAATTCTGCTCGGGTCGCCCGACCAGATGCAGCAGCGGCACCAGAAGCAGGATCGAGATGCCTTCGGTCAGGCTTCCCAGGATCAGGAACAGCAATGCCGTGAAGGTCCTGCGCCCGCCGATCCGGGCCATGGCGGCGCCGAAGCCGGCGACATCGCGGTAAAACGAAAAGCGCAGGATCTGCGATGCGGACATGTCAGTCACCGCGGCCCTTTGTCGGCCGCCAGATCGTTTTCGATCAGGGCGACGGCTTCGCCGATACGGTCGAGCCCGGTGGGCACTTCGAGGCGACAGACGCCGATCTGGCTGGCCAAGGCGGCGCATTGGCGAAGATGTGTCGTGGCAAAATCGCCGACCAGGGCTGGACGGCCGAAACGCGTCACATAGGAAAACTTGATGATTGCCGGCAGGGCGCCGATGCCTGGCAGCGGCGTGATCGCTGCCTTGTCGCTGCGCTCGAGGATATAGATCCGGGTCGCCGGCACCGCGTCTGCCGCAAATCCGGCGTGCAGGCGGTGCTGCATCTTGTCGATCGCCGCATGCACCTGCGGGCGTATCTCTGCCTGTCGGATGGGAAACGCGGCGGCGGCATCGGCGGCGAGCTTCAACTGCGGAAAACCCGGAACGATCATCGGCCGCTCCGTGAGATCGAGCGCCACGACATCGTCGGTCAGCAAGCGATGGCCGGCGCGGATCATCGCGCTCGCCGTCGTCGATTTCCCGGCGCCCTTGTCGCCCATGAAAACAGCGCTTTTGACGCCGACGGCAATGGCGCTGGCGTGCAGGATGAGCAGGCCGCGCTGGTGCAGGAGCAGTGCCATGACCGGACCGAGCAGCGGAAACGCCAGCAGTGCATCGTCGACATCAGGCGCCGGCTCCACCTCGATGCGGCAGGCATCGGTAATCAGGAATGCGCCGACCGTCTGCCATGCCAGATATTGCTGCCGCGCCTCGAAGCGGAAAGCAGTTCCGGTCTCGGGCGAGGGTTTTGGCAAGTCGATCGGGCCGACTGTAATCACCACATCGACCGCCGCCGGCGCGCTCGGCTCCAGCTCGGGCAATTCGACCTGCGAACCGATCGTCAGGCCATAAGCCCTGTAGAAGCGTTGCGCGCGAGCCTTGGGATGGCCGGCATCGCGGATCGCATCGGCGGTGAGTGGCATGTTGGCCAGTGTCATGCTTGGCTCCCGCGCTGTTGCACCTGCCTTAGCCACAGCGACAACGCGATCGAACGCCAGACATACTGGACATCGGGCAGGGTGGCTTCGTCCGGTTGCCGCGCGATGCGGCCATAGGCGGCTGTCACTTCGGGCAAATTGACATAGGGCGCGATCAGCGCCGCATCCGCTACCAGCACCTTGTCGAGGAGATCACGGTGATTGCCGAGCATGCCTTTGACCAGGTTCGAGGTGAAATCGATCTTGTCGCGCCGCCACTGCACCGCCGGCGGCAGGATTCCTTCCATGGCGCGGCGCAACACCGAGCGGCCAAAGCCCTGGTTCAGCTTTTCCGCGCCGGGCAGCGCCAGGCAGAACTCGACCAGCGGCTTGTCCCAGAAGGGGTAGCGCGGCTCGACGCCGAAATTGGCGGCGGCCTTGTCGAGAACCTCGAAGGCGTGCGGCACCATGCCGTTCGACAGCAGCCAGCGATGGGTCAAGGTCTCGCTGGCGCTGACTGCGGGCGGCATGTAGCCGGCCCTGCGGAACCGCTCGACGAGGTCGGTGCGCATCGCCAGGTCCGGATTGATCAGGCCGCGCCAGCTCGTCGCCGGCCGCCCAGTTGGATGGCGCCGCAATTTGCCAAGCACGCGGTTCGCGAACCGCTTGATTCTCGCGATGCGCCAGGCCGGTCCGTAAAGGGTAAGGAACTGGTAGTAGAGGCCGAGCATGCCGTCGCCATAGGTGTTGGAGGCGCTGCGCAGCTCGCGCCACAGCTCCATCCATTTGCCGGCATAGGCGAGTTCGTGCAGATGGCCGTGGCCCTGCGAAACCACCTCGTCGCCGCCATGGCCGTCCAGCAGCACCTTCATGCCCTTGGCGCCGGCGGTCCTGTAGATGTCGCGGGTCAACGACAGGCCGGGCGCCAGGAACGTTTCCTCCTGCTCTTCCAGAATGCGTTCGAACTCGGCGAAGGGCGCGTAGTTGCCGACGGAAATCAAAGTGCCGTCGACCTGCTCCTGTCCAAGCACTGCCTCGATGAAAGGCCGCTCGTCCATCGGCGAACCCTTTTCGAACACCAGCGAGAAGGTCGGCAGCCTCGGCTTGCGCTGCGCGGCATTCTGAAGGCCCGCCACGCAGGCGATCGAGGAGGAATCGAGGCCTCCGCTCAGCATCGCCCCGACCGCAGGCGTGCCGCGCATGCGGTTGCGGACCGATTGCGAAAACAAATGCCGGAATTCCTCGGCCGTATCCGATCGCATCGGCCTTGGCGAGGGTTCGATCTGCCAGTAGCGGCGCAACACCACCTGGTTCCCGGTCACCGTCAGGCTATGGCGCGCGGGCAGGCGGAAGATATCGGCATAGGCAGTCGATTGCGGATTATCGGGCAGCCCGGCGAGGAAGCCGGAAATCTGGTGTTCGCTGATGCGCATGTCGACGCCGCCGACCTCGAGGATCGGCCCGATCTCGGAAGCAAAGACGAAACGCCGGTCGCTTGAATGGTAATAGAAGGGTTTGACGCCGAAATGATCGCGCACGCAAAACAGCTTCTGGCGCTCGGCGTCCCAGATGGCAAAGGCGAAGTCGCCCTGCAGATATTCGGGACAGGCTTCGCCCCAGCGCAGATAGGCGCGCATCACAAGCACGGCGTCGGCAGCCGAATTGTCCCGGATGCCGAGCCTGGCCAAGAGTTCGTCACGGTTGTCCAGCCGGCAATCCGCGGTGATTGCGAGCTTGCCGCCGGCCATGGTCAGCGGGCCGGGGCCGGCTTCATCGGTGGTGTTGAGCCAGGCGTGGCCAAGAACGACGCCCTCGTCGATCCACCACGAACTGCCGTCAGGCGCGCGATGCTGCATGCGGGCAAGCATGCGCTGGATGTCGGCCGCGGCGGCCTGCCTGCCTTCCTGCCTCAGCAGAATTCCGGCGACGCCGCTCATCGCTCACTGGCCGTGGTCGACGAGATGGTTAAACCTGCCAAGCGAGCCGCCGAGCACGATATGGTCGCCGCTGACCAGCCAGGCATGCGCCTTCAACTCGGTGCCGGTATCGCGCTCGATGCCGATGCGGATTTTTGAGGCGTTGCCCTGGCGGGCAAGCAAATACTGGCCGGAGAGCGCTTGGGTCAGACAGCTTGCGCCAGGCACCAGGCGGGCAGCCGCAGCCACGCCCCAGGCGACACGCCTGAGATCGCCGATGTCGGCTGGTTCGCGCGCGTCGAGCCGGGTCACCACGCGGCGCACTTTGTTGTAGGAAAGCAGCGTCAGCCCCAGCCGCACCGCCACCACCACCGCAAGGCAGTGGGCGAGAAAGAGCATCTCCGGCCCGCTCAGTGAGAAAGCTCTAGACAAGTTCCTCATCATGGAGCCTCGCAAGCCCGGCGTCCGCCAAGCCCTTCAACAATCCATCGACATCGGCCTTGCAGCGTTCCGGATCGACATTGTAGCGATCCAGCACGGCGCTGCGGATTTCGGAAATCGGCCGCGGCTCCTGGATCAGCTCCCAGATATAGGCGCCGACGCTGTTCAGGCTGTAATAGATGTTGGACCTCATATCGAGCAGCGCCAGGCCGTTGCCGAATTCGCAGGCCACGGCATCCTTGCTCGCGCTCATCCGATCATGGTCCGTGGGGTTCCAGTCCATTCCTAAACCTCGCTCACAACACCAACGCTTCGGCAATTCCGGACAAAGACGCGAGAGCCGGGGTTTGACCCCCGACTCTCCTTAGTGCGCTCTGTTTGCAGAGTCCGGACTTTGTCACCCCAACGAGAGAAGACTCAGGAGAAGGTGAGTTCGCCGACCGGCGTATGTGCCGGAAACGAGGCGTCGAGTGCCGTAGTACCGCTACCGCCTTGCGTGATGGTCTCGATCGAGCCGTGGACCGTCAGGCTAGGGGTTTCGTACTCATGCTTTTCAACATTCTGTTCCAATTTACTCTCCACTTGTGGACTGGAAGCGGCCTGTCGATTGCCGGCAGCGAGCTATTGCTGCACCGCAATAGCTGCATGGCAGCATTTATGAGTCAAGCCTGATTTACCCGCCGTTAATCAATTCTCGGTTGCGGTAGCCTTCAATGGTGATCAAAACCGCTTGCATTTTCACAGCCTAGGTGATTTCAGCGGAGTGACCGTGGTTCTTAGTTACGTAGCTGATTTTATTACATTAAATTTTCTAGTCGAACGCTCGTCATTTGGGCGCTAGCGCGTGTTCCCACAAGATTGTTGCTGACGTGTCGGGCATAGGCTCCGATCAGGCGACGCCTTGCATCGTTGTACGACCGTGTCGTTAGACGCAGAGGTTGCAGGAAAATTGTCTCCAAGGAAAAAACTGGACGCGGCGCATGAATTTGGCGATGCTTTGCTTCGCACTTGCAATATAACGCGCTTGGCGAATTTTTTGCGGAGATGCTGCAGCAGATGGCCTTGCAGGAAGGGACCTTCGAAAGGTTGCGCGCCGCTGGCTGCGCCGACGAAGTGGCCTATGTGCAGGCGTGCCTGCGGCTGTTCTTCGCCTCCGGGGCTAGCCCCGGCACCGCGCCTGCACCGGCCATCTCCGTTGCCGATGTTTGCGCCATCGCCAGGCTGAACAAGGTCGCCACCTTCATGCTGAAGGCGCTGTCGCGCCCACCGGCGGGCGAGACGCCGCCGGGATTGCTCGAGTGGCTCGACACTTATCGCCGGCGCACGATTGCGATGAACTCGTCCGGCATCATGGATTCGATGGCCATCGACAAGGCGCTGCGCGGCAGCGGCATCGATTTCGTGTTCCTGAAGGGGCCCCTCCAGCAGCAACTGCTCTATGGCGACCATTTCATGAAGCCGTCCGGAGATGTCGACATATTGGTGTCGCCGGCCGGCTTCTTTAGAGCTCGCGATGCGTTGCGCTCGATCGGCTACGAGGTCGCCGGCAAGTCCCGCTCCGTCTGGTGGGTGCGCTTTCTGGGCGAGCAGCACATGGTTCGCAGCCAGGGTCGGAAATTGTCCACCGTCGATCTCCATTACCGGCTCCAGCAGCCGGGATCGCCCAGCCCGCGCGATACGGAAGGGTTCCTGCGCCGCAAGCGCGCGCTTGCGATCGCCGGCTCCAGCGTGCCGTTCATCTCGGCCTCCGACACTTTGCTTCTGTCCTGCATCAGTGTCGCAAAGGCGCTGTTCAACCGCGAGCCATGCGCGGGCTATGTCTGCGATATCCGGGCCGCTGCCAGTCGGCTGAGCGAGGCCGAGCAGCAGACTGTGCTCGACTACGCGGCCGAGCAGGGGCTGGCCGACACCCTGCTGCTGGGCCTGCGCGCCGCCGATGTGCTGCTTGGAGGCGCCGGCACGCTGCTGTCGGATCGGGCCACCAGGATCCTGTCACGCATCGGCAATGAAGACCTGTTCCACATGGTCATCGCGCCGTGGCTGTCGTCGCTCAGATGGCCGCAACGGCGCACCGTTTTGTGGGAATTGTGCGGCCGCGAACCTGTCCGCTACCTGACCGAGGCCGGCTGGGCCGCGTCAGCCGACCTCAGCCGGCGGATTTTCGAGCGGGAAAGCCGGTGACGATGAGGGTCGTCATGCAGCAGGCAGAAAACGTTCCGTCCCGATCCGCTGGGGATGGATCATGGGAGGATGGATCGGGGTCCGGCGCCGCGCGCCGGGAGGGCGAGGGGCCTCGCGACACTTTACGCAATCGAAAGGCCATCCTATGTCCATGACAGAATCCCGGGTCTGCGTGATCATCGCGGCGCGCAACGCGGCCCGGACCATTCCCGCAGCCATCGCCTCGGCGCTGCGCGAGCCGGAGGTGGCGGAAGTCGTTGTCGTCGACGACGCCTCCACCGACGACACCGCAAAAGTGGCCAGCGCTGCCGACGATGGCAGCGGTCGGCTTTCGGTCATCCGGCTCGACGTCAATCGCGGCCCGTCCTTCGCTCGCAATGCCGCCATTGCCGGGTCGAAATCGCCTTTCATCAGCATTCTCGACGCCGACGATTTCTTCCTTCAGGGACGGTTTCGCCAGCTGTTTGCCAGCACCGACTGGGATTTCGCCGCCGACAACATCATGCTGATCCGTGACGATACGGCGACCGACATCTCTAAGATCGTCGCTCCGTCCTTTTCGGCGGACCCGGAATTCCTCGACTTCGAGCGGTTCATCGAGGGCAACATCTCCAGACGGCGTGTCCAGCGCGGCGAACTCGGCTTTCTCAAGCCGGTGATATCAAGAGCTTTCCTCGACAGGCATGGGCTGCGTTACGACGAGAACCTGCGTCTCGGCGAAGATTATGAACTGTACGCCCGCGCCTTTGCCCTTGGCGCACGCTTCAAGGTCATCCGTTCCTGCGGCTATGGCGCGATCGTGCGCGCCGATTCGCTGAGCGGGCGCCACAAGACACAGGATCTGAAGCGCCTCGCCGATGCGGATCTGGCACTGCTCAAGATCGACAGCCTGCCGGAAGGCTCCAAGGCCCTGCTGCGCAAGCACGAGCGGCATGTGCGTGACAAATACCGGCTGCGCAATTTTCTCGATGTGAAGGCCGAGCGCGGCATGGCGTCTGCGGCCGCCTACGCGCTGGCCAGCCAGTCGAACTTCATTCCCATCGTTGTCGGCGTGGCCGCCGACAAGCTCGATGCGTTGTTTCGCCACGCCGGTCTGCCCCCGCGGCAGCAGCCGGTGCCGCCCTTGCGCTTCCTCATGGCCGCTACCAGCACGGCGGCGCAAAAGTAGGCTCCGCCAAGTCCGGGACGGCGGCCGCAAGGCTGAAAAAATTGCCTTTCTGAAACTCGGAGGTTGCCTACACGCCCCGACGATGGCACTGTATGTTGCGGTGCAGCAATTTTGGAAGGCCAACCGGATGGCTTCAATTTTCGGCTTCAGGTCCAGGGACCCAGCGCGCGACAAGCAGACCGATCTGGCGCGTTTCGACCGTCTGGCAAAGCTGTTGGATCAGATCACGGCCGAGATTGCGGCCGAGAAGACCGGGTTGGAGGCCCGCTACCGGTCGAAGTCCACCAACGCGGCCTTCCTGGTCGAGTCGATGGAGAACGGCTCGGCGTCGGCAAGCAAGCTGTCGGAAGTCGGCGAGCTGACGAAGTCCATCCTGAACTGCGAACAGCGCATCGCCGAGCTGGTGCGCCAGACGAGCCGGATGAAGGAACTGCGTCATTCACTCGACGCGATCGTCGGCGAGGATGGCCAGAGTTCTGATTCGCACGGCGAATATGTCAAATCCGCAGGTCGCTTCGGCTGAACACGGTCACACGAGACACAGAAGAGAAAGTTCGGGGACGGAGGATCGGCCCGTTGGCAATGTGGGCCAATCGTTGACTTTGGGTTGGGGCGGAACAGCACAAAGGTGAATTGATATGAACGCAGATCCGAAGACGACGCCCATGGCGGCAATCGATGCCATGATTTCCGCGCGGCCAAATCGGCCAATGCGTCTTGTAAACCCAACGCGTCTTCTATCCGTTGGTGCGCTTCTGTTGTCGGCAGCCGCAGCTCTGCTCGGCGCCGCGCACCCCTCCCGCGCCCAGGACACCTCCCCGGAGATGCAAAGCGCACCGTCCTTCGTTGACGATTTCAAGAGTTTCGATCGTTCGCGCTGGTATGTCTCCGACGGCTGGTCGAACGGCAATCACCAGAACTGCACCTGGTCGAAAAGCCTGGTAAAACTTTCCGACAACATGCTGACGCTCGGCTTCGAAAAGCGCAAACTGAAGGACCGCGAGTTCGCCTGCGCCGAGATCCAGACCAAGCAGCGCTTCGGCTATGGGACCTATGAAGCACGGATGAAGACCGACACCGGATCCGGTCTCAACGCCGCTTTCTTCACCTATATCGGCCCTGCCGACAAACAGCCCTGGTATGAGATCGACTTCGAGGTGCTGACCAAGGATACATCCAAGGTGCAGGTCAACAGCTACATCGCCGGCAAGCCCAAGAACGAGAAGCTGGCCGAGGTCGAAGGCGGCGCCGACAAGGGCTTCAACGACTATGCCTTTATCTGGGAAAAGGACCGGCTGCGCTGGTACGTCAACGGCAAGCTGGTCCAGGAGGTGACCAATCCCGAGCAATTGCCGACCCACTCGCAGAAGATATTCTTCAGCCTCTGGGGCAGCGACACGCTGAAAAACTGGATGGGCGCCTTTTCCGACCCCGGCCGCCAGGTGACGATGCAGGTGCAGCGCGTCGCCTTCACCGCGCTCGGCCAGCCGTGCCAGTTTCCGGAATCGCTGGCATGCAGTGTAAGCAGCATAAAGTAGATCTGAACCGGCCCGGCCATATAAGGCCAAAGGGCGTGAACAGGAATTAACCCGAATGAATTTGACGGTCTTTGGAATTGGCTATGTCGGTCTCGTGCAGGCCGCGGTGCTGGCGGAGGTCGGGCACCAGGTGGTGTGCGTCGATGTCGATGAAAAGAAGGTCGAGCGGCTCAACCAGGGCCTGGTGCCGATTTTCGAACCGGGACTGGAGGCCCTGGTCAAGGAGAACCACGCCGCCGGCCGCATCAAGTTCACCACCGATGCCGCCGCCGGCGTCAAGCATGGCGAGATCCAGATGATTGCGGTCGGCACGCCACCCGGCGAGGACGGTTCGGCCGACCTCAAATATGTGCTGGCGGTGGCCGAGACCATCGGCCGCGAGATGGACGGTCCCAAGATCGTCGTCGGCAAGTCGACCGTGCCGGTCGGCACCTGCGAAAAGGTGAAGGCCAAAATAGCCGCGACGCTGAAGGCGCGCGGGCGCCAGGACCTGGCTTTTGACGTCGCTTCCAATCCTGAGTTCCTCAAGGAGGGTTCCGCCGTCGCCGACTGCATGAAGCCTGACCGCATCATTGTCGGCACCAACAGCGAGGGCACCGAGGCGGTGATGCGCGAGCTCTACGCGCCGTTCAACCGCAACCACGAGAAGATGATCGTGATGGACGTGCGCAGCGCCGAATTCACGAAGTACGCCGCCAACTGCATGCTGGCGACCAAGATCTCCTTCATGAACGAAATGGCCAATCTGGCCGAGCAGCTCGGCGCCGACATCGAGGAGGTACGCAAGGGCATCGGCTCGGATCCGCGCATCGGCTACCACTTCATCTATCCCGGCCTCGGCTATGGCGGTTCGTGCTTCCCCAAGGATGTCCGCGCGCTGATCAAGACCGCCGAAGGTGTCAAGTTCGACGCCAAGCTGCTGCGCGCCGTGGAGGAGCGCAACAATGCCCAGAAGTCGGTGCTGTTCGACAAGGTGCACCGTTATTTCAAGGGCAGTCTCAAGGGCAAGACCTTCGCGCTCTGGGGCCTCGCCTTCAAGCCCAACACCGACGACATGCGCGAGGCGCCGGCGCGCGTCCTGATGGAGGCGCTGTGGCAGGCCGGCGCCAATGTGCAGGCCTACGATCCCGAGGCGATGCAGGAATGCCAGGCCATCTACGGCCTGCGCGACGATCTGCTTTTGTGCGGCACCAAGGAGGCGGCGTTGCGCGGCGCCGACGCGTTGCTGATCGCCACCGAGTGGAAGAGTTTCCGCGCCCCGTCCTTCGACGCGGTGAAGGATGCCCTGACCACGCCGGTCATCTTCGATGGCCGCAACCTCTATGATCCCAAGGTCATCGCCCGTCACGGCATCGAGTATTTCTCGATCGGCAGGATGGCGGCGTGAAGGCAGGGCGGCACAACGCGGAGCCAGGTTCATGAAAGTTCTGTTTGCAGGCGGCACCGGCTACCCGCCGCAATTCAGCGGGGGCGTCCAGTCGAGCACCCACCACTTGGTCGAGCAATTGCGCGAAAACGGTCACGAGGCATCCGTTCTGGCAGCGCTGTTCGGCGACGGCATGTTCGGCTTCCGGGCGCGCGCCAAGATGAAGCTCCTTCGTCAGCGCGCGGTCATCGACAATTTCCCGGGCTATCCGGTTGTACGGGCGTGGTTCCCCTGGGAAGCGGCCGGCTTCGCCGTCAAAAAGTTGAGGCCGGATGTCGCGGTCGTGCAGTGCCACAATTCGGTGCCGATCGGCAGAGAGTTGCAGAGGCTTGGCGTGCCGCTGACCGTCTATCTGAGGAATGTCGAATTCGACGAATTGGCCGGCGATCTGCGTGAGCTCCATTCGGCGGTCTATATCGCCAACTCCGAGTTCACCGCGCGCGCCTATAAGGCAAAATTCGATATCGATTCGACGGTTATTCCGCCGACCATCAATCCCGCGTTCTACAGCACACCGACGACCGGTGAATTTGTCACGCTCATCAATCCATATGAGGAAAAAGGCTTCGATCTTGCGGTGCGCATTGCCGCCGCCTGTCCCGAGATCCCGTTCCTGTTCGTCGAAAGCTGGAAGCTCGACGACGATCATCGAGCCCGGATCGAAGCAACAATCTCTCCCCTCCAGAACGTCAAGCTGGAAAGCCGCACCAGCGACATGAAGACGGTCTACGGCCGCACGAAAATCCTGCTTGCGCCCAGCAAATGGGAAGAAGCCTGGGGCCGGGTGGCCTCGGAAGCGCATTGTAGTGGCATTCCCGTGGTCGGCTCGCGGCGCGGCGGTCTGCCGGAAGCGATCGGCGCCGGCGGCGTGGTACTGGACTACGACGCCCCGCTCGCCGACTGGGTCGCAACGGTCAGGCGGCTGTGGAGCGATGAGGCCGAGTACAAGCGGCTGTCAGCGACAGCACGTCAGTTTTCGGAGCGGCGGCAAATGAACCCCGACAGCCAGTTCGCAACGTTCATGGGCGTTCTCGACCGCGCAAGACGTGTCGGTTTGGAGCGCGCAGCCTAAACGCGTCGTGTTGCATTTCAGCTGAGACGCTGCACGACCGTGGTCGCGCAAAGTTCCCGTTAGCCAGGTCCAGGCGTCGTGCGCCCGTCCGGATCACTTTTAATTGCTGCAGTGCAATATTTTGTGGCGCTGCAGCAATCAACGTGTATTCTGCCTGTCTACATTAGGGCTTGTGCGATATGGACCACTTGGTTCGAGCAAGCCCCAACCTTATGGGCGGGTCATGCGCGTGGGCTTTGTCGTCGGCGAATTCCCTCTGCTTTCGGAAACCTTCGTCGTGGACCAGATGGCTGGGCTGCTGGCGCGGGGCTTTCAGGTCGAAGTGGTCTGCGAAAAGATGCAAGGTGACCACCGAATTGACCGGCAAAGCGAGCCGATGGCGACGCTGCTCGCCAGAACCCGACATTGGTGGCGATGGGCCGCTGTAATCAGCAAATTTGTACAGCGTCTGCCGCCGCGTTTGCGATACAAGGCCTCGACCGTTCTCGACATCGCCTTTGCACGCCGCCTGAACCGCTGCGACGTGATTGTCGCCCACTTCGGACAGAACGGCGAGAGAGCAGCCGCACTGAAGAAATGGAAGGTGCTCAAACCACCGATCATAACCATCTTTCACGGCGCGGACGTGGCGATCCCGGCGCGGCAGGCAGTGCTCGCGACACAATATGCCGGGCTGACCAAGCATGGGACCCTGAACCTGCCCGTCAACGATTACTTCCGCACGATGCTGCTGGAAGCCGGCCTGTCCCAGGCGAGCACGACGGTCCACCATATGGGAATTGACACCCGCGAAATCGGCTATCGCTGGGAATCGTGGGAAGGCACCCAACTGGTCGTGACGACGGTTTGCCGCCTGGTCGAAAAGAAAGGCGTCGAGTTCGCCTTGCGAGCCCTGGCCTCCCTCAAGGCCTCCCAGCCGCAGCTAGACTGGCGTTACGACATTGTTGGCGACGGTCCTCTGCGGATGAATCTGGAGAAGCTGGCCGTAGAGCTGGGCTTGGCTGGTCGCGTAACATTCCTCGGCAGCCTCCCTCACGCAGAGGTGAAAAGACGGCTTCGCATGGCGCATCTCTTTTTGCTGCCAAGTATCACTGCCAGCGACGGGGATATGGAAGGCATTCCGGTCGCGCTCATGGAGGCCATGGCCGCCGGATTGATTGCGGTCAGCACGTATCATTCGGGAATCCCGGAGCTCATCAAGGATGGGGAGACGGGGTTGCTTGCGCCCGAGCGAGATATTTCAGCGCTTGCCGGCAAGCTTACCTGGGCCGCGGAGCACCCGACCGAATGCGAGCGTATCGCGCTTGCCGCACGCCGCAAAGTCGAGGAGGACTTCAACGCAGATGTTCTGAATGAACGTTTTGCGCAGATCGTTACCCAACTGGCCACATCGAGCCCTGCGCATGCACCCACCGGTCATGTCGGCGTTTCCGAGGGCTTGGCGGATCCTTCATCTGCCGGCTGACACTGCTCCTCTGCGTTTGATCGGCAGGCACGCCAAGCTGAGGGAAATCTTGCTACACTGCACCAAAAATGTTGCAGTGCAGCAAGACCTGTACTAACGTTCCTGCGGGTGGGCCAACAGCGGTAGAGTTCCATGCTGCATGTCTTGTGCTTCCGCCACCCTGTCTTCGGCCCGGCTTTTGTCAAAGGGACACCGGCTCCCCGGACGAGCGCATCCTGCCGATGAAGATCTGCTTTGTAGTCGACAAGTTTCCCTCATTGTCCGAAACCTTTGTTCTCGACCAGATAGCCGGATGCCTTGAGCGCGGCATGGAAGTCGGCGTCGTCTGCAACGAGACGTCCTTCGGCAGGGACAGCAACATCGATGATCCGCGCTGGCAGGCGTTGCCAGGAAAGGTCGTATGCTGGTGGGGTGGCCTGGGTCGCTATCGCCCGCTGCTCAGGAAGTGGTCCGGCAGGTTCTGGGACAAGCTCTCGACCGCCATCGACATTGCTCATGCGCGAAAACTGCAGGGCGCCGACGTCATCGTTGCCCATTTCGGCAACAACGGCATGCGCGTGGCCCGCGCCATCAAGCGCGGGAGGATTTCCGCTCCCCTGGTGACGATATTTCACGGCCGTGATGTCGGCGAACCGCTGCATGACGATACGCTCGCGCGCTACAAAGTTGTGTTCGAAAAGGGCGTTCTTCAACTGCCGGTGAATGCGTTTTTCCGCGACGCCTTGATTGAGGTCGGTGCATCACCGGAGCAGGTTGTGGTTCACCACATGGGGGTGCGGCCGAGTGAGATCGACTATCGGTGGCGTTCATGGGAGCAGGCCACGCTCTCTTTCATCTCGGTCTGCCGCCTGACTGAAAAGAAGGGCATCGAATATGCGCTTCGCGCGCTTGCTGGCCTGCCGCGGCGAGACTGGATCTACTCGGTGATCGGCGGCGGAGAACTTCTCGAGGAGCTGAAGGGGATCGCCGCAGAGCTCGGCATTGCCGACAGGGTGAATTTTCTTGGGCCCCGGCCGCACAGCGAAGTCAAACAGCGTCTGCGCGACGCGCATGTGTTCCTGCTGCCCAGCGTCGGCGCCCGCGATGGCGATCTGGAAGGCATTCCGGTTTCCCTGATGGAAGCGATGGCCGCCGGCCTGACGGTGGTCAGCACGTATCATTCCGGGATCCCTGAACTGATCGATGATCACAAGACGGGTTTTCTCGTGGCTGAGCGGGACGTTGCGGCGCTGACCGGCAAGCTTGCCTGGATCGCCGAGAATCCGAAGCCGTGTGAAGGGATCGCTCTCGCGGCGCGCAAGAAGATCGAGGCCGAGTTCAACTCCGATCTGCTGAACCAACATTTCGTGGAAATCGCCATGCGGCTTGGCGAAACGAGGTCGCTTGCATGAACGCCAATCCGCCCCCCCAGTTCGGTCGTGTCGCCCTGCGCGGCGGGCTGGTAACCATCGGCGCCCAGGGCTTCAAGATGGCGATCCAGTTTCTCTCCGTCATCGTGCTGGCCCGTCTGCTGGTCCCCGAGGATTTCGGTCTGGTGGCTTCGGTCGGGCCGATCGTGGCCTTCGTCGGGCTGCTTCAGAATCTGGGCCTGCAGCAGGCTGTGGTTCAGCGCAAGGACATCAGCAACCAGCAGCTCAACCAGGTGTTCTGGATCAGCGCGCTCGTCGGGCTGGGTAGTGCCGTGGTAGTGGCCGGCCTGGCGCCTGCCATCGCCGCGTTCTATGGCGATCAACGTATGTCCGGCATCACCCTTGGCTCCGCCCTGCCGCTGCTTCTCGGCAGTCTCGCCGCAGTGCCGCTGGCGTTGATGAACCGGCACCTGCAGTTCGGCCAGCTCGCACTGAACGACGTGATAAGCGCCGCCGCCGGACTTCTGGCCGCCGCGATCGCGGCCTATGCGGGGTTGGGCTACTGGTCGCTGGTCATCGGCCCGGCGGTTTCGGCAGCTATCGCCCTGGCTGCCGCCTGGCTGGTGGCGCGTTGGACGCCTTTGCGGCCGGACCTGAAGGTCGATGCCGATATATTGTCGTTCGGCGCCAACCTGACCGGCTTCAACCTCGCCAACTTCTTCTCGCGCAATCTCGACAACATTCTCATCGGAAAATATTCCGGTGCGATCGAACTCGGCTATTACGACCGCGCCTACAAGCTCCTGTTGTTCCCGCTGCAGAACATCAACCAGCCGCTGACACGGGTCATGGTGCCGCTGCTCAGCCGCATCCACGATGACAAGGCCCGCTTTCGCGATATCTATGTGCGCACCAACTGGATGCTGGCGGCCGTTACCATGCCGGGCATCGCGGCGCTGACGCTGACCTCCAATCAGATCGTCGGACTTCTCTTCGGCGCGGGCTGGGCACCGGTCGCACCGATCTTTGCCTGGCTGGGCATCGCCAGCCTGGTCCAGTCCGTTTCAAGCACGACGGGATGGATATTCATCTGTCAGGGCAAGACGAAGACCATGTTCCATTGGGGCATCTATTCGTCGCTGACGACCGTCGCTGCCTTCGTCGTCGGCCTGCACTGGGGCGCCGTCGGCGTTGCCGCGGCCTATGCCATCAGCGGTTACGTGCTGCGCGTTCCCGTGCTGGCGCTACTGGTCCATCGCGTCGGTCCGGTGACCGCCGCCGACTTCCTGCTCATGCAGGGGCTTTTCATCGCCTCGTCCCTGCTTGCCTGGTTCCTGTACCTGTGGTTGCCGGCGTCTCTAACGGGCCAGTCAGACCTGCTCGCGGTCTTTTTGGCGCTTGCCCTCAACTACGGCATCGGTCTCGTTTTCATGCTTGCCGTCCCGCAGTCGCGACGCGCCTTGTTCACCACCCTGTCCAACGCCGCGCGCAATATCCGCTGAGCGGCCGGCGATCAGCGGCGCCAGCAGGTTTGTGGCCGACATTGCCGAAGCATGTTCTTCGAGCACGGCCTGAAGGCTTGTCTTGCGATAGCGGTCGAGATTTCCCGCAAACCGGCCGAGCTTTTCGCGCGCCTCTTCGGGCGTCACGGTGTCGATGTCGAGCAGCACATCGTCGACACCGATTCGCTTGGCCACTTCCTTGGTTTTGAACTCGTAGGCGATCGGCAGCACCGGCGTGCCGACGCAAAGCGACATGATCATCATATGCATGCGCGTCGCGACGACGAAGTCGAAGCCCTTCACCAGCCCCATCAACTGGTCCGGCGTGTGGAACGAAGCGTCCACTGTCACGTGGCTGGCGATCTCAGGATCGAGCTCGGCAACGATGGCCTGTGCGGTCTTGGAATCGTCATGGGCATATTCCGGCACGCCCTGACACGTGGAGACGAAGGTCACCTCCTTGCCAAGGTCCCTGACAAGAATTGTGGCGATCTCGCGGATCGAATCCAGATAGCGGCGCATGCCGCCCTCACCGTCGCTGACGTAGTTCCAGTGGCGGACCGAAATAGCGACGCGGCCCGTCGACGCCGGCGGCTGGCTGGAAGCGAGACGCTTGCGGATCCTGTCGGTATCGGCCAAGGCGAATACCGCATCGGCCACCACGTGGCACTTGCCGAGATCCTTCACCAAGTCCCGGATATGGGTCCGCGACCGTTCGTCGCGCAACAGGATGAGCGGACTGCGGTCAAAGATCGGGCCGAGCTCCTGGCGGTTGTAACTTTTGTCGAACGGACCGAGGGATTGCGTGAAGAAGACCGGATCTTTGCCAAATACGGCATCGAGCCTGAACTGATTGAGGCGTCGTTCGAGATTGTAGTTCTCGACGAGATAGGTTCCCCCTGTGGTGACCACCATGTCCGCGTCGGCGTAGATATCGAGACCGCGCCGGTCGCGATGGCTGAAAAAATTGCCTAGCGCGCTGCTGCCAAACCAGCGCAGAGCCTGGAGAACGAGCCGATTGTAGATCGGCTTGAACCGGTCCCTCAGCCCGCTGCCATTCTTGTATCGGAACAGGGATTCCGACAGCAGCTTATGAAATTCGAGGTCGGGATAATCCGTCTTCGGATAGAGTCGTTCCGCAACCTCGGGCTGGCTGTCGAAGACGGCAAACCGCACGTCGCCTTGCACGATCGTCTTGAGAATGTGGCGGATCGCCAGCAGAATCGCCGCATCCCCGGTATTCAGGCAGACTGTGTTTTCAACGACGATCTTCATGGGATACCTCATTTCGTCAGCAGATTCCGCGGCGGGGCCTGCGGTGCCTAGGACGGGCATGGTGACCGAAAATACCCACGCCAGGACGATCCCGATGCGGCTCGCGTCACAATCCATCGCTGCATCGGGCTGGGTGACCAGCCAGAGCGGCGCTCAAGCCCGACGGAGGGTAACGCATCAATTTTGCAGTGCAACAAAAAACGTGCACTTATGCTACGGCGCACCAAAAATGTTGCGATGCAGCAAAAGCTGGGTTAGCATTCCCGTGGGTGGGCCAACAGCGGTCGAGTTTTCATGCTGCATGTCTTGTACCTTGTGCACGATGTTTCCGACCCGGCGGTGCGCCGGCGGATCATAATGCTCAAGGCAGGCGGCGCGCGGGTCACATTGGCCGGCTTCCGTCGGACCACAAATGCTGTTCCCGACGTCGAGGGGCTGCAGCCGGTCGACCTCGGCGCGACGCGAGACGGCCGATTCGGCCAGCGTCTGGCGGCGGTCGCCAAGGCGGCGCTGTCGATAGGCTCGAAGCTTGCGGCGATGCCGAAGCCCGACCTCATCATCGCGCGCAATCTGGAAATGCTGGCGCTGGCCAGGCGCGCCAAGGCCGCCTTTCGCGGCGGCGTGCCGATCGTCTACGAATGCCTCGACATCCATCGCCTGGTGCTGCGCAATGACATGCTGGGCAAAGCACTGCGCACAGCGGAGCGTTATCTCGCCCGCGAGGTGAAGCTTCTGGTGACGAGCTCACCGGCCTTCATCGCCAATTATTTCAAGCCGTTCGGGCAGGTCGCCGCACCGGTGGAACTGGTCGAAAACAAATACTTCGAAACCGCGCCGATCGCCTTGGATGACAGGTCAAAGGCCGAACACCCTGCAGCACCCCCGTGGCGCATCGGCTGGTTCGGCGCGCTGCGCTGCCGCCGCTCGCTGGAGCTGCTGGCCGACTTCACGCGCCGTCAGGGCGGGCGCTTCGAGGTCGTCCTCCGGGGCCGTCCGGCACTCTCGGAATTCCCGGATTTCCACGCTTTTGTCGAGGCCGAACCCTATCTCTCCTTTCGTGGCCCCTACCGCAACCCGGAAGACATGGCCGCGATCTACGGCGAAGTGCATTTTTCCTGGGCGATCGATTTCTTCGAGGAAGGGCAGAATTCGGAATGGCTGCTGCCCAACCGCCTCTATGAGGGCTGCCGCTTCGGCGCCGTGCCGATCTCGATGGGCAATACCGAGACCGGGCGCTTTCTCGACCAGCAGGACATTGGCGTCCTGCTTTCCGATGCCACGCCCGAAATCCTGGAAACCGCGCTCGGCCGCATGGACCAGGAGCACTTCGGCAAGGCCAAGGCGCGTGTGCTGGCCCGCAACCCACGAACCTGGAGCTACGACCGCAGCGACTGCCGCGCCTTTGTCGACAGGCTGCGCGGTCTGGCGGCGGTCCCCGGTCCCTTCGTCACCGAAGCGCTGGCTTAGCGATGGCTGATGATGGGAAAAGTACAGAGCATGGGAAGGCGCCGATGACGCAAACCGAAGCGCTGCCGCCAAGCCTGATCGTCATTCCGTGCCTGAATGAGGCAGCCCATATCGGCGCGTTGCTCGAGCAGCTCAGGCCGGCAGCGCTAAGGCTCGGCGCCCGCATCGTCGTTGCCGATGGCGGCAGCACCGATGGTACTTTGGCCATTGTCGAAGCGGTTGCGGCCAAGGACCCTCAGGTCGTCCTCCTGCACAACCCAAAACGTATCCAGAGCGCGGCGATCAATCTCGCCGTCGCCAGCCTCGGTGACGGCGCCGAATACCTGATCCGCATCGATGCCCATGGCGGCTATCCCGCCGATTATTGCGACCGGCTGGTTGAGGAGGCGCTCGCCACTTCAGCCGATTCGGTCGTCGTCTCGATGCTGACCAGCGGCAGCGGCGCGGTGCAGAAAGCGGTCGCGGCGGCGCAGAATTCCAAGCTCGGCACCGGCGGCTCCAAGCACCGGCACCTTTCCGCCGGCGAATGGGTGGACCATGGCCATCACGCGCTGATCCGGATCTCGGCCTTCACCGCGGTCGGCGGCTATGACGAGAGCTTCAGCCACAATGAGGATGCCGAACTCGACTACCGGCTGCGCCGGGCAGGCTACCGCATCTGGATGAGCGGCAAGACGCAGATGGTCTACTATCCGCGTTCGTCGCTGAAGGGCCTGTATTTCCAATATCTCGGCTATGGCCGCGGCCGCGCCAAGAATGTGCTCAAGCACCGCATGATCCCGAAAGTTCGGCAGATGATCCCGCTGCTGGTGGCGCCGGTCGTCCTTCTCGCGGTATTTTCCTTTATCCACTGGCTGGCGGCGGTGCCGCTGCTGGTCTGGGCTTCGGTCTGTCTGGGCTACGGCGCTGTGACCGCCATCAGCCAGCGCAATCCCAACAATGTGCTGGCGGGCATTTCGGCGATGGTCATGCATTTCGGCTGGTCGCTCGGGTTTTGGCTGCAACTGCTCGGCTCGCGATCGCAGCGCGGGGTGGCATGATGGTCGCCGACAGCCGCCGAATCGACATCTGCGTCTGCACGTTCCGGCGGCCGGAACTGGCCGACACGCTGCGGTCGCTCGCTGCCATGGATATGCCTGCCGGTTTCGGCATCGGCGTCATCGTCGCCGACAATGACGACGAGCCGACCGCCGAGCCGCTGGTGACCGCGCTGGCGAGCGAATTGAAGCTCGTGGTCCGCTACCGGCACGCCCCGGCGCGCAACATCTCGGTCGCCCGCAACGCCTGTCTTGATGCCAGCACGGCCGATTTTCTCGCCTTCATCGACGACGATGAAACCGCCTCCCCGCAATGGCTGGCCAAACTGGTCGCTGCGGCAGAGACAATCGGCGCCGAGGCCGTGCTCGGTCCGGTGCGGGCGCTCTACCGCCCGGATGCGCCGGACTGGATGCGCAAGGGCGATTTTCATTCGACCTTGCCGGTCTGGGTGCAGGGCGAAATCCGCACCGGCTACACCTGCAACGTCCTTTTGAGGATGAGCGCCGACAGCTTGCGCGACCGTCGTTTCAGCCTGGCGCGCGGCCAGAGCGGCGGCGAGGACACCGAATTCTTCGACCGCATGGTCAAGGCAGGCGGTCGCATCGCCTTTGCGCCGGAGGCGTGGGTCGAGGAAGTCGTGCCGCGTTCGCGAGCCGCTTTCGACTGGCTGCGCCGCCGCCGCTTCCGCTTCGGCCAGACGCATGGCCACCTCATCGGCCATGACGCAGGCGTGATAGAGCGTGCGAAGGCTGTCGGCCTTGCCTCGGCCAAGGCCGTCTATTGCTTCGGCATGGCGGCGTTGACCGCGATTAGCCCGGTCCGCCGCAACCGCAGCGTGCTGCGGGGCATCATGCATGTCGGCGTCGTCAGCGGCCTGGTCGGTATCAGCGAAATTCGCCAATACGGACTGTCTTCCCCGCAGCAAGGAGGCAAGCGTGCAGCCTGACGTCTCCTTTGTCATCGCAGCCCACAATGCCGCGGCCACGCTCGACCGGGCGATCGCAAGCGCCATGGCCCAGCGCGATGTCAGCGTCGAAATCATCGTCGCCGACGACCAGTCGCGCGACAACACGCTCGACGTCGCAAGAGCCTATCCAAAAGATGTCGTCAAAGTGGTTGCGCTGCCGGCAAATCGTGGCCCTGGCGGCGCCAGGAATGCCGGCCTCGACCTCGCCACAGGCCGCTGGGTCGCGGTGCTCGATTCCGACGATGCCGTCCTGCCCGGGCGGCTCGCCGCCATGATCGCGCGAGCCGAAAGTGCGGGCGCTGTAATCGCCGTCGACAACCTCCAGGTGGTGCGCGAGGACGGCATTGCCGAAGCGACGATGTTTCCCGCCAAATATCTGGAGGGCCTGCGTGAAATCACGCTCGCCGACTACATCGCTGGCAACATCGTTTTCGAATCCACGTTCAACCTTGGCTATCTCAAGCCGATCTTCCAGCGCCGTTTCCTGATCGAAAACGACCTTCGCTATGATCAAAGTCTGAGCATCGGCGAGGATTACATCCTGCTCGCCAACGCGCTGGCCAAGGGCGGAAAATGCGTGGTCGAGCCGACGACCGGCTATATCTACCACATCCGCACGGGCTCGATCTCGCGCGTGCTCGAGCTTCACCATATCGAGGCGATGCGCAAGGCCGACGCGGTCTTCGCCGAGACCAATTCCATGGACGCTGCTGCTGCGGCCGCCTTCGCCAAACGCGCCCGCAGCCTGCGCAAGGCGGCATCGTTCCTGTCGCTGGTCCAGCACATCAAGGCGCGTTCGCCGTTGAAAGCGATACGCACCGCGCTAAGTGATCCGGCGGCTGTCAGGCACATGTCGATGCCGATCGCCGTCCGCCTCAAAAGGGTGGCGGCGCAGTTTGCCGTCGGCGCGGAGAGGTAAGGAGGGCGAGTACATGAAGACGTTTGTTCATGGCCTGCAACAGGCTGAAATCGATCTGCTCAGAAGGAATTTGCGATGAAGAAAATCAGGAAGGCAGTCATCCCTGTGGCGGGGCTTGGAACACGGTTCCTGCCGGCAACCAAGTCGATTCCGAAGGAGATGCTGCCCGTGGTCGACCGGCCGGTCGTCCAATATGCGGTGGACGAGGCCTTCGAAGCCGGCATCGAGCACATCGTGTTCGTCACCGGCCGCAACAAGGCTGTCATCGAGGACTACTTCGACCTGCACCCCGAACTGATTGGAACGCTCGAACAAACCGGCAAGAAGACCCAGCTGGAGGCGCTCGAAAGCATGCTGCCCGTGGCCGGCGCCACCAGCTTCATCCGCCAGCAGTCGCCACATGGTCTCGGCCATGCGGTGTGGTGCGCACGCGAAGTCATCGGCGACGAGCCCTTCGCCCTGCTGCTCCCCGATATGGTGTCGTTCGGCCGCCGAGGTTGCCTGGCTGAAACAGTCGATCTCTATCAGCAGACCGGCGGCAATGTGATCGCCGTCGAGCGCTGTGATCCCAGCGAGACCAGCAAATACGGCATCGTCGGGCGCGGCGCCGAGACAGGCAGCGGCTTCGAGGTGACGGCCATGGTCGAAAAGCCGGCGCCGGCCAATGCGCCGTCGAATTACTACATCAACGGCCGCTACATCCTGCAGCCCGAGATCTTCTCGCTGCTGGGCAACCAGCAACGCGGCGCCGGCAACGAAATCCAGCTTACCGATGCCATGGTGCGGCTGGCGAAAAGCCAGTCTTTCTTTGCCCAGCCTTTCAATGGCCGCATGTTCGACTGCGGCTCCAAGGAAGGCTTCATAGAGGCCACCATCGCCTTCGCGCTGGCGCGCGACGACATGAAGGGACCTGTGCTGGAAATGCTGCAGGCGTTCGTGCGGTCGCATGAGCGTCAGGAAGTGGCCGCATAATGCCCATCTTTCGAGGGCATATGCGTTTGGACGATGGCGCGGCTCGTGCCTGCACGCCAGGCCGCTCAGGCCCGGCGCCAGATGGCATGAAGCTTGCGTTGCATATCTTGCCCCCGATCTCCGCAGCTCCGGGCGAGGTGCCCCGTCTCGCTCCGGCGCCTGTAACCTAGAATTGGATCGAAGATGAATTATGCCAGCTTTCCTCTCGACAAGAGGATGCCGTTGCCCAACCCCGATCAGGAAAAGGGTGAAGACTTCATCGACGTCGAGCGCCTGCTTGGCATGGCGGCGCGTCAGGTCAAGGTGGTGGCAGTCTGCGCCATCATTGGCCTGTTCCTGGGGTTGCTCTATCTGCAGACCACGCCCAAGCAATACATGTCGGTCGCCAGCGTGCTGATCGACGAAGGCCTGAACAAGGTCATCGACGACATCTCGGCTGCATCCGTCACCATGCAGACCGACGCCGCCCTGCTCAGCCAGATCGAAATCATCACCTCGGCGCGGCTGGCCTCGGTGGTGGTCGACAAGCTGAAACTCGACCAGAACGCAGAGTTCATGAACCCGCCGCAATCGGCGCTGGTCAAGGGCATCGGCTTCGTGCGCGGCGTGATCGGCTATTTCCGCTCAAGTTCCGCCGAGCAGATTCCCGGCATGGAAAACGTCGATGAGGCGACACGCCAGGCCATGATGCAGACGGCGCGCCACGACTATGCCGTGCTGAAGCTGCAGAGCGAGGTGCTGGCGCAGCGCAACGGCCGCTCCTATGTGCTCGCCATCGGTTACCAGTCGACCAATCCGGCACTCGCCACCGCCATCACCAAGGCCTATGCCGACGCCTATCTCGCCGACCAGCTCAATGCCAGCTTCGACGCCACCGAGCGCGCTGCGGTCTGGCTGCAGGGCCGGCTGACCGAGCTTCGTCAGAACTCACAGGCGGCCGCTATGGCGGTCGAGAAATTCAGGGCCGAGCATGGTCTGGCCGCCAACAGCGACGGCCAGCTGATCAGCGACAAGCAGATTGCCGATCTCACCGCGCAACTGATCGTCGCGCAGGCCGATACGGCGCGCGCCAGCGCCCGCTATCAGCAATACAAGACCATCGTCGAAAGCGGCTCGGACAATGCCTTCAACGATTCCGCCATCTCAAGCGATCAGCCGGCAAGCTCCGTCATTGCAACGCTCAAGACCCGCTATCTCACAGTCGCCAAGCGGCTGCAGGACGTGACGGCCAATTTCGGCGCCGACCATCCGCAGGCGGTGGCGCTGGCCAAGGAGAAGGCCGACCTGTCGACCCAGATTTTCGGCGAGTTGAAGCAGCTGACCGAAAGCTATCGCAATGAATATGAAGTCGCGCTTTCACGCGAGACCTCACTGAGGCAGAAGATCGCCGACGCGGCCGGCAAGAGCTCCATCGACAACCAGAGCCAGGTCAAACTGCGCGAGCTCGATCAGCAGGCGCAGGCGCTGACCACGCTCTACCAGACTTTCCTTAGCCGCTACGAGGAGGCCTCGCAGCAGCAATCCTTCCCGGTCGGCAAGGTCCGCATCATCTCGGATGCCTCAACGCCGCTTTCCGCCTCAAGCCCGCGCACCTCCAGGGTGCTGGCGCTGTCGCTGGTGCTTGGCGTGCTGCTTGGCGCCGGCTTTGGTGGCCTGAATGAGTTCAACGAGCGCTTCTTCAGGACCGGCGAGGACATTCGCGATCGCGTCGGCCTCAAATTCCTCGGCTATTTGCCGATGATCGGCGGCAGGCTCGGCAAGGACGCCGACGACGGTGCGGCGGATGCCAAAGGCGCCAACACATTGTCGGCGGCCGAGAAACGGGCGCGCTTGCGGGTCAGCGTCGATGCGCCGGCATCGATGTTCTCCGAAACGCTGCGCAACGCCAAGATCGCCTTCGACGTCGTCATGGAAGGGCAAGGCAGCCGGGTCATAGGCGTGGTCTCGGTCCTGCCCGGCGAGGGCAAGTCTACGGTCGCCGCCAATCTCGCCGGATTGCTGGCCGCCAACGGCTCGAAGACGCTTTTGATCGACGCCGATCTGCGCAATCCTGGCCTCAGCCGCAACCTCGGCATGGAGGCCGAGCAGGGGCTGATGGAGGCCGTGGTCAACGGCCAGACCTGGCAGTCGGTCGGCAAGGTCGACCGCCAGACCAAGCTGGCGATCATCCCGGCCGTGCTGCGTGGGCAGTTCTCGCATACCAGCGAGCTGCTGTCGTCGGCCGGCATGCGGCGCTTCATCGACAACGCCAAGGAGACGTTCGAGTACATCATCGTCGACCTGCCGCCGCTTGGCCCCGTGGTCGACGCCAAGGCGTTTGCGCCGCTGGTCGACGGCTTCGTGCTGGTTGCCGAATGGGGCCGCACGCCGCGCGCCATGGTGCGCTCGCTGCTGGAGCAGGAACCCTACGTCGCAAGCAAGGTCGTCGGCGCCGTGCTCAACAAGGTCGATCTGAAGAAGCTGCCGAAATACGGCTCGCTCGGCGGCTCGGAAAAGTTCTTCGACCGCTATTCGACCTACTATCTGGAGAAATCGGACGTGCGGGCCAAGACCGCGGCCTGAACGGAGCGCGATCCTGAAAAGGAGCGTGATCCGGAAAAGCGGATCCGGTTTTCGGAAAGGATCACGCTCAAACGAAGAAGCACGGCAGGTCAGGAAAAGATCAGCTTGCCGAATTTACCGGCGATCCTGAGCGCTGTCAGCCGGCCGCTTTGAAAGGCGCCGGTGTCGATGCCGAGCCTTCGCCCGTCAAGCCTGGGGATATCGACCGGCGTGTGCCCATGCACCACAAAGCGGTCGAGCAGATAGGCGGCGTTGAAGAACTCGTCGCGGATGTTGAGCAGGTCCTGCTCATCCTGTGCGACCAGGTCGATACCCGGCCTGATGCCGGCATGGACGAAAACGAATTTATCCGAACAGAGCAGCACCGGCAGGCTGCGCAGAAAGTCGATATGGCTGGCCGGAATGACTTCCTTCACGCGCCGGTCGACCTCGTCGCTCAAGGCATAGAGGCTGGCAAGCCGCGCCGGATCGACCCCATAGGAAAACAGCGTCTCGAGGCCGCCGACCGCCAGCCAGCGGTCCCGCGACAGATAGCCGTCGAGATAGTTCAGCATGGCCACTTCGTGGTTTCCCGCCAGGCAGACGCGCAGGAACTCTGTTGGCGGCAGCGCCAAGAGGTGGTCGAGCACGCGCGACGATTGCGGCCCGCGATCGATATAGTCGCCGAGCATGACGATAATCTTGCGGCCGCGAAATTGCAGCGCGTCGAGCTGGATCTTCTGCTCCAGCGACAGCAATTCCTTGTAGCAGCCATGCACGTCGCCGATCGCGTAGACGACGGTGTCGTCCATATCCATTTCCAGGCGCTCGCGCGGCGCCGGCCGGGGAGGTCTGGACCGCTGAAACAACGCCACTGGGGCCGTCAGACCCCGATGCCGCGGGCTTTGAGCGCCGCGGTGATCTCGTCAAGAATGGCGGGATCGTCGATTGTCGCCGGCATCGTCCATTCTTCCTTGTCGGCAATCTTCTGCATGGTGCCGCGCAGGATCTTGCCGGAGCGCGTCTTCGGCAGGCGCTTGATCGTCACCACCGTCTTGAAGGCGGCGACCGGGCCGATCCGTTCGCGCACCAGCCCCACCACTTCGCGTTCGATGGCAGCGGTATCGCGCGACACACCGGCATTGAGCACGACGAAGCCGAGCGGGACCTGGCCCTTCATAGCGTCAGCGACGCCGATGACGGCGCATTCGGCAACATCGGAATGCGCTGAAAGCACCTCCTCCATGGCCCCGGTCGACAGCCGGTGTCCGGCGACATTGATGATGTCGTCTGTGCGCGCCATGACATAGAGGTAGCCGTCTTCGTCGATCATGCCGGCATCGGCCGTCTTGTAGAAGCCGGGAAACTCCTCGAGATAGGCCTGCCGGAAACGCTCGTCGGCATTCCACAGCGTCGGCAGGCAGCCGGCCGGCAGCGGCAGTTTCACCACCACATTGCCAAGCGTGCCGCGCGGCACTTCATGGCCGGCATCGTCGAGCACGCGAATGTCGTAGCCCGGCATCGGCACGCCGGGCGAGCCGTATTTCACCGGCAGCAGGCCGAGGCCTGCCGGGTTGATGGTCATCGGCGAGCCGGTCTCGGTCTGCCACCAATGATCGACCACCGGCACGTTGAGTTTCTGCTCCGCCCATTTGATGGTTTCCGGGTCTGCGCGTTCGCCGGCCAGGAACAGAGTGCGGAATTTCGACAGATCGTATTTCGGCACGAATTCGCCCTTGGGGTCCTGCCCCTTGATGGCGCGAAAGGCTGTCGGCGCGGTGAACAGCGCGACAACGCCGTGTTCGGCGATCACCCGCCAATAGGTGCCGGCGTCGGGTGTGCCGATCGGCTTGCCCTCGAACAGCACGCTTGTCGCACCATGCAGCAGCGGTCCGTAAACGATGTAGGAATGGCCGACCACCCAGCCGACATCGGAGGCCGCCCAGAATACTTCGCCCGGTCTGACGCCGAACTCGTTTTCCATCGTCCATTTGAGCGCGACCATGTGGCCGCCATTGTCGCGCACGATGCCCTTCGGCTGGCCGGTCGTGCCGGAGGTATAGATGATGTAGAGCGGGTCTGTAGCCAGTACCGGAACGCAATCGACGTTGGCGCCCGCCGCCCGCTCGCGGGCAACGGCGTCGGCAAAATCGATATCGTAATGCTCCCTCAGATCGCAGCGCAGCTGGTCGCGCTGCAGGATCAGGCAGGCGTCCGGCTTGTGGCGGGACATTTCGATCGCCTTGTCGAGCAGCGGCTTGTAGGCCACGACACGTCCAGGCTCCAGGCCGCAGGACGCGGAGATGACCAGCTTCGGCTTAGCGTCGTCGATGCGGGTGGCGAGCTCGTGCGAGGCAAAGCCGCCGAACACCACCGAATGCACCGCGCCGATGCGGGCACAGGCAAGCATCGCGATCGTCGCTTCGGCCACCATCGGCATGTAGATGATGACGCGGTCGCCTTTGCGAATGCCGCGGTTCTTGAGCACCGAAGTCAGCGCTACCACTTCGCGCTTCAATTCGGCATAGGTGAATTTCTTGACCGTGCCGGTGATCGCGCTGTCGTAGATAAGTGCGATCTGGTCGGCGCGGCCGCCTGCGACATGGCGATCGAGAGCGTTGAAGCAGGTGTTGCAGGTGGCGCCGTTGAACCAGCGCCCGTAAACGCCCGCCTTGGCATCGAAGACGCTGGTCCACGGCGAATACCAGTCGATCGCCTCGGCGGCAGCGGCCCAGAATTGTTCCGGGTCGCGTTTCCAGCCGTCATAGACCTCGTGGTAGCGTGACGCCATTCATCCCTCCTCGGGAAAACTCTCTATGTTGCAATAGCCTATGCGGGTTTTCCCGGCCACGTCTTTCCCCAAATGCCATGTCTTTCCCGAAATTTGGGGCTTGGCCGATCTCGCCTTGGCCATAAATTGCAGGCACCATGGCCGGGTTTGAAATCGGGGCAGGGCGCGCAATGACGGTACGATACGGGGTTGGATCTGCCGTTGGAGCAGCGCTGCTGTTGACGATCGTTTCCGCCGCCCAGGCCGGCGATGCCGCCGCGCGGCGCATCATCGGCTTTTCCCCCGACGGCAAATATTTCGCCTTCGAGCAATATGGCGAGGTCGACGCTGCCCTTTCCGGCTGGTCGCAGATCGACATCATCGACACAAGCACAGACGAGTTCGTCGGCGGCAAGCCGATCCTTGTCCTCGATGAATCGGAAGAGGCGACCACGACGGTGGAGCAGGCACGGGCGCAGGCCGCAAAGCAGGCCGCGCCAATCCTGGCCAAATACGGCATCGCCGAGCGCGGCACGCGCACGGCCTCCGACAGGTTCACCTTCCCGGACGACACGGTCGAGTACAACGACATCCCCCGCCTCGAGCAGGCCGCGCAGAAATGGCTGTCGCCGTTCTATGGCGAAACACAGATTTCGACCATCCAGCTCGATGAGATTTTGGCCGACAGCAAGGAGGATTGCTCGGCAAGCTTTGATGACGCCAAGGAAGGCGACCAGCCTCTTCAGGGGCACAAGACACTTCAAGGCGACAAGACACTTCAAGGGGACAAGACGGGCAAGGCGCGCGGCTTCCGCCTGTCGCTGCAGGGGCAGGACGGCAAGCCGTTCAAGGTGCTGCACGAGGACAAGGCCGTGCCGGGCTCGCGCAACTGCCCGACCTCCTACAGCCTGTCGGAATCCTACGAATACGCCCCGCCCGACAAGCCGGCGGTACTGGCCGTGCTGGTGCAGCGCTTCAGCCAGGGCTTCGAAGGACGGGACCGCCGCTTCATCGCCGTAACCGGCCAGGCACGCTAAGCCGCGGCCCCCCTTGTGGCAGGCAGAAAAAGCTCATGCGCCCGGAGAAAGCAGGGCGTTCGTGTCGGATATCAGCTCTTAAAGCGGCAAGGCCGCCAGCATCAGCCCGACGCCACCCGCAATCAATATGGCGGCTGCCAACGCTTTTCGATGACGTTCGAACGCGGTCGGCGCCCGCTCCCAATTGTAACGCATACCCAATGCTCTCCCAAAACCCCGCGACTGCATAGCTTACTTTAGGTAAGAAAAGCAAGACCTTGACCCTGCGAGATAGCCGGCTTGACGGTTTGCGGCGGTGATTACCAGCTGCAATCACCGACGATTTCTGGGGTGCTTCCCTGTTCTCAGGCTCTGAATGATGTGGAAGTTACCACAATCTGAAATTGGATGTCTCCATTAGGCTTCGGTCGCCTGTGTCGTGAGGATGGTGGCGTTGCCGGATTGCCACAGAACGGTCAGGCCGGCCTGTTCTCCCTCTCGCCCGCGCAATGGACAGACCCGCATCGCCGCGCTATCTGCTCTCCAGGAAAATGGTGGAGGGGCTCCATGGCCCAAATCGGTTCTGAAATGGTTCTGCGGCTGGCGGACGACGCCTCGGTCCAGCATGTCGGCGATGGCGCCGTCGTGCTCTTGGCGCGCAGCGGCCAGCTTTACACCTGCAACGGCACCACCGAAGCCTTTCTCGACAAGGTGGACGGCGCCCGCAGCCTTGACCAGATCGTCGTCCTGTTGTCTGACGAGTTCGAGGTCGACAAGGGCACGCTCGACCAGGACATGGCGGCGCTGGCCGCCGAACTGGTGAGCGAAGGCATTCTCGCCGACCCGGCTCCCTGATGGTGGACGGCGTTCTCCTGCGCGCTTTGTTTCGTGTCCATTTATGGGCAAGCGCGCGGCTGATGCCGACCCTGATCGGCCGCCGCAGCTTCGAATCGGTGCTGAAATGGGCGCCGCTCAGCGCACCCACCCCTTATCGCGGCCTGTCGTCAGCCTACATCGTCGCTGCCGTCAACCGGACCGTCCGGCACCCCTGGCTGATGCGCGACCGCAGATGCCTGCGCGAGGGCCTGCTCGCCCACCGCTTCCTGCGCTTTGCCGGCTTCGATCCGGATCTGCGCTTCGGCGTCGATCCGAAGTCGATGCAGGCGCCGCGTATGTCTGCCCATTGCTGGGTCTGTCTCGATGGCCGCCCGGTGGTCTCGGACAGCCTCCCCGGCATGGTGCAGATCTATCGCCATCACGCCGATGCCGGAAAGGCGCACGCTGCTTGACCGGTCCGGCGACCACCTTCTGCTATGATCTCCAGGGCCAGGTCATCAGCATATCGGCCCCGCGGGCCGATCTCTGGCCGAGCTTCGACCTCTTGCTCGGCACGTTGCGCGTGAGCGGGCCGGTCGAGCCCGATTTCCGCGTCGACATCGTCGAGACGCGGGAGTTACCGGAATCGCCTGCCGGAAAACTCGCTTTCGACGGCGAGGTGCCGGAGGACGGCCATTGCCGGCTGATCGACGGTGGCGGCACCGTTCATCTGGTCTTTCCCGGCCTGCAGACCGTCTCGATCAATGCCGATGGAGGCTGGGCCGAGATACGAGTCCATCCCGATGCCAAGGTCAAATGGACGGTGCTGATGATGGTGCTGGATGCAGCACTTGATGCCGGCGACCAGCACATGCTGCACACCGCCGGCCTGACATTGCCCGGCCGCGAGGCGCTCGTGCTGATCCATGCGCCGAGCGGCACCGGCAAGTCGACGACGTCGCTGGCGCTGGCGTCGCAAGGTTTCGGCCTGTGCTCGGATGACGCCATGATCCTCAAGGTTTTGGCCGGTGGCGGCATCACGGCCTGGGGCTTGCCGCGCAAGGTGAAGGTCCACCGCCACACCGCGGCAATGCTGCCCTTCGTGGCGCCTTGCCTTGGCGACAAATGGGACGCCAATGGCGAGCAGGCCGTCTCGCTGGAACGTCTCGCCGAGATCATCCGCATCGAGGAAACTGTCGGCAGACCGGTTGCGGCACTGTTTCATCTCGCCCGCTCGGCGGACGCGCAAACCCGGCTCGTGCCCATGACCAGGACAGACGCCATGGTGGCGCTTGCCACCGACAATGTCAGGACCGGCATGACCGGCCTTTTGCCGGCGCAGAAGCGCCGCATGGCAACCATCGCAACGCTGGTCAAAGCCGTCCCGACATTTACCCTGGAAGTCGGCGCGAACCCGGCCGAGGCGGCCCCGCTGATCCGCTCGGCGCTGGCGGCGCGGGACTAAAGCACACTTCAGGCAGAATGCGGCTTTGGCCTGGCGAGGCGCTGGATCCAGCGGAAGGCGTCGCGGCGCAGGCGCGAATGCATCTTGTCCCTGGAATTGACGCCGAGCAGCGTATCGCCGGTGATCAGCCATTTGGCCAAAAATATCGAGAGGTCGGGCTTGATGCGGTCGGCCAGTTCGATCGCGCGCGGTGCATCAAACAGCCGCCCCGTCACATTGAGAACCGTCGCCAGTTCGAGCTCGATGCCGCTGATGCGCGCCGCCTCGAAAAGCCGGTCTTCATCCGCGGGCGACCGCAGCGCGCGCACGCCCTGCAGCACATCGACGCAAAGCTGCAGCCGGTGGAACTTGTGCCCGCCGGCGGCGTGGACAATGGCGATGGTCAGCAGCGCGGCCGGCGTGTCGGCCTCGCTGCCGTCGATGATCTGCAATTCGCGAAAGCCCAGCGACAGCCGCCGCCGCATGCCGGAATCATGCACCAGGTTGCCGTGCAGTTCGATCAGCAGGCTGGTATTCTCCTTCTCCAGCCACTTGAACTCCTGCAGATCCTGCGACTGCGCCTCGCCGCTCCAGAGCTCGAAGCCGCATCCGGCAATCACCGTGTTGGCTTCAATGATGCTGGCCGGCTCGACCAGAATGTCGATGTCGGTGAACGGCCGGTCAGCGGCGTGGCGGTAAAGTTTGCGTGCGAAGACCGGACCCTTGACGATGCGGGCCGGAACATTTTTCGCCGCCAATGCCTTCATGATGCGGTCGCCATGATATTGCAGCAGCATCGATTGGCCGGTCGCCAGCGTCGAGCGATCACGCAGTTCCGACAGCTTTTGCCGCAAGGCTGCGTCCGCAGGCAGTTGGGCGTCGCCGATCTCGCTGAGCTTGCGCAGCATGATCGGCAGCACGCCGTGGAACTCGGCATTGGCGAGCAGTGCCAGCAAGCTTTCGGCAGCAACGTCACGGCCAATGGCAACCGTCGCCTCCGGGTCGGCGAAGGTCAGCAGCAGTTTTTCATCGGCAGGCGCAAGAGATGGCAGCATCAAACCCGGATTGCGTTCGCCCACATCAGCAATTCCCGTCCGGAATTGCGTCAAACAACCAACTCAGAGGAGCGTATGTTGCAGAAAAGCATGCATGAAGCCAGCGTGTGGTGGCAGAACCAGCTCATGAATTGACTTTCCACGGTTTCGGTCCATTCTTTTGCACTGGACTGAAAAGGGTGTTTGGAATGGCCAAGAAAAAGTATGAAGCGCCCGTGCTGCGCAAGGCAGGAAAGTTGTCCAGCGTGGTGGCCGGGCCGTCGCTGCCGATACCGCGATAAGACTTCTACGGCTTCGGTTTGGATGAAGCCGGAGCGGTCGGCCGCAAGGCAAGCCGCGCTGCAGGCGGGCAATCTGTCGGCGTGACTGCGGGTAACGGTCCGTCCGGTCCCGCAGGCTAAGGCAAGTTCATAAGCCGCCTGTTCGGGATATGGGCAAGGCCCCTCCGTTACAGTCCCCAGCGCAGCGCGGCTGTTTGCACCGGCGCGTCCCACATTGACGTTGCCTCGTCATCCAGCATGGTCAGCGTGATCGAGCAGCCGGCCATGTCGAGCGATGTCACGTAGGACCCGACCAGCGAGCGGGTCACCGTCACGCCCTGTTTTTCGAAGATGTTTCGGGCGCTGTTGTACATCAGATAGAGCTCCATCAGCGGCGTGCCGCCAAAGCCGTTGATGAACAACAGTGCCGGGCCTTTCGCCCTGTCGCCGAGATCGCCCAGGATCGCGGCGCAAATCTCTTCGGCGATCGCATCGGCGCTTTTCAACGTGTCGCGACGCCGGCCGGGCTCGCCATGAATGCCGACGCCGAATTCCATCTCGCCATCACCAATCTCGAAGGTCGGCCTGCCGGCCGCCGGCACCGTGCAACTGGTCAGCGCCACGCCCATCGAACGCGTCGCGCTGTTGATGCGACCGCCGAGCGCCTTGAGATCCGCCAGCGCCATGCCTTGCTCGGCGGCGGTGCCGACGATCTTCTCCACCACCAGCGTGCCGGCGACGCCGCGCCGGCCGGTCGTAAAGGACGAATTCTCGACGGCGACGTCATCATTGATCACCACCTGCAGGACGCCGTCGGCCATTTCGCCGGCCATGTCGAAATTCATCACGTCGCCTTCATAGTTCTTGACGATGAACAGGCAGCCGGCGCCGGTATCGACGGCGGCGGCCGCCGCCAGTATCTGGTCCGGCGTTGGCGAGGTGAAGACCTGGCCGGGGCAGGCGGCGTCCAACATGCCCTGACCGACAAAGCCGGCATGCAACGGCTCGTGGCCGGAACCGCCGCCCGAGATCAGCGCCACTTTCCCCGGCTTCAGCACCTTGCGGCGAATGAATTTGTGCTCCTCGCCCAGCACCAGGATGTCGGCATGGGCTGCAACGAAGCCGTTGAGGCTTTCGGTCAGCACCGTGTCGACGGAATTCATAAACTTCTTCATGTGTCCTCCCGACACAACACGATCAGCCACCACTCCTGCCGGTGATGCTGGTGATCTTCTGGATGAATTCGTTGATCGCCCTGTCGAGCGCTGCGTTCTGCTTGTCGTCGCCGAAATCGGGCACGATCAGCGAGACATGCCGGGTCTTGCGCATGCCTGCCGCAACCGACATCTTGCCGGGATGCGCCAGATGATAGGCAGCCAGAAACTGATCGCGCTCGGCCGGACTGAAATGGCAGACCGAAAAAATAGCCGGCAGATGTTTTGATGGGATCGGGGTCGAATAGGCCGCGCTGGAAATCTGGGTGACGAAGCTGCGGTGCTTGCCAAGCGCATCGGCAAGGCGCTGGCGCATGCCCGACGGACGCTGGTCGATGACCTGCGACAGGATCGTCTTGTAGGCGCGGATCGCCTCTTCGGAGCCGGCTTCTGGTGTCTTGTCGGCCATCTCAGTCACCCTAGACCGAAACATCTGAGATGGCCGCCTTGGCCATGGCGAGTTGGGCGGGAGCCACCGAGAGATCCCGCAGGCCGGCCTCGAGCAGTGCCGGGATCGATGCCGGATCGCCGCCGGCATCGCCGCACAGGCTGACTGGGATTTTCGCGCGCAGGCCGAACGCGGTCACCCCCGCGATCAACCGCAGCACGGCAGGATGACGCACCGAATTGAGGTGTGCCACGGCAGCGTTGTCGCGGGCGGCGGCCATAACATATTGGGTCAGATCGTTCGAACCGATCGAGAAGAAGGCGACATCGGCGAACGCTTCCGGCGCGATCGCCACCGACGGCACCTCGACCATGATCCCGAGCGGCGGCATTTTGTACGCTACGCCGCGCGCGGCAAGCCCGGCCTGCTCCTCCACGAACAGAGCGGCGGCGCGTTGGTACTCCTCCGCGACGGCGATCATCGGAAACATCACCTTCAGATTGCCGTGCACCGCCGCGCGCAGCAGCGCCCTGATCTGTACGCGAAACACCTCCGGCCTTGCCAGCGACAGCCTGATGCCGCGCAGGCCGAGGAACGGGTTGCTCTCCTCGACGGTGAAGCCCGGCACCGGCTTGTCGCCGCCGGCATCGACGGTGCGGATGGTCACCGGCTTGTCGCCTGCCCATTCCAGCACCTTGCGATAGGCCTGGTATTGCGTCTCCTCGTCCGGCGGCGCCTTGCCGAACAGGAATTCGGTGCGCATCAGCCCGACGCCATCACAGGTCGAGATGTCGATGCCATCGACCTCGGACGGATCGGCGATGTTGACCTGCACGCGCACCGTCGTGCCGGCCCGGGTTACCGCCGGTTTCGCGAGATAGGCTCCGGCCTTGTCTAGATGTGCCACAAACGAGGACGAGGACCGGTGGAACGCTTCGATCTCGGTCGTCGTCGGCGAAACCACGATACCGCCATGCTCCGCATCGAGCAGAGCCAGACCGACGGGATTAGCCGGCGAAGCGCCAAGCCCCACCACCATCGGCACACCGCGCGAGCGCGCCAGCATGGCGACGTGGCTGGCGGCGCTGCCGGCCCTCAGCGCGATGCCGCCGCCGGTGCTCCAGTCGGTCTCGAGAAAGCGCGTCGGCGCGATGTCCTCGCCATAGAGAATGGCGCCCGCTGGTGGAGCCCTCTCCTGCTCCTCGGTAAGGGCGCGCAGCACGCGGTCGCGGATATCGCTGATATCGGCGGCGCGAGCCCGGAAATAGTCCTGGTCTGACGTTTCGTAGCCGGAGATCTCGGCGTCCAGCGCCTGTCGCCAGGCCATGTCAGCCGGCATGCCGGACGCGATCGCGGCAAAAGCCGGGCCGGTCAGTGCCTCGTCCCCAAGCATGGCGAGCTGGAATTCGAGAATTCCGGCGGCCTCGTCATCGGCGGTTTCGATCAGGGTCGCGAGCCGGTCCGTCGCGCTGGCGATAGCTGCTTCCAATGCGGCCTTCTCGTCCGCGGCGCTCGCCTTGCCCGTGTAGTGCGCGGTGCCGTTGTCGAGGTTGAACAACGGCCCCTCGGCATAGCCGGCCGACGCCGAAATGCCTTGCAGCCTAAGCGGTTCGGGCATGGCCCGCATCCTCGTCGAAACCGCGTCGCACCAGCTCGGCCAGCGCTCTCACGGCATCATCGGCGCCGTCGCCTGTGGCCCGGATGTGCAGCATGGTGCCTTTCGGCGCCCTGGCCGCCATCACCTTGACGATGCTCTTGGCGTCGAACCATGGGCCGTTGGCGGCAAGCGCAATCTCCACCTCGGCGGCAAAGCTCTTGGCAAGCTTGGTGAACTTCACCGAAGGGCGCGCGTGCAGACCTACCTCGTGGGTGATCAGGACGGCGGCCTCGGCAAATGCGGACATGCGCTCAAAATTCCCGTTCGCTCACGACGGCGACAATTCATGCGCCGTCGCCACCACTTCCTTCAGTGAGGCCCCGCCGGACGCCTCCGTCGCAGCCATCACCGCGCCTTCGACGATCGGCGCGTTGCAGACGATGATCTTCTGCGCCCGCGGCTCGCCGATCATTTCCACCGCCATTTCCGAATTGGTCTCGGCGCCGCCGAGATCGACCAGTATGGCGACGCCCGCCTCCGACCACGCCTTGTCGATGGCGCCCATGATCGCTTCGACGCTGGTGCCGAGCCCGCCATGGCCGTTTCCGCCGCACCATGCAAGCGGCACTTCGTCGCCCACCATCTGCCGCACCATGTCGGCCGTGCCTTCGGCAACCAGCGGGGAATGCGAGACGATGACGATGCCGACATTGCTCATGCTTGGCCCTCGACGGTTTCGGCGACGGTCCGCACCAGCAGCGCCACAGAGCGTCCGCCGGCATCCATATGACCGATTGAGCGGTCGCCGAGGAATGAGGCGCGACCGCGTGTTGCCTTCATCGGCACGGTCGCCTCGGCAGCCATGTCGGCGATATCTGCAATTTCCATGGCCGTCTTTCCTTCGACCAACGCGTCCTGCACAGGTTGCAGCACATCGAGCATGGTCTTTTGACCGACCTGGGATTTGCCTCTGGCGGCCACAGCTTCGATTGCCTTGCCGAAAGCAGCCGCCAGATTGGCACGATCCGGCTCTCCCGAAATCTCCTTGCCCAGCGCCAGGAACAATGTACCGAAGAGCGGCCCGGATGCACCGCCAACCGTCATCACCAGCTTGGTGCCGATCGCCTTCAGCGCCTCGGGCAGCGGCTTGGCCGAAAACGCCTCGGCATCGGCACGCAAGGCCTCAAACCCGCGCTTCATGTTCAGCCCATGGTCACCGTCGCCGATCGCCTGGTCGAGCGCGGTCAACTCTTCCGAGTGAGCGGCGATCGTGTCCGCGGCGGCGGTGATCAGCCTGGCAAGGTCGAACGCTGCCATGTCCAGATTCCCGGTTTCGATCCTGCCGGCAGTATCGCAAGAGTTTTCATTCGACAATCTAAGCATGCCGTCAGGCCGTTGCATGCAGCGCGGCGGCCGCGAACACTTCGGCCACGGCATGGGCGCCAGGGTCGACTACGCCCTGCAATTTGGTGCCGACATAGGCGGAGCGCCCGGCCTTCGCCTTCTCCATGGCCGCGGTCGCCTCGGCGCCGTGCCGTGCCGCTGTAGCCGCGGCATCCAGCCCCTTGGCATCGAGCGCCTTCAGCCCCGGCTCCAAGGCATCGACCATGGTGCGGTCGCCGACCCTGGCGCCGCCATAGAAGGTCATCCGGTCAAGCCCGGCAAGCAGCGCCTTGGACAGGGTTGCTCCGCCGTTCGAAGCCTGAGCCGCCGCCGTGAAGAAGATCGACAGCAAGACGCCTGAGGAGCCGCCCATTGCGACGCCCAGACTATCGCCTATAGCCGCAAGCGTGGCGGCAGGGTCGGCCAGCGGCAGCGCATCGAGCCGTTCCAGCACGCTGCGCGCGCCGGTCGCAACCGTCGAACCGGTATCGCCATCGCCCGCCTTGGCGTCGAGCCCGTTCAGTGTCTCTTCGAGCGCGATCAGCCGTTCGCAGACCGTGATGATCAAACGCCTGGTGCCGGAATCCTGGCTGGCCCTTTGGGCTGCGCTGTTTCCAGCCGCTTTCGCCATAGGCACGATAGCCGGCGCGACGACGGTTTTGGCCGGCATCCAGGCATGTGGGCCGACAGGCGCCAGCAAGGCTGCCTCGCGCGCCGCATCGAGCTTGATCAGCGACAGCGAAAAACCGTTCATGTTGAGCGCCGTCATCAGCGGTCCTGGGCCGATCGCAAGCTTCACGGTCTTGGCCAGCGGCGAGGCCAGCACGGCATTGGCGACCAGCGACATTTCGAGCGGCGGCACCGAGCCGAGATTGTTGATGAGCAACGCGTGGCTGGCGTTCGGGTCGAGCCGCACCGCCAGCCGCTCCGCCATGATCGCCACAAGTCTGTCGGCGCTCTGCACGGCGATGCGCTCGACGCCCGGCTCGCCATGGATGCCGAGGCCGAGTTCGCCGTCATTTTCGCCGCACCGCTCTTCATGTGGCTGGCCGGGGATCGAGCAGGACGACAGCGACATGCCGAGCGAGATGATGTCCTTCGCCGCCACGCGAGCGGCTGTAGCAACGGCTGCCAGGTCCTGACCGGTCTCCGACAAATGGCCGGCGATCTTATGTACGAACAAGGTGCCGGCGACGCCGCGCGGCTGGTTGATATCCGGCAGGGCGATGTCGTCGGCGACGATCGCCATCTCGACGCGAAACCCTTCGGCGCGCGCTTTCTCGGCCGCCAGGCCGAAATTGAGCCGGTCGCCGGTGTAGTTCTTGACGATCAGCAGGCAGCCGGCCGGGCCGGTCACCGCGCGGATGGCGGCCAGCACCGCCTCGACGCTGGGCGAGGCGAAGATCTTGCCCGAAACCGCCGCCGTCAGCATGCCCTTGCCGACAAAGCCGGCATGGGACGGTTCGTGTCCGGCGCCGCCACCGGAGACGACGGCAACTTTCGCCTTGTCCCAGTCGGCGCGCAGCACGACCTTGATCTCGGGATAACCGTCGAGGCGCGCGAGATCGCCGGAACCGATGGTCCGCAACAGGCCATCCAGCGCCTCGGTGACGATCGTTTCTCTGCGGTTGAAAAAGTGCTTCATCGAGTTCGTCCCGTATTCGCAATCGTCAGTCAGAAGCCGGCGTCTAGACCGCCGAAATCTTCACATCAGCCTTTGTCCGTCGGCGCCGAAATACAGCGGCGAGCGGTAGCGGATCACCACTTTGTCGCCCTCGGCCAGATCCGTATCGGGGTCGGTGAGCGTCACCAGTTTCTTCGGGCCGACCGTAACATGCAGATGGTTCTGGTCCCCGAGATGTTCGACCCAGTCGACGACGCCGTCGGCATGGCCGTTTGCGGTCTTCTCGATCGACAGATGCTCGGTGCGCGCGCCGATGGTCTTGGTTCCGGTCGGCGCCCCACCATCAGGCAGCAGTCCCGCTGGCAGCAGATTGATCGCCGGCTGGCCGAGCCGTGCGGCGACATGAAGGTTTGCCGGCTCGGAATAGATGGTGCGCGGCGTGCCGATCTGCACCAGCACGCCATTGTTGAGGATGCCGATGCGGTCCGCCATGGTCATCGCCTCGATCTGGTCGTGCGTGACATAGAGCATGGTGGCGCCGAGCTCGGCTTGGATGCGCTTGAGTTCGAGCCTGAGATCGGCGCGCAATTTGGCGTCGAGCGACGACAGCGGCTCGTCCATCAAATAGATCGACGGCTTGCGCACCAGCGCGCGCCCAATGGCGACGCGCTGCATTTCGCCACCCGAAAGCTTGGTCGAGCGGTTGTTCAGCTTGTGGTGGATGCGCACCATCTTCGCCACCTCTTCGACGCGGCGGCGAATCTGGTCCTCCGGTACTTTCCGCGCTGGCGAACGCAGCGGGAAGGCGAGGTTGTCGTAGACCGACAGATGCGGGTAGAGCGAATATTGCTGGAACACGAAGGCGGTGTCGCGCTCGGCCGGCGACAGCGTCGTCGCATCGTGGCCGCCAATATGGATCGTGCCGCCATCCGGCCGCTCCAGTCCGGCGATCAATCTCAGCGTCGTCGTCTTGCCGGCGCCGGTCGGGCCGAGCAGCACGACGAATTCGCCATCGGCGATGTTAAGGTCGAGGCCATCGACGGCGACATGGTCGCCGAAGCTTTTGGTCACGCCCTTGATGTGCACGTCAGCCATGCTGCGCTCTCCCTTGAGAGGCGGTATCGTGGATCGCGGTGCGCACCGCCCGACCCGAGCCCTTGTCGAACAGCGACAGCCGCACGCTGTTCAACGTCAGCCCGACATGATCGCCGGCAGCGAGCCGGATTTCGGCCGGCACCCGCGCCTTGATGATGCCGTCCGCCGTCTCCACCGCCACGATCTGCGTCGTGCCGAGATATTCGGTGCCGTAGATGGTGCCGCGCAGTTTCGACGCATCGTCGAAACGGATGTGCTCGGGACGGATGCCGAGCGCCATGTCGGCGGGCGCAATTTCCTCGCGCACTTCCGGCACCGCCACCTTGGCGCCCTGGACGACGATTTCCTTCGCCCCCTTCGCCAGCCCGCCACCGAAGCCCAGGAAATTCATCGGCGGCGAGCCGATGAAGTCGGCGACGAACATGGTTGCCGGGCGGTCGTAGATTTCGCGCGGGCTGCCGAACTGTTCGATGACGCCATGGTTCATGACGGCGATCTTGTCGGCCATCGACATCGCTTCCATCTGGTCGTGCGTGACATAGACGGTGGTGGCGTGGATGCGGTTGTGCAGCTCGCGCAGCTCATGCACCATCAGATCGCGGAATTCGGTGTCGAGCGTGCCGAGCGGCTCGTCCATCAGGAAGCATTTTGGCCGTCGCACGATGGCGCGACCGAGCGCCACGCGCTGGCGGTCACCGCCGGCAAGGCCCGAGACCGATTTGTTGAGCAGATGGTCGATGCGCAGCAGCTTCGCCGTTTCCTCGACACGGCTTCGAATCTCGGCCGACGGCATGCCTTGCGCGAGAAGCGGGAAGCCGATGTTCTTGCGCACATTCATATGCGGATAGAGCGCGAAAAGCTGGAAGACGAAGGCGATGTCGCGTTCGCGCGCCCGGCGCATGGTGACATCCTCGCCGCCGAGCAGGATCTGGCCGCCCGTCGGCAGTTCCAGCCCGGCGATCATGCGCAGCGTCGTCGTCTTGCCGCAGCCCGACGGGCCAAGCATGACGAAGAACTCGCCATCCTCGACGATGAAGCTGGAATCCTGCACGGCGACGAAATCGCCGAAGGCCTTTCTCAAATGTTGGACGCGGATTTCGGCCATGATTATTCCGGGAATTTCGAGACGATGATGAACATCACTGTGCCGGCGAGCATAGTGATGAAGGAGTAGGTGTAGAGCGCGAGCGCGAAAGGCTGGAACAGCATCAGGAAGCCGACGGCGATGAGCGCCGTCGCAATGTTTTCCATCAGGCCGCGCCGGGCCCAGCGAGGCCAGGATGACTTTTTGGAGATGGCTGGGCGCGTCATGCGTAGCTGCCTTCCTTCTGCCCGGCAACGGGGCGAGACGGTTGCCAGGTGGTTCCCCCACTCCGTCGCTGCTTCGCAGCGTCACCTCTCCCCCCTCCGGAGGGAGAGGAAGGCAGCCTGCCTGAATGAAGTTCGCGTCCTTCCTCTACCCCGTCGATCGGGGGAGAGGTGTCGAGCGAAGCTCGACGGAGTGGGGGTCGACTTGACACACCAATCATTTGCGTACCGCGCCGAAGGTGATGCCGCGCAGCAATTGTTTGCGAAGCAGGATGGTGAAGACCAGGATCGGCACCAGGAAGATCGTCGTGCCGGCCGCCACCGCCGGCCAGTCCTGGCCGCCTTCGCCGATGATAGTCGGGATGAAGGGCGGTGCGGTTTGCGCCGTGCCGGAGGTGAGCAGTGCCGCGAAGGCATATTCGTTCCAGGCGAAGATCAGGCAGAAGATGGCGGTCGCGGCGATGCCGGTGGTGGCTTGCGGCAGCACGGTGCGCCAGAAGGCCTGCAGCCTGGTGTAGCCGTCGATCATCGCCGCTTCCTCATACTCGCGCGGGATCTCGTCGATGAAGCCTTTCAGCAGCCACACCGCCAGCGACACGTTTACCGCCGTGTAGAGCAGGATCATGCCCAGCGCGGTGTCGGACAGGCCGAGCTCGCGGTACATCAGGTAGATGGGAATCGCGACCGCGATCGGCGGCATGAAGCGCGTCGACAGGATGAAGAACAGAAGGTCATCGGCCAGCGGCACCTTGAAGCGCGAGAAACCATAGGCAGACAGCGTGCCGAGGAAGACCGCGCAGAAGGTCGAGCCGAAGGCGATTATCAGCGAATTGACGAAGCGCGGCAGGAAATTGGACGGGCCGGCAATCACCATGTTGCGCTTGCGCGAGGTCTCGTCGCAGAAACCGGTCGCGGGTCCGAGCGAGTTGATGTACTCGGGCGTTTGCCTGGTGCGCGTCGTGAACAGGTTGCAATAGCCCTCGATGCTCGGCTGGAACAGAATCTTGGGCGGATAGGCGATCGAATCCGGCGGCGTCTTGAAGCTGGTGGCGAAGATCCACAGCAGCGGCACGATCGAGATCAGCGCGTAGAGCACGATGATCGTGCCGGCGATCCGCTTCGAATTGGCCGAGGGGGCGACGACGGAGTGGGCGGTGGTCAGGCTCATCTCTGCTTCACCTTGTTCAGCGCCTTGACGTAGATGTTGGCCAGCCCAAACACCGCGACGAACAGGATGATGGCGAAGGCCGAGGAATATCCGGTGCGCCAGCTCTCGAAGGCCTGCCGCTTCAGCGTGATCGAGGCGACCTCGGTGGTCGAGCCCGGCCCGCCACCGGTCAGCAGGTTGACCATGTCGAACATCTTGAAGTTCTCGATGCCGCGAAACAGCACCGCCAGCATGATGAAGGGCAGCGCCATGGGCAGCGTGATCGACCAGAACTGCCGCCAGTTGGACGCGCGGTCGACCTCGGCGGCTTCATAGATGTATTCGGGGATGGAGCGCAGGCCGGCGAGACAGATCAGCATGACATAGGGCGTCCACATCCAGGTGTCGACGATGATGATCGACCACGGCGCCAGCGACACGTTGGACAGCATCTGGATGTCGGTCGGTGGTATCCGGGTGACGAACGAGATGGCGTAGGCGAACAGGCCGATCTGCGGCTCGTAGAGGAAACGCCAGAAATTGCCGACCACCGCCGGCGACAGCATCATCGGCACCAGGATGATGGTCGTCCAGAAGGCGTGGCCGCGAAACTTCCTGTCGATCAGCCATGCCAGCGTGAAACCGATCAGCGTCTGCAGCAGGATCGTCCAGAACACGAAATGCGCCGTCGTCTGCATGGCGATCCAGATGTCCTGGTCGCCGAGGATGCGCTGGTAGTTGGCGAAGCCGAGGTTTTTCACCACCTCGTTCGGGCGGTTCGCGCGGAAGTTGGTGAAGGACAGGTAGATCGCCCAGAACAGCGGGAAGATGTTGATGGCCAAGAGCAACAGGATCGTCGGCGAGATGAACAGCCAGGCGAGGCCCTTGTCGCTGATCCCCCGGACCTTGCGGGCCAACGGCTCCGGGGTCGCCCGGGCAACGTTCTCCGCAGTCCGATTGAGCATGGTGAGTCCTGCTTCGGTCACGTCAAGTCTCGACACTGGAATTTATCTGAACTGCGTCCCGTGCCAAGGGCGGCACGGGACCAAGAGCATGAAGCCGAAAAGTGTGAAGCGGTTTTCGGACGACATCATGCTCTCTCTCTCTTTTTAGCCCGAGGCGGATGATTTCTGGTCGATTCGGCCTGAAAATCATCCGCCTCTGGGTCAGGCTCGGGAGGAGCCGTTGGTCCGGTTACATCTTGCCGTCGTCCTGGAACACTTGCGTCCAGTCCTTGACCAGGCCGTCAAGCGCGTCCTTGGCCGAACCCTGGCCGGCTACGACATAGTCGTGGAAGCGCTTCTGCGACGCCTGCAGCAGCGGTGCGTAGCTCGGCTCGGCCCAGAAGTCCTTCACGATCGCCATCGAGTCGAGGAAGGTCTGCGCATAAGGCTGGCTGGACGGGAAGGCCGGGTCCTTGACCACCGCGTTCAGGCAGGAATAGCCGCCGAGCGACCACCATTTGGCCTGCACATCCTTGTTGGCGAACCACTTGATGTATTTCAGCGCCGATTCCTGCTTGTCTGAATAGGACACCACCGAAATGCCCTGGCCGCCGAGCTGCGCGAACTGGGCGCCGCCGGGACCCTTCGGATTGACGAAGTAGCCGATTTTGTCGCCGCCGACATTCTCGTCCTTCTGCAGGCCGGGCCAGGTGAAGGCGAAGTTCATGTGCATGGCCACCTGACCGGATTTGAAGGCGTCGACGCCTTCGCCCATATAGCTGTTCGAGGCACCCGGAGGCGTGCAGCAATCGTAGAGCGACTTGTAGAACTCCAGGCCTTTGACCGCGTCTGGCGAATTGACGAAGCCTTCCATCTCGTAGGGCTTCTTCGGGTTTTCATACTGGAAGCCGAAGCTGTAGAGCACGTCCATGGCGCCCATGGTGATGCCCTCCGAGCCGCGCTCGGTGTAGATAGAGGCGCCATAGACGGTCTTGCCGTCTATCTCGCGCTTCTGGAAGAACTCGGCGACCTGCTTCAGTTGGTCGAAGGTGGTCGGCGGGCCGAGATCCCAGCCAAATTTTTCCTTGAATTCCTTCTGCAGCTCCGGCTTGGAGAACCAATCCTTGCGGTAGGTCCAGCCGACGACGTCGCCCATGGCCGGCAGCGCCCAGTAATTCGGCGTGTTCTTCGGCCATTCGGAATAGCCGACGACTGTTGCCGGCACGAAGTCGTCCATGCTGATCTTCTCCTTGTCGAAGAAGTCGTTCAGCTTGACGTAGTGGCCGTTCTCGGCCGAGCCGCCGATCCACTGGCTGTCGCCGATGATCAGGTCGCACAGTTTGCCGTGCGAGTTGAGCTCGTTGAGGAAGCGGTCGGCATAGTTGGTCCACGGCACGAATTCGAATTTCATGCCGATGCCGGTTTCCTTGGTAAAATCCTTGGACAGTTCGACCAGCGCGTTTGCCGGATCCCAGGCGGCCCAGCAAAGCGTCAGGTCTTCAGCGTGCGCCGCGTTCGAGACGGCTGTCGACGCGGTAATCGCCGAGGCCAGCCCCAACGCCAGTTTCGAGCTCGATTTCATGTCTTCCTCCCATTTGCGAAACGCGCCCGGATGGCCGTTTCAAGAACCCCTTAACCCTCGCTCCTCCGAGGGGCTAAACACGGCGCGCTATGCGTCGCTAGGGCGGCGCGGTGCGCCGCAGATGTTTAGTAATTTGTTTAGTGATGCAATTTTTACTAAACAAGGCAAGCGAATTCGTCGCTGCGCCGCAACATGGCGAAACGGCGATTGAAATCGTTGGGAAATGATTGCCGGACGGCTCGCCCGGAAGTTGCTACCCGGGGTCGCCTACAATTTTCGTCTGCGGCGTCACCGGCCGGACAGGGGGCGCGGGCGGCAGCAGCGCGCGGATGTCGGCGAAGGGAAATGTCGGCTCGAATCGGAAGGCCTCGGCCAGAGAGCCGGGAACGCTGTTGCATTGCCCGGCGCGAAACTCATTCTGGACGCGCGCTCTGTCGACATATTGCTCCGGCCACTGCGACTGGTGCGCGCGGATCGCCCGCGTCTTGATATCGGCGTGGGCGGAAATGTCGACATAATGCGTCGGTGAGAATCCAGTGCCGCCCATCGTGTCGGCATGCAGCACCGGAGCGGTGAAGGATGCCGCGATGCGCACGCCGTCAGACAAAGCGCGATGGTCGGCGTGATAGTCGTTGGGGGCATGCGTGATCACCAGATTCGCCGCTGTCTCGCGTATCAGCGCTTTCAGCGAAGCGATCAGTGCCGCATCGGCCACCAGTTCGCCGTCGGGAAAGTCGAGAAAGCGAAGGGTTGCGCCGAGCAGCGCCGCAGCGGTCGCCGCCTCGTCGCGGCGGACACGAGCCAGAACGCTCGGGTCGCCCATGCCGCCCTTGGCGCCATCCGTGGCCACGGCAAAAGTCAGTTCTGCGCCTTGCGTGGCATAGGCAGCCAGCGTACCGAACATGAATATCTCGATGTCGTCGGGATGCGCGCCGAGCGCCAATACCTTCACTGCACTCTCCCCGGAAATGGAAAAACGTGACGAACGGAATCCTGCTCGCCCTCATCGCCTATGCAAGCTATTCGTGCAGCGATGCCGTTATCAAGAGCCTTGGCGGACAGTTCACCGTCTTCGAGATCGGCTTCTTCATCACGCTGTTTGCCGGCTGCTTCCTGTTTTTCAGCCGCCCAGTCGATGAGCGCTGGCGCGACTTCTGGCGCACCGGGCGGCCATGGGCGGTGCAGGCCCGCGCCTGGGCCGGCATCGCCTCGGGCGTGCTCAGCGTCTACGCCTTCACCACCATTCCGCTGGCCGAGACCTATGCACTGATCTTCCTGGCGCCGCTTTGCGTTACCATTCTCTCGACCGTCATCCTGAAAGAAAAGGTCGGTCCATGGCGCTGGCTGGCGGTGGTTGCCGGCTTTGCAGGTGTCATGCTGGTGGTGCGGCCAGGTTTTCGCGAGTTGCATCTCGGACACCTTGCCGCCTTCACGGTGGCCTTCCTCGCCGCGGCCAGCGTCATCCTGATGCGGTCGCTCGCCCAGCAGGAAAAGCGCACCACCATGCTCGGCGTGCTCATCGGTTACGGGCTGCTGTTCAACGGGGCCGGCACCATCGCCACATCGTTCACCCTCCCCAACGCCATGCAACTGCTGTGGCTGGTGCTGGGCGGCGCCTTTACCGCCGGCGGCCAATTGCTGCAGCTGCTGGCCGCCAAATACGCGCCGGCCAACCGCATCGCGCCGACGCATTATTCGCAGATCGCCTGGGCGGTCATCCTCGGCGCGCTGTTCTTCCAGGAGTATCCGGACTGGATATCGCTGGTCGGCCTTGCCGTCGTCGGCGCGTCCGGCCTGCTCACCATGGTGCGCGAGGAGGTGCGGCTGGGCACGGTGCGCTGGAACCCGTTTTCACGCACAAGGCTTTGAGCCGTTGCACGGTTGTGGTGACCGCTGATATGCGGACGCAATGACGACGAGATCCTTGCCGGAGCTTCCGGTATCCGCCGTGCTGCCGGCCCTGAGCGAGGCGCTCGGCTCCGGCAACAGCGCCGTCCTGGTGGCGCCGCCCGGCGCCGGCAAGACGACGCTGGTGCCGCTGGCGCTGCTCGATGCGCCCTGGCTGGTCGCCGGCAAGATCGTCCTGCTCGAACCGCGCCGGCTCGCCGCCCGCGCCGCCGCCCGCCGCATGGCCGAATTGCTTGATGAAGAGCCCGGCGCCACTGTCGGCTATGCCATGCGCATGGAAAACCGCACATCGGCCCGGACAAAAATCCTGGTCGTCACCGAAGGCGTCCTGGCGCGCATGATCCTAGACGATCCCGAGCTGCCCGGCGTCTCGGCGGTGATTTTCGACGAATTCCACGAGCGCTCGCTCGACGGCGATTTCGGCCTGGCGCTGGCGCTCGACGTGCAGGGCGCGCTGCGGCCGGATTTGCGGCTGCTGGTGATGTCGGCAACGCTCGATGGCGCGCGCGTCGCGAAACTCCTGTCCGGCGCCCCGGTGATCGAAAGCCAAGGCCGTGCGTTCCCCGTCGATGTCAGATACGACGAGCGGCCAGCCGGCGTTCCCATCGAAGACGCCATGGCCAAGGCGATCCGCTCCGCTCTTGCCGGCGAGAGCGGCAGCGTGCTCGCCTTCCTGCCCGGTCAGCGCGAGATCGAGCGCACGGCCGAGCGGCTGCAGAGCCGCCTCGGCGCCGACACCGACATCGTGCCGCTCTACGGTCAGCTCGACAACAGGGCGCAGGATGCCGCCATCAAACCGCCGCTGCCGGGCCGCCGCAAGGTGGTGCTGGCGACGTCGATCGCCGAGACCTCGATCACCATCGACGGCGTGCGCGTCGTCATCGATTCCGGCCTGTCGCGGCTGCCGCGCTACGAACCGGCGAGCGGCCTGACCCGGCTGGAGACGGTGCGCGTTTCCAGGGCGTCCGCCGATCAGCGCGCCGGCCGCGCCGGGCGTACACAGCCAGGCGTCGCCATCCGCCTGTGGCGGGCCGAGCAGACGGCGGCCCTTCCCGCCTTCACCCCACCCGAGATTCTCGAAGCCGACCTGTCCGGCCTACTGCTCGATTGCGCCGCCTTCGGCGTCGCCGATCCCGCAAGCCTGTCCTTCCTCGATCCGCCGCCCATTCCCGCGCTCAACGAGGCGCGGGCGCTGCTCCTGGCGCTGCACGCCATCGATGCGGCCGGCCGGCTGACGGAGGCGGGCGGCGCGATGCGCAAGCTGGCGCTGCCCGTGCGGCTCGCACACATGGTCGCTGAAGCCGCTGGCGGCGGCCACGCGCTCGAGGCTGCGATGCTAGCCGTCCTGCTCACCGAGCGTGGTCTCGGCGGCGACGGCGCCGACCTCGAACGGCGCTTGATGCGCTTCCGCACCGAAAAGTCACCGCGCGCCGTTGCGGCAAGGCAGCTTGCCGGGCGATTGGCGAAGGAGGCGGGCGGCCCCAAGAGCAGCGAAACCGCTTCTGCCGGTCTTCTCCTCATCCACGCCTGGCCGGACCGTGTCGCCAGAGCGCGCGGCGAGCGCGGGCGTTTCGTGCTCGCCAACGGCTCCGGCGCCATGCTCGAAGCCGCCGATCCGCTGGCCGGTGAGACCTGGCTGGTCGTCGCCGATCTGCAAGGCAAGGCGCAAAACGCCCGTATAACCGCCGCGGCCGCGGTCCACGAGACCGACATCCGTGCCGCTCTCGCCGACAGGATCGAGACGCGCCGCGAGACAAGCTTCGACCGCGAGCGGCGCGCGGTGCGCGTGCGCGAGACCGCCAGGCTCGGCGCCATCACTTTGTCGGAGCGCATGCTGCCCGCACCAACTGGAACAGACGCCGACCGCGCCATCCTGGATGCCTTGCGCGAGCACGGCCTGTCGCTGCTGGAATGGGGCAAGGACGGCGAGACGCTGCGCCAACGGCTCGGCTGGCTGCATCGCGGCCTCGGCGCGCCTTGGCCCGATGTTTCGGAACCCGCCCTGCTCGAAGGCCTCGACGACTGGCTGCTGCCGTTCCTTTCGGGCAAGGCATCCTTCGCCGCGATCGATCCCGGCGTGCTGTCGTCAGGCCTGATGGCGCTGGTGCCGCACGAATTGCAGCGCAAGGTCGGCACACTGGCGCCGACCCATTTCGACGCGCCCTCCGGCAGCCATGTGCCGATCCGCTATGACGGCGAATGGCCGGTGCTGGCCATCCGCGTGCAGGAACTGTTCGGCCTTGACCGCCATCCGGCAATCGCCAACGGCACCGTGCCGCTGACGCTCGAGCTGTTGTCGCCGGCGCACCGGCCGATCCAGACGACGCGCGACCTGCCCGGCTTCTGGCGCGGCTCCTGGGCCGATGTGCGCACCGACATGCGCGGCCGCTATCCCCGCCATGTCTGGCCGGAAAATCCGCTGCTCGCTGCGGCCACCGCCCGCGCCAAACCGCGAGGGACCTAGCGCTCGTCCTTTCCCGGCTATAATCCTTGGCCATGATCAACATCGTGCACGCGCCAGACTTCCAGCAAAGCCAGCGGCTGCGCCTCAACACGCTGATCCGGCTGCGCTGGCTGGCCATCGTCGGCCAGAGCCTGGCGGTGCTGGTCGTCGCCTATGGGCTCAAATTCCCGCTGCCGGTCAGCCTCTGCTTCGCGCTGGTCGCCTGCTCGGCCTGGCTTAACCTGGTGCTGACCTTCCGCTATCCGGCAGCGCACCGGCTGACCCCGTTCTCAGCCTTTTTCATCCTGACCTTCGACAGCCTGCAGCTTGCCGGCCTGCTCTATTTGACTGGCGGCCTCACCAACCCGTTCTCGGTGCTGATGACCGTGCCCGTCGTCATCTCGGCGGCGTCGCTGCCGCTGCGGCTGACTGCGGTGCTCGGCGCGCTGGTCATGGCGGCGGCCACGTTGCTGGTCTTCTTCCACCAGCCGCTGCCATGGTATGAGGGCGCGCCGCTGCCCATGCCGTTCATCTATGTCGCCGGCATATGGATGGCGGTGTTTTCCTCGATCGCCTTCACCGCCATCTATGCCTTCCGCGTCGCCGAGGAAGCCCGCCTGCTCGCCAATGCGCTTGCCGCCACCGAACTGGTGTTGCAGCGCGAGCAGCATCTGTCGGCGCTCGATGGCCTCGCCGCCGCCGCCGCGCACGAACTCGGCACGCCGCTCGCCACCATCGCCCTTGTCTCCAAGGAAATGGAGAAGGCGCTGGGTAACGATCCGAAATATGGTGAGGATGTGAAGCTGTTGCGGTCGCAGAGCGAGCGCTGCCGCGAGATCCTGAAGCGGCTGACCAGCCTGTCCTCCGAGGGTGAGGCGCATCTGTCGCGTCTGCCGCTGACCTCGCTGGTCGAGGAGGTGACGGCGCCGCACCGCGATTTCGGCATCTCGATCAAGCTTCGGCCGGGCGAGCGCGTCGGCCCCGAACCGGTGGGACGACGCAACCCCGGCGTCATCTACGGCCTCGGCAATCTGGTCGAGAACGCCGTCGACTTCGCCCGCAACAGTGTGACGGTGCGATGGAGCTGGGACGAACTCGACGTCACCTTCTCGATCATCGATGACGGGCCGGGCTTTCCGCCCGAAATCATCGACCGCATCGGCGAGCCCTATATGTCGACGCGCCAGGGCAACGAGGCCGGCGGTGGCCTGGGTCTCGGGCTGTTCATAGCCAAGACCTTGCTCGAACGCTCCGGCGCCACGCTCGATTTCCGCAATTCGAGCGGACTGGGCGAAGGCGCCATCGTGCAGATATCGTGGCCCCGCACCGTCTTCCTCAACCCGGAATCGGTGGGGATCTCGATGTTCGACACCGCGTAAAAGCCTTGGCGGAGGCGGCAAAATTGGACAATGGCGTTCAGGAACTATATCTGCGTAAAATTAAGGCAGCAGGATTTTTTAAGATAATGACTGGCGAAGAAGCAATTGGCGCAATGGTTGAAGGCGAGGACACCTCGCTGCTCATCGTTGACGACGACAAGCCGTTCCTGACGCGGCTGGCCCGCGCCATGGAAACCAGGGGTTTCGTGGTCGAGACGGCCGAGAGCGTCGAGGAGGCGGTGGCCAAGGCGCGCGCCCACCCGCCGGCCTATGCGGTGGTCGACATGCGGCTTGGCGACGGCAACGGCCTCGACGTCGTCGCCGCCATCCGCGAGAAGCGCGACGATGCCCGCACCGTCATCCTCACCGGCTACGGCAACATCGCCACCGCGGTGACCGCGGTGAAGCTCGGCGCCATCGACTATCTGTCGAAGCCGGCTGACGCCGACGACGTGTTTGCAGCGCTCACCCGCACCGCCGGCGAGCGCGCCGCCCCCCCGGAAAATCCGATGTCGGCCGACCGCGTGCGCTGGGAACACATCCAGCGCGTCTACGAAATGTGCGACCGCAACGTGTCGGAAACCGCGCGCCGGCTCAACATGCATCGCCGCACGCTGCAGCGCATACTCGCCAAGCGCGCACCACGCTGAGGTTCCGGCGCCGGCCGCCAATTGCCGAACCTCAGCGCTGCCCCTCACCTGCCTGCCGGCATCCTCTCCCCGTATAGAGACGGGGAGAGGGGCGCTCTCATCGCCGGTTTCGCCAATCGCCGGCGTTGCAGGAGACGACGGCGAGGCTGAAGCTGCCTCTTTCTCCCCGTCGCTATGTGGGGAGTTGAGGAATGGTCCGCGAAGCGGACGAAAAGCCAACTGCTTGGCTTTTCGAATGACGAGCGTCCGGCAGGACAATGAGGGGCGGCGCCAACGCTGGAAACAGTTGCGCTTGCCGTGCCATCGACCTTTGCCCATCATCGGCAATAACGCCGCCGGAAAACCCGGCAACGGAGCACAGATGCGCGACAAGCAGCCGAAATCCATCCTTCGCGAATTCCTCGACGGCGAGGCGGCGGGCGGCATCATCCTGATGGTTGCGGCAGCCCTTGCGCTGATCGTCGCCAATTCACCATTGGCCGAAACCTATTTCGCCGCTCTCCACGCCTATCTCGGCCCGCTCAGCGTGTCGCACTGGATCAATGATGGGCTGATGGCGGTGTTCTTCCTGCTGGTCGGCCTCGAGATCAAGCGCGAGATGCTCGACGGTCAGCTCTCGACCTGGCCGCGCCGCGTGCTGCCGGGCGTCGCCGCCGCCGGCGGCATGCTGGTTCCCGCACTCGTCTATGTCGCCATCAACCGCAACAACGCCGCCGCGCTCTCCGGCTGGGCGATCCCGACCGCCACCGACATCGCCTTTGCGCTCGGCGTACTGTCGCTGCTCGGCAACCGCGTGCCGGCGTCGCTCAAGATCTTTCTCACCGCGCTCGCCATCATCGACGATCTCGGCGCCGTCATCATCATCGCCATCTTCTACACAAGCGGCCTGTCGCTGGCCTATCTCGGTGCGGCCTTCGCCGTCATCGCGGTGCTCATCGTGCTCAACCGCATGCGGGTGACGAGGCTGACGCCTTACCTCGTGCTCGGCGCCGTGCTGTGGGTGCTCGTGCTGAAATCGGGTGTGCATGCGACGCTGGCCGGCGTGGCGCTGGCGCTCACCATTCCGCTGAAAACTTCTCCCGGCAGCGGGCACGATCTCGACCATTCGCCGCTGCACCGGTTGGAGCACGGCCTGCACAAGATCGTGCCGTTCTTCGTCATCCCGATCTTCGGCTTTGCCAATGCCGGCGTGTCGCTGGCCGGCCTCAGCGCCTCTGCCCTGGTCGAGCCGCTGACGCTCGGCGTTGCCGCCGGCCTGGTGCTGGGCAAGCTGGCCGGCGTCTTCGGCTCCTCGGCGCTGGCGATCCGGCTCGGCTTCGCCGACCTGCCGGTCAATGCCGGCTGGCTGCACATGATCGGCATTTCGCTGCTCTGCGGCATCGGCTTCACCATGAGCCTGTTCATCGGCCTGCTCGCCTTCGCCAACGACATGGCGCTGCAGGACGCCGTCAAGGTCGGCATCCTGGCGGGGTCCTTCGTTGCAGCGCTGCTGGGTGCCGCCGTGCTCCTGATGGCGCCGGCGGCAGGGGTGGAGGAGGTGGTGGAGTAGGTGTTCTTGGGTTCCTCGCCCCCGCAAAGCGGGGCGAGGAACTTGAGCTTCGTCTACTCGCTCTCTCCCGCCAGCGCCGGCACCGCCACACCCGCCAGTTCCGCCGCCAGCAGCCGCGCCGCACCCGCCCGTGCGATGCGCAGCATCAGCGCCTTGCGCGTTGCCGCCGCCATCCGGTGCTCGGGCGCATCGCGCAGAATCTCGGCGCCGTAGCCGTCGGAGAGGATGAAGCCGCATTCCTCGGGGAAGATCTCCGATGGCACGCCCGGATGGGTGGCGAAGAAGAAGCGGTCGGAGTGCAGCCGGTAGTCAGGCCATTTGCGGTCGACGCGGAAATCCTCGATCGAGGATTTGACCTCGATGATCCAGATATCGCCCTGCCGGGTCAGCGCCACAAGGTCGGCGCGCCGCCCGGTGGCCAGCGACAGTTCGGGCAGCACATGCATGCCCATTTGCATCAACAGCCTCTGCACGCCGCGCCGCACCAGCATGGCGCGTTCGGACTGGCGGCCGTCGATGAGGGGATTGAGGGGAATCGGCGAAATGATCGGCATGGCACCCACCATGCCAGATTTTGTTCACGGTTTGAACCCTGTGTGACCATGGCGATCGTATGGTTGACAAACCCATAGGCGAATTTTCTCTCGCAATGATAAGAAGCACGGTCCTTGGCACGAGGGGAGACACCATGGGGTTTTTGGGATTCATCAACCGGCTTTTCCCCGCGACCGAAGAGTTGCGCCGGTACTCAGCGATCGCGGGTCCCTATTCATTCATGTTTCTGGTGAAGCGCATCTCAGCCGAAAACCGGAAATTCGTACGCTTCCGCCTCAGCCATATGGGAGCGGTCCAGGATAGTTACACATTCAGCGTCGAGGAGTTCGGTTCCCTCGTTGATGCCGTCCTGAAGACAAAGGCAGAGCTAGATGACCCACTGCTCACGAGCGCTACCCAGCCGTAGGGGAATGGCGGCAATTATACGGTTGACAGAACTGAGGCTACGACTTGATCCGAGCGCCTTCCGCGATCGCACCATATCTGTATCGGCGCAGTCTGGTATTGATCCGCAGCGGCCCTATGTCGTGCCGATCGACTTCCGTTCTTAGCTATAAGGCGGCCGGACTAAAGTCTTGCGTCGTGAGCGCAAAGGTCTGATGTAACCGCTTTGGTTCCGTTCTTGTCCCTTGGACGTTCCCGTATTTTAGTCAGTCGAGATACTACCTATATGGCCGAAGCCGGCCTGTTCTCGAGCAGCGCAGCCCCCGCAATGTCATCCAAAATCGGGCAATCCGGCCGGTCGTCGCCATGGCAGGCCTGGATCAGCGTCTGCAAGGTCGTGCGCATCGATTGCAGCTCGCGCACCTTTTCCTCGATGGCGCTCACATGGGCGGCGGCAATCTCGCGCACATCGTGGCTGGCGCGGCTGCGATCGCGGTAGAGCGCCATCAACTGGCGGCAATCGTCGATTGAAAAGCCGAGGTTGCGAGCGCGGCGCAGGAAGGCCAGCCGATGAATGTCGTCGCTGGAATAATCGCGATAGCCATTGCCGGCGCGCGCCGGGGCGATCAGGCCGATCTCTTCATAGTAGCGGATGGTCTTGGCCGGCAGGCCGGACCGCGCCGCGGCGTCGCCTACATTCATTGTGATTCCTCGATGTGGTTCCCTGATTCTAGGCTATCCGACAGGACCGACCATTGTTTTTCCTTCACAATCCCGTGAGTCCTGTTGCCGAAATGCCATAGTTGACGGCTTACCGGCACGTAAGCTCCTGCATATAGGCATCGCGCGCTTGGCAAGCAAAGCAAATGCCAGCATGAATGATTTCAGGAAAAGCGGCCGTAACGTGTCGCGACATCTTGGCGGGGCATCGGACCATTTCATGCGCATGAAGTCATTTGCAATCGTCGCCGCACTTGCGTTGTCGGCCGCGATCTCGGGTTGCAGCACGATCGGCTCGCAGCTGTTCACCAACAACTACGGTTCGGTGAACGATGCAGGCTACCAACTGCCGCGCATCCCGATCGAGAGGGTGCCGCTGAAGTACCACCGGCAAGAGGTAAACTACGACACCTCGGAAAAGCCGGGCACCATTGTCGTCGATACTCAGAACAAGTTTCTCTACTTCGTCGAAGGCGACGGCCGGGCGATCCGCTACGGGATCGGCGTCGGCCGCGAAGGCTTTGAATGGCACGGCACCGCCCATATCGCGCTGAAGCGCGAATGGCCTACCTGGACGCCGCCGCGGCAGATGATCCAGCGCCAGCCGGAGCTAGCGAAGTTCGCGAGCGGCATGGAGCCGGGCCTGAAGAACCCGCTCGGCGCGCGCGCCATGTATCTGTTCAACAAGGGCGGTGATATGGGCTACCGCCTGCACGGCAGTCCGGAATGGAATTCGATCGGCAAGGCGATGTCGTCAGGCTGCATCCGGCTGATGAACCAGGACATCATCGACCTCTACGACCGCACGTCGGTCGGCGCCAAGGTCATCGTGATGTAGGACCATGATCCGGAACCGAGGTCCACGAAAGCGAAAAGTGGAACCGGTTTTCGGGAAGATCATGGTCAAAGTAGGCGTTACCCTTCGTACGCGGACCGTCTAGGCAACAACGGACGTCCAAAACAGAAAACCGGGCAATCTGGCCCGGTTTTTTGTTGCTCGCTCGAATGCGTGAAGGGGTCTTAGGAGACCTGCTCGACCTGCTGTACTTCCGGCACGAAGTGGCGGAGCAGGTTCTGGATGCCGTGCTTCAGCGTCGCCGTCGAGGACGGGCAGCCGGCGCAGGCGCCCTTCATGTGCAGGAACACGGTGCCGTTCTCGAAGCCGCGGAAGGTGATGTCGCCGCCATCCTGGGCAACCGCCGGGCGCACCCTGGTGTCGAGCAATTCCTTGATGGTGATGACCAGTTGCTCATCGGCCTTGTCGTAGAATTCGCCGGTCTGGCTGGTCTCGGCGGCGGGGCCGGCGTTGACCATGACGGGCGCGCCCGACATGAAATGCTCCATGATGGCGCCCAGGATCGCCGGCTTCAGGTGCTGCCAGTCCGGGCCGTCCTTGGTCACGGTGATGAAGTCATAGCCGAAGAAGACGCCGGTCACGCCGGGGATCTCGAACAGGCGGCCGGCCAGCGGCGAGGCGCTGGCTGCACTGTCGGCGTCGCGGAAATCGGCGGTGCCTTCGACAAGCACTTCCTTGCCGGGCAGGAACTTCAGCGTTGCCGGGTTCGGCGTCGATTCGGTCTGGATGAACATGGCCGTCTCCGTGCCCCAGTCGGGCAGCTAGTTTGGAATAGTTCTAAATAGGCTCAATCGGCTGTACATTCAAGCGAAACGCATCGCTCAAAATGGCTGGCTGGCGGAATGTTTTTGCTGGCTGGGAAGGAATCCCGCGCGGGCTATAAATCCAGGATCGTGATGTTATCCGAACCGCTTCACACTTTCCCGCATCACTCTCTACGCGAGGCTGTCGATCTCCTCGTCGGAAAGGTTCTGCGGCACCACCGTGACGGGAATAGGGAAGGCGGCGCCCTTGCCGGCAACAGCCCCGACCAGCGGCCCGGGTCCTTCCTTGCCGGCACCTGCCGCCAGCACCAGGATGGCGATGTCCTGGTCTTCCTCGATCAGCTTGTGGATCTCTTCGGTCGGCTTGCCTTCGCGCACCACCATCTCGGGCTCGATGCCGAGCTTCTGGCGCACCTTGTTGGCGTAGCCGTCGAGTGCCGCGCGCGCCGTGGCGTTGGCTTCCTCGCGCATGATCTTCTCGACGCCCAGCCAGTGCTGAAAGTCGTCCGGTGTGATGATGTAGAGCAGCACCAGCGTGCCGCTGGTGCTCTGCGCCCGCTTGGAGGCGTAGGCGACGGCGCGCTCGCACTCGGGCGTGTCGTCGATGATCGTCAGGAATTTCCTGCGATGGCCGGCTTCGCGACTGAGGCGTTTGGAGACCATGTCTATCTACTCGATGTTTCGGCCGCAATCTGCCACCGCGACAGACCGGCGGCAAGCCGCCGGCCTTGGGCCAGAATGGTGCGGTGCACTGACGGTAGGATCAGCCCTGCAACAGGCCGATAATGTCGCGTACCGTCTTCATGGTGGTCCCAGCCAGCGCGCCGGCGCGTTCGCCGCCGTCTCTCAGCACCGCGTCGACATAGGCGCGGTCTCCCTCGATACGGCGCATCTCGCCGGCGATCGGCGCCAGTTTTTCCACGGCAAGGTCGGCGAGCGCCGGCTTGAACACGGAAAACTGCTGGCCGCCGAATTCCTTCAGCACGTCCGCCTTCGACATCTCGGCCAGCCCGGCATAGATGCCGACCAGGTTTTCCGCTTCCGGGCGGCTTTCCAGTCCGTCGGCTTCGCTTGGCAACGCTTCCGGGTCGGTCTTGGCCTTGCGGATCTTCTTCGAGATGGTGTCGGCATCGTCGGTCAAATTGATGCGCGACAGGTCGGACGGGTCCGACTTCGACATTTTCTTCGAACCGTCGCGCAGGCTCATGATGCGCGCCGCCGGCCCGCCGATCACCGGTTCGGTTATCGGGAAGAACCCGTTTACCGTCTCTTCGCCAACCTGCATCTCGACGCCGACGCCAAGACTGGCGATGCGGCTCGAAAAATCATTATTGAACTTTTGCGCGATGTCGCGGGTCAGCTCCAGATGCTGCTTTTGGTCCTCGCCCACCGGCACATGGGTGGCGCGGTAGAGCAGGATGTCGGCGGCCATCAGCGAGGGATAGGCAAGCAGGCCCAGCGAGGCGTTCTCGCGGTCCTTGCCGGCCTTGTCCTTGAACTGCGTCATCTTGTTCATCCAGCCGATGCGCGCCACGCAATTGAAGATCCAGGCAAGCTCGGCATGCTGCATCACCCGCGACTGGTTGAAGACGATGTGCTTCTTCGGGTCGATGCCCGAGGCGAGGAAGGCGGCGGTGATCGAGCGGGTCTGGTCTGCGAGGTCATCATGGACGAGTTGTGCCGTCAGCGAATGCAGGTCGACGACGCAATAGATGCAGTCTGACGTGTCCTGAAGCGCAACGAATTTCTTTATGGCGCCGAGATAGTTGCCGAGATGCAGATTGCCGGTCGGCTGTACCCCGGAAAAGACGAGCTGTTTGAAGGCGGTCATGATGTCCTCATGGCTTGTGGAGGGCCGTATAAGCGTGATTCCGAAAAGTTGCAGACTTTTCGGAGCCAATCACGCGGCTGGAAACCACGCGCGGCGAAAGTCTTGCGACGGCGCGCTTATGGACGAAGGGGCGGAGAGGATCAAGACCGGTGTTGCTGTTAGCTCGCCCGGACTATTCGTCCAGATCGGCGTTTGGCGCTGGCGCCGCTGCCTTGCCCGAGCCGCGTTTCACATTGCGCCGGATCATGCCGAAATCGGCGCCGCCGGTGGCAAAGGCCGTGATGAAGTAGAGCAGAGCGCCGCCGGCTACCAGCGCCAGCAGCGTCGTTGCCTTGATCACCAGTGGCGAGCCGGGGCCGAGCCTGACGGCCAGCCAGTGCTCGGCGAAATAGAGCGCCATCGCCATCACCGCAACCGACAGCACCAGGCGCGGAATGCGCTTCAGCAATGGCACGTCGCGGCCCCAATGGCCACGTCGGATCAGCACCGCAAGCAGCATCACCGCGTTGACCCAGCCGGCGACGGCCGAGGCCACCGCAATGCCGGGCGCGCCCATTTTCGGGAACAGCGTCAGCGCGGTGATCACGTTCACGCCGACCGAGATGGCGGCGAACATCATCGGCGTGCGCGTGTCCTCGCGGGCGAAATAGCCGGGAGTGAAGGCCTTGATCAGCACGAAGGCCGGCAGGCCGAGGCCGAAAATCGCCAGGATCGCGGCCACGGTCGGCGTCGAGCCGTTGGCGGCGAAGGCGCCGCGCTCATAGACCAGCCGCACGATCGGCTCCGCCATTACCCAAAGGGCCGCCGCCGCCGGCAAGGTCATGAACAGGGTGAACTCGACCGAGCGGTTCTGCAGATTGGCTGCCTCGACCAGATTGCCCGATTTCAGCGCCCGCGACAGCTCCGGCAACAGCACGATGGCCACCGCGACGCCGACGACGCCGAGCGGCAGCTGGTAGATGCGGTCGGCGTAAGCAAGCGACGACACGGCGCTGTCCTGCGCCGACGCGATCGCCGTGCCGATCAGCTGGTTGATCTGGGTGATGCCGCCGGTGATCGCCGCCGGCAGCGCCAGGATCAGCAGGCGCTTGACGTTGGGCGTCATCTTCGGCCGGCGAAAACCGATGGCGATGCCGGCATTGCGCACAGCCACCCAGACAATGGCGAGCTGTACCAGCCCCGCCGCCAGCACGCCCCAGGACAGGCTGAAACCAACCTCACGGGCATCCATGCCGTGGTACCAGGCGTAGCCGAGCACGCTAATCAGGATGATGTTGAGGAATGCGGGCGCCACGGCAGCCGCGAAATAGCGGCGCAGCGAATTCAGCATGCCGGCCATCATGGCTGCGAGCGACATGCAGATGAGATACGGGAACATGATCGTCGCCAGCAGGACGGTCGTCTCGAATTTGCCCGGCGTGTCGGCAAAGCCCGGCGCCACGAGATAGCGCACGATCAGCGGCATCGCCAATTCCATGACGATGGTCAGCGCCAGAAGTGCGGTGAACAGGACGCCGAACACTTCCTCCGAAAAGCGCTTGGCGCCGTCGGTGCCGTGAGTCTCGATCTCCTTGGCAAACAGCGGCACGAAAGCGGCGTTGAAGGCGCCTTCGGCAAACAGCCGGCGAAACGTGTTGGGAAACTGAAAGGCGGCGTTGAAGGCGTCCGCCACCGGCCCGGTGCCGAGTGCGGCCGCCATCAGCATTTCGCGGCCAAAGCCAAGGGCGCGGCTCATCAGCGTGCCGGACGCAACCGTGGCGAATTTCTTGACGAGGCTCATGCGCGGGGAGATTGCCTGGATGATTGGGACAAAGGGGGTGATTGGGACAAAGTGATGGTCACTCGGCCGCCGCCTTGGCCTTGCCGCCGCGCTCTGGGACAACGCCTTCAAGCGCCGCGATCAGCCTGGCGTGGATGGTGGCGGTGCGTGCCGGGTTGTCGATCTTCTGCCCCGTAAGGTCGGTGACATAGAAAGTGTCGATCACCTTCTCGCCGAAGGTGGTGATGTGAGCCGAGGCGATGTCGAGCGAGAGATCGGACAACGCACTGGTGATTTCCGACAACAGCCCAGGCCGGTCCAGTCCCTCGACCTCGATCACCGAAAACCGGTTCGACAGCGTGTTGCGGATTTCGGCGCGCGGCGGAATCTTGAACACCTTGGCGCCGCGCCGCGGCCGGGTGCGCTTCTCGATCATCTCCGGCAGCCAGCTCTTGCCCGACAGCACGTCCTCGATCAGCCGGCCGACGCGCTCGGCGCGACGGCGCTCATCCTCATCGCGGTCGAATTCCCGTGAGATCAGGATGATGTCCAGCGCGCGGCCGTCGGACGTGGTGAAGATCTGCGCGTCGACGATGTTGCCGCCGGCTCCCGCGCAGGCGCCGGCAATGACCGAAAGCAGGCGCGGATGATCCTGCGCCAGCACGGTGATCTCGGTCACCGCCTCGAATTGGTGGGTCCTGACCACGGTGGCGAGCTTCTTGCCTGCCGCGTCGGCTTCGCGGATGAATTCGGCATGGCGCAGCTGATCGGGGAGGTCGACCGTCAGCAGATAGTTCCCGTAGTGCAGGCCGACATAGCGCTTGCGGGCCTTGTCCGGCCAATCGGCCAGCGCCTCGGCCAGCCGCTCGCGCGCCGCCGCCGTCCGCTTGGCGCGCGACACTTCCGAGAAGCCGCCGGTCAAAAGCAGTTCGGTCTCGTAGTATAGCGTGCGCAGGAGCTGGCCCTTCCAGCCGTTCCACACGCCCGGCCCGACACCCCTGATGTCGCAGACAGTCAGGATCAACAGCATTTTCAGCCGCTCGACCGATTGCACGATCGAGGCGAAATCCTCGATCGTCTTGCGGTCGTTGAGGTCGCGCGTCTGCGCCGTCATCGACATCACCAGATGGTTCTCGACCAGCCAGGCGACGGTCTCGGTGTCGGCGGCCGACAGCCCCATATGCGGGCAGATGCGGCGTGCGATCCGGGCGCCGGCCTCTGAGTGATCCTCCGGCCGGCCCTTGGCGATGTCGTGCAGCAGCACCGCGACATAGAGTGCCTCGCGGCTCTTCTCTAGCCCCGGCATCAGCGTGTGCGACAGCGGATGCACCTTTTCGCCGTCGCCGCGCTCGATCTCGGCCAAGACGCCGATGCAGCGGATCAGGTGCTCGTCCACCGTATAGTGGTGGTACATCGAGAACTGCATCATGGCGACTATTCTGCCGAAATCGGGGATCAGCCTGCCGAGCAGGCCGGCCTCGTTCATGCGCCGCAAATTAAGCTCGGCATTGCGGTCCGAGGTCAGGATGTCGAGGAACAGCCGGTTGGCCTCCTCGTCGCGCCGCAGCGACTTGTTGACCAGACCGAGCGAGCGGGTGAGCAGCTTCAGCGCATCGGGATGGAACTCCAGCCCGTGCTTGTCGGCGAACCAGAACAGCCTGAGCAGATTGACCGGGTCGCGCTCGAACACGCTGTCGTCGGCGACGTTGATGCGGTGATTGTCGACAATGAAGTCCGACGTGCCTGCCAGCTTGCGCTTGCGGCGCTGGAAGGTGAGGAAGATGCGGTTGAAGCCGGGCACATGCTTGGCCTGCTCTTCCTCGAGCGCGGCGCAGAAGATGCGGGTGAGGTCGCCGACATCCTTGGCGACGAGGAAGTAATGCTTCATGAAGCGCTCGACCGCCGACAGACCGGGATGGGTGGTGTAGCCCAGCCGTTCGGCGATCTCGCGCTGGATATCGAAATGCAGCCGTTCCTCTGGCTTGCCGGTGAGGAAATGCATGTGGCAGCGCACCGCCCACAGGAAGTCTTCGGCCTTCTGGAATTCGCGGTACTCGGCCTCGGTGAAGACACCTTTCTCGACCAATTCCTCGCCGGTGCGCACGCGATAGAAGTATTTGGCGATCCAGAACAGCGTCTGCAAATCGCGCAGGCCGCCCTTGCCGTCCTTGACGTTGGGCTCGACCAGATAGCGGCTTTCGCCGGCCTTGGCATGGCGATCGTCGCGTTCGGCGAGCTTGGCCTGCACATATTCCGGTCCGGTGGTGCGCACCACTTCATGGTCGAAGCGAGCGAGCAATTCGTCGAAGAGCTTCTGTTCGCCCCACAGGAACCGCGCTTCCAGGATCGTGGTGCGGATGGTGATATCGCTGCGCGACAGCCTGAGACACTCGTCGATGTTGCGGGTGGCGTGGCCAACCTTCAACCCGAGGTCCCACAGCATATAGAGCATATATTCGACGATCTGTTCGCCCCACGGCGTCTGCTTGTAGGGCAGCAGGAACAACAGGTCGATGTCGGAGCCCGGCGCCAGCGTGCCGCGGCCATAGCCGCCGACGGCAACGACCGCCATGCGCTCTGCGGTCGAGGGGCTTTTCACCCGGTAGACGTGGGTCGCGGCGAACTCGTAGAGGGCGCGGATGATCTCGTCCATCAGATGCGACAGCCGGGCGGCGCATGCCGTGCCGCTGCCATCGTCCATCAGCATGCGCTCGGCAACCTTGCGGCCCTCGGTCAGCCGATCCTTCAGCAGCCGGAGCGCACCGACGCGCGCGCCGGGCTCGGCGCCGCTGGCCGCCGAGATCAGCGCCGTCATGTCGCGGCGCAAAGCCTCGCTGTCGATCAGCGCGTCGAGCTTGAGGGAGATTTTTGCCATGGATTGCCGGTGGGCCTCGCCTTTGCGCGGCGTCTATAGCGCGTTTTCACGGCGCTGTGTATGGGGCGGACGGACGCGTCGGCCGCGATACCAGAAAGGGATGATCATCTCGCGCCGGAGCCGGAAGAGATCGGCGATCTGCCGCGTCAACCGCCTGGTCTCGATCCTTACCTTGGCGGTGATTGGCCTGGGGCGCCGTTTACCTATCCCGCTTGCCACCCATTCCTCTGTTCGCTCCTGCTTGAGCAGGCTTGGCAATCTCACCGGACTGTCGCCGAGGAATTGTGCCTGCAGGCACAATGCTGGGACGAGTTGGTAAATGACCTTGTCGGACGAGGTAGCAAAACGCGGATTGAAGATGAGGTGATCGACGGGAATGCTGATCTCATTCGTTGCCGCAAGAAGGTCCCGCGCGGCCTGTCTGGACAGGATGTATCCCGCCGTACCGATATGGAGCCCGTGCAGTCTGCTCGCAGAAAAACCGTGGCCGCAGGCAACTTGCTTGCGTGAAATTACGGTCCGGTTGAAGAACGTTTCCAACTTGACGATGTCCGCATCGGCGGGAATCCAGCCCGCATCGGCAAGCAAAGCGCCGGCTTTGTCCGGGAAAACGACATCGTCCTCGAAAATCGCCGCGTAAGCATCCTCACCTGCAGCGATCATCGACCAACACTGTTGGTGGCTGAGCAGGCATGCAATCTCGGCGTCGGCCAGACGCAAATGCTTCTTGCCCTGCGGCATTTCGGCCAGATCCGGCCGATCTCGCGCATCGATGGCGGCGACCCGCTCAAACGCGATGCCGATGCGGGCGAACTCCGCCGTTACATGGGCGAGGCGATCGCGGGACCGATCGAGATTGATAATCAGGCATTTCATTTGGGTGGGATCGATGCAGTGGGACGCGCGTCCATAGCATGGGAACAAAGTTGCGTAAGCGATTTTCCCTCGATGTGTGCGATGAGGGCCATGATCGAAAAGTGGAAATCGCCCCTTGACCTTCCAGTTACTGGAAGCACTACCCCCTCACCCAGACAGATATAAGGCATTTTTCGATGGCGCATTCCGAGCATCACCACCACGCGGCCGATGGCAGCTGCTGTGCGGCAAAGGCTGCTGAGCCGGCCGCCGAAGCCGTGGTGCGCGATCCGGTCTGCGGCATGAGCGTCGATCCGGCCGCGGGCAAGCCGACGGCCGAGCATGGCGGCCGTCTCTTTCACTTCTGCAGCGAGGGTTGCCGTACGAAATTCGTCGCCGGGCCCGAAAAATACCTGACCGCCACCGACCCCGTCTGTGGCATGAGTGTCGACCGCGCTACCGCCAGGCATTTTTTCCGCCACGAAGGCCAGGGTTTCTATTTCTGCTCGGCCGGCTGCCAGGCGAAGTTCGAGGCCGAGCCACAAAACTATCTCGGCGACAGGCCGGCGGCGTCGCCGGTGCCGAAAGGCACGCAATACACCTGCCCGATGCATCCCGAAGTGATAAGAGACAAGCCCGGCTCCTGCCCGATCTGCGGCATGGCGCTTGAGCCGATGGGCGTTCCCACTGGCGATGAGGGGCCGAACCCCGAACTGGTAGACTTCACCAGACGGTTCTGGGTCAGCGCGGTGCTGTCCCTCCCGCTGCTGATCGTTGCCATGGCGCCGATGCTCGGCCTGACGTTCCAGGTGTTTGTCGACGAGCGAACGATGGTCTGGCTGGAATTCGCGCTGGCCAGCCCGGTGGTGCTGTGGGCGGCCTTCCCCTTCTTCCACCGCGGCTGGGATTCGCTGGTCAACCGCAGCCCCAACATGTGGACGCTGATTTCGCTGGGTGTGGGTGCGGCCTACCTCTACAGCGTCGTCGCCGCACTGTTTCCGGACATCTTTCCGCATCAGTTCCGTGGCCATGGCGGCACCGTCCCGGTCTATTTCGAGGCAGCTTCCGTCATCGTCGCGCTGGTATTCCTCGGTCAGGTGCTCGAATTGCGGGCGCGCGAAAAGACCGGCTCGGCCATCCGTGCGCTGCTCGACCTGGCGCCGAAGACGGCACGGCTGATCGGGGAGGACGGCTCCGACACCGACGTGCCGCTGGATGCGGTCAAGACCGGCGACCACCTGCGCCTCCGTCCGGGCGACGCCGTGCCGGTCGACGGCATCGTAACGGAAGGCCGTTCCTCCATCGACGAATCGATGATCTCGGGCGAGCCGCTGCCGGTCGAAAAAACGAAAGGCGATGCCTTGACCGGCGGCACGCTCAACAAGAACGGTTCGCTGATCATGCGCGCCGAAAAGGTCGGCTCCGAAACGACGCTTTCGCGCATCGTCGAGCTGGTCGCAAAGGCGCAGCGTTCGCGCGCGCCGATTCAAGGTTTAGCCGACCGCGTCTCCTTCTACTTCGTGCCGGCCGTCGTGCTGGTCGCGCTCGCGGCCTTTGCCGCCTGGGCGATCTTCGGTCCCGAACCCAGCTTGATCTTTGCCATCGTCTCGGCGGTCTCGGTGCTGATCATCGCCTGCCCCTGCGCGCTCGGCCTGGCGACGCCGATGTCGATCATGACCGCCACCGGGCGCGGGGCGCACGCGGGCGTGCTGATCAAGGACGCGGCCGCGCTTGAGCGCTTCGCTTCGGTCGGCACGTTGATCGTCGACAAGACCGGCACCTTGACCGAAGGCAAGCCTCGCTTGACCGATGTCGTCGCTGCCGAAGGCCTGTCCGAGAATGAATTGCTGGCGCTCGCCGCCGGCCTGGAAAAAGGCTCGGAGCATCCGCTGGCCGAGGCCATTGTCGGCGGCGCCGGCGAACGCGGGCTGACGCTCGTCGAGGCCGGCGGCTTCGACGCCGTCACCGGCAAGGGCGTATCCGGCACGGTGTCTGGCAGGAAGGTTTCGCTCGGCAACGCCGCCATGATGGCCGACGTCGGCATCGACACCGCTTCCCTGTCGGCCAGGGCCGAGGCGCTGCAGGCAGAAGGCAAGACGGCGATGTTCGTTGCGGTGGACAAAAGACTGGCCGGCATTGTCGCGGTCGCCGATCCGGTCAAGGCAACGACAGCCGAGGCGATCAGGGCGCTGCACGACAGAGGGTTGCGGATCATCATGGCGACCGGCGACAATGAACGCACGGCGCGCGCCATCGCCAAAAGCCTTGGCATTGACGAGGTGCGCGCCGGCCTGCTGCCGGAACAAAAGGCCGCCCTTGTCGAGGAGTTGCGTGCGAAAGGTGCGGGCGTCGCCATGGCCGGCGACGGCGTCAACGATGCGCCGGCCTTGGCCAGCGCCGATGTCGGCATCGCCATGGGCACCGGCGCCGATGTCGCTGTCGAGAGCGCCGGCATTACGCTGGTCAAGGGCGATCTCAACGGCATCGTCAGGGCGCGAACGCTCGCCCAGGGGACTATCCGCAACATCCGCCAGAATCTGTTTTTCGCCTTCCTCTACAATGTGCTTGGCGTGCCGGTTGCTGCCGGCGTGCTCTATCCGCTCACCGGCACGCTTTTGTCGCCGATGCTGGCGGCGGCGGCCATGAGCCTGTCTTCGGTTTCGGTCATCGCCAACGCATTGCGGCTGCGGACGTTGAAACTCTGAGCAAAGCCCCCAGATACGAATTTCAATCAACAGGAGATCATGGATGACCTTGGCTAAGAAAATCGTGCTTTTGATGATGGCGGCGGGAATGCTGCTTGCCGTTTTCCTCGAAAGCGTCCCGGCGCAATCCGAAGAGATGAAACACGACATGGGCGCGATGGGGGCGCAAGGTCCTTCGACCGACGGCTACAAGGCGGCGATGGACAAGATGCACACCGACATGATGATCGAATATTCCGGCAATGCCGATGTCGATTTCGTGCGCGGCATGATCCCGCATCATCGGGGCGCGATCGACATGGCCAAGGTGGAACTCGCCAATGGCAAGGATCCCGAAATCCGCAAGCTGGCCGAAGATGTCATCGCCGCGCAGGAAGCCGAGATCGCCAAGATGCAGGCCTGGCTCGCCGCCCATCCGGCGAAGTAAGGCAGCAACGGCCATGCCGGAGAGATCCATTCTGGATTTCTCTCCGTGGTTGTGATGCCATTCACATCGATTACACGGCGCCAGGAGCCCACATGCCATCGACGATAAGAGCCACCACGCTGCCTTCGGGCGAGGCCGTCCAGGTGCTGGGACAGGGCACATGGAAGATGGGCGAAGATTCCCGCCGCCGCGCCGGGGAGGTCAATGCCCTGAAGCTCGGGCTGGACCTCGGCATGACGTTGATCGACACCGCTGAAATGTATGCCAGCGGCGGCGCCGAGGAGGTGGTGGCGGAAGCCATTGCCGGGCGCCGCGACGAACTCTTTCTTGTCTCCAAGGTATTGCCGTCCAATGCCTCGCGCACCGGCGTGGCGCGGGCCTGCGAAAACAGCTTGAAGCGCCTGCGCACCGACCGCATCGATCTCTATCTCCTGCATTGGCCGGGCAGTGTGCCTCTAGGCGAAACGGTCGACGCTTTCGAGGCGTTGAAGAAGGCCGGCAAGATCCGTCACTGGGGCGTCAGCAATTTCGACACCGACGAAATGGAGGAACTGACCGGTCTGTCGTCTGGCGATCATGTCCAGACCAACCAGGTACTCTACAATCTGTCGCGGCGCGGCCCCGAATTCGATCTCGTACCGTGGAGCCGGCAGCGCGGCATCCCGCTGATGGCCTATTCGCCGGTCGAGCAGGGCGCGCTGGCGCGCAATTCCAGGCTGGAAACCATCGCCGCCCGCCACAACGCCACGGCAGCACAGATCGCGCTTGCCTGGGTGATGGCGCAGCCCGGTGTCATCGCCATCCCGAAGGCGAGTAGCCAGGAGCATGTCCGCCAGAATTTTGCCGCGCTCGACATCGAGCTGACGGCCGAAGACCTCGCCGAACTCGACCGCGCCTTTCCACCGCCGACGCGCAAGCGCGGGCTGGAGATGATCTAGATTGGAACGGGTTTCGACCGGGTATCATCATACGGCGTATAGAGTCGGAGCCATGACGGTCACGTCGCTGCGCGACGGTTACGTCGACATGCCAATCAGGCGGCTGCGCCAGCCCGGAGACCGGACATTCGGTGACAACCTGCCCTCGCATGTACCGCTCGTCGACGGTGCGCTCAGGCTGTCGGTCAACGCCTTCGCCATCGATGACGGCGACGACATCACGCTGATCGACACAGGGGCTTCGAACGCCTGGCACCCGACAATGGGGCACCTGCCCGAGGCGCTGCGCGAGGCGAAGATCGCCACCGACCGGATTCGGACTGTTGCTTTCACCCACACCCATCTCGACCATATACACGGGCTCATCCTTGCCGATGGTGGCGACGGCTTCCCGCAGCTCTCTCGCCTGCTTGTCCCGCGCGCTGAGCTTGGCATGTTTCGCGACGTGGCGAGGCTGGAACGCTTCCACGATCGCGCCCAGCCTCTCGATGCTGGACAGCGCGTCAGCTCTGACATCGATACGATCGGCTCCGCTGGCCATGAAGCCGGCCACACTTGCTTTCGCGTTGTGAGCGCAGGCGAAACACTGTTGATCTGGGGCGACATCGTACATGTGCCGTCGCTTCAATTCGATCGACCCGAGATCACGTGGGAATTCGACGCAGACCAGCAGCAGGCGAGGGCAAGCCGGTTGCAAATGCTGGCGCTTGCGGCCAACAACGACTGCTACGTTGCCGGCGCGCATCTTGATTCGCCCGGCGTCGGCCGGGTTTTTCGAACCGAGACGGCTTTCCGCTTCGAGCCCTTGTAGCACTCTAGCCGAGCGCCGCCCGCGCCCGTCGCAACGCGCGCGAAAACACTGCGGTGTCGTCGAAGGCGCGCGCCAGCGTGAGCGCGCCCTGGATGGCGCCGACCGTTTCTTCGGCGAGTTCGTCCGCCCTGGCAGCGCTGTGCCCGCTTCGGGTCAGCGCTTCGGCAAGATGCGCCACCCAGCGGCCGAAATAGCTTTTGATCGCAATGGCGAAGAGGTCGCGGGATTCGTCCAGCGCGAAGGCGCCGATCAGGCACACTCGGCGTCCCGAGCGGAAATAGCTGTCGGTCGCTTCGAACATCCGATCGATGCCCGTGCGAGGGTAGGCCCTGTCCTGCAACGGCACGAAGACATTCTCCTCGAACCAGCCATCTATATGGGCAATGACAGCCGCCGCCATCTCTTCCTTGCCGCCGGGGAAGAAGTGGTAAAGGCTGCCTTTGCCTAGGCCGGTCGCCGCACCGATCCGCGCCAGGCTCGCCCCTTCATAGCCGTGTTCGCGGAAAACCTCGCCGATGATGGAGAGCAAATCGGCGCGATCGGGCGCGATCCTACGCATGCGCTAGTTTTTCCGCTTGAGCATGATCTTTGCCGAAAACCGCGACACAGTTCTAGGGATCACACTCTAAAGTCCGAGTTCGGTCAGGCCGGGATGGTCGTCCGGCCGGCGGCCGAGCGGCCAGTGATATTTGCGCTCACCCTCAGCGATCGGCAGGTCGTTGATGCTGGCGACGCGCCTACGCATCAGTCCATCCGCGTCAAATTCCCAATTCTCATTGCCGTAGGAGCGGAACCAGTGGCCACTGTCGTCGCGCCATTCATAGGCAAAGCGCACCGCGATGCGGTTGTCGTTCCAGGTCCAGACCTCCTTGATCAGCCGGTAGTCCAGCTCGCGCGCCCATTTGCGCGTGAGGAAGGAGACGATCTCATTTCTGCCCGAGACGAACTCGGCGCGGTTGCGCCAGGTGCTGTCTTGCGTATAGGCGAGCGAAACCCGTTCGGGATCGCGGCTGTTCCAGGCGTCTTCGGCCATGCGCGCCTTCTGCGCGGCGGTCTCGGCGGTGAAGGGCGGCAGCGGCGGACGGCTCATGTCATTCTCCCATCGGCAAAGGCGATGGCGAGCGTTGTACCAAACGGTACAATTGGTCAAGGCTGAAATCGGACTAGGTTTTCCCCGCCAGCCCCTTCAGCCGGTAGAGCGCTTCCAGCGCCTCGCGCGGCGTCATCTCGTCTGGATTGATCTCACCCAGCGCTGCGCCCAATGCGTCGCTCTTCGCAGGCTTTGCCGCTTCCCGCTTCATTGCCACCGAAAACAGCGGCAGATCGTCGACCAGTCGGTTGGCCTTGCCGGAGACATCGCCTTCCTCGAGTTGATGCAGCACCTCTTTGGCGCGGCCGACCACCGCTTCGGGCAGACCGGCAAGGCGAGCGACCTGAACGCCATAGGAGCGATCGGCGGCACCCTTGCCGACCTCGTGCAGGAAGACCACGTCGCCTTCCCACTCCTTGACCCGCATCGTGACATTGTGCAGTCGCGGCAGCTTGCCGGAGAGTGCCGTCATTTCGTGGAAATGAGTGGCGAAGATCGCCCGGCAGCGGTTCTTCTCGTGCAGATACTCGACTGCCGCCCAGGCGATCGACAGGCCATCGAACGTGGCGGTGCCGCGACCGATCTCGTCCAGGATCACCAGCGCCCGTTCGCCGGCCTGGTTGAGGATCGCCGCCGTCTCTACCATCTCGACCATGAAGGTCGAACGGCCGCGCGCCAGATCGTCCGAGGCGCCGACCCGCGAGAACAGCCGGTCGACAACGCCGATATGGGCCGACGTCGCCGGCACGAAGGAACCGGTTTGGGCGAGGATGGCGATCAGTGCGTTTTGCCGCAGGAAGGTCGACTTACCGCCCATATTCGGACCGGTGAGCAGCCAGATCGCGCCGGCCTTGGCCCCGTCTTGCGGCGACAGATCGCAATCATTGGCGACGAACGGCCCTTCGCCCGAACGCCGCAGCGCCTGTTCCACCACAGGATGGCGCCCGCCCGAAATGTCGAAGGCAAGGCTGGAATCGACCAGCGGCCGGCACCAGGCTTCGCTCTCCGACAACAGCGCGAGCGCCGCCGACACGTCGAGCACGGCGAGCGCATCGGCGCCGGCGCGGATCTTCTGCGCCTCGCCGACCGCCTCAACCGTCAGCGTATCGAAAGCGGCAAGCTCGATGCTCAGCGCCCGGTCGGCGGCATTGGCGATCTTGGTCTCGAGTTCGGCAAGTTCGGTCGTGGTGAAACGCATGGCATTGGCCATGGTCTGGCGGTGGATGAAGCGCGCCTTGGCGCCGTCGCTTCCGGTCATGATCGAATGGTGGTTGGCGGTCACCTCGATGTAGTAACCCAGCACATTGTTGTGCCGGATTTTCAGCGAGCGGATGCCGGTCTCCTCGATCAGCGAGCGCTCCAGTCCGGCGATCACCTTGCGCGATTCGTCGCGCAGCGCCCGCATTTCGTCGAGTTCGGCATGGTAGCCGCCACGCACGAAGCCGCCGTCGCGCCTCAGCAGCGGCAGTTCCTCGCCAAGAGCCTGGGCCAGATGCTTGGCCAGCGCACGCGGCAGCGCCTTTATCGCGGCAAGTGCTTCCGTCAATTCATGGGGCAGCGCTGTTGCGGCGAAGATTTCGGCAATGGCGCCCGCCGCTTCAAAGCCGGCACGCAGCGCGCCGAGGTCGCGCGGGCCGCCGCGGTTGAGCGCCAACCGCGACAGCGCTCGCGGCATGTCGGCGACGCTCTTCAGGCTTGACCGCACCGCCTGGCAGAGCCGCGTCTCGGCGCGGAAGAACGATACCGAATCAAGCCGGGCAGCAATCGCCGCCGGATCGGTCAGCGGCGCCATCAGCCGGTCGGCGAGCAGCCTGGCGCCGCCGCCGGTGACCGTGCGGTCTATAGCCTTGAACAGCGAGCCGTCGCGGCTGCCCGACAGCGTGCGCAACAGTTCCAGATTGCCGCGTGTCGCAGGATCGATGAACAGCGTCGAGCCCTGCTCCTCGCGTTCGGGACGCGACAAAGGCGGCCGCTCGGCCTTCTGCGTCTTTTCGACATAGGCGATGGCGCCCGAGATCGCCGACAATTCGGCGCGCGAGAAGGCACCGAAACTGTCAGGCGACGCCACTTCGAAGAAGCGCGCGATCCGCCCCGCTGCCGAAGCCGAATCGAAAAGCGACGGCGGCTGCGGGCTGGCGACGCGGCCGATGACGTCGAACACCGGCTTCAGCTCGGGATCGTAAAACACCGGCTCGGCGACGATCAGCTCGCGCGGGTCGACGCGGAAGACATCGGCCAGCAGGCGGTCGGCCGTGGTTTCGGCGACGCGGAAGACGCCTGTCGAGATCTCGATCCAGGCCAGGGCGAAGGCGTCACCGCTGTTGCCGCCCTTCACCCGCCCTAGCGCCATCAGGAAGCTCGATTCCGACGGCGCCAGCAATTTGTCCTCGGTGATGGTGCCGGGCGTCACCAGCCGCACCACGTCACGGCGTACGACCGATTTGCCGCCGCGCTTCCTGGCTTCCGCCGGGTCCTCGACCTGCTCGCAGACGGCGACGCGGAAACCCTGGCCGATCAGCTTCTGCAGATAGTCGTCGGCCGCATGCACCGGCACGCCGCACATCGGAATGTCATGGCCCTGGTGCTTGCCGCGCTTGGTCAGGACGATGCCCAGCGCGCGGCTCGCCTTCTCGGCATCGTCGAAGAACAGCTCGTAAAAATCGCCCATGCGGTAGAACAGCAGCGAGTCTGGGTTCGCCGCCTTGATCTCGATATATTGCTCCATCATCGGCGTGACGCTGCCGACGGGCGCAGGCGGTGTCACCTCGGGGGCGTCGGTTTCTGCTGAAGTGTGCATGTTCATGCCCGCACGCTAGCAGATGTGGGTGCGGGGTTTAATGCCGGCGGCCCGAAAAGCAGGGGACGACCGGCCTCGACGGCGGCTTGTGCTCCCTCTACGCCGGGTGAAGCCGTTGGTTGCTTCGGGCGCCAACCAGACCCTATGATCGCCATGGCGGGGATAAGCGGCATGGATCAGGACAAACAGGAGGCGTTCGAAGAGCTGGTCGGTCCGGCTGGATCGGCGCTTGAGCGCCTGCTGCTGTTGGCGGCGCGGCGCGTCCACCGCACCAAAAGCAAGCTTAGGGGGACAGTGCGCAAGCGCGTCCCCTTCCTCCTGCCGACACGGGGACCGCTGTCCGATCTCGATAGCGGCATCGAGATGTCGCTGCATGTGCTCAGCCGCGACCCGCTGGTGCTCTATGTCCCGATTGGCGGAGCCCGTCCGCTCTATCCGCTGGCGGCCCTTGGCCGGCGCCTGGCGGGACGGCGCGTCACCTTCCTGACGATGCAGACCTGGACCATGGAGCGGCCGGCTGTCATCGCCCGGATGGGCCGCGATCTCGCCTGGTATGCCGGCCGGTTTCCGCTGCACGAAATCATCTTCCTGTGCAACACCGAGGAAGAGCGCCGTCTCGTCGCGGCTGCGGGCGGCAATGCCATCTTCTCCAACCACAATCTGATGGTGTCGGAGGATATATTCCGGCCGCTGCCGGACGTGCCGGTCGAATTCGACGCGGTCTACAATGGCCGCATCTCGCCGATCAAACGCCATCACCTGGCCTTCGACATAGAGCGGCTGGCCCACATCACCTATTCGATCGGCGAATTGCCGCCGGTTGCCGCCCGCGCCTTTGTTCGGCGACTGCAGGCGCGTTCGCCGCTCCACCAGATCGCCAATCCGCTCGTCGACGGCTGGCCGGGCAAGCTGACGGCGCAACAGGTCAACCACGTCTACAACCAGGCCGCCGTCGGGCTGTGCCTGTCGGCCGTGGAAGGAGCGATGTACTCCTCGATGGAATATCTGATGGCCGGCCTGCCGATCGTCAGTACGCCGAGCCTTGGCGGTCGCGACGTCTATTTCGATCCGGATTATTGCATCGTCGCCGATCCGGAACCGGCTGCCATTCGCCGCGCCGTCGAGACGCTGCGAGATCGTGCCATACCGCGTCAGCACATCCGCCGCCGCACGCTGGAGAAGGTTCACGCCCAGCGCATCGAACTCATGGCGTTCCTGACTGCATTGCTGCGGCGCAAGGGAAGCCGTGCGCCACCCATCGAGACGTGGCCTTTCCCCGGCACAGACGGCATGATGCGACGGGGAACGGTGCGCGAAATCGCTGCCTTCGTCAGCGAGCCAGAGCCGACGTGACGCCGTTCGACCTCGGGAGATTTCGCTGCGGGCGTGAAGATCGCTTGGCGATTTACAGCGGTGGCGTGTAGCCTTGATCCAGAAGTTTCAAAAACACGCACCCGTCTCAAGGGGGCGACACCGGCGAGGAATTCAAAAGCATCATGGCCAAGAAAACCGAAAATAGCGGCCCCTCCGTCAGCGCCGAGGAGGCGCTGGAATTCCACGCCATGGGCCGCCCCGGCAAGCTGGAGATCGTCGCCACCAAGCCGATGGCGACGCAGCGCGATCTGAGCCTCGCCTATTCGCCGGGTGTCGCGGTTCCTGTGCTGGCCATCGCCGAAGACCCCAGCCGCGCCTTCGACTACACGACGCGCGGCAACATGGTCGCCGTCATCTCCAACGGCACCGCCATTCTCGGCCTCGGCAATCTCGGCGCGTTGGCCTCCAAGCCGGTGATGGAAGGCAAGGCGGTGCTGTTCAAGCGCTTCGCCGATGTCGATTCCATCGATCTCGAGGTCGACACCGAGGATGCCGACGAATTCATCAATTGCGTGCGCTTTCTCGGCCCGTCCTTCGGCGGCATCAACCTGGAAGACATCAAGGCGCCGGAATGCTTCATCATCGAGCAGCGCCTGCGTGAATTGATGGACATCCCGGTCTTCCATGACGACCAGCACGGCACCGCCATCATCTCGGCCGCCGGGCTGATCAACGCGCTGGAGATCACCGGCCGCGACATGAAGACCACGAAAATGGTCTGCAACGGCGCCGGCGCCGCCGGCATCGCCTGCATCGAACTGATGAAGGCGATGGGTTTCGCCCCGGAAAACATCATCTTGTGCGACACCAAGGGTGTCGTCTACCAGGGCCGCACCGAAGGCATGAACCAGTGGAAGTCGGCGCATGCGGTCAAGACCGCCACGCGCAGCCTGGCCGAGGCGCTGGATGGCGCCGACGTCTTCCTCGGCCTGTCGGCCAAGGGCGCATTGACCACCGAGATGGTGCAGTCGATGGCCAAGAACCCGATCATCTTCGCCATGGCCAATCCCGACCCGGAGATCACGCCGGAGGAAGTGGCCGAAATCCGCACCGACGCCATCATGGCCACCGGGCGTTCCGACTACCCCAACCAGGTCAACAATGTGCTGGGCTTCCCCTACATCTTCCGCGGTGCGCTGGATGTCAGGGCCACCACCATCAATGACGACATGAAGATCGCCGCAGCGAGAGCGCTGGCCGACCTGGCGCGCAAGGACGTGCCCGACGATGTCGCCGCCGCCTATCAGGGCAACCGGCCGAAATTCGGCCCCAACTACATCATCCCGGTGCCGTTCGATCCGCGCCTGATCTCGGCCATCCCGCTCGCTGTGGCCAAGGCGGCGATGGAGTCGGGCGTCGCCCGCAAGCCGATCCTCGACCTCGACCGCTACGCGCAGGAGCTGTCGGCCCGCCGCGACCCGATCGCCTCGACCTTGCAGCGCATCTACGATCGCGTCCGCCGCCAGCCCAAGCGCATCGTCTTTGCCGAGGGCGAGGAAGAACAGGTGATGCGCGCCGCCGTCTCCTATGTGAACCAGAAGCTCGGCACCGCGATCCTGCTCGGCCGCGACGATGTCATCAAGGAAAACGCCAGGCACGCCGGCATCGACCTCAACAAGCAAGGCATCGAGATCATCAATGCCAGGCTGTCGCGCCGAAACGGCATCTATACCGATTATCTCTACGAGCGCATGCAGCGCAAAGGCTTCCTGTTCCGCGACTGCCAGCGGCTGATCAACAACGACCGCAACCATTTCGCTGCCTGCATGGTGGCGCTGGGCGATGCCGACGGCATCGTCACCGGCGTCACCCGCAACTATTCCACGGCGCTTGACGATATCCGCCGCGTCATCGACGCCAAGCCCGGACACCGCGTCATCGGCGTCTCCATCGTGCTCGCGCGGGGCAAAACAGTCCTCGTCGCTGATACCGCCGTGCACGACATGCCCAATGCCGAACAGATCGCCGACATCGCCGAAGAGGCGGCGGGATTTGCCCGCCGCATGGGCTACGAGCCGAGGCTCGCCATGCTTGCCTATTCGACCTTCGGCCACCCGCAGGGCGAACGCTCCGAGCGGGTGCAGGAAGCGGTGCGTATCCTCGACAAGCGCCGCGTCGATTTCGAATATGACGGCGAGATGGCCGCCGACGTTGCGTTGAACGCCCGTGCCATGGCGCAGTATCCGTTCATCCGGCTGACCGGCCCGGCCAACGTGCTGATCATGCCGGCGTTCCACTCGGCCTCGATCTCGACCAAGATGCTGCAGGAACTCGGCGGCTCCACCGTCATCGGCCCGCTGCTGGTCGGCTTGAACAAACCGGTCCAGATCGTCTCGCTCAACGCCAAGGATTCGGACATCGTCAACATGGCTGCGATCGCGGCCTATAGCGCGGGAGCCTGATTGGCGGCAAAATCGCCAACGCATAAGAGATTGATAATATTCGGCTGCTATAGGGAACGTTCTCGCCCCCTATGGCCTTATGGCATTGGCGGCGCGCTCAGACCGCCAAAACGGGGGTGCGGCCATGAAGCATGACACGGCATCTGTGGTCGGCCAGGGGGTCTATCACGACGAGCGCCTGGATGCGCTGCTGAGCATCACCGGCCGCATGGACGGTTATCTCTACCGTTGCCGCAACGATGCGTCCTACACCATGCTCTACATCAGCGACGGCATTTTAACCGTCAGCGGTTATCGGCCGAGCGACTTCATTCAAAATGCCGTGCGCGACTATGTCTCGGCGATCCACCCGGATGATCTCGCTGCGGTCTATGCCGCCGTCGATACCGCGCTCGAGGCGCGCTGCAACTGGAACGTCGACTACCGCATCGTGCCACAGGTCGGCGAGCCGCTCTGGGTGCGCGAGATCGGAGGCGGGGTCTGGGATGGTGCCGGCGAACTCGAATTCCTGGAAGGTTTCGTCGTCGACATCAGCGACCGCAAGGTCGTCGAGGATCTCAACGCCGAGCTGCTGCTCGAACTCAAGGCCGCCAATGAGGAACTCTCCGTACAAAAGCGCGAGATCGAGCTGGCCAAGCAGCACAGCGACCACTCGGCCAACCACGATGCATTGACCGGCCTGCCCAACCGGCGCGCCTTTCACAACGAGCTGAGGTCGGTGATCGACCGCTGCGACAGCACCGGCCAGGCGGCCGGCCTGCTGTTCATCGACCTCGATAGGTTCAAGAAGGTCAACGACACGCTCGGCCACGAGGCCGGCGACGCGCTGCTGCATGAGGTGGCGGGTCAGCTTCGCACCGTCCTGCGCAGCGCTGATTTCGTGGCGCGGCTCGGTGGAGACGAGTTCGCATTCCTGTTTTCAGGAGAGGCTAGCCGGGCCCGACAGAAGGCCGTGGGCGTCGCCGAACGTATCCTGGAAAAGCTGCGGATCAAGGTGCCGACGCCGAATGGTGCCATCCATGTTGGTTGCACCGTTGGCGTCGCCATCTACCCGGCGGAAGCGTCCGATTCGGAGGCGCTGATAACGCTCGCCGACCGACTGATGTACATCGGCAAAAAGAGCGGCCGCAACCGGCTGGTCACCGCCGGGGCTTTGGAACCCGGGCCTACGTCCGACGACCTTCGCCGCACCGCCTGAGCGGAGCGCCGGACAGCCTGAACCGGCGGGCACCCCTCATCTGGCTCGGCGCTGCGCGCCGAAAGACGGCCCTACAGCAACCCCGCCAATTGGGCCGCGCTGCGCAGGTTCTGCCGCGGCCGTGGCCCGAGCTGCTGGATGACCAGCCCGGCGGCCAGCGAGCCAAGATCGCCGCAATCCTGCAGGCTGCGCCCCGAGGTGTAGCCGTAGAGGAAACCGGCGGCGTAGAGGTCGCCGGCGCCGGTGGTGTCGACCAGCTCGCGGATCGTCGTCGCCTGGATGGTGACAGTCTCGTCGCCGCGCACGATCACCGAGCCTTTTTCGGAGCGGGTGACGGCGGCAATTCTGCAGTCCTTGCGGATCGCCGCCAGCGCCTCGTCGAAGGATTTGGTCTGGTAGAGCGACTTGATCTCGTGGCTGTTGGCAAAGACGATGTCGACAGTGCCCGAGCGCATCAGCTCAAGGAACTCGTCCCGGTAGCGGTCGACGCAGAACGAATCCGACAACGTCATCGACACTTCGCGCCCGGCCTCGTGTGCGAGCTTCGCCGTCTGCCGGATCGCCTCCTTGGCGCGCGGCGGATCCCACAGATAGCCCTCGAAATAGGTGACCTTGGCGCCGGACGCCTTGTCGGCCTCGACGTCTTCCGGCCCGAGTTCGACACAGGCGCCGAGATAGGTGTTCATCGAACGCTCGCCGTCGGGGGTGACGAAGATCATCGAGCGGGCCGTCGGCGGCTGTCCTTCGAGCGGCCTGGTGTCGAAGGCAACGCCCTGGGCATGGATGTCATGGGCGTAGATTTCGCCGAGCGGATCGTTCGACACCTTGCCGAAGAAGGCAGCGCGCCCGCCGAAGCTGGCGACGCCCGCCGCCGTATTGCCGGCGCTGCCGCCGGAGGCCTCGATCGCCGGCCCCATGCGGCTGTAGAGCAGCTCGGCGCGCTTGGTGTCGATGAGGTTCATCGCACCCTTGATGATGCCGTTGGTCTCGAGAAAAGCGTCGTCGCACTGGGCGATGATGTCGACAATGGCATTGCCGATGCAAAGCACGTCAAAATCCGGCATCAATGTCTCCGCCTGGGAACCTGCCGGCTTTCTGCCGCGCCCGGGCGGGTCTACAGCATCACCCCGAAAAATGGCAACCGATTTCCATCCTTTGCCGGCCCAAGCCGGCGCGCGCGCCTGGGACGAGGCTCCATCACAGTTCGACCGTGGCCGAAGCATCTGACCGCCGGGTCGCCTACAAGCTTGGCCTCAAATCAAGCCCTGGAAGCACCCTGCATGCAAGCAAAGACCGACATGACCACCGAACTGGCGCTGCTTGGCGTGCTGGCCGCCCTGTGGGGCGCGTCCTATACCTTCATCAAGATCGGTGTCGAGACGATCCCGCCGATAACCTTCATCGCCGCCCGCACCCTGATCGCCGGCGCCATCCTGCTCGCGCTGATCCGCTGGCGCGGCCTTTCCATGCCCAAGGACGGCGCGACCTGGTGGCGGTTCATGGTCCAGGCCTGTCTCAACAGCGTCGTGCCATTCACGCTGATCGCCGCCGCCGAGCGCTCCATCGACGCCGGCCTCGCCACCATTCTCAACGCGACGTCGCCGATCTTCACCTTCCTGCTGACCGCGCTCATCACCCGCCACGAATCCGTGACCGCACGCAAGCTGTTCGGTGTCGGTGCCGGCATTGCCGGCATTTGCCTGATCGTCGGCACCCAGGCGCTTGGCGGGCTCGGCCATCAATTGTGGGCGCAACTTGCCGTCATTGCCGCCACGGTCTGCTATGCCGGCGCCGCCATCTTTGGCCGCGGCTTTAGGGGACTCGACCCGATGCTGCCGGCCGCCGGCTCGATGCTGTGCGGCGCGGTCATCCTCGTCCCCTTGAGCCTGGCCTTCGACCGCCCGTGGACGCTGTCGCCTTCAATGGCGTCGATACTGGCCTTGTTCGCATTGTCGGTGTTCTCCACGGCGCTGGCCTTCTGCATCTTTTTCCGCCTCATCCACACGCTTGGTTCGGTCGGCACGACGTCGCAGGCCTATCTGCGCGTGCCGATCGGCGTCGGCATCGGCGTCGTGTTCCTCGGCGAGAGCCTTGGGCCGACAGCTTTCTGGGGCATGGGCTGCGTCGTCGCCGGCGTTGCGGCAATGACCATCCCAGCCCGCTCCCGGGCGCTGGCGCGCTAGATCGTGATGAGATTTGGTTGAAATCTCATCATGATCTAACCCTTTGTTGGAGCATGATCTTTTCCAAAAACCGGTACCCACTTTTTGGGATCATGCTCTAGTTCCCGTCCGGAATTGCGCCCGCTCCAGCAGGCTTGTGGCTGACAGGGTCTCAGCCTATGTCGGAGATATCCGTTCGTTCCTGGGGGTGAAACGCCGTGATCTTCAACGCTGCCCGCGCCGCCTTCAGCCGGCTGTTTTCTCCCGAATTCCGCGCGGTTTTCCTGAAGACGCTGGGCTTGACCGTCCTGGCGCTGGTCGCGTTGTGGTTCGTCTTGACCGGGCTTGTCGATTGGCTGGCCCTGCCATGGGTTCACTCCTTGCTGCCCGGCCTGCCGTCCTGGGCCGGATGGCTGAGCGGCATCATCGCTGCCATCGCGCTTGCCTTCGGGATGGCGCTGCTGATCGCGCCGGTGACGGCAATCGTGGCGGGCCTGTTTCTCGACGACATCGCCGAAGTGGTCGAGCGCACCGACTATCCGGCCGATCCCGTCGGACGCGCCATGCCGGCGCTGCGCTCGCTCGTGTTGTCGGTGAAATTCTTCGGCGTTGTCATCCTGGGCAACATCGTCGCCCTGCTGCTTCTGTTGGTTCCGGGCGTCAACATCGCCGCCTTCTTCATCGTCAACGGCTATCTGCTGGGACGTGAATTCTTCGAATTCGCCGCCATGCGCTTCCGCCCGGAAGACGAGGCGAGGGCGTTGCGCCGGAAACATGCCGGCACCGTGTTTCTGGCCGGGCTGCTCATTGCCGCCTTTCTCGCCGTGCCCCTGCTCAACCTGCTGACGCCGCTCTTTGCCGCCGCCATGATGGTGCATCTGCACAAGGCGGTCGGCGCGCGGGAGAGCGCCGGGCGATAGGCCTATCAACGCAGAAGAAAACCGCGTCCCAATTCGTCATCCGGCTCGACGGTGAATTCCGCCCGGCCCGAATAGTAGGCGCGGCCGCCGACGCGGGCGATGATCGCATCATGCGGGCCGGCCATGGTCGTGCGCGCCACCGCTCCGGAAAAGCGCGAGCCGGCGATGCTTTCGAAGGACCGCTCCTGACCAGGGTTGATCTCACCCTTGGCATGCATTGCCGCCAGCCGCGCGGTGACGCCGGAGCCGGTCGGCGAGCGGTCGACCTCGGCATCGGCAAAGACGCAGATGTTTTTTGTTGCCTCGCCGGAGAACGCATCGTGTCCATCGGTGAGGATGGTGCCGTAGAGGAAAGCGAGATCGGCATGGTCGGGATGCGATAGAGGGAACGCCGCCTTCAGCCGTTCGGTCAGCGCGGTTGCCGCGTCGACGAAATCGCGCACCCGGCTGCGGCCGAACTCCAGGCCGAATTGATGGCAGTCGGCCAGCGCGTAGAAGGCGCCGCCATAGGCGATGTCGAACGCAATCTTGCCGTATCCCCCCAATTCGATTTGTTGGTCATGGGCAAACAGAAAGGCCGGCACGCTTTCGAACGACACCGATCCCGCTTTGCCGTCCCTGACCTCGACCGAGGCGACGACCATGCCGCACGGCGCCTCGATGTTGACGGTGGTGATTGGCTCCTGCTTGACCACCAGCCCTTCGTCGACGGCGTAGCGGCCAAGCGCAATGATGGCGTGGCCGCACATCGTCGAATAGCCCTCGTTGTGCATAAACAGCACGGCCAGCTCGGCGCCGGGCAGGTCGGGCTCCACCAGCAGCGCGCCATACATGTCGTAGTGGCCGCGCGGCTCGAAGATCAGCAGCTTGCGCAAATGGTCGAGGTGGTCGCGCACATAGGCGCGCTTTTCCAGGATCGTGCCTTTGGGAATGTCTGGATAGCCGTCGGTGACGATCCTGAGCGGCTCGCCGCCGGTATGCATGTCGACGACGGTGAGCGTCATGCGCCGGGAACCCTTAGCCTGAGGATTTGGAAAACAGCGCCTGCAATTTGCCGAACGGGATGGCGGCCCGGGTGAAGCCGAACGTGCCGTCCTGCTGGATCTCGCGCGCCGCGGTTTCCAGCATGCCGAAGGCGAAATTGGTCAGCCACGGACCGAGCGAGATGCGCTTGACCCCGGCCATGGCAAGGTCGGCGATGGTGAAGGCCGGCAGTGCCATGACGTTGACCGGCCTGCTCACCGCCGAGCAGACGTCCCGGATGGTCTCGACATCTTTGAGGCCGGGCGCATAGAGCACATCGGCGCCGGCCTTTTCGAAGGCCTGCAGCCGCTTGATCGTGTCGTCGAGATCCGGTTTGCCCCAAAGGAAATTCTCGGCCCGTGCGGTGAAGACGAAATCATGCTTGAGCGCCCGTGCGGCCTCAGCAGCAGCTGCAACGCGCTCGACGGCGTGTGAAATCTCATAGATGGGCTTGTCGGGATCGCCGGTATGGTCCTCGATCGAGCAGCCGGCGAGACCTGCCGCTTCGGCCGCAAAAACCGTCTCGGCGGCACTCGTCGCGCTGTCGCCCTTGCCTTTCTCGAGATCGGCCGAGACCGGCAGGCTGGTTGCCGCCGTCAGCTCGCGGCAATGGTGGATCATCGCCTCGAAGGTCACTGCGCCATGGGGCAGGCCACGCGAGAAGGCAAAACCGGCGCTGGTCGTCGCCAGCGCCTTGAAGCCGAAGGAGGCCAGGAGCTTGGTCGTGCCGACATCCCAGGGGTTGGGCATGACGAAGGTCGAGGCGTGCAGGTCGCGAAAGATCTTGCCCTTGTCCATGAGTGCTCCCTTCAGATGCGGAAATGCCGGCGGATTCTATCGTGCAGAAATGCACCGGGCAAACGAATGCGGTTGGCTTAGAAGCGTTTGGCGTTCTCTCCTGCCAGTTTGTCCAGCGCATCGGAATCCTTGACATAGTGCAACGTCTTCTTGTCCCAATGATAGATAACGGAAATTGCGTGGGCTTCAGGCTTGGGCGGCTGGTCGTCGCAGCTCTCGCCGTTGAGCACCGTGGCGTCGGTCACTGTCACTTTGACCGCGGCATAAGGCTGCCCGTCAGCGATCGTCTGGAAAGCAACGTCCTGCTTGCGGCTGTAGGCGCACAGGTTCTCATCGAAGGTGAAGATCATGTCGATCAGTTGGAATTTGTCGTCGCGCACCATGATCAGCGGCGTGATCGCGTAGTTTTGGCTTGAATTGAAATGCGCGCTCATGGTGATCACGATGTCGTCGTTCGGCCCAACGGAAAGCTTGCCCGGTTCACGGAAATAGGTGCCGCGGTCGAGCGCGACATTGACGGCGTCGAGCAGCTTCGGCTTGTCTGTGATGTCGTAGAGCGCCAGCACGGCATAGCCTTCGGCGCTGTCGGGAGAGTCGCCGAGGTCGTAGAGCATCGCCAGCCGGTCCTTACCCCCGGCCTTGATGGCGAGGACGCCGGCGTTGGAGAGACCCGATGTCTCAGGCGGCGAACCGCCGTCATCCGGCCCCTCGATGTGGCGCATCTCGATCGGCAATCCACCCCGGTAGAAACCGTTGCTGTCACCTGCCAGGCCGGGAATGACCATCCTTGCGAGGTCCAGATAGGTCACATCCATGTGGCCGGGGATGGCGCTGCCGAATTCCGGGAAGCTGACGGCTTGCGCGCCGGCTGCGGTCCAAAGCCACGGCAGCAGCACAAGCGCTAGAGCAATTTCAGGAAAAGTGTGTGCGGTTTTCCGGCCGGAAATTGCGACAAAACAAAAAGATAGAGCGGTTCGCCGTTTCCATGAAACGGTGAAACGCTTTAGGATGGAGCGAAGCAGGTTCGTTGGCATGGGTGCCTCAGGCTGGCCGCGCGGAACCTAACACAGCTTCAGTGGATCGGCACCAGCCCGGCAAGTTCGCGCATGTCGTCGAACAGGACGCCGCCAGCGCCGGCCAGGCCATCGCGGTCGGAATAGGGATCGCCATGATAGGAATAGACACGCATGCCCGCGGCAATGCCGGCCTGCGTGCCGGCAACGCTGTCCTCGATGACGATGCAGTCGGCCGGCGCAAAACCCATGGTCTTTGCCGCATGCAGGAACAGGTCCGGGAACGGCTTGCCGCGGCTGACCATGGTCGAAGAGAACATGGCATGCTCGAACAGCGGCAGTAGCCCGGTCTGGCCGAGCGTGATGTGCATCTTCGAGATACGCGCAGAAGTGGCGACGCAATAGGGAATGCCGGCCGCGCGAACCGCCTCGATGAAGTCGCGCACATAGGGGATCGCCTCGACGCCATGCGCAAACAGATCGGGCAGGCCGGCATTCCAGCGATCGACGAAATCGGCGCCGAGCCGCACCGTGGTCGTCTCTTCGATTTCCTTCTGCACCGAAGCCATGCTGCGGCCGGAAAAATATTTGCGGCAATATTCGAATGTGGTGGGATAACCGGCGGCAACAAACCACTCGGCAAGCCGCCGGTTGGCAAGGTTCTCGGTGTCGACCAGGATGCCGTCGCAGTCGAAGATGACCAGTTTCGGTATGCTCATTTCAGGCGGTGCCGGTCGATCCGAACCCGCCCGCGCCGCGCGTCGTGGCGCCGGCCAGCGAGCGCTCCTCAACCGTCACCTGCGTCACCGCGGCAAAGACGATCTGGGCAATGCGCATGCCGCGCGTCACCGCGAAATCCTCGTCGCCGAGGTTGACCAGCAGCACCTTAACCTCGCCGCGATAGTCGCTGTCGACCGTGCCTGGTGAATTGAGGACGGTCAGCCCATGCTTGAAGGCAAGGCCGGAGCGCGGCCGCACCTGGCCTTCCATTCCTTCGGGAATTTCCAGGATCAGACCGGTCGGCACCAAGGCGCGCTTGCCAGGCAGGATCAGCAGCGGCCGGTCTTCCGGCACCGCGGCGCGCAGATCCATGCCGGCGGCGCCGGTGCTTTCGTAAGCGGGAAGGGGAAGTCCATCGCCATGCGGCAACCTGACGAAGCCGACGGTTGGACCGATGACGGAGGAATTGTGGAGGGCTGCGCGCATAAAATCGATCCTATCGGCGCGAACGGCGATTCGGTCAACTCGTCCGCAGGCCTATCAACGGCTTTCTTTCGGGCGTCAGTGTGACCTAGCGCAATTCCACCGGAACGACCGTCGTCTCCTTGATCTCCTCCATGACGAAGGAGGCCGAAACGTCCGACAGCGCCACCTTGGCGATCAGCCGCTGATAGAGCCGGTCATAGGCCTTCATGTCAGCGACGCGGGCGCGCAGCACGTAGTCGAGATCGCCGGACATGCGATAGACTCCGGTGATCTCGGGAAAACCGGTCACCGCCGCCCGAAACTTCTGCAGCCAGTCCGGGTCATGATTGGACGTGCGGATCAGGATGAACACCGAAAGCCCGAGCCCGAGCTTGTCGGCATCGACCAGCGCCACCCGCCCGGTGATGACGCCGTCCTCTTCCAGCCGCTTGACCCGGCGCCAGCAGGCGTTGCGCGACAGCGACACTTTTTCGGAGAGCTGATCGACCGACAGTGTGCCGTCGCGTTGCAGCTCGGCCAGCAATCTTCGGTCGATTTCATCAAATTCAAGCGCCATGTTGGGATGAATGTCCCGAACCACGGCGTTAGACAAGGACAAATTGAGACCGATGAACCTTTACCCCGTGGCAGGATACCCACATCGGGGCTTATCCCGGCAGGAGGGATCACCATGACGACGCTGTTTTCGAAGCTGTTCACCTCTCACCCGGCCAAGGTGGGCGAGACCTATTTCAGCCATATGGCCTTTGCCGCCTGGTTCTGCTCGCGCCTCCTGATGGCCGCTGGTGCGGCACTCGTTCACGCTTTCTTGCCGTTTCTCTTCGAAACTACGGCAAGCCGAATCGTTCGCGAACTCTATGAACGGACGCAAAACAGAGGCTCGCACGCGGTCAAGGAGCCCCAGGCTCTCTTGGATCGCGCCTAGGATTGGTTAGAAGCGATGTGCCGATGGGCGGCTTATCTGGGTGACGCGGTCTTCCTCGAGGACGTCGTCACCGCGCCTTGCCACTCGCTCATCGCCCAGAGCCATTGCGCCCAGGAAGCCAAGTCGCCGACCAATGGCGACGGTTTCGGCCTTGCCTGGTATGGCGACCGGCCCGAGCCCGGCCTCTACCGCGACATCCTGCCGGCCTGGTCGGATCCCAATCTGAAAAGCCTGTGCCGGCAGATCAAATCCGGCCTGTTCCTCGCCCATGTCAGGGCGTCGACCGGCGGCGCCACCAGCCGCATGAACTGCCATCCCTTCATCTCCGGCAGCTGGTCGTTCATGCACAACGGCCAGATCGGCGGCTTTGAAAAGATCCGCCGCGCGCTGGAGAACTCGCTCTCTGACGCCGTCTTCGACCAGCGCGAGGGCACCACCGATTCCGAATTGTTTTTCCTGCTGATGATCGACGAGGGTCTTGCTGGCGACCCGCAAGGGGCAGTATCGCGCGCCACCGCTCGGGTTCTAGAGGCGTCACGCCACGCCGGTCTCGAACCGGCCTTGAAACTCACTGCGGCCCTTTCCGATGGGCGCGCGCTCTATGCCGTGCGCTACGCAAGCGATGCCCACGCACCGACGCTGTACACGTCGCTCCGCAACGGCGGTCGTTGCATCGTGTCCGAACCCTTCGACCGCGAAGGCGGCGACTGGCAGGCGATCCCGCCGGCGAGTTTTGTCACGATCACTGGCGATGGGATGAGCATTCGGCCGTTCGTGCCGGCTGTGGCAAGGCTGGCACCGGTCGTCTAGGCCCTAACCTAAGCCGCATTCCTTCGCGCCCCCCCTCTGTCCTGCCGGACATCACCCCACGAGGGGGGAGATTGGAGGTCATGGCGGCCTTCGCCAACGCAGGAAAAGGGGCGCGGAAGCCAAAGCTGCCAATCTCCCCCCAAAGTGGGGGAGATGTCCGGCAGGACAGAGGGGGGCGCCGTAGAGCGCCAACCTCAACCGACCGGCAAGCGCAATTTTGATCAAGCGCCGATGATCTCCGAATGCTGAACTTGGTTTTAAACCGCGATACGTTTGGCAGCAGCCGGAGCAATCATGGACCTCGCCTTTTCCTCGACCATCGATCTCGCCGCCGCAATCGCGGCGCGAAAGATCTCCGCCGTCGAAGCTCTGGACGCCCATCTGACCCAAATCGACCGACACAGCGAGGCGGTCAACGCGGTCGTCAATCTCGATCGGGAAGGCGCCCGCGAGCGCGCGAAACAAGCCGACGCGGTGCAGGCGCGCGGCGATGCGCTCGGACCGCTGCATGGCGTGCCTTTCACGTTGAAGGACATGCACCAAACCGCTGATATGAAGACCACGGTTGGTTTCGCACCATTCGCCGACTATGTGGCAAAGGCAGACAGCCCGGTCGTCGCCCGATTGAAAGCCGCAGGCGGCATCCTGATTGGAAAGACCAATGTCGCGACGATGCTGGGCGACTGGCAATCGGACAATCCGCTGTTCGGTCGCACCAGCAATCCGTGGAACCGATCGCGCACGTCAGGCGGGTCCAGCGGTGGCGCAGCGGCAGCGGTGGCGACCGGCATGACGCCGTTCGATGTCGGCACCGACATGCAGGATTCGATCCGCCTGCCGTCGGCTTTTTGCGGCGTCTACGGGTTGAAACCGACCGAGCACCGCGTGTCCCTGGCCGGCGCCTTCCCCGATCCGAACGGCGCGGCGCGTAGCGTGCGGCTGATGTCCTGCCTCGGCCCGCTGGCGCGCAGCGTGGAGGATCTTGCGCTGATCTACAAAATCATCGCCGGCCCGGACGGAGCAGACACCGACCTCGCGCCGGTGCCCGTAGAGGCCATGCCCAGGCTCGACCTCAAGACATTGCGCATCGCCGTCGCGCCGTCCTTCCCCGGCTTTCCGGTGGCTGGTAAAATCGCTGCCGCGGTCGAAAGCCTGGCCAAGCGGTTGCAATCAGCAGGGGTGATTGTGGAAGAAGCGAACTTGCCTGAGATCGATCTGCATGACGATCTGGAGCAGGGCGGCGATCTGATCGGCATGATGCTGGAGGCAGCGCAGCCCGAACCGCCGGAGCAGCCAACGCCGATCACCAATTGGTTCGAGGCGCTCGCTCGCCGCGACCGCTCGATCCTGGCCTGGGACAGGTTCTTCGAAACCTGCGATGCCTTGCTGTGCCCGGTCGCCATGACCACGGCCTTCGCGCATTGTGAGCCCGGCACGCCGATCGAAGTCGACGGCAAGGAGCAAAGCTATTGGATGCTACCGGCCTATGGCGCGGTCTTCAATTATTCCGGCCATCCGGCACTCTCGCTGCCCTGCGGGCAAGACCGCGACGGCCTGCCCATCGGCCTGCAACTGGTCGGCAAGCGCTGGTCGGAATCGCGGCTGCTCGGCATCGCCAAGGCGATCGAAGCGCTGACCGGCGGCTTCAAGCGTCCGCCGGGCTACTGAGCAAACCGACCCAACCCATAAGGCGTCAGCAGCGGATCACGCTCGCCGTCGAGAATTTCGCGCGTGGCGAACAGCCCGACCGCCGGCGCCAGCGTGACGCCGGAATGCATGACGGCGACATAGAGGCCGTCGACGCCCTCGGCGCGGCCGATGATCGGAAAGCCGTCGATCGGCGTCGGCCGGTAGCCAACCGTGTGAAATTCGAATTCCAGCCCGTCGGCGCCGCGCAAGGCCGCCTTCATTGCTGCGAACAAATCGCGCGCCGTGGCGTCGGGGTTCTCACCTGGATCGCCGCCGGCGAAATCCGAGCCGGCAATGATGCGGCCCTCCGCCGTCTGGCGCATATGCAGCTTTTCGGCATGCACCAGCCCGTTGAGCAGCTTCTTGTATGGCCGCGAGTGGACGATCAGGCCGGGCGGGGTCTCGATAGGTAGCTTGATGCCGGCGGTAGCGGCAATATCGGGCGCCCCGACGCCGGCTGCGATCACCACCTCTTCGGCTGCCATCAGCCCATGCGATGTATCGACACCGGTAATCCTGCCATAGGTCTGGACAAGTGCGGTTACAGAACTGGAGAGAACGCGCGCACCTTGCCGTTCTGCGTCGGCCAGCAGCGCCTTGGCCGCTGCGACCGGTTCGGCCACGCCTTCTTCCGCGACATAGACAGCCAATTCCGGTGGCTCGACGAGACTGGGCTCGATTTGCGCTGCCCGCCCGGCGTCGACGCGTTCGATGCCGTAACCCCAGGAAGCGTGCTCAGCCGCGTAGGCTTCGAGCCTGCCTGCCGGCAGATCCCAGCACAGCCCGCCGCACCAGGCGAGCGGCAGGCCGGGCAGCTCGTTTGCCAGCCGCTTCCATTCGGCCATCGCACGGATGCGCAGCCGGAAATAGATTTCGGGATTGCCCCAGCTGGCGTTGATCCAGGCAAAGGAGTTTGGCGTGGCGACGCCGCCGGCACCACTATCGGAAATCACAGTCACCCGCGCCCCGGCCTTGGTCAGGTGCCAGGCGATGGACGCCCCGATAATGCCGGCGCCGATGACGATGACTTCTTTAGCGCTGCTCATACCGGACCTCTCAAATTGGGCTCCTCTGATGCCACCGCAGCGGGTTAAGCTCAAGGGCGGTCGAGGCCTGCCGGCCCGAAACGGTCGACAGGCTGGCAATGCGCTGCTAGAAGCCCGCGCCACAGACAGGATTCCAGAAATTGGCTGAAGACATCGAACAGGCGGTATCGCGCCGCCGCACTTTCGCGATCATCGCCCACCCCGACGCCGGCAAGACGACGCTCACCGAAAAGCTGCTGCTGTTCGGCGGCGCCATCCAGCTTGCCGGCGAGGTCAAGGCCAAGAAGGACCGCATCCAGACCCGGTCCGACTGGATGAAGATCGAGCGCGAGCGCGGCATTTCGGTCGTCACTTCGGTGATGACCTTCGAATACGAGGACAATGTCTTCAACCTGCTCGACACGCCAGGTCACGAGGATTTCGCCGACGACACCTATCGTACGCTCTCGGCGGTCGACTCGGCCGTCATGGTCATCGACGCCGCCAAGGGCATCGAGCCGCGCACGCTGAAACTGTTCGAAGTCTGCCGGCTGCGCGACATCCCGATCATCACCTTCATCAACAAGATGGACCGCGAAAGCCGCGACCCGTTCGAAATTCTCGACGAGATCGAGCAGAAGTTGGCGCTGGACACCGCCCCCATCACCTGGCCGATCGGCCGCGGCAAGACTTTTGCCGGCACCTACCACCTGGCGCTCAACGCTGTGCGCAGGGGCGATGCCGAGAAAGACCGCACGCCGGTCAACGGCCCCGACTCCAACCGCGTCGCCGGCCTGCTGCCGGAAAACGAGCGCGAAGCCTTCATCGAGGAGCTGGAACTCGCGCGCGAGGCCTGCCGACCTCTTGATATTGACGCGTTCCGTGAGGGCCATCTGACGCCGGTCTATTTCGGCTCGGCGCTGCGCAATTACGGCGTGCGCGACCTGATCGAGGCGCTCGGCGCCTTCGGCCCGCCGCCGCGTGCGCAGGACGCAGACACCCGCAAGGTCGAGGCGACGGAGGAGAAGATGACGTCCTTCGTGTTCAAGATCCAGGCCAATATGGACCCCAACCATCGCGACCGCATCGCCTTCGTGCGCGTCTGTTCGGGCAAGCTCGAGCGCGGCATGAAGGCCAAGCTGGTGCGCACCGGCAAGCCGATGAGCCTGTCGGCGCCGCAGTTCTTCTTTGCCCGCACCCGCGTCACCGCCGACGAAGCGTTTGCCGGCGATGTCGTCGGCATTCCCAACCACGGCACGCTGCGTATCGGCGATACGCTGACCGAAGGCGAGGAGATACTGTTCCGCGGCGTACCCAACTTCGCGCCGGAAATCCTGCGCCGTGTGCGCCTCGGCGACGCGATGAAGGCGAAAAAACTCAAGGAAGCGCTGCACCAGATGGCCGAGGAAGGCGTCGTGCAGCTGTTTTCGCCCGAGGATGGCTCACCTGCCATCGTCGGTGTCGTCGGCGCGTTGCAGCTCGACGTTTTGAAGGAGCGGCTGAATTTCGAATACACGCTGCCGGTCGAATTCGAAATGTCGCGCTTCTCGGTCTGCCGCTGGATCTCGGCCGACGACAAGGGCGAGACGCTTCGCTTCATCGAAGCGCATCGCGGCGACATCGCCCGCGACCTCGACAACGACCCTGTGTTTCTGGCCCAGCACGCCTTCTCGCTGAACTACGAAGCCGAACGCTGGAAGGCGATCCGCTTCGCAACCGTCAAAGACTACCAGGTCCGCGACAAGGCGGCGTAAGGCGCCCCTTTTCCTTCTGCCCGTTTACGCGGAGAGGTGCCCGAAGGGCGGATGAGGGGCAGCGCCGACGTTGAAGGGTCAATTGGCTCCAACGCGCGCCGGCCCTCCGCATGGCTCAGGGCGTTCGAAGCTCGAAAAGCCAAGCAATTGGCTTTTCGTCCGCTACGCGGACCCCTTCTCACCCCTCCGCAGCTTCCTCGATCTTCGCAATATCGATCTTGCTCATCTGCATCATCGCCGACATCACCCGCCCGGCCTTGGCCCGGTCCGGATCCAGAAGCAGGCGCGGCAGTTGCTCCGGCACGACTTGCCAGGAGACGCCGAACTTGTCCTTCAGCCAGCTGCATTGCGACGGTTCGCCGCCGCCTTCGATGAGCTTGTCCCAGAAATAATCGACCTCTTCCTGGGTCTTGCAGTCGATCGACTGTGACATCGCCTCGTTGAACTTGAATTGCGGTCCGCCGTTGAGCGCCTGGAACCGCACGCCGTCGAGTTCGAACGTGGTCACCAGCGCCTTGCCGGCATCGGTATGGCCTTCGGGCCAACGCAGCACGCTCAGTACCTTCGAGTTCTTGAAGATGGAGACGTAGAAATTCATCGCCTCTTCGGCCTGGCCATCGAACCACAGGCAGGTGGTGATCTTTTGCATGTCATGCTCCTCGGGTGTTTGGTTGCGATTACAGGTGAAGCGGCTGACTTATAGAAATGGTACCATTCCCTTGCCGTCGTCCCAAGGACGGATGCCGGGCTAGCGATCCGACACTGGCCGGCAATCTTTTTCGAAACCCTGATTTCAGCGAGACTCTGGCGCATTGCAAAAATGTGGCCAGACCATACTTGCCGGTCTATAAACCCTGCGATCCAAATCCAGCGCCGCCACGCTCCGCGTTGAGCGCAGCCAGCCAGCCAAGGAAAATTCATGCCTGCCTATCGCTCCCGCACCACCACCCACGGCCGCAACATGGCCGGCGCCCGCGGCCTGTGGCGCGCCACAGGCATGAAGGATTCGGATTTCGGCAAGCCGATCATCGCGGTGGTCAATTCCTTCACCCAGTTCGTGCCGGGTCATGTCCATCTGAAAGACCTTGGCCAGCTGGTGGCGCGCGAGATCGAGAAGGCCGGCGGTGTCGCCAAGGAATTCAACACCATCGCCGTCGATGACGGCATCGCCATGGGCCATGACGGCATGCTCTATTCGCTGCCGTCGCGCGAGCTGATCGCGGACTCGGTCGAATACATGGTCAACGCGCATTGCGCCGATGCCATGGTCTGCATCTCCAATTGCGACAAGATCACGCCCGGCATGCTGATGGCCTCCTTGCGCCTCAATATCCCAAGCGTCTTCGTCTCCGGGGGGCCGATGGAAGCCGGCAAGGTGGTGCTCGCCGGCAAGACACAAGCGCTCGACCTGGTCGACGCCATGGTTGCCGCCGCCGACGACAAGATCTCCGACGAGGACGTCAAGGTCATCGAGCGCTCGGCTTGCCCGACCTGCGGCTCGTGCTCGGGCATGTTCACCGCCAATTCGATGAACTGCCTGACCGAAGCACTGGGGCTCTCGCTGCCGGGCAACGGCTCGACGCTGGCAACCCACGCCGACCGCAAGCGGCTGTTCGTCGAGGCGGGTCACCTTATCGTCGATCTCGCCCAGCGCTACTACGAGCAGGATGATGAGACGGCGCTGCCGCGCAGCATCGCCTCGAAGGGCGCCTTCGAGAACGCCATGACGCTCGACATCGCCATGGGCGGCTCGACCAATACGGTGCTGCATATCCTGGCCGCCGCCCACGAGGGCGAAGTCGATTTCACCATGGAAGACATCGACCGGCTGTCACGGCGGGTTCCGGTGCTATGCAAGGTCGCACCGGCCAAGTCCGACGTGCATATGGAAGACGTCCACCGCGCAGGCGGCATCATGGCCATCCTCGGCCAGCTCGACAATGCCGGGCTGCTCAACCGCAACCTGCCGACGGTGCATACGGCAAGCCTCGGCGAAGCGCTCGACCATTGGGACATCTCCCGCACCTCGAGCCAGAGCGTCCGCGACTTCTTTCTCGCCGCTCCGGGTGGCGTGCCGACACAGGTCGCCTTCAGCCAGGACCGCCGCTGGGACGAGCTCGACCTCGACCGCGGGAAGGGCGTCATCCGCTCAGCCGAGACGCCGTTCTCCAGAGACGGCGGGCTTGCGGTTCTGAAAGGCAATCTCGCGCTCGACGGCTGCATCGTGAAGACGGCCGGCGTTGACGAGTCGATCCTGAAGTTCACCGGCCCGGCCCGCGTGTTCGAAAGCCAGGACGCTTCCGTGAAGGCGATCCTGTCCAACGAAATCAAGGCCGGCGATGTCGTCGTCATCCGCTATGAAGGACCGCGCGGCGGTCCCGGCATGCAGGAAATGCTCTACCCCACGAGCTATCTAAAGTCGAAAGGCCTCGGCAAAGCCTGCGCGCTGGTCACCGACGGCCGCTTCTCCGGCGGCACATCAGGCCTGTCGATCGGCCATGCCTCGCCCGAAGCAGCGGAAGGCGGCACGATCGGACTGGTGCAGGAAGGCGATACGATCGAGATCGACATCCCCAACCGCACGATCCGGCTTGCTGTCAGCGACGCTGAACTCGACGCGCGCCGCGCGGCCATGGAGGCAAAGGGCGCCATGGCCTGGAAGCCCGAGGAAAAGCGCAAGCGCAAGGTGACGACCGCGCTGCGCGCTTACGCCGCCTTCGCCACCAGCGCCGACAAGGGCGCGGTGCGGCACGTGCCGGAGTGATCCAGCCCGGCTAGTGGTACTGGCCGTACCAAGGCGATTTCGGATCGGGAAGATAGGGCCAATCCGTGCGGGTTGGCAGCGATCGCTTTGCGTCTTCCGCCTGTGATGGTGTCAAGAAGATGCCGAACAGGTCGTTTCCACCGTTGAGCGCGTAGTATCGCACGCCCGAATGGGTGAGTTGGTCATTGATGATTTTGAAGAAGACATAAGTGGCCGTGCCCCAGCTTTTGTCTTCGCTGCCCACCCTATCCGGGGCGTATATCACGAACTCCTGGCCAGCCGAGCGCACGGCATATCGTGAAGCGTACATGTCTACGCTTTCCTCGATTGCGATTGGGTCTTTCACATATTGCCGAAGCTCGGGCAAAACTTCTTGGTAGGTCTTTGCGATTCCTTGTTCGGCGAGGTTCTCCGCGTCGAGGTGATGCGCCTTGTCGTAGTCGAGAGCCATGGCAGGAGATTGCGCGGCAAAGGTGCCCAACAAGACGGATCGTAGAAAGGACATGAACCGAGCAGCGCGCATACTCGCACTCCGTTATGGCATCAGCTGATATTCATAAAGCTTCTGATACAGCCCGCCTTGGTTGAGCAGCGTGCGATGCGCGCCGCTTTCCACCACCTTGCCGGCCTCCAGCACCACGATCGTGTCGGCCTGGTGCACGGTCGACAGGCGGTGGGCAATGACGATGGTGGTGCGCCCGACCGTCAGCTGCTGCAGCGCGTCGCGGAAAAGCGCCTCGGATTCGGCGTCGAGCGCGCTGGTCGCCTCGTCGAGCAGCAGGATTTCGGCATTGCGCAGCATGGCGCGCGCGATCGAGATGCGCTGGCGCTGGCCGCCTGACAGCAGCGCGCCATTCTCGCCGACATCCGTGTCGTACCCTTTCGCCTGGGCGCTGATGAAGTCATGTGCATTGGCGGCCCTTGCGGCGGCCATTACTTCCTCGTCCGTGGCGCCCTCGCGCCCGAGCCTGATGTTGTGCATGATCGTGCCGGCAAACAGGAACGTGTCCTGGCTGACATAGGCGATCTTTTCCCTGACCGAGGTGAGCGTGGCACAAGAAATGTCCTGCCCGTCGAACATCACCCTGCCGACCTGCGGGTCGTACATGCGCATGATCAGGTTGAGGATGGTCGACTTGCCGCTGCCCGAGGGTCCGACCAGCGCCGTCATCTTGCCTGCGGCAAGCGTCAGGTCCAGTCCCTCGAACACCGGCGCGCTTTCGGGGTAGGCGAAGCTGACATTGTCGAAATGGATCTCGCCCGGCCCGGCCCGCAGCGGCTTTGCATCCGGCTTTTCGGCCAGCGTCAGCGGCCGGTCGGCGAGCTGGAACATCATGCGCACGCCGACAATGCCGGTTTCAAGCGAGATGCGTACGCGGGCCAGGCGCTTGGCCGGCTCATAGGCCAACAGCAGCGCCGCGATGAACGCCATGATGTTGCCCGGCATCTGACCGCCGCCGCCCAGAACCAGGAAGCCGCTGACAAAAACGGCGCCAGCGATGGCCAGCCCCGCAAGCGTTTCCATCACCGGGCTGGTGGCGGCCTCCAGCGTGGCGATGTTGTTGGCGCGGCTCTCCACGTCCGACACGGCCTTGTACATGCGCTTGCGCATGGCGCCTTCGAGACCGAAGGATTTGACGACGCGCACGCCGATCGCCGTTTCCTGCATCACCTGCACGATCTGGCCGAGCGAACGGAATTCTTGCGAGGCAATTTTTCGGACGCGCTTCAGGATACGATTGACGCCGTAAATGGCGATCGGCCCGATCACCAGACAGATCAGGGACAGCGCCGGCTGCTGCCAGACCATCACCCCCACCAGCGCAGCCAGCGTCACCAGGTCGCGAACATAGGACGTGACGATTTGGTCGAGCACGCTGCGCGCGGCCTGGGCATTGTTCGTCATGCGCGAAATCAGTTCGGACGAAGAGGTCGAATGATAGAATTCGATGCCTTGCGCAAGAATGCTGTCATAGATCTTGCGCTGCCGGTCGGCGATGATGGCATTGCCGACCCTGCTCATGAAGTAGGCCTGGATGAAGTTTGCGAAGCCCTTGAGAATGAAAATCGCTCCGGTCGCCGCCGCGATCAGATTGACCTGCCCAATCCGCTTGTAAACCACGAATTCATTGGTGATTTCGCGCAGCATATAGGCGCTGGCTGCTGTCGTTGCCGCCACAACCAGCATCGACAGAATGGCCGCAGCGTAGCCAAATCTATGCGCGTGAAAGGATTCCCGCAAAAGCCTTGCGATAAGGCGCTGGTTTTCCGTCGAACGGAAGAAGCGAAACAAATGGCCGATCCCATGCCTGACTGACGAATTTCGGATTCGCCACCGGGGCGAAAGGCGGCTTATAGAGCGAGTTGTGGCCGGATGGAACCTTTCGCTGTCGCGGAGACAATCGGCTGCGGCACGGTGTCTTTTGCGCCACGATTGCGGCGACTGATCTGCAGGGAGATGACGACAGATGGATTTCGACCTTGTTGTGCGCGGCGGAACGCTGCCCGACGGCACCGTCGCCGACCTGGGCATCATCGGCGAGACGATCGTCGCCATCGAGTCCGAACTGCATGTCAGCGCCGGCACGGCGATCGACGCCCGTGGCAATCTGATCTCGCCGCCCTTCGTCGATCCGCATTTCCATATGGACGCCACGCTGTCCTACGGCATTCCACGCATCAACGCTTCGGGCACGCTGCTGGAAGGCATTTCGCTGTGGGGCGAACTGAAGCCGCTCTTGACCCATGACGCGGTGCGCGAGCGGGCGCTCGCCTATTGCGACTGGGCGGTCTCGATGGGCCTGCTCGCCATCCGTACCCATGTCGATGTCTGCGACGACCGGCTGCTGGCGGTCGAGGCGCTGCTCGACGTCAAGAAGATTGTCGCGCCCTATATCGATCTGCAACTGGTCGCTTTCCCGCAGGATGGCTTCTACCGTTCGCCGACGGCGCGCCAGAACACGCTGCGCGCGCTCGACATGGGCGTCGACATCGTCGGCGGCATCCCGCATTTCGAACGCACCATGGCCGACGGCACGCGCTCGGTCACCGAACTTTGCGAAATCGCGGCGAAGCGCGGGCTGATGGTCGACCTGCATTGCGACGAGACCGACGATCCGTTGTCGCGCCACATCGAGCAGCTTGCCTATGAGACGCAGCGCCTTGGCCTGCAGGGCAAGGTGGCCGGCTCGCACCTGACTTCCATGCACTCGATGGACAATTATTACGTCTCCAAGCTGCTGCCGCTGATCGCCGAGACCGGTGTCTCGGCGATCCCCAATCCGCTGATCAACATCATGCTGCAGGGCCGCCACGACACGTTTCCCAAACGCCGCGGCATGACCCGGGTGAAGGAGATGCAGGCGCTCGGCATCCGCGTCGGCTGGGGCCAGGATTGCGTTCTCGACCCCTGGTATTCGCTCGGCACCGCCGACATGCTCGACGTCGCCTTCATGGGCCTCCACGTCGCTCAGATGTCGAGCCCTGCCGACATGGCGCGCTGCTTCGACATGGTCACCAACGTCAACGCCGCCATCATGGGCCTCGATCATCTCGGCCTTGCCGTGGGCAAGCGCGCCAGCTTCGTCATCCTCGATGCAGGCAACCCGATCGAGGCCTTGAGGCTGCGTGCCGAACGGCTGTGCGTCGTCGCCAGGGGCAAGGTGGTGGCCGAGCGCACGAAGCAGGAGACACGGCTGTCGATCGCCGGCCGTCCCGGACAGGTGAACCGGCGGCACAAAGCTGCGTAGAAACAGCCGATTTCCGCCGCTGGTCTTACCGATTTGCCTCGTCAAAGCGGCCGCTTGCAGCTAGGGAGCCGCATGGCCCAGTCGCTCGTCCGCACCTTTACCATCAGGAACGTGCTTTTGGCCGGCATCCTTTTGATGCTGGCCGGCGACTTCATGTTCGCGCTGAACGACGCGATGGGCAAATGGCTGGTCGCCAGCTTCTCGGTGGGGCAGGTGGTGCTGATCCGATCGATCGGGGCCTTCATCGTGCTCGGCCCGATGATCGCCAACCAGGGCGCCGCAAAGCTGTTCCAGATGGAGCGGCCAGTCCTCCAGCTTCTGCGCGTGGTGGCGACGACGGTCGACACAGCCTTGTTCTACGCCGCCGTCGTCTATCTGCCGCTGGCCGATGTGATGAGCTTCTACATGGCCGGGCCGATCTATGTGGCGGCGCTGTCGCATTTCCTGCTCGGCGAAAAGGTCGGCTGGCGCCGCTGGGCCGCCATCCTGGTCGGCTTCTGCGGCGTGCTGATCATCTTGAAGCCCTCTTCGGCGGCGTTCTCGCAGTCCTCGCTGTTCGCACTGGTCGGCAGCATCGCCTTCGCCTTCGCCATCATCCTCAGCCGCCGCCTGCGCGGCACCAGCGACACCACGTTGGTCACATGGCAGACGATCGGCACGCTGCTGGTTGGCGCCGTGATGACCATCGGCGCCTGGAAGGCGCCGTCGGCACTCGATTTCGGCGCCATGCTCCTGCTCGGCATCGTCTCCTGCAGCGCGCATCTGATGATTACCAGGGCGCTGAAACTGGCCCCTGCCTCGACGCTGGCGCCGCTGCACTACAGCCTACTTCTATGGGCGGTGATCTTCGGCCTGGCCTTCTTCGGCGACGTGCCGGGACCGCGCATCCTGATCGGCTCGGCCATCGTCGTGCTCGCCGGCCTGTTCATCTTCCACCGCCAGAAGGTGGTCGAAACAGTCGTGCCGCCGGAGAACGTGCCGAAAGGCGTGAATTGACCTAACCTTGCCGCACTGCCGCCAGATGCCGTGAAAACTCAGGCGTTTCCATCAGCGCCTTGCAACGGGCGAAGCGGCCGTCGGCATAGGCGCGGAAATCCTCGACCGGGTTGTTGTTGGCAAGCTGGATCAGCCCCCACAGCGTCCACAACAGGTCGCACATCGCCTTGTAGATAACGACGCGGCCGCGGTCGGCCGGTTTTGCCTCGCCGCCGAAATAGGCCCGCATCATCTCTTCCTCTTGCGCGATGTCGAATCGGCCTTCGACCGAGAGGTCGCCGAGATCCCAGAGCGGGTCGTTCATCCCCGAATATTCCCAGTCGACGATCCACATCCGCTCGCCCGTATCGAGAAAATTCTCGCACAGCGGATCGCAATGGCAGGCGGCAAGCGGCAGTCTATGCGCGGCAAGGGACGCACGCACGGTGTCGGATTCGCGCACCACGTCGTGGTAGCCCGGCGGCAAGGCAACGTCCTTGGTCGACAAGACCTTGAGATAGTCGTCGATCATCGCAAACAGCTCGAAGCGGAACGGAAACACCGCGCCGGACGCGTGCAGCTTGCGGAAGGCTTCGCCGGCGCGGGCCGGGCTGCCGGCGCGCAGCTTGAACTTTTGCGGCGACATCGTCACTGCGCCGGCAACGAAGCGGCTCGCCAGCACGCCTGTCGCGGGGTCGACATGCAGCACCTCGGGACTGACGCCGGCTTTGGCCGCCTCACGCGCCGCCACCGCTTCATTGGCGCGGTTGATGTACTCCTCCGTGCCTTTGCCGGGGATACGCAGGCAGATATCACCGGCCCGGAAGACGAGATTGGTCATTCCGCCCAGCCGTTTCAGCGGCCCATCATAGCCCGCCAACGCCGGAATCGCCGCAAGTGTTGCGCGTGCCTCGTCCGTCCCCATGCCTGTTGCCCCTGGCGTGCTATTTCTTGCGACAACGGTTCCACAGTTTTCGCCGTTTGGCTATCATCGGTTCCAGGGTGAGCAGCGAGCTGGCGGAGAAACAGCCATGGCGGACGACAAGGATCATGGCGGGCTTGGCGCCGCCTATGCGGCGCAACGGCCCGAGGACGTCGCCGCGATCTATGACAATTGGTCGGAAACCTACGATGCCGATATGTCGGCCGCCGGCTACCGCCATCCGACGATCTGCCTGGCCCTGCTCGCACGGCATCTGCCGCGCGGCGCGGCCCCGCTTCTCGATGCCGGGGCCGGCACCGGGCTGATCGGCGAGTGGCTGGCCATCACCGGCTATCCCCAGGTCGAAGCGCTCGATATTTCGCAAGGCATGCTGGCCAAGGCGGCGGCAAAGGGCGTCTATTCGGCGCTGCATTGCCTGGCGCTCGGCGGCCCGCTGCCCTTTGCCGACAATGCCTATGCCGGCATCGTCTCGGCCGGCGTTTTCACCTCCGGCCATGTCGGCGCCGGGGGACTGGATGAACTGATCCGCATCTGCCGTCCCGGTGGCGTCATCGTGCTGACCATCAAGAACACGCTGTGGAACGCCGGCTTCGCCGAACGCATCGCTGTACTCGAAGCTGAGGGCAGGGTTGTCCCCGCCGAGGAGACGGCGCCCTATGTCTCGATGCCGGGCGAGGCGGATACCGTGCCCAGCCGCGGCCTTGTGCTGCGCGTGAGCTGAATCCTTTGACCTCAAATCCGGGCTCGGGCTATGCCTTGATCCTGCTCATCGAAGGATCGTACATCGGTTCGAGATGGATCTTCGCCGGCGTCCGTTCCATCGCGACCACCAGCTCATAGTAGCCTGAGCTGAGAAAATCGTCGCTGACGCCATCGGCGTTGCGGACATAGCCATAGCCGATGTTCTTAGCCAGCGTGTAGCCATAACCGCCGCTGGTGAGATAGCCGACCGGTTCCCCATTGCGCAAAATCGTCTCGCGTCCGACGAGGACGATTTCGGGATCGTCGACCGTGAAGCCGGCAAAGCGTTTCTTCAGGTCGGCGCCGCTAATCTTTTCGAGCGCCCGCCGGCCGACGAAATCGGTGTTCTTCCTCAGCTTCACCGCCCAGCCGAGGCCGGCCTCCTGAGGCGTGTCGTTGGGGGTGATGTCGGAGCCCCAGGCGCGGTAGCCTTTCTCCAGCCGAAGTGATTCCAGCGCCCGGTAGCCGATCGGCCGGATGCCGTGCGGCTTGCCTGCCGCCATCAGCGTGTCGAAAATCTCGCCGGTGGCGGCGATCGGCACATGCAATTCCCAACCAAGCTCGCCGACATAGGTGACGCGCAGCGCCCGAACCGTATGGCCGGCAGTCGTGATCTCGCGGATATGGCCGAACGGGAAGGCGGCGTTCGAGACATCGGCATCGGTCACGGCAGCCAGAACGTCGCGGGCCCGCGGTCCCATCAGTGACAGCGTGCCGAAATCCTCAGTGACATCTTTCAGCGTCACGTCGAGACCCTTGCCGACATGGTCGCCGATCCAGGAGAGATCATGCGTGCGGAAGCCGGTGCCGGTCACGATGTAGAATTTGTCTTCGGCGAGCCTGGCCACCGTCAAATCGGCCTCGATGCCGCCGCGCGTGTTGAGAAGCTGCGTGTAGGTCAGCCGTCCCACCGGCTTGGCGACATCGTTGGCGCAGATCCAGTCCAGCGCCTTGGCCGCATCCGAACCCGTCATTTCGTATTTGGCGAAGGACGACTGGTCGAAGATGCCGACTTTCTCGCGCACATGGCGATGCTCCTCGCCGACCGGGCCAAACCAGTTCTGCCGGCCCATGGAATAAATGTCTTCGGGTCTGGCGCCCTGCGGCGCGAACCAGTTCGGCCGTTCCCAGCCGAGCTTGGAGCCGAACACCGCGCGGTGCGCTTTCAGCCGCTCGTAGAGCGGCGAGACGATGCGCGGCCGGCCCGAGACGTACTCCTCATGCGGAAAGCCGATCGTGTAATGCTTGCCATAGGCTTCCAGCGTGCGATCGCTGACCCATTGCCGGTCGCGGTGCAAATTGGAAAAGCGCCTGATGTCGACCACCCAAAGGTCGAGCGGCGCTTCACCATCGACAACCCATTGCGCCAGCACCCAGCCGGCGCCGCCGCCGGAAGCGATGCCGAAGGCGTTGAAGCCGGCGCCGACGAACATGTTGGCGCATTCGGGCGCGACACCGAGGATGAAATTGCCGTCCGGCGTAAAACTCTCCGGCCCGTTGATCATCTGCTTGACGCCGACCGTCTCCAGCGCCGGCACGCGCGCGATCGCCTGGCTCATATGCTGTTCGAAATGATCGTAGTCGTCGTCGAACAGGCGGAACTCCCAGTCATCGGGGACATCGCCGCCGGGCAGGCCGGTCGTCCAGGCTTGTGGGTTCGGCTCATAGCCGCCCATCACCAGCCCGCCGACCTCTTCCTTGAAATAGGTACGGCGGTCGGGATCGCGGATTGTCGGCGCGTCGGTCGCCAGCCCGTCGATCTTCTCGGTGATGATGTACTGGTGCTTGACGGGTTGCAGCGGCACGGAAATGCCGGCCATCGCGCCGACCTGGCGCGCCCATTGCCCGGCACAGTTCACCACCTTGTCGCAAGCAATGTCGCCCTTGTTGGTCTTCACCGCGGTGATGTGCCCGTCCGTCATGTCAAATCCGGTGACGCGGACATCCTCGAACAGCTTCGCGCCATGCATGCGCGCGCCCTTGGCCAGCGACTGCGTGATGTCGGAGGGGCTGGCCTGCCCATCGGTCGGCAGCCAGGAGGCGCCGACGAGGTCGCTGGTCTCCAGCAGCGGCCACACCTTTTTGACCTCCCCCGGCGACAGCAACTGCATGTCCATGCCGAAGCTCCTGGCCGTCGTCGCCAGCCGTTTATATTCGGTCCAGCGGTCGGCATTGGTCGCAAGCCTGAGGCACCCGGTCATCTTCCAGCCGGTAGCGAGCCCGGTCTCAGTCTCCAGTCCCTTGTAGAGCTCGACCGAATATTTGAGCACGCGGGTGATCGAGGCCGACGAGCGCAACTGGCCGACCAGCCCGGCCGCATGCCAGGTCGAGCCCGAGGTCAGCTTGCCCTGTTCCAGCAGCACGACATCGGCCTTGTGGTCGCGCGCCAGGTGATAGGCCGTCGAACATCCGATAATCCCGCCGCCGATGACGACGATGCCGGCATGCGTGGGCAAGCTCATGACTGTGTCCCGTATTTCGTGCGGTAATTGTCCAGCGCCGCGTCAAGCCGCGTCAGGTTCTCCGCGGTGTAGGCGACGTAGTCGATGCCGGGCGCGTCGAGGTAAAGTTCGGAAACCATGCTCCACATCGCCTCGCGCAGCAGCGAGGCGCATTGCATGGCGGCGTGCGAGCGGCGGATCGCCTCATCCGGCTCGCGCATGAAATACGCCGTGAGGAAAGTGAAGGACTCCGCGTCGCTCATCTCGGCGTTGGAGGCAACGCCGGCAAGATCGAACATCGCGGTGTTGAAACCGGCATATTCGAAATCGATGAGCCACAACCTGTCGCCATCGTCGAGAATATTTGCCGGCAAAAGATCATTGTGGCCGAAGACGATCGGCAGCAGTTTCTGGGCCCGCTCCAACTCGTCGGCCAGAGCCAGCAGCCTGGGCAGCTCGTCGCGCTTGCGGCTGCCGCCTTCGCTCAGCGTTCGCGCATAGTCGCGGATGACATGGAAGACCCAGAACATGAAGCCGGCGCCGGAGATGTGATTGGGCATCTCGCGATGGAACCCGCGCATAAGGGCTGCGACGCGGCCGATATTGGCGCGCACGTCCTCGGCAACATAGGTTTTCGCGCCGAGAAATTCCGTGACCATGATGCCGGGTTCGGAATGGCGGACCGCCGGCGCGAAGCCTGCGGCGTGCGCCGCGCGGGCCGTCATCACCTCGCGGTCGCGAAAGACGTGGTGAAATGGATAGTCCTGGCCGAAGCGCACGACATGCCGCCCGGCCGCGTCCTTGACCAGATAGTTGGCGTTGCTGAGGCCGCCCGGCAGCGGCGCAATGTCGATGCTGCCATTCCAGCAAGGCAAGGCCCGGATGCGGTCTTCAGCAGTCACGGGGCCATCCCTGACTTTTGCGGAGCTTCGATAGGCGCCAAGCGCCGCGCAACGAGGGTTGGGAAACGCAAAAAATCTCGTCGGTGCGGGACGCAGGAACTCCTATCCCGCGCCGCACCGACGAGCCCCTCTGGCCAGGTTTTGATACCCGGTCTCCGCCCCCGCGGATTTGAGAAACTTTTGTGCCAGTTCAAACCCAGACGGTCTGGCCAGACGGTCCGGTCCGTGAATTGCGGCTCTGCCATCACCCTCCCGTGGCAGTTCCGAAGCTGTCACGCCGTCAATGTCACGCCAGTGCTACCTAACTGTCAATGAAATGTTGTGACTTTTTTTGGGTGTTTTGCCCGAAACCACGAGCAATTCCTTTAAAAACGGCGGCATTGCCCTAAAACCGGGCAGGCCGCAAATTCAGGAAGCCAGATGATCCATTCGAAACGGCATGGCGAAATCCTCCGCCTCCTCAAGGAAGAGGGCACCGTCACCATTGCCAGCCTCGCCGACCGGCTGGGGGTTTCGCTTGAAACGGTGCGCCGGGATGTCAAGCCACTGACCGGCAATGGCTCGGTGCTCAAGATGCATGGCGCCATCGGCCTGCCGTCGATGGCCGGCGAAGCGCCGTTCGAGCGGCGCATGCGCGACAATGCGGAGGCCAAGCGGCTGATCGCCCGCATGGTCGCTGCCACCATTCGCGACGGTGAATCGGTCATGCTGGACACCGGCACCACGACCTCGTTCCTGGCCCGCGAACTGCTCGGCCACCGGCGGCTGACCGTGGTCACCAATTCATCCGACATCGCCCGCACGCTGGCCACCGTCAACGGCAACAAGGTCTATATGGCCGGCGGCGAATTGCGCAGCGATTCCGGAGCCGCCTTCGGCGCCTCGGCGATCGATTTCGTCAGCCGCTTCTCGGTCAGCCATGCGGTGATTTCGATCGGCGCCGTCGATGCCGCCGCAGGCCTTGCCGACTACGATCTGGAAGAGGCGGAGTTCGCCCGCATGGTGCTGTCGCGCGGCCAGCGCTCGCTGGTCATCACCGACCACACCAAGTTCGGTCGCCAGGGTCTGGTCCAGGTCTGCGGCTTCGACGGTTTTTCCGAACTCGCCACCGACCAGCCGCCGCCGCGCGACATTGCCTCGGCACTTGCCGAGGCTGGAGCGCGCCTCAGCATCGCTGCGGCCTAGCCAAACACCAGCGACTGGCGCGCCGCGATCCCGGCCCATGCCGCCACCCGATACCACGAAGGCGATGTTGTGCATCATGCGCGCCGCGTCGCCGGCCGCATAAGATGTCGTTCTGGTGAAAAATTGCTTTTTTCAATCATCCCGCTCTTCGCAATGTCCATGCAACTTGGCAGCCGCAAACAGCGCCTCGTCGAAATGCGGGCCGGGCGAATCGCCCGCATCAGCAATGAGGCCACCATGCTGCAAACGATGCCTTGTCTTTCCTGGACGCTTGCGCGCTCCGACCTGGAAGCGGACCCGGCTTGGCCGGACATTCCGCAACTTTCCGCCGGCGACGGTGTATGACGGTGTATAAGGTGTCCAGGATCAAGAACCTCAAAACCTATGACTGGCGCTTCGCATGACTGATCCACTGTCGGCGATCCTGGGCTTCGGCCTGCTTGGTGTCGGCTGTCTCGCCTTCACTGAAAAGATCCTGCCGCTGCCGCCCTCGCATGTGCTGCTGCTGTTCCTCGGCATGACGGCAGCCTCCGATCTCCTGGCGCTGGCGATCCTGCTTCTGGTGACGACGCTGTCCGCCATCACAGGCTGCCTTGTCTGGTATAGTGTGGGCCGTAGGATTGGATTGGATCGTGCCGACAGGCTGGTCGAGCGTTTCGGCAAATATGTCTGCTTGCGCTATGCGACCTACAGCAAGCTTGGTCAGGCCTACCGCCGCCATCATGTCCGGGTCTCCTTGCTGGCGCAGTTCATCCCGACGGTTCGCAACTATCTGCCGATCGCGGCCGGCGCGCTCCGTCTTCCACTCTTGCCCTTCGCGGCGGCGACGCTGCTCGGCGCCACGCTATGGAACACCGGCTTCCTCGTCACCGGCTACCTTATGCGCGGCAGCGGCCGGGATTCCTATGCCATCGGCTTTCGCATCATCGTCATCGTCCTGGCGCTGGAGACGGCGTTCATGCTCGCGCTTCGCTACGGTCCTGCCTGCCGGCGGCGCCTCGGGTTCGGCTGACCAGGAGGCGCCTCAAGCCGTATGGGTATAAGCTCCGCCTTCGGCTTTCCTTCCCCGGCGCGCCGGTGTTTAGTCCGGCCATGGCTTTCACCATCCGCCAGCTGCAGTTCTTCATTGCCGTCGCCGAGCAAGGCACGGTGTCGGGCGCCGCACAAAACCTCTCCATCTCGCAATCCTCGGTCACCGAGGCGATCAAGGAGCTGGAGAGCGATCTCGGCGTCGAATTGTTCGAGCGCCATCCGCGTGGCCTCAACATTACCCACAAAGGCCACCAGTTCCTGCGCCATGCGACCAAGATCCTGGCCGACGTCTCCGACGCGCGCCGCGCTTTTTCCGACGACCAGGTGGTGGCCGGCGGGCGGCTGCAGCTCGGCGTCACCTCGCTGGTCGCGGGCTATGTGCTGTCCGATCTGCTGGCGCGCTACCGCCGCGCCTATCCCGGCGTCGATGTCTCGGCCATCGAGGACAATGGCGACTATCTCGAACATCTGCTGATCGGCGGCAAGCTCGACATTGCCGTCATGGTCACCTCCAATTTGCGCGACCGCACCGCTCTGCAGTCGGAAATCCTCGAGGTCTCGGCCTACCGGCTGTGGGTCCCGCTCGGCCACAAGCTGGCCAGCGCCGACATTATCGGCATAGGCGACATTGCCGGCGAGCCGCTGATCATGCTGACCGTCGACGAGATCGAGGAGAACACCGGCAAGCTTCTGGCGGCGATCGGCGCCAGGCCGCATGTCGCCTTTCGCACCCGCTCGGTCGAAGCCGTTCGCAGCCTCGTCGCCACAGGTGCGGGCGTGGCGTTGCTGCCCGACCTAGTCTACCGGCCGTGGTCGCTGGAAGGCGACCGCATCGAATCGCGCGACATTTCGGGTTCCCTGCCGGTCGTCCAGGTCGGCATGGTCTGGCGCCGCGGCTCCGGTCTGCCGCAGGCGTCGCGCGACTTCATCGGCCTTGCCCAGTCGCAGCGTATGGTACGCCAGCAGCGTTGATAGGGTGCGTGGTTATCTATCGGAAAAACCGATATCGCGTTTCTGATAAATGAATTTGCGAAACCGGAATTTTCCGAGCACTTTTCATGTCAGGGACGAAAGCCGCGATCAGAGCGGCAACGTGCCATCGGATGAACTGACGCTTTTCAGCCTGCGGCTGACCGCGGCGGCGACTCGCTTCGCAGTCAGGCGCCAAAATGGGAGATTGACGATGAATTCATTCCTGAAGACGTGCACCGCCTTGACGGTCGCGCTGACCTTTTCCGGTCAGGCCGTCGCCCAGGTCAAGGAACTTGGCAAGGGCGAAGGGGAGGTCAGCATCGTTGCCTGGCCGGGGTACATCGAGCGCGGCGAAACCGACAAGGGCTATGACTGGGTGACCTCCTTCGAGAAGGAGAGCGGCTGCAAGGTCAACGTCAAGACCGCGAACACCTCCGACGAGATGGTCTCGCTGATGAATGAGGGTGGGTTCGATCTAGTCACCGCTTCGGGTGACGCATCGCTGCGCCTCGTTGCCGGCAAGCGCGTGCAGCCGATCAACACCGATCTCATCCCGAGCTGGAAGGCGGTAGACGACCGTCTGAAGGATGCGCCCTGGTTCACCGTCGACAAGGTGCATTACGGCGTTCCCTATCAGTGGGGCCCGAACATCCTGATGTACAACACCGATGTCTTCAAGGAAGCGCCCAAGAGCTGGAACGTCGTCTTCGAGGAAATGAACCTCCCGGACGGCAAGTCCAACAAGGGCCGCGTCCAGGCCTATGACGGCCCGATCCACATCGCCGACGCCGCCAACTATTTGATGTTCCACAAGCCGGAACTCGGCATTAAGGACCCGTACGAATTGAACGAAGACCAGTACAAGGCAGCGCTCGAGCTGCTGCGTGTTCAGCGGACGCTGGTCGGCCGCTACTGGCATGACGCCGCCATCCAGGTCGACGATTTCCAGAACGAAGGCGTCGTCGCTTCCGGTTCGTGGCCTTACCAGGTCAACACGCTGGTTGCCGCCAAGAAGCCGGTCGCCTCGACCGTGCCGGAAGAAGGCGTCACCGGCTGGGCCGACACCACCATGATGGAGGCCGACGCCGCGCATCCCAACTGCGCCTATATGTGGCTTGAGCATTCGCTGTCGCCCAAGGTCCAGGGCGATGTCTCGGCCTGGTTCGGCTCGCTCCCCGTGGTGCCCGCTGCCTGCAAGGGCAACGAGCTGCTCGGCGAGGAAGGCTGCAAGACCAACGGCTACGAGAACTTCGACAAGATCAAGTTCTGGAAGACCCCGGTCTCCAAGTGCGCAACCCAGAACGACCAGTGCGTGCCTTACTACCGCTGGGTATCCGACTATATCGGCGTCATCGGCGGGCGTTGAGCTCCCTTTAACCCACCCCCTTGTGGGGAGGGTCGACGCGCAGCGTCGGGGTGGGGGCAGCGCTGACGTCCGGTGCTAGTCACCCCCACCCGCGGCTTCGCCGCGACCTCCCCATCGAGGGGGAGGTGAAGTGCCGTGCCCGCTGGCCTGATTGGTGGCGGCAAGAGCTATTTCGACGAACCACAAACCGGCAACAGATCAGGACAGCCCATGACCTCGGCCGTTTCCTTCCAGAAAGTCTCTCGCCATTTCGGCAGCGTGCGCGCCGTCGATGCGGTCGATCTCGACATCGTGCCGGGCGAGTTCTTCGCCATGCTCGGTCCGTCGGGGTCCGGCAAGACGACCTGCCTGCGCCTCATCGCCGGCTTCGAGCAGCCGACCTCGGGCTCGATCTCGATCTTCGGCGACCGAGCCGAGGGCGTGCCGCCCTATCGCCGCAACGTCAACACGGTGTTCCAGGACTACGCGCTGTTCCCGCATTTGAACGTGCTGGACAATGTCGCCTACGGGCTGATGGTCAAGGGCATCGCCAAGCCGCAGCAGCAGAAGGCGGCGGAAGAGGCATTGTCACTGGTGCGGCTTCCCGGCTATGGCGCCCGCCGTCCCGGCCAGCTCTCCGGCGGCCAACGCCAGCGCGTCGCGCTGGCCCGTGCGCTGGTCAACCAGCCCAAGGTGCTTTTGCTCGACGAGCCGCTCGGCGCGCTCGACCTCAAGCTGCGCGAGAACATGCAGGAAGAGCTGAAGTCGCTGCAGAAGGCGCTCGGCATCACCTTCGTCTTCGTCACCCACGACCAGGGCGAAGCGCTGTCGATGGCCGACCGCGTCGCCGTCTTCAATGACGGCAAGATCATGCAGATCGGCACGCCGGAAGACATCTACCAGCGGCCGAAGACCCGCTTCGTCGCCGATTTCGTCGGCTCCTCCAACGTACTGCCGCCGGACTTCGTCCAGCGCTATTCCGGCCAGCACCGCTGGGGCAGCCTGCGTCCCGAATCCATCCGCATCGGCCGCGCCGCCAAAGGCGAGGGCGTCGCCGCGCGCCTGGTCGGAACCAACTATCTCGGCGCTACGACCAAGCTGACGCTCGACGCCGACGGGTTGAGGCTGCACGCCATCGTACCGGCCGGGACAAAGCTGCCGGCGAAAGGCGAAGCGGTGGTGCTGACGTTCAACCGCGAGCATTTGCATTTGATGGACGAGCCGGCATGATTGAGGTTTGCGCCAAGCACCCCCCTCTGTCCTGCCGGACATCTCCCCCTCAAGCGGGGAGATTGGCTGTTCCTCCCGGTTTCGCCAATCTTCAACGTTGGGGATTTGGCGAGGCAGCGAAACTGCTGATCTCCCCCCTTGAGGGGGAGATGTCCGGCAGGACAGAGGGGGGTGTGAAGGAACGCGGCTTCTCAGGGTTCCTTCAGCACGCGGTCGCCCCATGACCATCGCCGCGCTCAACTCAACCTCCGCCCCCGCCATCCTGCCCGGCAGCGGTGGCATGCGCGGCGCACTGTCGGACCTTTTCTGGCGCAAGCCGCAACTGCTGCTGTTCCTCATGCTGCTGCCGCCGGTTCTATGGCTCGGCGTTGTCTATATCGGCTCGTTGTTCGCACTTCTGGCGCAGAGCTTTTTTTCGATCGACGAGTTCTCCGGCCTCATCAACCACGAATTCACGCTGAAGACCTATGGCGACCTGTTCCAGCCCGCCAATCTCGACATCATCCTGCGCACGGTGACGATGGCGGTGCTGGTCACGCTGGCCTCGGCCGTCATCGCCTTCCCGATCGCCTATTATGCGGCGCGCTATGCCCGCGGCCGCTGGAAGGCGCTGTTCTATCTCGGCGTCATGCTGCCGCTATGGTCGAGTTACCTCGTCAAGATCTACGCCTGGAAGCTGATCCTCGCCAAGGAAGGCATTTTGACCTGGCTGCTCGCCAAATTGCATCTGCTCTGGGTGCTCGATGGCTGGCTGTCGCTGCCGGTCGTCGGCGGCAATTCCCTGTCGGTCTCCGCCACCGGCACCTTCATCGCTTTCGTCTATGTCTGGCTGCCGTTCATGATCCTGCCGGTGCAGGCGGCATTGGAGCGCGTGCCCGGCAATCTGGTCGAGGCGTCCTCCGATCTCGGCGCATCGCCGGGCCAGACCTTCCGCAACGTGCTGTTCCCGCTGGCGCTGCCCGGCATCGTCGCCGGCTCGATCTTCACCTTCTCGCTGACGCTGGGCGACTACATCATCCCACAGATCATCGGCACATCGCGGCTGTTCATCGGGCAGGCCGTCTATTCGCAGCAAGGCACAGCCGGCAACATCCCGCTCGCCGCAGCCTTCACCGTCGTGCCCATCGTCATCATGGGTTTCTATCTCTGGGGCGCCAAGCGCATGGGGGCCTTCGATGCGCTCTGACGGTTCGCAATCCGCTCCGCTCGGCCTCAAGATCGCTGCCGCCTGCGGCCTGCTGTTCCTGCATCTGCCGATCTTGTTGATCTTCGTCTACGCCTTCACCACGGAAGAGAAGAGCTTCGTCTGGCCGCCGCCGGGGCTGACCACACAATGGTTCGCCGTCACCTGGAACCGGCCGGATGTCTGGCAGGCGCTGTCGCTGTCGGTCCGCGTCGCCGCCATCTCGACCGCGATTGCCTTGATCCTGGGCACGCTGTGCGCCGCCGCCGTGTCGCGGACGAAATTCTTCGGCCGCGAGACCATCTCGCTGCTCGTCATCCTGCCGATCGCACTGCCCGGCATCATCACCGGCATCGCATTGCGCTCCGCCTTCTCACTGGCCGACATACCGTTCTCGTTCTGGACGATCGTGCTCGGCCACGCCACCTTCTGCGTTGTCGTCGTCTACAACAATGCGGTCGCCCGTTTCCGCCGCGCTTCCGGCTCAATGATCGAGGCCTCGATGGATCTCGGCGCCGACGGCTTCCAGACCTTCCGGCACGTCGTGCTGCCCAACATCGCCACCGCTCTGCTTGCCGGGGGGATGCTCGCCTTCGCGCTCTCCTTCGACGAGGTCATCGTCACCACCTTCACCGCCGGCCAGCAGCAGACCGTGCCGATCTGGATGCTGGAAGAGCTGATCCGCCCACGCCAGCGTCCGGTCACCAATGTCGTCGCCATGGTCGTGGTGCTGGTGACGCTGCTGCCCATCCTTGCCGCCTATTACCTGACCCGCGACGGCGACCAGATCGCCGGTTCGGGCAAATGAAGAACAGCGAATAGGGAGTAGCGAACAGCAAATAGGGGAGATTGCACGACCAGCCCTATTCGCTACTCGCTATTCGCTACTCGCTCCTGACCGAGGAGAACCTGCATGGACACCCAGATGCTGATCGGCTCGAGCTTCGAGAACGGCACCGAGACCGAGGAGCCGATTCTGAATCCAAAGACCGGGGCGACCATTCTCAATTTGCCTGAAGCCAGCCAGGCGCAGATCGAGGCGGCTGTTACTGCCGCCGAGCGAGCGTTCGTCTTGTGGTCACGCACAACGCCGGCGCAGCGCTCCGGCTATCTCCTCAAGATCGCCGACCGCATCGAGGCCAACGCGCGGGAGTTCGCGGCGCTCGAGGCGCTGAATTGCGGCAAGCCGATCAACGCCGTGCTCAATGACGAGATCCCGGCGATCGTCGACTGCTATCGCTTCTTTGCCGGCGCTGTGCGTTCGATGCCGGGCGTGGTCGCCGGCGAATACATTCCCGGCCACACCTCGATGGTGCGGCGCGACCCGATCGGCATCGTCGCTTCCATCGCGCCGTGGAACTATCCACTGATGATGATGGCCTGGAAGCTGGCGCCGGCCATTGCCGGCGGCAACACCGTCGTCTTCAAGCCGTCGGAGCAGACGCCGCTGACGGCGCTGAAGCTGGCCAGGATCCTGGCCGAGGTGCTGCCCGAGGGCGTCGTCAATGTCGTGCTCGGCCGCGGCGACAGCGTCGGCAACACGCTGATCAATCACGCCAAGGTCAACATGATTTCGATCACCGGCGACGTCGCCACGGGCAAGAAGGTGCTGCAGGCCGCCGCCAAGTCGGTCAAGCGCACGCATCTGGAACTCGGCGGCAAGGCGCCGGTCATCGTTTTCGACGATGCCGACCTCGGCGCCGTGGTCAACGGCCTGCGCGCTTTCGGCTACTACAATGCCGGGCAGGATTGTACAGCCGCCTGCCGCATCTATGCCGGCAAGAAGATCTACGACAAGCTCGTCGCCGATCTCTCATCTGCCGTCTCGACCATCAAATACAACCAGCCCGACGACACCGAAAACGAGATCGGGCCGCTGATCTCGCGCCGCCAGCGCGATCGAGTCTCGAGCTTCGTCGAGCGCGCTTCGGAACTGAAGCACATCGAGATCACCACCGGCGGCAAGCCGGGCGAAGGCTCCGGCTTCTATTACCAGCCGACGGTGGTTGCCGGCGCGCTGCAGGAAGACGAGATCGTGCGCCGCGAAGTGTTCGGTCCGGTCGTCTCCATCACCCGCTTCTCCGAAGTCGATGAAGCCGTGAACTGGGCCAATGACAGCGACTACGGCCTGGCATCCTCGGTGTGGACCAAGAACGTCTCGCGCGCCATGGCGACGGCCGCCCGTCTGCAATATGGCTGCACCTGGATCAACACCCATTTCATGCTGACCAACGAGATGCCGCATGGCGGGCTGAAGCAGTCTGGCTACGGCAAGGACATGTCTCTCTATGCGCTGGAGGATTATACCGCCGTTCGTCATGTGATGGTCGCGCATGGGTAGAGGCTGCCAATATCTCTAAAATGTTCGCCAACCCGTTTTCTGTACATTAAGCGAGAGTTACTTTTGCGGTACGGCGGGAGTTCACGATTTACTGAATATTCAACCTGAACGAGCAGCCTCTTGCCGGGAAACCGCGCGGCGAGGGGTTTGCGCATGAACACGACCAAGATCAAGCTGGTACTCATTGGCGGCTTCTGTCTGCTGATCGCTGTGTTCGGCGGCAAGGACATGATCAAGAAGAGCGGCTGGCCCGAGGCGCCTGCTGAAATCCTCGCGGTCAATGTCGAATGCGACATGGAATCGACCGCCCACAAGATTGTCTACAAGACCGTCAGCACCGCCACGATCCCGTGCGAACTGGTGGATGCGTTCAAGACGGTTCATGCTGACAAAGAGTGGAAGGTGACCCAGAAATTCACCGGCACCTTGCGCGTCGGCACCGGCGCCGACGCCGTCGAGGCCACGATGGAGCTGAACAAGAACGGTGCCCGCGAACCGCAGGTCGGCGACAAGCTCACCGTCGTCCAGAACCCCGTCAACCCCACCCAGATCGAACGCACCGGCATGACCGGCACGCGTTTGACGATCGTCATTGGGGCTGGACTGCTCGGCGCGTTGCTTCTCTATCTTGCTTTCAAACCCCGCCGGCGGATGTCGACCTCCGCCGTGGCGGGCAACCCTGCCGGAGATGCCGGCGCGGACCAGCGCGCGCGCCAGGCCGACGCCTTGATAGCGGCGGCCCTGGCCAAGCAGGCCACATTGCCCAATCAGCCGGCACGTGTCGCGGCTGCCGGATCGGCCAGGGAAGGGCGGTTTTCCGGGCAGCGGACGAGTTTCGGCCGCCGCAACTGATGGCCGAAAACTGCTGCACCTGCCACGGCTACTCCACGATGCGGTAGATGTTCCAAAGGCTGGTGCCTGAAACGACGTAGGGCTCCATCTCCTTGCCCCATTTGGCGTGCGCGTCGATCTTGCCGATCCTGGCGAAGAATCCCTCCAGCTGGGCAAGGCTTTCGACCTGATGATGCGATTCGACCGTCGCTTCCCGAGCTCCGACCGAACCGGTCATGATCTGGAACTCGAGATCGGCAATGCCGACCTGAGAGCCGATCTCGCGTTCCCATTTCTTCAACAGGTCGAGCACGGTCTGCTTGTGCCCGAACTTGGCGTCGATCTGCCATCTGGCGCTGAACATTTTTGTCTCCTCCAGTTTTGCGGCCCAAACCGCGGTTGATCTTTCCGCGGTGGAACTACTCGTCCCAGGCCTGCACGACGGTCTGTCGTGCAATCCGCCCATTCTTCAGCTCCAGCATCGCCGCGCAGAACACTTTCGTTCCGTCCGGATAGGCGCAGGCCTGGGTGAAGGCGAGATTGTCGCCATCGGCGATGGTGGTGTCGACCTTGTGGGTCATCGCCCGGCTGCAGATGTCGTCCCAGAAGGTGCTGATCGCCGCCCGGCCGCGGATCTCGCGCGGCTTGCTCGGCGGATTGTTGCGGTCGATCACCCGCACCAGTGCGTCGTCGGCATAGAAGCTAGCGAGCATCCTGCCGTCCCGTCCTTCGATCGCTTTCTTGATCGCCGCGCCGTCCACGCTTTGCGTCTTGGTCAGCATCTTCTCCTCCATGGCCCGTTGATCGGGCGGTTGAATGATCACAAGCAATGCCCGGCGCACCGCCCGGCATTTTCTTTCACTGCGACTTGGCTTTGACGGCTGCGAACACGCCGTCGGTCTGTTGTTTGAAGGTCGCGAAATCGACCTGGCTGCCGTTGAGCATCGTCGACCAGTGGCGCACGATCGCCGCCATCGCGATCGCCTCCTTGATCTCCTCATCGGTCGCGCCATTGAGCTTGGCGGCCTCGGTGTGGAAATAGATGCAGTACTGGCAGGGGATCTGCGAGGCGACGGCCAGCCCCAGCAGTTCCTTGGTCTTGCCGTCGAGCGCGGTCTTGGGGTTGAGCTGCACACCCTTGATCTCGGCCCAGGCGCCGGCAACCGCGACATCGGGCAGCGTCTTGAACATGTCCGGCACTGAGCCGAGCGTCGCCTCGATGTCCTTGTAGGCGGCGGCCGCCGAGGCATCCTCGGCTCTGGCGGGAGCGATCGTGAACAACGCGCCAACGCCTGCCGCTATCACCAGCGATTTGATCGACCTGTTTGACTTCAGCATTGCATCCTCCATCCGCAGTGCCTTTCCCGGCGACATCCGCCTGGCCTGCATGGAGAGAATTGGTACGCCTCGACCCCACCTGGCCGCTTCGCCCGAAAGCGCCATGGTCCCTATGGCCCGTCCGGGCCAGCCTGCCTGGCGGAAAATGCCGCTGCCGCCGCCCGTGACGGCAAATCGAGCTTCAGCAATATGTTGGCGACATGACGCTTGACCGTATGCTCGCTGAGCCTCAGCTCGGCGGCGATCGCGGCATTGCTCTTGCCGTCGGCGATCAGGATCACCACCTCGCTTTCGCGCGCCGTCAGTTGAGCCGGCTCGGCGGGTTTCGCCTTGGGGCGGCAGGCCGGCTCCAGGTGCTGTTCCGACGTTGCCTGAACCAGCGCCAGCGGCTCGTCCAGCTCATCCACCGTGACACGCCCGGCATCGATGAAATGCAGGCCGGACCCCGCCGCCAGATCGGCGGCCAGCCGCGACGCCAGAATATCGCCGCGCCCGGCATGGGCGGCGATCTGCATCGTCACCCGTGCCATCAGCCCCACCGGCGGCCCGCGCATTTCGACCTCACCGACATGGGCGCCCTGGGCGCTTGCAATGCCCACATGTTGCGCCGCATCGCGCAGTGCCGCCGCGCAGCGTATGGCCCGCGCCGGCCCGTCGAAGCGCGAGATCATCAATTCGCCATGGATGCCGGCGACGCGTCCGCCATGACGGCCGACCAGCTGCTGCCAGCTCTCCTGGAAGCGCTCGCTACGTTCGCTCCACATGCGGTCGCCAACCCGCGCCGTGTCGTAGATGCGTGTCGCCAGAAGAGCGGCAAGCACGCGCTCCGCTTCGGCCACGGCACGCTCGCCGGTCAGGAATTCCTCGATCAGGTCGGCCACCCGGTCGACATCGCCGGTCCAGATCGGGTGGTCGCGCCCGGGGACCTCGACCAGTCGCGCATTCGAGATGTTTTTCGCCAGAAAGCGGCTGGCTCCGGGGTCGACCCGCGCGTCGTTGCGGCGATGGATGAGCAGGGTCGGTGCGCCGATCGCCGAAAGCACGCCGCGCACGTCGATCCCGGCATTCATTCGGGCAAGAGCGGCCGCTGCCGTCGGACTGGCCGACAGCCGCTCGAAGCGGGCCCACCACTGGGTGAAATGCGCATCATCTACCCGGCCGGGAGCGAAGTTGGGCAGTGTGGCGCCCGTGCCCCATTCCGTGCCGGCCGTCGCGATGAAGGCCTCGAGGCGCTCCGGCGACATCACCCATTTGTGGAAATGCGCATAACCGCCATAGAGCGCCAGCGCTCGTGTCCGTTCCGGATAGGTGGCGGCAAACAACATTGCCATCGGCGCGCCTTCCGAAGCGCCGAGCAAGGCCGCGCGGCCGCTGCCGGTGGCATCCATCACCGCGCGCACATCGTCCATGCGGGTTTCGAGGCTCGGCAGGTGGCGTGGGTCGACGCGGTCGGACAGGCCGGTGCCGCGCTTGTCGAACAGGATCAGCCGCGAGAACGCCGAGAGCCGTTTCAAGAGCCTGGCGTAGCCCTCGTCTTCCCAATGCAGGTCGAGATTGGAGATGAAGCCGGGCACGAAAACCAGGTCGAACGATCCCTGGCCGACCACCTGATAGGCGATCCGCACGTCGCCGCTGAGGGCATATCGCGTCTCGATCGGCCTCACGTTGCTATCCCGCCCGGCCAGACGATTTCTGATCGCCGACCATAGCAGACGCCCGGCGGATGCGGCAGCCAAACTTTAGAAGACAGGAATATAGCCCGCGGCGAACCGTGTTCGCCCGCCATTTCTGGGGGAGGCTATTTCTGGGGAGCGGCGCTCTCTGCACCCGTGGGTTGGACGTAGCCGATGCTCACATCGGCCTGCTCCTCGGTCTTCGGCCGCTTGATCCTGGCCGAGGCCACGACGACGAGTTCGTCAAAACCTTCGCCGCCACTGTCCAGCATCTCGAAGAACTGCCGGCGCATCCTGGGCTCCCAGAACTTGTTGATGTGCTCGGCCACGCCCGCCACACCTTCCTCGCGGGGCCTTGAATGGAAGAAGGCGGCGATCTGGTTGGCCATGCGCACCAGCTTTTCCCCGGTGCTCGTGATGTGTTCTTCGTCATGCGACATGCTGGGCAACTCCCAAGACCACCCGTTCCGGGTGGGTGAAAACATCGAAATCGTCGCCGCGCACCAGCGCCACCAGCGTCATGCCGGCCTCTTCGGCGGTGCGGATGGCAAGGGCTGTCGGCGCCGACACGGCGATGATGAAGGCGGAGCCGATCGCCGCCGTTTTCTGCACCATCTCCACCGAGACGCGTGATGTCACCACCACCGCGCCCGATGCACTGTCAATGCCGGCCTTGGCCAGCGCGCCGGCCAGTTTGTCCAGCGCATTGTGCCGGCCGACATCCTCGCGCGCCATGACGATGCCTTTGCCGGGGATGTAGAAGCCCGCTGCATGAACTGCACCGGTTTCCGAATGCAGCGGCTGCACCTTGGATAAAAGCTTTACCGAACGGGTGATGTCGTCGGCTTCAAGCGTAAGCTTGGACGCACTAACCTTATCGACCGAGCGCATCGCTTCCTCGATGGATTCGATGCCGCACAGCCCGCAGCCGACCGGGCCGGCGAGCCGCCGCCGCCGCGCCTCGAAGCGCGTATTGGCCTGGTCCTTCAGCCGGATCTGGATATCGATGCCGGCGCCATGGTCCTCGACCTCGATCGCATCGATTTCGTCAGGCAAGGCTATGATGCCTTCGGTCAGCGAGAAGCCGAGCGCGAAATCCTCGAAGTCGGCCGGGCTCGCCATCATCACCGCATGGGTGGTGCCGGCAAAGGAGAACGCCACCGGCGTCTCCTCCGGCACCATGCGGTTGGCCACCGCAGTGCCGCTGGCGCGGTGGGCAAGGCGAGAGATTTGGGTGGTCGCTTGGCGTTTTCGGGTCACGAGGCGCGCCCCTCTGCCCTGTTCGTCCTTAGCACTAGCTGTGGAGGCTCGCGCCTTTCCTCTCCCCCGTCGATTGGGGGAGAGGTGTCAGGCGAAGCTTGACGGAGTGGGGGGCGACTGCTCGCCAGATAGGCCGGTTTGCCTGCTCTTTGGGTTGTGCGCGACTTTCGACGGCTGCGTGTTGCGGGGCCGGCTTCCCCCACTCCGTCGCCGCTTCGCGGCGCCACCTCTCCCCCCTCCGGAGGGAGAGGAAAGGCGCCATGCGGCTTAAGCTCTCCTTCCTGACGGAGTGGGGGTCGACCAACCGTCAAGATTGAAGCTCTCATTGTCGAACGCCGTGGCAAGACTACTCCGCCGCTTCCAGCTTTGCGATGCGGCGGCTCTGCTCGGCCTGCTCGTTATAGTCGCGCTGCCAGTCCGAAGGCCCGTTGGAGGCGCCGACCTGCACCGCGGTCACCTTGTACTCCGGGCAGTTGGTCGCCCAGTCGGAGAAGTCGGTGGTGATGACGTTGGCCTGCGTGTCGGGATGGTGGAACGTTGTGTAGACCACACCTGGCGACACCCGGTCGGTGATCAGCGCACGCAGCGTCGTCTCACCCGAACGGCTGGTCAGCCGCACCCAGTCGCCATCGCGCAGGCCGCGGTTCTCGGCATCGTGCGGATGGATCTCCAACCGGTCTTCCGAGTGCCACATGACGTTTTCGGTGCGCCTTGTCTGTGCACCGACATTGTACTGGCTGAGAATGCGGCCGGTGGTCAGCAGCAACGGGAAACGCGGCCCGGTCCGCTCGTCGGTCGCCACATATTCTGTGCGGATGAACTTGCCCTTGCCGCGCACGAAGCCGTCGATATGCATGATAGGCGTGCCGAGCGGCGCCTTCTCGTTGCAGGGCCATTGCACCGATCCGACACGGTCGAGCAGATCGAAGGAGACGCCGGCGAAGCTTGGCGTCGTTTTGGCGATCTCGTCCATGATTTCGGAGGGATGCTGGTAGTTCCAATCCAGCCCGATCGCGCGGGCAAGCTCCTGTGTCGCTTCCCAGTCGGCATAGCGCGCCTTCGGCTCCAGCACCTTGCGCACCATGTTGATGCGGCGCTCGGCATTTGTGAAGGTGCCGTCCTTTTCCAGGAAGGTCGAGCCCGGCAGGAAGACATGCGCGTAGTTCGCTGTCTCGTTGAGGAACAGGTCGTGCACGACGACGCATTCCATCGCCGCCAGGCCGGCCGCGACATGCTTGGTATCAGGGTCGGACTGCAGGATGTCCTCGCCCTGGATGTATATGCCCTTGAAGGATCCGTCGACGGCGGCATCCAGCATGTTGGGGATGCGCAGGCCCGGTTCGTCGTCGAGCTTCACTCCCCACAACGTCTCATAGATGTCGCGCACCACCTCGCCGGAGATGTGGCGGTAGCCTGGCAGTTCATGCGGGAACGAGCCCATGTCGCAGGAACCCTGCACGTTGTTCTGGCCGCGCAGCGGGTTCACCCCGACGCCGGGACGGCCGATATTGCCGGTCGCCATGGCAAGGTTGGCGATAGCCATAACCGTGGTCGAACCCTGGCTGTGTTCGGTCACGCCGAGGCCGTAATAAATCGCGCCATTGCCGCCCTTGGCATAGAGCCGTGCAGCACCTCGGATCAGTTCGGGATCGACGCCGGACAGCTTGCCCACGATTTCGGGGCTGTTTTCCGGCAGGGCGACGAAAGAAGCCCAATCCTGGAACTCCGCCCAGTCGCAGCGATCGCGGATGAAGGCTTCGTCGAAAAGCCCTTCGGTAACGATGACATGCGCCAGCGCCGTCAGCACCGCCACGTTGGTGCCGGGCTTCAGCGGCAGGTGATAGTCGGCCTCGATATGCGCCGACTTGACCATTTCGGTGCGGCGCGGATCGAGCACGATCAGCTTGGCGCCCTGGCGCAGCCGCTTTTTCAGCCGCGAGGCGAACACCGGGTGCGCGGAAGCCGGATTGGCGCCGATGATGACGGCGACATCGGTGAAATCGACGGAATCGAAATCCTGCGTGCCGGCCGAGGTGCCATAGGTCTGGCCGAGGCCGTAGCCGGTCGGCGAGTGGCAGACGCGGGCGCAGGTGTCGACATTGTTGTTGCGGAAGCCTTGGCGCACCAGCTTCTGCACCAGATAGGTCTCTTCATTCGTGCATCGCGAGGACGTGATGCCGCCGATCGAGGTGCGGCCGTATTGATACTGGATACGGCGGAATTCCTTGGCCGTATGGGCGATGGCCTCTTCCCAACTCACTTCGCGCCAGGGATCGCTGACCTTTTCCCGGATCATAGGCGACAGGATGCGGTCCTTGTGGGTGGCATAGCCATAGGCGAAACGGCCCTTCACGCAGGAGTGGCCGTGGTTGGCCTTGCCGTCCTTGTAGGGCATCATGCGAATGACTTCGTCGTCCTTCACTTCTGCCTTGAACGAGCAGCCGACGCCGCAATAGGCGCAGGTGGTGACGGCGGAGCGCTCGGGCATGCCTTTCTCAAGCACGGTCTTTTCACGCAGCGCATCGGTCGGACAGGCCTGCACGCAGGCGCCGCAGGATACGCATTCGGAGGCGATGAAATCCTCGTGCATGCCGGCGACCATGCGCGATTCGAAACCGCGGCCCTCGATCGTCAGCGCGAAGGTGCCCTGCACCTCCTCGCAGGCCCGCACGCAGCGCGAGCAGACGATACATTGCGCCGGATCATAGGTGAAATATGGGTTGGACTCGTCGCGGGCGATGTAGTCGACCGCCAGCGAGCCATGGCCGGGCGCGACGCCGTTTTCCTGCTTGACGTGGTTGCGGCCCTCGATGCCGAAGCGGTTCTCGGTCAGGCCGACCGATTTCGCCACAACGTCGAACTCGCTGGCGCCGGTGCCGGCCTTCTCGTCCCAGCCGGTCGGGTGGTCGGAGACGTAAAGCTCCATGACACCGCGGCGGATGGCGTCGAGCCGCTCGGATTGCGTGCGCACCACCATGCCTTCGCCGACGGGCGTCGTGCAGGATGCCGGCGTGCCGCCGCGCCCGTCGATCTCGACCAGGCAGACGCGGCAGGAGCCGAACGAGTCCAGCATGTCGGTAGCGCAGAGTTTTGGGATCTCGACCCCGCCTTCCATCGCCGCGCGCATGATCGACGTACCCTCCGGCACGCTGATGCTGCGGCCGTCGACGATCAGCGTAACCTGCTTTTGCGCCTTCGATTCCGGGGTTCCGTAATCGAGTTCTTCGATGAGTGTCGGGAAGTCGGCCTTGATATTCATCTGCCAGCTCCTATTCAGCAGCCACGCGCGCCGGCGCGGGCTTGAAATCTTCGGGGAAATGGGTGATCGAGCTCATCACCGGGTAGGGCGTGAAGCCGCCCAGCGCGCAGAGCGATCCGAACTTCATCGTGTTGCAGAGATCGGTGACCAGAGCCAGGTTCTTCTCCGGCTCGATGCCGGCGGCAATCCGGTCGATGGTCTCCACCCCGCGTATCGAGCCGATGCGGCAGGGCGTGCACTTGCCGCAGCTTTCGATGGCGCAGAACTCCATGGCAAAGCGCGCCTGCTTCAGCATGTCGGCCGTGTCGTCGAACACGGTGATGCCGGCATGGCCGATCAGCCCGTCGCGCTTCGCGAACTCTTCGTAGTCGAACGGCGTGTCGAACAGGCCGCGCGGGAAATAGGCGCCGAGCGGGCCGCCGACCTGCACCGCCTTCACCGGGCGACCAGTGGCCGTACCGCCGCCGATATCGTCGACGATTTCGCCCAGCGTCATGCCGAAGGCCGCCTCGAACAGGCCGCCGAATTTGACGTTGCCGGCGATCTGTATCGGGATCGTGCCGCGCGAGCGGCCCATGCCGAAATCCTTGTAGAAGGCAGCACCCTTGTCCATGATGATGGGCACGGAGGCTAGGCTGATGACGTTGTTGATCACCGTCGGCTTGCCGAACAGACCCTGGATTGCCGGCAGCGGTGGCTTGGCTCGCACCACGCCGCGCTTGCCTTCAAGGCTGTTCAGCAGCGAAGTTTCCTCGCCGCAGACATAGGCGCCGGCGCCGACGCGGATTTCCATGTCGAAGGCGTTGGGCGAACCCAGCACGCTGACGCCGAGCACGCCTGCCTTGCGGGCGACCTCGACAGCCTTGTTCATGACAGCCACCGCATGCGGATATTCCGAGCGGATATAGACGAACCCCTTGGTCGCGCCGGTGGCGATGCCGGCAATCGTCATGCCTTCGATGAGCACGAAGGGGTCGCCCTCCATAATCATGCGGTCGGCAAAGGTGGCGCTGTCGCCCTCGTCGGCATTGCAGACGATGTATTTGCGGTCAGATGTCGTATCGAGCACCGTCTTCCACTTGATGCCGGTCGGGAAGCCGGCGCCGCCTCGGCCGCGCAAGCCCGATTCCGTGACCTGTTTGACGATGTCGAGCGGCGCCATGGCCACCGCGTTCTGCAGGCCCTTGAGCCCGCCCAGTGACTTGTAGGCATCGAGCGATAGCGGGTCGTTGATGCCGCAACGCGCAAAGGTCAGGCGCGTCTGCTTGGCCAGGAACGGGATTTTGTCGGGCGCGCCCAGCCAGCGCTTGTGATGCCCGCCGGTGAGAAAGCCGCTGTCGAACAGGCTCTTGACGTCCGATGGCTTGACCGGCCCGTAAGCGACGCGGCCCTTTTCGGTCGCGACCTCGACCATCGGTTCGAGGAAATAGGCGCCGCGCGAGCCGTTGCGGACGATCTTGGCCTCGACGCCCCGTTCAGCCAGTTCCGCACGAACAGCCTTGGCGACCTTTTCGGCGCCGAGCGCCAGCGCGCCGGAGTCACCTGGAATGTAGATGCGCGGGATCATGAGCGTACCTCCGCGACGATCTCTTCGATCTTCTCGTCATCGAGCCGCCCGATCACCTCACCATCCAGCATCGCCGACGGTGAACAGGCGCACAGCCCGAGGCAATAGACAGGCTCAAGCGTAACCGATCCGTCGCGGGTGGTCTCATGGAAATCGATGCCCAACAACTGCTTGACCTTTGCGGCGATCGCATCCGAACCCATCGACTGGCAGGCTTCCGCCTGGCAGAGCTTGAGCACATGCCGGCCAGCCGGCCGGGCACGGAAATCATGATAGAAGGTCACGACGCCATGCACTTCGGCCCTCGACAGGTTCAGCCCATCGGCGATGACGGGCACGGCGTCCTGCGGCACGTGGCCAAATTCTTCCTGGATCTCGTGCAGGATCGGCAGCAGGGGGCCTTCGAGGCCCTTCAACTCCTGGATGATCGCCGCCGTGCGCGACTGTATCTCGGTACTTGCAGGCTGCATCGTCACGCAGCGCCCTCCCTATCGTAGCGATCGATGCATATAATCGTCCAAAAGCATGAAGCGGTTTTGGAACAACGACATGCCTACGCCGCTTAATCGCTAAGTGCTTAAGAAATCAGAGAAAACCTCTGAAATCAATAAAGCGGTTTCGTTGCACGATAGAAAATTTCTATCGTGCCGATTGACCAGTTATGACTAGCTCAGCGATTGGCGCGGAAATCGTCTGCCAGCGCCATCGCCTCGTCCAGCAGCGCCTGCACCAGCGGCGTGTGCGGTTCGCGCGGCGCGGCGACCAGCCCGACCGTGTGGCTGGCATCCGGTTCGACGATCGGAATGGCCCGGATCGGCTCGGAAAAACCGAATGTTTCCGCCAGGTTGAGCGGCATGATCGACGACCATTTGCCTGTCCGTATGTGGGAGAACAGCACGATCATCGAGTTGGATTCCAGTGTCGGGCGCACCTGCACGCCGGCCTCGGCCAGATGCTGGTCGATGATGCGGCGGTTCTGCATGTCCGGCGTCAACAAGCAGAGCGGCAGCTGGCTGATTTCGGCCCATGTCACTTTGTCGCGATCCGAATAGGGATTTCCGACCGCCGTGATCAGCTGGTAGCGCTCGTCATAGAGCGGCACGCTGGTCACCCGTCCGAGAGGCTCATTGTCGAGATAGGTGATGCCGGCATCGACGTCGAAATTGCCGAGCAGCGACAACACCTCGATCGAGGTGCGCGACAGGATAGAGAAGGTGACGCCCGGATGCTTCTCGCGAAATGGCGTCGTAAGCCGCGCCACCATGGCTAGCGCGGTTGGGATGGCGGCAATACGGATACGCCCGGACAGGCCATGTCGCGCCGCCCGCATCTCTTCGCGCATCGTCCTGGAATCGCCGACGATACGACGCGCCCACACCAGCACCTGCTTGCCTTCCGGCGTCAGCCCCTGAAAGCGCGAACCGCGATTAACCAGCATGACGCCGAGCTGGCCCTCCAGCTGCTTGATCCCGGCCGACAAGGTCGGCTGCGTGACGCCGCACGCTTCCGCCGCCCGGCCGAAATGCTCCTCCTTGGCCAGCGCGATGAAGAATTCGAGCTTGTCGATCATACCATCCGTCCGTTCGTTGCGCGCAAGGTCGGAGAAATTGCCTTTCGCCGCAAGCTCTACCCGCAATTGGCCATGCATCCACATCTTTGGGCCGGCTGGCTGTTTCCCCCGGCCGAACACGGCGCTATGTGGTTGGATGGAATACGAGGAGATCGGACATGCTGGGCTGGTTCCGCAAGCTTTTGCCGCGCGAAGATCGCTTCTTCGACCTCTTTGAACGGCATTCCCGCACCGTGGTCGGCGGCGCCGAGGCGCTGGAGCAGCTTCTGCAGGGCAAGGACATCGATCGCTGGTGCCAGAATATCATCGATCTCGAGGACGAGGCCGATCATATCACGGCCGAAGTCCTGCTGGCGGTGCGGCGCTCCTTCATCACGCCTTTCGATCGCGGCGACATCAAGGACCTGATCCAGTCGATGGATGACGCCATCGACATGATGCACAAGACCGTCAAGACGGTGAAGCTGTTCGAAAAGAAGGAATTCGACCCGCTGATGCAGGAGATGGGCGGCGTCATCGTTGCCGCCTCCAGGCTGGTTGCCGAGGCGATCCCGCTGCTCAGCAAGGTCGGCACGCACATGGTGCGCCTCAACGCCATCGCCGAAGAGGTGATGCGCGTCGAAAGTCGCGCCGACGATCTGCATGAGCAGGGATTGAAGGACCTGTTCAAGCGGCATGGCCGCAGCGATCCGATGGCCTACCTGATCGGCTCGGAGATCTACGGCCAGCTGGAGAAGGTGGTCGACCGCTTTGAGGACGTCGCCAACGAGATCAGCGGCATCGTCATCGAGAACGTTTAGGCAATGGAAGCCACCATCGCCTTTCCCGTGCTGATCGGCCTTGTCGCTGTCGCGCTGTTTTTCGATTTTCTAAACGGCCTGCACGATGCGGCGAACTCCATCGCCACCATCGTCTCCACCCGCGTGCTGAGACCGCAATATGCGGTCCTGTGGGCGGCTTTCTTCAATTTCATCGCCTTCATGTTCTTCGGCCTTCACGTGGCTGAAACCGTGGGAAAAGGTATCGTCGACGTCAGCATCGTCACGCCGGCGGTGATCTTCTCGGCGCTCGTCGGCGCCATCGTCTGGAACATCGTCACCTGGATTGCCGGCATCCCGTCCAGCAGTTCGCATGCGCTGATCGGCGGGCTCGTCGGTGCCGGCGTTGCAAAGGCTGGGCCCGGCGCCATAGTCTGGACCGGGCTTGGCAAGACGGTCGCCGCAATCGTCGTGTCGCCGGCGACAGGGTTTGTTCTGGCGCTGGTCCTGATCCTGGCCGTTTCCTGGCTGTTCGTGCGCCAGACACCGTTCGCCGTCGACAGCACCTTCCGCGTCATGCAGTTCTTTTCGGCCTCGCTTTATTCGCTAGGGCACGGCGGCAACGACGCCCAGAAAACCATGGGCATCATCGCCGTGCTGCTCTATTCGCAAGGTATGCTCGGCGGGACGTTCTACGTGCCGCTGTGGGTCGTCCTCACCTGTCAGACAGCACTGGCGCTCGGCACTTTGTTCGGCGGCTGGCGCATCGTCCACACGATGGGCTCGAAGATCACCCGGTTGAACCCGATGCAGGGCTTCTGCGCCGAGACCGGCGGCGCCATCACCCTGTTTGCCGCCACCTGGCTTGGCGTCCCCGTGTCGACCACCCATACGATCACCGGGGCCATCATCGGTGTCGGCGCTGCCCGTCGCGTCTCTGCCGTGCGCTGGGGCATTGCCGGCAACATCGTCATCGCCTGGATCGTCACCTTGCCGGCCACGGCTGCAATTTCGGCGCTCACCTACCTTGCGGTTGGCCTGGCAAGGTGAGGCGGACACCGTGGTGCTTGGAGTCGCTGCCAATCTGCACTATCTGAGCCGCAGCCAAACGCCTTAGGGAATAATGCATGTCCGTCACCAAGGAAATCGTCACCGAGCGTCTGAAGACGGTCAACGGGCCGGACTTCACCGGCAACATCGTCGACCTCGGCATGGTTTCGGAGATTTTCATCGCCGATTCGAAAGTGTTTTTCTCGATCACCGTTCCCGCCGCCCGCGCACAGGAGATGGAGCCGCTGCGCGCCGCAGCCGAGCGTGTCGTCAAGGCGATCCCTGGTGTCGCCGGCGCCGTCGTCGCGCTGACGGCGGAGAAGAAGGGCGGCGGCATGGAGGCTCCGGTTGCGTCGCGTCCCGCGCCCAGGCCCGCACCGCCGGCTGCGCCAGCCGCGCCGCGCCCAGCTCCACACTCTCCAGCCCCGCACGCCCCGGCCTCGCAAAGCTCGGGCAAGCGCGGCGTGCCCGGCATCGAGGCGATCATCGCGGTGGCGTCCGGCAAGGGCGGCGTCGGCAAGTCGACCACCGCTGTCAACATCGCGCTTGGCCTCGCCGCCAACGGTTTGCGTGTCGGCGTGCTCGATGCCGATATTTATGGGCCGTCCATGCCCAGGCTGCTCAACATCCATGGCCGGCCGCAGACCGTCGACGGCAAGATCCTGAAACCGATGGAGAATTACGGCCTTAAGGTGATGTCGATGGGCTTCCTCGTCGACGAGGAGACGCCGATGATCTGGCGCGGTCCGATGGTGATGTCGGCGCTGACGCAGATGCTGCGCGAGGTCGAATGGGGCCGCCTCGACGTGCTCGTCGTCGACATGCCGCCCGGCACCGGCGACGCGCAGCTGACTATGGCCCAGCAGGTGCCCCTGGCCGGCGCCGTCATCGTCTCGACGCCGCAGGACCTGGCGCTGATCGACGCCCGCAAGGGATTGAATATGTTCAAGAAGGTCGACGTGCCGCTGCTCGGCATCGTCGAGAACATGAGCTATTTCATAGCACCCGATACCGGCAAGCGCTACGACATCTTTGGCCATGGCGGGGCGCGGCGCGAGGCCGAGCGACTCGGCGTAACCTTCCTCGGCGAAGTGCCGCTGGAAATGGGCATTCGCGAAAGTTCTGATGAAGGCTCGCCCGTGGTGGGGTCGAAGCCCGACAGCCCCGAGGCGAAGATTTACCGCGATATTGCTTCGAAGGTCTGGGACCGGGTCAACGAAGAACGCGGCGCGGCCGAAGCGGCGGTGCCGAACATCGTGTTCGAGTAGCTCGGATATCCCTCCCCTCAAGGGGGAGGGGAACCCACCTTCTCGCCAAAGCTTGAAAAGAACTGCAAGGTCAGCTTCTTCGAAGTCGATTCGATGAGCCGGCTGCCGAGTTGGGCGATCTTGCCGCCGACTTCGGCTTTGGCCGCGTATTTGAGGACCGTCGCATCCGGCCCGTCCGCCGTCAGCGTCACGTCGGCGCCACCCTTGGCGAAGCCGGCAATACCGCCCTTGCCCTCGCCCTGGATGGTGTAGGAGTGCGGCGGCTTCAGGTTCTTCAACGTCACCTCGCCGTTGAATGTCGCCTTGATCGGTCCGATCTTCAACACCACCGTCGCCGCCATTTCGGTCGGCGATTTCATCTCCAGGTGCTGGCAGCCGGGAATGGTCGCCTGCAAAACCTTCGGATCGTTCAGCGCGTCCCACACTTTCTGCAGGGGGGCGGTAATGCGTTCCTCGCCTTCGATCACCAAAGCCATCGACACCTCCCGGACAGACTTCGAAGGCCTAACGCACGGTCTGGTCTGTGTCTATCGCACCAAAGTCCGGTTGCGACGGTGCGCCCTCTTGCCTGCTTCCGCGCGTTGCCATATCGATTTGTCTTACAAATACGGAGACCATGATGGCAGGCGCCCCCACCGGAAAGAAGAAATTTCGCTCGCAGGAGTGGTTCGACAATCCCGACAATCCAGGCATGACCGCGCTCTACCTCGAGCGCTACCTGAACTATGGCCTGACGCGGGCCGAGCTGATGTCGGGCAAGCCGCTGATCGGCATCGCCCAGACCGGCTCGGATCTGTCGCCATGCAACCGCCACCATATCGAGCTCGCCAAGCGCGTGCGCGAAGGCATCGTCTCGATGGGCGGCATCCCCTTCGAATTCCCGTGCCATCCGATCCAGGAGACCGGCAAGCGCCCGACCGCGGCACTCGACCGCAACCTTGCCTACCTCGGCCTAGTCGAAGTGCTCTACGGCTATCCGCTCGACGGCGTCGTGCTGACCATCGGCTGCGACAAAACCACGCCGGCGCTGCTGATGGCGGCGGCCACCGTCAATATTCCGGCCATAGCACTTTCGGTCGGACCGATGCTCAATGGCTGGCACAAGGGCAAGCGCACGGGATCGGGCACCATCGTCTGGGAATCGCGCCAGCGCCTCTCGGCCGGCGAGATCGACTATGACGAGTTCATGGACATCGTCGCCTCATCGGCGCCGTCGACCGGCTATTGCAACACCATGGGCACCGCCACCACGATGAACTCGCTGGCCGAGGCGCTCGGCATGCAATTGCCGGGCTCGGCTGCCATTCCGGCACCCTACCGCGAGCGCGGCCAGATCTCCTATGAGACGGGCAAGCGCATCGTCGAGATGGTGCATGAGGATCTGAAGCCATCCGACATCATGACGCGCAAGGCGTTCGAGAACGCCATTGTCGTCAATTCGGCGATTGGCGGCTCGACCAACGCGCCGATCCACCTCAACGCGATTGCCCGCCATCTCGGCGTGCCGCTCACCAATGACGACTGGCAGACGGTCGGCCTCCATGTGCCGCTCATCGTCAATCTGCAGCCATCGGGCGAATATCTCGGCGAGGACTATCATCATGCCGGCGGCGTGCCGGCTGTGGTGGCCGAACTGATGAAGGCCAAGCTGCTGCCTTATCCCGAAGCGATGACCGTCAACGGGAAATCGATCGGCGACAATTGCAAGGATGTCGCCAACGAGAACACCGACGTCATCCGCACCGTCGCCGAGCCGCTGAAGGCCAATGCCGGCTTCATCAATCTCAGCGGCAATCTGTTCGATTCCGCAATCATGAAGATGAGCGGCATCTCGCCGGAATTCCGCGAACGCTATCTCTCCAACCCGAACGACCCGGAAGCCTTCGAGGGCAACGCCATGGTCTTCGATGGTCCCGAGGACTACCACGCCCGCATCGACGATCCGGCGCAAGGCATCGACGAGCACACCATCCTGTTCATGCGCGGCGCTGGCCCAATCGGCTATCCCGGCGGCGCCGAGGTCGTCAACATGCAGCCGCCGGCCTATCTCATCAAGAAGGGCATTCACGCGCTGGCCTGCATCGGCGATGGCCGCCAGTCGGGCACATCCGGCTCGCCGTCTATCCTCAACGCTTCGCCGGAGGCCGCCATTGGCGGCGGCCTGGCGCTGCTCAAGACCGGCGACCGTGTGCGCATCGATTTACGGAAAGGCACTGCCAACATCCTCGTCACCGACGAGGAAATCACGCGCCGCCGTGCCGAACTGCAGGTCGATGGCGGCTATCATTATCCCAAGCATCAGACGCCATGGCAGGAGATCCAGCGCTCCATGGTCGACCAGTTCTCGGAGGGCATGGTGCTGAAGCCGGCGGTGAAATACCAGGACGTCGCGCACACCAGCGGCGTGCCAAGGGACAATCACTAAGCACCCGCTTGATATGCAAATGCCGGCCTGATCGGGCCGGCATGAAAGCCTTGGCGTAAGCTTGTTTGGGTGGCGGCCTCAGGGTGGAGGCGGGCCGGACGAAGCGGCGATGGCTGTGATGCCGGAGAGTCGTCCTGCCTTGCGGATGACTGGTGTGTGATACTGTTTCTTCATAGGACCCGTTGCCCGTTTTAGATCACTGCTCGCACGCCAACTGACCCACCTGTCAGTATGACATTGCAGTCCTCGTCAGTTTCGGGTTTTTTGACACGAAATCAAGAGGGGTCCAGAGAGCGTCCATGATGATGGTTTTCCGCCACGGGCGTATCCTTGCCGCCTAGCCCGATCGACATTGCCCCGGTCGACATTGCTATTGTCGGCGCGGGCATGGCCGGTCTCTTCCTGGCGTGGCGCTTGTCCCAAAGTGAAAAGCCCGCAAGGATCGCTGTTTTCGAATCCGCCGGTCGCGTCGGCGGTCGGGCCTCCACGGTCTCATTTCCCGGAGAGCCGAACTTCGGCATCGATCTCGGCGCGATGATGCTGATGCCGCAACATCGGCTGCTCAAAAAACTCATGGCGACGCTGGATGTAAAGCTGTCGGGTATGGACGTCGTCACCGGCGCCAACCGGCTCCATCTGCGCGGTAGGAGCCTGCCCTACGCCGCTATATCGCGCTTTGCGCCGCGCCGCCTGTTTGCCTATGACGTGACGCGTCGGCTGCAGGAAAAAGGCCCGTCCCGCCTGCTGCGAAAGGCGGCAGCACTGATCCTGCCGGGTTCGGAGGCCTTCGGCAGCGCCGAATGGAACGGCGCCGCAGGCTTCGTTTATCGCGGCCGCAAGCTGGCGGATTGGGCGACTTGGGATGTGCTGGCAACGGTCTTGACCCCGGAGGAAATGGCTTTTGCCGAGGACGCGGTGGGCTATTCGTTGCTCCTGCGTGGACCCAACGCCGCCGAGACGTTCAGGCTTGCGCTCGGCGAGCTGAGCGGCGGCCGCTCCTATTGTTCCCCCGATGGCGGGTTCCAGCCGGTTGCGGAGCGAATGGCCGGGCGGATCGCTGTCAGCGGCGGCGCCGTCCATCTCGATCACAACGTGACCGCCATCGCCCGCTCGGCGCAAGGGATGGTCTTGTCTGTCGAGGGGCAGGGCGGGACGGTCGAGGCGCGCAAGGTCGTGCTGGCGTTACCGGTCCGCCCCCTGCGGACCCTGCTGGAAAAGTCCGGCATCGAGCAGCCCAGCGATCTGCCGGCACCGGAACCCTGGCCGATGCTCACGCTGGCCGCCTGCTATGCCAGCCCGTGGTGGGCTCGAAACGGCATCGCGGCCGGCCACAGCGTGACCGATCTGCCGGCTCGCCAGATATGGCAGTTCACAAAAGCGGACGCTCGCGACGCGACGATTCGTCGGAGCGTCGCCATGGCCTATTGCGATGGCAGGCACATGGTATTCTGGCGCTCACTGCTGCCTGAGCTCGCTCGGCGCCACGGTTTTGCGGTTTTGGCCGAGGGACATTCCGCGCTGGAGGCCTTTCACGGCCAGATGGTCGAAGTCCATGGCAAACACGGCGCCATCTCGAAACCCATCGGCGGGTTTGCGCAGGATTGGGGTGCGCCGGCCTATGGCGGCGCGTCGCATGTCTGGGACCGTGGCATAGATATCTCCGGTATAAAACCGGCGAGCCATACGCTCGCTCCGGGCATTCATGTCTGTGGCGAAGCGTGGTCCAACAATCACGGCTGGATCGAGGGCGCGCTGGAAAGTGCGGAAGACCTGTTGCAGCGGGAATTCGGGCTCGACGCCTGGTTTGCCTGAGACTCCGGAAAGGCGATGAAAAGCGATCCTACGTTCCCATATGAATGGTCGGCTATCGGACGGAAAGTATCAACGTGACTAAACGGCGCTCTTCCCTCGGTTTCCTCGGCATGTTCGGCCGCTCGGGTGACTTGCGGGAACTGGACAACGCGCTGCGCGGCGCCGACCTTCACCCGGCACTGGTGCCAGAGGGAGTAAAGCTCACCATCGTCAATCTGATGAAGGATCACTGGCCGGACGAGCCCCCGCCAGAGGCTTATCGGTCCGTGGCGCAGCTGTTTGGTTATTGCATCGCAGGCCCACAAACCTTTGAGCAGGCCAATGGGCCGGAGCGGCGGCTGGACGCTGAGCGCCGCATCGAGGCAGCGCTTGAAACCGGCGACAGCCTGGATGCCCAGATCGTGCTGATGGCGCTGCATGGCAAGCTGATCAGCGCCGAAGTCGTCGAGCGCTTTGGGCTAAGTGCGGACTGACCTTCGTAAGGTGAAGCTTACCCGCCCATGCCGCTGCGTGGCAGCTTGATCATCTCGCCGAAGCGGGCACGCAATTTGTCGTCGAGCAGCTTCGGCACATGGCGCGGGAAGCGCTCGGCAAGCACGCGCTTCTTTTCGATGATCGCCCGCTGCAAGATGTCGGGCCGGCCCTTCTCGTTCCATTCCTTGGGCGAAAAGCGGTCGCCGACGGCCGGATAAAAATACTCGGTCTGCATCAGGCGCAGCGTCTGCTCGTTGCCGAGATAGTGGCCTGGGCCATTCATGCAGACTTCGGTGATGGTGTCGATCGACAGCGCTTCGTCGGTCACTTCGATGCCCCGCACGCAGCGCAGGCAGTGGCCCAGCATGTCATTGTCTATGATCAGGCTCTCCAGGCAAAAGCCGAGCAGCGAGGCGTGCATGCCCGCCGATTCATAGACCAGATTGAGGCCGGCAAGACCGGCCATCACATCGGTGATGCCCTTTTCATAGCCGGACTGGATGTCGGGCAGTTTCGAATCCGTCATGCCGGCGGCCGAACCGCCCGGCAGATCGTAGAACTGCGCCATCTGCGCACAGGCCGAAGTCAACACTGCCTGCTCGGCCGAGCCGCCCGACATGGCGCCGGTCCTGAGGTCGGAGACGAACGGCCAGGTGCCGAAGATCGCCGGATGCCCGGGCTTGATGGCGTTGACGTAGATGAGGCCGACCAGCACTTCGGCCACCGCTTGCACCACAGCGCCGGCAATTGCCGCCGGTGCGGTGGCGCCGGCTTGGCCGGCCGATAGAAGCAGGATCGGAATGCCGCCTTCGACGCAGGCTTCGAGCACGCCGCAGGCGTCCTCGGCAAACTTCATCGGCGGCACGACGAAGCAATTGGAGTTCGACACGAACGGCCGGGCGCGAAAGTTCTCCTCGCTGCCGGCGATCGCATAAAGCATTTCCAGCGCCGGCTGCACGTTCTCGCGCACCGTGAACGAGGTGCCGACATGCTTCGACGTCCCCATCACGCAAGCGTAGAGCGTGTTGAAGTCCATTTCGAGCGGATCGGGAATGTCGCGCGGCACCATCGGTCGCTGGAAGAAATGGATGTTGTCGAGCCCTTCGACGAGGCGGGCGGCATCATAAATGTCCTGCACCAGCGACTCGCGGTATTCGCGCTTTTCGACATCGACCAGATGCACCGCCGCACCCGCCGTGCCGTAATGCACGCGCTTGCCCTGGATCAGCATGTCATGCCTGGGGTCCTGGCCGTGCAGCGTAAAATTCCTCGCGGCTCGTCTGATCGTGTCCATCACAAGCCCACGTGGGAAACGGACGCGGCCGTCATCGCCATAGACGGCGCCGACCCCGGTCAGAGCCTCGATGCAGGAGGGAATGGCATTGGCGAAGCCGACGGTCTCCAGTAGCGTCAGCACCGCTTCATGGATGCGTTCCTGGTCGTTCTGGTTGAGCGGCCCGTAGCTGCCGCCTTCGAGGCCGGCGCGCACCGGCCGGATATCGTCGGCAAGCGGTGCGGCCCGCATGGCGCGGCGCGCTTCGCGCCCGCCGGATCGGCGCGAACGCTGGTCGGCTGATGCATCTTTAGGAGCCGCATCCTGCTTCTCAACAGCCACTGACATGGGGGCACTCCACCTTTAGTTTGCGAAACACGACGCGATGATTGGTCCACCGTCGGCTTGCTTCGTCCCTCTGTCAGCCGACTATGCCGTTGCCATTGGCCCAGCCTATGGGCCAGTCAACGCAGCCGAGTATGCCAGAGAGCTAATGCAGAATGTTGGTGATCATGCCAAGGGCCGGGGCTGTTCAAAGCTCCGGCACAGGCAAATCAGGCTGCCGCGGGCCTGCGTCCGGCCGCAGTCGCGAGCTCGCGAATACCCGGCTCGATGTGCTGCAGCGCGATCGAGGAAATGCCCAAGCGCATGAAACGCGACGGCTTTTCGGTGCGATCGAAGAAACGATCGCCGGGCTCGATGATGACGCTGCGCGACGCCGCGGCCTCGGCCAGTCCACGTGAATCGGTGCCGCGCGGGCCTTCCAGCCAGAGCGATGTGCCGCCGGCCGAATCGGTCGAGCGCCATTCCGGCAGGAATGCGGAAATCGCATGGACCAGACGCTTGCGTCGCTCATCGAAGGCCGACGACAGCCGCCGCACCAGGGCTTCGTGATGGCCGAGCGACAGGAACAGCGCGACCGCGCGCTGGTTGTTGGCCGGCGGGTGCCTGAGCATGAAGCGGCGCAGCGCCCTAAGCTCGGAGATTAGTCCAGCCGAAGCGACGATGTAGCCAAGCCGCAGGCCCGGAGCCAGCGTCTTCGACATCGAGCCGACATAGACGACGCGACCCGAGCGATCGAGGCTCTTCAGCGCCTGCTGCGGCGCCTCGTCGAGAAGCTGGCTGTCATAGCCGTCCTCGATGATGATCTGGTTGTGGCGGTTGGCGCGCGCCAGAAGGTCCTGCCGCCGCTCCGCCGACAGCGGCACCATGGTCGGGCAGTGGTGGCTGGGGGTGACGAAGACAAAGCCGGAATCGTTGGGGATGGACGAGGTGACGATGCCGGACTGATCGACCGGAACCGGCTGGATTTCGGCGCCTGCCAGGCGGAAGATCGAGCGCGCGTCGGGGTATCCCGGGTCTTCCATCGCGACCTTGGAGCCCTTTGTCATCAGCAGTGTCGCCAGCATATAGAGCGCGTTCTGGGCGCCGAGCGTGACGATGATCTCGTCCGGATTGGCGAAGATGCCGCGCCGCGGCAACAGCCGCGCCTGGATCTGCTCGATCAAGAGCGGATCGTCGCGGTCGACCATGTCGGAGGCCCAGTTGCGGATTTCGAGCACGGCCAGCGCCATGCGGTTGCACTCACGCCATTCGGCTGTCGGGAACAGCGCCGGGTCGAACTGGCCGTAGACGAAGGGGTAGGACGACTTGATCCAGTTGTCGTGCTTGGCCGGTGGCGGCATGTCGCTGGCGGCGATCTGCCGGCGTGCCTTCCAGTCGATCTCGTTCTGCTGGTCGGGCGCCTTCTGGTGCGGCTTGGCGGGGGTGGCCAGCACATCCGGATTGACGAAATGGCCGCGCCGTTCGCGCGCGACCAGGAAACCTTGATCGACCAATTGCTGGAACGCCAGCACCACAGTGCCGCGCGCGACGCCGAGTTTCTCGGCCAGGATGCGGCAGGACGGAAGCGGCATCGAAGCGGCGATCTGCCGGTCGAGAATGGCGGCGACGATCGCCTGACGGATCTGCGCCTGCAGGGTCTGGCCCGATTCCGCCGAAATCCGGAACAGGCCGGACCATATGGCCGTGTCGTTACGCTGTGGCATGGAAGGTGTTCCTCGATGGCCAGTCTTTTTTGCTTGGCTGGACCAGCGGAAGGTAACCGTGGCACAAGGGGTTGCGCCAATCAATTTTTCTGATCGCTGGGATTTATGCCAGTGATCTATGCGCGACGCGCAGCGTCGTCGCATCCCCGGGTGACGCTTGCGTCATCCCGCAGCGCGGACGCCCGCGCGATGCGCAGCGTCGTCGCGCCTCATTATCCCCAGCGCGATGCGAAGCGTCGTCGCTACTCCCATCACATCATCCAGCGCGACGCGCAGCGTCGTAGCTCCATCACATCGCACTATGCTGCACTGCGTCATCCCCACGCATTGAAACATGGGGAATTCGGCTCGATAACATCACCCCGACGACACGCGCCGGAAACATCCGGTCTGATAAGATGTCGTGAAAAACGATCAGGAGCCGGCAGTGGATCATTCCTCCTTCGACAACCAGCTTGTCGCATTGCGTTCTGCGCGCGCGGCGGCATCGGGCACGATGCGCGAGGCGTTTGCCGCGGACCCCAAGCGCTTCGAGACATTTTCGGCCAGCGATGGCGACCTTTTGCTCGACTGGTCGAAATGCGCGGTCGACCAGCGCACGATGGAACTGCTCGAGAAGCTCGCCGCCGCCGCCGATCTCGAAGGTCGCCGCGCCGCAATGTTTTCCGGCAAGAAGATCAACATCACCGAGGATCGCGCCGTGCTGCACACCGCGCTGCGCAACCTCTCGGGCAAGGGCGTCACGGTCGATGGCCAGGACGTCAAGGCGGATGTGCTGTCCGTGCTCGACGCCATGGGCGCTTTCGCCGATGCCATTCGCTCCGGCAAGGCCGCCGGCGCCACCGGCAAGAAAATCACCGACATCGTCAACATCGGCATTGGCGGCTCCGATCTCGGCCCGGCCATGGCGACGCTGGCGCTGGCGCCCTATCACGACGGCCCGCGCGCGCACTACGTCTCCAACATCGACGGCGCCCATATCCACGACACGCTGAAGGGCCTGTCGGCCGAAACCACTCTGTTCATCATCGCCTCCAAGACCTTCACCACGGTCGAGACGATGACCAATGCCGAGACGGCGCGCGAATGGGTGCAGAAGGCGCTCGGCAAGGAAGCAGTCGGCAAGCAATTCGCCGCCGTCTCGACCGCGCTCGACCTGGTGGCGAAATTTGGGATTGAGGCCGATCGCGTGTTCGGCTTCTGGGACTGGGTCGGCGGCCGCTATTCGCTGTGGGGCGCCATCGGCCTGCCGGTGATGATCGCCATCGGCCCGCGCAACTTCCGCGCCTTCCTCGATGGCGCGCATGAGATGGACGAGCACTTCCGCACCGCACCCCTGCAGAAGAACCTGCCGGCGCTGCTGGGGCTGGTCGGCTGGTGGCATCGCGTGATCTGCGGTTATCCGGCGCGTGCGGTCATCCCTTATGACCAGCGCCTTTCCAGGCTGCCGGCCTATCTGCAGCAGCTCGACATGGAATCGAACGGCAAGGGCGTCACCCTCGACGGCACGCCGGTGACGACGCCGACCGGACCGCTGGTCTGGGGCGAGCCCGGCACCAATGGCCAGCACGCCTTCTTCCAGCTGCTGCACCAGGGCACCGATTTCATCCCGGTCGAGTTCCTTGCCGCTGCCGTCGGCCATGAGCCTGATCTCAAGCACCAGCACGATCTACTGCTTGCCAATTGCTTGGCCCAATCGGAAGCGTTGATGAAGGGCCGCACGCTGGACGAGGCGCGCGCGCAGATGCTGGCCAAGGGCATGAAGCCGGCCGATGTCGACAGAATAGCCCCGCACCGTGTCTTCTCCGGCAACCGCCCGTCGGTGACGATCCTCTACCGCAAGCTCGACCCGCGCACCTTCGGCCGGCTGATCGCGCTTTACGAGCACCGCGTCTTCGTCGAAGGCACTCTGTTCAACATCAATTCCTTCGACCAATGGGGCGTCGAGCTCGGCAAGGAGCTGGCGACCGGCCTGTTGCCAGTCGTGGAAGGCAAGGAGAGCGCCGACAAGCGCGACGCATCGACGGCCGGGCTGGTGGCGCGCATCCAGCAACTGCGGGGGGCTCAATGAAAAATCCGGCCGACATCAAGGGCATCTTGTTCGACAAGGACGGCACGCTTGTCGATTTCAACGCGACCTGGCTCGGCATCGCCGATTTCATGGCCATGGACGCCGCCGAGGGCGATCGCTGGAAAGCCGACAGGCTGCTTTCGGCGGCGGGCTTCGATTTTGTCGCCAAGCGTTTCAAGCCGGATTCCATCTTCGCCTCGGGCACCAACATGGATGTCGTCGAACTATGGTTCCCGCGCCTGTCCGACGAGGACCAGATGCTGGCCGTCGCCCGCTTCAACGAGATCACCTCGGTGCAAGGCTCATCGATGGCGGTGGCCCTGCCCGGCATCGTCGCGGCGCTGACGGCTCTGCACAAGCGATCCTACCGGCTCGGCGTCGCCACCAACGATTCGACTGCCGGTGCCGAAAAGACCATGGTCACGCTCGGCGTCGCCCAGCTGTTCACCGCCGCCTATGGCTATGACGCGGTCGCCAATCCGAAACCGGCGCCGGACACGATCGTCGCCTTTTGCGACCTGACCGGGTTGAAGGCGTCCGAGATCGCCATGGTCGGCGACAACCGCCACGACCTGGAGATGGCGCGTGCTGGCGGCTGCGGCCTGGCGGTCGGCGTGCTCTCCGGCACCGGCACGCGTGAATCGCTGTCGGCGATCGCCGATGTCGTTTTGGATTCGGTCGCCGATTTGCCAGACTTTCTCTCGGCGCGGGTCAAGGAGACGGTCTGAAGGGGGCCTGGGGCAAACTCAATTCGACTCGAGATTTCCCGCCAATGGCCGCGTTGGGCGAAGCAGCCCATGAAAACTATGGAGCTTCTGGTTTGTTTTCGGACACAGTGGGCCACTCATCAGCAGAGCAAACGTACCCGCATTTGCCGCACCTGATCTTGGCGCTTGCGTTATCGATGTCTTCGCCCGGCTGAAGGTCGAAGCCGCGATTTTCGCACTTTGGGCAAACTGTGAAACCGATACGTTGAACAACTTTAATCCACGCCATTCGACTTCTCCTATCAACGGCTAATCGAATCTATTTTCTGCCCCTTGAGGTTTGTCCACAATGAGTAGAATCCGGCCATTCAGAGCGACTGGGCTTTGCCGCGTCGCGCTAGCAAATCTTCCGGCTCGAACCAAAACACACCGCTCAGCCTGCCCGCAGCGCCCTTCGCGTCACCGAAGTCCGGCACTTGATATTCCGCAACCAACCGAAGCCGCGACAGCGGCAGATCGGCGCGGCGGGGGTCGCCGACCAGCACTTCGATGCCGGCTGCCAGGCAGCGGTCGAGGAACGGAATAACTCGTATCGCAACCTCGCGGCCGTAGAACACGTCGCCGGCAAGCACGAGGTCGACGGCCGGCGGCGGGCCTGTGGTGATGTCCTTGTCGACAATGGTGATCTCGACGCCGTTGGCCAACGCGTTGAGGCCGATCGCGGCGACGCCGTTGCGGTCGATCTCCGCCGCGATCACCGCGCTGGCGCCGGCCTTGGCGGCGGCGATGCCGACGAGGCCGGAGCCGGCGCCGAGATCGAGCACGCGTCGGCCGGCTACGCTTTGCGGATGGTCGAGTATATAGCGCGCAAGCACCGCCCCGCCGGCCCATGGATAGGCCCAGTAGGGCGGCGGTGGCTGAGGCGCGTCGTCGACTGGCTCAACCGCATCGTCGTCCGCGCCTTGGTGCGGGTCGACAAGCCGCCTCAGGCCGCTGCCGGGATGAGCCGTGTAGAGTTGGATTTCAGGAAGTGCTGGAACAGGCGCAAGCCGCAGGTTCGCCCTGATGAACACTACTGCATCGGCACGCCGACTATCGTCCGCCATCCCGCCGTCGCCAGGCTCGCCGTTCAAATTTATTCCCGCAGCGCCCGGCGCAAAATCTTGCCCACCGGCGTCTTCGGCAGTTCGGTTCGGAACTCGATGTATTTCGGCCGTTTGTAGCCGGTCAGGTTCTCGCGGCAATAGGCGGTCAGTGCCTCGACGGTCAGCGCCGGGTCCTTCTTGACCACGAACAGCTTCGGCACCTCGCCCGAATGCTCGTCCGGCACGCCGATCGCCGCCACTTCGAGCACGCCCGGATGCTGGGCGACGACTTCCTCGAGTTCGTTGGGATAGACGTTGAAGCCGGAGACCAGGATCATGTCCTTCTTGCGGTCGACGATCTTGGTGTAGCCGCGCTCGTCCATGAAGCCCATGTCGCCGGATTTGAAAAACCCGTCCTTGGTCATCACCTTGGCGGTCTCGTCCGGCCGGTTCCAGTAACCGGCCATGACCTGCGGCCCGCGAATGCAGATCTCGCCGACCTCGCCGAGCGGCAGGTTGTTGCCGTCATCGTCGCGGATGACGATCTCGGTCGACGGCAGCGGCAGGCCGATCGTGCCGGTGAAATTGCTGTCGCTGAACTTGTTGGCGGTGGCCACCGGCGAGGTCTCCGACAGCCCGTAGCCCTCGGTGATCGAATTGCCGGTCAGCGCCTTCCAGCGCTCGGCAACCCCCTTCTGTACCGCCATGCCACCACCCAGCGTCATGATCAGCGGCTTGAAGTCGAGCTTGCGGAAATCCTCGTTGTTGAGCAGCGCGTTGAACAGCGTGTTGAGGCCGGGGAAAATGTGCATCGGGTATTTCTGCAGCTCCTTGACGAAGCCGGGAATGTCGCGCGGGTTGGGAACGAGCACGTTCTGGGCGCCCTGCTGCATGCCCATCAGCGCGTTCACCGTCAGCGCGAAGATATGGTAGAGCGGCAGCGCGCAGATGAAGTTGAGATGCGCCGGTTTCGGCTTGATCGCATAGGCGTCCTGCAGCCACAGCGTGTTCTGCGCGACATTGGACAGCACATTGGAGTGCAGCAGCACAGCACCTTTGGAAATCCCCGTGGTTCCGCCGGTATATTGCAGGAAGGCGACGTCGCTGGCCTCCATCTTGGCCGGTTTGAAGGCGATGCCGGCGCCGGCCTTCACCGCCGCATTGAACTTGACATGGCCGGGCAGCGACCAGGCCGGCACCATCTTCTTCACCCGGCGCACGACCAGGTTGACGATCGTGCCCTTGAGGCCGCCGAGCATGTCGCCCATCGCCGCGACCACCACATGCTTGACCGCCGTCCTGGCAATCACCGCGTCCAGGGTGCTGGCGAAATTCTCCAGAATGACGATCGCCTGCGCGCCAGAATCCTTGAGCTGGTGTTCGAGCTCGCGCGGCGTGTAGAGCGGATTGATGTTCACCACGACATAGCCGGCGCGAAGCACGGCCATCATTGCCACCGGATATTGCAGCACATTCGGCATCATCAGCGCCACGCGTGCACCCTTCTGCAGGCCCTTCGATTGCAAATATGCGCCGAAGGCGGCCGATTGCCGCTCGAGTTCGGCATAGGAGATCGACTTGCCCATGCAGACGTATGCCGGCTGGCCGGAAAACTGCTTGCAGGCGCCGACGAGGAAGTCGCCGATCGAACTGTAGGGCAGGGCGCCGATCTCCGCCGGCACGACTTTCGAATAGCTTTTTAGCCATGGCTTTTCCGGCAAGCCCGCGGCAAGCGCCGTCAGCGTATTCGGCAGTTTTTTGGCCGCGCCCGGCGACGGCTTCGAGGCGGGCTTCGCCGCGGCTGTCTTGGCGGCTGGCGGCTGGGCGGGCTTTGCAGCGGGTGCTGTCTTCGCCGCGCGCTTGACCGCAGGTTTCGCCGCCGGCTTGGCGCTTGCCTTCGCCGGCGTCGAGATTGCCGTTGGCTTGACGGCGGGAGTGGCTTTGGCCGGTGGCGCTTTCGACTTGAAGGCAGCGGCGGCCGGTTTTGAAGCTTTCGCCGCTTTTGCTTTCGCCGGGGCCGTTGTCTTTGTTGCTTTCGCCACCTCTAGCCTCCCTCAGTCGTTCTGTTGCCTGCTCCATGCTGCGCCGCCTCGATGTGGTGAGGCGTCCTCCGCTGCAGCGATGTCGCGGATTCCCGGAAAATCCAGCGTGTCATCTATCTATTGCGACTATCGGCGGGCGTGCAAGTCTTGCCCCAGCGGCAGGACGGCAAAGATTTGCCGTCGAAATCCTTCCCGCGATGCCAGCTCAGGCAATGCCGTCCTGTCATCTCGGTGGCGAAACCCAGGCTTGTGGATTTTTGGCTTACGATTGCTGCGATCAATGAAAAAATGCGGTCGTTAACAATCCCGTGATTAGCAGATTTTGCTATTTCTTTCTGTAGTTCGTCAAAGACCGAGAAATATTTTCTGCTTACGGTGGGGTAGGCAAACAGGGTGTTCCAAAGCCGGAAAAACGGTGCTTATATGCGCGCTTCGCGAGCCTATAGAGGGGCTTGGAAGAACATCAGGGAGTGCTCAATGAAAAAGAAACTGACTTTTGCAGCCGCGTTGCTGGCTGCAAGCGTCCTCGGCGGTGTGGCCAATGCCAAGACGCTGGTCTATTGCTCGGAGGCCTCGCCGGCCAACTTCGACCCGGGTACCACGACGGGCGGCAACGACTTCGACGCCTCGTCGCGCACCGTCTATTCGCGCCTGGTCGAGTTCAAGCATGGCGGCACCGAAGTTGTGCCCGGTCTCGCCGACAAATGGGAGATTTCGGACGACGGCCTGGTCTATACTTTCCACCTGCATCCGGGCGTGAAGTTCCAGACGACGGATTTCTTCAAGCCGACGCGTGATTTCAATGCCGACGACGTCGTCTTTTCGTTCGATCGCCAGTTCAACAAGGAAAACCCCTGGAACGGCGAGAAGTACCTGCCGAACCTGACCTGGGACTACTACACCGGCATGGACATGCCGAAATACGTAGCCAAGTGGGAAAAGGTCGATGACCTGACCGTGAAGCTGACGCTGACCGAGCCGAACGCGCCGATGCTGGCCAATCTCGGCATGGACTTCGCCTCGATCGTGTCGAAGGAATATGCCGACCAGCTGGAAAAAGACGGCAAGATGGCCGACTTCTCGACCAAGCCGGTCGGTACAGGTCCGTTCCAGTTCGTCGACTACCAGCTGGATTCGGTCATCCGCTATGCGGCCAACCCGGACTACTTCAAGGGCAAGGAGAAGATCGACGATCTCGTCTTCGCGATCACGCCTGACGCCACCGCCCGCATCCAGAAGGTGCTCGCCGGCGAATGCGATATCGCGCCCTATCCGAATCCTGCCGACATCGGCACGATCAAGGCCAACGCCGACGTGACCCTGATGGATCAGGCTGGCCTCAACATCGGCTATATGAGCTACAACACCACCATCCCGCCGCTCGACAAGCCTGAAGTGCGCCATGCGCTCAACCAGGCGATCGATCGGGAATCGCTCATCAAGTCGCTGTTCCAGGACGCCGGCGCCACGCCGGCCGTAAACCTGATCCCGCCGACCATGTGGTCGTGGAACAAGGACGTGAAGTCCGACGCCTATGATCCGGAAGCAGCCAAGAAGGTGCTGGCCGATGCCGGATTGAAGGAGATCCAGCTTTGGGCCTCCGACCGCGTCCGTCCCTACAACCCGAACTTCCAGCGCGCCGCCGAACTGATCCAGGCTGACTGGGCCAAGGTCGGCGTCAAGGCGGAAATCGTCAGCTACGAGTGGACGAAGTACCGCGAAGAAGGCAAGAAGAAGGAACGACCGGGCGCCTTCCAGATCGGCTGGACCGGTGACAATGGCGATCCGGACAATTTCTTCGCCACGCTGTTCGCCTGCTCGGCCATCGGCGTGTCGAACTACTCCAGCTGGTGCGACAAGGACTTCGAGGATCTGATCCAGAAGGCCAAGAAGACCAGCGACCAGGCCGAACGTACCAAGCTCTATGAAGAGGCGCAGGTTGTCTTCCAGAAGCAGGCTCCGGCCTTCCTCATGGCACACAGCCAAGTCTACGCAGTCGTGCGCAAGAATGTCAGCGGCTTCATGATGGACCCGCTCGGCATTCATCGCTTCGACGGCGTCGACAAGGCCGAATAGAACTGTTAGGCGGGCGGCGCGCAATCAGGCGCCGCCCGCTTTTCAAGATGCTCCGATATCTCCTAAACAAAATCGTCTTGGTGCTGCCGACGCTGATCGGCATCACCATCTGCGCCTTCGCTTTCGTCAGGCTGCTGCCCGGCGATCCCATTCTTGCCATGGCCGGCGAGCATGGCGTGTCGCCCGAGCGTTACGCGGAACTGAAGGAACAGTTCGGCTACAATTTGCCGATCTGGGAGCAATACGCGCATTATGTCCGCGATGCCGCGACCGGTAATTTCGGCGTGTCGATTTCGTCCAAGCGGCCGGTCATCGAAGATTTCATGACGCTGTTCCCGGCAACCATCGAGCTCTCCGTCTTCGCCATGATCTTCGCCATGGTGCTGGCCATACCGGCCGGCATCATTGCTGCGGTCAAACGCGGCTCCTGGTTCGACCAGGGGCTTATGGGCACCGCCCTCGTCGGCTATTCCATGCCGATCTTCTGGTGGGGCCTGCTGCTGATCATCTTTTTCTCCGGCTATCTCGGCTGGACCCCGGTTTCAGGCCGCATCGGCCTTCAGTTCTTTATCAAGCCGATCACCGGCTTCTTGACCCTCGACAGCCTGCTCTACGGCAAATGGGATGCTTTCCGCTCGGCATTGAGTCACCTGGTGCTGCCGACAATTGTGCTCGGCACCATCCCGCTGGCGGTGATCGCGCGCCAGACGCGCTCGGCCATGCTCGAAGTGCTGGGCGAAGACTATGTGCGGACCGCCCGCGCCAAGGGCCTGTCGTCGTCCCGCGTCATCGGCGTGCATGCGCTGCGCAATGCGCTGATCCCGGTGGTCACCACCATCGGCCTGCAGGTCAGTACCCTGCTCGCCGGCGCCATTCTCACAGAAACCATCTTCGCCTGGCCGGGCATCGGCAAGTGGATGGTCGAATCCATATCCAAGCGCGACTATGTCGTCGTGCAGTCAGGCTTGCTGCTGATCGCCCTTATCGTCATGGCGGTGAACCTGATCGTCGACGTGCTTTATGCCGTCATCAACCCGCGCATCAGGGCGGCGTGATGAGCCAGTCGACCGAAATCGCCCCGATGGCCGCCGGCAACCCTGACCGACTGACCGGCTTCAGGACTTTCTGGCACTATTTCTCGGTAAACCGCGGCGCCGTCATCGGCCTGTTCGTCTTCATCCTTTTGGTGCTGGCCGCGCTCTTTGCACCGCTGCTCGCGCCCTATGCGCCCGACATCCAGGACAAGACCGCTTTCTTGCGTCCGCCGGCCTGGCAGGCAGGCGGCAGCATGGAATATCTGCTTGGCACCGACGCGGTCGGCCGCGACATGCTCTCGCGCCTGCTCTATGGCGCGCGTTTCTCGCTGCTCATCGGCGCCGTCGTGGTCACGCTGGCGCTTGTCGGCGGCATCACGCTCGGCCTTTTGGCTGGCTATTTCCGGGGCTGGGTCGACGTGGCGATCATGCGGGTCATGGATCTGATCCTGTCCTTCCCGTCGCTGCTCTTGGCGCTGGTTCTGGTCACCATCCTCGGCCCCGGCCTGTTCAACGCCATGCTGGCCATCGCGCTTGTCCTGCAACCCCACTTTGCCCGTCTGGTGCGCGCTGCCGTCATGGCCGAAAAGAGCCGCGAATATGTGGTCGCCGCCAAGGTCGCCGGCGCCGGCCATATAAGGCTTATGCTGCGCACCATCCTGCCCAACTGCCTGGCGCCGCTGATCGTGCAGGGCACGCTGTCCTTCTCCAACGCCATCCTGGAGGCGGCCGCTCTCGGCTTTCTCGGCCTTGGCGCCCAGCCGCCGACACCGGAATGGGGAACCATGCTCGCCTCGGCGCGTGAATTCATCCTGCGCGCCTGGTGGGTGGTGACCTTCCCCGGTCTGGCCATCCTCATCACCGTGCTTGCCATCAACCTGATCGGCGACGGTCTGCGCGATGCGCTCGATCCGAAGCTGAGGAGGTCGTAATGGCGCTGCTCGACATCCGCAATCTCGTCGTCGAGTTCCAGACCGCATCCGGCCCGTTCCGCGCGGTCGATGGCGTCTCGCTCCATGTGAACGAACGTGAAGTGCTGGCCATCGTCGGCGAATCCGGCTCCGGCAAGTCGGTGTCGATGCTGGCTGTGATGGGACTGTTGCCGTGGACGGCGACGGTCACTGCCGACCAGATGAGCTTCAACGGTCGCGATCTTCTGAAGATGAGCCCGGCCGACCGTCGCAAGATCGTCGGCAAGGACATGTCGATGATCTTCCAGGAGCCGATGGCCAGTCTCAATCCGTGCTTCACCGTCGGCTTCCAGATCGAGGAAGTGCTGCGCTTCCATATGGGCATGGACAAGGCCCAGCGTCGCGAGCGCGCCATCGAATTGCTGACGCAGGTCGGCATTGCCGAGCCGGCCGAACGGCTGAACTCGTTCCCGCACCAGATGTCGGGCGGCCAGTGCCAGCGGGTGATGATCGCCATCGCCATCGCCTGCAATCCCAAGCTTCTGATCGCCGACGAGCCGACCACCGCGCTCGACGTTACCATCCAGAAGCAGATCCTCGACCTGCTGGTCTCGCTGCAGGTCAAATACGGCATGGGCCTGATCATGATCACCCACAACATGGGCGTCGTCGCCGAGACCGCCGACCGCGTCATCGTCCAGTACAAGGGCCGCAAGATGGAAGAGGCCGACGTGCTGTCGCTGTTTGAATCGCCGAAGAGCAATTACACCCGCGCGCTTTTGTCGGCGCTGCCGGAAAATGCCGTCGGCGACCGGCTACCGACCGTCGCGGACATGCTGTTCGAACCGGCTGCCGGGGGCGTCTGATGAGCATCAAGGTCGTCGAAGGCAAGGACATCGTGCGCGACTATCACGTCGGCGGCGGCCTGTTTCGCGGCGCGCGCACCGTGCATGCGGTCAAAGGCGTCTCGTTCAGCGTCGACAAGGGCAAGACGCTGGCCATCGTCGGTGAATCGGGCTGCGGCAAGTCAACGCTGGCGCGCATCATCACGCTGATCGATCCGGCAACGTCGGGCGAACTGTTCATCGACGGCAACAAGGTCGACATCGCAAGGAACGGCCTGACCAGGGAGATGCGCCGCAAGGTGCAGATCGTCTTCCAGAACCCTTACGGATCGCTCAATCCGCGCCAAAAGATCGGAGATGTGCTGGGCGAGCCGCTGCTCATCAACACCGACAAGCCGGCCGAAGAGCGGCGCGACCTCGCCATGAGGATGCTGAAGAAAGTCGGCCTCGGAACCGAGCACTACAATCGCTATCCTCACATGTTCTCGGGCGGCCAGCGCCAGCGCATCGCCATTGCCCGCGCGCTGATGCTGAACCCGAGCCTGCTGGTGCTTGACGAACCGGTCTCCGCGCTCGATCTTTCGGTGCAGGCGCAGGTGCTCAACCTGCTCGCCGACCTGCAGGACGAATTCCAGCTGACCTATGTCTTCATCAGCCACGATCTGTCGGTCGTGCGCTACATCGCCGACGATGTGATGGTGATGTATTTCGGCGAAGCCGTCGAATACGGCTCGCGCGAGGAGGTCTTCGCCGACCCCAAGCACAACTACACCAGGACGCTGTTCGCCGCGACGCCGCGCGCCGACGTCGCCTCGATCAAGGCGCGGCTGGCGAAGAAGAAGGCCGCCTGACCTCCCACCGAGAATTGTTTTTGAACAATCGGAAATGCGTCGCGGCGGTGGTTTGCCGGCAGGATTGATCGCGATCTGCGAGCTGCCGGGCGCAAGCCGCGTCGCAGGTTGGGGTGCGCCCCCATCACTCACCCGCTCCGTGCTGGTAAAGCTCGTCCATGCTGAGCATTGCCAGGGTTGCGAAGGGGGCCTGTTTTTTCACCCGACCGCGGCTCAAGATCACCACGTCGTCGCAGAACGATATGGTGCTGTAATGATGACTGATGACAATGGTGGTGCGGCGGCCGGCCCGCGATTTCAGCGTCTCGACAATAGCGGCTTCTGACAACCCATCCACCGCACTGGTGGCTTCGTCGAGGATGAGAATATCGGGATCGCGCACCAGCGCCCGCGCCAGGGCGATCCTTTGCCTTTGTCCGGCTGACAGGTTGATGCCCCGGTATCCGACCAGTGTCGCGTAGCCCTGCGGCAGGTGCTCGATGAATTGATGTGCCTCGGCCAGCCTTGCGGCGCGCATGGCGTCGCTGGCCGACGCCGTGTCGTAGCCGTAGATAATGTTTTCAAAAATGGTGCCATCGACCAGTTCCAGCTCCTGACTGGCCAGGGCAATGTTCCGCCGCCACTGGCTTGGGTCCACTTCATCGAGCGGTGCCCCATCGACGAGGATCCTGCCGCTGTCGGGTTTGACGAAGCGGCACAGGAGATTGACGATCGTCGTCTTGCCGGCGCCCGAGCGGCCGATCAGCGCCGTCGAGCGGCCGCTGCGGATATCGAACACCGCCTTATGCAGCACCGCCTCGCGCGCGTCGGGGCCTGACAGGGGACCGGAATAGGCGAAGCTCACATCATCGAAGCTGATCCCTTGGCGCAAGCCGTCGAACGGCAGGCTGCCCTGCGGCGCCTCGGGCTTGTCGGAAGGATCGAGCAGCCATTGTACCTCCTCCAGCGAGCCGCTCATGCCTTGCAACTGACTCCAGGACATCTGCAAGGCCCGCATATGCGGCTGCAGTCGGTAGAGCAGGATGAGGAAGGCGACGGTCAGCGGGAAGCTTACATTCGCCAGCCAGGCTCCGATCACCACCGCCAGGAACAGCATTGCGTGCAATACCTCGGTCAGTGGCGGCAAGACGCCCTGGCGGATTGAAAGCACGAAAGCCGCCCGCCGCACCCCGTCGGACGCTTTGGCGAAGACCGCCTTTTCGCGGTTCTCCTGCCCGAAGATGCGAATCAGGCGCCCGGCATGCACCAGATGCAGCATCTGCGACGCCAGTGCGCTGTTGCGCGAGACGACGCTGCGGCTCGGCGCCTTCAGATTGGACGACAAAACCCCGTGCGCCAGCTGGACAAGCGCCAGCCCTAGAGTCACCAGCAGCGTCATCTGCCAAGAGAGGAGCAGGAGGAAGGCGAGCAGGATGACGGCGGCCGAGGCACTGACGATCGCGCCGAGCAGGGCCTGGATAGCGTCGGATGCTCGCCAGGATTCGTTGGAGATGATGTTGAGCAGCCGCCCGGGGCTTTGCTGCAGGAAAAAGGGGTAGCCGACCCTGAGCAACTGCTCCGACAGTGCGCTACGGATCGAATAACCTGCCTTGCCGTAGATGTAGCTGGTCAGCAGAGTGTTGGCGAAGGCAAAGACATTTTTCAGTACGATCGAACCGAGGATCGCGGCCGAAATGGCGATCAGCCGCTGGCGCTCGCCGAGGTCCGCTCCAACCTGCTGGAGGAGGGCGGAGAAACCGGCCATGCCTGATGTTTCGCCACGTCCCATAATGATGCCAAGCAGCGGAATGATGAGACCGATGCCGAGGCCTTCCAGCGCGGCGCCCGCAAGCCCGAGCCCCACCACGACGGGAACGAGCCGCAACAGCCTGCCACCAAGCGCGCGGCGCAGCATTGGCAGGGCTGACGGAATCAGTGACATTATCGCGCTCTGGCCTCCGCATTGGCTTCGCTGGCTTGTCGGTCGTGGCGCAGCGGCAGCCGTTTTGGCCATCCCATCATGACGAGCAGCGCAAATCTGGCGGCACCTGCCAGATTCATAACGACAATAGGCCAGTGCGACAGATCGAGGTCGCGGTCAAAGCGAGGACGGCCCGCCAGTTCCCTGAACGCGGCCCGCGCAGACCAATAGACATGGCGAAGCAGCCAAGGGGCGTGGCGGACATGTTTCAGGCACAGCGCACCATTACCGAGGCTATAGTCGCGGTGCAGCCTGTCGATCGACTTGCGGTCTCGCCGGCCGTGATGATGCAAGACCGTCATGTCGGGCACGTACTCGACCGGCATGCCGAGCAGCATCGCCCGCACGAGATAATCAGTATCTTCAGCCGAGCGTAGCGGGCCGCCAGCGCCGAAGCGTTCGTCGAACGAGCCGATGCGGGCCGCGACGTCGCGGTGCATGGTCATGTTGCAGCCGAGCACGAAGCCGCCGGGGTGGACCGCCGGGGTCAGCCGCTCGCTTGCCTCGCGGAGCTTTATGGTGAAGGGCAGGTCCCGGGCATCACCGAGCTCGACCCGGCCGCCGCGGATCAGCCACTTCTCGCCACTCCGGTAGTGCCGCTCCAGATCGCGGAGATAGTCGCGGTCGAGCTTGCAGTCGTCGTCGACGAAGACCAGCACGCGGCCTCGCGCTCGCGCCAATCCGGCATTGCGGGCAGCGGCTAGTCCGGGGCGAGTCTCCGAGACGGCTGTGACTGGGATGTCGGAAGTTTCGGCGATAGCGGCCAGCCGCTTTGACGTGCCGTCCCGTGAACCATTATCGACCACCACCAACTCTGCCGCGAAGGTGGCGTGCACCCGGCATGCGGCCTGGATCGAGGCTATGCAAGCCTCCAGCACAGCGGCGCGGTCGCGCGTGCAGACGATGAAACTGACCTCGAGCGACGGCCGCTCCGATCGGGGAGATGTCGGGACAGGTGCACTCGCAAACTGGTGATCGCGCAGGAGCGGGTGGGGCCTGTCGGTCATACCAGTCCCCGCTGATAACGCGCAAGCACCGCTTCGGCCGGCGTGGTTTTGAAGAAGTACGCCACCGCGTCCGCCCGCTTTCCGGCCCTTATCGAGAGCAGGCTGAGCCAAGGCGCCCAGACGCCGGGACGCAGCGCATATTGTTCGCGGCGCCGGATGAAATTCCATCTCGCCGTCCGCGTGAGCAATTCGTGGGTCAGCGGCGGTTCTCCTTCGTCGCCGACGAGTTGGTAGAGGAAATAGAACAGGTTCAGCGCGCCTGCCTCGAAGCTTGGCCGTGTGTCGGTCGGCAGCTCGGAAATCCGCTCTTCGAGCGCACGGATGAAATCGGCTGCGCGCGAAACCGTGTCGAAAGAGACGGCCTCGCCGATGTCGCGCAGATCCGCTGTGGTTTCCGCAAGCCCCTCACGCTCGAGATTTTCGGCCACGATCCGCAAATGCGTCCTGCGCATTTCCTTGGCATGCCGCATGGTCACGCTTCCCGCGTGGATGCGATAGACGAGCAGGCTATCGGGCAATATGGTCGCCGGGAAACGGCCGGCAAGCCGTCTGAAGAGATCGAAATCCTCGGCATGCCTATATTTTGGATCGTAATAGAGATCGTTGTTCCCAATAACCTTCCTGTTATAGATCACCGTCGGATGTAAGAATATCGTAAAGAACATCGACAATATGTCGAGCCGGCCGAGCCGGAACACCGGGTCTAGCCTGCCTTTGGCGATACGGCCGTGAAGCAAGGTATCGACGCAGGCGCCGCAGAAGCCGAGATCGGGCCGCCGCTCGAACAGTGCGACCTGGCGCGAGAGGCGCCGGGGATAGGCGACATCGTCCGCATCCATTCGCGCAACAAGCTCGCCCTGGGCCAGTCGTAGCCCTTCATTGAGGGTGGCGACGAGGCCGCGGTTCTCACGCGAGATGACAGAAACGCGATTGTCTGCCCGGCGGTATCGTTCGAGAATCTCGAGCGAGTTGTCAGTCGATCCGTCATCGATAGCGATGACCTCCAGGCGATCGTAGTCTTGCCGCAGAATGCTCTCCAGCGCAGCGGTGAGATAAGGCCCGGCATTGTAGACCGGCAGCAGGACGGAGACGAGCGGCGCGGTGGTCATCTCTGCGCATCCGTTCGCCGGAGTTCGAGTGCGGCGCGGCCATCGGGGGATCCGCCGGGATAGGCGTCCGCCGCCCTGCCGAGCCAGCCGGCATCGCCAGAGCGTGCCTGGGAGCGGCGGCGCGCTACATAGGGGAAGCGGCGCTTGAGGCCGTTGAGCGGCTTTTCGAAAGCCGTCCACGAGATCGAAGCGACGGCGATCGTGGCGGCGCTCGCGACCAGGAAACGCCCTGGCCCCTGCTCCGAGACATTGAGCGGGATCCAGGGCTGTGACTTGACGGCGAGCGACAGAAGGATCGGATGGTAAAGATAGACGCCGTAGCTGATGCGGCCCAGTGACAGCAGCGGTGGCAGTTCGAAAACCCTGCCGAGGACGCCGCCAACGCCGGCTGAACAGGCGGCGACAACGGCCACCAGCGGCACTAGGGGCAGGATCTGCAGTAACGCCCAGCGGGCCCATTCCAGCATAGGATCGGCCGGCGCAGGGATAAGCCACTCAATCGCCAGGAAGACAGCCGCAAGGGCTGGCCAGCCTAGCCGCATCCATTGCGGCAGGCCGGCGCCTCTGGTCCGCCGGCAGGCAAGCAAAGCACCAAACGCCAGCGCGTCCATCGATGCTGGCGGCAGCAGGTCGCGCGCTAGCGCCGGGGTGGCGGTGATCGGCCAGTAGAAGCGATAGGCCAGCGACAACAGGATGACGCCGATAGTGATCGCTTCCACCCGCCGGCGGGGTGCGAGAAGCACGACCAGCGGCCAGGCGATATAGAACTGCTCCTCGATGCTCAGGCTCCAGAAATGGCAGAGTAGCCAGGGCGTCCATTCGTTGCGCAGCGCGTACCAAAAATTCGACAGGTAAAGCGCATGCCAGACGAGCGATCCACTGGACTGCTCCAGATCGGTCAGCCAGACGAACCCAAGCACGGCGAAATAGGGCGGGAATATGCGCAGCGCGCGCCTGATGTAGAAGGAACTCAATGCAGGGCCGGCTTTGAATTCGGCCGCGGCGCGCGCTTCGAGCAGCAGTCGTGTGATCAGGAAGCCGCTCAGCACAAAAAAAAGCCGCACCCCGATGTGGCCCCAAAAGGAGGACCCGTTGGGTGCAAGGAAATGGGAATAGAGAACCATCGTGACAGCGATGGCGCGCAGAGCGTCCAACTGATTGTCACGCGCGACCGCCATCAGCCATTTCCGCCGGTCTGAAATCTCCGATGAAGCCAGCGGCCCTGCATTCCGGGCCTCAGGTCGAGGCCTGCCAGCGTCGAGAGTGCGCCGACAACATCAAACCCGCGCCTTGTGCGCGGGGCAGCCTCGAAATCGGTGCTGGCCAGCGAAAAATTCAAGCTGATCAACTTGGCGGAATCCTCCACGGCGCACTTCCCAGTACCAATCCCCCAAGAAATGGTGCAACCGAGCAATGGTGCAGTGCAACACAAAATATCTATCGAGCTGTAATATTTGTGTGAGTTAGTGCTAAAAATGGGTATGATTTGCGAGTGCGTTGCGTCGCTGAGGGTTTTTCACGTCCGCAATGCTGCATGAGCAGTAGTACCATGTCAGAAAGGCACGGTTTAATTACACAACTATAATCCGGAGTGTCTGATATAGGTCAAAATTGACGAAGATTATTCTAAGATAGTGGTTTTGTATCTTATAAATTATGCTTGTATTGTCGGGTTCTCTAGGCTGTCGATCTTGCGCGATGCAGCATAGTCGATGGTCAAGCGTCTGACGACGCAATCCTGTGGCGGCGGCCATATGGCGCATGTCGACGAGGCAGACAGGAAGTGCCGGTGTTGGCGTAGGGAGTGACGTGCATTAGCCTTGCACCTGCCGTCACGCTTGCGTCGGATGGAGAACTGGTGCCGCTTAGGTGACTCGAACACCTGACCCCATCATTACGAATGATGTGCTCTACCAACTGAGCTAAAGCGGCCCAGGAAGCGCGAAGCCTCCAGGATCGGCTGGGTGATAGACTCAACCGGCCGCTAATTCAAGATGGGCAACCGTGATTTCAAGGCTGGATCCGGCAATTCGTCCCGTCATTTTCCATTGGCGCGGAATAAGCCATCGCCTCGTTTGCTTTTTCGATTACGCGGAGACGTCGCGCCGGACTGCGCGCAAATCGCCCGGCAAGGCGGCAAACGGACTGATTTTATTGCTAAAAGGCATCGAAATGGGCGTTGAACAGGCCTGTAAGGCAGAATGCGGGCGCTCGCCCGTTGATTGATTGGTCGCCTGCGGCTAACGATCATGGCAATGTAAGCGAACGGACAGGGGAATTCGCTTGGACGCGATCGAAAAAGCGATCCGCAACGCCTTCGAGAAAGGCAACGCCGAGGACCGGGCATTTCGCGAGCGGGTCTATCGGTCGGCTTTCGCGGCGCTCGACCGCGTGCTCCAGGCCAATCCCGGCGTGACGGTGGAAGCCGCCATCAAGCGCCGTAAGGCGGTGCAGGAAAAGATCGCCGAGATCGAATCCGAATTCCTGCCCGCGGTCCCCGATGTCGCCGCGCAGACGCAGAGCGCTGCGCAGACACAAGATACCGCGCTGACGCAACGCGTTGCGCAGCCGCAAGACGCCGTACAGGGCGCCGCCGAAGCGCCCGCGGTCGATGCCCCGACAGGTGTCGCGGCCGGACCGTCGCCGGCGATCGTCGTTGATGAACCGGTTCAGCCCGAGGCATCCGACGCGCCGCGTTCGCGCGTGCTGCCGGTCGTCCCCGACATCATGCCTGACGCCACGCTGCCCGGCGCCCCGGCGATCGATATGGCCGATTCCGCGCCGGCCGAGGCCGCGGCGGAAGTGGCGCCTGACCGTGATGAAAGGCGGATAAGGGGCCGCCGCCTGCCGCTGACGGCGATCTTCTTTGGCGTGACGTTGCTCGCCGCCGCCGGCATCGGCCTCTATTTCGCCGTGCAGACCGGGGTCTTCAAGACGCCGGCGCAGCTCGACACGGCGCCGCCCGAAGCGCCGCCGACCGTCGACGATGACGACTTCACGCCGCCTGCCGATACAACTGAGCCGCAGCAGCCTGGTGTCGCCGAACAGACGCGCGACTGGATCAACGTGTTTACACCCACCGATCCAACGCATGTGGCGACCCCGTCCGACGCCAAGGCCGATGTCGTGCAGGACGACACCGGCTCCTTCCTGCGCATCCGCTCCGGTGCTTCCGGCTCGGCCATCAGCTTCGATGTCGGGCAGGGCGTGCTGGAGAAGCTTGCCGGCAAACATGCCGTGTTCGACATCGTCGCCCGCGCCGAGGACGGCAAGGACACGCAGATCTCCGTCGACTGCAATTTCGGCGATCTCGGCGACTGCGGCCGCAAGCGCTATGCGGTCGGCCAGCAGCGTAACGAATATCTGTTCGACGTGAAATTCCCCGACAAGCCCCCGGGCGCGGCCGGCAGCATCGCCATCAACTCCGACTTCGACAAGCAGGGCAAGGCGGTCGACATCTACGAGATCCGCGTTTCGATCGAACCGTAAGCGCCGCCTAGCGATCAAGCAGCGCCTGCAGCGTCTCGATGCGGTCGGCTTCGGCGGTCGGCTTGTCCCAGCGCAGCCGTGAGATGCGGGGAAATCGCATCGCAACGCCGGATTTGTGGCGGGTCGAACGGTTGAGACCTTCGAACGCCACCTCCAGCACCAGGCCTTGGCTGCGGTCGGCGCGCACCGAGCGCACCGGGCCGAAACGCTCGACCGTATTGTCGCGGACAAATTTGTCGATCTGCTTCAACTCCTCGTCGGTGAAGCCGAAATAGGCCTTGCCGACCGGCACCAATTCCTCCGCGCCTTCCGGCCCCGACCAGACGCCGAACGTATAGTCGGAATAAAAGCTCGACCGCTTGCCATGGCCGCGCTGCGCATACATCAGCACAGCATCGACCGTGTGCGGATCGCGCTTCCACTTGAACCACGGCCCTTTCGGCCGTCCCGCGAGATAGGGCGAATCCCAGCGCTTCAGCATCACGCCTTCGATAATCGGGTGCGGCGGCGCGCGGCGCAGTTCCTCCAGCGTTTGCCAATCCCGGAATTCGACGAATGGCGACAGATCGAAACGGTGCGGGTCCAGCGTTGTGATGAAGGCCTCAAGACGGGCCCGCCGCTCGCGGAAAGGTAGCGCGCGCAAATCTTCGCCGTTGATCTGCAGCGCATCGTAGCAGCGCATGAAGGCCGGGTATTGCTGCTGTATCTTCGGGGCCACGCTCTTGCGATTGAGCCGCTGTTGCAGGTCCGAAAACGTGCCGGTCGCCGCGGGCTCGCCGACCAGCAATTCGCCGTCGAGCGCGGCGGAAAAATTCATCGCCTGGGCGAGATCGGGGAATGCGCCGGACACATCGTCGCCGGTGCGCGAATAGAGCCGGCGCACGCCGCCCTCGCACACCGCCTGAACGCGGATGCCGTCCCATTTCCATTCCGCGGCATAGGCGGCCGGATCGAGCTTTTCGAGGTCGCCGTCGCCGACTGGGTTCGACAGCATCACCGGACTGAACAGGGCAAGTGCGGTCCGCTTCGGCTTCTCGGCCTTGCCTTCCAGCCACGCGAACAGCGAGATATAGGGCGGCGTCAGCCCGTGCCACAGCTCCTCGATCTCGGCGACATCGACCTTGCCGAAATCGGCCAGCGCCTGTTTGGCCAGCCGCGCCGAAACGCCGATGCGCAAGCCGCCGGTGACCAGCTTGATGATGGCAAAGCGCGCCGAAATGCCGGCGCTGTCGAGCAGCCCGGCCAGCACCTTGGGTCCGTCCGAGCGGCTCGCCGCCTGCAGCTTTGTCACGACGTCGCCAAGCGTCGGCTCCCGGTTGGGGATATGTCCCGGCGTTTGCGGCCAGACCAGCGACACGGTTTCAGCGAGGTCGCCGACATAGTCGTAGGAATAGCCGAACAGCACCGGATCCATGCGCTCGGTGACCAGCGTGCGCAGCATCGCCGGCTTGACCGCCGCAATGTTGAGGTCGCCGGTGATCGCCGCCAGCGCCAGCCCGCGGTCGGGGTCCTCGACGCTGCGGAAATAGTCGACGAGCAGCGTCAGCTTGCCATTGCGCGACGGCGTCAGCACCAGGCGGTCGAGGAGTTCGGCAAAGCGGTTCATGGATGCAAGGACCGCGTTGACGGCAGAGGTTTGCGCTCTGGCACACCCCCCTCTGTCCTGCTGGACATCTCCCCCGCAAGGGGGGAGATTGGCAGCCTTGATCTTGCCGCCCATCTTGCGAGGTTGGCGATTGGCGAAAGCGGAGGTGACATCTGATCTCCCCCCTTGCGGGGGAGATGGCCGGCAGGCCAGAGGGGGGTGGGAAGGATCGCCGCGCCGGCGATTTCTGGATCAAAAATCACCATCAATCGCCCTCGTCCTCATATCCCACCAGGTGCAGTGGCCTGGCGGCGATGCCTTCCAGCTCGCACCAGCGCACCAGCGCTTCCTCGCGGCCATGCGTCACCCAGATTTCGCCGGCGCCCGTCTCCTTGACGGTGGCGGTCAGTTCGTCCCAGTCGGCGTGGTCGGAAATGATCAGCGGCAGTTCGACGCCGCCTTGCTTGGCGCGCTGGCGGATGCGCATCCAGCCCGAGGCGAAGCACGAGATCGGGTCGGGAAAGCGGCGCGCCCAGCGGTCGGCGAAGGCCGATGGCGGGCCGACAACGATGGCCCCGGTGAAATCCTGCTTGCCGCCGCTGTCGACGGTTGCCGGCTCCAGCGTGCCGAGGTCGATGCCCTGGCTCTGGTAATAGTCGCTGAGCTTGGCCAGCGCGCCGTGGATATAGATCGGTCTGTCATAACCGGCATCGCGCAGCAGCCGCATCACCCGCTGTGCCTTGCCCAGCGCATAGGCGCCGACCAGATGCGATCGCTCGGGAAACTGCGCCGCCGATTTGAGCAGCCGGGCGATCTCCTCCGTGTCGGGCGGATGGTGAAACACCGGCAGGCCGAAGGTCGCCTCGGTGATGAACACATCGCATCGGACCGGTTCGAACGGTGCGCAGGTCGCGTCCTTCTGGCGCTTGTAGTCGCCGGAGGCGACGATGCGCCTGCCCTTGTGCTCGACCGCGATCTGCGCCGAGCCCAGCACATGGCCGGCCGGATGGAAGGTGACGCTGACATCGTTCAGCGCCATCGCTTCGCCAAGCACGGCCGCTTGCGTTGTCCCGGCAAAATCCTCGCCATAACGCAACCCCATAATGTCGAGCGTCTGCTGCGTCGCCAGCACCGAACGATGGCCGGAGCGGGCATGGTCGGAATGGCCATGCGTGATCAACGCCCGGTCGACTGGCCGCACCGGGTCGATGAAGAAATCGCCGGATGGGCAATAAAGGCCTTCAGGCCGGGGATGAAGCAGTTCGCTGGCGCGCATCCACTCAAGATAGTGGCTAATTCCAGCGCGGGAAGCCTGTTGCAAGAGACTGCTGACTCGGCCTACAGCCAGCCACCGGCCGCATCAGCCGGCGGGGCCATCGCCATGCAACCGCTGAAAATCTCGTCCGGCGACCTGACCGCCGACCGTCGCGCCGACTATGCCGAGATGCTTTTCGGCTCGGGCGAGCACGCGGCAGCGGCGGAGCTGCTGCTCGGCGCGCTGGAACTGGCGCCGCAATGGGCGGCGGGCTGGTTCCGCCTGGGCGAGATGCAGGAGGCAACGGGGCTGCTCGACCTGGCGACGCAGGCCTGGGCGACGGCGCTGAAACTCGACCCGGCGGATCGCCTTGGCGCTGCGCTGAAGCTGCAACTGATCGGCAAGGCGCCGGCTGCCGCGGCGCCACCCAGCGCCTTCGTCGAAACGCTGTTCGACCACTATGCCGAAACTTTCGAAGATTCGCTTGTCGGCAAGCTCGGCTACCGGCTGCCGGAGTTTCTCGATCGCGCCATTCGAGCGGCAAGGGCGGGCCGCTTTTCGCTGGCGCTCGACCTTGGTTGCGGCACCGGTCTGATGGGCGAGAAACTGCGGCCGGTCGCCGAACGGCTGGAGGGCTACGACATCTCCGCCGCCATGCTGAAAAAGGCCCGCGCCAAAGGCGTCTACGATCTGCTCGCCAAGGCCGACCTGCAGGATTTCGCCTATGCCGGACCGAAAGCCGATCTGGTGGTGGCGGCCGACGTGTTCATCTACGTCGGAGCGCTCGATCGCGTGATGAAGACCGTCGCGGGCATTCTGGCCACCAATGGCCTGTTTGCCTTTTCCGTCGAAAAGCCAGCCAAGGGCGGGGCGGGCGGCGACGCCGGTTTCGCGCTGCAGCCGTCTCGTCGCTACGTCCCTTCTCAAGCCTATGTCGAGCGGGTGCTTGCCGCAAACGGCCTGTCGGTGCTGTCGATGCAGCCGACCGTCATCCGCTGGGATCGCCGCCAGCCGGTCGACGGGCTTGCCGCGCTGGCGGTGCCCTCGTCCAAGGGTTGATGTCTCGTCTTGTTCGAAAACGTGAATAGGATTTTTGCGGCTGGCGCGGCATCAGGTAGGATACAAGCCGGGAAAAGCCCTCGGCAGGCATTGAGGAGGAACACATGCGCTGGAACATGATGGTCTTGGTGTCTTGCCTGGCAATGACCGGCTGCATGGGCAGTTCGATGTCGGAGCGGCAGGACCAGGACGTGCAATCGTCGCTGCAATATGACAACGTGCCTTGCGACCAGTTGCTGGCGCAGCGCAACGAACTGGCGCAGCAATACCATCTGTCGACGGACGCCAAGCCGAGCTTCTCCAATCCGGCGATGGGCTTCGGCCCGTTCACGCCGGATATGCGCTCCAAAAGCAAGCGCGATACTGATCTGGCAAGTGGCAAGATCGACGCCATGAACCGCTCGATCGTCCGCCGCGACTGCGGCAAGCCCAACAAACAGAAGAAGTTCACCCTGCCGAGCTGAACCTGAACTTCCTCAGTACCCCGCCTTGCGGTCGACCACGTTATCAAGCTTTTCGCCGCGCTCGAAGGCATCCATCTGCCGCAACATGCTCGGCGCCAGGTGGACAGGGTCGGAGGTCGCCGCCGCGTGCGGCGTCACGAACACTTTTGGGTGACTCCAAAGCGGACTGGTCTTCGGTAGCGGCTCGACCTCGAACACGTCGAGGCTCGCCTCCTTCAACGTGCCGTCGTCCAGCGCTCGCAAGATGTCGGCGTCCTTCTGCAGCCGGCCGCGCCCGGCATTGATCAGCACCGAGCCGCCGAGGCCGTTGCGCTTGCGCAATTCCTTCAGCACGCAGTAATTGATGATGCCGTGCGTGTCCGGCGTCAGCGGCAACAGCACCACCAGTATGTCGGTGGCGTTGAGGAAGGGGATCAGCCCGGCCTCTCCGGCATAGGTCGCAACGCCTTTCATGGCCTTGTCGCTGCGCGACCAGCCATTGACGGCAAAGCCGAGCGACAACAGCACCGACGCCGCGGCGCGGCCGAGATTGCCGAGCCCCATAATGCCGACCGAGATGTCGCCGGCCGGCCGCTGCGGCGGTTCGTGCCAGGTCTTCTTCGGCTGCTGCGCACGATAGAGCATGCCCTGGCGGTGATGGTCGAGCACCCGCCAGACGACATATTCGGTCATGTATTGGGTGAGGTTGTCGGCTACCACTTTGACGATCGGCACATCGGGCAGGCCGGGATCGGCGAAGATATGGTCGACGCCGGCGCCGATCGAGAAGATTGCGCGTAGATTGGGCAGCGATTTCAAGAGGTTCGGCTTCTGCTTCCACACCACCGCATAGGTGATCGACGGATCCGAAGCGCCGTCCGGCTCCAGCACCACTTCGCGCTCGGCCGACAGCAGCTCGCGCCAGCGCTGCGGATGAAAGCCGGTGACGGCAAGCAGGATTTTGCCTTTTTCCATTTGCGGATTGTATTCCCTGTTATTCGCTGACGATACCGACCGGCGCCGTCTCGATCTTGAACGCGGCCGAGATCAGCGCCTTCGTATAGTCGGTCTGCGGCCGCTCGAAAATCTGTTCGGAAGGGCCGGCTTCGACGATCTTGCCATTGCGCATGACGATGACGTCATTGGCAAGGGCGCGAATGACTTTCAGATCGTGGCTGATGAACAGATAGGCAAGGTCGTGCCTGGCCTGCAGATTGCGCAAGAGGTCGACCACTTGCGCCTGCACGCTCATGTCGAGCGCCGAGGTCGGTTCGTCCAGCATGACGAAGCGCGGATTGAGCACCATGGCGCGCGCAATGGCGACGCGCTGGCGCTGGCCGCCGGAGAATTCATGCGGATAGCGGTTCCTGGTCGCCGGATCGAGCCCGACCTCCTTCAGCACGGCGACGACCTTGTCGTCGCGTTGGTCGGGCGACAGCTTCGGCTCATGGATCTTCAAGCCTTCCTCGATGATCTCCGAGACCGACATGCGCGGGCTGAGCGAGCCGAACGGGTCCTGGAAAACGATCTGCAACTCGCGGCGCAGCGGCCGCATGGCGTTGAAGGAAAGCTGGTCGATGTCGCTGCCGTTGAACTGGATGGTGCCGGTCGATGAGATCATCCGCGCCAGCGCCAGGCCGAGCGTCGTCTTGCCCGAACCGGATTCGCCGACGACGCCGAGCGTCTGGCCGGCGCGCACGGTGACGTCGATGCCGTCAACTGCCTTCACATTGTCGACGGTGGTGCGAAAGAAACCCTTTTTGATCGGGAACCAAACCTTGATGTCCTTGCCGGTCATAACCGGTTTGGCGGCGTCGTTGGCGGCCGGCGGCTTGCCCTTCGGCTCGGCGGCCAAGAGGTGCTTGGTATAAGCGTGCTGCGGGTTGGCGAAGATGTCCCTGGTCGGCCCGGTCTCGACGATCTTGCCTTTGGTCATCACGCAGACGCGGTCGGCGATCTTTCTGACAATGCCGAGATCATGGGTGATGAACAGCATCGACATGCCCTTACGGCTCTTCAACTCCGCCAGCAATTCGAGGATCTGCGCCTGCACGGTGACGTCGAGCGCCGTTGTCGGTTCGTCGGCGATCAGCAGTTCCGGTTCGTTGGCCAGCGCCATGGCGATCATGACGCGCTGGCGCTGGCCGCCGGACAATTGGTGCGGATAGGCGTCGAGCCGCTTTTCCGGTTCGCGAATGCCCACCTCGTGGAGCAGCGCCAGCGTGCGCGCCTTGGCCTGGCGGTCGCCCATGCCCTGATGCAGCGCCAGGATCTCGACGATCTGCTGCTCGATCGTGTGCAGCGGATTGAGCGAGGTCATCGGCTCCTGGAAGATCATGGTGATCTTGTTGCCGCGCACGCTGCGCAACTGCTTTTCGTTCATCGCCAAAAGGTCGGCGCCCTGGAACAGGATCTTGCCCGAGGGATGGCTGGCCGTCGGGTAGGGCAGAAGCTTCAGCACCGACAGCGCCGAGACCGATTTGCCGGAACCGGATTCGCCCACAAGCGCCACCGTCTCGCCCTTGGCGAGATCGAAGGAGATGTGGTCGACGGCGGTCGACTCGTTGCCGCCTTGGGTGAAGGCAACGCTGAGATCGCGGATGGAGAGCAGGAGTTCGCTCATCGGAACGCCTTGCGCGGATCGAAGGCGTCGCGCGTTGCTTCACCGATGAACACCAACAGCGAGAGCATCAGCGAGATGACGATGAAGCCCGATATACCGAGCCAGGGGGCATTGAGGTTACTCTGCGCCTGTTTTAGCAGTTCGCCGAGCGACGCGGTGCCGGGCGGCAGGCCGAAGCCGAGATAGTCGAGCGAGGTCAGTGTCGAGATCGAGGCGCTGACCAGGAAAGGCATGAAGGTCAGCGTCGCCACCATGGCATTGGGCAGAAGATGGCGCAGCATGATGGTGCGGTTGGACACACCAAGCGCGCGGGCCGCGTTGACATATTCGAAGTTGCGTGCGCGCAGGAATTCGGCGCGCACCACGCTGACAAGCGACGTCCAGGAGAACAGCAGCATCAGCCCGAGCAGGATGAAGAAGCCCGGCGGCAGGATGGCGGCGACGATCAGCAGCAGATACAGCAGCGGTATCGCCGACCAGATTTCTATGAAGCGTTGAAAGAGAAGGTCGGTCCAGCCGCCGAAATACCCTTGCAGCGCGCCGGCGGCGACGCCGATAACCGACGAACCCGCAGTCAGGATCAACCCGAACAGCACGGAAATCCTAAACCCGTAGATGATGCGCGCCAGCACGTCGCGCGCCTGGTCGTCGGTACCCAGCCAGTTCCAGTTGCCGACAATGCAGTCAGGATCGGCAGCGCCTTGCGGATATTGGCTGCATCGCCTCTGCGCGTCGTATTCCCATGACGGTTTTGCGGGAGCGGCGTCGGGGATCGCATTGTTGACGGTGCGGTAGGAATAGCGGATTGGCGGCCAGATCATCCAGCCATTGGCGTTGATCTCGTCGCGGATGACTGGGTCGCGATAGTCGGTGACGGCGTAGAAGCCGCCGAATTTTTCCTCGGGGTAGGCGACCGCCACCGGGAACAGGATCTCGCCTTTGTAGTAGGCGACGATCGGTCTGTCGTTGGCGATCAGTTCGGCAAACAGCGACAGCACGAACAGAGCGAGGAATATCCACAACGACCAGTAGCCGCGCCTGTTGGCCTTGAAGTTCTGCCAGCGCCGCTTGTTGAGCGGCGACAGCCAGGGGCGGGCGATCCTTGTCGGTGTGATCTCGGCTGCAGCCTGCGTCATCAGACGTCTCTCCGCTCGAAATCGATGCGCGGATCGACCCAGGTGTAGATCAGGTCGGACAACAGCGTCACGAACAGGCCAAGCAGCGAAAATATATAGAGGTTGGCGAACACGACCGGATAGTCGCGCGCCAACACGGACCTGAAACCGAGCAGCCCGAGACCGTCGAGGGAAAAGATGTTCTCGATCAAAAGCGAGCCGGTGAAGAAGGCCGAGATGAAGGCCGCTGGAAAGCCGGCAATGACGATCAGCATTGCGTTGCGGAACACATGTCCGTAAAGCACCCGCCGCTCCGACAGGCCCTTGGCACGGGCCGTCACCACATACTGTTTGCGTATCTCTTCCAGGAAGGAGTTCTTGGTCAGCAGCGTCGTCGTCGCGAAGGCCGACAGCACCAGCGCCGTCAGCGGCAAGGTCATGTGCCAGAAATAATCGACGATCTTGTGAGGCCACGACAATTGGTCCCAATTGTCGGAGACGATGCCGCGCAGTGGGAACCAGTCCCAGAAGGAGCCGCCCGCGAACAGCACCATCAGCAATATGCCGAACAGGAAGGCCGGTATGGCATAGCCGACGATGATCACGCCGCTGGTCCAGACGTCGAAGGCGGAGCCGTCCTTGACCGCTTTGCGGATGCCAAGGGGGATCGAGATCAGATAGGACAACAGCGTGATCCACAGCCCAAGCGAGATCGACACCGGCATCTTCTCCAGGATTAGGTCGAGAACCGAGATGTCACGGAAATAGCTGTCGCCGAAATCGAAGCGGGCATAGTTCCACAGCATCATGCCGAAGCGTTCGAGCGGTGGTTTGTCGAAGCCGAATTGCTTTTCCAGCTTCTTGATGAACTCGGGATCGAGTCCTTGCGCGCCGCGATACTTCGAGCCGACGTCACCGGCCACATCGAAATTGCCGCCGCCTCCTGCATCGCCGCCGCCGCTGCCGAGGCGGTCGCTGCCGCCCTGATTGGTCAGGCTGGCGATGACCTGCTCGACCGGTCCACCCGGTGCGAATTGAGTGACGACGAAAGCAACCGCCATGATGCCGAACAGGGTCGGTATCATCAGCAGGATACGGCGCAGTATGTAGGCGCCCATCAGCTTTCACCCTCCCCCTTGTGGGGAGGGTCGATCCGCGAAGCGGAGCGGGGTGGGGGTAGTCTCGACCCGGCGTACGCCGTCACACCCCCACCCCGGTTCGCCATTCGCGCTGCGCACGAAGTGCTCACCGACCCTCCCCACGAGGGGGAGGGTAAAGTGCCGCGCAACAGCCTACCCTTTGCCAATTTTTGCCGCCTTGCCCTTGTCGACCCACCACAGCGCTTCGACCGGAAAGTCGAAATCGGGTTTCCGCTCGGGAAAACCGAACATGTCCCAATAGGCGCTTCGATGATTCGCCAGGAACCAACTTGGAATCCAATCCCGCCGTGCACGCAAGACCCGGTCGAGCGCGCGCATGGCAATTGTCAGGCCTTCGCGATCCTTGGCGGCGCCCGCGGCGTCAACCAGGGCGTCGATGGCCGGGCTCGACGTTCCCGGCAGATTGCGAGAGCCCGATACGGTAGCTGCTCGCGAATGGAAAATGGTTTCGAGGTCGTCACGGGTTGGCGTCGCCGGAAACGAGGCCGCGACCGAGACGAGGTCGTAGTCGAACGAATTCTGCCGCAGCTGATATTGCGCGGCATCCACCAGCCGGATCGAGGCATCGATGCCGACCGCCTTCATGTTTTCGACCCAGGGCGAGTAGACCTGCTCGAAGACTTCGTCGTCGACAAGAAACTCTGCGGACAACCGACCACGCTTGTCGTTCACGACGAAATTGCCGGACCGTTTCCAGCCGGCCTCGGCCAGAAGCTTGGCCGCCTTGCCAAGCAACTGCCGGTCGCGGCCGGAGCCGTTCGACGCGTCCTGGATCACGGCTTCGCCAAAAGCCTCGGCGGGAATCTGCTCACGCAGCGGCTCAAGAAGAGCCAATTCTTGTGGCGACGGTCTGCCCTCGGCGCGAAATTCGGATTTCTCGAAGCAGGATTGCGAGCGCTCATAGGAACCGTAGAAGAAATTGCGCCGCGTCCATTCGAAGTCGAAGCACAGCCCGATCGCCTGCCGCACGCGCGAGTCGCGAAACTGCTCGCGCCGCTGGTTGACGGCGGTGCCCTGCATCGAAGGCACCGTTTCGGCCGGGAATTCGTGCTTCACCACCTTGCCGGCAGTGAAGGCTGGGAAGTCGTAGCCGGTCGCCCAGACGCGCGAGGTGAATTCCTCCCTGTAGAGGATTTCTCCCTTCTTGAACGCTTCGAAGGCAACGCTACGGTCCTGATAGAACTCAACGCGGATCCGCTGAAAATTGTTCTGGCCACGATTGACCGGCAGGTCGTTGCCCCAATAATCAGCCACACGCTCATATTCGATCCAGGCCCCTGCCGACCAGCGACCGACCTTGTAGGCGGCTGACCCCAACGGCGGGTTCATCTGCGAGGAATCGAACGGGTTGGTCGTGTAGAACGCCTTCGACAGGACCGGGAACTCGACGACGTTGAGGATGGTGCGGCTTGTCTGCTTGCCGGAAAACCTAAGCTGCAGCGTGTGGGCATCCACGGCAATCGCGTCATCCAGATGCGTTAGCGGCAGGGAATAGTACGGGTGCCCCTTGTCCTTGAGCAGCTTGAAGGTGAAGGCGGCATCCTCTGCCGTCAATGGCGTGCTGTCATGGAAGCGGGCCTGCGGGCGCAGCGAGAAGGTGAAGTCGTTGCGGTCGTCGGAAATCGTCACGCTGTCAGCGATCAGCCCGTAAACGGCGTCAGGTTCGTCGTACGCTCTCACCATCAGTGAATCGAAGCACATCTCCGTGCGCTGGGGCGAATCGCCTTTGGGAACGAACGAATTCAGCGTGTTGAAGGTCAGCGGCGTCTGGTTGGCAAGCCAGTTGCGCGGCAGGAAGTTGAAGACGCCACCTTGCGGCGCATCGACATTGACATAGTCGAAATGAGTGAAGTCCGGCTTGTATTTGAGGTCGCCGAAAGCCGACAGTCCATGCAGTTTCACGCCGGTTGGGCTGGCGGCGAAAGCCTTGCCCGGCAGCAGCGCAGCAACGGCCGCGGCGCCACTGAGGGCCAGGAAATCGCGGCGAGGGAGCCCCGCCATCAATTGCTGCCCTTGTACTTGGCGGCCAGGGCCTTTTCCTTGTCCGCATCGATCCACCAGGAATCGATATCGGCGCCACGGTAGCCGGGCTGCTTTTCCGGGATGCCGAACTTGTTCCAGTAAGCCAGCCACACAACGGCGCGATAGTATTGCGGCACCACATAGTAATTCCACAGCAGCACGCGATCGAGCGCATGGGTGGTGGCGACGAGGTCATCGCGATCCGTGGCAAAAATGATGCGGTCGACAAGGGCGTCAACGACCGGGTTCTTGATGCCGGAATAATTGCGCGATGCCGGTGTGTCGGCGGCCTTGGAGCTCCAAAAATCGCGCTGCTCGTTGCCGGGCGATTCCGACTGTTGGAGCTGTCCTGTGATGACGTCGTAATCGAAATTTCTGACGCGGTTGGTGTACTGGCTCGGGTCGACGATGCGCAGTGTCGCATCGACGCCGATCTTGCGCAGATTGGCGATCCAGGGGCTGGAAATGACCTGGTCGGTTTCATTCGAGCCTAGGATTTCAAACTTGAATGGCTCGCCGGTCTTGGCGTTGACCATCTTGCCGCCCTTGATCACCCAGCCGGCCTGGGCGAACAGGTCGACCGCCTGCTTCAGATATTTGCGCTCCGCCTGCGGCGAATCGTAGACCGGCAGCTTGAATTCCTGCGTGAACAGCTCCGGCGGCAGCTTGTCGCGGTACTTCTCCAGGATCTCCAATTCCTTGCCTTGCGGCAGGCCGCTCGAGGCCAGTTCCGTGCCCTGGAAATAACTGTGGGTGCGGGTGTTGAAACCGAAGAACAGCGTGCGGTTCATCGATTCAAAATCGAAGGGATAGGTGAGCGCGGCCCTGACCAGACGATCGGCAAAGAGCTTGTGTCTCTGGTTGAGCATGAAAGCCTGCATCGGCTCGGGCGAGGTGGTCTTGAACTCCTGCTTGATCACATCGCCGGCCTTGATCGCCGCGAAATCATAAAATGTCGCCCAGCGCTTCGAGCTGTTTTCCGGCTTGATATCGTCGAGGCCACCTTTCTTGAACGCCTCCCAGGAGGCGTTGTCGTCAAGAATGTAGGTGAAGTGCTGCGTGTCGAAATTCTCCCGGCCGATCTTCACAGCCAGCTTGGCGCCCCAATAGTCGGGGACACGCTCCCAGACGATTTCCGACCCCGCCTTGAAGCTGGCGATCTTGTATGCAGCCGAGCCCAGCGGCGGCTCCAGCGTCCCCTTGGTGATGTCGCGCTTCTTGCCATTGGCGTCGGTGCCTTCCCACCAATGCTTGGGCAGCACGACAAGGTCGCCGAGGATCTTGGGCAGTTCGCGATTGCCCTTCTGGTCGAAGTGGAACTCGACCTCACGGTCCGAGACAGCGACGGCGTCGGTGACGTTTTCGAAATAGCGGCTGTACATCGGGCTGTTGGCCTTCAGCACCTGGAACGACCAGATCACGTCGTCAGTGGTGATCGGCTGTCCGTCATGCCATTTCGCCCGTGGGTCGAGCCGGTAGGTGGCCGAGGAATAGTCGGTAGGGTACTTGTAGGCATCGGCGATGAGCGGGTGGCTGACGCTGCCTTCGTCAGTCGCCTGATCCATCAGCGTGTCGTAGAGCAGGCCGCCGCCAAATGGCTGCAGGCCGGCCGCCGGCGATCCCTGAACGATATAGGGATTGAAGCTGTCGAACGTGCCGGAAACGACCGAATTGTAGGTACCGCCCTTCGGTGCATCCGGATTCACATAATCGTAGCGCTGGAAGTTCTCGCCATATTTGGAGGGGCCGATCAGCGAAGAGGTGGTGTGCCATTCCTGGGGGAAGGCTGCCTGCAGGCCGCCTGCGAGGGCGCCCACAACCAGAAAGGACCTCAGAAGCGTTCGGCCAACGGTCATGCGTTCTCCTCTTCGCGATGCCCGGCAATCCTAAATGATTTGACGCCGGTGAAAACCGCCATGCGGCGGCTTTGTCGCCGCATATGCGATTTTCCTAACAAAAAGCCGGGCTGAACCCGGCTTTTTTGAGATCATGGAGATGACAATTCGGTTATTTGGCGGGCGCCGGTGCCGGCGCCACAGGGGCGGGAGCTCCACCTTCAGCCGGCTTGGCCGGAGCGGCACCCTCGGAAGGCTTGGCCGGCGCCGTTGCATCGGCGGCGGCACCTGGCGTCGGCAGCGGCTTCGGACTATCCGACAGCGTGCGCAGATAGGCGATGACGTTGGCGCGATCCTCGTCCTTCGGCAGGCCGGCAAAGCCCATCGCAGTGCCCTTCACGAATTTCTTCGGCGAGGTGATGAAGTGGTTGAGGTTGTCATAGGTCCACTTCTCGGCGCCGCCCTTGGAAAACTCCTTCATGCCGGCCGAATAGGCAAAGCCCTCATGCTCGGCGACGGGGCGGTCGACGATGTCCCAGAGATCCGGGCCGACCTTGTTGGGGCCGCCTTTCTCGCCGGAATGGCAGGCCTGGCATTTCTTAAAGACGGCCGCACCTTGCTCGACATTGGCGGTGGCCAAAAGGTCGGCGATCGGCTTGGCCTCTGCCGCGGGTCCGGCGGCGCCGCCTTCGGCAGGCTCCGTCGCCTCGATGGCAAAGCCGGGTTTTTCCGGCGCCGGCGAGGCAAACAGGGCGTCGGACACCAAACCGACCGAGAAGACGACGAAACAGGTTCCAAGCAACCCGGCGAGCAGTTTGTTGACTTCGTTGGAATCCATACGCCCCAGGGCTCCCTTTTCCGGCGGACCTCTCCGTCCACTCCGTCCGTCGGTATCGTGACCCACCCCGTCGAGCCGGTCAAATCGGGCGGAAACTAGGTCTTTTGCTTGGGCGTTGCAACACCTATAAGGGCGCTTCCAGTGAGACCTTTTGCCACTTTCCCCATCCTCTTTCGAACGCCTTGCAACCTCGATGTCCACGCTCATCCTGATCCCGGCCCGCATGGCCTCGACGCGCCTGCCGGGCAAGCCGCTGGCCGACATAGCCGGCGCGCCGATGATCGTCCATGTCGCCCGCCGCGCCGCTGAGGCTGGGCTTGGCCGGGTGGTGGTGGCAACCGACACGCGCAACGTGGCCGAAGCGGTGCGCGCGCACGGTTTCGAGGCGGTGATGACGCGCACCGACCACGAATCCGGCTCCGACCGTATCTTCGAGGCGCTGACCGCGCTCGACCCCGATCGCAAGGTCGAAACCATCGTCAATGTGCAGGGCGACCTGCCGACCATCGATCCCAAGATCATCGGTGCGGCGCTGAAACCGTTCGAGGACGCTGCGGTCGACATCGCCACGCTCGGCGTCGAGATCGTCCGCGACGAGGAAAAGGCCAACCCCAACGTCGTCAAGATCGTCGGTTCGCCGTTGTCGGCGACGCGGCTGAAGGCGCTCTATTTCACCCGCGCCACCGCGCCCTGGGGCGAGGGGCCGCTCTATCACCATGTCGGCCTCTACGCCTATCGGCGCTCAGCCCTCGAACGCTTCGTCGCTTTGAAGCCGTCGCCGCTGGAGCGGCGCGAGCGGCTGGAGCAGTTGCGGGCGCTGGAGGCCGGTATGCGCATCGATGCCGAGATCGTGCAATCGCTGCCGCTCGGCGTCGACACGCCGGAAGACCTCGAACGCGCCAGACAAATTCTTTGCTTTCCTGACACCGCAGATCCTTTCAAACCTGAGATATCGGCATGCCTGACAAGACCAACAGAATAGCCTTCCAGGGCGAACCGGGCGCCAATTCCGACACCGCCAGCCGCAACATGTTCCCCTCGATGGAGCCGTTGCCGTGCCCGACCTTCGAGGACGCCTTCAACGCGGTCGAGACCAACAAGGCCGACCTCGCCATGATCCCGATCGAAAACACCATCGCCGGCCGCGTCGCCGACATCCATCATCTGTTGCCGGAATCGAAACTCCACATCGTCGGCGAATATTTCCTGCCGATCCATTTCCAGCTGATGGTGCTGCCCGGCGTTAAACGCGAAGAGATCAAGACCGTGCACAGCCATATCCATGCGCTGGGACAGTGCCGCAAATACATCCGCAAGAATGGTTGGAAGCCGGTGATTGCCGGCGACACGGCGGGTTCGGCGAAGCTGGTCTCCGAGCTCAAGGACCGCAGCATGGCCTCGCTGGCGCCTGCGCTCGCCGCAGAACTCTATGGCCTCGACATCATCGAGAAGAATGTCGAGGACACGGACTCGAATGTCACCCGCTTCGTCGTCCTGACCAAGGACAAGCGGTTGGCCGAACGGCCCTCGGCCGACACCAAGATGATGACGACCTTCATGTTCCGTGTCCGCAACGTGCCGGCTGCGCTCTACAAGGCAATGGGCGGTTTCGCCACCAACGGCGTCAACATGACGAAGCTGGAGAGCTATCAACTGGGCGCCTTCACCGCGACGCTGTTCTACGCCGATATCGAGGGCCATCCCGACGATCCACTGGTCAAGCTGGCGCTGGACGAACTGCGCTTCTTCTCGCGCGAAGTGCGCATTCTGGGTGTCTATCCCGCCAGCGAGTCGCGCGAGCAGTGGAAGGTCGCGGACTAAGGTTCCCCTAAACCAGCAGGGTCAGCGGCACATAGTCGATTTCCATGAAGGTTTCGACTTCCGGGATCCAGCGGTCGCGCACGAAGGCAACGTGGTCGGGATGCTCGTTATATCTGGTGTAGGCGGCCTGATCGACGAACTCCATCGAGAAGCCGAAGTGATAGTCGTTCTTCGGGCTGACTTGCCGCAGCGGCTCGAACTGGGTGACGCCCTTGATTGCGCTGAGAATGCGCTTGGCATCGGAGAGGAACCGCTTTTCCTCCAGCGAGTACTGCGGGTGCTTCAGGGTGAAAACCACGGTGTGACGGATCATTTTTTGCTCCCGTTAAGCAATTCCATGAAAAGTGTGAAGCGGTTTTCCGTCCGGAATTGCGTAAAATAACAAGTCTTATTCGCTGTCGACCCAGGCGCGGATCAGATGATGCGCGATCGCGCCTTTCGGCGGCGTGACCAGATTGTCCTTGTGCGTCCTCTCCAGCATGGAACGCACCTCGTCGCGAAAAAACCAGCGGCAATCTTCCAACTCGTTGAGATCGGCCTGGATGTCGTCATTGAGCGGTTCGCCGAAACAGCCGATCATCAGCGAATAGGGGAACGGCCAGGGTTGGCTGGCATGGTAGACGACGCGGCCGAGCCGGATGCCGGCTTCCTCCAGCGTTTCGCGGCGCACCGCCGCCTCGATCGTCTCGCCCGGCTCGATGAAACCGGCAAGCGCCGAGTACATGCCGGGCCCGAAATGCCGGCCGCGGCCGAGCAGGCATTTTTCCCGCGTCGCCGTCAGCATAATCGCCACCGGATCGGTGCGTGGAAAGTGCTCGGTGCCGCAATTTGGGCAATGGCGCTTGTAGCCGCCGGCCCGCATTTGCGATTCATGGCCGCATTTGCTGCAGAAGCGATGGGTGGCATGCCAGGCAAGCAGGGCGGCGCCTTGCGCCAGCGCGCCCGCTGCCGCCTCGTCGATCAGCCCCTGCATATAGACCGAGCGATAATCGATCGCCTTCATGGTCTCCGGCAGCTGTTCGGGATCGAGGCCGACCGGCACGGCAAGGACCGGGCCGCTCTCGGCAAAGCCAAGCAGCACGCCTTGTGCGAGTGATGGCTGCAGCTTCTGGCTCTCAGCCAGATCGAACCAAGGGTCGAAGCTGCCATCGTGCAATTTCAGATACAGCCGTCCGCCATGCATCGGCAGAAGACGTGCCGAGGGATCGGCCAACGCCCTTTCGACGGAATCGTCGGCGCGGTTCTCGGATTGCCGATCAATCGTGTTTCCGGCGAAGCCGACGAACTGGCTCGGTTCGCGCAAGGGCGCGTCAAAAAGGCGAAAGGTCATGGAAGCTCGAACGTCTAGGGATGGACACAGGCGGCTTATAGCGCCGCCTTGATCTGTTGCGCAAATTGGCGGATGCCTGAACGCTCATAGGGCTCGCGCATGCCGTGCCCCCACACCGGCCCCGGCCAGCCCGGATCGCCTTCCGAGCGGGCGATGACGTGGACATGCAATTGCCGAACGATGTTGCCGAGCGCGCCGGTGTTGATCTTGGTGCAGCCCGTGGTTCTTTTCAGCGCCTGCGCCACCATGTTGGTTTCGAAGGTCAACATCGCCTGGTCGAGCGGCGTCATGTCGTGGATTTCTTCGGCCCCCGGCCGCTGCGGCACCAGGACCAGCCATGGCCAGCGGCTATCGTTCATCACCCTGAGCTCGCACAGGCCGAGCCACATCAGCTGCTCGCTATCCGCCTCCAGCCTGGAGTCGAGCGTGAATCCGGCCTTGAGGCCCGGTAGCATTGGCGTTTCCCTTGCGCTTCTCGCATTATTCCCAAACTCATGACGCTAGAGCGGCTGCACGGGGGCTGCAAGCGATTCATTGAGCGGCGGAGTTCACGGGCATCCGATTCTCAATGCACCCTTGCATTTGATCGCTGAATTGCCGATATGGAACGCGGGAGGTTGGTGGTGGACGATCCACTCGCCAACCGGGTCAGGTCCGGAAGGAAGCAGCCCTAACGAGCCCGGAACGGGTCATTGTTCCAGCCTCCCACCTCATCGGCCCCTCTCGCGACATTGACGACGCATTGCAGCGCGGGCGAGACTATTGGAGCAATTCCAGGGAAAGTGTGAGCGGTTTCCCGTCCGGAATTGCGTTAAAGCAAAGGGTAGAGCGGTTTGCCGTTTCAGAAAACGGTGAAACGATCTAGCAGGAATCGGCTACGCTGAGACGCGGCCTTTTGGAGCTTTACGGGCGAATGAGCGAAGCCGGAAATTCGGACCCCGAAAACCTGGAGAAGCAAAAGGCCGTCGCCTATCGCGTGCTGGCGCGCAAATATCGTCCGTCGAATTTCTCCGAACTGATCGGCCAGGAGCCGATGGTCCGCACTTTGACCAACGCTTTCTCCACAGGCCGCATCGCCCAGGCCTGGATGCTGACCGGCGTGCGCGGCGTCGGTAAGACCACGACGGCGCGCATCCTGGCACGGGCGCTCAACTACAAGACGCCGACGGTCGACCATCCCTCGGTCGACCTCGCCTTCCTGGGCGAGCACTGCCAGGCGATCATGGAAGGCCGCCATGTCGACGTCATCGAGATGGACGCCGCGTCGCATACCGGCATCGACGACATCAGGGACATTATCGAGCGCGTGCGCTATGCCCCGGTGTCGGCGCGCTACAAAGTCTACATCATCGACGAAGTGCACATGCTCTCCACCCAGGCCTTCAACGGCCTGTTGAAGACGCTGGAAGAACCGCCGCCGCACGTCAAATTCATCTTTGCCACCACCGAAATCCGCAAAGTGCCGATCACCGTGCTGTCGCGCTGCCAGCGTTTCGACCTGAGACGCATCGATGCCGGCGCACTGGTCGCGCACCTCTCCTCGATTGCCGGCAAGGAAGGCATATCGGTCGACGACGACGCGCTGGCGATGATCGCGCGCGCCGCCGAAGGCTCGGCCCGCGATTCGCTCTCCATCCTCGACCAGGCGATCGCCCATGGCGGCGGCGCCGTCAGCGCCGAAGCGGTGCGCGCCATGCTGGGTCTCGCCGACCGCGCCCGCATCGTCGACCTGTTCGAACATGTCATGAAGGGCGATGTGGCGGCCGCCCTTGCCGAATTCCGCAACCAGTACGACACCGGCGCCGATCCGACTGCCGTGCTGACCGATCTGGCCGAATTCAACCACCTCGTCACCCGGCTGCGCTTCGTGCCGACGGCTGCCGACGACGCTTCCCTGTCCGAGGATGAGCGCCGCCGCGGCGCCGACTTCGCCAGCACGCTGTCGGTCAAGGTTCTGTCGCGAACCTGGCAGATGCTCTTGAAAGGCATTCCCGAGGTGCAGTCATCCAACCGACCGGTCAGCGCCGGCGAGATGGTGCTGATCCGGCTGGCGCATGCCGCCGACCTGCCGACGCTGGACGAGGCGCTGAAATCTCTAGAGAGCGGCGCTCCGGCGTCCGGTGGTGTTTCACGCCCGAATGGTGCGCCGGTAAATGCCGGCAATGGCGGCGGCGCCAGCGCGGTAGCGCAGACCCGGATGCCGTCCGGGCCAGCCGGTGCGCAAACCATGCGATTGGTCGACGCGCCCCCGGTCGCCTTTGTCGCGCCTCCGCAGCCGGTCGTCGAGCCGCAATCGCCGCCGCTGAAATCGCTGGCCGATATTGTCGCTCTTGCCGACGCGCAGCGTGACATCGCCTTCAAGGTGCTGGTCAAGAGCTGTATTCGCCTGGTGCGCATCGAGCCCGGCCGTATCGACGTCGGCCTGACCGCCGATGCGCCCAAGATGCTGCTCAACGACTTGACGACGAAGCTGCGGGCCTGGACCGGCCGCAACTGGCTGGTGTCATTGTCGAAGGAAGAGGGCGGCCAGACGTTAGCCGAGATGGAATCGACCAGGCGCGAGACCGCTTTCTCCGACGCGAAAAGCGATCCGGCGGTGGCCGCCATCCTCGCGCGCTTTCCCGGCGCCAAGATCATCGACGTGCGCATTCCCGACGCGCCGGAAGTCGACACCGACAAGGCCGAAGCGCCGGTCGAGCCGCCGTCCGACGACGACGAAACCTGACCATAGCCACGAATCCGCAAAGGACCCGACCATGAAAGATCTTCTCAGCCTGATGGGCAAGGCGAAGGAAATGCAGGCCAAGTTCCAGGCCATGCAGGACGAGATCGCGACGATTGAAGCAAGCGGGCAGGCGGGCGGCGGGCTGGTCAATGTCACGCTGACCGGCAAGTTCGAAATGAAGTCGCTGAAGATCGATCCGTCGCTGTTCAAGGAGGACGAGGTCGAGATTCTCGAAGACCTGCTGCTGGCCGCTCACAATGACGCCAAAAATAAGGTCGAGCAGATTATGCAGGAGAAGACCAAGGCGCTGACGGCAGGCTTGCCGATCCCGCCCGGAATGAAATTGCCGTTCTGAGCCGGCTCCAACCAGTTAATTGATTATGAAGGGAAATCGGCTGCGGAGGCTGTTGTTAAGACTTTCTCCGGCTTTGCTCACGCGGACATATCCGGGCATTTATAAAGTTTTACCTATGCTGCACCAAAGCTAATCCTTTAGCCATCTTTTTGCCTTTAAGAGTCTCATTCTTGCCACATCTCGGGGCGGGCTGGCATCTGGACAATGAGGCATTTTTGTTGATCGCGACGCGATGGAAGACGCCGCTTCTGCTCGGCATCATCTTCTCCCCTATGTTCCTGGCCGGTTGCAGCCAGACCACGTCTTCGCACGGCCTGTCGGTCGCCAGTCTGACCGACGCCATCACGCCCAGCTTCCTTTCGACGCGCGCCTACCGCAACACGCCGAAGGAGAAGGAATGTCTGGAGCGGGCGATGTTCTTCGAGTCCAACCGCTCGAGCCGTGACGGCATGATCGCCGTCGGCACGGTGGTGATGAACCGGCTGCGCTCCGGCAATCATGGCAGCACCATTTGCCAAGTGGTTGGCGAACCGGGCCAGTTCGCGCCCGGCGTGATGACGCGGGCGATGAATTCGAAAGCGATGCCCGATGTCGAGGAGGCCGCCGATGCGGTGCTCAAGGGCGAGCGCAAGGCCAAGCTGAAAAACACGATGTACTTCCACACCGCCGGCCTGAGGTTCCCCTACAAGAACATGCATTACACCATGGTTGCCGGCGGCAACGCCTTCTACGAGAAGCGCGGTCGCAACTGGCAGCCGCTGCCGGATGAATCCACGACCATGGTTGCCTCGGCGCAGCCGCGCGCGCCTGTGCCTGAAGCGCCGGTGCAGGTTGCCTACGCCGAGCCGGTGGTGAAGACCATTGTCCGTCCAGATCCTGCCAAGCAGGCCGCGGCGGTTCGCGCAGCCAAGGCGACACGTGCCCCGGCCGAGCAGACCTATGTGACGGCTTCCGCGGCGCCCGCCAAGAGCGCCCGCGTCGCCGCCAAGCAGACGGAGGTGGCGATGCAGGAGCCGATGGCCGAGCCCGATGCCTCGCGTTTCGGCGGCACGCTGAACGCCCGCTACATCACCTCGGTTCCATCGGCAACGCAGGAAGCGTCGATGGGCTTCCAGTCGACGCCTGAGAATACCGACGCTATCGGCGCGATGATTATCGACCAGACCCGGCCAGCGTCAGCTTACTGACGCCTAAAACAGTTTCCAAGCCCGCCATGGCAGCATGGCGGGCTCGGTGCGTATGCGGCATGTTTCAAAGCGCGCGGAAAAATCCTAGATCAGTGCGATGTCGAAGCGAATCGCCGGTCCCGAGATCGAACGCCTGATCCAGCTCCTGGCCAAGGTCCCGGGGCTAGGGCCGCGTTCGGCCAGGCGTGCGGCACTGCACCTCATCAAGAAGAAGGAGCAGCTTTTGTCGCCGCTCGCCGCCGCCATGGCTGAAGCCGCCGACAAGGTGCGCATCTGCACGACCTGCGGCAATGTCGATACCTCCGACCCTTGCATGATCTGCACCGATCCGCGCCGCGATGCCTCGACGCTGATCGTCGTCGAGGATGTCTCCGACCTCTGGGCGCTGGAGCGGGCGGCGGCCATGAATGTGCGCTACCATGTGCTCGGCGGCACGCTGTCGCCGCTCGACGGCATCGGCCCCGACCAGCTCAATGTCCGCTCGCTGGTCGACCGCGTTGCCGGCGGTGAGGTGAAGGAGGTGATCCTTGCCGTCAATGCCACCGTCGAGGGCCAGACGACGGCGCACTATCTCACCGACCAGTTGTCGGGCTTCGAGGTCAAGGTGACACGACTTGCCCATGGCGTGCCGGTTGGCGGCGAGCTTGATTATCTGGATGAGGGTACGCTGGCAGCCGCGTTGCGATCGCGGACGGCGTTTTGACGCAATTGGCGGGCGGGATGCGCGACATGAAAGCTTCGCATTCTTCGAGGTTTGCGCCAAACACCCCCCTCTGTCCTGCCGGACATCTCCCCCTCAAGGGGGGAGATCAGCAGCTTCTCGGGCGGCATTCTTCTTTCAACGCTGGTGGTTGGCGAAAACCGAAGCGACAGCCAATCTCCCCCGTTGAGGGGGAGATGTCCGGCAGGACAGAGGGGGGCGCGACAGAACGCGGATCTTTCGGATTGGCGCTCGTTGCGCTCCTCGCATCCCTTGTTGCCCTGCTTTTCGTAGCCCCCGCCTCCGCCGCCAAAATCGACGACCAGTTCCGCGCCTGGCTGCAAACCGATCTCTGGCCGCAAGCCCAGACCAAAGGCATCTCCAAATCCACCTTCGACGCCGCTTTCGACGGCGTGAAGCCGAACCTCAAACTGCCCGACCTCGTCCTGCCCGGCGAAAAGCCCAACACGCCGCAGAAGCAGCATCAGGCGGAGTTCGGTTCGCCCGGCGCCTATTTCGCCGAAAAGACGGTGCGCGCCGTCACGTCAGGTGGGCGCACGCGCGAGGCGGCCAACGCCAAGACGCTGGCTGCGATCGAAAAGCGCTACGGTGTCCCGGGCGAGATACTGTTGGCGATCTGGGGCCGCGAGACCGGCTTCGGCGCGGCGAAAATGCCCTACGACGCCTTCGAGGTGCTCGGCACCAAGGCATTCATGTCGACCAAGAAGGACTTCTCCCGCACCGAGGTGCTGGCGGCGCTCGAGATCGTCGAGCATGGGTTGGCGCCGGTCGGCGCCATGAAATCGTCCTGGGCCGGCGCGCTCGGCCAGCCGCAATTCATGCCGACCTCGTTCCTGAAGCACGCCGTCGACTACGACGGTGACGGCCACCCCGACATCTGGAATTCGACGCCGGATGTGCTGGCCTCGATCGCCAACTATCTCGTCCACTATGGCTGGGTGAAGGGGCGTGGCTGGGGCTTCGAGGTGACGGTGCCGGAAAGCGTTTCCTGCTCGCTCGAAGGTCCCGACCAGGGCAAGAAAATCTCAGCCTGGGCGGCGATGGGAATCAGCCGCGTCGGCGGCAAAGCCTTTCCGGCCGGCGAACTGAAAGCGGAAGGATTCCTTTTGATGCCGGCCGGACGCAGCGGCCCCGCCTTCATCGCCACGCCCAATTTCTACGTGCTGAAACAGTACAACACCAGCGACCTGTACGCCCTGTTCATCGGCCATGGCGCTGACCGCATCGCCCATGGCGATGCTGATTTCGTCGGCAGCTGGGGTGCGGTTGGCGGCCTGCATCGTTCCGACATCGCCGCGCTGCAACGGGCGCTGGAGGCCAAGGGCTACGATATCGGCAGCGCCGACGGCCTGCCCGGCTTCAAGACCCGCCGCTCGATCGGCAGCTGGCAGGAAAAGAATGGCCGCCCCGCCACCTGCTTCCCCGACGCCGATCTGGTTGCTGCCATCAAGTAACACCGAAAAGAGCAGATTTTTCCCCATCGGCGGCTGCAATTGGCTCGCCCATGCTTCGACGCGCACAGCATATTCCGGTCCAGTATGCCGGCTCGCAAAATGCCCGTTGCCGGTTGGAGGGCTGCCGGATAGGGTGTTGACCAACTGGAAAAAAATCAACACGGTATGGGTCTAACGGTCGTCCTCCGGCCGCGAAAAAAATTACTGCAGCCCTGAGCCGGGAACTCGGGGTCAACAATCAACAAAACAGGGAACAATCATCATGATGATGGAAAAGTTTGCTCTACGTTCGCGCGTCTGGCTCGCAGGTGCTGCCATGTCCGCTCTGCTCATTGGCGTTGCGCCCGCCTTCGCCGTGACGCCCGCCGACACGCTGGTCGAAGGTTTCGCCATCGACGACATCATCTCCATGGATCCGGGCGAGGCGTTCGAACTGTCGACCGCCGAAGTCACCGGCAACACCTATGATCTACTGGTCCGCCTCGACCTCAGCGACACCTCCAAGGTCAAGGGCGACCTTGCCGAGAGCTGGACCGTTTCCGACGACGGTCTGGTCTATACGTTCAAGCTCAAGCCCGGCCTAAAGTTCGCTTCGGGCAATCCACTGACCGCGGCCGATGTCGCCTATTCCTTCGAGCGCGCCATCAAGCTGGACAAGCCGCCGGCATTCATCATCAACCAGTTCGGCATCAACGGCGACAATGTTGCCGACAAGGCCAAGGCCGTCGACGATACCACCTTCCAATTCACCGTCGACAAAGCCTATGCGCCGAGCTTCGTGTTAAACTGCCTGTCGGCAACGGTCGCTTCGGTCGTCGACGCAAAGCTGGTCAAGGAACATGTCGCCGCGGTGACACCGAGTGCCGACTACAAATGGGACAACGATTTCGGCAACGCCTTCCTGAAGACCGGTTATGCCGGCTCCGGCGCCTACAAGCTGCGCGAATGGCGGGCCAATGAGGTCGTCGTGCTCGAGCGCAACGACAATTACAATGGCGAGAAGGCCAAGCTCGCCCGCGTCATCTACCGCAACATGAAGGAGAGCTCGGCGCAGCGCCTGGCGCTCGAAGCAGGCGACATCGACGTTGCCCGCAACCTCGAGCCGAACGATCTCGACGCCATCGCCAAGAATGCCGATCTCACCACGACCAGCGCGCCGAAGGGCACGGTCTTTTACATCAGTCTCAACCAGAAGAATCCGAACCTCGCCAAGCCCGAGGTTCGCCAGGCGTTCAAATATCTGGTCGACTACGATGCGCTGAGCACGACCATCCTCAAGGGCATTGGCGAGATCCACCAGACCTTCCTGCCCAAGGGCGTGCTGGGCGAACTGGACGAAAATCCGTTCAAGTTCGACGTCGCCAAGGCCAAGGAACTGCTGACCAAGGCCGGCCTGGCCGACGGCTTCAGCGTAACCATGGATGTACGCACGGGACAGCCGACAACGGGCATGGCAGAATCGATCCAGCAGACGCTTGGCCAGGCCGGCATCAAGCTGGAAATCATCCCCGGCGACGGCAAGCAGACGCTGACCAAATACCGCGCCCGCAATCACGACATCTATATCGGCCAGTGGGGCCAGGATTATTTCGATCCGAACTCCAACGCCCAGACCTTTGCCTCAAACCCGGACAATTCGGATGAAGGCAAGACGAAGACGCTGGCCTGGCGCAATGCCTGGGACATTCCGGACCTGACAAAGCAGACCGAAGCAGCCTTGCTGGAGAAGGATGCCGGCAAGCGCGCCGATATGTACAAGAGCCTTGAAAAGACGATCCTCGACACCAGCCCCTTCGTCATCATCCACCAGCAATTGGAAGTGGCAGGCCTGCGCAAAAACCTGAAAGGCTTTGCGCTCGGCCCGAGCTTCGACACCAACTTTGTCGGCCCGGTCTCCAAGGAATAGCGCCGGCGGACGCGCCCTGATGAGCGCGATTGAAAACCAGGCGACGGCGGGGCAGGGAAGCGCCCGCGCCGTCGCTATCTTGTTGGCGATCGGCCGCTTCCTGGTCATCGCCGTCACCACCTATCTCGGCCTGCTCGCGGTGACCTTTTTCATCGGCCGCGTCATCCCGATCGATCCGGTGCTGGCGGTGCTCGGCGACCGCGCACCGGCCAATGTCGTCGAGCGCACGCGCCGCGAGATGGGGCTCGACCTGCCGTTGATCGAGCAATTCTATATCTATCTCAAACATGCGCTGAACGGCGATTTCGGCACCTCGGTGCTGACCACCAATCCGGTGATGACCGACATACGCCGCGCCTTTCCGGCAACCATCGAACTGGCGACGCTGGGCACACTGATAGGCTCGTTGCTCGGCGTGCCGCTCGGCGTGCTGGCAGCGGTAAAACGTGGCAGTCTCATCGACCAGATCGTTCGCATTGTCGGCCTGATCGGCTATTCCGTGCCTATCTTCTGGATCGGGCTTTTGGGGCTTGTCCTGTTCTACGCCAAGCTCCAATGGGTGGCTTTTCCCGGCCGCCTCGACATCGTCTACGAGTACACATTCACACCGATCACCGGCTTCTACCTGCTCGACGCCGCGCTGCAGGGCCAGTGGGATGTCTTCTACGACGCTTACCGCCACATCATCCTGCCGGCAGGGCTGCTGGGCTATTTCTCGCTCGCCTATATCAGCCGGATGACGCGCTCCTTCATGCTGAACGAGCTGTCGCAGGAATACATCGTCGCCGCGCGCGCCAAGGGCCTGTCTGAAACGCGAATCATCTGGGGCCATGCGCTGCGCAACGCCGCGGTGCCGATGGTCACGGTGATCGCGCTGTCCTATGCCGGGCTGCTCGAAGGTTCGGTGCTGACCGAGACGGTGTTCTCCTGGCCCGGCATCGGCCTCTACATCACCAATTCGCTGCAGAACGCCGACATGAACGCCGTGCTCGGCGGCACCATCGTCATCGGTTCGGTGTTCATCGGCATCAATCTCCTGTCCGATGTTCTCTACAAGGTGCTCGATCCGAGGACGAAGACAGGATGAGCGCCGAAGCAATCCAAACGCGCCGCGATTGGCTGCTCAGCGATCGGCCGGCCTCGCGCATGCAGGCACGGCTCGGCCGCGCCTACGTCGCTTGGCGGCGCTTTTCCGCCAACCGGCTGGCGTTTCTCGGCCTGCTCATCATCATCGCGCTGCTGCTGGTCGCAGCCTTTGCCGATGTGCTGGCGCCCTATTCGCCGACCATCGGCGAACTCAAGAATGCCCGGCTTTTGGCGCCGAGTGCGGCGCATTGGTTCGGCACCGACGATCTCGGCCGCGATATCTATTCGCGCATTCTTTTTGGCTCGCGCTGGACCCTCTATGTCGTCATTCTTGTCGCTGTCATCGCAGCCCCCATCGGCCTTTTGGTCGGCACCGTCGCCGGCTATGCCGGCGGCTGGACCGATGCCATTCTGATGCGCATTACCGACATCTTCCTCGCCTTCCCCAAGCTGATCCTGGCACTGGCCTTTGTCGCGGCCCTTGGCCCCGGCATCGAAAACGCGGTGCTGGCCATCGCCATCACCTCGTGGCCGCCTTACGCCCGAATTGCGCGGGCCGAGACGATGACCGTGCGCAATTCCGATTACATCAAGGCGGTGCAATTGATGGGCGCCTCGCCGTTCCGCATCGTGCTGCGCCACATCATGCCGCTCTGCATCTCTTCGCTGATCATCCGGGTGACGCTCGATATGGCCGGCATCATCCTCACCGCCGCCGGCCTCGGTTTCCTTGGCCTCGGCGCGCAGCCGCCGCTGCCGGAATGGGGCACCATGATCGCGTCCGGCCGTCGCTTCGTGCTCGACCAATGGTGGGTGGCCGGCGCGCCCGGCTTCGCCATCCTGATCGTCAGTCTCGGCTTCAACCTGCTGGGCGACGGCCTGCGCGATGCGCTCGATCCCCGGAGTGGCGACCAATGAGTGGTGACCAATGAGCGGTGCACTTCTCGATGTCGACGACCTGCGCGTCACCTTCCCGACTCGGACCGGCCTCATCCAGGCGGTGCGCGGCGTCACCTTCTCGCTCGGCCGAGAGCGGCTGGGCATTGTCGGCGAAAGCGGCTCCGGCAAGTCGCAGACCGGCCGCGCCATCATGGGGCTGACGCCGCCGCAGGCTCTGGTTTCGGCCAAGAAGCTCGCCTTGGACGGCATCGATCTTTTGGACATACCCGCCCGCCAGCGCCGGGCGCTGCGCGGCAAACGCATCGCCATGATCCTGCAGGATCCGAAATATTCGCTCGACCCGGTGATGAGCATCGGCCGCCAGATCGTCGAGACGCTGCGCACGCATGAAAAGGTCTCCAAGGCCGAAGCGCGCGAGCGGGCGCTGGCCATGCTGGAAGCTGTGCAGATCCGCGATCCCTCGCGTGTCTTCGACCTGCATCCGCACGAGGTGTCCGGCGGGATGGGCCAGCGCGCCATGATCGCAATGATGCTGATCGCCGGACCGGAACTGATGATCGCCGACGAGCCGACCTCGGCGCTCGACGTCACCGTTCAGCTCGATGTGCTCGGCATCCTCGACCGCTTGGTCAGTGAGCGCGGCATGGGTCTGATCTTCATCTCGCACGATCTGCGGCTGGTCGCCTCCTTCTGCGACCGCGTCATCGTCATGTATGCCGGCAAGGTGGTCGAGCAGCTCAAGGCGTCGGAGCTGCGCGACGCCCAGCATCCCTACACGCGCGGCCTGCTCAACTGCATGCCCAGGATCGGTTACGAACGCCACCCGCTGCCGGTGCTCGACCGCAAGCCGGAGTGGGCGGCATGACGCCAGCCATTTCGATTGAAGGGCTGGAGGTGGTGTTCGACCGTTTTCGCGCGCTGAAAGGGGCGAACCTCGAGGTGAAGTCCGGCGAATCCTTCGGCCTGGTCGGCGAGAGCGGTTCCGGCAAGTCGACGCTGCTCAAAGCCATTGCCGGCCTGGTGCCTGTCGCATCCGGTACTATCACGGTCAATGGCAAGACGCTGGGAGCGCGCCGCGACAAGGCTTTTTATCGCGAAGTGCAGATGGTCTTCCAGGACCCCTATGGTTCGCTGCACCCGCGTCAGACCGTCGACCGCCTGCTACAGGAGCCGCTCGCCATTCACGGCTTTGCCGATGGCGAGCAACGCATCCAGCGCGCCCTCGACGAGGTCGGATTAGGCAACGGTTTCCGTTTCCGCTACGCGCACCAGCTCTCCGGCGGTCAGCGTCAGCGCGTGGCGATCGCGCGGGCGCTCATCCTCGAACCGTCGATCCTGCTGCTCGACGAACCAACCTCGGCGCTCGACGCTTCGGTGCAGGCGGAAGTGCTCAACCTGCTGGAAGAGGTTCGCCGTCGGCGCAAGCTGACCTTCCTGATGGTCAGCCACGACCTCGCCATCATCACCCATATGTGCGAGCGCCTGATGGTGATGCAGAATGGCGAAGCGGTGGAGAACCTGACGGCGGGCCAGCTGATCGGGCACCGCGTGGAGAAGGATTACACACGCAATTTGCTTAGGGCGAGCGAGGGGTTTGTTCGGACGGCGTGAACTAGTTTGTTCCGCAGAATAATCGCTTGGGGAATTCCATGGAAGAATGGAAGTTTGCAGATCCGCCCAATGTCGCGGTGCTATCGGACAAGAGCATATTCAAACGGGGCGACTGGATCGCATACGTTGTGCATGAAGCTGACGATGACGAGAACTACAACGATGAAGGGGGCAGTTGGCAATTCTATAGCAGCGACTCTTGAGATTGGGATGAACGCGAGATAATGCTCGTTGGCCTGCAAGAGGTGGTGCAGCAGGATGAAAGCATCCTGGCATTGGCCGACTTGCCAAAAGGCTGGCATGCTTGGCGGACGTCAAAATCATCGCCATGGCAGCGAGCGAAATCGCGCCCCGAACCCTCTAACGATAACGAATGATCCGGCAAAGCCTTAAGCGGGGTCTTGCGCCAGTTCGCCGTTCTCCGGAACAGATGGTTCGTCCCCCTGCTTAGGCTCCTTGATCCTGAACCACGTCACATAAAGCGCCGGCAGGAACAGCAGCGTGATCGCCGTGCCGGCGATGATGCCGCCCATCATGGCGTAGGCCATCGGGCCCCAGAACACTTCGCGCGCGATCGGGATCAGCGCTAGGCTGGCGGCCGCGGCCGTCAGCGCGATCGGCCGCATGCGGTGCTCGGTCGCTTCGATCACGGCTTCCCAGCGGTCTTGGCCCTCGGCCACCAGATCCTCGATCTGCACGATCAGGATCACCTGAGTTGCGGATCAGGATGCCGATCAGCGCCAGGACGCCCAGAATGGCGACGAAGCCGAGCGGTGCGCCGCTCGGCACCAGGGCCGCGACCACGCCGATCAGGCCGAGCGGCGCCACCGCCACGACCAGGAACAGGCGCTGAAAACTTTGCAACTGGATCATCAGGATGGTCGCCATCACGAACAGCATCAGCGGCACCACCGCTGCGATCGGTCCCTGGCTTTTGGCGCTTTCCTCGACCGAGCCGGCGGTTGCAACGGAATAGCCGGGCGGCAGTTTGGCGATGAAGGCGTCGACCGACGGCTTCAATTCGTTGACGACGGTGGCCGGCAGCACGTCGCCAACGAGGCCTGCGCGAACGGTGATCGTCGGGATGCGGTTGCGCCGCCACACCGTCGGCTGTTCGAGGTCGTAGCGGAAGTTCGCCACCGCGGCGAGCGGGATCGCTTCGCCGTTCCCGGTGACGGGTGAGCTGTCACGGACTGCCCCGTACGTGTATCGGTCGGCTGGTTAAGACCGGTCTGTCGAAGTGGCCCGCATCGACGACAGGCCCAATCGCCCGGCGGCGGTGCCAACTTGAGGAAAACGTGAAATAAGGTCAGAAGAGGCCTTGGCATTCATCTAACGAGAACGGGCGTCGGCCCGATGAGGGACGAAATGAAGAACGCAGCCATTTCTGAGCGCAAGAACCAGTCGATCTCGCGCGGCGTCGGCATGACGACGCAGATCTATGCCGACCGCGCCGAGAATTCGGAGATCTGGGATGTAGAAGGCCGCCGATACATCGATTTCTCCTCCGGTATCGCCGTCGTCAACACCGGCCACCGCCATCCCAGGGTGATCGAGGCGGTCAAGGCACAGCTCGACCGCTTCACCCATACCTGCCACCAGGTCGTGCCCTATGAGAGCTATGTCAGGCTGGCCGAACGGCTGAACGGCATGCTGCCCGGCAAGTTCGAGAAGAAGACCATCTTCGTCACTACGGGTGCTGAAGCGGTCGAGAACGCCATCAAGATCGCCCGCAACGCCACTGGCCGCCAAGCCGTCATCGCCTTTGCCGGCGGCTTCCACGGCCGCACCTTCATGGGCATGGCGCTGACCGGCAAGGTCGTGCCCTACAAGGTCGGCTTCGGCGCCATGCCGGGCGACGTCTACCACGCGCCGTTTCCGGTGCCGCTGCACGGCGTGTCTACAGCCGATTCGCTGGTCGCACTCGACAAACTGTTCAAGGCCGATGTCGATCCGGCTCGCGTTGCCGCCATCATCATCGAGCCGGTCCAGGGCGAGGGCGGCTTCTACGACGCGCCGCGCGAATTCCTGACGGCGCTGCGCAAGCTCTGCGACCAGCACGGCATGCTGCTGATCGCCGATGAGGTGCAGACCGGCTTTGCCCGCACCGGCAAGATGTTCGCCATGGATCATCATGAGGTCGCGGCCGACATTACCACCATGGCGAAAAGCCTGGCCGGCGGCTTCCCGCTGGCGGCGGTCACCGGCCGCGCCGAGATCATGGATGCGCCCGGTCCTGGCGGGCTCGGCGGCACCTATGGCGGCAGCCCGATCGGTGTCGCCGCAGCACACGCCGTGCTCGACGTAATCGAGGACGAAAAGCTGTGCGACCGCGCCAATACGCTGGGCGCCCGGCTGAAACAGCGGCTGCAGTCGATCCGCGACGATGTGCCCGAGATTGTCGACATCAGGGGTCTCGGCTTCATGAACGCGGTCGAGCTCAACGACGTCAAGAGGGGCCTGCCGTCGGCCGAGATCGCCAATGCGATCCGGCTGAAGGCGCTCGACAAGGGGCTGATCCTGCTGACCTGCGGCGTCTACGGCAACGTCATCCGTTTCCTGGCTCCGATCACCATCCAGGACAATGTCATGAACGAGGCGCTCGACATTCTGGAAAGCTCGATCCGCGAAGTCTGCGCTGCCTAGCGCAAAACCCTACCTCCCCCTTGTGGGGAGGTCGGACCGCAGGTCCGGGTGGGGGGCCTCGCGCCGACCCCAACCCCGCTGCTTCGCAGCGACCCTCCCCACAAGGGGGAGGGTAAGTGCGTCTACCCCGCAGCCCGTGCCGGCTCATCCTGCTGGAACGCTGCCAGTGCAGCCTTCAGCCCGTCAGGTCCCTCAGCAATCGTCTGCGCCATCGGCGAAAACCCGGCCCCGAGCATCTTGCGGCCCAGCATATGGTCGCCCGGCCTGTTGACGGATTCGATGCCGAGCAGCCGGCTTCCAGCATAGTGGTAGATCGAGAACTTGTTCTCAGCGAGGTCGCCCAGCACGACATGGCTGTCGCCGCCCGAGGTCAGCCCGACCATCTGCAGTTTCATGTCGCCGATGTCAGACCAGAACCACGGCACCGCCGCATAGGCGTCCGTATGGCCGGTGATCGTGCGTGCGGCAAGCCGCGCCTGGTCGGTGGCGTTCTGCACCGATTCCAGCCGCACGTCGCCGCCGGTCGACCAGTGGCGGTAGGAAGCGGCGTCGCCGATGGCCAGAATATCAGGCACTGAGGTGCGCATCTGTTGGTCGACGCGGATGCCATTGGCGACAGTCAGTCCGGCAGCCTGAGCAAGTTCGACATTCGGCACGGCGCCGATGCCGACGATGACCATGCGCGCGGGCAGCCTTTCGCCGGTGGAGGTGATGGCAGCGCAGACATGGCCGTTTTCCCCTTCCAGCCTGGCAATGGTGGTGCCGGTGAGGATACGCACGCCGATCGCCTCCAGCCGTTGGCGGACATGGCTCGCCACCACCGGCGCCACGGCGCGGCCAAGCAGCCGGTCGACAGCCTCGACCAGGGTGACGTTGCGGCCGGCGGCCCTCAGCGTAGCCGCGATCTCCAGCCCGATGAAGCCGCCGCCGAGGATGACCACGTCTTCGCTTTGGGCGCTGAGCTGGCGGATCAGCCGCGCATCGGCGATCGAGCGCAGCGACAGCACGCCCGAGAGGTCGGCGCCCGGCAGCGGCAGGAGCCGCGGCCGCGAACCGGTGGCCAGGATGAGCCGGTCGAACGGCAGCACGCCGCCGCCTGCTATGTCCAGCTTGCGGCCTGCCGTATCGATGCTGTCGATTCGGACGCCCGGCCTGAAGTCGATGGCGCTGCCGGTGTAAAAGGCCTCGCCGCGCAAGGGTTGCGGCTTGGCATCGGCGTCCTTGATGAAGGTCTTCGACAGCGGTGGCTTGTGATAGGGCAGATCGGTTTCGTCGCCGATCAGTACGACAGGCCCGTCATAGCCTTCCTCGCGCAGGCTGGCGGCCGCTTGCACGCCCGCATGACCCGCACCGAGAATGACGACCCCGTTCTTCATCGCAAACCGAATTCCTGTTTCAAATCTGGAGCATGATGCCGAAAGTGTGAAGCGGTTTTCGGACGACATCATGCTTTGATTGTGAGCCGTTCCGCCAGATGGCGATTGTCTGCCGCCGTCGCAAGAGCCCCGGTCCGGGTCGCACCCGGAACGGTCGCTTGTCAATCGCGCCGTCTCTCATCTTGGCTGCTGGCTATACGATTTAAAGTTGACAGTCCTAGTTTAGAATAATTCTAAACTGTTGTTTCAATTGAATTTTCTAGGGTTCACCAGTTGACTTCCGGCCTCGCCATCGTTTTATGGAGGCTCGCGCGTCAGCGCATCCCTTTGATGTTTGGGCCTTGAACCCGTTCGATTGGAGGCATTTGGTGTCTTTCTCCCGTGAGCCGCAGAGCGGCGCGGCATCTGTGGTGTCCTACGGCATGCCTATGTCCCGGCACCGTTTGGCACGCGCGCCTTTTACCGAATCCCCTTTGAACTGGAGACTGATGATGACAGCGCGATATGGCGGCAGACTGGCTGCGATCGGTGCCACGGCTATGTTGACGGCGGCGGTTTTCATCCTGCCGGCCAAGGCGGCGGAGATCGATGCCAAGGCGGTCATCAAGACCTATTCCGACATCGCGCTGGCCAAGTACGAGGATTCGCTGACCACGGCGCAGGCGCTCGACAAGGCTGTCGACGCGCTGCTTGCCAACCCGTCGGCGGACACGCTGAATGCCGCCCGCGATGCCTGGAAGGCGTCGCGCGTGCCCTACCAGCAGACCGAGGTCTACCGCTTCGGCAACAAGATCGTCGACGACTGGGAAGGCAAGGTGAACTCCTGGCCGCTCGACGAAGGCCTGATCGACTACGTCGCCAAGAGCTACGGCACCGAGTCCGACGCCAACGCGCTCTACACCGCCAATGTCATCGCCAACAAGGACATCGAGATCGACGGCAAGAAGGTCGACGCCTCGAAGCTTTCGCCGGAGTTCCTCGCCGGCACGCTGCAGGAGGCCGGCGGCATCGAGGCCAATGTCGCCACCGGTTATCACGCCATCGAATTCCTGCTCTGGGGCCAGGATTTGCACGGCACCGGCCCGGGCGCCGGCGAGCGTCCGTACACCGACTACGACCTCAAGAACTGCACCGGCGGCAATTGCGATCGCCGGGCCGAGTATCTGAAGTCGGCCAGCGATCTTCTGGTCTCCGACCTGCAGGAGATGGTCGGCAACTGGAAGGAAGACGGCGCCGCCCGCAAGAACCTCGTCGATGGCCAGCCGAACACCGCTATCTCGGTGATCTTCAACGGCATGGGCTCGCTGTCCTACGGCGAACTGGCCGGGGAGCGCATGAAACTCGGCCTGCTGCTGCACGATCCCGAAGAGGAGCACGACTGCTTCTCGGATAATACCTACAACTCGCATCTCTATGACGCCATCGGCATCCGCGCCGCCTATCTCGCCAGCTACACGCGCATCGACGGCACCGTCGTTTCAGGCCCGTCGGTGCACGATATGGTCAAGGCGGCCGATCCGGCGATCGACAAGGAACTGTCCGACAAGCTCGATGTCTCGGTCGCCAAGATGGAGGCGATCAAGGCGCGGGAAGTGGCCGGCGAGGCCTACGACCAGCAGATCGCCGAGGGCAACACCGAAGGCAATGCTACCGTGCAGGCGGCAATCGACGCGCTGGTCGACCAGACCAAGTCGATCGAACGCGCCGTCGGCGCGCTGAACCTGAACAACATAGCCTTCGAGGGGTCCGACAGCCTCGACGCACCGGACAAGGTGTTCAAGTAGCACCCCAACCAACTACCAGCCAAACGGCGCGGAGGGGCGCCGTCAGCCAGAGCCAATCCATGCTGATCTGCCATTGCAACATCATCACCGAAAAGGAGATTGAGCAGACGATCGTCGATCTGCTGGATCAGGACCCCTGGCAACTGATCGTGCCGGCGAAGGTCTATCACACGATGCAAAAGCGCGGTCGCTGTTGCGGCTGCTTCCCAAATGTGGTCGAAACGATCATTCGGGTCACCGAAAATTACCACACCCGTTCGGAGGCGAGCGGCGTGGACATCGTTTCACACCTGGATCGCGTCAGAGGCCTGCGCGTCCAATATGGGAGCAGAATCCATGAAAGGCGAACCGCAGATCATCGAGCGGCTTAACGAGGCTCTGTTCCTGGAGCTTGGCGCCGTCAATCAATACTGGGTGCATTTCCGCCTGCTCGAAGATTGGGGATATGCCAAGCTGGCAAAGAAGGAACGCGCCGAATCGATCGAGGAGATGCACCATGCCGACCGGCTGGTGGCCCGTATCATCTTCCTCGAAGGGCATCCCAATTTGCAGTCCGTGGCGCCGTTGCGCATCGGCCAGAACGTCAAGGAAGTGCTCGAATCCGATCTCGCCGGCGAATATGACGCACGCACCGCCTACAAGCGTTCGCGCGAGATCTGCAACGAAGCCGGCGACTACGTGACGATGAAGCTGTTCGAGGAATTGCTGGCGGATGAGGAAGGTCACATCGACTTCCTCGAGACGCAGCTCGACCTCCTTGCCTCGATCGGCGAGGAAAAATACGGCCAGCTCAACGCCGCATCGGCGGACGAGGCGGAATAGGACCATGCAGGAATGCGGCGCCCCATAGATATTCTGCGCCGCTTGCGGCGGGCCGCCGGCCCGCTGCTCCTCAAAAACCCGCGATATCAGGCCTTTCGCGGGCTTTCGGTTGTAACCCTGGCGGCAATTTTGGCCCCGGCCCTGGCCGGATCGTCGGAACCGGTCGGCCTCGCCACGAGCCGCACCGACCTGACGCCGAAGGACCAGGCCCGCGTCCTTGCAGTTACCAGGCCAACCCAGGATTTCTCCAAGCCCGAATCCTTCGAAACGATGCAAGGCGGCGCCGGCACGTCGCGCAAGCAGGTCGACCGCGACGCCTTCTCGCAACCCTCTGAAAACATTACCTTCGAGGAACAGGGCAATTTCAAGCTCGGCAATGCGCTTTTCCGCAAGAACTGGGTGTCGTCGCCATCCTCGACCCAGGCCTCGGACGGTCTCGGACCCCTGTTCAACGAGCGCGCCTGCCAGAATTGCCATTTGAAGGATGGCCGCGGCCGCCCGCCGGCCGCCGACAGCCGCACCACGTCGATGTTCCTGCGGCTGGCGCGCGATGCGAGCACGGCCGAGGAAAAAGCCGAGATTGCCGTGCACAAGGTGCTGAACTTCCCCGATCCGGTCTACGGCGCGCAGTTGCAGGAACTGGCGGTGCCCGGCCTCAAGGGCGAAGGCCGCATGTATGTCGATTATCGCAAGGAAAAGGTCACGCTCGGCGACGGTAGCATCGTTTCGCTGCGCAAGCCGAGCTATTCGCTCGACGGGCTTGGCTACGGCCCGCTTGACCCGCGCACCACGCTGTCGCCACGTCTGACCCCGCCCATGATCGGCCTTGGCCTGATCGAACAGATCGCGCCGGCCGACATCCTTGCCCATGCCGATCCCGACGACCGCGACGGCATTTCCGGCAAGCCCAACATGGTGCGTGACCTCAGCAGCGGGCAACTGACGCTTGGCCGCTTCGGTTGGAAGGCGCAGACCGCATCGATCCGCCAGCAGGCGGCGGACGCCTTTGCCGGCGATATCGGCATTTCGACGCCGGAAGAGCCCAGCCACTGGGGCGATTGCACCGCAGCCGAAGAGGCCTGCTTAGCCATGCCCAATGGCGTGCAGAAGCGGCTCGGCCCGGTCGAGGCGCCACCACCGGTGATGGACCTCGTCACCTTCTATTCACAGAACCTTGCGGTGCCGGCGCGGCGCGATGTCGGCGCACCCGCCGTGCTCGCCGGCAAGAAGCTGTTCTACGAGATGGGCTGCATTGCCTGCCATACGCCGAAATTCGTCACCATGCGCGGGAACAAGGCGCAGGCGTTCCAACTGATCTGGCCCTATTCCGACTTTCTGCTGCACGACATGGGGCCTGGCCTTGCCGACGGCCAGGCGGTGGGCGATGCCACGGGCAGTGAATGGCGCACCCCGCCGCTATGGGGCATCGGCCTGACAAAGACCGTCAACGGCAACGCTTTCTTCCTGCATGACGGGCGTGCGCGCACGCTTACCGAAGCGATCCTGTGGCATGGCGGCGAGGGGCAGAAGGCGCGCGATCGCTTTGCCGCCGCCAATACGGCCGACCGCGATGCTCTCATCAAATTCCTGGAGTCATTCTGATGCTCAAGCGGGTTTTGCCTGTTCTCCTCCTCCCATTGGCTCTGTTCGGTGCGTCCCCGGCATCGGCCTCGGTGAAAGCCTCCGACGTGATCCAAAGAGCGATCGACGGCTTTGTCCGCCCCGCCTATGCCAGCCTGCATGGCCATGCCGGCACCTTGGCGAAGGCCATGGACGCGCTCTGCCAGGCGCCGTCGCAGGGCAACCTCGATGCCGCGCATGCCGGATTCTCGGCCACGGTCGCAGCTTGGTCGTCGGCTGAAATCATCGGCTTCGGGCCAATCAAGGAGAACAACCGGCTGGAGCGCATGCTCTACTGGCCGGACCGAAAGAGCATCGGCCTGAAGCAGGTGCAGGCGGCGCTGGCCGGCAAGGATCCGACCGCCACCGATCCGGCGCAGCTGGCGGGCAAGAGTGTCGCGATGCAGGGATTAGGGGCGCTTGAGTTCGTGCTTTACGGCGACGGCGCCGAGACGCTCGTCGGCAAGGACGAGCCCTATCGCTGCGCCTATGGCGCGGCAGTCGCCAAGAACATCGAGACCATGGCGGCCGATGTCGACGCGGCCTGGAAAAAACCGGACGGTTTTGCAGCCTCGTGGGCTAATCCCGGACCCGACAATGCGCTTTACCGCGACGGCACCGAAGCGGTGACCGAACTGGTCGGCGTCTTCATCAACGAGCTGGAAATGGTCCGCGACGTGCGCCTCAAAGGTTTTTTCGGCGCCAAGCCGGAGGCTGACAAGCCAAGGCAGGCGATCTACTGGCGGTCGCAAAACACCGGCCTGTCATTAGCCGGCAACCTCTCCGGCATTGATGCGCTGTTCCAGGCCTCGAAGCTCGGCGACGCGCTGCCCGAGGATAGCAGATGGATGGCGGAATCCATCCATATCCAGCTCATCAATGGCGTTGCCACTGCCAAATCCATCCAGGGTCCGATCGACAAGACGCTGGCCGATCCCGCGGAGCGCGGAAAACTCGAGCATTTCGCGCTGATCACCTCCAGCCTGTCGGGCCTGATCGGAACCAGGCTGACCGCCGAGTTCGGCCTGACCGCCGGCTTCTCCTCGCTCGACGGAGACTGATCATGAGGACGCCGCTGATCGACCGCCGCGATTTTCTCAGGGCTGCCGGCGCCGGCTTCGTCGCGTCAATGGCGCCGCGGGCCTGGGCGGACACGCTTGCCGCCGATGCCGTCTTTGCCACCGCCTTCGGCAAGCGCGACGGCAGCTTTGGCGCCGCTGTGTTGTCGGAAGCCGGAAAAGTATTGCATGCGATCGACCTGCCCGACCGTGGCCACGACGTCACCTTCGATCCGGCCTCAAAGCGCTCCGTGGTCTTCGCCCGGCAACCCGGCACCTTCGCCGTGGTCTTCGACCATGCCGGCCGCGAGCCGCCGCTGACCATCGCCAGCATCACCGGTCGGCATTTCTTCGGCCACGGTGTGTTTTCCACCGACGGCGCGCTGCTTTACGCCACCGAAAACAATTTCGACAATGCCGCCGGCGTCGTCGGGATCTACCACGCACGGGCCAAGTTCAGCCGCATCGGCGAGTTTCCGACCTATGGCATGGGGCCGCATGAGCTCTTGCTGCTCGGAGACGGCCGGACGATCGCCATCGCCAATGGCGGCATCGAGACCCATCCCGACTATGGCCGCGCCGAGCTCAACATCGCCACCATGAAGCCGTCCTATGTGCTGGTCGATCGCACAACCGGCGATCTCATCGAAAAGCACGAACTGCCGCCGGCTCTGCACCAGCTGTCGATTCGCCACATGGATGCCGACCCCACAGGCACCATCTGGTTCGGCTGCCAGTACCGCGGGCCGGGCACCGAGCGGCCACCGCTGGTCGGCCGCGCCACGCGCGGCAAGGGGCTGCAGCTGCTCGACATGCCGCAGGACGTGCTATCCGGCTTCCGGAATTACATCGGCTCGGTCGCCGCCAACCCGATTGCCGGCACGGTCGCGGTGTCTTCGCCGGAAGGCAATTCGCTGGCCGTCATCGACGCCGCCAGCGGCAAGATCGTCGCCACCAAGGCGCTGGTCGAGGTCTGCGGCCTGGCGCCCGACGGCCCGGGCTTCATGGCAACCACGGGTGCTGGCGAAATCATCGAAGGCAGCGGCGCGACGCGCTCCGAGCCCGACTATGTCTGGGACAACCACATGCTGCGCATCGCGCCGGCGGCGTAAGCCGTCCGGCCTGCACCGAAGCGAAGCCACTTAACAATTTACGCGCTGGCTCTTGCGGCGGCGCGCCGTGGCGGGCAGAGGGAGACTGTTTTTCGAACCGGTCGCCCATGAAACTGCTCGCCATCGACTGTGCCGCCAATCTCTGCGCCGCTTGCGTCTATGACGCATCGGGCGGCAGAGAACTTGGCCGCTCGGTACTCGATCTCGGCAAAGGCCATGCCGAACACCTGATGGCTGTCATTGACGAAGCGCTGAAAGCGGACGGCACCGATTATGCCGGCCTTGGCGCCGTTGCGGTTTCCATCGGTCCGGGTTCCTTCACCGGCCTGCGGGTGGGCGTCTCGGCGGCGCGCGGCCTGGCGCTGGCGCTGAAGATCCCGGCGATCGGGGTAACGACACTGGAGGCGCTGGCGGCCGAGGCGAGGGCGGCATTTCCCGGCCGCCCGGTCCTGGCCGCTCTCGATGCCGGCCGCGAGGAAATCCATGCCGCGCTTTACGATGCGGAAGCGATTTTGCGCTATGGTCCGGCGGTGACCACACTTGCGCAAGCCGCGGGAATGGCGGCGGACAATCGTCCGGTGCTTGCCGGCACGGCCGCCGTGCAGATCGCAGCCGCGGCCGGTCGCGATTTCGATATCGGCCCGACGGCTGCCACCGCCGACATTGCCGTCTACGCCCGGCTCGCCGCTGCAAAAGGCGAGGGCGACAAGCCGAAGCCACTCTATCTGCGCGGCGCCGATGCCAAGGCGCAGGCCGGGTTCATCCTGTTGAGGCAGGAAAAGTGATGCGCATCCCTTTCCTCCAGCCGCGCCGCAGGGACTATGCGCTCGAGCCGCTGACCATCGCCGACAGCCCGGCAGCGTCGGTGCTGCACCGCGAGGATTTCGTCCGGCCCTGGACCGATGGCGAGTTCGCCGCGTTGCTCGAACAGGAAACCGTGTTCGGCTATGCCGCGCGCGAAATCGGCCAGGGCGCCAAGCCGCCGGTCGGCTTCGTGCTGGCCAGGCTTGCAGCCGGCGAGGGCGAGATTCTGACCGTGGGGGTGGCGCGCTCGCATCGCCGCCAGGGGCTCGGCTGGCAATTGATGGACGCCGTACTGCGCGAATTGCATGCGCAGCGCGCCGAGGCGCTGTTCCTTGAGGTCGACGAGACCAATGTCGCTGCCATCGCCCTCTACCGGCGGCTGGGCTTCCGCCAGGTCGGGCACCGCGCCAATTATTACCGCTCGACCGAACATGGTCCTACCGGCGCGCTTGTCATGCGCCGCGATCTTCGCTAGCCAAAGTTTTGGGGCAGGGCCAAGCTGCATGATCGGAAAAATCAGGATTTTCCTGGCGCTGAGCCTCGTTGTCATCGGTTCGCTGGTCCTTGTGCCTTTGCAGCTGCTGTCGATGAAGACTGGAATCTGGCGCGAGACGGTCATTCTGAAGGCCTGGCACAGCCTCATCGTCCGGACGCTCGGCCTGCGCATCCATGTCAAAGGTGCGCTGTCCAGCCAGCGCCCGCTGCTGGTCGCCTCGAACCATATCTCCTGGACCGACATCATGGTGCTGGGCTCCTTTGCCGATGTGACCTTCATCGCTCGGGCGGACATGGAGGGATGGCCGCTGATCGGCTGGCTGTCGAAATTGCAGCGTACGGTCTTCATCGAACGCGAGCGTAAGCGGACAGCTGGCGACCAGGCCAGCGAGATCGCCAGCCGCATGGCCAAGGGCGACGCTATGGTGCTATTTGCCGAGGGCTCTACCGGCGACGGCAACACCATCCTGCCGTTCAAGAGCACCTTGTTCGGCGCCGCCTCGATGGCGATTTCGGAAGGCGCGGCCGAGCAGGTCTTCATCCAGCCGCTGGCGATTGCCTACACGCGGGTGCACGGCGTGCCTCTCGGCCGTCGCCACCGGCCGCTCGCTGCCTGGATCGGCGATCAGGACCTGATGCCGCATCTCAAGGTGCTGATGGCCGAAGGCGCCATTGACGTCGAGGTGCATTTCGGCGAGCCCATCGCCTTTTCCAAGGGCTCGAACCGCAAGGAAACGTCGAGGATGATGGAAAGCAAGGTGCGCGCCATGATGCAGGCCGCGCTCGCCGATCCCCGACCGAGCCGCTAGCGCAGGCCGAGCGCCTACAGGCCGATGCCCGAGAATCGTCTGTTTTTTGTCACGGAAAGGCGTTAGAAGCCGCCGGATGGATTTGAACACGATAGAGCGGAACGAAACCGACAGCGCCTCGCAAAGCGCTGCTGCGGCGTCCGCCCCGGCCAAAAAGGTCTTCGTCAAGACCTATGGCTGCCAGATGAATGTCTATGACTCACAGCGCATGACCGATGCGCTGGCCGCCGACGGCTACACCGCGACCGATGTCATCGCCGACGCCGACCTGGTGCTGCTCAACACCTGCCATATCAGGGAGAAGGCGGCGGAAAAGGTCTATTCTGAGCTCGGCCGCATCCGCGACATGAAGGCTGAACGCGCAGCAGTTGGGCGCGAAATGCTGATCGGCGTCGCCGGTTGCGTCGCGCAGGCCGAAGGCCCGGAAATCATCCGCCGTTCGCCTGCTGTCGATCTGGTCATCGGCCCGCAGACCTATCACCGGCTGCCCGATGTGCTGGCCCGGGTGCGTGGCGGCGAAAAGATCGTCGAGACCGAATACGCCATCGAGGACAAGTTCGAGCATCTGCCGCAGCCGAAGCGTGCCGAAATGATCAAGCGCGGCGTCACCGCCTTCCTCACGGTACAGGAAGGCTGCGACAAATTCTGCACCTTCTGCGTCGTGCCCTATACCAGGGGCTCGGAAGTGTCGCGGCCGGTGGCGCAGATCGTCGCCGAAGCCGAGCGGCTGGCCGATGCCGGTGTGCGCGAGGTGACGCTGCTGGGGCAGAACGTCAATGCATGGCACGGCAAGGGTGAGGATGGCATGGAATGGGGGCTTGGTCGCCTGCTGTTCCGGCTGGCCGAAATTCCTGGCCTGGCGCGGCTGCGCTACACCACCAGCCATCCGCGCGACATGGACGACGAATTGATCGCTGCCCATCGCGATCTCCCGGCTTTGATGCCTTATCTGCACCTGCCGGTGCAATCCGGGTCAGACCGCATCCTCAAGGCGATGAACCGCAGGCACACGGCCAAGGACTATCTGGCGCTGCTCGAGCGCATCCGCGCTGCGCGCGGCGACATCGCGCTGTCCGGTGACTTCATCGTCGGCTTCCCCGGCGAAACCGAGGCGGATTTCGAGGCGACGATGGGTCTGGTGCGCCAGGTGAACTACGCCTCGGCCTTCTCGTTCAAATATTCGCCGCGTCCCGGCACGCCGGGCGCCGATATGCCCGATCACGTGCCGGAAGCGGTCAAGGATGAACGTTTGCAACAGCTGCAGGCATTGTTGCTCAAGCAGCAGCAGGATTTCGGCCTGGGCCTGGTCGGCAGCACCATCGACACGCTGATCGAGAAGCCCGGCCGTCAGGCCGGCCAGAAGGTCGGCCGCTCGCCCTGGCTGCAGCCGGTTATTGTTGATGAAAAGGCCGGCGAAATCGGTGACATTATCCGGGTGCGAATCACGAAGACGGGCTACAATAGCCTGTTCGCCGAGTTGGCTTGATGGCCTCGGCAGATGAGGAGAGACGGTTGAGCGCTGCTGAAGTGAAGACTCTGCCCCAGAACCAGACGTCCGGGGCCTCTGACATGGCGCACATCGTTCTGACTTTCGACAACAACAAGCTTGCCAGCGCCCTGTACGGCCAGTTCGACGAGAACCTGGCCCGGCTCGAGCAGAAGCTCGGCGTCGACATCCGCTCGCGCGGCAACCAGCTCACCATCAAGGGCTCGGCCTCGGCGGCCGAGCAGGCGCGCCGCGCGCTCGACAATCTCTACGGCATTCTCCAGAAGGGCACCGATATTGGCCAGTCCGACGTCGATGGCGCCGTGCGCATGGCGATTGCCGCCGACGACCAGCTGACGCTGCCGACGCTGGAACGCAAGGGCAAGGTTTCGGCCGCCCAGATCTCCACCCGCAAGAAGACGATCTATGCCCGTTCGCTCAACCAGGACGCCTATATGCGGGCGCTGGAGCGTTCGGAACTTGTCTTCGGCATTGGCCCCGCCGGCACCGGCAAGACCTATCTGGCGGTGGCGCATGCGGCGATGCTGCTCGAACGCGGCATGGTCGAGCGCATCATCCTGTCACGCCCAGCGGTCGAGGCCGGCGAGCGGCTGGGTTTTCTGCCCGGCGATATGAAGGAAAAGGTCGATCCGTACCTGCGGCCCCTCTATGACGCGCTCTACGACATGATGCCGGCCGACAAGGTCGAACGTGCTATCGCTGCCGAGGTCATCGAAATCGCGCCGCTGGCCTTCATGCGCGGCCGCACGCTGGCGCATGCCGCCGTCATCCTCGACGAGGCGCAGAACACCACGCCGATGCAGATGAAGATGTTTTTGACCCGCCTCGGCGAGAATTCGCGCATGATCGTCACCGGCGATCCGACGCAGATCGATCTGCCTCCAAGCACCAAGTCGGGCCTCGTCGAAGCCTTGCGTGTCCTTGACGGCGTGGCCGGCGCGGTAACCGTGCGCTTCAACGATGTCGACGTTGTGCGCCACCCGCTGGTGGCCGAAATCGTCAGGGCCTATGACCGCGACGCCAAGCTGGCACGCGGCCTCGGCGCCGAGAGCTGATGTGACGATGCGGGCTCATGCCTGAAGACATAAGACCTGGCGGCGGGGACAGTTCGGTTCCCGTCGAGATCGATATGTCGGTCGAGGCCGGCGACTGGCCCGATGAGGCGGCGCTGACGCGTCTGGTCGATCGCGCCGTGTCGGCTGCCTTTGCCGAAACCGCTGCTGCCGGTCCTTCCGAACTCAGCATCGTCTTTTCCAACGATGCCCATATCCGTACCCTCAATGCCGGCTGGCGCGGCAAGGACAAGGCGACCAACGTCTTGTCTTTCCCGGCTTTTCCGTTCCCCAGGGGTGGCAAGCTGCCGCCCATGCTGGGTGACATCGTGCTGGCCGCCGAGACGGTGGCGCGCGAAGCCGCCCTGGAAGACAAGCCCTTCGAGAACCATATCACCCATCTCGTCGTCCACGGCCTGCTGCATTTGCTGGGCTACGATCACGAGACCGATGCAGAGGCCGAGGAGATGGAAGCCATCGAGCGCTCGGCGCTCGCAAGGCTTGCCATTCCCGATCCCTACACGTAATGACAAAAGACCAATTGACCGGACGACGATGAACGACAAACCAGAAACTGCCGCCCGCCCCGAGGCTGGCAGTGCGACAAAGCCTTCCGATACGACGGAAGAGGGATCGAGTCCGAGTCCCAGTTCCGGCAGCCCTGCTTCTGGTAGCATTGCCAGCGAGCCATCGCCTGCCGGTCCGTCCCTGTTCGACCGCGTCTTGGGCCTTTTCAGGCAGCGGAACGGCACCAGCCTGCGCGAGGAAATCGCCGGCGCGCTTGCCGAAACGACCAGCGATGCCGGGTCTTTCTCGCCCGGCGAACGCGCCATGCTCAACAACATATTGCGCCTGCGCGAGGTACGCGTCGAGGACGTCATGGTGCCGCGCGCCGATATTGAGGCCGTCGAGATCACCACGACGTTGGGCGATCTCCTCGGTCTGTTCGAGCAGTCCGGCCATTCCCGCATGCCGGTCTATTCCGAGACGCTCGACGATCCGCGCGGCATGGTTCACATCCGCGACGTGCTGGCCCACATCACCAAGGTCGCCCGGGTCAAGAAGGGCAGAACATCCAGGAAGACGCCGGCAACGACGCTTCTCGACCTCGCCCAGGTCGATCTCGGCCGCACCATCGGCGACCTCAATCTGATCCGCCCGGTGCTGTTCGTGCCGCCCTCGATGCTTGCCTCCGACCTGATGGGCCATATGCAGACGACGCGAACCCAGATGGCGCTGGTCATCGACGAATATGGCGGCACCGATGGTCTCGCCTCGCTGGAAGACATCGTCGAGATGGTCGTCGGCGATATCGAGGACGAGCATGACGAGGACGAGCCGCTGATCACCCAGACCGGCGAGGGCGTGTTCGTCGTCGACGGCAAGGCCGAGATCGACGAGGTCGCCAAGATGATCGGCGAGGACTTTACCGCCGGTGAGCATGGTGAATATGTCGACACGATCGGCGGCATGATTTTCAACACGCTCGGTCGCGTGCCCGCGCGTGGTGAGGTTGTGCAAGCCATTCCCGGCTTCGAATTCCACGTGCTCGACGCCGATCCGCGCCGCGTCAAGCGGGTGCGCATCGTCCAGAACCAGAAGGGCGAGCGTCGCCGCCGCGTGACCGCCCCCCGCACCGAGCAGGCCTAGGACAGAACGTTGCCCGGCCGATGACGATCGACGATCCCTTCAAGCACTCAACCTTTGGCTCGGGTGTCTTCTACAAGGACCCGCGAGCCGCATTGAAATGGCTCGAAACGGCCTTCGGCTTCGAGCCGAGCATGGTGGTCAGCGATGCCGACGGACGGCTGGTCCATGCCGAAATGCGCTTTGGCGACGGCTACATCATCGTCGATTCCGAATGGGCCGATCATATTGCCAGTCCGGTAAGCGTCGGCGGCAAGAACACTCAGTCGGTCTGTGTGCGTCTGAAAGACGGCCTGGACGTGCATTGTGAGCGGGCAATGGCGGCTGGAGCCCAAATCGTCGAGGAGCCTGCCGACCATTTCTACGGCGAACGGCAGTATCGGGCGCGCGACCCCGAAAGCCATGTCTGGACCTTCTCCCAGACCTTGCGCACCGTGCCGCGCGAGGAGGCCGAGCAACTGAGCGGGCTAACCATCGAGGGATGGCACCGATAGCGCAGCGATCGGCCGGTTCGCGTTTCAATAAATCTGATAAATCTTGGCTCTTGATTCGCGCGACCTGGGAAGTCTGTATGGAGCGCCTTGCCGGCCGGATAATTCTGCTTTGGGGCTGGCGGCGCGCGCTGGTGGCGTTTCTTGCCGGGGCGCTGGCGGTGCTCGCCCAGGCGCCTTACGATTTCTTCGCCGTCTGTTTCGTCTCGTTTCCACTGCTGGTCTGGCTGCTCGACGGCGCCACCGGCGAGGCTTCCGACGGCTGGCTCAGGCGCCTGCGGCCGGCTTTTGCCATCGGCTGGTGGTTCGGCTTCGGCTATTTCCTCGCCGGCCTGTGGTGGATCGGCGAGGCGCTTCTGGTCGAGGCCGACAGTTTCGCCTGGGCCTTACCCTTCGCGGTCGTAGGCATTCCTTTGGCGCTGGCATTTTTCTACGGCTTCGCCACCGTCGTCGCGCGGCTGTTATGGACCAACGATATTGGCCGCGTTGCCGCCCTTGCCTTTGCTTTTGGCCTGACGGAATGGCTGCGCGGCTTCCTGTTCACCGGCTTTCCCTGGAATGCCGTCGGCTATGCGGCGATGCCCGTGCCGCTGTTGATGCAAAGCGTGTCGGTGACCGGCATGGTCGGCATGAACGCGCTGGCGGTCTTTGTCTTCGCCATGCCGGCCTTGCTTGCAGCACGCCGGCATGTCCGTCTCGGTGTGGTCCTGCTTGCCATTCTCGTCGCCGCCCATGCCGGCTTCGGCTATGTCAGGCTCGCGACCCCCGACAAGCCGGCAACCCGCACTCTCGATGTCCGTATCGTGCAACCGGATGTCGACCTCAGCGAAAAATGGGACACTTCGGTGCGCGACCGCATCTTCGCCACGATGATGGGCCTGTCGGCCGCAGCGCCCGATCCCGGCCATAACAAACCGCAGTTGATCCTGTGGCCGGAGACCTCGGTACCCTTCCTGTTCACCGAGCGTCCGGACGCGCTGACCGCGGTCGGCGACATGCTGCAGCCTGGTCAGATGCTGATTGCCGGCGTCGTGCGCGAGGAGCGCGGATCCGGGGCGGATGCCGACAGCCGCTACTACAATTCGGTGGTGGCGATCGATGACAAGGGCGAAATCGCTGATGCCGTCGACAAGGTCCATCTGGTCCCGTTCGGCGAGTATCTGCCGTTTTCCGGTCTGCTCAGCCGCTTCGGCATCGGACAGCTCGTCGCCGGGCCGATGAATTTCGCCGCCGGCAACGAGCGCCATCCGATCGCTTTGCCCGGCGGCATCAGCGCCTTGCCGTTTATTTGCTACGAGGTGATCTTTCCTGATCTTGTGGCTGTTGACGCAACGTCATCCCAGCTTATTGTGAACGTCACCAACGACGCATGGTTCGGCGACACGCCCGGGCCGTACCAGCATTTCAGGCAGGCTCAGATTCGCGCGGTGGAAAACGGATTGCCGCTGTTGCGCGCCGCCAACAACGGCATTTCCGCCGTTGTCGATACGCGCGGACGCATCGTCGACGCATTGGCGGTCGATGCACGTGGCGCCATCGACGTGCGGGTGCCGATCTCCGGCCAAGCCTTCATCTCCGCCGCGCGGCGGCGCATTAACGGAATGCTGATCATGTTGGTGTTTGCCGCAATCGCCCTCAGCTTGAACGTAAGGCAACGGCTACGGGTGAATTGACAGTCGACACATTAGAAACTCATACTGTTACCGCCTAATTTTCTCGAAGTCGGTTGGTGTTTCTGTTGGGGCAGTTGGCTCCGGCTTCGTTGGGCGAGAAAAATAGAAAAGGCCGGAAAAATTCGGCGAGGAAAAAATGACAGAAGAAAACAAGAAGAAACCGAATCCGATCGACATCCATGTCGGAAGTCGCGTCCGCCTTCGGCGCAATATGCTTGGAATGAGCCAGGAAAAGCTTGGTGAAAATCTCGGTATTACGTTTCAGCAGATCCAAAAATATGAAAAAGGAACGAACCGCGTCGGCGCCAGCCGTCTGCAGGCAATAGCCTCGATACTCAGCGTGCCTGTCGCCTTCTTTTTCGAGGATGCGCCAGGGCAGGAGCCGGTGGGTAATAGAGGATTTGCCGAGGACACTTCGATGGCTTTCGCCGTCGAATTCTGCGGCAGTCCGGAAGGGCTTCAGCTCAACCGCGCGTTCGTCAAGATCGCGGATGTGAAGGTGCGCCGCCGGATTATCGACCTTGTGAAGTCCCTTTCTGCCGAAGATGCCGAGTGATTCGGTGGGTCGATTGACCCATTGGCCCCAGTAATCCCCTGGGCCCGAGTAGCCCAGAGGCTCGACTGCCGGCGGCGCCAAGCCGCCGGTGGTACAAGATATATTGCTGCGACACTCATGCCAGAACCGCGGCACCGCTTGACGAGCGGCGTCCGGCACCGTTAACACGTGGCGCGCCAAAATCGGCAGCCCTGCCGATCGTTTTTTCAAGAGGGGACACCCGTGACGCGGCAGAACTACTTCTTCACCTCGGAATCCGTGGCCGAGGGTCATCCCGACAAAGTCTGTGACCGCATCTCGGACGAGATCGTCGATCTGGTCTATCGCGAGGCCAAGAAGACCGGCATGGACCCGTGGAAAGTCCGCGTCGCCTGCGAGACGCTCGCCACCACCAACCGCGTCGTCATCGCCGGCGAAGTAAGGGTTCCCGATACTCTGCTGAAGCGGGACAAAGCCGGCAACATCCTCAAGGACGCCGCCGGGCATTCGGTCGTCAACCCGGCCAAGTTCAAGTCGGTCGCCCGCAAGGCGATCCGCGAAATCGGCTACGAGCAGGCCGGCTTCCACTGGAAGACGGCAAAGATCGAGGTTCTGCTGCACGGCCAGTCGCCCGACATCGGCCAGGGCGTCGACAACGCCGCCGACCGCCAGGGCGAAGAGGGTGCCGGCGACCAGGGCATCATGTTCGGCTATGCCTGCCGCGAGACCCCGGACCTGATGCCGGCGCCGATCTATTACAGCCACAAGATTCTCGAACTGCTCGCCGCTGCCCGTCACGAAAACAACGGCGAAGCCGGCAAGCTCGGGCCTGACGCCAAGAGCCAGGTCACCGTTCGCTATGTCGATGGCAAGGCCGCCGAAGCGACTCAGATCGTGCTGTCGACGCAGCATCTCGACGCGACCTGGGATTCCAAGAAGGTCCGCAAGGTCGTTGAGCCTTACATCCGTGAGGCGCTCGGCGACCTCAAGATCGCCGACGATTGCATGTGGTACATCAACCCGACCGGCAAGTTCGTCATCGGTGGGCCGGACGGCGACGCCGGCCTGACCGGCCGCAAGATCATCGTCGACACCTACGGTGGTGCTGCCCCGCACGGCGGCGGCGCCTTCTCCGGCAAGGACACCACCAAGGTCGACCGCTCTGCCGCCTATGCGGCGCGCTATCTCGCCAAAAATGTAGTGGCGGCCAAGCTCGCCGACCGCTGCACCATCCAGCTGTCCTACGCCATCGGCGTTGCCCAGCCGCTGTCGGTCTATGTCGACCTGCACGGCACCGGCAAGGTCGACGAGGCCAAGCTCGAGGAAGCGCTGCGCACGGTGATGGATTTGTCGCCATCCGGCATCCGCAGGCATCTCGACCTCAACAAGCCGATCTACGCAAAGACCTCGTCCTACGGCCATTTCGGCCGCAAGGCCGGCCGAGACGGGTCCTTCTCCTGGGAAAAGACCGATCTGGCCAAGGCGCTCAAGGACGCGATCGCTGCTTAGGCATGATTCCAAAAAGTGGGTACCGGTTTTTTGGAAAAGATCATGCTCCAACAAAGGATTAGATTGAGATGAGATTTCAGCCAAATCTCATCTCAATCCCAAATCTCATCTCAATCTAAGCGCGGCGCGCGAACCAAGCCATGGATCCACAGGACAGGCGGAGCCGGGCGACCGAAGGGTTCTTCGGCCGCCGGCACGGCAAGACCATTCGCCCGCAGCAGGCGGCGGCGCTGGAAAGCGGTCTTGGGGCCTATGGCCTCGACCTCTCCGTCCAGGCACCGGCAGAATTGCGCGCGCTATTCTCAGCGGATGTTTCAACGGTTCGGCTGGAAATCGGCTTCGGCGGCGGTGAGCATCTGCTGCACCGTGCCACGGAGGCACCGGCGACCGGCTTCATCGGTGTCGAGCCGTTCGTCAACGGCATGGCCAAGCTGATGATGGCGGTGCGGGAAAAGCCGCTTGCCAATCTTCGCGTTTATGACGACGACGCCACGCGCCTGCTCGATTGGTTGCCGCAGACGTCGCTCGACGGCATCGATCTGCTCTACCCCGATCCCTGGCCGAAGAAAAAGCACTGGAAGCGGCGTTTTGTCAGCCCGCTCAACCTCGATCGGTTCGCGCGCGTGCTGAAGCCGGGCGGAAAATTCCGCTTCGCATCCGACATCGACACCTATGTGAACTGGACCTTGTTGCACTGTCGGGCGCATGGCGGGCTCCTCTGGCAGGTGCAAGATGGGGCCGACTGGCATCGGCCCTATGAAGGCTGGCCGGGCACACGCTACGAGGCAAAAGCCATTCGCGAGGGCCGACGGCCGGCCTATCTCACCTTCATCAGAAAATAGTTCGATGCGGGAAAGTGTCCCGCATCGACAGCCGGTCTGGCTTCAGAAACGGCCGATCTTGCCGAAAGCGGTCGGGTCCATGCCGAGCCGGCGCAGATCGTTGGCGCGCGGCTTGCGGCCGGCTTCGACGGCCCGCGAGGCGGCAACGGCGCTGCCGAACAGGGCAAAGGCGTCGCCTATGGCGGAAAACACGGTACGGTTGCTCATTGTCTTGACCTTTCGCGCGCCACCGCGCGCTCATCTTTGATTTGTGCAGTGCAACATAGATAGGGATGTGAAATCCGGGATCACAGGGCCGTTACCGCATAGCCGGCATGCGCCGCGCGCAATCCTGCCAGCCGTCCCCGGCTGCACTCTGCCCGGCCCGTCAACAGACTTGAAACACCGGCCGGGATCGTCTATATCAGCCTCAAATTCTTGGTCGGTATGACGAAGAGTGGGTCCACCCGGTCCCGCTCTTTTTTATTACCTGCCGGTCAGCCATCAGCAAAGAGATGGTTCGGGACGACGATCATCCTGATCCAGAGAACGACAGGAACCGCATGACTGCAACGGCAAGCGAAGCCGACGACCGCATCATCCGCGAAAGCGGTATCGATGCGCGCATCGCGCTGATCGTTCAGCCGGTGTTGCGAGGCATTGGCTTCCGCCTCGTGCGGGTGCATCTGTCGGGCCAGAACGGCCTGACGCTGCAGATCATGGCCGAACGCGAGGACGGCACCATGACCGTCGAGGATTGCGAAGAGGTCAGCCGCGCTGTGTCGCCGGCGCTCGACGTCGATGACCCGATCGAGAAGGCCTATCATCTCGAAGTGTCGTCGCCGGGCATCGACCGGCCGCTGGTACGCAAGTCGGATTTCGTCACCTGGACCGGCCATCTTGTGAAGATGGAAACCTCGGTGCCGGTCGCCGACCGCAAGCGCTTCAAGGGCAAGATCGCCGAAGCCGGCGAAGACGACATGCTGCTCGAGCGCGACAAGGCCGCCTACGGCGAAGAGCCGACGGTTCGCATTCCTTATGACGCGATCGCCGATGTGCGGCTGATCCTCACCGACGACCTTATTCGCGATGCCCTTTCGAAGGACAACCGGGAACGCAAGGAAGCCAAGAAACGCCGCGGCGAAGCTGATGATGCACCCGAAGGTGCTGAAGGCGGCGCGGAAGACGAAATCGAACAGGAACTATGATGAGCGGCCGGGCCTAAAAGCTCGGCAACAAGCTCGGGAGAAATAAGATGGTTGTAAGCGCCAACAGACTTGAACTGCTGCAGATCGCCGACGCGGTGGCGCGTGAAAAGTCGATCGACAAGTCGATCGTCATTGCCGCCATGGCTGATGCGATCCAGAAGGCCGCGCGCTCGCGCTACGGCCAGGAAACCAACATCCGCGCCGACATCAACGCCAACACCGGCGAGATGAAGCTGCAGCGGCTGATGGAAGTGGTCGAGAAGGTCGACGACTACGCCACCCAGATCGCCATTTCCTCGGCCCGCGAGCGCAATCCGGACGCCCAGCTTGGCGACTTCATCGCCGAACAGCTGCCGCCAATGGATTTCGGCCGCATCGCCGCCCAGTCAGCCAAGCAGGTCATCGTGCAGAAAGTGCGCGAGGCCGAGCGCGACCGCCAGTATGACGAATACAAGGACCGCATCGGCGAGATCGTCAACGGCACCGTCAAGCGCGTCGAATATGGCAACGTCATCGTCGATCTCGGCCGTGGCGAGGCGATTATCCGCCGCGACGAGCTGATCCCGCGTGAAAACTACAAGTACGGCGACCGCGTCCGCGCCTATGTCTACGACGTGCGCCGCGAACAGCGCGGCCCGCAGATATTCCTGTCGCGCACCCATCCGCAGTTCATGGCCAAGCTCTTCACCATGGAAGTGCCGGAAATCTATGACGGCATCATCGAGATCAAGTCGGTCGCCCGCGACCCAGGCTCGCGCGCTAAGATCGCCGTCATTTCGCGTGACTCGTCGATCGATCCGGTCGGCGCCTGCGTCGGTATGCGCGGCAGCCGCGTCCAGGCCGTGGTCGGCGAATTGCAGGGCGAAAAGATCGACATCATTCCGTGGTCGCCTTCGGCCGCCTCCTTCATCGTCAACGCGCTGCAGCCGGCGGAAGTCGCCAAGGTGGTGCTCGACGAGGATGCCGAGCGCATCGAAGTGGTGGTTCCCGACGACCAGCTGTCGCTGGCCATCGGCCGTCGCGGCCAGAACGTGCGTCTTGCCTCGCAGCTCACCGGCTGGGACATCGACATCCTGACCGAGGCCGAGGAGTCCGAGCGCCGCCAGAAGGAATTCGTCGAACGCTCGTCGCTGTTCATGGAAGCCCTTGATGTCGACGAGATGGTCGGCCAGGTGTTGGCCTCCGAAGGCTTCACCAGCGTCGAGGAAGTTGCCTATGTCGATTCGGGCGAGATCGCCTCGATCGACGGTTTCGACGAAGACACCGCTTCGGAGATCCAGACCCGCGCCCGCGAATATCTGGAGAAGATCGAAGCCGAGCATGACGACAAGCGCAAGGCGCTGGGCGTCACCGACGAACTGCGCGAGATCCCTGGCGTCACCACCGCCATGATGGTGACGCTCGGCGAGGATGGCGTGAAGACGATCGAGGATTTCGCCGGCTATGCCGCCGACGACCTGACCGGCTGGAAGGAACGCAAGGACGGCGAGACCAAGGTATTCCCGGGTGTGCTCGCCAATCACGGCGTGTCGCGCGCCGACGCCGAGCAGATGGTTCTGGCAGCCCGCCTCAAGGCCGGCTGGATCACCGAAGACGAGCTTGCAGCCGAACAGGTCCCGGCTGACGAAGCCGTTGGTGCGTGAGGTGAAACCGCATCGCACACAACCCGCCCCAGGACGAGATGAACGATCGCACCTGCATCGTCACGCGCAAGCAAGCCGAGCCGGATGAGCTGATCCGTTTCGTCGTCGGCCCGGATTCGGCCGTCGTTCCTGACCTGAAGAGAAATCTGCCCGGCCGTGGTTGTTGGGTGAGCGCCGACCGCCTACATATCGACAAGGCGGCGGCGAAGAACCTGTTTGCCCGCGCCTTCAAGGCGCAGGTCGTCGTGCCGCCCGATCTCGGCGGCATGGTCGACGGACTGCTTGCACGATCCGCTTTGGGTATGCTTGGCCTTGCCCGCAAGGCTGGCTCGATCGCACTCGGCGCAACCAAGGTCGAGAGCGCGGTGCGCTCGGGGTTGGCGCTTTTCGTGCTCCACGCGACCGAGGCATCCGACGATGGCGTGCGCAAGATCAGTCAGGCGCGGCGGGCAACTGTCCACCTCGGCGGGCCGGCAGTCCTTGCCTACAAACTTTTCTCCGAGGCCGAGTTGAGCTTGGCATTGGGGGGTACAAATGTGATACATGCTGCCGTTCTCGCGGGAGACGCGGGCAAGGCGGTTGAGAGGCGCATGGTTGCGCTCGACCGATATCGGGGCGGAACCCCCGACGATCTGGCAATGCTTGCGGCCGTTGCTGACGAAGATGATGCTGCAGAGGATATGGAATGAGCGATACGAAATCGGGCGACGACAAGACGTTGAGTGTTACACCGAAGAAGACCTTGACGCTGAAGCGCCCCGGTACCGAGCAGAGCGTCGTGCGACAGAATTTCTCGCATGGCCGCACCAAGCAGGTCCAGGTCGAGATCAAGAAGCGCAAATTCTCCATGCCCGGCGACAAGCCGGAGCCGGTGGCTGCACCCGTATTTACGCCCAAGCCCGCGGTAGTGGCAGCCCCCGTCGTGCAGGAAGCGCCCAAGGCGCCGCCTCCGCCGCCGCCGGCCGAACGCGGCGGCATGGTGCTGAACGAACTGTCGCGCAATGAAATGGAAGCGCGCCGCAGGGCGCTCGAAGGCTCCAAGGTTCGCGACGTCGAGGACCGCCAACGCGCCATCGAAGAGGCCAAGCGCCGCAACGAGGATGAGGAACGCCGCAAGCGCGAGCGCGAGGAATCCGCGCGCCGTCAGGCCGAGGAAGAAGCCCGCCTGCAGACCGAGGCCGAGTCCCGCCGCCGCGCCGAGGAAGAAGCGCGCCGCCGCGCGCCGCAGGCTGCCGAGCTTGTGGCATCGGACGACGAGGAAGAGGTCAAGCCGAAGCGCACCGCCGCCGGCGCCCCGGTACGCCGTCCGGTTACGCCCGAAGTGGCGCGCCCGGCCAAGCCGACCAAGGCCGAGGAAGACCGTCGTCGCGGCAAGCTGACCCTCAACACGGCGCTTTCCGACGAGGACGCGCGCGCCCGCTCGCTGTCGTCGATGCGTCGCCGCCAGGAAAAATTCAAGCGCGCGATGCATAATGAGCCGCGCGAGAAGGTTATGCGCGAAGTGATCCTGCCTGAAACGATCACCATCCAGGAACTGGCGCAGCGCATGTCCGAGCGCGCTGTCGATGTGGTTAAGTACTTCATGAAGCAGGGCCAGATCCTGAAGCCGGGCGACATCATCGACGCCGACACGGCCGAGCTGGTCGCCACCGAATTCGGCCACACGGTCCGCCGCGTCGCCGAGTCCGACATCGAGGAAGGCCTGTTCAACATTGCCGACAATGCCGAGGACCTGGTATCGCGGCCGCCTGTCGTGACCATCATGGGCCATGTCGACCACGGCAAGACCTCGCTGCTCGACGCCATCCGCAATGCCAATGTCGTCTCCGGCGAAGCCGGCGGCATCACCCAGCATATCGGCGCCTACCAGGTCGAGAAGAACGGTCAGAAGATCACCTTCATCGACACGCCCGGTCACGCCGCCTTCACGGCGATGCGCGCCCGCGGCGCTCAGGCGACCGACATCGCCATCCTGGTGGTGGCGGCCGACGACAGCGTCATGCCGCAGACCATCGAATCGATCAGCCATGCCAAGGCGGCCGGCGTTCCGATCATCGTGGCGATCAACAAGATCGACAAGCATGATGCCGATCCGCAGAAGGTGCGGTCGGAACTGCTGCGCCATGAGGTGTTCGTCGAATCGATGGGCGGTGAAGTGCTGGACGTCGAAGTGTCGGCGACCAAGGGCACCAACCTCGACAAGCTGCTCGAGGCGATCCTGCTGCAGGCCGAAATCCTCGACCTCAAGGCCAATCCGGACCGTACCGCCGAGGGCGTGGTCATCGAAGCCCAGCTCGACAAGGGCCGTGGCCCCGTCGCCACCGTACTGGTGCAGACCGGCACTTTGATGCCGGGCGACATCCTCGTCGCCGGCAACGAATGGGGCCGGGTGCGCGCGCTGGTCAACGACCATGGCGAGCAGATCAAGGAGGCGCCGCCGGCAATGCCGGTCGAGGTGCTCGGCCTGCAAGGCACGCCGCAAGCCGGCGACCGCTTCGCTGTCGTCAACAACGAGGCCCGCGCCCGTGAGATCACCGAATATCGCCAGCGTCTGGCGCGCGAGAAGGCAGTGGCTCGCCATGCCGGCCAGCGCGGCTCGCTCGAACAGATGATGTCGCAGCTGCAGACGAGCGGGTTGAAGGAATTCCCGCTGGTCATCAAGGGCGACGTGCAGGGTTCGATCGAGGCGATCAACGCCGCTCTCGACAAGCTTGGCACCGACGAGGTGCGTGCGCGCATCGTTCATGCCGGCGCCGGCGCCATCACCGAAAGCGACGTGTCGCTGGCGGAGACCTCGGGGGCCGCGATCATCGGCTTCAACGTCCGTGCCAACGTGCAGGCACGTGCGGCCGCGGCGGCCGCGGGCATCGAAATCCGCTACTACTCGATCATCTACAACCTCGTCGACGATGTGAAGGCAGCACTTTCCGGCCTGCTGTCGCCGGAACGCCGCGAGACCTTCATCGGCAATGCCGAGATCCTCGAGATCTTTGACATCACCAAGGTCGGCAAGATCGCCGGCTGCCGTGTCACCGAAGGCAAGGTCGAGCGTGGAGCGGGCGTGCGCCTGATCCGCGACAACGTCGTCATCCACGAAGGTACGCTGAAGACCCTCAAGCGCTTCAAGGATGAAGTCGCGGAAGTTCCGGGCGGCCAGGAGTGCGGCATGGCCTTCCAGAACTACGAGGACATGCGCGTCGGCGACATCATCGAGTGCTTCCGCGTCGAGATGGTGACCCGGACGCTCTGAGTTCGTATACTGTCGATACGACCGGGCGGTGGTCGAAAGACCGCCGCCCTAACTTTAATGCCTGTCGCCCAAAAGTGCGGGATAAACGACATGCATAGAACAAATATGAGACATGGCGGCACGGTCCCATCCCGCGCCTCACGCTTTCCGGATTGAGAAAAATGCCCCGTCCAACCGCCTCCAGCCCATCCCAGCGCATGCTTCGCGTCGCCGAACAGGTGCGCCATGCGCTGTCGGAAACCTTGCAGCGCGGCGAGATTATCGACCCGCTGATCGAGAACACCGTGGTTTCGGTCTCGGAAGTGCGCATGTCCACTGATCTGAGGGTCGCAACGGCCTTCGTTTCGCCGCTCGGCGCCAAGGACACGGGTGCGGTCATCGACGCGCTCAACAAGCACGCGAAGTTCGTGCGTGGCCGCGTCTCCGGCGCGCTCCGCCAGATGAAGTTCATGCCGGAGTTCCGCTTCAAGCTCGATACGTCCTTCGACAATTTCGCCAGGATCAACGATTTGCTGAAATCGCCGGAAGTCGCGCGAGACTTGGGTACCGATGGCGAAGACAACGACAAGGACGAGAAATAGTGGGGCGCCGCGGCAAGAAGAAGGGCCGGCCGATCTCCGGCTGGGTGGTGCTGGACAAGCCGGTTGGCATGGGTTCGACCGAAGCCGTCTCCAAGATCAAATGGCTTTTCCAGGCCGAAAAGGCCGGCCATGCCGGCACGCTCGACCCGCTGGCCTCTGGCATGCTGCCGATCGCGCTGGGCGAGGCAACCAAGACCGTGCCTTATGTGCAGGACGGCGCCAAAATCTACCGGTTCACCGTCGCTTGGGGCGAGGAGCGTTCGACCGACGATCTCGAAGGCCCGGTGACGCAAAGTTCCGACCGCCGTCCGGCGGAAGAAGATGTCAGGGCGCTGCTGCCGAACTACACCGGCGTCATCATGCAGACACCGCCGCAATTCTCGGCCATCAAGATATCAGGCGAACGCGCCTACGATCTCGCCCGTGGGGGCGAGACAGTCGACATCCCCGCGCGCGAGATCGAGATCGGCCGTCTGGACATCGTCGAGCACGCTGCCGACCACACCTTGTTCGAGGTCGAATGCGGCAAAGGCACCTATGTGCGCTCGCTGGCCCGCGACATGGGCCGCGACCTCGGCTGCTTCGGCCACATCGCCGAATTGCGCAGGGTCGAGGTCGAGCCGTTCACCCAGGAGGATTTCGTCACCGTCGCCGAACTGGAAGCCGCCCGTTTCGGCGAACAGCGCGAAGCTGACGAAGAGGGCGACGCCGATGTTGCCGACGCGCCGATCGACTTTGGCGCAATCGATGCGCTGCTCGTCGACACGGCCGCCGCGCTCGACTGCCTGCCGCAGATTGCCATCAGCGACGAAGCGGCGACCAAGATCCGCCTTGGCAATCCCGTCATCATCCGCGGCCGCGACGCGCCCGTGGAAGCCGAGGAAGCCTGCGCCACCGCGCGCGGCAAGCTTGTCGCCATCGGCGCCATCGAGCAAGGCATGTTCAAGCCGAAGCGGGTCTTTGCCGGCTGACCACTCTCGTCTAGTCTTACGTCGACGTCACATCCGAGGGGCACATGGCAAAGGCTGAGGCGGTGAAGAAGCGGGCGCCGGTGACAACGCGCCGGCCGCCGGTTGGCGCCTCGCCCGGCACGCTGATCGCCGATCCGGCGGCGCGACGGTCCGAGCTGCGGCTGACGCTGATTTCGCCTGAAAAATTCAAGACCATCAACGATGCCAGCATCGACGATCTCAACACCCATTGCGACAACTGGCCGGTCGTCTGGCTGGACTGCACCGGTCTCGCCAACATCCAGCTGATCGAGGAGATCGGCCGGATCTTCAACCTGCATCCACTGGCTCTGGAAGATGTCGTCAACACCGGCCAGCGGCCGAAGGTCGACTTCTTCGAGGACCACGCCTTCGTCGTCATGCGCATGATCGACGACGTCAAGGTGCATCGCTATGAGCAGATCGCGGTGTTCTTCGGCAAGAAATTCGTCGTCACCTTCCAGGAGCGCGAAGGCGATCCGTTCGACCCCGTGCGCAAGCGCATCGCCGCAGCGTTGCCCAACCGCTTGCGGATGCGCGGCGCCGACTATCTGGCCTATGCGCTCATCGATTCCATCGTCGACAGCTATTTTCCGCCGATTGAGGCCGCTAGCGAGGAGGTCGATGGCATCGAGGACGAGATGCTCAACACGCCTCACAAGCATCAGATGCGCCAGCTGCACGAATTGCGGCGCGACGCCAATGTGCTCAAGGGCGTGCTGTGGCCGATGCGCGACGCGCTGGCGACGCTGATCCGCAACGACGTGCCCTATGTGAAGCCGGAGACGAAAATCTTCTTCAACGACACGCTCGACCACGCATTGCGGCTGATCGAGCTGGTCGAGAACCAGCGTGATATGCTGACCGGCTTGATCGAAATGCATTTGTCGCTGAGCCAGGCGCGCACCAACGACGTCATCTCTTATCTCACCATCGTCTCGGTGATCTTCATGCCGCTAACCTTCCTGGTCGGTATCTGGGGGATGAATTTCGATCCCGAGATCTCGCCGTGGAACATGCCGGAACTGAAAGCCTACTATGGCTACCCGGCTTCGCTGCTGTTCATGCTGGCCGTTGCTGTCGGGCTGATCGTCTTCTTCAAAAGCAAGAAGTGGCTGTAAGGTTTCGGTGTCAGGGGAATCCTGGATTCCCGAGCAAAGGGCTGCGACAAGCCGGCTTTATGAATGGGCTGGTGTTTTCCGGGGAATTGCCCTATATGCGCCGCAGCATCGCGCCATGTCGCTTTGCTTGCACCGGCCCCTGCTGGACGACATCCCGGCTGAGGGCGACCCGTTTCCTCAAACAGATAAGGAAAAACACGATGTCGATTACTGCCGAGCGCAAACAGGAATTGATGGGTGAATTCGCAACCGCCAAGGGCGATACCGGGTCTCCGGAAGTCCAGGTGGCCATCCTTTCCGAGCGCATCAAGAACCTGACCGACCACTTCAAGGACCACAAGAAGGATAACCATTCCCGCCGTGGTCTGCTCGCTCTCGTCTCCCAGCGCCGCAGCCTGCTTGATTATCTCAAGCGCAAGGATGACGCGCGCTATCAGACGTTAATCGAGAAGCTCGGTCTGCGCCGTTGACGAATTGACCGGCGGGCTTTCGAAGGAGAGCCCGCCGGTCGCGCATTCTGCCAGTCGCATCGATTGGCCAGACCCGGTTTCGAGCGCGCAGAGGCCACTCGAAACCGCCCATGGACGGTCATGGGGCAGGATTGCAGGACGCTCGTGCGCTAACCAGCGCCGAAATCTACCCGAGCTTCCCGTTGTCTTGCCCGTGGCTGCCCGAGAAAGGAAGCCAGGGAAAGGGCATCCGCGCACCGTGAAACGGCGCGGCCCTTTCCGCTTATTAAGGACAAGATATGTTCAACTACCACAAAGTGGAAATCGAATGGGGCGGCCGTCCGCTCATCCTGGAAACCGGCAAGATCGCACGTCAGGCTGACGGCGCGGTGCTTGCGACCTATGGCGAAACCAAGGTTCTCGCCACCGTCGTTTCGATGAAGGAGCCGAAGCCAGGCCTCGATTTCTTCCCGCTGACCGTCAACTACCAGGAAAAGACCTACGCCGCCGGCAAGATCCCGGGCGGCTACTTCAAGCGCGAGGGACGTCCGAGCGAAAAGGAAACGCTGGTTTCCCGCCTGATCGACCGCCCGATCCGCCCGCTCTTCGCCGACGGCTACAAGAACGACACCCAGATCGTCGTCACCGTCGTCCAGCATGACCTCGAGAACGATCCCGATATCCTGTCGATCGTCGCCACCTCGGCCGCTTTGACGCTGTCGGGCGTTCCCTTCATGGGCCCGATCGGCGGCGCTCGCGTCGGCTACATCAACGGCGAATACGTGCTCAACCCGCATGTCGACGAGATGCAGGAATCCAGGCTCGACCTCATTGTCGCCGGCACCGCCGACGCCGTGCTGATGGTCGAGTCCGAAGCCAAGGAACTCGGCGAAGAGCTGATGCTCGGCGCCGTCATGTTCGGCCACAGGGGCTTCCAGCCGGTGATTGACGCCATCATCAAGCTGGCCGAAGTTGCCGCCAAGGAGCCGCGCGATTTCACGGCACCGGACTACTCCGCGCTCGAAGCCGAAATGCTGAAGATCGTCGGCGACGAGCTCAGCAATGCCTACAAGAACGTCGACAAGCAGAAGCGTTACGCCGCCGTCGACGCCGTCAAGGCGAAGGTCAAGGCAGCGTTCGCTCCGGCCGAAGGCGAAGACGCCAAGTACACCTCCGAGCAGATCGGTTCGGTGTTCAAGGAACTCCAGGCCAAGGTCGTGCGCTGGAACATTCTCGACACCGGTTCGCGCATCGATGGCCGTGACCTCAAGACTGTCCGCAAGATCGTCTCGGAAGTCGGGGTCCTGCCGCGCACGCACGGTTCGGCGCTGTTCACCCGCGGCGAGACCCAGGCGCTGGTCGTTGCCACGCTGGGCACCGGAGAGGACGAGCAGTATGTCGATTCGCTAACCGGCATGTACAAGGAGAAGTTCCTCCTTCACTACAACTTCCCTCCCTACTCCGTCGGCGAGACCGGCCGCATGGGTTCGCCGGGCCGCCGGGAAATCGGCCACGGCAAGCTCGCCTGGCGCGCTATCCGTCCGATGCTCCCGAGCGCGGACCAGTTCCCCTACACGCTGCGCGTCGTCTCGGAGATCACCGAGTCCAACGGTTCGTCGTCGATGGCCACCGTCTGCGGCACATCGCTGGCGCTGATGGATGCCGGCGTTCCGCTGGCCAAGCCGGTTGCTGGTATCGCGATGGGGCTGATCAAGGAAGGCGAGCGCTTCGCGGTTCTGTCCGACATCCTGGGTGACGAAGATCACCTCGGCGACATGGACTTCAAGGTTGCCGGTACCGAAGGCGGCATCACCTCGCTGCAGATGGACATCAAGATCGAGGGCATCACCGAGGAGATCATGAAGATCGCGCTGGACCAGGCCAAGGATGGCCGCCAGCATATCCTCAGCGAGATGGCGCATGCTCTGACCGGCGCCCGCCCCGAACTCGGTGAGTTCGCACCGCGCATCGAGGTCATGCACATCCCGACCGACAAGATCCGCGACGTGATCGGCTCCGGCGGCAAGGTTATCCGCGAGATCGTCGAGAAGACCGGCGCCAAGATCAACATCGAGGACGACGGCACGGTCAAGATCGCTTCGTCGAACGCCAAGGAGATCGAGGCGGCCAAGAAGTGGATCCATACCATCGTCGCCGAGCCGGAAGTCGGCGAAATCTACGAAGGCACGGTCGTCAAGACCGCCGACTTCGGCGCTTTCGTCAACTTCTTCGGTCCGCGTGACGGCCTCGTCCACATCTCGCAGCTTGCCAACGACCGGGTCGCCAAGACCTCGGACGTCGTCAAGGAAGGCGACAAGGTCTGGGTCAAGCTGATGGGCTTCGACGAGCGCGGCAAGGTCCGCCTGTCGATGAAGGTCGTCGACCAGGCCACCGGCAAGGAAATCGCCCGCGACAAGAAGGCCGAAGGCGAAGAAAACGCCGCCTGAGTGGTCTGACAATAGAGTTGAACGGGCGCGGCTTATGTCGCGCCCGTTTTCGTTTAATACCCGTCTACGAGTGAGAATCGAAGAATGGCCGCTGAGCCGCTGAAGACACTGTTCCATCCCTTCGAGGCCGAGGGGCTCCCTCTGGCGCAAAAGGGCGAGCGTGTGTTGTTCCTGGGTGCGGAGCCCGGCTTCCGCTTGCCGGAAGGCTTCGAGGCAGAGCTCCATCTTGCACAGGGTTTCCGGCCGCATCTCCGAGCGCTGGAGCGTGCCGGTCACAAGGTAACGCCGCGCGCGGAAGGCGATGCATTCGATGCAGCGCTCGTGCTTGCCGGCCGCCATCGTGGGCTAAACGAGATGCGTATTGCCGAGGCGATCGAACGCGTCACGCCGGGCGGTCTGATCATTGTCGCCGGCGGTAAGGACGAAGGCATCGCCAGCCTGCGCAAGCGCATCGACGAGCTTGTCCCCATCGAAGGGCATCTGCCGAAATATCACGGCATCGCCTTCTGGCTTCGCCGTCCGGCCGATCTGGCGCCTGCGGAAAAACTGCGCGTCGCCAATCCCGCCTTGGTCGTAGAGGACCGCTTCCGTACCGCGCCTGGCATGTTCTCCTCCGACCGGATCGACGTCGGCTCGAAACTTCTGGTCGACAACCTGCCCAAAGACCTGCGCGGCAACATTGCTGATTTCTGCGCCGGCTGGGGTTATGTCGCCGCCGAGGTCGCGGCACGTTCATCCGGCATAACGGGGCTCGACCTTTACGAAGCGGATTTCGACGCGCTTGAGGCGGCCAAGGGCAATATCGGCCAGACAGGCTTCGAGCCCGGCTTCTTCTGGACCGATCTGCTGAGCGAGCCGGTCGAGCGGCGCTATGATGCCATCGTCATGAACCCGCCCTTCCATCGCAGCCGGGCGGCCGAGCCGGAAATCGGCGCCGGCATGATCCAGGCGGCGGGCAAGGCGCTGAAGCCGGGGGGGCGGCTGTTCATGGTGGCGAACCGTCAGCTGCCTTACGAACCGGTTCTGAAGGCCGTCTTCTCCAGCCATGCCGAGCTCGCCCGCGACGGCATGTTCAAGGTTTTCTCCGCGCGCCGATAGGACGGTGCCGGTCGCCTCAATGCATGCTGACGATGCGCGCCGGCTCGTGGACGGGAATGGTCGGTCTGATATCGCCAGGCTTGATCTTGAGCGGCGCCGGCCTGCCGAACAGATAGCCCTGCACCATCTCGCAACCAGCTGCTCGCAAAAGCGTCGCCTGGTTCTCGGTCTCGACGCCTTCGGCGATGATGCCGACGCCGAGCGCCCGCGACAGGCCGACGATGGTAGAGACGACGGCGCCCGAATTGGAATCGGTGTCGATGCGGCTGACGAAGGAGCGGTCGATCTTCAGCTTGCCGAAGGCGAAGTCGATCAGGTAGCTGAGATTGGAATAGCCGGTGCCGAAATCGTCGACGGCCACCGAAATGCCCATGTCGGCAAGCTGCTGCAGGATGGTGGCGGCGCGGTCGCGGTCCTGCATCATCGCCGTCTCGGTCACTTCGAGCTCCAGCCGCGACGGCTTGATGCCGGTGCTGGCCATCGTATCGCGCACGATGCCGACGAAATCCTTGGTCATGAACTGGACCGGCGAGATGTTGACGGCAACGAAGCAGTCCTCGGGGAAATGACGGGCATCGCTGCAGGCCTTGTTCAGCACCCAATTGCCGATCGGGTGGATCATGCCGGTCTCTTCGGCGATCGGAATGAATTCCATCGGCGGGATCATGCCGCGTTCCGGGTGCTTCCAGCGGATTAGCGCCTCGTAGCCGACGATACGGCCGGTCGGCAGGTCGAGCTGCGGCTGGTAGTGAAGGTCGAAATCGCCACGGACGAAGGCGATGTGCAGTTCGGATTCGATCCAGTGGCGGTAGTCGGCGACCTGGCCCATGTCGGAATGGAAGACCGACCAGTTGCCCACGCCGCCGGCGCGGGCATTCTGCAGCGCCAGGTTGGAGTGGCGCAGGATGAGGACCGGATCGACGCCATCCTTTGGCATCGCCACGATGCCGACCGACAGGCCGACCGACTGCAGGTGGGAATCGAGCTGGTACGGCTTCAGCATCTCCTCGATCATGGTTTCGACGGTGCTTTCCATGGACCTTTGGAGTTGGTGTTCCCAGACAAGGATAGCGAACTCGCCGGCGCCGATGCGCCCCATCACCGCGCCTTCGGGCATGCAGGCCTTCAACCGCTTGGTGAAGCCGCGGATCAGTTCGTCGCCATGGCTGTAGCCGATCGCGTCGTTGATCTGCTTGAAGCGGTCGATGTCGATGTCGATGAGGAACACCGGCTCACCGGTCCTGATCGTCGCGGACGCCGCGTCGGCAATCCTGCCGACCATCGCCGGCCGCGCAAAAAGCCCGGTCAGCTTGTCAAAATGGGTTTCGTTGAAAACGTAGTCCACCGATTCATCGACGCCGGCGAAGAAGGACAAGGCAGCACCGGCGGCGGCCAGCGCGCATAGCGCCGACGCGATGCCGATCATGGTTTCCGCCTGCATGCCGGCAAAGCCGTCCCCGAAACCATGCCGGAGGCCCCAAAGCCCAAGGATGAAACTGCCAAGGCCCGAACTGGCGACGGTGAGCAGCCGGAACACAGGTGTCCGCTTCGGGTTGCTGACAGCAGGCATTGCTCAGTCCCTGTCGCATGATCCCGAAATCAACTCGACTTTCGGGAATATCAAGCGCAAATTCATAAAGGCTAAAGCATCCTTTGCGCCCAGCAAGAACGCGCAGAGCCCAAGCCTATAGGACTTCTAGCGGATATCTCCTTAAAATGAGTTTCCGCCGATGCATCTAATTTTACTGGTGAGTTAATCGCGTACGCTGTCGGTCTGCTTCAACTCATCCAGGGTTGGCATCGACACGATGTGATAGCCGGAATCCACATAATGGATTTCGCCGGTGACGCCTGACGAGAGGTCGGACAAAAGATAGAGCGCCGAGCCGCCGACCTCGTCGATGGTCACCGTGCGGCGCAGCGGCGAGTTGCGCTGCTGGTAGGAGTACATGTGGCGGGCGTCCGAGATTCCGGCGCCGGCCAAAGTACGCACCGGTCCCGCCGATATGCCGTTCACCCGGATGCCGCGCGGGCCATAATCGTTGGCGAGATACCGCACGCTGGCTTCCAGCCCGGCCTTGGCGACGCCCATGACGTTGTAGTTCGGCATGACGCGGACAGAGCCGGCATAGGTCAGCGTGATCATCGCGCCGCCTTCGCTCATCAGCGGGGCGGCATGGCGGGCGACCTCGGTGAAGGAGTAGCAGGAGATGACCATGGTGCGGACGAAATTGTCGCGGCTGGTGTCGGCGTAGAGCCCTTTGAGCTCGTTCTTGTCGGAAAAGCCGATGGCGTGGACGACGAAGTCGAGCCCGCCCCATTCCTTGCCGAGCGTCTCGAAGGTGGCGGCGACCGATGCGCTGTCCTCGACGTCACAGGGCACCACCAGAGACGCGCCAAGCTTCTCGGCAAGCGGCTTGACGCGGCGCCCGAATGCGTCGCCCTGATAGGTGAAGGCAAGCTCCGCCCCGTGTTCGGACAATTTCCTGGCGATGCCCCAGGCGATCGAATGATCGTTGGCGACGCCCATGACAAGCCCGCGCTTGCCCTTCATCAGTCCGTCCATGGCCGGCAATCCCCCTACAATAAAACGCTGGCCTTATGCGGAATAGCGCTGGAAAATCAGCGTTGCGTTGGTGCCACCGAAGCCGAACGAGTTGGACAAAACCGTGTCGATCCTGGCGTCGTCGATGCGCTTGCGCACGATCGGCATGTCCTCGAATTCGGGATCGAGGTTTTCGATATGGGCGCTCTCGCCGATGAAGCCGCCTTGCATCATCAGGATCGAGTAGATCGATTCCTGTACGCCGGCGGCACCCAGCGAATGGCCGGTCAGCGACTTGGTCGAGGTGATGAACGGCATCGTGTCGCCGAACACCTCTCGGATGGCGCCCATTTCCCGGGAATCGCCGACCGGCGTCGAGGTGCCGTGGGTGTTGATGTAGTCGACCGGCGTGGACACCGTCGCCAGAGCCTGGCGCATGCAGCGCACCGCGCCTTCGCCCGACGGCGCCACCATGTCGTAACCGTCCGACGTCGCGCCATAGCCGACGATCTCAGCGTAGATCTTGGCGCCGCGCGCCTTGGCGTGTTCGAGCTCCTCCAGGATGAGGACGCCCGCGCCGCCCGCGATGACGAAGCCATCGCGATTGGCGTCATACGCGCGGGAAGCTGTCGGCGCACGATCGTTATACTTCGACGACATCGCCCCCATGGCATCGAACAGGTCCGACATCGTCCAGTCGAGGTCCTCATGGCCGCCGGCAAACATCACATCCTGCTTGCCCCACTGGATCAGTTCGTAGGCGTTGCCGATGCAATGCGCCGAGGTCGAGCAGGCCGACGAGATCGAATAGTTGACGCCGTGGATCTTGAACCAGGTGGCGAGCGTCGCCGACGCGGTCGACGACATCGCCTTCGGCACCGCGAACGGACCGATGCGCTTGGGGCTGTTGTTCTTGAGCGTGGTCTCGGCCGCCTCGACGATGGTGCGGGTCGAGGGGCCGCCCGAGCCCATGACGATGCCGGTGCGCTCATTGGTGATGTCGCTTTCGCCAAGCCCGGCGTCGGCGATCGCCTGGTCCATCGCGACATGGTTCCAGGCCGCGCCCTGGCTCAGGAAGCGCATGGCGCGCCGGTCGATCATAGGGGTCGGGTCGAGCGTCGGCGCACCCCAGACCTGGCAGCGGAAGCCGTGTTCGGCGAAGGAATCTGAGAAGCTGATGCCTGATTTGGCATCATGCAGCGAGGATTGCACCTCGTTGGCGTTGTTGCCGATCGACGATACGATGCCGAGGCCTGTGACGACGACCCTTCTCATTCGCAACTCCTTCCAGCGGATGATCCCGAAACCCTAGTCGGTTTTCGCCGGCGATCATACGCAAAATCAAAATGCCGCAGCGGCGTTGCGTCTCGGAAGAACGCGCCGCTGCAGTGGCGCCGGTCAGGCGGCCGATTGCTTGGACAGCCCCACCTTGAGGTCTGTCGCAGCGTATATGGGTTCGCCGTCGGCCTTAAGCCAGCCATCGGCGATACCGAGCACCAGGCGTCCACGCATGACGCGCTTGAAATCGATGCCGTATTCCACCTTCTTGACCGAAGGCGTCACCATGCCCTTGAACTTGACCTCGCCGGTCGACAGCGCCATGCCCTTGCCCGGCTCGCCGAGCCAGCCGAGGTAAAAACCCGTCAATTGCCACATGGCGTCAAGGCCCAGGCACCCCGGCATGATCGGATTGCCGATGAAATGGCAGGCGAAGAACCACAGGTCCGGCTTGATGTCGAATTCGGCACGGATGAAGCCCTTGTCGTAGGCGCCGCCGGTCTCGCTGATCTCGGTGATGCGGTCGAACATCAGCATGGGCGGGTAGGGCAGCTGGGCGTTGCCGGGCCCGAACAGCTCGCCGCGGGCGCAGGCGAGCAATTCCTCATAACCGTAGCTGGATTTCGAACCCGCCATATGTCTCGTCCCCATAATCGTCCCGGGCGGTGGGGCGCCCTTGTCGTTGGTTTCCTAACACAATCCCATTCGGGCCGGAAACCGGCGTTTGCGCTTAACCCGCCCGTCTGCCCGGGTCAATGCGCGCTCTCGCATCGGCCTGGAAATCGATTCCGATTTCCAGAAAGCACGATGCTAGCCAAAAGTGATAGAGCGCATTTGGTGCGTCCAACTGGCCGCACGTCGCTCTATTGATCGTATTCGGCCAACAGAATATATGTCGGGAGGTGCCCAGTTTCGGCCGATGACGTTTTTTCGCCACTCTGGGCGTGTCTTGAGGCAGAACTGTGGGCTTGGACGGATAGATGGATCTGGGCGGCCGGAAGGAAAATGTCGCTGTGGACAAGCGGGTTCGCGAAGCCGGCCTCAGGCCGACACGCCAACGCATTGCGCTGGCCGATCTGCTGTTTGCCAAGGGCGACCGCCACCTTTCGGCCGAGGAACTGCATGAAGAGGCGGTCGCCGCCGGCGTGCCGGTCTCGCTCGCCACCGTCTACAACGCGCTTCACCAGTTCACCCAGGCCGGCCTGCTGCGCATCCTGGCGGTCGAGGGGTCCAAGACCTATTTCGACACCAACACCTCCGATCACCATCATTTTTACATCGAAGGCGAAAACAGGATCTTCGATATAGAAAGCGGTCCGGTGACCGTCTCCAACCTGCCGGAGCCACCCGCAGGCATGGAGATCGCCAATGTCGACATCGTGGTGAGGCTGCGCCCGAAGCGCAGCGTTTAAGCCCCAACCCGTGAAACCTGTCGATTTTGCAATCCGGCTCGAATGGGTTGCGGTCGCGGTCGTGGCTATAGTCGCCTATGCCGCGTCAGGCGTTTCCTGGTGGCTGTTCGCCCTGCTTATCCTGGCGCCAGACCTGTCGATGCTGAGCTATCTCGCCGGGGCACGGATCGGCGTTGTCGCTTACAATGCCTTGCACATATTGATCGTCCCGCTGTTGCTGGCGCTCGCCGGATATGTTCTGGCCAACTCGACGGCGACCGCGATTGGTCTGATCTGGATCATCCACATCGCCGTCGACCGCGCGCTCGGCTACGGTCTCAAATTGTCGACCGGTTTTCAGGACACCCATCTCGGCCGTATCGGCCGTTAGGACTCCAGCAATCTCAATTCTTGACGTGCTCGCCGGGATAGGCGCCCCACACCTGCGACTGGGCGATCCAGCCGGTGTGGCCGTCGAAGGTCATTTCGCACCACTGGCCATCGCAGGTTTTGATCGTGCCCGTAACGCCCGGCTCGATGATCGCGATGACGCTGGCGTCCTTATCGGCATCGTCGAGCAGATTGATTCGGCCACCTTTGGTGCGTTGCCAAGGGGCGACGATCGCGGTCCGGCGGCCCGACAGCAGCGACTGGTTGATCCAACCCTCCGAGCCATCGGCATCGCGCACGCGCCGCCAGGTATCGAATTCCTGGATGATTTCCATCGGCAGGCCGGCCTTTGTGTACATCCAGTCTACGGAATAGTTGGCGCCGGGGCCAACGCGCGAGTTGACGCGAGCCGATTTCAGGCTGACGAAACGCGGCAGCGGCAGGCCGCTCGGCCCGAGCGTGACCGTCTGCACAGGTGCGGCGGCACCTTGCGCCGCGGCTTGCGGGAAATGCAGGAGAGCGCCGAGAAGCGCTGCGCTGAGGATCAGGCGAAGCGACGCGAAACCAGACACTTTCATTCCTTTCGGCGCGTGCCCTTTGGTCCGGGCGCCCCTTTTTCTTTGTCTTCGGCGGCACCGCTTGTTACAGGAGTGGCAGGCACCGCGACCGGTATTCAGTTTCGCCTGTCTTGGTTAAAGAGGTCTCAACGAGATCGGGTTCGAGGAAACAATGGCAGGCAAAAAACGGCCTCTCGTCGTCATCACGCGCAAGCTGCCCGATCCGGTCGAGACCCGCATGCGCGAACTCTTCGACGCCAGGTTGAATGTCGAGGACAGGCCGATGACGCAGCCGGAGCTGGTCGCGGCGATCAAGGAAGCCGATGTGCTGGTGCCGACCATCACCGACCAGATCGATGCGGCGCTGATTGCCCAGGCCGGCGACAATCTCAAGCTGATCGCCAATTTCGGCAATGGCGTCGACAAGATCGATGTCGCTGCGGCGGCCAAGAAAGGCATTACCGTCACCAATACGCCGAACGTGCTGACCGAGGATACGGCCGACATGACCATGGCGCTGATGCTGGCCGGCCCGCGGCGGCTGGCCGAAGGCGCCAATGTGCTCACCAGCGACAAGAAATGGGCCGGTTGGTCGCCGACCTGGATGCTCGGCCGGCGCATCTGGGGCAAGCGCCTCGGTATCGTCGGCATGGGCCGCATCGGCACTGCGGTTGCGAGGCGCGCAAAGGCTTTCGGCCTGTCGATCCACTACCATAACCGCCATCGCGTGCTGCCGGCGGTCGAGGAAGGGCTTGAGGCGACCTACTGGGAAAGCCTCGACCAGATGCTTGCCCGCATGGACATCATCTCGGTCAATTGCCCGTCGACGCCGGCGACCTTTCATCTGCTTTCGGCGCGGCGCCTGGCTCTGCTTCAGCCCACCGCCTATGTGGTCAACACCGCGCGTGGCGACATCATCGACGAGGAAGCGCTGGTCAAGCTGATCCAGGACGGCAAGATCGCCGGCGCCGGCCTCGACGTCTACGAGCACGAACCGGCGCTGAACTCGAAACTGCTGAAGCTTGCCGCGAAGAACAAGGTCGTGCTTTTGCCGCATATGGGTTCGGCGACGATCGAGGGCCGCATCGACATGGGCGAGAAGGTGATCATCAACATCCGCGCCTTCTTCGACGGCCACCGGCCGCCGGACCGCGTGCTGCCGCTACGGACTTGAAGCGGGCCGCGTTCAGGATGCGGTTGTGAGGGCGCCATCCGCCGCGACACTCACACGCTTGCCGCGATAGGCCTCAAAATCGTCGCGCTCGAGCCTGAGCGCTACCGGCGTCGGCCAGCCCATTTCCCTGGCCACGATCAAGCCAAGCAGCAGGATCGCGTCCGGCTCGTGCAGCACGAGTGCCGTCGGCGCATGGCCATTGTGGACGAGTTCCATCAGCACGGCTGACGCTGAGGACGAGCCGATCGTGCCGGGCAGGAACAGCACACGCCCGGAAATGGTCTCGCCATGATGCGGGTGACGGACATCGGCGATGCGGCCGCTCTTCGGATCGACGCCACCCCAGAAGCTGATTGGCGCGGTCAGCACCAAGGCCAGCCCTTCGCCTCCGCTGCCCGGCACCAGTATGTCGGCTGCAGCATTCATGCGGCGATGTCCGTAAACCTGGGCTTACCGGCAACCGCGCTTTCCACGCAGTCGGCCAGCGAGCCGTAAAGCACGGCGTAACCGGTATTGCCCGGCGCGTAGTGCGCGAATTTTCCCGAATTGGTCATCAGCACGCCGCCGGCCAGATCCGGCAGGATCGGCGTCACCACCACGCAGGTGTCGGCGACGATGATGACGCCGCTGGCTTCGAGCATCTTGCGCTTGCCGTTCTGCTCCAGCCTGGTGAGCACGTGGCGGCCGGTGCAGGCGTAAATCGGCACGCTGAGCCGCCGCCCGCCAATCAGCCGCTCAAGTGCATCGAATTCGGCCAAAGACAGATGCGGACTGCCGATCGCCACGGCATCGATGGCGGTCTGCGTGGCTGCGGTGGACAGGCCGGCGCGGGCCTTCATGGCCATCTCCGGCGTTACGCGGATCATCGTTTCCGGCCTGCCGCCCACCAGGATGGTCTCGGCGTCGGGCGCCTCGGGCGTCACGCCGGCAATGTGGAACAGGCCGACGGCGCCCGACGATGCCGCAGCCGCGCCGAAGGCCTTCAGCGCATCCTCGCCGGGATGGCTGAATATGCCGGTGACGACGCCGATCGCATTGCCGACCTCACGGCCGTAGAGGTTGCCCAGCACCGGCCAGGCGATCTCGGAGCCAAGGAACGAGGCGGATAGGCCGGACACATCGAACAACAGCCGTGCCTGCCGGTTCTCGGGGCGATGCAGGCCGTAATCCGGCGCGCGGCCCGATATGGCGCAGGCGATGTCGAGGAAGTCGCCATAGCGGTTGGTGCGTGCCCCCAGAACCGAATTGCAGAACACCACCGCGTTGGATTCACCCCAGGCGACATCGCTGCCAAGCGCCGGCCTGTGGCCGGCCTGATAGGGCGCGCAGGTCCAGCTCTGCTCGCAGCCCAGTTTGCGGTAGGCCTCCATCATTCGTCGCGCCATGCCGCGCGCCGGCTCTTCGAGGCGCACGCGCGAGCAGCCCATCAGGTCGAGCGCGCCGACATTGAGCGTCGAGCGCACCGCGACCCTGGCGCCGCCATCGACCAGCCTTTCGGCAAACAGCGTGCCGGAATCGCCGTGATAGAGCGCGCCGTCTATATGCGTCGAGGCGATCGGGATCAGTCGCGGCGCGCCGAGCAGCGCAGCGCTTTCGGCAACGATGCGCATCGCCATCGCCGCCCCGTCATGGCCGGAGGCGATTGTCTGCTCCTGTGCGCTGAGGGCGAGGCTCACGCGAACTCCTTGCGCATGGTGATCGAGGTCGGCCGGTCATAACCGTCATGCGCCGTGCGCGCGGTTTCGCGGAAGCCGAGACGCGCAAAGGTTGCGTGATTTGCCGTGAGCTCGACCCGCGTCTGCAGTTCGATGGCGGGTTTGTTGCGGTTGCGGGCAAGATCCTCGACAGCCTGCATCAATCGTCTGCCGATGCCTTGGCCCTGAAGCCCGAGTTCGACGGCGAGCTTGCCGACATAGAAATCATAGGGTCTCTCCAGCGCAAAAATGCAGCCTGCGATCTGGCCGCCCTGCAGAGCCACGAACACCGTTTCCCGCCCAGCCTTGTCCCTCAGGCTTTCGACGCTCAGCAGATGCGCAGAGGAGGGCGGATCGATGACGCCGTCCATCGGTGCAAAGGCGCGCATGATCAGGCTGAGCAGTTCATCCCAGCGCTCGAAATCGGAGGCGAGCTGCGTAACAAGGACGCTGGTGGACTGATCCATGCGGTCAGTTTTTCTTGTAGCGGATCGTGTCGAAGCGCGCCGACAGCGCATCGTAGAGCAGCAGCCGGCCGACCAGTGGTTCGCCGATGCCGGTGATCAGCTTGATGGCTTCCATCGCCTGCAGCGTGCCGACGACGCCGGTCAGCGCACCGACGACCCCGGCCACCGCGCAGGACGGCACCAGCCCCTCTGGCGGCGCTTCAGGAAAGAGGTCGCGATATCCAGGGTTCGGTCTGCCGTCGGCGCCGGTCCCGAACGGCATCAACACCGTCACCGAGCCGTCGAAGCGGCCGACGGCGGCATGCACGAGCGGCCGCTTTTCCGCCGCGCAGGCATCCGCCACCACATAGCGCGTCTCGAAATTGTCGGAGCCGTCGACGACCACGTCGTAGCGCGCGACGAGAACGGCAGCATTGTCGGCCGTCAGCCTGAAATCGTGCAATTCCACCGCGACATGGGGATTGATCCGGGCGATCGCTGCTTTGGCGCTCTCGGTCTTCGCCGTGCCGACCGTATCGGTGGCGTGGATCACTTGCCGCTGCAGATTGGACAGCGAGACAATATCGTCGTCGACGATTCCAAGCGTGCCGACGCCGGCGGCAGCGAGATATTCCAGCACCGGCGCGCCGAGCCCGCCGGCGCCGATGACCAGTACCCGGGCCCGCTTCAGCCTCTGCTGGCCGGCGCCGCCGATCTCCGGCAGCACGATATGGCGCGCATAGCGTTCGAGCTCTTCGTCGGTGAGGGCGGCAGGGGTCATTGCCGGACCATATAGCGGAGCAAAAAGCTTGTCAGGTCTCTTCGGTTGGCCCGACCGTGCCTTGGTCGACGGTGAGGAACTGCGCGCGTCCCCTCAGGCTGGAAAACAGCGCGGCGTCGGTTCCGGTCATGAAGGCCTGGCAATTCAGCTCCTCCAGGATCGAGAACAGCGCGGCGCGCCGGCCGGCATCGAGATGCGCGGCAATCTCGTCGAGCAACAGGATCGGCGTCATCCCCGACATCTCGCCGGTCAGCCTTGCGTGCGACAACACGATGCCGACCAGCAGCGCCTTCTGCTCTCCGGTCGAGCAGAGTTCGGCCGGCATCGCCTTGGGGCGGTGGCGCACCAGTAGATCCGAACGGTGCGGGCCGTCGAGCGTGCGTCCGGCGGCGCGGTCGCGCTCGCGGCCGTCGGCAAGGGCGTCGCGATAGCGTTGCTCGACATCCACAGCGGGTGCTGAGGCGACATGGCTTTCAAGGTCGCCGAAGAGGCTGATGTCGGCTTGCGGAAACGGCCCGCTGGACGGCAACATGTCGATCATGGCGGTAAGCAGGCGCACCAGCTCGGCGCGCGCCGCGGCAATCGCCACGCCGGTTTCGGCCATCTGCATCTCAATGGCGTCGAACCATGCGCCGTCTCGCGAACCTTCCGTAAGCAATCGGTTACGTCCGCGCATCGCCTTCTCATAGTCGAGCGCGCGCTGGCCGTGGCCGGGATCGATCGCAAGCACCAGCCTGTCGAGAAAGCGCCGCCGGTCCGCGGCAGGTCCGGGGAACAGGCCGTCCATGGCCGGCGTCAGCCAGACCACGCGCAGCCATTCCAGCATGGCGTCGGCCGACCGTGCCGGCGCGCCATTGATGCGCACCTTGCGACCACCCTCGCCGGCCGCTTCACCCCCGGTGATGCCGGTGCCGATCTCGACCTGTCCCTCCGGCCCGTCGAGCCTTGCGTGGAGCGCAAAGCCGCCATCGCCGCCTTCGCGGGCCACGTCGACATAGGGCGCGCGGCGCAGGCCGCGGCCAGGCGTCAGCAGCGAGATGGCTTCCAGGAGATTGGTCTTGCCGGCGCCATTGTCGCCGGAAAACACCACCGCGCCGGGTGAAAAGCCGATCGACAACGCCGCATAATTGCGGAAATTCGTAAGTGTGAGCTTACTTATGTGATTTTGTTCCGGCAACCGCTATCCGCCTATAGAAGTCGCCGCAATCACTATGCTGCAGTGTGCCGCAGTGCGGCTACACCCGCATCGGCATCAGCACGTAGAGCGCGGTCTCATCGGCCATGTCGTGGATCAGCGTCGGCGAGCCGGCATCGGCCAGCATGAACTTGGCTTCCGTGCCGGTGAGTTGAGCAGCGACGTCGAGCAGATATTTGGCGTTGAAGCCAATCTCGATCGGGTCGGACGAATAGTCGGCCGCCAGTTCCTCGGTGGCGCTGCCCGAATCCGGATTGTTGACGGCAAGCGTCACCTGGCCTTCGGTGATCGAAAGCTTCACCGCGCGGCCGCGCTCGGAGGAAATGGTCGAGACGCGATCGACGGCGGCGGCGAAGCTCTGGCGGTCGATGATCAGCTTCTTGTCGTTGCCGGTCGGAATGACGCGCTGGTAGTCCGGGAAAGTGCCGTCGATCAGCTTCGAGGTCAGAACCACGCTGCCGATGGTGAAGCGGATCTTGGTGTCGGACAATTCGGTGGTCACCGCGACATCGGGATCGTCGACCAGCTTCTGCAACTCGCTGACCGTCTTGCGCGGAATGATGATGCCCGGCATGCCTTCGGACCCGGCCGGAGCGTCGATCTCGGCGCGCGCCAGGCGGTGGCCGTCGGTCGCCACCGAACGCAGCTTCAGCTTGCCGCCAGTTTCATGCGTGTGCAGGTAGATGCCGTTGAGATAGTAGCGCGTCTCTTCGGTGGATATGGCGAACTGGGTCTTTTCGATAAGGCCTCTCAGGGCGACGGAATCGAGCCGGAAGATGTGTGAGAAGGATCCCGCCGAAAGCTCCGGGAAATCGGACTGCGGCAGGCATTGCAGGCGAAAGCTCGAGCGGCCCGACGTTACCGTCATGGCGTTGCCGTCCTCGTCGGTCTTCAGCATCACTTCGGCGCCGTCGGCCAGCTTGCGCACGATGTCGTAGAGCAGGTGCGCCGGAACCGTCGTCGCCCCGCCGCGCTCGACCTTTGCCGGCGTCGCTTCGGTCACTTCGAGGTCGAGGTCGGTGGCTTTCATTTCAAGGCTGGCGCCCTCGGCGCTGAGCAGCACGTTCGACAGGATCGGTATGGTATTGCGCCGCTCGACCACGCGATGAACGTGGTTGAGCGACTTCAGGAGATTGGACCGTTCCAGGATAACACGCATGACGAAACAGGCTCGCTTGAATGAATGGACGGGTCACCAGTGGGCGGCGCCCCGCGAAAGGTCTGAACAGGCTCAGAATCTATGCAAACTGACAGGAAAAAGCCAGCAAACGCAAGTCCGGGCCACCGGTTCGCGCCGGTCAAGCGGGCTTTCTGGGGATAAAGCGGACGTTGGCCGGCAACCGATGCATGTCGCCGAAAACTGCGCAGCGGTTTTGGGACAAAGACATGCATCAAAACAAGAAAATTTAAAGCGCGACGACCGAATACTCTAACCCGGCGCGCTCCGTTTGCCGCGCCGATCAGGCTTGGTCGTTGATCAGCCTGCGCAACAGTTCCAGTTCCTGCGCCAGCGTGTTGTCGACGCCGGAAAGGTCCTCGATCTTGCGCACCGCATGCAGCACCGTGGTGTGGTCGCGCCCGCCGAACCGCCGGCCGATCTCCGGCAGCGAGCGCGGCGTCAATACCTTCGACAGGTACATGGCGACCTGCCTGGGCTTCACGATGGTGCGCGTGCGCCGGTTGGACAGCAACTCGGTCTTCGACACATTGTAGTGGCGCGCCACGATGCGCTGGATGTCCTCGATGCGCACCCGCTTCGGCTCGCCAGAGCGATAGATGTGCCCCAGGATCTCGTCGATGCGGTCGATGGTGATCGCCGGCTCGAACGACTGACGAAACAGCAGTTGGTTGAACGCGCCCTCCAGCTCACGACCGCTGCCGGTCACCGTGCGGGCGACATGGTTGAGGATCTCCTCCGAAATATTGAGCGATGCATCGTCAACCTTGGCGGTGGCAAGCCGAAGTTTGAGCATCCCTATGCGCATGGCGAAGTCCGGCGCCGACATTTCCAGCGCGACACCGCCATTGAGGCGCGAGCGCACCCGCGGTTCCAGCGATTCCAGTTCCGACGGCGGCCTGTCAGCGGCAACCACCACTTGCTTGGCGCTGTCGAGCAGCATGTTGATGAGATGGCAGAATTCGTGCTGGATCGACTTGCCCTGCAGGAACTGCATGTCGTCGATGATCAAGAGGTCGATGTCGCGCAGCTGTTCCTTCAGCGTCAGCGCATTGTTGTCGCGGATCGCGGTGGCGAAGCGCCACATGAAATATTCGGCCGTCAGATAGACGACGCGCGATTTCGGGTTCTGTTTCAGGGATTCGGCCGCAATCGCCTGCAAAAGGTGCGTCTTGCCGAGCCCGACGGTTGCATGAAGGAACAGCGGGTTGAAGCGCACCGCGCTCGACTGCGATTCCGCCACGGCTTTGGCTGCGGCGAAAGCCACCCGGTTCGACGGGCCTTCGATGAAGGAGCCGAACGTGTAGCGCGGGTCGAGCGGCGACCCCAGCACATTGTGCCGGAATTCGCTCTCGATCGGCGTGCCGGGACGAGGGGCGGGCGCCCGCTCCACCCTGCCGGGGCCGACCGTGCCGGCCGCCAATGCGGTCTGCGTATGCTTGGTCATCTTGCGCGCCGGCACGGCCTCGGGTTCGACGCCATTGCGGGCAGGACGGGTCGCGGTGCGCACGACCATCTCGATCTTGAGGATTTCGGGATCCTCGTGCTTCCACAGATCGGCGATGAGATCGAGATAATGGCCATTGATCCACGAGCGCAGGAAGGCCGTGGGCACCGAGATGCGTACAATGCCCCGGGAAGCCTCAGCCACCTTCATACGGCCGAACCAGCTCGAATAGACCTCGGTTCCCAGGCGCGCCTTCAACTGGGCCTTGACCCGGTCGAACTTCTGTTCCGCGTCGCTGGAAGCCACCATATCGTGCGCTCCGACCAATGTTCCGGGAAATGGCAGGTCGCCCGTAAGCTCCCGCTCGATGCCGCTCTGCATGATTGTGCGTCCCTTTTTCCTTTGTACCTTTTTCCCGCCGGGAGTGCGCCTCCTGCACCCATGTTTCCGGCGACCGTATCTTCGCTACAACACCACCGCCGCCGCCGGCGGATGACGTTGCCTCGTCAAAAAGGGATCGGTCCCGGCTGCTTAAAGCCAGTCCGTCTGACATGTTCGGGCAAAGCGGTGCTGCCCGGCGAAAACGCCGGTGCGCCATCAAGCTGCCATGTACAATTACGCCAGTCCCCTATCGTATCGAAAAGGCAAGCCATACCCGTTCGCGGAATTGATCCACGTCATGAATTCTGCCACTGTTAGCTGGCCGATTCAGGCTGGGTTAAGGGCTAATGGCCCGTCCCTTTCGATAGATCGACATTACCGAAATCGCTGTGGATAGGGCAAGGCCACCTCTAACGGATTTTTAAGGAATCTGGTTAGTGAACAACGGTTCGGGCTCCGTGCTGGAAGCGCATATTTTGACAAAGCCATTGGGATTCAAACCCTTTTGCCGCGAATATGAAAATGGCTGTGCGGTTTGAAATTTTCTGAAATAATTCGCTTGACACCAACTTGCTGCCTGTCGCCCACAGGCGATGTGAACAAGCTGTGGATCACTTCCAGCAAGTCGCTGAAAAATATCAGCAATTTGTGACAGCCAAATTTATTGGCGTGGGCCGTTTCGGCGGATTGGAATATCAGTGGGAGTGTATGTGCCGGCAAAGCATTCCGGACTCTGGAATGCGGCTCGGGCGTGCTTTGCGGCCGTTCTTTTTAAGTGCTTGCCGGCAAACGAAAAAACCCGGCGCGATTGGCCGGGTTTGAAAGAACGACAGTTCAGGAACGGTCGATCAGGCCGACAGCACCTTGAGGCGGTGAGCCAGACGCGACACCTTGCGCGATGCCGTATTCTTATGGATCACGCCCTTGGTCGCGGCGCGCATCAATTCCGGCTCTGCGGTCTTGAAGGCTTCCAGCGCGGCTGCCTTGTCGCCGGCAGCCAGTGCCTCTTCGACCTGGCGGACATATGTACGCACGCGCGAGCGGCGGTTCTTGTTGATCGCTGCGCGGCGGGCGATCTTGCGCGTTGCCTTTTTGGCCGAGGAGGTATTGGCCATGATGCCTCTCTTCTGATCTGGTGGGCGCATGCGGGATGCCGCAGGGCGCAAAAAATAAACGGGCAGCCAACGGCCGCCTCGGTTGGAGCGGCTTATAGTTCAGCTTTTCCGGCGCGTCAACGCCGCTTTGGCTTCTTTTTGGTCCGCGCCGCCGCCACTCTAGCGATTGGTGAAATTCGGCTTCCGCTTCTCGGCAAAGGCTGCCATCCCTTCCTTCTGGTCGTCGAGCGCAAACAGCGAGTGGAACAGCCGGCGTTCGAAGCGCAGTCCCTCCGCCAGCGTCGTCTCGTAGGCGCGGTTGACTGCCTCCTTGGCCATCATCACCGATGGCAGTGAAAACTCTGATATCCTGGCCGCGGCCTTCATCGCCTCCTCGATCAACTCGCCGGCCGGCACGACGCGGGAGGCCAGGCCGCTGCGCTCGGCTTCGGCGGCATCCATCATCCGACCGGTCAGGCACATGTCCATGGCCTTCGACTTGCCGACAAAGCGGGTCAGCCGTTGCGACCCGCCCATGCCGGGAATGACGCCGAGCGTGATTTCGGGCTGGCCGAATTTCGCCGTGTCGGCGGCAATGATGAAATCGCACATCATCGCCAGTTCGCAGCCGCCGCCCAGTGCATAGCCGGCGACCGCCGCGATCATCGGCTTGCGCGCACGGGTAAACTCTTCCCAGCCGACGAAGAAATCCTGCACATAGGCCTCCGCGTAGGTGACGGCCTGCATTTCCTTGATGTCGGCGCCCGCCGCAAAAGCCTTCTCGGAACCGGTGATGACCATGGCGCCGATGCCGGGATCGGCGTCGAACCCCTTTGCCGCCGTCAGCAAATCCGCCAGCACCTGCGCGTTCAGCGCGTTCAGCGCCTTGGGCCGGTTCAGCGTGATCAGGCCGACCTTGCCGCGCGTCTCGACGATGATGGTTTCATAGCTCATGGGCTGGCCTCCTGGTTGCGGCACTGAAGGACCGTCTAGCTTACCGCTGGCAGGTCCGGCAATAAAAGGTCGAGCGGCCGCTTTGCACGATGCGCTCGATGTGGCCGCGACAGCCGGGCGTCGGACAGGGCCCGCCTTCGCGATCGTAGACCGCGAAGGAATGCTGGAAATAGCCCGGCGACCCGTCTGTGTGCACATAGTCGCGCAGCGAAGACCCGCCGGCGGCGATCGCATCGGCGATCACCGAACGGATTGCCTCGGCCAGTCGTTCGCTCTGTTCCTTGGCCTTCTTGCCGGTCCCGGCGATGGTGCCTGCCTCGCGCAATGGCGAAAGGCCGGCGCGCCACAGCGCTTCCGACACATAGATATTGCCGAGCCCGGCAATCAGCTTCTGGTCGAGCAGCGCCGCCTTCAACGGCGATCTGCGGCCCTTCAGCAGAGAGGCGAGCAGGGCGCCTTCCAGCGCATTGCCGGTCGGCTCGACGCCCAGTCCCGCGAGCATCGGATGCGCGTCGGCCAGGCCTTCCGCAAACAGCATGAAGCCGAAGCGACGCGGGTCGTTGAAGACCACGCGAGACTGGACGCCGACAGGCGACACGACATGGAACACCACATGGTCGTGCTTGGCATCCTTCGAGCGCTCTTGATGGAACGTGCCGGGCGTCTCTTTGTCATCAGCGGCCTCGATGCGGAACGAGCCCGACATGCCGAGATGGCAGATCAGCACCGGGCCACCGTCCAGGTGTATGGTGAGATATTTGGCGCGGCGGCCAAGCGCGATGACCGTCTTGCCGGTCAGCCGCTGCGCAAATTTCGCCGGAAACGGAAATCTGAGATCGGGCCGGCGCGCCTCGACGCGCACGATCCGCGCGCATTCCAGAACCGGCTGCAGGCCGCGCCGGACCGTTTCGACCTCGGGCAGTTCAGGCATGGCCGCCTATCGCCGAATGGAAGGAAGCGCCGTGGCGGCCGCGCGCCAGCTTGAGGTGTTCGGCGACCGTCTCGCCGATATCGGCGAAGGTGGTCCTGAGCCCGATGTCGCCGCCCGTGAGACCCGGTGCGGTGCCGATGACCGGGACGCGTTCGCGCGTGTGGTCGGTGCCACGCCATGTCGGATCGTTGCCATGGTCGGCGGTGAGGATGAGCAGATCGCCCGGCTTCAGCTTTGCCAGTGCCTCGGGCAGCCGGCGGTCGAAGGCTTCGAGCGCCGCAGCATAGCCGGCGACGTCGCGGCGATGGCCGAACTCGGTGTCGAAGTCGACGAAATTGGCGAACACCAGGTCGCCGTCGCCGGCATCGTCCATCGCGCCCAGCGCCTTGTCGAACATTGCCATGTTGCCGGGCGCCTTGCGTACTTCCGAGATACCGCGGTGGGCGAAGATGTCGCCGATCTTGCCGACCGCGATCACCCGGCTGCCGCGCCCGGTCAAGCGGTCGAGCAGCGTCGGCTCAGGCGGCGGCACGGCGTAGTCATGGCGGTTGTAGGTGCGCTCGAAGGTGGCTGATGTTTCGCCCAGGAAAGGCCGTGCGATCACCCGTCCGATCTTCAGCGGATCGACCAGCCGGCGTACCGTCTTGCAGAACTCGTAGAGCCGCTCCAGGCCGAAATGAACTTCGTGCGCTGCTATCTGCAGGACGGAATCGACCGAGGTGTAGCAGATCGGCTGGCCGGTGCGGATATGCTCCTCGCCGAAGCGCTCGATGATCTCCGTGCCGGGCGCATGACAGTTGCCGAGAATGCCCGGCACCTTGCCCTCGCGGATCATCGCTTCGGTCAGTTCGGCAGGGAAGGCGGGCACCTTATCGGGGAAATAGCCCCAGTCGAACCGCACGGGCAGCCCGGCGATTTCCCAGTGACCCGACGGCGTATCCTTGCCGCTCGAAATCTCCTGCGCGGCGCCGTGGAAGGCGGAGGCTGAAACGGCGGCTTTGCTGTCGAATTGGAAGCCGGTTGCGGTTTCTGCTGCGCGGCCGAGACCGAGCGAAACCATGGTGGGCACCTTCAGCGGTCCCTCGCGCAGGCCCTCGCGATCGGCGCGGGCTTCCGCGCAGGCCAGCGCGATATGTCCGAATGTGTTCGAGCCGGCGTCGCCATAGCGTTCGGCATCGGCGGCGCCGCCAATGCCGAAAGAATCGAGAACGAAGAGGAAAGCGCGTGACATCGGTGCCGTCATTGCCAGTCTGGTTGACCAGACATAAGGTCCCGTCGCGGCATTGGCAAATCGTAAACCAGGCGGCAGCGGCCTGGCGCAATAGTCGCGAGGTCGGGCAGGCGCGCTGTACGCATCCTTGAGACATGCGATGCGCTTCAAGGAAACGGTGTGCGGGGCATGGATCGATGAGACGGGCTGACCTCGGTTGGAGTGCACTGGCGACCACTGTAGCGCTGCTGGCCTCGCAGCTCGCCGCGCACGCCGACTGGCGCGACCAGATCGGCACGTTTCGCATCGGCATCGTTGCCGAGCCGGACGCCGGCAACACGGTTCCGGGTCTGGCCATGCTGACTGACGCCTACGGCAGGGCGCTCGGCATGAAGGTGGAATTCGTCGTCGCGCATGACTATGCGGCGCTGATCGAGGCGCAGGCCAATGGCCGGATTCAATACGCGGTCTATTCGGCGACCGCCTACGCCACCGCCTCGGAGCGCTGCGGCTGCGTCGAACCTCTTGTGGCGCCGGTCGACGCCGACGGTGCCACGGGCATCCGCTCCGTGCTTTTGACGCGCGACGGCAGGCTTTCCGATCTCGCGGCCCTGGAAACGCACCGCATCGCCATGGCGCCTTCCGACAATGTCGGCGGTTCGCTTCTACCGCTCGCCGGGCTGGCGGCCGACGGCATCAAGATCAGCCAGGATGCGCCATTCCTCGCTCATGCCGGCTCGGCTGCCGCCGCAGAAGCGATGCTGGTCGATGGCCAGGCCGATGCCTTGTTCGGCTGGGAGCGGGCCACGGCGGAAAACCGGACGGCGATTGCTGGCGATCAGCCGGCTGATCCGGACGGCACGGCGGCGCGACTGGAGGCGGCGGGCATTCCAGAAGCCGCGCTCCAGATCATCTGGACCTCCGGCGTGCTCAGATACGGCCCTCACGCCGTCCGCAGCGATCTCGACCCCGAAGCCAAACGCCGACTGACCGTCTTCCTCACCAATCTCAGATCGCAGTCGCCGGAAGTCTACGATTTCGTGGAATCGAAACATTCGGGAGGGTTCACGCTCGCCGCTGCGAGTGACTATGCGATGGCCGATTCCATCGTGCGCCTGGTGTCGGGCAGCACCGACAGCGGCGCGCAATAAAGCCGGGGTCGGATGGGCCAGAGCTGCTTCAGCAATCGCTGCAGGGGATCGACGTGGTCCGGCGCGGCCTGAGATAGTAGGTTTCGCTCATCGTTATCTTGCCTTCGTTGAAGGCCGAGATAAATCCGAGCGGCTTTTCGGAGCCTTCCGACCAGGAGATGATCGGTTGGTATGCTAGAGTGGTTTTGACACGAATGAGGAAAGTCCCCGCAACATTGAGCGTCGCCGGAACGGTGGTGGAAGTTGTCGGGTTGGAGTCGCGGCCAGTCTTCCCATCCAGCACGCTCCAGGACCACGCCACCTTTGCTTGCGGTATCGGATTGTTCGGGTCGGTTCTGATGTCGATTGCCGTAATGGAGATATTGGCGACCGAGCGGTTGTAAGGCTGAAGGCTGGAGTTGCCGATCTTCATGATGTCGGTGAGATCTGCGTTGACCACCGACGTTTGCTGCGTGACGAGGTCGGCAACCATGGAGCTGATGCGGCTGACCTTCTTGCTGGCCTCGATGGCTTGCGAGGCCTCCATCGTAATGAAATACATGATCAGCAAGACAGGCACGATGAGGGCAAACTCGACGGCCGCTATGCCGCGCCGATCAGAAAAAAACCGCGCCGCTCTCTTCCAGCTAACCGACATCCCCGGATATGCCCCCGCACGAAACATGCACTTTTCCTTTTGCTTACACGTGCAATTTCAGTTGTCGAATGGCTCGTTTTGCCACGTTGTCGTCGCGTAATGCAGAGTCTTGCCGCCATCCATATTCGACATGTATTGAGCCATGAAATCGGTCATGACCGGCCAAGGGTAAAAGACCCGCAGCATGTTCTTTGATTCTGCCGGACCTATTGTAGGGGTCCCGAAAGCCGGATCCTTGCCTGTATCCGGATCCTTGCCCGTCAGCGTGATGGTCGAGCCGGAAATCGTGAAACCCGCACTGGCTGCCCCGGCAAAGGTCTTGAACGGGCGCAGATCCACCAGCAAACCGGGGCAACCCTTCGCGACAATGATCTCGAGTCTGGCGCAGACCAAGCCCTTCAGCTTCTCTTCCGTCACATCGGCTTGCCTCAACTGGCCAGTACGCAACTGACGGGCGATATCATCGGTGATGTTGGCCATCACCTCCTGTCCGGCAAATGAAACGCAGCTCTCGAGGATGGCGAAGACGAGAGCCGCAAACGGTAGCGCAAGCATCGCGAATTCTATCGCCGTGCTGCCGCGCCGATCACGAAGGAAACGACGGGCAAACGTCACGCGCCCTGCCTTGGCCTTGCAGATCTCGCGTTCTGAATCCTCGTCCAAAACGTCGCCCATATCCCGTTCCTGCGATCCTGATGCGGTACCGTCAGCACCACTATCAAGAACCCATTTAGCTCCGGTTTGAATGACCGTTAAATTCGACCAGGCGACATTAACCGGCCGCTAACCGACGCGGCTTTCCCGAGACAATCGAGCCAACTGAGGCGCTTACTGCCCAGCGCTCATCTCGGCTTCGGACGACTTTTCCGAGTCGCTCTTGTACGAGCTTTCGCAATAGGGCGTGCAGGACATGGTCTGTACCGAGGCGCGCCTGTAGATACGCACGGACGACGCGTCCTGGCGCACCACGGTCACCTGCTCGTCGACGATCGGGCTGCCATCGTGGTCGAGGACAACCAGATTGGTGACGCCGAACCCCTTGCCAGTCAGTACGATCGTCGATGCATCCTGGACGGAGGCGTCGGCGATCGCCGGATTGCCGACGACGATGGTGTCGGCGGGGCGTGTCAGTTTGACGATCTTGGCCTGGTTCATCGTCACTTCGATGCCGGCTCCGGCCTTGGCCGGCAGCACGAAAGCCGGGACGGCGAGAAGCGCGACAAGCAGGAATGACGATTTCATGGCGGTCATCGAGGCGCTCCACAGCGGCAAAACTTGTTCACGGAACATGAAGGAGATTGGTGAACCAACGGTTAAACCCTTGACCGGCGCCGGGTATTCGCTCCAATCTTGCTGCCAGCTAATATAACAATGCGTCCTGCCGATAGCCGTGAAATTACAGCTTTTCACGGGCAGGCGAGCTACTGTCCAGCGTTTAGTTTACGGTTAACCACGCAAGCTGTTCGAAGCGGGAAAGGAATCGGTAAGGCTGTTTATTAAGCCGATTGAAAGAGCTTCTCCGTAGATTAGCAGCATCCGATCAACCACCACAGAAGTTGACGGAAGTGCTGTAACACGTGGAGTAGGAGCTCTCGAATGTCTAATCTCATCGCACGTTTCGCGAAGGACGAATCCGGCGCGACCGCTATCGAATACGGTCTGATCGCCGCTCTCATCGCACTTGCCATCATTTTTGGCGCTGGTCAGCTCGGCAACGCCCTGAACAACAAGTTCATCGCCATCGCCGGTAAGGTGAGTGGTTCGTAATACCCTGGTTGCCTTAGAGATAGGGGCCGCCTGACTGGCGGCCCTTATTTCATCGCGTCGGGTGGTTTTGAGTAACCCAGTCTCATCGATCGTTAATCATATATGTCTAGGCTGAGGCTGGATACAGTTGGCAACAGGGTGTCGCGCCCATGCTCGAAGCGTTGATCTTCGTCATCTTTCCTTTTTGCATGCTCTTCGCCGCGATCTCCGACATGCTGTCGATGACGATCGCCAACCGCGTACCGGTGCTGCTGCTGGCGGTGTTTGCGCTGGTTGCGCCGCTGACGGCCATGGACTGGGCAACCTATGGCTGGCATTTCGCCGCCGGCGGCCTGGTGCTGGCCGTGACGTTCGGTCTGTTTGCACTCGGCGGCATGGGTGGCGGCGACGCCAAGCTGCTCGCCGGCACCGCCGTCTGGATGGGGTTCAACATTCACCTTGTCGAGTATCTCGTGATATCGACGTTCATCGGCGGACTGCTGACGCTCGCCATCCTTCTCTACCGGAAATCGCCGCTGGCGATTTACACCAGCCACAATCTATTCCTGCGCCATTTCGCCGACGACACGACTGGCGTTCCCTACGGCATTGCACTCGGCATTGGCGGGCTGCTGACCTATCCGGATTCACCCCTGATGGTTTGGGCACTGGCAAAGCTGGCGAACTGAAACAGCAAGCAACCTTTGCCGCTCCGACATCGGTCTGAAAAGAGGCCGCTGGTCGCCCTTTCTGTCGTCGGAGCACGGGTCCGTCCAATTTATGTAAACCTTAAATTAATCACGATCGTAAGCATTGCATTAACCTTGTTTTGACGATTGCCGCTGCAAAGTCCGGCCTGGCTAGGTGGTTGCCTAAAGGCGAGGGTTCGGACAGATGCCAGCATCCCGACTGATTATTCTGGGCGTGGCGGTGGCTGCGGCGGGTGGTGCAGGTTATGTCGCCAAGAATATGGTGGCGGTCCCGCCCCAGCAGGTCGTCGCCGATGCCCCGCAGGCGCCGGCCATTGCCTTGCAGGATGTGCTCGTGCTTTCCGGCGACGTGCCGATGGGCAGCCCACTTGAGAACAATCTCAGCTGGGAGTCCTGGCCGTCCGATGGCATCAATGCGAATTTCATCACCCGTGCCGCCGAACCCGAAGCGCGGGAGAAACTGAAGGGCTCCGTCGCCCGCATGGCGATGTACACCGGTGAGCCGCTGCGGCGCTCCAAGCTGATCGGCGAGGGGCAAAGCTTCATGTCTTCGATCCTGCCCACCGGCATGCGTGCCGTCGCCACCGCGATCTCGGCTGACACGTCGGCAGGCGGGTTCATCCTGCCCAACGATTTTGTCGACGTCATCATGACCCGCAGATCCGACACCGGCAACGGCGGCAGCGGATTCACCACCGAGACCATCCTCAAGAACATCCGCGTCCTGGCGATCGATCAGACCATCCAGGAGGACGAGGAAGGCAAGAAGACCAGGGTCGGACAGACGGCGACGCTGGAGCTGACGCCGCAGCAGGCCGAGATCATAACCGTCGCCCAGCAGATGGCCGATCGCCTGACGCTGGCGCTGCGCTCGATCACCGACAACAAGGAAAAGGGTACCGATGAAGCCGACTACCTCGTTTCCGGCAGTGGGCGGCGCGGAACGGTGCGGTTGATCAAATCGGGCGAAGTTTCCGAAGTAGGGGCAAGGAAATGAGGTTAGTCGCTAAACTGCCGGTCACCATGGCTGCAGCCGTCGGCCTGCTTTTCCTCGGAGCCCATGCAAGTGGCCTCGGCGACGCCAAGGCCGCCGGAAAGAGCGTCGGGGTCACGGCCTCGACCGCCACGCAACGTGTCAAGCTCGGCCTCAACAAATCGGTCGTCATCGATCTGCCGAGCGACGCCTACGACATCCTTGTCGCCAATCCCGCGGTCGCCGATGCGGTGACCCGCACCGCAAGGCGCATCTATCTGTTCGGCAAGTCGGTGGGCGAAACCAACATCTTCGTCTTCGGTCCCAATGGCGAGCAGATTGCCAGCCTGGATCTGGCCGTCGAACGCGACGTCGCCGGATTGGAAGACTACCTCAAGCGCTTCCTTCCGAATGCCGAGATCAAGGTCGAATTGCTGAACGACAACGTCGTCCTGACCGGGACGGTGGATACGCCGCTCGATGCCAAGCGCGCCGTTGATCTGGCAACCATCTTCGTGTCCGGAGGTGAAGCGACGACGGGCCAGTATTCGCAGACCGCGGCCGGCGGCAATGCCAATGGCGGCGTCGACATCAACAACCCGGATGCCGAACGCCGGGTCTCGAAGATCGTCAACCTGCTACAGATCATCGGCGACGACCAGGTGACGCTGAAGGTGACCGTGGCCGAAGTCAGCCGCTCGGTGATGAAGCAGCTCGGCGTCAACATGGTTGGCAGCGGCAGCATGGACGGCATCGCCTACGGTGCGCTGAGTTCGCCCAACTACGGTTTGGGAAAGCCGCTTTCGCAGAATTCAGGCTTTAACTTGGGCGGCAGTGGCCTCAAAGCCTACATCAATGCCATGGAGCAAAGCGGCGTCATGAAGACGCTTGCAGAACCGACCCTCACCGCGGTTTCGGGCGAGAAGGCAACGTTCAGGGTCGGCGGCGAATTCAATCTCATCACGGCACGTACGAACAACGTTTCGACCGACAACCAGACCGGCCAGGTCACCTACACCAACGAAAAGCTGGAATACGGCATAGGCCTCGAGTTCCAGCCCGTTGTGCTGTCGGCGGGTCGGATCAGCCTCAAGGTCAGAACATCGGTTTCGGAGCCGACCTCGGAAGGTGCTACCACCCTGGAAGGCGGCGGCAGCTTGCCCGGCCTGACGCTTCTGTCGATCCGCAAGAGACTTGCCGACACCACCGTCGAATTGCCGTCGGGCGGTTCGATGATGATTGCCGGCCTCGTTCGCGACGACGTCCGCCAGGCTGTATCGGGCTTGCCCGGCCTGACCAAGATCCCGGTGCTCGGCACGCTATTCCGCAGCCGCGATTTCGTCCGCAATGAAACTGAACTGGTCATCATCATCACGCCTTATCTGGCTCGGCCGGTGGCGCGCAACGACCTGGCTAAGCCGGACGACAATTTCAATGCCGCCGGCGATGGTCCGGCCATGTTCCTTGGCCGCGTCAACCGCGTCTACGGCACCATGCAGACCGACAAGCCCAACGGCCGCTACCACGGCGTTGTCGGCTTCATCTACAAGTAAGCGGGGAAGCGGACATGTCTCAGTCAGCATCAAAGGTACTGGCGATTGCCGCAACGGCATGGTCTGGCCGTGGCCGGATCCGCCGATCGGCAATGCCGATCCTGGCGGTCGCGATCGCCGCCTCGCTTGCCGGTTGCGCTAAGCGCGACAGCATCACGGTTGGGGCAATTCCCGATGATTATCGCACCACGCATCCGATCGTAATTGCTGAGAAGAACCAGAAGCTCGACCTCCCGGTCGGCGCCGGCGATCGCGGCATGACCGGCTCGCAGCGCGACACGCTTCTGGGCTTCCTCGACGGTTACGACAAGAGCGCTGCCCCGGCGCTGACGATCGCAACCCCGATCGGCTCGGCTAATGAGGTCGCGGCGACTGCCGCGGCGCGCGATTTCGCAAGGCTGGCGGTTGCCAGCGGCATCAAGCTAAACCGGATCGTGGTGACCTCCTACCAGTCGGTTTCCCCGGAAGCGTCGGCGCCTATCCGCGTTTCCTATATTTCGGTGAGAGCCCAGACCGACAAATGCGGGCGCTGGCCCGAAGACATCCTCGAAACCTCCGAAAACAAGCACTACGCCGATTACGGCTGCTCGTCTCAAAACAACCTCGCCGCGCAACTCGCCAATCCGACCGATCTGCTCGGGCCAAGAAAGTCGTCCGACATCGACGCCGAGAACCGCGGCGCGGTGATCGACGTCTACCGCGGCAGAGGTATTTCGGACGAGTTCCTCGGCAATTCGGAAGTGACGTACTAGGAGCGCCGGTCCCGCGTAGAGACCGAAAGAGAAGTCACGGAAAAGAGCATGACAATGAGCAATCTTGCCTACGATACGCCCGTAGACGGCGGCGACAGCTCGCAATTGGATATTGCCGCGATGCAGGCGCTGCGGCCGGTTCCGCGTATTTCCATCCAGGCATTTTGCGAGACGGAAGGTGTCGCGCATCCGGTGGAGCGGGCCGGCGAGGATCGCCGCATGGCCAAGGCGCATCTGAAAGTGCATATGGGCGGCATCGCCACGGCGATCGAATTCTACCAATCCGCGCCTACGCCGAACCTCATCCTTCTGGAGTCGCGCAGCGAACCGAAGCAGTTGCTGGAGCAGCTTGCCCAGCTTTCAGAATATTGCGATCCCTCCTCTAAAGTCGTGGTGATCGGCCACTACAACGATGTCGGTCTTTACCGCGAACTCATCCGCTTCGGTATTTCCGAATACGTCATCGCGCCCGTGTCGATGGCCGATATTGTCTCGGTGGTTTCGTCGATCTTCGTCGATCCGGAAGCCGAGCCGATCGGCCGCTCGATCGCCTTCGTCGGCGCCAAGGGTGGCGTCGGCTCCTCGACCATCGCCCACAATGTGGCGTGGGCGATGTCATCGCTGTTCAAGTCGGAAGTGGTCGTCGCCGATCTCGACCTGGCTTTCGGGACGGCCAACATAAACTTCGACCAGGACCCTGCGCAAGGCATCGCCGAGGCCGTGTTTTCGCCCGAACGCGTCGACGAGGTTTATCTCGACCGTCTGCTTGCCCAGTGCGCCGAACACCTATCGCTGCTCGCCGCGCCCTCCACCCTCGAACGTGTCTATGATTTCGATCCCGATGCCTTCACGCAACTCATCGATACCGCCCAGCGCAGCGTGCCGCTGCTGGTGCTCGACGTCCCCCATATCTGGACGGGCTGGACCAAGAACACACTGATCAAGGCCGACGAGATCGTCATCACTGCGACGCCGGAATTGGCCAATCTGCGCAACACCAAGAATCTGGTCGATATGCTGACGCGGCTTCGCCCGAACGATCCGCCGCCGAAACTGATCATCAATCAGGCCGGCGTGCCGAAACGGCCCGAGATTTCCGCTTCCGACTTCGCCGAGCCGCTCAGCCTCACGCCGATGTCGGTCATCGCCTTCGACCCGTTGTTGTTTGGAAATGCCGCGAACAACGGCCGCATGCTGGGCGAGATGGATCCCAAGAGCCCGGTCGTCGGCATGATCAACGAAATCGCGCACGTGCTGACCGGTCGCAGCGAAATCAAGGCCAGGAAGAAGGCAGGCCTTGGCGGCCTCCTCGGCAAGCTCTCGCGTAACAAGAAATGACGCTTCTCAAGCGAAATTGGTAGTCGATCATGTTTGGAAAAAGAGGCTCCGACGACGGCGGCCGGTTCACCCCGGAGTTCCGTCAGCCAGCGTCAGCGGCGCCGGCTGCTGCAACGCCTGCGGACATGGCGGTACTTGCCCGACCCCCGGCAGCGCCGCCGCCGGGAGCGCTGGCAACTCCGCCAACTCGCCGTGCCGTTGAGGCGCCGTCGATGGCGCCGGAGCCGCCAAAAAAGATCCAGCGCGAAAAAAGCGAAACCTACTACGACACCAAGAGCCAGGTCTTCTCCGCGCTCATCGACACCATTGACCTGTCGCAACTTGCGAAACTCGATCCCGAGAGCGCGCGCGAGGAAATCCGCGATATCGTCAACGACATCATCGCCATCAAAAATTTCGCAATGTCGATCGCCGAGCAGGAAGAGTTGCTCGACGACATCTGCAACGATGTGCTAGGCTACGGGCCGCTGGAGCCGCTGCTCGCCCGCGACGATATCGCCGACATCATGGTCAACGGCTCCAAGAACGTCTACATCGAAGTCAACGGCAAGGTCGAACAGACCGGCATCCGCTTCCGCGACAATCAGCAGCTGCTCAACATCTGCCAGCGCATCGTCAGCCAGGTTGGCCGCCGCGTCGACGAATCGAGCCCGATCTGTGACGCCCGTCTTCCTGACGGGTCTCGCGTCAACGTGATCGCGCCGCCGCTCTCCATCGACGGCACCGCGCTCACCATCCGCAAGTTCAAGAAGGACAAGCTGACGCTCGATCAGCTGGTCAAGTTCGGCGCCATCTCGCCGCAGGGCGCCGAGATACTCAAGATTATCGGCCGCGTCCGCTGCAACATCGTCATCTCCGGCGGTACCGGCTCCGGCAAGACGACGCTGCTCAACTGCTTGACCAACTATATCGACCGCGAGGAACGCGTCATCACCTGCGAGGACTCGGCCGAACTGCAACTGCAGCAGCCGCACGTGGTACGTCTCGAAACCCGCCCGCCCAATCTCGAGGGCGAAGGCGAGGTGACCATGCGCGACCTGGTCAAGAACTGCTTGCGCATGCGGCCCGAACGCATCATCGTCGGCGAAGTGCGCGGACCGGAGGTTTTCGACCTGCTGCAGGCGATGAACACCGGCCATGACGGGTCGATGGGAACGATCCACTCCAACAGCCCGCGCGAATGCCTGAACCGTATCGAATCGATGATCGCCATGGGCGGCTATTCGCTGCCGCAGAAGACCGTGCGTGAAATCGTCGTCGGCTCCGTCGATGTCATCATCCAGGCAGCACGCCTTCGCGACGGCTCGCGCCGCATCACCCACATCACCGAGGTGATCGGCATGGAAGGTGACGTCATCATCACGCAGGACATCGTGCTCTACAACATCAAGGGCGAGGACTCGAACGGAAGGCTGCTTGGCGAGCATGTGTCGACCGGCATCGGCCGTCCGCATTTCTGGGATCGCGCCCGCTACTATGGCGAGGAACAGCGCCTCGCCAACGCTCTGGAATCGATGGAGAAACGCGCTGACTAACGCATATCGAGGCGTGGGGACTGAGGTCGATGTTCGGAATTGATACCACCGTACTGGCGTTCATCGTGCTCGCCGGCTTCAGCGCCGGTGCGGTCGCCTATGCCTTCCTGTTCACCAAGATGAGCAACGAGAAGCAGGCCGGCAAGCGGCTCGAGACGATCAAGGCCGCCGAGACCGATCGTTCGGTCGTCAAGGCTTCGCGCGACCGTGTCGCGGAGGCGGTCAAGCGGCGTAAATCTGTCCAGGACACGCTGAAACAGCTCGACGAAAAGCAGAAAACCAACGAACTCGCCGTCAAGAAGCCGCCGTTGAAGGCCCAGATTCGTCAGGCCGGCATGCAGGTCTCGATCGAGCGTTTCTATATCTACTCCGTCATTTGCGGCATCGCGCTGACGGTGCTCGCCTATCTCGCCGGCGCGCCGCTACTTGTCCTGCCGGGTACGCTTCTGGCCGGCGCGCTCGGCCTGCCACGCTGGTTCGTCTCGTTTCGCCGCGCGCGCCGGGTCAAGGCGTTCCTCAACGAATTTCCCAACTCCCTCGACATCATCGTGCGCGCCGTCAAATCCGGCCTGCCGCTCAACGACGCCATTCGCCTGATCGCCAATGAATCGCCGGAGCCGGTCAAGACCGAGTTCCGCCGGATCGTCGATTCGCAGCAGGTTGGCATGTCCATCCCCGACGCCACCTTGCGCATGGCTGAGACCATGCCGTGCAGCGAGGCAAGTTTCTTCGGAATCGTTATCCAGATCCAGTCACAGGCCGGCGGTAATCTCTCCGAGGCGCTAGGCAACCTTTCGCGCGTGCTTCGCGATCGCAAGAAAATGAAGGCCAAGGTCCAGGCGCTGTCCATGGAAGCGAAGGCGTCGGCCGTCATCATCGGCGCGCTGCCTATTGTCGTCGCCCTTCTCGTCTATCTGTCAAGCCCGAACTACATCATGCCGCTGTTCACCACCAGCACCGGCAATCTGATCCTTGGCTGTTCCGGCGTGTGGATGTCGATCGGCATTCTGGTGATGCGCAAGATGATGAACTTTGAAGTTTAGGCCCACCTTGGAAAGCTCGAACGAAAAGACTGAAAACGGATGACCGACCAAGTCGTAAAATCGCTGACCGATCCTGCCTTCCTGATCGCATTGCTGGTCGGCGTTGCGGTGTTCGCGACCGTCTTCACGTTGCTGCCGGCGCTTGGCGGCAATCAGCTCAAGGCGCGCATGAAATCGGTGGCGCTGGAGCGTGACGAATTGCGCGCCAAGCAGCGCTCGCGGCTTGCCAACGAAGCCGATCGCCGCCGCAAGGGGCTGCGCGAAGAGCAGTCGATCGGCATGCGCAACATCGTCGACAGGCTCGACCTGCGGCGTGCGTTGGCCGATGAAGGCACGTTGCAGAAGCTCAAGGTGGCGGGCTTTCGTGGCCAAAACCCGCTGACGCGCTTCCTGTTTTTCCGCCTGATCCTGCCGTTTGTGGGTTTCGCGCTGGCAGCGATCTATCTGTTCGTGCTCGGCGGACTGCCTGACCGGCCGGCCTTCGTGAAACTGTTCGTCTGCATCCTTGTCGCCTACGCCGGTTTCTACGCGCCGATCCTTTACGTCAACAATCGTGCCGCCAAGCGCAAGCAGTCGATCCAGGCGGCGTGGCCGGATGCGCTCGACCTGATGCTGATCTGCGTCGAATCGGGCATGTCGGTCGAGGCCGCCTTGCGCAAGGTCTCCGAGGAGATCGGTTCGCAGTCGGTGGCGCTGGCGGAGGAATTCGTGCTGACCAACGCCGAACTCTCTTATCTGCAGGAGCGCAAGCAGGCTTATGAAAACCTCTCGGCTCGTACCGGCCTGGAGTCGGTGAAGTCAGTGTCCCAGGCGCTGGTCCAGGCCGAACGCTACGGCACACCCGTGGCGCACGCATTGCGCGTGCTGGCCTCGGAAAGCCGTGACATGCGCATGAATGCCGCCGAGAAGAAGGCCGCCGCCCTGCCGCCGAAGCTTACCGTGCCGATGATCCTGTTCTTCCTGCCGGTTTTGTTCGCTATCATTCTGGGCCCAGCCGGCATTCAGGTCAGTCAGCGCGGCATCTTCGGCGACCAGCACAATTCCTCAAGCCAGTAGGCCTCGTTGCAGCCATACAAAAGAGCCGCACTGCCAATGCAGTGCGGCTCTTGTTTTCAGCTTTGAGATGTGGACGGATTTTGCGCTGTGCGGAGCCGGCGCCCATGCGGCGCTCAGTTGGTCGCCGGCTTTGCCTTGTCCTGATCCTTGAGCTGACTCCAGGCGTTCTGCTGGGCAAGCATCTGGCGAAGATAGGCTACATTGGCTTGCGCCTGTTCGGGTGAAAGCTCCTGCGACGCGATCTTCTCGGCCTCGTCGAAGCGGCCCTGCAGTCCCACGACCAGCGCAAGGTTCTGGCGCACCCGGCTGTCGGCATTCGGTTGCTGGGCTGCCGAGCGCATATAGGTCTCGGCGGTGCGCAGATCGCCTTCCAGCACATAGGACATACCGAGATTGGAAAGGATCGAGGGTTCGTTCGGCTTTAGGTCCAGCGCCTTGCGGTAGTTCTGGCGCGCTTCATCCTTCTGGCCAAGCTGGTCGAGAATGGCGGCCTCGGCCGACATCAGCCGCCAGTCCGGATATTCCGGCGTCTGCGCCCGGCGCACGGCGTCGAGCGCCGGCTCGAACTGGCCGTTGGCGGCCAGCGCCTTGCCGTAGGCGGCAAGCACGTCGCGATCCTTGGGGTAGGCGATCGCCAGCTTGCGCATCACGGCAAGCGACTGGTCGGCATCGCCGTCCATCTGGAGCGCCGCCGCAAAATTTGTCGCCAGCCGCTTGTCGTTGGGGTTCTTTGCGTAGGATTCGCCCAGCCGCCCGGTCGCCCCGTGCAACTCGCTGGCCGACATGGTTTCCAGCGGTTTGCCGCTGGTGCGCCCGATCGAGCCGGTCGTGAGCTTGCTGGTTCCGCACCCGGCAACACCGGCCGCCAGCGCCATCAGCAGTGCCGTGGTGACCAACCGTTTGCCCGTGACGTTCATCCTGCGGTTGGTGGGCATCGGCACGGGGCTCTCCATTCCTGCGCGTGGCCATTCACGTGGCCATCTTCATCCCCGCAGAAATATTCTGTTAACCCTAACGGACAGTTAAAAAGTGAGCCGTCGGATCGGTGAACGGCCCGCCGGAAGCCTTTGGCCTGGCACGTCCCATGCCCGGCCCCTGTGCATAGATGTTGAAATCATTCGACGTCCCTGTCACTTGACTGAGGACGACCTGCAAGCCTCCCGGAGACCATCAAATGCCCGTCGAACTCATCGAGACACTAAACACTGCCTTGCCGGTCCATCTGGTCGCGAGGGATGGACTGGAGGCCTTGGGACTTTCGCCTTCCATGACCGCATGGGCGGCCGCCAACGGCTTTTCCGGCGAAGCCGGCAGGACGCTCGCCGTCCCCGGCGACAACGGTTCCCTTGCCGGCGCCTTGTTCGGCGTCGGTGATGGCGAGGGCGCGCTGGCCGTCGGCATGCTGGCGAGAGCCTTGCCGGAAGGCGACTGGCATTTTGCCGCCGCTCCAGCCGAGCCGGAACTCGCGGCCATAGGCTTGGTGCTCGGCGGCTATGTCTTCACTCGCTACGGCAAGAAATCAGGCAAGGCGTTGCGTTTTGCGCTGCCGTCCGGCGCCGATGCGGGTCGTGTCCGGCGCATCGCCGACGGCGTCTTCCTGGCGCGCGACCTCGTCAACACGCCGACCAGCGACATGGGACCGGACGAGTTGGAGAAGGCCGTACGGACCCTGGCGGCCACTCACAAGGCCGAGGTATCGGTGATCAAGGGGGATGATCTCCTGAAGCAGAATTTCCCGATGATCCATGCGGTCGGCCGGGCCTCGGTCGGAGTGCCGCGCCTGATCGATATGGTTTGGGGACCGGAAGGCGCGCCGAAGGTGACGCTGGTCGGCAAGGGTGTCTGTTTCGACACTGGCGGCCTCGACATCAAGCCGTCCTCGGGCATGCTCTTGATGAAGAAGGATATGGGCGGCGCCGCCAATGTGCTGGGCCTGGCCTCGATGATCATGGCTGCCGGGCTGAAGGTGCGGCTGCGCGTCCTGATCCCGGCGGTCGAGAATTCGATTGCCGGCAACGCTTTCCGGCCTGGAGATGTACTGACCAGCCGCAAGGGCATTACCGTCGAGATCGGCAACACCGACGCCGAAGGGCGGTTGGTGCTGGCCGACGCGCTGGCGCTGGCCGATGACGAGGAGCCGGAACTGCTGATCGACATGGCGACGCTGACCGGGGCAGCGCGTGTCGCGCTCGGGCCCGATCTGCCGCCTTTCTACACTGGCGACGAAGCGCTGGCGTCCGAACTGGCTGCGGCCTCGGTGGCCGTCGAGGATCCGTTGTGGCGCATGCCGTTGTGGCGGCCCTATGACGCCAGGCTGGCGTCGAAGATCGCCGACATCAACAACGTCACCACCGACGGCTTCGCCGGTTCGGTCACCGCGGCGCTTTTCCTCAAGCGCTTTGTCGAACGGACAACGGGCTGGGCGCACTTCGACATCTTCGCCTGGAACCCGTCCGATCGCCCCTACGGACCCGCCGGCGGAGAGGCGCAAGGCATCCGTGCACTGGAGCGGGTCATTTCGAGGCGCTATGCCTGACGCCCTGAGACGGCCACCAAAACTGAAACGGAACCGAAACAATTTGCCGTCATGCTCGGGCGATGTCGATTTCGATGCGTCCGAGCCAGGCGATGCGGCTGTGGCAGCAGGTGATGCTGTCGCAGGTGCGCGCCGGCGCGCCAGATCTCACCATGCGCCAGACGGCGATCCTGTTCACCATCTATCTCGACCCGCCGCCGCACACGGTGCGCGGTCTAGCCGCCCGCCTCAATGTCACCAAGCCGGTTATCACCCGGGCGCTCGACACGATGGGTGCGCTGAAACTGGTGTCACGCCATCGCGACGAGCTCGACAAGCGCAATGTGCTGATCCGGCGCACGGTCGAAGGCGCGCTCTTTGTCGAGCGCTTCGGGGATGGTATCGTTGCCAGGGCTCATGAACTGCCCATCTGATCAATCCATGAATTAGAACGAGTACCGATTTGACTGCCAGGGATGCCCGCCTCCACGCCTTCCGTTCCGACCTCGCCGATGCCAGGCTGAAAGGGGAGGTTTCGGCCGATCGCTTCGTCACCGGCCGTCCGGCCCGGATCACAGCCTCCGTGGCTGACCTGCGTAAGGCACCGCGCCCGGATGCCGGCGTCAACACGCAAATTCTGTTCGGCGACGATGTGCTTGTCTTCGAGGAAGCCGAGGGATGGGCCTGGGTCCAGGCCGAACGCGACGGCTATGTCGGCTACGTCGGCGCCACCATGCTGGGCGCACGCGAGCATGCGCCAACCCACATCGTCACGGCGCCGCGCACTTTTCTCTATCCCGGCCCGGATCTGCGCTTCCCGATCAGCGGCCAATTGTCGATGGGCTCGACGGTGACGGTGACCGGCGCTGCCGAAACGCGCGGCACGGACTATGCGCTGTTGCCCTCCGGCGAGGCGCTCATTGCCGGCCATGTGCGCCCGGTCAGTGATATCGCCGCCGACTATGTCTCGGTCGCCGAGATGTTTCTCGGCACGCCCTATCTCTGGGGCGGCACCTCCGGCTTCGGCATTGACTGTTCTGGCCTCGTGCAACTGGCCATGCGCATGGCCGGCCGCAATGTGCTGCGTGATTCCGACATGCAAGCGGCAGGCCTCGGCGAGCCGCTCGATCCGGGACCCGATTATGCCGGGCTGAAACGCGGTGACCTCGTGTTCTGGAAGGGGCATGTCGCGGTGATGACCGACGCCGAGACCATGATCCACGCCAACGGCCACACCATGCTGGTCTCGCGCGAAGGGCTGAAGGAGGCGATCGACCGGATTGGGTATCTCTATGGCGGGCCGACGGGGTTTCGGCGGCCCTAGCGCCTCTTCCTTCGCCCCGTTCACGGGGAAAGGTGCCCGAAGGGCGGATGAGGGGCGACGCCAGCGACTGAAAGGTCGCGCTGCGCCTCACCTGCCTGCCGGCATCCTCTCCCCCTAAATGCGGCGAGGGATAGCTCACCCGATCACCTTTTGTTCCGATTTTCCTTGGCGATCGCGCGCCGTCGCGCTACCTCTTTCGCGTGACCGAGCAGCCGCGCCTTGCCAAACAGAATGCCGCCGTCCTTCTGCCCGAGCCATTCATCAGATGGTTTGGCGAAAAAGGCTGGTCGCCGCGCGCTCACCAGATCGAGCTTCTGGCGAAGGCTCAAGCCGGGCAATCGGTGCTCTTGATCGCACCGACCGGCGCCGGCAAGACACTGGCCGGCTTCTTGCCATCGTTGACCGAACTGGCCAACCGCCCCAGACGCAAAGCCGGTATGGCACGGCGCGGCATCCATACGCTCTACATCTCGCCGCTGAAGGCGCTGGCCGTCGACATCGAGCGCAATCTCGGCAAGCCGGTGGAGGAGATCGGCCTGCCCGTCACCATCGAGACGCGCACCGGCGACACCCCTTCGCACAAGCGGCAGCGCCAGAAACTGGCGCCGCCCGACATCCTTTTGACCACGCCCGAGCAATTGGCGCTGCTGATCGCGGCCGGCGATGCCGGGCGCTTCTTCGAGGATCTGCGCTATGTCGTGCTCGACGAGTTGCATTCGCTGGTGACATCGAAACGCGGCCATCTGCTGGCGCTCGGGCTGGCGCGGCTGCGCAGCATCGTGCCCGGCCTGCAGACGATCGGTCTGTCGGCAACGGTGGCCGAGCCCGACGAGTTGCGGCGCTGGCTGGTGAGCCAGAATCCTCCGGGGGACATGTCTGAGCTCATCGTTGTCACCGGCGGTGCAAAGCCCGAAATTTCCATCCTCGATTCGGAGGAGCGCGTGCCTTGGGCCGGCCATTCGGCGCGCTACGCCACGCCGGAAATCTATCGCGAGATCAAGCGCCACAAGACCACGCTGCTGTTCGTCAACACCCGAAGCCAGGCCGAGCTGCTGTTTCAGGAATTATGGCGGGTCAACGAGGATACCTTGCCGATCGCGCTGCATCACGGCTCGCTCGATGTCGCCCAGCGCCGCCGCGTCGAGAAGGCGATGGGAGACAATGCCTTACGTGCCATCGTCGCCACCTCGACGCTCGATCTCGGCATCGATTGGGGCGACGTCGATCTGGTCGTGCATGTCGGGGCGCCCAAGGGCGCCAGCCGGCTGGCGCAGCGCATCGGCCGTGCCAACCACCGCATGGACGAGCCGTCGAAGGCGATCCTCATCCCGGCCAATCGTTTCGAGGTGCTGGAGTGCCGGGCAGCGCTGGACGCCAACTATCTGGGCGCCCAGGATACGCCGCCGCTGGTCAATGGCGGGCTCGATGTGCTGGCCCAGCATGTGCTGGGCTGCGCCTGCGGGGCGCCGTTTCGCGCCGACGATCTCTACGAGGAAGTGCTGACAGCAGCGCCCTATGCCAGCCTCGACCGGCCGACATTCGACCGCGTCATTGATTTCGTCGCCACCGGCGGCTACGCACTGAAGAACTACGAGCGCTACGCCCGAATCCGCCTCAACAAGGACGGCATGTGGCGGGTCTCCAATCCGCGCGTTGCCCAGCAATACCGGCTGAATGTCGGCACGATCATCGAGGTGCCGGCGCTCAATGTGCGTTACGTCAAGGCCGGCAGCAAAGGCTCGGCTTCGCACGGCGGCCGGGTTCTGGGCAAGATCGAGGAGGCCTTCCTCGAAACGCTGACGCATGGCGACACCTTCATGTTTGCCGGCAAAGTCCTGCGCTTCGAAGGCATCCGCGAGAACGAATGCTTCGTCTCGAATGCGCCGGGAAGCGACGCCAAGGTGCCTTATTATGGCGGCGGCAAATTTCCGCTCTCGACCTACCTCGCCGAGCAGGTGCGCGCCATGCTGGACGACCCGCAGCGCTGGAAGAAGCTGCCCGAGCAGGTTTCGGATTGGCTGCGTTACCAGGCCGACAAATCGGTATTGCCCAAACGCGACGACCTCTTGATCGAGACCTTTCCGCGCGGCAACCGTCACTATCTCGTCGCTTATCCTTTCGAGGGCAGGCTGGCGCACCAGACGCTCGGCATGCTGCTCACCCGCCGGCTGGACAGGGCCGGCGCCAGGCCGCTTGGCTTCGTCGCCACCGACTACGCATTGGCCATCTGGTCGCTGGGCGATATGGGCGCGATGTTCAAATCGCGGAAACCTTCGCTTGGCGCTCTGTTCGACCAGGACATGCTGGGCGACGACCTCGAGGCTTGGCTGGCCGACAGCTGGCTGCTCAAGCGCACCTTCCGCAACTGCGCGCTGATTTCAGGCCTGATCGAGAAGCGCCACCCGGGACAGGAGAAAAGCGGCCGTCAGGTCACCGTCTCGACCGATCTGATCTATGACGTGCTGCGCAGCCATGAGCCCGACCACATCCTGCTGCAGGCGACGCGCGCCGACGCGGCGACCGGTCTGCTCGATGTCAGCAGACTTGCCGACATGCTCTCGCGTATCCAGGGTCGAATCGTGCATAAGGCACTCGAACAGATATCGCCGCTGGCCGTGCCGATCATGCTCGAAATCGGCAAGATGCCGGTGAATGGCGAGGCCGACGAAACGCTGCTGATGGATGCCGCGACTTTGGTCGAGGAAGCCATGGGTCCTGGGATGGTTGAGGAATGAATTTTTCGCTGGCGCGGGCATCGCTGATCGCCGAGGCCGATTTTGTCGGCATCGCGGGCGAGCGCGCGGTCTGTGATTCGCGCGGCGTGCTCTATTTCCCCGATCTGAGGCTGCTCGCGGTCTCCGACCTGCATCTGGAAAAGGGCTCGTCCTTCGCCAGGCGCGGCGCACTGATCCCGCCCTACGATACCGGCGCCACTCTGCTCCGGCTGCAGGCGGTAATCGCGGACTACCAGCCGGCCATCGTCATCAGCCTGGGCGACTCCTTCCACGACGGCGGCGGCGCCGAGCGCATGCATCAAACCTTCCGAGATCGGCTGGAAGCATTGATGGCCGGCCGCGACTGGTTCTGGGTCGCCGGCAACCATGACCCGGAAGCGCCGGCGGATTTGCCCGGCGAGACGGTGCGCGAACTCGCCATCGGCTCGCTGCTGTTCCGCCACGAGCCGTCGAAGATAAGAACCGAGGGCGAAGTTGCCGGCCATCTTCACCCTTGCGCCCGCATCGTCCAGCAGGGCCGCTCGGTGCGGCGGCGCTGCTTTGCCGGCGATGGCGGCCGCATGATCATGCCGGCCTTCGGCGCTTATACCGGCTCGCTCAACGTGCTCGACCGCGCCTATGCCGGCCTGTTCCGCCGCGAGACGTTGATAGCTTATATGATGGGCGCCGCGCGCATCTTCGCCATTTCCGGTTCGATGCTGCGGCCGGGCTGAGTTTCTACGGTATAAGCACGGTTGCGCCTGTCGTCTGCCGTGCTTCGAGCCGGCGGTGCGCCTCCGCCACTTCGGCAAGCGGCATGCTTGTGTGCACCGGGATTTTCACTGCGCCGCTGAGGACGACGCTGAACAGATCCTCGCTCATGGCAACGACGTCCTCACGCCTGGCGAGATGATGGAACAGCAACTGCCAGGTGGCGAACAGCGAACCCTTTTGCATCAAAAGCATGATGTCGAAGGGCGGGATCGGCCCCGACGCTGTGCCGTAGCTGACGAAGGTGCCGAACGGCTGCAGGCAGTCGAGCGAGGCGGGGAAGGTCGCGTTGCCGACGCCGTCATAGACGGCGTGGCAGCCTTCGCCGTTGGTGACCTCTTTCACCCGTGCGGCGAAATTCTCTTTGCTGTAGTCGATGACATGGTCGCAGCCATTGGCGCGCGCAAGTTCGGCCTTTTCGGGTGAACCGACCGTGCCGATGACGATGGCGCCGAGATGCTTTGCCCATTGCGTCAGGATGAGGCCGACGCCGCCCGCCGCGGCATGCACCAGGATTGTATGGCCCGCCTCGACGCGAAACGTGCGACGCAGCAGATATTGCGCCGTCAGCCCCTTCAGCATCATGGCCGCGCCCGTCTCGAAATCGATGGCGTCGGGCAGATGCACGACGAAATGCGCTGGCACGATGCGTTCTTCGGCATAGGCGCCGAGGGTCTCGACATAGGCGACTCGGTCGCCAGGCGCGAAGCCGCTGACGCCTTCACCGACGGCGACGATTTCGCCGGCGCCTTCATTGCCGGGAATGAATGGCAGAGCGGGCGGCGCGTATTCGCCGGTGCGAAAATAGATGTCGACGAAGTTGAGACCGACCGCCCGGTTGCGCACGCGCACCTCGCCCGGTCCGGGCTGGCCGATGTCGACATCTTCGTAGGCGAGCACATCTGGCCCGCCATGGCGGTGAACACGGATCGCTTTCATGGTTTTCTTGCCTGCGCTGTTCTCTTGAGTGTGAGATAGCGCGTGGCGGGATATCATTGTAGACTGATACCGATGACATCAGAGTTCAAACAAGATGATATCTGAACAGATCGGCCTCGACCTTCTCCGCACCTATGTCGCGGTCTGCCGGCAAGGTAGCCTGAGCAGGGTCGCCGCGCAGACCGGCAAGACCCAATCGGCGCTGAGCATGCAGATGCGCCGGCTGGAGGGCCTGCTCCAACGGCATCTGTTCCAGCGCACCGGCCGCGGTGTCGTACCAACTGCGGAGGGAGAGCTCTTTCTGGGATACGCGACCCGCATCCTCGCTCTCGGCGATGAAGCGGTGGCGCGTCTGCAGCAGGCTGGCATTGGCGGCGGCGTGCGTATTGGTCTTGCCGAAGAGGTCACCACGGCCGCGCTTTCGGCCGCGCTTGGGCGGCTGCATCGCACATATCCCGACATCAGCCTCGACGCGATGGTCGAGCACAGCGTCGCGCTGGGACGGCTGTGGAGCGAGGATGCGCTGGATGTCATGATTGCCCCGACATCCGTCGTCGCGGCCGATGCAGTGACGACCTGGAACGTCGAACTGCAGTGGGTCTGCGCCCAGGACTATGTGCTGGACCATGACCGGCCACTCGATCTCGCCGCCTTCGGCGCAACCTGCCCTTGGCGCAGGCGTATGATCGAGGCGCTGGTCGCCGCCGGCCGGCAGTATAGGATCGTCCTGTCGTGCCAGAGCGTCACCGGCCTGCAGGCGGCGATCGAGAACGGGCTGGGCGTCGGGCTGCTTCCGCCCGAATCCGTGCGTACCGCTTCGATGCGGGTGCTGAAGACGTCAGCCGGCCTGCCCGAGCCGCTCACGGTCCAATACGGCCTTTACGCGCACGACCGCAGGACAGCTGTAATCGATGCCGCGATCGAAATCCTGCTTAAGGATTTGCCGGCGGCGCCACGAGCACGGGCCGCCTGACGGCGGGACGCTCTACCGGCCGTAATAGAGGGTGACGGTGTGCTTGGCCTCGGCGAAGAACAGCCAGCGCTCGACCAGCATGCCGGCAAACTGGACGATTGCCGCAAGCACCGACAGCGCCGCTGCGAACGGCCAGGGCAAAGCGAACAGAACAGCAAGCAGCAGGGCAGGCAAGGCGAAAGCCAGCACCTGCGTGATACGACGCAGCCTGGCGCCGTGCTTGCGCGCGATGCGAAAGCCCATTTCCTTGAGCAGGTAGTTCTCTTCGGTGTGCGGCCATTCCAGTGAGCGCACTGTACCCCCGGCGAGCCCCGTTGCCGTGTTGGCGGTGCTCGCAATCTCCAGCGCGTCATTGTATCGCCACGTCGCCAGCTTCCAGCCCCAGCCGAGCAAGGTCAGCAGCAGGGCGGCTACCGCAACGGCGGTCGGGCTGATGGCGAAAGCCTGCAGCAGCGCGTTCAACAGCACGCTGCCGGTCATCGCCGAAAAGATGACATAGCCCGGCAGCGTATACGGGCTATGCCACTGCGCGATCGGCTTCAGCGAGGCATAGATCATGCCGGTGGTGCAGACGGTGACGATTGCGCCGATAGTTGCGAGAAACCCGGCGATGGCCATCCAGCCTCCGGTGCGGCCAAAAAACACCCAGCCGATGCCGAACAGCCCGGCGGGAATGAAGGTCGCGACCGAGGCCACGCCTTCGCGCGACAGCCAGGAACTGCGCCATTGCGAGAAGGCGCGCCATGCACGTTCGGGGCGGCCGAGATGGCCGGTCGAGGACAATAGGCCGGCGGCGATCAGGCCGAGCGACAGCCCCATGCCGATAAGGCCGAGCCAGAAATGGGCCGGGATAAAACCCAGTCCGCCAAGCACGCCAAGCAGCGCCAGCAGGCCGTAGCCCGCTCCTGTGGCAGTTGTGAAGAAGACGACGGAAAAGGCTGGATGCATTGGTCAGTTCGAAAGCATGCGGTCGATCCAGCCGAGAAAACCGCCTTCGGCCGTGACTGGCTCGAGCCTTGGCGCCGGCACCGATGCGGCGCGCTGGGCGCGCGGCGGCAGATATTTGTTGGTCGGTTTGTAGCCCATCTCCGGCATCAGGTCGACGCCGCCACGCTCCGCCACCAGTTGCGAGACAGCCGACGAGGGATCGCCGAGATCGCCGAAATGCCGGGCGCTGGTCGGGCAGGCGGCAACGCAGGCCGGCACGCGGTCTTCCTCGGCCAGATTGTCATTGTAGATGCGATCGACGCAAAGCGTGCATTTCTTCATCACGCCGACATCGGTGTCGAATTCGCGCGCGCCATAGGGGCACGCCCAGCTGCACAGTTTGCAGCCGATGCATTTGCTTTCGTCGATCAGCACGATGCCGTCCGACGCCCGCTTGTAGGACGCGCCGGTCGGGCAGACAGTGACGCAGGCAGGCGTCTCGCAATGCAGGCAGGAGCGCGGAAAGTTGACCGTGCGCCCGCCCGCCTCGGTCGTGTGCTCGTAGCTGTGCACGCGGTTGAACCAGACGCCGTCGACATGGCCGCCATAGGGGTCGATGTCGGTCAGCGGCGCCATGTGGCCGCCGGTGTTCCACTCCTTGCAGGCGGTGACGCAGGCCTGGCAGCCGACGCAGGTGTCGAGGTCGATGACCAGGCCAAGCTTCTTGTCTGTATGGGCGGGAAGGCAGGTCATTCCACGGCTTCCCTATTGACGCGGAACTCGGCGCCGAAGCGAAGGATGTCGGGCGAAGGCTCGACATTTGGCGGCTGGCTGAAACGCTCGAATTGCGGTTCGGTGAAGCCGGCTTCCTCATCAGAGCATTTGAGGATGCGTACCCTGAGGTCGAACCACGCCGCCTGGCCGGTCACCGGATCGGAATTCGAATAGCGTTTGCCTTTCGCGTCAGCCGATGTCTGGTCGCCGATAATGTGGTTGAGCAGGAAGCCGCGATTGCTCTCGGCAGCGTTGTCCTTAAGCCCCCAGCTGCCGCGCCTTTTGCCGATGGCGTTCCATGTCCAGACCGTATCCGCATTGACCCCGTCGACCAGCTTGATCTGCCCCTTCACCCGGCCATTGATGCTTTCGATCCACACCCAGTCGTCGTCGAAAAGGCCGAGGCCCGCCGCGGTCTTGTGGTGCACGAACAGGCGGTTCTGGCTGGTGATTTGCCGCAGCCACGCGTTCTGCGAACCCCAGGAATGATACATGTGCATCGGCCGCTGCGTCAGCGCATGCAGCGGATATTTCTGCGGATCGACGGCGGCCTCCTCGAACGGCGTAAACCAGAACGGCAGCGGGTCCATATAGGTCTCGATGCGCTGGCGCTCGCTCTCCGGCGGTTGGACGCGACCATGACCGCGCGCGGCGAGGCGAAAGCGCTGCATCGGTTCGCAATAGAGCTGGAACACGATCGGCTCGGCCTTGGGGATGAACCCCATCTGCTCTGCGAAGTCGAGATAGGAGCGGTTCGCCATCTTGTAATAGCGCTGGTCCTCAGCAAAATCCTGGTGCCAGAAGCCGCCATTGTCGATGTAGTGCTGCAACTGGTCGGGATTGACTTCGCCCTCGCCGACAGACGTGCCGTCCTTGCCGCGCCAGCCGGCGAGCGGCCCAATGCCGGGCGTGCGTTCGTGATTGACGATGTAGTCGGCATAGTCGGCATATCTGGCCGAGCTATCGTCCTCGACGAAGCCGGGCAGGCCAAGCCGAGCGCCAAGTTCGATCAGCACCGATTGGAACGGCCTGACATCTCGGTCCGGTTCGACCACCGGATGGCGGATCGCGTCGCCCGGCCCGTCGGCATGGCTGATCGGCCGGTCGAGCAGGCTGATGCAGTCGTGACGTTCGAGATAGGTGGTGTCGGGCAGCACCAGATCGGCGAACGGCACCGTCTCGGAATAATAGGCGTCGGAATAGATGATGAAGGGGATCTTGTAGTTACCCGCTTCGTCATGGTCGGTGAGCATGGCAATGGTCTCGACGGTGTTCATCGAGGAATTCCAAGCCATGTTCGACATGTACATCATCAGCGTGTCGATCGGGTACGGGTCACCGGCCCACGCATTTCGGATGACCGTATGCATCAGCCCATGCGCGGCGAGCGGCGCATCCCAGGAATAAGCCTTGTCGATGCGCAAAGGCGTGCCGGCCTCGTCGACCAGGAGATCGTCCGGCCCGCAGACGAAGCCGAGCGGCATGCCGTCGAGCGGCGTCATCGGCCTGACCACCTTGCCGGCCGGCTTCGGTCCCGGGGGCGCCGAGCGCGGGTAGGGGGGCTTGAAACGGAAGCCGCCGGGCACGTCCACCGTGCCGAGCAGCACCTGCAGCAGGTGGATGGCGCGGCAGGAGTGAAAGCCGTTGGAGTGGGCCGAGATGCCGCGCATGGCATGCATCGACACCGGCCGTCCCTTGATCGTCTCGTGCCGGCGTCCGGCCCAGTCGGTCCACGCAACCGGCAGTTCGACCGTCTGTTCGAAGGCGACGTGGGCGAGTTCGGCAGCGATCCGGCGGATGGTGTCGGCCGGAATGCCGCATCGTGCCGCGACCGCATCGGGTGCGTAGCTGTCGTCCATGTAGCGGTCGGCGATAAGCCGGAACACCGGCACGCAGCGGCGGCCGGCGAACGTGAAGCTGCCGGTCAGCGCCGGCTTCGCATCCGCATCGGCTGCGTTGACGGTTGTCTTCGCCACTCTGTCCCACGCGAGAAGATTGTTGTCGCTGTCGCGCAGGAATAGCCCGTCATCGACCGCGCCCGGCTCCTGGACGACCAGCACATGGGCGTTGGTGTAGCGCAGCAGATAATCGAGATCGACGCGGCCTGCCTTCAGCAGTTCATGGATTAGGGCGAAGACGAAGAGGCCGTCGGTGCCGGGCCGGATCCCGATCCAGTCGTCGGCAATGGCGTTGTAGCCGGTGCGACAGGGGTTGATCGACACCACCTTGGCGCCGCGCGCCTTGAGTTTACCCAAGCCGATCTTGATCGGGTTGGAATCATGGTCCTCGGCGACGCCGAACAGCATGAAGTATTTCGTATTGTCCCAGTCCGGCTCGCCGAACTCCCAGAACGAGCCGCCGATCGTGTAGAGCCCGCCGGCCGCCATGTTGACCGAGCAGAAGCCGCCATGGGCGGCGAAGTTCGGCGTGCCGAACTGGCTCGCCCACCAGCCGGTCAGCGACTGCGACTGGTCGCGCCCGGTGAAGAAGGCGAGCTTTTTCGGATCGGCCCGGCGGATATTCGATAGCCGCCCGGTCGCAATCGAAAACGCTTCCTCCCACTCGATCTCGCGGAATTCGCCCGAGCCGCGCAGGCCGCTGCGCAACAGCGGCTTCTTCAGCCGCGCCGGGCTGTAGTGCTGCATGATGCCGGAGCTGCCCTTGCCGCAGATTACGCCGCGGTTGACCGGATGGTCCTTGTTGCCGTTGATGTAGCGCACCTTGCCGTTCTTGATATGGACGTCGATGCCGCAGCGGCAGGCGCACATATAGCAGGTGGTCTTGGCGATGCTGTCGGAGACATCGGGCGAGGTGTCGACGCCGTCGCCTTCATCCGGCGCGCGCGTGTCGGCAAGCGGCCGTTGCGACGGTGCGGAATTGGCCCCGCGCGGCGCAGCTGGGTTCATGATGCCGGCGTGCTTTTGCTACCTGCGAATTTGGCCCGCGTCTTCGGTCCGGGGCCACGCATATAGTGTTCTTCAGGATGATAGCGGTCGCCGGCCAGCCGCCGCCTGAGGCCACGGGTCCAATGCGCAAACAGGGATCTGAACCGCCCGATCATTTTGTTGGCTGCGATTTGTTGGCGAATTTTTTCTAACTTCGGCAGAAAAAGTAGAATAAAGCTATCGATCCGTCTAATCAGTTGTTCTTGTAAATTCGATCGGAATTGGTTCTTAATGCACACATGACGCTGGACCAGTTGCGCATTTTCGTTGCCGTTGCCGAACGCGGCCATATGACCAAGGCGGCGGAGCTTTTGGGCATCTCCCAGTCGGCGGCGTCGGCCGCCATCCGCGCGCTCGAAGAGCAGCATGGCGTTCATCTGTTCAACCGTGTCGGCCGCAACATCGAGCTGGCTCAGACCGGCCACCGTTTCCTGCCCGAGGCCAAGGCGGTGCTGGAACGCGCCGCCGCCGCCCGAAATGTGCTGGAGCATGTCTCGCAGACGGTCGCCGGCAGTCTGTCCATCGCCGCCAGCCTGACCATCGCCAGCTACTGGCTGCCGCGCAGGCTGGCCTCTTTCCACGAGGCCTACCCGGCGGTGCGCTTAAGCGTCAGCATCGGCAACACCAGGCAGGTCGAGGCCAATGTGCTCGACGGCACCGCCGATCTCGGTCTGGTCGAGGGGCGCACCGAGTCAGACATCCTCCGCCGCACCAAGGTCGACGTCGACAGGTTGATGCTGGTCGTCGCCGCCTCGCATCCCGAAATCGCCGAGATCGCGCCGGGCCGCCCGGATATCAGAGGGCTGCGCTGGATCATCCGTGAGGGTGGTTCCGGCACGCGCGAGGTGCTGGAGGACCTGGCCCGCCGCGAGGGGATATCGCTTGGCGACCTGCAGATATTTCTGGTGCTGCCGAGCAACGAGGCGGTTCGCCAGGCGATCGAGGCCGGCGCCGGCGCCACCATCATCTCGGACCTCGTCGTCGGACGCGCCGTCGCCGAGGGCAGTCTCCGGTCGGTGCCGCTCGAACTGCCGAAGCGCGACTTCGCCATGATCACCCATCGTGACCGCCGGGCAAGCCTGGCCCAGATGGCGCTCAAGGCGCATCTCGGCGCTGAAGCGGGGAACGGCATCCCGGCATAGCCGTCCTCAGGGCATCTGATATCGGTCTAGGGTCGGGGTGAAATGGTGCGGCCTCGTTTGGGTATTTATGGTCATTGTGGGTAGCCGCAGTTATGTGTTCAGGAGAACTTCCGCTGCGCATCCAGCGCCAGGCCGAGGCCAACCGAGCCGAACATGTCGCCCTCGATAACGGCGGCTTGCGGCACCAGCGACAGGATTTCACGCCGTGCCAGCGGGATCGCGGTCGAACCGCCGGTGAGGAATACGGCGGTGATCGCAGACGCCGTTATGCCGGCATCGGCAATCGTCTGCCGCACCGTAGCGGACACCCGCTCGATGTCGGCGGCGATGGTCTCTTCCAGGCCGGTCCGCGTGATCTCGGCGGCAAAACCCGCGCCGGGCAGTGCCACCGTCACATCAGCCGAAGCCTGATCTGTCAGCGCGATCTTGGCTCGTTCGACCAGGCCGGCCAGCGCATGGCCGTAACGGTGCTCGACAATATGGATGAAGCGGTCGACAAGGTCGGCGCGGACGGCCTCGAAGCGGATCTGCCTCAGATGCGTCATCGCCTTGGCGGTGTAAACGAGGTTGATGCGTTGCCACGTCGCGAGATCAATGAAATAGCTCGCCGGCAGGTTGCGCTTGCCGTCTTTTGTGGGCGAGAGATAGCCGAGCTTGGGCATGACATGGGCAATGCTGAGCAGCCGGTCGAAATCGGTGCCGCCGATATGGATGCCGCGGTTGGCCAGGATATCGTCCTTGCGGTCGCGTGAGCGGGCGCGTTGCGGCGAAACGCGCACGATCGAGAAGTCGGACGTGCCGCCGCCCATGTCGACGATCAACGCCAGTTCCTCGCGCTTCACGTCCTGCTCATAGTCGAGCGCTGCCGCGATCGGTTCGAACTGGAAGGCGATGTGCTTGAAGCCTTGCGCGCGCGCCGCCTTTTCAAGCTCGCTTTGCGCCTTGGCATCGGCTTCCACATCGTCGTCGACAAATTGCACCGGCCGGCCGAGCACAACGTTCTCCACCGGAGCGCCGGCATCTTCCTCAAGCCGCTTCTTCAAATGGCCGACGAACATGCCGACAATGTCGATGAAACCGATCTGCCGGGCCTTGATCCGCGTCTTCTCATGCGCCAGCGAACTGCCGAGCACGCTCTTCAGCGACCGCATCAGCCGGCCTTCGATGGCATCGGTGTAGTCGGCAATGGCGCGGCGGCCGAAATAGGTGTGACCGTCCTCGAAGTTGAAGAAAACCGCGCTTGGCAATGTCGGCTGTTCACCTTCCAGCGCCACCAGCCGTGCCTGGCCGTTGCGGATCACGCCCACCGTAGAATTGGACGTGCCGAAATCGATGCCGCCAAATGCCTGGTGCATTGCAGCCTCCTGTCATTGGGTCGTCGCTGTGGCGGGCGTCCGCAAGGCGCGCGCCGTCCAGAGGCCTGACCGTTCTGCCGAATGATTGTGCGTGTAACCCGAGGGTTGGGAGGCGGCGGTCTATCGCAAGACTGAGAAAAGGGGAACCCCCTTTCCCCGGAAATGGGTCGTGCGCGTCAATCCCTGCGGAAGATCAGCCTGCCCAGCCAGCCGGTGATCATGGCCAGCGACACGGAGAAGACGCCGTAGAGGAAGGAGTAATCATGCGCGACGCGGAAGATCGACTGTTCGAAACCCGATTTGCGGATTTCGAGCTGGGCCGAGCTTTCCTTGAGGAACAGGCCGCTCTTGAACAGGAACGCGCGGGCTTTATGCGTTCCAACCGGGACGTTGGGCGCCAGCCGCACCGTGGCGCGAAACAGGTTCTGCGACAAGAACTGCACGCCGCCGACATTCTCGCTATAGAGGCCGGTCGCCGCCTTGCGCTCGCGCAGCGCCACGGTGAATTCCTCGATCGTCGCCGGACTGTCGGTTACCTCGGCCGGCTGCATGTAAAGGTTGGAGGCGCCGAGCGACAGCTGCTTGTAGCTGTTGGGTTCGGTGATGTCCTGCAGCGGCCGCGTCGTGGCGACGGAGTAGGATACCGGCACGTTCTCGAAGGTCTCGGATTCCAGATTGACCCAGACGCCGAGCACGCGGTCCTTGCGGCGCACCACCACCGGCCGCGGCGGGCCTTCGAGCACGACGATGACGTCGTAGCGCCCCTGTCGCGCGACCAGCGGGTCGGGGTTTTCCAGCGAACCGAAAATGGTCAGGTCGGCGCCGGAAAAACCGGCGGTGATCGACACGGCGTCGGTGGAGAGACCGATCTGGATGCCTTCCGGCAAGGGGTTCGGCGATTGCGCTGCGGCCGGCAGAGCGACGGCGATAAGCAAAGCGGCGGCCGAAAAAATCCCCCACCGCGGCATCAGTTCAGGCCCGCGGCGGTCAGCGAATAGAGGTTTGGCGGCGTGACGAAGAGATCGATGGCAAGCCGGATGGCAACCGCCAGCACCAGCAGCGCCAGCAGTGCCCTGAGCTGTTCGCCGCGCAGCTTCTGTCCTGCCTTGGCGCCATATTGCGCGCCGGCAACGCCGCCCGCCATCAGCAGGAAGGCAAGCATGACGTCGACCGTCTGGTTGGTGGTGGCGTGGACAAGCGTGGTGTAGGCCGAGGTGAAAATGATCTGGAACAGCGAGGTGCCGATGACGACGTTGGTCGGCACTTTCAAGAGATAGATCAGCGCCGGCACCATGATGAAGCCGCCGCCGACACCCATGATCGACGACAGGAAGCCGATGCCGGCGCCGAGCCCCAGCACCGGAATGACGCTGACGAACAGCTTCGAGGCCCTGAAGCGCATCTTCAGCGGCAGCCGGTGGATCCAGTTGTGCTGGCCGGATTTCTTCAAGACCGGCGCCGCACCGCTGCGCGTGGCGCGCAGCGCATTGACGCTCTCGACCAGCATCAGCCCGCCGACGGTGCCGAGCAGCACGACGTAGAGCAGCGAAATGAACAAATCGAGTTGGCCGAGCCGGCGCAGGAAGGCAAAGACAAAGATACCTCCGGTCGAGCCGACGATGCCGCCGGCCAGCAGCACCCCGCCGAGCTTGAAGTCGAGCGTGCCGCGCTTCATGTGCGACAGCGCGCCGGAGAAGGAGGAGGCGATAACCTGGTTGGCGCCGGTAGCAACGGCGATTGCCGGCGGGATGTTGTAGAAGATCAAGAGCGGCGTGATCAGAAAGCCGCCACCGACCCCGAACATGCCCGACAGGAAACCCACCGCCGCGCCCATTGCCAGCAGCACGAAGACGTTGACGGAAATTTCCGCGATCGGGAGATAGATGCCCACCCGTCAGTCTCGATCAGTTTGCCTGTCGGCGATTGCAGCCATTCCAGGGCATTGTCGCACCGAAAAGCCAATTCTTTCTTGCACCGCCGGGGCAGTGGGATCAAACCCCGCCGCCCTACCGAAACAAAAAACATCTCAAGCAGTTAACAGGCAAATGTATGGCAAGGGCGTCGCGTTAGCGACGCATCTGCCGTTATTTGTGCGCCAGCAGCGCCTTCACCAGCTTTTCGTCGATTTCGCCGGTCGCCTGCATCTTGTTGTCGGTCTGGAAAGCCATGATTGCGGTCTTGGTCTTGCCGCCCATCACGCCATCGGCGCCGCCGGCATCGTAGCCGTTCTTGTTGAGGATGAGCTGGATGTTCTTGACCGCCTTCTTCATGTCGACGCTGGCGGTGGTCTGCGGCGTGCCTTCCTGCCAGGATTCAGGAATATCGGCCGAGTTGGACGCCGGGTCGAGCGGCTTCGGCTTCCACAGTTCCGTGGCGGCGCGCGCCCGCTCCAGCTGTTCGGGGCGCAGCGCAGTGGCGACCTCGTCGCGCTTTGCAGCCGCATCCTTGTCGCCGGTCTTGGCGACGAGCGCGAACCATTTGTAGGATTCCTCCAGGCTCTGCTTCATGCCGACGCCCTTTGCCGCCAGGATGCCGAGATTGAACTGGCTGTCCTTGACGCCGACATCGGCCGCCGCCTGAAACCAGTGCGCGGCCGATTCATTGTCGGTCACGCCGTCGGCGGCCATGGCAAACAGAACGGCCAGATTGTGCATGGCGCTGGCATTACCCTGCGCGGCGGCGAGCTGGTAGAAGGTCTTTGCCTTCTTGACGTCGCGCGTGACGCCGATGCCCTTCTCGTAGAAATTGCCGATGCGGTACTCCGCCGGTGCGAAGCCGAGCTCGGCCGACTTTTCGTACCATTTGGCCGCTGCCGCCATGTCTTCCTTGACGCCGCGCGATTCAGCATAGCGCGAACCGAGTTCGAACAGCGCCTTGGCGTCACCGCCGGCAGCCGCGTCGCGCAAGGCTTGCGGGCCGGCATCGGCCGGAACGTCTATCTTGGCCACGACAGGTGTTACCGCGGCATCAGCCGGCGGAACGGCGCCGGTAGTATCCGAGGCCGTCGTATCCGAGGCCGAGGGCGCCATGACGGCGGCCGCAGGCTGCGCGTCGGCAGCCGCCGGTTCCGCAGTGGCGGTCCTCGGCAGCATTGCATTTGGCGCGGGGGCCGGATCGGCCAGAGCCACCGGCGCTGGCACGGGTTCCACGGCCGGCATTTCGGGCTCGGCGATCGAGGCCGCATTCATTGGCGCATCGTTGCCAGCTGCCGGTTCCGTGGGCTCCGCCTGCCTGACGGTCCGGGCCGGCGCGTCCTGCACGGCCACCTGCGCGTCTGCCTTGGGTTGGCTGGCAGCGTTGACCGAAGCAGTCTCGACCGGCTGCGAGGCGACGATCGGCGCTGTATCGTTGCTTGCGACCTCGACCGGGTCGGCGAAGAAGGCCTTGCCCAACTGGAGGCCGGCAAGCGCCAGCATGATCGCGACCGCTCCCATCAGGATCGGCTTGCGCCGCGCCTTGAGCAGGTCGCCGATACGAAGCGCCTTGACCGGGCCCTTCATGGTGGACTGGCGTTTCAGTGCGTCGGCCTCGGCGGCCGCGGCTTGCGCCGCGCGCCTGGCAGCGGCAATGAAGTCGGATTTCGATGCATCGCCGGAGTTTTGGCGCACCGGTGGGCCACGCTCGTCGCGCACGCGCTTCATGATGGCGTTGAGGTCGGGCGCGCCGGAGCCCGGCTCCAACGGCCGGTTGGCGAGCTTCGGATCGAGCGGCTCGTCGAGATCGACGCTCGGCATGTCGACATTGGGCCCCGAGCCGGCAAGCGGCGGCATGTCAGCCGGCTTCTTGCCCCTGAAGGCGCGCGCCAATCCTCCGAACAGCGACTTCTTGGCCGTGCCTTCGCCTTTCTCGGCAATCCTGTCGGAACCGAGCGCTGCCTGGGCAGCGGCCGCGGCAGCCTCGGCTGGCGAGCGCCGCACTGGTTCGCTGCCCATGACCGGGTCGCTACGCGTACCTGGGTCGCTACGCGTACCCGAGTCGGCGCGCATATCCGGCTCGCTGCGCATGATGACGGCGGCGCGGCCGTCGAGATCGGCCATGTCTCCGGTCAGCGGCAGCGGCCGGTCGATATCCATCGATGGCGCGTCCTGCACCGAAATCTTGGAGGCGCGTGCAGCGCGGGCCCGCCGCGCCGGCTCGGCCTGGGCATCCAGAAGCTCGCTCACCGCCTCGGCCGGTTCGCTGGTCTCCAGCGAGCCCAGACGATCGACGATCTTGAGCAGCGTGTCGTGGATCGCCTCGAATGTCCGTGAATTGCGCTCGTCCGAACGGCGCGTCAGCGCTTCCAGCGTCTTCAGATCCTGGGCAAGGCCGGTAACGGCCGCGGTGTTGGCGTTGGAATCTGCCAGCGAGCGCACGGCGCTCTCGGCTGCTTCGCGTGCCGCGCCCATGATGGATTCGCGGGTTCCGGCCAGCGACTTCTCGATTTCGTTGAGGCGCGGGCTGATGTCCTCGAATTCCGGCAGCGGCGTGCCGGGCTTCGACAGATGCGCCGATAGGCTGGAGACCTGCGCCTCGAGGCTGCGGATCAGTGCCGGATCGATGCCGGCGACCTGCGCGGCCGACGATTCCAGCCGGCTTGAAATGTCTTCGAGCCGGCTTTCCAGGCCGCGGATCGCCGCCTCGTTGGCAGGATCGGGAATGCGCGTCTCCATGCGTTGGGCGAGCGCGGTGAAGCGTGCGTCGATGGCGTCCATGATGCCGGCGCTGTCAGCCTGCGGCTGGCGCTGGTCCAGCCGGTCGGCAACCTCGTCCAGCCGCCGCTCGAGATCGCGAAACAGCATGTTGCCCTGTTCGATGGCGTCGCCCTGCCGGCGTTCCATCATGCCCGACAGCACGTCGAAGCGTTGTTCCAGACCCTGGAAGATATAGTCGGCGTCGGGCATGGCCGGGGCGCGGTCGATCTTGTCGGCGATCATCGCGATCTGCTTGCCGAGGCGCTCCATCGCCTGTTCCGGCAGATTGGCGCGGCCGGCAAGCTCGTCGACCCTGTTCGACAGCGTGCTGAGACGGTCGAGAACCTCGCCGCTCGGACGAACCTGCACGACTTCCTCGATCTGCTGCGCCAGCGAGGCGATCCGCTTCTCGATGCGTTCAAAGGGTTCGGGGTCGAAGGAATTGGCCTGTGCGGCGACGGTCGAGGCGACGATGGCGCGCGAAATCTCGTCGAGCCGTTCGTCGATCAGGCCAAGCGTGTCGCCGCCGCGGTTGCTCTGCTGGCTGACGAAATGATCGACGGCGCCGGCAAGCGTGCGGACCTTTTCTTCCATCGAGCGCAGCGACAGCGATTCCGGCAGATTGTGGACCGCATTGCTGATCTGTTCGAGCCGGTCGGTCAGGGCCGAAAATCCGGGGCCGTCGGCGCGGTTGCGCTGGTCGGCGTCGACACGGTCCTCGAACGCGCTCCAGCGGCGGTCGAAATCGTCCCAGCGGCGGTCGACCTTCAGCACGCTTTCCTCGCGCGCCAATGTGTCGAGCGCCGTCTTTACCTGCTCGAGCTCGAGCCGCAGCATGTTGACGCTTCGGTCGTCGCTCTTCTCGGCCAGCGTCTGGATGGCGCCGGACAGCCGCTCGAATTCGACGCCGAGTTCGGCGCTGCCCTTGCCGGGCAAGCCGCCTGCCTGACCACCCGATTGGTTGCTCGCCTGGAAGGCCCGTTCGATGTCCTTGCGCAACGCGGCGAATTCGCGCTGCAGGCCGGCCGTCATCTGATGGCGCAGTTCCTCGCGCAGGCCACGCAATTCGCCGGCGATCTTGCCGACCACGGCGACGCTGTCTTCCTGGCCGCGCACGCGGTCGATGTCGCGCGCGATCGCCTGATAGTTCTGGTCGAAGCCGGCCGGCCCGGCGCCTTTCGGCCGCGGCGTGGGCTGCGGGTCCTCGTACCAGCGCGGCGGGGCGTAGGGCTGGGCGCTTGCGTAGCGCGGCTCTGCCGGCGGCCGGCGCGGATCGAAGCGCTCGGCGGCGTCCTCGCGCTTGCGCTCCAGCCGCTGCTCCAGCGTTTCCAGCGAGCGGTTCAATTCATCAAGTGTGGTGTTCGGCCTGCGCGGCCTGCCGGCGTTGAGTGTATCGAGATAGGACCGCTTGCTGTTCATCGATGCGTCCGTTTTTCAGAATGGCCGGCTTGCTGCCAGTTTCCCAAGTCCTTGTCGGGAACGAAGGCGGCCGCGCGGCACTGCTGCGGCGGAAGACGAGCTTCCCGGGCCAGGCCCGCTCTCCGAAAAACCGTGAAAAATTCGCTACAGGATAAACACGGGTGACCGACATCCGCACATTTCACCCATCGTGGTAAACAAGGTGTTAACCAAGCTTAAGAAGTTACGGCATTGCTGAAATACAGGCGGTGCCCGTTCGGACCCGGCGCCGGGGGTGCGGCATAAGGTTTCGCAATCCCAGAACGCCCTTGCGTCATGCGGCGGCTATCGATATAGAATTGACGTAAACGTAAGAGGGGCGCCGTTCGTGCCTTTTGCGATGAATTAGTTGAAACCACGACTGGAAGCATGCCCCCGCTTCCACTCAGGCGTTGCAAGGTCCGAGACCGCGATGCCACGACAGGGGAAAGCCAGTGACTATGAAACTTGTTTCGCCCGGCGAAGCCGCGGCCAACACCAACAATATGTCTGCCGAAGCCAGTGAGGAGCTCGTGCGCATCGGCGAGATGGCCAAGAAATACGGCGTGACGCTGCGCACGCTGCGTTTCTATGAAGACAAGGGCCTGCTCAATCCAAAGCGCGATGGGGCGACGCGGCTATACACGCGTCGCGACAAGGCGCGGCTGAAGCTGATCCTGCTCGGCCGCAAGGTCGGGTTCTCGCTACGCGACGTCAAGCAGATGATGGATCTCTACGATCCGACGGGATCCAACACCAAGCAGCTGCGGCTGGCTCTCGACAAGTCGGAGAAGCAGCTTGCCCGCCTGCAGAAGCAGCGCGCGCTGATCGACGACGCCATCAACGAGTTGAGCGGCTCGATGTCGGCCGTGCGCCAGATGCTGTCCGAGCGTTCGGCCCCGGCCAGCGCCGCCAGCTGATTTTGCTCCGCAGCTCCCGGCGAAAGCTTTGAACGGAAGAGCCGCGCGGCCGCCCGCGCGGCTCTTTTTGTTTGACCCCCCCTTGCTTTGCGCAAAGCCATGCACCGCTCGTGCGACAGGCTGGCATAAGTAAATTTTGTCGCGGCGACTAAATTGACGTTTACGCAAACGTCAATTTTTGCTATCCCGCTTTCAACATTGGCCCGCATGCCGCCCCAACCTCATGTTTCGGGGCTCGATCTCGCGGCCAAGACCCGCATGGTGGAGGAAACACATGCCGATCTACAGGGCGCCGGTCCAGGACACGCTGTTCGTGCTCAACGAGGTGCTGGGCTATCAGCGCTACTCCAACCTTCCCGGATTTGCCGACGCGACGCCCGACGTTGTCGAGGCGATCCTCGCCGAAGGCGCCAAGCTCGCCGAAAACGTTATGCATCCTCTGAACCGCGTCGGTGACATGGAAGGCTGCGTGCGCCATGAGGACGGCTCGGTGACGACGCCGAAGGGCTTCAAGGAAGCCTACGACCAGTATCGCGAAGGCGGCTGGATGGGACTGGCGGCGCCCGTCGAGTTCGGCGGCCAGGGGCTGCCCTATGCCGTGCACACCGCGGTTGCCGAATACATGGTTTCGGCCAACATGGCGCTGATGATGTATCCCGGCCTGACGCAAGGCGCGATCGCGGCGATCATCACCCACGGCACCGACGAGCAGAAGGCGACATGGCTTCCGAAGCTGGTCGAGGGGTCCTGGACCGGCACCATGAACCTGACCGAGCCGCATTGCGGCACCGATCTCGGTCTGCTGCGCACCAAGGCGGTGCCGAACGGCAACGGCACCTACAAGATATCCGGCCAGAAGATCTTCATCTCGGCCGGCGAGCACGACATGTCGGAAAACATCGTTCATCTCGTGTTGGCCCGCATCGAAGGCGCGCCGGCAGGCGTGAAGGGCATCTCGCTGTTCATCGTGCCAAAGCTGAAGCTCGATGCCTCGGGCAATCCGGGCGAGAAGAACACGCTCTCCTGCGGGTCGATCGAGGAGAAGATGGGCATCCACGGCAATTCGACTTGCGTCATGAATTATGACGAGGCCGAAGGCACGCTGCTCGGCGAGGCCAATGGCGGCCTGAAGGCGATGTTCACGATGATGAATGAAGCCCGCCTCGGCGTCGGCCTGCAGGGCCTGTCGCTGTCCGAGATCGCTTACCAGAACGCGGTCTCCTACGCCAAGGACCGGCTGCAGGGCCGCTCGCTGTCGGGCGCCAAGGCGCCGGACAGACAAGCCGACCCGATCATCGTCCATCCCGACATCCGCCGCTCGCTGATGACCATGAGGGCCTTCAACGAGGCCGGCCGCGCGCTGGCGCTGTGGACGGCGATCAAGTCCGACATCGCCCACCGCTCCGCCGACGACAAGGATCGCCAGGCGGCCGACGACTATACCGGCCTGCTGACGCCGGTGATCAAGGGCGTGCTCACCGACAAGGGTTTTGACCATGCCGTCATGGCGCAGCAGGTGTTCGGCGGCCACGGCTACATCGAAGAGCACGGCATGAGCCAGTTCGTGCGCGATGCCCGCATCGCCATGATCTATGAAGGCGCCAACGGCATCCAGGCGCTCGACCTCGTCGGCCGCAAGCTTGGCCTGAATGGCGGCCGCGCCGTGCAGGCCTTCTTCAAGGACGTCGGCGAGTTCTGCGAGGAGAACCGCGCCGACGAGAAGCTGGCGCCTTTCACGAAGGCGCTGAAGAAGGGCCTCAATGATCTGCAGGCGGCGACCATGTGGCTGGTGCAGAACGGCATGGCCAAGCCCGACAATGCCGGCGCCGCGTCGACCGATTACATGCATCTCTTCGGCCTGGTGGCGCTGGGCTACATGTGGGCGCAGATGGCCAAGGCCGCGCTCCGCAAGACCGGCGCCAATGGTTCGCAGTCGTTCTACGACAACAAGGTGGTGACGGCGCGCTTCTTCATGGAGCGGATCATGCCCGAGACGTCGGCACATCTGGCCCGCATTTCCAGTGGTGCGGACACGCTAATGGCGCTGCCTGCGGAAGCGTTCTAGAAATGGCCAGCGTCCCCCTCCCCCTTGAGGGGAGGGTGGCCCGAAGGGCCGGGAGGGGTCCTGCGTGCAGTGCGCCGGCTGGTTGGCGCTTTGGTAGGAGATGATCGCAATGCCCCAAACCCGCGTCAATTCCGAAGATAAGGTCGAGCACGTCATCGGCGACCCCACCCGACCGCTTCGCGGCCACCCTCCCCTCGAGGGGGAGGGGGACGTTGGCGCGGGAGAAACGGCATGACAAATCCATCAGAAGTGCTCTCCTTGCCGACGCCCGCCTGGGCGGCGGACGAAGTCGGCATGCTCTACGACATGGCGCATCGCTTCATGTCGGAAGAGATCGCGCCGCGCTACGACGAGTTCGAGAAGAACGAGATGGTCGACCGCGAGAGCTGGCGCAAGGCAGGTTCCGCCGGCCTGCTCTGCGCCTCGATGCCGGAGGAATATGGCGGCTCCGGCGGCACCTTCGCGCATGAGAGCGCCATCATCGAGGCGATCGGCCATGTCGGCGTCGACGGTTTCGGCATCGGCCTGCACAATGCGATCGTTGCCCCTTACATCCTTCATTACGGCTCCGAGGAGCAGAAGAAGAAGTGGCTGCCGAAGCTGGCAACCGGCGAACTGATCGGCGCCATCGCCATGACCGAGCCGGGCGCCGGCTCCGACCTACAAGGCGTCAAGACGCGCGCCGAGAAGGACGGCAACCAGTACAAGATCAACGGCTCGAAAACCTTCATCACCAATGGGCAACTGGCCAATTTCATCATCGTCGTCACCAAGACCGATCCGGCCAAAGGCGCCAAGGGCACCTCGCTGATCGTCGTCGAGACCGACGAGGCCGAAGGCTTCGAACGCGGCCGCAACCTCGACAAGATCGGCCTGAAGGCCAACGACACGTCGGAGCTGTTCTTCAATGATATGCGCGTGCCGACCTCGAACCTGCTTGGCCACGAAGAGGGACAGGGCTTCATCCAGCTGATGCAGCAATTGCCGCAGGAGCGCCTGCAGATCGGCACCGGCGCCATCGCCATGATCGAACGCGCCCTGGCGCTGACCATCGACTACGTCAAGGATCGCAAGGCCTTCGGCAAAGCGATCATCGAGTTCCAGAACACCCAGTTCAAGCTCGCCGAACTCAAGACCGAGGCGACCATCGGCCGCGTCTTCTACAATGATTGCGTCACCCGCCACATCAATGGCGGGCTGGATCCGGTGACGGCGTCGATGGCGAAATACTGGCTCTCGGACCTGCAGGGAAAAGTCGTCGACGAATGCCTTCAATTGCATGGCGGCTATGGCTACATGAATGAATATCCGATCGCCCGCATGTTCCGCGACGCCCGCGTCCAGCGCATCTACGGCGGCACCAACGAGATCATGAAATTGCTGATCGGCCGCTCTCTCTGAGAGCGACGTCGGCAAAGCAAGGAGCAAGCAAATGGCTGAAGCTTATGTCTATGACGCCGTGCGCACACCGCGCGGCAAGGGCAAGAAGGATGGCTCGCTGCACGAGGTGCCGGCGGTGCGGCTTGCGGCCAGGACGCTTGAAGCGTTGCGCGACCGCAACGGCCTCGACACTGCAAACGTCGACGACATCATCTTCGGCTGCGTCGATCCGGTCGGCGAAGCCGGCTCCGTCATCCCGCGTGCCGCCGCCTTCGAGGCCGGCTACGACAACAAGGCGCCGGGCATGCAGATCTCGCGCTTCTGCGCCTCAGGCCTCGACGCCATCAATTTCGGCGCCGCCAAGATCGCTCAAGGCGCCGACGAGATCGTCATTGCAGGCGGCGTGGAATCGATGTCGCGCGTCGGCATGGGCGCCTCGGGCGGCGCCTGGTTCATGGACCCGTCCGTCGGCCTGCCCGGCTGGTTCGTGCCGCAAGGCATATCGGCCGATTTGATCGCCACCAAGTATGGTTTTTCGCGCGACGACGTCGATGCCTATGCGGTCGAGAGCCAGACGCGCGCCGGCAAGGCCTGGGCCGATGGCCGTTTCAAGAACTCCGTCATACCGATCAAGGACCAGAACGGCCTCACCATCCTCGATCATGACGAGCATATGCGGCCGTCGACCGACATGCAGTCGCTGGCCTCGCTCAACCCGTCCTTCGTCATGCCTGGTGAAATGGGCGGCTTCGACGCGGTCGCCGTGCAGAAGCACCCTGAGGTGGAAGAGGTCAATCACGTCCACCATGCCGGCAATTCGTCGGGCATCGTCGACGGTGCCGCCGCAGTGCTGCTCGGCTCCAAGAAGGCCGGCAAAACGATGGGCTTGAAGCCACGCGCGCGTATCCGCGCCTTTGCCAACATCGGCTCCGAGCCGGTGCTGATGCTTACCGGTCCGGTCGACGTCACCGAGAAGCTTCTGAAGCGCGCCAAGATGAAGCTGTCGGATATCGACCTGTTCGAGCTTAACGAGGCCTTCGCCTCGGTGGTGCTGCGCTACATGCAGGCATTCGAAATCCCGCACGACAAGATCAACGTCAATGGCGGCGCCATCGCCATGGGCCATCCGCTCGGTGCCACCGGCGCGATGATCCTGGGCACGGTGCTGGACGAGCTCGAGCGCCGCGATTTGAACACCGCTCTGGTGACGCTCTGCATCGGCGCCGGCATGGGCACCGCAACGATTATCGAACGCGTCTGATTTTCGGCCGGAAGGAGAGAGACATGACTTATACAAACTTCACGGTCGACACCGACGCAGACGGCATCGCGCTGGTCACCTGGAACATGCCGGACCGCTCGATGAACGTCTTCACCGAAGAGGTAATGAACGAGCTCGACAAGATCATCGACCAGGTGGTGGCCGACGCCGCCATCAAGGGCGCGGTGATCACCTCGGGAAAGGACAGCTTCTCCGGCGGCGCCGACCTGACCATGCTGCAGAAGATGCTGGCCGTATTTGCCAAGGAGAAGACCAAGGACCCGGAGAAGGCGGCACAGCTTCTGTTCGACAATGCCGGCCGCATGGGGGGCCTGTGGCGCAAGCTCGAAACGTCGGGCAAGCCCTGGGTCTCGGCGATCAACGGTACCTGCATGGGCGGCGCGTTCGAGCTGTCGCTGGCCTGTCATGGCCGCGTTGCCGCTGACTCCGAAAAGGTCAAGATGGCCTTGCCGGAAGTCAAGGTCGGCATCTTCCCCGGCGCCGGTGGCACCCAACGCGTGCCGCGCCTGACCGACCAGCAGCAGGCGTTGCAGATGCTGACCACCGGCCAGACGCTGTCGCCGCAGAAAGCCAAGGCGATGGGGCTGATCCACGAGATCGCCGAACCCGGCAAGCTGATCGAGACCGCCAAGGCGATGATCAGGAACGGCCTGAAAGCCGTCCAACCCTGGGACGAGAAGGGCTTCAAGCTGCCCGGCGGCCTGATCTATTCGCCCGCCGGCTTCAATCTGTGGCCGCCGGCCATCGCCATCCTGCGTCGCGAGACCTACGGCAACTATCCGGCCGCCGCGGCCATCCTGAAATGCGTCTATGAGGGCCTGCTGGTGCCGTTCGACACCGGTCTGCGCATCGAACAGCGCTATTTCACCGAAATCATGCAGTCCAAGAAAGCAGCAGCGATGATCCGCTCGCTGTTCGTCTCGCTGCAGGAGCTCAACAAGGGCGCCCGCCGTCCGGCCGGCGTGCCAGAGACCAAGTTCAAGAAGATCGGTATTCTCGGCGCCGGCTTCATGGGCGCCGGCATCGCCTTTGTCACCGCCAAGGCCGGCATCCCGGTCGTCCTGCTCGACCGCGACATGGCGTCGGCCGAAAAAGGCAAGGCGCATTCCGACAGCCTGATCTCCGATCAGGTCAAGAAGGGCCGCGCCAAGCCCGAGGAGAAGGACAGACTTCTGTCGCTGATCACGCCGACGGCCGACTATGCCGATCTCGCCGGCTGCGATCTGGTGGTCGAGGCGGTTTTCGAGGATTCGGCCGTCAAGAAGGCTGCCACCGAGCAGGCCGAAGCCGTGCTGAAATCGTCGGCGATCTTCGCCTCCAACACTTCGACCATCCCGATCACCGCGCTGGCCAAGAATTCGGCGCGGCCGAAGAATTTCGTCGGCATCCACTTCTTCTCGCCGGTCGACAAGATGATGCTGGTCGAGATCATTCTGGGCAAGAAGACCGGCGACAAGGCGCTGGCCACCGCGATCGATTTCGTGCGCGCCATCAAGAAGACGCCGATCGTCGTCAACGACACGCGCGGCTTCTACGTCAACCGCTGCGTGCTGCGCTACATGTCGGAAGCCTACAAGATGCTGATCGAAGGCGTTCCGGCGCCGATGATCGAGAATGCCGCCAAGGCCGCCGGCATGCCGGTCGGCCCGCTGGCGCTGACCGACGAGACGGCGATCGACCTTGCCCAGAAGATCATGAAGCAGACCGTCAGGGATCTCGGAGACAAGTCTGTCGACCCCAGGCAGATGGCGCTGATCAACACGCTGGTCGACACCCATGGCCGCTTCGGCCGCAAGAACGGCAAGGGTTTTTACGACTATCCCGCCAAGCCTGCCAAGAAGAAGCTGTGGCCGGGCCTGAAGGATCTCTATCCGCAGCTGGAGGCCGAGAAGGTCGACTATGAGGAACTGCAGCAGCGCCTGCTGGTAACCATTGCGCTGGAAGCGGCCCGGGTGATGGAGGAAGGCATCGTCACCGATCCGCGTGAGGCCGATCTCGGGTCGATCCTCGCCTTTGGTTTCGCGCCATTCACCGGCGGCGCGCTGTCCTATATTGACGGCATCGGCGCCAGGGAGTTCGTCAGAATAGCCAAAGGCCTGCAGAAGAAATACGGCGCCGAGTTCAAGGCGCCCAAGCTGCTGCTCGACCTGGCCGAGAAGGGCGAGACCTTCTACCAGCGCTTCGATCCCTATGCGAAAGGCGAGGTGCAGAAGGCCGCTTGAGCTAGCGCCCCATGTACGTCTGGGGGCGCCTTGCGCGCATGATGGCCACGGCAAGGCGCCGTGGCCTTATGCGGTCGGTAGCGAAAGCCGACTGGCTTTTCGCTGCCTGCCGACCGAGATCGACTTCAACCTCCATCTCAACAACGCCCGCTACGTGATGCTCGCCGACCTCGCGCATGACCCCGAAAATCGGAATCGATTTTCGGGGTCATGCGCCAAATCAAAATGCTACAGCGTCCTTGGCGCGTCCAACAGTACGCTTGCCCGCTCCGTTCAACCGCGACCGCCGACCTAGGCCGAGCGGGGTTTCATGAGCTCCGACCAGGGATTGCGCAGCCTTGCCAAGGCAGTTTGAGGCATCCATGACGACTTCGCCGCACACAGCTTTTTAGGGGATCGGGCCGCGCGCCGGTGGACAATCGGATGACCGCGCGTTAGAAGGAAAAGGTATTTTTTCCTGTTTTGAGGAGAGCGAATTGCTCTCGCATGACCGAGTTTGGGCAGCCATCGACGCTCTCGCTGAGCGCTATTCGTTGTCGGCCTCCGGCCTGGCCCGGCGAGCCGGTCTGGACTCCACCGCTTTCAACAAATCGAAGCGGCTGTCCTCGGATGGACGGCCGCGCTGGCCGTCGACCGAATCGCTGGCGAAGATCATCGAGGCGACCGGCGCCTCGCTCGACGAATTCACCGGGCTGGTCGAAGGCCGTGCCAAGGCCGCTTCGGGCTCGGTAGCCGCGCAGCGTTCGGCGGTGCCGCTGCTCGGCTTTGCCCAGGCCGGCGCCGGCGGCTTCTTCGATGATGCCGGCTATCCCTCAGGCCAGGGCTGGGACCTTGTCGAGCTTCCGGCACGGGCGACCGAAACCTCTTATGCGTTGAAGGTGCAGGGCGATTCCATGCTGCCGCTGTACCGCAATGGCGATGTGCTGATCGTCGAGCCGGGCGCCGCTACCCGCAAGGGCGACCGCGTCGTCGTCAAGACCAATGCCGGCGAAGTCATGGCCAAGGTGCTCGACCGCCAGACGACGAAATCGATCGTGCTGATTTCGCTCAACCCCGACCACCCGGACCGCGACATCGCGATGCGCGATGTCGAATGGGTGGCGCGGATCGTCTGGGCAAGCCAGTAGGTCTCGCGGTGCGTCTGCTTCAAATCCTCATAGCCCTCCTGGCGATCCCGGTGATGGTCGCCATTGTCGTCGCCGGCGGTCGCGCGCTGCATCGCGACGGCCCCGCCATCACCGTCGACCAGATCGACCCGGACACCGAGGCCGTGCCCGAGGAGCCGGCGACGTCGGCGATCCCCGAGGTCCGGCCCGTCAAGCCTCCGATGCACTCGCCTCAGGTGCATTCGAGGGCGATCGATCCCGAGGCCATCGCTCCGCCGCCGCTGCCGGTAGAAGAACTTGAACGGGTTGAGCCACGCGCGCCGCTGAGCGACCTGGCGCTGGCCGGGCCGCCCAAGCCGCGTGGGCGCAGAGCGGTCGACGACTGGGGAGGAACAAAACTGTTCCAGCCGGTCGCGGCCGCCGCCGGCCTGATCGAAGCCAATGGTTATTCCGTGACGGTCTCCGGCATCGACATCGTCAGGCAAGACGAGACCTGCACCGAGGGCGGCAAGTCCTGGGCTTGCGGTATCAGGGCGCGCACCGCGTTCCGGTCTTTCCTGCGCGGCCGGGCCGTTGCCTGCAAGGTGCCGCCGGAGGCCGACCGTGCGCTGATCGCCGCCGAATGCCGCATCGGCAAGCTGGATGTCGGCCAGTGGCTGGTCGAAAACGGCTGGGCGCGCGCCACGGCAGCCGGCCCCTATGTCGAAGCGGGCGACAAGGCGCGCGCCGCCAAGAAGGGCGTCTTCGGCGCCGCGCCCGATCTTGGCGGCCTGCCACCGGCGCCAACGCCTGTTGTGGCACCGACGGCGTCGCAACCGATCCTCGATGCCCCGGCGATAGACACGCCGCCGTCCGGGACGGAAATTACGCCGCCAGCTGACCAGCCAGCGCCCGCTCAATGAGCGCGCGGGTTTCGGCGATGCCGTAGAGGGCTGCGAACGAACCGAAGCGCGGTCCGCGTTCCTGGCCGATCAGCACCTGGTAGATCATCTGGAAGAAAGCGCCCGAGACACCAGGGCCGCCGTCCGGGCTCTTCTTCGAATGGTCCTGATAGCGTTCGATCTTGCGCGCCACGTTGAGCGAAGCGTTCTGGATCGCTTCGCCGTCGGCGCCGGCCGGCAGGCCAGCAAGCGCGTTGCCAAGCGCTTCCAGCGCCACGCGTTCGACATCGTCGGCCGGCCGGAAGGTCTTCGTCGGCTTCACGAAATCGTCGAAGTAGCGGATGGCGAAACCGACCAGCTGGTCGAGTTCGGGATGCGTCGCCGGCGTCACGCCAGATGCATGGCGCGAGATGAAGCCCCACAGCACATCCTTGTTTTGCGCGTTGGAGGCGCTGACCAGGTTGAGCAGCAGCGAGAACGGCACCGGCATGTCGATGGAAGGCGGCTTGCCGTCATGCATGTGCCAGACCGGATTGCCCAGCCGCTCCTTCCAGTCCTGGCGCGGATAGGCGTTGAGGAAGGTGTAGTACTCGTCGACGGCGCGTGGGATGACGTCGAAATAGAGCTTTTTCGCCTGCCTTGGCCGCTGATACATATAGAGGCCGAGGCTTTCGGTCGGCGCGTAGCGCAGCCATTCGTCGATGGTCAGCCCGTTGCCCTTCGACTTCGAGATCTTCTGGCCGTTCTCGTCCAGGAACAGTTCGTAGACGAAATGCTCGGGCGCGCGCCCGCCGAGAATGTTGCAGATGCGGTCGTAGATCACCGCGTTCGTCTGGTGGTCCTTGCCGAACATTTCGAAATCGACGCCGAGCGCTGCCCAGCGCATGCCGAAATCCGGCTTCCACTGCAGCTTGACCTTCCCGCCGGTCACCGAAAGCGTGGTCTCGGTGCCCTCATCGTCGAAGGTGATGTTGCCGGCCTTGGCGTCGACATGCTTCATCGGCACGTAGAGCACGCGCCCGCTCTTCGGCGAGATCGGCAGGAACGGGCTGTAGGTTGCCTGCCGCTCCGGCCCCAGCGTCGGCAGCATCACCGCCATGATCTGCTCATAGCGCTCGGCGGCGCGCACCAGCATCGCATCGAAGCGGCCGGCCTTGTAGTACTGCGTGGCGCTGGCGAATTCGTAGTCGAAGCCGAACGTGTCGAGGAAGCGGCACAGCATCGCGTTGTTGTGGTCGCCAAAGCTCGGATAGTCGCCGCCGAACGGATTGGGCACCGCCGACAGCGGCATATGCAGATAGGGCTCGAGCGCTGCGCGATCCGGCACATTGTCGGGGATTTTGCGCATGCCGTCCATATCGTCGGAGAAGCAGAGCAGCTTGGTCTTGACCTTGTTCCCGGTCAGCACGTGAAAGGCATGGCGCACCATCGAGGTGCGCGCGACCTCGCCGAACGTGCCGATATGCGGCAGGCCCGACGGGCCGTAGCCGGTCTCGAACAGGACGATCTCCGGGAAGTCGCCGCCCTTGTAGCGCTCGATGATCTTTTTGGCTTCCTCGAACGGCCAGGCCTTGCTTTCGGCGGCTGCCGCAAGCATTTCGGGGTTGAGATCGGCGATGTTTGATCCCGTCATGTCAAAGTTCCAGTCATGGCCGGCTTTCGCGGCTGGTAAGATTTTCAACCGGGTCTCTAGGCGCGACAGGGCGGAGCGTCAACGATATCAGGCGTTTTCGTTGCGACGGCGCCGTGGCGTCCCTACCTTCGACCCTCACTATCAAGGAGTTTTGAATGCCGTTGCCGTCCACCCATGAAGCCCTGATCTACCTGATGGTCATCACCTCGGCTTCCGATCGCGACATGACCGATATCGAACTGGCGCGCATCGGCGACGTCGTCCGCAGCTGGCCGGTGTTCGAGGATTTCAAGCAGGACAGGCTGATCGCCATTGCGCAGGACTGCCAGAAGATGCTGCATGAAAAGGATGGGTTGGAAGGCGTGCTCGAGCGTGTCGCCGAGACTTTGCCCGAACGGCTGCACGACACCGCCTATGCCGCGGCCTTCGAGGTTGCCGCCGTCGATCTAGAAATGCGCATGGAGGAATTGCGGGTGCTGCAGTTGATCCGGCGTGAGCTCGATCTCGACACGCTGACCGCCGCAGCCATCGCGCGCGGGGCGAAGGCCCGCCTGCGCACGCTGACCTGATCCAGCCCCTAGAGGAAGCTGACCGGGACCGGATCAGAAAAAGCTGACCGGGAACCGGATCAGAAGAAACTGACCGGGAAATAGCGCAGGTAGAATTCGGCGAAGGTGCCTTTCACCGATATCTCCTGCAGCGCGTAGTCCATGGCTGCGGCCAGCGCTGGGTCGCTGGCCCGGGTGGCAATGGTCATGCCGGACCCCAGATATTCCGGCGCCAGGTAGGGTCCACCGGCGAAGCGGCAGCAACCGGCGGCGTCCGTGCCGCCCAGCCAGAAGGAAAAGCGCATGCCGTCGCCGAAGGCGGCATCGATCTTGGCGCTCTTCAAGTCGCTGTAGAGGTCTTCCGGCCGTTGAAAGCGGATGATCTGCACGGTGCCGAAATAATCGCGCAGCATCTTTTCATGCGCCGAGCCGGCCAGCACGCCGACCCGCTTCGAGCGCAATTTGTCGAGGATCGGCTCGGCGAAGGCCTTGGTCTTCGGCATGATGAAGCGCGCCGGAAACTGTAGATAGGAGCGCGAAAAGCTGTACTTCGCCCGCGTCTCCGGCGTTGCGGCGATGCCGGCGATGATCGCCTCGCCTTCGCCCTTCTGCAACGCGTCGTCGAGTTCGGCCCAGGGCAGCGCCTGGATCTGGCATTTGTCGGCGATGTCGAGTTCGGCGCAAATCGCCCGCGCCAGGTCGATGTGGAAGCCGGACAGTCGGCCCGTGCCGTCGAGAAAATTGAAGGGCGGGAAATCGGTTGTGGTGAGGAACCTGAGCCTCGGCAGCGCCGCAAGGTCCGGCTTCGGCAGCCGCTCCTTGGCATCCCAAAGCACCGGCACCTGCGGTTCCGCTGCCCGCACAGCGCCGGCAAACGGCTGCACTCCGATCAGCATCGACAGCAAGGCGATGGTTATCCAGCGTGATGTCACAAAAAACTCCGCCCGTCTTGGCCGTTGGCTTGTGATACGAAAACGGCGCAGGCACAATTGTTTTTGATTTCAAAGGGCAAATTTCGGGTTATGCTTTGGCGAGGTTGCAAATAGCCGCACAGAGTCGGCCCGGGGTTGGCGGTCGCTGGCGTTAGAAAAGCTAAGGATGTGGCTTTGCAATCCGGGGTTGATGGCTAAGTGCGGGGCAGGCACGTAGCATCGGTCTCAAGAGCGGTAGGCAACATGGGGTAGATGTTGCGATGGGTTATTTTGACCGGACACTTGAATATATTGACCGGGTGCAGCGTGCCGACACGTCGGCTGCGGTGTGCGAGCAGCTACTTAGTGTCACCTCGAATTTCGGATTGACGGCCCTGATAGCCGCAACGGTGCCGCAGCCCGGCACACCAAGCAGCCAGACGAAGGACCATGTGCTGCTCTGCGATTGGCCTAGCGAATGGCTGGAGCGTTACTTATCGCGCAACTACGTCGACCACGATCCGGTCGTCAGCCATTTGAAGCAGTTTCGGGCGCCATTCCAATGGCGCGATGCCGTTCAAAGCATGCCCGCCGACAAGAGCAGCGCCGAGGTAATGCGCGACGCCCGCCAGTTCAAGCTGCGTGACGGCCTCGCCTTCCCGCTGATCACGCTCGAAGGCCAGATCGCGCTGGTTTCGCTGGGCGGTGAGGCGGTCGAACTGTCCGAAGCCGAATTCGCAATGATCTCGCTGGCCTCCACCTATGCAATCGGCCGCGCCATGCAGCTTCAAACGACGGCCGGCAAATCTATCGATCACATTGAATTGACGCCGCGCGAGCGCGAATGCCTGCAATGGGCGGCGGTCGGAAAATCCGAGTGGGAGATTTCGCAGATCCTCGGCATCTCGGAGCATACCTCTGAGAAACACCTTCTCAACGCCAAGAGCAAACTAGGCGCCGCCAACCGTGTGCAGGCAGTCGCCGAAGCAGTCAGGCACGGCTATATCAGCTAGGCCGGTTCTGGCGGCCCGAAATTTATGGCCGCATTGTCGGCGTCATATCTTCAGAAAAGACCGGCCCCTGTCGTCCTCTTGAGACGGCTAATGCTTTCTTAACGCCAAAAGCAGACTCGGCGTCGCCAACAGGGTGCACGCCATCGCGGAGGCGTTTAGGCGCAGCTATATTAGCCATGTCGGCTGTGGCAGCCTGGAAATCCTTGCCAACACCTTCGCGCAATTTTTTCGGGAAAGCCCGGCCGTATCTTCCTCTTAAGCCCAGGAGACGGCTAATGCTATTTTCCCTTACCACTCAACAACTGATGGAACGTCCCGACCTATGGGAGGCCGTCCATCGCCTGCGTTACAAGGTCTTCGTCGATGAGATGCGGTGGACCGATCTCGATCGCCCGGACGGCCTCGAAATCGATCAATTCGACCATGATGAGGCCGAACACCACCTGGTCATCCGCAATGGCGAGCTTGCAGGCTATCATCGGATGCTGCCGACCACACGGCCGCATCTCCTTAGCGATGTGATGCCGGAACTCTGCGAGGGAAAGCGCCCTTCGGGACCGAATGTCTGGGAGCTAACCCGTTACGCGGTGGCGCCAGGCTTTCGCGATGGCAAGCGCGGCGTGTCTACGGTCGGCACCGAACTGATCGCCGGCTTCGTCGAATGGGGCCTTGCTCGCAATGTCGATCAGGTCATTATCGAGGTCGAGCCGGTGTGGGTGCTGCGGACGCTGCAGTTGCACTTCCTGGCGACGCCGCTCGGTTACCAGCGCACCTATGGCAATCAGCAGGTCGTCGCTACGCTGCTGACCTTCAACGAGCATACGTTGGATGTCGTGCGTTCGCGCCGCAACCATCACGCCCCGGTGTTGGTCAGGGGCACCCCCCACATGCTCGGCATGCGGCAGGCGTCGTGAGACTGTCTTCACCCGACGCGCTTTAATGCATGTCGCTCAAAGTGGCCCCGGTTTTGAGAGAACGACATGCATGAAACAAAGACCTAAAGCGCGTCGCGTGAATCCGTTCAAATGCGACGCGCTTTAGACAATGGCCACAGAGCCCACCTCCGTGTGGGGGTGGGCTCTGTAATTTCAGCCTCTGCATCGAGGCCAGTCTCTACTTCTCGAGAAACGACGGCCCGTCGCCGACGATCTTCTTATCTTCCTTGCCGATGGCGTCGAGATCGCGCCCATCATAGGGCAGTGACAACAGGATGCGCCGCATGACGGCCAGCCGCGAGCGTCGCTTGTCATTGGCCCGCACGATGATCCAGGGCGCGAACTGTTTGTGCGTGCGCTCGACCATCTGGTCGCGCGCCTTGGTGTAGTCGTCCCATTTGGTAATGCCGGCAATATCGATCGGCGAGAACTTCCAGTTCTTCAGCGGAGACCAGCGGCGGTCGTGAAACCGTTCGAGCTGGGTTTCGCGGCCGATGTTGAGCCAGAATTTGAAGAAATAGATGCCGTCGTTGGAGATCATCCGCTCGAAATGCGGCGTCTCGTCGAGGAATTTTGCATGCTGTTCCGGTGTGCAGAAGCCCATCACCGGCTCGACGCCGCCGCGGTTGTACCAGGACCGGTCGAAGGTGACGAATTCGCCCGATGTCGGGAAATGGGCGACGTAGCGCTGGTAGTACCATTGCCCGACTTCGGTTGGGGTCGGCTTGGTCAGCGCCACATTGCGCGCGGTTCGAGGATTGAGATACTGGCGCAGCACCGAGATGGTGCCGCCCTTGCCGGCGGCATCGCGCCCCTCGAACAGCGACATCACTCTGCTGCCGGTCGCCTGCAGCCAGGCCTGCGCCTTGACCAGTTCGATCTGCAGCCGCTCCAGCGTCTCGTCATACTCCTCGCTCTTCATTTTCTTGTCGTAGGGGTAGTCGCCTGCGGTCAGTTTGTGGTCCTCGATCCAGCTGGGAAGCTCGGGGTTTTCGATGTCGAACTCCCGCTCCTTGCCGTCCACCTTGATCTTCAGCGGCCCCTTTGCCGGCTCTGCGGCGGGACTTTCCTTGGCTTTTTTCATCGAGACGAACCTTTCCAGCTTGCGGACTCATGCTATGGGGGGCCTCAAACCCGGTCCAGCGGAAGTTTCGGCGGGACCGGCGCAGAAGCACGGAAAGCACGAATGGCTGACACCGGCGCAGAGCGGACAACCACGGGGCAGGCCGTCGCCGGCCGGCTGTGGAACAGCCGATGGCTGCTTGCCGCCGGTGCGATCGCCATCATGGCCGTTTATGGGTTTGCCGGTATCTCCGCCTATGTCGTCCTGGCTGCGTTGACGGTGCTGCTGGCCGCCGCGCTTCTGCCAACCGGTGGCGCCAGCCGGTCTGCTGAGACCATTACCACGGTCGAGGCGAGCGGGCTGCAGCGGCTTTCCGGCGAATATCTTGCGGCTGCCGTTGCCGATCCGCTGATCATCTTCGACCGCACCGCCACCATCGTCCACGCCAATGCCGCCGCCTATGCCGCCTTTGGCGGCATCGCGCCCGGCCTGTCGCTGTCGCTGAAATTCCGCGCCCCGGAAATGCAGGCATTGCTGGACGGCGTGCTGTCGGGAGCCGTCGCCTCCGATGCCGTCGACTACACCGAGAAGCTGCCGGTGGAACGCGCCTACCGGGTCAGCGCGTCCTCGGTCGGCCACGCCACCGATCTCTATGTGCTGGTATTCAAGGACCAGAGCGAGACGCGCCGCATCGACCGCATGCGCGCTGACTTCATAGCCAATGCCAGCCACGAGTTGCGCACCCCGCTTGCTTCGATCTCGGGCTTCATCGAGACGTTGCGCGGCCCGGCCCGCAACGATCCGGCGGCGCGCGAGCAGTTCCTGCAGATCATGCAGAACCAGACCGGCCGCATGGCGCGCCTCATCGACGATCTCCTGTCGCTGTCGAGGCTTGAAATGAAGCCTTACCTGAGGCCGGGAACCGAGGTCGATCTGCGCCAGACCATCGACAGCGTCATCGATTCACTGGGCCCACTCGCCAGCGAGAACGGCGTCGTCGTCGAACGCGACTACGCCGAGGGGCCGCTCGACGTGCCCGGAGACCGCGACGAGCTGTTCCAGGTGTTCGAGAATCTCTTGGAAAACGCCTGCAAATACGGCCAGCCTGGCGGACGCGTCACGGTGTCGATCGCGCGGGGCGAGGCCGGCCCGGAACCGGGCATCGATGTCACCATCAGGGACTATGGCCCGGGCATCCCGGAAGAGCACATACCGCGCATTACCGAGCGCTTCTATCGCGTCGACGTGGAGAGCAGCCGCACCCAGAAAGGCACCGGTCTTGGCCTGTCCATCGTCAAGCATATTCTGACGCGCCACAACGCCCGGCTTTCGATCAAGTCGGAAGTTGGCAAGGGAGCGGCGTTCACGGTCCATTTGCCGGCAGGCTGAGGCGGTACTATCTGCTAACTGCCTGTTTCTTCTTTCTGTCATCCGGCTAGCGTATCAGCACAGGGTCGAGGAAAACGACTCAAAAGGCCAAAGATTTAAGGAAGGCATTTCGCCCATGCAGTCCGTACACATTGTCAGCGCCTATGACGAAGAGCTGAAATACCTGGCGAAGCGCATCGCTGCGATGGGCGGCCATGCCGAGCGCATGGTCGAGCAGGCGATCCAGGCGCTGGTCAATGCCGATCCCGGCCTCGCCCAGAAGGTCATTCGTGACGACATCGTGCTTGACGATGGCCAGCGCGAAATCGACGACAAAGCCATCGTCATCATCGCCAAGCGCCAGCCCATGGCGACGGATCTGCGCGAGATCGTCGGCGCCATCCGCATTTCGGCCGACCTCGAACGGGTCGGTGACCTCGCCAAGAACGTCGCCAAGCGTGTGGTCAGCGTCATTGACGGCCGCCAGCCGACCAGCCTGTTTCGCGGCCTCGAGGCGCTGGCCGAACTCGCTTTGACCCAGCTCAAGGAAGTGCTCGACGTCTATGCCTCGCGCTCGGTCGAGAAAATAGGCTTCGTTCGCGACCGCGACGACCAGATCGATGCCATGTACACCTCGCTGTTTCGCGAATTGCTGACCTACATGATGGAAGATCCGCGCAACATCACGCCGTGCACGCATCTGCTGTTTTGCGCCAAGAACATCGAGCGCATCGGCGACCACGCCACCAACATCGCCGAGACGATCTACTACATCGTCACCGGCGAGCAGTTGCCGGCCGAGCGTCCAAAGGGCGACAAGACCGACAAGATTGCCCTTCCGGCGCTGCCGGTGAAGTGATCGCGCGCCCCTCGAACGCTTAATCATATTGCGCTAAACTACCCGGATGTTAGCGTCTCGGTTCCTGGCCAAGGCCAGGCGCTCAGGAGGCTGCGATGGAATATGTCCGAGAGTTCAAGCCGGCGCCGGCATCGTCCGGCATCATCGCGTCGAGCGTCTACACCGCCGGCAAGCGCATCGCCGACATTCCGATCGAGGAAGCCGGCGAATGGGCCAAGAAGTCGGGCCATGTCGTCTGGATCGGGCTGCTCGAACCCGACCGCGAGCTTCTGCTGCGCGTCAAGGCGCAATTCCATTTGCATGAGCTGGCGATTGAAGACGCCGAACATCCGCACCAGCGGCCGAAGATCGAGCAATATGGCGATGCGCTGTTCATCGTTGCCCGCACTGCACAGCTGATCGACGGACGCGTCACCTTCGGCGAGACGCATCTGTTCGTCGGCTCAGGCTATATCGTCAGCGTCAGGCATGGTCCCTCGACCTCATACGCCGCCGTGCGCCAGCACTGGGAAAGCTGTCCGCACTCACTGGCCAAGGGCGAGGATTTCGTCCTCTACGCCATTCTCGACTTCATCGTCGACAACTACATGCCGGTGCTAGAGCAGATCGAGGACGAGGTCGAGGCGATCGAGGACAGGGTGCTGCTGAAGCCGATGACCGGTCCCGACATCGAGCGGCTCTATATGCTGCGCCGCGATCTGTTGCGCCTGCGCAATGCGGCGCTGCCGCTGGTCGAGGTCTGCCGCCGGCTGACCAGCGCCGACCTGCCGCAGATCCATACCGCCATGCATCCGCTGTTTCGCGATGTCACCGATCATATCCGCACCGTGCAGGAAAAGATCGACAGCCTGCGCGAGGTTCTGGCCTTCGCTTTCGAAGCCAGCCTGCTGGTCGGCCAGAGCCAGGAAACCGCGAACACCAAGAAGCTGGCCTCATGGGCCGCGATCCTGGCGGTGCCGACGGCGCTCGCCGGCATTTACGGCATGAATTTCGACGACATGCCGGAGCTGAAGATGCAATACGGCTATCCCGTCGTATTGGTCTCGATCGCGCTGATCTGCTCGTTTTTGTATTGGCGATTTCGGAAGAGTGGGTGGCTGTGATGGTAGGCAGTAGGCAGTAGGCAGTAGGCAGTAGGCAGAATAAGGTAGCGCCTCACGAGCGCTACCCCATTCCCTACTGCCCAGTCCCCAATCCCTATTCCTAACTACCGGCTTCTGCGCCGCTCTGAAGCCGGCTGGAACGCCACCCTTGCGTGGTACTTGCAGTAAGGTCCGGTTTCGGCCGCCTCGTTGCCGCAGAAGTTGAAGTCTTCCGACAGCGGGTCGCCATTCGGCCATTTGCAGGTGCGCTCGGTGAGATCGGTGAGCTGCAGATGCCGCGAGATCGGCACGACGACGTTTTCGACCGGGCGGATGTAGTGGCGCGCCACTGGCTCGGCGTCGAACTGCGCCTGCAGCGCGTTCGCCCCGATCGACGTCGTGACATGGCGCTGCGTGGTTGCGGCGCGAGGCACCGATTTCTGGATCGAAGATCCCTGCGTTGTCTTCTTCTGACGCGCCGGCGTCGCGGTCGAGCGTCCGCGGCCCGACAGCTTCAGCCGGTGCACCTTGCCGATGACCGCGTTGCGGCTGACCCCGCCGAGTTGTGCGGCGATCTGGCTTGCGCTCAAGCCCTCCGACCACAGTTTCCTGAGAAGTTCGACCCGCTCGTCAGTCCAGTTCATGAGACCGCGCTCCTGCTAAGTGTGCGGCAGCCGGAATCCATTCCCGACCCGGCAATCTTTGCCGGGGCAGACACCACATATATTAGGTGATTAGGTCCGCCGCACGAAATCTAGTTATTTCCCGACTACAATTACCTCATGTGTTGACTCGGTGACAAGAGTCCCAGGTGCAACACGAATCGGTTTTTTAGGTTTTCCCCAACTTGCCCGGTCGCTTATGAGCCGGCGTCTCGTCGGGAGCTTGCCGCGCGCCTCTGCGCGACGTTTTCGTTGACTTCATGGCCGAAAAACACGATAAGCCGCAAAGGCCGCCGCTTTGGCGGCTTTTTTGATTTTTCCGGTACCGGAGACGCATATAATGAGCGGTTCGGCGCTTTACGAGACCTTTGCCCGCGCCCCTTTGGCCTTCGACCATGGCGAAGGCACCTGGCTGGTTACCGACAAGGGCGAGCGATATCTCGATTTCGCTGGCGGCATCGCGGTCAATTCGTTGGGCCACAGCCATCCGCATCTGGTCTCGGCGCTGACCGAACAGGCGGCCAAGCTCTGGCACGTCTCCAATCTCTACGAGATCCCGGGGCAGGCCCGGCTCGGCGAGCGGCTGGCTGACGCCACCTTCGCCGATAAGGTGTTCTTCACCAATTCCGGCGCCGAGGCGCTCGAATGCGCGATCAAGACGGCGCGGCGCTACCAGTTCGTCAAGGGCCATCCCGAGCGCTTCCGGGTCATTACCTTCGAAGGCGCCTTCCACGGCCGCACGCTGGCGACCATCGCCGCCGGCGGCCAGTACAAATATCTAGAAGGCTTCGGCCCCAAGGTCGAAGGCTTCGACCAGGTCGGCTTCGACGACATCGACGCCGCCGAGAAGGCGATCACACCAGAGACCGCCGCGATCCTGATCGAACCGGTACAGGGCGAGGGCGGCATCCGCCCGGTGCCGACGCAATCCTTGAAGCGGCTGCGGCAGCTCTGCGACCAGCATGGCCTGCTGCTGATCTTCGATGAGGTCCAGTGCGGTATCGGTCGCACCGGCAAGCTGTTCGCGCATGAATGGACCGGCGTGACGCCCGACATCATGGCGATTGCGAAGGGCATTGGCGGCGGCTTTCCGATGGGCGCGTGCCTCGCCACCGACGACGCTGCCGTCGGCATGACGGCAGGCGTGCATGGCACCACTTTCGGCGGCAATCCGCTGGCCATGGCAGTCGGCAACGCTGTGCTCGACGTCGTGCTGGAAGACGGCTTCCTCGAAGACGTCCAGCGCAAGGCATTGCTGATGAAGCAGGGCCTGGCGGCGGTCGCCGACGAATTTCCCGATGTCATCGAAGGCATCAGGGGCAGCGGCCTGATGCTTGGCCTGAAATGCGCCATGCCCAACACCAAGGTCAACATGGCGCTGCGCGACCAGCATCTGCTGGCGGTGCCGGCAGGCGACAACGTCATTCGTCTGCTGCCGCCGCTGACCGTCACCGACGCCGAGATCGGCGAAGCGCTCGATCGCATCCGCGCCGGCGCCAAGGGCCTGACCGACGCCATCGCCGCGGCCGCCGCGAAGTAATCCCGAGAACCATTCCCGATGAGCCTTCGCCATTTCACCGATCTTTCCGCCGTTTCCGAAGGCGATCTGCGCCTGATGCTGGACGATGCGGTGGTGCGCAAGGCGCGCCTCAAGGCCGGCGAACGGACCAAACCGCTCGAAGGCAAGGTGCTGGCCATGATCTTCGACAAGCCGTCGACGCGCACGCGCGTGTCCTTCGACGTCGGCATGCGACAGCTCGGCGGCGAGACCATCATGCTGACCGGGACCGAAATGCAGCTCGGCCGCTCCGAGACCATCGCCGACACCGCCAAGGTGCTGTCGCGCTATGTCGACGCCATCATGATCCGCACCACGTCGCATGAGCGGCTGCTCGAGCTGACCGAGAATGCCACGATTCCGGTCATCAACGGGCTGACCGACGACACCCATCCCTGTCAGCTGATGGCCGACATCATGACCTTCGAGGAGCATCGCGGTCCGGTTGCCGGCAAGACCATCGCCTGGACCGGCGACGGCAACAACGTGCTGCATTCGCTGCTCGAAGCTTCGGCGCGGTTCCGCTTCAACCTGAACGTCGCAGTGCCGGAAGGCAGCGAGCCGGCGCAAAAGCATATCGACTGGTCGAAGACCAATGGCGGCAAGCTGCACTTCACCCGCTCGCCCGAAGAGGCCGTCGACCAAGCCGACTGCATCGTCACCGACTGCTGGGTGTCGATGGGCCAGGAACACCGCGCCCGCGGCCATAATGTCTTCTCGCCCTATCAGGTCAATGCGGCGCTGATGGCGAGGGCCAAGCCCGACGCCCTGTTCATGCACTGCCTGCCGGCGCATCGCGGCGAGGAAGTCACCGACGAGGTCATCGACGGTCCGCATTCGGTGGTCTTCGACGAAGCCGAGAACCGGCTCCACGCCCAGAAGGCGGTTTTGGCCTGGTGTCTGGGCGCTTGTTCTCCAGGCGCTTGATCTCCAAGCGCTTGATCCGGGGCGGCGCGATGCCTATTTGCGCCGCATCACGCAAATCAAGCGCGTTTGGACGCATGCACCCCTCCGGGCCGCATGGCCGCGCCCTGGAGCTTTGTAATGTTGGAAACGCATCAAGTGACTGAACATCACCCCAAACTCGGCGAGTTCGGCTATGCCGGCGACGATCATGTCGTGCCCTTCGAGGTCGGCCCGCTCGACGTGCGCGGCCGCACCGTGCAGCTCGGGCCGATGCTCGACGCCATCCTCAACCGTCATGACTATCCCGAGCCGGTCGCCCGCCTGCTGGCGGAAGCCTGTGTGCTGACGGTGCTGCTCGGCACTTCGCTCAAATTTGAAGGCAAGTTCATCCTGCAGACCCGCACCGACGGGCCTGTCGACATGCTGGTCGCGGATTTCTCCACGCCCTCGGCATTGCGCGCCTATGCGCGCTTCGATGCCGACCGGCTGGAGGCCCTGGTGGCCGCAGGCCAGACCTCGCAGCAGACGCTGCTGGGCAGCGGCGTTTTGGCGCTGACCATCGACCAGGGCGCGCACACGCAGCGCTATCAGGGCATCGTCCAGCTCGACGGCGAGACGCTGGAAGACGCCGCGCGCACCTATTTCCGCCAGTCGGAGCAGATCCCGACCGACCTCAGGCTGTCGGTGGCCAAGCTGCTGACGCCCGGCCCCGGCGGTGCGCGCGAGCAGTGGCGCGCCGGCGGTATCCTGGCGCAGTTCCTGCCGCAGTCGCCCGAGCGCATGCGCGTGCCCGACATTTCGGGAGGCGACGGCGATCCGCGCGACGTGATGAACGAGCCGGCCGACAATTCTTGGCGCGAGCTGGTGGCGCTGCTCGGCACCATCGAGCCGACCGAGCTGATCGACCCGACCATCGGCGCCGAGCGGCTGCTCTACAGGCTGTTCCACGAACATGGCGTGCGCGTCTTCGGCGGCGTGCCGGTCGCCGACCAGTGCTCCTGCTCAAGGGACAAGATACGCGGCATCCTCGAGGGGTTTTCCGCGCAGGAGATCAAGGACAGCACCGAAGATGGCGGCATCCACGTCGCCTGCGAGTTCTGCTCGAAGCAGTACGACTTCGACCCGGCGGAATTCGCAGCTCAGTGAAGTCTTTTCCTTCTCCCCGTTCACGGGGAGAAGGTGCCCGAAGGGCGGATGAGGGGCAGCGCGAACTTTGGTGAATGGCCGCGCATAGCCAGGTCATGTGCGTGGAAGATAACCTCATGAGTCTGGCGCTGCCCCTCATTGCCCTGCCGGGCATTTCTCCCCGTATAGTGACGGGGAGAAAACCCCTAATTCACCGTCCGTCGGGTCCCCGGCAGATCCAGCGAAAACGCGGGAATAGCGACGTCGAACGTCTCGCCCTTTTTGTTGCGCATGGTGTAGTGGCCGACCATGAAGCCGGAGGGCGTCGAGAGCGGGCAGCCTGACGTGTATTGATAGCTGTCGCCGGGATTGAGCTCAGGCTGGTCGCCGACCACGCCGGCGCCGCGCACTTCCTCGACCCGGCCGCTGCCGTCGGTGATGTGCCAGTAACGCGACATAAGCTGCACGAAATCGTCCGACTGGTTGTCGATCGTGACCTGGTAGCCCCAGACATAACGGTTCTCCGCCGGGTCCGAGCGGTCCTCCAGGTAGAACGGTCTGACCTGCACTTCGATGTTGCGCGTGACGGCGCGATACATGGGCTGCTCCGGTTGCGCAGCAGGGAACATTTGTCGCGCCATGCGGTTTGATACGCGCAGAGCGGCATGTCCTGCCAGCCTCAAAGCGCAGGTGCCGACAAACAATGTCATTTAAGTGACACATGACAATGTTGGTGTGCGCAAACCTTGCCGGCGACTCAAGGCCCATCTGTCGACTGACAAAGCAGCCGCGAGCGGCCTTTCCGGAGTGACCAGATCTCGATGGAACCAGCTCTCACAGCCGCCTTCGCTTCCTCCGCTTTGCTTCTTTCCAATCTCGCCAGCATCCTGCTTGCATCGTCGAAGCTGAAAGCGCGCCGTCTCATCCCTCCGCCGTCCAACGAGCAGCCACCGGTCTCGATCGTCGTGCCGTCGCGCGGCGTGGAGCCGTTCACACAAGAGACGCTGCAGCGAGCTTTCTCGCTCGACTGGCCGCGCTACGAACTGATCTTCTGCGTCGCTCACGCCGACGATCCCGTCGTCAAACTGATAAACAGGGCGATCGTCCTGTTTCCCAACGTGCCGGCCCGGCTGCTGATCGGCGACGACCGCGTCAGCAGCAACCCGAAGCTCAACAACTGCGTCAAGGGCTGGGAAGCGGCGCACTACCATTGGGTGATTCTCGCGGATTCCAACGTGCTGATGCCTAGGGATTACGTCCAGCACATGATGGCGGCCTGGCGGACCAATACCGGGCTTATCTGCTCGACGCCGATCGGCTCTCGGCCGGATGGCTTTTGGGCCGAGGTCGAATGCGCGTTCCTCAACACGCTGCAGGCGCGCTGGCAATATGCCGGCGAGGCGCTCGGTCTCGGCTTTGCCCAGGGCAAGAGCATGCTGTGGAACAAGCCGATGCTCGATACCAGTGGCGGTATCCGCGCGCTGGCCGCCGAGATCGCCGAGGATGCTGCTGCAACCAAGCTGGTCAACGGACTGGGCCTGCGCGTCAATCTCGTTGCCTCGCCTTTCGAGCAACCACTGGGGCAGCGCCGACTTCCCGACATCTGGTCGCGTCAGGCGCGCTGGGCGCGGTTGCGCCGCGTCACCTTCCCGCTGTTTTTCGCACCCGAGATCCTGACCGGCGTCGCCGTGCCGTTGGCGTTGGCGCTGGTGGCGGCCGCAAGTGCCGGCATCAGCCTGCCGGCCACGGTGTTGGCCGTGCTGACGGCGGCCTACATTCCCGAATGCGCGCTGGCCGCGGCCAAGGGCTGGCATCTGTCGCTGCGCATGGTCCCGGCGATGATGGTCCGCGACATGATGCTTCCCGCCATCTGGGCGCGCGGCTGGCTGAGCGGCGCCGTCGACTGGCGCGGCAACACCATGACCATCGGCACCAAGACGGCCGAACTGGAAGAGGTTTCGTCGGGAGCGTGACGCCTCGCGGCCTACCCGGCTGCCTTCAGCGCCTGCGCAACGTCCTCCAGCAGATCGTCCGTATCCTCAAGACCGACCGACAGCCTGAGCGTTCCCGGCCCGATGCCAAGCTCGGCGCGAGCTTCGTCGCTGAGGTTCTTGTGCGTGGTGGTCGCCGGATGGGTGATCAGGCTCTTGGCGTCGCCGAGATTGTTGGAGATCAGCACGATGTCGAGCGCGTTCTGCAAGGCGAAGGCCGCCTGCTTGCCGCCCTTGACGTCGACGCAGATCAGCGTCGATCCGCCCGTCATCTGCTTCTTGACGATGTCGGCCTGCGGGTGGTCGGCGCGGCCGGGATAGATGACGCGGGCGATTTCCGGCCGTCCTGCCAGGAAATCCGCGATCTTGGCCGCGCTTTCCGTCTGCTGGCGCACCCGAACCGGCAGCGTCTCCAGGCCCTTGAGCAGCGTCCAGGCGTTGAACGGCGACAGGCTCGGGCCGGTGTGGCGGAAATAGTCGTGCAAATTCTCGTCGATCCATTTCTTGTCCGACAGGATGATGCCGCCGAGACAGCGTCCCTGGCCGTCAATGTGCTTGGTCGCGGAGTAGACGACGATATGGGCGCCGAGCTGCAAGGGCTTCTGCTGCAAGGGCGTGGCAAAGACATTGTCGACGATCAGCCTGGCGCCGATCGAGGTGGCGAGCGCCGCCACCGCTGCGATGTCGACCACTTCCAGCGTCGGATTGGTCGGGCTTTCCAGGAAGAACAGTTTCGTGTTCGGCCGCACCGCCTTTTCCCAGTTGGCGATGTCGGTGCCGTCGACCAGCGTTGCCTCGATGCCGTATTTCGGCGCCAGCGTCTCCACCACCCAGCGGCAGGAGCCGAACAGCGCGCGCGCCGCAACGATATGGTCGCCGGCCTTGGCGCTGCACAGGAGCGCTGCCGTCACCGCCGCCATGCCGGACGCCGTGGCGCGCGCATCTTCGGCACCCTCCAGCGCGCACATGCGCTTTTCGAACATGTCGACGGTAGGGTTGGCATAGCGCGAATAGATGAAGCCCGGCTCCTCGCCCTTGAAACGGGCCTCGGCAGCCTGCGCCGTCTCGTAGACATAGCCTTGGGTGAGGTACATCGCTTCGGACGTCTCGCCGAACTGGGAACGCAGCGTTCCCCCGTGCACGAGTGCGGTCTGAGGTTTCCAGTTACGCTTCTTGGTGCTCATCGCTTTTGTTCCAGACACAAAAAAACCGGCCGCGAAAGTCGCAACCGGTCCATATGGCCTTGCGGCCCGACGGTCCTTTAGCGACTTGTTTAACGTGGCTGCAAGCCGACCGGCCAAATCACCACGGGATAACGACTCTTTAGACCTCACCTGCGCTTGCGTCAATTGCCGGCTTCATTAAGAGGTTTGTACCAGGCAGGTTCCGCAATAATATCCAGCGGTTTTGCGGCAAGAACCTGCCACAAAGAGACCGACCTTGGAGCGGAGCCAGCCTTTTGCGGCAGACAGGCATTCTTCCCGATCAGGACATTTCCGCGCTGTTTCAGTCCGGCGCGCTGGAGTCGCCGCGCGCGCTCGATGTCGACCAGGTGCAGCCGGCGAGCCTCGATCTGAGGCTCGGCGACAAGGCTTTTCGCGTGCGCGCCTCCTTCCTGCCGGGTCCCGATCATCTGGTGGCCGACAAGCTTCACCGGCTGAAATTGCATGAGTTCAGTCTCGCCGAGGGCGCGGTGCTGGAAACCGGCTGCGTCTACATCGTGCCGCTGCTCGAAAGCCTGGCGCTGCCCGCAAACGTGTCGGCCTCGGCCAACCCGAAGAGCTCGACAGGCCGGCTCGACATCTTCACCCGGGTGATGACCGATCGCGGCCATGAGTTCGACAAGATCGCCGCCGGCTATCACGGGCCGCTTTATCTTGAAGTCAGTCCGCGCACCTTCCCGATCGTCGTACGCGCCGGATCGAGACTGTCGCAGATCCGCTTTCGCACCGGCAACGCGCTGTTGTCGGAGGCAGAGCTGAACGAATTGCACCGCGCCGAGATGCTGGTGGCGACCGAGCCGCCCAACATTTCCGGCGGCGGCATTGCGCTGTCGATCGATCTTGACGGCGACCAGAACGGCCTGGTCGGCTATCGCGGCAAGCATCACACCGGCTTGGTCGATGTCGACAAGCGCGCCGCCCAGGATGCCGTCGATTTCTGGGAGCCGCTCTATAAGAGCGGCGCCGGCGAACTGGTGCTCGACCCGGACGAGTTCTACATCCTGGTCAGCCGCGAAGCCGTGCACGTGCCGCCGCTCTACGCCGCCGAGATGACGCCCTTCGATCCGCTGGTTGGCGAATTCCGTGTTCACTATGCCGGCTTCTTCGATCCGGGCTTCGGCCATTCGGCCTCAGGCGGCACCGGCAGCCGGGCGGTGCTCGAAGTGCGCAGCCACGAAGTGCCGTTCATCCTCGACCACGGCCAGATCGTCGGCCGGCTGGTCTACGAACACATGCTGAAGCGGCCGCAGGCGCTTTACGGCACCGATCTCGGCTCGAACTACCAGGCGCAAGGCCTCAAGCTCTCCAAGCATTTCCGCCCCGCCGGCTGAACCTTCGATCACCGTCAGGCAAAATACTTGCCTGCGCTGCCTCACCATGCTTGGCTGCCTTTCGGAGGCCGGCAAGAGAACGGCGCGCAAGGGGAACCAAAATGCAGATTTCAAGATGGATCATATCGGCAGCGAGCGCTGCCATGCTGGTGATATCGGCCGGCTCGCTGGCTGAGGCGCAGGAGAAATTGAAGATCGGCACCGAGGGCGCTTATCCGCCCTTCAACACCATCACCGCGGACGGCAAGATCGAGGGCTTCGACATCGACATTGCCAATGCGCTGTGTGCGCAGATGAAGGTCGAGTGCGAGATCGTCACCCAGGACTGGGACGGCATCATCCCGGCGCTGCAGGCGAAAAAGTTCGACGCCATCATCGCCTCGATGAGCATCACCGAGGAGCGCAAGAAACAGGTCGCCTTCACCAACAAATACTACACGACGCCGCTGGCGCTGGTGGCGCCGAAGGACAGCGATCTCACTACCACCGAACCGGCAGCCCTTGCCGGCAAGACGGTGGGCGCGCAGGCCTCGACCACTCAGGCCGACTATGCGCAGGACGCCTACGGCAAGGCCGGCGCCGAGGCGAAACTCTACCCCACCCAGGAAGAGGCGATCACCGACCTGCAGAACGGCCGTCTCGACGCCGTCATCTCCGACAAGTTCGTGCTGATGGACTGGCTGAAGAAGGCGAGCGAAGGCTGCTGCAAGCTTGTCGGCGACGTCAAGGGCACCGAGACGCAAGCCGGCATCGCTGTCCGCCTGGAAGACACGGCGCTGCGCGACAAGCTGAATGCGGCGATAGACGCCATCGTCGCCGACGGCACTTACAAGAAGATCCAGGCCAAGTATTTCGATTTCGATATTTATTGAGGTTGGAACTGCCAAATCTCCCCCTTGAGGGGGAGATGGCCGGCAGGCCAGAGGGGGTCGCTGCGCGTAGAATGCCAGCGCCTCTCAGCCGCGGAAGACTTTAGCGCTCCACGCGCAACGACCCCCTCTGTCGCCTTCGGCGACATCTCCCCCTCAAGGAGGGAGATTACGCTCTCAAAGCGCCTTCACCGCCACCTTCACCGGCTGCTCAATCTCCAGCGGGTTGCGCAGCGGCAGGCCGAAATCCCCGGCCTCGATCTCGAACACGTCGCCGGCCTGAGTCTTGATGCCGTCGGCAAAGGACAGCGTCGCCGTGCCGAACATGTGCACATGCACGTCGCCCGGCTGGCGGAAGGCCGAATATTTGAAGTGGTGATGTTCGAGATTGGCGATTGTGTGCGACATGTTCGCTTCGCCCGACAGGAACGGCTTTTCCCACAGCAAATTGCTGTCGCGATAGATTCGCGATGAGCCCCTGACGTCGGCCGGCAGGTCGCCGATCAGGATTTCCGGCCCGAACGAGGCGTTGCGCAGTTTGGAATGTGCCAGGAACAGATAGTTCACCCGCTCGGTAACATGATCGGAAAACTCGTTCGACAGCGTGAAGCCGACGCGGAACGGCGCGCCGTCGTCGCCGATGACATAGATGCCGGCGATTTCCGGCTCCTCGCCGGCGTCCTGCGCGAAGGCCGGCGACATCAGTGCGGCGCCCGGCGCCACCGCCATGGTGCCGTTGCCCTTGTAGAACCATTCCGGCTGCACGCCGGTCTGGCCCTTGGCCGGCTTGCCGCCTTCGAGCCCCATGCGGAACATCTTCATGGAATCGGTAAGCTGCTCCCCGCCGCCATCGCTGAGCTTCTTGTGCATGGAATCGCGTGTCGCCGCCGAGCCGAGATGGGTCAGGCCGGTGCCGGTCAGATGCAGATGCGCGGGATCGGGATGATTGATCGGCGACACCAGCCGGCCCTTCTTGTAGACGGCGTCGAGGTCTATCGCTTCACCGAACCCCTTGCGTTCGATCAGCGCGGCGAGGCCCGTTCCGGTGCGCGCGGCTTCCATGGCCAGCGAATAGACGCTGCGGGCGCCGTTGATGATCCTGGTCTTGCCGCCGCCATTGCGGGCGACGACGCGGATGGTCTCGGCGTCGTCGAGGATCTGGGAGATCAGCATGATTAAATCCTCTCTCATGTGCTTGGCCTTGGATGCCTCTTGGCAAACCTTGACCTGCGCGGCTCGGACCTAGCCGCGCCACGGGTTGAACTCTTCGTCCGGATTGCGCTCGCGAGCTACATCCTTCAGGGGGACTTCTTATGCCGACAATTTGCCGGCTGCGCCGCGATCGTATGCCTCCTGCTTGCCTCGCCTGAAGCTTGTCAGGCCTTGTTCTTGTTGTAGACGTCGAAGATGACGGCGCCGAGCAGCACCAGGCCTTTGACCACCTGCTGCCAGTCGACATTGACGCCCATGATCGACATGCCGTTGTTCATCACGCCCATGATGAAGCCGCCGACGACCGCCCCGATGACCTGGCCGACGCCGCCCATCGCCGAGGCGCCGCCGATGAACACTGCGGCGATGACGTCGAGCTCCGAGCCGAGACCCGCCGCCGGCACCGCCTGGCCGAGACGAGCCGCGATGATCAGGCCGCCAAGCGCCGACAGCACGCCCATATTGATGAACACCATCAGCGTCAGCCGCTCGGTGTTGATGCCCGACAGCTGCGCCGCCTTGGGATTGCCGCCCATGGCGTAGATGCGCCTCCCGATGGTCATGCGCTTGGTGACGAAGACGAACAGCGTGATCAGCACGCCCATGACCAGCAGCACCACGGGCAGGCCGCGGTAGCTGGCAAACTCATAGACCAGGAACAGCGCCAGCGCGCTGGCGACCAGCGTCTTGACGACGAACAGGGTGAAGGGCTCGGCCTCATAACCATGGCGTTCTCGTTTGCGCCGGGTGCGGACCCCGAAATAGGCATAGGCGAGCACGGCGATCAGCCCCAGCACGACCGTCGTCATGTGCAGGGTCACGCCGCTGCCCATGATGGTCTTGCCGGCTGCGTTCACGACCGGCGGGACGAGCGTCAGTGGGCCGATCACATCCGGGATGAAGCCGGAGCTGAGCATCTTGAAGTCGTCGGGAAGCGGACCAACCGACGAGCCGCCGCCAAGCAAGGCCTGGCAAATGCCGCGGAAGATCAGCATGCCGGCCAGCGTGACAATGAAGCTCGGTATCCGGTGATAGGCGATCCAATACCCTTGCGCGGCGCCGATCAGGCCACCCGCGACCAGGCAGACGATCGAAACCACCAGCGGATTGCTCAGCGGTCCGAGCTGCCAGATGACCATCATGTTTGCCGCCAGCGCGCCGATGAAACCGGCGACCGATCCGACGCTGAGGTCGATATAGCCCGATACGATCACCAGCAGCATACCCAGCGCCATCACGATGATGAAGGAGTTCTGCTGCACCAGATTGCTGAGGTTGACCGGCTTGAACAACGTCCCCGACGTGGTGAACTGGAAGAACAGCATGATGACGATCAGGGCTATGATCAGTCCGTATTCGCGCAAATTCGTCGCCAGCGCCGAGACGGCGATGCGCGGGCGCTGTTCGTCAGCGACGTTGCCCTGCGGGGCGGGGGCGCTTTCGGTGCTCATGCTGCTTTTCCTTCTCCCCGGACGATGGCGCGCATTATCTTTTCCTGGCTTGCTTCCGCCGCCGGCATTTCGCCCACCATGCGCCCTTCGTTCATGACGTAGATGCGGTCGGTAATCCCTAGCAATTCCGGCATTTCCGACGAGATGACCACGATCGCCTTACCCTCCGAGGCAAGGCGCGCGATGATCGTGTAGATTTCATACTTGGCGCCGACATCGATGCCGCGTGTCGGCTCGTCGAGGATCAGCACGTCAGGATCGGCAAACAGCCATTTCGACAGCACCACCTTCTGCTGGTTGCCGCCGGAAAGATTGCCGGTCATCTGATAGACGCTTGACGCACGGATATTGGTCTTCTTGCGATAGTCGTTGGCGACCGCAAGTTCGCGCATGTCGTCGATCACGCTGTGGCGCGACACGCCGTCGAGATTGGCCAGCGTAATGTTATGCTTGATATGGTCGATGAGGTTGAGGCCGTAGGTTTTGCGGTCCTCGGTGACATAGGCGATGCCATGTTGGACCGCCTTGCTTACCGAGGAGACATCGACCGGCTTGCCCTTGAGCAGCACTTCGCCGGTGATGCGGCGGCCATAGGAGCGGCCGAACAGGCTCATGGCGAATTCGGTGCGGCCGGCGCCCATCAGCCCGGCGATGCCGACCACCTCGCCCTTGCGCACATTGATGTCGATGCCCTTGATCACCTGCCGCTCGGCATGGAGCGGGTGATAGACCGACCAGTTCTTCACCTCGAACACGACTTCGCCGATCTTGGGCTCGCGCGGCGGATAGCGGTCGTCTAGCGAACGGCCGACCATCGAGGTGATGATGCGGTCTTCGGAGATATCCTTCTTGGCCAGCGTCTCGATGGTGCGCCCGTCACGGATGACGGTTACCTTGTCGGCGACCCGGTTGATCTCGTTGAGCTTGTGCGAGATCAGGATCGAGGTCATGCCTTGCCGCTTGAATTCGAGCAGAAGGTCGAGCAGCGCCTGGCTGTCTTTCTCGCTGAGCGACGCGGTCGGCTCGTCGAGAATCAAAAGCTTGACGTCCTTGCTCAGCGCCTTGGCGATCTCGACCAGCTGCTGCTTGCCGACGCCGATATTGGTGATCAGTGTCTTGGGGTCTTCCTTGAGGCCCACCTTCTTCAACAGGGCAGCGGTGCGCGCCTCGTTGGCATCCCAGTCGATGACGCCGTATCGGGCGTTTTCGTTGCCGAGGAAGATATTTTCGGTGATCGACAGCATCGGCACCAGCGCTAGCTCCTGGTGGATGATGACGATGCCCTTGTGTTCGCTGTCATGGATACCTTTGAACTGGCATTCCTGACCCTGAAAAATGATCTGGCCGTCATATGTGCCGACGGGATAGACGCCCGACAGAACTTTCATCAGCGTCGACTTGCCGGCGCCGTTCTCGCCAACCACGGCGTGGATCTCGCCTTCTTCGACGCTGAGGTTGACGTTCGACAGCGCCTTCACGCCGGGGAAGGTCTTGGTGATGTCGCGCATCTCCAAAATCGTCGTCATCAGGGCAAGCTCCTCCTGTTGCATGTCGCTCCAAAGTGCTTGCGGTTTGAGACAACGACATGCACGCAAACTAAGTCCGGTAGAAACAATACCGGGGTCGCTTGTGAACGGAAAGGGGTCCTGCGTCGCGCAGGACCCCTGTCTTTCTAAACGGATTACTTCAGTTCGTCGGCCTTGATGTAGCCGGAGTCGACGACCAGTGCCTGGTAGTTCGACTTGTCGACCTCATGCGGCGTCAAAAGGATCGAGGGAACGACCTTGACGTCGTTATTGTAGGTCTTTTCATCGAGGCCGTCCGGCTTGCCGCCCGAGAGCACCTTGTCGACGAGTTCGACGGTGGCCTTGGCCAGTTCGCGGGTGTCCTTGAACACGGTCGAGTATTGCTCGCCCGTGATGATCAGCTTGACCGAAGCAGTCTCGGCGTCCTGGCCGGTCACGATCGGCCACGGCTGGGCGTCGGTGCCGTAACCGACGGCGCGCAGCGAAGCGGTGATACCGCGCGACAGGCCGTCATAGGGCGACAGAACGCCATCGACGCGGCTGCCGTCCGAGTAGTTGGCCGACAGAAGGTTGTCCATGCGCGCCTGGGCGGTCGCGGCGAGCCAGCGCAGCGTGCCGACCTTGTCCATGCCAGTCTGGCCGGACTTGATCTTGATCGAGCCGTCATCGATCAGCGGCTGCAGCACCGAGATTGCGCCGTTGTAGAAGAAGAAGGCGTTGTTGTCGTCCGGCGAGCCGCCGAACAGTTCGACGTTCCACGGCTTGGTGTTCGGGAAGCGCTCCTTGAGGCCCTTGACCAGCGAGTTCGCCTGGATCACGCCGACGCCGAAATTGTCGAAGGTGGTGTAGTAATCGACATTGGCGGTCTTCTTGATCAGGCGGTCATAGGCGACGACGACGACGCCGGCGTCAGCGGCCTTCTGCAGCGCGTCCGACAGGGTCGTGCCGTCGATCGAAGCGATGATCAGCGCCTTCGGGCCCTTGGTGATTTCGTTTTCCAGCTGGCTGAGCTGGTTGGGGATGTCGTCCTGCGCGTACTGCAGGTCGACCGTGTAGCCGAGAGCTTCGAGCTGGGACTTGACGGCATCGCCGTCATTGATCCAGCGCTGCGAGGTCTTGGTCGGCATCAGCACGCCGACAAGACCCTTGTCGGCTGCATGCGCCGAGTAGGTCATGGCAGCGATGCCAAGGGCCGCGACGGCGGCCAGTGTCTTGATGATTTTCACGTAAACTCTCCCTGGTTGATGGACGCGACACCTCGGGGCTTCGCGGGCCGCGCAGTCGGGCGGATGCGCCAAAGCGCCGCCGCCGTCATAATCGATCTCCGGTATCCTCCCAATCGGCCCACAGTCTTGATTTAAATCGATACGATTTTGCTCGTCATCGACCGTCAAGTCTTGAGGACGCGCGAAAGTGTGACCCTTTGCCATAACTGTCAAATGCGATCTTCGGTGGTTGCTATACCAAAACCGGTATATGACGAGACCGGGCTGGAACAGTGGCGGAAGCGGGAAAAGGCATGGCGGCTTTACGAGGTCCTCAGGGAATTTCAAGCGGTTACGATGAATTGCCGGGCGATGGCGAGACACTTCTGCGCAGTGGCTTGAGCCTGCGTCACATGCGCATGATCGCAGCGCTGGACGATCACGGTCGGGTGAGCGCGGCCGCCCAGGTGATGAACATCTCGCAGCCGGCGGCCTCGCGCATGATTTCCGAGATGGAAGCGGTGCTTGAGGTCAAGCTGTGCGAAAGGCTGCCGCGCGGCATCACGCTCACCCCTTACGGCAAGGCGCTGGCGCGGCGCGCGCGCTCGATCCTGCTCGAAATGCGCGAGGCCGACCGCGAAATATCGGAGCTCAAGGCCGGCAAGGGCGGCTCGGTGTTCCTTGGCGCGGTGACGGCGCCGGCGATCGAACTGGCGGTCCCGGCGATCCGCGAGATACGCCGCCTTTATCCGCGCATCGAGATTACCATGCAGGTCGAGACGTCAAATGTGCTGGCGCGCGAACTGATCGCCACGCGCCATGATTTCATCATCGCCCGTGTCCCCGAAGACCTCAATCCGCGCCTGTTCGAATCGCGCGTCATCGGCGTCGAGAAGGCCTGCCTGATCGTGCGCCGAGGCCACCCGCTGAGCAACGGCCATCCTCTAAACAATGGGAAGGCGGTGAGGCTGGAGGACACCGCCGCCTTTGACTGGGTGTTCCAGTCGGGCGGGTCGCCGCTGCGCCAGGCGATGGAGAGCAATTTCCTGAACCGCAACATCGCCCTGCCGGACCGCATCCTCAACACCTCGTCGCTGCTGCTCACCCTGGTCATGGTGGCGCAGTCCGACGCCATCGCCCCGGTGTCGATCCAGGTGGCAAAATTCATCCAGAACCCCGACGGTCTCGCCGGCGCCATCGACGTCGTCCAGACCGAGTTCGACATCGAGGTCCGGCCCTACAGCCTGATCACGGTGAAGAACCGAGTCTTGTCGCCGGCGGCCAAGATGCTGCACGATTTTATCTTGCGGGAGGTGGGATAGGAACTGGAGCGGGTAGAGGGAATCGAACCCTCGCGTTCAGCTTGGGAAGCTGACAAGCTACCATTACATCATACCCGCATTGGCCTCTCGATATCATGACGGGCGTGCTTCGGGCAATCGCCCTTGGACAGCTCTTCGGAAACGGCTGTTGGAAACCCCGACCGATTGCGCCAGTCCGCCTGCCTTGATGCGGGCGCAGCAAGTGCGTATTCGTGGGTTTGTACCCCGAATCCGGGCACACCAATCTGGAGGCAGGCCCCTTGTCCACAGTGACGCGCTTTCTCGGTGACTCGCCCGTCAGGGTGATCGTCAAGCTGCTGGTCGTTTCGTTCCTGGTCGGCCTGGTCATGAATGCGTTCGGCTGGACGCCGATGGACGTCTTCTACCGCATCCAGGGTTTCTTCATCGATCTTTGGAACCTCGGCTTCAACGCGGTCTATCGCTTCTTGGGCTATATCCTGCTCGGAGCCGCGATCGTCGTGCCGGTGTTCATCCTGCTCAGGCTCGCGAACTACCGGAAGTGAAGCGGACCACGATCCCGAAAAGTGGAAACCGGTTTTCGGAAAAGATTGTGCTCAAACCAAAGGCCACTCAGGCAAAGTCCGACGCCACCTCGAACAGGATGGCGTGGCGCGCCGCGAGCGCTGCGACATCGGTCGAATAGCCGCCGCCGATGACACCGCAGACCGGGATGCCGAGCGCGCGGAAATGACCGATCACCATGGCGTCGCGTGCACGCACGCCGTCATCGCTGAGCGATAGCCGGCCGAGCCGGTCCTCGGCATGCACGTCGACACCGGCATTGTAGAAGACGATGTCCCAGTGCGCCTTGGCCGAGAGCTCCGGCAGGAGGACACCCAGCCGTTCGAGATAGGCGCCATCGCCGGTGCCGTCCGGCAGGGCAACGTCGAGATCGGAGGCAATCTTGCGCACCGGATAATTGCGCTCGCCATGCATGGAAAAGGTGAACGCGCGTGGCTCGTCTTTCAGGATGTCCGCGGTGCCGTCGCCCTGATGCACATCGAGATCGACGATCAGGATGTTTTTCACCGCGTCTTCGGCTAGCAGCACCAGCGAAGCGACGGCAACATCGTTGAAGGTGCAGAAGCCCGCGCCTTGCGCGCGCCGCGCATGGTGGCTGCCGCCGGCGCTGTTGCAGGCAATGCCATTGATAAGCGCCAGTCGCGCCGCCAGCACCGTGCCGCCGGCGGCGAGTTGCGCCCTGAGCGAAACGCGCGGTCCCACGGGAAAGCCGATCTCGCGCTCGATCTTTTCAGGCACTGAACACGTGATGACCTGGTCGACATAATCAGCCGCATGGGCGAGCTTCAGCCAGGAGGCCGGCGCCGGTTCGGGCATCGACAGCGCCCCGGCATGGATCAGACCCCTGATATGCAAGGCCTGCATCAGCAGCGGATATTTGCTCATCGGAAAGCGATGATTGACGGCGAAGCCGGCATCGTAGTCGGGATGATGGACGATCTGCAGGGGCATGGCTAAAGCAATTCCAGGAAAAGTGTGCAGCGGTTTTCCCGGGAGAAGCGCGTAGCGCTTCCCTTTGGGAATTGCTTAAAACCAGTACTGGGATCCGGCGGGCTCGCGCCAGAAGAACATTTCGGTTGGCCGTCACGGCAAGAGTGATTGCGCGGTGGCGGGAAAATGGGGCACATCGGCTGTTCGATCAAGCCGCAACCAGCAAGGCAGCAATCCCCTGGACACGGGTGCAACCCCAGCCGACGCGAGACCCTTCGCCGTCACCAACCGTTCGGTGCTCGCCATCGCCGTGCCGATGACGCTCGCCTATCTGACGACGCCGCTGCTCGGCATCGTCGACACGGCGGTGGTCGGGCAGTTCGGCGATGCCGCCCTGCTCGGCGGCCTGGCGGCCGGGGCCCTGGTCTTCGACGTCGTCTTCAGCACCTTCAATTTCCTGCGCTCCGGCACCACCGGCCTCGTCGCCCAGGCGTTTGGGCGCGGCGACGAAACCGAGGAGCAGGCGGTGTTCTGGCGCGCCGTGCTGATCGCGGCCGCCGCCGGCATCGTGCTTGTCGTCCTTGCGCCGCTGATCGCCATCGCCGGCCAGAAATTCATCGGCGGCGAAGCGCGCGTCGGCGAGGCGATGGGCGTCTATATCCACATCAGAATGCTCGCCGCCCCCTTCACGCTGATCAACTACGCCATCCTCGGCTATGTCCTTGGACGCGGCGAGGGCGGGCTTGGGCTGATGCTGCAGGCGGTGCTCAACGGCATCAACATCGTGCTTTGCATCCTGCTCGGCCTGAAGCTTGGCTGGGGCGTCGCCGGCGTGGCCTGGGCGACCGTCACCGGCGAATGTCTGGCCATGCTGCTGGGTCTCGCCATCGTTGTCTGGCGGTTCCGGGCCGCACCCCGCCTGCCGCGGCATCGCCTGCTCGACATGCCCGCTTTCCTGCGCATGCTGTCGCTCAACCGCGATATCATGATCCGCTCGTTCTCGCTGCTCGCCGCTTTCGCGCTGTTCACCCGCCAGGGCGCGCAGTTCGGCACGCTGACGCTGGCCGCCAATGCCGTGCTGATGAACTTCTTTCTCGTCGCCGGCTATTTCCTCGACGGTTTTGCCACAGCCGCCGAGCAGTTGGCGGGACGCGCGATCGGCGCACGCGCCGAGACGGCGTTCCGCCGGGCGGTGCGTCTGACCTTGTTCTGGGGGTTCGGCCTCGCCGGAACCGCGACGCTGATCTTCTGGCTCGGCGGCGCCGGCCTGATTTCTTTGATCACCACGTCGCAGGACGTTCGTGCTGCTGCCGACATCTATCTGCCGTGGGCGGCACTGACACCGTTGAGCGGCGTGCTGGCCTTCCAGATGGACGGCGTCTTCATCGGCGCCACGTGGTCGCGCGACATGCGCAACATGATGCTGGTGTCGTTCCTGGCCTTCAGCGCCGCATTGTTCAGCTTGGCGCCGTCTCTCGGCAATCGCGGCCTGTGGGCGGCGCTGCACGTTTTCCTGCTGGTGCGCGGCTTCAGCCTGCTGGCCATCCTGCGGCTCAGGCTGCGCACGGCTTTTTAGAGCGCCTTGGCAGCCCACTGATCGAGCCGGCTGTCGCGCAGTTCGCGCAAAGACGTCAGCCTTTCCTTTTCTGCAAAGCGCACCATGCCTGAAAGAATGCGGCCTGGCAGCGCGGGGCCGGCATAGATCATGCCGGTGTAGAGTTGCACCAGATCGGCGCCGGCGCGGATTTTTTCCAGAGCCGTCTCGGCAGAATCGACACCGCCGACGCCGATGATGGCGCACTCCGGCCCGAGCAGTTTGCGCATCTTGGCCAGCACGATCGTCGAGCGTTCGAACAGCGGCTTGCCGGAGAGCCCTCCGGTCTCGCTGGTGGTGCTACGCAATCCGGTCCGCGCCAGCGTCGTGTTGGAGACGATGACCCCGTCGATCTGCTTTTCGCTGACCTCGGCGGCGATGTCCTCCAGCTCGGCCTCGACCAGATCAGGTGCGATCTTGAGGAAGATTGGTGGCTGGGCCGATGCCGAGGCACGCGCCGATACGACGCGAGCCAGAAGTTCGCCGAGCTGTTCGCGCGCCTGCATGGTGCGCAGGCCGGGCGTGTTGGGCGACGAGATGTTGACGGTGAGATAGCTGGCGTATTTCGCAAAGCGGGAAACGCCCAACTCATAGTCACGGACACGATCGGCGCTGTCCTTGTTGGCGCCGATGTTGACGCCGACAATGCCGCCGCGTCCCTGGCGCGCGGCAAGGCGTTTTTCCGCCGCCTCGTGGCCCTCGTTGTTGAAGCCCAGGCGGTTGATCACCGCGTCATCCTGGGTCAGCCGGAAGATGCGCGGCTTCGGATTGCCCGCTTGCGGCAGCGGCGTCACGGTACCGACTTCGGCAAAGCCGAAACCGAGCCCAAGCAGCGCGTCCGGTACCTCGGCGTTCTTGTCGTAGCCGGCGGCCATGCCGAGCGGATTGGGAAAGGCGATGCCACAGAGGCTGACCTTCAACCTATCGTCTCGCACCACCCGTGCGCCGACCGGCAGACCGCATCGCAGCGCCGCGATCGACATGCCATGCGCCGTTTCAGGGTCGAAGGTGAACAGCAGTTTCTGGCCGATGCGGTCGAACACGCTCATTCGGCCTCCAGCGCCGGGAATTGATGCGTGCCGTCGGCGCCCAGCGGCAATGGCCGCACCCACAGGACTGTCTTCAGGTCGAGCTCGCCGTAAAGATGCGGAAACAGCGCGCCGCCCCGCGAGACCTCGTACTTCAGCGCGTCACCGAGCAGCGCCCCGTCGATGGCGATCAGCAGCAAATCCATCTGGCCGGCGAAATGCTTCGCTGCCGTCTCCCTGGCCTGATCAGCGGTGGAGAAATGGATGAAGCCGTCGGCGATGTCGATCGGAGCCCCGGTGAAACGGCCGTTTTTCTCGGCCGCGCGCCAAAGCGCTTCGGGCGCGATCTTGTAGATGATCTGAGACATTGTTGCGCTATAAAGCAATTCCAGGAAAAGTGTGAAGCGGTTTTCCGCCCGGAATTGCGTTAAAACAAGGAGATAGAGCGGAGCGCCGTGGAACGGCGACCCGCTCTGGTCCGGATGGCTCATGCGGGGAAGGGCAACTCGTCCGCATTTACGGCGCAAAGCTGTGATAGGTTGCGCATACTGGCTCGTGGAGGATGGAACATGCGTCTGCAGCACATACTGATCCCCGCCGCACTGGTCTCGCTGGTCGCGGCATCGGCCTGGTCGGAGGAGGCCGACCACTACCGGCTGGAAAAATCGGCCAACGGCTATGTCCGCATGGACACCCGGACCGGCGCCATGTCGATCTGCGAGGAGCGCTCCGGCCAGCTCGTCTGCAAGATGGCGGCCGACGAACGCGCCGCCTTCCAGGACGAGGTCGAGCGTTTGCAGGCCTCGATGAAGGCCATGGACGAACGCGTCGCCAGGTTGGAGAATTCGCTGTCGGCCCGTCTCGAGTCGAAATTGCCGAGCGAAGAGGATTTCGACAAGACGATGAGCTATATGGAGCGCATGCTGCGTGGCTTCATGGGCATCGTCAAGGAGATGGACAAGGACAATGGCGACGGCGCCAAGCTCAACTCGCAAAAGACCTGAGCTGCCCGGCGCAAAGTGCCGTCCGGCCATTGCCGCTTGAAAACAAAGCGCTTCGCCGCATAATCGTCCGATCCCGTAAAAGCCGTCAATCGATAACGAAGTTTGGGCAACAACGGGATTTGGGGAGGAACATTTGCCGTCGGGCTACACCTTCGTCATTGCCGACGACCATCCGCTGTTCCGCGGCGCCTTGAAAGAGGCGCTTGCCGGCGTCGGCGATGTCGCCGCCATTCACGAGGCCGGCGATTTCGAAAGCGCCAAGGCCCTGGTCGTGGCCAATGAGGATGTCGACCTGGTGCTGCTCGACCTGTCGATGCCGGGCGCCAGCGGCCTGTCCGGTCTGATCGCGTTGCGCGGCATCCACCCGGCGGTGCCGCTGGTGGTGGTGTCGGCGCACGACGACCCGGTGACCATCCGGCGCGCGCTCGATCTCGGCGCATCCGGCTTCATCTCCAAATCGGCCAGCATGGAGGAAATCCGCAGCGCTGTGCAATCGGTGCTGGTAGGCGATATCGCAGCCCCCGTCGGCATCGACCTCGGCGTCGAGCGCGACCCGGAAATATCCGACCTGATCAAGCGGCTGCAGGCGCTGACACCGCAGCAGACGCGTGTCCTCGGCATGCTGGCCGAAGGCCTGCTCAACAAGCAGATCGCCTACGAGCTCAGCGTCTCCGAAGCGACGGTCAAGGCGCATGTTTCGGCCATCCTGCAGAAGCTCGGCGTCGACAGCCGCACCCAGGCGGTGATCCAGCTGTCCAAGATCGGCAGCGATCCGTTGCAGCCAGCAGGCTAAAGCGCATCGCGCTGAACGGATTCATGCGACCCGCTTTAGCTCTTGTTCGATGCATGTCGTGGTCCCAGAACCGGGGCACACTTCTGGGCGACATGCATTGAACCCTACTCGGCCGCCGATGCCAGCGGCCTGACCCTTGCCATCATGGAACGCAGCACGGCCGGCTTCAGCGGCTTGTTGATCACCGGCACGTCCAGGGCGGCGGCAGCGGCACGGACCTCGGTGGAGCGGTCGGCGGTGACCAGCACGGCCGGCAGGTCCGAACCATGGATGTCACGCAGGCGGGCGATGATGTCGAGGCCGCTTCTGCCATCGAGATGATAGTCGGCAAGCACGATGTCGGGACGATCGGCCCTGCCAAAATCCTCCGAACCCGAAAACGTGCCGATGCTGCAGCCCCAGCCCTCGAGCAGAAGCCGCATGCCGTCGAGGATGCGAGCGTCGTTGTCGATGCACATGACGCGCAGGCCGGCCAGCGAATTCGCGGTGCGGGCAGGCGCCTTCGGCTCGACCTCGCGCCGCGGCGCCTCAACCGCCGCAACCGGCAGGATAACGGAAAAGCGCGTACCCTTGCCCGGGTTGGAAAAGATCTGGATCTCGAGCCGCAGCACCCGCGCGATGCGGTCGACGATGGACAGGCCAAGGCCGAGACCTTCGGCCTCGCGCACGCCTTCGTCCAGCCGGGTGAACTCGTTGAAGACCGTGTTCAGCTTGTCGCCGGCAATGCCGATGCCAGTGTCGATCACCTGGATTTCGGCGAGTTCGCCGCGCCGTCGCACGCCGACCAGGATGCGGCCATGGGGGGTGTATTTGATGGCGTTGGAGACCAGATTCTGGATCAGCCGGCGCAGCAGGTTGCGGTCCGTCAACACGCTGAGCGACGAGGCTATGATCGTCAGATCGAGTTTCTTTTCGGCGGCGAGCGGCTGAAAATCATTGCCGATCTGGCGCAGCAGCCCGTCCAGGCGGAAGGCGCTGTCGTCCGGCTTCATTGCGCCGGCGTCGAGGCGCGAAATGTCGAGCACGGCGCCCAGGATCGTCTCGACCGATTCGAGCGAGGATTCGATGTTGACAGCAGCCTTCCCGGCCGGGCCCTTGCCGGCCTTTTCGATCAGCGACGAGCAGTAGAGACGGGCGGCGTTCAGCGGCTGCAGGATGTCGTGGCCAGCGGCGGCGAGGAAGCGCGTCTTGCCCAGATTGGCCTCCTCGGCCAGCATCTGCGCCTGCGCCAGCTCCTCATTGACCCGGGTCAACTCCTCGTTAACCCTAGTCAGTTCGATGGTCCGCGTCTTGACCCGCTGCTCCAGCGATTCATTGGCCCGCTTCAGCGCCAAATCCTGTTCGACGCGTCCTGATATGTCGGCATAGGTGGCGACGATTCCGCCGTCCGGCATCGGGTTGGAGCGCAGTTCGAGGATACGGCCACTGGTCTTCAACTCCATCTGCCATGGGCTGACGAAGCTGGTCAGCCGGTTGAGCATCGCCACGCGCTGGTCGGCCGGAATATCGCCGCGCTCGGCGAGGTGGCGCAGGATGCGGTCGAGCGAGACGCCGACCTGGCCCATCTCGTCGGGCAGATCGAACAGCGCGCGATATTGTCTGTTCCAGCAGATCAGACGAAAATCGCGGTCGAATACGGTGATGCCCTGCTCCATCTGGTCGAGCGCGATCTGCAGCAGGTCGCGATTGTGCTGCAGCGCTTCGGTGGCGTCGTCGAGCAGGCGAAAGGCGTCCTTGGACTCGCGGTCGTTGCGGCGAAACAGCAGCGACAGGATCAGCCGCGCCGAAGACGAGCCGACCGCGCTCGCCAGCAGCTGCTCGGAAAAGCGGATGACATCCATGCTGGCCTGCTCATTGCCGTGCAGCGAGACGCCATTGCTTTTCTCGAAGGATTGGAAGGAGCGCTCGGTGCGCTCGACGCCGAGGTAGCGCGAGATGGTGTCCTTCAGCACGTTGACGGTGATGGCGGTGCGGAAGCGGCGCAGGCTGGGCATCGGGCCGGATTCGCGCGGCACGAAGATCGACGCCTGGATCCGCTCCAGCGGCACTGACGCGCGCGACAGCGAGCCGAGCACGAAGAACAGCGTGTTGACCGACAGGCTCCAGAGCACGCCGTGGTTCAACGGTTCGGCGACGGTGCCGAACAGAGCCTGCGGCCGCAGCGCCTCGAAACCGAACAACCCCTGCACGACGATGTCCGCGTCGGCTGCCGAGAGCGACGGCAAAAGCAGCGTATAGCCCCAGACGAGGATGCCGGCGACCATGCCAAGGGCCGCGCCGCGGCCATTGGCGCCGCGCCAGATCAGCCCGCCGATCAGCGCCGGCGCGAATTGGGCGATTGCCGCGAACGACATCAGGCCGATCGACGACAGCCGCGCCGAGTTGGTGCTTTCGCGGTAGTAGAGGAAGGCGATGAACAACAGGATGAAGATGGCGCCGCGCCGCACGTTGAGGATCAGCGTCGACCAATCCTCATTCTCAGAGGTCGTGGTCTTGAGCAGGCGGCGCACGAACAGCGGGATGACGAGGTCGTTGGAGATCATGATCGACAGCGCCACGCTTTCGACGATCACCATGGCGGTCGCCGCCGACAGCCCACCGATGAAGGCGGCCATGGCGAGGAAGTCATGGCCGCCGAACAAGGGCAGCGCCAGCACATAGAGGTCACTGGTGGTTTTGGCGCCGACCAGCGCCAGGCCGGCGAAGGCGATCGGCAGCACGAACAGGTTTATCGCCACGAGATAGAGCGGAAACACCCAGGTCGCGGTGCGAAGTTCGGCCTCGCCGCGGTTCTCGACGATGGTGACGTAGAACTGGCGCGGCAGCATGATGATGGCAAAGCCGCTCAGGCAGGTCAGCACCAGCCAGGTGGCGAGCGAGGTGTTGTAGCCCATGGCCTGCCGCACCTGGCTGTTTTCGGCCAGCTTGTCGATCATGTCGCCCGGGCCGCCGAAGATCAGGAAGGTGACCATCAGGCCGATCGCCAGGAAGGCGGCGAGCTTGACCACGGTTTCGACCGCCACCGCCAGCACCAGCCCGTCCTGGTGCTCGGTGGCGTCGGCATGGCGGGTGCCGAACAGCACCGCAAACAGCGCCAAGAGCATGGCCACCACCAGCGAGATGTCGCTGACGAAGGGATCGAAGGAGGGCGGCGATCCCGTATAATGCTCGACCATCAGGCCGACCGAACCGGAGATCGCCTTCAATTGCAGTGCGATATAGGGCACCGCGCCGATGGTGGCGATCAGCGTGGCGATCGCCGAGACGGCAAAGCTCTTGCCGTAGCGCGCGCCGAGGAAGTCGGCGATCGAGGTGATCTTCTCGCTCTTGGCCAGCCGCACGATGCGATTGAGCAGCGGAAAGCCGAACACGAACACCAGCACCGGCCCGGTGTAGATGCCCAAAAATTCGAGGCCGCGCTCGGACGACAGGCCGACCGAGCCGAAGAAGGTCCAGGAGGTGCAGTAGATGGCGAGGCTGAGCGCATAGATGAAGGGCCGGGCGCGGCCGGGTCCCAACGCCGTCGACCGCCGGTCGCCAAGGCTGGCGATGACGAACAGCAGCGTTACATAGGCGACCGCAATGATGACGATGAACCAGCCCTGCACGACCCGAAAATCCTCCTCGGCCAGCTTTCACCCCGGCCTGCCCAGAGGCAATCACAGCTCTAAGGTCAAGTCCATCGCGGCTTTCGGCGCATGGCCGCGACGCCGCCCTGTCGAACCGTGACCTAAGGTAAGGAGAAAGCGGTGTTTTCCAGCTTTTGCTTCTGTTGCAACCGCAGGTTTTTGTTATGGTGCGCACGGGCCGACGCCGGAGGGACGGCGGCAGCGCGGTCCGTCATGACAAGGAGGGTCGAATGCTGAAAGAATTCCAGGAATTCATTTCCAAAGGAAATGTGATGGACCTTGCGGTCGGCGTCATCATCGGCGCGGCCTTCAGCAAGATCGTCGATTCTCTTGTCAATGACATCATCATGCCTTTCATCGGCGCACTTGGTGGCGTCGACTTTTCCAACTACTTCATAGGCCTCTCATCAACAGTGCATTCGACCAATCTTGCCGACGCGCGTAAGGAAGGCGCGGTGTTCGCCTACGGCAATTTTATCACCGTGGCGCTGAATTTCGTCATCCTGGCTTTCATCATCTTCCTTATGGTCAAGGCCGTGAACAACATGCGCAAGCGGCTCGAGCGCGAGAAGCCGGCCGCACCTGCGGCTCCGCCGCCGGCTGACGTCGCACTGCTCACCGAAATTCGCGATCTCCTCGCCAGGAAATAGACAAGGCCAGATTTCTGGACCAAAACCCCGGTCGTTCGCGGCCGGGGTTTTCTGTTGCCGCATCTGCTAAGAGCATCCGCCAATGCATGTCGCCCATAAGTGCGCAGCGGTTCTGGATAATGACATGCATCAAAGCGGACATCAAAACGGACCTGTCATGACCCTGATCGATAGCTTGCGCGCCGAAGCGGTGGCCGCCCCCGAAAGCGGCATTGTCGCCGTCGTCAATTACGGCCGTACGCGCGAGGGCATGATCCCGCTCTGGGCCGGTGAAGGCGATTTGCCGACGCCTGCCTTCATTTCGGAAGCCGCCGCCAAGGGGCTCGCCAATGGCGAGACCTTCTATACCTGGCAGAAAGGCATTCCGGAGCTGAGGCAAGCGCTTTCTCGCTACTATGCCAGGCATTTCGGCAAGAGCTTCGCCGAAGAGGAATTCATCGCCACCGGTTCCGGCATGCATGCCATTCAGTTGGCATTAGCCGCGGTCGCCGGCAGCGGCGACGAGGTGGTCTATCTCTCCCCGGCCTGGCCGAATTTCGCCGCCGCCGCCGGTATTTCCGGCGCTACCCCGGTTGCGGTCACGCTCGACCAGTCGGGCAATGGCTGGTCCTGCGATGTCGACAAGATTGCGGCTGCGGTGACGCCGCGCACCAAGGCGCTGTTCGTCAACACGCCATCGAACCCCACCGGCTGGACGGCCGATAAGGAAACGCTGCAGGCGATCCTGAATCTCGCCCGCCAAAAGGGTCTGTGGATCATCGCCGACGAGATCTATTCGCTGTTCCACTACGGCCACGGCCGTGCGCCGTCCTTCCTCGACATTTCGACCGCGGAAGACCGCATCCTGTTCGTCAACTCCTTTTCCAAGAACTGGGCGATGACCGGCTGGCGCGTCGGCTGGATCAAGACCCATCCCGAGCTGCAGCAGGTGTTCGAGAACCTGATCCAGTATTCGACCTCAGGCGTCGCCCAGTTCATGCAGCGCGGCGCCGTCGCGGCGCTGGACCACGGTGATGCCTTCATCGTCGAGCAGGTGGAGCGCGCCAGGAAAGCGCGCGACCTGGTCTGCGATATTCTCGGCGCAACCGGCAAAGCGCGCTTCACCGTGCCGCAAGGCGCGTTCTATTTGTTTTTCACGGTCGACGGCATCACCGATCCGCGCCGGGCTGCTTTCGACATCGTCGACAAGGCCAATGTCGGCCTGGCGCCGGGCACCGCCTTCGGCCCTGGCGGAGAGGCGTTTTTGCGCCTGTGCTTCCACCGCCGCCTCGACCAGCTCGAGGAAGCGGCACATCGCTTGGCGGGATGGATGAGGACGGTTTGAGATAAATGGGCGGCGGCTTCAGCCGCCCGACTTCGGCACCAGCAGTGGCACAATCCGGTCGCTCTTGGCGACAGTGGGCCGTCCGGCGGAGCCGTAGGGAATGCCCAGCGCATCCCATGTCTCGACCAGCGCGTCCTGAAGTCCCGCAATCAGCGCATCGGTATGGAACGGCGTCGGCGTGATGCGCAGCCGCTCGGTGCCGCGCGGCACGGTCGGATAGTTGATCGGCTGGATGTAGATGCCGTGCACGCCGAGCAGACGGTCGCTGGCCATCTTGCAGAGTTCGGGGTCACCGACCAGCACCGGCACGATGTGTGTCGGCGATTCCATCACCGGCAGGCCAGCTGCAGACAGAACCTCCTTGGTCCGCGACGCCTGGTGCTGTTGCGCATCGCGCTCGGCCTGCGAGCGCTTGAGGTGGCGGATGGACGTGGTGGCGGCGGCGGCGACGGCCGGCGGCAGCGCCGTGGTGAAGATGAAGCCCGGCGCATAGGAGCGCACCGCGTCGATGACGGCGCTGTTGCCGGCGATATAGCCGCCCAGCGTGCCGAACGCCTTGGCCAGCGTGCCTTCGATGATATCGATGCGGTCGGCAAGCCCCTCGCGCTCGGTGATGCCGCCGCCGCGCGGTCCGTACATGCCGACGGCATGGACCTCGTCAATATAGGTCATGGCGTTGTAGCGTTCGGCCAGTTCGACGATCTGCTTGATTGGCGCAATGTCGCCGTCCATCGAATAGACGCTCTCGAACACGATCAGCTTGGCGCGTTCGCGGCCCGCCGCCTGTAGCAGGCTTTCGAGATGCGCGACGTCATTGTGACGGAAGATCTTCTTTTCGGCGCCCGAGCGCCGCACGCCTTCGATCATCGAGGCATGGTTGAGCTCGTCCGAAATGATCAGGCAGTTGGGCAAAAGCCGCGCAATGGTCGAGATCGACGCTTCGTTGGAGACGAAGCCGGAGGTGAAGACCAGCGCCGCTTCCTTGTCGTGCAGGTCGGCCAGTTCCAGCTCGAGCTCGACCAACGGGTTCGAGGTGCCGGAAATGTTGCGGGTGCCGCCGGCGCCCGAACCCATCTTGCCGGCCGCGTTCTGGAAAGCGGCGATGACATCGGGGTTCTGGCCCATGCCGAGATAGTCGTTGGAGCACCAGACGGTGATTTCCTCGGCGCGGCCGTTGGAACGCCAGATAGCGCGCGGAAACTTGCCGACAATGCGCTCGAGATCGGCGAAAACCCGGTAGCGCCGCTCGGCGTGGAGCTGATCGATCGCTTCCTCAAAGAACCGCTGATAGTTCATGTCGCCTTCCCAGTTTTGCGCGGGATCATAATCGTTGGCCCATTCGTCGTCCACCGGGCCGTTTTGGTCAAAATGCCACGCCCCAAGCCTGTTCCTAACGACCCCGGATCGTGGCCTATTCCCTTGATGTGGATCAATTTTGTTTCCGTACGATGCCACAGGCCGGTGAGACTGTTACGGATTTAACATTCAGGCGTTTCTAATGGCCTTGCCGCAGGCTTTCCAGTAAGGCGGTGATTGAGACAGTTTCCGATAAATCATGAGTAAAAGAGGACACGGATGACGGTTTTGGTAACGGGCGGCGCCGGTTATATCGGCAGCCACATGGTCTGGGAACTGCTGGATGTCGGCGAGAGCGTCGTCGTTCTCGACCGCCTTTCCACCGGCTTCGAATGGGCGGTAGCGCCGGAAGCCAAGCTTGTCGTCGGCGATGTCGCCGATAGGGAATTGGTCGGCCAGATCATCCGGGATAACGAGGTCGACGCGATCATCCACTTCGCCGGTTCCATCGTGGTGCCGGAATCGGTTGCCGACCCGCTCGCCTATTACGAGAATAACACCTCCAAGACCCGCACGCTGATCGAAACCGCGGTGCACGAGGGCGTGCCGCATTTCATCTTCTCCTCGACCGCCGCCGTCTATGGCGGCGCCGGCCTGGAGCCGGTGCGCGAGGATGCCCGCCTGGCGCCGGAATCGCCCTACGGCCTGTCCAAGCTGATGAGCGAATGGATGCTGCGCGACGCAGCGCTTGCGCATCCCTTGCGGTACACGGCGCTGCGCTACTTCAACGTCGCCGGCGCCGATCCCAGGGGCCGGACGGGGCAGTCGACGCCTGGCGCCACGCATCTGATCAAGGTCGCCTGCGAGACCGCGCTCGGCAAACGCCCCTTCATGCAGGTGTTCGGCACCGATTATCCGACGCCGGACGGCACCTGCATGCGCGATTATATCCATGTCAGCGACCTGGCCGCGGCGCACCGGCTGGCGCTGCAGCGCCTGCGCGCCGGCGGCGGCAGCCTCGTCGCCAATTGCGGCTACAGCCACGGCTATTCGGTGCTCGAGGTCATCGACAGCGTGCGGCGCGCCTTCGGCCGGGATTTCGAGGTCAAGATGGGCGACCGGCGCCCCGGCGACGCCGCCGCCGTGGTTGCCAATTCGGACCTTGCACGCGCCGAACTCGGCTGGACCCCGCAACGCGACGACCTCGACCAGATCGTCGCCGATGCACTCGCCTGGGAGCGTATCCTCACCGGCAAGAACTCCGCGCGGGGCTGAGCCGGGCACTTCCGAGGGCTCGCAAGGCGCGCAGCGAAGCGCTATTGAAGGCATTGGCGATGCGGCGTGGAGGCGCTGCGCCGCGAAGAGGGGGTGGCATGAAGATAACGGTGCTTGGAGCCGGTGTTGTCGGTACCGCGGCCGCCTATTATCTGGCCGCCGACGGCCATGAGGTCACCGTTATCGAGCGCCATCCGGCGCCGGCGCGCGGCACCAGCCAGTCCAATGCCGGCCTAGTGTCGCCGGGCGACGCCACCGCCTGGGCCTCCCCGGCGGCGCTGAAGACCTTCCTGCGCGCGCTCTGGAACCATGATCTCGGCATCAAGGTCAGGCTGCGCTTCGATCCCTATTTCCTCGCCTGGAGCCTGCGCTTCCTGCGCCAGTGCACGGTGGCGCGCCTGCGCGCCAACAGCCAGGTCAAACTGCGCCTGGCGCTCTATTCGCGCGACTGCATCAACGCGCTCTCCGACGCCACCGGCATCCACTATGACGAGCGCAAGAAGGGCATTCTTTATTTCTTCCGCTCGCAGCACAGTCTCGACACCGGCACCGACAACTACCAGTTTCTCGCGAAGCATGGCCTGCCGATCGAGATCGTCGGCCGCGACCGGCTGGTCGAACTTGAGCCCGGGCTCGCCGGAGTGAAGGAAAAGATCGCCGGCGGCGTTTATTCGCCAATCGACCAGACCGGCGATTCCAGGATATTCGTCGATGGGCTGGCCGCCTATGCCGCCGAAAAGCTCGGCGTCAGATTCCTGTTCGACACCACGGTCGAGGGGCTCGACATAGAAGGCGATCGGGTGCGTGCGGTCATGACATCGGCCGGCCCGGTGACGGGCGACGCCGTCGTCATCGCCATGGGCCCCGAGAGCGGCCTGATCGGCCGCCGCTACGGTATCGACCTGCCCGTCTATCCGGTTAAAGGCTATAGCGCGACCATCCCGCTGGAGGACGAGAGCAAGGGACCGACCATGGGCGGCGCCGACGAGGACCGGCTGGTTGGTTACTCCAGGCTCGGAAACCGCCTGCGCATGTCCTCGACAGCCGAGTTCACCGGCTTCGACCGCAGCTTCAAGCTCAGCGACTTCAAGTCCATGCTGAGCACCGGCAAAGACCTTTTCCCCGGCGCTTTCGACGAGAAGAAGGCGCTGTTGTGGGCAGGTCTGCGACCGATGATGCCCAACTCGGTGCCGGTCATCGGCAAGGCGAAATACAAGAACCTTTACCTCGACACCGGCCACGGCCATGTCGGCTGGACCATGGCCTGCGGCTCGGGCAAGTTCCTGGCCGACCTCGTCGCCGGCCGCAAGCCGGAGATCGACCCGCAAGGGCTGGTCTACGGGAACTGAGGGAGCTCTAGTCGTCGTGTTGGCATCGAGTCCATTCGTCGTGCACCCATTCGGCAAGCCATCCGCGCTCAAGCTGGCCAATCTGTGCCAAGTTTTCCTGCCTGGCGGTCAAATGGCCGAGACCGATAACTTCGAAACCTCCGCAGTCCGCGGGGTGATCATGTTCGCCGCAGGTCAGTTGCCACTCACCATCGAAATGATGAACGACCAGCGTCACCGGCCTCTCCGATCGAAAGACGTGCCCACATACAATTGCTCTGGTTTCCAACATTGAGACCGTCACTGCGCAAAGTTTGACAAATATCGTACGACGATCTGGAAGATGCATCTGACTGACAGATTCTACAAACCCTGAGTGACGAAATGTCGGGACCGCAAGTCGCTATCGACCTTGGCCGCATCGAGCGCAACGCCCGCACCATCGTCGAACGCTGCGCATTGTCTGATATCAAGGTATTCGGTGTCACCAAGGGCACATGCGGCATGCCGCAGGTGGCGCGGGCCATGCTGCGCGGCGGTGTTGCCGGCATCGCGGAATCGCGTTTTGAGAACATTCGGCGGCTGCGCGACAGCGGCATCAATGCGCCGGTCATGCTGCTGCGCAGCCCGCCCATGGCGCGCGTCGAGGAGGTCGTGCGCACCGTCGACATCAGCCTGCAGTCGGAACTGACCACCATCCGCGAGATATCGCGCATTGCCGAGCGCATGGGCCGCGTCCACGACATCATGCTGATGATCGATCTCGGCGATCTCCGCGAAGGCATCTGGCCAAGCGACCTGATCCCCACCGTCGAGCAGATCCTGGAATTCAAGGGCGTGCGCATCGCCGGCATCGGCACCAATCTCGGCTGCTTCGGCGCCATAATGCCGACCCCGGAGAACCTTGGCCAACTCGTCGCCCATGCCTACAAGACTGAGCGCCTGTCCGGCAAAAGCCTCGACTTCATTTCCGGCGGCGCCTCGTCATCGCTGACGCTGCTGCTCGAAGGCAAGCTGCCGCCCGGCATCAACAATCTGCGCGTGGGCGAGGCGATCCTGCAAGGCGGTGTCGAAACCTTTCGCGACGTGCCGTGGCCCGAACTCGAACCCGATGCCTGCCGGCTGACCAGCGACATCATCGAGGTCAAACTCAAGCCTTCGCGGCCGATCGGCACATCCGGCTACGACGCCTTCGGCAACCAGCCGGTCTTTGCCGACGAGGGCGACCGGCTGCGCGCCATCGCCAATATAGGCCGCGAGGACGTGCTGGTGGAAGGGCTGACGCCGATCGCCAAAGGGGTGAGGGTGCTCGGCGCTTCCAGCGACCATCTGCTGCTCGATGTGCAGGATGCCGATCCGCGACCCACCGTCGGCGACCGCGTCGCCTTCCGCATGAATTATGGCGCCATGCTTCTGGCGATGACCTCGGAATATGTCGAGAAGGCGCCGATGCACGACGTCGCGGATTTCTCCGGCCGCAAGATGGTGTCGATCTCGGCCGAACCGGAAGCCGGCGGGATTATCGCCCGCGAGGGAACCGGCGCGCGGCTGGAGGCAATGAATTTCGACGTGGTCGAACTCGCCGACGTCGAGCGGCCGCCCTCGGGCCTCGTCCGTCTCGCCGCCGGCGCAGATCGCCGTATCGCCCACAAGGCGCTGACCGCAACGGCGCGGGCGACGCATTCCTTTGGCCTGATCTGGATCGATTCCCTCGCCGCCCTGATGCCCGAGGACGAGGAGGCCGAAGACATGCCTGAAGTCTCGGTGCTGGCCCGCGCGCTCGGTCTCGATCACAAGCCCGGCGCGCTGCAGCCGCAGCTGTCGCCGGAAAATGTCGTCATCGTGGGCCTGCGCCATGCCGATCCGGCGGAGGCAAGGGTGCTCAAGGATTCGCGTGTCTCGGCCTTCACCATGACCGACATCGACGCCATGGGCATGCGCGACCTCATGCATGAGGCGATCCGCATCGCGACGTCGGGCACGCAGGGCTTTCACGTCAGCTATTCGCCGACGGCGACCGAATTTACCGGCTGGGCTGCGGGCTCGGGCGGGCTGACGGTGCGCGAGACGCATCAGGCAATGGAGGCGATCTCGCTGTCCGGCGGTCTGCTGTCGATGGATGTTTCCGGGCTGACCGCCGGTCTGGAGCCGCGGATCGGCGCCGACGCCGTCAACTTCGTCATGTCGGCCTTTGGGAAGCGGATTTTGTGATCAGCCTTGCGCGTCGACTGCCGCGCGCCACGCGGTGACATAGGCCGCCCAGACCGGGTCGGTCTGCGGCTCAATTCTTTCGCCCTTGCCGTGCGTCACTGGCTGATCGGATGCGAGCAGTGCCGCGCCGATGCTGGTGCCGGTGGCCGCCTCGGAGGCGATGACGATGCGCGCGGTCGCTGCCGCCAGCATGCCGACAAAGAGCCGGTTGCGAGCAAACGGTCCTTCCACGGTGGTCGGGCCGTCGGCGCCGATCAGCTCGAGGCAGGTCGCCGTCATCAGTGCCAGATAGAAGGAAATGGCGGCGAATCGCTCGCCTTTGCTGATGCCGTCGGCATCAAGCCATTCCGCGGCATGGTGCGGGAACGGTCCCGATCCCTGCTGCGTAGAAGGTAAAAGCAGCATTTTTCCGGTCAGAACGGCCAGCACCTCGCTGCCGCTGCAGTCCTGCGGCTTGTCCTTGGTCAGCTGGGAAAACTCGCGGCCACCCATGAACCGCGCCGAGGGGACGGGAGCGCCAAGCGCGCTGACATTGACCAGCGTGTCGCGCGCAGCATCGAGCGCAATCTCTCTGCCGCCGACCGCCATCGATACCACCCAGGTGCCGGTCGAGACGACCGAGAAGGGCGGCTCGTCGGACAGAAGATGCGGCAATAGGGAGGCGTTGGAATCGTGCAGGCCACAGAATACCGGGGTCTGCGGATCGAGCCCGGTGCGCGCGGCAAGCGCCGGCAGGATCGGGCCGAGCTGGTCCCTGGCCGGCCGCACCGGCGCCATCAGCCTGCGCCAATCCAGCCTGTCGACCATCGAGGAAAAGTCCGCCTCCCAAGGGCTCCACAGATCGGTGTGGCAGCCGAGCGAGGTCACCTCGTTGGCGGCAACGCCGGTCAGGCGCAGCGCCCAGTATTGCGGATACATCAGCATCGCGGCGGCCTTGGCGAATTCGGTGGGGAAACGCTTCTCAAGCCAGAAGAATTGCGCGCCGAGATTGAGACCGACCGGCAGGCGCGGTGTACCGGTTTCGGCGAAGGGCGGACGAACAGCATCATACTCCGCCGCCAACCTGTCGGGGCCATCGAACTCATAGTCTAGGACAGGCAGCACCAGCTCGCCCGAGGCGTCGACCAGCACGCCGGTCGCACCATGCGTGGTGATCGAAATCGCGTCGATACGCTGTTCGCGGTCGAGGCTGGCAAGGCTGTTGAGGATAAACGTCCACAGCGCCTCGACATCGTGATGCGGATAGGGCGCTTGTCGCAGCGGCGCGTTCGCCATGCGGCGCAACCCCACCTCGCTCAGCGTGACGAGATCGACCAGCGCCACCTTGGCGTTGGTCTTGCCGATGTCGATGACGGCGATGTGGCGCAGCGCACTCATGCCATATGGAACATTGTTTCCAGGGGGATGGCCACCGGTTGGTTGTCCGGCCTGGTCTCCATGATGTCGGCCATGTGCGCCCACCAGCGCTGCATCACCGGGTGCTTCGGCAGGTCGGCCATGCCATGGTCGTCGCGCCGCCACAGCACGCCGAACAGGATGTTGGTGTCTTCATCGAGATGGATCGAATAATCGGCGACGCCGGCCTCTCTCAGCAGCGCCACCAGCGACGGCCAGATCTCATCGTGGCGCTTTTTGTACTCGGCTTTCATGCCGGGTTTGAGCTGCATCTTGAAGGCGTATTTCTCAGGCATCAGCTGTTACCACGCAGCTGTCGCCAGACGATCGGCAGCGCGATGACGAAGATCAAGAGCAGGCCGATGAAGATCGACATGACGATGCCGGGCACGTTGAGCAGGCCGAGGCCGAAGGTCACCAGCCCCATGATAAAGGCGGCGAGCACGACGCCGAGAATGCTGCCGGCGCCGCCCAGAATGCTGACGCCGCCGAGCACCACCATGGTGATGACTTCAAGCTCATAGCCCTGCGCGATCGACGGCCGCGTCGAGCCGAGCCGCGAGGTGATCAGCACCGAGGCCATGCCGGCCATCAGCCCGGTCAGGCAAAACAGGATGAATTTGATGCGGCCGACACGAACGCCGGAAAACTGTGCCGCGACCGGATTGTTGCCGATGGCAAAGACACGGCGGCCGAAGCTGGTGCGATGCAGCAGGAACCAGTAGGCGACGGCCGCGATGAGGAAGAGCACCAGTTCGAACGACACCACCCACCAGACATAGCCCTGGCCGAAGAAAGCAAAACTCTCGGGATAGCCTTTGTAGGCCTGATCGCCCAGGATGATGAAGGCAATGCCGCGAAACAGGCTCATCGTGCCGATGGTGACGACGATGGAGGGCAGGCCGAGCCTTGTCACCAGGAGCCCGTTGAAGGCGCCGCAACCGAGCCCGACGACGATGCCGATAGCCACCAGCACCGGCGTGTCGGCGCCGGCCTGCACCGCCATGCCCATCATGGTCGAGGCGAGCGCGATGATGGCGGCGACCGACAGGTCGATCTCGCCCGAAATGATCAGCAGCGCCATCGCGAAGGCGATCAGGCCTTTCTCGGTGAAATTGAAAGTCAGATCCGACAGGGAGTAGGCGTCGAGGAAATAGGGCGAGGCGAAGCTGTTGATGGCGAAGATGGCGACCGCCACGACGACCAGCAGCGCCTCCCAGGAAAAGATCGCCGAGGAGAGCGGCTTGTCGAGCCGGTCGGGAATGTGGCGCGGGGCGGGGGTGTCGGTCATGCCACTTCCGCTTTCCTCAGGATAATCCGCCCCTGCTGACGTTCGCCACGCGCGTTGAGCACGACGGCCAGGATGATGGCGCTGCCTGAAATCGCCATCTGCCAGAAGGGCGAGATGTTGATGACGGGCAGCGCGTTGGAAATGATGCCGAGGAACAGCGCGCCGAGCACCGCGCCCCCGACCGAGCCGATGCCGCCGGCAATCGAAATGCCGCCAATGACGCAGGCGGCGATGATATTGAGTTCATAGCCATTGGCGACCTCGACCGAGGCGATGACATAACGAGAAATCCAGAGATAACCGGCGAGCCCGCCGATCATGCCGGAAATGCAGAAGACGATGAATTTGGTTCGGCCGACATCGATGCCGGCATAGACCGACGCCGTCGGGTTGACGCCGATGGCATAGATCGAACGGCCAAGCGCCGTTCGCGTCATCACCACGAAGAACAGCGCGATGACCAGTATGGCGATCCAGGACAGAACCGGAATGCCCAGGAAAGCTGCGCGCTGGAAGCCGATGAACTCAGGGCTCATCTTGTCGGCATTGACCCAGGCGCCGCCGGAGAGGACGAAGGTGGCGCCGCGATAGATGGTGAGCGTGCCCAGCGTCACCACGATCGAAGGGATGTTCAGCCGCCACACAAGCAGCCCGTTGATGGCGCCGAGCACCAGTCCGACGGCCAGCGCAATGACGATCAGCAGCGGGATCGGGATCGCCGGATGCGCCGCGTTCAGCATCGCCACCACCATGCCGGTGAAACAGAGGTTGGAGGCCATTGACAGGTCGATGGAGCGGGTCAGGATGACCACCATCTGTCCCAGCGCCAGGATCATCAGGATCGATGTGTCGTTGAACACCTGGGCGAGATTGCCGGGGTCGGCAAAGGCCGGGAAGCGCGTCGAGATCATAGCAATCAAAACGACGATCGCCGCTGCCAGCCAGATCTCGCGGAATTTCAGGAGAGCCTTCATGCCGCGATCCCCGCTGCCGTCCGGACCAGCGTTTCGGCGTCCAGCCCCTTATTATCGTAGACCGCCGCAACCAGCCCTTCGCGCATGACGACGACGCGGTCGGACATGCCCAGAATCTCCGGCAGTTCCGACGACACCATGATCACCGACAGGCCCTGCGCGACGAGCTCCGCCATGAAGCCGTGCACGGCGGCCTTGGAGCCGATGTCGATGCCCTTGGTCGGCTCGTCCAGGATGATCACCTTGGGCGCTGTCGCCAGCCATTTGGCGATGACGATCTTCTGCTGGTTGCCGCCCGACAGCGTGCCGATATCCTGGCTCAGCGACGAGGCGCGCAGGTCTAGCCGCTCGGTGTAGGAGCGGGCGAGCGCGAATTCGTCCGACAATCGCAGCAGGCCGGATTTGGAGGTGCGCTTGAGCGAGGGAAGCGAGACGTTCTGGAAGATCGGCAGGCCGATCACCACGCCCTGCTTGCCGCGTTCCTCCGGCACGTAGACGATGCCGGCTTCGATGGAATCCGCCGCCGATTTCGGCGTGATCACCTTACCTTCCAGCGTTATCGTGCCGCCCGATATGCGGGTGATGCCTGAAATCGCCTGCATCACCTCTGACCGCCCGGCGCCGACAAGGCCGTAGAAACCGAGGATCTCGCCCTTGTGCAGTTCGAAGCCGATGTCGTTGAATTCGGTCGGGTGCGAAAGGCCAGCGACCGACAGCACAGGCGCGCCGATCTCGGCCTTGCGTTGCGGAAAGATGTGATCGACCGAGCGGCCGACCATCATGCGCACGATCTGGCTCTGGCCGGTATCCTTGATAAGGCCCTCGCCAACCATCTCGCCGTCGCGGAACACGGTGTAGCGATCGGCGATCCGATAGATCTCGTCGAACTTGTGGCTGATGAACAGGATCGCCTTGCCTTCCTCCTTGAGGAATTCGATCAGCAGGAAAAGCTCCTCGATCTCCTTCATCGAAAGGGCTGCGGTCGGCTCATCCATGATGACGATCTGCGCATCGATCGACATCGCGCGAGCAACCGCTACCAGATGCTTGTTGGCGATGCCGAGGTCTTTCAGCCGCGCATCGGCGTCGATATGGCCGGCATGCATGGTGTCGAGCACTTCGCGCGCGTGTTTTCGCATGGTGCGCCAGTCGATGGTGCCTAGCCGCGTGCGCGGCGCATGGCCGAGAAAAATGTTTTCGGCGACGCTCAGATCGTCGAACAGCACGGTTTCCTGATGAATGGCAGTGACGCCGTGGCCGAAGGCGGCATGCGCGCTGGGCAGGGTGACGGCCTGGCCGTCAATGCTGATCGTGCCGGCGTCCGGCTGGTAGATGCCGGTCATGATCTTGACCAGCGTCGACTTGCCGGCGCCGTTTTCACCGATCAGCGCCGTAACCTGGCCGGGGTAAAGCGACAGGCTGACATTGTGCAGCGCGCGCACGCCGGGAAAGCTTTTGGAGACGCCGGACAGCGTCAGGCGCGGGGCAGGACCCGTGGGCTCCTCCTTCGCAATGCCGTGCTGGGCTGTCGTGTCCATATCCGTATCAAGCCCTGAAACAAGGTCCGTTTAAAGTCGCGGCGGGATTTTGGTCCCGCCGCGCTTGGTCCGAGACGTCCGAGATCAATAGATCTTGGAGAACTTTTCGATGTTGGACTTGTCGAACTGGAAGGGCGGAGCCATCGCAGCCGAGTTGCTGTCATCGAGCGTGACCTTGCCGACGCGGCCGATCGACAGCGTTGCGCCCGGCTTTGCCTCTTCCTTCTTCACCGCCAGATCATGAGCGAGGTAGACGGCGGAGTAGCCGAGGTCGATCGGATTCCAGAGGGCAACCGCCTGGCTGGAACCGTTGTCGATGAACTTCTTGAATTCCGACGGCAGCGCGAGACCGGTGACATTGACCTTGCCGATCAGGTTCGCGTCGGTGACGACCTGGGCAGCGGCAACGACGCCGACGGTGGTCGGCGCGATGATCGCCTTGAGGTTCGGATAGGATTTCAGCAGGCCCTTGGCTTCGTCGGTGCTCTTGGCCGAATCGTCATCGCCGTAGACGGTGGCGACGAGTTTGATCTTGGGGAATTTATCCGGCAGGATCTTCTTGGCCGCGTCGATCCAGGCGTTCTGGTTGGTCGCGGTGGACGAAGCCGACAGAATGGCGACTTCGCCGCCTTCCGGCAGATAGTCGGCGGCAAGCTTGATGATGGTCTCGCCGATCAGGCCGGTGTCGGACGGGTTGAGGTGCAGCTGGCGGCCTTCCTTGGCGACGCCCGAATCCCACGAGATGACGGTGATGCCGCGCTCCATCGCCTTCTTCAGCACCGGCACCAGCGCGTCGGCGTCATTGGCCGAAATCGCAATGGCGTTGACCTTCTGCGCGATCAGCGAATTGACCACTTCGATCTGCGCTTCGGCGGTCGCCTTGGTCGGGCCGGTGTAGATGATGTCGACATCGCCGAGTTCCTTGGCCGCCTCTTCGGCGCCCTTGTTGGCGGCGTCGAAGAAGCCGTTGCCGAGCGACTTCACCACCAGCGCGATCTTGACGTTCTCGGCATAGGCGGCATTCACGAACATGGCGGCCGAGAACGCGGCCGTCACCATCAATTTCTTCAGAAAGCTCATCGTATTTCCTCCCTTGAGCGTTGCATTCCATCGTCGCTGCGGTTGGCCTCAGGCCTGCAGCGAGGATTCTTCCTTTGCCGACTTGCGGGCGACGATCATCGTCACACCCGCGGCCTCCAGCATGTTGGCTTCGCGATCCTCGATGCCGTCATCGGTGATGACGGTGGCGATGCGCTTCAGCCCGCACAGGATCAGGCTCGAGCGCTGGCGGAATTTCGATGAGTTGACCAGCACCACCAGTTCGTCGGCCTGGTCGATCAGTTTCTGCTCCGCCTGGATCAGCAGCGGGTCGCCTTCCATCAGGCCAAGCGGCCCCAGCCCTTGAGCGCCCATGAACATGCGGCGCGCGTAGAAATTACGCGTCACGTCATTGTCGAAGGGCGAGAGGATGATGTTCTGCTCGCGGTAGATGGTGCCGCCCGACAGCATGACGGTGTTCTTCGAATGCTTGAGCAGGTGCTCGGCGATGGGGAACGAATTGGTGAAGATCGGCATGCGGCGTCCGGTCAGGAAATGCACCATCTGGAAGGTGGTGGTGCCGCCATTGATGATGATCGGCTCGCCGTCCTTGCACAGCTCCACCGCTTCGCGCGCAATCGCGCGCTTCTGCGAAGCATTAAGCGTTTCGTTGACGGAAAAGGGCCGGCCGGCGAGGCCGATGAACTGCGGTGGCGAGATCGCCTCGGCGCCGCCGCGCACGCGGCGCAGGCGCTTTTGCACATGAAGAGCCGCGATATCGCGCCGGATCGTCGCCTCGGAGGAGTCCGTCAGGTCGACCATCTCCTGCACCGTCACCACAGGCTTTTCCTGGACGGCGGACAGAATGATCCTGTGGCGCTCTTTTTCGTGCATGGTTCCTCCCTGCATGGTCATGAGGCACTAGAAAACCACCAGTGTCAATCATTTTCGCTCATATAATTTCATTGTGCAGTGCAATATGATCGATCTTGATCGTTTATGATTGACAACCGAGATGCTTGCGTAGACATTTCCGGCAAAATGGACCGCGCCTTTTGCGTCCCAGGGAGGATAATCATGCTCGACAAGCGCTCCGGCTCGCGCCTTGCCAACCTTTGGGACGATGCGAAAGCCAAGGGGCTGAGCGAGCCTGAGCTTCTGGTCTATCGCTCCAACACGCTCGGCTCCGACAAGCGTGTCACCAATTATGGCGGCGGCAACACCTCGTCCAAGATCCGGCAGAAGGACCCGCTCTCCGGCGCCGAAGTCGAAGTGCTATGGGTCAAGGGCTCGGGCGGCGACAGCGCCTCGATCAAGCTGGACGGTTTCGCCACGCTCTACATGGACAAACTGCAGGCGCTGAAAGGCCTCTATCGTGGCGTCGCGCATGAGGACGAGATGGTGGGCTATCTTCCCCACTGCACCTTCAATCTCAACCCGCGCGCGGCCTCGATCGACACGCCGCTGCACGCCTATGTGCCGAAGCCGTTCGTCGATCACATGCATCCCGATGCCATTATCGCGATTGCCGCGGCCAAGGATTCCAAGGCGCTGACCAAGGAAATCTTCGGCGACGCCATCGGCTGGCTGCTATGGAAGCGGCCGGGCTTCGAACTTGGCCTGTGGCTTGAGAAATTCTGCGTCGAACACCCCGAGGCCAAGGGCGTCATCCTCGAAAGCCACGGCTTGTTCACCTGGGGCGACACACCCAAGGAGTGCTACGAAACGACCATTTCGGTCATCAACCAGGCGATCGAATGGTTCGAGCGCCGCTCCGAGGGTCTCGCCATCTTCGGCGGCGAAGTCGTCAAATCGCTAGACGCCGCTGAGCGCCGCGCCATCGCGGCGAGACTGATGCCGAGGATCCGCGGCCTGATTTCGGAGAAGAGCCACAAGCTCGGCCATTTCGACGATTCCGCCGCCGTGCTCGAATTCGTCAACTCCAGGGATTTGCGCCCGCTGGCGGCACTCGGTACCTCATGCCCGGATCATTTCCTGCGCACAAAAATCCGCCCGCTGGTTATCGAGTTCGACCCAGCGAAGCCCGACGTCGAAGCCGTAATTGCGCGCCTCGCCGACGATATCGCTGAGTACCGTGTCGGCTACCAGGCCTATTACGACAGCTGCAAGCATCCGGACTCGCCCCCGATCCGCGATCCCAACGCCGTGGTCTACCTGATGCCCGGCGTCGGCATGTTCACCTTCGCCGGCGACAAGGCCACCGCCCGCATCTCTGGCGAATTCTACGTCAACGCCATCAATGTCATGCGCGGCGCCTCGACCGTTTCGTCCTATGTCGGCCTGCCGGCGCAGGAGGCCTTCGACATCGAATACTGGCTGCTCGAGGATTTGAAGCTGCAGCGCATGCCGAAGCCGAAGTCGCTCGCCGGCCAAATCGCGCTGGTCACCGGCGGCGCCGGCGGCATCGGCCGCGCCACCGCCAGCCGGCTGCTGCGCGAAGGCGCCTGCGTCGTGCTGGCCGATATCGACGAGACCGCACTTGCCAACGCCAACGACGAACTGGCGAAAGCCTATGGCAAGGACTTCGTCCGGCCGGTGCTGATCAACGTCACCGCGGAGGAGCAGGTGATTTCCGGCTTCGCCCAGACAGCCGTCGAGTTCGGCGGCATTGATATTCTCGTCTCCAACGCAGGCCTCGCCTCCTCGGCGCCGATCGAGGAGACAACGCTGGCGCTGTGGAACAAGAACATGGACATATTGTCGACCGGCTATTTCCTGGTCTCGCGCGAAGCCTTCCGGCTGTTTCGCGCCCAGAAGATCGGCGGCAATGTCGTCTTCGTCGCCTCCAAGAACGGCCTTGCCGCGTCACCCAACGCCGCCGCCTATTGCACCGCCAAGGCCGCCGAAATCCATCTCGCCCGCTGCCTCGCGCTGGAAGGCGCGGAAGCCCAGATCCGGGTCAATGTCGTGAATCCGGACGCCGTGCTGCGCGGTTCGAAGATCTGGACCGGCGAGTGGAAGGAACAGCGCGCCGCCGCCTACAAGATGTCGACCGACGATCTGGAAGAACACTACCGCTCGCGCTCGATGCTGAAGCGCTCGGTGTTTCCGGAAGACATTGCCGAAGCGATTTATTTCCTGGCGTCCGACATGTCGGCCAAATCCACCGGCAACATCATCAACGTCGACGCCGGCAACGCGCAGAGCTTTACGCGCTGAGTTAAGGGCGGAGCGCTTCTCTTCTCCCCGTCACTATAAGGGGAGAAGGTGGCCCGAAGGGCCGCATGAGGGGCAGCGCTGACTGAACGCATTGGGAGGAATAGCACTTGTCCGAAACCATCATCGCCGCCGATCTCGTCTCCAGCCACAACGCCCAGCGCAAACCCGACCTCGAGCGCGACTACGCCTCTCTCGGGGAACGCCTCGACCGTCGCGGCATCGCCATCGACGCCATCCGCGGCAAGGTCGAGAAATTCGCCGTCGCCATTCCGTCCTGGGGCGTCGGCACCGGCGGCACACGCTTTGCCCGCTTTCCCGGCGCCGGCGAGCCGCGCGACATTTTCGACAAGATCGAGGACTGCGCAGTCATCAGCCAACTGACGCAGGCGACACCGACCGTCTCGTTGCACATCCCGTGGGACAAGGCCGATCCGAACCGGCTGAAGCAGGCCGCCTCGCGCTTCGGCCTCGGCTTCGACGCCATGAACTCCAACACCTTTTCGGATGCCAGGGATCAGACGCTCTCCTACAAATTCGGCTCGCTTTCGCATGCCGATGCCGGCACGCGCCGCCAGGCCGTCGAGCACAATCTCGAATGCATCGAGATCGGCAAGACGCTGGGGTCCAGGGCGCTGACAGTGTGGATCGGCGACGGCTCGAATTTCCCCGGCCAGGTCAATTTCGCCAAAGCCTTCGAGCGCTATCTCGACGCCATGAAGGAGATCTATGCCGGACTGCCCGCCGACTGGAAACTGTTCACCGAACACAAGATGTACGAGCCGGCTTTCTACTCCACGGTCGTGCAGGACTGGGGCACCAATTACATGATCGCCAAGGAGCTGGGCGACAAGGCCTACTGCCTGGTCGACCTCGGCCACCATGCGCCCAACGTCAACATCGAGATGATCGTGTCGCGGCTGATCCAGTTCAAGAAACTCGGCGGCTTCCACTTCAACGATTCCAAATATGGCGACGACGACCTCGATGCCGGCTCGATCGATCCCTACCGGCTGTTCCTGGTCTTCAACGAACTGGTCGATGCCGAGCTGTCCGGCGCCGAGGGTTTCGATCCCGCCCACATGCTCGACCAGAGCCACAACGTCACCGACCCGATCGAAAGCCTGATGCTGTCGGCAGTCGAGGTGCAGCGCGCCTATGCGCAGGCGCTGCTGGTCGACCGCAAGGCGCTCGAAGGTTTTCAGGACGGCAATGATGCGCTGATGGCGACGCAGACGCTGAAAGCTGCCTACCGCACCGATGTCGAGCCGATCCTGGCCATGGCGCGGCTGAACACAGGCGGCGCCATCGATCCAGTCGCCGCATATCGCGCGGCGGGCTACCGGGCGAAGGTCGCGGCGGAACGGCCGGCGGTTGTGGCCGGTTCAGGCGGGATTGTTTGAGATTGGCTAATCTCCACCACAGGGGGGAGATCAGCTTGCCTCCGCCAGCAGGCGAACACCAATGTTCGCTCACATTGATGATGGACTCGGCCGCTCCATGTAGGTCTTCTAGGCACACTGCACTTGGAGCACCGCCATGCCCTTGACCCGCCGGACGCTGATTGGCGTCACCCTTTCGCTCGCAATTGCGCTCGCGCCATCCGGCGCGCTCCATGCCGCCTCGCCTCAACCGGCGAAGGGCGAGCACGGCATGGTCGTCACCGCCCAGCATCTGGCGTCGGAAGCCGGCGTCGAGGTGCTGAAGAAGGGCGGCAATGCCGTCGATGCGGCGGTCGCCGTCGGCTATGCGCTCGCCGTCGTCTACCCCAATGCCGGCAATATCGGCGGTGGCGGGTTCATGACCATCCGCTTCAAGGACGGCAAATCGACCTTCCTCGATTTCCGCGAGCGCGCGCCGCTGGCGGCAACCAAGACCATGTATCTCGACAAGGACGGCAATCCGGTGAAGGGCGCCAGCCTTGATGGCTACCTCGCGGTCGGCGTACCGGGCTCCGTGGCAGGGTTCGAGATGGCTCGTGAAAAATATGGCACGCTGCCACGCCAGGATTTGATGGCGCCGGCAATTGCCTATGCCAAGGATGGCTTCATCCTCGACCAGGGCGACGCTGCTTCATTCGCAAGCAATGTCGCACGGCTGGCGAAGGACCCTGCCGCCGCCGCCATCTTCCTGAAGCCGGACGGCAAACCCTATGGCGCCGGCGAGCGTCTCCTCCAGCCCGATCTTGCAGCCTCGCTCGCCGCCATCTCCGAAAAAGGCGCCGACGCCTTCTACAAAGGCGCCATTGCCGACGCCATCGTCAAGGCGAGCGGCGCCAGGGGCGGCATTCTGGCCAAGGCAGACTTCGAGCAATATAAGATACGCGAGCTGCAACCGGTGAGCTGCACCTATCGCGGCTATGAGATCACGTCCTCGCCGCCGCCAAGCTCCGGCGGCGTTATCATCTGCGAAATCCTCAACGTGCTGGAGGGCTACCCGCTGTCCTATCTCGGCGCCGGCTCGGCCGAGACGGTGCATGTCATGGTCGAGGCGATGCGTTACGCCTATGTGGACCGCAACTCGGCGCTCGGCGATCCCGATTTCGTCGACAATCCGGTCTCGAAACTGCTCGACAAGGGTTACGCCAAGGAGACCCGCGACAAGATCGACCCGTTCCGCGCCGGCGTCTCGCAAAATTTGATGCCGAAGGGCTTCGGCGAGTCGAAGGAAACGACGCACTATTCGATCATCGACGATGACGGCAATGCGGTCGCGGTCACCTATACGCTGAACGGCTCGTTCGGCGCCGGCGTGGTCGCGGACGGCACCGGCATCCTGCTCAACAACGAGATGGATGATTTCACCCAGAAGCCTGGCGTGCCCAACCTCTACGGTCTCGTGCAGGGAGAGGCCAATGCCATCCAGCCGAAGAAGACGCCGCTGTCATCGATGAGCCCGACCATCGTCGCCAAGGACGGCAAGCCGTTCATGGTTATCGGCAGCCCCGGCGGCTCGCGCATCATCACCATCACGCTGGAAGCCATCGTCAACGTCATCGACCACGGCATGAACATCCAGGAGGCGATCGACGCATCGCGCATCCACCATCAATGGCTGCCCGACACGATCTATGTCGAACCCTTCGGCCTGTCGCCCGACACGGAAAAACTGCTGGCCGGCATGGGCTACCACCTCGATCTCGCGGATTCTACCTGGGGTCAGGCTGCCGGCATTCTTGTCGGCGGCAAGAGCCTGGCGGAAATCGAGAAGGGCGGCGGCGCCCGCTACAACGGCGCCATCGACAGCCGCGCCGCATCCGGCGAGGCGATTGGCTACTGATCAAAACAAGAGATTAATCAGAGGACGAGCGTAAGCGTCGACCCGACGAGCATCAGCGCGGCGATCACGACGAACGCCGCGTAGATGCGGGGACGGTCGAGGAGCAGCGCATTGCCCGATATCCAGGCCGCGGTTGCGCCGCCAAGCGCAAACAGGAAGCCGTTCCGGTGACCAAAGGTCATGGAAGCGGCCATCAGCCCGCCAATGATCAGCGCGCCGAAGACGATGATCACGGCAACGGCGTATTTCTCGAAGTCGTTGCCGCCGCCCATGGCCGGGCCGATCGCGTTCAAATTCGTCAGATCGTCCGGATCGAACGGATTGGTCGATCCATATTCATCTTGACCGACAGGTTCTCGCATCATTCATTCTCCGCTGACCGGCAACAAATCATCAACATCTGCCGAGCGCAACCGGATCGCGCCGTGCCGAAGGCCGCCGATGCGGTCTTCAACACTTTCTGATGCCGACTTGCCACGGTTTTTTTGCGCCGGTTCACAAAATCTACCCTGCTTTCGGGTCCACACGCCTGAATTACCTGGAAAATGAATTACCTGGAAAAATCGCTGCGCACGATGCCGTGCCGCTGCAGCTTGTCGTAGAAGGTCTTGCGCGGAATGCCGAGCGCTTCAATCGTGCGCCGGACATCGCCGTCATTCCGGCCAAGCGCCTCGCGGATGACATTGGCTTCATAGCGTTCCAGCCGTTCCGGCAGTGAGCTGGCGTCATCCGGCTCCGCCGGGGCGGAAGGTGGCGCTTGCGCCGCTTCCTCGAGTCCCAGCACGAAACGCTCGGCGAAATGCGCGAGTTCACGCACATTGCCCGGCCAGTCGTGCTGGCTCAGATGGCGGTGCACTGAGGCAGGCACTGCTGGCATTTGCCGGCGGAAGCGGGCGGCTGCACGCTCGGCGAAGTAGAAGAACAGCAGGGCGACGTCGTCGCGGCGTTCGCGCAGCGGCGGGATCGAGATCGTCACCACATTGAGCCGGTAGTAGAGATCCTCGCGGAAGGCGCCGCGCCGGCTGGCATCGCCGAGATCGACCTTGGCGGCGGCGACGACGCGCAGGTCGACCGGCCGGATTTCATTGGTGCCGAGCGGCGTCACCTCGCGCATTTCCAGCACCCGCAGCATCTGCACCTGGGTCGAGGCCGGCATGCTTTCGATCTCGTCGAGGAACAGCGTGCCGCCGCTCGAATGCTCGATGCGGCCGATGCGCTTCTTCTGTGCGCCGGTGAAGGCGCCTGCCTCATGGCCGAACAGCTCGCTTTCAATGACCGTGTCCGGCAGCGTGCCGCAATTCAGCGCCACGAAATTGCCCTTGGCGCGGCGGCTCCAGCGGTGCAGCAGGCTCGCCACCACCTCCTTGCCGGAGCCGGTCTCGCCGGTCACCAGCACGTCGACATCGGTGTCGGCGATTTGCCGCAGCGTGCGGCGCAATCGCTGCATCGCCGGCGTCTGCCCGATCAGCGGCAGGCCGTCCTGCGCCTGTTCGGCGCTTTCGCGCAAGGCGCGGTTCTCCATCACCAGCCGGCGCTTTTCCGCCGCCCGAGCCACACTTTGCGCCAGCCGGTCGGCGGCGAAAGGCTTGGTGATGAAGTCGTAGGCGCCATCCTTGATCGCCTTGACCGCAACCGCGATGTCGCCATGCCCGGTGACCAGGATGACCGGAATGTCGGCATCAAGCTGCAAGACGCGGTCGAAGAGCTGCAGGCCGTCAATGCCGGGCATGCGGATGTCGGACACCACCACGCCGGGAAAATTGGCGTCGAGCCCGGCCAGCGCCTCGGCCGCCACCGCAAAGGCCGAGACGGAAAAACCAGCGAGTTCCAGCGTCTGCCGAGTGGCCCTCAGCAATTCGCTGTCGTCGTCGATCAATACGACCGGTGCGGTGTCCATCATGCTGCCCTGGCGAGGTGAATGGTAAAGCGCGTGCCGGCCTGGCCGCTCGCCACCTCGATGCGCCCGCCATAATCGGCGACGATGTCCTGCGAGATGACGAGGCCGAGCCCCAGGCCTTTTTCCTTCGAGGTGTTGAACGGCGTGAACAATGACTTGAGGATGGCAGGCGAAATGCCCGGCCCATTGTCGGCGACGGCAAGCGCCACGCCGTCGGCCGTCTCCTGGGCCGACACCTGCACCCTGGCGCCGTCGCGCCCGTCCAGCGCTTCCAGCGCATTCTGGAACAGGTTGATCAGCACCTGTTCGAGCCGCAGCCGGTTGCCCATCACCTTGAGCGTTACCGGCGGCAGCGTGATATCGAGCGCGTCCAGCCGGCCGGCAAAGCGGCTTCTGAGCAGCACCACGGCGCCCTCGATGACGCCGCGCAGTTCGACCGGTTCGGCTGCCGTGCGCCCCTTGCGGGCAAAGACCTTCAACTCTTCGGTGATGCCGCCGATGCGCTCGGTCAGCGCGGCAATCGCTCCAAGGTTCTCCTCGGCCGAGGCGGTCTGCTTGCGCTCCAGGAACACACGCGCATTGTCGGCATAGGCGCGGATGGTCGCCACCGGCTGGTTGATCTCATGCGCGACGCCGGCGGCAACCTGGCCGAGGGTAGCAAGACGGTTGGCCTGCACCAATTCCTGCTGCATGACCTGCAGCTTGGCTTCGGTGCTGCGGTGATCGGTGATCTCGGCCTGCAGCCGGTCGCGAGCCAGGCTGAGGTCATGCGTACGCTCGACGACGCGGCGCTCGAGCTCGATGCGCGCTGCCTGTTCGGCGGCGATGCGCATCTGCGCCGACTGACGGCGCCACAGGAGGTAGCCGGCCAGCGCCAGCAACGGCACCACAACGCCCAGCGCCAGCAGCCGCATCTCACGCACCGCAGCCGCGATCGGCGCTTCGACCGGCACGAGATAATCGAGCCGCCATGGCGTCGATTGGACCAGTGTCGAAAGCCTGAGATATTCGGCATCGCTGCCGCCCGGTGTTATCGCATGCACCATCGACACGTCAGGGCTCAATGCCTCGGGGCGTGTGATCGGCAAGGGGATCAGCGGCGCGTTGCCGAATTGCTGGCTGCTCCGGATGGCGGCAGCCACCGGGCCGGTCAGCGGCGCGGTGGTCATGAAGCGCCAGGACGGCACGCTGGTGATCAGCACGACGCCGTGGTCGTCGCTGACATAGGCCGGCCGGTTGGCCTCATGCCAGTCGGCTTCAAGCTGGTCGAATTCCATCTTAACGACGACGACGCCGAGCGGTGCCGCCGCATTGCCGACGCGACGCGAAATATAGAGGCCCGGGCGCTTGCTGATGTTGCCCAGCGCAAAATATTCGGCCGTTCTCGATTGCATGGCGCCGGAGAAATAGGCGCGGAAACCATAGTCGTTGCCGACGAAGCTGGTTGTTTCGCGCCAGTTGCTGGAGGCGATCGCAAACCCGTCGACGCCGGTGACGTAAAGCACCGAAGCCTTGGTGCCGGAGACCAGCCCTTCGAGCTTGCGGTTGAGCACGTCGATCGTGACAGCGCCCTTGTTCTGCAGGGCGTCATGCACCTGCTGGTCCTCGGACAAGAGCAGCGGCAGCGCCCGCGGGCTTTCCAGCACGGCGCGCAGCAACGCAACCTTCAGATTGGCATCGGTGCGGCCTTGCGCCGCCAGTGCCGCGACCTCGGCGCGGCGCGCGTAGAGGCCGGCGCCGGTGAGCGCCGTGGCAACGATCACCAGCGCGATCGCCGCAAACAGCAGCCAGGCGCGACGCGCGCGTTTGCCGAGTTGCTCGGGCGTCGGCGACAGGACCGCGGCAGGGCGTTGCAGCATTCCCTATTTGTGCATGATTTCGCACAAAGCACAATTCAGTCATGCGGATGTCCGCACTTGCGTTGAGCGGCAGCAGCCTCGATCGGACGAATACCCAACAAAATCAATGGCTGCGGTATGCCGCACAGTCTGGCACGGCAGTTGCAGTGACCAATACAGCAGTCGCAAGGCTGCGGAAAACAACTGCCCCGGGAGGTCGAGCTTTCGATCGGGGCGCCATGGAGGACGTCATGCAGCCAGCATTCGCTGCCGCCGAACCGCGCGGCAAGCTACCCTTTTACCGTCATCTCTACGTGCAGGTCCTGACGGCGATCGCCGCCGGCGTGCTGCTCGGTCATTTCTATCCCGAACTCGGTGCTTCGCTGAAGCCGCTCGGCGATGCCTTCATCAAGCTGGTCAAGATGGTGATCGCGCCGGTCATCTTCCTGACGGTGACCACCGGCATTGCCGGCGTCTCCGACCTGAAAAAGGTTGGCCGCGTCGCCGGCAAGGCGATGATCTATTTCCTGGTCTTTTCGACCCTGGCGCTGGTCGTCGGCATGGTCGTCTCCAACGTCGTCCAACCGGGCGCTGGCATGCACATCAATGCGGCGACGCTCGACCCCTCGAAGGTCGCCACCTTCACCGAGAAGGCGCATGACACGACCATCGTCGGCTTCCTGCTCAACATCATCCCCGACACCATCACCGGCGCCTTCGCGCAAGGCGACATTCTGCAAGTGCTGTTCTTCTCGGTGCTGTTCGGCATCTCTCTCGCTCTGGTCGGCGAGCGCGGCCGCCCGGTCGTCGATTTCCTGCAGGCGCTGACCTCGCCTATCTTCCGCCTGGTCGCCATCCTGATGAAGGCCGCCCCTATCGGCGCCTTCGGCGCCATGGCCTTCACCGTCGGCAAATACGGCATCGGCGCGATTGCCAACCTCGCCTTTCTGATCGGCACCTTCTACCTGACGTCGCTGCTCTTCGTGCTGGTCGTGCTCGGCGCTGTCGCTTGGTACAACGGCTTCTCGATCCTCGCCTTGATCCGCTACATCAAGGAAGAGCTGCTGCTGGTGCTCGGCACCTCGTCCTCGGAAGCCGCTCTTCCCGGCCTGATGGCCAAGATGGAGCGCGCCGGCTGCAACCGCTCGGTGGTCGGGCTGGTCATCCCGACCGGCTACTCCTTCAACCTCGACGGCACCAACATCTACATGACGCTGGCGGCGCTGTTCATCGCCCAGGCGACCGACACGCCGCTCACCTATGGCGACCAGATCCTGCTGCTGCTGGTTGCCATGCTGAGCTCCAAGGGTGCCGCCGGCATCACCGGCGCCGGCTTTATCACGCTGGCCGCCACGCTCTCTGTCGTGCCTACGGTACCCGTTGCCGGCATGGCACTGATCCTCGGCGTCGACCGCTTCATGTCGGAATGCCGAGCGCTGACCAATTTCGTCGGCAATGCAGTGGCGACGATCGTTGTGGCGCGCTGGGAAGGCGAACTCGACCAGACCAAGTTCGCCGCCGCCATGGCCGGCACATTGTCCGAGGAAGCCGACCTGGCGCTGTCGGGCAATCTGCAGCCCGCCTGATTACTGAACGCAGACGTTCGCCACAAGGCCGCAGCCGGTTCGCCCGTTGCGGCCTTTTGTTTTGGCGCGCATGGCGGCTGGTGTTGGCCAAAGCTTCCCGGCTAGGATGTCGGCGGTTTTCAACCGAAAGGCCGGCGAATGAGCAGTGCATACCCCGAGATCTATCTGGTCCGTCACGGCGAGACGGAGTGGAGCGCTTCGGGAAAACACACCGGCCGCACCGACATACCGTTGACGCCAAAGGGCGAGGCGGCGGCTCGCGGCGTGGCGGACCGGCTCAAGGATCTGTCCTTCCAGGCGGTGTGGTCGAGCCCGTCGCAGCGCGCCTTCAGCACCTGCACGCTTGCCGGCTTCGGCGCTGCTGCCGTCAAGAAGGACGACCTGCAGGAATGGGACTATGGCGCCTATGAGGGCGTTAAGACCAAGGAGATTCTTGTGCAGCGCCCCGGCTGGCAATTGTTCCGTGACGGCTGTCCCGACGGCGAGTCGGTAGCGGATGTTGGCGCCAGGGCCGACAGGATCATCGCCGGGCTGCGGGCAATCGAGGGCAATGTGCTGGTGTTTTCAAGCTCGCATTTCCTGCGCGTGCTGGCCGCGCGCTGGCTCGGTCTGCCACCCGAAGGCGGTGCGCACTTCGTACTTGATACCGCGAGCCTCAGCATCCTCGGCTATGAGCACGATCTGAGCGAGCCGGTGATACGCAGGTGGAACCAGAAGTAGGGTTTCGCGGCAAGCCTGCCTCTTAACGCGCGAGCACCGCCAATTCCTCCGATGTCAGATGCCGCGCCTTGCCCTTGGCGAGTTCGCCGAGCTGCAAACCGCCGATCGCCACCCGAACCAGCCTCAGCACCTCGATATCGAATGCCCCGAGCAGGCGGCGGATCTGGCGGTTGCGGCCCTCGTCGAGCACGATTTCCAGCCAGGCAGTGCGGCCGCCGCTGCGCAGCAGTTCGATCGAACTTGCGGTCAGCAGTTCGCCGTCGACGATCGCTCCGTCGCGAAAGCGCGCCAGCATCGCTTCGTCCGGCGCGATACCGATCTGCACATGATAGGTCTTGGCGACATGCGAGGCCGGATCGAGCAGGCGGTTGGCCCAGCGCGTGTCGTTGGTCATCAGCAACAGGCCTTCGCTGGCCTTGTCGAGGCGGCCGACCGGCGACACGAAAGCCAACTCCAGTTCCACCAGGCAGTCATAGACGGTGCCACGATCCTGCGGGTCATCGCGCGTGGTGACCTGTCCGCGCGGCTTATTGATCATCAGGTAGACTTTTGCCTCGCCGACGATCTGCTCGCCGTCGACAGCGATGCGGTCGCGGCCGAGATCGACACGCAGCGACGGATCGCGCACCACCTTGCCGCCAACCCGCACGCGCCCTTCGGCTATCAGCAGCTCGGCCTGCTTGCGCGAACACAGGCCGAGTTTGGAAAGCGCCCGGTTCAGGCTAACGCCTGCCTTGGCGGCCTGGTGTCGGGCGATGTCTGGTGGCCGTGCCATGTCCTGCTTGCCATCCCAATGATCGGCATCGACAAATGCCACGCCCCGCATTGGCTTCGCAACCTGCCTCGGCATCAACATCACGGGTCGCGGGAGCGGGGCTGTTCTCAAATACGATGTGTCAGGGGGTCGGGCTCAACAGCCCGCCATGGAACGCTGCCCCGCGACGGACGTTGTTGCCGACGAGCGATTTGTCGCGAAAGGCACCGCCATGAAGAAAATCTACCAAAAGCCGACGCTCGTGAAGCGAGGCAGGCTCACCAGCCTGACGGCTCAGATCGTCGCTTCTGGGGTCATTCTGGGGGAATGATCCCCCAGATAACGGAAGGGATAAATCGATGAGCGAGCGCGGCGTTGATTTCCTGCAGGGCTGGATCCACGAGCACCTGCCGGGCGAACTGCCTGCCGACAAGGCAACGGCTCGAACCCTAACCACGCGAGCTGCCCTGGATGCTCGGCATTTAGGCCTTGAGGTCAGCGAGATCGAAGAGGATCTCGGTCCGCTGGAACGGGTGATTTTCGAGGCGCTGGATCAGCCCGATATCTGAGCCCCCGATATGAGCCCATTGCAGGCGATATTGGCCCATCGCCATCCTGGCGGGGGCTTTTCCGTGATGGCATCCGTGGGTGCGCAGCCCTAGGCAGCCCGCGCAGCTGACGCTCCCCGTGCCGGCGGCAATTCGAACACAGTGGCGCCGTTCTCTCGGCCGCGTTCGACATAACCGATGACACGGAACCATTTGCCGACGTCGGCCCGCTGCAGCCAGCTGCGCGAGTGGATGGGAAGGTTGCCGGCCAGCGCCTGAATGTGGCGGATGTGGCGCCTGCAGAAGCGGACCGTCGCGGCGCTGAAGAAACCCTCCTGCGCGGCAAACAGCGTGTCGGCGGCGTCGCTGTTCTCGTGCCAGGCGACGATCGCCACCGTCTTGTCGCCCTCGACCAGCGCGTGCGCTCGGCCTTCCTTCAAATTCATCATCAGATTGTCGTAGGCGACCTTGCTGTCCTTGCCGGCGGCCACATACTCGTCCGACATCCGCGTGGACAGATCACGGAAGACACTTTCGAGATCGCCGATCGTAGCTGCGCGTGCTCGCATTTCTCCTCCTGCAGCCCCGGCAGGCAGTTTGCCCTAGGTGGAGGGGATCACCAAGCAAAGCGAATCCGCCATTTGGCCGATGGGCGCAAAGTGATTTCATTGGGCGGCAAATGTTGGACGCCGCCATCTCCTATCGCGGCAAGCCTGTCATTCGCGTTGCGCCGGTTTTCGTATTTGCTTGACATTGGGCTGATGGAGGCGCGGGTTGCGCCGGGCGTTTGGGCCTTGGGGCATATTTCAATGAAAGAAGTATACGAAAAGCCGGTCCTGCACCGGAAGGGCAAACTTGCGGCGCATGTTGCTTCGCCTACGTCAGGTGGCGGCGGAACCATTGACGTTCCGCCATCCACTGACGAGACTTGATATAGACCTCCACTGAGCGCGAGACTTGCTGATCAACAGAAAGCCCGCTGGCTCAGGCTGGCGGGCTTCTTTCGTTTCTGGAACCATTTCAGTGCATGCCGAATTGACTCGCGATCGCGTTCGGGAGGGGAAGCATGCAAGACCAGCATGTCGATGAGCCGGTTCGCGTGGCGCTCGGCAGGTCCGGAAACACCATCTACAAGGTGGAGCGCGTGGCGCAGGCCGCCGACATCCTGATGAACCGCTGGCCCGCGAAGACGGGCCGCTATCACGTCGCCGCCCGCAAGGCCTGCCTCGGCGTTCTCGAAGGCCTGAAAGAGGCGCACTATGCCCGCGCTGCCTCCGTCAATGCGGCGATCGAGGCCGATATCCTCGTTGAACGCGACGCCTAGGCTTGAGCGGCCACCGCTCAAGTCAGTTCAAATCGTGCTGTGGGGCACAGGCCGTGGCTTCCCGGCCTACTCAATGATCGAGAGGCCACGCTGCCTGAAGTGCCGCAACGGTCCCCCCGTAGACATTTAGGTCCATGTCAGGGTCGGTCCCCGGTACTCGGTATGGGCAGGAAGCAGCAGAGCAGTTTATCTCGCTGGAGAATTGCCAGAGCGTGTAGCCGTGCCAAGGCCCTTCGGGGAAGTCGGTTACGTGCCGCTTGAAGCGTGCATACCAGAGCGGGACGCCGCCGAACTCGGTCGAGCCGTGCCAGTGGCGGGAGAGCTCTTTGGCGACGGAATGGTTCACATAGAGCAGCGGAAACCGTCCAGTCTCCGACTTCATCCTGCGAAGCGCGCTCTCGATCTGCACGAAAGTGACCTTGAACGTTCCATCCTGGCAGTCTGAGGACGTGGAAAGGCATTCCACATCAACGGCATGGGTCTCTGTCGTATCGTTTCCGACCACCTGGAGGTAGTTGCTGATCTGCCGGTCAACGTCGCTTTTTGTCAGGAGGTGGTATGAGCCCCATTTGAGACCGAGCGCCTTTGCCTCGCCTTTGCGGGTGGCATATGCGGAATCTCTGCCGAGCCCCTGCGTCGCCTTGTGAATAACCGCGGCGACGCGCCGGTCCGTCTTTACTTTGTCCCAGACGATGCCGTTGCCCTTGAACGGATCGAGCACGATTGCGTTCTGCGAATTTTCCCAAGGCGCTGAAAAAGGATCAGAAGTATCGGAAGGCGCCTCTTGCCGTGCAGCCTCCTCGCCATTGCCGGCCACGCAGGTACCCTTGGCGATGGCCCCGTCCGTCACCTCCACGAACTTACCGTCCGCTCCGGCGTAAAAAATTGTGAGGGCCGGCGTCTCGGTGGTGATTTCGCCCCCTTGCATCAAACCTTTCACATGAACGAGAGCGGCGAGGGCGCCGTCCAGTTCAACGAATGTGGCGTCAGAGGAAGTGCTGCCCTCTGCCTCAAGATCTTCGGGGTTTGATGCGACCATCTGGTAAGAATAGTTCGAATGCTCTGTGTTGATTTCGATAAGCCGGCTGCCATCGACGCCAGCCTGCCCCTCATAGGTACATTCGAGCGATTTCGCGGCACTCGGCGAATTCATGGCGATCGGGAAAAGCACCGACATTCCAAAAATCCACACGCGCACAATGCCTGACATGCCAGTGCCTCCATAAATACCAGAATTTGCCCAGCACAGTGCTACTGCGCCGCACGAAAATAGACAACGATCATTCAAAAGTGAGAAGCCGACAGGAGAAGGTTACTTTGATCTATTGTAAAAATCCAGTGGCTATTTCAGCGTCTTCGAAAATACCTGAATGCCATGGAAGGAATTGAGCGTGTATCGAGACAAAGACTTGAAGTGCGTCGCAGGATCCCGTTTAAATACGACGCGCTTCGGAAGAAGCTGTTCAAAACGGACAAAGCAAGTCAATCGTCTGCTCCACCCGTTCCCGACGGCTGTGCCGCATCGCGCGTTTGGCATGTTCTTGACGGGCCGGCGGATGGATTGAGCGCCATGACATGGTCGATTGACTCTCGCAAACTAAGCGCCTCGCTTGTGGCTGCGTGCCTGGCGGTTGGCTGGAGCGGAGCGGCGCTTGCGCAGGCTCCGCAACCTTGGACGATCCAGGGCAAGCTGACAGGCAAGCCGAAGAATCTCGAGGGATCGGAGAGCAAGAATTCCAAGGATGTGAGCGGCATTGCCTGCGCGACGGAAAGTGGCTTCCCGCGGCTTTGCCTCATTGCCGATGACGAGACGCAAGGGGCACAGATCATCATCCTGCAGGACGGTAAGCTGATCGCCGGGGATTTCGTGCGGCTGATCGACGACAGTTTCGTCGGCAAGCCTCTCGAACTGGACGCCGAGGGCGTGGCCTTCGCCGGCGGAGCCTTCTATGTCATAGGTTCATATGGCCGGCCGCGCCATGAATCCGGCGTCGACGCCGCCGCCGAGGTCGAGGCGAGGGTCATGGCGAGCAGTGAGATTTTCCGCATTCGCTTTGCGCCCGATTCGATCGATATGACGACCGGCAAGCTCATGGCCGAGCCGGAAAAGAGGCGATCGACGGAACTGCCGGCAATCGTGCGCGCCCAGCCCGAGCTCGCGCCCTTCGCCCAAAGCCCGCTTGAGGAAAACGGCCTCACCATAGAGGGCGTGGCGGTGCGCGACGGCGCCCTTTTGGCGGGGCTGCGCGGGCCGGTTCTGGAGGGCAACCGGGCCGTCATCCTGTCGGTGCCGCTCGGCATGCTGTTCGATCACGGGCCGGGCGGCGCGACCCTGCTGAAGCTGGAACTCGGAGTCGACGGCGAGGGACATGCGCGCGGCGTGCGCGATCTTCTCGCCTATCAGGGAAAGCTGCTCGTGCTCGCCGGTCCCGTCAACGACCCGCCCGAAGGCCAGCCCATCAAGCTCGGCGACTACTCAGTGTTCTCCGATGGCGATCAGGCCGATAAGCTTCTCGATCTCGAAGGCTATGGCGCCGAGATCAAGCCGGAAGCGCTGCTGCCGCTCGGCGAGGCCGATGGCAGGCTGCGCGCGCTTCTGCTGTTCGATGGGCCGGCCGGCGGTCAGCCGACGCCGGTCGAGTTCGGACTGAAATAACCGGCGCTAATCGGCGCGGCGTTTCGGATGGCTGCAGGCGGAGTTCAACTCACTGGCGGCGCTGACACCGCGATGTGCAGCGCGGAGGCATTGCTCAGCTATGTGTCCGGAATGGACCCTAGGGTGATGGTGCCCAGAGGCGGATTCGAACCACCGACACGCGGATTTTCAGTCCGCTGCTCTACCAACTGAGCTATCTGGGCCTCGCCGGCAAACGAGACATCGCCTGACCGGATTTCAGGAAAGCGCCGTGGGGCACCCCTTGAAAGCGCGTGGGTTATAGCACGGGAATCCGGCCTGTCCAGCGCCTAAGCGCTGATTTTCCGGGGCAATTGTCGCAGACAATACCGACGCCGGCAAAGCAGCAATTGCGTAAGGTCGGCGAAGTGGAATTGCGCGGCCGGCACCGCCCAAACCCTACTTCGGCTCGTCGCTCTCGTCCTCGTCATCCCGCGCGGTGATGACATAGGCGCCCTTCAGCCAGCGGTTGAGGTCGATGTCCTTGCAGCGCTTCGAGCAGAACGGATAGGTCTCGCGCGCCGACGGCTTGCCGCATTCGGGGCAGGGGCGCTTCGGGCGCAGTGGTGTGACCTTATCGTCCAGGCTCATGGCCGCGCGGTATGCCAGCTGGTGTGGACCTTGAAGCCTTCGCCCGAAAGCAGCGCCACCGTCTCGTAGAGCGGCAGGCCGACAATGTTGGTATAGGAGCCGACCAGCTTGACGACGAACGAACCGGCGAGACCCTGGACGGCATAGCCGCCGGCCTTGCCGCGCCATTCGCCGGAGGCGACATAGGCGTCGATCTCCTCGCGTGGAAGCCGCTTGAAGCGTACCCTGGATTCAACCAGCCTTTGGCGCAGCTTGCCGCCCGGCGTAATCAGGCAGATGCCGGAATAGACCCGGTGCGAACGGCCCGAAAGCAGTCCAAGGCAATTGGCGGCGTCGTCCAGCGTCTCGGCCTTGGGCAGGATGCGGCGTCCGACCGCGACCACCGTATCGGCGGCCAGCACGAAACTTGGCGCATAGTCTTCCTCGCTTTTCAGCGAGGCCAGCGCCTTCTCGGCCTTTTCCTTCGACAGCCGCTTGGCCAGCGAGCGCGGATGTTCGGCGCGCAGCGGCGTTTCGTCGACATCGGCTGGCAGCACTCGGTCCGGCTCGATGCCGGCCTGTTGCAACAGTTCGATCCGGCGCGGCGAACCAGAGGCAAGCACGAGCTTCTGCAGGATGCTCATCGCGGTTCGCGCCGGACTGTTACTTGAAACGGTAGGTGATGCGGCCCTTGGTCAGGTCATAGGGCGTCATCTCGACCAGGACCTTGTCGCCGGTCAGCACACGGATGCGGTTCTTGCGCATGCGGCCGGCCGTATGGGCGATGATCTCGTGTTCGTTTTCGAGCTTCACCCGGAACATCGCGTTGGGCAACAATTCCGTCACGACACCCGGAAACTCGAGGACTTCTTCCTTCGGCATTCGATACCTTTGCTTGGATTGCAGTTCCGGCGCCCTGGAGCGCCCAGGCCGGAATTTCGGCGGAACCTATATGATAATCGTGCGCTTGTGAACACGCTTAGATCGCGTCATAAGCGACGCGCTCCAAGCTTTCGTTTTATGCATGTCGTTGTCTCAAAACCGGGACCGCTTTTGAGCGACATGCATCAATCCGCCGCGTTTTTTACCTCCGGAAGCAGAAAACGTCGGCTGATGCGCGCTTTCAGCCGTTCTCTCACGTCGCGATAGCTGGCCATGATCTGCTCGCGCCTGCCGCCGACATCGGTCGGATCCGGCATCGGCCAGTATTCGACGTCGACGGCAAGCGAGCGGGTGAGCTCGAGCGCGGCGTGGTGGGCTTCGGGCGCCAGGGTGACGATCAGGTCGAAATAATCGTCCTCGAGATCGTCCATCGAGCGCGGCTGGCGCTCGCCCAGCGTCAGGCCCTCTTCGGCCAGCACCGCGTCGACGAACGGATCGCGCTCGCCCCTGTGCACGCCGGCAGAGGCGACGAAAGTGGCCGGCGGCAGCATGCGCCGCGCCAGCTGCTCGGCCATCGGTGAGCGCACGGCGTTCATGCCGCACAAAAACAGGATCGAGCGGGGCGCCGCAGTCAGGTCTAACCCCGCCAGTGCAGCACGCAGACCAGCGTGAACAGCCGCCGCGCCGTGTCGAAGTCGATGTCGATCTTGCCGGCCAGCCGGTCCATCAACGTCTGCGAGCCTTCATTGTGCAGGCCGCGCCGGCCCATGTCGATCGCCTCGATATGGCTTGGCGTCGAGGAGCGGATGGCGTCGTAATAGCTTTCGCAGATCAGGTAGTAGTCCTTGACGATGCGCCTGAGCGGCGTCAGCGACAGGATATGGGTGACGACATCAGCACCATCCTCGCGGGCGACCGCAAACACCAGCCGGGATTCGGCCAGCGAGAGCTTCAGCCGATAAGGCCCGGCGCCGTCATCATTGACCGGCTGAAAGCTGTTTTCTTCGATCAGGTCGAAGATCGCCACCGCGCGCTCATGTTCGACATCGGGCGTCGAACGGCCGATCGACTCGTCGAGCTCGACATCGATCAGCCTTGCGCGGGTTTGATCGCCGTCCGCCATCGCCGCCTACATGTTCAGCCGGATGGCGACGGAGCGGCCATGCGCGTCGAGGCCTTCCGCCTTGGCCAGCGCAATCGCCGCCGGCGCAAGTGCTCTCAGCTGCTCCGGCCCGAGCTTCAGGATCGAGGTGCGCTTGACGAAATCGAGCACCGACAGGCCCGAAGAGAAGCGCGCCGAACGCGCCGTCGGCAGCACGTGGTTGGAGCCGCCGACATAGTCGCCGATGGCTTCGGGCGTATGGCGTCCCAGAAACACAGCACCCGCATTGCGCATCCTGGCCAGGAAGCCCTCGGCATCGTCGATGGCGAGTTCCACATGTTCGGCGGCGATGCGGTCGACCAGCGGCAGCGCGGCTTCGATGGTCTCCACCAGGATCACCGCGCCGAAATCGCGCCAGCTGGCAGCCGCCGTCTCGGCGCGCGGCAGGCTCAGCAATTGGCGCTCGACCGCCTGTTCGACTGCTTTTCCGAACGCAGGATCGTTGGTGATCAGGATCGATTGCGCCGACACGTCGTGCTCGGCCTGCGCCAGAAGATCGGCGGCGATCCAGTCGGGATCGTTGCTGCCGTCGGCCACCACCAGCACTTCAGACGGTCCGGCAATCATGTCGATGCCGACCGTGCCGAACACCTGGCGCTTGGCGGCGGCGACATAGGCATTGCCCGGTCCGACGATCTTGGCGACCGGCCGGATCGTCTGCGTGCCATAGGCAAGGGCGGCAATCGCCTGCGCGCCGCCGACGCGGTAAATCTCCGAAACGCCTGATATATCGGCTGCCACCAGCACCAGCGGATTGATGATGCCGCCCGGCGCCGGCACGACAATGACGATGCGCTCGACGCCCGCCACCCTGGCCGGCACGGCGTTCATCAGCACCGAGCTTGGATAGCTTGCCGTGCCGCCCGGCACATAGAGCCCGACCGCCTCGATCGCCGTCCAGCGCGAACCCAACTCGACCCCGGCGGCATCGGTATAGCGATCATCCTTGGGCATTTGTCGCTCGTGATGGGATCGGATGCGGTCGCGCGCGAACTTGAGCGCATCGACCGTCTGCGGATCGGCGTCTTTGTAGGCCTGCGCGATGTCGTCCTTCGACACGGCAATGCCGAGGCTATTGAGGTCGGCCTTGTCGAATTTCAGCGTGTAGTCGACCAGGGCAGCGTCGCCCTCGGCACGAACCCGCGCAATGATGGCGCGCACGGCAGTGTCGACGTCCTCCGATACCTCCCGCTTGGTGGTCAGGAAGGCGGCGAAACGCTGCTCGAAACCGGCATCGGACTGGATAAGCGTAATGGCCATCGGCTGCGTCTAGATCGTGATGAGACTTGGTTGAAATCTCATCACGATCTAACCCTTTGTTGGAGCAAGATCTCTGGACAAACGATTCCCGTTTTGTCCAACAAAAACCGGCACCCACTTTTTGGGATCATGCTCTAGACCCTGTGCACCGGACGCGAGGTGGCTTCCCAGGCGCCGCCTATGTCGGCAAGCCGCGCCTCGATGCATTCGACGTCGAGCATGATCGCGCCGCCGCCGGAAAAGACCAATTCGACGATGCCGGCCGGCTTGCTGATTTCGATAAAGCTGATTGCCAGAAGCGACAGCACCTCGGCCGGCCGATCGCGGGCAATGCCGCTGGTCTTGGCGCCGAGCACGCGGTCGAAATGCAACACCGCCTGGCGCCGCTCATTGTGCTGGCTGAACAGCCCGGACTTCGCCTCCCAGACGAAGCGGTTCATGGTCAATATGAAACGCTTGGCCGAAGGCAGGTATTCGAGATCCGAGACCTTCATCACGGCGTCCTGGACGTGAGCCGAGACGATGCTCAGATCCTGATCGTCGAGCGCAATGAGTTTGAGGGCTGCCATGCCGAATGCACACCTGAAAGTTGGTTTCAGCCTTCTGTTAGGCGGTCTTTCCGGTCCGTGCAACCGCGACACAAACTCAACCCGAGGCTAGGGCCTCGGGTTTGAAGTGTTGGTAGCGAATGAAGGCAGCACCAGACGCCTGTCTGTCTGAAGCAACTGCCGTGCGGTCAAGCCGAAATCCGCTCGATCACCGCGCCGCAATTGGAGAGCTTTTCTTCCAGCCGCTCAAAACCGCGGTCGAGGTGGTAGACGCGGTTGACCGTCGTTTCGCCTTCGGCCGCCAGACCGCCGATGACCAGCGACACCGAGGCGCGCAGATCGGTCGCCATCACGGGTGCGCCCTTCAGCTTGGCGACGCCGTCGACGATCGCCGTTTGGCCGGACAGCGTGATGTGGGCGCCGAGCCGGGCCAGTTCCTGCACATGCATGAAGCGGTTTTCGAAGATGGTCTCGGTGATGCGCGACTTGCCCTTGGCCATGGTCATCAGGCCCATGAACTGCGCCTGCAGATCGGTCGGGAAGGCCGGGAACGGCGCCGTCGTTACGTCGACCGGCGAAATGCCGGCGCCGTTGCGCCGGACGCGAATGCCGGAATTGGTCGGCGTGATCTCGGTACCGGTCTGGGCAATCACATCCAACGCGGTCTGCAGCAGCTCGGGGCGGGCGCCTTCGAGCACGACATCACCGCCGGTCATGGCCACCGCCATGGCATAGGTGCCGGTCTCGATGCGGTCGGGGATGACGCGCACGCGCGCGCCCGACAGCGACTCGACGCCATCGATGGTGATAACAGGCGTGCCGGCGCCGGAAATTTTTGCGCCCATGGCGTTGAGGCATTCGGCGAGGTTGACGATTTCGGGCTCGCAGGCGGCGTTTTCCAGCACCGTCTCGCCCTTGGCGAGCGCCGCCGCCATCATCAGCACATGGGTGGCGCCGACGGAGACTTTCGGGAATACATAGCGATTGCCGACGAGGCGGCCGTTCCTGGTCTTGGCCAGCACATAACCAGTGTCGACATCGATGTCGGCGCCCAGCGCCTGCAAGCCCTCGAGGAACAGGTCGACCGGGCGCGTGCCGATGGCGCAACCGCCGGGAAGCGACACTTTTGCCTCGCCCATGCGGGCCAGCAGCGGGCCGATCACCCAGAACGACGCCCGCATCTTCGACACCAGCTCGTAAGGCGCGGTGGTGTCGACGATGTTGCGGGCCGAGAAATTGATGGTGCGCGAATAGCCCTCATTCTGCTTTTCGCGGCGGCCGTTGACCGAATAGTCGACGCCGTGATTGCCGAGGATGCGGATCAGCTGCTCGACATCGGCCAGATGCGGCACGTTTTCCAGCGTCAGCGTGTCGTCGGTGAGCAGCGAGGCGATCATCAGCGGCAAAGCGGCGTTTTTCGCTCCCGAAATCGGAATGCGTCCGGCGAGCTTGTTGCCGCCGACAATTCTGATGCGATCCATGAGAGAATGTCCCCTCGGCCCGAAAGGCCGGTTTTCGTCAGTTTGAGTATCGGCCCGTCTAGACCATTGGCCGGCTTGGTTCAAGAAATAGGATTTCTGAGCCCCTTTGGCCAAGGTGACCGGCCAGTGTGGCTGATATCGGTCAGTCCTTGTGCATTTTTTCAGCAGCCGCCAGGCCTTCCGGGCGCTGGTCAGCGTCACCGGTGCGCCGCGAGCGCGCTTGCGTCTTGCGCTTCATGAGATTGGCGCGCAGCTGCTCGGCCAGACGGTCCTTGCGGTCAGTCCCGTCCTTTTTTGCCGGATCAGCCTTTTTCGGTGGAATTGTCTTCTCGTCCATCGTTCCGTCCCGCCCGCAACTGGCAGGGCCTGCCGTTCAAGGGATAGCTAGCATTGTGGCGCCGCCATGTCAGCGAAACTTGTCTGGCAAAGCCTTTCACAGACGCCTTGCGCTTGCCGGTTCTATATGGCAGAAGCCCCGCCATCAGCGGCTGCGGTAGCTCAGTGGTAGAGCACTCCCTTGGTAAGGGAGAGGTCGAGAGTTCAATCCTCTCTCGCAGCACCAGTTCATTCCTTTGATTTTAAAAGATGCAGTCGCGAAGTCGGGGTCTCGTTGCGGACCAAAAAAGCCGGCTGACGTAAAAGTGCCAATCCCGCGCATCCAACCGTGGCCCCCTCGCCCGGAAACATTGAGAGAAAGAGGCTCTACGGGCCGGACGACTGCTCAACAAGTCCGGACCTGTCAACTCACGAACAGGCCGGACTGGCCGTATCCGGCATGCTGAACACTACCGCTCGCACGCTGAAAGCCAGCCGCCTCGTACGCATATCCACGACAAGAACACAGCTCGCCCAAGGACTTGCCATCGGTCGGCCATCATGATGCCATCTCGGCTGCGGAAGATATCGCCGGGTTTGGGATAGACGATGCTCTTTGGGCGAACAGCAGGTGCGATGGGGCGCGCGTGTGCGGCGATAGCCGCGGCACTGCTGCTGTGCCTGTGCACGCTTCTCCCTGCGTGGGCTGAAGAGCCGAAGGCGCTGAAAGGCGTGGCGCTGGTCATCGGTCAGTCCGGCTACCAGCATGTCGGCAAATTGCCCAATCCGGAAAACGACGCCCGCGCCATCGAGGAGATGCTCGACAAGCTCGGCTTCGAGACCGATGTCGCCACCAACCGCGACGCGCGCAAATTGCGGCGCGATCTCGAAGGCTTCGTCGACGACGCCGAGGGAGCAGACGTCGCCATCATCTACTATTCGGGTCATGGCATCGAAGCCGGCGGCGAGAATTATCTGTTGCCTGTCGATGCCGACATTTCGGCGCTCGACGACGCCGGCGAGAAGCTGGTGCCGCTGTCGGCCATCGTCGCCGAACTGAAGGCCAAGGTGCCGGTCACCATCGTGTTGCTCGACGCCTGCCGCAACGATCCGTTCCCGCCGGGCACGCTCTTGAAGCTGGCGCCGGATGATGAAGGCAAGCCGATCGGCGCGGGCGGCCTCGGCGAAACGCGCGGCGTCGTTGCGTTCAAGTCGGGAGACCAGGCCAAGGGCTCTGCCGACGACAGCCTCGGCCAGGTCATCGCCTTTGCCGCCGAACCCGGTAAAGTTGCGCTCGACGGTCCGGCCGACGGCAACAGCCCATATGCGGCGGCGATCCTGCGCCACATCGACACGATGGGCGGCGAGGAATTCGGCACCGTTTTGCGCATGATCGGCGAGGAGGTCTATCTCAAGACCAACGGCCAGCAGCGGCCCTGGGTCAATGAGAGCCTGCGCAGGCTGCTCTATTTCGGCACCCCCGCCGAGGCGCCGAAAGGCGATGAGGGCGAAATCCTCAGCGAGCGGCGCCAGCTGCTGCTGACCATCTCGACGCTGCCTGACCCGGAGCGTCGCCAGATCGAAACCATATCGCGTGACGGCAAGGTGCCGATGGATGGGCTCTACGCCATGCTGAAGGCGCTAGGCGTCGACATACCCAAGGATCCGGCTGAGCTCGACAAGCTGCTGCGTGGCCAGACCGAACGGCTGAAACAGGTGCTGGCTGAACGCGAGACTTTGAAAAACCCGGACCCCGAAATTGCCAGGCTATCGAAACTCGCCGAACAGGCGGTTCAGGAAGGCGCGCTCGAAGCGGCGCAGAAATTCAACGAGCAGGCCAAGGCCCGCATCGGCGAACTGTCGTCAACGGTCGACCAGGCCGAGGCCGAGGTGAAGGCAAAGCGGCTGGAATTCGCAAAGGTCTTCGCCAGCAGTGCCAGGACTTATGAAATCTCCTTCAACTTCAAGGAGGCGGCGCAGGATTACGCCAAGGCCTATGAACAGGCCTCCAAATGGAGCGATGAGGACGCGTTCTACTACAAGGCGGCAGAGGCCAACGCTCTGTCAGAACAAGGGGATTTCTCCGGCGACAATGCGTATCTCGCCCAGGCCCTGACAGCCTATGAACAGGCATTGACCTATGTCACCCGCGAAAAGTTGCCGCTGCTTTGGGCGGCCACCCAGAACAATATGGGCGCCACGCTTGCTACGTTGGGCGAACGGGAAGCCGGCCGCGAAAACCTCGACAAGGCAGCTGCCGCCTATGAGCAGGCGCTGACCGTCTATACGCATGACGCCTACCCTGACGACTGGGCATCGACTTATGGCAATCTGGGCACGGTCTACTGGCGGCTCGGCCAGCGCGAGAACGGCACCGCGCTGCTGGAGCGGGCGGTTGCGGCCTTTCGCTCGGCGCTCGAGGTGCAGTCGTCGAAGAAACTGCCGTTGGAATGGGCCGCGACGCAGAACAATCTCGGCATCGTGCTGTCCGAGATCGGCGAACGCCAGACCACATCGGACAGTTTTCGCGCCGCAATCGAAGCGCATCGTGCGGCATTGACGGAATACAACAGAGAGCGCGTGCCGCTCGACTGGGCGCTGAGCCAGGTCAATCTGGGTGCTGCGCTCTACCGCCTCGGTGAGCGCGAAAAGGATATCGCGACCATGCAGCAGGCGGTTGCTGCCTATCAGGCGGCGACCGGCGAAATGACCAGGGAACGCGCGCCGGCGCAATGGGCGACAATCCAGAATAATCTGAGCACGGCGCTGGAATCGATCGGAACCATTAACGGCGATGTCGCCACGCTTGAGCAGGCGCGCGACGCCGCCCTGGCATCGCTTACGGTTTGGACGCGCGAGCACGCCGCGGCGAGCTGGGCCAACGGCCAGCTGACGCTCGGCAACGCCTTGCAGCGCCTCGGCGCCAAGCAGAAGAACAAGGAACTGCTGATGCAGGCAGCCACCGCGTACCAGGCCGCTCTGTCCGAATATCCGCGTGAGAAACTGCCGCTTGACTGGGCTTCGCTGCAGCAGAATCTGGGATCGGTCAACGACACGCTCGGCGATCTCGATACGGGAACCGATTACTACATTCAGGCGGTGACCGCGTATCATCAGGCATGGGAGGTCTATACCGCAACCGCCGCGCCGCGCGAGTTCGCTTCGATCGGCTACAGCCTTGCAGGCACGCTGTCGAACTGGGGCGAACGCGCGGGGGACATCTCGATCCTGCGGCAGGCGATCGATGTCTACGGTCAGGTGCTCAGGGTTCGCACCCGCGACAAGGACCCAGCCAATTGGGCCAAGACGGAATTCCGCCTCGGCTGCGCATTGATGATGTCAGGCAAGCTGGCCTCTGACGATCTACTGCTGCAGCAATCGGTCGACGCGCTGCGGGCGGCGCTCGACGGGCAGACGAAAGGCGGTGATGTCACGGAGATCGGCCAGACGCGCCGCGTGCTCGGCCAGACCCTGTCGATCCTGGGCGACAATACATCCAACCTGGACTTGCTGGCGCAAGCAGCCGACATGCTGGAAGCCGCGCTCCCCGCCTACTCCAAGGACGCCGACCCGGAGGAGTGGGCCAATATCAACTACGAGCTCGGCTTTGCCCGCTACAGCCAGGGCCGGATTGGTGGCGACGCCACGTTCTACGCCAAGGCCGTGGAGAGCTTCGAGACGGCAGCGCGGATCTACGACGGTTTTCCCGACCGCATGCAATGGGCGCGCACCAAGGGCGATATCGGCAATGCCTTGCTGATGGCCGCGGACGGCAAGGACGTCGAGTTGCTCACCCGCGCGATTGCCGCCTATGACGCAGCGCTCAGCGTGGTAACGCGCGAGAATGCGCTGGCTGTCTGGGAGAACAATCAGAACAATCTCGCCGGCGGGCTGTCGAGTCTTGGTTACTGGGCGAACGATGTCGGCAAGCTGAAACGAGCCGCTCAGATCTACCGCGACCTCGCCACGGTGCGAACGATCGCCCGCGATCCCGATCTCTGGATCACCAACCAGACCAGTCTCGCGCAGACGCTGGGCATGATCGCGGCCCGCGAGCCTTCGGCTGAATTGTACGAGGAGGCGATTGTCGTCAACCGGGCGCTTGCCGAGCAGCTCGGTCGCGACCGCGATCCCGAACGTTGGGCCAATGCGCGCAACGAGATGGGCTATGCCTTGACCATGGCCGGCCGCGCCGAAAACAATGTCGCGCATTTCGAGGAGGCGGTGTTGGTCCTGCGCGAGGCGATCGTGGTGCAAAAGAAGATCAATTCGGTGCCGGCTGTCGCCTTCACGCAGGACAGCCTGTGCGACGTGCTGGTCGATCTGGGCGCCGCCTACAAGGACAAGGCGATGGCACAGGAAGCGATCGCCGCATGCCAGGACGCGCTCGTCATCTTCCGTGACAAGAAGATGGACGATCTCGCCGCCGGTTCCGAAAAGAACCTCGCCGAGGCACAGGCGTTGCTGGCCGAGTTGCATTAATCCGAGCCCGCGCTCCCGGATGCGGGCGAATGGTGGGCACGCCAGCGTTCACGCTGTTGTGCAAGCATGTCACCGGCTCGCCATGGCGTGACAGAGATGCGATGTGGCAGTATCGGCTTGTGCGCCGGTCGCCCCCCGTCATTCAGGGCGGCAGGTAATCATATTCCGTTGGAGCGCCAGATGACCTTACTCACCCGCCGCAGGCTTTTGAAAACGGCTGCGGTTGCCGGCGCTGGTGGGATCGGCCTTGCAGCGATGGCCAGGCTTGGTGGCTGGGCCGCGGCCGCACCGGAGCCGGTGGTGCTCAAGACGGCAAAGATCCAGGCCAGGTTCATGGATATCGGCCAGACCCGCGATGTGCTGACTTATGGAGAGGCCGGAATGCCGCCGGTGCTCAGGATGAAAAAGGGCGAGCCCTTTGCCGCGCGTCTCGTCAACGCCATCGACGACCCCACGACCATCCATTGGCACGGCATTCGCGTTCCAAACAAGATGGACGGTGTTCCCTTCCTGGTTCAGCCCTACGTCTACACCGGCGATCATTTCGACTACGCCTTCACCCCGCCCGACGCCGGCACGTTCTGGTATCACCCGCATTGCAACACGCTGGAGCAGATGGGCCACGGCCTGACCGGCGTGATCGTGGTCGAAAACCCGGGCGATCCGAAATTCGATGCGGAGGCAATCGTCAATCTGCGCGACTGGCGCCTCGGCGACGACGCGCAGTTCATCCAGCAATTCCGGCCGCGCGATGCCGCAAAAACCGGAACCTATGGCACGGTGCGCACCGCCAACTGGCTCGACCAGCCGCAATTCGACGCGCCGGCCGGCGGGTTGGTGCGGCTGCGGGTCGCCATCACCGATGTCACCCGCATCTACGCCTTTCGCGTCGAGCGTGGGGAGGCCGCGGTCATCGCGCTGGACGGCAATCCGGTGCCGCAGCGTTTTGCGCCCGATGCTTTGCTGCTCGGACCGGGGCAGCGCATGGAGCTCGCCATCCGCATGCCTGACCAGGAGGGCGCGATCGTCAGCCTGGGCGACATCAGAGGCACCAAACCCAAGGTCCTCGCCACCTTGCGCGCCACCGGCAGCTCGCTCAAGCGCGATTTGCGCGACCTCGCACCGCTGGAAGCCAACCCGGTGCCGGAGGTGGATCTCGCCAGCGCGAAACACATCGCGCTCTCGCTCAGCGCCACGGCGGAAAACGTGCCGAGCGACAGCATATGCGGCACGCTAGGCTACTCCTTCTGGGCCATCAACAAGGTACCGTGGCCGGGCGACACGCCGGACCCGACCGCGCCTTTGGCCGAGCTGAAGCTCGGCAAAAGCTATGTCATCGACATGGAGAATTTGACGCCGCAATCGCATCCGATGCATCTGCACGGCATGAGCTTCAAGGTGCTGTCGTCGTCGACACGCCAGGTTCAGCCGGTCATCTCCGACACCTATCTCATGCAGCCCAACGAGAAGGTTCAGCTCGGTTTCGTCGCGGACAATCCCGGCGACTGGCTGCTGCACTGCCACATCATCGAACATCAGAAAACCGGCATGACGAGCTATATCAGGGTGGTTTGACGCCGAGGCGGGTCAATCAGCCTCTACTGGGGTTGGCCTCACCTGCCGGGCCTGTTGCCGGAGAAATTGCCGCCGTCCGCTGGTTTCGTTGGCAAAGCGGGGCCGTTCCCTGCTATTCCCGCCTGCAATCAAGAAGCCGTGGACACGCTTGCATGACCAATGTCGCCCTGACCGGACTGGCCCGCGATCTCGCCAGGCGCGCCGCCGAGGGCCGCCCGGTGCGCATCGGCGTCATCGGCTCCGGCGAAATGGGCACCGACCTGGTCACGCAAGGCATGCTGATGCCCGGTATCGAGATCTGCGCCATCTCGACGCGGCGTCCGCACACGGCGCGCGACGCCATCCGCATCGCCTATGGCGACGAGGCGATGGCGGTCGAGGCCGACATGGGTTCGAAAGTCACCGCGGCGATCGAGGCCGGGAAAATCGCCATCACCTCGAACGAGATGCTGGTCACCAATCCGCTGATCGACGTCGTGATCGACGCCACCGGCAAGCCTGGTGTCGCCGCCGATTTCGACTTGAAGGCGATGGAGCACGGCAAGCACCTGGTGATGATGAATGTCGAGGCCGACGTCACGATCGGCTGCTACCTCAAGCAGCAGGCAGACCGGCTCGGCGTCGTCTATTCGGTCGGCGCCGGCGACGAGCCCTCGAGCTGTATGGAGCTGATCGAGTTTGCCTCCGCGCTCGGCTACACCATCGTCTCGGCTGGCAAGGGCAAGAACAACCCGCTCAACCACGATGCCGTTCCGGATGACTATCGCGAGGAAGCCCTTCGCCGCAACATGAACCCGCGCATGCTGGTCGAGTTCGTCGACGGCTCGAAAACCATGGTCGAGATGTGCGCCATCGCCAACGCCACCGGGCTGGTGCCCGATGTGCCGGGCATGCACGGGCCCAAGGCCGACCGCGACCAGCTGGCCAAGGTGCTGATACCGCGCGCCGATGGCGGCATCCTGTCGAAGAAGGGTGTTGTCGACTACACGATCGGCAAGGGTGTGGCGCCGGGGGTCTTCGTCATCGTCGAGGCGACGCATCCGCGCATCGTCGAGCGCATGGACGATCTGCATATCGGCCACGGCCCCTATTACAGCTTCTTCCGGCCCTACCATCTGACCTCGCTGGAAGTGCCGCTGACGGCAGCGCGTATCATGCTCTACGGCCGCCCCGACATGGTGCCGCTGCCGAAGCCGGTGGCCGAGGTCTGCGCGGTCGCCAAGCGCGATCTCGCCACGGGCGAGACCTTCGATGCCATCGGCGAGACTTGCTGCCGCTCCTGGACCATGACCGTCGAAGAGGCGCGCGCCAATCTGGCAGTGCCGGTCGGCCTGCTCGAAGGCGGCAAGGTGCTGAAGCCGGTCAGGAAGGGCGAGCTCATCACCACCGACAACGCCACACCCGACCGCACGACCAGGCTGTTCGCTTTGCGCAAGCTGCAGGATGAGATGCTGTACGGGAGCTGAGATTGGATGACAGGCCAGTCGGGCTGGCCTTGTCATGACAACTCCCTATGTTGTAGTGGCACCGAACGGAGGCTTCCAGGATGAATCTCCAGATCAGAGACCCGCGCGCCCGTGACCTCGCCCGGCAGCTTGCCGAAAAGCGAAAGATTTCAATGACCGAGGCGGTGATCGAGGCGCTCGAATCCGAGCTTCAGCGCGAACGTGGACGAGTTCCGCTGGCTGAGCGGCTGGCCGCCATATCGAACGATCTGAAGGCCAAGGCGGGAAGCGGCGGCAGGGATTTGACTAAGGATGAGATCGACGAGATGTGGGGACATTCCTGATGTTCATCGACACCTCGGTGGTGATCGCTGTCCTCGCCGGAGAGGAAGACGCCGCCGATTGGAGCCGCCGGATCGGGCAGGCCTCGATACGGATAACATCTCCGCTGGTCGTGCTCGAAGCGGCGATGCGGCTTTCATCGAAGTTGGTGGTGGAGCCGCTCTTCGCCGAAAAGGCGATAGAGGACTTCCTGCGTGAGGCCGAGATCGAGGTGGTTCCGATCGAAATCGGTGATGCCAAGCTCGCGATCCAGGCTTTTTCGAACTATGGCAAACGTCGCGGCCACCCGGCTCAGCTCAATCTCGCTGACTGCCTGTCATATGCCTCGGCAAAAAGCTGTGGGATGCCCTTACTCTACAAAGGGAAAGACTTTTCCCACACCGATCTGGCCTGATCCTACTCCCCCAGTTCCACGATTCGGCCAGCAGCTTCGTCAGCCGCTCCCGCCCAGCAGGCCAAATGCTGCCGCGCTCGCGCCATGGGCTGTTGACCTGGTCGCGCAACACGCCTGATCATTGCGCTCGTGCTGACGACGCAGACCATCGGCTGCCATTGTGTGATCCTTTTTGATCCGGGTTTTTCAAACGATGCCGAGATGCCAATCTCGATCAGTTGAACCCCCATTGAGGATTGAAATCTTGCAAACCATTTGGACAAGACGCGAGACGATGAAAACCCTTCTGGCAACGGGCATGGTTGCCATGCTTCAGCCTCTGGCTTTTGCAGCCAAGGCCGCCGCCAAGCTGGAATGGACCCATTTTCAGGCTGACGAGAATGGTTTCCGCCGCACGCCGGTGCTGCTGACCGGGGAAAAAGAAGCCATCCTCCTCGACGGCGGATTTACCCTGTCCGATGGCCGTGCGGTCGCGGATGCGATCAAGGCGACGGGCAAGACCCTGACCACGATCTATGTCAGCTGCAGCGACCCTGACTATTATTTTGGCCTGCGTCCCGTCGCGGATGCTTTCCCCGGCGCCAAGATCATCGCGGCCGCTGCGACGGTGGCGGCCATCAAAGCCAATGTGCAAGCCAAGCTGGATGTCTGGGGCCCGCAGCTCAAGGACAATGGACCGAAGGTCCTGGCGGATGTCGTCATTCCCGAGGCATCCGATATCACCTCACTTGAAATCGAAGGAAACAAGATCGAGATCGTCACCGTCGCCGATCTGAAAGACCGGCGGTATCTCTGGGTGCCCAGCCTTGAAGCGGTGTTCGGCGGCGTGCTGATCTCGTCCGGCGTACATGTCTGGGTTGCCGACGAGCCAACCGTAGACGACCGCAAGAAATGGATTGCCGCGCTCAACGAAATCGCGTCCCGCAAACCCAACATCGTGGTGCCGTCCCATCAGGTAGCCGGTGCACCGGACGGTCTGGCGGCCGTGGAATTCACCCGCGCCTACCTCGAAGCTTTCAATAAGGAAGCCGAAAAGCGAAATCCAGCGTCGAGCTGATTGCAGCGATGAAGCGGCGCTATCCCGATCTTCTGGACGTCTCGTCCCTGGAACTGGGCGCAAAGGTCGCCAAGGGTGAGATGAAGTGGGGCTGATACGGCCCCGCGAGCGTCTGGGCTACTTCCCCAATTCCACCGACCGCAGCCGCGCGGCTTCCACCGCCTCGGTCAGCAGCTTCGTCAGCCGGTCTTCGCCCATCAGCACGGCAAGGGCGGCTGCCGTGGTTCCGTTGGGGCTGGTCACCTGCTGGCGCAGGACGCCGGGCTCCTCGCCGCTTTCGGCAGCGAGTGCAGCAGCGCCATAGACGGTCTGCATGGCAAGCAGCCTGGCGGTCTCGGTCGGCAGCCCGGCCTTCTCGGCTGCAACCGTAAGCGCCTCGATGAAATGGAAGATGTAGGCCGGACCGGACCCCGAAACCGCCGTCACCGCGTCCATCAGGCCTTCGTCGTCGATCGTCGTCACCACACCGCTCGCCGACAGCAGCTCGGCAACGAAACGCCTGATGTCGTCGGTCACCAGCGGGTTGGAATAGACCACCATCATGCCCTTGCCGATCGCGGCCGGCGTGTTGGGCATGCAGCGGATAACAGGCGCGAGATGGCCGAGGATGTGCTCGAAGGTGGCGACCGGCGTGCCCGCGGCGATGCTGACGAAGGTGGTCCTGCCGTCGCCGAAGCGCTTGTAGGCGGCGGTGACGTCGCGGATCACCTGCGGCTTGACGGCGATGACGACGAGGTCGGGCTCTGCGTCGGCGGGGATCCCGTTCGCGTCCGCGGCGACACTGCAACCGAGGTGCTCGGCGCGCTTGCGCAATTCGGCATTGGGCTCGACCACGAACACGGCTTGCGGGGCAAGCTTGCCGGATTTCAGCCAGCCCGAAAGCATGGCGTAACCCATATTGCCGCAACCGGCGAGAACAAGCCTGATCGTCATTGAGAGCCCTCCGAGACAAGGGTTCTCCTTAGACGCTAGCGGGCAGACGGGAAAGCCCCTCAAGGGGTGCTGGATCAGGCCAGCCGGTCAAGGTCGCCGGCGTACCGCGATCGGCCGCAGCGACACTTGCCGCAAGCCAAGCACGCCGAGCACGAAGAACAGCCACACCGGGTCGCCGCGATGGAAGAAGAAGCTTTCCAGGAACGCGTTCAGCGCCGTGAACAGCACCACCATCATGAAGAAGTCACCGAGATAGATGTTCTCCTTGCGCGGCGGGATGCGCATGTAGTCGCGCAGCGGCGCGATCACGAAAGTGTAGACGGCAACGCACAGCGCCGGGATGCCCATCAGCACCGCAATGTCGAGATAGCCGTCATGGCCATGCACGATGGTCCGGATGTCCCAGGCCCGGTCGAAGGGCTGGTCCTGACTGAGCAGCAGCGGCGTGCCCCAGAAACTTTCATAGCCGTAGCCGGTCCAGGGCTTCTTCGCCAGCATCTCGCCGGAGAACTCCCACAGCGTCGTGCGCCCGGTATAGGTGAGGTCGGGGAAATAGGTGGCCGCCAGCTCTTTCACCGGGGGGATGAAGACGATGCCTAAGGTACCGATGGCCGTCGCAATGATCGCCAGTGCAAACAGGATCGGCGTGCCGAACCGCATGCCGATCAGGCCCGGCAGCACGACGATCAGGATCGAGAACGGCACCAGGCCGGCCGTCGTCTTGGAGCCGGTGTGCAGCATGAAGATCATCGCCGCGCCGAAGATCGCCACGCCCCAGAACTTCTGGCCGCGCCGGAAGAGATAGAGGCCGGCGAAGCTGAAGCAGGCCATGATTGGTCCGGCAATGTTCTTGTGGGCGAACACACCACGCCACAGGCCGGCATGTTCGGGCTCCTGCGAATCGGCCGTATGCAGGGCCTCATGCGGAAAGACGATGAGGCCGATATAGGACAGGCCGATAACGACGATCGCGCAGAATATGATGACTTTCGAAAAACTGTCGGCGTCGCGCGGCAGCACCAGGACCGTCGCTATCGTCAGAACGCCAAGCAGCGTGAAGAAGGCCGCGCGCATGGCCGAGGACGGGTCGGTCGCGTTGATGACCGAAAGCATGAAAAAGCCGAGCATCAGGATCCAGGACGGGCTGAGCAGCGAGCGCACCATCTTGGGGTCGGCGAACGTCAGCAGTGAGAAGATCGAAATGGCGCCGAGCGAACTGAAGCCGAGCTGGTTGACGATGTCGCCGCCGTCGCCGGTCAGTTCCGCGCCTGCCGGCTGAAACGGCCGGAACGACACGATGACGACGGCAAATAACAGCGCGGCAATCGCCGTCGCCACACTGTTGCGGGTGACGATGCCGCCCAGCAGCAGCTCGTCAGTTCTTCTCAGGCTGCCTGTATTGCTCATTGGCGTATCCGAATTCGGCAAGCACGCGGCCGAGCGAGACATAGACGGGGTAAAGCGCCGTCGACAGCGATCCTGTCCGCGCCAATTTGATTGCGCCGCGCACGGGCGAGGCTATCAGCAGCGCCAGGCTTTTTGCAAACACCTTGGCGCCGGCGAATGGCGTGCCGGCGCGCTTCTTCTTTTCGACCAGCGTCGAGATTACACCGTTGCGTAAGGATCGGGCGCGGATCCAGTCAGCCTCGACGCGCCGGGCCGGAACGCCTTCGCGCACCTTTGCCTCGGCGCACCAGCCAAGCACGAAACCTTTCTGCGCCGAGCGGCTGAGGAAGTCGGAATCGCCGCCGCCCATGAAGTTGAACCGCAGGTCGAGGAAGGGTGGCCCCATGATGGTGAGCACATTGCGCCCGACCAGAAGGTTGCCCGAGGAATAGAGTGCGGCCACGCGCCCGGTCTGGCGATAGGGCGGCGCAAACACCGGGTGCTCGGCCCATTTGGCGTGAGCAGGATCGGTAAACACCGGCACTTGCGGGCCACCGACAATGTCGGCGCCAAGCGTCTCCGCCGTCCTGCACATGCGCTCCAGCCAGTCCGCGTCGGCGATCTCGTCATCGTCGATGACCAGCAGGTGGCGGAAATCCGGAAAATGCAGGATCGCCGTCTGCCAGCCAGCATTGTAGGCACTGCAATTGCCCCGCTCATGCGCGATGATGACCATGCCCTTCATATCGTCGCGTTCGAACAGCGGCACGGCCGCCTGGGCGCCCTCACGCGCCTCGGCCTCGTTTTCGATGACGATGACGGCGAAGCGCCGGCTGGTTTGCTGTGCCTTGAGCGACGCCAGCGTTTCGAGCAGCAGTTGCGGCCGCTTGAAGGTCGGCAGCGTGACGACGGCTTCCATCGTCTCTGCGGCGAGCCCCGGAGAGCGTCCCGCAATCGAAACCGAACCGTCCGATGGCAAAGGGATCATCCGCTCCAGCCGCATGTTTTGAATCTGGCTTTCGATAACACCGCGACGATAACGTTTCGTTAATCACCTTTCGCAGCGGCGCCTGCCGGTCCGCGCCTTTCAGCCGTTGCGTTGCGTGATTTAATCAAGGGTTCACCCAGCTTTGCTAGTGGCTGACGCCTGGATAGGTGAGATGCATCTGCTGTTCGCCACATCGATCGTGCCCGACGGCGCTCTCGCTTCGGGCTATGAGATCGCCAATGCTGCGATCATCGCCGCCTTGCGGCGCGCCGGCGTGCGCGTCACCGTCATTGGCTTCATCTGGCCGGGCAAGGCGCCCAGCGACCCCGAAAACACCTTCGTGCTCGGCGCCGTCGACGTGCGCACGGAAAGCGCCTCGGCGCGGCAGAAGCTCGCCTGGCTTGGCAAGGCGGTGCTGTCAGGGCTCACCTTCGCTTCCGTGAAGCTGCGCGCGGTTTCCGACAGCGAAGTCCGTGCCGCGATCGAGCGCGCCGGTCCCTTCGACGGCTATGTCCTGAATTCGGTGCAGTTCGCCGGCGCCTTTGAAAAACTGTTCGCCGACCGTCCCTCGATTTTCGTCGCCCACAATGTCGAACATGGTTCGGCCAAAGAGAATGCGGCAGCAGCAAACAGTCGCTTCCAGCGCCTGCTGTTTGCCCGCGAGGCCAGGCTGCTCAAGACCATGGAGGAGCGGCTCTGCCGCCGGGCTCGCTTCGTCTTCACGCTGGCCGAGGAAGACCGCGCCGCACTCGGCGTTGCCAGCGACGACCGCTCGGCGGTGCTGCCGCTGGTGACCACTGCCACGGCGCCAAAGCCGGTCAAGCCGCGCCGCATCGATTGCGACGCGGCGCTGATCGGCACCTGGACCTGGCAGCCGAACCGCATCGGCCTCGACTGGTTCCTGGAAAAAGTCGTGCCGCATCTTCGCCGGAGCTTTCGCATCAGGGTCGCCGGCAACATGCCGTCGGATATCACCTCTGCCCATCCCGGTGTCGAATTTGTCGGCCGCGTGCCCGACGCCCAGGATTTCGTGCGCGGCGCCGCCGTCATCCCACTGATCAGCACCGCGGGCAGCGGCGTTCAGCTCAAGACCATCGAAACCTTCGAACTCGGCCTGCCGTCGGTCGCCACCAGCCGTTCGCTGCGCGGCATCGATCATCGCCCGGCAAATTGTTTCGTCACCGACGATCCGGCCGCCTTCGCCGGCGCGCTGGAGGCAGCGGCGGCCGATGTCAGGGATGTCGATGGCAGCGCCTTCCATCGCCGGCAGATCAAGGCACTGGATGCCGCCATCAGGCTCGGCCTGGAAAAGCTCGGGCCGGTGGGGGAGGAGGTGTTTGCATGAACATGCACACCGCCCGCGCCGCCTTCGGGCTCGATACGCTGAAGACGATCCTTGGCATTTCGGTCCTTGCCATCGGCTGGGATGACGCGATCGCGCTGCTCACTCGTCTGATTGCCGAGCGGCGCTTCACCAAGGTCAGTTTTCTCAACGCTCACAACGCCAACATCGCCTCTACCGATCCGGTCTTTGCCGAGGCGCTCGACGATTTCCTCATCCTGCCTGACGGCGTTGGCGTCGATCTGGCGGCAAAGCTGCTCTACGGCGCGCCGTTCCCGGACAATCTCAACGGCACTGATCTCATTCCGGCCTTTCTGCAGGCATCGGCGAGGCCGCTGACCGTCGGGTTGCTTGGCGCCACCCGCGCCAACGCCGAGGCGGCGTCGGTCAGGCTAGCCGCTCTGGCGGTGCAGCACGAATTCGTCGTCATCCATGACGGCTATTTCTCCCCCGCCGAAGAGCAGGCGATCGTCGATCGCATCGAGGCATTGCGGCCCGACGTGCTGCTTGTGGCCATGGGCGTGCCGCGCCAGGAATTGTGGATCGCCCGTCATATCGATGCCCGCCACTGCACGCTGCCGATCGCCGTCGGCGCGCTGCTCGATTTTCTCTCCGGCACGGTGCCGCGGGCGCCTCTGTGGATGCGCCAGCTGAGGCTCGAATGGTTGTTCCGTCTGTGCATCGAGCCCGGCCGGCTGTGGCGCCGCTACGTCGTCGGCAATCCGGTGTTCCTGCTGCGTGTCGTCAGGCAGAAATTCTCGCGTCGGCCCGAGCCCGCCGGAGAGTTGCGGTGAACAGCCGCGTCGTGCCGAGCCCTGCAGCCGAGACCGGTGCCCTGCCGCAAACGCCGACGGCGGCGGTGGTGACCGCCAGCTATGCGCCGGATTTCGAACGCTGCCGCCTGTTGTGCGAGACCTTCGACCGCCATGTCTCCGGCGTGGCGCATCATTACATTCTGGTCGAGCACCGCGACGTGGCGCTGTTTCGCCAGTTGGAAAACGACCGCCGCAGCATTGTCGACGAGCGCGACCTGCTACCGCGCTGGCTGCGTGTGTTCGACGATCCGATGAGCCTCTTTCGCCGTCGCATCTGGCTCAGTTTCAAGACCCAGCCGCTGCGCGGCTGGCATGTGCAGCAGCTGCGCCGCATCGCCATCGCTGCGCATGCTGGAGAAGACGTGCTGGTCTTCTGCGATTCCGACGTCGCCTTCCTCAAGCCATTCGATCTGAGCGCCTTCTGGCGCGACGGCAAGGTGCGGCTGTTCCGGCGCGACGGCGTGCTGTCGAGCGACGGTCACGACGAGCATCGCATCTGGTCGCGCAATGCGGCCTCGGCGATTGGTATCGATGCATCCGAGGTTTCGAACCACGACTATATTTCGACGCTGATCGCCTGGCGCCGTCAGACCGTGACGGCGATGTGCGCCGAGATCGAGAAGGTGCACGCGCGCGGCTGGGTCGAGGTCATCGCTTCAGTGCGCCGGTTCTCCGAATGCATGATCTATGGCCGCTATGTCGACGATGTGCTGGGGGGCGCCGGCCATTTCCACGGCTCGGAGGAATTCTGCCGCGTGCATTGGACCGGGGAGGCGCTGTCGGATGACGAATTCCGCAGCTTCGTCGCCGCCATGGCACCGGGGCAGGTGGCGATCGGCATGCAATCCTTCATCGGCACCGATATTGGCCGCATCCGCCGCTTGATCGGATTGGCTTAGATTGCCTTGGCGGGCTTGCGCAGCGCCGAATAGGTCAGCAGCGCCGAGGCGAGATAGAGCAGCAGGAAGACGACATTGAGCGATACGACAAGCCTGGGCGTGTCGGCAATCGTGGTCAGCACATAGGTCAACAGCACCGCCTTCAGCCCCGCCAGCAGGCCGAGGTTGAGCGCCCTGAGCGCGGTCTGGCCGCGCGCGAACAGCAGCTCGGCCTGGTATTCGACCAGGTTGCGCAGTCCCGGCACGCCGATTGCCAATGCCACCAAGGGCGACGCCTCGGCGACATTCCGGCCAAGTGCATTGGGGAAGAAATGCAGCACGATGCCGAGTGCGGCCAGCGCCAATGTCGACACCAGGAACACGCCGGCTTCGATACCGCTCTTGACCCGCAGTCGCGACAACAGCTCCGGCGCCCGCATCATCTTCTGCACCAGCATCATCGAGAAGGTGCGGATCGGTATTGCCGTCAGGTCGACCAGCCGCATGATGATGGCATAGATACCGGCCAGATGCGGCCCGCCGATCGCCAGCACGAGCAGCTTGTCGAATTCCGACTGCAGGTAGAACAGCACTTCGGCTCCGGCAACATAGATCGAATCGGCAAGCCGCCTGAGATAGAGCTCGGTGCGCAGCCTCAGCCGCTGGCGTGGATAATAGAAGCCGAAGGCCAGCAGCAGCGAGGCGGCGTTGGCGCCGATGTAGAACAACGACCAGATCCAGACGCTGTGCTGGCCCGATAGCATGAACAGCACGGCGCCCAGCGCGCGGAACGCCGTGGCCACGATCGACAGCACGGCGGCGCGGCCGAATTTGCCGAGCCCGTTGTTGACGATCAGCACCACCTCGACCGACCGCCACAAAAGCGCCTCTGCAAAGACGATTGCGGCAAAGACGGCCAGCGGAACGGTGCTGGCGAAGAAGATCAGGTAGACGCCCCACGAGGCGGCCGCCAGCAGTGGCAGGGACACGGCGCCAAGCAAAAGGAAGCCGGCGGTGAAGGTGCCGATCAGATTGGGGCGGATGGTGGCTGTGCGGTAAAGCGCCGAGATGAAGCCGAAAGCGAGGATGCGCGACAGCATGACGCCGGCCGCCGAGGCGGTGGCGAACATGCCGAACTCGGCAATCGACAGCGTGTTCGCGAGTGCAATGAAATAGGCGAGCGAGAACACCAGCCGCCCGCCGGCGCCGCTGATCGCTGAAAGATAGTCGCGAACCAGCCCCCGTCTTTCGGCAAGGAAGGTGCCGATGCGGGCGAGTGTCCGCCTTTGCGGTATGTCGCTGGCCTGCGTCATATCGAGGAAAGCCGTAATCCGGAAAGCTTAACGTGCGGTTCTGACGCCATTTTACAGATCCCGGCAATGCGTGGCGAAGCGAGAAACTTTCACTTGCAGACTTCGGAAATTAACCTTTTGTTTCCCATGCCTGTTTAGCGTGACTTAACGATTGGCCGACCGCCGCTCCTGCGCCGTCGAAGGTAAAGTTTCGAGACAATGGTCGACAGGGAAAACCGTGAAGACTGGAGGCGCGAGCGCTCCCTCCTGGCGCTCGGCAAAGCCGTGCGCGGCGATGAGGCGGCGGATGCGTCGGCGGTCTCGATCGGTGACCGGGTCGATCCGTCATGGCGCGAGGACGCCGCCACGCGTCACCGCATAGCCCGCTCGCAACGCGAGGCGCGGTCGAATCCGGCGCCAACGTCACCGCCCGAGCCGCCGCAGTTCCAGGCCGACGGCGAACCCGTTTCGGCCGCCAGCGCGCGTGAGGAGCCTGTTTCCGGCCGGCGTCAGCAGCACGCCGCCTATGAGCTCCGCTCTTTCCACGAGCAGCGACCGGACCGCGACGACGATGACGGGCAGGAATGGAAGCCGCTGATCGATCCGCTCCAGGTCGTCCGCGGCATTAGTCGTTCCAAGTTGCTGATCGTCTCGACGACGATATTGGGCACGGTGCTCGGCGTCGCCGTCGCCGTTTCGACACCGAAGAAATACGAAGCCACCACACAGATGGTCATCGAGCCAGGCGACCTGAAGCTTTCCGACAACGATCTCACCCAACCGGTCGGGCAGCCCGATGCGGCGCTGGCTGTTGTCGAAACCCGCATCAAGATGGTGACATCCGGCAAGGTCCTCGACAAGGTCGTGGCCGATCTCAATCTCGTCGACGATCCGGAATTCAACGGACAGGGCTCTGGCGGCCTTGGCGTCCTGTCGCTCATTCGCTCGATACTGTCGCGCCAGGATGGCCCTGGCGGCGCCGGTGAAGTGCGCCGCCAGGCGCTGGCGGTCGGCAATCTGGCCAAGAGCCTGTCGGTTGAGCGCAGCGGCAAGAGCTTTGTCGTTTCCATCAGCGCCACCACTCAAAGCGCCGACAAATCGGCGAAGATAGCCAATACGACCAGGGACGTTTTCCAGCAGGAGGCGGCCCAATACCAGTTCGGGATGGCCGGGCGCGCGACGGACCAGCTGACGGCCAAGCTCGATGACCTGCGCAAGGATGTCGAGACAGCGGAGCGCAAGGTCGAGGATTTCAGGGCCACGCATGATCTCGTCGACGCGCAGGGCCATCTGATCAGCGACGACCAGATGCTGAAGCTCAACGAGCAGTTCTCAGTCACCCGGGCCCGTACGCTGGAACTCAATGCCCGGGCCGCGTCGGCGCGTTCGCTGGACGTTAATTCGGTCATCAACGGCACGTTGCCGGAAGAAATCAATTCCAACACGATGAGCGAACTGCGCGCGCAATATGCAGCTTTGAAGCAGGAGGCCGACCGCGCCGCCGTGCGTCTGGGACCGCGTCATCCCGAATACCAGGCGCTCAGTGCCCAGCTCGACGGCTCGCGCGAGCGCATCGCAGGCGAACTGCGCCGCATCGCCTCGTCGCTGCAGGTCGACTTGAAGCGCTCGGTCCAGCTTGAGCAGGATCTCGCTTCCCGCCTGGCTCAGGCAAAGGTCCAGAGCGGCGACGTCAACAGCGATCTGGTCAGCCTGCGCGAACTGGAGCGTGATGCCACGGCCAAACGCTCCGTCTACGAACAGTACCTTCTGCGCGCCAAGGAGACCGGCGAACAGCAAAACATCAACACCACCAACATCAATCTGATGACCCCCGCGCAACCGCCGCTCGAACCCAACGGACCGTCGCGGGCTGTAATAGCGATGGCCGGCCTGCTGCTCGGGCTTGCTTCGGGCATCGGTGTCGGCGCCATGCGCGGCGCCTTTGCCAGCCTGCGCGGCGCTGCCAATTCGCGTTCGCGCGGCAGAATGGACGAGCGCCGCCCTCCGGTCGAGGACAAGGTCTATCGCGCGCCGCTGCCTGTGGCGCCGCCACCGGCAGCACCTCCGGTGTTGCCGACCGCGGCCGCTCCCGCCCGGAGCCCAGGTCTGTTCGACGGACTGTTCTCGGCGATGCGCAAAGCCGCGCCGGGTAGCGGGACGTCAGGCGAACCCGTCGAGACCTACCGCGCCCAACCAGCCGCCGAATATACAAGGCCGGTGCAGGAGCCTGTGGGCTATCGCCAGCCGGATTTCCGGAACGAGGTTCCGCACGCCAATTCCCCTGCGCAGCAGCCTGGCTACGCGCAGCCTCGTCAGCCGGCTGACTATGCCTATTCGCAGGCTCAGCCGATGCCCGCGGCGTCCGGGCCGTGGTCTTCTCCGCAGCCCGCTGGGGCGGCGCCGGAAGACCAGCAGGCGCAAATCGACGATATCCGCGCCGGCCTGCGCGAATTTCGCGAAGCGGTGCGCGAACTCACCGAAAGCCGTTCGCACCGCCGCTATTTCTGAGCAATTCCAGGAAAAGTGTGAAACGGTTTTCCCGGGAAAAGCGCGTAGCGCGCTTTCCCTTGGGAATTGCGTCAAAACAAGAAATAGAGCGGTTTAGCCTTTCCGTGAAAGGATGAGTCGCTCTGAGCCCGTCAGCACAGAATAAAAGCTGCCGGTTTCGAGTTTACGGCATGTGACGGCGCTTTGACGGGATTGCTTAGGCCAAATTTCGTGACAATGCCGCGCAGCATGGCGCCCAAAAAGCGCTGCCGTCGGGCTTTACCCGAAAGGGCGGAACGTTTGGAACAACGACATGCACGAAGCAACGTTCAAGGCGCGCGCCGCGCCTTGGCTGGAATGATGTCGAGGATGGTTCATGGCCGAAGTGATTGACGGAAAGATCGTCGCCGCAGACGTGGTTCAGAAGGTCAAGGCCTTGACCGAGGACCTGGTCGCCAAGGGAAAGGCCCAGCCCGGCTTAGCGGTGGTCATCGTCGGCGAGGATCCGGCAAGCCAGGTCTATGTCGCGTCGAAGTCGCGCACCGCCAAGGAATGCGGCTTTCATTCGCTGCAGCACACGCTGCCGGCCGACACGTCCGAAGCGGCACTGCTGAAGATCATCGGCGAACTCAACGCCGATCCGGCCATCAACGGCATTCTGGTGCAGCTGCCGCTTCCCGCCCATATCGATGCCGGCAAGATCATCCAGGCCATCGCACCGCAAAAGGATGTCGACGGCTTTCATTTCATCAATGTCGGCAAGCTCGGCACCGGCGAACTCGAAACAGCCTTCGTGCCCTGCACGCCGGCCGGCTCCATGCTTTTGATCGAACGCGTGCGCGGCAAGGATCTTTCCGGCCTCAACGCGGTCGTCGTCGGCCGCTCCAACATCGTCGGCAAGCCGATGGCAAATCTGTTGCTTGCCGCCAACTGCACCGTCACCATCGCCCACAGCCGCACCAAGGATCTGCCGGCACTGGCCCGCACAGCCGACATTCTGGTTGCCGCCGTCGGCCGGCCCGAAATGATCAAGGGCGACTGGGTCAAGCCCGGCGCCACCGTGATCGATGTCGGGATCAACCGCATTGCCGCACCCGAGAAGGGCGAAGGCAAAACCCGCCTCGTCGGCGATGTAGCCTATGCCGAAGCGGCCAAGGCCGCCGGCGCCATCACCCCCGTGCCCGGCGGTGTCGGACCGATGACCATTGCCATGCTGATGGCCAATACGTTAGCCTCAGCCTACCTTGCGGCCGGCTTGAAGCGGCCTTCCTTCTGACCCAGAAAGCAGCTTCTTTGCCGAACCTTACTGTACCCTCTGAACGGCCGGTCGTGGATGATCCCGTTCAAGGGGGCCGGCAATTCGCGTTCCTGCTGGTCGACAAGTTTTCGATGTTTTCGCTGGCAGCGGCGATCGATACCTTCCGCTCGGCCAACCGCCTGCTCGGCCGCGATTTCTATGGCTGGACGACGGTCTCGGCCGACGGCGATCCCGTCATGGCCTCCAACGGCCTGCCGCTCAAGATCGACTATGCCGTCGCCGATTTGCCGCCCGTCGATATCCTATTCGTGTCGGTGGGCCTGTCGGTCGAGTTCCCCGGCAAGAGCAAGGTGCTGGCGGCGCTGCGCAGCTGGGGCCGGCGCGGCAATGCGCTCGGCGCGTTGTCGGTCGGCTCTTACCTCCTGGCCGAAGCCGGTCAGCTCGAAGGTTATCGCTGCACCATCCATTGGGAAAACCGCGCCGGCTTCGTCGAGCGCTTTCCCGACATCAATTGCACCGGCAACGTCTTCGAGATCGACCGCAAGCGCTACACCTGCGCCGGCGGCACCACCTCGATCGACCTGATGCTGGAGATCGTGCGTGGCGACTTCGGCTCGAACCTCGCCAACGGCGTTGCCAACCAGTTCCAGCATGAGCGCATCCGCTCCGCCGGCGACCGCCAGCGCGTCGGGCCGGAGCGCGACCTGACCGGCAAGTCGGAGAAGCTAAGGCGCATCGTCGAACTGATGGCCGACCATCTCGACGAGCCGCTATCAGCCGTGCAGCTTGCCAAATCGGCGGGCCTGTCGGTGCGCCAGGTCGAGCGCTTGTTCCTGCGCCATTTGAGCGTCACGCCCGGTCGTTACTACATGCGGCTCAGGCTTGAGCGGGCGCGCGAACTGCTGCGCCAGACCAACATGCCGATCCTCGACGTGGCCATTGCCACCGGCTTTACCTCGCACTCCTATTTCGCGCAGAGCTATCGGCTGCAGTTTGGCCGTCCGCCTTCCGAAGAGCGGCGCACCACCTACTGATTTCGTGTTACCAGCTCTGCCGGCGCCGATCCTGTTACACTGCAACCGTTAGAAGCATGATCCCAAAAAGTGGGTGCCGGTTTTTGGAAAAGATCGTGCTCCAACAAAGGGTTAGATCATGATGAGATTTCATCCAAATCTCATCATGATCTAGTAACCCGCTCCAGGCTTGTGTCCGGACGCGCTGTCAAATAGCTTCCGGCGCGGATCAGAGGGCGGCCTCAAGGAGATTTCGATGGCGGGACTTTTGCGGAGCGTCGCTGCGGCGCTGCTCCTTTTGTCGATGACTTCGCTCGGCTTTGCCGCCAATAAGGTTATCATCATTCTTGACGCTTCAGGCTCGATGTGGGCCCAGATCGACGGCAAGCCGAAGCTCGAGATCGCGCGCGAATCGCTGAGGACCGTACTGCAGTCGGTCCCGGGCGACGACGAGATCGGCTTAATGGCCTATGGCCACCGCGAAAAGGGCAGCTGCGACGACATCGAGCTGATCGTGCCGCCGCAAGCCGGCTCGGCTAGCGCCATTTCGGCCGCTGCCGACAGCCTGAAATTCCTCGGCAAGACGCCGCTGACCGCAGCCGTCAAGCAGGCGGCCGAAGCTCTGAAATACACCGAGGACAAGGCGACCGTGGTTCTCATCACCGATGGGCTTGAAACCTGTGAAGGTGACCCGTGCGCGCTGGGCAAGGAACTGGAGGCCTCAGGCGTCGATTTCACCGTCGACGTCGTCGGCTTCGGCCTGACCGCTGACGAGGGCAAGCAGATCGCCTGCCTTGCCGACAACACCGGCGGCAAATATATCCAGGCCTCGGACGAGAAGGCGCTGCAGGAAGCACTGGTCGAAACCGTCGCCGCGCCGGCTCCGGCGCCGGCACCCGAACCCGCTCCGGCGCCTGCCCCTGAACCGGCAAAGCCCGAATTCAATTTCATCCCGACCGTGGTCATGGCGGAAGGCGGCGATCCGATCACCGACGGCAATGCCTGGGAGGTCTACAAGGCCAAGGCCGATGGCACGCGCGGCGAGGCCGTCACCACCCAGTACAACAACTACGAGGCCAATCTCGAGCCGGGCGACTATGTCGTCGTCGCGCGCGCCGACGAAGCTCGGGCGGAACAGAAGGTCAAGATCGAGGCGGGCCAGGTCTACAAGCCGCTCTTCACCTTGAACGCCGGCACCATGCTCATCCATCCGAAGCCAAGCCAGGGCGCCGAGATCAGTGACGAAGCCCATGTCGACTTCGCCTTCCCGGGCGGCAGCACCACCCACTATGGCGACACCAGGATCATCGTGCCGGCTGGTGAGCAGAAGGTGACGGTTGCGATCGGCAGCGGCTCGGTGACCGAGAACATCCAGCTCGCCGCCGGGCAGACTGTGGAAAAAGACATAGTCGTCGGCGTCGGCCATGCCGCCGTCAACGCCTACTACACTGCAGGCGGCGACAAGGCCGACTCCTCGGGCATCAGCGTCCAGATCGTCAAGGCCAAGAAAAAGATCGACGGCTCGCGTGACGATGTCGCCCACTCCTATGGGCCCGACAGCAAGTTCTGGCTGCCGCCGGACGACTATGTCGCGGTCACCTCGCTTGAGCTCGCAACCGTCGAGCAGCCTTTCAGCGTCAAGGTTGGCGACGTCAAGGACGTCAAGGTGACGCTCGATGCCGGCGTGCTGGTGATGTCGGCGCCGGGTGCCTATTCGATCGAGGTGCTGTCGTCGAAGAAGGATATCCAGGGCAACCGCAAGGCGCTCGGCCTGAACTATGGCGACACCTGGCAGCAGACTATCCCGGCCGGCGACTATGTCGTCCTCCGCCACATGTCCGATCAAGGCCATGACAAGGAAATGCCGGTGACGGTCAAGGCCGGCGAACGGAGCGAGATTACGGTTCAGCCGTAATCGCCATCCATCCCTCACCAAAGGGCGGCCTCAAACCGAGCTCGAGCCGCCCTTTTTACAAAATAGGCAATGATGCCTCAGGCCGTGCCGAAAGCACTGGCGCCATGGTCGGCGCGGCCGACCAGCTGGCGGAAACCGGCGAACAGCTCGCGGCCGAAACCGAACTCGTTGCCGATGAGATCGATGTCGGCCGTGCGGCGCAGCGCGAGCTCTGGCCCCGGCACCAGCACTTCCAGCGTGCCGGCATCGGCGTCGAGCCGGATGATGTCGCCGTCATGGATCCTGGCGATCGGCCCTTCCTCGACCGCTTCCGGCGTTACATGGATCGCCGCCGGCACCTTGCCGGAAGCGCCAGACATGCGCCCGTCCGTGACCAGCGCGACGCGCTGGCCACGATCCTGCAGGATGCCGAGCACGGTGGTCAGCTTGTGCAGTTCCGGCATGCCGTTTGCCTTCGGGCCCTGGAAGCGGATGACGGCGATGAAGTCGCCGGTCAGCGTGCCGGCCTTGAAGGCTTCGTTCAGTCCCTGCTGGCTGTCGAACACCTTGGCCGGCGCCTCGATGACGCGGCGTTCCGGCTTCACGGCGGACGTCTTGATGACGGCGTGGCCGAGATTGCCGGCGAGCACTTTCAGGCCGCCGGTCGGCTGGAAGGCCTTCTTGAACGGCGCCAGCACCTTCTCGTCGCCGCTCTGCAGCGGCGAGGCTTCACGCACGACGCTGCCGTCTTCGCCGAGCCGGGCTTCGACCGCATAGGGCCTGAGACCTTCGCCCCATACCGTCTGCACATCCTCATGCAGGATGCCTTCGTCAAGCAATTCGCGGATCAGGAAGCCGAGCCCGCCGGCGGCATGGAAATGGTTCACGTCGGCAAGCCCGTTCGGATAGACGCGCGCGAGAAGCGGCACCGCTTCCGACAGGTCGGAAATGTCCTGCCAGGTAAGCGTGATGCCGGCGGCCGCCGCCATGGCGATGAGGTGGATGGTGTGGTTGGTAGAGCCGCCGGTGGCGTGCAGGCCGACGACGCCATTGACGAAAGAGCGCTCGTCGATCATGCGGCCGACCGGCGTGTAGGCGTTGCCGAGCGCGGTGATGGCGAGCGCCCGCTTCGTCGCCTCACGCGTCAGCGCGTCGCGCAGCGGCGTGCCCGGATTGACGAACGAGGCGCCGGGCGTATGCAGGCCCATGATCTCCATCAGCATCTGGTTGGAGTTGGCGGTGCCGTAGAAGGTGCAGGTGCCCGGCCCGTGATAGGATTTGGACTCCGCTTCGAGTAGTTCTGCGCGCCCAGCCTTGCCCTCGGCATAGAGCTGGCGAACCTTGGCCTTCTCGTCATTGGGCAGGCCCGTCGTCATCGGCCCTGCCGGCACGAACACCGCCGGCAGATGGCCAAAGGTGAGGGCTGCAATCACCAGCCCGGGCACGATCTTGTCGCAGACGCCGAGATAGACGGCGGCGTCGAACATGTTGTGCGACAGGCCGATCGCCGCCGACATGGCGATGACGTCGCGCGAAAACAGCGACAGCTCCATGCCGGGCTGTCCCTGGGTCACGCCGTCGCACATGGCGGGCACGCCGCCGGCCACTTGCGCGATGCCGCCAACTTCCTTCGCGGCTTCCTTGATCAGCGCCGGGAAGGTTTCGAAGGGCTGATGCGCCGACAGCATGTCATTGTAGGAGGTGATGATGCCGAGGTTCGGCACCTTGTCGGCGCCGAGCGCCAGCTTTTCAGACGGGCTGCAGACGGCAAAGCCATGCGCGAGGTTGCCGCAAGACAGAACCCCCCGGTTGGCGGCGCGGCTGGAGGTCTCGGCGATGCGGCCGAGATAGCGCTCGCGGCCGGCTTTCGAGCGTTGGCGGATGCGTTCCGTGATGGCTTCGATGTCGCGTCTGGCTGTCATGGTCGGTCCTTTCGAGCCCCGGAAGAACGTCCTCCACCGTCTGCCGGGACTGCTTTGCGTGAAATCAGGGTGCCCAGAACACCTCTACCGGGATGGGTGCCGCTTCGAGCACTTTGCGGATGGGCTTTTTCGCACCCGGTCCCATCGCACCATCGAAGGCGGTGCGCTTGTCCTCGCCTTCTATATGCAGCGCGATGAAGCCGGCGTCGACGATCCGCGCCAGCGGCAGCGTCAACCGGGGTTCGCCGGCGCTTGCCGCGTGAACCGGCAGCACGATCCTTGATGAGGCGGGGTCGAGCAAATCGCCGAGATTCTCGGCGTCGGGAAAGAACGAGGCGGTGTGGCCGTCGCCGCCCATGCCGAGCACGACGACATCGAGGGGCCAGGGCAGAGCCTTCAGCGCCGCATCGTCGGCCGCCGCGGCGGTCTCGATGCTTGCCGCCTCATGGTAGAGCGGCACGAAGTGCGCGGCAGCCGCCTTGTTCTGCAGCAGGTTGGCCGCGACCAGCCCCGCATTCGAGCGCGGCGAGGAGGCCGGCACGAACCGTTCGTCGACCAGCGTCACCGTCACCTTGTTCCAGGCGATCGGAATGGCCGAAAGTGCTGCAAAGAACTTTGCCGGCGTGGTGCCGCCGGAAACGGCAAGCAGGGCCGTGCCGCGCTCGTTGATGGCCTTGGTCAGGCGCGCCGCGACATTGCCGGCAAGGGCTGCCGCCAGATCCTGGCGCCCGGCAAAGCCGTTCCAGTTATAGACGGGCTCGCTCAATTGCTTTCGTGCCATGTCCGCCCGTCGCGTTCGATCAGCGCAATCGAGGCCGAGGGACCCCATGTGCCGGCCGTATAGCCTTGCGCCTCCTGCCTGGCGCTTTCCCAGGCGTTCTGGATCGGGTCGATCCACTTCCATGCCGCCTCGACCTCGTCGCGGCGCATGAACAGCGTCTGGTTGCCGCGGATAACATCCATGATCAGCCGTTCATAGGCGTCCGGCGCACGGCCGTCGAAAGATGTTGCAAAGCTCATGTCGAGCGGAATCTGGCGCAGCCGCATGCCGCCTGGGCCTGGATCCTTGATCATGATGAACTGCTTGACGCCTTCGTCGGGCTGCAGCCGGATCACCAGTTGGTTGGCTGAGATCGGCCCGGCGCTGTCGCCGAAGATCGAATGCGGGATCGGCTTGAACTCGATGACGATTTCCGAAACGCGGGTCGCCAGCCTTTTGCCGGTCCTGAGATAGAACGGCACGCCGGCCCAGCGCCAATTGCCGATCTCAGCCTTGATGGCGACGAAAGTCTCGGTGGAGCTGTCTTTGCCAAGTTCCTCGACATAGCCTTTCACCGCGCCGCCTGCAGAGGCGCCGGCGCGGTACTGCCCGCGCACGGTGTGCTTGGGTGCCTCATTGCCGTTGATGCGCTTCAGCGCCCGCAGCACCTTCAGCTTCTCGTCGCGCACGGCATCGGCATCCATCGACGATGGCGCCTCCATGGCAACCAGGCAGAGCAGCTGCAGCATGTGGTTCTGCACCATGTCGCGCAGCGCGCCGGCCTTGTCGTAGTAGGTGACGCGGTCTTCAAGACCGACGGTCTCGGCCACCGTGATCTGCACATGGTCGATATGGGCAGAATTCCAAAGCGGCTCATAGAGCGCGTTGGCAAAGCGCAGCGCCATCAGATTCTGCACCGTCTCCTTTCCGAGATAGTGGTCGATGCGGAAGATCTGGCTTTCGTGGAAGTCGTCTCCAACCACGTCGTTGAGCTTGCGCGCCGAATCGAGGTCGCGGCCGATCGGCTTCTCCAGCACGATGCGCGAATTCGGCGTGATGAGATTGTGGGCTTTCAGCTGGTGCGAGATGTCGCCGAACAGCGCCGGCGCAACCGCCAGATAGAAAGCGCGAATGCGGTCGCTTTCGCCGATCGCCTTTTTCAGCTTGTCGAAGCCGGCACCCGTCGTCGCGTCGGCCGATACGTAGGACAGCCGGGCAAGAAATGTCTTGAGTTCCTCGGCGTCGATGTCGGCCGGCTTCACATGCTGGGAAATCGCCTGCTTGGCGAAAGCCTGGAATTCCTCGTCGCTCATCTTGGAGCGCGAGGTGCCGATGATGCGGGTCGGCTCGGAAAACTGGTGGTCGCGCTGGCGGTGGTAGAGCGAGGGCAGCAGCTTGCGTTCCGACAGGTCGCCGGTGCCGCCGAAAATGATGAAGTCGAAAGGCTCGACGGGAATGATCTGGCTGGTCATGGTCTGTCCGCTTTGACGCCGCTCGCTGTGACGCGGCAGGATATAATCTAATCGATTTAAACTATCCAGTGCCATGGTGTCACATCAAGGCCAAATCACTGCATATTGATTCGCTCCAAATGTGCCTTGACACTGGCTCCCACCCGGAGGCTTTTCGTCAAGCGATGGTCCCGGGGCTTTCGCGCCTGCAACATAAAGCGGGAATGTGACGAAAGCTAATGCGTGTCGCCCAGAAGTGCGAAGCGGTTCTGGGAGACAGACACGCATCAAACAAAAAGGAAAAATGCGCTTGCGAGGTGGGTCTTCAATGAGCGGAAAAAGCATGCGTCTGGAAAACAAGGTTGCCGTCATCACGGGTGCTGCGTCAGGTTTCGGCGAAGGCATGGCCAGGCGCTTTGCCGAAGAGGGCGCCAAGGTCGTCGTCGCCGACCTCAACGCCAAGGGCGCGGAGCGCGTTGCAGCAGAGATCGGCCAGGCCGCGATCTGGACCCAGACCGATGTTTCGCAGCGTTCCGAATTCGACGAGATGGTCTATGCCGCAAAAAGCGCCTTCGGCCGCATCGATATCATGGTCAACAATGCCGGCTACACCCATCGCAATGGCGACATGCTCGACGTCGACGAGGCGACCTTCGACCTGATCACTTCAGTCAACATGAAGGCGATCTATCACGCCGCACTTGCCGTGGTGCCGATCATGGAGCGGCAGGGCGGCGGCGTCATCCTGACCACGGCTTCGACCGCCGGTCTGCGGCCGCGGCCGGGGCTCACCTGGTACAATGCTTCGAAGGGCTGGGCGATCACCGCGACCAAGTCGATGGCGGTTGAACTCGCGCCCAAGAACATCCGCGTGAACTGCCTTTGCCCGGTCGCCGGCGAGACCGGCATGCTGGAGAAATTCATGGGCACTGACACGCCGGAGATCCGCGAGAAATTCCGTGCCTCGATACCGCTCGGCCGTCTGTCGACGCCGCTCGATATCGCCAACGCTGCGCTTTGGCTTGCGTCGGACGAAGCCGCCTTCATCACCGGTGTGGCGCTGGAGGTCGACGGCGGCCGCTGCATTTGAGCAATTCGGGAAGTACCTCGCTGTTCGCAATGCATGGCAGACAGAGCAATGTCGGCAAGAGTTCGCATCGGTGCGCCGGCCGGCCGAGGAACGAACAGTTGACGTCGTCACGCCGGACCCCAGTTTGACTTCTCGATCCCCCGAAAGGCATAACGGATCGTGGATAGTGTTGGCGGGTGATGAAGATCAGGCAGCAGAAAAGTCGCTACGATCTGGGATGGCGGCTGCGGCTTTACCTGGCCAAGCGTGCGCGGGCGCGAAGCAAGGCAATTTTCATCGGTGTTACCGGAAGCTCCGGCAAGACGACGGCGGGAAGCCTGCTTGGACACATCCTGGCTGGCCAGGGTTCGGTCCACACACAGGTTCTGGCCAACACTATGAAGGTGTTGGTTCGAACGCTTTACAAGCGCCTGAGGAAGGCCGGCAAAGTCGATTACGTCGTTTTCGAAGCCGGCGCTTCCGACTTCGGCACGATCAGCGCCATGGCGCAGATGCTGAAGCCGAGTGTGGCGGTGGTTACGATGATCCGTCTGGAGCATTTCGGCAAGTTCAGGACTCTGGAAGCTGTGGCGGGAGAGAAGCGGGCGCTGGTCGAGGCACTCCAACCCGATGGACTTGCGGTTCTCAATTGCGATGACCCACTGGTGATCGGCATGGCGTCTGGCGCGAAATGCCGGATTGCGACCTTCGGCCAGTCCGGCGAGGCAGACTACCGCGTGAGTGACGTGCATGCCGCGTATCCGGAATTGCTGCGGTTCACCCTTCATTGGCGCGGTGGCAGCCTGAATATTCAAGCGCCTTTTCCCGGCGAGCAATTCTGGCTGCCGACTGCAGCGGCTGTTGCCGCCGCCTTGGAACTTGGCGTCCCGCCAGAGCAAGTCGTAGCGAGAACGGCATCGTTTGCACCACTGCCCAACCGCTCTACGGTGCAAGAGGTATCAGCGGGTCCGAAATTCCTGGTCGATACGGCCAAAGCGCCCTGGCATTCGCTCAACATTGCCCTGGAGATGATCGCAAAGGCCAAGGTCGCTCGCAAGCGCATTGTGCTTGGGCAGATATCCGACTTCGCCGGCTCGCCGAGGAAATACGGCAGTGCATACAAGATCGCGCGCGAAATCGCCGATGAGGTCATCTACACGGGCGACAATGCGCATCGCTCGCGCGCCAGCCAGGCCGACCGCGACAGCGGCCGGTTCATTGAGCTTCGCAGTCCCAAGGAAGTTTCGGATCACATCAAACAGACGGCGGTCCCAGGAGAACTGATTCTGCTGAAAAGTTCGTCTAACCTTCATCTGGAAAGGATCGCGCTCGCCTGGACGCACGATGTGAAATGCTGGACCCCGCTATGCGGCAAGTCCGAAAGCTGCCAAATGTGCGGCCTCTGTGAGGTGCCGTTCGAGGAACACCGGGATTTCCTGGCGAAGCGCAAACTTGCTCGCAGGAGACACCGTTTCAGGTGGTTGCTCGGCGGCTGACCAGATCTGGCGGCTTGTGTCTCAAGCCCCGGTCTTGATGTAGCTCTTGTAGATCCAGCCGCGCTTGCCGTTGTAGACGATCTGGCACCATTTCTTGCAACTCACCACCTGCACCGACGACTTGGCGGGCACGGTGCCCATGGCGGCGGCGTTTTTCTGCGGACCGCTGCGCATTGTCACCGTCCTGAGGATGCGTCCGGTGCCGGCGGCAGCAGCCACCTTCTGTGGCTTGGCCTTGGCCTGGGTATCGTTCGTTGCGGCGGAAGATTGCTCGTCTGGAAGTTGCGGTTTTGGCGTCGGTATGGCGGCGGTTTCCGCGTCGTCGTCATTGGCGGGAGCAGCGACCTTTGACAACTGCGTCGTGGCGTCGCCCTGGGCCGCCGGTTCTTCGAATGCCGCGGCATCGGACGGTTTGGCGGCAGCCTGCTCGGTAGGCGCCTGATCGGATGGCGTCGCGGCAGGGTCGCTGTTGGATTGCGCCGCAGTCCAGCGCGGATCGTTGGCCGACAGCGGCGGCATCGCAGCCCCACCCACAGCGACCGTCGATGAAACCGCGTCGCCCTTGCGCGCGGCTTGTGGCGCCGCTACCGCGGCAGCCGTCGCTGCGACCGGGGCAATCTTGGTCGTCTTGACCGGAAAAGTCGGAACGTTCTGCTGTGTGCTGGCGATCGCTTGCCGGTCGCTGGCCGGCAACGCCAGCCAAAGCGCTATGCCCGCCACGCCAAGCAGCGCTGCGGTGCCGACCGCGGCGATCACCAGATGCGAATTCGTGCGCACCCCCTGCCAGAAGGAGGGCCGCATGTCATAGCCGAATTGCATGGCGAAGCGCCGACGTTCCGGCGCGCCGAAACTGAAGGGCTCGTTCACTCTTGCCACCTCCAAAAGATGAGCCGGTGTTCTTTCGATCGGCGCCGGCAGCCCGGCATTCGATCGGCATCGGTCCCAACAACAAAGCGGGCAGGCCCGCAGAAATCCCCGTTCAATCGCCCAGAACCGGCATCCTTTGCCCTTGATTGTGGCATCAGTGCGCCCTCAGGGGAATTGTGCGCTCTTGTTAAGGATTCTGCAACGTCTCGCTGCGGCAACCAACAGCTCAATAGAATCAGCTCAGTACCAGCCACGGCCGATATGAGATACTTTCTCTATATTCGGTCCCTCAGGGCAAACCAGTTCAGTGCCAAGAACAATAATGGCGTTCTAAATCGCCGGCCGCCGGGAAAAGCCGGGATGTTCAGGTCCTCGATCAGCTTCAGTCTGTCGCGGTTGCCGGCGACGGTCTGGGCATAGAGCTTGCCGAAGAAGTTCGACAGCATCACGCCGTGGCCGGAATAGCCTCCGGCCGAGATCACATTGGGCATCACCTCGCGCACGAACGGTTTCCTGGGCATGGTGATGCCGACATAGCCGCCCCAGCCATGGGTGATCTCGACATCGCTCAGTTCCGGATAAAGCTCGGCTATCTGCCGGCGGATATGGACATGGATGTCCTTCGGATCGTTGACGCCATAGACCTCGCGCCCGCCGAACAGCAGCCTTCCATCCCTGGATTTGCGGAAATAACGCACGACGAAACGCGAATCGTCGACCGCCTCGCCGCCCGGCAGCACTTTCGAATCGACGCCCAGCGGCACCGTCGCGCCGATGAAGGAACCGATGGGCATGATGTGCGCGGCACTCACCGGCTCGAGCGTGCCGCCATAGGCATTTACACCGATCAGGCATTTCTGGGCGGTGATGGTTCCTCTCGAAGTCGTCACCCTGACCTTGCCGCCGCTGGAGGTAACACCGGTCGATAGTGTCTGCTCGAACAGGTGCGCGCCGGCCGCTGCCGCGACCTTTGCCGTGCCGATCACCAGCTTCATCGGGTGGATGTGTCCGGTGCCGGTGTCGCGGGTGCCGCCGAAGTAGCGTGTGGAGCCCAGCCGTTCGGCCGTTTCCCTGGCATCCATGAAGGCGATGTGAGGATAATTGAAGCGGCCGGCCATGATCTCGGCATGCGCCTTGTAGTCGTCGAGATAGCGCGGCTTGTGCGCCACGGACAACTGGCCGGGCATATAGTCGATGTCGATCTGGTTAACGGCGGCGAATTCGAGCAGGTGCGCTTTCGCCTCCTCGGCAAGGTCGAACAGCGCCTTGGCGCGGGAGAAGCCGTATTCGGCCTCCATCTCTTCGGCCCAGGCGCGCTGGCCCGTGCCGAGCTGGCCGCCATTGCGCCCTGAAGCGCCGTCGCCGAAGCGATGCGCCTCGATCAGAACGACGTCGGCTCCCGCCTTCGCCAAATGAGCGGCCGCCGACAGCCCGGTGAAGCCACCGCCGACGACGACGACGTCGCAGCTGCGGTCGCCGTCCAGGGCAGGGTACTCAGGGCGTGGTCCGGCTGTGTCTTCGTACCAGGAGCGACCGGGGGAGATAGGTGATTGGTAAGGCATGGGGACACCAGCCAATGGTGAATGGTGAATGGCTGCGAGACGCACGACGTCTGCGCTCATCCATCCAATATGAAACTACTCACCATTCACTATTCACCATTCACACGACGAAGTCGCCGCTCACACGTTGAGCAACAGATACTCCCGCTCCCACGGGCTGATCACTTCCATGAAGGTCTCGAACTCCGCCCGCTTGATCGCTGCATAGGTTGCGGCGAAGGACTTGCCCAGAAGAGCGCACAGTTCCTCGTCACCTTCGAAAAGGTCGACGGCTTCGAGCAGGCCGCGTGGCAGGTCGATCTCATCGGCGTTTGCGGTGGTCAGCACCGGAGGCTCGGCCTTGATCTTGTTGGTGATGCCGATCAGCCCGCAGGCAAGTGAGGCCGCCAGCGCCAGATAGGGGTTGGCGTCGGAAGACGGGATGCGGTTTTCGACACGCCGCGCCGCCGGATCCGAGCGCGGCACGCGGAACGCCGTGGTGCGGTTGTCATAGCCCCATTTGTTGTTGACCGGCGCCGAGGCCGACTGCGTCAGCCGGCGGTAGGAATTGACGTAAGGGGCAAACATCACCAGCGCGTTCGGCACATGCTTCTGCATGCCGCCGATAAAATGGAAGAAGTCGTCGGTTTCCGAGCCGTCCTTCGCCGAAAAGATATTCAGCCCGGTCTTCTTGTCGATGATCGACTGGTGGATGTGCATGGCAGAACCTGGCTGGCCCTGGATCGGCTTGGCCATGAAGGTGGCATAGATCTCATGCTTCAGCGCTGCCTCGCGGATGGTGCGTTTGAACATGAACACCTGGTCGGCGAGCTCGACCGGATCGCCGTGACGCAGATTGATCTCGAGCTGGCCGGCGCCTTCCTCGTGGATCAGCGTGTCGATCTCCAGGCCCTGGCTTTCGGAGAAATGGTAGATGTCGTCGATCAGTTCGTCGAACTCGTTGACGCCGGCGATCGAATAGCCGGCGCCGCCGCCGATTGCCCGTCCGGAACGCCCGACGGGTGGCGTCAATGGGTAATCCGGGTCGGGGTTCTTGCGCACCAGGTAGAATTCGATCTCGGGCGCCACCACCGGCTTCAGCCCGCGCTTGTCATAGGCTGCTACCACGCGCTTCAGGACGTTGCGCGGCGTGAACTCGACCGAACGGCCATCCTGATGGACGAGGTCGCAGATGACGGCGGCCGTCGGGTCTTCTTCCCACGGCACCACGGTCAACGTCGACAGATCCGGCATCAGCTTCAGGTCGCCATCATCCTCCGGATAGTGGAAACCGTTGCCGTCCTCGGGATAGCCGCCCGAAATCGTCGTCATGAACACTGCCGATGGCAGCGCCAGCGAGGTGTTGGAAGTGAATTTCTTCGACGGCATCATCTTGCCGCGCGCGACGCCAGCCTGATCAGGCGTGATGCATTCTATGTCTTCGATGCCGCGCCATTCCAGCCAGGCGCTGACTTCCTTCCAGTTCTTCACGCCGCGTTGATTTTTCACGAAGGCAGGCGTTCGGACGCGTCCTCCGCGGGTCGACGGACGGACTTCCTTTTTCGCAGGCGGCATCATTCACCAGTTTGGGTTGCAATTATCACAGTATAGCTGTTGCCGGTGATGGAAGGGAAGGGGAGCCGGCCCGATAGGTGCGGCAACGAGGCTGAACGGCCTATGTCAGACGGCCTTGCCGGGCGGCGCATTTGCGCCCTGCCATCTGCGCAAGGCACCGGCATAGCGCCTGCGCCATCCGCTTTGCGGCGCGGTCAGGAACCAGGATTGGCTGAGGTTCCAGCTGTCTGCGCACAGATCCCTGAGCCTTGTGTTGATGATGCCTTTGCCGGATAGCGGATAGACCGAGAATTCGGAAAAGAAGATCGCGCCTTCGATTTCGTAGAAATCGCATCGCATGTGATCGAACGGCGCGGTCAGCCGCTCGGCGATGGCAAGCATGCGCGGGAAGGATGCCGGCAGGTCGATCCGGATCCACTGGGGGCCGCTGCCTGGCGGTGGCGGCGCGTAGGTTCCGTCACGGTCGAAATGACATTTCTGTTCGTTGCCGTGTTCATCCCGACGCGCGGCATAGACATAGGCCGTCGTCCCGTTAGACACGTGGAATTTGTACTCCAAAGCAACGGACTGACCGTCCTCGAGGAGCATCTCTTCCACGAGGATGCGCCTGCTGGCGTGCTTGTAGCCCCATTCGCCGAGCTTCCTGCCGTAGCGGTGGCGCATCCAGCGTGCCGTACGCCGGCGCAGCCTAGCTCTGTCTACCTCACCGTTGCGCACCATCATGTTCCAGCGGCAGCCATGATTGGCCTTCACCATGACATTGCCGGTGAGCAGCTCCGCCGGAAGTTCTGCCGCGTCATATCCGGACCACAGAACCGCAGCCGTCTTGAGTTCTGGACAGGTGGACAGAGCGTAGGCTTTCGAGGCGAGCTTGTCGCAAGCCGTGGTGAAGAAGGGATTGTGGTCGAAAATCTTGCGCCACAGGAACTTGTCTGCATAGGAAGCGGGCCTTGCCGGATCGGGCAGCACGCCGCTATGATTGAAGGTGCGGGCGCAAATCATCGGATGGCGGACAAGGCACCATGCCTGTACCAGGGTAAGCAGCACGCGGTCGCTCATCCGCAGCCCTGGCATGATCAGCTTGCTGGCCTGGGAACACTCCCGCGTGCAACGAACACGTCCCGCGTCATATTTCGATGGATGCTCGTGCGGCCGGTAACCGCAAGCCGGGGATCAAGCGTTCTTTCTACGCTTTCCACCCACAGCCTGCCAAGCGAGACCGGCTCCCACAAGACGATCTGCACACCTTGAGGCGCGGTATCGGCTATGCGAGAAACCACCGCTGCCTTGGGCGATACCATGCTGGCGACGTAAACGACCTGCGCCTCGCCATAGTCATAGTCGCGGCCGTCGCAAAGCTCGGCCCGCATCCGCACATAGCCGAGCTTGGCCGCAAGCCTGTTTGCCGTTTCGACCGCTTCAGGCACAATATCGAGACCGATGATTTCGGGGACGACAGTCTGGTCGTGTATGCGGAACATCGTAAACGGACGCCCTCCGCAGCCGACCATGACAGCGCGGCAGCAGCTGCCGAAATCGACGTGATCGAAGACTTCGTTCAGGCGATTATACGCATCCCTGGATGACAGCACGCCGATGCTTGTTTTTCCCGCTGCGATCTGCCCGAAGGATGCCGGACCGCTCAGATCCTGATCCAGCATGTGCCTGATCTCGGCGGTATCTTGCTCCTGCACCATCTTGCCGAATGCGGCGGTCAGCGCCGGTCGGTACGAAAGGATCTCCGGGTAGGTTTCAAGCAACGCCTCGCCGGTATCGTGTCCCATGGCGATGCCAAGATCTCGGATGGCATTTATGAGTTCAGTCGGAGTACGCCCTGGCAAGGAGCCCACAATTTGCTCCAGTTCACGCTTCCAGGCGCCCAATTCCGGCATTGCTTCCCACCATTCCCTTGCCGTAGCTAGCAGTGTGCGGCGACAACGTCTACATCATTGCCTTCACTTGAACGGGACAGTCGACCATGCCCCTGACCACTATCGGCTTCGACGCCGACGATACCCTATGGCAGAACGAACAGTTCTTCCGCCTGACCGAGAAGCATTTTGCAACCCTGCTCGCCGACCATGGCGAGGCCGAGCACATTTCGGCACGGCTGCTGGAGGCCGAGAAGCGCAACCTTGCCGTCTACGGCTTCGGCATCAAGGGCTTTACCTTGTCGATGATCGAGACGGCAATAGAAGTGACCGAGGGCCGTGTGCCGGGGTCGACCATCGCCGAAATCCTTGCCGCCGGCCGCGACATGCTGGGACATCCGGTCGAGGCTTTGCCGCATGCGCGTGAGACCGTGGAAAGGCTCGCCGGCGCCTACCATCTGGTGCTGATCACCAAGGGCGATCTGTTCGACCAGGAGCGCAAGCTGGCGGCGTCCGGCCTTGGCGACCTGTTCGATGCCGTCGAGATCGTCAGCGACAAGAGCGCCGCCACCTATGCCAGGATCTTTGGCCGCCACGGCAGCCCGCAGACCAGCATGATGGTCGGCAATTCGCTCAAGTCGGACGTGGTGCCGGCCATCGAGGCCGGCAGCTGGGGTGTGTATGTGCCGCACGAGCTGACCTGGGTGCTCGAACACGTCGAGCCGCCGGTCGAGGCACCGCGTTTTCGTCAGCTTGTCGATCTTGGCGAACTGCCGGCTTTGATCGAGAGCATCGGCAAGGAAGGCTGACCGCCCCGCACGCGTTCGGGCGGATTGCGATCAGCCGCGCCCGAGACTGATCAGCCGGTCGACCACCGGCTGCAGCCTTTCGGTGGTGATCGGCTTGGTTACCACCACATCGACCACGCTCGACAGGCCCAGGCTGTCGGGCGTGCCGGTCTTGGTTGAAAGCAGGATCACCTTGGGGAGCGACCGCCCAGATGTCCGCCGCAAGGCGTCGATGGCCGCCATCAGCGCGCGGCAGTCCTCGTTGTCGGGGCCGCCATCGAGAACGACGGCGCCCGGAATGAGGGTTCGCAATGTCTTTGCCGCCATTTCGGGCGACTCGGAGATCGGCTTCAGTCCGGACTTCTCGACGATCTTCGACACCACCACCCGGTTAATCGGCGATCTTCCAACGACCAGCACGTGGGAGAAATCCGTTGATATCTCGGAGTTCGCGTCCCTGCTTGACGAATTCAGATGTTTGGCGGTGTCGGTCTCGCGGTTCACAGGGCACATGGGCGGGGCGGGCACTCGGCGCTGCTTCAATGCAGGGTTGAAATCCGAGAGCCAATTGGCGTGAGATCGCCCGCCATGTCAAGCTGAAATGACGGACCTGCGAAATATAGCTGGAAATATTAAACCCCGGAGACAAGGTCTGTTTTCGAACTGTAGTTAAGTTTACGCTCAAAAGCGAAAGTCACCCGCGCTGAAAACCCGCGGGTGACGTTGAAATCGGCCAGTGAACGGCGGGGCCCATAGATTCCACAAGCACAAAGCTTCCGTAAGGGAAAGATCAGCCGTGACTCTTCTGCGTGACGATCACCGGGATCAGCAGGTCGCCCCAATTGCCGTCGCCGCCATGATGCCGGGCCGAGCGCACCAGTTCCACCGAGACGCCGGCCTCCACTGCCTTCATCACCGATTGATTGAGCCGGTGCAGGTCGTTGGCCAGCATGCGGATGGTCGCCTGTTGGTCGACACTCATCGTGGTGGACTGCTCTTCTGCACGTTCCTTGACGCGGCTTATGGATGCCATTTTCTTCTCCCTTGCCCTTCGGGCGTTTCCTCTGTTGGTATGTCGACCGGTTCATTCCGCTGCCGGCTTGAACTGGGCGTGCTCAGTCGATTCATGCATGGCGGCGGTCGAGGACTGGCCGCCGCTGATCGCCATTGAGACGGCGTCGAAATAGCCGGTGCCGACCTCGCGCTGGTGCTTGGTCGCGGTGTAGCCGTGGACTTCGGCCGCGAACTCGGCTTCCTGCAGCTCGGAATAGGCGGCCATCTGCCGCGCCTTGTAGCCGCGGGCCAGCTCGAACATGCCGAAGTTGAGCTGGTGGAACCCGGCCAACGTGATGAACTGGAACTTGTAGCCCATGGCGCCGAGCTCGCGCTGGAACTTGGCGATCGTCGCGTCGTCGAGGTTCTTCTTCCAGTTGAACGACGGCGAGCAATTATAGGCGAGCAGCTTGCCCGGATGATGCCTGCGCACGCCTTCGGCGAATTTCTTGGCCTGCGCCAGATCGGGCTTGGATGTTTCGCACCAGATCAGGTCGGCATGCGGCGCATAGGCAACGGCGCGCGCGATGCACGGTTCGATGCCGTTCCTGACCTGGTAGAAGCCTTCAACCGTGCGGCCGGCATCGTAGTCGACGAAAGGCTGGTCGCGCTCGTCAATGTCGGAGGTCAGAAGCTTTGCCGCTTCCGCATCGGTGCGTGCCACGACTAGCGTCGGCGTGCCCATCACGTCGGCCGCCAGACGCGCCGCGTTGAGGTTGCGGATATGCGCGGCGGTCGGGATCAGCACTTTGCCGCCGAGATGGCCGCACTTCTTCTCAGAGGCCAGCTGGTCCTCATAGTGGACGCCGGCAGCGCCGGCCTCGATGAACGCCTTCATGATCTCGAAGGCGTTGAGCGGTCCGCCGAAGCCGGCCTCGGCATCGGCGACGATCGGCGCGAACCAGGTGTCGACCGACAGGCCGTTGCCTTCCGAGGTCTCGATCTGATCGGCGCGCTGCAGCGTGCGGTTGATGCGCTTGACCAGTTCGGGCGCCGCATTGGCGGGATAGAGCGACTGGTCCGGATACATGGCCGACGCGGTGTTGGCGTCGGCGGCTACCTGCCAGCCCGAGAGATAGATTGCCTTCAGCCCGGCACGCACCTGCTGCATCGCCTGGTTGCCCGACATGGCGCCGAGTGCATTGACGAAGTCTTCCTCGTGGATGAGCTTCCACAGCCGGTTGGCGCCCATTTCGGCAAGACTCTGGCGTATCTGGACCGACCCGCGCAGCCGCTTCACATCGTCCGGCGAATAGGGTCGTTCGATGCCGTCGAAGCGGCCTTCGGGCGCGGATGGGACAAGATTGTAAAAATCAGTCATTGGTCACTCCAGATCAATCGATGCCAGTGTCTTGAAACGCCGCGCCCTGGGATAGTGTGCGTCGTCTGTGTGTGACATCATTTACATTGCGCCGCGACGAGAGCGAGGAAAACCGCTATTTCCGGTAGAAAATAAGAGAAAACCTGTGTTGTGTTTGACTGCCTGCCGCTGTAAATCTGTCATGATTGTAAAAAGATGGTGCGCCGTTCATCGCTCGCAAGTCGTGTAAATTTCCTGTCAAGGAAAGCCGATGGCCGACCAGAAGATCTTTGCCGGGCCGCGCATCCGCCGCATCCGCATCGCCAAAGGCCTGACCCAGACAGCGATGGCAGAGGGGCTCGGCATCTCGCCGTCCTATCTCAACCTGATCGAGCGCAACCAGCGGCCGCTGACGGTGCAGCTGATCCTAAAGCTGGCCTCTGTCTACAAGGTCGACCCGCATGAATTGCAGGGTGAGGCGAGAGGGTCGATCTCGGCCTTGAAGGAAGTGTTCGGCGACCCGCTGCTTGCCGGTGAATTGCCGGGGGACCAGGAACTGATCGAACTGGCCGAGGCCGCCCCCAACGCATCGGCTGCGATGATAAAACTGTTTCGCGCTTACCGCGAGCAGGTCGAGCGGCTGTCCGATCTCAACGAGCTTCTGGCGCGCGAGGGCCGCGCCACGGCGCTGTCCGGTGCGCGGCTGCCGATCGACGAAGTGCACGAGATTTTCGAGCGCCGGCCGAACCATTTTGCAGCACTCGAGGAGGAGGCCGAGGCCTTCACCTCGGTGCTCGACCCCGGCGACGATCTGTTCGGCGCGCTGAAGGCGTGGCTGAAGCGCGAGTATGGCATCGTCGTCAAGGTGCTGCCGGTGGCCACCATGCCGAACTGGCGCCGCCGTTATGACCGTCATTCGCAGCGTCTTTTTCTATCGGAGCGGCTGTCGCCGTTCGACCAGTTGCGCGAAGTCGCCATGGAGGCCTGCCTGATCCGCATGACGGTCGCTGTCGCCGGCGAAATTCAGGCGCTGAAGCTCGGTACGGACGAAGCCCGCCGGCTCGCCCGCTTCGAGTTCGGCCGCTACGCCGCCCATGCCTTGATGATGCCCTATCAGGCCTTTCATGCCGCCGCCGTGCGGGCTTGTTACGACATCGATGTGCTGCGCTCGCGTTTCGGCGTCTCCTTCGAACAGGCGGCGAACCGCCTGACCATGCTGCAGCGTCCTGGCTTGTCCGGGGTCCCGTTCTTCATGCTCGAGGTCGACAATGCCGGTAACCGCTTCCGCAAGGCCGGTGGCCAGGGCTTTCCGCAAAGCCGCTTTGGCGGCGGCTGCCCGAAACTGCCGGTCCATGCCGCTTTCGCTTCGCCTGGCCAAATCCTGGTCGAGGCGGTTGAAATGCCCGACGGCGCCGAGTTCCTCTGCATCGCACGCACGCTCGAGGGGCCGCAGGGTTCGTTCTCCGAGCGTCCGCGCCGCACCGCGCTGCTGTTGGGCTGCGATATCGGCTTTCGCGACGAGATCGTCTATGGCGCCGGGCTGCCGGCAAAGGCCGGACAGGGCGCCGCCACGCTGGTCGGTCCCGCTTGCCGGCTGTGCGAACGCATCGGCTGCCTCGCCCGCGCCGAGCCGCCGGTGACCCGTCCGCTGGGCCTCGACGAGATGGTGACGGGCCTGAGCGCCTTCGATTTCCAGTGATGCTTCTCGGGCTGGAGGTCGCGGAAGACTGCAGCTGTTTGCGCTAAAGCAATAGAGCGCGGCCCGAACCATCACCGAACCAAATATTGATTAAGCATCGGCGCTGCGCTATCGAAGGTGAGCTGCAGGGCAGCCAAGGGGGGACGGCTTATGAACAGGAAAGCTTTGTGGCTTGGCGTGGCGCTTGCCCTTTTGGCGGGGCCTGTTCTGGCAGAAAAATCCTCGGAATTCTTCAAGGACTATCAACAGTATAGTGACGACGGCAAGGCATTCCTGGACAAGATCGATCCAAAGACCGGCGCGGTCGACCTTCCCGAAGGCATCCATCTCGATCTCAAGGACAAGTTCTATTTTCTGGGCAAGAAGGACGCGACGTCCGTCCTGACCGAGGCCTGGGGCAATCCGCCTGATACCGCGTCCGAAGCAATCGGCATGATCTTCCCGGCCAAGTACGAGCCCATCGCCGGCAAGGGTTGGGGCATCGAATTGCGCTATGAAAAGATCGGCCATGTCGATGACGCCGACGCCGCATCCATCGACTACACCGAACTGCTGAGCAGCATGCAGGCGGACACATTGTCGGCCAACGATCAGCGGGTAAAGGACGGCTTTCCCCCGATCAAGCTAATCGGCTGGGCCTCGCCGCCGGTCTATGATTTCGTCCACAAGCGGCTGCACTGGGCCAAGGAACTGCAGTTCGGAGACGATACCGTCCACACGCTCAATTACGACGTCCGTTTCCTCGGCCGGGAAGGCGTCTTCGTGATGAGCTACATCGCTACGGTTGAACAATTGCCGGAGATCAAGCAGAGCCTGGACGAAGTGCTGGGCGTGGCGGACTTCAACACCGGCAAGAAATACACCGATTTTCTGCCCGGCACCGACACGGTCGCCGCGGTTGGCATTGGCGGCCTCATCGCCGGAAAACTCGCGGCAAAGGCCGGCCTGATTGCGGTCGCGGTCATCGCCCTGAAAAAGTTCGGCATTCTGCTGCTGGTACCGTTGGCCGGTCTTTGGCGCTTTATCCGCGGCAACAAGGGCACGTCCTAGAAACGGCGGTGTTTGCCCGTATGGCTGCCGGTTGGCGGTGCGCCAAAGGGAATGCCGGGCTGGATCACGTCCGGCGGTAGCCTATGCGCTAGGCGAATACGGCACGTTTCTGTCGTCCATTGTGCATCATGCCGCCCCGAGATAGCCGACAGTCGCACCCCATGACCGATACCGCATCTTCTCCAATCGCCGCACCGCCGATCGTCTCGCCGCGCGAAGAGCGGGTCGGCTTGCTGCTGGTGTTCCTGTCGGCGCTGATGTGGAGCTTTGGCGGCACCATCGCCCGCTTCATCGACACCGCTGACAGTTGGACCGTGGTGTTCTGGCGATCGCTGTGGGCGGCTGTGTTCCTGATTTGCTTCATGGCCTGGCGCGACGGCTGGCGCGGCATGTTGCGGCTGTTTCGCGACATGGGCCTGCCCGGCCTTGCCGTGGCCGTCTGTTTCGCCACGGCGTCGACGTGCTTCGTTGTCGCGCTCGCCTACACCACCGTTGCCAATATCCTGTTGATGCAGGCCGGTGTGCCGCTGCTGGCGGCATTGCTTGCCTGGGTGCTGTTTCGCGAACGCGTCGCCGTCGCGACCTGGGTGGCGATCGCCGCCGTCATCGCCGGCGTCGCCATCATGGTGTCGGAATCGCTCGACGGCGCCGTATCGCCCATCGGTGACGGGCTGTCGCTGCTGATCGCCGTCATGTTCTCGATCGCCACTGTCATCACCCGGCGCTTCGCCCATGTGCGCATGACGCCGGCGACGTGCCTCGGCACGATGCTGGCAGCGGCTTTCGCCGCATCGCAAGCCACGCAGTTTGCCACGTCGGCCCACGACATGGCTTTCCTGTTTGCCTTCGGCGTCATCAATCTCGGGCTGGGCCTTGCCTTCTTCGCCACCGGCGCGAGGCTGGTTCCGGCGGCGATCGCAGCACTCCTCGGCACGTTCGAGCCGATCCTCGGACCGATCTGGGTCTGGCTCGTCCATGGCGAGGTGCCCTCGGTGCGCACCATCATCGGCGGCGCGGTGGTGGTCGCCGCGCTGCTCCTCCATATCGGGCTTGAATTCAAGCGCCAGGCGAGGCTGCACGGCCGGGGACCAGCGGCCTGCCATCGCCTAATTGACCGCCTTTCCCTTGGTTGACAACGTCTCTCCCTATTAGGCTCGTCTTTCCTAATTAACGAAGCCGCACGCCATATGGACCGGGCTTGCCCCGCGCGGGCCATTGACAACCTTGCTGCGGCACGGGCAGGCTGGGGCACGGCAACAACAAGACAGGCTTATCTTGCCAAGTGTCCCCGCCGGTCGGACCAAGACCGGACCACAGCGTCGTATCCCTGCCCGCGCCACGGCGAAAGCCTCTGACGGCGTCAGCGCGCCCGCCATGCGGGCACACAGAGCCATCATCTGCCGCTCGTCGAACCGCCCGGACGGCGCTGGAAGTTCATGCTTGTGGCTGCCCGGAAAGCTCAATACTCTGAAGCAAATGCCCAATCGCGCTCGAACAGCGACGACTTGGCGAAGGAACACTCATCAAAGGAGAACAGCATGATCCGCAAAGCGCTCTGGCTTTCGGCAACCTCGGCATTTCTGACGCTTTTCGCCGTCGGCGGCCATGCCGAGGATCGCGTCGTCAACGTCTTCAACTGGTCGGATTACATCGACAGTTCGATCATCGACGACTTCACCAAGGAGACCGGCATCAAGGTCGTCTACGACACCTTCGATTCCAATGAAATCCTCGAAACCAAGCTGCTTGCCGGCGGCAGCGGCTATGACGTCGTCGTGCCCAGCGGCAACTTCCTGGCCCGCCAGATCCAGGCCGGCGTGTTCCAGAAGCTCGACAAGTCGAAGCTGCCCAACATTTCCAACATGTGGGACACGGTTTCGGAGCGCACCGCCAAATACGATCCGGGCAACGAATATTCGATCAACTACATGTGGGGCACGGTCGGCATCGGCTACAACATCAAGAAGGTGAAGGCAGCACTCGGCACCGACAAGATCGACAGCTGGGATGTGTTCTTCAATCCCGACAGCCTGGCCAAGCTGAAGGACTGCGGCGTCTATGTGCTGGACTCGCCGGCCGACATCATTCCGGCGGCGCTCAAATATCTCGGCCTCGATCCGAACAGCACCTCACCTGACGACATCGCCAAGGCCGAGGAGACGTTGCTGAAGGTGCGGCCGTATATCCGCAAATTCCATTCGTCCGAATACATCAACGCGCTCGCCAACGGCGATATTTGCCTGGCGGTCGGCTGGTCGGGTGACGTCTTCCAGGCGCGCAACCGCGCGGTCGAGGCCAAGCAAGGCGTCGAGATCGGCTATTCCGTACCCAAGGAAGGCGCCCAGATGTGGTTCGACCAGATGGCGATTCCCGCCGATGCGCCGCATGCCGCCGAGGCACTCGAATTTCTCAACTACATGATGAAGCCGGAAGTGATCGCCAAGTCGTCCAACTATGTGCTGTACGCCAACGGCAACAAGGCTTCGCAGCAGTTCGTCGACAAGGCGCTGCTGGATGATCCGGCGGTCTATCCGGACGCCGAGACCTTGAAAAAGCTCTATACGGTCCAGCCCTACGATCCCAAGACCCAGCGCCTGATCACGCGCAGCTGGACCAAGATCGTCACCGGCCAGTAAGCAATGCGACATGGTCCCGGCAGCCACCTGCCGGGACCATTCTTCTCTGGGGCAAGAAGCAAAAAAATAGGACGGAGTGGGACATGAAATCGCTTGGCAGCATCCGCAGGGATTTCGCGCCATGGAACGACCCGAACGCCAAGCCATATATCCAATTCGAGAACGTCACCAAGAAGTTCGGTGACTTCACCGCCGTCAACAATCTGTCGCTGACCATTTTCGAGCGCGAGTTCTTCGCCCTGCTCGGCGCGTCGGGCTGCGGAAAGTCGACGTTGCTGCGGATGCTTGCCGGCTTCGAGGAGCCCACCGCCGGCCGTATCCTTCTCGACGGCCAGGACTTGCGCGGCATCCCGCCCTACCGCCGCCCGGTCAACATGATGTTCCAGTCCTATGCGCTGTTCCCGCATATGAGCGTGGAAAAGAACATTGCCTTCGGCCTCAAGCAGGAAGGCATGCCGGGACCGGATATCGAAAAGCGCGTCGCCGAGATGCTGAAGCTGGTGAAGCTAGAGCAGTTCGCCAAGCGCAAGCCGCACCAATTGTCGGGCGGCCAGCGCCAGCGCGTCGCGCTCGCCCGCTCGGTTGCCAAGCGGCCAAAAGTCTTGCTGCTCGATGAGCCGCTCGGCGCGCTCGACAAGAAGCTGCGCGAGGAAACGCAGTTCGAGCTGATGGACCTGCAGCAAAATCTCGGCCTTACCTTCGTCGTCGTCACCCACGACCAGGAAGAGGCGATGACCATGGCCGACCGCATCGCCATCATCGACAAGGGCGAGGTGATGCAGGTGGCGACGCCGGCGGAAGTCTATGAGGCGCCGAGCTCACGCTTCGTTGCCCACTTCGTCGGCAATGTGAACATGTTCGAAGGCAAGGTCGCCGAGCGTGCGGCAAACACCACGCGCATTACCGGCGCGACAGGGGCCCAGATCGTCGTCGAAAACAGCACCGATACAAAGGCCGGTTCCGACATCGTCTTCGCCATCAGGCCGGAGAAGATCAAGGTGTCGTCGAAGAAACCGGCCGACGCAGTCAATGCGCTTGAGGGCGAGGTCTACGACGTTGCCTATCTCGGCGACATGACCGTCTACCACATCCGGCTGGATGACGGGCAGATCATCAGGGCAAGCGCGCTCAACGCGGCGCGAGTCACCGAGGACCCGCTGACCTGGAACGACCGCGCCTGGGTCTCCTTCCGGCCGGATGCCGGCGTCGTGCTGACACGGTAGGGGGCGGCCATGTCCAACATTGCACTCACCGACGCCGGTCCATCGGCCGCGGCCAAACCGTTCCTGATGCGGCTCGGTGCCGGCTTTGTCAGCCGGCTCGTCATCATCGTGCCTTATCTCTGGCTGCTGTTCTTCTTCTTCATCCCGTTCATCATCGTCTTCAAGATTTCGCTGTCGCAGTCGGCGATCGCCATGCCGCCCTACACGCCGGCGCTCGATTTCAGGGACGGCGTGTCCGGGTTCTTTGTCCGCTTCCGCGAACTCAGCGTCGACAATTATGTCTGGCTAACGCAGGACGCGCTTTACTTCAAAGCCTACGTGACCAGTGTTATCATCGCTGCTGTCTCGACGATCCTGACCTTGCTCGTCGGCTTCCCGATCGCCTACGGCATGGCCCGCGCGCCGGCGACGATCCGTCCGACCTTGCTGATGCTGGTTATCCTGCCGTTCTGGACGTCGTTCCTGATCCGCGTCTATGCCTGGATCGGCATCCTCAAGCCCGAGGGTCTGCTCAATCAGATGCTGTTGTCGCTGCACATCATCAATCAGCCACTGATCATCCTCAACACTTACACGGCGATCTTCATCGGCATCGTCTATTCCTACCTGCCATTCATGGTGCTGCCGCTCTATTCGTCGCTGGAAAAGATGGATTACTCGCTGATCGAGGCGGCAAAGGATCTCGGCTGCCCGCCGACATCAGCCTTCTGGAAGATCACGTTCCCGCTGTCGCTGCCCGGGGTCATCGCCGGCTGCCTGCTGGTGTTCATTCCAGCGGTTGGCGAGTTCGTCATTCCCGATCTGCTCGGCGGCTCGCAGACGCTGATGATCGGCAAGACCTTGTGGAATGAATTCTTCGCCAACCGTGACTGGCCGGTGTCGTCGGCCGTCGCCGTCATCCTGCTGCTGCTCCTGATCGTGCCGATCATGCTCTTCCAGCAGGCCCAGGCACGCGCCCAGGAGCAGGACAAATGAACGCCACCTGGAGCCGCTTCAACGTCACCTCGGTCGTGCTGGGCTTTGCCTTTCTCTATCTGCCGATCGTGCTGCTCATCGTCTTCTCCTTCAACGAGTCGAAGCTGGTCACCGTCTGGGGCGGCTTCTCGACCAAATGGTATGCCTCGCTGTTCCACAATCAGGGGCTGATGGACGCCACCTGGGTGACCGCGCGTGTGGGTGTCATCTCCGCCACTGTGGCAACCGTGCTCGGCACGCTGGCAGCACTGACCTTGACCCGCTACACCCGCTTCCGCGGCCGCATCCTGTTTTCCGGCATGGTGTTTGCGCCGCTGGTCATGCCGGAAGTCATCACCGGCCTGTCGCTGTTGCTGCTGTTCGTTGCCGTCGGTCTCGACCGTGGCTTCCTGACCGTGACGCTTGCTCACATCACCTTGACCATGTGCTTCGTGGCTGTCGTCGTGCAGTCGCGCCTGGTGTCGTTCGATCGTTCGCTGGAAGAAGCTGCCTTGGACCTCGGCGCAACGCCGGTAAAGACCTTCTTTCAGATCACGCTGCCGGTCATCATGCCGGCCATCGTCTCCGGCTGGATGCTGGCCTTCACCCTGTCGCTTGACGACCTGGTCATCGCCTCCTTCACCTCCGGGCCTGGCGCCACCACGCTGCCGATGAAGATCTACAGCCAGGTGCGTCTCGGCGTGACGCCGGAAATCAACGCCGCCTGCACCATCCTGATCGCCGTCGTGGCGGTAGGCGTCATCATCGCTTCGGTCGCCAACAAGCGGCGTGAGGTGCAACGCCAGCTCGACGAACAGGCCGCGCAGCGCGGTTGATTGCGTCAAACGAGGGATAGGGCGGTCCCGGTAAGGGTCCGCCTATTCGCCTGAGACGCCGCGGCTGATCGGCGAGATGAACGGCGTGCTCCAGGTGCCGCCGACGAAGAATGACGACTGGTTGGATCCCTGCTGGCCATTGACCGGTGCCGCTGCCGGGTCGGCCTGGGTGACACCCCCCGAAAGCGCCAGCCCGCGTCCGCCGTAAGAGGCGATGCCGGACAGCCAGACCTTGTATTTCGCCGAATTGGCCTCGGCCTTGTCCAGCCTTGCCACACCCTTCGAGATGGTGGCCTTGAGCTCGGCGCCGTCCATCGGCAGTGTCCCGTCCGAGACGTCGTCGAGCGCGAAGAAGCCGCCCTGTTCCGTGTGCTTCAGAAATGCCGGCAAATTGAGCCCGCTCAGCGCGCCCGGCCCGAACGTCGCAGAGACCGAGCCGTCCGCGTTCTCGAAGATCGAGTCCCAGGATTTGCCCGGCCCTTTGAGAATGACCGAGACAGTGCCGGTGCTGGCCGGCACCAGCCGCGTCATTCCGGCCGCGGTGCCGAAAGCGGCGCCGTCAATGTCGGAGGCGAGCAGCCGGATCTCGACCTGCGAGCCCTCCGGTTTGCGGTCGAAACGCAGGCTACTTTGCACGTTGCCGCCAAAGGCCGACGCATCGGAGATATCGAAGACGGCAAGCCCGTTCTTCACCTGCGCCGTGGCGGCGACGTCGGCAAGCTGGATTGCGCCGGCCGAGGCATGCGCCGCTGACAGCCTCAGATCGAGATTGATCCGGTCGGCGAAGCTGGTGTCGATTTCGCCGGGACCGGTCTCGCCGGTCGGCGCCAGCGGCGTGAAGGCCGAAAACAGCGACCTGAGGTCGAGCGTATCGAAGGCGAGTGTGCCTGATATCACCGGCAAGGCGTCGCCGAACGAAAAATCCAGCGCCCCCATTCCCGGGTTGTTGTCGAGCGTCACCGCGGTGTTTTCGAATTTGACGCGGCCGGCGGTCGCCGTGATCTTGCTCGAAATCGAGACCGAACCGATCGCCGTACCAGGAGCAATGCCGGCCTGCGACCATTCCAGCACGCGCCGCAGCGAGGGCGCGGCGAATTTCGCCTGGCCATCGAAATAGGCGTTTTGCGACATGCTGGCCGTGCCGTCGAACGAGAAGCTGGCCGGCGCTGCCTTGAACGAAAACGTGACCGGTGCGGCGCCGCCGGCAAACAGCACCAGCGGCTTGGGCGAGGCGGCATCGACGGTGACGCTCTCGCCGCGCCAGATTCCGGTCGCCGACAAGGTCGCGTTGCTGTTCATCGCTGCCCAGCTCGCCTGGCCGGACAGGCTGGTCAGCAATTCGACGTCCTTGCCGCCGACGGAGGCGACCATACGGCCGTCCCTGAATTCCACGGTGCCGAACGGATCGGCGGGCAGCTTGCTCAGATCCGGCTTCGTCGGATCGGCGTTGACCACGCCGCGCGCCGTGTCGATGGAGCGGGTGATGCGTCCGCCCGTTGGTATGGCGGGCAGGAATATGCCGTTTGCGGCGCGCTGGACCCGGATCGTCGGCCGCACCAGCCGCGCCGTCGAAAACACCACATCGCCCTGCAGCGCCGCCATGGCCGAAAGGTCGACCTCGACCCGTTCGGCCTCGATCACCGGCGGCGCGTCGGTCTCGGTCCACTGCGACAGCGTGACGTCGCTCAATATGGCGCGGAACTTCGGCCACACCTCGATGCGCGGCGAACCGGCGATGGTGACCCTGAATCCGCTCCACGCGCTCATCTCCCAGGCAATGCGATCGCGCACGATCCGGGTCGAGGCAATCAGCGGCAGAGCGGCGACGACCAGCGCGATGACGAGCACGGCAACGCCGATCGCCCATATTCCGCGCCGGATCAAAGGTGATGGCATATTGCCCCGGTTGCTTTCATTCCGATAAAAATCGTCTGACGGGTGTAACCGCCAGTCGTCACCACGCCTTCCAGTCGTCACTACGACTTAGGGCTGAGGCATTTCAAGTCTTTATGGCCCGGCGATGGCAATTGCGCACACATGGCCGAGTTTAGCGGAACAAAATCTTGCTCTGCCGCACGGTGGTAGGCATAAGCGATGCAGCTTCAGCCTGCTACGAGGCGCGGCGTTTTTGGGACAGCGCGCCTGTAAAGCTGAGGCTAGTGCATGTCGCCCGGAAGAGTGCAGCGGTTCCGGGACAACGACGTGCATCAAAACAAAAGCATATCTATCTTGCGACGCGACGGGCTTCAAGGAGGATCGATAATGGCTGCCGAAGCACCGCTCTGGACCCCGACGCAAGACCAGATCGACGCAGCACCACTGACCGCGTTCATGAAGGCAGCAGCGGCCAAAAGCGGCACATCCTTCGCCTCCTACGCCGAACTGCACCGCTGGTCGGTCGAGGATCGCGAGGGCTTCTGGAGCCTGCTGTGGGACTTTTGCGGCATTGTCGGCGACAAAGGGACCGATGCGGGCGAGCCCGTGCTCGTCGATGGCGACAAGATGCCCGGCGCATCGTTCTTTCCCGAAGCGACGCTGAACTTCGCCGAGAACCTGCTGAAGAAGACCGGTTCCGGTGACGCGATCGTCTTTCGCGGCGAGGACAAGATCGAGCGGCGGCTGTCGTGGAGCGAACTGCACCAGCTGACCTCGCGCTTTCAGCAGCTTTTCCTGTCGCTCAAGGTGAAAAAGGGCGACCGCATCGCGGCGATGATGCCCAACATGCCGGAAACCGTCGCCGCCATGCTGGCGGCCGCCTCCATCGGCGCGGTCTGGTCGTCCTGTTCCCCCGATTTCGGCGAGCAGGGCGTGCTCGACCGTTTCGGCCAGATCGAGCCGGTCATATTCATTGCGCCGGACGGCTATTGGTACAATGGCAAGGCAATCGAGGTCGCCGACAAGATCGCTGCCGTTGCAGCGAAGCTCGAAACAGTAGCCAAGGTCCTGATCGTCGACTATCTCGGTACCTCGCGTGACATCGCCGCGGTCATCGATAAGGCCGTGGCGCTCGAAGAGGCGCTGTCACCCTTTGCCGCCAAAGCGGTCACGTTCGAGCGGCTGCCGTTTGCGCATCCGCTCTACATCCTGTTTTCGTCAGGTACCACCGGCGTTCCCAAATGCATCGTCCATTCGGCCGGCGGCACGCTGGTCCAGCACGTCAAGGAACACCGGCTGCATGCCGGGCTCGTCGAAGGCGACCGCTTCTTCTACTTCACCACCTGCGGCTGGATGATGTGGAACTGGCTGGTGTCGGGCCTGGCCTCGGGCGCCACGCTGCTGCTCTATGACGGCTCACCCTTCCACCCCGACAGCAATGTGCTGTTCAGCTTCGCCGATGCCGAGAAGATGACCTTTTTCGGCACCTCAGCCAAATTCATCGATTCCGTGCGCAAGGCCGGGCTCAAGCCGATCCGCAGCCATGATCTGTCGAGTGTGCGGGCTATTTCCTCCACCGGCTCACCGTTGTCGCCGGAGGATTTCCGCTTCGTCTATGGCGGCATCAAGAAGGACGTACATCTCGCCTCGGTTTCCGGCGGCACCGACATCGTCTCCTGTTTCGTGCTCGGCGTACCGACGCAACCGGTCTGGACCGGCGAGATCCAGGGTCCCGGCCTCGGCCTTGCCGTCGATGTATGGGACGATGACGGCAAGCCGATCCGCGAGCAAAAGGGTGAGCTGGTCTGCACAAAAGCGTTCCCGTCGATGCCGATCGGCTTCTGGAACGATCCTGAGGGCAAGAAATACCAGGCCGCCTATTTCGAGCGCTTCGACAATGTCTGGTGCCACGGCGACTTCGCCGAATGGACCGCGCATGGCGGCATGATCATCCACGGCCGTTCCGACGCGACGCTCAATCCGGGCGGTGTGCGCATCGGCACGGCGGAGATCTACAATCAGGTCGAACAGATGCCGGAGATCCTTGAGGCGCTGTGCATCGGTCAGGATTTCGACAATGACGTCCGCGTCGTGCTGTTCGTGCGGCTGGCCGCCGGCGTGACGCTGGACGAGGATCTGGAAAAGCGCATTCGTTCCAAGATCCGCAGCGGCGCCAGCCCGCGCCACGTGCCGGCAAAGATCGTCGCCGTCAGCGACATTCCGCGCACCAAATCGGGCAAGATCACCGAGCTTGCAGTGCGCGACGTGGTGCATGGCCGCGCCATCAAGAACAAGGAAGCGTTGGCCAATCCAGAGGCGCTGGAGCTGTTCAGGAACCTGCCGCAGCTGGCTGAGTGACGCGGCCGGGATGGTTAACCAGATATGTCGGTCGAATTTACCTAGATTTCATGAGTGGTACACATTCGTAAATTTTTTGGACGGCCGGTAAGGAGTTGTTAAGGCCCGGCGTCGATAGTCGCACGTAACTTGAGGGAGAAATCCCGTTCCTCGTCCCCTGAGGATCAGATTCGCTCAAGCCCCCGTTGTGACAGCAAATCCCATTTAAGGCGTCCTGTTGGACGCCTTTTCTTTGTCCGGGATTCTCGCCCGGAAATCGCCGGCCTATTCGGCCAGCACCCGCGTCGACGGGAAGGCGACCTCGACCAGCGTCCCTTCGCCCGGCGTCGAGGTGATGGTGAAGCGGGCGCGGTTGGCTTCCACCATCGCCTTGGTCAGCGGCAGGCCGAGACCGGTGCCGTCGCCACGCCCGCGCTTCAGCGCATTGATCTGCTTGAACGGCTTCAGCGCCTGCTCGATCTCGGCATGGCTCATGCCAATGCCGGTATCGCGCACCCGCATGACAACGTCGCCGGAGGTTTCATAGGCGGTCGACACGATCACCTGTCCGCCGGCTTGCGTATAGCGAATGGCATTGGACAGGATGTTGAGCGCGATCTGGCGCACGCTTCTGAGGTCGGCGACGACTTCCGGCAGTCGCGAGGCGAAGCTGGAGCGGATGATGACACGCTCGCGGTTGGCCTGCGGCTGCATCATCGCCACCGTCTCGGCCAGCGTATCGTTGAGCGACACCGCCTCGTAGTCCATTTCCTGCTGGCCGGCCTCGATCTTCGAAATGTCGAGGAGGTCATTGACGAGATCGAGCACATGGTTGCCCGAGCGGTTGATGTCTCTGAGATAGTCGCGGTAGCGGTCATTGGCTACCGGGCCGAACTTCTCGTCCACCATCAGCTCGGAAAAGCCGATAATGGCGTTGAGCGGCGTGCGGATCTCGTGGCTGATGCGGGCGAGGAAATCGGTCTTCTGCGAGGAGGCGCGCTCGGCCACCGCGCGCGCCTGGGTCAGATCCTCTTCGGCCCGCTTCCACTGCGTGATGTCGCGCACCACGGCGCAGAAGCCGCTGTCATTGGGCAGCCTGCCGATGGTCATGAACAGCGGGATGAAGCGCCCTTGCGCCTCGCGCCCGATCACCTCGCGGCCATCGTTCATCACACTCGCCACGCCGGGCTCGGACAGGCCGTTCAGATAGTCGCGCGCCGCGCGCTGGCTTTCGATGGCAAACAGCGAGGCGAACGGTTTACCGGTGACGTCGTCGCTGTCGAAGCCGAACAGCGCCTCGGCCGGCCGGCTGATCGAGCGGATGTCGCCGTCGCGGCCGATCAACACCACACCATCGGTCGCGGTGTCGATGATGGTGCGCATCTCGGCAATGCGCGCTTTGAGTTCGGAGACATCGGGCTGCGTCTGCTCCTCGGCTGCGAGATGCGCAACCATCGGCGGCTCGTTATCGCCGGTACGTCGCACCACCAGCATCAGCGCCTTGCCGGCGCGCCACGGCACCGAACGCAAAATGGCTTCGATCGGAAATTCCTGGCCCTCGCGCGTCTTCAGTTTGAGTGTGTGGTCGCTTTCGCCGGCCATTTCTGAATAGGGATCGGCAAACAGCGCGTCGAGCCCGCCGGCGTCGCTCAGGTCCTCAAGCGTGTCATAGCCGGTCAGGCCGAGGAATTCCTCATTGGCGTAATGAAGCTCGTCGCCCGAATGGATGAGCAGCGGCACCGGCAGCTTGCCGAGGATCGACGTGTCAGGGGCCTTGTGTTCATCTCCGGCCGAGAATGCCGAAGGCATGAACCCCTCAAGCTTGAGCGGCGGCACTTTCAGGCGCTGTGGTTCTGCCGGCACTGTGTCCGCATCGCCGGCCTTGTCCCCGTCTTCCACGGCGGAATCGGTCGCCTCGTCGGACGGCGCCCAATCCTCATTGTCCTCGGCATCGCGGAAGTCGGCCGACGTCATGCTGTCGTCTTCACCGGCATTGGCCGGCGTCTCGGCAACAACCGGCTGTGGCTCTGCGGCCTCGACGATCTCTTGGGCTTGCGTATCATCCGGTTCGGAAGCCGGCGCAAGTTCGTCGTTGGACGACGTTGCTTCCGTACTGTCTTCGGTGACGGAGCCTGGTTCGGGATCGGCATAGTCGAGCAGGGAGCGCGACACTGTCGGCGCCTTCGCCTCGCCTGCTTCGCTGTCCGCAAGGCCGTCGTCCGGCTGCTCGCCGTCAAGCCGCGTCAGGTCCTTTTCGTCCTCGGCATCGCTTTCCGGCGGTTCGGCCTCAGCCGTTTCGCTTTCGGGTGCGGCTGCCGATGGTTCAGCCACGGCAGCCGGGCCGGCTTCGTCCGGACTCGAGACCTCGGCGGGTTGTCGGGCTGGCGCGGCTGTTTCAGGCTGGTCCGCCTCGACATGATCCGGCTTGGGCTCATCTGCCTTGGCCTGGTCTGGCATTACCTGATCCGGATTGGCCGGTTCGGCCTGCTTGGCAGTCTCCGGCTGCTCCGGCGGGGGATTGTCCTTCTTCAGCCGCTCGCCGATTTCGCGGAAAGCGCTGCGCTCCAGCGTCGACAGGCCCCTCTCGCTTGTCGGCTGCTTGTCGTTGGCGGGCTGCCGATGCTCGGCCAGCCGGATGACCTTGTCGGCAAAACGACGTTCCTGCTTCGGCACGATGGTCAGTGCCGGCACTTCGCCCTCGAACGGATCGGCCGCCTTGGGAGCTTCCGCCACGGGCTGTTCCGGGGCCGGCTCAGCTGCTGCCGCTGGCGCGCCATTGGGGACCAGCGCCATGCCGATTGCTTCCGGATCGACCACCGCATCGCCGGCGCGGGCGACGCCGAAACCACGAAAACCTTCGAAGGCGCGGCTGCGGCCATAGACAGGCAGTGCTGCCAGATCGACCGGTATCTTCAGGTCGGAGCCGGCAACCGGCCACAGTACCGAGCGGCCCGACCAGGTGTCGCGCCGTTCAAGCAGGCCCGCGATCTCGCCCGAGGCGTCGAGGCCGAAAGTTGTCGCGACGTCCTTGAAGCGGCGGCCGATCACGTCGGCGGCGGCTTTGCCGACAATGTCGCCGAATTCCGGCGACAGCGCGCTGAACTTGCCCTCGGCGTCGGTGCGCCAGACGAAGCGCAGCGGCGGCGCCGAGCGGTCGACCTCACGTTTGGCGGGAGGCGCAGCCGGTGGGGCTGCGTCGGACGGCAGGGCGGGCGCAGCGGCACTGCTGTCCAACTGCGCACTCTCGGCCGGGGAAACAGAGTCCGGCTCGGCCTGCGCCGGGCTGTCCGGCTCGCCCGCCTGCGGCTCTTCGCCGGCATGGAAGTACCAATGATCATGTTGCGCCGGCGCGCTGTCATTCGCCGCCTGCTCGCGGCCGGTCGTCTGCTCGCGATGGTCCGCCTTTGTATCGGTTGACGCCGAAGCATCATGCTCGGTGGCAGCCGGACCTGTCTCCCCGACATCAGGCGCGGCCGCGAGTGGGGCGCCCTGATTCCCGCTTGCGGTGGGGTGGTCAGCCACCGCATCCACCGTTACCGCGTTCTCCGCGGCGGCTTGCGCCGGGCCATCGTCGACCTGCGCTGCAGCAGGTTCGGCATCCAGCTCGCCGACAGGATTTTCCTCACCGAGCTGATCCTCGTCGATGACCACCAGCAGATGCCTGGACTCGGTCAGGCGCGCGAAGCCGGCCGGATAGGACGTGGCGCCGCCGGGGACCAGCCGCTTGACGATGCGGTCGTCCTGGCTCGCCACGTCGGCGACAAGCGCGGCCAGCGTCTCAGGCCGGATGGCGAGCGCGCCAAAGCCATCCGAAGCCGCCTCGACAGTGCCGGCGGCGTCGACAAAGGCGATGAAATGGCCGTCTTCGGTAAAGCCGCTGATGGCGCGGGTCCCAATGTCGGCAGCACTGCGCGAGCCGGCCTGCGCTGCCGGCACCACCAGCATAATGGCGCTTTCGCCGTCCGGCATAGTCACCGCACTGGCCAGGAAGCCGACGGCGCGGCTGGTGATGCCGGTCGCCAGCCGTACCGTAATGGCGCGGTCGCTGCCGATCTGCGGGAAGCCCGCGGTCGCCATGATCTGGCGCCTGGCGATCAGCGGCAGCTGAGCCGAGGCGCCGATGATGGCCTCGATATCGGGATAGCCGAACACCGCAGCGCCCGGGCCGTTGGCCCAGATCACCTGTTCGAGGTCGGCCGACAGAATCGCGATCGCGTCGCCGGCGGCGAAGCGCTGGCGAACCGCATCAAGCACGGCGACATCGAGGAAAGAGTAGTTCTCGGAAGGCATGCGCTTGGCGGACCCTTTCGGTGAAACCTCTTGGCGAACCCCTCTTGGCGAACCTACAAGGCGGGCAATTTGCAGTTAACGCTTTGTTAATAAAAGCCCGCGCGGCGAAGGTCCACAAGCCATGGCGGGAAGCAGGTGGAATCTCTGGCCACTTGGTTAACAGCGTCTCGGAATGTCCCTGGATAACCTCTTGGGTGACGCATGGGAAGAAATTTATGGTGCACTGCAACAAAGATATTGCATCGCACAAAAAAACCGCTATATTGCCATCATACATGAACGAGACGGCTTTTTGTCAAAGCCGCTACCCCGAAAGGATGGAAAATGACCAAGGCCAAGACCGCTGAGACCATCGAAAACGTCGAATTCCCGAGCTTCGACGCTTCCAAGGCAACCGACCAGATCCGCGCTTTCGCCGAAAAGGGCGTCGAGCAGTCGAAGGAAGCCTACTCCAAGCTGAAGACCGGCGCCGAAGAGACCCAGAAAGTCCTGGAATCGACCTTCGAGACTGCCAAGACCGTTTCCAGCGACCTGTCGCTCAAGACGATCGCCGCTCTGCGCGCCAATGCCGAAGCCGGCTTCTCGCATCTCGAGGCCCTCATCGGCGCCAAGTCGCTGTCGGAAGTAGTCGAACTGCAGACCGCCTTCCTGCGCAAGCGCGTCGAGACCACGGTCGAGCAGGCCAAGGACTTCCAGGCTGTTGCTTCGAAGGCTGCCGAAGACGTCTCCAAGCCGGTCAAGACCGCTTTCGAGAAGGCCCTGAAGGACATCAAGGCCGCCTAATAATTGCGCACAACTCTGCGATGCATCAAAACGTCGCATTTCGTCAGACAAATAGGTGTGCGATAGAGTTGTCCAAATGAATACCCGGCGAGTGGAACCTCCTCCCTCTGCTCTCCGGGGTGACCAGCCAGCACCTCCTCCCGCTGGCTCGTAACAGGAAAAGGCCGGCACCTCCTCCCGCCGGCCTTTTTCTTTTGCCGAAGAAACGGGCGTCTGTTGGCAGACCGGCTTTGCCTTATCAAAGGCCTTGAATTAGTCTCTGATAGACCGTATTGGACGCATCGCCGAACGACAGAGCGGATCTCGGAGAATGAATTTTCACCACGATCTGGCTCAGGCGAACGTGCCGTTGTAGCTCAGATGGTTAGAGCGCCGGATTGTGGATCCGGAGGTCGCTGGTTCGATCCCAGCCAACGGTACCATCGAATTTCCCGCTAAAGTATTGATTGCCGATCCCGACGATCCACGAGAGATCAAGACCTGTATGGCCCTGTCGGCAGGGCAGGAAGACCCTGACTGCGCACACACACCGCGGTGCGGATACCCGCGCCGCAGCTTAGGTTTCATTTTACTCCAGCGGTTCGTCGGTCGGCCGAGGCGTCGTGCCTGCCTGACGAGGACGGCCGGCATTGCGATTTGCAATGCGGCTGTCGAGTGGCGATCTGGACGCTTGCTGGGCGCCAGCGGTCTTGGGTGCCGTCGGCTTGGCGCCGGAATCGCTGTCTTCAGCATCGCGACGGGGATGTGGCAAACCGGCGGCCTCAGGCGACCTGACCGGGGGTGTGGCGGCCGGGTTTGTCGATGCGGGTTTATCCTTGGCCATTTTCAACTCTCGCCTTTTCAGCATGCAGACGGCCGGACAACAAAGTCGGGCCATTGGACAGAACGGTCAGCCGTGCGGGCGCATCACGACTTTGATGCAGCCGTCCTCCTTGTCGCGGAAGGTTTTGTAAGTTCGGGCCCGGCCTTGAGGCCAGCGCGATGGAATGACGGGTCGATATCGCCGTTCTGAACTTTCTGCAGCGATGTCGCGTTCATCCTGGATCGTCGGATCGGCCACCTGTTCGCAACGTATGTCGCCTTTGCCGTGCCATGTGAGGGCCTTCATGTGCTGTTCCTTGACGACAAGCCCTGCGAGCCCGAACTTGGCTTGATGTGAAATGTTCCCGCTTCCAACGAGCATCCGGCCTCAACCCTTGGCGGCCGAGCCGGGTTCGGCCATGCCGCAATGCTGCTCGGCCAGGGTGCCGGCCGGCGTGCCATGCGCCGCTGCAACCTGCAGCTTGTTTTTCCAGCCGCTGATCGCCTGCTGCCACGACCGCATCCCTGATCGCTTCGCAGGGCAGAGGTTTGGCGCAAGCGCAGGATCTGCTATCGCGCCAGCATCGCGGCGACAACGAACACGACGGCGGCAACGACGACAAGCGCGACAATGGCCAGCACCGGGCCGTTTTTACTCGGGGCCGGGGCTCGCTCGTCGTCCGGCCGCCGCATCGCATTGGCGAAGCTTGCTTGATTAGCGAAAGCCGGCGTGCCCGTCGCTGCGGGAACCGGCACGGCGCAGGTGTCTGCTGCTTCGGCATCGGTTTCCATAGGCGCCGCCGCCGGGTCGAATCCCGGCGTCTTGTCCTCTGTCACCCCAGACTGAATATCGCCTCTGTCTTCGGCCGGGTTACGTTCGACGTTCATGATGATGCTCCTGCCGCTGGCGGCCATGGTCGGCAACGCGGCAGATTCGGCAAAGTTCCAGTCTGGCTCGCAATGCCCGCTTACGCACACCGCCGCTCGTTGACCTTGAGCTGGCTCGTTCCAGCCACTCCAACCCAAATTGCCAGTCCGGCTCCCGGCGGCGCGCTGTTTGGATTCCGTGGGAACATCAACAGCGCCAGCGAGTTCGGTATGTGCAGCGAGTTCCCTGTTCGCCGCATGGCCGACTGCCGGAGCTCTTGACTGCCCGCGTCTTCGCTCCTGGAGCGCGGGCCACTCCTCTTAGCCCAAGGTTGCGATCATGAGCAGAAACATTCCGGAAAAGCGGGCCAGGCAGGGTGGCTTGGGGCGACCGGTCCTTGGCGTGCTCTTGGCAGGCCTTGTCTTGGCGCTCGTTGCCTGGGGGATCGCTGAAATCTATGGCGAGCAGGCTAAGACACCGGCGACACAACAAAACAGCCGGGTTCCATCGCCAGATACTTACAGCCCAAATCCTGGCCAAACGGACCCCGCAAACTCCAAGGCCGATGATGTGAATGGCGAACCGGTGGACCGAAATCCCAAGCTCGACAAGGATCCCACGCCGCGATCAAGCACTGGCGGGGATCAGCCAGGAACGCCGCCAACTCAACCTGCTTCGCCATAGCGTTCGCACTAGTTGATAAACACAATTCAAACAGATGCGGAAATGTGGAGCGGCGATTTCAGCCAATTTCAAGAGCCGGGTCTGTCAATAATCGCCGGCGCTCTCTGATAGCTGGGGAAACCTCCGCTGATTCTTACCGCTTGCTGGATGGCACTGGCGGCTCCAGACCGACTGCGCGCTGTGTCACGCCGGCAGACCTTTGCACCTCTGGGCGCTTTTGAACTTGCAAGTCGATGGAATCGGGCAAGCTGGGTGTAGATGATGCAGTCGTCATCTTATCGAGGTCCGGCAGCAACACCATCTTTGCGTAGCGTGGAGGAACCAGATGGCCTCCGAAAACAGCGAATATCCCGCACACGAATAAAGCGAGAAGCAGGGCCGTAAGCACATCTGTGAAAATTTCGACAAATCTCATGTGCTCGCTCCGCGCGTAAGGATCCCGCCGCGCTCTCGACAGTAAGAGCGGCGGGATCCTCAACCGGCGATGAAGGGACTTTGATCGACGGTCTTCTCCTAATGTGGCTTCCGGTTGCGTGTTCCCTGGTTCGGACCTTATCCACCGACTATGGGACTAAGGTCCCGAACCTAAATGGAACCGATGGGGAAGAGCGGAATCCATGTGCCTTTAAGAGGCTTCAACCAGAGGGCACGACGGCTGATCGTCAGCCTCCCGCCAGAGACAGTCCACGGGCGCGCTCGCGCAGCAAGGCAAGCAGTTCGTCGCGCCGTGGCTCCGGCGTGTCGACGGGTAACACCAGACACAAGGTCCTTTTGATGGCGCCGTGGCCGTCGTGGATGGGCGCTGCCATGCACCAGGTGAAGCGGTCCGCCAGAGCGGCGGTCTCGCTGAAACCCTGCCGGTGGGCCAGGGCAACATCGGCAAAGAATTCGGCTGGTGCAATGATGCGGCCGTCGGGAAGCTTGTAGTCGCCAGATGGGATGAAGTCCCTCAACTCTTGCTCGTTCATATGGCCGAGGAGCAGCCGTCCGGATGCCGTCCATGGGATCGGCACCTCGACCCCGACATCGCTTGAGATCCGGAACGGGCCCGGCGAATCTCGGCAGTCCAGAACGACGTATTTGTTGCCACGCAGGCCGCATAGCTGGACCGTCTCGCCTGTCTCGGCGGCCAACTTATCCAAGGTCTCGATGATGCGACGGTAATGGGCGTTGTGATGTGAGTAGGCCCAGCCGAACAGATGCATGGCGCGTCCGAAATAGACGTAACCTTCACCGCCGACGTTTTCGAGCATTTCGGCGTCGAGCAGGCTGTTGACGATCTCGTAGGTGGTCGAACGCGGCGCGCCGATCATCTTGGCGATGTCGCCGACGCGCATTGGCGCGCGGTGCCGCAGCAACGCCTCGAGCAGCATGATGACGCGGTCAATGCCGCGTCGTCGTTCGCCGTTGCGCGGCTCCGCGCCGGCTTCCTTCCCGATCGCATCGTTAGTGCCGTCGCTCATGACCATCCGCCAAAATCATTTCGGTTCTCGTCTCAAGGCGCTTGAAAGATGTCAAGGCTCGGTCTAGCATCCAATTTGTCCGATATACAGACACATTGTCTGAAATACCAGACAAACTAACGAGCCGGACGCAGACAAATCCCGAGAGGACACACGGTTTCCAAGACCCGGCGACCGACGGGTTTCCTCGCCCTTGTTCTGCACGTCGAGGCCACAACCTCTGAAGGGAACAGTCATGATGAAATCACCGTTTTTCGCATCCGCCAGCGCGCTTTGCCTCGGTCTCGTGCTGAGCTTTGGCGTCGCCTCGCAGGCCAATGCTGCCGCCAACTGCATCAAGGGCGACCGCAAGGCGCCGTACACGATCGGCTGGGCCAACATCTATTCCGTGCCGACCTGGATGAAGCAGACCCAGGGCACGATCGAAGCCGAAGTCGAGACCCTGAAGAAGCAGGGACTGGCCGACAAGCTCGTCGTCACCGACGCTCAGGGCGATGCCAACGTCCAGATCCAGCAGATCCAGTCGATGATCGATTCCGATGTCGACGCCATCATCCTGATCGCCGGTTCGTCGACCGCACCGGCACGCGTTCTGGCCGACGCCTGCGCCAAGGGCATCGCCATCATCAACTTCGACAGCCTCGTCGACACAGACAAGGTCACCGCCAAGGTCAACACCGATTCTTCGCAATGGGGCGACCAGGCCGCCAAGTTCCTGATCGATGCCATCGGCGGCAAGGGCAAGATCCTGATCCTCAATGGCCCCGCCGGGGTTTCGGTCAGCGATGACAGGCGCAAAGGCGCCGACGCTGAGCTCAAGGCCCATCCCGACGTGACGGTGCTTGCCGAGACCAACACGCCCTACAACGTCGCGCCGGCACAGGAAGCCGTCACCAGCCTGCTCTTCGCCAACCCCGAGATCGACGGCATCCTGTCGCTCGGCGGCGCTCTGTCGGCAGGCGCCGTGCTGGCCCTCGACAAGCAGGGCCGTGAACAGGTGCCGATCACCGGTGAGAACGCCCGGCAGTTTTTGGAACTCTGGAAAGAAAAGGGCTTGAAGAGCTGGGCGACGATGCAGCCGAACTGGCTCGGCGCCTTCGCCACCTACACCGCCGTTCAGGCGCTGGAAGGCAAGGATGTGCCGGCTTTCGTCAAGATTCCGCTGCCGGTGATCGACAATTCCAACATCGACGAATACCTCGCCCGGGCCAAGGACTTCCCGGCTGACGGCTACATCTTTTCTCCTTACGATGAGGAGCTGTTCAAGAAGCTGCTGGCTCAGAAATAAGCCTGAAGGGTTGTAGTGTTGACAACCATGGCTCCGCTGCTCGCGGCGCGCGGGGTGTCGAAGTCTTTCTTCGGCAACCCCGTCCTGCGCGACGTTTCAATCGCTCTCCAGCCGGGCCGCGTGCATGCGCTGCTCGGCGAGAACGGCGCCGGAAAGTCGACCTTGATCAACCTTTTGTCCGGCGCCTTGAGACCGGATGGCGGGACGATCGAGGTCGATGGACGCGCGGTCTCACGCATGACGCCAGCTGTTGCGCGGCAGGCCGGCATCGCCGTCGTCCAGCAGGAACTCAGCCTGACGGCCAGTCTTTCCATCGCCGAAAATGTTGGTCTCGGCGCCTATCCCAAACGGTTCGGCCTGATCGACTACCGCGAACTCGCTGCGCGGGCGAGGGCCGCATGCGAACTTGTCGGGCTGCACGAGCCGCTGTCGACGCCGGTCGGGAATCTGTCGCTCGGCCGCCGCCAAATGGTGGAGATCGCCAAGGCGCTCTACCGCCGGCCGCGCGTGCTCATTCTCGACGAACCGACATCGTCGCTATCGGCAACCGAAACCAAAATCCTCACCGATCTGCTGCAGCGGTTGCGCGGCGAAGGCATCGCCATTCTCTACATCTCGCACCGACTGAACGAAGTCATGGCGCTGTGCCAGCACGTCACCGTGCTGAAGGACGGCACCTGCACGGCCGACCGCACCCTGGAAGGCACCGACGCCGCCGGGTTGGTTCGGCTGATGGTCGGCCGCGATCCCGGTGATCTTTTTCCGCAATGGCAGCCTTCCAGTTTGCTTGCCGACGCTATCTCCGTCCGAAATCTTTCGGCCGGCCTGATGCGCGACGTCGATCTGGATATCAAAACGGGCGAAGTGCTTGGCATTGGCGGCCTGGTCGGGCAAGGGCAGGAAGATCTGCTGCTCGGTCTCTACGGCGCCATTCCGGCACGGACGGCGTCGGCGACCGTCAACGGCGCCTCCGGCCTGCCCGGCGGCGTGCCGAAAGCCAACGCGCTGGGGCTGGCCTATGTGCCCGCGGATCGCAAGCGCGAGGGCCTGCACCTGATCCATCCCATCATCACCAACATGATGCTGCCCGCCTTTGCCAGGCTGCCGGCGCTGAAGCTGCGCAGCCGCCGCGCAGAGCGCGAGACGGCCAAAAGCCTTGCCGCCCAACTCGGCATCAAGGGTCACCTCGGCCGGGCGGCGCAGGCTCTATCGGGCGGCAACCAGCAGAAGGTGGCGCTGGCGAAATGGATGCCGCACGACCCGTTGGTGCTTCTGCTCAACGATCCGACGCGCGGCGTCGACGTCGAAACCAAGCGTGAGATCTACATGATGCTTCGCAATTTCGCCGCCGCCGGCAAGGCGGTCGTGCTGCTCAGTTCCGACACGCCCGAACTCGTGCACCTTTGCGACCGTGTAGCCATCGTCCGCGAAGGCCGCATCGTCGCCATGCTGGCGCGTGGAGCGCTGAGCGAGGAAGCCATCGTCTCCGCGGCGATGGGCGCCGAACAGCGGAAGGTTGCGGCATGAACACATCTTCCTCCGCCCGGCAGACCGGCGCGCTCTACTGGCCGGTGCAACTGCGTCGCAATGTCGGCGTGCGCAGCCTGTTTGCCGTCGTCCTGGTGTTTCTCATCGCCTATGGCGTCCTCTTTCCGGGTCTGTTCACGGCGTCCGGCTTCGCCAAATTCACGCAGAGCTGGTTTCCATTGGCTCTGGTCGCGATGGCGCAGGCGATCCTGATGCTCACCGGCGGCATCAGCCTGGCCATCGGCGCGACGGTCAGCTTGGGCGCGGTCATCGCCGCGACGACGATGGCCGGGCCGCTGGGCGTCGCCGGGGGCACTGCCGCGGTGGCGCTGACGGGCCTCGGCATCGGGGCGGCGACCGGCTTCATCGTGGTACGGCTTCGGCTGCCGGCCATCGTGGTGACGCTTGCCGGGTCGTTCATCATCGGCGGCGCCGCACTGCTGATCCTGCCGCGGCCCGGCGGCGCAATCCCGGCGTGGCTGTCCGACCTGCTTGCCGGCAACACACCGGCGGCATTCGTGCTGCTGGTGCTCATCGTTCTCCTGTGGAAGCTCTATCTCGCCACGCCGCTTGGCTTGAGCCTCTATGCCGCCGGCGAGAATCCGGTCGGCGCCTATCGCTCCGGCGTGCCGGTCGACGGCGCGCGCATTGCGGCCTATGCGATCAGCGGTCTGCTCTCCACCGGCGCCGGCTTGTTCGTCGCCGCACAGACCGGTTCGGGCGACCCGGTCATCGGCGCCGCCTTTACCCTGAACTCGATTGCCGCTGCGGTGCTCGGCGGCATCGGCTTCCTCGGCGGCCAGGGCACGATGCGCGGCGCGCTTGCCGGCAGCCTGCTGCTCAGCCTGATGATCAGCGTCATGTTCTTCCTCGGCTTCACGCCGGTCGCACAATATGTGGCCCAGGGCCTGATCATCATCGGCGCGGTCGCCATCCCGCAATTCCGCAAGGCACAGCAATGACAGCATGGAATGACAGCGCGGGCGGCAAACGCGCCCTGACGGTCCTGCGCAGCCGGCCGTTTCTCACCGTTGCCATCGTTGCCGCGGTCTGGATCGTGGCGAGCTTCGTTTCGCGCGGCTTCGGCGCTTATGGCCATCTGCGCTATCTGGTGGAGCTCGGCGCCGTCATCGGCCTGGTTGCCGCGGGCCAGACTTTTGTGGTGATCGCCGGCGGCATCGACCTTTCCGTCGCGGCCATCGTCACGGTCAGCGCCGTCAGCCTGCCGCTGCTGTCGTGGCAGGTGGATCCGACCGGCATCACCGCCATTCTTGCCGTTCTGGTGCTGACCACGGCAATCGGCCTGGTCAACGGGCTCGGCGTCGCTTTGCTGCGCGTCCACCCGATGATCATGACATTGGCCATGGCGACATTCTTGCAGGGTCTGTTGATCATCATCGCCGGCGGCAGCGCCGTGACCGCCGAGAACCCGCTGGTCCACTGGCTCGGCAATGGCCGGCCGGCCGGCATTCCCGCTGGCGTATTGTTGTGGGTGGTCGTCTCGGCGATCGTGCTGACCACGATGCATGCGACATCGCTCGGCGCCCGGATTTTTGCCATGGGCGCCAACCCGCTTGCCGCGGCGCTGTCCGGTGTTCCGGTCACGTCCACGACGCTTGCGGTCTACGGCATCAGCGGCTTCTGCTCGGGACTTGCCGGCGTGCTCGTGTTGGGCATGAACGGACAGGGCTATGTCGGCATCGGCGATCCCTATCTGCTCGCCTCGATTGCCGCCGTGGTCCTCGGTGGCACCTCGATCCTCGGCGGGCTTGGCACCTATGCCGGCACCATCCCCGGCGCCATCCTGCTGGTCACCATCACCGCGCTGATCACCGTCGTCAACGCATCGCCCGGCTGGCGCAGCATCCTGTTCGGCTCGCTGATCCTCGGCCTGCTGCTGCTCTCAGGCCGGGAGCAGGCGCGCCGATGACACATCGTCGAGCCGATAGATGCGCCTTGCGTTGCCGAAGAACAGCGCCGTCTGCTCGTCGGCGGAAAAGTCCGCTGTGATGGTTTTGAAGCCGTCATATATGTCATCGAACGAGGCATGCAGGCCGGCGACCGGAAAGTCGCTGCCGAACATGGCGCGACCGGTGCCGAAACAATCGATGCAATGCAGGACGACGGGCTTCAGGCTGTCGAGCGTCCAGTCATGATCGTAGGCGACCAGATCCGATATTTTGATGGCGACGTTGTCGCATTGCGACAGAAGCCGCAGCCCGTCGCGCCACACCTGCATGCCATCGGCGTCGCGGTCGATCGGGCTACCGCAATGGTTGAGCACGAATTGCTGATCGGGGAAGGCCCTGGCAAGCAGCCCCGCGTCGGCGAGCTGGCGCGGAAACACCATCATGTCGAAGGCCAGCCGATGCTGGCCAAGCAAGGCAAGCCCGGCGCGCCAGGCCGGATCGTCCATGATGCCGTCACGGGCCGCAAAACGGCGGGCAGGGTCGGGATCCCAGCTCAATATGTCGCGCACGCCGGCGACACGCTCGAACGCGGCTTGCGCTTCGATCAGCGCCGGCGCCTGGCGATCGGCGAGCGGCACGTGAACGACATAGCGGGCGGCGACGCCGCGCGATTTGTCGAGTGTTTCAAGCCAGCGCGTTTCTCCGATGCAGTCGCCACTCGCCCAGCCGGCTTCGACATGGACGGTGGCGACGACATTATGCCCTATGGCATCGCGCGCATAATCCCCGGGCAGATAGTTCCGCCGCAAGGGGCCAAGCTCGCCGAGGCCGCCGCGCTCGCTGGCCGTGGCGGCGAGCCAGGGATGCCGTCCCAGTCTGAGATCCCAAAGATGATGATGGGCGTCGATGATCGGTCCGGCGTAAGGTTCTGGCACGTATCTCTCTCAGGCTGTGACCGGCGATCGATCCTGGCTTCGTTCTGCGACGGTAAAAGGGTTAGCATCGCATGACTGAAAACTCACCGGTTCCAGCCCTTTCGGTGCGCGAAAATTTTCGGCTCGACGACCGCATCCGCGGCGTGCCTCCCGGCACAACCGGGCTGGACAGCAGCCTTGTCGCGGCCGAGCACTGGCATCCGGCCGATGGACGCATGGCGCTTCCGGTGCTGACCCTCGACGAGGCGGCCTTCTCCGCCAATCGCGACCTGTTCCTGCGCTATGCGCGCGAACACAATGTTGCGATCGCTCCGCATGCCAAGACGCCGATGGCGCCCGATCTTACCCGGTCGCTGGTCGAGGCCGGCGCATGGGGCACGACGGTCGCCGACATCAGGCAAGCGACAGTGATGTTGAAGGCCGGCTTGACACGGCTGATCATCGCCAATGAGGTTGGAGGAGCCGGCGGCGCCAACCGGCTGGCCGTGCTTGCTGGTGCCTGGCCGGATGCCGAGCTCTATGTCTTTGCCGACTCGGTCGACGCCGTGAACGCCCTTGCCGAGGCTTGGCGCGCCAATGCGGCGCTGCCGCCGCTGCGCGTGCTGGTCGAACTTGGTGCGGGCAGGGCGGGCGCCCGCACCACCGCGCAAGCCGAGGCCATCGCCGATGCGATCACGGCTGCCGGCGGGCGGCTGCTGATCGCCGGCGTTGCGACCTATGAAGGGGCGGCGGCGCAACCCGAGCCCGGTCGCACCGATGAGGTGATATCCGGCCTGCTGGCAATGACCGCCGACATGTTCCTGCGGCTGCGTGCCCGCGTCGGCGGCGACGCACCGCTGATCGTCACAGCCGGCGGCTCCGCCTTCTTCGACCAGGTGGTCGCGGCGCTTGCACCCCTCGTTTCCAGCGACGGCAACGCAACGCTGGTGCTGCGCAGCGGCGCCATCTTCTTCCACGACCACGGCACCTATGACCGTTCGCTCGGCGCCCTCGATGCCCGCAAAGGTTTTGCCATAGGCGGCATCAGCGCTTCGGCGCGGCATTCCTTTCGCCCTGCGCTACGCCTTTGGGCCGAAGTGCTGTCGCGTCCGGAGCCGGGCCTTGTCATCTGCGGCATGGGCATGCGCGACGTGTCGTTCGACCAGGGCTTTCCAACGCCGCTCACCGTCTTTCGTGCCTGCAAGCCGCTGCCGATGCCGGCGGCGCGCGCCGAGGTGGTCAAGCTCAACGACCAGCATTCCTTCCTGTCGATTGCACCGAGCGACGACGTGGCCGTCGGCGACGTCGTCGAATTCGGCATCTCGCATCCCTGCACCTGCCTCGACCGTTATCGCGTGATCTTCGGCGTCGACGCGACCGGCCACGTCCGCCACGCTTTCCCCACCTGGTTCGGCTGACCAGATCCCCCAAAAAGAGAACCTCGAAAGGATCCGATATGATCAAGTATTTTCAGTCCGGCTCGCGCATGTCGCAGGCAGTCGTCTATGGCGGCCTCGTTCACATAGCCGGCCAAGTGGCCAACGATCGCAAGGCCGGCATCGAAGGCCAGACCAGCGACGTGCTTGCCAAAGTCGAGGCGCTGCTGGTCGAGGTCGGCAGCAGCAAGTCGAAGTTGGTGGCGGTCAACATCTTCCTGCCGCAGATCGGTGATTTCGAGGCCATGAACAGCATCTACGATGCCTGGATCGATCCTGCCCGCCTGCCGGCGCGGGCCTGCGTCGAGGCGCGGCTTGCCGACCCTGATCTGCGCATCGAAATCACCGCGGTCGCGGCGGTCTGACCATGCACACCGGCCTCGCCCACACGCTCGATTTCGACCGCGACGGCAAGACGCTCAGCCATCTAAGCATTCCGTTCTCGATCGATCGCTCGCCCTACTTTCAGGTCAAGGTGCCGATCTGCCTCATCCGCAATGGCGACGGCCCGTCACTGCTTTTGATGGCCGGCAATCACGGCGACGAATATGAGGGCGAGCTGTCGCTGGCAAAACTGGCGCGCCGGCTCGATCCGAAGCGGATCAAGGGCCGCATCACCATCATGCCGATGGCCAACGCCCCTGCGGTGATGGCCGCCAAGCGCTGCTCGCCGCTCGACGGCGGCAATCTCAACCGGGCGTTTCCCGGCGATCCCTCGGGAACGTCGACAAGCCGGCTCGCCAATTTCCTTGAGACGGAGCTGTTTCCTCGTCACGACGTCGTCTTCGATATCCATTCGGGCGGCACGTCGATGGAGCATCTGCCGACCGCGCTGGTCGAACGCAACGCCGATCCCGAGCGCCACCGGCGTGGCGTCGAGCTGATGCGCACGCTCGGCATGCCCTACGGCTTTATCGCTGACAACGGCCAGGCCTCGCCAACCTCGATGGGCGCAGCGCGCCGCGCCGGCGCCGTCGGCGTCAGCGGCGAGTTCGGCGGCGGTGGCACCGCAACGGTCGATTCGATGGCGATCACGGCCCGCGCGCTCGACCGTCTGATGATAGCAATGGGTGTGGTCGACGCGCCGGTTCTTGGCGCGGGCGAAAAGCCTTCGGCGCCGACAAGGCTGCTGTCCCTGTCCAGGCACAGCCAGGGCCTCTATGCCACCCGCCGCGGCTGGTTCGAGCCCGCCGCTAGGCTCGGCGACAGTGTCACTTCAGGACAATTGGCCGGCTGGTACCACGATCTCGAGCGGCTCGATGTTGCCGAGGAGGCCCTGCATTTCGCCGAAAGCGGCTTGGTGCTGTCGCGCCGGCTGCACACGATGTGTGAGGCGGGCGACTGCCTAATGCAGGTCGCAGAGCCGGTCGACGGCTGAGCCAAACCCGGATCAGGCAGAGGATATTCCATGCAGCAACTGTCCATGTGGACCTATCCCTGGGACATCCAGGATCTCGGCCTGGAGACGGTCGAACGTGATCTTGTCGGGCGCGCCGGGCTCAACATGATCAGCCTGGCGACATCCTATCATGCCGGGCGCTTCTTGCAGCCGCGCAGTCCGCGCCGCAAGGCCTATTTCCCTCAGGACGGCACCATCTATTTCAAGCCGACCGCAGCGCGCTGGGGAAGTCTAGCCATCCAGCCCAAGGTGGCTGACGTGATCACCGAGGGCGGCGACGTGCTCGGTCAGCTCATCCGCCGTCGCGACGCGGGCGGACTAGGCGTTTCGTGCTGGACGGTCTGCCTGCACAACACCCGCCTGGGCATGCTGCATCCGCAGGCCGTCACCCGCAACGCCTTCGGCGATGCCAATTACTACAATCTCTGCCCGTCCCATCCCGATGCGCGCGCCTATGTCCGCGCGCTGATCGCCGACATCTCGCACAGCTACCGGCCGGACCGGATAGAACTTGAAAGCCCGTCCTTCATGGGCTTTGCCCATGAATACCATCACGAGAAGGACGGTGTCGGGCTGACGCCGGAAGACGATTTTCTTTTGTCTCTGTGCTTCTGTCCGTCCTGCGTCGCCCGTGCGGCAAAAGCCGGCATCGATGCCGAGGCGGCGCGTAAGCTCACCAGGCAATGGATCGTCGAGACCTGCGAGCGTGCGGTGCCTGAGCGGCGCTTTCCCGATTTTCCCGCCTGCGGGCTCGACGCCTTTGCCCCATGGCCGGAACTCCATGCCTATCTCTTGTGGCGATTCGAGCCAGTGACCAGCCTGGTCGCCGAACTGCGCGAGGTAGCCGATCCCACGACGCGGGTCGTCATTATCGATCTGAAAGACGGCTGGCTTGGCGGTTGCGATCTGGCAGCGCTGGGCAAGGTCTGCGACGGGGCGATCCTGTGCGCCTACGACATGCAGGCCGGCGATGTCGCCAGCCTGATGGCGGCCGGCCGTGCGGCACTGGGCGCGGACAAATTCCTCGGCGCCGGCTACCGGCTGTTCTATCCGGAAATGGCCCGCCCCGACATCCTCGCGGCCAAGGTGAAGCCGGCGCTGGCGCCCGGTGTGGACGGCGTCAATTTCTACAATTACGGCCTCATTCCAGCCGCGCGGCTCGACTGGATCCGCGCTGTTCGGCAGTCTTGAGCCAGCCGGCCAATGCTCGTGGCCACGAGGCGTTGAGGCCGGATTCGGGCGCGAGCGCTGCCGGGTTAATCAAATCAGCGAAACCTGAAGCCATCCATGGTGTAATCCGGGTAGGCGTCCATCGTGTCGAATAGGTCGAACAGGTCAGGTGTGTCCGCCAATATTCCTGACAGAACCAGCACCGTGGCCACGCCGGCAGCAAGTCCGCCGGCGATGTCGTGTTCGACGCTGTCGCCGACGCAGACCACAGTGCTGCGGTCTGGATTGCCTGCCACCGCTAGCGCAGCGCCGAATATAGTGGGGTAAGGCTTGCCGATACGCGTGACGCTACCACCGAGGTCCTCGTAGAGATCCGCCAGCCGGCCGGCGCCGAAGCGCGGCCCCACTGCCGTTAGCATGATCTTGTCAGGGTTGGTGCAAAAGCATGGCACCTGCCGCACCGCAGCCGGCGCAAGAAGCCGGCGATAGTGCTCAAGATCGTAGCGGTCGCCCTCGCTGGCCGAAATCAGCACCAGCCCGGCATCGTCACCGTCCTTGGTCAATGCGAAGGGCAGACCTTCGATCGCCGAGCGGTCATCGTCGCGGCTTATCAACAGGCATTTCGTGTGTGGCAGTAGCTTTCCGGATACCGCCATGTCGTGGAAGAACTCCCACGCGACCTCGCCGGAAGAAACAAAATGGTCCCAGCTTCCCGGTTCGAAGCCGAGCTTTAGCAGCCGGCTCTCGTTGGGCCCCGCCCGCTTGCCGGAGTTCGAGATCAGCACAATGGTCTTGCCGGCGCGCTTCAGCGCCGACAGTGCTTCCACCGCCCCTGGATAGGGGCTGGCGCCGTCATGGAGCACGCCGAACTGATCGAGCAGGAAAAAATCATAGCGCTCGGCCAGCTGGTTGACGCCGTTGAGGTGTTCGACTGTTTTCGCGCTCATAGAAGCCCCGCCGCGCTTGCGCCCGTCAGCGCCAGCCGCGCCGTGCCGGCGGCGGCTTCGTGCGAAAGCGCCGGCAGGAAATCAACACCAAGTCTGCGCTGCCGGATCGCCGTCCAGGCGGCATTCGCCGCACCGCCGCCGACGCTTCTGACCGATGTCAGCCGCGGCGCGCCGAGCTCGGCGAGCCTGTCGTAGCCGAGTGCCTCGATCGCGGCGATACCCTCCAACATGGCTTTCAGATAGTCGGCGTCCTCCACCGGTCGCGGCACAAGACGCGGCGGCAGTGCCGGATCGGCGATCGGAAAGCGTTCGCCTGCAGTGGCAAGAGGATAGTAGTCGAGGCCGGTCTCGGTCATCGGGTCGATCGCCATGCTCAGCTCGACGATGCGCGCCAGAGGGAAATGTTGTGTCAGCACCTTGCCGCCGGAGTTCGATGCGCCGCCCGCCAGCCAGACATCTCCAAGCCGATGGCTGTAGATACCGAAGCGTGGCGCCGAGATAGGCCGGTCGGACAGGATCTTGACGGTCAACGACGACCCCAGCACGGTGACGCCGTCGCCTATTGCCGCAGCACCTGTCGCCAGGAACGAGGCGCAGCCATCGGTCGTTCCGGCGACGACGGCGATTTCGCGCGGTAAGCCGAACATATCCGCGGCATCCGCGGTTAGCTTGCCGACGACATCGCCCGGCCTGACGACGCCGGGCAGCAACTCCATGCGCATTTCGGTGGCCGCAATCCAGTCCGGCCAGCTGCGGGCCGTGATGTCGTAACCGGTTTTCAAGGCATTGTTCTCGTCGCTGACATCGAAGCGACCGGACAATTGTCCCGCGATCCAGTCCGCCTGATGCAGCACCGCGGCAACACCGGGCGTGCGCTGGAACCAGAGCGCCTTGGCGAGACCGGACGTCGCCCCAAGTGCGGCACTGGTCGCTGGGGCTTCGCGAGCGATCGCGACCAGAATGGCGTTGTCGGCGACCGTATCGTTGTACATCAGCGGCTCGGCCAGCGGCCGCCCGGCGCCGTCGACCGGCAGCAACGTACCTGAAGTGCCGTCAACAGCGATCGACCGGACCGCTGTTCGGTCGATGCCCGAAAGCAGTTCCGCCAGCGCTGCGCCGACCGCTGACCACCACACTGCAGGGTCGCGGGCATTCCGGCCAAACAACTCGAGCGAAACGGCGGAACGCGCGGCAATGGAAAAATCCGGACGCATGGCGACCGCGCGCGCGCCGGACGTGCCGATGTCGATGCCTATGGCAAGCGGCGTGTCAGCGGCTGGCGGCATTGAGTTTCTGGCGATACTTCTCGGCGTCCCAGTTGACCAGTTCATCGTTCTCGGCGGCGGTGAGGTAGTTCAGTCGCGCTGCAATGTCGATGCGTGCCGTCACGTCGGCAAGGCAGCGTTGCATGGCGTCGGCGCCCGCACTGGCATCGCCGCGCATCAGCACGCCCAGCCCGGGAAACAGGATCGCCACGGGGTTTGCACCGCACCGCTCGATGACGCGCGGCACATCCTCACCGGGCTTTGCCACCACCGACCCCCGACCCAGAAAGATGACGTGATCGGGGTAGAGGCTGCCCCCGGACGCCATGCGGCGGCTTTCGGGATCGATGGCGACCGCGTGCGCCTCGATTTCCGCCGGCAGCCTGTAACCGGTTTTCCCGGCCAGCGCCGCCAATCCCGCAACATCCGGTTCCGCCACTTGGCGCGCCGGCCGCGCCAGAAGCAGCGTGACGCGGCGCAGCAGCACTTCGGCCTCGGCGACGGTATCGGCCGCGACGACCAGCCCGTGATTGGCAAGGATCAGCACGTCGACCCCAGCCTGAAGCCGCTCGGCAATACCCTGGGCAAGCGGCAGGCCTGGCCGGAAATAAGGAACATACGCCCATTTGAGACCATCAAGGCGTCTGGCGGCTTCCACCTCGCAATTGGCCTGTACCGCCAGCGAAATGGTTTCGACGCAATGGACATGCAGGACGACGCGCTGCGGCATCAGCGCGTGAACGGTGGTTTCAATCGAAGGGCGCAGGCGCCGGGCGTTGAGCGTCTCGATGGCGAAGATCTGCGGCTGGTCGGCGGCGCTGTCGCGCTGTTCGACAGCCCTGAGCAGCGGCGCCATCGCCACCGGCACCATGATGTCTTCGGAGAGCGCATCCTTCAGCCATGTGCCGGAAGCCTTGATCCACAGCGTGTCGCCGGCTTTCAGCGAGGTGTTGCCGCCGGCGGCCTGGGTCAGGTTTGGGCTGCGCCCGATGCTGGCCGAAAGCGCCCGCAAGGCAGCCATTTCCTGCGCATCCGCATAGGTCGCCATGGCGCATTTCCTCTATCAGCCCCGCCAGCCTCGCAGCTTCGGATACCCGTCGTGGGATGTTGATGTGTATCGCAGATGCGAGCGACTTACGTCAATAGTGATCTAATGTCATCAAAGGTTCTTGCAATCGGAAAGATGTTGAGTAAGTTACGTCAAATGCCGTGGCAAAAACGGCTTCCGGGAGGAAAACGATTGAGCGACTCCGGCCGCCAGCGTCAGATCGTCGAGTTGCTGCGGGATCGCCCCTTCGCGTCGGTGCGCGAACTGCAGGAGCAGCTCGGCGTGTCGGCGGCGACGGTGCGGCGCGACATCGACAAGATCGACGAGGCCGGTGAAGCACGGAAGGTCTATGGCGGCGTCTCGGCGCTCGACGGCGCTTCACAGGCGGGTGTTGCCTATGCCAGGCCCTATGACGAGAACCGCGACCTCGCGGTCGAGGCCAAGCGGCAGATCGCCGCTCTCGCGGCCACGATGGTGCGCGACGGCGATGCGGTCATCGTGCATGGCGGTTCGACCTGCTTCCACCTTGGGGTCAAGCTGGCTGAGCGCAGCATCCGTCTCTATACCAATTCGATGCCGCTCGCTGCCTATCTGAGCGACCACGGCCATTGCAGCCTGACCGTTGCCGGCGGCGATCTGCATCGTGAGCCGGGCATCATCCATTCACCGACCCAGGCGGAGCCGTTCTACGCATCGAAGTTCTTTCTCGGCGCGCAAGGCCTTGGCCAGGAGGGCGTGCTGGAATCGCACCCGCTGCTGGTCCGCTCCATCGCCGATCTCAGCCTGTGTGCCGACCAGATCGTGGTGCTGGCCGACAGCCGCAAACTGTCGATCCACGCCCGTAACATCGCGCTGCCCTTGTCGCGCATCGGCACGCTGGTGACCGATGACGGCCTGTCCGACGTTGACGCGCGCATGCTGGAAGACGCGGGCGTCATGGTGCGCATCGCTTCGGCTTCGGGAACCATCCAGTGAAGATGGCCGTCCTCGATTTCGGCAAGACCAATTCGAAGCTGTTCGTCTTCGCTCAGGACGGGCGCATCGTCGACGAGCGCCGGACCCGGCCGAACTGGATGCGCAAAGATGGCTTCAGCGTGCTTGATGAGGCAGCACTTCACAATTGGGCGGTTCGCGCCGTAAGCGAGGCCACCGACGTCCATGGCGTAGAGGGCGTGATGGTGTCGGGCCATGGCTGCACCTTTGCCCTGGTCGACGAGGCGGCGCTGACGCATCCGATACTCGACTACGAGCAAGAGCCGCCGGCTGATATTGCCGCGCAAATAGATCGCCTCGTTCCGGATTTCACCGAGACCTTCTCGCCGCGATTGCCGCTCGGCTTCAACTACGGTCGCCACATGCTGTGGCTACAGGCGGTGCAACCCGGTGCATTCACGGCCGCGAAATCGATCCTCGGCTATCCACAATACTGGAGCTGGCGGTTTGGCGGCCGGGCGGTCTCGGAAGTGTCCTATCTCGGCTGCCACTCGCATTTATGGGCGCCGCGCAAGCGCGACTTCAGTTCGCTGGTCGATATTGAGGGCTGGCGCGACCGGATGCCCGCTTTCGAGCGGGCGGGCTCGGTTGTCGGCGAGCAACGCCTCGGCGACACGAAGCGGCGGATCGCCATCCACAATGGTGTCCATGACAGCAATGCCGCGCTCCATGCCTATCGCCGGCAGGAGCTTGGCCCGGTCACCGTCGTCTCGACCGGCACCTGGGTCGTCGTGCTTAATCCGGATTGCCTGCTCGACGCGCTCGATGGCCAGCGCGACATGCTGGTCAATGTCGATATCGACGGCGGCCCTGTGCCGACCATCCGCTTCATGGGCGGGCGCGAATTCGCCACGATCAGCGACGGCTGGCAAGGCGCGATAGCGCCGGCGGCAGTGCAGCGGGTGATCAACGCCGGCAGCATGGCGCTGCCGAGCTTCGCGCCGGGCGGACCAATGCCCGGCCGCGCCGGCAAATTGGTCGGCCGCATGCCAAGCGCCGAGGAACGCGCAGCCGTGGCGCTGCTCTACGTCGCGCTGATGGTCGACCTCTGCCTCGACCAGATCCATTCGGACAACACCGTGATCGTCGATGGCGGACTGAACGCTGGCGGCCTGCTCGCCGGGCTAGTGGCGCAACTGCGTCCCAGCCAGGCCTTCCTGCAAGGGGCCACACTGGAGGGCAGCGCCACCGGGGCGGCGGCGCTGGCCTTCGAGACCGTCGGCCGCGAATTTGCCGCGGAAGTGCCGGAGCCCGTGCGTGCCGCAAGCTTCACCGGACTTGCCCGATATCGCGACACATGGCGTGGCCTCATCGGCGAGCAGGGCATCCCCCGCGCGGCAGCGGGAGGCGCACGGTGATTGTCGCTGCTCAGGCCGAAGTCACGCGCCAGCCAGTGCTGGAAATGCGGCACATCTCGAAGACGTTCGGGCCAGTCCGCGCCTTGCAGGACGTGTCGCTGACCGTCCATGCCGGCGAAGTCCATGCGCTGATGGGTGAAAACGGTGCTGGCAAGTCGACTTTGATGAAGGTGCTGTCCGGCGCCTATCGGCCTGATGCCGGCGGCGAGATACTGATCGACGGCGTGCCGGTCGCCACCGGCGACCCGATCAAGGCGCGGGCTCACGGCATTGCGGTTATCTATCAGGAACTGTCGCTGGCGCCCAACCTGACGGTCGCGCAGAACATCTTCCTCGGCAATGAGCCGAGGCGTTTCGGCATCGTCGACCGCGACCAATGCTACCGGCGCAGCAATGAGATCATCAAGCGTCTCGGCGTGTCCTTCTCCGCACGGGCTCAGGTTTCCAGCCTGTCGCTCGGCGAGCGTCAGCTGGTCGAAATCGCCCGCGCGCTTTCGACCAGCGCGCGCATCATCGTCATGGACGAGCCAACCACCTCGCTGACCTCGCGCGAGACCGACCGTCTCTTCGAGGTCATCGCGACGCTGAAGTCGCAAGGCATCGCCATCATCTACATCAGCCACCGCATGGAAGAGGTCTACCAGTTGGCCGACCGTGTCAGCGTGCTGCGCGACAGCGGCTATGTCGGCACACTCGAGCGTGCCGAGCTGAACGCCTCGCGCCTCGTCTCGATGATGGTTGGCCGCGACCTGTCCGCTTTTTACAGGAAGGATCATCGCCCGCCGGACAACAAGCGCGCGGTCGCCTTGTCGGTGCGCGGCATGGCGGACGGCAATCTCCTGAAGAACTGCTCCTTCGAACTGTACAAGGGCGAGGTGCTGGCTCTGGCTGGCCTTGTCGGCTCGGGCCGCACCGAACTCGCGCGACTGATCTTCGGTGCCGACAGACGCATCGCCGGCACGCTGGAACTCGACGGCAAGCCCGTAACCATCGGCTCGCCAAGCGAGGCACTGAATGCCGGCATCGCCTATCTCACCGAAGACCGCAAGGAGCTCGGCCTCTTTCTCGACATGTCGATCTCCGACAACATCAGCATGGGCGTGCTGGCCAGGGATGCGCGGCCCGGCGGCTTGCGCGATTTCAAAGCCGCCGAGAGACGTGCTGCCACTGCCGTTTCGGATCTCTCCATCCGCACCAGGTCGGTACAGGCCAATGCCGGTTCGCTGTCGGGCGGCAACCAGCAGAAAGTGTTGCTTGCCCGCCTGCTCGAGACCGAGCCGCAAGTGGTCATCCTGGATGAACCGACGCGCGGCGTCGATGTCGGAGCGAAGTCGGAAATCTACCGGCTGATCGACAATCTCGCCAAAAAGGGCATCGCCATCCTGATGATCTCCAGCGAACTGCCGGAGGTGATCGGCGTTGCCGACCGCGTGCTGGTAATGCGCGACGGCACGATTGCCGGCGAGGTTACGGCGTCCAAAGACCAGCCGCTGCGCCAGGAAGCAATCATGGAACTTGCAACGGGAGCGGCCAAGGGATGACCGACAAGGCGACCGAGATCAGTGGCCAGGTTGTCGGCAGGAGCCGGCGGTTGCGCACCGCCTTCGCCGCCCTTGGCATGCTGCCGATCCTGATCCTGCTGGCGGTCGGCTTTCAGTTGATGAACGCGCGCTTCTTCACCCAGACCAATTTGCTGATCGTCATGCAGCAATCGTCGATCAACATTGTGCTGGCAGCGGGCATGACCTTCGTCATCCTGACCGGCGGGATCGACCTGTCCGTCGGCTCGATACTTGCCGCCTCGGCGATGGTGGCGGTGATGGTGTCGCTGGTGCCTGATTGGGGACTGCTGGGCGTGCCGGCGGCCATTCTCGTCGGCCTCGGCTTCGGCGTCATCAACGGGCTGCTGATCGCCTATATCAGACTGCCGCCCTTCATCGTCACGCTGGGGTCGCTGACCGCTGTGCGCGGCGTCGCCCGCCTGCTCGGCCAGGACACCACGGTGTTCAACTCGGACCTGCCGTTCGACTTCATCGGCAACGGTACGCTGTTCGGCGTTCCCTGGCTGGTCATCATCGCCTTGTCGGTCGTGGTGCTGTCCTGGCTGGTGCTCAAGCGCACCGTGCTCGGCACCTGGATCTATGCCGTTGGCGGCAATGCCGAAGCGGCGCGGCTGACCGGCATCAAGGTGCCGCTGGTGCTGCTCTTTGTCTATGGCGTTTCCGGCCTGCTGGCCGGCCTTGGCGGCGCCATGTCAGCGGCCCGGCTCTATGCGGCCAACGGGCTGCAGCTCGGCCAGTCCTACGAGTTGGATGCCATCGCCGCGGTCATTCTCGGCGGCACCAGCTTCGTCGGCGGCGTCGGCTCGATCTGGGGCACGCTGATCGGCGGCCTGATCATAGCGGTGCTCTCCAACGGGCTCATCTTGGCCGGTGTCTCGGACATCTGGCAGTACATCATCAAGGGATTGGTCATCATCGTGGCAGTCGCCCTCGACCGCTACAGGCTCCAGGCAGGAGCGAGAACGTGATTGACCTTGGTCGCCGGCGTAAACGACCGGTTTGTGTAACGCACCGTGAGAGGCGCGGGGCAATTGGAGGAAAGCAATGAAGACCATCGCTAAACTGCTCTGCGGCGTCGCACTCGCGGCCGCCGCCATCGCGCCCGCATCGGCCAAGGACCTCAACAAGGTCGGCATCTCGGTCGGCCTGCTCGGCAACCCCTTCTTCGTCGCCACCATCAAGGGCATCGAGGACGCAGCCAAGAAGATCAACCCAAAGGTCGAGGTAACATCAGTGTCGGCCGACTACGACCTCAACAAGCAGGTCTCTCAGGTCAATTCCTTCATCGCCGCCGGGGTCGACGTGATCATGCTCAATGCGGTCGATGCCAAGGCGATCGGCCCGGCGGTGAAGAAGGCGCAAGCAGCGGGCATCGTCGTTGCCGCCTTCGACGTCTCGGCGCCAGGCGCCGACGTCACCGTGATGACCAACAACGTCAAGGCCGGCGAAGAGGCCTGCCAGTATCTGGTCGACCACACCGGCGGCAAGGGCGACTACGTTATCCTCAACGGCCCGGCGTCGTCGTCGATCCTGGAGCGGGTGAAGGGCTGCAAAGACGTCCTTGCAAAACACCCCGACATCAAGATCCTCTCCGACGACCAGAATGCCGAAGGCTCGCGCGACGGCGGTCTGAAGGTCTTCCAGTCGCTGCTCACCCGCTTCGACAAGATCGATGCGGTGTTTGCCATCAACGATCCGACGGCGATCGGCGCCCAGCTTGCGGCCAAGCAGCTCAATCGCTCGGAGTTCATCTTCACCGCAGTGGATGGCGCTCCCGATATCGAGAAGGAACTCGCTTCCGGCACCTCGATGATCAAGGCCTCGGCTTCGCAGGATCCCTACGTGATGGCTGGCCAGTCGCTGACGATGGCGGCTGAGCTGCTTGCCGGCAAGAAGCCGGCGGAGCCGACCGTGCTGCTCGACCCGAAGCTGATCACGGCCGAGAACCTGAAAGACTACAAGGGCTGGACCGCAGCCCGCTAAGCCTCCCAAGGCCGATGCGGCCGGGGCAACCCGGCCGCATCTCAATTCAGAAACGGGAGACGATCATGTCGCGCATCGGTATTCATTCCTTCGTCTGGTCGGCGAGCTCGGCGCAAGGCGACCTCGAACGCACGCTGGCCAACACCAAGGAGGCCGGTTTCGACCTGATCGAGTTCTCCTATCTTGACCCGGCCAATGTCGACGTTGGCGGGTTGGCCAGGCGAATCGCCGACCTCAAGCTCGGCGTCGCGATCAGCATCGGCCTGCCGGCCGACGGCGACATTTCGAGTGCGGACAAGGCGGTTGCCGCGCGCGGCGTCGAGATCCTCAACGAGACGATCGCGCTCACCCGCGATCTCGGCGGCCAGAAAATTGGCGGCATCCTCAGTACCAGCCACGGCTTGCAGACGCAGGCGCCGACGCGCGATCAGTGGAACCGCAGCGCGGGGACACTTGCGAAGGTTGCGGAGACGGCCAAGGCCGCCGGCGTCACGCTCAATCTGGAGATCGTCAACCGCTTCGAAAGCAATCTTCTCAACACCGCTTCACAAGGCCTGGCCTTCATCGCGGACACCGGCTCCGACAACATCTTCCTGCATCTCGATACCTTCCACATGAACATCGAGGAGGCCGATGTCGGACTGGCTATCCGCCATGCCTCTGACAAGATCGGTTATGTCCATATCGGCGAGAGCCATCGCGGTTTCCTCGGCACCGGCAATATCGACTTTGCCGCCATCTTCGATGCGCTGACCGCAATCGGCTATAGGGACGACCTCAGCTTTGAATCCTTCTCGTCGAAGATCGTCGACGAGAACCTGTCACGGAAGACCGCGATCTGGCGCAATCTGTGGGCCGACAATATGGAACTGGCCCGGCATGCGCGCGCCTTCATCTCAATCGGGCTGGAGACGGCGCAGCGCAAGGCAGAGCTTGTCGCATCGAGACATCGTCCTTAGCAGGAGCGCGCTGCCAAAGCGCGCCAATGTAGTCGTTCACCCGGCCCGCGCCTTACGTGCAAGGAATCGACGTCGGAGGCGCTGAGTGTGGCGGAGGCAGTCGAGCGGGGTGACGCTGACGAGAGCTTTCTGATTTTGGCCACGAAACGCAATAAAATCAACATTTTCATACGCCCTCCGGGGCCATCCAATCTCCATACTGGACGGGGATGACGTTTGACACAGCGCGGCGGAAAGAAGCAGGATAGCTGATAGAGTCGACATCGCATAATGATGTCACTATATAGCGGCGGCTTCGACCGCGTAGCTGTGGCGGTGTACCACGAAGCAGCAGAAAATGTGTTACGCGTTGTGATCCCTATTGTGATACAAATCGGCCGTCGACAGCAGGAAAAGATCGTAAGAACAACAGCATAGAGCCGAAGCCGATCCCGGCCAACGTACCACTCTATCAAACAATCAGAACGTGCTCATTGAACCCTTCCCTTCATTCGGCTCTTCGGACCTCCGACAAGATCAACTTGCCGGGCGAAGCCGACTCGGTTCGAATGGCAGCATGCATCCTTTACCGGGTGCGGACGTTTACGGTTACCAACCGGCATAGCCGCCAGGGAAAAGCAGTATGAGTGAACATGCGATCGAGTTCTTGCGCGGATGGATCGGTGAAAAGGTCCACTGCCAGCACTCGCCGGTAAAGATCGAGAAGCAGGCCGAGACCCTCGCCAAGGAGTGCGCGGCCAAGGCCGCTGAGGTCGGCATTCCGCTGGAAGATATCCAGGAAGAAGTCGGCGACATCCAGGAACTGATCGCATCGCGGCTCGAAGAGGCGGCCGAGGCCGACCAGAGCAACGCGGCCAAGCCGTGACGCAACAGGCCTGGCGCCGCCAGGCCTTGTCCTCTATCCAAATCGATCTTTCAGCCAGGCCTTCGGCAGCGCCGGCACGAAATTGCCGTCGCGTCCGCTCATATCCTCATTGGCGACCATTGCATTGAGGATCGCCTCCTCTACGCTTTGCACCACCGCATCGAAGAACGGATCGATATCGACGTCCGGGATGTAAGCGGCGTTTGCGGTTCGTCCCGACGGTGCAAGTGCTGCTTGCGGATTGGCGGTGGTGAAGGCCAGAAAAATGTCGCCCGAACTGTGGTAGCCGAAGCCGCCTGTCATGGCGATGCCGAGCGGCACGCGCTTTGCCAGCCGCTTCATCTGGTGCGGCAGAAATGGCGCATCGGTGGCGACGATGGCGATGATCGAGCCCTTTTCGGCACGCGGCGTGCCTTCGCGCATCGCCGGCTCTACCAGATCGGGCCCGACGCGGGCGCCGCGCAGTGTGAAATTGCGCCGCTTGCCGAAATTCGCCTGCACGAATACGCCGACCGTATGCCTGATGCCCTGCCACTCGATGATGCGCGATGCCGTGCCCGAGCCGGCCTTGAAGCCAAAGGCAATCATGCCGGTGCCACCGCCGACACTGCCTTCCTCGATCGCTCCACCGGCGGCACCGTCGAGCGCGGCTTCGACATCTTCGAAGCCGACGTGATGACCGTTGATGTCGTTGAGGAAACCATCATAGGTCTCCGCCGCAACCGGCAGGCCCCAGCCGCTGTCGAGCGCCGCCGGCAGCACGCGTTGCATCCAACGCAGCGTGCCGTCGCGGGTGACGCCGCAGGAATGCGTGTTGGTGATCGTGACCGGCAGGTTGAAGGCGCCGACTTCCTCGATAATGTGCGACCCCGTCAACTCGCCATTGCCGTTCTGGCTGAAGACACCGGCAAACACCGGCGTGGCGAGCTCAGCCAACGGCCGCGGCAGGATGGCGGTGACGCCGGTGCGCACCGGCCCCGTGCCAACCTCGAGCAGACCCTCGCCGGAAATCAGCGTCGCATAGCCGACCGATACGCCGGGCACATCGGTGATGGCGTTGAAGCCGCCCGGCGTGCCCTCGAAGGCAATGCCGAAAGCACGGGCGCGCGGCTTGCCCGCCGGCGTTTGAAGATGCGGGTCATGTCCGGTCATGCGGTCCTCTAAAAAAGCGAGCCCTGATTGCCCGGTTCTTTCGGTTTGCTGGCCGTCGGCTTTGCGGCGGGTTTGCTGGCGGGCGGCGTGGCCGCTGGTTTGGCAACGGCCTGCACCCGCTCGGCGTCGCCGGTCGCGACTGCATTTACGATGCCGTCGGCGAACTCCAGCTGCAGGCCAGCGCCCGGCGCCACATCAACTGCCAGTTTGATCACCGCGCCGTCGGCATCCTTGACCAGCGCGAAGCCGCGGGCCAGCACAGCCTTGTGCGACAGCGTTGCCATCAGCCTCTCGGATTGGACGATGCGGCCGCGCAGTCGCTCCAGCCTGAGCAGTACCGCTTGCGTGCCGCGTTTCGTCAAAGCTGTCAGCAGATCCCTCTGCACGGTTTGCCGCCGTGCCGTTGGCTCGATCGTAATGCGGCCTTGCAGCAAAGCCAGTTGCTGCCTGTGCCGTTGCAGGGATGCTTTTGCGCATTTTGGCAGTTGATCCGCTGCGCGATTGAGTTCCGCGCGCCGGGCTCTCGCCAATGCGCGCAGCGCCCCCTGGGCGCGCAAAAGGTTGCGGTCGTTGGTTCGTCGCGCCTCGGCAATCCGCCGCGACAGCGTTGCCGGAGTGAGCTTCACGGCGAAGAACCGAGCTCGCTTTCTTTCGGTGGAGACCATCAGCCCCCGGCTAAGCCGGCTGGCCGCCTCGTCCAGCCGCCGTCGCGGCAGCGCCAGCAACTGGTCGGGTGAGGGCAGTGCCCGGGCCGCCGCACGCGAGGCCTGCCGCTTGCGTTCGAAATTGCGCAAGGTGGCTGCTTTGAGACGTGCGCCAAGACTGGCTAGTGTCGCTTCGAGGTCCGCTTTCACCGGCACCGCGATCTCCGCCGCACCTGTCGGCGTCGGTGCGCGCATGTCGGCGACGAGGTCGATCAAGGTCCAGTCGGTCTCGTGCCCGACGGCCGAAATCACCGGAATGCGCGAGGCGGCGACGGCGCGCGCCAGCCCTTCATCGTTGAACCCCCAGAGGTCCTCGAGGCTGCCGCCGCCGCGCGCCACGATCAGAAGGTCGGGCTGGGCAATCGCGCCATCCCAGGCCAGCGCGTTGAAGCCGTTGACGGCGGCCGTCACTTCCGCCCCCGCCGTCTCGCCCTGGACTCTTACCGGCCAGACCAGCACATGCAGAGGAAAGCGGTCCTTGATGCGATGGATGATGTCACGGATCACCGATCCGGTCGGCGAGGTGACGACGCCGATGGTGCGCGGCATGAACGGCAGCCGCCGCTTGCGGCCGGCATCGAAAAGTCCTTCGGCCTGCAGTCGCCGCTTGCGCTCTTCCAAAAGCGCCATCAGCGCCCCGGCGCCGGCGGGTTCTAGATTGTCGATGACGATCTGGTAGTTGGATTTGCCGGGATAGGTGGTGAGTTTGCCGGTGGCGATCACCTCCATCCCCTCTTCGGGACGGAATTTCAGCCGGCTCATCGTGCCTTTCCAGACCACGGCATCGAGCCGCGCGCGGTCGTCCTTCAGGGTGAAATAGGCATGGCCGGAAGAGTGCGGCCCGCGATAGCCGGAAATTTCGCCGCGCACCCGCACATGGCCGAAGACATCCTCGACCGTGCGCTTCAGCGCGCCGGAAATCTCGCTCACCGTGTATTCGGTGGCATTGGTTCGTGATTCGGATTCTGCGTCGCTCATCGGCCGATTGAGCGGCTGTTGTCGCTCCGCGTCAAGATTCCATAACTTGATCTTAAGCCTGGCCTGATTGACTCTGGGCCAAGGAGGACGCATGAGCGCCCGCAAACAACGCAGCCCGTTGACGTTCCAGGTCACCCTGACGGTGCTGACGCTTGCCGTTTTTGCACTGGCCATCGTTGTCGGCTTCGGCCTTTACGCCACCATGCAGGCCGACCGGGTCTCGCTCGAGCGGGAGAAGGTTTTCCTTGCCAACGGCCTGCAGGACCAGATCGCCGCGGTAAAGCGCGAGCAGGAAAGCGTCGCCGTCTGGGATGATTCCGTTATAAACGCCAAGGCCGGCAACCAGACCTGGATGGCCGAGAATTTCAGCGTCTGGATGTACTCGTATTACGGCCACAACCGGGTCTATGTGCTGGACAACGCCAACCGGCCGGTCCACGCCATGCGCGAAGGCAAGGTCGTGTCGCCTGCCGTCTTTGGCGAGGACGAACCCGCTTTGCGGCCGACCATCGCCAGGTTGCGCCAGATGATGAGCAAGGACGCAAGCCAGGCCGGCGCAAAATTCGTTGCCGACGATCTGGTCTCGCTTGGCGGTCAGCCTGCCATACTCAGCGTCATGCCTCTGGTGCCGAGTTCGGATCGCGTCACCCAGGCATCCGGCAGCGAATATCTGCATGTCTCCATAGAGTTCATCAACGACGCGGTGATCGGCAAGATCGCGCAGAAATATCTGCTGGCGGGGGCGCATCTCCTGCCGATGGCTCAGCCGCTTGGCTCGGCTGCCATTCCGCTTATCGACAAACAGGGTGTCATCCTCGGCTATATTGCCTGGGACCAGGAACGGCCCGGCCTGACGCTGGTGGGCAAGGCCAGCCCGGCCCTGGCTCTGGCCGCGCTGGTTGCGGCGAGCGTGCTCGCCTTTCTGCTCCGGCGTCTGCGCCGTGCGTCATCGGCGCTGCAGACCAGCCAGGCCCAGGCGCAATATCTCGCCTTTCACGACACGCTCACCGGCCTGCCCAACCGGGCACTGTTCGAGGACAGGCTGCGGCGTGCCTTGCTTACCTCCGGCAATGAAAGCAAGGTCGCGCTGCTTTATCTCGATCTAGATCGCTTCAAGCATGTCAACGACACGCTTGGTCACCCGGCAGGCGACGAACTCGTGCGCCAGACGGCGGCCAGGCTTCAGCATACGGTTCGCGACGTCGACACGGTGGCAAGACTGGGTGGCGACGAATTCGCGGTGATCCTGATCGATGTCCGCGACGTCAGGAACGCCGAGGATATTTCCGAGAGGGTGCTGCAGAAACTGCAGGAGCCGTTCAAGCTGATGGACGATCAGGTCTTTATCAGCGCCAGCATCGGCATAGCCTTGTCGACAGGCCCTGATGCCGACGCAGACGATCTGCTGCGCAAGGCCGACATCGCGCTCTACGAAGCCAAGAAGAACGGCCGTGGCCGCTACCAGGTCTTCGCCGGCGACATGGACGACCTTTTGCTGCGCAAGCGCAAGGTCGAGAGCGAGCTGCGCAGCGCGCTGAACGGCGGCACCGGTATCAAGCTCGCCTACCAGCCGGTCTTTGCCAGCGACGGCAAGACCATTGTCGGCGCCGAGGCGCTGATCCGCTGGGCGCATGAGGTCCATGGCGCATTGCCGGCGGCGCAGTTCATCGCCATCGCCGAGGAACGCGGCATGATCGGGCAGCTCGGCGCATGGGCCCTGCTGGAAGCCTGCCGCTTCGCCGTGAAGACCAAACTGCCGTGGCTCGCCGTCAATGTCTCGCCGCTGCAATTGCGCGACGCCGGCTTTGCCGAAGAGGTTGCCTCGATCCTCGCCGAAACGGGACTGGCGCCGAAGCGCCTGCAGCTCGAGATCACCGAAAACGTTCTCCTGGAAAACAACGACACCACCAGAGCGGCTCTGGCAGCCTTGCGCCAGTCGGGCGTCGGCATTGTGCTCGACGATTTCGGCACCGGCTATTCGTCGCTGAGCTATCTGCGCCGCCATGCCATCGACAAGCTCAAGATCGACCGCTCCTTCGTGCGGCTTCTCGACGGCGACGGCAATTCGGGCGCCATCGTCAAGGCGCTGATCGATCTCGCCGGCGCGCTCAAGGTCGAGGTCACCGCCGAGGGCGTAGAGACCGAGGTGCAAAAGGCGCTGCTGGTCGCCATGGGCTGCCAGCAGCTGCAGGGCTACCTCTTGTCGCCGCCGCTGGAGCCGGCGCAATTGGTGGCGCTGCCCGGCCTGTCGTCGGCCAACGCAACGACGGAGGCGGCAGCGTCGGCCTGATCGTTCCTACCAGCCAGGCAGGATCTGGTTCGGCTTGCTCCGCTTCATCTTGGCGAAGGCGAGCGAGGCGAAATCGAAGCTTCCCGTTTCTTCGCCGAGCGGCACGGAAATATTGTCGAGGCTTTCCGAGATGTGCCGGGCCAGCGCGTCGACGATTTCGGGACGCGAGGTCTGGCCGCGCATGATGCCGATGCGGCAGTCGGGTAGGGCGCCAAAACCGTCGGCCTCGCCCAGCACTCGCATGCCGGGCCGCAGCGCGCATTCCGGCAGCACCGAGATCGCCAGCCCCGACAGCACCGCAGCGGTAATGACGGTCGCCGAGAAGCTGGTGAACAGGATTCGATAGTCGCGGCTTTGCCGGTCGAGCACATCGACGGCGGCGCGCCGCCAGATGCAGTTCGGCCGGCCGAAGGCCATCGGCAGCACTTCCTGTTCGTGCGTGGCATGGTTGGCCGAGGTCACCCATAGCAGCGGCTCGCGCCGCACCACTTCCGACTGGCCGCGCGTATCGTTGTGCGTCACCAGCGCAAGATCGAGATTGCCGCGCTTGATATGCTCGACCAAGCCTGGCGTAGGCTCGCAGATGACGGTCAGTTCGACGCGCGGGTTTGACCGTGTGAAGCGCGCCATGATCTCGGGCAGGAACCGGTCGGCATAGTCGTCGGGGGTGCCGATGCGGATGGTGCCTTCGAGCCGCTGGTCATCGAAGGCGGCCAGCGTTTCGCGGTTGAGATAGAGCAGGCGGCGCGCGTAGGAGAGCAGCTTGTCGCCTTCCTCGGTCAGCCTGTTGGTGCGGCCGTCCTTTTCGAACAGCGGCTTGCCGATCCGCTCTTCCAGCCGGCGCATCTGCATCGACACCGCCGATTGCGTGCGCAGCACTTCCTCGGCCGCGCGGGTAAAGCTGCCGGTATCGGCAATCGAGATGAAGGTCTGCAACTGGTCGAGATCGAGTGGCGCTTTCATCGGTCCAATCCATCACTAGCGTTGATGCTAAAGATTAGAAACATTCGTTGGATTAATCAATCGGTGCGTGGCAAATTCACATTGTCCACATGAAGGCATGTGAATCGAGACCGGAACGGCCGCTGTCCCCAGCGCCGATCGCCTGGTCTTGTCCAGTTCGAGTCTGAAGGAGACCGACATGACCACGTTTGATTTCGCCACCGAGACCTCGCGCATAACCTCGCGTCCGGCCGTTGCGACGCGCGTGGCCAACACCCTTCTCAATGCCTACCAGGCCTGGAAAAATCGCCGGGCCTTCTATCGCCTCGGCGAGATGTCGGACGCCGAACTCGCCGATATCGGCCTGACGCGCGCGGATCTCCATGTCGCCATCGATGTGCCGTTCGGCGCCGATCCGACCGTGAAGCTGCGTGCGATTGCGAGCGATCGTGCCGATACGATCGAAGATCTCGCCCGCCAGATAGCGTGATATCGGGCGCATTGTTTCGGTTGCCGTGAACCTTTCTCAGGCTCGCTGCGACCAACGAGTATAGCAGGCTCCCCACTCCCTGCCGGTTCCCCGCCGGCCAGCCTGCACACTGGCCCGGTCCTCCTCCAGGACCGGGCTTTTCTTTTAAAGCTCCGTCGTCATCGTGCGGTCTGCGCCGCGTCGCTTCGTTCCTTGCTCCGAAGCCGCGAAGGTCAGCGCCCAACTACCGCCAACTACCGCCGGTCCATGTCCCGCTTGAACTGGTCGAAGATCGTTTCCACGCCCTTCTGATAGTCGTCGCGCTGCTGGGCGCCCGTCTCGAACATCTTGCCGAAAATATCGTCGAACGGATTGCGTGGCCTGCCGCTCGGATTGGCCTGCGGTTGCGGCGCCTGGCGCTCCTGCGGTGCCTGTCGCGGCTGGGGTGCTTGCGGCTGCTGCGGCGCCGGCTGCCCACCGGGCAGGCCGAAGCCGCCACCACCGCCTTGCCGCATCATCTCTTCAAAAATCTTGCCCAGCGGGTTGTCGCCGTAAGGGCTCTGCGTCTGTTGCGGCTGTGTTGGCTGCTGCGGCCGGCCCTGCGGTTGCTGTGCCGCGCCACCGCCGAACATATCCTGCAGCACCTTGCCCAGCGGATTGTCGCCATAGGGGTTGGGCGCCTGTTGCGGCTGGCTTTGCGGCTGTTGGGCGCCGCCGCCGAACATGTCCTGCAGCACTTTGCCCAGCGGGTTCTCACCGTAAGGATTGGGTGCTGGCTGCGGCGCAGGCTGTGCCCCGCCGCCCGCCTGCCGCATCATCTGTTCGATGATCTCGCCGAGCGGATTGCTGCCGCCGCCGAAGCCACCGGCGGCCTGCATCTGACCCCCGGTCAACTGGTTTGTCGTCTGCTTGAACAATCCGCCCATCACCATCGAAGCGATGGCCGGCAGCATCTGCTGCAGGATCTGCTGGCTGACGCCGGTCGCCTGCGCGGCCTGGCTGGCCACCGCGCGCGACAGCTCCTTCGAGCCGAACAGATGACCCAGAATGCCATTGCCCTCATTGACGCCTTGCGGTGAGAACGCCCTGGTCGCGTCCTCGAAGTATTTGGCGTGCTGGCCGCTCGCCATCGCCGTCATGAAGGCGCCGAGCCCATAGGGATCGGCGGTGTTGCGTTGCAGCCCTTGCGAGAAGGCCGGCAGCAGAGCGGCGACAGCCGCCTGCGTCTGCTGCATGGAAAGCCCGTACTGCTGGGCAAGCGCCTGCATGCCGTTGCCGTTCTGCGCCTGCGCCAATATGTCGAACAAGGTAGGCATCGGTTTCTCCTCCCGGAAATCCTCGAGGGAGAACCTAGTTCGTTTCGATGTTCGATTGAAGCGGCTTTTGCCGCTGCTCAAGGCGCGACGCTAATACGCATATTCCATGAACACCGGCTCGATCGAGCCGCCCCAGCGCGTGTGGTAGGCCGACAGCATTTCCTCGGCACTGGTGGTACCGCGCGCCACGACTTCGTCCAGCGTGTTGAGGAACGAGGTCTCGTCATAGCCGTCGCGGTTCTTCCTGCCGCGATTTTTCAGCCCAAGGCGCGAAATGGTCATTACATCGCGGCCGATCTCACGCAGCGTCGTGTTGCGGAACGGCGCGGAAATGCCTTGTTCCGGCACCGCATTGCGCATCGCCAGCGTTTCTTCATAGGTCCAGCTCGAAGTCAGCGCCTCGGCGGCGTCGAGCGCGGCCTCGTCATAGAGCAGCCCGACCCAGAAGGCCGGCAGCGCGCAGATGCGGCGCCACGGCCCGCCATCGGCGCCGCGCATTTCGAGGAAGCGCTTCAGCCTGACGTCAGGGAACAGGGTCGACAGATGGTTCGCCCAGTCGCCCATGGTGGGCAGTCCGTCCGGTACTTCATTGCGGGCAACGCCGGCCATGAACTGGCGGAAGGTGATGTGCGTCATGTCGTGATAGTGGCCGTCGCGGATGACGAAATACATCGGCACGTCGAGCGCCCATTCGACATAGTCGGCAAAGCCGAACTCGGGCGAGAAGCAGAATTCGAGCAGGCCCGAGCGTTGGTTGTCGGTGTCGCGCCAGATGTCGCCGCGCCAGCTCTGCAGCCCGTTCGGCCGGCTGTCGGTGAAGGGCGAGTTGGCAAACAGCGCCGTCGACAGTGGCTGCAGCTTCAGCGACACCTGCATCTTGCGGCGCATGTCGGCTTCGCTTTCGAAGTCGAGGTTCACCTGGATGGTGCAGGTGCGATACATCATGTCGAGCCCCTTGGTGCCGACCTTGGGCATGTAGCGGGTCATGATTTCGTACCGCGATTTCGGCATTTTCGGCGTCTCGGCGAGCGACCATTTCGGACTGCCGCCGAGGCCGAGAAAGCGGATGCCCATCGGCTCGGCGATCTCGCGTACCTGCGCCAGATGCGCATTGCCCTCCCGGCAGGTCTGGTGGATCGTTTCCAGCGGCGCGCCGGACAGCTCGAACTGGCCGCCAGGCTCCAGCGAGATCGCGCCCTGTCCGGTCGGCTCGACCAGGCCGATGATGCGGCCGTCATCGATGATCGGGTCCCAGCCGAGCTTTTGCTGCATGCCTTCGAGGATGGCGCGGATGCCGCGCTCGCCGCCATAGGGCACCGGCGCGTTCCCGTCGACATAGAAGGGGAACTTCTCGTGCTCGGTCCCGATGCGCCACTTGTCGCGCGGCTTGTTGCCTTCGGCCAGATGCTCGACCAGTTCGTCGATGCCTTCGATTGGCCGGAAATCTGTTGTGTCGCGCGCCATGGGGCCCCCTCTGCGGCTCTCGGAGCCCGCCGGCGCTAAATGGACGAAATGTCAGCAGCCGATCAAGCGAAAAATCCTGAGCCACAGGTCAACAGGAATTGATCTTTACGCTTCTTACCAGTCTCCGACCGTCGCCTGCATCACCGCAAGCGCCGCTACAGCTGCTGTGTCAGCGCGCAGGATGCGCGGTCCGAGCGGGATGGCAGTGACGAAGGGGAGCGCCCGCAGCATCTTGCGTTCGTCGTCGGAAAAGCCGCCTTCCGGCCCGACCAGCAGCGCCAGCTTCCTCTCAGGTATTGCCTGCAATGCCGGCAGCGGGTTGTTGGTCGAGGCATCCTCGTCGCAGAAGATAAGCCGGCGTTCCTTGTCCCAGCCGGAGAGCAGGCGCTCGAATTTCTCGGCCTCGCGCACTTCCGGCACCGCCAGTATGCCGCATTGCTCGGCCGCCTCGACGACATTGGCGCGCAGCCGGTCGATGGAGGGTTTTGCCAATTGCGTGTGCTGGGTGATCACCGGCTGCAGGATGCCGGCGCCCATCTCCACCGCCTTCTGCACGAGATAGTCGAGCCGCCCCTGCTTCAGCGGCGCGAAGCAATAAACTAGATCGGGCAAAGGCGGTTGCGGCCGCTGTTGGCTGAGCACTCTCAGCCGCACCGCCTTCTTCGACGTCGAAGCGATCGCCGCCGACCACTCGCCGTCGCGGCCGTTGAAGACCAGAATCTCGGCGCCTTCGCCGAGCCGCAGCACATGCATGAGGTAATGGCTTTGCTGCTGGCCGGCATCGAATTCGATGTCGGCTGCGAGATCGTCGGCCAAGAACAGCCGCTGCATCTTGTAATTGGCGCGCATCGCCGAGGAATGGGCGAGGCGGTGCCTGGCGTCAAGTCTCGGCGGAACGATGCCACACCGGTTCAAAACCGTGCCGCAGCACCGAAACGGTCGTGGCCGGTGTGAGCAGGCGCAGCGAACGGCCGGCAAGGCTGTCGAAGGCCGCCGCATCGCCATAGCCTGCGAACGACCAGGGCAGCGCGTTGCCGCCGCGCAGCGCATAGGCCGAGCCGCCATCCGCGATCATCGCTCCGTCCGGCAATTCGGCAAGCTCTCCCATGGTGACATCGGGTGGCTTGCCGCCCGAAGCCAGCCGCTCCTTGTGCAGCCGCTTGTCCACCATTGGCGCGCGCGGTTCGTTTACACCGAAGACTTTGCCGAAACGCCCGACAAAATCCGTGGCTCGCTCACGCCGGCAATAGAAACAGGGACGGTGCCCGGCGGCCAGCGCCGTCACCTCGTCGAGGAAGAACAACTCGGTCCAGCCGGCCCTGCCGCCCGGCCGGTTCCTGCCCATCGGCTCGCGCCGCACATTGCGGAATTCGCAAACGCAGATGATCCAGGCCGGCAAGGCCCAACGCTTTTTCAGCAGCGTCTTGGTCTCAGGATCGTGGATGATGCCGCGATTGCCGGTGAACAGGCCGCGCTCGGATTTGGCATGGATGGCGCCGAACGGATCGACCCGGTTCTGCAGTGGCATAGCTCTCTCCCGAATACGCATCTTGGCTGCAATGCTGGCGACATGATATCGCTCGTCGCGTCATTTCATGTCAGCAGGGTTTTGCGATGCGGGTGCTGGTGGTCCAGAACTACGACAACACCGGCCTTGGCCAGGTTGGTGCCGCGCTCGCCGAAGCCGGCGCCGATCTCGACCTGCGCCGGCCCTACAAGGGCGATGCGCTGCCAGACGACGCGACCGGACACGATGCCATGGTGATGCTGGGCGGCGGTCAGAATGCGCTGGCCGACGATGACTACCCGTATTTCCCGGCGCTGCTCGAACTGACCCGCGATTTCGCCGCCAAGGATCGCTCGGTTCTCGGTATCTGCCTGGGCAGCCAGTTGGTTGCCCGCACTTTCGGCGGTGAGAACCAGATCGGCGGCGCCTCGGAATTCGGCTGGCACAAGGTATCGCTGACGCCGGATGCCAGAACCGATCCGGTGCTTGGCGCACTTCCCCAGGATTTCCCCATCTTCGAATGGCACGACGACACTTTCGCGCTGCCGTCAAATGCGGTGCGGCTTGCCGGCAGCGAAATTGCCGAGAACCAGGCGTTCCGTATCGGCCGCGCCGTCTACGGCTTCCAGTTCCATTTCGAGGCCGACCGGCCGATGGTGAGGGACTGGAGCACGTCCTTCGCGCCGCTGATTGCCGATCGCCATCCCGACTGGCACGACCGCCTCGACAGCGAAATGGCTCTCAACGGCCCCGAGGCTGATGCCGCGGGCTTGGCCATTGCCCGCGCCTGGGTGGCGACGATCTGAACCCAGCCAACGCGCGGCCGTTGCATAATTGGCACGCGGCGGGGAATCTGCCGGGGACAACTTCTTTCGTCCTTGGTTTGTGGCCGAACGCCATCCTACAAGGCGCGCGCTATGCATCGGCAATGCAACCGCGATGAACCTTCTGTGTGATCCGCGCGACACACCGCCGATACAGAATCGACCTACAAGCGCGAAATCGTCGAAACTTTGAGACGAATTCTCGGTTTCAACCCATTGGTAACCGCCTCGTGCCCAGATGCAGGAAGCTCAACTAGAGATGACGTCCGTGAAAGCAGCGCTTCTGTCCTTTGTCATGCTGTCTGCCATCGTTTTGTGCGGTCTCGGCATTTATTCCGCCGATGCAGCCAACAACCATCAGGCCGTCGACGGCTACGGCGTCACCGCCGCGCTTCGCTAAAACGCTTTTCCCTGCACAGTCAGGATACGCTTGTCCGCGCCGTCCACGGCGAGCGCGCTGAGCATGCCTGACTGCCAGGCGAGCGTGTCGACATTGACGCGGTTCGGCATCACCTCCGCCTGCGGCACCGGTGTGTGGCCGTGCACGATCACCTTCGGGTAAAGCCCTGGATGGTTGTGGAAGACGTCGCGGATCCAGACCAGATCCTGCGGGCTCTGGCTCTCCAGCGGCACGTCAGGCCTGACGCCGGCATGGCAGAAGAAGAAATCACCTGATATCAGTGACAATTGCAGCGACCGCAGGAAGTCGACATGGGCTTGCGGTACAGCATTGACCAGTGCCTGGTGTCCCCGCCGTAACGCCTCGCCCTTGCCGAACCAGCTTGCGTGTCCCGCTAGGTCGACGCCATAGGATTGTGCCGTCTGCACGCCGCCATAGCGGATGAACAGCCCTTCCGGGTCAGGCTCGTCGAGAAAATCGAGGAAGCCGATATCGTGGTTGCCGGCGAGCATCAGATGCCGTGGATCGCGTTTCTGTACCTCGATCAGGAAGTCTATGACGCCCTTGGACTCTGGTCCGCGGTCGACATAGTCGCCGAGGTGGATGACGCGCCAATCGCTGGTCGGCTTGTATTCGAGTTCGCTCTCGATGCGGCGATGCATGGCCGCGAGCAGGTCGAGCCGGCCATGCACGTCGCCGATCGCATAGAGGCGCATGCCATCGGGTGCGCGCGCGTCGAGGTAGTGGATGCCGGTCTCGGTCAAGGCGGCTTCGTCTCCGTGATCCAGCGAGGCTAGGGTCTAATCGGTGAACAAGACCCTATCGCCGCAACTGGTCCTTGCCCATCTCGGTCACCAGCCGTTTGCCGCACAGTGCCAGCGTGATGTCCATCTCCTTGCGGATGATGTCCAGCGCCAGGGTCACGCCTTGCTTGCCCATGGCGCCCAATCCGTACAGGAACGGGCGGCCGATATAGGTGCCCTTGGCGCCGAGGCAAAGCGCCTTCAGCACGTCCTGGCCCGAGCGGATGCCGCCGTCCATATGCACCTCGATCCTGTCGCCGACGGCATCGGCGATCTCTTCCAGCGCCATGATTGACGACGATGCGCCGTCGAGCTGGCGCCCGCCATGGTTGGAAACGATGATGGCGTCGGCGCCGGTCTCGACCGCCATCAGCGCGTCCTCCTTGTCGAGAATGCCTTTCAGGATCAGCTTGCCGCCCCAACGTTCCTTGATCCAGGCGACATCCTTCCACGACAGATGCGGGTCGAACTGCTCCGTCGTCCACGATGCCAGCGAAGCGACGTCGCCGACGCCCTTGGCATGGCCGACAATGTTGCGGAAGGTGCGGCGCTTGGTGCCGGCAATGCCCATCAGCCAGCGTGGCCGCATGGCGATGTTGGCAATGTTGGCCAGCGTCATCTTGGGCGGCGCCGACAGCCCGTTGCGGACATCCTTGTGGCGCTGCCCCAAGATCTGCAGGTCGAGCGTCAACACCAGCGCCGAGCATTTTGCAGCCTTCGCCCTGTCGATCAGGTCGAGCACGAAATCCTTGTCGCGAAGCACGTAGAGCTGGAACCAGAACGGCTTCTTGGTCACCGACGCGACATCCTCGATCGAGCAGATGCTCATCGTCGACAGCGTGAACGGCACGCCGAATTCCTCTGCCGCCTGCGCGGCCAGCATCTCGCCATCGGCATGCTGCATGCCGGTCATTCCAGTTGGGGCAAGCGCCACCGGCATCGCCACTTTCTCGCCGATCATGGTCGATTCCAGCGAGCGGTTGCTCATGTCGACCAGCACGCGCTGACGGAATTTTATCTTCTGGAAGTCCTCCTCGTTGGCGCGGTAGGTGCTTTCGGTCCAGGAGCCGGAATCGGCATAGTCGTAGAACATCTTCGGCACCCGCCGGCGCGCCAGGTCCTTGAGATCGGCAATGGTGAGGATGTCGCTCATGGTGGTTCCTCGTTAGCCAGTCGTCTTGAAGCCGTCGTCGGCGTCGGAGCGCTGCTTGAGCCTGAGCCGCGACACGCGCTGCCAGTCGCCGCTGCGTTCGGCCTCGAGCATCGAGCGTTCGACATAGGAGATATGGTCCATCGCCGCTTGGCGGGCAGCTGAGGGATCGCCGGCCTTCACGGCTTTGTAGATCGCGCCGTGCTGGGCCAGCAGCGCCTCGCGCGCTCCGGGCACGCTGAACACCAGAAGCCGGTTCTGGAACACGCCTTCAGACAGCAGCCGGTAGCAGGAGCGCAGTGTGTGCAAGAGGATGATGTTGTGCGCGCATTCGCACACAGCATGGTGGAACTCGACGTCGATTTCCGCCTCGTCGTCGAAATCGCCGGTGCGGTGCGCCTCGTCCATGCGCGCCATGATGCGGTCGAGCAGCGCAATGTCGTCCGCTGTCGCGCGCCGCGCCGCATATTCGGCCGCAACACCTTCGATCTCGCGGCGGTATTCCAGATAGTCGGTCACCGCCTTGCGGTGCATCGAGATGAGGTCGGTCACCGGCTTGGTGAACAACTGGCCGATGACGTCGGCGACATGGGTGCCGCCGCCGGCCTTGGTGATCAGCAGCCCGCGCCCTTCCAGCGCCTTCAGCGCATCGCGCAGGATCGGCCGCGACACGTCGAACTGGCGCGCCAGCTCGCGCTCGCCCGGCAGCCGGTCGCCGGTGCGCAGCACGCCTTCAAGGATCAGGCTTTCGATCTGCTGCACCACCTCGTCGGCGGTGCGCGAATGCTCGATCCTGGAGAAAATATCGCTCAACGGGGGCCTGGGAAATTGAACCGGCGTCGCGCAAGATAAAGCCAGCGTCGCCAACTGGTCAAATTATTTATCCAATTTGCCCAATCGGGTCGGTCTGCGCGTCGCGCCGGCAGGACCTACGATGCTAGACTTTGGTGTTTACGCGCCTCATGGATTGCCTTTAGAGGACGCCATCACACGAAGGGTCGAGAACAGGGGGACCACCGTGTCGGACGAGACGTCCAACCTCGAATTCCAGCCGCGCGCCCAGGGCAGCGTGATGGGCTTTCCCGCGCATGAGGGACGGCCCGGCGCGATCGGCGAGGTACATGCCCGGCCGCATCCGCTGATCGAGAAGCCGCGCGTGCTTGTGCAACTCGCCTTCATGACCGAGGGCGGCTCCGGCGTCGACATGGCCGTGCTCTCCGAACTGTCGCGGCGCCTCGGCATCGCGGCGCCCGACCGTCATGCCCGCCACCACGCCATGAAGTGGGGCAAGGGTACGCTGCGCTGGGAGCGGCATACGGAATTCTCGACCTATCTTTGGGAAGGGCCGCTTGCCGAAAGCGGCAGGGCGCAGGAGGATTCTCCTTTCGGCAACGGGTTCTCGCCGCCGGGAACGGTGATCTCAGGCATAAGGCTGGAGATCCGCAAATGGACGCCGGCAAGCGAGAAGCTGATTGCGGCCTTCGACCCGACGAGCCTCTGCTATTCGCTGGTCGAGCGCGGCAATGCGGCCATCGTCACCGATTTCCGCCAGGACGGCGACGGCCTGACCCGCATCCTGGTGCTTGATCGCGGCCTGACGCCGGCGCGGACCGGCGCGCTGTCGCAGCGGCTGATCGACGTCGAGACGTATCGCACGCTTGCCATGCTCGGCCTGCCGCTGGCGCTGACGCTGTCGGGCCGCGCCCGCCGCATCGAGGACCGGCTGGCGCAGACCACGCTGGAAATGAAGGCCGCTGAAACCCGCGACAGCCAGACGCTGCTCGCCGACCTGACCGAGCTTGCCGCTGAACTCGAGGCTGATGCCGCCTCCAGCCTCTATCGCTTCGGCGCCAGTCGCGCCTATGACGGCATCGTTGTCGAGCGGCTGGAAGCGCTGGAGGAAGAAGCCGTGCCCGGCTACGACACCTGGGGCGGCTTCCTGCAGCGGCGGGTGGCACCCGCCATGCGCACCTGCCGGTCGGTCGAGGAGCGCCAGGCCAACCTGTCGCGAAAACTGACCCGCGCCACGACGCTGCTGCGCACGTGGGTCGATGTCGAGGTCGAGAAGCAGAACCGCGATCTGCTGGCGTCGATGAACAACCGCGCCCGGCTGCAACTGCGGTTGCAGCAGACGGTCGAGGGCCTGTCGGTGGCAGCAGTGTCCTACTATGTCGTCGGCCTGATCTCCTATCTCGCCAAGGGCGCATCGATCTTCGGCCATGCCTTTGCACCCGAAATCGTCACTGCCGCGGCGGTGCCGGTCGCCATCCTGCTGGTCTGGTGGGGCGTGCGGCGAGTCAGGCGGATGCACTCCGAGCCGGCGAAACATCCGGGGGAGTAGGAGCGCACTTTACCCTCCCCCTTGTGGGGAGGGTCGATCCGCATAGCGGATCGGGGTGAGGGTGCTCGTAAAGAGCTTTCGTCGCGCGGACCCCCACCCCGCTCACTGCGTTCGCGACCCTCCCCACAAGGGGGAGGGTTAAGATCCATAGCGGCAGATTGCCGCTGCGGAAGGCGGGCAGTACGCTCTTTGCCCGACGCGGTGTTTGCAACATCCGGATGTAACTGGTAAAAGATTTTTACCAGCTAAGCGGAGGACGCCGCCGATGTCCGGCCTTGTCATGCCCAAGCCAGACGACGCCACGATGCGAAGGCGGGCGGAGATCGTCGCCGATATGCGCATCATCGTGCCGGGCGAGGGCGTCGTCGACGCCACCAACGAAATGCGCGCCTTCGAAAGCGACGGTCTCACCGCCTACCGGCAATTGCCGCTGGTCGTGGTGCTGCCGGAAACGGTGGCGCAGGTGTCGCGGGTGCTGAAATACTGCAACGACCGCAACATCCGTGTCGTGCCGCGCGGCTCCGGAACCTCACTCTCCGGCGGCGCGTTGCCGCTCGAGGATGCCGTGCTGCTGGTCATGAGCCGCTTCAACCGCATCCTTGCGATCGACTATCCCGATCGCGTCGTCGTCGCTCAGCCCGGCGTCACCAATCTCGGCATCACCACCGCCGTCGAGCAGGAGGGCTTCTACTATGCGCCCGATCCATCCTCCCAGATCGCCTGCTCGATCGGCGGCAATGTCGCTGAAAATTCCGGCGGCGTGCACTGCCTGAAATACGGCCTGACCGCTAACAATGTGCTGGGCATCGAGATGGTGCTGATGAACGGCGAGGTGGTGCGGCTTGGCGGCAATCATCTGGACTCGGAAGGCTATGATCTCCTCGGCGTCATGACGGGGTCCGAAGGCCTGCTCGGCGTCGTCACCGAGGTCACCGTGCGCATCCTGAAAAAGCCGGAGACGGCCCGCGCTCTGCTGATCGGCTTTCCGACCAGCGAGCAGGGCGGCCAATGCGTCGCCGACATCATCGGCGCCGGCATCATCCCTGGCGGCATGGAGATGATGGACCGGCCGGCGATCCATGCCGCGGAGGATTTCGTCCATGCCGGCTACCCCCTTGATGTCGAGGCGCTGCTGATCGTCGAACTCGACGGGCCGGGCGTCGAGGTCGATCACCTGATCGGTCTCGTCGAAGCGATCGCCTACAGGAACGGCTCCACCACATGCCGCGTCTCGCAATCCGAACAGGAGCGGCTGAGCTTCTGGGCCGGTCGCAAGGCGGCCTTCCCGGCGGTCGGCCGCATCTCGCCCGACTATTACTGCATGGATGGCACCATCCCGCGCAAGGAATTGCCGGGTGTGCTCGCCGGCATGCGCGAACTGTCGGAGAAATACGGCCTCGGCGTCGCCAACGTCTTCCACGCCGGCGACGGCAATCTGCATCCGCTGATCCTCTATGACGCCAACGTGCCGGGCGAACTCGACAAGGCGGAAAGTTTTGGCGCCGACATCTTGCGGCTCTGCGTCAAGGTCGGCGGCGTCTTGACCGGCGAGCACGGCGTCGGCGTCGAGAAGCGCGATTTGATGCCGGAGATGTTCAACCAGATCGACCTCGACCAACAAATGCGCGTCAAATGCGCCTTCGATCCCAACCATCTGCTCAACCCGGGAAAAGTGTTCCCGCAACTGCGCCGCTGCGCGGAGCTTGGACGCATGCATGTGCATCGCGGCCAGGTGGCGTTTCCGGACATTCCGAGGTTTTGAGTGGCTAAGTTGGCGCGTGAACACCCCCCTCTGTCCTGCCGGACATCTCCCCCTCAAGGGGAGAGATTGGCAGCTTGCGCGCCTTACCCTTCCTTCAAGGTCGGAGATTGGCGAAATCGGACGCGACTTCCGATCTCCCCCCTTGAGGGGGAGATGTCCGGCATGACAGAGGGGGGCGCGAAGGAACTCGACCCATCTTCGCCATGACGACCTTCACCCCCACCACATCGGCCGAGATCCTCTCCACCGTCCAATGGGCGGCGGCGGAAGAGTCACCTTTGGAAATCATCGGCCACGGCTCCAAGCGCGGCATCGGCCGGCCACAGCAGAGCGAACACACGCTCGATCTTTCGAAGCTCACCGGCGTCACCCTCTACGAGCCGGCCGAGTTGGTGCTGTCGGCCAAGGCCGGCACGCCGCTTTCCGAGATCGAAAACCTGCTCGCCGAAAACGGCCAGCAGCTCGCCTTCGAACCGATGGATTACGGTCCTTTACTCGGCGGCGAGCCCGGCAAGGGCACCATCGGCGGCGTGCTTGCCGCCAACCTGTCCGGCCCGCGCCGGCTGAAGGCGGGCGCCGCGCGCGACCATATTCTGGGCATCAATGCGGTTGCCGGACGCGGCGAGGCTTTCAAGTCCGGCGGCCGCGTCGTCAAGAATGTCACCGGCTACGATCTGTCGAAGCTGATGGCCAACAGCTGGGGCACGCTGGCCGTGTTCACCGATGTCACCTTCAAGGTGCTGCCGGCGGCCGAGACCGAGGTGACGCTTGCCATGCGCGGCCTACTCGACGATGCCGCCTCTGCCGCCATGGCGCTGGCGCTCGGCTCCAGCGCCGAAGTGTCGAGCGCGGCCCATCTGCCCGAACGCATCGCCGCGCGCGTTGCCGGGGGCAGTCTAGGCACCGACGCTGCAACGCTGCTGCGCGTCGAAGGGTTTGGCCCATCGGTCGCCTATCGCATTGAGGCGCTGAAGACCCTGCTGAAAAATGCCGGCCCGCTGCAGGAGATCGCAGGTGAGACATCGCATACCCTCTGGCGTGACATAAGGGACTGCACGCCATTCGCCGACAGTAGCGAAAAGCCGGTCTGGCGCGTCTCCATGGCGCCGTCTCAGGCCCATCAGATGGTGCTGACGCTGCGCATGCAGATCGGTGCCAGCGCCTTCTACGACTGGCAGGGCGGGCTGGTCTGGCTGCGCATGGAGGAGGGCGATCCCGAGGCCGCCCTGCTGCGCGGGCTAATCAGAAAGCTTGGCGGCGGCCACGCCACGCTGGTGCGCGCCACCCCTTCGCATCGCGCCGCCGTCCCGGTGTTCGAGCCGCAGGCACCGCATAAGGCCGCACTGTCGGCGCGGCTCAAGGCCGAGTTCGATCCCAAGTCCATCCTCAATCCCGGCCGCATGGCCCAAGGCTAAGATAATGCAAACCAACTTCTCCCTTGCCCAGCTTGCTGATCCGCATGTCGCGGAATCGGAGAAGATCCTGCGCAAATGCGTGCATTGCGGCTTCTGCACCGCCACCTGCCCGACCTATGTGACGCTTGGCAACGAACTGGATTCGCCGCGCGGCCGCATCTATCTCATCAAGGACATGCTGGAGAACGGCCGCCCGGCCGACAAGCAGATCGTCACCCATATCGACCGCTGCCTGTCCTGCCTGGCCTGCATGACCACCTGCCCGTCGGGCGTCAATTACATGCATCTGGTCGACCATGCCCGCGCCCATATCGAGGAAACTTACAAGCGGCCGCTGCTCGACCGGCTCACCCGCGCCATGCTGGCCTTCGTGCTGCCCTATCCCGCGCGCTTTCGCGCCGCGCTGAAATTGGCGAGACTCGGCAAGCCATTCATTGGTCTGTTCGAAAAGGTGTCGGCCCTGAAGCCGCTCAGCGCGATGCTGAAGCTGGCACCGGCCTCGATCCCGACGGTCTCGCCAATGGCCTCTTCCGGCATTCATGCCGGGCAGGGGACGAAGAGAGGCCGCGTCGCCATTCTCACGGGCTGCGCCCAATCGGTGCTCGACCCCGCCATCAACGAGACGACGATTGCATTGCTGACCAGGCTTGGCGTCGAGGTCGTGGTGCCGCAGGGCGAAGCCTGCTGTGGCGCGCTGGTCCATCATATGGGCCGCGAGGCAGCAGCCCTTGCCTCGGCACGGCAGAATGTCGATGCGTGGACGCGTGCCATCGACCAGGGCGGGCTCGACGCCATCGTCATCACCGCGTCGGGCTGCGGCACCACCATCAAGGATTACGGCTTCATGCTGCGCCTCGATCCGGCCTACGCCGACAAGGCCGCGCGGGTCTCGGCGCTGGCCAGGGACATCACCGAATATCTCTCAGGCCTCGATCTGCCGGAGCCGGTGCGCAAGCCGGGCACCGTTGTCGCCTACCACTCCGCTTGTTCGATGCAGCACGGTCAGAAGATCATCCGCCAGCCGAAGGAATTGCTGTCCAAGGCGGGCTTCGTCGTGCGCGAACCGCGCGAGGGGCATCTGTGCTGCGGCTCCGCCGGTACCTACAACATCCTGCAGCCGGAGATTTCCGCAAGGTTGCGTGACCGCAAGGTGAAGAACATCGAGGCGACCGACGCCGAAATCGTCGCCACCGGCAACATCGGCTGCATCACCCAGATCGCTTCCGCCGCGAAGCTGCCGGTGGTGCACACGATCAAGCTGCTCGACTGGGCCTATGGTGGTCCGAAGCCGGAGGGCGTCTCCGAAGGAAACCTGGTCGCCGCCGAGTAAGCAGCTATTCCGCTGCCAGCCGGTCCACCACGCCATACGTCGCCTGGTAGCGCGCGCGCTGGCGGCTGAGCGCTACCATTGTGTTGCGCAGCAGGATCGCCACGGTGATCGGACCGACGCCGCCGGGCACCGGCGTGATCCAGGACGCGACTTCCTTCACGCTCTCGGTGTCGACGTCGCCGACGATGCGGCTCGTGCCGTCCGGGCCGATCTCGGAATTGATGCCGATGTCGATGACGGCCGCACCGGGCTTCACCATGTCGGCCTTGATCAGCCTGGGCTTGCCGACGGCGACGAACAGTGCGTCGGCGCGGCGCGCATGGGCGGCCACCGAGCGCGTCATGTGATGGCACACCGTCACCGTTGCGCCTTCGCTCATCAGCAGGAAGGCAATCGGCTTGCCGACGATCTCGGAATGGCCGACGACGACGACTTCGAGCCCCTTGAGGTCGAGGCCGGTTTCCTTCAACAGCTCGACCGAGGCCGCCGCCGTGCAGGGCGCGAGATCGAGCTGGTTGTAGACGATGTTGCCGATCGAGGCGGGATGCATGCCCTCGACGTCCTTCAGCGGATGCACCGCAGCCTGCAGCGTCTTGATCGGGATGTGGGCCGGCACCGGCCGCTGGATGATGATGCCGGTGACGCGCGGGTCGGCGTTCAGGCCATGGATCGCCGCCTCGAGTTCGCCGGCGCTGATGTCGGCGGGGAACCGCCGCTCCTCGAAACCGATCCCGGCAAGGGCGGCCTTGGCGCGCTGGTTGCGCACATAGACATCGACGGCAGCGGTATCGCCGACGGTGATCGACACCAGCTTGGGCGGAAAACCTTCGGCGGTGGCGATGGCGGCATCCTCGCGTACGGATGCCATGATGCGCTGGGCGACCGGACCGCCCCGGAGATAGCGGCTATCGTCTGGCGGAGACATGGCTGAACCTTTGCAGCGAGTTTGGCGCAGGGGAGTTTGGCCGTCCCTATAGCAGGGGAAATGCGGCAAGGCAGCGTGAAAGCGAACCGTCATCCCCCTGGCGCGACGTTCTGGCGCAGCCTGGCTCAGCTACCGATGCAAAGAGAAAGGGCAGCGCGGTTTCCCAGGCTGCCCTTTTCTGACTGGCCGCATCCCCACACGGCCCGTCCCCCGTAAACTCTTCCCGATCCCTGAAGGTCTAGCCTTCTGAACCAGATGATTCGGTAGCCGACTATATCACGACCACGGTCGTTCCAACATTGACCCTCTCGTAAAGGTCAACCACGTCCTCGTTGCGCATGCGGATACAGCCGGAAGACACCGAGCCGCCGATGGTCCATGGCTGGTTGGTGCCGTGGATGCGGTATTCCGTCGTGCCGAGATAGAGCGCGCGGGCGCCAAGCGGGTTTTCCTCGCCGCCGGCCAGATAGGTCGGGAGGTAGCGGCCCTTGGCGGCCTCTCGCTTGATCATCTCCGCTGGCGGGCGCCAGTCCGGCCAGACGCGCTTGTTGGTGATCTTGTGCGTGCCAGACCATTCGAAGCCAGGCTTGCCGGTGCCGACGCCATAGCGCCGCGCCTTGCCGTTCTTCTCGACCAGGAACAGGAAGTTCTGCGTCGTATCGATGACGATCGTGCCCGGCTTCTGCGGGCCGTCATAGGCGACTTCCTGCGGCAGGTAGAGCGGATTGATCTGCGGCCGCATCACCACGCGCTTGGCCGGCGCCTGCACGGAAGCAGTGCGCACCCGATCGGGTCGCGCCGGCTGCGCATAGCGAAGGCGTGGCTGCTGCTGCACGAACTGGCGGCTCTGCCGCACGATGCCGGGCGCGCGGCCAAGCTGCAGCACCCAGGGCGCTGAAAGGTCGGGGCTCACCATAACCGGCGGCCTGTCGGCATAGCGGTCGTTGGCGGCACACGAGGTGACGCCGGCGGCCAGAATGGCCACGGCGCCGAGCACGGAACGCAAAAAGATCTTCATCGGAACGCACCTTGATCGTCGAACGGACGGAGGCGGAACTTGCCCCCGGTTGCGCGATCCTTGGCGCGAAGCGGCAACCGAAACATGAATCGGAATGCGTAAAATGCCGCTTTGTCAGTAAACCTTTTGGTGTGGTTACCGCCGGGTTCAGGAATCTGGTAAAGCCGCGGTAAATGCAGCGCGAAAGCGCGTTAACGGATGGATTGGCCATGGCGCAAGACAACACCGGACTGCTTACCGGCTCCGACGGGATCACGCGCTGCTTCTGGCACGGCAATCTGCCGGACTATCTGCACTACCACGACCATGAATGGGGCCGGCCGGTCGCCGACGACCGCAGGCTGTTCGAAAAAATCTGCCTGGAAGGCTTTCAGTCCGGCCTGTCCTGGCTGACCATTCTGCGCAAGCGCGAGAATTTCCGCGAGGCCTTCGCCGGTTTCGACTTCGACAAGGTCGCCGCCTTCACCGACGAGGATGTCGAGCGCCTGGTCGCCAATGCCGGCATCATCCGTCACCGCGGCAAGATCGTCTCGACCATCAACAACGCCAAACGGGCGTGCGAAATGGTCGACGAGTTCGGTTCGCTGGCCGCCTGGTTCTGGAAGTTCGAGCCGGGGCCGGACGAGCGGCCGGAGATCGTCGACCTCGCCCACCTGCGCGCCAACCCAACGACAGCGGTTTCGATCAGGATTTCGAAGGAGTTGAAAAAGCGCGGCTGGAGCTTTGTCGGACCGACGACGGTCTATGCCTTCATGCAAGCGATGGGCCTGGTCAATGACCATCTCGAAGGGTGCGTGTGCCGGGAGCAGGTGGAGAAGGAACGCAAGGCCTTTAAGAGGCCGAAGTAGGGCGCTGTCCCCCGACCTCCCCCTTGTGGGCCCTTGTGGGGAGGTCGCGCCGAAGGCGCGGGTGGGGGTATCTTGGCGCCGCACCCCCACCCCGACGCTACGCGTCGACCCTCCCCACAAGGGGGAGGGTAAGGAACTCACGTCCCGCTGGCGCCCGTCAGAAAAAGCCCGGCGACAATCGCCGCCAGTGCCGCAAAGGCCGGATAAATCACCAGCAATCCAGTCATCAGCGCCTCGCGCACGGTGGAACCCTTGCGCTCGTCGGCAGTGACCTCAAACGGACCGGGGCTCGCCGTCACATGCGCACGGCTCTCGGCCGGCCGCAGCCGGACTTCATGCAAGCCGCCGTCTCTGATATCGAATTTGCGTGCCGCAGTCATGGCCCCAACCCTTTGTTTCGGCGCGCTTATCGGCTCTGATTGTGTCGGCACGATGCCGCGCCGATGGCGGAATTGTTTCCTTTTGGTGCGTTTTGTTTCGAAGGAGAAGGAAAGAGCGCAAACCCTTGCCGCACCAAGCCGCTTCGGTTAGGACACGCCGACTCCAAACAAGTCATCGATTACTTAGCGAAAAGACCCATCCCATGGCCGACAAATCGGAAAAGACGAAAGCGCGGCTGCCGCGCGGCTTTGCCGACCGCAGCGCCGACGATATCCGCGCCGTCGAGAAGATGATGGCGACGATCCGTTCGGTCTATGAGCTCTACGGTTTCGAGCCGGCCGACCAGCCCCTGATCGAATACACCGATGCGCTGGGCAAGTTCCTGCCCGACCAGGACCGGCCTAATGAGGGCGTATTTTCTTTCCAGGACGATGACGAGCAGTGGCTGTCGCTGCGCTACGATTTGACCGCGCCGACGGCGCGCTATGTCGCCGAGAATTTTGAGCGGCTGCCAAAACCCTATCGCAGCTACCGGTCCGGCTGGGTGTTCCGCAATGAAAAGCCCGGCCCGGGCCGCTTCCGCCAGTTCATGCAGTTCGACGCCGACACCATCGGCACGCCGGGGGTCGCGGCCGATGCCGAGATGGCCATGATGATGGCCGACGTGATGGAAGCGCTCGGCATCAAACGCGGCGACTACGTCATCCGCGTTAACAACCGCAAAGTCCTGGATGGCGTGCTGGAGGCGATTGGCCTTGGCGGCGATGAGAATGCCGGCCGCCGGCTGACGGTGCTGCGCGCCATCGACAAGCTGGACAAGCTCCGACCGGAAGGCGTGAGGCTCCTGCTTGGCCCAGGACGGTGGGACGGCGGCAAGGAAGGGGATGGCGATTTCGCCAAGGGCGCCGGACTGAATGAGGGGCAGATTGATAAGTTTGAATTTCTGTTTGCCTGCTTTGAAGGGCGTACAGTAGCAGATGTCGGTTTATCACCCGACGAGCCAGTTTATAGGAAACCTAACGAGTTAGACCTCCTAGCTGCCCAAGCTCAAGAAGCTGGCTGCTATTCGCTGCCGTTAGGTGTGCTGCGTTCCGCTTTCTTCAAATTTGGTGGCGATGCCAACGCAACTCAAAGTGGCTTCGATGGCTACAACGAGTTGTTCGATATCGGAAAGATGTTAGTTGCGGCAGGCTACGATGACCGAGTCGCAATCGATCCCTCCGTCGTGCGTGGCCTCGAATACTACACCGGCCCGGTTTTCGAGGCCGAGCTTCTGGCCGAAATCCCCAACGAAGACGGCCAGATCGTGCGCTTCGGTTCGGTCGGTGGTGGCGGCCGCTATGACGGGCTGGTCTCGCGCTTCCGTGGCGAGCCGGTGCCGGCGACCGGCTTTTCGATCGGCGTCTCCCGCCTGATGACGGCGCTGAAGAACCTCGGCAAGCTGGACACCACCGATGTCATCGCGCCGGTCGTCGTGCTGGTCATGGACAAGGATACCGATAGCCTTGGCCGCTACCAGAAGATGGTCGCAGAGCTGCGCGCCGCCGGCATCCGCTCCGAAATGTATCTCGGCGGCGCCGGCATGAAGGCGCAGCTGAAATACGCCGACCGCCGCGGCAGCCCGGTCGCCGTTATCCAGGGCGGCGACGAGCGCGCCAAGGGCGAGCTGCAGATCAAGGATCTGATCGAAGGCGCGCGGATGTCGGCTGAGATCACCGACAACGCCGAATGGCGCGCCGCAAGACCGGCACAGGTCACGGTGCCGGAGGCTGAGCTGGTCGCCGAGGTGAAGAAGATTTTGGCTGCGCAGGCCGCTGACCGTGCGAAGGGTGGCGCATGAACGCCCCCCTCTGGCCTGCCGGCCATCTCCCCCTCAAGAGGGGAGATTGGATGTCGCGCATGGTTTCGCCAATCTCCGGCGTTGAAGAAGAGGCGCTGCGCTCCAAGCTGCCAATCTCCTCCCTTGAGGGGGAGATGGCCGGCAGGCCAGAGGGGGGTGCCTCGCACCCAACCAGCCGATGACTCGCTATCCCGCCATCGCATCCGAAATCACCAAGCTCTTCGCCACCCGCAACACCCATGCGGTCGAGGTCGCGGTGCTGCAGCCGGCCGACCCATTCCTCGATATGGCCGGCGAGGATCTGCGCCGCCGCATCTTTCTCACCGAAAGCGAGACCGGCAAGACGCTGTGCCTTCGTCCCGAATTCACCATCCCCGTCTGCCTCGACCACATCGCCTCGCAGGCCGGCACGCCGCGCCGCTATTGCTATCTCGGCGAAGTGTTCCGCCAGCGCCGCGAGGGCGGCAACGAGTTTTTCCAAGCCGGTATCGAGGATCTCGGCGACCGCGATACGGCCAAGGCCGATGCGCGTTCGCTGGCCGATGCGCATGCGCTGCTGCAGCTGGTGCTGCCGGCGCAACCTCTTGCGATCACGCTCGGCGACCAGACCATCTTCGAGGCGGTGCTGGCGGCCCTCGGCCTGCCGCGCGGCTGGCGCATGCGACTTGCGCGCGCCTTCGGTTCGGCGCCGATGCTGCAGGCAGCGTTGTCCGATCTCGCCAATCCGCCACGCAACGGTCAGCTTGACGGCGAAGCCGCGGCCCTTGTGCTCGATGGCGATCTCGAAGCGCTGTCCGCCCACATTGCCGGCGGCATGGAAGAGGCCGGCCTGTCCGGCTCCGGCGGGCGCGCGCCAGTCGACATTGCCCGGCGGCTGATCGAAAAGGCCGAACTGCGCAGCGTGCGGCTGTCGAACGAGGCCTTTGCAGCGCTCAGGGATTTTCTCGCCATCGACGTGCCGCTCGACGGCTCGAGTGCTGCGCTCGAAAGTTTTGCGGCCTCTGCCGGGCTTTCGCTGGGCGCGGCGCTGGAAAAATTCGCCGCCCGCGCCAAAGCCATCGAGGCACATGGCCTGCCTGCAAAGACGATCCGCTACGACGCCGCCTTCGGCCGTCCGCTGGATTACTACACCGGCATCGTCTTCGAGATCGCAGCACTTGGTGGCGAGCGGCCGCTGGCCGGCGGCGGTCGCTACGACCGGCTGCTGACCCTGCTCGGCGCCAAGACGCCGATCCCCGGCGTCGGCTTCTCCGTCTGGCTCGACCGCATCGAAGCGCTGCGGGGAGAGCCGCAATGATCACGCTGGCGATCCCGTCGAAAGGCCGGCTGAAGGAGCAGGCCTTGGAGGTGCTGGCCAGGGCCGGGCTTGCCGTCAGTCTGCCCGGCGATGAGCGCCAGTACCGCGCCCGCATCGACGGCACGGAGGGCATCGAGGTGGCGTTCCTGTCGGCGTCCGAAATCGCCGGCGAGATTGGGCAAGGTTCGGTCGACCTCGGCATTACCGGCGAGGATCTGCTGCGCGAAAACCTCGCCGACTGGGAGGCGCGCGCCGAAATCGTCGCTCGCCTCGGCTTCGGCCATGCCGATGTCGTGGTCGCGGTGCCCGGCATCTGGCTCGACGTCGATACTATGGCCGATCTCGACGATGTCGCCGCCGATTTCCGCCAGCGCCACGGCAGGCGGCTGAGGATCGCAACCAAATACTGGCGGCTCACGCAGCAGTTCTTCTCGCAAAAGCACGGCATCCAGGTCTACCGCATCGTCGAAAGCCTCGGCGCCACCGAAGGCGCGCCGGCGGCAGGCCTTGCCGATGTCATCGTCGACATCACCACCACCGGCTCGACCCTGCGCGCCAACCATCTCAAGGTGCTGGCCGATGGGGTTGTGCTGAAGTCGCAGGCCTGCCTCGTGGCTGCCAGGAAAGATCGTGCTGCTGCGGATGAGGCGCTAGTGCGGGAAATAGCCGCGAAGATGAGCGCGCTCCCTCCCCCTTGAGGGGAGGGTGGACAGCCGCCAAAGGCGGATGGACGGGTGGGGTCGCTCCGGCAGTGCTCGACGCGAGACCACCCAAGCCGGGTCGACCGTGACCAAGGAAGTCGAGCACTTCGCCGAGGACCCCACCCGCCTCGCTTCGCGAGGCACCCTCCCCTCGAGGGGGAGGGGAACCGCCTGTACTTTCCACCACCCCATCAGGCTGCTAGGCTCACTCATCGGGAGGAAACGGCGATGGCGATTAATCTCGACGAGCTTAAGAACGCCACCAATCTGCGCGGGCGCGGCAGGGCGTTCATCGCTCCGCTCGACGGCCGGGCACATGTGTCGGGCGACCGTTCGGTGCCGCTGCTCGACAAGACGATCCCTCAGCTTTTCTCCGACACGGTCGGCAGATACGCCACGCAGGATGCTGCCGTCTTCGTCGGACAGGACAAGCGCTTCACCTGGAGCGAATTGTCGGACACGGTCGATACGCTCGCCGCCGGCTTCCTGGCGCTCGGCCTCGAAAAAGGCGACCGTGTCGGCATCTGGTCGCCCAACCGCTGGGAATGGCTGGTCACCCAATTCGCCACAGCTCGCATCGGCCTGATCCTGGTCAACATCAACCCGGCCTACCGGCTGACGGAGCTGGAATATGCCCTCAACAAGGTCGGCTGCAAGGCGCTGGTCACCGCCGCCAGTTTCAAGACCTCCGACTATCTCGGCATGATCGAGACGCTGGCGCCGGAGCTCGCCAAGGCCACCCCCGGCAAGCTCAAGGCGCAGAAATTGCCGACGCTGAAGATCGTCATTCGCATGGGCGACGACAACTCGCCCGGCATGTTCAATTTCGCCGATGTGCTGTCGATGGCCGGCCGCGACGAGCATGACAGCCTCGACCGCATCTCCGAAGGGCTGAAGCCGGGCGAGGCCATCAACATCCAGTTCACATCAGGCACGACGGGCGCGCCCAAGGGCGCGACGCTGACCCACACCAACATCGTCAACAATGGCAATTTCGTCACCGCTGCGATCAAGCTCACCGTCGACGACCGGCTCTGCATCCCGGTGCCGCTCTACCACTGCTTCGGCATGTCGATGGGCACGATGGGCTGTGTCTCCAAAGGCGCAACCATGGTTTTCCCGGGCGAGGGTTTTGACGCCGGCGCCACGCTGAAGGCGTTGGCGCAGGAACGCTGCACCGGCCTTTACGGCGTACCGACCATGTTCGTCGCCATGCTCGACCATGCGGATTTCGCCAGCTTCGATCTCTCCAGCCTGCGCACCGGCATCATGGCGGGCTCACCATGCCCGATCGAGGTGATGAAGAAGGTGGTGTCGCTGATGCATATGGAAGAGGTGACCATAGCCTATGGCATGACGGAGACGAGTCCCGTCTCCTTCCAGAGCAGCGTCGACGACCCGCTGGAAAAACGCGTCTCCACTGTCGGGCGCATCCATCCGCATGTCGAGGTCAAGGCCATCGACGCCGAGGGCGCCACCGTCGCCATCAGCGCGCCGGGCGAGCTGTGCACCCGCGGCTATTCCGTCATGAAAGGCTACTGGGACGACGCGGAAAAAACCCGCGAGGCGATCGACGCCGACGGCTGGATGCACACCGGTGATCTCGCCACCATCGACGCCAAGGGCTATTGCAACATTGTCGGCCGGGTCAAGGACATGGTCATCCGCGGCGGCGAAAACGTCTATCCCAGAGAGGTCGAGGAATTCCTCTACCGCCATCCCAAGGTCAAGGAGGTGCAGGTGTTCGGCATTCCCGACGCCAAATATGGCGAGGAGCTGTGCGCCTGGATCGTGCTGAAGCCCAACCAGATCGCCACCGAGCAGGAGATCAAGAATTTCTGCGCCGGCCAGATCGCCCACTACAAAATCCCCCGCTACATCCGCTTCCGCACCGAACTGCCCATGACGGTGACGGGAAAACCGCAGAAGTTTCTGATGCGCGAGGCGATGGTGGAGGAACTGGGGCTGGTGGTGCAGAAGACGGCTTGAGGGTTGAACGCCGGGGGACGGGATTGCCCGCTTCGAAACGACATTGGGGTGCTCGACAGGCTTCCGCAAGGTTCGCCGAACGCATTGGGGCTTGAATGACTGGTTTCGCACGATCAGCGACTTCCTATGCGATGCCTTTGGCCGCGCTGGCACTGGCCGTTGCGGTCAGAGTCAGCGGGCTATCGATGGACGAAGGTTCGCCGAGCGTCAGGATTCTCGTCGGAGCGCTCTCGAGTGCGATCATGTTCATCACTATTTTCGTGGTGCTCGATCACGCCGAGGCGGTGGCCCACCGTGTGGGGGAACCCTACGGCACATTGGTGCTGACTTTTGCCGTGACGGCAATCGAGGTGTCGATCATCGTTTCCATGATGCTGCATGGAGAGAACAACCCCACGCTTGCACGTGAGTCCGTCTTCTCGACGGTGATGATTGCCTCCACCGGCGTTGTGGGGACGTGTCTCACGTTTGGCGGCTGGCGTCATCGCAAGCAGGCAATTGTCCGGCAAGGGACAAGCGCATATCTGGCGGTTCTGGCCGCACTGACCGTCATGACGCTTATCCTGCCGACCTATACACGGACCACCGATGCCGGCACATTTTCGGCAGCTCAGCTTGGCCTTGTGAGCGTACTTTCCGTGCTGCTCTATGCAAGTTTTGTGTTCGCGCAAACCGTCCGGCACCGGGACGACTTCATCGAAGGACTGGCACACGACCTTTCGGCGCGAACCGCCCCTCACAAAAGCATCTCTTCCAGCGCTCTGCTCCTGATAATCGGACTGATCGGAATTGTCATGCTCGCCGAGCAGGTCGCCGCAAGTGTTGAAAATGCGCTCGTTGCTTACCAGATGACCCAGGCTGACAGCATTGTGGGGGCAATGATCGCGGGTCTGGTTTTGATGCCGGAAGCCATTTCGGCGGTTCGTGCTTCACTCAACAATGAGCTGCAGCGCGGCCTGAATGTCGCAATGGGTTCGGCTTGCGCCACGATTGGCTTGACGATACCTGCGGTCGCAGCAGCCAGCCTGCTTACGGGACGAGGCTTAACCCTGGGGCTCCCGGAAGCTGACGCAGTACTTTTGGTTTTAGCGCTTTTCATATGCGGCGTAAGCTTTAGCAACGAAAGGACGACCTTCCTGACCGGAATCGTCCATGCCGTTGTGTTTTTTACGTATGTATTTCTGGTATTTATCCCTTGAGGCTTTGGTGCGATCTGGCGACCAGCCACCAAGGCGGGTATTCTCGAACGCGCCTGATTTGAGCTTTTTTTCGGGGTTCCCAAGGCGACATCCAAGACCCAAACGACTCACCCCCCCATCACCATCCCACCCAGCCCGCGAATGATCTTCGCCAACTCGACGCACTCATCATGCCGCACCTTGTTGCGGCGCCAGGCCAGGCAGATCGTGCGTTGCGGCATTGGCTCCTGGAACGGCACGATCTTGAGGTCCGGCATGGCGCTGGCCGGCCTTGCCGCCATTTCGGGGATGAGCGTGACGCCGAGACCATGCGCCACCATCTGCAAGAGCGTCGTCAGGCTGGTGGCGCCATAGCTTGCCATTGCCACCGGGCGCACGCTGCCGCACAGGGCCAGCGCCTGTTCGCGCAGGCAGTGGCCTTCCTCCAAAAGCATCAACCGCTCCAGCGCCGGGCTTTCCGGCGGCACCGGTGGCGAGGCGAAGGCTGGATCTCCGGCTGGCACGGCGAGGAAGAAGCGGTCGGCGAACAGTTCCTCGGTGACCAGGCCCGGCTGCTCGAGCGGCAGCGCGGCGATGAAGGCGTCGAGCCGTCCGGTTGCCGTGTCCTCGACCAGTGATGCCGTCACTGCTTCGCGCAGTTCGAGCTGCAGGGACGGAAAATGCCGCTTCAGCTCCGGGAGCACATGCGGCAAAAGATACGGCGCCACGGTCGGGATGATGCCCAGCCGGAAGCGGCCTTCCATGGCCGGGCGGCCGCGCCGGGCCGTCGTCTCGACGTCGCTGATGTCGCGCAGGATGCGCTCGATGCGTGGCAGCAGCGCTTGCGCCTCTTCCGTCATCCGCACCGCCTTGCCGCCGCGCTCGAACAGCCGGCAGTTCAGCCTTTGCTCCATCTCGGCGATCTGCGCGGACAGCGCCGGCTGGCTGACACCGGCGAGTTTTGCGGCGCGGCCGAAATGCAGCGTTTGCGCCAAAGCCTCGAAATACTGCATCTGCCGCACCGTCAGGCCAATCATAAGGAAAACCTATCGCAACAAACAGGAAAGGCAATTTGTTTTTATCGAAGAGACGGCTTAGTCTGGAACCATTCCAGAGTGGCGCGGCTCCCGGCCGGCCCGGAAAAACCAACACATAAATCAGCAATTCGGAGGCCAAGATGGACGCGATGACCGACGACAACAGCGCCGGCAAATGCCCGGTCGCGCATGGAACCTCCGCCAGGACCAACCGCGACTGGTGGCCGAACCAGCTCGACATCGGCGTTCTCCACCAGCAGTCGAGCCTTTCGGACCCGATGGGCGAAGCTTTCGACTACGCCGCGGAGTTCAAGACGCTCGACCTCGATGCGGTGATCGAGGATTTGCACAAGGTGATGACGGATTCGCAGGATTGGTGGCCGGCCGATTTCGGCCATTACGGGCCGCTGTTCATCCGCATGGCCTGGCACAGCGCCGGCACCTATCGCATCGGCGACGGCCGGGGTGGCGCCGGTGCGGGCCAGCAGCGTTTCGCGCCGCTGAACAGCTGGCCGGACAACGCCAATCTCGACAAGGCGCGCCGGCTTTTGTGGCCGGTCAAGCAGAAATACGGCCGCAAGATCTCTTGGGCCGACCTGTTGATTCTCACCGGCAACGTCGCGCTGGAATCGATGGGCTTCAAGACCTTTGGCTTTGCCGGTGGCCGCGCCGATGTCTGGGAGCCCGAGCAGGATGTCGACTGGGGTTCGGAAACCAAGTGGCTCGACGACAAGCGCTATTCCGGCGACCGTGAGCTGCACGGCCATCTCGGCGCGGTGCAGATGGGCCTGATCTACGTCAACCCGGAAGGGCCGAACGGCAAGCCGGATCCGCTGGCCTCGGCCCGCGACATCCGCGAGACCTTCGCGCGCATGGCAATGAACGATGAGGAAACCGTGGCGCTGATCGCCGGCGGCCACACATTCGGCAAGACCCATGGGGCCGGTGATGCAGCACTTGTCGGCGCCGAGCCGGAAGGCGCGGGCATCGAGGCGCAGGGCCTCGGCTGGTCGAGCAAGCATGCCACCGGCATTGCCGGCGATGCGATCACGTCCGGCCTCGAAGTTACCTGGACGACGACGCCGACCCAGTGGAGCAGTAACTTCTTCGACAATCTCTTCAACTTCGAATGGGAGCTGACCAAGAGCCCGGCCGGGGCCCATCAGTGGACGCCGAAGGGCGGCTCTGGCGCGGTTACGGTGCCGGACGCGCACAATCCCTCGAAGCGTCATGCGCCGGCAATGCTGACCACCGACCTCGCGCTGCGGGCCGACCCGGCCTATGAGAAGATCTCGCGCCGCTTCCATGAGCATCCGGAGCAGTTCGCCGATGCCTTCGCCCGTGCCTGGTACAAGCTCACCCATCGCGACATGGGGCCGGTCGTGCGGTATCTCGGCCCGTTGGTGCCGAAGGAAGAGCTGATCTGGCAGGATCCGGTTCCGGCCGTCGACCATGAGCTGGTCAGCGACCAGGACATTGCATTGCTGAAGGCCAAGATCCTGGCTTCGGGCCTCAGCGTTTCGCAATTGGTCTCGACCGCCTGGGCCTCGGCCTCGACCTTCCGCAACTCCGACAAGCGCGGCGGCGCCAATGGCGCGCGCATTCGCCTGGCGCCGCAGAAGGACTGGGAGGTCAACCAGCCTGTCGAACTGGCTACCGTGCTGGCGGAGCTCGAAGCCATCCAGAACGAGTTCAACGCAAGCGGCAAGAAGGTCTCGCTGGCCGACCTCATCGTGCTCGGCGGCGTCGCCGCGGTCGAGAAAGCCGCAACGGATGGCGGCAATGCGGTGAAGGTCCCCTTCACGCCCGGCCGCACCGACGCCTCGCAGGCGCAGACCGACGTCCATTCCTTTGCGGCGCTCGAGCCGAAAATTGACGGCTTCCGCAACTATGTCAGGGGCAAACCGCCGATGTCGGTCGAAGCCATGCTGGTCGACCGGGCGCAACTGCTCAACCTGACGGCGCCGGAGATGACGGTGCTGGTTGGTGGCCTGCGCGTGCTCGGCGCCAACACCGGCGGCTCGAAGCATGGTGTGTTGACCGACAGGCCGGGCACGCTGACGAACGACTTCTTCGTCAACCTGCTCTCGATGAGCACCATCTGGGATCCGGCCTCCGAGCCCGGCTCGCATGAGGTCTACGAAGCACGCGACCGCAAGACCAGGGCAGTCAGGTGGACCGCCACACGCGCCGACCTGATCTTCGGCTCGCATGCGCAGCTGCGCGCGCTGGCCGAGGTCTACGGGTCGGCGGATGCCGGGCAGAAATTCGTTGGCGATTTCGTCAAGGCGTGGACCAAGGTGATGAACGCCGACCGTTTCGACATCGCTGCCTGATACAACCTCCCAAACGAAGGGCGCGGGCCGAGGCCCGCGCCCTTCGTTTTCGCAGGCTTCGAAATCAGTCCTTTTCGAAGATGCGTGCCTTGGCGACGACGCCAGCGATTGCGCCGCCGATCAGCGGCGCAACGATGAACAGCCAGAGCTGGCTGAGGGCTGCGCCGCCGGTAAACAGCGCCGGGCCGATCGAACGCGCCGGATTGAGCGAGGTGCCGGTCACTGGGATCATTGCGAAGTGCAGTCCGGCCAGCGTCAGGCCGATGACCAGGCCGGCGAACGCCGTCGAGTGCTTCTCGGCTGTGACGCCGAGGATGACGGTGACGAAGGTGAAGGTGCCGATCAGCTCCCACAGGAAGGCCGAACTCGTCCCCCATTTCGCCACGTCCCAGCCATTGGCGCCGAAACCGGTGGTGTGCCCGCCGGTCTGGCCGGAGACGATGATCCACAGCGCCAGCGAGGCCAGAATGGCGCCGATGATCTGCGCGATCCAGTAAGGAATGACATCCTTGGCCGGCAGCCGGCCGGCAAGGAAGACGCCGAGCGTGACGGCCGGGTTGAGATGTGCGCCTGAGATGGGACCCACCGCGTAAGCCGCCGCAATCAGGCCGATGCCGAACGCCAGGCCGATGGCTTCCTGGCCCAGCGGCAAGTCGGCGAGAAAGCCACCCGTCGCCACCGACGCCGTGCCGATAAACACCAATAGAAATGTCCCTAGAACTTCCGCAAGATACGTTTTCATTGCCCTCTCCTCGTATCGATCCGTCGGTCCGCTTTTCCGCGCCGCGAATCATGGCGCAAAGAGTATTCCCAACGCAAAAGCTTGGAAAGCAGAGCAATTGCGCCACAGATCGTGCTTACGGCGGCCAGTTACCAACATTAGAGACCTTGCATATATTTGAGATTTGTTATCGCCGGCGGGCGGACATTTGCCGGCGGGGAAATTGTCGGCCGCGAGCGGAAGGCCTCGTCGCCGCGAAATTCAAGCGGGGTTCAATCTCGACGCGAAACGCTCTAAGAGCAGGCCGAAAGATACTGTGCTCGATAGATGGAATGACGAATGCGACTGGGCGGACGGCTGGCGGCAGCCATTGAAGTGCTGGACGACATTGGCCGGCGCCACCGGCCGGTGGCCGATGCGCTGAGAGATTGGGGCCTGTCGCATCGCTTTGCGGGCGGCGGCGACCGCGCGGCGATCGGCAACATCGTCTACGACGCGCTGCGCCACAAACGTTCCGCCGGCTGGCTTTTGGGTGAAGACACGCCCCGCGCCATCGGCTTCGGCGCGCTGCTCATCGAATGGGGCCAGACGCCGCAATCGCTTAACGATGCGCTCCAGGGTGACAAGTTCGCGCCGCCGCTGCTCAGCGCCGCCGAGTTGCAGGCGCTGGCCGAGCGCCGGCCTGAAGACGCGCCGGAGGCGGTGCGGGCGGACATACCTGACTGGTGCGCGCCGTTGTTCGAACGAGCCTTTGGCACAGACTGGGTTGCGGAAGGTGCTGCCCTGGCGACCCGCCCGCCGCTCGACATCAGGGTCAATACGCTGCAGTCCGACCGCGCCAAAGTGCTGGCGGAACTCGCCGAAACCGGCGCCAAGGCAGCCGCTATCGCGCCACAAGGCATTCGCATCCCGCCCATCGACGGCGACGGCAGGCACCCGAACGTACAGGCCGAGCCGGCCTTCCAGAAAGGCTGGTTCGAGGTCCAGGACGAAGGCTCGCAGATCGTTGCCGCCCTTGCCGGCGCGCAAGCCGGGATGCAGGTGCTCGATTTCTGCGCCGGCGCCGGCGGCAAGACGCTGGCGCTGTCGGCGGCGATGGCCAACAAAGGCCAGGTCTTCGCCCATGATGCCGAAAAGGCGCGGCTGGCGCCGATCTTCGACCGCATCCGCCGTTCGGAAAACCGCAACGTCCAGGTCGTCACCAAGCCGGCCGAGCTCAGCCCCCTCGCAGGCCACATGGACATCGTGCTGGTGGATGCGCCCTGCACCGGCAGCGGCACCTGGCGGCGCCGTCCCGACGCCAAATGGCGGCTGACGCAGAGACAGCTCGATGCCCGCAAGGGCGAGCAGTCGGCGATCCTCGACGCGGCCAAGGCCTATGTCAAACCCGGCGGCCTGCTGGTCTACATCACCTGTTCGGTGTTCGACGAGGAGAATGGCGAGCAGATCGCCGCCTTTCGCGAGCGCCACAAGGGCTTTGTCCCGGTCGATCATCGCGCGCTCTGGGATATCAGCTTCCCCGGTCACGCAGCGGCCGCCCGGATCGGCAAGACAAGCGACATCTCGCTGTCGCCGGCGCTGAGCGGCACCGACGGGTTCTATTTCTGTGCGCTGCGTGGGGCGAATTGACGCTGCGATTGACAGCTGACATAGCGCCAGTTGCAGATGCGCGGCGTCGGCCGCCAGACGGGGTAGAATTCTTGCAAAGATATGTGTCGCTTCTGCTTTTCCTCATTCTGGTGCTCGGCGGAGGCCTGCTGATCGGCTATGCGACGTTGCCGGGTGAATGGTATGCCTCGCTCGCCAAGCCGCCCTTCAACCCGCCCAACTGGGTCTTCGCGCCGGCCTGGACGCTCCTCTATGTGCTGATCGCCGTAGCCGGCTGGCGGACATGGGAGCGGGAACGAGCAGGCGCCGCGATGAAGATCTGGGCCCTCCAGCTTGTTCTGAACTTCGCGTGGTCGCCGACTTTCTTCGGCGCCAAACAGATGGGGCCGGCACTGGTCGTGATCCTGGCTCTTCTCGCCAGCATTGCGCTGTTCATAGCCACGGTGTGGAACCGCCATCGGGTTTCCGGCTGGCTGTTTGCGCCCTATGCCGCGTGGGTAGCCTTCGCCACCTTGCTCAACGCGTCGCTGCTCCTGTTGAACTGAGTGCTTTGCTGCAGTGCAGCAAAAGCATTTGCGTGGCGTTCAGGCGTCTGCGATAAGCTTTGCAGGTAAATCAGGGCGATGGCCATGGCAGCAAAGATCGTACCCGCACCCGATTATGAGGACCGCGTCAGGGCGTCGTTCGCCCGCCAGCAGGCGATGGCGACCATCGGCGCCGAGCTGACGCTTGTGACGCCGGGCATCATCGAGATCGAAATGCCCTATTCCCAGGCACTGACCCAGCAGCACGGTTTCCTGCATGCCGGGGTGATTTCGACGGCGCTGGATTCGGCCTGCGGCTATGCCGCATTTTCGCTGATGCCGGAAAATTCCGGTGTGCTGACCATTGAGTTCAAGGTCAACCTCCTGGCGCCCGGCCGGGGCGAACGCTTCCTGTTCCGCGGCTCGGTGACCAAACCCGGCCGCACCATCATTGTCGCCGATGGCCAAGCGTACGCCTTTGCCGCCGATGGCGAGGCCAAGCTGATCGCGACCATGACCGGCACGATGATGACGGTGGTTGGCCGTGACGGGATAGCAGGCTGATGGCCAAAATTACGCGAATTGGTGGCAAGGACGTCCTCTTCGTCATGGCGGCGCAGGCCGAGTACGGTCCGCATCTGCAAAAACTGTTCACGCCGCTGATGACGGGCGTCGGCCCGGTAGAGGCAGGTGTGCGGCTCGGCGCCGAACTGTCATGGCTGAAATCCGAGAAGGCGTTGCCCGATCTCGTCGTCTCGCTCGGCTCCGCCGGCAGCCGCACACTGGAGCAGACGGAAATCTACCAGGCGGTCTCGGTCAGCTATCGCGACATCGACGCTTCGCCGCTAGGCTTCGAAAAAGGCGCGACGCCGTTCCTCGACCTGCCGGTGACCGTCCCGCTATCATTCAGGATACCGGGCATTAAAGAAGCCAGCCTGTCGACCGGCGGCGCCATCATCACCGGCGCCGCCTACGACGCCATCGCCGCCGATATGGTCGACATGGAAACCTTCGCCTGCCTGCGCGCCTGCCAGTTGTTCGATGTCCCGCTTATCGGCCTGCGCGGCATTTCAGACGGTGCAGCCGATCTGCGCCACGTTGGCGACTGGACCGAATATCTGCATGTCATCGACGAGAAGCTGGCGGATGCGGTCGCTCGGCTCGAACAGGCCATCGGCTCCGGCACGCTACACAAGGAGCAGCCTGGGCAAGAGTCGGCGCCGCTCTGAAAGTCGGGTTGCGCACCCCATTGCGCCGACTCGTTTCTTTCTCTAAAGGCTCGCCATGACGACAGCCAATCATCCCGATACAGTCCTGATTGTCGATTTCGGCAGCCAGTTTACGCAACTCATCGCCCGCCGCATCCGCGAGGCTGGCGTGTTTTCCGAGATCGTGCCGTTCCAATCGGCCGAAGCTGCCTTCAAGCGCATCAATCCGAAAGCCGTGATCCTGTCGGGCGGTCCCGCCTCGACATCGGACATCGGCAGCCCGCGCGCGCCGCAGATCGTCTTCGATGCCGGCGTACCTGTGCTCGGTATCTGCTATGGCCAGATGGCCATGTGCGTGCAGATGGGCGGCGTCGCCGAAAGCTCGAACCATCGCGAATTCGGCCGCGCCTTCGTCGAGATCGAAAAGGACAGCCCGCTGTTCGAGGGCCTGTGGGCGCCAGGCCAGCGCCACCAGGTGTGGATGAGCCATGGCGACCGCGTCATCTCGCTGCCCAAGGGGTTCGAAGTCTTCGGCAAGTCGGAAGGCTCGCCCTTCGCCATCTTCGGCAATGTCGCGCGCAAGATGTACGGCATCATGTTCCACCCGGAAGTTGTGCATACGCCGGATGGCGCCAGGCTGCTGAGAAACTTCGTGCACAACATCGCCGGCATCGAAGGCGACTGGACGATGCGCGCCTATCGCGAGCATGCGGTCGAGACAATTCGCAAACAGGTCGGCAAGGGCAAGGTGATCTGCGCGCTGTCGGGCGGCGTGGATTCATCGGTCGCTGCCTTGCTGATCCACGAAGCGGTAGGCGACCAGCTGACCTGCATTCTTGTCGACCATGGCCTTATGCGCAAGGACGAGGCCGCCGGCGTGGTGGCGATGTTCCGCCAGCACTATAATCTGCCGCTGATCCTTGTCGACGCGTCGGAAAAATTCATCTCCGCGCTGGAAGGCGAGTCCGACCCCGAGACGAAGCGCAAGACCATCGGCCGGCTGTTCATCGAGGTGTTCGAGGAAGAGGCCAAGAAACTCGGCGGCGCCGATTTCCTGGCGCAAGGCACGCTCTATCCCGACGTCATCGAGAGCGTCTCCTTCACCGGCGGCCCGTCGGTGACCATCAAGTCGCACCACAATGTCGGCGGCCTGCCGGCGCGCATGAACATGCAGCTGGTCGAGCCGCTGCGCGAACTGTTCAAGGACGAGGTGAGGGCACTGGGCAAGGAACTCGGCCTGCCCGAAAGTTTTATTGGCCGCCATCCGTTCCCCGGACCAGGCCTTGCCATCCGCTGCCCCGGCGGTATCACCCGCGAAAAGCTCGAAATCCTGCGCGAGGCCGACGCCATCTATCTCGACGAGATCCGAAAGGCCGGCCTCTACGACGCCATCTGGCAGGCTTTCGCCGTGCTGCTTCCGGTGCAGACCGTCGGTGTGATGGGCGACGGCCGCACCTACGAATTCGTCTGCGCCCTGCGCGCCGTGACGTCCGTCGACGGCATGACCGCCGACTTCTACCACTACGACATGGCTTTCCTCGGCGCGGCGGCCACCCGCATCATCAACGAAGTCCGCGGCATCAACCGCGTCGTCTACGACGTGACGTCAAAGCCGCCAGGCACCATCGAGTGGGAGTGATTCAGGCCCACTCAAACGCCGCCGAAAACACGCCATTGTACGCCATAACTATTTGACAACACATATAAACCCATTCGGCGACAATCGGTGCGCAGAGATTGGATTGACGGACCGGCTGACGGACCTTCCGCATATTGCTAGCTCAGATTTTTCGAAGTGCCGTCAGATCCAATGAGGCTCTGACGGTACTTTTTTATGCCTTAAGGAATTGAAGATAAAACAAAATTTCTGCCGAAGAGCCTCGAAATTGTACTGACGGTACTTTTCAGACGGATGCCGCCCTTAAGGCACTGAAACCAAAATAGAAAATCTATAAGATTGCAGACCGTGACGGCATGTATGTCCGCGCGATGCCCAGTGGTGCGATCTGGTTCGGCTGGACTACAGGCTCAACGGACGCCAGGAGACGGTCTATCTAGGCAGGTATGGGCGGGGCGGAATCTCACTTACCCTTGCCCGAGAGAAGTGTCTCGACGCGAAGCGCGCTATTGTCGAGGGACGATCGCCGGCGATCGAGAAACAGCGCGACAAGCGCCGAGTTGTGACCCCGGTCTCCGGCCGACTTCAGCGCCGAAATGGCTACCAAACCAAAGCGATGCCCGGGCCTTCAAGGCCTCTTCTTAATCCGGCCAAGCCGGCCCGGAGCGCCGCATTCACTCACATCCCTTGCACCTGAGTGCAGAGCTGCTGCATCGAAGCCATTTGAGCAGCCGAGTTCGCGCCCGAACCCGTGCTGGTGCTGGCGGTCGTATCGCCAGCTGTATTCGAGGATCCCGACGTGCCGGTGGTTGTACCCGAACCAGTGCTGTTGCTGGCCGTGGTGTTACTGCCGGTCGAACCAGAGCTGCCTGAAGTGCCGGTGGCTGTGCCAGAGCCGGTGCCGACACTCGCCGTTGTATCACTGCCGGTCGAAGCCGAGCTACCTGACGTGCCGGTCATTGTGCCAGAGCCAGTGCCGTTACTGGCCGTCATTCTCGAGCAGTCGGAGCGAACCTGTGCCTGCTGTTCAGAGCTCAGGGACGACCAGTTCTTGCGGATCTCATCCTGCGACAGAAGTCTTCCCGAATTGGCGTCGCTGAAGAATGAGCCCGAGAGCTTGCTGTCCCAGCCGCTCGGGATACCGCTTTGGCCTGAGCCGGACGTAGAACTCATACCCGACCCGGCCGATGAGCCGGACGTTCCGTTCGTGCCGCTGGATGTTCCCGACGACTGCGCCAAGGCCGCGGTGGCGAGACAGAGAGAGATCGCTGTAGCTGTCAAAATCTTACGTTTCATGTGAGTCTCCTTTGGGGTTCGACGCCGTTGCGGCGTCGAACCCTAATCTCGAGGAAAGGCACTTGTTCCTGTATAGAGTGGAATTCGATGTCATGATCCTTGTGCACCAGCCTTGGTCTCGAATGCGATGCCGGAGCGCTTCAACGACGACTGACGCCTCAGGCGAGAGCTGTCCGCTACTGGGTGTTAGAGGCGATATGCGGAACGCTTCCCGAATAGTTGGGTGCCACCATCGGGTAATTGCGAGGCAGGTTCCATTTGGTTCGGTAATCGTCCGGATTCATGCCCAGTCGGCCAAGGTGCGAACTGCGTCGGGTCTCGGTTAGAGACAGGAGGGTGGCCTTTGCCGCGGCGTATAGCTCGACATGCGGAGCTCGTCTCGACCGCGCACACTCAATATGTGTTACGATGACGCCGCCAGATGTCATATGAGCGAATGCCTTTCCGGCGAAATAAATTGCTCCCAGCAGGTCGACGCTCAGCACTTCAGCCAGCCCGCTCTAGTGAATGCCTCAATGGGTTTAAAGATTATCAGGCCGGCGCGCTGTTGACGATTATTACCAACCTGCCGAACGCGTGAGCGCAAGTCGACAGCACCGTGATAGCGGCCTCCCCCGGCGCGCCCCTTGTCGAACCGATGCGCGCCTTCTCGACCTTGCCTCCACCCACGTCGGCTCACCCGTGCACCTTCGGTGCCCAACCGCATGGCGATGGCCAGTCCAATGCCGCTTGCAGCACCGGTTGCAATGCAGTCTTGTTATCCAGGCGCATCGGGTTCGACCTCTTTCTGGGGAGCAGCAAGTGGTTCAGTCCAGCCTTCAGCGACCCGATCCACGCTGAGCAGGCTGCGCGCATAATCCTGTTGCGCGCGAACAATGGCATCATCCTGCTGTGAGGGAAGAAAGACCGGCAAAGCAAGGCAGACACTTTGTGTGGCCAACAGCTTATTCCAGTTCGCGATCAGCGCCTTGAAAGCGCGCCCCACCGCCCTCGGATTTCGGTCGAGGTCATAGAGGCCGAGCGGATTGATCCGTCCGTTGTTCTCCCGAAGCGCACTGTCCCAGTCCACCTGATCCGTCAGCGAGTACCAGGTGAAGCCTACGATGGGGATGCCATCGTTGCGGATCCGCAGCACGTTGGCCCACTCTTTCCACAGCCAATAGACGGCTTCGTCTCCATTGGGGCCTTCGCTGATGTTGGTCTCCGTATGCATTACGGGAAGCCGGTAGCGGTTGAAGTACTGCCGCGTGATCTCGTCATAGCCAAACACCTCGCCGGACCCGGACGTCGTTCCGTCTGCCCAAACCCGATGTTCGTTGGTCTGGTAATAGTCGGTGCCCATCACGCAATGCCTGCGCAGATGGCTCTCCAGGAAGAAACTGTATTCTTCGGCCGTCATCCCGTTTTCGAGAAGATAGCGATAGGTGTGCGCGTCGACGTCATGACCGTAGTTGAGATCAAGCGACAGGAAACGCTCGCTGTTGAACCGTTCCGCTCTGCCGACCGCCTCGGGAGAATCGGCGTGGAAGTATTCCGAGGATTCGCTCTGTATGAAGATGGCGTCCGGCCGCACCTCGAGGATCGCCCGCATGGCAAGCACGTTCGCCTTCACGATGTGCTTGAGGGCGGTGACGAAAGCAGTGTCGCTGCTCAGTTGTTCGTTCCACCATCCCCAGCGAGCCGAAAAGGTGGCGCAGATGAACATCTCATTTATTGGGGTGAAGAGCTGGATCCACGGATAGCGCATCGCGAAATCCCTGGCGTAGTGCTCGAATAGTGTCGGAAAGTCCGGGTTCTGGAAGTTGCCAACCCAGTCCGGCACGCCAAAATGGCAAAGGTCGACGATCGGAAGAATGTCTTTCGCCTTCAGGTCCGCGAAGGTCTCATCGGCGAATGCCCAATCATAACGTCCATCACCCAGCCACGTTTTGTGGATGGGAGGTCCGTAGCGGAGGAAATGCACCCCGAGATCCTGGACCAGTTCGAAGTCGGTGCGCCATCGTTCGTAGAAGCGGCATTTTTCCATTTCGTCGACGCGCTCCCGGCCTTGTCGAATGGTGGGGGTGCTGTTCTCGATGCCGGTGGCAAACATGAACGTGAACATTGATGGTCCTTAGCCAAGGCGGAGATGCCCGCGCTTGGTCAAACGTTCAGTGCTCAACGCAGTTCCTGCAAGACTGCTTGTCAAGTTCGGTAGGCGCCTGACAACCACGTGCCTGAAATTGGCGGAATTCTATCCCACGGTTCAAGCGAGCAGCTTGCGCCGAACATGGTCGGACTATGCTGGACGGAGATGTCGGCTTCGGGCCAGACCAGTTGGCGTCAAACGCGCCTTTGCAAGTGAAAGCGGTATGGTAGCTATCCACGTTTGCAAACTGCAAGCGGACGTTCCGCTGCCGGCCCCATTTGAGCCATTCACTGGGAGGCAGACCCGCGGTACATCACCAATATTCTCGAAGCCAGTAGTTAGTCTCGTTCATCGTCCTTTGGTTCGACAGACCCATACGAGAGAATACGAGAGATATGGACCGGCGAACCATCCGCTGTATTGATCTCCTGTAGAAAACAGTGACCCTCAGACACTAGCATGATCGTTATTCGTCAATGGCTACGAAGCTGTTCGCCAAATTGATTCAAGAAGCTGATCCAGCCATTCGCTGACCGCATTTATCTTCTGCCGAACAACAGCAACGCGCCTGAATCCTGCCTTCGGATCAATGTTCGCGTACGCAAAAACGGCCGCTCGCGAACATACATTGACAGGTCCAGTTCCGAATAATAAGTTCGGTCATAGAACGAATTAACCGGAGTTCAATGTGACTGACCTGCCGCGCATATCCCGTCAGTTCTCACAGCGCTCCGTGATGGAAGCGATCGTCCAGGGCGGGCCGATCTCCCGCGCCTCGATCGCCAAGCTGACGGGCCTGTCGAAGCAGACCATCTCCGAAATCATGCGCGGGCTCGAGCAGGAGGGCTGGGTCCAGGAAACCGGCCGCACCAGCGGCCATGTCGGGCGCACCGCCGTCACCTACGAACTGGTCCACGACGCAGCCTATATCATCGCCGTCGACCTTGGCGGTACCAAGGTGCGGGTCGCGCTGACCGACCTTGCCTGCCAGATCTTTGCCGAAGCCGCCACACCGACCGATCCGCGCGGCGGCCAGTTCGTCGTCGATCAGATTGCAGCGCTGGCCTTCGATGCCGCGGCCAGACAGCACGTCGCGCGCAAGAAGATACGCCTGGCCGTCATCGGCGCGCCTGGCGCTCCTGACCCGGCCACCGGCCGCATTCTAATGGCGCCGAACATTGCCGGCTTCGACACAATGAATGTGCTGGATGCCTTCGAAGAAGCGCTCGGCGTCGCGGTGATGATCGAGAACGACGTCAATCTCGCGGTGCTTGGCGAGAACTGGCTCGGCCAAGGCCAGGGCATCGACAATCTCGCCTACATCGCGCTCGGCACCGGCATCGGCAGCGGGCTGATGCTGGGCGGCCATCTGGTGCGGGGTGCTGGGCACGCCGCCGGCGAGATCGGTTTTATGCCGATCGGCGCCGATCCCTTCGCCGAGGAATCACTGCGCACCGGCGCATTCGAACGCGCGGTGGCCACCCACGCCATGACCGATCGCTACCACGCCCTCACCGGCAGGCAGGTCTCGGTGCCGGCAATATTCGAGAATGCCGCGCTTGGCGACAAGGACGCGCTCGCCGTGCTCGACGAAACTGCCCGCCATCTGGCGCAAGGCGTTGCGGCAATCGCGGCAATTGCCAATCCAGAAAAGTTTATCCTCGGCGGCTCGATTGGGTTGCGGCCCGAAATCCTGTCCAGGGTGCAGGCGCTTCTGCCGCTATGCTTCCCCTATCCAGTCAGGGTCGAGGCGAGCGAACTCGGCGCACGCGCAGCCCTCATCGGCGCGGCGGCAATCGGCCTTGGCCAGTTGCACAACACGCTGTTCGGCGTCGACGCGCCTGATGGCCGGATTTCGCTGCCGCCTGCCCAGGCCGCCGCGCTGAAGGAGGCCGCGATATGACTCACGATATTACCGCCCGCCTACAGGCAGCGCTCGACCGTGACGACGCACTAACGCTGTTTCGCGGCGCCATTGACCGCGAGAGCATCACCGGCAACGAAGCCAACTTCGTCGACTTCCTCGAAGCCAGGATGCGCGACCTTGACCTCAGCGGCCTGACCAGGACGGAATTCCTTCCTGGGCGGCCCAACATCTGGGGCGAGCGCAAGGGGGCCGACCAGGGAAAGCGCCTGCTGTTCATCGGCCATACCGACACCGTCCATGTCGACGGCTGGCGCGAGCATTGGGCAGGCACCGAGCGTGAGGATCCGTTCGCCGCCCCGATCATTGATGGTGCTGTCTGGGGCCGCGGCTCAGGCGACCTCAAGGCCGGCATCACTGCTTCGCTGGCTGCACTCGCGCTGCTCGAAAAGGCAGGCGTTCGCCTCAAGGGCGACGTCGCCTTCGCTTTCGTCGGCGACGAGGAGAGCGGCCAGCCCGGCACCGGCATTTCCGCCGGGATCAAGCACTTCGTCGGACGCATCGAGGCCGGCGAGATCACAGCACCCGATTTCACCATCTATGTCGAGCCGACCCGCCTGGCCGTCTATGCGGCGCAGATCGGCTTCTTCATCACCGATATCTCGATTACCGGCAAATCCGCCTATTTCGGTGTGCCAGAACTCGGCAAGGATGCGCTCCGTGCAAGCCATGCCGCGATGACGGCGCTTTGGAAGCATTCGGATGAGGTCGCCGCGCGCGCCGAGCACAAACTGGTCGGGCGCGGCTTCCTGCTTATCACCGGGCTTGCCGGCGGCGGCTACATTGCCGTTCCCGAGCGCTGCACGCTCTCGCTGATCCGCAAGCTGTTGCCTGGCGAGGACCTCGACACCGCCGCCGCCGAGATCGAGGCTGCCGTGCGCGGCGCGATCGCCGATCCGGATATTTCGGTAGAGTTCGCCTACCCCGCCGGCCGCGACCACAGGCTGGGCGGCACCGCTGCCGAGATCGGCGAAACGCGGGCGGAAGTCGCCATGCTGTCCGACGCGATGGCCGGCGCAATGAGCGGACGCGGCGTCATCGAGGGCGCACCGTTCTGGTCGGAGTCCCCCTTCATCATCAATCAGCTCGGTATTCCTGCCGTCTATTGCGCGCCCGGCGACATCAGGAATTGCCACACATTCGAGGAGCACGTCGATGTCGAGGAATATTTTGCCGGCATAGTCGGCTTCGCCGCCTTCATGGCCCGCTATTGCGGCGTGGCCGACTGAACCACCAACGAAGCAAAATGGGAGAACTGACATGCCGATGAAGACACTGATCGCCGCCGCCTTTGCCGGCGGATTGATGCTTGCCGCCAACCCAGCTTTCGCACAGACGGTCGGCCCGCAGGGCGAGAGCGCCACGCCGAGCGCCGACGTGATCCTAAGCGATGCCGACATCGCCGCGCTCAAGGACAAGGGCTACAAGGCTGCCTTGCTCTGGCACACCTCGTCCGATTTCACCAATGCGGTAACCGCCGGCGCCACCTACGAATTCGCCCGCGCCGGCATCACCATTGCGGTCAAAACGGATGCCCAGTTCGACTCCGCCCGCCAGCGCAGCGACATCGAGACGGCGTTGGCCGCCAAGCCCAACGTCATCTTGGCGCTGCCGCTCGACCCGGTCACCTCGGCAGAAGCCTTCCGCCAGGCGGTCAAGGACGGCACCAAGTTGGTGTTCCTGTCCAACTTGCCCAAGGGCTACAAGCAGGGCACCGATTACGCTTCGATCGTGACTGACGATCTATTCCAGATGGGCAAGCAGGCTGCGGACGCGATGGCCAAGGCGATCGGCGGCAAGGGCAAGGTCGGCTACATTTTCCACGACGCTGCCTACTACGTCACCAACCAGCGCGACCAAGCCTTCAAGACCACCATCGAGAAGGTGTATCCCGACATCAAGATCGTCGCCGAACAGGGCATATCCGACCCGGCCCGCGCCGAGGAACTGGCCAACGCGATGCTTTTGCAGCATCCCGATCTCGACGGCATCTACGTGACCTGGGCCGAGCCGGCCGACGGCGTGCTGTCGGCGCTACGCGGCGCCGGCAACGCCAGGACCAAGATCGTCACGCTCGACCTCGCCGAGCCGGTCGCGCTCGACATGGTCAAGGGCGGCAATGTCGCAGCCCTCGTCGCCGACAAGGCCTATGAACTCGGCCGCGCCATGGCTGCTTCCGGCATGAAGTCGCTGCTTGGCCAGCCGACCCCGGCCTTCGTCGTCGCCCCGGCCCTGACCGTCACCAAGGAGAATGTCGCGCAGGGCTGGAAGGACTCGCTCAACCGCGACGCGCCGCAGCCGGTGCTCGACGCGGCGAAGTAAGGCTCTCGCTCCGGCGCGGCCCGCCGCACCGGAGCTTTCTTCGACACAACAAAAAGGGAACCGGGACATGCGCAAAGCATCTGTAATCATAACGACAGTGGCGAGCCTGCTAGCCATGCACGCCTTCGCCGCCGAAGGCGTCACCACAGGACCGAATGGTGAAAAGCCGGTGCCGGCGAGCAGTCTTACGCTGACGCCAGCCGAAGAGCAGCAGATCAAGGACGGCAAGTTCACCGCCGCCCTCGTCTGGCACGAGATGAGCGAATACACCAACGCCGTCAACGCCGGCGCCCATGACGAATTCAAGCGCCTCGGCATCGAGGTGGTGGCGCAGACCGATGCCGGTTTCGACGCCGCGCGACAGAAGGCCGATATCGAGACGGTGATGGCCAAAAAGCCGTCGATCATCCTGTCGCTTCCCGTCGATCCGGCGACCGCAGCTTCGGTCTACGATCCGGCACGCCAGGCCGGCGTCAAGCTCGGCTTCGTTGACAATTCCCCGGCCGGCTACAAGCAGGGCAGGGACTATGTCACCATCGTCTCCGACGATCTCTTTCAGATGGGCAACAAGGCCGGCATCGCCATGGCCGAGGCGCTCGGCAAGAAAGGCAAGATCGGCTACATCTTCCACGATGCCGACTTCTACGTCACCAACCAGCGCGACCAGGCCTTCAAGAAGACCATCGAGCAGGACTATCCCGATATGAAGATCGAGGCCGAGGCCGGCATGGCCGACCCGGCGCGCAGCGAAGACATCGCCCAGGCGATGATCACCCAGCATCCGGACCTGGACGGCATCTATGTCACCTGGGCCGAACCGGCGCTGAGCGTGCTTTCGGCCTTGCGCGGTGCCGGCAACACGCACACCAAGATTGTCACGCTCGACCTCAATGAGCCTGCCGCGCTCGACATGGTCAAGGGCGGCAACATCGCGGCCCTCGTCGCCGACGAGGCCTACAGCATTGGCGTGACGCTGGCGCGCGCCTCGGCAGGTTCTCTGGTCGGCAAGAAGGCCGAACCATTCTATGCCGTAGATTCCATCGCCGTCACCAAGGACACGGTGAAGGACGGTTGGAAGAAGTCCCTCAACAGGGACGTACCGGCGGCTATCGCGGACGCGGTGAAATAGGCTCGAGGCGAAGCGCTCACCACCGGAGGAATAAAATGTCCAGTGCCAACACCAGCGCCGGTGGCAGCTTCGCCAGCCGCTTCAATCTGCAGCAATATGTCGTCTACCTCGGTTTCCTGGCGATCTTCCTGTTCTTCGCCATTGTGCTGAGGGACAGCGGCTTCCTCACCGTCCGAAACTTATCGAACATCGTGTTGCAGACGACGCCGGTGACGATCATGGCCATCGGCCTGGTCTTCGTCATGTCGGCCGGCGAAATAGATTTGTCGATCGGCTCGATCGTGGCGGTGGCGGCCCTTGCAGCCGCCGTCACCATCAACGCGTACGGCATGCCGGCAGGGATAGTCGCCGGCCTCGGCGCCGGCCTGCTGATCGGCGTCATCAACGGCGTGCTGGTGGCGTATGTCAGGCTGCCCTCCTTCCTGGTGACGCTGGCGACGCTCGGCCTGTTCGCCGGCGTTTCGCGTTCGATGACAGACCTTCGCTCGATCTCGGTGACCAACGAAGCGTTCACCGGCTTCTTCGGTTCCGGCTCGCTGCTCGGTGTCCCCTCACTCGTCTGGTGGTCGGTGATTGCCGTGGCCATCGGCCACCTGGTGTTCCGCGAGACCCGTTTCGGCGCGCATGTGCTGGCGACCGGCGACAATGCCCGCGCCGCAAGCGTATCGGGCATCAGCGTGCCCAGGATCAGGCTCGCCGTGCTGACCATCAGCGGCGGGCTCGCCGGTCTTGCCGGCTTGCTCTATGCCGGTCGCCTGCAGGCGGCGAAATATACTCTCGGCGAAACCGACCTGATGACGGTCATCGCCGCCGTCATCGTCGGCGGCACGCTGCTCAATGGCGGCAAGGGCTCCGTGGTCGGCGCGCTGGTCGGCTCGTTGATGATGGGCATGCTCAACAACGGCCTGATCCTGATGGGCCTGTCGGTCTCCGACCAGATGATCGTGCGCGGCCTCATTATCCTGACCGCAGTCGCCGTGTCGCTGCGCGAAAAGAACCGCTGAAGGAAGCCATCCATGTTTCTCGAGATTCTGCGCCGCCGCAACCCCGCCTTCATCGAATCAGCTATCCGGTTGCACCAGCAAGGTAAGCTGCCGGCCAATGCTTATGTGCTCGATCTCGACACGGTTGAGGCCAATGCGCGGGTTCTCAAGAGCGAGGCCAACCGCAACGGCCTGAAGATCTTCGCCATGACCAAGCAGGTCGGCCGCTCCTCGTCGTTCTGCCGGGCTGTGATGCGCGGCGGCATTGACCGCGCGGTCGCCGTCGACATGGCTTGCGCCCGCGCCACCCACAAGGCAGGCATGAAGCTTGGCCATCTCGGCCATCTCCAGCAGGTCGCAAAATTCGAAGCGGCGGCTGCGGCGAAAACCTTCAAGCCGGACTACTGGACCGTGTTCAATGATACCAAGGCTGGGGAAGCGGCAACAGGCGCCAAGGCGGCCGGCTATGTGCAGCATCTGCTGGCCCGCATCGCCGCCGAAGGCGATATCTTCTATCGCGGCCATGAAGGCGGTTTCAATGCCGCCGACATTATCGATGTCGCCGACCGGCTGGATGCCGTCGAAGGCGGCCGTTTCGCCGGCATCACCACTTTCCCTGCTCTGCTGTTCGACCATGCTTCGCGGAAAGTGCTGCCGACCCCCAATCTGGCGACGCTCGCGAAAGCTGCGGAAGCGTTGGCCAAGGCAGGCCGCAAGGACATTGAGATCAACGCGCCGGGCACCACGTCGAGTGTCATGCTGGCGGCACTCGCCGAGGCTGGCGCGACGCAGTGCGAGCCCGGCAATGGACTGCATGGCACCACCGCGCTGCATGTCATGGAAGATTTGCCGGAGCTGCCGGCGGTGCTCTATCTCACCGAGGTCTCGCATCTCTCCGGCGGCAAGGCCTATTGCCTTGGCGGCGGCTTCTACATCGATCCGATCTTCCCCGACTACGACGTCAAGGCGATCGTCTCGGCTGAACCGACGACGGCAGGGTCGGCACTGCGCAGCGTCGAGGTGCCGCCGCCCTCTGCGATCGACTATTACGCCATGATCGATGCCGCCGGCGCGAACGCGCCGAAGCCTGGCGACAGCGCCGTGTTCGGCTTCCGTGGCCAGGCCTTCGTCACCCGCGCCCATATTGTCGGCGTGTCGGGCATTTCGACGGACAATCCGAAAGTGGAAACCATCGAGAACGGCTTCGGTGAACCCTATGCCTGGCCAGTCTAGGAGAAACACATGACGGTGAGCGCGCCCATCCTTCAGATGCACGACATTCGCAAGAATTTCGGCGGCATCACCGCGATCGAGAGTTTTTCGCTCGAGGTTTTCCCGGGCGAGATCGTTGCACTCGTCGGCGACAACGGCGCCGGAAAGTCGACGCTGGTCAAGATCGTCTCGGGCGTCCACCCGCCCTCGTCCGGCACCATCGTCATCGAAGGAAAACCGGTGACGATGTCGAATGCCACCATGGGGCGCGCGCACGGCATCGAGGTCGTCTACCAGGACCTGGCGCTGGCCGACCAGCAGACGGTCTACATGAACATGTTCCTCGGCCGCGAGCCGCTGAACCGCCTCGGTTTGCTCGACCGCCGCCGCATGATCGACGAGACCGAGAAACTGGTGAAGGAACTGGACGTGCGCATCCCCTCCGCCCACGCCACTATCCGCGATCTCTCCGGCGGCCAGCGCCAGGGCGTTGCGATCGCGCGCGCCACGCATTGGGCAAGCAAGCTGATCCTGCTGGATGAGCCGACGGCGGCGCTGGGCGTTGCCGAAACCGCCCGGGTGGAGGCTATCGTCCAGTCGCTGAAGCAGCGCAATGTCGGCATCCTGATCATCAGCCACAGCCTCGACCAGGTCTTCAAGCTCTCCGACCGCATCTGTGTTCTCAGGCGTGGCAAGCAGATTGGAATTCGCGAGACCGCGAAGACCGATAAGAACGAGATCGTTGCCATGATCACCGGCCTGCAGCAGCAATAGCAGGAACCTCTCTGAGAGCCCCCCGCCCGAGATCCGGATGTTGTCGGAGATCACGCGATCGATCAGCTTGTGCCGCGTGGTGATCGCCATCGGCCCGTCCTGGTCGTAGCTGCCTTGCCACTCCGGATGCGGCGCCAGCAGCGCTGGCACATACATCGTGTCGCCCGAAATCATGCGCTGTTCCTTGCCGTAGTTTGCGAGGTAGACCGAGTGGCCGGGCGTGTGGCCGGCGCAGCGATGATCTGGAAGCCGGGCGCGACTTCGGCGCCGTCATGGATGCTGCTGGAACTGCTGCGTCTGGTGAAGCTGCCTGCATCGCCTGAATTTCTCCAGGCGTATCCGCACCAGCTTTCTGGCGGCCAACAGCAGCGCGTTGGCATCGCTATCCCAGTCTCGATTTGATAGGACCTATGCAATGTATGGCGGCGCCGACATCACCGTGCCGCCCGGCGGCGTCAAGCTGTCCGGTTTCGGTCGCGACAAAGTCGCTGCATGCGCTGGACAGATACACCGTCTCAAAACAGCCTGGATTTCTCTGGGCTGCCCGTTTCTCGCTAAGCGCTGCCGAGGATGAAATCGGCGCACCGATCGGCGATCATGATCACCGGCGCGTTGGTGTTGCCGCTGATGGGACGCGGCATGATCGAGGCGTCGCAGATGCGTAGGCGCGGCACGCCGCGCACGCGCAATTGCGGGTCGACCACCGCCTGGTCATCGGTGCCCATCCGGCAGGTGCCGCAGGGGTGATAGACCGTCTTGGCATGTTCGAGGATGTGGTCTGTTATGGATTGATCGGAAAGGTCGGCGGCCCCGCCCGGCGACAGCTCCTCGGCGATCACCGCCTGCCCTACGAAACCCGCTTCGAGGATCTGGAATATCTCACCACCGGTCGCACCGATCTGGTCTCGGCTCTTATCAACAACGCCTACACCTCCATTCCCATTCCTCATTCTTTTGTCTTCCTGCTCGTGCTGGCGGCGGTGAGGTCGTTCTGCACCGTACCGCCTTCGGACGATATCTCTACGCCGTAGGCAAAAATGAAGAGGCCGCGCGGTTTTCCGGAATCCGTACCGGCCGGGTTATCATCTGCGCCTATGTGATCTGCGCCGGGCTGACGGCGCTGTCATCCATCTTTCTCGCAATGTACACACGCTCGATCCTGCCAAGCTCGCACGGCAATTTCTACGAGCTCTACGCGATCGCCGCCGGCAGCCTTGAAGAAGTTTCTGCATTCGGCTGGCTCGAACAGGTGGCAGATGTCGCCGAGAGCTTGGCGGAGTGCGTCGAAGGTTCTGGCCGCTTTCTTTCGCAGCCGCGCCTTGAGTTTTGAGTAGGCCATCTCGATCGGATTGAGATCGGGTGAGTATGGCGGCAGGAACAGGAGCCAAGCGCCCCTTTGGCGAACCAGTTGTGCGGCGCGCTCGTTCTTGTGGAAGCCGACATTGTCGAGAATGACGATATCGCCGGGCGACAGTTGGGGAGCAAGCTGTGTTTCGATGTAGTGTTCGAAGATGGCGCCATTCATCGGCGCGTTGACGATCCACGGCGCGACAAGACCGTGGCATCGTAGCCCGGCGATGAAGGTCTGCGTCTGCCATTTGCCGAAGGGCGCATGCGTCCTGAAGCGCTCGCCCTTCGGCGCCCAGCCGGTGCGTTTGGTCAGTTTGGTGTTGGTCGACGTCTCATCGATGAAGATCAGCCGCGCCAAAGCCTTGTTGAAGAAGCGCTTTCGCCGCCCGGTCCACAGCTCACGCGCCTGGCGCACGTCGGCCCGCTGCTGCTCGCTGGCCAGTAGAGTTTTTTTATGACTGAGCCCAAGGCGATGGAGCAGGCGCCCGACATTGGAGCGGTGCACGCTCACACCACGCACCTCCAGTTCGACGCAAAGCTCATCCAGCGTCAGTTCGCCGGTCTCGGCCAATCGCAAACGCACAAACTCGGCATGCGGCTCAAGCTTGCCGCCGCCCACATGGCCCTGCCGGCGCGCTTCAAGCGAACCGGTCTGCCGCCGCAAGTTGATCAGATTGTTCACAAAGCGAGGCGAAACGCGGAAATGGCGCGCTGCCTCGCGGTGACCATGCCCCTCATCGACATACGCAACAACACGCTGACGCAACTCAAGCGGTAGCGGCTTGCCCACCGCGGTCTCCTTTCAACCGCAATGAATCACGAACTCAAACCAAAGGGAATCCTGAATCCCTTAAATCGCGACAGGCTCTAGTTGTGGAGGTGCGACAATTGAAATCCAGGCTGGCGTTCGACGCCGGATAACAGCGATTCCGCCGATCGGAACATGTCCTCGAATTCCAACTCGTTTTCAAACACCACGCCGCCGACGCTGATGGTCAGCGTATCCGCGGTTCCTTTTGGCGCGAAATAGGCTTGGGCCACGCGCGCCCGGATACGCTCGCCGATCTCCCTAGCGTCGTCTTCTGTCGCACCGGGCAGAAAGACCCCGAACATGGAGGTTCCGATCCGGCCCACCAGATCTTCCTTGCGTACCGATGACTGGATGGTCGAGGCTATGAGCCGCAAGGCTTCGTCACCCCAGCCAAGGCCGAAGCGCAGATTGATGGACCTGATGTGTTCGGGATGAATGACCAGGAAGGCGCCAGATCTTGGACCAGACGATTTTGGCCTGGTTGCTCTCCTTTCGACCATCGACGTGAAGACCGTCCGGTTGAGGCAGCCTGTCAGGCTGTCAAAGGTCGCCGACTTGTTGAGTTCCCTTCGATAACGGACGAGCTCGGTCCGCTGCAGGCCAATGAACAGGAAAAGTGGGCCACCGACGATGACCGGCAACAGGATCGCTGTGACCATGCTGCGGCCAAACGGCGTCAAGGCTTCCGAGAACAGAAGCAGATAATTTAGGCCAACCGAGAGGAGCAGAATTCCCGCCGAACCCAGGGCAGTCAGCCATGCGATATCTTTCCATTGCCGGGGCGAGCTATTCGCCATTGGTGTCATCATTAGCCAATCTCCCGCCTGATCGGCTGTCATAAGGCCAAGGTGCTGCACTTTCAGTTTCGAGGAAACATACAATTTTAGTAATGGCGCAATCACCTACCATTGGCCCGAAATCAGGCCTTCAAAAGCAAGGCTACGGCGGCAAAAGCAAAGACACTGAATTGTCGGCTATTGTGGCGGGCCGAATATCCCCATCTCCGCGTCTCTGGCCACTGCCTCCGCCTTGCCATAGATGCCACTCGCCAAGGCCGTCGCCCAGCCATTGGAAACAAGCCAGGCGCCGACATCCTGCCTGCCCAAGCTGCACGGTGCCCCAATGACAAAACGATCGATTTCCGGCGGCACGACGCATTTCAGCGCCCGGCCGCGCAGCCAGGAATTGAACGTCGCGCGCGCACGCTGGCCGCAAGGCCAGGCGACGCCGCGAAAGGAACAGGTCTCGTCCAGGTCAATGCCTTGGATCCCGCTGACGACTACCTTGCGCCCCATGGATTCGAAGGTTGCCGACGAGGTGGCAACCGGTTGGAAAAGCAAGACCTCTGGCCAATCTTTGGCATTCGCATCCCTGCAGGCGCGGCCAGACCAAGGTCGCTGAGCGGCGGGCGCGGCTCGACCCGTTCGATTTGCGCCGGATCAAGCTGTGGCGGCGCGATAAGGTCCTGAGCAATCTTGCGTGCCCGTCCTCGCCATGGCGTATTGGCGGCGCTCGGAGGTGGTCGCATTGCCTGGCTATGATCGATGGATTGACGTGGCGCTGGCCGATTGTTCGGAAGCAGATCTGCGGCCCGGATGATCAACAAGACCCCGGCCAGGAGGAGCAGGCTTCCGAGCGCTATCAAGCGATTGTGCCTCAGCCAGCCCATCAACTCAAGCAAGGTTCCTTGCCCCTCAATACCCCGATGTCGATTTGGCGACCAGCTTGAGTGCACCTTTTTGAACCTGATAGAAGGGCATGGATCGCTCACTGGAGCCATCCGCCCGAAACCGGAACAGGCCGGTCGATCCGCGAAATCCGCTCCGATTTTCGAGCACCTGCTTGCTGAAGCCGTCAGGCCCGGCCGAACTTGCAATTCCTGCTGTCAGGGCGACCATATCATAGGCGTAGGCGACATTGGCGTCGGCTGGATAATTGTAGGTCGTCTTGAAGCGGTCGGCGATCGGGCCGGTTTCCGTTGGGTCGAGCGTGGCGATGTAGGAGCCTTCAAACAGCGGCTCCATCGGATGTTCCAGCCAGCGGTTGGTTCCAACGACGGCAATTGCTTCTCCAGGAATGCCTTTCGTTTTGAGCGCCGCAAGGATCGGCGCCGGATTGTCGTCGCCGCTGGCGATGATGATGGCATCGGGAGCCTCGACCAGCGAGCCCACATCATTGACCACTTTGGTGCCGCCATCGCCGGCCGGATACGGAACGGTGACGGCGAGCGTCGCGCCATAGATGCTGAGACTGTTGGCGACCCGCTTTTCAACCACGCTGGCATTCGCGCCCGCCGCAACGAGCAACACGAACTTCTTGCTGCCTTTGGCCGCCAGGCCGGCTGCGCCCGCGGCCGCGCTGTCGGCCTCGTTGAGGCGCACCGCATAGACGCCCGGGCCGCCAGCGAAATTGTCGGCCAACGCCAGCACCGGCGGTCGCTTCGATCCCGACAGCTTGGCTATGTGCTGCGCGGCCGCGAGTTCGACCGGGCCGATGACGATCTTGGTTCCAGTGGTGATCGCCTTCACAGCCAATTCGCTGGCGTGCGCGCTGTCGCCCTTGGTGTCCTCGACCGTAATCGTGAGCAGGACATTTCCAAGGTCGGCCATCGCCAGCTTGGTCGCATCGAGCATCTTCCGGCCGTTTTCGCCGGCGTTGCCCGGGGCCGACAAAGGCAGCAGCATCGTGACCTTCGTCGACCCGGTGCCGAGCGATCGCGTGGCTTGGGCCGGGCTGGCAGCGGTGCCGGCGGCCGGCGCTCCGGGTGCGGCGATCGCCGCCGGATCGAGCGCGTCCGAGACGCTGCCTTTCGACTGGCAGCCCGACACCATGCCCGCGAACGCAAAGACGATCGCCCACGTCCACAAACCGTGTCGCTGCCGGCCAGAATCCATGATGCCTCCCTCATATCCCGCCGGGTATTTGTCCCGGTCTCATCCGTTCATCTTACGGCAGACTTGCCTCGCCGTCTTTGCAATTGCTGGATTATGGCTCAGCCGTCGAAAAGTCTTGCCCGGAGCGCCTTGATCATTCTGGCTTGCCCGGCGCTTCGATAGTCCGCGCATTTCATGTATCGCGGGCCCGGCACGAACAGTCGGCGCACACAAATCCGCCTCGCCGGGGCAGGGGCACCATCGTCTCCTGCTGTCGGGAATGCGGAGAATCCGAACGTCGCCACCGGCAATGGCCCGGCCACCGCAAAACCTTCTCTCGCCAGGATTGCACGCGCACGCCGGCAGTAGCGGACCGAAAGTTCGGAGAACCGGGTTTCACCGTGCCCGGCACGATACTTCATGACGGTGGTGCAGAGATCGCCTGCGGCAAGGCTGTTTGCCTGCGCCAGATATCTGACGCCGAGCGCGATGTTGGTCGCCGGCGCGCCAAGCTCGTCGAGCGAGCCACGAAAGCCCAGCATTCGGGCCGTCGCGGGCATTACCTGCATCAACCCGACCTCACCATCGGCGCCGTGCACATCGGGATCGAACCCGCTTTCGATCTCCATCACCGCGTGCGCCAGCACCGGTTCCAAGCCGTAGAGCGATGCCTGGCATGTCGCAAACGCCTTGAATGTCGCGCGAGTCCATTCGGAGGCGGCGTCGCAGCGAACCGGCCGCCTCAAGCCGAACGGTGCTGGTCTCGCCAGGCTAGGTCGTTCCAGCCAGTTGGCGCGGGCTTGCGTGGCAAGCTGGCCAAAACCGGTCAATGCGATCGCTCCGGCGATCGCCCTCGTCAATCGTCCGCCGACCATCGGGTCAGCCAACCGGCACTGCCGGATCCCTTCCGGTCAGTTCATGTACTCGACCATGCGGTCGTGGAAGCATTCGCACTTGTTGAGGGTGTCTTCGTCCTTGTAGTTCGTCTTGAGGTAGCCATAGGCCATGCCGCAGGCGACCTTGGCTTCCGACGCCCAGATGAAGGCGGGGCGCGAAGAATTGATCCATTCCGAGCTGTTGGCGACGGCCACCGACTCGTCCATCAGCTTCACCACCTCGGACTTTAGATCGACGATGTTGTCGTTCAGCACCAGGTTGGATGTGCCGACGGTCCGGCAATAGTCGGCCACCGGCCCTTCGATAATATCGGCAGCCTGCAGTCCTGTCGCGCATAACGACAGCAGCCCGGCCCCGAAAGTCACTCGCAAAATTCTGGTCATGCTCCTCACCCCGTCCCTTTCGCCCCTTAGGCCACGTCCGTCTTGGTGCCGTGGCTGTCATCGTAAAGTATCTTCACCGCATCGGCGGCGCTGTGGAATGTGTAGTTCTCCAGCACGGCGACCGTATGATAGTTGTCGCCGCCGCCGTTGGTATCGACCTTGACCTCGGCATTGGCCGCATTGGCCGAGGACTGCGCGATCTCCACGAAGCCGCCGCCGACGAGATCGGTGACGCCAGCCAAGCCCTTGAGCAACGAGGAAAGATCAAGCTGGTCGCCGTTGTGGAAGTCGGCGATCAGGTCTGCAACCTCGAGCGAGCCGATGGCGAAGGTCTTTGTCCCATCGGAAGCGACGGTCGGCTCTGCCGGTGCAACGAGCGAGGTGTCGAGTTCGACCTCAACATAGTTGCCGGTCGTCCCGTCGGCCATCTGGAAGGTCCCACTGCCGGTCACGGTCTGCCCATCGATTTCGCCGACAGCGGAGGACGTTGTCGTGCCGATCGAAGTAATATCGTTATGGGCGAGGTTCGACAACTCCCCGGCGTCGCTTATGCCGTTGGCGTTGGCGTCTTTCCAGATCAGCAAGCTGTCGAATGCCGCGTCATCGTGGTCGATGAGGCCATCATGGTTGCTGTCGAGCGATGCAAGTGCCGCCGCGCCGCCTGCGAAGTTGCCGCCGCCGAAGCTTGGCGTGAACAGTTCGGTGCCGTCGTCGATCTTGCCGTCATGGTTGAGGTCGATGGCCAGCATGCCGTCATGGGATGTGTTCCAGGCAAGCTGTTCTTTCGTGCCATCGCCATTCATGTCGAACTGGACCCCATGGCTGACGTCGGAGAAGGCGAAGCCATCATGATTCATATCGAGGATGATGGGATCGATCGATCCGCCGATCAAGGTGTTCAAGTTCGCTACCGTGACGTTCTGAAGATCGACCAATGTTCCGACGCCTGCGCTCGCGGTAGTCTGCGTGTAGACGAAGGTGTGATTTACCCCCGAGATCGTCGCCGTGAAGGCGAGCGTCGCTCCGGCGTTTCCGATGTCTGTGCCCATTAGATACTGGACTGCCGCAGCTACGCCTGACGTTGTGGTGATATTCAAAGGCGAACCGCCGAGATCGGTCCCGAAGAAGCTGGCGATCCCGTTCGCGACCGAATGAGATTCAACCGTATCTCCGCCGATCGTTAATACGGAATCTCCCGCACCGTCAACCGCGCCGGCGGTAGCTGACACGAGCGTGCCAGGCAGGCTCAACTTGTCGGTGCCGGCAACGAAGTCGGTGATGATGTCATAGCCGGAGATAGTGCCGGTGTTGCCTGATCCACCGATGACTGGTGTGGAGTCCCCAGCCCCGATCAGGAAGGTATCGGCACCGGTTCCACCTGTCATGGTGTCCGCGCCCGATCCGCCGCTAAGTGTGTCAGTGCCGGAACCGCCGTCGAGCGTATCCCTTCCATCGAGGCCTGTCAGGGTATCGTTACCCTGTCCTCCGGAAAGGATCGTATCATGTCCATTGATGCTGGTCAGATGATCGTCGCCGTCCTGGCCCAGCACCGTGGTCTTTGTCGCGGTCGCCACCAGATTGTCAGCGCTGCCGCTGCCCTCGAGGGTTGAGGTTGTTGGGTACAGGTGTGCGCTCACGCTGCCGGCCGCCGTATCGCCATCGCCATCCGTTCCTGTGACAGGGATTTTGATATCGAATGGGTCAACCGCGTTGGCGGTCGCGAAACTAGCGGCCCCAAGCTTGAAAGTCCCCGATGAGGCGCCCGAGATCTCGACCGCACTGAACGGATCCGAACTTGCCGTAACGGTGAAAGTGTCGCCTTGGTCCATTCCATGCAACGCGAAGGTACCGGTCACCGCGTCGTACGTCACTGTCGGTACGGCCCCTCCGGACCCGTTCACAACGACAACCGTGATCCCGGTGGCTACGGTTTCCCCCGAGAGGTCACCAACAAAACTATTGTCATTGTCGACATTCAAAGCTCTGATCTTGATATCAACCGTGCCGCCGACCACTTTGGTTAGCCCTTGAGTGAAGCTCGATACTTCATAGTGGTCGGTATAGCTGGTCCCGGCGAGGCTTCCGTTGGTCGATGCGTTCGTCACGAAATCGAAACGGATCGTCTCTCCATTTGCGATGCTCTGACCGCTGCCAACGCCGAAGTTTCCGGTGCTGGTATTTACCGTGTTGCTACCGTTGGCCGTGACCAGCAGATCGTTCGGGGTGTCCGGGCTGGTCAACGTGGTGAACGCATTCACCTGATTGTTGCCGCCGGTGGCCGTGGCGCCAGCCGTCGTGAATTGAGATCCATTGAAGATCGTGCCGTTCAATACAAATGACCAGGTGTCATTTGCCTGGTTGAGTGTTGCCGTGAACCCGAGATCGTTGCCATTTGCCGCCGATGTCCGACCCTCGACCGTGTGTCCATCGGGAGAAATGTGATAGAATAGCTGCTCGCCGTTGAGGAAGATGCTCGCGCCGTTGGCGTCTGTAACGGCCGCGCCCTCGGTTACGCTGAACACGACATTCCCCACGCCGTCGGCGCCGGCGCCGGCGGCGAAATTCAGATGCTCAGTCAGCGTAGAGTGCAATGAATCGGGCAAATAGATTCCATCGCCGACGAAAGCGTTCGGAGCGTCGTCCAGTACCGTCAGATTGACCGATCCGGAAACATGATCACCGCTGGTGTCGGTGGCCACCACCTGAAGCCCGTTAATGGTGATGTTGCCCGAGCCGGCAATATGTTGGAGCTGGTCAGTCAGCGTCGCGGTGATGATCGGTGTCAACGAGCTGTTGGCGCCAGCGCTTGTGTTTGACAGCGCCAGATAGACGAATGCGCCGAGGTTCACGCTGCCGGCCGTTTGTATCAGACTGCCGACGAGTTGGTTGCCGACGAGCGCCCAGCTGATTGTGTATCCAGAGGCTAGGCCAGAAACAGTCGGCGCCACCCAGTTTGGATCGCCGGTCGGGTTGGCGAATGCAACATTAATGGCTTCGCCGGTCGTGGTGAAGGTGATGCCGCTGATTGCTTGCGCCGTCTCGCCGCGGCTGCCTGGGTTGGTGCCGGTCACGGCCCCGGCTTGGAGATCCGCAGGCGCCGAAGCATCGAGCGTGGTGTCGAGCGCGGCTTCGTTCAATGTCAACGATGCAGTCCCGCCACCCGATGGAACGGTGTTGGTCTGCACATTCAGGGTCACCGTGGCCGTCGAAGTGTCGCCGTCACCGTCCTTGATCGTGTATGTGAAAGAGTCCGAGCCGACATAGATGCCCGTCGGCGTATAGGTGAACGTTCCATTGTTGTTGTAGGTGACGGTGCCGTGAGCACCGTTAGTGACGGTCACCTGACCGCTGACCGGACTGTTGTCCGTATCGACGCCATCGGCGCCAAACTTGTCATTGGTCAGGAGGCCGGTGAGGACCGTCGCACCGGTGATCGTTGGCCCCCAGGTGTCATTCGTCGCGGTCGGCACGTCGTCGACGATGGTGATGACGAGATTGCCGGCTGGAGCGCTGTCGCCGTCGGCGTCGGTGACGACGACCGCGAAGCTGGTGCTCGACGGATCGGTCAGCGTGTTGTCGATCAGCGTATAGGCGTAGCTGATGGTGCCGATGCCGGTGGTTGCATTGTAGACATAGCTGGCCGTCAGCGATCCTGTGGTGCCGTCGGCAAAAGTCTGGGCCGAGCCGGTCAGCACATGGCCACCCAGCGAGACGGTGGTCAGGCCGTCGGGCGAGGTGAAGCCGATGGTGCCCGAAGTGGTCTCGGTGGTTGCAGGCTCGTTGGAGCCGGCCGGTTCGCCGGCGCGTGCCGGCAGGCTGGCTTCATAGACGGTGGTGGTGGCGCCGCCGGCAGCCGGAATGGCGTCGGTCGGGGTTGAATCGCCGATGGCGATGGTCAGCGTGGTGTGCGAGGTGTCGCCGTCGCCGTCCTTGATGGTGTAGGTGAAGACATCGCTGACGCCGCCCTGCGTGCCGGCATCGCGAACATAGGAGTAGGAGCCGTCGGCGTTGAGCGTCAGCTTGCCGTAGCTGCCCTGGACCTGGGTGCCGAGCGTTGCGGCATTGTCGACATCGAGATTGGTGTTGCCGGCGGCAACGCCGACCACGGCAGCGCCATCGGCGCCCTTGACGTCGATGCCGGTGACCGGCGAGGTGGTGCCAACCGCGCTCAGCACATTGCCGGTCTCGGCGGTGAACTGGTTGGACGCAACACTGTCGGTATCGGCGTGTGCGGTCGGCACGTCGTCGACGATGGTGATGACGAGATTGCCGGCTGGAGCGCTGTCGCCGTCGGCGTCGGTGACGACGACCGCGAAGCTGGTGCTCGACGGATCGGTCAGCGTGTTGTCGATCAGCGTATAGGCGTAGCTGATGGTGCCGATGCCGGTGGTTGCATTGTAGACATAGCTGGCCGTCAGCGATCCTGTGGTGCCGTCGGCAAAAGTCTGGGCCGAGCCGGTCAGCACATGGCCACCCAGCGAGACGGTGGTCAGGCCGTCGGGCGAGGTGAAGCCGATGGTGCCCGAAGTGGTCTCGGTGGTTGCAGGCTCGTTGGAGCCGGCCGGTTCGCCGGCGCGTGCCGGCAGGCTGGCTTCATAGACGGTGGTGGTGGCGCCGCCGGCAGCCGGAATGGCGTCGGTCGGGGTTGAATCGCCGATGGCGATGGTCAGCGTGGTGTGCGAGGTGTCGCCGTCGCCGTCCTTGATGGTGTAGGTGAAGACATCGCTGACGCCGCCCTGCGTGCCGGCATCGCGAACATAGGAGTAGGAGCCGTCGGCGTTGAGCGTCAGCTTGCCGTAGCTGCCCTGGACCTGGGTGCCGAGCGTTGCGGCATTGTCGACATCGAGATTGGTGTTGCCGGCGGCAACGCCGACCACGGCAGCGCCATCGGCGCCCTTGACGTCGATGCCGGTGACCGGCGAGGTGGTGCCAACCGCGCTCAGCACATTGCCGGTCTCGGCGGTGAACTGGTTGGACGCAACACTGTCGGTATCGGCGTGTGCGGTCGGCACGTCGTCGACGATGGTGATGACGAGATTGCCGGCTGGAGCGCTGTCGCCGTCGGCGTCGGTGACGACGACCGCGAAGCTGGTGCTCGACGGATCGGTCAGCGTGTTGTCGATCAGCGTATAGGCGTAGCTGATGGTGCCGATGCCGGTGGTTGCATTGTAGACATAGCTGGCCGTCAGCGATCCTGTGGTGCCGTCGGCAAAAGTCTGGGCCGAGCCGGTCAGCACATGGCCACCCAGCGAGACGGTGGTCAGGCCGTCGGGCGAGGTGAAGCCGATGGTGCCCGAAGTGGTCTCGGTGGTTGCAGGCTCGTTGGAGCCGGCCGGTTCGCCGGCGCGTGCCGGCAGGCTGGCTTCATAGACGGTGGTGGTGGCGCCGCCGGCAGCCGGAATGGCGTCGGTCGGGGTTGAATCGCCGATGGCGATGGTCAGCGTGGTGTGCGAGGTGTCGCCGTCGCCGTCCTTGATGGTGTAGGTGAAGACATCGCTGACGCCGCCCTGCGTGCCGGCATCGCGAACATAGGAGTAGGAGCCGTCGGCGTTGAGCGTCAGCTTGCCGTAGCTGCCCTGGACCTGGGTGCCGAGCGTTGCGGCATTGTCGACATCGAGATTGGTGTTGCCGGCGGCAACGCCGACCACGGCAGCGCCATCGGCGCCCTTGACGTCGATGCCGGTGACCGGCGAGGTGGTGCCAACCGCGCTCAGCACATTGCCGGTCTCGGCGGTGAACTGGTTGGACGCAACACTGTCGGTATCGGCGTGTGCGGTCGGCACGTCGTCGACGATGGTGATGACGAGATTGCCGGCTGGAGCGCTGTCGCCGTCGGCGTCGGTGACGACGACCGCGAAGCTGGTGCTCGACGGATCGGTCAGCGTGTTGTCGATCAGCGTATAGGCGTAGCTGATGGTGCCGATGCCGGTGGTTGCATTGTAGACATAGCTGGCCGTCAGCGATCCTGTGGTGCCGTCGGCAAAAGTCTGGGCCGAGCCGGTCAGCACATGGCCACCCAGCGAGACGGTGGTCAGGCCGTCGGGCGAGGTGAAGCCGATGGTGCCCGAAGTGGTCTCGGTGGTTGCAGGCTCGTTGGAGCCGGCCGGTTCGCCGGCGCGTGCCGGCAGGCTGGCTTCATAGACGGTGGTGGTGGCGCCGCCGGCAGCCGGAATGGCGTCGGTCGGGGTTGAATCGCCGATGGCGATGGTCAGCGTGGTGTGCGAGGTGTCGCCGTCGCCGTCCTTGATGGTGTAGGTGAAGACATCGCTGACGCCGCCCTGCGTGCCGGCATCGCGAACATAGGAGTAGGAGCCGTCGGCGTTGAGCGTCAGCTTGCCGTAGCTGCCCTGGACCTGGGTGCCGAGCGTTGCGGCATTGTCGACATCGAGATTGGTGTTGCCGGCGGCAACGCCGACCACGGCAGCGCCATCGGCGCCCTTGACGTCGATGCCGGTGACCGGCGAGGTGGTGCCAACCGCGCTCAGCACATTGCCGGTCTCGGCGGTGAACTGGTTGGACGCAACACTGTCGGTATCGGCGTGTGCGGTCGGCACGTCGTCGACGATGGTGATGACGAGATTGCCGGCTGGAGCGCTGTCGCCGTCGGCGTCGGTGACGACGACCGCGAAGCTGGTGCTCGACGGATCGGTCAGCGTGTTGTCGATCAGCGTATAGGCGTAGCTGATGGTGCCGATGCCGGTGGTTGCATTGTAGACATAGCTGGCCGTCAGCGATCCTGTGGTGCCGTCGGCAAAAGTCTGGGCCGAGCCGGTCAGCACATGGCCACCCAGCGAGACGGTGGTCAGGCCGTCGGGCGAGGTGAAGCCGATGGTGCCCGAAGTGGTCTCGGTGGTTGCAGGCTCGTTGGAGCCGGCCGGTTCGCCGGCGCGTGCCGGCAGGCTGGCTTCATAGACGGTGGTGGTGGCGCCGCCGGCAGCCGGAATGGCGTCGGTCGGGGTTGAATCGCCGATGGCGATGGTCAGCGTGGTGTGCGAGGTGTCGCCGTCGCCGTCCTTGATGGTGTAGGTGAAGACATCGCTGACGCCGCCCTGCGTGCCGGCATCGCGAACATAGGAGTAGGAGCCGTCGGCGTTGAGCGTCAGCTTGCCGTAGCTGCCCTGGACCTGGGTGCCGAGCGTTGCGGCATTGTCGACATCGAGATTGGTGTTGCCGGCGGCAACGCCGACCACGGCAGCGCCATCGGCGCCCTTGACGTCGATGCCGGTGACCGGCGAGGTGGTGCCAACCGCGCTCAGCACATTGCCGGTCTCGGCGGTGAACTGGTTGGACGCAACACTGTCGGTATCGGCGTGTGCGGTCGGCACGTCGTCGACGATGGTGATGACGAGATTGCCGGCTGGAGCGCTGTCGCCGTCGGCGTCGGTGACGACGACCGCGAAGCTGGTGCTCGACGGATCGGTCAGCGTGTTGTCGATCAGCGTATAGGCGTAGCTGATGGTGCCGATGCCGGTGGTTGCATTGTAGACATAGCTGGCCGTCAGCGATCCTGTGGTGCCGTCGGCAAAAGTCTGGGCCGAGCCGGTCAGCACATGGCCACCCAGCGAGACGGTGGTCAGGCCGTCGGGCGAGGTGAAGCCGATGGTGCCCGAAGTGGTCTCGGTGGTTGCAGGCTCGTTGGAGCCGGCCGGTTCGCCGGCGCGTGCCGGCAGGCTGGCTTCATAGACGGTGGTGGTGGCGCCGCCGGCAGCCGGAATGGCGTCGGTCGGGGTTGAATCGCCGATGGCGATGGTCAGCGTGGTGTGCGAGGTGTCGCCGTCGCCGTCCTTGATGGTGTAGGTGAAGACATCGCTGACGCCGCCCTGCGTGCCGGCATCGCGAACATAGGAGTAGGAGCCGTCGGCGTTGAGCGTCAGCTTGCCGTAGCTGCCCTGGACCTGGGTGCCGAGCGTTGCGGCATTGTCGACATCGAGATTGGTGTTGCCGGCGGCAACGCCGACCACGGCAGCGCCATCGGCGCCCTTGACGTCGATGCCGGTGACCGGCGAGGTGGTGCCAACCGCGCTCAGCACATTGCCGGTCTCGGCGGTGAACTGGTTGGACGCAACACTGTCGGTATCGGCGTGTGCGGTCGGCACGTCGTCGACGATGGTGATGACGAGATTGCCGGCTGGAGCGCTGTCGCCGTCGGCGTCGGTGACGACGACCGCGAAGCTGGTGCTCGACGGATCGGTCAGCGTGTTGTCGATCAGCGTATAGGCGTAGCTGATGGTGCCGATGCCGGTGGTTGCATTGTAGACATAGCTGGCCGTCAGCGATCCTGTGGTGCCGTCGGCAAAAGTCTGGGCCGAGCCGGTCAGCACATGGCCACCCAGCGAGACGGTGGTCAGGCCGTCGGGCGAGGTGAAGCCGATGGTGCCCGAAGTGGTCTCGGTGGTTGCAGGCTCGTTGGAGCCGGCCGGTTCGCCGGCGCGTGCCGGCAGGCTGGCTTCATAGACGGTGGTGGTGGCGCCGCCGGCAGCCGGAATGGCGTCGGTCGGGGTTGAATCGCCGATGGCGATGGTCAGCGTGGTGTGCGAGGTGTCGCCGTCGCCGTCCTTGATGGTGTAGGTGAAGACATCGCTGACGCCGCCCTGCGTGCCGGCATCGCGAACATAGGAGTAGGAGCCGTCGGCGTTGAGCGTCAGCTTGCCGTAGCTGCCCTGGACCTGGGTGCCGAGCGTTGCGGCATTGTCGACATCGAGATTGGTGTTGCCGGCGGCAACGCCGACCACGGCAGCGCCATCGGCGCCCTTGACGTCGATGCCGGTGACCGGCGAGGTGGTGCCAACCGCGCTCAGCACATTGCCGGTCTCGGCGGTGAACTGGTTGGACGCAACACTGTCGGTATCGGCGTGTGCGGTCGGCACGTCGTCGACGATGGTGATGACGAGATTGCCGGCTGGAGCGCTGTCGCCGTCGGCGTCGGTGACGACGACCGCGAAGCTGGTGCTCGACGGATCGGTCAGCGTGTTGTCGATCAGCGTATAGGCGTAGCTGATGGTGCCGATGCCGGTGGTTGCATTGTAGACATAGCTGGCCGTCAGCGATCCTGTGGTGCCGTCGGCAAAAGTCTGGGCCGAGCCGGTCAGCACATGGCCACCCAGCGAGACGGTGGTCAGGCCGTCGGGCGAGGTGAAGCCGATGGTGCCCGAAGTGGTCTCGGTGGTTGCAGGCTCGTTGGAGCCGGCCGGTTCGCCGGCGCGTGCCGGCAGGCTGGCTTCATAGACGGTGGTGGTGGCGCCGCCGGCAGCCGGAATGGCGTCGGTCGGGGTTGAATCGCCGATGGCGATGGTCAGCGTGGTGTGCGAGGTGTCGCCGTCGCCGTCCTTGATGGTGTAGGTGAAGACATCGCTGACGCCGCCCTGCGTGCCGGCATCGCGAACATAGGAGTAGGAGCCGTCGGCGTTGAGCGTCAGCTTGCCGTAGCTGCCCTGGACCTGGGTGCCGAGCGTTGCGGCATTGTCGACATCGAGATTGGTGTTGCCGGCGGCAACGCCGACCACGGCAGCGCCATCGGCGCCCTTGACGTCGATGCCGGTGACCGGCGAGGTGGTGCCAACCGCGCTCAGCACATTGCCGGTCTCGGCGGTGAACTGGTTGGACGCAACACTGTCGGTATCGGCGTGTGCGGTCGGCACGTCGTCGACGATGGTGATGACGAGATTGCCGGCTGGAGCGCTGTCGCCGTCGGCGTCGGTGACGACGACCGCGAAGCTGGTGCTCGACGGATCGGTCAGCGTGTTGTCGATCAGCGTATAGGCGTAGCTGATGGTGCCGATGCCGGTGGTTGCATTGTAGACATAGCTGGCCGTCAGCGATCCTGTGGTGCCGTCGGCAAAAGTCTGGGCCGAGCCGGTCAGCACATGGCCACCCAGCGAGACGGTGGTCAGGCCGTCGGGCGAGGTGAAGCCGATGGTGCCCGAAGTGGTCTCGGTGGTTGCAGGCTCGTTGGAGCCGGCCGGTTCGCCGGCGCGTGCCGGCAGGCTGGCTTCATAGACGGTGGTGGTGGCGCCGCCGGCAGCCGGAATGGCGTCGGTCGGGGTTGAATCGCCGATGGCGATGGTCAGCGTGGTGTGCGAGGTGTCGCCGTCGCCGTCCTTGATGGTGTAGGTGAAGACATCGCTGACGCCGCCCTGCGTGCCGGCATCGCGAACATAGGAGTAGGAGCCGTCGGCGTTGAGCGTCAGCTTGCCGTAGCTGCCCTGGACCTGGGTGCCGAGCGTTGCGGCATTGTCGACATCGAGATTGGTGTTGCCGGCGGCAACGCCGACCACGGCAGCGCCATCGGCGCCCTTGACGTCGATGCCGGTGACCGGCGAGGTGGTGCCAACCGCGCTCAGCACATTGCCGGTCTCGGCGGTGAACTGGTTGGACGCAACACTGTCGGTATCGGCGTGTGCGGTCGGCACGTCGTCGACGATGGTGATGACGAGATTGCCGGCTGGAGCGCTGTCGCCGTCGGCGTCGGTGACGACGACCGCGAAGCTGGTGCTCGACGGATCGGTCAGCGTGTTGTCGATCAGCGTATAGGCGTAGCTGATGGTGCCGATGCCGGTGGTTGCATTGTAGACATAGCTGGCCGTCAGCGATCCTGTGGTGCCGTCGGCAAAAGTCTGGGCCGAGCCGGTCAGCACATGGCCACCCAGCGAGACGGTGGTCAGGCCGTCGGGCGAGGTGAAGCCGATGGTGCCCGAAGTGGTCTCGGTGGTTGCAGGCTCGTTGGAGCCGGCCGGTTCGCCGGCGCGTGCCGGCAGGCTGGCTTCATAGACGGTGGTGGTGGCGCCGCCGGCAGCCGGAATGGCGTCGGTCGGGGTTGAATCGCCGATGGCGATGGTCAGCGTGGTGTGCGAGGTGTCGCCGTCGCCGTCCTTGATGGTGTAGGTGAAGACATCGCTGACGCCGCCCTGCGTGCCGGCATCGCGAACATAGGAGTAGGAGCCGTCGGCGTTGAGCGTCAGCTTGCCGTAGCTGCCCTGGACCTGGGTGCCGAGCGTTGCGGCATTGTCGACATCGAGATTGGTGTTGCCGGCGGCAACGCCGACCACGGCAGCGCCATCGGCGCCCTTGACGTCGATGCCGGTGACCGGCGAGGTGGTGCCAACCGCGCTCAGCACATTGCCGGTCTCGGCGGTGAACTGGTTGGACGCAACACTGTCGGTATCGGCGTGTGCGGTCGGCACGTCGTCGACGATGGTGATGACGAGATTGCCGGCTGGAGCGCTGTCGCCGTCGGCGTCGGTGACGACGACCGCGAAGCTGGTGCTCGACGGATCGGTCAGCGTGTTGTCGATCAGCGTATAGGCGTAGCTGATGGTGCCGATGCCGGTGGTTGCATTGTAGACATAGCTGGCCGTCAGCGATCCTGTGGTGCCGTCGGCAAAAGTCTGGGCCGAGCCGGTCAGCACATGGCCACCCAGCGAGACGGTGGTCAGGCCGTCGGGCGAGGTGAAGCCGATGGTGCCCGAAGTGGTCTCGGTGGTTGCAGGCTCGTTGGAGCCGGCCGGTTCGCCGGCGCGTGCCGGCAGGCTGGCTTCATAGACGGTGGTGGTGGCGCCGCCGGCAGCCGGAATGGCGTCGGTCGGGGTTGAATCGCCGATGGCGATGGTCAGCGTGGTGTGCGAGGTGTCGCCGTCGCCGTCCTTGATGGTGTAGGTGAAGACATCGCTGACGCCGCCCTGCGTGCCGGCATCGCGAACATAGGAGTAGGAGCCGTCGGCGTTGAGCGTCAGCTTGCCGTAGCTGCCCTGGACCTGGGTGCCGAGCGTTGCGGCATTGTCGACATCGAGATTGGTGTTGCCGGCGGCAACGCCGACCACGGCAGCGCCATCGGCGCCCTTGACGTCGATGCCGGTGACCGGCGAGGTGGTGCCAACCGCGCTCAGCACATTGCCGGTCTCGGCGGTGAACTGGTTGGACGCAACACTGTCGGTATCGGCGTGTGCGGTCGGCACGTCGTCGACGATGGTGATGACGAGATTGCCGGCTGGAGCGCTGTCGCCGTCGGCGTCGGTGACGACGACCGCGAAGCTGGTGCTCGACGGATCGGTCAGCGTGTTGTCGATCAGCGTATAGGCGTAGCTGATGGTGCCGATGCCGGTGGTTGCATTGTAGACATAGCTGGCCGTCAGCGATCCTGTGGTGCCGTCGGCAAAAGTCTGGGCCGAGCCGGTCAGCACATGGCCACCCAGCGAGACGGTGGTCAGGCCGTCGGGCGAGGTGAAGCCGATGGTGCCCGAAGTGGTCTCGGTGGTTGCAGGCTCGTTGGAGCCGGCCGGTTCGCCGGCGCGTGCCGGCAGGCTGGCTTCATAGACGGTGGTGGTGGCGCCGCCGGCAGCCGGAATGGCGTCGGTCGGGGTTGAATCGCCGATGGCGATGGTCAGCGTGGTGTGCGAGGTGTCGCCGTCGCCGTCCTTGATGGTGTAGGTGAAGACATCGCTGACGCCGCCCTGCGTGCCGGCATCGCGAACATAGGAGTAGGAGCCGTCGGCGTTGAGCGTCAGCTTGCCGTAGCTGCCCTGGACCTGGGTGCCGAGCGTTGCGGCATTGTCGACATCGAGATTGGTGTTGCCGGCGGCAACGCCGACCACGGCAGCGCCATCGGCGCCCTTGACGTCGATGCCGGTGACCGGCGAGGTGGTGCCAACCGCGCTCAGCACATTGCCGGTCTCGGCGGTGAACTGGTTGGACGCAACACTGTCGGTATCGGCGTGTGCAACGGGACCATCATCATTGATGGCAATCGATAGTGTGCTGCTCGAAGAACTCGTATCCTCATCGGTGACGACAACAGCATAGTTCGCAAACAGCTGATCGGCCGCCCCGACTACTCCAGTGCCTGGATGATCGACATTGTCGGTGAGCGTGAAGCTGTAGCTCACTGTGCCACCGGCGTTTGTTCCGCTGAAGCCGGTGATCGTCAGCGTGCCGTAGACCGGGCCGCCCGCAATGACGATGGGAACCGCGCCCGAGTTCGAGAGCTGGGCATAGCTGATGCTGGTGGTGCCCACCTGCAGCGACCCCAGGCCGTCCGGAGAGGTGAAAGCGAACGTGCCGCCATTCGTCTCCGAATGATCGGAGTTGTTGGTTGGATTGGCGTCCTGGAGTTCGCCGGAGCCAGCCGGCTCGGATCCGCGAGGTGGAAGCCCTTTTTCGTCAACGACTGTATCGCCGCCGTCCGTTTGTGGCGTTAGCCCCGAAATGGTGACGATATCATCGGCGCCATTGACCGTTATGGTTAGCGAAGCCGGCGCGGTGTCGCCGTCACCATCCGTGAGCGTATAGTCGAAGGTTTCAGACAGGCTCTCGCCGACCGAAAGCGCCTGCACTGCGGCATATGCGGTCGGATTCTGTGCCTGCGTATAGAGCGCATAGCTATAGCTGCCGTCAGCGCCCACCGTCAGCTCGCCGTAGGTTCCTGCTACATGATGATCGGCATCGGCGCCGTCCCAGGTGATCGAGCCCAAGCCGTCGGTGCCGAGGTGATCCGCGTGGCCGTCGGTTGCGTTTGCGTCGGCGCCGCCTACGCCCGTGATCACATTGCCATCTGCCGTGAGCGGCCCTTCTTCTGTGACCGAGTCCTGATCATCTACCGCGACCGGACCGTCATCCTGGAATTCGATGCTCAAGGCGACATGGGATACGGCGGTGCTGGTATCGCCGTCGAAATCGGTGATGGTGGCTTTGACGTGCAGGTCGGCGGCGACGGTCGCGATGTCGTCAAATGCTGCGGTGCTTGAACCGTCGACATTGTGAGCGATCGGTTGATACTGCCCGATCCAGACCGCGCCGGTCGGATCGACATAAACCTTGAACACGTCGATGCCGTTGGCAGAACCGACGAGAACGCCGTCCGCATTTGTCGAGAGCATGATTGCCAGGCCGTCGAGTGTCTTCAGGCCCGAATCGATGTTTGCCAGCGGGTTGCCGTTCGCATCCGTCACCGCAAAGGAGAACGTCGCGTCGTCGTCCGCGCCAACCGACGCATTGAACAGGCCGAGTGCACTGGCTGAAGATTTTGCGTAACCTAGTGCGTCTGGTTCGGTGACCAGGGCAGGCGGGGGAAGCGCGGTGTCGTTGGCCGGATTGGGATCCGCGGCATTGTTGACGCCGGCGGATTCGTCGTGGCTGACCCGGAAGACTTCGGTTTGTGTGGTGACGGTCGTGATCTTGGCTTCGATGCCGAAGATCTTGAACGGGTTGCCGCCAGTCAAGGTCGCATCGGTCCCGCCAGCGTTGGAATCGAAGGTAAAATCGTTGTAGTTGCCCACCTTGAGCTGGTCGAACGGGGTGCTGCCAATGACCTCGACCGTCGCACCATCCGGCACGCCGGCGAAGGCATAGCCCACCTGCACGCCGCCTTCGAAGACAGCCGTGCCGGCGGTCAGCACACCGTTGATGTTCACGGTGAACGGTCCGAATGTGCCACCGTCCTTGGCGCCGATGAACATCACGGCGGCTTCGACACCCTGGGCTTCCGCAACATCGATCGTGAACTTTACCGAGGCGACATCGTACGAGCCGCTGTCGCTGACGCTTGGCGGATTCGGACCGTTGGGTGTGATCACAAGATCATTGACGAAGTCCATCGTCACGATTTCGGGGCCGGTCAAATGCGGATGGGTTTCGTATCCGTCGATGATCTGGCCGTCGCCGACGCCGATCTTGGTACCCGTGGTGTTGACGGAATTGTCGCCTTCGTTGATGTCGATGCCGGTGAGCTTGATGTCGTGATTGCCGGCGCCATCCATGCCGCGAACATCGGTGTTGCCGGCCTGCAGCGTATAGACGATCGTTTCGGTGGTGGTTGTGGTTGTCGTGCCGGCGTCCCGGGCGAGGATCTGCGGAACGTCGTCGAGCACCTGGACCTTGAACGTACCAGCCGCCAGTCCGATGGTGTCGCCGTCGCCATCCTTGGCGACGACGAATGCCGAGAGATCGATCCCGCCATTGGCAAGCGTGTTTTCGGTGCTGTCGCCCGGCAGCGTCGGATGATCGATCTGGTCGATCAGGGTGAAGACATAGGAGCCGTCCGCACCGACGGTCAGGGTGAAAACGGGACGATCCGTGCCCGCCTGATAGCCGGCACCGGCGCCTACATCGACATAGCCGGTCAGGGTCGTGCCGTCGGAGACGATGAGGACGTTGCCGCCTTTCGAATCAAACCCCGAATCCGATGGGGTGGTTTGGGTGACAAGGCCGAAAGCGGAGGTCGCATTAGGGCCGTCAGAGCCGAAGTCGACGATTGCATTCAATGCGCCGGCAGCACCGATGGCAACCGCGGAGTTTGTTCCGGTCACTTCGCCGTCGAGCTGAGGATTGTCGGCATTTCCGGTGGACTGGCTGTTGTGCAGACCATCTTCGTCGACATTCGCGGTGACCTGGGCGGCGCCAATAACCTTCGGCCCGTCATCGTCGAAGGAGAATGCGGAGCCTTGGCCGTTGATCAGGTCGACGGTCGCATTCTCTGTGATGGTGTCGCCGTCGCCGTCCTGGCGCGTCACCTCATACTGCAGCTGAACCTGGCCGCCATTGGTCAGCGCAAGGTTGAGCTCGGAATCGAACTTGTTGCCGTCAGCGCCATGGTTGAGCGCTTCGTAGAGCGTGGTCTGCAGCTGCTCGGCGCCCGGCGCGCCGGTGATCGCGATGGTCAGAACCTGATTGTTCTGCGTGTCGCGGCCGACAATGACGCTGCCTTCGAGGAAGAGCGTAATGGCCCCGCCGTCCGTGGCAATGAGATTCGTGGCAAGGCCACCGGCCGGAATGCCGGTGAAGCTCAAAGCGCCGGTGACGGTTCCAGGACCGTCCGAACCATAGCTGCCGCCGATCGTGAACAGATTGGTCAGTCCGCCCGATACTGCCGTGTTGACCTGTGCCAGGCCGACGCCATCATCGGTGTTGGCGTTGCCGCCAGCGTCTTCAGTCTCGCCGCCATTGTAGCGGTCCGCGCCAACCGTCTCGTCGAGCTCGACGGAAAGCAGGCCAGCGGCTCCATCGTGGGCGCCGACCGTTAGGCTTGGTCCATCGTCGTCGAAGGAGAATGCCGAGCCTTGGCCGTCGATCAAGTCGACGGTCGCCTTCTCTGTGATGGTGTCGCCGTCGCCGTCCTGGCGCGTCACCTCATACTGCAGCTGAACCTGGCCGCCATTGGTCAGCGCAAGGTTGAGCTCGGAATCGAACTTGTTGCCGTCGGCGCCATGGTTGAGCGCTTCATAGAGCGTGGTCTGCAGCTGCTCGGCGCCCGGCGCGCCGGTGATCGCAATGGTCAGAACCTGATTGTTCTGCGTGTCGCGGCCGACAATGACGCTGCCTTCGAGGAAGAGCGTAATGGCCCCGCCGTCCGTGGCAATGAGATTCGTGGCAAGGCCACCGGCCGGAATGCCGGTGAATGCGAACTGCCCGGTCGTGCTGCCCGGTCCGTCTGAACCAAAGCTGCCGCCGATCGTGAACAGATTGGTCAGTCCGCCCGATACTGCCGTGTTGACCTGTGCCAGGCCGACGCCATCATCGGTGTTGGCGTTGCCGCCAGCGTCTTCAGTCTCGCCGCCATTGTAGCGGTCCGCGCCAACCGTCTCGTCGAGCTCGACGGAAAGCAGGCCAGCGGCTCCATCGTGGGCGCCGACCGTTAGGCTTGGTCCATCGTCGTCGAAGGAGAATGCCGAGCCTTGGCCGTCGATCAAGTCGACGGTCGCCTTCTCTGTGATGGTGTCGCCGTCGCCGTCCTGGCGCGTCACCTCATACTGCAGCTGAACCTGGCCGCCATTGGTCAGCGCAAGGTTGAGCTCGGAATCGAACTTGTTGCCGTCGGCGCCATGGTTGAGCGCTTCGTAGAGCGTGGTCTGCAGCTGCTCGGCACCGGGCGCACCGGTTATCGCGATGGTCAGAACCTGATTGTTCTGCGTGTCGCGGCCGACAATGACGCTGCCTTCGAGGAAGAGCGTGATGGCCCCGCCGTCCGTGGCAATGAGATTCGTGGCAAGGCCACCGGCCGGAATGCCGGTGAATGCGAACTGCCCGGTCGTGCTGCCCTGTCCGTCGGCACCATAGACGCCGCCAGCGGCGAACAGCGAAGAAAGGCCACCCGCCAGGCCGGTCGTCACCTGGGCCAGGCCAACGCCGTCATCGGTGTTGGCGTTGCCGCCGGCATCTTCAGTCTCGCCGCTATTGTAGCGGTCGCCGCCGACCGTCTCGTCGAGCTCGACTGAAAGCAACTGTCCCGCTTGCACAGTTGCCTGGACGGAAAGCGTTGGGCCGTCATCCAGCACACCGATATTGAGGGTCGCGGTGGCCGGCTCATTGTCTGTGTCTGTAACCACGACGGCAAAGCTGTCGGAAACCCCCTCGGTCGTTCCGGTCGATAACTTGTCGTGATGATCAAGAGTGTTGTCGGCAAGGGTATAGACCCAGCTGTAGCCGTTCGTCGGATTGCCGGTGACCACGAGCGTGCCGTATTGCCCGGTAACGCTGCCGCCGTTGGTCACGTCGACACCGTCAATGGCAAGCGTGCCGATGCCATCGCCCGCGACGATGTTGAAGGTCCCTGAAACCTGCTCGGCGGTGCTGGCCGGGTCTGTCCCGTCAGAAAGGGCGGCCTCGTTGACGACAAACCCGGAGCCAATGTCGATTGTCGGCGTCGTATCTTCTTCCCTGACCCCAATCGTCAGCTCACGCGGCTTCAGCAGTCCAAATTGCAGGTCCGTCGGCGGCAGCAATGCCGAAAGATCGAAGCCGTCGCCGATACCGCCTGGAGGAATGGTGAAGTCGCCGCCGGCGCTGCCAGGGGCGCCTCCGGGGCCGGCCGATATGGAACCATCGGCGCCGAAGGCGACATCGACGTGGCTCGCTTCAAGAGCGGCCAGCAAGGCCACGCGCGGAACTTCGACATCACCGATGATGAAGGTCGGCACGTTGAGCGCGCCATCCTTGATGAGGATGACTGAACCGTCCGCCTGTTCCAGCAACAGATTGTGGCCGTCGACCTTGATGTTGTCGATGGAGACGTCCGCCGGAAGTTTCACGATGTTGCTGGCGTCGGCCACGTATTCATGCGGCGCGGCTGCCGCCGGCGCTTTCGCCTCCGCGGGTGCTGCCGGCTGAACGGGTGCGCCACTGCCGACATCGACCGGCACCGGCTCGGCAGGCGCCGCCTGAGCGGCCTGCGCTACCTGGATGCCTGCCTGCGATGGCGAGCCGCCATGTTCATGTGAAGAGTGCTCGTCCCAAGAATTCGAGACGGTATCCAAATCGTTACTCGTCGTCATCGCCAAACCCCTCCGGCATTTCCCGGATAGAGACAGTGACGACTTCTGCTTTGCAACTGTCCCGCAATCAATTTCATATATCCTGGTATGCAAGTCTCGGCATTTTTTACGCGTGGTAAACCCAGAAGATATAATCTGCTATGCATTGGCCGCGCCGCGCCTCGTTTGATATCCGCCGGCTGAGCTGGATTGGTAAACAGAAGTATAAATTTGAATAAAATTTTACACAAAATGGGTATTCCCGATTGAAGGAAACTTATCCACCTTCCTTTCCAGTAATTTGAGACAAGATTGGTACCGTCCACAGTCAAGAGGTGGGCGTTATGAAAAAAGAAAAATCTGCCCTGGGAATAACCGGGCTCAGGCTCCTCCTGCTGGCAATGGCGATCACAAGCCTGCCGCAGCCATCATCCGCGAAAGCAATTGCCGTGAATGCCGGCGCTGCCGCTGGAGTTCTGGCGGCGATCGAAACCCCTTCCAGTCTCGGCGGCGTTTCGCTGGCTCGGCCGCAGCCATGGCAGCCGGTTCCAGCCTACCGGATCGGCATGATTTTCAGCAGCTATGGTCTTGTTGCCGTTGATGAAAAGCGTGGTTCTTCGATCGCGCTGCCCGCCGCCGGGATCGACCCGATCCAGACGGCGGCGATCATTCCCGGCGTGTTCGGTTCTGTTGCCCTGTCGATGCGCAATTTCCCGGTTTCGGCGCGCTGGGCGCCGGTCTACAAGGCAATTGTCGACTGTACCGCGAGCAGCGCGTGCGAACGCAAGAACAGCGCCTTTGCCGAGATCGTCAAGGCAGCCGGGAACAAGCGCTTCATCGACAAGTTGTCCTTCGTCAACTCAAGTATAAATCGCGCCATCGCCTACAAGAAGGACAGCGCGGTTTACGGCAGGCTCGACTACTGGGCCAAGCCCGCGGAAATCCTTGAGCGGCGGGCAGGGGACTGCGAGGATTTCGCCATCCTCAAGATGGCCGCGCTGCTGCATGCAGGCATCCCGGCGCAGAGCATGTCGCTGGTCGTCTTGCAGGATCGCAAGCGCGGTTTCTTTCATGCCGTGCTGTCGGTCAGCACCGGCAGCGGCGTCTTCATTCTCGACAGCCTGAGCAACGTCGTTTCGCGCGACACAGACCTGCCGACCTACGTACCGCTCTATTCGTTCAGCACGGATCGCGCGTGGATCCATGGCGCGAAGACCGGTTCTGCTCAAATAGCCGATATCAAGGGCGGCCTTTCGACGGTCGCGCCTGGTGAAGGTGTGCAGCCGTAAGCTTCCGTCAGAGAGTCTTGAGCGCTCTATCTCTTGTTTGACGCAATTTTCGACGGAAACCGCTCACATTTTTCCCGGAATTGCTCTAGCCGCCGAAGACGAACGCCATCAGCAGTTCCGGCTCGACCACCGGCGCCCGCACCGCGCTCAGTTGACCGCGGTAGCGGCGGTCGCCGGCGCCTATGACGAAACCGGTCGCGACCGGCGTCTCGCCATTGGCGTCGAGCCTGGCGAATATGTCGGCGACATTGAGGTCCAGCGCCAGCTTGAGATCCTGGCGCGCGTCCTCGTTCGGCGCCACCGGCAATTGCCGCCGCACCAGTTGCTGGAACGGCGCATTGAAGGTCAGGATCTTCTTCGACGATGCCAGGGCAAAGGCCGGCGAGGGACAGGCGACGAGAATGGCGTTGATGGTCTTGATCGACGCGAGCCTCTGCAAGGTGACGTTCTGGTCGGCCAGTCCACGCATGCAGGCTACGCGGATTGCCGATGTCAGGTTTCCGGCGTTGGCGTGGCTCTCTGCAATTTCCTCGATCAGTGTGCCGATCGTGCATTTGCGGCTTTCCGCCATCTGCTTCAGCGAAGTCCAGAACGCCCTCTCCAGACGAATGCCGCGGCGCGTGCCGCCACGCGCCACAACCCGGAACTCGAGACCGAAATCCTCACTCGCCAGCGGTGGCAGCAGCCGGTCGCGATCGACCGGGCGGGAGATCGCACTATCGCTCACTCATTGCCTCCTCCCGCGCCTTGTTGATTGGTTTCAGAAGGTAGGTGAGAATCGTCTTGCGTCCGGTCTTGATGTCGACCGAACAGATCATGCCGGGGATGATCGAATAGGTCTTGCCGTCGCGTGTCAGGGTCGATTTGTCGGTGGCGACACGCACCTGATAGTACGGTTCGCCGGTCTTCTGGTCGACAAGGCTGTCGGCAGTGATGTTCGACACCTTGCCTTCGATGCCGCCGAAGATCGAGAAGTCATAGGCGGTCACCTTGATCAGGGCATCCTGGCCCGGCCGGATGAAGGCGACGTCCCGCGGTGAGACCCGGGCTTCGACCAGCAGGGTCTCGGACGTCGGCACGATACCCGCGACGACCGCGCCGGGCTGGACGAAGGCGCCGACCGTGTTGATGTCAAGCGTGTTGACGATACCATCGACAGGCGAACGGATATCGGTACGCGCCACCTTGTCGGTGGCACCGCGTATCGTCTCGTCCACCACCGAGAGATCGGCCAGCGCCTGCGTCAGATCGCTGAGCGCTTCCTGTTGCAGCTGGAGGCCAAGTTCGTCGACCTGAAGCTTGGCTTCCGTGATGGCAGACCTGGCTTTCTTGATGGTCTCTCCGGCAAGCGTCAGCTGACCATTGAGCTCGGTCTGCTCGCGCTCGACGCGGAGCTGCTCGGTTCGCGCCATCAGGCCTTTCTTGACCATCGCTTCGACCAGCTTCGCCTCCTGGTCGCTGACAGCCAGGTTCTTGGTGAGGCGATCGGCATTGGCGTTGGCTTCGTCGAGTTCCTTCTCACGCTGATCGAGGCGCGACTTGAGAACCGACAGTTTGACTTCGAAGTTGTCGCGGCGCGCGATTAGCAGCTTCTGCTCGTTGTCGCAGATTTCCGGCGCCACCTTCTGAATCTCGGGCGGGCACGGAAACGCGCCCTCTAGACTTCCGGTCTGTTCGAATTTGAGCCGTGCAATGCGCGTCTGCAATGCCCGCGCCTTGGCCTGCTGCTCGCCAAGGCTGGAAGTGTTGAAGGTGTTGTCGAGACGAATGATGAGGTCATTCTTCTTGACGACCTGACCGATCGTCACGGCGATTTCCTGAACCACGCCCGGCTCGCTGGCCTGGATGATCTGGGTCTTCGACGCCGGTATGATCTTGCCGTCGCCGCGTGCGATTTCATCGACCTCGGCAAAGGACGCCCAGGCTACCGAACTCGCAAAGAGCGCTCCGATAATGAATATCGAAGCCGATGCAAAAAGCGGCGGACGGTCTTCCCTGGCTAGCATTTACCACGTCCCGACGTGCTGTATTCACGCATAATTCTGTTCGTCAGGCGCTTGTTTTCTGCAGCGCCTGTATCACTTGGTCTTTCGGTCCATCGGCAACGATCTTGCCCTGCTCGATGACAATCAGGCGGTCGGCCAGCTCGAGCATGCTGAAGCGGTGCGTCGAAACGATCAGCGTCGTGTTGCGATCGAAAGCCACTTTGAGCTGCTTGATCAGCTGGCGTTCGGAAGCCAGATCCATCGAGCCGGACGGCTCGTCCAGGAACACGATCTTCGGTTTGGTCAGCAACAGGCGGGCAATTGCCATTGTCTGCCTCTGACCGCCCGAGAGATTGGTGCCGCGCTCGCCGACATTCATGTCGTAGCCTCGCGGATGGCGGGAGACGAAGTCGTCGACGCCGGCAGCCTTGGCCGCGTCGACGATCTGCTCATCGGTCGCCTCCGGGCACGCCATCAGGAGATTTTCCTTGATGGTGCCGGAAAACAGATCGTTGGCTTGCGCGACGATCCCGACCGCGGCGCGAACCTCCGATGGGTGATATTGACGGATGTCGATCCCGTCCAGCAGCAGCTCGCCGGAGGTCGGCAGGAAAAGCCTGCCGATCAGCCGCCCCATGGTCGTCTTTCCCGAGCCTATGCGGCCGATGATGCCGATCCGCTCACCGGGCTTCACCGAGAAATTCAGGCCGGTCAGCACTTCGTTTTCGGAACCCGGGTAGACAAAGCCGACATTCCTGAATGCCATTGCACCGTTGCGAATGGGGCGGTTGACGAAACCAACCGTGTCCGGCCGATCCTCAGGCTGCGCCATGATCGAATTCACCATTCGCAGGGACAGCATCGCCTGGCGAAGTCTGGACAAGGTGATCGCAATCTGCCCAAGCGGGGCGACCGCCCGGCCTGCCAGCATGACGGTGCCGATGATGGCGCCGGTCGAGACATGCCCTTCCGAAAAGGCATAGGCGCCGGCCACGATCAAAGCGACGGTGACCATCTGCTGGATGGCTTGGGTTATGTTGCCGGCGGCAGCCGAAAGCTGTTTGATCCTCTCGGACGTGTTGGATGCGTTCTTGGAATGCTCCGCCCATTTTCGCAGAAGGTACGCCTCTGCCCGGAGCGATTTGATCGTTTCCAGCGTGGAGATGGATTCCACCAGCAGGGCCTGGCGCTGCGAAGCCTCGTTCATGGAAGCGGCAACGCGTTTGCCGATGCGCCGTTGCGTGATCAGCCCGACGATCACCGAGGCGACAAAGGCAATGGCCGGTATGACCACCAGCCAACCGCCTATCGCATAGATGACAACAAGAAAGACGAAGACGAAGGCCGTGTCGATGAAGATGCTGATGGTGTTCGACGTGAAAAACTCGCGCACGAACTCGTACTGCGTCACCCGATTTGCATATTCGCCGGTTGAGCCGGGCCGTGCCGACAAGGACGAGTTCAGAACCTTCTCGAACAGCATATAGGAGATGCGAAGATCGGCCTTGCGGCCGGCATAGTCGATCAGCGACGCTCTGGCGGTCTTCAAGAGCAGGTCGAACAGAATGACCGCGCCGATCCCGATCGACAGCACCCAGAGCGTCGATATCGCCTTGTTCGGCAAGATCCTGTCGTAGACATTCATGGTGAAGATCGGTGAGGCAAGAGCCAACAAATTGATGAATACCGCTGACAGGATGACCTTGGAATAGGTGCGCCAGAACGGCCCCATTGTGCCGGTCAGCCAATGTCGCCGCTCGATCTTGGCCGCAGAACCGACGCTCATCGCCTCGACCGCGTTGGCATAGGTTATCGAGAACGAAACGCCGCCACTGATATAACTTCCGGAAAACTCGGATTTGCTGATTGTCGTGCGGCCGTCTTCCTGGGGAGCGGTCGTAAATCCACCGTCCTCGGTCTGGGCAAGCAGCGCTACAGGCAACTGGCTGACGCGAAACAGAATGGCGGGAAGGTCGATGCGTCCGCGAAGAAAGTCGCGATGGCTGAATTCCGTGATTTCAAGACCGATGCGTTCGGCAAGATGCCGGATGGCGTCGATATCGATGCGGGTGTCTGACAGCGGCACGCCGGCAAACAGCACGGTCTCGGAACTCGGCCTGCCGAGGTACCCAGCAACAGCGGAGAAGCAGGCCTTGAACGCCTCTTTTGGGGAGAGGATTTTGGGTTGTGGGTTCACGATTGGCCCGCAGGACTATCGTTCGTCCTTGACCTTCCTACTTCTTTCTTACCGGTGCGAGGATGTCGAAAGGCAGATCGTTCGTCTGCTCCGACGGCGTGCGCGCATAGGTTTCGGTGTCGGCCGTTTCAGGCGCATTGAACTCGGCCTTGGCATAGGCGGTGGCCTGTTTTGCCGGCTGAAGATTCATGGTCTTCAGCAACTGCCCGGTTGCCGCCAGCAGCCGGTACTGCGCGAAAAGCGACGCGTAGGATGCGGTGTCGGCAAGCGTAGCTGTGTTGAATCGCGTGTTCTGCGCGTCGAGCACGTCGAGCAGCGAGCGCTGTCCGACCTTGAACTGCTCGCGATAGGACGCCACCAGCCTTTCGTTGGCGGCAGCCTGAAGCTTCAATGTCTTTGCCAGATCGGCCTGCCGGAAGCGGCGATCCCATGATGTACGGACGGCTTCCTCGATCTCGCGCAGGACCTGGTGCAGCACAAGGCGCTGCTCGCTGGTGCGGCGGACCTGCTCTTGCTCGTTGGCTTTGTCGATGCCGCCGCGATAGAGGTTCCAGCGCAGCACCAGCCGCGCCTGCAGGTCGCTGGCGTCGCCATCGTCGCCGTCGATGTCATAGCCGCCGCGGGCGCGGCCTTCGGCGATGACGGAGGGCCCGAATTTCGCCCGCGCCGCATCCACCAGGGAGGCGGCGGCGTCGATATCGCTGTTGGCCATGTGGACGCGCGGATTGTTCTGTCGCGCCAGCCCTAGCGCGTCGTCGAGCGACCTTGGCAGCGCGCTCGAGACATCGCTTGGCCTTGACGCGTTGGTCAGCGGCTTACCGACCGTCTTGAAGAACCGTATCTTGGAAGCCTCCAGTTCTTCGGTCGCCTCCTGCATACGTGCCTTGGCAGCGAACAGCCGCTCCTCGGCCTGCTGGCGATCAGCCTCGTTCAACGCGCCGCCTGCAATACCTTGCCGGATGTCGCCGAGGATTGCCTGGTGAAAGCCCAGATTCTTCTTCGCTTCTGAAACGATCGAAGCCTGCAGCATGTATTCGAGATAGTCCTGGACGACAGACAGTCCAATGAATTCAGACCGTTCCAGCACCCGGAACGATGCGCCGTCGACCCGCGACGCCTGACGATTCAGTTCCGCCCGCCTTGCGCCGCTGTCATAAAGCGTCTGCGTGACAACGACATCGGCTTCCGCCGGATAGAGCGCGTCATCCTCTATGGACAGCGAACGCCGGGAGGAATTGTCGAGACGACGAACCCCCGCCGACGCCTCGACATCGACGCTGGGAAGATAAAGTCCCTTCGCTTGGCGTAGCTCGAATTCGATTGCTTCGCGGTTTTCGATCGCTTGGCCAATTTCGGGGTTGGACTCCACCGCAACCGCCATCGCCTCCTGGAGAGTGAGCGCGTGAGCATTCCCACAGCTCAATATGGCGACCGTCGTCAGCAGGCCAAGGCGCTTGCCAATGGCCGGCATAACTATTGTTTTCATTTTGCCCATCCCAACGTTTCCCCGCGCCCTTATCCCCGGGCGCTACAACTCAAGCGTGATTGTTCACAAATTTACAAAATATGTGAGCGCTTATTGATTTAGTGACCGGTAAAACGCTGAGTTCAAGCCATAAATCTAAAGAATGTAGCAAAAATAGCACATAAAGATACTCAGGTGCGGTTTCTGGCAACAGCCATCCGGGTTCGCGCAGGCAAAGGAGAATGCTCCCCGGGGAAGGGACCGCAGTGGCAACTTACAACCAATCTGCTCAGATAGCCTGACTATTTCTGGGGCGCATATTCATCTGCGAGCCCACATGGCAATTGGTTGGCAACAGGATGAACTTCGAGGCAAGTGAGCCCGTCCTAATCCGGCGCGTCGACTCGTAAATCCGTTCCACGGATTACAACTGCCTGCAAGCTGCCGCATGTTCGTACTTCCCAAGTCTCATCGGCCATATCGAGACGCTAGACCGTCAGCTGGTCGCGCGGCTGTTGCCACAGCTGCCGATCTGCAACCGGCCCCAATTTCCGACGTTCTGGACCTGGTCTCCCAAGGTTTGGAAAACGAGGTCAGCTATGGTCGGCAGTTCGGGGTCGCGGGAGCATACGGGAAGCTTTCAGATTTTGGCCCACGAAGAACTCAACAAAATCAACGATTTTCATTCGCCCTCCGGGCCCACCATAGCCATTGATTTTGAAACGCGCAAATGCACCTGGAGCAGTGACGGTAATTTCGAAAAGTGTTGGGCGCGGCTGTCGAACGCCACAAACTGCAAAAAATCGTCCGATTGATCCCGATAGTTGGTGAAACCTCAAAATATTTTTTGCGCCGATTTTTCCTTTAAATCAAAAGGGTAATTTTTTGACGGTTCTGGTGGCGGACTTTTTTGCTGTGATGGAAAATACTGACAGTCGTTCAATGGGTTATAGGCTGTATAAACAATCGAGTGGGAATGATTCAGGCCCACTCAAACGCCGCCGAAAATACGCCAATCTGACGTAACGCGCTGAAATAAAAACAAATCCTTTCAGGATGATCAGCGACAATCGGTGCTTAGAGATTGCCTTTGACGGACCGCCTGACGGACCTTCCGCATATTCCGCGGCTATCGCAAGAGTGCCGGGCGTTTTTGCGTACTGGCCGAGGTCCCTTGCTTGGCAAGTTCCTCCGCGACAAGGATCTGCTCGACAGCATTTTCGTCGCTATTGCCCATGCGGAGCCCCGGAGGATCAAAACCGGTTAGCAGCATGATGCCGACGGTTCAGAGCAAGCGACTCAGATTCCCGATTTGCTCAGAGTCTCCCAGCCTATGGCTCTCCGTGCAGCGGGCCTTGAGCGTCTGGCTCGACCTTTTTGAAAGCTCGCCTCCAATCGCTGGACGAGTTTGGCGGCAAGGCTAGTCGTCTCCATCGGTGTTATGATCGATGCCAGGGAGGCCGCCTGGACCATGGCGTGAACTCATTGCCGTATGCTGGCAGTGCAAGGCAATGAACTGACTGCACAACATGTAGGTGCATTCGTGGATCAAATTTCCAGATAGCCAAACAGCGCGCGTATCTCGATTAGGTGGCAAGGAGTTGCGAAAGCTATGTTCGCAGTTTGAGAATCGTCCGATATGCCGCACAACGATGCCGGCAAGACGAGCCGAGGATGATCTGACGCAATGTTCAGATCCAAGAAGGACGGTTACCTGTGGCCCAGAAAGGAATCACACTAAAGGACGTTGCCGCAGCGGCTAAGGTGTCGCGCGCCACGGCCGCCCGGGCGCTCAACAGCTATGGTTACGTTGGCGACGAGACGGCGCTCCGCGTGGTTGAGGCAGCCGAAAGGCTGGGCTATCGGGCCAACCTCGTCGCGCAGGCGCTGCGCAGCGGACAATTGCCGATCATAGGCTTCGTGCCCGGCGATATCCAGAATCCGTTCTTCGCCCGAATCGCGCACGACATAGAGGTGGAACTGCGCAAGCACCGCCACAATCTTCTGATTGCCAGCAGCGAGGAGAATGTAGAACAGGAGAAAGAACTGCTTGAGAGCCTTCGCTCGCTCAGCATTCGCGGCTTCATCCTTGCCCCAACGTCTGCAACCGACAGCCAGCATATCGTGCAACTGGCTCGCGAAGGCGCACCGATCGTGCTCATCGACCGCGTGGTAAAGGACCTGCAATGCGACAGCGTCGTCGTCGACAACGAGGGCGGGGCACGCGAGGCAGTGGACTATCTGGTTGGCAACGGTCACCACCGGATCGGTCTTTTGCGCGACGAGTCACGCATCTTTACGGCACAGGAACGCTTGGCTGGCTACCAAAACTCGCTCCACTCGCATGGGATCGCAATCGATGAAGCGCTCATCGGCGTATCGCGCTCGACCGTCGAGCACGCCATCGAAGCCACGATCCGCCTGTTCAGCCGGCGCAATCGCCCGACCGCACTGTTCACGGTGGACAGCCTCATGACGCAAGGCGCGCTTCTTGGCCTGCGTTCAATGGGGCTCTCGATTCCGCATGATGTGTCGGTGGTTGGCTTCGATGACTTCAACCTCGCCACGTTCACCGATCCGCAGATAACGGTCGTGGCGCAACCCATCTCCGAGATCGGACCGCTCGCCGCCAGATACCTGCTGGAGCGGCTTGCCGGCAAAAAGGTTGCACCGCGCCGTACCCGATTTCAGACCCGCTTGATCGTACGCGGATCGGTTGCCCGGCGCGCTGTGCGCTAAAGAGCAAACCCCTCGATTTCGGAGAATTTCGTCTAAAGGACTTGCCATTGGCGAAATTGCGTGCCCATTATTGCTTGTGAGATCGATCTCACATCGGGAAAACGAGCTAGACGGCCCACCGACGCCTAAGGCGGGCTAGAGGCCTGTAACATGCGAAATACAAGGAAAACGTCATGCTGAACTTCGATAGGGACCGCTTCGTGAAGATCCAAAGCGGGGCCGTCGCCGTCGCAGGTGAGGTTCGCTCACTGATGCGCACACTGCTGGCAGATGGCGTCGAGCGGCTGTTTTTCATGGGCACCGGCGGCGTGCAGCTTCTAACCTTGCCCGCGATCGAGTTGGCGCAGCGCTGTTCCACCTTCCCGGTGAGCGGTGCCTATCCGGCGCAGGTCGTGATCGATCCGCCCGCCGGTCTCGACAGCAAGGCCGTGGTGGTCATCCCGTCCTTGTCGGGCACGACCAAGGAAGGCGTCGAGCTCATGGTCTTTCTGAAAAAACGTGGTGTGCGCACGATTTCGCTCACCGGCCATTCGGATACGCCAATCGCACGGGAGGCTGACCACAATTTCACGAACTTCGCCGAAGACGACACCTCGTCGGAATCCTTCTACCTGCAGACGCTGCTGATCGTCCTGGCCCTGCTGGAAGAGCGCGGCGAATATGATGATTTTGATGGCACTGTCGCCGAACTCAAACTGCTGCCGGATCTGCTTGCCGACGCCAAGGCTGCCTTTGAGGACAGGGCGGCCGAACTGGCCCAGACAATCAAGGACGATACCTATCACATCTTCACCGGCGCCGGCTCGGTGTGGCCGGAGGCACACTATTACGGCATGTGCATCCTCGAAGAGATGCAGTGGATTCGCACCCGCCCGGTGCACGCCGCCGACTTCTTCCACGGTACGCTCGAGTTGGTCGAGCCGGGCGTCAGCGTTTTCGTGTTCAAGGGCGAAGATGCCCTTCGGCCCCTGGCCGACCGGGTCGAGAACTTCGCCAAGCGCTACACGGACCGCGTTCGCACGCTGGACGCGGCCTCGGTCAAGTTGCCGGGCATCTCCGCAAAGGTCCGCGGCATGATCTCGCCGGTTCTGCTCGCCACCTTGCTCGAGCGGCTGAGCGCCCATCTCGAGGTGCTGCGCAACCACCCGCTGACCACCCGTCGCTACTACAAACGCGTGGAATATTGATCCCCTCTCACCTCTGAAGGAGCTATCCATGAAACGTTCGCTGCAAATCGTGGCGGTCACGGTGGCCGCGGTATCATCATTGGGGTTGTCGATAAGCGGCAGTTCCGCCGCTTCGCCGGCTGTCACGGCCGACCCAAACGCCAAGGTGGAATACACCGGCACGCTTTCGGTCCTGACGAAGTTCGGGCTGCAACAGCTGTCGCCCTATTTCGTCAACCTGGCACAGGCCTATGAGAAGCTCCATCCGGATGTGAAGGTCGAACTTATCCAGGAGAGCGACGACAGCGTGAAGGGCAAGACCAAGACGCTGGTCGCTTCCAACTCGCTGCCCGATATCTATTTCTCCTGGACAGGCAGCTGGGGTGGCAATTTCGTGCGCGGCAATCGCGCCGTTGATCTCACGCCCGTCATTGCTGCCGATACCGAGTGGGGCAAGTCGCTGTCTCCAGCCGCCGTCAAGGCGTTCCAGTACAACGGCAAGTTCTATGGCATTCCGCTTTACCAGGATGCCAAGTTCATGGGCTACAACAAGCAGATCTTCGCCAAGCTCAGCCTCAAGGCACCCGGCACTTTCGAGGAATTGCTGACCAGCTGCGACGCCATCCGCAAATCCGGCGTGACACCGATCTCCTTCGGCAACAAGGAGGCCTGGCCGGCAATCCACTTTGCAGGCCAGCTGCTCGCCTACAACGTGCCGCAGGCAACGCTGGAACGCGACTTCGATCCGGCCACCGCCCAATACACCGACCCAGGCTATATCGCAGCACTCAAGCAGTTCAGCCAGCTTGTCGAGCGCTGCACCGATGGCGCCGGCGTCAACGGCACATCCTATGCCTCGGCTCTCCAGGCCTTCACCAACGCCCAGTCGGCCATGTACTACCAGGAGATCATCGAGTTCGATCAGGCCGCCACGCCGGAGTCGGCGTTAAAGCCCGCCGATTTCGGATTCTTCCGGCTGCCGGTGCCCGCCGGCGCCAAGGGTGACGCCAAGTCGATCGAGGGCGCGCCGGAGGGCTACATGATCAATGCGGCATCGAAGAACATCCCGCTGGCGATCGATTTCATGAAGTTCGTGACTTCGAAGGAAAATGCGCAGGTGCTGTCTGCGCCACCCTATGGCCAGCCGAGCGCCACCATCGGCGGCGCCTCGGAATCGAACATGAGCGCGGCTGTGGTCGATGGCCTCAAGGATATCAACGCCGCCTCATACCTCATGCCCTGGCTGGATACGGCCAACCCACCGCGCGTCGCCGCCGTCTGGCTGTCCAGCCTGCAGGCGCTGGCGGGCGGCTCGATGACGCCCGAGCAAGTGATGGACGAGGTGCGCAAAGCCGCATCCGCGGCCAAATAAAGCAGGCGAGCATGGCAAGGGCCTCGGACACAGTGGACAGCGGCGCCGACATCGGCGTCGCCAGGCCGCAACGGCCAAAGAGCCGGCGGGCCTGCTTCGCCAACCTGTTGTCGTTGCGATGGGCGGCGATCGCGCTCATCCTCATCGGCTGGTTCGTCTATTATCCGATCGTCGACAATTTCATCGTCAGCACCACCGACCAGGACATCTACACCGGCGAGGTCACCAATGTCGGCCTCGCCAACTACGACCGGCTGCTGCATGACCCGGTCGTGCTGCTGGCGCTGTGGAACAACTGCCTCTACGCTCTCATCTCCGTCATCTTCCAGGTCTTCGGCGCGTTCCTGCTGGCGGCCATTATCGAGGACCTGAAAAGCGAAAGCTGGCGCCGGCTGTGGCGCGCCGTCTATTTCGTGCCGTCGGCAATCTCGATCACAGTGACCGGCCTGCTGTTTTATTTCATCTACCAGCCGCAGATCGGCTTGCTGGATGCCGCGCTCAGCCGTGTTGGACTGAGCCAGCTCGTCATGCCTTGGCTCGGCAATGAGCACACCGCCATCTATGCCATCATCGCCATGAGCCAATGGCAGGGTTTTGGCTATTCGACGCTGCTGTTCGCCATTGCCATCCAGAAGATCCCGCGCGACCTCTACGATGCCGCAACGATCGACGGCGCGGATCCGCTTCGCCGCCTGTGGAGCATCACCTTTCCGCTCACCCGGGAAATGACGGGGTTGATGATCATCGTCACCATCACGGGCGCGTTCCAAGTGTTCAACGAGGTTATGGTGATGACCGCGGGCGGGCCCAACAACAGCAGCCAGGTGCTGGGCACGTGGCTCTACCAGAAGGCCTTCATCGAGGACAATTTCGGCTATGGCGCGGCGATTGCCGCCGTCATCTTCATGTTGACCATGCTCACAGGCGCGGCACAGCTCTGGTACACCAAGCGCCGCCGGGTGCAGCTATGAGTGCGATGGTCGCAGCCGGTCGCAGCCGGCACGTCAATGTGTGGTCGGTCATAGCCAGGACATTGCTCTATTCGTTCCTGGTCTGCCTCGGTGTCGTCGTCATCTATCCGCTGATCTGGATGGCGCTGAGCGGCTTCAAGGACAATGCACAGATCTTCGGCGATCCCTTCGCCCTGCCCACCCGTTGGTCGTGGAACAATTACCTGCAAGCGTGGAACCAGGGCGTGCGTGGCTACGTGACAGTCTCGGTGCTGGTGACCGTCGCTTCGGCTATATGCACCGTGCTGATCAGCGCCTGGACGGCCTTCGGCCTGACCCGCACCAAGATGCCGGCAAAGCCGCTGGTTGTTGCCATCGTTCTGGGCGGCTTGATGCTGAGCCCCACCGTGGCGATCATTCCACTGGTGAAGATGTTGCAGGCGCTCGGTCTCTACAACACCTACTGGGCACTGATCATTCTCTACACGGCGTTCCGTGTGCCGTTCACCACCTTCCTCATCCGCGCCTACATGCTGGATCTGCCTGAAGACATCGACGAGGCGGCGACGATGGATGGCGCCAGCGAGGGTCAGATATTCTGGCGCATCACCTTGCCGCTGTGCCGGCCGATCATCATTTCCTGCGTCATCCTGCACGTCCTGTTCGCCTGGAACGAATATCTCTTCGCCATGATCTTCACGAGCGGCTCGGATGTGCAGACGCTGCCGGTCGGACTGACGTCGATCATGGCAACCCACGGGACCAACTATGCCGTGGTGTTCGCGGCCATGACGATCTCGGCGCTGCCTATCGTGATCGTGTTCTTTGCCGCACAACGCTACTTCATCCGTGGCTTGGCCGAAGGCATCGGCAAATAACAATTCCCGAAAGGAGCCTTCATGCCGCAGCTCGCTGCTCATCAGCTGATCGGAGCCAATTTCAGCTTCCAGCACTTCCCCTTCGATGAGGTCGCCAGGACGATCCGAGGCTTTGGCCTGCGCGAGATCGAACTGTGGGGGATTGCCCAGCATCTGGACCTGTTCCACGCCACGGACGCGCGTGTCGAATCCGTTCGCCGGGTACTCGCCGGCAACGAGCTGTCGGCCTGGTGCTTTACGCCTGAGCAGGTGTTGTATCCAATCAACATTGCCTCCGGCGACGCCGCACTGCGCCAGGACAGCATCGAGCGGTTTTGCCGTGCAGCCGACATCTGCGCGGCGCTTGGCGCCCGCTATCTCTTCCTGACGCCCGGCCGGGGCTACGAGAGCGAACCCCGGCAACCGGCATGGGACCGCGCGGTCGGTTCGATCGGCGAGATCGCCCGGCGCGCCGCCGCAAACGGGGTGCGCTGCCTGCTCGAGCCGTTGCAGCGGTTCGAGAGCAACCTCGTCAATGATGCGGCAGGCCTGCGCCAAATGCTGGACGAGGTGGGCGCTGAAAACATCGACGTCGTGCTGGACACTGTCGCCATGGCCACGGCCGGCGACACCGTGGCCGGCTATGTCGACCTGTTCGGCTCGCGGCTGGCGCATGTCCATCTGGTCGACGGCACACCAGGCGGGCATCTGGTGTGGGGGGATGGTACGCTGCCGCTCGGCCACTATGTCAGCGAGCTCGCGCGCCTGGGCTATGCCGGAAAGTTCACCTTCGAGCCGTTCGGCAACGGCTCCTACGCGCTCGATCCGGTAAAAGCCTGGACACGCTGCCTTGGCGCCATCGCGCCATACCTCACTTGCGCAACGGTGCCGGCATGACGTCGAAGAAGCTTATCGCGGTCGGGGACAATTGCCTTGATGCCTATTTGACCAACAACTTGATGACGGTGGGCGGCAACGCCTTGAATGTCGCGGCGCAATGGCGGCGCAACGGCTGGTCCGCGCGCTATTTCGGCGCCGTCGGGAACGATCCCGAAGGCGACGTGGTGCTTGCTGAGCTGGCAGGTGCCGGCCTATCCCCCGACGACGTCGAACGGCGTCGCGGCGATACGGCCGTCACCTTGCTGCGCGATGAATCCGGCGACCGGAAGTTCCTGCACGAATCCTTCGGTGTGGGCGAAAACTACATGCCGGCGCCCGCGCATTATGCGGTCATCGCCGCGGCCGACTGGGTGCATCTCGGCACCAACGCCAACAAGCACCTTGTCCAACGATTGGTGGCGGACCATGTGCCTTTCAGCATCGATCTATCGACCGCCCATATGGCGCTGGCGCTCGACGGTGTCCCGCTTTTGTTTGCGTCCGGACCGGACGATGTCGATGTTCCCATCGAGCCGTCGCTGGGCGCGCTCAGGAAGGCCGGCGCAAGGCAGGTGGTTTTGACCTGTGGTCGACGCGGCTCCTACTTCGACGATGGCACGAATGTCGTGCATGCGCCGGCGACGCTTGTCGATGTCGTGGATACGTGTGGCGCCGGCGACAGTTTTATTGCCACCTTCCTCGCCGGCTTCCATTTCGGCGGCCTTGGCGCCCTGGAGGCATTGCACAGGGCGTCGATCGCGGCGGCACAGACCTGCACCCATCTCGGCGGGTTTCCCCAGAGACCGCGTCCGATACCCGATTGGCTGCGAGCCAAATATGCCAGCTTCATTGTCGATGCGCAGGGAGCCCAAGCGTGAGTACACTTCGTTTGCGGCAGCCTGCGGTCGCGCTTGCATCTGACCGGTCGTTTTGGCTGCAGGACATTACCGCCGCCCCTGCGACCGAGCCATTGCGAGGCGACGAGCGCGCCGACGTGGTGATCGTCGGTGGCGGCTATACCGGTCTGTGGACCGCGCTGCGGATCCTTGAACTGGCGCCGCAAACGCGGGTGGTCATCCTTGAAGCCGATCTGTGCGGATCGGGGGCCTCGGGGCGCAACGGCGGTCAGGTCCATTCATGGTTCGCCGAAATCGACCAGATCAGTGCGGTCGTCGGTCTCGAGGAAGCGCGCCTGCTGTGCGCCGACACGGTGGCATCGATCGCGGAGCTGAAGGCGCTGCAGCAAAACGGCACCATAGACATGGACCTGAGGCTGGACGGATGGTTGTGGACCGCAAGCTCCATTGCGCAGGAAGGCGCCTGGGAGACCGCCGTGGCCTTGACGGCGGCTGTTGGAGAAAACCGTTTCAGCCCGCTGACGGCCGAGGACATTCAACGCCGCACCGGTTCATCGGCCTCCTATGTCGGCGTCGTCGAGACCACCGCCGGCACGGTCCATCCCGCCAAACTTGCCATCGGATTGCGCAAGCTGGCACTGGCACGCGGCGTCATCATCCACGAGCGCAGCCCGGTCCTCGCCATCGAACCCGGCATGACATGCACGGTGCGCACGGGGCATGGCGCGGTACGGGCTGACAAAATCGTGCTTGCCGCCAACGCCTGGCTTTCGGCGCTGCCGGAACTGCGGCGGCATCTTTATGTGGTCGGCAGCGAGGTGATTGCCACTGCCGCCATTCCCGAACTGCTCGACAGCATCGGCTGGCGCGACGGTGCCTCGATCTGCGATTCCCAGGCCCAGGTGCTCTACTACCAGCGCACCATCGGGGGCAGGGTGGTCTTCGGTCGTGGCAGCGGCAACGTCGCCTTCAGTGGAAATTTCGGCGCCAGCTTCAACCGCAGCCCGGAGCACGGCCGCGACAATATGCGAGAGCTGCATCGGGTCTACCCGTCGCTGCGCGGTGTGGCGATCGAATATGACTGGTCGGGGCCGATCGACTGCGTGCCTGAACACGTTCCTGTCTTCGACCACCTGCGCGATCATCCCAATATCTTCTACGGCATGGGATTTAACGGCACCGGCATCGCGCAGACGCCGATAGCCGGACGCATTCTGGCGAGCCTGGTGCTCGAGCGAAAGGATCGCTGGAGCGAAAGCGGTCTGGTCGGCATCGAGCGGCGCATGTCGCTGCCGCCCGAGCCGTTGCGTTATCTCGGCGCCAGGCTTGTCCGCGCCGCGGTGCGCCGCAAGAACGAGGCCGAGATCCGCAACCGAAACGCCGGCAGGATCACCAGTCTTCTGGCGGCCCTGAAGCCAGGCAGGCGCAAGAAGTAGCCGGGCATCTCGCTCATCGTCACGCTCTTCAAACCATGAGCCGGCACGTGCCGTCCCGATGACGGTGGACGCGGCATTGCGATCAGGGTGCTTGCTGGGTTGATCGACGTACATTCTTAAAGCGGAGTGCGTCGACCTTGTTCTAACGTATTCATGTGGGCCGTACCGCCGTCAGGCCTATGCTTGGCGCACTTGCGGCTTTCCATCCGAGGGCGGGCCAACGGATCCGCGTGCAATGATGGCGGTCGGCAAAACGAGCCTTTCCGCCGGGCGGGAATCTCCCTTCAATCGCCGGATGAGCAATTCCGCGACGCTCTTGCCAAGCGCGTAGACGGGCTGGTCGATAACGGTGATGGGCGGCGTGGTGACGCTCGTCCAGTCCGCATCATGGAAAGTGATGAGCGAAATGTCGTCGGGAACCCGCAGGCCGCGCTCGCGGGTCACCTTGAAGATCTCCAGCGCAATGACGCTGTCGGAGGCGAGGATCGCCGTCGGCCGATCCGGCGCCGACAGCATCTCGCCGGCAACCCTGCGCGTTTCGGTGGGGCTTGTCGCGCCAAGGCGAACAAAGCGTTCTGGCCGATCAAGTCCGGCCTCTCGGCACACGGTGAGGAAACCGTCGATGCGCTCACGGACCGACGAGGTGTAGATCTGCCCGAGATCGCGGTACTCGTGCCCTTCGGCGTCGACCGCGGTCACATAGGCGATGTTGCGGTGGCCGGCATCGGCTAGAAAGCGGGTCGCCAGCATGGCGATGCCGCGATCGTCGGTCGTGACCGTATCGACATCCAGATCTGCCAGCGCCCTATCCAGCAGGGCAAGCGGTCGGCCCGAGCGGTGGATATCGCGCAGGTGCGCGATGTCGCGCGATTCCGACGGCGTGACGATCAGCCCGTCGACGCGCTTGCCGATGAGCAGTTTCACGGCCGCCTTTTCCGCCTCGATCTTCTCGCCGGAATTGGCCAGGATGACGTTGAACCCGGCTGCCTTTGCCGCGTCGCTGATGCCGCGTACCGCGAGGCTGAAGAACGGGTTCTCGATGTCGCCGACAACCACGCCGATGATGCCGGAGCGGCCGGTCGTCATGCTGCGGGCGAGCTCGTTCGCACGATAGTCCAAGGCCTTGGCCGCGGCCATGACTTCCGCGCGGATCATGTCGCTGACGACGCCGTATCCGCCGAGCACGCGCGCGGCTGTCGCTTTCGAAACGTTGGCCGCGCGGGCGACGTCGCTGACCGTTATCGACGGGGTCTTGGGGGCGGTTCTTTTCATCGGATGACGACTACAAGAGTTGTTGACGGGAGGTCAACGTGGCGATAACGATTAACAAAGAGACCGGTCTCACGCAATATGAGACCGGTCTCTTTAAAAGGAGTGGAGCCGAGAGGCGTGACGGACCGTGATTTCGGCAAGGGCATGTCGGCGCGCCAGATGGCGGCTCGACGGAAATACCAAGAAGAACAGACCTTCAGAGTGGAGAAAGACATGAGCAGGAAAGAAATTCTCAAGTCGTTGATGTGCCCGGTCAGAACCGGCGCAATGGCTCTTATGGCGATGTGCGTCGGCGCTGGGCTGGTTTCAGGAGCGGCCGCCGCGGATGACAATCCCTATGGCCTCATTGATGCGAAGGTCATCAGCGTCGGAACCATGGGCGATGCCAAACCCTACGCTTTCACCCAGGCCGATGGGTCGTTCACCGGCTTCGACATCGAATTGTTCCGCAACGTCGCGAGCCGCCTTGGCTTCAAGCCCGACCAGGTGATCTTCACCGGCCAGGAATTCTCGGCGCTGATGCCTTCCGTTGCAAACGAGCGCTTCGATGTCGCGGTCGCGGCAATCGGCACGACGGAAGCACGCAAAAAGACCGTCGACTTTTCCGACGGGTATATCGCAGGCTATCTCTCCGTGCTTACCGCCGACAAGGCGATCACGGCGGCGGACGGGCTCAAGGGCAAACGTCTCGGCGTCGTACAAGGCACGCTCCAGGAAATCTACGCGGCGAAGAATTTTGTCGGAACCGATCTCGTCAAATTCCCCGACAACAACTCCGCCGTTTCGGCGCTTAACAACGGAACCGTGGATGCCCACTTCCTCGATTACGAGGCCGCCAAGGACTATGGCCTTCGCTACCCGAACCTGAAGATCGCGGTCAATATTCCTTCCTTTGACGCGCCGGCCGGCTTTGTCCTGCGCAAGGGCAACGACAAGCTCCGCAATGCGCTGAACACCGCCCTTCACGCGGCCATGCAGGACGGCACCTGGAAGACGCTTTATGAAAAGTGGTTCCCCGGCTCGCCGATGCCCGACCAGTATCTTCCCAAGAAGTAGACCGTACCCGGCCGCTGGCTTTCATGCCGGCGGCCGGATTACGCCGCCGTCCTTGATGCGGACGATGTAAATAGCGCAACCAAAAGGGGGGCGAATGAACTGGCTCGAAAACCTGCGGCGCAGTTTCCTCGACTGGCAGGCAATGGCGGACGTGCTGCCCAGCATGATCACCATCGGATTGAAGAACACCTTGATCCTCGCCGCCGCGTCGACGGTACTGGGAGTCATCCTCGGCATGATCCTGGCGGTCATGGGCATCTCGCAATCGCGCTGGCTGCGCATTCCGGCGCGGGTCTACACGGATATTTTCCGTGGCCTGCCGGCGATCGTCACCATCCTGCTGATCGGCCAGGGCTTTGCCCGCATCGGCCGTGAAATCTTCGGGCCTTCGCCCTTTCCGCTCGGCATTCTTGCGCTGAGCCTGATCGCCGGCGCCTATATCGGCGAAATCTTCCGCTCGGGCATCCAGAGCGTCGAGCGCGGGCAGATGGAGGCCTGCAGGGCGCTCAGCATGAGCTACGGCCAAGGCATGCGCCTGATCGTGATCCCGCAAGGCATCCGCCGCGTCTTGCCGGCCCTCGTCAACCAGTTCATCGGCAACGTCAAGGATTCAAGCCTTGTCTACTTCCTCGGTCTGCTCGCCTCGGAGCGCGAGATCTTCCGTGTCGGTCAGGACCAGGCAGTGGTCACCGGAAATCTCTCGCCATTGCTTCTGGCCGGCGTGTTCTATCTCGTCATCACCGTGCCGTTGACCCATGTGGTCAACTACATCGACAACTCGCTGCGGGTCGGAAAGCAAAAGGCAGGCCTCGTCATCAGCGGCCTGGCCGAAGTGAGCGAACTGGAGGGCGCCACCGGCAGTGCACTTTCGGAGGCCGGCTCTGATGCCCGCTCAGCGCTGCCCCGCTTCAAGGGCGGCAGTCTCGCCATTACCGATCTCGACATGGCCTATGGCGACCTCGATGTTCTCAAAGGCGTCAGCCTGGCAGTCAAGCCTGGCACGGTCACATGCGTGATCGGCCCATCAGGTTCGGGCAAGTCGACCCTGCTGCGCTGCCTCAACCGCCTGGTCGAGCCCAAGGGCGGTGAGGTGTTGCTCGATGGTGCGAGCATCCTGGCGATGAAGCCTGAAAAACTGCGCCGGCGTGTCGGCATGGTTTTCCAGCAGTTCAATCTGTTTCCCGACCACACCGCGCTCGAAAACGTCATGCTGTCGCTGACCAAGGTAAAGGGCCTCCCTGTACAGGAAGCTGAGCGCATCGCCGAGGCGCGCCTTGCCGACGTCGGGCTTGCGACCCGCAAACACCATCGTCCAGGGAGCCTTTCCGGTGGCCAGCAGCAGCGTGTGGCAATCGCTCGTGCATTGGCGATGGACCCGGAGGTCATCTTGTTCGATGAGGTAACGAGCGCACTCGATCCAGAACTGGTGAAGGGTGTGCTCAACCTCATGGCGGATCTCGGCCGGCGCGGCATGACAATGGTCGTGGTGACGCATGAAATGGGCTTCGCCCGCAAGGTCGCCGATCAGGTCGTCTTCATGGATGAAGGCCGCATCATCGAGGCCGGCACGCCTGCCGCGATTTTCGACACGCCGAAAAGCCCGCGTCTGAAGCACTTCCTTGCCGAAGTGCTTTGATCACGCATGAGCCCTTCAAGACGGCCGCCCAAACCAACCTCCACCAGTGAAAGATATCTCATGGCTGCATCACATCAGGTTTCCAAGGTCGTTGTTGTCGGCGGCGGCATTTTTGGCGTCTCCTCGGCCGTTCATCTTGCAAGGCTCGGCATCGAGACCGTGCTGGTCAATGATGGACCGCTCGCCAAGGGAGCTTCCGGCCGCTCGCTCGCCTGGATCAATTCGGCGCGCAGGCGCTCGGCTGAATATCATCGCCTGCGCATGATCGGTATCGACCGCTACCGCAGTTTGTCGGCGCGATGCCCGGATGCCGCCTGGCTGCGTTTCGACGGTGGCCTGACGTGGGATGCGGACGATGCCTCAAACGAGATCGCCGATGTCTTCGCTCACGAAAAACGTCTCGGCTATGATGCGCAGCATCTGTCCGCGGACGCCATAAGGTTGGTCACGCCGGGTGTCTGCGCAAGCGCTGTCACGCCTCAAGGCGCGATCTTCAACGCGGGCGAGGGCTGGGTCGACCTGCCGTCGCTGATCGAAATATTGATCGCGGAATTCGTGGAGCGGGGCGGCCAGGTGGTCACCGAGGCCGGAAGCGCTACCGTCACCGTCGCCAACGGCCGCGCCACCGGCGTCACCACCACCAGCGGGATCAGCTTCGCCGCCAACGCGGTGCTTCTGGCGACCGGTGCGGATGTGCCGCGAATGGTCGCCGTGGCCGGTCAGCGTATTGCCGATGGGACACCAATCGCGCTGCTGGTCAGGACCAAGCCAGTCGACTTGCCTCTACGCGCCGTGCTCAACACGCCGCGCGTCGCCATCCGGCCGACGCCTGATGGCGCCCTCGCGCTCGATTCTGCCTGGTCGGAAGAAGAGGTGGTAGTCAATCCGGACGGGACTTATCGCGTAAAAGCATCGACCATCCAGGGGCTTCTCGACGAAGCGTCGAATGTTCTCGACGGTCATCCGAAATTGGAATTGGAGAGCTACGGTGTCGGGCCCAAGCCGATCCCCGGAGACGGCGAGCCGGTCTTCGGCCAGTTGCGGGAGATCGAGGGGTATTACGTCGCCTTCAGCCACAGCGGCGCAACACTTGGCTTGATTGCCGGCGAACTGCTTGCAACCGAGATCGCCACCGGAACAGAGCACCCACTCCTTGCAAGCTTTCGACCGTCTCGATTTTCACTTTAGCCTGCCAATTCGCCTCGGAATGGGATGTAATGTGGCATGCTTGGAGTTTCGCTAGCCGAGACGGCGGCCGCATGGCCGCTTACGCGCACCTGACAAGCGAATATGTTCCGGAACATTTTCTCCACGTTGAAGTTGGACAGCGCCAGGACCGTCGTTCGTCCAAGCTCAACCAGCGCTGAGAAATTCCATGACCAACCAACACCCCAAGACTAAACAGCCCACGGACAAGGATCTGCGAGACAACCCGGGAATCGGCACCTCGAAGGGCGCGGTCAAGGGCGGCGATATGCTCGACGAGAACGATGCTCTCGATGGGGACAATACGTTCGAAGGCGATGTCGAGAACGACGTCACGCCTCAGGGCGGCATCAATCCTGACCAGACCGGACGCACGAACAAGTAGGAGGCGCCTTGCCATGGCCGGCCGGAAGACCCACGAGCAGCAGCTGCGCATCATCGAAAAGCGCGAGAACACCAGAAATGCCGGCGACGATTTCAATGCCGAGGATGAGCTGAAGAGAACCAAGCAGGAGCGCGAGGCGCGGCAAGACGGCGCCAATCTGCGCGACGAGGGCGTGGAATTGACCGACAAGGACGATCGCCAGATGATCCGCGGCGAAAACCAGGAGAGCGAGCACCACAAGCGCAGGCAGGACGACTAAGCCTGCCGTCTTTTTAAGGCTATCGAGGAGCCATCCCAGACTACCGGCACGCCAGGCACCGCATGGTCGAGGCGCACATCGCCCGCCGCGGTGTGCGCGACGAACGAGTCCTTTCGCCACTGAGGCGGAATCCCGCGCGAGAAATCGTCGACGAGGGGTGCGAGGAGTTCGCCTATGGGGACGGTCCGGGCGGCGTTGCGCTCTGGCTATAGGGACCTGCGAAGACGCGACCTGAACATCGGCCAGCTCTGCCGCGAGAGCTTTTGGCGATCAGACAGCCTCGGCCACTACATGCAATCCTCGGCCTCGCAGCAGTTCGATGCCTTCGTCTGTTCGATCGCACCTCGCCTGTTCAGCCGCTGACTGCCGAACAGCGCCTCATCGGGTGGTACTGACACCTTTGCCTTCGGCACCTGAATAGGCGGCCTTGCCTTCGGGCACGGAACATCTCACCGACTTTCTGGTTAGGCAGGCCGGATGAAGGGAGCTTTGCGCATGGCCACTAATTTGGAAGACGGCAAGACCGCTCAATCTTCCGACGACTTGCATGGCGGCAATCGCGGCGGCGACAAAGACCAGCGTAAGACTGACAAGACCGCGAACAAGAGCAGCCAGGCGGCGGGATCCGCATCGCGGTAGGACTGAGACATGCCGACCGCCGCGGACATCCTCATCGAGACGCTGATCGACTGGAACGTCGATATCATCTTTGGCCTGCCGGGCGACGGCATCAATGGCATCATGGAGGCGCTGCGCAGACGGCAGGACCGTATCCGCTTCATTCAGGTGCGACACGAGGAATCCGCAGCGTTCATGGCGTGCGCCTACTCAAAATGGACAGGCAAGCTCGGTGTCTGCCTCGCAACTTCCGGCCCTGGCGGCACACACCTCCTGACGGGACTCTACGATGCCAAGCTCGACCAAGCGCCGGTGCTCGCCATTACCGGCATGCAGTTCCACGACCTCATCGAGACCTTCACCCAGCAGGATGTCGACTTGACGCGCGTCTTCAGCGATGTCGCCGTCTTCAACGCGCAGGTCTCCGACGCGGCGCATATGGAAAGCCTGGCCGGTCTCGCCTGCAGGTCGGCGCTGGCACGTCGCGGCGTTGCGCATCTGTCGATCGCCAGCGATGTGCAGGAGCACACGCTCGACCAGGCCAAGCGCTCGAAGCGCAACAAACCGTCGCATACGCCGGATCGTTGGTTCGAAGGAAGCAGGCTTCCCGACGAAGAACAACTTGCGAAAGCCGCCGAGATCCTGAACGGGGCGACGAAGGCCGCGATCCTCGCCGGTCGGGGCGCGCTTGGTGCCAGGCACGAGTTGGAAGAGACGGCGGAGCTGGTTGGTGCCCCCGTCGCAAAGGCCTTGCTCGGTAAGGCTGCCTTGCCCGACGATCACCCGCTGACGACTGGCGGCATCGGAATTCTCGGCACGCTGCCGTCGCAGGAAATCATGGAGGAATGTGACGCGCTGCTCGTCGTCGGCTCGAGCTTTCCCTACATCGAATACTACCCGAAGCCGGGACAGGCGCGCGGGGTGCAGATCGAGCGCGACCCGCAGCGCATCGGCCTGCGCTATCCCGTTGAGGCCGGCCTTGCCGGCGATGCCGCCGTGACGCTGCGACTGCTGAACAAGCGCCTGAAGCGCAAGGATGATCGCAGCTTCCTCGAGAAGGCGCAGGCGGGCATGCGACGCTGGCGCGAGATGATGGCGCAGTCGGAGCAAAAGGCCGCCACTTCGCTCAAGCCCCAGGTGGTCACACGCGCATTTGGGAAACGATTGCCCGATGATGCGATCCTGGTTGCCGATTCCGGCCAGAACACCGAGATGGCGGCCCGCCATATCGAGCTGCGTGACGGGCAGGCCTTCGGCGTCTCGGGCGCGCTGGCCTCGATGGCATGCGGACTGCCCTATGCGATCGCCGCGGGCCTGGCCTTTCCCGGCCGGCCGGTCTTCGCGGTCGTCGGCGACGGCGGTCTCGCGATGCAACTCGGCGAGTTCTCGACGGCAGTTCGGTACCGGGTCCCACTCAAGGTGCTCGTGCTCAAGAACGGCATGCTCAATCAGATCGCCTGGGAGCAGATGATGTTCCTCGGTAACCCGCAATTCGCCTGCGAACTCCAGCCCATCGACTTCGCCATGGCCGCCGAAGCCATGGGCGGCATTGGTTACAGCGTCTCTCGCGCCGAGGAGGTGGAAGGTGTTCTCGACGCTGCCCTGGCTGCTGAGGGTCCGGTGGTCATCGAGGCCGTGGTCGACCCGTACGAACCGATGATGCCACCGAAGATGCCACCGGATTATGCGAAAAATTTCCGCAAGGCGCTATCGGACACTCCCGGACGCGCGGAAATCGAGGCGAATGTGGCGCAAGAGCCGCTGAGGTCGATGATTACCGCCGGCGAGAAAGACTGACGACACGCAAGAAGGAGCACGAGTTGAACAAGACCGACAGCGGCACCGCAAATCGCAGTTCGCCGGACCTCATGGGCGGCGACCAAGCGTGCAAGGCCGAGGAATGGGGCGGTGGCTCGAAAGCCGCCAAGGGACCGATCACGGAACCGGATCGACACAACCGCAACTCCAGCCAAAAAAGGAGCTGACATGCAGGATGCCCAGCAGAAATATCCTCAGCCGCCGCTTCCCGAACAGCAGCAGGACATGCCCGGCTACACCGACGAGATGGATCCACGGCCCGACCACGGAGAGGAGAGCTATCGCGGCAGCGGTAAGCTGATGGACCGCGTCGCGCTGATCACCGGCGCGGACTCGGGCATCGGCCGGGCGGTGGCTATCGCGTTTGCACGCGAAGGCGCCGACGTCATGATCTCCTATCTTGAAGAGGACGAAGATGCGCAGGAGACGGCGCGCTTGGTCGAGGAAGCGGGGCGCAAGGCGGTGCTCGCACGCGGCGACATCTCGGACGAAATCTTCGCGCGGTCGCTTGTGCAGCGAGCTATCGATGAATGCGGGCGCCTGGACATCCTCGTCAACAATGCAGCCCACCAGGCGTCGTTCGAGAAGCTGGAGGACATCAGCGCGGAGGAATGGGATCTCACCTTTCGCACCAATGTCTATGCGATGTTCTATCTGTCCCAGGAAGCAGTGAAGCACATGGAACCCGGCTCGACCATCATCAACACATCCTCAATCAACGCGACCAGTCCCTCGCCGGCACTGCTTGCCTACGCCACTACCAAAGGAGCGATCGCCAACTTCACCGCCGGACTTGCAGGACTGGTAGCTGAACGCGGCATTCGGGTAAACGCGGTCGCTCCCGGGCCGATTTGGACGCCGCTGATCCCGTCGACAATGCCCTCTGAGAAGGTCAAGGAGTTCGGGAAGAACACACCGCTCAAGCGTCCCGGGCAACCGGCAGAGCTTGCAGCGACCTATGTGCTGCTTGCCTCGGAAGGGTCGAGCTACACCACCGGCGCACTCTACGAGGTCACCGGTGGACGGCCGATGCTTTGAGCGAGCGTACCTGCCAGCTCCACGGCGCCAACTCCCGGTAGCACACTGACATCTGGCGAGGCTCATGCGCGATCAGGATCGCGGACAACTGCCACGTCCGCAAACTGGTCGAGGCGCATGCCGAAGCCACCCACCAGACCCTGAACCGGAGGTTGGTAGACGCGAGGCTGACTTCATTCCGGGTTCACCGGAGCGTCAGCTTTCGGGGAGGGGCAAACGCTGGGTGAATGTCCCCGATAGGCGCATTGCAGCCATGCCGCCGTCGCGTTGTGAGACTGATTTGGCGACCAGCAAAACAGCAGCCTCTACGACTCGTCCCTCTCATCGCGCAAATTAGACACAACGCGGCGGTTCTGCGACCTGCAGGCGGAGTCGGGGCAGTCGCGGACGAGCCTGTCCTTGCCGTAGCCCTTGGCCCACATGCGGTTCCGGTCTATGCCGCCGGCGGCGAGGTAGTCCATCACCGCATCGGCGCGCTGCTGTGACAGCGCCGTTTCACTTGCGCCGGGATCGTCGGCGAAACCCTGCAGCTTGAGCAGCCAGCGCGGATGCTTTGTCAACCAGGCGATCTGGGTGTCGAGGGTGGCCTTGGCGACAGAATCGAGCGCGGCCGAACCTTTCGTGAAGTAGGTGCGGCGGCCGACATTGAGGATAAAATCCTCCTCGCTGCCCGGCTGCACGTTCTGGAAGCCGGCAATCTCGGCGTTGGTGACGTCGGGCGTCGACGGGGCCAGCGTGTTGCTGGTCGAGCAGGATGTGGCCACAACCAGCAGGCCGGCGGCGAGCAGCCGGCGCGTGTTTTCAATCATGCGGTTCATGATGCGCCAATCATTCGACAGTGGTGGAAGCGGGCGCCTGGTCGGCGATGTGCGGCAGGACCTCCACCGCGGTGCCGATCGGGCACCGCTGGTAGAGGTCGATGATGTCTTCGGGGAACATGCGGATGCAGCCGCTGGAAGCGTCGGTGCCGATGCTCCATGGCTCCAGCGTGCCATGCAAGCGGTAGCCGATGTCGGCGCCGTCGCGGTACAGATAGAGCGCGCGCGGCCCGAGCGGATTGTTGGACGCGCCGCCTGCGATCATGGGCGGTAAGTCCGGTTTGCGCTCACGCATTTCGGGGGGCGGGACCCATTGCGGCCACAGCGCGCGGCGATCGATCGTCGCGCGGCCGTACCATTTGAAGCCTTCCTTGCCGACGCCGACGCCGTAGCGGATGGCAGTCTTGTTTTCCATGATGAGGTAGAGGAAGTGGTGGCGGGTATCGACCACGACGGTGCCGACCGGCTCGCTGCTGAAATACTTGACGATCTGGCGATGCCATCTCTTGTCGATCTTGGCGAAGTTGGTCTTGCGATAGACGAAATCGTTATCGCTGGCGGTACCGGCGAAAAAGGATTTTGCCCCCGCGGCTTGAACAATATTGCTGGTTCCACCGACCGCGACCAGCGCCAGACCGCCGAGCACGACACCCCTGCGTGATAAAACCATCGGCAATCCCCCATGCCTTAAGCCTGGCGAACCATAGTTGAGAATGATTTCGGCTCAAAGTGGAAAATGCTGCAGTGGGTGGGCCGCAAGCGGTCTGTCCGCTTGACGGCAAAATAGCGGCTGCCCGCCGGCTCACGCCGGCGGGCGTTTTTGTGCGGACGGGAACATCCTCGCTCCAAGGGTGTTTTGTCACACCCGGCTCGTTCTTCATCGGTCGTGCCGGTGACCAAGATGTCCCCTCATTCATCATGGTCGGCCCGCGCAGCCTTGACCGCACGCGCGGGCCATCCCATCACAAGGCCCGCTGGCTCACGCTGGCGGGTTTTTCCGCGTCCAGGCGCCGAAACTCATCTTGGCATGCCTGTTACAACGAACCAGGCGGATTCCGCGCTCGGTCTCCGCACGCGGTGAGGAGGACTTGCGACATGCCTCGCTGCGGGATTTCGCGATGAGTCTACCTGGCTCCCGCTGAACGCCACCGCCTGACCACCGGGACCCGTTGGACGACCTTCAAGTCGAAAGCCCCCGGCAATCGCACCTTAGGCGAAGACGCTTTGCTTGTTGATGCAGTTGTCATCGCATCATCATGGGTAGCAACGCGGTGTTGCGTGTTGTTGGAGAGATGGGGTTTCCCGAAAAGAATGAACATGCGCAGATAAAAGAAGCGAGCAGGATGGCCGTGAGTACATCTGCGAATACCTATTACTCTCATATGTGCTCGCTCCTCGGAAGGCGATCCCGCCACCCTCTCGACAGTGAAGATGGCGGGATCTCAACCGGCGACAAGGGACTTCGATCAACGGCTTCCGGCTGGGTGTTCCGCCGTTCGGGCTTCTTCCAACCGCCATCAGACGCAAGTCCTATCCCATAAGACTGATGGCCAAATTCGGAACATCCGCTGAAGCATTGCGTTCGGCAGCGTGAAACCCCAAGGCAAAGGACGACTAATCATGTCGAATTGCGAGACTGCAAAATCACATTCGTTAGGAAATCGCGTGGCTGATCTCACAGCCAAGATGCGTGAAGCGCAGATTGACGCGGGTGAAATGATGGCCTTCCACAAGGTTGCAACCATGTTGGAGGACAGCCAAGGACGTATCAATGGCGACGACTTGATCGCCGCATCCTTCGTTCTGCTGGAGGACCGGGCGTCCGAGTGACCCTGCGTTGGTCGGCTTCGATCGTTCCTTGATCAGCACTGCGCAGCCGTTTTTTTTTGTCACGGCTGGCGTCTCACGGGACTGCGGGAATAGCGCAAGGCTGGAGGGTGCTGTTAGGGCCGCCGCGCCTAACAGCCAAGAGACACCGCTTCGAATTCGACCGCCAGGCGCTCGCCCGCTTTGTCCTAGGGAGAGCATTCACTTTGAAGACAGCTACGGCGTGTCCTCGCTATCAGTGCCATGCATGCTGGAGCCATGCATGAAGGACTGGATCTCGTCCGCATCGATCTTGCCGTCACCATTCTCGTCAATGCTACTGAACATCCTGCCCACCGCGCGTTGAACCTCGTCCTCGGACACCGATCCGTCGCCATCGGTGTCCAACAGCCCGAACATCAGTCGCATGCCGGCACCGCGCATCAGCTGATGATGCCAGCGTCCAGCCATTCTGTGTCCACGATCGCGGCCACCGTGGTTCTGCCAACGGCCGCCATCTTCATCGTGGCGGTCAGCACCCTCGTTGCGATCGCCTTGATAGTTGCGACTGTCTTCCTCGCGGAAACCTTCTTCGGAACCGCGATCCTGCTGCATTCTCTCCCGGACAGCTTGCTCAACCATCTGGCGGATCATTTCGCGTGTTGGTGCATCCGCTTGTCCGGCCGCATCCGGCAACTGTCCGGCGGCCGGCGGTTCGGTTGCCGGAGCGGGTGCAGGTGTCGAGGGTGATGGTGTTCCGCTTGTCTGGGCGAGCGCGGGGGAGGTCAGGGCAATGAAAACGGCGGTCGCGGCCGTCGTGCTGTGTGGAAATCTCATGGCATGCTCCATCAATGCTTTCGCTTGGAAGGCCAAACTTGAGCTCGATCTGATTGTTCCCCGAAGGGGATCAGGTCACGGCGAAGTTACAGGGCCTGCCCCCCGTCTGAGGTAGATCAGGGTCTTCGTCAGGGAATAATTTCGGCTCTTCTTCCCTAGGCACAAGAGGAAGCCGGCGCCCATTTTTGCGGGCAATGAACGTTGGACATTCGGCCTCGCCAATTTTCTGCCAGTCGATCATACCGACGCACCAATTCCCTCTGCGTCCTCTCCTTTCGTGGGACGGAAGCCGTTTCGACCGCACGCCGTCAATAGCGAATTCCGCGTCCGTATGCTGCGCGGCCATAATGCATATTTTTATGTCACGGACCTCTGTCCGTCTGGACACCATGTTAGCCAGCGCTAAATCAGAGCAATGCGACGCCTACTGCTCGGACTTACAGTTTTTCTCTTTTGGACCACGTTGCTTCAGGCCGAGGCGTGGCAGCCCTTCGGCGTCCGACAGCTTGGCTTTAGTTTCGATATTCCTCCGAATTTCGTCCTGACCCAGAATTCGGAGCAGGGCGCGGCTTTTCAGGGCCCAAGAGACGCGTTTCTGGTCGTTTGGGGCGCGCGACTGGGCAAAGCAAGTTTTCGCGCCGAGATTGAACATCGCATGATCGAGGACGAAAAGGCCGGTTGGCGACTGACCTATCGGCGCCTAGCCCCGAAATGGGCCAGCTACTCCGGGGTCAAGAATGGTGAGATTCGCTATGTCCGTGCAATTATGGTCTGCAACGAGCGTGCCGCGCTTTTCACAATGAATTATCGGAAATCCGAAAAGAAACCGTATGACCCTGTTGTTGTGCGCATGGTCCGGTCCCTGAGAGCGGAAGGATGTTAGCCAGCAAAGAGCGAGGTTGCCGTACTGTGCTTCCCTCGGCTAAGGCCCAGTGGTCAACCCGGCTCCCCGATAGCCCCGCCCAGTCACATGAAAGCAGGCACCGGCAGGTATGCGGCCGAACGCTCTCACGCTGGCTCAACCGCTCAAAGCCGCTCACCGAAAAGCTGCTTGGTGCGGTCGCGCGCTAGACCTAGCACCGAGCCATTCCCGCTGCGGCTGGTTAGCGCCTAGCTCCGTGCGCCCATGAACGGGTGGGGCGAACGTCCTGATAGCTACGGCTGTAGAAGCGCGCCGCCAAACTGCGCCCACAAGCGCTCGCACTCTCTCGCCCTTAGGCTCGGGGTACCGGGCGCGCCATAGAAGACCATGGCGCCGCGAATGTCGTATCCAAGCACCGAGGCGTTGGCCACGAACTGGATGGCTCTTCCCAAGCTGGTGATGCCGATGTCGACCTCAGCTTTGTTGGTGAGGTCGACCACGCCGACTATTTCCGCATTGGCGCTCCTGCCCGCCAAAACGGCCGTCGACATCGCATCATTCACGGCAAGAAGCATTTCGGTGAGTTGCCCGGTGGAAGGGCTCTACAAACGCTTAAACGTCAGGTTTGTTCCCAACTGGCCTTGGCGGCTTTCCGACGACCAAGTCTGGGTCACGCGGCCTCTCATGTGCGCGTAGTTGACATCGTCTGCTGGACCGAACGGTCAGGCCGACGAGCCCAGTTCCTCTCGGCATCGAGCAGTTCATTCTGCCCAATCAAGCCGTTCATAAACAGCCTGAGTATATGCGCAGCTATGCGCTCTCCGTTCTGCGAAGCAAGAGGTAGGGCGCGCTCTTTGCAGACCGTGTGACAAACCTGGGCGAGCATCTCAATGTCGCTTGGCCCCAAAAACCGACCCGGATACAACATACCGTTTTCCTGTTGGAGAGTTGGAATGGCTATCCATTACGCAGGGTCACCGGTAGCCACAATCAACTATGATAGTGAGATGTCGAGTCCGGTGGAAAAAACAGCGAGGTCACAAGTGGTCGCGCTTGTCTCCGATTGACAGATGCCTCGACGACCAGCGCTACCCGCACCCGCTTCATCGACGCGGCTTTGCAAAGGCCTATGACCAGTTCGCTACCAGCTGCCGGACCGCCCAGGCGAGCATGCCGCCGGCCCTCCCGAAGCGCGATGTCGTGGATGAGGCAGCCTTTTCCCTATACATCCAGCTGTTACGCTGCGCATCTGCTTCGGTTCGAAAACTCGCCGCGAGCCTGGCGTGCTCGCGTGTCCGGGCCGAAACAGCCCACATGTTGATAACGACATCGATGAGGCTGCCGCCGACTCGTTGGCATAGGATGCTTCCCGGCATGGGCATCGACCAATGCCCCGGGCCGACCAGCACGAACCTGCGGGGGCTTTCCCGGAACAAAGCGTCGACGATCCGGTTCGGCAGGAAGCGGCCAAATTCATGCCATCGGAGATGCCGAGGCAGATGACAGATGAAAGGGAAGCTGAAGATGACGAAGTCTGGCGACCGCACCGTTCCCGGCGACGGCAAGATCGAAACCGGCCCGAACACATCTCCGCAACAGGATCCGGCAGAGGGGTCGCGCGAGACAATCGATCGCGAACTCGAGCGGACAGACGACGATAATAATTCCGACGAAGCGGAACGCTCGCGCCGAGACCTGCGGAAAGGGGTGGCGGAAGAGACCAAGCTTCCCGAACGCGGCTCGGCCTGAGGATCGCCGGAACCTGGCCAAGGTAAGAGACATGGAAGGCTAGACGCCTGGTCGCATCGCTGCTTGCCTCCTGCCTTTAACGCCGGCCACACAACCCATGCGCGGCGGTGACCCAGGAGACGCGAGAACGGCCGCGCGACGGTCCACTCTGTTCCAGCAAACTCGGCTCGCCGAGAGCTACCACCTCTGGCGTTAGGGCCTGACGAGATGCCACCTGTCCAGGTCGCATGCCGCCAGGGTTCCGCAATCTCTATCAGGCTGCGCCGGCCTTCTGGCTGCGCTGCGAGCGGGCACGGTCGCGGGCTGCGGCAGTGCCTCCGGGAAAGCCGCTTCGATCGCTGTAGTCGCGTGGCTTGGTCCCCCTCCGAGAGTGGCGCGCGGTCACGCTTTTCGCACCGATGATGTCGAGCAATGTGATGCCGGCGACCATCGCAAGCGCAAGGCCCACATTATCGCGCTTTGGGTTGCCATGCCGATACGCTGTCAGCAATGTCGCGATATCCAGGCCGTCGCCGGCCACCCGGCTCCACAGCCCCGCTTGCTTGTCCACTGAAAGCGAGAGTATGCCGCTGCTTATTTCCCGCGCCCCATAAGCGCGGATCAGATCTTCCTTGCCGCGCATGCCGAGCGCGCCGGCAATCCGCTCGGCGCCAACCAGCTCGGCGACGCCAAGCGCGATGCTGAACCAGCCGAGCTTGCGGGCAAGGCCATCGGAGGCCGCGACCGCACTCTGCCCAGTCTTCAGCACTTTGGGATCGCCAGGCGATCGGGTGATGTTGGTAAGTTTGGCAATCACGTTCATGACGATTTCCCTACGGTTTCAGTACAACCTTGATGCAGCTGTCCTGCTTGTCGCGAAACACCTTGTACATCTCGGGTCCCTGCTCGAGCCCCACGGTATGTGTGATGACGAAGGATGGGTCGATCTGGCCATCTTCGATGCGGCGCAACAGATCCTCGGTCCAACGGTTGACATGGGTCTGCCCCATTCGGAAGGTGAGCCCCTTGTTCATTGCCTGTCCCATCGGAATCTTGTCGACCAGCCCGCTGTAGACGCCGGGGATCGAGATCACGCCGGCCGGCCGGCAGACATAGATCATCTCACGCAAAACGTGCGGTCGATCATTTTCTATCAGCATCAACTGCTTTGCGCGATCGTAGACGGTATCGGGCTGGGCCAGCGAGACGTGGCTTTCCATGCCGACGCAATCGATGCACTTCTCCGGGCCCTTTCCGCCGGTGAGTTCCCGCAGTCGTTCGACGACACTTTCCTCGGCGAAATTGATGGCGATGGCGCCGCAGGCCGCGGCCATGGAAAGCCGCTCCGGCAGGCAATCGATCGCCACCACCTGTTTCGCGCCGAGCAGCAGGGCGCTGCGTATGGCCATCTGCCCGACTGGGCCACAGCCCCACACCGCAACCGTATCGGTGGGCTCAATGTCGCACTGTGCCGCCGCCTGCCATCCGGTAGGAAAAATATCGCCGAGGAAGAGAACCTGCTCGTCGGTAAGGCTGTCAGGCACCTTTACGTGCGTGGCATCGGCGAACGGCACACGCATGTATTCCGCCTGTCCCCCAGGATAGCCGCCGGTCAAATGAGTGTAGCCGAACAGACCCGCGGTGGTGTGCCCGAACACCTTGTCACCGAGATTCTTCTTGCGGTTTGTGCGTTCGCAAACCGAAAAGTTCTGTCGCTTGCACTGGTCGCACTCACCGCAGATTATGGTGAACGGCACGACGATGCGGTCTCCCTTCTTCAGAGCGCCGTTGACGCCCTTGCCGACCTCAACGACCTCTCCCATCATCTCGTGGCCCATGATGTCGCCGGGCAGCATGGCTGGCACATAGTTGTGGTAGAGGTGAAGGTCGGAGCCGCATATGGCACAACTCGTCACCTTGATGATCGCGTCACGTTCATCCTCAATTTCCGGGTCCGAAACCTGATCGCAGCGTATGTCTTCCTTGCCGTGCCAGACCAACGCTCGCATAGCTTGCTCCTATTTTCGCAAGATCTGTGGGTAGGGACCTCGCGCCTGTCCTAAGCGGGCCGATGCCTGGTTGGATCGACTGTGCCGCTGCTTGTCGAACCACAGGGGCGGACCGATGTTCCGGGAGCTCGAGAGAATTTTTGGGCCATTCCAGACCCGCACCTTGGAAGCGTCGCGGGCACCAGCGGCCTCCCCGGGGCGCGTCGGGCACGAGCCGCTGGGCCCCGACCCACGAATGGACGTACTCAAGTGTACCAAAAACGTTCCGTCCGCAGGTGTCCTTCGCGGCGGCTGACACGTCATCTGCTCGATTCTGGCGTCCGTAACCGGCATTCTCTTCCTCGCCCGCACAGGGTCGGCCGAAGCAGCGCTGTGACCGGGGCAGGTAGGAGATGCCGCTCACGGGCGGGCGCGCAGTCCGACCCGACGCGATCGACACGAGGTGGATGGGCGCCATCGCGACGGCGGCTCTAGCGGAGTATTTCGCAGAAATACAATGATTAGCGGGCAGGGCAGAGTGCTAGCCGTGCGCAGCGATGAACATGGCGACGGCCGACCGGCAATAGGATTCGACTTCGTTGTCGTCCGCCGCTCTCGCCTGATCGAAGCGTGCGATAATCAAAAGATCGGATCCTTTGAAAAGCGCGGCAAACAAGCGGGCGGACCGGAGAGGATCGGGCACGTTCAGAACCGCCTTCGCGTGCAACTGACGCAACAGGACCTCGATTTGGGCGATGACATGGGCGGGGCCGGCTTCGAAATGGAGCTTGCTTAACGACCTTGGATTCGTCTGGTCGGCCATTACCATGGCTTCGACACTGCGGACATCTGATCTCAACAGCGTGCGAAGCAGGGATGATCCCACCGCCATGAGATGATCCTCGACCGAACCGTCGATGCCTTCAAGAAGGGCCTGTGGTGCAAACAATTGATGGCAGCCGGACGCGATGGCCGCGCTGAACAGCGCCTCCTTGTTCTCGAAGTGCCGATAGATGCTGAGCTTGGATATCTTCGCCCGCTGGGCGACCTTGTCCAATGTCGTCGCTTGAAACCCCAATTCGACAAAGAGTTCGGACGCAGCGTCGAGTATCGTTTGGCCAAGCGCCTCGTTGGCGGGCCGGCCGCGCCGGCCCTGGCTATTTTCGGTCACGACAATTCCAGTCCTTGACAGTATCCTAATTCTTGGATTACGATACCATGTAGTTTCTGAAATGCGCAAGCCGATGGGTAGGTTTCAACCAGGTCCAACCGGCCCCTCATCCACAACACGGAGCCCATCATGGATGACGTCATTATCATCGGCGGCAGCTTTGCCGGTCTCGCCGGCGCCCTGCAACTCGGCCGTGCCCGCCGCAAGGTCACCGTTCTTGATACCGGCCTGCCGCGCAACCGCTTCGCCGGCCACTCGCATGGCCTGCTCGGCCACGATCACAAGCCGCCGCTGGACATCCTGGCCGAGGCGCGGCGGCAGCTGGCGCGCTATCCCACGATCAAGCTGGTCAATGCCCGGGCCGACAGCCTGTCCGGGGCCATCGACGATTTCTCCGTGCTCACTGGCGATGGCGGAAGCCTGGGCGCGCGCCGGCTGATCCTGAGCTATGGCGTCGTCGACCAGATGCCTGATGTTCCGGGCTTTGCCGAAAGCTGGGGCACGTCCATCGTGCCCTGCCCCTATTGCGACGGCTTTGAAGTCGCCGGCCAGCATTGGGGCCTCGTCTGGTCCGGCCCACAGTCGATGAATCAGGTCAGGCTGTTCCACGATTGGACCGACAGGTTGACGGTCTTTGCCGATGGTCACGACATTCCGCCCGATATCCGGGCCGGTCTGGCGCGCCGCAACATACCTGTCGTCGACGGCCGGATCATCGAGATCGCCCATCACGGGGGGCATAACGCCACCGTCAAGCTCGATACCGGCCCCAATGTCGCGGTCGACATCCTGTTCGCGCATCCGCGCAACAAGCCATCCGCAGGCCTGCATGAATCACTGGGCCTCGCCACGGTCGATACGCCCCTCGGCGTAATCCTCAAGGTCGACGAGCGCCGCGAAACCAGCATGCCCGGCATCTACGCCGCGGGCGACCTCGCCAACCCCCTCACGCCGCCATCGGTCACCCTGGCAATATCGCACGGCGCGACGGCGGGCATCTTCGCCCAGCAGTCGATGCTGGTTTGAGAGCGCAGATTCCCTTCTCCGGGTGCCGCGGGCTATCATATTCTGAAGGCGAGGTTACGGAACGCCGGCCCGCTCTCCCCTGAGGGGCATCTTTGGCCGGTTGGCTTTGGGAACTCAACTGCGCTGCCGGCATGACGGCGATCGCCGACATCGGTTATCAAGCTCAATCACGCTGGAAAGCATGAACCACGTCGACGTCGACATCGACGGCGGGCTTACGGTATGGGGACCGGTGGCGGGAGATTCGCCACCGCTGTCGGTACCCGATGCTGCGACGCTACTTTGCAGAACGGTCGCGTCCAGCAGCGCTTCTGGCGGAAGTCTCAGGCGGCCACGACGCGGGCCAGCAGTGACGCGGCCTCGGTACCAGCCAAGCCAAGGTCACGGACGCTGCTCATGTGATTGGCCCCACCAAGGGTGGTGCGCGAAACAGTCAGTCCCTGTGTGTCAAGGTGGTCCGTGAAGAGTGCGGCCTGGCTGTGGAACGGCGGCGTTTCATCGGCGCCGACCAAGATATCTACGTCCACGGATGGATCGAAACTGTGATCGATCGGCGAGAATCGGCGGGCCTCCTCGTCGGTGATCGCGATCTCGGCGGCAAGGAACGACATCTGCAATGGCTTCAGGTCGTAGAGGCCGCCAAGCAGCAGCGCAGCTTTGATGCCGGAAGGCCGCTCGTCACCGTCGAAAAGCATTGTTGCCAGATGCGCACCGGCGGAATGACCGCTAACGGTCAGCAGGCCGGGATCGCCGCCATGGTGTGCGACATTGTCAAATACCCATCGCTTGGCGCGGCGCACCTGGTCGACGATCCTGGCCATCCTGACGGTCGGCATCAGCGCGTAGTCGACAATGACCGCGATCGCACCTGCGTTCGTAACGGTCTCGGCGACGTAGGAATAGTCGCGCTTGGAGAACATGCGCCAATAGCCCCCGTGGATGAACATGTGCACCGGCAGGCGGTCCCGTTTGCCCTCGGGAAAGAACAGATCCACGGTTTCGGTGGCGTCAGCCCCGTAGGCGACATCGGCGACCATGGGAACATTCGCCCTGGTGTCCTCGCTTCTGCGAACGATCTCGGCGACCATGTCGTCGAACTCGACCACATGATCGCGAATGCGAAACGGATCTTTGGCGTGATGTCCGCTCACAGGGTCACGGCGATGTACTTGGCCTCCATGAACTCGGCAACGCCATGCTTCTGGCCGCCTTCTCGCCCCAACCCGCTTTGCTTGACTCCGCCGAAGGGCGCCGCCGGATCCGACATCAGGCCGCGGTTGAGCGCGATCATGCCGGACTCGATCTTCGATGCCACGCGCATCCCCCGGCCCAGGTCGCGCGTATAGATGTAGGCAGCGAGACCGTATTCGGTGTCATTGGCTTTGGAGATGACATCCGCCTCGCTTTCGAAGCGACTGATCGGCGCCACGGGACCGAAGATCTCCTCGTGAGCCATGGCAACGTCGGCCGGCACGTCCTTGAGCACCGTTGGCGGATAGAAAAAGCCTCTGCCTTCAGATACGCCGCCACCACACAGGATTTTGGCGCCGCGGGCAACGGCGTCCTGCACAAGCCGGTCGATCTTGTGCACAGCCTTCCTGGTGATCATCGGCCCGCATTCTGTGTCTGAGTCTGTGCCCGGGCCCACGTTGAGTGCCGCCATGCGTTTGCTCAAGCCTTCCGCGAAAGCATCATGGATGCCGGCCTGGACGTAAAGCCGGTTGGCGGCCGTGCAGGCTTCGCCGGCGTTGCGCATCTTGGCAACCATCGCACCGTCGAGGGCGGCTTCCAGGTCGGCGTCGTCGAAGACGATGAAGGGTGCGTTGCCGCCAAGCTCCATGGAACAGGAAATGACGTGCTTTGCGGCTTCGGCCAGCAGCACGCGCCCGACGCCGGTCGAGCCGGTGAAGGACAGCTTTCGCACGCGCGGATCGGCCAGCATGGCCGCCGTCACCGGTCCGGGGGTCGAGGTCGTCAGGACGTTGACGACGCCGGGCGGCACGCCGGCTTCCTCGTAGAGCGCCGCAAGCGCATAGGCCGTCAGCGGCGTCTCGCTGGCGGGCTTCAGGATCACCGTGCAGCCGGCCGCGAGCGCCGGAGCGATTTTGCGTGTCGCCATGGCGGCTGGGAAATTCCATGGCGTGATGAGCACGCAAATGCCGATGGGCTGGTAGTCGACAATGATCCGGTTCGCGCCCGAGGGTGCAAGGCCGAACTCGCCGCTGATGCGGACCGCCTCCTCGGCGTTCCAGCGGAAAAACTCAGCGGCGTAGGCGACTTCACCGCGCGCATCGCGCAGCGCCTTGCCGTTCTCCAGCGAGATCAGCGCAGCCAACGTCTCCATCCGGTCGGTCATCAGTTCGAAGCAGCGCCGCAGGATTTCCGATCGCCTGCGTGGCGGGGTCTCGCGCCAGCCGGCGGCCGCCTTCGCGGCAGCGTCGACGGCGGCGGCGGCATCAGTGAGCGTTGCATCGGGAACCGCAGCGATCACGGCTTCGGTCGAGGGATCGACCACTTCGATCACGCGGCCCTCCGATGAGGGCCGCCAGCGTCCGCCAATGTAGAGACCGTGCGAGACCGTGGCGTAGTCGAACATATCTTGATCCTCGTCGGATATGCCTGCGGCAATGTTCATTGGATGAACTCCTGGTCGATCACATCATGGCGGCGGACATGTCGCCGTCATAGGCAGCCCTGACCAGCTGTCGCATCGCGGCGAGGTCGAACGGGCGCGGATTGTTCTTGATCAACCGGTCGATGCCCAGCGCCTGCTCAGCCGTCCAGTCGATCTTGTCTTCGGGAAGACCCAGTTCGGCCAATGTCGGTGTGATGCCGATGGCGCCAAACAGCCGGCTCACCTCACGGATGGTGGCGTGCGCCAAGGCATCGGCGCCGCCGCCCTGATGGGAAAGGCCAAGAGCAGTGCCGACTTCCGCAATCTCCGCGGCTGCTGCGGCCAGATTGTAGGTCATCACATAGGGCAGCATCGTGGCCACCCCCAGGCCATGCGGGGTGTGGGTAAGCGCGCCAACGGGATACTGCACCGCATGGGCGGCGGCCGTTCCCGCCGTACCGAAGGCGCAACCGGCGGCCAGCGCTCCGATCATCACGTCGGCGCGCGCATCCTCGTCCGATCCGTCGCGATATGCCTTTTCCAGACTGCGGCCGAGCAGCCTGATGGCCAAAAGCGCGAAATGGTCGGTCAGAGCGCTCTTGCCGATGAACACATGCTGTTGCGGCAAATGAGGGTCCGCGCCGCGTTTGGCCGCTGTGAAGGCCTCGATTGCGTGCGTCAGCGCGTCGGCGCCGGCGATCGCCGTCAAGGATGGTGGACAGGTCACCGTCAGATCCGGATCGCAAAGCGCCACTGCTGCGATGAGATGCGGACTGGCGATACCCACTTTCAGCGTCCGATCCGGGTCGGAGATCACGGCGACGGGGGTCACCTCGGAGCCTGTTCCAGCCGTCGTCGGCACTGCGATCACCGGAAGGGTAGGGCCGGGTACCTTGAACTCGCCATAGTAGTCCTCGAGCCTGCCGCCGTGGCTGAGCAGAAGTGCAGCGCATTTGGCCATGTCGAGGCAGCTGCCGCCCCCGATGCCGATCACCATGTCCGGCTTGAAATCTTTCGCTTGCGCAATGCAGGCGGCGACGCTGTCGCGCGGCACATCCGGCAGCGTTCGGTCGAAGACCAACGTCTCGATCGCCGCGTTGTGCAAGCCAGCGAGGATCTCGGCGAACTGCGACGTCGCCGCGAATCGCTCATCGGTACAGACGAACGCGCGGCGCCCATATTTGGCGGCAATGGCAGGCAGGACATGGCGCTGGCCTTTGCCGAACAGAATCTCGCTCGGCAGGCGCGCCGCTGCAAACAAGCTCATGCACAAGATCCTGCGAAGACGGATTGGAAGCCGACAGGCTTGGCTTCGTGCCGGAGGCCGACCTCGGCGCTGCAGGTCGTGATCATGCGATACCCTCATAAAATCGTATATGATATAGGATTGAGTTTCGCGGAGCATCATGTTAGTGGATGGTTCTGTCAAGAGGCAAACGATGCAGAACACGGACCTGACGGTTGACAATGAAGCTCGTGCGACCGGTCGTATTCAGCGCGCCAACAGTCTGGCTGGCGACGTTTACGAAGCAATCTTCGCGCAGCTCATGTCTTTGAGGATTGCTCCGGGATCGCGCATCACCGTCGACAATCTCGTCAAGGAATTCAACGTCTCGCATACCCCCATTCGTGAAGCGCTTGGCAGGTTGGAGGGGGAAGGGCTGGTTCTGAAAACCCACCTGATCGGCTATCGCGCCGCCCCACAAATCACCCGCCGGCGCTTCGACGAGCTTTACGAGCTGCGTCTATTGCTTGAACCTGCCGCCGCGGCCAAAGCCACCGCAACAATGGACGGCGAGCGCCTTGCCGCGCTGCAGGAGGCGGCCGGCGTCATGGCTCGGCGGGTGGGGAAAGACGAACGCCTGCGCTATTCGAACTTCGCCCGTCAGGATGCGATCTTCCACGACAAGATCGTCGAGTTTGCCCAAAACGAACTCATTCGCGAGACACTGAATCACCAGCATACCCACTTCCATATCTTCCGCCTGATGTATCACTCCAGGGTGACCGAAGAGGCGCTCGACGAGCACGAGGCTATTCTCGCTGCCTTTGCCGCGGGCGATCCGGACGCCGCCGAAAAAGCCATGCGCGCGCACATCGAAAATTCGCGGGACAGGCTCCTGCCTGCGTTCGAGTAGCCTGGCGATGTTGCTTGTCAGAGGCACCCTCAAGCGCGGCGCGCCGCTGTCCGCCCAGCCTGCCGCCTACGAATTCTATTCCCCGTTCTGAGCCGATTTCGATCCCGGGAAGCGAGGCGCGCAGTGCACCTCGCCCCTGAAACAAGCCGAGAGGAAAAGACATGCCAGCCAAAAAAATCCTGATGCTGACCGGTGATTTCACCGAGGAGTATGAAATCTTCGTCTATCAGCAGGCGATGGAAGCGGTGGGACACACCGTTCATGTCGTGTGCCCCGACAAAAGCGCCGGAGACATGATCAAGACATCGCTGCACGATTTCGAGGGCGATCAGACCTACACCGAAAAGCCCGGCCATAACGCGCTGATCAACAAGACCTTCGCCGACGCCGAGAAGCAGCTGAGCCAGTACGACGCTGTCTATTGCGCCGGCGGTCGTGGCCCCGAATACATCCGCACCGACAAGCGGATACAGGCAATGGTGCGCCATTTTCACGAGGCCAAGAAGCCGATCTTCACGATCTGCCATGGCGTCCAGATTCTGATCGCGGTCGACGGCGTCGTGCGCGGCAAGAAGGTGGCGGCGCTCGCCGCCTGCGAGCCGGAGGTGACGCTTGCCGGCGGCACCTACATCGATCTGTCTCCCACCGACGCCTATGTCGATGGGACCATGGTTTCAGCCAAAGGCTGGACCGCGCTTGCGGCGTTCATCCGTGAATGCCTGAAGGTGCTGGGAACGGAAATCCACCATTCTTGAACCGTTGAGCCGGCGCATCCCCTGAAGGATGCGCCGGCTCCCTCAACGGCGCGGCGACTTCCGTCATTTCATCAAGTTCAGATCAGGAACCTGCGGCAGGTGTGCTCCAGAACCTTGTGCCATCATCACCTCGGACGCCTTCAAGGCGCTGCCGCATCGCGTGCGTGCACAGCGCGCTATCCTCGTTGACCTTTCCCAGCTTGGCGGGTGCGAACCCGAGTTGATTGGCCCATTGGGGAACTGGACATGAAGTCGGCGCCGGGAGCTATCAGGGCTTCACGAACCGAAACGCGAAGCGATCGGTCTCGCCCTTGATCGCGGGATCGAACACCTTGATCGAGTGCGGGTCATCCCTGTTCAAGAGCACGGTGCTTTCCGCGTCCAGCACGAAGCCGGCCGCCTCCACCTCCTCGCGGACGGATGCAGGGTCGATCCGATGCAGCGACCGTTTGTCGCTCGTGCCTGACCCAGCGGCGGCGGCGTGGTCGACGATGACGTAGGACCCACCGGGTTTCAGCCGGTTGTAGACAGCTCGATTGAAGTCGGCGGCCGTCGCACCCTTCTTCTGGACCAGGGCGGTGTGAAGATCGTGGTAAAACAGGTGCAGCCATAGGACATCCGCTGGCGGCGTGACCTCCGGCATCGCGACGAGATCCGCCGAGGCGGCTTCGACGTTCTCTCGGCCCGGCTCCTTCGCGAGCGTCCGCATGAGGCCGACCGGATCGTGCTTGAAGTGGGCGACTTCGGCCGGCACGAAGCTGTAGACCCGCCCCTCTGATCCGACGATGTCGGAGAAGAGGCGCGTCCAGTCTCCGTCGCCAGGGTAGACGTCGATCACGGTGGAGCCCGCCTCGATTCGTGCGAACCGGATTAATTCGGACACCTTGGATTGGTCGTACATCGAAATCTCCTTAGGAGTGGATATTCTTCTCGGTGCTCATAATGATTTCTCCATTTGCTCGGATCGGATCGCGCTTGATCCGATCCGAGTTCCGATCGCCTGCGTTGTCTCTTTACCGGTGTGGACGTCGTGCTCGTCAGTCGAACTTGACCAAGTCCTTAAAGATGAGACGACCCCAGCTGTCTCCGCGCGCCTGGACCAGCAGGCCACCTTCCGACACCCCGCCAAGCTTGATCGGCGCGAAACCGAGATTTTCCGCAAGCTCCCCAATCTGTGTTGCGGCAGCGTCATCGTCGCTTGCCAGGAACACGACCCTCCGGCCACCATGTACGGCCGGATCCTGATCAAGCACCGGGGCGACCAAATGGTTAAAGCCCTTGACCAGTTTTGCGCCAGAGAAGGCCTGCGCGATGAACTTGGAAGAAGGTTGTCCTCCCAGTTCCTCAGGGGGCACGCCATAGGCATTGGTCACATCGATGATCGTCTTCCCCTGCCATGTGGGGAGCGCCTTCGCGACATTCGGGTGCGCCTCGAAGCGGACAGCCAAAAAGATGATGTCCGCCTTGATGGCTTCCGCCAGTTTTTTGGGGATGATGGTGGGTCCGATCGCGGCCGCATCGGCGGCAAAGCTTTCCGGGTCGCGTGTGGTTGCAACGGAAACTTCGATGCCGTTTCGGGCAAACGCCTTGGCAAGGGCCCGTCCGATATTGCCGAATCCTACGATTGCATAGTTCATAGTACTTCTCCGATCTGGTGCTAATGCCGGGGTCAGACTTGCGCCATGCCTCCGTCGACGGCGAGATCCACGCCGGTGACGAAAGAACTTTCATCGGAGGCGAGGAACGTTACGGCAGCCGCGATGTCCTCTGGTTTGCCCCTGCGACCCATTGGGATCTGTGACGCAAACTGGGCGGCCGCTTGCTCGGCTTGCTCAGGGGTAAGGCCAGTCGTTGTCTCCAAGGCCGGCGTCTCGATTGGTCCCGGACTCATTGCATTGACGCGGATTTTGCGGTCTTTGAATTCCAGTGTCCAAGCGCGCGCGAAGTTGCGTACAGCCGCCTTGCTCGTGGCGTAGGTACTAAACCCTGGAAGCCCCAACACGTTCGACACTGAAGAATTCAGGATGATCGAACCGCCGTCTTTGAACAGGGGAAGGGCCTTCTGCACCGTAAAGAACAGACCCTTCACGTTCACATCGAAGGTCTGATCAAAATGTGCCTCGGTAGCGACGGCGAGCGGTGCGATCGTCCCCGCGCCGGCGTTGGCGAAGAGAATGTCGATATGACCATGTTTCACCTTCACGACGGCATAGAGGCGATCCAGATCTTCCAGGAGCGACACGTCACCCACGACCGTCGTAACGTTTTTCATGATGAAGGCTGCGGCCTCCTTCAACTCCTTCTCTCTTCGCCCGGTAATCACGACGTGCGCTCCTTCTTCTACGAAGCGCTTGGCTGTGGCCAATCCGATCCCGCTGCTTCCGCCCGTGATGACTGCGATCTTGCCTTCGAGTTTTTTCATAATTCTTTGTCTTTCGTTGCGCACGGGCCAGGTACGGACCGCGCTGGGGGTCAGAGTTGAGCCAGGCCGCCGTCGACGGCGACCTCGCTGGCAGTCATGAAGCTGCTGTCCGGCGACGCGAGAAAGGCGGCCACGGCCCCGATCTCCGCCGGATCGGCCATGCGCTGGAGCGGAGTCATCGCGCCGTAGGCCTTCTGGCCTTCCTCGCCCAACGCCTCCTTCGCGAGTTCGGTCGCCGTCGCCCCGGGCGACAACACGTTTACCCGGATGCCGGTGCCCTTCAGGTCCTCCGCCCAGGTCCGCGCCAGGTTGCGCACTGCCGCCTTGCTCGCGCTATAGGCAGTGAACCCCGGAGCGCCCGTGGTGCCGGCGCTCGACCCGGTCAGGATGATCGAACCGCCCTGGCTCATCAGCGGCAGCGCCTTCTGGACCGTGAAGATCGTACCCTTCACATTGGTGTCGAAGGTTTCGTCAATGTGCCTGGCGGTGATCTGGCCGAGCGGAAGCGGGCTTCCCGCCCCGGCATTGGCGAAGACGATGTCGAGGCTTCCGCGCTCGGCCTTCACCGCAGCGTAGAGTCGGTCGAGGTCGGCCTCATCCGAGACCGAGCCCATAACCGCGCGGGCATTAGGCCCAAGGTCAGCCACGGCGGCGTCGAGCGCTTCCTGCCGGCGGCCGAAGATGAAGACGAAGGCGCCCTCCTCGATAAAGCGCTTGGCTGCGGCGCGGCCGATGCCCGTAGCGCCGCCGGTTATCACAGCGGTCTTTCCATTCAGTCTGTTCATGTCATGCATCCTTCGTTTCGCCGTCTCGTGTCTTTGGCTATACGGGAAAGTCCCGCGAGAGCCTCAAGATGGGTTCGCCGAAGTCGGGCGGTGAGTGCGCAATCGCGCACATCGCTGGTGCGAAAACGATCCAATAGATGATTGAACGCCACGATGACCGCACGAACTTACGGCTGATCGTGTTAGTATGGGCTTTTGCAAGCCGCACTGCGCTGCGCAGGAATGCACCATGATCGACTGGGATGACGTCCGCTACTTTCTTGCCGCCGCGCGCGGCGGCTCGGTGCGTGCTGCCGCCGCGCACCTCGGTGTGAACCACTCGACCGTGCTGCGACGCATCGCTCAGCTCGAGGAACGCCTCGGGGCGCAGATGTTCGAAAAGCTGCCTTCCGGCTACCGCCTGACGGCTGCGGGCGAAGAGGTCCTCGATCTCGCGACCCAGATGGAAGCGTCGTCGCACCAGCTGGAGACGCGCGTCTTCGGTCGTGACCAGAGCGCGCGCGGACTTTTGCGGGTGACGCTTCCACCGTTCCTCGCCACACACCTGCTCATGTCGGATCTCGCCGACTTCGCGCGTTTGCATCGCGACATCGAGATGGAAATCTTGTCGTCCGGTGAGCTGGCAAATCTGACCAACCGAGAGGCCGACGTCGCGATCCGCATTGTCGCCGACCGCAAGACCCTGCCGCTCAATCTTCACGGCCTGAAGGGACCGGAGCTGTTCAGCGGCGTCTACATGTCTCGCGATCGACTAGCCGCGTGGCGTGCGGGCACGCTTGATCCCATCCGATGGATAGGCATAGACAATCATGGAATTCCGGACTGGGCGCGCGAGGGAGAAGTTCACGTCACGGGAGTACCGTTCAGGACACCTGACGCCGAGACGCAGATCATCGCGGCGCACCAGGGGATTGGGATAACGAAACTGCCGTGCTTCGTCGGAGATACCGACCCCCTGCTGGTGAGGGTGCCGGGGATCGACGTGCCCATGCATGGGACACTCTGGCTTCTCACGCAAGGCGAGACACGCAAGACGAAGCGGGTGCGGCTCTTCACAGAGTTCGTATCCCGCAGGCTCGCCGCGTACGCTCCGCTTCTCTCGGGGCTGTCCATATCGCGCGACTGACGCCCGGCAGATCCGCCGGCAACGCTTCCCGCAATCCGGGTGGAAGCCGAGCTGCGATCGCTTGAAGCGGCGTGTTCAATCCGCGAATCCAGTGGGAGTAGGGAAACGGCGGCAGTAGCGTAGAGGTACCAGCCTAAGCTCGACCTCTTCCCACACCATGATCAGACAACGATGCCACCGTCTTCAGCGCGCCATCGAGCATGTCGCCTTTCTCGTCTTTCAGCGCAGCTTCGCGCAACCGCCTGATCCAGTCGGCAGCGTCATCGCGGCTCCTGACCAGATCGAGCGCCGACAGCACGCGATCGAATTTGGACTGGGCGCGGAGGTGGGTGTCGCTGTAGCCCTTGATCAGCCGGCGGCAGTTCAAGATTTCGACGGCGAGCGCGTAGTCCTGAGGCGCGTGGCTGAGCGCCAGCGCATACCAGCGCTCCAGATGCGCCGTCTCGACCTTGTGGCGCAACAGGCGCCGCCGCCAGCGGCGCAGGCCGCCAATCAACCAGAGGACCGCAAAGCCGGCAAAGCTGTCGGTGCGGATGCGCCGGCCGCGATTGATGCGCCGGTCGAGAAAGCCGGCAAGTTTCGGCCGGTTCTCGATGTAGCTGCCAAACCCCGCCGGCAAGGTGCCGCAGAACTCCTCGATGCGCGGATGGAAATATTCGGTCACTTGCAGGATGGAGCCGTCCTTGACGCCCACCTCCTTGCGCACCCGCCGGTCACGCGTCGAACGTGTCTTGAGATCGGCGACGCGGATCATGTCGTCGTAGCACAGCGCGTTGGCCAGATGCTTGGCGGCAGCGATGGACAATGCATGGGCATGTTCAGCGCTATCCAGCGCGACCGCCTGGTCGAGCCGGTCGAGATACTCGCCGCCATAGGAGATGTCCTGGTAGTCGACGACCTTTCTCAGGCCCCGGAGCGCCATGTCGCGCACCGCCGCGGGCATCAGGTCGATGCGGGCGGCCAGCGCCTGCCAACCCTGCAGCAGGTTCGGCGGACCGCTCACACGCCCTGAACCCGGAGCGGGGTCGACCGTGGCCGGTTCTGCCGGCTGTGGCGCGGGGGCCGTCGTACCGCGCGCGCGGTCGTAGGCGACGGCGAAGGCAGCAAGGCTGGCTTTCGCACCCCGGCCGCCGGCGCCGATCGCTTGCTCATAGCTTTCACGCGTGAACGGCAATGCGTCGGAGCCGGCCAGCGCGCCAAGCAGACTGGCCGAGATCATTGAGCCATTGTCCGCGGCGATCTTTTCCATGTCGAAGGCGATGAAGCGTTTCGATGCAGCTTCCGCCGTCGCGCGTACCTTGGAAGACGAGGCCCGGCCGTCACCCGGCTCGATCTTTTCCGACACCGCGGCGATACGGTGCGAGGAGGTGATCAGCGTGGTGCGATCGGGCGTGACGAAGCCCCTGATGATGGCGCGGCCGGCTTCCATCAGCTCGGCGGCGATCAATATGTCGACATCGCCTTGCGAAGGCGAAAGGGCAAAGACCGGCAGCCGGCCGGTGTCGCGGGCCATCTCGACGTAATAGATCGTAGCGCCGGTGCGCTGGGCGACGCCGGCGACCGAGGTCGATTGCGCGACATAGGAATTGCGCTCGGCGACATCGGTGATCCAGTCGGCGAGCACGCCGCCGCCCTGGCCGCCGACCGCGAGCAAAGCGAGTTTGATCACCGGCTCGGTATCGGCGGCATCGGATTTCGGGCGCAAGGGCGAAGCCTGGTCAAGCATCGGCGAACGTCAACCTGCGGCTTTCACGGCGCCGCTGCAGCAGGCCGATCACGGCGCGGCGCGTGCCTTCCAGAAAACGATCCCAGCGGCGGGGATTGTGCACGACATCGGCGCGGTAGAAGGAAGGGCACAGCACCGCTGCATCCGCCACTTCACCGCAATTGCCGCAGCCGACGCAGCTCTGGTCGATCGATGCCACCGGATCGTCGCGCAACGGATCGTCGAGCGACTTTACCGACAGCGACGGGCAGCCGGACAGCCGCATACAGGCATGGTCGCCGGTGCAGATATCCTCATCGACGCCGAACTTCGGCTTGACGACGCGAGTCCCACCCTTGATCGCCTTGTCGACCAGCGGCTTTTCGCGGCGCTGGCGATTGAGCATGCATTCAGACGAGGCAACGATGACCTTGGGACCCTTTTCGTCCGTCGTCAGCGCCTCACGTAACGTGTCCTGCATCTTGGTGATGTCATAGGTGCGGTCGACATGGCGCAGCCATTTGACGCCCATGCCCTTCACCGCCTCGGTGATCGGATGCTTGGTCGACTTGGTCTTGTTGCCCGCACGCGACGACAGGATGTCCTGCCCACCGGTGGCGGCGGAGTAAAAATTGTCGACGATGACGATGACGCCGTCGTTCTTGTTGAAGACCGCGTTGCCGATCGAGGAGGTCAGGCCATTGTGCCAGAAGCCGCCATCGCCGACGAAAGAGATCGACCGCCGTTTGGCGTCGGGCGAATTGAACGCCGATGCCGATGCCGGCCCCAGCCCGTAGCCCATGGTGGTGGCGCCGAGCTCGAAAGGCGGCATGATCGAGAACAAATGGCAGCCGATGTCGGATGCGATGTGGTGGTTCCCGAGTTCCTGCTCGACCAGCTTTGTCGCGGCAAAAATCGGCCGCTCCGGGCAACCGATGCAGAAGCCTGGCGGACGTCCCGGCACGACGTTGATCAGGTCCGCGGCGTCAACGCCGTCGCCGACCTTGTTGGGCGCGCGCACCTCACCCGGCAAGAGATGCGGGGCCTCGGCGCGCAGGAAGGCGCCGATGCCGTCCAGCATGACCTGGCCGGTATATTCGCCGGCCATCGGCAGATACTCCTTGCCGACCAGCCTGGTGCCGCGCCCGGCCTTGTGCAGCATGGCGGCAAAGGCCTGCTCGATGTAGTTGGGCTGGCCCTCCTCGACCACGAGCACCGTCTGCTTGCCTTCGCAGAAGGTGAGGAACTCGTCATCGATCAGGGGATAGACGGCGTTGAGAACGTAGAGCGGCACATCCGTCTCGCCATAGGTGTCGGCAAGGCCGAGCCGCTGCAAGGCGCGGATGACCGAATTGTACATGCCGCCCTGCATGACGATGCCGACCGAGCCATGGTCCGAACCGAAGAATTCGTTGATCTTGTTCTTGGCGATGAACTCCACCGCCGCCGGCCAGCGCTTCTGCACCTTCTCCTTCTCGTGCAGGAAGGAGGCGGGCGGCAACACGATGCGGCCGGTGTCGCGGCGCGGCGCGTCGAGCGCATCGGCCACCGTCATCGGCGGGCGCTTGTTGTCCTTGGCGATGAAATGGCCATGCACATGGCAGCAGCGGATGCGCACCTGCAGCATCACCGGCGTGTTGGATGCCTCGGACAGCTCGAAACCATCCTCCACCGCCTTGACGATCGACGGCAAATTGGGGCGCGGGTCGAGTAGCCAGACCTGGCTCTTCATGGCGAAGGCATGGCTGCGCTCCTGCATGATCGAGGAGCCTTCGCCATAGTCTTCGCCGACGATGATCAGCGCGCCGCCGGTGACGCCGCCGGAGGCGAGGTTGGCCAGTGCGTCGGACGCGACATTGGTGCCGACGGTCGACTTGAAGGTCGCCGCACCGCGAATGGGGTAATGCACCGAGGCCGCCAGCATGGCGGTGGCGGTGGCTTCCGAGGCGCTCGCCTCGAAATGCACCCCGAGTTCGCCCAGAATCTCCTGTGCGTCGGCCAGCACGTCCATCAGATGGCTGATCGGCGCGCCCTGGTATCCGCCGACATAGCCGACGCCGCATTGCAGCAGCGCCTTGGTGATGGCGAGAATGCCTTCGCCCGCAAATTCCTCGCCGGCGCCGAGCCTGAGTTTTTCGACTTCCTTGGCAAAAGAGCGTTCGGCCATTTTTCCAACCTTCCGTTGCCGGCGGTGCGGCCGGCGCCTAACGTCTAGATGTCGTGCTTGCGAATGTTCTTCAGCATCTTCTGCAATGTGGCGATCAGCGCCGCGTATTCGGCGTCGTCGACATCGTCGAACATCGCCTCGAACGCGTCATGCATTGCCGGCCAGGCGCGCGCGAACTCGGCGCGGCCGTCATCGGTCAGGAAGACATGGCGGATGCGGCTGTCTGTGACGCCTTGCTCGCGCCGCACGAAGCCTTGCCCTTCCAGCGTGTCGAGCGTGCGGCTCAAGGTCGACTGCTCGATGACGGTGTAGACCGAGAGGTCGTTGACGGTGACACCGTCGGTGACCGACAGCACGGCGAGCGTGCGGACCTGCGGAATGGTCAGGCCCTGCTTGCGGAAATCGTCGCGCAAGGTGGCGTTGTAGCGCCCCATGATGCGGTTCATCAGATAGGGCGCGAATTGCTGCAGGCCGATCTGGCCAAGCGTCGAAATGCGCTGGCGCTTTTCCGGAACCTTCTGCTCCATCACAGCCTGCCCGCCAGAAGAAAGCCGGAGCCGCCGCCGAGCCCTGCACCCGGATGGGTGGAGGCGCCGATGTGATAGAGGTTTTTGATGCCGGTCTGATGGTTGCGGCTGGTCTTGAACGGCCGCCACAGGAACGACTGGTCGATGGTGGACGACCCGCCATACGGGTCGCCGCCGACCAGATTGATGTTCATCGCTTCGAGATCGGCCGGTGAATAGGCGCGGCGCGCAATCACGCTGCCCTTGAAGCCATCGATGTGGCTGGCGAGAATGGTTTCGACGCGGTCGGCGTAGGCTTCACGCAGCGCCTCGGTCCATTGTCCGTCAGCCGGTGCATGCAGCGTGCCTGCGGCGTCGCCCTTGATGTGCCTGGGCGCCTCGGGCAGTTGCAGCCACAGGATCGCCTTGCCCTCCGGGCAGCGCGACGGATCGAGCGCATGCGGCTGGCCGACGCAGATGGTCGGCACTTCGGGCAGCATGCCGCGCGCCGCCTCGTTGCAGGCTTTCGAGACGCCATCGAGCCCCGGCGTCAGGTGCAACAATGCCACCTGGTCCAGGCCAGCACCGCGCCATGCCGGCGGCTTGTTCAGCGCATAGTGAATCTGGAAATTGCCTTTGCCGTAGCGATATTTCTGTGTCGCTTCGACATCGGCCTTGGGAGCCTCGCTGCCGAGCAACCGGTGGTAAAGCTGCGTCGGCGTGACCGAACAGATGACGCTCTTGTTTGCTGTAATCGTTTCGCCCGAGGCGAGCCGTACGCCGGTCGCGCGGCCACCGCTCTGGACGATCGAGGCGACATCGGCGACGGTACGGATGTCGCCACCACGTTCCCTTATCAGAGCTTCGAAGGCGGTGAGCAGGGTCTTCGCTCCACCCTTGACGATCGGCGCCCCGGCCGCTTCCAGCGCGAAGGCAATGACCTTGGCGATCTGCCCTGAGAAGGCGTCTTCCGGTCCGAGCCCGGCGTGCAGCACCCAGGGCGCCCACAGCGCGCGGATTGTCTCGGACCGATAGGTGCTTTCCAGCCAGCTGCGCGCCGGCACCAGTGCTTCGCCGAGAAAGGCGGCAAGGCCGCGTGGGCTGCGCCGCCAGGCATCGCCGGCCAGCAGTTTCGCCGTCGGATAGGACCACAGGCTGCCGCCGAGCAGGCCGAACAACAGGCCGGCATTGCGCTCGATGCCGCTGACATCGTCCGCATGCCGGTCGCCATCGTCGGCGGCAATCGCATTGATTGCCGCGACATTGGCGGCGCGGTTGGTGGTGAGCACTGCATGACTGCCGTCCGGCCGCAGCACGCCAGTTGGCGTGCCGGTGTGGCAGAATTCCAGCCCGTGCCTGGCGAGATCGCCGCCCAACGCCGCAAAAGCCGGCGAGGTGATGAACAGCACGAAGGTGGTTGCCATCACGTCATGGATAAAGCCGGGAGCGGTGATCTCCTCGGTACGCATGCAGCCGCCGATGCGGTCATTGCGCTCGAGGACGAGCACACGCGCCCCTTTGCCGCCGAGCATCGCCGCGCAGACCAGCGCGTTGATGCCGCTGCCAACGATGATGTGATCCGGCTGGCTCACCTTGGCGTGCTTTCACCTAGCCGTTGGATACAAGCGCCAGCGCGCGGATAGGGCTGCCGGTGCCATGCTCGATCTTGAGCGGTGCGGCGATCAGGATGGCGCCCTTTGGAGGCAACTGGTCGAGGTTGCAGAGGCTGGCGAGGCCATAGCGGTTCGCCTTGTGCATCAGCGTGTGGGCTGGAAATGGCGGCTCCATCCCGCCTGCCTTGCCGGCATCGGTGCCGATCGTCTCCGAGCCCCAGCCCTTGATATCCTTGCTGATCAGGAACTGGATGGCTTCGGCTGTCGGACCTGGCGTATGTGGGCCGGTCTCGTTGGCGTTGAGGAATTCGGCTTCCGAGCCATTGCGCTTATACCAGTCGGTGCGCATCACCACCCACTCCCCGGCGTTGATGGCGCCATGCTTGGCTTCCCACGCCTTGATGTGGTCGACGGTGAGCAGGAAGTCGTGGTCAGCGGCGGCTTCCTTCGAGCAGTCGATGACATTGACCGGACCAATGAAATTCTGCGCCGGAATGGTGTCGGTGGCGCCGTCCGGATAGTCCTTGCCGCTGATCCAATGCTGCGGCGCATCGAAATGCGTGCCCGAATGCTCCCCAAGCTTCAGCCAGTTCCATGCCCACCACGGGCCGTTCTTGTCATAACGGGAGATGTTATGGATCTCGACCTTTGGCGTGTCGACGGCAAGCTCCGGCGGCAGCTTGATAAGAGGCGTGTCGGGTCCGAGTTGCGCAGAGAGGTCGACCACCCTGATGGCGCCTGAAAGCAGCTGGCCGGCGACTTCGCCGAGGAGTTTTTGCGTGTCCATGGTCTGAAGTTCCCTCTTTCTGGTGAAGATCAAGGCTCGTCTCGGCCCTTAATATCCTACTAGACGAAAACATATGCATCTGCAATTATCTTTAAGCATAAAGGAAATGGGAACGGGGCGTGAGCGAGTTTGACGCCATATTCGTCGGGGCGGGCCACAACAGTCTGGCATGCGCCGCGCATCTGGCGCTGAAAGGCTGGAAAACCGGGATTTTCGAGCGCAGCGCAGCAATCGGCGGTGCCGTCCAGACCCACGAATACACCCTCCCAGGGTTCCGGCACGATTTCGGTGCAATGAATCTGAGCCTGTTTGCCGGCTCCGCCTTCCACCGGAAATATGCAAATGAATTGAAAGCGCAGGGTCTTGAGTTCGCGCCGGTCGCCGACTGTTTCGCCAGCGCCTTTCCGGACGGACGCTGGTTCGGCGTCAGCAATGACTTGGAAAGGACTGCCACGCGGCTGGCCGCGTTCTCCGCCGCCGATGCCGCGACGTGGCGCAAGCTCGTTGCCGCCTTTCCTGCTGAGGCCGAGCATCTGTTCCGGCTGCTGGGATCGCCGATGAGTGCCCGCGCGCTTGCCGGCACCGCCTGGAACCTGTGGCGCAAGAAGGGCATGTCAGGCGCGCTCGATACCGGCCGGCTTTTGCTGTCGTCACCTCGCGCCTGGCTGGAGGAGACCTTCGAGTCGCCTTATGTGCGGGCAACGCTTGCCACCTGGGGCATGCATCTCGATTTCGCACCCGACATCGCCGGCGGCGCCGTGTTCCCCTATCTGGAATCGATCGCCAACCAGAGCTTTGGCATGGTGCTAGGCAAGGGCGGCGCCGACACGATCATCCGGGCGCTGGCAGGTATGGTCACCTCGGCGGGCGGCACGATCGTCACCGGGGCGGAAGTTGCCGAGATCACCGTTGCCGGCGGCAAGGCATCGGGCGTGCGACTCGCTTCAGGTGAGACACATACGGCCACCAAGGCAGTGATTGCCGGCGTCGCGCCCAGGGCGCTGACCGGCAAGTTGCTGCCCAACGGTTCCGGCGACGCCGGCTTCGACACGGCGATGCAGAAATTCAGGCACGCGCCGGGCACGATGATGATCCATCTGGCGCTCGACGACCTGCCCGATTGGCGCGCCGGCGCGGAGCTTCGGCAGTTCGCCTATGTGCATCTGTCGCCGTCGCTCGACGCGATGTCGCGCACCTATCAGCAGGCGATGGCGGGCATGCTGCCGGACGAACCGGTGCTGGTCGTCGGCCAGCCGACCGCGATCGATCCGTCGCGCGCGCCTCAGGGCAAGCATGTGCTGTGGGTGCAGGTGCGCATGCTGCCTGCCGAAATCCTGGGCGATGCGGCAGGCAGGATCGCGCCCGCGCATTGGGATCAGGTCAAGGATGCCTACGCCGAGCGCGTGCTCGACATCATCGAGATATACGCACCCGGACTGCGCCCGAAAATCCTCGGCCGTGCAGTGTTCTCGCCAATCGACCTCGGGCGTGAGAACCCCAATCTCGTCGGTGGCGACCAGGTCTGCGGCAGCCATCATCTGGCACAGAATTTCCTGTTCCGCCCGGCGCGCGGTTATGCCGGCTGGAACACGCCGGTCGGCAATCTGCATCTCATAGGCGCCGCGACATGGCCCGGCGCCGGCACCGGCGCGGCCTCCGGCTTCATGCTCGCGCAACAGCTTGGCGGGAGGTAGCTCGCAAGATTTCATGAAGGCGACGAGAGGCAAGGCGCTGCTGCCCACGAAGCCCGGATCGATAAACTGATAGTGCCGCGCAAAGACAACAAAACCAACAAGGGGAACGACCATGACAATCAACAGACGAGAATTGCTGGGATACAGTGCCGCGGCACTTGGGGTGGCGGCGATCGGCCTGCCTGAGATCGCCAAGGCGGCAGCGGGCGAGCTGACCATCGCCTATAACGTCAACCTGCCGTCCTGGGATCCGACCACCGGACCCTCGGCCGTCAACCCGACGATCCAGGGCCTCTACCAGTCGGTGTTCGACCAGTTCATTCCGCAAAAGCCGGACCTGTCCTTTGCGCCTGGCCTGCTCACCGAATGGGGCTGGAACGAGGATCGCACCAAGGTGACGATGACGGTGCGCGAAGGCGTGACCTGGCATGACGGCTCGCCCTTCACGCCCGAGGACGTGGTCTGGTCGCTGCAGCGGGCGGGCGACGAAAAGACCGGCAATCCGATCCAGTTCGTCTGGAAGAACGTCAACAATTTCAAGATCGACGGCAACAAGATCACCGGCGACGTCGTGCAGTTCGATCCGGTCTACTTTAAATGGATGTCGTTCCTGACCGGCTACATCCTGCCGAAGGCCTATTATGAGAAGGTCGGCGCCGAAGGTTTCGAGAAGGCGCCGATCGGCACCGGCCCTTACATGGTGGAAAAATTCGAGCGAAATGCTTTCCTCCGACTGAAGGCCAACCCGCACTATTGGGGCGACAAGCCGGCCTTCGAGAATGTGACGATCAAGTTCGTCACTGATGCGGCGAGCCGCGTTGCCGAAATCGAATCCGGTTCCTCGCAGGTGACGCTGGAGGTCCCCTATGAAGAGTATGACCGGCTGATCGCCAAGGACGGGCTTGCCGGCTCGTGCAAGCCCGTTTCCGACATCGGCATGATCTTCTTCAACGACATCGAAGCGATGCTGGACAAGAACGTCCGCCAGGCCGCCGTCATGGCTGTGGACAAGGAGCTTCTGGTCAAGCGGCTGCTGCGCGGCTATGGCCAACCGATCGCTACGCTGGAGACCCCGGAGTACACGGCCTTCGACGCCTCGATCAAGGTCGAGCACAATCCGGAAAAGGCCAAGGAGCTGCTCGCGGCTTCCGGCTATTCGCCGGAAAAACCGGTCAAGTTCACCATCCAGACGACCAAGGGCTTCAAGCCCAAGGATTATGAGATGATCCAGGCAATCGTCGGCATGTGGCGTAAGGTCGGCATCGAGGCGACGATCGAGGTCTACGAGATCGCCAAGCACTATGAACTGCGCGCCGCCGACAAGCTGGCGCCGGCCGCCTTCTACAATTGGGGCAACGCCATCGGCGACCCGACGACGTCGACGGGTTTTGCCATGTATGGGCCGAGCCCGCACTCGGTGTGGGACAGCCAGGATCTGATCGACATGATCAATCCGCTCTGGGGCGAGAAGGACGAGGCCAAGCGCATCGCCGGCTGGAAGGCTGTCGACAAGTATATCGCCGAGCAGGCCTATGTGCTGCCGCTGATTCAGTATGCGCAACCTATCGTGCATGCCAAGGGCGTCAACGTGGTGCAGCATGTGTCCGGCGCGCTGCTGCCGGCGCTGATGACCCCGGCCTGATATCGGCTTGTGGGCGCCACCCTTCGCTGAGCGGCCCCCTCATCCGGCCCTTCGGGCCACCTTCTCCCCGCTGGGGAGAAGAGACCAGCTCAGCTGTCCGTGACCTCTTCTCCCCTCGGGGAGAAGGTGGCCGCGAAGCGGACGAATGAGGGGGCTCTTCGTTAGAAACGCACTGGGCCAACACCAGAATGCTCCTGCAACGATTCCTGATCCGTCTGCTGACGATGCTGATCACGCTGTTCGGCGTGGCTGTCGTCGTCTTCGTCGTGATCCGCGTCGCGCCTGGTGACCCGATCGCCATGATGCTGCCCCCCGGTGCGACAGATGCCGACATCGACCGGCTGCGTGCACTCTACGGGCTCGACAAGACCATCGTGCAGCAATTCTTCATCTGGCTGTCCGGCGTCGTCAGGGGCGATTTCGGCACCTCGATTTCGCTCAGGCAAGATGTGCTCAGCCTCGTCTTCAACCGCTTGCCGGCAACGCTGGAACTCGCCATCGTCGCGCTGATCATGGCGGTTGGGCTCGGCGGCACGACGGCGATCCTCGGCGCCCGCGAACGTGGCACGGCGGTCGAAGCCGGCATCGATATCGCCAGCGGTGCCGCCCTTTCCATTCCCGATTTCCTGTGGGGCCTCGTGCTGATCCTTTTGTTTGGCGTGCTGGTGCCGATCTTCGACATTTCCGGCCGCGTGTCGCCGCAGCTCGATCTGCCCTTCGTCACCCAGTTCTATTTCTTCGAGAGCTTGCTTCGGCTGCGCCTCGACCTGACCTGGGATCTCCTGAAGCACATGCTGATGCCGGCTGTGGCGCTGGCGCTGCCGCTGGCCGCAATCATCGCGCAGTTGCTGAAACAGTCGCTGAAGGAAGTGCTGGACCTCGACTATGTCGTGCTGGCGCGGGTGAAGGGGTTTTCGGAAACGCAGGTTATCCTGCGCGAGGCGCTGAAGAACGCTGCCTTGCCGACACTGACTCTCGTCGGCGTCCAGTTCACCTTCCTCATCGGCGGCACGGTCATCGTCGAGCGGCTGTTTTCCTACGAAGGGCTCGGTAACATGGCGATCGATGCCGTCATCAACCGCGACCTGCCGCTGATCCAAGGCATCGTGCTGGTGTTCGCGCTGCTGTTCGTGCTGATCAATCTTGGCGTCGACATGATGTACGCGCTGCTCAATCCGAGGCTGCGCCATGGATGAGGCACGCATCGCCTGGCGCGGACTGGGCCCGAGGCTGTGGCTGGCCGGCGGCTGGCTGCTGCTGGCGCTGCTGGCCGCGATCTTCGCGCCGCTGGTCGCACCGCAGGACCCGCTGGCGCAAGACCTGATGCTGGAACGGCTGCCGCCATTCTGGATGAGTGGTGCGGAATCAGGCTATTGGCTGGGCACCGACAGCCTCGGCCGCGATCTCCTCTCCCGGCTGATCTTCGGCGCCCGTATCGCCTTCATCGTCGCTTTCGCGGCGGCGATCGCCGCCTGCCTTGTTGGCTCGACGCTCGGACTGGTCGCCGGCTATTTCGGCGGCTGGGCCGACCGCATCATTTCACGCATCGTCGACGTCTGGATGGCATTCCCGCCGGTGCTGTTCGCCATCCTGCTGGTCGCGGTGCTCGGCACCGGCCTCAGTTCCGTCATCCTCGCCATCGTCATAATCGACTGGACGCGCTTTTGCCGGGTGATCCGCGCCGAAGCGATGGGCCAGTCGCGCATGGACTATGTCGAGAACGCCCGCATCGCCGGCTATGGCCGCATCGGCATCATGCTGCGCGAGGTGCTGCCCAATGTGGTGCCGTCGATCGTGGCACTGCTGTCGCTGGAGATGGGCATCGCCGTCATCGTCGAGTCCATCCTGTCCTTCGTCAATCTGTCGATCTCGACCGACGATCCGACCTGGGGCGGCATCATCGCCGAGGGCCGGCTGTCGATCCATCAGGCCTGGTGGGTGCTGGTGTTTCCGCTTGTAACGCTGATCCTCACCGTGCTGTCGTTCAGCCAGTTCGGTGAGGCGCTGAAGACACGCTTCGATCCGGTGCTGCGATGAGCGCTTGCCTGGATATTGCCAATCTGAGCGCCGTGCTGCCGAACGGCCAGCGCGTGCTGCGCTCGGTGTCGCTCTCCGTGCAGCCGGGTGAGGTGCGTGCTCTTGTTGGCGAGAGCGGCGCCGGCAAGACGATGATCGGCAAGGCGGTGCTCGGTGTGCTGCCGTCAAGCGTGCGCATCGTCGAAGGCGCCATGCAGCTCGAAGGCGAAGACCTCGGCAGGCTGCAGCCCAAGGCAAGGCGCACGCTGATCGGCGCTCGCACCGCGCTGATCCCGCAAGATCCGTTGACTGCGCTCAACCCGTCGCGCCGCATCGGTCCGCAGATGACTGACCGGCTGGTGCGCATTCTCGGCTGGAACGGTGACAAGGCGGACAAGCGTATCCGGCAATTGCTGGATGAGGTGCAGATCCGCGATCCCGACCGGGTGCTGAAATGCTATCCGCACGAGCTGTCCGGCGGCATGCGCCAGCGCGTGCTGATCGCCGCCGCCTTCGCCGCCGAGCCACGGCTGATCGTGGCCGACGAGCCGACAACCGCGCTCGACGTTACCGTGCAAAAGCAGATCCTGCGACTGATCGCCGAGCTGCAGCGCGAGCATGGCACCGCGATCCTGTTCGTCACCCACGATCTCGGCGTCGTTGCAAAGATCAGCCAGCAAGTGTCTGTGCTCTACGCCGGCAAGGTGGTGGAAGAGGCTGACACAGCCGCTCTCTTCGCCGCGCCTGAGCATCCCTATACGCGGGCATTGATGGCCGCTACGCCGCGCTACACGGATCCCTTTGCCTCGCTGAAGCCGGTGGATGAGACGGTGCTGGCAGGACTCGCTGCGGAGATCGCCGCCTCCGACCAGGCGTGGAGAGGGCCGCATGGTTGAGCCGCTGTTTTCCGTGCGCGGGCTGAAGGTGGCGCTAGCCGACATGACCCGCAAGCCGCTGATCGGGCGCGCGCCGCTGGCCGAGATTTTGAGAGGCCTGGATTTCGATTTGCCGAGGGGCTTGGTGACCGGCATCGTCGGTGAATCCGGGTCCGGAAAATCGACGCTCGGCCGCACGCTTGTCAGACTTCTGGAGCCGAGCGTCGGCAGCATCCATTTCGAGGGCCGCGATATCGCCCATCTGCCGGATGCCGAGCTGCGACCTCTGCGCCGCCACCTGCAGATGATCTTCCAGGATCCGATGTCGTCGCTCAACCCGCGTCGCACCATCGCCGGCATCATTGCCGCGCCGCTCAAGCAGAATGGGCTTGGCGACAGGCTCAAGGAACGCGTCGCCGAGGCATTGCATCGCGTCGGCCTGCCGCAAAGCTTCGCTAGTCGCTATCGTCATGAACTGTCGGGCGGGCAGCGCCAGCGCGTCGGAATTGCGCGCGCGTTGGCGCTTTCGCCGAAATTCGTGCTGGCCGACGAGATCGTCTCCGGCCTCGACGTATCGACGCAGGCGCAGATCCTCACCCTTTTGGAGAGACTGGCCGCGGAGATGGGGCTGACGGTCGCCTTCATCAGCCACGACCTGTCGGTCATCCGGCGGCTGTGCCAACAAGTGATCGTCATGCGCGAGGGCAGGATCGTCGAGGCGAGCGCCACCGATGCGCTGTTCGACAACCCCAGGGAGACCTACACGCGCGACCTGCTTGCCGCCATCCCACTGCCTGAGATCGACGCGGACTGGTTGCGGCCAGCAACGAAAGCGCCGGCATAGGACTGTTCACCCACCACGCCGAACAGCGGGCTTCGGACGTGCATGAGGGCAAAATCAGCCCGCGAACGGAGGGTAATATGAATTACGCAGCCCGCGGCACGATGCTTGCCGCGATCCTGTTCTGCTCGATGGGAACGGCTTCGGCCGATGCGATCCCCGGCATGCGCGGCCACGACCACACCGGCATCACGGTGCCCGACATGAAGCAGGCAGTCGACTTCTTCACCGAAGTCGTCGGCTGCAAGAAGGCGATGTCGTTCGGTCCGTTCGCCGATGACAAGGGCACCTTCATGCAGGATCTTCTGGGCGTCGATCCGAAGGCTGTCATCGAGCAGGTCACCATGGTGCGTTGCGGTTATGGATCGAACATCGAGCTGTTCAAGTACACCGCGCCTGACCAGAAGGATTTGACTCCGAAGAACAGCGATATCGGCGGCTTCCACATTGCCATGTATGTCGATGATGTCGCCGCGGCGAAAGCCTATCTCGACAGCAAGGGGGTGAAGACGCGGATGGGTCCGCTGCCGGTCAAGGAAGGTCCGGCGGCCGGCCAGACCATCCTCTATTTCCAGGCGCCATGGGGATTGCAGCTGGAGGCGATCAGCTATCCCGATGGGATGGCCTATGAGAAGGGTGCCGAGACTGTGCTGTGGAGCCCGAAGAACCCGGACAAGTGATTTCCAGAGCGCTTGCGGGGCCAGCCCGCAGGCGCGCCACCCGTGTCCAGCAATCGTTCCAACATGAAACTTTAAGCTTGAAATATTTTGTCTCCGGCGCGATACTTAATATGCAGCAAGCGAAGAGGAGATCGCACGGATGAAGGTTGCGGTTCTCGGTGGCGGACCAGCCGGCCTCTACTTTGCCATTTCAATGAAGCTGCGGGACGCCGCCCACGAGATCACGGTGTTCGAGCGCAATCGCGCCGACGATACGTTCGGCTGGGGCGTCGTGCTGTCGGCCGAAACACTCGACAACCTTGCCAAAAACGACCCGGTCAGCGCTGTCTGGATCAAGAAGCATTTCGCCTATTGGGACGACATCGCCGTCATCCATGACGGCGTGCGCACGGTCTCGTCGGGCCACGGTTTCTGTGGCATCGGCCGCAAGCGGCTTCTGGTCCTGCTGCAGCGACGCGCGCGCGAACTTGGCGTGAGGCTGATGTTCGAGAGCGATATCGCCGACCCTCAGCCCTATATGGAGACGCATGATCTGGTCGTCGCCGCCGATGGGCTGAACTCAAGGGCGCGCAACACCTTCGTCGAAGTCTTCAAGCCCGACATCGACACCCGCAAATGCAAATTCGTCTGGCTCGGCACCAACCAGAAATTCGACGACGCCTTCACCTTCATCTTCGAGAAGACCGAGCATGGCTGGGTGTGGGCGCACGCCTATCAATTCGACAGCGAGACAGCGACCTTCATTGTCGAGTGCAGCGAACAGACCTGGGCTGCCTTCGGCTTCGGCGCCATGTCGCAGCAGGAATCCATCGCCGTCTGCGAGCGCATCTTTGAGAAACATCTCGGCGGCCACGCGCTGATGACCAATGCCAATCACATCAGAGGTTCGGCCTGGATCAATTTCCCGCGCGTGCTGTGCGAACGCTGGTCCTACAAGAACCTGGCTCTGATGGGCGACGCGGCGGCCTCGGCACATTTCTCGATCGGCTCCGGGACCAAGCTCGCATTGGAAAGCGCGGTGGCGCTGGCCGAATATGTCAAAACCGAACCGGACCTCGACGCCGCCTTCCGCAAGTATGAGGATGCGCGGCGCACCGAGGTGCTGAAGCTGCAGTCGGCGGCGCGCAATTCGCTGGAGTGGTTCGAGGAGGTCGAGCGCTATCTCGGCCTCGATCCGGTGCAGTTCAATTATTCGCTGCTGACCCGCTCGCAACGCATCAGCCACGAGAATTTGCGGCTGCGCGATGCCAAATGGCTTGAAAGCGCCGAGGAATGGTTCCAGCGCCAGGCAGGGGCAGGCGGCAACAGGCAGCGCCGGGCACCGATGTTCGCGCCGTTCAAACTGCGCGACATGCAGCTCAACAACCGCATCGTCGTTTCGCCGATGGCGCAGTACAAGGCAGTCGATGGCTGCCCGACCGACTGGCATTTCGCCCACTATGCCGAGCGTGCCAAGGGCGGCGCCGGGCTTGTCTATATCGAGATGACCTGCGTCAGCCCGGAAGGACGCATCACGCCCGGTTGTCCCGGCTTCTATGCGTCCGAACATGAGGTGGCGTGGAAGCGGCTGGTCGATTTCGTCCACACCGAGACCGAGGCGAAAATCTGCGCCCAGATTGGCCATTCCGGGGCCAAGGGCTCGACCCGTGTCGGGTGGGAAGGCACCGACGTGCCGCTCGCCTCGGGCAATTGGCCGGTCATGGCGGCCTCGGCGATTGCATGGTCGCCTGAGAATCAGGTGCCGAAAGCCATGGACCGCGCCGACATGGACGAGGTGCGTGACCAGTTCGTCGCGTCCACCGAGATGGCAGATCGCTGCGGTTTCGACATGCTCGAGATCCATGCCGCGCATGGCTATTTGCTGTCGTCCTTCATCACGCCGGTCACCAACCAGCGCACGGATGAGTATGGCGGTTCGCGGGAAAATCGCATGCGCTATCCCCTGGAAATCTTCCATGCGGTGCGCGCCGCCTGGCCGACGCGAAAGCCGATCTCGGTGCGCATTTCGGCCAATGATTGGGTCGGCATCGAAGGTGTGACGCCGGCCGATGCGGTGGAGATCGCGCGGATGCTGCACGAAGCCGGCGTCGACATATGCGACGTCTCGGCAGGCCAGACCTCGATTGCCGCCAAGCCTGTCTATGGCCGAATGTTCCAGACGCCGTTCTCGGACCGCATCCGCAACGAGGTCGGCATGGCGACGATGGCGGTCGGCAACATCTACGAGCCGGATCATGTCAATTCGATCCTGATGGCCGGCCGCGCCGACCTGGTGGCCCTGGCACGGCCGCATCTCGCCGATCCCTACTGGACGCTGCATGCAGCCGTGACGCTCGGTGATCGTGGTGTCAAATGGCCGGATCCCTATCTGCCCGGACGCGACCAGATCTACCGGCTGGCCGAGCGCGATGCGGCGGCGGGGCTGAAAGTATGACGACGGCCTTGGCGATTTCAGGCAAACATGCGCTGGTCACTGGCGGCGGCTCCGGCGTCGGCCGGGCCATCGCGCTCGTGCTGGCCGAGGCCGGCATAGAGGTGACCATATGCGGGAGGCGCGACGCCGAGCTTGCCAAGTTGGCCGGCGAGAACGACCGCATCCACGCCATGTCAGCCGATGTCACCGACGAGGCGGCGATGATTTCGCTCTACGCGCAAGCGGAAGCCGTGCGCGGCCCGTTCGACATCGTCGTCGCCAATGCCGGCATGGCCGGCAGCACGCCGGCGCACAGGACCTCGCTTGCCGACTGGCAGCGGACGCTCGACGTCAATCTGACCGGCGCCTTCCTGACGGTGAAGCCGGCGCTGGCCGGCATGGCCGCGCGCAAGGCGGGCCGGATCGTCTTCGTCGCCTCGACCGCAGGGCTGAAAGGCTACGCCTATGTCGCGCCCTACGTGGCGGCCAAGCATGGGGTGGTCGGGCTGATGCGGGCATTGGCGGCCGAGACGGCGAAATCCGGCGTGACCGTCAACGCCGTTTGCCCGGGCTTCGTAGAGACCGACATGCTGGCGGACTCCATTCAGCGCGTCGTCGAAAAGACCGGCCGCTCAGTCGAGCAGGCGCGGGCGAGCCTTGCCTCGACCAACCCGCAAGGCCGTTTCATCCAGCCGCAGGAAGTTGCCGCGACGGTGCTCTGGCTGTGCGGCGATGCGGCTGCGTCGATTACCGGACAAGCGATTTCGATCTCAGGAGGCGAAACATGGTAGCCGGCCCATTGCCCGCGCCGTCGGGACCCGGCAAGGACCGGCTGCGTCTCTGGATCAGGCTGCTGCGCGCCTCGCGCACGATTGAGGCGGAACTGCGCGAGCGGCTGAAGAAAGAATTCGATACGACACTGCCGCGTTTCGACGTCATGGCCGCCCTCTACCGCGCGCCGGAAGGCATGCTGATGAGCGATCTGTCGCGCTTCCTGCTGGTCTCCAACGGCAATGTCACCGGCATTGTCGACCGGCTGGTTTCGGAAGGCCTGGTCGCGCGCGCGCGCCGCAATGGCGATCGCCGCACATCCATGGTGCGACTGACCGATGAGGGTTCCAGATCCTTTGCCACAATGGCCGCGGCGCATGAGGGTTGGATCGGCGAATTGCTGGGCAAGGTCAGCGAGGAGGATGCGCGCCGGCTGACCGGCATGCTGACCTCGTTCCGCAGCAACTGGGAGGGACGCGAATGAGTTCGATGGCCGGCCTCAAGCCGAAGCACTTCCTGTGGGAGGTCGAAGGCAGGATCGCCAGGGTGCGGTTAGACCGGCCGGAGCGCAAGAATCCACTGACCTTCGACAGCTATGCCGAACTGCGCGACACATTCCGCGACCTCGTCTATGCCGACGACGTCGACGCCGTGGTGTTTCTGTCCAATGGCGGCAATTTCTGCTCGGGCGGCGATGTCCACGACATTATCGGCCCATTGGTCAAGATGGACATGAAGGAGTTGCTTGCCTTCACCCGCATGACCGGCGATTTCGTCAAGGCGATGCTCAACTGCGGCAAGCCGATCATCGCGGCGATCGACGGTGTCGCGGTCGGCGCCGGCGCCATCATCGCCATGAGCGCCGACATCCGCATCGCCACGCCGGAGGCCAAGACCGCCTTCCTGTTCACCCGCGTTGGCCTTGCCGGCTGCGACATGGGCGCCTGCGCGATTCTGCCGCGCATCATCGGCCAGGGCCGTGCCGCCGAATTGCTCTACACCGGCCGCACGATGACGGCTGCGGAAGGCGAGCGCTGGGGCTTCTACAACAGGCTGGTCGATGCGGCGGCGCTCGAGGCCGACGCGCTCGAGATGGCGGCGCGCATCGTCTCCGGCCCGACCTTCGCGCACGGCATCACCAAGACGCAGTTGAACCAGGAATGGTCGATGGGCCTCGACCAGGCGATCGAAGCGGAAGCGCAGGCGCAGGCGATCTGCATGCAGACGCGTGACTTCGAGCGCGCCTACAAGGCCTTCGTCGCCAAGAAAAAACCGGTGTTCGAGGGCAATTGATGGCTGACAGGAGTTTCCTCAACTGGCCGTTCTTTGAAGATCGCCACCGCGAATTGGCCGAAAGGCTGGAAGCATGGTGCGCCAGGAACCTGCCGGTCGATCACCATGACGTCGATGCCGCCTGCCGCGAGCTGGTGGCCAAGCTTGGCCGCGACGGCTGGTTGAAGCCGACGGCGCTTGATACGGACAATCCGGGACCGCTCGATGTCCGCACTTTGTGCATCATGCGCGAGACGCTAGCGCGCCATGACGGGTTGGCCGACTTTGCCTTCGCCATGCAGGGGCTCGGCACCGGCGCGCTCAGCCTGTTCGGCACGCCTGACCAGCAGCAATGGCTGGCAAAGACCACGGCCGGCAAGGCGATCTCGGCCTTCGCGCTTTCGGAGCCACGCTCCGGGTCGGATGTCGCCAACACCGAAATGACGGCGATCCGCGATGGCGACTTCTATATCCTCAGCGGCGAGAAGACCTGGATTTCCAATGGCGGCATCGCCGATCTCTACGTCGTCTTTGCCCGCACCGGCGAGGCGCCGGGCGCCAAGGGACTTTCCGCCTTTCTCGTACCCGCCGACGCCAAGGGGCTTGGCATCACCGAGCGCCTTGAGGTGATCGCTCCGCATCCGCTGGCGCGGCTTTCCTTCGATCAGGTGCGGGTGCCGGCTTCGGCGCTGATCGGCAAACCGGGAGACGGCTTCCGCATCGCCATGTCGGTGCTTGACGTGTTCCGCTCGACGGTCGGCGCGGCGGCACTCGGCTTTGCCCGCCGGGCGCTGGACGAAAGCATCAGCAGGGTGGCCGAGCGCAAACTTTTCGGCGCTCCGATGGCAGAGCTGCAGATGGTGCAAGGCCATATCGCCGACATGGCGCTGGACATCGATGCCGCAGCGCTGCTGGTCTACCGCGCTGCCTGGACCAAGGACATGGGCGCGGCTCGTGTCACCCGCGAGGCGGCGATGGCCAAGCTGTTCGCCACCGACAAGGCGCAAGAGGTGATCGACAAGGCTGTGCAGCTGCATGGGGGGGACGGCGTCCGCAAGGGCCATATCGTCGAGAGCCTCTATCGCGAGATCCGCGCGCTACGCATCTACGAGGGCGCATCCGATGTGCAGAAGGTGGTGATCGCACGGCAGGTGATGGGTGCGGCCTGACGGCGATGTATTTGATTTGAGATTGATCTTTAAGAATACCGGGGAGGCTTGAAAATGCACGAGATCCTGCAGCCGGAGGGCTGGGCGAAACCGGTCGGCTACGCCAACGGCATTGCTGCGCGCGGCAGGCTCGTCTTCGTGGGCGGACAGGTCGGCTGGAACGGGCAGTGCCAGTTCGAGACCGACGATTTCGCCGGCCAGGTGCGGCAGACGCTGCAAAACATCGTCGCCGTGCTGGCGGAAGCCGGCGCGGAGCCACGGCACATCACCGCGATGACCTGGTATTTCACCGACAAGGCCGAATATCTCGGCAACCTCAAGGGGATCGGCGAGGCCTATCGCGAGGTGATCGGCCGACATTTTCCGGCGATGGCCGCCATGCAGGTGGTGGCGCTGGTGGAAGATCGCGCCAAGATCGAGATTCAGGCCACCGCCGTCATTCCGGAATAATCAGCCGCGCAGCCCCGCCTGCCTGAGCAGCGGCAGCACATGGTCGCAGAAATAGGGCAGTTCCCTGGTGTAGTTGACGAACGACAGCGCGATGCCCTGGTAGCCATGCCCGGCAATGGCAGCCATCTCGGCGGCGATCGTCTCCGGCGTTCCAACCAGCGGGTAGGTGCCGGCGCCGCCGGCGAAACGCTGCCGGTAGCGGTCATAGGCATGCGGGTCATGCGACTGCGAGAACTCCTTCTTGCCGGCCATATGGGCATCGACCGCATCGTGGTCGGCCAGATCGACGGCATAGCGCGTGTAGTAGGCCTGCGCCTCTTCCATGGTTGGACGGCAGACGACATGCGCCACCGTGTAGACGCCAACGTTGCGGCCAACCTTGTCGGCCCGCTCGCTGATGTCGGCGACATGCTTGCCGGCATCGCTCATTTCCGAAAAGGTCGTGAACAGATAATCGCATCGGGCGGCGGCGAAATCGCGGCCCGGGCCACCGAAAGCCGCATTCATGGTCACCGGACGCGGCTGCTGCACACTGGCCGGCCGGCTCACCGCCTCCTTGAGGCGATAGTAGGTGCCCTCGTAGTCCAGAGGCTGGTCCGAGGCGTAAAGCTTTTCCAGGATTTCGATCCATTCGGCGGCCTGGTCGTAGCCCTTCTCAACCAAAGGCGTGCCGAACATGCCGAATTCCTTCGGGTTCCAACCGCAGACGATGTTGAGACCGGCGCGGCCATGGCTTATATGGTCGACAGTTGCCAGCGCCTTGGCGGCATAGAGCGGATGCACCAGCGGCACATGCACGGTCATGAACAGGCCGATCTGCTCGGTGGCCACCGCCAGGGCTGCCGCCCAGGTGAAGGTCTCGAACGACCATTCGCGCACCTTGTTGCGGCCGCCAAAGCCACGCCAGCGCGCGATCGGCAGCATAAATTCCAGCCCGGCGCGGTCGGCGATCTGCGCCGCCGTCAGATTGTCCTGCCAGCTTGCCGTCCAGCGTTCCGGCACATCGGTGATGGCCAGACCGCCATCGGCATTGGTCGAGAAGACGCCCAGCTTCAGTTTGTTCGGGCCGTGCAGGGGATGCGTTTTGATCATCATGGGAACTCGTGGCGGGAGACCGACACGCTAGGGCCGCGCAAAAATATTTCAAGCCTGAAATAGCTTCGCCTCGCCGCCGATTGCGGATATCAAATTCGGAGGGGAAAAAAGGGGGATGGATATGAGCGCGTTCCGTCAGAAGTGCATCGGCAAGACCAATCTCGTCGGCTCCTTCGCCGCTATTCCCCATCCCGTCGCCGTCGAAGTGATGGCGCTCACCGGCCTCGACTTCGTCTGCATCGACTGGGAACATGCCCAGATCGCGCGCGACACGATCGAAACCATGGTGCGCGCGGCCGACGTGCATCGCGTGCCGGCCATGGTGCGTGTTCCCGGTCATGCGCCGGAAGCTATCCAGGCGGCGCTCGACAGCGGCGCACAAGGCGTGCTCGTGCCGCGCGTCTCGACCGCTGCTCAGGCCGAGGCGGCGGTGAAAGCCTCGCGCTATCCGCCGCTGGGCGAGCGCGGCGTCGGGCCTGGCCGCGCGGCCGGCTATGGCTATCGCATTCCCGAATATCTGGCCGCGGCCAATGACAGGGTGGTCGTCGCGGTCCAGGTCGAGACATCGGAGGGGCTGGCCAACATCGAGGCGATCGCGGCCATAGACGGTATCGATGTGGTCTTCGTCGGCCCCGGCGATCTCTCCGTGTCGATCGATGCGATCGGGCCGAAAGGCGTGGACAAGCTCAATGAGGCGATCACAAGGATCATCCGCGCGACCGTCGCGCATGGCAGGACATCGGGCATATTTTGCGCCAGCCCACAGACGATCAGCCAGTGGGCCGCTATCGGCGCGAGCTTCTTCGTGCTGGCCAGCGATACGATGTTTCTTGGCGCCGGCGCTGCGGCCAACTGCACCGCTGCGCGCGCCGAGCTGCGGTAGACGGGCGGGATCGGGCAAGAACTTTTTAAGCTTAAAACTTTTTCCTTGAAAAGCGCAGCACATTGGATAGCATCCAAACTCGATGGCGACTGTCGTGCCGGTGGGGCTTGCCGGGCAGTCCGTCGCGGTGCTCCGGGTGGGAGGGGTTTCAGTCCTTGTCGTTCATACTGCCCCAGTCATCGTCCAGCGCGCGTTATGCTTTCGACGGCGTACGTGCCCAGATCCGTGACCTGCACACCGAAAACATTGCCAACCTTGCCGTGCGCGCCCGAGAACTGGGCGACGTGATCGCGCTCTGGTACGGCGAAGGCGACATGGTGACGCCCGCTTTCATCCGCGACGCGGCGAAGGCCGCCTTCGATGAAGGCCAGACGTTCTACGTCCCTAACATGCGTGGGCACCCCCTACTGAACGAGGCGCTGTCGGAATACCAAACGCGCATTCACGGGCGGACGATCCCGATTGCGCGCACCACGGTCACGCCCGGCGGCATGCAGGCGCTGTACCTGGCGCTGGAACTGCTGGTCGATACCGGCAGCAACGTCGTCTATGTCGCGCCGCAATGGCCCAACATCCACAACGCCATCCATCTGATCGGGGGCGAGCCAAGGCCGTTTTCGCTCGACTTCAAGGGCGACTGGCATCTCGATCTCGACCGGCTGTTCGCCACTTGCGATGCGCGCACACGCGCGATCTTCCTGTCGACGCCGTCCAACCCGACCGGCTGGACCGCGTCGCGCGAGGAGATGCAGGCGCTGCTCGACTTCAGTCGGCGCACCGGCATCTGGATCATCTCCGACGAGGTCTATGGCCGGCTCTATTTCGACGGCAATGTTGCTCCTTCCATCCTGCAGATCGCCGAGGATGGCGACCGGGTGCTGTCGGTCAACAGTTTTTCGAAGGCGTGGGCGATGACCGGCTGGCGCATCGGCTGGCTGACGCATCCGTCGGGGGTGGCCGACCAGCTTGGCGCCATGACGCAGTACATCAACAGCGGCACCGCCGCGCCTATCCAGGCAGGCGCTGTCGCCGCCATCCGCCAAGGCGAGCCGCTGGTCGAGGAGATCAGGCAGCGGATCAAAACCGGCCTCGACCTTGCCTATGACAGACTGGCCCAGATTCCCGGCATCATCCTGCCGACGAAACCGCGCGGAGGCATGTATGCCTTCTTTGCCATGGACGGCGAAAGCGACGCCCGGCAGGCCTGCGCCAGGATACTGGAGACGGCGCGCGTCGGGCTGGCTCCCGGCCACCTCTTTGGAAATTCGGCAGCGGCCTTCCTGCGGATGTGCGTGTGCCGTGAACGCGACCAGATAGCGACCGCGCTCGAGCGCATGGTCGCCGCCATGAATTGACGCCCCGCTGGGAGGTGGGACGGCAACAAACCGTGCGGGAGCAAACCCGCCCGATCACAACCAGAGGGAACACAAAATGAGCTTCACTCGTCGCAACCTGCTTCTTCTCGCCGCCACGATCGGCATCGCTGCCGGCCCGGCCACCGCCTTTGCCGCCGATGTGCTCAATGTCGGCGCCTACCCGACCAATCCGCCCTTCGAATACAAGAACGAGAGCGGCACTTTCGAGGGCTTTGAAGTCGACATCGTCAACGAAGCGGCCAAGCGTGCCGGCATGACCACCGACATTGCCGACCTCGGCTTCCAGGCGCTGTTCGCGGCTGTCAGTTCCAACCGCATCGATGTCGCGATCTCCTCGATCACCATCACGCCGGAGCGACTGAAAACGCTGTCCTTCACCCAGCCCTATTATGACTCCGACATGGGCATTGCGACGAAGACCGATAGCGCTGTTAACACCGAGGCCGACCTCAAGGGCAAGATCGTCGGCGTGCTTTCAGGCTCGACCGGCGAGACCTGGGTCAAGGCGCATCAGGAGGCTGACGGCTACAGCGACGTGAAGGGCTATGACACGCAGCAGAATCTTCTGCTCGACCTCAGCGCGGGCCGCGTGGACGCCGCCGTCAGCGATATTCCGGGCATGGAATACTCCTTCACCAAGATGAAGGACCTGAAGGTCAAGCAGCGCATCAAGACCGGCGAACAGTACGGCCTGATGATGAGCAAGGACCATCCGCTGCTCGGCAAGCTGAACGACGCGCTGACCGCGATGAAGAAGGACGGAACGCTGGCCGCGATCCACAAGAAGTGGTTCGGCAGCGACGCGCCAGCCGATTCCTCGACGGTCAAGGAAATGCCGCTGCCCAAGGCCTGACCGGCAATGCACTTAAATCGTGCCGGCTCCCAGGCCGGCACGATTCATTTCACGCTCCGGCGCCTGCTGCCACACGGATAGCCTCATCGGAGGCAAGGTCGATTGGTTTTAACTTGAGCATCCTTTGCTCTGGGGTTCGGGAACGCTCCCATGTCGCTGATCGACACCTTCTTCAATCCTGACGTGATCATGTCCAGCCTGCCGGCGCTGTTGCGTGGCTTCCTGAACACGCTGCTGCTCGGCATTTTGAGTATCGGCATCGGCATTCCCATTGGCCTGGGGATCAGCCTGTTGCGGCTCTATGCGCCGAAGCCGCTGCGCTGGCTGGCGGTCGGCTACACCGACATCTTCCGGGCCCTGCCGGTGCTGGTGGTGCTGATCCTGATCTATTATGCGCTGCCCTTCCTCGGCATCCGTCTGTCGTCCTGGGCCTCCGCCGTGACGGCGTTCGCCATCATCATGTCGGCCTATTCAGCAGAAGTGTTCCGCTCCGGCATTGAGAGCATTCCGAAAGGCCAATTCGAGGCAGCACAGGCGCTCGGCCTGCCTTTCCTTTTGACCTTGCGCAAGGTGGTGCTGCCGCAGGCGATCCGAGTCGTCATCCCGCCGATGACCAGCAATTGCGTCTCGATGTTCAAGGACACGTCGCTCGCTTCCACCGTTGCGCTGCCTGAACTGTTGAAGGAAGCGACCAACGCGCAATCGCTCTATGCCAATCCCTCGCCGCTGATCGGCGCCGCTTTGGTCTATCTCATCTTCCTCTGGCCCATGGTCCGCCTCGTCAGCCTGCTCGAAGACCGCTTCAAGACCGAGAAGACGCGCTGACCTCATCAACCGTCCCGCTTCCCAAGCCATTCGCAGGAGATACAGTTGAGCAATTCCCAAGCCGCCGGCGGCTTTCCGGTCGACACCATCCGCGCCATGTTTCCGGCCTTGCAGCGCGCCGGTGATTTCATCTTCATGGACAACGCCGCCGGCGCGCAGATCCCGCAGAGCGTGCTCGACGCGGTGACCAATCACCTGGTCTCGCACAATGTGCAGCGTGGTGGTCGCTATGGGCGCTCGGTCACGGTCGACCAATCGGTTGCGGATGCTCGGACGAGCGTGGCCTTGCTGATCAACGCCTACAGTCCGTCGGAAATCTGCTTCGGCATGAACGCCACCTCGTTCATTCGCCTGGTCAGCCTCGGCATCAGCCAGATGCTGGCCAAGGACACAGAGCGCGACGAGATCGTCATCACCGATATGGACCACGACGCCAACATCGCCACGTGGCTGGCGCTGGAGCCCGCCGGAGCCAAGTTCAAATGGTGGCGCATGCGCGAGGACGGCAACCTGCATGTCGACGACCTCAAGCCGCTGGTTTCCGATCGCACCCGTCTCGTCGCCTGCACGGTGACCGCGCATTCGATCGGCTCGATCGTCGACGTCGCTTCGGTGGCCGCGATCGCGCATGCGGCCGGCGCCGAAGTGTTCCTTGACTGCGTGCATTACGGACCGCACGGGCTGATCGACGTGCAGGCCTGGGACTGCGATTATCTCGTCTGCTCCGGCTACAAGAATTTCTCGCCGCATATGGGCTTTCTGTGGGGCCGCTTCGAAACGCTGAAGCGGCTGCCGACCTTCCGCGAGGATTTCATCCCCGACGAGCCGCCTTACAAGGTCGAGGCCGGCACCTTCATCTACGAGAACGTCTCAGGCATGGATGCCGCGGTGCAGTACCTGGAACTGATCGGCCGCAATCTGGCGCCCTCCAACAACCGCTCGCGGCGCGACAACATCGTTGCCGGCATGGGCGCCATCCGCGACTATGAAATGCTCCTGGCGCGCGAGATGCTCGCCGTGCTCAAGGGATGCAATGCCACGATCTACGGCGTCGCCGAGGAAGCCCGCATCAACGAACGCGTGCCGACATTCTGCTTCAACATCGGCAAGCTGTCGCCGCAGCGGATCGTCGAGGAAATGGCTGACATGCAGATCGGCATCCGCGACGGCCATATGTATGCGCCCCGGCTGATGAAGCGTCTCAACCTGTCGATGGACAGCGGCGCCATCCGCGCCTCGCTGGTTCATTACAACACGGTCGACGAGGTCAGGCGTTTCGGCGAAGCCCTGCGCGCCGTCATCGCCAAGCTGTCTTAGCTCGATCGTCAGATGTCTCCGGCGTGGAACATCGGCCCGCCCTTGTGGGCCGGGAAGCCATAGCCGTTGATCATCACCAGATCGACGTCGGAGGCACGCGCCGCGATGCCTTCGGCCAGCAGTGCCTTGCCCTCTTCGGCCATTGCCGCCAGTAAGCGCGTGACGATCTCATCGGACGAAAAGCGGCGCGGCACGATGCCGTTGGCCGCTCGCACGGCCTCGATCAGCGCCGTTACTTGCGGGTCGCTCCTGCGTTCGCCGTCCGAATAATCGTACCAGCCGCGCCCGGTCTTGCGGCCGAAGCGGCCGGCCTCGCACAGCCGGTCGGCGATTTCGACATAACGTGCTTGCGGATCGCGCATCGCCGCCTGTCGCTTGCGCCGCGCCCAGGCTATCTCCAGCCCAGCCATATCGTTGACCGCGAAGATCCCCATCGGGAAGCCCCAGGCCTCCAGCGCGGCATCCACCTCATCGGGTGCTGCGCCATCCTCCACCATGAACTCCGCCTCGCGGCGGTAGGCGGAATAGATGCGGTTGCCGATGAAACCCTCGGTAACGCCGCACACGACAGGCAGCTTGCCGAGCTTCCTGACGAAGGCGATCGCCGAGGCGAGCACATCGGGCGCCGTCGCCGCGCAATCCACCACTTCGGTGAGCCGCATGACGTTGGCCGGGGAGAAAAAATGCAGGCCGACGATCCGTTCGGGCCGGGCGGTTGCAGAGGCGATCTCGTCGGGGTTGAGGTAGCTGGTGTTGGTCGCAAGGATGGCGTCCGGGCGGACGATACGTTCGAGCTTCCGGAAGAGTTCGGTTTTTACCGCGAGATCGTCGAACACTGCCTCGATGACCAGATCGGCCTGCACCAGCCTGTCGGCTTCGCTGGCCGCTTCAAACCGGCTCAGCGCCTCCCTGCGCGCATGATCGGTGAGACGGCCGGATTGGACTGACTTGTCGAGAAGGCCGGCGATACGCGCGTATCCTTTTGCCGCGGCGTCGTCCGTCTGCTCGACGCCGATTACGCCATAGCCGGCATTCAAGGCCGAGACCGCGATGCCTGCACCCATCAGGCCGGTTCCGACGATACCGACGGTCTCGACCTTGCGAGGCGTGACACCCTCCAGCCTGTCGACTTTGCTGGCTTGCCTCTCGGCAAAGAAGACGTGGCGCAACGCTGCCGCTTCGCGAGAATCCCGGAGGCGCAGGAAGGTCGCGCGTTCGTCCGCAAGACCGTCCTCAAGTTTGGCCGTGGACGCAGCCTGGACCAATCTCACGGCTTCTGCAGGCGCGATCTGTCCACGGCTGCGGGAAAGCACCTTTCTTGCGGCTGCCGCTTCGGCTTCGGGTTGCGAGCGTGGGACGGAAAGCGCGCCCGTGCGCCGCAACGGTTGGCCAACGAGACGGCGGGCGACATCGAGCGCGCCTTCGGGAAGATCGTCGGCAATGGTATCGATCAGACCGAGAGCGAGCGCTTCGTCGGCATTTGCGGGCCGACCCGTGCCGATCAGGTCAATTGCGGCGACCGTGCCGATGAGGCGGGGCAGGCGTTGGGTTCCGCAGGCTCCAGGCACTAACCCGAGCTTGACCTCGGGCAGGCCGAAGCTGGCCGCCTTGCTGGCCACCCGATAGTGGCAGGCCAGCGCAATCTCGCAGCCGCCGCCGAGCGCCGCGCCGCCTACTGCCGCGACGACCGGTTTCGCGAAGCTCTCGATCGCTTCGATCACTTCAGGCAGTGTGGGCTCGATAGCGGGCTTGCCGAATTCCTTGATATCGGCGCCACCGATGAAGGTGCGTCCAATGGCGGTCAGCACCACGGCAGACACTTCATCCGACGCCGCACGCCCAAGCGCAGCCATCAGTCCGGCCCTGACATGGAGGGACAGCGCGTTGACCGGCGGATTTTCGATCGTGACGATGAGAACGCCATCGACGATCTTGCCTGTGACACTCTCGGAAAATCGTGCTGTGTTCATGGAGTTTTATTCCGGAACAACGGCAAATCTTCCTCCTCCTTCTGCTCTCCGCCAATGCCGGTGTCCCGGCTCGGACGGATGAAGCGCCATGGATTCTGCCAAATAACTTCAAGCTTAAAATAATTAGAATTCAAAAAACTTCAAGCCTACCGGAATCGACTGCAAAAGGCGTCGCTACCACGACGGTGATCGGTAGACCTGACGGTTGCACTGCGGTGCCGGGTCAAGGCGAGTTTGTGGAAACCTTCGGCAGCAGGGCTTTGAAATAGTCGATCGTCTGTTGCAACCCGGCTTCCAAAGTCACCGTCGGCTCCCAGCCGACAAGCCTTTTGGCAAGGGTGATATCGGGCTGGCGGTGCCGCGGATCGTCTTGCGGAAGATCGCGGTAAATTGTATCCGAACCTGATCCGGTCATCTGCGTCGTCAGTTCGGCCAAGCGCCTGATCGTTACTTCCCTTGGATTGCCGATGTTTACTGGACCGGTCACCTCCGGCCCCGTATCCATGAGGCGCAGCATGCCGCTCACCAGGTCGTCGACGTAGCAAAACGACCTTGTCTGTGAGCCGTCGCCGAAATGGTTATCGGTTCACCACGAAGCGCCTGCACGATGAAATTTGAGACAACCCTGCCGTCTGCCGGGTGCATGCGCGGCCCGAACGTATTGAAAATCCGCGCGACCTTGACCCACAAGCCATGTTGTCGGTGATAGTCGAAGAACAGCGTTTCGGCGCAGCGTTTGCCTTCATCGTAGCATGAGCGCGGCCCGATCGGGTTTACATTGCCCCAGTAACTCTCGGGCTGCGGATGCACAGACGCGTCACCATAGACCTCACTGGTGGAGGCCTGAAAGACTTTGCATTTCAGCCGCTTTGCCAATCCAAGAACATTGATGGCGCCGTGCACGGCGGTCTTGATCGTCTGAACCGGGTCGTACTGGTAGTGAACAGGCGAGGCCGGACACGCCAGGTTGTAAATCTCATCGACTTCGACGTAGAGCGGAAAGGTCACGTCATGGCGCATGAATTCGAAGCGGGGATGCTTGGCCAAATGGTCGATATTGCGCTTTGATCCGGTGAAAAGGTTGTCGACACACAAGATTTCGTCGCCTCGTTCCAACAGGCGGTCAATAAGATGCGAGCCGATAAACCCTGCGCCCCCGGTAACGAGAATGCGTCTGCGGCTGTCATAGAGTCTGGCCAATTTCTGCTCCCAGGCAAATGCTGATCGACCAGATATCGGTCGCCACACGCAGGATACGCCGTGTCCGCAGCCAATGCACAAGGACCAAACTGAAATTTCGCAGATCCGCTCGGTGCCGATGCGAATTCCGATCCCGGCATTTGGTTTGATCAGAAGGCACGATTGAGGCCGATAGTGGCCTATGGATTGGCAGCAGAGAATATCAGCCCTGTCGTCAGGGCCGCCGCTGCGTAGATGGCCGGCAGAACCTGACGGTTCACCCCAATCCGCAGCAGAGAGTGGCTCGAAACCCGGTCCTGCTGGATTTTATCCACAACATCGATGGCATCGGCGGATGGCAACATGAAAATGGCAACGACCATTTTTCGTGAGACATTCCTCTTCGCGATAGAGCATCGTTGAATTGGCCAACAGCCTGCCATACAAGCACGTCGGCTCAACAGGTGGCTCGAGGAACCCCACGGATGTCCGAACGCATTGCAGTTATCGGCCTGGGTTATGTCGGCCTGCCGGTAGCCATTGCCTTTGGGAAGGTTTTCCCCGGCACCATAGCTTTTGACATCAGCGAGCGTCGGATCGGGGAATTGCGTGGCGGCGTCGATCGTACGGGGGAAGTTGACGCAACGGCGCTCAAGGAGACCTCGATAGGGCTGACCACCGACCGGGAGATGTTGAAAGGCGCTACTTTCTTCATCGTCGCCGTGCCAACCCCTATCGACGCAAATCGCGCTCCCGATCTAGCTTCTTTGAAACTGGCGTCCGAACTCGTCGGCGAGGCGGTGAGCAAAGGCGCCGTCGTCGTTTTTGAGTCGACAGTCTATCCAGGTGTGACCGAAGATTTCTGTGGGCCGATCATCGAGCAGGTTTCCGGCCTGCGACATCCCCGCGACTTTGCCCTCGGCTATTCGCCCGAACGCGCCAACCCCGGCGATCGGGAACACTCGCTGCAAAAGATCGTCAAAGTCGTCTCCGGCGAGAATAGCGAGACGCTGGAGCGCGTCGCGAACGTTTATGGCCGTATCATCGATGCCGGCGTCTACCGCGCCCCGTCGATCAAGGTGGCCGAGGCAGCGAAGGTTATCGAGAACACCCAGCGCGATCTGAACATCGCGCTGATGAACGAACTGGCAATGATCTTCGAGCGGCTCGATATCCGGACGCAGGATGTTCTTGATGCTGCGTCGACGAAATGGAACTTCCTTCCCTTCAAACCGGGGTTCGTCGGCGGCCACTGCATCAGCGTCGATCCATATTATTTGACCGCCAAGGCCGAGGCCGAAGGTTACCATCCGCAGATCATCCTCGCCGGACGTCGCATCAATGACGGCATGGGGGCCTTCGTCGCCCAGCAGGTTGTCAAACGGCTGATTGGTTCTGACACGCCCGTCAAAGGGGCTTCTGTCGGCATTCTCGGGCTGACATTCAAGGAGGACGTGCCGGATTTGCGCAACAGCCGCGTTTTCGACATGGTCAAGGAACTAAGGCAGTTCGGAATTGTCCCCAAAGTCCATGATCCCCTTGCCGATGTCGAAACCGCTCGGCGTGATCACGGCGAAACAATCCTGCCGCTCGATGAGATAAACGATTTGCAGGCGCTTGTTCTGGCGGTGCCTCACAGGCAATATCTCACCAACGAAAGAGCGCGTCTTTTTCAAATGATCAGGCCGGGGGGGACACTGTTCGATGTCAAGTCGGCCATCAAGCCCAATGAAGTTCCCGACAACATAAAATACTGGAGCTTGTAAAGCTCGCCTGAAATTAACGCTAGGATATGCAGTGACATCAAGCAGGCCGATACTGATCACCGGTGCAGCCGGGTTCATAGGGTTTCATCTTTGCCTGAGGCTGCTTGCCGAAGGACGCCAGGTTATCGGCCTCGACTCCATGAACGAGTATTATGACGTCAGCCTGAAGCAGGCTCGTCTCGAGCGGCTGAAAGCGTTTTCGAATTTTTGTTTCGAGCATGCCGATCTCACGGAGCGGGACCGTATTTCGGAGCTCTTCCTCTCGGCCGCGCCGGAGGTTGTCGTCAATCTCGCGGCGCAAGCCGGCGTACGTTATTCGATCAGCAATCCGCACGCCTATGTGGAAAGCAACCTCAGCGGCTTTGTCAACATCCTGGAAGGATGCCGGCAGGCCTCCGTCGGCCATCTGGTCTATGCATCGTCGAGTTCGATTTATGGCGGCAGCACCCGCATGCCGTTTTCCGTGCACGATCCGGCGGACCATCCGCTCAGCCTTTACGCCGCAAGCAAGAAGGCGAACGAGCTGATGGCGCACACATACAGCCATCTGTTTCGACTGCCGACCACCGGGCTGCGTTTTTTCACCGTCTATGGTCCGTGGGGGCGGCCGGACATGGCGCTGTTCATCTTCGCCAAGGCTATCCTCGCCGGCGAGCCGATCGAGGTCTTCAACTATGGCAACATGCAGCGGGATTTCACCTATATCGACGACATTGTCGAAGGTATTATCCGCGTCATGCAGCAACCCGCGACAGCCAATCCTGAGTGGAAAAGTGTCGCGCCAGACCCAGCGACCAGCAACGCACCGTTCAGGATTCACAACATCGGCGGCAATTCGCCCGTTCAACTGAACCGATTGATCGAGGTGCTCGAAGACGCGCTGGGACGCAAGGCAAACCGCAACCTCAGGCCACTTCAGCCAGGCGACGTTCCGGCAACTTTCGCCAATGTCAGCTCGCTCGAGGAGGCGACCGGCTTCAAGCCCAAAATCCCGATCGAAATAGGGGTTCCGCGCTTTGTCGAATGGTACCGGGAGTTCTACCGATCATGATCGGACGCTTCGCCACCTGGAGGCGGCTGGCTCCTGACCAGCCATGGCTGGCGCATGCCGCTCGGAAAACTCAATAAGCCGCAGCCGAACTGGGTGTCGCCTGAAGGCGGTCAATATCTTTCCGGGGCGGCGCACCGAACAGGCGACGATATTCTCGGCTGAACTGCGAAGGGCTGTCATAGCCCACCGCGAACCCGGCCGTGCCTGCGTTTGCGCAGCCGGCAAGCATAATCCTTCGCGCCTCCTGCAGGCGCAGCTGCTTCTGGTATTCGAGCGGGGTCATGCGCGTAATCGCCTTGAAATGGGCATGAAGGGACGACGCGCTCATGCCTGATGCCGCCGCAATGTCTTCGATGCGCAGTTGTGCCTGGAAATGATTGCGGATCGTGGCGATGGCGCGGCTGACCTGGTTCAGGTGGCTGTCCACCGACGCCATCTGGCGAAGCGTGTCACCGTGCGGTCCGGTGAGGAGCCGGTAAAGGATTTCGCGTTCGATCAGCGGCGCCAGCACGGTGATGCTCTCGGGGCGATCGAGCAGCCTTACAAGCCGACAGGCGGCATCAATCAGGTCGGGGTCACTTGGATAGGCAGCTAACACCGGCAGATCCCTGCTGGGGGATGCACGTCCTTCTTTCACAAGCAGTTCGGCCAGCGCGGTGGAATCAAAATCTATCTTGCAACAGAGGTAGGGCGCCGCCGGGCTCGCCTCCAACACATGCCCGACCAGCGGCAGGTCGACCGAGACGAGCAGGTAGCTCGATGCGTCATAGACCACGCTCTGGTCGGCCAGCGAGACGCGCTTCGATCCTTGGGCGATTATGCAAAGCGACGCCTCGTAGACCGCAGGCACGGGTGCACTGGGCTGGTTGGCGCGAATGAGCGACAGCCGCGGCACCGCAGTGCCGGCCATGCCAGATTTCGGCGCAAAGCGGGTGATCAGCTCGGCGAGTTCATTGATTTTCTCCATGCCGCATAAATCTTCATGGCGCGAAATGTTGCAAGGCATTTTGAGTTCATTTGGAGGATCGTGCAAACTCTTTGGACGATCACGCTACCGCCCTTTGCCGGTTCGCCGCCATCTATCTCCCCGACACCGCAGCGAAAGGAAACGATCATGACGGGACTTAAAGACAAGGTTGTACTCATCACCGGCGCCTCCAGCGGCATCGGCGAAGCGACGGTTCGGGAACTTGCCGGTGCCGGCGCCAGACTGTTCATCGGGGCCCGCCGCACCGAGCGGCTCAAGGCGCTGGCCGCAGAAATAGGCAAAGGCGTCGCGTGGCGCGAACTCGACGTGACTGACGCGGCGAATTTCGACGCCTTTGCCGATGCCGCTCATGCCGAATTCGGGCAGATCGATGTGCTGGTCAACAATGCCGGCGTCATGCCGCTGTCGCCGCTTGCCGCGCTGAAGCGCGATGAGTGGTCTCGCATGATCAATGTCAACATCGGCGGCGTGCTGAACGGGATCGCCGCGGTGCTGCCGCGCTTCGTCGCCCAGAAGAATGGGCATATCGTCAATGTCGCCTCGGTCGGTGCGCATATCGTGCTGCCCACCGCGGCGGTCTATTGCGGCACGAAATATGCCGTCTGGGCAATCACCGAGGGGCTGCGGCAGGAGCATGACGACATCCGCGCCACGATCATCTCCCCCGGAGTGACCGCAACCGAACTGGGCGACGATATCAGCGATCCTCAGGTCGCCACGGCTCTGAAAGAATGGCGGCAGAAGTCGCTCACACCGGACGCCATTGCACGGGCGATCCGTTTTGCGCTTGATCAACCCGATGGCGTGGACGTCAACGAAGTGATCGTACGGCCAACCGCTGCCAATATGTAGAACTTGCTGCCGGATGCCGGCTTTCGGCGAGCTAGGGCGCTCTCCGAGATCCGGCAAACGGCCCACCCCTCAATGCACCCGCCCTCAGCCTCTGGCGCAACTTCCGCGGGCCACATCGTACCGGCTCTCGAACGCGCGCGAAAAATGCGCACTCGAATTGAACCCCCAAGCAAAGGCGATTTCCGAGATCGTGGGCGACGCTCGGGCGGGCGACAACAATTCTTCCTTGCTGCGCTCCAGCCGCCTGTCCCAGACGAAGCGTTCCGGTCTCGCGGCAAGGCCGGTGCGCCGCTGGGAACTTAACCCGCTAATCATCTCCCCTGCGACGGTAGAGATGTCAGGCTTCGCCGGCCAGGCGCGCTGAAATCAGCCGCGCCGCCTTGATCACCGCTTCGCCCTGGCTGGCCGCCATGCTGTCATCGGCGCGTGACACAGGCGAGGCCACCGCCAGAGTGCCTAAAGGACGGCCATCGGAGCCGAGGATTGCCGCGGCTATGCTGTGGACGCCTTCTTCATAGCCTTGGGAGCTCGAGGAATAGCCGCGCTTGGCGGCAAGCCGGATCGCCTTCATCAGCCTGTCGGGCTGCGTCACCGTGTGTGGCGTGAAGGTCGGCAACGGCTTGTCGACATAGGCCTCGGCCGCTTCCCGAGGCGAAGCGGCGAGAAAGGCGATGCCGGAGGCGGTGCCGTGCAAGGGCAGCACCTGGCCGACATCGACATTGACCCGGTTGGCCTTTGCCGACAGCTCGACATGGACCGTCAGCAGTGCGCCGGCGCTGAATTCCGACAGATGCACCGTCTCGCCGGTTTCCAGCGCCAGCTCGCGAACCACAGGTGCTGCCACGCGCACGAAGGGAAAATGCGCGTCGCGAAAGCGGGCCAGCCGCGACAGGCCGGCGCCGAGCCGGTAGCGGCGGCTTGCCGGCTCTTGTTCGATCAGGCGGTGGTCGGCCAGCGCCATCAGCAGGCGCCGCGCCGTCGCCTTGTCGAGGCCGGTTTTGCGGGCGAGCTCGGACAGGCCGATCTCCGGTTCGCCGAGCGTGAACTGCTCCAGCAGCGATATCGCTTTGCCGACTGTGCTCATCGTGCATCCTCAAGATACTTCGCATGGGACGAAAGCCAATCCACCTTGCAGTCCGCTCATAGCACATCAAACGGTGGTTCAAATAACGAACCGTTTGGAAGCGACAAAAAACACCAGCAAGTTTCGCGGCGACATCAATCTCGATGCGCCGCGCCGTGCGCGGGGTAATGCTGCGCGGCAACACCTATCAACAGGTGGATCAACTCGGCGGCGCTGCGCCTAGCCGGCGTGTCGGCCCAAACGCCTGATCCTGGCCGGCGCGGAAGCTTCAACTCTGCCCCAGCTGCGCGCGGCGCCAGGCGGCGGGCGCCTGGCCAACCCGCTCCCGGAAGAAGCGTGAGAAATAGGCCGGATCTTCGAAGCCGATTTCGTAGGCGATGTCCTCGACGGTGCGCACGGTGAACAGCAGCAAGCGCTTGGCCTCCAGCAACCGTCGCTCCCCCATGAGTCGCTTGACGCCGCTGCCAAGCACCGTATGGGCGGCCTTGTCGAGAAGATGCGGTGTCGTGGCCAGCGCCCCGGCGTAGCGGTCGACGGGCCAGTTGTCGCGGAAATGCGCATCGACCAGGCGGCGCAAGCCGCGCGCCAATGCAGCATCGGAAGAGCCAGTGGCATCCATTACCTCGGGACCAAGGCGCGCGATGTGCGAGAGCGCGACGGCAATCAGCGCCGGCAGGGTCTTGTCACTCCCGGCCTGCGCCTCGGCATATTCCGTGGCGATCATCTCCAGCACCGCCGCAAGCCTTTTCCACGCGACGTGCTGAGGAAGGCTATCGGCAAAGACCGGCCGGTCCAATGGCAGCAGGCTGTGAGCGGCTATTGCCGCAAGCGCATCATCGGCGACCGAAACGACGATGGCGTCGGTGCCGGGCCCGATCGAGAAGCCATGCACGATGGTGCTCGGCACGAAGCTGACGGCCGGTGCCGAAAAGTCCCAGGATTGGTCTTCGATGCGGTAGGTGCCGGAGCCGCTGGTCCAGTAGGTGATCTGGCCCATTTGCGGATGCTTGTGCGCGGCAACCTGGCCGAGATGAATATTGCCGCGCGCAAGCACCGTCTCGACATGCAGGAAGCCGACATCGAGCGGCCGCACCGGCTCGCCATAGACAAAGAAATCAGGAATGGAATTGAGGCTCATAGCGCCGGAAAAAGTCCAATCGGTTTTGCCGTTACGTCCTAACCGATCCTTGCCAGGAGCGCTAGAGTTGATGCCATAAGTGGAGGAACATCATGCGATCGGAAGACTTTCGTGCCGACAATGGGCGCCCGTTCACCGGGGCCGAGTATATGGGGAGCTTGCGCGACGGCCGCGAGGTCTACATCAACGGCGAGCGCATCGCCGATGTCACCACCCATCCGGCGATGCGCAATTCGGCGCGGTCGCTGGCGCGCCTCTATGATGCGCTGCACGATCCCAAGCGGCAGGGCACGCTGACCTCGCCTACCGATACCGGTTCGGGCGGCTACACCCACAAATATTTCCGCGTCGCCAAATCCTCCGGCGAACTCGCGGCCCAGCAGACCGCGATCGCCGAGTGGTCACGCATGTCCTATGGCTGGATGGGCCGCACGCCCGATTACAAGGCGGCACTGATGAACACGCTCGGCGCCAATGCCGACTGGTACGGCCCGTTCAAGGACAATGCGCTCGCCTGGCACAAGCGTGCGCAGGAAGCCGTGCTGTTCATGAACCACGCCATCGTCAACCCGCCGATCGACCGCCACAAGCCGGCCGAACAGGTGAAGGATGTCTTCGTCCACATCACCAAGGAGACCGACGCCGGCATCTATGTCTCCGGCGCCAAGGTGGTGGCGACGTCCTCGGCGCTGACCCACTACAATTTCCTGGCGCAGAGTTCGGCGACGGTCACCGAAGATCCGTCGCTGTCGGTCATGTTCATCGTGCCGATGAATGCGCCGGGGGTAAAGATGTTCTGCCGCGTCTCCTATGAGCAGACGGCCAACACGGCGGCGGCTCCGTTCGACTATCCGTTGTCGTCGCGCTTCGACGAGAACGATGCCATCCTGGTGCTCGACAATGTCTTCATCCCCTGGGAGGACGTGCTGGTGCTGCGCGAGGCGCAGAAAATCCTGTCCTTCCATCCGGCTTCGGGCTTCATGCATGGCTATTGCTTCCAGGGCTGCACACGCTTTGCCGTCAAGCTCGACTTCCTCGCCGGCCTGCTGGCAAAGGCGCTGCGCGCCACCGGCGGCGATGCCTTCCGCGGCAACCAGGCGGCGCTGGGCGAGGTCATCGCGCTCAGGCACATGTTCTGGAGCTTTTCCAACGCCATGGCCTACAATCCGATCCCCTGGGCGAATGGCGCTGTCCTGCCCAACCTGGAAGCAGCCCTTGCCTACCGGACTTTCATGTCGGAAGCCTATCCGCGCGTCATCGACACGGTGCGCCGGGTGATCGCCTCCGGCTTGATCTACCTGCCGTCATCGGTGCGCGACTTCAACAATCCCGAGATCGACAAATACCTCGCGCAGTATGTGCGCGGTTCCAACGACATGGGCCATGTCGAGCGCATCAAGATCATGAAACTGTTGTGGGACGCGACCGGCACCGAGTTCGGCGGCCGCCACGCGCTCTACGAACTCAACTATGCCGGTGCGCCGGAAGAGGTGCGGCTGCAGGTGCTGAAGGGCGCCGAACGCGGCGGCCGGCTGAAGGCCATGGAAGAACTGGTCGATACCTGCATGGCCGACTATGACGAGAATGGCTGGACGGGAGATACCTGGCTCAATCCGCTCGCTTCATCGGCGGGGTGATGTCAGATGGCCACGCAGATTTCGAAGGCCGATTTCCGCGACGCCATGGCAAGGGTCTGCGCGCCGGTCAACATCGTCACGACAGATGGCCCGGCCGGGCGCGGCGGCTTCACCGCCACCGCCATGTGCAGTGTGTCGGACGAACCTCCGACACTGCTGGTGTGCATGAACGGCCGCTCGACGCAGGCGGCCATGTTTCTCGCCAACCGGCGCTTCTGCGTCAACGTGCTGACGCATGACCATATGCACCTGGCCGGCAAGTTCGCCGGCGCGACCAGGGACATGGAGGCACGCTATTCGGCGGCGCGCTGGCAAACGCTGACCTCGGGGACGCCAGCGCTGTCCGATGCGATCGTCAATTTCGATTGCGAGATCGAGGATGTGCACATCGTCGGCACGCATAATGTCATGATCGGCCGCGTTATCGACGTCAGGCACGGCAGCGGCGGCTCGGCCTTGCTCTATGTCGACCGCAATTACACGCAGCCGACGCGGCTTGGCAGCTTTGGCGGCTGAGCCGCAGCAATCAGCTCTCGCCGGCGATCAGGCTCTCCAGCAGATCGAGCAATTGCTCGAGCCTCTCATGTCCGAAGCGCTGTTCGATGTCGCGGTAGATGACGAGGCGTTCCGGCGACAAGGCATCGATCAGGGCGGAACCCGCCGGGGCGATCGTCAGCACGACACGGCGGCCATCGCCTTCCGCCTTGTTGCGGGTGATGAATTTTCGGCCCTCGAGCGTCTTGATGATGCGTGTCAGGCTGGGCGGCAGCACCGAAGCGCGATCGGCAAGTTCCGTCGCCTCGACAGCGCCGGCCTCGCTCAGAACGCGCAGCACGCGCCATTGCTGTTCGGTCACATCATGCGCCGCCAGCATTGGACGAAACCGCGCCATCACCACTTCGCGGGCATGGAGCAGCGCCATCGGCAGAGAACGACGGGTGTTTTCAGGCAGCAAGAAGCAGCGTCCCCAATGATGCGGGCGGTCGGCGGGACCGCACGCCAAAACTTGACCTTTCCATCCCGTATCGTCGCCTCAACTTGGATGCAAGGCTTGACTTCAGTGATGCTGCATGTAATTAACGCGTTAACTACAGCAGTGGAACAATACGGGGAGCGAGACGCGGTGCCTCACTTTTCCATCGAGTATTCGGCCAACCTCGATGCCAAGGTCGACATGAGCGAATTGTGCGCGCTGGTGTTGCGCACCGTGCTCGGCACCGGGCTGTTTGAAACCGGCGCGGTGCGGGTGCGGGCCTTCCGCGCGGAGGCCTATGCGATCGCCGACAGCTTACCGGAAAACGCCTTTCTCGACATGTCGTTTCGCATTGGAACCGGCCGCAGTGCCGAGGACAAGAGACGAACCGGGGAGGCGGTCTTCTCCGCCGTGAGCGAATACCTCGCCCCCCTGTTCGAGACCCCGCATTTCGCTCTTTCCCTGGAGATCAGGGAAATCGATCCGGTCCTGAGCTGGAAGAAAAATGCAATCCACCCGCGACTGCGCGGCAAGTGACGGAAGCTGATATGTCCGACCTCGAAGGCAATCTGAAAAAGGCCGAGGCCTATCTGGCCCGTTTCAAGCGCGACGGCGTGCTGAACCAGATCGGCGGCGAAGCGGTGCCGGCGGTGGATGGCTCGACCTTCGAGGCCATGTCGCCGGTCGATCTCAAGCCGCTGGCCAAGGTCGCGCGTGGCAGCGCCGCCGATATCGACCGCGCCGCCAAGGCGGCAAAGGCGGCGTTCCCGGCCTGGGCCGCCATGCCGGGCGACGGGCGCAAGAAGCTGCTGCACAAGATAGCCGATGCGATCGAAGCGCGCGCCGAGGAGATCGCCTTCGTCGAGTGCATGGACACCGGCCAGGCGCTGAAATTCATGGCCAAGGCCGCGCTGCGCGGCGCCGAGAATTTCCGCTTCTTCGCCGACCGCGCGCCGGAAGCGCGCGACGGCGAGACGCTGCGCACGACAGGCCAGGTCAACATCACCACGCGCGTGCCGATCGGCCCGGTCGGCATCATCACGCCGTGGAACACGCCGTTCATGCTGTCGACATGGAAGATCGCGCCGGCGCTGGCGGCAGGCTGCACCGTCGTCCACAAGCCGGCCGAATTTTCGCCGCTGACCGCTCGCCTGCTGGTCGAGATCGCGAAGGAGGCCGGCCTGCCGAAAGGCGTGTGGAACCTGGTCAACGGCCTCGGCGAGCACGCCGGCAAGGCGCTGACCGAGCACCCTGACATCAAGGCGATCGGTTTTGTCGGTGAGAGCCGCACCGGCTCGATGATCATGAAACAAGGCGCCGATACGCTGAAGCGCGTGCATTTCGAACTGGGCGGGAAGAACCCGGTGATCGTCTTCGCCGACGCCGATCTCGAACGTGCGGCGGATGCGGCCGTGTTCATGATCTACTCGCTCAACGGCGAACGCTGCACCTCATCGTCGCGGCTTCTGGTCGAAGCCTCGGTCTACGACACATTCACGGATCTGGTTGCGGAGAAGGCAAAGCGCATCAAGGTTGGCCATCCGCTCGATCCCAAAACGGTGGTTGGTCCGCTGATCCATCCGGTGCACGAGGAAAAGGTGCTTTCCTATATCGAGATCGGCAAATCGGAAGGCGCGGTGGTAGCCGCCGGCGGCGGCAAGTTCGCCGGTCCGGGCGGTGGCTGCTATGTCAGCCCGACGCTGTTTACCGGCGCCACCAACAGGATGCGCATTGCCCAGGAAGAGATTTTCGGGCCGGTGCTGACCGCCATTTCCTTCAAGGACGAGGCCGAAGCGCTGGCGCTGGCCAACGACACCCAATACGGCCTGACCGGCTATCTCTGGACGTCGGATGTTACCCGCGCCTTCCGCTTCACCGATGCGCTGGACGCCGGCATGATCTGGGTCAATTCGGAGAATGTGCGGCATTTGCCGACGCCGTTCGGCGGCGTCAAGAATTCCGGCATCGGCCGCGACGGCGGCGACCATTCCTTCGATTTCTACATGGAGACGAAGAACATCGCCTTCGCCACTTCAGCGCACACGATCCAGAAACTCGGCGGCTGACCGGAGGACATCGCATGCCACTGCCCAAACCAAACCTCTATCCCGCCTTCAACATCGTGCGCCTCAGCCATGTCGAACTGGCGGCCACCGACCTTGCGAAATCCCGCGCCTTCTATGTCGACACGCTCGGCCTGCAGGTTACCGACGAGACATCGGACGCCATCTATCTAAGGGCCCTGGAAGAGCGCGGACACCACTGCATCGTGCTGAAGAGGGCCGGCAGCGCCGAAGCACGCGATCTCGGCTTCAAGGTTTTCTCGGATGAGGATCTCGACAAGGCCGAGCACTTCTTCAAGGCAAAAGGCCTGCCGGTCGAGTGGGTCGAGCGACCGTACCAGTCGCGCACCTTCCGCACCCGCGACCCGCACGGCATTCCGCTCGAGTTCTTTGCCCAAATGGAAAGGCTGCCGCCGATTCATCAGAAATATGCGCTCTACAAGGGCGTGAAGCCGCTGCGCATCGACCACTTCAACTGCTTCTCGCCCAATGTCGACGAGTCCGTCGCCTTCTACAACGAGCTTGGCTTCCGCGTCACCGAATACACCGAGGATGCCAGTAGCGGAAAGCTGTGGGCGGCCTGGACGCACCGCAAGGGCGGCGTCCACGACATCGCCTTCACCAACGGTGTGGGTCCGCGCCTGCATCACGTCGCCTTCTGGGTGCCGACACCGCTCAACATCATCGACCTGCTCGATCTGATGGCGACGACGGGTTACCTCGCAAATATCGAGCGCGGCCCCGGCCGGCATGGCATTTCCAACGCCTTCTTCCTCTATGTCAGAGACCCGGACAATCACCGCATCGAGATCTACTGCTCGGACTACCAGACGGTCGATCCGGATCTGGAGCCGATCAAGTGGGACCTCAAGGACCCGCAGCGCCAGACGCTGTGGGGCGCGCCGGCGCCGAAAAGCTGGTTCGAGGAGGGCAGCACCTTTGCCGGCGCGGCCGCACGCCAACCGGATTTGACGGCGTCGCCGATCATCGCACCGTGACCACAGACGCGAACCTGACGGAGACCGGGATGACTGCACCTGGGCGGCTCGCCACCTTCACCGTCGGCGGCAAGACGCGCTATGGCGCGGTCACAGATAAGGGCGTCGTCGACCTGTCGGCGCGGCACAGCCAGTGGCCGACGCTGCGCGAAGTGATCGAGGCCGGCGTGCTACGGCGGCTGGCGGAAGAGGCCGAAGCCTACGCCGTCGATTTTCCAGTCGGCGCCATCGCTTATGAAATCCCTCTGCCGTCGCCGGAAAAGATCATCTGCGTCGGCGTCAACTACCCGGACCGCAACGAAGAGTACAAGGACGGCCAGGCCGCGCCTTCCAACCCGTCGCTGTTCATCCGCTTCCCCCGCTCCTTCGTCGGCCACGACGCGCCGCTGGTGCGGCCGCCGGAATCGCCGCAGCTGGACTATGAGGGCGAGATCGTCATCGTCATCGGCAAGGGTGGACGACGCATCGCCGAGAGGGATGCGCTTGACCATATCGCGGCACTATCCCTGTGCAACGAAGGCACCATTCGCGATTGGGTACGGCACGCCAAGTTCAACGTCACGCAGGGCAAGAATTTCGACCGCACCGGCTCGCTCGGTCCGTGGCTGGTGCCGTTCACCGACGAGGCGCAGATTGCCGACATCGCGCTGACCACCCGCGTCAATGGCGAATTGCGCCAGCAGGACCGCACCAGCCGGATGATCTTCTCGTTCCGCAAGATCATCGCCTATGTCTCCACCTTCACCACGCTGGTGCCAGGCGATATCATCGTCACCGGTACGCCGACCGGCGCCGGCGCCCGCTTCGACCCGCCGATCTGGCTGAAGCCGGGCGACGTGATCGAAGTCGAAGCCGACGGCATCGGCGTGCTCCGCAACGGGGTCGTCGACGAGGCAGCATCGTGACCCCCGAGCAAGTTGAAGATGCCGCGGCAAGGCTGTTCGAAGCCGAGCGTTCGCGCCGCCAGATCCGTCTGCTCAGCCTCGATTTTCCCGACGCGACGATGGAGGATGCCTATCGCGTCCAGGCAGCGCTGGTGAAACGCAAGACCGATGCCGGGCTGACCCCGAAGGGCTGGAAGATCGGCCTGACATCGAAGGCGATGCAATATGCGCTCGCCATCGACACGCCGGATTCGGGCGTGCTGTTCGACGACATGTTCTTCAACGACGGCGCGACGATACCCGTCGGCCGCTTCATCCAGCCGCGCGTCGAGGCCGAGATAGCCTTCGTCATGAAGGCGCCGCTGAGGGGCCCAGGCGTGACCATCTTCGACGTGCTCAACGCCACCGATTATATCACGCCGGCGCTCGAAATCCTCGACACGCGCATCGAACGCGTCAATGCCGAGACAAAGAAGGCGCGCACTTTCTTCGATACGATTTCCGACAACGCCGCCAATGCCGGCATTGTCGTCGGCGGCCGGCCGCAACGACCCGATGAAGCCGATATGCGCTGGATCGGCGCCATCGTCTCGCGCAATGCGGAGGTCGAGGAGACCGGGCTTGGCGCAGGCGTGCTCAACCATCCGGCGATGGGCATTGCCTGGCTGGCGGACAGGCTCGCCCGCTACGGCATGTCCATCGCGGCCGGCGAGGTGGTGCTGTCCGGATCGTTTGTGCGCCCGGTCGAGGCGCGGCCCGGCGATACCATCGTCGCCGACTTCGGCAGCTCGGGAACGGTCAGCATCCATTTCGCCAAGAGCTGACGGCTCTCATCGGCTCGTCAGTTGGGCTGTTCGCCGCGCAGGTAGTCAATCACCACATCGGCTGCGATGGTCGACATCCGCAAGCCGACATCCCTGGTGATGTCGCCTTCGACGCGGCTTTGCACCCAGCCAAGAAAGGCGAAGGCACGCAACGCGGCGAATAGAGGCAATGCGGCGATGTCCTGCGGGATCAGCGCACGCTCTTGCTGGTAGCCGTCAAGCAAAGCGGTTTCGATCAGCGGGTAGATCGCCTCCTCGCGGTTCTGATAGAGGGCGACGGCAAGGTCGTACATGTGCCAGCCATGGCCGCAATCGTCGAAATCGATGATGCGCACCGCGCTGTCATGGATGAGCACATTTTCGCGCACCAGATCGGCGTGGATGATGCCGAAATTGCACGCGCTGCGCTCATGTTCCGACAGCGCCTTCACTGCCTTGTCGCGCGCCTGCAAGACCAGCGCGCGGCGAGGACCATCGAGAAAGGGCGAGGTCTCGAACCGGCCCCAGACCGGGTTCGCACCGAAGAAGCCGTCGAAGTCCCAGGCATGGCGGACGAAGCCCGCGGGCGGCGTCCACGAGGCAGTGACATTGTGCATATGGGCGATGGTCCGCCCGATCGCCGTGAAGATCTGGATCGACTGGTCGGCCGTGTGGGCCAGTGGCACGCCGCGTGCGCCCACGGCGCGGCCCTCCAGCCAGCTCAGGCAATCGGCCTGCCGGGGCTGCGCCGAGGTGGCCGTTCTGACAAGCACGAACGGATCGCCGGCCTGTGTTGCGACGCAAGACGGCGTGGCGACGCCGGCGGATTGCAGGAAGCCCATCCATTGCAGTTCCGAACGCAGCGCGGCGTCCGTGTGGTAGCCGAGCCGGTGGATGCGCATGGCTGCCGGCTGGCCATCCGGCAGCCGCACGCGGAAGACGGCGTTCTCGCGGTGCTTCAGAAGTTCCGGCTCAGAGTTGCGGACGCCCCAATGTTCGAGCGCACGCCTGGCGAGCTCCGTGACATCGGCTGCCGTTTCGGGCTCGGATTGGGTGGAAACAGGATTCACGCCGGCACTCCGCCGACTTCGCCCAGCACCTCGTCCAGCAGGCCGATCAGGAAGTCGGCATTGTCACGCGAGAACGGCATGGGCGGGCGGATCTTGAGCACATTGCCGTGGATGCCGGTCTTGCCCATCAGCACGCCGCGATGGCGCATGCGATTGGCGACCTGCTCGGCAATGTCGGGCGCCGGTTCGCGCGTGTCGCGGTCGTGGACCAGCTCGGCGCCGAAGAACAGTCCGGCCCCCCTGACCTCGCCGATGCACTCATGCCGATCGGCCAGCGGGCGCAGCAGGCCAAGCGCATAGGCGCCGACGTCTTGCGCGTTGGCGACAAGGTTTTCCTGTTCGATGACGTCGAGGACGGCATTGGCGACCGCGCAGGAGACCGGGTTGCCGCCAAAGGTGTTGAAGTAGCGGAAAGCGTCGCGGAAGGTCGCCAGTATCTCCTTGGTGGTGACCACGGCCGCGATCGGATGGCCATTGCCCATCGGCTTGCCCATGGTGACGATGTCGGGGACGAAGCCGGCGCGCTGATGGCCCCAGAAATGGCTGCCGGTGCGGCCGAAGCCGGGCTGCACTTCGTCGGCGATGACCAGACCACCGGCTTCGCGCACGGCCGCCAAGGCGTCGTCGAAAAATCCGGTGGGCAGAGCCGGGAAACCTTCATTGGCGAGCAGCGGACACAAGATGATGCCAGACAGGCCAATGCCGTCCTGTGCCAGCGAAGCGATCGCTTGACGCACGGCGTCGCCAAAGGCCTTGCCATTGGCCATCGCATCGGGATGGCGATAGCTGTCGGGGGCCGGCACCAGCCTGACATGGGGGGCGCGGCCGCGGATCGGAGGCATGCGCGTGCTGAGCTGCGAAACCGCCGCCGTGTTGCCATGATAGGTGGCGTCGGTGGCGATGATGCCCATATTGCCGGAGGCGGCCTGCGCCATGCGCAGCGCGATGTCGTTGGCCTCGCTGCCGGTACAGGTCAGGATTGCGGTGGCGAGGCTTGCATCGAAGGTCGCCGTCAGCCGCTCGACATAGTCGAGAATTGCGGTGTGCAGATAGCGTGTGTGGGTGTTGAGCAGGCTTGCCTGACGGCACAAGGCCTCGACCACATGCGGGTGGCAATGGCCGACATGGGCGACGTTGTTGTAGGCATCGAGATACTTGCGGCCGTCGGCATCGTAGAGCCAGACGCCTTCGCCGCGCACCAGGTGCACGGGCTCGTCGTAGAACAATTGCGATTTCGCGCCGAGCAGGCGGGCACGCCGCTTGACGAGCGCTTCCTCGCTCGGGTTCTTCTCAGATTGGGTCATTGCGTACCAAACTCCATTGCGTCAGCGGGTCCATCAGGTTCTCGACAGACCTGCATCGATGGCCTCGCCGATCTTTGCCACGTCGGCGGCGCCGATGATCAGCGGCGGCGACAGGATGATGTTGTTGCCGGACACGCGCAGCATGACGCCGGCGTCATAAGTGGCTTCCGAAACCACGGCCATGGTCTTCTTGTCCACCGGCTTTTTCGTCGTGCGATCGGAGACCAGCTCTAGCGCAGCCATCAGGCCCTTGTACCTGATGTCGCCGACGATCGCGTGCTTGGCTTTTAGCCCCTCCAGCGTCGCCGCGAGCTCGATGCCGCGCGCGGCTGCGTTCTCGTCCAGGCGAAGCCGCTTGGTCTCGGCAAGTGCAGCCAGCCCTGCCGCGCAGCCGACAGGATGGCCGGAATAGGTATAGCCATGACCGATCGCCCCGAAGCTGGTCTTGTCGGCCTCGAAGACGTCGGCGACCTTGGCGCCGATCAAGGTGGCGCCGAGCGGGAAATAGCCCGAGGTGATCGCCTTGGCGATGGTCATGAAATCCGGCTTCACGCCGGATAGCCGCGAACCCGACCAGGCGCCGGTGCGACCGAAGCCCGTGACCACCTCGTCGGCGATCAGCAGGATTTCGTGGCGGTCGCATATCTCGCGCACCAGCGGCATGAAGCTGTCATGCGGAACGATGACGCCGCCGGCGCCGAGAACCGGCTCCATGATGAAGGCGGCAATGGTGTCGCCGCCCTGGAAGGCGATCTCATCCTCCAGCGCTTTGGCGCACAGTTTGGCCAGCCGCGCCGGATCGGTCTCATCGAACGGATTGCGGAAGGTCCAGGGTGCGGGAATGTGGAAGACGCCGGGCATAAGCGGCTCATAGTTGCGGCGGAAATTGGCGTTGCCGTTGACTGACGCGCCACCGAAATGGGTGCCGTGATAGCCCTTCTTCAGCGCGAGGAATTTTGTCCGGTCGCCCTGGCCGCGGATCTTCCAGTATTGGCGGGCGAGCCGCAGTGCGGTTTCGACCGAATCCGAGCCGCCCGAGGTGAAGAAGGTCCGCACCATGCCTTCCGGTTCGAACCATTCGCTGAGTTCGTAAGCGAGCTCGATCGACGGGCCGGTCGACGTGCCGCGAAACCCGGAATAGTAGGGCAGGGCGCTGAGCTGGTCGGCGATGGCCTTCTTGATGGGGTCGCAGGAGTAGCCGAGATTGACGTTCCACAGTCCGCCAACCGCATCGAGCACGGTGTTGCCGTCGATGTCGGTGACCATCACGCCTTCGCCTTTCATGATCACCTTTGGCGGGTTGGCCCGCATCTCGGCCGGGTGTGCCATCGGATGCCAGATCGGCTTGGCGTTTTTCTCGGTGAGGAAATTGATGTCGCGCATCGCAAGGCTCCGCAAATGTCTCAGGAGATGAGGTCGAAATGGCCGAGGGCCTCGGCATAGGAAAGTGCCGGCCGCGCGACGTCGAAATGAACGGTGCGCATGCCGGCGGCACGGCCGCCATCGACATTGCGCTGCTGGTCGTCAACGAACACACAGGCGCGGGCAGGCAGGCCAAGCGCCTCGGTCACCAAGGCATAGGCGCGCGGATCGGGCTTGAGGATGCGGGTATAGGTGGCGTCGACGATGGTGTCGAACAGCTCGAGCAGCGGCAGCCGCTGACGGAAGCCGGCGCCATAGAACAGATCTAGCTCGTTGGACAGGATCGCCAGGCGAAATCCCGCCGCATGCACGGTCCGGATGGCGCGGACGGCTTCGGGCCGCACGATCTTTTCCGGCTCGGCTCCGCGTGCGCGCTGGACGAATGTCTCCATCGCCTGCCAGTCCTCGCCGACGAGCCGGCCGACTTCGCTGGTGCGGGTGCGCCAATAATCGCGCTCGCTGATCTCGTCGGCCTGCATTGAGCGCCACAGCGGATCTGAATCCGGGTCGAACGGCCCGTACCATTGCAGCGTTCCCGGCGCGAGGCCGAGCGCCTGTTCGGTCAAGGCATGGGTCTCGAAAAGGGTCCGGGTGACGACGCCGCCGAAATCGAGGACGAGCGCCTGGGCAGGAACAGCGCTCACGCAGCCACTCCCTTGGCCGGCATGCCGCGCGGGATGATGCCTTCCTCGACCCAGCGGTCGAAGATTTCGAGCGCCTTGCCGACGAACTCGTCGCTGTTAATGTGGGCGTCGATCTCGTGGAACTCGACGCCGGCGGGAATGGCCTTGCGCATCTCATCGGTGAACGCCGCGAGGGCTTCGGGTTCGTACAGCGGCTCGCCCTGCGCATCCCATTCCTGGATGCCGCCGGAGGGCAGGATGAAAGCGGAGCGCCCCTTCGACGCACCGAGCTTGGCGGCGATGGTCCTGGCGACTTCACGGCGGTCGGCGGCATCGACGGTAATCGAGCCGATCAACCTGTTATGAGCATGGAATGGCCGCTGCGCGAACTTTGTCGGCAGCGCCTGCCAGGTCGGCAAATCGACCATGTCTACGGCGCCAGGGGCTGCGATCTGCGGAATGCCGCGGGCGCCGGCATTCTCGAGCCGGTCGGCGCCGGAGCTGACGACCGAGCCGGCAAGATGATTGGTGATCTCCTGCAGGCTGAAGTCGAACACCGCGCAGAAATGGTCCTGGCTGGCGATCGATTCGAAGGCCCGGCCGCCCATCCCGGTGGTGTGAAAGACCGCGACATCATAGCCGCGCTGCTCCAACGCCGGCTTCAGCGTCTTCATATAGCGCAGGCAACTGCTGCCCAGCGAAGTCATGCCGATGGTCGGTCCGACCGCCGGGGCCGAAGCACGGGATGCAAGCACGATCCTCGCCGCACCGACGACCGCGCCGCAGGCCTGGGAAAGGACCAGCTTGCAGATGGTGTTGAGGCCGTAGAGCCCGCCTGCCCACAGGATCATCATCAGGTCGGGCGCGACACGCTCGGGCGGAATGAGGTGCGAGTAGGCGATGGTCGAGACGACGAATTTCGGCACGCCGAGCGGCAGGCACAGCGCGACATCGAGCGCCAAATCGGTTCCCATCGAACCACCGATGGCGATGAAGGCGTCGATCTCGCCGCGCTGGTGAAGCTGGCGCACCAGCTGAACGGCGCCGACGGCCATCAATGTCATGGCGGTGTTTTCATCGCCGCTCGAGACGATTTCGGCCATCGTCACGCCAGCGGCCCGCGCAACGGCATGCTTGTCGTGATCGGGACTATAGGCGGGGTCGCCCAGCACGCTGACATCCATCATCACGGCGCGGCCACTGGATGCCTCGATACACGCTTTCATGAACAGCAGTTCGTCGGTCTTGGTATCGCCCGTGCCGATGACCAGGATGCGGGGCGTCGCCATATCTGCAGACATCAGGCCTGCCTCCTCAGGGTTTGCAGGTTTTCGCCATTGAGGCGCATCGAAATCTCCCGTGCTGCGGTCACAACCGCAAGCCCTCGTTCCACGATCGTAGCCGGTGTCGTCCTGGCCTTCGGGGCTGCCACCGCAATTGTCCCCAGCGCAAGACCATCGGCGGCGCGGATTGCAGCCGCGACGCCGATCACGCCGTCCTCATGGCCCTGGTCGCAGATCGAATAGCCGCGGTCGCGCGCCTCGCCGATCGACTTTGAAATGGCGGCCGGCTCGACGAGGGTATGATCGGTGAAGGCCTCAAGCGAACCTGTCAGGCATGCTTTCACGGTCGCGTTGTCGGCGAAGGCGAGATAGGCGATGCCGGAGGCGGTGGAATGCAGCGGCAGAAGCTGGCCGACATCGATGTTCACCCGGTTTGCCCAGCTTGAATGCTCGACATGGACGGTGATCAGCCTGTCGACGCCGAATTCCGACAGATGCACCGTCTCGGTTGTCGAACCCGCCAAATCCTGCGCCACGGGAATTGCCGTTGGCAGGAACGGGAAGCAGGCTTCGCGGATACGCGCCAGCCGCGACAGGCCGGCGCCGAGGCGATAGTGCCGCGTGCCGGCATCCTGCTCGACGAAGCCATGGCCGCCCAGCGCCGTCAGCAGCCGCCGCGTCGTCGCCTTGTCCAAGGCGCACCGCCGCGCGAGATCGGAAAGTCCGAGCTCGGGCTCGTCCGCCGTGAACAGCTCCAGAAGTGAAATCGCCTTGCCGACCGTACCCATCCAGCCTCCCGCTCGGATAGAAACTTAATGTGTGAATTAACTTGACAGGCATCCGCATTCTTTGCAAGTCTATATTCAAAATAAGGGTTCAAATAATGAACCGATGGCATTCAGGGAGCAGGCCGAGCGGCCGCGAACCCACGGGTTCGTAAAACTGGAGGGACAAATGTCAGCAGTTTCGGAACAGGCGCCCGCCAACAGGCTGCGCAAGAACAGTCTTGGCGTCGGCGCTATCACCTTCATGGTGATTTCGGCGGCGGCGCCGCTCACCGCGGTCGCCGGCGGCACGCCGCTCGGCATGCTTATGGGCAATGGGGCGGGCTTTGCCGGAACCTATCTTATCGTGACCGTGTTGCTGCTGCTGTTTGCGGTCGGCTACGTCGCCATGTCGCGCCATGTCGGCAATGCCGGCGCCTTCTATGCCTATGCCGCGCGCGGGCTCGGCGGTTTTGCCGGCGGCGCAACCGCAATCATCGCGATCCTGTCCTACAACGCCATGCAGATCGGGGTCATGGGCCTGCTGGGGGCCGCGACCGCCGGCCTGTTCGCCGGCTGGGGCATCGACCTGCCCTGGTGGGTGTGGAGCTTCATCGCCGTCGCCATCGTCGCGGTGTTGGGCTACCGCCAGGTCGACCTGTCGGCCAAGATCCTGACGGTGCTGGTGCTGTGCGAATACATCGTTGTGCTGGTGCTAGACCTCGCCATCCTCAATACCGGTGGCGACAGTGGTCTCTCGGCGGCGCCGTTCAGCTGGAGCCAGATCGTCAGCGGCTCGCCCGCCATCGCCATCCTGTTCTGTTTCGCCGCCTTCATTGGTTTCGAGGCGACGACGATCTACGCCGAGGAAGCCCGCGACCCCAAGGTGACCATTCCGCGCGCCACCTATTTCTCAGTGTTGCTGATCGGCGTCTTCTACATGGTCACGGCCTGGCTGATGGCGGTCGGCGCCGGCGTCGACAAATTGTTGCCCGCACTGCAGGCGCTTCAGGATCCGACGACTTTCCTGTTCGGCCTGTCCGACCGCTACGCCGGAACCATGCTGTCGCACGCCATGGGCATCCTGTTCGTGTCGAGCCTGTTTGCCGGCGTGCTGGCGTTCCACAACGCGGTTGCCCGCTACATCTACGTCTCGGGCCGCGAGAAGCTGTTGCCTGAAGCGATCGGCGTGACGCATTCAGTGCACCAGAGCCCGCATGTCGCTTCCGTCATCCAGAGCGTGTTGGCCGCGATCGTCATCGGACTGTTCGCGGTACTCGGCCTCGATCCGGTGCTGGCGCTGTTTTCCTGGCTGACCAATGTCGCGACGCTGGGAGTCATCGTCATGATGGCGGTGGCCTCGCTCGCCGTGGTGATGTACTTCCGCGCCAACCCGTCGACGCAGGAGAATGCGCTGAAGACCACCATCCTGCCTGGGCTGGCCTTCATCGCTTTCGTCGTCATCATCTACCTGATCGTCATTAATTTCGGCAGCCTGTCCGGGGCCGGTGGCTTCCTTGGCGTGTTCCTGCCGGGGCTGGTGCTGATTGCCGCGGTGATCGGCCTGCTGCTTGCCGGTGCGTTGAAGAGCCGGGATCCGGTTGCCTTCGAAAATCTCGGCGTGCCGCTGAAGGACTAGGACAAAGGACAAGGGGTAGCGCGTTCGGCGCCGCCCCTTTCCATCGCAAGGGAGTAACGGCGTTGAGCTTTGCCGAGAGCATCACCGTTGAGGCGCTGGAAGCCGATCCGTATCCGATCTATGCGGAACTGCGGCGCAGTGCGCCTGTCGCTTTCGTGCCGGCGGTCAATCTCTGGTTCGTCACCCGCTGGAAGGACGTCGAGACCGTCGCAAAGTCACCCGACATCTTCTCCGCCGTCGTCGGTACGTCTCCGGTCGAACGCTCGTTCGGCAAGCCGACCATCCTGACCACCGACGGCGAAACGCATAGACAGCTGCGCCAAGGCGTCGATCCGAAATACCGGCCGCGCACCGTCGCCGCCTATGCCGGCGACCTCGTGCGGTCGATTGCCGAACCTTTTCTCGACCGGATCGCCGAACAAGGCTCCGCCGAGCTGATGGCGGATTATTTCGAGCCGGTGTCGACGCTCAGCCTGGCGCGCTCGCTTGGCCTTGCCGACATCGACATGCCGACGCTGCGCCGCTGGTTCTATGGCCTTGCGCAGGGCGCCATCAATTTCGAGAACGACCCAAAACGGCAAGAGATCGCCGACGCGATCAGCGCCGAGGTCGGCGCAGCCATCCGGCCGACTCTGGATAGACTGGCGCGCGCCCCCGACGGCTCGGCGCTGTCGCATATGCTGCATGACGGCATGCCGGAAGGCACGACGCGGCCGATCGATTTCTTGATGCCGAGCATCAAGGTCATTCTGCTTGGCGGCATGCAGGAGCCCGGACATGGTGCCGGTTCGATCCTCGCCGGCCTGCTTGCGCATCCCGAACAATTGCGGCAGGTGCTCGCCGATCCCGAGACCTTTGTGCCCAGGGCTGTCGATGAAGGCTTGCGCTGGGTGGCGCCGATCGGAACCCAGACGCGGCAGACGACGCGGGCGGTCGAGCTTGGCGGCGTAACCATCCCTGCCGGCGCCGCGGTCGCTGCACTTGTCTCCTCGGCAAGCCGCGACGAGAGCCGCTTTGCCGATCCAGACCGCTTCGACATCAACCGCAGGGAAGGTAATCATGCCGCCTTCGGCTTTGGTCATCATTTCTGTTCGGGCCGGTTTTTCGCGCGCGAGCAGATGTGCCTCGCGTTAAGGCTGCTGCTCCTGCGCTTCCCCGATCTCAGCCTGGTGCCGGGCAAGGTGCCGGTGTTTCGCGGCTGGGAATTCCGTGCGCCAACCACGTTGTATGTTTCCCTGGGAGTCCGCCATCAATGATCAGCCAGAATGCCATCGACGCGCTGCGCAAGACGGAGATCGGCGAGCGGGGCTTGTTTATCGATGGCGTACAGGCCGCAGCGACGAGCGGCGCGACACTGGCGGTGATTTCGCCGATCGACGGCCGCCCTTTTTCCAGCATCGCCGACGGCAATGCGGCCGACATCGATCGCGCGGTCCGATCGGCGCGAAAAGCATTCGAGAAGGGTTCATGGTCGCGCGCCGCCCCTGCCTTCCGCAAGAAGGTGCTGACGAAATTTGCCGAGCTGATCGAAAAACATGTCGATGAGCTGGTCGTGCTTGGCGTGCGCGACAACGGCACCGAGATCGGCATGGCCTACAAGGCCGAGCCGCTGTCGGCGGCCGGCACCATCCGCTACTACGCCGAGGCGATCGACAAGGTCTATGGCGAGATCGCGCCGACGGCCGACAATGTGCTCGGGCTGATCCACAGGGAGCCACTCGGTGTCGTCGGCGTCATCGTGCCGTGGAACTTCCCGCTGATGATCGGTGCCTGGAAGATTGCGCCCGCACTGGCCACCGGCAACAGCGTCGTCGTCAAGCCGCCGGAGATCGCCTCGCTGACCTTGCTGCGGCTGGCCGAACTCGCAAGCGAGGCTGGACTTCCCGAAGGCGTGTTCAACGTCGTTACCGGTCATGGTGCTGTCGCCGGCGAAGCGCTTGGCCTCCATATGGATGTCGACGCCATCGCCTTTACCGGATCGGGGCCGGTCGGCCGGCGGCTGCTCGAATACTCCGCCCGTTCCAATTTGAAGCGGGTCTTCCTCGAGCTTGGCGGCAAGTCGCCCAACATCGTCTTTGCCGACGCTCCGGACCTGAAGCAGGCGGCGGTCGTCTCGGCTAACGGCATCTTTCGCAATTCAGGCCAGGTCTGCGTGGCGGGCTCGCGTCTGCTCGTCCAGTCGTCGGTCTATGATCTTTTCATGGACGAACTTGTCTCGGCAACCACGCGGCTCAAGGTCGGCGACCCGCTCGATCTCGCCAGCGATATCGGTGCGGTATCGAGCGCCGAACAGCTGGACAAGAACCTCGGCTTCGTCGCCATGGCGCAAGCCGAAGGCGCCCGTCTCGTCGCCGGTGGCGAACGGATACTGACCGAGACCGGCGGCAGCTACATGGCGCCGACGATCTTCGAGAACGTGACGCAAGAGATGCAGTTGGCGCGCGAGGAGGTGTTCGGACCGGTGCTCGGCGTGATGCGCTTCGAGACCGAGGAGGAGGCGGTGCATCTGGCCAACTCCACTGTCTACGGACTTGCCTCGGCGGTGTGGACCGCCAATCTTTCCACGGCCCATCGCATGGTGCGCGCCATCAACGCCGGTGTCGTCCACGTCAACACCTATGGCGGAGCCGATATCACCGTGCCGCTTGGCGGCGTCAAACAGTCCGGTTTCGGCCGTGACAAGTCGCTGCATGCGCTGGAGAAATTTGTCGACCTCAAGACCGCCTGGATTGCGCTCTGAGCCTCGCGGAAAGGCCAGCATATCTGCTCTTTTCGTCAAGCTTGGCCTCAGAACGCCACGCTGGTGCTGGTTGGCGGCGATCGCGTCGTCGCTATCGGCAGCTCGACTAGCGTGGTGTCGTGGGTCCAGGCATTGCGCGGAAAGCCGTGTTGCGACCGGCCGGTATCACAGCGTCCTACTCCGTTGTGCTCGCTTTTTTTCTGCGCCGATTGGTGTGCGACTGGGCGACGGCCATTCGTAATTCAGGTGTGATCTCCAAAGGCGCATTCTCTGTCCCATGCGGGTCTTGCAGCCCCTGGACGTGGACGGTCGGGAATGGGAGTTCGATGCCCTGCTCCTTGAAGGCCTGGCGGAGGCGCAAAAAGAACCTGCCTTTCATGCTGAAGGCGCCTCCAGGTCTGGTCGTGACCTTGACCCTCAAGACGATGCCGTACTCGCCGAACTCCTGCACCCCCTGCATCTTGATCGGTTCGATCACCCAGTGTTTGAACTCCGGATCTTCCGCCAGTTCCAGGCCAATTCGCTTGATCAGTTTGCGAGCAAAGTCGATATCGGTGTCATAGCCAACGGTGATGTTGAATTTGTCGGTGACCCAGTCACGGCTCTGGTTCTGCACGGCGCCGAGTTCGCCGAAAGGTATCGTGAACAGCGGACCACGATGGTGGCGCAGCTTCACCGAGCGCAGCGAAAAGCTCTCCACCGTACCCCTGTAGCTGCCCGATGAAATGTATTCGCCGACACGGAAAGCATCGTCGAGCAGATAAAACACGCCAGAGATCACGTCCTTGACGATGGTTTGCGCGCCAAAACCCACGGCGACGCCGACGACGCCGGCGCCGGCGATCAGCGGGCCGATCTGGATGCCGATCGAAGCGAGCATCATCAGCACCGCCATCACGATGATCACTGCTAGCAGAATGTTCTGGATGATCGGCAACAGCGTGTGCAGCCGCGCCTGATGCGGATCGAGGGTGAGGATGTCTTCTTCGCTCACCACCGCTTGCGGTATCGCGACGCCCAGCTTTCGTTCGATCAAGGCTTTGATGATCGACCAGCCGAAATCGGCAGCAAGGGCAATGACCACGACGTTGATCAAGCCGCGCAATATGAGCATGGTGGTCGTATCGCTGCCGCGCATGGATTGCATGTCCAGGCCCAGTACGCGTGCGAGAAGGTAAGCCGCCGCGAGGATGAAAATCATCCGGATACCGCGATCGATGACAGCGATCGTCACCGCCGGGATCGTCGGCCGGCCGGCATCTTCCGAACCGGGCCGCAGGACGAAATTAACCCCGCGCTCTGTCAGCACAATTGCCAAAGGCAGGAAGAATGCGGTGAAGGTAAACCAGAAGAATGTGTAGAGGCCGGCAATGCGTTCGAGGAACAGAACGACGAAGTAAGCCGTCAACAACCATGTCACTGCCGTGTGACCGCTGTGGCGCGCGCCGTCTCGCTGCGTTCTTGGCCGACGCCAAATGGCCAGCAGGAAGAGCAACAGCAGGATGAAATCGGCGCCCACCGACAGGACCATCATTCCGTCCTGGTCTATGCCGAGACCCGGCAAGAGGACAAACGCGGCGGCGAAGAAGGCGAAAACGCCGACGATCCGGGGCAGCCAATAAGCCCAATGGTCAGCAGCTCCGTTGGTGATCGGCAGGGCACGAACCTCGATGGCGTGCTCGACCTCCATGAAAGAAGGGACGAGCGTGGCCATCACGTATAGGCGCACAGCCCACGTAAAGACCGCAGCCATCAGAAATGTCAGCACAATCTCGCGGATGAGCGCTGGCCAGTCGAACAGCATGAACGCACCGGCGCTGCCCAGCGCGAACGAGCCGATCATCATGCTGGAATAAAGCGTGCGGCCGCCGATCTTCTTGGCCCGCCCGATGGGCGTATCTCTGGGTTGCGCGATGATCCAAAGACGAAATGGACGGGTGAGCTTGTATATTGCCCAGGTGAGCGCCAGGCCGGCAGCGATAAAGATCGCAATCAGCACCAATATGCTGACGGGGCCCTTGCTGGACATATCGTCCATTGTCTGGGCCCGGACGCGCGCGAACTGGCCTGGCAGTGTGGGCACGGTTCGCACGATTTTCTCGATGTGATGCTTGATCCGATCGAGCGTCGAGGATGCCATTGTATTCATCTGGCCCGGTGCGGCCACGGCGTCGGCCGGCGGAGCGCCAGCCGCAGCAGGCGCTTCCGTTGATCCAGCGGCCGGATTTCGTTGCTCGGCCACCCAGGCCTTCACCGACGGATCGTCGAGAAGCTCGAACAGCTGTTTGACCTTGTCGGGCGCGACTGCGGCCGGTGACTGCGCCTGTGCCGGGCCAGCCAGCAGGAGGGCGATCCCAAGGACGAACGGCCCGGCAATCAGGGCAAACTTCGTCGTCAGGCCTCCGAGACGCCGTGCCGGGCGCGCCAGCTTGCTGGCTCCCAATCGTCGATTCATGAGCAGCATCGTGCGGTAACCTTCCGGTCAGATCGGCGAGCAAGGACAGCTATGTCCGTCGTTGCCCCCACCTTTAACAAGCCGATGTTGCGGTGCAAGTCTCATCGCACCTAGACCGTTGGGTAGGGCACCAGGCGACCGGCAAGGCTGTCATCACCAGTGCCAGCGTTGCGCTGCATTCCTTGTCCCGACCACCTAGACCGGGTCGTTGTCGGTCGGGGGTTGCTCCGCGGCGGGAGCCTGTGACCATGCCGCATTGCACAATTTTGCGACCTTGCCCACAATGCACGCATGGTCCGCAGCTCACTCGCCGTCCTGGTCATCGACGAAAACCGTATCCGCGCCGCGATCATCGAGGCAGGTTTGCGCGAGGCCGGCCATGAGCGGGTCACCGTCATCCACGACGTGACCGGCATTGCGCGGCGCATCGCCGAGATCGAGCCGGACGTCATCGTCATCGATCTGGAAAACCCGAACCGCGACATGCTGGAAAACATGTTCCAGCTGTCGCGTGCGGTGAAGCGGCCGATCGCCATGTTCGTCGACCGATCGGACCAGGCATCGATCGAAGCGGCGGTCGATGCCGGCGTTTCGGCCTATGTGGTCGACGGCCTCAGGCAAGAGCGCGTCAAGCCGATCCTGGACATGGCGGTCAGCCGCTTCAACGCTTTCTCGCGCATGGCGCGCGAGCTGGAAGAGGTTCGAGGGGAGCTTGAGAGCCGCAAGGTGATCGACCGTGCCAAGGGCATCCTGATGAAGTCGCGCGGCCTGACCGAAGAGGCCGCCTACACGCTGCTGCGCAAGACGGCGATGAACCAGAACCGCAAGATCGGCGACATTGCCCAGAGCCTGGTGACTGCCGCCGGGCTGCTCGGGCCGTCGGAGGACGAATGAGCATGAGCGCCGAGCACCAGATCACCGCCGGCTTCATGCCGCTCTTCGACAGTGCCGTGCTGGTTGCGGCGGGTGAGCTTGGATTTGCCGCACGCGAGGGCATCGATCTCACACTGCACCGCGAGACCTCCTGGGCCAACATCCGCGACCGCATCGCCATCGGCCATTTCCACCTGGCGCACATGCTGGGGCCGATGCCGCTCGCCTGCAATCTCGGGCTGACGCCGCTTGCTTCCGAGACCATCGTGCCGTTTTCGCTCGGGCTTGGCGGCAATTGCATCACCATCTCCAACGCCGTCTGGGAAGGCATGGCGGCACACGGCGCCATACCCGATCTTGAGCCCGCGCGCGCGGGCGCAGCCCTCGGTGCCTTCATTCGCGACCGCGCCGGGGCTGGCGGCGATCCGCTGCGCTTTGCCGTGGTGCACCCGCATTCGGGGCATAATTACGAACTGCGCTACTGGCTTGCCGGGTGCGGCATCGATCCGGAGCGCGAGATCGAGATCGTCATCGTGCCACCGCCCTTCATGGCCGATGCGCTGGTCGCCGGGCGGATCGACGGCTACTGCGTCGGCGAGCCCTGGAACAGCGCCTCGGTCGCCGCCGGCACCGGCCATATCGTCACCGTCAAGGCGCTGCTGTGGCGCAACAGTCCGGAGAAGGTGATCGGCGTGCGCAAGGCCTGGTCGCAGGAGAACCCGGTCGCGCTGGCAGCATTGCTGCGCGCGCTGCATCATTCGGCGCGCTGGTGCCAGGATCGGGACAACCACGCCGAACTGGCTGGTGTGATGGCTCAAGCTGGCTTCCTGGGCCTGCCACCAGCTGTCCAGATGCCGATCCTGACCGGCCATCTTGAACTGGGCGGCGGCGCCGAACTGGATGTCGACGACTTCTTCCTGCCCTTCGACAAGGCGGCGAACTTTCCGTGGAAGAGCCATGCGCTGTGGTTCTATACGCAGATGGTGCGCTGGGGGCATGTCGAGCACACGCCGGAAAACCTTGCTATCGCCCGTGACTGCTACCGTCCGGACCTCTACCGCTCGGCGCTAAAGCCGCTTGGCGTTGCACTTCCCGGCGCCAATGCGAAGGTCGAGGGCGCGCTTAAGGTCGCCACGGCTGTCGGTGCGACTGGGGCAGGCTTGGTGCTTGGGCCGGACGGCTTCTTCGACGGTCAGACCTTCGACCCCGACGAGATCGACGGCTATATAGCGCGCCAGAAAGTCGCTCGCGCGGAAGCCTGATCATTCTCGCGCCATTCTTGTGCATTGCACAAAAAATGTGCGTGCGATTGCTGTAATGAACAATCTTTGACCTGCTTGCGATGTCGCCTCGCGTGCCGGCGTCTGGCGCGTAATGTTGATTTCATTTAGGTTTTTCGTTTCACTCAGAACTGGCACGGTTCCTGCTTTGAATTAGCCAGACCCTTCGCGGGTCACGGAACAGGCGTCCAATGGCGGGCGCCACAGGCAAAGCTGCCGCTCAGGTCAACGACGCGATCCCGGATGTACGGACGCGCGAGACCTGGACGGCGGCTTTTTTGTTTTGGGCCACTCGACGAAGCGTTCAACCGGAGATCACGATGAAAGAAAAAATAGGGAAATGGATCGGGACGGGAACATCGCTCAAGGATGTGACGCGCCGCGATTTTCTTGTCAGCAGCGCCATGACGGCCGGCCTGTTCGTGGCGGCCCGCAAGCTCTTCCCCTCGGGCGCCTATGCCGCCACGACCGCTCCGGAGGTCACCGGCGCCAAGCTCGGCTTCATCGCGCTGACCGACGCGGCGCCGCTGATGATCGCCAAGGAGAAGGGGCTGTTCGCCAAGTTCGGCATGCCCGACGTCGAGGTGATCAAGCAGGCCTCCTGGGGCGCGACGCGCGACAATCTGATGCTCGGCGGCGAAGCCAACGGCATCGACGGCGCTCACATCCTGACGCCGCTGCCCTATCTCATGCACACCGGCAAGGTGACGCAGAACAACCAGCCGATGCCGATGGCTATCGTGGCGCGGCTCAACTACGACTGCCAGGGCATTTCGGTTGCGCAGGAATACGCCGGCACCGGTGTCGGCCTCGACGCCTCCAAGCTGAAGGACGCCTTCGCCGCCAAGAAGGCGGCCGGCAAGGAAATCAAGGCCGCCATGACGTTCCCGGGCGGCACGCATGATTTGTGGCTGCGCTATTGGCTGGCCGCCGGCGGCATCGATCCCGACAAGGACGTCTCGACCATCGTCGTGCCGCCGCCGCAGATGGTCGCCAACATGAAAGTCGGCAACATGGACGTGTTCTGCGTTGGCGAACCGTGGAACGAACAGCTCGTCCACCAGGGCGTTGGTTTCACCGCCGCCACCACCGGCGAACTGTGGAAGGGTCATCCCGAAAAGGCGCTCGGCCTCCGCGCCGAATTCATCGACAAATACCCGAACGCCACCAAGGCGATCGTGATGGCCGTCATGGAGGCCCAGCAATGGTGTGAGGCCACGGAGAACAAGGACGAGATGGCCGCCATCATCGGCAAGCGGCAATGGATGAACGTGCCTGTCGCCGACATTATCGGCCGCCTCAAGGGCGACATCAACTACGGCAATGGCCGCGTGGCCACCGGCACTGACCTCTACATGAAATTCTGGAAGGGTGGCGTCTCCTATCCCTACAAGAGCCACGACAGCTGGTTCCTCGCCGAAAACATCCGTTGGGGAAAATTCGCGCCGACCACCGACATCAAGACGCTGGTCGATCAGGTCAATCGCGAGGATATCTGGCGCGAGGCGGCGAAGGATCTCGGCGTTGCCGCAGCCGATATTCCGGCCTCGTCGTCGCGTGGCGTCGAGACATTCTTCGACGGCAAGATTTTCGACCCGGCCAACCCGTCGGCCTATCTCGACAGCCTGAAGATCAAGGCATCGGCTTGACCGGCGCAAACGGCGCGTTGCGCCGTTTGTCGCCCCCAGCGCAACGGCGCTTCGCCGCTTGTCGCCCGCATCGACCCCGGAGTTATACTCAGACATGTCCATCCAAGCCATTGAGGAAACCACGGTGAAGGCGTTCCCCGCGAAGCCTGCCGCGGTCATCGCTTTCACCGCCAAAGCGCGGCGCCGCTTCGACCCGATCGCGATCGCCGGCAGGCTGGCCACCGCCCTGGTGCCGCCGGTCATCGTTATCGCCTTCATGCTGGTCGTGTGGCAGATCGCCTGCTCGTCGCCGACCGCCAGCCTGCCGCCGCCCAGCCAGGTGTGGAACGAGGCCTATGACCTGATCGCGCATCCGTTCTTCAACAACGGCCCGCAGGATATCGGCCTTGCGTGGCGGGTGCTGATCTCTCTGCAGCGCGTCGCCATCGGCTTCGGCCTGGCGGCGATCGTCGGCGTCGCGCTCGGCGCCCTGGTCGGCCAGTCGATCTGGGCCATGCGTGGCCTCGATCCGGTGTTCCAGATACTGCGCACCGTGCCGCCGCTGGCCTGGTTGCCGCTGTCGCTGGCTGCTTTCCGCGATTCCAGCCCGTCGGCGCTGTTCGTTATCTTCATCACCTCGATCTGGCCGATCATCATCAACACCGCCGTCGGCGTGCGAAACATTCCGGAAGACTACCGCAACGTCTCACGCATCTTGCGGCTCAACCAGTTCGAATTCTTCGTCAAGATCATGGTTCCGGCCGCCGCACCCTACATCTTCACCGGCCTCAGAATCGGCATCGGCCTGTCCTGGCTCGCCATCGTCGCCGCCGAAATGCTGACCGGCGGCGTCGGCATCGGCTTCTTCATCTGGGACGCCTGGAACTCGTCGCGGCTGCCCGACATCATCGTCGCGCTCGCCTATATCGGCGTCACCGGCTTCTGCCTCGACCGCCTGGTCGCTGCGGTCGGCGCTTTCGTCACCCGCGGCACAACGGCAAAGTGAGGAGAGGGCGATGACGGCCTATCTGAAGCTCGACCATATCGACAAATCCTTTGCCCGCGGCGGTCAGGTCAGCGAGGTGCTCAAGGACATCAGGCTGACCATCGACAAGGGCGAATTCGTCTCCATCATCGGCCATTCCGGCTGTGGCAAGTCGACCTTGCTCAATCTGATCGCCGGGCTGACCAAGGTTTCCGCCGGCGCCGTGCTGCTTGAAAACAAGGAGGTCGACAGCCCCGGACCCGAGCGCGCCGTGGTGTTCCAGAACCACAGCCTGCTGCCATGGCTCACCGTCTACGAAAACATCAGCCTGGCGGTGTCGAAAGTCTTTGGTCGTTCCAAGAGCAGGACCGAACGGCATGACTGGATCATGCGCAATCTTGATCTCGTGCAGATGGCCCATGCCAAGGACAAGCGGCCGGCCGAAATATCGGGCGGCATGAAGCAGCGCGTCGGCATTGCCCGGGCGCTTGCCATGGAGCCGAAGATCCTGTTGCTCGACGAGCCGTTCGGGGCACTCGACGCGCTGACGCGCGCCCATCTGCAGGATGCGGTTATGGACATCCATTCCCGGCTCGGCTCGACGACGATCATGATCACCCACGATGTCGACGAGGCGGTGCTGTTGTCCGACCGCATCGTCATGATGACCAACGGTCCAGCGGCGACCATCGGTGAGGTGCTTGCGGTGCCGCTGGCGCGGCCGCGTCGCCGCGTCGAACTCTCTTCCGACCGCACCTTTTTGCGCTGCCGCGAAGCGGTGCTGAAGTTCCTCTATGAACGTCACCGCTTCGTCGAAGCCGCGGAGTAACGCCATGACCGAAAAACTCGTCATCATCGGCAACGGCATGGCCCCCGGGCGCATGCTGGAGCATCTGCTCGAACAGGCGCCGGGCCGCTACACCGTGACCATCTTCAACGCCGAGCCGCGGGTGAACTACGACCGCATCATGCTGTCGCCGGTTCTCTCCGGCGAAAAGGCCTATGAGGAAATCATCATCCACGGCGACGGCTGGTACATCGCCAACAACATCACCCTCTACAAGGGTCACAAGATCGTCGCCATCGACCGGGCGGCCAAGACCGTCACCTCCGACCACGGCGTCACCGAGCCTTACGACAAGCTCGTCATCGCCACCGGATCGGTGCCTTTCATCATTCCGGTGCCCGGTCACGATCTGCCGGGCGTGCTGACCTATCGCGACCTCGACGATGTTCAGGCCATGATGCTTGCCGCCCAGTCGCGCGCCAAGGCCGTGGTCATCGGCGGCGGCCTGCTCGGGCTGGAGGCGGCAGCAGGTTTGAACGCCCAAGGCATGGACGTCACCGTGCTGCATGTCATGCCGACATTGATGGAGCGTCAGCTCGACCCCGCCGCCGGCTATCTCCTGCAGCGCGCGGTGGAACAGCGCGGCATCAAGGTCATCACCAAGGCCAACACCCAGGCGATCACCGGCAACGGCAAGGTCGGGCAGGTGGAGCTTGCCGACGGCACTATTATCCCGGCAACGCTGGTGGTGATGGCGGTCGGCATCCGGCCGAATGCGGCGCTGGCCAGAGAGGCCGGCATAGCCGTTAATCGTGGTATCGTCGTCGATGCCGGCATGCGCAGCAACGACCCCGACATCTACGCGCTCGGCGAATGCGCCGAGGTCAACGGCCAGGTCTACGGGCTGGTCGCGCCGCTCTACGAGATGGCGCGTGTTGCCGCGAGCCAGTTGGCCGGCAACGAGGCAGCGGCCTTCGTCCACATGGACACGCCGACCAAGCTCAAGGTCACCGGCATCGACCTGTTCTCGCTTGGCGACTTCGCCGAAGGCGAGGACCGCCAGGAGATCGTGCTGCGCGATGCCGCCGCCGGCGTCTACAAGCGCCTTGTGCTCAAGGACGACCGCATCATCGGCACCGTGCTTTATGGCGAGACGGCGGATGGGGCCTGGTTCAACGATCTCAAGAAGAAGCAGACCGACATATCGGAGATGCGCGACACGCTCATCTTCGGCCAGTCCTACCAGGGGGGTGCCCCGCTGGACCCTATGGCGGCCGTTGCAGCCTTGCCGGATGATGCGGAAATCTGCGGCTGCAACGGCGTTTGCAAGGGCAAGATCACCGGCGCGATCACGGCCAAGGGCCTGGCTTCGCTCGACGACGTGCGCGCCCACACCAAGGCATCGGCTTCCTGCGGTTCGTGCACCGGGCTGGTCGAGAAGCTGATGGTGCTGACCATCGGCGACAAATACAACCCGGCCGCCGTGCAACCGATGTGCGGCTGCACAACGCTCGGCCATGACGAGGTGCGCCGGCTGATCATCGCCAAGAGCCTGAAGACCATTCCCGCCGTCATGCAGGAGCTGGAATGGACGACCTCCTGCGGCTGCGCAAAATGTCGGCCGGCGCTCAACTACTACCTCGTCTGCGACTGGCCCGATGACTATGCCGACGACTACCAGTCGCGTTTCATCAATGAGCGCGTCCACGCCAACATCCAGAAGGACGGCACCTATTCGGTGGTGCCGCGCATGTGGGGCGGCGTCACCAACGCCGCCGAACTGCGCGCCATCGCCGACGTCGTCGACAAGTTCGAGATACCGATGGTCAAGGTCACCGGCGGCCAGCGCATCGACATGCTGGGCATCCGCAAGGAGGATCTGCCGGCGGTGTGGGCCGATCTCGGCCAGGCCGGCTTCGTCTCAGGCCATGCTTACGCCAAGGGCCTGCGCACGGTGAAGACCTGTGTCGGCTCCGACTGGTGCCGCTTCGGCACGCAGGATTCGACCGGCCTCGGCATTCGCATCGAGAAATTCATGTGGGGCTCGTGGACCCCGGCCAAGGTTAAGATGGCGGTGTCGGGCTGTCCGCGCAACTGCGCCGAGGCGACCTGCAAGGATGTCGGCGTGATCTGTGTCGACAGTGGCTACGAGATCCATTTCGCCGGCGCCGCCGGCCTCGACATCAAGGGCACCGAAGTGCTTGGCCTGGTCAAGACCGAAGACGAGGCGCTGGAGCATGTCGTGGCGCTGACGCAGATGTATCGCGAGCAGGGCCGCTATCTCGAGCGCATCTACAAATGGGCCAAGCGCATCGGCATCCCCGAGATCAAGCGCCAGATCATGGACGACGGCGCCAAGCGCAAGGCCTATTACGAGCGCTTCGTCTTCAGCCAGAAATTCGCCCAGGTCGACCCGTGGTCGGAACGCGTCTCCGGCAAGGACAAGCACGAGTTCCGGCCAATGGCTTCTGTCGGGTTTGCGCAGGCGGCGGAGTGATCAAAATGGACTGGATATCGATCGGCTCACTCTCCGACATCCCGCGGCGTGGCGCGCGCTGCGTCGACACACCCGAGGGTAAGATCGCCGTCTTCCGCACGCAGGACGATCAGGTCTACGCCATCGACGATCATTGCCCGCACAGAGGTGGGCCGCTGAGCCAAGGCATCGTCCACGGCACCGCCGTCACCTGTCCCTTGCACAATTGGGTCATCTCGCTGGAGACGGGCAAGGCGCTCGGCGCCGACGAGGGCGCCGTACGCACCATTCCTGTGCGGACCGAGGGCGAGCACCTGTTCATTGCGCTGAAAGCGCTGGCCAGCCGCGCGGCCTGAAGCATGGAACTGGGCGAAGCGCGCGAGGTGAGGACCACCTGCCCCTATTGCGGGGTGGGTTGCGGCGTGCTGGCGAAAGTCGCCGCGGACGGTGAAGTCAGCGTTCGCGGCGACCCCGACCATCCAGCGAACTTCGGCCGGCTCTGCTCCAAGGGCTCGGCCCTGGCCGAAACCATCGACCTCGACGGCAGGCTGCTCTACCCCGAAATCCACGGTCGCCGTGCCGGCTGGGACGAGGCGCTCGACCGCGTCGCTTCGACCTTTTCGCAAACCATCGCCGAGCACGGTCCTGACTCCGTCGCCTTCTATGTCTCCGGCCAGTTGCTGACCGAAGACTACTATGTCGCCAACAAGCTGATGAAGGGCTTCATCGGCTCGGCCAACATCGACACCAATTCGCGGCTATGCATGGCCTCCTCGGTTGCCGGCCACCGCCGCGCCTTCGGCTCCGACACCGTGCCCGGCACCTACGAGGATCTCGAGCTCGCCGACCTGATCGTGCTGGTCGGCTCCAATCTCGCCTGGTGCCATCCAGTGCTCTTCCAGCGCATCGCGGCGGCCCGGGAAAAACGACCGGAGATGAAGGTCGTGCTGGTCGACCCGCGCCGCACCATGACCGCTGATATCGCCGACATTCACCTGGCGATCGCGCCGGATGGCGACGTTGCTTTGTTCACTGGTCTGCTCGCCTGGCTCGGCCAGCACAACGCACTCGACCGCGCTTACATCACCGCCCACACGACCGGCTTCGGGCAAGCGCTCTTCGCTGCCTCGAAACTCGATCTTGCCGGCGTTGCCGCCGCCACCGGCTTGAGCGAAGAGGAGCTTGCCCGCTTCTATAGCCTGTTTGCCACCACCGCAAAGACAGTGACGGTCTACAGCCAAGGCGTGAACCAGTCGTCTTCGGGCACTGACAAGGTCAACGCCATCATCAACTGCCATCTCGCCACCGGCCGCATCGGCAAACCTGGGGCAGGACCGTTTTCAGTGACCGGCCAGCCCAACGCCATGGGCGGCCGCGAGGTCGGCGGCATGGCCAATATGCTGGCCGCCCATATGGAGATCGAAAACCCCGAGCACCGCGACCGCGTGCAGCGTTTCTGGAATGCGCCGGCCGTCGCCCCAAAGCCCGGTCTGAAGGCGGTCGAGATGTTTCAGGCGATCGCCGCCGGCCGCATCAAGGCATTGTGGATCATGGCCACCAACCCGGTCGACTCGATGCCGGATGCCGATGCCGTCGAGGCGGCGATCAAGGCTTGCCCGTTCGTCGTGGTTTCGGATGTGCTGGCGAGCACGGACACCATGCGCCACGCCCATGTGCGGCTGCCCGCCGCCGCATGGGGCGAGAAGGACGGCACCGTGACCAATTCAGAGCGCCGCATCTCGCGCCAGCGCAGCTTTCTTGCTGCGCCCGGTGAGGCGCGGCCGGATTGGTTGATCGTCGCCGAGGTGGGCAAGCGGATGGGGTTTGACGAGGCGTTTTCCTATTCGTCGCCAGCGGAAATCTTCGCCGGACACGCCGCGCTGTCCGGGTTCGAGAATGACGGCGCACGGGATTTTGATATTGGCGCTTATGCTGGTGTTGATAAGGAGGCCTATGCAGCGCTTGAGCCTTTCCAATGGCCGGCGCCGAGCACAGCCACCCCCCTCTGGCCTGCCGGCCATCTCCCCCGCAAGGGGGGAGATCAGCCGTCGCCTCGGCCTTCGCCAATTACCAACGATGCAGAAGATATGCCGGCGTCAAAGCTGCCAATCTCCCCCCTTGCGGGGGAGATGTCCGGCAGGACAGAGGGGGGTGTTCAAGCGGGACTTGACCCTTCCAGCACCCGCTTCTTCGCCAACGGCAATTTCTACAATCCCGACCGCAAGGCGCGCTTCATCGCCATTCGTCCCATCGTCGAGACACGCACCAGCCCGGACTATCCGCTGATCCTCAACACCGGCCGTGTTCGCGACCATTGGCACACGATGACCCGCACTGGAAAAAGCCCACGTCTCTCCCAGCACATGGCCGAGCCCTTCGTCGAGATCCACCCGGCGGATGCCACGCATCACGGCATTGGCGACGCCGACATAGTGCGCGTCTCCAGCCCGCGCGGCGATGTGCTGGTGCGCGCGCTGGTGACGGCACGCCAGCGCCAGGGGAGCGTTTTTGCGCCGATGCACTGGACCGATCAGTTTTCGGCAAAGGGCCGGCTCGATGCGCTGACCGCGCCTCTGACCGACCCGGTTTCCGGTCAGCCTGCGCTGAAACATGTCGGCGCCCGCATCGAGAAGTTCGCCGCGAGAGCCTTCGGCTTCGCTGTGGTGCGCCGCAAGCCGGTGGCGGTCGCAGCAGATTACTGGGCCGTGGCCAAATGCAAGGGGGGCTGGCGGGTGGAGCTTGCCTTTGCTGACGACGACATCGACTGGGCTGGTTTTGCTGGTTCGCTTTTCGATGTTCCCGTAGCCGATACGCTCGCCTATCACGACCGCGATACCGGCCAGCATCGTATTGCTGCCTTCGACGACCAGCACCTCGCCGGGGCCTTGTTTATCGCGTCGGGACCGGTGGCGGTTTCGCGGGGTTGGGCGGCACAGCAACTCCAGGAGGTTCACACCAGCCAGCGCGAACGCTTCAGGATCGTCGCCGGTCGCGCCGGCGCCGATCGGCCCGATGCGGGCGCGACCGTCTGCTCCTGTTTCAGCGTCGGGGTCAACCAGATCGCGGCGGCAGTGGCAGCCGGGTGCACGACAGTCGAAGCCATAGGCGGCGCCCTGAAGGCCGGCACAAATTGCGGCTCCTGCCGGTCCGAGATCCGGGCGGTCATCCAGGCCAATCGGGTTCAGGCTGCGGAGTAGATGCGGCTGGCTGGCGAGGGGATCTGAAGATATCCTCCTGGGCCGCCACGGTCATCGATTGCGGAAGGTGGTGGCTGTCTAATCCAGCCGGTCGCGCAGGATGCTCCAGGGGAGCAGCATATTCGGTGCATAGCGCACGAGCTTGTGCAGCGGGATCGGCGCTGGCGGCGCGAAGGGGAGCGGCAGATATCGGGCGTCCGTTCCGCTCGCCCAGTCCGCCAGCACTTTGCCCATTGCCGTGGTCATGGCGATGCCGCGGCCGTTGCAGGCGAAGCCGGCGATCAGGCCCGGGCCGAGGTCGATGAGGCGCGGCAGGAAATCCGGCACCACCGCCGCCACGCCTGTCCAGCTGTAGGCAAGCGGCGGCAGGTCAGGCAAATCGAGATGCCTGGCGAGCCGTCGCCAAATCGTTTGCGGCAAGCGCGTCTCGGCGCCGGCGCCGACGACATGCATGCCGCCGCTGATCAGCCGGTTCTGCCCGTCGAAGCGGCAGGTAAAGAGATTGCGCCTGGTGTCGCCGACGCCCTGGCCGCCCGGCAGCAGGCGCGAGCGTATGGCCCGCGACAGCGGCGCAGTGGCGATCTGGAAGACTTTCAGCGGGATATAGGTCCGCGCCAGTGTCCGGTTCAGTGCCCCGCCATAGGCGTTGGTGGCGATCACCACCTTGCCCGCACGCACGGCGCCGGATGCGGTCGTCAAGGTCCAGCCATCCGCAGCGCGGTCGATGGAAGCGACGCGCGTCTGCTCGAAGATCCGCGCGCCGGCTTTTTCGGCGGCATCGGCCAGGCCGCGCGCATACTCGACCGGATTGAGGACGCCGCCCGAGTTATCTATCCAACCGCCGGCGTAGCCGCCGATACCGGTGAGCGTCGTGACCGCCTTGGCATCGAGCGTTACGGTCGGCCTGCCCCGCGCCGCCCATTGCTCGGCGCGCGATCGCGTCTTTTCCAGCGCGGCGGACGAATGCGCCGGCTGGATCCAACCATTCTGCACAGCGTCGCATTCGATGCCGTGCCTCTTGATCAGGCCGAAGACGAGATCAGCGCTGCCGGCGGCGAAGTCAACCAGGCGCCCGCCGCGCTCGGGTCCGAGTTCGGTGATGATGTCGTCTGGATCCCGCTTGGCGAAGTTCGGAACGACGAAGCCGGCATTCCGGCCGGTCGCACCCCAAGCGATGAATTCGGCTTCGAGGACCGCGACCGAAAGCCCTTTCTCAGAGGCATGCAATGCCGTCGACAGGCCGGAAAAGCCGCCGCCCACAATCGCGAGATCGACGTCGAGTCCGCCTTGCAGCGCGCCCCGGTCGCGGCGGTTGCGGCTGACGGCATGCCAGAGCGAAACGCCATACGCTTGCTGCCGGATCATGGCATTCATAATCCGGCCTCGTTCTCGTTGGCCGCCGCCTTTGTCTGTGTGCCGGGCTTCGGTCGGCGCGGCCGGTCGCCGAACAATCCGTTAGGCCGGATCAGCAGGATGACGCAGAGCATGACGCCGATGGCGACGATCTGCAGTGAGGCCGCGCGTGCCTGCTGCTCGGGCGCAAACAGCACGCTGGTCAGCGTGCCCGACCCCGCCCATATCGCCCAGACCAGGATGCTGCCGGCAACGGCGCCGGCATTGCTGCCCGAGCCGCCGACGATCAGCATCACCCAGACCTGGAAGGTCAGGATCGGCAGATAGTTATCGGGCGCGATGAAGCCGGTGAAATGCGCCTGCAAAGCGCCGGCCAGCGCCATGATAGCGCCGCCGACGGCGAAGGCCTGGACGCGGTAGAAGCGCGCGCTCTTGCCCAGCGAAATCGCCGCTCGCTCGTCCTCGCGCAGCGCCTTGAGCACGCGGCCCCAGGGGCTGCGCGACAGGTGCTCCAGAGCGAGATAGGCGATCAGCGTCACAGCCGAAACGACGGCGAGGTTCGACAGGTTGAACAGCAGCGGCGTTTCGGCAAGGCCGCCGAACGGGCGCGGGATGAAACCGATGCCGAACGGGCCGCCGGTGAGTTTCTGCGCGTTGAGCGCGACCAGCTGCACGACGACGGCGACGCCGAAGGTGGTGATCGCCAGGTAGTCGGATCGCAGACGCAGCGTGGCCATGCCGGTAAGTGCTGCGGCGATACCGCCGACGACCATGGCGCCCGCCCAGCCGACCAGGATCGGCAGACCGAAGCCGCCGAAGCGCGCGGCATCGTCCGGGGTCGTCAGCAGCGCCGATGTATAGGCGCCGATGGCGACGAATCCGGCAAGGCCGACATTGAAAAGGCCAGTCAGCCCCCACTGCAGATTGAGCCCCAGTGTGACCAGCGAAAAGATCAGTGCGGTGGTCAGGAAGAAGGCGCCGTAGCCGAGCAGGTCCATCAGCGTTCCCTCACACCAAACAGGCCGATCGGCCGAACGAACAGCACCGCCATCAGGATGATGAAGGAGATTGCGGCGCGCCATTCGGCGCCGATCAGCTGCACCGCACCGGCTTCGGCAAGACCGATGATCAAGCCGCCGAGCACAGCGCCCGGAATGCTGCCGATGCCGCCGAGGATGGCTGCTGCAAACATCGGCAGCAGCATGTCGAAGCCCATGAACGGGCGGATCTGCACCAGAATGCCGATCATCACGCCGGCCACGCAGGCCAGCGCCCCGCCGATGATCCAGGTGACACGCACAACGGAGGCAACGTCGATACCGACGATGCGGGCCAGCGCTGCATTCTGGCTCAGCGCCTGCATGGAGCGGCCGGTCTGCGTGCGTGTCATCAACAGATGCACGCCGAGCACCAGCACGGCGGTCAGCAGCAGAAGCGCGATCTGATCGGGCGTGATGCGGATGCCGAAGCCGACCGGCATGGCGATCTGGATCGCGCGGCTGAAATAGGTCGGCCGTGAGCTGAAGGTGAATTCGAGCAGGCTGCGCAGCGCCATCGAGGCGCCGAAGCTCGCCATCACCACGATGATGGCTTGCCCCTGCGAGCGCAGCCGCGAAAACAGCACCTTGTCGAGCAACAGCGCCAGCAGGGCGGTGAAAGTCATGCCGACAACCAGCGCAACCAGCAGCGACCAGCCGAAGGACAGCGGTCCAATGGGCTCCACCTTGCCGAACATCGCGCCGATGGTGCTGACGACGGCGAGCGTCGCATAGGTGCCCCAGGCCATGAAGTCGCCATGGGAGAAGTTCGAGAAGCGCAGGATCGAATAGGTGAGCGTCACGCCAATGGCGCCGAGGCCGATCATCGAACCGGTCAGCAACCCATCGACGACAAATTGCAGGCTCATGCCGCGCCTCCCTTGCCGGCGTGAGGGCGTTGGCCGAGATAGAGTTCGGCGACGACAGGATCGTTCCACAATTCGGACGCCACACCCTCGTGCCGGTCCTTGCCTTCGACCAGCACATAGGCGCGGTCGCCGATGGCCAGCGCTGCCTTGGCGTTCTGTTCGACCAGCAGGATGGTGACGCCGGACCTGCGGATGCCGGCCAGCATCTCGAACACCATCGATACGAATTTCGGCGAGAGGCCGGCCGATGGCTCGTCGAGCAGCAGCACCTTGGGATGGACGATCAGCGCACGTGCGACGGCGAGCATCTGCCGCTGTCCGCCCGACAGATTGCCGGCGGCGGTGCGGCGCTGGCGGACGAGGTCGGGGAAGGCCGCATACATTTCCTCGATGCGGGCAGGGATTTCGCGTCGCTCGAGGATGCCGCAGGCGACCTTCAGATTGTCCTCGACCGACATCAGCGGGAAGATGTTCTCCGTCTGCGGTACGAAGGCCAGGCCGAGCCGAACCATGGTGTGCGCGGGAGCGGCGGTGATGTCCTTGCCGTCCAGAAATACGGTGCCGCCGGTGATCGGGACAAGGCCGGCGATCGCCTTGATGAAGCTCGACTTGCCGGCGCCGTTGGGGCCGAGCACGACGACGATCTCCCCCTTGCCGACGGTGATCGAGGCGCCGCGCACAATCGGCACGCCGGGCTCATAGCCGGCCTCGAGATTGCGGACGTTGAGGACAGTTTCGCTCATGCCGCACCTCCGAGATAGGCCTCGATGACGCGCGGGTCGCGGGCGACCTCTTCCGCCGTGCCTTCGCTGAGCAACTGGCCGCTCGCCATGACGAGGACGCGATGGCAGAGCCGCGTCACCATGTCGATATTGTGCTCGATCAGCAGAAAGGTGATGCCGTGCGCGTTGATGTCGCGGATGCGGTCGATGATGATCTCGAGCAGCGTCGCGTTGACGCCGGCGGCCGGTTCGTCGAGCAGGATGATCGCCGGATCGGCCATCATGACGCGGGCGAGTTCGAGCAGCTTGCGTTGACCGCCGGAAAGCACGCGCGCCGGTTCGTGCGCCAGCCGAGCGAGCGAGACGAGCTCGAGCAGCTCGAGTGCCTTTGCCCTGGCTGCTCTTTCCTGTGCCGCCACTCGCCACGGCGTGACGAAGTTGGCGAGCAATTTTTCGCCGGCTTGGCCCTGCGCCGCCAGCATGATGTTTTCGATCAGCGTCAGATTGGGCAGGGGGCGCGGGATCTGGAAGGTGCGGCCAAGACCACGGCCGATACGCAGATGAGCGGCTTCGCCGGAGACGCGCGTGCCATTGAGCAGGATATCGCCGCTGGTTGGCAATATGCTGCCCGCCAACAGATCGAACATCGTCGTCTTGCCGGCGCCATTCGGCCCGATCAGGCCGAGGATTTCGCCCGCTTTGACATCAAACGAGACATCGTTGACGGCGACAAGGCCGCCAAAACGCCTGACGACGTTTCGTGCCGTCAGAACTGGCGCACGGGTCTCCTGCCGTTGGCGCTCCGCTGCATCGCTCATCAAACCCTCTGGCCGAAGACGATCGTTGTCGCCTCCTGATTTTTGATTTGTGATCACACTTGCTTTGATCACGCTATTCGGCTTTAATTTCATTCGCAAGCCGAAAACGGGGCAAATGCCGGTAATGCAGAAGGCTGCCATCGAAAAGAACAACGAGACGATCGCAGCCCAGCTTACGCCGGTCGGCCGCGAGACGGTGCAGGATCGCGTCTATTCCGAGTTGCGCCGTGCTCTGATCGGTGGCCTTTTCGAGCCAAACCAGGTGCTGACCATCCGTGGTCTTGCCGATGCGCTGGTCACCTCGACCATGCCGGTACGCGAAGCGCTCGGCCGGCTGATCACGGAAAAGGCGCTGGAGGCGCTGCCCAACCGTTCCGTGCGCGTGCCGCCGATCACGCTGGAGCGCATCGACGACCTCCTGCGTGCCCGCTCCCTCATCGAAGGCGAAGCGATCGCGCTTGCCGCCAGGCGCATGAGCCCGCGCCAGATCGCATCGATCGAAGCCATGCTGGGCGAGTGGGACGAGATGCGGGCCCTGAAGCACAAGAAGGATATCGATCGCGAAGCGACGCTCAACCAGAGCTTCCATTTTGAGATCTACCGCTGCTGCGGCTCGGCTGTGCTGATCCCGATGATCGAAAGCCTCTGGCTTCAATCGGGTCCCTGCATCCGCGTCGCCATCTATGCCTTCTCCGAGGCAGGCGAGGTTGATACCGCCCACTATCATCGTCGAATTGTCGCGGCACTTGCCAAACAGGATGCGCAAGCGGCGCGCGAGGCGCTGGTAGCCGACATCAGCCGCCCCTTCGCCTTCCTGCGCGACAAACTTCAATCGGCGAAGGACTGACATGACCAAGCCCGCCATCGGCATCACAGAACCACGCTCGAAGCTTTCCGTGACGGCGCTGCTATTGCCCGAAAAGGCGCCGGAGAATGCCGCCTTCCTGCTGGCGTATCTGGCGCAGCCACGCATCATCCCAGGCATCCATGCGATGTGGACAGGACCGGAAATCTCGTGCCCGGTTCCGTCAGCCGATCTCCAGGGCCAGGCCTATGCCCAGCCTCTGCCACCGGAGAATGCAACGCTGACGCCGCAGCCCGGCGATATCGTGCTGTCCTATGTGCCGCCACGCGTGTGGGGCGGCAATCCCAATGCCATCTTCGATATCGGCCTGTACTACGGGCAGGGGGCGCGGCTGCTGTTCCCGATCGGCTGGCTGGCCGGTAGCGTGGTCGCGCACGTGCTTGCCGGAGAGCGCGATCAGTTTGCCGCCGCCTGCGGCGTCATCCGCCGCAACGGCGCCTGTGACATCACCTTCAGCCTGGTGGAGGCCTGAATGGCCGACGACAGTTTCGAACTCTTCGATCTGCGCGTCGAAGCGGTCATCCCCGAGGGCAGGCCGGTCTATTGCGGCGCCAGGGCCGGCGACTATTTCGAACTCAAGGGCGAAATGCTGTCGCTGCCGGCGGGGCAGGGTTTTTCGATTTATTCGATCTCCGCCGTGTTGCCGCTCCTGGCGGCAAAGCAGCGCCCGACGCATGCAAATGACTGGATGACCTCGGATGCCGAGATCGCCTGTCCCGATCCCAATTGCGCCAGCCGGCTCCGCATTGTCAGGATTGCCAAGCGGCGGTTCAGCCATGCCGAAACCACAGCGGTGCCGCTGCCGAAGGAGACCGACAAAAGATGAGCGCCAGGACGATCGAACTCAGCCCCGGCTATACGATCTCGCGCGTCATCCGCGGCGGCTGGCAGCTCGCCGGTGGCCATGGCGCCGTCGACCGCAGCCAGGCGGTGACCGACCTGATCGCCACTTTCGATGCCGGCATCTGGACCTATGATTGCGCCGACATCTACACCGGCGTCGAGGAACTGATCGGCGCCGCGCGCCTGCGGCTGGCGCGCGATCGCGGTCTCGATGTTGCGGCCAGGATGAAGGTGCACACCAAGCTGGTGCCGGACCTCGAACGACTGGCAAGCATCAGCCGCGACTACATCAGGGGCATCGTCGATCAGTCGCTTCGCAGGCTGAAGACGGAGCGGATCGATCTCGTGCAGTTTCACTGGTGGGATTATGACCAGCCTCGTTACGTCGAGGCGATGGGTTGGCTCGACGAGCTTCGGCTGGAAGGCAAGGTGCGCAATCTCGGCACCACCAATTTCGATACGCCGAGGCTAGCCGAAATCCTCTCCGCGGGCATCCCGCTGGTCAGCCAGCAACTGCAATATTCAGTGCTCGACCAGCGGCCGGCAAACAGCCTTGCGGGTCTTGCCGCTAAGAACGGTGTCCGCTTCCTCTGCTACGGCTCGGTGGCCGGCGGCTTCCTCAGCGACAAATGGCTTGGCGTGGCCGAGCCCTCCACGCCGCTCGAAAACCGCTCGCTGGTCAAATACAAGCTGATCATCGACGACTTCGGCGGCTGGGAGCTGTTCCAGTCCCTGCTCAAGGCGCTGAAAGCGGTCGGCGATCGCCACGGCGTCGACATCGCCACCATCGCCTCGGCATGGGTGCTCGAGCAGCCGCAGGTCGCGGCCGTCATTGTCGGTGCGCGCAACCAGGCACATGCGCTGGCCAATACGAAAATCATGGACGTCGCGCTCGACGCCGACGATCGCGCGCGGATTGCTGCCGCCATCGCACAAGGCACCGGCCTCGCGGGCGATGTCTACACGCTGGAGCGCGACCGTCACGGCCGCCATGGCTCGATCATGCATTACAACCTCAATGCGGGGAAGAAATGAGCGGAGAGCCTTCCCTTTTTTCGCGTGCCAGCGCTGAAATCATCGACCTGCATCGCTTCTTCGTCGACTGGTTTGTCGCCGCGCGAGCCGACGCTGTGGAGTTCGGCCGCTTCGAGGCTGTCATGGGCGAAGGCCTCACCATGGTGGCGCCGAATGGCCAGATCCTCGATCGCGACGCGGTCGTAGATCATGTCCGGACAAGCCGCGCCACTTGCGACGACGGTTTTGCCATATCGATCGAGGACATCAGGCCGGGTTGGCAGGACGCGGACACGATCGTCATCTTCTACATCGAGGCGCAACTGCGCGCCGGCAAACACAGTCGCCGGCAGTCCAGTGCGGTCTTCACCACCAGTTCATCGGCACCAAACGGCGTCGAATGGCGGCATCTGCATGAGACCTGGCTGCAGGCGCCGGAAGGCTGAACAGGCAAAAGTTCAAACAAGAAAAGGGGAACGGCAATGAAGAAGACGATACTTCAAATCACCACAGCACTGGCTCTCGTGACGATGGCCGGCGCCGCACACGCAGCGGACTGCAAGATCACCGTCGGCCTGGTCATGGAGCTCACCGGTCCGGCCGGCGAATACGGCCAGGCCGGCGCGAAGTCCGTCGAAATGGCCTTCCGCGACATCAATGAAGCCGGTGGCGTACGCGGCTGCGATCTCGCAACCGACACGCGCGACAGCCAGAGCCAGGGCAATATCGCGGTCGATGCCGCGACCCAGCTGGTACAGGTCAAGAAGGTGCCGGTGATCATCGGCGGCATCATCTCCTCGGTGTCGATCCCGATTTTGACCTCGGTCACCGGGCCGGCCAAGATCGTGCAGGTGTCGCCGGCTTCGTCCTCGCCGACGCTGACCGCCCTTGGCCGCGACGGCAAGACCAACGGCATCTTCTTCCGCACCATCACGTCGGATGCGCTGCAAGGCGTGGCCGCCGCCAAATACGCCATCGACAAGGGCTTCAAGAAACTGTCGATCATCCATGTCAACAACGACTTCGGCGTCAACATGGTGGCCGAATTCTCGCGTGCCTACAAAGCGCTCGGCGGCACCATCGTCTCCGACACGCCCTATAATGAAAAGCAGTCGAGCTATGCTTCGGAAGTGACGGCGGCGATGGGAGGCGAGCCGGACGGACTCTACCTCGTCAGCACGCCGGTCGACGGCGCAACGGTCGCCCGCACCTGGATATCGCAGGGCGGCGTGCAGAAATTCCTGCTCAATGACGGCATGAACAGCCCGGACTTCATCGAATCCGTCGGCGCCGATTATCTGAAGGATGCCTATGGTACCTCTTCCGGCACCAGCCCGACGGCATCCACCGACTATTTCCTGAAAAACTACAAGGAGTTTTCGGGCATCGAACCGTCGAACCCGGCAGCCGACCGTTCCTATGATGCCGGCGCCATTGTCGGTCTCGCCATTGCCATTGCCGGCTCCGAGGATCCAGCCAAGATCAAGGATGCCATGTACAAGGCGGTCGATCCTGCCGGCACACCGATCTATGCCGGCAAGGACGAGTTCGCCAAGGCGCTCGGCCTGATCAAGGACGGCAAGCCGATCCGCTATGAAGGCGTCATCGGTCCGGTCAGCTTCGACAAATATGGCGACATCACCGGTCCGTTCCGGCTGTGGAAGATCGTCGACGGCAAGGTGACGACCGACGGTGAAATGACAACCGACGACGTCAACGCGCTGCAGGCGAAATTGCAGTAGGCGCCGGTACATTGTCCGGCGCGATCTCCGTTCGATCTCTGGGAGATCGACGCCGGACAAGCAGTCCAACATCGGCGCTAGTTACGCGGTCAAGCGCGAAATCAGCCGGGTCAATATAACGACAGGCGGCTGGCCGGGCATGAAGACCTGCGGATTGGAGAGGGCGCCGACGATATGACCCACATAGTCTGATTTGTCGTAGCCGATTGACGATATCGGGTAGGCGTCGAAATTGGTCAGGGACACATTGTCGAAGCCATAGAGGCGGAAGCGGCTGGGCCGGTTGTCGGGGAAATCCGCCCGGCAGACATCCAGAACACCCATGGCCATCGCGTCGGACGTACAAAAGACCGCATCGGGACAGCCGCGTCCCGTCAGGCCGGCGGCTGCCGCATAGCCCGACTCGTAGGAATAGTCTCCCTGGACCGTCTGCAGCAGTTCAATTCCATGATGCCGGAACGCTTCGAGGTAGTGGCCGATGCGCAGCTGTTCGACCCGCGAGGACGAACGGCCGGTCAGCAGGCTGGCCGTGCGCGCGCGCTTGGCCGCCGCATCCGCCACGGCCTCGACGATGCCGACGCCTTCATCGGGAATGATTGTGGGTGACAGATCGTCATGCAGTCCGTTCAGCATGATGACCAGGTCCGAGCGAAACATGCGCCGCACCGTCGCTGCATCGGCAAAGTCGGAGAACACCACGGCGGCATCGACATGATAGGCAACGCCGTTGCGCAGAAAATCCTCGACCCCTTCCGCCGAGCCGATGCGGATGAGGATGACCTGCTTGCCGATCGACTGGATTGCGTCGAGCAGCCGGTCGAACAGGTCGAGATCTGAAAGGTCGTGAATGTGGTTGACCACGACGGCAACCAGATTGACGGTCTTGGTGGTCAGGCTTTGCGCCAGGAGATTGGGTTTGTAGCCGAGCTGCGCGGCGGCCTGCACGACACGTTCGCGTTTGTCCGCCGAGACCGGTCGCGGTCCGCTCGACAGCGCACGGCTGGCCGCGGCACGCGACACGCCTGCCAGCCGCGCGACATCGGCGATCGTTGCGACGGCGCCTCGAGTGTGCGCCGATCGGTTAACGGTAGTGGGTGTCACCACAGCGGGTTGAGCGCCGGCGGGTTGGAGTCCGGGCCCCACCACTTCTTGTAGGTCGTCTCATAGGTGCCCGACTGGATGAAGTCGGACACGAACATGTCGAGCCAGCGGACGAATTCGGGATCGCCCTTGGCGACCGCGATGCCGATCGGATCGTTGGAATAGAGGCCAGGCAGCGTCACCAGGCTCGGTGTCTTGGTCGCGAGGTAATCGAGCAGCGAGGAATCCTCGATCGCCGCATCGACGCGCTTCTGTTGCAGCTGCAGAACCCCGTCGGGCGCGAACTGGTCGACATAGACGAGCTCTGCTTCCGGCACGGCCGCCTTGAGGAAGGTTTCGCCCGTGGTGCCGCGGCCGACGACAACCTTCTTGCCGGCGAGCCCCTTGAGGTCGGTTATCCCGGCATCCTTCTGGACGATGACGCGCAGCCCGGCCCGGTTGTAGGGGATGGTGAAGTTGACGGTCTTGGCCCGCTCGAGCGTTGCCGAGGTGTTTGCGACCGCGACATCGATCTGTCCCGACACCAGCATGGAAATACGGGCATCGCCCGAGACGTCGACGAACTCGACCTGCACCCCGAGCTTTTGCGCCAGCAGCGTCGCGACATCGACATCGTAGCCGACAGGGTTGTTTTGTGCATCGCGAAAGCCGATCGGCTCGCCGCCGAGCGATACGCCGATGCGAATGGTGCCGCGTGAGCGGATGTCGTCAATCATGCCGGCAAGGGCCGGAAAAGCCGAACCGGCCACGATGGCCAGCGCGGCGAAGGCACGCAGTACGGTTTTCATGGTTCCTCTCCTTATTTTCTAGTGACACGTTTTGCTGCCCGCAATTCGGGTGCGGGCATGGAATCCTTCCAGAGCCAGTAGCGGACCTCGCCCTCGCATCTGAAATTCACCACCTCGTGGTTCTGCTCGGCGTCGACGGCGTGGATGACCACTCCGGCCAGGAAGCCGGTGTCGAGTTCAGCCAGTTCCTCGACCGCCAGCGCGACCGCATCCGACAGGGATCGGCCAAGCTTCATGGCCAGCACGACGGTCCGTGCGGTGGCGCAGCGCATCGTCATCTCGCCGGTATGGGTGCACGCCGCCGCGCCATAGCGGCTGTCGGCGTAAAAGCCTGCGCCGGGAATGGGAGAATCGCCGAGCCGGCCCGGATATTTCCACGCCCAGCCCGAGGTCGAACTCGCGGCATGGACGCCGCGCCGCGCATCCGCCGACAGGAAGACGGTGGTGTCGCGGACCCGCTCGGGATCGGTGATAGTACGGCTGAGCGGCGCCAGATCGATATCGGGGAATTTCGCCAGCTGTTGCGGTGTGAGTTCCTGTTGCAGCCGCTCCCACCAGACGCGCTTGCTGTCCTCGAACAAGACTTCGTCTTCGGCAAAACCGATTTCGCTGGCAAAGCGCCGCGCCCCTTCGCCGGTCAGCATCACATGCGGCAGGCGCTTCATTACCTGCTGCGCCAGGGCAGCGACCGCCAAGGTCCTTGGCACGGCGCCGACTGAACCGACCTCTCTTGTATTGCCGTCCATGACGCCGGCGTCGAACTCCATCTCGCCCAGCATGTTCGGCCAGCCGCCATAACCGACGCTGCGAACCTTGACCTCTTTCTCCACCATGCCGATGCCGGCAACCATCGCGTCCAGGCTGACGGCGCCATCGCGCAGCATTTGCACCGAGGTTTCGAATCCCGGCCATGCTTCGTTGTTGGCTAACAGCAGCATTCCTAGTCCTTGCGCATCTTGGAGAGAAACTGCGCAACCCGCGGCTGCGCCCGGCCGCCGTCCGCGGCGAAGAAACGATCCGTTGGCAGATCGACCACCAGCCTGCCCTTGTCGAGGAAGACGATGCGGTTGGAAATCTCGCGCGCGAATTCGATCTCGTGGGTGACGAACAGCATCGTCGTGCCTTGCGCGGCGAGCTTTGCCAGGATGGCCAGCACCTCGGAAGTCATTTCCGGGTCGAGCGCGCTGGTCACTTCATCGAGCAGCAGATAGCGCGGCTGCATGGCGAGCGCCCGGCAGATGCCGACACGCTGGCGCTGCCCGCCCGACAACTGCGCCGGGTAGGCGTTGGCCCGATCGGCGAGGCCGACGGACTCGAGCAGCTTGCGCGCCAGCGCCTCGGCCTCAGGGCGCGGCATCTTCAGCACCTCGATCGGGGCGAGCGTAATGTTCTGAAGCGCGCTCATATGCGGATAGAGGTTGAACAGCTGGAAGACGGTGCCTGAGCGCTTGCGCGCCTCGGCCAGCTCCTTCGGCTTGCTGACATCGAAATCGTCGACCGTGATGCGGCCCGACTTCAGCATTTCGAGGCCGTTGATGCAACGGATCAGTGTCGACTTGCCGGACCCCGACGACCCGAGGATCGAGACCACTTCGCCGGGCGCGATCGTCAGGTCGACGCCGTCCAGCACAGTGACCTCGCCGAACGCTTTGTGCACGTTTTCGATCTTGAGCATGTTAAAGCCCCCGCCAGGCGCTGTGCGCCCGCAGGCGGTTTTCAAGACGCTCGCCAAGCAGGGCGACCAGCTTTGCCGCGCCATAGTAGAGCAGCCCGACGACGGTCCAGACCACGAACGGCTTCAAGGTTCGCATGTTGAGGATGTGGCCAATCTTGGTCAGGTCGACGACGCCGATGACAGAAATCAGCGACGTCACCTGAAGCTGGTTGACCAGCAGCGCGACGAGCGGGCCGACCGCGAAGGCGGCAGCCTGGGGCGAAACGATATGGCGCAGGACCTGCCACCGGGTCAGGCCGAAGACACGCGCGGCCTCGACCTGCTCGCGTTCGATCGACTCGATCGCCGAGACCGCGATGACATAGACGAATGCCGCGGTGTTCGCCGACAGAGTGATGGTCGCTGCGGTGACCGGCGTCACCCTTATATGCAACAGCGCCGGCAGGCCGAAGAACACCAGGAACAGCTGCACCAACACCGGCGAGTTCTTCAACAGCTCCGACAGGAAGGTGACGACCTGGGCCAGAACCGGCACACGGTAGAACCGCACCAGCGCCCAGCTCAGGCCAATCAGCAGTCCGATCAGAGAGGTGACGAGAAACAGCGCGACGTTGGTGCCGAGACCTTGCGCCAGCAGGATCAGGTCGTAGGAGGTGAAATCGCTGAACCGCATCAGCCGACCGCCTCCATCATGTCCCGATTGAGATGGCGGTGGAGCAGGGTGACGCCCAGCGAAACCAGATAAGTCAGGGCCGCATAGGCACAGAGCAGCACCATATAGACCTCGAAGGGCCGATAGGTCTGCGAGACCACGATCTGGGCTGAGCCGGTGAGCTCGTTGAGCGTGATTGTCGAGAGGATCGAGGACGTAAGGATCATGTTGATGAGCACGGATCCGAGCGGTCGCACGGAGGTGCGCAGCGCAATCGGCAGCACGATGCGGGTGAAGATCTTGCGCCTGGACAGGCCGCTCACTTCAGCGGCGTCGATGATGCCCTGGTCGATGGCGAGGATGCCGGCGCGAATGATGTCGGAGGCATAGGCGCCGCCGGCAATCGAAAGCGCCACGACGCCGGTGGTGAAGGCATCGATGTAAATGCCGAGCTCGGGCAGGCCGTAATAGAAGAAGAACAGCTGGACGATGAACGGCACATTGCGGAAGAGATCGACATAGACGAAGGCGATCCGTCGAAGCAGTGCCGAGGCGGAGGTGCGTGCGATCGCCACCAACGCGCCCATGAAGACGCTTCCTACCAGCGACAGCGCGCAAGCCGCGGCCGTGAGTTCGGCGCCGCGCGCCAGAAAACCCAGATGCGGCAGAAGAATGGACAGGTCGAAATGCACCGGTGGTCTCCAGTGAAACCGGTTTCACTCTTTTGGCTTTCGCCTCGTCTGTCAAGATGCAGGGTCTGGTTGCCGGCCTGTGGCTTGCATTCGTTGCGATGATTCGGTTCGCCTCATATGCGCTATGTTCTCAAGCGCCGACAATTCGCCGCCGGCTTTCAACTCGACGACGCCGCCTATGCCAGTCGCGCGTCGCTGCGATGGCGGCTGGGGCGGCGCCCTCGGTTTTGCCGATCCCGGCGCCGGTGTCGGATTCGGCTACGTCACCAACCGCATGCTGGGTTTCGACGACTCCACGCCGCAAGGTGTTGATGATGCCGTTTACGACGAGCTCTGACGTAGGGGCGTTATGTGCGGATATTCGGGTTCCACATGGCGTCCGGCACGATCACCAGCTTGCCGACGAAGTCCTTGACAATAAAGTCTGCCTGCGCCTTGTGAAAATCGGAGAGCCTGTAGACGCCGCCGACCAGCGGCCGGATTTTCTTCGCTTCGATGTATCCAATGATGCGGCGGAAGTCGGCGCGCGTGCCCTGGCTCGATCCGTGCAGTTGCAGCTGCTTGAGATACATGGTCCTGAGATCGAGCTGCACGACCGGGCCGGCGATGGCGCCGGCGGTGGTGTAGCGGCCTTCAGGTCGCAGGATGCGCAGCAGGTCGTTGAAGATCACGCCGCCGACGAGATCGGCGACCACATCGATCGGCTGGTCGCCAGTGGCTTCATTCACGGCGGCGGGAAGATCGGCAACCCCACGGGTAATGACCGCTTCGGCGCCGATGTCGCGCACCGCCTGCTCCTTGCCCTTGCCGACGACCGCATAGGGAATGGCGCCGCGCGCCCGCGCCAGCTGCACGATGCCGGAACCGACGCCGCCCGAGGCGCCGGTGACCAGCACGCGTTCGCCGGCTTTCAGCCCGGCGCGCTCCAGCATCTGTTCGCCGGTGAGGTAGGCGCAGCAGAAGGTGGCGAGTTCGACGTCGCTCATGTCAGTATCGACGAAATGCGCATTCTCGCCCGGCACCGCCTGGTACTCGGCGTACCCGCCGTCGCGACCGTGGCCCATATAGTCAATGTCGGCGAGGGAATCGTCGTCGCGGTTGTAGATCGAAAAATCGACCATTACCCGTTCGCCGATACGGCCCGGGGAAACGCCTTCGCCGACGGCAGCGATGGTGCCGACCGTGTCGGTGCCCTGGATGCGCGGGAAGGTAAGCGTGTTGCCTTGCCGCCGCCACGTCGACACGGCGGCAGCGTCCTCCTCCGTGCCATAGGCGCCTTGGCGTACCCAGACATCGGTGTTGTTCATACCGCAAGCGCTGACCCTGACCAGCACCTCGCCGGCGGCAGGCACAGGCACTTTCACATCGCTGCGATAGACGAGCTTTTCCGGTCCGCCATGCCCGGTGAGCAGCACGGCGGCCATGGTGGCGGGGAGGGTCTTGGTCATGGCATTCATGGGTCGATCTCAGAGATTGGAAAACACGCTGTTGACGGCATCGGCGGTTTTCGAAACGACGATGTCGGCTTCCTCACGCGTCAAGCAGAGCGGCGGCGCGAAGCCTAGTATGTCGCCCTGCGGCATGGCGCGGCCGATGACGCCGCTGGCGGCAAGTGCTGTCGCCACTTGCGGCCCGATCTTGAGCGAGGCGTCGAAGAACACCCGGTCGTCCTTGTCGGCGACAAATTCGACTGCCGCCAGCATGCCATCGCCGCGCACGTCGCCGACATGTCTGTGGCCGCCGACAGCCTTGGCGAGTTCGGCGCGGAAATAGGCGCCGGTCTCGCGGGCATTTGTCACCAGGTCCATCTCGTCGATCAGTTCGAGATTGGCGACGCCGGCGGCAACGCAGATCGGGTGCGCCGCATAGGTCCAGCCATGGCCGAGCGAGCCAAGCTTGTCGGAGCCCTGCACCAGCACCTGCCACATCTTGTCGGCAACGATGACGCCCGACAGCGGTGCATAGGCCGAGGTCAGGCCCTTGGCGATGGTGATGAGGTCTGGCTTGATGCCGTAATGGTCGGAGCCGAACATGGTGCCCAGACGGCCGAAGCCCGTCACCACCTCGTCGGCGACCAGCAGCACGTCATACTTCTTCAGCACCGCCTGGATCTTCTCCCAGTAGCCGGCCGGCGGCGGCACGATGCCGCCAGTGCCGAGAATCGGCTCGCCGATGAAAGCGGCGACGGTTTCGGGACCTTCAGCCAGGATCATCTCCTCAAGCTTGTCGGCGCAATGCTGCGAGAACTGCTCCTCGCTCATCGAGCGGTCGGCGCGGCGGAAATAATAGGGCGCCTCGGTGTGCAGGACCGGTGCGCGCGGCAGGTCGAACGCATTGTGGAACAGGTCGAGCCCGGTCAGTGATCCCGTCATCACGCCCGAGCCGTGATAGCCGCGCCAGCGCGAGATGATCTTCTTCTTCTCCGGCCGCCCAAGCACGTTGTTGTAGTACCAGATCAGCTTGATGTTGGTCTCGTTGGCATCCGAACCCGAGAGGCCGAAATAGACCCTCGACATGCCCTTCGGCGCGCGGTCGATGATCATCTTGGCCAGTGTGATCGAAGCCTCGGTGCCGTGGCCGACATAGGCGTGGTAATAGGCGAGGTTCTTCGCCTGGGTGGCGATGGCATCCGCGATCTTTTGGCGGCCATAGCCGACATTGACGCAATAGAGACCGGCAAAGGCATCGATGCTCTTCTTGCCATTGTTGTCCCAGACGGTGACGCCTTCACCGCCGGCCATGATGCGGGTCGGGCTCTCGCCCCGCGCATGCGTGCCCATATGGGTCGAAGGATGGAAGAAATGGTCGCGATCCCAGGCGTTGAGTTCGTTGGACTGGTCGAGCATTTTTTGACTCCTTGAGAGATGGCCGGACGGACTATGTGACGTCCAGACAGAGGTACTTCAGATCGGTGAAAGCTTCGAGCCCGTGGCGCGAGCCTTCGCGGCCGATGCCGGATTGCTTGACGCCGCCGAAGGGGATCGGCGCTCCGGTGATCTTGACGCGGTTGATGGCGACCATGCCGTAGTCGAGCGCGCGGCCCATACGTTGCTGGCGGGCGCCATTCTCGGTAACGACATAGGCGACGAGGCCATATTCTGTGGCGTTGGCACGGGCGATCACCTCGTCCTCACTGTCGAACGGCGTGACTGCGGCGACCGGCCCAAAGGTCTCCTCGCGCATGATCAGCGCTTCGTCGCTGACATCGGCCAGCAACGTCGGCTGGTAGAACAGCGGCCCGGCCTGATGCCGCTTGCCGCCGGTGAGGCAGCGCGCGCCACGAGCGATGGCATCGGCGACCTGCTCTTCGACCTTTGCGACGGCACGCTCATGCATCAGCGGCCCGATGTCGATCTTGTCGGTAAGGCCGTTGCCGGTGCGCAGCGCCTCGATACGCCTGGCAAAAGCGGCGCAGAAGCGATCGTAGATCGGGCGCTGGACGTAGATGCGGTTGGCGGCGAGGCAGTCCTGGCCGGAGGTGGCGAATTTGGCATCGATGGCGATGCTCACCGCCTTGTCCAGATCGGTATCGGCAAAGACGATCAGCGGCGCGTGGCCCCCAAGCTCCATCACCAGCCGCTTCATCGTCGGCGCGCTTTGCGCCGCGATCAGCCGGCCGATCTCGGTCGAGCCGGTGAAGCTTATGGCGCGAACGCGCGGGTCCTCGCACATGCGACCGACAATGGTAGCAGCCTTGCCGGTGATGACATTGAAGACGCCGGCGGGCAGGCCGGCGCGCTCGCCGAGTTCAGCCAGCGCCAGCGCCGACAGCGGCGTCTCCGAGGATGGGTGTGCGACGATGGTGCAGCCGGCGGCGAGTGCGGCGGCCGCCTTGCGGGTCAGCATCGCCGCCGGAAAATTCCAGGGCGTGACGACGCCGACAACGCCGAGCGGCTCGCGCCGCACCATCATCTCGGCATTCGGCAGATGGCTGGTGACGCTCTCGGCGTTGAGGCGCTTTGCCTCTTCGGCATACCATTCGACGAAAGAGGCGGCATAGTCGATTTCGCCGAGCGATTCCTGCAGCGGCTTGCCCTGTTCCAAAGTCATCAGCAGGGCAAGGTCGTCTTTCGCCGCGATGATCAGCTCGAACCATTTTCGCAGAATTCTCGACCGCTCCTGCGGCAGCAGTGACCGCCAAGCCGGGAAGGCACGCGCGGCGGCACCGATTGCCCTTGTCGTTTGCTGCGCATAGAGCGCGGCGACAAACGCGACCGTCGCGCCTGTGGCCGGATCGGTGACTTCAAAGCTTTCGGCCGCTTCGCTCGCGGTCCAATGCCCATCGACATAGGCAAGCTCGCGCAGCAGCCGGCGGTCGGAGAGGCGGTCGAGCGCCTCATGGCGATGCGAGCGGGCAAAATGCGCGGACATGGTCGAGGCCTCCCGGTTCGGACGATGCGGGAAGACTATCCGTCACATGCAGACAGAGAGACTGTTTCGACGCCCTGAAGGAGAGAGACTCTCTCTATTGTGCCGTCCCGACAGACATTCTCTCCGGGCTTATGCCGACGCCGGCAGCAGATCGGCTATCGGCAGCACGATTTCGTCCTTCACCGTCCTGGTGACGATGTAGGTGAAGTAGCGGTCGATGCCGATCTCGCGCTCCAGCAGGTCGTCGACCAGCCGCTGATAGGCGTCGATGTCGCGCGTCATCACCTTGACCACATAGTCGACGCCGCCGCCCACCGACCAGCAGGCGACGATTTCGGGGATGTCGCGGATGACGCGTTCGAAGCGGTCGAAATCGGCCTGGCGATGGCTGGCCAGCGTCACCTCCATCAACACGGTGGCGACCGGCGCCACCACGCGCATGGCGATCCTGGCGTGGTAGCCCGAGACGATGCCTGCCTTCTCCAGCTTGCGCAGCCGCATCCAGCACGGCGTCGGCGACAGCCCGACCTGTTCGGCCAGCGCCAGCTTGGTGATGCGCCCGTCGCGCTGGATGGCGTCGAGTATCCTGAGGTCGACCGCGTCGAGTTTCGATGTCATCGGCGTCCGCTTTTTGTCGGCATCACCATGACGGCGCATTATTTCGATTGTCAATTGCACTGATTTCGATCTCTATTAAGTCATGACATCATGGCAACCCGACCCTGCGCTCATCCGCCGGCCAGCCTATCAAACGCTGGCCGACCAGTTCGCCCGCGCCATTCATGACGGGCGGCTGGCCAACGGCGCGCGGCTTCCAACGCATCGAAGGCTGGCAGACGATTTAAAACTGTCGGTGCAGACGGTCAGCCGCGCCTACGAAGAACTGATCCGGCGCGGCCTGATTTCGGGCGAGATCGGCCGTGGCAGCTTTGTCCAGACGCAGCGCCGCGAACCGGAGCCGCCCTATCTGCCGGAGCGCCTCGGCGAGGTCATCGATCTGTCGATCCTGAAGCCGGTCTGCGAGCCGATGCATCTGGAGCGGCTGAAGCAGGCGCTGGGCTGGCTGGCCGAAAACCTGCCATCGAGTTCGGCGCTGTCGTTTCGGCCCAACATGGTGTTTCCGCGCCACCGCGCGGTGGCGGTCGAATGGCTGAAACTGTGCGGGCTTGACGTCTCCGCGCAGAATATCAGCCTGACCAACGGCGCCACTGCTGGGATGACTGTAGCGCTGATGAGCGTTGCGCCGCCGGGATCGACTGTCGCCACCGAGGCTATCGGCCACCACACGCTGGTGCCGCTGGCGCGCTATCTCGGCTTCAACCTCGAAGGGCTGCCGATCGACGGCAATGGCTTGATCCCCGAGGCGCTGGACGAGGCCTGCCGGCTCACCGACATTCGCGCGGTATTCGTGCAGCCCTCGGTGATCAACCCGACGGCGACGCTGATGGACGCCAGACGGCGCGAAGAGATCGCCGCGGTCGCGCGCAAGCACGACATCGCCATCATCGAGAACGATGTGCTGGGTCCCTTGGTGGAGGACCGGCCGCCGCCTGTCGCGGCCTTTGCACCGGAGCGCACGCTCTACGTCACGTCCTTCACCAAGATCACCGTACCTGGCCTGCGCATCGGCTATCTCGCAGCGCCGGATCGCTACGTCGCGGCGGTGGCCAACCGGCATCTAGTGTCGAACTGGATGGCGACGCCGCTGGTGGCCGAGATCGCCACCAAATGGGTGACCGACGGCACCGCGATGGAACTCGTCCGCTGGCAGCGCACGGCCTTACGCCGCCGCCAGGATATCGCCGCCGAGGTGCTGGCCGGGGTCGACTACCGCGCCAGGCGCGACGGGCTGCATGTCTGGCTGCAGCTGCCACCCGACCGCGCCGAGGAGAGTTTTGTCGCCCAAGCCCGTTTGCAAGGCGTGGCAATAGCGCCCGGCACCTCTTTTCGCATTTCGGATACGCCTTGGCACCCGGCGGTGCGCATCTCGCTAGGCTCGACCACCGAGGGGGAACTGCGCGCCGGCTTAGGCGTTGTCACCAAGCTGCTGCTTGGCGATCCGGAGCATCTGCTGCTCGCTATCTGAGCGGAAATTGCCCTGAAATCATGCAGCGCCGGAAATATTGTCATGATTTTATTTTCCCAATTGACATGATTTGGCGCGTTCCCCATCGTTAAGGGCACAGGCTTCTCCAGCAGGGGAAATTCATTTGTCCACACCCATCATCAAGGTCGACGCCATTTCGAAGAGCTTCGGCTCGTTCAAGGTGCTGGACGGCCTGTCGATGCAGGTCATGCCCGGCGAGAAGCTGGCGCTGATCGGCCCGTCCGGCTCGGGCAAGACGACGATCCTGCGCATCCTGATGACGCTGGAGAAGATCGACGGCGGCCATATCCAGATCGATGGCGAGCAGCTCTATCACATGGAGCGCAACGGCCAGCTGCTGCCCGCCGACGAGCGGCACCTGACCAAGATGCGGCAGAAGATCGGCATGGTCTTCCAGCTGTTCAATCTGTTTCCGCACAAATGCGTCATGGATAACGTCACGCTGGCGCCGATGCTGACCAAGGGCACGCCTCGCGCCGCCGCTGAAAAGCGGGCCATGGAACTGCTCGACATGGTCGGCATGGCCGACAAGGCGAAGTCGATGCCGGCGCAGCTGTCCGGCGGCCAGAAGCAGCGCGTGGCGATTGCCCGTGCGCTGGCATTGTCGCCGAAGATCATGCTGTTCGACGAGGTGACGTCGGCCCTCGATCCGGAGCTGGTCGAGGAGGTGATGAATGTCATGCGCAAGCTCGCCGCAGAGACCGACATGACCATGCTGCTGGTCACCCACGAGATGGGCTTTGCCCACGACTTCGCCGACCGCGTGCTGTTCTTCGACCGCGGCAAGATCGTCGAAGAGGGCAAACCAGACGAGATTTTCCGCCATCCAAAGCAGGAGCGCACGCAAGGCTTCCTGAAGAAGATCATCGCGGCCGGACATCGTGTCTGACCGCTTTGCGGGGCGGAAGACCGCCCCAGACAAAACCAAGAAGACAACAAGGAGTTGGGAACAATGAAGAAACTTGGCATTCTGGCCGGCGTCGCCGGTCTCGCACTGACGGCGGTGCTCGCCGCGTCGAGCACCGGTTCGGCCGATGACAGCAAGCTCGAGCAATTGAAGGCACAGGGCTTTGCCCGCGTCGCCATCGCCAACGAGCCGCCCTATACTGCGGTCGCTGCCGACGGCAAGGTTTCGGGTGCGGCGCCCGACGTGGCGCGCGAGGTCTTCAAGCGCCTCGGTGTTGCCGACATCGTCGCTTCCATTTCGGAGTATGGCGCGATGATCCCCGGCCTGCAGGCCGGCCGCTTCGACGTCGTCACCGCCGGCCTGTTCATGAAGCCGGAGCGTTGCGCGGCGGTCGTCTATTCCGAGCCGGTGCTGTGCGACGCCGAGGCGATGTTGGTGAAGAAGGGCAATCCGAAGGGCTTCAAGAGCTACGAGGACGTCGCCAAGGACACGTCGGCCACCATCGGCGCGCCGGGCGGCGGCACCGAGGAGAAGCTGGCGCTCAACGCCGGCGTGCCGCGCGAGCGCGTCATCGTCGTGCCGGACGGCCAGAGCGGCCTGAAGATGCTGCAGGACGGTCGCATCGATGCCTATTCGCTTCCCGTCCTGTCGATCAACGACCTCGTCAAGAAAGCCAACGATCCGAACCTCGAAGTCATCGCCCCGGTGGTCGGCGCGCCGGTCTATTGCGACGGCGCCGCCTTCAAGAAAGGCGATGAGGCCCTGCGCGATGCCTTCGATGTCGAGCTCGCCAAGCTGAAGAAATCCGGCGAGTTCGCCAAGATCATCGAGCCCTACGGCTTCTCGGCCGCAGCCGCGATGTCGACCACGCGGGACAAGCTCTGCGCGGCGAAATAGCGCCGTTTTTGCCTTCTCCCTGTTCACGGGGAGAAGGTGGCCCGAAAGGCCGGATGAGGGGCGGCGCCAGGTTCTGAGAATTTAGCGCTGCCCCTCATCTGCCTGCCCGTCCTCCGCAGCAGCTGCGCTGCAGCTTCGGAGGGTGGACTGGCATCTTCTCTCCGTGAACGGGGAGAAGGAAGCTAACCGCCAACGTTGGAACCCGAATGACCCAGTGGTCCGGCTACCTCGGCCTCATATTGCAGGGAGCGCTTGTCACCATCGAGCTGACGCTGATGGGGTCGGTGCTCGCCCTGATCATGGCCTTCCTCGCCGGCATGGGCCGCGTGTCGCGCTTCTTTGCGCTGCGCTGGCTGGCCACCGCCTATATAGAATTCTTCCGCGGCACCTCGATCTTCGTGCAGCTGTTTTTTGCCTATTTCGTGTTGCCGTTGATCGGCCTCGAACTGACCCCGCTGCAGGCGGGCGTGCTGGCGCTGGGCCTCAATGTCGGCGCCTATGCGGCCGAGGTGGTACGCGGCGCCATCCAGTCGGTCGGCCGCGAACAATATGAAACCTGCATCGCGCTCAACCTCGGCCGCTGGCAAGGCATGCGCCACGTCATCCTGCCGCAGGCGCTACTGGTCATGCTGCCGACCTTCGGCAACAATGCCATCGAACTGCTCAAGGCGACCTCCGTGGTGTCGCTGATCTCGCTCGCCGATCTCACCTTTCAGGCGCAGGTCGTGCGCTCGCAGACCGGCAACACGCTGGCGCCGTTCACCACCATCCTGATCATCTATTTCGCCCTGGCGCTGATCATCTCCTGGGGCGTGCGTTCTCTGGAACGCCGCATGGCGCGCGGCCTCGACGGGGTGCGCGTCTGATGGATTGGGATTGGAACTTCGTTTGGGAAATCCTGCCAACGCTGATCCAGGGCGTGAAGATCACCATCCTGGCGACGCTGCTCGGCTCGGTGCTGGCCGCGATTGTGGGTCTGGGCATCGCGCTGGCGCGACGCTCGCCCAACAAGGTCCTGTCACGCAGCATCGGCTGGGCGGCCGAATTCATCCGCGGCACGCCACTTCTGGTGCAACTTTATTTCATCTTCTATGTCCTGCCGGATTTCGGCATCCTTTTGCCGCCCTTGGTCGCCGGCGTCATCGGGCTCGGCCTGCACTACGGCACCTACACGGCGGAAGTTTATCGCGCCGGCATCGACAACGTGCCGCGCGGCCAGTGGGAGGCGGCCAAGGCCTGCAATCTGAGCGCCACGCAGACCTGGACCAACATCATCATTCCGCAAGCGATCCCACCGATGATCCCGGCTTTGGCCAACTATTTCATCGCCATGTTCAAGGAGACGCCGCTCCTATCGGCGATCACCGTGCTGGAGCTGATGAACCAGGCCAAGAGCGTCGCCAACACCTACTACCGCTACATTGAGCCGATCACGCTGGTCGGCGCTTTCTTCCTCGTCATCAGCCTCTTCTCGGTCGTGCTGCTGCGCTGGCTGGAACATCGCTACGGCAAGATCGAAAGGTAATTCTCAAGATGAAACCGCTGCCCGAAATCAGGCTGATGCCGACAAGGCCGGCGCTCGATGCGCGCCCGCTGGAAAAGCGCGTCGGCCTGATCATCCTTGCCACCGACCACACCAGCGAACCGGATTTCCGCCGCATGGTGGCGAGCGAGCGGGTCGGCGTCTATGTCGCGCGCATTCCCTACAAGAATCCGACGACGCCGGAAAACCTTCGCAAGATGCAGCCGGAGCTGGCGGCGGGCGCCGCGCTGATCCTGCCAGACGAGCCGCTCGACGCGATCTGCTACTCCTGCACCTCGGCCTCGGTGGTGATTGGCGACGCTGAAATCGAGGCCGCGATCCAGTCTGCCAAGCCGGGTGTTCCCGTCGTCACGCCGCCGATGGCCGGCGTGCGCGGGCTGCAGGCGCTGGGCGCGAAAAAGATCAGCATCCTCACCCCTTACACCGTCGAAACCTCCAGGCCGATGGCGACGTATTTCGGCGAGCGCGGCTTTGAGATCGTCAGCTTCACCTGTCTCGGCTTCGAGGACGATCGCGAGATGGCGCGCATTGCGCCGGCAGCGATTGTCGATCTCGCACGAGAGGCGACACACGCTGAGGCCGATGCACTGTTCGTGTCCTGCACCGCATTGCGCGGAGCGCTCGCGGTTCCCGGCATGGAACAGGCGATCGACCGCCCGGTCGTCACCAGCAATCAGGCCAGCGCCTGGAATTGTTTGCGGTTGTGTGGCGACGGGACGTCGCATCCCGAATTTGGCCGTCTGATGACGCTGCCTTTGCCGCGCGATTGACGATCATGACGACAGTCACCCTTAACGATATTCGTGCCGCCCGGGAGCGAATTGCCGGCAAAATCGAACGCACGCCGACAGGGTTATCTCACAGCCTTTCCGAACGACTGGGCATCCCCGTCCACCTCAAGCTTGAACACCGCCAGACCACCGGCAGCTTCAAGCTGCGCGGCGCCTCGAATGCCGTTGCTTCGCTGAGCGCCGAGGAGAAGGCGCGCGGCGTGGTCGCGGCGTCGACCGGCAATCATGGCCGTGCGCTGGCCCATGCTGCGAAGCTCGAAGGCATGCGTGCGGTGATCTGCATGTCGCGACTGGTGCCGGGCAACAAGCTCGACGAAATCCGTCGGCTTGGCGCGGATGTCCGCATCATCGGCAACAGTCAGGACGAGGCGCAGCAGGAGGTCGAACGGCTGGTGGCGCAGGAGGGACTGGTGATGCTGCCGCCCTTCGACCACCCGGCCATCATCGCCGGGCAAGGCACGCTCGGACTGGAGATGATCGAGCAGGTCCCGGATGCCGCTCTCGTCCTGGTGCAACTCTCCGGTGGTGGACTCGCCTCGGGCATCGCCGCCGCCGTCAAGGGCGTCAGCCCCGGGACAAAAATCATCGGCGTTTCGATGGCGCGTGGTGCTGCGATGAAGGCGAGCCTGGATGCCGGTCGCCCGGTCGAGGTGGAAGAACTGCCGACGCTGGCGGATTCGCTCGGCGGCGGCATCGGTCTCGGCAACCGGCTGACCTTCGCCATGTGCCGCGATCTGCTCGACGACGTCATCCTGCTCAGCGAGGACGAGATCGCCGCCGGCATCCGCCATGCCTATGAACAGGAGCGCGAGATCGTCGAAGGCGCCGGAGCGGTCGGCATCGCTGCGCTACTCGCCGGCAAGGTCAGGGCGACCGGGCCGGTGGTCGTTCTTCTCTCGGGCCGCAATATCGACATGAACACGCATCGCAAGATCGTCTGCGGTGACGCAATCGCGGAGCGCGCGGCATGAAAACTCTCCCACGCCGAATTCCCGCCCACCCCCCTCTGTCCTGCCGGACATCTCCCCCGCAAGGGGGGAGATCGGCAGCTTCGATGCGGTCGCTGTTCTTGCTGCGCTGGAGATTGGAGAAGGCAGGAGTGCAGTCCAATCTCCCCCCTTGCGGGGGAGATGGCCGGCAGGCCAGAGGGGGGTGTGACGGAACACTATCCTTCGTGGTGCGCGCTAGTACGGAGCGCGACACATGAGTCCGATGACCATCCTCACCGAGAAGGAACTGCGCACAATCGTGCCGCTCGATCTCGACGCGGTCGCCTGCGTCGAAAACGCTTTCCGCGCGCTCGCCACATTGCCGGTGGCGATGCCGCCGATTCTGCGGTTGGACATTCACGAGCAGCGCGGCGAGGTGGATGTGAAGTCCGCCTATGTGCCAGGAATAGACGGTTTCGCCGTTAAGATAAGCTCCGGCTTCTTCGACAATCCGAAGCTCGGTCTGCCCAGCGGGGGCGGCATGATGGTGTTGCTCTCGGCAAGAACCGGTGTGGTCGAGGCGCTGCTGCTCGACAATGGCTATCTCACAGATGTCCGCACCGCTGCTGCCGGCGCCGTCGCGGCGAAGCATCTGTCGCGGCCGGATTCGTCCGTCGCCGCAATCTTCGGCGCCGGCGTGCAAGCCGGGCTGCAACTCGAAGCACTCATGTTGGTGCGGCCGATCGCCGAGGCACGTATCTGGGCGCGCGATGCGGTCAAGGCGGAGACGGCCGCAGGCGCGCTGCGCGAAAAGCTCGGCATTCTCGTGCGCGCCGAGCCGGATGCAGCCAAAGCAACCATCGGCGCCGACATCATCGTCACCACCACGCCGTCGACCGAGCCGCTGATCAAGGCCGGCTTTGTCGTTGCCGGGCAGCACATCACCGCCATGGGCTCGGATGCCGAACACAAGAACGAGATCGCGCCGGCGATCCTGCGCATGGCCGATCTCTATGTCGCCGACAGCGCCAAGCAGACACGGCGTCTGGGAGAACTGCATCACGCCATCGCATCGGGCGTGATGGGAGCCGATGCCGCGGTCACCGAACTCGGCCAGATCATCGCCGGCGAACGGCACGGAAGGCGCTCACCCAGCGACATCACCATCGCCGACCTCACCGGCACCGGCGTGCAGGATACGGCGATCGCCACGCTCGCTCGCAACCGGGCGCGGGCGGCCAATGCCGGAACCATTTTTGAAAGCTGATGCTGGCCAAAGCGTGATCCGGAAGTGGAACCCGGTTTTTCCCAGAGATCACGTTCAAACAAGAACGACGAGCCTGTTTCCAACAAAGTTGAAACAGGCTCCAGGCCCAACAAACGAGGACCAAGAACAATGCAGCCGAACCTGAAATTCTCGCGTGGCGAATTTGCGGATCGCCTCGCCAAGACGCGAAAAGCCATGGAGGGGAAAGGCGTCGATCTGCTTGTTATCAGCGACCCATCCAACATGGCCTGGCTGACCGGCTATGATGGCTGGTCGTTCTATGTGCATCAGGCGGTGATCGTGCCACCATCGGGCGAGCCGGTCTGGTACGGTCGCGGCCAGGATGCCAATGGCGCCAAGCGCACCGCCTATCTCGCGCATGACAACATCGTCGGCTATGCCGACCACTACGTGCAGTCGACCGAGCGCCACCCGATGGATTTTTTGGCAAGCGTGCTTAGTGATCGCGGCTGGGGCAAGCTGACCGTCGGCGTCGAGATGGACAATTACTGGTTCTCGGCTGCCGCCTTCGCCGCGTTGCAGAAGCACCTGCCCAACGCCCGCTTCGTCGACGCGACAGCGCTGGTCAATTGGCAGCGCGCGGTGAAGAGCCCGACTGAAATCGACTATATGCGCAAGGCGGCTCGGATCGTCGAAGCCATGCACCAGCGCATCGTCGACAAGATCGAAGTAGGCATGCGCAAATGCGATCTGGTCGCCGAGATCTACGATGCCGGCACGCGCGGTGTCGATGGCGTCGGCGGCGACTATCCGGCGATCGTGCCGCTGCTGCCGTCGGGCGCCGACGCCTCGGCGCCGCATCTCACCTGGGACGACCAGCCGATGAAGTCGGGCGAGGGCACCTTCTTCGAGATCGCCGGCTGCTACAACCGCTACCATTGCCCGCTGTCGCGCACCGTCTTTCTCGGCAAGCCGACACAGGAATTCCTCGATGCCGAGAAGGCGACACTGGAAGGCATGGAGGCGGGGCTGGCGGCGGCAAAGCCCGGCAATGCCTGTGAGGACATCGCCAACGCCTTTTTCGCCGTGTTGAAGAAATATGGCATCGTCAAGGACAACCGCACCGGCTATTCCATCGGTCTCTCGTATCCGCCGGATTGGGGCGAACGCACCATGAGCCTGCGCCCCGGCGACCGCACCGAACTCAAGCCTGGCATGACCTTCCATTTCATGACCGGTCTCTGGCTGGAGACCATGGGACTGGAAATCACCGAATCCATCCTGATCACCGAAACCGGTGTAGAGTGCCTCGCCAATGTACCGCGCAAACTGGTGGTGAAGAATTGAGCCCGATGCCTAGCCTCCGCCCTTCCCCGATCGCCCCGACCGTCGATTTCGACAAGGACGGCGTGCAACATGGTTTCCTGCGCCTGCCCTACAGCCGCGACGACTCGGCCTGGGGTTCGGTGATGATCCCGATCTGCGTCATCCGCAACGGCAAGGGGCCGGCCGCGCTGCTCACCGGCGGCAACCATGGCGACGAGTATGAGGGGCCGCTGGCGCTCTACGATCTCGCCCGCACGCTCGATCCCAAACAGGTCAGCGGCACGGTGATCATCGTGCCGGCGATGAACTATCCGGCCTTTCGCGCCGGCACCCGGACGTCGCCGATCGACAAGGGCAACATGAACCGCTGCTTTCCCGGCCGTCCCGACGGCACGGTGACCGAGAAGATCGCCGACTACTTTCAACGCGAACTGCTGCCGCGCGCCGACCTCGTCTTCGATTTCCACTCCGGCGGCAGGACGCTGGATTTCGTGCCCTTCTGTGCCGCCCACACGGTGCCCGACAAGGCGCTGGAGCAGAAAGCCTTCGACGCGGTCGCCGCGTTCTCGGCCCCGTTCTCGATGCGCATGATCGAGATTGACTCCGTCGGCATGTATGACACGGCGGCCGAGGAATTGGGCAAGGTCTTCGTCAGCACCGAGCTTGGCGGCGGCGGCACCTCGCGTGCCCAGACCGTGCGGATCGCGCGGCGCGGCATCAACAATGTGCTGCGCCATGCCGGTATCCTTGATGGTGCGGTCGAGAAGGGCAGAACTCAGTGGCTCGACATGCCGTCAGGCGATTGTTTCTCCTTCGCCGAGGACGACGGCATGATCGAGACCATGGTCGATCTCGGCGAGCCTGTGAAAGAAGGCGCGGTGCTGGCGCGCATCCATTCCACCGGCCGCACTGGCATCGCCCCGCAGGAGATCAAGGCAAAAATGTCCGGCATGCTGGCTGCGCGGCATTTCCCCGGCCTGGTCAAAGCCGGTGACTGCGCGGCCGTCCTGGCCGTTTTGGTTTCATCGTGATTTCGCATAGAACGCCGCGCGAATATCAGTCGGTCTGGATCCAGACCGACTTGGTCTCCAGATACTCGTGCAGATGCTCGATGCCGCCCTCGCGGCCATAACCCGACATCTTCATGCCGCCGAACGGCACCGCCGGGTCGATGGCATGGTACATGTTGACCCAGACCGAGCCGGCCTTGACCCGGCGCGCAAGCTTGTGGGCGGTGCCCAGATGCGTGGTGAAGATGCCGGCGGCCAGGCCATAGGGCGTCGCATTGGCGCGCGCCACCGCTTCGTCGAGCGTGTCGAAGGGCATCGCCGAAATCACCGGGCCGAAAATCTCCTCGCGCGCGATGGTCATCTGGTCCGACACGGCGCCGAAGACCGTCGGCGCAATGAAGTTGCCGCCATCGTAGAGCTCGCCGGTCAGCCGCGAGCCACCGGCGACCAGTTCGGCGCCTTCGTCGCTGCCGGCCCTGATATAGCCCTCCACCTTGCCTGCCTGCCTGGCATTGATGAGCGGTCCGATTTCCGTCTCTGCCTCGATGCCATGGCCGATCCGCAGTCTGCCGGCGAAATCGGCGAGCCGGCGGACGAACTCGTCATGGATTTCGCGCGCCACGAACAGCCGCGAGCCGGCAATGCAGATCTGGCCCGAATGCACGAACACCGCCATCGCCGCGATCGGAACAGCCTTGTCGATGTCGGCGTCGCGGCAGACGATGATCGGCGACTTGCCGCCGAGCTCCAGCGAAACGCGCTTGAGGTTAGCCACGGCTGCCCGCGCGATGGCCTGGCCGGTCAGCGTCGATCCGGTGAAAACGATCTTGTTGACGTCTGGATGTTCGGCGAGCCGCGCACCGGCTTCGGCCCCGGTGCCGGTGACGACGTTGACGACGCCGTCGGGCACGCCGGCTTCCTGCATCAGTTGCGCGATCAGCAGCGGCGTCAGCGACGCATCCTCGGACGGTTTCAGCACGATGGTGCAGCCTGTCGCCAGCGCCGGCGCGATCTTCCAGATCGAGGCGGCGGTCGGCGCGTTCCAGGGAATGATCGCACCAACGACGCCCACCGGCTCGCGCCGGGTGAAGGTGACGATCTCGCCGGGAATCGAATTGTCGATAGCCTCGCCATGCAGCGCCGTCGCCATGCCGGCATAGAAGCGCAGCATGCCGATGACGCGGCGCCGGTTGGCGAGCGTGCGCGTGACCGGCAGCCCCATGTCCAGCGTGTCGGAAACGCTGAGCTCTTCCCAATGCGTCTCGAACAGATCGGCGATCCTGAGCAGCACGCACTGCCGCTCGTAGGGTGAGAATTTGGACCATGGGCCTTCGAAGGCCGCGCGCGCGGCGGCCACCGCCACGTCGATATCGGCAGCCCCGCCCCGCGGCACTGTCGCCAGCACCTCGCCTGTTGCCGGATTGAGTGCCTGCATGCCCTGGCCGGACTGCGCCGCGACCCACTTGCCGCCAATGAACATCGGTCGGAATTCGCCATGGTACAACGCCGTGGCCTTCGCCTTCGGGTCGAAGTTCAGCGTCATCTTTTCCTCCTCGCAATTCCGTGGCGACTATTACTCCCGCCGCCGGCCTCAAACAAGGAAAGCTAAAGGGCGCTCAGATAATCAGGTTGTGCGGACTTCCCGATCACGCCAGCCGCTAGAGCGTGATCCAGAAAAGTGGGAAACGGTTTTCGGAAAAGATCATGCTTCGACAAACGGCATCTAGAAAATCATCCGGCATCTAGAAAAATCGCGAGTTGTCGGAGCGCGTCGCTGAAAGCTCAACGAGGCAAGCCGATCATTGCCCACGGCGACCGCGATGCCGGCATTGCAGACGAGAGCGCAATCAGGCAGTCGCCAGCCGCCACCCAGCGCTCACCCGTGGCCGGATCGATCGTGGCCGTTCCAGCCGGCTTCACCGTGACAGAGGTTTCGCGCGCCGCTTCGCTGCAATCGCTGTTGGATGACTGCACGCGGAAGCAAGATCGGTCGAGCGGCCTCGCGACTTGCAAACATTGACAGATTGAGCCGCAACCGACGGTGCCTGGCATCGATCGAGCACGCCGGTCCGTCACTCCGGAAGGCCGGCCTTTCGGAAGCCATCGACGAAATGGTCGAGCGTGGCCGTGTCGCGGAACGGCTCCGTCTCGACCCAGTGGCGGGTGGTGAAATGTGGGTTCGCGACAAGGAAAAGGTCGACCTCGGCGCGCGCCTCATCGATCCGGCCGAGTTGCGCAAGGCTTGCCGCAAGGAAACGGCGCGAGCTTGTCCGATACGTCTCGTCCCGGCGCGTCGTCTCGACCGCGGCTTCATAGTCGCGCGCCGCATATTGCGCCTGGCCGAGCGTCAGGTAGTACCAGCTTGCCGGAAACGGGTTCAGCCGGAATGCCTTGCTGATATAGTCGAGGCCCTCCTCGACGCGCCCGGCCAGGACCGCGATGTCGGACAATGTCGCCCAGGCATCGGCCTCGTTCGGGTCGAGCTCGAACGCCTTGGCAAATCCCACATCCGCTTCGTCGAATCTGCGCTCATAGGCAAGCAGGTTGGCAAGCACCCAGTGGCAGCCGGCATCGTTGGGATCGATCGCCACAGCCTTGCGCGCCAGTTCCAGGGCAAGGCCGCGGGCAGGCTCAATGGGCTCTCCCCAATGCACCCATCCCATCCAGTGGTTCATGGCAAGCCAGCGATAGGCTTCGGCATAGTCCGGATCGAGCGCAAGCGCGCGCGTCAGCAACAGATGCGCTTCGCGCGCCGTCTCCGGCGAGACGTCGATCAGGTTGCGGGCCCGCACGCACAGATCGTAGGCCTCGAGATTTCGGGGCCGATTGCGCGGCAGCGGCGCGCGCAGCCGGCCAAGCAGCGCCTCGACGATCTTGGCCGTCACCTCGTCCTGAACGGCAAAGATATCTTCCAGGCCGCGATCGAAGCGGTCTGCCCATAAATGCTCGCCGCTCAGCGCGTCGACCAGCTGGGCGTTGATGCGCACGCGCCCGGCGGCGCGTCTGGCGCTGCCCTCCAAGAGATAGCGCACGCCAAGTTCCCTGGCGACCTCGCGCACATCCACCGCCTTGCCCTTGTAGGCAAAGGTCGAGTTGCGCGCGATGACGAACAGGCCGCCGATCCTCGACAGGTCGGTGATCAGGTCTTCGGTCAACCCGTCGGCGAAGGCTTCCTGCTCGGGGTCGTTGCTGAAATTGGCAAAGGGCAGCACGGCTATCGACGGTTTGGCAGGCAGCGGCAAAGCCTGTCGCTTCTCGTCGCCGAGCTGTTCGATGGCGCCGGTGAAGCGATAGCCGACGCGCGGAACGGTCGATATCCATTCTCCGCCGTTCGTGGCCGGACCCAGCAGCTTGCGCAATTGCGCAATCTGGACGGTGAGGTTGCCTTCCTCAACGGCGGTGCCTGGCCATGCCGCATCCATCAACTCGGCCTTGGCCACGATCTCGCCGGGCCGGGCGACGAGCGCCGCCAGCAGCTGCAGTCCGCGGTGGCCGGCGGCTACGGGAACTTGGTCCCGAAGGAGCGTTCCCGCACCCGGATCAAGCACGAACGGACCAAAGGCAAAGCGCGATCCCTGCATAACGCGCATCTATAGAGCAATTCCAGGAAAGGTGTGAAGGCGGTTTTCCCACGGGAAAGCGCGGCGGAGCGCTTCACGGACGTATGGCGTCAAAACAAAGAGTTGAGCACCTCGCCGTTTCCATGAAACGGCGAGGTGCTCTAGCCGGTTTGGAACTTTTGAGAACTATTTGGCCGGGCTTAATTACGGCGCCGTCCGCATGCGGCAGAGTTCAACCTCTTGCAAGCCGAGGGCTGTCGCTCCTCAAACCGAATGGAGGTTGCCATGAACGATACCCTTGCTTCTGCTCGTGCAGCCTTGCCGGAAAAGGCGGTGTCATCGGGCCGGCGTCCGACGGGCCCGCGGGGCATGATCGCGGCCTGGCGCGAGCGGATACGCTTTCGCTGGGACCTCAAGCAGATGGCGGAGGCCAATCCGCACCTGATCGACGATATCGGTCTGACCAGACGCCAGCTCGAGGCCGAAATCGTCAAACGCTTCTGGCAAGTGTGAGCTGATGTCGCGGATAAGACCCGCCCGCCTGTTTGGGCGTACCGCGGCGTTTTGCCGGCATTTGCACTTGCCGGAACGTGCCGATCCTGCTTCGAAGTCGGCATGAGCGCCGAAGACGCGACGTCACCGCCGGAGAACCACATCGCATGGGCCGCGATGGCCGGCATCATCGCGACAGTTACGGTGTTCGCCATAGCACAGGGGCTGACGTATCCGCTGCTCAGCTTCATCCTGGAACGGCAAGGGACGACACCGGGCCTCATCGGCCTCTCGGCCGCGATGACGCCTCTGGGTTTCATTATATCGTCGCTCTTCACGCCGGCGCTGGTCCGGCGGGTGGGCGCGGCGCGCTTTGCGGTTGTGTGTTCGATCCTGGCAGCAACCGTCCTGATCGCGATTGCCTGGACGCAGGATGTATGGGCCTGGATGCCGTTGCGCTTCCTGCTCGGCTTCTTTGCCAATCCGCTTTACGTGATCAGTGAAACCTGGCTGGTCTCGATCACACCCGCCGCACGCCGAGGCCGCATCATGGGCCTATACTCCTCCATCGTTTCCGCCGGCTTTGGCCTCGGCCCGCTGTCGCTAGGCTTGGTCGGCACGCAAGGATGGCCACCCTTCATCATCGGCAGCGCGGCCTTCCTTGTCTGCGGCCTGATCGTGCTTGCCGTCGCGCCACGCCTGCCCGACATGCCGCGTGAGGGCGAAGCGGTGTCGGTCGGCGGCTTCTTCGCGCTGGCGCCGCTGCTCTTGTTCGCAGTCTTCACGGCTGCCGCCTTCGAGCAAGTCCTGCTTTCGCTGTTCGCGGTCTATGGTGCCGCGCTCGGCAGCACTGAGCAGCGCATCGCTTCGCTCATCACCTGTTTCATCGCCGGCAATGCCGTGCTGCAGGTCGTGCTTGGGCGCGCCGCCGAACGGTTTGGCTCGAAGCCGATGATGCTGTTCTGTGTCCTGGCTTGCCTGGCCGGTTGTTTGCTGTTGCCGTTGCTCTTCGCTACATGGCTTGTCTGGCCGCTCTTCTTCGTCTGGGGCGGGGTCTCGTTCGGGATCTACACGCTGTCGCTGATCCAGCTCGGCGAGCGTTTCACCGGTCAAGCCTTGATCGCCGGCAATGCCGCCTTCGCGTTCGTATGGGGGGTAGGCGGCATCGTCGGCTCACCCGTGGCCGGGCTGGCGATGCAACTGACCGGACATCAGGGACTGCCATTGTCGCTTGGCCTGCTGTGCTGCGTGCTGGTGGTGTTTCTGCTGGCGGAGTTACGGCGGGTTGACCGCGTTCAGGCGTAAGGCGTGCCTGCCATTGCGGCCTTCAGGCCGATGCTGCCCTTGTCGACAATAGCGAGAAAGGCCGGACCCGCCTCGTCGCCGTCCTGGGTTTCTCGAAGCGTCCGATCCGCCTCGATGAACGCCACGGCCGCCAGGCGGGTGTCGGGGTCTGCAGCTTACGCCCGCCGCCTTCGGATAGTGCCACCATTAGGATATCCCAGCTCGTCGCGTTCGCTCTCGCTCGCGCCGACGCCGGCCCAGTCCGGACCAGCAATGTCTTCAGCTGCCATGTCTTCAAACCTCGATGTCAGGCGAAAACGCGGCCGCCGTAGAAACTCGGCGGCCGCCAATGGCGACGCTATATTCGCCCGAGAACAACCAGAATGATCACGATGATCAGCACCAGCCCGAGGCCACCGCCGCCATAGTAACCAGTGCCGTAGAACGGGCCGCCGCCGAGGCCGCTGAAGCCGCCGAGCAACGCGATGATCAGGATGATAATAAGAATGGTACCCAGGCCCATATGCCGTCTCCTTCGCTGCCGCGCCGTTCACGGCGCGGCTCGAAGAACTAAACTCCCAGCAAGCCTTCCTGTTCCCCGGCGATTTTCATCCGACGGCTAAGGAACGAAAGCCATCATGACGGCGTTTGCTGAGGTTCAGGCGCAAGCTGCGCGTGCCATCGCGCGCGCTGGGCGGCGCGTAGAATTCAGAATTTAGGCGGGATCGCCCTCAAGGCGACCGGCGGCTCGTCCACCCGAACGCGCCGGCAGGCGTGACGCCGGGCTTACGCTGGAAGGCGAGATGAAACGTGTCGGCATCTGAAAGCCGAATTGGTCGACGACGAGTTTTGGCCCCGCACCATTTCCAGTCGAGCCGAACCGGCAGCAGCTCACGTCGCCTTGCCGGCCGGCGCGCCTATGTCTTCCTCGGCAATATCGTCGAACGATGCGTAGTTCATGTTGTAGAGCCTGGCATAGAGGCCCTTGGCCGCCATCAGCTGCTCGTGGTTGCCGCTTTCGACGATCTCGCCGTTCTGTAGAACGATGATGCGATCGGCGCCGCGTATGGTCGCCAGCCGGTGCGCGATGACCAGCCCGGTGCGGCCTTCCAGCAGCGTGACCAGCGCTTTCTGGATCAGCATCTCGGTGTAGGAATCGATGCTCGCCGTGGCCTCGTCGAGCACCAGGATTTTCGCATCGGCGACCAGTGCGCGTGCAAAACTGATCAGCTGACGCTGGCCGAGCGAGAGATTGCCGCCGCGCTGTTCGAGCTCGGTGTCGTAGCCATCGGGCAGATGCTCGATGAAGTCGTGCGCGCCGACGGCCTGCGCCGCGCGCACCACCTCCTCGCGGGTAGCCGATGTCTTGTGGTAGCGGATGTTCTCCAGCACCGTGCCGGAAAACAGGAATGGCTCCTGCAACACCATCGCCACCTGGTCGCCGAGCGAATCCTGCGTCACGTCGCGCACGTCGTGGCCGCCGACCCGCACCTCGCCCGACCAGACATCATAGAAGCGGTGCACCAGCGCCATGCAGCTCGACTTGCCCGAACCGGTCGGGCCGACAAGCGCAACCGTCTCGCCCGGATTGACGCGGAAGGAGATGTTTTTCAGCACCGGCTGGTTCTGCCGGTAGCCGAAGGTGACGTTCCTGAACTCGACCGAACCGTCCATGTCGCGCGTCAGCGCCACCGCGCCTTGTTTGTCGCTAACGTCGACCGGCACGTCCAGCACTTCGGAGATGCGTTGGCCCGACGCCATGGCGCGCTGCATGACACTGTACTGCATGGTGAGCGAGCGGATCGGGTCGAAGAAGCGCTGGATGTAGAACAGGAACGCCACCATGACGCCGATGTCGAGGCTGTGCGACAGCACCATCGAACCGCCGACGACGATGACCGTCGCCATCGCAATGCCGGTCAGCGTGTCGACGATCGGCACCATCACCTGCGCATATTTGGCCGAGGTCAGGTGAGCCCTGAGATTGGCCAGCACCTTCTCGTCATAGAGGTCGAAATTGACGTGCTGGCGTTCGAGACTCTGCACAGTGCGCACGCCATGGATGCCTTCCGCCAGCGCCCCATTGGCAATCGAATTGGTTTCGTGCGCGGCCATGAAGGCGACCTTGGCGCGCGGCAGCCAGAACAGGCGCACGATGAACAGCGCCGGCATGGTCGACAGCGTCAACAGGCCGAGACGAAAATCGAGCCACAAAAGCACGCTGACAATGCCGAAAAGAAGCACGATGTCGCCCACCGACATGACCGATGTCTCGAGGAATTCCTGCATCGAATTGACGTCGCCCTGCAGGCGCGACATCAGCCGGCCCACCTCGGTCTTGTCCATGAAGCTCAGCGAGACGCGCTGCAGATGGCTGAACATGGCGCGGCGCAAATCCGACAGCACATTCTCGGCCACCTTGCCGACGACGCTTTCCTGGATATAGCTGGCGGCATAGTTGATCAGGATGATCAGGGCGAAGGCACCGATCGCCCAGTTCATGACGGAGCTGTCGGCCTTGCCCGCCGCCATGCCGTGGTCGATGGCGTAACGGATGACCAGCGGGATCGCCAATTGCGTCAGAGTGAACACCAAAACGGCGGCGACCGAGATGAAGATCCGGCCCTGATACGGTCTCACGAAGCTCCAGATGCGGCGCACGATGCGCGGATCGTAGACCTTGCCGAAGACCTCTTCCTCGTCGCGGTGCGAACCGACGACGGCCCTTGTGGGCCGCCGGCTGGTGTCTTCCTTCTGGTCGTCGTTCTGTGTCGACATCATGCGGCTCCCACCGCCACCGGCAAATCGTCGTCCGGCCGCAGCTGCAGGTCGTAAAGCGCGCGGTAGCGTCCACCCAGCGCCAACAATTCCTGGTGCGTGCCGCGCTCGGAGATGCGGCCATTCTCGACGAACAGGATCTGGTCGGCATGCATCAGCGAGCTCAGCCGGTGCGAGATGATCAGCGTCACGCGGTCCTTGGCGAAGCGCTTCATCGCGGTGCGGATTCGCTGCTCGGTGCCGGCGTCGACAGCCGCGGTGGAATCGTCGAAGACCAGCACCGAAGGCCGCAGCATCAGGGTGCGGGCGATGGTCAGGCGCTGCCGCTGGCCGCCGGAAAGCGATGAGCCGCGCTCGCCCACGACCGTGGTGTAGCCGGCCGGAAGCCCGATGATGTAATTGTGCAACTGGGCGTATTCAGCCGCCTGCCCGATGCGGGTCTCGCGCGCCCAGGGATTTCCATAGGCGATGTTGTTTTCGATCGAGGTGGTGAACAGGAAGGCGTCCTGCTGCACGACGCCGACCGCCTTGCGCAACGATTGCAGCGTGACCTCGCGTATATCCTGCCCGTCGATGGTGATCGCGCCTGACGTCACATCGTAGAAGCGCGGGATCAGATGCGCGATGGTCGACTTGCCGCTGCCAGGCGGGCCGACAATGCCGACGGTCTCGCCGGACCTGGCCTCGAAGGAAATGCCCGACAGCGCCGGCCGGCCGCCGGCGCCCGCGTAGCGGAAGCCGACATTGTCGAAGCGCAGCAAGCCTTCGGTGACCACGAGATCCTTGGCATCAGGCGCATCCTCGATGTCAAGTTCGGCGTCAAGCAGTTCGAACAGCCTTGTGCCGCAGGTCGAGGCGCGGGCGAACGAGTTGACCATCAGCCCGAGCTGGCGCACCGGCATCTGCAGGATGGTCATGAAGGTGAGGAACTGCGCCAGCGTGCCTACGCTGATCTGGCCCGCGATCACCTTCTGGCCACCGAACCACAGCACCAGGCCCATGGCCGCCAGGAAGGAAAAATTCATGGCGCTGGTGTTAGAGACGCGGATGTCGACGCGCTGGTCGGCAAGCTCCAGCGCCGACTTCTTGGCGCGGTCGAATTTTTCCAGCTCATGCCGCTGCGCCGCAAAGGCGCGCACGACGCGGATTCCGCCGAGGTTCTCGTCCATCACCCGGCTCAGCACTGACAGCCGCTCCTGCAGCGTCAGCCAGGTGCTGCGCAGCCTGAGCTGTGTGACCGAGGAGCGCCAGGCGACGAACGGCACGAAACTCAGACTGAGCAGCCCGAGCTCGAGATCGGTGCTGATCAGGAGATAGGAGCCGACGCCGATCAGCACGCCGAGCAGCACCACGCGCAATATGCCGGTGGAAAAGAACATGCGCACGCCGTCGAGGTCGAGCAGGCCAAGCGTAATCAGGTCGCCGGTATGCACCCGGTCATGGAAGGAGAAGCTCAGCCGCTGGATCTTCTCGTAGAAGGCCAGGCGCAGCTCATAGCCGGTGCGGTGGCCAACGGCCTCGCCATAATAATTCTGCGCCATGGTGAAGAGGCCGCGCAGAATGCTGACGACGAGCAAGGTGATCGCCGTCGTCCACAGCGCCTGCTCAGCCGCCGCGCCGCCGCCTCCAGCCATCACGCCTTGCGCCTGGTCGATGGCGTGGCCGAGCAGGCGCGGGATGAACAGCTGCAGCGTCGCGGCAATGAAGGTCGAGGCGATGGTGATCGCAACTTGCCAAGGATGGCGCAGCGTCATGCGCACGATGCGCAGCAGCGTGCTGAGGCCCTTGCCCCAGGACGCCTCCGCCACATGGGCAAACGATTTGCCGCGCATCGCTGCGCCGCGGGTTGCATCCATTGCCAAGGAAAATACCCAATCCGATCCGGACATTAGCCCAGACGAATGAAAACAGACTCAGTTTCAGATACCGCGATGGTACGCCTCGATTTTGACCGTTCAAGGGCCAATGGCGGTATCGCACTGTGCCTGAAAGGGGCTGATCGTCCGCGACCGCTTAAGCCCGTGTCGGCGTTAGAGGCGGCAGGCTCGTCACTTTAGGCCGATTGAAAAGATGCGAGCATGTGGGTTGCGCCAACCGCCATCATGCGTGACCTCGGCCAATGTGATCGGCTGCGGGACCGAGCGCAGTGAGCAGCGCCTTGCCGCTTTCCAGCGTCGCATTCTCATGCGGCGCGCGCAGGTTGAGCCAGCGTTTGTCGCCGGAGCGCACCGCCAGCACGGCCTTCATTGCCGGGATCAGGCCTGCATCCTGGATCACCTTGCGGAACGCCCTGATCGCGGCGTCCGCTTCCGTGACGTCTTGGCCAGCGATCGTCGCGTCGTAGAGGGCGCGGATGGCCGCAGCGTTGAGATTGACGGTCGCGGAGATACAGCCCGCAGCACCACTGGCGAGCCCCTTGGTCAGTTGCGCCTCCGAGCTGGGGAACACCGCGACGTCGGGTGCGGCGGCAATCACCGCCGCCGTGTTGTTCCAGTCGCCGGCGCTATCCTTGTAGGCGACGACCGTCTCTGGAAACGCCGCGCTCAACCGGGCGGTCAGGGCAGGGCTTACCGGCACGCCGGAGTTCTGCGGGATGTGGTAGAGGATCATCTTCAGCGCCGGGTTGGCCACCCTTTCGATCAGCTCGCTGTAGTAGCGCGCCTGGCCATCGTCCCCGGCGGCCGTGTAGAAGAACGATGGCAGCACCATCACGGCGGCGCAGCCGAGGCCGACCGCGTGCTTCGACAGTTCGACGGTTTCGGGCAGTGCGGTGACGCCGGTGCCGGGCATCATGCGCCCCGGCGAAATGCCTGATGCAACCAGCCATTCCAGCGCCTGCATGCGCTCGTCGAGCGAGAGCGACAGCGCCTCGCCCGTGGTGCCGAACGGCGACAGGAAATGCGCGCCCTGGCCCAGCGCCCATTTGGCGTGTGAGATCCAAAGGTCACGGGCAATGCGGCCATCGTTCTCGAACGGCGTCAGGATCGGGGCGATGGTTCCTTGCGGGCGGGGCATGTCGGTCCTTCCATCGGTGCTGGAAATCAGCTTGGCATAGAGCATACGTACGATGCGATCTGCCAGAGGCGATCTCTTGGGCCACCGCGCCGGCCGTGGGAAAACTTGCGGGTCATTGCCGCGAAATTCTGGCCCTTCGGTCTGCCGCAACCAGATGACGCCGGCGTCAATGGGTTGCAAATGGACCGGGGTTGCAAATGGACCGGGGTTGCAAATGGAACAGGGTTGCAAATGGACCAGCCAAGCCCGAAATGTCGAACAGAGACAGATCCGGAAACGGCATGCACCCACGATTGCTCAAGACCTTCCTCGCCGTGGCGCGGCACCGCAACATCACCCGCGCAGCGCGGGAGGTTCATCTGGCGCAGTCGAGCGTCAGCGACCAGATCCAGTCGCTGGAAAGCGAACTTGGTGTCGTCCTCTTCATCCGCTCGCGCCACGGCCTCGACCTGACAACGGCCGGCGACGCGCTGAAACCCTATGCGGAAGAGATTCTGCAACTGGCGGAGGAGGCGCGTATTGCCGTCGAGTCAACGACGGGAATGACCGCCGGAACGGTTACGGTCGGCGCGCTGGAGACGATTGCGACCGTCAGACTTCCGCAATGGCTGGCGGCCTTTCGAGGCGACCACCCGGAGATCGGTCTGCGGCTGAAAATCGCCGGCAGCGATGCCCTGCTGCGGCAGCTCGAAGAGAGCGAGATCGACGTCGCCTTCTGTTTCGACAAGGGCGGTCTGGACGAACGTCTGGCCCGGCGCACGATATCGGCCGAGCCGCTGGTCCTTGTCGCATCAGCTGAGCATGCGGCCGCATCGCGACAGAACGACCTAACCGCGCTCGCCGCGATGAGTTTCGTGGTGACGGAAACCGGATGCGTCTACCGGCATCTGTTCGACACTGCCTTTGCCGAGATTGCAGCGCCAGAACTTGCCGCCGAAGTCGGCAGCATCGGCGCCATTGGGGGCCTGGTGGCGACTGGTGTCGGCGTGAGCCTGGTGCCGCGGCTGGCCGTTGCCGACGCGCTCGATCGCGGCGAGATCGTCGAATTGCCATGGCCGGGTCCGGCCCGCACGGCGTCGCTGGTCATGATCTGGCGCCGCCGGCGCGTCCAGCCGCCGGCGCTGAAACTGCTGCTGGCGGCCGCGGCCAGGAATTTCGCTGCGCTCAGATCAGCCGGTGACCGCCCTCGACATGCAGAACCGTCCCTGTCGTAAAACCGTTGCCCATCAGAAAGGCGATGGCATCGGCAATGTCGTCCGGCTGTCCGACGCGGCCGACCGGCAGGCGCCTGGCCATTGCATCGAGCGTCTCGTGCTTCTTGTCGCCGGCCACAAAACTCCAGATCGGCGTGTCGACCCAGCCCGGCGAGACGGCGTTGACACGGACCGGCGCCAGCTCGACCGCCAGCGCCCGCACCAACCCTTCCAGCGCAGCGTTGACGGCGGCAACGACCGAGCCGCGCGCCGCCGGCCGGTAGGCGGCAATGCCTGAGGTGAAGGTGATGGAGCCGTTGGCCGAAAGCTGCGGCGCGCCATGCTTGGCGAGCAGCAGCGGCCCGTAGAATTTGCTTTCGACGACCCGCTGCGCCGCCTTCAGGTCGACTGAAGGCAATAGCTCATAGGCGCCTTCGATGTCGGCGGCGGTGCTGACGATATGGTCGAGCCGGCCAATTCGCTTGAACAGGTCAGCGACCTGATCCTCCCTGGCGATATCGGCCGCGACGGCGCTCAAAGCGGAAGGGTTCTGCAGCGCCTCGCCGGCACGCTTGAGCCTGGCTTCACTGCGGCCGACGATGATGACTTCGGCGCCTGAGACCAGGCACCGCCTTGCCAACGCCAGCCCCATTCCGGAGCTGCCGCCAACGATAATGATTTTCGATTTTGCGATGTCTGCCATGTTTCCGTTCCTGTCCTGAACCGCTCCGGGCGAGAGTTCGCAGACCGGCGGCAGGAGTGGAAACGGAAGAAAGCGATAGTGCCATCGGAGGCTCCGATGGCACTATCGTCGATAGGAACCGGCGCCGGCCACTCCGTCGAGTGGCCCGCCTGTCAATGAAGTGCGCTCAGTAGCCGACGGTAAAGCGCTGCTTGATATGCGCCGGCTTTTCGATCTCGTCGGCCATGACGATGGCATAGTCCTCGAAGGAAATGCTGCTGCCTTTGTCTGACGTCAGCAGCGTGTCCTTGCCGATGCGGTATTTGCCGGTGCGCTCGCCGGCGACGAACAGCGCCGAAGGCGACAGCAAGGTCCAGTCGAGATCGTCGACCGTCCGCAGCGTGTCGAGGAAGTCGGCGCCCTTCTGCGCCTCGGCCTTGTAGATATCAGGGAAGGTCGGCGTGTCGACCAGGCGCTTGCCGGGCGCAACCTCAAGGCTGCCGGCGCCGCCGACGACGAGGTAGCGTTTGACGCCGGAAGCACGCACGGCTGCGATGAGCGTATCGGGATCGCTGTCGAGGAAATGCACCGAGGAGATCACCGCGTCATGACCCTTGATCAGGGCGGCAAGGCCATCCTTGTCGAAGACGTCGCCCTTCTTGGCAATCACGCCCGGAAGTGCCGCGATCTTGTCTGGATGCCGGGCAATGGCGGTGATGCTGTGACCGCGATCGGAGAGTTCCTTGAGCAGGCGCGAGCCGACCTGGCCGGACGCGCCGATAAGTGCGATTTTCATGGGGATTTTCCTTTCGTCTGGGGAGAATTTCGTCTGGGGAGAATTTCTGGGACTACGCCGCCTCGATGTGAGCGACGAGATTGTCGTAGCTGCCGAACAGCGCGTTGGCGCCGATCAGGCGCGGCGCCGTTTGGCCGATCACCGCCAGCGCGGGAACGCCATTGGCATGCAGCCGTTGGAACAACATCCGCCCGCGGCTGACCAGGTCGTCATGCTTCGCCAGAAACGCCTGCGTCGGCGCTTTCAAAAGCGTTGCCGCGTCGCTCATGCCGGCGTCGGCCAGTACCGCGGCGACGCCGTCAACCGTCACAATATCGCGGCCGTCGACATAGCGGGCATGCTGGATCGCCTTCAGTGCCGCAAGTCGCTGGCGCCAGTCGTCCAGTCCGGCGGCGTTGATGCCCATGGTGGCAGCGGAAGAATCGAGCAAGGTGCCGCTGACATTGAGCACATTGTCGAGATAGGCCTGGCTGAAGCGCTGTCCGCTCAGCCGTGCGATGCGCTGGTCATTGTCCCAGGCATGGGCGGCGAAGCCTGCATCCAGCGGCCGCGCGCCGGCACCGGAGAAAAGCCCCACCGGCAGCAGTTCGAGCGCGGTCCCGGCGGCCAGTCGATCCAGCATCGGCGTGGCGCCATAGCACCAACCGCAGAGCGGGTCGAAAAGATAGGTTAGGGTTACATTGGTCATGGCGGCCTCATTCTGTTGCCCGATAGATGACAGCTGGACGGCTTGCGAAAAATAGCGATCAATCATACAAACTGTCTGATAAAATCGGACAATGAGCGGCCTGTGACCGAACTCCTCAATCTCAACCGGCTCGTCTACTTCGCCACCGTGGTGGAGACCGGCTCGTTCACGGCCGCTGCCGACCGTCTCGATGTTGCCAAGGCTGTGGTCAGCCATCAGGTCGGCAAGCTCGAAGAAGAGCTTGGCGCTACGCTGTTGCGGCGCACGACCCGGCGCGTGACGGCGACCGAAGAGGGTCGTCTGTTCTATGACCGGACCGCGATCATCCTGCGCGAGGCGGAGGCAGCCTATGGCGACATTTCGCAGCGAGCGGCGCAGCCGACGGGGACGCTGCGGCTGACGGCGCCGCTCGATTATGGCGAGAAGGTGGTGGCGCCGACCATCGCCGCCTACATCAGAAAATACCCGAAAATGCGGGTCGAGACGATCTTCGACGATGCGGTCAGCAACCTGGTCGACGAGCAGATCGATCTTGGCATCCGCGTCGGCTGGCTTGCCGATTCCAGCAATCTGGCGCGGCGGCTGGGCAGCCTGCAGCAATTCGTCGTCGCCAGCCCGGAACTGGCCGCCAGGCTGCCTGGGGAAGCCAGCCCCAGGCAGGCGAAGTCGCTGCCCTGGGTCGGCAACGCCCAGTTGCGCGGGGTCGGCCAATGGCTGTTCTCGAGGGGCACGGAAACGGTGCTGGCCGAACTCAACCCCGTCGTCAGCTGCGACAAGACACCAGGCGTGCTGTCCTGCGTGCTGGCCGGCATCGGCCTCGGCATCTTTCCGGATTACAGTGTCGCCGACGACATTGCGCGCGGCCGGCTGGTGCGGGTGTTCGCGGACTGGACCTTGCCGTCCGGTGGCATCCATGCCGTCTTCCCGCCGGCGCGCTTCAGGCCGGCCAAGGTGCGCGCTTTCGTCGACCTCCTGGTTGCAGCCGAACGGCGGCGCGCGCGCAGTGCGGGCTGATTTCGGCACCGGCCGGCAATGCCGGCGAGGGAACCTTTGTTCGGCAGGCGCTTTTGGATATGCTGCGATTCCGAACCGTCAGAAGGGGTACTGCCGATGACCACCAAGATCTTTGCGACCTGCATGCTCGCTCTCGCTGTCGGCTGCAGCCTGTCCACAGCGGCTGTCGCCAAGGACAAGCATCGCCATCGTCAGCCAGAACCCGAACGCTACGTCCCCGCCCATCGCGACCTCATCTACGCCCTGTTCGGCGGCCCGCGCTACTATGACAAAATGCTGATCACCACGGCGGCCGGCCCGTGCTCTTACGACCGGGTCGGGCCGGACGCGAATGCGCTGAACAAGGTCAACGATCACCATTGCGGAAAGTAGATTGGTCCCAACGGCGGGGTTGTCCTGCGTCGCAGGTTTTACCGGCTGACGCCGCCGCGAACACGATAGAGACAGTCGATGACCGCTGGTGAGAAATGGTCTCCGTCCGAAAAGAAAGTCGCCCGCACTGCCCATGACGCAGCGCTGAAGGTGACGCTCGACAAGACGTTGGCTGAACTCAAGAGCAGGGCCCACGTTGCGGCAACGCCTTCCGAAATATGGGATGTCGAAGACTTTCTGCGGCAGCAGCGACGGAAGATCGACCAGATGTTCGCCTATCGGTATTCACAGCTAATACAGGTCTTCGCCAATCTCATCCGGCAAGGCTATCTCGAGGAGAATCTCCTTGTTGGCTTGTCGGAAGACAAGCGGCAAACGATCCGAAAATACGCCAGCTGGAATCGCGAAGGGTAGGGGTCCTCTTCGGGGACCTTGGCGCTGCATTCAAACTGGACCATTCACCATCTTCGCGCGCGCCGCGCAGCTCGAGTTCAGCCATGGCGTGCCTCCGTGGCATCGGCGGTCGCGCCTCTGTCCTTGTCGTCCTGCGCCATCGCCAGCGGCGCACCCGGTTCGCCTTCCCACAGGATCAGGCTGGCGGCGCCGATCAGCCCGGCGCGGTCGCCGAGTTCAGCCTGCACGATCGGCACGTCGCGATAGGCCGGCATCGCCCGCTGCTGGATGACCGCTCTGATCGACGGTGCCAGAAGGTCGAACCCGTTGGAAAGGCCGCCACCCATGACAATCAGATCGGGCGAATAGAGATGCAAGAGATTGGTGAAGCCGATGCCCAGCCATTGTGCTTCCGCCTCGACCAGTTCGAGAGCGTTGGCGTCGCCGGCCTTGGCAGCCTCTACGACATGCCTGGCCGAGACGTCGCCGTCATTTGACAGCCGTCGTAAGAGCGAGCCGTCGCCCGGCGCGGTCAGTCGCGTGGCGCGGCGGCCGAGCGCGGTTCCGGAGGCAACGGCCTCGAAGCAGCCGATGGCGCCGCAAAAGCAGCGGTCGCCTTCACCGGTGATGGTCATGTGGCCGATCTCGGCCGCCAGTCCGCGCCTGCCGTGATAGATGTGGCCATCGGCGACGACGCCGCCGCCAATGCCGGTGGACACAGTCACGAACACCAGCGATCCGCTGCCACGTCCGGCGCCAAAACGCCATTCGCCGAGCGCCGCCGCATTGGCGTCGTTTTCCAGCCGCACCGGCAGCCCGAAATGCCGCCCCAGAATGTCGATCAGCGGCACATCATGCCAGCCGGCCAGCGTTGGCGGCGCAATGACGATCCCCGCCTTGGGGTCGAGTGGCCCCGGCGCACCGACGCCGATGCCGGCGACGTTTGCCTGCGGGTGTTCCCTGAGGAGCGTGCCTGCCAGAGCGACGATCTGGCTGATCACCGCCTCCGATCCCGCACCGGCAAGCGTCGGCGCCGAAGCATGAGCGACGATACGGCCATCGCTCTCGACCAGCGCACCGCGCAGCGCCGTGCCACCGAGATCGAAGGCGAGCGCAAGCTTGGTCATCAGGCGGCGACCTCCAGCCCGTGCAGCCAGGCCATGCGCCGGGCAAGGTCGGGATCGCCGAAGGCCAGCGAGCCCAGCACCACGGTCTCCGCACCTGCGGCGCGCAGCAGCGGCACGGTCTCGTGGCGGATGCCGCCATCGGCGGCAAGCACGATGTCGGCCTCGCGGCCGGCTTTGCGCATCAGCGCGCGCGCCTCGATCAGGCGCGGACACGCCTGCTCCGACAGGCTCTGGCCCTTGACGCCGATGGAGGTGCCGAGCAGCGTCACGAACGCCACTTCCGCCAGGAAGGGCGTGACGGCCGCGACCGGTGTTTCCAGCCGCAGTACCACGCCGGCCTCGGCCCCGAGTTCATGCGCCAGTTTCACGGCGCGCAGGCCGGTCTCGCCGTTTTCGGCGTGCACGCTGATCAGGTCGGCGCCGGCCTCGATGAACTGGCGCGTCTGTTCTTCGACGATCTCGGCTTCGACCATCAAATGGACATGGATCGGCTTCGCGGTGAGCTTGGCGATGCGCGCCACCAGGTCCGGGAAGAACAGGAAGCCAGGGGTGAAGCGGGCGTCGGCGACGTCGATATGATGGACATCGGCATGGGTCTCGATGCGCTTCAAATCGCGCTCCATGTTGGCGAGGTCGGCCGACCACAGCGAGAACTCGCCGATCAGCCGGTTGCGCGGCAGGGCAGCGATCGCGGCGGGGCCGGACAGGGGCTTGTTCGTCGTCATCGTCTCAGGCTCCGTAGCCGCGCATTGTCTGGCGGTTGGTTTTGACGGCGCCGGCAGGGTCGGCGGCGGCCGTTTCGGATTCTTCCTCCAGCACCAGCCAGCCGTTGAAATTGGGTGCAGCACCAGCGATCTCGATCACTTTGGCCGTGTCACAGACGCCCTTGCCGAGCATCGCCCAGGTTCCATTCGCGTCGACATCCTTCAGATGCACATAGCGGATGCGGTCGCGATAAGTGGTGAGCGTATCCGCCATGTCCTGGCCACCGCGCAAGATGTGGCCGGTGTCGGGCACCCAGCCCACCAGCGAGGCGTCGAGCAGCCCGAAGATGCGGTCGTAGTCGGCGCGGTCGAACAGCAGCGTGTTGTGATGCGAGCTTGGATGCACCGCGACCTGGACGCCGGCCTCGCGCCCGAGCTCGCCGGCTTTGTTGTAGACCTCGGCGGCGATGGCAAACTTGTCGTCGCGCGGCCCGTCGGAAACGATCGTGGCCGAGCCCATCGACACCAGCGCGCCGGGAAAGGCGGCGGCGAAGTCGATCCAGCGTTTGGCGGTCTCGAGGTCGGCGCCGATCTCATCCCTGAGCGTGAAACCGCTCTTGGAGCCGAAGGCGAAGGAGACGAGCGTCAGCCCGGATGACTTCAGCGCGGCGCCGAACTCCGTTGGCTTGCCGGCATAGCGGCCGATCATCGTGTCGGTGATCTCGATGCCGGCATAGCCGCCATCGGCGATCGCCTTGAGCAGATCGTCCGGGCCGCCGGCGAAGCGGTCGCCCAGCATTTCCCAGGTAAAGGTCTGGCAGCCGACTTTCAGGTCTTTCACGGTCATCCTTTCATTCCTTGATTCCACCTCGTTGGAGGGACATCCTACTTGACTGAGCCTGCGGTCATGCCGGCGAGGAAGAACCTCTGGGCAACCAGGTAGATGACCAGGAGCGGCAGCGAGCCGAGCACGCTCATCGCCATCATCTGGTTCCATTCGAAGGCGTGTTGCCCCATCAACAACTGGATGCCGATCGGGACGGTGCGCATGGACGTCGACTTCGTCAGTGTCAGCGCAAAGAGAAATTCGTTCCAGCACAACAGGAAGGTGTAGACCGACGTCGCCACGATACCAGGCAGTGAAATCGGAACGATCACCCGCCACAGTGCGGTCCAACTGGTGCCGCCGTCGACAGCCACCGCTTCATCGAGGTCGCGCGGCAAGGTGTTCAGATATCCCGTCATCAGCAGGATCGCATAGGGCAGCGTGAACACCAGGTAAGTCAGGATCAGCGCGACATAGGTGTCGAAGATGCCATACGAGACGACCAGCCCGAAGAACGGGATCAAAAGCGTGATCGGCGGGATCGTCTGCGTGCTGATGATGAGCGTGTTGAGGCTGCCCTTGCCGCGGAAATTGAAACGGCTGAACCCATAGGCCGCCAGCAAGGCGATCAGCACCGTCAGCACGGTCACTGCTCCGGCGACGAAGTAGCTGTTGAAGAAGAAGCGCAGCTTTACCGGATCACCAAGGATGGCCGCATACGCTTCCAGCGTGAAGGCCTTCGGCAGGACGGTTGGCGGCAGGGCAAAGATTTCGGTGTTCGACTTGAACGAGCTGCTCAGCATCCAGTAGATCGGGAAGGCCGCGAAAAAGAGCCCTGCGGCAAGCGCGACATGGAGCGCGGCGGTGATCAGCCTGTCTTTCGGCGTGTGCCTTTTCCTCATGTGACTACCGAGCCTTTTGATAGCGGATGTAGAACAGCGTCAGGCCGAGAGAGATCAGCAGGATGACCACGGCGCTCGCCGAGGCCTGCGACAGGTTGTAGCTCGAAAACGCCAGCTTGTACGTGTAGGTGCTGAGGACCTCGGTCGAGTAGATCGGACCGCCACCCGTCGTTATCCAGATCAATGGAAAGACCTGCATGGTCCAGATGAAGTCGAGCAGCGAGATGCTGATGATGATCGGCATCAGCTGCGGAATGGTGATGAAGATCAGCTTCTGGTAGGCCTTCGCGCCGTCGATATCGGCGGCCTCGTAGAAATCCTTGGGAATGCCCTGCAAGCCTGCGAGCAGGCCGACCATGAAAAGCGGGTAGCCCGCCCAGATGTTGGCGAAGGTGACGGCGTGCAGCGCGGTCGCGGGCGACGAAAACCACTCGACCTTGGAACCGATGATGCCCATCTGCATGAGAACGCTGTTGACGACACCGTTCGGCTCAAGCAGCAGGCGCCAGATCACCGCGATAATCACCGCGGTGAACAGCCAGGGCAGTATGTAGAGCACGCGCAGAATGTTGCGCAGCGTAGGATTGATGCGGTCGCTGTTCAGCATGAGTGCGAAGAGCATGCCGATGGTCATATGGAAGACGACACTCATGCAGGTGAAGTAGAGCGTGTGCCACAGCGAGGCCCAGAACACCGGATCGGCAAAGATCGCCTGGTAGTGTTTCAATCCGGCAAAGGACGGGTCGCGACGCAGCACCGCGCTGTTCTGGAACGAATAGCCAATCACCGTCACCATCGGCAGCAGCATCAGCAGGCCGATTATGAGGAGCGAGGGTGACAGATAGAGATAGGGTGCGACCGCTCGTTTCAGTCGATGGTGGGAGCGCTTCTGCCGAGTCATGTGCCACCCCTGGGGTATGCCTTCAAGAGGAAGGTGCGCTTCGCAAACAGGTCCATCTCAAGTTGCCGATCCGTTGTTGACGGGTGGCCTGGCCGAGGCCGGGCCACCCGGCGGAAGATAGCAAACGGGAACAGGCAGCTCAGAATTTCTCCACCCAGCCCTTTTGAGCGTTGGCTGCGGCTTGTTCCGAAGACTGCTCGCCGGCGAGCATCTTCTGGGCTTCCACATCGAACTTGGTCATCAGGTCTTCGGCCACCGGCAGCCCCGTGAACTCGTTGGCGAGATAGCCGGTCTTGAAGATTTCGAAAGCCTTGGCGAAAGCCTTGTCCGAGGTCACGAAATCGGGCTTGGCGTTGACGTTGCCCGGGAAGGCGTTTGCAAGCGACACGAGCTTGGCATTCACCTTCTCGCTCATCAGATATTGGACGAGCTTCCAGGCTTCATCCTGATGTTTCGAGGCGGCGGAGATGCCGATGCCCCAGGAGGCGTAGGGAAGGCCGCGCTTGCCGCTGTAGTCCGCCACGACCGGGACCGGGATCAGGTCGAAGTTCAGCTTGGGATTGCGTTTGCGGATGAGGTTCACATGCGCAAGCGAGTCGATCATCATTCCGACCCGATCGTTGACGAATTCCTCGACCTTCTCCTGCTCGGTCTTGGTGGCAATGCCGGGCGAGATGACGCCGGCGTCGTTCAGCGATTTGACGAAGGTGAGCATATCGACCACCGGCTTGCCCTCGAGAGCCGGCTTGCCTTCAACCATCATCGATTGGCCCGAGGCCCAGACCCACGACATCAGGTCGTTCTGGACACCGGACGGCGTTTGCAGCGACAAGGGCAGCACCCAGCCATACTGGTTCTTGTCGGCGTGGGTCATCTTCTTGGCGGCTTCGAGAAACTCCGCGCGGGTCGACGGCAGCTTGGTCACGCCTGCCTGGGCGGCGAGGTCCAGATTGACGAAGACCGGATAGACGAACGAAGCCACGGGAAACATCACCGCCTTGCCGTCCACCTTGATGATATCCGCGACCTGGGTCTTGTCGAACCCGCTCGCATCCATCATCGGGTTCATGTCGGCCAGCGCACCCTGCGCGTTCAGATTGTTCACCCAGGCGCCGTCGAGACCGACGACGTCGCTGAGCGTTCCGGTTGCGGCGCCGACCGAGATCTGGTCTCGCGTGGTCGCATAGGGACCGCTGACCAGCGTCACCTTGATGCCGGGGTTTGCAGCCTCGAAGTCGTTCATGATTGCCCTGAGCGAGCCGCCCGGCAATTCGGGCTCCCACCATTGGGTGAATTCCAGCGTCGTGTCCGCCATGGCGCCGGTTGCACCAAGCAACCATGCGGCCGCGGCTATTTTCAGCATCGCGGGTCGTATCCGAAACATCATTTTCTCCTCCTTCTTCAAGATCGGCCGCACAATGCGGACGGTCGTCTGTTCATTCAGAAGCCTTCTTGTATCTTCCGCAGGCACCTCGCTCCCGCCCGCGGTCTTCCGCAGATCTTCAGATCGCCAGATGCGTTTCGGGATCGAAGAAATGGAACTTGGCATCATCCACGGCCAACCGGATTTCCGAGCCGGAGCGGACGGCGCTGATCGGCTCGAACCTCGCCACCGCGTTCGACGCCAGGCCGAAATCGTCCACCGCATCCGGATCGCCGGAGTCCACCCGGACAGCGTCGATGTTCATGTGGACGATCTGTTCGGAGCCGAGTTCCTCGATCGAGGTCACCCTGGCCGGTATCGTCTGATACTTGCGACCGGATTCAAGGCTGCTGTCATAAAGATCCTCCGGTCTGATCCCGAACACGACCTTGCGCCCCGCATACGACCTCAAGGCCGGCCTGCGCACGAAGGCTGCATCCTGCAGCCGGACGGCGAAGTCGCGAAAAGCGAGCTCGCCGCCCTTCAGGGTCGCCTCGAAAAGGTTCATCGAAGGAGAGCCGATGAAGCCGGCAACGAAGGCGTTAACCGGCGATTCATAGAGCCTCTTGGGTGTGTCGACCTGCTGCAGCACACCGCCTTTCAACACCGCGACTCTGTCGCCCATCGTCATCGCTTCGATCTGATCGTGGGTCACGTAAATGGTCGTGACGCCGAGCTGCTTTTGCAGGCTGGTGATTTCGGCGCGCATTTGCACACGCAGTTTCGCATCCAGATTGGAAAGCGGCTCGTCCATGAGAAAGGCGGCCGGCTCGCGCACCATGGCGCGGCCCATGGCAACCCGTTGACGCTGCCCGCCTGACAGGTTCGCGGGTTTGCTGTCCAGCAAAGACGTCAGCTGAAGAGTTTTGGCGATCTCGTCCACGCGCTTCTTGCGCTCGGCCTTCGGCTTGCCTGCCAGCCGCATCGAAAAGGCGATGTTTTCGGATACCGTCATATGCGGGTAGAGCGCGTAGCTCTGGAACACCATCGCGATGTCGCGGTCCTTGGGCGGCATGTCGACGACGTCGACCCCGCCGATCCGAAGGCTGCCGCTGGTGATGTCTTCCAACCCCGCGATCATTCGCAACGCCGTGGATTTGCCGCAGCCGGAAGGCCCGACGAGGATCAAGAACTCGCCGTCCTTGACCGACAGGTTCAACTGGTCGATTGCGCGAAAACTGTTCCCGTAGGTTTTGCAGATCTTCTCAAGAATGACTTCTGCCATATTCCTCCCTCCACAAGTATAAGCCCTGATTTTTATGATTCTCCTGGGCTTGTGTTCGCCTGCGAAATGTTTCGTCGGATCGTTTCAGGTCATGCTCCAGCATCCACATGCGCATTTTTCAGGTCGACTGCTGACGGCGCGTTCGCCGATGCCAGGAGTTGCGTGACCTGGTCCTCGGTCGGAAGCGCCTCGCGCCCGCCACGCCCCGTTATCGAAACGGCCGCCGCCGCGGCCGCGAATGCGATCCGGCCCGCAGTGTCGGCTCCGCGCGTCAACGCATGGGCATAGGCGCCATGAAAGCAGTCACCCGCGCCTGTGGAGTCGACGACCGCAACCCGGTGCGGGGGCAGGTGCCAGAGACCTGTCTCTTCACGGCCGCGATAGTACACACCCCTGCCTCCATCGGTCAGAACCACGGCGGATCGCGATGGCAACCACAAGGCATCGAGCATCTCGGCAGGCGATCGGCGCCCCGTGGCAGTCCGTGCAAAGCTAAGTGGAAGAATGAGATGGTCGCAGAGCGCGATCAGCCGCTCCGTGGCGGGGCCGCTGCTCCATTCGATATCGCCGAGGATCGCAAGGCCGAGATCGCGAGCCCGAGCCACGACATCCAGCGACCCGGTCGCATAGCTATCGACGATCAGGACGGTTGCGCGGCTGAGGATATCGTCCGGAAAGTCCGGAGCGGTGCCCAGCATCGCATCGTCGTCATACGCGATGAACCTTTCCCCGTCCGAGCCGACGGTGATCCGCGAGTGCACCGGGCGCGCGTCGGGATGGCGCGGCGCGAATGCGGTTTCAATACCGCTCGCCACGAGATCGAGCAGAACGGCGTCGTCCGCGGCACTGGCCAGCCATCCGACGAACCCGGCGGTTCCGCCGAGCCGCGCGACGGCGGCCAGCGCCGTCGCGACATTTCCCCCGAAGGCGCGGGTACTTTGCAGAACCTTACCCTTGCCCGCCGACAATGGCTGATCGACGTAGACGATGTCGTCTATCGCAATAGCGCCGAAGCCGAGGATCGAGGAGATGGTGGGCATCGTTCAGGCACCCGCCTTCGCCAAGGCGTCTTGCGCCGAAAGGCCGTCATGGATGACGCCGCGAAAGGCAAGCGCTGCCTTCTCCGGATCGCCGTGCCCCCAGAGATTGCGGCCGACCACGGCGCCGTGCGCGCCGGCACGGATGGCGTCCGCCGTCTGCTGAAGCGCGCCGAGCAGCGTATCGGTCTTTGGACCGCCCGCGATGACAACCGGCACCGGGCAGGTCCGGACGGTCTCCCGGAACGACTCGAAATCGCCGGTGTAGCCGATTTTGATCACGTCGACGCCGGACTCGTAACCGATGCGCGCCGCATAGGCGATCTCGTCGGGGGTGAAGACGATCTTTGCCCCGTCGGTGAAATCGCGAGGGTAGATATGCGCCACCACGGGCATGCCGTAGCGGGCCGCCGCATTCACCGAATCGGTCAGCCAGCGTATGTATTTGCCCTCCGTCGCGCCGCGCACCGGAATGGCCACGGCCAACGCATCGGCCCCCGCGCGCACCGCGTCCTCGGGCGTTGCGATCAACTCGCTGATGCGATCGTCCGCAGTGAAGCAGCCCGCCTGAATCACCAGGGAAGCTTTGCCCGCATATTGCGGCCACAGATGGCGCGCGGTGCCAGGCTGGATGCTGACGTAGTCGGGTTTGCCCGCCATGACGCGTGCGAGCGCACCCGGCAGGTCGGCAAGGCCGCCTTTGCGCACGTCGCCATAGCCGACGAAGTGGTCGACCGCGCCGCCAAAAAGGTTCCCCGATGGATGCGAGAAGAGGCGCGCGAGGCGCACCTTGGTTCCTAGGCTCATGAGTCCAAAATTCCCTGATCGGTTGATTTAAAAATGCTCGATCTAGTGTTTCCGAAAGAAAAAAGAAAAACAATCTTTCGAAAGCTTTCGAATCTCCATATTTTCGGTAAGGTGAGCCAAGGCCGGCGCGATTGCTCGGCGCAGGCAGGCAAGGGCAGGGCAATGTTGTCGGAGCAGAGACGCCAATCGATCCTGGGCGAGGTGCAACGCAGCGGACAGGTTCGCATCAAGGACCTGTCGGACGGGTTTGGCGTGTCGGAGGTCACGGTGCGCTCCGACCTCGAAATACTGGACCGCAAGGGACTGCTGACCAAGACCCGTGGAGGGGCGGTGACCCGGACCACCGATTCGACGACGGCCGCGTTCGCGCGGCGGATGCAAACGAACCTCGACGCAAAGAAGCGCATCGCCCGGGCGGCGCTCGACCTTTTCGAGCACAACCAGTCGGTCATCTTCGACGGTGGCTCGACCTTGATGCAGCTTGCCATGCAGTTACCGCCGCTCAGCAATGTCGTGGTCGCGGCCACGGCCATGAATATCGTGCAGCATCTTATGCATCGTCCCGGGCTCGACGTTCATATGATCGGCGGCCGGGTCTATCCCGACACGGTGAGCACGCTGATCACCGATGCCGATACGGCTCTCGGCGGCCTGGTAGCGCATCAGGTCTTTGTTGGAGCGCATGCGATAGACTCGTCACTGGATGTGGTCGACGTGAACGAAGACATGGCGCGAACGAAGCGAAACCTCGTTCGCATGGCCCGGCGCGTTGTCCTGCTCGCCGATTCGAGCAAATGGGGCGTCAGCGGGACGTCCAAGGCATTTTCGCTGTCGGCCGTCGATGTGGTGATCACCGACGATGGCCTGCCCGGTCCAATACGCAGCGAGCTTGATAGGATCGGGGCCAAGGTGATCTATGCCTGAACCCATCCCGGTCTCTGATGCGCGACGGAAAGCGCGCATGACCCACGGGCTTCGCAGCGGCCGTCGGCCGTTTTTCATGCCGGTCATGTTCTCCTCCTTGCGCTGGCGGCCTCCCAGTGCACGCCAGAATTCTCATAAGCTCTATAAAAATTTTACGCGCGTCAACATTTAAAGTCCTGTATAGCGGATTGCGGGGGGTCGTGGGAACTGCAACGGTTGCGCAGCATGCCCTTGGCTTGAGAGGAAAGCTGGAAATGCACGGAAAATCAGAGACAAAGCTCGGCATCGGTGTCATCGGCTGCGGCAACATCTCGATGACCTATCTGCGCAATGCAGCGCTCTTCGGTGGTGTCGAGCTACGCGCCTGCGCCGACATTTCCGCTGACATGGCTGAGCTGCGCGCCAGGGAATACGGCATCCGCGCCCTGGGCGTTGACGCGCTGCTGGCCGACCCCGATATCGACCTCGTGCTGAACCTGACAATCCCGGCGGCGCATTTCGACATTTCGTTGTCAGCGCTCTCGGCGGGCAAGCATGTCTTCACCGAAAAGCCGCTGGCAACCTCTGCCGCCGACGGCCGCCGCCTTGTCGCCGAGGCCGCGAAGCGCGGCCTGCTGATCGGCTCGGCGCCGGACACATTCCTGGGTGCAGCCGGCCGCCGCGCGCGCCGGCTGATGGATGACGGCGCGATCGGCAAGCCGGTGACCGGCACCGCTTTCATGATGGGACGGGGCATGGAGCACTGGCATCCCAATCCGCAATTCTATTATCAGCCCGGCGGCGGTCCGGTGTTCGACATGGGTCCCTATTACCTGACCGTGCTGGTCAATCTGCTCGGGCCGGTCGAGCGCGTCATGGCGATGGCGACGCGCGGCCAGGAGGAGAGGCTGATCACGGCCGACGGGCCGTTCAAGAACACGACATTCAAGGTCGGCACGCCGACCAACATAATGTCGCTGCTCGAATTCCGCTCGGGCGCCACCGTCACCTTCGGCGCCTCATGGGATGTTTTCAAACACTCCAACCATCCCATTGAACTGCACGGCACCGAAGGCTCGCTCAGGCTGCCCGACCCCGACACGTTCGGCGGCACCGTTTCGCTGTCGGAGCGTGGCGCCGACTGGGTCGATTTCGCCAGCGACAGCGAACTCTACGGCGCCCGCAACTGGCCCTATTCCGCGCCCGACCGCGCCAATTACCGCATGCTCGGCGTCGCCGATCTGGCGGGCGCGCTGGCCACGGGCAGAAAGCCGCGCGCCTCCGGTGAGCTGGCGCTGCATGTGCTTGAGATCATGGAGGCGATCCTGGCTTCGGGCGAAAGCCGTGGCTCGGTTGCCATCAACGGCACGGTCGACCAGCCGCCGCTGCTTGGCGAAGAGGAAGCGGCAACCCTGCTTGCCTGACGGGAGGTTCGTCCGTGACATCGCCACCGTCCCTGCCGACACTCGATCCGGAGGCCCGGCATGTGCTCGAGCTCGGCAGCCAAGCCGGTGCGCCGCCGTTCGAAACGGGAACGCCAGAACAGGCGCGCCGTGCCTATAATGAAGGCTTCCCAAACCTGCAAGGCGAGCGCGAGCTGGTCGCGTCGATCAGCGAGCGCATCATTGCAGGACCCGGCGGTCCGCTGAGGCTCAGGATCTATCGCGGGCAGGGCGCGCCTTCGGCAGGCGCTCCGGCGCTGCTTTATCTCCATGGCGGCGGCTGGGTAATCGGCAATCTCGACTCGCATGACGAGATCTGCCGCTGGTTCGCCAACGAGGCGGGCGCAGTCGTCGTTTCCGTCGACTACCGGCTGGCGCCGGAGCACAAATTCCCGGCGGCAATAGAGGATTGCCGCGCAACGCTCAACTTCATGCAAAGCGCGGCGGACGAACTCGGCATCGACGCTGCCCGCATCGCGGTTGCCGGCGACAGCGCGGGCGGCAATCTCGCCACGGTGCTCGGCCTGCTCACGCGGGGGGACAAAAATCCGCCGGCAGCGCAGCTGCTGTTTTATCCCAACACCGATGCCGGGCAGACGACGGACAGCTATCGCCGCTTCGCCATAGGCTTTGGCCTGACCGCCTCGACCATGGCCTGGTTCCGCGACCATTATGTCCGCAATGCCGCCGACATCGGCGACTGGCGTACCTCACCGCTGAAGGCGGAAAGCCTCGCCGGTGCGCCGCCCACCTTCATCGCCATCGCCGGTCACGACATCCTCGCCGACGAAGGCGAGGCCTATGCCAGGCGTCTGCAGCAGGCTGGCGTGCCGGTCGTGCTGGAACACTGGCCCGGTCAGATCCACGGCTTCGTCTCGATGGGCCGTCACGGCCCGGCAGCGAGACAGGCGGTTGCCGCCGCCATTGCCGCGTGGCGAAGCTTCGATCCTGCCTTTGGAAAGGCTCAAGCGGACTGACGCATCACCAGGGCGGCGTCGAGGCTGACCTTCGGCGCGACGTTTGCCGTATCCTCGTTGAGCAAAGCGAGCAGTGTCTCGACGCTGCGCCCCGCCATGGCGGCAAAATCCTGCGCGATGGTGGTCAGTGCGGGGCAGGTGTAGCGGCTCAGCGGATGGTCGTCATGGGCGGCGATACGCAGGTCGCAATCGGCCTTGCGGCCGATCTTCAGCCCTTTCGCGAAGGCTGCCGCCATCACGCCGAAAGCCAGGCGGTCATTCGCACACAGTATGGTCTTGCCGGGCAGACCTCCGGTCTTGCCGGGCAGACCCCCGGTCTTGCCCGGCAGGCCGCTGGCCCCGAGCATCTGTTCCATCTGCTTGTAGCCGATGCGCTCGAAATCCCATGTGTAGTCTCGGGTGTTGCCGATAACCACCGGCTCCTGGCCAAGTTGACGCATCGCGGCGACGTAACTGTTCAGGCGCTCCGGCGAATTGTGATTGACATGCGGGATGTCGAAATAGACCGGGGCGTCGCCGGAGCGGCAGAGATAGTCGACGATGGTCGAGACGCTCTGGGCATTGTTGTTGCCGACAAAGGGCGTGCCGCCTTCAAGATAGGTGTCGAAATAGACGACCGGCATTGTCTGGGTCAGCTTCTCCAGCGTGCGCCGGTCCGAGCGCAAGCCGAGCGGCGCGATCAGCGCGCCCGAAACTTTCAGCGACAGGATGGTACGTGTCGCCTCCATTTCGAGCTCGGTTGAGCCATGCGAGGAGATGACGATCGGCCAGTAGCCCTCGTCGCGCAGCCTGAGCTCGATGCGGCTGACCATTTCGGAATAGAAGGGATCGGTGACCGTCGGTACGACAATGCCGATGGCGCGGGTGCGCTTGCGGTTGAGGTTGCGGGCAAACAGATTGGGCTGGTAGTCGGACGACCGCAACGCCTCTTCGATGCGCTTGCGCGTTGCCGGCTTGACGCTGGTCGGATCGTCGAAATATTTCGACAGCGTCGGCCTGGAGACGCCGCAGGAGCGGGCGAAATCCTCCATCGTCTTGTGCGTCATTGGCATTCAATCCTCGTCTGGCACGCGCCAGAACCTCGGTCATCCCTTGACGCTGCCCACGGTCCTGCAGCCGGCGCGTCCGCCACGCAACGGCAGACGAAATTTACAGGAAACGTCAGTGGGTTCAACGCGCAATGACAGATTATACCGTGCGTAAATTTGTTCAATTGACGCGATTGTCGCGCATCAAAGTCTCGGTCACAAAGAGCGCTGAAAAGTCCAGGCACCATGACACAACAGATCGATCGGCTTCTTTCCCAGCTATATCGTCGGCTCGATGCCGCCGCGATTGTGATCGGCGATGCTATCGATCCGCGCTATGGCGACGACCTCTCCGGCAAGGGCGGCGGCCAGCCCGAACTGGTCTTGCGTCCGCGCAACGCCGCCGACGTCGCCGAAATCCTGCGCCTATGCAGTGGTATCGGCCAGAAGCTGGTCGTCCATGGCGGCCGCACCGGGCTGGCCGGCGGCGCGCGCGTGCAGCCGGGCGAAGCGGTGCTGTCGCTGGAGCGCATGACCGCGGTCGAAGCGCCCGACCGCGCCGCGGCAACCATCATGGCAGAGGCCGGCGCGCCGCTGCAAATGGTGCAGGAAGCGGCCGATGCAGCCGGCCTGATGTTCGGCGTCGATATCGGCGCGCGCGGCACGGCGACGGTCGGCGGCAACATCGCCACGAATGCCGGCGGCATTCGCGTGCTGCGCTACGGCATGTACCGCGCCCAGGTTCTGGGGCTGGAGGCCGTGCTTGCCGACGGCTCGATCCTGACTTCGTTGCGTGGCCTGGCCAAGGACAATTCGGGATACGATCTCAACCAGCTTTTCATTGGCACCGAAGGCACGCTGGGCGTGGTTACTCGCGCCTGCCTGCGGCTGCATCCCAAGCCCGCCACCGAGGTTGCCGCATTCTGCGCGCTTGGCTCGCTGGGGGCGGCCATTGCGCTGCTCGACCTGCTCAAGCAGCGGCTCGGTCCCTTGCTGTCAGCCTATGAGGTGAATTTCTCGCCGCTCTACGGCTCCATGATTGCCGGCATGGCGGCGCCGGCGCCGCTGCCGGCCGGCGCGCCGGTTTACGTGCTGGCCGAGATCCAGGGCAACCAGGCCGAGCTGGACGGCGAGCGTTTCGCTTCGGTGCTGATGCAGGCGGTCGAAGACGGCATCGTCGCCGACGTGGTCGTCTCGCAGTCGCCGCGCGAATTCCGTGCGCTATGGGATGTGCGCGAAGAGGCCAACCGCTTCCTGTTTGCGATCGAGGGCATGATCGGCGTCGACATCAGCATCCCGTTGGCGACCATGGCGGATTTCCTGCGCAACGCCGAAGCCGCGATCCACGCCGTCGACAGCCGCGCCGAGATCTACGTCTTCGGCCATCTCGGCGACGGCAATCTGCACTATCAGGTCGACACCACGGAACCGGCGGCCGCCTATGAGATCATCTATCACGGCGTGGCGGCATGCGGTGGCGCCGTCTCGGCCGAGCACGGCATCGGCCTCGACAAGAAGAAATGGCTGAACCTCGTGCGCAGCGACGCCGAACTATCAGCCATGCGCCGGCTGAAGGTGGCGTTCGATCCGCACAACATTCTCAACCCAGGGCGGATTTTCGATATCATTTGATCGCCAGGAGGATCTAGCTTGCAACTGGCGAGAGCAGCGCGTGGAAGCCGACCGTTCTCATCTGCTCGACGCCGTCCAGAGTCATATTTCCCGCGACATAGACGATGATTGCCAGACCGAGCCAGCCGATCCAGCGATACCTGGCAAGCAGCGCCGCCACCAGCGTCGAGGCGACCGCCATCAGAACCACCGACAGGATGAGACCGAACACCAGCGCATTCATGTCGTGGGCGGCGGCGCCCGCCACGGCCAGCACATTGTCCAGCGACATCGAGACATCGGCGACGACGATCTGCAGGATCGCGGTGCGCAGCGCCTTGGCCGGCCGCGCCGTCGCAAGTGCTACGGCTTCAGTGTCGACGTCCTCGCCGTCGCCGGCCGAGCGCAACTCCTGGAACATGTTCCAGCACACCCAGAACAAAAGCATGCCGCCGACCAGCATGATCCCCGGAATTTCCAGCAGTTGCACCGCGATCACCGCAAAGACGACGCGGATCACCGCCGCCGCGGCAATGCCGGCGATGATCGCCTTCTGCCGCAACGCCTTGGCGAGGCCTGCGGCCGCCATGCCGATCACCACGACATTGTCGCCAGACAGCACAAGGTTGATGGTGATGACTTCCAGATAGGCGGCGACAGTCGTCTGGTCGAAACTCATAAAGCGGTCTCCCCGGAAGGCTCCGGCTGGTTGCGGGCGCATCGGACCGATGTCTGCGCAACGCGAAGACAGCTGATTTGAGTGCAGCCCGGTATTGAAACAAGACGCCAGCGCGGCCAATCGGTCCTCATCCACGGAATTCATCGCCGGTTCGTGATTTCCGACCAGAAATGCCCGTCCCAGAATGCCCATCATGGGAGGAAGACAAAAGCGTTCCGCTTGCCTATCAATATTGCCGACCAAAGGAGAGACGAGCATGAGCAAGACGGCACTGATTTTCTGGGGCGGATGGGAAGGCCACACGCCGGCTCGCAGCGCCGCTGTCGTCAGCGAGATATTGACGGGGCATGGCTTCGAAGTGCGGATAGAAGAGGGCACATCGGCGCTCGCCGATCCGCAGCTCCCGGCCATCGATCTGATCGTGCCGGTGATCACCATGTCGACGATCGATAAACCGGAGCTGCAAAACCTCACCGCCGCCGTCAGCGGCGGGACCGGCCTTGCCGGCTTCCATGGCACCATGGGCGACAGTTTTCGCAACGAACCGGCCTATCAGTTCATGACCGGCGGCCAATGGGTCGCGCACCCCGGCGACATCATCGACTACCGTGTCGACATCATCAGCGACGATCCGATCGTCAGGGGTATCGAGGGTTTCGCCTACCATTCCGAGCAGTATTACATGCATGTCGACCCGAGCAACGAGGTGCTGGCGACGACGACGTTCAGCGGTGAGCATCTCGACTTCATCGACGGCGTCGTCATGCCCGTGGTCTGGAAGCGCCGCTATGGCAAGGGCCGCGTCTTCTTCAGCGCGCTCGGCCACACCGCGGATGAGTTTTCCGTGCCGCAAATGCGCACCATTCTCGAGCGTGGGGTGCTGTGGGCCAGCCGATCGGCCTGATCCCGGGCTTGGCGTCAAGCTGAGCGCAGTGGGACGGATTGCTTATAGCGATCGTCCAGTTCCGCGAAGCGGCGCTCCCGACACTGCTGGGGGCGCGCTGGCGAAGGAATCGCCAATGCCATGACACTCGAGCCGTATCGTTCGACGGGCGGCTTTTCGGAGGATTGGATGGCGTCGGGATACGGGAAAGTAGAAGACTCTAATTCTCTCTGAATCCTCGATTGAGCGAGTCGCGAACCGGCGCCAGCATATAGTCGAGCAGTGTGTGCTCGCCAGTCAGGATCATCACTTCGGCAGGCATGCCGGGCGACAATTTTACGTCATGGAGGGTTGCGAGGTCAGCCATATCGACTTTGATCTTGGCGAGAAAATAGGGTTCTCCGGTCCTCTCGTCCGTCAGCCGGTCGGCCGATACCGAGGTGAGCAACCCGTGGATTTGCGGAAGATGCCGTGTTGGATAGGCTGACAGCACAACGCGTGCCGGCATGTCCGGATGCACCATGTCGATGTCCCGCGGCTTGATCCGTGAATCGATGACCAGGTTGGACCCATTCGGAACGATATCGAGGAGGGGCTGGCCGCTGGAAATCACGCCAGATTCAGTTGTGACACGCACGTTCATCACTGTTCCCGCGATCGGCGCGACAATGTCAGTCCTGGCCAGCACATCCTGACGCGAGGGTAACAGGCTCCGCAATTCGGCCAGATCGCCGCGCACCTTGCCAAGATCCTCGTTCGCTTTCTCACCATCCTGTTGCCGCAAATTGAGAAGCTGCAGCTCGGTCTCGCCGATCTGCTGTTCGTTGCGCGCGACCTGCGACCGGTTCGACGCCTGGCTCGCTCGGATGTCGGCCTGGGCACGCTGCAGCGCAAGGATCCGCGGCAGGCGCTCCAATCCCTTTTTGTACATTTCCTGTGCCGAAGCGATCTCGCGGTCGATCAGCCCCAGTTGCTCCTCCTCGGCTGCGATCACTTCCCTGGACCCGGTGATTTGCTCCTCTATCTGCCGTATCCGCTTGTTGAGGATCTGCTCGCGCCCCTCGCGAGTGGCAAGGCGGCTGCGAAGCAGTTCCTGCTCTTCAGCGGCCACTTTCTGCCCGGCCTGGTTGTCAGCCGATGTCAGTTCCTTGGGAAAAATGATCTGATCTTCTCCGGCAACCTCCGCACCCAAGCGCGCTTCGACCGCCAGCAAGCGAATGTAGCGCTCATGCAGCTCGTCGTAGCGGCCCTGTGCATCGGTCGTCTTCATGCTTATCAGAACCTGGCCCGCTGTGACCTTGTCGCCATCCCGCACGTGGATCATCCCGATGATGCCGCCCTCCAGATGCTGAACGGTCTTCCGGTAGCCGTCCGGGCTGACGATGCCGGGGGCCACGATGGCGCTGGCCAGGAGGGCCACGTCTGACCAGAGGGCGATGCCGCCGACAAAGAACAGCGCGGAGAAATAGCCGAGTATACGCGCTGGACGCGTCCGGCGATTCAGGTCGCGCTTGCTATCGCGATATGCAGACGAACGCCGCCGGACAAGCCCGACAAGCCCGACAAGCACGAGCACGAACAGCGCGGTGGCAGTTGCAGCCAGCGCGGCGCGCGCCGGCACGTCCAGGCTGTCGAAACGGTTCGAAGCCGCCGCAGCTAGATCTCCAGCAGCGACAACTAACCTGTCCAGCACGTCACGCAGGCTGGCCATCAGCATGTCCATCATCTTCGACAGGTCGCTAAATCGGTCGCTCATGGCTCACTCCGCCGCCTTCAATTTTGCCGGAACGACGACGCTGGTCTTGTCTTGCCCGGACGACGGCACGGCAGTCGGTTTGCGGTGACCGCCCAGCGCGCCCAGCACCTCGTCGCGCGTGCCGAACATCTTAACGGTGCCGTCGTGCATGAAAACGACATGATCCGCCGTACGCAGCAGGTTCGTCTGGTGGCTGACGAGAATGACGGTGCAGCCCCGTTCCTTCAAATGGTGAAGAACATTGAACAGAGCCATTTCACCATCGCCGTCGAGGCCAGTGTTCGGTTCGTCGAGCACGACGAGCGCGGGATTGCCGAATAGCGCCCGGGCGAGAGCGATGCGCTGACGTTGGCCACGCGAGATTCGCGCCCCATGCGGCCCCACCTCCGTTTGATAGCCATTTGGCATCCGCAATATCGTCTCGTGGATACCTGCGGCCTGCGCCGCGGCGATCACTGCGGCACTATCGACATCGCGCAAGCGCGCAATGTTGTCGGCGATCGTTCCCGGAAACAGCTCGACCTGCTGCGGCAGGTAGCCGATGTGCATTCCAAGCTGGTCCGAAGGCCAACTCGCGAGCTCTGCGCCGTCCAGCCTTACATGACCGAGCGAAGGCCGCAACGTTCCCACCATGAGGCGGCAAAGTGTGGTCTTGCCGGAACCCGACGGACCAATCACGCCGCAGGTCTCGCCGGCCTCGACGTTGAAGGATACTTTGTTCATCAGGGCCTGCTGTGTACCCGGCGCATGGTAGTGTGCGTTCTCGAGCCTTAGCCGGCCTTGCGGGCGGGGTAAGGTCACTTCACCGCCCTGCCTAGAATTGGTGTCCGCGAACAGGCGCATGAGGTTGCGACGCGCGGTGCGAGCGGTAACCAGGCTGCGCCAGGCTCCGATCGAGCGTTCTATCGGCGCAAGCGCGCGGCTCAGCAGTACCGATGCCGCGATCATCGATCCGGCCGTCAGTTCGCCGCGCAAGACAAAGTAGGCGCCAAGTCCCAGCACGGCCACTTGCAGGGCCATGCGCAGCGAGCGCGACAGGCTCCCGATGCTGGTCGTGCGACCGAGAAGTTGCGCCTGGATGGTCATCAACGACTGCTGCTTTTCTTCCCAGCGCTGCAGCGCCGAGCCCGACATGCCGAGCGAGCGCAACGTCTCAGCGCCATCGATGTATTGGCCGGCCGCGACCTGGTTGCGACGCAGCTCTGCCGACGTTTCCTGGCTCCTGCGGCGGGTAAAGAAATCATTGGCGAGCGCGCCGCAGAACAAAAGGATCGCCCCGATGAGTCCGAGCACGCCCAGTGCTGGGTGCAGAAGCCACATGAAAGCCAGGAAGACGGGCGTCCACGGCGCGTCGAGAAAGGTCAGCATGCTGTCGCCACCGACGAAACCGCGCAGGTCCGCTACGTCCTTCAGGCCGGCCTCGACGTTGCTACCCGCGAGGCGAGCCTCCATGGCTCGTTCGATCACCGGGACGTTCAACTGGTCGTCGAGCCATTGGCTGATATGGCCGAGGATCATGCGGCGGGCTTGTTCCAAAAGGCCATAGACGGCGATCGCGCCGATCACCGCCAGGGTGAGCCACACCAGCGTGTCGATCGACCCGCTCGACAGCACCCTGTCGTAGATCTGCAGCATGTAGACGGTGCTGGCGAGCATCAGGACGTTTGCAAGCAGGCTGAAGATGAGCAGGGCGGGCGCCTGGCGCCGGGCCAGATGCATTACCTCTTCGAACTGCGGTCTTGGCTGCGGCACGGCTCGCCCCCCATTGTGATGCTTTGGATTGTGCCGGCCGGGCGCCAGGAAAGGCGCCCGCCCGGTGTCGGGTCAGATGATGCCGTCCGGGGCGTCGACATGGACCGAGAACGTGTCGGTAAAGCTGTCATTGTCGCCGTCGACGAGATTGGCCGTGAAATCCAGGTCGAGCGGCGCCGGGTTGGACTCCTGCTCGAGCGAGAACTGAATCACGGGGATCTTGACGGTGCCCACGCCCATGATGAGCTGGACCGCCTCGATCTGCTTCGCGCCGCCGTCGATCTCGAAGTACTTCCCGCCCTCCGCGACGTCAGGAATGAGCGGGTCGTGGCGCGGGGCATTGCTGAGCATGCCCGCCGTCACGTCGGTAGGACCGCTGACGGTACCGTCCGTATAGTAGACGATGTAATAGAGGTCTTCCGTAGCCGGGTTGTAGCCGCCGACGGAGTTGTCGATATAGACCGTGACCTTATCCACGTCTTGCTGGGGATTGACCACGAAGCTCTCGTCGCCCGAGGTGATTGAGGTGCCGGCGAACAGCGGGGTACCCCCGCTCTTGCCGTCGAGGTTGTTGTTGTTGACGCCGATGCCCGAAGTCGACACGTTCATCTTCGATGAGCTGTTGATCAGGCTAGTGGCACCATACCCCTCCAGCGTTGCCTCGGTAGGGTCATTGTTGACCAGGTCTTCGATGTCGTTCGGGAAACTGCCCGCCCCATTCTCCAGGGGAGCGGTCACCAGATTGCTGAAGAAGATGACGTCACCGTCGTGACCGGTCGGCGGGAATTGCAGCGTTTGCACCGCGTCCGGACCGCCCGCCTTCAGCGAACCCTGTGTGGTGTCGAAGGTCGTGATCGTTCCGGGAGGGGTGTCGACGTCAAGGTCGTAAGTGCCGTTGACCGGATCGAAGGTCAGTGTGAAGTCCACGTCTTCAGCCGTGCCGTCGCCGTTGAAGTCATCGTGGATCGAGCCTGTGAAGGTGTAAGGGTCTGCCGCGTCCGGTGTCAGGGATAGGCCCGACGTTACCGTCGGGTTGGAGTCGATTGTATAATCGTCCAGCGTTACGCCCAGCAGGTTGAACCCGTCGGCGCCTGGGTCGTGCGTCCAGGTGCCATGGGCGCCACTGTCGTAGTCACCGGTTGCGTTCTCCACAGCAATTGCCGGCCCGGTGTCTTCGAAGGTGAAGGCACCGCCTATGTCGACCGAGGTGTGCGCGCTGTCGCCGTCGCCGTCGGTTGCGGTTGCGGTCAGGCTCACCAGGTTGGCGGCAAGGATGACCGGAGTGTCCGCCTCTACGGGATCGGTTGGATCGCCATGGACAACCGCACGCGACTGGTCGAGGGTCACGTTGCCGTCGGCATCGACCGAGATGCGGAACACCTCATCCGTGCCGGCAGTGCCGACGATGTCGCCGCCGACAACATTGAGAAGCACCTCAAGGCCGCTGAGCGTATCGAACACGCCGCTGGCGACGTTACTGCCGCCGCCGAGTACATCCAGCGTGTAGGTCACATCGTCGGTGGCCGCTGGTCCATCGACGCCAAAGTTCGGCGTGAACAGCGCCGCGAAGCTGGTCGAGTCGTCGGTAACGAAGTCCGAATCGCCGACCACCAGGGTCGGTACGTCATTGCCGGACGGCACGATCGATGGGCCGTCATCGTCGAAGTTGATCAAGGAGCCGACCTCTGCGCTGGCGACGTTGGTCTGATCTGTGCCGAAATGCACTTCCTTGACATCGAAATAGTCTTTTTGCTCGTCAATGTTCTTGATAGTGAAGCGGTCAAAGGTTGCGTCTGCGGTGAAATCGACCGTCACACCCTCGCCGACATTGTGAAGGATCACTCCCAGGTTGGTGTAATCAACCGTGATGCCCAGGGTGGCGGCATCCGTTACCACGCCGTTCAGCTTGAAAGTCACTGAGGCGATGTTGACTTCCGCATCGTTGTCATCACCCGGTAACGTGGCGCCTTTCGCGTTGTCATCATTGTTGTAGGCGTGGACCTCTATGTCAGCCACGGTATGGGTCGGAGTAGACTGCGAAATCGAGAAACCCGCGGTGGAGACGGTCTCGATGTGATCTGTGTAGTTCGGCGCGGTCGGCGTGTTGGTAAAGTTCTTGCCGGCGCTCTGGGTGCCGCCGTTGATCAGGTCGATCTGAAGCTCACGGCCAAAGCGCACGTCTTGTGATGAGACGCCCAGGCCTTGCGTGCTGACATTGACTTCAGCCTGTACGCCATTGTCATGAGCCGTGACCAGGATCTTCTGCGTGCTCGCCGTGTCAGCGTCGAGGATATACCACTTGTTGTGTCCGGGAGGGGCGTCACCAAGCGAGCTGAAATTCAGGACGCTGGTCCCGGTGACCGAGGCGTAGACTAGCTGATCCAGATCGATTAGATCGACGTCCGCGTTGTCAGGGTCCGGATTCATCAACGCCACGTACTGGACCAGGTACAGGTCCGCGTCGCCGTCCAGCGCAAACGAGAAGGCGAGGGGATCGAGTAATGGATCGGGCTCGCCAACTGAGGTCGGGTCAGAGGTCCCAATGACGCCGATCACGACGTCTGCATTGTTCGGGTCCTGGAACAGCCAGACATAATTGCCATCGACCGTCCGGATGCCGGTGACCGCGCCGTCGGTGGGTGAAAACGCAGTTCCCGAAGAGTCCTGGGCGAGAACGACCGAGGTGATGGTCTCCCCTGGGTCCGCAGAGGCCACCACGAAGTCCTCCTTGAAGGCGACCTCCAGCGCGGTGCCAAGATTCAGCAGATATTGCAGCGTGGTGTTGGTGCTGTACAGCGGATCGGATGGGTCAATATCATTGTCCGTGAGGCCAGCGCTCTCATCGATGATGATGTCATGAGCTGTGATGTCGATTGCCATGGAGATTCTCCCCTTTTTGAACAACATCAAGAAAAGGGGTTCACCCCCACCCGATGTCGGATGCACCTACCCCAGGGCATCCGCCGGCGCACAGAATTGCGGCCGTTTATCCTCCATTGTGCCGCCGACGCAGAGGACGCGTCCATTCGCGGTTCGATAGTGTTATGGTGAATGCCCCTACCTGATCGAACGATATACATCCTTCGAAAGATCGAGCCGCGACAGGCGCTCGCGGGCAACCGCGTTGGTATGGATCGATCGATATGCCGTGGGTTTCCGGCCTTTTGTCGGCATCTTGTCGACGCAGCCTGCCTTGCCAGCTCGCCGAAGGTAGGATCAAAGCCCGCTTTTGTGACTTGGTCCCAGATGGTCGGAAGCTTCGCCAAAAGTCGCCCAGGCGAGTTCCGCCCTGCTGCCGAGGCGGAGCTTCTCGTAGACGTGATGCAGGTGCATCTTCACCGTGCCTTCGGATACATGCAGTCGCTGCGCAATGATCTTGTTGCGCAGGCCGCGTGAAACAAGGCCGGCGACTTCCGTCTCGCGTCCAGTAAGCTTTGGCGCGCGCTGAGGCAGCGATCTCGGCGTCAGCAGATGCTGGAGGATATGGTCGTCGACCCACTTTCGGCCGCCTGCCACTGCATTGGCGCATTCGACAAGGTAGCTGTGGCTGATGCCGTCCATCAGCAGGCCGTCGGCATCGAGCTTGGGGATTTCGTTGAAGTCGAATCCGCCGTTTGGCTGCAGGATGTAGATGATGCCCAAAGGGCTGCTGGTGGCTCTCAGCCTTGCGGAAAGGCCGGCCGTCTGCCGGTCCACACCATCCAACCCTATGATGACAAGATCGGGCCGGTGGCGCTCCACCAAGGGGAGAACCTCAATCGTGTGGTGGCATTCTGCGACAACGCTGTGTCCCGCCTTCCGCAAAACCCACTCCAGACCGGCGAGATACACCCCCCGCGGGTCCGCGACTACCAAGCTCGACATGGGAACACGTCCGTAAAAAACGCAACGAACTTTGTTTAATATGTCAAGAAACCAGAGCTTCGGTCGATTGTCAAGGAGTTGCTAATATTGTAGTATATTCAAGGTTATGAATGGCATTTTCTGCGTTCGACAGGCCCGCCGAAGCGCTCGTGATCGCGCAAGGCGCCTCTGGATTTGACGCCTGTTAAGCTGCCAGTGATGACGGATTTTTGAGCTGTCTTCTCCCCTTGGGCAGACAGGCGGAGCTACTCGCAAAGCCAAATCATATGTTCTATGCTCGCTGGCATCACTGCGTTCGACAGCCGTGATCGGAACTGAGGTCTGTTGTCCTGAGGCGGGGCATCAATGTTCGAGGTCGGCGGATTTTTTCGGCAACGAATGCCGTTCTCAAAGGGCCGGCGCATCGTCGGCGCCCTTGCTCTCGTCGCCGCTGTATTCGGGCTGTTGCTGCTCGCACCGGAAGTGGCGAATGCGAAGCCGAACTGGACGCTCGATCCGGCGAATTCGACGCTCACCTATCAATCGGTGAAGAAGAACACCATTGTCGAAACCAACAAGATCAGGAACCTCTCGGGCACGCTGACATCGGATGGCGCCGCCAAGGTCACGTTCGACCTCAACTCGGTCGACACCGGCATCGACCTTCGCAATGTCCGCATGCGCTTCCTGTTCTTCGAAACCTTCAAATTCCCGACGGCGGAAGTGACGGCGAAAGTCGATCCCGCCGCTTTTGCCGATCTCGCCACCAAACGGCGCATGAGCGCGCATATCCCGTTTCGCCTGAGCCTGCACGGCGTCGACAAGGACCTTGAGGCCAATGTCGTGGTCACCATGATCACCGACAGCATGGTGTCGATCGCCTCGGAGGCGCCGGTCGCCGTGCATGTCGAGGATTTCGGCCTGTTGCCCAACATCGAAAAACTCCAGCAGGCGGCCAATGTCAGCAGCATCGTCCCGACGGCTTCGGTGTCGTTCGACTTCGTCTTCACCGCTGATGGTGCCAAGCCTGCGGCCACGCCTGCCGTCGCGGCCGCAGCCCCAGCCGATGCCGGGCCGGTCGCCACAGATGCAGGCAAGACGTCCTTCAGCGACGATGAATGCCTGAACAGGTTCGAGGTGCTGTCGCGCACCGGCGCCGTCTATTTTCGCCCAGCCAGCGCTCGGCTCGATGAAAAGAGCCGCCCACTGCTGGCCGAGGTGGTCGGCGTCGTCGGCAAATGTCCGAAACTGAAGGTCGAGGTTTCGGGCCATACCGATTCCGACGGCTCGCCGACGGCCAACAAGAACCTGTCGGAACGGCGCGCCAAGGCGGTCGCCGACGCGATCATCGCTGCGGGCATTCCATCGGCGCAGATCACGGCTTCCGGCTATGGCGAGGAAAAGCCGGTGGCGCCGAACGATACGCCGAAGAACAAGGCGCTGAACCGGCGGATCGAGTTCTCCGCCACGCCGCTCTCCAACTGAGCCGGTCCTTAACTGAGAAGGCCCGTCAACCGAAAAGGAATCCGGTGCGTTTGGACATGATTGCAAGTTGCGGCAACTTCATGCGCGGCATCGGCCTCGCCGTGCTGGCGCTTGCGTTGACCATGACCATTACCATGACCGCGGCCAGTGCCGAACGCCGCATCGCCCTGGTGCTCGGCAATTCCCATTACCGGAACGCGCCGGTGCTGCCCAATCCGGTGAACGATGCGCAGGCAATGTCCGATCGCCTGAAGGGGCTGGGCTTCGAAATCGTCTCCGGCCTCGATCTCACCAAGGCGCAGACGCAGGAAAAGATCGCGCAATTCGCGCGGCAGGTGCGTGGCGCCGATATCGCGCTGTTCTTCTATGCCGGTCATGGCCTGCAGGTCTCGGGCACGAATTACCTGCTGCCTGTCGATGCGGCGCTGGAAGACGAGACCTCGCTCGACTTCGAAGCCGTGCAGGTGGACTTCATCCTGCGGCAGATGTCGCGCGAGACCAGCATCAGGCTGGTGTTCCTCGACGCCTGCCGCGACAACCCGCTCGCCGATGTGCTTGCCAAGGAGACTGGCGGCGACAGCACGGCAAGCAGCGGCCTTGCCGAAATACCGATCGAGAATGGCGGCGCCGGCACGCTGGTCGCCTTCGCTGCCAGTCCCAACCAGCTCGCCTATGACGGACCGGGCGAGCACTCGCCATTTTCGGCGGCGCTGCTTGCCCATATCGGCGAGGTCAACGTCTCGATCACCGAAGCGATGAACCGGGTTACGTCGGATGTGTTCAAGGCCACAGCCGGACGCCAGCAGCCCTGGGTCAACGTTTCGCTGACCACCGATGTCGTGCTTCACAAGGTCGATCTCAAGGCGCCGCTGATCGTCGGCGATTCCGGCGCGGCTGCGCCCGAAGGCGATACGCAGGCGCGCACCGGCGCGGCCGCCAATCCGCCGGGTACGGACGCCGGCGAGCAGGCGCTGGAACAGCTGCGTGAGGAAATTCCGAAGCTGGGCTCGGACGCGCCAGTCCTTTTCGACGTTCCGGTCAATTTCGGCGACCCGGCGATCGACGGCAAGAGCATCGCCCAACTCATCCAGGGCAAGCCGCACTTCAGTCCGGTCGAGGGCCTGGAAAAGTCCGTCTGGGACAACCAGTGCAGCAACTGTCATCAATGGACCGAGGAGCGGCTGTGCGACCAGGCCAAGACCTACGTCACCAATGATGTCTCGGTGTTGCGCCTGCAACACCCGCTGGGCACGCGCTTCAAGGTGGCACTCGGCAAATGGGCGCAAAACGGCTGCAAATGAGACCGCCAACAATGGGTTGGATCAGATTTCAATGAAATCTCATCACGATCCAGAGCAATCAGGCTCGGCGCAGCGCCTCGGTTTCGGCCAGATGGATGCCCATCTCGACAAAGGCGGTGAGCACGGAGAAACGGTCCGCCACCGCAACCCGCGCCAGTCCGGCCAGTATGCCGGCATTGACGGCATGCGCAGCCGGCAGCGGCCGCAGCCTCGACCCGTTGGCCTGCGCCGCCAGGCCATTGATATGCCGTTGCGCCGCGAGCGCGATCCAGCCGGCAGGCGTGTGCTGCTGCGTCATCGCCGCGCCGGCGACAGCCTCCCGGCGGCTTGCATTGTTGGGTTCGCCGACCCAGTCCTGGATCAGTGCCAGCGTTTCGAGGTCCTGCTCTTCGAGCAGTTCGGTCAGATGCCCCAGGCACTCATGGCCCCACCAGATTGCGGCCCGGTCAGGCAGCAGATAGGCGCAAAAGGTAATCGCTTCCTCGGGGATGCGCCCGGCCAACAGCCGCCGGCAGAACTCGAGCGAGGGTTGGTCGGTCGGAACAGCCGTCATGTCCCGGGCAACAGCCGTGTTCGCGGCGAAGAGATCGCGTGCGGTCTGGAATCGAAGCCCGTTGACCATCGCTGCTGTTATCCTCCCCCAGCCCTCACTCAACCCGCCTGCGAGGCGCGGGTCAAGTCTGTCGACCACCACATGTCCATGACGTTGTTCACAGACAAACGCCTCACGGTTTGGTATATTCCACAGCCGACCGTGATCTCGACAGATCATTGTCGAACAGGAAGAGTTGGCCCGGATCCATGGATCGGGCCTGAGTGAAAATCGGATGCTCGAAACGGGAGTAACCGTTATGCAGCGGCACATTTCAGTCTTGGCATTGGCGACCGTGCTTTTCTCGACTCACGTCTATGCCAACCCACTTCAGAAATCGGAAGACATTGTGAAGTTCTTTGCCGGCACGATCGATCACGGCGCGGCACGCGGGATTTGTGTCGGCACCGAGGACGAGTGCAAGAGCAAGACCGGCCAGAAAGAAAAGCCTCCGGAGAAGACCGGCCTCGATATGCTGATCAATTTCAGCCTGGATTCGTCCGAGCTCGACGCCAAGGCGCGCAGCGAACTCGACGAATTCGCCAAGGCGCTGAAGGACGATCGGCTGAGCAAGCTGTCCTTCGTCGTCGAAGGCTATACCGACGCATCCGGCTCGGCGACCTACAATGAGGGGCTGTCGCAGCGCAGGGCGCAATCGGTCACCGCCTTCCTCGAATCCAACGGCATCGAATCCACCCGCATCAAGGCGGTCGGTCTCGGCGAGGCCAATCCACGCAATCCCGATCCCTACGATCCCGTCAACCGGCGGGTCGAGATGCGGATCAAGGCGCAGTAGCTTCGCCGGCTGCGTCTTCCGGCCGTCGTCAAACACAACGCCGCGCGTCCAACGGACACGCGGCGTTTTTATTGTTTGACATGATCGATCAGTTCTTGAGCACGCCGCCGACCGCTACGCCGGTGCCGAAGATCAGCGCCTTGGTCAGGAAATCATTGTTGTCCCGCGGCGGCGGCTCATCCTCGCGCACGACCTCCCGGTTGCGCCTTTTCTGCACGAACTGCTGTTGCCGGCGCGGCTTCTGGGCGTACTGCTTCTTGCGTGGCTTTTCCGCCACCGGCTTCAGCGTGCGGGCCTTCTGCACCACCTGTTTTTTCGGCTTGTCCACGCCGGCCTGGTCGGCCTCATGCTTGGCACGCACGGCCTCCATCATCGGATCCGTCTGGATAACCAGGAACGCCAGTTGCTCGCGCGTCAGGAAAGTGGTCGGAGGCAGCCCGTTCCCCTCTTGCCAGTCGCCGATCGCTTGCCGGGTCTTGGCGCCGATATTGCCGTCGACGCGGCCAAGCTCGTTGCCCAGCGCCTCGACGCGCAATTGCAGGTCGATGCGGCCCTGGCGATCGAGACCGATCGCGTTCTCCGTCGCCTCGGTGCCCAGCACCTTCTTCATGTCGTCCGAAATGCCTACCGAGGTGCGCACGGCAGAACCCGAGTTCGCTTCTTCGGCAGCAAGCGCGGCGACTTCCCGTTCCTGGGCTTTCGGATCGTTCAGCGCATCGATGTTGAGCCGCGCCACCGTGGCGAAGCGGCCATTCGGGAACTGTTCGAGATAGGCTTCGTAGAATGGCGCGGTGTTGCGCTTCGAGGCCTCGTCCCAAAGCCGCTGCTCGACTTCCCACGAAGGCGGTTCGCTGGTGACGAGAGCAGGGGCGGGCGCTGCCGCGGCGTTCGCGTCATCGGCGGCCGGTCTTACCATCGGCGCGGCTTGGGCGGCCGGTTTGCCAAGGAAAACCTCGCGGCCCAGCGATGCGTTGTGCCATGGCCGCTGGCGGCCTTGCGTGGTCTCGGCCACTTCGCCGCGCACCCGCGTCAGCGCGCTCTGGATCTCGACGCCGGGTTCGGTCAGGTGCCTGGCGAGCGCGGTCGAGTAGGGGCTGTCGACGCCGTTGCCGTCAAAGGCGATGGCGCCCGGGTCGGTGGCATAGGCAATCAGGATGCCGCCGGTGCCGACGCCCTCTGATTTAGGGTCGATCGGCGCCAGGCCGGTGCCCAGCGCGGTGGAGCGGGTCTTCGGCATCGCGGCCGCCAGTGTGCGTGCCAGCGGATTGTCGCGGCAGGCATCGAGGATGATGACGCCGACCGCCGGGTCGGGTGGCAATGCGGCCATGAAGTCGTCGATCTGGACGGTGCGGGTCTTGAGATAGGCAGGTGACGTCAGTTCGGCGTCGACCGGGATCAAAAAGTTCTTGCCGTCGACCTGCATGCCGTGGCCGGCATAGAAAATGACGGCGAGGTCGGCATCGTAGGACTGCTCGGTGAATTTGCTGATCAGGCTGTGCATGCCGGCATTGTCCTGGTCGACGCCCTCGATCACCTCGAAGCCGGCATTGCGCAGCGTCGATGCGATGAGATGCGCGTCATTGGCCGGATTGGGCAATTCGACGGCATGGACGTATTTGCTGTTGCCGATGACCAGCGCGACGCGTTTGACGCCACCGGCATCCGGCGCCGCCGCCTGGACGGTGCCAAGCGCGGTCAGCACTAACAGAACAATTCCGCTCAAAAGGACGGCAAACGCTTTCATGGGATCGGCCCTCCGCCCCAATGGGGCGCGTTATTGATGGCTGCGCATGCTAAATTTCACCAGCGACTGTATCGCTTCTGCCAAAATGGCTGTTGGGCGTATGTGATCCCAGCCACAGTTTTGGTTCACAAGGACCCAAAAACCTTCCCAAATATCCGCAAACATACCATTCGCCGGCCTCAGAACCAATCGGCTTGGCGAAAGCCGGGGCAAACTGCCAGCTCTAGCCCGGCTCAAGCGTATTTTGGATGGAGCCGACCAGTGCCGTTATCGCCTCCTTGTATTTTTCGAACTCCGGCGATGTCTGGCGGACTTCCGTCGTCGTCTGCTGGCCCGCATCGGTGGTGGCGGGCGTCGGCAATTTGCGGCCCATCTTCCGTTCCGCCCAGTCGACGACGTAGCTAGCGGTCTTGCCGGTAAGAAATGGGTTGGCCTGGATAACGGACGATCCGAGCACGGCGCTCAACTGCGCCGATCCTGGCGACGCCAGCACCTGATGGGCGCCTTCCATGCCGAGGAAATGGCAGAGATAGAGCCGGCCGGCGGTGATCTGGTGGCCACGCGCCTTGAGATAGGCTTCGCCCTCGCGCGCCAGATTGCGCACCATCTCACGCGAGATGGTGGCGTCGTAGCGCAGCGCCAGCAGATCGGCCGTCGACAGCGATCGCGCGAGTTCGGGACGATAGGTGTTCATCATCCGGATCCAGGTCTTGGATATGAACTGGCCGGCGCCTGTCGCCGAAGACAGCGGGTTCTTGGCCCGCGCGCTACCGCCCGATTCGACGTGGACGATACGGTCGGTCAGCGTTTCGACGGCGGGATCGCTGGAAGTGACGGCGATTGCAGCGGTCACTGTTCCGAGCGGATCGATCGCCTGACCGCTCTGATAGAGTTCGAAATGCAAATGTGGCCCGGTCGACAGGCCGGTGGTGCCGATATAGCCGATAATGTCGCCGGCCTTCACCTTGGTGCCGACACCGCTGGCAATGGCGAATTTCGACATATGCGCGTAGCGCGTCTCGCGGCCGCCGCCATGGGCGATCTTGACCACATTGCCGTAGCCGCCGCCGTCGCCCTGGAAGATGATCTCGCCGTCGAAGGCTGCTGCGATCGGGGTCCCCACGGGTGCTGCCCAGTCGACGCCCTTGTGGATGCGAACAACGCCCAGGATCGGATGCTTGCGCGGCCCGAAGGTCGACGTCATGACACCGTTGACCGGCGTCACCATGCCGTTGGCCACCGTCAGCGAGCGCACCTGGTCATCGCCCGAGACGCAGGAAAACTGGCCGTCGCCCTGCTGGAAAACGAAACAATCCAAGCTCTTTTGCGTGCCTTGGATACCGACATAGAGCACCCGTCCGTCGGTCTCGTTCTTGCCGCGCGGCGTCTGCGAATAGATCAGCACAAGGCGCTGGTCCTCGCTGGCGAAAGCATCCAGATCCTGTCCGCGCGACAGATACATAATGGCTTCGCCGATGATGCCGCTCGGCACATTGTTGCGGGCCGCCGTCGAGTAGATCGCGTCGAGCAGGCGGTATTGCCGTTTCTGCGTGCCTTCGGTCTCGGCGCCCGAATAATTGAACAGGTCCTCGCGCACCCACGGGTCGACGCCCGACACGAAGGCGCCCGCCGCGTTGCGTGTCAGCGTGCCGACAAAGACGTTCCTGGCGTAGATCGAAACCTGCATCAGCGACATCGTCGTGGTCTCGCGCGTCGGCCTGAAGCCGCGCATCGCCACGACATAACCAGGCTGCAGGCCGTCCTTGTCGAACAGCGCCTTCAGCGCCTCGCCGGCAAGCTTTGCGTCGTCGGCGGAAAAATGCGCATCGAGCGCCACGCTGTCCAGGCTGCGGTCGTTGAGGATTTTCACGAAAATGTCCTCGGTCGCCTCGAAGCGCTGGTATTCCGAGCTGACGGTGGCAACGCTGGTGTTGTTTTCGACCGGTGTCTTCTGAAAGGCGGGGAGTGCTGCTTCGCCCTCATCGATGGTCTCGCCCCAGCCGGCCTCGGGGTCATCGGCCGCCGCCGATGCACCCGGAGCGACCTGCGGGTCAGGAGCTGGGCCGGAGGCCGCCGGAGCCCCGTCCGCGCCGGGCGATGGTTGAAGATCGTTCTGCAGGTCATTCTGCGGATCGTTGGGTTCGGCGGGTGGCGCGACCGCGGTCTTCCGCTGCGCCTGAAAGAAAGCGAAATCCTCTTGCGTCGACGGGATCGTCGTCATGAATTTTTCGCTGGCGCTCAGCATCACGTCGGAGAGAACCATGATCTGAGGGGAGATGCCGGCCTGGTCGAGCTCCGTCGGGCGCGGCATCCCGCGGCTCTTGGCGGCGCCGGCCTCCGGCGCCAGTGTGATCCACATCGGGTCGCCGGCAAGGTCGATGATGGCCGGCACATAGACCGATGCGTCGGCCGGTACGTCGTCCGAGCCTTCGACGGCGTGCAGTTCCTCGTCCTCGTCGCCGAACGACCAGTAGTCGGCGGTAAGATAGAAGCCGGTGGCAATCGCGGCGAGGACGATTGTCGCCAGGCCAGCCGCCAGCCCGAGCCAGTTCCTGCGCCTGCGCAGCGCGGCGCGCGCCTGCTTCTTTGCCTTGAAGCTGGTGTCGATGCTGTGCGTCACGGCGCGCTTCCGGTCAGGAAGAAGGTCCAGCGCCCCTGTTCCTGGGTGTCGACTTCGAGAAACTTCGCCGCGATATGGCCGCGCTGCCAGCATTCATCGATGCCGCGGATCGAGAACCGCCGCCGCTCGATGCACATGTCGGTGGAGCCTGCCAGAATGGCGTGGCCGAACACATCCGTCGCGTAGATGTAGATGTAGCGGTTGGTCAGCTCCTCGCGAATGACGTTGACGCATTGATTGGCGCCGATGGTCCACCAGCCATCGGTCTGGTCGGCATCGTCGATCTTCTGACCTACGGCAAGATTGACGACGTCGAGCGTCTGGTTGCAGACGGTGAATTCGGCGCGCGCCTGCCCAGTGGAAAGAAGCGCCAGCAACAGCGTCGCAACCGCGCTCGCGGCGAGCTTCACCCGCACATTCCGGGCAAGCAGGACGGGATCTCGGCGACGGCGTTGCATCGGCGTCGGTGCTAGCCGCCGAGGCGGAAATATTTGGCGGTCGCCGAAAATGCCGAACTCCTGGCGCCGATCTCGTCGAGTATCCTGGGCAACAGCACCGAGGCCGGCGTCGGCGTTGTGAAGTCCGCCGCCTTAATGTCCTGCGGCCCGGTGATCACCATGATGATCTGCGGCAACGCCTTGCCTGCCGCCTTGTCGGCGGCGCCGAGCCCGATCGGGATCGAGAAGGTCGCCTTGTCGGCTTGTACGACAACATGGTCGTCGAGGTTGAAGGCGATGCCCCTGTGGTCGATCAGGAACACGCTCGACACCAGCCCGCCATGCGTCACCAGCGTGCCGTCGATCGGCGAGCCGTCCGGCACCGATGTCTGGTCGAGGACAAGCTGCGGCCTGTCGGCCGTGCTCGCGCCCATGAAACGCAGGAAGCCGGTGATCCCGCATTGCGGGGGCTGGATAAGGCGGACGCTGATATCCGGCTCGACATGGAACTTCGCCTGGAATTCCCCAAGCAACTGTTCGAAGGGTGGCACCGACGTGCCGAAGCCCTCGATCGCGACACCCTTGTCGGTGGCCGACGTCACCGTCGCATAAAAACAGTCACCACCATTGAAGGCGCGTACCCAGGTGGCCCGCTCCGCGGCCGCATCGGCCGGTGGCGGCACCTCCGGCTTGGGCACGTTCATGGCAATTTCGGGCTCTGCCGGCTTGTCGGCCTGCTCACCGCTGGCGATATCGGGCTGGCTTGGCTTGGGCTCCGCGGTCGATTCAGGCGCCTGCGTGTCCGGCTTGGGCGCCTGCGCGGCCGGTTCAGGGGCCTGCGCCTTGGGCTCGGGCGCTTGAGCGGTGGGTTCCGGCGCCGGTGCTGTGGGCGTGGGTGCCTCGGCCGTCGGTTCAGGTGTTTGCGTGGCCGGCGCTGTCGCCTTGGGCTCTACCGGCGGACTGACAGGCTCGGGGTTCTTCGCGGCATCGGACTGTGACGGGCCGGATGGCGGTTGCAGCGCGACGGTCTTGTCGGTTGGTGCGGCCGGCAGCGGGGCCGTAGCGCTCGACGCGACTGGCGGCGTCGGCTGCGGCTCGACCGGCGCTTTGGCCTGATCTTCAGCCGGAGTCTCCGCTGGTTGCGGCTTTGGCACCGTCTTCTCGACCGGCGCAGTGTCCGGAACGGGCTTGTCAGCGACGATCGGCTTTGTCAGTTCGGGTTGGAGCGGCTTGCCGGTGTCGGCGACGCGAGGCCGGTCTCCGAATCCCACGATACTCGATGCATAGAGCCCTCCAAGCGATACCACGGCCACCGCCGACAGCACCGCGATCGTCAGATTTCTGCCTGTAGTAGCACGCTTCGGTGGTGTGCTTGCTCGCTTGGGAGTTTCAGCAGCCGGTTTCGGCTGCGACAGGTGCGCTGGGCGCACGTGCGGCACGAAAGACGGCTCCGCCGTGCCGCTTGGCGGGGCCGAACCGAAGCCTTGGGCCGGCGAGTCCCCGACCTTCGAGACAGGCCCTGCGGTCTGCCCGGTTCGCGGCAGGCCGGGCCGGGGCGCGAGCGATGCCGGCGGCAAGGTCGCGTCGCTGTCGTCGCGCGTCAACCGGGCGATTTCGGCCATGCTGGCCGGTCGATCATCCGGGTCAGGCTGCAGCATCGCTTCGACAATGTCCCTGAAATCGGCATCGATGCCGGAGAGATCAGGGACGGTCCGCCGTTTTTCGACGATCTCGTATTGCGAGCCGCCCATGTCGATCGGCTTGCCGCGCAGCGCCGCCGCCAGCACCAGCCCCAGGCTGTAGATGTCGGACTGTTCGCTGACCTCGCCGCCATAGAGCCCGAGCTGCTCGGGGGAGACGTAATTGTATTTTCCGGCAAACTTGCCGCCGATCAGCGTCTCGCCACCGACCGCGGCCGATCGCGCAATGCCGAAATCGATGATCTTTGCCCGCTCGACCCGGCCGCCCGGCAGGATGATGTTGTCGGGCGACAGATCGCGGTGGATGGCGCCGGCCTGGTGCACGGCGCTCAGGCCCGAGGCCAGCCGGTGGCACAGTTTGCGCACATCCGGAGTCGCCATCGCCCCGCCGCGCATGACGTCGTACAGCGACTGGCCGTCGACGAATTCCATCGCCAGATAGGGCCGCCCGATGCCGGGATCTATGGTGAAGACGTGGTAGCGCACGACCGCGTCATGCGACAGATGGTTGAGGATCGAGGCTTCCTTGCGAAACAGCGACAGGATCGTCTGGTCGCGGGCGAATTCCGGCAGCACGATCTTGATCGCGACATGATCGCCGGTCTGGATGTTGTGGCCGCGATAGACTTCGCCCATGCCGCCCGACGCGATGCGTTCGTCGAGCTCGTAGATGCCGCTGAGCTGCGTGCCGACGCTGGTATCCGCCATGTTGGGCAATAGCCGAGTCTTGTCGTCGGAGCTCATCGGTCGCGGCCTTCTGCTCGGGACAGGCCATTGCCTTTGTCTCTGATCTTGACCAGAACGATGGTGACGTTGTCCGTGCCGCCGCGCTCAAGCACCATGGAAAGCAGCTTTTCGCAGGCAGCCTGCGGCGCTGCCGAGAGCACTGCAGCCGCAATCTCCGCGTCACTGACATGCGCCGTCAGGCCGTCCGTGCTGAGGATGAAAATGTCGCCGGCAAGGGTCTCTCCCTGCTGGAAGTCGATGGCGATTTCATCGTTGACGCCGATGGCGCGGGTGATGACGTTGCGGCGCGGCCAGTTCTCCGCTTCGGCCGCGCTGATCGCGCCGCTGTCGAGCAGTTCCTGGACCTCGGTGTGGTCGCGCGAAATCTGCGAGATCGCGGCGTTGCGCACGAGATAGACGCGGCTGTCGCCCGACCACAGGCAGGCGAACCTGCCGTCCATGGCCAGCAGTGCGGCAACGGTGGAGCCGATGGTCACGCCGCGTGAGCGCGAAATCCGGCGGATCTCGGCATGCGCCCGGTTCAGCCGATCCTCAAAGCGGGCGCGCAGATCCGGCGCCGAACTGGCGATGCCGATCGTCGCCAGATGCTCGACAATGCTTGCCGAAGCGACTTCTCCGGCCTCGTGCCCGCCCATGCCGTCGGCCACCACCCAGAGGCCGATCCGCGGCTCGACCAGGAAGCTGTCCTCATTGTGGTCACGCACGCAGCCCTTGTGGCTCACGCCGTAGCTCTCAAAGGCGGCATCGTTCACTTGCCTACGCTCCGCAACGCCTTGGCTGACGTGCCTGGCCAGTCTGCCACAGCCCCATTCATTAGAGTATCGAAATCTAAGCCGCTGATGACGGACCGTGTGGTGCCGCCGCTGTCTCTGCGTCCTGCAATCGCTGGTCCTGCCATGCAATTCCCCATCAGAAAGCCTTCGGACAGCTGAACGCGGAAAGCGCCGGCAGCGTGAATGGGTTGCCGTCCTCCCCGGTCTTGATCGTGTAGGCGACATCCCGTCCGCCGATGACGAAATGCGCTTCGAGACTATCGCCATTGGCGGTGACCTGCCCCTTGTCCAGCAATCGTTTCAAAGCCCAGGGACCGTCGAACTTGATTGCGGACTCGCGGCCGGGCAGCTCCGGCGTCAGGCTGAGACTGGCCGAACCGGTCTTGCCCGGCCACGGAATCAGGCCCGGCGTGTTGCCGGCTTGGGTGGCCTGCAGCACCTGGCCGTCGATATTGAGCAGCGCCATGTCGGCATCGCCATGCAGCGACAGCGGCGTGAAGGTGATGTTGATCGACGGCACCGGCCCGCCGAGCGGAAAGAAAGCCGCGCGGATTTGTGCCGCGAGCTGAAAGTTCTTCAGCGTCGATTTCGCCAGATTGCGGCCGAACCTGGTGTCCTGTTTCCAGTCCCAGTCCTGGCCGCTCATGTCGACCAGCGACGCCAGGTTCTGCGCGAAGAACCGGTCGAGAACCCCGCCCGGAGAAAACAATCTGGCAAAATCCGCCATGGCGACATCGTCGGTGCCGGCGGGGGCAAATGGAAAGCGCCCGGCAATCACCTCCTCGCACGGACGGCCGACGGTCTCCTCCAGCATCTCGTTGAGACGCGTGGTCGATGTTTCGGCGACGGTGCCCTCGAAATCGTCCGCCGCCGCGCTCACCATCCTGGCCAGCGCCTTCGGCAGCCGCGAAGCATTGGCGCGCAACGTCGAGATCTGCAGCTGCAGATTGGCGTTGGCCTGGTCCGTCTGGGCGGGGACATCGGCGGCCAGCCGCACGCTCTGATAGATTTCGCGGAAATTCTGGGTGAGGGCGTCGAGCGGCCGCTGCCCCGGCGCCCCGGCCACCAAAGCCTGGAAAGACCGGAACTGGGCTTCGATGTTGGCGCCGGGATCCTGGTTCTGGGTGTTGACAAAGGCGGCCCCGGCCCGGCTCTGCGATTTGCGCGCCGCAAGCTCGATGCCGATGCGGGCGAGGCCCTTGGCGCGCGCGGCGATTTCCTGGTCGCTGTCTTGAGACGGCGCAGCCGGATTGCGCTCTTGCGTCAAAGCTGTTTCGCGCGCGATGGCCTCGAACAGCTGCATCAGCGGTGAGGTCGGTGATCCCGCTGCGGACAGCGCCAGATATTGCGGTTTGTCGGCGGCCATTGGCTTGAACTTCAACCTGTCGAGCACCTCGTTCCACGCCGCCGCAAAACTCTTGCCGTAGCGGTCGAGAAGTTCCGGGCCGAGCTTGAGCAATTCCTGGTCGAAGCCGCCTTGCTCGCCGCTCGAACCGATCACCCATTGATCGTCGACCAGCGCCTGCGCGCTCTTGGCAAGTTGCGCCAGATAGAAGTCGAAGCCGGCATGGGTGTAGAGACCGGGGACGCGAAGGCCGGCGAGATCGTTTCCGTCATTGCGCTCGAACAGCATCGGCGCTTCCGGGCCGGCTTGCGAGGCCACCGAAAAATCGTCCAGCGCCGCCGCATAGGTGGCCGACTGGATGAGAGCGGTGGCGCGATCGGCAAGGCTCATGCGGCCGAGCGAGCGCTGGGCGGATTCGACCAGCGTGCGGTTGAGTTCGAACGAGGGATCCTGGTCGTTGTCGAGCGCCAGCATGGCGCGCAAATGCTTCTCCAATTGCGCCCGGCCGTCGCGATTGTGGGCGCCGGGATAGCGGTTCTGTTCCCAGTCCAGTTTCAGCCAGGTGACGACCAGTTCGTCATCCACTTTCGGCGCCTTGCCGCCTAGCATCAGGTAAATCTTCAGCGGCTCGTACAGCGCCATCGGATCGGCCATCCTGGCCTCGATCGTGCGTTCGAGCTGGAACAGCAGGCGCGAGCGGAACATGCGCTCCAGCCCTTGCCGGTAGGCAGTCTCGGAAGCCGAAAGGATACGCTCACGCTGGCTGAGGCCGAACGTCGCCGTGGCCGGGGTGGGCTGGTCTCTCGTATCGTAGCCGGCCGGCAGGCCGCGCAGCGCATCGAGCGCGCCGATGACGGTTTCGAGGTCGGCATCCAACACCGTCGTGCTGGCCAGCAGCGGCGCGGCTGTCGCGCGGTATTGGCCTGCCGCCTGGCCGGTCGCGGCGACCAGCGATTTGTTGGTCGTAAAGCTCAGGCCGAGAACGCCAAGCGCGGCGATCGCTATGGCCGCGATCGCTGTCAGGCCGGCGTAGCGGGCGATCGCAACGCGCCTGTCGGCCGCCCTGTCATAGGACACCCAGCCAGACTCGGCGAAAATGACGCGGCTCAACAGATCGTGCAGGAAGAAGCTTTTGCCGGTGCCGGAAAGATGCGCCTGGGCATTCCTGCCGAAACTGCGGCCTATGCTGCCCAGCAACTGGTCGATCGGCGTGCCTTCCTGCGTGCCGGAAGAAAAATACAGGCCGCGCAGGGGGGCGTTCAGCTGCTTGCGCGTCGGCTCGAAAACGCCCTCGAGGAAATTCACGATCCGGCCTTTCAGCGCACCGAGCTGCGCGGCGAAGCCGAAAATGGCGATGCGCGCGACCGGATCGGTCTCCGCCTGCAGCCGCTCGCTCATCTCTTCGGTCAGGCGCTTCACCAGCGCGTCGAATTCGGCTGGCGCTTCTGCGATCATGTTCAGGCCGCGCTCGGCGGTCTGGAAGGTCGCGCCCCACACCTTGCGCCGGCGTGCTTCGTCGAAACCGCCGAAATATTCCATGAATCCGGAGACCAGGTCGGCCTTGGTGAACAGCACGTAGACGGGAAAGCGGACCTTCAGGACCTCGTGGAGTTCCTGCAGGCGGCTGCGGATCTCGGCGTCACGGGCCGCCTGCTCTCCGTCCGCCATCAGATCGGCAAGGCTGATCGCCAGGATGACGCCATTGATCGGCTGACGCGTCCGGTGCCGCTTGAGCAGCGACAGGAACGCCAGCCAGCTTTTGCTGTCGGTCCGTGCATGGGAATCCTGCGTCGTGTAGCGCCCGGCCGTGTCGATCAGCACCGCCTCGTCGGTGAACCACCAGTCGCAATTGCGCGTACCGCCGACACCCGCCACCGGCTGCGCCTGGCCCGACCCGGCAAGCGGAAAGTTCAGGCCGGAATTGACCAGCGCGGTGGTCTTGCCGGCGCCCGGCGGGCCGATGACGATGTACCAGGGGACGTCGTAGAGGAAGTTGCGCTTGCCGCTCGACTGCCTGAGCGTCGCGACTGCTTCGTTCATGCGAGCTTCCAGCACCTTTGCATCGCTGCCGTCATCCTCGGCGCTGGCCATGGCTGCCTCCAGCGCCTTCTGCGCCTTGCGCCTGCGCCAGAACCGGATTGCATAGATGATCGCCACCGTTCCGACGACGATGCCGATGATCGCTGCCCGCAGCCAGATGGGATCCAACGGCCGGGCGCCGGCAAAGCGGATTAACGGGCCGGCGTACCAGACCGCGGCGGCAAAGCCGGCGAGCGCGAGCGCGCTGAAGATGCGCAGCAGCCAGCCGGTCACAGCATCTCCTCCCGCGGGATCATTACATCGACACGGCGGTTTTTGGCGCGGCCCTCCGGCGTTGCATTGTCGGCGATGGGCTCGTCCTCGCCCTTGCCCTCGACCTTTGTCCGCGACGGATCGCTGAAATGCGCTGCGATCATCTTTTCCACCGACTGGGCACGTGCGACGGAGAGGTCGAAATTCGATTTGAAGGCGCTGGTCTTCTTCGGTTTGACGTTGTCGGTGTGGCCGACGATCCGGATCGGCCCGCGCTCCGCGTCGAGAGCCGCCGCGATGCTGGCGGCCACCGGCTCGAACTCCGGCTTGACCTCGGCTCGTCCCGACTGGAACAGCAGGGCGTTGCTGATTTCCACGATGATGAAATCACCCTTAGTGCCGACGCTGACGCCGCGGCCTTCGATCTCCTTGGCCAAGGCAGTGCGGATGCGATCGACCTGCGCAATCGTCGTTGGCGCTGCGACGACTTTCACCTCCTCGGTCAGCGGCACGAAACCGGTGCGCTCGATGGTGACCGGCGTCGCCGGATTGAGCGCCAGCAACTCGCCGGCAACAGCCTCGCCATCATTGGTGATGAGCACGCGCAGCGTGAAAAAGGCTGCGGTCAAAACTGCCGCGGTTGCAGCGGCTATGGCCCAGAGCGGAACCCGCCTGGAGCCTTGCGCCGATGTGACCGACAAGCCTTGCCAGCGCGGCGAGATGTCGTCGTCACCGAGGACGCGGAAATAGGCTGATGTCTCGTAGACGTCGCGGCGGACCCGTTCGAGGCTCTCGCGCGGCTGGCCGCGATACTGGCCTTCGAAGCCAAGCGACAGGCAGACATGCATCAGCTCGATGAGATTGCGATGAGGTTCCGGCGTCGCCAGCACCGTGTTCAGCGCCTGGAAAAAACCGGCGCCGGTGGGTTTGACCTGGAAGAAGCGCTGCAGCATTGCGTCCTGCGCCCACGCATCCCGGCTGGAACCGGGCAGATTGGCGACGATATCGTCGGCGGTTTCGCAAAGCACATAGCTGGCGATGCGCGCATCCTCTTCCGAGGTATCGGTCCTGGCGATCTTGCGGTCGAAATCCTCGATCAGGCCGGCGACATGCTGCGCCAGCGGCTCGGCCGGTCTTTCGACAGCCATCAGCCGCAGATGCCCAAGCAGTATCAGCAAGGGCGCCGCGGCAGCGACGATCGGGTTGGCCGCGCCATAATCGACGGCATCGCTGGCGCCGAGCAGCGCATCCCATGGCGGTTTCCCCGCCGTCCCGGCTGAGCCGTGAACGGGCGGATCGGCCGGCGCGTTGGCGAAGGGCGTTCCCTGATAGATCACCGTCCCCGTGACGTCGGACGGCGGCTGGCGGCCGGCGTTGGGATCGAAAACCGTGGGTTCCGGGACGCTGGCAGGGGCGATCACCGTACTGCCGGGGGCCGGCGCATCGCGGGCGAGAACCGTCTTTTGCTTGCGGCCGGGATTGGGGCGGCTGGGGCGGATGACGGTTTTGCCGGTCGGATCGAAAGGATCATCCTTCGAGCTCATCGCCGATCCCTGCCTCTACGCCCGCGCGCCGCGACGCACAGCGCCATGTCCGCGCAAACGCGGACCGCAGGACGCTATCTCGCCGTGACATGACATGTGCCGCAGACCCCCGAGGTCGACCAACCGTACCCGCGTGCTCAATCGTCGTATGTGATCGTAGTCTCAGAAGGTTGCGATGGAAACCCGGCGCAATTTTGGTGGCCGGCCCGTGCTCGGGTCGCCTTCACGGTGTCTTCAGCGGTGCGCGGGCTTAGCCCTTGCCGGTCTTCGGTTTGGCGGCCTTGGCATAGGCTTCACTGAAATAGGTGAGGAATATGTCCAGCATGCCATTCTCGTGCGCTTCCTCCTTGGCCCGCCAGGTCGCGACCAGCGCGTCCCAGGCGCGCGTTTTCTTCGAGGCAAAGGAGGATGGCGGCAGTTTTTTCGCAATCGCCTCGGGCGACAGATCGTCAAGCAACCGCGACAGCGCTGCCTGCATGGCGGCGAAGGTGGCGAATTCATGTGTTTTGAGGTCGTGGAAAGCGTCTTCGATGCTGTGCCTGGCATCGAGATAGCCGGCCCTGCGCCGCGCGAACATGATGTCGAGGATTTCGTCTGTCCCGGGCACGAACTTCAGCGGATTGTTGTCGGCGGAATTGATCATGGTCCGGTCGCTGGTCTTGGCCAGGACTTTTGCAGCGGCGCGCGCCTTCAACAGCAACACCAGCTCGTCGACGACGATGCGCAGCACCGCGCCGATCTCGCCGGCTACCTCCTGCGGTTGGCGCAGCAAAAGCACCTCTGGCGGAATGCCGGCGCCGGCGGCAATCGCGCGCAGGATCTCGTCGGCTTGCTGCGGCCGGCTGGAGACCGAAGCGGGTGGCGCGGTCGGTGACCGTGGCGATGCGACATGGTCTGGAAAGGATCCGGCAACGGGCATCTGCCGTTGCGTCGAACCATGGCCACCGAAGGCTGGGTTCCCGTCATCGATCGACACCGAGACGATATAGCGGCCGATCCGGAGCCGGTCACCTTGCGCCAACCGATGCGGGCCGGTCAGGCGCTGGCTCGACCCGTTGACGAATGTGCCGTTGCGCGAGACGTCGTGGAGAAAAAAGGCGCCGCCTTCGTAGCGGATTTCGCAATGTCGGCCGGAGATGAACTTGTCCGGATCGGGCAAGGTCCAGGCGCAGTTCTCCCGCCCGATCTCGAAGCCGCGGTCGCGCGATGCGTAGCCGGGCGGCAGCCCGGCAGGCAGGACATCGACATTGCTGATCTGCAGACTGATGAACATGCGCTATGGACCGTCGACCGCTGCCGTTTCCATTGATCCGATGTGCCACAGTCTAGCAGCTTGCGGGCACAGCGGGAGAGCGGCGTTTCACACTGGCGAAAGCGGCGCAAACAGCAACGGCCTGCCGCTTGTCCTCTTTGGTCTGCCATAGAACATGTGGTAGGCTCAACATGGCTTGGGTGGCAAGTTGCGAAATATCCCTGAACGTGAGGTCGTTAACACAAGAAGGGCTTCGAACCTGCCACACTAGCGCTCAGGAGGGGCACGACCCATGCCGAGTGAACAACGCGCCGCGCTTGTGCAGACGCCGGTCGGCGCCGAGCTGTTGACCTTTACGCATCTCGTCGGCCGCGACGAGATCAGCCGCTGCCTTGCCTACACCGTTGGATTTGTCTCGACCAATGCCGATGTCGACCCGCTGAAGATGCTGGGCGGCGCCGTTTCGATCGAAGGCGAGGCCGACCCCAAGCGCTGGTTCAGCGGCCTCATCGCCGAGTTTCGCCTTACCCGCATCGAAGATCGGCTGGCTCACTATGAGGCGGTCGTCAGGCCGTGGCTGTGGTTCCTCGGCAATACCACCGACTGCCGCATTTTCCAGGACAAGACCGCCGTCGAGATCGTGGAGGAGATTTTCTCCAAATATGGCGGCATCGCCAAGTTCGAAAAGCGCTTGCAAGGCTCTTATCCGCCGCGCGAATATTGCGTGCAATATGACGAGAGCGACCTCGATTTCGTGCAGCGGCTGCTCGAGCACGAAGGCATAATGTACTTCTTCGAGCATGCCGAGGGCGAGCACACGCTGATCCTGGCCGACGCCATGAGCAAGCTGAAGCCAGCGCCGGGCTATGAGACGGTGCTCTATCAGTTCGAAGGGCAGGGCTCGCGCCGCGACGTCGAGTACATCACCGACTGGATTCCAGGCAGCGCGGTGCGCCCCGGCGCCTATGCCCACACCGACTATGACTTCGAAAAACCCGCCGCCGATTTGATGGCGAAGTCGGCGCAGCCCTTCGGCCACAAGCAGGCCGCCGGCGAGAACTATCGCCACCCCGGCGCGCATCTGGAAGTCGGGCGCGGCGACAGCCTGGCGGCGATCAGGCGCGAAGAAATCCAGGCGCCGCATATGCGCATTGCCGCTGTCGGCACCGTGCGCGGCCTGTTCTCCGGCTGCACCTTCAAGCTCGACGGCTTTCCGCGCGACGACCAGAACAAGGAGTATCTGGTGATCAGCGCCGAGTACCGGCTGTTCGATCCGGGCTATCGCGCCGGCGTCGACACCGATGGCGAGAATTTCAAGGTGGTGCTCGGTGTGGCGCCGACCTCAGTTGCTTATCGGCCGCCGCGCATCACGCCAAGGCCGATCATGCGCGGGCCGCAGACGGCGACGGTCGTCGGTCCGTCCGGCGAGGAGATCTTCACCGACAAATATGCCAGGGTGAAGGTGCAGTTCCACTGGGACCGCCTCGGCAAGAAGGACCAGAAGAGCTCCTGCTTCGTGCGGGTGTCGCAGACCTGGGCCGGAAGCGGCTGGGGCTTCATCCAGATCCCGCGCATCGGCCAGGAAGTGATCGTCGATTTCATCGAAGGCAATCCGGACCTGCCGATCATCACCGGCCGGGTCTACAACGCCTCGCAGATGCCGCCCTACGGACTGCCTGGCAACGCCACGCAGTCCGGCTGGAAGTCCAACTCGTCGAAGGGCGGTGGCGGCTACAACGAACTGATGTTCGAGGACAAGGCCGGCTCGGAGCTGGTCAACTTCCAGGCGCAGAAGGACCACCACCTTCTGATCAAGAATGATCGCCAGAAGCTGGTCCAGCACGACCAGTCCGACCGCATCGACCACGACGCCAAGCACTCCGTCGGCCACAACCTCGACGAGGACGTCGGCAACAACAAGACGGTCAAGGTCGGCGTCGACCAGACGACCAATATCGGGTCGAACGACACCGAGACGGTGGGCAAGAACCGCTCACTGACGGTGGGGGTCGATGAGACGATCAACATCGGCTCGAACTCGACCGAGACGATCGGCGCCAACCACACCCAGACCGTCGCGATCGTGCAGACGGTGACTGTTGGCGCGGCGCGGGTCGATTCGGTCGGAGCATCCGAGACCCGAACTGTGGGCGGTCCGCAGACGAACACGATCGGTGCGACGCGGTCGGTCACCGTAGGTGCTGCGCAGAGCCACGATATCGGCGCGGCTGATAGCTGGAACATCGCGGCGGCGCAAAGCGTCAATGTTGGCGCCGATCAGAGTTTCACCATCGGCGGGGCACAGTCGTCGCAGATCGGCAAGGGCAGGTCGGCAAAAATCGCTGCGGACGACGCAACCGATGTCGGCGGCGGGCACGCGCTCAAGGTCGGCAAAGGCAGCGGAATCCAGATAGCCGAAGACAGTGTGATCAAGGTCGGCAAGAATCTGATGATCGAGGCGGCCGACTCGATCACGCTCAAATGCGGTTCGGCCTCGATCACGATGAAAAAGGATGGCACCATTGTCGCTGATGGGAAGGATATTACCCTCAAGGGCAGCGGCAAGATCACCGTCAAGGCCGACGGCGAGGTGATCGTCAAGGGCAGCACGATCAACAACAATTGAGGGCATCATCATGGAAGTGCTGGAGCGTATCGACGGCGTCGTGATCGGCCTGCTGATCGGCTTCCAAGGCGGGGCGCCGCTGGTTGTCTTCGTCGGCAATCCGCGCGAGACCGCGATAGCGGCGCGCAGCCTGACGGAGCTGGACGTTTCGGCCGTCGGATCCGAACTGGCTTTGCTCTTCGAGGGCGGCGACCCGGCGCGGCCGCTGGTGGTCGGGCGCATCGTCGATCCTGCGCCCCGCGGCAGGAGCCTCGAAGTCGTCCGCGACGGCGAACGTGTCGTCATCAACGGCGATGAGCGCATTGAACTGCGCTGCGGCCTGGCATCGATCATTCTGGAGAAGAATGGACGCGTGACCATTCGTGGCACCCAGTTGACCAGCCAGGCCAGTGGCACCAACCGCATCCGCGGCGGGGCCGTGCATCTTAACTGAGGCATTGCCGATGCACAGCATCGCGACCATTGCGGCGATCGTGGACCAACACGCCGAGGACGCGGCGTTCCTGTGGCTTCGACGTCGTCTGGAGATCGACGGTCCAATCCTCGACGAGACCGATATCGGCCGCATCGACCAGCGTCTCGAAGCCAATCTCGAAGGGCTCATGGCAGCCGGCAAGGCCGGTTGGGAAGCTGCTCAAGCGCGCTTCGCCGACTACGCCGAACCGGGCGAGATTTTCGTGCTTGGCACTCTGGCAATGCGTTGGAGCGATGCCAAATTGGTGACCTCTGCAATCGACGCGGGCGCAAGCCTAGGTGACGCCGGCATATCGAGCCTGTCTGCCGCGATCGCGCGCACGCCGGGCGAAAACCTGCGCCCGTTCGTGGCGCAGTGGCTGGACACGCGCGACGCGCGGCTGCGCTGTCTTGGGCTATCTGCGCTCTGGCATCATCGCGTCGATCCGGGACAGCGCCTGCATGATCTGGCCAGCCATTCCAATGCGAACGTGCGTTGGCGCGCCGTCCGGCTCGCCGGCGTGCTCAGGCGGCGCGACCTGCTTCCGGAAGTCCTGGCTGGGCTTGACGGCGAGACAACGAAAGAACGTCTTGCGGCCGCCTTCGCTGCTTGCCTGCTTGGCGAGGCTCGGTCCGCGCACTCGGTGATCGACAAGATCGTGCTGACGGAGACGGACCATGCGCAGGCGGCGATCGAGTTGCGCCTGCTGACGACGCCGCCGAAGGCCGGCAAGGCCTGGCTGCAATCACGTCTCGGACAGCCTGTCTTGCGCATCGCGGCCACGGCATCGATCGGGCTGCTCGGCGACCAAGCGGTGGTGCCGTGGCTGATCGAGAAGATGCGCGAGCCGGAACTGGCATCCGCAGCGGGTGCAGCACTTCGCGATCTGTTCGAGGTGGACTTCGGCGACACCGACCTTTTCGTTGCCGATCCAGCTGTTCTTGGCGAGGGCTTTGCCCAACTCGACGACAGCTCGCTGCCGGCCGCCGATCGCGTCGAAGCATGGTGGGACGAAGGGCGCGGTGGGCGCAACCATCGTCTGTTCCGTTCGATGCGCAGGCTCAGGGTGGATGCGTTGCGCGCGGCAATCGCCACGCCCGAGGCGCCGCTGGCAGACTGGCGCAGGACACGCAAGTTCCCGGCGTGGATGTGATCGCTTTCGCCGAGGGAAGGCTTGTCCCTCCGTTCAGCGTTGGCGGAGGTCGGTAAGCGCGATCGCCGACCGGTTGCCACCCTCGGATGCAAGCTCGCAGGCTGCGACGCGGCCCGGCGCGTAACCGCTTATAAAACTGTCGGCCGCCAGCATCAGAACAAGTGCCGCACTAGCGGCTCCAATGTCGCCGACCGTCATCGCAGGGTAGGCTGTCGGGAATATCTCGCGGTGCGTGCGGTAGAAGCGCGAGCGACCGACCAGTTGTTCGAGCCCGCTGTACCGTTCCCCGTTTCCATTGCTGACAAGGAACTCGATATCGGGTTCCTTGGGTCCGGACCCGCTGAAGGCAGCAAGCAGCGAAGCCACCATCGCACGGCCTTGACTCTGGCGTTCGGAAAGAACGCTGTCGATCTCTTGAGCCAGGCCCGCCCCGCAAATCATTGCAGCCGGCCCGCTCCCCGGCGCTCGCGTCAGGCGCACGAAGACAGCGCCCTCGCCAGGGACTGCCCCTTGAGCATTGTTTTCGGATTTCAGACGATTGGCTCGCATCAAGCGCGCAATGTCGGTCCCGTTGACGAGGCTGTCCACACCACCCAGCAGCACCTGCGCGACGGTCCCGGATTCTAGCATGTCGCCGGCATAGTCGAGCAGTCCGGCGCTGGCTGCGGCACCGCCGTCAAATACCCGCGAGCCGGCATTGAAGCGCAGGCCGCATCGCTCGAAAATGGCATTCAAAAGGCGCCCCCGCTCGACCTCTTCATACGCCGGATGGTCGCGGAAACTCTCCGGCAGCGCGAGCAGAACAGCGGTCTGGTCCGGCGTTGCCTTGTTGTCGAGCATCGCCTCCTTGAGAGCGCGGGCGCCCATGCTGGCGAGCCATACCCCGTCATTGCGTCGCAGGCCCGCCTTGGCTGGAATGCGTGCCACGATCTGTGTGGTGGGAAACGGCTCTGAAAGAGGCACCTCCTGAAATGCTGACAGGTTGGCGCGAATGGCTGAGATGGTCTGGCGCGCGTTCAATCCAGCAGGCGTGACGGCGCCACCAACCGAGATGTAGAGCGGCCGCTTCACGGCTGCCACGCCGAGCGATCGCGCAGGGCCCCGTCGCCGCCGAGAAGATTGAGATAGAGTTTTCGCTTGCGGCGCGCATTGATCCAAACAGGAGAAATGTGGCCGAAGGCGATTTCCCGCAGCGCCGGCACGTTGCGCCGGATTACCACTGCCAAACGAGCCTTAAGGGTCACGCGCTTCAAGTCAGGCTCGATGAGCACGGTGTCAGGCTTGAACGCGTTTTCTTCTACACGATCGTCATAAATGAGCCGAAGCGGGGCCGTGATGCGCGGCAGGCGGAAATCCCATCTGCCCGAAGCCGTCATGCCGATCACCGTGATATCCTCGCCGTTGCCGATGCCGGCCATCTGCTGATCGGCTGGGGCGCACATATAATGCCGCGTGTCGAAGTCTTTGGGAGCGAGCGGCCATTGGGATTCGAGCCAAGCCTTGTCGTAGGTTCCGGCGAAAGCCAGGCGCGGTTGCCAGCCCCGGCCAATCGTCCCGAATCCCGCCGGCCTCAGGGATTCCCCAGGTCGGGCTTGCGCTTCGCCCGGATACATGACGTTGGGCGCCTCGGTTCTGACCGCAGGATCTGCAGACCGGGCGTTATGGTACCCCACGCCGACTGGGTTGCGCTGGTCCGTGCGCAAGTCTTCCAAAGTGCCGCCATAGGTGCGTTCATAGACGATCGGCATGGTCCGGAAAGGCGCCGGTGCGCTGTAGCCGCCGGAGTCGTAGATCCGGTCCCCGACGACCTGCAATACCTTGCGGATCGAGTTACCGACACGCAGGCCAACCTGCATCTCGCGTACCGGCCTTCCATCCGGCGCGTGCGCGACGCCATTCACGATCACCTCGGCGCCAGGCTTGACGGGCGCGATGTCCGCTTCGTAGCGGGTCGATGAAAGGGCCGGATCGCCAAAAGGCTCATCGCCAAAGATCACCGGCACCTGTTCGGCCGCTGGCTGGAATTCCTTTCCTTCATCCGTCGCCGTGAAACTTGCCGATAGCATGACAATCAGAGTTTCTTGGCCGTCAGCATTCAATTGGACGTGCGTCGCGGCGGCGAAGGGTGTCCTGTTTTCCAGCCAGACATCGAAGGCCATCGTTCAGCACCACCGGCCGTTTTCATCAAGCCCGATCGGCCAATAGGGCATGGCCGTCAGCAGTTCTACATATTCCTTGTTGCCTTCATCGACGACCCATTGCAGCAGGAACACCTCAGGCGCGAGGCGGTCGGCCGCGGGCAGCGTTTCCCCCACCGCAACGCATCGCAGCCAGTATTCCCGCACGAGCCACACCACCGCCGGATGATTCGCCGGGCCGGCCGCTGCATCATCCAGCTGGGCCGTGATCGCTTGATTGACGGTCAGGCCGCCATCGACCAGTTCGTCGAGGCCAGCTTCCCAGATCTCGGAAGCCACCTCGAACGTCTCCTGCAAGTCAGCGAGGTAGGCCTTGAACAGGGACCTATAGGCAGCAGAGGCCTCGCGGCGCGAAAGGCGGATTCCATGATCGGGACCGACAACGTCCTGGGGTGCGTTGAGAAGCCGGTTCAGGCCGAGTTCGACACTATGATCAATCCGCATTGCCATCTTCTTCTAGCCTCAGCACATTTCGAGAGATGGATCCTCGCCGATCGGGACATAGACGAAGTACTTGAAGTACTTGAATAGTTCCGTGTCGTATTCGGACATCATTTCGACCAGCAGCAGATTGGGCGGCACGGGACCGCTGGCGTCCGCTTCGTCGCCATCCTCACCCCAGTTCGATTCATCGTCCTCGTCGTCATCATCGGTCTGTCGGGCGTACCGTTCAAGGTTCAGGCCGTGAACCTTGAAGTAGTGCTTGCGGTAGATCGCCAGAATCCGTGGATGGGCCACCAGCCCGGCGGGCCAATGCAGATTGGCTATGTTCTCACCGGAGGCGTTCAGGCGCTGCTGCAGTGCGCCCCACCATTCCTCGATCGCCGGCATGACGGCGTGGAGCTCTGCGGTCCACGCATCGATTATCGCCGTATAGTCAGCGTCGAGATCGGCAAAACCCGTTGCACTCATCGCCTAGATCCCCCGAGCGTTCATGAACTTCCTAATCGCCTTGTTGTCCACCTTCGACTGCCGGCCCGGCTGGCTGTTGCTGTGGCTGGAGCAATGCGGCCTGACGTAAAGCGCTTTCATCGCATCCTTGAAGCCTTGTGGGACGATCTCTATATTGCATCCACCCGCGTACCACGCTGCCTTCTGCGTCGGCTGGTGATCGGCGATCAGCGGGGCTTCCTTCCCCGAAATTTGCCGGTTGACCTTGGCCTCCAGTCGCTTGATCGCGGTCTTGTTCTTGCCGGTCGTGCGTTTCTTCAACCTGTCAAGGTTACGTTTGCATTCCCAGCATGGCCGGTTCTGAACCTTGGCTTTCTGCGGGCCTGTTGGCTGGGTGTAATGATCGTCGTAGCAATAATCGGTCGTGCATTTCTTCTTCTCTTTCACCAGAAGAGCATTGCGGAAGTTGACCAAGGCGGCGGTATCGATGGTGTTCGGGAGTGGACTTGCCGTGTTCTGCTCCATGGTGTCGCCATGGCGGCAGACACCCTTACCCTCCACCTTGACGACGAACGACCAGAGCTTGAACACTCCCTTGCCCTTGATCTTGTGCGTTATGACCCCCGCGCCGAGGCCTTGGGTGGCCGGCTCGTTGCCGGTGCTGGTCGCAACCTCCGACGAGCTTTCGAGCGCGGTCGGATTGCCTTCGATCTTGACGCTCTTACTGCCTTTGGTGAGATCGCTGGAAGACAGCATGTTGACGTATGGAACCGGAACCGGGCCTGCCGGCGGGGAAGGCGGGCTCAAGCACACATCTCCCGGCGCCACGCCCTTGCCGCCGCTTCCTTTGTGGAAGAAGCCCATGCCTTCAGCAAAGACTGTGCTGCCCATCAGAGCTATTCCGTCTCAGGGCGCGGGGCGCGCATTTTCGGCAGGGCGTTGGCCGCCAGGTCGTGAATATCCGAGAACGCGAACTCATGCACCGACCAGTCGTCGAGCCAGAAGCCAATCCGGTTCGGATCGCCATGGCTGTTGCTGGGCGCGGCAAGGTTGGCCAAGCCTTCGGCTATCCAGGACTGCGTCCTCTGCAATTCGACCGCTTCATCAACGATTGACGCAACGCCGTCGAACCATGCATCGTCAGGTGCCGGTGTAGCCCCAATCCCGATGATCGCGAACGGATAGCGGCGTCCCACGCGGTCCTCGCTCATGCGCCATGCGCCGGCACAGGGCCGGTCGCCGAAAATGCCGCTCTTGACGATGAAGCGCCAAACACGCGAATCCAATTCCCCCTCGTCTGGCCTCTCGCGCAACTCCATCGACATCCAGCGGTCCCAGCGGTCGATGAAGGTCCGCGGCAGGTTTACGGCAACGAAATCTCCGGTCGCCGGAATCTTGCCGAAGAAGCCGGTGTTCAGATCTGCGGCGGACATGAGAATTTCTTGAACATCTGGAGGTTGTAGGGATTTTCCACGCTCGCCGCCTTGAGCTTGAAATCGGCGTACATGCCTTTCGTCCCCAGCCGCAGGCTGTAGACATCGGACAGCGACGTCCCGGTGAAGCGGCCGCCGCGCAGCATCCTCAGCCACGCCCAGCTGCCGGTCTCGTTGAGCATGATTTCGGGCGAGCCGTCGATCGGCTGGAAGGCGAGCGAGATGACGCCGGTGCCGTCCTTGCCGGGCCACGTCATCGGCTGAGGTCGCGTCGCATTGTTGAAATAGACCAGGTTCTGGCCGTCGAGGTTGAGCGTCACGCGGGTGACGTTGGGCGACAGGTCGGTCGGCTCCAGCGTGAACGCCATCACCGGGCCTTGACCACCGGGAAAGAGATCGTCGCGGATGCGCCGCGCCTGCTCGAAGGCGGCGAGCGCCGATGGGTCGAGGCCGAAATCGGCACGCCATTTCCAAGGCTGCGCCGAGGTGTCCACATAGCTGATCAGATGGTCGTTGATGAAGCCGTCGATCATCCCTGCCGGTCCGAACAGGCGGGCGAAGTCGCGCACATTGACGTCGACGGCGCTGTCTGGGCTGAACGGATAGCGGTCGTTGAGCGCGGCCTGGCAGAAGGGCAGGATATCGGCGCGCCAGATGGCGTTGAGCTCGGAGGCCACGGCCTTCTGCGTCAACCCGCTGGTGTCGCCGGCAATGCCGCTCAGCCAGGTGTTGACCGGGTCGGGCAGGATCTGTGCCTGGCGGGCGACGGCGCCGGTCAGTTCGGCCAGCCCGCCCTGTTTCTTGATCGCGTCCTGCGGGTCGGGATTGGCGGTCACCGTTTGCAGCACATTGGACAGCGCCGTCAGCGCAACGACCGCGGCATCGAGCGCCGGCGGCTGGCCGTCGACCTCGGCAATCGTGCTCTTGAGCGGCTTGAAGTGTTCGGCCACCAGCGTGCCGGTCAGGTCGACTTCGCTGGCCGATCCTGCGCGCGGCAACAGCTTGGCGCCGGTCTTGACGATCTTGCCCAGTTTGCCGAGCTTGCCCAGCAGTTTCGAGCCGCCCTTCGCCGCCGCCTTGTCGTCACCGGCCGGCGCGTCGTCCGAGCGGGTGAGGTCGACCTCCTGGACCACCGCCGTCAACAGCCGCTTCAACGCGGAATCGGCACTGGAAAGGTCTTTCAGATTCTCGCTGGCAATGTTGAGGTCGCTGAGCGGCGCCAGCCGCATGTCGCGCAAAAAACTGTCCCACTGCGCGATGTAGTCGTCGTAGTAGAGCTTCAGGATATCTTCCGACAGCGCCGACACCGACGTCTCGGAATTTTCCGAGCAGCCGCCGGCAAACACGGCGCGGTCGAGTGCCGCCTGGGCGGCGACATCCTCGACCCGGTCGAGGATCGCATCGTGGAAGCCGTCATAGGTGAAGGCGCCTGATATGCCGACGCGCAGCGTCTTGTCGGAGCGTCGCGAAAACACCTTGGCGCCGTTCGGCCCGGCGAAATTGGCGGGGATCCATTCCTTCAATCCGGCCACCGCCGGATCGGCCAGCAATTGCTTGTAGGCCCGCGCCGGCAGCGAGATCGTGCAGACCGTTTTCAGCGCTTCGGCGACCAGCGCCTGGTCGGGTTTGATGTAGCTATCATCGACCGCCATGCGGCGGATCGCTGCCAGCTGGTGTTCTTCCGCATCGGCGGTCAGGAAGGGCGCGGCCGGCGCGAATTCGGGCAGGTCGTTCACCCACCAATTCTCGACGAAGTCGGAGTCCATCTGAGACAGGCCGGTCATCATGCGGTAGGTCTTGAGCGCCCCCAGCATGAAGTCCGGATCGCGGATCTGCCGCCACATGGTCGCTTCGAGCAGCGCCACCATGCGCGGCTCCAGCACGTTGCGCAGAGCGTGGTCATAGGTGTCGGTCTGCGCCCGCATCATCTCGGCCGAAGCCGATGGTCCGAGCAGGTCCTGCGCCTTGTTCGGAGGCGCAGTCCTGGCATTGACGACTTCGTCCATGGCGGTCAGGGCAACGTCCATCGCCGGCTGCAGCACCGAGGCGGGCGTCGCCGCGGTCGACGTCAGCGGCGCCTGCAGCGCTTCGAACTGGCCGGCTTGCGCGGCGATGGCGTTGCGATTGTCGTAGTAGGACCAGGTGAACAGGCCGCCGGCGAGTATGGCCGCAGCCGCGCTGGCAGCAGCGGCACCGCGCCAGATCCAGCTGCGGCGGCGCTGCGCCAGCGGATCGAAGGTGCCGAGCCCGGCCTCCTTGAAGATCACCTCGGTCAGAAGGTTCTTGAGGAAGAAGCTGCGCTTCTCGAAACGCTGCGCCGGCATCGAGCGTCGTGCCGGCAGGCCGAAGGAGGAGGCCAGCGCCGCGGTCAGCCGGTCGATCGGCGCGCCTTCCTGGGTGGCCGAGGTCAGATAGAGGCCGCGCAGCCAGGCTGCCTCCTCGTAGCGGCTCTCGCCGAACATCGCCTCGACCAGCACCTGGATCGGCTCGGACAGGCTTTGCAGCTGTGCGGGAAAGCGGAAGATCTCGGCCCGTTCGGCCAGCTTGTCCTCGTCCTCCAGCCGCGGCACCAGCCGCTTTTCCAGCTCCCTCGACAGCGTCGTGATTTCGCCCGCGATCGTCTTGGCGTCGACGCGCGCGTCGAGTGGGAAGGTCGTCCCCCACACCTGTTCGCGCGCCGCCGTCGACAGGCCGCCGAAGAAGGCCTCGAAGCCTCTGATCAGATCGGCCTTGGTCAGCATGAGATAGACCGGCAAGCGGATTTCCAGCCGCTCCTCGAGCTCGGCCAGGCGCCTGCGGATCTTGCGGCCATGCGCCTTGACGGCTTCGTCGCCCTCGGACAGCGCGTCGATCCCAAGCGCAACGATGACGCCGTTCAGCGCCCGGCGGCCACGGTGCTTCTTCAACAGGTCGAGGAAGCCCAGCCATTCCACGGCGTCGACATCGGGCTGGCTCTCCTGCTGGACATAGCGGCCGGCGGTGTCGATCATCACTGCGTTTTCGGAGAAGAACCAGTCGCAGTTGCGCGTACCGCCGATGCCCTGCAGATCGTCGGTGAGGTCGATCGGAAAGTTGAGGCCGGATTGGCGCAAGGCCGTCGTCTTGCCGGTCGCCGGGGGGCCGACGATCACATACCACGGCATCTCGCGCAGGAACTTGCGGCCGCCGAGCTTGCGGCGCTTCAACTCGACCATGACGTCCTGGAACTTGGCGCCGACCGCGGCGACGTTTTCCTCGCCCGGGCTGAGCCGCTTTTCCTCGACCGGGGCGGAAATCTCGGCGACGAACATGCGGTTGGCGCGGATCGCGCGGCGCTGCGCGACGATCAGCCAAATCAGCCAGAAGATCACCAGAAGAGCGATGATGACGATGCGCACCGTCTGCGACGCCATCGGCACATAGTCGCCGACCCGTACGATCGGGCCGAATACCCAGATGATCAGCGACAGCAGCGCCAGGCCGATCAGCGTCCACAGGAAACGCGAAGTCAGGACCGCCCAGAGGAAGCGCAGGATGAACATGTCACAGCCTCTTTTCGACCAGCACTTCGACGCGGCGGTTCAAGGCCCGGCCTTCGCGTGTGCCGTCGTCGGCCACCGGATCGGTGGCGGCCCGGCCTTCGGAGCGCACGCGCTCCTTCGGCACGCCGTTCTGAATCAGGATATCGGCAATTTCCGCGGCGCGGGCTTCCGACAGCCGCTGGTTGGTGGACAGTGGGTTGGTCTTTTGCAAGGGAACGCCGTCGGTGTGGCCGACCACCGTGATATCGCCGATCAGCTCCTGGTTCTCGAGGATCACCTTGGCGACCGAGGCGATGAGCGGATCGAAGCCGTCTGTCAGCTGCGCCCGCGACGACTGGAAGAGTTCGGGATTGGAGGCCTGGATGACCAGCCGCGCCAGCGACACGCTCTCCGTGCCGCTCAGCGCCCTCTTGAGCTCATCCGGCGCGGCCGCCTGGAATTCCGGCAGCAGCGCGAAATCCACGGCCACCGGCGGCGGCGCGTCGACCTTCGGCGAAGCGCGGGTGACATCCGTACGCGTCGGCGGCGGCAAGGCGCGAACCAGCGCCGAAAGCTCGACCGCCTGGCTGCTCAGGCTCATCGACAGGCCGATATGGATGGCTGTCGCCATCACCGCCGCTGCCGCAACCATCACCCAGATCGGCACGATGAAGCGCTGCGGTTCGTCGGAGGCGATCACGCCCTTCCAGTTCGGCGACAGCGGCGCGCCTTCGGCGTCGCTGTCGCGCAGGAAACGCGCCGCCGCCACGCGCACGGCATTGAGCGAGCGATCACCGGAGCGGCCGGGCACGCGGTATTTGCCGCGGAAGCCGAGCGCCATGCAGTGATACTGCAGCTCCAGCATTTCGCGGTCGCGATTGGGATGGCGCTCCAGGTCTTCGAGACGGGCGAAGAACTGCGCGCCGGCATCGACGTCGCCGCGCAGCATCACCACCAGCGGCTGGCGCGGCCATGCGCTGGCGCCGCCCCAGGGCGTGTTCAGCGCCAGATCGTCGAGCAGGGCCGCTACCAGCCAGGCGGCCTGGTCGGCTCGCTCCAGCGACGAGCCTTGCGCCATTGTGGCGTCGCGGCAGCGCACGAGCTCATCGAGCAGCCTCGTGCGCAGCGCTTCCGGATTCTCCGGCGGCTGCGCGTTTTCCAGTTCGGGTGCAAATTCGAGCAAAGGCGAGAAGGCATTGACGAGCACGTTCGGATGCGCCCGCCCGGAGCGCTTCGCGGTGACGCCGCCCGACGCCGGCAGGGGCATGGCGCGGGGTGTTGGCGCTCCGCTCAGGCGGATGCGCGTCCGCTCCCGATCCTCGGACAGTCCGAATGGATCGTCCCTGCTCATCATCTCACCTGTTGACCGAGTAGCAGTCGACCTGCGGTTCGCTGGGCAGCACGCCCGAAACGCCGATCACAAAACCGGGCGCTTCGAGCAGCGAGGCCCAGTGCTCGCTTTTCTGGTCGAGTTCGAGGCACAGCCGGTCGCCGTCATAGGGAATTTCGCGCGGCTGTGAATGCAGGGGCTTCAACGGAATGCCGGGCAGGCGTGATTTCCACAGCCCTTCGAATTCGCTGGCCGAGCCGACGGTCGCCTGGTTGACGAAAATCTTGCGCAAGGCATCCTCCGACAGTTCGGAGCCGATCCGCACCACGATGCGGCTCGCCACCAGAAGTTTCGGGTTGTCGATGCGGATCTTCCACACATTGGTGGCATGGCGCATGACCGGCAGGGCGCGCGATTTCGGCTCGATGTAGCGCAGGCTGAGGATCAGCGAGCGCAGCGCGTCGGCCAGCGCCGAATAGGCCGGGCCTGGCGCCATGTGGTCGTAAGCAGGCAGTTCGCCGAGCCGTCTTGCGCTCGAGCCATAGGTCGCCATCGAGCCGGCGAGACCGGCCAGCTCCATATAGACCTCGGCTGGATGGAAGACATCCTGCGCCAGCATGTGGGCCAGCCGCGGCCGCGCGGCGTTGACCAAATTGAGGATCAGAAGATCCTCGACGCTGCGCCCGGGGCCGCCCAGCACCATCTTGCCATGCGCCTCGGCGATCTGGTCAAGGCCGGTGACCACTTCCTGCAGCAGGCGGCTGTACCAGGACGCCGCGCCGATGACCAAGGTCGGCGGCAGGAAGGTGTCGTCCAAGGCAACGCCGCCATCGGCGCGCACGCCCTTGAGTTCGGCCACCGGCAGCGCGGTGTAGCCGCCGACGGCCGTGCCCGGCGCCAGCAACAGCGCCTGCGGCCGTGCGATCTCGATTTCCTCAGGATCGGAGCCGCCATGCACGGCGTCGCGCACCGAGACGATCCGGCCGCGATAGCGTGCGCCGGACGGCTCGGCGTGAGCGGGGTCGAAGCCGACGCCGCCGGGCGGTTCGAGCGGCAGCGCGATCAGCACCGGTCCCGCGCCCATTTCCGGCGTCACCGCCAGCGGCCGCGGCGCATCCATCGTCTCGGGGATGGCGAATGGCGTCCCGTCGGGAAAGATGCCACGCGCCGAGAGCACCGAGATCTGGCCGGCATCGAGCTGTGCCTGATCGAGCGTCAGCGTTCGGAAGCCGAACGTATGCAGGTGCCCGGCCTGCAAGACGCCGCGCACCGTCGCTTCGAAGAAGCGGTCCTGTTGCTGGAAATGCTGGGTGCGGAGGAACAGCCCCTCCGACCACAGCACCCTGTTTGCATCGCTCATGCCGACACTCTCTGCTTCCTGCTCATCGCCTCGCGCGGCTTTGCGGATTTCGCCGCCCAATGCATGTCGCTCAAAAGTGGTCACGGTTTTGAGAGAACGACATGCATAAAAACAAAGACCTAAAGCGCGTCGCCTGGATCGCGTTCAAACGCGACGCGCTTTAGGCGGAAATGCCGCCGCTGCCGAGCTTCACATTGACGGTGAACTTCGATCCCGGCGAAACCGATTTGGTCGTACGCCAGTTGCGCCCGCCGGGTTCCCTGATCAGCGCGACGAAGCCGAGTGCTGCCACTTCCGGCTCGACCGTGATGGTCTTCGATGCGGTCTTGCCGGGTCCGACGGAAATCGTGTCGGAGCCGATGAGATCGCCGCCAAGTGCGGAGCCGGCACCGCCCTGCAGGGCGAAATAGTCGGCCGAATTGAAGGCGCCGGTGCTTTTCAGCCGCAAGATCATCACCGTCACCGGCCTGTCGCCGCCGCCCGGTCCCGGGTTCATTCCGGCGCCGCCGGCAAGATTCACTGTGATGACGGATGGTTTGGGCGGGCCGCTCTGACAAGCCGTCAGCAGTCCCGTCGCCCCGATGGCAAGGATAAATTGGCGTCTGTCGATCATGTCTCAGTCCTCCTCATATGCATCACGAAAATCAGCGCCGATCTCGCCCAGAAAACGCGTCTCGGCGCTGTGAGCGATTTCACGGTGGCGTTTCTGGTACAATTCCCAGAGCTTGGCGCCGCGCCCGCCGGTCAGCAGATTGCCGATCGCCGAACTCGACTTCAATTCCTGCTCGATCGCCGCCGGATCGAAGCGGTCGATCATGCGCTTGAGCGCGCCTTGCACGCCGCGCCAGGCACGAACGTGGTGCTGCGCCAGATCGCGCACCGCGTCCTTGATCGCCGCTTCGGCGCCGAGGAAACCGGGGCTGCGCTCGGCCAGCATGGTCACCAGAGCATCGTCGACCGAAGGCAGGAATTTGAGCGGGTTGACCTCGGACGCGCCAACCACGGTTTGAGCGACGCGGGCATTGCCCTTCTCTTCGGCGCGCTTGCGCAAAAGCTGCATCAGGCCTTCCATCATCAGCCGGTATTCGCGGCCGAATTTTTCCATGTCGGCCACCGGATCGCCGCCGGGAAAATCGGCCTCGTCCATGCCCATGCCGCGCAGGAAAGCGGCGCGCAATTCCGCGTCCGACGGTCCGGCTGACGGCCGCGCCGCGGATTGGCGGACAGGAGCGCGTGGTGGCGGTGGAGACGGGGGAGGCGGTGGCTGCGGTGGCGATGGCTCGACCGCGCGGACTGGCAGATCCCAGGGCGCTGCAGAGGGGGCAGGCGAGGGCGCATCGGTTGCACCGCCATCCGTCACGCCGGCGTCGAGGCTGGTGGACCCGGCAGGGCCGAAACCAAACCCGTCATCGTAGGCCGGCAGCTTCTCAGGATTGGATCTGCTCGGCTCTCTCGACAGCGGCGCGGAGTCGAGGCCGAAGGGATCGTCGAACGATGGCTTGGCGCCGTTTCTGTCAGTGGGCTCGGCCACCGGCGTTGCCACAGGGTCGAGGCTGAACGGATCGTCGAACGCCTGCGAGCTGCGTTCATCGGACCGCGCACGCGCGAATGCGCCGGGCACCGGCTTTTCGAACGGATCGGGCAGGTTGGCAGGGCGTGGCCGTCCCGGCTCTTCTTCCGTGGTGGACGAAAAGAAATCGTCGCCGCCGAGGCTGACCGGCGCCCGCGACGCCGCCGGCTTACTGGCAGGCGCTGAAGGCCTGGAGGCCGGCGCCTCGGTCTTCGCCGTCTGCAAATCGACCCACACCACATAGTCGCCCAGTCGCAGTCGCATGCCGCTTTGCAGGCGCGCGGTATTTCCCGCGCCGAGCGGGCTGGCGGCATCGTCGATGAACAACCCACTGCTGGAGGTATCGGTGACGAAATAGCCGCCCTGCTTGCTGGTGATCTTGCAGTGGGCGCGCGAGACGAACATGTCGGGATCGTTGATCTGCCAGTCGGCGTCGGCGCTGCGGCCGATTACCAGCTCGCCCTCGTCCAGCCGCGCCTGCCGCGTGGCTTGCGCGCGTGGTCCCTGTTCGAGAGTCAGAAGCAGGCTCATGCCGCCACCTCTTCCCGCCAGCCGACGATGGTCCGCAACCGCATGTCGTCGGCGTCCCCCTTTTCGACCGGTCGCGCCAGCCAGGTGGTGCGGGCAAGCTGGACGGTGCCGAGCTTTGCCGGCGGCACTGCCTTTGCCGCAAGCACGATCCTGAGATCGACATCGATGGTCTCGCCGATCAGGTCGCGCACCGCCTGCTTCAACAACTTCAGCCGCTCGCCGCCGGGCAGGAACGCCTTGTAGTCGATATAGCTGAGCGCCCCGATGCGCAGTTCGATCCGGCTTTGCCGGCTGAAGCTGCGCGGGCCGATGGTGGCGCTGCGGCCGAGTGTGGCATAGCTGCCGGCAAGCCGGCTCTGCAGTGCCTTGGGAATGGTCATCCAGGCGCCGACGAATTCCTTCAGCACCACCGGAACCTTGAAGGCTTCGGCCAGGAACAGGGTCAGCCGCTCGGGACCGTCGACCTGGCTGGCGAGCGAGGCGGCCTGGCGAAGCTTTACCGCATCGAGTTCGGCGTCCTGCGTGCCCGGCAGCCCGATGCCGGCCATCGCTTCCAGCATGGAACGGACGCGGCCGCCGACACCGCGTTCGACCTGCACGGCCGGATGCGCATCCGCCCAGGCGCGATAATAAAGCGCGATCATCCGGTGCTGCAGGATGTTGACGAAATCGACGAAGGTCGTGTCGCTCGTCTGCCGCGCCTCGGCGCCCGCATACCAGCGCTGCGACAGCCGATCGAGCACCCAGCGCGTCAGATGCAGCGGCATCGGCCCTTCAGGCCCGAGCAGGCCGAGATTGTTGACCGTCACCCGCGCCGGCGACTTGTCGGTCGGCTCGCGGAAATCCACAACGTCCTGCACCGCGAAGGACAGCCGCACATTCTGGCCGAGCCTTGCCGGCTCGCGGTCCGGCCGGCCGGAATGGCCGAACAGGCCGCCTTGCCGCTCGAGTCGGCGCAGCAGTTCGAAGAAGTCGAAACTCTCGGACAGGGTTGCGGCTCGCTCTAGATCAGGTAGCGATTGCCGGGCGTCATCGGCCATGGCACATCCTCCTGTTTCTGGAGCAATCGCGTGCGCGTGCGCACGAACCCGTTTATTCCGGCATGACGGGCAAACAGCCGCGACAGCAGCCCCGACATCAGCAAGGTGCTCTGCCCAGCCAGCACCGACTGGTCGACATGCAGCGTCACTTCCGTGCCGCGCCCAAAACACATTGGTCCTTCGATCGCCAGCCTTTCGATCACCGCGCGCGAATCGATGCGCACGATCGAGCGTACATTGCGGGCAAGCCCGGGATCGCCGCGTTCGGCATAGAGATCGAGCAGCGCATGCAGCGGATCGACGCCGCGGCCTTCCTTGGCCAGGCTGAGGAAGTTCAGCGCCAGCTGCGAGACCAGCCGCCAGGCCAGGTCGTCGGCGCGCGACTCGCTGTCGGCGCCGGTCGGCAGCGCTGCCGGGATGGCCGGCTGCGGCGAACGCAGCGCGCCGAGCAGCCTGACCGATTCCACCGGGTCGCCCGCTTCCAGCGTCAGCGTTGGCGTGTCGTCGAGGATGGCAAGATCGCGGTTTGTGCACAGTGCCACGACGTCGACGCGCTTGAGCGGCCGGTTGGCCTGACTGTTGACTGGGCGCGAAACCGCCAGGAAGACGTCGTCGCCGGCATAGGAGGTCCGCGTCACGCCCTGGCGCCGCTCGTCCTCGGTCGGCCGGCGCGGCCGCCGCTCCGTCGAATAGACCCAGCCGCTGCCGCGATTTTGCCCAAGGCTGAAGAGTTCCGGTATCTCCGCGTCGGGTCCCTCGGCATCGGCGTCTTCGACGCGGATGACGCGGTAGATTTCAAAGTCGCGCGCCCGCGTGCGGTCGGCATGCAGCACCTGGCGTGTCTTGCGCTGGTCGAGCTCGACGATGTTGCACTCGCGCTTGAAGAGATTGATGATCGGGGTGGCGAAGAGATCGAAATCCGCCGGCGTCAGATCGGCGAGTTCGGGCACCGGACGCCGGAACAGGAAGATGATTTCGAGCCCGGCCTGGCATTTGCGCACGACCGGCAGCAAGCCGGTGACGCGCCCATAATGGAAGCGCTCGGGCATCATGAAATATTCGCGCAGCAGGCGGTAGCCTTCGAAGGTCGGCCGCGTGCGCGGCATCAGCGCCTCGGCATCGGCAATGCCGACCATCTCCGGCGGCGGTAGCGGCGACAATGGATTGGTCTTGCCTTCCGGTCGAGCGCCGACACCAGAGCAGACTCCGAAGATGGCGTCGAAGATTAGCGGCGCCTTGGTGCGGTTGGCGAAATAGAAGTCGAGCCGGTCGAGCGCCAGTTCGTCGAGCTTGCCTTTGCCGGTCCGCGCCAGCGTGATGCGAAGTGCCGCTTCGCCGGCCTTGCCGGCGATCAGGCCGATGCCGGCGGCGGCAAGCGCGCTGCGGTCCTGGAAATAGCCGACCGAACTGATCGCGATCGGAAACAGCGTCATGTCCTGCGCGGTGGTGAAGGTGCAGCGTGTCGACAGGCCGGCCTGCAGGCTGGAGACCAGCCGCGTGCCGCGCTTGACGACGTGGCCGGCAAGCATTGTCTGCACCTGCTGGCCGGGCTTCAGCACCACCATGGCGGTTGCCGGCACCGGCGTGACGAGATCGGGATAAAGCACGTCGAGGATGCTGCGCGAAAACCGCGAGCGCTCGGCATCCACCTTCAGGCGCGTGCGCGCGGCGAGGAAGGCGACGCCGTCGAGCAGCCGCTCGACATAGGGGTCGGGACACGGCACCGTATCCAGCGACAAATTGCGGGCAACCGCCGGATGCATGTCGGCGAACTCCGCCGCCAGCCCGCGTATGTGGGACAGTTCCTCCTCGTAATATTCTACGAAGACCCGGTCCATCTCTCAGGCTTCCCTGAACTCGGTGCGCGCCAGTCCGTTGTCGAGATTGATCGTCGTGCGCAGGCGCATGCGCTCGGGCGTCGGCGTCATGATCAGCACGGCGTCGATCTCGATCTTCAGGCCGGTCTTGTCGCCGAGGTTGACCGTGACTTTCGTCGCGCTCTCCTTCAGCCGCGGCTCGAATGCGGCGAGCACGGCGCGGATCTCGCGTGCCAGAACATCGCGATCGAAGTCGCGCGACGACCGGCCGGAGAAGGACGGCACGCCATAATTGACAACGCTGCGGCGCACCTCCGGAAAGTCGGCCAGCGATGTCGGACTGTCGGTCATCTGCTCGGCCTCGAGATCGGATAGCAGCGGCGCGGATTCGAAACGCTCGGTGTTGAACAGCGCCTCGATGTCGCGCCGCACGGCCTCGCGCAGCACATCGGGCGACACCACGATGCCTCGGCTTTCAAGCTCGCCACGGTGCCGGTTCTGAAACGCCAGCCGGTGCAGCCGGCGCTTCTGATCGGGGTTCAATGCGTCATCGGCGTCGATGCGCCTCGGTCCGTCTGCCAGCAGCTCGTCCAGGCGCTCTGCGCCAAGCTCCTCCTGCAGAGCCTGCCTGAGCCCGTCTATCTCCGAGCTCAGGCCCGGCAGGTCGTTGACGAGGCGGTCCCACAGCGAAGGCTGTACCGCCTCGCGCTTGGCCCGTGAACCGCCCGCCTGTACCTTGTCGGCGGCAGGGCGCTTTGCTCGCCCCTCACTTGCCGACATAGACATCCATTTCGGCTTCGTCATTGTCGTCATAGACGAACTTGATCTTCTTGTAGGCGAAGGAGACTTCCTCCTGGATCAGGTCGGCTTCATCATCGGCCTGCGACATGTCGTATTCCATGATCGAGGCGTCGGTCAGGGTAACGACCAGATAGTCCTTGCTCTCGCCGTCGATGGTCCGCCGAGCGGAGAATTTGACCTCGTCCAGCGCCTTGTTTTCGAACAGGGCCTTGGCCAGATAGGGTGAGGCCTTGTCGTAGTGCTTGGTGAACTTGATCATGCCCATCGACACGCGGCCTCGGCGCGAGAGGGAATTGGGGTCGTAGGGCGCGACCATCTTGTAATCGACGCCATGGATTTCGATCTCGTCGTCATGGCCGTCGCGCGTGCTGGGCCCCTTGATATCCGGAACTTTCAGAAAACCGTCGATCTTCATTGTGGGCATTTTCGTTCTCCACGCTTTCAAACAAAGGTTTGGTTGCTGCAATCAGGTCTTCACGGACGGCAATTCCGACACCAGCCTGAGCGAGGCATTGATGCCCTCCAGCTGGTAGTGCGGGCGCAGATAGAAGCGGGCGTTGTAGTAGCCCGGCCGGCCCTCCACGCTGTCGACCTGCACCTCGGCGGCGGCAAGCGGACGCTTGGCGCGCGCCTTGTCGTCGGCGAAGGCCGGGTTGGCCAGCACGTACCGGTTGATCCATTCGGTCAACCAGATCTGCATGTCGGTGCGTTCCTTGAACGATCCGACCTTGTCGCGCGCAATCGCCTTGAGGTAGTGCGCAAAGCGCGAGACCGGGAACAGATAGGGCAGGTTGGCGGAGAGCCGCTCGTTGGACTGGGCGTCGGGGTCGACCAGGCGGCCCGCCCGCGTCTCATCGTCCTGCAGCGAATGGGCGCCGATGAAGGCCGCGAGATCGGTGTTCTTGCGGTGCAGGATCGGCATCAGCCCGAGCTTGGCCAGTTCCGCCTCGCGCCGGTCGTCGATGGCGACTTCCGTCGGGCATTTCATCGCGATCGAGCCGTCATCGGTCGGGAAGGAGTGCACCGGCAGGTTAAGCACAGTGCCGCCATTTTCGACGCCGCGGATCTGGGTGCCCCAGCCATAGAGCTTGTGGCTGCGGTTGATGTTGACGCCCATCGGGAAGGCAGCGTTCATCCAGACATATTTGTTGTGATCGCCCTGCACTTCCTCCTCGAAGGAGAAGCCCTTGACCGGGACTGTCTCCGAGCCGTAGGGCAGCCGCGCCAGCACGCGCGGCATGGTCAGCCCGATATAGCGCGCATCCTCGCTCTCGCGCAGCGATTGCCACGAGGCGTAGGCCGGGTTGGAGACGATCTGCTGCAGGTCCTGCGGGTTGGGCAGTTCCTGCCAGCTGTCCATGCGGAACAGCCGTGGCGAGGCGGCGGCGATGAATGGCGTGTGCGCCGAGGCGCAGATGCCGGAGATGTTGCGCAACAGGCCGACGTCGCGCGGGTGGTTGGAGAACTCGTAGGCGCCGATGACGCAGCCGATCGGTTCGCCGCCGAGCATCGAATACTCGTCGGTGTAGACCTTCTTGAAGATCGGGCTCTGGTCCCACATCTGGCCTTCATAGTCTTCGAGCGTATCGGCCAGCTGCTCCTTGGAAATGTTCATCACCCGGATCTTCAGCTTCTGATCCGTCTCGGTGTTGTTGATGAGGTACCAGAGGCCGCGCCAGGTGCCTTCCATCTGCCGCACTTCCGGCGCGTGCAGGATTTCGTTGACCTGGGTCGTCAGCATCTTGTCGATGCCGGCGATCAACGACTTGATCGACTTGATCGAGTTGGACGAAATCGTCGTCGTCTCGGAGCGCGACTGCGCCGCCAGAGCCAGGTTGCGAACCAGCTGCTGCAGCTTCTCGCTGTCGTCCTTCTTGACCTTGAAGTCCTTCTCCAAGAGCTGGCTGAATTCGCCGAGATCGACGGCCTCGGCCTCGGCGACGGATGCTGCGGTCTTTTGCTGTTCGGCCATGATCTATTCCTCACCCTTGTCGTCGGACAGCGCCTGGGCGGCGATCTGGCCAAGCAGCGGCTGGTTGTTCAGCAATTGGGCGATGCGCTTTTCGGCATCGACGCGGCCGTCCATGAAGCCGAGCAGCTCCTCGAGCTGGCGCCGCATCTTGAGGATTTCGGCCAGTTGCGGGACCTGTTCGGCGATCTTGTCGGGGGCGAAATCGCCCATCTTGGTGAAGGTCAGGTCGAGCGCCAGTTCTTCGTCGCGCTCCTGTCCCTCGGCCTGCGGCAGCGTGTTCTTCACCCGCGCCTTGACCCTGGGTCCCAGCGCTTCCATGAATTTGGGGAAGCGGTTGGCATCGGTCTCGACAAAGGAACGGTCGAGCACCGTCTTGGACGCTTCCCTGGTCTGCGATGCGCCCGACAGGTCGGCCATCACGCCCATGACGAACGGCAGTTCGATCGTCGTCGGGCTGCCGTAGGTTTCGACATCGTAGGCGATCTGCACGCGCGGGGCGCGATTTCGCTCGATGACCTTCGCTTTGCTTTCGGCTGGCATGTGTTGCTACCTTTCATCCTTCTGGGCAGTCTTCTTGGCGTCGGGAACGCCGGCGAGCAGCCGGAATTCCTTGAGCCCCGACGGGGCGAGGTCTTCCATCAGTTCAACGAAATCCATGTGCACCATCCTGCGCACCCGGCGGGCGAGATGCGGGATCGGGCTCGACGGCTCGGTGCGGTCGTAGAACGCGACCACAAGGTCGAGGCACTTCACCACATCGTCGCGCGAGGAAATCCTGTCCGGGAGCCCCGCACCGGTCTCCGCGTAGCTTGCCATCGTCTCGGCTCCATGACCGTTTCTGACCGGCGCGGCCGGGCTTGCCGGGGGAGCAGCCGGGCTGGCCGCCCCCTTCGTCGCTGCCTCTTCCGTGGTCTCGACCGCCGTATTGCGTTCCAGCGTCGTCAGCACGCGCTGCAAAAATCGTTTCAGGTCCGGGACGGCGGCCCCGTTGCTGTCAAGGCGGGCATTCAGCGCCGCATCGACCGCGTCGAGCGCCTCGATCGCTGCGTGCGCCCCGGCGATGAGCGCCGTCATCTGTTCACCGGCCTGGTCCTGATGGGCGGCACAACCGCTGCCCACCCGGTTCAGGAGCTGTCCGTGCGCGCTGACCAGTGCTGCCTTCTCCGTGGCATTCAATCCCGACGCCGCTTCCTGAAGCATGACGCGATCGTCGAGCGCACCCTGTTCGAGATCGCGTCCGCTGATCGGCCCGATGGGACGCGGCGCGAAGAAGACCATCTGCCTGAGGTTCGCCAGCAGGCCTTCCTGGCCGTTCTGCAGGTCGGCCAGCGCGTTGAGGCGGCGCAAGGCGGCCTCGCGTGGTTGGGGGCTGGCCCGCAGCGCCGGGTGCATCGTCTCCCAATGCGTCTCGAAGGTCCTTGCAATCAGGGTCAGGCCCTGTGCCAGTCCGGCCAATCCCTCTTCATTGGCCAGCGCCCGGGCGACAATGACGAGCAGGCGCAGGTCGCGACCATGCGAACGCAACTCCTCGGCCTTGCCGAGCACGGCAGGCCAGTCGACCGGAATGGTCGATTGCGCGGCTGGCTTGTTGCGCCCGTCATGGACGACCTTGACCTGCGGCTCCGTGAGCCGCTCCAGCTCATGAAAAGCCGGATCGTTGCGCAAGTCTTCGCCTGACGGATTTTCACCGTCCAGCGGAGCAAGCCAGAGTGCGAGATCGATCACAGATACCCCCGGCGACCGGCTCTAAAACCGTACGTGACCCAACGTTAGCACACGGTTGCATATTCCCACAATTCGCCATCCGCTCAAAAGTTAACGAGCGCTAATGAATGTCGGTGCAACTGCGTCTCGGATGGCGCAATTCATGGCGTGCCTGGCCAACCTCGTATGTGAAGCGCATCGCATAGGATTAGAAAAAATCGTGGTTGTCTGCATTTGGCGGCGCGGGACTCTCCACAAAGGGAAAAGGCCGGCTGCATCAAGCGCTTTGTCAAGCGGCTGCTTATGTGGCAGGCTGTCGACGGGCAGATTGCAGGAGCACGTTCGATGGAACAGCGCCGGTCGTCGAAGGGTTTCAAACGCAAGGAACTGGTTGGCAAGCTCAATCCGGTCTGCCTGCGCGCCTTCAAGGCCGCCGCCGACAGCGCCAAGCTGCGCGGCAATCCTTACGTCGAACTCGTCCATTTCATCGAGCAGCTGGTGCTGTCCGAGCGCTCGGATGTGCAGATGATCCTTGCCGATGCCGGGCTGGATGCCAGCCGGCTTACCAGCGACATGACCCGCGCCGTCGACAAGCTGCCCTACGGCGCCACCTCGATCGAGGAGTTTTCCGACCACATCTTCCACGCCATCCAGGAAGCCTGGAACCTGGCGACGCTGGAATTCCGCATGGAGGAGGTCCGCAGCGCCTATATCGTGCTCGCCTGCCTGAAGACGCCGGTGCTGGAAGGCCTGGTGTCGAAGATCAGCGGCGAATTCGACAAGATCGACGCCGACGCGGTCATCGCCCGCTTTGCCGAGGTGGTGGAGGGCTCGCTCGAAGCCGGCGCCACTGCCGCCGCGGCTCCCACTGCCGAGGCGCCGCGGCGGGTTCCGGGCGGGGATTCGGCCCTCGCCAAATACGCCACCGACCTGACCCAGCGCGCCCATGACGGCAAGATCGATCCGGTCGTCGGCCGCGATCCGGAAATCCGGCAGATCATCGATATCCTGATGCGGCGCCGGCAGAACAACCCGATCCTGACCGGCGAGGCCGGCGTCGGCAAGACTGCGGTGGTCGAGGGCTTTGCCCTGCGCATCGCCCAGGGCGACGTGCCGCCGCCACTCCAGGGTATCAGCGTACGCATGCTCGACATCGGCCTGATGCAGGCCGGCGCCAGCGTCAAAGGCGAGTTCGAAAAGCGCCTGAAGGCGGTCATCGACGAAGTTCAGTCATCCGAAACGCCGGTCATCCTGTTCATCGACGAGGCACACACGCTGATCGGCGCCGGCGGTGCGGCGGGAACCGGCGATGCCGCCAATCTCTTGAAGCCGGCGCTGGCGCGCGGCGAACTGCGCACCATCGCGGCAACGACCTGGGCCGAGTACAAGCAGCACATCGAAAAGGACCCGGCGCTGACCCGCCGTTTCCAGGTGGTCAAGATCGACGAGCCGTCGGAAGCGGTGGCCGTGCTCATGCTGCGCGGTGTAGCCGGCGTGCTCGAACAGCATCACGAGGTGCAGATCCTGGACGAGGCGATCGAGGCGGCGGTCGGCCTGTCGCATCGCTACATCCCGGCGCGGCAATTGCCCGACAAGGCGGTCAGCCTGCTCGACACGGCTTGCGCCAGGGTCGCGATCTCGCAGCATGCGACGCCGGCCGAGGTCGAGGACATTTTGCGGCGCCGCCAGGCGCTCGAGGTCGAAAGCGGCATCATCGGCCGCGAGGCAGCGATCGGCATCGAAGTAACTGACCGGCAGGCGCGGGTCGAGGCCGGGCTCACTGAGACCGGGACCATGCTCGCCGCCGCCGAGGAGCGCTGGGAGCGCGAAAAGGCGCTGGTTGCCGAGATCCTCGAACTGCGCGCGCGGCTGCGCGGCGACGGCGTCCCGCTAGATGCGGTGGCGGCAGCTGAGGCCGATGCCGAACCAGCAGCGCCGGACGAAGAAAAGACCAAGGTCCCCAAGGCTGAACCGCCCAAGGCCGAAACGTCCGAGCCTGAAAAGCCGAAGGCCAAAGCGTCCGAGACCGAAGCGCCGGCTGCCGAAGCTGCGCCGTCAGATCCTGTCGCCGATCTGGCGCGGCTGCGTGAACTCATGGCCGAGCTTGCCACGGCGCAAGGCGAGACGCCGCTGATCCTGCCGTCGGTCGACCGCAATGCGGTAGCTGCCGTGGTCCAGGACTGGACCGGCATCCCGACGGGACGGATGCTGTCCAGCCAGACCGAAAAGGCGCTCAAGCTCGCCGACACTTTGTCCGAACGAGTCGTCGGCCAGGATCACGCCATGGAGATGATCGCCAAGCGCGTGCAGACCAGCCGCGCCGGGCTCGGAGCGCCGGAAAAGCCCGTCGGCGTGTTCCTGCTCTGCGGCCCCTCCGGCGTCGGCAAGACCGAGACGGCCCTGGCCTTGGCCGAGACGCTCTATGGCGGCGAACAGAACCTGATCTCGATCAACATGTCCGAGTTCCAGGAAGCCCACACCGTCTCGACGCTCAAGGGCGCGCCTCCCGGCTATGTCGGCTACGGCAAAGGCGGCATTCTCACCGAGGCCGTGCGCAGAAAACCCTATTCGGTGATCCTGCTCGACGAGGTCGAGAAGGCGCATCCCGACGTCCACGAAATCTTTTTCCAGGTCTTCGACAAGGGCATGATGGATGACAGCGAGGGAAGACGCATCGACTTCAAGAACACGCTGATCCTGCTGACATCGAATGTCGGCTCCGAAGTCATCATGGAGCGGACGCAAAACGGCACGGTGAGGGCGGGGCTCGACGGCCTCGATGCAGCCTTGCGCGCTCCACTGCTGAAAGTCTTTCCGGCAGCGTTCCTCGGCCGCGTCGTGACCATCCCTTACTATCCGCTCTCGGATTCGATGATCGAGGCCATCACGCGCCATCAGTTCGGCAAGATCGGGCGGCGGCTGCGCGCCAGCCACGACGCCGAACTGGTGATCGGCGACGGCGTCATGGCGCTGGTCAAGGCGCGCTGCACCGAAATCGAGTCCGGTGGCCGCATGATCGACGCCATCCTCACCAACACGCTGTTGCCGGAACTCAGCCGCGGCGTGCTGAACCGGTCGCTCGACGGCGAGAAGATGACCAAGGTGACCGTCAGCGCTTCCACTGACGGGTTTGCCTATTCGTTCGAATAGTCAGGCCTGACTGCTCGGCTCCGTCTCGGCGCGGATCAGCTTGATGTCGGCGCCGGCTGCCCAGGCGCCGATATCCTCGCGCCGCAACGCCGCCGCCATCATGTCGGGAAACAGGTCCGGCGTGCAGGCGAAGACCGGTATGCCAAGTGCCGCGACCGAAGCCGACATCGCCGGATCATAGCCCGGCCGGCCCTGATCGGTCAGCGCCAGCAGCACGATGACATTGACGCCGGACCGGACCAGCGCCGCAAGGCGCCGCAGCAAGTCCTGGCCGTTGCCGCCCTCATAGAGGTCGGTGATCAGCACGAAGTGCGATTTGGTCGGCCGCTCGATGCGGTCGGCGCAATAGGCGACCGCCTGGTTGATGTCGGTGCCGCCGCCGAGCTGCACGCCAAACAGCACCTCGACCGGGTCGCTGAGCTCTTCGGTCAGGTCGACGATGGCCGTGTCGAAACAGACCAGCTTGGTGCGCACGACCGGCAGCGACGCCATCACCGCGGCGAAAATCGAGGCGTAGATCACCGAGCTCGCCATCGAGCCGGACTGGTCGACGCACAGCACCACTTCGTCGAGATCGACCAGCCGGCGTTGCTTGCGCATGAAGCCGACCAGTTTTTCCGGCACGACGGTTTTGTGCTCAGGCTGGTAGTGGCGAAGATTGGCCGAGATGGTGCGCGGCCAGTCGATGTCGCGTTGGCGCGGCCGGTTGGTGCGTCGCGACTTGTCGAGCGCGCCACGGATCGCCTCGGCGGTCTTCTGCTCCAGCCGCTGCATCAGCTTGGCAACGATGTCGGCGATGATGGTGCGGGCGATGTCCTTGGTCTTGGCCGGCATCACCGAACGCAGCGAGATCAGGTCGGCGACGAGGTTGACGTCGGCCTCGATCGCCTTGAGGAATTCCGGCTCCATCAGCATCTGCTTCAGGTTCAGCCGCTCAAAGGCATCCTTCTGGACGATCTGGACCACCTGGGCGGGAAAGAAGGAGCGGATATCGCCCATCCATTGCGCCATGCGTGGCGCCGAGCGGCCGAGCCCGCCGCGCCGCTTGCGCGGGTCGGCATCGGCATTGGCGCCGTCGCCGTAAAGCGCATCGAGCGCCGAAGACAGTTTTTTGTCATCACTGGAAAGGGCGGAGGAAGCCTCGTCATCGGCGCCGATCGCCAGCCGCCAGCGGCGCTCGCGCCCGCTATCGGAGGATGCTGGGCCGGGTTCGGGCACTTCGGCTTCGTCATCCATTGTCACACTCCGCCCGCCAGCAATGGCCCAAGCCGCTCCAGGTGACGGCGCCAGCCCTCGCCGCCATCCGGCGCCGGCGTCAGGCCGGCCGGCAACCTTGCGGTGCGGCCGAGCACGGCCTCGATCAACCGCCGCCGCTCCATCGAGTCCAGATTGGAGAAGACGCGGCGCAGCAACGGAAGATGCGCGATGAAAGCGTCCTCGTCGAGCGATTTAAGCCACCCATCGACGGCGCTGCGCAGGCCCTCGTCGTAGATCAGCCGCTGGCCGGCAGTGCTGAAGAAACCTTCGAAGAACCCCGCTGCCTGGGCGACCGGCGTCCCCGGCGATAGCCTGCGTCCGAGCAGCCCGGCGGCGTCCTCTGCCGGCAGTTGGCCGGCTTCATAGAGCAGATGCGCGGCGCAGCCGGCGAGCAGCGCCGTCGAGCGCGGACCTTCCAGCACGCCGGTCAGGCCGTTGCGCCATGCATCGAGCACGTCTTCGCCGGGCTCGACCAGCCGGATCGCCGTGTCGGCCTTGCGCACAGCACCGACCAGCGTGGTGGCGGCCTGCTCGTCCAGGTCGCGCACTGCATAGGGCAGCGCGATCGCGCCCTCGACGATCAACCGTTCCAACAAACCGGACAGCCGGTTGGTTTCGGTCTTGCGCGCCTCGCCGTAACGGATGATGTCGGCAAGCGGCGGCACCGAGGCCAGCATCTCCAGGCATTCGCTGCTGTGCGCTGCGCGCGCCTCCAACGCTACAAGGCCGGCGCTCGCGGCCTCCGACAGATCCGCCGTAATGGCGCTCTGGACAAGGGCGGCAAGCGTGTCGAGGCTCGCGGCCGCACCGAGCATCTGGATCAGGCGGCCATTGGCGGCCTTTTCGATAGTCGGGCCGTAGATCAGGTTCTCGACCAGGCGCACGGCATATTCAGGCTCCCAGGCCAGCGTCCATTTTTCGCGAAAGGTGCCGCGGCTGCGGCCGGCGTCGGCCAGCCTGCCCCATTGCACGCCAAGCACGTTCAGCCGGTGCAGCAATGTCGAACGAAACAGTCCGCTTTCGCTGCGCAGATCGACCGACAGCTCGCGTTCCAGCGCCTCCGGCTTCAGCCGCGCCGCCTTCTGGTTGCGCTGCAGGTCCTCGATCAGCGGCGCCAGCGGCGTGTCGGGCGGAATCTCGCCGACATCCGCGCCCAAAAGCAGCTCGGCCTCGACCAGCGCCCACAGCACCGCTTCGCCGTTGAACAGCGCCGCGATCGCGGCATCGCGCAATTCCTCGAAGCCGGGCTTCGGCCGCTCGCGAATGGCAGCCAGTGTGCGCGCAAGCCGCTCGGCCTCGATCAGCGACGCGGTCGACACCTGATGGCCCTTCGCCCGCAGCACCGCCGCGATCGTCGCCAGCCACAGCGTCGCGGCGTCGCGCCGCCCTCGTGTGCGCCACAGATGCTTGCACCAGCCGGGCGCGATGACGCCAGCGCCATAACCATAGCCCAGCGCAAGACGCGGCCCGGTCCATGGCGCCCATGTCATGATGCTTTTGCGCCGGGCAATTCCCTTGATCAGCGCCTGGTCGTTCTTCTGCGTGTGCGCGGCCTGCAGGGCCGGCACATGCCATGCGCCGCAGACGACGGCGATCGGTCCGGCGAATTCCTTGCGCGCGGCGGCGATTTCCAATCGCATATGCGCTTCACGCTTGGCCTCGAACGGCGCGATCGCACCTTCGCCGTCGCGCAGCGTCGTCATCGCATCGGTGATGGCAGCGAAGATTGGACCCGGCTGCGGATTCTGCTCGATAATGTCGGCCCACCAGCTTTCGCCATCTTCATAGCCGGCGGCCGCAGCCAGCGTGCCGATCGGGTCGCGATGCGATGCAGGCTCGCCATCCTCACCGGTTTCGTCCTTGGGTTCGGGCTTGTCGGCGTCAGCCGTTTTGTCGGTGTCGTCGGTTGCCGGTGCCGCGAACCGTGCCGATGACGGCAGGTCGATGAACCGCAATGCCGCCTTGTTCTCCACCGCCCACACCGCCGCCTGGTATTCCGGCGAGAACTCGGCGAACGGCCAGAAACTTGTCGCGGCCGGATCGTCCTCGGGGTAGCAGAGCAGCGCCACCGGCGGCTGCATCTGCGGGCGCGCCAGCAATGGCAGCAGGGCGGACGCGTCGCTCGGCCCTTCGATCAGCACCGCGACCGGCTGCAAGTCCCGCAGCGCCTGCACCAGGCTGTCGGCGGAGCCCGGCCCGTGATGGCGGATGCCGAAATAGGCGACGTCGCTCATGACCTCAGATCGCTGCGTTCAGCGCCGCGTAATAGCCGGCATAGTCCGGCCGCTTCTTGAGCACCGTTTCGAGATATTCCTCCAGCACCACCTTGTCCTGCACCGGGTCCTTGACGATGGCGCCGACAAGGCTGGCGGCGAGGCCTTCGGCGCCGAGCTTGCCGCTGTCGAACCACGCCGCCTGGCTGAGGCCGCCGACCATGGTGGCGATCGCCTCGGCGGTCGAGAGCGAACCCGAAGGCGTCTTCAGCGTCACCTTGCCGTCGGCGGTTGCGCCCGAGCGCAGCTCGCGGAAAATGGTCAACACTCGAGCGATCTCCTCGCCGACATTTTTCGGCACCGGCAGGTCGAGCCCGCCGGCCATCTCGTCGACCCGCTTGGAGACGATCGCCACCTCTTCCGCCATGTCCTCGGGCAGCGGCAGCACCACCACATTGAAGCGGCGTTTCAGCGCCGAGGACAGCTCGTTGACGCCCTTGTCGCGGTTGTTTGCGGTGGCGATGATGTTGAAGCCGCGCTGGGCATAGAGCGACGTGTTGAGTTCCGGGATCGGCATCATCTTTTCCGACAGCACGGTGATCAGCGTATCCTGTACATCGGAGCCCATGCGCGTCAACTCTTCCAGGCGGCATAGCTTGCCGCTCTCCATGGCGCGGTAGAGCGGCGTCGGCACCAGCGCCTCCTGGCTCGGCCCTTTGGCCAAAAGCTGCGCATAGTTCCAGCCGTAGCGGACCTGGTTCTCGTCGGTACCGGCCGTGCACTGCACGATCAGCGTGGAATTGCCCATGATGGCGGCGGCGAGATGTTCCGACACCCAGGATTTTGCGGTGCCGGGAACACCGAGCAGCAGCAGCGCGCGGTCCGTGGCGAGTGTCGCCACCGCCGTTTCCATCAGCCGGCGGCGGCCGACATATTTTGGCGATATCACGGTGCCGTCGCTTGCCTTGCCGCCGAGCAGGTAGGTCAGAACGGCCTTTGGCGACAGGCTCCATCCCGCAGGTTTTTGCTTGTCGTCATTGCGCGCCAGCGCCTGCAGTTCAGCGGCATAGGCCTGCTCGACGGGGAGGCGGATGGCTGCGTTCATGGTGCTGTTCTCCGGATTGTCATGGGTTGGTTCCCGTCAGGGCCGCGTTGAGGCGCAGGAAAGCGAGCGAGGCTGCCGCCGGCGGCATGCCGGCCGCAACGACATGCTCGATCAATTTTTCCGCTGTCGCCGCAGTGGCCAGAAAGCCCAAAGTTTCCAACAGGTCGTCGACGGTTCGCTTCATCGCGTCATCATTGCCGGCGACAGCCGAACGCAACACCGCCAAGCTCTGGCCGTTCGTCAGGTCGGGCCAATCCAGCCAGTTGGCTTCGAAGCCCTCGGCAAGGGTGAGCGTGCTAACATACTGCGGCGTATCTTTCAGGATCAGTCTGACCAGGACACGCTTCCTGCGGCTATCCAGGCGCGGTGTCAGGTGCAGCACGAACAGTGCCGGCTTGCCACCCTCGGCGATCAGCGTGTCGGCCATCTGCGTTACTGCAGCGTCGCTGCCCGACGCTGCGACCATTCGTGAGATCTGGATGTCCGCATTGTTGTCGGCACCGAACTGCCAGGCTGCAATGAAATCGGGTTCGCTGACCCCAAATCGGGAAGCAAGGTCGACCAGATTGCAGGTCTCGAACAGTTCGGCGCGGCGCTTTTCCTGCGCCGGCGATTTGAGCTTTGCCGGCGTGTAGGTGGTGCGGCGGCGGATAAAGCCGGATTTGCCTTCTGCGATGAAGGCGGCAAGTTCGGCAACGGGATCGTCGGCACCGCCACCAACACGACCGTGCTCGCCCAACCTCGCCAGCAGCCGGCTCGCCAGTTCCTGCACCTTGCCGGAGCGGTCAGTGGCCAGGCTTTTCAGGAACGGCGCGTCCTCAGGCGTCAGGCCGAAATGCATGAGTTCGATCAGTGCCAGCCGGACTTCCGCCGGCTCGCCGGGCGCCTTCGCTTCCATCAGGCTGCGGGCCGTGGCCGGATCGCGACGGCGCATCTCGGTCAACGCGATACGGCGCGCGGCGGGGTAAAAGTCATCCCAGTTCTGCACCGTCAGTTGCTCCTGCGGCGCAATCTTCAGCCCCTCGACGCTGGCCTGCCAGTCGATCCACGGCGCATAGATGTCAGGGCTGTTCTGGTCTGATGCCGACGGCATCCAGTCCATCGGATGCAGCACGTAGCCACGGCCGGCGACGAGCGTCGCCACGCGCGCCTTGCGCCGCGCATCGGCGGTGTTCTTCAAGGCAGCCCGCAACAGCGGCCGCAACCGCTCCGGCAGCAGCGGCAGGCCAAGCCTCGGCAGCGGCGGGCGCCGCTTCAGCGACTTCGGCGCGGCTGGCCTTAAGCCCACATCGAGCGCCTGCGCGGCGATGGCCAGCAACAGCCGCTCCCGTTCGTCCGGGCTTGCGCCGCCGGCGATTTCCTTCCACGCGGCTGGCGCCAGATCGAACGCAGTTCCGCCGGTGATCCAGCAGTCGCGCATCGTCGCCAGGCCGGTTTGCTCGAGCTCGTTCATGACAGATCGAGCCTCCCGAAGCCGCTTTGCGCGGCGAGCAGATCGAGCCGCGCGCCGTTCCACAGGGCTGCCGTTGCCGAAAGGTCGAGACCGAGCACGGTTTGATCGACGGTTCCGGCGACAGGCAGGGCGATCCCTTGCGGGTCGTGCGCCGCTTGCCACCAGGCGGTGCCGCGCTCATCGAGCAGGATCGCGCCGGCAGGCAGCATCAGCGGGCTATCGGTCGACCAGGGTGCTGCGTCCTGGTGCGCCGCATGCGCCGCCAGCGGATCCTTGACAATGCCGAGGCCGAAATCCGGCCAGGCGCCCGACACGACATCGCCCTTGCGCTCCGCTACCAGCGCCCGCAGCCGTTGGCGTGACGGATAGAACACCAGCCTTGCATCGAACCGGTCGCCAGGTGTGAACGCGGCAGAGCGGCGGCCGGCCGAGGCCGGAAAGAAATCGAGTAGCAGCGCAAATTGCGGCGTCGGGCTTTTCAGGTCGAGCAGCCAGGTAGAATGGCTGACAAGGCCGTCGCGGCGGGTCTCGATCTTCTCGCCGATGACTTCCCACTGGCTGTCGACCTGTCTTGCATCGGGATTGGCCAGCACCTGGTCGCGGGTTTCGGATGCCGACACCAGCCGCTTCAATTCGGGATCGTCTGGCGCCGAGCGCCAGGCCTTGGCCAGCAAAACCAGCTTGCCGAGTTCGCGGATCGCCGCGTCCGGCCGTTCCTCGCTGCGCAGCGCCATTAGCCGGGCCGGGATTTCGTCGATGCGTCCCGCAAGCGCCGTTGCTTTCATGTCGACCAGCCTGGCGGCAATGCGGCGGCAGCGCTCGCTGCTGGCGTCGGCAAAGGCGGAAAGGCCGAGCCGCAGCTGGTCGGCAATCCACTGGTCGAGTTCGTCCAGCGCGCCTGCCACCGCGGTGCGCGTATCTTCCGCCCGCTTGCGCTGCGCCGTCTCGCGGCGCTCCGTCGCGGCGGCGTCATCGACGGTGCTTTCCTCTGCCTGCGAGGCCTCGCCAATGCTCTTGCCAGACGCGCCCCTGCCAGACTTTGCGTCGACCGGCGGGGGCGCACTCTTCCTGCGCCGGCCAAGCCAGTCATTGACCCATTCCGGCGTTGTTTCGGCTGATGTGAAGCTGGCCGGCGCCGTGGCGGCGATCCACATCAGCGCCAGCGTGTGCTTGCAGGGAAATTTTCGCGACGGGCAGGTGCATTTGTAGCCGTGGTCGCCGGTGTCGACGACGGTGCGATAGGGGTTGGATCCCGAGCCCTGGCATTCGCCCCAGATCAGCGCCTGCTGCTCGTTCTTCTCCAGCCGCGGCCAGTTCGAGCGCTTGGTGAGCTTCGAGGCGGCGCTTAGCGACGCCTGATCGGGGGCCAGCGCCTCGATGGTTTTCAGTTCGAATTCCAAGCCGCGCCTCTCGTCACCCCAAATCAATGCCTGGCATCAATATAGGGTGCCGTTTGTGAAGGATTGTTGTGGCCCCGGCAAGACGAAGATAGCGCAGATCAGTACAACGGCGTGGCCATATGCCGGGGCGTCGGCCATTGCGCCGTGATCTCGGGCTGCACCGGGCGCTCGAGATAGGTCGACAGCACGACATAGCTTCGCGTCGAGGTGACGCCGGGCGTTTCGTAGAGACGCGCCAGCAGGCCTTCGAGCGCCCTGGTGTCCTCGGTGCGGACCTTGAGCAGCAGGCAGGTGTCGCCGGCCACCGAATGGATTTCCTCGACCTCAGGATATTGCGAAACGGCCATCAGCTCCGGCGTCTTGCCCCAGCCCTTGGTATCGATATGCACGAAGGTGAGCAGCGGCTTTTTCACCGCCTTCGGGTCGATGATCACAGCCGTGCCGCGGATGGCGCCGCTGCGCCGCAGGCGCTTGACCCGCTCATGCGCCGCCGGCGGCGACAGGCAGACGCGTTCGCCAAGTTCGGCGTAGCTGATCGTCGCATCCTCGACCAGCACGCCTAATATTTTTCGGTCGATTGCGTCGAGCTCTCGGGGAGCTACCTTGTTCTGCAGAACCCCATCTGTTTCTTCGTCCATATCGAAATTCCTTGTTGTCGCGGAATTCAGTTCGGCCATTATGACCCGATGACGAACGCGCATCAAGCTGCAACGCTCCATCAGCCGATCCCGGCGCTGGCCTATCTCCTGACCGGCTGCATCGCCGTCATCGGCTCGAACTCGCTGGTCCTGGGTCCAATTGCTCCGGCAGTCGCCGCATCCTTCGGCACCAGCGTGCCGGCGGTGATGGCCGCGTCGGCCGCCTTCGGCCTCGGCACTTCGGCCAGCGCGTTGTTCCTCGCCCGCTATATCGACGGCGTCGGCGCCCGCCGCATGCTGCAGGGCGCGCTGCTTCTTCTGGCCGTCGGGCTTCTCGCCAGCGCGCTGGCGCCGACGGTGATCATGCTGGTCGCGGCCCAGGCCGTCGCCGGCATCGCCGCCGGCGTCGCCATGCCGGCCATCTATGCCAGTGCAGCGGCAATTGCGCCGCCCGGCCGCGAAAGCGGCACGATCGGCGTCGTGCTGACCGGCTGGACGGTCTCCATGGTGGCCGGCGTGTCGCTGTCGGCCGTGCTTGCCGATCTCGTGCACTGGCGCGCCGTCTTCGCCGCCGTCGCGGTGCTTTCCGCCATTGCGCTTGCTGCCTTGTCGATGACCTCGCTCAGCGACGTCAGGAAGAGCGGCCCGGCACCGTCGCCGTTCGTTGCGCTGGCCATTCCGGGGATCGTGCCGCTGCTCATCGCCTGCACCGCCTTCATGACCGCTTTTTACGGCGTCTACGGCTATCTCGGCGATCATCTGCACCAGGATCTGGGCGAGCCCGTCAGCGCCAATGCGCTGGCCGCGCTCGCCTATGGCGCCGGCTTCGGCGCCGCGGCCTTCCTCGACGGCGTCATCGACCGCATCGGCGCGCGGCGCGTCATGCCCTTCGCCTATCTGCTGGTCGCCGTCGTCTATGTCGCCATCGCGCTCGCAAGCAGCAATTTCGTGCTGATCCTGGCTATGATCGCCATATGGGGCCTTGCCAATCATTTCGGCCTGAACGTGTTGGTGATGCGCCTTACCGCGCTCGATCCGTCGCGCCGTGGCACCATCATGGGCCTGAACAGTTCGGTCACCTACCTCGCCGTCTTCATCGGCACCACCAGCTTCGGGCCGCTTTATTCATCGTTCGGCTTTGCCATCTGCGCGATCGTCGCCGCCGTGCTGATGCTGGTTGCGGCAGCAGCGGGGTCATGGCGGTCGCCTCCGCCCATCAAGCCGTAAAGCTTGCGTCCTCATCCCGTCCTTCGCTAGAGCTTGGCTTGCCATGCGAGCCCCGCCCGGATGAAGACGACGCTTGAAACCACTGCCGACCCCTCGTCAGACGACCTCGCCTTCCTGGCCGAGCGGCTGACGGCGTTCAATGACGGCGATGTCGGCCCCTCCGGCCGCAAGCCGATCGCGGTCTTCGTTCGTGACGAGCACGGCGCTGTCGTCGCCGGCATTTCGGGATACACCGCCTGGGGCTGGCTCTATGTGCAATGGCTGTGGGTCGACGAACGCCTGCGCGGCCAGCATATGGCCGGCGACATGCTGGACGCTGCCGAGCGCGAAGCAGTCGCCCGGGGCTGCCAGAACGCCTGGATCGACACGTTCAATCCGACAGCGGCCAAAGTCTATGAGCGGCAAGGCTACCGGCGCTTCGGCGAACTGCCTGACTTTCCCACCGGCCGCAGCCGCATCTTCCTGCAGAAGAAGCTCTAACCTGCCAGCCGCCCGCCTTGCATCGGCTGCGGCACGCCGGTGGTGCTGGGAAAGCTGATCGGCAGGCCGCGCAGCACGCGCACGGCAAGGAAGGCAAAGCATTCGGCCTCCACCGCATCGCCTTTCCAGCCCAGTGTCTCGGCCTGCACCACCTCGACGTTGGCGCGCCTCGCCAGCATCGCCATCATCGTCGGGTTGCGGCGGCCGCCGCCACTGACCGCTAGGCGCTTCGGCCGGCGCGGCAACAAATCGAGCGCCTTGCCGACGGCCGAGACGGTGAAGGCCGTCAGCGTCGCCGCCCCATCCTCTGCGCTGAGGCCGTCGGCCATGGCGGCGCCGAAGTCGAAACGGTCGAGCGATTTCGGATAGGGCTTGGTCAGATACGGATGCTGGAGCAATTTGGCCAGCCGCACTTCATCGACGGTGCCGGCCGCGCCCAGTGCGCCGTCGCGGTCCATCTCGCCGAGGCCGTTTGCCTTGATGAAATCGTTGAGCGGTGCGTTGGCCGGGCCAGTGTCGAAGGCGACGATGTTGTCCTTGCCGTCCCACCAGGTCACGTTGCCGACACCGCCGAGATTGAGCACAGCGGTGTCCCCGCTGGCGTCGGCTTCCCTCAAAAGCGCCGCGTGGTAGGCAGCCGCCAGTGGTGCGCCCTGGCCGCCAGCGCGCACATCGTCCGAGCGGAAATCATAGGCGACCTTGGCGCCCAGGATCGAATGCATCAGCTCGCCGTCGCCCAACTGGCGCGTATCGCCGCGCCGCCCGGGTTGCGGGGCACGATGCAGCACGGTTTGGCCGTGAAAGCCGACCACGCCGATATCGCCCATGGTCAGGCCGTAGCTTTCGACAAGGTCCTTCACCGCCGCCGACTGCGCCCGCGTCAGCGCCTCCTCGGCTTCGGCAAAGATCGCCGGCTCCGGCCCGTCGAAATTCCACACCCGGGCCTGACGCAGCGTCTCCTCCAGCAAGGCACGGATCGCTGCGGGGTAGGGGGCCAGCGTATAGGTGCCGAAATCGGCGATCCGCTCGCCATCGGTCTTGATCAGCGCCACGTCGATATTGCCGTCAAGCACGGTGCCGGTCATCAGGCCGACGGCCCAGATTGGTTCCACGGTCGACTCCCTTGCGACACCGTTTGCGATTCCAACGCAATCACCTGTCGGACGGATTGTCTCGCCAGGCAAGACCCTGGCCGCGGTCGATTGCTCCGAACCTGCCGGCAGAGTTTTTCACCGAACAGCGAAAATCGAGCAACGCCGTTCTTGCCTCTTGCCGTTCAAGACGCCAGCTATGGAACAAGCACATCAATCGCCAGGGAGAAACGGCATGGCATCCGAAGTCGCAGTGATCGCGGGCGCGGGCGCGGGCCTGAGCGGCTCGCTGGCCCGTCTTCTCACCAAGGAAGGCTTCCGCGTGGTGCTGGCCGCCCGCAACACGGCCAAGCTCGCGGCGCTGATCGGGGAAACCGGCGCACTGGCCGTCGAAACCGACGTCGCCGACCCGGCCTCCGTCGCCGGCCTGTTCGACACCGCCGACAAGCAAGGTCCGCTGGCGCTTGCGGTCTTCAACGCCAGCGGCCGCACGCGCGGCCCGATCGCCGAGGTCGAACCCGATGCGGTCAAACAGGCGCTGCTGGTTGGCGCCTATGGCGGCTTCCTGGTCGGCCAGCAGGCGGCGCGGCGGCTGCTTTCGCGCGGCTCCGGCTCGATCCTGTTCACCGGCGCTTCGGCCAGCACCAAGGGCTTTCCCAACTCCGCCGGCTTTGCCATGCCGAAATTCGGCCTGCGCGGTCTGGCTCAGTCGATGGCGCGCGAACTCTTCCCGAAGAACATCCATGTCGCCCATTTCATTATCGACGGCCAGATCGAGCCGGTCGGGACGAAGCCCGAGCGACCGGACAGCCAGCTGTCGCCCGATGCGATCGCGCAGACCTATCTCGCGACCCATCGCCAGCATCGCAGCGCCTGGAGCTTCGAGGTCGAGCTGCGGCCCTTTGTCGAGACATTCTGACCGGTCCGGCGTGACCGTTCTCGCAATTGCGAAATCTTTGAGAGAATATTCCCGGCTTCGTGTTTGAGAAGAAATGCGGTTCTTTGATCCGGCAAGCAGCATTGCCGATGATGTCGTCAAGGCTTGGTATTCCACCTCGCCGCAATGACTTCAGGATTACGAGGGATCGACAATGTCCGAACGCGGAAACGCTTCCAGCTCTCTTCTTTTTTCAGCCATCAGCCGGCGAGCTGCCCTTGCGGCACTTTTTGCCTCGGCCGTCACGCTTGCCGGTCTGGCTCAGCCGACGCCGTCCTTCGCCGAGGACAAGAAGTCTATCAAGGTCGGCATCATCAGCGGCGAGGATGAGGATGTCTGGCGCGTCGTCGTCGCCCAGGCCGCCGAAAAAGGCCTGACCGTCGAGACCGTGGTGTTCAACGACTACACCCAGCCCAACGAGGCGCTCGAGCGCGGCGAGATCGACGCCAACGCCTTCCAGCACCAGCCCTATCTCGACAACCAGATCAAGACCCAAGGGTACCACATCGTGCGCGTCGGCTACACCGGCGTCTGGCCGATCGGCCTCTACTCCAAGAAATACACCAAGGTTGCCGACCTGCCCGAAGGCGCCGTCATCGGCCTGCCCAACGACCCCTCGAATGAGGGTCGCGCGTTGCGCGTTCTGCAGAACGAAGGCGTGATCAAGCTGAAGGACGGCACCGGCATCCTGGCGACTACCGCCGACATTGCCGAGAACCCTAAGAAGGTCGTCATCAAGGAACTGGATGCCGGCATTGTCGGGCGTTCGGTCGAGGATCTCGATGCGGCCGTCGTCAACACCGACTGGGCGCTGAAGAGCGGTCTCGGCCCGGATAACCGCATCGCCCAGGAGCCGGTGGCCGACAACCCCTACCGCAACTTCATCGCCGTCAAATCCGGCAACGAGAACGAGGGCTGGGTAAAGACGCTGGTCGCGTCCTACCAGAACGAGAAGGTCAAGGCCGAGTTCGACAAGGTCTACAAGGGCACCGGGATCAGCGCCTATTGATCGGCGCCTGGTTGTCAGGAGCAGGCGGCCCGCTGTTGAGCGGGCCGCCGTCGCATTTGTCGAGCGTCGAAACGGACAGTGAGATGAACCAGCACGTCACGGCCGAAGCATCCGGTCCGGTCAATATATCGGCCGGGCAGGAAGATGTCGTACGCCTGGTCGACCTCAAGCGCCGCTTCGGCGCGACACCTGCGCTCGACGGCGTCTCGCTGACGGTGCGCAAGGGCGAGATCCTCGGCATCATCGGCCGCAGCGGCGCCGGCAAGTCGACGCTGATCCGCTGCCTCAACGGGCTGGAGCGGCCGGACTCCGGCGACGTCTTCATCGAGGGCCGCGAGATCGGCCGGCTCGGCGAGCGTGAATTGCAGCCGCTGCGGCGTCGCATCGGCATGATCTTCCAGCACTTCAATCTGCTGTCGGCCAAGACCGTGGAGGACAATGTCGCGCTGCCGCTGAAGATCGAGGGCCGCCCAAAGGCCGAACGGCTGGCGCGCGCCGCCGAATTGCTCGACCTCGTCGGCCTGTCGGAGAAGGCGAAGGCCTATCCGTCCTCGCTGTCGGGCGGCCAGAAGCAGCGCGTCGGCATCGCCAGGGCGCTGGCCGCGCGGCCGGCGCTGCTGCTGTCCGACGAGGCGACCTCAGCGCTCGATCCGGAGACGACGCGCTCCATCCTGGCCTTGCTGAAAGACATCAACCGGCAGCTCGGCCTCACCATCCTGCTCATCACCCACGAGATGGAGGTGATCCGCTCGATCGCCGACCGCGTCGCGGTGATCGATGCCGGGCGCATCGTCGAACAAGGCCCGGTGTGGTCGGTCTTTGCCGAGCCGCGTTCCGAAATCACCAGGAGCCTGCTCGGCGGCATCCGCCCGCAACTGCCGGCCGAGATTGCCGGCCGGCTTGCTCCCGGAGGCGGCGCCGAGCTCATCCTCAGGGTCGACGTCGCCGGTGAGGCCGCGCGCGGTCCGCTGCTGTCCGATCTTGCGGTGGCCGTGCCGGGACGGTTCCGCCTCGTCCATGGTGGCATCGACCATGTCCAGCAGCAGCCGGTCGGCACGCTGTTCCTTGCGGTCGCGGGCAACGATCCGAAACATCTGTCCAAAGTAATCGCATTCCTGAAGGCCCGCGACGCACGGGTGGAGGTGCTTGGCCATGTCGCCGGTTCTGTTTGAACTTCTGCTGCGCTCGATCTGGGAGACGGTCCTGATGACGGCGGCATCGGGCCTTATCTCGCTCGTCTTCGGGCTGCCGCTCGGCCTGGCATTGATTGCCACCGAGCGCGGCGGCATTGCCGAAAGCCTGTGGGTGAACCGCGCGCTCGGCGCCGTCATCAACGGCTTCCGCTCGGTGCCTTTCATCATCCTTCTGGTGGCGCTGATCCCGGTGACGCGGCTGATCGTCGGCACCTCGATCGGCACCTGGGCGGCGATCGTGCCGTTGTCGATTGCGGCGACGCCCTACTATGCCCGCATCGCCGAAGTGTCGCTGCGCGAGGTCGATCGCGGCCTGATCGAGGCGGCACGCGCCATGGGCGGCAATCGCTGGACGATCATCCGCGAGGTGCTGGTGCCCGAAGCATTGCCCGGCATCGTCGCCGGTTTCACGGTGACGCTGGTAACGCTGATCGGCGCCTCGGCCATGGCCGGCGCCATCGGTGCCGGCGGGCTTGGCGACCTCGCCATCCGCTACGGCTACCAGCGTTTTGAGACCAGCGTCATGGTCGCCGTGGTCATTGTGCTGATCATCCTCGTTTGCGGCATCCAGTGGGTCGGCGACCGGCTGGTCGCCAGGCTGGACCGGCGCGGATGAGCGCCACGAACGTTATTTGCCGGCAGGCTGCCAAACGCAGCGCCGGCTTTCTCTATCGGCGCCGAGATTGGATTGCGCGTTGCTTTGATCGGACCGGCCTGCGTGCCACCGTGACAGCGGAACAAGGAGCTTGACCATGCCCAGGATCGTACCCGTGCTTGATCTCGGCCGCCTCGAGCAGGGCGCTTCGGAACGGCGAACGTTTCTCTTCGACCTGCGCACGGCCGCGCGCGATGTCGGCTTCTTCTATTTGACCGGCCACGGCATATCGGCTGCGGATACCGCAGAAGTGCTCGACGCGTCGCGCCGCTTCTTTGCCCTGCCGGAAGCCGACAAACTGGCAATTGAAATGGTCAAGTCCTCGCAGTTCCGCGGCTACACGCGCGCCGGCGGCGAGCTGACCAAAGGCAAGGCCGACTGGCGCGAACAGCTCGACATCGGCGTCGAACGCGCGGCCATCGAACAAGGCCCCGGCGTGCCCGCCTGGACGCGGCTGCAAGGGCCCAACCAGTGGCCGGCCACGCTGCCCGAGCTGAAGCCGGCGCTGCTCGCATGGCAGGCCAAGGCGACCGCGGTGGCGATCCGGCTGCTTAGGGCCTTCGCTTTGTCGCTCGACCAGGCCGAGGACGCCTTCGATCCGATCTACCGGGCCGAGCCCAACCATCGCATGAAGATCGTGCGCTACCCCGGCCGCGACGCCACCGGCGACAACCAGGGCGTCGGCGCGCACAAGGATGGCGGTTTCCTGACGCTTCTGCTGCAGGACGAGAACAAGGGGCTGCAGGTCGAATATGACGGCGCCTGGGTCGACGTCGATCCGCTGCCCGACACGCTGGTGGTCAACATCGGCGAACTGCTCGAACTGGCGTCGAACGGCTATCTCCGGGCGACAGTCCACCGTGTGGTGACACCGCCGGCCGGCGTCGAGCGCGTCTCGGTCCCGTTCTTCTTCAGCGCCCGGCTCGACGCCACGATTCCGCTGCTCGACCTGCCCGAGGATGTAGCGGCCGAGGCGCGGGGGCCGGCCAGCGATCCCGACAACCCGCTGTTTCGCAATGTCGGCACCAATGTGCTGAAGAGCCGCCTGCGCTCGCATCCCGACGTGGCGCGCCGGCACTATGCCGATCTTCTGGAAACCGACGCCTCACCGGCTGAAATCTTTCAAAACGAGAACGAAATTTCCGAATCTCGCGTTGTTTTAGAAAGCCGTTCGTCGCCATATGCGGCGAATACGCGCATATAGGAATTATCGTTCGGCGGTTTCCTCCCATTCCACCGAGCGGTGTTCCCCTCTGAAGGTTCTTGACCTTCTTTTGGCCGGGCCGCTTTCGCGCCCGGCCTTTTTTATGTCAATAGCTCTTCTTTCTTCCCCACAAGGGAGAAGGAAGAGGCGCCAGGGGACTTCACCCAAACTTCGGATCAAGGCTCCCCGACTTGTAGCGCTTGGCCATCTCGGCCACCGGCAGCGGCTTGATCTTCTGCGCGTTGCCGGCGGTGCCGAACTGCTCGAAGCGCTCCTTGCACAGCTTGCGCATCGCAGCCATGGCCGGCGTCAAATATTTGCGCGGATCGAACTCCGACGGGTTTTCGGTAAGCACCTTGCGGATGGCGCCGGTCAGCGCCATGCGGTTGTCGGTGTCGATGTTGATCTTGCGCACGCCGTGCTTGATGCCGCGCTGGATCTCTTCCACCGGCACGCCCCAGGTCGGCTTCATCTGGCCGCCATATCTATTGATGATTTCCTGCAGGTCCTCGGGCACTGAGGACGAGCCGTGCATCACCAGATGCATGTTGGGCAGGCGGCGGTGGATTTCCTCGATGACGTTCATCGCCAGCACCGCGCCGTCTGGCTTGCGCGAAAATTTGTAGGCGCCGTGGCTGGTGCCCATGGCGACTGCCAGCGCATCGACATGGGTGTCCTTGACGAACTCGACCGCCTGTTCCGGATCGGTCAAGAGCTGGTCGTGGCTGATGGCGCCTTCGACGCCGTGGCCGTCCTCCTGCTCGCCGCCGCCGCTCTCAAGCGAACCGAGCACACCGATCTCGCCTTCCACCGACACGCCGCCCCAATGCGCCATGTCGACGACGCGCCGGGTGATGCCGGAATTGTAGGCATAGTCGGCCGGCGTCTTGCCGTCCTCTTTCAGCGAGCCGTCCATCATGACAGAGGTGAAGCCGTACTGGATGGCGGTGACGCAGGTGGCTTCGTTGTTGCCGTGGTCGAGATGCATGCAGACCGGAATGTCGGGGTGGATTTCGACCAGCGCGTCGATCAGCTTGGCCAGCACCACATCATTGGCGTAGGCGCGGGCGCCGCGGCTGGCCTGCAGGATGACCGGCGACTTGGTCTCCTCGGCCGCCTCCATGATGGCGAGGCCCTGTTCCATATTGTTCATGTTGAAAGCGGGTACGCCGTAGCCGTACTCGGCGGCGTGATCGAGCAATTGTCTCAGTGTTATGCGAGCCACCCAATAGTCTCCCGTATCTGGTTTCAAGCGCAACGTCGCGGGCCGGCCGATTGCCGGCCTAGATGCTTCTGGCCGGATTTCGCCAGAACCGCAACCGTCAGCGGCCATCGAGGCCGCAATTCTTGTTGCAGGGCTGAAATCCGGTAGCCAGCCGGTGAGGCGCTAATCTCCCCCATTGAGGGGGAGATGGCCGGCAGGCCAGAGGGGGTCGGTTCGACTGGAGCGCTAGCATCATCTGTCGGTGCTGGGAGGTCGCGTCAGGACGCGCCGACCCCTCTGTCGCCTTTGGCGACATCTCCCCCTCAAGGGGGGAGATTATCCGCGTTCGGGGAACATCGCCTTCAACCCTTCGCGCGAAGCCTTGGCCACACCGCGCTCGGTGATCAGCCCCGTCACCAGCCGTGCCGGCGTCACATCGAACGCCGGATTGGCCGCCGGCGTCGCTTCGGGCGAAACCCGAACCTGCGCGATCTTGCCGTCCGCCGTCTTGCCCCAGACCAGCGACACCTCGTCACCGGAGCGTTCCTCGATCGGGATTTCGGTGAGGCCATCACCCACTGTCCAGTCGATGGTCGGCGAGGGCAGAGCGACGTAGAAGGGCACCTCATTATCGGAGGCGGCGAGCGCCTTGAGATAGGTGCCGATCTTGTTGCAGACGTCGCCATTGGCCGTGGTGCGGTCGGTGCCCACGATCACCATGTCGACCGCGCCACGCTGCATCAGATGGCCGCCGGCATTGTCGACGATCAGCGTGTGCGGCACGCCGTGGCCGGCCATCTCCCAGGCGGTCAGCTGGGCGCCCTGGTTGCGCGGGCGCGTCTCGTCGACATAGACATGGACCGGAATGCCGGCCTCGACGGCGAGATAGATCGGCGACGTGGCGGTGCCGTAATCGACCGTCGCCAGCCAACCGGCGTTGCAATGGGTGAGGATGTTGACCGGCTCGCCCGGCTTCTTGCGTGCCGCGATCTCCTTGATGATGGCAAGCCCGTTCTCGCCGATGGCGCGATTGAGATCGACATCCTCGTCGGCGATTTCCGCGGCGCGCTTATAGGCCGCCTCCGCGCGCTGTCCCAATACGATCGGCCTGAGGAACCGCCGCATCTCGTCCAGTGCCCAGCGTAGATTGATCGCAGTCGGCCGCGTCTTGTGCAGCGTCTCCCAGACCGCGTCGAGCGCTTCGTCAGACGGATCGTCCGCCATCTGGATGGCGACGCCGTAGGCCGCGGTGACGCCGATCAGCGGCGCGCCACGAACCCACATGTCACGGATCGCGGTGGCGATGCCGGCAACGCTCCCGATCGTCTCGACCCGGAACTCGTGCGGCAGCCAGCGCTGGTCGATGATCTCGACCGAACGCTGGTCGTCGCTCAGCCAGATGGTGCGGTAGTGGCGCTCGCCGACGTTCAAATCCTGCTCTCCCGTTCGATCAAAGCGGCCAGATTATTGACCTCGTCCATGCCGTGAATCTGGCGCCGGTTGACGGCGATGTGACGGCCGAATTTCAGCGCCTTGGCCTCGCAGGAGGCTCGCAGATCCTCGTCCTCGATGGTCTCGAAATCGGCATTGTGGGCGAGGCCGAGGATGCGCCGGTGCACCTCGATGCCGGCAAAGCCCAAGAGGTCGGTCCAGATCTGGTGCAGCACATGGTCGAGCGCCTGCTCCGAGGCGAGAATGTCGCCCTGATCCTCGAACAGGCTCTTCTGGTAAAGCATGCCGGTGCGCTCGGTGCGCCATAGATGCGAGAACTCGGCGCGGAACACCGTCCAGGTGTCATTGGTCACCCCGAGCAGATAGGCACGCATGGCGTCACGCTTGCCCTTGTGTTCATGGCCGCGCTGCGAGAAGTAGGACATCCAGAAATTGGCGAGCAGCATGCCGACGTCGAAGGCCATCGGACCGTAGAAGGCGAATTCCGGATCGATCATCCGCGTCTCGGTGTCGGTGACCATGATCGAGCCCGAATGCAGGTCGCCATGCAGCAGCGTCTCGGCATTGGCGGCGAAGATATGCTTCAGCCGCTGCGCTTCGACCTTGAGGTCGCGGTCGGCACGCAGTTCGGCAACCAGGCCGTCCAGTTGCGGCGACGTATGCCGGTTCAGCTTGGCATCGAAATATGGGTCGGAAAACACCAGGTCTTCGGTGATGCCGCAGAGCTCGACATTGTCGGCAAACAGCGCCAGGTCGGCCTTGCGGTCCTTGGTGGGCATGGAGAGATCAGAGCCGCGGAACAAAGTGCGGGCCATGAACAGGCCGATGTCGCGGGCGATATTTGGCAACTCGCGGCCGTCGATCAGGGCGCGGCGCAGGATGATGTGCGGCGGCGCCAGATATTCCATGATGATCAGCGCCTGGGCTTCGTCAAAATGGAGGATCGCCGGCACCGAGCCCGGCGCGCGCGCCTCTTGCCGCGTCAGCGCGTGATACTCGAAGAAGGAGCGTTTGAGCGGCAACGGCCAGCTGTCGCCGACGAGGCGAACATAGGGCAGGGCCTGCTTGACCACGGCCGCACCCGAGCCGCCTTCGACGATGAAGACGAGGTTCAGATTGCCGTCGCCGACCTCGCGCACCTTCCAAGGGCCCTTGCCGATTTTGGCGCACAGCGCTTCGTTCGTACCGAGGCGCGTTGCAAGCGTCTCCACCGACAGTGCTTCAAACGGCAATTTCGCAGTCATCCTCACCCTCCCGCTTGCTCGCTCCAATCATAGTGGAGCGATGGCGGTGAGGCCAAGCTAGGAAGCTGACTGGCAATTGTCAATCGAGTTGACAATTGATGACGTAGCCCATAGCGTCATCTTCAGGGAGGAACGAATGGGCAATGATGCCGTGTTCCGCGTGGACGGGCTGAGGAAATCCTTCGGCCATATCGAGGTGCTTGGCGGCGTCTCGCTCGAACTGCATGCCGGTGAGATTACCGTGCTGATGGGCGCCAACGGCGCCGGCAAGTCCACCCTCGTCAAGATCATCAGCGGCGTCTACGACCATGACGGCGGCATCATGCACCTCGCTGGCGGCAACTTTGTGCCGAACACGCCGGCAGAGGCGATCCGCGCCGGTGTCGTTACCGTGCACCAAAACATCAATGACGGCGTCGTCGCCGATCTCGATGTCGCCACCAATCTGACGCTCGACCGGCTGAGCGGCAAGGGCGCGCCGCTGCTGTTCAACCCCGGCCGGGTGCGCCGCGAAGCCAAAGCGGTGGCCGACCGCATGGGGCTCGCCATCGACCTCAAGGCCCGCATCAGCGACCTGTCGCTGGCCGATCGCCAGATGGTGGCCATCGCGCGCGCCATGGCGCACCAGCCGAAAGTGCTGATCCTCGACGAGCCGACCTCGTCGCTGTCCAGCGCCGAGGCCGACCGGCTGTTTGCGCTGCTCGACCGCTTGCGCGAGCAGGGCGTCGCCATCCTCTACATCTCGCATCGCATGTCGGATATCAGGCGGCTGGCCGACCGCATCGTCTCGATGCGCGATGGCGTCATCTCAGGCGTCTTCGACAGCAAGCCTCTCGACTATGAGGGCGCCGTTAACGCCATGCTCGGCCGCAAGATCCATCTTGACCGCATCGAAGCCAGGAGTTCTGCCGAGCCGATCCTGACCGTCGATGCCTTCCGCATCGCCCCTGGTGCCCGGCCATTCTCGCTGACTCTCGGCGACGGCGAGGTCGTTGCCATTACCGGCCTCGTCGGCGTCGGCAAGACAGCGCTCGCCGAGACGCTGTTCGGCCTGCGCAAGCCGCTGTCCGGTACGATGACTTTATATGGCAAGCCCTATGCGCCTGGGTCGACGGGCGAAGCCATCGCCGCCGGCGTGTTTCTGGTCGCCAAGGACCGTGGCGAAAACGGCATCGTCGGCGGCTTCAACATCCAGGAAAACATCAGCCTGCCCTTCCACAAGCGCATGTCGCGCTTTTCAGTTCTCAAACGCGGCCTTGAACGCACTATTGCCCGCCGGCAGATCGAGGATCTCGGCATCGTCTGCCGCTCGGAGAAGGACGACATGACCACTCTGTCGGGCGGCAACCAGCAGAAAGTGATGGTGGCCCGCTGGATGGCGCAGGACGCCCGATTGTTCATTCTCGACGAACCGTTCCAGGGCGTCGATATCTCCGCCAGGCGCGACATCGCCGCCAAGCTGAGGGCCAGCGCCAATGGCCGCGCCACGCTGCTGTTCGTCACCGAACTCGACGAGGCACTGGAGACGGCCGATCGCATATTGGTGATGTCCGAGCAGACCATCGTCGGCGAACACCGCAACGCCGATGTCGATCTCGACCGTCTGCTGGCCGAAGTCGCGGGCGGGCCGTTGCACAGTGCGGCCTGAGCCACGATGATTGAAGAACTGAGGGTTGGAATGGAGTGCACGGGTTTGAGTTGGGTATTGACGGCGGGCGCTGAATGACGCCGCGCGATTACGCTATCCGCTACGGGTTCATCGTGCTTCTGTTCGGGCTGATCGCGTATTTCGCCATCGCCGCCGACGGGTTCGTCTCGCCGCAAAGTGCCGTCTTCATTTTCCAGTCGGTCGCCATCACCGGCGTGCTGGCGCTGGGCGTCACCGCCACACTGGTTGTCGGCGGCTTCGATCTCTCGATCGGCTCGGTCGCCACATCGGCCATGATGGCGGCTGCCTATGTCATGGTGGTGCTGGAGCAGAACGTTGTCGTCGCTGTCCTCATCTGCCTGCTCATCGGCGCCCTTGTCGGCCTCATCAATGGCTGGCTGATCGTCTATATGCGCGTGCCCGATCTGCTGGCGACGCTCGGCATGATGTTCCTGCTCGTCGGCCTCCAGCGCATCCCGACTGAAGGACGCTCCATCGCCACCGGTATGACAATGCCGGACGGCTCGGTCGCCAACGGCAAATTCTCCGACGCCTTCCTGGCGCTCGGCCGCCACCGCTTCGACTTCTTCATCCCGAACCTCATTCCGGTCTCGGTGGTCGTGCTGATCGTGCTCGCCGTGCTGATCTGGTTCTTCCTCGAATACACACGCTTCGGCCGCATGATGTATGCCGTGGGCAGCAATGAACGGGCCGCCGAACTCGCCGGCGCGCCTGTCAAGGCATACAAAATCTGGGCCTACGTCATTTCAGGAGTTTTTGCCTCGATCGGCGGGATTTTGCTGGCCGCACGGCTTGGACGCGGTGACATCGCGTCGGGTAATAATCTGCTGCTCGATGCGGTTGCCGCGGCGCTGATCGGCTACGCGGTGCTCGGCGCCGCCAAGCCGAACGCCTTCGGCACCGCCATCGGCGCGCTGTTCGTCGGCATCCTGCTGCAAGGCCTGACGATGATGAACGCGCCTTACTACACGCAGGATTTCGTCAAGGGCGTGGTTCTCGTCGTCGCCCTTGTCTTTACCTTCGCCCTTTCCGGCCGGGGCAGGAGATAGAATGGCTGCCGGGACAGTTTTGGGTTCAACAAACGGAGGAAAGAACGTGAACATCACAAGAAGACTTTTGGGGAAGGTCGCGCTCGGATTGGCCGGCGCAACAATGCTGATGCAGGTCCCGGCCTTTGCCGCCGACAAGCCGGCGCCGTTCGACAAGCCCGGCGTCAAGATCGCGCTGGTGCGCTATCTCTCGACCGGCGATTTCTTCCAGGCCTATCTCTCGGGCGTCGAGTCCCAGTCCAAGGCGCTCGGCATCGATCTGCGCGTGCTCGACAGCCGCCAGGACGCCGCCCTTCAATCCGACATGGTCGACCAGGCCATCGCACTCGGCGTGCAGGGCATCATCATCCAGCACGGCCTGACGGAATCGATGAAGGACGCCGCCCAGCGCGCGGTCGATGCCGGCATCAAGGTCGTCGCCTTCGACGTCAATGTCGAAAACCCCAAGATCCCGCAGATCGAACAGTCCGACAAGGACCTTGCGCGCCTGGCGCTCGAGCAGGCGGTCAAGGACAATGGCGAGAGCTGGAACGCCGGCTATGTCTATGTCGCTGGCATCGCGCCGCTCGACCGCCGCAACGAGACCTGGGTCGACGTGAAGAAGAAACATGCCGGCATCAAGGAAGTCGCGATGTTCGGCACGCTCGACAACCCGATCGCCAACTCGGTCGCCAACCAGGCGCGCTCGGTGCTGCAGGCGCATCCCGACATCAATGTGATGTTCGCGCCCTATGACGAGTTCGCCAAGGGTGTGAAGATCGCCGTCGACGAGGCGGGGCTGAACAAGAAGATCAAGATCTACTCCGCCGACATCTCTACCTCGGACATCGCGGCCATGCGCGAGACTGACAGCGCCTGGGCCGCCACCGCCGCCACCAACCCTGCCGTCGTCGGCCAGGTCTCGGTGCGCGCGCTGGCGCAGCTGCTCGCCGGTGAAGATCCCGGCCACAACGTCATCGTGCCGCCGACGCTGATCACCCAGAAGGACCTGATCGACAAGGACATCAAGAACATGGAGGACCTGTCGGCCAAGCTGCCGCAATTCGCCCATGCCGATGTCGCCATGCCGGCCTGGATGCCGAACCCGAACGCGAAGTAGGATCGGTCGTCTGATAGATGCGAAGGGCGGCATGGGCCGCTCTTTTCATTTGATCGTAAGCCTGCCGGCCTACAACCAATGGTCTGGATCGCGCATCCCGTGGACAATCGCCACAGCGATAACACCATCGGGCTGCGGCTCGTAGATGATGATATAACGGCCTTCGACGAGCACGCGGGCCGTTGCGCTTAACTCGGGCCGTGCGCAGCCCATCTTGGGGTGCTGCGCCGCCAGCTCCAGTCTTTCGAAAATGCGCATCAACAGTCTGTCTGCTGCCTTTCATTGTCGGCGGCGATGGTGTGCCAGATGTCTCGCAAATCCTGCGAAGCGCGCGGTGTGAGCCTATAGCTAGCCACGGGCGCGGCGTTCTGCCTTCAGGCTGTCGATGAACTCGGTGGGGTCGACAGCCACCGGCTTGCCGCTGCCCATCCCGTCGGCATAGGCCCGCTTCAAGTGCTGGAGTTCGAGCGTGCGCAATTCCTCGCGCTGCTCCCATAAGCGCAGGGCGTCGCGGACAATCTCGCTGTTGGAAGCATAACCGCCACCTTCGATAGCGCTTTGCAGGCGAGCTATCTGCTGCGCGGTAAGGGATATGGTGAGGGTGCGCATAGGTTCGTTTTTCATACCCACATTATAATGCATCCAACAAGATCTAACAATATCTGTTAGGAATCTGCCCCTGCATCATGACCGCCCGACGCGCACCAGCCACCGCGCCGTCCTCGCCATGCAGGCGTGCAGCACCGGAAGGTTGTGTGCGTCAAGTTCTGCAAAATGGGGCAGCCATGATGCTGGTCATGCGGCTTGGCGCAGAGCGAGCTTCTTGTGCTCGCGCAGGTCGTCCATGTTGATGTATCGGTTGGCCTCCATCCAGTTTTGATTGGTCTCGACGGCCAAGGCCCTGACCAGGCGCAGGCAGCTTTCGGTATTGGGGAAGATGCGCACGACATAGGTGCGCCGGCGGATTTCCTCGTTGAGCCGCTCCAGCATGTTGGTGGATTTGAGATGCTTGTGGTGCTGTCTCGGCAGCCTGAAGAAGGTCAGGGTTTGTTCGATGGCATCCTCGGCCCAGCCTGTCAGGCGCGGATAGCGTGCCGACCATTTGGCAAGCCATGCGGCAAGATCAGCCCTGGCCTCTGCGAGATCGCGCCGGTCGTAGAGCCAGCGCAATTCCTGCAGGCAGTCGTCGCCGTGCTTCCTCGGCAGATGATCGAGCGCGTTCCTGAGGAAGTGCACGTAGCAGCGTTGCCAGGCGGCTTCGGGGATCACCTCGCCGATCGCTGCCACCAGGCCGGCGTGATCGTCGGACACGACCAACTCGACGCCCTTGAGGCCGCGCGCCTTGAGGCCGACGAGGAAGTCCCTCCAGGCCGAGCGGCTCTCGCGATTGGCCATCTCCACGGCCAGGATCTGGCGCCTTCCGTCCCAGTCGATACCGACCGCGATCAGCACCGCCTGGCTCATGACAACACCGGCTTCACGCACGTTCTCGTAGCGCGCATCGAGGATGAGGTAAGGAAACGGCTCTTGAAGGGGGCGCCTGGCAAAGGCAGCGAGGCTCTCGTCCAGCCGCTTGTTGATGGCCGAGATCGACGAGGCCGAGAAGGCATGGCCGCACAGTTCTTCCGTGATCGCCTTCACCTTGCGGGTCGACACGCCCTGGACATACATCTCCGCCAGTGTCGCCACCAAGGCCCGCTCGGAACGCTGGTAGCGCTCGAACAGCTCGGTGGAGAAGCGCCCGGCCCGGTCCTGCGGAACCCGCAGCTCGAGCTTGCCGACCCGCGTCACAAGGGTACGGCCGTAATAGCCCGAGCGATAGCCAAGCCGTTCGGGCGTGCGCTCGCTCTTCGAGGCACCCAGCGCCTCGTCCATCTCGGCCTCAAGCACCTCCTGCATCACCGCACGGAGCACTTCGTGCAATCCATCCGGGTTCGAAAGCAAAATGTCTTTGACGGCAGCGCTGGCGGTCTTAACTTCAGTCTTGGTCATGGTGGCGTTCCTTCGCGGGAATCAGGTGACGTGAACAATCACCAGCCTGCCATGACCGCCCCCTCTCAGCGAATTTGCAGAACTCTCAGCACACTACCCACCGGAACACCATATTCGATGGCAGGCAGGTCATGCGGCGCCCTTGGCGGGATCGCCAGCATCCGCCATGCCCGCCCGGCGGCAGGCAAAGCTGCGTCCCATCAGAAGGTGTCGCCAGCGCGCCGTCCTTGAAATCGCTCAGCAGCCATTGGCCTTCGCGGGTGACGAAGGTGGGAACGGAGTCGTATTTCGCCGATCCAGAGTACGCATGACATGGTTGCCGAAAGCAGCGAAACCTCATGCTCGGCGGAGCGCCCGCCGAACAGCACGCCGACACGAAGTCTCTTCGCAGCCATCGACAACTCCACCAAGGCTCAGGGTCGGAGCTCGCATGCGAAACACAAGGCGCGCCCTAAAGTGGTCGAGCAATAGGCCAAGGATTGGAGTGGATTTTGACCAGTTCGAGCAGTTTTTCAGCACGACCTGCAAAAGCAGTTCTCCGCCTGGAGTCCTTCAGGTGGGAGAGCGGTTCGTCGTTTTGGTGAACGATGAACCGCTCCAGGTCTATGTCTAGCGCAGCGCTGCGGCGATGTTGCCACCGTCGACCGTCGTCACATCGGCGGTGGTGCGTTCGGCCAATGCTTGGTGCAGGAAGGCCTGCGCCACGTCTTCTGCCGTCACCTCCTGTCCGAGCAGATTGCCCGACATGTATTCCTTCTCCGACACGCCGCGCGCGCCGGAACGGCTGGCGATCATGGCGTCGGTCAACAGGCCGGAGCGGATGCGGTCGGCGTTGACCGCATTGGAGCGGATGCCGTGCGCGCCGTAGTCGAGCGCATATTGCCGGGACAGGAATAGCGTCGCCGCCTTCGGCACACCATAGGCGCCGAATTTCGGACCCGGGTTGACCGCCTGCTTGGAGGTGTTGAACAACAACACACCGCCGGTGCCCTGTTCCAGCATGATGCGCACCGCGTTCTGCGCCGCCGACTGGTGGGCGAAGAAGTTGAGCTCGAAACTCTTGCGCAGCAGGGCATCGTCGAGCTCGCCGATGCGGCCTTCCCAGGCGGCACCGGCGTTGGAGACCAGAATGTCGACGCCGCCATAGACAGCGACAGCTTTGTCGAAGGCGGCGCGCAGCTCGGCCGGGTTGGTGATGTCGGCGCCGACGCCGATCGAATTGTTGCCGGCTGCCTTTGCCGCCTCGGCCGCCCTGGCCGCATCGAGATCGACGACGACGGCATGCGCGCCATTGGCGGCGAACAGTTTTGCCGTCGCAGCACCGATCGCGCCGGCGCCGCCAGTGATCAGCACCACCTGGCCGGTCAGCGGCTTCGGCTTGTTGGAGGCGAGCTTGGCCTGCTCAAGCGACCAGTACTCCAGCGGGAAGAGGTCGGCCTTCGATAGAGGATGGAAGCTGCCGACGGCCTCGGCGCCGCGCACCGCCTCGATCCACATCTCGCCGACATCAGATGCGATCTTCGCATCCTTCAGCGTGCGGCCATGGCCGAACATGCCGAGGCCCGGCACCAGCGTCAGCCGCGGCATCGGGTCGAGCATGGTGCGCTGGACGTCGTCCAGCGCATCGTTGGTTTCGAAATAGGCGCGATAGTCGTTGGCGAAGGCGTCGACATGGCTCTTGATGACGGCCTTGTAGTCGCCAATCTTGTCGGCGTCTGGCGCCGGAACCGCCATCGGTCCGGTCTTGATGCGGATCGACAGGTCGGGCGTCGACACGCCGCGTCCGGCATAGTCTGCTATGCCGGCTGAGTTGATGAAATCGACGATGGCGTCCGAAGTGCGGAAATCGCTGATCATGCGGTCGAAGCGGCCTTCGCCACGCGCCACCGCCACCGCGCCACGCAGCATCGGCGCGATCGCTGCCGGCGTTGCGAGCTTGGCCGGCAGTGCGGCTTTCGCTGTCTTCGGCTTGCCGTTCTTCGCCACATAGTCTTCGGCCACGTTCACATAATGGATCATGCGGTCATAGGCCTGCTTCGCAGCGTCGCCGAAGGTGAAGATGCCATGCTTGTCGAGGATCAGGCCTTCGACGCTGGGGTCGGCGTCGTAGACATCGGCGGCCACCTTGGCGAGGTCGAAGCCCGGCTTGATGTAGGGCACGTACCCCATCTTGTCGCCGAACACGGTCTTGATCAGCGGCTTGCTGTCCGCCTGGTCGACGATGGCGAGGATCGCGGTCGAATGCGTGTGGTCGACGAATTTATGCGGCAGGAAGGCGTGCAGCAGCGTCTCGACCGAAGGATTGGGGGAGGCGGGGTCGATGAGGTTCGCCCGCTGCAGCGCCACCATGTCCTCGTCGGCGAGGCTGGCCAGCGCACGCGCCTTCAGCAGCGCGCCGAGCTTGACCGCCGGCAGGCCTTGCGGCTCGATCACACCCATGTCCCAGCCGCTGCCCTTGACGCACAGCACATCCCATTCGTCGCCGACGAGATCGGTGGCCTTGGTCTTGCAGGAGGTGTTGCCGCCGCCATGCAGCACCAGCCGCGGCTCGCCGCCGAGCAGCCGGGTCGTGTAGACGCGCAGCGCGAGGTCGCGGGCAACGCCCTTTTTCGCATAGTCGGCAACCAGTCTTTCCGCGTCGCCGTCATTCCAAAGGTTCTTCATGTCGCTATGTCCGCTTTGCTGTCTTTGATGTTGCTGTGAACAGGAGTACCGCGACGCCTTGATGACAATGCGCCGGCTGCTGGGATTTCGTTGGTCAGGAAGCCTTTTTTGCCCCCGCGCTGGCTCCGGCATGGTCGAGCAGCCGCCGCGCCATGCTGGCGCCGACGACGAGATGCGTGCAGAGCCCGCCGGCGAGCGCGGCGAGCAGCGGTTCGAACTTGCTGTCTTCCTGCACCACCATCAGCCGCTTCTCGATCTGGCGCAGTGACGACAGCGAGGCCGAGATGACGCGGCGGTTGTAGCTGCAGTCGAGCGCCTTGCCGGCGGCATCGATGATCTGGCCGGCAACGACGCCGGCGGCGCCCGCTTCGCGCAACAGCCCCATCTCGCCGGGGCTGAGCGCGCCGCATTTGACGACATGGCTGTCGCCATCGACCGTGCCTACCGAATAGAGCGCCAGATCGCAGTTTGCAATATCGGCCAGTTGTTCGCGGATCACCGGTTCGGCGCGCAGCCCATGCGCCAGCAATTCCGTCGTCAGCACCAGCGGCGCGTAGAAATTGAGGCCCTTGGCGTTGAGCCGCCGGGCGATCTCCATCGTGCACTGGTCGGGACGGTAGGAGTAGGGCGCGCCGAGATTGCCGCAGAGCTGCACAACCGTGACGTCCTGCAGGTCGGCATAGGACATGACGTCGGCGATGGTGTAGACGGTGCGGCCCCAGGCGACGCCGATACGGTCGCCCTTCTTGACCAGTTCGAGAAAGACGCTCGCCGCCAGCACCGCAACGTCCGTCGAAGGGTCGACGACATAGGCATTCTCCGGCGCGATCCACACCGCATCAAGCTTGAGCGCGTCCTCGAGCTGGCGTGCCAATACGTCGTCGGTGAACAGCTGCGTCGAGGTCGAGATGTTGACGATGCCGGTCTCGCGCGCCTTGCGCAAATACATGGCGACCGAGGCGCGGGAGATGTTAAGCTGGCTGGCGACCTGGTCCTGGCGCAGGCCATGGGCGTAATAGAGCCAGGCGGCCTTGTGGATAAGCTGTTCTGCCGGTCGGATCGCCATGCCGTCTCCTCGGCTGACATTATTCACGGCTCTCGACAAAAGTCAAACTTGCGTGGGTACATGATACCTCTTTGCCCACTCGAATCTGGACGATCATTGCGCCAAATGTGCCCGGTCGGGAATCGCCGATGGTGACGTGGCGGGAACCTGTGGTTAGAAGTTCTCAGCAAATGAAACTCGGGGAGCACGGGATGGGCAGTCCCTACGATCAGGATCTCGGCAAGAACGCCGCCAACCACCAGCCGCTGACGCCGCTCACATATCTGGAGCGGGCGGCAAGCACCTATCCCGACCATGTTGCCATCATTCATGGTAGCCAGCTCATCACCTATCGTACCTTCTGGCGGCGCTCGCTGAAGCTCGCCTCGGCGCTGTCGAAGCGCGGCATCGGCAAGGGCGATACCGTCACGGTGATGCTGTCGAACACGCCGCCGATGCTGGAGGCGCATTTCGGCGTGCCGATGACCAAAGCGGTGCTGCATTCGCTCAACACAAGGCTCGATGCCGCCGTCATTGCGTTCCAGTTCGACCATGCCGAGACCAAGGTCCTCGTCGTCGACCGCGAATTTTCCGCTGTCGTCAAACAGGCACTGGCACTGGCCAAGGTGAAGCCGCTGGTCATCGACTATGACGATCCCGACTATGCCGCCGATGCACCCTATCCCAAGGGCGAGCGCATCGGCGCGATCGACTATGAGGCGTTCGTCACCGGCGGTGACCAGGGCTACGCCTGGTCGATGCCCGACGACGAATGGGACGCCATCTCGCTCAACTACACCTCCGGCACGACAGGCAATCCGAAGGGCGTCGTCTACCACCATCGCGGCGCTGCCCTGATGGCTTACACCAACACCATCCATGCCGGCATGGCCAAGCACGCCGTCTATCTGTGGACGCTGCCGATGTTCCACTGCAATGGCTGGTGTTTTCCGTGGACGATGGCGGTCCAGGCCGGCACCCATGTCTGCCTGCGCTGGGTGCGGCCGAAGCCGATCTACGATGCCATCGCCGACCACGGCGTGACGCATCTGTGCGGTGCGCCGGTCGTCATGTCGGTGCTGATCAACGCCAGGGACGAGGACAAGCGGACGTTCCCCCAGACGGTGACCTTCAATACGGCGGCAGCACCTCCGCCGGAAGCGGTGCTGTCGGGCATGGCCGATGCCGGCTTTGCCGTCACCCATCTCTACGGGCTGACCGAGACCTATGGCCCGGCGGTCGTCAACGAATGGCACAGTGCGTGGGACGATCTCGACAAGGGCGAACGCAGCGCCAAAAAGGCCAGGCAGGGCGTGCGCTATGCCGCACTCGAAGGCCTGACCGTGATGGACCCGGGGACGATGCAGAAGACGCCGGCCGACGGCGAGACGATCGGTGAGGTCATGTTTCGCGGCAACATCGTCATGAAGGGCTATCTGAAGAACAGGAAGGCGACCGAAGAGGCCTTTGCCGGCGGCTGGTTCCACTCCGGCGACCTCGGTGTCATGCATCCCGACGGCTACATCCAGCTCAAGGACCGCTCCAAGGACATCATCATCTCCGGCGGCGAGAACATTTCATCGATCGAGGTCGAGGAAGCCCTCTACAAACACCCGTCCGTGGCGTCCTGCGGCGTCGTCGCCAAGGCAGACGACAAATGGGGCGAGGTGCCGGTCGCCTATGTCGAGCTGAAGCCCGGCAAGGCGGCAAGCGAGGCCGAGATCATCGAACACTGCCGCGCGCTGCTCGCCCGCTTCAAGGTGCCGAAGGCGGTGATTTTTGCCGAGATCCCGAAGACATCGACGGGGAAGATCCAGAAGTTTCAGCTGCGGGAAATGGCGAAGGGATCTTAGTTCCAGAGCGCAACGGCACGCGCAAGGTCGAGTTCGCGCACACCCTCTGTCACCAAATTATACGCGTACGTCGAATTCGCATTGACACTTCCCTCTTTTCGATTTACGACTGACGAAAGTTGAAATTCGTCACTCATAAATCGACAGAGAGCCATGTCCGAAGCCGCCAGCATAATGGCCGACTCCACCCGCCAGGAGAATGTCACCCGCATTCTCGACTGTGCCGAACGCCTGTTCCGGCACTATGGTTACGGCAAGACCAATGTCGCCGACATCGCCCGCGAACTCGGCATGTCGCCGGCCAATATCTACCGTTTCTTCGCCTCCAAGGTCGAAATCCACCAGGCCGTCTGCGGCCGCATGCTCCTCGCCAGCTACAACATGGCCTACGAGATTTCCCGGTTGCCGATCAGCGCCGAGGAGCGGCTGCGCCGCTACGTGCATGCGCAGTACAAGATGACGCTGGAAGTCATGCTCGACGACCAGAAGGTCCACGAAATGGTCATCGTCGCGCTCGAGCGCGACTGGGGCGTCATCGACAAGCATATCGACAGCATTCACGACCTGTTTGCCGAGGTCATCCGCGAGGGCATCGAGGCCGGCGAGTTTGCCGACCAGGATCCGGTCATCGCATCGCGCTGCTTCGGCGCCGCCACCGTCATTCTGTGCCACCCGCAAATGGTGGCGCAGTGCCTTGCCAAGACCAATCGGGCGATGCCCGACGATCTCATCGATTACGCGATCAAGGCTCTGAAGTAATAGCCGCCGCCCGCCGGGCGCCGGTGTCGACCGTTCATCTCCAGTCGGGAGTACGAAAGTGTCTTTGTCCAGTTCCATCATCCGCAAGCTGCCGGTCGCCGGCCTGATCGTCGCCACGCTCGGGCTCGCCGCCTGCAGCCAGGAGAAGACCGAGGTCCAGGACATCATCCGTCCGGTCAAGGTGGTCGAGATCGGCCAGGCCGAAAAGAGTCGCGAACTCACCTATTCCGGCTCGGTGCGAGCCCGTACCGAAATGAACCTCGGCTTTCGCATCTCGGGCAAGGTCACTGAGCGTCTGGTCGACATCGGCCAGCATGTGACGACAGGCGATGTGCTAGCCCGTATCGATCCCACGGACTATGAGTTGTCGGTCAAGAGCGCCAAGGCCAGCCTCGACGCCGCCGAGCGGCAGGTCGAGACGGTCGATCTGTCCCGCAAGCGCGCCGAACAGCTTTTTGCCAAGAACTTCACCTCCAAGTCGCAGCTCGAACAGGCGACGCTGAGCTACAACCAGGCGGTAGCGACGCGCGATGCCGCCCGCTCTACCCTTGCCCAGGCGCAGAACCAGGTCGTCTACACCGATCTCAAGGCGAGCGAGAACGGCATCGTCACGGCGGTCTCGGCCGATGTCGGCCAGGTGGTCGGCGCCGGAACGCCTGTGATGACCGTCGCCGTCGACGGCGAAAAGGAAGTGCTGATCGCGGTTCCCGAAATGGACATCGCCGCCTTCAAGCCGGGAAAGGACGTCAAGGCCAGCTTCTGGTCCGATGACGCGCTGGCGCTCTCCGGCAAAGTGCGTGAAGTCGCCGGCAGCGCCGACCAGCAGTCGCGCACCTTTGCCGTCCGCGTCTCGCTGCCCGACGACCCGCGCGTGCTGCTCGGCATGACCGCCAACATCGAGGCCTCGGTGGCCAAGAAGCAGGAGATGGTGTCGATCCCGCTCAGCGCGCTTGCGGAAAAGGATGGTCGCAAGATTGTCTGGACCGTCGACCGCGCCGGCGAGACGGTGCACGAGCGCCTGGTCAAGGTTGCGGAGTTCACCGCCGAGGGCGTCAGCGTCGCCGACGGGCTCAAGCCGGGGGATGTCGTCGTTGCCGCCGGCACCCAGTTCATGACCGAGAATCTCAAGGTCAAGCTGACCGGCGATGCGGTCCAGGCCGCCTCTGCGGAAGGCGATGCCGCAAAGGCCCTGCGCTGACCGCAGGCATGAAGCCGGCTTGATCGTCGCTTCGGCGAAAAGGCTGGGCAAGCGAATTCAGGGTTTCCGGGCGGCGAGCGCCCGATGGTCGAGACGCCAAGATCGAGTTCCCCCGCATCGATCCGCGCGTCCCACCGCGATGAGTGTCTCTCTGCTCGGAAAGCCTCGCCGCCCGGAAGCCAGCATCGGAATATCCTAGCTGCATGCAAAGCCATGCGCGCACGATCAACGAATTGGACTGACGCCGATGACCACCACCGACAGCACTGAAAAGCAGCCTTTCAATCTTTCGCGCTGGGCCATCGGCCATCCCTCGATCGCGCGCTTCCTGTTCGGTCTGATCATCATTGCCGGCGCGCTCGGCCTGATGCGCATGGGCCAGAAGGAAGACCCCGATTTCACTTTCCGCGTCATGGTCGTCCAGGCGATCTGGCCGGGCTCCTCGATCCAGGAGATGGAAGACCAGGTCGTCAACAAGATCGAGCGCAAGCTGCAGGAAACGCCGCACCTCGACTTCGTCCGTTCCTACACCCGCGCCGGCAGCGCCATCATCACCGTCCAGATCAAGGGCGACACCAATGCAGAGGAGGTGAAGGACGCCTTCTACCAGGTGCGCAAGAAGGTTGGCGACATCTCCGGCGACCTGCCGCAAGGCCTGCTCGGGCCCTATTTCAACGACGAGTTCGGCGACACCTTCATCACCCTGCACTCGATCGGCGGCGACGGCTACAGCTATCCGGAGCTGAAGAAATTCGCCACCCAGGCTCGCGACATGCTGCTGACGACGCCGGGCGTCGAGAAGGCCGTCATCATCGGCGACCAGCCGGAGAAGCTTTATATCGACGTCTCGTCCAAGGCCCTGGCCGAACGCGGCCTGACGCTGACCGACCTGCAGAACGCCATCAAGGGCCAGAACAATGTCGATCCGGCGGGCTCCGTCGACACCGGCCTGCGCTCGGTGCGCATCTCGGTCGAGGGCGATGTCACCAGGGCTGCCGACATCAGGGAATTGCGCCTGCGCGCCGGTGGTCAGGTGACACGTCTTGGCGATATTGCCACCGTGAGTTCCGGTCTCGAAGATCCCTATCAGCGCAAGTACCGCTTCAACGGCCACGAAAGCGTCCAGGTCGGCGTCGTCATGGCCAAGGGTTTTAACGTCAGGGACGTCGGCACGGATGTCGAGGCGACCTACAAGCGCTTTGAGGAAGCGCTGCCCTACGGCGTTGCGGTCGACCAGATTTCCAACCAGCCCGAGGTTGTCAAGGACGCCGTCAACGAGTTCATGGAGGCGCTCGGCGAGGCGCTGCTGATCGTGCTTGCTGTCTCGCTGCTGTCGATCGGCTGGCGTTCCGGCCTGGTCATCGCCATTGCCATTCCGCTGGTGCTGGCCGCCACCTTCGCCATCATGTACGAGCTCGGCATCGATCTGCAGCGCATTTCGCTCGGCGCCCTGATCATCGCGCTCGGGCTGTTGGTCGACGACGCCATGATCGTCGTCGAGATGATGGAGCGCAAGCTGGAGGAGGGGCTGGTCAAGATCGAGGCGGCGAGCTTCGCCTATTCCTCGACCGCCTTCCCGATGCTGAGCGGCACGCTGATCACCATCGCCGGCTTCATCCCGGTCGGCTTCGCCGCCTCGACCGCCGGCGAATATGTGCGCACGCTGTTCTATGTCGTCGGCATCGCGCTCGTCGTGTCGTGGTTCGTCGCCGTCTATTTCACGCCGTGGCTGGGCTACATGATCCTCAAGCAGCGCAAGCATGCCGGCAACCATCATGACGCCTTCGACACCGGCTTCTACCGGCGGCTGCGCGCCACGGTCGGCTGGGCGGTGCGCCACCGCATCATCGTTCTGGTGATGACGCTGGTCACCTTCGCCACCAGCCTGTGGGCGTTCCAGTTCATCCCACAAAACTTCTTCCCGCAATCCTCGCGGCCGGAAATCCTCGTCGATCTCTGGTTGCCTGAGGGAACCTCGATCAAGGAAGTCGAGACGCAGGCCAAGGCGCTGGAAGCCCGGATGATGGACGACAAGGACAAGCGCTTCATCGCCACCTATATCGGCGAAGGCGCGCCGCGCTTCTTCCTGCCGCTCGACCAGCAATTGCGCAATCCGAACTATGCGCAGCTTCTGGTGATGGCCAATGACGAGCCGGCGCGTGAGCGGCTGATCCTCAAGCTGCGCTCAGTCCTGGCGCAGGATTTCCCTTCGATCCGCTCCAAGGTCGACCGTCTGTTCCTCGGCCCGCCGACCGGCTGGCCGGTGCAGATGCGCATCATGGGTCCGGACCGCCAGGAGGTGCGCCGCATCGCTGACCAGGTGAAGGCGAAATTCGCCGAAAATCCGCTGCTCGGCGCCGTCCATGACGACTGGCTGGAGCCGGTACCGGCGATGAAGCTGGTCATCGACCAGGACCGCGCCCGTGCGCTTGGCGTCACCTCGCAGCGCATCCGCCAGATGCTGCAGGCAGCGATGTCCGGCGCGCCGCTCGATGACTTCCGTGATGGCGAGGAGACGGTTTCCATCGTCGCCCGCGAACCGGACGCCAGCCGCAGCCTGCTGTCCTCGGTCGACTCGGTCTATATCCCGACCGATTTCGGCGGCTTCGTGCCGCTGTCGCAGGTGGCCAAGGTGGTGCCGGTGCTCGAGCAAGGCGTCGAATGGCGGCGCGACCGCCTGCCGACCATCTCGGTGCGCGCCACGCTGCCGGATGGCGTGCAGTCGAACGACGTCGTCACCAAGCTCTACAATGACATGCAGGGCATGCGCGCCGGCCTGGCGCCCGGCTACAAGATCGAGATCCAGGGCGGTGCGGAAGATTCCGCCGAAAGCCAGGCCTCGATTGCCGCCAAGGCGCCGATCATGCTGGCCGTCATCGTCGTGCTCCTGATGATCCAGCTGCAGCATTTCGGCAAGGCGATGCTCGTGCTGGCCACCGGTCCGCTCGGCATCATCGGTGCGGCGGCGGCTCTGTTGATCAGCGGCGCGCCGTTCGGCTTCGTCGCCATCCTCGGTGTCATCGCGCTGCTCGGAATCATCATGCGCAACTCAATCATCCTGGTCGACCAGATCGATCAGGACATCGCCAGGGGAATGGACCGATCGGAGGCCATCATCGGCTCGGCGGTGCGCCGTTTCCGGCCGATCGTGCTGACGGCGATGACGGCGGTGCTGGCGCTGATCCCGATCTCGCGTGCGGTGTTCTGGGGACCGCTCGCCTACGCCATGATGGGCGGCATCCTCGTCGCCACCGTACTCACCATCCTGGTGCTGCCGGCAGGCTACGCGCTGTTCTTCGGCCGCGAGCCGAAGCAAGGCAAGAAGCCAGCTGATGAGGCGGTGCAGGACAATGACAGGCCGCCACTTGCCCTGGCCGCCGAGTAAGCGCTGCCGGCGCACAGGATGCACCTTGGAAAAGGCTGGAACGCCGTACGCTTGACGTGCGGCGTTCTGGCTTTCTCGTTGCCGGTGGCACCGAGCACCTCGGCAAGTATCTCAACACCAGGCGGGTTCATCAAAATAGGTTGAACGGCCACCTGTATGAAAATGCTTCGCGGCGCCGGTTTTGCAAAACAGAATTCCTTTCCAGGACGGCAAAGCCGTCCGATCCTGCTTACATATCGGAGCGGCAACGCTCATTCGCATCAGGTGATCATCCCATGGTAGACAATAAGCAATTGCGGCTCGGCGCCTTCATGCGTCCGGTCAGTCTTCACACCGGGGCCTGGCGCTATCCCGGCTCATATCCCGATGCCAACTTCAACTTCGCCCATCTGAAGCGCTTCGCGCAGACGCTTGAGGCGGCGAAGTTCGACGCCTTCTTCATGGCCGACCATCTGGCCGTTCTCAACATGCCGATCGAGGCGCTACGGCGCAGCCACACGGTGACCTCGTTCGAGCCGTTCACGCTGCTGTCGGCGCTCGCCGCCGTCACTGATCATATCGGCCTTATCGCCACCGCATCGACGACCTTCGACGCGCCCTATCACATTGCCCGTCGCTTCGCCTCGCTCGACCATATCAGCGGCGGCCGCGCCGGCTGGAACATCGTCACCACATCCAATCCCGACGCCGCGCTGAACTTCGGCCTCGACGAGCATGTCGAGCACGACGAGCGCTATCACAATGCGCGGGAATTCTACGATGTGGTGACCGGCCTCTGGGACAGCTTTGCCGACGACGCCTTCATCCGCGACGCCGAGAGCGGGCTCTATTTCGATCCCGCGAAGCTGCATGTGCTCGACCATAAGGGTGAGCATCTCTCGGTGCGCGGCCCGCTCAACATTGCGCGGCCGGTGCAGGGCTGGCCGGTCATCGTCCAGGCCGGCGCATCTGAGGCCGGGCGGCAGCTGGCAGCCGAAACGGCGGAGGTGATCTTCGCCGCCCATTCCGATCTGGCGGCTGGGCAGCGCTTCTTTGCCGATGTCAAAAGCCGGGCCGAGAAGCTCGGCCGTTCGCGCGACGACATCAAGATCCTGCCCGGCGCCTTCGTCATCGTCGGCGACAGTGTCGAGGAAGCACAGGCCAAACGCGCCAAGCTCGACAGCCTGGTCTATTACGAGAGCGGCATTGCCTCGCTGTCGATCGCGCTGGGGCACGACGCATCCGGCTTCGATCCCGACGCGCCCCTGCCCGAAATCCCCGAGACCAATGCCTCGAAGAGCGGCCGTGAGCGCGTCATCGAGCTGGCGCGCCGGGAGACTTTGACCGTCCGCCAGCTGGCGCAGCGGCTCGGCGGCTATTCCGGCCTTGCTTTCGTCGGCACGCCGAAAACCATCGCCGATTCGATGGAGGAATGGCTGTTTGCCGAAGGGTCAGACGGCTTCAACGTCATGTTCCCCTATCTGCCAGCCGGGCTCGACGACTTCGCCGAGAAGGTGGTGCCCGAGCTGCAGCGGCGAAAGCTCTTCCGGCGCGAGTATGAGGGCACCACCTTGCGCGAGAATCTCGGCCTGAAGCGTCCGCCGAACCGGTTCTTCAAAGGCTCCGAAGCGGTCATCCGCAAGGCCGGCTGACGTCTGCCACAAAAAGAAACGGGCGCGCCGAAGCGCGCCCATTCTTTTCAAGCCATCACTATCAGATGACGAAGTACCAGTTGGCGAGCAGCATCACGACCAGGCCGGCGACCAGCGTCAGGTAGGGCAGCATGCCTGCCTTTTTGACCGAGAGGTCTGCGCCCGCCATGCCGAGGTCGGCCAGCATGTGGTCGGGGAACTTGCCCTTGTCCTGGACGTAGTGCCGGTAGCAGAACACCGGGATGATCAAGGCGGCTGTGATCAGGCCGGCCCAGAGCGCCATCGGGTTCCACACCTTGGCGCCGGCGCCCATGAAGATGGCGTTTACATAGGCGAAGATGGCGCCGAGGCCGAGCAGCCAGCTCGGCGCCTTCCAAGGCCGGTTGATGTGGCCGTTGTCGATGCGGTGGATCCAGCCGGCATTGAGGTTGAGGAAGTTGAAGATGATGTAGCCGCAGTTCGACACGGCGAGGATGAAGAAGAAGCTCGTCGCGTCGGCCGAGGCGATGGCCAGCACGATCAGGTTGAAGACGAGATCGGTCCACATGGCGCGCGTCGGCGCGCCATGCTCGTTGACGTGGCTGAGATAGCGCGGCAGCCAGCCATCGACCGAGCCCTGGTAGAGCGTGCGCGACGAGCCGGCCATTGCCGTCATGATGCACAGCACCAGCGCCAGGATCATCAGCATCACCAAGAGGCTGTGGATCAATGCGCCACCCCCGACCATGCCGGCCAGTGCATCGGCAACACCGGAGCCGTCGACGATCGGCGTCGCCAGCATGCCGTTGAGGCCCAGCACGCCCTGGAAGGTGAAGGGCACCAGGATGAACAGAAGCATGCAGAGCAGGCCGGAATAGAAGATCGCCTTGAACGTGTCGGTGCCGGGGTTTTTGAACTCCGATGTGTAGCAGACGGCAGTCTCGAAACCATAGGTCGACCACGCCGCGATGAACATGCCGCCCAGCACCAGCGTCCAGCCAGCAATGTTCCACGAGCCGGGCTCCGGCGCGTAAGCCGCCGCCAGCGGCACCAGCGGCGAAAAGTTCGCCCAGTTGATCTGGCCGGTGACGATCGGCACGACACCGACGATCAGCATCGGGATGATGACCAGCAGGCCGATATACTTCTGCACATTGGCGGTGCCGAGAATGCCGCGATGCTGGATCGAGAAGATGATCAGCATCAGCACCGCGCCGATGAAGAAAGTGGCATTGAGGGTGAAGGAGACAGGACCCAGCGTGTGGCTGAACAGCGTCCAGTTGCGGATCGCCGGCGTGGCCGCCGCGGTCACCGCGGCGATGGCGTCGGCAGGCACCGTTCCGGCATGCGCCGCGATATAGGCGACGACGTCCGGCGACGCCTCGGTGAACAGCGGCACCGGCGCCAGCGCGTTGAGAATATAGGCGGCGGCGATCGAGCAGCCCAGCGACAGCACCGGCGACCAGGCGAACCAGTTGCACCACACCGACAGCGGCGCGATGAACTTGGAATAACGCAGCCAGGCGGTGGCGCCGTAGATCGAGGCGCCGCCCGACTTGTTCGGGAACAGGCCGGCGATCTCGGCATAGGTGAAGGATTGCAGGAAGCCCATGATCATGGAAGCGATCCAGATCCCAAAGGCCAGCGTTCCGGTCGTGCCGGCAATGCCGCCGATCGAAAACAGGACAAGGGCAGGAACGCCGCTCGCCACCCAGAAGGCGCCGCGCCAGTCGATGTTGCGGAGCAGCTTGCCTTCAGCAGGCTGCTCCAGGGCAGTGGTAATCGTGCTCATCTGTCTGAATTCCCCATTTTGTGTTCCCGGCCGGTGATGCCTCGGCTTCGCGAAGCTTGTTCCCCGGTACATGACCGCACGACTCCAGTGTTTCCACTCAGTCGTATTTTTTTCTTAACAGTGAAGATTGATCCGGCGCGCTTTCACGTCAAGTGATTTGTGGCGCCGTGCACATCACGGTTGCGAAACGCTCGCTTTGTCCTTCTCCCCTTGTGGGGTGAGAAGCGGTCCGCGGTAGCGGACGGAAAGCCAATTGCTTTCGAGCTTCGAACGCCCTGAGCCTGCGAAGGGCCGGGGGTGCAACCCTCAGGATCGCGGCCTGGTCTTTTGCGGATCGTAGTGAGCGAAGGCCACCACCCGCGCCGGCAGCCGCTTGGCATGACCGTCGAGCTTGCCGATCTCCACCTCTGTGCCGATTGCCGCGTGGGTGACGTCAAGCCTCGCCAGAGCGATGTTTTTGTTCAGCACCGGCGAGCGCATGCCCGAGGTGACGACACCGATCTGGGCGCGGCCGATATGGACGCAATCCCCATGGCCGACCGCGACATTGCTGTCGATGTCGAGGCCGACGAGCTTGTGCTGCGGATGTTCCTTGCGCCTTATCAGCGCCTCGCGGCCTATGAAATCGTCGGTCTTGGTCTTCAACGGCACGGTGAAACCAATGCCCGCCTCGAACGGGTCGGTCTGGTCGGAGAATTCGTAACCGGCGAAGATCAGCCCGGCTTCGATGCGCACCATGTCGAGTGCCTGCAGGCCCATCGGCTTCAGCCCGTGCGGCTGGCCGGCCTCCCAGATGGCATCGAACACTTTTTCGGCGTCGCGTGGGTGGCACCAGATTTCGTAGCCGAGCTCGCCGGTATAACCGGTGCGCGACACCACGACCGGAATGCCATTGCCGCCGCCGATGCGCGCGACAGCGAAGCGGAACCATTCGAGTTCGTCGATCGACGGTTGCAGCGGCGAGGTCCAGACCACCTCTCGCAAAATGTCACGGCTCTTCGGCCCTTGGACAGCGACATTGTGCATCTGGTCGGTGGACGAGCGCACCAGCACTTTGAGGCCGAGTTTTCTGGCGGTGTCGCGCAGCCATTCGCCGGACAGGTCATCGCCGCCGACCCAGCGGAAATTGTCCTTGCCGAGCCGCAGCAGCGTCCCGTCGTCGATCATTCCGCCATGCTCGTAGCACATGGCGGAATAGACGACCTGGCCGACGCCGAGCTTCTTGACGTCGCGGGTCAACGTGTATTGCAGCAGCGCTTCGGAATCGGGACCGGTGACCTCGAACTTGCGCAGCGGCGACAGGTCCATGATCACCGCGTCCTGCCGGCAGGCCCAGTACTCGGCGATCGGCCCCTCTTTGGCGAAAGAATTGGCCAGCCAATAACCCCGGTATTCCACGAAGTTGCGGGTGTGCTTGGCGAAGCTGGAATGGAAGGCGGTCTCGCGGGTCATTTTCGGTTCCGAATCGGGCGTCATGCGTCTGGCGATCGCTCGCGAGAATTTGTGCTGGCCGGAATAGGTTCGCACATGGATGTCGGTCGGGTTCCAGCCATTGGCCGGTGTCGTGTCGTCGGGACAGGCGGAGGAGACGCAGACAACGTCGGTGAGCGCCCTGAGCAGCACATAGTCACCCGCCCGCGACCACGGCTCGTCCGACACCATCACGCCATGGGCGTCGATCGCCGTGTTGAAGAAGAAGTTGATCGCCATCCAGCCGGCACGGGGCGTCACACCCTTGTCGGCCAGCGCGCGATTGAAATTCTCCGAGCAGTTGGTGTGGCCGGGATAGCCGATGTCGTCGTAATATTTGGCCGCACACGCGAGCGCGAAGGCGTCATGCCGGCCGCACGTGTCCTGGATAACCTCGACCAGCGGCTCCATGTCCTGGTCGTAATATTTCGAGTGAAGGCCGGGCATCGGGTAGCTCGACCCCATCAGCGTGCGCGTGGTCGTAACGTCGAGCGGATGGTCCAGCCCCTTGTCCAGCTTGCGCGCCGAGAAGCACTGGAAATCGGTGCACTGGCGGCCGTCGACATCGATGATCTGCAGGTAGTCGCCGGCCTTGACGAAATAGGATTCGGCTGTCGCCGAATGGACGCGCAGATCGAGCACCGGATCGGCAAGCGGATCGGCCAGCTGCGACTTTGTCTTCAGGCGCACGGTGGCGCGGCGCACCATGACGGTGAGCGGCGTTGCCGTATCATGGCTGTCGACGAGCATCGGCCCGCCGGGTGCGGCAATCAGCATCGCGCCGTCGCGCGTGACCGTGAATGCCTGCTCGGTGCCGGCAGGCGTTGCGCCGCCGAACACACGCACCGCCTTGGGCTCGTCGAGCTGCACCTGGCGGCGCTCAAGGCCACGACGGACGGAAGCCAGGCTGTCATCGCCCTCGGCCAGAAGCGCCTTGATCCCGGCGGCATTGCTGTTGGACTTTTCGCCGAGGATGGAAGGATCGGTGGCGCCGGTCCTGCCCCAGGCCAGCAACTCGCAAGCCTGCCCGCCCTCGACATTGCGCACGGTGAACGTATCGCCGGCCTCGACCTCGATCAGCACCGCGCCATTGCCCTGGATCGTATACCGCTCCATGCCCGGCGGCAGCGCGATCTGTCCGGGCCTCACGACGAGGCTCGGCCGCGGCGGCCCGGCTGTCACTGAAGGGTAGGGCGACTGGCTCATCTCAGCCTTGCGGTTAGAGAAACATGTTTGCCTGTGTGTAAAATTATTTTAGCAGCAAGAATAGCAGCGCGGTTGGGTTTGGCAAGGTGGAGGTGGCGTTCTCGACGCGGTCGCTGCAGGTTAGACCCTTCCAATCAAACCCATCTTCCGAACGCCAGCGCCGCCCCTCATCTGGCTGCCCATCTTCTCCTCGTAAACGGGGCGAAGGATGCTGTCGTCGCCGGTTTCGCCAATCGCCAGCGTTGCAGGACGAGCGCCGAGGCTGCGACCAGCTTCTTTCTCCCCGTCACTATACGGGGAGAAATGCCCGGCAGGGCAATGAGGGGCGGCGCCAACATCTGAAACTATCGAGCTAAACCTCCTCGGAATGCCCGATAGCCACACCATACTCCGCAGCCGAATCCAACATCGTGTGCCACAGACTTTCGGCAAACGTCGCAAACACCAGGAGGTTGAACACCGCCTGCCCATCCGCCTTGTCACCACCACGCCAGAGCGTGACGCTGGTGTGATCCATCGAGGTCGCGGCAGCAGCGCCAACCGGAAACGCATCGGGATGCAAATCAATCGACGACAGTTTCGCCAGCATGGCGCGCGCCTTGAGGCCGCAGATGCTGATCAGCACGCGTGCATGCGATTGGTCGGATAGCGAAGCGGAAGATGCAAAGGTCTGAGCGAGCACCTCAGTCCTGCCACCCTTCGACAGGACAAAAAACTGATCCGGTCCCGACCAGATCAGCGTCGCATCAGCGGTGCCAATTGCCTTCGGCGTTTCCGGAGCCGCGACGCCGAAACGAGCGTTCGCGGCCTCGGCCAAATCACCCGCCTTGCCGCGCCGTGCCATCACCTGGACGAGGTCGAAATTGCGGATCTCGGTCAGCGACACACCGGCATCGCCTTGCGGGCCGCAAGCGCCAGGAGCGAGCGCGCGCTCGAGCGGGCTGCGAACATCCCAGAAAAAGTCAGCCACGCTGGCGCCCTCCATCGGGATCGTAGAAGACGGGATTGCAGAGTTCGACATCGTAGTCTTCACCGCGCAGCGGATCATGCGCGTGGACGATCTCGCCGATGCGTTCGCGGCCGCGCTCGACAAGGCCGAGACCGATCCACTGGTCGAGCGTCGGCGAGAAGCAGACCGAGGTGACGTAGCCCTGGTCGTTATCAGGCCCGGGCGTCTGGCCCTTCGGGATGATGTGCGCGCCGGAGCGCAGGCGGCGCGCCTTGTCGACCGGCTTGATGCCGACCACGACCTGCCGGTCCGGCGCCACCAGCGCCTCGCGGCCGGCCATGACGCGACCGATGAAATCCTTCTTGGTCGACATCATCTTGCCGAGACCGAGATCGGCGGCGGTCGTCGTGCCGCTCAGTTCCGGTCCGGCGACATGGCCCTTTTCAACGCGCATGACGCCGAGGGCTTCTGTGCCATACGGCGTCACGCCGAACGGTTTTCCCGCCAGCATCAAATTGCGTGCCATCGCTTCACCGTAACGCGCCGGCACCGAAATCTCGAACGCCATCTCGCCGGAGAAGGAGATGCGGAACAGCCGCGCCTTGATGCCGCCGCGCAAAGCGACTTCGCGCACGCCCATGAATGGAAAACCTTCGTTCGAAAGGTCCTCGGCAGGGTCGACGATTTCCTTCAACAGGTCTCGCGTCCTTGGCCCGGCAATCGAGAATTGCGCCCACTGGTCGGAGACCGAGGTCAGTTGCACGTCGAGTTCGGGGAATAGCACCTGCCGGCAGAATTCGAGATGCTGCATCACCAGCCCGGCCTTCGCCGTGGTCGTGGTGAGGAAATAATGGTCATCGGCCAGCCGCGAGGTCGTGCCGTCATCATAGACGAGGCCGTCCTCGCGCAGCATCAGCCCGTAGCGGGCTTTTCCCACGGCAAGGTTTGAGAAGGTGTTGATGTAGACGCGGTCGAGGAAGGCGCCGGCATCGGGGCCGTGCACATCGATCTTGCCCAGCGTCGAGACATCGCAGAAGCCGACGCCGCCGCGCACCGCCTTGACCTCGCGGGTGACCGATTCCAGCCAGTCTTTCTCGCCGGCGCGCGGATACCATTGCGCGCGCTTCCACAGGCCGGTGTCGACAAAGATCGCGCCCTGTTCGGCCGCCCAGTGATGCGACGGCGTCAGCCGCGTCGCATGGAAATTTTCGTCGCGATGGTGGCCGGCAAAGGCGCCGATGGCGACCGGCACGTAGGGCGGGCGATAGATGGTCGTGCCCGTCTCGGGAATGGATTTGCCCGACACCGCCGCCATGATGGCGAGGCCGGCGACATTGGACGTCTTGCCCTGGTCGGTCGCCATGCCGAGCGTGGTGTAGCGCTTCAGATGCTCGACCGATTCAAAACCCTCGCGCTGCGCCAGCTCGATGTCGGACGCGGTGACGTCATGCTGCTGGTCTACAAAGGCCTTGCCTTTGCCGGCGACGTGCCAGAGCGGGGTCAGTGAGAAGGACTCGTCGCCGGCAACAGCTGCAGAGCCCGGATTGCCATTGCGTCCCGCGTCCCGCGCCGCTGCGGCGCCGGCCTCGAAACCTGCGCGCAGGCAGGCGCCTAGCCCGAAGTCGCCGTTAGCCGCACCTGCGGCGACCATACCGGGCGGCGCGCCGTCCGGCACGAAGGCGGCGATGTCGTCTCGCCATTTCGGCCGGCCGCGATGGTAAGAGGTGAGCCCGACCGCCGGATTCCAGCCGCCGGAAACGGCAAGCCCGTCGGCCTCGACCTCGGCGCGCGCGCCGCCGGTCAGCGACACCGCTATTTTTCTTACGCCGTCCTTGCCGCCGTCGACGCCGCTGACCGAACCATGCAGCACGGTGAAGCCGTTCCTGGAAGCGAGAGAACGATGGGCAGGCGAGACGTCAGGCCGCGCGTCGATCACCGCCGCGATCTGCAGCCCGGCGCCGAGTGCCGTCTCGACCGTGCGCCAGCCATCCTCATTGTTGGTGAACAGCGCGATCCGCTTTGCCGGCGTCGCCGCATAACGTGTGACGTAGGTGCGGATGGCGGACGCCATCATCACGCCGGGCGTGTCATTGCCGGCAAAGACGATGGGACGCTCAATCGCGCCGGCGGCGACGACGCAGCGCTTGGCCACGATGCGCCACAGGCGCTGGCGCACCTGATGCTCGGGCGGCACCGGCAGATGATCGTTGACCCGCTCGATCGCGCCATAGGTACCGCCGTCATAGACGCCGAACAGGGTCGTGCGGGTCATGATGCGGACATCCGGCATCGAGCTGAGCTCGGCCAGTGTGCGCGACAGCCACTCCGCGGCCGGCAGACCGTCGATCGTGCCGCCATCCGACAACAGACGGCCGCCGGGCGCAAAATCTTCTTCGCACAGGATGACGCGCGCACCGCTGCGGCCTGCAGCGAGTGCGGCGGCGAGACCGGCCGGACCGGAGCCGGCGATCACCACATCGCAATGCGCCCAGGCCTTGTCGTAGTGATCCGGATCGGGGGTGACCGCCGCGCGACCCAGACCCGCGGCGCGTCGGATCGCCGGCTCGTAGACCATTTCCCAGAATTTTGCCGGCCACATGAAGGTTTTGTAGTAGAAGCCGGCGACGAAGATCGGTGCGAACAGCTGGTTCACCGACATCACATCGTGGCGCAGCGACGGCCAGCGGTTCTGGCTGGCCGCTTCGAGGCCTTCATAGAGTTCGGCCGTCGTGGCCTTGGTGTTGGCCTCGCGCCGTGCGCCGGTGCGCAGTTCGACCAGCGCGTTGGGTTCTTCCGAGCCCGCAGTCAGAATGCCGCGCGGACGATGGTATTTGAACGAGCGGCCGACCAGCTTGACGCCATTGGCGACCAGCGCCGACGCCAGCGTGTCGCCCTGGAAGCCGGAAAATGTCGTGCCGTCGAAGCGGAAGGTGAGGGGGGTGGAACGGTCGATGAGACCGCCGGATGAGAGACGATGAGAGGTCACGATGTCCAGCCTCTGATCCATATGGTGTCATGGCGAAGGATGGCGCCGCCCCTTACCCTCCCCCTTGTGGGGAGGGTCGCTGCGCAGCAGCGGGGTGGGGGTGCGGCACCGACCCCCACCCGGACCTGCGGTCCGACCTCCCCACAAGGGGGAGGTAGGGGGCTGGCGCTTTTCGCGACGGCTACGATTTCGACAGGATAGCTCATTTCGCCACCTGCCTCGCCCCGGCGCCCGCCGCCGGCTCCACCGCCGAGATCTCGTGCGTCAGCGTGTTGCGGGTGACCTTCAGCCAGGCCCGGCAGCCACCGCCGTGATACCAGTTCTCTGCCATCACGCCGGCGATGTTGTCGCGCAGATAGACATAGTCGTAGACGGCATCTTCGCCGGCATCCGCCGCCGGCCGTACAGGCTTGGCGTCGCCGAGATAGCTGAACTCGCCGAGTTCGCGTTCGCCGCAGAAGGGACAGACAATACGCATCTCGCCAGCCTCAGTGCAGGTTCGGTTGGGCGCCCTGGCCCTTTTCGTCGATCATGGCGCCAGTCCGGAAGCGGTCGAGGCGGAAACGAGCCGCCTCCTTGTGCGTTTCGTCACGCGCCAGCAGATGGGCAAAGACCAAGCCCGACCCCGGCGTCGCCTTGAAGCCGCCATAGCACCAGCCGGCATTGAGATAGAGTCCGTCGACCGGCGTCTTGTCGATGATCGGCGAGCCGTCCATCGACATGTCCATGATGCCGCCCCATTGGCGCAACAGCCGCACGCGACCGATCATCGGGATCAGCGCCATGCCGCCCTCGCAGACATCCTCCATGACAGGCAGATTGCCGCGCTGGGCATAGGAATTGTAGCCGTCGATGTCGCCGCCGAAGACCAGCCCGCCCTTGTCCGACTGGCTGACATAGAAATGGCCGGCGCCGAAGGTCATGACGCCGGGAATGAGCGGCTTGATCGCCTCCGAGACGAAGGCTTGCAGCACATGGCTTTCGATCGGGAGGCGCAGGCCAGCCATTGCGGCGACGCGCGAGGAGGAACCCGCAACCGCCATGCCGACCTTGCCGGCGCCGATCTTGCCGCGCGAGGTCTCGACACCGGCCACCTTGCCGTTGCCATCCCGGACAAAGCCGGTGACCTCGCAGTTCTGGATAATGTCGACGCCGAGTTCGCTCGCCGCATGGGCATAGCCCCAGACCACCGCGTCGTGGCGCGCCGTACCGCCGCGGCGCTGCAGGAGGCCGCCCTGCACGGGAAAGCGCGCATGGTCGAAATTCAGGAACGGCAGCATCTTCTTCAGCGCCGCCTGGTCGAGCAGTTCGGTATCTATGCCATTGATGCGCATGGTGTTGCCGCGCCGCGCATAAGCGTCGCGCTGCGCATCGGAATGATAGAGGTTGAGGACGCCGCGCTGGCTGACCATGGCGTTATAGTTGAGGTCCTGCTCCATCCGCTCCCAAAGCTTCATCGAAAGCTCGTAGAAGCCGGTATTGCCGGGCAGGCCGTAATTGGAACGGATGATGGTGGTGTTGCGGCCGGCATTGCCGGAGCCGATCCAGCCCTTTTCCAGCACGGCGACGTTTCTGATGCCGAACTCGCAGGCGAGGAACCAGGCGGTGGCGAGCCCATGGCCGCCGCCGCCGATGATCACCACATCGTAGTGGTCCTTGGGCGGCGCATCGCGCCAGGTGCGCTGCCAATTCTTGTGGCCGGAAAGGGCAGCACGGGCGAGCGAGAAGATCGAATATTTCATCAGGTCATTCCGAGGTCGCTCGCACAGCTGGGACGATTATATGTCCAGCGTGTGGTCGCGCTCCCATTGCGTGAAGTGCGAAGCATAGGAATTCCATTCCTGGTGCTTCAGCTTTAGATAAGCCGACGAGAATTCCTCACCCAGCGCCGCCTTGAGCGATTTGTCCTTGTCGTATTCGCGAAGCGCGTCGAGCAGATTGAGCGGCAGCTTCGGCGCGCCTTTCACCGTGTGGCCGTTCTGGTACATGTCGATGTCGTAGCGCTTGCCGGGATCGGCCTTGGAGCGGATGCCGTCGAGACCGGCGGCAATGATGACGGCCTGCAGCAGATAAGGGTTTGCGGCGCCGTCCGGCAACCGCAGCTCGAAGCGGCCGGGGCCGGGCACGCGCACCATGTGGGTGCGGTTGTTTCCGGTCCAGGTCACCGTGTTCGGAGCCCAGGTGGCGCCCGAAATGGTGCGCGGCGCGTTGATGCGTTTGTAGGAGTTCACCGTCGGGTTGGTGATGGCGGCCAGCGCCGAGGCATGTTTCATGATGCCGCCAAGGAAATTCTTGCCCTTAGCCGACAGGCCGAGCTCCATCGCATTGTCGGCAAAGACGTTGACCTTGCCGGCCTTGTCCCACACCGAAATATGGGCGTGGCAGCCATTGCCGGTCAGGCCCTGGAAGGGCTTAGGCATGAAGGTCGCGCGCAGGCCGTGCTTTTCCGCCACCGACTTGACCATGAACTTGAAGAACGAGTGCTTGTCGGCGGTCGCCAGCACATCGTCGAAGGCCCAGTTCATCTCGAACTGGCCGTTGGCGTCCTCATGGTCGTTCTGGTAGGGGCTCCAGCCCAGCGCCAGCATATGATCGCAGATCTCGGCGATGACATCGTAACGGCGCATCACCGCTTGCTGGTCGTAGCAGGGTTTTGAAGCCGTGTCGTATTTGTCGGAGATGACGCTGCCGTCCGGCGAGATCAGGAAGAACTCAGCCTCGACGCCGGTCTTGACATGCATACCGTCAGTGGCGGCTTCCGCAATCAGCCGGCGCAGCGTGTTGCGTGGCGCCTGCTCGACTTCCTTGTCGTCCATGATGCAGTTGGCGGCGACCCAGGCGACATCGCGCTTCCACGGCAGCTGGATCACCGAATCCGGATCCGGCACCGCCAGCATATCAGGATGCGCCGGCGTCAGGTCGAGCCAAGTGGCGAAACCGGCGAAGCCGGCGCCGTCCTTCTGCATGTCGGCGATCGCCTGCGCCGGCACCAGCTTGGCGCGCTGGCCGCCGAACAGGTCGGTGTAGGAAATCATGAAATATTTGACGCCGTTCTCTTTGGCGAATGCGGCGAGATCGTTCCCCATTATAGTTCCTCGCTTATTTTGATGTGTTTTTTAGAAGCCGTTTTTCCCCGGTATCCAGTTGGTGCCGGCCAGCGGCACGCCGGCCATGGCGGCGGCTTCGATGGTGAGGGCTACGAGATCCTCGGGCTCGAGATTGTGCAGGCTGTTCTTGCCGCAGGCACGCGCAATGGTCTGCGCCTCCAGTGTCATCACCTTGAGGTAGTTCGCCAGACGCCGTCCCGCGGCGACCGGATCAACCCGCTTCATCAGTTCGGGGTCCTGCGTGGTGATGCCCGCGGGGTCGCGGCCCTCGTGCCAGTCGTCATAGGCCCCGGCGGTGGTGCCGAGCGCATTGTACTCCGCTTCCCAGCGCGGATCATTGTCGCCGAGTGCGACCAGCGCTGCCGTGCCGATCGACACCGCGTCCACGCCGAGCGCCAGCGCCTTGGCGACGTCGGCGCCATTGCGGATGCCGCCCGACACGATCAGCTGCACCTTGCGGTGCATGCCGAGATCCTGCAGCGCCTGCACCGCCGGCCTGATGCAGGCAAGCGTCGGCTGGCCGACATTTTCGATGAATACTTCCTGGGTGGCCGCCGTGCCGCCCTGCATGCCGTCGACGACGACGACATCGGCGCCGGCCTTCACCGCAAGTGCTGTGTCATAATAGGGGCGGGCGCCGCCGACCTTGACGTAGATCGGCTTTTCCCAGTCGGTGATCTCGCGCAGCTCGAGGATCTTGATCTCGAGATCGTCCGGCCCGGTCCAGTCGGGATGGCGCGAGGCCGAACGCTGGTCGATGCCCTTCGGCAGCGTGCGCATTTCGGCAACGCGATCGGAGATTTTCTGGCCAAGCAGCATGCCGCCACCGCCCGGCTTGGCGCCCTGGCCAACGACCACTTCGATGGCGTCGGCGCGGCGCAAATCCCTGGGGTTCATGCCGTAGCGCGACGGAAGGTACTGGTAGACCAGTTGCTTGGAATGGCCGCGCTCTTCCTCGGTCATGCCGCCGTCGCCGGTGGTGGTCGACGTGCCTGAGAGTGTGGCGCCACGGCCGAGCGCTTCCTTGGCCGGGCCGGACAGCGACCCGAAGCTCATGCCGGCAACGGTGATCGGGATTTTCAGCTCGATCGGCTTCTTGGCATAGCGCGAGCCCAGCACCACCGACGTGTCGCACCGCTCGCGATAGCCTTCCAGCGGATAGCGCGAGATCGAGGCGCCGAGGAACAGCAGATCGTCGAAATGCGGCAGCTTGCGCTTGGCCCCGGCGCCCCTGATGTCATAGATGCCGGTCGCCGCGGCGCGGCGGATTTCGGAAAGCGTGTAGTCGTCGAAGGTCGCGGATTTGCGCGGCGTCGTCGGCGGGTTCTTGTAGGTCATGCTGCCTCAATACGCGTCGGCGTTGTCGATATTGAAATTGTAGAGCGTGCGCGCCGAGCCGTAGCGCTTGAATTCCGACGGCTTGACGCCGGTGACGCCGGCGCGGTCGAGCAGTCCCTGCAGCAGTTCGATATGCTCGGGCCGCATCTCCTTGGCGATGCAGTCGGCGCCCAGGCTTTGGACCTTGCCGCGCACGAACAGCCGCGCTTCGTAGATGGAATCGCCAAGTGCGTCGCCGGCATCGCCCAGCACCACCAGATTGCCGGACTGCGCCATGAAGGCCGACATGTGGCCGATATTGCCGTGCACGACGATGTCGATGCCCTTCATCGAGATGCCGCAGCGCGACGAGGCGTTGCCCTCGATGACGAGCAGCCCGCCCTTGCCGGTGGCGCCGGCATACTGGCTGGCGTCGCCCTTGATGACGATCGAGCCCGACATCATGTTTTCGCCGACGCCAGGTCCGGCCGAGCCGTGCACTGTGATCGCAGCGCCGTCATTCATCCCGGCGCAGTAGTAGCCGACGCTGCCGCGCACATCGATGCTGACCGGCTGGTCGACGCCGACGGCAACCGAATGGCTGCCCTTCGGGTGCAGCACTTCCCACGCCGTTTCGTTGGAGCCGGGCGTCAGATTGTGAAGCGCCTGGTTGAGCTCTCGCAGCGACGACACATCGAGATCGAAGACCCGGGACGCCTGGTCTTGCGCCGCCTTCGAAAGTTTGGTTGCCGGCATGGGCTCAATGCTCCCAGAAATAGACGGTTGCGGGTTCCGGTTCCCAGACCCTCGCATTGTCTATGCCGGGCAGTTTGGTCAGCGCGCGATATTCCGAGCCGAAGGCGACATACTGGTCGGTCTCGGCCATGACGGCGGGCTTGCAGGCGATCGGATCGCGCACCACGCCGAAACCGTTCTTGGTGCCGACGACGAAGGTGAAGAAGCCGTCGAGGTCGGACAGCGTACCTTCCAGCGCCTCGCCGAGGTTCTTGCCATGCGCCATCTGCGACGAGAGATAGGCGGCGGCGACCTCGGTGTCGTTCTCGGTCTCGAATTTCATGCCCTCCCGCACCAGCTCACGTCGCACATTATTGTGGTTGGACAGCGAGCCATTGTGTACCAGGCACTGGTCGGCGCCGGTCGAGAACGGATGCGCGCCCATCGTGGTGACGGCCGATTCCGTCGCCATGCGGGTATGGCCGATGCCATGGGTGCCGGTCATCGAGCGGACGTCGAAACGGTCGACGACCGCTTCCGGCAGACCGACTTCCTTGTATATTTCCACCGCTTCGCCGGCGCCCATGATGCGCACGTCGGGGCGGATTGACTGCAGCGCTTCGCGCGCGGCATCGACCTTGTCGGGCGCGGTCCGGAGCACCGCATGCGTCGACTTCACTGCTATGCTCACCGGCGCGCCGATGGCCTTCGCGAGTTCGGCGTCGAGGCCGCGGAAATCGCGCTCGGGCTTCGCGGACTGGATGGTGATCTTGGCTTCATTCCTGGAAGGCGCGCCATAGATGGCAATGCCGGCGCTGTCGGGGCCGCGATCGCTGAGCGATATCAGCATCTGCGACAGCATCGAGCCGAGCTGCGGCTCAAGCGACTTGTCTTTCAGAAAAAGTCCGACGATTCCACACATGTCAGCCTCCCGGCGTTACCACTAGACGATGATGTATCGAATGCGTCGTGCGAATTCAATCATATGAAAAAAATATTCCTGTAGTTACGTATCCGGCTCGATGCGGCCTTGTGAACTATCGCCGCCGTCGCGGGCGCTGTGAATCCATGTGGCGGTGCGGATGCGGGCTATTCTGTAGGCATCGAGGATCGACAGCGCATAGATCAGGAAGCCGCCGGCGTGGCGGCCGACGAAGCTGGCATCGGCCGGCGCGATCTTGGCCGTCACCCAGGCGAGGATCACTATGAAGAACAGGAATTGCAGGCCGCGCACAGGCACGCCCAGAATGACGTGGCCGCTGGCCGGCAAGACGATGGCCGCGCCGAGCACGAGATACGGGTTTGTTGGAGCGGGAGAGGGAGCGCTCATGCCACCTGCCTTTCCTGTCGGTTGATGGCACCGCGCAGCGCCGATGCTGAGGTCAGCAGTCTCTCGACCAGCGTTGGATCCAGCCTGGCGCCGCCGAATGCGGCCTGCCGGAACACGCCGTAGCGCGCCCGCTCGGCCTCGGTCAGCAGCCAGACGATGCGCACGCCATTCGGTGTGATCAGAAGTTCCTTGGCGCGGCCTTCGGCAAAGATGTCGAGATGGCGGGCGATGAGGTTCTGCGGAAAGCGCGCCGCCCTGAGGTTGGTTCGCAGCACCGCTTCGGCCGGGAAGCCGGGTGCCTTCGGCAGTGTGTGCTGGAGGTGGTCGAAATTGGAGAAGGTCGTCGGCGAGCCCGGCCGCATCATCATGTCGAAGGTCGCCGGCACCGCAACCGGCTCTGTGATCGTGACACTCAACCATCGCGCCGGCAGCTTTCGCGTCGCCAGCGTGTCGACGATGGTGCGCAGCTGCACGCGCTGTCCGTTCCACGAACCCGCCCAGGTGACAACGCCGGCTGTGTTATCGGAGACATCAACGGCATCTGTGATGACGGTCCGGATGCTGGCTGCCTCGGCTGCAAGATCAGCCTTGGCCTTTTTGCGGCTGGCGCGCGCATGCCAGGCGAGGTGCAGGACGAGAGCCACGGCGACCGCCCCGGCCAGCAATGCTGTCGTCACGTCAGACACCTCGTCACGCCATGCCCGCCCAGACCGGCAGGCCCTCTCCTGTCAATAGCCCTGCGGCTTCGGCCACGGCATGGTGAACTGGTCGCCGCGGCGCACATAGCGGTAACGGTAGAAGTGGAACCACAGCGAGATCAGGAAGTAGAAGGCGACCATGGCGATCAGCTGCGTGCCGTAGCCGAGGAAGATCGCAAAGAAGGTCACCACGCAGAGGCAAAACAGCACGATCGCCGGGATCGGGTGGAACGGGTGCGTATAGCCGCGGCGGATCGTGCCCAGCGGCCACTTTTTGCGGAACATCATGATGTTTATGCTCATGAAGGTGTATTGCAGCACGCCCGACAGGATCGAGAAGGTGATCGCCTGGTTGAGGTCGGCTATGAAGGCGAAGGCGAGCGCGATCGGCAACAGGAACAGGATCGAGCGATAGGGCGTGCGGTATTTCGGGTGCACGGCCGAGAACCATGTCGGCAGATAGCGGTCGCGTCCAAGCGAGAACCACGCGCGGGCCGCATCGTTGATACAGCCATTGGCCGATGCCAGTGCAGCGAGCAGCGTGGCGATGAACAACAGGTTTTCCAGCAGCGGGCTGCCGGTCAGCTTGCCGGCGTCCCACAAGGGATAATAGGTGATACCGAGGTACTCCCAGGGCATCAGCGAGGCGCAGACATACCAGGTCATGGCGGCGGCGATCAAAAGCGTGATCATGCCGGCCATGGTGCCGTAAGGCAGCGAACGCGCCGGGGAGCGCACTTCCTCGGCGGCCTGCGTGGTGCCTTCGATGCCGAGATAGTACCAGATGCCGAACTGGAAGGCCGCGATGACGCCGATCCAGCCATAGGGCAGCGCATTGCCGGGGGTGACCAACTCGTTGAGCTTCAGCACAGCACCCTGCGTCCAGGGGCTGACCGAGAAGAACAGGATAACGATCGAGACATAGGCTATCGCCGTGATGACGAAGTTGACGTTGAGCGTCATCAGCACGCCGCGATAGTTCAGCCATGCCAGCACGACGATGGTGGCGGCAATGAAGGAGTTGTGGGTGAGCCCTTCGACGCCGGCCTTGGCGACGATGGTGTCGCCGAGCAGGATGGCGTCCGAAACCTCCAGCATGGTGTAGGCAAAGACCAGGAACAGCGCGACGTTGAAGGCCATCAGCGGCCCGACAATGTGCTTAGCCTGCGCGTATTGGCCGCCGGCGGCGGCAACCGTCGATGTCACCTCGGAGTCGATCATGGCGACCGAAGTGTACAAGAGCCCGACCACCCAGCAGACGATCAGCGCCGCCAGTGCGCCGCCCTTGTCGGCCGAGAAATTCCAGCCGGTGAATTCGCCGACCAGCACGATGCCGACGCCAAGCGCCCAGACATGGGCGGGGCCGAGCACGCGTAGCAGTGAAACTCTGTCGCCGTGTATTGCCGGTTCAAGCGTGATCGTCATTGTTCAATCCCCACTCAGATCCGGTGTTTTTCGGAAGCGGCTTCAAGCTCGCCTTCGCGCGAGGAAGTCAGCACCTCCTCGGAATAGGTCGTGTCGATCTTGAACCAGTCGTAGAGCATCCACAGCGCAAGCACGACCGAGATGCCCCACGATGCGTAAGAGAGTGCGACCCACATGAGCGTGCTTCCCCAAAATCTCTGGCGTTACTTGTCGTCGAACTTTTCGTTGATGACGTCGCGATATTCGCGGTCGGAGGCGCGGAACAGGAAGACGAAATAGCCGATCAGCACCGCCGCCATGATGATCAGCGTCGGCCAGTCGATGATGTAGTGGAAGCGGTTCTGGATGATGTCGTGCGCGGTCTCCGGCGTATAGCCGAGCTTTTCCCAGATCGAGGCCATGGTCGGGTTCTGTCCCAACGCTTCCCAGGTTTTGGCATCGAGCGCGTCGATGGATTTCGCCGCACCCGCCAGGCCGAGTTTCAATGGCAGCCACAGCGCCACGAAAATGGCGACCACGACGACCACGATATCGAAAATCTGCCCGGCCTTGCCTTGTTCCGGCGGCGTGTAGCGCGACATGACTTCTACCCCTCAGGACGTTCTGTTTTCAGGACTTGCGGTTGCGGGCCGCGTCGGCGTTCTTGATGTCGAGACCGTAGATGAAGTCCTTGTCTTCCTTGTAGTGATTGACCATCGCCAGGATGGCGGCCGTATTGAAGATCAGCACGGCGGCGGCAGCGATGGCGACGACGATCTTGATCCCGGTGTCCGGGATGTAGGGCCATGTCATGACGAGCACGAAGAGGATCGTCGCCCAAAGGCAGATGATCAGGAGCGCGGATCCGCGCAGGTCGGAACGGTACAGCGCTTCGATGCGCTGCTGCAGATCTGACATCGGTTTTCCCCTTTTCCAGCGCCCGACCCCGAATTGGCCGCCAGCTGCCCTCTTTCAACAGAGTGAAATTTTTTTCATAAATTCAGGCCGAATCCAGCAATTGTCAAGCCGATTTTACGTTGGGTTAACCGTTTGTCCCCAGCCGCGAATTTTGCCTGACAATGAAATTATTTGCTTCCGGGTATTGCGGCATCAGGACGTTTGCGATCAAATTCGACCAAATGCTCCCGCCTCCGCGCAGGGAGCCGGGAACACAATAGAATTTTCGAACGGAGGATTTGCGCATGACGGCATCCTGGAGATTTTCGACCCTGGCGGATCGCCATCGCGCGTTAGGCTCGAAGCTCGAAGACTGGAGCGGCATGGGCACCGCCTGGACCTACGACAAGGACGCCGACGAGGAATACACCGCCATCCGCACCAGGGCCGGGCTGATGGATGTGTCGGGCCTGAAGAAGGTTCACATCACCGGGCCGCACGCCTCACACCTTATCGACCTGGCAACGACGCGCGACGTGGAGAAGATCTATCCCGGCAAGTCGGCCTATGCCTGCATGCTGAACGAGGCCGGCAAATTCACCGACGACTGCATCCTCTACCGCACCGGGCCGAACGCCTGGATGGTGGTGCACGGCTCCGGCACCGGCCATGAGGAATTGCAGCGCGCTTCCGTCGGCCGCGACGTATCGCTGCGCTTCGACGACAATCTGCACGACCTGTCGCTGCAGGGGCCGACCGCGGTCGACTATCTCTCAAAGCATGTGCCGGGCATTCGCGACCTCAACTATTTCCATCATATGCAGACGCAGCTGTTCGGCTTTCCCGTCATGATCTCGCGCACCGGCTATACCGGCGAGCGCGGCTACGAGATATTCTGCCGCGGCCAGGACGCCGGCACGATCTGGGACAGGATCCTCGACGAGGGCAAGAGCGCCGGCATCATTCCGTGCCGCTTCACCACGCTCGATATGCTGCGCGTCGAAAGTTATTTGCTGTTTTATCCCTATGACAACTCGCAGAAATATCCGTTCGAGAACGAAGGCCCCGGCGACACGCTGTGGGAGCTCGGCCTCGACTTCACCGTCAGCCCCGGCAAGACCGGCTTTCGCGGCGCCGAAGAGCATTACCGCCTCAAGGGCAAGGAGCGCTTCAAGATCTACGGCGTGCTGCTCGACGGCAAGCAACCCGCGGATGAGGGCGCGCCGGTCTATCGCGACGGCAAAAAGGTGGGCGTGGTCACCTGCGCCATGTATTCGCCGCTGGTCGAGAAATCGATGGGCATCGCCCGCCTCGACGTCGACTGCGCGGTCAAGGACACCAAGCTCGAGATCCGCAACAAGAGCGGTTCGATCAGGGCGACGGCGCAGCCTCTGCCCTTCGACGATCCCAAAAAGACCAAGCGCACGGCGAAAGGCTGAGGCACAATCGACAGCGAGGGGTTTCGAGGTACGAAGTAGAGAATGGCAGCCAAAACGATCATCAGCCGGCCCATTTACGGAACCCTGTCCCCGCAGCCCGGCAAGCATCATCTTTTCGTGGCGGATGCGGAAGGCGCGCTGGCGATCGTCGATATGGCAAGGACGGCGCCCCCCGGCTTCTTCGACGGCGCCGAAATCGTCTTCATTCCCGGGGCCGACGGCAAGCACGTTGCCGCTCTTGAGGCACTGAAGTCCGCGCAATTTCATGTCGCGCCAACCTTCGCCAGCCTGCTGCCCCGGCTGAAGCAGACGCTTGCCAACGCGCATATGGGCCTGCGCCTCTATCTCGCCGGCACCGAAGGGCTGATCGGCCAGGCCATGCAGGTGGCGCTCGAAGCCGGCATCGATCATACCTCCATGCAGACCGAGCATCGCGGCTCATTGGCGCGGCGCATGCAGTGCGTGCATTGCAAAGGCATCACCGAAAATGTGACGACGCAGCCGGCCACCTGCGCGCATTGCGGCCTGCTGCTTCTGGTGCGCGATCATTATTCGCGACGGCTGGCAGCATTCCAGGGCGTCTGCATAAATGCCGAGGATCGCTCGGAGACCCCTCCCATAGAGGAGGTCTTCCCATGAGCACCGGCACCACCAAGCTCGATGTCGTCGTCAGCGACGTCGTCCCGGTCAACGAACTGGTGACGCGCTTCCATTTCCGCCGCCGTGACGGTGAGCTTTTGCCGACCTTTTCCGGCGGCGCCCATGTCGTGGTCGAGATGCGCGATGGCGACCGCACAAGGCTCAATCCCTATTCGCTGATGGGATCGCCGCTCGACACCCGCGAATACACCATCTCGGTGCGCCGCGACGATGTCGGCCGCGGCGGCTCGTTGTTCATGCACCGGAGCGTCAAGCCTGGCCTGGAGATGGTGGTCAGCTACCCCGTCAATCTGTTCTCGCTCGACCTCAGGGCAAAGAAGCATCTGATGCTTGCCGGCGGCATCGGGATCACGCCGTTCATGGCGCAGACCGCGCAGCTCGCCGGGTCCGGCGGCAATTTCGAGCTGCACTACACCTGCCGCACCGCCTCGCTCGGCACCTATGCCGATGTGCTGCAGGAGCGCTATGGCCGTCGCGTCCGGCTCTATCACGACGACCGCGACGAGCGCATCGAACTCGACCGTCTCTTGTCCTCGCAGCCGCTCGGCACCCATCTCTATGTCTGCGGCCCGGCCGGCATGATCAACTGGGTGCGCGAGCGCGCTGCGGCTCTCGGCTGGCCGGCGGAGACCGTGCACTACGAGCATTTCGCGGCACCCCAGCCCGGCCTGCCGTTCGACGTCACACTTGCCGTTAGCGGCAAGACCATCCGCGTCGGCGAGCAGCAGAGCCTGCTCGAAGCGATCGAGGCCGCCGGCGTCGATCCGCCCTATCTCTGCCGCGGCGGTGTCTGCGGCCAGTGCGAGACCAACGTCGTCTCGTATGACGGCAAGTTCATCCACAACGACCACTGGCTCAGCGAGGAAGACCATCGTTCCGGCTGCAAGATCATGCCGTGCGTGTCGCGCTTCGAAGGCAAGTCGCTGGTCCTGGAAAGATAGGAGGCCAGCTTGGGCATCACCTTTCGCAAGGAAACGTTTCGCGACGATTTCACCTTCAGGAACAGCCCGGAACACATCAGGCGGTTTCCGTTCCCGTTCCACGAAGACGCCTACATGTATGCGGTCAACATCGAGCCGCATGTGGTTGGCCCCAAGGGCAGCGTTCTGGAAAACCTGATCGACGTCGACGAGCACTATGTCGCCGAGATGCAGGACCGTGCACTGGTGCTGGCCGACGATCCGCTGCGCTGCCAGTCGCTGCCGCATATGACGCTGGCCGGCTGGGACCTGCTCGAACTTTTGATGGAGCAACAGGCACTTGGCTATCCCGAGCATTTCACCCTGACCCGCGACGGCGACCGCTGGCGCTGGATCAACCGGCCGCTCGGCATCGACGACACCTTCACCTTCGGCGACACCTCGACACTGCCTTACGGGCCGATGGAGTACATCACCCGCCAGAGCCAGGGTGATTTCTGCATTCTCGATCAGCGCGACGGCAATCTTTGGATGGACGCCGGCATGGTCACCACTCAGGCCGACTGGTCGCTCGATTTCGACATCGGCATGAATTTCTTCGAATGGCACGCGCCGGTGCCGCTGGCGCATGAGAAGGGGATTTTCGTCAGGGCGCTGAAGTTCCTCACCAACATCCAGCAGGGCAAGCCGGCGCGGCGTCTCAACTGGACGATGACCATCAACCCGCGCCTCGACACCAGTCCGGAGAATTACCACAAATGGGGCCCGGACCGCGCGACGGTGACGCCCGAAAATGTCGGCGACAAGGTGCATCTGCGCGTCGAACTGCAAAGCTTCTGGCGCCTGCCGCGCTCGAACGGCATCGTCTTCCCGATCCGCTGCTATCTGATCAAGATGGACGAACTGGTGACACAGCCGAAATGGGCAAGGCGACTGCACCGGGTGATCCGGGATTTGCCGGAAGAGCTGGCCACCTACAAGGGCCTGACGCGGTATCGGCCGACATTGGTGGAATGGCTGTCGAAGCTGGATGATGGCAGTGCGACGTCACCGGGGTTCGGGCCGGACTAAAGGCCCCCTCATCCGGCCGCTGCGCGGCCACCTTCTCCCCGAGCGGAGAAGAGATCGCCAGCGCTGACGCCAGACTCCTCTCCCCTCGGGGCAATCCGGGTGAGCGGGCTGCGGCGGTCCGACTACCCCGCGCTCTGCGGATAGCAAATAATCGACAGATACCGCATCGGAAGTTTCGTCAGTTGCTCCGGCCCGTGCGGCGCGTCGGCGTCGAAGAACAGGCTGTCGCCCGGCTTCATCGGATAGAGGTTGCTGCCGTGCCGGTACACCACCTCGCCCTCCAGCATATAGAGGAATTCCATGCCCTCATGCTGGAAGGTCGGGAACACATCCGAATCCTCGGTCAGCGTAATCAGATAGGGCTCGACGACGACGCCGCTGGTGTTGGAGCCGATATGGCCGAGCAGATTGTATTGATGGCCGGCGCGGGTGCCGCGGCGTTCGACATCTAGCCCTTCGCCGGCCTTGACGAAGACGGCGCTGCGCTCTTCCTCGAATCGGCGGAAGAAGGCGGTGACGGGAACGCCGAGCGCCCTCGACAGCGCCTGCAGTGTGGTCAGCGACGGCGAGGTGATGCCGTTCTCGATCTTCGACAGCATGCCCAGCGAAATATCGGTGGCGACGGCGAGATCGGCGACGGTGATGCCGAGCTTCTTGCGGAAGGCGCGCACCTCGCGCCCGATCGCCACCTCCAGCACTTTTTCGCGCGTGTCGCGAATGGCGTGCGGATTCTGCGTCAGCGGCGCGCGGATGGTTTTTCCGTCCACGGAGGCCTTTGCCGGTGGCTTTGCCCTTGTCGAAGCAGTCTTGGAATCGGAACTTGTCTTCGCCATCTCGCCTCCGAATCCCCATGATTATTTCACTCCAGGTGAACATATTCGGTGCCGATACAGAAACGCAACCGCGCAGCAAGCCCCTTAAGTCGAATGGTGTCCGAACAGGATTTACGCCGTCATCCGTTTTTCCGGAAATCCGCTGGGGCGAAACGCGGTTTCTCCACAAGGCCTGTTGACAGCATCCAAGAGGCAATTACTGTCCTGTGAGTGAAATTTGTTTCGTAAGAGCAATTCCAAAAATCGAATGACACCGGGAGGCCTGCCATGAAAACGCGCGTTGCCGTCATTGGAGCGGGGCCATCCGGTCTGGCCCAGCTCAGGGCCTTCAAGTCGGCTGCCGACAAGGGCGCCGAGATCCCCGAAATCGTCTGCTTCGAAAAGCAGTCGGACTGGGGCGGCCTGTGGAACTACACCTGGCGCACCGGCCTCGACGAGCATGGCGACCCCGTCCACGGCTCGATGTACCGCTACCTCTGGTCGAACGGACCGAAGGAATGCCTGGAATTCGCCGACTATACGTTCGAGGAGCATTTCGGCCGCCCGATCGGATCCTACCCGCCGCGCGCCGTTTTGTGGGATTACATCAAGGGTCGCGTCGAGAAATCAGGCCTGCGCAAATGGGTGCGCTTCAACAGCCCGGTGCGCATGGTCACCTTCTCGGACGAGAGCAGGAAATTCACTGTCACCGCGCATGACCGCACCAACGACGTCACCTACTCCGAAGAGTTCGACAATGTCGTCGTCGCTTCCGGGCATTTCTCGGTTCCCAACGTTCCCTATTTCGAAGGCTTTTCGACCTTCAACGGCCGTATCCTGCACAGCCATGATTTTCGCGACGCCATGGAGTTCAAGGGCAAGGACATACTGATCATCGGCCGCTCCTATTCTGCCGAGGACATCGGCTCGCAATGCTACAAATACGGCGCCAGATCGATCACCTCCAGCTACCGCTCCAAGCCGATGGGGTTCAAATGGCCGGAGAACTGGAAGGAAGTGCCGCTGCTGCAGAAGGTCGTCGGCAAGACGGCGCACTTCAAGGACGGCACCACAAAAGATGTCGACGCCATCATCCTGTGCACCGGCTATCTGCATTCCTTCCCGTTCCTCACGGAAGAGCTGAAGCTGAAGACCGCCAACCGCATGTGGCCGGACGGGCTCTATGAGGGCGTCGTGTGGGAGAAGAACCCGAAACTGTCCTATATCGGCATGCAGGACCAGTTCTACACTTTCAACATGTTCGACGCCCAGGCCTGGTTCGCCCGTGACGTCATCATGGGCCGCATCAAGCTGCCGTCGGGACAGGCGATGGCCGAGCACGGCGCCAAGTGGCGGGCACGCGAAGAGACGCTGGAAGACGCCGAGCAGATGATCTGGTTCCAGGGCGACTACACCAAGGAACTGATGGACCAGACCGACTATCCCGGCTTCGACGTCGAGGCGGTCAACCAGACCTTCATGGAATGGGAGCACCACAAGGCGGAAGACATTATGAGCTTTCGCGACCACGCCTACCGCTCGCTGATGACCGGCACCATGGCGCCATTGCACCATACGCCCTGGCTGCAGGCGCTGGACGACTCGATGGAAAGCTATCTCCAGGTGAAGGGCGTGGCGGCGGAATAGGTCGGCGTGATGCAAAACAATGCGCCGGCACCGGCCCAGTTTCAATTCAGAGGGTAGTCGGGAGCCGCATCGGTCTCCGTCACCTTGACCCACACCAATTCGCTATAATAGGCACCCTCCGGGCCGGTGCCGTACATAGACAGCCTGTCAGCCATCAGCAGATGTGTCATGTCGTTGAGTGCCCGGCCGGTCGGCTCCTCGGGCCAGGCGAAGACGCCGTCGGTTTTGGCGCCGAACCTCACATCGGTGCATCCGAAATCGATCTCGACCTTCCACGACAGCAACGGCCTGATATCGCTGAGCGGCGGGCGCGGCGGATCGGGCTGCTCGAAGTGATGGTCGACCGAGACTCTCGTCGGCACTGCCGGCGTGATGCCTTTGGCTTTGAAGGAGGCGATGGCGTCGTCGCCAAATCGTGCGAGCAGGCCAGCGTGCCATAACCGGTAGGTCGCGCGGAAAAAGCCGCTGACCCGGATAGATTTGCCATCGTTGTTGAAGACGTTCACAGCGGCGTAGAAACGGCGCAGTCGTGGCGCCAGCGCCCGCCAGTCGCATTCGGCCGGTGTCCCCGGCGTCGCGATGAAATCGTTAAGCAGATCGCTGCCGCGCACATTGGCGTTCAGCACCGTGCAATCCTCACCATGGATATGCCAGTGCCGCCGGAGCTCGGCTGCTGCGATGCCAGGCTTGCGCAGCTCTTCCACCGAGGCGCGAACCCGAGCAATCGCGTAGGACGTAGCCGCATCCAACGTCTCAAACCCCGAAACCACATGCTCGCCGGTTTTGGCCATGTCGAAGACGACGACAGTAAAAGGCGGTTTGCGCTGATCGGGCATTCGGCAGCAAGCTCAGGCTGGTCGAGGATGAAGCAGCTTTCCGCGCGAAAATGCGTCAAAGTCAAGAGCTGGAGCGCGGCCTGCCATTTCCAGAAGAGGCGAACTCCAGAAGAGGCGAAACCGTCTATCCGAGCCGTGCTTGAGCTTTCGCGGCTCAGGGGTCGAAGACCGACCGCGATGATGTCGATGGCAGGTTGTTGCCAGCCCGCGACAATGCCGCGACTTTGGACAGTGCGACCAACACTTCCTGGCCGAGATCGCGTGTGCCGGCCACGGGGCAGGTGATGATCATCACTTCAATCCAGCGGATAGTCGGGAGGCGCCTCCGTCTCGGTCACCTTGGCGGTTAGTATCTCGCAGTCGTTGGCCCAGTCGGGGCCATCGCCGCGCATGGCCATCATGTCGGCCATCAGCAGGAACTGCATGGTTCTGAGCGCCCAGTCGGTGGGCTCTTGCGGCCAGGCGAAGATTCCGGCGGCGTCGCCGCCGAACTTCACGTCATGGCAGACAAAACCGACCTCGACCTTCCAGGATCGCAGCGTCACGCCTGGCGGCGGGTAGGGCGGGTCGGGAAGCTCGAAGTAATTGGCGACCATGAGCTTCGTCGGCTCCGCCGGCTCGATCCCCTTGGCCTTGAAGGCGGCAATGGCGTCGTCGCCAAAGCGCTCGAGGAGGCCGTCTCGCGTCAGCCTGTAGGTCGAGCGAAAGAAGCCGCCCGCCCAGACGGATTCGTTGTTGCCGTTGGAGATCAGCAGCGAGGCGCGGAAGCGGCGCAGCCTTGGCGCGAGAACTTGCCAGTTGCATTCGGCCGGCATCGACGGCGTCGCAATGAAATCGTCGAGTAGATCGCTGCCGCGCCCTCCGGCGTTCAGCACCGAACAGTCTTCGCCATAGAGGTGCCAGAGCTGGCGAAGCTCAGCAGTGGCGATGCCGGGCTTGCGCAACTCCTCCACCGAGGCGCGAACCCGCGCAATGGCGTAGGACGTCGCCGCCTCCAGCGTCTCAAACCCCGAAACTACGTGCTCCCCGTCCGGCTCGCCGGTCTTGGCCATGTCGAAGACGAGTACGGCAAAAGGCGGTTCGCCGGGATTGGACATTCAACAATTATCCTAGTCTTGCCCGCGCCTTCGCCGTCCAGGCATTGAACAGCCGGTCTGCGACGATGCCGATGAAAGCGATGGCGAGACCCGCGACAATGCCGCGTCCGGAATCGGCCTTGGACAGCGCGATGAAGACTTCCTGGCCGAGGTCGCGTGTGCCGACCATGGCGCAGATGATGATCATCGCCAGCGCCATCAGGATCGTCTGGTTGACGCCCAGCATGATTTCGGGAAGCGCCAGCGGCAATTGCACGCGAAAGAAGGTCTGGCGCGGCGTGCAGCCGGAAACCTTCGCCGCCTCGATCAGCGCCGGCGGCACTTGCCGGATGCCGTGATCGGTGTAGCGGATCGCTGGCACCACGGCGAACGCGACCGTTGCGATCATGGCGGTGACGTCGCCGACCCGGAACAGCATCACCACGGGAATGATGAAGCAGAAGGACGGCAGCACCTGCAGCGTGTCGATGATGGGCGTGACGATCTTTTCGAAGCGGTCGCTGCGGGCGGCCGCGAGACCGATCGGAATGCCGATCAGGCAGGCGATGAAGGCCGAGATGCCGCAGAGATAGACTGTGGCCATAGTCTTTTCCCAAAGGCCGGTGACGGCGCAGAAGGCGGTCAGCGCCGCGACAAGGGCGGCCAAACGCAGGCCACTGAGCTGATAGCCGGCGAGGCCGAGCAGGGCCACCGCGCCGAGCCACGGAAAGCCTTCGCAGAAGGCGCGCAGCGGGTTCAGTACATTGAGGATGAGCGCCACGCGAAACGCTTCGATCACGTCGAAGAAGTTGATCGTCACCCAGCTCACCGCCGCCTTCCACAGTGGCGCGGTGGTGAAGGTGATCTCCTTCGGCACCGCTGCGAAGGCCGGTACGAACAGGCCGAGCAGCGTCGTCACGACCAGGATGGCGATGGCCAGCGACAGATTGGGATAGCGCCGCCAAACGCTCTGGTTCGCCTGCCGTTGAACGTGGCCTTTTGCCTGCTTATGCGCGATCGCCTGGCTCAGCCGGTCGAGCGCGATTGCGAGCGCCACAATGGCGAGCCCGGCTTCCATCGCTTCGCCGACCTTCAGCGCACGCAGCGCCAGCAGCACATCATAGCCGAGGCCGCCGGCGCCGATCATCGAGGCGATGATCACCATGTTCAGCGCCAGCATGATCACCTGGTTGACGCCGATCATCAGTGTCGGCCGCGCCGACGGCAGCTGCACGCGCCACAATTTCTGCCGCGCCGTGCAGCCGGCCATCTCTGAGAAATCGTCGATCTCGGAGGGCACCCGCGACAGACCCAGCATCGTTGCCCGCACCATGGGCGGCGTGGCGAAGATGGCGGTGGCGATCATCGCCGAGACCGGGCTGTTGCCGAACAGGAGCAGCATCGGGATGAGATAGGCGAAGGTCGGGATGGTCTGCATCAAATCGAGGGCAGGGGAGATGATCAGCCGCTCGGCCCATGGCTTGCGCCACGCCCAGATGCCGGCGAACAGGCCGGTGACGATGCAGAACGGCACCGCGATGGAAATCAGTGCCAGTGTCAGCATGGCGCTGGTCCACTGGCCGAACAGCGCGGTGTAGAGGAAGCAGCCGCCGACCAGCATGCCGAGTTTTCTACCGCCCACGGCGTGCCCGGCGATGAAGGCGGCTACGCAGACGCCGATCCAGGACAGGCGCGGCAGGACATAGGCATCGGCACCGTGACCAATCTTGAAATTCTTGGCCAGCAGGTCGAGCGCGAAATCGAGGGGAACGCCGAGCACCGCGGTGATCGAGCGGGTCAGCCAGGACAAGTTCGACTTGATCCAGCGCATCAGCGCACTGACCCAGTCGGCGACCGGGATAACCGCCTCGGCCGGATAGTTGACGGCCCAGGGCAGTCTGTCCTGCAGCAGAAACACCACCAGCACGGCGGCCAGCGCCAGCGCCCAGACCAGCAGCCAGCGCTGAACCGGTGGCCTCGTTTGGCTGGCGCTTGCCGTCACCGTCATGCGCCGGCTCTCGTATGCTCGATACCGGCCAGCAACTCGATCACCGATTGCGGCGTCACCTCGCCGATCGGCCTGCCGCTGCCGTTGACCACGGCGAAGGGCTTACCCGACGCGACAATGCTGGCCGAGAAGCTGGCGATCTTGGCGTCGGGCAAAACCGTGCCGCCGTGCTCGGCGCCATCGCAGGCACGCATCAGGCTGCGCGCCGAAATCACCTTGGCGCGGTCGACATCGCGGGTGAATTCGGCGACATAGTCGGTCGCCGGGTTGACAACCAGCTGTTCCGGCGTGCCGGTCTGGATGACCTCTCCATCCTTCATGATGGCGATGCGGTCGGCAAGCCTTATCGCCTCGTCGAAATCATGGGTGATGAAGACGATGGTCTTGTGCAGCATGGTCTGCAGCCGCATCAGTTCGTCCTGCATCTCGCGGCGGATCAGCGGGTCGAGCGCCGAGAACGGCTCGTCGAGGAACCAGATCTCCGGCTTGGTCGCGAGGCTGCGGGCAATGCCGACGCGCTGCTGCTGGCCGCCGGAGAGTTCGCGCGGATAGAAATGCTCGCGGCCGCGTAAGCCCACGAGATCGATCACCTCCCGCGCTCTCGTTTCGCGCGTCGGTCGGTCCTGGCCCTGGATGCTCAGGGGAAAGGCAATGTTGTCGAGCACGTTAAGATGCGGCAGCAGCGCAAAATTCTGGAACACCATACCCATGCGATGACGCCGCAGTTCGATCAGCGCCGCATCGGAAATCTTGAGCAGGTCGTTGCCTTCGAATTCGACCTTGCCGTGGGTCGGCTCGACCAGCCGCGACATGCAGCGCACCAGCGTCGACTTGCCGGAGCCGGATAGCCCCATGATGATGAAGATCTCGCCCTGGCGTATTTCGAGATCGACGGCGCGCACCGCACCCACCAGTCCTGCGGCAGCGACATCGGCCATGCTGGCCTTGCCGTCACGCTCGCGGATGAAGCTGGCCGCGTTCGATCCGAACAGTTTCCAGACGTTGCGGCAGGCAAGCTTTATCGGCCGCGCATCCTTTGGCGTGCCAACTGCCTGCGGTTCAGTCGCTTCCGTCATCCAATGGTCCTTCTGGAAAATGGAGATAAGACCCGGCCGCTAGGCCGGGTCCGGCTTCCAGTCAGGCGATCACTGCGCCCAGGCTTTCCAGTCGGCTTCGTGGGCAGCGATCCAGGCGGCGGCGACGTCTTCCGGCGTCTTGCCGCCAAGATCGATCTCGCCGCTCATCTTGTTGAGCTCATCGGTGTCGATCGTGTAGGCCTTGGTCACCTTGTAGGCGATCGGCCATTTGTCCTTCATGCCGGACCAGGAGTATTTCCAGATCTCGCCATGCGGCTTGCCGCAATCATATTTGGCATCCGGGTTGGTGCCCCATTTCGGATCGGTGTAGCACTCGGGCGTATACTCCGGGAATTCAACCCACTCGCCCTTGTACTTGGCCGGCGCCCAGTGCGGCGAATAGATCCACAGCATGATCGGCGCCTTGCGCTGATAGGCCGAGTCCAGTTCGGCGAACATCGCCGCGTCGGTGCCGGCATGGATGACGGTGAAGGGCAGCTTCAGCGCCTCGACGCGCTCGTCGTCAAAACCCTCCCAGGTTACCGGGCCGCCGAGATAGCGGCCCTTCGGCGCCGTCTCCGCTGTCGAGAACGCCTCGGCGCATTTCGGGTCCTTCAGCGCTTCCCAATTGGGCAGGCCGGGGCATTTCTCCTTCATATATTCGGGAAACCACCATTCCTCCTTGGCCTTCGGCCCGAGCTTGCCGAGCCGCTCGGTCTGGCCGGTGGCGTCTGAAGCCTTCATCGCTTCGCCGGCCGTCGTGTCCCAGAACTCCAGGCCGACATCAAGGTCGCCATTGGTGAGGCCGGTGGTCAGGCTGGAGAGGTAGTCGGCTGTCGGATATTCGACGGTATAGCCGAGCTTTTCGAGGATACCGCCAAGGATCTTGGCGTTGAGGTTGACGCTGGTCCAGTCGAAGAGCGCGATCTTGATCGGGTCGTTGGATTCGGGTGCTGCTGCGTGGACCGGTGATGTAAGCGCACTTGCGGCGGCAAGTGCAAGGGCTCCTATTGATAGGTTCGAAATCACACTGCGAAATGACATGCTTGTTCTCCTGTCAAACCATGTGGAAATTTCTTGACCGTTCCCTTCTTGCGTCTTTTCTTGATTGTGTTGGAAAGGCGGGTCGTTGCGCAAGTTCGTTCGCACCATGCCATTGCCGCGGCCGCAACTTGCGCAGGCGAAATGGTTGCTCGACTTGGTGTTTATGTGATGCCGGGCGGGCCCGCGTCATGGCATCGGATGGATTGCTGCGTGAGCAATCGTCAACAGATCGATCGCCGCTCCAGCGGCGCTCTCAGACGTGCGAGCCATCAAGGTCCCATGGTCTCGGCCGGCGAGCCCCATCCCCGCCAAGGCCGTTTCATGAGATGAAATTATATATACCAACGTTCATGCGGCGCAACGGCTGATGCCCTGTGCACTGCGGAATTTCAGACTGGTCGATTGCCAACCGCCAGAGCTGACGTTCACGACATGATCAGGCCGCCATCGACATTGATGGTTTGGCCGGTGATGTAGGTGGCGTCGTCGCTGGCGAGAAAGCTGACCAGGCCGGACACGTCCTCGCCGCTGCCGGCGCGCCCCATCGGGATGTTCTTCACCCATTCGGCCATCAGCTCGCCGGGCTTGTAGTCACCCATCAGCTTGCCCCAGGCGGCGTCATTATAGGCCCACATGTCCGTGTCGATGATGCCGGGGCAGATGGCGTTGACGGTGATCTTTTCCTTGGCCACTTCCTTGGCCAGGCTCTGGGTAATGCCGACGACGCCGAACTTCGACGCCGCATAGTGCGGCGTGTAGATGAAACCCTGCCGCGCCTGGCCCGATGCCGTGTTGATCAGCCGGCCGCCATCGCCATGCTTGCGAATGCGCGCGATCGCTTCCTGGCAGCACAGGAACACGCCCTTGGTGTTGACGGCCATCACCTTGTCCCACTCGGCCTCGGTCATCGCCTCGATCCGGGCGATGGTGATGACGCCGGCATTCTGCACCGAAATGTCGACACGGCCGAATTCCTTCTCGGCGAGATCGTAAAGCGCTGTAACCTCATCCTTCTTGGTCACGTCCATGCGCATCGACGCGACCTTGGCGCCCCCCGCTTTAAGGCCGGCGGCGACGTCCTCGACGCGGGTATCGATGGCGCTGACCACGATCGCGGCACCTTCCTCGGCGAAGCGCTTCGCCATCGCCGCGCCGATGCCGCCGCTCGCGCCGGTGATGACCGCAGTCTTGCCTTCAAAACGCTTCTGCACTTTTCTTCTCCTACCAGCAGACAAAGCCGCCATCGACGATCAGGTCGATGCCGGTGACGTAACTCGCGGCGCGGCTGGCCAGGAACACGGTCGGGCCGACCATTTCTTCCGGCGTCGCCATGCGCCCCATGGGCGTGTCGCGTTCGAAGATCTTGATCTGTTCGGCGACCTCCGGCCGCTTGTTCATCGGCGTCAGCGTGTAGCCTGGGCTCACCACATTGACGCGCAGGCCGCGATCGGCCCATTCCATTGCGAGGCTTTTCGACATGTGGATGACCGCCGCCTTCGACGAATTGTAATGCGCCTGGGTCAGGCCGCGATTGACGATCGAGCCCGACATCGAGGCGATGTTGATGATCGAGCCCTTGCGCCGCGTCAGCATGGCGCGCGCTTCGGCCTGGCAGGACAGGAACACGCCGCTGACATTGACGTCGTAGATTTTCTGCCACTTCTCCAGCGACAGCGTCTCGGCGGCCTCGGCTCCTGCAATGCCGGCATTGTTGACGGCGATGGTCAGCGCGCCGAGCTCCTTTTCCGTGCGCTCGACTGCGGTCGCCAGGTCGGCCTCCGACGTCACCGTCCCGGTCAGCACCACCGCCTTGCGGCCAAGCGCGGCGATCCTGTGCGCGGTCTCATCCAGCCCGCCTTTCGAGGCATGGCCGAAACAGGCTATGTCGGCGCCGGCTTCGGCGAGTCCGATGGCAATGGCCTGGCCAATGCCGCTGCCGGCGCCTGTTACCAGCGCTACGTCGCCGCTGAGATCGAATAGTTTCATGTTGTTCCCCCTCCTGAAGTGAAGGGGCGCCAGTCTTTGCTGGCGCCCCGCGCGGTCCGGTCCTTGGGAGGATACCACCTGCTGCGCTTTGTTCCGACTCCTGTCCTCAGCTCGTGGCGAGTTCCATCACCGCGACATTGCTCGCCTCGCTGCGGTCGAGAATGCCGCGCTGGCGGCCGCGGCTCAGCACCAGCACCCGGTGTGACAGGCCCAGCACCTCCTCGAGGTCGGAGCTGACCACCACCACCGCCATGCCGGAGCGGGCGAGGTCGGCGATCACGTCGTAGATCGCCGCACGCGCACCGACATCGATGCCGCGCGTCGGCTCATCGAGGATGAACACCTTCGGCGGTCGCGACACCCATTTGGCGATGATCACCTTCTGCTGGTTGCCGCCGGAAAGCTTGCTGACCGCCTGGCCAGGTTTGCCCTTGACCCCGAGCCTTGCGATGCCGGCTTCGGCGAATTTCTGCACCGCTTTCGGAAACACCCAGCCTTTCGGCGCGACATGGTCGAAATTGCCGAACGCCAAATTCTCGCCGATGGTCTGGTCGAGAACGACGCCTTGCGCCTTTCGGTCTTCCGGCACCAGCACGACGCCGGCCTTGATGGCTGCCGCTGGCCCGCTGAGATGCACCGGTTTGCCGGCAACGCGCACCGAGCCCGACGAGATCGGATCGGCGCCGGCGATCGCCCGCACCAGTTCGGTGCGGCCGGCGCCGATCAACCCGGCAATGCCGAGGATCTCGCCTGCTTTGACCGAGAAGGAAACGTTGTTGAAGCTCTTCTCCGGCGAGGACAGGTTGTCGACCTCGAGCAGCGTCTCCTCGCGCGGTGGCGACAGATGCGGGAACATCCGCTCGACCGAGCGGCCGACCATCTGCTCCACCACTGTGCGCACGGGAATATCGGCGCGCTCGTGGCGGGCGACGATGCGTCCGTCGCGCATCACCACCACGCGGTCGGCAATCTGCGCGATCTCGTCGAGACGATGGCTGATATAGATGAAGGACATGCCTTCCGCCTTGAGCTTGCGGATCTGCTGGAACAAAAGCTCCGTTTCCTCGCCGCCAAGCGCTGCGGTCGGTTCGTCGAAGATCAGCAATTCGGCATTCAGCGTCAGCGCCTTGGCGATCTCGACCTGCTGCTGGGCGGCGATGCGCAGCGTGCCCACCTTGCGCTCGGGCGAGACGTCGAGGCCAAGCCGCTTCAACTGCGCCGAGGCATTGGCGTTCATTGCTGCGCGGTCGATGCGGCCGCCGCGCATCGGCAGGCGCCCGACATAGACGTTTTCCGCCACCGACAGATCCGGCAGCAGCTTCAGTTCCTGATGGATCATGCCCACACCGGCATCGATTGCCGCGGCAGGCGAGGCGGGGGAATAAGGTTTCCCCCGCCAGATGATGGTGCCCGCGTCGGGCCGGGTCGAGCCGGCGATGATATTGGACACCGTCGACTTGCCGGCGCCGTTTTCGCCGAGCAGCGCCACAACCTCGCCCGGCCGCACCTCAAAGCTTGCATCGGCCAGGACCTGGACCGGTCCGTAGCTCTTGCAAAGGCCGTTGACGAAGAGCCCGTTGTGCGGGCTTTCGCTGTGGCGAGGATCAGGAGACATCGTGGCGCTCTCTTAAGCGGTGCCGGTCGTTACGGATGCTTGGCGATGAACTGCTCGACATTGTCCTTGGTGGTCAGCGTCGCATCCTGCAGCTGTTCGGCCGGAACGCTCTCGCCCGCCACCAGCTTGATCGCCGCATCGACGGCGAGCCGGCCCATGCCTTGCGTCTGCTGCGTCGCGGTGACGTCGAACACGCCGTCCTTCAGCGCCTTGAGCGCGGCCACGTCGCCATCGAAGCCGGCAACCCAGACCTTGTGGCCGGGATTGGCGACCTTGACCGCCTGTGCCGCACCCAGCGCCAGCGCATCGGCCTGGCCGATGACGATGGAGACATCGGGATGCGACTGCAAAAGGTCCTGCGTCAGCTTGAAGCCTTCGTCCTGGTGCCAGCCTTCGCTCCACAATTCGCCGACCACCTTGATATCGGGATAGGCCTTGAGCGCTTCGCCGCAGCCCTTCGAGCGATCCACTTCCGGCGTGGTGCCCTTCTGGCCGTGGATGATGATCAGTTCGCCTTTGCCGCCGGCCTGCTTGGCGATGTAGTCGCACACCGCCTGCGCCGAGGCGACACTGTTGGTGGCGATGAAGGTGTCGCCGGGCGCGCCGTCGGCGTTGCGGTCGACATTGACGACCGGGATGCCGGCAGCCTTGGCGGTCTTGGTCGGCACGGTGGCGGCTGTGGCGCCGGCCGGAATGTAGATCAGCGCGTCGATGTTCTGCGTGATCAGATCCTGCACCTGGCTGACCTGGGTCGCTGAATCGCCCTTGGCGTCGACGGTGACGATCTCGATGCCCTTCTCCTTGCCGTAGGCTTCGACCGACTGCTTGATCTGGTTGAAGAAGTCGGCCTGCAAATTGGCCACGGCGAGGCCGAGTTTCTTGGCCTCCTTGGCCGAGGCCATGTCGGTCAGCCCGAGCATAGGAATGATGGCGGCAGCGGCGAGCAGCAGTGAACGTTTGGTCAGCATGTTTTTCCTCCGTTGATAGTCAAACTGTCCCGCCAGCGCATCGCGCCCCTTGGAACATCCCAGTTTCGGATCGACCGATCCGTCTATCGCCCGGACGCTCCGGGCGAATTCTCAATTGTGCCCCGTTCTCTATCGCGCCCTGCGCCGCCAGGTATCGCTGGCGACCGCCAGCGCGATCACCACGCCGATCACCACCTGCTGGATGAAGGGCGAGACGCCGAGCAGATTGAGCCCGTTGCGCAGCACGCCGATGATGAGTACGCCGACCGCGGTGCCGCCGATCGAGCCGATGCCGCCCGACAGGCTGGCGCCGCCGATCACCACCGCCGCGATGGTGTCGAGCTCATAGCCGAGGCCGGAACTCGGCTGCACCGAATCCAGCCGCGCGGCGAGCACGATGCCGGCAAGACCCGCAAGTACGGCGCAGATGGCGTAGACCCAGTTGGTCAGTGACTTCACCGGAATGCCGGAGAGCCGCGCCACCTCGGCGCTGCCGCCGATGGCGTAAAGGCTGCGGCCGGTGGCGCGGTAGTTGAGGAAGATGGCGAAGACGATCGCCAGCACCATCATCACCCCGACTGTGACCGACAGGAAGCCGAAATGGCGGATGATCGACAGGCTGGTGAACCAGTCGGGAAAGCCGACAATCTGCGAACCGTCGGTGATCATATTGGCAAGACCGCGCGCCACCGACATCATCGCCAGCGTCGCGATGAACGGCGGCAGCCGGGTGACGGTCACCAGCAGGCCGGACACCAGTCCGCAAAGGCCGGCGACGACCAGTGCTGCGACGACGCCGGCCGCAAGGCCGAGATTGAGATAGTCGGGGTGGGAGACAAAGCCCATCACCATGGCGGCCAGCGCCAGCACCGAGCCGACCGAGAGATCGATGCCGCCGATCAGGATCACCAGCGTCATCCCGATTGCCATGATGCCGAGCACCGTGATCTGGTCAAGTACGTTGAGGATGTTGCGCACGGTGAGGAACGTGTCGGTGGTCAGCGTCAGCGCCAGGCAAAGCAGCAGCAGCCCGATCAGCGGCCCCATGGTTCCGGCAAACAGCGCCGAAAGCTTCGCGGCCGTCGCACCTTGAGTGCCGGGCGCGGCTTTCAACTCGCCAGCCTTCGACTCGCTTGCATCATTACTCACGGCCACTTCGTCTCCTCCGTCAGCGAAACGACGATGGCCTGCCGTCCGCTCTTGTTCACCAGGCACCTCCCTGTGAACAATTTATCTTTGATATGCAATTTTGTTCAGCTAAACTGTTCATTAGAAAATTGTCAAGAGCCGTTGCGCCATTCGGCGGTGGTTTGCGCCACAGGGCGGTTTGTCCTAGGGAAGGCCAGGGGGCGGCGCTTGCGGAAAGATTTCCGAAATCTGCCGCGGGAGGGCAAAAGATGGCGACCGTCGAAAACGAGAAGGCCTCGCGCTTCCCCGATGCCGAGCTCAAGGCCCGGGCCGCCTGGCATTACTATGTCGAAGGTCTGACGCAAGAGCGCATTTCCGAGATCCTCGGCGTCGGCCGCATCAAGGTGCACCGCATTCTCTCCGCTGCGCGAGAGGAGGGCATCGTGCAGTTCCGCATTCGCGACAGTGTCGTCGAATGCGTGCAGCTCGAGGAGAGCCTGAAGCAGCGCTTTGGGCTAAGCCAGGCGGTCGTGGTGCCGTCGGCCGCCGACCGCAGCAACGCGCCGCTGATGATCGGCCACGCGGCTGCCGCCTATCTCGCCGACAACGTCAATGCCGGCGACGTCATTGCGCTGGGCTGGGGCCGGACGCTGAAATTCGCCATCAACGAATTGCCGAGGCGGCCGATTGCCAGGACGACGGTCGTCTCGATGCTCGGCGGCCTTACCCACGCGCAGCCGCTCAACCCGACCGAAAGCGCCTGGGAGTTCGCCGAAAAGATCGGCGCTGAATGTTTCCTGCTGCCGGTGCCGGTCTATGCCGACAAGCCGGAACAGCGCGATGCCTTCATGAGCCAGCGCAGCGTTCAGGATGTCGTCTTCCGCGCGCGCCGCGCCAACATCGCCGTGCTCAGCGTCGGCTCGTTTTCCAAGGACAGCCCGATCGCCAATTACGGCTTCATCAAACCGAGCGAACTCGAGGAATTGCAGGCGGCCGGCGCGGTCGGCGACCTCTTGTGCCATTTCATCGACGCCGAGGGCCACCCTGTCGACCATGAGGTCAACCGCCGCGTCTGCGCCTATCCGCTGCAGGATCTGTCCGATATTCCGAGCATCATCCTGGTGTCAGGCGGTCAGGAGAAGGTCGCCGTCATGCGTGCGGCGCTCGCCAACACCAGGATTTCGGTGCTCATTACCGATGAGGATGCGGCCAAAGGCCTACTCAACCGTTGAGCGCTGTCGGCCTCGGTCAGAATTCGCAGGGCTCCGGACGACTGTCGTCCGACCAGTCGGCCAGTGCGATCGGCACGAATTTTCCCGCGACCGGTTTGCCGTCGTCCAGGTCCTTTGAAGCGGTGCCTTTGCCGGTGAGAAAATTGATGTCGCAGCCGCCCAGCGTCGTCTCGACCGAGCCGTCGGCTTTCTGCACATTCCAGTCCCAGTCGCGACTGTAGCCGGCGACAAGGAATTTACCGCCGCGCCAGACGATGGTCAGCGTCGCATCCCATGATTTGTTGGCGCCGCAGCCGAAGCACGAGGTGACGACAAGCGATCCCTTGCCCTTGCTTTCGAACCCGAGAATACGGTCCTGCGTCAGCGCCTTTTTGACAAAATCAGGCTTGCGCGAAGGATCGAGCTTTCCTTCGCCGGCAGCCAGATAGATCGAGAGATCCGCCAGCCCGGTGTCGGAATCCGCCGCGATCGCGGCCCGATCCATCCGGCCGTCATTGTCCATGTCGAGCGTGACCTCAAAGGGCGGCTCGTCCTGCGCACGCGCCGTCATTGGAGCTGCCGCAAGCGCGACAATCCAGGGCAGGGCGGCAAGATGAAATACTGCTTTCATGAGCCCGATGAGTCTAGCATTGGCCGGGCAGGACGCAAAATCCCAAGCTGGGCAGGTTGGGCATGGGAGCCTCACGCAGGCAAGCTGCGCTTGAACTCAGATCGCACCGAGTCGCGCGTGGATGTCGCGTGTCGCGTGATAGAGGTCGCGGTAGATCGACTTGCGCGCCCGGTAAGCCGGCACCAGCGTCATATCCGGATCGACACGCCTGGCCGGCGCCGCCGCCATTGCCTTGGCGGCGTCTTCCGCCGAGGCGAACCAGCCGATCGCCGAAGCCGCCAGCATCGCCGCGCCAAGGGCCGCCGCCTCGTTGACCGGCGACACGAACAGCGGCCGCTCCAGCACGCTGGCCATGATCTTCATCAGCAGCGCCGAATTGGTGCCGCCGCCGGCGGCAATCATCTCTCCCGGCTTGCCGCCGCTTTCGGCCTCCATCGCCTCGCTGGCGATGGCCTGCTCCAAAGCGATGCCTTCCAGCGTGGCGCGGAAGAGATGCCTGGGCTCATGGTCGAGCGACAGGCCAACAACGGCGCCGCGCGCCGCGCCATCCCAATAGGGGCTCATGACGCCGGCCCAATAGGGCATGACCAAAAGACCGTCGCCGCCGGCCGCAACATCGACCGCACCCTTCTCCAGTTCTGCCGCGGAAGACGCGCCGGTGGTGCGCACGATCCAGTCGACCAGTTGCATGCCCGAGCGCAGCACGGTTTCCAGCATGAAGCCGGAGCCGGTCGGCGAGACCAGCGTGCGAAACGCGTCCGATGTGGTGACCGTGCCGGAATAGCAGCCGCTGACGACGCCGGAGCCGAGCGAGAGATAGCTCTTGCCGGCACCATAGACGCCCATGCCGAGACCCATGGCCTGGCCATCGCCGGCGCCGGCGACAATTGGCGTGCCCGCTTTGAGGCCAGTCAGCTGGGCAATGCTTTCGGCAAGGCCGCCGCAGATTTCGCCTGGGCCGATCAGCGCCGGCAACTGCCGTGGCTGCAGCCCTGCAGCCGCGACAAGCTCAGGGTGCCATTCGCCTGTCGCAACATCGAGCAAGCCGAGCGGGTCGGCACTTGCCGTGCTGGTTACCAGCCGTGCGGTCAGCCGGTGAACGAAGAAGCCATGAACATCGACCAGGGCGGCGGCGTTGGCCAGCACCTGCGGCTGGTGTTCCGCCAGCCAGGCTATGGCATAGAGCGCCGGCGTCGGATCCGGCGGCTTGCCGCTCCAATCGCGGATCGTCTCGCGGCCAAGCTCGGCCGACAGCTTGGCGACTTGAGGCCGGGCGCGCTCGTCAAGCCACAGGATCGCCGGGATGAGCGGCGTGCCGGCCTGATCGATCAGGGTGAAGGTCTCGCGCTGATGGGCTATGGCAATTGCCGCCACGCGCGCGGCGCCGACCTTGTCGGCAACCTGCTTCAGCGCACTGATAAGGGCTGCCCACCAATGTTCGGCATCCTGCTCGAAATGGCCGGGCTTAGGATTGGCCAGCGGATAGGCCTCGCGCGCCTGGAACAGCTCCGCGCCGTCGCCGGTGAAGGCGATCGCCTTCACCGCCGTCGTCGAGGCATCGATCCCGATAACGACATCGTCCATCACAGGGAGATCCCGAAGGTTCAGGCGGCGTTGGTCACAAACTGTCCATCCGACTGGTCTAGACGGCGGCGGATCTGCGTTATCACCATCGAATCGTCGGGTACACAATTTTCATAGGTAAGGAAGTCGCCTGTCTTGACCGGCTTGACCACCTTGGCGCGTTCGGCGATCCCGAGCGGCAGCGCGCCCTTGGCGCGGGCGTCCTCCCAGGTCATGGCGAAGCCGCGATAGTCGTTCTCGCCGATCATGCCGAGCGATTGGCCCGCGCCGAGATCGCTCTTGGCCACCGCCACCGCTTCGGCCACCGGGTGGTCGAGCGGCTCCATGTCGGCGCGTTTGTAGACCACGGCGCGCGCCGCCGACAGTGGCACTTCAAGGCTTGTCAGGTGATAGGGACGGTAGATCGTGAAATAGGGGCCCTTGCCGACCTTGAGGTCGACCATGCGCTCCAGCACGCGCGGATGCCTCGTTTCGATGATGCAGAACACGCCGGGCGCCACGCCCTTGCCGATGGAATAGTCGACCACGCCCTTGCGGTGCAGCACGCCGCCATCCTCGCGCGGGCAAAGCACGCTGGCCAGTTCCTCCAGCGTCGCCGTCGGGCCGTGCATGCCCGGCACGTCGGGCACCAGCCCGGTGGCGTTGGCAATCGCCACCATCTCGATCGCCGTCTTGGAACCGTCGACGAACTCGACCAGCATGCGCGCATTCATATTGCGCTCGGCCGCTTCCTTCTCGTAGTCGGCGGGCATGGCGTCGATCTTCAGCGGGTTGTTCTTGCCCTTGCCGGCGGCGATGATGTTGAAGCCGAGGCTCTTGGCGAAGCCGATGATCTCCAGCGTGCAGGCGGGTTCGTCGCCGGCCGCACCGGTGTAGACCACGCCGGCCTTGCGCGCTTCCTCCTTGAGGAAGCGGCCGATCGTAATGTCCGCCTCGACGTTGAGCATGACGATGTGCTTGCCGTTCTTCATCACTTCGAGCGCAAACAGCGTGCCGATGTTGGGATTGCCTGTCGCGTCGATGATGACATCAATGCGGCCGGCCGCGGCCAGCGCATGCAGATCTTCGGTGACAGCGATCTTGCCGGCCTCGATGGCGCGGTCGATGGCAGAGGCGTTCGCAGCCTGGACGATGTCGGAGCGGTCATGGCCGGCGAGCAGTGCGGCATCGATCGCCGCTTGCGGGCGCACCTCGGAAATGGCACCGATCCGCATGCCCGGCATCAGCGCCACCTGGACGACGATGTCGGTGCCCATCTGCCCGGCGCCGGCGAGTCCGATGGTGATAGGCCCTTGGGCTTCAGCGCGCTGCAGAAGTTCCGCTGCAAATTGCGGATGGGCCATATCGCTTCCTCCAGGCATGACGCGCCGCAGCGTCAAATCATCATTTTGAACATTCCTATTTCCATTTGAAAAATATTTCAACCCGCAAATCGGAGAATGGCTGCAGGGCCAAATCTCCCACGGAGGATTCGTGGGGTGACAGCTTCATGCTGGGCTTGATCTCAGCCGATCTCAAGGAAAGGCTTGCCGAGCAGATCGGGCACGACATCGACGCCGAGGCCGGGCCCGTCGGGAATGCCCATGTGGCTGCCGGTGACCGGTGGCGCGTTGGAGGCCGTGCGCACCGTCACCCACTCATGGAAGGCGATGGCGTGCAGCCGGCGTTCTTCCGGCGTCGACAGCGACAGATGTGCCATCGCCGCCGTGTCGATCTCGGCGCCGCCCGTATCCTCGACGGTGATCATGAAACCGAGATCGACGGCGACGTCGCGGATCTGCCTTGTCCTGGTTACGCCGCCAAGCCGCGAGATCTTCAGCGTCAGCCCGTCGGCGGCGCCCAGGCGATGGATTTCCAGCATCGCCTCGAGCGAGATGACGCTCTCGTCCAGCACCATCGGCTTGTCGAGCATGCGGCGCACCGACATGTTCTCCTCGATCGTTGTGCAGGGCTGCTCGAACGTGTAGTCGATGCCGCGCGTTGCATCGGCGAACTGCCGCGCCTGGTAGGGTGTCCAGCCGGCATTGGCGTCGCAGAAAATCACCGTGCCTTTCGGCACGGCCGAAGCGACTGCGCTCACCCGCTCGATGTCTTCATGCACATTGCCGCCAACCTTGACCTGCAGCCGGCGGCAGCCTTCGGCGATGATCCTTTTGGCCAGTGCCGCCATCTGGTCGAGCGTGCCGTGGGTGACGACGCGGTAGGTCTCCGCCATGTCGCTCTCGCGGCCGCCAAGCATGGTCACCAGCGGCACGTCGGCGGCGCGGGCGGCCAGATCCCAGCAGGCCATGTCGAGCGCCGACTTGATATAGGGATGGCCCTTGAACACCGTATCCATCAATCGGCCGATGCCGGCGAGGCCACGCGGGTCCTGGCCGATCAGGTGCGGCGCGATCTCGACCACGCCCGCGCGCGTTCCCGCCGGAAAGGCGGCCGAATAGAAATTGCCGAGCGGCGCCATCTCGCCCCAGCCGGTTACGCCGCTGTCGGAGGTGATGGCGACGATCACCGCGTCGAAACAGTCGGCCACACGCCCCTTGGACATGAGGTAAGGCCCGTCCACGAAGGGCTGCACGACGCGATAGGCCTTGATGGATTTGATCTGCACTTGTCTGTCCATTGTCTCTAGGTGTTGAGGAGGGTCAGCCCTTCGATGTTCCGCTGCTCGAGGCCACGCGCATAGGCAAGCAGCTCTTCGAAATCGAGGTCGATATGCTCGCGCGCATGGCGCTGGGCAGCGCGCATGTCGGCGCCCTTCAAGAGCCGCACATAGCTCTCGTGGAGATCTTCGGCCGGCACCGGCTCGTTGCGGGCCCGCTGGTGCAGGGCAAAATACATCTGCAGCCGACTGGTCAGCCGCTGCCAGGTTTCCAGCAGCACCGAATTGTCGGCCCATTCATAGATCAGCCCGTGCAATTGCAGCGCGGTCTCGATCTGGCGGGTGGTGTCGCGCGCGCGCGTTGCCTGCTTCACCGCCTCGTGGCGGCGGTCGAGTTCGTCGAAGAAGCGCTGGTCGCGCAGCTTCCATGTCCGCTCGATGGCGAATTCATCGAGCACCTTGTTCAGCGAATAGGCGTCGTCGATGTCTTTGGCGGTGACATCGATGACGAAGGTGCCGGCATAGGGAATGCTGGTCAGGATGCCTTCCTGCACCAGCTCGCGCATCGCCTCGCGCAACGGCGCACGGCTGACCCGCATCTGCTCGGCGATCCTCAGCTCGTTGAGCTTTTGGCCGGGTTCCAGCTGGCCGGTCAGGATCGCCCGCCGCAACAGCGCGACGATCTCGGCTCGGCGTGTCGTATCCGCGATCGGATTGAAGTCCAGCTTGGCCATTCCGTCACTCCAGTGAGAGCCGGAAACAGACAAGCAGATTGTCGACAATCCTACAATATGTCTGTTCCGGATTCTTGTGCCTTGCGGTTACTCCAAAAACGGCGTGCGGCGCTCCATAAAAAAACGGCGCCCTCGGCGTGGAAGCCGAAGGCGCCGCAGGACCGGGGCTGATGGGGGTTATCAGCTGGCCGGTTTCTCCTGGGGCAACGGCGAGATCGGCATTCCTGGTCCGATCTTCTGCAGATTGCCCGTTATCACCTGGTCGCCTTCGGCAACGCCGCTGAGGACCGCCACAAGGTCGCCGCTGGTCGCGCCAAGCGAGACGATGCGCTGGTCGACCGTGTTGCCCTTGCCGACGACATAGACATATTTGCCGAGCTGGCTCGAACCCAGCGCCACCTGCGGCACCATCAGCGCGTCGGGCAGCTGCTTGATGTGCAGCCGCACGCGGACATACTGGCCCGGCAGCAGCGAGAACTTCGCATTGCCGATGGTGGCGCGCGCCGTAATCGTGCCGGTCGAGTGGTCGACCGTGTTGTCGATGAAGGTGAGTTCGCCCTTCTGGCTGGCTTCGGTCTCGCCGGGCAGCAGCACCTCGACCTCGATCGGGCCGGCGGCCCCGGCCCGTTCGATTTCGGCCAGGTCCGTCTCGCTCGGATTGAAGGTGACGTAGATCGGGTCGAGCTGCACCAGCGTGTTCAGCACCGTACCGGCGACGCTGACCAGCGTGCCGACCGAAGCCTGGTTGCGGCCGACGCGGCCGGCAAACGGAGCGTGGATTTCGGCGTAGCTCAAATTGAGCTCGGCCGTGCGCACCGCCGCCTGGTTGACGGCAAGCGACGCTTCGGCCTGGCGCAAGGTGCTCGTACGCTGGTCGAACCCATCCTTGGCCAGATAGCCGCTCTTGGCGAGTTCGGAGCCGCGGCCGAGATTGGAGCGCGCATAGTCGAGGCTCGCCTGGTCGCGCTGCACTTCGGCCTTGGCCTGGTCGAGAGCCGCCTTGAAGTCGTCAGGCGAGATCTTGTAGAGCAGATCACCCTGGCGCACATCCGCGCCGTCCTTAGCCGTCTGCTCCTGCAGATAGCCGGGCACGCGGGCCTGCAAGGTGACGCTGCGGATCGCCTCGATGCGGGCGGCGTAGTCAAGGTAGATCGGGATCGTCTTCTTGACCACGCTCGTCACCGGCACCGGCATGACGAATGCCGCAGGTGCTGCCGTCGCTGCCGCCGTGCCGGCATTGAGGCTGAGATTGCCCATGTCGAGGAAGTGGACGCTTGCCACCGAGATCGCTCCCAGGGCGACGGCCGTTCCCAAAGCTATTTTCCATTTACGCATTTTGGTCTCCAATTCTATTCGGCTGCTTCGGCCAGGCGCATCGGCGCTGGTTCGGCAGTCGGTTCATTATTGTCCTGGTCATGAGCAGCGTTCGGTTCGCTGCGCACGCGGCCTTCGCGCAGCTGTTCGATGACCGCGTAGAAGACTGGCACGAACACCAGCGACAGGATGGTCGCCGCGACCATGCCGCCAAACACGGTGGTGCCGATCGACTGCCGGCTTGCCGCACCCGCACCCGTCGCAAACATCAGCGGCAGCACGCCGAGAATGAAGGCGAAGGCCGTCATCAGGATCGGCCGCAGCCTCAGCCGCGCAGCTTCCATCGCCGCGTCGACAATGCTCAGTCCCTCCTCGCGCCGCCGCCTTGCAAACTCGACGATCAGGATCGCGTTCTTGGCGGCGAGGCCGATCAGCATGACGAAGCCGATCTGCGAGTAGACGTCGATCTGCATGCCGCGCAGGAACAGGGCTGCGAAGGCGCCGAACAGGGCCAGTGGCACCGCCAGCAGCACCATGAACGGCATCGCCCAGCTCTCATACTGCATCGCCAGGATCAGGAAGACGAAGACGATGGCGAGGCCGAAGACGACCGACGCGATCGATCCTGCCTTGAGCTCCTGGAAGGTGATGCCGGTCCATTCGAAACCGAAATCCCTGGGCAAAGCGGTGGCGGCGGCCCGTTCCATCGCGGCAACCGCCTGGCCCGACGAGAAGCCGGGGGCTGCGCCGCCATTGATCGTGGCCGAGGCGTTGTTGTTGTAGTGCGGCACGGTTTCCGGGCCGACGAACGGCACCAGTTTGCCCAGTGTGCTCAGCGGCACCATGCCGCCGGAGGCGTTGCGCACATAGAGCCGCGAAAGGTCGCCTGCGTCGGCACGTGCATCCTTGTCGGCCTGGATGGTCACCCGGAAGGTGCGGCCGAACAGGTTGAAGTCGTTGACGTAGAGCGAGCCGAGATAGATCTGCAGCGTGTTGAAGACGTCGGGCAGGTTGAGGCCGAGCAGTTTGGCCTTGCTGCGGTCGAGGTCGTAGTTGAACTGCGGCGTCGAGGTCGAGAACGGCGAGAACAGCTGCTGCGGGTTGATTTCCGGCTGCTTGCGCGCCTCGGCGATCACGGCTTGCGTCGCGTCGTTGAGGGCTGAACTGCCTCGCCCGGTGAGGTCCTCGACGACGAATTCGAAGCCGCCCGTGGTGCCGATACCCGGGATCGAAGGCGGATCGAAGGACAGCGCGAAGGCTTCCGGAATCTGCATCAGCTTGCCGCGCACATCGGAGACGAGCTTGGACGCGCTCTGGTCGGGGCCGCGCTCTTCCCACGGCTTCAGGATGGCGAACTCGACAGCCGAGTTCGACTGCGCCGCACTGGTCAGGAAGTTCAGGCCGCTGATCGAGCCGACAATCTCGACGCCGGGTGTTGCCTGCAATATGTCGCGCGCTTTCTGCGCCACCGCATCGGTGCGTTCCAGCGAGGCGCCGTCAGGCAGCTGGATGACGACGAAGAAGTAACCCTGGTCCTCGACCGGAAGGAAGGTCGAGGGCAACTTCTGCCAGACGAAGTAGGTGGCCACCAGGCCGGCCGCGAACAAGCCGAGCATGATCCAGCGCAGCCGGATGAGGATACGCACGCCGTGCGCATAGGCATGCGACAGTCTGTCGAAGCCCGTGTTGAACCAGCGGAACGGGGCGAACTGCGTCTCGCCGCGATGGCGCAGGAAGGCGGCGCTCAGCGCCGGGCTGAGCGTCAGCGAGTTGAAGGCGGATATGCCGACCGAAATCGCCACCGTCAGCGCGAACTGATTGTAGAGCTTGCCGGAGACGCCGGGAATGAAGGCAACGGGCACGAAGACGGCCATCAGCACTGCGGTGGTGGCGATGATCGGTCCGGTGACCTCGGCCATCGCGGCCTTGGTCGCCGCCAGCGGTTTGAGGCCCGCCTCCAATTGTCGCTCGACATTTTCGACCACCACGATGGCGTCGTCGACGACGAGGCCGATGGCCAGCACCATGCCGAGCAGGGAGAGCATGTTGAGCGAGAAGCCCATCATTTCCATGACGACCATCGTCGCCACCAGCGACACCGGAATGGCGATGGTCGGGATGATCGTCGTGCGCCAACTCTGCAGGAAGATGAACACCACGGCCACGACCAGCACCAGCGCTTCGCCAAGCGTGATCAGCACGTCATGCATCGATGCCGACACGAAGCGCGTGGTGTCGTAGTGCATGGCGTAGCTGACGCCCTTGGGGAAACGGGCCGACAGTTCCTGCATCTTGTCCTTGACGTGCTGCTGCAGATCGAGCGCGTTGGAACCGGGCATCTGGTAGACGGCCAGCACCACCGTCGGGTCCTTGCCAAAGAATGCCGACGACGAATATTGCAGCGCGCCGAGCTCGATGCGGGCGACGTCGCGCAGTCGCACCAGCGAGCCGGTGCCGGTGTTGGCGCGCACGACGATGTCGCCGAACTCCTTGGGGTCGCTCAGGCGGCCGACGGCGTTGACCTGCATCTCGAAGGCGGTGCCGGCGGGCGCCGGCGACTGGCCGATCTTGCCGGCCGCCACCTGGACGTTCTGCTCCGAGATGGCGTTCTGGACGTCGACAGCGGTGATGCCAAGATTGGCGAGCTTGTCCGGGTCGAGCCAGACGCGCATCGAATAGCGGCGCTCGCCGAATATCTGGACGTCGCCGACGCCAGGCAGCCGCTTCAGCGGATCGACGACCTGCAGATAGGCGAGGTTGCTCAGCGCCACCGGATCGACCGAACTGTCGGGCGAGGTCAGGTTGACGATGAGGACGAAATTCGGGTTCTGCTTCTTGATCGTCACGCCACCCTGGTTGACGATCGCCGGCAGCGACGAGGCCGCTTGCGAGACGCGGTTCTGGACGTCGACGGCCGCGGTGCTCAAGGAATAGCCGACATCGAAGGTGATGGTGATGGTCGAGGAGCCGTCATTGGAACTCGACGACGACATGTAGGTCATGCCTTCGACGCCGTTGATCTGCTGCTCCAGCGGCGTCGTCACCGTATCGGCGACCACTTGCGCGCTGGCGCCCGGATAATGCGCGCTGACCACGACCTGCGGCGGCGTGATGTCGGGAAACTGCGAAACCGGCAAAAGGAAATAACAAATCGTCCCGGCGAGCACCATGATGATGGCGATGGCCGAGGCGAAGATCGGACGATGGATGAAAAAGTTTACCACGACACGCAAACCTCTTTAGAAGAACCGGCCTCTCTAAAAGAATTGGCAGACCGGGACAGCCGCCGGCTGCGCACCGAACCCGGGTCCTGCAAAAAATACGAAGACGGCGCCGCGCCGCTGAGGCCCTGCTCATCGGCCACGGTCCTCAGCATCGCTTCGAAGGCGCGCGGGTTGACGCGGTCCGCTTTCATCACCAGCCGGATCATCGGATCCAGGATGGCTTCATCGATGGTCAAATCTTTGCGCTGCGACATTGGAGCGTCTCCATTCCAGCGATTCGCATCGGACGATCGCGAACCGGTTTTCATCTCTTCACCGGCCGGAGCCGCATGACCTGCAATTTTCACCCTTTGTGATCTGGCAGGACCAGTTCACGGCCTTGTTATTGACGGAAGGCCACATAGGTGTTACCAGTAAGTAACATTCGGATAGTTACAGACCGGTAACACCCTAGTCAAGAGGTGAACCGAATTTTTAGGGAGACAAGGAGACTGCGATGGCAGACGGCATTACCGATCGCGTGCGCCCCCGGGACCGAATCCTGGAGACGGCGCAGGACATGTTTCACAAGCATGGCATCAAGGGCGTCGGTGTCGACGCCATCACGGAAGCCGCCGGCACCAACAAGATGACGCTCTACCGTCATTTTGAGTCGAAGGACGAACTGATCGTCCAATGCCTGCGCGCGTCGGCGGCTAAAGGCGCCGCGATGTGGGACCAATTCGAGGCTGAGCATCCCGGCGACAAGCTCGCCCAGTTGCATGCCTGGATTCGCATGGCCGCTGCTTGCCTGGCGGCTGACGGTCGCGGCTGCGACATGGCCAATGCCGCCGCCGAATTGACCGAGCCGGACCATCCCGCCAGGAGCGTGATCAAGGAGCTCAAGAGCGCTCAGCGCGATCGCCTCGTTGCGCTGTGCCGGGATGCGGGCATCGGTCAGGCCGAGCTTCTGGCCGATACGCTGTCGCTGCTGTTCGAAGGGGCGCGCGTCAGCGTGCAGACCATGGGCTGCCAGGGCCCCAGCACGCAGTTCGTGCGCATGGCTGAAGGCCTGATCAGCTCTTTCAGGGCGCGCTGAATTCCAGCTCACCGAGTTTGCAAGGCCCCCTCATCCGGCCGCTTCGCGGCTAGCTCCTCCCCGAGGGGAGAAGAGGCTGGCGCCGGCGCTGATGATCTCCTTTCGCTTTGGCGAGAGGTCGGATTGCAGCGAATTGCTCTTTGCAACTCGGTCGCGGCAATCCGGGTGAGGGGCTTTGGATATGCCAAGTTTCATTTGGGAATGAAAAAAACCCGCTGCCGGGAGGAGGTGGCAGCGGGCTCGATTTCGAACGAGATGCGGGAGGAGGTGCACCGCGCTCAGCGTCGGCATCGCATCTGGGAGGAGTAGATGGCCGACACCCAGATGAGTACGGGTTGCCCAATGATTCGGCAACAATGAAAGTTGCATGGCTGCTGTGCAGATTTGCGGCATCTGCCCGACTTGTCATACAAATCGGAAAAACCGCCACGGCGCGAAATCACTGCACCGGCACGTTTTCCTTGAAGATCAGCCGTGGCTCGATGAACTTCTTCGTCAGGTAGGGCGCGGCGGACGCGATCGAGCCGAGCAGGCGGATCACAGATTGCTCCGCGATCAGCCGCGCATTCTGGTCGATGACGACATCGGCGAGGTCGTCAACGAGATAGCCGCGCGTTTCCTTGGTCAGGTCGTGGCAGATGAAGACCGGCTTCTTCTTTGGCTTGGCCTCAAGCAGCGCTCTCGCCACACCTGAGCGCCCGGCGCCGACGCAGTAGATGCCGAGCAGTTCCGGCTCGTTGTGCAGCGCCTGCATCGTTGCGGTGTAGCTGCCCTCCGGTTCGTCATTGATCTCGACCGCACTCGAGACCGTGAGATTGGGGAATTCCTCTGTCAGCACCGACCGAAAGCCCATCTCGCGCTCCTCGTGCCCGCGATAGGAACGCGAGCCGACGACCATCGCCAGATGACCCTGGCGGCCATTGAGGAAGCGCCCCATCAACAGCGCCGCCGTGCGTCCGGCAACCCGGTTGTCGATGCCGACATAGGCCGAACGCGGGGCGGCTGGAACGTCGGAGACCAGCGTGACAAGGCGGATGCCTGCCTCGACCACATCGCGCAATATGTTGCGCGTTCGCGGATGATCGACGGCAATGACGCCGACGCCATTGGCCTTCAGCGACAGATTTTCAACCGCCGCCTGCAGCGCTGCCGGCGAGATGCCGCCGAGATTGTGGATCCGGCACGAGGCGACCAGCGGCAGGCGCCCCGCATAGTCCTCGATGTGCCCGGCGAGGTCGATCATGAAACCGTTGGCGCCGATCGGCAGGAAGAATTCAAGATGCGCCGGCCGCGACGGCAGCGTCACCTGATCGACCACCGGCAAATAGCCGAGCTGCTTGGCCGCCTCCATCACCCGTTGGCGGTTGGCGGCGGTCGCGCCGGCCCGGTTGTTCAGAACCCGGTCGACGGTCGCGGTCGACAGGCCGCAGCTCCTGGCTATGTCGGCAACGGTGGCTTTCATGGCTGTAGTCATAGAGCATGATCCCGAAAAGTGGGAACCGGTTTTCTCGGACAAAAGGGAACCGTTTTGTCAAAAGGTCATGCTCTACAACGAGTTAGAGCGGATGCGTTTCCGTGCCAGACGGCGCGAAGACGGTTCAGCCGTGCGATGGCCCGCCTTCGATGATGGCGTCGCGGATCTCCTTGTCCGACATCCCGGTGATGATGCGTTCGACCTCGGCCACGCTGGTCTTCTTCGGGTCGATGTCGTCGGCCACCACCTTGCCCCGGCGCATGACGACGATGCGGTCGACCACCTGGAAGACATGGTGGATGTTGTGGGCGATGAAGATGCAGGAATGCCCGGAATCGCGCGCGTTGCGCACGAAGCTCAGCACGCCTTGCGTCTCGGCGACGCCGAGATTGTTGGTCGGCTCGTCGAGGATGATCAGGTCGCTGTCGAAGTGCATGGCGCGCGCGATGGCGACGGCCTGCCGCTCGCCGCCGGACAGGGAGCCGATCGGCGTCGTCGGCGGGATGTTCTTGGAGATGCCGACCTGTTTCAGCAGGTCGCGGGCGACATTGTTCATCGCCTCCTGGTCCATGCGGTTCAAAAAACGCGGCGGCTTGATCGGCTCGCGGCCGAGGAACAGGTTGCGCGCGATCGACAGCTGCGTCACCAGTGCCGAATCCTGGTAGATCGTCTCGATGCCGTGCGCGATGGCGTCGCTGGTGCTGCGCAGATTGACCTTCTTGCCGCGGATGAAAATGTCGCCGCTGGTCAGCGGCACCGCCCCCGACAACACCTTGATCAGCGTCGATTTGCCGGCGCCATTGTCGCCGAGCAGGCCGACGATCTCCCTTTCGTTGACATGAAAATTGGCGTCTTCGAGCGCCTGCACGCGCCCGTAGGACTTTTTGATGTTGGACATGCGGATGAGCGGTTCAGCCATGGTTCTAGGTCCCTGCCTGATGCCGGCGTTCCAGCCATGAGTGCAGCGCCATCATGCCGAGGATGATGGCGCCGATGAAGATGTTGTAGGCCAGCCCGGGCACGCCGATCAGCACGATGCCGTTGCGCATGACGCGCAGGATGAGGATGCCGAGCACGGTGCCGATGATGGTGCCGCGCCCACCGGTCAGCGCCGTGCCGCCGATCACCACCATGGCGATGACTTCGAGCTCGTAGCCGGTGCCGCTGTTGGGGTTGGCGGCCGACGTGCGCAGCGACGAGATGACGCCGGCAAGCGAAGCCATCACCGACGACAGCACGAACAGGCCGATCTTGACGCCGCTGACGTTGACGCCGCGCGCCCTTGCGGCGCCTGGATTGCCGCCGGCTGCCTGGATCCAGTTGCCGGTCCGGCTTTGCGTCAGCACGTAGCCCAGTGCGATGGCCGCCGCGATGAACCAGAAGAGCGACATGTAGATGCGGAACGGGCCGATGAAGAAATCACCGACCAGCGCTTCGGCCAGCCAGCTGCCCTCGGCGCTCCACGTCCGCTGCGGAAAGCCGTCAGTGACGAACAGCGCGGTGCCGCGCACCACCAGCAGCATGCCGAGCGTCACCAGGAAGGATGGGATTTTCAGCTGCGTGACGAACCAGCCATTGACCAGGCCGATGAAGGCCGCGATCAGCAGCGCGGCGAGGAAGCCGACCTCCAGCGAGGTCAGGCCGCTGTTGAACAGCGTCCACATCAGCACCGGCGAAAAGCCGAACAGCGAGCCGACCGACAGATCGAATTCACCCGACGTCATCAACAGCGTCATCGCCAGCGCGATCAGCCCGAGCTCGACGGTGAAGGCCAGCGTGTTGGAGATGTTCTGCGGCGACAGGAAATCGTGGTTGATGCTCCAGAACACCGCGATTTCGACGATGAGCAGAACGAAGGGCCCGAATTCCGGCCTCGCGATCAGGCGTTGGATGAGCGAACGGTTTTCCACTGATAACCTGCGACAGGAAGGGGAAGGCTGAGCCCAGCGCGCAACGCGAAGGGCTCGGCGAAAAGACAGTCGCGACCGCGGCTGCGGCCGCGACTGTTGAAGGTCTGGGTTATTTGCCGGACAGGATGTCGTCGTAGACCTGCGCGGTGTCCTTTTCATAGAGCGCGCCGGTGATGACGTTGAAGCCCGGAGGAATGCCTGACGCCGCCATGTTGGCCAGCGACAGCGCGACGTAGCTGGTCGCCTGCGGGTCCTGCCACTGGCCGGCATTGACGTAGCCGGTCAGCACTTCCTGGGTGGTGTCGAGCGAGTTGCCCCAGCCGACGACCGGGATTTCGCCCGGCTTGATGCCGGCCTGGTCGAACACCCGCTTGATCGAGCCGGTGACCAGATCGCCGAGGCCGATGATTGCCTTGACCTTGGCCTTGTTGGCGGTGAGATAGTCGACCATGCGGTTGATGGCTTCGGCCTGGTCGAGGGTCGCTTCGGTGATCTCATAGGTGATCCCCAGCGGTTCGAAGACGCTCTTGATGCCTTCCTCTTCCTGGACGCCGTAGGTGGCGCCGGGGATTTCGACCGGCATCCAGACGAAGTCGCCCTTCTTCACCAGGCCCTTGTCGACCAGATATTGCGCCCAGTGCTTGCCGAAGGTGACGTTGTCGCCGCCGACATAGGCGTCGAAGCTTGCCTTGGGATCGGGCGTGTTGAAGTTGATGATCGGGATCTTGGCCGTGTTGGCTTCCTTGGCGATTTCGATCAGGCTGCCCGGATCGGGGCTGGTGGTGACGATGCCGTCGGCCTTTGCCGAGATCGCGGCGCGCACGGCCTCCTGCTGCGAGGCAACGTCGCCATTGTGGAACGAGGTGTTGACGGTGTTGCCGGTGTCCTTCGCCCATTGCTTGGCGCCGGCCAGGAAGTAGGTCCAGACCGGGTCGGCCGGGCCGCCATGCGAAATCCAGTAGAACGTCTTGGCCTGTGCCGCCGCCGGAACGGCCAGCGCCACAATCAAGCCAAGCACGAGTAATCGTAGCCTCGTCAGCATTTGCTTTCCTCCCATGTTGAAAAACGACCTCCACGTCCGGCGATGATCCGGGCCATGCCCTTGATCCTCTCCTCCTGCCAGCGCCGACCCGGATGCGCAGAGCATCTTCTTTTGCGGCCGATGGCAAGCCTCCATCCGCCCAATGGATGGTGGCGCGATGCAACGCGCCATCATCGATCCCATCAGATCGCATCAGTTAGAGGGCGATTCCAGGAAAAGTGTGAAACGGTTTTCCGTCCGGAATTGCGTCAACCAAGAGATAGAGATATTTCCCGGCAAGCAGGCGGGGCTTAAACTCAGGCGCGCGGATTTTCCTGAAAGCGCTCGGCCTGGCGGTTGCGCAGCACCTTGGCCAGCCGGTCGAGCGCGAGCGCCAGCACCATCACCGCGCCGATCACGAAGGGGCTCCATGCGGCGTCGATGCCGAACAGGGTCACGCCGCTCAAGATGACCTGGACGATCAGCATGCCGATCACCGCACCGAAGACGGTGCCGCGCCCGCCGGAAAGCGAGGTGCCGCCGATGATCGCCGCGGCAATCGCCATCAGCACGAAACCGCCGCCTTGGTCGACGTCGGTAACGGGAGAGCCAAGCCACAGCGCGCCCGCCAGCCCCGAGACGATGCCCATCAGCACCAGCGTCTGCAGCCGCACAGCACCGGTCGGGATGCCGGCATAGAGCGCCGCCTGCGGATTGCTGCCGACGGCCTGGATCCGGTAGCCGAAGCGGCTGCGGTGAAGCACGAGGTGCATCACCACCGCCATTGTGACGAAGACAAAGACAGCCGTCGGCACAAGGCCGAACAGCTTGCCGTGAACGATCTCAAAGAAGTCGCCGCCTGGGCTGGCCGGAGCTGTCGCTTGCATCTTGACGGCCACCGCCGCCAGGCCCCGGAACATTGCAAAGGTGCCCAGCGTAACGACGATGGCCGGCAGTCGCAGCGCCACCACCAGCAGGCCGTTGACGAGGCCGAGCCCGGCGCCGAGCAGCACGCCGGAAAGGGCGGCAAGCCACGGGTCGATGCCGGCGGCCAGAAGGAATGCGGTGAGAAGGGCCGCGAGATGGAATATCCAGCCGACGGAAAGGTCGATCTCGCGGAGTGCGAGCACGAACACCATGCCGATCGCCAGCATGCCGGGATACGCAGCGGTTTCCAGCAACGACAGCACATTGGCCTCGTCGAGGAAATCCGGCCGGGCAAAGCCTGTAATCGCCACAAGGACAACGAGCCCGATGAGCGGCCTGAGTTCGACGGGCAGGTGAAGGCTGCGCTTCGGGTGGGCAGCCGAACCGGCAAGCTGTAGCATGGGATCCAATCGTGTCATGCCATGGCTCCCACGAGTTTCTTTTTCGGCCGCTCCGCCTCCGGCATCTCGCCGGTGGTGGTCAGTTGCAGCACTGTCCTTCGCTTCATCTCGGCGCCGGACAGCTCGCCGGCGACCCGGCCGCGGTGGAAGACAAGGACGCGGTTGCTGAGGTTGGTCAGTTCGGACGGCTCGACCGAACGCAGCAAAACGATACAGCCATTGGCCGCCATCTGCCGGATCAGCGCATAGATCTTGCGCTTGGCAGCCGCCTCGATACCGCCAGCCGGATTGTCTAGGAGCAGCACTTGCGGCGCCGTCTCCAGCCATTTGGCGATTACGATCTTCTGCTGATCGCCGGCCAGCAGCGAATTCACCGGCGCGTCCGGCAGGCCCTTGATGCGCAGCGCATCGATCTGCCTTGCGGCGGCGGCGATCGCGGCCTTGGGCGAGTAGCGGCGAGACCCCCAGTTGCGGGCGCCGGTAGCGATGTTGCCTATGTTGAAGGCCAGCGACCGGTCGGGCATCAGGCCGTTGCACAGGCGGTTGGCCGGCACCAGGCCGATGCCGCGCCGCGCCGCTTCGGTCGGATTTCCAGGCAAGCCGTAGCCGTCGGGGAGCCGCACCCTGCCGCTTTGCGCCTCGCGCAGGCCAAACAGCATCTCGAACAGGTCTTCAACGCCCGACCCCTCAAGCCCGGCCAAGCCGAGGATCTCGCCGGAGCGGGCGGTGAAGCTGACGCCGGAAATCCGGCCGCCGCTCAGACCCTCCACCGTGATCCGCGGCCTTATCGTGCTGGCATTGGCCGGCAGTGCAGGCGGGAACAGGCTGCCGCGCTGCTGGCCGATCATGGCGTCGATCACATCGGCTTCGCTCAACGCCGAGCGCTCACTTGTCAGCACGTCACGGCCGTTGCGCATCACGGTGACCTGGTCTGCGATCGCAAACACGTCCTCCAGCCGGTGCGAGACATAGAGCACGCTCGTGCCCTTGGCCTTGAGGTCACTTAGTACGGTGAACAGGTGCTCGGTCTGGCGCCGGTCGAGCGCAGAATTCGGTTCATCGAGGATCAGCAGCCTCGGGCCTTCCAGAATTGCGCGGCCGAGTTCGACATAATGCCGTTCGCCCATGCCGAGTTGTCCCACAGGAGCGTGGACATCGACGTCGAGCTTGAGTTGCCGAAGCAAGGTGCGGCTGCGTGCCTCCATTTCGCGCCTGGAGACGAAGCCATTGCGCAACGGCTCGCGATTGACGAACAGATTGGCCAGCACCGAGCGGTCGGCAAACAGACTGAGCCCCTGGTGGACGACGCCGAAGCTGTGCTTGCGTGCAGCGATCGGGCTGTCGACGGTGACTATCTGGTCGCCGACACGGATGGTGCCGCTGTTGGACCGGAGCACGCCGGCAAGCACCTTCACCAGCGTCGACTTGCCGGCGCCGCTTTCACCGACGACAGCATGGATCGTCCCCTGTCCGACAGACAGGTTCATATCCCTTAGCGCGAAAACGCCGCCATAACGCATGGCGAGATTGCGCACCGATATCATCGGCAAACCGAGCATGCGATTCGGCCCCCACAGACCGCGCCCCGATCCTGGAGCGAATTTCCGATACAGTCACCCGGATTCCGCTAACAAACGGCTTACGAATCCCGGACAGGAACGTTTACCGGCTAGCCGTTCGTCCCGCTGCTCCGAAATCAGATCAGGTCGGCCTTGGCTAGGTCCCGCATGAGATGGCTGGCGCCGTAGGTCCAGTGCGGGCAATCGGGCGACAGAAGCACCCGGTTGACCAGCGCGCCGAATTTCTCCGACGAGATGGTGACGATGTCACCGACCTTGTGGGTGAATCCCTTGCCCTTCTCGCCGCGATCCTTCGACGGCACGAACATGGTGCCGAGATAAAGCGCCAAGCCGTCGGGATACTGGTGGTGCGGCCCCATGGCGGCCGCGACCAGTTCTTCGGGCGAACGGCTGATCTCGGCCATCGAGCTCGCGCCCTCCAGCGAAAACCCGTCCTCGCCCTCGACCTTCAGCCGCACAGTGGCGCGCTTGACATCGTCGATGGAAAAGCTTGCGTCGAACAACCGGATGAAGGGCCCAAGCGAGGCCGAGGCATTGTTGTCCTTGGCCTTGCCGAGCAGCAGCGCCGAGCGTCCCTCGACGTCGCGCAGATTGACGTCGTTGCCGATGGTGGCGCCGACGATCTTGCCGGTGCTGGCGGCGATCATGGCGATCTCCGGCTCGGGGTTGTTCCAGGTCGACACCGGATGCAGCCCGACATCGGCGCCGAAGCCGACGGACGCCATCGGCTGGCATTTGGTAAAGATCTCGGCGTCGGGGCCGATGCCGACTTCCAGATATTGCGACCAGGCGCCGCGCTGGATGAGCTTGGCCTTGATCTCCATCGCCTCAGGCGAGCCGGGCTTCAGCTTGGACAGATCGTGGCCGATCAGCCCGGCAATGTCGGCGCGGATGGCGTCGGCCTTTTCCGCCGAACCGCGCGCCTGCTCCTCGATGACGCGTTCGAGCAGGCTGACCACGAAGGTCACGCCCGACGCCTTCACCGCCTGCAGGTCGACAGGCGAGACCAGATAGGGTTTTGCCGGGTCGCGGGTGGCCTGAAAACTGTTGGCGGCGATCGCGTCGAGCGAGCCGATCGGTTCGCCCTTGGCAGAGCGCACGTGTCCGGCCGGATCGGCCATCTCGCAGATGTCGCGCACTGTGGGTGCGGTGGTCGAGGTGACGTCGAAAACGATGCCGTCGCGCACGGTGACCACCAGCGGATGCGAGGCATCGCTTGCCCTGGCTCGGCCGATGAAGAGCCCATCGGCGGGAAGCTGCGTTGGGTTCGTCATGGCTTACGGTCCTTTGATGATCGAGATGGCAGCTGGGCCGCTGCACTTTCACCGGATTCACGCCAAAGGTCTATCCCGTGGCGCAGGCAATTGTCAGTTCTGACATGAGGCCCGCTCTTTCAAAAAAATGAAACTGGAACTAGAATTTTCATTTTCCGCATACTCCAGGTGAAGCCTTGCCCGCACCGTTTTCCGTTCCGATCTGGCAGAAGCCGCAGACCGCATCCGCCTTCCAGTCGCTCGTCCCGGCGCCGGTCGACGTTGCCATCGTCGGCGGCGGCTTCATGGGCCTGTCGACCGCCTTGCACGCAGCCCGGCTCGGTCTCGGTGTACAGGTGCTGGAGGCTGGCGAGATCGGCCAGGGCGCCTCGGGCCTCAATGGCGGCCAGGTCATTCCCGGCCTGAAATATGATCCCGAATGGCTGCTCGAGCATTTCGGCCTCGAGCGTGGCCAAGCGCTGGTCGATTTCGCCGCCTCGACGGCGGATACGGTGTTCGATCTCATCCAAGACGAAAAGCTGGCGGTGCCGTTCACGCGCAATGGCTGGATCCAGGCCGCGCATACCGAAACCGCATTGAAAGCGGCGGCGAACAGGGATCGTCAATGGCGGGCGCGTGGCGCCCATGTCCGGCTTCTGAATGAAAGCGAGATCGCCGATATGACCGGCGCGCAAGGCTATCTCGGCGGCTGGCTCGACCGCCGCGCCGGCATCATCGATCCGCTCGCCTATACAGTGGAACTGGCGCGCATCGCTGCCGCCGCCGGCGCCAGCATTGCCGAGCGGCAGAAGGTGGTGAAACTCCGCAAGGAGGCCGGCCTTTGGCGTGTTTCAACCGAAAACGGCGCCGAGGTGCGGGCGAAAGCGGTTGTCCTGGCGACGAACGCCTATACCGATGGACTGCTTCCGGGCCTCGCCGAAACGATCGTGCCGCTGCATTCCTTCCAGGTCGCCACCGCGCCGCTGTCATCCAACCTTGCGGCGACGATCCTGCCGGAAGGGCAGGCGGTGTCCGACTCCAGGCGCATTCTCGTCTACTACCGCAAAACAACCGACGGCCATCTGGTGCTTGGCGGCCGCGGCCGCATGGCGCGGCCGAGGAGCGAGGCCGACTGGGCGCATCTGCAGCGCGCGCTGGTGCGGCTCTATCCGGCCTTGGCCCATATCTCGATCGAGAAACGCTGGTTCGGTCGTGTGGCGATGACGCCGGATCACCTGCCGCACATCCATGAGCCGGAAAAGGGCCTGCTCGCCGTAGTTGGTTGCCAGGGCAGGGGCGTCGGCCTGATGACCGCGCTGGGAAAACGCATGGCGGGCTACCTCGCGGGCGGCGATGTCAATCAATTGCCGTTCCCGCTGTCGCCGGTCCGGCCGATCCCGTTCCACGCCTTCCGCCAGGTCGGCGTTGCCGCGACCATTGCCTGGTACCGGATGCTGGACGCGTTCGAGCGTTGATTCAACTTGACAGTTTCACAAATATGAAAAAAGTTAAGTCGATTTCATATTTCTGTCGAGTAGCCCGATGTCGACCGTCGTTGCGTCTGAAGCGCCAGCAGGCTCCGCCCGGGGCTTCCGCTTCGCCATGTTGCTGCCGGGCGGGCTGGTCACCGTCCTCCTGATCCTGTTCGCCCTCGGCCTCGTGCTGTTCCTCTCACTTCGCGGCAATGACGGTTCGCTGCTCGGCGCCGGCTTTACGGCAGGCAACTTCATCACCGTGGTCTCCGATCCGCTCTACTGGACAGTGACGCTGCGCTCGCTGGTGATCGCCGGCCTGGTGACGCTGGCGACCGTCGTCACCGCCTATCCCGTCGCTTACTATCTCGCCTTCCATGCCGGCCGCCGCCGCAGCCTGCTTTTGTTTCTGGTGACCCTGCCGTTCTGGACCAGCTATCTCCTGCGCGTCTTCGCCTGGAAGATCGTGCTCGCCTACAATGGCGTGCTGAACTCGGCGCTGATCGAAAGCGGCATCTGGTCGGAACCGACGCTGGCCTTCCTCAACACGCCGGCGGCGGTGGTCATCACGCTGGCGCATGCCTATGCGCCCTTCGCCATCCTGCCGATCTATGTGGCGCTGGACACCATCCCGAAATCACTGCTCGAAGCCGCCTCCGATCTCGGCGCCAGACCGTTCACGGCGTTTCGCCGCGTCGTCTTGCCCAATTCGATGCCGGGCGTTCTGGCGGCCGCCCTCGTCGTCTTTGTGCCGACGGTCGGCGACTATGTCACCCCGGCCATGGTCGGCGGTCCCGCCAGCACCATGATCGGCACATTGATCCAGTCGCAGTTCGGCAAGGCCAATGACTGGCCGTTCGGGGCGGCACTTTCAGTCTGCGTGATGCTGGTCATCCTCTGCGTGGTGCTGGTCGCATGCGGCGCCGACCGCAAATTCGGCAGCCGCACATGAGCGCGGCGCGGAGAGATGATGGCCGCGGCTGGCTCGGCGTCTATGTGCTTGCCTATCTCGTCTTCCTCTATCTGCCGGTGCTGTTGATCCCGCTGTTTTCCTTCAACAACTCCATCCAGGCCGCGTTTCCGCTGCAGGGCTTCACGCTCGAATGGTATGCCACGCTCTATGGCAATCCGGCGCTGTCCGGCGCGCTTTTGAACAGTCTCGTCATTGGCGTCGTGGCCGCCGCCGGCGCCACGCTCTGCGGCATCACCGTCTCCTATATGGACCTCTATGGTCGTTCGCCGCTCGCCGCCACCATCAGCGCCATCTCCAGGCTGCCGATCCTGATCCCCGGCGTCATCGTCGGCATATCGTTGCTGATCCTCGTCAATCTCATCGGCCTCGGCCCGTCGCGCATCGCCATCGTTCTCGGCCACATACTGGTGGCGCTGCCGACCACCGTGGTGATCATGCGCAGCCGGTTTGCCGCAATTCCGAAAACCATTCGCGAGGCCGCACTCGATCTCGGCGCTTCCGACTGGACGACCTTCCGGCGGGTGATGTTGCCGCTCTCGCTGCCGGCCATCGTCTCGGCCTTCATGCTGGCCTTTCTGATTTCCTTCGACGAGTTCATCGTCGTCTTCTTCCTCGCCGGCACCGAGCCGACGCTGCCGCTCTACATCTGGAGCCAACTGCGTTTTCCTCGCTCGCTGCCGACCGTGATGGCGCTGGGGACAGCTATCCTTGCTGTGTCCGTCATCATCGCCGGCATCGCCGAAATCCTGCGCCATCGCGGGCTGAGCACAGCCCGTCGGACGGCGCCCACCAGTCCAGCCTGAACCATAACAAAAGAGGAGAACCGAAATGGCATTCGACCCGAAATCAATTACTGGGCTGAAATCGATCACTGGCCCGAAATCGATCAGTGCAAAGACAGCCCGCACCGGGCTTGCCGCGCTTGCAATCGTCCTGTCGTCGACTGTCGCCTTCGCCGCCGACAAGCTGCAATATTTCACCTGGTCCGGCTATGAACTGCCAGACTTCAACAAGAGCTTCCTGACGGCCCATCCCGATGGCGTCGAGGCCTCGATCTTCGGCGACGACGACGATGCCTTCACCAAGGTCAAGGCCGGCTTCCGCCCCGATATCGCCCATCCCTGCTACGACAAGGTGGCGCGCTGGAACAAGGAAGGCCTGCTGCAGCCGATCGATACCAAGCGCATCAAGAACTGGGATTCGATCTTCCCGGTGTTCAAGAACCTGCCCGACATCCAGGCCGGCGGCGGCAAGGTCTGGATGGTGCCGTGGGATTGGGGCAACACCTCGATCCTCTACCGCACCGATCTGGTGAAGAACCCGGAAGCGAGCTGGAACCTTCTGTGGGACAAGCAATATGCCGGCCGCATGGCGACCATCGATGCCGTGCATGACACGCCGATCGTTGCAGCACTTCTGGCCGGCGTAAACCCCTTCGATATGACGCCGGAGCAGATGGACAAGGTGGCGGAAAAATTGCGCGAGCAGCGTCCGCTGCTCTCCAACTACACCACCGACATGACCTCGGTCGAACAGGCGCTGGCCAGCGGCCAGCTGGTCGCCGCCATGACCTGGAACGCGTCGGCAACCTCGCTGAAGAAGCAGGGCGTGCCGGTCGAGTTCATGAAGCCGAAGGAGGGCATGCTGACCTGGGCCTGCGGCTTCGTCATGCTCAAGGACGCGAAAAACGTCGACCTCGCCTATGACTTCATCAACAGCCGGCTCGACGCCGACTCGGGTAAGTACCTGATCCAGGCCTACGGCTATGGCAGCTCGCTGAGCACCGCCTTCGCCGGCGTGGCGAAGGACGAACTGGACAAGCTGCAATTGCCGGCGGACCCGGAGGTGATGCTGAAGACCACCATCTTCACCGGCCCGATGAAGCAGAACGACGATGTGGCGAAGATGTTCGAGAAAGTGAAGGCGGGCGGGTGAGGGATCCATCGCCGACGGTTGCGCTGCCCCTCACCTGCCTGCCGGCATCCTCTCCCCGTATAGTGACGGGGAGAGGGGCGCTGTCACCAGCGATTTCGCAAATCGCAAACGTTGCAGAAATGGCGCCGAGTTTGCGACCAGCCGCTTTCTCCCCGTCACTATACGGGGAGAAATGTCCGGCAGGACAATGAGGGGCAGCGCCGACGGCAGGTAATTGTGACTAATCTCCTGAAGCCGCGGGTCTTGCCGCCGCGCCAAGACTGCAACAAGGACCAACTGATGGACATGCTTGAAGCGAAACCAAAGGCCGACGCCGACATTCGCGTCGGCCGGCGCGTGCGGGCGCTGCGGCTGGAGCGCAATTTGTCGTTGGCCGAGCTGGCAGCAAAAGCCGGCGTCTCCATTGGTGCGCTGAGCCAGATCGAGCGCGGCCTGTCTTCGCTGCGCGTCAAGGTGATCTGGCCGCTTGCGGCCGCGCTCGACATCGAGCCTTCGGCGCTGATCACCGACGGCAACGAAGCCGCCAACGATCTCTATTGCGTGCGCGCCGACAAAAGGCGGCAGCTCCCGGTCAAGTCGGAAGGCATCGCCAAGGCGCTGCTGTCGCCGCCGGGCGCGGCGCTGACCGGCCTCTTGGTGACCGTGGAAGCCGATGGCGGCACGGCGGAAGCCTATGCGCATATCGGTCACGAGTTCGGCTATGTCCTGTCGGGCGAGGTCGAACTGGTGGTGGACTCGACAAAATACGTGCTGAAGAGCGGCGACTCCTTTGCCTTCAAGAGCACGCTTCTGCACGCCTTCCGCAATCCCGGCACCGAGCCTTGCCAGATCCTCTGGGTCAACACCACCAAGCCGTCCGAGGTTCGCGATGGCGCCTGATGCGCTGGTACGCCTGGACACGGTCTCGAAGGTTTTCCCCGGCGGCATTGTCGGGCTCGACGCCGTCGATCTCGACATTATCAGCGGCGAGTTCATCACCCTGCTCGGGCCCTCGGGCTGCGGCAAGACCACCAGCCTGCGCGTCATTGCCGGTTTCGAGAGCCCGTCGAGCGGCAAGGTGCTGCTCGATGGTCGCGACATCACCGCGCTCAGGCCGTTCGACCGTCCCGTCAACACCGTGTTCCAGGATTATGCGCTGTTCCCGCATATGAACGTCGCCGAGAATGTCGGCTTCGGCCTGTCGCTGCGCAAACTGTCCGGCGCCGAGCAGGCAAAGCGCGTCCGCGAAGCCCTCGACATGGTCGGCCTCGCCGACAAGCTCGGCGCCCGCGTTTCCGAACTGTCGGGTGGCCAGCGCCAGCGCGTCGCGCTCGCCCGAGCCATAGTCTGCGAGCCGCGCGTTCTGTTGCTCGATGAACCGCTGTCGGCGCTCGATGCGCATCTGCGCGAACAGATGCAGGTTGAACTGAAGCGGCTGCAGTCGCGGCTCGGCACCACCTTCGTCATGGTCACCCACGACCAGACCGAAGCGCTGTCGATCTCCGACCGCATCGTCGTCATGAACAAGGGCCGCATCGAGCAGATCGCGCCGCCGGCCACGCTCTACGACCGGCCGGCGACGAAATTCGTCGCAAGCTTCATCGGCACCATGAACCTCTTGCAATCGCGCTTCATCGGCCGCGACGGCGACCGCCTGCGCTTCGCCGCTGGCGGGCTTTCGCTGGAAGCAACATCCGAAACCGGCGACACGCCCGGCGAAGGTGCGACGCACACCATCGGCGTCCGTCCGGAGGATCTGCTGGCCACCACCGACGCCGCCGCCGGCACCACGCCGGCGCGCGTCAACTCCATCGTCTTCCACGGCCGCACGCTGCGCCTGCATGCCGAACTCGGGCAGGGGCTGCCGGTGGTGATCGATGCGCCGCGCCAGGCCGAGGGCTTTCAATTCAGCGTCGGCGACGTGGCGCATATCAGCCTGCGCCGTGGTGCCAACTGCCCTATGCTGCCGAGCTGATCCAACCCAATCCCTTCATCGACGGTTGGATTTAACCTGCTGTGAAGATCGCCAAGGTGGAATTAAGTGTGAATTGACTCGCAAAGGAACATATTCCTACTTTGCGGGATGCCCGAACTAAGCACCCGACCGCGCCGAAATGTGCAAACCCTCTGCTTGGCGCATGAAGTCGGGCAGCTAATTCGTGTTCGATGTCGGAACTGCAACATCACTCGACACTATCTGCCTGGCGATCTCGCAAAGCTGGTTGGTGATATCCCCTTTTGGGATGTGGAGCGGCACATGCGGTGCGAGCGCTGCAAAGGTCGTGAGCTCGATGCAGGCATCATTCTGCCAAGCGCTGCTGAACGCCTTAAAATTCGCGTCAGACGTCTTGTCGAAATCCGCATGGTTCGCCGGGTAATCTGGCGAGACGACGATTGAGGAGAGCCGATTTCGGGCTAAAACAGAGACCCTTGGGCCGGGGCCCGTGGTGGGAACTTGATCTGTGTGGCTGGCTTCTCAACGATCACCAACGCGTCGTTGGGCGCCGTCCGCTGCAAATGCCGTGCTTCCGACCATGGCGCCGTCAGCCAAGCCTCGGTTTCCTCCGGCGTGGTGAGGATCACGGGCATAGCCTTCTCATGGATCGGCGCAATGAGAGCATTAGGCTTGGTGGTCATGAAGGCGTATAGCTCGAAGTCGCCGGGACCGTCCTTGACCTTTCGCACGCCCTGCCAAGACGTCCAGAAACCAGCGAAGAAGAACAACGGCCGGCTCTCGCCACGGGCAAACCAGTAATTTCGCTGGATTCCTGTTTCCGGGTCTTTATCGTTCGCCGCAGGGCTGGGCTCGGCAAAGCTGGTCACCGGCACGACACATCTGTGCTCGACGCCCACATATTGCTGCCAGTGCGAATATTGCGGATTGCGAACGTTGGTGGTGCCGTAGTCGGCCTTACCTTTCATGCGCTCGGGCGGCGTTGGCAAACCCCAAAGCAGTTTCGCCAGTTCACGCTCCCCATCCGCCCTGTTGCGAACGACAAGCCCAGGTTGATTGGGATAGACATCAAGCGAAGGTTCGAGGTTGCCGCTGATATCGCGCAATGTGCGGGTCCATTGGCGGACCGCCTCTTGCGTCGTCGTGATGTTGTAGAGGTTGCACATGCACCCAGCATTGCGGAATTGGCTTTTGTCTGCAACCGAAGTCGCTGTCCGACGCCGCCGCAATCGTCGTCACACAGCCGCGCTGTATCATCGTCCTGACACACCTTGTCAGCTGTCGTGCGGGTAAAGGTGGCGGGCCGGCAAGCGCTTCCCTACTTCAAACCAGTCTGAACAGGAGGAACACACATGACCATCGCGGATGTTGCCAAGGATTTCACCGAAATGCTCCAGCAGGGGGATCACCTGGGTGCTGGTGAAAAGTACAATGCCGATGATATCGTCAGCCTCGAAGCGATGGAGGGCCCGATGGCCATTGCCCGTGGCAAGGAAGCTCTCAGGCAAAAGGGCGAATGGTGGCAAGCGAACCACGAAGTCCATGGCGGCTCTGTCGAAGGCCCCTATGTCAACGGCGACCAGTTCGCGGTGCGCTTCAAGTTCGACATAACGCCCAAGGCCACCGGCGAACGGGTCACCATGGACGAGGTTGGCCTGTACACGGTCAAGAACGGCAAGATCACCGAAGAGCGCTTCTACTACTGAGCCCGGGTGCCGTAGGGTTCCGGCGCACTTCGCTGCACGACCCAAAAACCAGGCGGCCGGGACAAAGTCCTGGCCGCAGTGGGAAAAGCTCAAATGGTCTTCACATACTGCGCCAACTGATCGGCCACCGTGCCCCAGCCGTCGAAGAACCCCATCTCTTCATGATTGTTGCGGGTAGCCTCGTCGCGATGGATGGCCGTTGCCGTGTAGCGCGTGCCCTTGTCATCCGACTGAAGCGAAATGACTGCGGTGATGAAGGGCTCGCCGGAGGGCCGATAGCCCGGCAGCAGCGCATCGGTCCACACCAGCCGCTCGTTCGGCACGATCTCGAGATAGCAGCAATGGCGGTCGTTGACCTCCTTGCCGTCGGGTGATTGCATGCGCGTCCGGAACAGTCCGCCCGGACGAAGGTCGATCTCGCAATCGGTGATCAGCCAGGGCTTGGGCGTGAACCATTGCTTGACATGCTCCGGCACCGTCATCGCGCTCCACAAGAGTTCGCGCGGCGCGTCGAGCTTGCGCTCCAGCACAAGGTCCAGTCTGGGGTCGGGCTTGAAGGGATAGCTCACTTTTCTTGCTCCTTGAGGCTCATCACATAGGCGTCGAATTGATCGAGTCGGCGCTCCCACAGCGTGCGCTGTTCGGCCAGCCAGTTTTCGGCGAGCTGCAGCGGTTCGGGCGCCAGCTGATAGGTCCTGGTGCGGCCGATTTTTTCCGATCGCACCAGACCGCAGCCTTCCAGCACTTTCAGATGCTCGATGAAGGAAGGCAGCGCCATCTCGAAAGGCTGCGCCAACTCGCTGACCGAGGCCGGACTGCGGTTCAACCGCTCGACCACGCGCCGCCGCGTCGGGTCAGCCAGCGCGCGGAAGATGCCGTCGATCGGCGGGAGACTTGTAGTTGGGGCGTGGAGGCTTGGCATGGGCGATCCTGAGGTCCGTCGACGGGTATAGAAAGATACTTAGGAAAATTCCTTAGTATTGGCAAGCCCTAAAAATGGGCTGATGTGACCGGGGTGCTGGCAAAGCGGGAAGGACGGTTTTAGGCTGTCCGGCGGATTCGACCATCAGCCCAAGGGAAGTGCGTTTTGACGATCACCATGTACGGCATCACCACCTGCGACACGATCAGGAAGGCGCGCACCTGGCTGGAGGGCCACGATGTGCCTTACCGTTTTCACGACTACCGGGCCGAGGGGATAGAGGTGGGCAGACTGGATGGATGGATCGGCAAGGTTGGCTGGGAAAAGCTGCTCAACAAGGGCAGCACGACCTTCCGCGAACTGCCCGACAAGCACAAGCAAGGGCTCGACGAGAAGAAGGCCAGGAAGCTGATGCTGGCCAACCCGACGATGATCAAGCGCCCGGTGCTCGAGGTCGGGGATGAGATTTTGGTGGGGTTCAAGCCGGAGGCTTATGAAGGGGTGGTGAAGTAGCGTAGCCTCGCTTCGTCATCCTGTGGCGAAGCTAGGTTCGAAGCGACGCAGCGCAGACCATGGGATCCTGTCGGTCTCCTTCCCACCCCAAACATAGCATGGGAACAACACACAGGATCCTCGGGTCAGCCCGAGGATGACGAACGCGTGGAGGGCGATCGCTAATTGTGAAGGCTTTCGCTTGCGGCGTATGCAGCGGTTCGCTGTCTCTCAACCCGTCCCGCGCAAATACCCCGCCAACGCCACCGCATTGTTATGCGCCTCGTCATGCGCGCCATAAAGCAGCGTCACCTTGGCCTTGCCGAGCAAGCCACGCAGTTGCGCCACCGCTTCGCTATTCCCATCCAGTTCGACCGAATACCGCACCTGAAACTCCGCCCACCGCGCCGGCTCATGTCCGAACCACCTCCGCAATTCATCGCTCGGCGCGATGTCCTTCAGCCACAGCGTCAGCGCGGCATCCTCCTTGCTGACGCCGCGCGGCCAGATGCGATCGACCAGCACCCGCTGCCCGTCATCGGGCGCGGGTGCTTCGTAAATTCGCTTGACCGTCAGGTCGAAGGCCATCCGCCCCCTTTACGCCCACTCGCCCTTGCGCATCACCGGCACGCGGCGGCCATCCTTATGCACGCCGTCTATGTCGATCTTGTCCGAGCCGATCATCCAGTCGATGTGGATAAAACTCTTGTTGCCGCCGCGCTGGGCGATTTCGTCCTGGCTGAGCGAGGCGCCGTCGACGAAGCATTTTGAATAGCACTGCCCGAGCGCGATGTGGCAGGCGGCGTTCTCGTCGAACAGCGTGTTGAAGAACAGCAGGCCGCTGGCCGAGATCGGCGAGGAATGCGGCACCAGCGCCACCTCGCCGAGCCGGCGCGAACCCTCGTCGGTGTCGAGCACTTTCTTCAGCACGTCCTCGCCCTTCGAAGCCTTGGCCTCGACGATCCTGCCCTCTTCGAAACGCACCGAGATATCGTCGATCAGCGTGCCCTGGTAGGACAGCGGCTTGGTCGAGGAGACATGGCCGGAGACGCGCCGTGCATGCGGCGTGGTGAAGACCTCCTCGGTCGGGATGTTCGGATTGCAGGTGACGCCGTTCTTGGCGGTCGAGGCGCCGCCCATCCATTCATGGCCATCGGCCAGCCCGACGGTGAGGTCGGTGCCCGGGCCGCTGAAATGCAGATCATGGAAATTGTGCTCGTTCAGCCACTTTGTGCGGCCGCGCAGCGCTGCATTGTGCGCCGTCCAGTTTGCGATCGGGTCTTCCACATCGACCCGTGATGCCGAAAAGATCGCATCGGCAAGCTTGACCACGGCGACATCGTCGGCATCGCCGGGGAAGACCTGCTTGGCCCAGGCGAGATCCGGGTAGGCGACGATGTTCCAGTTGATGTCGAAGCCGGTGATCTTTTCCAGCGCCGGCTGGTAGGCCATCGAGTTCGCCTTGTTGGCGCGCGCCACTTTCGCCGGGTCCTGCGCCGACAACAGCGACGGGTCCTCGCCGCGCACGGCAAGCCGCGCCGCATTGTTGGAAAAGGCCTTCGCCATGCCTTCATATATCCAGCCGGCGGCGCGGTCGAAGCCCGCATCCGCGCCGTAGCGGAAGCGCGCCAGCGTGATCTCGTCATCATTGAAGATCGGCGTTACCAGCCCGGCGCCCGCCTTGTAAGCGTGCTCGACGATGCGCCTGGTCAGCGGCAGGGCTGCGATCGACGAGGTCAGCACCAAATCCTGCCCCGGTTGCAATTGCAGCCCCACCTTGATGGCGACTTCCGCCAGCCTGTCGAGCTTCACCGGGTCGATGGTTGCGGAAACGCCGCGCGAATGTGTGGTCATGATCCTGCCTGCCTTGGTCTTGGAGGTGAAGCTTCCAACATAGATCGGCGCGGCTGTGCTTTCCAGCACCGTCGCGACGGACAGCCCTAGGCAGCGCTTTCCAGTGCGCTGAACTGCGCCACGGTCGCCGCGATTTCCTCGCGGATCCAGATCTTGAAATCGCGCACCTTGCGGCTTTCGGTCTTGGTCGCCGAGGTCACCAGCCAGTAGCCGAGGCCGCTCTGCGCCCGCACGCCGAAAGGCGCGACGAGGCGGCCGTCGGCCAGCGCATCGGCGGCCAGCAATTGCCAGCCGAGCATGACGCCGTGGCCGGCGATTGCCGATTCCAGGCACAGCATCGGGTCGGTGAAGCGCGCGCCCTTGCGGAAGCTGACCGGCTCGGCCCCGGCAGCCTTGAACCAGCTCTCCCAGTTGATCATCGCCCGCTCGTCGGTGATGGCGCAGGTCTGCGCCAGGTCTTCGATCGACTTCAGTTTCCTGGCGATCACCGGCGCGCAGACCGGAAAGACTTCCTGCGCCAACAAAAGTTCCGCCCGGCCGCCCGGCCATTTGCCGTCGCCAAGCCGGATGGCGATGTCGATGTCGGAACGTTCGAGATCGGCGAGGCGCACCGAGGCGTCGATGCGCAGCAGCACGTTGGGATGGCGGTCGAAATGCCGCGACAATCGCGGCAGCAGCCATTTCGAGGCGAAGGCCGGCGCCACCGAAACCACCAGCGTGCATTGGCTTGCCTCATCGGCCAGCGCCACCGCCTGCGCCAGCTCGCGAAAACCGGCGCCCAGCCGGGCGGAAAAAACCGTTCCGAATTCGGTCAGCACCAGCCCGCTTGCGGTGCGTTCGAACAGCGCCTGTCCGAGCTGCTTTTCAGTGCGGTTGATCTGCTGGCTGACGGCGCTGACCGAGACGTTGAGTTCGCCGGCCGCCGCCGCGAGCGAGCCGAGGCGGGCGACGGTTTCGACGGCGCGCAGGCCGTTGAGATGGACGCGGTTCAGCATAGCCATTTCAGTTTTTCTAAACCGGCGCGGCTGAAATCTCAATTGAAAGACAGCCCGACAAGGCAGATTTTAGTGGGACAGTCAGACCGAGGAGGCGAGGATGACGATCGTATCATTGTTCAAGATCTTAGCCGCTGCCGGCCTCCGGCCGGACCGCTATGATGGGATGCACGGCGGCGATGTCATCGACTGGGTTACCGACCCATTGTCGCATCCGGTGCTGGACACCATGTCGGAACGCGAACTCGGAGATATCCCGTTCCGGCTGACGGCGCGCCGCACCGCCTACGAGACCGGGGCGGTCGGCTGCGGCTGAGATGCGGGGGCGTTAGTCGCGCCCGCTGGCCCAACACAAAGCGGATTGTTTCATCGGTCGCCAATTCTATGGTGCGCTGCAATGAACGCCGCTCCATCACCCTTGCGCCAAGCTCTCGCTGGCATGATCGCCATGGCCGTTGCCATGGGCATTGGCCGTTTCGTCTACACGCCGATCCTGCCCGGAATGATGGAAGAACTGCATCTGTCGCCGGCCGATGCCGGCTGGATCGCGTCGGCCAATTATCTCGGCTACCTCGTCGGCGCGCTTGCGGCGGCAGGCGGCTGGGCGCATGGGCGCGAGCGCCTGCTGATGTTTGGCGGCCTTGCCGCCAGTGCTGCGCTCGCCGCCCTGATGGGGCTGAGCGAGACGATGACCGCCTTTGTCGTCCTCCGCTTCCTTGCCGGTCTCGCCAGCGCCTTCGTCATGGTGTTCATGGCCTCGATCGTCTTCGGTCACCTGGCAGCCGCCAACAGAAGCGACCTGCAGGCGCTGCATTTCGGCGGCGTCGGCCTCGGCATCGCGGCATCCTCAGCGCTGATGGCGGTTCTGGTCACCGAACATGCCGGCTGGGCTTCGGGCTGGCTGTGGTCGGCAGCGATTTCCGCCGGCGGCCTTGCGATGGTCGCCTTGCTCGCCGGCAGCACCGCACCTGGCCGCGGCGTGGCCGACCGCGAACCGGCACTGCCGAGGGACCGGTCGTTGGCAAAAGTCATCGTTGCCTACGGCCTGTTCGGCTTCGGCTATGTGGTGACGGCGACCTTCCTGGTCGCCATCGTGCGCCAGGGCGGCGGCGGCCGCGTCTTCGAGGCAAGCGTCTGGATGGTCACCGGCCTTGCCGGCTTTCCCTCGGTCTGGCTGTGGCAGAAGGTAGCGGCACGGATCGGGCTTTATACCGCCTATGCCGTGGGCTGCCTGGTCGAGGTGGTCGGCGTCACCGCCAGCGTCGCCATCGGCGGCACCGCCGGGCCGCTGCTGGCGGGCGTCCTGCTCGGCGGCACCTTCATCGCCATCACCGCGCTCGGCCTGCAGACGGCAAGGCAGCTCGTGCCGGAGGCGCCGCGCCGGATTTTTGCGCTGATGACCGCTTCCTTCGGCATCGGCCAGATCGTCGGCCCGATCGTCGCCGGACTGCTGGCGCAAGCCTCGGGCAACTTCTTCCTGGCCTCGATCGTCGCTGCTGGCGTATTGCTGGTATCTGCTGGGATCACCTGGTCGGCCGCGCCAAAATCGCCATGATTGTGGTCTTGCTCGATGCCGGGCATCGGGTACGGGCATTTGCTTTCCACCTAATGTGTGACTTTATGCCCGCTGAACCCCGCTGATTTGCGCACCGACCGAGGATTTCACCACAGTGTTCGTATCCTTCTTCCCGCAGCCGAAGCTGTTTTTCACCTCGGCCGCCGTCTGGAGCCTTTTGCTCATCATAATTTGGTTTTTCGGCGGCCAAGAGCTGGGTACCCTGATTGGGCTTGCTCCGGTGGCAGCCGACACGCCCGTTGGCGTTGAAGTCTTTTGGTCTGACCCGTTCGTCTGGTTCTACCTATACTACGGCACGGGCGTAGCGCTTTTCGCTGGCTTTTGGAGGTGGTATTCACCCCATCCTTGGCAGAACTGGTCGATCCTTGGGTCCGCGCTCATTCTCTTCGTGATCTATTTCCAGGTTCAAGTGGATGTAGCCTTTAACGCTTGGTACGGACCGTTCTACGATCTCATACAGCGGGCGCTCGGCAAGGCGTATTCGACAACGCCGTGGGATTTCTACAGCCAACTGCTGACCATCTCCTGGGTCGCTGGATTGGCCGTTGCCGTGGGTGTCCTTAACCTATTTTTTGTGAGCCATTGGATCTTCCGCTGGCGCACGGCGATGAATGAATACTACATGTTCTATTGGGACAGGCTTCGCACTATCGAAGGAGCGTCGCAGCGTGTCCAGGACGACACCATGCGCTTTTCCACGACGATGGAAGCACTCGGTGTGAATTTGGTCCGCTCGGTAATGACGCTGATCGCATTCTTGCCCGTTCTCCTCGTTCTGTCGAAAAATGTAACTGAATTGCCAATCGTCGGAGAGGTCCCTTACTCCCTAGTGGTGGTAGCGATTGTTTGGTCGATTTTTGGGACTACTTTCTTGGCGCTCGTCGGCATCAAGTTGCCAGGCCTCGAATTCCGTAACCAGCGCGTCGAGGCTGCCTATCGAAAAGAACTTGTTTATGGTGAAGATGATCCGAATCGTGCTCGGCCGCCCACTGTCGCCGAACTATTTAACAACGTGCGGCGAAATTACTTTAGGCTTTACTTCCACTACATGTATTTCAATGTGGCTCGCATATTCTATCTTCAGATAGATAATATATTCCCTTATATAGTATTGGTCCCAACGATGGTGGCCGCCAAAATCAGTTTGGGTCTATTGAACCGAATTCTCGATGCCTTCGGGCAAGTGCGCTCCTCGTTCCAATATCTCGTCAATGCGTGGACAACGATTGTCGAGCTTCTGTCCATTTACAAGCGCCTGCGTGCCTTCGAGGCAATTATCCACGGCGAGCCGCTTCCCGATATCGATCGTCGTTTCCTCGCGCGCCAGGCAAAGGAACCCGACCCGGCTTGATCCTATCTGCATAGACGGTTGGCGGCTCAGCCGCCCACCGCCGCCTGCCTCTCGCTACCACGTTGCCGCTGCACATAATCGCGAAAACTGATGCACTCGACATCTGATTTGACGCAGTTTTCGCCGGCAAAGCGCTCCAGCGCGTCCCAGTAGGCGCCGTTGTTCATCGGCGTGAAGTGGAAGCTGAGCACCAGCGGGATGCGCTTGCCCTGATATTGCCTGTCGAAGGCGGCGCGGAACGCCTGGTACGTCCGCTCGGTGAAGTCTGCCGCCTGGCTTGGCCGCTCGAAGCCGCCGGAATGCCTGACATAGAGATTGTAGTCCATGGCGATCACCAGCCTACCATCAGGGCCTTCCGGGATCTGCGGCAGCGAAAAGCGGGTCAAGCCGCCGCCGGTCGGCGGCTCGACCGGGCCTTTCGAAACGCCGCTGGCATCATAGTGGTAGCCGGCTTCAGGCAGGGCCTCATAGAGCCCTTTGCTGGTCGAGAGGTACGGCGCGCGAAAGCCGACAACGGCATGGGCAATATCGCGCCATCCCTTGGGCTCGGGTTCAATACCGTTGATCGCATAGGCGTTTTCCAGAATGCGCTCGAACGAGGCGAATTCCTTCAGCCAGTCGGCCTTGCTCCAGTCCTTGCCGTCGAAATGGCCGCAGCCATGGCTGGCGATGTCGTGGCCTTCCGAAGCGGCGAGCCCGATCTGATCGAGCCGATCGGCGACGTCCTGCTTCGAAGCGGCAAAGCCGATGTTGGATTTGCCCGCGGACCTGGCCGGAGCTGTGTAGTCGGCCCGCGTCTGCGGCGACAGCAGGAAGACGCAGGACAAAAAGTAGGTGAAATGCGCGCCGGTGCGCTTGGCCAGCGCCCGGCTGCGCTGCCATTGCGAGATCTCCCGGGCGCTATCGAACGAGATGATGACGATTTGCTTCGGCTTTGCCGGGGCAGGCGGCGCCGGCGGGTCGGCGAAAGCCGCACCAGCCATGGCAAGCACGGCTGAGGAAAACGCAACAACGCGGGACAAACGTGGCATCGGCAATCTGGGCTTGATCTGGAGGCAGTCCAAGCCGGCTATCGGCAAAATGTGGCGTGGGTGCGATCAACGTCGGCAGCTATGCGCCCGGCGATTAGCCGATTTTCCTGCCGAGCCCCTTCCATGCCCGCGAAATTTCGCTAAAACGCGGGCTCAAGAAGCGCCCCTGTTAGGGCAGCAATGGTTTTGATTGATGTCCGACGACAGTTTTATCCGCGAAGTCAACGACGAGATCCGTCGCGAGCAGGCGCAGGCGCTATGGGACCGCTTTGGTCCGGCGATCCTTGGCCTCGCCATCCTGGTGGTGCTTGGCACCGCCGCCTTCGTCGGCTACCGCTATTGGGACGAGACGCGCGCCAACCGCTCCGGCGATGCCTTCTCGCAGGCGCTGAAGCTTGCCAATGACGGCAAGAGCGACGAGGCGCTGACCGCCCTCGAACAGCTGGAAAAGGACGGCTACGGCGCCTATCCGCTGCTCGCCCGCATGCGCGCGGCGACCGTCAAGGCCGACAAGGGCGACTTTGCCGCCGCCGTCGCCGATTTCGATGGCGTCGCCGCCGACAACGCCATTCCCCAGGGCATTCGCGACATGGCGCGCCTGCGGGCCGCCCTGCTGCTCGTCGATCACGGCTCCTTCGCCGACGTCTCCAGCCGCGTCGAGGCGCTGACCGCCGACAACAACACGCTGCGCCACACAGCGCGCGAAGCGCTCGGCCTTGCCGCCTGGAAGGAAGGCAAGACCCAGGATGCGCTGAAACTGTTCGACCAGATCGCCGCCGATGACGGCGCCCCGCGCAACGCGCGCCAGCGGGCGACGCTGATGTCGGAATTGATCCGCGGCTCGGGCGCGTCATGATACGCATCGCCCAAAGCCTGCCCTCGGGCCTGACCCAAGGGCGCGCTGCGGTTTGGGCGATGATATGGATAGCCGGATGAGCTTCAAAGTCGCCATTATCGGCCGGCCCAATGTCGGCAAATCGACGCTTTTCAACCGATTGGTGGGACGGAAGCTGGCGCTTGTCGACGACACGCCGGGCGTCACCCGCGACCGTCGCGTCCACGCGGCCAAACTCTACGATCTGCATTTCGATGTCATCGACACCGCCGGTTTCGAAGACGCCGCCGCCTCGACGTTGCCCGGCCGCATGCGCGCGCAGACCGAGATCGCGATCCGCGAAGCCGACCTGATCTTCTTCACCATCGACGCCAAATCAGGCCTTTTGCCCGACGACCGCACCTTTGCCGAGATCGTGCGCAAATCCGGCAAGCCGGTCGTGCTGGTCGCCAACAAGGCCGAGGCCAAGGGCGCCCAGGGCGGCATGCTGGAGGCCTGGGAACTCGGCCTCGGCGAGCCGATCCCGGTCTCGGCCGAGCACGGCCAGGGCATGCCCGATCTGCGCGACGCGGTGATCGAGGCGCTGGGCAAAGACCGCGCCTTCGGCGAGGAAGAAGACGAGGCCGAGGACGTCGCCGCCAGCGAGGTGCTGATCGGCGAGGACATCACCGATCCCGACGCCGAACCTGCCTATGACGACACCAAGCCGATGCGCATCGCCGTCGTCGGCCGTCCCAATGCCGGCAAGTCGACGCTGATCAACGCGCTGATCGGCGAGGAGCGGCTTTTGACCGGCCCGGAAGCCGGCATCACCCGCGATTCCATCTCGGTCGACTGGGACTGGCATGGCCGTCGCCTAAAACTGTTCGACACTGCCGGCATGCGCCGCAAGGCCAGGATCCACGAAAAGCTGGAAGTGATGTCGGTGCAGGACGGTCTGCGCGCCATCCGCTTTGCCGAGATCGTCATCATCGTGCTCGACGCCACCATCCCATTCGAGAAGCAGGACCTCCAGATCGCCGACCTGATCATCCGCGAGGGCAGGGCGCCGGTCATCGCCTTCAACAAATGGGACCTGATCGACAATCCGCAGGAACTGCTGGCCGAATTGCGCGAAAAGACCACACGGCTTTTGCCGCAAGTGCGCGGCATCCAGGCGGTGACGGTTTCGGCCGAGACCGGGCGCAGCCTCGACAAGCTGATGGATGCCGTCATCAAGACGCACAAGGTGTGGAACAGCCGCGTTTCCACCGGCAAGCTCAACCGCTGGCTGGAAAGCATTCTTGCGCATCATCCGCCGCCCGCCGTCGCCGGACGCCGGCTCAAGGTCAAATACGTCACCCAGGCCAAGACCCGGCCGCCGGGTTTCGTCGTCCAGTGCTCGCGGCCCGACGCGATGCCGCAATCCTATGTCCGCTACCTCTCCAACAGCCTGCGCGAAGCCTTCGACATGCCCGGCGTGCCGATCAGGATAGCGCTGCGGACTTCGGACAACCCGTTCGCGGGGAGAGCGAACAAGCGCAAGTGAGCGGTGACGGTTGCGAAATTCTCCGCAAGATTGGCGGGGCAGCACCCCCCTCTGCCCTGCCGGGCATCCCCCTCAAGGGGGGAGATCAGCAGCCGCTGCGGCCGTTCTCACCTTGCAAGATCAAAAATTGGCGAAAGCGTTGATGACAGCAATCTCCCCCCTTGAGGGCCCTTGAGGGGGAGATGTCCGGCAGGACAGAGGGGGGTGTGACGGAACGCGACACCGGGTGATCACCGCGTCTAAGCGACCTCTCTCAACCGCTCGTCCTGCGGCAGCGCCGCCACCGCCGCCTGCCACAAAATATCCGCCAGCCGCGTCGCCACCGGGTCCAGTTCGGCGTCTTTCTGGTGCATCACCAGCGCCATGGTTGGCAGCGCGGGTAAGCCCAACGTTTGCGGTGCCATCGTCCTGACATTGGCCGGCAGGCCGATATCCGTGCGGATGGTCAGGCCGAGGCCGGCGGCGACCGCCGCCCAGATGCCGCCAAGGCTGGGGCTGGAGAAGGCCATCCGCCATGGCAGGCCGGCGCGGTCGAGCGTTTCCGTCGTCACTGTGCGCAGCAGGCATGGCGCTTCCAGCGCCACCAGCGGCAGTGCCTCGCCCTCGCGTAGCCTGGTCTCGATCAGCTTTGCCGGCCCGATCCAGCGCAATTGCGCGTCGCCGACATGCCGGCTGTAAGGCAGCGCCTGGCCGCTGTCCCAGGCCAGCGCAATGTCGAGATTTCCTGATGTGATCCGCTCGGCGAGTTCATAGCTGCGCCCGATCCGCGCCTCGATCTTGACCTTGGGGTGCGCGCGAGCGAAGCGTCCGAGCACCTCCGGCAGCACCGCCTCGCCGAAATCCTCCTGCAGGCCGAGCCTGACCCAGCCTTCCAGTTCCACGTCGTGGATGGCCGAGGCCGCCTCGTCGTTCAACTCGAGCAGCCGCCTGGCATAGCCGAGCATGGTTTCGCCGGCTTCGGTCAACGCCAGTCCGCGGCCCGACTTGCGGAAGATCGGCGTCGCCGCCTGGTCCTCCAGCTTCTTCAGTTGCGCGCTCACCGCCGAGGTCGAGCGTCCAAGCCGGTCGGCGGCCTTGGCGAAGCTGCCGAGTTCCATGCCGGTGACGAAGCTTCGGAGGACATCGAGGTCGAAGGTTACGCGGCGCATCATAACGATCCTGTTTTTCGGGAACAATTGTCAAAAACTTCCCGATATTCGGGATGAAGTTATGGCGGTAAAGACGAGGCGTCAAGGTCCCGAAAGGGCATCAACAGGAGTCCCGCCATGTCGATTGCCGACGCAAATTGTGAGCCAGGCCGGGTTGGCCGAACCGCCGCCGTCAGGTCGAAGGCTGAACGATTTCGCGCCAATCATCGCTGGAAGGTGCTTGGCATCGGCGTTGCCGCCAATGCCAGTTTCTCCGCCACCTTCGCCGGCATACCGGCGGCGGCGGTGTTTCTGCGGTCGGGCTATCACTTGAGCAATGGCAATCTCGGCCTGGTCCTCGGCCTTCTCGGACTGGGCGTTGCCTTGAGCGAACTGCCCTGGGGTCTGCTCACCGACCGCTGGGGCGATCGCGGCGTGCTATTGACCGGCCTTGGTACGACCGCGGCGTGGCTCGCCCTGATGGCGTTGTTCATCGTGCCCTCAGTGACCTATGTGCCTGGCGTCGCAATGCTGGCCGCATGCCTTCTGGTCGCCGGCCTGCTCGTCGGCAGCGTCAACGGTTCCAGCGGCCGCGCCATCATGGCCTGGTTCCACGAAGGCGAACGTGGCTTTGCCATGAGCATCAGGCAGACCGCGGTGCCGCTCGGCGGCGGGCTCGGCGCGCTGGTCCTGCCGTCGCTGGCATCGGTGCACGGTTTCGCGGCGGTCTTCGGGCTGCTGGCCGCCATGAACGCCGTCTCTGCGCTGTTTGCCTGGCGGTGGCTGCACCAGCCGCCGGAACTGGACAATGCCGGCAGCATGGCCATGGCAAAGTCGGGCGGTCCGGCGCCGCTGCGCAATGTCGAGGTCTGGCGCATCGCCACCGCCATCGGCCTGCTCTGCTTTCCGCAAGTGGCGGTGCTGACCTTTGCCTCGGTCTTCCTGCACGATTTCGCCGGCATGGCCACGCTCACGATCAGCGCCAGCCTTGCCGCGGTGCAGACCGGCGCGATGGTGATGCGCGTCTGGAGCGGCCGCTTCACCGACCGCCATGGCAACCGCCGCTGGTTCCTGCGCCTCTGCAGCATGACAAGCGCGCTTGGCTTCGCGGCCGTCGGCCTGCTGGTCCTGGCGGCAGGAGCCACGCCAGACGCCCATGCCGCGTTGATCCCGGCGATCGCCGTGCTGCTGGTCGTTGCCGGCATTTCGATCTCCGCCTGGCATGGCGTCGCCTACACCGAACTCGCCACGCTTGCCGGCGCCAGCCGCGCCGGAACCGCGCTCGGTCTTGCCAACAGCTTCGTCTTCATCGCCTTCTTCGTGGTGCCGACCGCCATTCCGGCTTTGCTGCTCATCTGGTCGTGGCCTGGCGTCTGGCTGGTGGGCGCGCTCTGCGCCTTGATTGCATGGCCAATTTTCCTGCGGCCGAACTGACGGGTTGCCGGTCGGCAAACGGCGTCCCATTTCGGGCCGCTTCGGAACAACACGATCGACCGCGTTAACCCTGCATCAAGGTTAATGCTTCACTTTGGCTCTCCAGTGGCTCAGTTGCGTTTCTGGAGAGTTCCCCGTGCATCGACGTGTCCTGAAGCGGCTGGCCGCCGCCGCCGGTGAGAAAAAACGTTCCTTCGTATCGCCATTGGTCATCGGGCTCGGCATCTGGATCGGCTTTCCGACCGTCGTCGCCTACCAGGACATGGGCAGCTTGATTTCCGGCCTCGAAGCTTCGGGCACCCGCTGGAACTCTTATGTCGAGCGCTCCGTCGCCGGCTCGGTTCATGCCGCCGAAATGCCTTTCATCGATTCCGTCACCACCGGTTCGCTCTCGGGCTCGGGCGTACGCCTGCCCGGCGTCGGCAAGGTCTCGTTTCGCGGCAAGGGCAATGTCGCCGGCGTCACGCCCGACGAAGACCGTGTGATGCGCGCCGACAAGAAGGGCCGCATCATCCAGGTCTCGCCGGTGGCGCCGCCGAAGAACTTCAATGCCGGCTCAATCTTTCAGCGCACGTCCTCGCTGCTGCGGCCGAGCATGGACAGCGGCCTGAAGCTCGCCTTCGCCAAGCCCGGCATCAAGGGCAAGGAAATCCAGATCGCCCAGGCCTTCCATACCAACGTGGACAAGAAGCCCGATCCCGGCGTGCCGGCCATGCTTGCCGCGTTGGTCAACAATGACAGACCGGACGTGCTGGCCACCGCCTATGCCCAGGCCGAACCCGATTACGCCAAGGCCTCACCCTTCGAGGCGCTGCTGCAGGACGAGGAGCCGAGCAGCGGGCGCTTCATTCCGCCGATGGCCAAGGGTGACCACTCGTGGATTCAGAACCCGCTGCCGGCCAGCGTCTTCTCCACGAAGGAGCAGGCCTGCCTCGCCAACGGCATCTATTTCGAGGCGCGCGGCGAATCCGTGCGCGGCCAGGCCGCCGTCGCCCAGGTCATTCTGAACCGCGTCCGCAATCCGGCCTATCCAAACTCGATTTGCGGTGTCGTCTACCAGAACGACAACTGGCTGAACCGCTGCCAGTTCTCCTTCGCCTGCGACGGCCGCAAGAAGCGCATCGAGAGCCCCGCCCACTACAAGACCGCGCAGGACGTCGCGATGGCGGTCACCGCCGGCAAGATATTCATTCCCGAAGTCGGCTCATCGACCCACTACTACGCCAACTACGTCCATCCGGGCTGGGCGCGCACGATGCAGAAGATGACCAAGATCGGCCTGCATATCTTCTACCGCACGTATGGCGGCGGCTGGAGCTGAGCCCTTCGGCTTGCCTGTCGCAAACGAACCGCAAAGGCCCTGGAAGCCGAAATCGGACAGCGGTCGCCGGACGGATTCGGGGCATGTGCCGACCCGATAGTGCCGGGCACGATGTCGCACCTCGCCAAGTGGTTGATTCCAATAGAAAAAATACATGGCTTTGAAGTCCCGCCCGTGGCTTGACGGGCGCAAACCCTCTAACTATGTTGCCGGCGACTTTAGAAGCGGACGGACGGCGACGGTCTGACCGGGCAGGGGGGTTACGATGGCCGACAAGAACGGGCCAGACGGAACCGGAGAAACCGGCCGCGGCAGCAAGCACGAGGCCGACATCCGCGACGAAGATCTCGAACGCCGCCGGCGTGAGCTTGGAGCATCGCTTGCGACAAGACGGCCGGATCAGCTCGAGGGGAATGACGGCGCGAAAGCGACGGCCGGATATGGCCAGGCGCTCAAGCTGTCCAGCGAGTTCATCGCCGGGATAGTGGTGGGTGTGGGCCTTGGCTGGTTTCTGGATCGTGTGGCGGGAACCTCGCCATGGGGTCTGGTCGTCGGCTTGTTGCTGGGCTTTGGCGCCGGCGTGCTCAATGTCCTGCGTTCGTCAGGTGTTGTGGCGGAATTCGGAAAAAGCGAGAAGTCGCACGATCCGAAAGAATGAAATGGCGCCGCCAACGGCGCACAAGGACACTTAAGGCCGTTCGCGGCTTTGACGGGGATGTAAATGGCTGCTGACAAGGTCGATCCGATCCACCAGTTCCATATCGTCAAGCTGATTCCGATCAACATCGGAGGCTATGACCTGTCCTTCACCAATTCGTCCCTGTTCATGGTCGCGACCGTGCTCGTCGCATCGGCGTTTCTGTACCTCTCGACCTCGAGCCGCAGCCTTGTTCCCGGGCGCCTGCAGTCGGTTTCGGAAATGGGCTACGAGTTCGTCTCCAACATGCTGCGCGACGCCGCCGGAACGCAGGGCATGAAGTTCTTCCCCTTCGTGTTCTCGTTGTTCATGTTCGTACTGGTCGCCAACCTGCTTGGCCTTTTCCCGTACTTCTTCACCGTCACCAGCCACATCATCGTCACCTTCGGCCTCGCAGCCCTGGTGATCGGAACCGTCGTTGTCTACGGCTTCACGAAGCACGGTCTGGGTTTCCTCAAGCTCTTCGTGCCGCATGGCGTTCCGGTGTTCCTGCTGCCACTGGTGGTGCTGATCGAAGTGATCTCCTTCGTGTCGCGCCCGGTCAGCCTCTCGGTTCGTCTGTTCGCCAACATGCTGGCCGGCCACATCACACTGAAGGTGTTTTCGGGCTTCGTCGTCAGCCTGAGCGCGCTCGGCGCCGTCGGCGTTGCCGGTTCGGTGTTGCCGCTGGCCATGGCAGTCGCGCTGACCGCGCTGGAATTGCTGGTCGCTTTCCTGCAGGCCTACGTCTTTGCGGTGCTGACCTGCATGTATCTGAACGACGCCCTGCATCCCGGGCACTGACCTAGAATTTCCGGCATCTTTCGCCGGATGGAATTGCAACGAATTACAGATCCAAAGGAGTTTAAAATGGACGCAGAAGCAGCAAAGTACATCGGCGCCGGTATCGCTTGCCTGGGCATGGGCGGCGCGGGCATTGGCCTCGGCAACATCTTCGGCAGCTACCTGGCGGGCGCCCTGCGCAATCCGTCGGCCGCCGATGGCCAGTTCGGCCGCCTGATTTTCGGCTTCGCCGTGACCGAAGCTCTGGGCATTTTCTCGCTTCTCATCGCGCTTCTCGCCCTGTTCGGCTGAGCCCCTGTTCGGCCAATTATTGGTCGGACGAGCATTGGGAAGAATTGGCTGGCCGCATTCCTGCGGCCATGCCTGATATCAGGGGATAGTCCATGTTCGTGACATCTGCGTTTGCGCAAGAGTCCGCACCCGCCGCTGAAGGCGCCCATACCGGTACGGAAGGCGACACGCATTCCGGCACCGGCGTGCCTGCCGAGGCGCACGGCACGTTCCCGCCATTCGATCCGGCGACGTTTCCGTCCCAGCTTCTGTGGCTGGCGATCACGTTCGGGCTGTTCTATTTGTTCCTGAAGAAGGTGGTGATGCCGCGCCTTGGCGGCATCATCGACGTCCGCAGCGATCGCATCACGCAGGACCTCGACCAGGCCGCCAGGCTGAAGGGCGAGGCCGACGCCGCCGTTGCCGCTTACGAGCAGGAACTGGCGGAAGCCAAGGCCAAGGCCAACGCGATCGGGCAGCAGGCCAACGACGCTGCCAAGGCTGAAGCCGAGGCTGCCCGCAAGAAGGTCGAGGCCGCCCTCGACAAGAAGCTCGGCGAGGCCGAGGCCAGCATTGCTTCCATCAAGGCCAACGCCATGAAGGAAGTCGGCACGATTGCCGAGGACACCGCTTCAGCCATCGTCGATGCGCTTGTCGGCGGCAAGACCAGCAAGGCCGAGATCTTGGCTGCGGTCAAATCCGTGGCCCGGTGAGGAGCACATTATGGACGCCACATCTCTCGCAACGCTCTGGGCAACGGTTGCCCTCGTCATTTTCCTCGGCGTTGCCGTTTACATCAAGGTGCCGGGCCTGATCGCCAAGTCGCTCGACGCCCGCGCGACCAAGATCAGCGACGAGCTTGCGGAAGCCCGCCGGTTGCGCGAAGAGGCCCAGCAACTGCTCGGCCAATACCAGAAGAAGCGCAAGGAAGCCGAGCAGGAGGCCGCAGCCATCGTCGCTGCCGCCAAGCGCGAAGCCGACATGCTTGCCGCCGAGGCGCACAAGAAGACCGAAGACTATGTCACCCGCCGCACCGCGCTTGCCGAGCAGAAGATCGGCCAGGCCGAGCGCGAAGCCGTCGCCGAAGTGCGCGCCAGCGCCGTCGACATCGCTGTCGAGGCGGCCCGCACGCTGCTTGCCGGCAAGATCGACGCCAAGGCCGGCGCCGACCTGTTCAAGTCCGCGCTGCAGGACGTGAAGGCCAGGCTGAACTGAGCGGGGTTAACTCGCTGACATCAAGCCGCCCGGGCAACCTGGCGGCTTTTTTGTTGAGCGCGGACAATCTCCCCCCCGTGTGGGACCCACAAGGGGGAGATGTCGCCAAAGGCGGCAGGGGTCGGTTCGACCGGGCGCGACGCATTCTGCTGCGAAGAAGGGCTGGCGCTTGACGCGCGGTGACCCCCTCTGGCCTGCCGGCCATCTCCCCTCAAGGGGGGAGATTTAGCTGTCCAACCCGACAAACCCTTCTTCCTCCACCACCTCAACCCCACCCAGCCTGAACGGCGCGAATGATGCCCGGTGCAGCCTTGCCACCGGCCCATGCGCTTCGATCGCGGTGCGGTGCCGCACGGTGGCGTAGCCCATATGGACCTCGAACCCGTAGCGCTCGTGATGGCTGCCGCAGCCGCACATCATGCGGTCGCGCATCACCTTGGCGACGATCGAGGCGGCGGCGATCGATTGCGAGCGCTGGTCGCCCTTGATCAGCGCGCGGCCTTCGCAGAGGAGGCCCGGCGGCACATCGCGGCCATCGGCCAGCGCCAGCTTCGCCTGGATCGGCAGGCCGGCAAGGGCGCGCCGCATGGCTTCCAGGCTGGCCTTGAGGATGTTGCTGCCGTCAATGCCTTCGGCGCTGACCGAGGCCATCGACACGCCGAGCGCTGACCCCAGGATTTTCAGGAACAGCGCCTCGCGCTGCAAATGGTTGAGCCGTTTGGAATCGTCGAGCCCGTCGGGAATGTTGGCGGGATCGAGGATCACGGCCGCCGCCACCACCGGCCCCGCCAGCGGACCGCGGCCGGCCTCGTCCATGCCTGCCACCGGCCACAGGCCTTCGGCCATCGCCTTCGTCTCGAAGGAGAAATCGGGCTTTTCGACGATTTCGAAAAGAAGCGGAGAATCGGAACGTGCGCGAGCCATGTTGCGGCGAGGTTCGCATCGGCTCCGATTCTCCGCAAGTCCCTCCAGGGTCGAGTGGGGCAAGACCGGGAGGGCACCGTCTGCAGGCCGGGGGACAGGCCGGACGGGATTCTTGGGTCGCCTGCCAACCACGAGGGCAGGGCAGGCGCTACTCTCAGAGCAGCATCAGCTGCTCGGTCGCCTTGGCGGCGGCGACAAACTGGTCGGTTCGGAGCGTGCGCCGCTCGGCGTTGAGGCCGAGCCGCTTGGCCGTGATCTCGAAGCGCCGGCCGATCTGCCAGGCATAGGGGCCGGCGCCTTTCATCCGCTTGCCCCATTCCGAATCATAGTCCTTGCCGTCGCGCATCGAACGGATCAGCGACATCACGTGCCGGTAGCGGTCGGGATAATGGCGCAGCAGCCAGTCTTTGAAGATCGGCGCCACCTCGAGCGGCAGGCGCAGGATGACATAGCCGGCCTCGCGGGCGCCTGCGGCGCGTGCCGAATCGAGGATGCGCTCCATCTCCTGGTCGGTCAGGCCGGGAATGATCGGCGCCACCATGACAGAGGCCGGGATGCCGGCATCGGAAAGCTGCCGGATCGCCTCAAGGCGCTTGGTCGGCGTCGACGCGCGTGGCTCCATGGTGCGCGCCAGCATGCGGTCCATCGTTGTCACCGACAGCGCCACCTTGGCCAAGCCCCGTTCGGCCATGCGCGACAAGATGTCGATGTCGCGCGTCACCAGATGGGATTTGGTGACGATGCCGACCGGATGGCCGCGGGCCTCCAGCACTTCGAGGATCTCGCGCATGATCCGGTATTGTTTCTCGATCGGCTGGTAGGGATCGGTGTTGGTGCCGATGGCGATGGTGCGCGGCTGATAGCCATCCTTCGATAGTTCCTTGTCGAGCAGCCGCGCCGCATCCGGCTTGGCAAACAGCTTCGCTTCGAAATCCAGCCCCGGCGACAGGCCCATGAAGGAATGCGTCGGCCGGGCGAAACAATAGACGCAGCCATGCTCGCAGCCGCGATAGGGGTTGATCGAGCGGTCGAAGGAAATGTCGGGCGATTCGTTGCGGGTGATGATGGTGCGCGGCTTCTCGACCTGCACTTCGGTCTTGAACGGCGGCAATTCCTCCAGCGAATTCCAGCCGTCGTCGAACACATGCCTGCTGACCGGCTCGAACCGGCCGGACGGGTTGATGCCGGCGGAACGGCCGCGGTTGCGATCCGGACGGACGCGCATGCCGCTCTGTTCGATCATCGCATTGGCCATCTCGGCTCGCCCTGCTCCGAAAGCAGCAATGTCCGCACGCACGATATGTTCCATTTTGGCCCTTTCCCAAGGACTGTCGGCTGGCTGTCGAATCGCTCTGTTCATGAAAATAATCCTATTTCGCTGATGAGAACAAAGCAAGAACTTTTTCGTTGGGCCATGCAAAACTGGCGCTGCGCCGGGCTTTCCGCTATTCGGCTAAAAATGCTCAGCGTTCTCATCGAAACCCGGGATGACGAAGAAGGCCTTGCCCGCACGCTCGCCTCGTTGATCGGCGGCGCGGTCGAGGGCGTGGTGCGCGATGTCATCGTCTGCGACACCGGCTCGACCGACCAGACGCATCGGGTTGCCGATCATGCCGGCTGCCACTTCGTGGCCGGCGGCATTGCCGCGGGAATCAGGCAGGCGAAGGGTGACTGGCTGCTGTTTCTGGAACCCGGCGCAAGGCTGGCGGAGGGCTGGATCGACGACGTTGTCGCTCACACGGCGCGGCAAACCATGCCGGCGCGCTTTTGCCGTGCGCGCGGCAGCCGCACGCCGTTCCTGTCACGGGTGTTTTCGGGCAACCGGGCGCTGGCCGAAGGGCTGGTCATCAGCAAGCGCCAGGCCGCTGCCCTGTCGAAGAACGCGCATAGCGCCGAAGCCCTTGCGCGCGGTCTCGCCACCAGGCGGCTCGACGCCGAAATCTGGATGGCGCCGAAGAAGTGATGTTTCTCCCTTTTCCCGTTCCCAGGGAGAAGGGTGCCCGAAGGGCGGATGAGGGGCAGCGTCGGCGTCTCATCCGCATTGGCACGGTCGCAGCACCATCCCTCTTTTTCGCCGCAAAAACCTATTGTGCATTGCACAAAAGCTGACGCGGGATTAGCATTCCGTTGATGCGGGATATCGGGGTTTGGGTAGTGCCGGAGCGGTAAGCAAGCGCCGCGTCGTCGTTGCTGCCCGTTCATATCTGAGGACCCCGATGAACCTTTCGTCCCCTGACAAATCCGGCGCCCCCAGTCTGGAAGCCATTGCCCGCAACGGCAGCCTGCTCCGCCGCATTGCGGTGCGTATCCCGACCTATCTGTCCGACCTGCGCGAAAATCCCGCATGGCTGCCGATGTTCGTGCTTGCCCGCACCATGCCGGCGCGCAAGCTGCACTGGCTTGGCGCCAAAGCCGCGCGCCCCGCGCAGAGTGCCGGAGCGACGATGTTCAGGGGCGTCGACCTCAAGTCGATCGTCGCGGCGCTGCGCACCGATGGCCTGTTCTCCGGACTGGTCCTTCCGCAGGCAATGCACGAAGAGATCGCCAGCTTTGCTCAGAGCACGCCGTGCTTCGGCAATTTCGACCGCCGGCTCGAATTCATGCCCGGAGAACACGCAGAAGCCGAGAAGCGGTTCGGCCGCTCTTTGCTCAGCGGACACTATTTCGAGCGCATCCTCGGCTGCAAGGCGGCACTCGCCATCCAGAACGAGCCGCTGCTGCTCGACATCGCCCAGCACTATCTGGGCGGGCAGGCAAAGCTGATCACCACGCGTGTCTGGTGGAGTTTTCCGACCGGCGAGGCTTCCGACGCCGACAAGAACCTTGCCTCGCTCGGCAAATATCATTTCGATCTCGACGACTGGCGGATGCTGAAATTCTTCTTCTATCTCAAGCCCTGCGATGCCGGCACCGGCCCGCATGTCTATGTCAAAGGCAGCCACAACAGGCGCAGCCTCAAGCACCAGTTGACGCTGCTGGTCGGCCATCCGGCGCAAGACGTGCTCAAGGTCTATGGCGACGACAGCCCGGTCACGCTGACCGGTGAGGCCGGCCTCGGCTTCGTCGAGGACCCGTTCGGCTTCCACATGGGCACTGTGCCGTCCACCACGCCACGGCTGATGATGGAGGTCGGCTTCGGCGTCTCGCCGCCCTCGCGCCGCCGCTTCCACGGCGAACCGGTCATCCGCTGAGGCCGGAGCGGATCTCGACCGGCATCCAGCGCGCTTGCCGCCGGGCAATGCGACCCTCTTTGTTCTCGGCATCATAGTCCATCGGGACCGGCTCGCGGTTGAACCGCGGCCGGTCATCCAGCGCATTGACGATGACGATCGCTCTCGGTTCGCCGTCGGTGGTCACAGCAGCGACATAGACGCCGCAGTCCCGGCAGATGAGATAATCGGCGGTGCGCAATCCGAACCGGTATCGGTGCAGCCGGGCCTCGTCCTCGACCGCGACGATCAATCGCCCCCGCGGATCGGCGGCGGCGCGTGAGCCATGCCGGACGCAGAAGGCGCATTGGCAGGCGCGGATCTCCATCTCGGACGGCTCGATTCCGGTTTCGAATGTCAGGTGGATGTTGCCGCAATGGCAGCCGCCGCGATACGCAGTCATGGCATCTTTCCGCCTCAAGGACCTAGTGGCAGATTACCCGCCTGGCGGCCTTCAGGAAATGATCCTTTCGCAGGCGCAGCCGCCATTCTGCCTGACAAGGCAGCACTTGGCCGGCACTTTGCCTTGGTTTACGAGGCGGCCTTGCCGCGCCGCAAATGCTCGTCCAGGCGCGGCATGATCTCGACGAAGTTGCAGGGCATGTGGCGGTAGTCGAGCTGCGGTTTCAGGATGCCGTCCCAGGCGTCCTTGCAGGCGCCGGGCGAGCCCGGCAGCACGAAGACGAAGGTGGCGTTGACGACGCCGCCCGTCGCCCGGCTCTGCACTGTCGAGGTGCCGATCTTGTCGTAGGAAATGCGGTGGAACACTTCGGAAAAGCCATCCATGCGCTTCTCGAAGATCGGCTCCAGCGCCTCCGGCGTCACGTCGCGGCCGGTAAAACCGGTGCCGCCGGTGGTGATGACGACATCGATGTCCTTGTCGCGCGACCAGCCCAGCACTTTGTCGCGGATTTTCTCCCGGTCGTCAGTGACGATGTCGCGCGCGGCCAGGACATGGCCGGCCTCGACGATGCGATCGGCCAGCGTCCGCCCTGATTTGTCGTCGGCAAGGCTGCGCGTATCGGACACCGTCAGCACCGCGATGCGCACCGGGATGAACGGGCGGCTCTCGTCAATTTTGGCCATCGGCCCCCTCCGAAGCGATGCTTCGTGTCGCGGCGACAAACCACTCCGGTTCGCGGCTGCGAATCTCGGCGGCGGCGCGCTTGGCGACATTGCCGGTCTCGAACAGCCCGAAGCATGTGGCGCCGGAGCCCGACATGCGCGAAAATCCCGATCCGGCCCGGTTCAGCAGGGAAACCGCTCGGCCGATGGGCGGCTGGATCGCCTGCGCCGCCGATTCGAGATCGTTGCGGGTGATCTCCAGCCAGTTGCGGACGCTGTGGAAGTCAAATGCACGCGGCAGCGGCGGCAATCCCTCATTGTCGCGTTTCTCAAGTGCGTTGAACACATCAGGCGTCGAGACGGCGACGCCGGGATTGACCAGCACCAAAGCGAGCGCCGGAAAATCCGGCACCAGCGACAGCTCGTCGCCGACGCCACGCGCAACCAGCGGTTTTGCCGCAAGACACATCGGCACGTCGGCGCCGAGCGTGAGACCGATCCGGCTCAGTTCGGCCTCGCCGATGTCGAGCCCCCAGGTCCGCACAAGACCCTGCAATACCGCCGCCGCGTCGCTCGAGCCGCCGCCGACGCCCGAGGCGACCGGCAGGTTCTTTTCCAGCCGGATGGCAACCGGCGGCGTGCTCTGCTGGCCGGCCTGCCTGCGCAGCGCCTCGCGCGCCTTCACCACCAGATTGCTGTCGTCGATCGGCACGGAAGTCGCGTAACGGCCCGATACGGAGAACCGGTCGGCGTCGGCAGGCTCGATCTCGACCCTGTCGCCGAAGCGGGTGAAAACGACCAGGCTCTCGAGCAGATGATACCCGTCGGCGCGCCTGCCGGTGACGTGCAGCGCCAGATTTATCTTGGCGGGCGCAAGCCACGTCCGGGCTGCGGCATCCAAACTGTCGGCTGCTGACGGGATGATGCTCAGTCCTTGGCCAGGCGGTATTCGCCGGTCTTGGGATCCTGGACCAGCGTGCCGTTGGTGCCGTTGGCTGCCTGCTTTTCGGTGCGCCGCACCTTGGCGGTCACACGTTCGGCCTCGCGGACGAAGGTGCGGTAGCCGAAATAAGCGGCGGCGCCGACAACTGCGAAGAAAATGATCTGTGGCATTTCAAAGCTCCTCCCTCGCAAGGCGGCAAGGCAGACTGTCAAGCGCTTATGCTAGACGCTTTCCCCGCTTTTTCAAAGCCCGAAGCGCGCCCACAATGCGCGCTCTTCCGCCGCATCGATCACGCCGCTTGCGGCGGCGGCGGCAATATCGGGCGCTGAAAAGTTCGAGCCGAACAGGCCGATGCGGCCAAACAGGCCACGCGGCGCGGTGACCAGCCTGAGCTGGGTTTTCGCACCGAAGCGGGTTTTCAATACCGTGCGCATGTCGCTCAACGCGTCGACGAGGCCAAGCTCCAGCCCTTTCTTGCCAGTCCAGAACAGGCCGGTGAACAGGTCCGGATCGTCCTTCAGCTTGGTGCCACGGCGTTCCCTGACCAGGTCGATGAAGGTCTCGTGCACTTCCAGCTGCAGCGCCTTCAGGCGCTCGACGTCTTCCCTCTTCTCCGGCTTGAACGGGTCGAGCACCGCCTTGTTCTGGCCGGCGGTGTGGACACGGCGCTCGACACCGATCTTCTTCATCAGTTCGGGAAAGCCGAACGAGGCCGAGACGACGCCGATCGAACCGACGATGGAGGACGGATCGGCAAAGATCTCGTCACCGGCGGCCGCGATCATGTAGCCGCCCGAGGCCGCCACATCCTCGACGAAGACCAGCACCTTCTTGTTCTTCTCGACCGCGAGATCACGGATGCGCTTGAAGATCAGCCGCGACTGCACCGGCGAGCCGCCAGGCGAATTGATCGAAATGGCGACGGCGGGCGCATCGAACAGGAACGCCTTTTCGATGAGGGCGGCGGTGGACGCCAAGGACAGGCTCGGCCGGAACGGGCCGCCGCCGGCCATGATGGTGCCATGCAGCCTGATGACGGGAATGGTGACGACGCTGGATCGCCAGGATTTCGGCAGCAGGCGGTTGAAAAGGCGTTTCACGAGGTGGCTGTCTCCAAATGGCTTCAACGCATGTAGGGATTTGCCGGTCAACGGCAATGCTGCAATCCATCTCAGCCAACTGTGTGCCGGTTTTGCGGCAACGACACTGACGGGCCCAAATCAATCGCCAAACAGCGACGCCAGTCCGTTGTTGATCATCTCGGTTCGTTCCGACGGGCCGTCGCCCGTTTGCCCATGCAGCATCAAAGGCGGGCGGATCGACAGCTTGCCGCGCGCGCCGAGCGCTGCCCTGACGACAATGCGGATTGCGGCTGCTTCCGGGCGCGGATGCACGGCCAGCATCTCGGCGTCGCCGAAGCGGCCCGACAGCGCATAGAGGAGGTCGCCAAGCTGTTCCGGCCGCGCAATGACGGCCAGGCCCCCGCGCGGCTTGGCGACGGCAGCCGCACTCCGGATCCAGCTTTCGAACAGCCCGTCGTCCATGACATGCGCCTGCCGCCGCAGCGGATCGGGCGTGGCGCGGTCTTGCGCCGCGTTGAAGGGCGGGTTCATGATGACGAAATCGAAGGAATTGTCGGCAAGGCCGGCTTGCGTCCGCGCCCGGCCCGACAGCGTGACGTCGGCGGTCAGCACCGAGGCGCGATTGCCGAGATGCGCATTGCCGGGATGGGCGAGCGTGGTTGTGGCGAAGCCTGCCATCTCGGTCGACCGTTCGACGAGCACGACCTGCGCCTCTGGGCAGCGCGACAGCACGGCGAGACCCGCCGCACCGGCGCCGGCGCCGAAATCGGCGAGGCGTCCAGAAAAGCCGGATGAAACTGCTGCCGCCAGCATCATGGCATCCATCCCGGCGCGATGCCCTGTCCTGGGCTGGACCAGCCAGAAGCGGCCGCGATGGAAGGCATCCACCGTGTGGGCCGGCGTATCGCTGGTAAGCCCGCTCGCTTCAGCCATTATGTCTGGCGGATTTCGTTCTCGATGCCGGCGTCTTTCAAGATGCGCCGCGCCTGATCGGCCTGGTCGGCATCGACCATCACGCGCTTCTGCAAAAGACCGATCGACCCTTCGAGAATGCTCATGTTCTGGTCGGCGACGAAGCAGGCAATCCCGGCATCGCGCATCAGCGATTCGACAAAGGAGATGATCACGGCATCGTTGGTGCGCACGAGTTCTATCATCGGACGAAGTTCGCAGGTTGCAGCGTTGATGTAAACGCTGGAGCATGGCGCCGAAAAGTGTGGAGCGGTTTTCGGGCAACGGCATGCGGTCGCTAAGGTTGACACGCCGTCACCGCAGCCGCGCCAATTCGCCTCTTGCCGTGCCCGTATGTGCCGCCCTAGAGTCCCAGGCGGGACCAGGGGTGCCGTCGCACGCGTGATCAAAGACGGGAGTGTTTGTTGGTGGGTGTCGTTCTCAACATCGAAAACGGGAAGCGGGAACCCGCCTCCATCAAGGATCTCATCGACCTGACAGCAGCCGATATGGGGCGCGTCAACAAACTGATCCTGTCCAAGGCCGGCTCCGACGTCGAGATGATCCCGGAGGTCGCCAATCATCTGATCTCGTCGGGCGGCAAAAGGCTGCGTCCCATGCTGACGCTCGCGGCGGCCCAGATGTTCGGCTATTCCGGCGAGGGCCACGTCAAGCTCGCCACCGCGGTCGAGTTCATGCACACCGCCACGCTGCTCCATGACGACGTCGTCGACGAGAGCGGCATGCGGCGCGGCAAAAAGACTGCCCGCATGATCTGGGGCAACCAGGCGAGCGTGCTGGTCGGCGATTTCCTGCTCGGCCAGGCTTTTCGCATGATGGTCGATGTCGGTTCGCTGGAAGCGCTCGACATCCTGTCCAGCGCCGCCTCGATCATCGCCGAGGGCGAGGTGATGCAACTTGCCGCAGCCAAGAACCTCGATACCACCGAGGACGAGCATTTCGCCGTCATCAAGGCCAAGACCGCGGCGCTGTTTTCGGCTGCCGCCGAGGTCGGTCCGGTCATCGCATCGGCGACGCGCAACGATCGCGCCGCATTGCGCTCCTACGGCATGAATCTCGGCCTTGCCTTCCAGCTCATCGACGATGCGCTGGATTATGGCGGCTCCAGCCAGGAGCTGGGCAAGAATGTCGGTGACGATTTCCGCGAGGGCAAGGTGACGCTGCCGGTTATCCTCGCCTACCGGCGCGGCACCAAGGCCGAGCGCACCTTCTGGAAGCGCGCCATCGAGGACAATGTCACCGACGATGCCGGCCTGGAAAAGGCGATCGGCCTGATGACCCGCCATGGCGCCATTGCCGACACCATCGGCCGCGCCCGCCATTTCGGCGAGATCGCCCGCGACGCGCTGGCGCCGCTGGAGGCGACGCCGCAGAAATCGGCGCTGATCGACGTCATCGACTTCTGCATCAGCCGGGTGAACTGACCCGCGCCTGGCGCCAAAAGTTTGCATGCAATATCGGGCAATCACCGCTCGACAATCGGTTGCGGCGCAAATTATCTATAAAACATGGCAAAGACCGCAGACGACACCATCGCCGTGCGCATCAGCAAGGTGCTGGCGGATCGCATCATATCGGGCGCGATCGAGCCGGGAGCCCGGTTGCGGCAGGATCACATCGCCGAGGAATTCCAGACCAGCCATGTCCCGGTGCGCGAAGCCTTCCGGCGCCTGGAGGCGCAAGGGCTGGCGGTCAGTGAGCCCAGGCGGGGCGTGCGCGTCGCCGCTTTCGATCTCGGCGAGGTAAGGGAAGTCGCCGAAATGCGGGCAGCCCTCGAAGTGCTGGCGCTGCGCCATGCCGCGCCGCATCTGACAGCTTCCATTCTCAATCTTGCCGAAGAAGCCACAAAGGCCGGCGACAAATCCCGCGATGTCCGCTCTTGGGAGGAGGCCAACCGCACCTTCCACCGGCTGATCCTGGCGCCCTGCGGCATGCCGCGGCTCATCGCCACCATCGACGATTTGCACGCCGCAAGCGCCCGCTTCCTGTTCGCCGCCTGGCGCTCGGAATGGGAAATCCGCACCGACCAGGATCATCGCGCGATCCTCAGCGCGCTGCGGCAGGGCAATACTGAATCGGCCGCCGCCACGCTTGGCCGGCACGTGCAGTGGATCGGCCAGAAACCAGTCAAGACCGCGTCGGGCAAGATGCGCGAAGCGTTTGCCATCGTCGGGTAGGGCTCGGCGGAGCTAGCGGCTGCGGACAAATCGTCAGCCTCTTTGACAAGCGCGAGCGTCGCGATCCTTCACACCCCCCTCTGTCCTGCCGGACATCTCCCCCGCAAGGGGGGAGATCAGATGTCGCGAATGCTTTCGCCAATCGCAAACGTTGCAGGAAAAGCGCCGTCGAACGAACTGCCGATCTCCCTCCTTGCGGGGGAGATGGCCGGCAGGCCAGAGGGGGGTGCTGTCCCGCCGACCTTCTGATTTCGTTCATCTCTGCACTCAACCCCCGCCTGTTTCAGAGCGAGGGGGTTGCCATCCGCGCGTAAATCTGGATTCGATAATAGATCGAACTTAAAAATTATCTATAATTCAACCAGCCAGGGAAGCAGCCATGACCGACATCGCCTTTTCGCCGTCCAAGCCGTCCTTCAGCCCGTTGCGCCTGCAAACCCGCTCGCATAGCTGGCAGGCCGCGGCCGTCGTCCTCGGTACGCTGTTTCTGGCGCTGTCGTCCCAGATCGAGGTGCCGATGGTGCCGGTGCCGGTCACCATGCAGACCTTCGCCGTGACGCTGGTCGGCGCACTTTATGGCTGGCGGCTTGGCGCCATGACCATCATCGCCTGGCTCGCCGAGGGCGCCATGGGCTTTCCTGTCCTGTCCGGAGGGGCAGCGGGCGCGTCGTATTTCGTCGGGGCAACGGGCGGTTATCTCTTCGCCTTCCCGCTCGTCGGCGCGCTTGTCGGCTGGCTGGCCGAACGCGGCTGGAACGGCAACCGCGTGCTGCTCGCCTTCGCCGGCATGGTCCTCGGCAACCTCACCTGCCTGGTTCTCGGAACGGCCTGGCTCGCCGTCATGATCGGCCTCGAACAGGCCATCGCCTTCGGTTTCCTGCCGTTCCTCGTCGGCGGCCTGTTGAAATCGGCGCTCGGCGCCGCGACGCTCAAGCTGTTTTCCGGCAAGGCGGACCCGGCAGGAGCATGATCCCGAAAAATGAGTCCGGTTTTCGGAAGAGATCATGCTCAAACAAAAAGATGGAGCCCCATCCCGATACCATCGGGATGGAACAGGCTCCGCCATCGCGTCCTGACCGATGACCGTCAGGTTGCGCTCCCACCATCTGCTTTGCCTGCTGACCTATGTCGGCAAAGGCTACAGCGGAGCCTTCGTCGCCAATTTTGACGTGATCGCGAAACGTCTGGGCCGGGGCGAGGATATTCTGATCGTCTCCGGCCCCGACGACATCTGTCGGCCGCTGCTCGGCGAGGCCGAGCCCCACTGCTTGCGCGAAAGCGCCGCAGGCCGGGACGAGCTGGCAGCACGCGATGTCGGCAAGCTGCTGGCCCGGCCCATCGAGGCGGGCGTCCGTCTCAGCCTCGACGCGGCAACGCTTGCCGCCTTGCGCGCGGCCTTTTCAGCCGGCGTGACGCGTGAGGCCTGCCAGGGTTGCGAGTGGGCCGGCCTGTGCAGCACGATAGCGGCAGGCGGATATCGCGATGTCAGGCTGTAGCTCCCAACCCCGATCTGCTATTGTCGGAACCGACAGTGTCTGCGTCGCCATGGTTTGTTAATCGGGTGACCCGATTGTGAATTCGGCCCGGATTGAAGCCTGACCCCAAAAAGGCCATGCTTTGTCAGGAAACATCGAGTCTATGGCTTCTCCGCGCCGACGCGGGATGGCGCTTGGCTGAAAGGGATACGATGCGGCAAGGACGTGCGCGCTGGCTCGCAGGGCTGGCAATTGTGGCAGGGATGGCGATTTCTCCGCTGCCTGCCTACGCGAAGGAATCGACCGACCCGGTCAAGATCACCTCCTTCTCGGGCGCCTATCTCGCCGCCCGCATCGCCGAAGGCGACAACGACCTCGACAATGCCATCGCTTATTACAAGCAGGCGCTCGCCTTCAATCCCGGCGACACCTCGCTGCAGCAAAGCCTGATGCTGTCGCTGATCGCGCAAGGCCGCTTCGAGGAATCGCTCGTCTATGCCGACAAGCTCAAGGCAGTTCCCGACGTCGAGCGCTTCTCGCGTCTGGCTCTGGCGGTCGATTCCTTCCACAAGAAGGATTTCACCAAGGCGCAGTACTGGCTCAAGCTGTCGCTCGAATCCGATCTCGACCGGCTGATTTCCGGCGTCATGTCCGGCTGGGCACAAGAGGGCGCCGGCGACCCCACCGGGGCGATGGTCTCGATCGACAAACTGCAGGGGCCGGACTGGTTCGGCCTGTTCAAGTCCTTCCACCGCGCGCTGATCGCCGATGCCGCAGGCCTGTCGGACAAGGCCGACGCGCTTTATGACGCGACCCTGACCGACGTCACGGCCGGCGGTGCCGCGCCCGAGACATGGATGCGCAACGCCCAGGCCTACGCGTCTTTTCTGGCGCGCAAGGGCAACAGGAACAAGGCGCTCTACGTGCTCGACAAGGCCGAGGCGTTCGCGCCCGGCAAGCTGGACATCCAGGCGCTTCGCGACAGCATCAGCAAGGGCGACAAGATCGAGCCCTTCGTCGCCAATCCCTCCGACGGCGCCGCTGAAATCCTGCTCGACCTCGCCATCGCGCTCAATCGCGGCGGCGGCGAGCCGTTCGTGCGCCTCTATCTGCAATATGCGCTCGCGCTCAAGCCCGACAGCGACGCCGCTTTGGTGCAGCTTGCCGCCGTCGCGGAGCAGTTGAAGGACGGTGAAGGCGCCATTGCTCTCTATAGCCGCATTCCAGCCTCTTCGCCGCTGAAGGAGCTTTCCGACCTGCAGCTCGGCCTCAACCTTGCCGATCTCAACCGTCACGACGAGGCGATCGCCCATCTGAAGGCATTCGTCGAAGCTCACCCCGATGACATGCGCGCCTATCTGGCGCTGGGCGGGGTCTATGCCTCGAAGGAGGATTTCCGCTCCGCCGCCACTCTCTACGACAAGGCGGTCGCGGTGCTGAAGACGCCGACCAATGCCAACTGGAACATCTACTATCAGCGCGGCATCGCCTATGAGCGGCTGAAGGAATGGCCCAAGGCCGAACCGAACTTCCTCAAGGCGCTGGAACTGTTCCCCGACCAGCCGCAGGTGCTGAACTATCTCGGCTATTCCTGGGTCGACATGAACATGAACCTCAAGGAAGGCCTGGCGATGATCCAAAAGGCCGTCGACCTCAGGCCGAGCGACGGCTACATCGTCGATTCGCTGGGCTGGGCCTATTTCCGCATGGGCCGGTTCGACGACGCCGTGCGCGAAATGGAGCGCGCCGTGTCGCTCAAGCCGGAAGATCCGGTGCTCAACGACCATCTCGGCGATGCCTATTGGCGCGTCGGCCGCAAGCTCGAAGCCACATTCCAGTGGAACCAGGCGCGCGACCTGAAGCCGGATCCCGATGTGCTTGCCATTTTGCAGCAGAAGCTGATGAAGGGCCTGCCGCCGATCGAATCCAACACGGCGCAGGAAACCCCGAAGGTCAAGCCGGCCACCCCGCCAGCGCCGAAAGGGTGATCGGGCCATACTTCTGATGAAACGGGGCTCTCGCTGAGCCCCGTTTTTTCGGTTTGGCGTCTTAGAGCAATTCCAGGAAAGTGTGCGCGGTTTTCCGTTCGGAATTGCGACAGAAACAACGAGATAGAGACGCCCTATCGCGATCGTCATTCTATGGCGGAGCAAGGAGCGAAGCGACGCGGCGCAGACCCAGCGTTGGCGCTCATTCTAGAACAGCTTTCGGTAGACGACGAACCCCGAGAGATCGCCGATCTTGTCGTAGAGCTTCATCGCCGTGTGGTTGGTTTCGTGTGTCAGCCAGTAGACGCGGCTGGAGCCTGCGGTTTGCGCCCTGGTATAGACGTCTTCGATCAGTGCCCGGCCGACGCCCTTGCCGCGCGACGCCTCATTGGTGAAGAGATCCTGCAGATAGCAGTTCGGCGAAATCGCCGTCGTGGTGCGGTGGTAGAGATAGTGGACAAGGCCGAGAAGCTTGCCTTCGCTCTCGGCGACCAGCGCATGCATAGGCTCATAGGCATCGAAGAAGCGCGACCATGTCATTGCAGTGATGTCACCGGGCAGGGCGGTCTCGCCCGAGCGGCCGTAAAACGCATTGTAGCCGTCCCACAGCGGCAGCCATTGCTCGTAATCCTCTCGGGTGACGGGGCGTACGGTGAACTGGCCTTGCATGGCTGAACCTTTGTCGTTGAAGCTGGGCGAGCAAACGGCCACCGGCACCGTCCGGCAATGGGCCAGTCCGAAGCAAAGCGTTCAACCTCTCATCAAGGCGGCGATAGGCGCTGCCTTGACGCCTACCGGCCCGGCAACTAGGGAATGGCATCATTTCAGCGCTTTCCGAGGCCGCCGTGACGTCAGACAGTCCAGCCCATATGCATCCCAGCCGCTCGTTCCAGGGGCTGATCCTGACCCTGCACAATTACTGGGCCGCCTATGGCTGCGTCATCCTGCAGCCTTACGACATGGAAGTCGGCGCCGGCACCTTCCATCCGGCCACCACGCTGCGCGCGCTCGGGCCCAAGGGCTGGAACGCCGCCTACGTCCAGCCCTCGCGCCGGCCGAAAGACGGCCGCTATGGCGAAAACCCCAACCGGCTGCAGCATTATTACCAATACCAGGTGATCCTGAAGCCCAATCCGCCGAACCTGCAGGAGCTTTATCTCGGCTCGCTCAAGGCGATCGGCGTCGATCCGCTGCTGCACGACATCCGCTTCGTCGAGGACGACTGGGCAAGTCCGACGCTGGGCGCCTGGGGGCTCGGCTGGGAGTGCTGGTGCGACGGCATGGAAGTGTCGCAGTTCACCTATTTCCAGCAGGTCTGCGGCATCGAATGCGCGCCGGTGGCGGGAGAACTGACCTACGGCCTGGAGCGGCTGGCCATGTATGTGCAGGGCGTCGACAATGTCTACGACCTCAACTTCAATGGCCGAGAAGGCGCCGAAAAAGTCACCTATGGCGATGTCTTCCTGCAGGCCGAGCAGGAATATTCCAGGCACAATTTCGAATATGCCAACACCGCCATGCTGCTCAGGCATTTCGAGGACGCCGAAGCCGAATGCAAGGCGCTGCTCGCGGCCGGCGCCCCGGCTTCGAACGACGATCTGCCGATGCACCGCATGGTCTTCCCGGCCTATGACCAGTGCATCAAGGCCAGCCACATCTTCAACCTGCTCGACGCGCGCGGCGTGATTTCGGTGACCGAGCGGCAGAGCTACATCCTGCGGGTGCGCAATCTGGCGAAAGCTTGCGGCGAGGCATTTTTGCAGACCCAGGCCGGCGGGCTCGCCGCCTGAGGCTCACTTCATCATTTCGAGAGAAATGTTGATTGGGGCCAATATCGGGCCAGTCGACCCCGCCATGGTCCGCATAGCCTGCCGTACGCCCGGCATCGAGAAGGCGCCATGCACCTGCGCGGCGAAACAGGCGCTGAGCGCGATGATCTGGAGAAGTCTCGATGCCGTTTTCATGGTCGTTCAGCCAATAGGTCCCTGCCTGAGCGTTGGTCGCTTCAGCGCTGCGTTTGGTTCATGGAAATCTTTGATCCAAGGACGGGCGGGCTGGTTGCGGCCCGACAGCGCCTTGAAAATTTTAGAAAATCGGCCCGGGCCGACGATCGGCAAGCGCAAAGGGTGACAGCGGCCAGCCGAGTTGCTATGCCCCGCCGACCATTGTCGCGCGAGCCTAACCATGCCTGATCTTTTGCTAGAACTTCGCTCCGAGGAAATCCCCGCCCGCATGCAGCGCAAGGCGGCGGGCGATCTCAGGAAGATGCTGACCGACGGTCTGGTCGAGGCGGGTCTGACCTATGACGCCGCGCGCGAATACTGGACGCCGCGGCGCCTGGCGCTCGATGTGAGGGGCCTGACCGCGCGCTCGAAGGACATCCACGAGGAGATCAAGGGGCCGTCGACGACGGCGCCGGAACAGGCGGTGCAGGGTTTTCTGCGCAAGGCAGGCCTTGCCTCGGTTGCCGAGGCGCATGTTCATTCCGATCCGAAGAAGGGCGATTTCTACGTCGCCCATATTTCGAAGCCGGGCAGGGCGGCGGAAGAAATCATCGCCGAACTGGTGCCGGCCATCATTCGCGGCTTCCCCTGGCCGACATCGATGCGCTGGGGGCCGGCTTCGGCCAAGCCCGGTTCGCTGCGCTGGGTGCGGCCGCTGCAGACGATTCTGTGCACCTTCGGCCCGGAGACCGAGGAGCCGGTGGTGGTCGATTTCGAGATCGATGGCATCCGCTCGGGCAATATCACCTATGGCCATCGTTTCATGGCGCCGGGTGAAATCACCGTGCGCCGCTTCGACGATTACGTGACCAAGCTGGAAGCGGCCAAGGTCGTGCTCGACGGCGACCGGCGCAAGGAGATCATCCTTGCCGACGCCCGCAACCTCGCCTTCGCCAACGGGCTCGATCTGGTCGAGGACGAAGGGCTGCTGGAAGAAGTGTCGGGCCTGGTCGAATGGCCGGTGGTGCTGATGGGCGAATTCGAACAGGCCTTTCTTGCCATTCCGCCCGAGGTGGTCCGGCTGACCATCCGCGCCAACCAGAAATGCTTTGTGACATCGCGCCCAATCTCCCCCCTAGAGGGGGAGATGTCGGCGAAGCCGACAGAGGGGGGCGCTGTCCCGCCGACCTCTCCGCGCGAAGCCCCCCCCTCTGCCCTGCCGGGCATCTCCCCCTCAAGGGGGGAGATTGGCCAATCGCCTCTCTCCAACCGCTTCATCCTCACCGCCAACATCGAGGCCAAGGACGGCGGCAAGGAGATCGCGCACGGCAACGGCAAGGTGGTGCGTGCCCGCCTGTCGGACGCGCTGTATTTCTGGAAGACCGACCAGGGCGATCTGCCGGATCTGGAGCAGCTCGAGGCGTCGGCGAAGAAATTCGGGCTCGATCTGAAAAAGCCGCTCGACCAACGCATGGCCCGCCTCGACCATCTCGGGGTGACTTTCCACGCCAAGCTCGGCACGCAAGGCGAGCGGGTGGAGCGGATCAAGCGGCTGGCGGAAGAGCTGGCGCCAACAGTGGCGCAGTCGATCTCCCCCCTTGAGGGGGAGATGGCCGGCAGGCCAGAGGGGGTCGCTTCGGCTGCCGCGACGCCGTCCGGTCTCTCGAAGAAAGAGGGAGTTGGCGCTCCACGCGAGACGACCCCCTCCGTCGCCTTCGGCGACATCTCCCTCTCAAGGGGGGAGATTACCGCGCTCGCCGCTCGCGCCGCTGTGCTGGCCAAGGCCGATCTCACGACAGAAGCAGTGGGCGAGTTTCCGGAACTGCAAGGCGCCATGGGCCGCAAATACGCGCTGCTGCAAGGCGAGCATCCGTCCGTGGCCGCGGCGATCGAGGAGCACTACAAGCCGCAAGGTCCGTCCGACCGCGTGCCGACCGATCCGGTGTCGATTGCCGTCGCGCTGGCCGACAAGCTCGACACGCTGGTCGGCTTCTGGGCCATCGACGAAAAGCCAACAGGGTCTAAGGACCCTTACGCGCTGAGAAGGGCCGCACTGGGCGTGGTGAGGATCCTGATCGAGAATGGGATCTCACTGCCGCTGACATCGCTCTTCGATAGTGCCTATCAAACGGCGAGTTATCTCGCGTCTAAGGCTGGACGGGCCTTTGGCCCCGACCTCCTCGCCTTCTTCCACGACCGCCTGAAAGTCTATCTCCGCGACCAGGGTGCTCGGCATGATCTCATTGACGCCGTGCTGGCAGGTGGTGGAAGCGCGCCAATCTCCCCCCTTGTGCTGGCGGCGAAGCCGACAAAGGGGGGCGCTGTCCCGCCGACCTCTCATTCTGGCGCGCTCCCCTCTGCCCTGCCGGGCATCTCCCCGACAAGAGGGGAGATCGGACAATCGCAGTCGGACGACCTCCTGCAGATCGTGCGTCGCGTCGAAGCTCTGGGGTCCTTCCTCGACACCGAGGACGGCAAGAACCTGCTCGCGGGCGCCAAGCGAGCGGCCAACATTCTGGCCGCCGAGGAGAAGAAGAAAACGCGCGTCGCCGAGACTGTTGAGCCGGCGCTGTTTCGCGAGGAGGCCGAGAAATCGCTGTTTGCGGCGGTGAATCAGGCGGAGAGAGAAGCCGGCGAAGCGATTCAAAACGAAGACTTTTCCGCCGCCATGCTGGCGCTTAGCGTGCTGCGCGAACCGGTTGATTCATTCTTTGAACGTGTTCTCGTGAATGATGAGGACCAGGCCGTGCGCGCCAACCGCCTGGCATTGCTCGCCCGCATCCGCACGGCCACCGACCAGGTGGCTGATTTCTCCAGAATAGCTGGCTAAGCGACGGACAAGCCCGAAGACGGGCGGCGTTCATACGCCGCCCGTCTTGTTTTCAGTCCTCCCGAGGCTGACTCCGTCAGTCCTCCAAAATGCTGACATGCACGCTGTCTGAATAGACGTCGACCTGGATCAGCGGCTCGCCATTGACGATGGCGTTCCGTGTCGAGGAGCTCATCGCGCCACCGCGCTTCAGCATGCGTTCCAGATACGCGCGATCATCGTTGCTGCGGAACCAGTCATCGCCCTGGTCGTCGGCATCGCGCCGGTGGAACTTGTGCCAGTTGGCACGGTCCTGCCGCACCATCTGTGCTGCGCTGCTCAGCTCATAGCCGTCGCTGGCATGGTGGTCGCGATCGGAAATGCGCGCGACGTAGGACCCTAGCTCGTCACCGGCCTGCGCGCCGCCGACAGCTATAGGTGACGCCAGCAACAGGCCGGCAACAGTCAAAGATTTCGTCATGTTCATGATAACCCCTCGCTCTCCTAGAACCCGGCGCGCTCATGCCAAACCCGATTGGCGAAATTGGGGCCGCCGCCGCCAAGCCGATCGTGCGCCGGGGCGTCGATCGGCGTCAAGCGGCATGGATCGGCCGACTGTCTTGGCTGAATGGCCTACTCGGCTTTGCCGACGCCCTCGATCGGCTGCTGCGGTGTTGCTGCCGGCTGCGGCGCTGCCGGTTGCGACTCGGGCTTGCCGTTCGATGCCGTTGCAGTTCCGGCTGGTGCGGTCTCTGCCGGCTCAGTTGCCGGCGCCGCGGCGCTCGCCCTGGCCGGAGCCGGCGCGGCGAAGGCGCCGCCGACGATGCCGCCGCGAATGATCATCGGGTCCTGCCTAGGCTTTTCGGGGATCGCCGCGACCTTTTCATAAGTCACATCGGGCTGGGCATCGCCGAGCGCGACGATCGATGGCGACGAGGCGATCCTGACCGGTTCGGATCCGCCAACCTTGATGACCGATGGCGTCGAGGTCGAGACGCCGAGAAAGACGATCGACGAGGCGTGCGCCCCACCGGTCATCGCCGCCAGGGTGAAACCAAGCGCTCCAAGCACACGCATCGACATCGAAACCGTCCCCTTGCCCAACAAGCTGCCAGCCCTAACCCAAGTAGCCTAACCCCAGTGGATTGATGCCGGCTTGCAGGGAAACATAGCATTTTAGGCATTGATAATTCGCCAACGCCGGCTTGCCCGAAAACCACTGCCGTATTAGAGCAATTCCAGGAAAAGTGAGTAGCGGTTTTCCGTCCTGAATTGCGCAAAAACAAATACTTAGAGCGTTTAAGCGAACAGCTGAACCGCTCTAATGCATGTCGCTCAAAAGTGGCCCCGGTTTTGAGAGAACGACATGCATCAAAACAAAGACCTAAAGCGCGTCGCATGAATCCGGTTCAGCGCGACGCGCTTTAGGTCCGGCGCTGTGAGGTGAAGCGAGTGGCTGAGATACTATCCGTCGGCGAAGCGATGGAGCAGGCGTTGGCGCTGCTCGAGGGCGGCGACGTCGTCGGTATCCCGACGGAGACCGTCTATGGACTGGCCAGCGACGCGACCAATGGCGTCGGCGTCGCCCGCATCTTCGAAGCCAAGGGCCGGCCGCGCTTCAACCCGCTGATCGCCCATGTCGCCGATCTCGCGATGGCCGAGCGCATTGCGATCTTCGACCCGCTGTCGAAGCGGCTGGCCGAGGCGTTCTGGCCGGGGCCGCTGACGCTGGTGCTGCCGCTCCGACCCGGCAACGGCATCCATCCGCTGGTCACCGCCGGGCTCGATACGATCGCGCTGCGCATGCCGAGGGGCTTCGGCGGCGAGCTGATCGCCAGGCTCGGCCGGCCGCTGGCCGCGCCCAGCGCGAACTCTTCGGGCAAGATAAGCGCCACGACGGCGCAAGCCGTGGCGGCCGATCTCGGCGCCAAAATCCGGCTGGTGGTCGATGGCGGCGCCACCCCGGTCGGGCTGGAATCGACCATCGTCAAGGTCGAAGGCAACAGCGTGCGGCTGCTGAGGCCAGGCGGCATCGCTGCCGCCGATATCGAGGCCGTCACCGGCATCAAGCTGCAGCGCGGCGCGACAGCCGGCATCGAGGCGCCCGGCATGCTGGCGTCGCATTATGCGCCGAGCGCATCGGTGCGGCTCGATGCACAGAGTGTGGCTGAAGGCGAGGCCTTGCTGGCCTTTGGTGGCGACCGCGCCGAAGGCTGGCAAGCGGCGGCCGCCTTGCGCAACCTGTCCGCGTCAGGCGATTTGCGCGAAGCCGCAAGCAATCTGTTCGCGTATCTGCAGGAACTCGACCGCAGCGGTGCGGCCACGATCGCCGTCGAGCCGATCCCGGTCGAAGGGCTCGGCGAGGCGATCAACGACCGGCTGTTTCGTGCCGCTGCCCCCCGTGACAAGCTCGATTGAGCGCCATAGTTTGCGCCGATGAACGACTCCCCCTTCGACCTCGATCCCGCTCTCATCGACCGCTTCACTGCCATTGTCGGCGAAAAATATGCACTGCGCGACCAAGCCGATATTGCGCCGTATCTTACCGAGCGGCGCGGGCTGTGGCACGGTAGGACGGCCTTGGTGCTGCGTCCCGGCAGCGTCGACGAGGTGAGCCGGATCATGCGGCTGGCGAGCGAGACGGGAACGCCGGTCGTGCCGCAAAGCGGCAACACCGGGCTGGTCGGCGCCCAGGTGCCGGATGCCTCCGGCCGCGAGATCGTGCTTTCTTTGTCGCGGCTGAACCGCATTCGCGAGATCGACGTCTTCTCGAACACGGTGACCGTCGAAGCCGGCGTCATCCTGCAGACGCTGCAGGAAGCCGCCGACGCCGCCGACCGGCTGTTTCCGTTGTCGCTTGCCGCGCAAGGGTCCTGCCAGATCGGCGGCAATCTCTCGTCCAATGCCGGCGGCACCGGCGTGCTTGCCTATGGCAATGCGCGCGAACTCTGCCTTGGTGTCGAAGTCGTGCTGCCGACCGGCGAGGTGTTCGACGATCTGCGCAAACTGAAGAAGGACAACACCGGCTACGATCTGAAGAACCTGTTCGTCGGCGCCGAAGGCACGCTCGGCATCATCACCGCCGCGGTGCTGAAACTGTTTCCCAAGCCCAAGGGGCGCGAAGTCGCCTTTGCCGGCCTGTCGTCGCCGGAAGCAGCGCTTTCGCTGTTCAGCCTGGCGATGGACCGGGCCGGGGCGGCACTCACCGCCTTCGAGCTGATCGGCCAGCGTCCTTATGATTTCACGCTGCGCCACGCGCAGGGCGTCATCCGGCCGCTCGCCGAGGACTGGCCCTGGTATGTGCTGATGCAGATATCATCCGGCCGTTCGGCCGAGGACGCCAGGGGGCTGATCGAGGAGGTGCTGTCGGAAGGCCTCCAGCAAGGCATCGTCGGCGACGCGGTGATCGCGGCAAGCCTGGCGCAGGGCGACGCCTTCTGGAATTTCCGCGAGGTGCTGCCGGATTCGCAAAAGCCCGAAGGCGCGTCGATCAAGCATGATATTTCGGTGCCGGTGGCATCCATCCCGGCGTTTATCGAAAAGGCGGCCGGTGCAGTGGCTTCGGTCAGTGCTGGTGCGCGCGTGGTCTGCTTCGGCCATATGGGCGACGGCAATCTCCACTACAACATCTCCCGGCCGGAGGGCGGTGACGATGAAGCGTTTCTCGGCCTCTACCACGCCATGAACCATGCCGTGCACGATGTTGTGCGCTCCTTCCAGGGTTCGATCTCGGCCGAGCATGGCATCGGCCAGTTGAAGCGCGACGAGCTGATCGCCACCGCGCCGCCCATGGCGATCGAGCTGATGCGCCGAGTGAAGGCGGCCTTCGACCCGGCCGGCATCATGAATCCCGGTAAGGTTATCTGATCCTTTCAACATTTTGTGGCTGGTCTCATTCCGATAACCATCGCCTGAGATCAGCAAAATTTAACTGACTTTCTTAAGCCGGGCGGCAGAAGCTCGCGCTAATGTTTCACACAACGAGGCCGGGAAAACTGGCCCGGTGGGATCCGTGAAAGCGGCTCTCAGGAGAAACACAGGAAGGCAGCAGATGAACAGTGTATTGAAGCCCGTCTGGGCCGGGCGCAACATGCGCCTCGACCCATTCCGCCTGCCGCAAGTGGTGAGCTATGCCACGCGCGACGACTATGGCGACGTTACCTTCACCATCGACCAGCGCGGCGCCGTCATCCGCCGCACGCTCGAGATGAGCGGCGTGCCGGCGATCATCGCGCTGCCCGCCAACGCGTTTCGCGGCGTCGCCGCCCGCGCGATGGAGGATGCGCAAGGCAATGTCACGGTAACCCTCGAACTCCTGCACAACGACCCGATGCTGTCGGTGCCGCTGCTGGTGGCCGACGATCTCGACGACGTCGCCGCCGACTGGCGCGCCTGGGCCGATGCTTACCGGCTGCAGATGCTGCTGATCGAATCCGACGGCATTGCCCGCACGCTGGAGGAATCGCTCGGCGCCGCCATCAAGGCGCTGCCGGCCAAGGATCGCCGCAAGGGCCGGGTCTCGACCACGCGCCGCCCGCGCTTCCTCGCCCGCCGCAGGGCCGGCAATCTCGGGCTGAGGCTGGTGATCGATGGCCAGGAGATTATTTCGCGGGAGTAGCTTGGCCGGCGATTGGCGAAACCGCCGATGACAGCCTTCTTCTCCCCGGCACTATACGGGGGTTGAGGAGCGGTCCGCGTAGCGGACGAAAAGCCAATTGCTTGGCTTTTCGAGTGACGAACGCCCGGCAGGGCGATGAGGGGCGGCGCTGACCGAGGCATTTCTCGCAATATCGCCGCTGTGCATTTCATCTCCAAGATTGGCGCTGCCCCTCATCCGGCTGCCGCCACCTTCTCCCCGTATAGTGACGGGAGAAGGGAGACTACACCAGCGGCTTCAGCGCCACCCACAGCGCACCGCCGATCAGGCCGATGAAGATCAGCCAGCCGACCTGGTTGTTCGATTTGAACAGCCGCAGGCATTGATCGGGATCGTCGATATCCAGAACCGCTATCTGCCGCGCCATATGGGCGCCGGCGGCGATCAGCCCGGCCAGCGCCACCACCGGCACCTGCGCCGAGGCGAAGGCGATGGCGAAGCAGACCAGCGTGCCGCCATAAAGCCCGACCAGCCAGGTCTTGGTGTTGTCGCCGAACAGCCGCGCCGTCGAGCGCACGCCGACGATTGCGTCGTCTTCCTTGTCCTGATGTGCATAGATGGTGTCGTAGCCGATCACCCACAGGATCGAGCCGATATAGAGCATGATGCCCGGGCCATCGAGATCGCCGAACTCGACCGCCCAGCCCATCAGTGCACCCCAGGAGAAGGCGAGCCCGAGCACCAATTGCGGCCAGTTGGTGAAGCGCTTCATGAAGGGATAGACGGCAACGATGACCAGCGAGACGATGCCGAGCGGAATGGCGAAGTCGTTGAACTGCAACAGCACGACCAGCCCCAGCAGCGCCTGGATGACCAGGAATATCCAGGCCTGGCGGCGCGTCACCTTGCCGGCCGGCAATGGCCGTGAGCGCGTGCGCTCGACCTTGTTGTCGATGTCCTGGTCGACAATGTCGTTATAGGTGCAGCCGGCGCCACGCATGGCGACGGCGCCGACAAAGAACAGGAACAGGAACCACGGCGACGGCAGCAATGTGAGCAACGGGTCTGCCGGGCGGGGATAGGCGCTGGCCGCAAGCGCTGCCGACCACCAGCAGGGCCACAGCAGCAATTGCCAGCCGATCGGCCGGTCCCAGCGCGCAAGCTGCGCGTAAGGCCACAGCGAGCGCGGCAATATCTTGTAGACCCAATGGCCGCTCGGCGCGTCGGCGACGCGGCCCTGTGCGGCTTTCGACTGGATGGTTTCCATCGTGCTGGAGTGGCAGCAGCGGCGTGCGCCGTCAAGCGGCCGCATTGTCGCTCAGGCGGTGAAAATATCGTGGCTGGCAAACCATTCCTTCGCCACCTCCGTGAAGGCCAGCGCCGCCTTCGACAGCCTTTGCCTTGTGTCATGGGTGAGGATGATGCGCTGCATCGGCAGCGGATCGGACAGCGGCTTGCAGACCAGCGGCAGCCCGTCATAACTCCTGTCGCCATAAGGCCTGGTGTAGCTCACTGCGACGCCGAAGCCGTTGGCGACCATGCTGCGCTGCAGTTCGAACGAACTCGCCGTCGATTGCGAGACCGGCGACAGGCCGCGGCTGAGGAACAGGTCCAGCCATATGCTGCCAGTTATGCGGCTGGTCGGTGGTGATCAAGGCATGGGTCGCCAGCTCCGCCAGGCTGACGCTGGCCTGGCTGGCCAGCGCGTGGCCTTGCGGCAGAAGCGCGTGTGGCCGCAGCTCATGCAGCAGGGTGCGGGCGAAGTGCGAGGGCAGGCCGAGATCGTAGGTCAGGCCGAGATCGATTGCCGCATCGCCGAGCCGCCGGCCGAGCGTCTCGAAGGTCTCGTCGCGGACCACCACGGTGACCGCCGGGCAGCGTTGCGAAAAAGCGCGGATCAGCGCCGGCGCGAAATAAGGCGCCAGATCCTCGAAACAGCCGAGCACAAGTTCGCCGCCGACATCGGCGTCGCGCGTCCCGAGCCCAACCAGTTCGTCCGCTTCGGCCAGCACCTGCTTTGCCTTCGCCACCGCGCTGCGGCCGAACGAGGTCAGCGCGATGCCGCTGCCGCGCTGGCGCACGAACAGTTTCTGGCCGAGCGTCGCTTCGACATTGTCGATCGCCACCGAGATCGAGGGCTGCGAGACGTTCAGCATCCGGGCGGCCACCGTGACGCTGCCGTGACGGGCAACAGTGACGAGGTAGCGCAACTGGGTGAGGGTCAGGTTCATAGTAAAGCTATAAGGGAGATGAGAAGTTATTATTTTACGCGATGTGCGGCGGCTGCGATAGTCGGTCATCGAAACAGGGAAGACATGAGATGGCCGCCAGACATATTGATGCCGCAGCGACTGCCGACTACCAGCGCGACGGCGCGGTCTGCATACGCGGCGCCTTCAAGGACTGGGTCGGCACCATCGCCGCCGGCATCGAGCGCAACATGCAAAACCGCAGCGCCATGGCTTCGGACATCGCCAACGGCAAGGGCAGCTTCTTCGACGATTACTGCAATTGGGAGCGCATTCCCGAATTCGTCGACGTGGTGCGCAATTCCCCGGCCGCGGAACTCGCGGCAGCGGCGATGCAGTCGCGCAGCGCCCAGTTCTTCCACGACCATGTGCTGGTCAAGGAACCGGGCACGCAAAAGCCGACGCCTTGGCGGCACCCAGACCGTCAGCTTCTGGATTCCGATCGATCCGGTCAAGGAAGCGACGCTGCGGCTGATCGCCGGCTCGCACAAATGGGACAAGATGATCCTGCCGGTGCGCTGGCTAGATGACAGCAATTTCTATGCCGGCGAGGGCGACTACCTCCCCGTGCCGGATCCAGACAAGGACCCGTCGCTGAAGGTGCTCGAATGGGAGATGGAACCGGGGGACGCCATCCTGTTCGACTTCCGCACCGCGCATGGTGCGCGCGGCAATCCGACCGCGGCGCGGCGCCGGGCGCTGTCGCTGCGCTGGGTCGGCGACGATGCGCGCTATGTCGAGCGCCCCGGCCGTACCTCGCCGCCCTATGCCGGCCATGACATGAAGCCCGGCCAGAAACTGCGCGAGGACTGGTTTCCAGTGGTCTTCCAGAGCTGAGCCGCGAGAGCCGCGCTTCTGCTTCGGCTTGCCGATGCGTGCGACGTTGCCGTGCGCAACCGGCAAGCAGCGGACCAAAAGTCTTGACCCGCGCTGCGCAGCGCAATAGCGCAGTCCCTGTCGTGAAATGACAAGGGACATCGGCATGCGCGTTTTGTTGATCGGCTCCGGCGGCCGCGAACATGCCTTGGCCTGGAAGATCGCGGCCTCGCCGCTTTTGACCAAGCTCTATGCCGCGCCCGGCAATCCGGGCGTCGCCCGCGAGGCCGAACTGGTCAAGCTCAACATTAGCGACCATGCCGCTGTCGCAACCTTCTGCAAGGACAATGCGATCGACCTCGTCGTCGTCGGGCCGGAAGGGCCGCTGGTCGCCGGCATTGCCGACGATCTGCGCGGCGAGGGCATCCGCGTCTTCGGCCCGTCGAAGCGGGCAGCGCGGCTCGAAGGCTCGAAAGGTTTTACCAAGGACCTTTGCGCCAAATACGGCATCCCGACCGCCGCCTATGGCCGCTTCACCGAACTGGCTGCGGCCAAGGCTTACGTCGAAAAGGTGGGAGCGCCGATCGTCATCAAGGCCGACGGGCTCGCTGCCGGCAAGGGCGTCACCATCGCCATGACGCTGGACGAGGCGCGCGCCGCCCTCGATGCTTGTTTCGACGGCGCATTCGGTGACGCCGGCGCTGAGGTCGTGGTCGAGGAATTCATGACCGGCGAGGAGGCGAGTTTCTTCTGCCTGTGCGACGGCACGACCGCACTTCCCTTCGGCACCGCGCAGGACCACAAGCGCGTCGGCGATGGCGATACCGGCCCCAACACCGGCGGCATGGGCGCCTATTCGCCGGCGCCGGTGATGAGCCCCGAAATGGTAGAGCGCACCATGCGCGAGATCGTCGAGCCGACCATGCGCGGCATGGCCGAGCTTGGCGCGCCGTTCGCCGGTATTCTGTTTGCCGGGCTGATGATCACCGACAAGGGGCCGAAGCTGATCGAATACAACACCCGCTTCGGCGATCCCGAGTGTCAGGTGCTGATGATGCGGCTGAAGGACGATCTGCTGGTGCTGCTCAACGCCGCCGTCGACGGCCAGTTGGCGCACAGTTCGATCCGCTGGCGCGACGATGCCGCGCTGACCGTGGTGATGGCGGCACAGGGCTATCCCGGGACGCCGGAAAAAGGCTCGGTCATTCGGGGTCTCGACGAAGCCGCCGGCGAAGGCGTTGAGATTTTCCATGCCGGCACTGCCATCAATGGCGGCGCGCTGGTCGCCAATGGCGGCCGCGTGCTCAACGTCACGGCATCAGGCAAGACGGTGGGCGAAGCGCAAAGCCGCGCTTACGCCGCGCTCGACCGTATCGACTGGCCGCAAGGCTTCTTCCGCCGCGACATAGGCTGGCAGGCGGTGGCGCGGGAAAAGGCCAGCGCCGCCACATAAGCCTCAGCGCTCGCGAACCAGTTCCGTCGAAGCGGTGCTGACCGGGTCGGCGGCCTGCGAGAAGGCGGCCTCGAGCAGAGCCTCCGAACGATACGTGGTCCGCTTCCAGGCGACATACTCGGCAATGCCGAAGCGCGCGCGGCGCGGCACCGTCTTGACCACCGGCATGCGGAAGGCGGCGCGGAATGTCTGCCAGCGCGCGCCGAGCACCGCCACCATTTCCTCGACCGTCGGTGGCGTCGCCACATCGGCGTATGTGATGGTGACTTTGCCGGCGAGCCCGGCCGCGCGCGACACCGGCACCGGTATCGAGGCGAGGTAGTCGGGCGGCACGTCGATCAGGCCGCCGAAGGGCCATTGCTGGCGCAGTGCCGCCGCGTCCATCGGCGCGACGTTAACGTCGATGTCGTTGGGCGTGCCGGCGACGCGGTAGGGGCAGCGCAGGCGCCCGCAATTGGCCTGCGCCGAGAACTGCCACAGCGCATAGCCCTGCCAGTTGCCCATCGGAAAATGCACGTCGATGTCGGGCTTGTAGCGCGCATACCAGAGCGGCAGCCGCGACAGCAGACGGTATTGGTAGCGGTTGTCGGCGATGTACTGGGCGGTCTTGCCGTTGGTGTAGAGGATCGGGAAACGGCCGAGCCGCCGGTGCACCTGGCGCACGAATTCCTCGGCATCCTCGAGCGACATCCATTGCGAGGGGTCGTTGCCTTCGAGATCGAGGGCGAGCAGATCGTCAGGGGCTGGCTCGGCGAAATCGATGAAACTGTTGGCCTGCTCGAGCGGATTGCCGGGGCGGGCAAGATGATACGCGCCCCATTTCAGGCCGAGCGCCTTGGCCACCACCTTGCGCGTCTGAAACAGCTCGCGCGTCACCGCAAAGCGTTTCCACAATGTCTTGCAGAGTTTGACCGTAGGCTCGTCGCCGTAGCAGAAATAGGGCGGCGGCAGCCCGTCGGAGGCCTTGTTGATGAAGCCGACAATGCGCTTGTCGGTGGCAAGCTGCGCCCAGTCGATGGAATTGTATTCATAGGCGTCGACCACCAGCGCGCGGTCGCCATCCCGCCAAGGCTCGGAAAAGTCCGAGGCTGTAGCCGCTGACGTCAGCGCCATCATCGCCGCGAGAGCGATCGCTGAGCGGCGAAGAAGATGCGCCGGCGTTTTCAAACAGGGGATCCCCGCTGACCAAACACCGATGGTGGACCGGTATGGTTAAGGAAGTGCTTTCGGGCAGGAGTCCTGTCGCTCTCGCGATTTCGTCATTCTATGGCGAAGCAAGGAGCGAAGCGACGCGGCGCGGACCATAGTATGCATTCCGCGACTTCGAAGCGTTGCCACGGCGCGGAATTCTGCACCGTTGCGCCCCTAGCGCGAGGTCGCGACATGGTACTCGGCGTCCGCTACGCTCCCGCTCCACCTGTGGACGACGAAGTTCGATGAAAATCCGCGTGACAAAGTTTGACGTTTACGTAAAAAGAAGGTCGGAGGCCGCCCAGAGGCGGATGGTTTTGCATCGGCCCGGGTCCTAGGATCGAGCGGTCGGAGCAGCGGAGGAGAAAGCGGCATGTACAAGGCCCCGGTCGACGACATTTCGTTCACGCTCAAGCATGTCGCCGGGCTCAAGCCGGCGCTCGACCGCGGCGCGTTCGGGGACCTCGGCGAAGACCTTGTCGACGCCATCCTGTCCGAGGCCGGCCGCTTCGCCAGCGAGGAAGTGGCGCCGCTCTACAAGATCGGCGACGAGCATGGCGCGGTGCTGAAGGATGCGACCGTGACCACGCCGCCCGGCTGGAAGGCGCTTTACCGCAGCTGGATCGACGGCGGCTGGAACGCGCTGTCGGGACCGGAAGAATTCGGTGGCCAGGGCCTGCCGACCATGCTCGGCGTTGCCGCGCTCGAAATGTGGAACTCTGCCGCCATGGCCTTCGGCATCGGCCCGACGCTGACCATGGGCGCCGTCGAGGCGCTGGACAAGCATGCCTCCGAAGCGCTGAAGGCAAAGTATCTGGCAAAGCTCGTCTCCGGCGAGTGGATGGGGACGATGAACCTGACCGAGCCGCAGGCCGGTTCCGATCTCGCCGCCTTGCGCAGTCGCGCCGAGCCTGCCGGCGACGGCACCTACCGCATCTTCGGCCAGAAGATCTTCATCACCTATGGCGAGCATGATTTCACCGACAACATCATCCATCTGGTGCTGGCGCGGCTGCCCGACGCACCGGCCGGCACGCGCGGCATCTCGCTGTTTTTGGTGCCGAAATTCCTGGTCAATGATGACGGCTCGCTCGGTGCCCGCAACGACGTCTTCTGTTCCGGCCTCGAGCACAAGCTCGGCATCCATGCCTCGCCGACTTGCACCATGATCTATGGCGACGGGTTCCAGGGTGCTGCGCCCGGCGCCGTCGGTTGGCTGATCGGCGAGGAGAACAAGGGGCTCGCCTGCATGTTCACCATGATGAACAACGCGAGGCTTTGCGTCGGCATGCAGGGCGTGGCAGTGGCCGAAGCCGCGACGCAGAAGGCGATCGCCTATGCCAATGAGCGCCGCCAGGGCAAGGCATCGGACTTTTCAGGCGCCGGGATGGCGCCGATCGTCCATCACCCCGACGTGCAGCGCAATCTCTTGACCATGAAGGCTTTGACCCAGATCGCCCGCGCCATCTCGTATTCCTGCGCCTATGCCATCGACTTTGCGCGTGTGTCGACAGGCGAGGAGGCCGCGCATTGGCGCGATCGCGCCAATCTGCTGACGCCGCTGGCCAAGGCCTTTTCCACCGATATCGGCGTCGATGTCGCATCGCTCGGCGTCCAGGTCCACGGCGGTATGGGCTTCATCGAGGAGACGGGCGCGGCCGCGCTCTATCGCGACTCCCGCATTGCGCCGATCTATGAAGGCACCAACGGCATCCAGGCGATCGACCTTGTAGCCCGCAAATTGCCGCTTGGCGGCGGCGAGCATGTGCATGGCTATATCGCCGAACTGAAGGCCATCGCCGACGAGGTGCGGACCTCGAACCTGCAGGGCTTCGGCCGCACCGCCGAAGCGCTTGACCAGGCGTTCGACGATCTCACCGAGGCGACGCGCTTCCTGCAGAAGCTGCTGGCCGACGGCCGTCTGGACGAAGCGCAAGCCGGTGCGACCCCCTATCTCAGGCTGATCTCGCTTGCTGCCGGCGGCGCTTATCTGGCGCGTGGCGGACTTGCCCAGCAGAGCCGCATCGCCCTTTGCCGCTTTTTCGCCGAAAACCTGCTCGGCGAAGTCAGCGCCTTGAAGGAACGCGTCATCGATGGCGCCGAGAGCCTCGCTACCGCCGGCAAGGCGCTGATAACGGCCTGAATACCAGAGCGCTCACCAGGGAAGAATGACCGTGACAGACCATATTCTCGTCGAGCGCCAGGGCGCCATCCAGATCATCCGCATGAACCGTCCCGACAAGAAGAACGCACTGACGCGCGCCATGTACGCGACAATGTCCAAGGCGCTGGCCGATGGCGATGCCGACCCGGCGGTTCGCGTCCATGTCTTCCTCGGTGTGCCTGGCGCCTTCTCTTCCGGCAACGATCTCGCCGATTTCCTGGTCATCGCCACCGGCGGTGAGGGCGGCAACGAGGTCTGGGACTTCCTGATGGCGCTGGCCAAAACGGAGAAGCCGATGGTCTCCGGCGTCGACGGCATTGCGGTCGGCATCGGCACCACGCTCAATTTGCATTGCGACCTGACTTTCGCCACGCCGCGCACGGTGTTCCGCACACCCTTCGTCGACCTCGGCCTGGTGCCGGAGGCGGGCTCCAGCCTGCTGGCGCCGCTCATCCTCGGCAGGCAGGGCGCCTTTGCGCTGCTTGGACTCGGCGAAGGTTTTTCCGCCGAACGCGCCAAGGCCGCCGGCCTGATCTATGAGGTGGTCGAGGAGGACGGGCTAGAAGCCGCGGCACTCGCCGCGGCCGGCGCGATCGCCGCCAAGCCGCCGCAGGCGCTGAAGATCGCTCGTGACCTGATGCGCGCCCCGCGCGACGAGCTTGTCGCCCGCATCAAGGTGGAGAGCGAGCGTTTCTCCGAGCGGCTGAAGTCCGACGAAGCGCGCGCCGCGTTGACGGCCTTCATGACGCGCAAGAAGGCCTGAACTTATCCTCAGGGATAAAGCCGTGTCTTGTCCCAGCCGCCTTCGGCGTTGCGCGAAAAGACCAGCCGATCGTGCAGCCGGAATGGCCGGTCGTGCCAGAACTCGATCGCCTGCGGCACGATGCGGAAGCCCGACCAGTGCTTTGGCCGCGGGATTTCGCCGATAGGGTAGCGCGCCGTGTATTCGGCCACCGCCTTCTCCAGGGCAAAGCGGCTTTCCAGCGGCCGCGACTGTTTCGAAGCCCATGCGCCGATCCGGCTGCCGCGCGGCCGCGTCGCGTAATAGGCGTCGGCTTCAGCGTCGCTGACGATCTCCACCGGACCGCGTATGCGCACCTGGCGGCGCAGCGATTTCCAGTGGAAGCACATCGCCGCCTTCATGCTGCCAAGAATCTCGCGGCCCTTGGCGCTCTCGAAATTCGTGTAGAAGACAAAGCCGCTTTCATCGAAACCCTTGAGCAGCACCATCCGCACATCCGGCATGCCGTCGGCATCGACGGTTGCAAGTGCTACGCCGTTGGCGTCGTTGATTTCGCTTTTCTTGGCGTCCTCCAGCCACTCAGCAAAGAGCCGGAACGGCTCGGCGGCTTCGGTAAAGTCACTACTTGTTAACTCAGTGTCACTCATAGTTTTTCTCAAATTGTCTCGAGCTTCAGGAGGTTGCCGATTGTCGCGTATCGCGCAAGCTTTTGACAGCGGGCAATGGAGCGTTATCGCTTCGGCCAGTTCGAAAGCCGTGATCGTGATTATCGCACTGCCGCTTGCCGCCTGCGGCGCCGGCGGCTTCAGCCTGGAAAAGGCCGAGGTCGATCGTTCCATCGTCACCTCAAGCGCGCCGGCCAGGGTGACATCGACGGACGCCGACAGCGCTTCCGACCAGACCACGATCGGCAATGCGGTGTCTTCGGCCGACATCGAGGAGCTTCGCGGCCAGGCCGTGCCGTGGGCGAATGCCGACACCGGCTCGCGCGGCTCCATCACCGAACTCGCCGAAGTGCAGGACAACGGCCAAGACTGCCGCAGCTTTACCGCCTCGCGCGAAAGCTTCGACGGCGTCACTTTGTTCAAGGGCCAATTGTGCATCGCCGCGGCCGGCGGCTGGCACATGCAGGACTTCAAACCGCTCTGATTTTCCAGGGTTTGCGGGCGCCGCAATTTCAGCCTCGATAAGCCTGCGCGCCACTGGAATTTCTTCCTATGGGAGCGCATATAAGGGCCAACGGATTTAACTCATTTTCCAGGGCAGGACGCATGCGCGACCCCTATGAGGTGCTGGGCGTTGCCAAGAACGCATCGGCCAATGACATAAAATCGGCCTACCGCAAGCTCGCCAAAAAGTATCATCCGGACCAGAATCCGAATGATCCCAAGGCCAAGGACCGTTTTGCCGCCGCCAATCAGGCCTATGAGGTCGTCGGCGACGAGAAGAACCGTGCGGCCTTCGACCGCGGCGAGATCGACGCCGACGGCAAGCCGAAATTCCAGGGCTTCGAGGGCGCGGCCGGTGGCGGCGATCCGTTCGGTGGCTTCCGCCGCCAGCAGGGCGCCGGCGGCTCGCGCTTCGAATTCCGTTCGGGCCGCCCGGGCGGCGATCCTTTCGACGGCAACAGCGACATCTTCAGCCAGATCTTTGGCGACGCTTTTTCCGGTGCGCGCGGCGCTGGCGCCGGCGACCGCCGCCAGCAGGCGACAGCCGCCGATCTCAACGTCACGCTCGACGTCACCATCGAGGAGATAGCGACCGCCGAAAAGGTGACGGCGATGTTCCCCGACGGCCGCAAGATCGCGGTCAAGCTGCCGGTCTATGTCGAGGATGGCCAGACCATCCGGCTGAAGGGCCAGGGCGAGCAGGGGCCGGGACAGCCGGGCGATGCGCTGGTCAAGATCCGTATCCGCAGGCACCCGCGCTACCGCATCGAAGGCCGTGACCTGCATGCCGATCTGGAGGTAGCGTTGGCCGACGCGGTGCTGGGCGCCAAGGTGCCGGTCGACACGCCGACCGGCAGGCTGGCGGTCAACATTCCGGCCTGGTCGAGTTCCGATAAGGTGCTGCGCCTGAAGGGCAGGGGCTTGCCGGAAAAGGCCGGCGGCCATGGCGATCTCTACGCCCATGTTCGCATCATGCTGCCGGAAGGCGGCGACAGCGAACTCGAAGCGCTGATGCGCAGCCGCAAAGGCTGATGCGGCTCGACTTGGCTGGCTAGCTGCCGGGCGCCGCTTCCTCCATCCGCCGGATGGTTTCGCCGAAGCGGCGCAGCGCCTGCCGCACCGGGACATGCGGGCCCTCGATCTCCAGCAGGATCATCGTCTCGCTGCCGAGGAAGGCGGCGCTGACCAGACTGGTTACTTCGGCGGCGGAGAATGGCCCGAGGCCGCCGAACCGCTGCTCCGCCTCTTCCGCCAGTCCGTCCAGCAGTTCGAACCAGCCGCGCAGGTCGCGGCGCACCGCCTTGGCGATTTCGGGGCTCGACAGGCTTGCCGCGATCATCTCGTGCAGGATCCGGACATAGCCGGACGCCAGATCATCGTCGAGGAAATCGCAAGCGCGCTCCCAGCGTTGCCACAGCGGCATCGGTGCCGCAAAGGTCTCCGCCTGGCGCTTCAGCAGGCCCTCGTTCAGATGGTCCAGCAGGGCCAGGAACAGCCGTTCCTTGGAGCCGAAATGGTAATGGATCTGGCTGAGCGGAACCCCGGCGATCTCGGCAACGCGGCGCGTCGACAGATCGGCATAACCGCCTTGATGGAGGCATAACTCGGCGGCCGAAATCAGTTCGGCGCGCGTGTCGCGCTTTTGCTTGTTCTGCGGCGGGGTAACGGCTTCGGCAGCGTCCGTCATGCGGCGTGGCTGCCGCTGTTAGCGGTGCAATCTGGGCGGATCATAGCTTCTCCTGTCCGGGGCTGGACGTCCCTCCACTCTATCTCGGTCGAGCGACCGATCAAGTTGACTCGTCAGAGAATTTATGGTTTTTGACACTGAATTCGGTCGACCGACCGAATCCTGATGCTTGCATGGAGGGGCAGTCATGGCGGGCGTAATCACCCTTATCTACGGCGTTGCCGCATACCTGATTTTTCTCGGTTCGTTTCTCTATGCGGTCGGTTTCGTCGGCAACATGGTCGTGCCGAAATCGATCGATTCCGGAGTCGCTGGAAGTCCGGCCGAAGCCGTCATCGTCAATGCACTGCTGCTCGGTCTTTTCGCCGCCCAGCACAGCATCATGGCGCGGCCGGTTTTCAAGCGCTGGTGGACACGGATTGTCCCGCACGCGGCCGAACGCAGCACCTATGTGCTTCTGGCCAGCCTCATCCTGCTGCTCCTCTACTGGCAATGGCGGCCGATTCCCGGTCTCGTCTGGACGGTCGAGAACCCGGTCTGGGTCGCCGTCATCCATGGCGTGTTCTGGCTCGGCTGGGCGGTATTGTTGACCAGCACCTTTCTGATCAACCATTTCGAACTGTTCGGCCTGCGCCAGGTTCTCGCCGCTTTGCGCAAGAGCGAACCGGCGCCGCCCGTGTTCAGGACGCCGCTGTTCTACAAATGGGTCCGGCACCCGCTCTATGTCGGCTTTCTCCTGGCCTTCTGGGCGACGCCGTCCATGACATGGGGCCATCTTCTGTTCGCGGCGGGCAGCACCGGCTACATCCTGCTCGGCATCTTCCTCGAGGAACGCGATCTCGTCGCGATGTTCGGTGACCAGTACCGCCTCTACCGCAAGCAGGTGGGAATGCTCATTCCCTGGCGCAAAATGGCTGGATAGGGCCGATGCGTTGCCGACCAGCCGATTCGGCTGGTCGGCCGGGCCTGGGCCATCAAGGCGCGCTGGCCGCAGTGAGGCGTTCAAATCTCACAACAACGTTATTATCCCCCATTCGTTGTCACGCCGAGTGTCTGAATTGAACGCGCGCCCCGTCTGCGCTTGATGCGCCTTTCTGCCTGTGCGATAGGCACTCCAAAGCAGAAAATCTTTCGGAGAGCGCTGACATGGCGGGTGGACAGGGCCTTATGGCCGGCAAGCGCGGCCTTATACTGGGCGTCGCCAACAACAGATCGATTGCCTACGGCATCGCCAAGGCCTGCGTCGACCATGGCGCCGAGATCGCGCTGACCTATCAGGGCGAGGCGTTCAAGAAGCGCGTCGAGCCGCTGGCTGCGGAATTGGGCGCCTTTGTCGCCGGTCATTGCGATGTCACCGATCCGGCGAGCCTCGACGAGGTGTTTGCCAATGTCGCCAAGCATTGGGGCGGCAAGCTCGATTTCCTCGTCCATGCCATCGCTTTTTCCGACAAGGACGAGCTGACCGGACGCTATGTCGAGACGACGCGCGACAATTTCCTGCGCACCATGGACATTTCGGTCTATTCCTTCACCACCATCGCCAAGCGCGCCGAAGCGTTGATGACCGATGGCGGCTCGCTGCTGACGCTGACCTATTACGGCGCCGAAAAGGTCATGCCGCATTACAACGTCATGGGTGTCGCCAAGGCCGCGCTCGAAGCCAGCGTGCGCTATCTCGCCGTCGACCTCGGCGGCAAGAAGATCCGCGTCAACGCCATCTCGGCCGGGCCGATCAAGACCTTGGCTGCTTCGGGCATCGGCGACTTCCGCTACATCCTCAAGTGGAACGAATACAATTCGCCGCTGAAGCAGACCGTCACCCAGGAAGAAGTCGGCGATTCCGCCGTGTATTTCCTGTCGGACCTGTCGCGTGGCGTCACCGGCGAGGTGCACCATGTCGATTCCGGCTATCACGTCGTCGGCATGAAGGCGGTCGACGCGCCGGATATTTCGACCGTCAAGGAATAGTTCTGCCGCGGTTTCCGCCTGCCTGTCCTGATTTCCGGAAGACCCGATGGTTCCGCTCGTCTACATCGTGCGCCATGGCCAGACGCAGTGGAATGCCGAGTCGCGGCTGCAGGGCCAGGCCGACACCGATCTCAACGCGCTCGGCCGCGAGCAGGCGACCCGCAATGGACGGCGGCTGGCCGAACTGATCCAGAATCCTGAGGATTTCGACTTTGTCGCCAGCCCGATGAAGCGGACGCGCGAGACGATGCAGCGGCTACGCTTGGCGATGCAACTCGATCCCGATGCCTACCGCACCGACCCGCGTCTGGTCGAGGTGCACTTTGGCGACTGGCAGGGCTTTACCTATGCCGAACTCGATGCGCGAATGCCGGGCTCGGCGAAGGCGCGACGGCGCAACAAATGGAATTTCCAGCCGCCGGGCGAGGGCGCCGAAAGCTACCAGATGCTGCTCGAACGGGTGAAGCCGTGGTTCGACGCGCTCGACCGCCAGACGGTCTGCGTCACGCATGGTGGCGTCGTGCGGACCCTGTTTCGGATGGTCAAGGGTGTTTCCGAACACGAAGCGGCAAACCTGGAAGTGCGGCAGGACCGGGTGCTCAGGCTGCAGGACGGGCGTCTGGATTGGCTTTAGGTTCGAGCAGATAAAAACAGGACGACCGTCCTGTTTATCCGGGCAGGGCTCCGCCGAGCGGCAAGGGCCTGTGCGATGTCGGTGTTACTCGGTGTCGGGCAGTTCCATGTCGGTGACGACGTTCTCGCCATTCGTCACGTCATAGGCAATGACGATATCCATGCCCGGTTTCAGCGAATCGAGATCGGTCTCGGCGTTGAGCTTGAAGGACTTGCCGTCCTCCAGCGTCAGCGTCAGCGCGTCCTTGTCGACCTTCTTGATCAGGCCTTCGGTCTGGCCGGCATAGGCGGCGGTGGAAATCAGCAACATGGCGGCAGCAGCGCCAATCAGGGTACGCATCGTCGTCCTCTTTGTCATTGCGCCTGCACGGATGGCGGCGAGCTTTCAACGGGCGGATGGAAGAGAGCAGAAACCAACCGAATGTGTCAAAACTAAAACCGCCGGATCACAGTTTGACCGCTGTGGAAAACGCCAATAGAACGCACCTTTGATCCGGTCCGCTGCCGGGCAGGGCTAAAATTCATGTCTCACAACACGTTCGGCCATCTCTTCCGCGTCACCACCTGGGGCGAAAGCCATGGCCCGTCGCTCGGCTGTGTCGTCGATGGCTGCCCGCCCGGCATCCGCTTCACACGGGCCGAAATCCAGGCCGAACTCGACAAGCGCCGCCCCGGCCAGTCACGTTTTGTGACGCAGCGCCGCGAACCGGACGAGGTGAAGGTGCTGTCCGGCTTCATCCTCGACGAGGACGGCGAGTCGATGATCACCACCGGCACGCCCGTCTCGATGCTGATCGAGAATATCGACCAGCGCTCCAAGGACTATGGCGAGATCGCCCGCCAGTACCGCCCCGGCCATGCGGACTACACCTATGACGTCAAATACGGCCTGCGCGACCATCGCGGCGGCGGCCGTTCTTCGGCCCGTGAGACCGCCGCTCGCGTGGCGGCCGGCGCCTTGGCGCGCAAGGTGGTGCCCGGCATGGTGGTGCGCGGCGCGCTGGTCTCGATGGGCGAGAAATCCATCGACCGCGCCAACTGGAACTGGAATTTTATCGGTGACGCCGAAAACCCGTTCTTCACCCCCGATCCGGCGTCCGTTCCCGTCTTCATGCAATACCTCGACGGCATCCGCAAATCCGGCTCCTCGGTCGGCGCGGTGATCGAGATCGTCGCCGACGGCGTGCCCGCCGGACTTGGCGCGCCGATCTACGCCAAGCTCGACCAGGACATCGCGTCCGGCCTGATGTCGATCAACGCCGTCAAGGGCGTCGAGATCGGCAACGGTTTCGAAGCCGCCCGCATCACCGGCGAACAGAATGCCGACGAGATGCGCATCGGCAATGACGGCAAGCCGGTCTTCCTGTCCAACAATGCCGGCGGCATTCTGGGCGGCATCTCGACCGGCCAGGCGATCGTCGCCCGCTTCGCCGTCAAGCCGACCTCGTCGATCCTGACGCCGCGAAAATCCATCGACAAGGACGGCAACGACGTCGACGTCATGACCAAGGGCCGCCACGACCCCTGCGTCGGCATCCGCGCCGTGCCGATCGGCGAAGCCATGGTTGCCTGCGTCATCGCCGACCATTATCTGCGGCACCGGGGACAGACAGGCCGGGGATTAGGCAGTAGGGATTAGGCAATAGGCCAGCCCATCCTTCCTTCCCTAACTCCTACTGCCCAACCCCTATTCCCTGCGAGCGAAGCGAGCCAATGCCATACGATCAGAAGAAAATCGTCGAAGCCATCCGCGCCTTCGAGCGCGGCGAGATCGTCGTCGTCATGGACGATGACGGGCGTGAGAACGAGGGCGACCTGATCGTTGCCGCCGTGCATTGCAGCCCGGAGAAAATGGCCTTCATCATCCGTCACACCTCCGGCATCGTCTGCACGCCGATGCCGCGCGAGGAGGCCAAGCGGCTCAATCTGCAGCCGATGGTCGCCGACAATGATTCCGCCCACACCACGGCCTTTACCGTCAGCGTCGATTTCAAGCATGGCACCACCACCGGCATTTCGGCCGAGGACCGCACGCTGACCGTGCGCAACCTGGCCAACGGCAATGTCGGCGGTTCGGATTTCGTCCGGCCCGGCCACATCTTCCCGCTGATCGCTAGGGAAGGCGGCGTGCTGATGCGCTCGGGCCATACCGAAGCCGCGGTTGACTTGTGCAAACTTGCCGGCCTGCCGCCGGTTGGCGTGATCTCGGAGTTGGTCAATGACGACGGCACCGTCAAGCGCGGCCCGCAGGTGGCGAACTTTGCCGAGGAACACGGCCTCAAGCAGGTCTCGGTCGCCGACCTCATCGCCTACCGGCAGCGCAAGGAAACGCTGGTCGAACGCGTCGCCTGCTCCGAAATCGACACACTCGGCGGCAAGGCGCAGGTCTTCACCTACACGCTGCCTTGGGATTCCATGCACCATGTCGCGGTCGTTTTCGGCGACATCCGTGACGGCGAGGACGTCCCGGTGCGGCTGCATTCCGAGGATGTGGTGACCGACGTGTTCGGCACCAGCCACCGGCTCGACGCCATTATGAAGGCGATGGGCGAACGCAAGCGCGGCGTCATCGTTTACCTCCGAGAGGGTTCGGTCGGCGTCGCCCATCAGGAGCGCAACCGGCCGATGAGTGCCGACCGTGAGGACCACGAAGAGGCCCGCCGCCGTGAGAACGAGTGGCGAGAAATCGGCCTCGGCGCCCAGATCCTGAAGGACCTCGGCATTTCCTCGATCAACCTGATCGCCTCGCGCGAGCGCCACTATGTCGGGCTTGAAGGCTTTGGCATACATATCGCCAAGACCGAGATTATCTAGTTCGTCGCGCAAGAGCGACGCTGCCGAAAAAATTGCGCGGGCAGGTCGCCTGCTTCTGCGATTTGCTGAAGGCTCCACGCGTTCGTCATCCTATGGCGAAGCAAGGAGCGAAGCGACGCGGCGCAGACCATAGGATCCATGCCGCGACTTCGACGCGTTGCAACGGTGCAGAATTCTGCTCCGCTGCACCCTACGGTAACGGAATGGCTCCTCGGGTCTGCGCGTCCGCTTCGCTCCCGCTTCGCCCGATGACGACGCCAGAGGCCTCACCTAATTCCGAACGTTTGCGGTGGTCTCCAAAGCGAACGTCAGGCCGCGTCCTTACTCCGCGGGAACGGCGGCCGCGTCGCATCCGTCCAGCTCGCATGTGTGGGTGGCCAGGCTGCGCTGGCCCAGCAACACCGTGACCAATGCGATGACGCCGGCCGCCACCGAGACCCAGAACCCGTTGCGGGCGCCGAATTCATCCACCACCGCACCGGCGGCAAACGAACCGAGCGCCATGCCGATGCCGATGCCTGTCATCACCCAGGTGATGCCTTCGGTCAGCATCGCTTCCGGCACGTGGCGTTCGATCAGGCCGAAGGCGGTGATGAAGGTTGGCGAGATCGCCACGCCGCTGATGAAAACGGTCAGCGCCAGCAGCGGCACCGTGTCGGCGGTGAGCGGCAGCAGCGTGCCGAGCGCAACGAGGGCGACCGCGAGGGCCAACTGGCGCTGCAGCGGCGCTTTCAGGTTGAGCGCACCGACGACGAGGCCAAGCGCGAACGATCCCAGGGCATAGACGCCGATGACGAGGCTGGCGGCGCCGGGCTGGCCGAGTTCCTTGGTGATCGCCACCGTGCTCACTTCCGTCGTCGCGAAGGTGGCGCCGACGAAGATCAGGGCGAAGGTGATGATCTGCACCGGCCGCAAGCGGATTGCCGAGCCGCTGGAGACATGGTCCACCGGCCGCACTTGCGGTTCGGTCGAGCGTTGCAGGATGAAGGCGGTCGAGCCAAGGGCGAGGAACACCGTGCTCACCAGGACGCCGGCTTCGGGGAAGAGCGCGGCGCTCAAGCCTACCGACAGCGACGCGCCGGCGATATAGACCAGTTCGTCCGCAGCCGACTCGAAGGCGAATGCGGTGTTCATCTGCGGCCGGCCGCGGAAAATCTCTGTCCAGCGCGCGCGCACCATGGCCGGCATGCTGGGCATGGCGGCGGCCGCCAGCGCCGACACGAACAGCGTCCACACCGGCCAGTCCCGATTGGCTGCGGCAATCAGCACCGCGAAGGCGAGCACGGTGAGGATGGTGGTCGGAACCACGATCCGCGTCTGGCCAAGGCGATCGACCAGCCGTGATATCTGCGGCGCCACGAAAGCGTTGCTCAGCGCGAAAGTCGCCGAGACAGCTCCCGCCAGCCAGTATTCGCCACGTGTCTGCGAGAGCATGGCCACGATGCCGATCGGCGCCATGGCGATCGGCAGCCGCGCGAGGAAGCCCGCGGCGGCAAACCCCTTGGCTCCAGGGGCACGAAAGATTTCCGAGTATGGGTTTTGCATGGCTGGCTCCTCGACAAAGGCCAATTCGACAATTACATACGATGCGTATGAATGTATGTAATCCATACGCCGCGTATGTCAATTGGCATACGAAGCGTATATGAATAAGGCCAGAACCATGCACAGACCCCGCAAGGAGATGATTGCCGAAACGCGCGCCAAGCTGATCACGGCGGCCCGCCACGCTTTCGGCACGATCGGCTATGCCGAGGCCTCGATGGATGATTTCACCGCCTCGGCCGGGCTGACGCGCGGTGCGCTCTATCATCATTTCGGCGACAAGAAGGGCCTGCTGCAGGCCGTCATCGCCGAAATCGATGGCGAGATGGCCGTCCGCATCCATGAGATTGCGTCGCGGGCGCCAAGCCGCTGGCAGCGTTTCGTCGACGAATGCACGACCTATATCGAGATGGCGCTGGAGCCGGAAATCCAGCGCATCATGTTTCGCGACGGTCCGGCTGTGCTCGGCGATCCGGCGCAATGGCCGAACGCCAATGCCTGCGTCGGCTCGATGACCGATCATCTGACGGCTCTGCAGCAGGAGGGGGTGGTCGTCCCCGGCGTCGACCCCGAAACCGCCGCCCGGCTGATCAACGGCGCCAGCAGCCAGGCGGCGCAGCGCATCGCCAATTCGAACGACCCCGAAGCGACGTCGAAGACCGTGGTGGCAGCCTTCCAGCAACTGCTTGAAGGCCTTCTCAAAAAACAGGGTTCGCAGCCGGCCTGAAATCTGGTCGGCCGAGACCCGGCATTTGCCGAGATTGACAATTCCCGGCCCGGGTTCATCCTCGCCGTCCATCTCTGAGGGGAGATTCGGGCGCATGTGGGATTTCGAAATCGGCAGGTCGGTGTCCATCATGATCAGGACATGGCCATTCATCGTCTTTCGCATGATCGTCTATTTCGGCATCACGCTCGCCTATATCGTGGCGACCGGCAGCGGCGCCTCGGTCGGCTATGGCGTCGGCCATATCTCCACCGATCCCGACGGGCCGCTTTCCTTTGCACTGTGGGGCGGCATCGTCGGCATCGGCATCGTTTCGATCGCGCTCTACTGGATCCGCGAATACATCCTCTACGTCGTCAAGGCCGGCCATATCGCCGTCATGGTGCATCTGATCGATGGCCGGGACGTTCCCAGTGGGCAGGACCAGATCGCCTACGCCAAGGACGTGGTGAAGGAGCGTTTCGCCGAGGCCAACATCCTTTTCGTGGTCGACCAGCTGGTCAAGGGCGCCATCCGCGCCATCACCGGCCTGATCGGCGGCATCGCCGCCTTCCTGCCCATTCCGGGCCTCGGCGGTCCGGTCGCTTTCATCAATACGGTGATCCGCCTGTCGCTGACCTATGTTGACGAGATCATCCTCGGCTACAACATCCGCATCAACTCGTCGTCGCCCTTCGAAACCGCCCGGCAAGGCGTCGTGCTCTATGCCCAGAACGGCAAGACCATGGTCAAGAACGCGGTCTGGCTGGCTGTCATCATGTGGGCCGTGTCCTTCGTCATCTTCCTTTTGATGCTGGCGCCGGCCGCCGCCATCATGTGGTTCATACCGGGGCAGCTCGGCGGCTGGGCCTTCGTGCTCGCCATCCTCCTTGCCTGGGCCTTCAAGGCGGCCTTCATCGAACCCTTCGCCATCGCCTGCCTGATGCAGGTCTATTTTAGGACTATCGAAGGCCAGGTGCCGAACGCCGAATGGGACCAGCGGCTGGCCGAGGCGTCGTCCAAGTTCAGGGAACTCAGGGACAAGGCGGTGGCTTCCTTCGGCGGCTCGCGCTGGACGCAGCCCGCGCCCGGGGTGTAATCCCTGTTGAACGTCGGGGCGGTGAGGCGTCAAACCATGGTCAAAGCGGCCGGGCGCGCCTATATCGGGTCATGGTCACCAGGCTCTACACCCATCCGATCTTCCTCGAACATCTGACGCCCCCCGGTCATCCGGAGCGGCCGGACCGCTTGCGCGCTATCGAGCGCGTGCTCGACGACGAGGCCTTCACCGCACTCGATCGGGTAACGGCGCCGCAAGGCGACGAGGCCACAATCCTCTACGCCCACCCCGAGGATTTCGTCGCCCGCGTCCGCGCCGCGATCCCTGAAAGCGGCATTGCCTCGATCGACGCCGACACCAGCGCCAGCCCGAAAAGCTGGCAGGCGGTGGTCACTGCCATCGGTGCGGCCAACGCTGCCGTCGACGATGTTTTCGAGGGCAGCGTCGCCAACGCCTTCGTCGCCGCGCGTCCGCCCGGCCATCATGCCGAAAAGACCACGGCCATGGGCTTTTGCCTGTTCAACACCGCGGCGATCGCGGCCCGCTACGCGCAGAAGAAACACGGCGCCGAGCGTGTCGCCATCGTCGACTGGGACGTGCATCACGGCAATGGCACGCAGGACATTTTCTGGGACGATCCCTCGGTGCTCTATTGTTCGACGCACCAGATGCCGCTCTATCCCGGCACCGGGGCTAAAAACGAAACCGGCGCCGGCAACATCGTCAACGCGCCGCTGGCGCCGCAGACCGGCTCGGACATGTTTCGCGATGCCTTGCTGTCGCGCGTCCTGCCGGCACTCGACAATTTCGCGCCCGATCTGATCATCATTTCCGCAGGCTTCGACGCTCACCATCGCGATCCGTTGGCCGAGATCAACCTCAGCGAGGACGATTTCGACTGGGCGACCGGCCAGTTGCTGGAACGCGCCGGGCGCCACAGCGGCAACCGGCTCGTCAGCCTGCTCGAGGGCGGCTACGATCTGCAGGGATTGGCATTTTCGGTCGCTGCCCATGTCGGGCGGCTGATGAAGGGATAAAGTATGGCTGGCGAAGCAAACGAAGACGTCAAGGCGATGAGCTTCGAGCAGGCACTCGACGCGCTGGAAAAGATTGTCGATGATCTCGAACGCGGCGACGTGCCGCTCGACCAGTCGATCAAGATCTATGAGCGCGGCGAGGCGCTGAAGGCCCATTGCGACCGGCTGCTGAAGGCCGCCGAAGACAAGGTCGAGAAGATCAGGCTGTCGCGTGATGGCAAACCGGTGGGAACGGAGCCGCTCGACGCGGAGTAGTGGAATGGGGCGGGCATAAAGCAGATAGGAGTTCAAGCATGTGCAGAAACATCAAGACCCTGTTCAATTTCGAGCCGCCGGCGACCCATGACGAGATCCGCGACGCCGCCCTTCAATTCGTGCGCAAACTGAGCGGAACGACGCGCCCCTCGCAGCGCAACCAGGCAGCCTTCGACCGTGCCGTCGAGGCGATCGCCGAATTGGCGCATGAATTGCTGCATTCGCTGGAAACCACGCATCATCCGCGCAATCGTGAAGAGGTGGCGGCCAAGGCAAAAGCCAAATCGGCGCTCCGCTTCGCCTGAGGACATCCAGATGAGTTTCTTCCCCGGCAAGGACCCTGAGCCTGGCGATGCCTTCGCCAGCGACCAGATCGAGCTCATGGTCATTCCAAACGCCAAGGACATTGGCGGCTTCCAGGTTCGTCGCGCTCTGCCGACGGCAAAGCGGCGGCTGGTCGGTCCCTTCATCTTCTTCGACCGCATGGGGCCGGCGATCTTGCGCGCCGGCCAGGCGATGGATGTGCGCCCGCACCCGCATATCGGGCTTTCCACCGTCACCTATCTGTTCGACGGCAATATCAGGCACCGCGATTCGCTCGGCACCGAGATGGTCATCCAGCCCGGCGACGTGAATTTGATGACCGCCGGCCGCGGCATTGTCCATTCCGAGCGCACGCCCGAAGAACTGCGCGGCGCGCCGATGTCGGTCTCCGGCCTGCAGACATGGCTGGCTTTGCCCGACGGCAAGGAGGAAGTGGCGCCGGTGTTCGAGAACACGGCCGCGCTCCTTCTGCCCGAGATCGACGCCGAAGGTGTTTCCGGCCGCGTGGTGATCGGCGATTTCCAGGGACTGCGCTCGCCGGTAAGAGCCGACACCGAGACGCTCTACGCCAATCTGAGGCTGGCGCCCGGCGCCAGCGTCAAAATTCCCGCCGACGCCGAGGAACGCGCCATCTACACGCTGGACGGCGATGTCTCGGTTTCGGGCGACCGTTTTCCGGCCGAACGGCTGCTGGTGTTCCGGCCTGGTGACGAGATCGTCGTGTCGTCCGAGCGCGGCGCCCATTTCATGCTCTTCGGGGGCGCTTCGCTCGGCTCTCCGCGCCACATCTGGTGGAACTTCGTCTCGTCGTCGAAGGAACGCATCGAACAGGCCAAGCAGGAATGGAAGACGGGCCGCTTCGATATCGTTCCTGGAGATGAGGAAGAGTTCATTCCGTTACCGGACAATTAACGTCAGCATCACCCGCGTCACTGACACGCATTTACATTCCGGCGACGCAGGCATATTTCGCCATGATCGACGCGCATTATAGCTGAGCAGGCCCTTTAACAGTGAACGCAACGCTGCATACGCCGCTTCTCGACAAGGTCCGCATTCCAGCCGACCTGAAGAAGCTTGACGAAAGCGAGCTGCCGCAGCTGGCCTCGGAGCTGCGCGCCGAGCTGATCGATGCCGTCTCGCATACGGGCGGGCATCTCGGCGCCGGCCTCGGTGTCGTCGAACTGACGGTGGCGCTGCACTATGTCTTCAACACGCCGGAAGACCGCGTGATCTGGGATGTCGGCCACCAGGCCTATCCACACAAGATCCTGACCGGCCGCCGCGACCGCATCCGAACGCTCAGGCAAGAAGGCGGCCTGTCCGGCTTCACCCGTCGCGCCGAGAGCGAATACGACCCGTTCGGCGCCGCGCACTCTTCGACCTCCATTTCCGCCGGCCTCGGCATGGCCATGGCGCGCGACCTCTCGGGCGGCCACAACAATGTCATTGCCGTCATCGGCGACGGCGCCATGTCCGCCGGCATGGCCTATGAAGCCATGAACAATGCCGGCGCGCTTGATGCCCGGCTGATCGTCATCCTCAACGACAACGACATGTCTATCGCGCCGCCGACCGGCGCCATGAGCGCCTATCTGGCGCGGCTTGCCTCTGGCAAGACCTATCTTGGCCTGCGCGATTTCGGCAAGAAGCTGACCTCCTATCTCGGCAAGCGCGCCGACCGCGCCATCAAGCGGGCGGTCGAGCATGCGCGCGGCTACGTCACCGGCGGCACGCTGTTCGAGGAGCTTGGCTTCTACCATATCGGCCCGATCGACGGCCACAATCTCGAGCATCTGATCCCGGTGCTGAAGAACGTCCGCGACCATGCCGACGGCCCGGTGCTGATCCATGTCGTGACCCAGAAGGGCAAGGGCTACGCGCCGGCCGAGGCCGCGGCCGACAAATATCACGGCGTCAACAAGTTCGACGTCATCACCGGCGCGCAGACCAAGGCCCCGGCCAATGCGCCGGCCTACACCAAGGTGTTCGCCGAGAGCCTGGTCCAGGAGGCCCGCCTGGACGACCGCATCGTCGCCGTCACCGCCGCCATGCCGAACGGCACCGGCCTCGATTTGTTCGGCGAAGCGTTTCCGACCCGGACCTTCGATGTCGGCATTGCCGAGCAACATGCCGTGACCTTCGCCGCCGGCCTCGCCAGCGAGGGCTACAAGCCCTTCGCCGCCATCTATTCGACCTTCCTGCAGCGCGCCTACGATCAGGTCGTCCATGATGTGGCGATCCAGAAACTGCCGGTGCGTTTCCCGATCGACCGCGCCGGTTTCGTCGGCGCCGACGGCGCCACTCATTGCGGCGCCTTCGACACCACCTTCCTGGCGACGCTGCCGGGCTTCGTGGTGATGGCGGCCGCCGACGAGGCGGAGCTTCGCCACATGGTGCGCACCGCCGCCTATTATGACGAAGGCCCGATCGCCTTCCGCTATCCGCGCGGCAATGGCGTCGGCGTCGACATGCCGGAGCGCGGCTCGGTGCTCGAAATTGGCAAGGGCCGCATCGTCAGGGAAGGCACCAAGGTGGCGCTTCTGTCCTTTGGCACAAGACTGCAGGACTGTCTGCTGGCGGCCGAGGAACTCGGCGCGGCAGGGCTTTCGACGACGGTTGCGGACGCCCGTTTCGCCAAGCCGCTGGACGAGGATTTGATCCGCCGTCTCGCCCGCTCGCACGAAGTGCTGGTGACGGTGGAAGAGGGGGCTGTCGGCGGTTTCGCCAGCCACGTGCTGCAGTTCCTCGCCCATGAAGGCTTGCTGGAAAGCGGTCTGAAAGTTCGGCCGCTGGTGCTGCCGGACGAGTTCGCCGACCACGCCAAGCCGGAAAAAATGTATGCCGATGCCGGGCTCGACGCGGCCGGCATCGTGCGCACCGTGTTCGTCGCGCTCGGCCATTCCGCGCGCGCGCAGCGCGCCTGAATCAAACCTCACGCAGCTGAAGCAGTTGCCTGTGCAAGCCTGACACTTTGTTAACGCTTCTCTTTGGCGTTTCGCTTACCGTCTCTTTTGGCCGTTTTTCAACGCCGCCCTGCTAGAACTGCCTCCAGGCAGGGAGTTAAAAACAATGCGAACGCTTCTGTGCGGCGCGGCCCTTTTGGCCGTCATCGCCGCGCCGGCCATGGCCGAGACGCGCTATGACCGCAAGCTCGAACAGGCGGTGGCAGGCATCGTCGCCCGCAAGATGGGCGATATCAGGGGCGCTTTTTCCTACAAGCAGGTTCCGCAGCTTGTCGTCGTGCCGGACGCACCAGTCGTTGCTGTCGAGCGCCCGCGCAAGCAGGCTTCAGATGACGGAAGCGACGGCCTGATGCCGGCCGTTGAACGGCAGGTCTCACGCACGATCTTCTAAAACCACATATCGCGCACGCAGCGCCCATCGCGCGGCAGGTCGTCATAAGTGTCCAGCCCGTCGAAATGGTCGATCGGCAGGTCGGCGACCGCCTCCGGCGGTGCCAGCCTGACATTGACGGCGATCCGCGTGCGGCCGCTGTCGCTGCGGCGCAAACCGCGCCAGGCAAGCACACAGGCACATGTCGGGCAAAACAGTATTTCCAGCGACGGCGTCTCCTTGCCAGCGCGGGTGTAGGACTGCACAGGCCCCACAAGCCGGATACGCTCGTCGACAAAGTCATAGGCCCAGAGTGTGCCATAGCGGCGGCAAAGCGTGCAATTGCAGGCCGTGATCGGGCCGGGATCGCCTTCCAGGGTCCAGTGGGCGGCGCCGCAATGGCAGGTTCCCGTCAGCATTCGTCTTCCTCCGCATTGCCTGAGCCTCTACATCTTGCCGGACTGGCTGCGCTATTCAACCGGGCGGACTGGCTTGCGGCCCGGGTCTCGACGTCCTCCCATGCCAATGTCCTTGCCTTCGCGGCCGGCTTTCGCCATGAAGGCCGATGAACTCCCCTCTGCCAGCCAGCACACGCCAGCGGCTCGACGAATTGCTCGTCCAGCGCGGCCTGTTTGCGAGCCGCTCGCGCGCCCGCGACGCGGTCGAGCGCGGCACCGTGACGGTCGACGGCGTGGTCGCCCGCAAGCCCGGCCGGACGGTTCTGCCGCACTGTCTCATCGTCATCGACGACCCGGCGCAGGGTTATGTCTCACGCGCGGCGCTGAAGCTGATCGCCGGGCTCGACCATTTCAGTCTCGATCCCGCGGGCAGTGAAGCCCTCGATATCGGCGCCTCGACAGGCGGCTTCACCCAGGTGCTGCTCGAACGCGGCGCGGCCCATGTCACTGCCATCGATGTCGGCCACGGCCAGATGCATCCCGGTGTCTCGTCCGACCCGCGCGTCACCGTGATCGAGGGCCTCAACGCTCGCGAGCTCGCGGCTGCCGATCTCGGCGGCCGTATCCCCGATTTCATCGTCTCCGATGTAAGCTTCATCTCGTTGAAACTGGCGATGCCACCGGCGTTGGCATTGGCACGGGACGGCGCTCGTGCGGTGTTTCTGGTCAAGCCGCAATTCGAGGCCGGCCGCGAGGCGATCGGCAAGGGCGGTCTTTTGAAAGACCCTTATGACGCCGCCCGTGTGGCCGGCTTGCTGCAGGAATGGCTCGAAGGCGTCCCTGGCTGGCGTACATTGGGCTTGCACATGTCGCCGATCGAAGGCGGGGACGGCAACCGCGAATTCCTGCTTGCCGGGATCAAGGATGCCGGGACCAAGGATGCCGGGACCAAGGACCGATGAGCACGGGCTTCACCATCAAGAGACTGGGTTCGCAGGGCGACGGCGTCGCCGAGACGGAAACCGGCGAGCTGTTCATTCCCTTCACCCTGCCCGGCGAGACCGTCACCGCCGCGCGCGAGAGGGATCGCGCCATGCTGATGGCGGTATTGGAGACGTCGCCGCTGCGTATCGATCCGGCCTGCCGGCATTTCACCGAATGTGGCGGCTGCGCCGTCCAGCATCTGCAAGCCGACGCTTACCAGCAATGGAAACGCGACAAGGTCGTGCATGCCTTGAAAGGCATTGCCGGCGACATCGGCGCCCTGGTGCCGTGTGCGCCACACACACGCCGCCGCGTCGTGCTTGCCGCCAGGCGCGCCGACACAGGCATGCTGCTTGGCTTCCATCGCCATCTGTCGCCGGAAATCATCCCCATCGAGGAATGTCCGATCTCGCTGCCGGAGATCGTTGCCGCGCTCGATCGCTTGAGGTCGGTCGCCGACCTGGTTTGCGCCACCACCAAATCGTTCCGGATGGCGGTCACTGTGACGGGCTCGGGGCTTGACGTCGCTGTCTATGAGTCGGGCAAGCTGGGCGAGAACCAGCGCCGGGTCGCCTCCAACTTCATCATGGCCAATGGCTTTGCCCGGCTTTCGATCGACGACGAGATTGTCATCGAGCCGAAAAAGCCGGTGGTCATGTTCGGCACCGTCGCTGTCGCCATACCGCCTGGCGCCTTCCTGCAGGCAACGCAAGCCGCCGAACAGACGATGGCCGATCTCGTTGGCGGACATCTGAAGCGTGCCAGGAAAGTCGCGGATCTTTTCGCCGGCTGCGGCAGCTTTGCGCTTCGGCTGGCGGCCAAATCCGAAGTCCACGCGGTCGAAGGCGACGCGGCAGCCCTTTCGGCGCTCGACCGCGGATCGCGCTTCGCCACCGGCCTGAAGCGGGTAACCGGCGAACGCCGCGACCTGTTCCGGCGGCCGCTGACGTTCAAGGAGCTGAATGCTTTCGATGGCGTCGTCTTCGACCCGCCGCGCGCCGGCGCCGAGGACCAGTCGAAGCAGATCGCCCGCTCGGATGTGCCGTTCGTCGCCGCCGTCTCCTGCAATCCGGTGACGCTGGCACGAGACCTGCGCATCCTGATTGACGGCGGCTACACCTTGAAGAGCGTCACGCCCATCGACCAGTTCCTGTGGTCGCCGCATGTCGAGGCCGTGGCGCTGCTGGAGAAGCCGAAACGGCGACGTTAATCCGCCGATTTTCACAAGGCCGTGCTTGAGTTTGCCGCCCCCCGCAAGACGTAGCCGGCTGGCAAACTAGCCTTCGCGAACGCTTTCGTACCCGGCCGCTTGTGCGGCCTTGATGAACTTACGGTCGAAGGACACAAATGCTGAGCAGTGCGAGGACTTGCCCAGATGGAGCGCATCGGCGAAATCCATTCCCGTCTCGGCTAGATCGACCGCGGAAGAGACCATCGCAGCATCCTCTATCTCGACAGTGGGAAGCCCGCCGAACACCCGCAGTGCATTGACGATCGAGGCCTGATCATAACCATAGCCGCTGCGCAGCACCCACTCAGCCTCCAGGATCACCGTGACGGCGACGAAAACGGGCTGACCGTCGATCAGCCGCCGGGCTCGCGGGGACTGCTCGGGATCGTCGTTCGTCAGATACCTGACGACAACGTTGGTATCAATCGCGAGCATGGCGCCGCCGTGCTTCAGCAAGGACGGCTGCGTCCATCTCCTCCAAGGTCTTCGGTCTGCCACTGTGCGGCAGGACACCAAAGACATCTGCTGGTCGTGTCGGGGCAAAGGCAGGCGCCGGTCTCAAAAGTACACCGTCCGGTGTGTCTTCGACCTGCAGGCGCGTGCCCGCGCCCCAGTCCCTCCGTTTGCGGATAGCGCTGGGCAGGATGACTTGTCCCTTGGTCGAGACGGTCGTTATAAGCTTTTCTATTGCACCCATTACGGTATTACCCTTGTGTAAGACAAAGGTAAGATATCCCTGTGAGGGGAACTATTCAAGCCCGCCGACGTCTCCTCGCTCAAACCCTGGTGCCGCCGACGGTCATCTGGTTCATCCTGAGATGCGGCTGGCCGACGCCGACCGGCACGCCTTGTCCGGCCTTGCCGCACATGCCGATGCCGGTGTCGAGTTTCATGTCGTTGCCGATCATCGAAACGCGGTGCATGGCGTCCGGTCCGTTGCCGATCAGCATGGCGCCCTTGATCGGCTGCGTCACCTTGCCATTTTCGATCATGTAGGCCTCGGTGCAGCCGAACACGAACTTGCCCGAGGTGATGTCGACCTGGCCGCCGCCGAAGGATACGGCATAGATGCCGTTCTTGACCGAGGCGATGATCTCGTCCGGCTCCATGTCGCCTGCGGTCATATAAGTGTTGGTCATGCGCGGCATCGGCTGGTGCGCATAGCCTTCGCGCCGGCCGTTTCCGGTGGCTTTCATGCCCATCAGCCGGGCGTTCTGGCGGTCCTGCATGTAGCCGACAAGCTTGCCGTCCTCGATCAGCACATTGCGGGCCGAAGGCGTGCCTTCATCGTCGACGGTCAGCGAGCCGCGCCGCTCCGGCATGGTGCCGTCATCGACCACGGTAACGCCCTTGGCGGCGACCTGCTGGCCGAGCAGGCCGGCAAAGGCGGAGGTCTTCTTGCGGTTGAAGTCGCCCTCCAGCCCGTGGCCGACGGCCTCGTGCAGCATGACGCCCGGCCAGCCACTGGACAAAACGATGTCGAACGTTCCGGCCGGCGCGGGAATGGCTTCGAGATTGACCAGCGCCTGCCTGAGCGCCTCCCTGGCAGCATGCTTCCAGGCGTCCTCGACCAGGAACTCGCCGAACGCCTTGCGCCCGCCCATGCCATAGGAGCCGCTTTCCTGGCGGTCGCCGTCGCCGACGACGACGGAAACGTTGATGCGGACCAGCGGGCGGATGTCGCGCACGATCTGGCCGTCGGCGCGCACGATCTCGACATGCTGCCAGGACGCCGCGAGCGAGGCCGTCACCTGGCGCACGCGCGGGTCCTCGGCACGCAGCCATGCGTCGATCTCCTGCAACAGCTTGGCCTTGACCTCGAAGGAAGGCGAGGGGATCGGGTTCTCCTCGCCATAGAGATGGCGGTTGGTGCGCGCGGGTGCCGCGGCAAGCGTGCCGGAATAGCCGCCCTTGACGGTCGAGACCGCGTCGGCGGCGCGCAGCAGCGACGCCTCCGAAAGATCGCTGGAATGGGCGTAGCCGCTGGCCTCGCCGGCCACGGCGCGCAGGCCAAAACCCTGGTCGGTGTTGAAATTGGCGGTCTTCAGCCTGCCATTGTCGAACATCAGCGCTTCGCTCTCGCTGTATTCGAGGAACAGTTCGCCGTCATCGGCGCCGTTCAGTGTGTCGGCGACGATCCGCTTGATGCGATCATCTGAAATGTCGAATTGGCCGGTCAGGCTGTTCATGGCAGGTCCGCTCACAGGAGGAATGGTGTTGCCACGATGTAGGCGCGAAGACGCGCCTGCACAATCCGCAATGACGATCCGCAGCCGGTAGGAGCGGGTAGCCCCGCCCCTGAACATGACGTCCATCTTGAAGTTCGACCCGTCACCCGAAAAGGCCTTCACCCAGCGATATTTCTTGTTCCATTCATTGGCCTGGTCGGCCGTGAAGGGGTCGGTATAGCCCGAGGAGAACTGGATCGACTTGCACTTCTCATGGTTTTCGCAGCCATAGAAGTAGATGACATATTTCATGCCCTGAAGCCGGCCCGAGACCATCGGATCGCCCCGTCGTCCTTGTCCATCTTGGCCGAGCCATAGCCTTTCGCAAGCTCGAAAATGACGGCCGGATCGGGCGCCGTGATGATTTCGGAATCCTCGGCAAAGGCGACGGAAACGGCGCCGGTCAGGATTAGACCGGTCGACAAAAGCAAAGAACAAGCACGCATGATGACCCCCACAGCCAAAGATCAAACCCGTGGGAATTGTGAGGAAAGACGGTTTCGCAAGCATCAAGCTCAGGGCAGGGCGGCAAAACCGTCGGCGAAGCCCTTGAGGTCGACGGGGATGCCGATGCCTTCTTCCGGCGTCTGGAAGACGATGAAGGTGGCCGACGTCCCGGTCTTCAGCGTATCGAGCAGCGGCTTTTCGAGAATGACCTCGGCATAGCAGCCGTCTTGGAAGCAGCGCACGAAATAGGCGCGGCCAATATCCTTGCCGTCGACATTGAGGCCCAGGCCATTGGGCAGCAGAACGCCGAGCGGGGCCAGCACGCGCAGGATCTCGGCCTTGTTGTCGGCGGTGCGCAGGACGACGACGGACAGTCCCATTTCCGGGCGATCCTCGGCAACGACGTTCTGCATCATCACGCATTGTTCCGAGGTGGCGCCGGCCGGCGTGTCGCAGATGATCGACCACGCGCCATGCGTTGACTTGACCGTGCCGCTGGGCTGCGCTGCATTGGCGACGCCGGTTGCGGACGAGCCGATACCGATCAGGGCGGCGAGAAAAACGACCTTCGCCCCGCTTCTCGAAAGCCAAGCGCTTTTCGAATGCCAGGCGCTCTTCGAATGCCAGGCGTTTCTCGAAAGCCAAGAGGTCATGACGGCTCCATTGCGAATCACGGCACTTTAAGCCGCGCCAAGGCCAAGTAAAGGATAGGGCGACCGCCGGTCAGCCCCGGCAGGCGCAATAATGCGCTTTTCCCTAGCAAATTCGCCCGAATTGCGACCGTCGGGCGCATTCCGGACACAAGCCCGCATAGCCTGTCTGTCGACGACCCGCGCGGGCCACGAGGCCGTCGAAACAGCGCGGCAGCACTTGCGCGCAAAAATGCCGCACGGTTTCGCCCGCTCCTTTCTTGCGGAGGGAAATAGAGTATGGTTTGAACCACCCTTGGGACTGTCCGGGATTCCCATCCCGGCATTGTTCGATATTCTTGCGTCGCGATCGCGAGGAACCGGGAGATGAAGAGGGCGATGAGAAAATTCCCAGCAAGCGCCAAATTGATGGCAACGGCAGGCGCCGCCGCCGCATTTTTCGCCGGTGCCTCCGCCGATGCGGCCCAGCCGCAGCCGTGGGAGATGACTTTTCAGCCGCCGGCGACAGACATGATGCGGCAGATCGAGTGGTTCGGGAACTACACGATGTGGTTCGTCGTCCCGATCACTGCTTTGGTTCTGGCGCTTCTCGCCTGGTGCATCTTCAGGTTCCGCGCCAGCAAAAACCCGGTTCCGTCCAAGACCAGCCACAACACGCTGATCGAGATCATCTGGACAGTCGGGCCGGTCGTCGTCCTGCTGTTCATCGCCATTCCCTCGTTCCAGCTGCTGACGGCGCAGTACACGCCGCCGGAAGAGGCCAAGCTGACCGTCAAGGTAACGGGCAATCAGTGGAACTGGGACTATGAGTACCAGACCGAGAACACGCTCTCCTTCAACTCGGCCATCCTGCAGGACGCCGACCGCGCCGCGATCGGCAAGGAAGACCGCAAGGTCTATCCGCGCCTGCTGGCGGTCGACAACGAGCTGGTCGTGCCGGTCAACACCATGACGCGCGTCCTGGTTACCGCAGCCGACGTGATCCATTCCTTTGCCGTTCCGGCCTTCGGCATCAAGATGGACGCGGTTCCCGGCCGCACCAATGAGACGTGGTTCAAGGCGGAAAAGGAAGGCATCTATTACGGCCAGTGCTCGCAGCTCTGCGGCAAGGACCATGCCTTCATGCCGATCGCCGTCCGCGTCGTATCCGATGCGCAGTACAAGACCTGGCTGGCAGCAGCCAAGACCGACCTCCCCGGCGCCAACAAGGCGCTGATGGCCGAGGTCGACGGTACCAACAAGGTAGCGGCCGCCGGCAATTGATGCCGCGGGTTAGCAAGAATTAGGGAACGGAGCCGACCATGGCAGAAGCTGCAGCTCACGACGACCACGACCACAAGCCCTATCATGGCTGGGTCCGGTGGGTGTACTCCACCAACCACAAGGACATCGGCACGCTCTACCTGATCTTTGCGATCTTCGCGGGCATCGTCGGCGGCGCGCTTTCGGTCGTCATCCGCATGGAGCTGCAGGAGCCGGGCATCCAGATATTCACCGGTCTGGCGCAGATGGTCTACGGCATGAACGGCGATGCCGCCATCGACGGCGGCAAGAGCATGTACAACGCCTTCGGCACCGCGCACGCGCTGATCATGATCTTCTTCATGGTCATGCCGGCGCTGATCGGCGGCTTCGCCAACTGGATGGTGCCGATCATGATCGGCGCGCCTGACATGGCCTTCCCGCGCATGAACAACATCTCGTTCTGGCTGCTGCCGCCGGCCTTCCTGCTGCTCATCGCTTCGGCTTTCATGCCGAGCGCGCCCGGCGCCTATGGCGTTGGCGGCGGCTGGACGCTCTATCCGCCGCTGTCGACCTCCGGCCAGCCCGGGCCAGCCATGGATCTGGCGATCCTGTCGATCCACATTGCCGGCGCGTCCTCGATCCTCGGCGCCATCAACTTCATCACCACCATTTTCAACATGCGCGCGCCGGGCATGACGCTGCACAAGATGCCGCTATTTGCCTGGTCGGTTCTGATCACCGCCTTCCTGCTGCTCTTGTCGCTTCCGGTTCTGGCCGGTGGCATCACCATGCTGCTTACCGACCGCAATTTCGGCACCACCTTCTTCGCCCCGGATGGCGGCGGCGATCCGATCCTGTTCCAGCATCTGTTCTGGTTCTTCGGTCACCCCGAAGTGTACATCCTGATCCTGCCGGGCTTCGGCATCATCAGCCACATCGTCTCGACCTTCTCGAAGAAGCCGGTGTTCGGCTATCTCGGCATGGCCTACGCCATGGTCGCGATCGGCGCCGTCGGCTTCATCGTCTGGGCGCACCACATGTACACGACCGGCCTGTCGCTCGACACGCAGCGCTACTTCGTCTTTGCCACCATGGTCATCGCCGTGCCGACAGGCGTGAAGATCTTCTCCTGGATCGCGACGATGTGGGGCGGCTCGATCTCGTTCAAGACGCCGATGCTGTGGGCGCTGGGCTTCATCTTCCTGTTCACGGTCGGCGGCGTCACCGGCGTCCAGCTCGCCAATGCCGGCCTCGACCGCTCGCTGCATGACACCTATTTCGTCATTGCCCACTTCCACTATGTGCTGTCGCTGGGTGCGGTCTTCGCCATCTTCGCCGGCTGGTACTACTGGTTCCCCAAGATGACCGGCTACATGTACTCGCCGGTGATCGCCAACACCCACTTCTGGGTCACGTTCGTCGGCGTCAATTTGATCTTCTTCCCGCAGCATTTCCTCGGCCTCGCCGGCATGCCGCGCCGCACCATCGATTATCCCGACGCGTTCGCCGGCTGGAACATGGTGTCGTCCTACGGCTCCTATATATCGGCCGTCGGCGTGGTGATCTTCCTCTATGGCGTGTTCGAGGCCTTCCAGAAGAAGCGCGTCGCCGGCGCCAATCCGTGGGGCGAGGGTGCAACGACGCTCGAATGGCAGCTGCCTTCGCCGCCGCCCTTCCACCAGTGGGAACAGCTGCCGAAAATCAAGTAAGGCAGCCCGAATACGAAGCCGCCGGCCCGCCGGCGGTTTTCGGCCAACGGAATGATTGGACTTATGTACGCATGGCCCTTGTCGACGACCCAATGATTGACGAAGCGGGCTTTCGCATGTCGGAAGCCACGTCGGGCGATTTCTTCGCCCTGCTGAAGCCGCGCGTCATGTCGCTGGTGGTGTTCACGGCCTTTGTCGGCATGGTCGCTGCGCCCGTGACCATCAACCCGCTGCTGGCGGTGATCGCCATCCTGGCCATTGCCATCGGCTCCGGCGCCTCTGGTGCGCTCAACATGTGGTACGACGCCGACATCGACGCGGTGATGAGCCGGACCGCCGGCCGCCCGGTACCGTCCGGCCGTATCCTGCCCGGCGAAGCCCTGAGCTTCGGCCTTGTGCTTTCGGTGCTGTCGGTGATGACGCTGGGCGTGCTGGTCAACTGGCTGTCGGCGGCGCTGCTTGCCTTCACCATCTTCTTCTACGCCGTCGTCTACACGATGTGGCTGAAGCGCTCGACGCCGCAGAACATCGTCATCGGCGGCGCCGCCGGCGCCATCCCGCCGGTCATCGGCTGGGCCGCGGTGACCGGAACGGTGAGCCTGGAAAGCCTCGTCCTGTTCCTGATCATCTTCCTGTGGACGCCGCCGCACTTCTGGGCGCTGGCGCTGTTCAAGTCCGACGACTACGCCAAGGCCGGCATCCCGATGATGCCGAACGTTGCCGGCCAGGCCTCGACCCGCCGCCAGATCTTTGCCTACGCCCTGATCCTGGCGCCGATCGGTGTGCTGCCCTGGGTGCTCGGTTTCACTACCGCCTTCTATGGCGTCGCATCAGTGGCTCTCGGCGCCGGCTTCGTCTGGTATGCCTGGAAAGTGCTGTGCATGACCGATAGCGACCGCGTCATGAAGCCGGCCAAGGCTCTGTTCGCCTATTCGCTGCTCTACCTCTTCGCCATCTTCGCCATCTATCTTGCCGACTGTGTCGTCGGTCGCGCTTTGGCCATCGGTGGAGCATGACCATGATCGACAAGAAGCTTGAACTGGTCACGCTGACCGAAAGCCAGAAGAAGGCGCGGCGCAACCGTTCGGCGGCGATCGGCGTCGCGCTGGCGATTCTGGTCGTCATCTTCTACGTCGCGACCATCGTGAAATTCGGCCATACCGGATGAGGCCGATGATGACCCGCCAGACCGTGACCGATCCCAGGAAGAAGAACACCAACCGCGTCGTCGCCGCCGTCTGCGTCGCCTTTTTCGGCGGCATGATCGGGATGGCCTACGCCGCGGTGCCGCTCTACAAGATGTTCTGCCAGGCCACCGGCTATGGCGGCACGACGCAGCGCGCCGAAAAGCAATATGCCGGCCGCATCCTCGACCGCGACATCACCGTGCGCTTCGACGCCAACACCAACGGCATTCCCTGGCAGTTCCAGCCGGTCGCCCGCTCGGTCACCATCAAGATCGGCGAGACCACGCAGGCGCATTACAGCGCCACCAACAAGTTCGACCGCGCCGTTACCGGCCGCGCCACCTTCAACGTGCAGCCGGAACTGGCGGGCCCCTACTTCAACAAGGTCGAGTGTTTCTGCTTCACCGACACGACGCTGAAGCCCGGCGAGACGCTGGACATGCCGGTCGTGTTCTATGTGGATCCCGATATCGTCAACGTGCCGGAACTGAAGGACTTGAAGACCATCACCCTGTCCTACACGATGTTCCCGGTCCAAAAGAACAAGCCGGTGGCGTCATCGACGCCGGACAGCAGCAGCAAAGTTTCAGATACCGAAGCAAATCTCGGGGGTTGATATGGCAGACGCGCACGCAAAACCACAACACGACTACCATCTCGTCAACCCGAGCCCGTGGCCCTTCCTGGGGTCGATCGGCGCACTGGTGACTGCAGTCGGCGGCGTCGCCCTGATGCAGTATCTCAAGAACGGCGATTTCCCGATTTTCGGCCACAACATCGCCAATCCATGGCTGTTCTTCATCGGCCTCGTCATCGTCCTCTACACGATGTTTGCCTGGTGGTCGGACACCATCAAGGAAGCGCATGAGGGCCACCACACGCGCGTCGTGTCGCTGCATCTGCGCTACGGCATGATCATGTTCATCGCTTCGGAAGTGATGTTCTTCGTTGCCTGGTTCTGGGCCTATTTCGATGCCAGCCTGTTTCCGAGCGAAGTGCAGAATTACGCCCGCACCGCTTTCACTGGCGGCGTCTGGCCGCCGAAGGGTCTCGAAGTCCTCGATCCGTTCCATCTGCCGCTCTACAACACCATCATCCTGCTTCTGTCGGGCACCACGGTGACATGGGCGCACCATTCGCTTATCCATGGCGACCGCAAGGGCCTGATCAACGGCCTGGTGCTGACCGTCGGCCTCGGCATGCTGTTCACCATGGTGCAGGCCTACGAGTACATGCACGCTCCGTTCGGCTTCAAGGATTCCATCTACGGCGCCACCTTCTTCATGGCGACCGGCTTCCATGGCTTCCACGTCATCATCGGCACCATCTTCCTGCTGGTCTGCCTGATCCGCGCCTGGAAAGGCGACTTCACGCCCAAGCAGCATTTCGGCTTCGAGGCGGCTGCCTGGTACTGGCACTTCGTCGACGTGGTCTGGCTGTTCCTGTTCGCATCGATCTACGTCTGGGGATCGGTCGGCGCGGTGATCGAAGGCCACTGACGGCTTTCACCGAACCGACAAATCAGAAGGGCGGTCGCGGCAACGCGGTCGCCTTTCTTCTTTTCGGCGCCCCATCAATGGCCAACGGATTCGGCTGGTCGGGCTGGCTGCTTCAATTGGTCGACTGGACCGATGGCTGCATTGGGGTTACCGACTGCGACATGGACGAAATCTGGACTATGGTGCCGGATGGAACGCTGATCGAAATCGAGCCGTAAAGCATGACTATCCATGAGTGAAGATAGGGCGATCTGGCCACCCATTGAGCCGATCTCGGCCGGCCTGCACGGACGCTGCCCGCGCTGCGGCGAAGGACGGCTGTTTTCCGGCTTCCTCACCGTCGGCAAGCGCTGCAACAATTGCGGCCTCGACTATTCCTACGCCGATGCCGGCGACGGCCCGGCGGTGTTCGTCATCCTGATCATCGGCTTCATCGTCGTGGGGCTGGCGCTGTGGGTGGAGGTCACGCTGAGCCCGCCGCTCTGGCTGCATTTCATCATCTGGATACCGCTGGCCGTGGGACTGTGCCTGACGGCGCTGAGGTTGATCAAGGGGGTGCTGCTGACGCTTCAATACGCCAACAAGGCGGCCGAAGGCCGCCTGGACCAGGGGCAATGAGCGAGGCGCTGACCAAGCCCGCCGGCCGGTCGCGGCCGAAGACGGCATTGCTGCTCGGCCTCGGCCTGGTGGTGTTCGTCATCCTGCTCGGGCTTGGCACATGGCAGGTGCAGCGCCTGTACTGGAAGGAAGCCCTTCTGCAGACCATCGACCAGCGCACCCATTCAGCGCCGCAGCCGCTGGCGGACGTCGAGAAGGAATTCGCCGCCACCGGTGATGTCGACTACACGCCGGTCACCGTCAGCGGGACGTTCCTGCACTCCGGCGAGCGGCATTTCTACGCCACATGGGACGGCGACGCCGGCTTCAACGTCTATACCCCGCTGGCCCTCGACGATGGCCGCTATGTCCTGATCAACCGCGGCTTCGTTCCCTATGATGTCAAGGATGCCGCCAAGCGCCCGCAAGGGCAGGTGACCGGCAAGGTCACGGTCACCGGCCTGGCGCGCAACCCGCTGCCGGCCAAGCCGTCGATGATGCTGCCCGACAATGACGTGGCCAAGAACATCTTCTATTGGAAGGATCGTGACGTCATGGCGGCGAGTGCCGGCCTGCCGGCCGGTGCCGTGCTGGTGCCGATCTTCATCGACGCCGACAAGACGCCGAACCCGGGCGGGCTGCCGGTCGGCGGCGTCACCATCATCGACCTGCCGAATTCTCATCTGCAATATGCCTTCACCTGGTATGGCCTGGCGGCGGCTCTTGCCGCGGTTCTGATCATCAGGCTGCGCCGTCCGGCAAAGACTGAATGATCCAGAGCATGATCCCGAAAAGTGGGAACCGGTTTCGGACAAGATCATGCTCCAACAAAGAGTTAGATCAGGTTGACCATTCAACCTGATCCAACTGCCCTTGACAGGGCAGGGGTGCACACCTCATTTCGCCAAACGATACGATCAACCGATCTGGAATCATGCTGCAGACCGCCACAAAACCACCGCTGACGATCCGGCTCTGCCAGCCGCGCGGCTTTTGCGCCGGTGTCGACCGCGCGATCCAGATCGTCGTGCTGGCGTTGAAGAAATACGGCGCGCCGGTCTATGTCCGCCACGAGATCGTGCACAACCGCTATGTCGTCGAGGGCCTGCAAAGCCTTGGCGCGGTTTTCATCGAGGAACTCTCGGAAATCCCGGCCGAGCACCGCAAGTCGCCGGTTGTCTTCTCAGCCCACGGCGTGCCGAAATCGGTGCCGGCCGACGCCAAGGCACGCGAGCTCTTCTATCTCGACGCCACCTGCCCGCTGGTGTCCAAGGTGCACAAGCAGGCGATGCGCCATCAGCGGCTCGGCCGCCATGTGCTTCTGATCGGCCATGCCGGCCATCCCGAAGTGATCGGCACCATGGGCCAACTGGCTGAAGGCGCCGTCACGCTGATCGAGACCGAAGCCGACGCTGGGACCTTTGCCCCCGCCGACCCGGAAGCGCTCGGCTTCGTAAGCCAGACAACGTTGTCGGTCGAAGACACTGCCGGCATATTGCGGGTGCTGCAGGAGCGCTTCCCGCAACTGCATGCACCGGCCGCCGAATCGATCTGCTACGCCACCACCAACCGCCAGGAAGCGGTCAAGGAAACCGCCGCCGGCGCCGATCTCTATCTGATCGTCGGTGCGCCCAATTCCTCCAATTCGCGCCGTCTTGTCGAAGTGGCGGAGCGCGCCGGCGCCACCATGTCGCTTCTCGTACAGCGCGCCGCCGAAATTCCGTGGAATGACATCACAAATATCTCGACGCTCGGCCTGTCTGCCGGCGCGTCGGCGCCGGAGATCATCGTCGACGAGATCATCGACGCCTTCCGCCAGCGCTTCGAGGTGAACATCGACCTGGCGATCACGGCCACCGAAACGGAGGATTTTCCAGTCATGCGGGTTCTGCGCGATGTCGAACTGACGCGGGCCGACATGGCCTTCGTCAACGGAGCCGCGTGAACAGCCCATGGCGGTCTACACCGACGTCAATGAGGGCGAACTCGGCGCGTTCCTGAGGGCATATCCAGTCGGCGAACTCTTGTCCTACAAGGGTATCGCCGAAGGCACGGAGAATTCGAATTTCCTGCTGCACACCTCAAGCGGCTCTTACATACTGACGCTCTACGAGAAGCGCGTCGACAAGGCCGACCTGCCGTTCTTCCTCGGCCTGATGGGCCATCTCGCCCGTAAAGGCATTTCCTGTCCGCTGCCGGTGACCGCGCATGACGGCACCGTCATCGGCACGCTGGCCGGCCGTCCCGCGGTCATCATCACCTTCCTCGAAGGCCTGTCGCTGCGGCGGCCGACAGCGGCGCATTGCGCGGAGGTCGGCAAGTCCCTCGCCGCACTGCATTTGGCCGGGCAGGATTTTGCGATGACGCGTAACAACGCACTGGCCATCGAGGGCTGGCGCAAACTCTGGAATGCCTCGCGCGACCGAGCCGACGAGGTCGAGCCGGGACTGGCGGCCGAGGTCGATGCGGATTTCGCCGACTTCGGACGCCATTGGCCGCAAGGCCTGCCGGCAGGCATCATCCATGCCGATCTGTTTCCCGACAATGTCTTCTTCCTCGGCGAGAAACTGTCCGGCCTCATCGACTTCTATTTCGCCTGCAACGACCTCTACGCCTATGACGTCGCCACCTGCCTCAATGCCTGGTGTTTCGAGAAGGATTTCTCCTTCAACCTGACCAAAGGCACGGCGCTGCTGGCCGGCTATCAGAGCGTGCGGCCTTTGAGCGAGGGCGAGAAAGCAGCGCTGCCGATGCTTTCGCGCGGCTCGGCGCTGCGCTTTATGCTGACCCGGCTCTATGACTGGCTGACCGTTCCCGACGGCGGGCTGGTCATGAAGCGCGATCCGACCGAATATATCCGCCGCATGCGCTTCCACCGCGCGATCAAGTCGCCTTCGGAATACGGACTGACATGACCAAGCAGGTCGAAATCTTCACCGACGGTGCCTGCTCGGGCAATCCCGGTCCCGGCGGCTGGGGCGCCATCCTGCGCTTCAACGGCAAGACCAAGGAATTGTCGGGCGGCGAGGCCGAGACGACCAATAACCGTATGGAGCTGCTGGCCGCCATCTCGGCGCTGAATGCGCTGAAGGAGCCGTGCGCCGTCGAGCTTCACACCGACAGCAAATATGTCATGGACGGTATCTCCAAATGGATCCACGGCTGGAAGAAAAACGGCTGGAAGACCGCCGACAAGAAGCCGGTCAAGAACGGTGAACTGTGGCAGGCGCTGGATGAGGCCAATCGGCGCCACAAGGTGACCTGGAACTGGGTCAAGGGCCATGCCGGCCACACCGAGAACGAACGCGCCGACGAACTCGCAAGGGAAGGTATGGCGCCGTTCAAGAGGGGCTCAGCCAAACCTGCGGCGCCGAAAGTGGCGCTGAAGCCGGCGGCATCCGAGAAGCAGCCGGCGCCACGGGCACGGCGCTCGACCCAAAGCTATTGAGCTCAAGCTATCGGCAAGGGGATCTCACTCATGCCGATCGTATACTACATCACCCATCCCCAGGTTCAGATCGATGCCAACGTTCCCGTGCCGCACTGGGGGCTGTCCGAGATCGGACGAGCGCGAGCATCAGCCATGCTCGATCAGCCATGGGTCGGATCGATCCGCCGTGTCGTCTCGTCGGCCGAGCGCAAGGCGATCGAAACCGCCGAGATCCTTGGCAAACACCTCGGCCTCGCGGTCGAGGTGAAGGAGCGCATGCATGAGAACGATCGGTCGGCAACCGGCTTCCTGCCGCCGCCGGAGTTCGAGGCGGTCGCCGACCAGTTCTTCGCCAACCCGCACAAAAGCATCCGCGGCTGGGAGCGGGCCATCGATGCCCAGCAACGCATTGTCAGCGAGGTCGAAACGGTGCTGGGTGCTGCCGATGGCGGCGACATTGCCTTCGTCGGCCATGGCGGCGTCGGAACATTGCTGCTGCTCGCGCTCAGCGGCCGCGCAATCAGCCGCGCGGCGGACCAGCCGGCCGGTGGCGGCAATTACTTCGCCTATGATGTCGGGACGCGCCGCGTCGTCCACGGATGGCGGCCGATAGCTAGTCTGGCGCCGCGCTAAAGCGGATGTCAGGAGATCATCGATACCGTTGCCGCGATGAAGCCGCGCGAATAGAACCTGTCCTCAGCGGATCAGCAGGGCCGTGCCGTAGAGGCCGAGCGCGAACACCGTGTGCGAGATCACGTTGAAGGCGCGGATCTGCATCGCGTTGGGGCGCTTTGAGGCGGCCCAGCCGGCGCCCATGCCGGGCGCCAGCAGGAACCAGCCGGCGCCGATGGTGACCATGCCGAGGATGAAGGCTGGCAGGAAGGTCGGCGCGTCCAGCCATGCCGTGCCCACCAGCGCCACCAGGATGAAGCCGTAGACGATGCCGGTGACATAGTGGAAAGCCCAGCCCAGCGCCTGCTCATGCGCATAGGATGCGGCTTGGGCGATATCGTCGTGGAAAACCTTGCCTTCCCTAAGGTGCCAGACCCAGCGGCCGGGCGGCCCCCAGTTCGGCCGCGGCTGGCTGAGCGCCAGATGCAGGAACAGCGCCCAAAGATCCATCAGCACCGTGGCGCCGATGCCGATCGCAACGCTGCGCCAGATGATGTCAAACATCGTCGATGTCCTCCAAACAGGCAATCCGGCCGGAAGCGCGTGGTGGTCAGGCCATGGCGCTCATGAGCCGACGCGGTTTAGAGCTGGCTCAGAATGTGAGCGGCGCCCGATGTGTCGACTCCTGGCTTGGTCTCGACATTGAGCGCGGTGACCTTGCCATTGTCGACGATCATCGAGAAGCGCTTCGAGCGCAATCCCATGCCGCCGCTGGAATAATCGGAGTCGAGGCCGATCGACCTGGCGAAGTCGCCATTGCCGTCGGCGAGATAGAGAATCTTACCCTGACCGCCGGTGAAATTCGCCCAGGCGCCCATGACGTGAACGTCGTTGACAGACACGACGGCGACGGTGTCGACGCCGCGCGCAAGGATGGCGTCGTGGTTTTCGAGATAGCCCGGCAGGTGGTTGTTGCTGCAGGTCGGCGTGAACGCGCCGGGAACGCCGAACAGCACCACTTTCTTGCCCGCAAAAATCTCGGCCGAGGTGATCACCTTGGCGCCGTCGGCGGTCATTTCCTTGAAGGTCGCATCGGGCAGTTTGTCGCCAACGGCAATCGTCATGATGGTCCTCGTGTGAAGCAGGGAAGGTTTCTTGCGATAGCGAAATCAGGCATCTCCCGCAACCGCCGACAGGGCCTGGATCAAGGGAAAGCCTGGATCGGGTTCGGTATCAGGGAAACGGCAGAACGCCCTCGACCGCGCCTTCGGCACTTGTCAGGGTGTAATACAACCCGCCATCGGTCGGTGTCGTCGACGGCCGGTCGAGGATCGGAATGGTAAATACCAGCCGGCCGTCCTTTTCGCTGCGTGCAGGCGCCCCGAACATATAATCGCGTCCCCCGGCGACGAATAAATCCGCCGCCTCCGGATCTCCGGGAAAAGTCGCCTCGACCATCAGCGTCTCATGGTCGCCCGGCAGCACCTTGATCCCGAAATCGGGCTTGGCAGGCGCGGGCAAGGTGGCGAGTGCAGCCTTCACCAGCGCCGCATCCTCGGCATTGTCGGGATCGGCGGCGGGATCGACGCTCAGCCGCGTCTGCACCGGAATACAGATCGTCTCGCAGATGCCAAGAAAGATGTCGGCATCGATGACGGCCGCATCCCCAGGCGACGACAAAGTGAATGTCACCGGCAGCGAGACCGGATGGTTGTAGCCGGCCCATTTGCCGTAGCCGTCGTCATGGCGCTGCGGCGGCGGGAAGGAAAACGCCGCATCGGTGATGTTGGTGCTGGCCGAAACGTCGATCTGCGGCGGCACGCCGGCGTCGCCCGGATCGCGCCAATAAGTTTTCCAGCCGGGCTTGAGCGCGATGTCGAGCACGCCCTGTATGCGACCGGCCTCGTCGGCCTTGCCTGTTGTCACCAGCCGCACCTTGCCGCCTTCGCTGTTGTACCATTCCGACGAGGAGGCGGCGGCGGGCAGGACTGCTCCGCATCCGATAGCAATACCGAGCAGCAGGATTTTCAAGCTTTGCATGGCGTTGATTTGATCGTCAGTTCATGGCCGCGCAATGTTTTCATGGCGCTCTGCGTATCATATTTGCGTGACCTTCGGGCAAGGAACAGTTGGCTTCAAGCAATCGGCCGAGTGAAGTTCGCAGTCAAGATTCCGTTGTTCCAACCGTTGGGCTTTGGCCGAATCGCACGCGGCGCATCTTTTCGGCGTCCCGGAAACGCGTTACGCTCCCGTCCATGGACTTGTTGCGCCACAAAAAGACGGCCGGTGGACGCGGCTTTCTTGACGACCAGTTTCTGATTGCCATGCCCGGCATGAAGGACGATCGCTTCACGCGCTCGGTCATCTACATCTGTGCGCACAGCGATGAAGGCGCCATGGGCCTGATCATCAACCAGACGCAACAGATGCTGTTTCCCGATCTTCTGGTGCAGCTCGGCATCATGAACGAGCAGGAGGCGATCAGGCTGCCGGCGCAGGCCCGCGACTTCGTCGTGCGCAATGGCGGCCCGGTGGACCGCAGCCGCGGCTTCGTCCTGCACTCGGGCGACTACCGGGTGGAATCCTCGCTCACCGTCTCCGACGATATCTGCCTGACCGCGACGGTCGACATATTGCGCGCCATCTCGTCCGGCCGCGGCCCGCGGCGCGCGTTGATGGCGCTCGGCTATTCCGGCTGGGGCGCCGGCCAGCTGGAAACCGAGATCGCCGAGAATGGCTGGCTGACCTGTCCGGCCACGCCGGAGCTGCTGTTCGACGCCGACATCGAGCGGAAGTACGACCGCATCCTGGCATCGATCGGGATTGATCTGGCGCATTTGAGCCTGGCCGCGGGGCACGCCTGAGGCCTCGCCTTCGCCGACGTTCCGCCGAACCTTCGCGACTAGCCGAAGCCGCCCGCCACTTTCGCCATCCTAGGGTCTGCGCCGCGTCTCTGCGCTCCTTGCTTCGCCCTAGGATGACGAAGGCGCGGTCGCTTCAGGGGTTCATTCCAATGTAACCACGCGCCTGCACGACGCATGCCTCACCCGTCACGCCTGCGTCATCGGGTACTGCTCTTTCAACGCCTTCAGCACCTGGTCGCCTGGCATCGGCGCGCCGAACATGAAGCTTTGCACATATTCGCAGCCCATCTGGCGCAGTTCCAGCGCATCGCTTTCGTCGGAAATGCCCTCGGCCACCACCGACAGGCCGAGCTCATGCGCCATGTTGACCATGGATTTGAGCAGCACCGCGCGCTTCGGCGTCGCGTCGTCCACAAAACTCTTGTCGATCTTGATGGTGTCGAAGGGGAAGCGGGTCAGATAGGCGAGCGAGGAATAGCCGGTGCCGAAATCGTCCAGCGACAGGCCGATGCCGAGCTGCTTCAGCTTGGTCAGCACATGCGAGGTCTGCTCTGGATTGTCCATGACCAGCGATTCGGTAAGTTCGAGCCGGAAGCAGCGCGGCTTCAGATTGGCGCGCGCGATGACCGAGCGGACATCGCTGACCAGGTCGCGGCGGATCAGCTGGCGACTGGACAGATTGACCGACACCGACAGCGGCGTGTCGCCGATCTGCTTTTGCCAACCGGCGAGGTCCTCGGCCGCCTGCTGCATGGCAAACAGGCCAAGCTGCACGATCAGACCACAGCTTTCGGCGACCGGGATGAAATCGCCGGGCGGGATCATGCCGCGGCGCGGATGGTCCCACCTCAGCAGCGCCTCGAAGCCGGCAATGCTGCCGTCCTCCAGCCGCACGATCGGCTGGTAGGCAAGGGTGAACTCGCGCCGCTCGATGGCGCGGCGCAGATCGGATTCGAATTGCAGCCGGTCGGTGCCGACGGTGCGGAAGGCCGGCCGGAACGGCTCGATCCTGTCGCCGCCGAAGCGCTTGGCCTGGTGCATGGCAAGCTCGGCGTCCTTGACCATGTCTTCTGCCGAAGTCTGCGCCGAGGTCCAGGTGATCAGGCCGATCGAGGCAGTCAGCACGATCTCGCGCTTGGCGAAGGTGATCGGGTTGTTGATGGCGTGCTTGATGGCGTCTGCCACCGCCGCGATGCGGGAGGGTTCCTGTTCGGAGAGCAGCATCAGGGCGAACTGGTCACCGGCAAAGCGCGACAGCGAATCCTTCGGTTTCAACAGCCGGTGCAAGCGGCGCGCAATGGTGAGCAGGATGGTGTCGCCGGCCGAGATGCCAAGCCCGTCATTGACCTGCTTGAAACGGTCGATGTCGATGACGAAGACGGTCGGGCGCACCTTCTCTTCGGTGCGCGCGATCGAGATGATGGCTTCCAGCCGGTTCATCAGAAGTTCGCGGTTGGGCAGGCCGGTCAGATTGTCGTGAACGGCATCGTGCAGCAGCCTTTCCTCGGACTTTTTCTGCTCGGTGACGTCGACCATGGTGCCGACGCAGCGAATCACTTCGCCGTCCGAGCCGATCACCGGCCGCGCCCGAAGCAAGAACCAGTGGTAGTGCCCGTCGGCGCCGCGCAGGCGGAAATTCTGCGAGACCCGGCCGCGCCGATGTTCGAGCACCACGTCGAGCGTGGTGCGGAACGTGTCGCGGTCGTCGGCATGCAGCACCGGCAGCCAGTTGCGGGCCGCACCCCCCAGGCTGTTGGGCGCCAGGCCAAGCTGGATGCTGACGTCGGGCTTGGTGACGACGCGGTCGCGCAGCACGTCCCAGTCCCACACCGTGTCGCCGGAGCCGGCGACGGCCAGCGCCTGGCGCTCGAGATCGGAGAACAGGCCCTGATGCAGCGCGCCGCCGGCAAAGGCATGCTGCATGACGGTGAAGCCGATCAAAAGGATGATCAGGATCAGCCCGCCGCCCAATGCCGGCTGGGCGATGTCGTTGTCGAGCATGCCAGTGATCGCCATCCACGACCCGCACAGCCATAGCAGCACCATCACCCAACTGGGCACCAGCATGATCGCACGGTCGTAACCACGAAGACCGAGCAGGATGATGAGGCCGAGCCCGGTCAGCGCGGTGGCGGCAAAGGACAGCCGGGCAATACCGGCGGCGACTGCCGGATCGATGATGGCCACACCGGCAATCAGCACCAGGCCGAGGATCCAGACCAGCGCGCCATAGCTGAAATGGCCGTGCCACCGGTTGAGGTTGAGATAGGCGAACAGGAACACCACGAAGGTCGCCGCAAGCGCCACCTCCGTTCCCGCCCGCCACATCTGCTCGTTCCCGGGCGATATCTCTATGATCTTGTTTAGAAAGCCGAAATCGACGCAGATATAGGCAAGTACCGCCCACGCAAGTGCGGCTGTCGCCGGAAACATCGAGGTTCCCTTGACGACGAAAAGGATGGTCAGGAAGAGCGCCAGCAGCCCGGCGATGCCGATGACGATGCCGCGGAACAGCGTATAGGAATTGACCGAGTCCTTGTAGGCTTCCGGCTCCCATAGATAGACCTGCGGCAGCTTCGGCGAGGCGAGTTCGGCGATGAAGGTGATCACCGTTCCCGGGTTCAGCGTCACCCGGAACACGTCGGCGTCGGAGCTTGACTGGCGGTCGAGCGCGAAGCCCTCGCTGGGGGTGATCGCGGCGATGCGGGTGGCGCCGAGATCGGGCCAGAAGATGCCGGAATTCACCAGCCGGAAATGCGGCGCCACGATCAGCCGGTCGAGCTGCTGGTCGGTGGTGTTGGCGAGCGCGAACACCGCCCAGTCGCCGCTCGAGCGCGCGTCATTGGCCTCGACCTCGATGCGCCGGACGATGCCGTCGGGACCGGGCGCGGTCGACACCTGGAAGTTTTCGCCCTGATTGACGTAGATCTGGACGGCGCGCGACAGGTCGAGCGCGACATCGTCGCGGGCAATCTTGATCGGTTCGACGGCGAAGGCCGGGAGCGCCGCGCAAAGCGTGACGACAACCGCCAGAACAAAGGCCAACAGCGACCCGTTTCGCAGGAAATTCGTCAAAAATCAGTCCTTCGTTCCAGCGCCCGGCGGATCGTCCGCGATCCGGGCGTAGAGGTAGTGGTCCTGCCAGATGCCGTTGATCCTGAGGTAGGATCGCAGAAGTCCTTCGCGCCGGAATCCGGCTTTTTCAAGCACGCGGATCGACCGGACATTGTCGGGAATACAGGCAGCTTCGATCCGGTGCAACCTCAGCGTATCGAAGGCGAAGCGGCAGACCACCTTGACCGCGTCGGTCATCAGGCCGCGGCCGCCAAACCGCTCCCCGATCCAGTACCCGACATGGCCGCTTTGCGAGACGCCGTGGCGGATATTGCCGAGCGTAATGCCGCCGGCAAGCTTGCCGCTCGCCTTCTCGAAGATGAAGAAGGCGATGGCTGTCCCCTGCGCATAGTCTTCGCGGTAGCGGCCGATGCGCAGCCGCCAGGCGGTGCGGTCGAGTTCATCGGGCGTCCAGCGCGGCTCCCACGGTTCGAGGAAGGCACGGCTTTCGCCGCGCACCGCTGACCATTCGCGATAGTCGTTGGTGTAGGGCACGCGCAGCATGACCCGGTCGCCTTTCAGTGCCGGCAGGTCACGGCGAAAGAAAGGGAGCGCGAACACCGGCGCTTGAAGGCTTAGACGGCGAGCTTGCGGGCCGTGGTGTGCGTGCCCGCAAGCGAATCGAGAATCGCCTCATAGGGCGCGAGCGTACCCACCGGTCCAACCGCGGTCAGCGTCGGCTTGGTCGAAAACAGCCGGGACGAAAGGTCGGTCAGCCGCTCGACGGTCAGCGCCGACAGCCGTTCCATCAATTCCTCCTTGGCGATCGGCCGACCGAACAGAAGCAGCTGCCTGGCGATCTGCGAGGCGCGGCTGGCCGGGCTTTCAGCCGACATGATCAGGCCGGCGCGATATTGCGCGCGGGCGCGGTCGAGCTCTTCCTGAAGGATATTCTCGCCGGCCTTCTGCAGCTCGTCGATAATGACCGGCACCAGTTCGGCAATGTCGCTCTGCCCGGTCGCGGCATGAACGCCGAAGATGCCGGTATCGGAAAAACCCCAGTGGAAGGCATAGACCGAATAGCACAGGCCACGCTTTTCGCGGACCTCCTGGAACAGCCGGGACGACATGCCGCCGCCGAGGATCATCGACAGCACCTGCGAAGCGTAGAAATCGCGCACATGATAGGCTCGGCCTTCGAAGCCGAGCACGATCTGCGCGTCCATCAGGTCGCGATCCTCGCGGAAATCGCCGCCGACATACTGCGCATATTGCGGCATCGTGCTGTCGGACTTGCTGCGGAAACCGCCAAGCTGCTTTTCGACCTCGCGCACGAAATTGTCGTGCTTGATGTCGCCTGCCGCCACGATCACCATCTTCTCGGCGCCATACTGGCGCTCTATGAAATCATGCAGCTGTTTGGAGGTGAAGGATTTGACGGTTTCCGGCGTGCCGAGGATCGAGCGGCCGATCGTCTGGTGGCGGAAGGCGGTCTCGGTGAAACGGTCGAAGACGATGTCGTCGGGCGTGTCGTGCGCGGCGCCGATCTCCTGCAGGATCACATGCTGCTCGCGCTCCAGTTCCTCTGGGTCGAATTCGGACTCCTGCAGGATATCGGCAAGGATATCCACCGCCAGCGGCACATCGTCGGACAGCACCCTGGCGTAATAGGACGTCGTCTCGACTGATGTTGCGGCATTGATCTCGCCGCCGACATCCTCGATTTCCGAGGCGATCTCGAAGGCCGTCCGCCTTTTCGTACCCTTGAAGGCCATATGCTCGAGCAGATGGGCCATTCCGTGCTCGTCGTCACGCTCATTGCGGGCGCCGGACTTGACCCAGGCGCCAAGGGCAACGGATTCGAGGCTTGGAAGGGTTTCGGTGGCGACTGTCAGGCCGTTCGACAGACGGCTTACCTCAACACCCATATGGCAAGTACTCCCTAACGCGCTGCCCTTGAGTGGCGGCTCACGTAATCTTCCACCATTTTCAGGTCGGATGGAAGTACCGTGTACTTTTCGTCGGCTGACATCAAGGACCCCAGCCATGCGGGCAGGGCCGGCGACACGCCGCAGGCGGCTTCGACCGCGGCCGGGAACTTGGCCGGGTGCGCCGTGCCCAGCACCACCATCGGCACTGCACCGTCAGCCTTGCCGGCGGCGACATGCACGGCCGCGGCCGTGTGCGGATCGAGCAGATAATTGCTGGATTCGAGCGTTGAACGGATGGTGGCGGCAACCTCGTCCATATCAGCGCGTCCGGCGTCGAATTCGGACCGCATCCGGTCGATTTCTGCGGTTTCGATGGTGAAGGCGCCGGATTGCTTGAGGCCGGCCATGTAACGCCGCACCGTCTCTGCGTTACGGTCGCAGGCCTCGAACAGCAGTCGCTCGAAGTTCGACGATACCTGGATGTCCATCGATGGCGACGTCGTCGCAAACACACCCTTGGTGCGGTATTCACCGGTCGCGAAAGTGCGCGCCAATATGTCGTTGTCGTTGGTGGCGACGATCAGCCGCTCGACCGGCAGGCCCATCTTCTTGGCGGCGTAACCGGCGAAAATATCGCCGAAATTGCCGGTCGGCACGGTAAAGGAGACCGGCCTGTCCGGCGCGCCGAGCGAAAGCGCCGAGGAAAAATAATAGACGATCTGGGCCATGATGCGGGCCCAGTTGATCGAATTGACGCCCGACAGCGACACGCGATCACGAAAACGATGATCGTTGAACATATCCTTCAGCAGGCCCTGGCAATCGTCGAAATTGCCTTCGATCGCCAGCGCCTGGACGTTGGCGGCCGTCGATGTCGTCATCTGCCGCTGCTGTACCGGCGAGACGCGGCCATGCGGGAACATCACGAAAATGTCAGTTCGGTCGCGGCCGGCGAAGGCATCGATGGCGGCGCCGCCAGTGTCACCCGAGGTCGCGCCGACGATGGTGGCGCGCTGGCCACGCTCAGTCAGTACATGGTCCATCAGCCGGGCAAGCAGCTGCATGGCAACGTCCTTGAAGGCCAGCGTCGGACCGTGGAAGAGCTCGAGGATGAACGTGTTGGCGCCGGTCTGCACCAGCGGGCAGACGGCCCGGTGGCGGAAGGTGGCATAGGCTTCTCGCACCAGGCGCTCGAAGACGGGTGCGGCGATCTCGCCGCCGAGGAAGGGCGTCAGCACGCGGATGGCGAGGTCCGCATAGGGCAGGCCGCGCATGGCGCGGATCTCGGCTGCCGAAAACTGCGGCCATGTCTGCGGCACATAAAGCCCGCCGTCGCGGGCCAGCCCCGCCAGCACCGCATCGGCAAATCCAAGCACGGGCACATCCCCGCGGGTACTCACATAGCGCATCGTCAAAGGTCCATTGCTGCCGCCGGTTTCATCCACGGCAATTGGTTAATTTTCCGAGCCGCCTCAGTCGCATTTTTGCCGTGGCGTTGCTATACGTCACCAACTTTGCGAGAGGGAAGTGCAGTTTCATGGCGTTTCATAAATTCAACCGTCGCTTTGTCGCGGGTCTGGCGCTAACCGGCTTTATGCTTGCCGCCGCCGGTTGCCAATCGAGCGACAATGGCATCCTCAATCTCGGTTTCGGCAAGAAGACCGACCCGAATGCGCCAATACCGCCTCAGGATCCCAAGGTTCTCGCCAGCCAGTTGCAGGCCTACTGCCCGAAAGTGACGGTGCGTGACGGCACCGCATACTTCAATACCTACGCCAAGGGCGCGCCGCAGCCGAAAAAGAAAAAGGCTGATGCAACACAGGATGCCGAGGCTGCTGCCGCCGCGCAGACGGCGCCTGACGGCTCCATCGTCGATCCGAACAAGGATCCGGCCAAGATCATCTACCAGGCCTCGATCAGCGATGTGAGCCGCGATTGCAGCCGTGCCAACGGCCAGTTGACGATGAAGGTTGGCGTTGCCGGCAAGATCGTGCCGGGACCGCTGTTCGCCCCCGGCACCATCACCATGCCGATCCGCATTGCCGTCATGCACGGCCCCGACGTACTTTATTCGCAGATCCACCCCTATCAGATCCAGGTCAGCGATCCCTCGACCGCCACCCAGTTCGTGTTCACCGATCCCAACGTCGTCGTGCCCGAACCCTCCGCCCGGGATTACACTGTCTATGCCGGCTATGACGACACCGCGCCGGCGGCGGTGGACAAGAAGTCCGGCAAGAAAAAGAAGCGCGCTCCGGCGACGAACTAAGCGCCTGGGCGCCGTCGCTGCTGCGACGGTGCCGGTCAACTCTTTGAAAGATCCAAACGATCCGATCGTATCTTTGAAAGATCCAAACGATCCGATCGTAATCCTGCAGGCGTGCGCCTGCGGCAGGTCGCGTCTGCGCTTTAATCTCGATCCATTCCGCCAGCGCACTTGACTCATCCATAGCCCGGCGGTTATACGTCAATCAATAGCTCGCAGGTTATTGATCCTGATGCCGGACGCCCACGATACTTTGTTCAGAACGCTTGCCGACCCGACCCGGCGGGCCATCTTCGAGCGCCTTTGCCGCCAGGGTGAGCAGACTGTGGGGGCGCTGACGGCGGAGTCCGGGGTTTCGCAACCGGCGGTGTCGAAGCATCTCGGCGTCCTGAAGCTGGCCGGGCTGGTGCGTGACCGCCACGCCGGACGCCAGACCCACTACAGCGCCCAGCCCGCGGCACTTGGTCCGCTGACCGACTGGACAGTTCAAATGACAGGATTCTGGGAGGGCCGCTTCGATGACCTCGAAAACCTGCTGAAAAGGATGGACCAGTGAGCAATCCCGAACTGCGCACCGTCGTCGTCGAACGTGAAATATCCTGGCCGGCGGAGAAGATCTGGCGCGCGTTGACGCAGCCGCATCTGATGGAGGAATGGCTCATGAAGAACGATTTCAAGCCTGTCGTCGGTCACAGCTTCAATCTTCGCGGCGACTGGGGCGGCGTGCTCGATTGCGAGGTCCTCGCCGTCGAGCAAGGCAGGACGCTGTCCTACAGCTGGGATTTTGCGCATGAGGATGCCGCCTACAATCTGAAGAGCGTGGTGACGTTCACGCTCACGCCCACCAGCAAGGGGACCCATCTGCGCGTCGAGCAGTCGGGTTTCCATCCGAGCCAGAAGCAGGCCTATGGCGGAGCCAGGGCCGGGTGGCAGCAATTCCTCACCAAGCTGGAACAGCTTCTGGCGAAGCCGGATTGAAGCCTGCCGGACCACGCCCTGGCCGCGGGGGCAACCGAATGCAAAAAGGAGGAAATCGATGAAGATCAAGCTGACCAGCGTCTATGTGGACAACCAGGATAACGCACTGCGCTTCTACACCGACGTGCTGGGCTTTGCTGTGAAGGCCGACTTCAGCAATGGGCCTTTTCGTTGGCTGACCGTCACCTCACCCGATGAGCCCGAGGGAACCGAACTGCAACTCGCGCTCAACGACAATCCGGCCGCCAAGGCTTACCAGCAGGCCATCTTCAAGCAGGGGCAGCCCGCGCTCATGCTGTTCACCGACGACGTCAAGGGTGATTACGAGCGCATCAAGGGACGCGGCGGTGCGTTCGCCACGGCGCCGACAGAAGTGACCGGCTCGACCATCGCCCAGCTCAACGACAGCTGCGGCAATCTCATCCAGATCACCCAACTGGCGCGTTGGTAGGCGCTGGTTTCAAGAGGAGGGTTGCAATGAACTTGAGCAAATGGATACGTCAAACCCATCGTTGGCTGTCGATCATCTTCACGCTGACCGTGGCAGCCAATTTCATCACCATGGCGTTCGGCCAACCTCCGGCCTGGGTGGTCTATTCGCCGCTGCTGCCGCTCTTCCTGCTGCTGTTCAGTGGCCTCTACATGTTCGTGCTGCCTTACGTCGCGAGATCGCGTGGCGAGCAGGGCGCGCAAGGGTAGGAATGGCCAAGGCGCTGGGAAAATCGAAGGTCGCAAAACCGGCCCCAGACAAGCCGGAAAAGCCGGTCCTGCTTTCGGGCGGCAACCCGCAGATCCCGAAGGCCTATGGGGACGCTCCGGTGCAGGCCTATATCGCGGCCATGCCGGGCTGGAAAAGCGATGTCGGGCGCCGGATCGACGCACTTATCGTCAGCGCCGTCCCCGGCGTCTACAAGGCGATGAAGTGGAACTCACCGTTCTATGGCATCGAGGGCGAGGGTTGGTTCCTCAGCCTGCATTGCTTCACCAGATACGTCAAAGTCGCCTTCTTTCGCGGCACGTCGCTCGATCCTGTGCCTCCCGGCGGTTCCAGGCAAAAGGAAGTGCGCTATCTCGACATCCATGAAGGCGAAGAGATCGACGAAGCCCGCTTCGCCTCCTGGGTGAAGCAGGCCAGCCGATTGCCCGGCGAGAAGATGTGAACGGAGGCAGACCATGAAGACCAGTATGTCGAGCAAAGACGAGGGAGGCGCCTCTGCCTCCGAGCGGATAGATGCCCGAATCCGGGAGCTGGACGATTGGCGGGGCAAGACGTTGGCCAGCCTGCGCAAGACCATCCTCGACGCCGATCCGGAAATCATCGAGGAGTGGAAGTGGATGGGCAGCCCGGTATGGTCGCGCGACGGCATGATCGCCGTCGGCAACGCTCACAAGGACAAGGTGAAGCTGACCTTTTCCCATGGCGCCAGCCTGCCGGATCCCGACAGGCTGTTCAACAACGGGCTCAACGGCAAGGTGTGGCGTGCCATGGATGTGTCGGAGGGCGACGAGATCGATGCGGATGCGCTGAAAGCGCTCGTCCGTGCCGCGATTGCCTACAACAGGGCAAAGAAGAAACCGGCCAAGTCGGCCAAAGCCAAGGACTGATCGGTTCAGGCGTCCGACCAGTCCGACAGAGCGGCAATCACACTTTTCAGTTCGGCCCAGCGGCGGATGACGGTTTCGGCGCCGGCTTCGGTCAGCACATCGGCATGGCCGGGATAGCTGTGCGCGGCGCCGGTGAAGCCGATCACGCGCATGCCGGCGGCCCTGGCGCCGGTGACGCCGTGCACCGAATCCTCGATGACGAAGGTGTTTGCCGGATTGGCGTTGAGTTGCTCCGCCGCGATCAGGAACACATCCGGCGCGGGCTTGGTTTTCTTGCTTGGTATTTCCAGCGCCGAAAAAATCCGGCCGGCGAAGAACGGCAGCAGGCCCACTTTCTCCAGCATGAACTCGATCCGCTCCAAGCGTGAGTTCGAGCAGACGCAGCGCGGCGCTGTCACTGCGGCCACAGCCTCGCGCACGCCGTCGATGGCGCGCACGTCGCTGCGCAGTTTGCGGTCAACCAGCTCTTCGGCCCGGTCGATCATCGAGGCCTGGAACGGGATCGCGGACTTCGCCTCGACCCGCATCATTATGTCCTTGAAGGTCAGTCCGGCATAGGTTTCGGCGTATTCCTCGGCCGAGATTTCATATCCGGCCAAGGTCAGCAATTCGGCCTCGACGCGGGCTGCGATGATTTCGGAATCGACGAGCACGCCGTCGCAATCGAAGATGACAAGATCTGGCTGGGGCATGGCAATCCGAACGAGGGAGGGTGATGGAGGCCCGGCAAGGCTCAAGCGGCGCGACATACACCAACGGGCCGGGCTGCGCAAATTGACGACGTCAGGGCTGCCTGGACCGTTGCGTCCTTCACCGAATATTTACGCTGATCGGTAACCATAACGTGGAGTAAACAGTAACGCGTGCCTTGGGTGTAAAAATGTCTGCCGTGCGTCTTGTCGCCGACCTCTCCCACGCCCCCCCGCAATCCGAGTGGCTGGACACGATCCTCAAGGGCGATTGTGTCGCCGCGCTCGACCGGCTGCCGGAAAAATCCATCGACGTCATTTTCGCCGATCCGCCTTACAATCTGCAACTCGACGGCGATTTGCACCGGCCCGACCAGTCCAAGGTTGACGCCGTCGACGATGACTGGGACCAGTTCGAGAGTTTCGAGGCCTATGACGCCTTCACCCGCGCCTGGCTCCTGGCGGCACGCCGCGTGCTGAAGCCCAATGGCACCATCTGGGTCATCGGCTCCTACCACAACATCTTCCGCGTCGGCGCCAAAATGCAGGATCTCGGCTTCTGGATCCTCAACGATGTCGTCTGGCGCAAGACCAACCCAATGCCGAACTTCCGCGGCCGCCGCTTCCAGAACGCGCATGAGACCATGATCTGGGCCTCGCGCGACCAGAAGGGCAAGGGCTATACCTTCAATTACGAAGCCATGAAGGCGTCGAACGACGACATCCAGATGCGCTCCGACTGGCTGTTCCCGATCTGCACTGGCGGCGAGCGGCTGAAGAACGACAATGGCGACAAGCTGCATCCGACGCAGAAGCCGGAAGCGCTGCTCGCCCGCATCATGATGGCTTCGACCAAGCCGGGCGACATCGTGCTCGACCCATTCTTCGGCTCCGGCACCACCGGCGCCGTGGCCAAGCGGCTCGGCCGTCACTTCGTCGGCATCGAGCGCGAACAGGTCTATATCGACGCCGCCAACGAGCGCATCGATGCCGTGCGGCCGCTGGAAAGCGCCGATCTCACCGTGCTCACCGGCAAGCGCGCCGAGCCGCGCGTCGCCTTCGTCAGCCTGATCGATACCGGTCTGATGCAGCCCGGCGCCACGCTCTATGACGCCAAGAAGCGCTGGTCGGCCAAGGTACGCGCCGACGGCACGGTGGCGATCGGCGACAGCGCCGGCTCGATCCACAAGATCGGCGCCGAAGTGCAGGGCCTGGACGCCTGCAACGGCTGGACCTTCTGGCACTATGAGCGCTCGGGCGGCCTGACCCCGATCGACGAACTGCGCCGCATCGCCAGGCTCGGCATGGAACGGGCAGGGGCTTGAGATTCAAGGTTTAAATTCGGCGCTCTACGACGGCCCCCCTCTGCCCTGCCGGGCATCTCCCCCACGAGGGGGGAGATTGCGCGTTTCATTGTTTTCGCCAACTTTCAACGTTGTAAGAAAGAGCCGTGGGCGAGCTGCCAATCTCCCCCCTCGTGGGGGAGATGCCCGGCAGGGCAGAGGGGGGCGCCATAAAGCGCTACCTTCGACCCCTCTGCGTAGCTCAGGTCGCGATGCCATACCGCTCAAGGTCCGCCTTGAGCGTTTTTGCATCTGTGAACAGCACAGCATTCCAGCCGGCGGCCCTGGCGCCATCGACATTCCTGGGGCTGTCGTCGATGAACAGCGTGGCTGACGGTTCGAGCTCGAACGCGGCAACGTGATGGTCGTAGATGGCGCGGTCGGGCTTGATCTCACGGATATCGGCCGACACGGTCACGCCGCGCGGGCGGCTAAGGAAATCGAAGCGCAGTCTTGCCTCGGCAAGCGTGTCGGCGGCGAAGTTCGTCAGCATGGTCACGTCGTGGCCGCTCTCGATCAGGCCGAGCATGATGGCGACGCTGTCCTCATATGCATGCGGCACCATGTCGTTCCAATAGCGTCGGAAATTGCGAATGTTTTCAGCATGATCCGGGTAATCCGCGATCAGCAGCGCTTCCGCCTCTTCCCACGTCCGGCCACGATCCTGCTCGATGTTCCAGTCATGCGTGCAGACATTGTCGAAGAACCACTTGCGCTCTTCGGCATCGGGAATGAGGCGGCTGAACGGAATGTTCGGATCGTAGTGGAGCAAGACGCGGCCGATGTCGAACACGATATGGCGGATTTCAGTCATTTCTGGCCTTTCAAAGCGAATGCTAGTCAATCGGGCGGTGTTTTTTGGTTGCGCCCGGTATCGCTGCTTCGATGACCTTTTTCATGACGGTCGGCAGCGCTTCTCCGGAAATGTCATGGGCCAGCGACCAGAAATGCCCTTCCGGCGCATCACTTTTCACTTGAGCGTGAAAAACTTCGAGCTCGAGCGCGAAATGGGTGAAGACATGCGCGATCTCTCCGGCGCGCCGCCAGTCCGCAGGGAAGGGCGCTGCTTGGGCAGTCGTCGCGCCGTCTATCCGGGCTGTCCAATCTGTGGTCGGCACCTCGGTCATGCCGCCGAGCAGGCCCTTGTCAGGCCGCTTGCGCAACAGGATGGCGCCGTCGCCGCGCTCGGCGACGAAGGCGGCACCCCGCCTGAGTGGTTTGTCGACCTTGGGCAGGCGGACCGGGAAGCGCTCGGGGTCGCCGGACAGGATGGCGCTGCAATCCTCGCGCACCGGGCACAGCATGCAGCGCGGCCGTCTTGGCGTGCAGATCGTAGCGCCGAGGTCCATCATCGCCTGGGCGAAGTCGCCCGGCCTTGTCTGCGGAACCAGTCTTTCGACGAGCGCGCGGATTTCAGGCTTTGCCTCGCTGAGCGGCGTTGCGATCGAATAGAGCCGCGAGATGACACGTTCGACATTGCCGTCGACGACCGCCGCCGGACGGTCGAAGGCGATCGCCGCGATCGCCGCCGCCGTATAGGCGCCGATCCCCGGCAATTCCCTCAATCCCGTTTCGTTGTCGGGAAAACGGCCGCCCTGGCTCGCAACCAGATCGGCGCAGGCCTTGAGGTTGCGCGCTCGTGAATAATAGCCGAGCCCGGCCCAGGCCTTCATCACATCCTCGGCCGGCGCAGCCGCCAGCGCCTTCACATCAGGCCATTTCTCGACAAAGGCGCGAAAATAGGATTTTACCGCTTCGACCGTGGTCTGCTGCAGCATCACTTCCGAAAGCCAGATGCGATAGGGGTCCGGCGGTGCACCGCCGGCCGCGGCGTGCGGCGTGATCCGCCACGGCAGTTCGCGATGGTGCGCGTCGTACCAGGCAAGCAGACGCGCGGCGATCTCTCCCGATAGAGTTGGTCCGGATGCGGCCTTGCGGGTCTGTTCGTGCAGTGCCATTGATCGCGGGCTGGCTCTAGGCTGGTGAGGAGCGTGGCTGGAGAACGTACATGGCAGGGAGAACGCCTTACGGCAATCCCGTTCCGGTGAGCGATCTCGCGACCGCGATCCTCGACCCCGTGCTGCGCAAGCGGGCCGGCATTTCGATCGGGCTGGTGCAGTCATGGGAAGAGATCGCCGGCCCCAGGCTCGCCGGCCATTCGCGCCCCGAAAAAATCCAGTGGCCGCGCCGCATGCATGAGGACGATCCGTTCGAGCCGGCGGTGCTGGTCATCGCCTGCGAGGGCATGGCCGCGCTGCACCTACAGCACGAGACCGGCGAGATCATCAACCGCGTCAATGCCTTTCTCGGCTTCAACGCGATCGGCAGGATCCGGATCGTGCAAAAGCCGGTGCTGAGGGACAAAGCCCGGCCGAAACCGACGCCGAGAGCACTGACTTCTGTCGAAAAGGCCAAATTGTCGGATACCGTCGGCAAGATCGAGGATGAAGGCTTGCGCGCCTCGCTGGAGCGTCTTGGCGCCACAATTCTTGGCCAAAGGAAGCGGCCAAGGTAATCAACCGGCAATCAGTCGGTCATGAACGCGTCATCTATCTCGCGCATTCGTGATCCTGCATGTAGAGTTTGGCGATTGGAATGGGGACGGCGATGCCTTAATTCCCGCCAACTCTCGCCTTTTCTAGCCTTTGCGTTGCAAAATCAAACCACAGTCAGGTGATTCGCATGAACCGTAGCTTGTCCCGCAGAAACCTCCTGTCTTCGCTGGCCGTCATTCCGGCAGTGGCTATGCTCGCCGCATGCAGCGATTCAGGCGAGGATGCCAAAGCAGCGGATGTGAAGCCTGCGGCTCCCGCGCCTGCTTCGACGCCTGCCACTCCGGCCGCCGTCAAGGTCCCGGAGTCTTCCGGCAATGTCGAGATGGCCGAACTGCTGAAGCCCGGCGCTTTGCCCGACAAGCAGCTCGGCAAGGATGACGCCAAGGTCACCATCGTCGAATATGCCTCGATGACCTGCCCGCATTGTGCGCATTTCGCCGCGACCACCTTCCCTGAGTTGAAGACCAAATACATCGACACCGGCAAGGCGCGTTACATCCTGCGCGAATTCCCATTCGATCCGAGCGCCGAGGCCGGTTTCATGCTGGCGCGCTGTTCGAAGGACAATTATTTCCCGATGGTCGACGTGCTGTTCAAGCAGCAGGCCAACTGGGTCGGCGTCAACAATACCAAGGATGCGCTGCTGCAGATCTCCAAGCTCGCCGGTTTTACACAGGAGTCCTTCGAGGCCTGCTTGACGGACCAGAAACTTCTGGACGATGTGAGATCGGTCCAGAAGCGCGGCGCCGATGAATTCAAGGTCGACTCGACGCCGACCTTCTTCATCAACGGGAAAACCTACAAAGGTGCGATGTCGATTGAGGAAATATCGGCCATCATCGACCCTCTGCTCTGACGTCCAGGCGGCGCCGGAGCGACTGCGCTTCGGCGTCAGCGCACCTTTGTGCCTTCCAGGCAGGCGCGAATGAAGTTTTCGCGCCTTCGCCTCCTCGGCTTCAAGTCCTTCGTCGAACCCGGCGAGTTCGTCATCGAACGTGGCCTGACCGGCATTGTCGGGCCGAATGGCTGCGGCAAGTCGAACCTTGTCGAGGCGATGCGCTGGGTGATGGGCGAAAGCTCATACAAGAACATGCGCGCGTCCGGCATGGACGACGTGATCTTTTCCGGCTCGGGAACGCGCCCGGCCCGCAACACCGCCGAAGTCACGCTGTTCCTCGACAATAGCGACCGGACCGCGCCCGCCGCCTTCAACGACGCCGATGAATTGCAAGTGTCGCGCCGCATCGAGCGCGAAGCCGGCTCGCTCTACCGCATCAACGGCAAGGAAGCCCGCGCCAAGGACGTGCAGCTTCTGTTCGCCGACCAGTCGACCGGCGCGCGCTCGCCTTCCATGGTCGGACAGGGCCGCATCGGCGAACTGATCCAGGCCAAGCCGCAGGCGCGCCGCGCGCTGCTCGAAGAGGCCGCCGGCATTTCCGGCCTGCACACGCGCCGTCACGAGGCCGAGCTTCGGCTGAAGGCGGCCGAACAAAATCTGGAACGGCTGGACGATGTCGTCGGCGAACTGGAGAGCCAGATCGAAAGCCTTAAGCGCCAGGCGCGCCAGGCATCGCGCTTCAAGAACCTGTCGGCCGATATCCGCAAGGCGGAAGCCACGCTCTTGCATCTGCGCTGGACTTTGGCCAAAACCCAGGAGGGCGATGCGCGTTCGGCATTGGCGGTTGCCACAGCTCTGGTCGGCGACCGCGCCGCCGCCCAGATGGCTGCCGCCCGTGAGCAAGGCATCGGCGCCCACCGGCTGCCCGATCTGCGCGATGCCGAGGCCGCCGCGGCTGCCGCCTTCCAGCGCCTGTCGATCGCCAAGGCTCAGATCGAGGAGGAGGCTGGCCGCATCCGCGCCCGCCAGGCCGAACTGGAGCGCCGGCTGCAGCAGCTCGACGGCGACATCGCCCGCGAGGAGCGCATGGTCCGCGACAATGCGGATATTCTTGAGCGCCTGCGCGAGGAAGAAGCCACGCTCAACTCCGAAAATGCCGGCGCCGCCGAGCGCGAGGCCACGACGCGGGCCGCTTTCGAGCAGGCCGGCGCAACGCTGTCGCAGAGCGAAGCCAAGCTCGCTGCGCTGACCGCCGAACGCGCCGAGGCCGCCGCCGCGCGCAATCAGATCGAACGAACGCTGCGCGAAAACGCCGAACGCCGCGATCGCTTTGCCCGCCAGCTGGCCGATGTCGACCGCGAATTGTCCGAGATTGTGTCGAAGGTTGCGGGCTTGCCCGATCCCGCCGAGAAGCGCGCTCTGGTCGAGGACGCGCTCGCCCGGTTGGAGGAGGCCGAGGCCGGCGCCATTGCTGCCGAACAGGCGGTCGCCGAGGCGCGCGCCACCGAGAGTGCCGCCCGTCCGCCGCTGCAGGATGCCAGGGCCGAACTCGCCGGCATCGAGACCGAAGCCCGCACGCTGGCCAAGATCCTCAATGCCGCCAGCGGCGATCTTTTCCCGTCGGTGCTGGAGCAACTCAGCGTCGAACGCGGCTATGAGACGGCCCTTGGTGCTGCGCTTGGCGAGGATCTCGACGTGCCGCTCGACCGCAGCGCGCCGGTGCACTGGGGCGAAAGCCAGGTTCAATCAGGCGATGCGGCCTTGCCGGAAGGCCTCAAGAGCCTCGCCAGCGTGGTGCGCGCGCCTTCGCAGCTTGCCCGACGGTTGGCGCAGATCGGCATTGTCGACACCTCTGACGGCCGCCGGCTGCAGGCTCTGCTCGCTCCCGGCCAGCGGCTGGTCAGCCGCGACGGCGCGCTGTGGCGCTGGGACGGGCTGACCGCCAGCGCCGATGCACCGACCGCGGCCGCGCAAAGGCTGGCGCAGAAGAACCGGCTGGCCGAGCTCGATGCCGAGGCGGTACAGGCGACGCAGATCGTGCGCGAGGCCGAAGCCGCCCTTGCCCAGGCCGAACAGGCACTCCGCCAGGCGAGTGAGGCCGAACGCAATGCCCGCCAGGCCGGGCGCGATGCCCAGCACGGCCTGGACGCCGCCCGCAGCGCGCTGGCCGAGGCCGAAAAGGCCGGTGGCGAGCTGGCAAGCCGCCGCGCCGCCCTGGACGAGGCGCGCGCACGAATCGTCGACAGCCATGAAGAAACGGCCGCCGCCTTCGCCGAGGCCGAAATGCTGCTGCAGGACGCCCCCGATCTCGGCGACCTGCAATTGCAGCTTGAACAATCCGCCGCCAATGTCGGCAGGGACCGCGCAACCTTGGCCGACGCGCGCGCCGTCCATGAAGGCCTGCGCCGCGAAGCCGAGGCGCGCACGCGCCGGCTCGACGCCATCGGCGCCGAGCGCAGCAACTGGTTGCAGCGGGCCGAAAACGCCTCGACGCAGATTGCCTCGCTGGGCGAGCGCAGGGCCGAGGCCGAGGCCGAGCGCGAAACGCTGGCCGACGCCCCCGACGAGATCGACGCCAGGCGGCGCGCGCTGCTGTCGCAGCTGACCGAGGCCGAGACCTTGCGCAAGGCGGCCGCCGACCGTTTGCAGGAGGCCGAGAACAAGCAGGCCGAGCTGGACAAGGCCGCCACCGCGGCCATCCAGTCGCTGGCCGATTCCCGCGAAACCCGCGTCCGCGCCGAAGAGCGATTGACCGCCGCCGATGAGCGCCGGCTCGAGGTCGAGGCGCGCATCCAGGAAACGCTGAACACGCCGCCGCATCTGGTCATTCGCCATACTGGCCTGGAAGCCGACAGCCCGATGCCGGAAATGGCCGAGATCGAGCGCCAGCTCGACCGGCTGAAGGTTGAGCGCGAGCGGCTCGGCGCCGTCAATCTGCGCGCCGAGGAAGAGCAGAAGGAATTGTCGGACCGGCTGGAGACCATCGTCTCCGAGCGCGAGGACATCATCGAGGCGATCCGCAAGCTCAGGCAAGCGATCCAGAGCCTGAACCGCGAAGGCCGCGAACGGCTGCTTGCCGCTTTCGAGGTGGTCAACGGCCATTTCCAGCGGCTGTTCTCGCATCTGTTCGGTGGCGGCACGGCCGAACTGCAGCTGATCGAATCCGACGACCCGCTCGAAGCCGGGCTCGAAATCCTGGCACGTCCGCCCGGCAAGAAGCCGCAGACCATGACGCTGCTGTCCGGCGGCGAGCAGGCACTGACGGCGATGTCGCTGATATTTGCCGTGTTCCTGACCAATCCGGCGCCGATCTGCGTGCTCGACGAAGTCGACGCGCCGCTCGACGATCACAATGTCGAGCGCTTCTGCAACCTTATGGACGAAATGGCCGCGACCACCGAGACGCGCTTCGTCATCATCACCCACAACCCGATCACGATGGCGCGCATGAACCGCCTGTTCGGCGTGACCATGGCCGAGCAGGGCGTCAGCCAACTGGTCTCGGTCGATCTGCAGGCCGCCGAGGCGATGCGCGAGGCGAGCTGACGCAGCATGCTTTGTTGATTTCGTCGGCGATGGCCTCGATCCGACTGTTGCAACAGGACCGTCGCCCTTGCGACCTGCTTGCGACGCGCATTCTGTAAGGTTCGAAGAGAAGGAATTTAAGCGCCACCTGAGAGCGAACGCCAAAGCCCACATGCAAAGCGCCGGCCAACGCGAAAGCGATGCCTACAAGGCGCAGATGGCAATAGGCTCCGACAGCAATTCAGCTGCCACCTTTATCGGAAGCCCAGGAAGCTCAGTATCGCAATCACGATAACGACTGCTCCGATGAGCCAGATTATGTTGTTCACCGTATCTCTCCCGAACTAGTTGCTGGGAGTGAACTCGTAAGAGCCTACTAATGTTCCCGCATTTTCTGCGTCGAAACAAAATGGCGGCCATCGCTTCGTCGATTGCCAGACCAAGGTCCGAACAGGGTATGACTGAAGTCCTGACGTCGGAGCCATAGGCCCGAAGGCGGGCAACCTATGCCCTCCCGATACATTGGAACCCGGCTGCCGAGCATGAGTCCCTTCATCGGTGGTCAATCGGGTGCCCGCCATTCCTGAGAGGTTAGCGGGCACCCGATCGTCGTGACACCGCCAAGCGGTGTTCGTTCAATAGAGAGGCTGACAGTGACCTTTGTCCAGAGATCAGTGCGTGACGGCGCAACCCGACCCGCAAACGACAACGACAGTCCTGCGGAAGTTTCTTCCGTTCTTGACCTCATACCATCGGCTGACGACGACAAGGTCGCTGAGCTTGTCAGGCGAACAGAGCGCCTGGCAATCGCAGTGGTTATCGGAATCGCGGTTCTGCTGATCTTGGCGCCGGTGGTTTACCTTGCACTTTCTTACGGGATCTGAGACGGCCCGACCTATGGGATCTGAAATGGCCTGATTGGTCTCGTAAATCTCACAAATTGTGCCGACGGTCTTCCTCGCAAGACGGGTGTTTCCCGTCACAGATCAGGAGATCGAACGCGACGACATAGAAGGGTCCTGTGCAGCGCTCCTTTGTCGAGTGGCGTAACCCTGGTGGTCGGCTTGAAAGAGCGCCTTTACCAGAAGTTGCCAACAGGAGCTGCTGTCGCAACTTCTTCTTTCGATACGCCGTGTTGCACGGGAGCAGCCGTCACTGATCGCGCCCGTGGACCGACGACGCTACTCGGAACCAAAGGGATGGGACGCGGTTATCCCCGCGAAGGGATAATTAGCAGGTGGAGATATTACAATGAAAACAATGATCGTGAGCGCCTTGGCGCTGTTCATTGCCATGCCGACGATAGCTCCGGCAGCCGAAGCTGACGTGGTCATCACGACCCACCATCGACATCATCACAGGAGCGTAAAGGTCATCAATGACCAGGGTCAACGCCTTCATCACCGCAGACACGGCACGGTTGCCTTCTACGACCACGGCCGCAGACATCATCGCCGGGATACGGTCATCGTGACCGGCTCGATCGAGCGCAGCCATCATCGCTATTATCGACATCATCGGCATCATCCCGTCGTCATCCAGGACGACAACGATTACTGATCCTCTCCGCACGGCCCCGGCTCTGTCAACGGAGTCGGGGTCGCGTGGGAGTCAGATAGCTCCTGACGGCAGCCATCGATAAGGTCGGTAAATCATTGATTCCAAAGGCATGTGATTTGGCTGGGGCGCCAGGATTCGAACCTGGGAATGTCGGTACCAAAAACCGATGCCTTACCACTTGGCGACGCCCCAGCAAGCGAGCTTTGCCCGTTGCGCGCGGCCTTATAGGACGAGCGGCACGAAAGCTCAATGCCGAGTTGGCCACTGTGCAAAACTGATCCACCGCTTGGCGCGGGGACGCGCTATTCGCCCCAGACCGCCAACTCGTTGCCAGCGGGATCGGTGAAATGGAACCGCCTGCCGCCCGGGAACGAGAATATCGGCTTGACGATCGTGCCGCCGGCGCTTTCGACAACGTCGAGCGTTGCTTCCAGATCCTGCGAATAGAGCACCGGCAATGGTTTCGCCGGCGCCTCCGCTGCATCGGCCTGGAAGCCGCCATCGAGCCCTTCGCCGAAGGCCGAATAGGTCGGCCCGTAATCGGTGAACGACCACGAGAAGGCGGCGCTGTAGAAAGCCTTGACGCTGTCCAGCGTCGCGCCGGTCGCGGGCAGTTCGAGATAGTCGAGTTTTCCGTTGAGTTTCATCACGCTGCTCCCAACTTGTTCCCTATATGTTCTATATCCTGGGCAGCGATCCGGCAAGTCTTTTCGACGCAGCTTTTGCTTAATCGATTGTAGTCGCCGGGCTTCGCTGCCACACCTTGCCTTTCGCACTGCAGCATAATAACGCTCGGGTCGGAACGCGGGGGAACCGGGTCTTGGCCCCGGTGTTCTATCTTCCGAGGACTTGGAGGGCGAGCATGACCAAATGGGTCTACACCTTCGGCGATGGCGCCGCGGAGGGACGTGCGGGCGACCGCAACCTTCTCGGCGGCAAAGGCGCCAATCTGGCCGAGATGTGCAGTCTTGGCCTGCCCGTGCCGCCGGGCTTCACCCTCACCACCGAAGTCTGCAACGCCTATTACGCCAACGGCAACAGCTATCCGGCCGCGTTGCAGGCCGATGTCGTCAAGGCGCTGGACCATATCGGGCAGCTGACGGGGCGCCGTTTCGGCGATCCGTCGAAGCTGCTTCTGGTCTCGGTCCGCTCCGGGGCCAGGGCCTCGATGCCGGGCATGATGGACACCGTGCTCAATCTCGGCCTCAATGACGAGACGGTCGAGGCGTTGGCAGCCGATTCCGGCGATGCCCGCTTTGCCTATGACAGCTACCGCCGCTTCATTCAGATGTATTCCGATGTCGTCATGGGTCTCGACCACGAAGTGTTCGAGGAAATCCTGGAGGACCAGAAGGCGAGCCTCGGCCACGAGCTCGACACCGAACTGACAGCGCAGGAATGGCAGAGCGTCATCGCCCTTTACAAGGCCAAGGTCGAGGAGGAACTCGACAAGCCGTTTCCGCAGGACCCGCACGAGCAGCTGTGGGGGGCGATCGGCGCGGTATTTTCCAGCTGGATGAACAACCGCGCCATCACCTACCGGCGCCTACACGACATCCCGGAAAGCTGGGGCACGGCGGTCAATGTCCAGGCCATGGTATTCGGCAACATGGGCGAGACGTCGGCCACCGGCGTCGCCTTCACGCGCAACCCCTCGACCGGCGAAAAGATGCTCTATGGCGAATTCCTGGTGAACGCGCAGGGCGAGGATGTCGTAGCCGGCATCCGCACGCCGCAAAACATCACCGAGGCGGCGCGCATCGCCGCCGGCTCCGACAAGCCGTCGCTGCAGAAACTGATGCCGGACGCGTTCCGGTCCTTCGTCGACATCTCCGACCGCCTGGAACAGCACTACCGCGACATGCAGGATCTCGAATTCACCATCGAGCGCGGCAAATTGTGGATGCTGCAGACGCGTTCCGGCAAGCGCACCGCCAAGGCGGCGCTGAAGATTGCCGTCGAAATGGCGCGCGACAAGCTGATCACGACGGAGGAGGCGGTCGCCCGCATCGATCCCGCCTCGCTCGATCAGCTGTTGCATCCTACCATCGACCCCAAGGCCGCGCGCGATGTCATCGGCGTCGGCCTGCCGGCTTCTCCGGGCGCCGCGACCGGCGAGATCGTCTTCTCGTCCGCCGATGCCGAGGATCTGAAGACGCAAGGTCGCAAGGCAATCCTGGTGCGCATCGAAACCAGCCCCGAAGACATTCACGGCATGCATGCTTCAGAAGGCATCCTGACCACGCGCGGCGGCATGACCAGCCACGCCGCCGTGGTCGCGCGCGGCATGGGCAAGCCTTGCGTTTCGGGCGCCGGCTCGCTGCGTGTCGACTACAAGGCCGGCACGCTGATGTCGATGGGCCAGACCTTCCGCAAGGGCGACATCATCACCATCGATGGTAGCAACGGCCAGGTGCTGAAGGGCGCCGTGTCGATGCTGCAGCCGGAACTGTCGGGCGATTTCGCCGCCATCATGGAATGGGCCGATGCGGTGCGCCGCATGAAGGTGCGCACCAATGCCGAGACGCCGCTCGATGCGCGCATGGCGCGCTCCTTCGGCGCCGAAGGCATCGGCCTCTGCCGCACCGAGCACATGTTCTTCGACGGCGAGCGTATCGTCGCCATGCGCGAGATGATCCTGGCCGATACCGAGAAGGACCGCCGCACCGCGCTCGCCAAGCTGTTGCCGATGCAGCGCTCGGATTTCCTCGAACTGTTCGAGATCATGGCCGGCCTGCCGGTGACGATCCGGCTGCTCGATCCGCCGCTGCACGAATTCCTGCCCAAGACGGAAGCGGAGGTGGCGGAGGTCGCCGCCGCCATGAACGTCTCGCTCGACAAGCTCAGGCAGCGCACCGAAGCCTTGCACGAGTTCAACCCGATGCTCGGCCATCGCGGCTGCCGCCTCGCCGTCTCCTATCCCGAGATTGCCGAGATGCAGGCGCGCGCCATTTTCGAGGCAGCCGTCGAGGCCGGCAAGAAAGCCGGCGCGCTGGTCGTTCCCGAGATCATGGTGCCGCTGGTCGGCCTGGTGAAGGAGCTCGACTACGTCAAGGCGCGCATCGATGCGGTCGCCAAGGCTGTCATGGACGAGACCGGCGTCAAGATCGACTATCTCACCGGCACGATGATCGAGCTTCCGCGCGCGGCGATCCGCGCCCACGTCATCGCCGCTACGGCCGAGTTCTTCTCCTTCGGCACCAACGATCTCACCCAGACCACCTTCGGCATCTCGCGCGACGATGCTGCCTCGTTCCTTGAGACCTATCGGCAGAAGGGCATCATCGAGCAGGACCCGTTCGTCTCGCTCGACATCGAGGGCGTCGGCGAACTGGTGCGCATGGCTGCGCAAAAGGGCAGGGCGACACGGCCCGACATCAAGCTCGGCATATGCGGTGAACATGGCGGCGATCCGGCCTCGATCCGCTTCTGCGAAGAGGTCGGCCTCGACTATGTCTCGTGCTCTCCCTACCGCGTGCCGATCGCAAGATTGGCCGCAGCCCAAGCCGCGGTGCAGATTGCCAAAACAGCAGTGCCGCGCCCCAAAAAGAGCGCCGCGGCATCCTGATTTCGACACAGTCCTTTCGGTATCGATGAAACGGCCACCCCTGGGTGGCCGTTTGGCGCTAAGCTTACGATTTTGTAAGCAAATTCACGCTGATGTGCGCGCCCCAACACGCAATCCCGACATCGTTTCTTCCCAATTTCACGGCCCCCCAACCCGCCGGTGCCGAGAAAAGATGTTACAGATTTCGCCCAGACCCTTCCGCTCGATCCTGATTATCCAGACCAAGTTCATCGGCGATATTGTTCTGTCCTCCACGCTCGCCAAGAACCTGCAGCTCGAATATCCCGGTGTCAGGATCGTCTTTCTCTGCGAGGCGCGCCTCGCCAGTTTCGTCACCGCGCACGGCATCGCCGCCGAGGTCGTCAGCTTCCGCCGCGCCGCCATGCGCGGCACCCCGCTGGAGCGTGGGCGCGAGCTCTATTCTATGATCAGCAAGCTGCGCCAATTCCGTTTCGACCTGACCATCGACCTCACCGATTCAAAGACATCGCGGCTCATCGTCAGGTTCCTCAACGCCAGCACCCGCATCGGCTACAATCCTCCGGAAAGGCCGCTGCGCTGGCATGAGCGCCAGCCCGCCAATGTCTTTGCCGAGCCGTTCGGTTTTGGCGAACGTCACTATCTCTACCGCTACCTTTCGCCGCTCGAGCCGCTCGGCGTCGGCCTGCGCGTGCGGGTGCCGTCGATTCGGCCATTGCCGATGGAGACGGCGAGGGCCCAGGCATTGCTGGACAAACACCATTTGCGGCCAAACGGCTTTATCGCGGTGCATGCCGGCGCAAGTTTTCACGGCCGGCGCTGGCAGCATGAACGCTTTGCCGCCGTGATCGACACGATTTCGCGCGAAACCGGACTGGATTTCGTACTCGTCGGCGGCCCTGACGAGCGCAAGCCGGCCGAGCAGATCCTCGCCAGTGCCGCGTCGATCATCAACCTCGTCGGCGCGCTGTCGCTGGAAACGCTGCTGGCGGTGTTGCAGCAGGCGCGGCTGTTTGTCGGCAATGAGAGCGGCCCCATGCACATGGCAGCAGCGGCCGGAACGCCGGTTGTCGGCCTTTTCGGCCTGACCAGCCCGGCCGTCTGGGGACCGGTCGGCGTGCCCAGCCTCGCCTTGCAGCCATCCATGCCGTGCAATTGCGTGGCGGGCAGCCTGTGCAATCCGCTCGATCCCAGCAAGGCCTGCTGCGTCTGGCGCCTCGAGGTCGAACCGGTCGTCGCGGCCGTGCGCGAAGTCCTGTCACGCACGCATGTGGAACTGGAACACGCCGTCTGACGGTGCGCGGCGGTCACATTGTCGGGATATCAGCTTTCTCACGGCCACTATCCCGATTTCCGCCTTGTTGCGGGTCCTGGGATGCGGCTATGACAGCGCCGATTCTCAGACAAGACAGGCATCCCTTGCAAAAGCTGTTTTGCGCCTTGGCGCTATCTATCGTGGCCGTGTCCTCGGCCCAGGCCGCGCCGCTTGTCGAGCCGGCGCTGCATCTGAAGGCTGAGGACGGTAGCAGTGTCGGCCGCGTCGCGCTTACGCTCGACGCCTGCGGCGGCCAGACCGATACGAGGATCCTGTCGGCGCTGGTGGAGAACCGGATTCCGGCGACGATCTTCGTCACCGGTATCTGGCTGAAGCGCAACGCCGCCGCCGTCGAGATCATGCGCGCGCATCCGGACCTGTTCGAACTGGAAAACCATGGCGGCCATCACATCCCGGCCGTTGACACGCCGCGCAAGATCTACGGCATCCGCAGCGCCGGCAGCCCGGAAGCGGTGCAGGCCGAAGTCGAATCGGGCGCTGCCGCTCTCGCTGGCACCGGCGAGCCGGCGCCGAAATGGTTTCGCGGCGCGACCGCCGAATACAGCCCGTCGGCTATCGCCATGATCCGCAGGCTCGGCTTCAAGGTCGCCGGCTTTTCGATCAACGGCGATGGCGGCTCGTTGCTCGGCGCAAAAGAAACTGCCCGGCGCATCGCCGCCGCCAAGGATGGCGATGTCATCATCGCCCACATCAACCAGCCGACCCACGCTGCCGGCGAGGGCGTCGTGCAAGGTCTGCTCGCGCTGAAGGCCAAGGGGCTGATGTTCGTGCGGCTGGATGACGCCGACGGTGTCGGCAACGACGGGACGACTGATTAGGATCAGGCGGCGGCAGGCAGTTTCATCGCCTTTGGACTGACGTCGCCGACGTTTGAGATTAACCGAGGCCTCTGAGCTTCGTCATCCCAGGATGAAACAGGAGCGAAGCTCCGTCGCGAAGACCCTGGGATGACGAAGCGAGCAACGGCGGCTTGAGTCGCTTGCTCAGGCCGGTGCTGCTTCGATCGTCACCCTGTTGGGATAGAAGGCGCCGTGGTAGCGTATCTCAGCCATTTCGTCGAAGGGCTGCTCATAGCCCCACATTGCGTCCTTGCCGGTCTCGCCGGCCGGCAGCACGCTCCAGTAGCTGGCGTCGCCCTTGTAGGGGCAGTGGGTCGACAGGGTGGTTTTGCCGAGCTGGGTGAAGTCGATGTCTTCGAAGGGGATGTAGAATGCCTGGGGGTAGGGCGGTTCGGACAGAAGCTTCGCTCGCGTCGATGAGGCGATCACCGTATCGCCGGCACGCACGACCACGGTACCGCGATAGGGTTCGACGGTGATGACCTTGCCGGGATTGCTCTGAAAGCCGGGGGCGGGGTTGGCGATCTGGTCCATGCGGGGGTTCTCCTTGTTCGATTGGGAGCACAGTTCGATTGGGAGCGTGCGGGGTTGCTTCCCATGTCCCTAAAATGTGTCTGGAGAACTCGTTGCGCAAGCCTTCGCCAGTAGGCCAGAGCTGGCCTTCCGATCACTAAAAACGATCCCGCGTGGAATGCTCAGGCTGCGGTCTTGAACACGTCCATGAGGCCGGCATAGGCCGCGGCAATACCGGCTACCGGGTTGGTGCTTCTTGACGTCGTCTCGACCTTTAGCGGGCCGCCGCCGGTCGGCAAGGTGAGCAGCAGGAACTGGCGATTGCCGCCGTCGCCGATCGATGCGGCGGCGACATGCTGGCCTTCGCCTTCGTTCTGGACGCACATTTTGAACAGCAGCGTGCCGCCGACCGCTTCCAGGGCGCCGCCGACCACCTCGACAAATTCGTCTTCGGTGACCTTTTTGGCCTCCGGCACGAGATCGGCCAGACTTGCGGCAAGCGTGTCTTCAAGCTCTTTGTCGTCGAGTTGAATATCGTCCAACTGCACGTCTTGGGCCCCGCTGTCATCCAGCTGCCTGTCGTCGATCTGCCTGTCGTCGATCTGCCTGTCGTCGATCTGCTTGCCGTCGATCTGCTTGTCGTCGAGCTGCGTGTCCATGCGAACCTCTTTCAGTCGCCAATCCGCACCCCTACCCCGTTAACGAACCTTAACGTCGACGATGGCCGGATTGTGGCGGTTTTCTCCGCCTTTCGATCACTGCTTACTTCAGCCGTTAACGGTTGGAGACGTCACGACTGGACAATCCTTCCGTTCGTCCCACAATGGAACAAAAGACGGGAAAAACGAGGAAGCAATGGGAGGAACCAGATGCTCGGACTGATGCAGGAATGGCCGCTGCTCTGCCACAAGCTGATCGACAATGCCGAGCGGCAGCACGGGACGCGCGAGATCGTCTCGCGCTCGATCGAAGGTCCTGTCGTTCGCACCACCTATGCTGAAGTTCATCGCCGCGCCCTCAAGGTCGCTCAACGGTTGGAGCGCGATGGCTTTGTGCTCGGCGACCGCATCGCGACCCTGGCCTGGAACACGGCGCGCCACATAGAGGCCTGGTACGGCATCATGGGCATCGGCGCCGTCTACCATACGCTTAACCCGCGTTTGTTCCCCGAGCAGATCGTCTGGATCATGAACAATGCGCAGGATAGAGGGATCTTCGTCGACCTGACCTTCATGCCGCTGCTGGAAAAGATCGCCGGCGCGGTCAAATCGCTGAAAAAGGTGATCGTCCTGACCGACAAGGCGCATCTGCCTGAAACGACGCTGCCGAATGTGGTTGCCTATGAGGACTGGTTGAACGAGGCCGATGGCGACTTCGCCTGGAAGGTTTTCGGCGAAAACACCGCAGCCGGCATGTGCTACACCTCCGGCACGACGGGCGATCCCAAAGGCGTGCTCTACAGCCACCGCTCGAATGTGCTGCATGCCATGATCGCCGCCATGCCCGACGCCATGGGCCTCTCCGCGCGGGACACGATCCTCCCCGTCGTGCCGATGTTTCATGCCAATGCCTGGGGCCTTGGCCAGAGCGCGCCGATGATCGGCGCCAAGCTGGTCATGCCCGGTTGCAAGATGGACGGCGCCTCGATCTACGAGCTGCTCGACACCGAGAAGGTGACCTTCAGCGCCGCCGTGCCGACCGTCTGGATGATGCTGCTGCAGCATCTGGAAGAGACCGGCAAGAAGCTTCCCTATCTCAGCAAAGTCGTCATCGGCGGCTCGTCCTGCCCGCGCGCCATCATCAGGAAATTCCAGGACAATTACGGTGTCGAAGTCATCCATGCCTGGGGCATGACCGAAATGTCGCCGCTCGGCACGCTGTGCACCATGAAGCCGCAGTATCAAGCGCTCGAGGGCGAGGACCGGCTCGATATCCAGGGCAAGCAGGGCTACCCGCCCTTCGGCGTCGAGATGAAGGTGACGGATGACGACGACAAGGAACTGCCTTGGGACGGCAAGACCTTCGGCCGGCTGAAGGTGCGCGGTCCAGCCGTCGCCAGCGCCTATTATGGCGGCGTCGGAGCCGAGCAGTTCGACAAGGACGGCTGGTTCGACACTGGCGATGTCGCCCATATCGATTCCGGCGGCTACATGCAGATCACCGATCGCGCCAAGGACGTCATCAAGTCGGGCGGCGAGTGGATATCGACCATCGACCTGGAGAACCTCGCCGTCGGCCATCCCGATGTCGCCGAGGCCGCGGCGATCGGCGTCCATCATTCGAAATGGGGCGAACGGCCCTTGCTGGTCGTGGTCGCCAAACCCGGCAAGGAGCCGAGCAAGGCGGACATACTGGCGTTCATGGACGGCAAGGTGGCGAAATGGTGGATGCCCGACGACGTCGCTTTCATCAGCGAAATCCCGCACACCGCCACCGGCAAGATCCAGAAGATCACCTTGCGCAAGCAGTTCAGCGACTACCGCCTGCCGACGGATTGACCGGGACCGTGCGTTTCCTTGACCTTCAAGCTACCGGCGGCAAAAACGTTAGGGCAGGGGATGTTCAATTTGAGCATCCTTTGCTCTAAGCGTCTGTGCGGGTTGGGGCGGTGCTGAAGACAATGGAAATTGACGAGCGGCAGACATCGAAGGCGGCCGGCTGGTCGCGGCGCACGGGCGCTTTTGCCCTGGTCCTGCTGCTCACCGTGCTGGCCGGCCATCATTTCGAACTGGTCGAAACGCCGGCCTTCCTGTGGGTGCTGGCGATCGTCGCCTTGCTTGCCGCATTCGCTTTGCTGTTTGCCGGCCTCGCTTTGTCCCGGCTGTGGCATTTCGGTGACCGTGGCGGCCGCGACCTCTCGGTCGGCGCCCTGCTGGCGCTGCTGGTGCTGACGCCCTACGGCTTTGCCACCTATTTGGCGGCGACCACGCCGCCCCTGAGGGACATCACGACGGACCTCGACAATCCGCCAGTGCTCGACACCAGCGACCGCACCAAGGACATGAACGTGCTCGCGCTGCCAACGCCGGGCGAAGCGCGCCTGCAGGCCGACGCCTATCCGCTGGTCACCGGGCATAGCTACAATCTGCCTTTCGAAACCGTCGTCGACGCCGTTGAAACCGTGCTCGACCGCCGCGATTGGCAACTTACCGCGCCATACCCAGTGACCGACGGTCAAGACGAGGTGACGATATCGGCCGTGGCCCGGAGCTTCGTCGTCGGCCTGCCCGCCGACGTCGCCATCCGGGTCAGCAATGATGGCGACACCATCGTCGTCGACATGCGCTCGGCCTCCCGCTACGGCCGCTATGACCTCGGCGACAATGCGGCGCGCATCGTCGGGTTCCTCGCCGAACTCGACCAGGAGGTTGCGGGCCAGGTGGGTGCGGCTCCGGCCGAGTAGTTCTCTACCCCACCGGCACAAAGACGCCGTCGATGGCCGGGTCACCCTGGGTGGCAATCAGGCCGCGCGCCACCAGGTCTTCGAGATGGGCAAGCACCGACAGACCGGCAGCGCCATGCAGGCGTGGGTCGGTATCCCGGTAGATCGCCTTGACCATGTCCGGGATCGTCCGGTCGCCGTCGCGGATCCGCTCGAGGATCGCCCGTTCGCGCATCTTGCGATGGGTCTTGAGCCCGCGCATGAAGCTGCGCGGCGCGGTCACCGGGCCGCCATGGCCGGGCAGCAGCAGGCGATCGCCGCGCGCGATCAGCCTGTCGAGCGAGGCCATGTAGTCGGCCATCGCTCCGTCCGGCGGCGCCACGATCGATGTCGCCCACGCCATCACATGGTCGGCTGAAAACAGGATGCCGGTGCCTTCGAGCGCAAATGCCGCGTGATTGGCGGTGTGGCCCGGCGTCAGCACCGTCCGGATCGTCCAGTCATCGCCCTCGACCAGCGCATTGTCGGGCAACGCGATCTCCGGGACGAAAACCGTGTCGGCGCTGGCGTCGAGCGGGTTGATCTCGCCGATCCGCAGCGGCCTTGCCGGGCGGTGCGGGCCTTCGGCCAGTACAATAGCGCCGGTGTGCGCTTTCAGCCGGGCGGCCAGCGGAGAATGGTCGCGATGCGTGTGGCTGACGAAGATATGGCTGACCGGCCGGTTTGCGATCACCTTCAGCAACGTCTGGAAATGCGCCTCGTCATCGGGGCCCGGATCGATCACCGCCAGCGTATCGCGCCCGACGATGTAGCTGTTGGTGCCGTGAAAGGTGAACGGGCTGGGGTTTTTGGCGGTGACGCGCAAGACGTCCGGCGCAACGGTGACGCCCTCGCCATAGGCCGGATCGAAGCTGGTGTCGAATTTGAGCGCCATGGCGGTGTCGTTGAATCTCTGTTCAGGAAGACGGCAAAACTGATTGCCGCATAACACGGAAGCCAATATAGAAAAACGCAAGGCCGCGATCTGCGGCAATCCGGATTGGGGAAGACCATGGCACTTGCAACGACGATGCGCCCGCTTGTTTCTCTCGCTTTGCCCCAGGAGGGCGCGCAGCGCCTGGCAACCCAGCTTTTGCTGGCGATCGCCGGAACGCTGCTTTTGACCCTGTCGGCCAAGACGAAAGTCGTGCTCGGGCCGGTCGACATCTCGATGCAGACGCTGGCCGTCCTGCTGATCGCCACCGCATTTGGCCTGCGGCTTGGCGTCGCTACCCTGCTTCTCTACATGGCCGAAGGCGCCATGGGCTTCCCGGTCTTCCAGAGCACGCCTGAAAAGGGCATCGGCATCGCCTACATGATCGGCGGCACCGGCGGTTATCTCGCCGGCTTCATCGTCATGGCAGCCATTGTCGGCTGGGCCGCCGACCGCGGCTGGGACCGCCACCCGATCAAGCTGTTCAACGCCATGCTGGTCGCCGAAATCGTCATGATGGCCATGGGCTTTGCCTGGCTGGCCACCCTCATCGGCGTGGAAAAGGCGTGGCAGTTCGGCGTTTTGCCGTTCGTCCTCGGGGATTTGATCAAGGTTGCGCTCGCCGCCAGCCTGGTGCCGGCGATATGGTCGCTGCTGCCCAAGCAGCCCTGAAAACCGGACGACACAATGAGCCGGCGGGCCAAAGGCCCGCCGGCTTTTTTATTGTTGTGCATCCAAAAGGATGGCGGGACGCCGGTTTGCCAAATCGCCGCATCTATTGCAGCGTCAGCCTGTGCTGGTCGGTCAATTGCCGCGAGGCGGCAGATGCAGAGCAATTCTGGCGCCGATCCACGGCCGAGATTGAATTGACAAGCCATTGCGCGAAACCTAAGCACGGGCAACTTGATTTCGAGGCGGGGGCCGGTAATTCAAGGAGAGCTTGTTGAAGGGAATAATCCTTGCAGGAGGCAGCGGGACGCGTCTGTATCCCCTTACATTAGCGATCTCTAAGCAGATTCTGCCGATATACGACAAGCCGATGATTTTTTATCCGCTGAGCGTCTTGATGCTCGCCGGTATCCGCCAGATTTTGATCATTTCGACACCTCGCGACTTGCCGGTGTTTCGGGAGTTGCTGGGCGACGGTTCGGAATTCGGGGTCGAATTCTCCTATGCCGAGCAGGCGCAGCCCAACGGGCTTGCCGAGGCCTTCATCATCGGCCGCGACTTCATCGGCAAGGATAATGTGTCGATGATTCTCGGCGACAACATCTATTTCGGCGAGGGCCTGTCGCAGCTCTGCCGCACTGCTGCGCAGCGCCAAAGCGGCGCGTCGGTGTTCGCCTACCATGTCGAGGACCCGCAGCGCTACGGCGTGGTGTCGTTCGACAAGCTCAGCGGCACGGCTTTGACGATCGAGGAGAAGCCGCGGGAGCCGAAGTCCAACTGGGCGGTCACCGGCCTCTATTTCTACGACAATGAGGTCGTCGACATCGCGTCGACGATCAAGCCCTCGGCGCGTGGCGAACTCGAGATCACGGCGGTCAACAACGTCTATCTCGAGCGCGGGAAATTGCACGTGCATCAGCTCGGCCGCGGCTATGCCTGGCTCGACACCGGCACGCATGACAGCCTGCATGAAGCCTCTTCCTTCGTGCGCACGATCGAGCACCGCCAGGGGATCAAGGTCGCCTGTCCTGAAGAAATCGCCTTCGAGCAGGGCTGGCTGACCGCCGACAAGGTGCTTGAGCGCGCCACGCGCCTGGGCAAGAACGAATACGCCGCCTATCTGCGCCGGCGTGTCGCCGGGCTGACGGAGACATAGAGTGCTGGAAGTCAGGCAACTCGGTTTGGACGGCGTGCTGGAAATCGTGCCGAAGCGGCACGGCGATGCGCGCGGTTATTTCATCGAAACCTGGAATGCCGAGGCCTTTGCCGAGGCCGGCATCGATCTGCGTTTCGTCCAGGACAATCATTCCTATTCGGCTGCCGCAGGTGTCGTGCGGGGGCTTCACTATCAATTGCCTCCACGCGCGCAGGACAAGTTGCTGCGTGTGATCCGAGGCAAGATTCTCGACGTGGCGGTCGACATCCGCCGCAGCTCGAAAACCTTCGGCAAATGGGTCGCGCTCGAAATATCGGCCGAGAGAGGCAACCAGATCCTGGTGCCGAAGGGTTTCGCGCACGGTTTCGTCACGCTCGTGCCGGACACCGAGGTTCTGTATAAGGTCACCGACACCTATTCGCCGGCGCATGATCGATCGATCCGTTTCGACGATCCTGATATCGGCATCGATTGGCCGTCGCCGGCCGGCGCCTTCGAGCTCTCGGCCAAGGACCTCAAGGCGTCGGCGCTTGCTGAGGCCGAGGTGTTCGCATGACGCGCGACGATGTGAGGAGAGCGCCATGAATTTTCTGGTGACAGGCGGTGCCGGCTTCATCGGCTCGGCGGTGTGCCGGCATTTGTGCGCCAATCCGGCCTACCATGTGACCAATCTCGACAAGCTTACCTATGCCGGCAATCTCGCCTCGCTGCGCACCATCGAGAATGCGCACAACTACAAATTTGCGCAGGCCGACATCTGTGACGAGCGGGCGGTTCTCGACATCCTCCACCGCGACGAGATCGACGTCGTCATGAACCTCGCCGCCGAAAGCCATGTCGACCGCTCGATCGACGGACCGGGCGCCTTCATCGAGACCAACATCGTCGGCACCTACCGGGTGCTGAATTCGGCGCTCGAATATTGGCGTGGCCTTGGCGACGACAGGAAAGCCCGCTTCCGCTTCCACCATGTGTCGACCGATGAGGTGTTCGGCGATCTGCCTTTCGATGGCGGCATGTTCGTCGAGGAAACGCCTTACGCGCCGTCCTCGCCCTATTCTGCCACCAAGGCGGCGTCGGACCATCTGGTGCGGGCCTGGCACGAGACGTACGGCCTGCCGGTGGTGCTCTCCAACTGCTCGAACAATTACGGCCCGTATCACTTTCCCGAAAAGCTGATCCCTCTGGTGATCCTCAACGCGCTCGATGAAAAGTCGCTGCCGGTCTACGGCGTCGGCGCCAACGTGCGCGACTGGCTGTTCGTCGAGGATCATGCGCGCGCTCTGGAACTGGTCGCCACAAAGGGCCAGCCCGGCGAAAGTTACAATGTCGGCGGCAATTCCGAGCGTACCAACCTTGGCGTCGTCGAGACGATCTGCGGCCTGCTCGATATCAGGCGTCCGCGCAGCGGGGGCCGGAGCTACCGCGATCTTATCAGCTTCGTCACCGATCGGCCCGGCCATGACCGCCGCTATGCCATCGACGCCTCCAAGATCAGCCGGGATCTCGGCTGGGCGCCGGCGGAGAGTTTCGACAGCGGCCTTGCAAGAACCGTCGACTGGTTCCTCGACAACAAATGGTGGTGGGGGCCGATCCGCGAGCAGCGCTATGCCGGCGAACGGCTGGGGCAAGTCCAGCCCCGGGGCCATGTCGAAGGCAGGAAGGGCGCGGCGTGAGACTAGTTGTCACCGGACGCGACGGTCAGGTCGCCAGCAGCCTGCTGGAGGCCGGGCAGAGGCGCGATGGCATCGAGGTCGTCACCCTCGGCCGCCCAGTGCTCGATCTGGCGCGGCCCGATACGGTCTTCGACGCACTCGCGGCAGCGCGGCCGGATATCGTGGTGTCGGCTGCCGCCTACACCGCCGTCGACCAGGCCGAGGACGAGCCCGATCTTGCCTTCGCTGTGAACGCCGTCGGCGCCGGCAAGGTCGCCGAGGCGGCCGCGAAGCTCGGCGTGCCCGTAATCCATCTGTCGACCGACTACGTCTTCGATGGCACCAAGGACGGCGCCTATGTCGAGACCGACGCCACCGCACCGCTCGGCGTCTACGGCGCCTCCAAGCTTGCCGGCGAGCTGGCCGTGGCCGCCGTCAATCCGCGCCATCTGATCCTGCGCACCGCCTGGGTCTACAGCCCGTTCGGCAAGAATTTCGTGAAAACCATGCTGCGGCTGGCCGGCGACCGCGGCGAGATCGCCGTGGTCGCCGACCAATGGGGAAATCCGACATCCGCACTTGATATTGCCGACGCGATCCTGCATGCGGCGGCGGTGTTGCGCGGCGACGACAGCTTCGACGGCTATGGGATCTACCATCTCGCCGGAGCCGGAGACGTCAACTGGAGCGGCTTTGCACGCCACATTCTGGAGGCAAGCCTGTCACATGGCGGGCCGTATGCTGCGGTACGGGATATTACGGCGCGCGACTACCCGACCAAAGCGCGTCGCCCGGCTAATTCGCGTCTTTCGACGCAAAAATTCACAGCCGCATTCGGATCGGAGGCACAGGGGTGGCAGCAATCGACGGGGCTTGTGGTGCGCCGCATCTTGCAAGCCCAGCCGGCAGCATGGAAAGACGTAGCGATTGTGTCTGTTAAGCGATGAAACAGCTTGTCGCTATCTTTATGTCGGCCGAGTCGCCATATCGCGGCGCCTTCATGCCTGTCGCGGAAATTACCAAGCCTGAGCAAGTTACACTGAAGGAAGTATCATAATGTCGGGTGTATCAATGGTTTGGCTTCGGCTCGCGCAGTTTGACATACGGCTTCGTTACCGAAATTCGACTTTCGGGCCTTTCTGGATTACGCTGAACACGGCAATATTTGCCCTTTCAGTTGGGCTTCTATATGCTGTCTTGTTTAAGCAGCCTATCAGGGAGTTCATACATCACTTGGCTACGAGTGTAGTCTTGTGGCAATTCCTATCTGGAGCAATAATTGAAGGTTCGGAAACTTTAATTGGATCTCACGATCTTCTTCTAAATACGAAGATCTCGCCGGCCTCATGCATATTTCGTTGTGTCTCTAAGAACATAATAATATTGATGCACAATGTGCTAATTATACTCATAACTCTAATTATTGCCTATCCGAACTCCGGCTTGAACATACCAATGTTCATCGTCGGAACCGCGCTGTTGGCTGCCCATGCCGCCTGGATATCGACCATCGTAGCGATTGTTTCTGTGCGATACAGAGACGTTCCGCTGATCACCGCTGCCGTTATGCAGCTTCTGTTCATGCTTTCGCCGATTATCTGGACGGCAAAGGTTCTCCCTACCAGCTCTCCGTTCCTGGTCTACAATCCTGTCGCCTACATCATCGATGCAGCGCGAACTCCACTGATGAGCGACGGCACCGACTACATGAGCGTGCTCGTGTCCGCCATTATTGCCGGCGTGGGGAGCATCGCCGCCTATCTTCTCTATCGAAGGACGGAGCACCGAATTCCGTACTGGCTTTGAATTCTGACGCCGTCACACAATTGTATTGGAAGCCCCATGTCACCGCCATCCATTCATCTGAGCGACGTCACCGTCCGAATTCCGGTCTGGTCCGCTCCGGCAAATCGTTCTCTCAAGCAAGCCGCGCTCCGTTTCACCACGGGCGGGCGTTTGCTGGCCGGTGACTCCGGCCGTTTCGAAGTCGCGGCTCTCGATGGCGTGTCGCTCGATCTTAAACCCGGCACCCGGCTGGGGCTGAGCGGGCACAACGGTGCTGGCAAGACGACACTGTTGCGCGTCTTGGCAGGCATTCTCAAACCCACCAGCGGGACAGCTGTCATCAACGGGGACTCGGCCGTTCTGATAACGCCCTCCATGGGTTTATCTCCCGAACTCACGGGCCGAGAGTTCATCCGGCTTCAGAGCCTCATGACCGGTATCGCCCCCCGTGAAATCGAGCGCCAGACCGAATCGATTATCGAGTTCTCGGAACTGGGCGATTTCATAAATTTGCCGGTACGCACCTACTCGTCCGGCATGCAGACACGGCTGTCGTTTTCGGTTGTCACCGCATATCCGACCGATATCGTGCTTCTTGACGAAGGGCTGGGCACGGGCGACGCGTCATTTCAAAAGAAGGCCAGAGAGAGAATGGAGCATTGGCTCAACAATGCCGCCATCGTCGTGCTGGCATCGCATTCCGATGCCCTGATCCGGTCGATGTGCAGTTCCGCGGTGTTTCTCGAGAAAGGTCGCGTCGTGAGAGAGGAGACCTTTGGCTAATGCGTCGTCAGCTGACTGCAACGCTCGCCGGCGCCGGCGCCCGAATCTTCGGGCACCAGGATTTGAAACAATCCTACCATAAGGTCTTCGACCCCGACGTTCCCCTGCAAAGCTATAGGGGCAGGCTTGCCTATTGGTGCATGTCGGCGGCGCACCGCCTTGGCTTCCTCTCCGACCTGCAACTGTCCTACCTGTCGCAGCTGCCGCTCGTCCCGGCGGTCGCTCCGCCAAACCATGTCTATGATCACGAGTTCTTGAACCTGCGGCTGAATCGAATCTACGACATGCCGGACGTCGAGATAGATGAGCGCCGGCCGCAGACGATCAATGTCCTGGTTCCTGCTTTCGACTTCAAATCGATCTCGGCCGGGTTCTTCGGCGTCTTCCAGATGGCGCTGTTCTTGCGCAAGACGGGTATCAATGTTCGCCTCGTCCTATTTGATAATTTCTATTTCAATATCGCCGACTTCAGAGAAAAGGTTTTGAAATACCCCGGTATGGAGGGTGTCTTCGACGAACTCGAAGTCGAGTATATCGGCGAGAGGCGGAAACCGCTTGCTATATCGCGCTTCGACTATGCCGTGGCGACCGTTTGGTATTCAGCCTATTTTGCAGAGAAGATTACAGCGCGCACAGAGAGCAAGAAGTTTATATACCTGATACAGGACTATGAGGCTGTATTTTATCCAGCAAATAGTCTATATGCCGTTGCAGATCGTACATACGCGATGGACTACGACGCGATATTTTCAAGCGAAAGCCTTATGAAGTTCTTCATTTCGAATGATGTCGGCGGCATAAGGTCTCGCGGCATGTCGCATACGTTTTTCAACAACGCCTGCTCGTCCAATCTCCTGCCCAAGGACATGTTCATCCAACGCAATCTTGCAAAGAAAAAGAGGACGATCGTCTTCTATTCTCGGCCGGTGGTGGATCGGAATATGTTCGAACTTACAGCGTTAGCTCTTACGACGGCCTTCAGGCGGGGCATTTTCGACCCCGAGGAATGGGATTGCGTGGGCATGGGCTTGGGAGAAGGTGTTGTCGAGTTGCAGCCCGGGGTTCGATCGGTTTCGTTGCCAAGGATGGACCTCAGCAAATACATCGAGGAGGTCTCGGGTTTTGATATCTGTCTCACGCTGATGGCTTCTCCGCATCCGAGCATGATCCCGATGGATCTGGCCGGATCCGGCTGTGTCGTTGTGACAAATACCTTCAAGACAAAAACTGATGATTATTTGAAGGGCCTCAGCGGAAATATCATCCCGGCTGCTTCGGAATTGAATGAAATCGTTTCAGCTTTGGAGCTGGCAAAGTCGAGGAGCGGCGACCTGGAGCAGAGGTACAGATTTGCCAAGGCAATGAAGTATCCGCGGGATTGGGACCAGTCGCTCACTGCCAAACATCTGAATTTCTTCAAGCGTCGCCTGCAGGTTCGCGCGGAAAAAGCAGCAACCGGCAAACAATAACCGTCATGAATTTTTTCGATTGCCGGCGCCGCGATCGGGGCGACTGCGAACATTGGGACACTAGGAGCGTAAGACGGTGGCGATGGCTACATCACACAAGGCGGTCAGACTCGCGTTGCCGCGGGGGCCACGAACCCTGATAGTGGTCGGATGTGGCCGGGGCGGCACAAGCCTCGTCGCCGGTGCGGCCATAATCCTGGGTGTGCCCATGGGATCGTCACCCGCTTCCATCATCCATGAGGATATGGAGCTCGTTTATGCGGCCCAGGGTCGGGACATCGATGGCCGCCTGATCGATGGTTCGGCAGATAATGGCTTGAAGAAGCTGGAAGAGATCATCGAGGCGAGAAATGATGCCAATGATCTATGGGGTTGGAAAGATCCGTCTGCCGATCTTTACCTCGGGGCGATAGCGGAGGTCGTGAGGAACCCGTTCATCGTGTTCGTCAACCGCGACATGGCTGCGGTCGCCCAGTCCGAAGTCAAGCAGATGCAGTCCTCGATCGAGCAAGCCTATGACCTGGCGCTGATCAGGTACAGCAGATATTGGGAATTGCTGCAGCGATTGCAGTGGCCGACGCTCCTTGTAAGCTATGAGCGTTCGCTGTTGAACCCGGAGTTACTGTTGTGCGAGATCGCAGATTTTATTGGACTTGACCCCCCCAGCGAAAGACAGCGTGATTTCATCAAGCAGTTCGCTTCCGGGCGGGATTATCAGCAACTGGACTTGGCAAACGCCGCTGTCTAGGCTTCCTTGATGGCTTGCCGGGCACTTTCGTCGGGGGGCGAGAGACAGTGGTGACAAGGACGTAACCTTGGCATGGGGGCGCATGCATTGGACCAGCCTGTGTTGGGTTTCATCGTTGGTGGGGTGCAGAAGTCCGGCACGACCAGCCTGTTCGGCTATCTCAGGCAACACCCACAGCTGGCGACGCCGTCCGTTAAGGAGATGCATTTCTTTGACGACGAGACGCAGAACTGGACGGAGCCGGACTATCGCAAATTGGGAAGCTTTTTTTCCGACGATGCTGGGAGAGGCATCGGATTTGACGTGACCCCGATCTATCTCTTCTGGCCGCCATCGCTGGAACGGATAAAGCGATACAATCCCGCAATGAAGCTTGTCTTCATTTTTCGCGATCCGATCGAGCGAGCGTGGTCGCAATGGCGTATGGAGACCGGTAACCGGTCGGAGCATCTGCCTTTTCACCTGGCGATCCGGCAAGGCCGCTGGCGACTAAAGGGGTTGGATCAGACCGATCCGGCATGGCGTGTGTATAGCTGTGTCGAACGGGGCTTTTACGCACGCCAACTACGCCGGCTATTTGCCTTGTTCCCGAGGGAGAACGTTCTGCTCCTGCGTTCACTGGATTTGTTGAGGGATCACCAACCTACGCTGGATGCCGTTGCTGGGTTCCTTTCCATCCAACCGTTTCTCCCCCTTGCTCCGCGAACAGATCATCTTGGGAGACGATGTGAGAACGAGCTTCGACCGGAGGCGTAACCTATTTGCGCGAGATTTTTTACGATGACATCGTCGAATTCTCCCGACTTTCGGGGCTGTCGGTTTCCGACTGGCCGACTATTGATTCGGGCTTGGCGGTAGAAGGCTGATGGAGCGACCCAACATCCTCTTCATCGTGGCTGACGACCTCAATTCCTGGATTGCGCCGTTGGGCCGCCATCCGGACGTCAAGACGCCTGACACGCGTCGCGTGGAACGACGTTTCTGCGCGCCTACTGCACGGCGCCCTATTGCAATGCCAGCCGGATGTCCGTGTTTACCGGATGCCTGCCGACGACAACGGGTGTCTATCAGAACGAGCCATTCTGGGAGGCGCCGCTGCGCAGGGTCACACTGCTCGAGCGCCTGCGCGAGGCCGGGTATTTCTGCATGGGTGCGGGGAAAGTGTTCCATGGCAGTTTCGACTACGCCGATGCAGGGCGCAACAGGACGCCGTCGGCAAGATGGAGCGACATCGAGAACCGCCCAGCCTTGTGGGACGAATTCCATACGACCGCCGCCGAGCCGATGCCGTTGCATCGGCCGCTCAACCGCATGTTTGATTTTGATGATTTCCCGAACGTAGCGTCGATAAATCATCACTTCGATTGGGGCGCCATCGAATCCGCTCGCGAGCCGGAGATGCCCGATTTCAAGACTGCGGACGCGGTTTGCGCCTTCCTGCAAAAACCGCACGAGCAGCCATTCCTTTGCGCGACGGGTTTCTACAAGCCGCATTTGCCCTGGTACGTACCGCAACCATTCCTTGATCTTTATCCTCTCGACAAGGTCAGCCTGCCCTTTGTCAAGAATGACGACCTTGACGACGTTCCCGCCATCGCAAAGGCTTGGGCTCTGTCGCCGCCTGACCACGAGACCGTCCTGAACCACGGGCAATGGCGCAACGCCGTCCAAGGCCTATCTCGGGGCCATCTCCTACTGCGACACTCAGATTGGACGTGTGCTTGACGCACAACGGGTTCCACCTGGGCGACAAGCTGCACTGGCGGAAATTCGTGCTGTGGGAGGAAGCAACGCGATTGCCCTTCATTCTGGTGCCGCCACGAGGTATGGCGACATCGGCTCGCGTCGACCAGCCAGTCAGTCTGGTCAACTTGTTTCCTACGCTTCTTGATCTTTGCGGGTTCGAGCCACCGGCGGACATAGACGTCCGTTCACTCATGCCTTTGGCGCGGGGTGGCAAAATGGAAGACCATTGTGCGATCATGACATGGTTGCGCGGCAATCATTCTGTGCGGTCAAGCCGCTGGCGCTACACGCGCTACTCCGACTTGTCGGAAGAACTCTATGATTTGAGCGCCGACCCCTATGAGGTGGAACAATCTGGCCGGCGGCGCCCGCTTTGAGCAAATGCGCATGGATCTCGGTGCGCGCCTCCCGCCCGATCGTCTGGATTGAAGGTCAGCCAAGGGAATTTCCAAAAAAATATCTGGCGATGACTACAACTCCACGCTATGCGATACAAAGCGGCGGGGCTGGGGATTGGCACTCTAAACAGGTGATCGGTGACGGGTTTCCGTCGCTCTCGCACTACGTTAGTGTCCAAGTCCTTGCGCCTGGAGTTCAGTACTACCCAATGACATCCTATGTAGAGGTCGTGTCCGGACTTCGGCCGAAGATGCGGCGCGCCATTATAATGATCCAGGATCTGGTCATGGTCCTGGTCGCGGTGGCGCTGAGTCTGGGGCTTTCTCAGTCGAGACTTTCATTCGACGCGCTCTCCACGGCCGGCCTGGCGTGCTGGGCAAGTATTGTTTTTCTCAGCCATATGCTGTTTCGCTATTGCGGCCTCTACAACACCGTGTGGCGTTTCGCCTCCACGCCGGACTTCTTCAACATCCTGAAGAGCTGCGCCATCCTGACCGTCACGCTCTATGTCGTCTCGCTGGCGGTTCGATCGTTTCAGCCGGTGACCGGCCTCAACGAGCGCCAGTTCATCGTCTTTTTCCTCGTCTCCTTCACCATCATATCGGCGCCTCGGCTCTATTACCGGTTCCTGCGCGACGGGGCGAGCTGGCGAATCCTGAGCCGCAACGCAAACAATGCGGCGATCAAACAAGCGCTGTTCGTCGGCAGGCTTGGCGAAGCAGACGTCATCATCCGCTTCACACGCACGGCCGAGCCGGCCGAATATTCCATCGCCGGCATCATGGCCATCGAGAACGGCGCGCCGTTGGGCACGCAGATACAGGGCGTTCCGGTGGTGGCCGTGCGGCCCCGCCTGGTCGAGGTCCTCGAAGAATATGCAAGAGGCACCAAAAGCCTCGACATGCTGATTTTCGGCAATGGCACCGAACGCGAGATCGAGGAATATTCGGAACTGGTCCGTGTCGCCCGTCACAGCGGTATCGCCGTCGTCCAATTCTCCGGCGTTTCGGAGCTCGGCCAAGGCGGAAAGCTGGTACTCGACGCTGTCGAGATGGAAACCATCCTGCGCCGCTCCACAGTTGCTTCCGATATGGAGCGGATCGGCGGCTTTATCGGTGGCAAGCGCGTCCTGGTCACCGGCGGCGCCGGCTCAATCGGTCGCATCCTGGTCAAGCGGTCGCTGGAACTTGGCGCGCAGGCGGTTCTGGTCGCCGATATCTCGGAGTTCGGTATTTTCCAGCTCGACCAGCAGGTTGACGAAAAGGACCATGTCCGGCTCAAGAGCCGCATCGTCGATGTCACAGACCGGCGCCAGATCACCCGCGTCGTCAGCGATTTCAAGCCCGACATCATCTTCCATGCCGCCGCGCTCAAACATGTGCCGCTGCTCGAAGAAAATTGGGAATCGGCGATCCAGACCAACATTTTGGGCACCCTCGTCTGCGCCGAGGTTGCCGCTAAATGCGGGGTGCCGCAGTTCCTGCTGATTTCCAGCGATAAGGCGGTCGATCCGACCTCGGTGCTCGGTATGACGAAACGCGCCGCCGAGCAGATCGTCTCTTCGCTGCACGAAACGCACGCCACCGGGCCCAGCGGCCGTCGCTCCGGCACCAAGTTCATCGCCGTGCGGTTCGGCAATGTCTTCGGCTCCAATGGCTCGGTCGCCACCATCTTCCAGGCGCAGATCGAGGCCGGCGGTCCGGTCACCATCACCGATCGCCGCATGACCCGCTACTTCATGACGGTGGCCGAAGCCGTCGACCTCGTCATCATGTCGGCGGCCGACGCCGAGCGGCGCCAGGGCAAGGACGACTACGCCATCTACATGCTCGACATGGGCAAGCCGGTGCCGATCCTCGAAGTCGCTGAAACCATGATCCGCATGGCCGGCAAAAGCCCCTACACCGACATTCCGATCCGTTTCACCGGGATCAGGCCGGGCGAGAAGCTTCACGAGGTGCTGCATGGCGGCAATGAGGAGATCGTCGCGCTGGATATCCCCAAGATCTTCGGCCTCAGGACCGATGTCGTGGGATGGCCCAAGGTCCAGGCGGCGCTGACATTGCTGCAGGCGGCCATGCGCGATCAGGACAAGGCCTCGGCGCTCGCCGTCATGGCCGGCCTCTATCAGGCGGAAGAGCCTCCAAGTGACGCACGCCGGGAAACCGTTGCGAAAACAGTCGGGCAAGCTGGTTAGAGCAATTCCAGGAAAAGTGTGGAGCGGTTTTCCGTCCGGGATTGCGTCAAAACAAAGAGCCTGTCCTGATCGACCGGGATTGGCTATTGAAACCGATCCGATGGCCGTTCCCAGGCGTTTGCAGATGATTTTGAACCAGTGAGCAGACAAGATCAGCGCGTGGCCGTGCTGCTGGGCACGAAAGATGGCGCGGCTTTCCTTGACGAGCAGCTCGCGTCGCTGGCTGCGCAATCGCATCCTGTTGTCGACCTCTGGGTTTCCGACGACGGTTCGACAGACGGCACTTCGGCCATTATCGGCGCCTGGCAGAGCCGCTGGTCCAAGGGCCGGTTGACCCTGTCGAATGGTCCTCGCCAAGGCTTTGCCGCCAATTTCCGCGCGATGATCATCGATCCGCGCATCGAGGCCGACTACTACGCCTTCTGCGACCAGGACGACATCTGGGAGCCGGACAGGCTGGAGAGCGCCATTGCCTGGATGCAAGGGCACGACGCCGGAACGCCGCTGCTGTTTTGCTCCAGAACCGCGACCATGTCCGAAACCGGAGCAGCGCAAGGGTATTCGCCGCTGTTCCAGCATCCACCCGCATTTCGCAATGCGCTTGTGCAAAGCATTGCCGGCGGCAACACGATGATGATCAACCGCGCCGCGCGAAAGTTGCTGGCAAAGGCATCGGCAAGGACCGAGTTCGTCAGCCATGACTGGTGGACCTATCTGATCGTCACGGCTGCCGGCGGCATTGTCCGCTATGACCCGCGACCGCTGGTGCGCTACCGCCAGCATGAGGCAAACTTGGTCGGCGCCAACGTGTCGTGGAAGGCGAGGCTGTCGCGGCTGGGGCGCCTGTTCAGGGGCGAGTTCGCCGTCTGGACCGATCACAATCTGAGCGGCCTGGCGGTCAATCGCGACATCCTCTCGAGGGATGCCGCCGCCTGTCTCGGCCTGTTCATCAGGGCACGAAAGGGCGGTATCCTGCGACGCCTGCGCCTTCTCAGGAAAAGCGGCGTCTACCGGCAGACGCTGGCTGGGACGCTTGGGCTCTATCTGGCCTTCATCTGGCGGCGGATCTAGAGCATGCTGAGATGGCCATGAGGGGACCCAAGCGAGCTTTCGATCTCGTCGCGGCGGCGGTTCTGTTGCCGCTGACCTCGCCCGTCACCCTGCTTGCCATACTGGCAATCAGGCTGTCGTCGCCCGGACCGGCACTCCTCTCCCAAACTCGCGTCGGCCAGCACGGGGTGCTGTTTCGCTGCCACAAGCTGCGCACGATGGTTGTGGGAACGCCATCTCTGCCCTCGCATCAGGCGCCGGCAAACTCCGTCACCGCCGCCGGTAAGGTGCTGCGAAAATTCAAGATCGACGAGCTGCCGCAGCTCTGGAACGTGCTGAAGGGCGAGATGAGCCTGGTCGGGCCGCGTCCATGCCTGCCCACGCAAACCGAGTTGGTCGACCGCCGCAGGCAATTGGGTGTGCTTGCCGCACTTCCAGGCATTACCGGGCTTGCGCAGATGAGAGGCATCGACATGTCGGATCCGAAACTCTGCGCCGAAACCGATGCCGAATATCTCAGGGGAGCCTCGATCGGACTCGACGTCAAAATCCTGCTTGGCACAATCTACCGGACCTGACGGGCCTGTCGTGCAAGTTCCTCAATCCGGCCGAGCGTGTCGGTTTCCGGCATCCAGCCTTCCGAGATCAGCAGTGACGGGTCGCAAATCTGTGTCGCCATGGAAGCGTCGTACGCTGCTTTTCTGCCAAGCAGTGTGGCGAACAGCCTGAATGGCCAGGCCGGCACAGGAACGAGCCGGGTCGGAACGTCGTATCCGTGCCTGAATGCAGTCAAGATTTCGAACATCGCAACGGGGGAAGCATCGCCCAGGACATAGGTCGGGCGCGGTGGCGTGGGACGAGTCAAAAGATGCGCCACGGCGCCAGCCACCGCGTCGCGCGATATCAGCGAACGAACTGCGGTGAAAGCGCCTAAGGGCAATGGTAAGGCAATGGCGGCAGCCCGCATCATTCCACGCAGGTTTCCCTTCATGCCTTCGCCATAGACCGGCGGCAGGCGCAGCGCCGTGGCATCGGAGGGCCTGGACGCATAGGCTTCCAGTGTCTTGATCTCGCCTTCGCGTTTCGAGCGCCCGTAGGCGCATTGCGGGGCAGGGAGCGTCGCCTCGCTGATCGTTCCGCTGAAACCGGGACCGGCTACTGCCCGGATCGACGACAGATAGATGAAGCGCCCGCTTGTCCGCGAGGCGGCCGCGCGCGCCAGCTGCGCGGTCAGTGTCGCGTTGGCTGCCATGAAGTCGGCTTCGCTCGCCTTGCGGTCATTGTTGAGCGCCGCACAGTGGACGACATGGGTGATATCTCGCATCAGCGCCTGGTATGCCTGAGCCGGTGCGTCGAAGTCCGGCAACAAAACCGCATCGCTCACGGGATCGAGCCGTTCCGGGTGGCGCGATGCCATGCGCACCCCGAACCCGGCTTCGCGCAGCTGGTTGACGACCTGCCTGCCGATGAAACCCGTCGCGCCTGTGACCAGCACTTTCACGGCCGGCTTGCCTGGGGCGCCGGGGCCGGTGCCTGTTGTTCCGGCAGCATTTGTTGCCGGCCCGATGCAAGATATGTCCCGGACACCAGGAACACCATCAGTGTGGCATCGAGGATGTCGTGGCCGACCAGAATGCCGGTCAGGCCGCCGATGAGGTAGGTGATCGCAGTGACGACAATCATCGTGGCGCCGAACCGCTCGATCGCGTCCGTGCTGGTGCGCAGCACGATGGCCGCGTTTCTCGCGGCAACGAAGAACACAGCCGCGAGCGTTACGGCTCCAAGCAGCCCGGCCTCCACCAATGCAGTCAGGAAGCCATTGTGAAAATGGCTGAAGCCCGTGGACGGCATGTGGAACTGATTGTGGAATCCATCCTTTATCAGCTCACGGCTTGCAGCAATGCCGTGACCGAAAATCGGCATGTCGTGGAAGGCGCTCAGCCCAATCTGCCAAAGTGCTGCGCGCAAGCCGAGCGCGGTCGTGTGGTCGCCCTTCGTGGCGAGCGCATCCCAGTCGCTGAACAGGAAGGCCGCGCGCTCGGAAATGATGGGGAGACCAATGACCGCGATGACGATGCCGATCGCGCCCGCAATCAGCAAAAGCCGAATGGCGTTTCTGTTGTTGAGCTTGCGACGGTTGATCAGCAGGACCGCGATGCCGGCCACCAGCATCGCCAGCCAGATGATCCGCGACCCCGAATAGACAATGTCGACCGCGCCGGCCAATGTCGCGCAGGCCAGCAACGCCCTGTTCTTTTCGACACCCGATAAGGCGCCTGCCAGGCACATCATCATGCTGAGGCAGGCGACGGTCGCGAACACGATCGGATTGCCGGCGCCGCCTTCGGCCCGTATGCCCAGCCCGTGATATTGCACGACCGCCAGCAGCAGGGCGCCAAAACAGGCGGCGGCGCTCGCCAGCACGACGATGCGCGTCAGCGTGGTTTTCTCGGTAATGCTCCAGGTCGCGTATGAGACAGGGAAAAACAGGAAGGTGATCAGCCCTGCCAGATGCGGCGCATCCCTGGCGATCGAATTGTTGACGATGGAGGCGAGCACGCTGGCTGCGCAATAGGCATAGATGGCCACCGTCATCGCGGTCATCGGCCGGTCGATGTTGAAACGCCGTCTTTTCAGCGCAAGCAGAAGCACCGACCACAGGCCGCCGCCATTGAACAAAAAGCTGACCGCCGATCCCAGTACCGGCGGGAAAAAGAAGCACAAAATGGAGAAGGTGACGTTGATCCGTGACGGCGAAACGTGCTGCTTGATGGCGGAGATCGGGGTCAATGCTCTGGTTCACAATGCGCTGGGTCGCGTGGCGACGGACAATGTTTGGCGGCGGCATTTGCGGCATGCCGCCCGGCGCAGGTTCAGGAGCCGGTATAGCGGCTGGGTGCGGTTTTCGAAAGTGCGACGAGGTCCGGCCGGCGTTTCTTTCGGTCCAGGCAAGATTTTTCCCGGCCTTTGAATGCTATCGCTCCGTCGGGCAGGAATTTCCGGATTCTAGGCTTTTCATGGAAAATTCGTTGCCGATCGGTGTGGCCGCCGGCCTTTCCAGCGTTGTTATATCAGGTGGCGATCTGCTAGAACGCCGGCACGAACCGATAGTGTCCAGCAGTGAAGCTTGAACCGGGCGGCTGAAAAGGACGCCCGATCCATCTGATGCAAGGTCTGGATTGCACGAGAGAACGCTCACAGTCCATGAACATCGCGCTTACGCACCTGCAGCGGCTCGAGGCCGAGTCCATCCACATCTTCCGTGAGGTTGCCGCCTCCTTCTCCAAGCCGGTGATGCTCTATTCCGTCGGCAAGGATTCCTCCGTGCTGATGCATCTGGCGATGAAGGCCTTCTATCCGGCCAAGCCGCCTTTCCCCTTCCTGCATGTCGACACCACCTGGAAGTTCCGCGAGATGATCGCCTTTCGCGACCAGATGGCGCAGAAGCTCGGCTTCGACCTGCTGGTCCACGTCAATGAAGACGGCGTGCGCGACGGTATCAACCCCTTTGACCATGGCTCGAACACCCACACCCATGTCATGAAGACGGTGGCGTTGCGCCAGGCGCTCGACAAATACGGCTTTGACGCTGCCTTCGGCGGGGCTCGGCGCGACGAGGAGAAGTCGCGCGCCAAGGAGCGCATCTTTTCCTTCCGCAACGCCCAGCATGTCTGGGACCCGAAGAACCAGCGGCCGGAGATGTGGAAGATCTTCAACACCCGCATCGCGCCGGGCGAATCGATCCGCGTGTTTCCGCTGTCGAACTGGACCGAGCTCGATATCTGGCAGTACATTCTGCAGGAAAACATCCCGATCGTGCCGCTCTATTTCGCCAAGGAGCGGCCGGTGGTCGAACGCGACGGCATGCTGATCATGAAGGATGACGATCGCATGCAATTGCGCCCCGGTGAGACGATGGAGAACCGTCTGGTGCGTTTCCGCACGCTCGGCTGTTATCCGCTGACCGGCGCCATCGAATCCGACGCGGACACGCTCGAAGCCATCGTCGGCGAGATGCTGACGGCGCGCACCTCCGAGCGCCAGGGCCGCCTCATCGACCGCGATGAAGCCGGCTCGATGGAAAAGAAGAAGCGCGAGGGATATTTCTGAGCATGCGCCATATCCTGGCCAAGAGCCTCGCTCCCACCGACGGCGTGCGCGAATACATGGCGGCGCAGGAGAAGAAGTCGCTGCTGCGCTTCCTCACCTGCGGCTCGGTCGACGACGGCAAGTCGACGCTGATCGGCCGTCTTCTGTCCGACACAAAGCAGATCTTCGAGGACCAGCTCGCCGCACTCGAGCGCGATTCCCGCAAGCACGGCACCACTGGCGACGACATCGACTTCGCGCTTCTGGTCGACGGCCTCGAGGCCGAGCGCGAGCAAGGCATCACCATCGACGTCGCCTACCGCTTCTTCGCCACGCCCAAGCGCAAGTTCATCGTCGCCGACACGCCCGGCCATGAACAGTACACCCGCAACATGGCGACCGGCGCATCGACTGCCGATCTCGCCATCGTGCTGATCGATGCGCGCCAGGCTGTGCTGCGCCAGACCCGGCGCCACTCGATCATCGCTTCGCTGCTCGGCATCCGCCATATCGTGCTTGCCGTCAACAAGATCGACCTCGTCGATTTCGACCAGGCGGTGTTCGACCGTATCGTCGAGGATTACCGGCAGTTCTCGCACGAGCTCGGCTTCCAGACGATCGTGCCGATCCCGATGTCGGCCCGCTATGGCGACAATGTCACCAGCCGCTCCGGAAAGACGGCGTGGTATTCCGGCCCGTCGCTGATCGAGCATCTCGAAACCATATCGGTCGACGAGGCCGCGGTCGAACTGCCGTTCCGGTTTCCGGTGCAGTATGTCAACCGGCCCAATCTCGACTTCCGCGGCTTTGCCGGCACCATCGCGTCCGGCTCCGTCGCGCAGGGCGACGAGGTGGTGGTCGCCAAATCCGGCAAGGCCTCGCGGGTCAAGCGCATCGTCGCGCAAGGCGGCGATCTTGCCCAGGCGGTGGCCGGCCAGGCCATCACCCTTGTGCTCGATGACGAGGTCGAGGTCTCCAGAGGCAACATGCTGGTGTCGCCGGCGGCACGGCCGCAGGTCGCCGACCAGTTCGCCGCCAACATCGTCTGGTTCGACGAGGCAGCGCTGCTGCCGGGACGCTCCTATATACTGCGCACCGAGACCGACCAGACCAGCGCCACCGTCACCGACCTGAAATACCGCGTCAACGTCAACGACTTCGCTCGCGAGGCGGCGAAGTCGCTCGAGATGAACGAAGTCGGCATCTGCAACATCTCGACCCGGGCGCCGATCGCCTTCGACACCTTCGCCGACAACCGCGATACCGGCGCCTTCATCCTGATCGACCGCATCACCAATGCCACGGTCGGCGCCGGCATGATCCTGCATACCTTGCGCCGCGCCGAAAACATCCATTGGCAGTCGCTCGATGTCGGCAAGCGCGGCCGCTCCGACCTCAAGAGCCAGCGCCCCGCCGTATTCTGGTTCACCGGTCTTTCCGGCTCGGGCAAGTCGACCATCGCCAATCTGCTTGAGAAGAAGCTGTTCGCTTCCGGGCGCCACACCTACATTCTCGACGGCGACAATGTCCGCCACGGCCTCAACCGCGATCTCGGCTTCACCGACGCCGATCGGGTCGAAAACATCCGCCGTGTCGCCGAAGTGGCAAAGCTGATGGCCGATGCCGGGCTGATCGTCATCGTCTCCTTCATTTCCCCCTTCAGCGCCGAGCGGCGCATGGCCAGGGAGTTGATGGCCGACGGCGAGTTCGTCGAAGTGTTCGTCGATACGCCGTTCGAGGAATGCGCCCGACGCGACCCGAAAGGCCTTTACGCACGGGCGCTGAATGGCGAGATCAAGAACTTCACCGGCGTCGATTCCCCGTATGAAGCTCCCGAAAATCCCGAAATCCATCTCAAGACACTCGGCAAGACAGCCGAGGAGATGGTAGAGGCTCTGGAACACTGGCTGAATGAGCGCGACATTGCCGAAGACCAATATGACAGCGGCGGCGGCATCTGACGACGAAGTGATGCTCGACGTGTTCGAGCGCCTGGCGCTCGAAGCCGGACGCGAGGTGATGCGGGTCTTCAAGGCCGGCTGCGCGGTCGACAGCAAGTCGGACTCCTCGCCGGTCACGGAAGCCGACCGCGAGAGCGAGACGATCATCCTCGCCGGCCTGCGTGCGGCCTATCCCGATATTCCCTGCGTGGCCGAGGAAGAGGTCGCCGAAGGCATTGTGCCGCCCGATCTGGATGGCGCCTTCTTCCTGATCGATCCGCTCGATGGAACGAAGGAATTCGTCAACCGCCGGACCGATTTCACCGTCAACATCGCGCTTGTCCGGCACGGCGTGCCGGAGATCGGCGTCGTCTTCGCACCGTGCAGCGGGCGGTTCTTCTCTGGACGGCCGGGCTGGGCCGAAGCAATCGAGGTCGATGGCGACTTCCGTATCGTCGGCCGCCGGCGGATTTTGGTTAGGAGGGCGGTCACGCCGCTGGCGGTCGTTGCCAGCCGCTCGCACAACACCCCGGAGACCGAAGCCTTCATCAAGGATCTCGGCGCCGCCGAGATCGTCTCGGTCGGCTCATCGCTGAAATTCTGCCTGCTCGCCGCAGCCGAAGCCGACATCTATCCGCGCTTCGGCCGCACCATGGAATGGGACACGGCGGCCGGCGACGCCGTACTGCGCGCCGCCGGCGGCATGACGCGCACGCTGGACGGCGAGCCGCTCACCTATGGCAAGCGCAAACAGAGCGACGACGAGGATTTCGCCAACCCGCATTTTATTGCGAGCGGGAAGGCGGCGGACGCGGCGTAACTTACGCCGCCGCTACATGCGCCGAGTTCGAGCCAATGTAGTTGCGGATCGTCTCGATGATGCGGTCCTGGTCGGCTTCGCTGAGATAGGGATGCATCGGCAGGCACAGGATGCGCTTCGGCAGTTCCTCCGAAACCGCAAGCCCGGTCGGCGTGCGCGGATAGTCGCGATAGGCGACCTGCTCGTGCAGCGGCTTCACATAATAGATCACCGAAGGGATGCCCTTTTCGCCGAGATGCGCCCTCAACCCGTCGCGCTTCGGCGTCTCGATGGCGTATTGCGCCCAGGCCGAGCGGCCACCGCCCAGATTGCGTGACGCCTTGACGATGTCGCCGAGACCTTCGGCGTAGCGCTTGGCCACCACCTGGCGGGCGACCATCTCGTCTTCGAGGATGGCGAATTTCTCAATCAGGATCGCCGCCTGGATCGTGTCGAGGCGTGAATTGATGCCGACGCGGACATTGTCATACTGCGTCTCGCCCTTACCGTGGAACGCAAACGAGCGCAGCTGGTCGGCCAGCGCGTCGTCATTGGTGAACATCGCGCCGCCATCGCCGTAGCAGCCCAGCGGCTTGGCCGGATAAAAGCTGGTCGAGCCGACATGGCCGAAGGCGCCGCACATTGTGCCGTCGGCCGAACCGCCGATCGACTGCGCCGCATCCTCGATCACCAGCAGCCCTTCGCGCTTGGCAATCGCCATGATCGCCTCGTAGTCGGCGGCAAGCCCGAACAGGTCGACGGGAACAATCGCCTTCGGCTTCAGCCGGCCTTCCTTCTTGATCATGGCGATCGCCGCCTCGAGGCTGGCGATGTCGATGTTGTAGGTCTCGGCGTCCACATCGACGAAAACCGGTTCGGCCTTGGCAAGCGCCACCACTTCCGCCGTCGCGGCAAAGGTGAAGCTCGGCACGAACACCGCGTCGCCGGGGCCGATACCGGCGGCAAACAGCGGCAACAGCAGCGCGTCGGTGCCGTTGGCGCAGGCCACGACATGCTTGGTGCCGATATAGGCTGCGAGCTTGTTTTCGAATTCGGTGACTTGCGGTCCGAGGATATAGCGGCCTTCCTCGACGACATTGTCGATCGCGGCCTTCAGCCGGTCGCGGATACGTTCGCGCTGCGCGCCAAGATCGATGAACTGCATGTCGGCCTCAAAAACGGTGTGGTGCGGGCTGCCCCGGGGACAATGACACGCACAGAAACAACAACTTAACCGGGCCGCTGGTACCAGAGTTGGGCCGGTCTAGAAAGCCGGACCGGCCGCGGGACGGGTTGTCTAGGTGTCGCAGCCTGTTACTTCAGGCTTTCCCTGCATTGCCGCAAGATGGCGGAAATCCGGGCTTCGCCGCCTATTAATCCGGCTGATTCAGTGCGTCTTTCCGGCTCGCGGAAACATAAAGTGATCGGCTGCTTGCAGCGGCTGGCGGCGGACTAAGCGTGGATCAGGCGATTTCGTGCCGCCAGGGCGGGTTGGCGCCGGCCCGCGACACGGTCACCGCCGCCGCTTTGGCGCCGAGCGCCAGCGCCTGACGGATGGCGTCCTCCGAAAGGCCGCCGATCCCGGCCTTGGTGAGCAGGCCTTGCTCGTGCAGCGAGGCCAGAATGCCGGCATTGAAAGTGTCGCCGGCGCCGACCGTGTCGACCACCTCCACCTTATGCGGCATCACCGTGACCTTGTGTTCCCTGCTGTAGCCGACGGCACCTTCGCTGCCGTGGGTAACGACGATCAGCTTCGGGCCGCGATCCAGCCAGTTGCCGATGACGTCCTCATGCGAGCCGGCCTCGCCGAACCAGTGCAGATCCTCATCCGATAGCTTCACGATGTCGGCCATCGCCATCATCGAGCGGATGCGCCGGAGGTGCTTGGCTTTGTCGGGGATGAAGTTCGGCCGGATGTTGGGGTCGAGCATCATGACGCGGCGTTGGTGCTCGCGTTTCATGAATTCTTCGTAGGCAGCACCCGCCGGATCCGAAATCAGGCTGATGGCGCCAAACAGCATGGCTTCGATCTCGGCGCCCAGTTTCGGCAGATCCTCTGTCGTCAGCATGCGCCCGGCGGTGTTTTCGTCGTAGAAAGTGTAGGTCGCCTGGCCGTTGGTGAGCCGCACGAAGGCGAGCGTGGTCGGGCGAGGGGAGGTGTGCGCATAGGTGGAGCTGACCTTGCTTGCGCCGAGCGCCTCGCGGAACTGGCCGCCGAACAGATCCGACGACAGGCCGGAAAAGAAGCCGGCGGGCGCGCCGAGGCGGCCAAGCGCGATCGCCGTGTTGAACACCGCGCCGCCGACATAGGGCGCAAAGGCCGGCTCGCCCTGTGTCGTGGTGCGCGGCAGCATGTCGATCAGGGCTTCGCCGCAGCAGAGGATCATGATTTCTTGTTCTCCGGCGGATAGATCACGCCCTTGCGGATGATGATGTTGGCGTAGAGCCGGGGTTCGCTGGTCGCGACGATCGCATATGCCGACCGGACGCGTGCATAGAAGTCGGCGCCCGCCAGCGCAACCACCTTGCGGCCCGGCGCGCGCCTGGTGCAGATCGTTTCGATTTCATGGTGGACCGGATCGGCGACCGAGGGATCGCCTTTGACCGAGGCACGAAACAGCGCTTCCGGCACGAAATCATCCACCGGCAGAACGCTCAAAATGGCGTCAAGCACCGGTATGAGGTGAAGACCGTCGGCGCGCACCAGCCGGTTTGCCTGCTCCTCCGCTGGGTAGTTGCCGTCGACAAGCGCGATCTCGTCGCCATGGCCCATGGCGCGCAATGTCGCCAGAAGCTCCGGACCGAGCAGCGACGGAATACCGATCAGCATTCAGGTGCTCCGGGAAATGGTGGTCGAACCGATGAGGAAGCGTTCGGACAGCGGCAGGCTGGCGCCGCCCAGCGCGCGGGCATGGATGCCGACGGTGCCTTCGCGCACCACCGGAAGCTTCAGCCCTTCGCCATCGATCGTACCGATCGCCTGCCTGATCGCATCGACGAGCCGGCGCCGGACAGCGAGCGGCATCCAGCCGTCGATCACCGCGGCCTCGAAATCGATCACCGATGACGCCGATACGATGGCATAGGCCAGCGCCTGAGCGGCATTGGCGATCCAGTCGTCGAGCTCGTGACCGATCTCGCCCCAATCCTCAGGCGACGTCCACAGATGCGAAGCCTCGACGCCGCGTGCGTTAAGCGCCTTTTCCAGCATGGCGATCGAGGCGACGTCGATGAGCTGCGTCGGCTTGCCGTCTGGTCCCGGCACCGGCATCGAACCCAGCGCCCCGGCATTGCCTGTCGGTCCGCCAAAAAGCCGGCCATTGAGCACGATGCCGCCGCCGGCAAAGGCGCCGATGTAGAAATAGACGAAGTCGCGCGCGCCGCCGGTCTGGCCGAACACCAGTTCGGCGCCGCAGGCCGACGTCGCGTCGTTCTGCAAATAGACCGGGAATTCGCATTGCGACTGGATGTCGGCGCGGATGTCGCGGTGGCGCCATTCGTCCATGATATCGCGCGGCGCACCTGCCGTGTCGGCCCAGTTCCACAGTTCGAACGGCATGGCGATGCCGAGCCCGGCAATGCGCTTGTCCTGCGCAGGTGTCAGTTCGGCGCGCATCGTCTTCATGCCTTCGGTGACGAACTCAACCGTCTCGCGCGGCGCCGGATAGCGATAGGAATGCTGCAGCATGGAACGCACAGTTCCGAGGAAATCGATCAGCACCAGTTCGGCGCTGCGGCGGCCGATCTTGAGGCCGATGAAGAAGGCGCCTTCGGGGTTCAGCGCCATCGGGATGGAGGGCTGGCCGATCTTGCCGCGCAACGGCGCCTGGCGCAGCAGCAGGCTGTCCTCCTCCAGTTCGCGCATGATGACCGAGACGGTCTGCGCTGAAAGCCCGGTCATGCGCGCAATGTCTGATTTGGCCAGGCTGCCATGCTGGCGAACCAACGACAGCACCAGCCGCTCATTGTGGTCGCGCATGCCGCTCTGGTTGGTGCCACGGTGGAGACGGCTGGCGGCCGCCTCGGGCGAACCGTGCCTCGCAATGCCGGTCTCCACCCTTGTTCCTCCCTTGGTTTATTCTTACTGCTTTTGCGGCAGAATGAGTGAACCACGCAAAGCTGTCAATAATAAATAAGAGTGATTTAATTATTGACAGGCGGCTCCCGCTGGTGTCATTTGAGGGCGCGTCCACACTGGGAGAACTTCAGTGGATGCGCTCGAGATGCCGGTTGGCGGCATCCGCATAGTTCCATGGGAGGAAGATCGTGACCAAAGCATTATTGAAGTCCACCGTGTTCGCCGCGGCAGGCCTCGGCCTGATGGCGTTTGCTTCGACAGCATCGGCCGCCGGCGTCGGCGCCTGCCTGATCACCAAGACCGACACCAACCCCTTCTTCGTCAAGATGAAGGAGGGCGCGACCGCCAAGGCCAAGGAACTTGGCGTCGACCTCAAGACCTATGCCGGCAAGATCGACGGCGACAGCGAGAGCCAGGTGGCGGCGGTCGAAAGCTGCATCGCCGACGGCGCCAAGGGCATCCTGATCACCGCGTCCGACACCAAGGGCATCGTGCCGACGGTGAAGAAGGCGCGTGACGCCGGCCTGCTGGTGATCGCGCTCGATACCCCGCTGGACCCGATCGATGCCGCCGACGCGACCTTCGCGACGGACAATCTGGAAGCCGGCAAGCTGATCGGCGCCTGGGCAGCCGCGACCCTCGGCGACAAGGCCAAGGACGCCAAGATCGGTTTCCTCGACCTGACCCCCTCACAGCCGACCGTGGATGTGCTGCGCGACCAGGGCTTCATGATGGGCTTCGGCATCGACGTGAAGGATCCCAACAAGATCGGCGATGAGGACGATGCCCGCATCGTCGGCCACGACGTCACCAACGGCAATGAAGAAGGCGGCCGCAAGGCGATGGAAAACCTTCTGCAGAAGGACAACTCCATCACCGTCATCCACACCATCAACGAGCCCGCCGCTGTCGGCGCCTACCAGGCGCTCAAGGCGGTCGGTCTCGAAAGCCAGGTGCTGATCGTCTCGGTCGATGGCGGCTGCCCCGGCGTGAAGTCGGTGACCGAAGGCGTCATTGGCGCCACCTCGCAGCAATACCCGCTGCAGATGGCGGCACTCGGCATCGAGGCGATCGCCGCCTTCGCCAAGGACGGCGCCAAGCCGAAGCCGACCGAAGGCAAGAACTTCTTCGACACCGGCGTCAACCTCGTCACCGACAAGCCGGCCAATGGCGTGAAGTCGATCGACACCAAGGAAGGCCTCGCCAAGTGCTGGGGCTGATGGCTGCCTGACAGCCAGCGGCAAGCTGACGGCCGGGGGCTTGATCCCCGGCCGCTTCGGGTGGACGATGCGTCACGCGAATAATCCCGGCAGCAGACCGGACAGGCGCGAGCGGGTATCGGCATGGAGCTGAAGCCCAGGGGAGGAAACATGGCTCAAGCACAGGAATTCGAGAAGGTTCTCTCGAGCAGCGACACAAGCGTTGCCGCCTTTGACGAGCACAAATCGGCCGTCAAGCGCATCCAGCATTTCCTGCACTCCACGCCGGCGGCGGTGCCGCTGATTGTGCTGGTCCTGTCGATCGTAATTTTCGGCATCGCCATTGGCGGGCGTTTCTTCTCATCCTATACGCTGACGCTGATCCTGCAGCAGATCGCCATCGTCGGCATCCTCGGTGCCGCGCAGACACTGGTCATCCTGACCGCCGGCATCGACCTGTCGATCGGCGTGATCATGGTGATTTCAGCCGTGATCATGGGCAATTGCGCGGTCAGCTACGGCATGCCGGCCGTGCTCGCAGTGCCCATCGGGCTTGCCGCCGGCGCAGCCTGCGGCCTGCTCAACGGTTTGCTGGTCGCCTACATGAAGCTGCCGCCGTTCATCGTCACGCTCGGCACCTGGAACATCGTCATGGCGACGAACTTCATCTATTCGGCTAATGAGACGATCCGCGATACCGACGTCGACGCCCAGGCGCCGCTGCTGCATCTCTTTGCCCTGAGTTTCAAGATCGGCACGGCGGTGCTCACACTGGGCGTCATCGCCACGGTCGTGCTCGTTTTGATCCTCTGGTACGTGCTCAATCACACCGCCTGGGGCCGCCATGTCTACGCCGTTGGCGATGATCAGGAGGCGGCGAAGCTGTCTGGTATCCAGACCAAGAAGGTGTTGATGACGGTCTACACCCTTGCCGGGTTGATCGCCGCTTTCGCTGCCTGGGTTTCCATCGGCCGCAACGGCTCGATCTCGCCGTCAGCCGCCGTCACCGACTACAACCTGCAGGCGATAACCGCGACGGTGATCGGCGGCATTTCACTGTTCGGCGGGCGCGGCTCAATTCTGGGCACGCTTTTCGGCGCGATGATCGTCGGCGTCGTCTCGATGGGCCTCAACATGCTGGGCGCCGATCCGCAATGGAAGGTGCTGCTCACCGGTGTGCTGATCATCGGCGCCGTGGCGATCGACCAATGGATCAGAAAGGTTTCGGCATGACCGTGGAACCCATCCTCACCGCGCGCGGCCTGATCAAGCGCTATGGCCGTGTCACCGCCCTCGACAATGCCGACTTCGACCTCTACCCCGGCGAAATCCTGGCCGTCATCGGAGACAATGGCGCCGGCAAATCATCGCTGATCAAGGCGATTTCCGGCGCCGCCGTGCCCGACGAAGGCGAGATCCGTCTTGAAGGCAAGGCTGTCGCTTTTAAATCGCCCATGGAGGCGCGCGAGGCGGGCATCGAGACGGTCTACCAAAACCTGGCTTTGTCGCCGGCCCTGTCGATCGCCGACAACATGTTCCTCGGCCGCGAGATCCGCAAACCCGGCTTCCTCGGCGACTGGCTTCGCATGCTGGACCGGCCGGCAATGGAAAAGCGCGCCCGCGACAAGCTGACCGAGCTTGGCCTGATGACCATCCAGAACATCAGCCAGGCGGTGGAAACGCTGTCGGGCGGCCAGCGTCAGGGCGTTGCGGTGGCGCGCGCCGCTGCTTTCGGCAGCCGCGTGGTGATCATGGACGAGCCGACCGCGGCACTCGGCGTCAAGGAGAGCCGCCGCGTGCTGGAACTGATCCTCGACGTCAAGAAACGAGGCCTGCCGATCGTGCTGATCTCGCACAACATGCCGCATGTCTTCGAGGTTGCCGACCGCATTCATATCCATCGGCTCGGCCGCCGTCTCTGCGTCATCGATCCCAAGCAATATACCATGTCCGACGCCGTCGCCTTCATGACGGGAGCGAAGGTTCCGCCGGAGGCTGCACTCGCTGCCTGATCCGCTCGACGGATAAATTGCCGCAGGGGAACTGGCGGCATGCGGGTCTAAATCGATTGAACGTATGTTGCGATGCACTAGGATAGGCTGGGACTGAGAGCGAAAGCCGGTATGATCGCAGCACGATCACGAGAGGCAGTATGACGCGAACAATGACAGCCAAAGCCCCCGATCTCGAAATACCCGATCCCAAGACGCTGGCCGACGAAGTCTTGCTGGCTCTCAAATACCGGGTCGGCAAAGGCACGTCCGTTGCTACGCAATATGATTGGCTGACCGCCTCGATCAAGGTCGTGCGCGACCGCATCGTCGATCACTGGATGCAGGCGACGCAGGAGGCCTACGCCCAGCAGGAAAAGCGCGTCTATTACCTGTCGCTCGAATTCCTCATCGGCCGGCTGATGCGCGATGCCTTCTCCAATCTCGGCCTGATGGACAATATGCGAGAAGCGCTCAAGTCGCTGGGCGTCGACCTGGACCTCATCGCCGGGCTCGAACCGGATGCGGCGCTCGGCAATGGCGGTCTTGGCCGGCTCGCCGCCTGCTTCATGGAAAGCATGGCGACCGTCGACATTCCGGCCCACGGCTACGGCATTCGCTACGCCAACGGTATGTTCCGCCAGGAGATCCATGACGGCTGGCAGGTCGAACTGCCCGAAACCTGGCTCGACCACGGCAACCCCTGGGAGTTCGAGCGGCGGGAGCGTGCCTTCGAGGTCGGCTTCGGCGGCTCGGTGGAATCGATCACCTCCAAGGATGGCCGGCTCGAGCGTCACGTCTGGAAGCCGACCGAGCATGTCCAGGCCGTCGCCTACGACACCCCGGTGGTCGGCTGGCGCGCCAACCGCGTCAACACGCTGCGGCTTTGGTCCGGCATGCCGGTCGATCCGATCCTGCTCGACAAGTTCAACGCCGGCGACCACATCGGCGCGCTGGCCGAAAGCAACAAGGCCGATGCCTTGTCGCGCGTGCTTTACCCCGCCGATTCCCACAAGGCCGGCCAGGAACTGCGGCTGCGGCAGGAATATTTCTTCTCCACCGCGTCGCTGCAGGACATCGTCCAGCGCCATCTCAGCCAGTATGGCGATCTCGCCTCGCTGCCCGACAAGGCGGCGATCCATCTCAACGACACCCATCCGGCGATCGCCGTGCCGGAGCTGATGCGCCTGCTGATGGACGTCCATGGCATGGATTTCGACCAGGCCTGGGATATTACCAAGCGCACCTTCGGCTACACCAATCACACGCTGCTACCGGAGGCGCTGGAAAGCTGGCCGGTGCCGCTGTTCGAACGGCTTTTGCCGCGCCATATGCAGATCGTCTACGCCATCAATGCGCAGGTTTTGCTTGAGGCCCGCGCCACCAACCAGTTTTCCAATGAGCAGATCAGCCGCATCTCGCTGATCCAGGAAAATGGCGACCGCCGCGTGCGCATGGGTAACCTGGCCTTTGTCGGCTCGCACTCGATCAATGGCGTGTCGGCGTTGCACACCGAGCTGATGAAGGAGACGGTGTTTGCCGATCTCCACAAGCTCTATCCCGATCGCATCAACAACAAGACCAACGGAATCACGCCACGCCGCTGGCTGATCCAGTGCAATCCAGGCCTCACCGCGCTCGCCCGCGCGGCGATCGGGGACCGTTTCCTCGACGACATCGACGCCATCAAGGGGCTCGAAGCCTTTGCCGGTGACGCCGCCTTCCGCGACAAGTTCGCCGCCGTCAAGCGCTCCAACAAGATCAAGCTCGCCAATCTGGTCGCCGACCGGCTCGGCATCAAGCTCGACCCGTCGGCGCTGTTCGACATCCAGGTCAAGCGCATCCACGAATACAAGCGCCAGCTGCTCAACATTCTGGAAGCGATCGCGCTCTACGACCAGATCCGCTCGCATCCCGAACAGGACTGGATGCCGCGCGTCAAATTCTTCGGCGGCAAAGCGGCGCCCAGCTACCACAATGCCAAGCTGATCATCAAACTGGCCAACGACGTTGCCAAGGTCATCAACAGCGACCCGTCGGTGCGCGGCCTGCTGAAAGTGGTGTTCGTGCCGAACTACAATGTCAGCCTGGCCGAGGTGATGATGCCGGCCGCCGACCTGTCCGAGCAGATTTCGACTGCCGGCATGGAGGCGTCGGGCACCGGCAACATGAAGTTCGCGCTGAACGGCGCCTTGACCATAGGCACGCTCGACGGCGCCAATGTCGAGATCAGGGAATGCGTCGGCGACGACAACATCTTCATCTTCGGCCTGAGCACGGCGGAAGTCGCCGAGCGGCGCAGCAATGGCTACAACCCGCGCGCCGTGATCGAGGTCTCCCCTGAATTGGCGCAGGCTGTTGCCGCAGTATCGTCGGGCGTGTTCTCGCCCGACCAGCCGGATCGCTACCGCGAGCTGGTCGACGGTCTCTACAACAGCGACTGGTTCATGGTGGCGGCGGATTTCGACGCCTATGCCGCCGCCCAGCGCGATGTCGACGCCGTCTGGCGCAACAGCCCCGATTGGTACGCGCGCGCTATCCGCAACGTTGCCCGCGTCGGCTGGTTCTCTTCCGATCGCACGATCCGCCAATATGCGAAAGAAATCTGGAACGTGCCCGCCTGATATGATTGCATGAGGCCACGACAATGGGTCTTGTGCACAAGAACTGGTTCCCAGGGAGGGACACCGCCTGATGAAGAAACCGCGCGCGACCGCGACGACGAGCGGGTCGGACGGGCTGGCGTCAGCCGGCGATGTCGCCGCAATTGTTGCAGGCACGCATGGCGATCCTTTTGCAATCCTGGGCGTGCATGATGCCGGCAAGAGCCTGGTTGCCCGCTGCTTCGTCCCCAATGCCGAGTTCGTCACCGCATACACGCTGGCCGGCAAGAACGCCGGCGAACTCACGCGGCGCGACGACGCCGGTTTCTTCGAAGGCAGACTGTCGATCAAGAAGCGTCAGCCGCTGCGCTATCACGCCAAAAATGCCGGCGGCGACTGGTGGCTGACCGATCCCTATTCCTTCGGCCCGGTGCTCGGCCCGATGGACGACTACTATATCGCGCAAGGGTCGCACCTCAGGCTGTTCGACAAGCTCGGCGCCCATCTCCTCGACCATGAAGGCGCGTCGGGCGTCCATTTCGCGGTCTGGGCGCCCAATGCAAGGCGCGTCTCCGTGGTCGGCGACTTCAACGAATGGGACGGCCGCCGCCATACGATGCGCGACCGCCGCGACACCGGCATCTGGGAGCTGTTCATTCCCGATATCGGCGCCGGCCACCCCTATAAATACGAGATCATTGCCCCGGACGGCGTGCGCCTGCCGCTCAAGGCCGATCCGTTCGCCTTCAAGTCGGAATTGCGCCCGGCCACAGCCTCAGTGACGGCGGTGCCGCCGGCGCATGAATGGGGCGACGAGGCGCATCGCGCTTACTGGCGAAAGGCCGATCCCCGGCGCGAAGCCATATCGATCTACGAGGTCCATGCCGGTTCGTGGCAGCAGCACGATGATGGCAGCTTCCTGTCATGGGACGAACTCGCCAACCAGCTGATCCCCTATGCTGTCGAGACCGGCTTCACCCACATCGAGTTCCTGCCGATCTCCGAACATCCCTATGACCCGTCATGGGGTTATCAGACAACCGGACTTTATGCCCCCTCGGCGCGCTTCGGCGACCCCGACGGCTTCGCCCGTTTCGTCGACGGTGCGCACCGCGCCGGCGTCGGCGTCATCCTCGACTGGGTGCCGGCGCATTTCCCGGTCGACGCGCATGGCCTGGCCAATTTCGACGGCACAGCACTTTATGAGCATGCCGACCCGCGCAAGGGTTTTCATCCCGACTGGAACACCGCGATCTACAATTTCGGCCGCCGCGAGGTGGTGTCGTTCCTGGTCAACAATGCGCTGTTCTGGGCCGAGAAATACCATGTCGACGGTTTGCGCGTGGATGCAGTGGCCTCGATGCTCTACCTCGATTATTCGCGCAAGGCCGGCGAGTGGATCCCCAACGAGAAGGGCGGCCGCGAAAACCTCGAAGCGGTGTCCTTCCTGCAGAAGATGAACAAGGAGGTCTACGGCCACCATCCCGGCGTGATGACCATCGCCGAGGAATCGACCTCATGGCCGAAGGTCTCGGCGCCGGTGCATGAAGGCGGGCTGGGCTTCGGCTTCAAATGGAACATGGGCTTTATGCACGACACGCTGGAGTATTTCGCCAAGGAGCCGATCTTCCGCAAACATCACCACAACGACCTGACCTTCGGCCTTACCTACGCCTTCTCCGAGAATTTCGTGCTGCCGCTGTCCCATGACGAGGTCGTGCACGGCAAGGGCACGCTGCTCGGCAAGATGGCCGGCGACGACTGGCAGAAGTTCGCGACTTTGCGCGCCTTCTATGCCTTCATGTGGGGGTATCCCGGCAAGAAGCTGTTGTTCATGGGCCAGGAATTCGCCCAGCGCCGCGAGTGGAGCGAGGCGCGTGCGCTCGACTGGAACCTGCTCGACTTCCACCCGCATCGCGGCGTCTGGCAGACGGTGCGCGATCTCAACTATCTGTATCGCTCGCGCCCGGCGCTACATGCGCGCGACTGCGAGCCGGACGGCTTCTCCTGGCTGATCGTCGACGACAAGGAAAACTCGGTCTTCGCCTGGCTGCGCAACGCGCCCGGCGGCAACCCGATCGCCGTCATTTCCAACTTCACGCCAGTGCCGCGCGACAATTATCGCGTGCCATTGCCCAAGGTCGGCAAATGGCGCGAAATCATCAACACCGACGCTTCGGACTACGGTGGTTCGGGCAAGGGCAATGGCGGTGTGGTCGAAGCCAGGGCGGAAGGAGGAGGCATTTCGGCAACGATGCTTTTGCCGCCGCTGTCGACGATCATGCTTGAACTCGTTGCGGACTAGGTCCGTCAACTCGTTACGGATTAGGTCCGTCGACTCGTTGCGGACCGGGCGATGCTCCAGACTGGTAATTTGGGAGGGTAAAAATGGCAGACTTGAAGAGAACCCAGCCGCTGGCGCGCGATGCCATGGCCTATGTGCTGGCCGGCGGCCGCGGCAGCCGGCTCAAGGAATTGACCGACCGCAGGGCCAAGCCGGCTGTCTATTTCGGCGGCAAGACGCGCATCATCGATTTCGCGCTGTCCAATGCGCTGAATTCCGGCATCCGCCGCCTCGGTGTCGCCACCCAGTACAAGGCGCATTCGCTGATCCGCCACCTGCAGCGCGGCTGGAACTTCCTGCGGCCGGAGCGAAACGAAAGCTTCGACATCCTGCCGGCCAGCCAGCGTGTCTCGGAAACGCAGTGGTATGAAGGCACCGCCGACGCCGTCTACCAGAACATCGATATTATCGAAGCCTATGGCCCCGAATACATGGTCATCCTCGCCGGCGACCACATCTACAAGATGGACTACGAGCTGATGCTGCGTCAGCACGTCGACGCCAATGCCGACGTCACTGTCGGTTGCCTTGAAGTGCCGCGCTTGGAAGCGACCGGCTTCGGTGTCATGCATGTCGACGGCAAGGACAACATCATCGCCTTCGTCGAAAAGCCCGCCGACCCGCCCGGCATTCCCGACAAGCCGGAATTCGCGCTGGCTTCGATGGGCATCTATGTCTTCAAGACCAAGTTCCTGATGGAGCAGCTGCGCCGCGATGCCGCCGAGCCGGGTTCAAGCCGCGACTTCGGCAAGGACATCATCCCCTACATCGTACAGCACGGTAAGGCGATCGCGCACCGTTTCGCCAAATCCTGCGTGCGCTCGACGGCCGAGAACGAGGCCTATTGGCGCGATGTCGGCACGGTCGACGCCTACTGGGAAGCCAATATCGACCTGACCGACATCACTCCCGAACTCGACCTCTACGACCGCGACTGGCCGATCTGGACCTATGCCGAATTGAAGCCGCCGGCAAAGTTCGTGCATGACGAGGATGGCCGGCGCGGTTCGGCCGTCTCCTCGCTGGTCTCAGGCGATTGCATCGTCTCGGGTGCTTCGCTGAAGCGCAGCCTGATCTTCACCGGCGCGCGCATCAACTCCTATTCGACGCTGGAAGAGGTCGTCATGCTGCCCGACGTTCATGTCGGCCGGAACGCAAAGTTGAAGCGCGTCGTCATCGACCACGGTGTAAGGATACCGGAAGGGCTGGTGGTTGGCGAAGACCCTGTTCTCGACGCCAAGCGTTTCCGGGTTTCGGAAAAGGGCATCTGCCTGGTCACGCAGGACATGATCGACAAGCTGAAGCTGTAAGACGGGGTACCATAAACGCATGCAGGTTCTGTCGGTCACGCCCGAGATATTCCCGCTGATCAAGACCGGCGGACTTGCCGATGTGACCGGTGCATTGCCGATCGCGCTGGCCGCCAAGGGCGTGACCATGCGCACGCTCATCCCCGGCTTTCCCCAGGTGATGGACGCCTTCAAGAAAAAGAAGGCTGTCTACCAATACCCGCTGCTGCAGGGCGGCAAGGCTTCGGTCCATGCCGTCAAGATCGCCGGGCTCGACCTGTTCGTGCTCGACGCGCCGCATCTCTACGACCGTCCCGGCGGCCCTTACGGCAATGCGGCCGGCGCCGATTGGCCCGACAACTGGCGGCGTTTTGCTGCGCTGAGCCAGGTCGGTGGCGATATCGCCGGCGGCGCCATTTCCGGCTACCAGCCGGATCTCGTCCACGCCCATGACTGGCAGTCGGCGATGACGCTGGCCTATATGCGCTACGGCAAGGCGGTCGGCGTGCCGTCGCTGATCACGGTTCACAACCTTGCCTTCCAGGGTCAGTTCGGCGCCGGCATTTTTGGCGAGCTCGGCTTGCCGGCCGCGGCGATGGCGCTCGACGGCGTAGAATACTATGGCGGCGTCGGCTTCCTCAAGGCCGGCCTGCAGGCGGCCTGGGCGATCACCACGGTGAGCCCCACCTATGCCCAGGAAATCCGCTCGCCGGAATTCGGCATGGGCCTCGACGGCCTGATCAACATGCGCTCTTCCGACCTCTACGGCATCGTCAACGGCATCGACACCGACATCTGGAACCCGGAGACCGACAAGCATCTGGTGTCGGCCTACTCCGCCGCGACGCTCAAGGCTCGGCTTCCCAACCGGGCGGTTGTCGAGGACCGCTTCAGCCTCGAGCGCGACGACAGTCCGATCGTCTGCGTCGTCAGCCGGCTGACCTGGCAGAAGGGCATGGACATACTGGCGGCTGTGGTCGACGGCGTCGTCGCCACCGGCGCGCGGCTGGCGATCCTCGGCTCAGGCGACGCCGGCCTGGAAGGCGCGCTGCTGGCTGCCACCGCCCGCCATCGCGGCCGTGTCGGCGTCGTCGTCGGCTATGACGAGGGGCTTTCCCACACCATGCAGGGCGGCTGCGACGCCATCGTCATCCCGTCGCGCTTCGAGCCTTGCGGGCTGACCCAGCTTTACGGCCTACGCTATGGCTGCGTGCCGGTCGTCGCCCGCACCGGCGGCCTTGCCGACACCATCATCGACGCCAATGAAGCAGCGATCTCGGCCGGTGTCGCCACCGGCTTCCAGTTCGCGCCCAATAGTGGCGGCGCCATGCTGCACGCCATCCGCCGGCTGGTCGATGCGCATTCGAGCCCGGCCGTCTGGGAACAGATCCAGCGCCAGGGCATGAAGGCCGATGTCTCCTGGGACAAGAGCGCCGACAAATACGTTGAACTCTACCGCCTGCTGCTTTCGAAAAGGGTTGCCTGAAGCATGATCCGGACCGTCGCCACCAAACCCTATCTCGACCAGAAACCCGGCACGTCCGGCCTGCGCAAGAAGGTGCCTGTCTTTCAGCAGGAGCACTATGCCGAGAACTTCATCCAGTCGATCTTCGACGCGCTGGAGGGCTTTGAGGGCAAGACGCTGGTGATCGGCGGCGACGGCCGCTTCTACAACCGCGAGGTCATCCAGAAGGCCATCGCCATGGCGGCGGCCAACGGCTTCGGCAAGGTGATGGTCGGGCAGGGCGGCATATTGTCGACGCCGGCGGCGTCGCATGTCATCCGCAAATACAAGACCTTCGGCGGCATCATCCTGTCGGCCAGTCACAATCCGGGCGGCCCGCACGAGGATTTCGGCATCAAGTACAATGCCGGCAATGGCGGCCCGGCGCCGGAAAAGCTGACCGACGCGATCTTCGAAAAGACCAAGACGATTTCGAGCTTCAAGACCGCCGACATCGACCAGATCGACATCGACAAGATCGGCACGGTGACCGCCGGCGGCATGGCGGTCGAGATTATCGACCCGGTCACCGACTATGCCGAATTGATGGAGAGCCTGTTCGACTTCGACGCCATCCGCGCCAATTTCAAATACGGCTTCCGCATGCGCTTCGACGCCATGCATGCGGTCACCGGCCCGTATGCCAAGGAAATCCTCGAGCGCCGGCTCGGCGCGGAGAATGGCACCTGCCGCAACTACAAGCCGCTGCCGGATTTTGGCGGCCATCACCCGGATCCGAACCTGGTCCACGCCAAGCATCTCTATGACGAGATGATGGGACCGGATGCGCCCGATTTCGGCGCCGCTTCCGACGGCGACGGTGACCGCAATCTCATCATCGGCAAGGGCATTTTCGTCACCCCGTCGGATTCGGTGGCGATGCTTGCCGCCAATGCGCAATTGGCGCCGGGCTACAAGGACGGCCTCAAAGGCATCGCCCGCTCGATGCCGACCAGCGGCGCTGCCGACCGCGTCGCCGAACAGCTCGGCATCGGCATCTACGAAACGCCGACCGGTTGGAAGTTCTTCGGCAATCTGCTCGATGCCGGCATGGCAACGATCTGCGGCGAGGAAAGCGCCGGCACCGGCTCGAACCATGTCCGTGAAAAGGACGGGCTGTGGGCGGTGCTGTTGTGGCTGAACATCCTGGCCGTGCGCGGCGAAAGCTGCAAGGACGTCGTCACCGAACATTGGGCGACCTACGGCCGCAATTACTATTCACGTCATGACTATGAGGAGGTCGAAACCGAGCGCGCCAACGCCCTGGTCGACGAGTTGCGCGCCAAGCTCGCTTCGCTGCCCGGCACCAGCGTGCGCGGCCTGAAGATCGCCAATGCTGACGACTTCGCCTATCACGATCCCGTCGACGGTTCGGTGAGCAAGAACCAGGGCATCCGCATCCTGTTCGAAGGCGGCTCGCGTGTCGTGTTTCGTTTGTCCGGCACCGGCACGTCGGGTGCTACGCTGCGCGTCTACATCGAGCGCTACGAGCCGGACAGAGCGCGGCATGATCTCGACACGCAAGAGGCGCTCGCTGACCTGATCGCGGCTGCCGATGATATCGCCGGGATCAAGAGCCACACCGGGCGCAACAAGCCGAGCGTGATTACTTGAGGGTGGTGACGTCTTTACCCTCCCCCTTGTGGGGAGGGTCGATCCGCGCAGCGGATCGGGTTGGGGGTGCTCGTAAAGCGCTTTCCCCGCGCCGACCCCCACCCCGCTCACTTCGTTCGCGACCCTCCCCACAAGGGGGAGGGTGGAGGATGCGCCGATGACCCAGCTCGGCGCAACGGTCACTCCCGAAGGCATCCGCTTCGCCGCCTGGTCGTCGTCCGCGCGGCGCCTGTGGGTGTCGATCTTCGACGACACCGGCGCCCGCGAAATCGACCGGCTCGAACTCCAGCCGGAAAGCGAAGGCGTCCATGCGCTGTTCGTCGCCGGCCTTGCCGCGGGTACGCGCTACGGCTTTCGCGCCGACGGCGAATATGCGCCGGAGCGCGGGCTGTGGTTCGATCCCGACAAGCTGCTCACCGATCCCTACGCTGTCGAGATAGACCGGCCCTACCAGCATCATTGGCGGCTTGCCGCCCGGCGCAACGAAGGCACCGATACCGCGCCGCTGATGCCGAAGACCGTCGCCCGCGCGCTACCCAAGCCGCTGCCGGCCAAGGCGCCTTTGTTCCAGCCGGGCGGTCTGATCTACGAACTCAATGTCCGTTCCTTCACCAGACTGCATCCGGACGTGCCCCAAGCGCAGCGCGGCACCATTGCGGCACTTGCGCATCCGGCCATCCTCGATCACCTCAGAAAGATCGGCGTCTCCGCCGTTGAGCTAATGCCCGTGACGGCATGGATCGATGAGCGCCATCTACCGCCGCTCGGCCTCAGCAACGCATGGGGCTACAACCCAGTCACCTTCATGGCGCTCGATCCGCGGCTGGCGCCGGGCGGCCTCGCCGAGTTGCGCGATACTGTGGGGGTGCTGCGCAGGGTTGGCATTGGCACCATCCTCGATCTCGTCTTCAATCATACCGGCGAAAGTGACCGGCTCGGGCCGACGCTGTCGCTGCGCGGCCTCGACAATCAAGCCTACTACCGCAGCGAGCCGGACGGCAGGTTGGCCAACGATACCGGCACCGGCAATACCATTGCCTGCGACCATCCGGTCGTTCGCGACATGGTACTCGACACGCTGCGCCATTTCGTCCGCCATGCCGGCGTCGACGGTTTCCGCTTCGACCTGACGCCGGTCCTCGGCCGCGTCGCTGGCGTATTCGATCCGGCGGCTCCGTTGCTCGAGACCATCGCAACCGATCCCATGCTTGCCGACAGGGTGCTGATTGCCGAGCCGTGGGACATCGGCCCGAATGGCTATCAGCTCGGCAATTTCCGGCCGCCTTACCTCGAATGGAACGACCGCTACCGCGACGACGTCAGGCGCTTCTGGCGCGGCGATGCCGGCGCGGTCGGTGCGCTGGCGACAAGGCTCGCCGGCTCCTCCGATGTGTTCGGCAGGGAGGGCCAATCCGCCAGCCGCACGGTCAACTTCATCGCCGCACACGATGGCATGACGCTGGCCGATATCGTCGCCTATGAAGCCAAACACAACCAGGCCAATGGCGAGAAGAACCGCGACGGCCACAATGAGAACCTGTCCTGGAACAACGGCGTCGAGGGCGAAACCTCGGACAAGGCGATTGCCGAGGCCCGTTCCCATGATCGCTTCGCGCTGCTCGCCACTCTGTTTGCCTCGCGCGGCACCATCATGCTGACGGCGGGCGATGAATTCGGCCGCACGCAAGGGGGCAACAACAACGCCTATGCGCAGGACAACGCCATCACCTGGCTCGACTGGGCCGGGCGCGACGTCGGGCTGGAAGCCCATGTGTCGGCGCTCGCAGCTCTGCGCGGCGCGGTGCCGGCGCTTTCCGATACGCGCTTCCTGACCGGAGAGCCGCCGGACGGTTCTGATGTGCCCGACGTCGCGTGGCTGACCGAGACCGGCGCGCCGCTCGGCGAAGCCGACTGGAACGATGGCTCGCGCCATCGCCTCGTCATGCTGCTCGGCGATGGCGGGGAAGGCCGCCTGGCTGTGATCGTCAATGGCGATCGCCGCCAATGCGTCTTCACGCTGCCCGCGCGGCAAGGATTTGAATGGCAGCCGGCTGTTGAAGCGCAAGCGGTCGACCTCGCGTGGCCGCTGCCCGGCCGCAGTGTCAGTTTCATGATCGAGCGCCGGACCGCAAAGGCCCGCGCCAGGAAGGGTCCGTGATGGCCGACGACAATGCCCAGCCGGGACCCGAACAGAGCGCCGACTGGTGGCGCGGCTGCGTCATCTACCAGATCTATCCTCGCTCCTTCCAGGACACCACCGGCGACGGCAGCGGCGACCTCTCAGGCATCACCTCACGGCTGGCGCACGTCGCCTCGCTCGGCGTCGACGCCGTCTGGCTGTCGCCCTTCTTCAAATCGCCAATGGCCGATATGGGCTACGACGTCTCCGACTATCAGGCGGTCGATCCGATGTTCGGCACGCTCGACGACTTTGACGCGCTGGTTGCCGAGGCGCACAGGCTCGGCCTGAAGGTGATCATCGATCAGGTGTTGTCGCACTCCTCCGACAAGCACGAATGGTTTGTAGAGAGCCGTGCCAGCAAGGATAATCCCAAGGCTGACTGGTATGTCTGGGCCGACACCAGGCCGGACGGCAACGCGCCTAACAACTGGCTGTCGGTCTTCGGCGGCCCGGCCTGGGAGTGGGACGCGACCCGCCGGCAATACTACATGCACAATTTCCTCGCCTCGCAGCCGGACCTCAACTTCCACAATCCTGAGGTCCAAGACGCGTTGTTGCAGACGGTGCGGTTCTGGCTCGAGCGCGGCGTCGACGGCTTCCGCCTGGATACGGTCAACTACTATGTCCACGACCGCTGGCTGCGCAGCAACCCGCCGCTGGCGTCGAGCGTCGCCGGCACCAACGGCGAAACCAACACCTATCTCTTCCAGGAGCACCTGTTCGACAAGACGCAACCGGAAAACCTCGATTTCCTCAGGCGCTTCCGCCCTTTGCTCGACGAATATGACGGCCGCGCCAGTGTCGGCGAGGTCGGCGACGAAGGCCGCTCGCTGCAGACGCTGGCCGCCTACACATCCGGCGGCGACAAGCTCAACATGTGCTACACCTTCGACCTGCTCGGTCAGCAATTCTCAGCCGCCCATGTGCGCGGCTGCGTCGAGGCCTTCGAGGCAGCTGTCGCCGACGGCTGGGTCTGCTGGGCGTTCTCCAACCACGATGTCGTGCGCCATGTCAGCCGCTGGACGCGGCCGGGCGGCGATCCAGATGCGGTGGCGACATTCGCTATCGCTTTGCTCTCCTGCCTGCGGGGCTCGATCTGTCTCTACCAAGGCGAAGAGCTTGGGCTGGAGGAGGCGGAACTGACCTTCGAGGATCTGCGCGATCCCGTCGGCATCCGTTTCTGGCCGGGGGTAAAGGGCAGGGACGGCTGCCGCACACCGATGGTCTGGGAAGCGGGCGCCGACAATGCCGGTTTTTCCTCGGGAAAACCCTGGCTGCCGGTGCCGGAAAGCCACCGCGCTCGGGCGGTCGATATCCAGAACGCCGACGACAAGTCCGTGCTCGCTGGCTACCGGACGATGCTCGCCTTGCGCAAGGCGCACCTGGCGCTGGTCAAGGGCCCGATCCGCTTTCTCGATACCGAGGGCGATGTTCTTGCCTTCATCCGGCAGGGCGAGGACGAGACATTGCTCTGCGTCTTCAATTTCGCCGACAACCCGGCCGACTGGCGACTGCCGCCGGATCTCCAGCCTGTCGAGGCGATCGCTCTGGGTGGCGGTGCCGTCCTGCAGGAGGAGGGGCTGTCGCTGCCGGCCCTGGGCTGGTTTGTCGGCAAGATAGGCTGATCTTTCAGGGACGCCGTCCGGCTTCAAAAAGGATCGTGTCCGTATGCAACCGTGCCGAGTGATCCGCGCAACGTCACCGGCGCCACGTTTTCCATTTTCGGGCTTCTTAGGTACTTTCGTTGAGCTTGGCCACGAACTGCATTCCTGGAATGTTTCCAGATGGTTGCGCTAATGACAACTGCTGAGGGCAAAACCCAAAATTACAGGACAACCACAAGCTGCACCCAATTGGACCTTGTAATATAGATTAGCTATGGCTGGTTTAAGGTGAGGATGCTCACTTAGCGTCAAGCAAGACTCGGTTGAAATAATATTTCCGTCTGTCTAGTCTCCTGCCACCAGCTGCCGGAACGGGAACCGGCGGCGCGCTCGAAGGGGCCAGAAATCGGTTCCGGGGCGTCAACACTCGTAAGGCGCAGCCGATGGGCAGCGCCACAGGGAGAGACTTCATGCTGAAAAATATGCTGAAGGCGACGCTTGTCGCCGCGACCATGACCTTTGCCGCAGGCACGTTCCTGACGCCGGCCCTTGCCGAGACCGTCTATAACAGAGGCAGCGCCGCCGAAGCGGAGACGGTCGATCCGCACAAGACCTCGACCGTCTACGAAGCCGATATCATACGCGACCTGTTCCAGGGACTGGTCATGCACGATCAGAAGACGAACCTCATCCCGGGCGCCGCCGAAAGCTGGACGGTATCTGATGACGGCACCGTCTACACCTTCAAGCTGCGCAAGGACGGCTTGTGGTCGGATGGCAGCCCGGTGACGGCGGACGACTTCGTCTATTCCTTCCGTAGGCTGGAGGATCCGGCGACCGCCGCCGAATACGCTTCCATGCTCTATCCCGTGAAGAACGCCGAGGAAGTCAACACCAAGAAAGGCAAGCCCGAGGACATGGGCGTCAAGGCGATCGACGCCAACACCCTGGAAGTGACGCTGAAGGCGCCGACGCCATACTTCCTGGAGATGCTGACCCACCAGGCTACCTACCCGGTCAACAAGGCCTCGATCGACAAGCTCGGCGCCGACTGGATCAAGGCGGGCAATCTCGTTTCGAACGGCGCCTATACATTGGCCGAGTGGATTCCCAACGACCACATGAAGCTGGTCAAGAATCCGAAATTCTGGGATGCCGCGACCGTCAAGATGGACGTCGTCAACTACATCCCGACCGAAGACCGCTCTTCGGCGATGAAGCGCTTCGAGGCCGGCGAACTCGACAGCTACGGCGACCTGCCGACCGAACAGCTCGCTGACCTCAAGACCAAGTTCGGCGATCAGGTCCGCGTCGGACCGTATCTCGGCACCTATTATTACGCGATCAAGACCGACAAGGCGCCCTGGGACAATGTCGAGCTGCGCAACGCCATCTCGATGGCTATCGACCGCGACTTCCTGGCCGAAAAGGTCTGGCAGAATTCCATGCTGCCTGGCTATTCGATGGTGCCTCCGGGCATCGCCGGCTACACGCCGGCAATGGCCAAATACGCCGACATGCCGCAGATCGACCGCGAGGACGCCGCCAAGAAGATCCTTGAGAAACTCGGCTATACGCCCGAGCATCCGCTGAAGATGGAGATCCGCTACAACACCTCGGAAAACCACAAGAACACCGCGGTTGCCATCCAGGAACAGTTGAAGCCGCTTGGCGTCGAGATCACGCTGCTCAACACCGATACCAAGACCCACTATTCCTTCCTCGAGCAGAAGGGCAACTACGACGTGGCGCGTGCCGCCTGGATCGCCGACTACAAGGATCCCGAGACCTTCCTCGGCATCACCCGCAAGGCCAGCGGCAACAACTATTCGAACTACGTCAGCCCGGCATATGAGGCGGCCATGGACAAGGCCGCGGCTGCCGGCGGCAAGCCGGAAGAGCGCATGAAGGACCTCACTGAGGCCGAGCGCATCCTTGTCGATGACGTCGGCAACATTCCGCTTCTCTACTACAGCTTCCACGATATCGTCTCCTCGAAGCTGCATGGCTTCGATGACAATGTGATGGACATCCATCCGTCCCGCTTCGTCTCCAAGGACTGATAATCATCCTTGACTGGACCGCCGCGCCCCATTTGGGCGCGGCGGACTGGTCGGTCATCGCACCGGTCCGAAAGTCGTGGTCGATTTTCGGCAAGCCCGGTGCGAAGATTTGGCGCCGGAGCGTGGCAATGCGTCCGCATGGACGTATGTCGCTCTGGCCGAAGCGGGGCGCCGATGCTGCGATACATCTTACGGCGGCTTCTGACTGCCATTCCGACGCTGTTCGTCATCGTGACCATGGCGTTCTTCCTGATACGCGTCGCACCGGGCGGCCCCTTCAATCAGGAGCGGGGCCTCAGTCCCGAGATCAGGGCCAATCTGGAAGCACAGTTCGGCCTCGACGATCCGCTCTGGCTGCAATATGCCCACTATCTCGGCAATCTTCTGCGCGGCAATTTCGGGCCGAGCTACAATTTGCCTGACTTCACCGTCACCGAACTGTTTGCCAAGGGGCTGCCGATATCGGTCCAGCTCGGCACCTCGGCGCTGATCCTGGCGCTGCTGCTTGGTTCGGTGCTCGGCACCATCGCCGCGCTCAACCAGAACAAGCTTGGCGACTATGCGGTGATTGCGCTGGCGACCGCCGGCAGCACTATCCCCACCTTCGTCATCGCTCCTGTGATTCAGCTGGTGTTCGGATTGACCTGGAAGCTGTTGCCGATCGGCGGCTGGGGTGATGGCGCATTAATCAACAAGATCGGCCCGGTGCTGACGCTGGCCTTGCCGCAGATCGCCATCGTTGCCCGCCTGATGCGCGGGTCGATGATCGAGAGCTTGCGTTCGCATCATATCCGAACGGCGCGTGCGCTCGGCCTCTCCGACTGGTCGGTGGTGGTCAAGCACGCGCTGCGCGGCGCCATCCTGCCGATCGTTTCCTTCACCGGCCCCGCAGCCGCGGCGCTGCTCACCGGTTCGGTCATCGTCGAGACCATCTTCTCCATTCCCGGTGTCGGCCGCTATTTCGTCGATGCCGCGCTCAACCGCGACTACACGCTGGTGATGGGGACCGTGGTGGTGATCGCGCTCTTCACCATCGTCTTCAACCTGATCGTCGACGTCATGTACGCGGTCGTCGACCCGAGGGTACGCTATGACTGAGGGTGCGCTATGACTGACATCACAGCCGCCGCCGCTCCGCCGGCCGTCGTCGGCCGCTCGCTCTGGGGCGACGCATGGGCGCGCCTCAAAGCCAACCGCGCCGCCATGTTCAGCCTCTATTACCTGGCCTTCATTGGCGTCATCAGCATCTTCGGCCCCTGGTTCGTGCCGCATCAGTACACCACCATCTATGCCGACTATGTGCGCACGCCGCCAAGCTTTTCAGCCTATCCGAAGCCCGACATGATCGAGACGGCGCTCAAGGATGCCATCAAGCGCATGCGCGTCGACATCAAGGAGTGGAAACTGGACGGCAGTCGCGTCACCGTCACCGTCACCTCGACCAAACCGATCGACGACCGCAACATCCGCTATCTTGACCGCTCCGATGCCTTCGACGATACCAAGATAGAGAGCAAATCGGCCGACGGGCTCGAATTGACTATGACTGCGTCGGTCAAACAGCAGTACTTCCTGTTCGGCACCGACAACACCGGTCGCGATCTTCTCTCGCGAACGCTGATGGCAGGGCGCATCTCGCTGGCCATCGGCCTGCTTGCTGGCATTGTCGCCGTGGTCATCGGCGTCCTCTACGGGGCGGCGGCCGGCTTTTCCGGCGGCAAGATCGACGAGGTGATGATGCGCATCGTCGACGTGCTCTATTCCTTGCCCTTCATTTTCTTTGTCATCATGCTGGTGGTGTTCTTCGGCCGCAATTTCGTGCTGATGTTCCTGGCGGTCGGGGCGGTGCTGTGGCTCGACATGGCGCGCATCGTGCGCGGCCAGGCGCTGTCGATCCGGCGGCAGGAGTATGTCCAGGCGGCCGAAGCCATGGGCGTCGGCCAGCGCGGCATCCTGCTGCGCCATGTCATCCCCAATCTGCTCGGACCAGTGGTGATCTACATGACGCTGCTGGTGCCGCAGGTCATCATCCTGGAAAGTTTCCTGTCCTTCCTCGGCCTTGGCGTGCAGGAACCGATGACCAGCTGGGGCGTGCTCATCTCCGTCGGCGCCAAGAACATCGGCACCGCCAACTGGCTGCTTTTGTTCCCCGCCTTCTTCCTCGTGTCGACGCTGTTTGCACTGAACTTCGTCGGCGACGGCCTGCGCGACGCGCTCGATCCGAGAGACCGATGAAGATGGGACCGATAAAGATGGGGACCGATAAGATGGGGACCGTTGCGATGGAAACGCCCGAAACGATCCTCAGCGTCAAGGACCTTCGCGTCCGCTTCCGCACGCTCGACGGCGCGGTCGAAGCGGTCAAGGGCATCAACATCCACGTCAAGGCAGGTGAAACCGTTGCCGTGGTCGGCGAATCCGGATCCGGCAAGAGCCAGACCATGATGGCGGCGATGAGCCTGCTGGCGTCCAACGGCGAGGCGACGGGTCACGTCGATTATCGCGGCCGCAACCTTTTGACCATGAGCAAGCCCGACCTCAACAAGGTGCGCGGCGCCAAGGTCAGCATGATCTTCCAGGAGCCGATGACCTCGCTCGATCCGCTCTATTCGATCGGCAACCAGCTTATCGAACCGATCCGCAAACACCGCGGGCTGAACGCAGCCGAGGCACGGAACGAGGCGCTCAAGTTGCTCAGGCTGGTGCATATCCCCGATCCCGAGCGGCGGATGAAATCCTATCCGCACGAAATGTCGGGTGGCCAGCGCCAGCGCGTCATGATCGCCATGGCATTGGCCAACGACCCCGACATCCTGATCGCCGACGAGCCGACGACGGCGCTCGACGTCACCATCCAGGCGCAGATCCTGGTGCTGCTCGCCGAACTGCAGCGCAAGCTCGGCATGGCCATCGTCTTTATCACCCACGATCTCGGCATCGTCCGGCGCTTTGCCGACCGCGTCTATGTCATGCGCTATGGCGAGGTGGTCGAGGAAGGCGAGGCGGAAGCACTTTTCGCCAACCCGCAGCATGCCTATACCAAAATGCTGCTGGCCGCCGAACCGACCGGCACCAAGGCGGCGCCGCCGTCCAGCGCTCCTGTGCTGCTGGAGGGCCGCAATGTCGAAGTGACCTTCAAGATCGGCGGCGGCTTCCTTGCCGGCGAACCGCTGCTGCTACGCGCCGTCGATCACATTTCGATCCGGCTGAAGCGCAACCAGACCATCGGTATAGTCGGCGAATCCGGTTCGGGAAAATCGACGCTCGGCCGCGCACTTCTGCGCCTGTTGCCCAGCGACGGTGTCATCCGCTTCGGCGACCGCGACATCTCCACCGCCGACCGCCAGGCGATGCGGCCGCTGCGACGTGAGATGCAACTCGTCTTCCAGGATCCGTTCGGCTCGCTGTCGCCGCGCATGACCGTCGGCCAGATCATCACCGAAGGGCTTCTGGTGCATGAGCCGAACCTGTCAGGTAAGCAACGCGATCAGCGCGCCGTCGAGGCCTTGCTCGAGGTCGGCCTCGACCCCAACGCACGCAACCGCTACCCGCACGAATTCTCCGGCGGCCAGCGCCAGCGCATCGCCATCGCGCGTGCCGTGATCCTGAAGCCCAAACTGGTGGTGCTGGACGAGCCGACTTCGGCGCTCGACCGCTCGGTGCAGAAGCAGATCGTCGAATTGCTGCGCAAGCTGCAGGCCGACCACGAACTGTCCTACCTCTTCATCAGCCACGATCTCTCCGTGGTGCGCGCCATGGCCGACTACATCATCGTCATGAGGCAGGGCAAGATCGTCGAGGAAGGCCCGACGGAAGAGATCTTCAGCAACCCGCAGGCCGCCTACACCCAGACGCTGATGGCTGCGGCGATCGATGTGACCCGGTTCCGGTTGAGTGCTTGAGATAGTCGCGTGAGGTTAATCAACAGGGCAGGGCCGAATCGCTCAGCCCGCTGACCTGGGGCATCGGCTGGTCCTCGTGGCGACAATGGCCGCCTCGCGCTCTTTCAGCCGTTCGATCCTGGCCGTCTCGCGGTTGGCGACGGCGCTCTTGACGCGTGCCCCGCCGAGCAGCCAGTTCGGCACGCTGGTGTTGGCGACCTTGCCGCGGGTGATGGCGGTTTGCGAGATGTCGCGCGCGGTATCGCCTACGGCGGTGTTGAGCTCGGCGCATGTCATGCTGTCGTATTTCGCCGGGTTCACCGCGCTGCCCAGCGATGAGCAGCCTGCCGCCAGGGACAAAGCGAGCAGCGCTGACAGCCGGCTTGAAATCAACAAATTCATCTTCCGCAAACCTCGTTCCGGCCGCTGTCTCGGCGGCATTCCTATTATCGAGGTAGCGCGGAAGGTTGTCGCGTCAAAACACCATGCTGACAGCGACGCCGACGCGGGCGGTTTGCATCAAGCTATCTTGTGGGTCGGGAGAACAAACACCTAAGTGTCTGTTTTTTCTGGTCGGAGTGGCAGGATTTGAACCTGCGACCCCCTCGTCCCGAACGAGGTGCGCTACCAGGCTGCGCTACACTCCGTGACCAGACCGCGGGCTTATAGCTGCCGCATACCGTTCCTGCAAGCGGCAATGGCAGCGCTTCTGTCGCATTTCGTTGGCTTTCGTCGGGCATTGCCGCAAAGCTTGGCTTTCCCTCCCGGGATAAACCCGGCTTAAAGCCTTGTGTGCTAAGTCGCAGCCTCGATAGATCGTGTTTTCGCCATCTGGAGCTTTGCTGCCTTGCCCCTGAAAATCGTAGGCGACGCCCGGCCCAACAGCTTCGAATTCGAAACCGAAGCGCTGATCAAGGCGTCCGGCTTTCGCGAATACGACGCGCGCTGGTGGTTTGGCCATGCCGGTTCGACGCAACCGCCGGACCTGAACCTGATCGGCGTCCAAGCGTTGGGCATGGGCCTGGGCACTTTGATCCGCCGTCTTGGCGCGGGTCCCGACATCGTCACCGGGCATGATTTCCGTTCCTATTCGCTTGCCATCAAGCTGGCGCTGGTTTCCGGCCTGATGGCTGCGGGCGCAAAGGTGAAAGACATTGGCCTGGCGCTGTCGCCCATGGCCTATTTCGCCCAATTCGCGCTCGACGTGCCATCCGTCGCCATGGTCACGGCGTCGCACAACGAGAATGGCTGGACCGGAGTCAAGATGGGTGCGGCGAGGCCGCTCACCTTCGGACCGGAGGAGATGAGCGCACTGAAACAGATCGTGCTGTCGAGCGACTTCGATCTTGCCGGCGGCGGCTCTTACGAATTCGTCGCCGGTTTTCGCGAGACCTATCTCGACGATCTGGTCGGCGGCAAGCACATCGCGCGCAAGCTCAGGGTTGTGGCCGCTTGCGGCAACGGCACTGCCGGCGCCTTCGCGCCACAGGCGCTGGAGCGCATCGGTTGCGAGGTGATCCCGCTCGATGTCGAGCTCGACCACAGTTTTCCGCGCTATAACCCGAACCCGGAAGACATGCAGATGCTGCATGCCATCAGGGACAAAGTGCTGGAAACAGGTGCCCATGTCGGCCTGGGTTTCGATGGCGACGGCGACCGTTGCGGCGTGGTCGACAATGAGGGCAACGAGATTTTTGCCGACAAGGTCGGCGTCATGCTCGCGCGGGACATATCAACCCAATATCCCGGCTCGACCTTCGTCGTCGACGTCAAGTCGACCGGCCTGTTCAACACTGACAGCGTGCTCCAAGCCAATGGCGCCGTCACCGATTATTGGAAGACCGGCCATTCCTATATCAAGCGCCGCGTCGCCGAGCTTGGCGCCGTCGCCGGCTTCGAGAAGTCGGGCCATTTCTTCTTCAATCCGCCGATCGGCCGCGGCTATGATGACGGTCTCATCACGGCAATAGCCATATGTGAGATGCTCGTCCGCAACCCCACAAGTTCGATGGCCGATCTCTATCGCGCGCTGCCGCTGACCTTCGGCACGCCGACCATGTCGCCGCATTGCGCCGATGACGTGAAATACGGCGTGGTCGATCAGGTGGTGGCGGACTTCCAGGCGATGCAGCGCGCCGGCAAGGCTTTTGCCGGCCAGAAGATCGCTGACCTGATCACCGTCAACGGCGTGCGCATCGTGGCCGAAGATGGCACCTGGGGCCTGGTACGGGCGTCGTCGAACAAGCCGGAGCTTGTCGTGGTTGTCGAAAGCCCGGTATCGTCCGACCGCCGCCGGCAGATGTTCGAGGCGGTCGACGCCGTGCTGCGCCGCAGCCCCGAAGTCGGCGCTTACAACCAGACGTTCTGATTGGACCTTTCATGAGCGAGCGCATCGTCAGTTTTGTCATGAGCGGCGGTGTCGGCTCGCGCCTGTGGCCGCTGTCGCGCCAGGACAACCCGAAACAGTTCCACGATCTCTCCGGCGACGGCTCGATGCTGGCCAAGACCTTGCGCCGGCTGACGGCGCGGCCGGAAGGTGAGACGCCGATCTTCCTGATCGCCGCCGAGCGCCATGCCGAGCGTGTCCATGCCGACCTTGCCGGCCTCGACCTCGCCGGCGGTGGCCCGCTGTTCGAGCCGACCGGGCGCAACACGGCTGCCGCCGTGGCGCTGGCCGCGTTGCGCACATTGTCGGAGTTCGGCGACAGCCTGGTGCTGGTGGTGCCGTCAGACCATGAAATCGCCACGCCCAAGCAGTTCTGGCAGAGCGTCGAGGCTGGCAGCCTGGCAGCCCTTTCCGGCCGTCTGGTGGTGTTCGGCATCAAGCCGACGCAGCCCGAGACCGGCTATGGGTATATCGAAGTCGCAGCCGAAAGCGGCGGCGTCTTCGACGTGTCGCGCTTCGTCGAAAAGCCCGACCTCGCCACCGCGCAGAGCTATCTCAGTGCGGGCACCTTCTACTGGAACACCGGCATTTTCCTGTTTCGCGCCAGCGCCATGCGCGATGCATTTGCGGCCTTCCAGCCCGACATCTGGCAGGCCACCCAAGCGGCCTACAAGGCAGCGACTTCGGATCTGTCCGGCCTCTATATGCCGCTCGACCTCTACGCCGCCATCCCGTCGAACTCGATCGACTACGCCATCATGGAGCGGGCCAAGGACATCGTCATGGTACCGGCCGGCTTTCGCTGGAACGACCTCGGCTCCTGGCAGTCGCTGCTCGATGTCGGCCCTGCTGATGCCAATGGCAATGTCGTCGTCGGCGATGTTGTCGCCATCGATTGCGAGAACTCCTACATCAGAAGCGACGGCCGGCTTTTGTCGGCTATCGGCATGAAGGACGTCGCGATCGTCTCGACGGCGGACGCCACCTTCGTCGCACCGGTCAGCCACAGCCAGCACGTCAAGAAGATCGTCGAGCAGCTGGAGAAATCGGGACGGCTGGAAACCAGGTTTACGCCGGCACACGACCGCGTCATCGAGAGCGGCGCCTGGCGTCGGCGCGTGCATCACTGGCTGTTCGAGGAGACCTTGCCGCTGTGGTCAACTTCAGGCGTCGATGAGCGTCATGGCGGCTTCCACGAGGCGCTGGGTTTCGATGGCAATCCGCTGTTGAAGCCCAAGCGTATGCGCACGACGGCCAGACAGGTCTATGCCTTTGCGGTCGCCAGGGCACGCGGCTGGGACGGTCCGGCGGACCGGTTGATTAGCCACGGCATCGCCTTCATGGCCGGCAAGGGCCGCACCGAGAGAGGCGGCTGGGTGCGCACGCTCAATGTCGACGGCTCCGTCGCCGACCCAACCGAGGATGCCTACGACCATTCCTGCGTGCTGCTGGCGCTGGCGCATGCGCATATGTGCGGCAATCCGGATGCGCTGCGGCTGGGCCAGGAGACCTTCGTGTTCCTCGACGCGCATCTCGAGGACAGCCGCATGACCGGCTTCCTCGAGACGTCGGACGGCGAGGGCGAGCGGCGCTCCAACCCGCATATGCATCTGCTCGAGGCCTTCCTCGCCTGGTATAAGGCGACCGGCGACCGCACCTATCTGCGCCGCGCCGCGCGCATCATCGACCTTTTCCGCAGTCATTTCTTCGATGCCGAGAGCTGGACGCTGGGCGAATATTTCGACGCCGGGTGGAAGCCGGCCGCCGGCGAGAAGGGCACATGGACCGAGCCCGGCCATCATTTCGAATGGGCCTCGCTGCTCACCGATTTCGTCGCCCGCAGCGGCCAGGGCGAGTTGAGCAATTTTGCCCGCAAGCTCTACGCCTCGGCCATCGCCAACGGCCTCAACCGCGCCACCGGCCTTGCCTACGGCGCGGTCTCCAGACAGGGCCTGCCGCTCGACCTTGTGTCGCGGAGCTGGCCACAGGCCGAAGCGATCAAGGCGGCGATTGCGCTGGATGGCTCGGGTGGTCCCGACCTCAAGCCCGAAATCGAGGCGCGCGTCGGCCGGCTATTCCGCTGGCACATCGACCCGGCGCCGCTCGGCCTGTGGATCGACCGCATCGACGAACGCGGCCGCTCCTTGGCATCGGACGTGCCGGCCAGCATCTTCTATCATCTGGTCTGCGCGCTGACGCAGTATCTTGATGGGACAGCGCAGAAGGGGTGAGGTTGTTGAGAGGCCGGTGCGAGGCACCCCCCTCTGCCGTGCAGGGCAGAGGGGGGTGCCTCGCGCCAACCCCTCAATACGGGCTCGCTACATCCCCGGTCTCGACATACACCGCCTTCAGCTGCGAATAGAGCGCTAAAGCCGCCAGCGAGTTCTCGCGCCCGATGCCGGATTGCTTCACCCCGCCAAACGGAATTTCCACCGGCGTCAGATTGTAGGCGTTTATCCAGCAGGTGCCGGCCTGCAGTTCGGCGATCACCCTATGAGCGCGCTGCAGGTCGCGGGTGAAGACGCCGGCGGCGAGGCCGAATTCGGTGTCGTTGGCGCGGTCGATCACCTCGTCCTCGCCGTCGAACTTCAGCACGCTCATCACCGGCCCGAAAATCTCCTCGCGCGCAATGCGCATCTTATCGGTGACACCGGTGAACACGGTTGGTTCTACAAAGAAGCCGCCATCGAACCCTTGCAGCGACGGCACGTTGCCACCGCAGGCGAGCGTTGCTCCATCCTGCCTGCCGGCCGCGATGTAGGAAACGACCTTCTCCTGCTGCGCCTTGTTGACCAGCGGCCCCATCTGCGTCTCAGGATCGAGCGGATCGCCGATGCGGATCTTTTTCGTCCGCTCGACCAGCCGGTCGACGAAGCGGTCATGGATGCCGCTTTGTACGAAAACACGCGTGCCGTTGGAGCAGATCTGCCCGCTCGAATAGAAATTGCCGAGCATGGCGCCGCCGATGGCGTTTTCGAGATCGGCATCGTCGAACACGATCAGCGGCGACTTGCCGCCGAGTTCCATCGTCGCATGCTTCATCTTCGAACCGGCGAGCGACAGCACCTTGCGGCCGGTCGGCACCGAGCCGGTCACCGAAACCTTGGCAACGACATCATGGCCGACGAGGCCGGCGCCGACTTCGCCATAGCCTTGCACGACGTTGAACAGCCCGTCGGGCAGGCCCGCCTCTGAGTAGATCTCGGCCAGCGCCAGCGCCGACAGCGGCGTGTTCTCCGAAGGCTTGAATACCATGGCGTTGCCCATGGCGAGCGCCGGGGCGGATTTCCAGCCGGCGATCTGGATCGGATAGTTCCAGGCGCCGATGCCGACGCACACACCGAGCGCCTCGCGGCGCGTATAGGCAAAAGGTCCACCAAGATCGATCGCCTCGCCGTTGAAGGCGGCAACCGCGCCGCCGAAATATTCGAGGCAGTCGGCGGCCGATAGTGCATCCGCCACCAGCGTCTCCTGGATCGCTTTGCCCGTGTCGAGCGTCTCGATCCGCGCCAGATCGGCGTTGCGCGCGCGCAAAATGTCGGCGGCGCGGCGCAGGATGCGGCCACGCTCGACCGGCTTCATCCGCGCCCAGGCCGGTTGTGCGGCCCGCGCGGCTTCGATGGCGAGCTCCAGCACGTTCGGAGTCGCCGAATGCAAAGTGGCGATGACCTCACCGGTCGCCGGATAGATCACCGGCAGCGGCGCGCCGCCTTCGTCCTCGATGTAGCGGCCGTTGACATAGTGCGATGCCGTTGGCTGGGCGCGCATGCTGTTCTCCAGATGTATTCGCTATTGCGGAGCAGTCCGCCGGACAATGCCCTATCGATCCGCCACCTGCCAGCGCGGATTGATCCAGGGTTCCTGGTTGGATGGCGCCAGCGGCGTGCGGCCGAGAATGTGGTCGGAGGCCTTTTCGCCGGTCATGATCGAGGGCGCGTTGAGATTGCCATTGGTGACGCGCGGGAAGATCGAGGAGTCGGCGACGCGCAGGCCGTCGACGCCGATTACCCGGCACTCCGGATCGACCACGCTCATGATGTCGTCGGCGCGGCCCATCTTGCAGGTGCCGCACGGGTGGTAGGCACTCTCGGCATGATCGCGGATGAAGGCGTCGAGATCCTCGTCCGACTGGACGTGCGAACCCGGCGAGATTTCCTTGCCGCGAAAGCCGTCAAAAGCCTTCTGGCGGAAGATCTCGCGGGTCAGCCGGATGCAGTGGCGGAACTCGGTCCAGTCGTCTGGATGCGACATGTAGTTGAAGCGGATGACCGGCGTCGCTTTCGGGTCGGGAGAGCGCAGCGTCACCGAGCCGCGCGACTTCGACCGCATCGGCCCGACATGGGCCTGGAAGCCATGGGCCCTCGCCGCCGCCTTGCCGTCATAGCGCACCGCAGCCGGGATGAAGTGATACTGGATGTCGGGGTAGTCGACGCCGGCCTGCGAGCGCACGAAGGCCGCGGCCTCGAAATGGTTGGTGGCACCGAGGCCGGTCTTGAAGAACAGCCACTGCGCCCCGATCAGAGCCTTGGAGAATGGGTTGAGAACCGAATTCAGCGTGATCGGCTGGGTCGATTCCTGCTGGATGTAGAGCTCCATATGATCCTGCAGATTGCGGCCGACACCGGGCCGGTCGGCCACGACCTGGATGCCGTTCTCCTTGAGATGCGCGGCCGGGCCGATACCGGATAGCATCAGGATCTTGGGCGAATTGATCGATGACGCGGCAACGATCACCTCACGTCGCGCCTTAACGACCTGAATCTGTTTGTGAGCTTCGATCTCGACGCCGACAGCGCGCTGATTCTCGATGATCACACGACGGGCGAAGCCTTTGATCACGCTGACATTTTGCCGCTTGAGCGCCGGCTTCAGATAGGCTGATGCGGCCGACCAGCGGCGGCCGCCGCGTATGGTCTGCTCCATCGGCCCGAAGCCTTCCTGCTTCGAACCATTGTAGTCGTCGGTCAGTTCGAACCCGGCTTGGCGGCCGGCCTCGACAAAGGCGCCGTAGAGCGGATTCTTGCGCGGGCCACGCTGGACGTGCAGCGGGCCGCCGTGGCCGCGCCAGCCGTCCTCGCCCCCGTCACTGTCCTCCATGCGCTTGAAATAGGGCAGCACGTCGGCGAAGCCCCAGCCGGCCGCCCCCTGTTCGGCCCAGTGGTCGAAGTCGCGTGCGTGGCCCCTGACATATACCATGCCGTTGATCGAGGACGAGCCGCCGATCACCTTGCCGCGTGGCGTCGCCAGCACGCGGCCGCCGAGATGCGGCTCTGGTTCGCTGGCAAAGCCCCAGTCGTAAAGGCTCATGTTGAGCGGGATCGACAGCGCCGACGGCATCTGGATCAGCGGCCCGATATCGGTGCCGCCGAACTCGATGACGATCACCGAATGCTTGCCGTCTTCCGACAGCCGGTAGGCCATGGCCGAGCCGGCCGAGCCGGAGCCGATGATGACGAAGTCTGCTTCAAGCATGGTTCACATGCGCCCATCGTTCATATGCGAAATAAAATCGGCGAGCGAGACATTGCCGCCGGTAGCCATGACCAGGACCGTTTTACCCGTCACATCCACCTTGCCGCCGAGCAGCGCCGCCAGAGAGGCGGCGCCTGACGGCTCGAGCACCAGCTTCATCCGCTCGAAGGCGATCTTCATCGCTCGCCTAACCGATTGGTCGTCGACGGTGATGCCGCGCACGCCAGCGGTCTTGACCGCCGCGAACGGCGCGTCGCCCGGCCGCCGCGACATCAGCCCGTCGCAAATCGATTTCGGCGCGATCGGCATGGTCTCGATGGCGCCATGCGCTAGCGATGCACCCATGCCGTTGAAGCCTTCCGGCTCGACGCCGATGATCTCGGTTGCCGGCGACAGATAGTGGAAGGCGAGCGACATGCCGCCGATCAGTCCGCCGCCGCCGACCGAGCAGAACAGAAGGTCGGCACTGGCGTCCTTTGCCTCGAATTGTTCGAGCGCTTCGAGCCCGGCGCCGGCCTGGCCGGCAACGATCTCCGGATCGTCGAATGGATGCAGCAACGCCAGCCCTTCGGTCTCGGCAATCTCGCAGGCCTTGGCGGCTGCGACCTCTTCACGGGCGCGCTCGCCATGATCGGTCAGCACGACGCGCGCGCCATAGCCTGTGGTCGCATCGCGCTTGGCGGCCGGCGCGTCGATCGGCATGACGATGGTGACGGGAATGCCGAGCGCCTGGCCGGCAGCCGCCAACCCTTGCGCGAAATTGCCGGAGGAGTAGGCGACGACGCCTTTTATGGCCTCGTCCGGCGACAGCCGCTTCAACCGCCAATAGGCCCCGCGCACCTTGAACGAGCCGGCCCATTGCAGTGATTCCGGCTTGATAAAGACGCGGGCCGCACCCGTCTCCTTGGCCAAGGCTGTCGATTCCAGCAACGGCGTGATCTGCGTCGCCTTCGACGTCACGGCATAGGCCTGTCTGAGGTGCTCGAGGGAGGGGACAATTGTCATCATTCGCCTCGCGGAAAGCGTTTCTGTTCCTCGAGATTGTCGAGGTTCATGTGGTTGCGCATGTAGCGTTCCGACGCCTTCTGCAGCGGTTGGAACTCCCAGGGGTAATGCGTGCCGTTGCGTAGCGCCGGATAGACCACCCAGCGCCGCGCCTGGCTGGTACGCACGGCGGCGTCGAAGGCGGCCATGTCCCAGCGCGCTCGTACGGCTCCCGTGAAGGCCGCCACCAGATCGGCATGCGTCGGATCGGTGGCAAGATTGGTGAGTTCTTGCGGATCGGCTTCGAGATCGAACAGAAGCGGCGGATCGATCTCGCAATGGATGAATTTATAGCGGCCGTCGCGGATCGCCACCAACGGCGCGTTGGAGCCTTCGGCGGCATACTCCATCAGAACTGGAGCATCGCGTTTCGTGCCCTCGAGCAGCGGCAGCAGCGACTGGCCGTCGGTCCACGGCGCGATCGCCGAGATGTCGATGCCGGCGAGATCGCACAATGTCGGCGTCACGTCGAGATTGGAAACCGGCGCGTCGATCAGCCCCGCGGCAACGCCCTTGCCGGCGATCATCAGCGGCACCCGTGCCGAGCCCTCGAAAAAGTTCATCTTGAACCACAGGCCGCGCTCGCCAAGCATATCGCCATGGTCGGAGCAGAACAGGATGACCGTGTCGTCCAGCATGCGCGTACGTTCCAGCACCGACATCAGCTCGCCGACCTTGTCGTCGAGATAGGAGATGTTGGCGTAGTAGCCGCGCCGCGAGCGGCGGATCTGCTCCGGCGTGATGTTGAAACTGTCGTAGTCGCTGGCCCGGTAAAGCCGTTGCGAATGCGGGTCCTGATGGGCATAGGGGATGAATCCCACCTCCGGCTCAAGCGCCGGACAGTCTTCATAGAATCCCCAATATTGCCGCCGTGCGACATAGGGGTCGTGCGGGTGGGTGAAGGAAACCGTCAGGCACCAGGGCCGGCTGGCCTCGTCCTCGGAGGTGCGGGCAAGATCGTAGAGTTTTTGCACCGCGTGGAAGGCGACCTCGTCGTCATACTCCATCTGGTTGGTGATCTCGGCGATGCCGGCGCCTGTCACCGAACCCAGATTGTGATACCACCAGTCGATGCGCTCGCCAGGCTTGCGGTAATCCGGCGTCCAGCCGAAATCGGCGGGATAGATGTCGGTGGTCAGCCGCTCCTCGAAACCGTGCAACTGGTCCGGCCCGACGAAATGCATCTTGCCCGACAGGCAGGTGTAGTAGCCGGCGCTGCGCAGATGATGCGCATAGGTCGGGATCGAGGAAGCGAACTCGGCGGCGTTGTCATAGACCTGGGTGCGCGACGGCAATTGCCCGCTCATGAAGGCGGCGCGGCCCGGCGCGCAAAGCGGCGAGGCCGTGTAGTTGTTCTGGAAGCGCGCGGCACGCGCGGCCAGCGCCTTGAGGTGCGGCGCATACAGGAAGTCCGCCGGCCCGTCCGCAAACAGCGTGCCGTTGAGCTGATCGACCATGACGATCAGGATGTTGGGTCGCCTTGATATCACTGAGGCTGTCACTGTGTCTGTCGCCCGCCGAGTTTGATTTCGAGATAATCTTCGACCAGCGCGATCGCGGTTTGAGCATCCGGCACGCCGTCCTTCAGCGCGCGCCTGATGTACAGCCCGTCGATCATCGCCGCGACCGCTTCCGCCGCGCGGTCGGCTTCGTCGCGCGGCAGTATGCCGATCAGTCCGCTCATCAGGTTGGACTGTAGTCGCCGCGCATAGACCCTGAGCAGCCGGCGCAAGGCCGATGATTTCTGGGCCTCGACATAAAAGGCGAGCCAGGCGGCAATGGTTTCCGGTCGGAACTGGATGTCGGAGAAGTTGACGGCCACAACCGCCGAGACGCGTTCGCGCGGCGAGCCGGCCGATTGCAGGGCGCGCCGCATGTCGATGGTCAGCTCGGCCAGTATGTGCCGCATCGTCGCCAGAAGGAGCTCGTCCTTGGCGCCGAAATAATGATGGGCGAGGGCTGAGGATACACCGGCACGGCCGGCGATCTCCGACATGGTCACATCAAGCGAGCCGCGCTCGCCGATCGCCGAGATCGTCGCGTCGATGAGCGCCTTGCGGCGCAACGGTTCCATTCCGACTTTCGGCATTGGGGAGATCCAGATCAAAACAGAGATTATTTTTTATTGACGGATCAATCAATAAAAAACTCGCGCTCGGATCAACCGATCGTGTCGCTCTGGCCCATCCCTTGGACTGGAAAACGGTTCACTGTTGAACAATATTAGAGGCTGATGCCGCGCTATGACATGTTAGGCTTGCGGCGAACGGAGGTTGCCATGACCGGATGCATCGTCGGCTGGGCGCATTCGCGCTTCGGCAAGCTTGAAGGCGAGACGCTCGAGGGCCTGATCACAAAGGTCGCGGTCGACGCGCTCGACCATGCCGGCATTGGCCCGGACGAGGTCGACGAGATCGTGCTCGGCCATTTCAACGCCGGCTTCTCCCCTCAGGATTTTACCGCCAGCCTGGTGCTGCAGGCCGATGACCGGCTGCGCTTCAAGCCGGCGACGCGGGTCGAGAACGCCTGCGCCACGGGTTCGGCAGCGGTCCGCCAAGGCATCCGCGCCATCGACGCCAATGCCGCCCGCATCGTGCTGGTGGTCGGTGCCGAGCAGATGACGACGACGCCCGGCCCCGAGATCGGCAAGAACCTGCTCAAGGCTTCCTATCTGCCGGAAGAGGGCGACACGCCGGCCGGTTTTGCCGGCGTCTTCGGCAAGATCGCACAGGCCTATTTCCAGCGTTATGGCGACCAGTCGGATGCGCTGGCGATGATCGCCGCCAAGAACCACAAGAACGGCGTCGACAATCCGTACGCGCAGATGCGCAAGGATTTCGGCTACGAATTCTGCCGCCAGGAAAGCGAGAAGAACCCCTTTGTGGCCGGTCCGCTGAAGCGCACCGACTGCTCCCTGGTTTCCGATGGCGCCGCCGCTCTTGTGCTCACCGACACCTCGACGGCGCTGAAGATGCGCCGCGCCGTCGCGTTCCGCGCCAACGAGCATGTTCAGGATTTCCTGCCGATGTCGAAGCGCGACATCCTGTCCTTCGAAGGCTGCGAGCAGGCCTGGAACCAGGCTTTGAAGAAGGCCGGCGTGACGCTCGACGACCTCTCCTTCATCGAGACGCATGACTGCTTCACCATTGCCGAGCTGATCGAATATGAGGCGATGGGCCTGGCCAAGCCGGGCGAGGGCGCCAGGCTGGCGCTAGATGGCACGACGGCAAAGGACGGCAGGCTGCCGGTCAATCCTTCGGGCGGGCTGAAGGCCAAGGGCCATCCGATCGGCGCCACCGGTGTGTCGATGCATGTGCTGACCGCCATGCAGTTGACCGGCGAGGCAGGCGGCATCCAGGTGCCGGACGCAACGCTTGGCGGCATCTTCAACATGGGTGGCGCTGCCGTCGCCAACTACGTTTCCATCCTCGACCGGATCAGGTAGAAGCGGCCCGTATTTTTCGGGGTGGTGATGACAAATCCGGTTCTGGTCGAAGTCTTGCGCGGCGCGATCGTCGAGAGCGCCCATCGCGGCGCTGTCGCAATCTTTGACGGTGACGGCAAGCCTGTCCTGGAGATCGGCGATACGGCGCGGCCGGTGTTTCCGCGCTCGGCGGTCAAGGCGATCCAGGCGCTGCCGCTGGTCGAAACGGGTGCCGCCGATGCCTATGGCTTCGGCGACCGCGAACTGGCGCTGGCCTGCGCTTCACATTCAGGCGAACCCGCGCATGTCGAACTGGCGCAGGCGATGCTGGCCAAGGCCGACCTCGACAAGTCGGCGCTGGAATGCGGCGCGCATTGGCCGTCGAGCCACGACGCGACGATCGCACTGGCCCGCACAGGCGTCTCGCCGAACGCACTGCACAACAATTGCTCGGGCAAGCATTCCGGATTTCTCTGCACCTGCGTGCACTCAGGGATTGCCCACCAAGGCTACGTCAAGGCAGGCCATGGTTTGCAGGAGATGGTGCGCGATGCCATGCAGGCGGTGACCGGCGCTGCCCACGATGCGGATCACCGGGCAACCGATGGCTGCTCGATCCCCACCTATGCCGTGCCGCTGAAAAGTCTTGCCCTTGGCTTTGCCCGCATGGCGACGGGCAGGAGCTTTGGCCCTGAGCGTGCCAAGGCGGCCAAACGCCTGCTGTCTGCCTGCATGGCCGAGCCTTTCCTGGTCGCCGGCACCGGCAAGGCCGATGTGGCGCTGATGCAGGCCGCGCCCGGCCGCATCTTCGTCAAGACGGGCGCCGAGGGCGTCTATTGCGCCGCCGTCCCGGAGCTTGGCCTCGGCATCGCGCTAAAATGTGATGACGGCGCCGGCCGCGCCGCCGAGGTGATGATTGCTGCTGTGCTGGCAAAACTTCTCAGCGCCGACGCCGTGCTGGCGGCCAACCTTCTGGAACAGACCAATCCGCCGATAGAAAGCCGCATCGGCGCCAAGGTCGGCTCGCTGCGGCCGACGACGACGCTCAGCTGACCCTGTTTCGCTCGACCGTCAGGTGCGCATAGCCGCTATCGCTCGACCGCGCGAGGTCGCCGGTCGCCCGTTCGGCCCAGCGCTGGCCGATGATGGCGCCGTTCTTGGCGCCGTCGATGACGTTGTCGGAAATGATGGCGTTTCCAGCGCCTTCTACCACAGTGACGGCGATGCCGGTTCCGGCCTGACGGATGATGTTTCCCGTCGCCACAACATTGCGCATATAAGCGCCCCAGCCGATCTGCATGCCGTAGAGCGGCGCGTTCTCGATGACATTGCCCGAGACGGTGGTGTCGGCCTCGACGCTGATACCGACGCCGAAGCCCGGCGCGTCGGCGGGGTAGGGGCCGGTGGTCGAGAGGTTGCGCACGATGTTGTTTGAGCAGACACCCATACGGCCGCCGTCGTTGAAATTGACGATCGAGATGCCGTTAGCGGCACCATCGACGATGTTGTTGCCGATGATGGCGCCTTCGAAGGAGAATTCGGAATAGAGCGCGGTTTCGCCCGACCGCGAGCAGGTGTTGCCGGTCATCTGCAGATTGCTGGAACTGTTGGCGCGGATCGCCGAGAAGGCGCAGTCCGAGACGATGTTGCCGGTGACCGAGACATTGCCGGCACGGAAGGCGTTGATGCCATTGCCGTTCTGCCCGGTGCCGCCGCCGCGCGCGCCGATCCGCTGCACGCGGTTGCCGCTGACGATCGTGCCGTCCTCGGCCTGCTGCCAGCGATGCACAAGAATGCCGCCATTGCCACAGTCGGATACGGTGTTGTCGGATATCGCCAGGCCAGCGGCCTCGACGGAGTAGATGCCGGCGTCCGCAGCCCCCGAAATCTCGGACCGCTCGATGCGGCCCGACGCATGCTCCAGCGCCAGCCCATGCTTGCCGCTGCCGGTGATCGTGCAATTGTCGATGACGAGATGGGCGACGCGGCGCAGGTCGAGCAGGCCTTGCGCATCGTCGGCCAACCCGCCGTTGGCGCCGTCGAAGACCAATGCGGTGAACTCTATTAGCTCGGCCTGTCCGGCCGTCAGCAAATGGCCATTGCCGCCATAGAGGATGCGCGAGGCGCCCGGCACGCCCGAAAGCCTGACGCGGGCGGGCAGGGTCAGGTTGGACACGACATAAGTGCCCGGCGGCAGGAACACCGGCGCATTGCGCTGGCTTGCCTCGGCTAGCATCGTGGCGAAGGCCTTGCTCTGGTCGTCCGGTGCGTCCGGCTCCACGCCAAGCTCGGCGGCATTGATCGAGCCAAGCGCTGCCGTCTTCGCCAAGGCGTTGTCCAGCGAAACGCCGAGCACCGCAAAGCCGACAGTCCCCTTGAGAAGCGTTCGTCTGTTCAACATCGGCACAGATCCCTGCGATGAAATGGTTCTTCGCAGGAATTGGGCCAGCCGCATAGGTCTCCGCTCGGCGATAGACCGACCAAATGACCGGGTCCGCCAAGTGGCTTGTACAGTCGCCGAAGCGGGCCTAAGTTTATCCGATGAGCAGGGCTTTCACCCGCGAGGAAGACAGCGAAAACGCCATTGCCGGCATCGGCGAGCGGCCGATCAGCCAACACCGCAATCTGGTGACGGAGCGCGGCCTGGCGATGATCGAGGACAATCTGGCCGATCTGCGCGACATCTTGGCGAAAGCCGAGCGAAAAGCCGATCGCGAGCGCATTGCCGTTGTCTCGCGCGACCTGCGCTACTGGACAGCGCGCCGCGAAAGCGCCGAGCTTTCCGTGCCGGAACCGGGCAGCGATCAGGTGCGCTTCGGCATGGGTGTCACGCTGGAAGGCGACGACGGCAAGAAAGTGCACTGGAAGATCGTCGGCGAGGACGAGGCCGACCCCTCAAAGGGCAGCATCTCACACGTCTCGCCAATGGCCGTGGCGCTGTTCGGCAAGAAGGTCGGCGACGTCGCAAGCGTCAACGGCAAGGAATGGGAAATCGTCAAGCTGTCGGAAGCCTGACGCCAGCTCACCCTATTTGCACAGCCAGCTTTCGCAACGCGGGCTCATACTTGTCCATGACATCGCGAGCAGCACGCATTTGCCGTTCGACGTCGTCACACGGCACCGGCCTTAGGATGATGCCGTCGTCGGTTTCGATGATCTGGAGTTCATCGCCCACTTGCAGGCCCAAGCTGTCGAGCGTTTCCCGCGGCAGGATTACAACGCCCGATCCGTCCTCAAGTCCGTGAATGATGGTGTTCATAGCTATACCATAGGTTGCGCCCGATATTGTAATGCAACTTTGATAAGCAGTGCAACTGTTTCAATCAGCTCGCCAGCAGCCGGTCCAGCAACCGATCCGCAGCCTCCGGAATAACCGTGCCTGGCGGGAAGATCTCCGCGGCGCCAGCTTCCAGCACTGCGCCGTAATCCTGCGGCGGGATGACGCCGCCGGCGACGATCAGCATGTCGCTGCGGCCGAGCTTCTTCAGCGCGTCGCGTAGTTCGGGGATCAGTGTCAGGTGCCCCGCCGCCAGCGACGAGGCGCCGATGATATGGACGTCCTGCGCCACCGCCAGCCCGGCGATCTCCTCGGGTGTCTGGAACATCGCGCCGACCGTGACGTCGAAGCCGAGATCGGCGAAGGCCGTGGCGATCACCTTCTGGCCACGGTCGTGGCCGTCCTGTCCCATCTTTGCGACCAGGATGCGCGGCTTGCCGCCGGACTTCTTCTCGAAAGCTTCGAGCTTCTCCAGCAATCGGTTGACCGTCAGATTGTCGCCAAGCGCATTGCGATAAACGCCGGAGATCGTTTGCACCGAGGCGACGTGACGGCCAAAGACCTTTTCGAGCGCCAGCGAGATCTCGCCGACCGTGGCATTGGCGCGCGCGGCGCGGATGGCAAATTCCAGCAGGTTTTCGTTACCCTGCGCAGCGCGGGTCAGCGCATCGAGCGCGCTCTCGACCGCGCCGACATTGCGCGTGCCTTTCAGGTTCTGCAGCTTCGACAATTGCCGGGCCTTGACCTCGGCATTGTCGATCTTCAGCACGTCGACCTCGATGTTGTTCTCGGGGCGATGCGCGTTTACGCCAACCAGTATCTGCTCGCCGGAATCGATACGCGCCTGCGTGCGCGCCGCCGCTTCCTCGATGCGCAGTTTTGGAATGCCCTGTTCGGTTGCCGCCGCCATGCCGCCAAGCGCCTCGACCTCTTCGATGTGGGCGAGCGCACGCGCCGCCAGATCATGCGTCAGCCGTTCAATATAGGCCGAGCCGCCCCACGGATCGATGATGCGGGTGGTGCCGGATTCCTTCTGCAGGATCAGCTGCGTGTTGCGGGCGATGCGCGCGGAGTGGTCGGTCGGCAGCGCCATCGCCTCGTCGAACGAGTTGGTGTGCAGCGACTGGGTATGTCCCTGCGTCGCCGCCATCGCCTCGATCATGGTGCGGGTGATGTTGTTGTAGGGGTCCTGCGCCGTCAGCGACCAGCCGGAGGTCTGGCAATGGGTGCGCAGCGACAGCGAGCGTTCATCCTTCGGTGCAAAATTCTTCTGCATCAGGGTCGCCCACAACAGGCGCGCCGCGCGGAGCTTGGCGATCTCCATGAAGAAGTTCATGCCGACCGCCCAGAAAAAGGAAAGCCGCGGGGCGAAACGGTCTATATCGAGCCCGGCGGCGACGCCGGCGCGGGCATATTCGATGCCGTCGGCGATGGTGTAGGCGAGCTCCAGGTCCGCGGTCGCGCCGGCCTCCTGCATGTGATAGCCGGAGATCGAGATCGAATTGAACTTCGGCATGTGCTGGGAGGTATAGGAGAAGATGTCAGACACGATCCGCATCGAGGGCTTCGGCGGATAGATGTAGGTGTTGCGGACCATGAACTCTTTCAGAATGTCGTTCTGAATGGTGCCGGCGAGATCCTTCTGCGCGACGCCCTGTTCTTCGGCCGCAACGATATAGAGCGCCATGATCGGCAGCACCGCGCCATTCATGGTCATCGACACCGTCATTTCGTCGAGCGGGATGCCGTCGAACAATTGCCGCATGTCGAGGATGGAATCGATGGCCACGCCCGCCATGCCGACATCGCCTGATACACGCGGATGGTCGCTGTCATAGCCGCGATGGGTGGGCAGATCGAAAGCGACCGAAAGGCCCTTTTGGCCGGCGGCGAGATTGCGCCGGTAGAAGGCGTTGGATTCCTCGGCAGTCGAGAAGCCGGCATATTGCCGGATTGTCCACGGCTGCTGGACATACATGGTCGGGTAGGGACCGCGCACGAAGGGCGGCATTCCCGGATAGGTGTCGAGATGCGGCAGCCCCTTGAGATCACCCTGGCTGTAGAGATGCTTGACGGCGATGCCTTCCGGCGTCAGCCGCTGGCCCTTGACCTCGACCGGCGCGCGCCGTGGCGCCGACCAGCCAATGTGGCTGAAATCCGGGATCACTGTGCGGCTCCGATTGCCTGGTCGATGCGGACCGGAAACAGCGCCTCGCACACCGCCACGCCCTCTGTGAAAGGCGGCCGCCGCTCAGCCGCCAGCGTCTCGACCGGGGCATCGTTTTTCAGCGGGTAAAGCGTGGTGCCGATGATTGCCCGTTCACCCGACCGGTAGGCCTCGGCGCGGCGCTCGGATGCTGCCTTGACGCGCTTCTGGATATGCCCTTGCTGCAGGCTTGCCAGAACGCCGCCTTCCGCTTCGATCCGCTGGAACTCTTCCCACGCCGCTTCGCACAGGCCCAGGGTCAGCGCCTCGACTGCGCCCGACCCAAATGCTGGGTCGGCGACATGGTCGATATGGCTTTCATTGGCCATGATCAACTGCGCATTGCGGGCGATGCGGCGGGCAAAGCCGGCCGGCAGCCCGAGGGCGATGGTGTGTGGCAGGATGGAGATCGATTCCGCGCCGCCTGCTGCCGCTGCAAAGCTGGCGATGGTGGTGCGCAGGATGTTGGTTTCGGGATCCGCCGCCGTCATCATGCGGAACGACGTCTCGGCATGGATGTTGGCTGTCGATGCCGGGATGGAACAGGTTTCCTGGATGCGCGCCCACAGCCTGCGCAAGGCCCGGACCTTGGCCATCGACAGGAACTGGTCCTGGTCGACGCTCAGCGCAAATCCGATATGGGGAGCGGCATAGACAAGCGGCTGGCGCGCATCCTCGAACATCCTGAGGTATGACACGGCGGAAGCGAGCATGGTGCCGAGTTCCTGCGCTTCCGTGGCGCCGGCATTGTGGAACACCCGCCCGTCGGCCTCCAGCAGCACACCCGGCACGCCCAGCGAGAAGAAATGCGCCAGCGATTGCGGCATCGATGCCTGCAACGCCTCGATCGACATGCGCAGCCGGCCGGTTCCGGCAAAGATTGCCGCCGGGTCGATGCCGAAGGAGAGGTTCAGCTTTGCCGGGTCGGAGCGGCGCTTGCTCAGGAACGCCACCAGCCAGTCGGCGACGGCACGGCTCCAGGGATGGGCGTCGATGCGGATCTGCGTGCGGTTGAGCGGTACGCCATCCAGCACCGTTTCCAGCGCCTGCGCCGTCCTTGGCAGGCCATAGCCGAACGCATTCGGAGCACCCTCGAAGACAAGCGACAATCCCGTGGCGCCTTGTGCCACATCGTCCAGGGCCTGCGCCTTGGCGCGGCCGATATCGGGATCGTCAATGCGCTGGCTGACGATCCAGGGCAATTTGGGGTTGGCGCGCACAAGCGGCTCGGCGCCGGCGGCGCGATCGTAGAGCGGTTCGATGCGAATCTGATCGTCGGTATGCGAGACCAGTTTTTCCTCGAAGGAGGCGCCGGCGAGCGCCTTTTCGGCCAAGGCCAGCCAACGCTGGCGCTCGACGTCAGCGGGTTCGATGCTCCTGGTCAAGGCTCCGGCGCCCATCCATGTTCCTCGTTTTTATGCGGCCGCACCAGCGTCAGCCGTCCAGTCTACGGTTCCCTGCCAGATATCGCAATGCAATGCGCTTGCGCGGTTGGGATTCGCTTCCCTGACATAGGGCAGCCTGCGTGGACGAACCATGAACGATTGCCAAACAGCGGCAAAATCCGCAAGTTCCAAAAACCGATTTGGAGGATTGGTTCAATTTAGACGATTGGCCCAATCTGGATGAATAGCCAACTGGATGGATAACCCAATTGGAGAATAGCATTGTCGCTGCGCAACGGCCTGACTATACCCTGCGGCACGGCCACAGGCTTTTAACACATCGGTTTGCGGAGACATGGCCATATGGCTGACGACACCAGCATTTTCCTCGGCGCCAGCCGCAAGCCCGACGACAGCTATCAGCGCGCCGAACAGCTCTTGCTGCAATATGGGAACCGCCATGGCCTGATCACCGGCGCCACCGGCACCGGCAAGACAGTCAGCCTGCAGATCCTGGCCGAGGGGTTTTCCAATGCCGGCGTGCCTGTGTTCTGCGCCGATATCAAGGGCGACCTGTCCGGCATTGCCATGATGGGCAAGGCGCAGGATTTCCTGGTCAAGCGGGCCGAGCAGGTCAAGCTCGACCCTTACGACTTCCAGGAATTCCCGGTCATCTTCTGGGACCTGTTCGGCGAGCAGGGCCATCCGATCCGCGCCACCGTCTCGGAAATGGGGCCGCTGCTTCTGTCGCGGCTGATGAACCTCTCCGAAGCGCAGGAAGGCATCATGAACATCGCCTTCCGCATCGCCGATGAGGATGGCCTGCTGCTGCTCGACATGAAGGATCTGCAAGCACTGCTGGCCAACATCGCAGCGCGCGCCGACGAGATCAGCTCGCGCTACGGCAATGTCACCAAGCCGTCGGTCGGCGCAATCCAGCGCACGCTTCTGGTGCTGGAACAGCAGGGTGCGGCGCATTTCTTCGGCGAACCGGCCTTGCGCATTGCCGACATCATGCGCACCACTCGCGACGGTCGTGGCGCCATCAGCGTGCTTGCCGCCGACAGATTGATGATGAACCCCAGGCTCTACGCCACCTTCCTGCTCTGGCTGATGTCGGAACTGTTCGAGGAATTGCCCGAGGTCGGCGATCCCGACAGGCCGAAGCTGGTGTTCTTCTTCGACGAGGCGCATCTGCTTTTCGACGAAGCGCCGAAGGTGCTGATCGACCGCGTCGAGCAGGTGGTTCGCTTGATCCGCTCGAAAGGCGTCGGCGTCTATTTCGTCACGCAGAACCCCTTGGATATCCCTGAAAAGGTTCTCGCCCAGCTCGGCAACCGTGTGCAGCACGCGCTGCGCGCCTATACGCCGCGTGAGCAGCAGGCGGTCAAGACCGCCGCCGACACCTTCCGGCCCAATCCCGATTTCGACTGCGCCACCGCCATCACCCAGCTCGGCACCGGCGAGGCGCTGGTCTCGACGCTGGAGGTCAAGGGCGTGCCGTCCATGGTGCAGCGGACATTGATCCGGCCGCCGTCGTCCAGGCTTGGCCCGATCACGGCGGACGAGCGCCGCAAGCTGATCGACCAGAGCCCGGTCGCGGGCCAGTACGACCAGACCATCGACCGCGAATCGGCCTTCGAGATGCTGCAGAAGAAAGCCAAGGATGCGCAGGACGAGCAGGCGCAGCAGGCCGACAGCGGGCGCTCGCGCTGGACCATTCCGGGCTTCGGCAATGACGATCCGCCGCCACAGCAATCAGGCGGTCGCCGCGCCCCGGCGCCCCGGCCCTCCAATCGCCAGACCGTGGCCGAGGCCGCGATCAAGGCGGTGGTGCGTTCGGTCGGCTCGTCGGTCGGCCGCGCGATCGTGCGCGGGATTCTGGGCAGCCTGTCCAGGGGGCGATGAAAAGTGTCAGCCAGCCCGCCTCGGACATGATCAGCGGCCAAAATATCGCTATTGACGGCGGTTGGTAGGGATGGCCGGCCTCCTGGAACTGCGCGACGACCGCGCCCGTCTGGTCCTGGCGCCGCAAAAGGGCGCAGCGATCGCCCGCTTCGACGCACTGGTCTGCGGGGCAACGGTGCCGCTGCTCCGCCCCGACGATGGCACCGGCGCCTCCGGCTGCCAGCTTCTGGTTCCCTGGTCGAACCGCATCTCAGGCGGCGGTTTCGCCTTCGACGGCCGCTTCCATGCGATCGAGCCGAACGTGCCGGGGGAGGCCTTTCCAATCCATGGCGACGGCTTCCAGAGGGAGTGGCGGATTGCCAGCCACAGCGCCACCGAGGCAGAACTGGTCCTCGACGCCGGTGAAATCGGCCCCTACCGATATACGGCGCGGGTCGCCTATGCGCTGCATGACGGGGCCTTGGATGCCACGCTCACGGTGGAGAATCGCACCGGCATTCGCCTGCCTTACGGGCTCGGCTTTCATCCGTGGTTCCCGCGCAGCGCCGGAACGACGCTCGAGGCGAAGGCGGCGCGGGTCTGGCTGGAGGACAAGCATCATCTGCCGGTCGGCGTGGCGCCGGTGGCCGATTACCCCGCGTGGAATTTCTCGAACGCCTCCCTGTTGCCGCGAAGCTGGGTCAACAACGCCTTCGACGGCTGGGACCGCCGCGCCAGGATCACCCGGCCCGAGGACAGGATCGCCATCTCGCTCACCGCCTCGCCATTGCTCGACGTCTTCATCCTCTATTCGCCGTCGCAGGATGCCGATTTCTTCTGCTTCGAGCCGGTGTCGCATACCGTCGATGCGCATCACGGCAAAGGGCTGACCCCGCTTGAGCACGGCGCTACGCTGAGTGCAAACATGCGCCTCGATTGGCGTTCCGCTGCTTCGCTCTGATGCGTCATGTGCACACCCACTCGCGGATCTTGCATTTTTGTCCGTTCCGCTCGCACGCCTGCAGTGTCAGGTCTTCGGCATCCCGGCGTGTTTGCGCCGTCTCGGCGCCCCAACTGGTCAGCCGCCCTTCCGGCTTCTCGCCTACGGCGAGGGCGCCGCAATGCTTGTAGGGAAAGCCGGTATTGTCGTCATCGTCCCAATGGCGATGGTTGCGGAATACGCTGACCACGGCGCAGCTGCCGCCGCCGGCGTTCTGGCAATGCTTCAGCGCGATGTCCATCGCCTCCTGCCGCTTGTCGGCGCCCCAAAAGAAGCCGTGCTTCTCGTCGGGGCTCGAATAGGCGATCGCCGCCCAGATGCCTCTCTCCTCCTGGGCCGGCGGCTCGGGCACGTCCGCCGCCGGGGCTAGGTCCGCCGCGCCCAGCCGCCCGGCGCAAAGCAACAGCATGCCGATCGCCGCAATGGCGGAATTCACCCTCATTGTACGCCTCCTTGTTTACCTGCTGCCGAGGCCACGGAAATGACGACGCAGCTGTTGCCGGTTGGCAGCAGCATCGCGTTGCCCCCTCCATTGGCCAGTTCATAGACGCTGATTTGTCCAAGATTGTTGGCGAGCTTGCTGTCTTTCGGAAGCAGGGCCGGAACATCGGCGCAATTGGCCGCGAATGGCGCCACCCTGACCATCGTACCTTCGCAAACGGATGCGGTGGGTGCCGCGAACACCAGGCCTGCCGCCGGGCCGCTGTAGCCCTGTGTAGCGTAGTTCATGCCGACCAAGGCTTCCACGAGGTGTTTGTCGGGGGCCTCGTTGTTCCAGATCGACTGGACGCTGTACGTCGTGCCGGTCGTCAGCATCTGCCCAAGGGCTGGGAAAATGTTGGAACAAGACTGCAAGCCTGCCTCTTTGGCGTGTTGCAGAAATGGCGTCTCGGCCAGGGCCGGATTGGGCTGGTTGGTCTCCGCGACCGCCGGCTGCGGCAATAAATTGTGGAGCAGGTCGTAGCGCATGGCCGCGAAGCCGGCCGTGGCGACGACGGCAATGGCGAGCAACGAGAAGACAGCGGTCCTCGCGCGGTTTCGTTGCGGTCTGCTCCGGTCTTCGATGCCGACCCGGACAGCATCCTTTCCCTGGTTGCGGGACATTATCCGGTCATGGATCGATTGCTGGTTCATCGCGATTGCCTCGTCAATTGATCGCCGCAACGGCCGCGGCCAAGCCCTTGAGGGTCGCGGTTACGTTGATCGTCCTGCCATCCGTGGTCGGGAAGGAGATGACGGATGCCGCGGCCTTCGAAATCTGTTCGCGCATGATCGGACCAACCGGCAGCATGCCGACGCAGACGGCCTGATTGCATCCGTCGAGTTGAATTTTTATCGGCTCCTTGCGCCCCTCGAATGTCAGCGAGACAGGAGCGTCGCTCTTGGCGATCGGCGGGGCGCGCAAGATCATGTAGGGGTTGCCTTCCTTGGTGGCGGCAAGCGACCAGCTGAACGCAACCTGTCCTGCCTGGTCCTCGATGATCTGGGTGACATTGCAGACCTTTTGGCGCGCCTTCAGGTTCTCGTCGCAGATCAGCGTCCAGTTCTCGAACGGACGGGTGGTCCGTTGATATTCGCCAAGCTTCGCATCCGCAGGGATCGCTACGTCGGAAGGTTTTACCCTGTAGCCGGAAGGGATTGCTTCCTGCCCGGCCGCTAACGGGCCGGACAGGAGCATTGACGTCATGGATATCGCGACAGCAAGGACTGCCTGCCTGATCATGGCCGGGCTCTAGTTCAGCGTAAGGCTGACGCCCGCGCCGACACCCCAGTGTCCGCCTGCCGTCGTACCGGACAGGTTCGCTCGAACACGTCCTTCCTCGCTGGTGTAGCCGGCGCCGAAGGCCAGGGCGCCTTCACCGCGCCAATAGCCTCCGCCGGCGGCCACGCTCAGCTTGCCGGGACGATCGTCGTAGCGCAGCGAGCCGGCCGCCAAGCCGATTGCCGCAGCCTGGCGCGCCTCGCCCCTGACCTCTCCCATGTCCATGTTGAGCTGGCTGAGTTTGGAGTCCGCATACGCATTGGCTTGCTGCAGCGTGGTGGCCGCCACCTGGTTGGTGTAGTTCTTCGAATTGTCTAGGTTGAGTGCTAACCCGCTGTTGAACTGCTGAACATTGACCGCATCGGTGTTGGCAACGCCCGGCCCGACATTGTGGATGACCACCGGCGTGTTCGGGTCGCCGCCGGCAAGGGTAATCGAGTTGGACTTGTTGCCGTTCCCGTCCTTGTCGTACTGGACGGCGAACTGATTCAGGTCGCCGACGCTACCCTGCATGGCTTCGACCGCCTGGTTGGTGGCGAAGAGCTGGCTGCCGTTGATGGCGTCGGTGGAGGTGCCGCTGATCCGGCCCGCCGCGACATTGGTGACGGTGCGCTCGTTGCCGACGGTGCCGACGCTGACCGTGCTGGTCGGAGCTGTTCCGGCGAAGGTATAGGCAACGCCGTTGATCGTGGTGCCGGTGGTGGCGACCGCCGCCGCCGTCGTCGAGCCCGCGCCGAGCGCGACGCTGCCCGGCTCGTTGGCCTTTGCGCCGGCGCCGAGCGCCACCGCCTGCGCTCCGTTGGTGGTCGCGTTGGTGCCGAGGGCGATGCTGTCGGCCTGGTTGACCGTCGAATTCTGGCCGATCGCGATGCCTCCCGGCGCCGTCTGCTGCACGATGGCGCCATTGCCGATGCCGATGCCATTATCGCCATTGACGGTGGTGCGCGGACCGACCGCAACCGAATCGACGCCGACCGCAAGCGAATCCGCGGCCGTCGAATTGGCGTGGAAGTACAGGCTCCCCGTCACCGCGAACGAGCTCAGCGCGCCCTTCAACTGGCGAAGCGTGACCGCGTCCTGGTCCTGCGTGCCGTCGGCCACGTTGATGATCTGGCGATAGGAGGTGGAGGTGCCGACCGAGACGGCGCCGAGCAGGCTCATGTCCGCGGTGTTGTAGGGAATGAGGCCGGTGCCCGAGAGGATCGATCCCGATACGGGTGCGACCGCCCGATCCGAAACCGAGCCGGCGCCGAGCGCCACGCCGCCGATGACGCTGGCCTGGGTGTCGCGGCCGAGCGCCAGCGCATTGTCGGCGCTCGCGGTCGCCTGGTAGCCCAGGGCGGAAGAGCCGATCCCTTGCGCGAAGGAGTCCGCGACGGCAAGCGTCCTGTCGTTGGTGCGCACATAGCGGATGCCGTCGCCATTGGCGTCGGTGTAGGCCAGCGAGGTGTCGCCGGTAATATTGCTGATCGAATTGCCGAGATTGGTGATGTCAGCAGTATTGGCAGCGATATCGGTGGTGTTCTGCGTCACCTGCTGGTTGGTCGCAAACAGCTGCGAGCCGTTGACCGCATCGGTCGAGGAGTTGCTCAACTGCCCGGCCGCGACGTTCTGGATCTGGCGTTCGGCGCCCACCGAGCCGACCGAGAATGCACCCGCGGGCGTCGCGCCGGCGAAGGTGTAGGCAACGCCGCCGATCGTGGTGCCGCCGACCGCCGTGGTCGCGGTCGACACCGCATTCGCGCCGATCGCCACGTCGCCGGCATTGTTGGCCACAGCATTCGGGCCGATGGCAACGGAATCCGTCCCCAGCGCCTGCGAATCCGCCAGCGTCGAATTGGCGTGGAAATACTTGATGCCGCCGCCCGTGCTGATGCTGTTGATCGTGTTGCCGAGATTGGTGATGTCGGCGGTGTTGGCGGCGATGTCGGTCGTATTCTGCGTCACCTGCTGGTTGGTGGCGAAGAGCTGCGAGCCGTTGATCGCGTCGGTCGACGAATTGCTGAGCCGGCCCGCCGCGACATTGGTGATGGTGCGTTCCGCGCCGACCGCGCCGACGCTGACGGTGCTTGCCGGCGTCGTGCCGGCGAAGTTGTAGGCGACGCCGCCGATCGTCGTGCCGGCGGTGCCGACCGCCGCGGCGGTTACCGAGCCCGAGCCGAGCGCCACGTCGCCGGCGTTGCTGGCGTTGGCGAGGGCGCCCAGCGCGATTGCATTCTGGGCGCCGGCATTCGCTCCTACGCCGAGAGCGGTCGCTTGAAAGGCGGTTGCAAACGCGTTCTGGCCGATCGCGGTGCTGGACATGGCTGTGGCATTGGCGTTGGCACCGACGGCGGTGCTGTATTGGCCCGAGGCCTTGGAGATGTATCCCATCGCCGTTGCGTCAAGCGCCGATGCGACGGCGCCGCTGCCGAAGGCCGAGGCGTTGGCGTCGGAGGCGCTCGAATTGGTGCCGGCCGCGATGGCGTTTGTCCCCGTCGCGGTCGCGACTGGTCCGATAGCAACGGAGTCCGTGCCCGTTGCGGACGAGTCCGCCGCCGTCGAATTGGCGTGGAAATACTTGATGCCGCCACCGGTGCTGATGCTGTTGATCGTGTTGCCGAGATTGGTGATGTCGGCGGTGTTGGCGGCGATGGCCGTCGTGTTCTGCGTCACCTGCTGGTTGGTGGCGAAGAGCTGCGAGCCATTGATGGCGTCGGTCGACGAATTGCTGAGCCGGCCCGCCGCGACATTGGTGATGGTCCGCTCCGCGCCGAGCGCGCCGACGCTGACAGTGCTCGTCGGCGTCGTGCCGGCGAAGCTGTAGGCCGTGCCGCCGATCGTCGCGCCGCTGGTGCCGACCGCCGTCGCGGTCACCGAGCCCGAACCGAGCGCTACGTCGCCGGAGCTTGCCGTCGCCGTCGCGCCGTTGCCCAGCGCGACATTGCCGGCAAGGCCGGCTGCACCCGCCGTCGAGCCATTGCCCAGCGCCACGGAGCCTTGCCCGACGGCCTTGTTGTTGTTGCCGATGGCAACCGCGCCTGCGGCCTGGTTTGCGGCTGTGGCGGTTGCCGTGCCGTCGCTGTTGGCGATGTTGTTGGCGCCGCCGGTGAAGGCGCCGGTGCCGCTGGCATAGCTCGGATCGCCGATGGAGACCGCGCCGTTGCCGTAAGCCGTGTTGCCCGAACCGATGGAGACGGCCTTGCCGCCGGTTGCCACCGCATTGGTGCCCATGGCGACCGCTTCGGCCGAATCCGCCTTGGCGTTGTTGCCCACGGCGATGGCGCTCGTGGCGCTGGCGGTGGAGAGGGCGCCCAGCGCAACCGCATTCTGGGCGCCGGCATTCGCTCCTACGCCGAAAGCGGATGCTTGAACGCCGGTTGCAAACGCGTTCTGGCCGATCGCCGTGCTGGACGTGGCGGTGGCGTTTGCGTTGGCGCCGACTGCGGTGCTGTATTGGCCCGAGGCCTTGGATATGTACCCCATCGCCGTTGCGTCAAGCGCCGACGCGACGGCCTCACGTCCTACGGCAGCGGAATCGGCGCCGCTGGCGACAGATCCCCAGCCTGCGGCTGTCGCATAGTTGTTGCTGGCCGTGGAACTGGTGCCGAGGGCTGTGGAATTGCCTCCCGAAGCAACGGACAAGGTGCCCAAGGCATTGGCGCCTGCCCCGGTGGCACTGGCCTGGACGCCGAGGGCAACGGAATTGACACCGCTCGAGATCGTACCTTGGCCAAGTGCCATCGCTCCGCCTGTACCGGAGGCTGCCGCATTCAGGCCGATTGCGACGCCGTATTGGGTCGACGCACTGGCGTTGCTTCCCATCGCAACGGCATCGGCGGAAGATGCTTTCGCGGCGGTGCCGAGCGCGACGGCAGAAGCGCCGGAAGAGACCGAATTCGTGCCGATCGCGATGCTGTTGGGCAGTGCGGTGTTGGCCTGAACACCCGCCAGTGCGCCGACGCCGAATGCGATGGACTGGTTGCCCCAGGCACTGGCGGTGTTGCCCATCGCCGTTGCGCTCGTTCCGGTCGCTTTGGTCAGGACGCCTATGGCAACGGTGTTTTGCTGATTTGCCGTGACATCCGTACCAAGGGCGATGGCGCCCTGCGAGAGCGCGCCTGATCCCGCGAGGGTGCGCCCGCCAATGTTGATGGAGTTGATGCTGGTCGCGGTCGCCTGGAATCCAATGGCGACGGCATTCTGGTTGCTTGCGACGGCGCTGTTACCTTGGGCAATCGAATCCACGCCGGATGCCGTTGCCCCGAACCCGAGCGCGGTGGCGCGCAATCCGGTCGCCCGGGTAACAGGGCCGATCGCGGTCGAGTTGACTCCGTCGGCACGCGCATTATTGCCAAAAGCGGCCGCGCTTGTGGTTGCAACCGAATTGACGCCAATAGCGCTTGCTGCGTCCCCGTTGGCCTTGGCGTTCCCGCCCACGGCGAGGGCATTGACGCCGGTTGCGCCTGCGAAGACACCTATGCCTATGGAATTGAGGCCATTGACACCCATCGCATAGCCGATGGCGATCGTGCCGTCGCCCGTTGCACTGTTGGAACTGCCCAAAGCCACGCTGTTATTGCCATTCGTCGCGGCGCCGTTACCGATGGCGACGGCGTTGCCGCCGGTCGCCGAACCGCCGCCAGCCTGATATTGTGCCTGGGCCGGTGTGGCGAGGCCGAGCGCGGCGATCGCGGCCAGGCCGCCGAGCACGCTGGCCGGGCTCACGCCACAGGCCAGAGCCGAACGCACGCTGGTGCCGCTTCTCAATGTTCCCAGACCCATATTCTTGCGACCGAATCCAAGAACCCGGTGAGCCATGCGCAGCACCGCCATCAGGCGGCGCCGCACCGAGCGGCTGTCGGCCGCGCCCGCGATCCAGTTTCCGACAAAGCTTGAAGAAAGTTCGATCCTTCTCCGCCCCTCGACGCGTTTGGTCATGCTAGTTTTTCCTTGCAATTGCCGAGGCGCTCTGATGTGCCGCACCATTCGCCTCGGTGGCCAAAAAATCTTCGAAATTGCGCGTCTTCTCCCGCAACGAGAGACCGACCTTCGCGCCTTGTTTTTCAATCAGCTGATAGGCGCTCGCGACCCATGGCTGCGTCGGCTCTGGAACCGTATGCAGTGCAGCCTCCGTCCGTTCCGGCGGCAGGCTTACCGCCACCAGCGCGCGGCAGAGATCGTAATGAAATCCCGGATCGCCTTCACCACAAGCCGGAGAGGTCAGTCCAAGCACGAAACAGGCCAGGAGATGGTCGAGTTCCGCAGCGCTGATCCGGCTGGCGTATTGGCGTTGCAGTGCAGCCCAGGCCGCTTCGGCCTTAGGCGCGAAGACCTCGATTTCCGCGAATTGAATGTCCATGGGACAATCCGACATGCTGTATCATCTGGTTGCTCCCCCGCCCCAAATGACTTCAATCGCGACCATGAGCACATTCGCGGTGCAGGTATTTTGGAATAATCCGGAATCTTTGTAGGAAAATCCGGTATTTGGTCCCTGCGCGACAACTGTGACTGCTCTGCCACACAACCTTCGACTATACTGAAGATCAATCGAGGTATCGCCGCGGACAATCATGCGCGCCGCAACAGTCGTTAACGTTGCAGCTTCACCTGCCTGGGGGTTCTGTTCCGGTATCTGGACATGGTAACCGTCAGGTGGCTCTGGTCCGAGAATCCACTGAGATGAGCGACTTCCGCAATGGACAGGTCGCTCTCGATGAGAAGTTTTTCGGCGAAATCGAGACGCAGCCGCAGCAGGTATTTGTGCGGCGGCTCGCCAAAGGTCTTGGTGAATGCCAGGATGAAATGGCTCGGCGAAAGGCCACAGAGTGCGGCCAGCTCGGCCACCGCGATTTTGCTGGAAAAATTTACCTCCAGGAATTCGCGCACCCGCCGGGCGCTGCGGTTCGACAGACCGCCCTTTGGGGCTTGTGGCAACTTTCGCGCTCCTGCGTAGTTCCGAAGCAAATGGACGCCGAACATGGTGACCAACGAATTGATATAGAACTCGTTTGGAGTTTCCCGATCCGTCAGTTCCGCCTTCAGCAACTGCGCGAGTTGCAGCGCTTGGAAGTCGACGGTCCCGTACGGCGGCGGCTGAAGCTCGGCATGGCCGGTGTCGAATTCACGCGTTGCCAGCTCGAAGAGACTCTCGGGGGTGAGCGCCACGATTACGCTTTCCGTGGTGGATGACCGGGTCACCTTGCCGCCGAGGTCGGCTGGGACGATCATGATCATGCCGACGTCGCCGTCGTATTCGTGGACTTTGTCGCTGCCCAGCGATGCCGCAATCCCTGGTGAGGGTGTAAGCAGAACCGAAGCGAAATGTTCCGCCGCTTTGAATGTGTGTGATCCCGGCCCATGAACGACATGAGCCGCGCCGCCTCGAAACGTGACCAGGTAGCGCCCCGCGCTTTCCGGAATTCCGTCGAAGATGCGACGATCCGCGCGCCGCCGCTCAGTCCCGGCGCTTTCCTGGACGTTGCCTCTATGTTGCATCTTCGTCTCTGCCACTGCTGCGCCGATCAATCCAATCCTGTGCTGTATCGAGGCGCCCAGAATTCACGTTTGCTCCTGGGCGTTCCTTCGAATCCTACAGATGCTGCTCTATATTGCAAAGAAGAATTTGAGCTCAAATGAAAATTTTACCAGGATTTTGACTATAAATTTACAGGTTTGAATTTTTAGCCAAGGCTACCTGACTATTTTCCGATCTTATCTTACCATTTTGCCTAGTTATTGTGCATAGTGTGCCGTCGCAATCCAGCGTTGTATTCCGAATATAGATCGCGCGGCCATTGACAGAGCTGGTCGACTATCTGTCATTGCCACGGACGATCCAGCAGCAGTTATCGCCCGAACCATGGCTTCTTTCCCTTGTGCTTCTTCATGGCGGTGGCCAAATGGCCTTGATCCGAAAATCCCGCGAGGTAGGCGACTTCGGCGATGGCTTCCCTCCAGGAGCGATCCAGGGCTGCGGACAGAGCATATCCCGCTCCCCCGCATGGTTGCTCTTCTGGGATTGGCATTTTCGGGGATTGTGTCGAGGGCGTGCCGATCGACCCGATCGGCGCCTGCGCTGCGTTCCTGAACCTCGCCCGCATTTTTCATTCAGCCTTGCCTCAGCCGCTTTGCCAGCCCATCGAAATTCCGTGCCGTGCAAACAGCCGACCCGGAAATCCGGACGGTAAGTTGTATCCGCCATAGTCCTGCCCAAAGGCAGCGTAGCGCATCCCGCGGATAGAAAAAACATTGTAAGTGAAGAAAAAAGTTCGCGCGAGAAAAACATGGCCTGGCTTGGCCGGCGCTACGGAATTATCCGGCTCACGCAGGCCTGCTAAAGATCGCCTCGGCGTTTCTCGTACAGATCCCAGGACAGCTCGACCATGGCCAGAAGAACGTCTTCCTGGCTCCACCCGGCGGCAACCGCCGCCTCGACAATTCCGCGGACGAGCGGCAGCAATTGGCGCTCGCATTCGGCCGACAGGTTGGCCTCGGCGCCGTCGGCAGGCGGACTATCGAAATCAAATCCCACCATCGGCGTTCCCCCGCCATCAATGATCTAATGAAATGTATGTCTCTGCAATCATACTCCCGTCTAATATACATCAATCGGTAACGAAACACAGCAGCGTCGAGATTGACAGGGCATGGCCGCCCCGATTGCAGCGGCTCCATGGTTCGTCTGGACGTCTTTTTTGGCCTCCTGTTGCCGGCATTGCATATCTTGGATGCGAACCCCAGGCATTCGCGTGAAGCTATCGGGATCCTGACGGGGGTTTGCCGCATGGAGCGGCGAACCTGCCGCTTCATGACATCGATGAAGTCGATCAGGTCACCGGGCCGAGCAGGACCGAGCCATCCGGCACCCCACCATCGATCGGGATGGCTCTGCGGTTTGCGCTCGCCGCCATCGGCTGGCCGATGTCGGACGTCACGATGACCGGGCTCTTCGACGGCACGCGGTCGTAGAGGTCGATGATGTCCTGATTTATCAGGCGCACGCAGCCTGACGAGACGGATTTGCCGATCGAGTTCCATTCCGGCGAGCCATGCAGGCGGTAGAGCGTGTCGACGTTGTCGTGGAACAGGTAGAGCGCGCGGGCGCCGAGCGGGTTCTTGAGGCCGCCGGGCATGCCGCCGTTCTTGGCGCTGTATTCTTCCAGTTCAGGCTGGCGGGCGACCATCTCATCGGGCGGCGTCCATTTCGGCCATTTCTGCTTCCACTGGACGACGGCGTCTCCCGACCATTCGAAGCCGGCGCGACCGAGGCCGACGCCGTAACGGATCGCTTGGCCGCCTTCGCGCACCAGATAGAGGAAATGGTTGGTCGTATCGACGATGATGGTGCCTGGCCGCTGGCCGGTCGGATCGGGAACAATCTGGCGTAGGAACTGCGGGTCCATCTTCTTGATCGGGATGGCCGGGAGCTCGAACCCGCTGTCGGAAATCGGGCCGTACATCGTCGCATAGTCGCCGAGCGGCGGCTCGTCATAGGTCGGCGGTGGCGGTTCGACCGGCGCCGGTGCCGGTCCGGTGGTGGTGCAGGCGGAGACCGCAATCGAGGCGGCACCAAGGGCTGCGGCATTCAGAAAGCCGCGACGGCTCAGGCGATAGGGGTCGATTTCGGTCTTCAACATGGTTGCCTTTTTTAAGTCTCGAATCGCAAGAAAGCGTGAATGCCCTCAAGCGGCGCAGTGGTCGGCCTCTCCCAATGCCTGACGCGATAGGCGGTTCCGATTCTGGCCTGAGGGTGGACAAACAAAGGCGAAGCTGTGACCGCTCTGCCACTGTTGCTCGAAGGCAACAGAGTGATCAGCCGCCGGTCAGCAGGCCGTCAAGCGACGGCAGGATCAGCGCTGGCGGGAAATCCCGGTATTCCTCGGGCTGGTTGGCGCGGTTGATCCACACGGTGCGAAAGCCGAATTTGGTGGCGCCGGCGATGTCCCAGCGGTTGGACGACTGGAACGAGACGGCGCCCGGATAGAGTTGCCAGCCCGTCGCCACCATGTCGTAGGTCGACGGGTCGGTCTTGAAGCGCCTGACGGCGTCAACCGAAAAGATATCGTCCAGCACCTGGTCGAGGGCGGCCGACTTGACCGCCGCTTCCAGCATCTCGGGCGAGCCGTTGGACAGGATTGCGAGCTTGGCGCCGGATGCTTTCAGCGCCTTGAGCACGGCCGGCACTTCCGGATAGCAGTCGAGCCGCCAATAGGCTTCGAGCAGCTTGGCCTTCAGTCCCTTGTCGGCGGAGGGAACCTTGAGCAGGGCGAAATCGAGCGCCTGTTCGGTGAGCTGCCAGAAATCGGCATAGCCGCCCATCAGCGTGCGCACCCAGGAATATTCCAGCTGCTTGGCGCGCCAGATTTCCGAAAGCAGCGGGCCGTCGGGGCCGATCTCGCCGTCATGACGGCGCACGGCTGCGTGCACGTCGAACAACGTGCCATAGGCGTCGAAAACGTAAGCCGCGTAATGCATGGCGACAGTTTTGAGGGCAGGCGGCGCAAGGTGCAAGCATCGATTACAGTCTTGATCGCTTTCTTGGGGCGCTCTGGCCTCAACAAATCCGCTCCATGCCGGTTGACGGCGCCGGTCAAAGCATCTTCCAATGCCTGGCAACAAACAGCTTTGAAGCGGAACCGAACAATGACACTGGCGACTGCGGCGCTATCGGCGACATGGACCTTCGTCGACGGCGACTGGTACGAAGGCAACGTCGCCATCCTTGGTCCGCGCAGCCACGCCATGTGGCTCGGCACCAGCGTCTTCGACGGCGCCCGCTGGTTCGAAGGCGTCGCCCCCGATCTCGAGCTGCATGCCGCTAGGGTGAACGCATCGGCGACCGCGCTCGGCCTCGCGCCGTCGATGAACGTCGACCAGATCGTCGGCCTGACCTGGGACGGGCTGAAGAAGTTCGACGGCAAGACAGCGGTCTACATCAGGCCGATGTACTGGGCCGAGCATGGCGGCTATATGGGCGTGCCGGCCGATCCGGCCTCGACCCGTTTCTGCCTCTGCCTTTACGAATCGCCGATGATCTCGCCGACCGGCTTTTCGATCACCGTGTCGCCGTTCCGGCGGCCGACCATCGAGACCATGCCGACCAATGCCAAGGCCGGCTGCCTCTATCCCAACAATGGCCGCGCCATTCTCGAAGCCAAGGGACGCGGCTTCGACAATGCGCTGGTGCTGGACATGCTGGGCAATGTCGCCGAGACCGGAACCTCGAACATCTTCCTGGTCAAGGACAGCCACGTGTTGACGCCGGCGCCCAACGGCACCTTCCTGTCCGGCATCACCCGCTCGCGCACCATGACGCTGCTTGGCGATTACGGCTTCAAGACCACGGAGAAGATGCTGTCGGTGCGCGACTTTCTCGAAGCCGACGAGATATTTTCGACCGGAAATCATTCCAAGGTCGTGCCGATCACCCGCATCGAGGACCGCGATCTGCAGCCCGGGCCGGTGGCCAAGAAAGCGCGCGACCTTTATTGGGAATGGGCGCATTCGACTTCCGCCGGTTGAGCCGCTAAAAGGCAATTGGCGCTTCATTCCGGAGTTGTTCCAGATCAATGCAGCCCTATCTTAATCCGGTATCCGCACCGGATTTTTCCATGAGGAGTATGACCGATGGCTTTTGAATTGCCCGCCTTGCCCTACGACTACGAGGCCTTGCAGCCTTACATGTCGAAGGAGACGCTGGAGTATCACCACGACAAGCACCACAAGGCTTATGTCGACAACGGCAACAAGCTGGCCGCCGAAGCGGGCCTTGGCGATCTGTCGGTCGAAGAGGTGGTCAAACAGTCGTTCGGCAAGAATGCCGGCCTCTTCAACAACGCAGCCCAGCACTACAACCACATCCATTTCTGGAAGTGGATGAAGAAGGGCGGCGGCGGCAACAAGCTTCCGGGCGCCCTGCAGAAGGCTTTCGACGCGGATCTCGGCGGGTACGACAAGTTCAAGGCCGACTTCATCGCCTCTGGCACCACGCAGTTCGGCTCGGGCTGGGCCTGGGTCTCGGTGAAGGACGGCAAGCTGGCAATATCCAAGACGCCGAACGGCGAGAACCCGCTCGTCCATGGCGCATCGCCGATCCTCGGCGTCGATGTCTGGGAACATTCCTATTACATCGACTACCGCAACGCGCGGCCGAAATATCTCGAGGCCTTCGTCGACAGCCTCATCAACTGGGACCATGTCCTTGAAATGTACGAAGAGGCGAAAGCCTGATCGACCCAGAGAAGCCCCGGTACTCCGGGGCTTTTCTTTCTCAGCTGAAGCAGCAGGCACACAAAATTCGGCAGAATCCGGCCGGCGGACAGGGAATAATCCCGGCCCGCCCTCCGTTAACGTTAGGTCGCGACCCCTCATCATCCTGGAGCCAATTGAATGAGAAAGCTTGTTATCGCCATCTCTATGCTCAGCCTCGCCGCCTCGGCGGCTTTTGCCGACCCGATCCTCGACCGACAGGGACTGATGAAGGAACGAGGCAAGATCGTCGGCGGCCTGTCAAAAATCGCAAAGGGCGAGGCAGACTTCGATGCCGCCGCCGTGCTGACGGCGCTGCAGGCGCTGCAGGTCAACGCGGAAAAGTTCGATGTCGACACGCTGTTCCCGGCCGGCAGCGACAGCGGTGATACCACCGCCTCGCCCAAAATCTGGAAAGACATGGCGGGCTTCAAATCGACCGAAGACAAGTACCTCGCCGACGTCAAGGCCGCAGTCGCCGCCGCACCCGCCGATGTCGATGCGCTGAAGGCGCAGATCGATACGCTCGGCAGTGATTGCGGCACCTGCCACAAGACCTATCGGGTGAAGAAGAGCTGATCCCGGTCAATGCCCTTGTGGAAAAAATTTGTCGGCGCCGCCCTTGTCCTGGGTGTCGTCGGTGCCGGCGCCGGCTGGCTGTTGTCGGCGCCGGTCAAGCTCGACACTGACACCCTGGCGCAGCTCGGCCCCGGCGACGCCGCCAGGGGCAAGCGCATTTTCAATGCCGGCGGCTGCACCTCCTGTCACGCCAAGCCAGGCTCGCAGGGTGACGCCCGTTTGCAACTGGTCGGCGGCCTCGAGCTCAAGACGCCGTTCGGCACCTTCGTGCCGCCCAACATCTCGCAGGATCCCAAGGACGGCATCGGCGCCTGGACGGTCGAGGACCTTGCCAACGCCATGCTGAAGGGCGTGTCGCCGTCGGGCGAGCATTTCTATCCGGCCTTCCCCTACGCATCCTACGCCCGCATGAAGCCGGCTGATATTGCCGATCTCTATGCGTTCCTGAAGACGCTGCCGGCGGTCGCCGGCAAGGCGCCGGACAATTCCCTGAGTTTCCCCTTCAACATGCGCCGCGGCCTCGGCCTGTGGAAGCGGCTCTATCTCAGCAAGGAGCCGGTGATTGCCTTTGCCGATGGCACGCCTGATCCGGTACTCGCCGGCCGCTATCTGGTCGAGGGGCCTGGCCATTGCGGCGAATGCCACACGCCGCGCGACTTCACCGGCGCCACTAGGAAGAGCCAGTGGCTGGCTGGCGCGTCGGCAGCCGAAGGCAGCGGCGTCGTGCCGAACATCACATCGGGCGAGGGCGGGCTCGGTGACTGGTCGGAAGCCGACATCGCCAACTATCTCGAAACCGGTTTTACCCCCGATTTCGACTCGGTAGGCGGCGCCATGGTCGACGTGCAGCGCAACATGGCCGAACTGCCGCCGGGAGATCGCGCGGCAATAGCCGCCTATCTCAAGGCGGTGCCGCCGCATCCCAACGGCTACCCGGTGCGCAGCAAGCCGGCCAAGTGATCCCGGCTACAGGTGGCGATCTACAGGTGGCGATCGCCGAGGAAGTCGAAGCCCGTCTCGAAGAAATGGCTGTAATTGCAGGTCAGTTCCTCGCCGGGTGCGATGTCGCGCAAGGCATAGGTTTCCTCGGGCGAGGAGACATCGCAATTCGGTTCGTCGTCATGGTTCATGTAGCGGGCGTCGTCGGCTTCGAAGACGATGTAGTTCGGATCCCGGCGGTCTGGATAGGAATAACGGTCGAGATAGTTCTTCACCGGGCCGCTCTCGCCTTCATAGGTCTCGACGTCGATGATCCGGTCGAATCTGGGGTCGAGCTTCCAGACCAGCGTGCCCTTGGCAATGTGGTTCCTGGCGAAAACCCCGATGCCCTGGATCGGTGATTTCTCGAGATAGGTGTCGACGAGCAACATAGTGGCCCCTTTGCGTATGTCATGGTCTGGAAGGTGGCGCGCATGGGTAGCGCGCAGCCATTGCAAATGCGAGTGAAAATGAGCAGCCCGGAATTCAAAAAGTGACGACCGGCGCGCCTCGACGGGCGCGCTTTTCGCTTCGACATCAGCGCTGCTGCAAGGCCAGACGAACGCCTAACGCGCAGTAGATGCCGCCAACCACCTTGCCTTGCCATTTCACCACCGACGGATTGCGGCGCAGGAACGTGCCGAGCCGGCCCGCACTCACGGCAAAGACGACTGTGCTGAAAAGGCCGAGCAGAACAAAGATTATGCCCAGCGTCATCATCTGGAGCATCACCGATCCGTTTTCAGGCCGCACGAACTGGGGCAGGAAGGCGAGGAAGAAAAGCGCCGTCTTTGGATTAAGCACTTCGGTCAGGACAGCTTGACGAAACGCCTTGCTGGCGGAGATCGCGAGTGCGCCGGCAGTAGGGTCGGCCGGTATTCTCTCGATGATTGCGCGGATGCCGAGGTAAACGAGATACGCCGCGCCGATGTATTTTACGACGCTGAACAGCGTTGCCGAAGTGGCGATGATCGCCGAAATGCCGACCATCGCCATGATGGTATGGAACACATCGCCAGCCGCGACGCCCGCGCCCGTCGCGACGCCAACCCTGGTTCCGGAACTCGTCGCTCGCGCGACCGTCAAAAGCGTGGCTGGGCCTGGAATAAACACAAAGCCAAGCACAACCGCTATGTAAGCCGTCAAGGTGGATAGATCGATCATTGCGACGCCTCCGTTGCATTCTCAGCCTTGCCCGTAACCTCGGGTTCGGGCTTGGCCGTAACCTTGAGCGCGAAGGAGTAGGTATAGGCGATCTCCTCCAGCCTTGAAAAGCGGCCGGAGGCGCCGGCATGGCCGGAATCCATGTTGATCTTGAACAGCACCGGATTGTCGCCGCTCTTGCGCTCGCGCAGCCGCGCCACCCATTTGGCCGGCTCCCAATAGGTGACGCGCGGATCGGTGAGGCCGGCCAGCGCCAGTATCGGCGGGTAGTCGTGATCGGCGACATTGTCATAGGGTGAGTAGGCGGCGATCGTTTGGTAATCTTCCGCCGACGCGATCGGGTTGCCCCATTCCGGCCACTCCGGCGGCGTCAGCGGCAAGCTTGCGTCGAGCATCGTGGTCAGCACGTCGACAAAGGGGACCTCGGCAACGATGGCGCCGAAATTTTGCGGCGCCATGTTGGCGATCGCACCCATCAGCATGCCGCCGGCCGAGCCGCCTTGCGCGACGATGCGGTCGTGTTGGGTGTAACGCTCGGCGACGAGATGCTGCGCGACGGCGATGAAATCGGTGAACGTGTTCATCTTGTGCGCCCGCTTGCCGTCGTCATACCAGCCATAGCCCTTGTCCTTGCCGCCGCGGACATGGGCGATGGCAAAGACAAAGCCACGGTCGACCAGCGAGAACCAGTTGGTGTTGAACGCCGACGGGATGGCAATGCCGTAAGAGCCGTAGCCGTAAAGCAGGCACGGTGCGGAGCCATCGAGCGGCGTGTCGCGGTGATGCAGCAGCGAGACCGGCACCAGTTCGCCATCGGCGGCCGGCGCCATCAGCCGGCGCGTGACATAATGATCCGGACTGTGACCGGACGGCACTTCCTGGGTCTTCAGCAGCACACGCTCGCGGCTGCGCATATTGTAGTCGAAGACCTGCGCCGGGGTCGTCATCGACGAATAGGTGAAGCGCATGATCTCGGTGTCGTATTCATAGGACCCCGACAGGCCGAGCGAGAACGCCTCTTCGTCGAACGAGATCAGATGCTCCTCGCCGCTGCGGCGATCGCGCACGACGATGCGCGGCAGCCCTTCCTTGCGTTCGAGCCTGACCATATGATCCCTGAAGCCGACCACCGACAGGATCAGCCGGCCTTGCTCGTGCGCCACCAGCTCGTCCCAGTTGGCGCGAACCGGGTCATCAGCCGGCGCCGTCATGATCTTGAAGTCCTTGGCGCCGTCGGCATTGGTGAGGATGAAGAAGATGTCGCCGCCTTCTTCCAGATCATATTGCAGGCCGGTCTCGCGCTTTGCCACCAGCTTTGGCTCGGCGAAAGGCTCATCGGCGCGCATCAGGTGATATTCCGAGGTTTCGTGATCGTTGATCCCGATCATGATCCATTCGTTGGAGCGCGTGCCGCCGACATCCATGAAGAAGCCGGGATCGGTTTCCTCATAGATCAGCCGGTCATTAAGGGGGCTGCCGCCGAGCGCGTGGAACAGCACCTTGGACGGACGATGATTGTCGTCGAGCCTTGTGTAGAAGAAACCGTCATCGGCGGCATTCCAGACGCCGCCACCACTGGTGGCCTCGATCTGGTCGCTCAGTTCCTTGCCGCTGGTGAGATCGCGCACGCGAAGTGTGAAGAATTCAGAGCCCTTGTCGTCGAACGCCCACAACAGCTTGCGGTGATCGGCCGCATGGTCGACGCCGCCGAGGCGGAAATAGGGCTTGCCCTCGGCTTCCGCGTCGCCATCGAGCAGGATCTGCTCATCGCCGCCATCGCGCGGCATGCGGAAATAGCGGGGCTGTTCGCCGCCAAACTTGAAGGATGAGCCGTAAGCATAGGGGCCATCCTTCATCGGCACCGTCGAATCATCTTCCTTGATGCGCCCCTTCATCTCGCCGAACAGCTGCTTCCGAAGCTCTAGCGTATCGGCCATAAGCACTGCTTGATAGGCGTTTTCGGCTTCGAGATGGGCGCGGATGCGGCCCTCAAGCAGGGAAGGGTCCCTGAACATCGCCTGCCAGTTCTCGGCCCTCAGCCAGGCATAGTCATCTGTGCGGGTAATGCCGTGATGCGTGTCGAAGACGGGGTGTTTCTCGGGGCTCGGCGGGCTGGCGGTCGGAAAAGCTGAGGTCTTGGTCATTGCGTCTCACTGAAGAAATTACTTGAATGGCAAATGAACACGCCGATCAGCGCGGGTTCAAGGGCCGGGATGTATTGGTTGCGGCGGGCTCGGGAGATGAGCCAAAAGGAGAGGATGATGAATTTCCATATCAACACCGCTGCGGCTCTCGCCGTCGTCGCTTCGACCGTTCTGGCTTTCACCGGCCAGTCTCATGCAACCGCGTTCGCCGCTTGGCAAGTGGCTGGCGTGCCGTTCGGCGACACGCTCAACGTTCGCAAATATCCGTCCGGCACCTCGCAGAAGCAGGCCGCCTATCCCAACGGGACGATCCTGCAGATGACCGGCAAGTGCACCGGCGGCTTGAATCTTCTGGAGATCGCCGGCCAGCCGCACTGGAAACAGAAACAGGCAATTCGCTATCAATGGTGTCAAGTTTGGCACGACCCGGCGCAAAATGGTGGTTTTGTTAGTGGCTGGGTCTATGGAAAATATCTCACGCCGTATTGAATCCGGTCAGACCGAATATCTTCTTCGGCGTGTTTCGCCAACGCTTTGCAACTTGCGGTTTGGTACGAATCCGACAATCAGCTGCCCAAACCTTGAAGCATAGACGAAGCATCGCTGCCCATTTTATGAGTCCCTGCTGATTTAGCGATGGCGTGACCTTACGTCATGCTAGTCCTGGTCCGACCAGAAAATATCGCGAAGTTACAGAGTGCACGAAAGATTGAAGCTGAAGAGCGACTATTCGATGAATATCGTTGAATATAGCGCAAGATGCGAATTGACTTACTTTGTCTGTGGGCTCATTAAGATGCCCGGACGCGAATCCATGAAGCTCTTCCCGCGTGAAATTCGCGCCATGCCCGATCTTCCAAAAAGGGCGCAAACAGAAACATCCTTCGTTGGGGCCTAAACCATGGATATCGTCGAAACACCTTCCAGAAATAGCGATGCGCTGATCGAGCTGACCGCCGATGTGGTGGCAGCCTATGTCAGCAACAATCCCGTGCCGGTCGGCGAATTGCCGAACCTTATCGCTGATGTCCATGCCGCTCTCGGGCGCGTGGGCGGAGCAAGCGAACAGCCTCCGGCCGACAAGCAGAAGCCTGCGGTAAACCCGAAGCGCTCTGTTCATGACGATTACATCGTCTGCCTTGAAGATGGCAAGAAGTTCAAGTCGCTGAAGCGCCACCTGATGACCCATTACGGTCTGACGCCCGATGAATACCGCGAGAAGTGGAATCTCGACGCCAGCTATCCGATGGTTGCCCCCAACTATGCCGCTGCCCGTTCGCAGCTGGCCAAGAAGATGGGCCTCGGCCGCAAGCGCAAGGGGCGGTAACACCGGCTCCAATGGACAAGATCAACGGCGCCCCTTACGGCGCCGTTTTGTTTCTAGAACAATTCCAGGAAAACTGCCCAGCGCTTTCTCTTGGGAATTGCGTCGAAAGAAGAGAAGATAGAGCAATCAAGCAGTCTGCTTGAGAGCCATCTCGGCGTCGCGCTTGATGCGCTTGACCATTGAGCGCAGGCCATTGGCCCGCTGTGGCGACAGATGTTCGTCGAGGCCAAGCGACCTCAGCGTCGCCTCGGCGTCCGTTTTAAGGATCTGGCTGGCAGTCCGTCCCGAAAACAGCGCCAGCATGATGGCGACCAGACCGCGTACGATATGAGCGTCTGAATCGCCTGTGAAGGTGATGACCGGATCGGCGCCCGGCGCTCGGCTCGTGGTCAGCCAGACCTGGCTGACGCAGCCCGGCACCTTGTTGGCGGCGTTGCGTTCGGCGTCGGGAAATGGCGGCAGCGCTTCGCCGAGCTCGATCACATAGCGATAGCGGTCTTCCCACTCGTCGAGCAGGGAGAAGTCGTCGCGGATCGTCTGGATCGTCGTGGCCATTGCTCGGGATATAGTCATCCGCGGCTGCGGCGTCACGGAAAAAGAAGAAAAGCACCGCAGGCATCGAGAGGTCCGACCGGCCTGCGGTGTCGCTGTAGATACCAGCTGAAACGGTGTTTAGTTCTTCGCCACCAGCTTGGCAGGTATGTTGACTGTCGCCGGCAGCACGATGTCCTCGGCGACGCTGCCGGTGGCCAGCGATGTATCGGGCGAGGTCTCGGCGCTCTTGTCGTCCAGCATGGCGGCGGCGATCTTGGCGGTTTCCTTGGCCCGGGCGCTGATCGTATGCATCGCCGACTTGCCGGTTTCGCAGACGTCCGGCTTGCGCTCGCAAATGCCGGCGATGTCGCCGACCGCTTCGCGCGCCGCAAAAAGCGCCTGGAACGGCCCGACGCTCTCGCGGCCATCCTCGTCGGGGCCGACGGTCAGCGGCAGCGCCAGCAACACCAGCGAAAACCAGAACGCCATTCTTATCAAAAAGCCCATCGATCTGCCCTCTCGTCCAATGACCGGATCATGCGTCCATGCGCAATGACCTCTTTATATCAGCGACAATGGCACATGAGGCGCAAAGGACGGCTTTCCTGCTCAGCGAAAATTTTCCTCAAATTTTAGGCAAATTCGAAGCGAGGCGTTTTGCAGTGCATTAGCCTCAAATGCCGGCGATTTTCTTAACCTTGCAGTAACCATCTAAGCGATTGTTGCGCATGGATATCTTCAGAAGAGCAGGCATGCCGGCTCAGGGTTTCGCAGCCACGGGCACGCCCTTTGCACATAACGCTCCGTTTACTATGGCCACAAATGGCGGTGCATTCCGGTGCCGGCGCTCCAATTTTTGCCGCAGCGCGCTCGTTGTTCGGGTCAGCCTTATTCATTCCTTAAACGCTGGATGCGAGTTTCAAACAAGCAAAAGCGACCTGCAAAGCAGGGGCAGTCACGACCGGGTGCGAGTGCGTTGAGTTTGACAACTGCCAGATATATTGAACTGCCTGGCGCGCTGGCGGCTGGTTGCGAACGCATGGTCCATCCGGCCATCATCGGCCAGGGCGATCGCCTGCGCCAGCGCCGGTTCATCGGCATCATGCTTGCCGCTCCGTTCTTCGCCGCCGGTGCGGCGGTGACACTGGTCACCTCGGGCATGGGCGCCGCCGTCACCGTCGCAGCCATTTTCGCCGCCTTCGGTCTTTGCTGGTTCGCCGCCTTGCTGGTGGCGGCGTCAGGCAAGATGACGCTGGCAGCCCAGGTTGCCCTTGCCGCCGGCGGTCTTGCCCTTGCCGGCGCCGTCGCGGCAGCAGGCGGCCTGGCGTCGCCGGTTGCGCTGCTGTCTCTGGCACTGCCATTCGAGGCCTGGTGGATCGGCGGTTCAAAGCGCGCGGCACTTTGGGGCGGCCTCTCGGCCTTGGCCGCAATGCTGCTGCAGCCCTTTGTCGCCTCTGTCGTCCCGCTCGGCGGGGCGCAAGTCGCGGCGTGGCACTGGCTGCTGCCGCTCGCCTGGGGCCTGACGCTGGTTCCCCGGCTCGCAGCCCTAGGCGATGCCGCACGCGCGCAGCCCGCGCTGCTTCCAAACGACCGCATTGAAGACATGATCGACGCCGTTGTCCTGCATGTCGCCCGGCATGGCGAGGTCCTGGATGCCTCGGCCAAGGCGCGCACCATCCTGAAGCTGCCGCCGGAACTGCTTTTCGGCGCCGGGCTGTTCGACCGCATCCACCTGTCCGATCGCGTCGCTTATCTCAGCGCGCTTGCCGACATGCGCGATGGCGCCCTGGCGCGCCGGCTCGATCTTCGGGTAAGGCTGCCGCAGGACGGCAGCGCCTCGACGGCCGACAATTACCGGCCATTCCAGCTCGAACTGGTGCGGGCCGAAGGGCAGCAGGAGACCTTCACCCTGCTGCTGCGCGAGAACGACGAGACTGCCCGATTGCGCGACGAGCTTGCTGCCGCCAATGAGGCCGCAGCGTCGGCCGAGGTGGCGAAGGGCCGCTTCCTGGCGGTCGTCAGCCACGAGCTTCGGACGCCGCTCAACGCCATCATCGGTTTTTCCGACATGCTGCTGCATGAGATGTTCGGCGGCTTCAAGGACCCGCGCCAGAAGGAGTATGTCGGCCTGGTGAAAGAGTCGGGCCAGCATCTGCTTGCCGTCGTCACCTCAATCCTTGATGTCTCGAGGATCGAGGCCGGCGCCTACGCGACCGAGCCCGAACCGTTCCGCTTCATCGAAGCGGTCGAGATGTGCCAGTCGATGATGCAGCTGCAGGCGAATGCCAAGAACATCGGTCTCCAGGCGCAGATTGCGCCGGACGCCGGGGAGATCAATGCCGACCGTCGTGCCGTGCAGCAGATCCTGATCAACCTCGTCTCCAACGCTGTCAAGTTCACGCCCGATGGCGGCAATGTCGTCGTCGGCGCCAAGCGGATCGGCTCGCGGCTGCATTTCTGGGTCAGGGACACCGGCATCGGCATCGCCGAGGAAGATTTTGTCAATCTCGGCAAGCCGTTCATGCAGATCCAGAACGACTATACGCGCCGCTTCGAGGGCACCGGGCTCGGCCTGTCGCTGGTCAAGGGCCTGGTGGCGCTGCACGACGGCACGATGTCGATCGAAAGCATGCCGGGCGAGGGGACGACGGTCACGATCAGCCTGCCGGTGAACGGGCCGAAGAGGAGCGCGACCGAGAGGAACGGCGTGCTGCCGATGCCCGCGACCAGGACGAAAGGCGACGCGAAAGGGGACAGGAATGGCTCGCTCCGCAAAACAGCCTAAGGCGGTCAAGCGCCGCAGCGGCGCGTTCGAGGCCGGCGCGATTGCGCTGGGCGGCGCGATCTCGCGCAATCCGGTCCTGGTCGGCGGCTCGACCGCCTTCCTGGTGACGCTGTTCTACGTTTCCGCCAACGCGCTGTGGTACCAGCCGTTTCCGCATGCCGGCGCCTTCTTCGCCACCCGCAGCATCGAGGGTTTTCCGCACCCCGGCGCGGACGAACCCGAAACCACCATCAACATCCTGCGGCCCGGCCCGGCTCCGGTCAAAAGCGATCCGACCGTCGAGCAGGTCCAGGGCATCCTGAAGGATCTCGATTTCTACACGGGAACGGTCGACGGCATTTCCGGGCCGAATACCCAAAAGGCGATCCAGGCATACCAGCAGAAAGTTGGCCTGCCGGCCTCCGGTGAGATCGACGCCGTCCTGCTCGACCAGCTCGGCGCCAAGCAGACAACAGCTGGCATCCCGCATCCTGTGCCGAGGCCCGTGGATATGGCCGCCGCTCGAGTTGCCGCGCCCGAGGCCGCGCCTGCGCCCATCCCGGTTTCCGCGCCGGTATCCGCCCAGGCGCCCGATGCCCGCATCGTCAAGATCCAGGCCGGCCTGAAGGCATTCGGCAATGACGACATGCAGCTCGACGGCGTCGTCGGCGCCCGCACCAAGGCGGCGATCAAGGAATTCCAGTCGCTGTTCGGCCTGCCGGAAACGGGCGAGCCCGACGAGGTCGTCTACGTCAAGATGCGCGAGATCGGCCTGACCAATTGAGTGGTCAAGACGACCGCTCGCGGATAGACGAAAATCCGGCTAAGACGCCGCGCATGTCCTCCGGAGCCTCGTCATGCGCGTAACCACCGAGTTTTGGGTGTCGGCCCTGCTGCGCCGTGTTTTCGGCGCCGGCGGCTTTGCGGCCGTCGTCAAGCGCGGCGCGACCGAGGCCGGCGCTGTCTTCGTGCTCTCCCGCGGCAGGCTGGGCGACGTCTCCCTGTTCGGCCCGGCGCCGCAGACGAGCTACGATTCGGACAAACCGGATGATCGCTTTTTCACGCTGCTCGGCGCCGGCGACGATGCCGCCGCGCTTGACGCCAGGCTTGAGCGGGAGAAAAAATTCGATCCCGACATCTGGGTGGTCGAGATCGAGGCCGGAACGGTTTCCGTCGAGGAGCTTCTCTCCGTCAAGACGCCTTGAGGCTGGCCCCTAGGCTGGCTTTGTCGACGTCCGGCGCTTGGTCGCCATTCGCGGCGACAGGGGTGTTGCCGCGCACCGCTCGCGACAATGTTTCGGCCTTCCAGCCGCGCACCTTGTCGAGCGCCGCCTCGTGGTGCAGCAGCCGGTAGCGGTCGAGGAAGATGCGGATCGCCTGCGGGTGCGGAAACTCCCGGGGGTAAACCGCGACCATGATCAGGAATGCCCTGTCCTCACTGAGGTCGAGCGCCCGCAGCGCGGCGAGCAGCGAGACATAGCTCGAATGCTCGGTCAGCGACCGCGCCGTCGAGAAGTCGATATCGAGCGCGTCGGCAAGCGCGGTCTGGAAGAAGGCGGCGTTGCCGGTCAGCGCCGTCTCGCGCAGCTTGCTGTAAGTTGCTGAGCCGGCGAAGGGATTGACCGATGTCGCCTCGCCCTCGGCGAGCATCATCGAGCGCAGGCGGCGCCTGGCGGTTTCGGCGGCGCTGCCGGGCAGTTTTGGTGCGCTGGGAGCGGCGGCAGCGGCTTCGGCGTCGGCGCCCGCCACGTCGGCGATCGGCTCGGGCTGCCGCACGCGCACCAGGGTCGGCTTTTCCAGCGCCTTGATCAACTGCGCGATGGTCGGGTTCAAATCCTTGCGGCGGGCAATGGCGCGCGCATGCGGCAGGCCGTGGCGGCCGATCAACGCGATCAGGTCGATGTCGCCCAGCGCCCGCGAACGGACGAGCAAGGGGGCGCAGACATCGACCGGCTCCTCGCAAAGCCGCCGCACCAGGGCGGCCGGCGCATATTCGCATTCGGACAGGGCGGCGGCGACATAGCGGCGCGATTCGACCGGCACGCTGTCGAACAGCGGCAGCGTCAGGTCCTCGAGCTGGGCGATCTCGCGGCGCGACGGGCGGGTCAGCGAGCAGAACGCCGACACGGCGGCGCGAAACAGCCTTTCGGCTTTTCCCGATTCCGTCCGTATGGCGATTTGCCTGAAATCCGAAGCTGACACGGAAGATACGCCCGACACTCGACACAACCCGGGCCATGCTCAACCGCAACTGTGTCGGTTTCGCGCAAGGCCTGGAACAAACATCAAATTAGCCGCGATCCGTTAGCGCTCCGTTAACCCTCTGCCGGCCTTAATCACATTTGGAGGCGTTGCGTTGTGCTCCGGGGCAACCGAGAGGAATACGCGAACCATGGGCATGGTACTGTCTTTCGTGCCGCGATCGGCACCAGTCAATCGAGCAGTTCAGGACACCGGTACGCCGGCGGCGGTGATCATTTTTCCCGGCGTCCGCTACGAGCATCCGCCATTGGCGGGCCAGGCGCGACCGGCGGACCAGCCGGGCACACCACGGACGCCTGTTCCGCACCACTGAATTTGCTGGTCGTCGGGGTGAGGTCAGTAGTCCTGCAGTTCGCAGGAGCTCTGGTCCAGGAACTGCGACACAACCGGCTTCCAGCTGTCGTCAGGCACGAAGGCGCGGATGACGAAGATGCCTTCCTCGATCGGCGCCTCGACGAAGATCGCCCCTTGCAGGTCTTCGGGAAGCTCCCTGCGCACGTCGATCATCTGTGCCGGCGTCAGCACCACGGTGTCCAGCTTGCTGCCGGTCGCCGTGCGGTCATTGAATGAATAGAAATTGTGGCCGTTGCGGTCATAGACCGACACCGACCAGAACGGCACGCTGCCCGGCGCCTTGATCCGCACCACGCCTTCGGCAAGGTCGAAGCGGCAGGCGGCGGCGTAAAACAGCGGATCCACCGACTTCACCACCGGCGCGCCGCCCGCCTCGGCATCCAGCCTGGTCATCTTGTAGAGGTCGGACGCCATCGCCAGCCGTGACCAGGCATCGCGCTCGGTAAATTCCGGCACCAGCAAAAGCACCACGATGTGAACGATGCCGGCGCCGAGCAGGCCGAGCAGGATGGCGTGCAGCAACCTACGCATTGCAGCCAGCCTTGACGATCCGGGGCAGCGACACGTCGGAAAGGCCGGTGCTTGAGGCAATCGGCGTGTCGTAGAAGGTGAGCACGAAATACATCCGGCCAAAACCTTCGGTCAGAAGCCAGTTGCCGGGGGCCGGACGGTTGCCGACGGCGATGATCACCGAATTGTCGGGCTGACGCAGCACCTGGTAGGATTGCAGCGCCGCCAGCCTCGGCTTGCCGGTGTCGACCACGCCGAGCGATTGATCCGCGGCATAGAGCGTCCAGAACCGGGCGGTCGGGAAACTGCCTTCGATCCTGTAGTCGCATTGCCGCTGAAGCTCATCGCCGGCCGCATCGCGTTCGGCGATGAAGGACAAGCCTTCCGCCTTGCCGAGCGCCAGCACGCCCTCGCGCGCCACGCGCGCCTTCGAATAGGGGTCGGCATCTTGCGTGCCGATCTCGGGAAAGGCGGTCCATTCGCCGATGCTGATCGCGCCGACGCCGCTCTGCGCCTGCAGCGCATACCAGACGCTGCCGCCGCCGAGGCCGATGGCTATGGCAAGCGAAAGCAGCGTGAAAAAGGCGGTCTTGAGCATGAAGAACCGGGACGAGTGAATTATCGTTCGGGGATATAGCGGGGCAGGCCGCAGAGCAAGCAGCGCTGTGGAATCAAAGCGCCGACAGGGTCTCCGGTGTCTGCGGCGAGCCGAGCACGGGCGCGGCCTGGAACACCTTGGTCATCTCGCGCAGCGTCTGTGTCGTGCGGCTGGACAACACCGCCGGGCGCTCGGCCGCGGCATCGGCGGCTGCCTGATCGGCGTTTTTCTTCTCCGCTTCCTCGGCTTTGGCCGCGATCTCTTCGTCGACGAAGGGCTTGTCGAGGCCGGGGATCGGCTTCAGGTCGATATTCTGGTGCGCGTAGACCATCAGCCGCTGCCACACCATCGCCGGCAGCGTGCCTCCGGTCATGTTGCGGGTCGGGGTGAAGTCGTCATTGCCGAGCCAGACGGCAGCGGTGTAATTGCCGGTGAAGCCGACGAACCAGGCGTCGCGGTAGGATTGCGTCGTCCCCGTCTTGCCGGCGACGACGATGTTGGGCAGCTGCGCGCGCCGCGCCGTGCCGATCGCCGGCACCGCAGCCAGCATGGTGTTCATGTATTTCAAAGCCTGTTCCGACAAAACCCGATGCGGCGCCGGCGCATCCTTGGCAAAGTCGTAGACGACGTCGCCGGTGCGGGTGACGAGTTGCGTGATGCCGTGCCGCGAGCCGGCGAAGCCGTTCTGCGCGAACACACTGTAGCCCGTCGCCTGGTCCATGACCGTCATGCCCGATGTGCCGAGCACCATGGTCTTGTGCGACTCCAGCGGCGATTCCACGCCGAATGATTCGGCCATCGCCTTGATCGGGCCGATGCCGAGATAGTCCTTGGCCAGCCGTACCGGCACGGTGTTGATCGATTTGGCGATCGCCGTGATCAGCGTCACATTGCCGGCCGAGCCGCCATTGTAGTTGTGCGGTGACCAGCCGCCCCAGCTGATCGGCCCGCCTGAGACGACGGAGTCCGGGGTGAACCCGTGCTCCATGGCGGTGGCGTAGACGTAAGGTTTGAACGAGGAGCCGGTCTGGCGCAGCGCCTTGGTGGCGCGGTTGAACTGGCTTGCGCCATAGTCGCGGCCGCCGACAATGGCGCGTACCGCGCCATTGGTCTCGATCACTACAACGGCGCCCTCGGTGACGTTGTATTCCTTGCCGAACTGGCGGAGATGGAATTCGACGGATTCCTCCGCCGCTTTCTGGATGTTGGCGTCGAAAGTGGTGTGGGCGACCAGCGAATGCTGGCCGGGCTTGGCGATTTTCTTGACCTCATCGAAGGCCCAGTCGAGGTAATAATCCGGGCTCTTCTGCTCGCCGCGGTCGACGATCTCGGCTGGATGCAGCCTTGCCTGCAGCACCTGGCCTTCGGTCATGAAACCGGAATCGACGAGGTTCGACAGCACCACATTGGCGCGAGCACGGGCGGCGGGCAGGTTGATGTGCGGGGCGTATTTGGTCGGCGCCTTGAACAGGCCGGCCAGCATCGCCGCCTCGGCGAGGTTCAGATCCTTGACGCTCTTGCCGAAATAGAAATCCGCCGCCGCCTCGATGCCGAACGTGCCGCCGCCCATATAGGCGCGGTCGAGATAAAGCTGCAGGATCTCCTTCTTCGACAGATTGGCCTCCAGCCACAGCGACAGGAAGGCTTCCTTGATCTTGCGCTGGAAGGTCCGCTCATTCGACAGGAACAGGTTCTTGGCCAGCTGCTGGGTGATGCTGGAGCCGCCCTGGACGACGGAATTGGCCCGCACATTCTCGAAGATGGCGCGCGACAGGCCGAGCACGTCGATGCCGTAGTGCTCGAAGAAGCGCCGGTCCTCGGTCGCCAGCACTGCTTTGATGACATGGTCCGGCATCTCGTCGACAGGCACGGAATCGCGCTGGATGATGCCGCGCTGGCCAATCTCGTTGCCGTAGCGGTCGAGGAAGGTGACGGCGAAATCGCCCTGACTGCGCCAGTCGCCGGTGGTGATCTGGAAGGCCGGCATCGCGAGTGCGAGCAGCACGACGACGCCGCCGGCGCCCATCGTAAAACCTTCGCTCAGCACCTCGATGATGCCGCGTCGCCAGCCGGTGACTCGGAAGCGCCGCGAAAAAATGGTCGCCGATTCCCAGAACTGGCCGGCCTTGAAGCCGATTTCGTAGAGCGAGGAATCGATCCACGCGTCCACCGCCAGCAGTGCGGCGGCGATCGGACCTCTTCGTCTTGGACGTCGTTCTAAAGGACTGGCCATTCCCGAAACTCACCCCACCCACCTGAGAACCGCAAGCGGGCAATTTCAGGGCGGGCATACCCGGCGAAGACTATTCTTCCATTTCAGCCCGGCTCACAAGGGCAGCCAGGCCACACCGCACGGTTTGTTGAGCGCCGCCCGGATCGTGACGCTGGAGGTCGACGCCGTCGATGCCGACGCCAGTGGCTTCGAGCCAGTCTGGCACAAGGGCCGGCGCGTCGGCTTCGTCGCCTCAGCCGGCTATGGCTACACAATAGGCAAAAGCGTCGCGCTGACGTTGCTTGGCGACGAATTCGCCGGGGAGGGGACCGCGCTTTGGGTGCACATTGTCGGCGTCGAGCGGCCGGCGCGAATTATTCCGGCCTCGCCATACGACCCCGAGGGCAGGCGATGCGGCAATGAGGAGTTTTGGCCATGGTCGATGACATTATAAGGGAGACCAGGCGCGAGCGCCGGCGCGGGCACACCGGTGAGGCCGGCAGCGGGTCAAGCCGCCACCCGAACTATCGCTCGCTCAAGAACCCGTTCCTGCCGCAGCCGGTGTTTTCGGACGACCGGGTCGCGGCCATCCACGACACGGCGTTGCGCGTGCTGGAAGAGCTCGGCATCAAGGTGCTGCTGCCGGAGGCGCGCACCATCTTCGCCCGCTCCGGCGCGATGGTCGACGAGGACAGCCAGATGGTGCGCATCGGCCGCGATATCGTCACCGCCGCACTGGCCTCGGCGCCAAAATCCATCCGGGCGCTGGCCGGCGATCGCAGCCGCGACCTCACGCTCGAACTCGGCTCGATGACGTTCCTCGCCGGAGCCGGGGCGCCCAACGTCACCGATCTCGAACGCGGACGGCGTCCGGGCACGCTCGCCGCTTTCGAAGAACTGACCAAGCTTGTTCAGAATTTCGACGTGCTGCATATGCTCGGCCCCTGGATCGAGCCGCAGGATGTCGACAACCATTTGCGCCACTATGCCGTCAACCGTGCGCAGCTGACCCTGTCGGACAAGTTCCCCTTCGTCTTCGCCCGCGGCACGCCGCAGGTCGAGGATGGGTTCGAGATGATCAGGCTGGCGCGCGGGCTCTCGCAGGACGAGTTCCTGGCCGGCGTCCATTGCTACACCGTGATCAACACCAATTCGCCGCGCCAGCTCGATATCCCGATGGCGCAAGGCATCATCGACTTCGCCAGGGCCGGCCAGGTCTCTGTCATCACGCCCTTCTGCCTGGCCGGCGCCATGGCGCCGATCACCGTCGCCGGCGCATTGACGCTGCAGCATGCCGAGGCGCTGGCTGGTCTCGCGCTGGCGCAGATGGTGCGGCCCGGCGCACCGGTGGTCTACGGATCCTTCTCCTCCAATGTCGACATGAAGTCCGGCGCACTGGCCTTCGGCACGCCCGAGCACGTCAAGGCGACGCTGGGCGCCGGCCAGCTGGCGCGCTTCACCGGCCTGCCTTGGCGGTCCGGCGGCGGCAGTGCGGCCAACATTTCCGATGTGCAGGCGGCGCACGAGACGCAGTTCGCGCTGTGGGGCTCGGTGCTTGCCGGCGCCACCGTCTGCATCCATGCCGCGGGCTGGCTGGAGGGTGGCCTCAGCGTCTCCTACGAGAAGCTGATCACCGATATCGAGGCATTGCAGACGGTTGCCGAACTCTGTGCTACGACCCCCGGCGACAAGGATTCGATCGGCTTCGAGGCGATCGCCGAAGTCCAGCCGGGCGGGCATTTCTTCTCCGCCGGCCACACCATGACGCGCTACCGCACCGCCTTCTACGAGCCGCTGGTCGCCGACTGGTCGAATTTCGGCAGCTGGACGCAGTCCGGTTCGAAGTCGGCCACCGAGCGCGCCACCGGCATCTGGAAGCGGACGCTGGCCGACTTCCAGCCGCCGGCGTCGGCCGTTGCCACATCCGATGTGCTCGACGAGTTCATTGCCCGCCGCACCGAAGAGGGCGGAGCGTTGCCGATGTCGTGAGGTTGGCAGCCGTCACATCGGCCGCTTGTCGCCGGTCTTCGACGGCTCGCGGCGAATTGGCCCGGCATCGGCCTGCCTGTGCTTGTCGGCGGCAATCCGGCGGATGCGATCGAAGCGGCTCTCCTCCGCCGGCTTGGTCGCGGATACAGCGTTTGGCTTCGGGGCAAATGTGATCATCTGTCGATCTCCCTGTCGTTGCTGACTGGTCTTGACTGACTGACGGAAATTCCTGGCTCGCCGGGGAAATGTCCCCGGCAGCCTGTTCTGATTTATGCCCGCCCAGATTCCCAGGCGGGCAATTTTCGGGCGATGGTCAGTAGCCGCCCATGCCGCCACCGCCGCCCGCAGGCGCCGCATCCTTGGCCGGAACGTCGGTGATCATCGCTTCGGCGGTGATCAGAAGCGCTGCAATCGAGCCGGCATCCTGCAGTGCGGTGCGCACCACTTTCGCCGGATCGACGATGCCCGCCTTGATCATGTCGACATAGACCTCGTTCTGGGCATCAAAGCCCTGATTGTGGTCCTTGCTGTCGGACAGCCTGCCGACGACGATCGAGCCTTCGACACCGGAATTCTCGGCGATCTGGCGGATCGGCGCTTCGAGTGCCCTGAGCACGATCGAAATGCCTGCCGTCACATCGTCATTGGCGCCAGTCAGCCCGGCCAGCGCCGATCTGGCGCGTAGAAGCGCCACGCCACCGCCGGGCACGATGCCTTCTTCCACCGCCGCGCGCGTCGCATTCAGCGCGTCGTCGATGCGGTCCTTCTTTTCCTTCACTTCAGACTCGGTGACGCCGCCGACGCGGATCACGGCGACGCCGCCGGCGAGCTTGGCCAGCCGTTCCTGCAGCTTCTCCTTATCGTAATCGGACGTGGTCTCCTCGATCTGGCCCTTGATCTGCGCGATGCGCGCCTGGATGGTCGCCTTGGTGCCGGCGCCGTCGATGATCGTGGTGGTGTCCTTCTCGATCAGTACGCGCTTGGCGCGGCCAAGCATCTCGATGGTGACGTTTTCGAGCTTGATGCCGAGATCCTCGGAAATCATCTGGCCCGATGTCAGCACGGCGATGTCTTCCAGCATCGCCTTGCGGCGATCGCCGAAGCCCGGCGCCTTGACGGCCGCGACCTTGAGGCCGCCGCGCAGCTTGTTGACGACCAGCGTCGCCAGTGCTTCGCCTTCGACGTCTTCCGAGATGATCAGCAACGGCCTGCCGCTCTGCACCACTGCTTCGAGGATCGGCAGCATCGCCTGCAGATTGCCGAGCTTCTTCTCGTGGATGAGCACGTAAGGCTCTTCCAGTTCGACGCGCATCTTGTCGGCATTGGTGACGAAATAGGGTGAGAGATAGCCGCGGTCGAACTGCATGCCTTCGACGACGTCGAGTTCGGTGTCGGCGGTCTTGGCCTCCTCGACGGTGATGACGCCGTCATTGCCGACCTTGTCCATCGCCTTGGCGATCATGGCGCCGACGCTGGCATCGCCATTGGCGGCGATGGTGCCGACCTGCGCGATCTCGGCCGACGACTTGACCTTCTTGGCCTTCGCCTTGATGTCCTTGACCACGGCGGCGACAGCCTGGTCGATGCCACGCTTGAGGTCCATCGGGTTCATGCCCGCGGCAACCAGCTTGGCGCCTTCGCGCAGGATCGATGCGGCCAGCACCGTGGCGGTGGTGGTGCCGTCACCGGCGAGGTCGTTGGTCTTCGAAGCCACTTCGCGCACCATCTGCGCGCCCATGTTCTCGAACTTGTCAGCAAGCTCGATTTCCTTGGCCACCGTCACACCGTCCTTGGTGATGCGCGGCGCGCCATAGGCCTTGTCGATGATGACGTTGCGGCCCTTGGGGCCGAGCGTGACCTTCACCGCATTGGTGAGGATCTCGACGCCGCGCAGCATGCGGTCGCGCGCGTCGGTGGCGAATTTGATTTCCTTGGCAGACATTTTTTTCAATCCCGTTGGTGTGGTGAAGCAAGCGGCTCGCCGGAGCCTGGCAAAGCCAGGCCGGTCAGGCAGCCTTCTTGGCTTTGACGCTCTTCTCGGTGACGACCGTCCCGCTCTTGCCGATAGCGGCCGTCTCGCTCTTGTCGATGACGCCCATAATGTCGGCTTCCTTCATGATCAGCAGGTCCTCGCCGTCGATCTTGACCTCGGTGCCCGACCATTTGCCGAACAGGATGAAGTCGCCGGCCTTGACGTCGAGCGGAACAAGCGCGCCGTTTTCGTCGCGTGCGCCCGGCCCAACGGCGATGACTTCGCCTTCCTGCGGCTTTTCCTTGGCATTGTCGGGAATGATGATGCCGCCCTTGGATTTGACATCGCCTTCGGCGCGCCGGATGACGACGCGGTCGTGGAGTGGCCGAAACTTCATGAGAACTTCTTTCTGGGGCCGGCATAGGCGACCGCGCCGTTCTTATAGGCGTGTTGGCACTCGATAGATAGGAGTGCCAAAAATTATTCGTGGCCAAAATTAAATATTAAAAAGTATTATGATGTCTGCAGGGTTCGAAACGTCGCGAGGCGCCTAGATATTTCAAAAAATTGAATTTCGAGGCAAAAGTGACTATTTATATCGTAAGTTCGATTTCACAATTTCAGGCACGAAGGAGATTTAGGCGATGGCCGAAGGCAATCAGAGCATCATGGAAAAAGCTGAAGCCCGCTTCATGGACAAGCAGAAGAAGACGGCCGAGCGCAACAAGGCAACCTCCGACTACATGTCCGAAGCGAGGGCCAGGGAGATCAAGACAGCAAGGCTCAGGGAATTGCGCCTGGCCAAGGAAGAGGCCGACCGCGTCGCGGAAGCCTTGAACCCGACACCGAAGAAGAAGCGGGCGACAGTCAAGAAAGCCGCCGCCGCGCCGAAGGGGGGCACGTCATGAGCCTGACATTCCCCAATCCAAGTCGCTTCTATGACGAGGCCGGCAAGCGCATCCGCTTTGTCGGCCACGACGGCATGTTCCAGATTTCCTTCTCTGTCGCAGCCGATGCCCTCTCGAAGGCGCCATCAGGGACGGCGACCGCGGAAGCCACCTATCTGGCGGCTTTCGACACCGCGTCCAGCTCCATCCATGACATTGCCAGCAAGGCCTACGCCCGCACCCGCAAGAGCATATATGTGCTCACAGCCGCGGATTTCGGTTAGCGCGCGTTCGTCTTGCAATCAGAGCGGCTGAGATCAGCGTGCGTCAGGACTTGCGGTCGGCTTTTGCCCGCCGCTTGACGTCCCGGCTGTTCAGGCGGTCGGCCATCGCTTCCGCATCGCGCAAATTCATGGCCACCATTACCTGTTGCTTAAGCTCGACAGGCTGGCCGGTGAAGATGTCGAAGATAGTCCAGCTCTCGGGCTCGTCCATGCGCAACGCGTAGCGGTTTGTCATATCGGCATCAGGCCTTTGACATGAAAAATGCCGCCGCCAGGATCAGGATTGTCCAGGCCACCACCGACAGCTTCAAGGCCAGGCCGCCATGCATTGAAAGTATCTCGCGCATGCGCAGGGCCACGGTGCTCTTCGACAGGGCGGGTGCTGCCGCAATCGCGACCGGGGGCTTGACGCAGAGCTTTCCAAAAGCCGGCAGCAGCGGTGGCGTTCGCATGAAATGACCTCGAATTGCCGGAGAAAACAGGGCTCCTCATAACACCCTTCTTGAAACTCCCCGCATGCCAAATAGAACCCGGTCCGTGAAAGGGCCATGCCGCCCGATTCGCCGCCTTCCATCAGGCGGATCGTCATCTGGCGAAATCCGTGCAACGCGGTTAGGTTGCGCGCGAAACTGAGGTTGTTCAAAGCGTGACAGGCGAACGGAGACGACGATGACGGCGCCCGGCGATTTGCTGCAAGCCTTGTTCATGAGATTGAAGAGCGATGCCTCGCTGACGGCGCTGCTCGGCGGCGCCGGGTTGCGCGAGCAGGCGGCCGACAGTGCCGCCTTCCCTTATGTGACCTATGGCAGGACCAGCGCATTCGATCTGGACACCGGCGCCGACAATGATGACGACCAGCTCATCACGCTGCATGTCTGGTCGAAGGCGCAAGGCGAGGCCGAGACGCGTCTGATTATGGACAGCATCCGGGCGCGCCTTGACGGCGCCGCTTTCGCCACCGGCTCGCGCGACCAGACCCGCCTGTCGCTGGAGTTCGCCGAGGCCCGCTACGACGAGGACCTGGCGCTCTACCACGGGGTGCTGCGGATACGCGCTCTCACCGAACAAAGTGATTGAAGCAACCTAGATCTGCGCCTGGATCTCGGCCTTGTCGATGACTGACCACACCTCGCGGATGCGACCCTCTCCGAATTCGTAGAAAACATTCTCAGCGAACGACACGCGCTTGCCGTTCACCGGCAGGCCGAACAGCACGCCCTTGGGATGACAGTCGAAATGCAGGCGCGCCGCCACGCGCGGCGGCTGGCAGACCAGCAGTTCGATGTTGAAGCGGAGGTCGGGAATCGCCTCGAAATCGCCTTCGAGCATACGGCGATAACCCGACAGGCCGAGCATTTCGCCATTGTGCTGCACCTCGTCGCCGACAAAGTCTCCAAGTTTCGCCCAGTCCTGGGCATTCAGGCAAGCGATATAGCCCCGGTAAAGGTCGGCAAGGTCTTTATCCGTCATGGCGCACTCCGATGATTTGGCGTTTCCCGCGCTATTTAGGGCGTCCCTTCAGAATGGTCTCGCCTTGACCTGTTCCCAATCTGGCTGCGAATTGAGAACCTGCGCGCAAACACCATAGCCGCGCAGCCGGTTTTCCGGTTATGAATCCATTGCCCGGTCTGAGGGACTGGGCGGTAGGATCGCATTCATTCGTTGCGCGCGCAGGGGGTATTGCGGGGATGGATTTTCACCCGTTCACCGTTCATTTCACGTTCAGCACAGTTGCGTTACAACGCCGACCATGAAAACGCTTCGCTCTCATGTCAGAACCGCGATACTGGCGCTCACAGCGGCCGGCCTGTTGGCGTCGCAAGCGACGCCGGCAGCCGCGGCGGATTGCTACGCGATCGGCCAGCAGGTTGCCGAGCAGAATGGCGGCACGCTGGCCAAGGCTTCGCAGACGACGCGTGGCGGCCAGGAGGTCTGCGTCATCGTCGTGCTTGTGCCGGGCAAGGACGGCCAGCGTCCGCGCCGCTCCGAGATCGTCGTCCCGGCGAACTGATCCAATCTTCCCCCTTGCAGGGCTCGTTTCCCAGACCACCGGAATCGGCCTATATCTGACACATCAACAGGCCTGACCGATCATGCGCGTACTCGTCGTCGAAGATGACAAGGATCTCAACCGGCAGCTGGCCGACGCGCTGGTCGATGCCGGCTATGTGGTCGACCGCTCCTATGACGGCGAGGAGGGGCATTTCCTCGGCGACACCGAGCCCTACGATGCCGTCGTGCTCGACATAGGCCTGCCGCAGATGGACGGCATCAGCGTCGTCGAGCGCTGGCGCCGCAACGGCCGCAAGATGCCGGTGCTGATCCTGACAGCGCGCGACCGCTGGAGCGACAAGGTGTCGGGCATCGATGCCGGCGCCGACGACTATGTCACCAAGCCGTTCCACATCGAGGAGGTGCTGGCCAGGGTGAGGGCGCTGATCCGCCGCGCCGCCGGCCATGCCTCGTCCGAGCTCACTTGCGGGCCGCTGCGCCTCGACACCAAGGCCTCCAAGGCCGATGTCAACGGCGTGCCGCTGAAGCTGACCTCGCATGAGTTCCGCCTGCTGGCGTATCTGATGCACCATATGGGCGAGGTGGTGTCGCGCACCGAGCTGGTCGAGCATCTCTACGACCAGGATTTCGACCGCGATTCCAACACCATCGAGGTCTTTGTCGGCCGGCTGCGCAAGAAGATGGGCATCGACATGATCGAAACCGTGCGCGGCATGGGCTATCGCATGCGTGAGCCGGAGGCGTAAGGCGGAACCGCTCCCCATACCAGCAAGGAAGCCTTTTTCGGCGCGGCTCTGGCCTCGCTCGCTGGCCTTCCGCGTCATCGGCTTTTCCACGATCTGGGCGATCCTCACCCTGATCGTCATCTTCACTCTGATCACCACGCTCTACCGCCAGGCCAGCGAGCGCGGCTTCGACAGCCTGCTGTCGGCGCATCTGTTCAATTTGATCGGCTCCGTCGGCGTTTCCGAAACCGGCCAGCTCACCGGCGCTCCCGACCTTGGCGACCTGCGCTTCTCGGAGCCGAATTCGGGCTGGTACTGGTCGGTGGAGCCGGCTTCCGAAGGCGTGCACGGCAACCTTCATTCGTCCTCGATGACCACGACGATCCCGTCGCCGACCGTTGCCGAGGTGCCTTTCAATTCCAGTTTCCAGCGCAGCTATTCCACCGACGGCATCGGTGACGAGGAACTGCAAGTGTTCGAAAGCGAATTCGTCCTCGATGCCAAGAACCGCGCCGCGCGCTTCCGCGTGATGGGCAACAAGACCGAGCTCGAGCACGAGATCGCCACCTTCCAGGGCCGCCTGTTGACCTATCTCAGCCTGTTCGGCGTCGGCATGATCGCCATCAATGCGATCGCTATCCTGCTCGGCCTCCAGCCCTTGCGCCGGGTTCGCAACGCGCTTGCCCAGGTGCGCGAAGGCACGGCGCAGCGGCTCGATGGCCGGTTTCCCGCCGAGATCGAGCCGCTCGCCAACGAAACCAATGCGCTGATCGAAAACAACAAGCGCATCGTCGAGCGCTCGCGTACGCAGGTCGGCAACCTTGCCCATTCGCTGAAGACGCCGCTCGCCGTGCTGATCAATGAGGGCCGGGCTCTAGGCGGCGCCAAGGGCCAGCTCATCGCCGACCAGGCGGCGTCGATGCAGAAACAGGTCGACCACTACCTGCAGCGGGCACGGGTCGCGGCGCAGCGCGACAGCGTCGTCTACCGCACGCCGGTGACGCCGCTGGTGCAGCGCATGGTGCGCGTGCTGCAAAAACTCAAGCCTGATGTCAGCCTGTCGCTTACGCTGCTGGCGGCCGACATCGTCTTTGCTGGCGAGCGCGAGGATTTGGAGGAACTGCTCGGCAACCTTCTCGACAATGCGATGAAATGGGCGAAGAGCACTGTTGCCGTATCCGTCACGCCGGCCGCAGCCGGCCTGTTCGAGCTATCGATCGAGGATGACGGTCCCGGCATCCCCGAGGACAAGGCCCGCGATGTCTTGAAACGCGGCCGGCGCCTCGACGAGACAAAGCCGGGAACCGGGCTCGGACTTGCCATCGTTGCCGACCTCGTCAACGAGTATGGCGGGGCGCTGGCGCTGGAACGCTCCGCGATGGGCGGGCTGAAGGCGGTTGTGCGCTTGCGGAGCTTGCAATGATATACTGCCCAGGGCCAATCGACACGGCCGAATGCCTGTGTTATGGCGGCCCCTCGATTGCGCAAAAGCCGTTAAGAACGGCCAAATTTCCGACAAATATCAATAGTATGACGTCCTGACGCCCCCGATGACGCGGCCCCCAGCGCATCCCGTTCAAGAAAACCGGTTGTTGGCATGAAGATTCGCGTTGCGCTCGTTTCCGCACTGCTCGCTCTTTCCGGCTGCGGAACGCTGGGCAAGGGCAGTGGCCCGGATATCTCCATCACCAACCCGCCCGCGTCGCCTCCTTCAGGGGCCAAAGTCGCGACGACGATCATCTCGGCCATGGCCGGCGGGCTCGTCGGCGGATCGATCGGCAGCGGCCTGAACAGCACCGAGAAGCGCAAGGCGCTCGAGGCGGAATACAAGGCGCTCGAATATACGGCGAGCGGCCAGAAGGTGACGTGGAAGAGCGACAGTTCGGCTCATTCCGGCGAAGTCGTCGCGGCCCAGCCCTACCGCGTCGGCTCGCAGGATTGCCGCCAGTACACCCATACGGTGTTTACCGGCACGGCCGGCCAGACCGCGCGGGGCACCGCATGCCGCAACGCCGACGGCAGCTGGACGCCGCTGACCTGAACATTGGGCCGGGGCCGGAATCCCGTCAAAGCGTCGCAGCACCCTCATGTTGTGAGAGCAGGGCTCTCGCTCTATTGGAAGAACCATGCTGTTCTGGGTCATAGCCGCACTCCTCACGCTGGGCGCAAGCCTGGCGGTGCTGCTGCCGCTGACCAGCGGCGGCAAGGGCGCTCCGACCAGCAGCGACCATGATCTCGAAGTCTATCGCGACCAATTGGCCGAGCTTGAGCGTGACGCCGCGCGCGGCCTGATTCAGCCGGCCGAAGCCGAGGAGGCGCGCACTGAGATCGCCCGCCGCATCCTTCGCCTGGGAGATGTTGGTCAAGCCAATGTCGGTCAAGCCGATGCACCTGGCGCGCGGCAGCCGTCGAGGGCGGCCAGGTTGATGGCAACATCAGCGGTGCTGGTGGTCCCGCTGCTCAGCTGGGGCCTGTACAGCCAGCTCGGCTCGCCGGATCTGCCGTCGCAGCCGCTCGCCGAACGGCTGGCCAAGAATCCGGCCGATAGTTCGGTCGACGAGTTGGTGGCGCGCGCCGAGGCCCATCTTGCCGCCAACCCTGGCGATGGACGCGGCTGGGACGTGCTCGCCCCGATCTATCTGCGCCTGCAGCGCTTTCCCGATGCCGTGACCGCCTATCGCAATGCCATCCGCCTCGATGGCGACACGGCCGCCCGCGAGGCCGGCCTCGGCGAAGCGATTGCCAATGCGGCCGGCGGCATCGTTTCGGCCGATGCGCAATCCGCTTTCGAACAGGCGCTAAAACTCGACCCGGCAAACGCGAAAGCCTCGTTCTATTTGGCGATGGCGCTGGCCCAGGAAGGCCGCATACCCGAGGCAACCGCGGCGTGGCAGAAAATGCTCGATTCCCTGCCGCAGGATTCACCATGGCGCGGAGCTGTCCAACAGGCACTGGCCGAGGTCGCCAACCGCAGCGTCGCGTCAGGAGAGCCCGCCAAAGGCCCCGACGCCGCAGCCGTCGATGCCGCCTCGTCGATGGCGCCGCAGGACAGGCAGGCCATGATCGAAACCATGGTCGCCGGCCTCGACGAAAAATTGCGGCAAAAACCGCGCGACACGGAAGGATGGATGCGGCTCATTCGTTCCTATGTTGTGCTGGGCAAGGCCGACCAGGCGCGCGACGCGCTGCATCGCGGTATCGCCGTGTTTGGCGCCGACAGTGAGGAAGCGAAGAAATTCACCGCCTTTGCCGCCTCGCTCGGCCTGACGGCGACGGAGTAGGACATGACGCGCAAGCAGAAGCGATTGTCGGTGATTGTCGGAGGTCTTGCCTTCCTCGGCGCCGCCACCGGGCTGACCTTCTATGCGTTGGGCCAGAAGGCCTCCTATTTCTATATGCCCGCCGATCTGACCACCGCCAGCTTGCAGCCGGGACAGCGCATCAGGCTCGGCGGCCTCGTCGAAAAGGGCACAGTCGTGCGCGGGCAGGGCGCGACGGTTGCGTTCTCGGTCACCGACGCGCACAAATCGGTCAAGGTCAGCTATACCGGCATCCTGCCCGATCTGTTCCGCGAGGAGCAGGGCGTCATCACCGAAGGCAGCTTTGGCGCCGACGGCGTTTTCGTCGCCGACAGCGTGCTGGCCAAGCATGACGAGCGCTACATGCCCAAGGAAGTCGCTGACGGGCTGAAGGCCAAGGGCGTGTGGCAAGAGAGCAAGAGCCAGTAATGGTTGAGACCGGACACTTCGCGCTCGTCCTCGCCTTTGTGCTGTCGCTGGTGCAGACGCTGGTGCCGCTGATCGGCGCCCGTACCGGCAACCAGAGGCTGATGGCTGTCGGCGGTCCCGTCACGGTCACAGGCTTCGCGCTCACGGCGCTATCGTTCGCAGCACTCGCCGGCGCCTATGCAAGTTCCGATTTCTCGGTGGCGAGCGTGTGGGAAAACTCGCATTCGCTGCAGCCGCTGATCTACAAGATCACCGGAACCTGGGGCAATCACGAAGGCTCGATGCTGCTCTGGGTGCTGATCCTGACCTTCTTCGGTGCGCTGGTCGCTGTCTTCGGCTCCAACCTTCCGGCGACGCTGCGCGCCAATGTGCTGGCCGTGCAGGGGGCTATCGGCGCCACCTTCTTCCTGTTCATCCTGGCGACATCCAATCCGTTCACCCGGCTCAATCCGGCGCCGATCGAGGGCCGCGATCTCAACCCGGTCCTGCAGGATCTTGGCCTCGCCATCCATCCGCCGCTGCTCTATCTCGGCTATGTCGGGTTCTCTATCTGCTTTTCCTTCTCGGTCGCCGCCCTCATCGAAGGCCGCATCGATGCCTCCTGGGCGCGCTGGGTGCGGCCGTGGACGCTGGTCGCCTGGATGTTCCTCACCGGCGGCATCGCGATGGGCTCCTACTGGGCCTATTACGAGCTCGGCTGGGGCGGCTTCTGGTTCTGGGATCCGGTCGAAAACGCCTCCTTTATGCCGTGGCTGGCCGGCACGGCTCTTCTGCATTCGGCGATCGTCATGGAGAAGCGTTCGGCGCTCAAGATCTGGACGCTGCTGCTTGCCATCCTCACCTTCTCGCTGTCGCTGCTCGGCACCTTCCTGGTGCGCTCCGGCGTGCTGACCTCGGTGCATGCTTTCGCCACCGATCCGACCCGCGGCATCTTCATCCTGTGCATTTTGACGCTGTTCATCGGCGGCTCGCTGGCCCTGTTTGCGCTGCGCGCCTCGCGGCTGACGGCCGGCGGCCTGTTCCACCCGATCTCGCGCGAAGGCGCGCTTGTCCTCAACAATCTGTTCCTGACCACGGCCACCGCCACCGTGCTGGTCGGCACGCTCTATCCGCTCGCGGTCGAGGCGCTTTCGGCCGGCAAGATCTCGGTCGGCGCCCCCTTCTTCAACCTGACATTCGGCCCGCTGATGGTGCCGCTGCTGGTCGTGGTTCCGTTCGGGCCGCTGCTAGCCTGGAAGCGCGGCGACCTCTATGCCGTCGCTCAGCGCCTGATGGCGGCTTTCGGCGCCGCTCTCCTGGCGATGCTGGTCACGGGGCTGTTCATCGACGGCGCGTCGGTGTTCGCCGCCCTTGGTGTCGGCCTCGCCTGCTGGCTGGTCTGCGGCGCGCTCACCGACCTCGCCGTCAAGTCCGGCTTTGGCAATGTGTCGCCCGCCATCATGCTGCGCCGTTTCGCCGGCCTGCCGCGTTCGGTGTTCGGCACTGCACTTGCCCATCTCGGCCTCGGGCTGACGACGCTCGGCATTGTCGGCACGCTGTGCTTCGGCACCGAAAGGATACTGTCGATGCATGCCGGCGAGAGCGTCGAACTCTCCGGCCACACGCTGCGTTTCGACGGCCTCTTCCCGGCGCAGGGTCCGAATTACAGCGAGCAGCGCGGCCGCTTTTCCGTGATCGGCGCCGGTGGCGGCGTTTCAGCCGAGATCACCTCGGCCAAGCGCTTCTTTCCGGTGCGGCAGACGACGACGACCGAATCTGGGATCGAGACGATCGGCTTCAGCCAACTCTATCTGTCGCTGGGCGATGAGGGCACCGATGGGTCGGTCGTGGTGCGCCTGTGGTGGAAGCCGCTGGTGACGCTGATCTGGGGCGGAGCTCTGGTGATGATGGCGGGAGCCGCAATGTCGCTGCTCGACCGTCGCCTGCGGGTTGGCGCACCCTCGCGCCGCCGCAAGCAGGCAGCCTCCATGCCGTCGGCAGGCGCGCCGTGAGCACCAGGTTCTCGTTGGCCTCGCTCACCCTGCTTCTGGCGCTGCTGTTTGCCGGCGCGGCGCAAGCGGTGAAACCGGACGAGGTTCTCACCGATCCGGCGCTCGAGGCGAGGGCGCGGCTACTGTCGGAAGGCCTGCGCTGCATGGTCTGCCAGAACCAGTCCATCGACGAATCCGATGCAGACCTCGCCCGCGACCTGCGCATCCTGGTGCGCCAGCGCCTGGTTGCCGGCGATACCGACCAGCAGGTGATGGACTATATCGTGTCGCGCTACGGCGAGTTCGTGCTGTTGAAGCCGCGCTTCAGCCCGCGCAACGCCTTGCTTTGGGGCACGCCGGTGCTTCTGCTTCTAGTCGGCGGCATTTTCATTGTGCTGACCACACGCTCCCGCCGCTCGTTGGCAACCAAGGCGCTGAGCGCCGAGGAACAGGCGGCGCTGGACAAGATGCTGAGCGACTAGCTCGGCCATTCCTCCAAAGGCCAGTCCCGCGACGTGTGGATGGCGCGCAGGATAACAATGCTCTGACGGCCGGCGATCAGGCGCAATTCATAGGCAATGATGTAGGGCAGGCGGCCGATGGGCTTCTCATAAGTGCCTGTTACCCGGCCAGGTCGGCCCGTCGCCATATCACCAAGGCCCCGGCCCATTTCACGGATACGGTCCGCGAGGCGTCGGGCGGCGGCAGGATTGTCCTGAGCGACAAAGGCAACTTGCTGCGTGACATCGTCCAGCGCTTCTCGCGACCAGGTGACGAACCGCTTCACGCCTTGCCTGCGCGCCTGGCTTTCGCTGCTTCGATCACCGCGTCGAGCTCCGCCATGGCGTCGTCGTGGGGCACGACACGGCCAGCCTCTGCGTCGGCCATGCCACGTTTTATGCCTTCGATGATATCCAGCTCGCGATCGACATAGGCTGAGACCGCCTCGGCGGCGAGGAACGATTTACTACGCCTGGTATTGGTAGCGATCTGCTCCAGCTTCAGCTTGGTCTCGGACGAGACTCGAATGGTCATGGTGGTGCTTGCTGTCATTGTGAAAGCCTTGTGCTGAGTTGTGTACACCATAGGGCAGCAGGCGAGCGCAACCAAGCGATTTGTGCGACCGCCCAACATTACAAAACTTTCATGCACCGGAAATGGCGCCGTAATGTGCGCCTCTCTATTTCTCTTGTCCGAGGATGCTCTGCCTGAGCCGCATCCAGTGAAAAGAGGATATGAGACCCATGACTATCGCCCCCAACCCATATTCCCGCACCCGCAAGCGCCTGTTGGCCGCCGCCGCTTCGCTGGCCATTGCCGGCGGCATCGGTTTCGGCGCCGTTGCCACTGGTACAGCTCCCGTTCTGGCCGACGCCGTGCGGGTCGAAGCGCCCCAGGTGCCGGGCTTTGCCGATGTCGTCGAGCGCGTTTCGCCGGCCGTGGTCAGCGTCAAGGTCAAGGCCAAGATCGAGCCTGCCGCCGATGACGGCTCCGACCAGTCCGACGATCCGGACGGCATGAACAACCTGCCCGACAATCCGCAGCTGCGCCAGTTCTTCAAGCAATTCCGCGGCTTTGGTGATCAGAACGGCCATGACGGCGGCAATCGTCGCTTCAGCCACCGCGACCATAACAACGACCAGCCGCGTCCGGTGGCGCAGGGTTCTGGCTTCTTCATCTCCGATGACGGCTATCTCGTTACCAACAACCATGTCGTCGAGGAAGGCTCCGCCTTCACAGTGGTGATGAATGACGGCAAGGAGCTTGACGCCAAGCTGATCGGCACCGATCCGCGCACCGATCTGGCGGTGCTCAAGGTCGATGGCGTCGGCAAGTTCACCTATGTCGATTTCGCCGACGATTCCAAGGTTCGCGTCGGCGACTGGGTGGTGGCCGTCGGCAATCCGTTCGGCCTCGGCGGCACCGTCACCGCCGGCATCGTCTCGGCCCGTGGCCGTGATATCGGCGCCGGTCCCTATGATGACTTCATCCAGATAGACGCTTCGGTCAACCGCGGCAATTCGGGCGGCCCGACCTTCAACCTCAACGGCCAGGTCGTCGGCATCAACACCGCGATCTTCTCGCCGTCGGGCGGAAGCGTCGGCATCGCCTTCGACATTCCGGCCTCGACCGCCAAGCAGGTGGTGCAGGATCTGATGAAGAGCGGCTCGGTGCAGCGTGGCTGGCTCGGCGTCGAAATCCAGCCGGTTACATCGGACATCGCCGAATCGCTGGGCCTGAAGTCGCAGAACGGGGCTCTGGTTTCGGGCGCCCAGGACGGTGGCCCCGGCAAGAAGGCCGGCATCACCGCCGGTGACGTGATCACCCAGGTCGAAGGCAAGGACGTCGCATCGCCGAAGGAACTGGCTCGTCTGATCGGCGCCTACCCACCCGGCAAGTCGGTCGACGTCACGGTGTGGCGCGACGGCAAGAGCCAGACCATCAAGGTCGATCTCGGCACGTTGCCATCCACTGACAAGCAGGCCTCGGCCGACCCGCAGCAGCCCGCGGCACCGGCAAAGCCCGCCGCGCTGGCCGATCTCGGCCTCACCGTCACCAAGTCGGAAAACGGCAAGGGCCTGGTGGTGACCGATGTCGATCCCGACAGCGATGCCGCCGACCGCGGCATCCAGCCCGGCGATGTCATCACCTCGGTCAACTCGACGGAGGTGAACGGCACCGACGACGTCGCCAAGGCGATGGCCGATGCGGTCAAGTCCGGCCGCAAGGCGGTGCTGATGCAGATCACCCGCGACGATTCAAACCGCTTCGTCGCGCTGCCAGTCGCCAAAGGCTGACATCACACAGTTTCCAGTGCGGCGGTTTCAACACCCCCGAGCCGCCGCACGGGAAGCAAGGGGCCGATCGCGTTAGTCAGTCATCGTGTTCTGCCCCCGGCGGCAGCGGGCCCCCATCGCCCGCTGCCGCTCTAACAGCGAAGCATGTCGCCCAAAAGTGCACTGCGGTTTTGGCAAAACGACATGCTTGAACGAAAGCTTTTGCGCTCATGGCGGCCCCTCAATCTTCCGGCGAAATCGCGTATAACGGCTCTATGAAGATTCTCGTCATAGAAGACGATCGCGAGGCGGCCGACTATATGCAGAAGGCCTTTGCCGAGGCTGGGCACACCGCCCATGTCGCCGGCGACGGCGAAACCGGCTTTGCGCTGGCCGATGCCGGCGACTATGACGTGATGGTCGTCGATCGCATGATGCCACGCCGCGACGGGCTCTCCGTCATTGCCGGCCTGCGCTCGCGCGGCAACACCACGCCGGTGCTGATCCTGTCGGCGCTGGGCGAAGTCGATGACCGCGTCACCGGTCTGCGCGCCGGCGGGGACGACTATCTGACCAAGCCCTATGCCTTTTCCGAATTGCTCGCCCGCGTCGAGGTGCTGAACCGCCGCGCCAGCGCCAGGGAGGCCGAAACCGTCTACCGGGTCGGCGATCTCGAGCTTGACCGGCTGTCCCATTCGGTCAAGCGCGCGGCGCGCGAGATCACGCTGCAGCCGCGCGAATTCCGCCTGCTCGAATATCTGATGCGCCATGCCGGCCAGGTGGTGACGCGCACCATGCTGCTCGAAAATGTCTGGGACTATCATTTCGATCCGCAGACCAACGTCATCGACGTTCACGTCTCGCGCCTGCGTGGCAAGATCGAGAAGGGTTTCGACAAGCCGATCCTGCATACGGTTCGCGGCGCCGGCTATATGCTGAAGAGCGGCTAGAGCATGATCCCAAAAAGTAGGTACCGGTTTTTGGAGAAGATCATGCTCCAACAAAGGGGTAGGTCATGATGAGATTTCAGCCAAATCTCATCATGAGCTAGAACTCGATGGCCCTTTCCCTGCCGGCCATCATGAGGACGACGGCGGCGCGGCTTTCAGCGCTTTATTTCCTGCTTTTCGCGCTATGTGCCGTGTTGCTGGTCTTCTACATGACGTCGTTGTCGGCCCGCATGCTGACCGGCCAGACCCAGCAGACCATCAATGACGAGGTGCTCGGCCTCGCCCGTGCCTATCAGAGCGGCGGCCTGCCGCGGCTGGTGCGCGTCGTCGAGCAGCGCTCGCGCCAGCCCGGCGCCAACCTCTATCTCATTGCCGACGTCAACGGCCAGATCCTCACCGGAAACGTGCAGAGCCTGGCGCCGGGGGTGCTCGAGACCGATGGCTGGACGACCGAACCCTTCTCCTATCGCCGTTTCGGCGAAGGTGAGCTCGAACGGCAGCGCAACCAGGCTTCTGACCCGAACGGCGCGCAGCCCGGCGAGACCGAAATTCAGTCCGAGGGCGAGAAGGGCCACAACGCCATCGCGCTGGTGCTGCGGCTGCCCAACCAGATGATCATGCTGGTCGGCCGCGATCTCGGCGAGCCCGAGCGCTTCCGCGCCGTCGTCCGCCGCGCCCTGATGCTGGCGCTGGGCATGATGGGCCTGGGCGGGCTGCTGATCTGGTTCCTTGTCGGCCGCGCCGCGCTGAAGCGCATCGACAGCGTCTCGGAGGCAAGCCGCCGCATCATGGGCGGCGATCTCACGGGACGGCTGCCGGTGACCGGCGCTGGCGATGAGTTCGACCGCCTGTCGGAAAACCTCAACACCATGCTGGCCAGGATAGCGACGCTCAACGAAGGGCTGAAGCAGGTCTCCGACAACATCGCCCATGATTTGAAGACGCCGCTGACCAGACTGCGCAACCGCGCTGAGGCGACACTTTCGGGCAAGCACAAGACCACCGACTACCGGCAGGCGCTGGAAGGCACCATGGCCGAATCCGACCAGCTGATAAAAACCTTCAACGCCATCCTGATGATCTCCAGGCTGGAGGCCGGCTATTCCTCGGAGAGCACCAGCAAGGTCGATCTCGCCGCCGCGGTGCATGACGTTGTCGAGCTTTATGAGCCGGTGGCGGAGGAGGCTGGCGTGGTGCTCGAAACTGCCGCGGACGGGAATTTTTCCGTCAATGGCAACCGCGAGCTGATCGGCCAGGCGCTGTCGAACATCGTCGACAACGCCATCAAATACTCGACCGATGCGACGGAAAAGCCTGCTGTGCGCGTAGCCCTGCAGCGCGTCGGTCACGAAATCCGCCTTTCTGTTGCCGACAACGGCCATGGCATCCCTGATGACGCCGACCGCGCCAGGGCGACCGAGCGCTTCGTGCGGCTGGAAAAGAGCCGCTCGCAGCCGGGATCCGGTCTTGGCCTCAGCCTCGCCAAGGCGATCATGACTTTTCACAATGGCCGGCTTGAACTTCTGCCTGCCAATCCCGGATTGTCCGTTATCATGAGCTTCCCGGCGCGGGAGGACCATTGATGGCGGTGAGGATGGCTGCGAAACGGATCGAGACCGAATGGCGCCTGCAACTGGCGGCGCAGCTCGCGCCGCTGGATGAGACCCGCGCCCGGCGTGAACTGTCGGAGATCGCTGGCGATGCCAAGGACGAGAACCTGCCGCGGCTGGCGAAATTCCTAGGGGGCAAGGGCGCGGCCCAGGAGTTTCTCGCTGCCGTCTTCGATCTCTCGCCTTTCCTCCGCGATGTCGCGCGCCGCCGGCCGCAAATCCTCGACGCGCTGTTCGATGGCAGTGTCGAGGCTCGGCTGCTCACCATCGCCGAAGCGATCGGCAAGGCCGCCTTTTCCGAGACCGTTTCCGAATCCAGCCTGATGATGGAACTCAGGCAGTGGAAGGGTGAAGCTCACTTTCTGATCGCACTTGCAGACCTCTCCGGCGAGGCCGATGCCGCGCTGACGGTAAGGCGCCTCAGCAATCTCGCCGATGCCTGCACCTGTGCGGCGGTCGACTTCCTGCTGCGCGAGGCGCACAGCCAAGGCAAGCTCAAATTGCCCGATCCCGAAAATCCGTCACGGCAATCCGGCTGGATCGTGCTCGGCATGGGCAAGCTTGGCGCGCATGAACTGAATTTCTCCTCCGACATCGACCTCGTCGTCTTCTTCGATCCGGATGCGCCGGCAATCGTCGATCCGCTCGACGCCACAGAGCTGTTTGCGCGCCTGACCCGCAGGCTGGTCCGCATCCTGCAGGACCGCACCGGGCACGGCTATGTCTTCCGCACCGATTTGAGGCTTCGTCCCGATCCAGGCTCGACGCCGCTGGCGATCCCGGTCGAGGCAGCACTTCGCTACTATGAGGCGCGCGGCCAGAACTGGGAGCGCGCCGCCATGATCAAGGCGCGTCCCGTGGCCGGCGATCTCGATGCCGGGGATGCGTTCCTGCGGGAATTGCAGCCCTATGTCTGGCGCAAATACATGGACTATGCGGCGATCGCCGACGTTCATTCGATCAAGCGCCAGATCCATGCCCACAAGGGTCATGGCGAGATCGCGGTCAAAGGACACAACGTCAAGCTCGGCCGCGGCGGCATTCGCGAAATCGAGTTCTTCGTCCAGACCCAGCAACTGATCGCCGGCGGCCGTTTTCCGGAGCTGCGCGGCCGCGAGACGGTGCCGATGCTGGGTGCGCTGGCGGCGCGCAACTGGATCACCGCCGATGCACGCGACGCGCTCACGCAGCAATATTGGTTTCTGCGCGGCGTGGAACACGCCATCCAGATGGTCGCCGACGAGCAGACGCATATTCTGCCCGACGATGATGAAGGGCTGGAACGCATCGCCCATATGCTGGGCTTTGCCGATGCCGCCAGATTTGCCGAAACCTTTCGCGCGGCTTTGCATGAGGTCGAGCGCCATTACGCCGCGCTGTTCGAGACTGCGCCTGAATTGTCGGCCGGCGTCGGCAATCTGGTCTTCACCGGCGATGTCGACGATCCCGACACGCTGCAGACCTTGCATGGCCTTGGCTTCCAGCGGCCAAGCGACATCTGCCGCGTCATTCGGGGCTGGCATTTCGGCCGCTATCGCGCCACCCAGTCGGCGGAAGCGCGCGAGCGGCTGACCGAACTGACGCCGGCGCTGCTCAAAGCCTTCGGCCAGACGCGCCGGGCCGACGAGGCGCTGGTTCGCTTCGATGAACTCCTCGCCGGCCTGCCCGCCGGCATCCAGCTGTTTTCGCTGCTGCAGTCGAATCCCGCTCTGCTGAAGCTTATGGCGACGATCATGGGCGCCGCGCCTCGGCTGGCGGCAATCATCACAAGGCGCCCGCATGTCTTCGACGGTCTGCTCGACCCGGCGCTGCTCACCGAACTGCCCAACCGCGCCTATCTCTCAGCGCGGTTGGCCGCTTTCATCGATGGCGACAGGCCCTACGAGGATGTGCTTGACCGGCTGCGCATCTTTGCCTCCGAGCAGAAATTCCTGATCGGTGTCAGGCTGCTCGCCGGCTCGATCGACCCGGCGCGCGCCGGCCGCGCCTTTTCCGATCTCGCCGACCTCACCATCGACGCCGCATTGCAGGCGGTGACCACCGAATTCGCGCTGCGCCACGGCGGTATCGCCGGCGGCACGGTTTCGCTGCTCGGCATGGGTAAGCTCGGCAGCCGCGAATTGACGGCGGGTTCGGACGTCGACCTTATCCTGCTTTACGATCACGACCCGGATGCCGACGAGTCCGACGGCGACAAGCCGCTCGCACCGTCGCACTACTACACCAGGATGACGCAGCGGCTGATCGCGGCTGTCTCGGCGCCGACCGCCGAGGGCGTTCTCTACGAACTCGACCTGCGCTTGCGGCCATCCGGCAACAAGGGGCCGGTGGCGACCCATATCGACGCCTTCAAGAAATACCAGCGCCAGGAGGCCTGGACCTGGGAGCACATGGCGCTGGCCCGGGGGCGCGCCATCGGCGGCGACGCGGCCCTTTGCGCCGAGGTCGAGGCCGAGGTGGCGGCACTTCTGGCCTTGCCGCGCGACGCCGCCAAGGTGAGGGCGGAGGCATCCGAGATGCGCGCGCTGATCGAGAAGGAAAAATCGCCGCGCGACATCTGGGACATCAAGCTGATCCCGGGCGGCCTCATCGACCTCGAATTCATCGCGCAGGTGGCCGTCATCACCGGCCAGGTCGACGCCGGCCGCAGGGTGACCGCGACCGGCGAAATCCTGGCGCATCTGTCGCCGGATTTCGCCGTGGCTGACGTCAGGCAGCAGCTTTGCGAAGCCTACCAACTCTATCTGGCGCTAACCCAGATGACGCGGCTTTGCCTCACCGGCGCATTCGAACGCGATGACGTTCCGCCGGGATTGTCGGATCTGCTTCTGGCGGTGACTGACCTGCCGGATTTCGGTGTGCTGGAAGCACATCTCAAGGAAACGTCGCGAAAGGCCAGAAAGGATTTCGACCTTTTGCTTCGTACGAAACGGTTGTGAGGGCGTGAAGCGCTGGCGGCTGTTTCGGATCGCATCGGGGGTGACGATGCAACAGGAGAATACCCATGAGAAAGACAACCGGACTTGCCCTTGCCTTCGTCGCGCTTGCCGGCGCCGTTGGCACCACCGCCTATGCCGAGAACAATGCCAGCGCCAGAATGCGCGAGGGCGCGATGATGCGCCTCGACAAGGCGATGAAGGATTCCAACGGCACCATCAGCTTCGACCAGTTTTCCGACGCCATGAACGCGCGGCTGAAGAAGCTGGTCGCCGACAATGGCGGCAAGCTGACCGTTGCCCAGCTCGCCGACGCGCTGGAAAAGGCGCGGTTCGAGGAAATGGCAAAGCGTATCGTCGCCCGCTACGACACCAAGGGCGACGGCACGCTGACCACGGACGACATCACCGGGCGCGAGAAAAAGGTGTTCGCGATGCTCGACCGCAACAATGACGGCAAGATCGAGCGCAACGAACTACCGAAGAACGGCCGCATGGGCCGCCACCACCAATGGGACGGCGGCGACGACAGCATGGAGTGAGTGGCGATATGTCTCCGGCGGCGAAAGCCGCCGGAGCCCTTACATGACCGCGGCTACTCAGTCCTTGAACGCGGCGGAGAGCACCGCTCGCATTGGCGGGCCGTCAGGCCGCCGCCTTCACCGCCGGTTGCGCCTTCTTCACCGGGATGCGCACCGACACGATCGTGCCGACGCCTTCGGTCGAGCGGATTTTCAGCGCTCCTCCTTGCAACTCGGCCAGCGAGCGCGAGATGGCAAGGCCGAGGCCGGAACCGGCGTGGTTCTTCGAAAACTGGTTCTGCACCTGTTCGAAGGGGCGGCCAAGCTTGCTCAGTGCCTCCTTCGGAATGCCGCAGCCATTGTCCTCGATGGTCAGCACCAGCGCGCCTGACGTGTTGCGGGCGCGCACCGAGATATGGCCGCCCTGGCCGGTGAACTTCACCGCATTCGACAGCAGATTGATGGCGATCTGCTTGATCGCCCGGCGGTCGGCGAACAGCGTCATCGTATCGGCGATGCGGGTTTCGACCGTGATCGATTTCTCCGCCGCCTGCAGCGAGATCACCCGCACCGTCTCGCGGATCAGCGGGCAGAGATCGATTTCCTCGCGGTCCACCGAGAATTGGCCGGCTTCGATCTTCGACATATCGAGTATGTCGTTGATGACGCCGAGCAGATATTTGCCGCTGCCGTTGATGTCGTTGGCATATTCCTCGTAGCGCGGCGAACCGAGCGGCCCGAACAGGCCTTGTTCCATCAGTTCGGAGAACCCGATGATGGCGTTGAGCGGCGTGCGCAGCTCGTGCGACATGTTGGCTAGGAATTCGGATTTGGCCCGATTGGCGGCCTCGGCGCGCTCGGTTTCCTTCATATATTCGCGGTTGAGCTCGACCAGTTCCTTGGCGCGCTCTTCCTCGGCCCGGCGGGCGAGGCTGAGGTCGTGGATGGTCGCCATCAGCCGGCGCTCGCTGTCGACCAGCTTTTCCTGGTGCAGCTTGATCTGGGTGATGTCGGAGCCGACGGAGACCGTGCCGCCGTCCCGGGTCCTCAGTTCGTTGACCTGCAGCCAGCGGCCGTCGGAGAGCTGCCGCTCGAAGGTTGCGCCCCCTTGCGGCCCGTTGGTGTTGGCCAGCCGCCGTTCAGAGGCGAAGGCAAGCATGCGCTCTTCAAGCACGGCGCGCGCAGCGCCCGGCATGACGTCGCGGTCCGACAGGCCGTTGTCCTTCTGGTATTTGGAATTGCACATGATCAGGCGCTGGGCGGCATCCCACAGCACGAAGGATTCGTTGATGTTTTCGATCGCGGTCCGCAGGCGAAGGTCGGCCGCCTCCGAGCGCAGCGCCAGATGCCGCTGCTCGGTGACGTCGACGGCAATGCCGATCAGCTGGATCTCAGGCGCTTCCGGGTCGATCACCTGGGCCCTGGCGCGCATCCACACCCACTGGCCGTCGGCGTGACGCATCCGGAACACCTGGTCGATATGGTCGATCTCGCGCTCGACGATTTTGTTGGCCAGCTCGAACAGGTCGCCGTCCTCGGGGTGGATGATGTCGTCGACCTCGCCGAACGACAGCATCGAGTTGCAGGGCTCGTAGCCCAGCATGTCGTACATCGAGCGCGACCAGTACATCTTGCCGCGCACCATGTCCCAGTCCCACAGGCCGCAGCGACCGCGAACCAGCGCCATGTCGATGCGCTGATGGGCTTCGAGATAGATGCGGTCGGCTGTCTGGGCGCGCGATGCCTGGCCGAAATAGGCGTAGAGGATGATGATCAGCACGCCGGCTGTCAGCACAAACAGCGTGACGTTGAGCGAGACGGTCTTGCGCCAGTTGTCGAACACCGCTTCCTGCGGCACCAGCACGGCGGCGGCGTTCTTGCGGTCCCGGGTCAGGCTCACCGCCGCGTACCAGTCCTGGCCGCCGATGCTGACATCCATGACCCCGGCGCGGTCGCCGAACATGAACAGCGGCTGGCCGTCCAGCACCAGGCTGTCCAGCGATCGCCCTTGCCAGCCGGTCGACAGCGGCGACACGGCAATGATCTTGAAGGCGCTGTCGGTGATCACAAGCACATGGCTTCTGCCCATGGCGCCCTGGCGGCTCGTGCTTTCCAGAAGATCAATTGCACCGCTGGATGCCGCGGTCGGGTCGGCCGAGATTGCGTTCGCCATCTGGCCGGCGGCGAGACCTAGCACCGCCTTGCCGTCGCGCTCGGCCTCGTCGCGCTCGTTCATCAGCGACAGCACGCGCAGTGCGGCGATGACGATCAGGAAGATGATGATGAGAGCCGGTATCGAACGGCGCAGAAGGGGTTCGGCAGCCAGGAGCCGCCGGTAGGCTGGTTCAGCGATGAGCCGCGTATTGCCGGCGAGGCCGTCGCCTCGCGCCTTGCGCCGCTCAAAAGCCGTCCCTTCGGGCGCGCCCCACGCGTCCGCCTTGGCCATAAATGGCACTCCCCGAATTTCCGTACGCTTGACGATCCGGCAACACCGCACATCCGAATCGTCTGTAAAGAATCAAAGGTGATTCGCCTTGTCCAGAGGCGCGGCCGAAAAACATTAAAAATTGATTGAAATAACGCTGAAATCCCTCCCCTTGAGGGGAGGGTGGCCCGAAGGGCCGGGTGGGGTCCTCGGCGAAGCGCTCGACTCTCTCAATCACGGTCGAAGTTGGTCGAGGTCGCGCACTGCCGCAACGACCCCACCCGTCCATCCGCCTTCGGCGGCTGTCCACCGTCCCCTCGGGGGAGGGATCAGGCCAGCGTTCGCTCCACAATGTCCCGCAAATCCGCCGACAGGTTCTCGGCACCGGCGATGGCCAGCAGCGCTTCCCTGGCCTTGGCTTGCCTGCCCGGCTCCAGCGAGCGCCACGAGCGCAGCGCTGTCGCCAGCCTGGCCGCCACTTGCGGATTGCGTTTTTCAACCTCGAGTACGGTCTGGGTAAAAAACCGGTAGCCTTCGCCATCGGCGCGGTGGAAGCCGGTCTGGTTGGCGCTGGCGAATGTGCCGACCAGCGAGCGCACCCGGTTCGGATTGGCCATCGAGAAAGCTGCGTGACCAGTCAGCTCGCGTACCGTGTCGACTGTCCGGCGTCCCGGCACGCTGGCCTGGATCTGGAACCATTTGTCCATGACCAGCGGATCGGCGCCATAACGCGCCTCGAAATCGGCCAGCGCCTTGATCGCCTCCGGCGAACCGTCATGGCGGTGCGCAAGGACGGTCAGCGCTGCGGCGCGGTCGGTCATGTTGGTCGCGGTTTCGAAATGCCGGGCGGCGAGCGCAGCACCTTTCGGCAGCAGCGAGAGGTAGTCGAGCAGGATGTTGCGCAGCGCGCGGCGTCCCGCACTTGCCGCGTCGGGGCTGAACGGCCCGTCGCCGGCGAGGCGGCCGTATAGGTCGGTGAACGTTTGCTGATTGGCGCGCGCGATTGCCAGCGCCAACGCCTCGCGAGCGGCAAAGATGGCGTCGGGATCGATGTTCGTGCCGATGTCGCGGGCAATGTCGGCCTCGCCCGGAAGTGACAGCGCCAGCGCCCGGTAGGCAGGTTCCAGGGTCTCGTCGCCGGCGATCTTGCCGGCAAGTCCGGTCAGCCTGGCGGTGAAAGCCGGCTTCGCGCCGCCGAGGATCTGGCGGAAGGCCGCTATCAGCGCATCGGTGAGCAGCGTGTTGAACGCCTGCCAGCGCGCGAAGGCATCGCTGTCATGGCCGGCGAGGAAGAACTGGTCGTCGGCCTTCTGCTCGACCGAAAGTGTGATCGGCGCCGAAAAGCCGCGATTGAGCGACACCGCCGGCCGCTCGGCGACGCCTGAGAAGCGCACCATATGTCGGCGCTTGCGGATATGGATGACACCGTCTTCGACGGTGGCGCCTTCGACGGCGCCATAGGCGACCGGTTCGCCGCCGGCGCCGACCAAGCCGAAGGCGAGCGGAATGTGCATCAGGCGCTTGCGGCTCTCCGACGGTGTCGGCGGCACCGACTGCTCGATCTCGAGGGTAAACTCGCGCGTCGCCGGATTGTGCGTCGAACTGACGGTCAGGTTCGGGGTGCCCGCCTGGTGATACCAGAGCGCGAACTGAGACAGGTCGCGCCCGGAGGCGTCCTCGAACACCTTCAGGAAGTCCTCGATCGTCGCGGCCTCGCCATCATGGCGCTCGAAATAGAGGTCCATGCCGGCGCGGAAAGCCTCGGCCCCGAGAATCGTGCGGATCATGCGCACGACTTCCGAGCCTTTTTCGTAGACCGTCGCCGTGTAGAAATTGTTGATCTCGCGGTAGCGGCGCGGCCGTACCGGATGCGCCAGCGGTCCCTGGTCCTCGGGGAACTGGTGCGCCCTGAGCGTGCGCACTTCGGCGATGCGCTTGACCGCGCGCGAGCGCTGGTCGGCGGAGAATTCATGGTCGCGAAAGACCGTCAGCCCTTCCTTAAGGCAGAGCTGGAACCAGTCGCGGCAGGTGATCCTGTTGCCGGTCCAGTTGTGGAAATACTCATGCGCGATGATCGCCTCGATATTGGCGAAATCGGCATCGGTGGCGGTTTCCCGGTCGGCCAGCACATACTTGTCGTTGAAGATATTGAGTCCCTTGTTCTCCATGGCCCCCATGTTGAAGTCGGAAACGGCGACGATGTTGAAGACGTCGAGGTCGTATTCGCGGCCGAAGGCCTGCTCGTCCCATTGCATCGAGCGCTTCAGCGCGTCCATGGCGTAGCCGGCAAGCCCCTCCTTGCCTGGCTCGACATAGATGCCGAGTTCGACCTCGCGCCCGGACATTGTGACGAAACTTTCCGCAACCTTGCCGAGATTGCCGGCCACGAGCGCAAACAGATAGGACGGCTTGGGGAAGGGGTCGTCCCAGACTGCAAAGTGCCAGCCGTCGGCAAGCGCGCCGCTTTCGACCGGATTGCCGTTGGAAAGCAACAGCGGCGCTTCGTCCAGCCTCGCCTCGATACGCACGGTATAGACCGACAGGATGTCGGGGCGGTCGAGGAAATAGGTGATGCGGCGAAAGCCCTCGGCCTCGCATTGCGTGCAATAGACATTGCTGGAGCGGTAGAGGCCCATCAGCGCCTCATTGCTGGCCGGCGCGATCTCGGTCTCGAGCAGCAGCTGGAAACGGGGCGGCGGCCTCAAAATGGTCAGCTGGTCCGGCGTGGCGAGATACTCGGCCGGGGCAAGCTCGCGACCGTCGATGGCAATGCGCTTGAGCACCAGGCCGTCGCCGTCCAGCACCAGCGACGTCGAGGCGGCGGCGCCATCGCGGCGTTCGATCGTCAGCACTGCGGTGACACGCGTTGCGTCTGGCGAAAGGCGGAAGGTGAGGCCGGTTTGCGGGATGGAAAAGTCGTTGGGGCGGTAGTCTTCGAGCTTGAAGACCTGGCCGGTATCGGTTCGCATTCCCTTGGGTTTCCCTGTCGCTATCGGAGCCGCTGACGTGTCCTGGCCCATTAAATCTAAAGTTGCGCGCTCTTTACACGAAACGGTCACTCGACAAAACTGCGCCAATGCCTATTTCGGGGCGTTCCCCTTCCGCCATTATCGTGAGGCCTTGATGACCGTCGTCACATCGAAGTTCGGCATGGGCGCCTGTGTACCGCGTCGTTCGACGCGCATCTCAGCGGAGATCCGGGAAGCAACAAAACAGTGAAAGCCGGGCCTGGAGACGAAGCGGGCGGGAAACTGTCCGATCATCCCGGCGCGCATCGGCCCAAAAATCAATGTCGATTTTTGGAAAGCACGATGCGCAGATTCAAAGTGTCAGAGCGTCCTTTGCGCGTCGAAGACGACGCGCGGCGCTCTAATGTTCTCACCGGGATCATGCTCAAGGTCATGTCGGTGGCGGTCTTTGTCGGCATGCAAACCTGCATCAAGGCCGCCGGCACTTTGCCGGCCGGCCAGATCGTCTTCTTCCGCTCCTTCTTCGCCATCTTCCCGATCATCGTCTTCCTGGCCTTCACGAGAAAACTGGGCACGGCGTTCGCCACCAAACGCCCGCTGAACCACATTGCGCGCGGTGTCGTCGGCGTTTGCGCCATGGGGCTCGGCTTCTTTGCGCTGACCCGGCTGCCGCTGCCTGAGGCGATCACGCTGAACTATGCCCAGCCTTTGCTGGTGGTGGTGTTCTCCTCGCTATTCCTCGGCGAAGCCATTCGCGTCTATCGCTGGAGCGCGGTTGCGGTCGGTCTGGTCGGCGTGCTGATCATCTCCTGGCCGGAGCTGACGCTGCTCACGTCGGGCGTCGCGCTCGGCGACCAGGAGGTGCTGGGCGTCATCGCTGCTCTTGTTTCTGCAGCAATCTCCGCCAATGCCATCCTGCTCGTGCGCAATCTTGTCCAGACTGAACGAACAGCGACCATCGTGTTGTGGTTCTCGGCGACGGCGAGTGTCATGGCGCTGCTTACGCTGCCCTTCGGCTGGCAGGCGCTGACGCCGCTGCAGGCCGGTCTGCTGGTCGCAGCAGGGTTCTGTGGCGGGCTGGCGCAGATTTTGATGACGGCGGCGTACCGCCATGCCGAAGCTTCGGTGGTGGCGCCGTTCGAATACACCTCGATGATCCTCGGCGTCGTCGTCGGCTATTTCGCCTTTGGCGATATCGCCACCATCAACACGCTCGTCGGCGGTGTGATCGTCGTTGCCGCCGGCATGTTCATCATCTGGCGCGAGCGCCAACTCGGCCTGGAACGCACCCGAACGCGCAAGGCAGCGCCACCACAGGGGTGAGGAGGTCCGCGGGGTTGCTCAGCTGGCTTCCGCACGTTCCTTCGCCAGCCGCACCAGCACCGCTCGCGTCTGCTCGTCGGCCGGGAAGAAAGACTCGATCGCCAGTTCCGACAGCGTCACGTCAAGCGGCGTGCCGAAGACGGTGATGGTGCTGATGAAGGACAGCACCTGGTCGCCATGCGCCAGCCGCAGCGGATGGACGATGCCGTTGGGCTCGACCGGCACCGGCCGCGCACCCTTGAGCCCGGACGGATAGGTTCGCAATTCGCGCTCCAGCTCGACCAGGACGGGATCGCCGGCGGCATCGTTCTGGTGTTTCAGCCGCTCCAGCAGATGCGCCCGCCATTCCGCGAGATTGACGATGCGCGGTGCGATGCCGTTCGGGTGCAGGCTGAGGCGCAGCACATTGACCGGCGGCTGGAGCAGCGACGGCTCGGCAACATCGGCCAGAAACGGGCCGATGGCGGCATTGGCGGAAATCAGGTTCCAGTGCCGGTCGACGGCGAGGGCGGGGAACGGCTCATGCCCTTTGAGCACGCTCTCGACCGCGGCAAGCGCCGGCGCCAGCGTCGTATCTGTGAGTGGCCGCTCGCTGAAGCTCGGGGCAAAGCCGGCAGCCAGCAACAGCTGATTACGCTGCCGCAGCGGAATCTCAAGCTGCTCGGCCAGATGCAGCACCATCTCGCGCGAGGGCGCGGTGCGGCCGCTTTCGACGAAGGAGAGATGACGCTGGGAAATCTCAGCCTCCATTGCGAGATCAAGCTGGCTCATGCGCCGGCGCGTGCGCCATTCGCGGATCAGGCTGCCGGCGGAGGTTTGGGCTGTTGTCATGGGGGATGAGTAGGCCGGGGAGAGGCGTATTTCAATTACCTGGGAGGTCATTGGCGCGGTTCTCCCTTCTCCCCCTGTGGGAGAAGGTGGCCGAGCGAAGCTCGGTCGGATGAGGGGTGTTCCAGGGAACGCCAACGTCTCACTCCGCTGGAACACCCCTCATCCGTCTCGGCGCTGCGCGCCGATCCACCTTCCCCCACAAGGGTGGAAGGAAGAGGCGCGCTTCACCCCACCTCCCGCAACTTCGCCTTCACCTCGAGAAAATCCCGCCAGGCCAGCTTCTTGTGCGCAGGGGTCCGCAAGAGATAGGCCGGATGCAGCGTCGGCATCGCCGGAATGGCGACACCGGAAGCCGTGGTGTGGACGCGCCAATTGCCGCGCAGGCGCAGGATGCCCTCGGTCGTGTTGAGCAAGGTTTTGGCTGATGGGCCACCGAGATTGACCAGCACCTTCGGATTGACCAGCTCTATCTGCCGCTCGATGAAGGGACGGCAGATTTCGGTCTCGTGCGGCGTCGGCGTGCGGTTGCCGGGTGGCCGCCAGGGAATGACGTTGGCGATATAGACCGAAGTCCGGTCAAGCCCGATCGCAGCCAGCATGCGGTCGAGCAGCCGGCCCGAGCGGCCGACGAAGGGCAGGCCCTCAATATCCTCGTCGCGGCCGGGCGCCTCGCCGACCAACATCACCAAACCTTCCGGATTGCCGTCGGCAAAGACCAGGTTCTTGGCGGTGAATTTGAGGTTGCAGCCATCGAACGACGCCATGTGCTGGCGCAGTTCGTCGAGCGTCGAGGCACTTGCCGCCATTTGCCGGGCCAGGGCCGCCTGTGCCTCGTCGGGCACCGTCGCCATGGCCGGAACGGAACGCGCCGGCGCGTCCGGCACCCGGCTTGCGTCCAGCCCGGGGCTGGCGGCGGCTTGTTCCGGAAACTTGTTTTCGCGAGGCGGCGCGGCAGGCGCCGTTGTGCGCTCGGGGCGCTTCGGTGCTGCCCCGGCAAACCGGTTCACCGGCGCGTCCTCCAACGCTTCGTCGACACCGGCAGAGGCGTAGAAGGCGAGCAACTCGGCCAGGTCGGATCGGTTGTTGGGGGAGGCGGCAGTCATGCCGGGCACATTCGTCCGCCGAGAGACGATTTGCAAGGTTGGGCGGTTAGTAATCTCCCCCTTAAGGAGGGAGATTACGCGCTCGTCGGCTTTCGCCAATCACGAAGGGCATTTCGTGGCGATTTTCACGGCGTCTGCCGCTTACCCCGTCGGTATCCGCGGATCCTGCACCAGATAGAACGTCCAGCGCGGCGTGTAGTCGGTGATCAGAAACTCGAAGCGTCCCCTCTTCAGCGGGTCGATCTGTCCACTCTTGAACAAGAGCCGGTCATAGGGTTCGAAATCGCGGTCGAAATCGGCGTACGCGCTCGACAGGATGTTGTCGGGCGTCTTGTTGCGCTGGTCGAAGGACAGGCCGTCGCCGAACACGCTCGGCTGGTTGAGTATCTCCTGCAGCTCGAACTGGAATTCGACCCAGGCCTGGCCGCTGTTGTTGAGCACCTCGATACGCATGTACAGGATGCCGTTGGCGAATTCGCCGTTGGTGCTGAACGGCTGGATCGGTTTGGTGGTGCGGATGGTGAGCGTCACCGGCGTCGACGAATTCAGCTCCTCGGAGATGACCAACGGATCTTCCTTGGTGCCGGTGCCCGAGGCGCCGGTGATGTGGAAACCGCCAAGCTCGTCGGAAAAGGAATAGGCGCCGGTCGCCCACACCTTCACCGGCTCGGCCTGAGCGCGAACCGGCGTAAGCATTGAAAGGGCGAGAAGGATCGCTCGGCACGTCCGGCCGGGCGGAAGGGGGAAGCGCGTCAATGAATAGCCGGACGGCGTGCGCATGGAAATAAGTATGGCCGATAAGAGAGCCGTCGAACAATTAAAATATGGGACGCTGAGCGCGGCCGCGCGCAAAACGCTTGCGGCAGAGTTGTCATCCGCGACTTTTTGTCGAAATCGGCATTGTCACGTCAGCGCCGGTTTCCTGTCGCGGATTGATGCGCTATGCAGCGCAGGAGCCAGCAAAATGCCGGAAACGGTTGGCCAGTGCGGAGGGGTTGATGAGCGAGATCGAACGCGAGAGCATGGAATTCGACGTGGTCATCGTCGGGGCCGGCCCGGCGGGCCTTGCCGCAGCGATCCGTCTCAAGCAGGTCAATCCCGAGCTTTCCGTCGTGGTGTTGGAAAAGGGCGGCGAGGTTGGTGCACACATTCTGTCAGGCGCCGTCGTCGATCCAATAGGCATCGACCGCCTGTTGCCGGGCTGGCGCGAGGAAGATGGCCATCCCTTCAAGACGCCGGTTACGGCCGACGATTTCCTGGTGCTCGGCCCCGCCGGCTCGTTCCGTCTGCCCAATATACTGATGCCGCCGCTGATGAACAATCACGGCAACTACATCGTCTCGCTCGGCAATGTCTGCCGCTGGCTGGCAACCAAGGCTGAAGCGCTAGGCGTCGAAATCTATCCGGGCTTTGCTGCCGTCAGCCTCGTCTACAACGATGCCGGCGCCGTCACGGGCGTCGTCACCGGCGACATGGGCGTCGAAAAAGACGGCACACATGGCCCGGGCTTTGCGCCGGGCATGGCGCTGATGGGCAAATACGTGCTGATCGGCGAGGGCGCGCGCGGTTCGCTGTCCAAGCAGCTGATCGCAAAATACAAACTGTCCGACGGGCGTGAGCCCGGCAAATACGGCATCGGCCTCAAGGAGCTGTGGCAGGTCAAGCCCGAGAACCACCGGCCGGGCCTGGTGCAGCACTCCTTCGGCTGGCCGCTCGACCTGAAGACAGGCGGCGGCTCCTTCCTCTACCACCTCGAGGATAACCAGGTCGCGGTCGGCTTCGTCCTGCATCTCAACTACAAGAACCCCTGGCTGTCGCCCTTCGAGGAATTCCAACGGTTCAAGACGCATCCGGCGATATCGCGCACCTTCGAGGGCGCCAAGCGCATCGGCTATGGCGCGCGCGCCATTACCGAAGGCGGCTGGCAGTCGGTGCCGAAACTCTCCTTCCCCGGCGGCGCGCTGATGGGGTGTGCGGCGGGCTTCGTCAACGTGCCGCGCATCAAGGGTTCGCACAATGCGGTGCTGTCCGGCATGCTGGCGGCCGAGCATGTCGCGCAAGCGATCGGCTCCGGCCGCGCCAATGACGAACTGTCGTCTTATGAGGACGCCTGGCGCGCGACCGATATCGGCAAGGATTTGAAGAAGGTCCGCAACGTCAAGCCGCTCTGGTCGCGCTTCGGCACCATTATCGGCGTCGGCCTCGGTGGTCTCGACATGTGGCTGAACACGCTGTTCGGCTTCTCGCCCTTCGGCACGCTGAAACATGGCAAGGCCGATTATGCCACGCTTGAGCCCGCGGCCAAGCACAAGAAGATCGCCTATCCCAAAGCGGACGGCGTGCTGACCTTCGACCGCCTGTCCTCGGTGTTCCTGTCCAACACCAATCACGAGGAAAACGAGCCGGTGCATCTCATCGTCGGCGACATGGAGTTGCAGAAGCGTTCCGAGCATGATGTCTTTGCCGGGCCTTCGACCCGCTATTGCCCGGCCGGTGTTTACGAATGGGTCGACAAGGACGGCAACGCCGCCGCCGATCCGTCTGCCAAGGATGTGCGCTTCGTCATCAACGCGCAGAACTGCGTGCACTGCAAGACCTGCGACATCAAGGATCCCAACCAGAACATCAACTGGGTGCCGCCACGAGGCGGCGAAGGCCCGGTCTATCAGGGCATGTGAGCCCCACCGACCGGGGCCGTCTCGACCAGCAAAAATGGCGGCGATGGCCGGGTTTACCAAGGCATGTAAGGCGCTCGGCGCCAAAGATTGTTGAAACCGTCGTCTGCTTGTGGTCTCATTGCCGCGTCCATGGGGAAAATGGCATGCGCGTGTTGGTCTTGTTTTGCGTCGCCGTCATAAGCGCGGCCTGCGGCGTCGTCGGGACGGCGTCGGCGGGGGTGAAAACCGTCGTCAAGACGCGAACCTATGACATCACCGGCACGACAGGTGCCGGTCTGGTTATCGCCATGAACCGCAGGGGCCCCAAGCACGGTTTCATGACCCACGCCATCGCGCAGACAAGCTACACCGCCGACTGGAGCCTGGACGTGGGTCAGGTCAACGGCGTCTGCCGCCTGCGCCAGGCCAATGGAACGCTCAACATCGCCTACACCTACCCGCGCGTCGCCTCGGCCGTCACGCCGGCGCTGCGCAAACGCTGGAACCGGTTTTTCACAGGCGTTCTCGCTCATGAAGGAACCCATGGCCGTATCGCCGGGCAGATGATGCAGGCTGCCGAGCGGTCGGTTCGCGGCCTGAAATTTGCCAACGATCCGCAATGCAACAAAACGCGCGTCGAAGCCACGCGGCGCTTGCAAGCCACTTCCAAGCTCTATGAGGCAAAACAGATCGCGTTCGACGCGCGCGAGCACAGTGAAGGCGGCCATGTCGAGCGCATCATCGAGGCCTTGGTAGGCTTGTGAAACCGTAAGCCCCGTGGCGTACGATCTAGCCGCCCATGCTGGGCTGGATCAGCGACACAGTCGCGGTAGAATCCTCGTCGACCGGCTTGGTCTCGTCGCGCATCAATGAAAATTCCACCATCACCGGCAGATGGTCGGAGCCGGTCTCTTCCATCTGCGTCGACGACAGGATGGTCACCCCGCCCTTCGAAAACACCTGGTCGATCGGCAGGCCCGCATAGCGCCGCAGGAAATCGGGCAGGGTCCGGTGGATCCAGGTCGGTCCGGCCGACGGCATCACGGTCAGTCCGCCGAGCGAGGCAACGCGCCGTACCGCGGCGCTCCACGGCACGGCATTGCAGTCGCCGGCCATGATCGCCGTCTCGCCGAGCGAGGTGAGCGTCTCGGTCAACTCGCCGATCTGCCAGTATTGTTCCTTCGGCCACGGCCAGCTCAAATGGATCGCCGCGACATCGACCGGAGTGCCGCCGAAATCGACGGTGGCGGCCGCCATCGCGCCGCGCGGTTCGCAATGCGGCTCGGTGCCGGCCGCAAAGGGTCGCCGGGACAAAAGCGCCACGCCCCACACGCCGTCGGGATGGGCGCACAGGATGCGATAGGGATAGGCGTTCTGGATATAGCTGAGTTCGGTCGCCCACATGGCCGATACTTCGTCGAGCGTGATCACGTCTGGGTTGGTCCTGCCGATCAGCGAAAGAACCTTCTTGGGTGTCGGATTGTTGAAACGCAGGTTCATCTGCAGCAGCCGGTAGACCGGTTCGTTGCCGGGCGCGGCGTCATTGGCGGCCCGCACCGGCCACAGGCGCGGCAAGGTGCTCAACGTGCTGGCGAAGGCGGCCACGGCCAGCAGCAGGCCCACGCCCGCCTGCAGGCGAAACGAGGTGGCGAGCAGCGGCAGCGCAATCAGCCCCATCAGCACGGCAAAATGGATGCGGAAATGGGCGAAGGAATCGAAGGCCGGATGCAGTGCGCCAAAGAACCCGGCTACAAGCGCGGCCGAGAGGCCGAGCATTGCCAGGAACGCCATTGAAGCCATCATCTTTCGCACGCGTGCCATCAGACCGGGTCTTGCCCATAGACCGGGTAATACATTGCCGAGGTATCAGGCCTTTATCGGCTGAAATGCGGCCCAATCAAGATGACGAAACGCCTCGCGGCAAACATTTACGGCAAGCCGGTCTACTGAAAGGCCGTCTCCGAAAAGCTTCTCAGCTTGCGCGAATGCAACCGTTCCATCGGCATTTCCGCCAGCTTCTCCATCGCCTTGATGCCGATGGTCAGATGCTGCGCCACTTGCCGCTTGTAGAATTCGGTCGCCATGCCGGGCAGCTTCAACTCGCCATGCAGCGGCTTGTCGGAGACGCAAAGCAGCGTGCCGTAGGGCACGCGGAAGCGGAAGCCATTGGCGGCGATCGTGGCCGATTCCATATCGAGCGCGATGGCGCGCGACTGCGACAGCCGCTGCACCGGTCCGCGCTGGTCGCGCAGTTCCCAGTTGCGGTTGTCGATGGTGGCGACGGTGCCGGTGCGCATGATGCGCTTGAGATCGTAGCCGGAAAGTCCGGTGACTTCGGCGACCGCCTCCTGCAGCGCCACCTGGATCTCGGCCAGCGGCGGTATCGGCACCCACACCGGCAGGTCATCGTCCAGCACATGGTCTTCCCGGACATAGGCATGCGCCAGCACATAGTCGCCCAGCGCCTGAGTGTTGCGCAGGCCGGCGCAATGGCCGAGCATCAGCCATGCATGTGGCCGCAGCACCGCGACATGGTCGGTGATCGTCTTGGCGTTGGACGGGCCGACGCCGATGTTGACCATGGTGATGCCGCCATGGTTCGGCTTCTTCAGATGATAGGCTGGCATCTGAGGCAGGCGCGGCGCCGCCACGCCTTCGCTGGGCGCGTTTTGCCCTGCCTTGGTGATGACATTGCCCGGTTCGACGAATTCGGTATAGCCGTGGCCGCCTTCAGCCATCTGGGCCCGCGCGCGGGCGACGAACTCGTCGATGTAGAACTGGTAGTTGGTGAACAGCACGAAGTTCTGGAAATGCTGCGGGCTGGTCGCGGTGTAGTGCGTCATGCGGTGCAGCGAATAGTCGATGCGCTGCGCCGTGAACGGCGCCAGCGGCCTTGGTTCGCCGAACGCGACCTCGAAGGTGCCGTTGGCGATCTGGTCGTCGGTGCCGTCGAGATCCGGCACGTCGAACAGGTCGCGGATCGGCCGTTTGATGCGGTCGGCGGCGGCGCCATCGACATGGGTTCCTTCAAGGAACGCGAAATGCAGCGGGATCGGCGTGGTCGATTCCGAAACCGTTACCGGCACGCCGTGATTGCGCATGATCAGGCGAAGCTGCTCTACGAGATAGCGTTCGAACAGCACCGGCTGGGTGATGGTGGTCGAGAAATGCCCGGGGGTCGGCATGTGGCCGTAGGCCTGGCGCGAGTCGATCTGGGTGAACGAATTGGTGGTGACGCCGATCTCCGGGTAGAAGGCGCGGTAGCGCTTGCTTTCGTCGCCGCCGGCGGCAAGCGTGGCAAAGGAGTCGCGCAGAAACTTGGTGTTGCGGTCGTAGAGCACCTGCAAGGCGGCCACGGCCTTTTTGGCGTCGTCGAAGCTCTGCTTGCCGAAAGGCTCCGGCATGACGACCGATTCGATAGCTTGTGGGTAGATTCGCTTTTCCATGGCTCAATATAGAGACTTGAGGCCGCACTTGGGAGGGGAGGGTGGCCGCCAAGTGGTCGATTTATTCGTCCACGCCCAAGGTGTGCTGAGATTCAGGTAAGGCTGAGCCGGAGTCGAGGACGGGCGCGAAGCGACCAAACTGGTTGGCTTCGAGAACCGGAGCGGAGCGTACTCGAAGCATGTGAGCACCAAGGCCGCCACTTGCAGGCCAGCATCACCTTAATACCGGCACACCTTACCCGCGCTGCAGACTGACCAGCAAGACAAAGCCGACGCCATGCTTCTTCGTCGCCGGCGCGTCGATCGTCGTGTCGGCATTGGCCCGCATCATCGGCATGGCCAGGACCGGCGCCGACAACACGACCAGAACGAGCGCCGCCCGCGGCAGGAGCCGAAGGGTCTGGAGGGCGTTGATGGCGATGCGGTTCATGGCTTTTGCTTTTCTGTTTGGATCTATGTCTTTGTCGTCTCAGGGGCGAAAATGGTTCATGCAATCGAATTGGCAGGAACTGGCTGCATTCCAGGAACGGGCCGGACGGCCGGATTCGGCCACGAGGATGGCGAAGAGCATCCCGAACAGGCTCATCAACAGGCAGACGATGGTGAAGCGGCGAGCGAGCATTTGCGTAGTGTCTCCTTGAACACGCCATCAAATGCCCTGATGCGACTGAACCGGCGCTGATGCCGACGTTCATCTGCGGTTCAAAGTGATTGACGAGGTCTTAGAGAGAGCGTCGGTTCGGGTTTGCGCCGCCGCAAACGGCACGGTCGTCGCTATGGCGCGGACCGTCCTGCAAAGAAAACGGGGCCTGTGAAGGCCCCGTTGGTCAACTCAAAGCAGCAAGATCAGAGCTTGTGCCAGGTCTGGCTCTTGCAGATCAGCCCGCCGAGCACGCAGCCGCTCATTTTGAGCGAGGTGCCCGACAGTGTTGCCTTGCCCGAATAGGTCTTGTCGTTTGCCGGATCGGTGATGTTGCCGGCATATTTGTTGGCCCCGGCCGCCTTGAGCGAACCGATGGTCTTCCCGGCATATTTGCCGGTCTTCAGGGTGATGGAGAATGAACCGCTGCCGCCGATAACTGCTGTGTCGCCGGCTTGTGTCTTCCAATTGCCTTCGATCGGATCGGCCCAAGCCGCACCAGCCATCATCACGGCGGCCGCCAGGGCCAAGCTCACTTTGCGAAACATATCTGTCCTCCCTGGTTTAGATGGGGCAGCCGCCTCTCTGCCCCTTACGCAAACGTAAGCTAATCCAGCTCCCGGCAAAACAAAAGCGTGCCGCGACGGAAGGTTTCGCAATTTTCATGCGGGGTCGGGAGAGTGCAGCCCGTGGAAATGAAACGATCGAGGCGTTGGCTTTGGTTCGCGTGGTTAGCAGAGTGTTGATCGGCGCCTTGCAAATTTTCGTCAAATCGGTCGAGAAACGGCGGGATTGCTGACTTTGTATCCTTAACGAATTTCCGCGTTTACCTCTTGTTTTAGCTTTGTTTTCTCCAAATTAAGCACGCCATTTAACGACGGATTCAAGGCTCGGCCTCATTCTCGGAAGCATCGAAAGAGCGGCTCCCCAGGGAACACCGGGGGACAGAAGAGGCCCGCTCTCGGGAGCCAGACAGGGGACTAAAATGGCACGTTTTGAAATGCTTGAAGCCGGCTTCGGCGCCATGGGGGCAACTGCCCAGGCCGACATTCTTTTCGAACTGGGCATGATGTATGCGACCGGCCGCGATTGCGAGACCGATGTCGTTGCCGCCCACAAATGGTTCAACATCGCCGCCATCAAGGGCTCGGTCCGCGCCGCGGAACTGCGCTCGGAACTGTCGGCCGCAATGTCCAAGGTCGAGATCGCCAAGGCGCTGCGCGAAGCCCGCGAATGGATGACGATGCACTGAGATCGCGAGCAGATTATCGCAGGCAGATTATCGAAAACAGGGAAGCCCCGGGATCAAGACCGCAAAGACGGTCGGAACCGGTGAAACGACGAGGCCGCGACAAGACGGCCGACCATGAAAGAACAAGAACGCGGCAGGCCGGCACGGTCCAGTCGTGCACAATGGGGACGGCGGGCAGGTTTTCGTGGCGCGGGGGCGCATGGGGACTGCTACGAGCAAAAAGCCACGACCGGCCGGAACAGGCTGGCGTGGCTTTTTGCGTTGATGAGGCCCAATCGAGCGGCGCCGATGCGCCTAGACAGGCCCAATGAAGGATGAAATTGTCCCGCCTTCGGAAAGAAGCGCGGCCAGAGCGGCTGCGCGAGTGTGGGAGGAGTTCTATCACCATGAAAAAAACGGGTATTTTGAGCGCGGCCGTATTTGGCCTGATGATGAGCGCGCCGGTTGCCTTTGCCGATGACATCACCATTTCGGTGGTCGGCCCGATGACCGGACAGCTCGCCACGATCGGCGATCAGTTCAAGCAGGGCGCAACGGCAGCCGCCGATGCGATCAACGCCGCCGGCGGTGTCAACGGCTCGATAATCAAGCTCGACATCGAGGACGACCAGTGCGATCCCAAGCAGGCGGTTTCTGTGGCCAACCGGATCGTTGCCAACAGCGTCAAGTTTATTGACGGCCATGCCTGTTCAGGTTCGAGCATCCCGGCTTCCGCCGTCTACGCCGAGGCCGGCGCGCTGATGATGAGCCCGGCCTCTTCAAATCCCGAGCTGACCGATGCCGCCGCCAAGGCCGGCTGGCCGACGATCATGCGTCTCTATACGCGTGACGACGCGCAGGGCGCCTTCATTGGCCCGTGGATCGCCAAGAAATATGCCGGCAAGAATGTCGTTATCCTGCATGACAAGAGCGCCTACGGTCAGGGCGTTGCCGATGCCGTGAAGGCGACGATGAATGCCGGTGGCCTCAAGGAGATCGACTATGAAGGCATCAATGCCGGCGAGAAGGATTATTCGGCTCTCGTCACCAAGCTGAAGGACCTCAAGGCCGACGTTGTCTATTTCGGCGGCTATCACCCGGAAGCCGGGCTTATCCTGCGTCAGTCGGCCGAGCAGAGCGTCAAGTTCCAGCTGATCATGCCGGACTCGATCGCCTCGCCGGAATTCTGGCAGGTCGCCGGCCCCGCCGGTGAAGGCACCCTGTTCGTCTTCCCGTCGGACCCGCAGGCCAAGCCGGAAGCCAAGGAGGCCATCGCCAAGATCAAGGCGGGCGGCTTCGTGCCGGAAGGCTTTACGCTGTTCTCCTACGCCGTCGTTCAGGCGTTTGCAGAGGGCGTCAAGCGCGCCGGAACGGACGATCCGGTCAAGGTAGCCGAAGCGCTGAAGAACGGCACGCCCTTCAGCACCGTGGTCGGCGACGTGACCTTCGACGAGAAGGGCGATCTGAAGAACGCCAGCTACGACATCAACCAGTGGCACGACGGCAAATACGCACCGATCGCGCAGTAAGCGGCCGCGTACTCATGGAAATGGCCGGGCTTGTCCCGGCCATTTTTGTTCAAGCCTCCAGCCGGCTTGCAGCCTCTTCAACGAAGCGCACCAGCACCGTTCCGTCGGTGACCTGCGCGCCCTCTGTGGCGATTTCCGCGATCACGCCGTCATGGCTGGCCGCGATCGTGTGCTCCATCTTCATCGCTTCCAGGATCAACAGCGGCTGGCCCTTGATCACCCTTTCGCCCTTTGCCGCGCGCACCAGCTTGACCACGCCTGGCATCGGCGCGCGCAGGCTGCCGGAAGCGGCGGCCGCCTCGTCGGTGCGCGCCAGCGGATCCGGGACGAGGAAACTGTAGCCGACCGCGCCTTCGAACACGGTGACGTGGCCTGGCCAGCGGGCAAGGCGAGGGGCGGCGCGAAGATCATGCGAATTGACGCTGTCATAGGGCGCGTCCAGCGCCACCTCGAAGCGCCCGTCCGGCCGCACTGAAACACGCGCCAGTATATCGTCCTCGCCATGGCGCAGGCGCGTGCGGCGCGCAACGCTGTGGAAATGCGCATAGCCGGCAAGCGACGACCACGGATCGTTCGACGGCGGCAAAGCACCGGCGCCCGCCGCGGCAAGGGCCGCCGCGGCAACGATCTCGCTGCTCGGCGGGGCGACCGCGGTCAGCGCTTCCTGATGCCTGCCGATCAGGCCGGTATCGACATCACCAGCCGAAAAATCGGCGTTCGCGGCAAGTGCCGCGAGAAAGGCGGTGTTGACGGTCGAGCCGGCAATCTCGGTCTGCGACAACGCAGTCCCGAGCGCATCGAGTGCCGCCTGCCTGTCCTTGGCGTGGATGACCAGCTTGGCGATCATCGGATCGTAGAAGGGCGAGATCGCATCGCCGGCCCGCACGCCGGTCTCGATGCGCATGCTGGCGCCTTCGGGCGCGTTGTCGGGAAACGCCAGGTGATGCAGCGTGCCGGTCGCCGGCAGAAACCCTTTCGCCGCGTCCTCGGCATAGATGCGCGCCTCGAAGGCGTGGCCGGAAAGCGTGATTTCGCTCTGCGTCTTCGGCAGCTTTTCGCCGGCGGCTACCCGCAACTGCCACTCGACCAGGTCGGTGCCGGTGACCATTTCGGTGACGGGATGCTCGACCTGCAGGCGGGTGTTCATTTCCATGAACCAGAAGCGGTCGGCCTTCAGCCCTTGCGAGGCATCGACGATGAATTCGATGGTGCCGGCGCCGGAATAGCTGATCGCCTTGGCGGCCTTGACCGCCGCTTCCGTCATCGCCTCGCGCAGCGCCAGCGTCATGCCGGGCGCCGGCGCTTCCTCGATCACCTTCTGGTGGCGGCGCTGCGCCGAGCAGTCGCGCTCGTAGAGATGCACGGCATTGCCAAAATTGTCGCCGAACACCTGGACCTCGATGTGGCGCGGCTTGTCGACGTATTTTTCGACCAGCACGCGATCGTCGCCGAACGCGGCCTTGGCCTCGCGCCGTGCGCCTGACAGCGCTTCCGAAAAATCTTCGGGATGTTCGACGCGGCGCATGCCCTTGCCGCCGCCGCCGGCGCGCGCCTTGATCAGCACGGGATAGCCGATCTCACGCGCCTTGGACGCCAGCAGCACGATCTCCTGCGCCTCGCCATGATAGCCCGGCACCACCGGCACGCCGGCCTTTTCCATCAGCCGCTTGGCCGCATCCTTCAGCCCCATGGCGCGGATCGAGGCGGCCGACGGGCCGATGAAGGTGAGCCCTGCCGCCACCACCAGGTCGACGAAATCGGGGTTTTCCGAGAGGAAGCCGTACCCGGGGTGAATTGCTTCGGCGCCGGTCGCCAGCGCCGCCGCAACAATCTTGTCGCCGCGCAGATAGCTTTCGCCGACCGGCGAGGAACCGATACTCACTGCCTCGTCGGCCATTTTGACATGCAGGGCCTTGGCGTCCGCGTCGGAATAGACGGCAACGGTGCGCACTCCCATCTTCCTGGCCGTGCATATCACCCGGCAGGCGATCTCGCCGCGATTGGCGATCAGGATCTTGGCGAACATGGAGCCTCCAGAGTTTGTCTCGGGCGGCGCCGGTCTGGCAGGAATGAGCCTATTTCGAAGCCGCGATTTTGCAGCCGCCGCTCGCGGTCTGAACCTTCCACTTTTTCAGGCCAACCTGACAGCTTCGCAACGCCAACTCTTCCGCGGCCTTCTGAGATGGCGCGTTCAGCCGCGCACCGCAGATGATGTAAAGATCGTCGACGCGCGAGTAGAATGTGGTCGCGTAGGCCGAGTGGCCACTCGCCGCGACATAGGCGTTGTACGACTTCGTGCAGGGCTCCTTTGGATTCAGTGACAACGGAGGCCAGAATCGGGTGTCTCCCTTGCTGCCCGCCAGCGATCCAGCCGCCCCGATACCGGGTGCCGTAAATACGAGCAGGCCGGCAAGCATCGATACAGTAATTCGTTTGATGCGTGTCGATTTCATCTTGCGCCGCCCATTTGAAAAATGCCCAAGCCGATGCTTGTCGGCCTACTTCGATGCCGCAACTTCGCAGCCCGCACCTGTAATGACCTTGTAATGGCTGCGGGCGGACTCGCAGGATTTCATCGCCCGTTCTTCGGCAGCCTTCTGTGACGGTGCATTCAAGCCCGAGCCGCAGATGATGTACAACGAACGGATCCGGGCATAGGGCGTGGTCGCATAGGCCGAATGGCCGCCGGCGGCCACATAGGCGTTGTAAGCCATGGTGCACTGGTCTTTCGGGCTTTTCGGCAAATACGGATAGAAATGGATGTCGCCTTTGCTTCCCGCCAGCGATGCCGCGGCGCCAACGCCGGGTACCGCAAATATAAGCAAGACTGCAAGTACCGACGCAGTCGTCTTTCCCGAATATTTCGGCCTCATCTTTACCCCATCCCCGTTGCCCAATGCGGGATGAACAATAGCGTCTATTCTCCAGTGCCGCCAGCCTGCTCACCGAAAATTGCTTTTGCGTAGGTGGATGAACCATCTTATCCATGCAGACTAGCATCCTCCAATGGCAGCAACGGCTTGTCGGTATAGTTGAGCTGTTGGCTCGTCGAAGCAGCAGAAAATAACTGTTTCGGGCGTTGAGTTCTGTCCGACGAAGGTACCTGCGATGCCAACGGCAATCTGCGTCGCCTCATTTTTCGGATAACGGTAGATGCCGGTCGAGATCGCCGGAAATGCCACGGTCCGGCAATCCCTGGCGGCGGCGATTTGGAGTGACCTGATATAGCAGGATACGACCAGTCCGGCTTCGCCTTTGCCGCCGCCTCGCCAGACAGGTCCGACCGTGTGGATGATGTAACGTGCCGGCAGGTGATAGCCCTTGGTAAGCTTTGCCTCGCCGACTTGCAGCCGTTCAGCATCCGGCATTCGAATTCGAGCTCCGGGCCGGCGGCGCGGTGAATGGCGCCGTCGACGCCGCCGCCGCCCAGCAGCGAGGAATTGGCGGCATTGACGATGGCATCGACCGCAAGCCTGGTGATGTCGCGGTGTGGACATGTATCCGTTCGCCGAACTTGCTCATCTCACATCCTGAACACGCCGAACTTCGTTTCCTCGATTTCGGCGTTGAGCGCGGCCGACAGGCTGAGCGCCAGCACCTCGCGCGTTTTCGCCGGGTCGATGATGCCGTCGTCCCACAGCCGCGCCGAGGAGTAGAGCGGGTGGCCCTCATGCTCGTATTTCATCAGGATCGGCTTCTTGAATTTCGCTTCCTCGTCCGCGCTCCACTCACCGCCCTTGCGCTCGATGCCCTCGCGCTTGACCACCGCCAGCACGGTCGCCGCCTGTTCGCCGCCCATCACCGAAATGCGCGCATTCGGCCACATCCACAGGAACCGCGGCGAGTAGGCGCGTCCGCACATGCCGTAATTGCCGGCGCCGAACGAGCCGCCGATGATCATCGTCACCTTCGGCACGCGAGCGGTGGCGACCGCCATCACCAGCTTGGCGCCGTCCTTGGCGATGCCGCCGGCCTCGTATTTCCGCCCGACCATGAAGCCGGTGATGTTCTGCAGGAAGATCAGCGGGATCTTGCGCTGGCAGCACAGTTCGATGAAATGCGCGCCCTTGACAGCACTTTCGGAAAACAGCACGCCATTATTGGCGATGATGCCGACCGGCATGCCCTGAAGATGGGCAAAGCCGGTGACCAGCGTGGTGCCGTAATTCTGCTTGAACTCGTCGAACTCGGAGCCGTCGACGACGCGCGCGATCACCTCGCGCACATCATAGGGCTGGCGCAGATCCGTCGGCACGATGCCATAGAGTTCACGCGGATCGTGAAGCGGCGGCGCGGGTTCCTGTAAGCTCAGGCTTACGGTCTTGCGCCGGTTGAGGTTCTTGACGATGCGCCGGCAAATCGCGAGCGCATGTTCGTCGTCCAGCGCATAGTGGTCGGCGACACCGGACAGCCTGGTGTGCACGTCGGCGCCGCCAAGCTCCTCGGCGCTGACATCTTCGCCCGTAGCCGCCTTCACCAGAGGCGGGCCGCCGAGAAAAATGGTCGCCTGGTTGCGCACCATGATCGTCTCGTCCGACATTGCCGGCACATAGGCGCCGCCCGCAGTACATGAGCCCATGACGCAGGCGATCTGCGGAATGCCGGCCGCCGACATGTTGGCCTGGTTGTAGAAGATGCGGCCGAAATGCTCGCGGTCGGGAAACACCTCGTCCTGGTTGGGCAGGTTGGCGCCGCCGCTGTCGACCAGATAGACGCAAGGCAGATTGTTTTGCAGCGCGATCTCCTGCGCGCGCAAATGCTTCTTCACCGTGAGCGGATAATAGGTGCCGCCCTTCACCGTGGCGTCGTTGACCACGACCATCACCTCGGTCCCTTCGACACGGCCGACGCCGGCGATGATGCCGGCCGAGGAAATCTCCTCGCCATACATGGACCATGCCGCGAACTGGCCGATCTCGAGGAAAGGCGAGCCGGTGTCGAGCAATTGCGCCAGCCGCTCGCGCGGCAACAGCTTGCCGCGCGAAACATGACGCTCGCGCGCCTCCTCCGAGCCACCGCGCTCGACGGTTGCCGCCTTGTCCGCAATGTCGGCAACCAGCGCCCGCATGCGCTCGGCATTGGCGAGGTAGGTTTCGGAGGAGGGCGAGATCTGGGTTTGGAGTACGGCCACATCGGTTCCTATTGCTCTGCCACGACTTGCAGCTTGCCGTCACGGCGCTCGAAAATGTACTCGGAGAGAAGATCAGGTTCGGTCTTGAAAACCTTGTCGATAAATGAGCGAGCAAACTGAACCGCATTGGGAAGCCGCTTGTCTACAACGACGATGGCATCGCGTTTTGGAATGGCTATGAAAACGCCGTTGGGGAATTGCGGTCCAAGCGTGGCCCAGAATTTTTCGGTCAGGAGGAGAGCGGGTGAGATGGCCTCATCCCCTTCGACGGTGAAGATCGATATCCCGTCGAGGATACGCTCCTGCTTGACCTTCGTAATCTGCTTGTTGATGTTTTCCAGAGCAAGCTGGCGAAGCTGTGCGAGTGAGCGGTCTCCAACATCGTCAAGCCGGACGCTGGCGAGCGAGTCCTCATTGTCGATTTGGTAAAGGATCACGACGTCACCCGCCAAGGTTTCAAACGCCGGTCCTTTGTCGGGCTCTGTGCCATCGCCTTTGAAAGCGTCGAGATGTTCGCGCGGTCGAATGTTGGCAATCAGTAGATCGGCCTGGAAGCCGCTTTCGCTATCGCTGAGCACGAGCGTGGTTAGAAAACGTTCGATTTCGGTTTCCGCCTCTCCCGCCGGCAGGTCGCGAATGCGGCCTAGCAGGTTCGTAACGTCCACCTGAAGATGAATATCCTTGCCGGTAGAACCGACCCTGGTTACGTCAAGACGCGCCGGATCGGCGGGGTTGGGAATTGCTTGCTTGACTCGGCTGTCAGCCTTCAGGCGGGAAATGACTTCAACCCGCAGTGCTGCAACGTCTCGAAATTGCGGCATATCTGAAGAGGCGGCATTCGCGAATCCCGACAATGGGATCAATGCGACGATAGTCCGTGCTAATACTCCAAGGTATTTTGGCAAACCAGGCATTGAAATCGCTCACACCCCTTCCGCCATGATCTCGCGCCCGATCAGCCAGCGTCGAATCTCGCTGGTGCCGGCGCCGATTTCGTAGAGCTTGGCGTCGCGCAACAGCCGGCCGGTCGGATACTCGTTGGTATAGCCGTTGCCGCCAAGCAGCTGGATGGCGTCGAGCGCCATCAGCGTCGCCTTCTCGGCGGCAAACAGCACGCAGCCGGCGGCATCCTTGCGTGTCGTCTGGCCGCGATCGCAGGCAGCCGCGACGGCATAAACGTACGCGCGCGCGGCGTTCATCGTCGAATACATGTCGGCGAGCTTGCCCTGCACCAGCTGGAACTCGCCGATCGGCTGGCCGAACTGCTTGCGCTCATGCACATAGGGGACGGCAACGTCGAGGCTCGCCGCCATCAGCCCGAGCGGGCCGCCGGCGAGCACGGTGCGCTCGTAGTCGAGGCCCGACATCAGGACCTCGACGCCGCGGCCCTCCTCATGCAGCACATTGTCATAGGGCACCTCGACATTGTCGAACACCAGTTCGCCGGTGTTGGAGCCGCGCATGCCGAGCTTGTCGAGCTTTGGCGATGCCGAGAAGCCGGCCATGGTCTTTTCGACGATGAAGGCGGTGATGCCGTGCGATTTCCGCTCCGGATCGGTCTTGGCGTAGACCACCAGCGTTTCAGCGTCGGGGCCGTTGGTGATCCACATTTTCGAGCCGTTGAGCACATAGCGGTCGTTGCGCTTTTCGGCGCGCAGCTTGAGCGAGACGACGTCGGAGCCGGCGCCCGATTCCGACATGGCCAGCGCACCTGCCCTTTCGCCCGAGCACAATGCCGGCAGGAATTTCTCCTTCTGCGCAGGTGTCGCCCAGCGGTTGATCTGGTTGACGCAGAGGTTCGAATGGGCGCCGTAGGAAAGGCCGACCGAGCCCGAGGCGCGCGAAATCTCTTCCACCGCAATGACATGGGCGAGGTAGCCCATGCCGCTACCGCCGAAATCGGGATCGGCGGTGATTCCAAGCAGGCCGAGCGCGCCGAGTTCTTTCCACAGATGCGCGGGGAACTGGTTGCTGCGGTCGATCTCGGCGGCGATCGGCGCTATTTTCTCCTGGGCAAAGCGGCGCACCAGATCGCGCAGCGCCTCGATGTCCTCGTCATGCCCGAAGCTGAGTGTGTTCGTGTACATGCCGTTCCCTCCTGCCGCATGACCCCGAAATCAACTTTGATTTTCGGAAAGGATCATGCGCGAAATCAAAATGCTACAGCGTCATTTGCGCGTCCGAAGGGACGCGCGGCGCTGTAAGTCTTGCCGTCTATGTTCGCGCCAACCAGGCGCATTGTCATTGAAAGATATGTCGCCGTGACTTCAGCCATCGACAGCCGCTCGCCCGGCCGGAACCAGACGATGACGCCGGTCATCATCTGGATCAGCGCCATGGCAGTGAGCCCGGTGTCATCGACACTGAAGGCGCCGGCCTCCGCGCCGTCGCGCAGGATGGCGCGCAACTCCTTCTCATAGGCGGTGCGCATGCGAAGGATCTGCGTCAGCCGGTCATGTGACAGGCTGCGCAATTCCATGTTCGAGACATGGGTGGAGTGGCGGCGCTCGATGTGGAAAGCGATGTGGTTTTCGACATAGGCGGCAAGCCGCGTTGCCGGATCGGCAGCGTCGGGGCGTGCGGCGTCCCACGCTTCGATCAGCCCTTCCATATGTTCGCGCATCAGCGTGAACAGCAGGTCTTCCTTGGTCGGAAAATAGCGGTAGAGCGCGGCCGCCTGGACGCCGACCTCGGCGGCAAGCTGCCGCATCGACGTCGCCTCATAGCCGAAGCGGGCGATCAGGCTGACCGCTGCCTCGCGGACGGCCGCTTCAGTTTTTTCGCCGTCGGATCCCGTTGTGCGTGCCATGATAGTCTCCCGGTATTTAGTAATAAAACGAACGTTCAATTAATTCAAGCGGCAATAAAGTGGTTCCGTCTAGACAATGATCCGAAAGTCGATGGGCGCGTCGAGGAGTTCGAATTCTTCGATCTCGACCCTCGAAACCGAAGCTCCCCTTGGCCCTTGCCGGAGCCGTTCGATCATTGTGGAAACCGCAGCATCGGCACCGGCAATCGAGGCCGTCACCGTGCCGTCTCGTTCATTGCGTACCCAACCTACGAGGCCAAGCCCTGTCGCTTCGCGTCGCGCCCACATCCGGTAGCCGACGCCTTGCACCTTGCCATGCACACGCGCCTGCACTGCCCTTTGCCGGTCATCCATCGTTGCCTCCCATGCACAGAAACTGGCGCGGAATCGGACGAAAGCAACAGGCTTGACTTCGGATTGCTGCTGGATCGACGGAGTCGGGGTCGCGGCTGATTCTGTTTTGGCCTTGGCGGCCTCGGCAGGCTCTGTTGCGATGGCAATCGGCGGCGCTAGTTTCCCCGCGCCGCGGCGAGTGCGCCGGGCAGTTCCTCGGCAAAGATGTCGAGTTCATGATCGAGGCCGACGCTGACCCGGATGCAACGTTCGAGCCTTGGCGCCATCGGCTTGCGGATGAAAACGTCGCGCGACAAAAGGTTTTGCAGCACTTTCAGCGCGAAGGCGCCGTCCTGGCCGCAGTCGATGGTGACGAAATTGGTCGCCGATGGCAGCGGCTTCAGGCCGTTCGTCTCCGCAATCCCGGCGATGCGTGTGCGGCCGGCCGCGACCCGCGCCACCACGCTGTGCAGCCAGGCCTGGTCGGCCAGCGCCTCGACGCCGGCGATCTGCGCCATGCGGCTGACGCCGTAATGGTTGCGGATCTTCTCGAAATCGCGGATCACCTCAGCCTCGGCCACCGCATAGCCGCAGCGTATGCCGGCCAGCCCATAGGCCTTGGAGAAGGTGCGCATGCGGATGACGTTGGGCCGCGCGACATCGATCGGCGGCAGCGCCGAGGCCGGCCCCAATTCGCAATAGGCCTCGTCGAGCACCAGCATGGTGGTTTCCGGCAAGGCTTCGATAAAGCCGATGATCTCGCTCGCTTCCCACCAGCTGCCCATCGGATTGTCCGGGTTGGAGAGATAGACCAGCGGCGCCTTCTCCTTGATAACTGCCTTGAGCAGTCCGTCCAGACTTTCCTTGTCGTTCTCGTAAGGCACCGTGACCAGCCGGCCGCCGACGCCGGCAACGTGGAAGTTGAAGGTCGGATAGGCGCCGAGCGAGGTGACCACCGCGTCGCCAAGCGCGACATACATGCGCGCCACCAGGCTAAGCAGCCCGTCTATGCCTTCGCCGACCACGACGTTTTCGGCGCCGATGCCGAGATGGGCGGCCGCAGCCTGCTTCAGCTCGTAATTGTCGGGATCGCAATACATCCACTGGTCACGCGCGACGCGCTCCATACGGGCGATAACGCGCGGCGAAGGCCCGAAGCTGCTTTCATTGGCGCCGATGCGGGCGCGAAAAGCACGTCCGCGCTCGCGCTCCTGCGCTTCCGGTCCGACAAACGGCACCGTCGAGGGAAGCGCGCCGACAAGCGGCGTGAGGGCAGGGCGCTGGCGCATGGCAAAGGCTCACGAGAAAATGGGCCTTCTTGCTAGCGTGGAGGCATGTTGGGCGCAAGATGACAATGCCGCACTGGATTTCGCCGATCCGTTTTGCTAGCGAGATAGAATGAGCAACCGATTGCCGCCCGCTTGGGCCAAGCACCTTAAAACCCAACCAGCACCGAAGGGCGCACCGCCGAAGGTTGGGCAACCGAAACTTCAGCCCGCAATGGCGGCTCCGTCTCGCGCTCAGGCCAATGATATGTTGTTGAGGCAGGCGCTCGAGTTCCAGCAACAGAATCGATTGCCTGAGGCGGAAGAACTCTGTCATCGCGTTCTGGCGAGAACGCCCGAACATCCACTGGCCCTCTACGTACTAGGTACGCTGGGCATCGGGTACGACGACGAGAAGGTCCTGCGGTATTTTGGTCGGGCGATCGCGCAGGAGCCTCTAAATCCCTACTACCACCTTAGCCTCGGTCAAGCCTATTTGAGGCTCAGCGAGTTTACGCCGGCGATCAAACACATTCAGCACGCACTGGCTTTGAAGCCGGATCTTGTGGAAGCGCTTTGCGCCTTGGGTGATGCATACAATTCGTTTGACAAGGGGGAAATGGCGCTGCCTCTCTACGAGAAGGCGCTCAGGGTCGATCGGGATCATCCCGCAGCCCGGTTAGGGTTGCCTCGCGCGCTGGCAAGTCTCGGCCGTATGGACGAAGCCGCGACTCATCTGAAAGAGGCAATAGAACGACGCATTGCGATACCTGCTGCCTACAACGCGCTTGTACGCACGCGCAAATTCGCCGAAGAGCCGCCAGAACTTGAGGCGATCCTGACGGAACTTCAAGACCCCCACCACGGATCGGAAGGGGCGCCGGCGCTTCATCACGCCGCCGGAAAACTGCTCAACGACCTCCGCCGCTACAAGGAGGCGATGGATCACTTCAAAAAAGGAAATCAGGCCGGCGGCCAGAGATTCGATCTGCAATCCTACCGTCGCTGGGTCGACGCCCTGATCGAAACCTTTACACCGGAACTGGTGGCTTCAAGGTCTGCTCGCGGTAATACCTCGGAGGTCCCTGTGTTCGTGGTCGGTATGCCCCGCTCGGGCACAACACTGACTGAGCAGATCTGCGCCAGCCACCCCGCTGTTCATGGCGCTGGAGAGTTAACCAAGCTTAGACGCATATCGAATGGGATCGATCTTGGGTATGGTTCCGACGTAAACCCCAGGGAAGCGCTCGCATTGATGACGCCTGAGTTGTCGACGATGCTGGCTGCGGAGCACGTTGCCTACCTGCGCGAGCGAGCGCCCGATGCGCTTCGAATTGTCGACAAGATGCCGCATAATTTCGAGTTGGTCGGCCTGATTGGCATTCTTTTTCCCAATGCGCGTGTCATTCATTGTCGCCGCGACGCCATCGACAACTGCATCTCTTGCTTTGTCCTGCAGTTCAGTACGGCGCATAGCTATAGCGCCGATCTTGAGACGCTGGGACTTTACTACAGGGAGTACGATCGCCTGATGCGGCATTGGGACAAGATTTTCCCGGGCCGTATCTTTGAAAACCGGTACGAGACGTTGATTGAAAATCAAGAGAAGCAGTCGCGCCGGCTCATAGATTATCTCGGACTGCCTTGGCACGATGCCTGCTTGCGCTTTTTTGACAGGGGGGGCTCTGTAAACACCTACAGCGATTGGCAGGTCCGCCAGCCTATCTATACGTCGTCCGTCAAGCGGTGGAAGAACTACGAAAGCGAGATCCAGCCGCTGATTGAGGCCCTCGGCGATTTGGCTCATATCTGATCTGAATCTGGAATCCAGACATCATGAGCACACCGCGTCGCCTTTCCGGCAATCTGGGCAGCCGTTGAGAAGGTCGACACCTGCAACGTCTGAAAAAGGCGCGACGGACCAAAAAACCCGGCGGCGCCCGCCGGGTTCGATTTTGAGCCAGGCTCTGCCTGTTAGAACGAGCGCTGGAAGCGCAGCAGGCCGCCAATGCTGCTCTTCTTGTCGGCGTTGGTGAAGTTGGAGAAATTGGCGTCGTCGAACTTGCCTGCATTGAGGTAGTCGACTTCGGCCGTGACCGTGAAGCCGGGAACAACGTCGTAGGCGATGTTGGCGGCAACACCGAGATTCTTCCATTCGTCATACGAGACCTGGGCATTGAACGAGGTCTTCTCGTTGATGGTGTAGGTGCCGCCACCCCAGAATGCCCAGTTACCGCCCCACTGCTTGTAGAAGCCGCGGCCGCCGGCGTCGATCGCATAGCTCGAGTCCGTCAAATTGTCGTCGGTGCCGTAGCCGCCCATGATGAACAGCGACAGGTTCTGCATCGGGGTGACGTCCAAACGCACCTTGCCGGCGACTTCTTCATAGTTGCTGTCGTACGCGACGACGCCGGTGATGGCGCCCCAGCCCTGCGTGTACTTCAGACCGCCGACGACATGCGGAACGTAGCTGTCGATCGTGTCGAAGCCCGAGCCCTCTTCGAGAGAGACGACAGCCGAGAAGCCGTTGCCCGCATCGAAGTAGTACTGGACCACGTTGGTATCGAAATCGCCGTAGGGAACGAGCGTATCCTGAAGGACGTTGCCGGCGTAGCCGATGAACGTGTCGAAGGCCGATTCGTCCTTACCGACGCGCAGGCCACCGAGCTGGATCCAGGCGAAGTTCAGCGAAACGTTCTTGTTGCCGGCAGGGTTGGAGTTGAACTCGTCTGCTTCCGTTGCCGGATCGTCTGCCGACGGGTAGCCGTTGCGGTTGCCGAAGTTGAAGCGGGTCTCGGTGTAGGTCTTCAAGGTGCCGAGTTCGGTTTCCTGGCCGGTCCAGGTCTTCAGCGTGAAACGGGCGTTCTTGTAGAAGGTATCCTGCTCGTCGCCATCCTTATGGTCGAAGGACCTCGCACCGTCGAACGAGCCGACGTCGCCGGCGCCGATGTCGTAACGGACATAGCCGCCGATGCGCAGGCAGGTTTCGGTGCCGGGAATGTAGAAGTAGCCCGAGCCGTAAACGTCGCAAATCTTGACGTATTCAGCCGGTTCCGGCTCGGCGACGACGACGGCGTCGGCGGCGCGCGCACCGGAAACTGCGATCAAGGCCGCAGCGGAGCCGAGAAGAAGGCTCTTAATGTTCATTTTCTGACCTCCAGTCAGAATCGAACAAGATAGTCAAGCCGGCGACAAGCGTTTTCGCTGTAATCAATTGTTATTGTTGAAGTTATTGAAAAGATGGACCTTTGCGGCAGGTGATGCGGCCATCACCACAGGCGCTTGTTGGCGAAAGCATGCCCTGAACCGGATTTGAGATAGCGCTCGAATGAAGCTGCCTTGGCCTGGTTCGAAAAGGCCATATAGGTGACGATCCGCCACGGCAGAAACTTGGATGTATGGCTGGATTTCCCCGCATTGTGCTCGACAAGCCGCCGTTTCAGGTCCGTCGTTATGCCGATATAGCGTTCGCCTTCCGCAGCCGTACTCTCCAGAAGATACACATACCACATGAGCTGCTCTCCTTTGCCGGGGCTTCGGAGGGCATCCTCTCCGCCATCCTGCTTCGCGCTGAGGTGGGCTTGTCCTGCGAAGCTCGAAGAGCGAAGCAGGACTGCCAATCGAATTTGCAAGGGATTCTCTGGGCTTACGCTGTGCGGCACGTAGCACACCACACGGTCCGGCCCTCCTACGCCAAGGCTTCGGAGGGCATCCTCTCCGCCATCCTGCTTCGCGCTGAGGGTTGGGCTTGTCCTGCGAAGCTCGAAGAGCGAAGCAGGATGGCGGAGAGGATGGGATTCGAACCCACGAGAAGCTTTTGACCTCTACTCCCTTAGCAGGGGAGCGCCTTCGACCACTCGGCCACCTCTCCGTTGCGCCGCTGGATAGAGAAAAGCGCCGGCACAATCAACAAGCCGGCGCGATAATCGTTGAAAAATCCGCATTCGGCCGCAGCGCCGCCTTTTGCATGCGGCGATTCTGCGGCGGTTCCTGGCTGGCGAGTCGGCGACATGGCCGCAATTCTGGCCGGCCATCGCCAGATTCGGCCGCATTGCGCGGCGCTGGAAAAGGCTTGCGGGCCCTTCGATAGTTAATGAGAGCTTTCTGACTGAGGCCAAATCGTGTCATTTGTGCAACAACGCATGGGGATAGCGCCCGCATAGCCCTTTCGCCGGTACGATCGTGGTTGAACGCCGCCGCCTCATGGGTAATGTCGATTTCGAAGGAGCGGCGCGGTGCGCATCTTTTTCGGTAGTGGGGATGGGGCAGGGAACGCTGTCCTTCAGCAAAGAATACCCAGACCCGTTTTTTAACTTTTGACTGGAGGTCAGAAAATGAACATTAAGAGCCTTCTTCTCGGCTCCGCTGCGGCCTTGATCGCAGTTTCCGGTGCGCGCGCCGCCGACGCCGTCGTCGTCGCTGAGCCGGAACCGGCTGAATACGTCAAGATCTGCGACGTTTACGGCTCGGGCTATTTCTACATCCCCGGCACCGAAACCTGCCTGCGCATCGGCGGCTATATCCGTTACGACATCAGTGGTGGCGACGTCGGCTCGTTCGACGGTGCGAGGACCCGTGATGTAGAGGATGGCGGCGAGAACGACACCTGGCGCAAGAAGGCCCGCTTCGCGCTGAAGACCTGGACCGGCCAGGAAACCGAACTCGGCACCTTGAAGACCTACACCGAGACCCGTTTCAACTTCCAGAATGGCAATCGCTATGCCACCCTATATGGCAACCCTGCTGGCAACACCGGTGCTTCGCTGAACTTCGCCTGGATCCAGCTTGGTGGCCTGCGCGTCGGTAAGGACGAATCGGCCTTCAATACGTTCATCGGCTATGCCGGCAACGTCATCCAGGATACGCTCGTTCCCTATGGCGATTTCGACACCAACGTCATCCAGTACTACTTCGATGCGGGCAACGGCTTCTCGGCCGTCCTCTCGCTTGAAGAAGGCTCGGGCGGGGGCGTATTTGGGCGCTACGGCGCAGGCACCATCGACAGCTACGTTCCGCATGTTGTAGGCGGTCTGAAGTACACGCAGGGCTGGGGCGCCATCACCGGCGTCATCGCTTACGACAGCAACTATGAAGAAGTCGCCGGCAAGGTTCGTTTGGACATCACCCCGATGCAGAACCTGTCGCTGTTCATCATGGGCGGCTATGGCACCGACGACAATCTGACGGATCAGTCCTATGTCTTCAATGCTGGTGGCCGCGGCTTCTACAAGCAGTGGGATGGCAACTGGGCGGTCTGGGGTGGTGGCACCTACACCATCAACGAGAAGACCTCATTCAACGTCCAGGTCTCGTATGACGAAGGTGAGAACCTCGGCATCGCAGCGAACATCGCCTACGATGTGGTTCCCGGCTTCACTGTCACGGCCGAGGTCGACTACCTCAATGCGGGCAGTTTGGATGACGATGCCTTTGGCGCGAATCACAACTGGACCAATGCTGACGACGAGAGCCAGATTGGCGGTATGCTCCGCTTCCAGCGCTCGTTCTAAGGGCTGGCTTTAAACAAATGAATACCAGCCCGGGCGTTTCAACGCCCGGGCTGTTTTGTTTCGCGACTGGGTCAAGACAAGCAGAAGGAACAGGGGGAATCGGCAGCTGAACAGTCCGTAGGGTGAGTTCGTGGGATCCGCTGATGGGCGGATGAATTCACAACTGCGTGATTAAATCTCTTGAAAGGACGCTTCCAAGCGGGTAGGTCTGACTCTATCCACTCGGGGGTGTGGCAATTTATGACCATCGACGCGATACAAGAGGGTGACCCCTCCGAACATTTCTCAATGTTCTCTTCTCAAAATGCTAAGATAAAATACAGCTACAACAAGATCAGAGAAGTAAAGTCGCACCGGGTCGGAGAGCTTTTTTCAGCGTACCGAGACATACTCTGGGATGACGGGCGACATAAATACAATGTCAGCTCCTTCATCGGCGAAATAGACGAGATTCTCCTCGGAGAACGGTTCAGCGCCTTTGACCAGGGCACCCTTGATAATCTTATCGGCACCTTGCGCCAGCGCGGCAACAGCAACGCAACCATCAATCGAAAGATGGCTGCCCTCAGCAAACTGCTGCGCAAGGCTTACAAGATGGGGGATATCCACAGCCTGCCCGAGTTCCGCCGCCAGAAGGAGCGGGCGGGACGGATTCGTTTCCTCGAAAGGGACGAAGAAGCAAGGCTGTTTGCCGCCATCAGGACCCGCAGCGAAGATGCCTACCGTCTCTCGGTCTTTCTTGTCGACAGCGGCTGCCGCCTCGGCGAGGCGCTCGGACTGATCTGGAACGACATCCAGGAACACCGCGTCTCGTTCTGGATCACCAAATCCGGCCGCAGCCGCACCATCCCGATGACCGAGCGGGTCAAGGAGGTCATCAAACTGCCTCCGTCAGTGGGCCGCCGGCCCAAGGGCCCGTTCACCAAACTTAGCCAGGCGCAGTTTCGCGCCATCTGGAACGATGCCAAGGCCGAAGTCGGCCTCGGCGCCGACGACCAGGTGGTGCCGCATATCTTGCGTCACACCTGTGCCTCACGTCTGGTCCAGGGCGGCATCGACATCCGCCGCGTGCAGATGTGGCTCGGCCACCAGACGCTTTCGATGACCATGCGCTATGCGCATCTGGCCACCAACGATCTCGACGGCTGCGTTGTCGTGCTGGAAACGCCCCGCGGCGAGGGGTTATCCGGCGATGGAAAAAACTCCGCCTTCGCATCGCCGCTGACCACGGCCTCAGTGCCGGCACCTGCCCAAAAGAGCAAAGCGGCAGCTGCGAAGGCACCCAAGACGCCCCGGAAAAGCTCGAAAGCCAAATAGTTACCCAAGGCTTTCATATACTGCCATGGCAACCCCAGGATCATATGATCTTGGGGTTTACTTATCCTGGGCCGTATTTAGTACTCCATCCAGGAAGGCCGCGATAGCGCCCGGCAGGTTGCCTGTCTCCAGGAAGGGGGCATGGCCTTGGCCCTCGACGGTGGTCGCTTCCATGCCGGGATGACGCTTTTGCATCTCGTCGAGTGTGTCGGCCGACAAGAGTTTCGAGTTGGCGCCGCGAATGGCAAGCAAAGATATCGCCGCCAGCGCCTCGAACTGTGGCCACAGATCCGGCAACGGCTTGCTGAGGTCGAGGCCCGCCACCGTCTCGACCAGTTGGGGGTCGAAATCCGGCAACAGGAGGCCTTCGTCCGTCTCGCGGTAGAGGGCCGACACCATCCGCTCCCAATCCGCCGCGGTCAGAGCGGGAAAATCCGCTCCGTGCGCGACGCGTTGCGCATCGATCGCCTCATGGCGGCTCTTCGGTTTCGGTGCCGGGTCGAGATAGGTTTGGATATGGGCCAGCCCCGCGGCCTCGATCACGGGTCCGATGTCGTTCAGCACTATGGCTTTCAGTATGGCTGGCCGCAGCGCGCCGAGCACGTGGATGATCAGTCCGCCACGCGATGTGCCGATGAAGGCCGCTTCCTCGACGTCCAGGGCAGCCAGCCCGGCGAGGACATCGCCGGCCTCGATGGCGATAGTGTAGTGGCCGATATCAGGGTCGTAAGCGGACTGGCCGCGGCCACGGTAGTCGAAGGCGATGACCTTGCGCGGATTGTCGGCCCGCTGTGACAAATAAAGCGCCAACTCATGAAAGTCGCGCGCGTTGCGGGTCAGGCCGGGCAGGCAGACCACCGGCCAGTTTCCCGAGTTTGTCTCACCGTAGATGCGAGCGTGAAGTCTGAGGCCGTCCGGCGCTGTGTAGAAGAAATCGGAAAAGCCGTCGGTGCTCGACATATTGAAAGGACTCCCTGGCCGGATTGTCTCCGTCTGCTACAGGCGAGGGTGGGAGCGGTCAAATCGAGGGTTGTCGGCAAGCTGACACTCTTGGAAATGTCGGAGGGACAGCGCCCCCCTCTGTCCTGCCGGACATCTCCCCCACGAGGGGGGAGATTGGCGGTTCAGGCGCTACGCCCTTCCTTCGACGTTGGAGATTGGCGAAATCGGCAACGACAGCTGATCTCCCCACTCGTGGGGGAGATGGCCGGCAGGCCAGAGGGGGGCGCGAAGGATCGCCAACGTCTGCCCATGGCGACAGCTCTGCCGCCTCAACCCCGCCCGTTCACCAAATCCCCAACGATGTCGTACTTCCCCGAAATACGCATCTTGTAGACCTCGTAATTCTCCATCACGCGCTGCACGTAACTTCTTGTTTCGGTGTAGGGAATCCGCTCGATCCAGTCGACGACGGCGTCGATGCCCTTGCCGCGCGGGTCGCCGTACTTGGCTACCCATTGGCTGGCGCGGTTGGGGCCGGCATTGTAGCCGGCGAAGGTCAGCACATAGGAGCCGCCGAAGCGGTCGAGCTGCTCGCCGAGGAAGGCAGCCCCCAACGTCGCATTGTAGCCGGCATCGCTGGTCAGCCGATCCTGGGAAAAGCTCAGTCCTGCCTTCTTCGCCAATTGCTTGGCGGTGCCCGGCATCAGCTGCAGCAGGCCGCGCGCGCCGGCGCTGGAGACGGCGCCGACATTGAATTCGCTTTCCTGGCGGGCGATCGCGTAGGCCAGCGCCTTGCCCGAGCCGGAAATGTCGGCGGTGTCGGGAATGACGCCCAGCGGATGCGACAGCGCGCCGACATCGATGCCGCGCGCGCCGGCGATCTTGCCGATCTTCAGCGCCATGAAATGATTGCCCTGCTTTTCCGCCAGCAAGGCAAGCAGCGCCAGCTCGCCGGGGCTGGTCAACTGCCCGGCGAGGTCGCGGTAAAGCGTCTCGGCATAGCGGTCGTAGCCCGCCTCCTGCAGCCGCTTGATGGCGCTGACGGCTTCGCGGCCGTCAAAGCTTTGGCGGTCGACAGTGCTTGGCTCGGGATAGGCGATGTTCAGCGTGCGCAAGCCAACCCGTTCCGCCGCCAACTGCCCGTAGAAAGTGGTGCCATAGGCTGCCGCCTTGGTGAAATAATCCTTCGCATTGCCGGGACCGCCGACTTCCGCCGCGCGGCCAAGCCAGTAATAGGCGCGTGACAGCGACATCGGTCCCTGCGCGAGATCGGCGATGCGGGCAAAATGGGTCGAGGCCGTCGCAGGATCGTTGAGGCCGCGCAGCGCATACCAGCCGGCGTGGAATTCAGCCTCGGCGGCGCTGGCGGGACTTTCGGCGGCGTGCGCGGCAACGATCTTGTAGGCGGTCTTCCAGTCGCTCTGATCGACCAGCGCGCGCGACAGCACGCGGCGTTCTACCCACCAGGCATCGGGATCGACCAACGCGTCGCGGTTCGTTGGCGCTTTCATCATCACCGCGGCGGCGTCCGCAAACTTCCGCTGCTTGCGCAGATATTCGGCTTGCGCGAAGAAATAGCCGGCCGATTGCTGTGCGGCAGGCACTGCTTTCAACAGCTTGGCCGCGTTCTTGTCGCCACGCGAGGCGGCGGCCCAGGCATCGGCCAGCGGTTGCGCGCCGGCAAGTGCTGCGACCCGCAGTGCCGAATTCTCCCGGTCGGCATAAAACATCCGTTCCATGCGGAAACGATGGTCGGCAGCCGGAATGATGGCGCCAAACTCCTTGCTGACGGCCGCCTCGTCCCTGGCTTCCAGCTTCTCGGTGCGCCAGAATGGCGACAGCACGGAAAGCGCAGCCTTGGTGTTGCCAAGAGCTACATAAGAACGGGCAAGGATGACCACGCCTTGAAAGGTCAGCGGCTGGCTGCCGTCAAAGGCTTTCACCACGGTCTGCGGCGAGGGGTTTTCGCGATAAAGCGCGCGCTCGCTGTTCTTGCGCAGAGCGATGGTGCCCGGCCAATTCGGCAACATCTTTGCGGTATCGGCAATCTCGCTGCTCGGCACACGGTCGCCGCCATAGAGCGCGATCGCCCAGGCCAGGATATGGCGGTCCAGCGAACTGGCCGGCAATGTTTCGCGCACCGCTCGTGCCGCGGCGATATCGCCGGTCGCCAACGCGTCGAGACCGCTTTTCAGCACGGCGATATTGGCGGAGGGCGCATCGGTCTGCGCTCCATCTTGCATGTCAGGCATCGGGATCGATGAGGTCGTCTGCTCGTCGACGCTCTCGTTTGCCGCCGTCCCCACTATCAGCAGGGCAACGGCGCCAAGCAATATGAAGCGGAGTGGCCGACTGGCCGGCATGATCCTGCTTTCCCTGTTGCGGCACTTTAGGTGGCAAGCCCAGGTGCCCGAGAGCCTAGACTTAGGTCGTGAAGAGCTCGTAAACAAAGGGTTATCGAGGCCGTTCGAATTGCGCTTGCTGGCACCATCGGCATGCTTGCCGCGCAACAGTGTCGAGACTATGGTGCGCGGCTTCGCTTTCGGCTAGAAGGCGCCCGATGCATGTCGCCCAAAAGCGGGAACCGGTTTTGGGACGATGATACGCATAAACAAACAAGTTCCAAGGAGTTGGACGACATGCTGAGAGGCTCGCTTACTGCGCTCGTGACACCGTTCGAAAAGAGCGGGCGTTTCGACGAGAAAGCCTTTCGCGCCTTCGTCGAATGGCAACTTGGCGAGGGCACGACGGGCCTCGTCCCGGTCGGCACCACCGGCGAGTCGCCGACGCTGTCGCATGACGAGCATCGCCATGTCGTCAAGGTCTGCATCGAGGTGGCCAAGGGGCGCGCTCCGGTCGTCGCCGGCGCCGGCTCCAACAACACCGCGGAAGCGGTCGGTCTGGTGCAATATGCCGAGCAGGCGGGCGCCGACGCCGCTCTGGTGGTCACGCCTTATTACAACAAGCCAACACAGCGCGGCTTGTACGAGCATTTCGCCGCTGTCGCCAGGGCGACCAAGCTGCCGATCATCATCTACAACATCCCGCCGCGCTCGGTGATCGACATGATGCCGGAGACGATGGGCAGGCTGGCGCACGACTTCCAGAACATCGTCGGCGTCAAGGATGCCACCGGCAAGGTCGAGCGCGTGTCCGAACAGCGCGCCACCTGCGGCAAGGATTTCATCCAGCTTTCAGGGGAGGATGCCTCGGCGCTCGGCTTCAACGCCCATGGCGGCGTCGGCTGCATCTCGGTGACGTCGAATGTCGCGCCGCGGCTGTGCGCCGAATTCCAGGAAGCCACACTGTCCGGTGACAGCGCCAAGGCGCTGGAATTGCAGGACCGTCTGTTGCCGCTGCACAAGGCGATCTTCCTTGAGCCCGGCCTGTGCGGCGTCAAATACGCGCTGTCGAAGATTGGCAAGGTCGAGAACGTGGTGCGCTCGCCGCTGGTGACCATCGAGGCGTCGACCGCCGAGAAGATCGATGCGGCGATGAAGCACGCCGGCTTGATAAACTAGGGATGAGGCGCCACCTCTCCACATCATGAACCAGGTCAGAAAAGCCGATCCAAACAACAAAACCGTTGCGGAAAACCGCAAGGCGCGGTTTTCCTATGAGGTGCTCGACACGGTCGAGGCCGGCCTGGTGCTGACCGGCACCGAGGTCAAGTCGCTGCGCCAGGGCCAGGCCAACATCCAGGACAGCTACGCCTCGGTCGAGGGTGGCGAGATCTGGCTGATCAATTCCTATCTGCCGGAATACCTGCAGGCCAACCGCTTCAACCACGAGCCCAGGCGGCGTCGCAAGCTTCTGCTCAACAAGCGCGAGATGGCAAAACTGGCGCAGAGCATCGACCGCGAAGGCATGACGCTGGTGCCGCTGAAAATCTACTTCAACGACCAGGGCCGTGCCAAGCTGCTGCTCGCCGTCGGCCGCGGCAAGAAACTGCACGACAAGCGCGAGAGCGAAAAGCAGCGCGACTGGTCGCGCGAAAAGGGCCGGCTCATGAAGGAACGCGGCTAGAACCTCGGGCAGTCCCAGAAAAGCCAGACGTCGGCTTTCAGGTTTCGAACAGCTGCAGCAGCAAAACACGATGGGGGAAGGCTTGAAGAACCGGATCATCCTCTGGGGTGCGGCCAGTCTGGTCTTTGCGGGTCTTGTCGGGGCAGGCGGCTTCTTCTATTTCCGGGCCTTCTCGCCGGATCGTGACAGCTATCCGGTCAGGGGTATCGACGTTTCCCATCATCAGGGTGAGATCGACTGGCGGCGCGTTGCCGCCGACGATGTCGCCTTCGCGGTCATCAAGGCGACCGAGGGCGGCGACCATGTCGACGATGCCTTCGCCAAGAATCTGCGCGAGGCGCGCGCGGCGGGCCTCGCCGTCGGCGCCTATCACTTCTTCACCTTCTGCCGGCCGGGCGCCGACCAGGCGAAAAATTTCATCGCGGTGGTGCCGCACGACCAGCCGCTGCTGCCACCGGTCGTCGACATCGAATTCGGCGGCAACTGCCCGCAACGCCCGTCGCCGGAGCAGCTGAGCGCGGAACTCCAGGCCTTCCTCGGACCGGTTGAAGCTGCGTTCGGCAAGCCGGCGATCATCTACCTGACCGACGAGGCCGAGGACGCCTATGCCGGGAAAATCGACGTTCGCCCGCTCTGGCGTCGCTCGTTGCTCCTGGAGCCAGGTCGCAACGACTGGATCTACTGGCAGTACCACAATATGGGCCGCGTCGACGGCATCACCGGCGATGTCGATCTGAATGTGCTGAGGGGCGGGCAGGAGAAGCTGGCTGAGTTGTTTGCCGCGCCTTGACCTGGCGTGCTCGACCGGCGCGAGATTGGAACCAAACATCGCGGCGCTGATCGGCCCTACCCAGCGTTCCGGCCAGTCTGCGCGCTAACGAAGGTCGGTTTCAGACCGAGCGCTTCCAGGACTTTCATGATTGTCGCAATTCCGGGTTCCCGTCGCCGCTCAAGGCTTTGGAGAGCGCCTGTCTCGTCATGCCCGCCTTTCGGCAAGCTTCGTCATCCGCGCCCGGGCAAGCCAAGGGCAAGATCGTGCTGGATGGTTTTGAAGGACGCTACTTCCGCAAGAAGGCGGCGATGTCGCTGAATACCTTGACGAACATCGCTTCGGTCAGCACCCCAGTGTTGGTGTTGTAGCGCGAGCAGTGATAGCTGGAAAACAGCGTGACGCCGCCGGCCGGCAACTGACCGCCGTGCTTGAACGGATAGGCAGCGACGCGCTGACCGAGCGCCCTGACGGTCGACTGGTGGGCGATCGAGCCCAGCGCCAGCACGGCGCGCAATTTCGGAAAGCGCGCGATCGTCGGCACCAGAAAGCTGCGGCAAGTGGCGATCTCGGCGCCGACCGGCTTGTTCTCCGGCGGCACGCAGCGCACCGCATTGGTGATCGCGGTGCCGATCAGTTCGAGCCCGTCATCCGGCCGCGCCTTGAACTCGCCGCGGGCAAGACCGTGAGCGATCATCGTTGAGTAGAGCAGGTCGCCGGCATAGTCGCCGGTGAACGGTCGCCCGGTGCGGTTGGCGCCGCGCAGGCCGGGCGCCAGCCCGACGATCAGCAGCTCGACGGCGTCCTCGCCATCAGGCGGCAGGAAAGTCGGCACCGGCGCATTAAACCACGACGGCTCGCGCTGCCGCCAGTCTGCGATGAAATCATGCAGGCGCGGGCAGAGGGGGCAGTCGCGGTCGGGTTCGGGAGCGGCGTCCAAGGCCGCCGCCGTCAATAGTCTTCCTCTTCGACTTCGGCCGGCTCGGGCCTGCGCACCGGCCGTTCGGAGGGATCGCGGCCGACCTCGTTCTTCAGCGAGGTCAAATCGATGAAATGGTCGGCCTGGCGGCGCAGATCGTCCGAGATCATCGGTGGTTGCGAGGCCATGGTGGAGACGATCGAGACCTTGCGGCCGCGCCGCTGCAGCGCTTCGACCAGTGTGCGGAAGTCGCCGTCGCCGGAGAAGATGACATAGTGGTCGACAACATCGGCAAGTTCGAGCGCATCGACGGTCAGTTCGATGTCCATATTGCCCTTGATCTTGCGGCGGCCGGTCGAGTCGGTGAACTCCTTGGCCGGCTTGGTCACCACCTTGAAGCCATTATAGTCGAGCCAGTCGATCAGGGGACGGATCGAAGAGTATTCCTGATCCTCGACCAGAGCGGTGTAGTAATAGGCCCGCAGCAAATAGCCGCGCTTCTGGAAGCTGGATAGCAGTTTGCGGTAGTCTATGTCGAAGCCGAGTGCGCGCGAGGTGGCGTAGAGATTGGCGCCGTCTATGAAAAGAGCGATTTTTTCACGGGGGTCGAACATGGCAATATTCCTTTTTCGAAATAGGTGGCGGACTAATCGAAATGGGTCGTTTATATCGCTCGGCTCGCAAATAAACCGGCTGACCTTTCGTCAACCGAGATAGCGCCAGTTTTACGGCAATCCAAGGGTGCCGGGGCGCACTGCAAGCAATTGTGATCGGAGCCGTGTCGTCGCCCGGTAGGCGGGCTTCGCCGGCAAGGCATTCAGCGGCGCCAGAAGCTGGCATTCGCCAGCCCATGGGGCCACAGAGCCATAATGCTTGTATTTTGGCGGCGTTCGGGTTATGGACCGCGCCTGTTTTCCATCAAATCCAGGCATGAAAGGGGCAATCAATGGCCCGCGTAACCGTTGAAGACTGCATCGACAAGGTCGACAACCGCTTCGAGCTCGTGCTGCTTGCCGGCCATCGCGCCCGCCAGATCAGCCAGGGCGCGCCGATCACCGTGCCGCGCGACAACGACAAGAACCCGGTCGTGGCGCTGCGCGAGATCGCCGACGAGACGCTGTCGCCCGACGACCTCAAGGAAGATCTGATCCACTCGCTGCAGAAGCATGTCGAAGTTGACGAGCCCGAGGCCGACGGCGAGGCGATCGCCGACCAGACCGGCAACGCAGTTGCAGCTACCGACGCCGACGACGCGGAAGAAAACGTCACCTTCGATCGCATGACCGAGGAAGACCTTTTGGCCGGCATCGAGGGCCTGGTTCCCCCGGAAAAGAGCGACGACTACTAATCGCTGCCCTGGACCTGCCGGGAATATCGTTCCGGCACTTCCGTCCCGTGTGTTTCGTGGCTATCTATGAGATGCGCCGTACATCAGTGCGGCGCATCAATCATTTCAGCACCGTGAGAACCCGCCCATGATGCGTCAGTATGAGCTTGTCGAGCGCGTTGCGCGCTACAAGCCTGACGTCAATGAGGCGCTGCTCAACAAGGCCTATGTCTACGCCATGCAGAAGCATGGCCACCAGAAGCGCGCTTCCGGCGATCCCTATTTCTCGCATCCGCTCGAAGTCGCCGCCATCCTCACCGAAATGCACATGGATGAGGCGACGATCGCTGTCGCCTTGCTGCACGACACGATCGAGGACACCACCGCGACGAGGGCCGAGATTGACGATCTGTTCGGCCCCGAAATGGGCAAGCTGGTCGAAGGCCTAACCAAGCTGAAGAAGCTCGATCTCGTCTCCAAGAAGGCCGAGCAGGCAGAAAACCTGCGCAAGCTGTTGCTGGCCATCTCGGAGGATGTCCGCGTTCTGCTGGTCAAGCTCGCCGACCGTTTGCACAACATGCGCACCCTCGACCACATGCCCGAGGCCAAGCGCCTGCGCATCGCCGAGGAGACGATGGACATCTACGCGCCGCTGGCCGGGCGCATGGGCATGCAAGGCATGCGTGAGGAGCTGGAAGAGATCGCCTTCCGCTTCATCAATCCGGAAGCCTACCGCGCCGTCACCGCGCGGCTTGCCGAGATATTCGAGCGCAACAAGGGTGTGCTGACCGACATCGAAAAGGCGCTGTCGGCGCTGTTCGAGAAGCATGCCATCAATGCCGGGGTGAAGAGCCGGCAGAAGAAGCCGTGGTCGGTGTTCCGCAAGATGGAGGCCAAGGCGCTGTCCTTCGAGCAGCTCTCGGACATCTTCGGCTTCCGCGTCGTCGTCGACAGCGTCGAAGACTGTTACCGCGCGCTCGGCGCCATTCACACCACATGGTCGATGGTACCTGGCCGCTTCAAGGATTACATCTCGACGCCCAAGCAGAACGACTACCGTTCGATCCACACCACCATTGTCGGCCCATCGCGCCAGCGCGTCGAACTGCAGATCCGCACCCGCGAGATGAACAAGATCGCCGAATATGGCGTCGCCGCCCATTCGATCTACAAGGACACCGGCGGCAAGACGAACGGTGCCGCCCATGCGATCTCGAAGGAGACCAACGCCTATGCCTGGCTGCGGCGCACCATCGAGCAACTGGCAGAAGGCGACAACCCGGAAGACTTCCTCGAAAATACCAAGCTGGAGCTGTTCCAGGACCAGGTATTCTGCTTCACGCCGAAAGGCATGCTGATTGCGCTGCCGCGCGGCGCCACGCCCATCGACTTCGCCTATGCCGTGCACACCGATGTCGGCGACACCTGCGTCGGTGCCAAGGTCAACGGCCGCATCATGCCGCTAATGACGGAACTGAAGAACGGCGACGAGGTCGAGATCATCCGCTCCAAGGCGCAAGTGCCGCCGGCGGCGTGGGAGTCGGTGGTGGTCACCGGCAAGGCGCGTTCAGCCATCCGCCGCGCCACCAAGAACGCCATTCGCAAGCAATATTCAGGTCTTGGTGCCCGCATTCTCGAGCGCGCCTTCGAACGCGCCGGCAAGACCTTCACCAAGGAAAGCCTGAAGCCGGTGCTGCACCGGCTGGCGCGCAAGGACATCGAGGATGTGCTGGCCTCGGTCGGGCGCGGCGAACTTGCCTCGACCGACGTCATGAAGGCCGTCTTCCCAGACTACAAGGACGAGCGCGTCACCGTCAGCGCCCCCAAGCAGCGCGAGGAGGGCTGGTCGAAGATCCGCAACGCCGCCGGCATGCTGTTCCAGATGCCCGGCACACGAGCCGCGCGCAAGGACAAGGACCAGCCGCGCGATGGCGCGGTGCCGATCCGCGGCGTGCGCGGCGACCTGCCGGTGCGTTTCGCGCCGGAAGGGGCCGTGCCTGGCGACCGCATCGTCGGCATCGTCCAGCCGGGCACCGGCATCACCATCTATCCCATCCAGTCGCCGGCGCTGCAGGCCTTCGACGACCAGCCGGAGCGCTGGATCGACGTGCGCTGGGACATTGACGAGCAGACCAAGGAGCGCTTTCCGGCGCGCGTCTCGGTCACCGCCATCAACGCGCCGGGCTCGCTCGCCGACATCGCCCAGGTCGTTGCCTCCAACGACGCCAACATTCATACGCTGTCGATGGTGCGCACCGCGCCCGACTTCACCGAAATGCTGATCGATCTCGAAGTCTGGGATCTGAAGCACCTCAACCGGCTGCTGTCGCAGCTCAAGGATAATTCGAGCGTCAGCGATGCGCGGCGTGTGAATGGGTGAATAGTGAATAGTGAATAGTGAATAGTGAAAGAAGGCGTTCTCACTACCATTCACCATTCACCATGGACATGGGGCGAGTTATGAATACCGATGAAGTTCTGGGCATTTTCCGCGAGGCAGGCGCTGTTCTGGAGGGACATTTCATCCTGACGTCGGGTCTGCGCAGCCCGGTCTTCCTGCAGAAGGCGCGCGTCTTCATGCATGCCGACAAGACCGAGCGGCTTTGCAAGGCGCTGGCCGAAAAGATCCGCAAGGCGGTGCCGGGCAAGATCGACTACGTCGTCGGCCCGGCGATCGGCGGCCTGATCCCGGCCTATGAGACGTCGCGCCATCTCGGTGTGCCAGCAATCTGGGTGGAGCGCGAAGGCGGCGAGTTCAGGCTGCGCCGCTTCGAGATCGCGCCGGGATCGCGCGTCGTCATCGTGGAGGACATCGTCACCACTGGTCTCTCGATCCGCGAAACCATCGACTGCCTGCGCGCGATTGGCGCCGAGGTGGTGGCGGCGGCCTGCATCATCGACCGCTCGGCCGGCAAGACCAATGTCGGCGTGCCGCTGATCGCGCTTGCCGAATACGAGGTCCCGGCCTATCCCGCCGACCGCCTGCCGCCGGAACTTGCCGCCATTCCCGCCGTTAAGCCAGGAAGCCGCAACATCTAGGGGACATCACCATGATCGCCGGCATCGATCATTTCGTGCTGACGGTCCGCTCTGTGGAGGACAGCTGCGCCTTCTACCAGCGGGTGCTTGGCCTCAAGCGCCTCGACGAGCCGAACCGGCCGACGGCGTTGCTGTTCGGATCGCAGAAGATCAATCTGCATCAGGTGGGCCGCACCTTTGAGCCCAAGGCCAAGGTGCCGATGCCTGGGTCCGGCGATTTCTGCCTGGTCGCCGCAAGGCCGCTTGCCGAGATTTGCGCCCGTCTGGAAGCCAATGGCGTTGCCATCGAAGTCGGTCCGGTCGAGCGCACCGGCGCCCGCGGTAAGATGATGTCGGTCTATTTCCGCGATCCGGACAGCAATTTGGTCGAAGTCAGCGAATATCGGGAATAATCTATCCGCCTCGGCGTCGTCTCGCGCGGGCCTTGCCGTCGTCGGGGAGCTTTCATCGATATTGTCCTCAGTTTCGCCCCAATGGCGCTCTTGTTACCCGCCTGCGGCAGACCATCGCGGCGGCGTTTCATTGTTCCGCCGCAAGGCAGTCGCTATATCAAAGTCGTTGTTGCCTTTCTGCGCCCTCGAAGCGCAAGATGGAGCGACCGCGCCCGGCCAGGGATGGTTGCAATTTGGGCGTGATGAACCGGGAACTGGAACAGAGTGCTTTTTCGACGCCGAAAGCCTGATGGCATTCTGGAGCGGGTGCGTACCTATCTGTGGCCGCGCCGCTCGTTTTCGCGCTCGTTGCAATATTTCTCCAAGCGCATCCTGCGGCTGAAGGCGACACCGCATGCAGTCGCGGCCGGCGTCGCGGCCGGCGTTTTCGCCTCCTTCTTTCCGCTCGGCTTCCATTTTGCCGTCGCCGCCGTGCTCTGCTGGGTGGTCGCCGGCAATCTGGTGGCCGCCGCCCTCGGCGCGGTATTCTTCGGCAATCCGCTGACTTTCCCGCTGCTGTGGGGAGCGTCCTGGGAAGTCGGCAAGCTGATCCTGCATGAACGCCTGCCCAAGAACGGACCGCCTGCGCATCTTGGTGAGATGATGCACACGCTGTCGTTTGCAAAACTGTGGCATCCGGTGCTCGAGCCGATGCTGATCGGCGCTGTGCCGCTCGGCCTGATCTTCGGGCTGATCTTCTACGGTATCACCCGCTGGGGGATGACAGCCTTTCGCGAGCAGCGCAGGAAGCGCATGGCAGAGCGGGCGCATAAGGCCGGGCACCGCGGACGGGAAGTTCCGGCGGAATGATCATCGGCATCGGCAGCGACCTGATCGACATCAGACGCATCGAAAAGTCGCTGGAACGGCATGGTCAGCGCTTCATCCAGCGCATCTACACCGAGGTCGAACAGGTCCGCTCGGAAGGCCGCAAGGGCCGCGCCGCCTCCTATGCCAAGCGGTTCGCCGCCAAGGAGGCCTGCGCCAAGGCGCTTGGCACCGGGCTGGCGCAGGGCGTGTTCTGGCGCGACATGGGGGTCGCCAACCTGCCCAGCGGCGCGCCGACCATGGCGCTGACCGGGGGAGCGGCGGCACGGCTGGCCAAAATCCTGCCACACGGGCACAGAGCGGCGATCCACCTCACAATCACCGATGATTTCCCGCTTGCTCAAGCCTTTGTGATCATCGAGGCGTTGCCCGCCGAACAAGCGCCACATTGATTGCATCAGACGACCGCTATCTAACGCCGACTTGACGTTGCCCAGCGCGCGCCGAGACTCTATACCATCCAACGCACAATCGAGGACGACATGAGCGTGGCTGAAAAATCCGAGAAGAAATCCGGCGGGCTTGGCGAAATCGTCAGCGTCATCATCCAGGCTTTGCTGCTGGCCATGGTCATCCGCACCTTGTTGTTCCAGCCCTTCTCGATTCCGTCCGGCTCTATGCGGCCGACCTTGCTCGAAGGCGACTATCTGTTCGTCACCAAATGGTCCTATGGTTTCTCGCGTTATTCGCTGCCATTCGGCCCCGACATCTTTTCCGGCCGCATCTGGGGTTCCGATCCGAAGCGCGGCGACGTGGTGGTCTTCAAGTTCCCGCCGGATCCGTCGCTCGACTACATCAAGCGCGTCGTCGGCCTGCCCGGCGACAAGATCCAGATGAAGGACGGCCAATTGTTCATCAACGGCCAGGGCGTGCCTCGTGTGAAAACCGGCCAGATCCAAAATCCTGATATCACGGAAGTGCCTGAGCCGGTCGACGTCTATCGCGAGACCCTGCCCAACGGTGTCAGCTACGACACGCTCGACCTGACACCGAATTCGATCACCGACAACACCCGCGAGTTCGTCGTGCCCCCCGGCAACTATTTCATGATGGGCGACAACCGCGACAATTCCTCCGACAGCCGCCTCAGCGTCGGCTACGTGCCGGCGGAGAACCTTGTCGGCCGCGCCAACATCGTCTTCTTCTCGATCGCCGGGAAGGCGAGCCCCCTCGAGATCTGGAAATGGCCGTCGCTCGTGCGCCTGTCGCGCCTGTTCCATTTCGTGAATTGATGGCTTTGAAGCGCCCGACGGGTGAAACTCTGGCCGATTTGGTGACAGCCAAAACCGGCCATTCCTTCCGGGACGTCCGTTTGCTCGAGACCGCGCTGACCCATTCCAGTGCGGTCAAGGCGAGCAGCAACAACCAGCGCCTCGAATTCCTTGGCGACCGCGTGCTCGGCCTGATCGTTGCCGACCTGCTTTTCGAAAAGTTTCCTGAGGCGCCGGAAGGTGAAATCGCCCCGCGCTTCAATGCCCTGGTCGATGCGCGGACATGCTCCGAGATCGGCATTGAAATGCAGCTCGAAGATCTGGTTCGGGCCGACGCTGCCTTGAAGGCGCGCTCGCGCGGCTCGGGCGGAAATTATCTGGCGGATGCGGTCGAAGCGCTGATCGCGGCGGTCTATATCGATGGCGGCCTCGATGCGGCAAGGCAATTCGTCCTGCGCTACTGGGAGCCGCGCTCGCAAAAGGTGGTGGCCAAGCCGCCCAATCCGAAATCCGACCTGCAGGAATGGATCGCCAAGACCAGCGATGTCAGGCCCGAATACGCGATCGAGAAACGCGAGGGACCTGAACATCAACCGGTTTTCACGGTGTCCGTGAAGGTCGGCGGTTTTGCGCCGGCAAGCGGCACGGGCGGCTCTCGCCGCGCAGCCGAAGAAGCGGCGGCATCGACGTTTCTTATGCGCGAGGGCATCTGGGCCAACCAAGGGAGTGCGGCGTGACCGGCAGCGAAGATCTCCCTCCGGCAGCGGAGGCCACGCATTCCGGTTTCGTTGCCCTGATCGGGGCGCCCAATGCCGGCAAGTCGACGCTGGTCAACCAATTGGTCGGCGCCAAGGTGTCGATCGTCACTCACAAGGTGCAGACCACCCGCGCCATCGTGCGCGGCATCGCCACGCATGACAACGCGCAGATCGTCTTTGTCGACACGCCCGGCATCTTCAAGCCGAAGCGCCGGCTCGACACCGCGATGGTGACCACCGCCTGGGGTGGCGCCAAGGACGCCGATATCGTGCTGCTGCTGATCGATGCCGAGCGCGGCATCAGGGGCGACGCCGACGCCATCCTCGAGCGGCTGAAGGACGTCCGCCAGCCGATGGTGCTGATCCTCAACAAGGTCGACCGGGTCAAGCACGAGGCGCTGCTGGCCCTGGCCGCGGCAGCAAACGAAAAGGTGCCGTTCAAGCGCACCTTCATGGTCTCGGCGCTGACCGGCTCCGGCTGCAAGGATTTGCTCGACTATCTCGCGCAAGCGCTGCCGGTCGGCCCCTGGTACTATCCGGAAGACCAGATCTCGGACCTGCCGATGCGCCAGCTGGCGGCCGAAATCACCCGCGAGAAGCTGTATCTGCGGCTGCATCAGGAGTTGCCCTATTCCTCGCATATCGAGACCGAGAAATGGGAAGAGAAACCGGATGGCTCGGTACGCATCGACCAGACCATCTATGTCGAGCGCGACAGCCAGAAGAAGATCGTGCTCGGCCACAAGGGCGAGACGATCCGTGCCATCGGCCAGTCGGCGCGCATGGAAATAGCCGGCATTCTCGAGCAGAAAGTGCACCTGTTCTTGTTTGTCAAAGTGCGTGAAAACTGGGGCGACGACCCCGAGCGCTACCGCGAGATGGGGCTTGAGTTTCCCCATTGAGCTTCATCGTCTAGAAATGCCGCCCGGCAGTTTGAGACGATGACATGCCTGATCCAAAACCGACCATCGATACCGATCTCGTGCGCCGGTTGATCGCCGCGCAATTTCCGCAATGGCGGCATCTGCCGGTGAGGCCGGTGGCGTTTGGCGGCTGGGACAACCGAACCTTCCACCTCGGCAATGATATGACTGTGCGGCTGCCGAGTGCCGCACCATATTCCTTGCAGGTCGAAAAAGAGCACCGCTGGCTGCCCAGGCTGGCGCCGCTTCTGCCGCTGCCGATCCCGGATCCACTGGCGATGGGCGAGCCTGGGGAGGACTACCCCTGGCAATGGTCCGTCTACCGCTGGATCGACGGCGAAACAGCCAAGACCGCCGAAATCGCCGATCGCCCACAGTTCGCGGTCGATCTCGCTAAGTTCCTCATTGCGCTCCGGCGGATCGATCCGGCGGGCGGGCCGCCCGCGGGCCAGCACAATTTCTTCCGCGGCGGAACGCCGAGCGTGTATGACAACCAGACAAGGGAAGCACTCCAGGCGCTGGAGGGGCAGATCGACACCCAGGCGGCCACCGCTGTCTGGGATGCGGCCCTTGCCGCCACCTGGCAAGGGTCGCCCGTCTGGTTTCACGGCGACGTCGCCTGGGGCAACCTTCTGGTCCAAAACGGCCGTTTGAGCGCCATCATCGACTTCGGCACCTCAGGCATCGGCGATCCCTCTTGCGACCTGGCGATCGCCTGGACGTTCTTCCAGGGCGAGAGCCGGGAGGCGTTCCGCGCCGCCATCGACGTCGATGAAGCGACCTGGGCGCGCGGCCGCGGCTGGACGCTGTGGAAGGCGCTGATCACGGTTGCCGGACACGACGCCAACCAGGCCGAAGCCGAGCGATCGCGCCGCGTCATCGACGACGTCCTGGCCGATCACCGGGAATTCGCGTGATCAGAGCCTTTCGACGATGTGTGGGGATCCAATGTCAGCACAGATCGCACGCGGCGCGCCAAAATCTTGATTTAGCCACGCAACCGGTGACAAGCTCCTGCCATGGAATGGCGCGACGAGGGAATCATACTCGGCACCCGCAAGCATGGCGAAACCAGCGCCATTCTCGAGGTAATGACGCGTGCGCATGGCCGCCATCTCGGCCTGGTGCGCGGCGGGCGCTCGCGCAAGCAGCAGCCGGTGCTGCAGCCCGGCAACCGCGTCGACCTTTTGTGGCGGGCACGCCTCGACGAGCATCTCGGCACCTTCCAGGCCGAGGCGATCGAGATGAATGCCGCCCGGTTGATGGACAGCGCAGTCGCCGTCTACGGCCTGCAGACCATGGCCGCGCATCTCAGGCTCCTGCCGGAGCGCGACGCCCATGGCAGCCTGTATGAGACGCTTGCCGTGATGATCGCCCATCTGGACGATTCGGATGCCGCCGGCGAACTGGTGGCGCGCTTCGAACTGCTCATCCTCGACGAACTCGGCTTCGGCCTCGATCTCAGCCAGTGCGCGGCGACCGGCGCCAGGCAGGATCTGGCCTATGTCTCGCCGAAATCCGGCCGCGCGGTTTCGCGCCAGGCCGGCGCGCCATGGCGCGACAAGATGCTGGCGCTGCCGGCCTTCCTGCGGCGCGGCTCCGGCTTGCGGGCGGACCACGCGGCACTCGAGGACGCCTTCCATCTGACCGGTTTCTTTTTCACCCGCCATGTCTACGAGCCGCGCGGCATCGAACAGCCCGATGCCCGTGCCGGCTTCCTCGCCGCCTTGCGCAAGCATCATTCGGGCGGCAAGGCCGCCCTTACGGCAGACGCTGCGCCAGAAGGGGGAGGGAGACTCGGTGGGTGCTGACCTCCGCAAACCGTCCAGGTTCACACCAAAAGCTGCATGCGGCAGCATTCCCTCCCCCTTGTGGGGAGGGTTAGGGTGGGGGTACTCGTAGGGCAAGAGCCTCAGCCGGCTTTGCGATGCTCCATGAAATCATCGAGGATGGCGCGCTGACCGCCGAGGATCTTGAGGCTGGCCTCGGCGAAGGAAAACCAGCCGGCCCTGTCGATTTCGGGAAATTCCCTCGTCACGCCTGACCTGGGCGGCCATTCCATCGTGAACATGTTGCTTTTAACGGCATCGGGATCGAAATCGGCTTCGACACTCCAGGCGATGACGATCTTGCCGCCGGCTTGCCGATAGCTGCCGACAGGTTCGAAATCGCCATCGATGCTGACTCCGAGTTCTTCCCCAGCCTCGCGCCGGGCGGCGGCCAACTCATCTTCATTGTCCTCGACGAGGCCCTTGGGGATCGACCAAGCGCCTTCATCCTTCCTTGCCCAGAACGGGCCGCCGGGATGGACGAGCAGAAATTCGAGAATGCCGGCCCTTGTCCGGTGGATCAGCAGCCCTGCACTTCGTTTCGGCATTCGATTTCCTCGTAGTTCATCCGAGGATAGCATGGCTCCTGGGCAAGTGGCGGCGGCATGCCATTCCTGGCTATCTCAGATGATGGGTGAGGATAAAGACCGTAGGCCGCTGGAATTTGCCGAGGAAACATGCTCGATAACTTCTTTTCGGCCAGCATTGCGGTGGCGTGACTTGAATAGCCGTCTGGGGTGGCCGTGTGGCCGCCGCAATTGTCAGTGAAAACTGGCCTGGTTTGGGGGAACCGCCATGTTTGAAAGCCTGATTGGCGCCGTCGTCGTTATCGTGCTTTTTGTCCTCGTCTTGCGCCAGCAGGGCCGCGTCAGTCTGATCGAGCGCGAGCTCGGAGCGCTGCGCAGCCTGGTTCTGTCCGGAGTGCATGCGACACCGCCCGTTGCCAAACCGGCCGAGCAGGCTGCAAGCGCACCGGCGGATGCCGCTCACGCTAGCGCACCAGTTGCCGACATAGCTTCGCCAACAACAGCAGACGCGGCACATGCCCAGGCACCGGCCGCCGAAGCCGATGCGGCCACCAGCGAGGCCGTGCCAGAACTGTCGGCCGCGGCCAAGGCGGCATTCACCGGATCCGCGCCTGCCGCCACGTCGAAGGCAGCCCGCCAGTCAGAGGTCGAAACGGCGCTCGGCACCCGTTGGGCGGTCTGGGTCGGCGGCGTCGCGCTGGCCCTGGGCGGCCTGTTCCTGATCCGCTACACCATCGAGGCCGGCATTTTCGGCCCTGAAGTGCGGCTGTCCCTGGCGGCGCTGCTCGGCCTGGTGCTGATCGGCGGCGGCGAGTTCATCCGCCGCACCGGCTTCAAGGTGCCGGTGCAAGGGGCTGCAGGCGCCTATATTCCGGCGATCCTGACGGCTGCCGGCGCCTTCATCCTGTTCGGTACGGTCTATGCCGCGCATGCCATTTACGGTTTCGTCGGGCCGGCCTTCGCCTTCACCGTGCTCGGCGCCATCGGCGTGGCGACCATTGCCGCCGCCCTCGTCCACGGCCAGGCCCTGGCCGGCATCGGTCTCGTCGGCTCGATGGCGACGCCGGCGCTTGTGTCCTCGCAGGCGCCCAACCCATGGGCGCTGTTCGTCTACCTGGCGATCGTGCTTGCCGCTACAGCCGTGATCGCCCGCATTCGCGACTGGAAATTCCTGATTGCGGCGGCCTTCTTCGGCACCGGCGCCTGGACCATCGTCTACATGATGAGCACGCTAGTCGCCGACCTTGCCGTCATCCTGTTCATCGACGCGGTGACGCTGGCGGTGCTTGCCTTTGTCTGGCTGGGCACACGTGACAGCGAAGCGGAGACGGCGAAGACCGGCTTCGACTGGCCCTCGATCGTGCCAGGCGTTTTCGTTGCGTTTTCAGCGCTAGGCCTGTCCGTCGACACGACGCTGGTCGCCGCCGGTGGCGCCTTGCCGGGCGCCTTCGTCCTCGTCGCCCTTGTCGCCACCGCACTCTACCGGCCGCGCGCGCTGCCGCTGCTGCATGCCGCCGGCGTGGTGAGCGTGATGATCCATCTCGGCATCATTCCGCCCACCACCATCGGCTCCGACATAACCCAGGGGAATATCGGCTTTGACGGCATGCCGGTGGCGGCCGGAAATCCGTTGACGCTGCGCATCGGCATTGCCCTCGGCCTGGTTTTCATCGGCGCCGGCTTCTGGGCCGCACGCCGCTTCGCCGCCTCAGCACGGGTCCGCGCGGCATGCTGGGCGGCATGGGGCGTCGCTGCGCCGCTGCTTATTCTGCTGACGCTGTGGCTCGCCTACGGCAATCCCGACCGCGACCTTGTCTACGCAGCGATAGCTGCCCTTCTGGTCGTCGTCTTCGCCGCCGGCGGCGAATGGATTGCGCGCGCCGAACAGCCGCCGCTCAAGGGCGACGTCGCCGTCTCCTTCGCGCTTTGCGGCTCGGCTCTGGCCGGGCTCCTGATGCTGCACATGGCCTTCGGTTCCGGCTGGACCACGTTGCTTGCCGGCGTTGCCGCCATCGTGCCGGCGCTGGCGACGCGTTGGCGTTCTTATCCGGTGCTGGGCTGGATTTCGGTCGGCGCGGTCGTCGCCGTGCTCGGCCGCGTCGCCTTCGATCCGACCATCGTCGGCGCCGAGTTCCTGACGACGACGCGGGTGTTCAACTGGCTGCTGCCGGGATACGGCGTACCGGCGCTAGCCTTCGGCTTTGCCGCCTGGCAACTCGCGCGTACCACCCCCGCACTACCAACAACTGGTAATGGCCGGCCGCGCCTAGCGATGGAGGCGGGTGCAGCCCTGTTTGCGCTGCTCACCGTCGCCATGCTGGTGCGCCACGCCATGCATGGCGGCGTCATCGACACCGGCCCGGTGACGCTCGCCGAACAGGCGATCTATACGCTGATCGCCATCGGCGCCGGCGCGATACTGGTGGCCATCGACATGCGCTCGCCAAGCTCTGTGCTGCGCTACGGCTCGATGGCTGCCGGCGTGCTCTCGGTCGCCTTCATCGTCCTCCAGCATTTCCTGGTGCTCAATCCGCTGTTCACCGACGAATCGACCGGCCAGATCCCGGTGTTCAACCTCTTGTTCCTGGCTTATCTCCTGCCGGCCATCGCTGTCGGCGGGCTGGCGCTCTATGCCAGGGACAAGCGGCCGCCATGGTATGCGCAGATGCTGGCGGTGGTGGCGGCATTGCTTGTCTTCGCCTACGCCACACTGTCGGTCAGGCGCGTGTTCAAGGGCGAGTTCATCGGCCTGTGGAGCGGCCTCGGCCAGCTCGAGACCTACACCTATTCGGCGCTCTGGCTGGTCATTGGCGTCGTGCTGCTCACCGCCGGCGTCTGGCTGAAGTCGCAGGTGCTGCGCATCGCCTCGGCGGCGCTGATCGCGATTGCCGTGGTAAAAGTCTTCCTGTTCGACATGTCGGAACTGGAAGGCGTGCTCAGGGCGCTGTCCTTCATCGGTCTTGGCGCCGTGCTGATCGGCATCGGCCTGTTCTACCAGCGGCTGCTGACGCGGGCGGCGAGGGAGGCCAACGCTGCAACTTGAAGTGATATACGGGATGGAATATATGAATATCCAACGGAGGATATTCGATGCCGCTCTATATCCGCGACGACGAAGTGGATGCGCTGGCCAGCAGATTGCAACGCGAGACGAACGCTCCGAGCAAAACGGAGGCGGTGCGGGTCGCGCTCGTGCACGAACTTGAGCGCAATCGGGCGAAGGTGCCGCTGCGCGATCGGATCGCCAGTCTTCAGGACAGGGCCAGGAAGCTTGGCCTGCCCAATCCCGATTTCGATATGAAGAAGTTCACCGACGAGATGTGGGAAGACTGATGTTTGTCGACGCGTCGGTGATCGTCGCCATTCTCAACCAGGAACCTGGGTGGGAGGAATTGCTGAAGCAGCTATCCGGTTTTTCCGGGCAGGTCTGGGTTTCTCCGTTGGTTCACTTCGAAGCAACACAGGCATTGGCAAGGGCCGGCGCCGGCCCGCGCAGACCCAGCGCTGAAGCCCTTCTCCATGCCCGCGATCTGATCGATGAGTTCATTGTGGAGATCATGGGAGAGAGTCTGGCCATTGACGACAACATCGGCTCTCGGGCCATTGACGCGAGCGCCCGTTACGGCAAAGCCGTTGGCCACAAGGCGGATCTGAATCTCGGGGACTGTTTTGCTTACGCCTGCGCGAAAAGCCGCGATCTTCCACTGCTGTACAAAGGCCATGATTTCGCACTGACCGATTTAGGATAATTCGGCCCTTTTGTTGATTGCCGGGAATAATTTAGCCGATCAACTCGTTATCTCACTGCTTGGGTGACCGGGGCGGCAGACCGCTTCGCGCTGGCCGCTTGCGCCGCGCCGGGAAGGCGCGTTCAATCGGGTTAAACAAGGGCGACCTCAGAACCAGCGGTCATGGACGAAAAGAAGGCAGCAATCCTTGGCGAAATACCGCGCCTGCGCCGCTACGCACGCTCGCTTCTGCGCGACCGCGAATCCGCTGACGATCTCGTCCAGGATTGCCTCGAACGAGCGCTCTTGCGGCTTGAAAGCTGGCAGACGGGAGAAAGCCCCCGGAGGTGGCTGTTTACGATCATGCATCATTTGTTCATCGATCAGATGCGCAAGGTGAACCGGCGCGGTGAGGCGGCGATCCTGCCGCTTGACGCAAACGAGGCGCAGGCAGTCCCCGCCGAGCAGGCGGAGAACGCCGCCTCGCGCGAGATCATCGACGCATTGCAGGCGATCAGCCCCGACCGTCGCGCCGCTCTCGTCATGGTCGCCATCGAAGGATTTTCCTATGCCGAAGCCGCCAACATTCTCGGCGTGCCCGCCGGCACGCTGATGTCGCGCATAGCGCGCGGACGCGAGGAGCTGCGCAGCCTGCTCGATGACACGGCGCGCCGCCGCTCGATAAGGATCGTCGAGAAATGACCCGCAGCGATTTTTCCGAACGCGATATCCACATGGCTCTCGACGGCGAGCTGCCGGGCGACGAGCGCGCCGCCTACGACGCCTGGATCGACGCCAATCCCGAAATGAAGGCCAAAAGCGCCCGCTACACCGCCGACCGCGCCGCGTTGCGCGCCGCCTTTGCCGGTGTGCTCGACGAGCCCGTGCCGGTGCTGTTCAAGCAGATCGTTAGCGGTGAAGGCGCGACCAAAGCGGCGGCGCGGCAGTCGCGCTGGTGGCTTGCGGCCGCGGCGGCCGCAGTGCTCGTCATCGGCGGTCTTGGCGGCTATTTTGCCGGCATCGACGGCATCGGCAGGGAAGATGGCGCCGATGACCAACTGGCCGAAGAGGCGATCGCCGCCCATGTCATCTATGCCGCCGAACAGCGCCATGCAGTGGAAGTGCCGGCAAGCGACAAGGATCACCTGCAGACCTGGCTGTCCAACCGCGTCGGCTTGAAACTGGTGGCGCCGGATCTGGTGGCGGAAGGTTTCCAGCTGGTTGGCGGCCGGCTGCTGCCCGCCGGCCAGGGCAAGGCCGCGATGCTGCTTTACGAGGACGCCAAGGGCCAGCGCATCTCTTTGTTTGTGACAGCTGATTCGTCCGCCAAGTCCAAGGGCACCTATATGGCCGACGCCGACGGCCCCGAGGCGATCTACTGGCTGGACAAGGGCTATGCCTGTGCCGTCGTCGGCTCGCTGCCGCGCGAGCAACTGGCTGCGGTCGCCAAGCGCGCCTACGGTCAGCTTCTGGCGGGTATCGCCAGTTAAGCGCGTTCCGTTTCGGGAATGCGCCTGGGTAGAAAGTGTCACAATTCGGCCCTATTCGAAGTGCGATAGCGCTTGATGGATATCAGCGTTTCGGCTGATGTTTGCGACGTTTTTGACCGCGGCCTTTTCCTCCACCCAATCGAGGTTTTCCAAACCCGCATGCCTGCCGAGATTCGCAAGGCCCGCGCGTCCGACGTCGATGACCTCGCCGCCATCGAGAAGGCGGTTTTTTCCAGTGACCGCATTTCCCGGCGCTCCTTCCGCCTGTTGATCGAACGCGAGACAGCCGAGATGCTGGTCGCCGAAAGCGATGGCCGTGTCGCCGGCTACGCCATCGTGCTGTTTCGCAAGGGCAGCGGCGTCGCCCGGCTCTATTCGCTTGCCACCAGCCCGTTTTTCAGCGGCCGCGGCACTGGCCGCATGCTGCTTGCAGCGGCCGAAGAAGCTGCCTTCGAGCACGACCGCATGATGTTGCGCCTCGAAGTGCGCGAGGACAATCTTCGCGCCATCGGCATCTATGAGCAGAGCGGCTACCGCAAGATCGGTGGCGAGCCCCACTATTACGAGGATGGCGCCACCGCGCTGCGCTACGAAAAGACCTTGCGCGGCGATATTCCGGTCGCCACCAAAGTCCCGTTCTACCAGCAGACCTGCGAGTTCACCTGCGGTCCATGCTGCCTGATGATGGCGATGGCCAATTTCGATTCCGGCTTCGTGCCCGATCCGGTCATGGAAATCCGCCTATGGCGCGAGGCAACGACCGTGTTCATGATGTCCGGCCCGGGCGGCTGCGAGCCCTTCGGCCTTGCGGTTTCCGGCTACGAAAGCGGGCTTGCGGCGGAAATCTTCGTGTCCTTCTATGGCGCGCTGTTCTTGCAATCGGTGCGCAGCGACGACAAGCGCCGGGTGATGGAACTTGCCCAGGTGGACTTTCGCCGCCGCGCGGAACTTTACGGCATCCCGGTGAATTACCGTCCGTTCACCATCGATGATATCCGCGGCGCCCTGGCTCAGGGAAAACTGGTGCTGGTGCTGATCAGCGGCTTCCTGATGTTCGGCAAGAAGGTGCCGCATTGGGTGCTGGCTATCGGCGACGATGGCGACCACATCCTGATCCACGATCCCTGGGTCGAGGACGAAAGACAGGAGACCATCCTCGATGCCGCCAACATTCCCGTGCCGCACGGCATCTTCATGAACATGGCGCAATTCGGCCGCGACGGACTGCGTGCTGCCATCACTCTTGGGAAACGCTGATAACAATGACCTGGGTCATCCTCACCGGCCGTCAGAACGATCTCGACCCGGCGGCGACGCCGCACAAGATCATCACCAACCGTGACTATCTTGCGCATCCGGCGCTGTTTCGCGGCCAGCAGCCGAAGGTCATCAACCTATCGAACAATTACGCCTACCAGAGCCGCGGCTATTATGCCTCTCTGCTCGCCGGTTCGCGCGGCCACAAGGTCATCCCGACGGTCGAGACGATGATCGACCTGTCCGAGCGCAAGCTCTACGAGCACGCGCTGCCGGAACTGGAGCTGGCGCTCAACAAATGCCGCAAGGATCTCGGAGGCGTTTTCCCGCAAAAAATCTGCATCTTCTTCGGCATCGGACCGTCGAAGGTCTGGGACCGCTTCGCCAAGCTGTTGTTCGACTGGTTCCGCGCTCCGGCGCTTGAGGTTCACATCAAGGACAGCGCCGAATGGGCCTCGATCCGCAAGATCGGCTTCCTGCCGCTGGCCAGGATGGCCGAGGAGGAAGAAGCCCTCTTCGTGCAGGCGCTCGAGACATACACCAACCGCGAGTGGCGCGACACCAAGGGCCGCACGCCGGCACGCTACACCTTCGCCACGCTGGTCGATCCGCATGAAGAACTGCCGCCGTCGGAGATTTCCTCGCTGCGTTACTGGGCCAAGATCGCCGAAAAGATGGGCGTCGAAATCGAGCCGATCACCAGGAAGGACCTGGCCAAGCTCGCCAATTACGACGCGCTGTTCATCCGCGAGACCACCTCGATCTCAAACCACACCTACCGCTTCGCGCGCCGCGCCCAGCAGGAAGGCATGCCGGTGATCGACGACCCGCTGTCGATGATCCGCTGCACCAACAAGGTCTATCTCAACGAACTGATGGCCTACAACAAGGTGCCGGTGCCGCCGACGGTGATGATAGCCGGCACCTCGGACCTCGAACTGGCGGCGCAGACGCTGGGCTTTCCGCTGGTGCTGAAGATCCCGGATTCATCGTTCTCGCGCGGCGTCAAGAAATGCGGCAACTTCGAAGAACTGAAGACGCTCGCCACCGAGTGGCTGGAGGATTCCGATCTTCTGATCGCGCAGAAATTCATCCCGACCGAATATGACTGGCGCGTCGGCGTGCTCGGCGGGCAGCCGCTGTTTGCCGTGCATTATTTGATGGCGAAAAAACACTGGCAGATCGTCAACCACAAGGCCAGCGGCAAGCCCGACCAGGGCGGTATCAAGACCTTCACGCTGAAAGAGACGCCGCCGCATGTCGTCGACACCGCGGTGAAGGCGGCGCGCTGCATCGGCGACGGGCTTTACGGCGTCGATCTCAAGGAAACCAAGGATGGCGTCTTCGTCATCGAGGTCAACGACAACCCGAACCTCGACCATGGCTGGGAGGATTCCGGCGAAAAGGACGAAGTCTGGGTGCGGCTGACGCAATGGTTCCTGGAGCGGCTGGACCGTCCCGGGCGTTAGTTTGCCGTCCCGGGCGGCAATTCAACCGAGGGGGAAAAATGCAGTTCATCGTCATCGAGGATTTCACCGGCTGCGACCGCAAGGAGATCTACCGCCGTTTCGGCGAGCGCGGCAGATTGAAGCCGGACGCGCTTGTCGTGCACCACTCCTGGATCGCGGCTGATATGAGCCGCTGCTTCCTGCTGGTCGAGGCCGATGACGCCACGCTGCTGCAGCGCTGGGTCATCGAATGGGCTGACCTGGTGGAATTCGAGATCATTCCCGTGGCGACGAACAAGGACATGGTCGCCGCACTGGCCGGCCATCTCTGAGCAGTTCGGTCCATCAGCCGAGCACCGGCGAACCCACCGACCGCCGGCATTCCTCAATCAGCCAATTGCGAAACGCCGCCACCAGGTCGCGCCTTGCACTGCGTTCCGGGATCGTCAGGCAATAGGGCTGACGCAGCGCGATCGATAGGGCATTAGCCCGGACCAAACGGCCCAATTCCAGCGCCCCGGCGCAATAAATGCCTTGCGCCAGCGCCACGCCCAGCCCTGAAATGGCAAGGTCGAGCGCTGCCCGCGACGAGTTCGCCGACAGGCCGCGCTGCACTGTGCGGCCGGGCTCTATGCCCGCCGCCTCGAACCATGTGCGCCAAGACGGAAACGACGCGCCGGTCGGTCCCCAGTCGGTGTGAATCAGTGGCAGGCCGGCGAGGCTGTCGGTTTTGGCGGTGAGTTCTGGCGTGCAGACGGGGTAGACGGCGTCCCTGACGATCTCCTCGCTCGGGTGTTCACGATAGTGCGGGCCGAAGGACAGCCGGATGTCGATCAGTTCGCGGTCGAACGGCACCGGATCGTCATCGCCGCGCAGGGATATGTCGACGGCGCCGTGGCTGGCGACAAAGCCGGCGAGGCGTTCGGAAAGCCAGCCCATCGCCATGGACGGCGGCACCGATACGACAAGCCGCGGGCGGAAGGCATCGCTGCCACGCGCGATGCTGCCGATCTCCCGAAAAGCCAGGGTCAGCCGGGGCAGCATCTCGACGCCGGCTTCCGTCAGCACCACGCGGCGGTTGACGCGATGGAACAGTTTTCGACCCATCTGCTCCTCGACGGTGCGAATGAGCTGGCTGACCGCAGCCGCCGAGATCGAGAGCTCATCCGCCGCTGCGGCGAAACTCCCCGAGCGCGCCGCCGCCTCGAAGGCTTGAAGTCCTCTCAGGGAAGGAAGCGCGGTCATTGGGTGATCCGATAGGTAAGGTCAGCTTATCTGTGTCGCAGAAATCCTCGTCTTTCGAAAGCTTTCTTATTCGAGTAGCTTGGCGCCATGACCGTATCGGCCCAGTTTGAACCCAGAGACCATCGCGACGTCATCGCGTCCCTGACCAATGAGCAGCGCAGCCGCCTGACCGGCAAGTCGGACGGGCCGGGTCTGGTCCAACTCGCCTTCCATCTCGGCGCGATTGTGGCTATCGGCGGGCTGATTGCGGCCAAGGTGTCGTACTGGCCGCTGTTGATGTTGCCGCAAGGCATTCTTATCGTCTTCCTGTTCACGCTGCTGCATGAGACGGTGCACAGGACGGCGTTCGAGACGCAGTGGCTCAACCATGCCGCCGCAAGGGTCTGCAGCCTGGCGATCGCGCTGCCCGCCGTCTGGTTTCGCTATTTCCACTTCGCCCATCACCGTTTCACCCAGGATCCAGAGAACGATCCGGAACTCGCCTTCCCGAAACCGGAGACGATGCGGCAATACATCGTCCACGTCTCGGGCCTGCCGGTGTGGTGGGGGCATTTGCAGACACTCTACACCAACGCGATTGGCGGCTGCCACGACAGCTACGTGCCGCCGAAAGGCCTGCCCAAGGTGCGCACTGAAGCCCGCGCCATGATCGCTTTCTATGTCGTGGTCGCCGCGCTAGCCCTGTGGTTCGAGGCAAGTGTACTGCTCTATGTCTGGATCGTGCCGGCGCTGCTCGGCCAGCCCTTCCTCAGGCTCTATCTGCTGGCCGAGCATGGCCGCTGCCCGCTTGTCGCCAACATGCTGGAAAACACCCGCACCACGCTGACCAACTGGCTGGTGCGCAAAGTCGCCTGGAACATGCCGTATCACGCCGAGCACCACGCCTATCCCGGCGTGCCGTTCCATCAGCTGCCGGCGTTCCACCAGCTGATCGAGCGGCATCTCAAGGTGGTCGAGCCCGGCTATGTCAGCTTCCACGAGAAATACGTCGAGACCTTGCGCTGAGGCGCTCGGCCGTCAGCGTAGCGTCTGCTCAACAAGCGTGACGAAGTAGCGGAGCACGGTGGGGACAATGGCGTCGTTGAAGACATAGCGATCGCCGTGCAGCCCTTCGCCCGGTCCGACCGCTCCTGCGCCGATCCACGCATAACAGCCGCCGGCTTCGCGGACCATGTAGGCAAAATCCTCGCAGCCGAGGCTCGGGTTGAATGCGGTCTCGACCTGCTCGCGGCCGACAACCGCCGTTGCCGCCTGGACGGCTTGGGCCGTCGCGGCTGACGTGTTGACCAGCGGCGGGTAGCCTTTCTTGTAGGCGAGCTTGGCGGTGAGGGCATGCGCCGACGCAATGCCTTGGGCGATATCGCCGATCAGCCTTTCGCAATGGTCCGACAAAGCGGGCTCGAAGAAGCGGCAGGTTCCCTGCAGCCAGACCTTGCCCGGCACGATGTTGCCGACGTTGCCGCCATGGATCTGCGTGATCGAGACGACCAGCGCCCCCTGCGGGTCGACCGAACGGCTGACGATGCGCTGAACGACTTGAACGAAGGCGCCGGCCGCAAGCACGGGGTCGTCGCCAAGCTGCGGCATGGCGGCATGTGCGCCGGTCCCTTCGAAGGTCAGTTCGAAAGTGTCGACGGCCGCCATCATCGACCCGGCACGGGCCGCGATCTGTCCGAGCGGCAGCCCCGGCCAGTTGTGGACGGCGTAGACGGCTTCCACGGGGAAGCGCTCGAACAGTCCGTCCTCGATCATCCGCATGGCGCCGCCTTCATTTTCTTCTGCCGGCTGGAAGATGAAACAGACGGTGCCGTCGAAGGCTCTGTTGTCGGCGAGCAGCTTGGCGGCGCCGAGCAGCATCGCGATGTGCCCGTCGTGGCCGCAGGCATGCATCACGCCGTCTTTCTTCGACGCATATGGCAATCCTGTCTTCTCCAGCACGGGCAAGGCATCGAGTTCGGCCCGAAGCCCGATGGCGCGCACGCCTGGTCGTCCTCTGAGGACGCCAACCACGCCGGTGCCGCCTATGCCTTCATGAACCTCGTCGAGCCCGAAGGTGCGCAGCTTGTCGGCGACGAAGCGCGCGATCTCATACTCTTGGAAACCGAGTTCGGGGTTGGCGTGGATGTGATGCCGCCATTCCACCACCTGCGGGGTGAGGGCGGCGATGGGGTCGTTGTGCAGCATTGCGCTCTCCTTGCCGGCTATCGTAAATTCGGCCTTGTCGATGCCAGCACGTAAAGGATTTGCGCCGGCAGCGTCTTGAACAGGATTGACCGTGTCTGGAATTCAACAGCCTCAGGAGACGACGCAGTTCTGGCGTCATCCGCGCTTTCGCGATCTTGGCATGCTCAAGGCGCGCTTCACGCGGCATCGCTACCAGCTGCACACGCACCCCACCTATGTCGTCGCCCTGATCACGCAAGGGTGCGAGCGTGTCCGCATCGGCAACGAGACTGTCCTCGCGCCGTCGGGCACGGTTCTGCTCGTCAATCCGGAGATATGGCATGACGGCGAGGCGGGCGCCGACCAGGGCTGGGCTTACCGCACCTTCTATCCCTCGGCCTCGCTCGTGGGTGCGATCGCGGACGAACTCGGGCAGGATCGCCCGCCGTTGTTTTCACAAGCGATCGTAGATGATGCCGATCTCGTCCAGGCAGTAGGCGTCGCGCACTTGGCTTCGACATCGGGTGATGCCACGAGCGCCGAAACATCCATGTTGATCGCCTTGCGCAAGCTCATCCTGCGCCATGGCGATTGGGGCGGCCGGCGGCGCGAGGCGGTCGAAAGCTTCGGATCGAAAAGCCGGCTCCGGGTCTATGAACAGGTCATCGAAGACCATCTGAACTCGGGCCTCGATTTGCAGCGGCTCGCTGAAGCCGCAGGCGTGACGCGCTTTCAAGTTATCCGCGATTTCAGGAAAGTGCTGGGTCTCACCCCTGCTGCCTTCATCCGTGACCGCAGGCTGCGCCGTGCCGATCTGCTGATCCGGCAAGGTTCAGATCTCGCCGGTGCCGCCTTTGCGGCCGGCTTCTCCGACCAAAGCCATCTCTCGCGCACCTTCCGCGCCGCGCATGGAATGACGCCGGGGATGTTCAGGCGCGCCGGGACGCTGCCCTCGTCTTGAGAAGTCGAGCCATGTCGGCGGCCTTTGACGGCATGCCGATCAGAAAGCCCTGCGCCTCGACGCAGCCAGCCTTGCGCAATATGTCGAGCTGCGCTTCGGTCTCGACGCCTTCGGCGGTGACGGTGATGCCAAGTTCGGCACCAAGCCCGATGATCGTGCGCACGATCGCCGCCGTGTCCTTGTTGTCGATATCGTGGATGAAGGAGCGGTCGATCTTGATCTTGTCGACGGGAAAACGCCTGAGATAGCCGAGCGACGAATAGCCGGTGCCGAAATCGTCGAGCGCGATGCGGATACCGAGTTCGCGCAGCTGTCTCAGCGTCTTCAGCACCGTCTCGCTCTCATCCATCAGCACGGTCTCGGTGATTTCCAGTTCGAGCCGGCTGGCCGGCACACCGGAAACGGCCAGCGCCGAAATCACGCTGCGGGCAAAGTCGGCGCTTCTGATCTGCACTGCCGAGACATTGACGGCGATGCGCATTCCAGGCGGCCAGCCGGCGGCCACGCTGCAGGCCTGTTTCAGCGCCCATTCGCCCAGCGGAACGATCAGCCCGCTGTCTTCGGCGGCTGCGATGAAATCGTCGGGCGCCACCAGGCCGCGCGTCGGTGAATTCCACCGCATCAACGCTTCGGCGCCGACGATCTTGCCCGACGCGATGTTGGTGATCGGCTGGAACTCCAGCACGAACTCCCGCCGTTTCAGTGCCGTCTCGAGATCGGTTTCGAGCGCCAGGCGCGCCCGCACCAAGGCATCCATGCCGGGCTCGAAAAAGCGGTAGACGTTGCGGCCTTCGCTCTTGCCGCTGTAAAGCGCCATGTCGGCGTTCTTCAAAAGCGTGTCGGCGTCCTTGCCGTCACCGGGATACAGTGCGATGCCAAGGCTGATGCCGACATGCATGTCGCGGCCCTTGTCGCGAAACGGCTGGCTGACGACAGCGACGATGCGTTTTGCCAGTTGTTCCGCATCGGTGGCGCCTTTGGGATTGAACTGCAGGATGGCGAACTCGTCGCCACCGAGGCGGGCGACCACATCGGTGTCGCTGCGCAGGCTGTGCCGCAACCGCTCCGCCACGCATTTCAGCAGCCAGTCACCGGCCGGGTGTCCCCAGGTGTCGTTAACGGCCTTGAAGCGATCGAGGTCGAGCGAGAAGATCGCCAACGGTGTATCGCCGGCCATCGCCTGGTCGAGCCGTTCGCGAAACATCGAGCGGTTGGGCAGGTCGGTCAGCGTGTCGTAATGGGCAAGGTGGCTCATGCGCTCTTCGGCGCGCCGGCGCTCGGTGATGTCTTCGAAGGTCGCCACCCAGCCGCCACCGGCAAGCGGCCGGCGCGCAACCAGCAGCGTTCGGCCATCGGCAAGGCTGCGGTCTGTCGAACGCTCCTCACCGGCCTGCAGGCTGGCTCTGGTGTTGGCGATCTCGCCGTCAATGTCCATCGACGGATAGATGCGCAGTCGCACCATCTGTTCGAGCAGGGCGCGCTGGCTCATGCCGAGCGGGAAGTCGTCAGGCGTGACCTTGTAGAGGTCGAGGAAGCGCTGGTTGCGCACGATCAGCGTGCCTTCGGCGTCGTACATCAACAGGCCTTGCGACATGTTGGCGAGCGCCGCATCGAAGCGGCGGTGCTGCTCCTTCAGTTCCTGCTCGGCCCGCCTTTGCTCCGTAATGTCCTCATAGATCGACACCCAGCCGCCTGAGGCCAGCGGCCGGTGCGTGATGGAAACGATGCGTCCGTCCGACAGTATTTCCTCGTAGGTCGAGGCTTGCGCGCGCTCGATATAGGGCTTGCGGATGGCATACAGGTCTTCGGCGCTCTGTGAGGCGACACCGATGTCGACGCTGTGCTTTAGAATGTCCAGGAACGCGATGCCGGGCCGCACGATCTTCGCGTCGAGGGAGAAGATGCTGATATAGTTGCCGTTGCAGATGATCATCCGCTCGTCGGCGTCGAACATGCACAGCCCGTGCGACATATTCTCGACGGCCGCCGAAAAGCGCTCGTTCTGGTGGCGCAGTTCGTCGGCGATCTGCCGTGGCGCGGCGACGCCTCCGGCTCCCCGTCTGCTGACGGGCGAACCACCCTTGACGTGCGCAACGGACATGAGGCGTGCCTGCTGACCGTGATCGAAACCCGGTACTGTGGTTACCGCTGGTTAATTTAGCGTATGTTCACTGCGCCGAATGCACGGCAACCGTTGCCTGGCGTTGCTTTTCAAGCGTTGCGTAGCGTTTGAAGAAGGCAGCTTGCGCGGAGGTCACCGAGTGCGGCGTAAAGTCGAAGCGGTCGGCATTGAAGCCGCGCGGCCGGCCGAAGAACTCGGTTGCTTCTGCGGTCGAGAAACCGGCAAGCAGCGTCGCCTCGTAATAGGCGGCGATCTGGTCGGCGCGCTTGATCTCCTTGCGCAAGCCGACGCCGAGTTCGGGCGGCAGCGAAAAGCGCTGATGGATGGCGCGCTGGAGACGCAGCTCACACTCCTTGTAGGAGCCGCCCATTACCGATTTGAACGGCGAGATCATGTCGCCGATGACATATTCCGGCGCGTCATGCAGCAGTGCTGCCAGCTGAGCGTTGGCCGAGGCGTCCGGCTGCAACTCGCTGAATAGCGCCTCGACCAGCAGCGAATGCTGCGCAACCGAAAAGGCGTGATCGCCGCGGGTCTGGCCGTTCCAGCGGGCGACGCGGGCAAGCCCGTGGGCGATGTCGGAGATTTCGATGTCGAGCGGCGAGGGGTCGAGCAGGTCGAGCCGCCGTCCCGACAGCATGCGCTGCCACGCGCGGGGTGGCGCTCCGACGCGATCGGCAGCCATCAGGCATCCTCCGCGCCGATGGCTTCCCTGGGAAAGCTGAACTTCGCCCAGGACGGGATGGCGAGCGAGACGGTGACATCACCGGCCAGTACCGGCTGGCCAGCGTCGAGCGCCGCCTTGACCCGGTCGATGCGGGCAATGGCGAGTCCGGCCGTGCCCGCGCTGGAACCGAGCGTGCCGACGGGCCGCCCCGCAACCGTCAGCTCCGAGCCCGCCGCGGGCAAGGCACGGTCGGCCGAAACGATCAGCACGCGCCGCCTGGCGGTGCCGCGATGCTGCATGCGCGAGACCACTTCCTGGCCGACATAGCAGCCTTTCTTGAAGCCGACGCCGCCGGTCTCGTCGAGCAGCACGTCGTGAGGGAAGGCATCGCCGAGCTGATAATCGGGACCGCTTTCGGCAATGCCGTTGGCGATGCGGAGCGTCTGCCATGCAGCCGGATCGCCACCTACGGATGCGCCGCCATAGGAACGGCTCACAACCACATCGCGGAAGCGGGCATCGGCAAGTGTCGTTGAATCAGAAGGTGAGGCGCTTGAATCATCGCCCCACGCAACCGTCACAAGCACTTGATCCTGCTTCGCGATCTCGGCCTTGGCGCGCAGCTTGTAAAGCATCAGCCGGCGCAGGAAGTCGTCTGCGACGTCGGCACGGCAATCCAGCCGGAATCCGTCCTCGCCGCTACGCGAGATCAGGAAATCAAACAGGATCTTGCCTTGCGGCGAAAGCAGCGCACCGGGTTTTGCCGCACCGGCGCCCAGCGTGTCGAGGTCGGTGGTGAGGATATTCTGCAAAAAATGCTCGGCATCCGGGCCTGACACGGAAATGAGGGCGCGGTCTTTGAACAGGGCAAAAGGCATGGGCGGCAAAGAACCTGATCTTGCAAAACAGTCGGCCTTTACGTAAGCCGACGATACTCCCCCCGCAAGAGACCGAACGCCCATGGCCACCACCTACGACCTCATCCTGACAGGCGGCACTGTGGTCAACCATGATGGCGAAGCCGCGCGCGATGTCGGCGTCAAGGGTGGTCGCATCGTCGCAGTAGGCGATCTTCGCCAAGCTTCGGCCGGCGAAGCGATCGACTGTCGCGGGCTGCACGTCCTGCCAGGCGTCGTTGACAGCCAGGTGCATTTTCGCGAGCCGGGGCTGGAGCACAAGGAAGATCTCGAGAGTGGATCTCGCGCCGCTGTTCTGGGCGGGGTCACCGCCGTCTTCGAAATGCCCAACACCAATCCGCTGACCACCAGCGAGGCGGCGCTTGCCGACAAGGTGCGCCGCGCCACCAGCCGGATGCATTGCGACTTCGCCTTCTGGGTTGGCGGCACACGCGAGAATGCCAATGATGTCGGTGAGCTCGAGCGGCTGCCGGGTGCTGCCGGGATAAAGGTGTTCATGGGCTCGTCCACCGGCGACCTGCTAGTCGAGGACGACGAGGGTGTCGCATCGATCCTGCGCAACACCCGCCGCCGAGCCGCCTTTCACTCGGAGGACGAGTTCCGGCTGCGCGAGCGCCTCGGCCTGCGCGTCGAGGGCGACCCGTCCTCACACCCCGTCTGGCGCGACGAGATCGCGGCCTTGCGCTGCACCGAGCGGCTGGTGCGCATCGCGCGCAGCACCCGCGCCCGCATCCATGTCCTGCACATCTCCACTGCCGAAGAGATCGTGTTCCTCGAACAGCACAAGGATGTCGCCACCTGCGAGGCGACGCCGCACCATTTGACGCTCGCCGCCGACGACTATGCGCGGCTGAGCACGCTGATCCAGATGAACCCGCCGGTGCGGGCGGCACGCCATCGCGACGGCGTCTGGCACGGCATTGCGCAAGGCATCGTTGACGTGCTGGGCTCCGACCACGCCCCGCACACGCTGGCCGAGAAGGCAAAGCCCTATCCGGCCTCGCCGTCTGGCATGACCGGGGTGCAGACGCTGGTGCCGATCATGCTCGACCACGTCAATTCAGGCCGGCTGACCCTGCAGCGCTTCGTCGACCTCTCCAGCCACGGCCCGCAGCGCATCTTCGGCATGGCCAGGAAAGGCCGCATCGCCGCCGGCTACGACGCCGACTTCACAATTGTCGATATGAAGCGCCGCGAAACCATCACCAATGCGCAGGCCGGCTCCAGGGCCGGCTGGACGCCCTATGGCGGCAAGGAAGTCACCGGCTGGCCGGTCGGCACGATCGTGCGCGGTCGTCGCGTGATGTGGGACGGCGAGATCGTCACGCCAGGACAGGGCAGGCCGGTGGAGTTTTCCGAGGCGCTGCCGGCTTAGCGGTTTCTTGCTGCGTTGGATTTTTTAAGCGCTATCCACTACGTTAAGGGCATTATGAACGCAGATATCGCGCCCATGATTGTCCCTGCGGAGTTTCCGGAGCTCCAGGCGCTCGCCTGGAACCGCGATGCGGCACGCCCGATTCCGGCTGAAGAGGCATTTGCGCTGTATGAGCGTAATTGGCGGTTTGTCGATCAAAAGCGTCTTACTGTGCGTGAGAAGATGCTTATCCAAAGTTTGGCAGACAAATTCGGTCACGGCGTGCTCTTGACCGCCGGCTGATTTCCCTCACCTGATCGTTCCTCGCAGCCGGAATATCAACAGGACACACCGCGAGCGTCATGATGGAATTCAAGAGGCCCGAGCACCAGATCATTGCCGAAGCGCTCGGATTGATGGATCGCCATTTCCTGACCGCAAACCAGTGCTGGTTCGGCGGTGGCACTGCGATCGTCATGAAATTCGGGGAATATCGCCGCTCACTGGATGTGGACTTCCTGTGTGCCGACAGTGATGGCTATCGCGAATTGCGGACCTCCGCAGCCGAACGTGGCGTCAGAGCATTCTTTCCTGAGCCGGTCGAGGCTGTTCGGGACTTCCAGATCGATCAATATGGCTTGCGGACGATCGTGCGGTTGAAAGGCCAAACGATCAAGTTCGAAGTCATCCGCGAAGGCCGCATAAAACTGCGAGGCCATTTCGACGACGATCTGAATGTATCCGCCCTGGTCCCGGCGGATATGTTTGCCGAGAAGTTGCTGGCGAACGCGGATCGATGTCAGGACCGTGCAATTGCATATCGCGATGCCATCGATCTTGGAGTGCTGGTTGGCATCTATAAGGAAATCCCGAGCGACGCTGTTGGCAAGGCGAAGGCGGCCTATGGCGTGGATATCGAGCGCAAGGTGGCTTGGGTGGTAAACAGGCTGCGGGACAAGGAAGAATTGCGGCATGCCGCCGAGGTGCTGCAAATGGATCCCAACGCGGCGGTCGAAGCGATTTCGGCCCTTCGAAATGAAGGTATCCGCATATGGCCTGACACAGGCCTCGAGCTTTCTAGCCCTAGCCAGTAGCCATCCCAGGGGGAATCGCCGTTCAATCCCCGGCGACGAAGAATGTCCACTGCCCGGCCGGCGTGATGCCGACGCGGTAGAAGATGTAGGCGCCGAACTGCTTCATGTCGTCATAGTCGCCGGCGGTGACGATCTTGAACAATTCGACCCGCTGCCTGGCGTTGAGCTTGTCCAGCGGCAGGGCGAAGAAATATGGCCAGACATAGAGTTCCTGCGGTGTGCCGACGTCTACATGGACATAGCCGGCATTGAGCACCTCTTCCAGGATAGCGAGGATTTCCTGACCTTCCTTGTCGCCCGATAGCCCTTTCAGGAAGGCGATCGGGTCGCCCTCGATTTCGCCCAGCGACAATTGGGTCATGGTGTCGCCCTTGCCGATCAGCGGCCGCAGCTTCTCGATGTCGCCGCTGACGCAGACCTCGACCATCAGATCGCGCATGCGCCTGACGGGCTCGGGCAATTTGGAAAGGTCATAGACGACTTCGGGCACCGGCGCTTCTGGATCGGCACGCGGGTTGGCCACGCCTCCATCGTTGGCGGGGGCTTCCGGTTGGCTTTGTTCGGGCTCCGTGGGCGATTTCGGCTGGCTGGCGGCCGGTGGCGCCGTGCCGGGCAGATCGGGCATTGGCACTGAATTTTCAGACGGCGCCGTCTCACCATTGGCTGGTGGCCCGGCAGGAACTGGAAGCTCCTCGCGCTTGATCTCGCTCAACGCGTAGGCAGGGTTGCTGGTCAGGACAAACGCCAGCGGACCCGCGGCGCAGGAAGCGGCAAGCCAGATGCTGAGGGCCACGCCGCGAGGCCGGCCTGACATCGAAAAATTCACCGCTTGCCTCTCCTTGGGCCTAGGCTCTTCAGGCATGATGCCCAAACGGCGCGCCGTCGTCAAAGAACCGGTAAGCTGGCGATGCACCCTCTGAGACGCGCGCCGCCTAGTGCCGAAACCGCTCCGGCTCGAAGGCGCCGGCGATCACCTTTTCACGCATGCGGTCGAGCAGGGCAAGGGCCGAGGTCTCGCCATTGGCTCGCAGCATCTCGCCGAACGCGGTTTCAAGCGCTGCCTCGGCGATGATTTCAGGTTCTATGCCGGCCGACAGACCTTCCGCCCAGGCCTCGCTATGGCTTTCCACCGCGGTCAGGCGCTTTTCTTCCCTGACCAGCGCGTCGATGTCGTTGACGCCATGTTCCATTTGCGATGTCCACCTTTTCAAGCGGCGGTCCGACGGGTCGGATCCGGCTTGGGCTGCCCCTATCTCACGCAGGCTAAGTAAGTATCTGTAAATACGACATTTTTTTGATCGTCTTTACAAACTTCGTCGCCTGCGTTCGGTCCGATTCAAACTTAGCCGATTAGACCGGTGAGCGGGATGAAAACCTTCAGTTTGAGTTAATTCCGCATTCGCGCGCTAACGTTTCGTTAATACTGTTGCGCAAGTGCAACACCAAGATTGCATCAACGTGCCGTGGATACAAGGCGGGTGCTCGAAAAGGCGTTGGCTAAACGCCGTCTGGCGCTCGTCAGTTGCCGTAACGCGAGGCGATGTCGCGCGACAGCGTCTCGCCTTCCTTCATGTAGCGGCTGATGGCTTCGGTCGCTGACGGCGTGCATTGGGTATAGGTGCCGCCGAAGGAACGGTAACCGCGGTTGAAGCTGGCGATGAAGCGGGCACGCCGCTCCGGATCGGGATTTTCCGAATCGATCAGCTTTTCCATCTCGGTGCGCCACTGGTCGCCCTTTTCGCCGCACAGATTGCGCAGGAAATGCAGCGATCCCAGCACCTCGGCCAGTCGCATCAGCCCGGGCTCGAACGGCGACTCGGCGGCCAGCGCCGGCTGCACGCCAACAGCCGTGGCGGCGGCGAGGCATGCGGCAAGGAACAGCGAGGTGCGGGTCATAAGTCTATCTGGCGAAACATTTTGTCGCCTGCAAGGCGATTCTCGGAGGGGCGGATACCGGTTTGCTTCAGGCCAAAAGCTCTTCAGCCACCTCCACGACGTCACTCGCGAGCGGCAGCGTCGCCATTTCATCAAGACTATAGAAGGCGGCGGTCTCGGCATCGTCGCTGGCCGTAGCTTCGCCGCCGGCATAAACGGCGCCGAACACGGTCAGCAGATAGTCGACCGGGTGATTCTCGCCGCTGCCGTCGATGTGGATGTCGCGAAGCGGACGATAGTCCTGCGCCCGCAGCCCGGTTTCCTCCAGCAACTCGCGCACTGCTGCTTCTTGCAGCGTCTCGCCGGGCTCGACCTTGCCGCCGGGAAAGGCATAAAGCCCCTGCGACGGCGGCCGCGCCCGCTTGACCAGCAGCACCGTCCTGCCGCGCACGACGGCGACCGAGACTGCGGGAAGTGTCTTGCGCTGCTCGTTCATCGATCTCGTTTTCGCCTATTTGAGGCCGACCCTTGTGGACCGGCCGGCGGCATTGAGCTTTAGCGGTTGCGCAACGCCGGTTCCATCGCCACTTTCGCGATCGGATCATTTCATCGAGCTTTCCCATGTGCGGACGCTTTGCCCTGACGGCCACGCCGGACCAGACTGCCGCCTTGCTCGGCCTGGCGGAGCTGGAGGATTTTCCGGCCCGCTACAACATCGCGTCGACGCAGCCAGTGCTGATGGCGCTGTCGGGGCCGCCGCGCATGCCGGGCTCGAATTTCCCGGATCGCCAGGCGATGCTGGTGCGCTGGGGACTGATCCCCACCTGGGTCAAGGACACCAGGGAATTTCCGCTGCTCATCAACGCGCGTTCGGAAGGCGCTATTGAAAAAGCCTCGTTCAGAGCCGCCATGCGCCATCGCCGTGCCTTGGTGCCGGCCTCCGGCTTCTATGAGTGGCAGCAATCCGGGAGCGGCAAGAAGGGCCAGCCCTACTGGATACGGCCGAGGCATGGCGGGTTGATCGCCTTTGCCGGGCTGATCGAAACCTATGCCGAGCCGGGCGGTTCGGAAATGGACACCGGCGCTATTCTTACCGTCAACGCCAATGCCGGCACCGCCCATATCCATGACCGGATGCCGGTGGTGATCGCGCCTGAAGATTTTGCCCGCTGGCTGGACTGCCGCACGCTCGAACCGCGCGATGTGGCCGACCTGCTCAAGCCCGCGCTGCCCGATTTCTTCGAGGCAATTCCGGTCTCCGACCTCGTCAACAAGGTCGCCAACATCGGGCCCGAGATACAGGACATGGGCATCGTCGAGCCCGGCAAGGTCAGGCGCCAGAAGCCCGGAGCGGACGACAGTCAGATGACGCTGTTTTAGAGCGCGCTCCCAAGAAGCCATGTCCGGTCTTCGGGAAGAACCTGCTCAATAGGAAGAGCTGTTGTTTTCAGGCGCGCTATGGGGCCTCAGCCTTCCGTTCCGGCGCACGCCTTGTCGGCGGCGGCACGATGCCTGTTCAGGCAGCGCGGGGCGAAGTGATTTTCGGCGCCGGCTTTTTATTCTTCGCGGTGTGGAGAAGGGCGGCGACGATCGCGGCCGGGCCGATCGCACGGTAGTGGTTGGCGAGCGCCGGTTGCTTGGCGCGGCTCGATTCCTGCTTGGTTCGTGACATCGATCTCTTCCCTGTAACATTTCCGTGTCTGCGTTTGCCGGCCGAATCTGACCGAATCGTGACCTATGGTGAACTAGCCGGCGAATGTTTCATGACTGTGCCGACATGTTTAATAAAATGTTTCAGCGGCTCCTGACCTATGAACCAGCGATGCTTTTGCCGGAAGTTGCGACTTGACGGCAACACCGGCCAAGGCGATAAAGCCGCCGATGAAAACGTTTTTCGCCATTTGTGGCATTTGCATTATTGGCTAGCTTCGCGCTGGTCCGGACGTTTTCGCCTCATCTTTCCCCAGAGTGGACAAACGCCCCGGCCAGCAGGCTGGAGCCCGATTTGTGCCTTGGCACAGGTAAGGCTCTCTCCAGAACTTAACGGACCGGAAGGGCACGCATGTCTGACGCATCGAAGGGTCTCAGCCTCTACAACACGCTAACGCGGACGAAGGACGTGTTCCTCCCGATCGACCCGTCGAATGTGCGCATGTATGTCTGCGGCCCAACCGTCTACGACTTTGCCCATATCGGCAATGCGCGTCCGGCGATCGTCTTCGACGTGCTGTTCCGTTTGCTGCGTCACCTCTATGGCGAGGCTGGTGTCACGTATGTGCGCAACATCACAGATGTCGACGACAAGATAAACGCCCGCGCGCTGCGCGATTTCGGCGCCGAGATCGCGTCGGGAAGCCTGACGCTCAACGAGGCGATCCGCCGCGTCACCGAAAAAACCGCCGACCAGTATCACAAGGATGTCGCCGCACTCGGCTGCTTGCCGCCGACGGTCGAGCCACGCGCCACCGAGTTCGTCGCGCGCCGCGCCGACGGCAAGGTTGACATGATCACCTTGATCGAACGTTTGATCGAACGCGGCCACGCCTATGTCGCCGCCGGCGAAGTGCTGTTCGACACCGCCTCGATGCCGGATTATGGCGAGCTGTCGAAGCGCAATCTCGACGAACAGCAGGCCGGTGCGCGAATTGCCGTCGACGCTCACAAGAAGAACCCGGGCGATTTCGTGCTGTGGAAATTGTCGTCACCGGAAGAGCCCGGCTGGGACAGCCCATGGGGCAGGGGCCGGCCGGGCTGGCACATCGAATGCTCGGCCATGTCGGCCGCCTATCTCGGCGATGTCTTCGACATCCATGGCGGCGGCCTCGATTTGATCTTCCCGCACCATGAGAACGAGATCGCCCAGTCGCGTTGCGCCCACGGCACCGACGTCATGGCCAATATCTGGATGCACAATGGCTTCCTGCAGGTCGAGGGCCAGAAAATGTCGAAGAGCGTCGGCAATTTCTACGCGATCGCCGAACTGCTGGAGACCGAAACTTTCGGCGGCCGCAAATGGCCGGGCGAGGTGCTGCGTCTGGCGATGCTGATGACGCATTACCGCGAGCCGATCGATTTCTCCGTGCGCAAGCTGGAGGAAGCCGAGAACACGCTGCGCAAATGGAAACGCGCGGCTGACCTGGCGCCGTCGGCAGGGCAAGTCCCGGCGGAGATTGTGGCGGCGCTGTCTGACGACCTCGCCACCTATGCCGCCTTCCAGCAGCTCACGCAGCTTGCCGGTGAGGCCGCGGAGGGCAACGAAGCGGCCGCATCGCTGAAGGCATCGCTGTTGTTCCTCGGCTTCGATATCGGCGCGGCCAAGGTCGACGAGGCAGCGATCGCCAAGGCGATCGCCAAGCGCTTGGAACTGATCGCAGCGAAAAACTGGGCCGAGGCCGACCGCATCCGCGACGAGCTTCTGGAGCAAGGCGTGCAGCTGAAGGACGGCAAGGATCCTGTCACCAACGAACGCGTGACGACGTGGGAGGTGAAGCGGTGAGGGTGGCGCGAGACACCGTTGTAAGATTGGCGAAGGCGGCAGCGACAGCCAATCTCCCCCCTTGCGGGGGAGATGTCCGGCAGGACAGAGGGGGGTTCGAAGGAACGCCAGCGTTCCTTCTTGCCCACTTTCATTTAGGCCACTTTCTGAGAACGCAATGGCTGCCGGTTGAGACGCTGGCGGGACAGCACCCCCCTCTGTCCTGCCGGACATCTCCCCCGCAAGGGGGGAGATCAGCCCTCGCCTCGGTTTTCGCTAATCGCCAGCGCGGAGTGGCCTGAGCATGGGTCACGACCTCGTTCCATCGCGTCAGCGCAAGAATGCAAAGTCCATGCGTCGCGTCATGACCGATGCCGAGCTGAAACTGTGGAATGAGTTGCGGGCTCACCGGCTGATCGGGATGAGCTTTCGCCGACAGGTACCGATTGGACCCTACATTGTCGACTTCGCCTGTTCGGCCCACCACCTCGTAGTCGAGGTTGATGGCAGTCAGCATGCCGACGTAGAAGATGCAGAACGCGACAAGGCACGCAGCGCTCAATTGAGTGCCAGTGGCTGGACCATCCTGCGCTTCTGGAACGACGACGTCATCCGCGATATCGACAATGCCTGCCAGCACATCGTCATCGGGGCCGGCTTGGCCGGCGCCGACGTGCCGGCGCCAGCAAGGGAGGAGCTTGTTTCATGATCGACCATCTCGGCATCAATGTCGCCGACTTCGACGCGTCGAAAGCCTTTTATGACCAGGCGATAGCGCCGCTTGGCGCCTCGCTGATCTACATGGTGCCACTGGAATATACCGGCGCGAAGGTCGGTGGCTATGGCCGCGACCGGCCGGTGTTCTGGCTGCAGGCCAGCGATGACAAGCCGAGGACCCATCAGCACGTCGCCTTCACCGCGCGCAGCCGCGCCGAGGTCAACGCCTTCCATGCCGCGGCGCTCGCCGCCGGCGGCAAGGACAATGGCGGGCCGGGGCTGCGCCCGCATTATCACCCGGACTATTACGGCGCCTTCGTCTTGGATCCCGACGGCAACAATGTCGAGGCCGTCTGCCATGCGCCCGAATGACTATGAAACGGAGTGAGACGCCATGAGCCTCGACAACCGGCCGATCTACACCGGTGGCTGCCAGTGCGGCGCGGTGCGCTTTCGCGTCGAGGGTGCGCTGGGTGACGCCTCGATCTGCCATTGCCGCATGTGCCAGAAGGCGTTCGGCTCATTTTACGCGCCCCTGGTCTCGGTGCGTGGCGCCAAACTCGACTGGACGCGCGGCGAACCGAAATATTTCGCCTCGTCCAGCCATGTCGATCGTGGCTTTTGCGCCAATTGCGGCACGCCGCTGACCTTTACCGCGCCCGACGGCATCGGCCTCGCCATCGGCGCCTTCGACAATCCGGCTGATATCGTGCCGCTGATCCAGTGGGGCACGGAGGCAAAACTTCCCTATGTCGATACCATCCCGCAATTGCCGGGCGAGGACACCATGGCCGACATGTCGTCGGCGCCTTATCTCGCCGAGCTCGTCTCCTACCAGCATCCCGACCATGACACCGAACAATGGGACACCGAACACCGGCCGCCAGAGGGAAAATCATGACCGATGAAGTTCGAACCGGCGGCTGCCAGTGCGGTGCCGTGCGTTTCCGCATCAAGGGCAAGCTCGGCCGGGCGTCCATCTGCCATTGCCGCATGTGCCAGAAACAGTTCGGTTCGTTTTTCGGCGCGCTGGTGACAGTGCCCAAGGATGGCGTCGAATGGATGCGCGAAGAGCCCACCTATTTCCAGTCGTCGGTCAACATCGATCGCGGCTTCTGTGCCCGCTGCGGTACACCGCTGACCTATCGCCAACCTGGCGCACTGGAGATCGCCATCGGCGCCTTCGACGACCGCTCCGATCTGGCGCCGCAGATCCAGGTCAACTACGCGGTCCGATTGCCTTGGGTGGAAACGATCTTTGACCAGCCCATGCATCAGGATCCGGATTTCTACTCCCGCCAGGAGCAGATCATCTCCTTCCAGCATCCCGACCACGAAACCACGGACTGGCCCGCGCACGGCCTGAAAATATGAGCAATGAAATGAACAGTGAACTTCGTACTCTTTATCCAGAGATCGAGGCGTTCGAGTCCGGCATGCTCGATGTCGGCGACGGCCATCATATCTACTGGGAGCGCTCCGGAACCAGGGGCGCCAAGCCGGCCGTTTTCCTGCATGGCGGTCCCGGCGGCGGCTTCTCGCCAAAACATCGGCAATTGTTCGACCCGAAGCTTTACGACGTCATCCTGTTCGACCAGCGCGGCTGCGGGAAATCGACACCCAACGCCTCGCTCGAGGCCAACACCACCTGGCACCTGGTTGCCGACATCGAGCGGCTGCGTGAGATGTGCGGCTTCGAAAAATGGCTGGTGTTCGGCGGCTCGTGGGGCTCGACGCTGGCGCTGGGCTATGCCGAGACGCATCCTAATCGCGTCAGCGAGCTTGTCGTGCGCGGCATCTACACGCTGACCCGCGCCGAACTCGAATGGTACTATCAGTTCGGCGTCTCCGAGATGTTCCCCGACAAATGGGAGCGTTTCCTGGCGCCAATTCCTGAAGCCGAGCGCGGCGACATGATGGCCGCTTACCGCAGGCGGTTGGTCGGCGCCGATGGCAAGGCGGAGCTGGAAGCCGCCCTTGCCTGGAGCCTGTGGGAAGGTGAGACGATCACGCTGCTACCGGAGCCGGAGACCAGCGACAAGTTCGGCGAGGACGACTTCGCCATCGCCTTTGCCCGCATCGAGAACCACTATTTCGTCCACGCCGGCTGGCTGGAGGAGGGGCAGCTTCTGCGCGATGCCCATAAGCTCGCGGATATTCCCGGCACAATCGTCCACGGCCGCTACGACATGCCGTGCCCGGCGCGCTATGCCTGGGCCCTGCACAAGGCCTGGCCGAAGGCGGATTTCCACCTCATCGAAGGCGCCGGCCATTCCTATTCGGAGCCGGGGATTCTGGATCGGCTGATACGCGCGACGGATGGGTTTGCGGGGAAATGACAGCGCGTGGCACCCCCCTCTGTCCTGCCGGACATCTCCCCCTCAAGGGGGGAGATTGGCTGTCATCGGCGCTTTCGCAAATCTCCGTCGCTGCAGGAAACGATCCGACGCTAAAGCTGCCGATCTTCCCCCTTGAGGGGGAGATGGCCGGCAGGCCAGAGGGGGGTGCTCGCGCGCCAACAGAACAATGACCAAACAACGCCTCTATCTCTTCGACACAACCCTCCGCGATGGCCAGCAGACGCCGGGCATCGACTTTTCCGTCGAGGACAAGATCGCGATTGCCAAGCTGCTCGATGAGTTCGGCATGGACTATGTCGAAGGCGGCTATCCCGGCGCCAATCCGACCGACACCGCCTTCTTCCAGCAGAAGCGCACGGCGAAGGCAAAGTTCGTCGCCTTCGGCATGACCAAGCGGGCAGGCGTGTCGGCATCCAACGACCCGGGCCTGGCAGCGCTCGTGCAGTCCAAGTCCGACGCCATCTGCTTCGTCGCCAAGAGCTGGGACTATCATGTCCGCGTCGCGCTCGGCTGCACCAATGAGGAAAACCTCGACTCGATCAACGCGTCGGTCGAAGCAGCTGTTGCCGCCGGCAAGGAAGCGATGGTCGATTGCGAGCATTTCTTCGACGGCTTCAAGGCCAATCCGGACTACGCACTGGCCTGCGCCAGGACCGCCTATGATGCCGGCGCGCGCTGGGTGGTGTTGTGCGACACCAATGGTGGCACGCAGCCCTCGGAAGTGCGCGCCATCGTCGACAAGGTCATTGTTTCAGGTATTCCGGGCGGCCATCTCGGCATCCATGCCCATGACGACACCGGCCAAGCGGTGGCCAATTCGCTCGCCGCCGTCGAGGCCGGCGTGCGCCAGATCCAAGGCACGCTGAACGGCATCGGCGAGCGCTGCGGCAACGCCAATCTGGTCTCGATCGTACCGACGCTGGCGCTGAAGCCGGCCTTCGCCGATCGGTTTGAAACCGGCATCTCGGCCGAGGCGCTGACCGGGATATCCCGGCTTTCCCGCGCCTTCGACGAATTGCTGAACCGCGCTCCGGAAGCGCAGGCGCCCTATGTCGGCGCCTCAGCCTTCGCCACCAAGGCCGGCATCCATGCCTCCGCACTGGCCAAGGAGCCGGCGACCTATGAACATGTGCCGCCCGAGGCGGTAGGCAACCGCCGCCGCGTTATGGTTTCGGACCAGGGTGGCAAGGCCAATTTCCTCGCCGAGCTGAAGCGGCGCGGCATCGATGTGCCCAGAGACGACCATCGTCTCGATGAGCTGATCTCGGTGGTCAAGGAGCGCGAGGCCGAGGGCTACGCCTATGAGGGGGCCGATGCCTCCTTCGAGCTGTTGGCGCGCAAAATGCTGCACGGCCTGCCGGAGTTCTTCAACGTCACTTCGTTCCGCTGCATGGTCGAGCGCCGCTTCGATGCCAACGGCCAGTTGAAGACGGTCTCCGAAGCCATCGTCAAGGTGATGGTCGAGGGCGAGGAGAAAATGTCGGTGGCCGAAGGCCACGGCCCGGTCAACGCGCTCGACATCGCGTTGCGCAAGGACCTCGGCAAGTTCCAGAGCGAGATCGCCGACATGGAGCTCGCCGATTTCAAGGTGCGTATCCTCAATGGCGGCACCGAGGCGATCACTCGCGTCCTGATCGAATCGCATGACGGCACCGGCGCACGCTGGTGGACGGTCGGCGTCTCGGAAAACATCATCGACGCCTCCTTCCAGGCGCTGATGGATTCGATTGTCTACAAGCTGATGAAGAACCGCGACATGGCGGGATTGGTGGCGGCGGAGTAGGGTTGCAAGACGTGGGTTTCTCGCCCCCCGAAGTGGGGCGAGGAACTGGCGCCGCCCCTTGAACCATCAGCGGAAGTCCATTGATCCATCATAATTTTGCGATGGTTTTGGATGGCCCACTGGGCCATAGCGTTTGCCATGGCCAGCGACACGATCCAGCCCGACGCCGACTCCAAAGCCCGCAACGGCTTTCTCCTCGCGCTCGGCGCTTATCTGCTATGGGGGCTGTTGCCCTTCTACATGAAGGCGGTTGCGCATCTGCCGCTGATCGAGGTGATCGCCCACCGCATCGTTTGGTCGGTGCCGATTGCTGCTGCAGTGCTGGTCTGGGCCGGTCGGACCGCCGATTTCAAGGGGGCAATCCGCTCACCACGCAGCATCGCCATGGCGGCGTTGACGGCGACCCTGATCTCCGTCAATTGGGCCATCTATGTCTGGGCGATCTCGGTTGACCGCACCGTCGAGACCGCGCTCGGATACTACATCAACCCATTAGTTAGCATCGTCGTCGGCGCGTTGTTGCTCGGCGAGAAGCTCGACCGGCTGCAGATCGCGGCCGTGTTGCTGGCGGCGGTCGCAGTTGCCGTTCTGACCGTCGATGCCGGCAAATTGCCTTGGGTATCGTTGGCGCTGGCGTTTTCCTTCGCTGCATATGGGTTCTTCCGCAAGACGCTGCCGATCGGCCCGAGCCAGGGCTTTCTGCTCGAAGTGCTTTTGCTGTCGGTGCCGGCGCTTGCCTACGTCGTCTTCCTAGTCGTCAACGGCCAGGACCATTTCATCTCCAGCAACGGCACCGATATGGCTTTGCTCATCGGCTGCGGGCCAGTCACCTCGGTGCCGCTGCTTCTGTTCGCCTTCGGCGCCAAGCTTCTGCGCCTCTCCACCATCGGCATCATGCAGTACATCGCACCGACCATGGTGTTCCTGATCGCCGTGCTGATTTTCGACGAGCCGTTCGGCACCACGCAAGCAATTGCCTTTGCGCTGATCTGGGCGGCATTGGCGATGTATTCCTGGTCGATGTTTCGTGGCCGTGAAATCCGCCCGGTGGCGTTGGCCCCGAAGTAGGGAGCCTTTCGATGTACGTGCTGCATATCGCCAACAAGAACTATTCGTCATGGTCGCTGCGGCCATGGGTGCTGATGTGCACCCTCGACATTCCGTTCGAGGAGCAATTGACGCCGTTTCCGACCGGGCCCAGTTTCGATCTCTACCGGGCGTTCTCGCCCAGCGGGCGCGTGCCTTGCCTGGTGGATGACGGCTGGGCTGTCTGGGATTCGCTGGCTATTGCCGAGTATCTCGCCGAGCGCCACCATGGCGTGTGGCCTGCCGAGGCCAAGGCGCGAGCCTGGGCGCGCTCGGCCGCCGCCGAAATGCATTCTGGTTTCACGGCCTTGCGCGGCGCATGCCCGATGAATTGCGGCTTGCGGGTAAAACCGTTGCCGATGTCGGACGCGCTTAAGCAGGATCTGTTCCGTTTGGGCGATCTCTGGAACGATGGCCTTGCCCGGTTCGGCGGGCCGTTCCTTGCCGGCGGCCATTTCACCGCAGTCGATGCCTTCTTCGCCCCGGTGGCGTTCCGCGTCCAGTCCTATGGATTGTCTTTCGAAGGTGCTGCTGCCGCCTATCCCGCGCAATTGCTCGGCCTGCCGGCGATGCAGGACTGGTATGCGGCGGGTCTCGCCGAGACCTGGCGGGAGCCGGACCATGAAGCGGAGGTCGCTGCCTCCGGCACTATCGTCGAGGATCTTCGCGCTACGGCGTGATGGGCAGCGGGGCCTCTCTCACTATTCACTATCACATCTTATCAATCACCGACTGCACGCCTTCCGTCGGGGCATCGACCGACGACCCCGCCACCATGATGGCGGCGACGATTGCCTCGGGGTCTTCGACCACCAGCGGCCTGACCCGCTGTGCGGTGTGGATGAAGCCTTCGCTGGCCATATGGTCGAGCAGCGCCAGCATCGGATCCCAGAACCCTTGAACGTTGGCGAAGACGATCGGCTTGCGGTGATGGCCGAGCTGGCCCCAGGTCATGATCTCGACGATTTCCTCGACCGTGCCGATGCCGCCGGGCAGCGCCACAAAGGCGTCGGATTTCTCGAACATCTTGTGCTTGCGCTCGTGCATGTTGTCGGTGATCAGCAACTCGTCGAGCCGGTCAAGCGCGGTTTCGGTCGCCTCCTTGTTGATGAGGAAGCGCGGAATGATGCCCGTTACCTTGCCGCCGGCCTTGAGCGCGCCTTCGGCGACTGCGCCCATAATGCCTTTGGTGCCGCCGCCATAGACCAGCCGCAGGCCGGCTTTGGCGAGCGAGCGGCCAAGCAGGTGCCCGGCCTTGGCATAGATTTCATCGCGGCCCGGAGACGAGCCGCAATAGACGCAGACGGATCGAATCGTGTTCATTCGTGATTGGTGATTGGGTCTGAATGCGGGGTCAAGCCCCAAGGGCTGACAAGCCCGGGCTTTTTCTTGTCGGTGCCGGCAAAACACGCTAGACCGGCTTCAGGTGGCTAAGGGGTAGGGGAAATATGGCTGTTAATCCATTGAAGGCGTTTCTGTTCGCGGCCGGTGGGACCGTCGCGGTCGTCGGAACCGCCTATGTATCGGGCGCACTCGACCCGTATCTGAATCCCACGCCGCCTGCGGCGATTGCATCGCTGACGCCGCCGGCTGAAAAGCCGGCCGATCCGGGGACCGAGGGAAGGCTGCCGCCGGCGCCCGCCGCGCCCACCGATGCCAAGGCTCCCGCAGCACCCGCGCCTGCCGACGCAACGGCTCCCGCGACCGAAGCTGCGGCTCCGGCGGCACCTGCCGCGCCCGCTGCTGCCCCAACAACCCCAGCGCCGGCCGCGGCCGGCCCGGTTGCGCCGAGCTTCGACGTCGTGCGCGTCGAAAGCAACGGCTCGATCGTCGTTGCCGGCAATGCTGCGCCCAATTCGAAGATCGAGATCCTCAACGGCTCCTCGGTGCTTGGCTCGACTGTCGCCGGTCCGGACGGCGCCTTCGTCATCGTTCTCGACGATCCGCTGAAGCCCGGCGACTATACGATTGCGTTGCGCGCGACGGCCGACGATGTGGTTACCCCTTCCGTGCAGACCGCCGTCGTTTCGGTTCCCAAGGACGCCGCCGGCCAGGTGCTGGCGATGGTCGAGGAACCCGGCAAGCCGGCCGAGCTGCTTAGCGTCCCGGCGCCTGAGACCAAGCCCGCGGCACCGGCCGCCGGCGATCAGGCTGCTGCCCCGGCCGCCGATGCACCTGCCGCGACCGCACCCGCCGCTCCCGCTGAAACCGCGCCTGCAGCTCCGGCTGTGGAAGCCGCCGCCGCTCCGGCAACACCGGTGCCGGCACCGGCGACGCCGCCGGCTGCCGCCGTGGCTGAACCCAAGATCGTCGTCGAAGCGGTCGAGATCGACGGCGACAAAATTTTCGTTGCCGGTCTGGCTGACGCCGGCCGCAAGGTGCGCGCCTATGCCAACGATATCCTGCTTGGTGATGCGGTGACCTCGCCCGACGGTCATTTCCTGGTCGAGGCGACGCGCGATATCCCGGTCGGCAACTACACCATCCATGTCGACGGTCTCGATGCGGACGGCGTGAAGGTGGTAGCGCGTGCCGCCGTGCCGTTCGAGCGCGAACCCGGCGAGGCGATCGCCGCCGTGGCGCCCGCGGAGGCCAAGCCCGCCGAGACCAAGCCCGCCGAAGCAAAGCTTGCTGAGCCGGCCGCACCGGCTGCTGCCGAAGCACCAGCCGCTCCGGAGCCTGCGCCAGCCAATGTCGCGGCTGCCCCTGCAAAGCCCGCACCGGCTGCTGCCGCATCCGCACCAGCCGCACCGGCGGCTGAAGCCCCGGCTCCGGCTGCCCCGGCGGTTGCCGAGGCACCTGCGTCACCGGCAGCGCCCGCCGCTGAGGCTCCAGCCGTCGTCGCGGCGGCAACGCCCGACGTGCCCGAGACGGTGGCGCCAAAGCTCGAACATGCCGACGGCGCGGTCATCATCCGCAGGCACGACACGCTGTGGCGGATCTCGCGGCGCGTCTACGGTCACGGCGTGCGCTTCTCGACCATTTATCTCGCCAACCAGGACCAGATCAGCGATCCCGACCGCATCTGGCCGGGGCAGGTGTTCAAGGTTCCGGAAAAGTCCAAGGAAGGCGAAGCCGCCGACCTCAAGGCGATGGGCGAGCAAGCGACGACGGCGCAGACGAAGACGCAGTAGTTTGGCGATTGGCTAATCTCCCCCCGAGTGGAGGAGATTGCCGGCAGGCCAGAGGGGGTCGCCGCGCATAGAACGCCGACCTTCTCTTTGCTGCAAACGACGTTGCGTCAGGACGTACCGACCCCCTCTGTCGCCTTCGGCGACATCTCCCTCTCGAGGGGGGAGATTAGGTCGCTCTACCCATCGGGTTAGCTTGCCACGCACCCGTTCATCGTCTATCGCCGATGAACGATGGCAGACTCGCTCGCTGAACCAGACCACGCAAACTGCGCACCGCCCCAAAGCCGCGCCGTTGCCGCCCGCTTCGCGGCACTCTCGCATCCGGCGCGCATCGAGATCCTTAGACATCTCTCGGCCAGCAATTCCTGCTGCTGCCGCGAGGTGGTCGATCATCTCGATCTGGCGCAGTCCACCGTGTCCCAGCATCTGAAGATCCTGGTCGAAGCCGGGCTGGTCCGCTTCCAATCCGACCGTCAGCGCTCGCGCTACGAAGTCGACCGCGCCGCGCTCGCCGACGTTTCCGCATCGCTGACCGCACTCGTCAATTCCTGCTGCTCCGGCCGCTGATTTCTCACCCAAAAGGCAAGACAAGTGGCAGAAAAAACCGTTTCCGATAGCTCGACCTTCAGCACCTTGCGCAATCTGTGGCCCTATATGTGGCCGGCCGACCGCGCCGATCTCAGGGCACGCGTCACCTGGGCAACGCTGCTTCTGGTCGTTGCCAAGCTGACACTGGTTGCCGGGCCGTACTTCTTCAAATGGGCGACCGATTCTCTGGCCGGTGACGCCAAATCGCCGCCGCCGCTGCCGTCCTTCCTGCTGGCGCCGGTGATGCTGGTCGTCGCCTACAATGTCGTGCGGCTGGTGCAACTCGGCTTCAACCAGCTGCGCGATGCGCTGTTTGCCCGCGTTGGCCAGTATGCGGTGCGCCAGCTTGCGTTCCGCACCTTCGTTCACATGCACCAGCTGTCGCTGCGCTTTCACCTCGAGCGCCGCACCGGCGGCCTGTCGCGCATCATCGAGCGCGGCACCAAGGGCATCGAGACGATCGTGCGCTTCATCATGCTGAACACGGCGCCGACCATCCTCGAATTCGCGCTGACCACCGGCATCTTCGCCTACACCTATGGCTGGAAATATGTGGTCGTGGTGGCGGCCACGGTGTGGCTCTACGTCTGGTTCACGGTGCGCGCCAGCGACTGGCGCATCTCGATCCGCCGCGACATGAACGACAGCGACACCGACGCCAACACCAAGGCGATCGACTCGCTGCTCAACTACGAGACCGTCAAATACTTCAACAACGAGGGTATGGAGGCTGAGCGCTTCGACCGTTCGATGGCGCGCTATGAAATGGCGGCGACCAGGATATGGACCTCGCTCGGTTGGCTGAATTTCGGCCAGGGCATCATCTTCGGTCTCGGCACCGTCATCGTCATGTGCATGTCGGCGCTGGAGGTGCAGGCCGGCACGCAGACGGTCGGCGACTTCGTCTTCATCAACGCCATGCTGATGCAGCTTTCGGTGCCGCTCAATTTCATCGGCTTCATCTACCGCGAAATCCGCCAGGGGCTGACCGACATCGAGCAGATGTTCGACCTGCTCGATGTGCCGCAGGAAATCACCGACAAGCCGGATGCCAAGCCGCTCGCTGTTACAGCCGGCAAGGTCGAGTTCCGCGACGTGCACTTCGCCTACGACCCCAGCCGCAAGATTCTGAAGGGCGTCTCCTTTGAGGTTCCGGCCGGCAAGACGGTGGCCATCGTGGGCCCGTCCGGCGCCGGCAAGTCGACGATTTCGCGGCTCTTGTTCCGCTTCTACGACGTCCAGGGCGGTCAGGTGCTGATCGACGGCCAAGATGTCCGTGATGTGACGCAGGCGAGCCTGCGCGGCGCCATCGGCATGGTGCCGCAGGACACCGTGCTGTTCAACGACACCATCGCCTACAACATCCGTTACGGTCGCATCGGTGCCAGCGAAGAGGATATGCAGAAAGCCGCCGAGCTTGCCCAGATCGGCCCGTTTATCGAACGGCTGCCGGAAGGTTATCGCTCGATGGTCGGTGAGCGCGGGCTAAAGCTGTCGGGCGGCGAAAAGCAGCGCGTGGCGATTGCCCGCACGATTTTGAAGGCGCCGCCGATCCTGATGCTCGACGAGGCGACCTCGGCGCTGGACAGCCACACCGAACAGGAGATCCAAGCCGCCCTCGACCTAGTCAGCAAGGGCCGCACCACCATCGTCATTGCCCACCGCCTGTCGACGGTGATCACCGCCGACGAGATCATCGTACTCAAGGACGGCGAGATCGCCGAGCGCGGCACCCATGCCGAGCTGATGCGCCAACATGGCCTCTACGCCTCGATGTGGGATCGCCAGCGCGAGGCGACGGAAGCCGAAGAGAGGCTTCGGATTGCCAGGGAGAGCGATGAGTTGGGTGTGGTTGTGCGCAGAAGGACTTCGGAGGTGAGCTAGGCGGCGGAGCGCCGATCTCCCCCCTTGAGGGGGAGATGTCGCCGAAGGCGACAGAGGGGCTCACCGCGCGTGGAGCGCTAACCTTCATCGGTCGCAAGGGGGGCGCATCCAGTCGAACCGACCCCCTCTGGCCTGCCGGCCATCTCCCCCTCAAGGGGGGAGATACGCAGCGTCGTCGCCATCATCACCACCGAAAATTTCCCCTTGACCTCAACCTAAGTTGAGATCGCAAACCCTTTCCTGAGCCACCGAACCCAAGTCGTTCAAGAACGGAGACAGATTCAAATGGATAAACTTGCCGAGGCAGCCGTGTTCAGGGTCGACAAATTCGTCGTTCCTGCCGAGGCCCGTGAAGAAATCCTTCGCAAGGTCAGGGCGACTCATGAATTGCTGCGTCTGCAGCAAGGCTTCGTCCAGGATTTCGTGCTCGAGCAATTTTCGGGTCCGGGTGAGTTCAACCTGGTCACCATTGTCGAATGGGAAAACCAGGCGGCCGTCGACAATGTCGTGCCGATCGTCAAGGCGGCCCACGAGCGGGCGGGCTTCAACCCGCAGGAGACCATTGCCCGGTTGGGTGTGAAGGCCGATATCGCCAACTATCAGCGTCTGCCTGAGATGTAGGAGGGCCAGCCCGTGCCAGGTGCTGGCGCCTCGACGCTCAGCACCTGGCCGGTGCGGGCATCGCTGATCATGTTCTCGAAACCACGCCATTCGGCGGCGACGATGAACAGTGTCGTGCCATCCGGCCCGCCCAGCATGCAGGCAAAGCAGCCGCGATCGGCATCGACTGTCTGCAACACCTCGCCACCTTCGCGCACCCGCACGCAGCGCTTGTTGGGAACATCCGCGTACCAGGCAGCCCCTTCGGCATCGAGGCAGATGCCGTCGGGAAAGCCATCGAGATCGGCCCAGACCCGGCGGTTGGAAAGCCCGCCATCCTCCGCGATATCGAAGGCGGTCAGCCGGTTGGCATGCGACTCCGCCACGATCAGTGTCCTGTTGTCCGGCGTCACCGCCATGCCGTTGGCGAAAGCGATGTTCTCGGCCACTTGTCGAACCGAGCCGTCCGGCGTGATCAGCACGATGGTGCCGGGCCCGAAATGCTCGCCCGGTGCAGGCGCCGACCCGCCGCCATTGACATAGGTGTTGCCGCGCCCGTCGACGACGATCTCGTTCCACGGGCTCTTTGACAGTTCTCTCAAATCGGCATGGGTGGCGAGCGTCCCGTCCGCCTCCTGCCGCAGCAGCAGCCCTTCACGCCCCGAGATGACCAGCAGCCGCCCGTCCGGCAGCCAGTCGATGGAATAGGGCAGGGTGGCTGGTATCTTGAGCAGGATCTCGCTGTCGCCGTCTGCATCGACGGCGACGATCTCGCCGGTGCCCCAATTGCAGAGCCACAGCCGTCCGTCATGCCAGCGCGGCGACTCCCCGAACGCGAGGCCGGCGGCAACGAGACGCGTCTGGTTCAGCATTTTGAGGTAACTCCTTGTTGGGTGCGCAATCATGGCAAGGAACCATGATCGCCGTCTCACCAAGGACGGGTGAGGGGTGGTTTTGCCGACAGCAGGTTTACTGTTTTTCGCTCAGGAGGAACGTTCCATCGGCATGGCCGTGGCGCCGCATGACGGTGGCTCCGATCTGCCATCCTTGCCGGCGTCGCTCTGCTCGACGACAAGCGCATCGCCGTCGCGTCGGAAGGTAAAGACAAAACCGGTTGGGTTGTCGTTGTCGACGGCACGGTCGACCAGCCGCAGAGTGTTGCGCTCCTCGACCGTGCCGTCGATCTCGCATGACCCACTTCCCGAGACTGGATTGGAAACGACATCTTCCGAGATTTCGACCTTGCCTCCGCCAACAGCCTTGATGTCGACGCTGCCGCGCACGCTGCTCCATGTGCCGATCAAACCTGCATCGGGGGGCTTGCGTATGCCGGACAGGAAGGTTGCGCGGTCGCGCAGGAATTCGCCGAGATCGAAAGTCTGTTGGTTCTTGGGCGAACTTTCGTTGAAGCCGGCGATCTGGTCGCGATAGGCGATGAAATCGCTTTGGTCGTCCCGCAGCGCCTTGCCGGCATGAGCATCGAGCCTCTTCAGCAGCGCGGTATAATTCTTCGCGACGTCGGCATCGGCTTGCGCCAGGACCGGATCGGCGCAAATGGCCTTTTCCGCCACGCTGGCGGCCTTGGCGCAGTCGAAGGATGGCTTGCCTTGCGCAACTGCGTGGTCGCTCGCTGCCACAAGTACGGTCAAACGGCACCCACGGCTGACGATCGTATGGCAACAAGATACGTTTTGCCTGAATTCGGCGCCATGCCAGTCGGCCTTTTCGCCGCGCGTTCAGCCGGCGTTGGCCCGAATTCTGGCGGCAAAGCAGCCGACAGGCAGGCACGTCACCGTTTCTGCCGGCTGCGGACGATGCGGCCTTGCCCAATGTTGCGTTGCGGCAGCGGAGCCTTTCCGGTATTGAGGCCGGACCTGAAACAGGGACCGCCCCCATCCCATGAGCCCCAGCCGATGAGCCTTGTCCATTCGATCAAGAATGCCTTCGTTCCGATCCATCGCGAGGGCTATCCGTTCATTGCCGCCTTTGGTGCGGGCACGCTGTTCCTCGGCTATTTCTCCTCGGTGCTGTTCTGGATCGGCCTGATCCTGACCGCCTGGTGCGTCTATTTCTTCCGTGACCCCGAGCGTGTCACCCCCGTCGATGACAGGCTGGTGGTCAGTCCCGCCGACGGCGTCATCTCGGCGGTCGGCCCGGCCGTGCCGCCGCGCGAGCTTGGCCTCGGCAACACCGAGATGACCCGCATCTCGGTGTTCATGAACGTCTTTTCCTGCCATGTGAACCGCGCTCCGGTGCGCGGCCGCATCACCAAAATCGAGCACCGGCCGGGCAAGTTCCTCAATGCCGAACTCGACAAGGCAAGCTCGGAGAACGAGCGCAACGGGCTGGTCATAGACAGTCCCAACGGCATCGTTGTCGCCGTGCAGATTGCCGGCCTGGTGGCGCGCCGCATCGTCTGCTGGGCCGAGACCGGCGGCTCCATTGCAGTCGGCGAACGCTTTGGCCTGATCCGCTTCGGCTCGCGCGTCGATGTCTTCCTGCCGTCGACCGCGGTGCCGCGCGTCGCCGTCGGCCAGACGGCGGTCGGCGGCGAAACCGTGCTCGCCGAATTCGGCGGCGTCTCCGCAACCCCGCTCGTCAGGATTTCGTAAGCGGTGGGCGCGCCGTTCAAAAAGTTCGAGGCCCATGGCAGCGGCGGCCCGCGCATCCGCGAAATTCCGATGCGCATGGTGCTGCCCAATCTGGTCACCGTGCTTGCCATCTGCGCCGGCCTGTCTGGCATCCGCTTCGGCTTCGAGGGCCGTTTCGAGCCGGCCGTGGTGATGGTGCTGCTCGCCGCCTTCCTGGACGGCATAGACGGGCGCCTGGCGCGCATGTTGAAGGCGACATCCAAATTCGGCGCGCAGATGGATTCGCTGGCCGACATCGTCAATTTCGGCGTCGCGCCGGCACTGGTGCTCTACGCCTTCCTGCTCGACCGCGCCGGCTCCTTCGGCTGGATCGCAGCCCTTCTGTTCACCATCGCCTGTGGCCTGCGGCTGGCGCGCTTCAACGTGCTCGACGAAGACCATGACCGGCCGATCTGGCAGAGCGAATACTTCGTCGGCGTGCCGGCGCCGGCCGGCGCCGTGCTGGTTATGCTGCCGCTCTATCTGTCCTTCCTGCGGCTCGGTCTCGAGCCGGACCGCCTGACGGCATTCGTCGCCACCGGCTTCACTGTGCTGGTCGCTTTCCTGCTGGTCAGCCGGCTGCCGGTCTATTCCGGCAAAAGCCTGAAAGTGCCGGGCGACAAGGTGCTGCCGATCATCCTGGCGGTCGTTCTCTACGTCCTGCTGTTGATGACCTATCCCTGGTACACGCTGACCGCCTCTGTCGCAGGCTATCTCATCTTCCTGCCTTTCAGCGTGCGGGCGTATTCGAAGCGCGCCAAGCGCGAGGGCGAAAAAGTGCCGCCGTCGGATATTGGGTAGTTGTTATCTCCCCCCTTGAGGGGGAGATGTCGCCGAAGGCGACAGAGGGGGTCGGTACGCCCCGGACGCGACCTCGTTTGAGCGAAGAGGACGTCGGCGCTTCACGCGAGGCGACCCCCTCTGGCCTGCCGGCCATCTCCCCCTCAAGGAGGGAGATACGCTAAGCCGCCAGGCCCAGCCCCAGCTTCTCGATCGCCAGGTTCCGCGTCGAGACATAATCCGTCTTGCCGGAACCCAGCACCGGGATCTCCTCGACCTTGACGATGTCGTTGGGCACCATCAGTTCGGCCGCACCTGCCTTCTTGCCGAAGGCGCGCAGTTCTTCCGGATCGGCGTCGTCGGCGGTGGTGACCAGCACGATGCGCTCGCCGCGCCTCTTGTCCGGCACCGCCACCGCGGCGTGGCGCTCTTCCGGCCACAGCGACTGCACCAGCATCTCGACGGCGCCCAACGACACCATCTCGCCAGCGATCTTGGCGAAGCGTTTTGCCCGGCCGCGAATGGTGATGAAGCCTTCGCGGTCTACCGAGACGATGTCGCCGGTGTCGTGCCAGCCGTCCAGCGGCTGCAATTCGCCGGGCCGGTCAGCGGTCATGTAGCCCATCATCAAATTCGGCCCGTCAAGCCACAGGCGGCCGGCACCCTCGATACCCTCGACCGGTTCGAGCTTCATGCGCATCGCCGGCAACAGCCGTCCGACCGTACCGTCGCGGCCATGGATGGCGGTGTTGACGGCAACGACTGGGGCGGCCTCGGTCAGCCCGAACCCCTCGATGATCGAGGCATCGAAGCGCTCGCGATAAACGCGCCGCGTCTCCGGCTTCACCGCTTCCGCGCCGGCGACGACGAAGCGCAGGCTGGAGAAATCGCCATCCTTCGCGGTGCGGGCATAGTTGGCAAGGAACGTGTCGGTGCCGAACATGATGGTCGGCTTCACCTTGCGAGCGATCTCCGGGATGATCTTGTAGTGCAGCGGTGACGGGTAGAGGAACAGTTTCACCCCGGTCACCAGCGGCAGGATGGTGCCGCCGGTCAGGCCGAAAGAGTGAAAAACCGGCAGCACGTTGAGCAGGATGTCGGACGGCGAAATGGTAATGCGCGCCTCGGCCTGCATGGCGTTGGCGTGGAGATTGCGGTGCGACAGCACCACGGCCTTGGGCGTGCCTTCCGAGCCTGAGGTGAACAGGATTGCGGCGGGCTTGGCCGCATCCTGCCGCTGCAGCGGGAACCGCCAGAGCACCGCTGCTGCGAGCCTTTCCAGTGTGGTGACGCTTGCGCGCACATCCTCCAGCCACAGCATCTTGGCGCCGCCGGCCTCGACCGCGGCGATGATGTCGGCAAGCGCCGCCTTCTCGACGAACGCGCGCGAGGAAACCACCGTTCGGATGACTGCCGTGCGCACCGCGGCGGTTACGCTGGCCGGCCCTGCCGTGTAGTTGATCATCGTCGCCACCCGGCCGGCCGAGAGCAGGCCGACGAAGGAAAGCACCACGCCATTGGCGTTGGGCAGCAAAACCCCGACCGCTTCGCCGGGCGCCGCCACCGCCTCGAAACGGCGGCCGAGCACGCGCGCGCCGATGAACATTTTTCGATAGCTGAGCGAGCCGCTGATCACATCCTCGATGATCGGGTGCGAGGCGCCGGTGCGATCCGCGGCATCGCGCATGGCCAGGAACAGGCCGCGATCGAGGTTGCTGCCATAAAGCCGCGCCTCGGCGATGCGGTCGAACAACGCATTGGTGTTGGAAGCCTGGTCGGGGTTGCGCGCCACCAGTTCGGCAATCGTCATTGGCTCCAGCACGCTGATCGAGAGTTTTGGGAACCAGTGGCGCGGCGCCCGGTTCTTTGGCGTCAAGGAAACCGGCAGGTCGCGCGAGCCGGTGACGAAGATCGGCACGATGCGGGCGTCGGCCTGCATGGCGATGCGGGTGACGGCGCGGAACAGGCGAAACGTCTTCACATCGGGCTCGACGTCATCGGGCAGATAGACGGCAAGCCGGCCTTTACCCTTCAGCACCCTGACCAGCCGCCGGCTGACGAAGAGATGCTCGGCGTTGAAGGCGATGGTGCGGCCAAGCTCGCGCCAAGGCTCCATCCAGGGCGAGCGCGCCGAGGCCTCGTCGAGAATGTGCAGCGTGTCGTCGGGCAGCAGCGACAGCATCAGCGCCGGCTCGAAGCGTGACTGGTGCGAGACCACATAGATCACCGGCGTCGGCGCGTTGCGGGCAATGCGGATGCGCCGGTCATCGATCCGGTAGGCGAGCTTGAACGGCACATAGAGCAGCGCCTGGGTAAAGCGCAGGTCGAGACGAAACGTCTCGATCGCGCCAATCAGCAGCCAGGCCAGCACGAGGCCTGCAAGCAGCGCCAGTGTCAGGATCATACCGCGTCTCTCCCAACGTTCCGATATCGCGGCTCTTCGTCCGCTTCGGGGAGAGCGTAGCGCAATGGGGGGCGAGGTCAATGCGGAAGGGACAAGCTCCCCTTCTCCCCTTGGGGAGAAGGTGGATCGGCGCGCAGCGTCGAGACGGTTGAGGGGTGTTCCAGCGGAGTGAGACGTTGAAAAATCAAGACCTATCAAGCGCTTAGTTCTTGAAGATTGCCATCCTACCAACACCCCTCATCCGACCCCGCTTCGCGAGGCCACCTTCTCCCAGAAGGCCAGGCTGCCGCGCGCTCAAGCCGCCTTGATCCGCCCGCTGATGAACCGGAACTCCTGCGACTTGCCGCCATAACCGTACGCCGCGGCCGGGACTTCATGCACGAAGGCATAGCTCTCCTCATGCACGCCACCGAGCAGCTTACCAAAGGTGTCGAAGATCGCCTTCAGATAGGCTTCCAGTTCCAGCTTGGTGTTGGTGCCGTCGACCACCTTGATGTCGAGCCAGAAGGTGTTGGCGCCATGCTCCGCCAGCGATTTGCCGCCGGCGAACCAATGCTGCGGGTCGACATAGGTGACGGCGACGGCGGTGATCGTCGGGTCCTTGCGCAGATGGGCTGCGGTCAGGCCGGTGATTTCCTTGGCGATTGTGGCGGACAGCTTGGCGTCGGGCTTGCCGGTGACGCTGATGTTGATGATGGGCATATTTTCTCTCCTTCGTTTGAGCGGCGTCTGTTTGCCGTTGGAGAGACAATGCCATCATCTTTGAATCAAAAAAATCGAATTGTTTCGAACAGAAGGTTCTGTATTATCGAAGTATGCAAACGCTGGATCCCGATCTGCTCAAAACCTTCCTTGCCTTTGTCGATGGCGGCTCGCTGGCTCAGGCTGCGTCTGTTGTCGGCCGCTCGCCCTCGGCGGTGACCGCGCAGATGCAGCGCCTGGAGGAGATCGTCGGCGAACCGCTGCTGGTGGCGCAGGGGCGCGGGCGCGGGCTGACGCCGGCCGGCGAGGATCTTGTTGGTCATGCCCGCCGCATTCTTGCCGTGCACAGCGAGGCCTGGTTGGCGCTCAAGGGCGCGCGTGCCGCTGGTCGCGTCGCCATCGGCACGACACAGGATTTCGCTGATAGCGGCCTGCCGGAGTTGCTGCGCGCCTTCGCGACCAGCCATCCGCGCGTCAGGGTCGAACTGCGCGTCGGCCGTTCGGCCGAGCTTGGCGAGGCGCTGCAGGCCGGGCAGCTCGATCTGGCCGTTGTCATGCGCAAGACGCCGGCCAATGACGAAGTAGGGCTGTTCAGTGAACCGATGCTGTGGCTGTGTTCGCAAAAGGGCCTTGCCGTGCGGGAAGAGGAACTGCCGCTGGCGCTGCTCGATCCCTATTGCGGCTTTCGCGAAGCGGCACTTGCGGCCCTCGATGCTGCCGGCCGCCGCTACCGCATCGCCGCCGGCAGCGCCAGCCTTGCCGGCTTGCGTACGGCGGTCAATGCCGGCATCGCGCTGACCTTGCGCACCGCCCGCTTTGCCCATTCAGGCATTGCCGAAGCACCGCGCGAATTCGCCCTGCCGCCGGTGCCGACAGCGCAATTCGCGATAAAACTCGGCCAGGGCGCTGAGCGGCCGGCGCGCGATCTTGCCATCCTGCTCAGCGACAACCTCGCCTAGCCCGGCTTTGCCGGCTGATGTCCAAAGAAAAAGCCGACCTTTACGGTCGGCTTTGAGGAGGACGGGTCGAGGGGTTTGGGGGGACTTGGGGGGTGACCCGTCGCACCTAAAACTGCCTGATCCGCATGATGGTTCCATGACTTGGAAAATAATTATTGGGTTGCCGCCACTTTTTCTCGCGGTCAGCCAGTCGCGCCCCGCATGGGCGAAAACCGCGCACAGTACTATGCCGCCGCCGATCAGGCTGGCGGCCGGCGCGATCTCGCCGAGGAACAGGAAGGCGAACAGGATCGCAAACGGCACTTCGGCGGCACCGAGAAGGCCGGACTCAGGCGCAGGGATCAGCCGCGAGCCTTCGGTCCACAGGATCGACGCCGCTGCGAACGATCCTCCGAAGGCGACGAGCAGCACGGCGTCGCGAGCAGAAATCGCCAAGGGGTCGGTGACGAACCAGCCGAGCACGAACAGCAGAAGCGCTGAGACTGCGCCCGCCCACACCACCGGCGTGTCGCGGAAGGCGCGCACCATGATCATGTAGAGCGCGCTGCCGGCGGTCATCAGCAGCGCGAGCCCATCGCCAAACAGATGACCGCTGCCGAAGCCGGAGCCGACCACGATCGCTACGCCGCACAGCGAAACGGCGGCGGCGGCAAGCGTCTGCGCCCGGAACGGCTCGCGCACCAGCACGAAGGCGAGCAGCGCGGTGATGAAAGACGCGGTGGCGTAGATGACCGCGACATTGGCGACATAGGTGAATTTGAACGCCGAGATGAAGGCGATGCTGGCCGCGGCGCCCTCGAGGGCCAGCAGCCAGCCGCGCCAGCCAAGCCGCAAGCTTTCCCGCCCGCCGGAGCGGCGCCGGCGCCACAGCACATAGAAGGTGATCAGGATCGCGCCGACAAAGCCGCGCCAGCAAGTGATGGTCAGCGGGTCGGCGTGGATCGATTTGGTCAGCACGCCGGTGAGGGCGAAGAAAGCCGCCGAGGCCGCCACCAGCATGATGCCGAGCGTACGCTCGGCAGCGGTATCTGTGGTGCCTGGGCCGTCGAGCGCTTCCGTCATCTCAGCAGCCATCCGTCTTCTCCTGCCACCATGCTGTCAGCACGGGGTACTCATAGCCGCTTGCGGAAATGCTCGTTGCCGATGATCAGCAGGCCGGCGCCGACGATCAACGCCGCCCCCAGAAACACCTCGCGACGCGGCACGTCGCCCCAGATCGCAAAGCCGAGCCCGAAGGCCCAGACCAATGAGGTGTATTCGAACGGCGCCACGATCGACACCGGCGCCCGCTTCATGCCTTCGAACAGCATAAATTGCGCCACGCCGCCGAGCGCGCCGACGCTGATCAAAAGCAGCAACTGGCGCCAGTCCGGCATCTGCCAGACCAACAGCGCCGGCACCGTGGAAAACACCAGGAAGTAGAAATTGTTGAGCACAAGCTGGATCAGCGTGCGCTCGGCCAGCGCCGTCTTGCGCAACAGCACCACGGCAATGCCCCACAGCACTGCCGCAGCCAGTACCAAGAGCATCGGCACGGACAAGCCGAGACGAGTGGGATCACAGGCGATGAAGACGCCGACGAAGCCGATGAACACCGCCAGCCAGCGCAACAGAGGCACCTTTTCGCCAAGCATCACCACCGACAGCACGGTGACGATGATCGGGGCGGCGTAATAGATGGTGGTGAGTTCGGCCAGCTGCAGGGAGCGGGCCGCGTTGTAGTAGCAGAGCCAGGCGCCGAGCGTGAAGGCGCTGCGCACCAGCATCGGCCGCACGATGGGCGAGCGCATTGTGTCGGCAAAGATGGGCGGTCCGCCGATTGCAGCACAGCCGATAAGCACAGCGATCGAGCGGAAGAACATGATCTGCCAGACGCTGATGCCGACGACCAGAAGCTTGATCGCGGCGTCCTGCGTCGAAAACAGGAAATAGGCGCAGCCGGTGAACAGGATGCCGGCAAGCACCCTTTCGCGGGTTTCCAGAATGGCAATATCGGCCATGCGGCGTGTCCGGCGCTGTCAAGAGGACGAAGAAGAAGCCTGCCCCAATCAGGCTCCCATTGCAGGCTATACGGGCGAAAGCCTGCGGGGCGCTACGCCACTGGCAAGCTTGCGTTGGCGCAGCCTGGCCGACAGCGTGGGCACGCCGTCACTGTGTTGCCTGGTAGAGCTGTGAAGCGGCCTCCTTCAGGGCGCGCCGGCCGCCCGGCCTGAGATACATCATGTGGCCGCCCTCGATGACGTCGAGACGGATGGGTTTTGCCCCGCCGAGCGTCGGGATTTGGCTCACCAGATAGCGTGAGGCCAGATAGGGAGTGACCAGATCGGTGTCGCCGTTGACGATCACCACGCCGAGCCCCGGGTTGAGCGAGCGCGCCCGCTGCAGATCGTCCATCACCCCGGCATAGCCTTGCCGCGAGCCGCCATAGTCCCAGGCGTGGGTCACATCGCCATTGAGCAACCTGTAGCTGACATCGGTGCGAAAATTCAGCTCGTCGCGCGCATAACCGACAAAGGCCGAGGTCAGCGCCGGCACGCTGCGGTCGAGCACCGGATCCGGGCCGGCGCTGCGGGCGCTCTCCGGGGCGATGTCGCTGGTGGCGATGGTGCCGTCATACGGGCTGAGCACTTTGCCACTGGCGCGCTGGAATTCGCGCGCGAACAGGGCGGTCGGGATGCGGGCGAAATTGCGTTGCACGAGGTCGAGCGGCAGGCCGGTGATATCGGCCACGCGCTGGCTGGCCAGCCGCCCGCCCTGTTCCAGCCCGCCGGTCAGAGCCGTGAGGTAGTCGCCCAGCGCATACTTTTCGACCTCGGCGAGCTTTTCGCGCAGTGCTTCGCCGCTGAGGCCTTCGCTGCGCAGGCGCACCGCCGCCAGCGAGGGCAGTTCCAGCGCCCAATGCAGCGGCTGGAATTCGTCGGGCAGCACCAGCGTGAACTCCAGTGCAGGCGAGATCAGCACGATGCCGTTGGGGCTCAGGCCGACATCTTCCTGCAGGGTCCTGGCGAGAAGTGCCGCGCGGAACCCGCCATAGCTTTCGCCGGCAAGGAAGAGCGGCGATCCGGTGCGGCCGTTCTGGGCGAGATAGAGCCGGATGAAAGCGCCGATCGAACTGGCGTCCGGGCTGACGCCCCAAAAATCTTTCGTGTCCTGGCCGGGGGCCTCGCGGCTGTAGCCGGTGCCGACCGGATCGACGAAGACGAGGTCGGTCATGTCGAGCCAGCTGTCGGGATTGTCGATCAGCTTTTGCGGCGGCGGCAGGAATTGGCCATCGGCGCCGGTCGCGACGACACGCGGGCCGAGTGCGCCGAGATGCAGATAGGCGGATGCCGCGCCCGGGCCGCCATTGAAGACGAAGGTGATGGGGCGAGCCTTCTCCGCGCCCGCCAGTGGCGGCAGCGTATAGGCGACATAGAAGATTTCCGCAGTGACCTCGCCCTTGCCGGATAGCAGCGACAGCGTGCCGGCCTTAGCCTGATAGTCCAGCTTGCGCCCGGCAATGGTGATTGAATGGCTGGTCGTCTGCGGTGCCGGCAGCAGCGACAGCACGCCGCCTGCCGGTGCGGGGCGCTCGGGCGTTTCGGCGAGGACTGGCTGCGCGAAGGCTGCAAGCACCAACAGGGTAAGCGAGATCAGTTTCAGCTTGAACGGCATGATGTCTCCGCGGGAATGACTCTGCTTAGGTATGGCCGGGGCGGTCGAAGTCAAAGTAACTCTTCGTGAGGTAGCATTCCTTCAGCCCCCTCTGTCCTGCCGGACATCTCCCCCCACAGGGGTGGAGATTGGATGTCGCGACCGCCTTCGCTAATCGCCGGCGTAGAAAGCGCCATCGGCGGAGCTGCAGATCTCCACCCTGTGGGGAGGTGGCCGGCAGGCAGAGGGGGGCGCTGTCTCGCCGGCATATCAGTGCTATCAAAGCGCGACGGACTCGAAAAGGAATGCAACATGGACGCCACCGCACTCAAGGCCATGCAGGCACCGATCAAGGAGGCTTATCGCGACGATTCCTCTCGAGCGCTGATCACGCTTCGCGCCAAAGGCTCCATCGACGACCAGTCGATTGCCTGCAAGGTCGAGACGGGGAGGGCGCTGGCGGTCGCCGGCCTGCATCCGGCGACCGGCGGTTCCGGGCTCGAATTGTGTTCGGGCGATATGCTTTTGGAGGCGCTGGTGGCGTGCGCCGGGGTGACGCTGAAGGCGGTGGCCACCGCACTAGAGTTCAAACTCGGCGCGGCGACCGTCGAGGCCGAAGGCGATCTCGATTTTCGCGGCACGCTGGGCGTGGCCAAGGACGCCCCCGTGGGCTTTCGCGCCATCCGGCTGAATTTCAACCTCGACACGGATGAGCCGCAGGATCGCATCGACGCGCTGATCAAGCTGACGGAACGCTATTGCGTGGTCTTCCAGACCATCAACAGCAAGCCGGAGCTGACGGTGAAGGCGCGCGCCTGATCTCCCCCCTTGAGGGGGAGATGTCGCCGAAGGCGACAGAGGGGGTCGGGCCGACTGGACGCGACGCCCTTTGTGCGGAAGGAGGTTGGCACTCTACGCGAGGCGACCCCCTCTGGCCTGCCGGCCATCTCCCCCTCGAGGGGGGAGATTGCGCTACTGCGCCGCAGGCTCTTCCGCGTCGCCCTCATCGGTAAACGGGGAGGCGCTCGGCACGCAGTTGACCGCCCAGCCGGCCGGCGTCGGCTGCTTCTGATATTCGGTAATCGCGTTTGTGCACTGTTCGCGGGTGTCGAAGGTGCTGGGCAGCACCACCATGCCGCCTTGCGGGCCGGCGATCACCAGGTACCAGACCAATGCTACGCTGGGAGCAGCCATGGGAATTCCTCGCTTTGCTGGGTGTCGGAGTCGGGTCGACCCTAGCAACTCCCGGCTGATGGCGAAAGCAGGGCCATGGGGGAGGGACCTGCCGGACCATCACAGACCCGTGAACGAACCGCTCCCAGACGTCTCTCAGTTCGCGGCAAAGCAGTAGAACAGGCCGTCGCCGCCGGTGCCTTTCAGCGCCTCCTGGCTGCAGCCGCCGCGCGAGGCATGCGAGGAGTTCCAGGATTTCGCCGCCGCCGACTCATCAAGGCCGGTGCGGTCGTGATGGCCCATCATCGCCGCGCCCTCCGCCCCGCTCAAGGTCCAGTCGCCGCAGGTCTGGTCGGCGATCTTGGTGCCGTCAGGCTTCGAGCCGGTCAATATGTCGTGCCGGTTCGGCTTGTCGCCGCGGCCATTGACCACTTGGCCCTTCTCGGTCAGCGCCGTCTGCTTGTTGATGGCGTTGGCGTCGCTGTGCAGCGAGGCGACGTCATCGGCAATCTTCTCGCCCTTGGCGTTGACCCAGGGACCCTTGCCGATACGGTCGCGCGCATCGACATTGGCGCTCGAGAGATAGGCGTGCCATTCCTTGCCGGTAACCCCAGCCGCTTCCGCCAGCGAGGCGCAATGCGCGTCGGCACCCTTGAGACCGCCGAGATCGGCGCCTTTGCCGGAACCGACGCTGGTGACGAAGAAACTCATCTTTGCGTCTTGCGCCAGCGCCACGCCGGCTGTGGCGGCAATCGCGGCGGCGGCAACGAGAAGAAGTCTACGCATGTCGGTCCTCCGGTTTCGAATGTCCTACATTCGAAGAAACGTAACTGGGGGCCTGTTTAATCCCGCTACAACCCGGTTTATTCCGGCTGCCGGTAGGCGACGAAGCGGTTGTTCTTGACCTGGAAGATCAGCCCCGTCTCTTTCAGCTCGGGGCTCGCCAGCGGCACGATGCGTTTTGCAACCTCTGAGGGGTGCGGCAGCGTTTCCGGATCCTCGCCGGGCGCGGCCTGTGCACGCATGGCGGTGCGGGTGGCACCGGGGTCGACGGCATTGATGCGGAGCGCCAGGCTCTGCGTCTCATGCGCCCAGGAACGCGTCATGGCTTCCACAGCCGCCTTCGACGCCGCATAGGGCGCCCAGAAGGCGCGCGCCGAATGCGCGGCCCCGGACGACATGAGAATGGCGCGGCCGGCGTCGGACAGCCTGAGCAGCGGGTCGACCGAGCGGATCAGCCGCCAGGTCGAGGTGACATTGATGGTCATTACCTTCTCGAAGGTTTTGGCCTCGACATGGCCGATCGGCGAGATGACGCCGAGCACACCGGCATTGGCCACCAGAATGTCGAGCTTGCCCCAGCGCTCGTGAATGGCGCCGCCCAACCGGTCGATGCCGGCCATGTCTGAGAGGTCGAGAGGCACCAACGTCGCTTCGCCCTTGCCGGTTTTCGCGCGCGCGGCCTTGATCTGGTCGTCGAGTTCTTCCAGCCCGCCGACGGTCCGGGCAACCGCAATGACATGCGCGCCGGCGGCGGCAAGTTCCCTGGCGATGAAGTAGCCGATGCCGCGCGAGGCGCCGGTAACCACCGCGACGCGGCCGGAGAGGTCGAGGGTCATGCGAGCGCTTTCAAGGATAGCAGTTGGGCTTTACGCCCCGTTGTTCGCCAGCAGCGACAGCGTGCGCACATTGTCGTGGCCTTCGAAGTCGAGCAGGCGGGTCGGGTACTGGCCGGTGAAACAGGCGTCGCAGAATTGCGGCTGCTCATTGTCGCGGCTGGCTTCGCCGACGGCGCGGTAGAGCCCGTCAATGGTGAGGAAGCCGAGCGAATCGACACGGATGAACTCGGCCATTTCCTCGATCGACATGCGCGATGCCAAAAGCTTCGACTTCTCCGGCGTGTCGACGCCGTAGAAGCACGACGCGCTGGTCGGCGGCGAGGCGATTCGCATGTGCACTTCCTTGGCGCCGGCGTCGCGCACCATCTGCACGATCTTCTGGCTGGTGGTGCCGCGCACGATCGAATCGTCGACCAACACCACGCGCTTGCCCTCGATCATCCGGCGGTTGGCGTTGTGCTTGAGCTTGACGCCCATATGGCGGATCGAATCGCCGGGCTGGATGAAGGTTCGGCCGACATAGTGGTTGCGGATGATACCGAGTTCGAAGGGGATGCCTGCCGCCTGGGAAAAGCCGATTGCCGCCGGCGTGCCGGAATCCGGCACCGGCACGACGATATCGGCCTCGACCGGGCTTTCCTGCGCCAATTCGGCGCCGATACGCTTGCGCACTTCGTAGACATTGCGGCCTTCCACCGAGGAGTCCGGGCGGGCGAAATAGACATATTCGAAGATGCAGAAGCGGGTCTTCTGCGGCTCGAAGGGGAACAGGCTCTCGATGCCCTTCGAGGTCACCACGACCATTTCGCCGGGCTTCAGGTCGCGCACGAAGCGGGCGCCGATAATGTCGAGCGCGCAGGTTTCGGAGGCCAGGATCCAGGCGCCGTCGAGGTCGCCGAGCACCAGCGGGCGGATGCCGAGCGGATCGCGGCAGCCGATCATCTTCTTGGAGGTCATCGCGACCAGCGAGAAAGCGCCTTCGACCTGACGCACGGCGTCGATGAAGCGCGAATTCAAATCGCGTTCCTTGCTGGTGGCAACGAGATGCAGCAGCGTCTCGGTGTCCGAGGTCGACGAGAAGATCGCGCCCTGTTTCTGCAGCGCGCGCTGCACGGTCATGGCGTTGGTGAGATTGCCGTTATGGGCGACGGCAAAGCCGCCATCGGCGAGTTCGGCGAAGAAAGGCTGGATGTTGCGCATGCCGGCGCCGCCGGTCGTGGCATAGCGCGTGTGGCCGATGGCACGGTTGCCTTGCAGGCTGTCGATGACGTGCTGCTTGGTGAAGGTGTCGCCGATCAGGCCGACATGGCGTTCGACATGGAACTGCGTGCCGTCATAGGAGACGATGCCGGCCGCTTCCTGGCCGCGATGCTGCAGCGCATGCAGGCCTAGCGTGACGATGGCCGCAGCGTCCTGCCGGCCGAAAATGCCGAACACGCCGCATTCGTCGTGAAAATGATCGTCTGCTTCGGCGGAAAGCACGTCGTCCGCGTCTGCCTTCGAAACTGCCATGGGGCTCAAGCTCCGCTAAAATGGCCATATAGTGCGATAGCGCCGCGAAAGCAACGTAGTCAGGCCGGAACTGCCGGGATGGCGCCTGTCCGGCACCATCCGTCCGTATCAGTTTGCCGGCGCGGCCGGAGCAGCGGGCGCGGGTGCGTTATCGGCCGGAGCGTCGGTCTCGTCGTCGGGCGCGGGAGTATCGTCACCGGTTGCCGGAGCATCCGCCGCCGGTGCATCGGCCGCCGGAGGCGTCTCGGCTGCCGGCTGATTCGGATTGAGCTTCTTCAGGATGGCGTTTTCCGGATCTTCGGGCAGCAGGCTTTCCAGCTTGGCGCCGATGGTCTCGAGCAGCGGCTTCGACTTGGCGTTGGCGATCCAGGCAGGGGCCTTGGCGCCGGCCAGCCAGTTGAAGAACAGCAGCGCCACGGCGACGACGAGGACGCCGCGCGCGGCGCCATAGAGGAAGCCCAGCGTACGGTCGAGCGCGCCGATCCTGGAATCGATGATCCAGTCGGCAAGCTTCATGGTGATGACGGAAACGACGATCAGCGCGATGAGGAAGACGATGCCGGCGGATGCCGCCATGGCGATCTTGTCGCTTTCGACATAGGGCTGAACGTAAGGCAGCACCGGCTTGTAGAAGAAGAATGCCGCCGCGGCGGCAGCCGCCCAGGACACGACGGACAGGATTTCGCGTGACAGGCCGCGAACCATGGCGAGCATCGCCGAGACCAGGGTGAAGCCGACGAGAATTCCGTCCAGCAGCGTAATCGGCATGTCATTCGCCCCACTCAGATTGTCTTTTCACGGCTCGGGCGAGCCGCGTCAATCTTCCACGTCGACACGGCTGCGCCGTGAGCCGGCTATGCGTGCGACGAGATCGGCAAGTTCGGTCGGCTGGAAAGCGCCGGCCCCGATCCCCCCGACAACCTCCTCGCTGCCCAAGGGCAGAACCGCACTTCCAAAACCCAGCTTTTCGGCCTCTTTAAGGCGCTGCTGCGCATGCGCAACCGGCCTCACTGCGCCCGACAGGCTGATTTCGCCGAAATAGACGCAATCGGCGGGAAGGGCAAGACCGGTGAGCGACGAAACCAGTGCAGCGGCAACCGCCAGATCGGCCGCCGGCTCGGAAATCCGGTAGCCGCCGGCTACGTTGAGGTAGACATCGTGGGTGCCGAAGCGCACGCCGCAATGGGCTTCGAGCACGGCAAGGATCATCGACAGCCGTGCGCCGTCCCAGCCGACGACGGCACGGCGCGGCGTGCCCAATGTGGACGGCGCCACCAGTGCCTGGATCTCGACCAGCACCGGACGTGTCCCTTCCATGCCGGCAAATACCGCGGCACCCGGCGATTTTGCGTGGCGTTCGCCGAGGAACAGCTCCGACGGATTGGCGACCTCGCGCAAGCCCTTGTCCGACATCTCGAAGACGCCGATCTCGTCGGTCGGCCCAAAACGGTTCTTCACCGTGCGAAGGATGCGATAGTGATGGCCGCCTTCGCCTTCGAAATAGAGAACGGCGTCGACCATGTGCTCGACGACGCGCGGACCGGCGATCTGGCCTTCCTTGGTGACATGGCCGACCAGCACGATGGCAGCACCGGTGGATTTGGCGTAGCGGATCATCGCTTGCGCCGAGGCGCGCACCTGGGTGACGGTGCCGGGCGCCGAGTCGGCCATGTCGGTCCACAGCGTCTGGATGGAATCGAGGATGACGAGGTCCGGCCTTCTGCCGTCGGCTATTGTTGCCAGGATATCCTCGACATTGGTCTCGGCGGCAAGTTCGACCGGCGTGTCGGCGACGCCAAGCCGCTGCGCCCGCAGCCGGATCTGCGCGACAGCCTCTTCGCCCGAGACATAGACGATGCGGTGGCCTTTTGACGCCAATGCTGCTGCGGCCTGGGTGAGCAGCGTCGACTTGCCGATGCCGGGATCGCCGCCGACCAGCAGCGCCGAGCCGCGCACGAAACCGCCGCCGGTGGCGCGGTCGAGTTCGCCAATGCCGGAGATGATCCGCGGCGCATCCTCGATGTCACCGGACAGGCTGGTCAGCACCACGGCGCGGCCCTTGCGCGCATTGCGCGTGTTGGCCGGTCCCGAGCCGATGCCGCCGGACGTGCCTTCCTCGACGAGTGTGTTCCACTCGCCGCAAGCATCGCATTTACCGGCCCAGCGCTGATGCACCGAGCCGCAATTCTGGCAGATGAACTGGACGCGCGATTTAGCCATGGAGTGATGCTGCCTGCAAATGACCGAAGGAGGGTGATCCTGCACACCCCCCTCTGTCCTGCCGGACATCTCCCCCGCAAGGGGGGAGATTGGCTATCGTCGCTGCTTTCGCCAATCCCCAACGTCGCAAGATGAGCGCCATTCGCAAAGCTGCTGATCTCCCCCCTTGCGGGGGAGATGGCCGGCAGGCCAGAGGGGGGTGTGACGGAGCGCTGCGGTAGGCCAAAAAGCTACTCGAACCTCTCCGCAATATGATGCTCTTCGGCGAGGTCGGAAAACCGTGTGAACTCGCCCTGGAAGGCGAGGCTCACCGAACCTGTCGGGCCGTGGCGCTGCTTGGCGACGATGACTTCGGCCTTGCCGCGCATCTCGTTCATCTCGTGTTCCCACTTGATGTACTCGTCGGTGCCGGGCTTCGGCTCGCGGTTCTTCAGATAATATTCCTCGCGATAGACGAACATCACCACGTCGGCGTCCTGCTCGATCGAGCCGGATTCGCGAAGATCGGACAGCTGCGGGCGCTTGTCTTCGCGGCTTTCGACCTGACGCGACAGCTGCGACAGCGCGATGATCGGAACGGAGAGCTCCTTGGCCAGCGCCTTCAGGCCGGTGGTGATCTCGGTGATTTCCTGCACCCGGTTCTGCGACGATTTCGCGCTCGACCCCTGCATCAGCTGGATATAGTCGATGACGATGAGGTCGAGGCCGCGCTGACGCTTCAGCCGCCGCGCCCGCGCCGACAGCTGCGCGATCGAGATACCGCCGGTCTGGTCGATGAACAGCGGGATCTTCTGCATGGTCTGCGAGCAGGCGACCAGCTTTTCGAAATCCATCTCTGAAATCTCGCCGCGGCGGATTTTTGACGACGAAATTTCCGTCTGTTCGGAAATGATGCGGGTGGCGAGCTGCTCGGACGACATTTCCAGTGAGAAGAAGCCGACGACGCCGCCATTGGCTGCCTTGAACGAGCCGTCGGCCTGTTGCGCCGGCTCATACATCTCGGCGATGTTGAAGGCGATGTTGGTGGCGAGCGACGTCTTGCCCATGCCCGGACGGCCGGCAATGATGATCAGATCCGACGCCTGCAGGCCACCCATGCGGCGGTCGAGATCGCGCATGCCGGTGGCGAGGCCCGACAAATGGCCGTCGCGCATATAGGCGGCGTTGGCCATGTCGACGGCGGTCTTGACCGCGTCGGTGAAGCTCTCGAAGCCGCCGTCGTAACGGCCGGTTTCGGCCAGTTCGAACAGCCGCCGCTCGGCATCCTCGATCTGTTCGGACGGCGCCATGTCGACCGGCGCGTCATAGGCGATGTTGACCATGTCCTCGCCGACGGTAATCAGTGCCCGGCGCGTGGCCAGATCGTAGATGGCGCGGCCATAATCGGTGGCATTGACGACGGTGACGGCTTCGACCGCCAGACGAACCACATATTGCGCCACCGTCATGTCGCCGACCTTCTCGTCGGCCGGCAGGAAGGTTTTCAGCGTGATCGGCGTCGCCACCTTGCCCATGCGGATGAGCTCGGCCGCGACCTCGAAGATTTTCCGGTGCAGCGGCTCGTAGAAATGGCCGGCCTTGAGGAAGTCGGAGACGCGGTAGAAGGCATCGTTGTTGACGAGGATGGCGCCGAGCAGCGCCTGCTCGGCCTCGATGTTGTTCGGCGCTTCACGATAAAGCGGTTGCTGCTCCGCCACGCCGAATTTTCGCGCTGCCTCTGCCATGATGTCCCCGATTTTGATCCCGGCTTCTCGATATCAGAACGAGATAAATCGGTGCTGACCTTTCTGCATCACCGCACGACCAATCAACCTTGATGCCCCGTTTGTTCACAGGGGCGGCAAACCGTCCACAGAAGAGTGTTTCCGCGCCCCGATTCCGGTTGACTCAGAAAGGCGCTGACTTTTATCCGAGTCGTTGGAACAGAGCAAGAACAATCTCGGTGATTATCCGCTTCTTCCGTCCAATGTATCGCCCCAGTCCAGCCGCCGCGCTGCCTTGAACAACTCGCCCTCGCGCTTGGTGAAAAGTGTCTCGCCGGCGCCGCCATCCGGCTGGCACAGTTTGAGCAGCACCTTGCCGGAGCCCGATTTCGGCGGCGCAATCACGCGCGGCTGACGTGCAGGCGCGGGTTGCCGCGAAGCCGCGACGTAGATGAATTTCTCGTCCTCCCACGGCACGTCGGCGTCCTTGGCCAGGCGATGCAGGCGCGAGCGGGCGACGCGGCGCGAAAAATGACACCAGTCGGGGGGCTCAAGCGGGCAGGGCGCCTCATGCGGACAAGGCGCCAGCACATGCGCCCCGGCCTCCAGCAATTGCCTGCGCACTGCCAGGATGCGCTGCCAGCCGGCCGGTGTGCCGGGCTCGACGATCAGCAGTGTGTCGCCGGTCAACTGCCAGAGCCGGCCGACAAGCTTCGGCAGCGATGCCGGCGCGATTTCGTCCAGCACATAGGCGCAGGTGACCAGATCGGCAGGCTTGAGATCGGCAAGGTCGATGGTCACGTCGCCGGCGCGCCAGTCCATCCTGGTGGCGATGGTATCAAGGGCGAGCGACTGGCCAACCTTGCGCACCGCGGCGCTTGCTTCAACCAGAACCGCCTCTTCGAGGTCGGGCCACAGGTCTGTAGTGGCCCAAAGCACCGTGCCAGGACCGGCGCCGACATCGAGCAGGCTCGTTGGCTGGAAATCGGGCCGCGCATAGGCGAGTTCGTCGAGACCGGCCCGTACCGCCGCGTAGGTCGCCGGCAGCCGCGTCGCCAGATAGGCTTTTACCGCCATCTCTTCGGCCATGTGCAGGCGGCCGTCGCGCAATTCGGCGCGGTAGCGGTCAGACAGCGTCTTCGCCGCCTGGCGCAGCACCGCCAGCGGTATCGTTTCGAGCAGGCGCTCGACGCCTTGTCGCAGCGAGGCGGGGAGTTCCACGCTCAGGCTCCGCGTGCCGCGAGCACCGAGGCGCGGGCGAACTCGACAAGGGTGGTGGCGATGGTGGGCAGGCAGGTCATTAAAAAAGGTCTCGCGAGAACGAGACCTTTTTCAGTGTCAGAGCCGTCAATGGCAAGCGGCAATCGCAATCGAGGCGTTATTCGCGATCCGCCACCTTGCGACGGCGCGCTGGCTTGGCCGCAACGGACCTGACAGCAACGGACCTGGCAGGCACAGACCTGGCGACAGCAGGCTCGGCGGCCGCCGCCTCCTGACGATGCCCCATTTCGCGCATTTCGAGCGCCTTTTCACATTTTGCCATGTAGTCGCGCGTCATTGGCAGCGTGTCGTTCTTCTTGGCGATCTGGATCTGGAAGATCACCAGATCCTGCCAGCGGAAGGCGGCTTCCGAAGCCGCCAGATAGAACTCCCACATCCTGCAGAAGCGCTCGTCATAGATGGCCTTGGCCTTGTCGCGGTTGGCGGCAAAGCGCTGGCCCCAATGCTTCAGCGTATCGGCATAGTGCAGCCGCAGAATCTCGATGTCGGTGACCACAAGCCCCGACTTCTCGATCGCCGGCATCACCTCCGACAGCGAGGGAATGTAGCCGCCCGGAAAAATGTACTTGCGGATGAAGGCGCTGGTCGCCCACGGCACGCCGGAGCGGCCGATCGTGTGCAAGAGCATGACGCCATCGGGCTTCAACAGCGTCGCCGACTTGTCGAAGAAGGTGCGGAAGTGGTTGACGCCGACATGCTCGAACATCCCGACCGAGACGATGCGGTCGAAGCGTTCGTTGAGCTCGCGGTAGTCCTTGAGGTCGAAATGCACGCGGTCCTGCAAGCCTTGCGCATGCGCCCGGTCGGTGGCGACGCCGTGCTGCTCGGTCGACAGCGTCACGCCTTGCACGTCGACATCGAAAGCCTTGGCGAGATAGAGGCCGAGTCCACCCCAGCCGGAGCCGATATCGAGCACGGTCTGCCCGGCCTTCAGCCTGAGCTTGGCGGCGATATGGCGTTTCTTGGCCATCTGCGCCTCGTCGAGCGTCATGTCCGGCTGTTCGAAATAGGCGCAGGAATACTGCATGTCCTCGTCGAGGAAGAGCCGGTAGATGTCACCCGACAAATCATAGTGGCGCTGCACGTTGCGGCGCGCCCGCGATGCGGTGTTGATCTGCTGCAGGCGGCGAAAGGCGTGGCGCAGGCCCTCGATAGCCTTCGACCAGGTGGCGTCGATACCGCCGCTGCCCATGTTCTGGAAGGCGATGCGCATCATACCCAGTACGCCGCCCTCGATGATGTCGAGTTCGCCGTCCATATAGGCTTCCGGCACCGCCAGCATCGGATCGAAGGTAATGGCGCGCTCGGCATGCGCGGTCTTGATGTGCATATGCACCGGCTCGCCGCTGCCGTCGCCGAAAACCACTGTCGAGCCCTTCGGGCCGGTGACTTTCAGATTGCCCGTACGCACCAGGCGGTCGAGAACGCGTTTCAACAGAATATTCATCACCAAATGTCCCCTCACGGTCAGACTGGCGGACCAATTCTGCAACAATATATAGGGGTTCGAAAAGTTCCATTTGGCACAAAAATGCCCGGGCGAGAGGCCCGGGCATTGGTCCAGAAAGGCTGGATGACGAGGAAGTGATTGGAGCGCTGCTCCCTCGCTTCCCGATCAGGCCCAGTGCGGGATCAGGCGTTGTCTTCTTCGCCGCCTTCGAACTCGGTGTTCGGGTCGAAGAAGTTCTCCGGCCGTGCGTTGTCGTTGATGTCATCGCCATAGATGGCTTCGGCGGTGGTCAGCGTCTCGCCCTTGGCCTGGCGCTGGGCTTCGTCGGCCGTGCGGGCGATGTTGAGGCTGATGGTGACCTCGACTTCCGGATGCAGCGCAATCGCCACATTGGTGACGCCGATGGTCTTGATCGGCTGGTTGAGCTGGATCTGGTTGCGGTTGACCGAGAACCCTTCGGCGGTCAGCAGGTCGGCGATGTCGCGGGTCGACACCGAACCGTAGAGCTGGCCTGTCTCGCCGGCCGAACGCACGGCGATGAAGCTCTTGCCGTCGAGCTTTTCGGCAACCTGGCTGGCTTCCGACTTGCGCTCGAGGTTGCGCGCTTCGAGCTGCGCGCGCTGCCCTTCGAACTTCTTCTTGTTGGCTTCGTTGGCGCGCAGCGCCTTGCCCTGCGGCAAGAGGAAGTTGCGGGCAAAGCCGTCCTTGACCTTGACGGTATCGCCCATCTGGCCGAGGCGGGAAACGCGTTCGAGAAGAATCACTTGCATGGTTTTGTTCCTTCGTCTGGGCACCGACCGCGGGATCGGCGCCGAATTGAATGGAACAGGTCAGGAAGCTCTGAGCGCCTTGGCGCCGGTGTCGCTGTCCTGCCTGTCGCGGCAGTTAGAGGCTTTTCACCTCAACTCGGGATTTCAATGCATGTCGCCAAGAGTGGTCCCGGTTTTGGGACAACGACATGCATCATCAAATTACCCCTGCGGCGCCCGTCGCCGTGGGAGAAGGAAGCAGGCGGCGAACCGCCCGCTCGAAAGTCTTAGCGAACCACGTAGGGCAGCAGGCCGAGGAAGCGGGCGCGCTTGATCGCCTTGGCGAGTTCGCGCTGCTTCTTCTGGCTGACGGCGGTGATGCGCGACGGCACGATCTTGCCGCGCTCGGAAATGTAGCGCTGCAGAAGACGCACGTCCTTGTAGTCGATCTTGGGCGCGTTGGCGCCGGAGAACGGGCAGGTCTTGCGGCGGCGATGGAACGGGCGCCGGGTCGGGATCTGATTGATGTCGACCATTATTCTGCACCTCCTTCAACGCCTTCGCGCGGACGGCGCGGACCACGATCACCACCGGCGTCGCCAAATGAGCGCGGCGGACGATCGCCACGGTCGCCGCGATCACGGTCGCCGAACGAGCGCGGACCACGATCACCACGGTCGCGGTCGCCGAAGCCGCCGCGTTCCGAGCGCTCTTCGCGCTTCTGCATCATGGCCGACGGGCCTTCCTCATGCGCCTCGACCTTGACGGTCAGGAAACGCAGCACGTCCTCGGACAGGCCCATCTGGCGCTCCATCTCGTTGAGCGCTGCCGGCGGGCAGTTGAGGTCCATAAGCGTGTAGTAAGCCTTCCGGTTCTTGTTGACCCGGTAGGTGAGGGACTTCAGTCCCCAGTTCTCGACCCGGCCGACGGACCCGCCATTTGCGGAGATGACGCCCTTGTACTGTTCGACAAGCGCATCGACCTGCTGCTGCGAGAGGTCCTGCCGGGCAAGGAACACATGTTCGTATAGAGCCATAGTGGTTCAGTGCCTTTCTTCGTTTCTCTCCCGGATCCTCGCGGCAAAAGCCTCTGCAACTTCTCTGACCCGCTGGTCCCGAGGGGGCGAGGAAGAAAGGAGCATTTCGAGACGGTCGAGAGCGGAGACACGGGAGGCGGAAGCGCTTCTGGCTTCACACGAAGGTTTTGGGTAAAACCTCCGGCCCTCCGTTCAGCCCCCAGCAAGGACCGGCAGATTGCGGGCGTCTATATTAGCAATTTGGCTGGAAGGCAAGGGTAACGCATGCTCCGGACAGCGTCCTGGCGTCGCAGGGTTGGAAAAGACCAGGCATCAACTCGTATGCGGGGTACGACCGTTGATCGTTTCGGGGAAGAAGTCCGGAGCCGCCTTACGCTTGCCGAACATCATATCGTATTGCAGCATGCGGAAATCGTTGATCGCCGGATCGATGTCCTTCTGCCGCGCCCAGTCCGCCGTGGCCTCACCTGACGGTGTCAGAAGCAGATTGCGATCCACGACGCGATAGCGTTCGCGCAGCGCGCCTAAGAAGCCGGTATAGTAGGGGTGCGTGATCCCGGCCGTGGTAAGGATATGGTAGGGCAGGAAGGCCGGGCTCACCGCGCCCATATCCTGCGCCGGACCGGTGCGGTTAGACCAGATGACCAGCGGCGTCTGATGATGCTCCAGTGCCGCCTCCGGCGTCGGTTCCTTGCGCGGCGCGACATTGTCCTTCAGGTAACCGGTTTCGACATAGACGGGGCCGAGCGGCGGCAGATGGTCGCCGAAGAAGGCGATGACCGTCGGCCGCTCGCGCTTCTTCGCCCATTCGATCAATCGTTCGAGGCCACGGTCGGCATCGGCGGAGCCTTCGGCATAGCTGAGCAGCGATTCCCGCGCCCATGTGCTGATCGGCGCCGCGACCTTGTGGGTCGGATTGTAATAGCGGTACGGCTCGTAGGGACCGTGGTTCTGCAGGCTGACGGCGAAGAAGAACACCGGCCGCTCGCTGGCGTCGGCCTCTGCGATGATCTCGTCGGTCATCGACGCATCGGAAGCCAGCGGCCCGCGCTTTTCCAGTGGCGGCAGCGTCTCTTCCGAGCGGAAATCGTTGAAACCGAAATCGGCATAGACGGCGCCTCTGTTCCAGAACCAGTTGGTGCCCGGATGGATGGCGCGCGCCCGGTAGCCCTCGCTTTTCAGGAAGGTCGCCAGCGACGGCGTCGGCGTGCGCACATATTGCTGGTAGGGGATCGAGCCTGCCGGCAGGAAGGCATTGGAAAAGCCGGTCAGCGCCTCGAATTCGATGTTGGCGGTCATGCCGCCGAATTCCGGCGAAAACATATAGCCGGAACGCAGCGCCCGCACATTGGGGATCGGGTCAGGCGTGATTGTGACGCCGGGCAGCTTGGTCGGATCCCAGAAAGATTCGCTCATCACCACGATGATGTCGGGTTTCTCATCCGGTACCGAGGCCGCCACAGCAGGCCTGTCGATCGCGTCGATCGCCTTGTCGGAATAGCCCGCCGGCGCCGAGACATGCGCCATCGGCACGTTGAGCGCGAAGGCCAGCGCAAACCCGTTGGAGGCGTAGTTCTCCTTCTGGTCCCACATGATCGGGATGATCTGCAGCCGGTCGCGGGTCCATGAGAAGGTGGCGTAGTCCATGATCGAGACGAAGAAGGCGAGCAGCGGCACTGCCAGCGTCAGCCGCGCCAGCCGCCCTTTGCGGCTGAGGATCGGAACCTTGCGGCGCCACAACCGCCAGCCATAGATCAGCAGCGACAGGCCGGCGACGATGCCGACCGCCATGGCGAGCGCCGTCCAAGGCCGCTCGCGCACCAGGAGCGGCATCAGTGCCATGATCTGGCGCGAATAAAGAAAATCGGTTGGGTAGAGCGGATCGCCGAGATAATGCGACTTCTGATGCCCGACAAAGGCCAGCGCCAGCGTCAGCGGCGCCACGATCATCAGGCTCTGGTGACTGCGGCCAAGCACGGCGTCCAGTCCCATCAGCACCAATGCAAAGACAATGATGGTGGTCCAGCCCGGCTTGAATGGCTGCAGGAAGAAGTCGACTGTGCCGAAGAAGTCGCCGCGCACGATCCATTCGATGGCGAACACCAGGATGGCGGAGGCAAGCAGCGTGACCAGACCGTAGCGGATGACCGGCCATCTGCGCCCCGGCAGGTAGCCGGTGGACGGATCGTCTTCCAAGAACTGTGGCGCGGATACGGCCGCGCCCTTCCTGATCCTAGCCACGTCTCTTCCCCCGGCCCAAGCAACGCGAATTTCCACTCGCGCCACCGTTCTGTCATAGAACTGTCATGCAAAAGCTAGCGCCTGTGGCGAAAATAAGAAGAGCCAGCAAACGATTCGTGAGCGGTTTTCATCAGGTGTGATCGGCGAAAAGCCTTTGGGAACAGGGACTCGAGGTCAGCTCCGGTTCAAGCGAGAGCGGAAATGCCGCCTCCGGGCTTGACTTGACGGTCCGCCTTGCGTCACAGGCAGGAAAAATCAGCCGCTGGAGAGCGCCCAAATGGCCGTCGCATTCACCTTTCCGGGACAGGGCAGCCAGGCTGTCGGCATGGGCAAGGACCTCGCCGACGCCTTCCCCGAGGCACGCAGGGTGTTCGAGGAAGTCGATGATGCGTTGGGCGAAAAGCTGTCGAAACTGATCTGGGAAGGCCCGGAAGAGGCGCTGACCCTGACTGCCAATGCCCAGCCGGCGCTGATGGCGGTCTCGCTGGCGGGAATCCGCTCGCTGGAAGCGCGCGGCTTTTCGCTGAAGGACAAGGTTGCCTACGTTGCCGGTCATTCGCTCGGCGAATATTCCGCCCTTGCCGCGGCCGGTTTCGTTTCGGTCGCCGATGCCGCCCGGCTGCTGCGCATCCGCGGCAACGCCATGCAGGCGGCGGTGCCGGCCGGCGAGGGCGCCATGGCGGCGATCATCGGACTGGAACAGCCCGACGTTGAAGCCGCTTGCACCGAGGCCGCAACGGGATCCGGCAAAGTCTGCCAGATCGCCAACGACAATGGCGGCGGCCAACTGGTGATCTCCGGCGCCAGGGCGGCGGTGGAACTCGCCGCGAAACTGTGCACCGAAAAGGGCGCCAAGCGGGCGCTGATGCTGCAGGTCTCGGCCCCCTTCCATTCGGCGCTGATGGCGCCGGCGGCCGATGTCATGCGCGAGGCGCTGGCCGGGGTGACCAAGAATGCACCGGTGGTGCCCGTCGTCTCCAACGTCACTGTAGTCCCGACCAGCGACCCCGACGAGATCGCGCGCCGCCTGGTCGAGCAGATCACCGGCCGCGTGCGCTGGCGCGAAACGGTGGAGTGGTTCGGCGCCAATGGCGTCGCCACGCTGTTTGAGATCGGCGCCGGCAAGGTGCTTTCCGGCCTGGCGCGGCGGATCAGCCGCGACATCGCCACATCGGCCGTCGGCACGCCGGCCGATGTCGAGGCGGCGCTGGCCGCTCTTGCATAATCCACTGGCGATTCAACCCCTCCCGTGGGAAGGGTGTTCTCTTAAGATCAGGAGACGAAAATGTTCGAACTGACCGGCCGCAAGGCGCTCGTCACCGGCGCATCGGGCGGCATTGGCGAGGCGATTGCCCGGGTGCTGCATGCGCAAGGCGCCATTGTCGGCCTGCACGGCACCCGCATCGAGAAACTGGAGACCCTGGCCGGCGAACTCGGCGACCGGGTAAAGCTGTTCCCGGCCAATCTTGCCGACCGTGACGAGGTCAAGGCGCTTGGTCAGAAGGCCGAAGCCGAACTCGAAGGCGTCGACATACTGGTCAACAATGCCGGCATCACCAAGGACGGCCTGTTCGTGCGCATGGCGGACGCGGATTGGGACAGCGTGCTGGAGGTGAACCTCACCGCCGTGTTCCGGCTGACCCGCGAGCTGACCCATCCGATGATGCGCCGCCGCCATGGCCGCATCATCAACATCACCTCGGTGGTCGGCGTCACCGGCAATCCTGGCCAGACCAATTATTGCGCCTCCAAGGCCGGCATGATCGGCTTTTCCAAGTCGCTGGCGCAGGAGATCGCCACCCGCAACATCACCGTCAACTGCGTCGCCCCGGGCTTTATCGAATCGGCCATGACCGACAAGCTCAACGACAAGCAGAAAGACGCGATAATGGCCGCGATCCCGACGCGCCGTATGGGCACGAGTGTTGAAGTGGCGTCGGCCGTCGCCTATCTCGCCTCCAACGAGGCAGCCTACGTCACCGGCCAGACCATCCATGTCAACGGCGGCATGGCCATGATCTGACGGGATATTGCCTGGTGATAAGAAGACATGGCCGGCTTGTGAAAAGAGACCATTTCGCCTTGGACCTCAGCCATTTTTCGTGTAATGCGGCCCGCAACCCGGCGGTTCGGGCAAAAACCGGTCCGGCATCGTTGCGTTTCCGGCAGGACCATCTTTCAGCTTGATTAGCGGCATTCTGCCCGCTAACGAAGACAGACAAACAAAAGACGAGGATGCCCCAAATGAGTGACACCGCAGAGCGCGTCAAGAAGATCGTCATCGAACATCTTGGCGTCGATGCCGACAAGGTGACGGAGCAGGCGAGCTTCATCGATGATCTGGGCGCGGACAGCCTCGACACGGTCGAACTCGTCATGGCCTTCGAAGAAGAGTTCGGCGTCGAGATTCCGGACGATGCGGCCGAGACCATCCTGACCGTCGGCGATGCCGTGAAGTACATCGACAAGGCTTCGGCCTGACACTATCCGCAGTCATCACCGGGGAGGACCTGCGATGAGGCGTGTCGTCGTCACGGGCCTTGGCCTGGTTTCGCCGTTCGGCATGGGCTTCGAGCACAGCTGGAAGGAACTTCTGACCGGCCGCAGCGCCGCCAAGCGCGTCACCGAGTTCGAAGTGGAAGATCTTGCCTGCAAGATAGCCCACGTCATTCCGCGCGGTGACGGCACCAACGGCACGCTCAATCCCGAAGCCGTGCTCGAGCCCAAGGAACTGCGCAAGATCGGCGACTTCATCCTTTACGGGATTGCGGCCGCCGACGAAGCGCTGAAGGATTCCGGCTGGGAGCCCAGCACCGAAGCCGAGCGCTGCGCCACCGGCGTCATGATCGGCTCCGGCATTGGCGGCCTCGAGGGCATCGCCGAGAACGCTATCATCCTGAAAGAGCGCGGACCGCGCCGTATCAGTCCATTCTTCATTCCCGGCAACATTATCAACCTGGTATCTGGCCAGGTATCGATCCGGCATGGGCTGAAAGGCCCCAACCACGCCGTCGTCACCGCCTGCTCGACCGGCGCGCACGCCATTGGCGATGCCGCCCGCCTGATCATCTTCGGCGATGCCGACGTGATGCTGGCCGGCGGCGCGGAATCGCCGGTGACCAGACTATCGCTTGCCGGCTTCGCTGCTTGCCGGGCACTGTCCACCGACCGCAACGACACGCCTGAGAAGGCCTCGCGTCCCTATGACCGCGACCGTGACGGCTTCGTCATGGGCGAGGGCGCCGGGGTCGTCGTGCTGGAAGAACTCGAACACGCCAAGGCGCGCGGCGCCAAGATCTATGCCGAGGTCACCGGCTACGGCCTGACCGGCGATGCCTATCACATCACTGCACCGGCCGAAGACGGCGACGGCGCCTTCCGCTGCATGACGGCGGCGCTGAACCGGGCCAAGCTGACGCCCGCCGACGTCGACTACATCAACGCGCACGGCACCTCGACCATGGCCGACACGATCGAACTCGGCGCCGTCGAGCGGCTGGTCGGCAACGCCGCCTCGAAAATCTCGATGTCATCGACCAAGTCGTCGATCGGCCATCTCCTGGGTGCCGCGGGCGCCGCCGAGGCGATCTTTTCGATCCTCGCTATCAGAGACAACATCGCGCCAGCCACCATCAATCTTGACAACCCGGAACGCGAAACCGCGATCGATCTTGTTCCGAACACGCCACGGCATCGCCAGGTCGACGTGGCGCTGTCCAACTCCTTCGGCTTCGGCGGCACCAACGCTTCGCTGGTATTCCAGCGTTATACAGGCTGATTGCGGTATCGACCGGCGCGCCAGCGGTCTGTCGTCAATTTTGCCATATTCAAGCCTACTCTGCCGCTGGGGATTCGTCGCATCGGCCTGAAACCGAAGGCGCTTTTTTTAAAAGCACGATGCGTAGGCTTGAAATGTTAGGGCACGCTGTGCGTCCAATCGGGCGCATGGTCGCTCTAAGAGATCAGATGGTAGGGCGCTAATGAACACCAATCCGGGCGGCAGCGGACAATTCGGACAAAACCAGCAGACCGGCCCGATCGTGCCGAAGACCGCGGCCGAAGCTTTGCGCCCGGAAGCCGGCACACCACCACCAAAGCGCTCGCGCGCCTCGCGCAGCCAAGTCGTCGTGTTCATGAACTTCGTCATCTCCGCGGTGATGTTGATGATCCTCGCCGCCGGCGTTTCGCTCTATTTCGGCAAGCAGGCATTCAACGAACCGGGCCCGTCGGTGGCCGGCGACACCTTCCTGGTCAAGCCGAGCACCGGCGTCCAGGATATTGCCGACCAGCTCGAACGGCGTGGGCTGATCAGCGATGCCCGCATCTTCCGCATCGCCGTGCGGGTCTATGGCAATGATTCAGCGCTGAAGGCAGGCGAATACGAGATAAAGCCGCGCGCCTCCATGCGCGACATCATGGAGCTTCTGAAGAGCGGCAAGTCGGTGATGTATTCGCTGACCATTCCCGAGGGCCTGACGGTCGAGCAGGCGCTGCAGCGCATCGCCGAGCAGGATGCGCTGACCGGCGACATGCCGGCCGCCAAGCCGGCTGAGGGCAGCCTCGCCACCGACACGCTGCGCTTTACCCGCGGCGCCACGCGCCAACAGATGGTCGACAAGCTGCTCGCCGACCAGAAGAAGCTGGTCGACGAGGTCTGGCAGCGGCGCGCGCCCGACCTGCCTCTGGCCAATGTCGACGACTTCGTCACCTTGGCCTCGATCGTCGAAAAGGAAACCGGCCGGGGCGACGAGCGCTCGCGCGTTGCCGCCGTCTTCCTCAACCGTCTGGCCAAGGGCATGCGGCTGCAATCCGATCCGACCATCATTTACGGCCTGTTCGGCGGCAAGGGCAAACCCGCCGACCGGCCGATTTATCAATCTGACATCCAGAAACAGACGCCTTACAACACCTATCTGATCAACGGCCTGCCGCCGACGCCGATCGCCAATCCCGGCCGCGCCGCGCTCGAAGCCGTCGCCAACCCGTCGAAGACCGATGATCTCTATTTCGTCGCCGACGGCACCGGCGGCCACGTCTTTGCCACCACGCTTGCCGAGCACAATGAGAACGTTGCCCGCTACCGGGCACTGCAGAAGAAGCAGGCTGAAGACGCCGCCAAGGGCGCCAAGACTCCGGGCCAGACCGATGCGCCGGCGGATGGCGACGACAACGGTGACGCAAGTGGCGATGCCGCCGGTGACAGCGGTGATGCCGGCGGCGATACGGGTGCCGCCCAGTAGCAGGTCGGCGCTTTCAGACGGATCGACCTTAAGCAACGCGGACAGAGGCGGACGCGCTGCTGCTTTGAACGAGTAGCGGGGTTCGAAGCGTTTTCGGTCTTGCTCGGGTGCCTCTGCTTCTCTATTTCAGCCCTGCGAGATCGAAACGACAGCGGAAATCAACATCTTGCCGGTATTGCGATTCTGACATTCGCGCCGCCCGTGATATCGAACGCATGCGCAATTTATAGAATCGGACCATCAGGGAGACACGAGCCGCATCATGAATTTGCAGAGCATGACCGGATTTGCACGCACTGTTGCCGAACATGACGGCGCCTCGATCGCCTGGGAGGTCAAGTCGGTCAACGGCAAGAGCGTCGAGGTCAGGTTGCGGTTGCCGCAAGGTTTCGAGCGGCTCGAACCGACTGTGCGGCAGACGCTGCAGAAGCGCTTTTCGCGTGGCAATTTCCAAGCGACGCTGACCGTCGGCCGCGCCGCCGGCCAGCAGGCGCAGCCGGTGGTCAACGAAGCCTTCCTCAGGGATCTGGCGGGCTTGGCCAAGCGGCTGCAGGACCAGTTCGGTGTTGGTCCGGCAACTGCCGACGGTCTGCTTTCCCTGCGCGGCGTGCTCGATATCCCTGAAACCAGCGAAACCGAGGAGGTGCGGGCAGCACTCGACGCGTCAATCCTGTCCGCGCTGGAAACGGCGCTTACAGGTCTCGAGCAGGCACGCCAGAACGAGGGCGAAGCGCTGCGTTCGCTGCTTTCTGGCCATATCGACGCCATTGAGGCGCTGACGCTTCAAGCCGAGGCCGACCCGTCGCGCGAACCCGCGGCGATCCGCGAGCGGATCGCCGAACACGTGCGGCTGCTGATGGATGCGTCGGCCAATCTCGATGCCGGCCGGCTGCACATGGAAGCGGCGTTCCTGGCCACCAAGGCCGATATCCGTGAAGAGATCGACCGGCTGAAGACGCATGTGGCGTCGGGCAGAGCGCTGCTGGCAAATGGCGGCGCCATCGGCCGCAAGCTCGATTTTCTGGCGCAGGAATTCAACCGCGAATCGAATACGCTGTGTTCCAAGTCGAACGCCGCCACTGTCACCGCCATCGGGCTGGAACTGAAGGCGGTGGTCGACCAGTTTCGCGAACAGGTCCAGAATCTGGAGTAAACCCGAATGGGTGGCAAGGAGCCGATGGTTGCCAGGGATCTCGGATCCCGCATTCGCCGCCGCGGGCTGATGCTGGTCCTGTCGTCGCCGTCGGGCGCCGGCAAGTCGACGATCGCGCGCAACCTGCTGGAAAGCGACGGCAGCCTGGAATTATCGGTCTCGGTCACCACCAGGCCACGCCGCGGCTCGGAGATCGAGGGCGTCCACTATCACTTCCGCACCACGCGCGAGTTCGAGCGGCTGCGCGATTCCGACGCGTTGCTCGAATGGGCCGAGGTGCACGGCAATTGCTACGCGACGCCGCGCGAGCCGGCCGAACTGGCGCTGGCGCAGGGCCGTGACATGCTCTTCGACATCGACTGGCAAGGCGCCCAGCAGCTCAAGGAGAAGATGCGCGCCGACATCGTCTCGATCTTCATCCTGCCGCCGTCGATGAAGGAACTGAAGTCGCGCCTCAAGCGCCGCGCCGAGGACCAGGAGCACGTGATCGAGACCAGGCTGAAGAACGCCCGCAACGAGATCGAGCACTGGAAGGAATATGACTTTGTCATCGTCAACGACGATCTCGACCGCGCCTTCGCCGAAGTGCGTGGCATCGTGACGGCGGAAAGGCTGCGGCGCGACCGCCGGCCCGGGCTGTTCGATTTCGTCTCGGGGTTGCTGGACGAGAAGACGGAATAGGCAGCTGTCGTTCCCCGATGGCCGGCTGTCCCCATGAAGGCGTCTTTGGCAAACGATCTGGCAATATGGACGCTGTGGGCATCTGTTACTGGCTGGCGATATCTTTTATGAGTTCTGCCAATGGGGTTTCCTCGCCGGCAAAGCTCTCAATCATCGCATTCAGGACGTTTTCGCGACCGAGCATATCGGCATTGAATGGGAATCCCGCATTCTCCATCAGCATTGCCAGAAAGGTAAGCTGCGTGCGGCCGTTGCCTTCGCGAAACGGGTGGACGGCATTGATTTCGGCCAAAACATGCGCGGCCCGAACGGCGAAGGCGTCGAGGTCGAGTTCGCAGAGATAATCACCGTCGGCGAGTTCGCCGAAAATTCTATGCATTTCCTGGTTGATATACTCAGGATAGCAGAACCAGTTGCCCCCCTTGCCGATGCGGATGGCGCGAACCTCTCCCGCCCATTCATAAACGTCCTGGAACAGGTGATGATGGACAGCCTTGTAGTGCTCGAAATCCAGACGGCCTGCGGGGATATGTTCGTCGGCCCTGGTCAGGAAAAGTGCCAACTCGAATTCATCGAGTTGGGCCTGGTCTTTGATATTCAGCCTGTTGCGGAGAACGGTCGTGCCTGGGTAGCACAGCGGATCATGTTCAGCGGCATAGACCACCTGCCGATCCTACTTCTTGCGGGTTACTTGGTCCTTGATAAGCGCCCTGCGCTCATCCCCGCTCAGGCCGCGCTCACGGCTTTCCTTCAGAATGAAGCCCATACGTTGCGATAGCTTCAAGCCTTCAACCGCGCTGATTTTTTCGCCCCTGCCGCTGGTCAGGACAAACTGGCCATTTTGGGTCGGCCGGAGGCTTGAGGTACTCTTTTTCATATGACGACAATATCACGCTCGGCGACTCACCGGCAACTGCATGCCGCTATATGCTGCTTGTCGTCGCTGTCACACAGGATGCGATTTGGGTCCACGGCCGACCAGCGCCGCCGGTCAAACCGCGTTTGTCAGCCGCACGAATTCCTCGACGCTGAGCGTCTCCGCACGCCGGGTCGGATCGATGCCGGCGCGCGTCAGCAGTGCCTCGCCACCCAGGCTCTTCACGCTCTGCCGCAGCATTTTCCGGCGCTGCCCGAAAGCGGCTTCGGTGACGCGACCGAGTTTTTTCACGTCGGTTGACAAAGGGCTGGCGCGCGGCACCAGATGCACCACCGAGGACGTTACCTTGGGTGGCGGCGTGAACGCTTGCGGCGGCACGTCGAAGGCGATCCTCGCCTCGGTCCGCCAGCCCGCCAGCACGCCGAGCCGGCCATAAGCATCGCTGCCGGCACCGGCGACAATGCGCTCGGCCACCTCGCGCTGGAACATCAGCGTCATCGATTGATAGAAGGGTGGCCAGTCCGTCACGGTCAGCCAACGGATCAACAGCTCGGTGCCGATATTGTAGGGCAGGTTGGCGGCAATCCTCACCGGGCCGCCTTGTGACGCGGTCTTGGCAAGAGCGGCAAAATCCGTCTTCAGCGCATCGCCGCTGATCACCTCGAGCCGGCCCGGATAGTGGTTGGAGACCTCGGCCAAGGCCGCAAGGCAGCGTTCGTCGCGCTCGATGGCGACGACGCGGCGGGCACCGGCAGCGAGCAGCGCCCTGGTCAGCCCGCCGGGGCCGGGGCCGACCTCGATTACCGTACTGTCGCTAAGGTCCCCGGCGACGCGCGCGATCTTGCCGGTCAAATTGAGGTCGAGCAGGAAATTCTGGCCAAGCGCCTTCTTTGCCTGCAGTCCATGGCGCTCGATCACCTTGCGCAGCGGCGGCAGCCCGTCAATGCTCATGAATTTTGGGCTCATGATTTGGGCTCATGATTTTTGGCTCATGCAACCGCGGGCTTTGCGCCGGTATCGGCCAGCCGGCGGGCCAGCTTTAGCGCCGCGATCAGGCTGTCGGGACGTGCGATGCCCTTGCCGGCGATGTCGAAGGCTGTGCCGTGATCGGGCGAGGTGCGGATGAACGGCAGGCCAAGCGTGACGTTGACGGCCTGGTCGAAGGCCAGCGCCTTGGCCGGGATCAACGCCTGGTCATGATACATGCAGACCGCCACGTCGTAGCCGGCGCGGGCGCGCGCATGAAACATCGTATCGGCCGGCAGCGGTCCGAAGGCATCGATGCCTTGCGCCCGCAACATGTCGACCGCAGGACGAATGATGCGCTCGTCCTCTGTCCCCATGGCGCCGCTTTCGCCGGCATGCGGATTGAGGCCGGCCAGCGCGAGCCTCGGCCTGGCGATGCCGAAACGGCGTGCAAGATCGCCGGCGGTGATGCGCGCGATGGCAACGATCAGCTCCGTCGTCAGCGTCTTCGGCACCTCGGCCAGCGCTATGTGGATGGTGACCGGAACGGTGCGCAATTCGGGGCCGGCGAGCAGCATCACCGGCGTCACCGTGCCGCCGGTGTGGAGCGAGGCCAGATGCGCCAGATATTCGGTGTGACCGGGAAAGCCGAAGCCGGCATCGTAAAGCGGCTTCTTCGCGATCGGACAGGTGACGACCGCGGCCGCGTGACCGGCAAGGCAGTCGGCGACGGCGCGATCGATGGCCTCGATGATGCCGGCGGCATTGGCCGGGTCGGGCCGGCCGGGATCGTCGGTGAAGTGGGCCGCCAGCGGCACCACGGGCAAGGCGTGTTGAAAGACACCAGCTGCTTGGGCCGGCACCGTCTCGGCGATTGCCACCGCCGCGCCGAGCCGGCGCGCCCGCGCGGCAATCAGCGCCGGATCGGCGAGAAGATAGAAGGGCGCGGCACCGGAACCGCGGGCGCTCTGCCACGCGGCAATGGCGATTTCCGGACCGACGCCGGATGGATCGCCGACGCTCAGCGCCAGCGGAAGCTCTGTCTCACGCACGGCTGGGCCGGTTCAGCGCGTAACGATCTTGGCTTTCGCCTTCAGCTCTTCGACATATTTGGCCGAGAGCTCGTCGGCGTTCTTGTCGCCGCTGCCTTCGCTCTGGAACACCATCTGGGCCGCCTTGTCGTCGGAAACCTCGCGCGACGAGCAGATGCCGATGAATTCAATGCCGCGATCGGTCTCGCGCACGGCCGTGGCGCCGCCCAGCTTGGTGGCCTTGATCTGCTCGGCCCAGTCCGGCGGCAGTTGCGGCGCCAGCAATCGGGGGAGGTCGCGAACGGTGACGTCGATCAGGCCCTTGGCGAATTCACGCGTGGTGTTGCAGCCATTGAAGCGGGCGCGCATGGCTTCGGCCTCGCGCTTGCGTTTGGCGAGTGTGGCACTGCGCTCGGCCTTCGGCACCACGAAGATCACCTGCTGCAGCATGTACTCGGTGGCGCTTGGCTTGGCGCCGCCTTTTTCGAGCATGCGCTTGACCAGATCCTGTTCGCTCACCTGCCCGCCGCCGCCGCTGTAGCGTGCGCTCAGCGCCTGGTTCCACGCCATCTGGGAGCGGATGAATTCCTTGAAATGCTCCTTGGTCACGCCGGACTGCGCCATGACACCGTCGAGCTGCTTGAGCTGCATCTTGTTGCTCGAGGCAAAGCGCTGATAGGCAGCCTCTACCTGGGCGTCGGAGATGCGGATGCCGAGACGCCTGGCCTCCGCCATACGCAGCGTCTGGTCGATCATTTCCTGACCCGCGTCACCCTTCTTGCGCTGCAGTTTCAGGAAGGCAGCCCGGTGCGCGATGTCGCCGGTGGTGATCGGCATGTTGTTGACGACATACTTGATTTCACTGGCGAAGGCCGGCGGTACCATCATGGTGACAGAGACCGAGGTCGCCGCCAACAGGAGCGCGAATCCTGCCGAAAACAGGTATTTCCTCATCGAAAGCATCCCAATTCTAGCCCGGTTTTGGCCGATTCCAGCCCGATATTGGCGAAATCCGTGCCCGCTTTGTGCGGCAAAACGATGTCGTCAGCCGGCTCTACTGGATGGAGTCGATCGAGCTTTGGGACGAGCCGAAATCGCCGAGCGTGCGGAACGACAGGTTGAAGCCGACATTCTGCGACACTTCCTTGGTGTTGATGTCGCGTGATTCCGAGTACGTCATCAGGTAGGTGAAGCAGGAATCATTGTAGGCAAAGCCGACGCCGTCCTTGACCAGCACGCTTTGTTGCAGGTCGTAGGTGCCGGTGCCGAAGACGCGCCAGTTTTCGGCCAGGTGTGTCGAGGCGCCGAGCGTGACTTCGTGGCGGTCGGTGGTGAAACCATAGAGCGGCTGCGCCTGGATGAAGGCGTATTTGGCGCTCAGCGAAACCGGCAGCCCGGAATAGGCGGCCTTCACCTCGGCACGGCGAACTTCGAAGGTCTGCTCGTCGAAGCGGCCGCTGAGCGAACCGGAGAAGCCGCTCGGGCTGCTGAAGCCGACAAGGCCGACATAGTCGGAGGTCGAAGTCTCCAAGCCGGAATCGGCGCCCGCATTGACCAGATCCGGTGAATCGAAGGAGTTGCGCCCGCCCAACTGGTAGGATTGGCCGAAGATCGCGTTGGTGCCCCAGCCATTGTCGTAGGCGCCGGAATAGCGGAACCCGACATTGGCGCGGCTGCCGCCTTCGACGCGGTCGTAGCCGGAGAACTTGTCGCGCTCGAACAGCGTCGTGGCGTCGAAGACGAAGCTCTGTGCATCCTCGTTGGGAACGGCGAGCCCGCCGACATACTGCTCATTCGGGCGCATGAAGACCTGCGCCATCGGCTCGACGATATGGCTGGAGCCGGTCATCGAGAACAGCACCGGCCAGCGCATTTCAAGTCCGGCGGTCGCCATGTACCGGGCGAAGGAAGACCGCATGTCGTCGGCGGCACCGACATTCGTTGCCATCTGGTTTACCGCAGTCAGCGAAGCCGAAGAAGCGTTGAGATAGTCGACGTCGCCCTGCAGAGCCAGAAGGGGCGTCAACTGCAATCCGCCGTCCGTGGTGAAGGTACGCTTCCATTCGGCCTCGGCGGTGAGGCGACCGGATTCGCCCTCGATGCCGCGCACGCGCTGGACGCCTGAGCCCGGCACATAGGGGGTAAAATAGGCCTGATCGAGATCGTCGCGGCGGATGATGCGCGCATTGACGTTGAACGACAGCTGGCCGCCGGCCACCGACATGTCGGGGATGTAGGCATAATCGAGCGACGGCAACACCCAGGGCTGCTTGTCGCTGCGCGATGCGACGTTGCCGTCCGGTGTGTTCTCCTGAACCTGGAAGCGCATGGCGCGCACATCGAAATAATTGCGGTCGTTTAGGCCGGTCAGGTAGACCGACGATTGATGCACGGCGTCGTTGTAGCCTTCGATCGTATAGGTACGCGAAAAATTCTTGTCGGTCTGCAGCAGGATATCCCAGCCGAAGTCCCAGCGCGGATTGATGGCGAACTGGCCCTTGGTGCCCATCATGCCGCGGAACTTGTTCGGATCGCCTGCTGGCCCCGAATTGACATTGTAGCCGCCGGGGAAAGCCGCGAAATCACGGAAAGCGCCAGGGTCCTGCTGGTTGATTCCGGCAAGCTTCAGCGTGTATTGGCCATTGTTGAAGCGCTGGCGCCACTCGGCCTCGCCGAGGAAACCCTGCTTGGTGTAGCCGCTGCCGGTAACGGTGAGGTCGTAGGTCGGCGACAGGGCAAAATAGTAGGGGACTTTGACGCCGACGCCGAGACGGTTGTTGTAGCCGATGCTGGGGATCAGGAAACCGCTTTTGCGCTTGACCGTAGGGTCGGCGATCTCGAACGCCGGCAGATAAGCCAGCGGGAAACCGAAGAATTCGAAATTCGCGTTCTCGAAGCGAACCGTTTTCTTTTCGCCGTTCCAGATGATCTTCCTGGCTTTGATCCGCCAGGTCGGCGCCTTGTCCGGCTTGTCTTCGCAAGGCTCGCAGGCCGTATAGACGCCGTTGTGGAACGTTGTCAGCACGCCGCCCATGCGCTCGGCGCTTTCGGCGGCGAAATAGGCTTTTTCGGGCGTTTCGACGCGCAGCGCATTGACGAAACCGTCAGCGAAATCGTCGGTAATGTCGATATGCTGCGAGTTGATCTTGGTGCCGTCGCTGTTGACGATCTCGACATTGCCGCTGGCAACCAGCCGCTTGGTGTTTCGATCATAGACGACGCGCTGGGCGACGAGCTTGTTGCCGCCATAGTCGATCTGGACGCCGCCGATGGCGGTGACCGTCTGGTTGTCGTTGTTATAGACGAGCGTGTCGGCCGCCAGCAGCATCTGGGAGCCGGAGGGAACCTTCCTTGCCACGTCGGTAACGTCCTGCGCCAGCGCAGGGCCCGTCAGCACGCCGCAGGCGAGCAGGCATGCCAAGGCGCTCGCCGAATAGAGGCGCGCCAAACCGGCCTGCCTATGGCTGCGCAAAGCCGCCTCCCTCACTAGCCGTCTTCCTTGTATAGCAGGAATGTCACCCCAAAGAACATAGCCACGACAACCGGAACCCATGCAGCCACGGCTGTGGGCACGAATCCCGCAACGCCGAATGCCTTGACCAATACCGAAACGACATAAAGCAGAAAGCCGGCGAGGACGCCACCCAGAATCATCGTTGCCGACTGCCCCATCCTCGCAAATCGCATTGAAACTGTTGCCGCAATCAGCGTCATGGCCACAAGCAGGAACGGTAACGCCACCAGCGAATCGAACTGCATGGCGAAGGCATTTGCCTTGAGGCCGAAGGAGCGGGCAACCTCAATCTTGCCGGGAAGGTCGTAAAACGGGATGGTTTCGGGGCGCGCCAGCCGTTCCTGCACGAATTCCGGCTTGAGGTTGGTCGGCAACTGGTCGGTCGTTTCGGAACGGATGTTGCCGTCCTTGAACACCTTGACGTCCTGCAATTCCCAGTAGCCGTCGCGCAGAAAGGCCCGGGCGGCGTCCTTGCGCTCGACGATATTGCCCTGCGGATCGAGGACGAAGAACACGGTGTCGGCCATTTCCAGGCCCTGGTTCAGGATGGCGCGGGCGCCGATGATGGTATCGCCGGAGTTGGTTTTCTGGCGGATCCACGGCGTGGCATCGGCCGCCACCGCGTTCGAATTGCCGGATCGCAGCTGGTTTTCCATCTGCTCCGACCATGAGAAGCCATGCGCGGCGATCGGATTGAGCACGCCGACCGACAATATGCCGAATAACAGCGCACCGATGCAGCAGGGCAACAGAAACTGCCAGGCCGACACTCCGGCCGAGCGCGCAATCACCAGCTCGTATTTTCGGTTGAGCGAGACCAGCGTCGCCATCGCCGAGAACAGGCCGACGAACGGCACCGTCTGCAGCATGATCATCGGCATCCTCAGCGCCGAGATGGCGACCGCCGTGCCGTAGGTGAAGCCCGGCAGGCCGGTGATGCGGCCGGACAGCTCGGTGAAGTCGATCAGGAACACCAGCGCCAGAAGGCCGATGAAGAACCAGATCGTGATCGACACGTAGCGAAAGAAGAAGTAGCGGCCCAGGGTCCAGCCCATCGTCAGGCTCCCTGGCCGGATGTGTAGCGCCGATTGAGGCGCAGCTTGAGCGCCGTCCAGCCATCGCTGACGCGGCCGGCGAAATTCGTCATCCAGTCGGCCCAGCTGCCGGGCAGTTCCATGCTTCGCGAGGTGACGATGAACCAGATGGCGACCGCCGAGGCGATGACCGGCACGCCATAGACCATATAGGCGTATTGCGGGATCTTGTCGGCCTTGCCGGCGGCAAAGAAGCCCAGCCAGCGCACGAACAGCGCAATGGCGATGGCTGTGATCAGCGGGTGGATGCGCGCCTCGCGGTGTGAGCGCGCATCGCCTGCCACGGCCAGCGCGATCAGCGCGAACACCAGCGAATAGGACCATTCGGAAAAGCGCTGGTCGAGCTCGGCCTTGTAGGCACCGGGCCTGCGCTGGAAGATCTTGTCGTTCGGATCCGGGTTGAGCAGGTATTGCGTCGTTCGGTCCTTGGGCAGGAGCATGATATCGTTCGCCGCCGACATGAAGGCGGAAAGGTCGAAGGCGTAGGACGTGAAGCGAATGACCGACAGGTCGCCGGTCAGCGTCTTGCGATGAATGACGCCGTCATTCATCATCAGCACCTTCTCGTCACCCTTTTCGACGACGCTGCCGCTCTTGGCATAATAGATCAGATTGGCGCCTTCCTCGCGCGAATCGGCCACGAAGATGCCGCCGAGCCGGTTGTCCGGCAGCCGCTCGCCTATCTGCAGGAACAGCCCGTCGTCGATCTTGCGGAACGTGCCTTCCTGGATGATCAGCGACAAGAGATCGGCGCGCGAGGATGCTATCAGCTGGCGGTTCTTCTGCCTGGCATAGGGTTCGACGCCATTGTCGACCGCGAAGGAAAAGACGCTGGCCGCCAGCGCGATCAGCAGGACCGGCCGCACAATCGTCCAGCGCGAGGCGCCGGCGGCGTTGATGACGGCCAATTCCGAATCGGAGTTCATGACGCTGAGCGTCTGGGCCACCGCCACCACCAGGGCGAATGGCACCACGATCGGGATGATGGTGGGGATGATGAGGCCCGCGACCTCGAAAAAAGTGAGCGCCGATTGGCCACTGTCGGTGACCAGGTCGATGCGGGCAAGCACCTGCGTCGTCCAGACAATGGCCAGCGTCCAGATCAGCGCAGCGAGAAACACCGCCAGTGCGCGACGCATGATGTAGCGTTCAACGACCTTCATGTAAGGCTTTTCTCGATTTGCCGAACGGCATCATGCCCGCCGACAAGGTAGTCGTCCGGCTGCGGCTGTACAACTGGGTGCGTTTGGCCATTTCTTTCAGGCGGTTCGATCCGATTCTCCGTCCCACATCGCCCGTTCCGCAGGCCGGAGTGTCGGCGGCAATGAATAAGAAAGGGAGAACATCAATGGTTAACAACAGGTTGCGGCAGGAAAGCGGAGCCGTGCCGCGACGAATCGTTATCGATTCCGCTGCGCATATGATCCCTGATTCCGGCAAAGTCTTGCCAAATCAAGGAAAACGACCAAATGTCGCGCATCTTCCCTGAGAATGCATTTTTCCTGAAAATCTGAGCCGTTTCCCGAAAGCAGGACCTGATGACTTTGAGACCATTGATCGCCTTCGCCAAATTTGCCGCACCCAAAAAGGGCAGCATCATCGTGCTGGCGGCCGACGATGGTGGTCTTGGCGAACCGGCAAAGGCCTGCGACCCCTCAGGAACGCTGGCGCGGGCGTTTCCGGTGGCGGAGTTTTCCGGAAAATTCGCCGGTGTCGTCGAAGTGCTGGCGCCGCAGGGAACATCGCTCGACCGACTGGTGGCGGTCGGCGCCGGCAAGGTCGCCGGCCTCGATGACTTTGCCTGGCTGAAGCTTGGCGGCACCATCGCCGCGTCCCTGCGCAAGGCAGCGGAGGTGGCCGTCATCCTCGATGTGCCGGGCGCAAAGATTGGCGGCAGGCAAGCGGCGAACCTTGCCGCCGGCATCATTCTTCGCAGCTACTCCTTCGACAAATACAAGACCAGGAAAGACAAGGACGATGCCGAGCCGAAGAAACCGGTCAAGGTGACCATCCACACCGCCGATCCTGCCGCGGCGAAAAAGGCCTTCGCCGACGAGGTTGCGGTCATCGACGGCGTGCTTCTGGCGCGCGACCTTGTCAACGAACCGGCCAATACGCTCGGCCCGATCGAATTCGCCGCCCGCGCCAAGGAACTGGAAGCGCTCGGCGTCGAGGTCGAGATCCTCACCGAGAAGGAAATGAAGAAGCTCGGCATGGGCTCGCTCCTCGGTGTCGCGCAGGGTTCGCCGCGCGGCGCCCGGATGGCTGTCATGCAATGGAAGGGCGGCAAGGCCAAGGACGCACCGGTCGCCTTCGTCGGCAAGGGCGTCACCTTCGACACCGGCGGCAATTCTATGAAGCCGGCCTCCGGCATGGAAGACATGAAGGGCGACATGGGCGGTGCCGCGGCCGTCATCGGGCTCATCCAGGCGCTGGCCGCGCGAAAGGCCAAGGCCAATGTCGTCGGCATCGTCGGGCTGGTGGAAAATGCCGTCGACGGCCACGCCCAGCGCCCCGGCGACATCGTCACCTCGATGTCGGGTCAGACCATCGAGGTGCTCAACACCGATGCCGAAGGACGCCTCGTTCTGGCCGACGCGCTGTGGTATTGCAACGACCGCTTCCAGCCGAAATTCATGGTCAATCTGGCGACGCTGACCGGCGCCATCATGGTCGCGCTCGGCCAGCATTATGCCGGCCTGTTCTCCAACAATGACGAACTTTCGGACAGGTTGACGGCGGCCGGCCAGGCGAGTCAGGAGCGGCTGTGGCGCATGCCGCTTGGGCCCGAATACGACAAGCTGATCGATTCCAAGAACGCCGACATGAAGAACATCGGCGGCCGCTATGGCGGCGCCATCATCGCCGCGCAGTTCCTGCAGCGCTTCGTCAAGGAAACGCCGTGGGCGCATCTCGACATCGCCGGCACCGCGATGGGCTCTCCGCCGAGCGAGATCAACCAGTCCTGGGGCTCGGGTTTCGGCGTCAGGCTGCTCGACCGGCTGGTGCGCGACAATTACGAGGGATAAGGCAGGGAATGGCCGATGTCCTGTTCTACCACCTGACCGAATCGACGCTGGAGGATGCGCTTCCCGGCCTGCTGGAGCGCAGCGTCGATCGCGGCTGGCGCGCCGTGGTGCAGACCGGGACCGAGGAGCGGCGCGATGCGCTCGACCTGCATCTGTGGACATTCAGGGACGATTCGTTCCTCGCGCACGCGACCGACCGTGAAGCCCATCCGGCCGAACAGCCAATCCTGCTCACCACGAGCGACGCCAACCCCAACCAGGCGCAGATACGCTTCCTCGTCGATGGCGCCGCACCCGCCGATCTCGCCGGCTACGAACGCGCCGTGTTCCTGTTCGACGGCCATGACGCGGCCCAGGTCGAAAGCGCGCGGACGCATTGGAAGGTGTTGAAAGAAGCGGGCCACGCGGTCACCTACTGGCAGCAGACGCCCGACCGGCGCTGGGAACGCAAGGCGTAAGCGCTTTGCCGGCGCGTCTTGAAAACGACGCTGTTATCGCCGAACGATCCGATCTAAGGATTGCGAAAAGCGCAACTCAAGCGGCGGGCTGAGAATGCGGATCAGGATCATCGGAACGGGGCGGGCCGTGCCGGCTCGATGCGTGACGTCGCGCGCCCTCGATGCGCGGCTGGGGTTTGGCGATGGACATTTCGAGGCCGCGACCGGCATCATCGAACGCTATGTCTGCGAGGCCGAATCGCAGGTCGACCTTGCTTGTGCCGCAGCCCGTCTGGCGCTTGCCGATGCCGAACTTGAGGCAGGCAGTGTCGATCTGGTCATCGGCGGTTGCGGCGTGCCTTATCAGCCGTTGCCATCGACGGCTCCGCTGGTCATGCAGCGCCTCGGCCTTGCCGATGGGTCGGCGGCCGCCTTCGACGTCAACAGCACCTGCCTCGGCTTCCTCACAGCCTTCGAGACCGCGTCGCGCCTGATCGAGGCCGGGCAATGCCGGACGGCGCTGGTGTTCTCGTCTGAAATCGCCTCGCGCGCCCTGCCGTGGCAGGACCAGCCGGAAATTGCTGCCCTCTTCGGCGATGGCGCGGCGGCCGCCGTGCTGCAGCAGGCAGCCCCTGCCGAGGGTCGAGTCGCGGCCAACCTGATGCGCACCTACCCTTCCGCCTATGAGGCCTGCAGCATCGGCTCCGGCGGCACCCGGTTCGACTTTCATCGTGAGCCTGAGGAATTTGCCCGCCACAGCCTGTTCCACATGGAGGGTAAGGAACTGTTTCGCGTCACGTCACGCCATTTCAACGGCTTTGTAGCGGAGTTGCTCGATCGCGCCGGCTGGCGGCACGACGATGTTGACCTCGTCGTGCCGCATCAGGCGAGCCCTTTGGCGCTCGCCCACATGGCGCGTCAGACCGGCTTCGCCAGGGAAAAGCTCGTCGACATCGCGGCGCGCTACGGCAATCAGATCGCCGCTTCCATCCCGTTTGCGCTCGACGTCGCGCGCCGCGAACAACGCATTGTGCCGGGCGCCAAGGTGCTGTTCCTCGGCACCTCGGCCGGCGTGTCGTTCGGCGGCATGGCGCTGGAAGCATGACCGTGGGACGCGTCCTCGTCACCGGCGCCAGCGGCTTCCTCGGCGCGCATATCATGGCGCGGCTGGCGGCACTGGGTACACCGGCGCTGGGTCTTGGCAGGGACGCCAAACGCTGCGCGGCGCTCGAAGCCGCTGGTCATCGGGTCGTTCGGCTCGATTTGTCTCAACCATTCGATGCAGCTGCCGCGCGCGCTCTCGACGGCGTCGATGCGATCATCCACTGCGCGGCACTTTCCGCGCCCTTCGGCAGGTTGGCGGATTTCCAGACGGCAAATGTCACAGCTACCCGCAACCTCAGCGATTTCGCGCGCGGGCAAGGCGTGCGCCGCTTCGTCCATATCTCCAGCCCGACGGTCTGTTTCGCCTATCGCGACCAGCTCGGAGTTTCCGAGAATGCGGCCTTGCCCCCTCCGGTCAACCACTATGCCCGCACCAAGCGGCAGGCCGAGGAGATCGTGCTGGCGGCGCCTGAGATCAGCCCGGTGGTGCTGCGGCCGCGCGGCCTCTACGGTCCCGGCGACCGCACGCTGCTGCCGCGTCTGCTGCAGGTGGCGCGGCAGCGCCCGCTGCCGCTGTTTCGCGACGGCAAGGCGCGCATCGATCTCACTTATATTGAGGATGTCGTCGATGCGGTGCTTGCCGCGCTCTCCGCTGGCAGCGCTGCCGAGGGACAGATATTCAACATCTCCGGCGGCGAAGTGGTGCCGGTGCGCCGCATTGCCGAGGCGGCCTGCGCCCGCGCCGGCGTGCAGCCGCGCTGGCGCAGAATGCCGCTCTGGCCCGCCATGCTGGCGGCCGGGATAGCGGAGACGGTAGCGAATATATTGCCCGGCCGCCCGGAACCGCCGGTGACGCGCTACGGTCTTGGCCTGTTCGCCTATGCGCAGAGCCTCGATCTTTCCAAGGCAGGCCGCATCCTCGGCTGGGCGCCGAAAGTGTCGTTCGAGGAAGGGCTCGATCGCACATTCGGCAAGGCGACGGAAAGCAGGGAGGCTGCGTGAAGATCGTCTTCGCCAACAGCGCCTCTGTCGGCGCAGTCGAGCGCCTGATCCTGCGCGGCGGCAGCTGGGCGAAGGTCAGGCTACGTGTCCGCTACGGCCTGATCATGCATCCGCAGGCCGGCCCCGTACTGATCGATACCGGCTACACGCCGCATGTGACACAAGGCAGCGAGCGCAGCACGGCGTTGCGTCTTTACAGTGCGATCCTCCGGCCCCAGCTCAACGAAGCCGAGCAGCCGCTCGCGGTACTGGTGCGCTTCGGCCTCTCGCCGCAGGACGTGCGCACCGTCATTGTCACGCATTTCCATGCCGACCACATGTCGGGCCTGTCGCTGTTTCCCAACGCTCGGCTTATCGCCAATGACACCGCCTGGGCGCGGGCGAAGGCCAAGACTTCCCGGCAGAATCTGCGCCATGGCGTCTTCAAGGAACTGTTCCCGTCTGACTTCGAGGTCCGGCTCGACGGGCTGTCGTCGAAGCGGCGGATCGAACCTCGCGGCGGCGTGCCAGGCGGCGCCGATCTGTTCGGCGACGGCAGCGTCGTCGCAGTCGATCTGCCCGGCCATGCCGATGGCCAGTTCGGCCTTTTGTTCCCCAATCTGGAGCGGCCGCTGCTCTACGCCGTCGATGCCGAATGGCTGATCAGAGCATTGGTGGAAAACCGGACGCCCGGTCTGCCGGCTACTCTGCTGGCCGAGGACGCCACTGCGCTTGAGCCGACCAGCGCAACGCTGCGCCGGTTTATGGCGACCGGGGGCGAGGTCGTGCTTTGCCATGATCCGGCGTTGACGGCGTATGATCTTGCCGGAGAGGGCGCATGAACGGGCCGGCCGAAGCGATCCGCTCGTTTGCGCTGACGCAATGGCTCTCGCGCAAGAGCCGCGAGAATTTCGAACGCTGGCAAGGTCATGCCTTGCGCCGCTTTCTCGGCCGCGACCTGCCGCGTGCGCCGTTCTACGGCAAGGCGCCACGTCTTCTCGGCGACCTGCCGGTGACCGACAAGGCGACGGTGATGGGCAATTTCGACCGCTTCAACATTCATGGCGTCTCGGCGGCCGAGGCCTGGAAGGCGCAGGCAGTCGATGGCCGGATCGGCGAGTTGACTGTCGGCGCCAGCACCGGCACGTCGGGCAATCGCGGTCTGTTCGTCATTTCCGAAGCGGAAAAATACCGCTGGCTGGGCACGATCCTGGCCAAGACCGTGCCCGATCTCGTCTGGCGCCGGCAGCGCGCGGCGGTGATCCTGCCGCAAAACACCGGGCTCTACGACAGCGCGCGCAAATCGCGGCGCATCGACCTCGGCTTCTTCGACCTGATGCGCGGGCCGGAGAGCTGGCGCGCCGCCCTCGAAGGTTTCGCGCCGACGGTGATCATCGCGCCACCGAAGATACTGCGGCACTTCGCGGCCGAGGGCTTTCGACTGAAGCCGCAGCGTGTTTTCAGCGCCGCCGAAACGCTCGACCCGGTTGATCGGCCGGTCATCGAGGCATTCTTTGGTCGTCAGCTCGACCAGATCTACATGGCGACGGAAGGGCTGTTCGCCGTCACCTGCCGCCAGGGCGGGCTGCATCTGGCCGAGGATTCGGTGTTCTTCGAGTTCGAACCGGCCGGCGACGGCCTGGTCATGCCGCTGATCACCGCCTTTCGCCGCCGGACCCAGATCATGGCGCGCTACCGGATGAACGATCTGCTGCGGCTGTCCGAAAAGCCATGCCGCTGCGGCTCGCCGCTGCGCACGCTGGACGAGATCGTCGGCCGCATGGACGACGCTTTCCAGCTCGCCTCGCCGCACGGGCAGCTCCTCGTCACGCCCGACATACTACGCAATGCGGTGCTCAAGGCCGACCGGCGCATCGACGATTTCCGCCTGGTCCAGACCGCTGCCGACGTCATCGAACTTAGCCTTGCGCCCGAGCTCGCCGACGAAGCCGCCACTGCCGCGCATGCAGCCGTGCGAACGCTACTGGCCGCGCGCCAGGCGACGGTGAGAGTCAGCCTCCTGCGCAAGAGCCTGCCGCTGGAGACCAGCCGTAAACTGCGCCGTGTAGAATGCCGACTGGGGAGGAGGACGTGAATCGGCCTGCCGCATTGCCAGTCGCTCAACTGGACCAGGTTGAAAACAACCCGCGTGAGGTCGAAGCCTTCGTTCAGCTATTCAACGAGGTGCCGGTGCGCGACCTCGTGCGAAATCTGACGGTCGCCGTCGAGGCCCTCGAGATCGCTGGCCGCTTCTTTCCACTGACGCTGAACGACAGAAGCGAAGCGCCGAACTGCTATGTCTGCTGCCCGTCCAGCGCCTATATCGACTACGCCATCGACGAGACCCGCAATTTCGTCTCGTCGCCCATGCTGCAAAGAGCGATCCGCATGTTGATTGGCCTGTGCGCGCCGCTGGTCAGGATGAGCGGCCTCGACCATCAGGTTCAGGTCAACAACTGGCTCTATTCGACCAATCCGGTGCCGCTGCTCGATCGCAACGCGGTCGCTGCGATCCGCGACGATCTCACGGCGCGTTTTCCCGATCGCGCTGTTCTCATCCGCTCCCTGAACGAGATCGCCGATCCCTCGACAATCGCAGCGCTGAAGGCGGAGGGTTTTCGAATGCTGGCGGCGCGGCAAATCTACATCTTCGCCGGGCGCGGTTCGGCCATGACCAACGACATGAAGCGCGACCGCAAGCGGCTGCGCACGACGCCGTTCGAGCGGGTCGGCAATGGCGACTTCACCGAGGCCGACTATGCGCGCGCCGAAGCGCTCTACCGGATGCTCTATCTCGACAAATATACGCCACTCAACCCGCACTACACCGCCCGCTATATCGGCGAGACGCACCGTCGCGGCATCCTGCAACTGGCAGGCCTGCGTCGTCCCGGCGGTGAACTGGTCGCCGTCGCCGCTTTGTCTCAGAACGGCAGGACATTGACGCAGCCAATCGTTGGCTACGACACAAGTCTTCCAGTGAGCGAAGGGCTCTACCGCATGATGATGGCGATTGCGCAGGACCATGCGATGGCGCACGGCCTGTTCTTCAACATGAGCGCCGGTGCCGCCGCCTTCAAACGCTTGCGTGGCGCCGTGGCAACGGTGGAGTACAACGCCGTCTATGCCGGCCATCTTCGGCGCCGCCAGCGCGCTGCAGTGCGTATCATGGAATTTGTGCTCGCGAAGATCGGCGTTCCCCTGCTCAGGAGATTTGAACTTTGAGCGAAGCCCGGCAGCAAAAAGACAAAGACTATTGGCAGGCGGTGATGCGGTCTGCCGACATCAAAGCCAAGCCGAAGCGCATCCTATTCGACGGCGCGCCGCTGGTGCTGTTCCGCTCGGCGCAGGGGATTGCAGCCCTCTTCGACCGCTGCGCTCACCGCCTGGTCGAACTCTCGACCGGCAAGGTCATCAGCGGCGAGATCGAATGTCCCTATCATGGCTGGCGCTACAATGGGGAAGGGCGCTGCACCGCCATTCCCGGCCATGTCGGCGACGTCCCGCATTACCGTGTCCGCCGCTACAGCGCGATCGAGCGCGACGGCGTCGTCTTCGTCTCGGCAGGCACGCCTGAGGGCGAGCCCTATCTCCATTGCATGCAAGGCAAGGATGTCGTCGTGAAGCGGGTGCGAAGCTCGGCGCGATCGACGGTGCTCGACGCCGCCGAGAACATTCTCGACGCCACTCACACCCACTTCACCCACAAGGGTGTGCTGCGCGGCCTGACCGCAAAGCGCCATCTCGTGCGCGTCGAGGTGACCGGCGGCAAGGGCTGGGTCGAAAGCTGCTACACCGGCGAGGACCGCCAACAGGGGCTGGTCAGCCGGCTGCTGGAAGGCGAGCGCGCCAAGACCATCGGCCGCTACCGCCATCCCGGCATCGTCGAACTCGAATATTGGGGCAAGGGCGGCTTGGCGCTGGCGACCACTTTCCATTTGCGTCAGGCGGACGAACGGACCGTCGAAGGCGTCGGCTGGCTGATCGGCCCGCGACAGGGCCTGTTCGGCGAACTCAAGGCGCTTGCTTTCCGGCCGCTCTTTGCCTTTGCCCTGCAGCAGGATCGCCGTGTGCTGAAATCGGCCAGCGACAACGCCCGTATATCGCCGCAGGTTCAGCCGGCGATCGGCCCGCTGGATTTCCTGCGCCGCGACATAGCGGCGATCATCGACGGCAAGATGCCACCGGCGGCGGCAGAGCCGAGGGTGTACCAGATCGAGCTGTAGGAAAGCGCTCTATTCAGTCCTGCTCCGGCCCATTCCACTCGATATCGCGCGTCGACGCAGCCTGAAGGCTGATGCGCTGGCGCAGTGCTGTGCCGGCGATCTCGGCCAGCGTGCGCCACTGCGCCCGCTTCGGCGCGGGGTCGCCCGGCCAGTCGAGCAGCTCATCGGCATCGTGCATCGCCTGGCGAAAGCTGCCGAGACCACCGGAGCGCAGTGCCGCCGGCATCCCGTAGATCCACATCGCAAGCCTCACCGTCTGCGGCGCCGTCACGTCGGGCTTCACCTCGGCGCCATCCTCCAGGACCGCGTCGGCGAAGCGCCGCGGATCGCGAAAGAAGTGCAGGCCGCTCACGGCGCGCGGATTGCACTCCAGTGGCAGCACCGTGCCGTTATTCTCGCGCATCAGGTCGAAGGAGATCTGGCCGGTCCAGCCGGCGCCGGCGACGAAGGTTTCGACGAAGCGCCGGGCAGCCGCATCCCCGACTGGCTCGAAACAGATGCCGGCGCCCATGCCGGCGCGATAGAGCGAACTGTAGAGCGCCAGCGCTTTGAGTTCACCCTCGACCGCCACCGCATAGGCGCTGATCTCTTCACCTGCGATGTAGCGCTGCGCCACCCAAGGAGCGGCGGGCGAGGGGCGGACGGCGTCGAGTTCGTCCGGCGATGGCCGCAGCAGTACGTCACGGGCAAAACGTGACCACACAGGTTTGAACACCAATTCGCGCGATTGGCCACGAACGCCGTCGAGATCGGCCTCGCTTTGCAGCAGTATCGTTTCCGGCACGTCGAGCCCAAGGCTCTGCGCCAGCCGGATGAAGGCATGCTTGTCGTGAACGCGGGCGAGCATCGCCATCTCGGGTGCGAAGAGGCGGGCCGGCATGGCGCGGTGCTGCCAGAAACGACCGAGATAAAAGACTTCCTCGCAGGTCGGGATAACGAGTTCGATGCCCTCCGCACGGACAAGCGCTTCCACCGCCTTGGCATAGGCGCCGGCGGCAAAGCGCGGCGGCGGCAGGCGATGGTAGGCGGCGCAGGCCGTGCTCGCTGCGGCGATCGGCCGGGCCGGGCTGTCGGCCAGGATCACCCGGCGCCCGGCGCCATGCAACAGCCGCGCCAGGTGCAGCGCCACCGGCGCGCGGGCACCGGTGATCAGCACGGTGCTATTGGGCATGAGCCACCGGCATCGGTTGGAAAAGACGAGTCGATGCTTCTGCGGAAGGCTTCATTCGCCATAAGTGCCACATGGCTTGCGTGCCGCCAACGGACTCCACAAAGGTGGCTCCGCTGCGTCAGCCATCGCTTTTTGGCCTTCGGGGCGTTATTGGCAATCTGTCGAACACCCGGATCTCCTCAATGCGCTTTCTGTTTGTCCTGATACTGCTTGCCGGCGCCGCCATTGGCTTCGTCTATCCCTGGGCGGTGAGCAATTTTTCCGGCCACGAGATCGGCGCCTGGCGCGTCTACGACCAGGGACGGTTTAGGCCTGTAACGGTGACGCTGAAAGCTGGCGACGCGCCGGTCAGAGTGTTGGTCGACCTGACGGCAAAGGCCGAGCGCATTGTCTCGCAGCAGCGCACTGTGCTGACGCTGACCGCCGCCACAGCCGGCCGCACGGTGCTTGCCTCGACGCTGCAATTCAACCACGCCGACAATCCGCGCCAGGTCAGCCCGCAACTGCCCGACAAGATCTTTCGCGACGAGGCCGGCGTGATAGAAACCGTCAGTCCCGGCGCCTATCTCTTCACCGCCGGCCCGGGCGACGCCGACGATATCCCGATACGCGCGGTGGATCTGATACTGCGCTCCGGCGCCGGTGAGATCGATCAACGCGCACGGCCGGTCGGCTATGGGCTGATGGCAGTCGGCCTGATCGGCTTCCTGCTTGCTCTGGCTTTCGGCGGTCGCCGGCCGGAGAACCCGAACTCGAAGCCGCCACCGCCGCGTTGGGGCAGAGGCTCCTCGACATGAGCGCGTCATGAACTACCGTCACGCCTATCACGCCGGCAATTTCGCCGACGTCGTCAAGCATGTCGTGCTCAGCCTTCTGCTCGACTATCTGAAGCAGAAGGACAAGGCGTTCCGTGTCGTCGACACTCATGCCGGCATTGGCCGCTACGATCTTTCGTCGGCGGAAGCGCAAAAGACCGGCGAATGGCAAGGCGGCATCGGCCGCCTCATCCACGCCCCGATCGAAAAATCGGCGGCTGCGCTGCTTGCCCCCTATCTTGAAGCGGTGCGTTCGCTCAATCCCGATGGCGGGGTGAAGAAATATCCGGGCTCGCCATTGATCGCCAGGTACCTCATGCGAAAGCAGGACCGGTTGTCGGCGATCGAATTGCACGACGCAGATGCTGCCAGGCTGAAGACGCTGTTTGCCGGCGATTTCCAGACAAGGGTGATCGAACTCGACGGCTGGCTGGCGCTTGGCGCGCATCTGCCGCCAAAGGAAAAGCGCGGCCTGGTGCTGATCGATCCGCCGTTCGAAGAAGCCGGCGAATTCGACCGCCTGGTCGACGGAATGCAGAAAGCGCACAGGCGCTGGCCGGGTGGCATCTACGCGCTGTGGTATCCGATCAAGGACCGCAAAGCGATCATCGCCTTCCGCAAGGCGCTCAAGCAATCCGGCGTTCCAAAACTGCTCGACATCGAGTTCGAGATCCGGCCGGCATCGCGTGAACCAAGCCTCGACGGCAGCGGCATGGTGGTGGTCAACCCGCCCTTCACGCTGGAGCGCGAACTGCGCATCGTGCTGCCGGTCCTGCACAGATTGCTGGCGGTCGAAAAGCCGGCGCACTGGTCGCTGGAATGGCTGGCCGGGGAGTAGCGACGCTTCGCAGCGGGCGACGCCCGCGGCAAAGACACAAAGTCGCTAGAAGTTTTGACGATGGCGCCATCCGCGAATGCTCAGCTGTGTTCAACGAACCGAAACCATGGAGATGCACATCTAACATCGAAGCCAAGATCGAAAAAAAAGGAACTGGTCAACGCGATAGGCTTCGCGATGTCGCGCTGGCAGGATGCCGTTGAAACGTTCGATGGGACCGTTGCCGAAATCTATGTGCTGAGCGCTGCCGAGCGCCGCTGTCTCGGCGCGATCAGTCACGGCCCGCGGCCGGCAAACGTCGTAGCGAGGGAGACAAATCTCACGCCGGCGGCGGTTACGACGTTGATTGACCGGCTGGAAAAGCGCGGCTTCGTCAGCCGCCAGCCGGACCCCAATGACAGGCGCAAGGTCATGGTCGCGGCGGGCAAGAAGACCGAGGAACTCGTCCGGCGCTGCTACCATCCGATCCCCGAGGCGGGCGACGCATTGCTGGAGAAATACTCGGTGGCCGAGATGCAGGTTTTGCTCGGCTTCATCGAAGAGGTCGAAGCGATGCACAAGGCGCAGACCGAGAGGCTGCGCGGCAAAGCAAAACCGGTGCCTTGAGAGAAGGCATCGGAGGATGGTCCGGCGCAACGCCGGTCCGGTTTCAACTGTGTACTGTCAAGGAGACCCTATGCCCCGTATGATCTTCGTCAACTTGCCCGTCGCCGACCTCGCTGCGTCGATGGCCTTCTACAAAGCTCTCGGTTTCGACAACAACCCGCACTTCACCGACGACACCGCAGCCTGCATTGTGCTGAGCGAAACGATGAACGTCATGCTGCTCACCCATGCCAAATGGCGTCAGTTCACCGATCGCCCCATCCCACCGGCCACCTCGAGCGAGGTCATGCTTGCCGTGTCCTGCGACAGCCGCGCGGCGGTCGATGCGATGAACGAGGCGGCGGCTAAAAATGGCGGCGCCGCCGACATCAACGCCCAGCAGGATTATGGCTTCATGTACAATCGCAGCCTGGCCGATCCTGACGGCCACGTCTGGGAAGCGATGTGGATGGACCCGGCCGCCATACCGCAGGGCGCCGCCAAGCAAGGCTGAACCGGGTTTCGGCGGCCCGCCGGCCATGGGCAGGCCGCTTTTCCTAATGGGCAAGGCGAGCTTTTTCAAAGGTCAGGACGTGGTTTCGCAGCTTCGCACCGGAAAAACCGGTTGCGGAGCGGGAAACCATCGGCAGCGCGACCGCTTGACCGCGCGCCGCCGAATCCGCAAAGTGGGCGCAGTCGACCTTTGAGAGGCTGCCATGACTCGCTTTGCCAAATCCGCTCTTGCTGCCCTGATTTCGCTTTGCACGCCGCTGGCCGCACCCCTCGGCCAGCCAGCACAGGCCGCCGACCTTTCCGTCTATTCCGACGAGGACAGCGGCGTTTGCGGCGAGGCTTGGGTGCTAAGCAAGATCTCCAGCCGCTTCTCCTACCAGGTGCATCACGTGCCGCATCTGCCGGATGTTTCGATCACAGATTTCCAGCGCATCCACCAGCATCGCTATCTCCCGGCCAGCGAAGAATGGCCGATCGGCCGCCGCTATTGCGGCGCCACCGTCAGCCTTTCCGATGGCCGCGCCCGCACCATCTGGTACTTGATCGAGGAAGGCCAGGGTTTTGCCTCGATCGGCGACAATGTCGAATTCTGCGTCTCGGGCTTCGACCGCTGGATGGTCTACAACGGCCGCTGCCGCGTCCTGCGCTAAGGTCGGATAAGAACCGCCGTTGAACCTGCCATCTCCCGCAAGGGGGAGATCTGATGTCGCTCCGGTTTCGCCAATCTCCGAACTGCTGCCGCTGCCTCACACCGCCTTCCCACCAGACACGTAAGCGCAGATCAGTTCGACCAACTGCTTCTGCAGCTCCGGCGCGTCGAGCGTGTCTCGCCGCGCGGCATTGTGGATGACGCCCTCGACCGCCGAGGACAGCACACGGGCCACGGCCTCATTGTCCTTTCTGCGCCTGCGATATTGCGCCACCGCCGTCGTGTAGTGATCGAGATAGCGCGATTGGAACGAGGCATGGGCGGCGCGTGAGCCGCGATCGCCCGGCGCCTCGTCGAGCAGCACCTGATGCAGCGTCGGATGGATGCTGTGCGCATCGATCATGCCGCGCACCAGCTCCTGCGCGAATCGTTTGATCGGCTTGTCGCCTTCTGTTGATTCGGCGATCACCGACAGCACCTGATCGAAATGTCGCCGGCGAATTGCTTCGACCAGCGACAGCTTGTCGGGAAAATATTGATAGAGCGAGCCGATGCTGACGCCGGCCGCATCGGCCACCTTGTTGGTGGTGAAGCCGGCCCAGCCGAGCGCGCTTAGAACATGAGCACCGGCTTCGATGATCGCCTCGACCGTCGCTCTCGAACGCGCCTGGCGCGGCTGCTTGCGCATGCGTGAGCGCGGCTTTGCAATGCGAGTAGACATGTCTGCTCCAGCAGCCAAGAATATAGATAATATACTCACATTTCTTGCAAAGGATACAAACCATGGACGCGCTGGATTTGCTCCGCAGCCTCTTCGTTTATCAAGCCTGGGCGAATGGTGAATTGCTGCAGAAGCTTGCGGGCCTCGACCAGCAGGAGCATGTCGATCAGCGCCACACGGCGACCCGTCTCATCAACCACAACCTTGTCGTATCGAAGATATTCGCCGCGCATCTTTCCGGCACGCGTCATGGCTATGCGTCCGAATTGAGCGCTGGTGTCGCTGCGATGGATCGTTGGTATCTCGACCATATCGAAGCCGTCTCGCCAAAGCTCATGTCAGAGCCTGTGCCTTTCACCTTCACCGACGGCGACAGGGCGATGATGTCACGCCAGGAAATGCTGACACATGTCGTCACGCATGGCGGCTATCACCGCGGCGAGATCGGGCGGATCCTGATGCAGATCGGCATTGCGCCGCCGTGGGATACGTTTGCCGCCCACCTCCACCACGCCGAGCCTTCGCGCCGGCCACAGGTGCGCGAGCGGGTTGGCGCTTAGGGGCCTGCACCCCTTGGCTTCCAAGGGATCGCGGCTTCCTGGGAAGGAGGATTCCCCGATCTTCGTTTCCCATTTCCGTTAGGCATCTCTTGCGCCGAAGCTGGCGATCTCCCTTCTCGTCTGGGAAACGTCCGACACAACAGGCTGTCCCTTCAAGTGCTGTCTTTCCTGGCTTCCATCCAACCACTTTCGATATACGAGTAAAAAGCTCGCGTTTAGTTTAGTGCTGTTCCTGCAACCGTGGGGATGAAGCAAGATCAGCCTCTGCGGTGCGATGATTGTTGCCATCCGATAGGCCGCCGATGACCGCGTGAGATCGACGGCGTTGCAAGAGAATGTGAGCTTGACGAGAAGATCGTGTGAGTCGCGATATCAGAGATTTCTCTCGCAATAGTTCGCTGCGAAGCGGGAAGATTCTTTGCCGATTTCTGTGCCGATCATTGCGACCATGCTCTCAGCGTAACCGAAACTTAATCTGCAAAATTCTATGTAATGCTTCGCTGGCTAGATACGCACGAGTCAGATATGCATTAGCTCGCCGGGTCACTCACGGCCATCGGCACAAACGCAAGGGGCATCGCATGGCAAAGACCACGACGAAGGCGCCGGCGGCGAAAGCGCCGGCAAAGAAAGCGGCACCGAAAGCAGCCGCGAAACCTGCAGCAGTAAAGAAGGCAGCACCGAAGGCAGCGGCAAAGCCGGCTGCCAAGGCAGCGGCAAAGCCGGCAGCTAAGGCAGTAGCAAAACCCGCCGCCAAGGCAGCAGCGAAACCCGCCGCCAAGAAGCCGGCCGCCAAGGCTGTGGCGAAGCCTGCTGCGAAGGCAGCAGCCAAGCCCGCCGCCAAGAAGCCGGCAGCCAAGGCAGCGGCAAAACCCGCCGCCAAGGCTCCGATGAAGGCCGCCGCCGCCAAGTCGACGGCCGCTGTGAAGAAGGCTGCACCGGCCAAAAAGCCAGCCGCCAAGAAGAAGTAACAGCGGTCCATCTCAAAGCTCCCGGGAACTTTGCCGACTGGCAGATTCCCGGGAGCTTTTTTGTTGTGATTTAGGTCTTGTTTGATGCATGTCGTTCTCTCGAAATTGACGCCACTTCTGTGAGACATGCATGGCGATTTCATTGTCGGCGGATTGGCCGCCTGGTTTTGCCCTTCTGGCAGTTGCTCCCTCAGGGAAGATCGGCCAACACTAAGGCGGTCGCATTCGATGGGGTTCAGGCGACACGCTCTAGACCTTTGTTTTACGCGCGTCGTTCTCAAGACCGGAATCGCATTTTTGAGCGACATGCACTGGCCGTCCGAAAACAGGGAACCGATCATGCCGAAGCTGCTCTACGCGTCCTCATCCCCCTACAGTTCCAAGGTGCGCATGGCAGCACTCCATGCCGGCATTGCCGTCGAGCTCGTGCCGGTCAAGACCGAGGACAAGCCTGCTGAACTGATGTCAGCCAATCCTCTCGGCAAGATTCCGGTGCTGGTGCTCGACGACGGCCGCTCGATCCATGACAGCCGCGCGATCACTCAGCATCTCAACCGCGCTTCGAAGAGCCTGTTGTTGCCGCGCAATGCCGACAAGCGCCTCGAGGCCGAAGTGCTGGAGGCGCTGGCCGACGGCATATGCGACTGCGCGCTGTCGATGGTCTATGAGCGGCGCACGCGTCCGGAGGAGATGGTCTATCAACCCTGGCTCGATCGCCAGTGGACCAAGATCACCGCCGCACTCGATTTCCTCAACGCCAATCCGCCGAAGCTGCCGAAGAAGATCACGCTTGGCCAGCTGGCGTTGCGTGCCTGCCTCGGCTACCTCTCTCTGCGCTTCGCCGGCAAATGGGAAAAGGGCCGCGGTCGCCTGACCCGCTGGGCAGCGCGTTTCGATGAGAAGTTTCCGGGGCTGAAGGTGGCTGTGCCGGCTTGACGGGCGAAACAAAAAAAGCCGGGCGCGAGGCCCGGCTTTCTCGTGTCGTGGCTTGAACGACAGTTAGAACTTCATACCGACGCCGAAGGTGACGCGGTTGTCGCTCTCTTTGACCTTGGTGCCGACACTGTCGAAGCTCTTGGAACCGAAGTCGGTGTAGCGGTACTCGACACGGCCGAACACATTGTCGGTGATCTTGATGTCGGTGCCGACGCCGGCCGTCCAGCCGAGCATGGTGTTGCTGTCGCTGTCGCCGGGGACCGAGACCTTCTGGTTCTTCAGGGCGCCGCCGCCGGTGCCGTAGAGCAGGATTTCCGGGGTCACGGCGTAACCCAGACGGGCGCGCAGCGAGCCTTCGAAGCCGCCCTTGGAATTGACGCCGCCGCTGTCACCCTTGACGCCATTGTAGCCGAGATCGGCTTCAGCACCGTACACGAAGTTTTCCTGCTGCCACTGGTAGCCGCCGAAAACGCCGCCGACAAAGCCCTTGGTCTTGATGTCGGGGCCGCCGTCCTGGACTTTGGCATGACCGCTGAAGCCGTAGCCGGCGCTGAGACCGGCATACGGGCCGGCCCAGGAAGCGACGGGGAGCTCGGCAATCGGGGCCGGCGCCGGGGGCTCTTCCGAGACGACATCGGCAGCAAAAGCGGTACCGCTGAGGGCGAAGAGCCCGAGCGCAACCGCGAGCGGCGCGAATTTGAGATTGGTTTGCATTGTTGTTTACTCCTTAAGCCACAAGACACGTAGGCTGGTTTGTCCTGAGCGCCATCAACCCGTCCGGGGGGTGAAACGGATCTGGCACTCAACGGTTCCGAATGTCGTGTCAAAATGCGGCGGCAGCGAACCTGAAAATGGGTCATTCCCCGGCACGAATGAGGCCGAAGCTTGACGTTGCATCTTCGCAACAGCGAAATGTCAGTACGCAGGCGATGCTGCACTGCACTCGGCTTGGTGCAACGGGTTCAGCGTCCTATATTGCGGTCCTGCCGACCCGAATCCGGGGCGGTGCCGGCGGCGAAAAAGCCGTTTCGCCACATTCCTGCCCCAGGTGGAAACGGCATTTAACCCCTGGACGCGTCACAATGTGCCGCTAGCCGAATTGAGGCGCAGATTGAGGATTGACAGATGATCGAAGCCGCCGGAACGGCGCTGGTGACGGGCGGGGGGAAGCGGATCGGCAAGGCGATCGTCGAGGATCTGGCCGCGCACGGTTTTGCCGTCGCCATCCACGCCAACCGCTCGACCGCCGAGGCCGACGCGCTGGCTGCGAGCATCAGGGACGGAGGCGCCCGCGCCGGCGTGGTAGCCGCCGATCTGACCGACATGGATGCGGTTGGCGATCTCGTCGGCCGCGCCGCGGCAGCGCTCGGCCCGGTCACGCTACTTGTCAACAATGCGTCGCTGTTCGTCGACGATAGCGTCGAGGACTTCGACTGGGCGGCATGGGACCTTCACTTCGCCATCCATGTGAAGACGCCGGCGCTGTTGGCGCAAAACTTCGCCCGCGCCTTGCCGCCAGGGCAGGAGGGGCTGATCGTCAACATCATCGACCAGCGCGTCTGGCGGCCGACGCCGCGCTATTTCTCTTATGCGCTGTCGAAGTCGGCCTTGTGGACGCAGACCGAAATGCTGGCACAGGCGCTCGGTCCGCGCATCCGCGTCAACGCCATCGGTCCCGGTCCAACGCTGAAGAATGCGCGCCAGGAAGATGATGATTTCCAGAAGCAGGTCGATGGCCTGATTCTGAAGCGCGGCCCGCAATTGGCCGAATTCGGCGCCACCATTCGCTATCTCTGGGATGCGCGCTCGGTGACCGGCCAGATGATCGCGCTTGACGGCGGCCAGCATCTTGCATGGCAGACGCCGGATGTGACAGGCATGGTGGAATGAGTCCCGCAGACCAGAAACACAAGACGCGCGCCGGCGCCGCCGACGATATGCCGCCCGACATCGACCTTGAGGATGAAGCGGTCGAGGAGATCGTCGAGCCCGAGGCCACCGGGCCCGATGTCGCCTTCACAGCGATAGACTGGGCGCCGCATGCCGGCGACGCCGACGGCATGGTCGGCGCCGAGGTCATCCAGACATTGGTCAAGCGGCTGCCCAATGCGCCCGGCGTCTACCGCATGATGAACGCTGCCGGCGACGTGCTTTATGTCGGCAAGGCGCGCAGCCTGAAGAAGCGGGTGACCAACTACGCGCAAGGCCGGTTCCACACCGCCCGCATCGGCCGCATGGTGCGCGAGACATCGACGATGGAGTTCGTCGTCACCCGCACCGAAATCGAAGCGCTGCTGCTCGAGGCCAATCTCATCAAGCGCTTGCGGCCGCGTTTCAATGTGCTGATGCGGGACGACAAGTCGTTCCCTTACATCCTGTTGACCGGCGATCACGTCTCGCCCGGCATCTACAAGCATCGCGGTGCGCGCTCGCGCAAGGGCGACTATTTCGGACCTTTTGCGTCGGCCGGCGCGGTCGGGCGCACCATCAATTCGCTGCAGCGCGCATTCCTGCTCAGGAGCTGCACCAACTCCTTTTACGAAAACCGCACCCGGCCGTGCCTGCTCTACCAGATCAAGCGCTGTGCCGGTCCCTGCACCGGCGAAATCTCGCATGGCGACTATGCCGAGCTGGTCAGCGAGGCGAAGGATTTTCTGTCCGGCCGCAGCCAGAAGGTGAAGACCGAAATCTCTGCCGCCATGCAGCAGGCCTCGCAGGAGCTCGATTTCGAGCGCGCCGCCATTTATCGTGATCGGCTGGCAGCGCTGTCCCATGTGCAGAGCCATCAGGGCATCAACCCGGCCACGGTCGATGAGGCCGATGTCTTTGCTATCCATCAGGAGGGCGGCCAGGTCTGTATCCAGGTGTTTTTCTTCCGCACCGGCCAGAACTGGGGCAACCGCGCCTATTTCCCCAAGGCCGATCCGGCACTGGAGGGGGCGGAAGTGCTGGGCTCGTTCCTGGCGCAGTTCTATGACGACAAGCCGACGCCACGGAACATTCTGCTGTCGCGAGGCGTCCAGGATCAGGAACTGCTGGCCGAAGCGCTGTCCACCCGCGCCGGCCGTAAAGTGTCGATCTCGGTGCCGCAGCGCGGCGAGAAGAAGGATTTGACGGACAACGCGCTGCAGAATGCGCGCGAGGCGCTCGGCCGCCGGCTGGCCGAAACCTCCACGCAAGGCCGGCTGCTCGCCGGCTTTGCCGAGACCTTCGGCCTGCCGAAGCCACCGGTGCGCATCGAGGTCTATGACAATTCGCACATTATGGGCACCAACGCCGTTGGCGCCATGGTCGTCGCCGGGCCGGAAGGGTTTGTGAAGAACCAGTACCGCAAATTCAACATCCGCTCGACCGAGATCACGCCCGGTGACGATTTCGGCATGATGCGCGAGGTGATGGAACGGCGCTTTTCGCGGCTGCTGAAGGAACATGGCGATGTCGTTCCCGACGACGCGGCAGCCGGTGGAGCAGGCGACGACATCGAGGAAGACATCTCCGGCAGCTTCCCGGCCTGGCCCGACGTCATCCTGATCGATGGCGGCCAGGGCCAGATGAGCGCAGTGCGCAAGATCCTCGCCGACCTCGGCATCGAGGATCGCGTGGCGGCCATCGGCATCGCCAAGGGCCAGGACCGCGATGCCGGCCGCGAGCGTTTCTTCGTCAAAGGCAGGGACTCGTTTTCGCTGCCCGTCCGCGATCCCGTGCTCTATTTCGTCCAGCGGCTGCGCGACGAGGTCCATCGCTTCGCCATCGGTTCGCACCGCGCGCGACGCAAGAAGGAATTGGTCAAGAGCCCGCTCGACGAGATCGCCGGCATCGGTCCCGGTCGCAAGCGCGCGCTGCTGCTGGCCTTCGGCACTGCCAAGGCGGTCAGCCGCGCGGCAGTCGAGGATCTGGTCAAGGTCGACGGTATTTCAGAGCAGGTCGCCAAGCTCGTCTACAATCATTTCCATGAGAGCTGAGCGCCGGTGACGCCGCTGTCCCGATCAAATGGCAGCAGCCGTTCCTTTCTCGGAGGCCACTCGAATCCCCGCAATCGCACGCTATTTCGTCTGGCCAATCGAATCTCGCCTGTTGACCCCCTACATCCGGTTCTGATTTGAGTACGCAGGCAGAAAGAGTCCCTGAGATATGGCCAAGCGCGCGTTCAACCTTCCCAACATGCTTACCTACGCCCGCATCGTCGCGGTGCCGCTGGTCGTGCTGTGCTTTTTTCTCGAGGGCCATCTGAAATCGAGCGACTTCGCCCGCTGGTCGGCGTTGATCATCTTCCTGCTGGCTTCGATCACCGACTATCTCGACGGCTATCTGGCGCGCGCCTGGCAGCAGACGTCCAACATCGGCAAGATGCTGGACCCGATCGCCGACAAACTGCTGGTCGCCACCTGCCTGCTGCTGCTCGCCGCCGACACCGACCGCCATGCCGGCATCGCAGGCTGGTCGCTGTGGGCGGCAATCATCATCCTGTGCCGCGAAATCCTGGTCTCGGGGCTGCGCGAATATCTGGCGGCATTGAAAGTCTCGGTGCCGGTGACGCAGCTCGCCAAATGGAAGACCGCCATCCAGATGGTCGCCATCGCCTTCCTGCTGGCCGGGCCTGCCGGCGACAAGATCTTCCCGCTGACCACGCGGACCGGACTGGTGCTGCTGTGGATTGCAGCTCTCGTCACGCTATACACCGGCTACGACTATTTCCGCGCCGGCCTCAAGCACATCATGGACGAGTGAGATGACCACCCGGCTCATTTATTTTGCCTGGGTGCGCGAACGGATCGGCAAGCCGGAAGAGGATGTCGAATTGCCCGCGGGCATCGAGACGGTCGCCGACCTCCTGCGCTGGCTGAAATCGCGCGGCGAGGAATATGGGCACGCGCTGCAATATCCTGATGTAATCCGCGTCGCCATCAATCAGGAACATGTCGAGCATCGCGAGAAGATAGCCGGCGCGCGCGAGATCGCGCTGTTTCCGCCGATGACCGGGGGCTGACACCATGTCCGGCGCGCCGACGGTGCGCATCCAGCGCGACGATTTCGACGTTGCCGCCGAGATCGCGAAACTGACCGAGGGTCGCGCCGACATCGGCGCTGTAGTGTCCTTCTCAGGACTTTGCCGCGACGAGCAGGGCCAGCTGTCGGCGCTGGAACTCGAGCACTATCCAGGCATGGCCGAGGCCGAAATCAGCCGGATCGCGGGCGAGGCGCTTCAGCGCTGGCCGTTGCAAGGCCTGACCGTCATCCACCGCCACGGCAAGATCGCACCGGGCGAAAACATCGTGCTGGTGGTGACGGCGTCCTCGCACCGGCAGGCGGCGTTCGAGGCGGCGAATTTCCTGATGGATTTCCTGAAATCGCGTGCGCCTTTCTGGAAGAAGGAGCACCGCGTGGACGGCAGCGATGGCGGCTGGATCGAGGCCAAGGACGCCGACGAGCAGGCTGCGGCGCGCTGGAAGGCGCGGCCCGAATAAATCTCGGCGCAGCCATGTATTGACCGCATTCCCTTGGCCAAATCGCATCGGCAAAAAGGGAGCAAGGGCATGCTGGACAGGATCGCCGAATTCTTCGTCTTCGGTTTTGTGCCGCTGGTTATCGGCGTTCTGGCCGTTCCCGAGCCTTCCGTCGCCGCCGAGAAAACCCTGAAGGGCGAGGTGATGTATCGCGAGCGCATCGCGCTGCCGCCCAACGCCGTGCTGTCGGTTCAACTTGCCGATGTATCGCTGGCCGATGCGCCGGCCGCCATTGTCGGCGAGCGCAAGGTAGCGCCGGCCGGCCAGGTGCCGATCAAGTTCGAGATCAGCTTCGATTCAACGGTGATCCGGCCCAACATGACCTATGCGCTGCAGGCGCGCATCACCGCCGACGACAAGCTGCTGTTCGTCACGGACTCGCGCTATCAGGTCGATCCGCTCAGCGACGCGCCGCAGGCCATTGTGCTGAAAATGGTGGCGCCGAGCGACAAGCCGACCTCGGCCTCGCTGTTCGGCCAGAGCTGGCTGGTCGAGTATATCGACGGTATCGGCGTGATTTCGGAGCCGCAGGCGACGTTCCGGGTCAGCGAAGCCGGCAAGGCGGGCGGCAGCGGCCCGTGCAACGCCTATTTCGCCACCGCCAAGGTCGATGGCGAGACCATCGTCATCAGCGACATCGGCTCGACCTACAAGGCCTGCGCGCCGGAGATCATGGCCGAGGAAAAGGCGCTGTTGGAGGCGCTCGCCAAGGCGGCGTCATACCGTGTCGATGGCGGCAAGCTGATCATCGCCGACAAAGACGGCCGCGACATTTTGCGATTCAACGCAGCGAGTTGATCACGGGCAGCAACGAAAAAGGCCGGCAATGAGCCGGCCTTTTCGATTCAAAGCTGATGGTCGGCTCAGCCGACGATCTCGGTGTCCGAGAACCAGTACTTGATCTCCTGGGCGGCGGTTTCCGGCGCGTCGGAGCCGTGCACGGAATTCTCGCCGATCGACAGCGCGTGCACCTTGCGGATGGTGCCTTCGGCGGCGTTGGCTGGATTGGTGGCGCCCATCACTTCGCGGTTCCTGGCGATGGCGTTCTCGCCTTCCAGAACCTGCACGATGGTCGGCGCCGACGACATGAATTCCACCAGTTCGCCGAAGAACGGACGATCCTTGTGGACGGCGTAAAAGCCTTCGGCCTCGCGGCGGCTCATCCACACGCGACGTGAGGCGACGACGCGCAGGCCGGCCTCTTCCAGCATCCTGGTGATGGCGCCGGTAAGATTGCGCCGGGTCGCGTCCGGCTTGATCATGGAAAAGGTGCGTTCGAGCGCCATGGGGTCGTCCTTGTCTTGAGATGGAAAGTCTTGAGATCGGAATGTGGAGTGGCGGGCTCTATACAAGCCGCCCGGCCCATTGCCAAGGGGACGCGCCCCGGCAGCGTTATTCGACCGCGACCGCCCGCATGGCTGTTCGCAACGCTCTGGTCAAAGGCAAGGCTTTGCGGGAAAATGGCGATTGCGCAGGCACGCACGGCTTCGAAGGGAAATCAGCGGAACGGAAAGACATCGGACCATGTTTGACGGGACGCGCTGGCCCTACCTCCACCTCAGACCGGGCGACATAAAAGGGAGCCTTTGGATTATCGGCATCTTGGCTGCCGTGGGCCTTGTTCTGCTGCTCTTTTCGGGTCGCCGCACAGATACGAATTTCGGTTTCGGGCCTGAATGGCAGTGCACTCCGATGCCGAAGGGCGACCCGATCTGCGTCAAGCTCATCGCCAAGGAAGAGACGAAGTGATGGGCAGCCTTACCGCCTGATCACCACCGGCTGCCGCCGCTGCTCCCAGCCTTCGCGTTCCAGTGTCGGCAGATCATGCTCCTCGCTGGCATAGCCGAGGCAGAAATAGCCGATCAGCGTCCACTCAGGCGGGGTGTCGAGGGTTGCGGCCATCTCGGCGGCGTCGAGGATCGACACCCAGCCCATGCCGATGCCTTCCGCCCGCGCCGCCAGCCACAGCGTGTGCACCGCCATGACGGCCGAATAGTCGATGGTTGCCGGCATCGTCATGCGGCCGAGCCCATGGCCCTGTTGCGTCGTGCGGTCGGCGAAAACCGCGAACTGGCAGGGCGCTTCATTGAGACCGGCGAGCTTCAGCCGGGCATAGAGCGCGGCGCGCTCGCCTGAAAAGCATTCAAGAGCTTCGGCATTGCAGCGCTCGAAAGAGCCTCTCACGGCAGTGCGCCGCTCGGCGCTGTCGACACCACGAAGCGCCACGGCTGGCTGAGACCGACGGAGGGCGCGATGCAGGCAAGCTCCAGCAGCCGCTCCAGCGTACCCTCGGGCAAAGTCGTCGGCTCGAAGCGCCGCACATCCCGGCGCCAGCGCAGCAGCGCGACCAGCCCGGAGCGAAAATCGTCGGTGAAATGGGGGGGTGGTGGCATGGCGATCAGGAGACTTGTGTGGGGAATAGGCAGTCGGCAGTAGGCAGTAGGCAGTAGGCAGTACAGCGCTCAGACCCTAATGCCTACTGCCTATTCCCTAAGCTGCTGCCGCCGCCTCCTTCCAGCAATGCCGGCTGAACGGACGGGTCGCGTCGTGTCCGACGAGTTCATAGAACAGAATGGTCATTGGCGGCTGCGTCCTCGCGGTCTAATTAGGCGTCTGCGGCTGAAGCGGAACTCGTCGGCGGGAAAAAAGATGAAACAGCATTTCATGATGTTCGCGGCCTACAATCAATGGGCCAATGGCCGCATCTACGATGCCGTCGCCGCACTTGACGAAGAAGAGTTCAACCGCGATGTCGGCGCATTTTTCGGCTCGATGATGGGCACGCTCAACCATCTGCTGGCCACCGACCGCATCTGGATGAAACGCTTCACCGGCGAGGGTGACGCGCCGACGAAGCTCGACGCCATCCTGCACCGGGCGCTGCTTGGCCTCAGGCTGGCGCGTGAGGCCGAGGACAGGCGGATCGTCGACTGGGTCGGCGGTTTGACCGAAAAGGCTTTGTCAGGCCGCTTCTCCTACATGACCGTTTCCGACATGCGCACCGTCTCGCAGCGGCTGGCGCCGGCGCTGGGACACGTCTTCAACCACCAGACCCATCACCGCGGCCAGGCGCATACCATCCTGACCATTCTCGGCCGGCCTTCCGTGTCGCTCGATCTGGCCTTTTTCCAGCGCACCGACGAAGGCCGCGCCTACGCCTGATTTCTTGACCGCAGTTTGCGTTTGAAGACGCCGGAGGCGACATCCCTCGGTGCCTTTGTGCCATCCGTCTGCGACCTGGCCGCCGATACCAGTGAAACGCCTCTGGACGCGACGGACAGCGCCAAAGCCTCAACCTCCAGCCTGAATCCCAAGCCGGGTTTTTGAAGCCCGTGGTTTGCACGACGCTGCCCGGTGGCTTGTGCCGCCCTTTGGCGCCGCCCCTTGCTCGGCCGGCCGCTACAACCTGCTCCATTTTTCAGTAGAGTTTCTATTTAATAAATTCAACAAAGTTTAAATATTGAAGCAAAAACATATTTTTTTTTAGAAACCGAGTACACTGATTGAGAACTACAACGGCCTATGTCGAAAAAAATAAAGAAACTATAAGGAAGACTCGTGCGTAGCTGTGAGTGCATAAGCATATGTCTGCTTTGGTTTGCTGGCATGTTGCAATGCACAAAGCAGAACGGCAACAAGGAGAGTGTCATGGTTAATATCACTCAGAAAATCGCTAGAACACTGGCGGCGGGTGCAATTATCGTTATTTTTGCCGCTCCCGCGAATGCAGGAGGCGGAATTGGCGTCGGTGTCGGCGCATCTATCGGCGGTGCTGGCGGCATCAATGCAGGTGTTGGCGCTTCGATCGGCGGCAGCGGCGGTATCAAGGCGGGTGCTGGCGCAACGGTCGGCGGCAATAGCGGCGTTACTGCGGGCCTCGGCGCCTCAGTCGGCGGTAGCAGCGGCATCAAGGCCGGCGCTGGCGCGACGGTCGGCGGAGCCGGTGGCATCAAGGCCGGTGTTGGGGCCACGGTCGGCGGCAGCGGAGGTATCAAGGCCGGTGTCGGCGTCAACGTCGGCAGCGGCATCAACGTCGGCGTCGGCGTCGGCATTGGCGGAACGCCGGGCACGCCCGGTACGCCGGGTACGCCCGGCACTCCAGGAACTCCTGGAACACCAGGCACACCTGGGACACCCGGTGTCGTCGCCAGCATGTCGAACAGCCAGCTGACACGTATGAAGAAGCGCTGCGTCGATGTGCTCGCCAGTGAGGGCACCTACGACAGCGATCTGCGGCAGCTATGCCTTATGATCTCGCGTCGCTGAGACAGGTTTCGCCGGGAGTGTCGAACCAGCCGTGAGGCTTTACGGCACTCTCCTACCGCATGGCCCAGACTTCCCGAGGGACATGCGCTGACGAGAAGCCTCCGGCCAGTCGGAAAGCCCGCCGCGCAAGTGGCGGGCTTTTTGTGACCGCCGGCATCTTCACGGCAATCGGTCACACTTTCGATTAACCGTTAACCACATTAGAATTGAAGGCAAGGGTTTAGGGTTTCATTTGTGTTCCCGCTGCAAAATAGCGAACACAGTGGGAGAAATTGGCATGCGGGTCGATCTGTCGCCCACGAGCTGGGGCAGGGTCATAGCAGTCACGGTTGTCGGCACGGCGATCTGCATCGCGGCGGCCTTCCTTGTCGATTCCTACAATTTTCCGTCGCTGTCGCCCGAAGCATTGCGCTGGGCGCAGCTCACCGACCTGTTGCTGCCGCTCGTGCTGGGTGGGTCGTTCTTCTCTTTCCTTATGTACAAGATGCGCCAGCTGGCGATCGCCCAGAAGAATCTGAGCATCGTCGCGGCAACCGACAGCCTGACCGCGGTGTTCAACCGCGGCGCGTTTTCGATGCTGGTCGAGGCCTATCTCGAACAGGCGCGCAGCCAGGCCGTCGTCGATGCCGGCGCCCTGCTGATCGTCGACGCCGATCATTTCAAGACTATCAACGATCGATTGGGCCACGATTGCGGCGATCAAGCGCTCAAGCTGATCGCGCAGACGATCAAGGCTCAGCTGCGCGGCGCCGACATCGTTGGACGCATCGGCGGCGAGGAGTTCGCCATCTTCCTGCCTGGCGCCGACCCGTCGCAGTCCTGGCTGGTTGCTGAGGGGATCCGGCGGCGCATCCGCGAGGTCGAGTTTGCTCCGGGTGGACGGCCCTGTCCGCTCTCGGTGAGCATCGGTGGCGTCGCCTTCAGCGGACCGACCACCTATGCCGACATGTTCCTGACGGCCGACCGGCACCTCTACAAGGCCAAGTCCAACGGCCGCGACCAGGTCAGTTTCGAAACGACCGGGCCGCGCGCCCTGCTGGCCGGTGATCCGACGTTGCATTGAGGGTGAGCCTGCATGGCGTGCGTGGTGTTACAGGAACACCGATCTGACATAGCGTAGCGGGGCGGTTATCTTCCAGGATGTCGATTTCAGCAGGGCCTGGTTCGTTGCAATGAGACTCTGGATTTGTTGGTGTGCGGCCGCGATCTGCAAGCTTAGCTCATCCCGGCTTACGGCAACTTCGCGCAGCTCCCGCTCCGCCTCCTTGAGCAGATCGACATCGGAATCATGCAGGACAGGGGCGTTCTTCGAGAGACTGATATAAAACTCATGCAGGTGTAACTGACCCGGTTCATTCTTGTGAAACGCAAGTTCCCCCGACTTGATGTATCCGAGCGAACGAAGTTTCTTGATCAGAAATCGGAACGAGGCCGGCGTGAACTGCCACGCGTGAGCATCGTAATAGGCCGTGTCTACCTGAACGGCTTCGAACATGCTTTTTGCCTCTTCGTCGCTTTGCAGGAAGGCGACATCGTCAAAGGTCGGCTCGAGCCAGACGGTCTGTTTGGCCTTGGTGCAAACATACGAAACCTGGTCAAACAGAATTCCCGGCGTGTGGCGTTTGCGCTTTTCCGCATGGGCCTGCAGCGTCTGACCGACAGTGGACAGCGGCCGTAGCGCATCGAAGCAAAAGCGCTTGTCTGGTACGGCCAGCACAAGCCGTCCCCCGGGTTTCAGCAGTGTTTCGCAGTCTTGGAGGAAACGAACGATGTCGGTGACATGTTCGATCACATGCGAGGCAAAGATGAAATCGTATCGTTGCTCATAGCCGATGGTCTCGAGCAGAGTGCGGCCGTCCGAGACATAGTCGACCTCTTCGATCTTTGATGCATCGTCGCGATATTTCTCGCGCAGGCTGGCGGCGTCGGCATGGTCGACGATTTCGACATTGTAGCCACGGCGCTTTGGCAAAAGAGGATTGTAGCTTGGTCCGATTTCCAGGCCGAAGCCGCTCGGATCGAATAATGAAAACAGCAACTCATTCCTGTTCAGCATATCCCATTCCTGTCGTTATGGAGGTTTGGCGGGTGCCTTGCGGCCGTTTTTCGAACACGACCACGCTGTCGTAGACGGCGATACAGGCTGTCGATCGGGTGAAGGTAGAGACGGGGATCGCGCCTCTTGCGTGTGCCGCGTTTATCTCATCAAGCTTGTCCTTGACGAACTCCATGAAAGTCCCGGCTCGCTTCAGGCCGCCCTCATACTCATCCCAATACGCAGTATGAAGATCCTCGACGAGGTAAACGCCATGAGGGTCGACCTTGTCATACAGCAGCTCAAAGCTCTTCATTACGTGTCGCATGATATGACTTCCGTCATCGATGATGATGTCGAAGGCATCATATCTGTCGATGATCTGGTTGATCAGCGCCGGATCGTCTTGGCTGCCAGTGAATATCTCTATGCCGACTTCGTCATGCGCTTTGCAGATCGGATCGATATCGATGCCAATTACGCGAGCGCCGTGGCCGAAGTAAGCCTTCCACATCTGAAGGGAGCCGCCTCCGGACACGCCTATCTCGAGAATCGTTGGCGCTCTGTTTCTGAAGCGTTCGAAATGGCGCTCGTAGATATCGAAATAATGGAACCACTTATGAAGCCGCTTTCCTCCATTATTGAGAAAGTATCTGTGTAGAAATCCGTCTCCCAGCATCTGAAATCGACCCCAATACCAATATCTCGCGAGAGCCGCGCTGCCATGCCCGGCGCGACAACGCAGCCAGACTGGAGACCGGGAGTGGGGAGCAATTACTTGCTGGCCGTCGCGTAGGGAATGCGCCGAAGCCAACTTGCATAGTCGGACAGGCTATTGCCAGACGCCGCTAAATTGCGAGAACCCGGCTTACAAAGCTACGTGTAAATTCCAAAGATGCCAGTTTCGCAACCAAGTGGCTGCCGAGGAAAGGCCGTATCGCCCGCATGATCAGCCATCGCCTGATCCTCATTGTCGGCGTGATCCTGTCGATAAGCGCAAGTGCCGGCATCAGCAGTTCAGCGCTTCCGCACTGGCCTGCAATCCGGTAGGTGCCAGCCGCACTGCGAAAGAAACGCGGCGTTATCAGGTCTCTGGCGTAGTAGCGTCGCAAGGGAACATCGTCAGGAAATGCCACCAGAAGTTTGTCTGCGTAGATTAGAGCCGACCTGGCCATTCTTGCGCTGTATGACGCGGAGTCACCATGAATGCGCCACGCGGACAAGGCCTCTCTCAGAAACCTGTTGGTGTAGCCCGCCCTGAACAGCCGCAGAAAAAGATCGTCGTCCTCGTAGCCGGAAAGCCGCTCGTCAAATCCACCTACCGCCTCGAACGCTTCGCGAGAGATGAGGGAGGCAGACGGGAGGACATACATGTTCTGGGACAGGCAGTTGAAGATCGTCCGTTTCGGATGTTCTGAACCAAGTCGCTTGAGCATCTGCCGAACCACTAAATTTCCATCCCGATCGTATTCGTCAAGGTCACTGTAGACCCATCCGAATGGACCTACCTGAGGCTCAGGCCCTGCCGCAGCTTCCAAAGTCTCGAGATGCTTTGGGTACCACCAGTCGTCTTGGTCAAGAAAAGCGATCAGGTCGCTTTTGGAGTTGCGGACGCCCATATTGCGGGCCGACGATTGACCGCCGTTCTCTTTCGTCAGGACACATACCCGGTTGTCGCCCCGGGCAACTTCGCGAGCGACTTCAGCACCACCGTCGGTGGAACCATCGTCGACAATGATTACCTCATCTGGCGGACGAGTTTGCTCGAGCACGCTTTTCAGCGACGCTCCAATGAAATTTCGACCATTGTAGAGCGGTATGCAGGCAACGATCGATCGTTTCATCTAATAAAACCTTCACGGTGGCCAAGAACCGAATAACTCAAGCATTTAGGGTTTCATATCGAGGAAGTAAGCTTGTAAGATCGATCCTAAGGTTTTCGACATCCGGAATGAGGTTTGGCGGTACTTTCACCGATAAATCATTCTCTTCCAATGCCCGAAGAACAGAGAGAGCACGACGGTTCTGGCCTGCATATTTTAACGAAAGCGCTTCGTGATACTTCGCCCGCCAGATTAAATCGGCTTCGACGCCCGCTACCGAGGAATCGATTGACAGCTTTTTCCGGCACAGCAGATGTGCCGCACAGAGATGCTCGGCCGCGTGCAGGTAGTCGCCCTTGTGGATGAGCAGCAGCATTCCGCGATAGTAGGTCGAAGCCGCTATGCAAAGCGGCCACCGGTCGGCAAACTCCGCCAACGTGTTTATGTCATCCAGTCTGGGCCGCGCATCAGCAAGAATTGAAGCGAAGCTCTTTTCCGCCAGTTCGTACTTGCCGTGATCGATGGCCCCGCGAAAAAGGCGATAGCGCAAGCCGATTGCCAACGAAGAACCAGGAGTGGCGCGCGAAACCGCATTCTCCAGATACCAAAGGATCTTACTCTGCCAACTTTCGGTGGGTTGGAATTCGATCGGTTTGCGCGATGCATAGAACAAGGTGCTGTCTGCGCTTTTGTCGACGGATACGAATGGCAATCCCGCTTCATCGAACAGCCGTGTCAGCGCTTCAGCGCTAAAGAGGATCGTGTGAGCTCCAGGTGACAGCAGAGCCAGAAGGGTGGATTGTTCAGTGGCAGGATTGATCCGCTCGGGATTGGGCGTGGTCAGGACAATCACCCCATCCTCGGCCAAATACGATTTAAGGATTGCCAGAAAGCCGGTCACATCGTGAATGTGCTCGATTACCTCCGAGCAATGCACCACATCGTACAGATATTGTGGATTGGCGTTCAGCGGCGCAAAATCGCGGACGATATCGAGGCCGAGTTGATCCCGCCCCGCGCCACCATACTGTGAAGGCTCGAAGCCCTTGGCCTCCCAGCCGGCGATGGTGCGAACGGCATCCAGGGCAAAGCCGAAACCGCAACCGATATCGACGACTCTGCCGACTCGACCTTCTGGAACGACCCTGAGAATGTTCCGCGCGACAGTGTCGATGGAGGCGTTCATTTCAACGTAGTTGCGGATACCCAACGGGTTGGTGTGTTCCGTATAGTCGATTGATGGGAACGGGTGATAAATCAGCGACGCACATTGATCGCATCGGTAGAGCGACATCGTGCCGGCGCTCAAAACTTTTGCCTTGGCATTGGCGCCACCACACGCTGGGCAAACGAATTCCGCCGGGGCCGGTGGGCAGTCGAAGTTTATGAATCCCCTCTCTGGCATCGTTGTGATCAGTGCTTCGGATAGGCTTTGCTGTGGTCCATGGAATCGCTGCGCTGGAGCGGCCAGGAAACCGCACCATCCGGAAGATCGAAAGTCTTGCGCGCCAGGACATAGGACGCCGCCATTCCATCGTGGAGCGCAAATTCGAGCATGGGACCTTCCCGGAACGCCGGGTGCACATACATTTTGACCGGCGTCGTCATTCCGACTTCGAGGATCTCGAAGCCCATCTCGGGTGCGAACAGGACTTTCAAGCCTTCGCTCGAAATCCGCCAGAAATCGTTGGGCATTTCATGGACTGGAAAGGCTTGAGGCACCGAGTGCAGGGTCAGGCCTCCGACCTTCAGCACCCTGTTGATTTGCGCCGCCAGCAGCCACGGACAACTAAGATGCTCCATCACCGCATAAGAGAATATTCCGTCTATTGAGCCGGGCTCGAAATGCTCACCCAGGAAATGTGCGTCTGCCACAACGTCGACGCCTGGCGCTTCATGAATGTCGACACCGATGAACTTGCACTCGGGCTGGAACTGCCCTGCCTGTAGCGAAGATGACGGCCCCACGACACGCGCACCGATTTCCACGACGACACCACCGGTCCTCTTCATCTCATCGGCAAAGCGCCGTTGCGTGAACATCGGCTCGGGAAGGACAGTATTGACAGGATGATTGGCCGAAAGTGCGGAGATTTCGAATTCCGCCGAGCCATCGACGGTCTCAATTTCCAAAACCACCGGCCGGAAGGGACTGCAGGCCAAGTAGGCCGAGAAGCCGCATTTCATTGAATGCAGTGATGGGAAGAAGGTCGCCAAGTCTGATCGGTCGTGGAAGTCCGAAACCTCTACCCGAAAATCCCCGCTCTTCAGCCGCATCGCCGTGATCGGGACGTCCCAAGCATGGGCCCAGCCTTTTACGAACACGCCATACGTATCGCACCACAGATTGTCGATCAAATGGACAAATTTTTCGGCATGCGGTGCTTCGGCATGCGGTGGCTCCGCAGAAGATTCTTCGGGAGGCGGTGCTTCGGAAGGTGGCGCTTCGGGAGGAGGTGCCGCAAAACTCAGCGAATTTGTCGTGTCGAGGTCAGGCTGTTTTCGAAAAGCAAAAAGCTGTCGAAAACCGGGTCGACCGGCTGCTGTGAACAGAGAGCCAAGATTGGCTCTATTCAAAAGGCTGCCTAGTCGGTACGTCAATATACCTTGTGTATTCTGCAACGCCCCACCCATTCCTATGCTGATATAGTTGTTGGTTTCTGCTAAATAACGTGTTCAGCGCACAGGTCGCTTGATCGTCCTCCCGGTTCACCAAGGCACGTTAGCCATCAAAGCTTGATCGCACAATATGCTCTGAGAGTTATGTACATCAAGAATTGATCTACGTGGGGTGCGAGTTTTCGTAAAGCAAAAATTGAAAATTGCGCCCAAGTTTTGGTGCAGCGGCGGCCAACATATTTGTTTCCGTGGCGCAGGTAAAACTATCGCTTCTGAGAACGACTTCGCGATAACCACGATGTTACACGAAAGCGGTGGAGAATATCGTTATACAAACGAAATCTCGATTTTTCTGGCGATAAGCAGCCGTCAGCCGCCGTCAGCAATCCGTTCATCTCTTAGCATTAATCTTGGCGAGCTGATCTTCGGCCCAACGAGGGCAGGGTGCCTCAAGGCGGTGCCGGTCATAGGAGATGGATTGGCTGGCAGCGCACCGCGTCCATCCTGTCGACCAGATCCTGACCAAATCGGCGTCGTTCCTGCCGGTCTTCGCGCTCGATTTTCGACCCCCGCCATACTGATCTTCACATTGGTCTATCAGTGGCAGTCGCTGTTCATCCATTCGACACGCGTATCAGGGTCGGGCCGTTGAAATGGCTGCTGGCGTCACCGCGATTTCATCACTGGCATCATGCCAATGAGCGCGAAGCCTGGGACAAGAATTTCGCCGGGCAGCTGCCCTTTGCTCGACATGCTGGGAGGCACATTGTTCATGCCCGACAGGATGCCGCAGAAATACGGCTCCGATGACCCGGTTCCCTCGCTCTATCATCGGCAGCTTGCCTATCCCTTTGTCGGCGATCAACTCTTTGTCGGCAACACCGAACAGACCGCCCCGCCGGCAAGGCTGGCAGAGGCCTCGCCGACGTCTGCCGGCAAGTCCGAGTGATCTTTTTTGCTGGGCAGGCCTGGTCCCGGCCGTCTCAGACGGCGTAGCCGCCATAACCGTGTGCGACCGGCTTGACCGAGACGGTCGGCTGGACCGCGGGCCAGAGGATGCCTGCCGTGACTGCAAAGGTGATCAGGGCATCGCGTGCGGCCTCGGTCGAGATTTCTCCGGCGCGCGCCGCCTCGCAAGCCCTCACGGCCGCGCCATAGCTCAGGCGCCGGCGTGACGGCGGAAATTCGGTCAGGAAATCATGCATCTCGAACAGCGAGGCGAGCATGCGTTTGTGGCCGGCGCCAACGCTAACGGCAACCGGGGTGAAGAACATCGCGTCGTGCATTCTGGCCTCTCTGGATGGGCGGAAGGGCGGCGGCCGCCGCCCTCCGATCGCGGGTTGGACGCCAGAAAACGCGGCTGGCGGCCCGAGGTTCCCTGAGAGATGCCATGACAGGACGATTTGCTCTTGAGGTCGCTCCCTGCCGGCATTCGCGGTTGCGGCTATTTCCACATGCCGCGCATGCGGGCGCCGAGGTCGACGCGGACTTCAGGTCTGTGGCGCGGATCGTCCTTGGCGTGGACGCTCGCCCACGACGTCTGCTCGAAGGCGCCGAGGATCGAGGCTGGGATGAAACGGGTTCGCGAGGCATAGACGTGGCGGTCGCCGCGCGCTGCCTGGCCGTGAGTGAAGAAGCGCTGCGGCGTCACCAGATGCAGGCCGTCCTTGGCCCGCGTCATCGCGACGTAAAGCAGCCGGCGCTCCTCCTCGATGTCTTCCTTGGTGCCGACGCCGAGATCGGCCGGGATGCAGCCATCGACGGTGTTGAGCACGAAGACGTTCTTCCATTCCTGGCCCTTGGCCGAATGGATGGTCGACAGGATCAGATAGTCCTCGTCGCGGTGCGGCGGCCCGGCCTGGTCGCTGGTCGCATCCGGTGGATCCAGCGTCAGCTCGGTCAGGAAGCGCTCGCGCGAAGCATAGCCGGAACCGATCTGCTCGAGCTGCATGAGGTCGGCCCGCCGCGTCGTTGCATCATCGTGGATGCGCTCGAGATGCGGCTCGTACCACAGCCTGACCTGTTCGAGATCGGCCGGCCATTTCCCCGACCGGGCGCGCAGGCCGGAATAAAGCGCAACGAAGGCTGGCCAGTCCTCAGCCGCGCGTTGCGGCGGCCGGTAGCGGGCCAGCCCCATTTCCTCGTCGAGCGATGTCGCCATGGTCTCGACGATGGTGCTCGCCGCCGAAGGGCCGATGCCGGGCAGGAGCTGCAGCACGCGGAAGCCGGCGACGCGGTCGCGCGGGTTCTCGGCAAAACGCAGCACCGAAAGCACGTCCTTGACATGGGCGGCGTCGAGGAATTTGAGCCCGCCGAACTTGACGAAGGGGATGTTGCGGCGCGTCAGTTCGATCTCCAGCGGGCCGCTGTGGTGCGAGGCGCGAAACAGCACCGCCTGCGATTTCAGCACCGTGCCGGCCTCGCGCTCGGCCAGGATGGCCTGGCAGACATAGTTCGCCTGCTCGGCCTCGTCGCGCACGCTGACCAGTTTCGGCCTTTGCGAGGATTTGCGCTCCGACCAGAGGTTCTTGGTGAAGCGCTCCGACGCCTCCGAGATGACCGCATTGGCTGCCGCCAAAATAGTCTCGGTCGAGCGGTAGTTGCGCTCCAGCATAATGACATCGGCGGCTCGCGCGAATTGTTGCGGGAAATCGAGGATGTTGCGCACTTCCGCGGCGCGAAACGAATAGATCGACTGCGCGTCGTCGCCCACCACTGTCAGTCCGGCGCCGTCCGGCTTCAGCGCCGAAAGGATCGAGGCCTGCAGCCGGTTGGTGTCCTGGTATTCGTCGACCAGCACATGGTCGAAGCGCGAGCCCAGATGCGCCGCGATCTCCGGCTCGGCGGCCATCTGCGCCCAGTAGAGCAGGAGGTCGTCGTAATCGAGCACGTTCTGCGCCTGCTTGGCCTCGACATATCCGGCGAACAGCGCCTTCAGTTGTTCGGCCCAGCCGGCACACCACGGAAAGGCCGAACCCAGCACCTCGCCAAGCGGCGCCTGCGCGTTGACGGCGCGCGAATAGATCGCCAGGCAGGTGCCCTTGGTCGGAAAACGGCTTTCGGTCTTCGAGAATCCAAGTTCATGCCGGGCAAGATTCATCAGGTCGGCGGAATCCTCGCGGTCGTGAATGGTAAAGGCCGGGTCGAGGCCGATCGTCAGCGCATAGTCGCGCAGCAGCCTGGCGCCGATGCCGTGAAACGTACCGGCCCAGGCCAGCGCGTCGGCGATGACGGACGCGTCTCGGCCCAGCACCTCGCCGGCGATGCGTTCGACCCGCCTGGCCATTTCGGTGGCGGCGCGGCGCGAATGTCATAAGCAGAATGCGTCTGGGATCAGCGCCCTTGACGATTAGATGCGCGACCCGGTGGGCGAGCGTGTTGGTCTTGCCGGAGCCGGCGCCGGCGATCACCAGCAGCGGCCCGGCGATCTGGCCGTCGCCATGTTCGACGGCGAGCCGCTGCTCGGCGTTGAGCTTCGCCAGATAGGCGGGCTGCAAGGACGAATCATTGATGGCGATGGTCATCGCCTATCAAGCATCGTTTCCGCTTTGTTCGCAACGGGCCGAAGTCGCCCCTATCGCCGTGGCGCGACACCCGTCGCCGCCGACTGGCGCCGCAATGTGGCGCGTTCGTCGCCAGGCACCGGCAACGGATCGAAATTGTCGGGCACGTCCTTGATGATCTCCTTGGCGATGCGATAGGTCGCGTAAGCGAAAAGGCCGGTAATGAGCAGACGGATCATGGCGCGATCTCCTTTGGGCAACCAACCTCAGAGCCGCCGTTTGGTTCCAGCCGACGCGGCGTCGTTTGCGAGCGTGCAACCAAAGCCGAACCACCTCGTTGCCTTATGAAGGAGAGGGCAGACCTAGGAGGTCGCCATGAAGAGGCTTCTGATTCTGTTGGCCGCCAGCTTGGCGCTCGCCGCCTGCGACGGTGACATCCAGCCAACCAAAGCCCCGGTGCTCGACCAAACCCCGCAGACGGATTCGGCGCCAAAGCCGGCGGCCAGCGGCGATCAGCCGGCGCAATGATCGTTTTAGCGGGACGATAAGGCTGAGGTAGCCTTCGGGAGAAGAAGGCCGGCGCCGCTTGGGAGGTGAGCTGATAGCGCCGGCCAGGCGGATATCAGGTCCGCCGCAACAACCGAAGATAGCTGAGTCTCTCGCCTGCGTCATGAGGTGGCAGTTTTCGTGCCGGTTCTGCTCGTGCCGTCTGCGCAAAACCAGCAGAAACGGCCGCAAATCCCGCAAGGCCGCGGAAAGAATCCGACCTCAGGCAATGGCCTTGCGCAGCACCGGGCCGCCGGCAATCCCGGCGTCCAGCTGGCACTGCGTCAGCGCCGCCTCGGCCATTATCCACTGCTTGAACAGTTCCACCTTGCGCGTGTAGGGCGCGGTGACCGGGCAGACGAAATACCAGCCGGCGGTGTTGGGGTGATGCACGGCAAACGGCGCCACCAGTCTCTCTGCGCGGATCTCGCTCGCCATATAGGCGCGGTTGGCGACTGCAAAGCCCATGCCGGCATTGGCCGCCTCATAGGACATCATGCAGGAATCGAAATAGATGCTCTTGGTCTCGCCGAGCACGGAACTCGCGCCGGCAAAACCCAGCCACGACTGCCAGTTCTGCGTGCAGGTGTCGGAATGCAGCAGCGTGAAATGCCTGAGGTCGTCCGGCGTCACCTTTGACGGCGGCCTGTCGCCGAGAACTTCGTGGAACAGCTTCCTGCTGCACACCGGCGTCAAATCCTCCTTGAACAGCAGGTCCGCTTTGAGGTCGGGAAAGCTGCCGTCGCCATAGCGGATCTCGAGGTCGAACTCGGAGGTGGCGAACTCATTGGCGGCGTAGGAGGTCGAAACCCGCATTTCGATTTCGGGATATTGCCGCTGGAACAGCGGCAGGCGGGCAAACAGCCAGCGCGCCGCGAACGTCGGCAGCACCGAAATCTTCAGCACATGTGCCTGCGACTGTCCGGTCGCCTCCATGCTGGCCGCCACGATGCGCTCCAGCGCCTCGCGAACGCGCGACACATAGGTCTCGCCCTCGGGCGTCAGCGACACCGCATTGCCGCCGCGCTGGAAGATCTTGAAGCGCAGCTGTTCCTCGAGGCTTTTGACGCGCTGGCTGACGGCGGAAGCAGTAATAAACTGCTCTTCGCCGGCGCGCGTGAAGTTACGGTGCCGGGCGGCACTTTCGACAATCTTCAGCGAATTGAGGTTGACCTGACTGAGCAGACGCACGCGTTTCGACCTTAAGCTGGGCTTACACTAGCACCAGCATTCCTAATTTTACAGGGGTGGGGAAATTAATCGACAGTTTACCAAGTGATGCCCCCATACTGGAGAAGTAGAATGAACGCCCATACCATACCTGAACTGCGCTACGCGATGAGCCGAGAAGCCATTATCGGTCATGAGACGGCCTGGAAAGTGTCGGGTTTCGGCGTTGCGCAGTATCTGCATGGCTACGACCCGGCGCTGCTGGCGGCGATCGAAGAGGCGGCGTTGAAGCTCAAGGCCAGCCACGCCGTGCACAAGCACCTCGATCTGACCTTCATCACCGGCGCCGACCGTTTCATCCCGGAGATCAAGGAACTGCTGCATGACAAGCTGCGCCTGGAACGTCTGTCCGACATGATGGGCACCAAGCTCGAGCCCTATCCGCTGTCGATCGTCGGCTCGACCGTCACTTTCATGAATCCCAAGGACGGCGCCGTCGATTGGCATTGCGACGGTGTCCCGGTCACCGAACTCATTCCGCTGTCGATCAGCAATCCGCTGGTCGGCGGCCATCTCGAAATCTACTGCGACGATTCCGAGACCGGCCGCGCCATCCTTGAATCCGGCCGCGAGATTCCGCGCAACCAGGTCATGCGCATCGACCACAAGATGAACTACGCCACACTCGGTCAGTTTCTCGGTGTGCTGCACCGCACCGCGCCGATCCAGCTCGGCTCACGCGTCACGCTGGTCCTCAACCAGCGCTCTGTGGCCAAGCCCTACGTCGACGACAATCGCATGTTCTATCTCGCAGCCGACAATGATCACGATCGCGAATGGGTCAACGAACTGGCCGAAGACGTCTGGACGAACCAGCTGCCGGCCTATCGCCGCTTCGAGGAAGAGCGTCCGGTTGCGGCGGCGACCGATGCGCCGGTCCCGGGCGGATCAAGGGAATCATGGTAGCCAGAGCATAGAAGTGGACGCCTGTTTGGCCGTCGGTAACATCATGGTCGGCGATAAGGACAAGGCACCGTCTCGGCGATTCCGGGGTGGATCGGGCTCGCCGTCGGCCCTGGTCTTCGCCGCCGGCGCGGTCGCCCTGTGGTCGACCAACGCGCTGGTCGGCAAATCCCTGCTGGCCAGCCATCCGGTGTCGCTCGTGCAGTTGCTGCAGTTTTGTGGAGCGGCTCTGGTGTTCGCCGTCATCCATCTGGCGAGCCGGAAGGGGGACACGCAAGACGCAGCCTTTGCCAAGGGTGCTGACGGCACCCTGGCGCCGGTCGCGGTCGGCTTTATTGGCCTGGTCGGCACCATGGTGCTGCAATACATCGCCTTTGCCTCCATGCCGGTGATCGAGGCCAATCTCGTCGCCTACACCTGGCCGCTGATGGTCGCGGCGGCGGTCATCGTGCTGGGCAAGCGGCAACGCCCCGTGCTGCTGGGTTTGACTGCCGTGTTCGGCTTTGTCGGCGTGGCGCTGGTGATCTCGGGTGGTCGCGGCCAGCCTTTTCTCCAGGGCAGCATCGTCGGCTATCTCGCTGCCTTCGGCTCGGCGCTGTGCATGGCCTTCTATTCGATTGCGGTCGCCCGCCTGGCCACACCGTCGGAGCGTTTGCTTTTGCCTTCGGCATTGGTCGGCGTCGGCCTGACCTTGCTATGGTGTATTCACGACGGCGCAGCCTGGCCATCCAGCGAGCACCTCCTGCTTGGCCTCTATCTCGGCGCCGGCCCGATGGGGCTGGGATATTATTTCTGGTCGCGCGCCTTGAAGCTTGAAGGCGGCGGCAAGGTTGCGGTCATCGCCTATCTGACGCCGATCGCATCGACGCTGCTGCTGACGCTGTCGGGCGAAAGGCTGACGCTGACCGCGATAGCCGGTGCGGTCCTCGTCATCGGCAGCTGTATTGCGGTGGGCATAGAACGCTCGGAGGCTGAACATGCTTGACGACGATGAACGCCTCGCCAGACAGGAAGCATTCTGGCTGCTCAAGGAGTTCGGCGCCGAGGCGCCGCTCTACGCCGCCATGAAGGCCGAAAAGGCGATAGAGCAAAAAGATTTCGGCCGGTGCGCCCGCTGGAAGCGCATTCTGGAGATACTGGCCGACTCCAAACCTGCCGGGTCCGTGCAGTTGAAATCTGCTGGCGCGAAGTCGGCCGTTTCCAAGTATTAGATTTTCTAATTTGCAACGTTGCAACCTGTTGTGGAAACATCCTCCTGTTCCGATTCTTGATCGTTTATTGAGACTTAGCGACCCGTTGGGGGGTGCAGCTAGGTCGATACATCAAGAGAAGTCTTAAAAAAAGCCGGCAACTTCATGACCGGCGGGAGAAACAGAATTGCACACCATCGACAGCAAGACCGCTATTGAACTGACTGCTGACATCGTCTCGGCCTATGTCGGCAACAATCCTCTCCCTGCGTCCGGCCTGCCGGATCTGATCGCCAGCGTCAGCGCATCGGTGCGCAAGCTGGGCAGCATTGCCGCCGTGGAAAGCCCCGCGCTGAACCCCGCTGTCAATCCGAAGCGGTCGGTGTTTCCCGACCACATCGTCTGTCTGGAAGATGGCAAGAAATTCAAGTCGCTGAAACGCCACCTGATGACCGACCATGGTCTCAGCCCGGAGGAATATCGTGGCAAATGGGGCTTGCCGTCGGACTATCCGATGGTGGCGCCGAACTACTCCGCGACCCGTTCGGCACTGGCCAAGTCCTCGGGCCTCGGCCGCAAGCCGGCCGTTCCGGCCGCCGCGGCCAAGGTGACGAAGCGCAAACCCAAAGCCTGAACCAGGCAGCCTCTGAAAAGTCAGTCTGCTGTTTGCAATGGACGGCGCGCTTAAGGCGCGCCGTCTTCATGCCTTATGCCCCCGCCAGCGCCCAGGCCCTTGCGAAGCGCCGCCCTCCCGTGCAAAAGCCCCGGCATGCTTATCATCAACGATCTTTCGCTCCGCATGGCCGGACGCTTGCTTCTCGATCATGCCTCGCTGACCTTGCCGGCCGGCACCAAGGCCGGCCTCGTCGGCCGCAACGGCACCGGCAAGACGACGCTGTTCAAGGCCATCACCGGCGACTTTCCCTCCGAGACCGGCTCGATAAGCCTGCCCAAGAACACCCGCATCGGCCAGGTGGCGCAGGAAGCGCCCGGCACCGAGGAGCCGCTGATCGAAATCGTGCTCAAGGCCGACCTCGAGCGCACCGCATTGCTCGAGGAGGAAAAGACCGCCACCGACGCGCACCGCATTGCCGACATCCATATGCGGCTGGCGGATATCGATGCGCATTCGGCGGAATCCCGCGCGGCCACCATCCTCGCCGGCCTTGGCTTCGACGACGCCGCGCAGCGCCGCCCGGCCTCGTCCTTCTCCGGCGGCTGGCGCATGCGCGTCGCGCTTGCCGCCGTGCTGTTTGCCGAGCCCGACCTTCTGCTGCTTGACGAGCCGACCAACTATCTCGATCTCGAAGGCACGCTGTGGCTGGAAAACTACGTGTCGAAATATCCGCACACGGTGCTTCTGATCTCGCACGATCGCGACCTGCTCAACCGCGCCGTCAATTCCATCGTTCATCTCGACCAGAAGAAGCTGACCTTCTGGCGCGGCGGCTACGACCAGTTCGAGCGCCAGTACACCGAGCAGAAGGAATTGCAGGAGAAGGGCCGCGTCAAGCAGGAAGCCGCGCGCAAACACATGGAGTCCTTCGTCGAACGCTTCCGCGCCAAGGCTTCGAAGGCGAGACAGGCGCAGTCGCGCATCAAGGCGCTGGAGAAGATGAAGCCGATTGCCGCGATCGTGAACGACACGGTGCGGCCGTTCTCTTTCCCCGAACCGGTGAAAACGGTGGCGTCGCCGATCATTGCCTTGAACAACGTCAATGTCGGCTACACCGAGGGCCAGCCGATCCTGAAGAAGATGACGCTGCGCATCGATGCCGACGACCGCATCGCGCTGCTCGGCGCCAACGGCAACGGCAAGTCGACCTTCGCCAAGCTTCTGTCGGGCCGGTTGAAGCAGGAGAGCGGCACCATGACGGTGGCGCCGGGCCTGAAAGTGGCGATCTTCGCCCAGCACCAACTCGACGACCTACGCCCGGATGAAAACGCCTATGAGCATGTCCGCCGGCTGATGCCGGAAGCGCCGGAATCCAAGGTGCGCGGCCGCGTCGCCCAGTTCGGTCTGACCACCGAAAAGATGAACACCGCCGCCAAGGACCTGTCCGGCGGCGAGAAGGCGCGCCTGCTCATGGGCCTGTCGGCCTTCGAGGGTCCAAACCTGTTCATCCTCGACGAACCGACCAACCATTTGGACATCGACAGCCGCGAGTCCTTGATCCATGCGCTGAACGAGTTTCCCGGCGCCGTCATCCTGATCTCGCATGACCGGCATCTGCTGGAAGCGACCGCCGACCGCCTGTGGCTGGTCAAGGATGGTGCGGTCAACCCGTATGACGGCGACCTAGAGGACTACAAGACGCTCGTCACCGGCGTGTCCGGCGATCGACGCGGCAAGCGCGAGGCCGAGAAGGCATCAAAGGCCGATCGCCGCCGCGATGCCGCGGCGCGCCGCGCCGCCTTCGAGCCGCTGGCCAAGGAAATCCGCGCCACCGAAGCGCTGATGGACCGCATCCGCAAGCGCATCGACCTGATCGAGGACGAACTCGCCAACCCGGCGGTATATGAGAAGGATCCGTCGACGGCGACCCGGCTTGCCAAGGAGCGATCGCAACTGGCACAGCAGTTGGCTGGCCACGAGGAAAAGTGGCTGACCATGTCGGCCGAGTACGAGGAAGGCACGGCGGAGTGATTTACCCTCCCCCTTGGGGGGGAGGGTCGATCCGCGAAGCGGAGCGGGGCGGGGGTCTGCGCCGCACCCCACCCCGGCGCTGCGCGCCGACCCTCCCCATCAAGGGGAGGGTAAGATCTGGCCCTACACGCCGCCCGCGAAACCCGCTAAAAACGCCGCATGAACCAGCACGCCAAGCTCAGAATCGGCCACTCCGCCTGTCCGCATGATTGCCCTTCGACCTGCGCGCTCGAGGTCGAACTGCTCGATGGCAACCGCATCGGCCGTGTCCATGGTGCCAAGTCCAATACGTATACGGCTGGTGTGGTCTGCGCCAAGGTCGCGCGCTATGCCGATCGTGTCCATCATCCGGACCGACTGCTGAAGCCGCTTGTTCGCGCCGGCGCCAAGGGCGACGGCATCTGGAAAGAATCCAGCTGGGAAGCGGCACTCGACCTCGTCGCCGAGAAACTCATCGCGGCCGAGGAAAAATACGGCTCCGAGACCGTCTGGCCTTATTACTATGCCGGCACGATGGGGCTGGTGCAGCGCGACGGCATCGACCGGCTGCGCCATGCAAAAAAATACTCCGGCTTCTTCGGCTCGATCTGCACCAATCTGGCCTGGACCGGCTGGATGATGGGAGCGGGCGCCTTGCGCGGTCCCGATCCGCGCGAGATGGCGAAGTCCGACTGCGTGGTGATCTGGGGCACCAATGCCGTGGTCACGCAGGTCAATGTCATGACCCACGCCATCAAGGCGCGGAAGGAGCGTGGCGCCAGGATCGTCGTTATCGACGTCTACGAGAACGCGACGATGAAGCAGGCCGATATGGGCCTTGTGCTGAAGCCCGGCACCGATGGCGCGCTGGCCTGCGCGGTCATGCATGTGCTGTTCAGGGAAGGCATGGCCGACCGCGCCTATCTCGAAAGATACACCGACGATCCGAAGGGGCTGGAAGCGCATCTGGAGACGCGCACGCCGGGATGGGCTTCCGCCATCACCGGTCTTGCCGTCACCGAGATCGAGGCTTTCGCACGCCTCGTCGGCACGACGAGGAAAACCTATTTCCGCCTCGGCTATGGCTTTGCCCGCCAGCGCAACGGCGCGGTCAACATGCACGCGGCATCCTGCATCGCCGCCGTCACCGGCGCCTGGCAATATGAGGGTGGCGGTGCCTTCCATTCCAATTCCGGCATCTTCAAGCTCAACCAGGATGTGCTGGAAGGCGCCGCGATGCGCGATCCCAATATTCGCCATCTCGACCAGTCGCGTATCGGCCCGGTGCTGACCGGTGCAGCGGACGCGCTCTATGGCGGCCCGCCGGTGACGGCGATGCTGATCCAGAACACCAACCCGGTGAATGTCGCGCCCGAGCAGCGGCTGGTGAAGCAGGGTTTCCTGCGTGACGACCTGTTCACCTGCGTGCACGAGCAGTTCATGACCGACACGGCAAAGCTCGCCGATGTCGTTTTGCCGGCAACGATGTTTCTCGAGCATGACGACGTCTACAAGGGCGGTGGCAACCAGCACATCACGCTCGGTCCCAAGCTGATCGAACCGCCGGAAGGGCCGCGCACCAACCATTTCGTCATCGAGCAATTGGCGCAGCGTCTCGGCGTCGCAGACCGGCCGGGCTTTGGCCTGACCGAGCAGCAGCATATCGACATCATCCTCGGCAAGCGCGGGCTGGGCTCCTTCGCCAGCCTCAAGGAAGACAAATGGGTCGACCTGCAGCCGGATTTCGAGGCGGCGCATTTCATCGATGGTTTCGGCCATGCCGACAAGAAATTTCACTTCCGCGCCAATTGGAGCGGGCAGGCGGCGCCCAACCGGCCGCCGAAAATCATGGGCCTGTTCGGGCCGGTGGCGGAACTCCCCGAATTCCCTGACCATGTCGACCTGATCGAGGTGGCGGACGCCGAGCATCCGTTTCGGCTCGCCACATCGCCGGCGCGCAACTTTCTCAATTCGACATTCGCCGAGACACCTGTGTCGAGAGCCAAGGAAGGCCGGCCGGAACTCCTGGTGCACCCGGACGATGCCGCCGCGCTTGGATTGGGCGACGGCGACCGTATCGAGGTCGGGAACCGGCGTGGCGAGGTGGTGCTGCACGCAAAGCTGTTCGAAGGCCTCAAGCGCGGCGTGGTGATCGCCGAGGGCATCTGGCCAAACAGCGCCCATGAGCGTGGCGAAGGCATCAATGTGCTCACCGGCGCCGATGCGCCGGCACCTTATGGCGGCGCTGCCTTTCACGACAACAAGGTCTGCCTGCGGCCGGCGGGCTAAAGCAATTCCAGGAAAAGTGTGAGCGGTTTTCCGTCCGGAATTGCGTAAAAGAGACTGGCTATCCCGGCAGAGGCACCGTCAGCCCCACCTTGACACGGTCCATGGCAACGAAGGTGCGGAATTTTCGGACATTCTTGCTGTCGAAGAACAGTCTGCGCGTCAGGGCCTCATAGGCCCCCATGTCGGCCGCGGTGATGACTAGGATGAAGTCGGCCTCGCCGGTGACGTAGTAGCATTGCTGCACTTCGGGCTCTGCCGAGAATTGCCGCTTGGCCGCGTCGATCAGGTCCGAGCGTTCGCTCTCCAGTTCGACCTCGACGAAAATGGTGATGGGCTGGCCGACCACAACGGGGTTGATGACAGCGACGTTGCCGGCAATGACGCCGGACTGTTCCATGCGCTTGATGCGCCGCTGCACCGCCGGCGCCGACAGGTTGACGGCTTCGCCGATCAGCCGCTGCGGCGTCGTGTTGTCCCGCTGCAGGATGGCAAGGATGGCGAGGTCGAAACTGTCGAGCGAAGGCGATCGAGGCAAAGCGCTATCCTGGCGAAACAAACTTGCATTTCGAAGCGCCAATAACAGCGCTATTTGCGCCTCGGCTGCAATATGATTTCGTCACACCCAAAGGAGGCCACCCGTGTTCCTGCTCAACAGCAATGCCTTGCACCGCCGGCCGCTCGATCCGGTCGATGCCGAAACGCTGGGGAATGCCGGTGCCGATACGGTCGAGCGCTTTCTTGCCCATCGCGACAATCACCTCGCAACTCCGTTGCATGCATTGCCGACGCTGGCCGGCGAACTCGGCCTCGGCGCCGTCCACATCAAGGATGAAGGCTTTCGCCTCGGTCTCGGCAGTTTCAAGGCGCTCGGCGGCGCCTATGCCGTTTTTCGACTGGTGCTGGAGGAGGCGAGCCGATCGCTTGGTCGGCCCGTTGACGTGGCCGATCTCAACCGGTTCGACGTCCGGGCGGTCGCTGCCGGCATGACGGTTGCCTGCGCCACCGACGGCAATCATGGCCGCTCGGTCGCGCAAGGTGCACAGTTGGTTGGCGCGAAAGCGGCAATCTTCGTTCACGCCGGCGTCAGCGAGGCGCGCATTGCAGCAATAGCCCGCTATGGCGCCGAGATGATCCGCGTCGACGGCAATTATGACGACTCGGTTAGGCAGGCCGCCGAGGTTTCAGCTGAGCAAGGCTGGACCGTGGTGTCCGACACCTCCTGGCCGGGCTACGAGCGCATCCCCGGTCTGGTCATGCAGGGCTATTCGACGATCGTGCGTGAAGCGTTGGGCCAGTTGCCGCAGCCGCCGACCCATGTCTTCGTGCAGGCCGGTGTCGGCGGCATTGCCGCCGCCCTGGCCGGCCATCTCGCCATCGTGCTCGGTGACGCCAGGCCGACCTTCATCGTCGTCGAGCCGGCCCGCGCCGCCTGCGTTGTCGCAGCCGCCCGGGCGGGCCACGTGGTCAAGGTCGCACACGACCAGCCGACGGTGATGGCGATGCTCGAATGCTACGAGGCCTCGCAAGTTGCCTGGCGCGTTCTGGCGCGGGTTGCCGATGCCTTCATGACGGTGGATGAGGAGGAGGCGGTCGCGGTGATGCGGCGGCTGGCACGGCCGGCTGGCAATGATCCAGTGATCGTCGCCGGCGAAAGCGGCGGCGTCGGTCTGGCCGGGCTGATCCGGGCGGTGGCCGACCACAAGGCCGCGCTCGGGCTCGACGACAAATCCCGCCTGCTTGTAATCAACACCGAAGGCGCCACAGACCCGCATCGCTATACCGAGCTGGTCGGGCAGAGCCCCGCCGATGTGCTGGCCGGCAAGCTGAAGGCCGAGGCATAGCCATGATCGGGATCGATGCACAGCGTCTGCTTGGCCGCATCCGGGAACTCGGCGCCGTTGGCCGCGACAGTGAGGATAGGCTGATCCGGCTCGCCGCCTCCGACACAGACAAACAGGGCCGTGACCTCTTTGTCGGCTGGCTCAGGCAGGCCAGGCTGGAAGTCGCCATCGACCGGGTCGGCAATATTGTCGGCATCTGGCAATGCCCCGACAATGCCGGGCAGGCGCCACTGCTCATCGGTTCGCATATCGACACCGTCATCGATGCCGGCATCTATGATGGCTGCTACGGCGTGCTGGCCGGGCTGGAGGTGATCGAGAAGCTGCAGGCTTCGGGCTTTTCGCCGTCACGCCCGGTCGCGGTCGCCGCTTTCACCAATGAGGAAGGTGTGCGCTACACGCCTGATATGATGGGCTCGCTATGCCATGCCGGTGGCGTCAGCGCGGAGGCCGTGCTGGCCGCCATCGGCACGGATGGCAGCGTGCTCGGCCAGGAGCTCGCCCGCATCGGCTATGCCGGCGACCGCGAACCCGGCTTCCTCAAGCCGCATGCCTATCTCGAACTTCATATCGAGCAGGGGCCGGTGCTGGAGCGCGAAGGCGTGCCGATCGGCGCGGTCGAGAATTTGCAAGGCATTTCCTGGCAGCGCATCACCATCGACGGCGCCGCCAACCATGCCGGCACCACGCCGATGTCGATGCGCAGCGACGCCGGCCACGCCGCCGCCCGCATCATCACCTTCCTGCACGATCGGGCCAGGGCTTCAAATGGGCCAACCGTGGCCACGGTCGGCACGATGCGCTTCGAACCCAACGCCATCAACGTCATTCCCGCGCGCGCCGTCTTCACCATCGACCTGCGCGATCCCGACGAACAGCGCCTGCAGGCGCATGAGGCGGCCCTTGCTGCCTATATCGAGGAGCTCGCTGCAGCCGAAAGCCTGTCGATTTCGGCAGAGCAACTGGCCCGTTTCGAACCGGTGCTATTCGACATCGGCATCGTCGAACGGATCGAGGCGGCCGCGAAGAACCGCGGTCTTGGCGTCAGGCGCATGACATCGGGCGCCGGCCATGATGCACAAATGATGGCTCGCATCGCACCGGCGGCGATGATCTTCGTGCCGAGCGCCGGCGGCATCAGCCACAATCCGCGCGAACACACTGAAGATGCCGAGCTTGTCGCCGGCGCCAACATCCTGCTTGATGTCGCCAGTGAGCTTGCAAGATAGGTCGGGGGAGAAGAAATGGCTGAGCTCGATCGTGATGTGCTGAAGCAGGAAATGACCGGCTGGCGGCGCGATTTGCACGCGCACCCCGAGTTCGGCTTCGAGGAAAAGCACACCGCTGCCTTTGTCGCCGCGAAGCTGCGCGAATTCGGGCTGGACGATGTTGCAGAGGGGGTCGGCGGCACCGGCGTCGTTGGCACGTTGAAGCGCGGCAGCGGCAACCGGACGGTTGCGCTCAGGGCCGACATGGATGCGCTGCGCATCACCGAGCAGTCCGCGACAGCCTATCGCTCGCAGAACCCCGGCATCATGCATGCGTGCGGTCATGACGGCCACACCACCATGCTGCTCGGCGCGGCAAAGCTGCTGGCCGCCGAGGGCGGTTTCGACGGCACCGTGCGTTTCGTTTTCCAGCCGGCCGAGGAATGGGGCAAGGGCGCGCTGGCAATGCTCGATGACGGGCTGCTGCAGCGCTTCCCCTTCGACGAGATCTTTGGCCTGCACAACATGCCGGGCCTGCCCATTGGACATTTCGAGACCCGTGCCGGCCCGTTCATGTCGGCGGAGGACAATTTCGAGATCGTGCTCAAGGGGATCGGCGGCCATGCGGCGCGGCCACATTCCGGGAACGAGACGCTGGTCGCCGCCTGCGCGCTGGTCACCAATCTGCAGACCATCGTCTCGCGCCGGCTGAGCCCGGCCGACATTTCGGTGGTTTCGGTGACCGAACTGATCACCGACGGCACCCGCAACGCATTGCCCGGCCTCGCCCGCATCCTCGGTGACGCCCGCAGTTTTCGTCCCGAGGTCAGCGCCGAGATCGAGCGCCAGATGCGGGTCATCGCGGCGGGCACCGCCGCCGCCTACAATGTCACCGCCGACGTGACCTATAGCAGGGAATTCGTGCCGCTGCAGAACGATGCCGACCTGGTGGACGCGGCCTTTGTCGCCGCAAGGCGCGTGCTGGCCGATGGCGCCGCCAGCATCGCGGCGGAGCCGATGACCGCCTCGGAGGATTTCGCACGCTTCCTCGATCACGTACCGGGCTGTTTCGTGTTTCTCGGCAATGGCGAGACCTCGCCGCCGCTGCACAATTCCAGCTACGACTTCAACGATGACGGGCTGTTGCACGGCACGGATTTCCATATCGCGATCGTCAGGCAAAGGCTGGGCGGCGCGATCGTGAAGTGACGCCTGATCGCCTTCGCAGCTGGCCCAAGCGGCACTGCTATCGCCAGCCAGCTGCCGGGTTTAGGGAGATTGCCTGTTGCCGGAGATCGCACGCCGATGACCAGGGTTTCGCTTCTGGGAATACCGCATGACGAGAACTCGTCCTATCTCAAGGGCGCGGCTGCAGCGCCGGCCCTGATCCGGCGCGAACTCAAAAGCGACGCCCACAGCTCGTGGAGCGAAACCGGCTTCGATGTGGCGGACAGTTTCGTCGACCACGGCGACATCGACTTTTCAGGCGACGGCGATCCGTGGGAGCGAATCGAGGCCGAGGTCGGCCGCGCGCTGGATGCCGGCCACCCGTTGATCAGCCTCGGTGGCGATCATGCCATCGCCTGGCCGATGCTGCGTGCCGTGCGCCGCCGCCATGCCAGGCTAACGATCGTCCAGATCGACGCCCATCCCGACATCTACGATGCCTATCAGGACAACAGGCGATCGCACACCTCGTCCTTCGCGCGCATCCTGGAGGAGGGCTGGCCGACCGGCTGGTCCAGATCGGCTTGCGCACCCTCAATGATGAACTTCGTGACCAGCTCAAGCGCTTCGGCGTCGAGGTGATCGAGGCGCGCCATTTCAGCGAGGACCTGCAGCTCGATCTCAAGACGCCGGTCTATCTCTCGGTCGATCTGGACGGCCTCGACCCGGCTTGTGCGCCCGGCGTGTCGCACCGCGAACCCGGTGGTCTTACAACCCGGCAAGTGATCAACCTGATCCAGCGGATCGACCCGCCCATCGTCGGCGCCGATGTCGTCGAATACAATGCAAGCCAGGATGTCTCCAATCTTACCGCGCTGGTTGCCGCCAAGCTGGTCAAGGAGATCGCCGGTATGATGCTCAAGACGCATAGCGCCGGCTGAATCAATCTGGCAGGGCGGCATGGTAGATCATTGTTGTGACTCGCATTTCCAGTGAAAGCCGCCATGCCGCATCCATTGAAAATAGCCTTAGCCGGTGCGCTCGGCCGCATGGGCAGGGAGATGGCGCTGGCCGTCGAGACCGATCCCAGGCTGGCGCTCGTCGCCCGCTTTCACAGGCCGGGCAGCATCGGTGAGGGGCTGGTCGAGCGCGACGAAGCACTGGCGCTTGCGGATGTCGTCATCGATTTCACCACGCCTGCGGCCTCGGTCGATCTTGCACAAGCTTGCGCGGCCCGCGGCGGCCCGGCGCTGGTCATCGGCTCGACCGGCTTCAAACCTGCCGATCTCGCCGCCATCGCTGCTGCTTCGAAGTCCGTCGCCATCGTTCGCTCAGGCAGCTACTCGCTGGGGCTCAACATGCTGGCTGGGCTGGTCGAACAGGCGGCGCGAGCACTTGGTCCCGCCGCCGACATCGAGATCCTGGAAGCGCATCACCGCATGAAGGTCGACGCACCGTCGGGTACGGCGCTGATGCTGGGCGAGGCGGCCGCTCGCGGGCTTGACGATGTGGCGAAACGCATCCGCGACGGCGTTACAGGTCCACGCCCTGCCGGCGAGATCGGCTTTGCCGTGCTGCGCGGCGGCAGCATCGTCGGCGAGCACAGCGTGAGCTTCCTCGGTGAGGGCGAAACGCTTACGCTCTCGCATTCAGCCAGCGGCCGCTCGATGTTCGCGCGCGGCGCCATTGCGGCAGCGCGCTGGGTCGCCGTCCGGCCTCCCCGCGAATACGATATGCGCGACGTACTGGGTTTCACGACCTTTTGAGGTGCAAAGGGTAACGCAACGAGGGGCGTTGCGAGGTCGGAGCCGCCTAGAGAATAGAATATAGCAACAACTACGCCATTTCGCCCTTCCCAGACCGAACCGAACGGTTCGGTTCGCACATTTTTGTGATTGGCAATGGCAGCAACGCACACCCATTTCGGGGTGGTCCGAGCGACGCGAATTCCTCCCAAGGCACGCCACTTGACGGACAGAACTAAAAAATCTGGATTACCTGAAATGACCAAGATCGCACTTACCGCTGCTGCCATCCTCCTTGCCACCGGCACCGCTTTCGCAGGCAGCGACCACTACGGCTCCGACGGCGTCAACCAGCCTGCTGTGACAGCGCCCGCCGGCAACATCGACCACAGTTATACCGCCTCGATCCGCAAGCCGGCCAGCCTCGGCGATTTCCCGATCAAGGGCGACTCGAACCAGCCGGAATCCGGCCAGGGCATCTGGGGTCGTTGATTTTCTGAGAAATCGACGACCACAAGAGCGGTAGGCCCGGCCCACCGCTCTTGTTTTTATGCAATCGACTCGGGCCGCAAAGATCTTGAATCAATCCGCCAGCAGTTGGTCCTATCTCCATGTTTTACCGTGGTCTTTCAAAACACGCTTTGCGGCTGTCACCTGCGGCTAGCCCGTTAGGCAGCTTGGTCTAGCTTAGATCCTTCGGCTTGATGCAATGCGTCAACCGGGCCGCGCCGAAGCCGAGATCCGCCCAGTCGCCGTCGATGACAAAGCGGGCAAGGGCGCCGGTCGGGAATTTCTCTTCAAGTTTCCTGAGAGCAGCCACACCCGATCGCGGACCGGCGAGCCGGCGGGCAAAGTCCTCCAGGCCGGGATTATGGCCGAGCACCAGGAGACAGCCGGCAGAGGAGATTGCCTGTCGCACTTCGGCCAGAATGTCGCCAGCCGTGGCTTCGAAGAGCGCCTCGGCGAACTCCACCGTTACGCTCGCCGACAGTTCCGCCGAGACCAGCCGCCATGTCTCGCGCGTGCGCAGCGCCGGCGACACCAGCGCCAGGTCAGGCGGCCAACTGCGCCGCGCCAGTTCGCGCCCCATCAGCGGCGCCGTCTTCAGCCCGCGCGGCCCGAGCGGCCGGTCCAAATCAGCAAGCGCCGGGTCGTCCCAGATCGACTTGGCGGCGCAGCAGGAGCAATTGTCTCGGTGTCGCCAATGTCGGCCTACGGCGTGATCCGCGCCAGATGTTCGAGATCGCGTTCTTCGCGCAGCGGGTCGGGCGCCATCACCACGGAAGTTCCGTTTTCGGCATCGTCGGCGAAATGTGCCAGCACGGTGCGGCCGCCTTCCATGTGCGCCTTGCCGTCGGCGACCAGCCCGAGCGCCAGCGCATAAAGCCGGTGCTCGGCCTTCAGCACTCTGGCGGCCAGCGTGTCTTCGATGTCGCCGACCATCACCGGCACCGCTGCCTGCGCGATGATCGGGCCGTCATCCATCTCTGATGTGACGAAATGCACCGTGCAGCCATGAATGCGAATGCCGGCGCGCAGGGCGCGCGCATGCGTGTCCAGGCCTTTGAAGGCCGGCAGCAGGGCAGGGTGGATGTTGAGCATGCGCCCTTGCCACTTCTCGACCAGGCCGCGGGAGAGAATGCGCAGATAGCCGGCCAGCGCCACGATCTCGGCGTTGAACGCAATCAGAGCGGCGTCGATCGCCGCATCATGCGCTTCCTTGCTGGCATGGTCGGCGCGCACGATGACTTTGGTCGGGATGCCGCGCGCGGCCGCGATGCCAAGGCCGGCGGCGTTGGCTCGGTCGGAGATGACGCCGACGATCTCGGCGGGATAGGCCGGGTCGCTCGCCGCCGCGATCAGCGCCGTCATGTTCGAGCCGCGTCCCGAGATCAGAACAACCGTGCGTTTCCTGCTCATAGGCCGATCGAGCCCCGATAGATGACGCCGGCGTCGCGGCGCGGAACGATGCGGCCGATCGGCGTCACAGTCTCGCCGGCCTCCTGCAGCACGGCTGCGACCTGTGCGGCCTGGCCGGAGGCGACGACGAGGATCATGCCGATACCGCAGTTGAAGGTGCGCATCATCTCCTCCGGCGCCACGCCGCCAGTCTTCGCCAGCCAGGAAAACACCGCCGGCACATCGATGGCATTGAGATCAAGCTCTGCGGAAAAGTCCTTGGGCAGGACGCGCGGAATGTTTTCGGGAAAGCCGCCGCCGGTGATATGGGCCAGTGCCTTGATGCCATGCGTGTTGCGGATGGCCTTGAGGACCGACTTCACATAGATGCGGGTCGGCTCGAGCAGCGCCTCGGCCAGCGTCGCTTCGTCGTTGAACGGCGCCGGATCGCTCCAGGCAAGCCCGCTGACGGCAACGATACGGCGCACCAGCGAAAAGCCATTCGAATGCAGGCCCGAGGAAGCCAGCCCAAGCAGCACGTCGCCTTCGACAATATCGTCGGTCGGCAGCAACTGGCCGCGTTCGGCCGCCCCGACGGCGAAGCCGGCAAGGTCGTAATCCTTGTCGTTATACATGCCGGGCATTTCAGCGGTCTCGCCGCCGATCAGCGCGCAGCCGGCCTGTCGGCAGCCGATTGCTATGCCGCCGACGATTGCCGCCCCCTGGTCGGGGTCGAGCTTGCCGGTGGCGAAATAGTCGAGGAAGAACAGTGGCTCGGCGCCCTGCACGACGATGTCGTTGACGCACATGGCGACGAGGTCGATGCCGATCGTGTCGTGCTTGCCGGCATCGATGGCGATCTTCAGCTTGGTGCCGACGCCGTCATTGGCGGCGACCAGCACCGGATCCGTGAAACCCGCCGCCTTGAGGTCGAACAGGCCGCCAAAACCGCCGATCTCGCCATCGGCGCCCGGCCGGCGCGTCGCGCGCACCAGCGGCTTGATCTTCTCGACCATGAGGTTGCCGGCATCGATGTCGACGCCCGCCTCGGCATAGGTGAGCCCGTTCTTGCGCTTGGCCCGGTCGCCCTTGCTCATCGTCGGCGCATCCTGTTTCCCTCGGCGGCTCTTCGCATGAATGGTTTCGGGGGGCAAGGATGACGACAGGATACCGGGCTTTTGCCAAGATAAATACGTGGACAGTCCCTTCACCGCTGGTCCTTGCACCCACAATCCAACTCCATCATCTATCTGCAGAACAAGCATGGCGGGACATGCCTTTGACCATTCCAACCTCATCACCATCCTGCGCTTCGTGCTGGTGCTGGCGATGCTGAACATGCGCTGGGACTGGGCCTTTGCCGGATTTCTCGTTGCCGGAATTTCCGATGGCGTCGACGGCTTCATCGCCCGCCGCTTCAACCAGCAATCGAGACTCGGCGCCTATCTCGATCCGATGGCCGACAAGGTGCTTCTGGTCTCGGTGTTCGTGGTCATGGGCTTCATCGGGCAATTGCCGCTGTGGCTGGTGGTGACCATGGTGTCACGCGATGCGCTGATCATCTGCGCCGTGCTTTTGTCCACGGTCATGGCGAATCCGGTCGAGATGAAGCCGCTCTATGTGTCGAAGGCCAACACCGCCGCCCAGATCGTGCTGGCGCCGTGGTGCTGGGCGAACTTGCCCTTGGCCTCCACCTCGACCCGCTCAGGCCTGCGCTCATATTGCTGTCCGGGGTCTTGACCGTGGCTTCGGCCGCGGCCTATCTCGTGGCTTGGCTGAGGCATATGAGCGGCTATGGCGAAGGCTCCACCCCGGGTAGTTGACAAGAAAGCCGCGACTGCCGCGTTAGCAGACGCGGCTGCGTCCCTGGCGTTTCGCCGCCAGATTTTCTTCTGGCTGGGCACGGCAATCTTCCTGGCGCTGTTCCTCTACATTTTTTCCAGCATCCTGTTGCCGTTCGTTGCCGGCATGGTGCTGGCCTATTTCCTCGACCCGGTCGCCGACCGGCTGCAGCGCCTCGGGCTGTCCCGGCTGATGGCGACGGTGGTCATCCTGATTGCCTTCATCGTCCTTTTGGTGCTGGCCTTCGTCATCCTGGTTCCGGTACTGGCCACGCAGATGGCCGATTTCGCCAGCAAGCTGCCGGAATATCTGACCCGGCTGCAGTCGCTGATCACCTCGTTCGACCCGAAATGGCTGGAGCAGAAATTCGGCGTCAATGCCAATGGCCTGCGCGACGGGCTGAATTCGCTGCTCACTTCCGGTTTCGGCCTGCTGAGCACCGTCTTCACCTCGATCTGGAGTTCCGGCGTTGCTCTGGTGTCAGTGGTCAGCCTGTTCGTGGTCACACCGGTTGTCGCTTTCTACATGCTGCTCGACTGGGACCGCATGGTGGCGGTCGTCGACAGCTGGGTGCCGCGCGATTATGTCGGGACGGTCAGGGCGATCTCCAGGGACATCAACACCGCGACGGCCGGCTTCGTGCGCGGCCAGGGCACGTTGTGCCTGGTGCTCGGCGGCATGTATGCCACTGGCCTGACGCTGACCGGGCTGAATTTTGCCATCCTGATCGGCCTCTTCGCCGGGCTGATCTCCTTCATTCCCTATGTCGGCTCGCTGACCGGGCTGGTGCTGGCCGTCGGCGTCGCCTTCGTCCAGTTCTGGCCGGACTGGACCATGATCGTTGCTGTCGCAGTGGTCTTCTTCATCGGCCAGTTCATCGAAGGCAACATCCTCCAGCCGAGGCTGGTCGGAAAAAGCGTCGGCCTGCACCCGGTCTGGCTGATGTTTGCGCTGTTTGCCTTCGGCGCCCTGTTCGGCTTCGTCGGCCTTTTGATCGCCGTTCCTGCTTCGGCGGCGGTTGCCGTGCTGGTGCGGTTTGCCATTGCCCGCTATCTCGAATCGCCGCTCTACAAGGGACACTCCACCGAGCCCGTCCCGCCGCTGCCCGCCGCTCGCGGCGGGGGCTACCGCTCGCCGCGCGGCTGAACGTGACGGATCAAAAGACCGAACCGCCGCGCCAGCTGCCGCTCGACCTTGGCCACGGCACCGGCTACTCGCGCGACGAGTTGGTGGTGTCGGCCACCAACCGCGAGGCGGCAGCCCTTGTCGACCGCTGGCCGGACTGGCCGTCGCCGGTGATCGTGCTCGCTGGCCCGGCCGGTTCCGGCAAGACACATCTGGGCTCGATCTGGCAGGCGCGGACCAACGCTGTGGCGGTCGATGCCGAGCGCATCGGCAATGCCATCTCCGGGCTTGGCAGCAGGCCGGCGCTGATCGACGATGTCGACAAGACAGCCATCGACGAGGCGGGCCTGTTTCATCTCATCAATGAAGTGCGCGGCGCCGGGTCCACCTTGCTGTTGACGGCGCGGCGCTTCCCCGCCGCCTGGGGGGTGACGCTGCCCGACCTGGCTTCGCGGCTGAAGGCGGCGGCAACGGTCGAAATCCACGAACCCGACGATTTGCTTCTGGCCGGTGTTATCACCAAACTCTTCGCCGACCGCCAGGTCGAGGTCGAGCCGCATGTCGTGCAATATCTGGTGCGCCGCATGGAGCGCTCGCTGGCCACCGCCATGCGCGTGGTCGAGCGCCTCGACCGCACCGCGCTCGAGCGTAAGACGCCGATCACCAGGGCGCTCGCCGCCGAGATCGTCAGCGCCATGGATGAAGGGCAGGGCGAGTTCGAGGTTTAGGCAGTGGAAGGAGAAGACTCCGCTCCTGTCCCATTTCGAGAAGAAACCTCTGGCATCCATCTTGCAACACTGCGTTTGCCGGCTGACCCCGGTCCTGATCGCGTTCCTGATCGGGTTGTAGGCTCGCCGGGAGTGATGATTGGGGTTCTCGCCCGGCGAGCTTACCTTCAGATAGAATCGCCGCAAGGCCTACGATTGCGCGCCAGCTGTCATTCAGATTTCACCAAGTCGCAAGATCTTCATCGTCCTGCATTGAAATGGACCATTAGATGGTCTACTTTTTGAATATGGACCAGAGCATGGTCCATAAAGGAGTGGTCAATGCAGGTATCCGTTACAGACGCCAAGGGGCAGCTCACCGAACTGGTCCGTCGTGCCGAGGCGGGTGATGAAGTTATCCTGACCCGTCATGGTCATGCAGCCGTGCGCCTTGTTCCCGTGAAGGCTGTCCCTGACAGGAAAAGCCGCCGGGCATTACTGGAGGCGATGCGAGCATCCGGCGCTGCCAAGGCAAAGGCCGGGTCGGATGCCGCGCGGAGCCAGGAGTTCCTCTATGGCGACGATGGCCTGCCCGAATGATCGTGGTCGATACCTCGGCCCTGATGGCGATCGTTCTTGCCGAACCTCAATCCAGTGCCTGCATTGCGGCGCTGGAAGCCGAAGACGATATTCTGATCTCGGCTGGCACAATGGCCGAGGCGCTGATCGTGGCGGATAGGCGCAATGTCGGTGAGGAAATGGCCGGCCTGATCGACGGGCTCGGCTTCGAGGTCACGGCGGTGACACCAGCCTCTGGCCGACGCATAGCCGAGGCGTATGGGCGATGGGGCAAGGGTATTCATCCGGCCGGGCTCAATTTCGGCGATTGCTTTGCCTATGAAGTGGCAAAGGATCGAGCCTGCCGCTTGCTCTATGTTGGCGACGATTTTTCGAAGACCGATATCGAGAGCGCTCTATAGAGCTACGTTTATGCCCACAACGCCGCCAGATACCGGACCAGCAGATAGACCACCGTATGCGCTGCCACGTAGCACGCGGCAACGACGACAAAGAACAGCACGCTGGCGGGCCACGAGCGGGGAGGGCCTTGCCTCTTGCTCGGCCGGTTGTTCCAGATCCACAGGGCTGCACAGATAATGGCCCAGACTACGACGAACGGAACCGTGATGCCGATCAAGGCGAAGTAGGCAGGGCCAATCAGCGAAAGCCATGCCTCGAGACCAAGCATCCAGAATCTCCCCTTTGCCCGGAGTCTAATGCATGTCGCTCAAAAGTGGTCCCGGTTTTGAGAGAACGACATGCATCACCTGGATACGTTTCAGCGCGACGTGCTTTTAGACCGGCGGTAGAGGTGGAAGCGGGGGGATTATCCCTGCGTCGGATTTTCAGCCAAACCCGCAGAAGGGATGCTGTCGATGATACCGGCGCCTAATGCATGTCGCAAAAAAAGTGGCCCCGGTTTTTGAGAGAACGAAATGCATCAAACAAGCACATTAAGCGCGTCGCGTGAGTCCGTTCAAAGCGACGGGCTTTAGGTCAGATTGTGCTCCGGCCGCCAACTCGGCCGTAGCAGGTCCGAAGCGACCGGATCAGCCGCAGACCCTGACCTCTTCGACGACCCTGTGGTGATGGCGCCAGTGCCTGACCAGTTCGATATGGCAGCGGTGATGGCGATGGTGGCGCCGCCATTGGCCATCCTGGTTGTCGCTGTAGTCGTCGCCATAGTCGTCGCTATAGTCTTTGTGGCGCTGGTGATGGCGAAGAACCTGTATATCGCCATCGTCGGACGAATATTGATCGTCGTCATCGGACTGGATAGTCAGACTGGCGGCTTGCGCCGGTGCGATCAAAGCCGCCGTTCCGGCGAACGCGATCATCGAGGCGATGAGAAGGGTTTTCATTGTTTGCTCCTTGGGTTGAACATACACAACTCTCGGAGCGAACTGGTGTTCCAATGTAGGGTCCGATCGGCGAGCGGCTGCTGCTTGGGCAATGCGTGCCGCCATGCGCTACCGGCGAGGCAGCCATTGGCGACCTTGGGAGTGATACCTTGGGCAAGGACTGGCTTTGTGGGAAAAAATGGTCGGAGTGGAGAGATTCGAACTCCCGACCCTCTGGTCCCAAACCAGATGCGCTACCAGGCTGCGCTACACTCCGAGGCCCTGCGGCGTATACGGTTCCGGACCCTGTCACGCAACCCCTAAATCGTCAAACGGGGCTTGGCGGTCTGCGCTCCCGTGCAATCCTGGCTGCGATCGCCTTGGCCTGGATGCGGGCATTGGCGAAACAGCCGCGGATGCTCGGCCGCATGCCGGTGAACCACAGGCCCGGCAGTTTCGGGTCGCTGTTGGCGCCGTTGAACAGCGGCACGCCTTTTTCGTCGAGCACGCCGAGCTTGCCCAGCATGGCCTCGAGCCCGGTGCGGTAGCCGGTCGCGGCGATGACGATATCGGGCTGGATCGTCGCGCCATCGTCGAAAACGACCGTGTCGCCGGTAAATTCCCGCACGGTTGGCAGCACGATGATCCTGCGGTCCTTGATGGCATCGACGGCGCCGTCATCGGTGGCGATGGCGGTATAATCCGACGCCAGCCGGCTTGCGCCGCCCGAAGGCGTCGGCGGCAGGCCGTAGGCCGTGAGGTCGCCGAAGGCCCATCGCTGCGTCGCCGCCATCACCGCATCGGCGAGCTTGAACGGCAGCCGCGCCAGGATCGGCGAAAACCGGTGGACGGCGATCTGGCCGAGGCGCTTGGGCAGCAGTGCCGGACCGTTGCGCGCCGACAGCCAGATCTGTCCCGTGCCGGCTGCCGACAGGTGATTGAGCACGTCGAAGCCGGAATTGCCGGCGCCGACGACCAGCACTTTCTTGCCCGCATAGGCCTTGGCGTCGCCGAATGCGGCCGAATGGATGATGCGTCCGGCAAAGGCCTTCATGCCTTTCCAGGCCGGGATGAAGGGCTGCCGGTCGCGCCCGGTGGCGATGACGACATGGCGCGCCAGCCGCGGCCCGGCACTGGTCCGCACAAGCCAGTGGTCGCCCTCGAAGCCTATCTCCTCGACCGCAATGCCGAACTCGACCGGCAGCCGGTGCATGGCGTGGAATTCGTTCAAATGGCCGATGATGGTGTTTCGGTGCGGAAAGGCAGGGGTGCCGGCAGGAAAGGAAACGCCCGGCAGCGCCGAAAGGTCGCGATGCGTGTTGAGATGCAGTCGCTCGTGCCGCCCGTGCCATGGCTCGGCCAGCCGGGCTTCCTTTTCCAACACCATCACAGGCACGCCGGTCTTGAGCAGCGCATGGGCTGCGGTCAAGCCGGCTGCCCCGGCGCCGATCACGATCGCGCCGTCGAAAATCGCTTGGCTGTCGGCCTCGGCGTGCAAAATCCCTGCGTCCATGCCTCTTTGTGTCACCATCATGACCATGACTTTTGATGCTACGCCAGTGTATCGGGCCGATGCCGCTGCCGAAGCGGCCTGGTTGCAGGCCGCTTCGGCCTTGCCGTCGGCAGTGTTGCACAGTATTGACTGAAATAAGGCGGCGCTACCGCCAACGCAGCTACGAGGTGCCCATGTCCGCGCGAATTTTCAGCCCAGCCAAAACCGCGATGCAGTCCGGCAAGGCCAAGACCGGCCATTGGGTGCTGGAATTCGATCCCGCCCAACGCAAGAAGATCGACCCGCTGATGGGCTACACCACATCGGGCGACATGCTGAGCCAGATCAGGCTGACCTTCGACACCAGGGAAGAGGCGGTGGCCTATGCCGAAAAGCAGGGCCTGGCCTTCCGTGTCGAGGAGCCGAAAGAGACCAAGCGCCGGCAGATTTCCTATGCGGAAAATTTCCGCTATGACCGCAGGATACCCTGGACGCATTAACCGGCGGTCAGCGCCTGGCACATAGACACCAGCCGGCCAAGATATCAAATGCCGGCCAGCGGTCCCGTAGCTCAGCTGGATAGAGCACCGGCCTTCTAAGCCGATGGTCACAGGTTCGAATCCTGTCGGGATCGCCAATTTTGCCGGGTCCATTCCGGACACATAGGTTACGGTTTGTACCTGGCATATGGGTAGCACTCTGAAGGTGTACGAACGAAACAGAACGACCGAGCGCTGCCCTTCCCATCCTGGCGCGTTGCTCGACGACATCGTTCCCGCCGCCGGCAAGACCAAGGTGGAAATCGCCAATCTGCTCGGAATCTCGCGCCCAGCAGCTCTACGATATCATCCGTGAGAAGAAGCCGGTATCGCCTGCCGTGGCCGCCCTTCTTGGCAAGATGTTCGGCGATGGTGCCGCGATCTGGCTCAGGATGCAGGCCGCGTATGATGCCTGGCATGCGGAGCGCGAAGTTGACGTTAGCGCCATCCCGACCCTGCATGCTGCCTGAAGGTAGAGCGCGTTCGCTGACGGCAGCGGTCCCGTAGCTCCGCCGGATAGAGCACCGGCCTTCTAAGCCGATGGTCACAGCTTCGAATCCTGCCAATAATTTCAATACCTTAGGTGAGGCGTCGCGGCGCCGGAGACTGAAGGTCGTCCTTGTTAGCCATCTACCGGTAAAGTTTCGGGTATTTGGCCCTCTCGCTTTGGCAACTTGCCGATCTCTGGGCCGCCATTGCGAAAGCCCTCTCATAGGTATGGATGGCCATGTTGAACTTTCGGGGGTCTGGGGTCAGGTGTTTGTCCCGCCCATCATACAAAAGGACCGGGACGGCGAAAATTGCTTTTCCGTCTTCCGTTGGCCTCAACGCCGGACATCTTTGCCTTACGCCAACGAGGTCACCGGCCATTCTGGCGGCCGAATTTAACCTTGCATCGGACATCCGAGCCAGGAAGTTGATGTTTTGCTGTTCCCCTTGTCCGGCCGAGGCAGCCGACAATGCGAAGAAAATTCCTGCGGTGAATACAGCGAAAGCTAGACGTAGTTTCATTGTGCCCTCCCAAGTTGAGCACAAGAGAGCACGTTTGGACTTGACAGGATAGCCGCGTGTCCAGTGCAAGTTACTGTACGGAACCTTTGCCATACGTCGACTATCAGCCAGTTGTGCGGCCAGTCAGGATAGTCGGAACGCGGCGCGCCTTCGGGTGTTATAGGCGATGGCACCGAAAACCCCGACCATTGCGCGCATCTGGCGCGGCAGGACCTCGCCCGGCAGGGCCGACGCCTATGAGCGCTACAATTACGAGGCTGGTATCAAGCCGCTGATCGAGAAAGCGCTTGGCGTGCAGACTTTTCGCGAGGACACGCCGACGCATTCGGAATTCATCACCATCTCCTATTGGGAGAGCGTCGAGGCGATGGCCGCCTTTACCGGCGGCGATCCGCAAAGCATCCACCATCTCGACCGCGACAAGGAGTTCCTGATCGAATTGCCGAAGGGTGTCCAGGTGCTGCGAATCCGTTCCAGCCACGGACTGGTTGGCGGCAGCTGATGTTTGCGGGCTTTGACGCCAGGACCGTTCAAATGGAGGAGACATCGATCTTCGTCAGGGCCGGTGGCTCAGGGCCGCCGTTGCTGCTCCTGCATGGCTTTCCCGAAACGCATGTGATGTGGCGGGACATCGCCGTGGCCCTGGCGCCGCATTTCAGCGTGGTCGCCGCCGATCTGAGAGGCTACGGACAAAGCGGCTGTCCGGCTTCCGGAGCCAATCATGCCGCCTATTCCAAACGAGCGATGGCGCGCGACATGGTGCAGGTTATGGACGTTCTCGGTTTCGACCGTTTCATGGTTGCCGGCCACGACCGTGGCGGTCGCGTCGCCTACCGGCTGGCGCTCGACCATCCCGAAACCGTGTCGAAAGTCGCCGTTCTCGACATCGTCCCCACGGCCTCCGCCTGGGATCGGGCCGATGCCAGGTTGGCGCTGGCCTTCTGGCCGTGGAGCCTGCTCGCCCAGCCGGAACCGCTGCCTGAGCGCCTGTTGTCCGCAGCACCCGACGCAGTTGTCGACAATGCGATCGCCGGCTGGGGCTCGGCTCCAGATGCTTTTCCCGCTGAGGTCAGGGCCGCCTATATCGAGGCGCTGCGTGATCCCGCCCATGCCCACGCCATCTGCGAGGAATATCGCGCCGCCGCAGGCATCGACCGCGAGCACGACGCGCAGGACCAGGCTGATGGCTGTCGCATCAGATGCCCGCTGCTTGCGCTCTGGAGCGGCGAGGGCGGGTTGGAGAACTGGTATGCGGAGGAGGGCGGCCCGTTGGCGATCTGGCGGCAATGGGCTGATAACGTCGGAGGCGGCTCGGTCAAGGGTGGGCATTTCTTCCCGGAAGAGCACCCCGAAGACACGGCTGCAAGGCTGTCGAGATTCTTCGCAAGCTGACTACGGGCCGATTGCTAAATCCGGCCCTGTGTAGTCCTGTGTCGACTATCTCAGATGCCCGAGGGATTGCAGGATCAAAGTGCTCGAAAGACCAAGCAGGGCGATACCGTACAACCGGTCGATCCACACGGCGTTTGGCCCAGCCAGAAGCCTTGCAGCCCGCGCGCCAAGGGCTGCGTAAAACGTCAGCACAAACACATCGGCAAGCGCGGCGATAATGGCCAGGATGCCATACTGGATCGCGATCGGCTCATCCACGCGGACAAAATGCGGCAGGATCGCGGGGAAAAGCAGCCAGGCCGCCGGATTTGTGACCGCCACCAGGAAGCAGCGCCCAATGAGTGCCTTGGCTGAATGCCGTGTTTCGGGAACGTTAGGGTTGAACGAAGGTCGGGACGCGGTGCGCAGGGTACCGATGGCGACGAAAAGCAGATAGCCCGCGCCGAACATCCTGAGAGCCGAGAGATAGAATTCCGAAGCCAGCAGAAGAGCGCCGAAGCCCAGCGCGACGATGCTGATAAGAACGAAATCAGACAGTACGACGCCGGCCATGCCGAGAAACGCGCGTCGAAAACCGTAGCGGGAGCCGTTGGTGATGGCGAGCACGACGTCCGGTCCCGGAACCGCCATTCCGAGCACCGACACGAAGGCAAATGTCACCAGCGGCAGGTTTCCCATGACGCCGCGTAATGCACCCGGCGCTCACCGTCCGTAACGCCCTTCACACAGCGGCTTGGCTATCGCCGATTGTTGTTGGCCACCTTGGCTCAGTGCCCGCCGCGCATCTTCACCACCACAGTCCTCACCGCCAGGACCAGCACGGTGATGATGATCAGGATCACCGAAAGGGCTGCGATCGCCGGGTCGATGTTGTCGCGCAGGCCCATCCACATCAGCCGCGGCAGCGTGATGGCGTTGACCGAGGTGATGAACAGGGTCACGCCGATCTCTTCCCAAGACAGCACGAAGGAGAGAAGTGCAGCGGTGACGATGCCGAACTTGATGTTGGGCATGATGATGCGCGTCGCGCGTTCCCACACGCCGGCGCCAAGGCCGCGCGCGGCAAGGTCGATGCGGCGGTCGAGCTGGCTGAGCGAGACCAGGATCAGCACCGTGGCGAAAGGCACCGTCATCACCGAATGCGCCATGGCGACGCCGAGCCATGTGTCATAGCCAAAGAACGAGCTCATGCCCGAGATCGACGTCAGCAGGAAGTAGAGCGTGATCGCCGAGACCACCGGCGGCACCACCATCGGCAACAGCACGAAGCCGACAAGGGTGGCCGTGAAGCGCGGCTGGAACATCCAGACGCCAAGGCTGAAGCACAGCGCCAGCACGGTGGAGATGACGCTGCTGACGATGCCGATGCGGATCGACAGTAGGATGGCGTCGAGCCAGCGCGGATCCTCGATCAGCGCGCGGTAGTGGCGCAGCGACAGTTCGCCCGTCGGCATAGCCAGCATGCGGCTTGGCGTCAGCGACACCGGGATGACCGCCAGCAGCGGCAGCAGCAGGAACAGTGCCACCAGCACGGCGAGGATCAGCGAGACGGGACCGGGGCGATAGGTCGGCATCAGATCAGTTGCTTCGGTCTGACATAGCGGAACAGCAGCGCCATGAGCGCGCCGACGAACAGCACCAGCACGACGCTGATCGCCGCGCCCAGTCCCCAATCGGGACTCTGGAAGATGCGCAGATAGATCAGCTCGGCGATCATCACGCTGCGGCCGCCGCCGAGGATCGCCGGCGTGACGAAGAAGCCGAGCGAGAAGACGAACACGATCATCGCCGAACCGATGATGCCGGAGCGCGTCATCGGCACGAACACGGTCCAGAAGGTGCGCATACGGCTGGAGCCGAGCCCGCGCGCCGCGAGCAGCACGCGCTCGTCGAGGCTGCGCATGGCGGAGGCCAGCGGGAACACCGCGAAGGGAATGAGGAAATGCGTCATGCCGACGATGACGCCGAACTCGTTGCGCACCAGCGCCAGCGGCTCGGAGATGAAGTCGATCGATTGCAGCCAGGTGTTGATCAGGCCGCGGTTGGATAAAAGCGCCACCCAGCCGAAGGCGCGGGTCAGCACCGAGATCCAGAAGGGGACGAGAATGCAGAATTCAGCGATTATGCGCTGTGCCGGGCTGCCGCGCACCCACACCATGGTGATGGCGTATGCCGCCGCCACGGAAACCACGGTGACGATCAGCGCGATGCGCAGCGTGCGGATGAACACAGACTGCACCAGGGCATCGGTGGCGAGCGCGCCATACTGGCCGAGCCCCGGTGTCGGCAAGGTGACGCTCCACTTGACGACGCCGAGGAACGGCCAGGCGTAGGCCAGCACAAGGAACAGGAGCAGCGGCGCCATCAGCACCGCCGCGCCCATCCTGTCGGAGAGGGTGCCTCTCATCGAAGCTCGTGCCCGGCCTGGTCAGGCCGAGATGATCTTGGTGTATTCGTCGAGTGCTGCCCCGTAATTCTTGGCGTACCAGTCCATGTCGAGCGCGATCTGCTTCTTCATGTTTTCGGGATCGACCGGGTTGATGCGCTTCTTGTCGGCGGGGATCAGCGCATCGGCGGCCGGATTGGCCGGACCCTGTCCGAGCTTGTCGAACATCACCAGCTGCTTTTGCGGATCCTGGGCGCTGGCGATGAACTTCATCGCTGCGTCCTTGCCGCCGGGGTTGCCCTTGAGCACGGCCAGCGCGCCGGGCGAAATCAGGCCCTGATCCCAGATGAACTTGATCTTGCCGCCCGAGTCCTGCTCGATCAGCGAGGCGCGGGTCGACCACACGATCGCCATCGAGGCTTCGCCGTTGAGCAGCACGCTCTGGCTCTCGGCGCCGCCGCCCCAGTAAGCCACGACGTTTTCCTTGAAAGCGGCGATCTTGTCATGCGCTCGCTTCAGGTCGAGCGGGTAGAGCGAGGCCGGCGCGATGCCGTCTGCAAGCAGCGCTGCTTCCCAACTCGACACGCCCCATTTGTAGAGCGAGCGCTTGCCCGGAAACTTCTTCACGTCGAAGAAGTCGGCCATGCCGGTCGGCGCGTCCTTGCCGTATTTCTCGGAATCATAGGCGATGACATAGGAGAAGAAATAGGTCGACGCCGCGTATTCCCAGCCGAACCCCTCGCGCATCTTCTTCTTGTCGACGATGGCGTAGTCGATCGGCTCGAGCGCACCCTGCGCGCCGAGCGTGATGGCCGAGAACGGGTCGACGTCGACAAGGTCCCAGGTCGGCGCGCCGCTCTTGAACTGTGCGGCAATCGCGCCTTCGGTCGGGCCCGAACCGTCCATCTTGACGGTGATGCCGGTTTCCTTGGTGAAGGCCTGGCCGTAGGCGGCGTCATAAGCGGTAAGGGCATCGCCACCCCAGTTGACCAGCACCAGCTCCTTGGCCTGCGCAAAGGCACCGGTCGAGCGCAGCAGCATCGGTGTGCCGGCCAGCACGAGGGCTGCAAGCTGGGTGAATTGCCGGCGCGAAATCTCGCCGCGCACAGCCCGGGCGGTCAGCCCGTCCATGGCTTGTTTTTTGCTTTGGTCTGTCATTTTAGTTCCCCTTTTTCGTTTTGGTTCCGGTGGTTATGGCGCGCTCCAGATTCTTTGCTGGAAGACTTCGCCGTTCTCGTCGTCATCCTCCGTCCGGAAGGAGGAAACCCTTTTCCGCCGGCCATGTCAGCCAGACGGAATTGCCTTTGCTGAGTGCAGCCGCCGCGACCTCGTTCGGCACCGAGACGGTCACCTTGGCGCCCTGGCGTGTCGTCAGATCGAGTTTGGTCGCCGCACCCAGATAGGTCGAGCCGATGGCGGTGGCGGCAATGCCGTTCTCGCCGGCGGCGGCTTCGCGCGTGATCGACATATGTTCGGGCCGGATCGCCAATATGGCATCGCCACGGACTTTCTCGGCCTTGCAGAGCATGTTGACCGCGCGGTCCTCGCAGAGGCCCGTCGAGCCATTGTCGGCGGGCTTGACCCCCTTCAACGGCAGCATGTTGATCTCGCCAAGGAACTCGGCGACGAAGCGGTTGTCCGGCCGGTCGTAGACCTCGTCCGGCGCTCCGACCTGCAGCAATTTTCCGTGGTTGAAGATGGCGACGCGCGACGACAGCGCCAGCGCCTCGCTCTGGTCGTGGGTGACGAAGACGAAGGTGGTGCCGGTCTCCTGATGCAGCCGCTTCATCTCGGCCTGCATCTGGCCGCGCAGGCTCTTGTCGAGCGCCGAGAACGGCTCGTCGAGGAGCAGCACGCCGGGTTCGAACACCAAAGCGCGGGCCAACGCCACGCGCTGCTGCTGGCCGCCGGAAAGCTGCGCCGGCAGTTTCGTCTCATGGCCCTTGAGGCCGACGCGCTCGATCATCTCGGCAACGCGGCGCTTGATCTCGGAAGCCGATTTCTTGCGTACCTTGAGCGGGAAGGCGATGTTGGCCTCGACCGACATGTGCGGGAACAGCGCATAGCCCTGGAAGACCATGCCGGCGGCACGCTGTTCGGCCGGCCGCTCGGTGATGTCGATGCCGTCGCTGAAAAGCTTGCCGGCGGTCGGTTGCACGAAGCCGGCGAGGATCATCAGGAATGTGGTCTTGCCCGAGCCGGAGGGACCGAGCAGCGTCAAAAACTCGCCGCGGCCGATATTGAGCGTCAGGTCGTCCAGCGCCCGGAACGAGCCGAAGCTCTTGCCGATCCCGATTGCCTTGATCTCTGCGGCCCGGCCGGGTTGCTGCATCCTGCCTCTTCCTTGGTCGTGGCTTGAGCGTAGGGCAGGGCCCCGGCTCACCGCAACCGAATAGTTTTCGCCTGATCGGCAAATTTGATTCACGGATGGGAGGCTAGTACGGGCTGATCCGGTTCTCCGACAGCTTCGACCTCAACCACCCATTGAATGCTTCCAGCACCGGGTGGCTGGCCTTGGCATGTTCCGACACCAGGAAATACGAGCGCGGCGAGGGGATCGCGATATCGAAGGGGCGCACCAGACGGCCTTCGCTCAGCGCCCGGCGGCTGGTCAACTCGTCGCCCATGGCGATGCCCTGGCCGGCGATCGCCGCGGAAAAAACGAGGTTCATGTCCGAGAAGAAGATGCCGCCTTCGGTGTCGGGGTTTTCCACCTTGGACAGCGCCAGCCAGCGCGCCCAGTCCTCGGTGTCGCCGAGATGCAGGAGATTGGCGCGCAGCACGTCGGCCGGTTTTGAAAAGCCGCCGACCTTGTTGAGCAGTGTCGGGCTGCAAAGTGGCGTGAACGAGATTTCGCACAGCAACTCCACCGAGCGGTTCGGCCAGTTGCCGACGCCGAAGGCAATGAAGGCATCGGCGTCCGGATTGCTGACATCGTCCAGCCGTCTGGGCGTCAGGATCGACAGCGCCACGTCCGGATACATCTGCCGGAACTCGCCGATGTGCGTGCACAGGAACAGAGAGGCGAAGCCCGGCGTGCAGGAAACGGCGAACGAACCGCCGACGCCCGTGCCGGCCTGGCGCGTCACCGCATCGCCGAGCACCGTCAGCGCCTTTCTCACATCGGCGGCATAGCGCTGGCCGCGCGGTGTCAGCGCCACGCCCTTGCCGATGCGCTCCAGCAGGTCGAAGCCGAGGTCGCGTTCGAGCAGCCGCAACTGATGGCTGACGGCGCTGCGGGTCAAATGCAGTTCATCGGCTGCGCGCCAGACACTGCCGTGACGGGCAAAACTGTCGAGGGCGCGCAGCGCCTGTGTGGAAGGTATTCGCAAGAGGCCTCAGGTGAACCGAATTTGCATGAACCGGAAAAACATATCACTTTTTGCAATGCCGCTTCACTGCTTTCTTGGGCCGCATGGAGAAACCGGTGACGACCTCGGCGCAAGCCACCGCGCTTGCCTGTCTCGATAGCATCCAGCCGTCGCTGTCGGCGTGGACGCGCACCATTTTCGATTTCGGCGAAACAGCCTGGCGCGAATACCAGTCGGCGGCCTGGTATGTCGCGCGGCTGAAGCATGAGGGCTTTTCGGTCGAGGAAGGGTCGGCCGGCATGCCGACCGCCTTTTGCGCCCACTGGACGAATGGCCCGGGGCCGACCATCGGCATGTACGGCGAATACGACGCCGTGCCTGGCAACTGCCAGGACGCGGCAACGGTGAAGCGATCGCGGCCGGGCCTCGGCAGCGAGGCCGGCGGCCACACCGATCCGCATTCCGGGCTTGGCATTGCCGGCCTCGGCGGACTTCTCGCCACCAAGGCTGCAATGCAACGCCACGGCATCGAGGGGACGTTGCGCTTCACCGGCGAGCCGGCCGAGAAGGTCAGGGGCTCGAAGCCGATCCATGCGGCCAAGGGCTACTATGACGGCCTTGCCGGCATGATCTCCTTCCACCCCTTCTATATGCTGCCGCTCTGCAACACGGCGCGCTGGGACACGCATTGCGGCGCCGCCTATGCGATGATCTACCGTTTTGTCTGCGACGAACCCGAAAACTGGGTTCGCGCAAGCGATGGCGCGCCGATCCCGCAGGCGCATTCGGCGGTGCGGGCGCCCGGCGCCAACGACGCACTGATGACGATGTACATGACCTCCAAGGCGCTGCGCGATTCCATGCTGCCTCACCAGGGCGGCTGGTCGATCAGCGAGGCGATCCTCACCGCCGGGCAGGCGACCGCCGACAATCTGCCGGCGGGGCTGGCCGAGATCCAGTACATGATCCGCGTGCCGACCATTGCCATGGCAGAGCAGGTCACCGCGGTGCTCGACCGTAATGCGGCCGCGGCCGCGGCGATCAGCGGTTGTCGCTATGAGCGCCATTGGGTGTCGAAGTCGAGGCCGGGCCTCGCCAATCACGCCATGGCGGGGATTGCCTATGAGGCGCTGTCCACCGTTGGCGCTCCGAGCTGGGACGAGGCGGCGAAAGCGATCGGTCGCGAGGTCCAGGTCAATGCCGGCGGCACCGCGACCGACAACCCTTTCATCGACGAGATGGAGCGGCTGGTTGCGCCGCAAGAGGCCGAGGCAATCCTGCGCCGCGATTTGCCTCCGTCGCAGATCAACTCGACCTCCGACGACTACACCGACATGTCGTGGCACACGCCGACCGCACGCTTCTATGTCGCTCGCCCGGCGCTGCGCTCGGCGAATGGCCATGCCTATCCATCCTGGGCGATGAACGCGCTGGGCGGTATCTCGGCCACCATTGACCCGATGGTCATTTGCGCCGCCAAGACGGTTGCGCTTGCAGCCCTCCGCCTGCTCGAGGACAAGTCCGCGCGTGATGCAGCCATGGACGAATTCGTCACCCGCACCGGCGGCGGCATTGGTGGCTCCAACTGGATCGCGCCGCTTTGCGACTATGACCCGCCGATCAATTTCCGCTGGCCGGAATATGTCACCACCGCGCGCGGACGCGATTGGTGGATTCCGAGCAGCCAATCCAATCAAGCTGCATAGTCAAATCGAGGAGAACCTTATGACCGTCCATGATCGCATCATCGCCGAACCGTTCTCGCTGCAGCGCCGCAATCCCGCCGGCGGCACCAAGCCGCTGACATCATGGGGCTTTGCCAACGAGACCGACGTGCTGACAGACGTGTTGCTCGGCTCGCCAAACTTCCTGCGCCACCTCTCGACCAGCTCGCTCTCGCGCAAGCATTTGCGCGAAGCGCCCTGCAACGTTCAGATCGCCCAGGCGCAGCACAAGGACCTCGTCGCCGCCTATGAGCATTTCGGCGTCAACATCCACTGGCACGAGCCGACGCCGGAACTGCCGATGCAGGTCTATTCCAGAGACTCCAGCGTCATGACGCCCTACGGCGCCTTCATCACCGCCATGGCCAATTGGTGGCGGCGCGGCGAGAACTATGCCGCCATCCGCACCTATGAAAAGCTCGGCATACCCATCTACGACATGGTCACGGCTGGCACCTTCGAAGGCGGCGACTTCAACGTCATCGAGGAGGGCGTGGTGCTGATCGGCTGCGGCGGCGCCCGCACGCAGGAAGAGGGCGCCCGCCAGGTGCAGGACTGGTTCGAAAAGGAAGGCTGGGAAACGCGCCTCGCCTTCATCGACGAATATTACGTCCATATCGACCTGATGGTGGTGCCGGTCGCCGAGAAGCTCACCGCGGTGTGCCTCGCCTGCACCGAGCCCGGCATCGTCGACTGGCTGAAGGGCAAGGGCCACGAGATCATCGACGTGCCCTTCCAGGACACGATGGCGCTCGGCTGCAACTTCATGTCGCTCGGCAAGGACAGGGTGATCGCGCCGACGTCGAGCCAGTCGCTGATCGGCCAACTCAAAGCGCGCGGCTTCGAGGTTGCTGCCGTCGACATGAGCGAGATTTCCAAGACCGGCGGCGGCATTCACTGCATGGCGCAGGCGCTGAAGCGCGAGCCGGCGTAACGGCACGAATTGCCGCCGGGACCTGTGACGGACTGCTGCCAGATTTGACAAAACAGGCCTGGCAGAGGAAATTGATGCCATTAGAGGAGGGATTCTGTGAAGAAAACTTACGAAAAGCCGAGTCTGGCCAAAGCCGGCAAACTCGGATCGCTGGTCGCTTCAAACCCGTCGAAGCCCGCCCCCTGAGCGCAACCAGCCGCTGAAGGCCGAAATTCGGTCGTCCTGGTTATCGGCGACCGGATCGCGCTGTATGATTGAAGGGAGCCCGCCGGCTTTGAACGGCGGGCTTTTTGCTTTGCGCCAGAGCGCTGCCGCGTCTGCCGGCCAGTCCAATCTGCCCGAACCTGAATTGAACTTGCTCCGGGCGTTTTCCAGATGCGCCCGCATCGCTTGGCCGGCCGCTTCCGGGTCGCGGCGCTCGATCGCCTCGAACACCGCCTGGTGGCCGGCAAAACTCGTGCGGTTTCGATCTCCGTATTGGCCACGTGGATGCGCTGATTGATCAGCCATTCGACCTAGCCGTTGATTTTGAAACCAAGCCAGCTTCCCCAAAAGATCATGCCCAAACAAAGCCATAGCGCGAAGACCACATGCGCGCCGTTCCCGCCCGCCCGGCGATCAGGGAGTGGCTGGCGTGAGATGGCCGCGCTGACGACGGAACGAGATCGCCTCGTCTGGCCGGCCGGACTCGCGACGGCGTGGTCCGGCCGGAGTTCCATCTGCTATGCGGGTATCAATACGGCGATGCGATGCACGCCGACCTCCTTGCTTGTATTCGTCGCTTCATCGGTCTTGCCCTTGGAGCAGGTGTACATATCACCCGTCTTGAGCTTGAATTCCTTGTCCGCTTTCTTGATCGTGAATGCACCTGAGGTAATGGTGCACACCATGTCGTTGTCCATCACGGTTTGAGGAGCATGTGCTCCGGGCTGAAACACAACGTCGATAATTGCGATGCTCTTGTAGGCGGGAATGTCTGCATTGCCGGTGCCGACCTCCACCACCCTGACACCGGGCGCAATCTCCTTGCCCTCTTTCGGGCCGTATTTCTTGATTTTTGCCGATGCCGCCAAGGTGAACAAAGGCGCTACCGCGGCGGTCGTCAGACCGAGGGCAATTGCAGACCTGCGATTCATGGTTTTCATTGCATCCTCCCGATGCTCGTCATGCATGGATATGCATGACTTCGATATATTAGCACGAGCGAATTTACTTGTATGCAAGCGGCTGGGGCGCAGGCCAGCAAAGGGTATCGCTCCGGCGGGTAAGTCTATTTCACTGTAGCTTCCGCCGGAACTTCGAATGACAGCTCGAGCAATCCTGCAGGATCAGGTGCAGGAGATGCTCCGCCGGCACTTTGGTAGGATCGACTTCCACGGTGCTCGGCCGCTTGCCGAGCAGGCTGCCGCCGCCCATTGCCGTGCCGGTGCCCATGCGCATGTCATCAGTGATGACGGCCGGCGCGCTTTGGGCCTTGGCGGCCAGCGCGCGCGCCAGCGCCCCGATATGATTTGCCAGCGCCTCGAATTCCGCCCGTGACTGATCGATCTCCAGCCTGGCCTGCGAAGGCGGTCCAAGCGAGCCGCTCGGAAATTCGGCAATCAGGGCAGGGCCGGTGCGAGCGCGCAGCGTGTCCGCTGCCGCCTTGAAGGCTGCGGCGTCATAGGCTTGCCTGCGGTCGAACATGCCGGCAATGGTTTTCGCAGCCGCCGCCATCTCCTTCATCGACGCCTGGCGGGCCGCGACCATCGGTCCGCCGCCGACGGAGGCGGCCATCGTAAGGGCACAGACCAGCCACAGCAGCGCCGCTTTCACAGTCCATCTCACGGCGCCATGTCCTTGCCCCATCCATCTGTGATCAGCCAGCCGCAGCAGGGGTTCGACCTGCAGTCGGATTCTTCGGTCGTGATGCCGGTTCTCATCGGTAAATTTCCGTCGCCGGAAGTCTCCGTCTCTGAGCGGATAGACCTTCCAGCCACCGGAAGGTCAACTGATTGAGAAGGCCGATCAGCGGGCAATCAGCACAGGCTTGCAGCAAGCTGACGCAGCGTTTCCTTGACTTGGATCGCAAAAACGGGCAGCAAGGCGGGGGTGAGGGAGAGCATTATACCGTGGCGCAGACCATGGAGTGCTCTTTTTTTCGTATCAGGCGCCGCATAATCGGTGGCTGATGGAGGGATTGGTTAACCAACTTTGTCCATCTTTTGATTCAATCGGCAACAGACGCGAAAGGTGCAGGGGGCACCAGCGAACTGTGGATGTCACGGATGCGAGGGTCGCAAGCCTGCATGCCGATTGAGAGTGGTTGTATGGCGTTTTTGCGTTTGAAAGACCGGGGCGACACTCCTGAACGGGGTTTGACTTCGAAGAGATCCGGCCAGCGCTGGGTGGTAGTGCCGGTTGTCGGCGCGGCCTTGGCGCTGTGGTCGGTGGCAACCATGGCCGGCCTCTATTCGCTCGGTACCTCGCTCACCGCAGCCTCCAACAGCCTTCCGCACAGTCTGCTTCTGCCGAACGCAGCACTTGCCGATTCGCGCCGCAGCCTCGCCAATTCGTGGGCGCCGCGGCTTTCGGCGCAAAAATCACAGGCCTCGCTGCTCAGCCATTGCGACGCCGGCTGCGCGCATGCCGCCGCGAACTTCGCGCATGACGGCAAGATGGCGCGGCTGAAGCCGGCCGCGCACGCTGTGGCCCCGAGCAGTGTCGCCTCAAACATTGCGCCAAACACCAGCGTCGCTCTCGCCACTTCGCGCGGCATGCGCTTCGACGGCGTGGTGGCCAAGGCAGAGCTGTCGCCGCAAAAGCTGGCTGCCGCCTTCGCCAAGGCCTCGAATGCGCCCTTCATGCTTGCCAGCCTTCCGGTCGCTGCCCGTTTCGCCGAAGTCCGGCTGCCCGATCAGCATGGCCCCGCCTCGGAACGCTTTGGGCCGGAAGTGGCTGAGATCGAACGCTCGTCGCGCCTGGCGCTGGCGCTGGCCAACAGCTTGCCGGAAGACGCTGACATGCTGGCCCCGCCGCCGGCCGTTGAAGCAATCGCCGGAGGGCAGGATACTGAGCAGGCCGAGGTTCAGGTCGCTTCGCTGCCGCCGCAGGACGATCTGCCCGACAACATTGCGTTGCCGGGTTGGCGTCCACGCGCCGAAACCGCTCAGCCTGCCGAGGCTCGGCAAGCCAGCAAACCCAGGGCAGTCAAGCCACAGACCGACAGGACGGCCGAGAGCCCCGCACCCCAGTCGCCGGGCAATTCGTCGCCGCGCTCGCCACGCAGTACTTCGGAGGTTGCCGCACTGCCTGGCGTGCCAGAAAGCCAGAGCATCCAATCAAGCCGGATCAAGCCTGGCAAACGGTCGAAGACAGAGGCCGGCGAGATGCTGGCCTATGCCAAGCCGGACGTCCCGGCGGGCGGTGTCGGTCGCGCCTTCAAGGATCTGTTCGCCACGCCCGGAATGGGCGGCGGCGTCGCCGTGTACGATATCTCGGCCAAGACCGTCTATATGCCGGACGGCTCGCGGCTGGAGGCCCATTCGGGGCTGGGTTCGATGGTCGACCAGCCGCGCTTCGTGCACAAGAAGAATGTCGGCCCGACGCCGCCCAACACCTATGATCTGCGGCTGCGCGAATCCCGCTTCCATGGCGTCGAGGCGCTCCGTCTCACTCCCGTCAGCGGCGGCAACAAGTACGGTCGCGACGGCCTGCTCGCCCACACCTACATGCTGCGCGGCGGCCGTGCGGAGTCCAATGGCTGCGTCGTCTTCAAGGACTACGCCCGCTTCCTTGCCGCCTACAAGAAAGGCAAGATCAAGCGCCTCGTCGTCGTGCCGCGCCTGACCAAGCCGCTGACGCGGGTCGCTCAGGAAGGCCGGGGAGCGTAAGGCAGTAGGCAGTAGGCAGTAGGCAGTAGGCAGTAGGCAGTAGGCAGTAGGCAGTAGGGCCCAGGAGCGTCCATCGCCTGTTCCTTGTTTTTCTGCCCCTATTGCCTATTCCCCACTGCCTATTCCCTTTTGACCCCCAGGCAGATTATGACTGACCCCTGCGGGTCGGCTTCACCACGAGGACATCATGACAATACGCGCTGTCGTTTGGGGCGAGAACATCCATGAGCGGACCAATGAGGTGGTCGCAGCCCTCTATCCCGAGGGCATGCACACGACCATCGCCAAGGCGCTGAATGCCGACGAGGCGATCTCCGCCTCGACCGCCACGCTCGAACAGCCCGAGCATGGCCTGCCCGAGGCGCGCTTGGCCGAGACCGACGTGCTGGTCTGGTGGGGCCATAAGGACCATGGCGCCGTCGCCGACGAGATCGTCGAGCGCGTCGCCCGCCGGGTCTTTGAAGGCATGGGGCTGATCGTTCTCCATTCCGGCCATTTCTCGAAAATCTTCAAGCGGCTGATGGGCACGCCCTGCACGCTGAAATGGCGCGAGGCGGGTGAGCGCGAGCGGCTCTGGGCGACCAGTCCCAGCCATCCGATCGCCGAAGGCGTCGGCGAATATTTCGAGCTCGAGAATGAAGAAATGTATGGCGAGCAGTTCGCCGTGCCCGAACCGCTGGAGACCGTCTTCATCTCCTGGTTCCAGGGCGGCGAGGTGTTCCGTTCTGGACTGACCTATCGCCGCGGCGCCGGCAATGTCTTCTACTTCCGCCCGGGCCACGAGACCTATCCGACCTATCACGACGCCAATGTGCACAAGGTGCTGCGCAATGCGGTTAAGTGGGCGCACAATCCGCAGGGCACCAAGTCGGCGATCCTTGAGGCGCCGAACGTGCCGGTCGAAAAGGCGCTGGAGCCGATCGTCGAGCGCGGCGGCAAGCTGCACGTTTCGGGCGAGGCCGGCTACCGCTAAAGCAAAGTCCAGGAAAAAAGGCGTAGCGGCTTTCCGCATGGGTTTCCTAGACCGTATCTGCGCCATATGATTGAATCGAACCAATTCGCTCGGAGTGCAGAGAATGCGGCTTTTGATACTGGGTACCGGCTGGATGGCGCAGGAGCATGCCCGCCGTTTCGGCGGCGTCGACGGCGTCGAGATCGTCGGTGCTGTCGACGTCGATGAAAAGCGCGTGGGCGAATTCGCCGACGGGTTCAAGATATCGAAGCGATTCACATCGCTGGAAGACGCGCTGGCGTGGGGCGAGTTCGATGCGGTCGCCAACGTCACGCCGGACCGCATTCACCACCCGACCACCATGGCGTTGATCGCGGCCGGCAAGCCGGTGCTGTGCGAAAAGCCGCTGGCCGAAGACTTCGGCAAGGCAAGCGAGATGGCCAACGCGGCTGAGGCAGCCGGCATCGTCAACATGGTCAACCTCACCTATCGCAATGTCGCTGCCTTGCAGAAAGCGCGACAGATGGTGCTGGCCGGCGAGATCGGCACCGTCCGCCACGTCGAGTCCTCCTATTTGCAGAGCTGGCTGGTGTCGAAATTCTGGGGCGACTGGCGCACCGACCCGAAATGGCTGTGGCGGCTGTCGCGTGACCACGGCTCCAACGGCGTGCTCGGCGATGTCGGCATCCACATCCTCGATTTCGCCAGCTATGGCGCCGCACTCGACATCGACCACGTGTTTTGCCGGCTGCGCACCTTCGACAAGGCGCCAGGCAACCGCATCGGCGAATACGACCTCGACGCCAATGACAGCTTCGCCATGACGCTGGATTTCTCCAACGGCGCCTTTGGCGTCGTTCACGCCAGCCGCTGGGCGACCGGCCACATCAACGAATTGCGCCTGCGCATCTATGGCGACAAGGGCGGCATCGAAGTCGTGCACAATCTCGAGGGTTCGGAACTGAAGGCGTGTGTCGGCGAGGATATCGAGAACGCCAAATGGCAGGTGCTCGACGCCGGCACGGTGCCGACCAATTACCAGCGCTTCGTCGATGCGGTTCGCAGCGGCGTGCAGGCCGAGCCTTCATTCCACCATGCCGCCGAACTGCAGAAGGTGCTGGATCTGGCCATGGTTTCGGAACAGAAGCGGACGGAACTGAGGGCCAGCGCCGATACGCAGTGATGTGAAGGGAGGAAGAAACAATGGTCTCGCGCCGCGCGCAATGTCTCTGCGGCCAGCTTTCAGCCGTCTGTTCGGGCGAGCCGGTGCGCATCTCGGTCTGCCACTGCCTCGACTGCAAGCGCCGCACCGGCAGCGCCTTCAGCTACAATGTCCGGTTTGCGCAAGCTGATGTATCGATCGAGGGGCGGGCGAAGCAGTTCACGCGCGCCGGCGACGAGGGCGGCCGCGTCATCTACAATTTCTGCCCGGAGTGCGGCGCCGCCGTCCACTATCGCATCGACACGCAGCCCGGTGTGATCGCCATTCCCGTCGGCGCCTTCGCCGACCCGTCGTTCCCGCCGCCCTTCCAGTCTTTTTACCACGAAAGCCGTCGCTGTGAGTGGGTCGAGATCAACGCCGAGCCGCTGGCGACGTTCGACTGAAGGCCGCTTTTTGGATACCCGGAACCGTCCGCACGCTCCGCGCCTTTGAGAGGGCATCGCCCCTGATTGCCATTGCCGAGCCGTTAGCCACCGCGCTCGGCTGCCCCATGAATAGGCATAAGTCAAGACGAATCCGGCTTGCGGCCCGATTGCTGACATGCTTACCTGACGGCATGTGTTCAATGGGGGTATATGGATGGCTAAGGAATCTTCGAATTTCGCTTCTTCAGAAAAGAAGGCGGACGTAAATCTGATAGGTAACACAGAAGGAAACGGGCTGAACTTCATGGGAGTTCAGGCCCGCGAAAACGGAACCGCCGGCGACGCCGTCGGTGTCGACAAGATCCGTGACCTGCTCTTCGGCAACCAGATGCAGGACTATGACCGCCGTTTTTCCAAGCTTGAAGAACGGGTGTTGCAGCGCTTCAAGGATGTCGAGTCCGAGGCCAAGCGCAATCTCGAAATGTACGAGTCGAATGCAAAGAAGCAGATCGATTCGCTTGCAGGGCAATTGCGGAGCGAAAAAGATTCACGAGCCGATGCCGACAAGGAGATCGACCGGAATCTTCGCGAGCAAAACCAGGCTCTTGAAAAGCAGGTGCGCACGTTGTCGGATCAGTTGAGCGCGCTCGAGCGCGACGTTTCGGACCGGATAAATCGAAACGATCATTTGCTGCGTGAGGAAATCAAGCAGAAGAATGAAGGCGTTCAGATGCTGATCGAGAAGATGTTTGCCGACCTCAGCAACGTCAAGACCGACCGAAATCTTTTGGCTGGCCTGTTTGTCGAGGTTGCAAAATGTCTCAATCAGGATCCCGTCGGGAGCAAGAGCAACTCGGACCGCAGCTGGAAAGTGAGTTGATGGGACCTTGACGTCCACCGTCGACCCATTCAACCTTCCGCAAAGAACAGCCTCGAACGATACAGAGATTGATCGCGAGGCTCTGGCTCGTCTTTTGATCGAAATTGCCCGGAACGTTGATCCGGACTACCGTGCGCAGTTCGAGGCGGTTCCAACCGCCGATCCGCGCATGGAAACGCTGCGGCAGTTGCTGGTCAGCCGCGAAATCTCGGAGCTTTCACGCGTTACGCATCTGCTCGACGAACCCGAGCAGCTTGCGGCGGCCGTGGGCGACGTTCTTCCCAGTGCTGCCGGACGAGCGCCTTACGCGCAACTCGGCGAGGCGCTTGCGCCAGCTGTCGAACGGGCTGTGCAACGGTCGATCCAGAAGAGCCCGCGCACGCTGACGGACATATTGTACCCCGTGTTTCTGCCGGCAATTCGCAAGTCGATCGGCGAAAAGATCGACCAGACCTTTCAGTCGCTGAATGAAACTCTAAGGCACATATTCACCTGGCACGGGCTCAAGTGGAGACTTGAAGCCTGGAGAACAGGGGCAAGCTTCTCGGCAGTTGTTCTGAAGCATTCCCTTGTCTACCGTGTGGAACATGCGTTTCTCATTCATCGGAATTCCGGCCTTTTGATAGCGCATGTAACGGCCGACAATGCAACGAGCGAAGATCCTCAGCTCATTTCTTCGATGCTCAGTGCGATTCAGGATTTTGTAAAAGACTCATTCAACGAGAAAGAGCAGAGCGGCCTGGACACAATCCGTTTCGGCGAGCTTCGTCTCTGGTCGGAAGTTGGACCGTTTGCGACCCTGGTTTCGGTGATCCGGGGAAATCCGCCGGAGGAATTGCATGAAATCGTTCGCGATATGTTGCTTCGCATCCATGAGGAAAGCTCACAGGCCTTAGAGCAGTTTGACGGCGACGGTTCGCAGCTGGCCAGCGTAGAGGCGCAGTTGCAGACCTGCGTCGAGCTGAAGCAGGAGGAATCAAACGACGGATTTCCGTGGCTGGTGGCGGCCGTTGCCCTGCTGCTTTTGAGTCTGGCAGGCGGTTGGTACCTTCTTTCCTGGCAGTCAGCGCAGCGCTGGCAGGCTTACGTGTCGCGCTGGCAGGCTTACGTGTCGCGAGTGGAGGCCCAGCCGGGCATCATCGTTGCCGAACAGCAGGTACGCGATGGCCAGTTCTATATTGCCGGCCTGAGGGACCCGCTTGCCGTCGACCCGCAGTCGCTGTTGTCAGGCACGGGAGTCGATCCGGCCGGGGTTCATTCGCAATGGCAATTTTATCAGAGCCTTGAGCCGGAGTTCGTGCTGAAGCGGCTGACGGCGTCGCTGGCTCCGCCGGATTCAGTGCGACTTTCGATTGTCGATGGCCGCATCGTCGCCGAGGGTGAGGCTCCCGACACCTGGATCAGCCGGGCGCGCGCGGCGGCCCAGCAGCTTTCGGCAGGCGGGCCGGTCTTCGATATCTCGGGGGTTCGTGACGTAAGTCCCCAAGTGCGCGAGGCGGAGCGCTGGCACGCCTATGTGTCGCGACTGGAGACCCAGCCGGGCATCATCGTTGCAGACCAAAAGATAAGCGACGGCCAATTCTATATTGCCGGCCTGCGAGACCCGCTTGGCGCCGATCCGCAGTCGCTGTTGTCGGGAACAGAGGTCGATCCCGCCCGGGTTCATGCGCAGTGGCAGTTCTATCAGAGCCTTGAGCCGGAGTTCGTGCTGAAGCGGCTGACGGCGTCACTGTATCCGCCGGATACAGTACGACTTTCGATCGTCGATGATCGCATCGTTGCCGAGGGTGAGGCTCCCGACACCTGGATCGATCGCGCGCGCGCGGCGGCCCGGCAGCTTTCGGCAGGCGGACCCGAATTCGACATCTCCAAGGTTCGTGACGTGAGCCCCGAAGCACGCGCGGCGGAGCACTGGCAGTATTATGTGTCGCGACTTGAGGCCCAATCGGGAATCATCGTCGCCCAACAAAGCGCGAGGGGCGGACATTTCTACATTTCCGGCTTGAGAGACCCGCTTGCCGCCGACCCGCAAGCCCTGCTCTCCGGAACGGACGTTGATCCTGCCCGCGTTCATGCACAGTGGCAATTCTATCAGAGCCTTGATCCGAAGTTTGTGGTGAAGCGGCTGACCGCGGCGCTGTCCCCGCCGAAAACCGTTCAGCTCTCGATCATCCAGGGTCGCATCGTGGCCGTGGGTGAGGCTCCTGCCGGCTGGATCAACCGCGCGCGGGCCGCCGCTGAACAACTTTCGGCGGACGGAGTGGTTCTGGATGTCTCGCAACTGCGTGAGCTGAACCTTGCAGAACTTAATCATTTGAGGCAGGCCATCCAGACGACCGATATTTTCTTCTCTTCCGGCAAGGTTGTGCCGGGACCGGAGCAGACGCCGGTTCTCGACAGGTTGGCGGATCAAATAAAGGAATTCGCCCAGAGTGCCCGCAATTCCGGCGTAACGGCGCGGTTCATGTTGACCGGGCATTCGGACACCACGGGCCGTGAGACGGCCAACGCGTCGATCAGCGCCGCCCGCGCCGAGACAGTTCGTGCGCTTCTCAACAAGCGGGGCGTCGCTCCCGAATTGCTGCTGGTTCGGGGCGCGGGCACTTTTGAGCCGGCTGTACCTGAAAACAGTCTAACCGGTAGCTCCACCAATCGCCGGGTTTCGATTACCGTAAACCTGGACTAGCGGAGCCCAACATGTTGCAAAAAAAGATCTGCATGCTGGGCGGTTTCGCTGTCGGAAAGACGAGTCTGGTCCGCAGGTTTGTGCAGAGCATCTTCTCAGAAACCTACTTGACCACCGTTGGAGTGAAAATCGACAAGAAGAGCGTCGCGCTCCCGGACAAAACCGTGGATCTGATTTTGTGGGATTTGGCCGGCGAAGACGATATCGGCTCATTCCGCGTCAGCTATGTTCGCGGTGCAACCGGGCTCGTGCTTGTCGTCGATGGAACCCGCGCCGCTACTCTTGCCGTGGCACTCACGCTGCGCGAACGGGTCGAGGCCGAATTCGGCGCCATGCCGTTCGTATTGCTGTTCAACAAGTCCGATCTGGCCGATCGGTGGGCGATATCGGATGGTGAGATCAACGAGTTGAGGCAACGTGGATGGCAAATCTATCTAACAAGTGCGCTTTCGGGCGAGCAGGTCGATGACGCCTTTCGTCAACTTGCCTTGATGGTCACCAAATAGACCATGCATGAATTGCCAAAAGAAGTCAGAAATTGGTTTTTCAATTTCTTCTTCGACGGGCACGCTGTCGCTTATCTGAAAATCGACGCTGAGCTTTGCATAGCTGCCAAGGGCGGTAATGTTGAACATTACGGGCTGTCATCGCTTCGCATCGGCAAGCCTGTTGCGGGGCAGCTTGAATTCATGGAAGGTTTGCTGCCTTGCCCGGAGCTTCCGTTTCGCATGGACATGATCGAACTGCCCGGCGGGCGTGTCGCCGACCTTCATTTTTTTGCTGACAATGCGTGCGTGTGGCTGCTTTTTCTGGACGCCACTGCCGAACGAGACAACAGGCAGCGGCTTCAACAGAAGGCCTATGAAATGACGCTCCTGCAAGAGAGGGAGCGTCAACTCAACGAAAAATTGCAATCGACGAACGAGGCACTGAGAAAGAGCCAGGAGGGATTGGCGCGTGAATACCAGCGCGCCGAAACCCTGCTCCTCAACATTCTTCCGGCATCCATCGCGGAGCGGTTGAAAGCGCAAAAGAAAATTGCCGACAACCACGCGGAGGTGAGTGTGCTTTTTGCCGACATCGTCGGCTTTACCGAAAGAGCGCGAAGCGTCGGAGCCGTGACGACGCTCGCTATCTTGAATTACTTCTTCAGGGCGGCGGACCGGCTCTCGGAACGATACGGCTGCGAAAAAATCAAGACAATCGGCGATTGTGTGATGGTGGTCTCTGGCTTGCCCACCGCGCGATCCGATCATGCAAAAGCCCTCGCGCGCTATGCAGTTGAGCTGCGCAAGGCGGTAAGGCGGGAACGCTTCGCAGGAGAACCGATAAGGCTGAGAATTGGAATTCACTCAGGACCGATCGTCGCCGGTGTCATAGGCAAGAGGCGGTTCGCCTATGACCTGTGGGGTGAGACCGTTAATCTCGCCTCACGTATTCAAACGTCCGCGGAGCCCGATGAAATCCGTATTTCCGATGCAACTTACCAACTGCTTGGACCGAAATTTGCTTGCGACCCACTCGATGAAACGGAATTGCGCGGTGCGGGTCGCGTGCGAATGTGGCGGCTCCCGAGCTGATCCGTCGCCTGCGGTGCGACCGTGGAGAGCCGATAGCGGCGCCCGAAAGCCATTGGCGTGACCTGATCTTGCGATCGCAAAGCACCCTTTGCGCTTGCCCGGAAGGCCTCTATTCTGGAGCACAGTGGCCGCTGGTGGGATAGAATGTCGGTACTGCCTTTTCTGAGAATCTACGCACCGCTAAATGCGGTGCTCGCTGCGCCTGGGCTTCTGGCGGTGGCTGCGCTCACGATGCCGAACATGTCCGGACGAAGCAGACTGGCTCTGGCTGCTGTGCTCGCTGTCATTTGGGCCGCCTATCTTCTGCAGATGGCCGAGACCCTGCTCAAGCGCTGGGCGGGAGACCTCAGGGACAGGACGCCGGCAATCGCGATCGATGTGCTCGCGGTTTTGGTTCCAGTCGCCGCATTTCTGCTCGACGGCACGCCCGACCGGAGCCTCTACTGTGCTGTCTGGCTGCTGAAACCGCTGCGCGACTCGACCTTCTTCCCGCTGCTTGGCAGGGTTCTGGCCAACGAAGCGCGCAACCTGGTCGGCGTCACCACGGTCTTCGGCCTGGTTCTGTTCGGTGTCGCACTCGCGGCCTATGTCATCGAGCGCGACGTCCAACCGGAAAAGTTCGGCAGCATCCCCGAGACAATGTGGTGGGCGGTGGTCACGCTGTCCACTACCGGCTATGGCGACGACATTCCGCAAAGCTTCGCCGGCCGCGTCCTTGCCGGGGCTGTCATGATGTGTGGCATCGGCATCTTCGGGCTCTGGGCCGGCATTCTTGCCTCCGGCTTTTATCAAGAAGTCCGTCGCGAGGATTTCGTCCGCAATTGGCAATTGATTGCCGGCGTTCCGTTGTTTCAGAAGCTTGGCCCGGCCACGCTGGTCGAGATCGTGCGCGCGTTAAGACCCCGCACGGTGCCGGCGGGCGCCGTGATCTGCCGCAGCGGCGAGACCGGCGATCGGATGTTCTTCGTCGTGGAGGGCCGCGTCAGCGTCGCGACGCCGAACCCGGTGGAGCTTGGCCCTGGCGCCTTCTTCGGCGAGATGGCGCTGATCAGCGGCGAACCGCGTATGGCGACCGTCACTGCCGCAACTTCGGTCTCACTCCTGTCGCTGCACGCGGCGGATTTCCAGATGCTGTGCAGCAGCAGCCCGGAGATCGCGGAAATCATCCGCAGGACCGCGCTCGAGCGGCGCGGCGCGGCGCCGGTGGCTTGACCGTACAGCCGATGGTGGCCCGGCTGGAACTGGATGGTACGGCTCTATCGACCACGCGCGAAGGTTCTGGACGGCACGTGGAAGGACCAGAGGCGTAGCCGGAGACCTAAACGTAGCCGATCCACTCTACCGGCGGCTCGTTTTTTTGGCGCTGTGCGTCGACAGTTCCTGCCCCGCGGCCTTTCGGACGACCGGCTTTGGCTAAACTCTAATGCCTTAGAATCTTGCTTAGAAAAGCCCGGCTGCGGTCGGTCTTCGGGTCGGAGAAAAACGCTTCCGGCGTGCCGCTTTCGACGATGGCGCCGGCGTCCATGAACACCACGCGCTGCGCCACCTTGCGGGCAAAGCCCATTTCGTGCGTTACCACCATCATGGTCATGCCTTCCTCGGCCACCGCGACCATGACGTCGAGCACTTCGGAAATCATCTCGGGATCGAGCGCCGAGGTCGGTTCGTCAAACAGCATGATCTTGGGGCGCATGCCGAGGCAGCGTGCGATGGCCACACGCTGCTGCTGGCCGCCGGACAACTGTGACGGGTATGCATTGACCTTGTCAGCGAGGCCGACCTTGGCCAGCAAGTCGCGCCCGGCCTGCTCGGCCTCGGCGCGGGGGATCTTGCGCACATGGATCGGTGCCAGCGTGACGTTTTCCAGCGCCGTCTTGTGCGGGTAGAGGTTGAACGACTGGAAGACGAAGCCGATCTCGGTGCGCAACTGCGTCATGTTGGTGGCGGGGTCGCCGAGGCGCTGGCCGTCGACGACGAGGTCGCCATCCTTGATCGCTTCCAGGCCGTTGATGCAGCGGATCAGCGTCGACTTGCCCGAACCACTTGGGCCGCAGACGACGACCACTTCGCGCGGCTCGACGCTGAGCGTGATGTCCTTCAGCACATTGAGCGAGCCGAACCATTTGTTGACGCCGCGAAAGTCGATCATGCCCGTTTCGGTCAGGTTTGGTTTGGTCGGGCTCGGATTGGTCATGGCGGTCAGCCCTTTGGGGTTCGATGTCACAGCTGCACCTCGCCATGCGCCGCGCCCATGCGTCGCTCCAACCGGCGGGCGAGCATGATCAGCGGATAGCAGACGACGAAATAGCCGACGCCGACCAGGAAGAAGACCAGCAGGCCGTTGGGCACACGCTGCACCACAAGCCAGCCGACGCGGGTGAGGTCGGTCAGCCCGATCGCCGAGACGACGGAGGAATCCTTGATCAAGAGTACATATTGCCCGACCAGCGGCGGCAGCACGATGCGCATCGCCTGCGGCAGCACCACCTGGCGCATGCGTTGCCAGCGCGACAGGCCAGACGCCAGAGCTGCCTCAACCTGGCCGGTCGGCACCGAGCGGATGCCGGCGGCGACGATCTCGCAGATGAAGCACGCGGCGAGGTTGGTGAGCGCGATGATGCCGGCGGTGAAGGCATCGAGCTCGATGCCGAATTCCGGCAGGATGAAGAAGATCAGGAAGATCTGCACCAGGAACGGCGTGCCGCGGATCAGGTCGACCCAGGCCCCGATCACGCTCGAGATCAGCCGGTTGCCGCCGGTGCGCAATATGCCGAGGCCGAAGCCAAGCAGCGTGCCCAGCACCAGGCTGATCGCCGACAGCATCACGGTCATGCCAAGGCCGCGCAAGGCGAGGGGGTAGCTGCCGGCCAGGCTTTGCAGCTGTTGCCAGATCATGTGCTGCTCCTTGCCGGCTGCAGACCGAGCCACCGACTGGACAGCCCCGCCAGTCCTTTGAGGCAGTAATAGAGCAGCAGATAGAAAGCGGCGATGGTGAGAAAGCCTTCCGCCGGCATGAAGCGGTCGGACGCCAGCAACTGGCCGGCGCGCGTCAGTTCGGAAACCGAGATCAGCGACAAAAGCGCGGAATCCTTGACCAGCACGATCGCCTGGCCGAGCAGCGGCGGGATCGTCACCTTGAAGGCTTGCGGCAGGATGACCAGGCGCATGCGCTGGACATAGGTCATTCCCGAGGCAACCCCGGCCTCGACCTGGCCGCGCGGGATCGACAGGATGCCGGCGCGGATGATTTCCGCGACATAGGCGCCGCTGTTCAGCGACAAAGCGATGATGCCGACGACGAGCTCGGGCAGGACGAAGCCGAGACGCGGCAGGCCGAAATAGAGGAAGTAGAGCTGCGCCAGCAACGGCGTGGCGCGCACGGCATCGATATAGCCCTTGGCCAGCACGCGAAACAGCTGGCCGCGCTGCAGGTTCATGGCGGCGAGCACGATGCCGACGGCCAGCGCGCCCGCAAAAGACAGCGCCGACAGCCACACGGTCGTGATCAGACCCTGCCCGAACAGCGGCAGATATTCGACGATGGTGCGGAAGCTGAAATTTTCGAGCATGGCGGTGAATTGTGAATGGTGAATGGGCAGTAGTGAGTAGTGAGTGGTGAGCAGTGAAGGGCGTCCGGAATGGCCATTCACCATTCACCATTCACTACTTCCTACTCACTACTCACTACTCCCTGCTTACCTCTGCTTAGTGATCCTTCTTCCAGGCGTCGGAATTGACCCAGTAGTCGAGGTTCTTCTGCAGGCGGCCGTCGATGCTGACCTGGTTGAGGAACAGGTTCATCCAGATCAACAGGTCCGGCTCGTCGTAGCGGGTGGCGAAGGCAAGCGGCTCCTTCGACAACAGGTCCGGCATGATGGTGAAGGTGCCGGCGGGATAGGCTGTCGACTGACCCTTGACCGCCGAGACGTCGTTGACGCCGCAATCGGCCTGGCCGTTGTTGACTGCGTCGAGCAGCAGCGGGCCGCCGCCCTTGTAGCTCTTGATGTCGGCATCCGGGAAGGCGTTCTTGGCTTCCTTTTCGCCGGTGGCGCCTAACAGCACGGCGATCTTGGTGCCCTTGGCCTTGCAGTCCTCGGTTGTCTTGAACTTGCTGTCGGCCTTGGTGAAGACGGTGCTGCCCGTATACATGTAAGGTGTGGTGAAGGCGACCTTCATGCCGCGCGCCAGCGTCGGCGTCATGTCGGCGACGAGCAGGTCGGCCTTGCCCGAAAGCAGCGCCGGGATCAGCCCGTCCCAATCATAGTCGAGGAAGGTGATCTTGACGCCCATTTCCTTGGCCATCAGTTCGGCGAGTTCGACCGAACTGCCGGTGCGCTCGCCGGCCGCGCCGACCAGCGAGAAGGGAGGTCCTTGCGTCTGTACCGCGACGCGCAGTTCGCCGCGCTTGGTGATCTCGTCGAGCGTTCCGGCACTGGCAGCAGCGGTCAGGCCCGCAAGCGCAAGTCCGGCGATGAAAAGTCTGGCAATCTTCATTTGGCATTCCTCCTGTTATCGTTGTTGTTCCACTTTGTTATTCCACCCTTTTGGGTGTTTTTTGAGCGGCGGCACCGTTTTCCGGCGGCAGCCACCGTTCGAAAATCCTCAGTCCCAGGCCACCGTCTCGGCAACCTTGATGCCACGCCTGGCCAGCTCGTCGAAGAACGGCCCGTCCGGCACATGCAGCAGCGGGTTCAAAAGCCCTGGTGTGGCGATCTCGCGCCGCGCCAGCATCTGCGCCACGATGCTGGCGGGATAGCCGACGCCAAGGCTCATGCCGAACAGGCCTGATGCCAGGTCGCGTTCGATGATCAGGTCCGACGTCACCGTTTTGGCGCGGCCGCCTTCGAGACCGGAAAAGACATTGCGCATCACGCAAAGGTCCTTCTCGTCGGCGCCATATTGCAGTTGCGGGCCGAGCAGACGGCCGAGAAATTCGCGTGGGCTGGCGCCGGTGCCGGGCACCTTGTCTTCGGAGAGGAAGCCGAGTTCCTTCAGCGGCGCCCAGAACGCCGACCATCCCGGCCAGCGCAGCGTATAGCGGCCCGAGCGTTGCAATCCCTTGGCGGCTGCCAGCATCTCGACATAGTGCAGAGCGTCGCCATTGGGGAAAGCTTCCAGCCGGCCGAGGCCCGCGACCTCGATCTCGTGGATGAAGGCATTGTCGTGCTGTCGGCCGGCCGGCACTTCGACGCGCTTGCCATACTCGATCATCACGCTGTCGCGGTTCTGGCTGACCAGAACCATGTCGAAATTCCAGCTTACCTTGTAGCAGAGCGGCTTGGCCATCGCCTTCGGTTCGGGGATGCCGCCGCAATAGGAATCGATCGAAGAAATCGTAGAGAACTGCTTTGCGGCGCGCGCATAGAGCACGAGGTCGATGCCGGGGTCGAGCCCGCATTCGGTCATGATCGAAACGCCGGCCTGTGCAGCCTCCGGCGCCAGATCGGCAATCGCCTTGCCGTAGTTGGTGGTGACCAGCGGCGTGCGCGTTGCGATCGCGGCCTGCACCGCCTCGCGCATCAATGGCTGCGGCAGCAGATCGATGGCGGCGTCGACATCCGCCAGCACGGTGGCAAGCGCCGGACCGATCGCGCCCTCGGGCATGACGAAACGCACGCGGGAAAGGTCGGTCAGCCCGGCAAGCCGGGCAGGGCCGTCAGCCGACGTATCGACGCAGACGACTTCCTCGACACCGGCGCTGGCGACGAGATCGGCGATGGCCGCCCGTCCCTGCAGGCCGAGGCCGCCGAGAACAGCTATTCTCATGCCGGCTCCTTGCGTGACGGTGTTTCTTCCGACCAGCAGCCTTCGGGAAGGCTGACCCATTTGTTGCATGAAGCCATGACGACGAAGGTTTCGCTGCGCACGACTTCCCCGGGAATGCCGGCGCCCGGAATCAGCTCGCTGGTGATGCGGTAGAGGTCGGCGACATCGCCGGCGACGGTCACGTCGACGATGATGTCGAAGCGCCCGGTAACCACCGAGGCCGAGTTGACGAAAGGCAGTTCGGCAATGCGCTGCGCCAGTTCCCGGGCGCGGCCACGTCCCTGAGCGTTGATGCCGACAATGGCCGAGATCAACTCGGGGCGTTCGGTCAGATTGAGCAGCCCGACGATCTTCAAGAGGTTGCGGTCGAGCAGATTGCGCAACCTTGAGCGCACCGTCGGCACCGAGATCGCCATCGTCTCGGCGAGCCGGTTGATGCCGGGCTGGGCATCCTGCGACAACAGCTTTACCAGCCGTCGATCGGTTTGATCGAGATGCTCACGCAAAAGGCAAGGCTTTCATAAAGGAGAAAAATGTGGTGGAATTTCTTCCTGATATGAAAATAGCCTACGAGATATTTATAATAACAGCAAGAGGTCAGTTTGTTGCTACGCTGATCGAATGGACTGGAACATCGCCACGGCTGCCGCCGTCAGCGCGGCATTGCCGGCCGCAACCGTGCCATCCGGCAGATGCTTCCCATCCTCCAGCCCGACGCGCGTCGACCAGTCGCGATCCGCGGCACGGCGCACGAACGGCCACACCGTCGCGTTCTCGCCATGCAGCAGGATGGCACGGCGAATGCCGGCGCGCTCCAGGACCTGTTCGATGCCGCCGGCGACCGCAAAAGCCTCGTCTAGCGTCTGCTCGGAAATCTCGATCAGCACGCGCAGCACGCGCCCGCCATGGTCGAGGCCGACCAGCCGCTCGGCGTCGGCGACCGACGCCAGACCCGCCTCGATGCCGATGCCGCGCTGCCGCAGGCTCTCCATGACGATAGGCGCGGCCGCCTCGCTGAGATTGACCGAGGCATAGTCCGGCAATTCGCGCCAGCCGGCGATGGCGACCAGCGTGCTTGTATCGTCATTCTCGATCCAGGCGCCGGTGGAGACGCCGATCAGCGTACCGGGGCAGGCACGGCGCAGCCCTGCGATGGTCGGATCCATCGCTGCCGGCGCAAGGCTCTCGCGGCGGTCCGCGCTGCGGGCATGGACATGCAGCTCAGCTGCGCCCGCGGCAATCGAAGCCGCCCCGTCGCGCGCCATAGCGTCGGAGTCGAGCGGCAGTGTGGGGTGAAAATCGGCGGCGCGCGCGCCATTGATGCAGGCCTGGACGATCATGGCTCTCGCGATCCTGTTGCGGATCGCGCGAGCCTACCGCAGGGCAGGGCGGAGAGGGAACGGGCGTGGTGAAGATTGCTGACAGGGTGCCGCTTCTGCGGAGGTTGCGGTATCGGCCCAGGACATACCATATAGCGGGACAGGACACGCCACGGGCGATCCTTACCCCTTTGCCGGACTGCCGGCCAGAAGGATTTGCGATGGCTGAGTTGAAGGTCAGGACCCGCGTCACCGGCGCGACGGCGACGCTGCAGCCCGGCGGCTTGCCTTCCATCACCACTCCGACCGGCGGTGCAGTCGATGTCGTCACCGGCGTCAGCGCGCCGGGCTTCAATCCGCTCGACCTGCTCTACGCCTCGCTCGCCGCCTGCATGGTGCTGAGCGCGCGCATCGCCGCCTCCCGCCTCGGGGTTGCCGCCGCGCTTGGCGAGGTGCGCGCCGAGGTCAGCGGCGAGAAGGCCAAGGACGAGCCGTCGCGCGTCGAAAGGCTCAATATCAGGCTCGACATCTCAGGCGATCTCGACGCTGCGACCAAGCAGCGGATCGTCGAGGACGCCGAAGCGACCTGCACGGTGTCCAACACGCTGCGCGCCGTGCCGCAATTGCATACGACGCTTGGGTGAGGGTGTCGCAGAATGCCTCGCTGCCACCAACCAAGGACCGTTCCATGGCCATGATCCCGCCGATCGACTACGCCTCGACATCGCAAGACATCCGCGCCGAGCACGACAGGGAACTTGGCCTGCGCGGGCGCATGACCAACATGAAGCGCATCCTGCTGCATTCACCGGCAGCCCACCGCATCTATGCCGAATGGTTCACCCTGCGCGATCTCTTGAAGCCCACGCTCGACGACCGCGCCATCTGGCTGTTGTCGCTGGCGGTCTCCGAGAGATGCCGCGCCGAGATTCCGCTTACCTTCTTCCGCCGCGCGCTGATCGACAGCGGTCTTGATCCCGAGGCGATCGAGCCCAGCGCCGACGAGACACTGCTGATCGAATTCGGCAAGGCAGTCGCTGCCGATACCAACGCCGTTCCCGACGATGTCTGGGCGGCAATCAAGGCTCGCTACGACGACACACTGCTGGTCAACCTCGTCGCCTTCGCCGGCGTCATGGTGGCGACCTGCTTGTTCACGAATGCGGTGCGCGTTGATCTCGACCCGGAGCTGGAGGTGTATCGCAAGCGGTGAAGCGCGTTTTCCCTTCTACCACAGGGGGCGAAGGGGAAGATCGCGCTTCACCTCCGCAGGAATCGGGTGGTTCACGCCCGCCGTTCGCCCCACTTTGATCACATCAAAGGAGGCATCGATGACCATCCATTCGATAAGCACCAAACGCGCAGCCCATTCGGCCGAAGCGCGCGTCGCAGCGCAGGACTGGAGTGCTCTGATCGGCGAACTGAACAGCCACGGCAGCGCCGTCATGCCGGCGCTGCTTGCACCCGAGGAGTGCGCCGAGATCGCCGGTCTCTATCCGCATGAGGACCATTTCCGCAGCCATGTGGTGATGGCCCGCCATGGCTTCGGCAAGGGCGAGTACCGCTATTTCCGCTATCCGCTGCCGGATCTGGTCGGTGGCCTGCGCACCGCGCTCTATCCCAGGCTGGCCGGCGTCGCGAACGACTGGAACGATCGCATGGGCGCGGCACGGCGCTATCCCGATGACCACGCCGCCTTCCTCCAGCTTTGCCACGAAGGCGGCCAAACGCGGCCGACGCCGCTTCTCCTCCAATATGGCCCCGGCGACTTCAACTGCCTCCACCAGGATCTCTATGGCGACCTCGCTTTTCCCCTGCAGGTCGCGATCCTGTTGTCGCAGCCGGGCGAGGATTTCACCGGCGGCGAATTCGTGCTGACCGAGCAGCGCCCGCGCATGCAAAGCCGTGCCGAAGTGGTGCCGCTGACCCGGGGCGATGCAGTGATCTTTGCTGTCCACAATCGCCCGGTGCAAGGTACGAAAGGGCACTACCGCGTCAATCTCCGGCACGGCGTCAGCCGCCTGCGCTCGGGACGGCGGCATACGGTGGGAATCATCTTCCACGACGCGAAGTAACGTCGTCCGCTTCGGCGCGGCTCCTTCGTTCCACTCCGAGATCGGCTAAGATTCACACTTGGTCGACGTCGAACAGGAGCATCGTCAAGTCATCGTCTCCTGGGGCGAGTATACGCCGGTCAGCGGCGCAGGCAATGCCGATTTCGGTGGCAAATGCGCTCTGCATATCGGCGAGGCTGTCGAAATAGAGTGTCCCGACCAGATACGGAATCTCGCCCGCCGAGCGCTTGATGATGGGCCGCCTGCTGATGTCGTAGCGCCGCAGTCCGGGAAGCTTCTTGGCCAGCGGCACATGAACCTCGAAATAGTGCCGGTCGAACGCCTCCGGATCAGCCGGGGTTTTGTAGATCACGAGCATCTTGGCCATCGTCATATTCCTGCCTGTTGGTGTCGCTGTTTGGGGGCCATGCAGGCCGCCGTGCCAATGTCGTTCCGCGAGGGCGGTTTTCGACAATCGCTGGATTTTTGTTTCGGGCGCGATGACGGGTCCTCGCCACCATCTGTGGCGCTTCTGCCTCTTTCCTCCTTGCGCTCATTCGCGTATGGCCCCGGGCAAATCCCTCAACTTTGCACCAACTCCCCCGGACCGCCTCATGATCCGTCTTGAAAGCATCAGCAAGCAGAACGGCCGCCAGCTTGTCTTCATCGAGGCCTCGGCCTCGCTACAGAAGGGCGAGAAGGTCGGCCTTGTCGGGCCGAACGGCGCCGGCAAGACGACGCTGTTTCGCATGATCACCGGCCAGGAGCAGCCCGACGAGGGCCAGGTGCAGGTCGATCGCGGCGTCACCATCGGCTATTTCAGCCAGGATGTCGGCGACATGGCGGGCCATAGTGCTGTGGCCGAAGTGATGAACGGCGCCGGGCCGGTCAGCGACGTGGCGGCCGAAATGGCCGAACTCGAGGCGGCCATGGCCGACCCCGAACAGGCCGACCGGATGGAGGAGGTCATCGAGAAGTACGGTGAGGCGCAGCATCGTTTCGAAGAGCTCGACGGCTATGCGCTCGATGGCCGCGCCCGCGAAGTGCTGGACGGCCTGGGCTTCAGCCAGGAAATGATGGATGGCGATGTCGGCAAGCTGTCCGGCGGCTGGAAGATGCGCGTGGCGCTGGCCCGCATCCTGTTGATGCGGCCCGACGTCATGCTGCTCGACGAACCGTCCAACCATCTCGATCTCGAAAGCCTGATCTGGCTGGAGCAGTTCCTGAAAGGTTATGAGGGCGCGCTGCTGATGACCTCGCACGACCGCGAGTTCATGAACCGCATCGTCAACAAGGTGGTCGAGATCGACGCCGGTTCGCTCACCGCCTATTCCGGCAATTACGAATTCTACCAGCAGCAGCGGGCGATCGCCGACAAGCAGCAGCAGGCGCAGTTCGAGCGCCAGCAGGCCATGCTGGCCAAGGAGATCGCTTTCATCGAGCGCTTCAAGGCGCGGGCGTCACACGCCGCCCAGGTGCAGAGCCGGGTGAAGAAGCTCGACAAGATCGATCGTGTCGAGCCGCCCAAGCGCCGTCAGATCGTGAATTTCGATTTTCAGCCGGCGCCGCGCTGCGGCGAGGATGTCGTGACGCTGAAGAACGTCCACAAGGGCTATGGCAGCCGCTCGATCTATGAGGGGCTGGACTTCCAGGTCCGCCGCCGCGAGCGCTGGTGCATCATGGGCGTCAACGGCGCCGGCAAGTCGACACTGCTGAAGCTGGTGGCCGGCGCGTCTGACCCGGATGCCGGCACAGTTGCTCGGGGGCCGAGTGTGAAAATGGGCTATTTCGCCCAGCACGCCATGGAGGTGTTGGAGGGCGAACGCACCGTGTTCCAGACGCTGGAGGACGCGTTTCCGCAAGCCGGCCAGGCGCCGCTCAGGGCACTCGCCGGCTGCTTCGGCTTTTCCGGCGACGAGATCGAGAAGAAATGCCGGGTTCTGTCAGGCGGCGAAAAGGCGCGCCTGGTGATGGCGCTGATGCTGTTCGATCCGCCCAATCTTCTGGTGCTCGACGAGCCGACCAACCACCTCGACATCGCGACCAAGGAGATGCTGATCACGGCGCTGTCGCAATACGAAGGCACCATGCTGTTCGTCTCGCACGACCGCCATTTCCTGGCCGCACTCTCCAACCGCGTGCTGGAACTGACGCCAGAAGGCATCCACACCTATGGCGGCGGCTATACCGAATATGTGGAGAGGACCGGGCACGAGGCGCCGGGGCTGCGGACCTGACGCAGGTCCTGCGTCCGCATTTGCGTCCAGCAAAGCCAGGATTTGTCAGCTCGCCGCCAGCCATTTGCGCGACTGCGCGAAGGCCTTGAAGGCTTTGGCATCCATCGGGTAGCCGAACAGGAAGCCTTGCAGGATGTCGCAGCCAAGCTCTTTCAGGATGCGCGCGTGCTCCATCGTCTCGACGCCCTCGGCGATCACTTCGATCCCGAGCGACTTGCCGATGTCGATGATGGACGACACAAGCTGCCGCTGTGCGGTTGAGCTGGTGATGGGGGTGACCAGCTGGCGGTCGATCTTGAGGCGACGGGGCCGCAACTTCAACAGCGAGACGATCGAGGCATGCCCGGTGCCGAAATCGTCGATCTCGACGTCGATGCCGAGCCCCTTGATGTGTTCGATGTTCCAGCTGACCAGCTCGTCGTTTTCGTCGAGGAAAATCGACTCCACCAGTTCGAACGACACGGTCCCTTCCTTGATCGGAAGCTTGCGCAAACCCTTGATCAGGTCCCTGTCTTCCAGGCGCCGTGCGGAAACGTTGACCGAGACGCGCGGGATGTTGAGGTGGCTGCGCGACCAACGCTCAAAATTATCGAGCGCCTGCTCCAGGACGGTGCGGTCGATAAGCGCCACGACATTAAGTTCTTCAGCCACCTTGATGTAGGCGTCGGGGGTCAGCATGCCGCGTTGCGGATGATCCCAACGCGACAGCGCCTCGACGCCGACGATCTCCAGCGTCTTGGCGTCGAACTGCGGCTGATAGTAGACGATGAATTCGTTCCGCTCGAGCCCGCCCAGAATCTCGTCGGCGGTCTGCTTGGTCCGCACGATCTCGCTCTGCAGCTCTTCGTTGAGAAACTCGTAGCGGTTGCGGCCGCGGCCTTTCGCCCGGTACAGCGCCAGATCGGCATTGACAAGCAACTGCCTTGCATCGACGCCGCTATTGGCCGCAATGCCGATGCTGACGCCGAACCGGCACTGGTGACCCAGATAGTCGACCGGCTGGCGCATCGCATCGATAATGTGGTCGGCCAGCGCGGCGAGTTCCTTGTCGTCGCGTCCATGGCTCAGCACGACAAACTCGTCGCCGCCGATGCGCGCAACGAAATCGGCACTGCCGACGCTGGCCTTGATGACTTTCGAAGCATGCACCAGCAATGCATCGCCCGCTGCATGGCCGAGCGTGTCGTTGATCTGCTTGAACCGGTCAAGGTCGAGATGCAGCAACGCCGCACGGCCGTCGGCTTCGCGGTTTTCGGCAAGCATCTCGTCCAGATACCGACGGTTGGGCAGACCGGTCAGCGAATCATGCATCGCGACATGCTCGATGCGGGCTTTGGCCAGGTTCAGTTCGGCATTTTTCGATTCTGAAAGGCGACGTTCACGCACGAGATTCTCGTTGAGCAGCACGTCGCCTGTCACATCCCATTCGGCGCCGATCATTTTTGGCGTGCCGTCGATGTCCCGGAAGAAACTGGCGCGGGTGCGCACATGGCGAATGGTGCCGTCCGGCCGCAGGAGCCGATACTGCGAAGAGTAGGGGCCTTGTGTTGCAACAGCCGAATCGAAATCTGCTTTAGCCCGTTCGAAGTCTTGGGGATGGATCGCCAGCGCCCAGTCGTCATAGCTACGGGTCTTGCCGCCGCCGGGTTTGCCATAGATTTCGTTGATGCGGTCGTCCCATACGAGTTCGTTGCTGACGGTATCGTGCTCCCACACGCCTATAGCAGAGGCTTCCAACGCCAGCTCCAGCCGCCGGGACAGGCGCCTCAACTCGGCGTCACTTTTCTGCCGCTCACCGAAAAGACGTCCTGCCACGAGGATCGGCAGCACCACCAGCGCGCCGGCAAGCGCCATGAGCAGACGCAACAGCCACTCATTTTTCGGAGCGGTCGGCCAGCCGCCCTTCGGTATGGCTGAAATTTGCCAGGAGCCTGAAGGCAATTGCACCTCTGCCATCACCGGATTGCCGGACACGACATTATCGCCGCCGAAGAACAGTTCCCCGCCGCCGCCGAGCGCATCCTTGCCGATAAGCGCCACATCGATATCCAGATCAGGGTCGGTCAGTCCGCTGGCAGCGTAGAGCCGATCGACATCGATCACGGCCGAGACGATACCCCAGAAACGGTCGCTGCCACCCGCCGTCGGCACGAAGACCGGGATACGGCCGATGAAGCCACGTCCGCCTTGCGCCAGTTTGACCGGCCCGGCGAGCACCAGCGCGCGCTGGTCACGGGCGCGAAGCGCGGCCATGCGTTGCGTATCGCTCTTGCGGTAGTCCAGCCCGATGGCTTTTTCATTGCCTTCCAGCGGATACATCAGCGCGATGACGAGGTCGGGGGCGCCGGCAATATCGCGCAACTGCGATTTTTGCTCGAACAGATTACGGGCGAGTGCCGCAAATCTTTGCTGGCCCATATAGGGCTCGGTAACGATTGTCGAAACGAGACCCTGAACCAGCTGGAGATTGCCGCCTATGTTGCCTTCGAGCTTGGCGCGTATGATGTTGACCTTGGCCAGGACGTCGGCGCGCGCCAGCTGATCGGAGACCTCTCTGTTCCTCTGGTCGGCAACCAGGGCGCAGACGAGAAGCACGACAAAGGCAATCGCCGCCGGCAAGTTGGCGGAAGAAAAAACGGCCCGTTTCAACCGGCCGGAATTGAGCATTGCACCTGCCAACTCGATCCGAAGACCTTTCCAGGACAGTAGTCCTTCGGTCGACCATAGTAGCTAAAGCTTAAGTTTGAGCTTCGAGACGAATCCGAGAACAAACGGTAAGCTTTTGGCTGCCAGGGTCCAGCCGAAATCTGAATGAGTGTCCGAAAGTAGGACGCCAGGTTGCAGCGTTCTGCAACCCAGCGGCGAAGTCATATTCGCCTCAGATTGCAACAAGCCGCCTGATCTTGCCGCGCGGGCCCTTGCGGGAGGCTTACTTCCCAGCCATTTGATCGGCCAGCGCCTGCGCCTGGGCGAGCAGCGCCGGGAAAGCCGGGTCAGCCGGCAGGCGCTGCGCCATGCAGGCCCGGTAGTCGCTGTCGCCCTTGTCCCAGGCGGCGTTGGAGGACTCGAACGCTTTTTCGTCCTTCAGGTCCGATGCCTGGTAGGCCTCCTGGAATTTCTGCGCGGCGGCGTCCGCAGCAGCCCACACGGCGTCGCAGGCGGCGATCTTCGGAACGGCAGGGGCTGCCGGCGCTGCGATAATTCTCACGCTGTTGCCTTTGACGAGCGTAACGATGACTTCCTGCTCATAGATCGGCCCGACGTCCTGCGTCCAGCCGCCGAGCCGTGCGAAGGCGATGTCGGCGCCTTCGGGTTTCTTCAATGGAAAGTCGAGCGTTCCCTCGAAGGCGGCGTCGCTGTTGATCGCCTGGGTATAGAAGGCATCCAGCTTAAGCGCCTCATCGATGCCGGCGGGCAGTTTGAAACTTTCGTCGGTCTCGGCGGTTCTGGACTGGAGCCAGCGCTCCAGCAGCCCTCGCGTCGTTGCCACCAGGCTGGGGCCGTCGTCGCCCTTGGTGTATCGCAGCCCATCGAGCATGCCATAGCCGATATCGGAGTCGCTGAGGCTTTCGATATTGATTGTGCCGGTTGGCGGAAAGTCCTTGACCGCCAGCGGCCCGATAATGCCGGCAAGACGCTGCTGGAGGTCGCCCAGCGCCTTCTCGTTCTCAGCGTCGATGGTCTCGATTGCCGCGTTCGCACTGTTCAGCGCCGCGATATCAGCAATCGCCTTGTCACGCGCGGCCACATAGTCGTCCTCCGGCGAGGCCGTGAAAGCCACGCTGCTCACCAGCGCAAACAGAAACGTCCAGACCCACCGCATGATATAAACCCTGCTCTACGTTCGATTCCAAGGATACATGACAACATTGGGCTGAAAAAAGACGGCGTTGGAGCTGCCCCCTTGAGAAGGAGATGGCCGGCAGGCCAGAGGCGTCGTTGCGCTTGAAGCGCTGACTCCTTTTGCAGCGCGAGACGACGTTAGCGCTTCACGCGCAACGACCCCCTCTGTCGCCTTCGGCGACATCTCCCCCTCGAGGGGGGAGATTGGCGCCTAATCACGCCTTGCGCTTCTCCACCTCCGCCTTCCTCAGCAGGAAGCGCTGGATCTTGCCGCTCGGGGTCTTCGGCAGTTCCGTGATGAACTCGACCTCGCGCGGGTAGGCGTGCGCCGACAGCCGTTTCTTGACGTGCTGGGCCAGCTCTTCGGCGAGCTCCGAATTGCCCTTGTAAGCCGGCGCCAGGACGACGAAGGCCTTGACGATCTCGGTGCGCTGCGGATCGGGCACGCCGACGACAGCCGCCTCGTTGACCGCCGGATGCTCGATCAGCGCGCTTTCGACGTCGAACGGGCCGATGCGATAGCCGGCCGAAGTGATGACATCGTCGGCGCGGCCGATGAAGGAGACCGAACCGTCCGGCTCGTACTCCACCGTGTCGCCGGTGCGGTAGTAGCCGCCCGTGATCGCCGGCGTTTGCGCCTGGTGATAGCCGTCAAACCAGCGCAGCGGCGACTTCGCGATATCTACGGCGAGGATGCCGGGCTGGTTGGGGCCGAGCTCGTTGCCGGCCTCGTCCAGTACCACCATGCGATATCCGGGCATGGCGAAGCCGGCCGAGCCCGCGCGAACGACATGCGAGAGCCCATGATGGTTGTTGACCATCATGCCGTTCTCGGTCTGGCCGTAATGGTCGTGAATGGGCGCGGCGAGATTTGCGTCGAACCAGCGGATGACTTCCGGGTTGAGCGGCTCGCCGGCGCTGCTCACCACGCGCAGTCTGCCTTTGACGCGGGCCGCAGCTTCCGCGCCTTCCGCCATCAGCAGGCGATAGGCGGTCGGCGAGCCGGCAAGGCTGGTGACGCCGAGCCGCTCGATGATGTCGTAAGTGCTCTTGGCGTTGAAGGCGCCTTCATGGAAGGTCGTGGCGATGCCGAGCTGCAACGGGCCGGTGATGGCGTAATAGAGGCCGTAGGCCCAGCCGGGATCGGCGATATTCCAGAAGATGTCGTCGGGCAGCAAGCCGATCGCGTCGCGCATATAGGCGCCGAAGGCGAGCAGGGCGCGGAGCGGCACCGGGACGCCCTTGGGCAGGCCGGTCGTTCCCGACGTCGACATCATCATGAACAAGTCGTCGCCCTTGCGCATCACCGGCTGGCACTCGGGCGAGGCGGCGGCAAGCGCGGCGCGGAAATCGATGTCGCCTGCAGGCAGCACACCGCCATTGCCAAGAATGGTGGCGATTTGCGCTGATGTCTCGACCTCGTCGAGCTTGCCGCGATTGGCCGGGTTGGTCACCACGATCCTGGCGCCGCTATAGCCGAGGCGGTGCTCGATGGCTTTCGGACCGAAGGCGGTGAACAGCGGCTGGTAGACCGCGCCGATCCGCCACGTCCCGAGGATCAGCGCCACCAGTTCGGGGACGCGCGGCAGCATGCCGGCGACGACATCGCCGGCACCGACGCCGGCGGCCTTGAGCACATTGGCGGCGCGCCCCGACATGTCGGCGAGATCGTCGAAGCTGAATTCGCGAAGCTCGCCGCCGGCCGAGATCGCGCGCAGCGCCAGCCGGTCTTCTCCGGTGTAGCGGCCGCAGCATTCGACATAGGCATTGATGCCGGTTCCAGGGTTGCCATACAACCGCGCGATCTCATCTTCGATGCGAAAGCGCTGAACGGCATCCTCATAGCGCGGCATTTTGCTCATGGCAGTCCTCCCTAGGCGGCGCCCATCTCCCCTTGGAGCGCCTTATCGGTCAGATTGCCTGAAATTGCTGCGCTGGTCGATTACGGCGATAGTCGGGGGATGCGAAGGATCGCAGCGCAGCGACAATCCGCGCCGAGCCACTGCTGTTGACCGAACCGTCCATCCGGCCGATAGCACCGCCAGAATTGCCCCGAGGCCCCAATGATCCCAGACTCAACTTTCGATGACGCGGCCATCGCCGACGAAGGACGCGATGCTGACATCGCCTGGCAAAACGACATCCGCGCGGGCGTGCGCCACGTCCGCGATCTCGCCTCGCTGCCGCTGTCACCCGCCGAGCGCGCGGCGGCGCAGGAGGCGGCTACGCGCCACAAGGTGCGTGCCCCAAAAACCTATCTCGACCTGATCGACTGGAACGATCCCGCCGATCCGATCCGCGCGCAAATCATTCCATCGCCGGATGAGCTGACGGAAACGGAAGGCGAGCTCGACGATCCGATCGCCGACCATGCCTTCAGTCCGGTGCCGCGACTGACGCACCGCCACGCCGACCGCGTGCTGTTGTTTGCGACCTACCAATGCGCGGTCTATTGCCGTTTCTGCTTCCGCAAGGAATCCCTGACCTCGATCGGCCGCGGCTATACGCGAGAAGCGCTCGAAGAGGCCTTTGCCTATATCGAAGGCCATACCGAAATCCGCGAGGTGATCCTGACCGGCGGCGATCCGCTGTCGCTGCCGGACAAGGCGCTGGCCGAAATCCGCGCCCGCATCGAGACGATCGCGCATGTCAGGCTGCTGCGCATCCACACACGCGTGCCTGTCGTGCTGCCCGCGCGCATCACGCCGGGGCTGGTTGGCGCCTTGCAGGGCCGGCTGATGGTCACCGTCGTCACCCATTTCAACCATGCGCGGGAGATCACGCCGGCCACCGAATTGGCCTGTCGCGTCATGCGCCAGGCAGGCTTCGTGCTGCTCAACCAGAGCGTCCTGCTCAAGGGCGTCAACGACACGGTCGAGGTGCTGGAGGAACTCTGCCGCGAACTGATGTACCGGCTCGGCGTCAAACCCTATTACCTGCACCACGGCGACCTCGCGCGCGGCATGGCGCACAGGCGCACCACGATTGCGCAGGGACAGGCGCTGGCCGGCGCGCTGCGCGCCCGCCTGTCGGGCATCTGCAATCCGATCTATGTGCTGGACCTGCCGGAAGGCGGCGGCAAGGTGCCGCTCGGGCCATGCCATATCGAGGGACGGGACGGGCAGGATTGGCGCATTCGCGGCCAGGACGGCGAGGTGAGGCTGTATCGGGACGTGGTGGTGTAGGCAAGGCGCAGCGGCGCCAAGGACCGCTGCCCCCACATTGTCGAGCGGAACGACCGATCGCACCAAACTCTCGCCACTACGCGTTCGCCTGCATTCCGTATGTTGACATAAAGATATCCTTATGTGATGGTTGTCGCCTCAAGGATAAAAAATGTCGCAGAATTCTGCATCGCTGGACGCATTATTCGGCCCCGTCGCGGCCAGACCCGACGGGTCCGAAGTGCTTGCGGCGCTGACGGCAGCGGCACGCGAGCGCATCCTCATCTTCGACGGCGCCATGGGCACGCAGATCCAGGGTCTCGGCTTCGACGAAGAGCATTTCCGCGGCGAGGCTTTCGCGGGCTGCGCCTGCCACCAGCAGGGCAACAACGACCTCTTGATCCTGACGCAGCCGAAGGCGATCGAGGAAATACATTATCAATACGCCATCTCTGGCGCCGATATCCTCGAGACCAACACCTTCTCCTCGACCTCGATCGCCCAGGCCGATTACGGCATGGAGGATGCCGTCTACGCGCTGAACCGGGACGGCGCGCGACTGGTGCGTCGGGCAGCGGCGAGGGCACAGCAGGAAGACGGCAAGCGGCGCTTCGTCGCCGGCGCGGTCGGGCCGACCAACCGCACCGCCTCGATGTCCCCCGACGTCAACAATCCCGGCTACCGCACCGTCACCTTCGATGAATTGCGCCTGGCTTATGGCGAGCAGCTGCGCGGCCTGATCGACGGTGGCGCCGACATCATTCTCATTGAAACCATCTTCGACACGCTGAACGCCAAGGCGGCAATCTTCGCCTGCAACGAGATATTCATCGAAAAGGGCGTGCACCTGCCGGTGATGATTTCGGGCACCATCACCGATCTCTCCGGCCGCACGCTGTCGGGCCAGACGCCGACCGCCTTCTGGCATTCGGTGCGCCATGCCAACCCCTTCACCATCGGCCTCAACTGCGCGCTCGGCGCCAATGCGATGCGCGCGCATCTGGCCGAAATTTCAGGCGCCGCCGACACCTTCGTCTGCGCCTATCCGAATGCCGGCCTGCCCAATGAATTCGGCCGCTATGACGAGAGCCCGGACTTCATGGCCGCGCAGATCGAGGATTTCGCGCGGGGAGGGCTCGTCAACGTCGTCGGCGGCTGCTGCGGCTCGACGCCGGAGCACATCCGGGCGATTGCCGAGGCTGTCAAAAAGTATCCGCCGCGCGCAATTCCCGAGATCGAGCGCAAGATGCGCCTGTCCGGGTTGGAGCCGTTCACGCTGACCGACGAGATCCCCTTCGTCAATGTCGGCGAGCGCACCAATGTCACCGGCTCGGCCAGGTTCCGAAAACTGATCACGGCGGGCGACTATGTCCCCGCGCTCGACGTGGCGCGCGACCAGGTCGCCAATGGCGCCCAGATCATCGACATCAACATGGACGAAGGCCTGATCGATTCGAAAAAGGCGATGGTCGAATATCTCAACCTCATCGCCGCCGAGCCTGATATCGCCCGTGTCCCGGTGATGGTCGACTCCTCGAAATGGGAGATCATCGAGGCCGGGCTTAAATGCGTGCAGGGCAAGCCGCTGGTCAATTCCATCTCGATGAAGGAAGGCGAGGAAGCGTTCCTGCACCACGCGAAACTGGTGCGCGCCTATGGCGCGGCCGTGGTCGTCATGGCCTTCGACGAGGCCGGTCAGGCCGACACCAAGGCGCGCAAGGTCGAGATCTGCACCCGCGCCTACAAGCTGCTCACCGAACAGGCCGGCTTCCCGCCCGAAGACATCGTCTTCGACCCCAACGTCTTCGCGGTCGCCACCGGCATCGAGGAGCACGACAATTACGGCGTCGACTTCATCGAGGCCACCGGCGAGATCACCGCCACGCTGCCGCATGTGCATATCTCGGGCGGCGTCTCGAACCTGTCCTTCTCCTTCCGCGGCAACGAGCCGGTGCGCGAGGCGATGCACGCCGTGTTTCTCTATCACGCCATCCAGCGCGGCATGGATATGGGCATCGTCAATGCCGGTCAGCTCGCCGTCTACGACACGATCGAGCCGGAGCTGCGCGAAGCGTGCGAGGATGTCGTGCTCAACCGCGTGCCCAGGGCCGGCGGCACCGCCACCGAACGCATGCTGGAGATCGCCGAGCGCTTCAAGGGCACCGCCGGCAAGGAAGCCAGGGAGCGCGATCTCGCCTGGCGCGACTGGACAGTCGAGCGGCGGATTTCGCATGCGCTGGTCAACGGCATCACCGAATTCATCGACGCCGACACCGAGGAAGCGCGCCTCGCATCCGAGCGGCCGCTGCATGTCATCGAAGGCCCGCTGATGGCCGGCATGAATGTCGTCGGCGATCTGTTCGGCGCTGGAAAGATGTTTCTGCCGCAAGTGGTGAAGTCGGCGCGCGTGATGAAGCAGGCGGTGGCCGGATTGCTGCCGCACATGGAGGCCGAAAAACTGGCCAACGCCGCCAATGGCATCGACAATGGCGAGCGCCAGACGGCCGGCAAAATCCTGATGGCGACTGTAAAGGGCGATGTCCACGACATCGGCAAGAACATCGTCGGCGTCGTTCTGGCCTGCAACAATTACGAGATCATCGATCTCGGCGTCATGGTGCCGGCGGCAAAGATCCTGCAGACGGCGCGTGAGCAAAATGTCGACATCATCGGCCTGTCCGGCCTGATCACCCCGTCGCTGGACGAGATGGTGCACATGGCCGCCGAGATGGAGCGTGAAGGCTTCGACATTCCGCTGCTGATCGGCGGCGCCACCACCAGCCGCGTGCACACGGCGGTGAAGATCCACCCGCGCTATTCCAAAGGACAGACGGTCTATGTCAACGACGCCAGCCGGGCGGTCGGCGTCGTCTCGTCCTTGCTGTCGAAGGAGACCAAGGGCGGCTACGTCGACACAGTGCGGGCCGAGTACAAAAAGGTCGCCGACGCGCATGCCCGCTCCGAGGCCGACAAGCAGCGGCTGCCGCTGGCAAAGGCCAGGGCCAATGCGCACAGGGTGGACTGGTCCGCCTATGAACCGCCGAAGCCGTCCTTCACCGGCGTGAAAGTGTTCGAGAACTGGGACCTGACTGAGCTCTCGCGCTACATCGACTGGACGCCGTTCTTCCAGACCTGGGAGCTGAAGGGGCGCTATCCCAAGATCCTCGATGACGAGAAGCAGGGACCGGCGGCGCGCCAGCTGTTCGAGGATGCGCAGGCGATGCTGAAAAAGATCATCGCGGAAAAATGGTTCGCGCCGCGCGCCGTCATCGGCTTCTGGCCGGCGAACGCCGTCGGCGACGACATCAGGCTGTTCACGGATGAGGCACGCTCGCAGGAACTGGCAACCTTCTTCACGCTGCGCCAGCAACTGACCAAGCGCGACGGCAAGGCCAATGTCGCGCTGTCGGATTTCGTCGCGCCGGCCGACAGCGGCAAGCCGGACTATATCGGCGGCTTCATCGTCACCGCGGGGATCGAGGAGGTGGCGATATCAGAGCGCTTCGAGCGCGCCAATGACGATTATTCCTCGATCATGGTCAAGGCGCTGGCCGATCGTTTCGCCGAAGCGTTCGCCGAGCGCATGCACGAGAAGGTGCGCAAGGAATTCTGGGGCTATGCATCAGACGAGACGCTGGCGCCCGACGAACTGGTCGGCGAGCCCTATCGCGGCATCCGCCCGGCGCCCGGCTATCCCGCGCAGCCCGATCATACCGAGAAGGCGACCTTGTTCCGGCTGCTCGACGGCGAGCGCAATGTCGGCGTCAGCCTGACCGAGAGCTATGCGATGTGGCCGGGCTCCTCGGTCTCCGGCATCTATCTCGCCCATCCCGAAAGCTATTATTTCGGCGTCGCCAAGGTCGAGCGCGACCAGGTCGAGGACTATGCCCGCCGCAAAGCCATGCCGCTGGCCGATGTCGAGCGCTGGCTCGGCCCGATCCTCAACTATGTCCCTCAGCACTATGCCGAGGCGGCGGAATAGCGGCTGCGACGTGGCCCAATGGCTGCTCGACCGCTCCCTTGATTTTTCACCGTCGAAAAAAATCGCGCCGCACCCGGTTCTCGGCGAGCTGCCGGTTGTCGGTCGGTCAGACTTAGGTCCCTCGCGCCTGCTTTTCTGGAACAAGCCGTGATGTCCCGCATTTTATTGGCAGGGACACAAGGAGTGTCGAGTGAAAGCGATTTTGGGACTGGTCGGCGGCTTCGTGCTGACCCTTGCGGTGTTCGGCAGCGGGCTGGTTTTCGCAGCCTGGCTGCTTGCCGCCAAGCCTGTGCGGGAGGCAAGGCCCACCGTCAGCGTGGCGGAACTGTGGACCCGGAAAGCGCGGCCGGTGGACAAGACGGCGCAGGACTTCGAACGTGTGCCGCCCGAGCAGTCCGCGCCTGCCGACATCGCCGCCAAGGAGCCAGCCCAGGACCCGGCCAGGCAGCAGCCCGATCCCACAGTCACCGGCGCCATCGCGCGGACCGAACTGCCGCCGCCGCATCTCGCCTGGTGCGCCAGCCGATACCGCTCCTACGATCCCGACGACAACAGCTACATGTCCTATAGCGGACAGCAGCGCACCTGCGTATCGCCCTATCTCGCCGCCGACCGCGTCGCGCCGCGAGAGGCAAGCTACGTCGAGGGCGCGGGCGCCTACGCGGCCGCCGGCGGCGACCATGTCGAATCCTGCTTCAGCCGCTATCGCTCCTACCGTCCGGAAGACAACAGCTACCAGCCATATTCCGGCGGGCCGAGACGGCAATGCGAATAGCCAGCGCGAAGGGCGCCGCAACGATTGCGACCGCGCGATTTCTGGGATCGTTCGGATCGTCCTCAAAGCCCAGGGGAGGAACCACCATGGAAGACGACCGGCATCACAAGATACAGCAGCGCGCCTATCAGATCTGGGAGCGCGAAGGCACTGGCGACCCCGAGCATCACTGGCACCGGGCCGAGGCCGAAATCGACCGCGAAGCAGCCCTGCCGCTGACCGCAGACGACGCCCTGCCGCGCGAGATCGCCAGCACCGACGTGCTGACCGTCGAGGAACTCGCCGTGCGCACCGGCATATCGGGCGACGAGGCGCAGGAGTTGATCGACAGACTGGGCACGGACAGGGCGGCGGTTGAGCAGGCGGCGAGGGGGAGCGAGGGAAAGAGGCGGGCAAAGGCATGATCAGAGGCCTAGGACGATCTTTCAGAGTGTCTTGTTGACACTTATCACTTTGGCAGTCGCGACAGGGGCCGTCATTCTCTGACAGCTTTGCGCCTAAATTGATCCGTGCTGGCCATAGCAACATCCGTAAGCGGACGGTGCCGATGCCGGCGAAGCAGCCCAGATGCCGCGATACGAAGTGCCAACCACTTCGCGGCACCAGCGTGCCTGTAGACACTCTCGCCACTTTCTCTATACGACGTCGAGACGGGGTGGCGAGCAACGATGATCACAGTGTTGGTGCACGAGTTGAATCAGACGCCGATGCGGCGGCTGATTTCGTCGGCAGGGCACTTGTTGCCGCTTTTGCGCATGGAAACCTATCAGTCAGTCTTCCGCCGACTAAACTTTCCCGCGGGTACCTTGGTTTTTACTGATTTTGAGTATCTGAATGGCATGGAAATGATGGCGGCGGCGGATATTGCTGAAGCCGCAAAGCGCGCCGACCCTGATGCTCGAATTCTAAACCATCCCGCGACTGTCCTGGAGCGGTTCGCCCTGCTCCGCCGGCTTCGTATTAGAGGAATCAACCCGGTCGAAGTATCGCGTCTGGAGCAGGATGAGCGACCAACCCGTTACCCTGTTTTTATCCGGATGGAAGATGGCTTTTGGGGGCCGGAAACCAAGCTTCTGGAAAACCCACGCCAACTTGAAGAGGCGATCGCCGTGCTCCAGGGCAACGCCAAGCCGATGAAGCGGCGCATCGCCGTCTCCTTTGAAGCCGATCGCGATTCGAACGGCTACTATCGAAAGTATGGCGCATTCCGCATTGGGGACGCGATTGTGTCCCAGCACATACTTAGGTCCGTCGACTGGAACGTTAAGTCATCGGCAAGCAGCACCGACCCGGATTTCGTGCGCGAGGAACTCGCCTTCGTAAAGGACAATCCGCACGCTGAGGACCTGCTTCGCGCCTGCAATACGGGCCATATCCAGTTCGGCCGCGTGGACTACACGTTGCGAGACGGCGCATTGGTGATATTCGAGGTCAACCCCAATCCGACTTTTCCGAAGTTCAAAGGTGGCGCAGCCGCCCGTGAGGAACGACGTAGCCACATTATCGCGGCGTTGAAAGTTGCATTCGAGGCAATCGACAGTTCCGGCACCGGGAGAATCGACTTCCTGCCTTCAGCCGGATCTTACCAATTCATTCAGTCGGGCCGCTGGATATGGCCGGTGAGATGGCTTTGGAGAACAAGAATGGTCCGGCGAAGGAAGATGCAATCGCAATGAACGGCCCGCGAGAAAGCCCACCGGCAGGACAACGGCTCTCGATTTACACCGACGAACCACTCACGCAACTTGCCCGTTTTTCGTTTGATTGGGCTGAGGTGCTGTGTGACCCGAGCCATGGGTGTATGCCCTACCATCGCACGTGGAGCATGATCCGCCTGCTGGAATCGAAAGGTGCCAAGCCGGCCGGCGGGGGGTTCTTTGGACGTGAATTGGCTGCCGTGGCCCAGGAGGGACGCTGTCGGATTCTCCTGTCGGGCGCGGCCGACACCGGCCTGGCGGCAATGGTTCTGGGCCAAACGAGGCCGGTCGGCATCGAGCCCGAATTTGTGCTGATCGATCGCTGTGAAACGACGGTCGAACAGAACAGGCTGTTTGCCCGCTCCGCCGGTTTTGCGCTCGAGACCCACCGCGCCGACATTCGCGGTTGCGACTGTGCGCCGGTGCAGGCAGTTGTCGCGCATAGCGTTCTTAATTTCTTCGACCGCAGCGCACGCCAGCAGGTGGTCGACAGTTGGGCGCGTAGTCTCAAGCCTGGCGGACGCCTGCTTCTCTCCCAGAGGTTGCTATCGGAAAAAGACCAGCCGAGGGGGCCTCGCGGCAGCGCTGAAATCGGCCGAAGGCTTTCGACCATCGAGAAGGCCGCCGTCGCGGCGCATTTTCCTGCCGCTGCCGTGGCGGAGCTGAAGACGGCCGTCGAAGCGCTCTGGGGTGAACCGCTGCATGAAGATCGCACTACATATTCAGACCTTGCGGATATGCTGAAGCAATCCAACCTGACGATTGTCGGCTCGGAGCAGCATCATACCGGGAAAAGCGTTTCCCCGCTTGCCGCTGCCGACAGCGTCCAGACAATTCCAAGATACGAAATCGTCGCCGTCAGGATGTAGCCCGACCACTAGAATAAGTGCGACATCGCAGAAGCGGGAAGGTCGATAGCGGCTATCCGATCGAGATAAAACCAGGTCGCCACTGCGACCGCAACCGAGGTGCAAGATGCCAGTGTCGCCGACTTCAAGGTCAGCTTCTGACCGGCTGAAATCCATACCAGGGTAAACAGGGACAGCGCCGCCGGGAGGCCCGCCAGCCAGACAGCGACCGGCAACAGGAGCATCATCATCAACGGCACACGATGGCTTTCCGGGATCGTATGGGTCCGTTCGCCTCCCTGTTTCTCGTGGCCAACAAGCGAGATCGTTTGCACAAGGGCGACCGCGAGCATCGCAAACAGACAACACCAGGCCACGGCCTGCGCGAAGATCGAATAGCCTGGCTGCCCTTGGAGCGATATCGCTGCCAGCACAGCGCATCCACCGGTCAACAGCCATGCGACTGCGGCATCGGCACGCTTTGGCTTGACACGTCGCGGCGGCAAAACACCACCGCGCACGATCCATGCGAGGGAAAGCGCGATTATGACCATGATCGTCAACGACGCCGGCCGTTGTAGAGGGTTCAGCCTGCCGACACGGGCCAACTCCACACTGAGCGCCAGGTTTCGCTCGATGAAGCCGCCCAGGACGAATGATATGACAAAAGGAATTTGCGGCCAGTCGAGGCGCTTCAGCATGTAGCCGGCCAGCCCGAAAGCGACGGCTACGTACAGATCGATCAGCAGCCCGTTTAGCTGCACGATCGTCACGAAGCTGACGACAATGATCGGGAGCGCGATGCGGTCGATCCTGAGAGCAGTCAGGCGCGCAAAATATGGTGTCAACGCCAATCCCACTGCGGACGTCAGCAAGTTCGACAGCAGCAGCGCGGTAATCAACGTGAACGTCAGGGGCAAGTCGGTCGTCAGCATCGGTATGCCCGGAACGATGCCGTGTACCGTCAGGACTGTCAGCAGGATCAAGCCGCCCTCGCTGCCGGGAAGGCCGAAGGCAACGGTCGGCAGAAGCGAGCCTCCGTCCTTCGAATCGACGGCCGCTTCCGGCGCAATGATGCCCCTGATGTCACCAGATCCGAACCTTGAGCGCTGGTCCTTGGGGGTTGTCTGGATCGCCTGCCCGTAGGCAACGAAGCTGGCGACCGTTCCTCCAACACCTGGAATGATGCCGACCAACACGCCGATGGCCGACGATCGCATTGTTAGTCCCCAATGACGAAAGACAGCAAGCATACCGGTCCAGATCGAGTCGTTCGCGTTTTCCAGGCCAGCCGCTTTTTCAAGCTGCAATCTTTTTCGCCACGAGATGATTTCAGAAACGGTGAAAAAGCCAAGCAGCAGCGCGACCATGTCGACGCCGTCGAAGAGAGCGATGCTCCCAAACGTCCAGCGTGGTTGGCCATAGGTCGGATCAGTTCCGACAAGACCGACCAAAAGCCCCAGCAGCGCCATCGCCAGCGCTTTCAGACGGGACGCGCTTGGAACCGCAATGATCGTCGACAGGCCCCATACGCCGAGCAGCACGTATTCAAACGGTCCGAATTGCAGGATGAACGGCCGAATGATCGGCATGAGCGCTATGAGGACGAGGACGCCAAAAACCGATCCGACGGCCGAGGCCGTTGCCGCGGCGGCTATCGCGGTGCGAGGCAGGCCGGCCCTGGACATCGGATGGCCGTCGAGCAGGGTTGCCGCGCTTGGCGCGTTGCCCGGTATGTTGAAGAGGATAGCCGTTATAGATCCCATGAAGGTCGCGCCGCCGGTCAGGGCGCCAAACAGCAACAACACCGATACCGGATCCCAATGCACGGTTGCGACCAGCAGAAGGGTTGCAAGGCTGGCGCCGCCAATCCCTGGAAGAAAGGACGTAGCCATGGCAACCAAGGTGCCAAGCACCGGGATCAGTATGTTCGGCCAGGAGAATACATTGCCCAGTCCAGTGCCGAGGGCAGCCCAATATCCGGTCATCAGCGCGTTGCTCGCGCATCCCGCTCGAGTTCCGGGTGTTTTTTCAGATACGCTTCCGCCTCATGGAAGGCACTGAGCATATCGTTGATCACGATGACGGTCTGGTCGGCGTCGCGCGGCTCGATTGGACGTTTCTGAGCTTCAAGCGCCACCTTGAACCCATCGCTCTTGACCGCGGCGGAGACGGCGTCACGAAGACAACCTAGCGATTTCTGCTCCATGTCGGCAGGGGCAAAAAATCCCCGCGCTGTCGCCGAAGCTTTCGCGACGGCGATGGCCAACCGCAATCGTTCTTCCTGCTTCTCCTTGGAAAGGCCTTGGCTGCGCTGCCACACCAACCCTCCTTCACCCGCCAGGAAAGCCACGCCTGGCGCGTTCGGGTCAGGTCCCTCCGTGAGAACCAGACCGACTTTGGCTTCGCCTGCGGCGGTCGAGCGCAAGCCTGTCGTCAATGAATTGGATGTCATATCGCCTTCGCCACGCAGGAGCGCGGACATGAGTGCGCCGCTGCCTTCATAGCCCGAGACCACGTCGACCTTGATATCGAGGAGGTGCGCGGTGAGCACTATCGGCAGGATGCCGGCTTCAAGCGATGAAACCGACGCGACCAGATGTTTGGCGCTTTGCAAATCGACATCGTTCCGAACGATCCACGCTTCGGGATCGATGTGAATCAGTCCTATCGGATTTAGCCGATTCGTCCAGTTGTCGACGCCAGCCGAAATGTCACCTTGCGAAATTATGTCGGAGACGCTTTCAATCATAAGGACCAGTTCGTCGGATGGCGCATTGGTTACACGCTTTAGCGCCGCAAATCCGCCTGCCGCGGGCATATTCACGACCCTGACATCGAGCTCGGTCGTGCTGGCAAGGGCCGGCGCAAATGCACGGGCATAGGTATCATAGCCGCCGCCGGCAGCGTTGGGGACAACGAGGGTGATTCGCCGGCCGGCGTAGGTGGTTGCGCAAGCGATCTCGCCGCCGCTTGCCGCGGACGGCAGGTAGATTGCCGCGGCGGTGATTGCCGCCAACGCCACACGAAAGAACTTCATCTCGCCAAGCCCCAGATTTCACCCAGTGGTGATACTTAGATAGCCCTTGCAACGCCAGCGTTGTTCCTTAGCAATCGCGCTTAGTTTCGTGAATGTCGCGGTCTGTGTCGCCAATTGGCGTCCGATCTGCCATGCGGTTATTCAGTTCATTAACCTTTCATTAACCATACCACGGCTAGCGTTTACCTCTCAGTAAGGAATCGCCCGCCGTGACCTTTGCCGCTCCCCTCGAGGCCAAATCCATTCGCTTTCGCGCCCGCTCCTTCGTCGCGTTCACGCTGACGCCGGAGGCGCCTTTGGATGTCTGGCTGGAGAGCCTCGATCGCTGGGTCGGCAACTCGCCGGGCTATTTTGCCGGGCGCCCGGTGGTGCTCGACCTGAATGTGCTGAAGCCCGATGTCGTGGCCATCGAAGCGCTGGTCGATTTGCTCGGCCAGCGCGGCATCCGCATCTATGCCATCGAGCTTGATGGCGGCGCCGAGCTTGGCGCGCATCTGCCGCCGGTGCTGGTCGGCGCCAAGGAGGCGACCACCGACGGTCTGCTGCAGCCGAGCCGCAAGGCGGGCAGGGCGGATGACGCCACGCCGGCAGGCGATACGAAGGCGGCCGGTGACATCAAGGCAGAGGCCGGCGATTTGAAGGCGGGCGACTTGAAACCGGCGAGCGATGCCAAGGCACAGCCGAAAGACGCCAAAATTGCCGCGCCGGACGCCGGCACGTTGATGATCCGCTCGCCGATCCGTTCGGGGCAGCTGATCTTCCATCCGCATGGCGATGTCATCGTGCTGGGTTCGGTCGCCTCCGGCTCCGAGATCGTCGCCACCGGTTCCATCCATGTCTATGGCACGCTGCGCGGCCGCGCTTCGGCGGGCGCTCAAGGCAACACGGCGGCGCGTGTCTTCTGCCGCAGGAACGAAGCCGAGCTTCTGTCGGTGGATGGCTGGTATTGCACCGCCGAGGAGATGGACCCGTCAGTCCGGGGCAAGCCTGTGCAGGCCTTTCTCGACAACGGCATGCTGCGCATCGCCCCTTTCAGCTAATGCGGCAGGCGCTGCTCGCGCCCGACCAACGATATAACGAACAACAACGGAGGCTTTATTGATGGGCAAGGTAGTGGTGGTCACCTCGGGCAAGGGGGGCGTCGGCAAGACGACCTCGACCGCGGCTCTGGGGGCGGCGGTCGCCAAGACCGGCAAGAAGGTGGCGCTGGTCGATTTCGACGTCGGCCTGCGAAACCTCGATTTGATCATGGGCGCCGAACGGCGCGTCGTGTTCGACCTCGTCAACGTCATCCAGGGCTCGGCAAAGCTGTCGCAGGCGCTGATCCGCGACAAGCGGGTCGAGACGCTGTTCCTGCTGCCGGCCTCGCAGACGCGCGACAAGGATGCGCTGACCGAGGAGGGCGTGGCCGAGGTCATCGGCAAGCTGCGCTCGGTCTTCGACTATGTCTTCTGCGACAGCCCGGCCGGCATCGAGCGCGGCGCGCAGCTCGCCATGCGCTTTGCCGACGAGGCGGTCATCGTCACCAATCCGGAAGTGTCGTCGGTGCGCGATTCCGACCGCATCATCGGCCTGCTCGATTCCCGCACCTTGCGCGCCGAGGAGGGCGAGCAGATCGCCAAGCATGTGCTGGTCACACGCTACGATGCGGGACGCGCCGCGCGCGGTGAAATGCTGTCGATCGACGATGTGCTGGAGATACTGTCGGTGCCGCTGCTCGGCATCATTCCGGAAAGCCAGGATGTGCTGCGCGCCTCCAACCTCGGTTCGCCGGTGACGCTGTCGGAGCCGCTGAACGCCGCTGCCAAGGCTTACATCGACGCGGCCAAGCGGCTCGAGGGCGAACAGCTGCCGGTCATCGTGCCCTTCGAGCGCAAGGGCTTCCTCGATCGTCTTTTGGGAAGGAGGGCGGCATGAACCTGCTCGACATCTTCAAGCGGCGCACCAGCGCGCCGGTGGCGCGCGAACGGCTGCAAGTGCTGCTTGCCTATGAGCGCCGCAACCGCAGCCAGCCCGATCTCGTCTCCATCCTGCGCGAAGAGATCATGGCGGTGATCGCCAAGCATGTGCAGATCGACCAGGATTATCTGCAAGTTTCGATGGACCGCGGCGAGACCATGTCGACGCTGGAGATCGACATCCAGATCCCCAACAAGAGCGCGGTGCCGCTGGCGATGGCGGGGTGAGATTGAAGCTGCTGATCTCCCCCCTTGTGGGGGAGATGGCCGGCAGGCCAGAGGGGGGCACTGTCCCGCTGGCCTGTCGATTGTTTGGCAACGGCTTGGGCCGAAGTCGGTCCTAGCCGACACGACTTGTCGAACGTAGCGATCCTTCGCGCCCCCCTCTGTCCTGCCGGACATCTCCCCCACGAGGGGGGAGATTGCGCGCCTCTTCGGCTTCGCCAACCATCGCCGTTAGCCGGCCTTTTCCGTCTCTCCAAAAAACATTCAACCAACCAGTTGACTATCTAAAATCTCGCCTCTATATTCAACTACATGGTTGAATTAGAGACGCCCCAGATGGACCAGGTTTTTCACGCCCTCGGCGACGCCACGCGCCGGAACATGCTTAACCACCTCGCCGGCGGCGAGCGTACGGTGAGCGAGTTGGCACAGCCCTTTGCCATGTCGCTGGCCGCCGCCTCCAAGCACATCAAGGCGCTGGAGCATGCCGGGCTGATCCGGCGTGAAGTGCGCGGCCGCACCCATGTCTGCCGCCTCGAGGCCCGCCCGCTGGCCACCGCCTATCAGTGGCTCGGCCAATACGCGCGTTTCTGGAACAGCCGCCTCGATGTCCTCGAACAGCTTTTGCGCGAGGAGGCGGGGCGCAAAACGTCGACAACGCCGTCAACGCCGGCACCGGCAAATCCAGAACGATCCAAGCCGGAATCACCCAAGCCAGACACATCCAGGCCAACATCATCCGAGGGAGACGACCGATGAACCAGATGAACAGCTTCGACGGCTACGCCCAGCTGATCCAGCCGGCCACGTTGAGGGTCGAACGGCTTTTACCCGGAACCAGGGAGCGCGTCTGGGAATATCTGACGCAGAGCGATCTGCGCCGCCAATGGCTGGCGGCCGGCGACATGGAGATGGAGGAAGGCTCTTCCTTCGAGCTGGTCTGGCGCAACGACGAACTGACCGACCCGCCCGGCGACAGGCCGGCCAGCTTCAGTGGCGGCGAGCAGCGGATGCACAACCAGATCGTCGAGTGCGACCCGCCGCTCAAGCTCACCATCACCTGGAACGGCAGCGGCAATGTCACGTTCGAATTGGCGCAGCGCGGCGACGACGTCTTGCTCACCCTGGTCCACCGCCGCCTGCCAGACCGCTCGAGCCTGATGATGCATGCTGCAGGCTGGCACGTGCATCTCGACCTCCTGGTTGCCCGCGTGGCGGCCGAGAAGCCCGAACCGTTCTGGGACAGCTTTAGCCGTATCGTGGCGGAATACGATCGGCGCCTGCCGGCCTGACCTGACCTAACGCATCGCCCGGTCCAACCGGGCACCATCGATCCCTTGCGCCGGATGCCGGCGCAAGGGTCGGCGAAACACGCGCCTTCGCCAGACACCGCGGCGCGTCATCGGAAGTGAAACCAGGCAACGTGCTTGCATCCCGCAAGCCCGAAGGAGGAAGTCATGCGTAAATTGATCACCGGAATGAAGATCTCCATCGACGGCAAGATGGAAGGCCCCGAAGGTTTTGCCGACTGGGTCGACAACTGGTCGGAGGAATATGGCCTGATGCCTGAGATCGACGCCTGCCTGCTCGGCGGCGTCATGTATGCCGGCTATGAGCGCTACTGGAGCGCGATCCAACAGAACGAGCCGGACCAGCCATTGCCGATGACCGGCAGACTGGTCGACCCGGCCGAACTCGAATGGGCGCGCTTTGCCGCCAAGACACCGCACTATGTGTTGTCGAACACCATGACGACGTCAGCCTGGGCCTCGACGCGCTTCCTGCGCCGCCTCGACGACGTCGCGGCGCTGAAGCGCGAGCCCGGCAAGAACATCTACCTCATGGGCGGCGCCCGCATCACCGCCAGCCTGATCGAAGCCGGCCTGGTCGATGAAATGCGGCTGATCGTCTATCCGCTGCTCGCCGGCGACGGCAAGGCGCTGTTCGGCATGGTGCACGCCCGGCACGGACTGGAACTGCGCAAGGCCGAGGCGCTTTCGGATGGACGTGTGAGCCTGGTGTATGGGCTGGCGAGCTAGCTTCTTTTCCTCTCCCTCCGGAGGGGGGAGAGGTGGCGCCGCGAAGCGGCGACGGAGTGGGGGAAGGCGGTCATGAAACCCACGGTCGCCGCAAAACAGGAGCGACGGAAGCGAGCGCGAAACGCCTGCAAGCAGGCAATCAGGCGGATGAACGGTCGACCCCCACTCCGTCGAGCTACGCTCGACACCTCTCCCCCGATCGACGGGGGAGAGGAAATGCGTCTGTCCGAACCGGATAGATAGGTAACAGAATGGACCGATAGCATGGGTGACAGTTTTCTTGTCCGCCGGAGGACCGGCGATGGTTTGGCGAGAGACTGGCATCATGGACGAGCGGCTACGGTTTGTTGTGGAGTGTCTTTCTGGGGATGAGACGATGGTTGCGCTTTGTGCGGCCTACGGGATCTCACGCAAGAACGGCTACAAATGGCTAGGACGCTATCGGACGTTTGGGCCTGAGGGTTTGCACGACCTGCCGCGAGCCCCGCTCAATCATGGCCGGGCGACAGCTCAGGATCTGGTTGAGCGGATTGTGGCGGCCAAGGAGCTGCATCCGCTTTGGGGTCCAAAGAAGATCGTGGCACGGCTCAGGCGCACGGCTCCCGAGTTCCTCGTGCGCTTCATCAAGCTTGGCATCACGCTGGAGCGGATCGCACCCGGCAGGCCACAGCAGAACGGACGTCACGAGCGCTTTCACCTGACCATGCTGCCGATGGCCGAGGCACCGGAAGCCGACCGAACGGCACAGGGCCAGGCCTTCGAGACCTTCCGCCACAGCTACAATGAGGAACGTCCCCATGAGGCGCTGGGCATGGATACGCCCGCCCAGCACTACCGGTCCTCACAGCGCGCCATGCCCAGGACACCACCCGAGCCCGTCTATCCGGCCGAGGCCTCGGTCCGCCGCGTGCGCCACAATGGCGAGATCCGATGGAATGGCGGCTTCATATATGTCTCGCAAGCGCTGGCGGGCGAACCGGTCGCTGCGTTGGAGACCGAAGACGGACAATGGACACTCTCATTCCATGCCCACCCGCTCGGCTTCATCGACACACGGCACATGAAGCTTGTCCGCCGCAGCGCCGCGCCAACCAATCCGCTTGGCGCTGCGGCGGACGCATAGGGGGAGAGAAGTGTCACCTATGTATCCGGTTCAAAGTGTTACCCATCTATCGGCTGGACACGTCGGCGTTCGCCTTCCACGTCTTGCCCCATCAACAGTCTGCCCGTGCCACACGACAGCCAGGCCTATTATCCATATCTCGGGCCAACGCTGCGGCGCACCGCGGGGGGGACTGGAATTGACGTCGACGCCGATTGCCGTAGCTGAAGCGAAGGCCTTGCCGATCGGCGCGTTGCTTGGCGCAATGGTGTCGATCCAGATCGGCGCCACCTTCGCCAAGGGCGTGTTTCCACTGATTGGCGCCAACGGCACCACGGCGCTGCGGCTGGTCGTGGGCGCGCTGATGCTGGCGGCGGTGCTGAGGCCGTGGCGGGTGCGGCCGTCGCGCGCCGTGCTGCCCTGGCTCATCGCCTATGGCGTCAACCTCGCGGCGCTGAACCTTTTGTTTTACGCAGCGCTCGCCAGAATTCCGCTCGGCGTCGCGGTGGCGCTCGAATTCTCCGGCCCGCTGCTCGTGGCGACGCTGTCGTCGCGGCGCGCCACCGACTTCGTCTGGGTGGTGCTGGCCGTTGCCGGCATATTGCTGTTGTCGCCCTTCATCCACTCCGGCAGTTCACTCGACCCGGTCGGCGTGATGCTGGCGCTGGCCGCCGGCGGCTGCTGGGCGCTCTACATCGTCTTTGCACAAAAGGCCGGCGCGGAGCTTGGCAGCCAGACCACGGCTTACGGGCTGGTCATTGCCGCTGCCGTCGGCCTGCCGTTCGGCCTCGCCGAGGCGGGTACCGGCCTGATCGCACCCGCGATCCTGGTCAGCGCGCTGCTGGTCGGGCTGTTCTCCAGCGCCTTGCCGTTCTGGCTGGAGATGGTGGCGCTGACCCGGATGCCGGCCAGGCTCTACGGCACGCTGACTTGTCTGGAGCCGGCGCTGGGCGCGCTGGCCGGCTTCCTGTTCCTGCACGAAATCCTGAGCCCGCTGCAATGCGCGGGCATCGCCGCCGTGGTCGTCGCCGCCTTCGGCGCGGCGCTGACGACGAAGCCGCCGGTACCGTCGCCGGAATAGTTGCCTGAAATGGATATGTGACGCCGATGCCGTGGTCCGCCGGTCCCGTGTCCGGTTGCTCAAGCGCCTGCAGCATCGATATATGGATCGATGTATGCGCAGGAGATCCAGATGAGCAGGGCCGACAGCATTGCTTGAGCCGTCCGTGATCAAGGCAATACTCCTTGTCGGGTTCGCTGCTGTCGTTGCGGCTCTCGCCTGGCGGCTGGCGCGGTCTCGTCGCAGAGCCCGGCTTCGTGAAGATCCGGCCAACGACTACGCCGTGCGCCGCGACTGGTCGGGCAACCACGGCAAGCTCAATCATTCGTCCTTTGTCTATTTCGATGCCGATCGCGACGGCCGCTACGGGCTCGGCGACCGCCCGATGGCCGGCATCATGGTCAGACTGCATGATGGCGACGGCCGCTTCGTCGCCGCGGCGCGGAGCAATCGCGGCGGCTTTGCCAATTTCCTGGCGTCGACGAAACGTCGCGCCGCGCCCATCCATGTGCCGGGCAGCTACCGCTTCACCGTGTCGGTTCCGCCCGGCTGGCGCGCGAGCAGCGCCAACGAGGTCCAGTCGCAGCACCTCCGGCCGCTGCCGGGCTCGCCCACCGGGCTGGCCTCGGAAGCAATGCTGCAGCCGGTCGGCCTGTTTGCGATACGCCGGCTCAGCGGCCGCGTAGCGGACGGTGCTTCGGCGAGCATCTCGGTGATGGCGAAAGGGCAAGAGGTGGCAGTGCATCCGCTAAGTGATGGCTTCCGTCTCGATCTGCCCGATGACGCCGACGCGATCGAAGTCACCGGCGATGGCATGGAACGACGACTGGCCTTGTCCGCCTACCCGACCGAGCTCGGCCTGCTGTCGCCCGAGAACGCGGCTGTCGACAGCGCCGCGTCCTTGCAGGCCATCGGTTTCGACGATGTCACGACGCGCGGCCTGCGCAAGGTGCCGTCCGGTTATGCCGGGTTGACCTGGTTCAACCTGAACGCACTGGCGCGCGATCATACCGAAGGCAGCGAAGGCTACGTCAACGGCAATATCTCGGGAGACCATGTCTGCTATACGAGCAGCGGACACCCGGCCGAATTCTCGAGCGACAAACCGTTCGGGTTCCATTCCGTGATGCTGACAGCGGCATGGTTGAAGTCCGAAGGCGAAACCGCACTGGTCGAGAGCTGGCTTGGCGACCGGCTGATCGCCAGCGACACGATCGTCCTGTCGGCACTGGCGCCCGTCCACTATGCGCCGATGCTGGCGGCGGTGACGCGCGTGCGCCTCTCCACGAGCCACTATTGGCAGCTCGTGCTCGACGATCTGGTGGTTGTGCGCTGAACGGTCCCGCCGCCTGCGGGAGATCATGCTCCGGAAACGATCAAGCCGCCCGACTCTGCCAGGAGGATCTCGATCTACCGGGGAACGAGTTTAGCCCGGAATAGGAGCAGAAGCGCCGTTCGCGGTGATCTGCGAGAGCTTGCCCTTTTTTACCAGCACTGGCTTGGAATAGGTCTTCCTCATTTTCCACTCTCCACGTCGGGCACCCAAAGCCCTGTTCCCGGCCAGACGGCACGAGGCGTCGGATAATCGGCTGCTAGACGGCGACCGGCCCGGAGCCGTTACCATTGTCGGCTGTAACCTGCGAGAGCTTGCCCTTCTTGACCAGCGCCGGCTTCGAATAGGTCTTCTTCATGCCGCATCTCCAGTGTCAGGCGAGGCCGCCAGATCAGGCGACAGCCGACTCAACGACTTCACTCGATCGGGCCGGAACCCGCTCCATTGGCGAGCGCCGTAACCTGCGAAAGCTTGCCTTTTTTGACCAGAACAGGCTTCGAATAGGTTTTCTTCATAGTGAATCCTCCAACCTTACGCGATAATGCCAGACGGATCGGCACTGTCAACCTTCGCGGCGCCGTCGTCCCGTCCCGGGTTTTCTTGGTCCCGATGCACTAACTGCAAGTCCACCTTCATCGACAAAGCGTTGTTCTTGGGCGTGCATGGCGTGGCCGGGTTGCGGTGCGAAAAATGTCCGAAACTGCGGCGGGTCTGGCCTGGCTGGTCGGCCTGCTCAGGCAGACCGGAAATGCAGCGCTATCTTCGGGTGCCGCGTAAGCATTGGCCTGGCCGTCGCGGCGGTCCTCAAAGCTCCTTTTCCGCCAGTTCGCGGAAGGCATCGGGAACCGAGCGCCGGGCTTCCAGCGCCACGGCGCCATAGCCGACAGCCTCTCTGCCAAAGCGCTGGCGGATCTTGTCGATGGCGCGGTCGGCGCCAAAGCGCGCTAGGCCTTGCCTGCTGCCGGGCCGCTGCTTTTCATCGGCAAGCCCGAGCGGCAGCTCCAGCTGCAGCTCGGCACTTTCTTCCATCTGCGACACCGAGACCGCCAGCAGCGAGATGGTCTTCTCTCGAGGGTTGGCGGCCAGCACGCCGCGCACCAGCTCCTCGGCGATTTCGGCCAGCATCGCGGTTGCCGAAATCGGCTGATCGAGCGTCAGCGAGCGTGTGACCGCGCGCAGATCGGCGAAACGCACGCGCACCGTCACCGTGCGCCCGGGCCGTGATTTCGCCCTGAGCCGGCTGGCGACCCGGTCTGCCAGATGCAGCAGGACGGGTCCGAAGATACGCGCCTCGGCCGGCCGTCTGCCAAGCGCCGACTGCGCGCCGGCGGAATGCGACCGCCTGTGGGTTTCGAGCTTTCGCGGGTCGCGGTTCCATGCCAGCGACGCCAGCTTTTCGCCGGCGGCGGGCCCGAGCAATCTTCGCAGCGCCCCACCATGCGTCTTTGCCAACTGGCCGATGGTCTCGATGCCGATCTCGGCCAGCCGCGCTCTGGTCGCCGGGCCGACGCCCCACATCAGCCCGACCGGCAGATCATGCAGGAAGGCAAGTTCGGTGTCCGGATCGACCACCACCAGCCCGTCGGGCTTGGCCACCTGCGAGGCGATCTTGGCCAGATGCTTGGTGCGCGCCACGCCGATCGAGATCGGCAGGCCGAGCTCTGCCCGGACGCGCTGACGCACCGTGGCGGCGATCTCGGCCGGCGGCCCGAACAGATGCGTGCAGCCGGCGACGTCGGCAAAGGCTTCATCGATGGAAATCCGCTCGACCAGCGGCGTGAAATCGTCGAGCACCTTGATGGCGGCGTCGCCCAGCCGCTGATAGTCGGCGAAATGGCCGCCGACGAAGATCAGTCCGGGGCAAAGCTCGCGCGCGCGTCGTCCGGGCATGCCGCCGCGCACGCCGAAAGCCCTGGCTTCGTAGGAAGCGGCAAGCACGACGCCGCCGCCGACGGCGATCGGCTTGCCCCTGAGCGCCGGGTCGAGCAGCTGCTCGACCGAGGCGTAGAAGGCGTCGAGATCCGCATGCAGGATGGTGGGCTCCATCCCGACCGTTCCCTTTGCGGCGTTGCAGCATTAGCCGCGTCTGTTGTGAGAGGCGTTTTTGCCGAACAAATAGAGAACAAACAGGGCCTATTGTCAAGCGAAGCGGTTGTCGCCGGCCGGCCCGTTCCAGGTCGGGCTGTCGAGTGCTCCGCCTGGGCATCGGACCTGCGGAACATTGCCTCTCGCCTCGGCGTTCATATCCGCGACGGGACGCTGTTTTTTTGGAGGCCGGTATGGGCCAGTTCGAGATGATCGACCTCGTCAGCGTCATTGACGCCTGCACGAGCGATCGCGTTGCCGGGCACTGCGTGTCAATGGCCAGGGCGGTGGAGGAGTTGCGAGTGCTGACCGGTGATTTCGTATCGCCGGACGAGACGGTGGCCAACGCGCTGTCGGCAGTGGCGCTGGGGCGCGGCTGCGCGGTGGTGTTCGACGAGCGAGCGGGCGCCGACATCTTGCTGACGCCGTAGCGCGGCGGCGCCGGGTTGTGGCAGCCAGAAAAGTCGAACAGCGTGCAAAAAGCTGTGCAGGCATGGCCCCATAACCGGGGCGTGGAAAAGTTCTCCGCGTGGGTGTATTCTCCAGGTCGCAAGCGGTCGCAGACCGCATAGGGGGAGAAATGACATGCCGAGGGTTTCAGAACTCTTTTTCAAAACTGCCATCTTGTTCCTGATGTTGGGGATTGCGGCCGGCCTGCAGATGGCGATCTCTGGTGACCACGCCGCTTTTCCGGCGCACGCGCATATCAATCTGCTCGGTTGGGTGACGAGCGCCATCTTCGGCGGCTACTACGCGCTCAATCCGCAAAAGGCGGCGCGTCGCATCGCCATGATCCACTACGGGCTCTACACACTCGGCCTGGTGATCATGCTGCCGGCGCTGTATGTGATGCTGCAGGGAAACCCGGCGCTTGAACCGATCGTCGCCGGCGGCTCGGTCATTATCGCCGCTGCCGTTCTGGTTTTTGCTTTCGTGGTGTTTTCGCCCGAAACGGCGCGCTCGGTGTCCGGCGTGGTTCCGGCCTCTCGCTGACTGTTCGCGCGCGGCGATCAAAGTCCGACCCGCATTCGCGACCCGCGACACGGGTTGGCCAGGCCGATGGCCGCAGCCGCTGGCTGCGGTGTCTATCGCCGCGTCGGCGCTTAACATACCCGAGTCCCACCACGTATTATTTCGTGACTATTTGGCGCCGGAACCTTCCCAGATATCGCGCGTTGCGGCGACTGTATTCGCGCTGCCTTATATATAGGCAGACTTGAGTACGTCCACAGCATGGGTTGGGGGAGGAGCAGGCCACCATGTCGAACAGAGAAATCGGAACGTCGGCCTCACTGGGCCGACGCATCGCCGATCTGAAAGCCAGGATGCGAGACGCCAGCGTTACTGAACACGAGATGCAGACCTTCCAGAAGGTCGCGGCCATCATGGGGGGTGTCGAAGGCTCCCTACGCCTCGACGCCGACGACCTGATCGCGGCGTCCTTCGTCACCGAGGCGCTCGGCGATCCCGGGTCGAACTGAAGGTCAGAGCCCGTCGGCACTCAAGTGCCGGCGGGCGATGGCCCGGTTCGCAGCGTTGCGATGCTGGAGCGTGTCTGCGCCGCCCGCGGCGGGGATATCTTGCGCACTTTGAAGATTTCAGGCGAGCGGCCTCGACGGCGCTTGAGATATTGGGCTTCGCGTTCGTGCTTCTCGGCTGCCTCGCGGCTGTCGAACGTGCCGAGATTGCGTCGCCGCCGGCCCTTGACCACAAGGGCTAAATTTAACCAAACCGCCAAGGCGCCTTAAACGAAGGATCAGACCAGCCGGATCCTTCGAAATATCAATCGCGATGCTCCGGCATCGCCTTCAGCTCATCCTTGGTCCAACTGGTGACGGCGTGGACGTCCCGGGAAACCTCTCGAAAGTCCGCGGTCGCTGCCCTTACACCTCGTCGAACGGGCCGCCGCGCCTCGCCAGGTCGTGACCAATGGCGGCTTCCTCGGCGTCGTCGGGCAAGGCATCGTCACTGTCCTGGTAGGGGTTGTCGTCATCCTCCTCGGGCAGTTCGCCTTCCTTCTCGACTCCGGTGGTGTCCGGCAGGCTTTCCTCATCTGCTCCGTCGGGCAGGACCGTTGCGCCACGCAGCGCATCCCAATCCTGCCGGCGCGGCGTCGGCGCCTCCACCTCGTCATTGGCGATCGTGTCGCGGGCATCGTTTTTGCTCGGTGGCGCCTCGACCTCGTCATTGGGTTTTCTGTTTCGTTCTTCCATGATTGCCTCCTCTGGGCGGCTTTGCGTCGAGAAGGTGGAACTCACTTCCGGCTGTCAGGTTCCGGCAACCACTCCATCTCCGTGGAACCAATTGCCGCCAGTCTGCTTTGCCAAGGACTAGTCTGTTTTGCCAAGGAGATGAATCCAGAGGAGCTGGACCATGAAGACTTTCCCCCTCATCCCATGCGTGCTGCTCTTGGCGCTGGCCGACCCGGCGGCTGCGCAGGACAATGGCGACCGGAACGGCCCTGCCGCGCCTTGCCAGGCGCAGCCTCAGGACGATGCTCGGGAGCCGCCGGTCGCCAATGGCGGTGGCGAATCGACCAGCACGCTCGGTCCCTGCGGCGGCGTGCTGCAGCCGCCGCCCAGTGGTGACCAGGGTATGACGCAGCCGCCGCCGGACCAGGGCAAGACGCCGGTGATCAAGCCTGGCGAGGTGCCTGCGCAGCCGCCGAAGCAATGACCTTTGCTTGAAACTTCACGGCGTGGCACGAAGGCGGTAGGTTCCGGTCTTGGCCGGGCGACGCGGTCACCGGATCAATGCCGGCGCCGGCCGCGATCGCCACCGGAATTTGGAGCCGTGCATCGTCCACGTCGAAGGTCTCCTGAGGGATTGTGCTTCAATGCGAATCTTGCGGGTGCGGGTTCTGCTGGCATGACCGGGAAGCCGATCAATTTAGTCTCCGCTTGCGGAACAAGACCGTACCGGCTGCGTTTGCCTCCAGGAGCCCGCCACCTCGATCTGCGCTGTTTTCGCCTCATGCGGGAACACGGCGGAGCTCGCCAACAACGACAGGAGACGAAGATGAAAACCATCCTTATTCCCGCCGTCGCCGGGCTCGCCATGATCGCTGGTATCGGCATTGCCGCCGCCGACGAGGTCATCGTCACGCAGCCGGCACAGCAGCAGGTGATCATCACCCCGGAACAGCGCACGGTCGTGCACCAGTACGTAAAGAAACATCCGCTTGCCTCGGTCAATCTGCTCGGCGTCGAATTGAATGTCGGCACTGCCTTGCCTGACACTGTCGAGCTGCAGGAGGTTCCCGACGTTCAGTACAGATACGCCGTCGTCGACAACCATACCGTGTTGGTCGACCCCAGCACGCGCAGGATTGTCGAGGTGGTCGAGTAACGCTCGACAACCTAACCATTCATCGGTGATACGGCCCTGTCGTTCTTCCCAAAAGGGCGGCAGGGCCGAATGACGAACATGATGAAAGGAGAATTGCCATGTTGCCGCATGTCGAGACCCCGAACTCCGCCAATGTTGCGGCGTGTTGCGACAAGTTGCTGGCCGAGCGCAACACGGCGCTGTTATCGATGAAGGAAGCGATCGCGCTCCTGCGGGAGCGCACCGGCACCGATCGTTCGGATGCCGACCTCGCGGGGCTGATCGTCAAGAAAGCGGCGCTGCTCGGCGTTGCGGTGATTTCCGACCCGCGCTGAGATGTCTCGTCACTCAAGACGCCGGCCGAATTTTCGGCTAATGTTTTCGTGGAATCTGGACCAACCGACCGGACCCAACCACGGAGGCTTAAGTGACGGACGACAAACAGGACCGCATTCGCCAGCGCGCGCACGAGATTTGGGAAAAGGCCGGCCGGCCTGAAGGCGCGCATCAGGAACACTGGGAGCAGGCCACGGCTGAAGTCGATGGCGCGGTCGCCAAGCCAAAAAAGGCGGCGAAGAAAGCTGACGCCAAGCCCGCCAAGGCAGCCGCCAAGTCAAAGGCAGCGAAGCCTGCCGCCGCAAAGTCCGGCAAAGCCAAATCGAAATAAGGCCAAGTTGAAACAAGGCCAGTCGAAATAAAGCAAGGCCGGAATTAGCTGGCCGGGCCATCCTTGGCGCCCGCCGTTCAGGCGCGCCCGAGCCTCTCAACCTGACGAATTGCGCCTGCGACGGGCAGCGCAATTCCTTGTGTTTGGCGACAGGCGCCCTCATGCCTCCCAGGCATAACTCGACAGCGCAAAGCGAATCCCGGCAGCTGTCATGGCCAGTTCGCATTCGGTGATCTGGCGCAGGTGGCGCAGATAGCGCGCTACAGTCTGTGGCAGCCAGCCGGCGCAGGCCTCGACATAGGCGCGGCTGTGAACAAGGGTGCCGGTCGACAGCCTCTCGTCCTTCTCGGCAACGACTTTCAGATATTGGCGGATGAAGCGGATGTCGTCGGCGATGTCCTGGCTGGCCATTCGCCAGGCCCCGGCGAGGCGTTCGCACTGATCGAATGACAAGGGCAACAAAGGGGGCGGCAATAAAGGCGGCGGCAACAAGGGCGGCGGCAATGACGGGGGTGACAGCAAAGGACGAGAGAGATCGGCGAAGGCAACATGGTTCGCTGTGCTCAAGGACATTCCTCTCTGCGAAAAGAGATATCGTACTTTATGTACGAACGAGCGTCAAGCCAATTTCGTACAGTTGGGACGATGACAATGAATATAGCAGCGGTCGCTTCAGCTAATCACGCATCGTGAATCCTTCAGGACTCGCACCAATTTCGCGGAGGGATTTTCCCAGGATGGTGTTGACTGTTTCCCTCGTGTCGGCGTCGAACAGGTTCAGGCCGCGCCGGATCGTCTCGCGCCAGTTTTCGCCCTTGTCCCACGCGTCCATGAAGGCGAAGGCAAGGTCGTCCTGGCGACGCGTGGCTTCGAGCGCTTGGGTCAGCAGGCGCGCTTGATGGAGATCCTTCTCCCGCTTGGCCCCAGCGCTCGGCCCGAGTCGCGAGGCGACGATCAGCTTGTGGATGGCGTAGCGCTGGGGCGAGGGGACCAGCACAGGCAAGCCCTAGCGACGCAGCAGCACAGTTCGGATGGGGTCGCGGATAAGGAAATGCAGAAACCGTAAGGGCTGCGCGGAGGCTCTGCCGTTTTCTTGTAATTACGTTTATCAGCTTGAATTTCAACGCAGTTATAAGAAATTCGTGGAAATCTCATAACGCAACGAACTGACGAGTCGCTCTGAACGCCCGGGCGCCCGGCCCGTCTGGCCCAAAACACTTTGCCGCAGTGCCTTCAACAAACGGCTTCCCCAATGTCGCGAACAATGCTTTAACCCGCTCATCCACAGGGGTGCTCCGTATGGTCGGGGCTGAGATGAGGGCGGCAAGCCTTCGGACCCTAAAGCTGATCTGGATAATACCAGCGGAGCGAGGCGGGCGATGTTTTCAGGCGCACAGATTTCCCTTTATCCCATGACCGACGATTTCGTCGGCGTCATCCTTGGCGCGCTCGGCGCGCTCGATCCGTGGCGCGACCGGCTGCGGATCGAAACCGACGACATCTCGACGCTTATGGTCGGGCCGCCCGAGGTGCTGTTTCCCGCCATGCGCGACCTGTTCGTCGCGGCGGCCAGAAGCGGCAAGCACTGCGTGCTTTCGGCAGCGGTCTCGCGCGGCTGTCCGGGCGAGCCCGACGATCCGATCTGCCGCTCCGACGAGACCGGCGGCCCCGCCATTCCGCTGGACGAGCGCAAGATCGCCGCGATCCGCGCTGTCCAGGCCACGCCGTCGACCGGCCAGCCGGTGGCGGCGCAGTTCTCGCTCTATGTGATGGGCACAGGCGACCATATGGACGAGATCTATGGCTGCATCGATTTCCTGAAACAGTCCGGCGTCTTTGAACGCTCAAAGAACTTCTGCACCAAACTGCGCGGCGATGCCGGTGCGGTGTTTGCCACGCTCAACGAGGCCTTCTGCCGCTTCGGCCCCGGCGCCGGCCACGTCACCCTCGACATCACGATTTCGGCGAACAGCCCGAGCGGGGTCTGAGCCGCGGCTCAAGCGTCGTTCCTCGAGGATGTTGCCGTGGCTGGTTTATCTGACCCATTGCGTGGAGGAGATGCCTCTGACCCCTCAGCACAAAGAGGAGGGGAGCCATTGGCGATTGGCGAAGACCGCGATGCCCACGAATCTCCCCCCTTGAGCGGGAGATGGCCGGCAGGCCAGAGCGGGTCCCACCGCGTGGAGCGCCGACGCCCTTTTTGCATCGGCAAGGCGTGGGCGCCCTATGCGAGACGACCCCCTCTGTCGCCTTCGGCGACATCTCTCCCTCGAGGGGGGAGATTAGCCGCAGCCATCGCCAAGACCATCCCTGCCGCCATCGCCTTCGCCTTGCTCCTCGCGGCCTGGGAACTCTACGCCCGCTATGGCGGCGCTGCCCCCATCATGCTGCCGCCGCCGTCGCGCGTGCTGCAGCAGGCCTGGGAGCATCGCGCCGCACTCGCCGACAACACCATGCCCACCGTCCGCGCCACATCAGCCGGCTTCGCCTGCTCGTTGGTCGCTGCCTTCGTGCTTTCGGCGCTGGTCGATTTCTTGGCCCCGCTGCGCCGCGCGCTGTTTCCGCTGCTGATCGTCAGCCAGACCTTGCCGCTGGTCGCGATCGCGCCGCTCATCGTGCTGTGGTTCGGCTTCGGGCTGATGCCAAAAATCCTGCTTGTGGCGCTCGTCACCTTCTTCCCGATGATGGTCGCGCTGGTCGAAGGTTTTGCTGCGACCAGCAAGGAGATTTCGCAGATGCTCGCCGCCATGGGGGCAGGGCGCTGGCGTATCTTCTGGCTGGCGCGCCTGCCTTCGGCGCTGCCCTATTTCTTCGCCGGGCTGCGCATCTCCGTCACCTACGCCGTGGTCGGCGCGATCTTCGCCGAATATGCGGGGGCGGCGAAGGGGCTGGGCATCTACATGCTCAATGCCAAGAACAACTTTCGGCCCGATCTGGTGCTCGCTGCCGTCGCCGTCAGCGCCGCGCTCACGCTGATCCTGTTCGGCATTGTCGTGCTCGTCCAGCGTTTCGCCATGCCTTGGGAGAATGCGGGGAGCGAAAGCCGCGACGGCAAGGTTGAAGCTGCAGAAGAGAACCGTCAATGACGCGGCTCGAACTCCGGGACATCAGGAAGAACTTCGGCGCGCTTGAGGTGCTCGCCGGCATTTCGCTTCATGTCGCGGCCGGCGAGTTCGTCTCCATCCTCGGCCCTTCCGGCGCCGGCAAGTCGACGCTGTTCCAGTTGCTGACCGGCGCGCTGAAAGGTGAGGGCGACATGCGCTTCGACGGCGCGCCATTGCAGGGCAGCCCCTTCGCCTTCATGCCGCAGCGCGACGCGCTGATGCCGTGGCGGCGCGTCATCGACAATGTGACGCTGGGGCTGGAAGTTCAGGGTCTTGGCCGCAAGGCGGCACGCGAGCACGTCGCGCCGCTGTTTGCCGAGTTCGGCCTTGCCGGCTTTGAGCGCGCCTGCCGGCGGAACTTTCCGGCGGCATGCGCCAGCGCGCGGCGCTTTTGCGCACCGTGGTGCAGCAGCGCGACATGCTGCTGCTCGACGAGCCCTTTGGCGCGCTGGATGCACTGACCCGCGCGGGTGTGCAGCGCTGGCTGGAAGGCATGTGGCAGCGCCACCGCTGGACCGCGCTGCTGATCACCCATGACGTGCGCGAAGCCGTCTACCTCTCGGATCGAATCTATCTGATGTCGGCGCGGCCGGCCCGCATCATCGGCGAGATTGCCGTGCCGCTGCCGCGCCCGCGCACCACCGGCGGCGATGCCGCGCGCCAGGCCGCCGCGCTCGAAGCCGACATCCTCGACACGCTGCTCAATCCCGGGACTGACCGGGGCTTGTTTCCGCAGACCGCTCAAAGGAGTTTTTCATGACCGAATTCACACGCCGGCAGGCTTTGCTGCTGACGCTGGCCGCCGGATTGCCGCTGGCCTCTCGCGCTCATGCGGCTACGCAAAAAATCACCGTCGCGCTCGACTGGACGGTCAACACCAACCATGTCGGCCTGTTCGTTGCCCGCGACAAAGGGTTTTACGGCGAGGCTGGGCTCGATGTTGAGATCCTGCCCTATGGCGATACCGGCGCCGGCACGCTGGTCGCCAACCGCATCGCCGATTTCGGCATTGCCGGCGTCGGCCTGTTCACCCAGCGGGCTGCCGGCGCCGATCTCAAGGCGGTCTACGCCGTGGTCCAGCAGGAGACCGGACAGCTGGTCTTCAACGCGGACCGTAGTGAGATTAAAGGCCCGAAAAACCTTGACGGTCTGACCTATGGCGGCTTCGGCAGCGCCTGGGAAAACACGCTGATCTCGACCATCATCCGCCACGATGGCGGCAAGGGCGTTTTCGAGACGGTGACATTAGGCACCTCGGCCTATGAGGCGCTGGCCAACGGCTCGGTCGACTTCACGCTGGAGGTCTCGACCTGGGAAGGCGTCGCTGCCGAGTTGAGAGGCGTCAGGCAGCGCGGCTTCCGCTACGCCGACTACGGCGTGCCCGACGAGCACACCACCTTGATCGCCTCCAGCAATGCATATCTCCAGGCAAACCCGAAGGCCGCATCGGCCTTAGTCGAGGCAACGCGGCGCGGCTACCAATTTGCCTGCGATCACCCGCAGGAAGCCGGCGATCTGCTGATCGCTTCCAACAGGGATGCGCTGACCGACCCGGCGCTGATCCACGCTTCGCTGAAAATGCTGGTCGACGGACACTTCTTGCGCAGCCAGGACGGCGTCATCGGCACCATCGCCAGGGCCAAGATCGAGGCGATCGGAACCTACCTCTTCAGGGCCGGCATATTGCTCGATGGCGATGGCAAGGTTCTGAAGGAGAAGCCGGATTTCGGGGGGTATTTTACGAACGAGTTTTTGGGCGCGTAATCTCCCCCCTCGAGGGGGAGATGTCGCCGAAGGCGACAGAGGGGGTGGGTACGTCCTGACGCGACTTCCTATCGCGGACAGAGGACGTCAGCGCCTTACGCGCGGCGACCCCCTCTGGCCTGCCGGCCATCTCCCCTTCGAGGGGGGAGATTGCGCCTCACCGCCTTCTCCCTCACATATCGATCATCGAGCGCTTCACCCGGCCGATGATGGTGATGGCGCCTTCCAGCGCCGGCGGCGGGATGTCCATGTAGGAGGCCGGCTGGAAGGGCGGGTTCTCGTTGGGGCGGTAACGCTTGTAGGTGGCCTGGCCGGATTCGTCCGAAATGACGTAGCAGCCATTGGTCACCAGCCGCTTGTCCCTGAGGTTGACGAAGATGATCGAATCCGGTGGCGAGATCTTGTTCATCGACGGGCCGTCGACGCGCAGAGCAATCCATTGGCCCTGCTCCAGATCGGTGGTGGGGATGGTCGGATAGTCGCTGAGATTGACCACCGTATCCTGGCTGCCGAGTTCGCCGGCGCTGATCCATGAGACGATGGGCACATCGACGGTGGCCAGCGACGGCATCGGGATCTGCCGGCCCGACTCGTCAAAGCCGAAATGGCCCCCCGCAAGGCTGCCGCCGTCACCGTTGAACAAGAGCCAGCCGGGATCGACGCCGAACAGGCGGCCGTATTTCTCCGCCGCCTTGCGCGACAGCGGCCGGTTACCATTCTCGTGACTGATCAGCGTGTTCTTGTTGATGTCGCGCAATGCCCGCGCCGCGTCGCTCGGCGAGGCATAACCCGCCTCCGCCCGCGCCTGCTGCAATCTGTGCCTCGGTTCCTGCATCGTACAAATTGCCTGAAATTTATCGTCCAATATGTACGATTTCGCTTGCGTACGTTTCGTACATATCGTACGCTTAGCGCATGATCGAACAAACCGCAAGCGTTTCCGCAGACATCGTCAGCTTTCTCCCATCGTCCGGGCTGTCCTCCTCCCCGGTCCGGACGCAAACCGGGGCTCTTGCCCCGGATCCGGTCGAACCGTCGTCCCCCCGATCGACCGGAACGGCCGGAGCCGCTCCTCTCCCGGCTCCGGCCACCTCTTCGGCCCATGGCGCCGCCGGTGCGCCAAGGGCTGTCTCCGGCGGGCAGGGCATCTCCTGCATCCGCACGGAAGACGGCACCGTCATCCTGTTCGACCGGCTGACGGGCAGGGCGGTTTCCGCCCTCACCAAAGCGGCCGCCGAAGCCGCCTTGCGGCATCTCGCCAGCGCGCTGCCGGCCGCCAGTATCGGCTGACCGCACCGACCATCCGCTCTGATTTTTTCCCGTAGGCCTCGGGCCGGCGCTCCGCCTTTGCGCGCGCAATCAATGGATACCGACATGACTGCCTATACCGAGACCGAATTGCAGGAGATCGCCGTCTGGCTGGGGGATGGCCTGTCGGCCACAGGGATCGCCGTCCGCTTCACGGCGCTGCGCGGCAGTCCGGTCTCGCGCAATGCCATCATCGGCATCGTCCACCGCAACAGCGCGTTGAAGACCATCGGCTTCGCCAACCCCAGAGGCGGCAGGTCCGGCGGCCGACCGAGGAAGAATGCGACGGGGAAGACTGCGGCAAACGAGAACACGGCAGGGAAGATTCTGCCGGTTCAGCCGAGCAAGCCGGTAAGGTGGCCTGCAGTTTCGAAGCAGGCCGCACCGGCCACACCGGTCGCCAGGCAAGCCAGACACACGCCGGCCAGGCCTTTGTTGCCAGCCCGTCCGGCGCGCTCCACCCCGGCCGAAGGACGGCTGGTGGTGGACGGCGAAATCTACCGCTTCAATGTGCCGGCGCCGCGCCCTGCCTCGCTCGGGCGCCAGCCGCATGTCGCCGCCATGCGCTTCATCGACTGCCTGTTCAACCGCTGCCGCGCGCCGCTCGACATGACGCTGGAGGAAGACCCCGACAACGATGCTCCCGGCAGCCGGCCGGGGTCCGAGATGCTGTGCTGCGGCCTGCGCACAAGGGCGCTGAAGAGTTACTGCGAATATCATCAGGCGAGGTTTCATCGGCCGGTGGTGGAGGTGGTGTGAGCGGCCAGGCTCGGTTCTCGCCTCGGGAACGACATCACCAATGATCGAAAGGTCGGCGGGACAGCGCCCCCCTCTGGCCTGCCGGCCATCTCCCCCTCAAGGGGGGAGATCGGATGTCACCACGGCATTTGCCGATCGCCGGCGTTGCAAGTCAGCGACATGACCAAAGCTGCCAATCTCCCCCCTCGTGGGGGAGATGCCCGGCAGGGCAGAGGGGGGCGCGAAGGAACGCCAACCTTCCGGCTCAACAACCCAATCCCACAAGGATCCCCCGATGAGCAAAAAAACCGCGCAGAAACGGCAGCCACCAAAACTCCCCATAGGCGAAGCCGAGCAGGTGCGCATCCGCCGCGAGATCGGCCATGATTTCGCGCTGAAGGACGATCGCTTCGGCCGCAAGCGGTTGAGCGTCGGCACCGAAGAGGCGCGGCGCGTCTACGAGGTCTCCAATGACGGCTACACCGCGACCGGCGGCATCGTGCGGGTGCGCAATGTCGATCCGCTGGTCGGCATCACCTCGCTGACCCGCCAGCAGCGTGAGGCCGGCCAGCGGTTTCGCGACGATTTCGAGCGCGCCTCGCGTGACGGGCTGCGGCCGATGCCGTGGGAAGAGCGCATTGACGGCGGCCGCATCAATGGCGGCATCTCCGACCGCGTGCTCAACGCCGGCCGCGCCCACACCCATGCCATCGCCGCCATGGCCCACTGGGAAGTGGCGGAGGTGGTTCGCAAAATCTGCCTCGAAGGCCAGTCGGTGAAGGCGCTCGCCGAACGCACCGGCGAGGGACGAGATGTGGTGGTGAAGCTGTTGAAGGTCGGGCTCGACCTTTTGGCCGTGGATTACGGGATGATGCTGATGCGGAAGCCGCGATAAGGCCGGCAGCCGCGTAGTGAAGCGGCCGGCCGGCAGATGCCGGCCGAACCGGTTTCACCCTATCGGATCACCGTTCGCAAACGCGAATTTCCTCGACGATCCTGTGATGATGGCGCCAGTGCTTGACCAACTCTATGCGGCAATGGCGATGGTGCCTGTGATACCTGTGGTACCTGAAGCCGTTATCGTAGGCATCATACTGGTAGTAGGGGCGAGGAGCATAGCGATCGTAATAGTCGCCATAGCTGTCATTGTAGTCATCGTCATAGTAGCCGTTGCCGATCACGACGCGCCCGCCGGCATTCGCCGGGGCGATCATCGCCGCCGCCGCAGTGATAGCGATAGCCGAAGCAAGCAGGAGCTTTCTCATAGCTGCCTCCTATTCAAGGTTGCGCTAATATAACTCGCTGGGCACGACCTCGTTCCATAATTTTGCAAGATGCGAACGACCCCTGCGCCGTGCATTGCGGGGAAAGTCAGCGTCACCTCCTGTCAGCATCGTCCCCCGATTTTTGAACCCTTCGCCGCCCCAGCCATTAATCCGGCATGAATCAGCAAGGGAAGGACGAGACCATGCATGTCATTCTTGGAGGTACCGGCCATGTCGGCTCGGCGGCGGCAATGGCGCTGTTGCGGCAGGGCGAGGATGTCACGGTGGTGACGCGCGACGAGTCGAAGGCCGCATGGTTGGTTGAACAGGGCGCGGAGGCCGCGGTTGCCGATGTGCTCGATGTCGAGGCGCTGCGTGAAGTCTTGCGGCGCGGCAAGCGGGCGTTTCTGCTCAACCCGCCGGCCGATCCATCGACCGACACCGACGCCGAGGAGCGCAAGACGGTTGGCGCCATTGCGGCGGCGCTGGAGGGCTCCGGCCTCGAAAAGCTGGTGGCGGAATCGACCTACGGCGCGCAGGCCGGCGAGGGTGTCGGCGATCTCACCGTCCTTTACGGCCTCGAGCAGAAGCTGAAGGCCCAGGCCATTCCGGCAAGCATCAACCGCGCCGCCTATTACATGAGCAACTGGGATCAGGCCCTGGAGACGGCGCGGCGCGACGGCGTCATCACCTCCTTCTTCCCGGCGGATTTCGAGCTGCCGATGGTGGCGCCGCAGGATCTCGGCGAGGCTGCGGCGAGACGTCTGCTGGAGCCGGCGGACAAGACCGGCACGCACTATATCGAGGGTCCTCGGCGCTACTCCGCCGCCGATGTCGCCGCAGCCTTCAGTGCGGCGTTGCGCAAAAACGTGCGCGTGGTCACGGTGCCGCGGGAGCGCTGGACAGAAACCTACGAAAAACTAGGCTTCTCCAAAGCGGCGGCCGAGTCCTATGCCCGCATGACCGGGGCCACGCTGGACAAGCCGATGCAGCCGGAAAACCCGGAGCGCGGCACGACCAGCCTGGAAAGCTATATTGCTGCGCTCGTCGAGGGCCGGCCGGAAGACCTGTTGAAGGGCGCCGCGTAAAGTGAAGGGTTGCTGTTGAGAAACAGGCGCTTCGACGACCTACGTGGCCCGCTATTCCTATTGCCTGACCGTTCGGCAGTTGCCCGCCGGCGGCGTGGTCTTGCAGATATCGATGGAGGTGCGCGTGTCGCCGTGACCGGTTTCGGTTATCAGATTCAGGTCCAAAAGTTCGTATGTCACGAGGTATCGTATGCTGTCGTCGGGTATTTTTTGCATGGCCGATACGATCCACGAACCTGCTTTCATCTCGGTGAAATAGCTGTCGACCTTGCGTTCATACCATTTGGGTATCGGAACGAGGACGATGGTCTTCTTGCCGTGGATTTTCTTGGCGGCCGGCAGCATGATCCGGTGAATGCCGACAAAGGCGCGGCTGTCTGCCAGGCGCCGTACGCCGCCCGCAAGAACCATCGTACAAGCTGACGAACAGACTGCGCCGACGGGGTTGGCGACGCCGAAGCGGAGGTCGCCCGGCCCGCAGGCTTTTGTGTCTGGCGCGCATTCGGAGAACTCCGTCTTGCCAACCATCGTGTCGAGCCCGCTGGCGCGGATCATATGGCCAAGCGCCATCGCCGCATCGGTCTCGCCGCCCGGGGAATTCAACGCCAAAGGCAATTTGCGGGGGCCGAGTTTTTTCAGCAAAGCCTTCAGCAAAGCTGGCGTGCCGGCCACGATGTGACCTTCCGCCGAAATCCATTCCGGGCATGTCGGCTCGCATCCTGGCGTGCTGTTGCGTACAACGACGAAGTGCATCGGCGGTGTATATGCCAGTATGGCAGGCTCAGGCGTCGTTTGGGCGATCGCGCCGCCAATCGCCAGCAGCACGAAAACCAACGTCCATGCGAATGTCTTCATGCCGAGCCTCGCCTGGCAGAGCATCACTTGAGAAATGGGTCTTTGCAAGCATTATCAAAACAAGCCCAGCACGTGTTTCTATGGGCCGCGCACTATCTCTGCATGATGGACAGGCAGCTACTGGCGGCCCCTGTCTGAACCGTCGTCGCTTTCCGCCGCCCCCTCCCACCCGAACACACTGCGCCCGCCAAGCAGATGCGACTGGTCGAACTCGCCGGCGACGATCTCCTTAAGGCTTGGCCCGGTGACGTAGCGCTCCAGCCGCCGCGCTTCGCCATCCAGCCGCTGCAGCGCGCCGAGCTCTTCCTCGCGGCCGAGCTTGGCCTTGCCGACGGCCGATTTCAGCACCGCGATCGTCTCGTCATAGACTTTCAGCGGCACCGGGAAGGGGTGGCGGTCCTTGCCGCCATGGGCGAGCGAGAAGCGCGCCGGATCGGAGAAGCGGCAGGGCGCGCCATGCACCACTTCCGCCACCATGGCCAGCGCCCGCACCGTGCGCGCGCCGACGCCGGGCACCAGCAGCAGCTCGGGAAAGTCGGCCGGCCCGCTTTCGATGGCGGCGGAAATGTTGCCGTGCAGCCGGTGCATGACGATGTCGCTCTCGCGCACGTCGTGATGCGCCGGCATCACCAGATTGGGCAGCATCGGCTGCGCCGCCGGTTTCGCAGGCGCTGCTTTCGGCGGCGGCTCCAGCACGGCAAGCTCGTCGAGGATCCGTTCCGGGCTCATGGTCTTCAACAGGTCGATCTGGCCGCTACGTGACGGCGCGGCGCGATGGTCGGTCAGGTTGACGATCTCGCCCTGCCGCTCGCCCTCGATCGCCGCATGCGGCTGGTCGACGAAGCTTGTCAGCCCTTCCGACAGCCAGTGATAGCGCCGCGCCTGGCGGCTGTCGCCGTTCATGCCTTGCTGCACCACCACCCAGCGGCTGTCGTCGGTGACGATGAAGCCGTGCAGATAGAGGTCGAAGCCGTCCTGCACGGCCGCACTGTCCACTTTGGCGACCAGGCGGCTGGCGGTGGCGAGTGCCGCGCCATCGATGCCGACGCGTTCGCCGATCGCGGTCAGCTCCTGCGGCGTCTTGCGCGAATGCGCGCCGCGCCCGCCGCAGACATGGATGCCGAGCTCGCGCGACATCGGGTTCAGCCCGCGCTTCAGCGCGCCGACGACCGAGGTGGTGATGCCCGAGGAGTGCCAGTCCATGCCCATGACGGCGCCGAAAGACTGGAACCAGAACGGATGCGCCAGCCGCCGCAACAGCTCGTCGCGGCCATAGTGATGGATGATCGCCTCGCACAGCACAGCGCCCAGCCGCGTCATGCGATCGCCCAGCCATTTCGGAACCCGCCCGCCATGCAGCGGCAAATCCGCACTGCCGCTTCGCTGCGTCAAGTGAAAGCTCCGTGGCTAAGGCGCACCGGCGGTGCGCCTGTGATCTAGATGGCATTTGGGGGGCGATTTGCAAGTGGGGTGGGGGCGGCGACTATCGTCGCCCTACGCTCTTCTTGGCGTCTCGCCGAAAGATGCAGTTACGCCGCCTGTCGCACCTGGCAATAAGGTCGGCTCCATGCTTGTAGGCGAGACAGGTCTCGAATAGAGCTTACCCAGCCGACGGCAACTATTAAAATCAAAAACGATGTCGCAATTCTGGTGGGTAAATCACAGTCAGACCGCCTGCCAAGAGATCGACGGGCAATATCTCTGGTCGCCCAAAACTCAGAAGAATGGGGCACGCAGCGAGTTCTACAAAAATATGCGTCGGGCGACACCTGGTGACCTCGTGTTGTCTTTTTTCGGTCAAGCCGTGCGCTATATTGGTCGGGTAGCGGAGTTTGCATTCACAGCACCGAAACCACCGGAGTTCAAGAACACTGGAGCCAATTGGAACGAGGAAGGTTGGCTTCTCCCGGTGTATTGGGCGCCGCTCCTGCCGACGGTGCGCCCGTCGGACATAATTGGCGAATTGGGTCCGCTTCTGCCTCCCCGATACTCGCCCATCGACCCAAACTCCGGATCAGGCCGTCAAAACGCCTATCTCGCGAGCGTATCGCAAGAGGTGTTTCACACCATTGTCGCGGGTACAGCTTTCGACCGCGAAGCTCTGAGGCGTGGTGGCGCAAACAGTCTCACTTTCGAAGTCGTCAATGAAATTTTAGAGGACGTCGTTGAGCGCCGTATCCGAGACGACCTCCAACTCGAGGACACTGTAAAGACGAGCGTCATTCAAGCTCGTCGCGGCCAAGGTAAATTTCGTTCCAATGTCGAAGCCATGGAGCGCTCGTGCCGACTCACAGGGGTCACCAATCCCTCGTTGCTGATTGCAAGCCACATCAAGCCTTGGCGCCTATGCGCTTCCGCGCAGGAGCGCTTGGACGCCATGAACGGGCTGCTCCTCACGCCTGATGCCGACCACCTCTTTGACCGTGGCTTCATCAGTTTTGAAGATAGCGGGCAGGTCCTCATATCCCAGCGCGTCGACAAGACTGATTTGCGGCGGCTCGGTTTCGAGCAATTGGTGATGCAGAGTTTCGGCTTTGCCGAAGCCCCCGCCGTCTGGCGCACTAGCACGTTCACCCCGCCGCAGCAGGCTTACCTCGCTCACCATCGAGAGGATGTGTTTGTGGCATAGCTCGCATCAACTGAGCGGTCAGCCGTCAGGTCCCCCTACCTCGCCGCCCCCTAAAACACCGCCTTCTCCAAGACCGGCTCCAGTGATTCAGCAAATGGCGTCGCCAGGTGGTGTCGGTCGCGGAAGGCGAGTTGGCCGTTGATGAACACGTGGCAGGTTTGGGCGTCGCAGAACTGGCTGGTCAGGTCGACATAGGTGGCGCCGGGCACGCTGCGCACGACGTCGCGCTCGGCCGCGGCGATGTCGTCGTTCGCCGCCGCGTCCCTCGGCGTGTCGCAGACTTCAGGCACCTGCCCGCGCCACAGCGCCCGCGCCACGCATTTGTCGGCATAGCTTCCATTGTAGGGAACGTCCCGGATTACCGCGACCTTGATCCCGGCCCGGCTGAATGCCGCCAGCGTCCAGCGCAGGCCGGCCTTCCACTCCTCGTTCCAATCGGCGTGCTTCAGTTCCTCGGGCGATTCCTTCATCACATTGCCGATCGAGAATTCCGAGATCACCACCATGTGCGGGTGCAACGCGATAATGTCCTTGACCGATTGCTCCCGCCACTGGTCGCATTCGGTGTAGTCGCGCTTCAGCCGCCAGTTCCAGGTCGTCACCCGCGAGGCACGGCAGGACGATTTGAGATAGGTGACGAGGCGATAATTGTTCTTGGCCGCCGCCTCGATCAGCGGCGTCGACCAGTGGTCGGCATGCGAATCGCCGAACAGCGCAATCGAGCGCCCGGCGTCCTTGTTGCCGAACACGCAGGCCTTCGGCGTCACCGTCTCAAAGGAGAGAATACAGCCGGCCGCGCGCGCCGTGGACGGCTGCGCGGCGCTGGCGGCAATGCTGCGCTGCTCAGGGTCCAGATCGTGGACGGCAAGCCTGGCATTGGCGTAGGCGGCTGCGACGCCGGTGCCGGTCAGGAGGACGGCCGGCACCAGCGCCCGCGCCGCACTGGCCATCAGCCAGCCATTGCGGCGGATCGGGTTTTCGATGACATGATAGGTGAACCCCGACAGCGCCAGCGTCAGCGCCAAGCAGCCGAGCCGCTGCAGCGGCGAAAGTTCCGGCGTCAGCATCGTGGCATACACGATCACCGGCCAGTGCCAGAGATAGAGCGAGTAGGAGAGTTTGCCGACCCATTGCAGCGGCGCCAGCGCCAGTGCCTCGATCGGGCTTTTCTTAGCGCTCTCCTGCTGCGCGTGCGCCGCTCCTGCCAGCAGCAACAGCACGGTGCCGGCCACCGGCACCAGGGCGAGGAAACCCGGGAAGGGCGTTTCGTCGCTGAAGGAAAGATAGGCGCCGGCAATCAGCGCTAGGCCGAGCCACGCCAGCGGCGTGGCGAGCCGCGGGCGGTTTTGCCAGACTTGCTGCGGCACCATGCTGGCCAGCCCGCCGGCGGCGAACTCCCAGGCGCGTAGCGGCGAGAAATAGAAGGCCCAGGGCTGCGAGACCGTGGTGAGCCACGCGCAGACGGCGAACGAGACGAGGCCGGCAATGCCGATCACCAGGATCGCGCCGCGCTTGCCGGGGCGCAGCCATGCCGCCAGCACAAGCAGCGCCGGCCAGGCGACATAGAACTGCTCCTCCACCGACAGCGACCAGAAATGGACAAACGGGTTGCTGGCCGTATCGGCGGCGAAATAATCGAACGACCAGCGGATCAGCCACAGATTGATCATGTAGGCCGAGGCGAACATGGCGCCTTTGGAATAGAGCGATTGTTCCTCCGGCGACAGGATGAAGGCGCCGGCCACCAGTGTGGCGAGGATGACGAACAGCGACGCCGGCAACAGCCGCCGAGCGCGCCTGGCATAGAAGCGCCACAGGTTGAGCCGCCCGGTCTCGGTGATTTCGGCAAGCAGGTGTTTTGTGATCAGATAGCCCGAGATGACGAAGAAGATGTCGACGCCGGTGAAGCCGCCGGGCAGGCCGGTGAAGCCGAAATGAAAGGCGATCACGCCTGCCACCGCCAAGGCACGCAGTCCTTCGATATCGGGCCGGAACGATGCTGACACGATTTGCCACCTCGTGCTGGTGCATGACCCCGCCTCGGCGAGTAACGATCGCGCCGGGATCATACGTGCGGCAGCTTTGCGCCCAACGGGACACGGCGCTGCAACCGTTGACAGTCGGACCAAGACTCCGCCCTATGGGTCGATATCGCAATGCAACAAATCTAACGCAGTGCAACATTGGAGGAGGCGACGCCGCTGATCTCCCCCCTTGAGGGGGAGATGGCCGGCAGGCCAGAGGGGGTCGGTTCGACCGGACTCGGCCCAATCCTGCAAGTGAAGGCAGGCGCTCCACGCGCGGCGACCCCCTCTGTCGCCTTCGGCGACATCTCCCCCTCGATGGGGGAGATTAGGTCCCCGCCTCCTTCGCCAAATCTCCGACATCCGGGGTCGGCCCTTGCGTTGCCCCCGTCACACGCATCGGCTATCCAACCGGCAGCCATGCAATTCAAACGGAGCCTCCCATGACCAACACCACCATTTTCAAATTCGGCGCTGTCGAGCATGCCGAGGGCGGCGACTTACCGGGCTGGATCGTTGTGGCGGGCCGGCCGACCATGCAGACCGCCGTGCAGCACACCACCGCCGACGGCAAGGTGCTGTCGGGCACCTGGCGGGCCTCGCCCGGCACTTATCACGCCACCTACACCGACTATGAGTTCGTGCACATGATCGCCGGCCGCATCATCATCACGCCCGATGGCGGCACGCCGGTCGAGGTCGGTCCGGGCGATGCGTTCGTGGTCGAAGCCGATTTCAAGGGCACCTGGCAGATCATCGAGCCGGTAACCAAGCACTTCGTCGTCAAGCTTGCTTGATCGACGTCGTCAGGCTTGCCTGATCGGTGCCGATACACCTCGGCCGGCGCGGTTCATCGCCAGCGTCCCCCTCGCCCAGCAGGGGAGGGGGACGTAGCGAAGCGAATATCGGTTAAGAGGGCGTCACCTCGTTCGCTTCGAACCGATGCGGATCGAAAAGCTGAGACGATGGCGTTCTGCGGAGCCTGGTCGAGATAACGCAGGCCAGGACTGCTGCCGGGTCGCCGGCGCGTCAGCCAAGAGCGAGCGGCGCACTTCGAGAGTGCATGCCGCCCGTCCGGCGCCGGGCCGTCAATGCTGTTGTTACGAAACCCCCCAGCCCCGTCTCAACCGCCACGGCCATGGCGTGACCCATGGCTTGCTATACGCATGCAGCACCGCGGTCTGTCAACGCCGCCCGCGATGGCCGCGGGGGGTCGCCTTTGCACCTCCCGGCCAGCTTCCAACCGGCCGCGCGGACGCCATTCGCCGCTACAAAATGCGCTTGAAATGGCGGTTTTCCGGGTGTTCCGGCCGCTCCGGAGCGGCCCTTTGGCGCGACAGAGGTCGCGATCTAGGCGATTGGATGAATTTGTCTTTCGCGGCTGAACGTTTCAGGAGCCGGATTGTAGACCGGACTTTTTTTGGGTGTATTTCCCTGACGTCAGTTTTGCAGCCCGCCCGATCGACCTGCCGGAGGGCAAGCCTCAGGGGCCGGCGTCGGCGCTCTGAGTCTCTCGGACCGACGGGCGCCGGACGATGCCGCTGACGACATAGGCCGCCGCGCCCAGCGCCGTGATCCAGAAGCTCGTCGGCCAGTCGGTCAGGAAGGCGAGCGTCAGGCTGATCCAGGCGATGATCACGGCAAGCGCGATGGACGTCAGCACGCCGGCTCCGACGCCGCTGGTAAGCCTGAGCGCGGTGGCTGCAGGCGCCACCATCAGCGCGAAGACGAGCAGCACGCCGACGATCTGCACCGCCTCGGACGTGGCGACGGCGACCAGCACCATGAACAGGGTCGAGACAAGAGTGAGCGGCACGCCGCGCGCTTCGGCGAGTTCCGGCTGCAGGCTGGCGAACAGCAGCGGGCGCGCGATCAGCACAAGAGCTGCGAGGATCGCCACTGCCAGGACCGCAAGCACGATGACGGTGCGCAGGCTGATGCCCAGCACATTACCGAACAGCACGTTGGTCGCCTGGGAGGCGAAGGCGGTGTAGAAATGCAGAAACAGCAAGCCCAGGCCGAGCGACAGCGTCAAAACGATGCCAATGGCGACGTCGCGATGCGCGCGCTCCCCCAGCAGGCCGATGCCGATGCCGGCGGCGACGGTAAACACCGTGAGGCCGAGAAACGGCGACAGCCCGATCAGACCGGCCCCGGTGGCACCGGGAAAGCCGACATGGGAGAGCGCATGGCCGGCGAAGGTCTGGCCCCGGAGCACGAGGAAATAGCCGACCGCGCCCGAAACGATGCCGACAATGGTGCAGGCATAGAAGGCGTTGCGCATGAATTCATAGTCAAAGATCGTGGACATGCGCCCCGCTCTCCAGTTCGACATCGTCGGCCATGACGAAGATGCGGCCGGCAACCCGCACCACATTGATATGCGTGCCATAGAGTTTCGACAGCACCGGACCGCTGATGACCTCGTCGACGGAACCGATCGCCGCCTTGCGGTTGCCGAGATAGAGCACGCGGTCGACGGCGCGCAGCAGCGGGTTGATCTCGTGCGAGCAGAACAGCACGGCAATGCCGAGCCGCTCGCCGATGTCGTGCACCAGGTCGATGATCGCGCGCTGATGGCCCGCATCGAGGCTGATCAGCGGCTCGTCGAGCAAAAGCAGTTGCGGATTGCCGATCAACGATTGCGCAATCAGGATGCGCTGGCGCTCGCCACCGGAAAGCTCGCCCAAGGGACGGCGCGCGAGGCTGCCGGCGCCCACCTCTTCAAGTGCCTTCCACGCCGCCTCCTTCTCGGCAGCCGATGCGACGGGCCAGCCCCAGCGATGCCCGCCGGCGGCACTCAGCACGAAGTCGAGGCCGCTGACGCCGACATCGCCAAGCGCGCGCCGCGCCTGCGGCATATAGCCGATGTCGGCGTTGCCGCGCGTCGGCGATTTGCCAAGCACCGAAATGGCGCCGCCGGCCGGTTTGATCAGGCCGAGAATGGCGCGCAGCATCGTCGTCTTGCCGGCGCCATTGGCGCCGAGCAGGCCGACAAAGGCGCCTTGCGGTAGAGAAAAGGAGACGTCGGATAAAACCCGGCGTCCCCCATAGGTCAGCGTGACCTTGTCGAATTCGATTGCGTTCATTTAGTCACATTCATTCGCAGTCACATTCATTGTGTGCGGGCGGCGAGCGCCTTCTGGACCGCGTCGATCTGGCCGCGGAACCAGGTCTGGATCGTCTGGCCCGCCGGTTCCGTCTCGGTGACGCCGATGACAGTGACCTTATTCTGCCTGGCGATGTCGAGCAGCCTTGTCGTTGCCTCGTCGGTCACCTGCGAATTGTAGAACAGGATCTTGGCCGAGCCGTCCTTCAGGCTGTTTTCGAACGCCGCCACCTGCGTGGCGCTCGGCTCCGCATCGTTCATCAAAGCCACCTGGAAATCGTAGTTCAGCATTTTCAGGCCGAGCGCTTCCGCCATGTAGCCGAAGACCGGCTCGGTAGCCGTCACCTCGGTGCCGGCATAGGTGTTCTTGACGTCGGCGATTTCCTTGTCAATGGCCTCGAGCGAGGTCTGGAATGCCTTGAGATTGGCCTCGTAATGCGCTGCATTGGCCGGATCGCGTTTGGCAAGATCGGCGCTCAGCGCCTTGGCGATGGCCGGCAGCGTCGCCGGGTCGTACCACAGATGCGGGTTGTCGCCCGACTTCTTGCCGATCAGGTCGGCGGCGACGATGGTCGTGCGATCCTTGGCTGTCGAGGCCGACAGCAGCTTGTCCATCCACGGATCGTAGTCGGCGCCGTTATAGATGACGATCTTGGCGTCGGCGATGGTGCGCGCCGTCGACGGGCTGGTCTCGAACAGATGCGGATCGTCATCGGGATTGGCCAGGATGCTGGTGACGGCGACGTTGCTGCCGCCGATCTGGCGGGCAAGGTCGCCATAGAAATTCTCGGCCGCCACGATGGTCAGCTTGTCTTCGGCGCGGGCAGCCGTGCCGGTCAAAAGCGGCACCGCGACGAGCAGCGCGGCGAGAAAGGGAATGCGACGCATCCGTGGTCTCCTTGCAGTCTGAAATGTATGTCGCCGGAGAGGCGGGCTGTGTAACTGTATAACAGTAACAATATAACGTTTGCGTCGAAAACACGGCTGATGTCAATGGGCTTTTCGAGCCGCGCAGTTTTTCACGCGCACAAAAGCGTGAGCGGCCTGCGCCGACCAGGCGGAGCCACTCATGCCTGTCGGCTATATGCGAAAGGGCAGGCGATCGCCGGCACCGCGAGGCCGCCGCGAGCACACCGGTCGTGGCGGTATCCTGATGAATTCGCGGCGGGTAAGTTCCTTGCTTGCTGCCGTCAGTTTTGCGGACGCCTTCCCTCCCACGCGTCCTGCAACAGGGCGCGGATTGCGGCGCGGTCGAAAGGCCGCGGATTCCAGTATGGGTTCCTGGTCGCAATCTCAGCGGCGCGGTCGAGATCGGCCTGCATGAGGCCAAGTTCTTTCAATGTAAGGGGCGCGCCGACCGCCTTGGCGAAATCGTGGAGACCGCCGCCCGCACTGCCGCCAAACAAGTCGGCGACCGGCTTCAACAAATCGGGCACCGCGACGGCGTTGAAGCCGATCGTGTGCGGCAACATCACCGCATGGGTCTCGGCATGCGGCATGTCGAAAGAGCCGCCCAGCGTGTGACAGATCTTGTGATGCAGCGCCATGCCGACGGCGCCGAGCACCGTACCGCACAGCCAGGCGCCGTAAAGCGCATCGCTGCGTGCATCGATATTTCCAGGCTCCTTGGTCAACACCGGCAGCGCCGCCGTCATGGCGCGCAATCCTTCTTTCGCCATCAGGGTGGAAATCGGATGGCGATCCTGCGCGTAAAGCGCTTCGGCCGCGTGCGCCACGGCGTTGAGTCCTGACGCGACGCTCATCGCTATCGGCAGGCCGACGGTCAGCTCTGGATCGTAGATCACCACTTCCGGCAGGATCCTTGCGTCACGCATTGTGGTTTTTTCGCCGTTCTCGGTCTGACCGAGGATCGGCGTCACCTCCGAGCCGGCATAGGTGGTGGGGATGACGATCTGCGGCAGGTCGGTGCGCCAGGCGATCGCCTTGCCGAGACCGGTGGTAGAGCCGCCGCCAAGCGCAACAACGCAGTCAGCCTTGACCTCGGTCGCCTTGGCCATTGCCGTTTGGGTTACCTCGACCGGCGTGTGCATGGCGGCGCCCGAAAAGGTGCCGGCCGCCAGCGCGCCGAGGGACTTGGCAAGCGCCTCGCCGTCGGCAGCCCGATGCGGCGTCGACAGCACCAGCGCGCGGTTGCAGCCGAGCTTTTCGATCCAGGTGCCCACCTCGGACGACGCGCCATTGCCGAAGACAATATGCCCAGGGCTGCCGGAATAGGTGAACGTCCTTGTCATGCCGCTCCGCTCCCTTTGCATACTATCATTGTGACGGAGCCGAAATCGAGCGACCAGCTCTCGCTGCCGACGACATCGTTTGCGTCGTCACCGTCTCGCAAGCGGGGCCTGATCTCTCCCGCGTACTCGCAAACGTATCGCCTTGACCACAAAAACGTCAAAAAAGTATCAGTGAGGTGGACACACCGTGGTGGCGGCTGCATGAATTGCCGCCTAAGCTTCGATCACTGCAGAGAGCGGCAAACGCGGCCTGCGGGAGAGGGCACTGCAACTGGTCGCACGACCGGACCGGCGCCGGGAGGAACTGACATGAATCCGGACTTGGAAGTCGTCCAGATCAGACGCGGCGAGTCGTTCAAGGCCTGGGCCCACGGCTACCCCTTCCATACCGTGCGCTGGCACTTCCATCCCGAATACGAAATCCATCACGTCGTCGCCACCACGGGCCATTATTTCGTCGGTGACTTCATCGGCGAGTTCGAGCCCGGCAATCTCGTGCTCACCGGACCCAATCTGCCGCACAACTGGGTCAGCGACGTGCCGGCAGGCGCCAGCGTGCCGCTGCGCGGCCGCGTCGTGCAGTTCTCGCAAGAGTTCATTGCCGACGCCACCGCCGCGTTGCCGGAACTTGCCGGTTGTGAAAACATTCTCGAGCTCAGCCGCCGCGGCGCGCTGTTCTCCACCGCTACCGCCAAGCTCGCCGCACCTGTGCTGGCCGAACTGGTCGAAGCGCAAGGCGTTCGCCGCATCGCTTTGTTCATGGAACTGATCGATATTCTGAGCCGCGCCGCCGATGTGCGGACGCTCACCAGCGCCAGCTATCTGCCGGATCCCTCAGGCTTCATGTCGGCCGGCGTCAACAAGGCGCTTGCCTATATCAACGCCAACCTGACCGAGCCGTTCAGCGAAAGCGATCTGGCGGCGATCGCCGGCCGCAGCCCGAGCGCGTTTTCGCGCAGCTTCCGCCGCCATACCGGCATGGCGCTGGTGCAGTATGTCAACCGGTTGCGCATCAACCTCGCCTGCCAACTGCTGATGAGCGAGGCCGACATGCCGATCACCGAGATCTGCTATGCCGCCGGCTACAACAACATCTCGAATTTCAACCGCCAGTTCCTGACCCAGAAAGGCATGTCGCCTTCGCGCTTCAGGGCCCTGCTGGCGGAAAACATCAGCGCGGAGATTGCCGCCTAACAGGGAGGACCGGGAGGAGCCTAGACGTTTACTGAGGTAAGAACGCGGGGTGCGTTGGAGGCGCCCCGTGCTGGAGATCGCTTGTCCCGAAATCCAGGGATATCAAGGGGATGCGCAGCACGGATCAAGTGCTCCGTTGTTCCTCGCAACAGCCGACTGCAGTCAAGGCCCGGCGCCATGTGGTGTCCAGGGCTTCATGAAACCATTCCTTGAAACGGAGCTATCAAAATGACCAGATTTGCCTGGAAATCGACGGGAGCCATTGCGCTCACTCTGTCTCTTCTTGGCGGCACCGCTGCCTTTGCCGCCCCGGTTACCGACGCCACGGTCGCCTTCTTGATGCCCGACCAGGCCTCGACGCGCTACGAGCAGCACGACTATCCCGGCTTCGTCGCCGAGATGAAAAAACTCTGCCCCGGCTGCAAGGTGATCTACCAGAACGCCGATGCCGACGCCTCGCGCCAGCAGCAGCAGTTCAACTCGGTAATCTCGCAGGGCGCCAAGGCGATCGTGCTCGACCCTGTCGACTCGACCGCCGCCGCCTCGCTGGTCAAGCTGGCGCAGAGCCAGGGCGTCAAGGTCATCGCCTATGATCGCCCGATCCCGACCGCACCTGCCGACTTCTACGTCTCGTTCAACAATGAAGGCATCGGCAAGGCCATTGCCGACTCGCTCGTCGAACACCTCAAGGCGCTGAAGGTCGACCCGGCCAGCGGCGGCCTGCTGCAGATCAACGGATCGCCGACCGACGCGGCCGCAGGGCTGATCAAGAAGGGCATCCATTCCAGCCTCGACAACAGCGGCTACAAGATCCTTGCCGAATACGACACGCCGGAATGGGCGCCGCCGAAGGCGCAGCAATGGGCAAGCGGCCAGATCACCCGCTTCTCCACGCAGATCGTCGGCGTCGTTGCGGCCAATGACGGCACCGGTGGTGGCGCCATCGCCGCTTTCAAGGCCGCCGGTGTCGATCCGGTGCCGCCGGTGACCGGCAACGACGCGACGATCGCCGCCCTGCAGCTGATCATCGCCGGCGATCAGTACAACACCATCTCCAAGCCGAGCGAGATCGTTGCGGCGGCTGCCGCCAACGTCGCCGTCCAGCTTCTGTCGGGCGAGACGCCGAAGGCCGAAATGACCCTCTACGACACTCCTTCGCAGCTGTTCACGCCGGCGGTGGTGACGCAGGAAAACCTAAAGGCCGAGATCATCGACAAGAAGATCAACACCGCCGAAGAGCTTTGCGTCGACCGCTACGCCGAAGGTTGCAAGAAGCTCGGCATTACAAAGTGACAATGCAGGTCGCCCAAAAGTGCGCAGCGGTTTTGGGATAACGACATGCATAAAAGGATGACCTAGAATCCTGATCCTGCTTTCCGGCCGCCCTTGCGGTGGCCGGAAGTTCGCAGTCACTCTTGACCGCCCATCCGGAAAGGTTTGCCACCATGTCTGACATCTCTGACGGACCGGTTTCGGCAGGCGAGCTGGTGCTCAGCCTGCGCGGCATCTCGAAGAATTTCGGCGCCGTTTCGGCGCTCACCGATATCGATCTCGATGTCCATGCCGGCGAGGTGGTGGCGCTGGTCGGCGACAATGGCGCCGGCAAGTCGACGCTGGTCAAGATTCTGGCCGGCGTCCACCAGCCGAGCTCGGGCACCATCAATTTCCGCGGCAGGCAAGTGACGATGCCCGACCCGAGCGCCGCGCTGACGCTCGGCATCGCCACCGTCTTCCAGGATCTCGCACTGTGCGAAAACCTCGACGTCGTCGCCAACATCTTTCTCGGCAAGGAGATCAACCCGCTGCGGCTGGACGAGGTGGCGATGGAAATTCGCGCCTGGACGCTGCTCAACGAATTGTCGGCGCGTATTCCAAGCGTCCGCGAGGCGGTCGCCTCGCTGTCCGGCGGCCAGCGCCAGACCGTGGCGATCGCCCGCTCGCTGCTGCTCGACCCCAAGGTCATCCTGCTCGACGAGCCGACCGCCGCTCTTGGCGTCGCCCAGACGGCGGAAGTGCTGAACCTCATCGACCGGGTGCGCGAGCGTGGGCTCGGCGTGCTGATGATCAGTCACAATATGGAGGACGTGCGCGCCGTCGCCGACCGCATAGTCGTGCTCAGGCTCGGCCGCAACAACGGCGTCTTCGAACCCGACGCCTCGAACCAGGAACTGGTCAGCGCCATCACCGGCGCCGCCAACAATGCAGTGTCGCGCCGCGCCGAACGGCGCAAGGCCGCCGAACAAGCGAACAATCAGGAGCAGCGGCCATGAGCGCGGAGCCCAAGCAGGACACCTCCTCGTCGACGGCCCTCGACCGCAGCGACGTGCGCGTCAAGCACCAGGCCGGCGTTGGTGGCGCCATCAGCGCCTTCTTCGACCGCGTCCGCTCCGGCGACCTCGGCTCGTTGCCGGTCATCGTCGGCCTGGTCATCATCTGGAGCGTGTTCACCGCCCTCAATCCGGTCTTCGTCTCGTCGAGCAATCTGGTCAATCTCCTGTTCGACTGCTCGACCGTCGGCGTCATCGCGCTCGGCATCGTCTGCGTGCTGATGGTCGGTGAGATCGACCTGTCGGTCGGCTCGATCAGCGGCTTTGCCTCGGCCATGGTAGGCACGCTGTGGGTCAACCAGGGCTGGCCGGTGGCGCTCGCCATCCTCGCCGCAATTGCCGTCGGCGGTTTCATCGGCGCGCTCTATGCCTTGCTGTTCAACCGGCTCGGCATGCCAAGCTTCGTCTCGACGCTCGCCGGCCTGCTCGCCGTGCTCGGCCTGCAGCTGTATATTCTGGGCTCCACCGGCTCGATCAATCTGCCCTATGGCTCGAACCTGGTGAATTTCGGCCAGTTGCTGGTCATGCCGGACTGGCTGTCCTATGCACTGGCGGCATTGCCCGGCATCGTCATGCTGATCAGCGGCCTGCGCACCGTCAGCCGCCGCCGGGCCGTCAATTTGTCGGCGCCATCTGTCGGCGGCCTCATCGTGCGCGTCGCCGCCCTGACCATCCTGCTCGAACTGATCGTCGGCTATCTCAACCAGGCGCGCGGCATACCGTGGATGTTCGGCCTGTTCGTCGGCCTGGTGGTGGCGATGAACTATGCGCTGACCCGCACCCAATGGGGCCGCTCGATGACCGCCGTCGGCGGCAACCGCGAAGCGGCGCGCCGCGCCGGCATCAAGGTGCGCTCGATCTACCTCAGCGCCTTCGTCATGTGCTCGATGTTCGCCGCCCTCGGCGGCGTGCTGTCGGCGGCGCGGCTGGCCTCTGCCAGCCAGCAGGCCGGCACCGGCGACGTCAACCTCAACGCCATTGCGGCGGCGGTCATAGGCGGCACCAGCCTGTTTGGCGGCCGTGGCAGCGCCTATTCCGCGCTGCTCGGGATCATCGTCATCCAGTCGATCGCCAGCGGGCTGACCTTGCTCGATCTGTCATCGTCGCTTCGCTACATGATCACCGGCGCCGTTCTGGCAATTGCGGTCATCGTCGACTCCCTGGCACGCCGCTCGCGGGTTTCCCACGGCCGCGCCTGAACGCAACCGCAATCGATACGAGGATAGAATGGCTCAGGATTTGAGTGGAAAGGTCGCGGCGATCACCGGCGCCGCGTCGGGCATAGGCCTGGAATGCGCGAGAGCGCTGATTGCCGCCGGCGTTCGCGTTGTGCTCGTCGACCGCGCCGCCGACGCGCTGAAAAGCGTCTGCACCGAACTCGGTCCCAACGCGATCCCGCTGGTGATCGATCTGATGGAGCCGGCCAGCGTCGCGACGATGATGCCGCAAATCCTGGACAAGGCCGGCCAGCTCGATATCTTCCACGCCAATGCCGGCGCCTATGTCGGAGGCCCGGTGCTCGAAGGCGACCCCGATGTGTGGGACCGCATGCTGAACCTCAACATCAACGCGGTGTTCCGTTCCATACACGCCGTGCTTCCGCATATGGTCGAACGAAAGACCGGCGACATCATCGTGACGTCCTCGATCGCCGGACTGGTGCCGGTGGTCTGGGAGCCGATCTACACCGCCTCCAAGCATGCCGTGCAGGCCTTCGTCCACACGGTGCGCCGGCAGGTCGCCCCGCACGGCCTGCGCCTCGGCGCGGTGCAGCCGGGGCCGGTGGTGACAGCGCTGATCAGCGACTGGCCGAAGGACAAGCTTGAGGATGAACTGGCCAAGGGCGGCCTGATTCAACCGGTCGAGGTCGCCGAAGCCGTGCTGTTCATGCTGACTAGGCCGAGAAATGTCACTATCCGGGATCTGGTGATCCTGCCGCAGAGCAATGATTTGTGAGGCAGTAGGCATTAGGCAGTAGGGAATGGGGAGAGGCTCTTGCAACTGGCCGTTCACTGCCGACCATCTCGCCTACTCCCTACTCCCTACTCCCTACTCCCTACTGCCTACTGCCTAACTTCTGAGGTTTCCCATGTCCCACTTCCTCGGCATCGACGTCGGCACTGGCAGTGCCAGGGCGGGGGTGTTCGACAGCAAGGGCACCATGCTTGCCTCGGCGAAGCGCGACATCGCTCTGTTCATCGAGCCCGGCGAAATCGCCGAACAGTCGAGCGAGGACATCTGGCGTGCGGTTTGCGCCAGCGTGCGCGAGGCGGTGACCAAGTCGGGGCTCGCTGGGCGCGACATTGCCGGCATCGGCTTCGACGCCACCTGTTCGCTGGTCGTGGTCGGCAAGGACGGCGCGCCGTTGCAGGTCGGCAGTTCCGGCGACAGTCAGCGCAACATCATCGTCTGGATGGATCACCGCGCGCTCGACCAGGCGCAGCGCATCAATGCCGGCAAGCACGCCGTGCTCGACTATGTCGGCGGCACCATCTCGCCGGAAATGGAAACGCCGAAGCTGCTGTGGCTGCGCGAGAACCTGCCCGCCACCTTCGATGCGGCCGAGCATTTCTTCGACCTGACGGACTATCTGACCTGGCGCTCAACCGGCAGCCTGGCGCGCTCGATCTGCACGCTGACCTGCAAATGGACCTATCTCGGTCATGAGCGGCGCTGGGACGATGCCTATTTCCGTGCCATCGGCCTCGGCGCGCTCGCCGATGAAGGCTTTGCCCGCATCGGCACCGAAATCGTCGAAGGCGGCACGGCACTTGCCCAAGGCCTGACTGAGGCCGCCGCGGCCGATCTCGGCCTGCTGCCGGGAACGCCGGTTGCGGCCGGCCTGATCGATGCCCATGCCGGCGGCGTCGGCACGGTTGGCGGGCAGGGCTCGGTCGGCACCTTGCAGTCGCGCATGGCCTATGTGTTCGGCACTTCGGCCTGCACCATGGCCAGCACCAGCGAGCCGGCCTTCGTGCCCGGCGTCTGGGGCCCGTATTTTTCCTCGATGGTGCCGGGGCTTTGGCTCAATGAAGGCGGGCAATCGGCGGCGGGTGCTGCAATCGACCACCTCGTCGCTTTCCATCCGGCCACGGCTGAGGCATCCGCAAAAGCCAAGGCGGAAGGTCTCGGCCTGACCGCTTGGCTTGGTCAGCAGGCGGCGAAGCAGTCCGCCGACCTGTCCGCCGTAGCGCACCTGGCCGATGGACTGCATGTCGTGCCGGAATTCCTCGGCAACCGCTCGCCCTTCGCCGATCCTGAGTCCAAGGCCTTGATCGCCGGGCTTGGCACGGACACGTCCCTCGACAGTCTGGTCGCGCTCTATGTCGCCGGCCTGCTGGGCATCGGCTACGGCGTGCGCCAGATCCTTGCGGCGATGGCCAACAAAGGCATTGCCATCGACACCATCGTCGTCAGCGGCGGTGCCGCGCAAAGCGCGCTGGTACGTCAGCTTTTGGCCGACACCACAGGCCTGACCGTCGCCGGTTCGACCTCGCCCGAACCGGTGCTGCTCGGCTCGTCCATATTGGCGGCGGTGGCGGCGCAAAAATATCCCGATGTGATCGCGGCGATGACCGGCATGTCGCGCATCGGCGACATCTATCGCCCGGCCGGCGGCGATCTGGTGCCTTGGCACGACAAGCGCTTCGCCGCCTTCGAACTGTTGCAGCAGGCGGGCCGCGCGATCCGCGATTGAGCGGCTTCGCTCACGTCCAGAAATAGCGGACGATGTGGAAGAACACCGGCGCGGCGAAGACCAAGCTGTCGGCGCGGTCCATCATGCCGCCATGGCCTTCGATGAGGTGGCCCCAGTCCTTGACCCCCTGGTCGCGCTTGATCGCCGACGCCACCAGCCCGCCGAGGAACCCCATCAGGCAGGCAATGAAGGCGACGCCTGCCGCCGCCAGCGGCGAGAACGGCGTCAGGAACGACAAGAGCGCACCGAGCAGGCTCGATGCCACCAGCCCGCCGACCAGCCCCTCCCAGGTCTTTGACGGCGAGACGGAAGGCGACAGAAGGTGCCGGCCGAACAGCTTGCCGAAGATGTATTGCAGCACATCGCTGCCTTGCACGGTGATGATCAGGAAGGCGATCAGCAGGAGGTTGCGGCCCTCGAAACCGGGCACGTTGAGGGTCAGCAGCGCCGGCACATGGCTGACGCAGTAGACCGAGATCATGACCGCCCATTGCTGCGCGGACACGCGCTCGAGGAAGCGCTCGGTGTCGCCGTTGAGCGCGGTGACCGCCGGCATCAAGAGGAAGCAGTAGACGGGGATGAAAATGGTGAAGAGCCCGTACCAGGCGGTCCACACCAGCCAGTACTGGAAGGGAATGATGATGCCGAACATGCCGAGCAGCACCCAGTGGTCGCTGCGCCGGCTGTGCGTCAGCGTCACGAACTCGCGCAGCGCGGCAAACGAGATCAGCGCAAACAGGATGGTCATGCCGGTGCGGCCGAAGAAGAAGGCGACGGTGATCGCCAGCACCATCACCCACCAGGCGTTGATGCGCTGGTTCAAGTTGACGAGCGTCGAGGGCAACGGCTTCGGCGCCCGCCACGACAGGATGCCGGCAATGACGCTCGCCGTGGTCAGCACGCAGACAAGGCCGACCAGCAGGATGACGGTTTCATGCATCGGTGGAAGCGTGAGTGGCATCAGTCGTCTCGATCCGGACGCGGGTTGAGCGACAGCAGCGTCTGGCGCGCGCGCTCGAGGAAGGTGCGGCGTTCTTCGCCGGGCGCGATCGCCACCGGCGGACCAAAGACGACGCGGCACAGAAGCGGCACCGGCAGGAACTGGCCCTTGGGCAGCACGCGCGACATGTTCTCGATCCAGCACGGGATGAGTTCGACATCGGGCCGCGCGATCGACAGATTGTAGAGGCCGGAGCGGAACGGCAGCAGATCCGCCTCCGTCGTGTTGCGAGTGCCTTCGGGAAACAGGATCAGCGAGTGGCCGTCGTCGAGCACCGACAGCATGATCGAGATCGGGTGTTGCGTTTCGTCGGTCCACTGCCGGTGGATGAGCACGGACGACAGCATGTCCTGCGCGATGAAGCGGCGCAGCCGCGACTTGCCCCAATATTCGGCCGCCGCGATCGCATGGGTGCGGGCGCGCACCTTCTCGCTCAGACAAGCCGACAGCAGGATGAAATCACCATGGCTGGCATGGTTGGCGAAGTAGATGCGCTGCCGCTCCGACGGCTGGCTGCCGTTCCAGATTGGTCTGACGCCGGTTACCACCCAGGCCGCCGCCGACAGGCCGACCGACGTCACCGTCTGCAGCAAGGTGAAGGTGTTGGCGCGCAGGTGAAGTTTTGTCATGGCTCAAACAAATGCTGCGAAAAGGGATGCCGCAGCAAACATGGCGAGCGCCATGCGCTGCCTTGTCAGCAGGCGGCGCGTGCCTGCCATGCGATGGTCGAGCGAGCGGCCGCCGGCAGTGGTGGATTTCAGGCGCATGCGCGCCAGCACATCGTCGACCACGGCACCCCCGGCGGCCTCGCTGGCGTGGCTTGCCATCAGCCGGAACAGCAGCGCATCGAACAAAAGCAAGGCCGAAAGAGTCAGCGTGGCCACGGCGCTCGCCGCCGCGACCAGCCAGGCCGCCGCGGACAGCGCTGTCGTCTGCGGTCCGGCCACCAGGCCGATGACCGGCGCTGCCATCACAGCCGCGACCACCAGCAGGATCGGCCACACCGCCTGCACCATCAGTCCGGCGGCGAATATTTCGGCGTTCTCGGGAAAATTCTCGCCACTCATGCCGGCCAACTCATGTCGGTTCTTCCAGCCCCGGTTCTTCCAGCCCGATCTGAAGATGCACGGGCCGGCCCAATGCGGCGAGTTTCCTGCGCGCCTGCGCGGCAGTGTGCGAGCGTCCGGTCACAACCAGCCAGTCGGCGACGACGGCTGCACTGCGCTGGAAGCCGAGCGCGCAGCAGACCAGGACGGTGCCGCGCCGGCGCGCCAGCTCGATCGCCGCCACCGCTCGCTCCAGCCGGTCATGCGGCGGCTCCACGAGGTCAAGCATGGCATAGCTGATCCAGCGGCAGGTCGTGCCGCGCGGCCGTTTCAGCTCGCCGGCAAGATCGATCACGGTGCCGAAGCGGTTGGCCTCGTCTGCGCTCGGAAACCGGCCGAAGAAAACGCCATCGGTGATCTCCGCTTGCGGCGCCAATCGGCGGGTCCATACCCACACATTGATCCGGGCGCCGAGCCGGTAGGGCAGGAGCAGGATGCGGCTGGCCAGTGAGACGCTGCCGTCGGCCGCCTTCTGGAACACTTTGGCGCCGGCCCCGGCATAGGCGAAGGCGACGATGGCCAGCGCCAATGCCGGCCACAACAGGATGAGAAAATCGGCGAAGACAAACGCGCCGCCGGCAGCGCCGGCCAAGGCAAAGGCGGCGCCCAGCGCGTAGTACCCCGCCAGCCGCCGCGCCTTGGGGTCGGCAGTCAGCCGAAAACCCCAGAATGGCAGCTCGCCCTTGGACGGAAGCAGCCACAGCGCAAATAGGCCGAGCAGGGCGCCGGTCGGAATGTCGATGAAATGATGCTGCCAGGTCGTCAGCACCGAGGCGCCGATGAGAAAACACCAGACGTGCCAGACCGGGCGGAGAATGCCGCCGAGACGGTGACGTGCCAGAACGTGACGCCAATGGTCCCAGATGATCACCAGCAGCGCGATGTGCAGGGATGGCGCCTGGTTGAACGGCTTGTCGAAACCACCGAGCACCGCAAACAGAAAACCCGGCAGGCCGGTGGTTTCCGGCCGCACGAAGGTCGCCGTCAGCGGGAACGCGATGAAGCAGGCGACGGCAATGATCTGCGCCGAGAGATAACGGCCGGCGAGCCGGTCGACACCGCGCCTGGTCGTGTTGAGCAGCAACGATAGGCCGTAGAACAGATTGATCGACCAATAGGGCACGATCGTACAGGCGACGAACGGAACCGCGTGCTCCCAAGCGTAGACGATGCTGCCGACATGGTCGCGCCGCGATGCCAGCCAGTTGGCAAAGCCATAGGTCGAATAGAAGAATGGCGCCAGCAGCGCCAGCCAAAGGGCGGCCCTCAGCACGATACCCAAATTGTGTTCCCGAGCCGGGGCAAGGTCAGTCGCAGGTGCGGCCATGGTCTCAGACGCGCCGTGCGACCGAAACGGTGAAGATGCCCCATTGGTCGATGCGCTGGTCGATCTTCTCGAAACCGGCAGCCGTCACCAACTGGTCCATTTCGCCCTGCGTGCGCCGCCGCATCACCCAGGCCTGGCCGCCGCGATGCGAGGTCAGGCTGCGCGCGATCATCTCCAGTTGCGGATGCCACGGCTGGTTGGTGTAGACGAGCAGGCTGCCGGACTGCATGGCGCTGGCCAGCCCGCCGAGCGAACGGGAAATCAGCGCATTGTCGGCGAACAGTTCGTAGAGCCCGGAGACGATGGCGAGGTCCGGCGCCGGGGTCAACCCAGCCAGCATGTCGGCATCGAATGCGTCGGCCTGGTGGAGGCTGACGCTGGTAGGCAGACGCCGGTCGGCGATCAGCTTCGAACCCAGTCCGACATTGAGCTCGGAATAATCCTGCAGCCGCACGCTTGCTGGCGGTTCAGTGCATTTGGCAACGGCATCGAGCACATAGCGGCCGTGACCGGCGGCGATGTCGAGCATGTGGACGGGACGGCCGGCTGCCTTCAGGCTGGCGGCGGCGTTGCCGATCAGCTCTTCCAGATGCAGCTTGCGCTGGCGGATGCCGCGCCAGCCGATGGCGTCGAGGAAGGTGCGGTCGATCATGCGGCCGATGAAGCCGGTGCCGCGCGCGTCGTTCTCGTAGACATAGTCGAGCGTCGAGCCGGAATCGAAGCCGGTGGCCATGCCGATCTTCATGCCCGAAGACAGCCAGGCGCCCATGCGGATCGAGGCGCGACTCATCGCCCAGAAAATACCGTTGGGCGACAGCAGCGTCAGCGGCGAGGCCAGCCTCTCGGCCTCGTCGCGGGTGTAGCCGGCGCGGTCGGCCTGAAGCAAGTCGATGGTTTTCTCCGGCGTGGCAAATTGCTTTTCGAGGAATGGCCGGATCAGGTCCAGCGCCTGCTTGCGATCGCGCTCGCCCAGCGTGTCGTGGAAGAAGCCGGGCAGCACATGCCGCTCCTTGGCGCTGCTGCCGAGATTGACGAAGAACTCGTGCTGCGGTCCATGCCGCACCACCCAATCGCTGCCGGAGATCAAGAGCTGCGTCGGCACGGTGATGGCGCGCGCGTCCGAGACGATGCGGGCAGCGTGGTCGTAAAGCTCGACCAGGATGTTGGAGGCGATCGGTCGCGTGATCAGCGGATCGGCGTCGAAGGAAGCGATGCGCTCGGCATCATGCGTGAGGAACTTCGCCTTGACGTAGGAATTGACGAAGAAGCGGCCCTTGAGCTTCTGCCACAGCGCAATGCCCTCTTTGGCGACGGGCACGTAGAGCTTGACCGAAAAGGCCGGTGAAGCCACCACCAGCGCGCGGATGTCGGGCGCATAGTCATGCACCCAGGCAGCGGCCAGCACGGCGCCGAAGGACTGCGCGATCAGCGCGATGTCGCGCTGGCCAAAACCATCCCGGCCGATCTCGCGCACCAAGCAGTCGATGTCGCGCACCAGGGCGGCAAAGGATGGCGCATAGCCGCGCTCGCCGGCCGAGCGGCCATTGCCGCGCGCGTCCCAGGCGTAGAAGGCATGGTCGGGCATGGCGAGTTCGTCGACCAGATGCGCCATGCGGCCGCCATGCTCGTGGCCGCGATGGAACAGAAGGATCGCACCCTTTGGCGTCGACCCGGCGGCCGGCCAGTAGCGGTAGAAGATCTCGGTGCCGTCATGGCTCTTGAACGTGCGCTCCTGCGCGATGCGCTCGAGGCTTGCCGGTGCTCCGGCTGCAATGGTCTGGTGGATCATGGTTTCCCTCTGGCGGTCGGGTGCCTGACGCTTTGGCATCATGCGCCGCCCGCTCTAAGGCCGCCGCGTATCCGGTTGATGGCGGTTACGACTGACAGTGTAGCCATGACCGGAAACACAAATGGCACAATCGCTTGGAACCACAGGCCGCAGGCGATGAGGAAGGCGATGACGCCGAGCACCAGGGCTCGGTCGCTCTTGCCGAACGGCCCGGCATAGTTGCGCCCGCTGCCTGCGGCAACGCCAAGCACGCCGGCGAACTCGACCAGCATGGCGGTAATAGCGAAGGCGACGACACCCCAGGCCGGGAACAAGGTGGCAAAGGCCAGGATCAGCGCCAGGTCCGAGACGACGTCGCAGAGTTCGTTGAGATACATGCCGAGTTTTGATGCTTGTCGATGTTCCCTGGCCAGCATCCCATCAACGGCGTTGAGCGCCATGCGCACGAACAGCACCACCGGCATCAACAGGAACACCAGGAGATGGAAGGCAAAGGCAGTGACCACCAGGCCTGTGGCGATGGACAGTGCTGCGGCGAGAAGCGTGATCTGGTTGGCGGTGACGCCGGCATCGGCCAGCCGGTCGGCCAGCGGCCGCAGCCTGGCCTGAAAGGCCGGTTTCAGTTGATAAAGCGTTGGCATGTGCGATCCCCCCAACCGCGGCTCATGACAGTGTCGGCGAGATTGGTCAATCGGTAGGCAGGGCGCAAGGGCTCGCACCAGCATCCGCACCGTTGCGGGACTCGAAACTCCCGGCATGGATGCAGAGGCGCAGCCGAAGATCCCGGCCAAGCAGGATGCTGCGCGCTACAAACCGCCTTCGCAAATGAGAACTTTACAAATATTCGTATTTATGTGAAGTAAATCACTGAAAGGTCGATCATGACAAACAGTCGCTTCGCCACCCGCCTGAATTCCTTCGCCTCGCGGCCGCAAGCCGAATGGCCTGATCTCACCGGCAAGCCGTCCATGCTGCAGATGGCCACTCGCGCGGCCAAGGTCGACGGGTTGACCGATCTTGATCTTAATTTCCCCGACCATGTCAGTGAAAAGCCGGCTGAAATCGCCCGAAAGCTCGGCGGCCTCGGGCTTTCCATCAATGGCTTTGCCATGCGTTACTACTCCAATCCGGCCTTCAAGCTCGGCGCCTTCACCAATCCGGACCCGGCGGTGCGCCGCGAAGCCATCGACCTGACCAAGGCCGGTATCGATGCGGTGCGCGCGGCCGGCGCCAGTCTGATGACCCTGTGGCTTGGCCAGGATGGCTTCGACTACGCCTTCCAGGCTGACTATGCGACGCTCTGGCAGCACGAAATCGATGGGGTTCGTGAAGTTGCCGCGCATGACCCTGGCTGCCAGATCAGCCTGGAGTACAAGCCTAACGAACCGCGCTCCTACTCGCTGATGCCGGATGCCGCGACCACCTTGCTGGCGATCCGCGAGGTCGGCCTACCCAATCTGGGCGTCACGCTTGATTTCGCCCATGTGCTCTATGCCGACGAACAGCCGGCCTTCGCCGCGGCGCTGATCGCTCGCCACAGCAAGCTGCTCGGCGTCCATCTCAACGATGGCTATGCCAAGCGCGACGACGGCCTGATGGTCGGCGCGGTGCACACGCTGCAGACCATCGAACTGCTGCGCCAGATCCGCCGCGACGGCTATGCCGGCGCCATCTACTTCGACACCTTCCCCGACATGACCGGGCTCGATCCGGTGCGCGAATGCGAAGTCAACATCGCCACCGTCAAGCGCCTGCTGTGCGTTGTCGACCGGCTGGAGAAGGATAACCGCCTGTCCGCCGCCATGGACAGCCAGGACGCCGTGACGTCGCAGGCTATCGTCCAGGAAGCCATGCTCGGGCCGGAGACGAGGGGACGTGGATGACGTTGAGCAATCTCGATCTGAAAGCCGTGGGGCCGCGCATCCGCATGATGATGCCGCATCTCACCCCGCTTGAGGCCAAGGTGGTGGAAACCGTCTTCGGCCGGCGCGGTTTCGACCAGACCATTCCGCTCAAGCAGATCGCCGAGGAGGCCGGCGTGTCCGAGGCGATGGTGGTCAAGATCGCCAAGAAACTCGGCTTCTCCGGCTACCGCGACTTCCGCACCGCCGTCTATGAATACAGCCGCCTCCCGACCGCCGAGATGCACCAGGAACTGTCGGTCGACGACAGCTCGGCCGAGATCGTGCAGAAAGTGTTCCGCACCTCGATCCAGGCGCTGGAGGAGACGCTCGCGATCCTCGACATGGACGATTTCGACCGTGCTGCCGATCTGCTCTACCGCGCCAGGAACCGCGATTTTTATGGCGTCGGCGGCTCCGCCCAGATTGCTCGCGACGTCTCGCACAAATTCCTGCGCATCGGCATCCGCGCATCGGTCTATGACGACTCGCACATGATGCTGATGTCGGCCTCGCTCCTCTGCGCCGACGACATCGCCGTCGGCTTCTCGCATTCCGGCAACACGTCGGCCGTCATCGACGCCATCCATCTTGCCCGCAAGAGCGGCGCCCGCACGCTGGCCATCACCAACTACGACAACTCGCCGCTGGCCCGGATTGCCGACATCGTGCTGTGCTCGACCGCGCAAGGCTCGCCGCTGATGGGCGAAAACGCAGCGGCGCGCATCGCGCAACTCAACATCCTCGACGCTTTGTTCGTGGCGGTGGCGCAGCGCGACTACCAGGCGGCGGAGCGCAATCTCGGCCGCACCATGTCGGCGGTCACCTCGAAACGAAAAGACCGGGGCACATGACGGTTCCGCTGGTCACCGTCTTCGGCAGCCTGCACTACGACATCATGGTTGACGCGCCCGACCGTCCGCGCAAGGGCGAGACTGTGGCCGGCCATGCCTGGCAGCCGAAATGCGGCGGCAAGGGCGGCAACCAGGCGGTCTCGGCGGCACGCGCCGGCGGGCGTGCGGCGATGATCGGCGCCGTCGGCGACGACGATTTCGGCACGGCGCTGCTGGCCAATCTCGATCGCGCCGGCGTTGATCGCCGCTTCGTGCGCGTGGCGGCAGGCGCAGGCTCCGGCATGAGCGTGGCGATCTTCGACAGCGATGGCGACTATGGTGCGGTGATCGTCTCCGGCAGCAATCTCACCCTGGGCAGTGATGACATCGCGGCTGCGGGCGAGGTGGTGGTACAGACGGCAGTGCTGTTGCTGCAGAACGAAGTGCCCGATGCCGCCAACATCGCTGCCGCGCGCGCGGTGAGGGCATCCGGAGGCCGCGTCGTGCTCAACGCCGCACCGGCGCGAACACTGTCGGCCGAATTGACCGCGCTGATAGACATCGTCATCGTCAACGCCATCGAAGCGGAATTTTTGGCCGGCGTTCCGGTCGTCGATACGCTCGCCGGCGCAACCGAAGCCGCGCGGCGGCTGATCGATACCTACCCCTCGGCGATCGTCACCGCCGGCGGCGAAGGCGTCGCCTATTGCGACCGGATCGGCGCGGCCTTCGCGCTGGCGGCCATTCCGGTAAAAGTCGTCAGCACCCATGGCGCCGGCGACGAATTCGTCGGCGCCTTCGCGGCAGGCCTCGCGCGTGGCCATCCGGTGGAAGCGGCGATTGCCACCGCCAATGCCGCCGCCGCCTCGCTGGTGGCGACTCCGGAGGGAGAGCGCAGCTCGCGTTGAAAACTCAGGCCGCATGTTGCGCCTCCAAAACCCGTGCCCCCGTCGATGAGCGAAACGGCAAACCGGGCGCGGCGAGAACCTGCTTGGCTTTGCCCTGATGGAGGTGCGGGCCAAGCTGCGTGGTCGAAAGTAGGGAGCTTCAGTCCGCTTCGCCGGCCGAACCTTTGCCGCACTGCGCCAGCACCTTACCGATCGCAGCGCTCGAGCCCGTCAGCGGAAAGCTGTTCTCGCCATATTTGTCGGCCGTAACCGTGACGTCGCCCTTGCCGCGCAACAGGCCGAGCAGTGGATCGTCTTTGCTCAGCTCAGCCGTGAAGTAATTATACATGGCCTCGAGGTCGAGCTTTTTGGTCACGCTCTTGTCACCGCCCTTGAAGGTGAAGGAAGCGCTGATGCCGGGCTCCAGCTGCTGGCCGGCCCCACCCAGATCGTAGCTCAGCACCGGCTTGTCGAAACAGACGAGCATCAGATGCGCATCGGCCTTCGGTCCGCCGCACACCGAAGCCGTCAGCACGCTGCCGCCTTCGTCTTCTTCCATCTTGGCGCTCCAGTTGCAGGACGCGGCAAAAGCCGGCTGCGCGGCTTGCAGCGCGGCCAGAACGGAACTTGCCATGATGAACTTCGCCAATGCACTTTGCATGATCCCCTCCCAAGCTACATTCAACGAGATCATACAGGACAAAGGGCCTGGTGACAGCGGCATGCCGTCTTAGCCCCCGGCGCGCCCCATTGATCAAGCCTTTGAGACCGGCCTCGACGTCCAGGGCGGCTCCGGCGCGAAGCGCTTACCGATCCAGTCGGCGAAGGCGCGTGTCTTGGCGGCTTGTCCCCTGGCCGAGGGCATGACGACATAGACAGCGCCTTCGTCGGCCAGCGTCCAGTCCTCCAGCAACGGCACCAGCCGTCCGTCGGCGAGTTCGCGCCCGACCAGCCAATCGGTGCTCATCATCAGGCCGAGGCCTTGCACCGCGGCTTCGACCAGCACTTCGGCATCGTCGCAAACCATCGGCCCCGAGACTTCGACGTTAACGCGGCGGCCCGAACTGTCGGTCATCTCCCAGGTGGGAAAGGTCTGGAAGCCGGAGAAGCCGAGGCAGGCGTGTTCGGTCAGCGCTTCCGGCGCTTCCGGCGCGCCCCTGCGGGCGAGGTAGGAGGGAGCAGCGCACAGCAACCGCCGCCGTGTCGCGATCTTGCGCGCCACCAGGCGCGAGTCCTCCAGCGCGCCGAGACGGACGGCGACATCGAAGTTCTCTGCAACGAGATCGACGAACCGGTTGGAGAACTCGGCCTCGATGCGGACATCCGGGAACGTCGCTAGAAAGTGCGGCAACAGGGGCCCGATCCACATACGCCCAAAGGTTCCCGGCAGCGCCAGCCGCAGCAAGCCCCGCGGAGCCCCGCTGGCATGCGCGGAAGCAGCAGCCTCAGCTTCGTCTACCGAGGCCAGGATGGCGCGGACACGCACCAGGAACTCCGCTCCGGCCTCCGTCAACGACACGCTTCGGGTGGTCCGGTGCAGCAGCCGCACGCCGAGCCGCTCCTCCAGCGATTGCAGGCGGCGTGACAGAACCGTCGAGTCGCGCCCGACGCGCAACGCCGCCTTGGTGAAGGAGCGCGCTTCCGTGATGGCCGCAAAGGCGGCCATTTCGGCAAGGCTGGCGGGGTCGTGTGATTGCTGCATAAAGCACAGGATTCAAATGTAAAAATTCCGGATTATCTGCTTGTAGCGCAGCAGATAGCTTCACTCAATCCTGACGATCGACCCCTTAAACAGGAATGCGTGAGCCATGAAAGCCATCGAACTGACCGCCGCCAAGCTGGACGCCTTTCGCGCCACCACCATTGCCACGCCTGAACCGCAGCGCGGCGAAGTGCTGATCTGCCAGCGCGCCGCGAGCCTGAATTTCGTCGATGTGGCGGTGGCCAGCGGCAATTATCGCGTGCCCGGCTTTCCGCTCATTCCCGTCGCCGACGGCGCCGGCGAGATCGTCGCGCTGGGGGAGGGCGTTACGGATTTCGCCGTCGGCGATCGCGTCGTTGCCCATGCCAAGCCGCGCTGGATCGGCGGTCCGCCCCGGCCTAACGAGATGACGCAGATGCGCGGAATTTCGCTGCCGGGGTCGCTCGCCGAATATGTCGCGCTGCCGGCCAACTCGCTCGTGCTGGTACCGGCTCGTCTCTCTTTCGAGGCGGCGTCGACCCTGCCGATCGCCGCGACCACCGCCTGGAACGCCGTCCGCGCCGCCGATGTCGGGCCGGGCTCGGTCGTCGTGCTGCTCGGCACCGGCGGCGTCTCCATCTTCACCCTTCAGCTGGCGAAAGCCGCCGGCGCAACCGTCATCATCACTTCTTCGTCGGACGAGAAGCTGGAGCGGGCGAAGGCACTCGGCGCCGATCATCTCATCAACTACCGCGCGACGCCCGACTGGGACGGCAAGGTGCTGGAACTGACCGGCGGCCTCGGCGCCGACCTCGTCGTCGAGACCGCCGGCACCGCCACCTTCGCCCGCGCCGTCAACGCCACCGCGCCTGGCGGCACGCTGTTCACCATCGGTTTCGTCACCGGCGCCGAGGCCACGGTCGACCTGCTGCCGATCATCATCAAGGCGCTGAAGGTGGTCGGCAACAACACCGGGTCGGTATCTGACCTTCGCGCCGCCGTCCGCGCCATCGCCGCCGCCCGCATCGACCCGGTCGTCGACAAGGTGTTCAGCCAGGAGCAGGCGGCCGAAGCCTACGCGCACATGTCGGCAGGCGGGCAGCATTTCGGCAAGCTTGCGTTCAAGCTCGACTGGTAACCGAGGCGCGCGAGCTGCCAATCTCCCCCCTTGAGGGGGAGATGCCCGGCAGGGCAGAGGGGGTCGGTCCGACCGGGCTCGACCTACGGCGGCGGAAGGAGGTTGGCGCTCTACGAGAGGCGACCCCCTCTGTCGCCTTCGGCGACATCTCCCCCTCGAGGGGGGAGATTACGCACGCCGCTTCCTAGATCAACTTCTCCAGCGTGATCGGCAAGTCCCGCACTCTTTTTCCCGTCGCATGGAACACCGCATTGGCGATCGCCGGCGCTACGCCGACGATGGCCAGTTCGCCGACACCCTTGCCGCCGAGCACCGAAGAGTGCAGGTCGGGAATGCCGACCGAGATGACCTCGATATCGGGGATGTCGGCATTGGTCGGCACCAGATAGTCGCCGAGATTGTTGTTGACGATGCGGCCATGCCTGCGGTCGACAATGCCTTCTTCGAGCAGCGCCTGGCCGATGCCCATGATGATGCCGCCCTTCCACTGGCTCTCCGCGAGTTTCGGGTTGTAGAGCCGGCCGGAATCCAGCGCCGACACCACGCGCGACACGCGCACCGTGCCGAAATCCTCGTCGACGCGCACCTCGATGAAATGCGCGCACCAGGAGTGGCGCGAATAGTCGCCCTCGGTGTGCGGCAGCGCCGCCGCGATGGTGGTGTAGTTCTTGTAGCGATCCTCGGCGGTCGAGTTCGCCGGCATGGTGTCGCCGGTGGCCTCGATGCGGTCGCGGCCGACGCTGGCCAGCAGGTCGGCGATCGAGACATCGGGACCATCGCCGCGCGGCGACCTGATGCGGCCATTGGCGACGACCAAAGTGTTCGCCTGGAGCGCGTGGAAGGGCGAGCGCGGATCGCTGATCGCCAGCCCGACAAGCTGGTCGAGCGCCGATGTCGCCGCCTTGTAGACCGCGCCCGTCATCACGCCGGCCAGCCGCGACCCGCCGGCCACGCCGGCGCGGGGATACCGGGAATCGCCGAGCTTCACGACGACATGGTCGGCCGCCACGCCTACCGTTTCGGCCGCCGTCTGCGCCAGGATCGTGTACGTGCCTTGGCCCATGTCGATCGAGGAGCTTTCGACCTCGACCGAGCCGTTGGCAAGGATACGCACGATGGCCTCGCCGTAAGCGCGCCGTACCGGATAGGTGCCGGCGGCGACGCCCCAGCCGATCAACTGGTTGCCGTCGCGCATCGAACGCGGTTTGGGCGTGCGCTGGGCCCAGCCGAAGCGTTCGGCGCCAGCCGCGAAAGCCTCGCGCAACTGCCGCGTCGACCAAGCCTTTTTTGCGTGCGGATCCTGCTCGGCGTAATTCCTCAGCCGGATCTCCAGCGGATCGATGCCGACCTCGTAGGCGAGCTCGTCAATGGCGCTTTCGATGCCGAAGGCGCTAGGGTTTTCGCCCGGCGCGCGCATGGCGCCAGGCATCACCGAATTCACCCGCACGACATTCTGCTTCGAGGAGAAGTTGGGCGTCGCATACATGATCGAGGTGACGACGCCCAACGGCTCGACCCACATGCCGTCTATGGATGTTTCATTGACGCCGCGATGCACGATCGACTGGATCTTTCCGTCACGGTCGGCGCCGATCGCCACCGTCTGGCGCGTCGCGGCGCGCCCGCCATAACCGGTAAAAGTCTGCGGCCGCGTCATCACCACCCTCACGGGCCGTCCCAGCATCTTGGCCGCGGCAGCCGCCACCGCGCCGTGGCCGAGCGCCAGCGCCTTGGAGCCGAAGCCGCCACCGATATAGGGCGAGACCAGCCGTACATTTTCGAACGGCACGCCGAACCATTCGGCATAGGTGCGGGCCATGCCGTCGAGCCACTGGCTCGGCTCCCACACGGTCAGCCGGTCGCCCTCCCAGCGGGCGATGAGGCCATGCGACTCCATCGGCGCCTGGTATTCGCGTGGCGTGTTATAGGCGCCGCAGACGCGCACCGGGGCAGCGGCGAAAGCGGCCTGCGCGTCGCCCCATTCCTTGGTCATGGCGGCGATCGGAATGCCGTCGCCCGCCTTGGCGTCGCTGAGGTCGACGATGGCCGGCGTCTCGTCATAGCTGACCTTGACCAGGGCTGCGGCCGCAACGGCCTGCTCGAAAGTCTCCGCGATGACCGCGGCGACATGCTGGCCCGAAAAGGTGATATCGCGCGCCAGCGGGCAGTAGGGCTTGTCCGGCGGCGGTGTGCCGAACCAGTCCGATGCAGTCTTCAGCGGCATGATGGTGTCCGGCGTCAGCACCTTGAGCACACCAGGTGCCGCCTCGGCGGCTGACGTGTCGATCGAGCGCACCTTGCCTGATGCGATCGTGCTTTCGACCAGAACGCCGTAGGTTAGCCCGTCGAGCTGCTGCTCGACGGCGTATTTTGCCGCACCGGTAATCTTGGCCGGGCCGTCGACGCGCGACAGCCGCCCGCCAACCTGATCGGCAGTGCCGTCCGAAGCGTCGCCGTGCCGTGTTCTTGGGTCGTGAATGGTCATGCCATGGCTCCCGTCTTGAGGATGGCGCGGGCGACGACGCGCGGCGCCAGTTCGATCTTGTAGTGGTTGGCGCCATGGTCGACGGCGCCTTCCACGGCGAGCAAGCTGGCGGCCCGCACCCTGTCTTCGCTGAGCACCTTGCCCTTCAGCGCCGCTTCCACGGCGTGCGCCCGCCACGGCTTCGTCGCGACGCCGCCCAGCGCGACGCGCAGGTCGCGAATGGTGCGGCAATCGGCTTCGAAGTCGATGCCGACCGCGGCGCTTGCAGCCGCGAACTCATAGGACTGCCGGTCGCGAACCTTGAGATAGGTCGAACGCCGGGCCGTGCCGGAAGCCGGTATGCTGATGGCGGTGATCATCTCGCCCGGTTGGATGGCATGTTCCCTGTCGGGCGTGGCGCCGGGCAGGAGAAAGAAGTCGTCGACGGCAACCTGGCGTTCGCCAAGATGAACCACGGCGTCGAAGGCGACCAGCGCGGTGGCGAGATCGCCGGGATACATGGCGATGCAGGCGTCGCTGGTGCCGAGCACGGCATGGCCGCGGGTGACGCCGCCGATTGCCGAGCAGCCGCTGCCGGCCGAGCGCTTGTTGCAGGCGGAAAAATTCGCGGGATCGCGGAAATAGGGGCAGCGCGTACGCTGCATGAGATTGCCGCCGATGGTCGCCATGTTGCGGAGCTGCGCGGAGGCCGCCTGCCACAGCGACTCCGAGACGGCGGGGAAGCGGCTTTTGATGTCGGCATGATCGGCAACGTGGCTCATCTTGGTCAGTGCACCGATCATGGCGCCGCTGCCGTCAACCTTGATTGCGTCGAGCCCCTTGAGATGGGTGATGTCGACCAGACTGTCGGGTTCGGCAACGCCGCATTTGGCGAGATCGACCAGCGTCGTGCCACCGGCAAGCAGCATGGCCCCAGGCAGGGCGGCTGCCTGTCGTGCCGCATCGATGCTATCGGCGCGAACGTAGGAAAAATCCCTCATGACGCGACCTCCAGTGCCGCCTGGCGCACGGCGGCGACGATGTGCGGATAAGCGCCGCAGCGGCAGAGATTGCCTGCCATGTATTCGCGGATTTCGTCATCCGAGCCGGCATGGCCCTCGCGGATGCAGGCCACCGCCGACATGATCTGTCCGGGCGTGCAGTAACCGCACTGGAAGGCGTCCTGGTCGAGGAAGGCGGCCTGGACGGCGTTGAGCGTGCCGTCGTCGCCGGCCAATCCTTCGATGGTGGTGATCTCGCGGCCTTCGGCTTGAGCTGCAAGCGTCAGGCAGGACAGCACGCGCTGTCCCTCGACATGCACCGTGCAGGCGCCGCACTGGCCCTGGTCGCAACCCTTCTTGGTGCCGGTCAGGTCGAGGCGATCACGCAATGCATCGAGCAGCGTGACGCGCGGCTCGATCTGCAGTTCATGGTCGTGCCCGTTGATGATGAGACGGATGGTGGTCTGGCTGGTCATGGGCGTCTGGCTCCAGTTGCTTGACGCCAGGGGATTGAAATGGCGTCCGAGTGGGAGAGGAAAAGGGAAGAGGCGACGGTGCGCCTAATCTCCCCCCTTTTGGGGGAGATGCCCGGCAGGGCAGAGGGGGGCTCGAAGGAATGCGACGCTCCCGATTTACATGCGTCGGCACGAATCTTGTCCGAGGAGGAGCTAGTCAGGCCTTCATAGACTGGCGGGACAGCGCCCCCCTCTGTCCTGCCGGACATCTCCCCCACGAGGGGGGAGATTGGCAGCTCTGCCGCCCCGACTCTCCAGCGGGCAGGGGATGCTTCAGTCTTCACAACCTCAACACGTGACATACCGGCTCCCTGATTATATGATAAGGCCGCTCCACTAAAACGGAGGCGCCTCCGTTTATCAGTTGGGGGCTTACCCCTTTGGGTTCAAGCCCCATATGTCGACAGTGGAGAAAAAATTGACCGAGCAGTCGCAAGCAATTGTCGACGAGAAGCGCGAAGCCGCAGCGCCAAGGCCGCTGCGCGCCGATGCGCAGCGCAACCGCGACCGGCTGGTCGAGGTTGCGGCAGCGGCCTTTGCCGAGCACGGCGTCGATGCCTCGCTGGAGGAGATCGCGCGCCAGGCGGGCGTCGGCATCGGCACGCTCTACCGGCATTTTCCAACCCGCGAGCATCTGGTCGAGGTGGTCTATCGGCGTGAAGTCGAGGCGCTCTGCGCGGCGGCCGATGATCTCGCCAGCCACCATTCGGCCGATGTGGCGCTGGAACAGTGGATGCAGCGCTTCGTCGACTACATCGCCACCAAGCGCGGCCTGGCGGCCAGCCTGCGCATTCTGTTCAACACCAATTCCGCAGTGTTTTCCGACATGTCGGGCCGGGTGTCGCTGGCCTTGCGGCAAATGGTCGAGGCGGCAGTGGCGGAAGGCTCGATCCGCAGCGACGTCGACGCCTCCGATGTGCTGCACGCACTCGGCGGCATCTACTCGGCCCCCGACACCAAGGACTGGCGCGACCGCTCGCGCCGGCTGGTCAAGCTGCTGATGGACGGGTTGAGGTTCGGGGCTGCCAAGGCGAAGTGACGGGTAGTCACCTCAATTTCAGAAACCAGCTTTTCGCTCCGGCCCCATCCTCATCCCCAACCGCCGCCTCCGCTGCTTCCGCCGTTGCCTCCGCCGCTACCGCCGAGAGAAGGAATCACGGGCGGCTTTTGCGGGATCTCCTCGGCCGGCTTGATCACTTTGCCGGTGGCCGCCTTCTTGTATCTGACCACCTTTGGCTGCGGTGCTACGCGAACCACCTTGCGATGTTTCACCGGCGGTGCCGGCTCAAACATCGGCGACACCGAGGTGCAGCCCATGAGCCCGGCCAGAACGCCGGATAGAATTATCCCGATGAATGCCTGCCCGAATGTCTGCTTGAATGCCTTGCCCACCATGGCCTCCTTATTGTTCAGAACAAATCCCGACGCGGATTGGCTTCTTCCCAGACCCCCCGGGCCGCATTGACCAGTTGCGTGTCCAGCGAACCGGATGGGGGGATCTTCGACTTGAGCTCTTGACGCAGGGCGTCCAAAGCTGCCGTTTTCGGCTTGGTGCCGAACTGCGCCAGGCCCTTTTTGGCGTCCGGCAGCTCCTTGTGCAGATCGAGCGCGACGGCGAATGCCAGGAAGCGCACTGCGACAGCCTGATCGGCCTTGTCGCCTTTCGCCATTTCGAGCGCCGCGCGATCATAGGCGCTCGACGGATCGCCGCGCGTGGTCGCCAGTTCGAACAGCCTTTGCGCTTCCGCCGGGTCCTGACGCACACCGGCGCCATCCCTGTACATGCGGGCGAGGCTGCCCGGAGCGTAGGGCTGGCCAAGATCGGTGGCCTGCTGGAACAGCGCCTGGGCCGTCTTCGGATCCTTGTCGATGCCCTGGCCGGCGAGGTAATTGCGGCCGAGCAGGTTCATCGAATACATGTCTTGGCGCTGCACCCCCGCTTGCAGGAAGGCGACGGCGCGGGCCGGATCGGCAGGCACGCCATTGCGGCCCTCGGTGAAGATGGCGGCAAGATCGTTCATGGCATAGGTGTGCCCCATGGCCGCCGCCTTGAGCAGCAGGTCGAGGCCCTTGGCCGTATCGCGGTTGACGCCATAGCCATTGAACAGCGCGCGTCCCCACGAGGTCATACCATAGGGATCGCCCTTGTCGGCGGCAGCCTTGTAGAGAGCGTTGGCCTGGGCGCGGTCGATGGCCGTTCCGGTTCCGGTTGCGTTGAGATAGCCGAGTTCGAAGACGGCGCGGACATGGCCTTTCTTGGCGGCCTCCTCGATGGCTGTCCTGGCCTCTCTAACCTGGCCTGCCGCAAGCAGGGCGCGGCCGAGCTCGTAGCGGAAGCGGGCGACATCGGGATAGGTTTTCACCGCGGCCTCGCAGACCGCCACCGCACCGGCGCCGATCTCGTTCGGCAGCAGGCCGGGCACCACCCCTTGCAGGTCGAGAGGCTCGCCGGCGGCGGTATCGCAGGCATCGACCGTCGGCGACAGCTTCATTGTCGCGGGCTTGGCCGAGCTGCTGTCGGCCCGGATTTCGAAGCCGACCTCGACCGGCGCGCCGGCGCCGATCTGCGGCTCGTAACGGAGATGGTCGACTTCACCGGCCAGAAGGCTGGATTGCGGCGACAAGGTTCGATCAGGCAACGACAGCGTTCCCGTTGCCGGATACCCCGAGACCTTCAGGCTGACCGCCGGATCGTCGGTGGGGAAATCCAGATTGAGCGCGACCGGGCCGACGCCGACGGGAATATCAAGCTTGCGGTTCTCGATCGCCTCGGCGGCGCCGGTGATGTGGATGCCGCGATCCAGCACCTGCTGCTTCTGCTCGGCCTCGAGCGAAGCCATGATCTGCTGACCCGCCGCACCTTCGCCGCTCTTGACGCGGAACACGAGTATGCCCTGGCTCCCGCCGCCCCAATTGTCATGCGTGGCATAGGCCAGCATATCCACCTCGTCCTGCGTGGCGGCCCCTTTGGGGATATCCATCTGCAGGCGCGGCAGGTCCTTGCCCTGGATCGGTTCGCCCACCGCGACGTCTTTGCCGTCCAGCACCAAACGGCCCATTGCCGGCGGCCGTTCGATGCTGACGCTGATAGCGCCGCCATCGATATCGACCGGCTCCGGCAGGCCGAGAGCGACAGGACCGACCCCCGACAGCACTACCTTCTCCAGCACTGGCGGCAGCGAAGGCCGATTGTTGCGGCGCACCAGCACCACGTCATCGATCAGCGAGGAATTTTCCCATGGCACCTGCATGCCGTTGGTGGCCTGCACGACATCGCGGCGCACCGCCGACATGACCGTGCGGATCTCCTGGTTCGGCGCCAGCGCGCGCCGCGAAAACGCCGATGAAAACGGGCTGAGGTCGCCGCTGCCGTCATAGGCGACCGCACCTGGTTCGGTGGCGAAGGCAATCAGCGTGTTGAGCGAGCTTCGCACCTGCGCCAGCCCAGTATTGCCGGCGGTGACAAGCTGGTCGCGCAGCCAGTAATTGTTGCGCGGGAAGGGGTTGTTGCGGCAGGCATCGAGGATGATCACCTGGATCTTCGACTTCGAGCGCAGCTGCTCCAGCACGTCGTTGAGCTTGATGGCCTGGACCTCGATATCGGCCGCCTTCTTCAACGAGGCGTCGACCGGTATCAGGAAATTCTCGCCACCGATCTGAAAGCCGTGCCCGGAATAGTAGACGACGGCGAGATCGGCGCCGTCGGCGGCGGCCAGATAGTCCCGGAACTGGCCTTCGAACTGCTGCTTGGTGAGATTCTCGGCGACGAAAACCTCGAAGCCCGCCAGCCGGAACGTGGCCGATACGTCCTGGGCATCCTTGGCCGGGTTCTTCAGCGCCGGGATGTCGCGATAATCGGAATTGCCGATGACGAGCGCGACCCTTCGATCGGCGCAGGCCTCAAAGCTTGTGAGGCCGGCAAGGATGAAGGCCGCGATGAATCCGCAAAGTCGGAGCATGACAAAACTCCTGGTCGCGGCCTGACGCCGACGAGAACACCGCTTGCGGCATCAAGGTCCGTTGAGAGTATGCAACCTGCCACAGCATAAAGTGAAAGGCCCGTCACCGCCAGACCATGGCAGGCGATTTCTTTCAGCGTCGACCGACCGCAGAGTGCAAGTAGCACGCGCTTCACGAGCAGGTATGTGACAAGTCTCACAGTTCGCTGTTTTGGGGGAATGCCTGGTGCCGGCGGCTGCGCGCCTATTCCTTGAAGAGCAATTCCTTGTCGTTCGAATATTTCACCAGCAACGGAATGCTGGCGCCGCCGATAACGGGGCCGAGATGGCCAAACGTCCCCTCGATGACGGAGAACGGCTCGGGGCGATCGACAAGGATCCGTGCCAGCTTTCTGCGCATGGCCTTGGCGATCTCCTTGCGCACGCCATTGGGTATGGCGCCATCGATCACCACATTGTCGATGTCGAGCAAGGCAACGGCACTGCGGGCGGCATAGGCAAGCCCGTCCGAAACCTCATCGATCCACGCGGTGACCGGCTCTCCAAGGTCGCCCCAATCGTCGGGCGACGACCAGATGCGGCCGGCGTCCTTCTCCCCATTGTCCTGGTCGTTGAGCTTGCCGGCCAGCGAATACAGCGAAGCGACGCGCAGCAGCGGCGTCATCCGTTCGCCCTTGCGCCCCGGCGCGGGCACCGGCATGTCGCCCAGCGCCCCGGCCAGCTTGTTGCGGCCGGGGAACAAGTGATGATCGAGCACGAGGCCGCCGCCGATGAAGTGCCCGACATAGGCATAGAGAAAGTCGGCGCGGGATCCGCCGGCGCCAAACATCAGTTCGGCCGCGGCCGACACCGTGGCGTCGTTGTAGAGGAACACCGGCCAGTCGAACGCCCGGTCCAGTTCGGCGCGAATGTCGATTTCCTTCCAGGCATCCAGCGTGCCCGTCGGCACCGCGCCCTCTTCGCTCAGGTTCCACTGATGGAATGGCGAGGCGATGCCAAGACCCGCGATGCGGTCTTTCTCTATCGATTTGTGCTTGCGGCACATGCGCGCGATGGCGCCCCTGGCGAATTTCATCACCTCGACGGGCGTCGGATAGTCGAACAGCGTGCGTTCGAACGCGATCACGTCGCCGACGAAATTGACCAGGGCGACATCGGCGCTGCGATGATCGACCTTGAGGCCGAAGGCATAGGCGGCTTTCGGGTTCAACGCAAAGGGAACCGAGGGTTGCCCCAGCCGTCCGCGCAAAGGCTCCAGGCGCAGCAGCAGCTTGTTGTCGGCGGCGCGGTTGACGATGGTGGTGATGGTTTGCGCGGCCAGCCCGGTCAGCCGCGTCAAATCGGTCTTGGCCAGCTGGCCGTGGCGGCGGATCAGCGAGACGATCAGGCGTTCGTTGTAGACGCGGCTCTCGGCCTGCGTGGTTCCGCCGCTGCGGCCTTCGGCGATCTTTTCGAGACTGAAGAAGCTGGTGCCGGTCACGCTTTCCCCTGCGCAAGGAGGTTGGCCGCAAGGCGAGCCGATCAAAGCGCTGACGTAGCAATGCGGGCCTGGCAAGGCAACACTTAAATCCATCCGATGGAAAAATGTAGTTGACGCCGGCCGGCCTGCTGTCGTTCAAAGTATGCAAGCCTGGAGGAGCAATGCCGTGACGCAGACCCGGACCATCATGTGCTTTGGCGATTCCAATACCTATGGCGCCATTCCCACCCTGGCCCGGGTCGGACGGCACCGCTTCACGCCCGACCGGCGCTGGCCGGGCATCATGCGCCGCCAGCTCGGCAGCGGATGGGATGTGATCGAAGAAGGGCAGGGCGGGCGCACCACCGTGCACGACGATCCGATCGAAGGTCTCCACAAGAACGGGCTCAAATCGCTCCCGGTGTGCCTCGAAACGCATATGCCGCTCGACCTCGTCATCCTTATGCTCGGCACCAACGATCTCAAGCACAGGTTCTCGGTAACGCCGAATGATGTCGCTGATTCTATTGAGATCTTGGTCAGAATTGTGCTGCGCAGCGAAGCTGGCCCCGCAGGCGTGGCGCCCGCGGTCCTGATTGTTGCGCCGCCGCCGATGCTGGAGGTCGACTGGTTCGGCCAGATGTTCCTGGGCGGCGCTTCAAAGTCGATGCACTTTGCCGGCCTGTTCCGCGATGCGGCCCGGCGCGCCGGCGCCGCGTTCTTCAACGCCGGCGACGTCGTCGAGTCGAGCGCGGTAGACGGCATTCACCTCGACAGCGACGCGCATCGCGTGCTCGGCACGGAATTGGCCAAAGTCGTCCAGTCGCTGATCGGCAAGGCGTGATCGCGTGGGCGGGTCACCCGACTATCTCTGATTAATTAATTCCACTGGAAAAAGTTTTGACTTGCGAGCGGGAAGGTGGGTATCTGGGGAGACTGGGAAGAGTAGCGACCGCGAGGCTTGCGATGCGCGGCAACAATCAACGACAGGGAGGAAGTAAAATGCGATCTGACAGGAATATGATGCTGGCGACGCTGCTCGGCGTTGCCGGTGTGCTAGCGGGCGGTACCATTCTGGCAAGCGCGCAGGACGGCCCGGCCGGGCTCACCAAGCCGGCGGTATTTGCGCCGTTCGATCCGAAGGCGCCGGCCTGCAGCCCACCGCCCGGCCTGAACAAGGTGCTGGCCTTCGCGCAGGATAACGAGCGTGAATTCATGCAGGGCGTCGACCGCGGCCTGGCCGCCGCCGCCAAGGATCGCGGCCTGGAATACCGGCGCGCGCTGGCCAACAATGACGCCGCCAAGGGCGTCGAGCAGGTGCAATTGTTTCTCGCCTCCAAGATCGGCGGTCTGGTGGCGGCGCCCGTGGACCCGGCCTCCATGAGCCGCAGCCTGCAGGAGCTTATCTGGTCGGGCGCCTATGTCGGCACCATCGTGCCGCCGCCGGCCACCTCGCTGCTCAACGCGCCGCAATATGAGACCGGCAAGGTGCTGGCCGAAGCGGCCGCGGCCTACATAAAGGACAAGCTCGGTGGCAAGGCCAATGTCGTCATCCTGTCGCATGACAGCATGGAATTCCTGGCGCCGCGCTTTGCCGCCATGCGCGACATCTTCAAGGCTATGCCAGGCGTCACCATCGTCGCCGACATCTCACCCAATCCCGTCAACAAGGAAGGCGGCTTTGCCACGATGAGCACCATTCTCCAGGCCCATCCCGACGTCGATGTCGTGCTCGGCGCCGACACGGTCGTGCTCGGCGCGCTGGCTGCCCTGGAAGCGGCGGGCAAGGCGCGGCCGGACCAGTTCCTTGGCGGCATCGACGGCGAACCGGAGGCAGTCGCCGCGATCAAGAAAGGCGGCGGTCCCTACAAGGCAAGCATCAGCCTGGCGTCGCCGGTCTTCGCTTATGCCATGGGCCAGCACGCGGCCGACTGGCTGGAGGGCAAGAGCATCCCGCAGGCGATGGATATCCTCCCGGTGGCGCTGACCAGCGACTACATGGCCCAGTACGAGGCCGACGTGGCCGATCCGGCCGCGGTCTACAAGGACCCGAAGCGCCGCGACATCTATCTCAGGATGTACGGCAACATCTGCTACGATACGCGCGACCAGTATGTGAATTTCCCCTGGTCGTCCGAGGCAAAGTAGCGCCCGTTTTTCCCGCGATACGGGCGGGTTCAGCCTGACCTGAAACCGCCCGCTTCAGCAGAGGCAAGCATGAGCACAGACAGCCTTCGAACGGGGACGACACCGCTGCAAACGGGCCGGTTTTCATCCTTGCTGCCGGGCGTCAAGGCACCGGGCGAAGCGTCTGGCCGCATCGGGCTGGCGCTGGTCGCGCTGGGCTTGATCGTCGCCTTCTCGCTGTTGAACAAATCGTTCTTCAGCCTCGACAATTTCGTCGTCATCGGCGTCAACTCGACCTCGATCCTGATCGCCGTGCTCGGCACCTCCGCGCTGCTGATCGCCGGCTATGTCGACCTCTCCATCGGCAGCATGGTCGCCTTGATCGGCATAATCACCGCCAAGGTTGCAGTGGCGACGCAGAGCGCGCTGCTGGCGATCTGCGTCGGCCTGGGTCTCGGCCTCTTGCTCGGTCTGCTCAACGGTCTGCTGGTGCGCAGGCTGAGCATCTCGCCGTTGATCGTCACGCTGGCGATGCTGGCGCTCTATGGCGGCCTTGCCTTCGTCGTCTCCAGCACCGCGGTCTATGGTTTTCCCGAGGCTCTGCTCGAATTGGGGCGGGGCAAGATCTTCGGCATCCAGTACACCGTGATCATCGCCGCGCTGGTCTTTGTGATCGGAGCCTTTGTTTTGACCAGCACGGTCACCGGCTTGAGGCTCTACGCCATAGGCGGCGACCCGCGCGCAGCCGAACTCTGCGGCATTCCGGAGGGGCGCACGGTGGTTGGCCTCTACGCCGCCAATGGCTTGCTGATCGGCCTGGTCTCGGTTCTGATCGCCGGTCGTCTCGGCAGCATCACGCCGACCATCGGCGTTCGCTTCGAGCTCGACGTGCTCACCGCCGCGATCCTCGGCGGCGTTGCGTTTTCCGGCGGCTCCGGCCGGCCGCTCGGCATCGCCATCGGCGTTGCCACCATCGGCATCCTCAATGCAGGACTGATCTTCGTCGGCCTGCAATCATGGTGGCAATCCATTTCGGTGGGAAGCATGCTGCTGCTGGCGTTGGTGGCCGACCAGGCTGCGATCGGTTTTCGCGGCCGGCGCGCCTGGGCGGCCGCGACCAACTTCACGGTGGCGGACAATGGTGCCGTCGCCTCGGCCGGCGCTGCCGTGACGGCGGGCAATGGAGAAGCCCCGCAAGGTCCGGCATTCTCGATTGCCGGCGCCCGCAAATCCTACGGCGCGCTGACGGCCTTGGAAGAGGCGAGCTTCACGGTCGGCAAAGGCGAGATCGTCTGTCTGCTCGGCGACAATGGCGCCGGCAAGTCGACGCTGGTGAAGATTATTTCGGGCGCCATCCAGCCCGATGCCGGCGCGATGACCCTCGAGGGCCAGCCGATTTCCTTCAGGAGCCCGCAGGATGCACGCGGCGCCGGCCTGGAGACCGTCTATCAGGATTTGGCGCTCTGCCCAAACCTCAGCGTCGCCCACAATATGATCCTCGGGCGTGAGGAAACGCGGCGTTGGCTCGGTGTCTTCCCGGTTCGCGACGACCGAAAGGCCGCCGAGCAGTGTCGTGCCCGGCTTGCCGCGCTGGGCGTCACGCTTCGCGACGAAAACGTTCTGGTGCGCTCGCTGTCGGGCGGCCAGCGGCAGTCCATCGCCATTGCCCGCGCGCTTGCCGATCACGTCAAGCTGATCTGCCTCGACGAGCCTACCGCCGCGCTCGGCGTCAAGCAGACCGCGCAGGTCGTCAAGCTGATCCGTTCGATCGCCGTCAGCGGCACCGGCGTCATCCTGGTCACGCACGACCTGTCCACAGTGCGGGCGCTGGCCGACAGGATCGTGGTGCTCAGCCTCGGCCGGGTGGCCTACGACGGCTCGGCCAGACAGCTGACGGCCGATCAGCTCTGGGGCCTGATGGCAAGCGGCACGCTCGCGCCGGCCGCTGGGTAGGAATGCCGATCGCAGGGTCTAAAGCTCGAGGCAGATCTTGCCGAAATGCCTTTGCGCTTCGTAATGCCTGAAGGCGGCGGCGATGTCCTGCAGTGGAAAGCTGCTGTCGATGACGGGCTTCAGGCGGTTGACCTCTATGGCACGGATCATGTCCTGCTGGTCGGCTTTGCTGCCGATGGAAATCCCGCTGATGCGGATCTGGTTTGAAAACAGCGCCGGGACTGACACTTCTGCTGCAAAGCCGGTCAGGACGCCGATGAGTGCGATATGCCCACCTGTCCGGCAGGCCGTTATCGACTGCGCCAGCGTCGCCGGTCCACCGACCTCGATCACATGGTCGACGCCGCGTCCGTCCGTCAGTTCCTTGGCCCTGCCGCCCCACTCCGGCACCGCCTTGTAGTTGATGACGCTGTCGGCCCCGAGTCGTCTGAGCTTTTCCAGCTTCTCTTCATCGGACGACGTGGCGATGACCCTTGCGCCGGCGGCCTTGGCAAATTGCAGCGCAAACAATGACACGCTGCCGGTGCCAAGGATCAGCACCGTGTCGCCGGGCTTTACCTTGCCGCATGTCACCAGGCCGCGCCAGGCGGTGACGCCCGTGCAGGTCAGCGTTGCCGCCTCGAGATGCGTATAGCCCGCCGGCGCCTTGGTGAAGGCCTGCGCCGGCATGCACACATACTCGCTGGCGAAGCCGTCGAAACTGTCTCCGGGAATGTCGCGGCTTGTATCGGATCTCATGTCGCCGGCCAGCCACCAGGGGTAGAAAACACTGACGACGCTGTCGCCCGGCTTGAACGTGTCGACGCCGTCACCGATCGCGATCACCTCGCCGGCGCCATCCGACAGCGGCACGCGGCCGTCAGCGAGCGGCACCTTGCCTTGTACGGCGAAATCGTCGCGCATGTTTAGCGCGCAGGCGCGAATCCTGACCAGCATTTCTCCCGGCCCAGGCCGGGGCTGATCCTCCTCGACCAGGTCGAGCTTGTCCAACCCGCCCGGCGCTCTCAGCCTGACCAGCTTCATAGTCTCTCTCCGACGTAAAGAGCGTTAGCATGGCGGCGGCGGTCCAGCCTATCGCCGGACCGGCCGGCCGGAAATCACGCGCAGCCAGGGCGCCAGATGGACGGCGCTCATCAAGAGATACATCAGCGGCATGCCGGTGAGCGGGGAGGCATCGGCCCCCAGGCACGACATGGCGCCGTCGCCAGCGTGAATGCAGGTAAGCAGCGCCATCACGGCGAAAACAGGGGCCGCGGCGAGGCACAGCCAGTCGGCGGTGCGGAGAGAAACTGCATCGGAGCGTTGAGGGACCTCACTGCCGGTGCCTGTGCCGATATCGCTCATGGTCATAATCCCTTGATGATCAATGCCCGGGTTTCCTGTCCCGTGAGGGACAGGAAACCAAGCTGGATGGGTCGCTCCAGGTCCTTACTTGCCGTCCTTGTTGCGGAACGCGGCTTCGCCGGCCGCCGACACTTCCTCCCACGTCTTGTCGGGTGCGGCGTCGTAATTGTCGTGCCAATTCCACCAGCTGTAGAGCTCGGTCTGCGGATAGCCTTCGGGCGAATCCTCCCAGATTTCCTGGCGGCCGAGCGGCGTTGCGTCGAGGTAGCTCCAGACCGTGCCCATCTGCTCGTCGCCGCGGTTGTTGATGAAGTAGGTGCGATACACTTTCTTGCCGTCCTGGATGAACACGTTGTGGCCGTGCCATTCGTCGACGCCGAAATCCTTGTCGAAACTGTCGGTGATTGTGTACCAGGGCATCTCCCAACCCATCCGCTGCTTCAAGCTGGCAATGTCGGCCTGCGGCGCGCGGGAGGCATAGGCAAGCGTGGTATTGCGGGCGTTCAGATGGGCGAGATGGCCGACCTGGTCGGCGCCGAGCGAACAGCCGCGGCAGGCATGTTCGGGCCAGCCGTGGACGCCGGGTTCGTAGAAGGCGCGGTAGACGATCAACTGCCGCCGGCCCTCGAACAAATCGAGCAGGCTCGCTTTGCCGTTGGGACCCTCAAACACGTAGGCCTTGTCTACTTCCATCCATGGCATGCGCCGGCGCTCGGCCGACAGCGCGTCCCTGGCGCGCATCGTTGCCTTTTCCTTCACCAGCATCTTTTCGCGCTCGGCTTCCCATTCCTGCCTTGAAACGACCGGTGGGGTCTTCATTGCCACGTGCTTGGTCATTGCTTGTTTCCTTTGCCAGTTGTTGAGCCGTTGTGGCTTGTCGTTGCCTGTTGATCGTGAGGCAGGCTAGGGCCGCGAGGCGGCGAGGGCGGAGGTACAAATGTGACGGCATTTGCAGGCGGGCCACCGCAGCAGGGGTGGCGAGGCCGCACGGTGGGCTCGAAGTCCTCGGAAGCAGGCATGGTCGGTTTTTCCTTATTGAGAAGCTTAACGCGACTGTCTGAGATGCTCAGGCTAGCGAATGCGAATATTGCCGTCAACGCAGGCCCGGGCGTCTTCAACCAGTCCAGATGGCTAGGTCGCCGTCCGCGGCTTGCTGCTTGGCGGTGGTGACTTAAGTTAGGGCCGATAAGGGGAGCGGTGGGAGTTACAAATGTGACGGGATTTGCATGGACTCGCTGATCACCGCGGCAGGGCTGGCGCTGGCGGCGGGCAACCCGCTGGCGGCACTCGACCGCGTCGCCTTGCGCGAGGATGCCCCGGCGCTGGCGTTGCGCGGCATTGCCATGGCGCAGCTCGGCGATTTCGATCGCGCCAAAGTACTGTTGCGTAGGGCCGGCCGTGCCTTCGGTCCAAAGGAGGCGGTGGCGCGCGCCAGGTGCGTTGTCGCCGAAGCCGAGATCGCACTTGTTTCGCGTGATCTCGGCTGGCCGTCCAAGGCGCTCGACGCGGCGCGGTCGACATTGGAAAAGCATGGCGACCGGCTGAACGCGGCGCATGCCGGGCATCTCAAAGTGCGCCGCCTGCTGCTGATCGGCCGCCTCGACGAGGCTGAAGACGTGCTGGCTGGGCTCGATCCGTCGCCGCTTCCGCCGGCCTCACGCGCCGCGCATGAACTCGCGGTTGCCGGCATCGCCATGCGGCGCCTGAAGACGAAGGCCGCGCGCGCAGCCCTTGAGTGGGCGCGCCATGCCGCCCGCCGGGCCGGCATTCCGGGTCTCATGGCGGAGGTCGACAGCGCCTTCCTGGCGCTGGAGACGCCGGCGGCGCGGCTGATCGCAGGCGGCGAGGAGCATCCGCTGTTGCTCGAAGAAGTCGAGGCGCTGCAGGCGTCGCGCGCGCTGGTCGTCGATACGTTCCGCTATATCGTGCACAAGCAGGAAACAACGATCTCGCTGGCAACGCGGCCGGTGCTGTTTGCGCTGGCGCGCGCGCTTGCCGAAGCCTGGCCGGCGGATGTGCCGAGGGCGACGCTGGTTGCCCGCGCCTTTGGCGGCCGGCATGCCGATGAATCGCATCGCGCCAGGCTGCGGGTCGAGATCGGCCGGCTGCGCGCCGAATTGCGGCCGCTGGCGGGCATCGGCGCGACCAGCCAGGGCTTTGCGCTAAAGCCGCGCGAAGCAGGCTCCGTGGCGGTGCTGGCGCGGCCGATCGAGGAGCGGCACGCCGCGGTGCTGGCCTTCCTGGCCGATGGTGAATCCTGGGCCAGCTCGGCGTTGGCGCTGGCGCTGGGCGCCGGACAGCGCAGCGTACAGCGGGCGCTCGAGCAGTTGGCCGAGACCGGCAAAGTGCAGTCCTTCGGCCACGGCCGGGCGCGGCGCTGGATGACGCCACCGGTCGCTGGTTTCACGACCACCTTGTTACTCCCGTCGCCGCTGCCGAACGGCTAGGAAAGGTGACCATGATCGAGGACCAGGACATGAAACATTCAGCAGCGGAAATCCTGCGCGAATACGGGCCCTTTCCTGATGTCGACACCGTGCACGGCGTGAGCTTCGACGGACAGAATGTCTGGTTTGCGACGGGCGAGCGGCTGACCGCCTTCGATCCGGCAAGCGGCGAGACGCTGCGCTCGATCGATGTCGCGGCACATGCCGGCACCGCCTATGACGGCCGGCATCTGTTCCAGCTCGCCGGGGACCGCATCCAGAAGATCGACCCCGATACCGGCAAGGTGCTCTCCACCATCCCGGCGCCCGGCGGCGGCCGCGATTCCGGCATGACCTGGGCCGAGGGCACGCTCTGGGTGGGGCAGAACCGGGAGCGCAAGATCCACCAGATCGATCCCGAGACCGGGAAAATCCTGCGCACCATCGACTCAAACCGCTTCGTCACCGGAGTGACCTGGGTCGATGGCGAGCTCTGGCACGGCACCTGGGAAGGCGACCAGAGCGATGTCCGGCGCGTCGATCCGCAAACTGGCAAGGTGCTGGAACGGCTCGACATGCCGGCGGGGGTGGGCGTTTCCGGGCTCGAATCCGACGGCGGCGACCGCTTCTTTTGCGGCAGCGGCCCTGGCGGCATGGTGCGATCGGTGCGTCGGCCGAAGTAAGGCCGTCAAGTATTGGGCCGGCAGCGTATTTCCTACGGTCATCCCGCCGAGATCATATCCCGGAGCCGTCGAGCAGCGGGACGTCTTCGCCTTGCCACGGACTTGGCATTGAAGCCCGGCTCAGATTGGCCGTCGGCAGCGGCATCCAGCATTTCAACTCCGGTTCGGGGTATTCGATCACCCGTCCTGGCGACGAATCGGAAGAGCGCCAGCCCTCCGTGCCGAACTGGTCGGCGCGCGACCAGTAAGCGAGGTCGACCTCGGCCGGCCCCTGTTCCGATGGCCTGACCGTGACCAGGATGCGGCTGCCGTCCTTGGGGGCGCTCGCCATGTGCCGCCAGCGATCGGGTTCGTCCATTCTCATGTCCTCCTGCACGTTGCAGGGATAGTCGCCGCGCGCTTGGCAGCGGTCAACCCGAACTTTGCCCAAGCACGAGATCTGTTTAGCACTCCCGCGCCGTCGGCCGAAACAAGATCTGGTTCATGTCGACCTCGTCGGGCTGGCTCACGGCGAACGCCCCCATGGCGAAAGAATCCGGATGCCGGGCCGCAACAGGAAAATCGAAACCGGCATGTGAACGGGCTCACATGCCGCCACTGCAAGGAACGCTATGGGACGTCCGGCCATGACAGGGGTTTCGGATGACACTTGCTGATCTGTCTTTTTATCTTTTCACTATTTTCAATGGCTTGCGGGTGGTGTCCTACCTGCCGCAGATCGTGCGGGTGGCCCGGGACAGGCACGGGGCGTCGGCGATTTCCTACGCGACCTGGCTGTTGTGGACAGGCGCCAACGCCACGACGGGACTCTACGCCCACATCAATCTGAACGATCCCGCTCTGGCGGCGATCAACTGGCTGAACGCCGTATGCTGCGTGCTGGTCATCGCGCTCACCGCCTACAAGCGCCATCGCGCACGGCTTCCGGTTGAGGAAGCCGCAAGCCGGTCGGAAGCGACCGCTCTGATGGTCGACAATGTCTGCTGAAGATCACCGCGGCAGATTGCGCTTTTCGAGGCCGCTCTCAGACATGCACGGTGCCATGCGAAAGCTCGCCCTCGTCGCTTGAGATGAGGAAAGCGGCTGCGAGTAGGCCGACATAGAACAGCCCGACCATGCACACGACATAGATGCCTGGAACCGGGCCGAGCTGCGCCACGCGCGCGGCGTCGAGAAATGACGCGCCCAAGCCTATCGGCGACCCTTCGCGCTGCAGACTGGGCGTCGTGATCTTCAGCACCCACGCCAGCATCAGGATCGTGTACATGAAAATGTAGTTGCGGCGCAGCCGGCGCACCAACGCCGCGCGTTGCGAGATCAGGAAGCGCGGCGAACGCAGGCCTTCGCCGACGATGGCCAGCCAGTTGGAGGCGTAGTCGGGCTGCGGCGAGAAAATCTGCGCGAAATAATAGCGCTCGAACTGGCGCACCCTGGCCCGGTAGACGTCGAAGAAACGATAGCGCCGCGCCTCGATCCATAGCAGCAGCGTGGTCAGCAGCATGGCAAAGAGCAGCACCCCATGATGGGCGCTGGGCGTCGAGAGTGAGACTGAGAGCATGGCGGCGACGACAGTAATCGCCCAGTTGCTGGTACGGTCCAGCCGGTCGCGCCAGCCGGCCATGCGGGCGATTTCGGCGCGGTGGAAATGCGACATGGTGGCCACGAATTCCGATGAGGTGAGCTTCAGCGCGAACGCATCAGAGGCCCGCGGCGCTGCAGCCGCTTCGTCGGTTTTCACGGTCTTGACCTGGGACATCCCTTGCCACGCGCCTCCCAACGCCATGGCCGGCCGAAACGACGCCGGTCATCCCCATCCGCGCAACGCGCAATCGGTTGAAAATGTTCCGTCGCCGGCCCGGGTCTCGGCGGTTTATCCGCAGTCAGATAGGCCCGTTATGCGATTCAGGTAAGGAGGAACCTGCGGCGCGCCAAGGGAGCGTGGCGTGCAACCGATCTCGCCCTTAAAACGTTATACCGGGCACAATGAGGGGGTGCATGTCCTTCGTGGTCAACCGGCGCCGGTCGGTCGCGCTAGCCGCGGCAGCTTTCGCATTCATGCCGGCCGCATCGTTGGCAGCCGAAAAGACCGGCATGTCCAGCGAGGGCATTTTCGTTCTCGAAATCCTCCTTCTGCTTCTCGTCGGCCGCGGCATCGGCGAGTTGCTGGAGCGTCTCGGCCAGCCGGCGGTGATGGGTCAGCTCATCGGCGGCATCCTGCTCGGGCCATCGCTGCTCGGCTGGCTATTGCCGGAAGCAGAACGCGTGATCTTTTCAGGCGACGCCACCCAAAAGAGCATGATCAGCGCCATCGCCCAGCTCGGCGTGTTGATGCTTCTGTTGCTCACCGGGATGGAGACGGATCTGCGGCTGGTGCGCAGGGTCGGCCGTGCGTGCTTTTCCATCTCCGCCGCGGCGTCACCGTGCCTTTCGCGCTCGGCTTCACCGCCGCGCAGTTCATGCCGGCCTCGCTGCTGGCCGACGGAACCGAGCGCATTGTCGCCGGTCTCTTCCTCGGCACGGCGCTGTCGATCTCCTCGGTCAAGATCGTCGCCATGGTGGTGCGCGAGATGAACTTCATGCGCCGCGATCTCGATCAGATCATCGTCTCGTCGGCCATCATCGAGGACACGATCGGCTGGGTGATCATCGCCATCACCATCGGCATCGCCACCAAGGGGCGCATCGAGCTCGGCAGCCTTGCCTTCACCATTGTCGGCGTCGCCGCCTTCATGGGGTTTTCCTTCACGATTGGCCGCCGCATCGTCTTCGACGCCATCCGCTGGACCAACGATACGTTCCGCAGCGAATACGCCGTCGTCACCGTCATTCTCGCCATCATGGGCGCAATGGCGCTGATCACCGATCTGATCGGCGTCCACACCGTGCTCGGCGCCTTCGTCGCCGGCATACTGGTTGGGGAATCGCCGATCCTGTCGCGTCATATCGAAGGGCAATTGCGCGGCGTCATCATGGCGCTGTTCATGCCGGTTTTCTTCGGCGTCGCCGGCCTTTCGGCGGATCTCACCGTGCTTGTCGACCACGAGCTTGCGCTACTCACGGCCGCTTTGGTGCTGATCGCCAGCTTCGGCAAATTCGCCGGCGCCTTCATCGGCGCCGAGCTTGCCGGCATGAGCCGCAAGGAAGGCATCGCCGTCGGTTGCGGCATGAACGCGCGCGGCTCGACCGAAGTCATCGTCGCCTCTATTGGCCTGTCGATCGGCGTTCTGTCGCACAATCTTTTCACCATGATCGTGACCATGGCCGTCATCACCACGCTCGCCATGCCGCCGACCTTGCGTTGGGCACTCGGCCGCTTGCCGATGGGCGAGAACGAGAAGAAGCGTCTGGAGCGCGAGGAGATCGACCAACGCGGCTTCATCGCCAATCTGGAACGACTGCTGGTGGTGACCGATGAGGGCGTTGTCGGCCGCTTTGCTGCTTACCTCGCAGGAGTCGTGGGCGCCGGCAGGCCGACGACGGTGCTGCATGCCCGAGGCGAGGGGGAGGAGGCCGAGCCCGGCACGGATGCGAGGCTCGGGCCGATCGAAAAGGGTGCCGAGGACAGCCGCGAGGCCGCCAGGAGTTCGGACGAGGAACTGGCCCGCGCGGCGCCTGTCACGCGGCGCCACGAGGCCGAGCTTTCGGCCGAAACGGTTGCCAAGGAGGCGCGCAAAGGCTATGGGCTGCTGCTGATCGGGCTCGGCCGCGCGGTCACGTCGAAAGGTGGGTTTGCCCGCCGCATCAACGAGATCGCCGGCGCCTTCGAGGGCCCGCTATGCCTGGTGCTGAAGGCGACCGGCGCCGGCCGCCAGATGCCAAGGCTAGGACCTGAAGGCGGGAAGATTCTGGTTCCGGTCAACGGCACCGCGATCGCCCGCCGGGGTGCCGAAATGGCACTGGCGATTGCAGCGGTCACGGGTGCGCGGGTCAAGATACTTTATGTAGCGCGCGTCGGCCGCGATGAACCGCGCGACACTGTCTCGCATCGCCGCAGGGAGGCGGTGCTGAAGGATACCGTCGCACTAGCCGACCGCTATGGCGTCGAGATCGAGACGGCCATCCGCAGCCGGGCCGCCGCCGCCGATGCCATTGCCCGCCAGGCCGGCAGGGGGGCGGCGTTGATCGTCATGGGCGTGGCGCGGCGCCCTGGCGAGGAACTCTTCTTTGGCGAGACGACCACAGGCGTGCTGCAGCGCTGCCAATGCCCGGTGGTGCTGATCTCGGACGCCAGGCTCAGCCGCGACGACGAGGTCAGGGAAGAGCTGCGCTCGGGAACGGCGACAGGGTGATGAGTATTTGCCCTCGAGGGGAAATTTCGCTCATGCCGCCTGCAGCCTCTCTCGGCCGGGCTGCGGCGGGAACGCGATGGCGATGCCGGCAGCACCGAGTCCGATCAGCGCCGAGCCGATGAACAGCCAGGAATAGCTGGCATAGGCGTCGAAGATCATGCCGCCGGCGAGCGGGCCGAACGACATGCCGAGGCTGGACAACAGGGTCGCGGCGCCAAGTATCGTGCCGATGATGCGCGGCCCGAAATAGTCGCGCGCCAGAACCGCATAGAGCGGCATGACGCCGCCATAGGTGGCGCCGAAGATGATCGCCAGGAGATAGAACTGCTCGAGATTGCCGACGGCGAGATAGGCGGCGATCACCACCGCCTGGATGGCGAGGCCCACGATCAGCACCGGCTTGGCGCCCAGCCTGTCGCCGAGCACGCCGTAGAGCACGCGCCCGCCAAGCCCGGCAAGGCCCTCGACGCTGTAGATCGACACGGCTGCCATCGGCGCCACGCCGCACGACATGGCATAGCTCACCATGTGGAAGATTGGCCCCGAATGCGCTGCGCAGCAGGCGAAGAAGGTCATACCCAGCACCAGGAATTGCGGCGAGCGCAGCGCCTGGCCGACTGACATGCCGGGGGCCGCGGCAGGCGCGGGCGCGCTGCCATCCGCTGCCGCGACCGCCGTCGACGGCTGGCGCACCAGGAAGACGGCCGGCAGCAACAGCACCCAGGCCATGATGCCGATATCGAACATGGCGGTACGCCAGTCGTAGGCGGTGATCAGCCAGCGCGCGAAGGGTGAAATGGTCATCGGCGCCACGCCCATGCCGGCCGAGACCAGCGACACGGCCAGGCTGCGATGGGTCTCGAACCAGGCGGTGGTCAGCGCGATCATCGGCGCGAAGAAGGCGCTGGCCGCCAGCCCGACGATGACGCCATAGCTCAGCTGGAAGACTAGCAGCGATTGGGCTCGGCTCGCCACCACCAGCGACAGGCCGAGCAGCACCGCGCCGGCAAAAACCACCGGGCGGGCGCCGACACGGTCATAGATGGCGCCCCAGGCGAAACCGCCTGCGCCCATCACCAAGAAATTCAGCGTCATGGCGCTGGAAATGCCGGTTCGCGACCAGTTGGTGTCGAGCGCCATCGGCTCGAGAAAGATCGCCAGCGAAAACATCGCGCCGAGCGCCACACAGGTCATCAGCGCGCCGCACGCGACGATCACCCAACGGTAGGAACTGTTCATGCTCTTCTCCCGAGATCGGTTTCGATGCGGCGCCACTCGCTCCAGCTCCGTTGCGCCGCTTGCGTCCGAAGGACGTTGGCGGGATTTCGAATCCGACAATCCGGTTGCATTTTTTATCCGGTCTGCGTGGAAGTCCATCCGGATATGACAAAAGCAGGGTGTAAGGCTGCCAAGCGCGCCGACAAATAGACTGCCGAATTGACGAGCCGCTCCGCGGCACTAGCTTTGTGGTCTCGCGACGGGAGAGATCGCTCATGGAACTGCATCGCGGCCGCCTCATCGACCACGTCCAGCTGGTGGTCAGGGACCTCAAGGCGAGCCGGGGCTTCTATGAAGCCGCCTTCAAGGTGCTCGGCATTCCGATCGGCGGCGAGGCCGAGGACTATTTCTGGGCCGACGAACTGTTCATCTCAAGCCTCGACAGCCGGGCGGCGAGAGGACAACTGACCGGGCGCCATCATCTGGCCTTCCAGGCCAGGGACAACGCCATGGTCGATGCCTTCTACAGGGCCGGCCTCAATGCCGGTGGGGCCGACAATGGCGCGCCGGGTGAGCGGCCCTACCACCCCGGCTACTACGCCGCCTTCCTGCTCGACCCCGACGGCAACAACATCGAGGCGGTGTTTCACGGGCCGGCAAAGCGAAGTGCCGCTTCGGTCGAGATCAATTTCTAGCGCAGGTTCACGAGGAGCGGGTTGCGGTGATCCGTCCGGAGTTCTCGTAAAAACAAAGAGTTGAAGCGGTCCACGGATTCAATCGCTGAACTGCTTCACATTGCCGGCGCGTAGCGGTTCACCACCATTCCGCAGGCATAGGCTTTAGAGCCGAGCAGGCGCAATTTCCGGAAGCCGCCACGGTCGAAAATCCGCTCGCCGTCGCCCAGCGCGGCCGGATTGATGAACAGCTGGAACTCATCGACCAACCCCGCTGCAATCAGCGCCGAGGCAAAGCCGGCGCCGCCGAATACCGCCATGTCGCCTTCACCTTCAGCTTTCAGCGCCTTGACCTCGCGCGGCAGGTCGCCGCTGGCAACCGTCGTGCGCTCCCACCGCGATGCCGCGAGCTTGTCGCTCAGCACCACCTTGCGCGCCTCGACGATGCGCTGCGCAAAAGCGTAGAAGGGATCGCGCGGATAGCTTTTTGCGGCATTGCCCCAATGGGTTAGATAGCCTTCTTCGGCCATCTTGCGGCTGAGCAGAATGGTGTCGATGCCAGCGAACACCGTGTTGAAATCCTGCTTCAAGTCGTCGTCCCACGGGCAGTTGGCGCCCCATTCCCAGAGCTGCCAGTGCTCATCGCCGGCCGCGCCGACAAAACCGTCGACCGATATCTGCATCTGCAGGATCAGTTTTCTCATCGTCGTTCTCCTGAGCTCTGGTGTCACCAGCGCCAGGTCAGGCGGCGTTGGTTATTGCTTTACTTTCGGAGCCATTGACATGAGTGAAAAATGATGTCAATAGTAAAGTGATTTAAAAATGGAAGCATTTAAATGTCGACCAGGGAAAGATCCGGCTGTCCCATCAGCCTATCGCTCGAATTGCTCGGTGACCGCTGGACGCTGCTGATCATCCGCGACATGATTTTCGCGGGAAAAAGGCACTTCCGGGAGTTCCTGCTATCAGGCGAAGGCATCTCGTCGCGCACCCTGGCCGAGCGGCTGCAGACCTTGCAGGATGAGGGCATCGTCACAAGAAGCGACGACCCCACGCACAAGCTCAAGGCGATCTACAAGCTGACGGAGGCGGGCATCGACCTGTTGCCGGTGCTGGCGACGCTCGGCGCCTGGGGCAGCAAATACCGCAACGCCGATGACAAGCTGGCAAGGAACGCCGATGAACTGGCGAGGGGCGGCGAGGCAGCGCTCGAGCAGATAAAGAAGAAGCTGCGCGCCGAGCATGTCGGCTAGGGAGGAACGCCTCCCTTCGCGCTGGTGGCGGGCTAGATCGACACGACGTCGCGCAGCCTCACCCTTCCCATCCCGCAAATCGCTGTGGCCGGAGCCATGTCTGCTTCGGATTGCCATCGCCCGAACCACGGCCTCTTTCAGCCAGCGCGCGGTGGCGGGGGCGGCATGCATGCCGATTGGGCCATGCCGCCATGCACGTAGAGCTCTTCGGTCGCAGTGCGGCCGGCGACAGGCAGCCCGTCCGACAGCATGGGGCGATTGCCGGGATAGACATTCGTCACCGGGGGTGAGCCGAGACCGGACAGGATGCGCAGCGTGCGCGCCGCGATGCGAAGGCGTCTCGGCGCTAGCGCGCCGATCCACCTTCTCCAACAAGGGGAGAAGGTGAGGCGCGCCTTGTCCCGCCTGCGCTTCTACGCGTAGCCTAAGGAGCTAGCGGGAGGAGAATCGCTTGGACACCACTGTCGTTATTGTCGGCGCCGGGCCCGCCGGCCTTGCGGTCGGTGCCTGCCTGAAGCGGGCAGGAGTGGATTTCATCCTGCTCGAAAAATCGCAGGAGATCGCGCCCGCCTGGCGGCGGCACTATCGGCGGCTGCATCTGCATACGGTCAAGTCGTTCTCGTCGCTGCCGTTCCTGCCCTTTCCCAAAAATTATCCGCGCTACGTGCCGCGCGAAATGGTGGTCCGCTATCTCGACGACTACGCGGAAAAATTCGATCTGCGCCCGCGCTTCGGCGTGACGGTGAAAGCCATTCGCCTCGGGGACGGCGGTTTTCTGGTCGAGACAGGATCGGACAACATCAAGGCGCGCCATGTCGTCATCGCCAGCGGTAACAATGCCGAGCCGATCGTCCCCCGGCTCCCTGCTATCGAGGCTTTCAAGGGCGAGGTGCTGCACAGCGCCGACTATACGCAAGCGGCGCCCTTTGCCGGCCGCTCGGTGCTGATCGTCGGCATGGGCAACACCGGCGCCGAGATCGCGCTCGACTTGGCGGAAAGTGGCGCGCGTCCGACCATTTCGGTGCGCAAGGGCGTCCACATCGTGCCGCGCCAGCTGTTCGGCGTGCCGATCCAGATGGTCGGCATCGCCAGCCGGCCGATGCCGCAGGCGCTGAACGACTGGATGTTCCCGATCATCCTCGATTTCGCGCTGGGCAAGCTCGAGAAATACGGCATCGTCAGGCCGAAGCAGGGCATCCTGCAGCAGATCGACGAAGTCGGCCGCATCCCGGTCATCGACGTCGGCACGGTCGACGCCATCACCAAAGGCGCCATCAAGATCGCACCCGACATAGCGGGCTTCACCGAGCGCGGCGCTGCGTTCACCGACGGCAGGCAGGAAAATTTCGACGCCGTCATCCTCGCCACCGGCTATCGCCCGGGCTACGAAAAGTTTCTGCCCGTGGAATTGCAGCCGGAGCGCAGTGGCGTCAACGCCCGCGCCTCTCAACTCGGCCTCTACCTCGTCGGCTTCTACAATCCGGTCACCGGTCTGCTACGAGAAATCGGCAGGGAGGCGAAGGCGGTGGCGGCCGACATTGCGCGGCGGCGGTAAAAGGGGAGATCGGCTATCCATCACAGCCGCGCCGCATCGCCCTCATCCAGCAGCCATCGCCGCACGGCTTGCGTCGGTTCTGGGTGCCGTTGCTTGCGCGGCATCACGACATAGAAATCGTGCGTCCCACGCATCTCCGCGTTGATCGGCTGCACCAGCCGGCCGGCGGCAATGTCGGCGGATACGAGAAACCGGCTGGCCAGCGCGATGCCCTGGCCGGCAATGGCGGCGTCAATCGCGAGGCCTGTCTGGTTGAAGCGCATGCGTTTGGCCTCGGCGGCCATCCTCAGGCCGAGCGCCTTTTCCATGAATTCCGGCCATAGATTGTGCGCGTCGTGCAGCAGGACGTGGTGCTGGATGTCGGTCGGCGCGATCTCGTTCGCGCCGGTCGGCAGCAGGGCAGGGCTGCAGATGGCGACGATCTGCTGTGGAAACAAAAGATCCACCATCAGGCCGGCGCCGAAGGGCAGGCGGCCTTGCCTGACCGCAATGTCGACGCCGTCGGCCTGAAAACTCGACAGGCTTTCGCTGGCCAGGATTCGCAAATCGACCAGCGGGTTGTGGGCGACGAACTCCGGCAGTTTGGGGATCAGCCATTTGGTGGCAAAGCTCGGCGTGACGCTGATCGTCAGCCGCGCCGGTTCGGGCCGCAGCAGCAAGGTGGCCTCCGAGATCAGCTCGAAGGCGCGGCGGATGTTGGGCATATAGGCGCGGCCCTCATCGGTCAGCGCCAGGCCGCGCGGCAGCCGGTCGAAGAGTTTTGTGCCGAGATCGGCCTCCAGCCCGCGTATATGCTGCGCCACCGCCCCTTGCGTCACGTTCAGCTCTTCGGCGGCGATGCGGAAGTTGAGATGACGCGCGGCGGCTTCGAAGGCACGCAGCGCATTCAATGGTGGCAGGCTCAGGAAGGCTTCAGGCATGCAGGAGTTTTTCTACAGCTTGATTTCAGGCTTTCTGGTTCGAACCAGATGGCAACACCGTTTATAGCATTGCTCGAAGGTCGGAAACATGGGCTTCAGAGTCCCGCCAACCCGTGCGAAGGAAAATCAAGATGAATGTAGAAAAAGTGGCAGTGGTCGTCGCCGGTGGCAGCGGCATGGGTGCGGCGGCGGCCAAGCGGCTGGCGGCGGACGGGTTCAAGGTCGCGATCCTGTCGTCCTCAGGTAAGGGCGAGGCCTTGGCGAAAGAGCTTGGTGGCCTCGGCGTCACCGGCTCCAACCAGTCGAATGACGATCTGCAGCGGCTCGCCGACCTCACGCTCGAGCGCTACGGCCGCATCGACGTGCTGGTCAACAGCGGCGGCCACGGGCCACGCGCGCCGATCCTCGAAATCACCGACGAGCAGTGGCACACCGGTCTCGACGTCTATCTGATGAACGTCATCCGGCCGGTGCGCATCGTGGCGCCGCAGATGGTCAAGCAGAGGGCCGGCGCCATCATCAACATCTCGACCGCCTGGGTGGTCGAGCCGAGCCCGATGTTCCCGACATCCGCCGTGTTCCGCGCCGGTCTTGCCGCCTACACCAAGATCTTCGCCAACACCTACGCCGCCGACAATGTGCGCATGAACAATGTGCTGCCCGGCTGGATCGACAGCCTGCCGGCCACCGAGGAGCGCCGCGACAGCGTGCCGATGCAGCGCTACGGCACCTCGGAGGAAATTGCCGCGACCATCGCCTTCCTCGCTTCCGAAGGTGCGGGCTACATCACCGGCCAGAACATCCGCGTCGACGGCGGCATCATCGGCGCGATCTGACCGCGCGGTCGCCTCGCGTGAGCCGGCGCGTCACTCCTTCACCGCGCCGGTCATCGACGAGACATAGTGCTCGACGAAGAACGAATAGAGCACCACCACCGGCAGCGAGCCGATCAGCGCTCCCGCCATCAGCGCCCCCCATTCGTAGACGTCGGAGCGCACCAACTCGGTCAGCACACCCACCGGCACGGTCTTGTTTTCCGAGGACTGGATGAATGTCAGCGCGTAGATGAACTCGTTCCATGACAGGGTGAAGGCGAATATGCCGGCGGAGATCAGGCCGGGCACCGACAGCGGCAGCACGATCTTGGTGAGGATCTGCCACCGGCTCGCTCCGTCTATCAGCGCGCATTCTTCCAGTTCGAACGGGATGGAGCGGAAGTAACCCATCAACAGCCACGTGCAGAACGGCACCAGGAAGGTCGGATAGGTAAGCATGAGTGCGAAGGGCGTGTCGTAGAGCCCGAGGTTGAACACCATCACCGACAGCGGAATGAACAGGATCGAGGGCGGCACCAGATAGGCGAGGAAGATGCCGAGGCCGACCTGCCGCGCCCCGGAAAAGCGCAACCGCTCGATCGCATAGGCGGCGAACACCGACGCCAGCAGCGACAGGAACGTGGCGGCGGTCGAGATGATGATCGTGTTGAGCAGCCAGCCCGGATAGGAGGTTTCGAACAGGAGATAGCGGATATGCTCCAATGTCGGATGCACCACCCAGAACGGATTGAACTGCGCATAGTCGGTCATCTCGAGATTGGGCTTAACCGCCGTGATCGTCATCCAGTAAAACGGAAACAACAGCACGAAGACGAACACCAGCAGCGGCAGATAGACCGTCACCACGCGGCGCGGCAGGCTCTGCAGGTAGCCCATGCCGCCTTCGTCGATATCCCCACGTTTCGCCTTCCTTGTCGCGGCCGTCTTGACCATGTCAGTCTCCGCCGCCTTGTTGCCATTTGCGGCGTTGCAGGCCGAAATAGCTGAACAGGATCGCCGCCAGCAGGAACGGGATCATGGCCACCGCGATGGCCGCGCCCTCGCCAAGCTGGCCGCCGGAAATGCCGCGCTGGAAAGACAATGTCGCCATCAGATGCGTGGCATTCACCGGTCCGCCCCGGGTCAGCACGTAGATCAGCTGGAAATCGGTGAAAGTGAACAGCACCGAGAAGGTCATGGTGATGGCGATGATCGGCGTCAGCAGCGGCAGAGTCACATAACGAAACAACTGCCAGCGACTGGCGCCGTCGAGCGTGGCCGCCTCGTAGAGCGACTGCGGAATGGTCTGCAGGCCGGCGAGCAGCGTGATGGCGACGAAAGGAATGCCGCGCCAGACGTTGGCGGCGATAACCGAAGCGCGCGCATTCTCCGGATCGCCGAGGAAATTGATGCGGTGGTCGATCAGGCCCATTTGCTGCAGCGCCCAGGACAGGATGGAGAACTGCGAATCGTAGATCCACCAGAAGGCGATGGCCGACAGTACGGTGGGCACCACCCAGGGCAGCAGGACTATCGCGCGGAAGAACGATTTGAACGGCAGGTTTTCATTGAGGATGAGCGCCAGCCACAGGCCGAGCACGAACTTCAGGATCGAGGCGCTGACCGTGTAGAGCAAGGTGTTGAAGACGGAGAGCCAGAAGACGGCGTCACTCCACAGATACTGATAGTTCTCGGTGCCAATGAAGATGCCGGGGCGGCCGATACGGGCATCGGTGAAGCCGAGCCAAACGCCGAGCCCGAGCGGATAGGTCAGGAAGACCAGCAGCAGCGCCGCCGCCGGCAGCATGAAGCCGAAGCCCAGCGCGTTGCGGCTTTCGGAGATCCGCGAAAGCATCGACGGACGCGGCTGGGCGGCAACGGACGGCACGGCCATGGACAGCTTCCTCAGGAGGTCTCCTTGGTCGGTGCGGGCGACCGCCAAGCTATTTCGGGCAAGCGATTTCAGGAACCGGACCGGGCAGCGCAATGGCTGCTGCCCGGCTCAGCTGTGCTCTTAAACGCGGTAGTAGCGGTTGGCGCGCTTCTCCGCCTCCTCCATCGCCTCCTGCGGCGTCGCCTGGCCGGTCACCGCCTTGGCAAACATGTCGACCAGGACATAGTCGGCCATGGTCGCCGCCGAGGCATAGCCGAGCGGCCCGGCATAGCCGTTGGGGCGCAGCGTCGCCGAGGCCTTGGCATAGGCGGCATTGTTCGGGTCGGCCGTCCACACTGGATTGTTGTCGAAGGCCTTCAGCGTCTGGCAGCAATAGCCCGCCGAGGAGGTGATCCAGTCGGTCATCTGCGGATCCTCGAACATGAACTGCAGATAGGCCTTGGCCGCATTGGGGTAGGGCGTGTAGTTGAAGATGACGGCGGTGGTCACCTGGAACAGTTCGACCGATTTCCCGACGGGACCGATCGGCAGGTTGGTGGTGCGGATGTCCTTGGCGATCTCAGCCAGCTTCGGATCGTTGTCCTTGTTGATCTTGGCCGTATTGTAGGCGGAAATGCCGTTGGCGATGACGCCGAGTTCGCCGGCCAGGAAGGCGCGGTTGTTATTGACGTCGAGCCAGCTTTCGGTCCCGGGAATGAAGGTCTTGTAGAGTTCCTGCGCGTATCCGATCGCCTTTAGCGTCTCGGGGCTGTTGATCGCCACCTTGCCGCTCTCGTCGACCATCTGGCCGCCATGGCTCCACAGCAGCCAGTGCGCGTAATTGTTGCCGTCGCCGACGCCGTGGCCGTGCGTGAAGCCAGCCGGATGTCCCTTCGCCTGCAACGCCTTGCAAAGCTCGAGGAAGCCTGCCGTGTCCTTCGGAAATTCGGAGAAGCCGGCCTCCTTCACCCAGCTTTCGCGATAGACGATGGCATTGCCGATCGTGGCCAGCGGCAGGCCGACGAACTTGCCGTCCCGCGTCGCATATTGCTTTGGTCCGTCGTGCCAGCCGCCATATTTCGAGCCCAGATACTCGCCGAGCTCGGTCACGTCGTGCAGCTTGTCGGGATATTGATGCGGGTCGTCGAACCAGACGAACATGAGGTCCGGGCCGGAACCGACATTGGCGGCGACCGCTGCCTTGGGGCGAATGTCCTCCCAGCTTTCCTTGTCGACACGAACCTCGACACCTGTCGCCTCGGTGAAGCGCTTGGTGTTGGCCAGCCATTGATCCTCATCGCCCTTGACGAAGGGCGACCAGCGCAGCAGCCGCAGCTTTGCGCCTTCCTCGGGCTTGTATTTCAAGCCCTCCTGGGCAAAAGCCGGCGAGCCGACGAACCGGCTTCCCAGAGCTCCCGCCGCGGCACCTGCGGTCGTGCGGATTACATCGCGTCTCGTGAATTTCATGGTCGTCTCCTCCGGTTTATCTTCCTTGCTATGCGGTCCTTACCATCCGTTACGCGTTTCAAATCGTGTTCCGGTCTTGCCGTCAAAGAGATGAATCAGGCCAGGCGCGGCAGAGAGCCGTATGGATTCGCCCGGTGTTAAGGCATGGCGTTCGCGGAAATTGGCGACGATCTCGTCGCCGCCGGCGGTGCGGCCGATGATCTGCACTTCCGACCCGGTCGGCTCGACCACCGCGACGGTGACTGGAATGCCTTGGTCTGACGATAGCCGCAAATGCTCGGGCCGTATTCCCAGCACCACCGGATGACCGTTGCCAACGGCCGGCGCGCCGGCCAGCGGCACGGAAATTCCCCCGGCGCCGCGAAAGGACGGAGACCCGTCGGTGACGATCTCGCCCTTGATCAGGTTCATGGCGGGCGAGCCGATGAAACTGGCGACGAAGAGATTGTTTGGCCTGTCGTAGAGCTCCAGCGGCGGTCCGATCTGTTCGACGATGCCGTCATGCATGACGACGATCTTGTCGGCCATGGTCATGGCCTCGATCTGGTCGTGGGTGACATAGACTGTGGTCGTCTTGAGCCGCTGGTGCAGTTCCTTGATCTCGGCGCGCATCTGCACCCTGAGCTTGGCGTCGAGATTGGAGAGCGGTTCGTCGAACAGGAAAACCTGTGGATCGCGCACGATCGCCCGGCCCATGGCGACGCGCTGGCGCTGGCCGCCGGAAAGCTGGCGCGGATATCGCGTCAGCAATGGCACCAGCCCGAGGATTTCGGCGGCGCGCTGAATGCTGGTAGCGCAATCGGCCTTCGAAACACCTTTGAGCATGAGCGAGAACGCCATGTTCTCGGCGACCGTCATGTGCGGGTAGAGCGCGTAGTTCTGGAACACCATGGCAACGTCGCGCTCTTTCGGCGCAACGTTGTTGACGACCCGATCCCCGATCGCGATCTCGCCCCGAGAAATCTTTTCCAGGCCGGCGATCATCCTGAGAAGGGTCGATTTTCCGCAACCCGACGGGCCGACCAGCGTGACGAATTCGCCGTCGTCGATATCCACACTGACGCCATGCAGGACCTCGACGGTCCCGAACGATTTGTAAACATCGCCGATCGCGACAGACGCCATCGATCTCCTCCCGAATGCTTCTTGCGACGCCCCGAAGGAAACCGCTCCTCTCCCGCCTCGCGGCCGTCTCCCATTCCCCCAACAGGTCGCGTGACGATCAGACGGTAGCGCTACCAAGCCTGCCTGTAAAGCGGCCATGCGGCCGGTGCTCTTGTCGTTCGGAACACCGGCGCAATGACCGGTTCGCCGGCAAACTACCCCCCATTCACAAAAGCCAGCACCAGCTTCTGCAGGTTTCCGCCGGGGCCGAATTCGACCCGGTCGAAGTCGCGGCTCGCCTGCCGCTGAGCCAGCGAGATCTGGGCGAGTTGCCTCGTCAGCTCGGTTCTGATCTTGCTGCAGGCGGGGTCATCAGTAACGGTCAGGCCGACGCTCACCGCCTCGATCTTGCGCACCATCTCGGCGATGGCTGCGCCATGCACTCTCTCGTGGGCGGCGAGCCCGGCGATGAACACCGTCCAGTTCTTCTGGACGGAAGCCGGCAACGGTTCGGCCGGCTTCGGCAAGGTGTAGGTGATGATCAGTTTCGGGCGCGCCGATTTGAGCACGCAGGCGTCGCCTTGCGGCCTGTAGTCCCTGGTCCAGGTCAGCTTGAAATTGGTGTGCGCAATGACCCGACCCTTGCCGAGCAAGGGGCCGGCTTCGCCGATCGCGGCATAGAGTTCCGGGCCGGTCCGCCCTGCGATGGCGTAGGTCTCGACCTTTTCGACCGGCTTCCAGTCGGCGCGTGCCGGCGACGCCAGCAGAGAGGCCGCGAACAGGAGAAAGAACATGGCTGGTTTCATGGAAACGTCAGAGACACTGGGCTGAGGCAAAGATCAACCCGGCGCAATGCAATCAGGTCCCACGGCAGGCCGCGTCATAGTCGGCCAGCACCTGACCGACAGCTTCGAGAAGGATAGCCTCGGGATTGCCCGCCGGCCCGAGTTCGGCCGGCAGCGCCGGCAGGAATTGCCGCATCAGCGTTTCGGGAATGGCAACGTCGTCCAGCGCCTTGCGCAGGCGCTCGACGGCCGCGACAGCGGTGGGGTTGCTCCAATAATAGCGGATGCGGTCGCTGTAGCTGTAATGCCGCTGCACATAGAGCTCTGCTTCATTGCCATGATAGTGGCTGTGCCAATGGCCGGGGGCTGCCAGCATCGCGCTTTCCATGGTCCGGGCGAGCGACCGGTCGCCATAGTCCCTGGCCATTTCGGAGGCGATCAGGTCGAGCCCGTAAAGCGCCTCGCGCAAGGCGAAGGTCAGGCCGGGGCCGACCTTGAGGATAGGAAAGCCGTTTGCGACCAGCGCGGTCAAAGCCGCACGGGTCTGGTAGTCGGTCGAATGCGCCTCGTAGACGAGCGACGGCTGCTCATCGAGCAAGCCGGTCAGGCCCTTGGATTTTTCGGGCGCGTAGGCGACGACATTCTGGCTGCCGAATTCCACGCCCGGCTGCACCACCACGGCCATGACGCGGCCGAACGCCTCGGTCAGGCCTTCGCGGGCAAAGATCTCCCGGTGAACCTCGATCGTGCGCCGCGCCGCCGCCGCCTCGGTCGGCTTCAACTCGCTGATCGCATGGTCGACGCCGCCGGGGGCGGGAACTTCGGTGCCGATGATGTAGACCGGCAAGGTGCTGCCTGCGGCGTGCGCGCCCGTTTCGGCCGCCTTTGCCAGCCGCGCCGCCCGGGTGGCGATGGTCTCGTCGTCAAGCGCCGCCGGCTCGCCGGCGCAGCCCATCGATGCGTCGAGATGGATCTTGGTGAAGCCGGCCGCGATATAGGCGCCGACCATGGCCTCGGCCTTGTCCATCGCCTGCGCCGCCGGCTCTGCGCGCCACGGGTTCGGTCCCAGATGGTCGCCGCCGAAGATGATGCGCGAGGCTTCCAGCCCCTCGCGGCAGGCGATCTCCAGCACGAAGGCGACGAACAGCGCCGGGGTCATTCCGGTATAGCCGCCGAACTGGTTGACCTGATTGCAGGTTGCCTCAATCAGCAGGTTTTTCTCCCTGTCGGCAACGGCGCGCCTGATCGCCGTCTGGATCACCAGCGGATGCGCGGAGCAGACCGAGGTGATGCCGTAGGGCGAGCCGTTTTTGCGCGCGCTGGCGAGGCCTGCAAGCGGGTTGGCGCTCATGTCCGTCTCGCTGTTCCCTTGATGAATTGGTCAAGCGCATCGAAGCCGGCGGTGCCTTCCATCGGGCCGCGCCGGGTGATGTTGCGGGCGCCGGCGGCATTGGCATAAAGCAGCGCCTTGCCGGGCTCCATCCCCTGGCGGCGGCACGTCAGGTAGGTGGCGCCAAAGCAGTCGCCGGCGCCCGTCGGGTCGACTTCCTCGATTTGAAAACCGGCGCAGTCGATCCTGGCGCCGTCGGCGCCGAACCAGGAAGAGCCGTCAGCACCGCGCTTCAGCACGATCTCGCCGACGCCCCTGGCAAACAGCGCCGCCACCGCCTGATGCTCGTCATCGACGCCCGCCGTAGCGAGCAATTCGTCGCCGGACGGCAGCAGCAGGTCGGCATCGTCGATGAGTGCGGAAAACAGTGCGCCGTCGGAGCCGTCGATCAGCTCCTTGCGCACATTCGGGTCGAATGAGGTCGAGCCGCCGCGGGCACGAACCGCCTGCACTGCGTAGCTGACGATCTCCTTCAGCCCTGCCACCGACAGCGTCGATCCCATGATATGCAGATGGCCGGCCCTGTCCGCCAGCAGGCGCGCAGCAGTGGTCAGGTGGATCTGCCCGGCGGCGGATTCGGCGATGTTGTAGACGAAGTCCCTGATACCATCGGGCCGATAGCGCACGAAGGCGCATCCCGTCGGGAAGCGGTCGCTGATATCGACGGCGGAGACGTCGACCCCGTCGCGCTTCAGCCTGTCCAGGTTGAGCGTGCCGAAATCGTCGCGGCCGACGCAGCCGATAATGCCGGCGCCGCCCCCCAGCCGCGCAACCTGGTCGATGAAGATCGCCGGCGCACCGCTGGGGAATGGCCCGACGAGCGTTTGCGGCTCGAGGAAGCCGAAACCCAGTGCCGTCGCCATGATCTCGACCAGGATCTCGCCGGCGGCAATAGTTGGCCCCGCGGCCTCGGCGGCGATTTCGCTGCGGCGCGAAAGGCTCATGCTTGCGATTCCTCCTTGTCACAGACTGATTGCTTGCTCGCGCAGTTGTTCGGCACAAATGTTTATCGGGTAAATCGCACATAGGGCGAAGTCAATAAAACTTTACATGCGTATAGTTTACTTATTCTGCGCGTACACATTGCAGGATTCGGGTGGCTGGGATCGTGGCACCGTGCAAATCAGGCGTCGACCGCAGCGAAAGGACAGCCATGCTCACGCTTCATGATTATTTGCCGTCGCAAAACGGTTGGAAGGCGAGGGTCGTGCTCGGCCTGCTCAACATTCCCTATGAAAGCCGCCTGGTGTCGATTTTCGAGGGCGAGAGCCACACCGACGCTTTCCTGAAGCTCAACCCGGCCGGCGCCGTTCCTGTGCTCGAACTCGAGGATGGCCGTGCGATCGCCGAATCGAATGCGATCCTCATTTATCTCGCCGAAGGCACGCCCTTGCTGCCGGCGGATCGCTATGTCAACGCGAAAATTATGCAATGGCTGTTCTTCGAACAGTACCATGTCGAGCCGGTCATCGGCTCCCTGCGCTTCTGGACGCTGGCCGGAAGGCTGGAGCGCAACCAGGCGATGGTTCCGGCCAAGCGCGAAGCTGGCGCCCGCACGCTGGCAGCGCTGGAGCGCAGCCTGAACGATACGCCGTTCCTTGTCGGCGACACGCTCACCATCGCCGACATTGCTGTCTATGCCTACGGCCACCGTGCCGAAGATTGCGGCTTTGCGCTGGCGGCTTATCCGGCGGTCCTCGCCTGGACGGACCGGGTGCGCGACGCCATCGGTCCCGGCTATCCCGTGCATCTCTACAGCATCGATCCGCACTCGGCTGCTTGACGGCAAAAGGCGCGCGTTCACCTTGCTTAGTCGAAAAGAAGACCCAGATTCTGCTTTGTCGGCGGCTTTCGCTCGCAATCCGTTGACTGGACGGCCGGATCCCGGCGTCAACTCGACGACCTGCCGGCACTTAGCATGGAGGTGACCATGACACGCGACGACATCATTTCGGTGTTGGGGCCGGTAGACGAGGCGGTCATAGCCGACATCGCGCTGACCGGCGCCACCCTTCAAGAACTGCGCGAGGCGTTCGCCTGGCTCGGTGCCGACGAGGCGCTGGTCAACGAGGGTCGCCCCTTGCCGGGAACGAAGGTGGCGCGGCTGATCGAAATTCTCGATATGCCGGACGATGAGGACGGCCGGCAAGCGGTGGTGGCGCAGGGTTAGGGCAGTAGGGTCCGGACTACCGCGGTTTCCCCATTCACTTCATGCTCTCGACAGCAGCCGGCGCATGATCAGCGAGGCGTGGCCGCCAACGCCGTGCGCGGCCGTGTGGCGCTCGACCACTTCGAAACCGTGCTTGCGATAGAAGGCGATCGCCCGGTCGTTGCCCTCGATCACTTCCAGCGCAATGCTGGGGATGCCGGCATGCGCGACAAGCACCGCGTGCAGCAGGTCGGTGGCGAGCCCGCTGCCGAACTCTGTCTTGTCGATGTGCAGCCGGTCGAGCAGGACATCGCCACGATCGTCCATCGCCGCCATCGCGTAGCCGGCGATCGAACCGTCCGGCCGTTCGGCCACGAACGACATCTTGTTGTCGTCCGCAAGTTCCTCGGCCAGCCGCTCGGGCGCATGCTTGTCGTCCGAGAGCCGCGCAGTGGTCTCTGGCCCCATAATTGCCGAATAGGTGCGCCGCCAGGATTCCCCCAACAGCCGCGACACCGCCGCTATATCTTTCTCGGTCATCGCCCTGATCTGAACCATGGCCTAAATCCTCACCGCCTCACCCGCGACTTCAGCCAACGATCGAAGGCCACGGCCAGGATCAGGATCAGGCCAATGACGATGCTTTGTGTGTAGGACGAGACATTATTGAACTGCAGCCCGTTCTGCAGCACGCCGATCAGTGCAGCGCCCACCACCGTGCCGCCGACCGAGCCGATGCCACCGAATAGCGAGGTGCCGCCGATGACGACGGCGGAAATCACCGTAAGTTCGTAACCGATGCCGGCTACGGCTTCGGAGGAGTTGAGCCGTGCTGACAAAACGAAGGCGGCCAGCCCGGCGAAGAAGCCGACGATGACATAGACCGAGATCAGAATGCGGTCGACGCGCAGGCCCGACAGGCGTGCGGCCTCGGCATTGCCGCCGACGGCATAGACGGCGCGGCCGTAGCGCGTATAGCGCAGCACGATGTGGCACAGGATGGCGGCTGCCGCGAAGATGATCGCCGGCACCGGCACCGGTCCGATGAGCCCGGTGCCGAACCAGCGCATCGAGGCGTCGAAACCGGAGATCGGTCCGCCATTGGAGATGGTCAGCGTCAGGCCGCGAAACACGGTGAGCCCACCCAGCGTGACGACGAAGGGCGGCACTTTCAGCCTGGTGATGGCAAAGCCCTGGACGCCGCCGGCCAGCGCCCCGACGATGACGGCGGCAAGCAAGGCGGCGAACCAGCCATAGCCTTGCGTGCCCGTGGTCGACAGCGACAGCGTGTTGGCGGTGCCGCCCTTGGCCACCACCGCGGCCACCATGCCGCAGAAGGCGAGCAGTGAGCCGACCGACAGGTCGATGCCGGCAGTGAGGATGACGAAGGTCATGCCAAGCGCGATCAGCCCGGTGATCGAGATCTGCCTCAAAATGTTGAACAGGTTGATTGGATCGATGAAGCTCGGCTTCAGCACGGTGAAGATGACGATCAACACCGCCAGGAACATCAGCGGCCCAAAACTCATCAGAAGCCGCGCGATGTTGATGCCGCTGCGCTGGGTCTGTTCGGTGGTGCTGGTCATTGCGTTGCGTCCTGCTTGCGGTCGAGCGCCATCAGTTCCATCAGTTTTTCCTCGGTCGCTTCGATGCCCGGCATTTCGCCGGTGATACGGCCGCGCCGCATCGTAACGATGCGATCCGACACTGCCAGCACCTCCGGCAGTTCCGACGAGATCATCATGATGGCGATGCCGCGCGCAGCCAACTGGACCAGGATCTGGTGCACTTCGGCCTTGGCGCCGACATCGACGCCGCGCGTCGGCTCGTCGACGATCAGTACTTTCGGGTCGCGCGCCAGCCAGCGGGCCAGGATCACCTTTTGCTGATTGCCGCCGGACAGGCCCTCGATCGCCTGCTCGGGCGAGGCCATGCGGATCGACAGTGCCTTGCGATAGCCGGCCAGCGCCTCGCGCTCGCGCCGTTCGGCCATGAAGCCGGCCCCAATGCTGTAGCGGCCGAGCGAGGCGATGGAGAAATTGTTGAGAATGCCAAGTGCTGCAAAAATCGCCTGGTGCTTGCGGTCTTCCGGCACCAGGCCGATGCCGAGTTTGATGGCGTCGGCGGGCGAAGCCGGGGCGATCGGCTTGCCGTCGAGCGCAATCGTGCCGGCCGCGATGCGGTCGGCGCCGAAAATGGCGCGGGCAAGCTCGGTGCGGCCGGAACCGACGAGCCCGGCAACGCCGAGGATTTCGCCGGCCTTCAGATCGAGGTTGACGCCTTCGAGCACGATGGCGTGCGGCGCCAATGGGTCGCGTACCGTCCGCAGCCCGCGCACCGAGAGCCTGACCTCGCCGGCGACATCGCGCTGCGTCGGCCGCGCGTAGAGCTCGGAGGCGGCGCGGCCGACCATCTTCTCGATGATTTTTGGAATCTGGATCGGCTGGCCGTCACGGTCGAGATGGCCGGCCAGCCTGCCGTCGCGCAACACCGTCATCCGGTCGCAGATCGCCGACGCTTCTTCCAGCCGATGGGTGACGAACATGATCGCCACGCCGTCCTTGCGCAGCCTGTCCATGATCGACATAAGCTTCTGCACCTCAGTCTCGGTCAGCGCCGAGGTCGGCTCGTCCATGATGATCAGGCGGCTTTCCAGCGACAGAGCGCGGGCGATTTCGACCAGCTGCTGTTCGGCGACCGAGAGCGACGACACCGGCGTCGCCGGATCGATGTCGAGGCCGACGCGGGCGATGATCGCGCGCGACGCGTCCTCCATCCTGCGCCAGCTGACCAGCCCGAGCGGACCGAGCGGCGCGCGGCCGATGAAAATGTTTTCCGCAACCGTCAGCGTCGGGATCAGGCTCAGTTCCTGATAGATGGTGACGATGCCATGCCGCTTCGCATCCTGCGGACTGGACGGCGCGTAGTCGGCGCCGTCGAAGACGATGCGGCCGCTTGACGGCGGCATCACGCCGGACAGGATTTTCAACAGCGTCGACTTGCCGGCGCCGTTCTCGCCGAGCAGGCCAAGGATCTCACTGGGCCGCACCTCGAGCGAAACGTCGATGAGCGCGGTGACGCCGGAAAAATGCTTGGTCACGCCTTCGACGGAAAGGAGCGGGGGCGATGATGCGGTGGGTTCAACGGCGGACAAGCATTGCTCCCGGATTGCGATAGGCAGCGGGACAGCGCCCCCCTCTGTCCTGCCGGACATCTCCCCCACACGGGGGGAGATCAGCAGTTTTGCCGGCAGCACTATTTCTACAACGTTGGCGATTGGCGAAAGCAGACGTGACGGCCAATCTCCCCCCAAGTGAGGGCGATGTCCGGCAGGACAGAGGGGGGCGCGACAGAGCGCGACCTCCACCCGTCATGGGCCCTACTTTCACTTCGTCTCGTTCAACCTCTCCGCCTTGTCGAGATTGTCCTTGCCGATGACGATCGGCGTCAACAGCACCAGCTTCTCCTTCGGCTCGGTCTTGTCCCTGGCGAAGGCGACCGCGATCTGCACCGCCTTGCGCGACTGTTCGCCGGGGAACTGCTCGACCGTGCCGGCGAGCTTGCCGTCGCGCACGGCGACCAGCGCTTCCGGCAGCGCGTCGAAGCCGTAGATCTTGACGTCGGTGAAGTTGCGCGCGGCACAGGCTTCGAGCGCGCCGAGCGCCATGTCGTCATTGGCGCAGATGATGGCGTCCGGCTTGCCGTTGGCGGCAAGCCCGGCCTCGGTCACCGACAGCGCTTCGGCGCGGGCGAAGTTGGCGGTCTGCTCGAAGATGATCTGGTACTTGTCCTTGAGCGGATCGAGCACATTGTGGACGCCTTTGTTGCGGTCGATCGCGGGCCCGGCACCCGGCTGGCCCTGCAAATGGAACAGCTTGGCGCCGTTCGGGAACGCCGCCACCATGGCCTGCGCCTCGGCTTCGCCACCCTTGACATTGTCAGCGCCGACATGGGCGAGAATGCCCTCGACGCCGTCGACGCGGCGGTCGATCGTCACCACCGGAACGCCGGCCTTGACCGCTTCCTCGATCGCCGGCGCCAGTGCGTTGACGTCAAGCGGCGAAATCACGATGGCGTTGACCTTCTGCACAAGTGCGGCCTCGATGTCGGCGGTCTGCTTCGGCGCCGAGTTCTGGCCGTCGCTCTCGGTCAGATTGACGCCTTGCGCCTGCGCCTCCGCCTTGATCTCGTTCAGCATGTGCACAAAGAACGGAAAGCCGAGATTGGGCACCGAGCCCAATATGGTCAATTTGTCGGCGGCAAAGGCCATGGGCGCGGCCAGCGCCATGGCGCCGGTCGCCACGGTCGACAACAGGAATTCGCGTCTGTTCATCAGATATCCTCCACATGAACGCAGGAGCCCGAAACCGGGAGCGGCTCGGGACGGTCCTTGCGTCAATTCAAAAATGGAGTGTCCTGTGAACGCCCCGAGGGGACGCGAGGCGCTCCAGCCGGTCCGCCGCAACGTTCTCCTCCGCACGGCGCCGACGTCGCGGATGCTAGCCAAGGAAAATCGATTACGCAAGGTGAGGCGAGGGGCTGAAACTGCTAATCTCCCCCCTTGTGGGGGAGATGTCCGGCAGGACAGAGGGGGGCGCTGTCCTGCCGACATCGGCCAATTTCACTTACATCTTTGAGCTAACCTCTACGCAGAATACTTGATGCGGGCGATCCTTCGCGCCCCCCTCTGCCTTGCCAGGCATCTCCCCCACGAGGGGGGAGATTGGCAGCTTAGACGCCTCTACCGATCGATCGTCGTCATCACCGGCTCATTGTAGCGCGGCCCTGAGACCTTGCCCGGCGCAAGGGCTGCATCGAGCGCAGCTATCTCGGCCGCGTCGAGCGTGATCGCGGCCGCAGCAACATTTTCTTCGAGATACTTGCGCCGCTTTGTCCCCGGGATCGGCACGATGTCGATGCCGAAACCGTCGCCCTTGCCGAGCACCCAGGCCAGCGCGATCTGTGCGGGCTTTGCCCCTTTGGCCGCGGCCACCTCCTGCACCGCAGCCGCAGCCGCGACATTAGCGTCGTAGTTGGCGCCCTGGTAGCGGGGGTCGCCGCGGCGGAAATCGCCTTCCGGATAATCCTCGGCGCGCTTGACGTCGCCGGCGAGGAAACCGCGGCCGAGCGGCGCGAACGGCACCAGGCCGATGCCGAGCTTTTTGAGCAGCGGGATGATCTCCGGCTCCAGATTGCGCTCCCAAAGCGAATACTCGCTCTGCAGCGCCGAGACAGGGTGCACGGCATGCGCACGGCCGATATTCGCCGCGCCCGCTTCCGACAGGCCGAAGAAGCGCACCTTGCCATCGGCAACCAGCCGGCCGACCGTGCCGGCGACGTCTTCCATCGGCACCGCCGGATCGACGCGATGCTGGTAGTAAAGGTCGATATGGTCGGTGCCGAGCCGCTTCAGCGAGCCCTCCAGCGCCTCGCGGATATGGTCGGGCCGGCTGTCACGCTCCGTGCCGACCTGTCTGCCGTTTTCGATGCGGAAGCCGAATTTGGTGGCAAGGGTCACCTCATCGCGCCGGCCCTTCAGCGCCCGCCCGAGCAGTTCTTCATTGGCATAGGCGCCGTAGACTTCCGCCGTGTCGAGGAAGGTACAGCCGAGTTCGATGGCTCGGTGCAGGGTGGCGATCGATTCCGCCTCGTCGGCAGGGCCGTAGGACTGGCTCATGCCCATGCAGCCGAGGCCGATCACCGAGACCTGCAGCCCCTGGCTGCCGAGTTTGCGGGTGCTGAGGGTCATTGCCGTTCTCCTTGGGGCTGAGGAAAACTATAGCGGCCGCTCCTCCAGTTTCCATAGCTGTTCGGCGGAAGAACAGCGCTTCCCTTGACAAAACCCAGCCGCAAGCGCCTTTGCCGGCGGCCATTGGGGGCCATGGGATACCAATGAAGAAGATCTACGAGAAGCCGACGCTGAACCGGCGTCAGCAGCTCTCGCGCGTCACCGCGCTCATAATTCCTTCGGACCACTAACCGAATATTGTCGTCGCCATTGCAAAGTCCGCTGCCGAGGCGCAGCGGTTTTTTGCTGCCGTCGGATCGTAGCGCTGCCAGAAGCAGGCGGTCAAAATTGACAGAGCGGCCGATCTCCAGCATCCTTATGCCGCCGCCATGTCTTGCGGTCTTGTGTATGAGTGAGCCATGGCCAGTTCCGTCACCAGCCAGAATTCCAAGCGCGCCGCGGTGCGCAAGGCGCTCGACCGCCACAAGGTCTACGTCACCGCGCAAAGCTTTTCCGGCGGCGTCTACTCGGCCCGCGTGCTGGTCGACGGCGAGGCCTACTGGGTCGACGAGTTCCGGCTGAGCCAGCTCCAGCAAGGGCTGTCCCCGGCCGAGCTAGACCTGACGCCCGCCTCAGACGATTGAGCGTGATCTCCACATTCTTCGCACCGCGCTGGGAAATTTGAAATGTTGGCGGGACAGCACTGTGCAGGAACGCGGCGCCGGAAAGGTTCGTCCGCCGCCGCCGCTCCCGCCTGACCCATGCCAACCCCGCCAACACTCAAGGCCTATCGCGCCAAGCGCGAATTTACGAAGACGCCGGAACCGGCGGGCGGGCTCATTTCAGGCGACGGCAACCGCTTCGTCGTCCACAAGCATCACGCCACCGCCGACCATTACGATTTGCGCCTGCAGGTCGGCGGCGTGCTGAAAAGCTGGGCGGTGCCGCGCGGGCCCTCGCTCAACCCGGCCGACAAGCGGCTCGCAGTCGAGACCGAGGACCATCCGCTCGAATATATCGACTTCGAGGGCGTCATTCCGCAAGGCGAATATGGCGGCGGGCCGATGATCGTCTGGGACACCGGCACCTGGGCACCGATGGACGATGTCGACAAGAGCCTGCGCACCGGCGCCTTCAAGTTCCGGCTGGCCGGCGACAAGTTGAATGGCGGCTGGATGCTGACCCGTCTGAAGCCCAAGCCCGGCGAAGACAGCGAGAAGAAAAACTGGCTGCTGTTCAAGGAGCGCGATCTCGCCGCCGATACCGGCCTCGACATCCTGGAAGCGCGGCCGGAAAGCGTGAAGTCCGGCAAGCGGATCGAGGAGCTGGTGGCGCCGCCGAGGAAGCCGGCCCGCCTGCCGCCCAAGCCCGGCGCGCTGAAACCCGGCGCGTTGTCCGGTGCGGTCAGGGGCGATCCGCCGTCGCGCATCGAGCCGCAGCTCGCCACGCAGGTGCCGAAACCGCCGGGCGGGCCGGTGGAAGACACAGGTGAACTCTGGCTGCACGAAATAAAATTCGACGGCTACCGCACCATGGCGCATATCGCCGATGGCGAGGTCAGGCTGATCACCCGCGGCGGCATCGACTGGACGAAGCGTTACGGCGACCTGCCGCAGGCATTCGCCCGGCTGCCCCTCAGCCAGGCGATCATCGACGGCGAGATCATGGTGCTGGACGAGAAGGGCATCTCGCGTTTCGCGCTGCTCCAGGATGCGCTGTCGGCGGGTGCGGGCAGCAAGCTCCATTTCTATGCCTTCGACCTGCTGCATCTCGACGGCTGGGACCTCCGCAAGGCGCCGCTCGCAAAGCGCAAGGCCCTGCTCGCCGAACTGCTAGCCGGACAGGGCGCCAACTCCGCCATCCAGCTGAGCGACCATGTCGAAGGCGACGGACAGGGGCTGTACGATCAGGCCTCGATCCTTGGGCTGGAAGGCGTCGTCTCCAAGCGCGCCAACGCCATCTACCAGAGCGGCCGCACGAAGAGCTGGACCAAGGTCAAGGCGCTGGAGACCGGCGATTTCATCATCGCCGGCTACACCGTTTCCGACGCGGCCGAAGGACTGGCGGCACTCGGCATGGCTGAATTCGCGGATGGCGAACTGCACTATCGCGGCAAGGTTGGCACCGGCTTCGATGCCGCTACGGCGGGCGACTTGCTGGCCCGGCTGCAGCCGCTGCGCGACGGCGCGACAGCACCCGAGGGTGTGCCGCGCGAGATCATGCGCGAGATGAAATGGGTGCGGCCGATGCTGTCGGCCCGCATCCACTACGCCAACCGAACGGCGGACAATTCGCTGCGCCACGGTGTGTTTCGGGGCTTGCGCGATGTCGGCCTGTCGACGCCGGTGTCGCCGAAGCGCAAGCGGCTGATCGCCGAAGCCGATCTCGCAACCATCTGGGTGACCAATCCGGAGCGGCGGCTGTTCGGCAAGACCGGACCGACCAAACTCGACATCGCCGTCTATTACGCGCTGGTCGGCGATTTCATGCTGCCGCACATTATGGGCCGCCCGGTGTCGCTGGTGCGCTGCCCGACGGGCCTGCCGAAGGACTGTTTCTTCCAGCGCCACGCCTTCACCGGCATGCCGCCGTCGGTGGTCACTTTTGACGCCACCAACTCCGAAGGTGAAACCAAATCCTATCTGTCGGTCGAGGAAGCAAAAGGCTATCTGGCACTCGCGCAGTTCGGCGTCGTTGAGTTCCACACCTGGGGCACGCATCGCTTGAGCCTCGACAAGCCCGACCAGATCGTTTTCGATCTCGATCCGGGTGAGGGCATCGCCTGGCGCGAGGTGGTCGAGGCCGCCGTCCACATCAAGGGCGAATTGGAGCGGTTCGGCCTGGTGCCGTTCGCCAAGACATCCGGCGGCAGCGGCATCCACATAACCGTGCCGGTGACGCAAAAGCAGAACTGGAAGAAGCTGCACCAGGCGACCAGCGCCATCTCCACGCACCTGGCGGCCACCGCGCCCGACACTTTCACCACCACAATGGGCAAGGAAAACCGCAAGCGCCGCATCTTCATCGACTATCACCGCAACGCGCGCGGCCACACCTCCGCGGCGCCTTATTCGCTGCGCGCCCGCACCAACCTGCCGGCGTCGACGCCGGTGAGTTGGGCAGACCTTGAGACGATCGATGCGCCGCAGGATCTGAACTATTCGTCCTTGCCGGGGCTGTTGGCGACGTCGGGCGATCCGTGGGCGGACATGGAGGATTTCGCAAGAGATTTGCCGTTGTTTTCGGGGAAGTAGATCGGGAGGTGTTGGCGATCCGGCACACCCCCCTCTGTCCTGCCGGACATCTCCCCCGCAAGGGGGGAGATCGGATGTCGCCTCTGCTTTCGCCAATCGCAAACCTTGCAAGAGGAGCGATAAGGTTGAAGCTGCCAATCTCCCCACTTGCGGGGGAGATGTCCGGCAGGACAGAGGGGGGTGCTGTCCCTCCGGCATGACTTACTTCCCCAAGTCCATCGACCATGCGGACAATTTGAATTATCCTCCGTCGGTGCCCTCCAGCTCACCTGAAGGTTTCGTCAGGAATTTGCCGGTATGTTTGGGGCCGGTGTAGGATTTCCGCAGCACCATTCGTCCTTTGGACGAAGCGCTGCAGTAAGCATGATCCCGAAACGTGGGAACCGGTTTTCGGTTAAGATCATGCTCAGTCTGAAATGTCAGTGCGTGGCCGCGTAGGAGAGTATCATGGCGCCCAGGGCAAGTTGGAAAGGTTACCTCAAGCTCAGCCTCGTCAGCTGTCCGGTCCGGCTCTATCCGGCAACGACGACCAGCGAGCGCATATCGTTCAACCAATTGCACAAGAAGACCCACAACCGCATCAACATGAAGCCGGTCGACCCTGAACTCGGCCTCGTCGAGCGCGCGGACTTGGTCAAGGGTTACGAATACGAGGACAAGCAGTACATCATCATCGATGAGGCGGACCTCGAAGCAGTGCGCATCGAATCCAATCACACGATGAACATCGAGGCCTTCGTCGACGAAGACGAGGTCGACGTCATTTATCAGGATGCGCCGTACTATATGGCGCCGGATGGCGCCATGGCGGAGGAAACCTTCGCCGTGCTGCGCGAGGCCATGCGCAAATCCGGCAAGCTGGCCATCGCCCGCCTTGTCCTGTCCAGCCGCGAGCGCGTGGTGACGATCGGCGCGCGCGAGAACGGCATGTTCGTCTGCACCTTGAGGAACCCGAACGAAGTGCGCGGCACGGCTGAATATTTCGGCAACATCCCGGCTGGCAAGCCGGATCCCGAAATGCTGCAATTGGCCGAAGCGCTGATCAAGCAGAAGGAAACCACCTTCGATCCGAAGAATTATGAGGACCGCTACGAGATCGCGCTGATGACGATGATCCGCGAGAAACTGAAGGGCCATAAGCCGATCATTGCGGCGGCGCCCGAGCGTGGCAATGTCATCAACCTCATGGACGCGTTGAAGGCGAGCCTGTCGCAATCAGCCAAGCCGCCGGCCAAGTCGAAGAGCAAGGCCGACGACGCTGAAAAACCTGCCGCCAAGGGTAAGGCGGGTGCGGCCAAGGAAAACCCGTTGAAGGCCAATCTGCTCAAGGCCGTCGGCAAGAGCAAGGGGTGACGGCGCCGACCGGTATAATCCCGGGCGCCGTCTTCGGCGCCATCGGCGCGCTGGCGGCATTTCCGCTGCGGCTCGCGGCCCGTGAGGTGGAGCGTCAGCACGGCCAGTTGCGGCGCGGCGTCACCAGGCGCACCAGCCATGTTGTGTTCGGCCGAACGCTGATCGCCAAGGCCGGCACGGCGAAGGGCGGCGATGCCGAGATCGAGCGCCGGGTTGCAGCCGAGGGCTCCGCTGGCCGAACACTCCTTAGCGAAAATGGCTTCCTGCGCCTGCTTGGTCTGATGAAGGCGCCGGAGGCGTCTTCGCTGTCCAGGCAGTCTCTCGTCGACCAGTCCAGACTGTCCGGTGCCGACCTCGACCTGCTCAGCCTGTTTGACGCCTTCGAGCACGATTGTGAACCCTACTCGTTCCGCGATCTGATCCTTGCCCGCAAATATGCCGGGCTGGTCGCCGGCGGTGCATCCTGGGGCGCGATCGCGCGCTCCGTGCATCGCTCCGGTCCGGTCGCTTCGCTCACCGCCAAATCGCTCAATGTCGGCTCGCAGCATGGCCGGCCCGATCAGATCTATCTCGAGGATGGCCAGAGCGAACTCGACGGCCAGCTGCTGTTCGATCTCGGCAGCGCAAGCGCAGCCGGCGACGACACGCTGGAAGAATTGTTCGCCGAGGCTGAAAGCGCGGAAGAGGAGGGCCGGCACGACGATGCCGCGGCGCTCTACCAACGCTGCCTCAGCATCGATCCGAGCGACGCCATCGCCGCGTTCAACCGCGCCAATTGCTTGCGTGGCGCCGGTCGCGTGGCCGACGCGGCGCATGACTATGCAAGAGCGATCAAGCTCGATCCGGCGTTCGTCGAGGCCTGGTTCAACCTCGCCGGGCTGATGAGCGACGAAGGCAAGATCGCCTCGGCGCGCCGGCATCTGGTCAAGGCCATCGCGCTCGACAAGAGCTACGCCGATCCGGTGTTCAACCTTGCCCGGCTGGAGTTCGACGCCGGCAATCTGACCGAAGCCCGCCGCCACTGGGTGCGCTATCTCGAACTCGATGCTGACAGCGAATGGGCGCGCACTGCGCAAAAGGGGATACAGTTCGTCGATCTGCAGCTGGCGCGGACGGCGGGGTGAGGCTGCCGTGGATAATCTTGTTCAGATTTCGAGTATGGGATTAACCGCGTGCTTCATCGTTTTGGCGGTGCAGGAGGCCGCGAGCTGCTCTTCTACTGGAGCAATGGCTGGAATTTTTTCGAAGACAGCAAAATCAATTGGGCCACATATTACAACCGCAGAACTTGGCCATTTCCCCAGCGCCCCGAGGACCGTATGTCGAACAAGCAGCGCGTTTGCTTCGGCCGGCCATTCTTCATCGTGCTCGTAGGGTTTTTTGCAGCCATTTTCACCCATGTTACCCTGCATCCGGAGCAGTGGCGTAAGGAAGTTCACGGTTCCAAAACCACCTACCACTATATCGGGGTCCCGCAGCCTGATGCCCACTAGCTTCCTCTTCGACGGCTTTGACACAGCCCCGGTCACCATCGTGCTGGCCCACGGCGCCGGCGCATCGATGGATTCGCCTTCGATGACCGCCACCGCCAAGGCGCTCGCCACCGCCGGCTTCCAGGTCGCGCGCTTCGAATTTCACTATATGGCGGCCCGCCGCTATGGCCAGCGCAAGCCGCCACCGCGCGCCGAGACGGTCAACCCGGAATACATCAAGGCCATCGCCGATCTGAGGGCGAGGGGCGTCGCTGGTCCGCTCATCATCGGCGGCAAGTCGATGGGCGGGCGCGTCGCCTCGATGGTCGCCGACGAGATGTTCGCCAAGGGCGAGATTTCGGGCCTCATCTGCCTCGGCTATCCCTTTCATCCGCCAGCCAAGCCCGAGCAACTCAGGACAAAACATCTCGCCGACCTCAAGACGCCGACGCTGATCTTCCAGGGCACCCGCGACGAGTTCGGCACGAAAGAAGAGGTCGCGACCTACGGCCTTTCCAAAGCCATCGAGGTGATCTGGCTGGAGGATGGCGACCACGACCTGAAGCCGCGCAAGAGCGTGTCGGGGTTTTCGACCGCCGATCATTTGAAGACGCTGGCCGGGACGGTGAAGGCGTGGACAGGGCGGATCGTTTCCTGATCGCCAAATGAAAATCGCCACCTTCAATATCAACAACATCAACAGCCGGCTGCAAAACCTGCTGGCGTGGCTGGCGGCAGCCAAGCCCGATGTCGTCTGCCTGCAGGAGCTGAAGGCCCGCGATACGCAGTTTCCGCGCACGACGCTTGCGGCGGCCGGCTATGGCGCGGTGTGGAAGGGCGAACCGACCTGGAATGGCGTCGCCATACTCGCGCGCGGGTCCAAGCCGGTGCTGACCCGTGACGTCCTGCCCGGCGATACCGCCGACAAGCAGAGCCGCTACATCGAGGCGGCCGTGAACGGCATCGTCATCGCCTGTGTCTACGCGCCCAACGGCAACCCGCAGCCGGGGCCGAAATTCCAGTACAAGCTGGCCTGGCATGAAAGGCTGGAGGCGCATGCCGCAGAACTCTTCGACACTGGCCTGCCGGTGGCGCTGGTCGGCGACTACAATATCGTGCCCGAGCCGCGCGACATCTACGCCACCCGCTCCTATGACGACAACGCGCTGGTGCAGCCGGAAAGCCGGGCGTCGTTCCAGCGTCTGCTCGAGCAGGGCTGGACCGATGCGCTCCGCAAGAAGCATCCGAAGGAAACGCTCTACACATTCTGGGATTATCGCCGCAACCGCTGGCTGCGCGATGCCGGGCTGCGGCTCGACCACATCTTGCTGTCGAAGAAACTGGCGCGCCGCCTCACCGCTGCCGGCATCGACCGCGGTGTCAGAGGTGAGGACGGCGCCAGCGACCACGCGCCGGTATGGGCCGAATTGAAGTGAATTTGGCTGCGTGATCGCGCCCACTTTCGTGGGCGCAGTTTTGCACTATTTGTTTCGTGCGGCGGCCGCATGAGGAGCAAGGTGCGGCACCGGAGGGGAAGTCCGATGGACAGGTTGGCCGAAAGGCTGTTTGCGCTTCCGCTGCTGGCGGCCGCTTTGGCTTGTCTGGTGCGGGCGTATCTGCTGCTCGGCGACAGAGATTTCAGCTGGAGCGGGATCGATCACATGCTGCACGGCCCAGCCACGCTGCGACCGGTGGTGTTCCTGACCGTCGGCGGGCTTTGCCTGCTTGGCGCCCTGTTGTTCTGGGCCAGACTGCTGCCGGGTCGGCGAAGCCAGCCTGCTGGAACGCCGCTTTTTGGCCGCGACGCCGAGATCGACCCAAAGGGCCGCCCCGGTCTGCGGCGCGCCTTCCTCATGTTGCCGGTGCTCGCCGTGTTGGCGCTGCTGGCCGACCACTTCCCTTGGGCGCGTGACGCCGGCCCGGGCGCTGAGGTGGCCGCCCCGAACGAACCCAAAGCCGAGCCGAAGGACCAGGGCATCGACGGTGTCCCGCCGGACCTGGCGACGCCACCGGCCCCGCCGAGTTCGCCGCAGGTCACCATGCCGCCCGAGCCAACTCCGCCGGTGCAGGCAGCCAAACCGCCCGAGCCGGCGCAGCCTACGCCTCTGGCTGCTCCCCCTCAGCCGCCACAAGTCGCACTCGCTCCGGCGACACCGCCACCGGAGACTGCTCCACCGCCGGCTCCGGCCACGCCACCGCAAACCGTCGCGCCGTTGCCGCCGCCTCCGCCGGCGCTGCCGACCGAGCCCGACGGCCACCGCGACGCCGTCGTCTGGCTCGCCGTCTCGGCCGATGGCCGCGACGTCATGAGCGCCAGCACCGACCACATGATCAAGCTCTGGGACGTCGCCGGCAAGCGGCTGATCCGCAACCTTGGTGAACACAAGGACATGGCGCGCACGGCGCTGTTCATGCCCGACGGCGCCACCGCGCTGACCGCCGGCGACGATGGCGAGATCGTGCTGCGAAAGCTTGCCGACGGCGCGGTGCTGCATGTCTTCTCGTCGGGCGCGAATGGCGGCGTGCGCAAGCTGGCGATCAGCCCGGACGGCAAGCGCGCCGTCAGTGGCCACGACACCGGCAACGTCATCGTCTGGGATCTCGTCAACAAATCGGTGCTGCATGTGATGACCGGACATGACTGGCCGATCAGCACGGTCGCAATCTCGCCCGACGGCACGCGCGCGCTGAGCGGCTCCATCGACGGCACGCTGAAATTCTGGGACGTCGAAAGCGGCAAGCAATTGCGAAGCTGGCACGGCCACGAGCAGGGCACCTACGGCGCCGTCTTCACCGCCGACGGCCATCATGTCGTCACCGGCAGCGGCGACTACACGATCAAGCTCTGGGACCTCGACACGTTTCGGGAATTGCGCCGCTTCGAGGGCCACGAAGGCACCGTCTATACGCTGGCGCTGTCGGCCGACGGCAAGCGCCTGGCCTCCGGCTCGCTCGACGGCACGGCGCGGCTGTGGGATCTCGGCACTGGAGACCAGATCGCCATGTTCGACAGCCGCACCGGCCCGATCTACGCCGTTGCCTTCGCCACCGACGGCACACTGGTCACCGGCGGCGACGATCGCACCATCAGGGATTGGCCGGCGGCTGGCGGCGATGGCGAAATCCTGTTCGCCGGCGCACCGCAGTAGCGACATCAAATGCTTTGGATATTCCAGAACAGCCTGGCTTGCGCTATGGATTACTGGTGGCTGCAAATGGATTGGGGACGGTGAGCAACAACGAGTGGGCGCCCAAAGTGGATACACCTGTCTACAGCCCGCCCAAGTCGCGTCGCCGAGGGGTCCTTATCGTCGTTCTGGTGTTGCTGGCGGCTTTTGTGCTGCTCGGTCCTGGCCGAAATTACTATGTGCAGTGGTCAGCGGCACAAAAGGGTGCAGCGGCTCTCCAGGCAAAGGATTATGCCGAGGTATTCCGTCAAATGAAGATCATGGCGGACGCTGGCAATGTTGACGCAAAAGGGCAGCTTGGTGCGCTGTACTGGCGCGGGGAGGGCGTGGCTCAGAACGACAGCCAGGCGGTGTATTGGTGGAAGAAATCCGCCGATGGCGGCAATGCGGAAGCCATAGCAGCACTGGGTCAGGCCTACCTTATGGGCAGGGGCGTTGAAAAGGACAGTCGGCTTGCCGAGAGTTTCTCACGAAAGGCCGCCGATAAAGACAACATGAATGGGCAGTACCAGCTCGGCGTGTTGTACTGGCAGGGCCAAGGGGTCGCGCAAAATTATGAGCAGGCGCTCTATTGGTGGCGCAAGGCGGCCGATCAGGGGAGCGGCGAGGCTGAATATTCTCTCGGCCAAGTCTATTTAAATGGCCAAGGGGTCGAAAGAAACGATCAACTGGCGTTGAAGTTTTCCAGGCAGTCAGCCGACAAGGGCAATACGAACGCTCAGTACGCCCTCGGCGTCCTGTATGCGCAGGGTCGGGGTGTTGCGCAAAGCTTCGAGCAGGCTGCCTCATGGTGGCGCAAGGCGGCTGACCAAGGAAGCCTGGAGGCCGCTTTCTGTCTCGGACGCGCCTACTATCTTAACCAAGGCGTCAAGAAGGATGATCAAGCCGCCATAGTGTGGGTGAAAAAGGCAGCCGATCTGGGTGAGCCGAATGCCCAGGCTTTGCTGGGCACTTTGTACTCGCGGGGCCACGGCGTTGAGCAGGATGACCGCCTTGCGTTCGGGTGGTGGATGAAGGCCGCAACCACCGGTCTGACAGAAGCGCAATACGCGGTGGCGGCCGCTTATGGCCAGGGAAAAGGTACCCCTGGGACGACGGCCAGGCGTTTGCGTGGATGAGCAAAGCCGCCAATCAGGCCTTTGTGTTCGCCCAGTCGAATCTGGGCGGATACTATTCGATGGGCCAAGGCGTCGAGAAGAGCGCCGAGCAGGCGGTCTATTGGTGGCGCAAGGCCGCGGAAGCGGGGAATGCCGAAGCCGGTGCCAATCTGGCCCGGGCGTATTCGCTCGGCGAAGGCGTGGGACGGGACGATGCGTTGGCCGCGACTTGGGCGCAAAAGGCGTCCGACGGGCGAAACGCCGACGCTCAATATCTGCTTGGTATCCTCTACAGCCAGGGCCGCGGCGTTGCGCAAGACAATGATCTGGCCTTCCGATGGTGGATGAAGGCTGCTGTCCAAGGCCATGTGGTAGCGCAGTATAATGTCGGGGTCGTGTATCGGGACGGGCAGGGCGTCGGGAAGGATGAAAGGCAGGCGTTCGAGTGGCTGAGCAAGGCTGCCGACAAGGACAATGACCTTGCGCAGTTCGCTCTCGGTGGACTGTATTGGGATGGTCTAGGAGTAACGAAGGACCCCGTTCAGGCGGCAAGGCTCTGGCGCAAAGCCGCCGACCAGCGCAATGCATTCGCGCAGAAAGCGCTCGGCACGGCCTATTGCGAGGGTGTTGGCGTTGCGCAAAGCAGTGCGGATGCGGCGGGCTGGTGGCTCAAGGCGGCGCGGCAGGGAAATGTGGATGCCCAGCTCGCCTCAGCGTATGCCTCGGCCAACGGCGTGGGCATTGCCAGAGACGACAAGGCTGCCGAGTCCTGGTGGCTGGAAGCCGCAAAGGCCGGCAGCGTCGATGCCGAGTTCAGTCTGGGCTCGCTCTACTACCGCGGCGTCGATGGGAAACCAAACTACAAGGAAGCCGCCAAATGGTTCTTCAAGGCGGCAGGCCACGGCAGTTCCGGCGCCAAGACCTATCTCGACCTGATGAAGGAAAACGGCCAGCTCGACAGCAAGATGCTATGAGCCGAGTGCATAAGCGTCGCCGTCACGCCTTCCGTTTGAGGCGTGACACTCGCATCGCACGATGCGAAGATTCATTTGCCGCTGCATCTCGAGAATCCCATGCCCCTCCACATCGTCGAAGCCTCGATTGCCGACCTGCGCCGGGCGCTGGAGGCCGGCACCGTCACCAGCGTCGAGCTGGTGGGCGCTTATCTCAGGCGCATCGCGCACTACGACCGCCATGGCATCGCGCTCAATGCCGTGCCGGTGCTTAACCCGGCAATGTTCGAGGAGGCGGCGGCGTCCGACCTGCGGCGGCGCAATGGCGCCACCCTCGGGCCCCTCGACGGCATCCCCTACACCGCCAAGGACAGCTATAAGGTGAAGGGCCTGACGGTGGCTGCTGGCTCGCCCGCCTTCGAGCATCTCGTCGCCAATGAGGACGCTTTCACCATTGCCAGGCTGAGGGCCGGTGGTGCTGTGCTGATCGGGCTGACCAACATGCCGCCAATGGCGAATGGCGGCATGCAGCGCGGCGTCTATGGCCGCGCCGAGAGCCCCTGCAATGCCGACTATTTGACCGCGGCCTTCGCTTCCGGCTCGTCCAACGGCTCAGGCACGGCCACCGCCGCCAGCTTCGCCGCTTTCGGCCTCGGCGAGGAAACATGGTCTTCCGGCCGCGCGCCGGCGTCCAACAATGCACTTGTCGCCTACACGCCGTCGCGCGGCGTCATTTCGGTCAGGGGCAACTGGCCGCTGGTGCCGACCATGGATGTGGTGGTGCCGCACACGCGCGGCATTGCCGACATGCTGGAGCTGCTCGATGTGATCGTCGCCGACGATGCCGAGACGCGCGGCGATTTCTGGCGCGCGCAGCCCTGGGTGTCGATCGCGAAAAGCGCTGATCTCAGGCCGCCAAGCTACACTACACTAGCCTTGGAGGGCTCGTTGAAAGGCAAACGCCTCGGCGTGCCGAAAATGTATATCGGCCGCGACGGCGGCGCGCCCAAACCCATCGAGACCCGCGCCTCGGTGCTCGACCTCTGGCGGCAGGCGGCGCGTGACCTGGAAAAGCTCGGCGCGGAGGTGGTCGAGGTCGATTTCCCCGTCGTCTCGAACTATGAGCGCGACCGTCCGGGCACAAAAACCATGGTCGAACGCGGGCTGGTGCCGGAAGCCTTTGCAGAGCGCGAAATCTGGGATCTCTGCATCTGGGGCTGGGACGATTTCCTGCGCGCAAATGCCGATCCGGCGATCCCCGATCTGGCTGCGGTCGACGGCCCAAAGATTTTCCCGCAGCCGCCGGGCGCGCTGCCGGACCGCTATGGCGACGACGGTTTCGATCTGGCCGACTACGTCACGAGCGCCAAGCAGGGCGTGATGCCATTGTTGGATATCCCAACGCTGGCGGAAGGTCTCAAGGGATTGGAGGCGACGCGGCGCATCGACTTCGAGGACTGGCTGGACGCGAACCGGCTCGACGCCGTCGTGCTGCCGGCGGTCGCCGATGTCGGCCCGGCCGATGCCGACGTCAACCAGACCTCTGCAGAAATCGCCTGGCGCAACGGCACCTGGGTCGCCAATGGCAATCTGGTGTGGCGTCATCTCGGCATTCCGACCGTCACCGTGCCTATGGGAACGATGGCCGATATCGGCATGCCGGTCGGGCTGACCTTTGCGGGCAAGGCCTATGATGATGCGGAGTTGCTGCGGCTCGCCGGCGATTACGAGCGCGCCACCCAACGCCGCACCAGCCCGCCGCGCACGCCGGAATTGCCGGACGATGTGTTTGCGGGGCGGCCTGGTGGATTGCGGGCCAGCGATGCGCCGACGCCGAGGCTTACGCTTGTTGCCGAGACGACGCGGCGAGGAGACCAGGCCGAGATCGCCGTGACGGTTGAACTCGATGCGGAGACCGCTGGCGTCAAGGTTCACGTCAATGGCGAACCGGTCGCTCTGCGGCGCAGCGGGACAAGCTTTCACGGTCGCATCCTGGTGCCCGCCGGCGAGCACGAAAGAATGCACAGTGTGTGGCGAGGCGCTTACGGCTCGATCGTTGCGGCCGTCATGCGGCTGGAGGATGGACGCACGGCTGGTGCTTACGTGGTGACCGGCGGAATCGGATGAGGGTACAGGTAATCTCCCCAAGGGGGAGATCAGCAGCTTCGCCGTCTTGACCCTCCCATCGCCCGCGTTATCTTCGCGCCATGCCAAACCTCGCTCCCCTCATCGTCATCGATCTCCAGACCAACATGTTCGACGGGCGCGTCGAGCCGCCGATCCATGATGCGCCGGGTATCGCCGAGCGTACCCGCTCGCTGATCGACTGGGCGCGGCGCGAGGGGCGCAAGGTTGCTTTCGTCAGGCATGACGGGCCGGCCGGCGATCCGCTGGCGCCCGGCGAGCCGGGTTGGCCGGTATGGCCGGAACTCGGCCAGGCCAAGGACGAGCCGACATTCTCCAAGACCGTCCGCAACGCCTTCTCGAATGCCGAGCTTGGCGCCTGGGTGGCCGGGCAGGGGGCCGGCGAAGTCGTGCTCGCCGGAGCGCAAACCGATTTCTGCATCGCCGGCACCGTCAAGGGCGCCCTGGCCGAGGGCCTCGGCGTTACCGTCGTTTCCGATGCCCATTCCACGCTGGACACTGAAGGCGAAACCGCGACCGAGATCATCGCCCGGTACAATGCTGATTTCACCGATGCCGGCGTCACGCTGGTGACGACGAAGGCGCTGACCGGCGACTGAAGCGCCGGCGCTTCGAATACTGGGAGACTGCCGTGCCAACCCTGAAATTGCCGGCCGAAGGCGGGTGCCGCTGCGGACGTGTGCGGCTCAAGATTTCCGCAAAACCGCTTTTGACCATGGCTTGCCATTGCATCGGCTGCCAGCGCATGTCGGCCAGCGCCTATTCGCTAAACGCCGCCATTCCCTCCGACGGCTTCGAGATCACGCTAGGCGAGCCGGTGATCGGCGGGCTGCACGGCGCCTCGAAACATTTCTTCTGCCCACATTGCATGAGCTGGATGTTCACGCGCCCCGAAGGGCTCGACTGGTTCGTCAATCTGCGTCCGACCATGCTCGACGAGCCCGGCTGGTTCACGCCGTTCATCGAGACATGGACCAGCGAGAAGCTGCCTTGGGCAACCACGCCTGCGGTGCACAGTTACGAGGCACTGCCGGCCTTCGAGGCGTATGAGGGGCTGGTGGCCGAGTTCGGTGAAACCGCGAATCTCCCCCCTTGAGGGGGAGATGGCCGGCAGGCCAGAGGGGGTCGGTGCGACTGGGCTCGACGTCCTTGCTGCAGATGGAAGGTTGGCGCTTCACGCGCGGCGACCCCCTCTGTCGCCTTCGGCGACATCTCCCCCTCGAGGGGGGAGATAAGCCCCGCTAAAAATTTCGATCGAATCGATTGCGCAAACGTTTCGATCACCCTAAGCTCCCTTGAAATCCGCCATCAGAGCGGACGGGAAACGCATAAGGGAGGAGCGCTTGCAGGCGCTGATATGTCTTGCCGACAATGGCTGAAGTGGCGCGGCGCGCCGGTGTGTCGGTGTCGACCGTCTCGCATGTCGTCAACAACACGCGCTTCGTTTCGCTGGAAAAGGCGAGGCTGATCAACGACGCCATTGCCGCCATGGGCTACCAGCCCAACGAGCTGGCGCGCTCGCTGAAGGCCTCGACCACCAACAGCGTCGGCCTGGCGATCTCGGCGATCTCCAACCCTTATTTCACCGACATCATCTGCGCGGTCGAGGCCGAATGCGCGCGGCTCGGGCTGATGGTCTTCCTGTCGGACACCCAGGAGGATCCCGACCGCGAACTGCAGGTGGTGCGCGCTTTTCATCAGCGCCGCGTCGACGGCGTCATCCTGGCGCCGTCGGGCTCGCCGCAGCGGGCCATCGACTATCTCGCCGACAAGAAGATGCCATGCGTTCTGATCGACCGTTTCGCCGACCAGCGCTTCGACCAGATCGGCGTCGAGAACGAAACGTCGATGCGCGCGCTGATCGACCATGTCGCCTCCTTCGGCCACAAGCGCATCGGCTATATCGCCGGACAGCCGGGCCTGACGACGACGCGCGAGCGCATCGAGGCGTTCCAGGCTTCGCTCGCCGCCAATGGACTTGAGTGCGTGCCGCACTATCTCTCGGCCGAGAATGTCGACACGGCGGCGGCGACCGCATCCACCCACGCCATCCTGTCGCTGCCGTCGCCACCAACCGCACTGGTCACCGGCAACAACATGACGACGATCGGAGCCGTCCGCGCCATCCGCGAAAAAGGCCTCAGCATTCCGGGCGATCTGTCGCTGGCCGGCTTCGACGATTTCGAATGGGCCGATTGTTTCGAGCCGCGGCTGACGCTGGTGGCGCAGCCCTGCACCGAGATCGGCAGGCAGGCGGCGGCGCTACTCAGCGCCCGCATCGCGGCGACCGGTTCAGAGCCACGTTCGGTGCGGCTGCAGGCGACTCTGCGGGCGCGCGCCTCCTGCGGAAGGCCGACCCACACGAGGCTAACATGACCGCGCCGCTGCTGGTAATGACCGGCGCCGTCAAACGCTTCGGCGGCGTGCAGGCGCTGCGCGGCGTCGACTTCGACCTCAAGGCCGGCGAAATCCATGCGCTGCTCGGCGAGAACGGCGCCGGCAAGTCGACGCTGATGAACCTTTTGTCGGGCGTCTACACGCCGGACGAAGGCATGATCGAGATCGACGGCAAACCCGTGCGCTTCAACAACCCGCGCGAGGCGCAAGCGGCAGGCATCGCCACCATCTTCCAGGAGCTCGACCTGGTGCCGTCGCTCGACGTCGCCGCCAATCTGTTCCTCGGCCGCGAACTGATGCGTCCCGGCGGCTTCCTCGACGTGCCGGCAATGCGCCGCGAGGCCAAGAAGCGGCTGGAGGCGATCGAGATCGCCATCGATCCGGCTGCCATGGTCGCCGATCTGTCGATCGGCCAGCGCCAGGTGGTGGCGATCGTCAAGGCGCTGTCCTATGCCTCCCGCGTGCTGATCATGGACGAGCCGACGGCAGCACTTACCGTCGGCGAAGTCGAGCGGCTGTTCGACATCATGAGAAAACTCGCAGCCACCGGCGTCGGCATCGTCTATATCTCGCATCGGCTGGAGGAAGTGCCCGGCATTGCCGACCGGGTGACGGTGATGCGCGACGGTCGCGTCGCCGGCATCACCGAGCCGCACGCGCCGCAAGCCGAGCTGGTGCGCCTGCTGGTCGGACGTCCGCTGGATGAGCTTTATCCGCAACGCGCCAAAGCGGCGGGCAAGCCGCTGCTCAGCCTGAGGAACGCCAGCTTCAAGCTCGCCCGCGATAGCGCCGGCTGGCAGGCGCCGCAAGGTGTTTCGCTCGATGTCCATGAAGGCGAGATCGTCGGCCTGGCCGGCATTATGGGGGCAGGGCGAACCGAACTGTTGTCCGCGCTCTACGGCACCGGCCTGTCCGGCCGCTGGGAGGGCGAGGTTGCTGTCGGCGGCAAGCCGGTGAAACTGGATTCGATCAGTGCTGCCCGCCACGCCGGCATCGCCTTCGTCACCGACGACCGCCGGGGCTCGGGCCTGATGCTGCGCATGGCGGTCGGCCTCAACCTGGTGATGTCGGTCATATCCAGAATCTCGCCGAACTGGCTGGTCTCGCCGCGCCGCCAGGCCGAGGCGGTGAAGGAATCCTTCGGCCAGTTCGACATCCGGCCGAAGAACCCTGATATCGCCGTCGGCGCGCTGTCCGGCGGCAACCAGCAGAAGGTGGTGCTGGCAAAAGAAATCCTCGGCAATCCGCGCCTGTTGCTGCTCGACGAGCCGACGCGCGGCGTCGATGTCGGCGCCAAGGGCGAGATCTACCAGCGGCTCAGGGCACTCGCGGCGCAAGGGCTGGGCATTCTGGTGGCGTCCAGCGAGATGCCGGAGCTGATCGGTCTGTGCGACCGCATCGTGGTGCTGCGCCAGGGGCGCAATGTGGCGGAATTCTTGGGCGGCGTCGACGAGCACACGGTGCTGGCCGCGGCTAACGGCAGGGAGGCCTGATGTCTCAGGACAACAATCCAGTGGCAGCGAGCCCGGTGATGGCGGCGCCTCAAAAGCATCGCGACCCGCTGGCGCTCATCGTGCGCTTCCAGAGCCTGATCGGCCTGGTGCTGGTGGCGATCGGCGGCATCATCTTCTCGCCGCGCCGCCATGGCGAGATCCTGTTCCTCAACCCCGACAACATCGCCAACATCGTGCGCGCCGTGTCGGAGACCGGCATCATCGCCATCGGCATGACCTTCGTCATCATCACCGCCGGCATCGACCTGTCGGTCGGCGCGGTGCTTGGCCTGTCCAGCGTCGTCACCGCCTCGATGATGATCTCCGGCGGCTTCGGCCTGATCCCCACCATCCTCGCCGTGCTCGCTTTGGGCATCGTCTTCGGCGCCATCCAGGGCACCATCTCGACCCGTTTCCGGCTGGAGCCGTTCATCGTCACGCTGGCCGGCCTGCAGGCCGCGCGCGGCTTGGCGCTGGTCGTCTCCGGCAACCAGTACATCAACATTTCCTATGGCGAAGGGCCGGGCCTAGCGCCGCCGGTGTTCGCCGTGCTGGGCGAGCGGCTGTTCAACAACACCGTGCCGGTGGCGACGCTTGTGTTCGTCGTCTTTGCCGCGATCGCCACCATCGTGCTCAACACCACGCGCTTCGGCCGCTATGTCTTTGCCGTCGGCGGCAATGAGCGCGCCGCGCGCATATCCGGCGTGCCGGTGTCGATGGTGAAAATCTCGGTCTACGCCATCACCGGCTTTGCCGCCGCCCTTGCCGGCATCGTCCATGCCGGCCAGTTCAATTTCGGCAGCGCCAATGACGGCATGGGCTATGAGCTCACCGCCATCGCCGCCGTAGTCATCGGCGGCACCAGCCTGTTCGGCGGCGCCGGCTCGATGGTCGGCACCGTTGCCGGCACCATCATGCTGGGCGCGCTCGCCAACATCCTGCAGCTCAACAACATCACGCCCGCCATGCAGCTGCTCGCGACCGCCGCGATCATCGTTTTGGCGGCAGTGCTTCAGTCCCTCGTTCGCCGCCGCGAGGGGTTGGGTCGTTAGTGCATGTCGCGCAAAAGGTTTTGCGATGACGACATGCACAAACAAACAAGGAGGAGACGGCAACACGTGAACGTCAAACCAAGGTCTGGCCCCCCGGCCGGACGAGGAGGAGAGTGAGTTATGAAAACGACACTAAGAGGATCGACCCTCAAAGCCGTGCTGCTGGCAGGCGCCGGCCTGTGCATTGCAGGCTCCGCTTACGCCGCCGAGCCGCTGGTGAAAGCCTGCGCCAAGGACGGCCAGTTCGTCATCGGCTTTTCGCAGGCCAACAATGCCGAGCCCTACCGCCAGCACGTCAATGACGAGCTGGAGGCGGCCGCCAAGGAAGTGCCCGGCTTCACGCTGCAGATCGCCGACGGCGCCGGCAACGTCAACACGCAGACCTCGCAGGTCGACAATTTCATCACCCAGAAGGTCGATATCCTTTTGATCTCGCCCTTCGAGGCCGCACCGCTGACGCCGGCGGTGAAGCGCGCCATGGATGCCGGCATCCCGGTCATCGAGCTTGACCGCAAGACGGTCGGCGACCCGGGCAAGGACTACACCGCCTTCATCGGCGGCGACAATTTCAAGATCGCCGAGGAAGCCGGAAAGTACACCGCCAAGACCCTGCTGCCCGATGGCGGCGAGGCGGCCGTGCTGCAAGGCCTGCCGAGCTCGACGCCGGCGGTGGAGCGCCTCAACGGCTTCAAGGAAGGCGTGAAAGGCAACCCGAAGGTCCAGATCGTCGCCGAGCAGGCCGCCGACTGGGTGCCGGATAAAGCGCAGGTCGCCTTCGCCGCCATGCTGCAGGCGCACCCCGACATCAAGGTGCTCTACGCCTCCAACGACATGATGGCGGCCGGCGCGCTGCTCGCCGCCAAGGGCGCGGGCAAGGACGTCAAGATCATCGGCACCGACGGCCTGCCTGGCCCGGCAGGCGGCATCGAGGCGGTCGCCAAGGGCGATTGGGTCGCAACCTTCACCTACCCGACGGGCGCCAAGGAAGCGATCGAGATGTCGAAAAAGATCCTGCTCGACTGCGCGACCGAGGTGGACAAGACGGTGACTGTGGAGACCACCGCGATCACGGCCGAGAATGCCAAGCAGCTGATGGGGAAGTGAGGGGGGAATTAGAGCCCGGCACTGAGGTGATGCGCAAGGCCCCGGGAGGGGCCTTGTTTGTTTGGGAGGGAGCGCTGGCCGGTGCCGAAGAATGGCAGCGTCGCACCGCATGTCGGCCATTTCGACCGGTCGGAAGCGGACATACTCGCCACCTCCGCACAGGCTGAGCTGGATCGGTTCCGGACAGGACGAGATTTATTCAACCGAGCGAGGATCTCCAGATCTTCCTTCTCAATACCCGAAAAGGGAAGTCAGCGACTGAATCGGTTAAATTGATTTGGATCTTGGCTTCAAATCTCATTGTTAGTAAATTGAAATAGCGAATTGCAGCTGCTAGGTGTCGGGGTAACAAACTTGGGGTGTGTTTTCTCGAATTCTGTTGGTAGGCCATGAGCGAAAGGTCGCGTGTCGATACGACTAGTGCGGAAGATAAATCAATTGGTTTCGACTACCAGTATTATTACTTCCTAAATGAGCTTATAAATCTGAAAATCGGCCAAGTTGTGGGCTTGGAGGTTTTAGATGATGTTCATATCGAGCGTCCAGACCGCACTAATATACTTGTCCAGCTCAAGCACACAGTTCAGACGAGCGCACAGGGCGCTCCCATCAATCTTACGACGATGGACAGTGATCTTTGGAAATCGCTTTCGAACTGGTGCAAATTGATCATCGACCCGGCGGATGGACGGGCGTCCGTGGATTCTCAGCTTGCCTTTCTTAAAAAGACCAGCTTCCTGCTCGCATCCAACAAGTCAGAAAACGACAAAAACGCCCTTCTGATATCCATTGAAGCCTTCAAAGCTACCACCAAAAGTCATGGTGAGCTTGTCGCTGATATCACGTCGCTCAGGGCGAAAAGCAAAGACCAGGTGATTCAAGGCTACATCGATGACGTGCTCTCACTCGACGCCGCCGTGTCAGAGAGGTTTTTTGAGCACCTGTCGTTCGCTTTGGGGAAGGACGAAATCATCAACCTATGCAAAGCGTCCATCGCCGAAAAGCAGATACACCAATCCCGTATTGACGACGTTTTTCACGCCATCGACTCAGAGGTACGGCAGAATTCCTACGCCACCGTCAAGGCAGGGAAGAAAATCACGATCAGCTTTGACGAATTCACCCAGAAATACCGGCGGTATTTCGACAAAGCTCGGAGCGGCGGTCTGCTTTTCAGGAAATTTCCGCCTATTTTACCGGACAATCTCCTCGACCAGACCTTCATCAAGCAATTGGTGGATATTAGTGACATCTCGGAGGATAACATTGAGTTTCATACGAAGTTCACCACCAGGCGGCTGCACTTTCGCGATAACATGGAACGATTGATCCAGGACGGGGATATCACCCAAGCCGATATTGACGATTTGGAGGAAGAGGCTTCCGTCATGTGGGAAGGCAAGTTCCTCCAGACCTACTCAGGCCAACAGTCAACTGGTGACGAGGGCGCATCTGCCCGTGCGATTGTCGGAGATTTGCGGCAGAGAAAGCTGACGCTTGCTTCGCAGGAGCTTCCGATACCCATGAGTCATGGCGGGTTCTACGACCTCTCTGATCGACCGGTGATTGGCTGGTTGAGCGACTGGAAAGACCGCTACAAGTGAAGTTCAGTTCATATTACAACAATCTCGGGATCAATGTGTTCGCGATCTCGTCTGTGCTGAAAGAAGCGGGATTTCTAACGATTCCCCAAATTGCGTTGATTTTGCCAGTTGTTGCGCACCGCCAGATGATAAAAAAACTCGCAGATGGTAGATTCCGCTTTGTAAGTTTTGAGCAGTATCTGATCGACAACATCGAATTCTTCTACAATTTCAACGAGAGATACTTTGCGTCGCTTACTCCGACCGTCAATGCCCTTCAATTTTTGCATGAGATGGGCGTGCTTCAATTGAATGATGGCGGCGCGATGATTGCGTCTGACTTGCCCTTCCACGTATCGATGGGCAAACGCGCCGAGCGCGTCAAGCGTGCGTCACCAAACATAGCTGCCCTCGTTTCCGGTAATGCTGAAATTTTCTACCTCAATGCGAGGATCGAGCTATGAAATTCTACATCGAAAGCCTACACCTGTGGCTCAAGACCGAGCAAAGAAGGTCCATTACGTTCTTGCCGAACAAGGTGAACGTGGTCACCGGGGACAGCCACACTGGTAAAACCGCCATCCTGGACATCGTCGATTATTGCATGTTCGCGAGCAAGCATCGGATTTCTGAGAGCATTATCAACGAAAATGTCGCCTGGTACGGACTGCGCATTCATGTGAACGATAAAATCTATACGTTGGCAAGACGCGCACCGGAAGGAACGACCACATCGTCTGATTACTACTTCTCCTCAATAGGGGAAGTGCCAGACTCCGCGCCAATCCCGAATGTCAGCGAAAATGTTTTGAAAAAGCAATTGAGCGCTGACTTCGGCATCGACCAAGACGTCAAAATTCCCTTTGGCGGGAGAACGTTGCAAGCCGGCTCTAGGGTGTCGCTGCGATACTTCCTGCTCTTCAACACGATCTCTCAAGATATAATCACGCATAGCGATCAGTTTTTCGACAAGCAGAACGAGCCTCGCTACCAAGAGGCGTTACCACGCATATTCGACATTGCTGTGGGGATCGACACGGTCGAGAACATACTGAAGCGAGAGAAGCGGGCTGAGTTGGAGCGAAGCCTCGCACGCCTTGAAAAACTGATCGCGAAAACGCAGGAAAGGCGCGATCAGTTTAACGCCCAATTGGCTGAAACCGTCGCGCGGGCGAAGGGATACGGACTCGTTGCCGACGATACAGATGAAGATGCTTCAGTCGCCGCGTTGAAGCGAATGGTGACAGAGCCAGAGACTGGTTCCGATCTGTATGTATCCGTGCAGTATGAGGAAATTTCTTCACAGATATACCGAGTTTCTAGAAAGATTAGGGGGCTTCGAAAATTCGCTTCGGAGTATGGAAATCATAAGGCGACCCTCAAGGAGACGGTGGATAGCCTCCAGCCCGTTGAATATCTGATGAGGAACTACGAGGAGACGGTTCGGACATCGGTATTCGACGACATCCTCAGAAAGCTTTCCGAGGGTCTACAAAAGATTAAAGACGCCACTGCTCGAAAGACGCCGTTGGACAGTAACATCTCCGAAATTATCAAGACATTGGAAACTCAGCGCCAGAAGCTCGAAACAGACATTAAAGCACTTCCTGCTGAGATGGAGAGCTTCGAGACCGACAAAGATAAGTATATCTTCATCGGTGAAACGAAAGCCAAGCTTGAGCTGTACGGCGATCCAGAGTCAGACAAGGCTCCAGACAACAGTGCGTTGATCGCAAACCTGGAAGCTGAAATCGAAGACCTCGCTGTGTCACCTGTCAACGACCGGCAAGAGCTGTTCACCAGGACTCTCGACGAGGCAATCCAAGATTATATTTCTCTTACAAAGGCAGCGCTTGGGAACTATGGCGAATATCGTTCCGCGTTCAACTACTCGGAAAAGAAGCTTCATCTGCGCAAGCCCAAAACGGCATCGACCGAGAACGTTGGCAGCAGTTCCAACCACATGTTCCTCCACCTGTTTCTGTTCCTTGGCCTGCATGAACTGATTATGCGGAACGGCGGCATTCACGTGGCACCGTTTCTGATTATTGATCAGTTCTCCAGGCCCTACTGGGGCGAGGATGATCAGGAGGACGGGGAGGGCGAGAAGGACGTCGACCAGAGCGATGTCGCAAAGGTCAAGTTGGCACTGGAGCTTTTGGACCAGTTCATCACAACGGCAAATGAAATGGGAAAAGAGTTCCAGATGATCGTCTTCGAGCACATAAATCCGCGATATTGGGACGGGCTCAAGAACGTGCACCTAGTTGAAACTTTCCGAGATGGAAACGCCCTAATCCCGGTTTCCAGGCTGAACTAGGGCGTATCGGGCGCGAACGTTTGCTGATGTCCGCAATTGATCTGAAACCGCCATATCAGCAACCTACTCTAGTGGCCGTTTTTGGTGAGACCAGCGCTGCCGTTTCAACCGTAACGAGGTCGGGGTCTGTACGGCAGCTATCCCATAGTCGCTCGCCAGACCAGCCAGTCCGCTCCGGCCCAAATGCGACTTTCAGCTCCCGGTTCCGAGATGTCCGCTCGTGGCTCCGCTGACGTCCTGTAGGCATGTGCTTGTTTTCTCACCCGCCTTATCACGCCAGAGGACCTCGGCCAAGCGATTCCAAAACGCTATTCTGACGATAGAAGCCTACTGACACATAGGGCTGACGCTCGCGCCGCGCACCGCCCGACTGGTAAGCGCGATCCTTGCCGCCTAGTCACAGATGAGTAGCCTCTGGCGGGCTTTGGCCGCCCGCCAGCGCGCCGTCGGATTATTGCGCGGGCGCTGGCGCGGGTGCCACGGGCGCTGCCGCCGCTGCAGCCGTAAACCCGCACTGCTTCTGTTCCATCTCGATCTGCTTCGTGATGCGGATGGCGTTCTGGGCGTAGGCTTCCGTTACCGAGCCGCTGTTGACGGTCTTGTCCTTCAGCGGGCTGACGGCTGCGCAGAGGTGGAAGACATGCTCGGTGTCGGACTTGGCGGCGCCGTTTTCCGGCGCGATCCAGTAGACGACATCCTGGCCATTGGGGTGTGCCGCGTCCTTCGTCGCCGCGGCCACCGTGGTGGAGTCGGTGGCGATCGCCTGCGCCTGGGCGGCGACTTCGGGCGAGCAGGCCGTGGTCGGCTGCCCCGCCTTGATCTGTTCCGCGCAGGTGTTCATGTCATGCGTGTACTGCTCGACCGACGGCGGCTGGTAGCTGACCCCGATCAGCGTCGCCAGCACGGCCAGCACGGCGCCGATGCCGCCGGCGACCTTCTTGCTCTTCGGGTCCATGTTCTTGTCGTTGAGGATCAAGAGAACCAGCGGCAGGAAGGCAATCAGCGTGATGATCGCGCCGAGCTGGTTCTGGACGAAGAACCGGAACGTGTCGGATTCGCGGGCCGGGTCCTTCCTGTTGGCCGCCTTCCAGAGCAGGCTGCCGGCGATGGCGAATATCGCGATCCCGACCAGGATGCCGATCAGCAGCGGCAGGTTTCCCTGGTCGAACTTGTGCTTGTAGAGCAGTACGATCCCGGCGATCTCGCCGCCAATGGCGATGACCCACGACAGCACGGCGAACAGGCGCAGCCGCGTGGCCCCGGACTTCTGGCCCTGCGTTGCCTGCCAGTCCTTGGTAACGTCTACGGTCGGCTTGTTGTCGGTCATGACCAGATCCCCCGGTATCGACACTTTTGCGGGGCGTCAAAGGCGCCCGGCGCAGCGTCATTGATCGAACGTCGCCTGCCTCGGCGCGAAAGCGCCACGGCAGACCCCATCCTTATTGCGCATGATGGGATTCGTCCATAGCCGAGGCGGGCGGACGCCGGAGGGCAGGGCAATCGCATAAGGCGGCGCATCCTACGCGATTGCCCGGGAAGAGGGAGTCACCCCTTGAGCCGCTCCAGCGCAGCCACGATCAGATCGCAAAACTTCGCATGGTCGAGCTTCATCGCCACGCTATGGCGGAAGTCGGTCTGCTCGCTCGCCGTACCGCCGAAATGGTGCATCGCGCCCATTTTCTCGAAATTGCAGACCGTCATGCCCTTGGTCCAGCGTCCCGCAAGCTCGACGCGGATGTCGGCCCTTTGGACGCGGGCAGTCTGGCGCGGCCTCCTTAGCGACTCTCCCGTTCCCTGAATTGATTTGTATACAAATGTTTCTGGCGGGCATCGGTTTGTGAAGCGCTTCACCGTTGTCGCGCAATCGATCGGTTACAGAGGCCGTGCAAGAGCGGGCCTGAGGCAGCGCTTTGCTGCTGCATGGAGGTAACCGATGTTTGAAAGTCTCAGCAGAATTCGTGCTGCCCTGGCGCGCGCCAGCAAGCACAGGAAGACCGTGCGCGCACTGAATGCGCTGCCGACGGAGATCCAGAAGGACATTGGCTGGACGGAGTCGAGGTCGATCGATGAGATAAGGCTGCCGTTCTAGGGCCGCATCCAGCGTCGCTAATATATCGCTCGCCATCGATTGTTCGGAAGCGTACAGTATAGCATCGTCAGCCACATCAATGGGCGCTGCCGCTTGGGAGCGACCATCGCACTCCTGCCCCGAGAGGAGGCATTGGAGCCATGGCGGAGCAACCGAGACAGGCCGGTCTGAGCGCCGAGACGCTCGCGGCCTTGGCGCGGGAAACCGGGGCCTCCGAGCAGCAGATACAAGAGATCGCATCGCTGATCGGCAACGATCGCTCGTCCATCGTGCGCGAAGCGCGCATGGTTGCGGCTGACCGCCCGAAGCGCTGATCCAGGAAAAAGCTGCTGGATTGATTGATGGGGCGTCGCCCCTGATTTGTCGGTTTTGTACGAAGTACAATGGCTGAATCCGAGTCAGCTATCGTCCAATGACCGTTTGCATTTGGGCAGGGCGCCGACGGCTGGGAGATTACATGTGCTCTTGCCCTTGACGGGAGAGAGCGATGGACCAGTCGGTCAGCAAGGAGAAAAGCGGCCTTTTGCGCCGCATGAACCCGGCCGACTTCGCACTGCTTGCGCCGCATTTGCACCATCGTGTGCTCGATCTCAAAGCCCCGCTCGAAATGGCGGGCGAGCCGGTCGCCTCGGTCTGCTTCCTGGAAAGCGGCCTGGCCTCGGTGGTGGCGAGGAACCGGCCGGGCCTCGACACCGAGGTCGGCATTATCGGCCATGAAGGCATGTCGGGTTCCGCTTTGGTGATGGGCACCGACTGGGCGCCCCATGACTGCTACATGCAGATGCCGGGCGAGGCGGTGTGCATCGGTTCCGAGCCGTTCAAGGCAGCGCTGCAGAAAAGCCCGACGCTTCGCGCCTTCCTGCTGCGCTATGCCCATTATCTGCACGGCCAGACCAAATCCACGGCGCTGAGCAATGCCCGCGCCAAGCTCGAGGATCGGCTGGCCCGATGGCTCCTGATGTGTGACGACAGGGTGGTCGGCCACCAGATCCAGATCACGCATGAGTTCCTGTCCGTCATGCTCGGCGTCAGGCGTCCGGGCGTCACCATCGGCCTGCAGATCCTGGAAGGGCGCGGCCTGATCCGGTCGAGGCGCGGCGAGATCGTCATTCGCGACCGCGATGGCCTGATCGCCGTCGCCGACGGTTTCTACGGCCAGGCCGAGGCCGATTACGAACGCCTGCTGGGCTGAGCCTGGCACCGCTGGAAATGGCCGACGCGAATGCCGGTGAAAGCATGTTGCCAGAGCCGCGCCGGCCATTTGCGGCCATCTGGGGAGAGGCCGCCCGGCAAATCTAGCATCGGCGCAAAAGCGGGCAACGAACCGCAATCGCTTGGTAAAAACCGTACAATCGAATTGTGTTGAACCTTGGTTCGGCAAGAGTATGAATCCGCTGTCGTCGACCATGTATATGGGGCGCTGGCGCCTGAGGCTTCGACAGGCCCGCCCGCCCGATGTGAACGGGGAAAACCGAAATGGCAGAACTGCTTTTCGATGTATCCGCCTTCGATTGCGCCATCCTGCGCGCCGCCTTCATCAAATCGGTAATGGAAGACAATGTCCCGGAAAAGCGGTGGCGCGCGCTCGCCGCTTCCCTGGTTCGCGACCTGACCGACCACGAAGACGTCGAGCCGGATCTGCTCGGCTGGATCACGCGCAAGTAGCAATATTCTGACGGTCCGGCGGCTACCCCAGCCACCACCACAGCACAGCGACCACCGCAAGCACCGCCGCCACCGACAGCCCCAGCATGATGTAGCTGCCCTTGATGATGTCACGGATGATCTTCTTGACGCTTTCGCGGTCGTTGAGGTTGGGGAAAGGCTCGTTGGGCAGCGCCACGCCGAGGAAGCCGCACAGCGGCGCCCAGCCATCGCTGACCTTGAACACCAGAAGCTTCTCCGGCGGCACGGCCGCTATCACCTCCTCGGTATAGGCGTTGTAGCGCGCCACCGCCTTGGCGCGGTCGTCCATCACGCCGGCAAGCGTGCGGCCCCAGATCAGCCTGTGCGACATGTCGCCGAATTTGCGGCCGAACGGCGTCAGCCATTCCAGCACCTTGAACTGCCACAATGTCTCGGTGAAGTGGATCGTGTCGATGGTGCTGTCGTACCAGGCCTCGGCGCCGCGCGGATGCAGGGTGAGCAGCACCTTGGCGTCGGGATAGGCGGCCATCAATTCGCGCCACACGCAGCATCCCGGATTGTCGACCGTCGCCTTGTAGTTGGCAAACACTCTGGTCCAGTCGTGCTGGCTGCCGGGCGGGCTGTTGGCCACCTTGCGCCAGAAGTCGAGATGGCCTTTGTTGGCCTTGTTGAGGATGACTTCCTGCATGTGATAGCTGGGAAGGCCCAGCCTGTTCAGCGCGGCAAAGGTCGACCATGTGCCGGTGCGGCCGAATCCGGCCCCGATGAGCTCAAGCGTCATTTTAACCCCCCTTGTTGAGACCGCTTTTCTTTTTATGCCGGTCCGCTCGGAATGAGGTTGCATCCGCGCGCCTCGGCGCGCAACAATTTTTCCTGTCCAGGGCAGAAATGTGTTTGCTTTTTCGTCTGGGCCACGCGGAATCACGGTCTGGCTATTCCCGCGGGTGGGGGAGCCTGATAATAGGTCAGCCAGATTGACCTAATTCGCATGGCCGGAACGGTCATGCTGGACCAGATGCCGTATCCCGGGAGGTGGGCTCGTGAGTTTGATGGACCTGTTGGCGTCGCGCGCCTCGCGCATGAAGGCGTCGGAAATCCGCGAGCTGCTCAAACTGCTCGACCAGCCCGACATCATCTCCTTTGCCGGCGGCATCCCCGATCCGGCCTTGTTTCCGGCGCAGGCGATCGCCGATGCCTATGCCTCGGTGCTGGGCGGCGCGGAGGCGAGCGCAGCACTTCAGTATCAGGTCTCCGAAGGCTATCTGCCGCTCAGAAAATGGCTGGCCGGCCAGATGGGCAAGCTTGGCATCGCCTGCGACGAGCACAACATCTTCATCACCTCCGGCTCGCAGCAGGCGCTGGATTATCTGGGCAAGCTGTTCCTGTCGCCCGGCGACACAGCGCTCGTGACGTGGCCGACCTATCTCGGCGCGCTCCAGGCCTTCAACGCCTATGAGCCGCGCTACGACCGGCTGACGCCGGATGGCGGCAACATGACGCCCGCCGCCTACCAGGCGGCGGCTGCCGCTGCAGGCGGCAAAGTGAAATTCGCCTATCTCGTGCCGGATTTCGCCAACCCGACCGGCGAGACGCTGAATCGCCAGCAGCGCGAGGCGGTGCTTGACCTCGCCGGCGAGCTCGACATTGCCGTCATCGAGGACGCCGCCTATCGCGCGCTGCGCTATGACGGCGAGGGCCAGCCGCCGATCCTGGCGCTCGACTGCGAACGCTCAGGCGGCATCGAAAACGCCCGCACGCTCTATTGCGGCTCGTTCTCCAAAATCCTGTCGCCGGGCATGCGCGTCGGCTGGGTCTGCGCGCCGCGCCGCGTCGTCGAGCGACTGGTGCTGATGAAGCAGGCGTCAGACCTGCACAGCCCGTCGATCAACCAGCTGGTCATGCACCGCGTCTCCGAGGCCGTGTACGACGGCCAGGTGGAAAAGCTGATCGGCGCCTATCGCCAGCGCCGCGACGGCTTGCTTGCAGCACTCGAAGCGGAAATGCCGGATGGCGTCAGCTGGAGCCGACCGGAAGGCGGCATGTTCGTCTGGCTGACATTGCCTGAGGGTTCGGATGCCACCGCGCTGCTCGCCCGCTCGGTCAAGGAAGCCCGCGTGGCGTTCGTGCCGGGCAACGCATTCTACGCCGACGGTTCGGGCCGCAACACGATGCGGATGAGCTTTACGCTCGCAGATGAACGCGCCGTGGGTGAAGGCGTGCCGAGGCTGGCGAAATTGATGGGCTAATCTCCCCCCTCGAGGGGGAGATGTCGCCGAAGGCGACAGAGGGGGTCGCCGCGCGTGGAGCGCTAACCTTCATCAGTCGCAGGAGGTCGCGCCCAGTCGAGCCGACCCCCTCTGGCCTGCCGGCCATCTCCCCCTCAAGGGGGGAGATTAGCTCACTCCGCCACCACCAATTTATCCTGCGTCTTCGTCTCGAAATCGCTGGCGTCGTGGCGCTCGTGCAGTTGCATGGCGGGGTCGCCGAAGGCGCGGTTGACCATGCGGCCGCGTTGCACGGTCGGGCGGGCGTCGATCGCCTTGGCCCAGCGTTGTACGTGCTCGTAGTCCTGCACCGACAGGAATTCGGCGGAATCATTGTACATGCGGCCGAGCGCAAGGCCGCCATACCAGGGCCATACCGCCATGTCGGCGATCGAATAGAAGGCGCCGCCAAGATATTCGGTCTCGGCCAGCCGCCGGTCGAGCACGTCGAGCTGGCGCTTGGTCTCCATGGCGAAGCGGTCGATGGCGTATTCGAACTTTTCCGGCGCATAAGCGTAGAAATGGCCGAAGCCGCCGCCGAGATAGGGCGCCGAGCCCATCTGCCAGAACAGCCAGGACAAGGTTTCCGCGCGCGCCGGCTGTTCGGTCGGCAGGAATTCGCCGAACTTTTCCGCGAGATAAAGCAGGATCGAGCCGGACTCGAAGACGCGGACAGGCGTCTTGCCGCTGCGGTCGAGCAGCGCCGGGATCTTGGAGTTGGGATTGACCTCGACAAAGCCCGAGCCGAACTGGTCGCCATCGTTGATGCGGATCAGCCAGGCGTCGTATTCGGCGCCCTTGTGGCCGAGCGCCAGAAGCTCCTCCAGCATGACAGTCACTTTGACCCCATTCGGCGTCGCCAGCGAATAGAGCTGCAGCGGATGCTTGCCGACCGGCAGCACCTTGTCATGCGTCGGACCGGCAATAGGCCGGTTGATGCTGGCGAACGTGCCGCCATTGGCTTTCTTCCAGCTCCAGACTTTCGGCGGGATGTATTCGGTCATGCGGGAAATTCCTTGGGTTTGGCGGGGCGAAAACGACTTGCGCGACGGCGCGAGACTGATGGCGGAAAAGTCGGCGGAACCTAGATACGGGAACACATAGGTGCAATTCAGAAAGGTTCAACTTGTGTTGAACTATTATCGATGTCGGCGCCGCCCCTCATCGCCCTGCCGGGCACTTCTCCCCGTATAGTGACGGCGAGAAGGACGCTGTCGCCTACTGATTTCCCCAATTGCCAGCGTTGCCAAGAGCGCCGATGTTGCGGCCATCTCCCTTCTCCCCGTCGCTATACGGGGAGAAGGTGCCGGCAGGCGGATGAGGAGCAGCGCCAGCCTCTGAAATGATTGCCTTGTTGCCTAAGCCCTTGCGCCCTGTGCAGCGCGGCATACCTATAGAGGATACTGCCCACGCATATCTGCCAGGATGAAAGCATGCCCGTCGATCCCGTTTCCCCGCTCTTGCGCTCCGTCGTTGGCGTGCGCGCCATGGTTCCCGACGATGCCTTCACGGCCAATGCCCTGGGCACGCGCCGGGAAGGCAGCGGCGTCGTCATCCGCGGCGACGGGCTGGTGCTCACCATAGGCTATCTCATCACCGAGGCCGAGGAAGTCTGGCTGACCGACCAGGACGGCCGCGTCGTGCCGGCGCATGCGCTGGCCTATGACCAGGAGACAGGCTTCGGCCTGGTGCAGGCGCTGGCGCCGCTCGGCCTGCCGGCGGTGGCGCTGGGTGACGCCTCGAAGGCCAAGATCGGCGACCCCGTGGTGTTTGCCGACGGCACCGGCCGCTCGGTCAAGGCACACATCGTCACCAAGCAGGAATTCGCCGGCTATTGGGAATATCTGCTCGACGAGGCGATCTTCATTGCCCCGGCGCATCCGTCCTGGGGCGGCGCGGCGCTCATCGGCCAGGATGGCAGCCTGCTCGGCATCGGTTCGCTGCTTTTGCAGATGAGCCGCAACGGCGAGGTCGCCGACATCAACATGGTCGTGCCGATCAACCTTCTGACCCCGATCCTCGACGATCTGCTGACGCGCGGCCAGGTGGCGAAGCCGCCGCGCCCATGGCTCGGCGCCTTCTCGGCCGAGTCGAACGGTGCGGTCGTGGTGATGAGCGTCGCCGAAGGCGGCCCCGCCGCCAAGGCCGGCCTGCGCCAGGGCGACATCATCTCCGACGTGCGCGATGGCGAGGTCGACGGGCTCGCCGATTTCTACCGCAAGCTATGGCAGAATCCGGCGGGTTCGGAGATTCCTCTCAGGGTCGTGCGTGACGGTCGTGAGACTTGGCTGCGAGTGAAATCCGCCGACCGAAACAGCTTTTTGAAGAAACCGCATCTGCAGTGAAGCCAATCTCCCCCCAAGTGGGGGAGATGCCCGGCAGGGCAGAGGGGGCGCGAAGGATCGCGACCTCTCGATCTATTTTCTGACAAGAATCGCGGGATAAACGTGGCTGACACTGGCCGGTGCGTTGGCGGGACAGCGGCCCCCCTGCCGGCCATCTCCCCCACGAGGGGGGAGATTGGCTGCCCCCTCAATCCCCGCACACCCTAAAAGGCGTCCCCGTGTCCCACTCCGCGAAGGGCACGACCTGGCCTTCGACAGACACGATACTGTTCACCTTGCTATCATCATCCTGCGTCTGCATACTTTTGCCCTTGCCGGTCAGCACGTCGTAGTCGCAGCTGCTGTAGACGACAACGGACTGGTATTTGTAATGGTCATAGGCAACGCCGGCGACGACGAAGGCCTCGTTGCGCCAGGCGATGGTCAGCGTCATGTCGGTCCGCTCGCCGGGGCCGATCAGCCCCGGCAGATAGATCTTGATCGAGCCGTTGGGCAGCAAGGTCAACTCCGGTTCGATGCCGGAGCCCTCATAATGCGGCTGGTCGTAGTCGTTCCATTCGCCGTAGACCTGCTCATGCACGACGCCGGCGGGTTTCAGAAAATTGTACTTTTTGTCCCTCAGGAAGAAATGCATGTCCATGGTATCGTCTTCGGGCTCGGTCTCGACGATCATCGCCAGATCGGCGGCGCCGTCCCCATTGAAGTCGCCGGTCAGCGCGGTGATGATCTTCTGGGTTTCGATGGGTTCGGCGAGCGCCGAGGCCGGCAGCAGAAGGATGAGGCCGAGTAACATCGATCGCATGGCATTTCCCCCGAATTGCAGTCTGCCTTGCCCGGCTCGACCAGCCGGGAAACTGCCATGAGCGCCGGCTTGGGCGCAAGCCGGCTCGCAATAGGCTAGGGGGTATCGACGCCGCTGACGGAAACTGGCATCGACAGCCGATACAGCCGGCCCGGCAACAACGAGGTGATGATGGCGCCGTTCAAGGTCGATCCCGACAAGGTTCATGAATTCCCCGATCCCGACAGTTTTTACGCCTGGCTGCGCGAAAATCATGCCGGCGAGAGCGAGGTCTGGATCAAGGTCCACAAGGTCGGCTCGGGCCTCGCCTCGATCACGCCGAAGCAGGCCATCGACGTGGCGCTGTGCTTCGGCTGGATCGACGCCATACGCAAGCCGCTCGACGACAAGAGCTTTCTGCAGCGCTACACGCCGCGCGGCAAGAAGAGCATCTGGAGCAAGATCAACATCGACAATGTCGCCCGCCTGGTCGAGGAGGGCCGCATGACCGAACACGGGCTGAAACAGGTCGAGGCGGCCAAGGCCGACGGCCGCTGGGACCGCGCCTATGCCTCAGGCAAGGACATGAAGATCCCTGACGATCTGCAGGCCGCCATCGACGCCGAGCCGAAGGCGAAGGAGATGCTGGCAAAGCTTTCCGCCCAGAACCGGTTCGCGCTGGCGTTTCGAACGCACAACATGAAGACGGAGGCGGGGCGCAGGAAGAAGATCGAGGCTTTTGTCGAGATGCTGAAGCGCGGCGAGCCGATCTATCCGCAGAAGCGGTGACGCGACGGCAAGCGGCTGCCATGGCGCGCGCAGCTAAAAACCCGCGTGTGAGGTTCTGGCCTCCCTTTCTCGGACATAACCTATTGTTTTTACGGTATTTTCCACTCGGCGTGTGGGTGATAGATGCGATAGTGGAAAAAACATAGCAACTTATTGTTAATTAAGAGTTTTCCACTATGTTAACTTGATCCTGGCTTAAGAGTGGAAAACGATGCTGAGAGAGTTGACCGGCGAGCAGCGGCGCCAACTCATAGATACGCAACAGGTCTACGAGGCCTGGCAGCGTGCTGATGACCAGCGCCAAAGGCGCTTTGCAGGCAGCATGCGCTGGGTTGAGCGCAGCGGTGCTGAATACCTGCTGCGGAAGGTCCGGCAGGTCGAGAATTCACTCGGGCCGAAAAGCAGCCAGACGGAGAAGGCGTTCGCTGCGTTTTCCGAGGGCAGGGTGCAGAACAAGGATCTGCTGGCAGGTCTGGCCGATCGCCTGAACGGCCTGGCGAAAGTCAATGTGGCAATGGGGTTGGGCAGGGTACCGGCCATCGCCGCACGGATATTGCGGCGGTGCGCCGAAACAGACCCGCTGGGCAAGCAGTTGCTGGTCGTCGGCACGAATGCGCTGTTCGCTTACGAGGCTCTGGCGGGCGTCCAGATCACCAGCGGTCTCACGGCAACCGGCGACATCGACCTGCTCTTCGATTCCCGACGCCGCATCAGCTTCGTGACCGGCGAGAGGGTAAGCCAGTCCGGCCTGATAGGCGTGTTGCGTAAAGTGGACAGGTCCTTCAAGCCGCTCCAGCCCCGGGCCTTCAGGGCAGCGAACCGTGATGGCTATCTGGTCGACCTGATCCGTCCGCGGGCAAGACATGTCCTCAAGGACAACGCCACTACCTCGATTACACAGCTTGCCGACGACCTCGACAGCGCACCCATGAAGGGGCTGCAATGGCTCATCAACGCCCCGAAGGTGGAGGCTGTGGCGATCGATGAGCGTGGCTATCCCGTAAGCATGCCGACGGTCGACCCTCGAATGTTCGCTCTGCACAAGGCTTGGCTGGCCACGCGGCCTGATCGGTCTGCGGTCAAGGCAATGAGAGATCGTGAACAGGCGGAAGCGGCTGCACGCATTGCCACGGGCTATCTTGCGCTTCCGCTGGACAGCGAGCATCTCAAAGGGCTTCCGGGGGCACTGCTGGACGCTGCGGCCGCAACGCTCTCTCTGCCTGGCCCGAGCGGCTTTTCCGAAGACTCTCCAATTGAGCCCGACTGGTAGCGGCCGCGCTAGCACGCCATGCTACGAAAATAGCATTCTCGCCTCGCGAAATGTGATGCTACGGTTCCCGGCGCACCCAGGGCGGAGGGGTTGCCAAGAGGAGAAGTGGCGGGCGCTGGCCCGGATTTCAGCGAGAACCGGACGGAGTTGTTGAACCATTGCAAGGCCGCCGCGTTTTCCAGCGTCGGCCACAAGGGAGGAACCACCTGTGAAAGCATCCTATCTCGTCTCAGCCGTGCTGCTTGCGGCGACTGCGATGCCGGCGGCGGCCGGCGAAATTTCCGACGGCAAGGTCAAGATCGGCATCCTCAACGACCAGTCGGGCGTCTATGCCGATTTCGGCGGCAAATGGTCGGTCGAGGCCGCCAGGATGGCGGTCGAGGATTTTGGCGGCAAGGTGCAGGGCGCGCCAATCGAGATCGTCAACGCCGATCACCAGAACAAGCCCGACATTGCCTCCAACATTGCGCGCCAGTGGTACGACACCGAGCAGGTCGACGCGATCATGGAACTGACGACATCCTCGGTGGCGCTCGCCGTCCAGGGGTTGTCCAAGGAAAAGAAGAAGATCGACATCGTTACCGGAGCGGCATCGGCCGACCTGACCGGCAAGCAATGCTCGCCCTACGGTTTCCACTGGGCTTACGATACCCACTCGCAGGCGGTCGGCACCGGCGGCGCGCTTGTGCAGCAGGGCGGCGACAGCTGGTATTTCATCACCGTCGACTATGCCTTCGGCTATTCGCTGAAGGAGCAGACCTCAAAGGTTGTTGAGGCAAGCGGCGGCAAAGTGCTGGGCGAGGTGCGTTACCCCTTGGGATCGACGGATTATTCCTCCTTCCTGCTGCAGGCGCAGTCCTCCGGCGCCAAGGTTATCGGCCTTGCCAATGCCGGCCTCGACACCTCCAATACCATCAAGCAGGCGGCCGAGTTCGGCATCGTCGCTGGCGGCCAGCGGCTGGCAGCACTTCTGTTCACGCTTGCCGAGGTGCACGGCCTCGGACTGCAGGCGGCGCAGGGCGTGGTGCTCACCGAAGGGTTTTACTGGGACCGCGACGACAAGAGCCGCGACTTCGCCGGGCGCTTCTTCAAGCGCACCAACCGCATGCCCAACATGATCCAGGCCGGCACCTATTCGGCGGTGCTGCAATATCTCAAGGCCATCGACAAGGCCGGCACCGACGAGACCGAGGCGGTCGCCAAGCAACTCCATGAAATGCCCGTCGACGACATCATCAACGCCAACGGCAAGGTACAGGCCGACGGCTCGATGGTGCACGACATGTATCTCTATCAGGTCAAAAAGCCCGAGGAGTCGAAGAAGGACTGGGACTACTACACCTACCTTGCGACCATTCCGGGCGACAAGGCCTTCATCAAGGCTGAAGACAGCGGCTGCCCGCTCGTCACCAAGTGACGCTGGCGCAAGCCGTGGCCGTCCAGCCGGACGGTGCCGAAATCAAGCCGCGGGTGGTGCTCTCCGCCCGCGGCCTGCGGCGCGATTTTGCCGGTTTCGTCGCCGTCAACAATGTCGACCTCGACGTCCATCACGGCCAGATCCATGCACTGATCGGGCCGAACGGCGCCGGCAAGACGACGATCTTCAACCTCTTGACCAAGTTCCTGCAGCCGAGCAGCGGCAGGATCGAACTGTTGGGCAACGACATCACCCGCACCGCGCCGGCCAGGGTGGCGCGCATGGGTCTCGTCCGCTCGTTCCAGATATCGGCGATCTTTCCGCATCTGAGCGTGCTCGACAATGTCCGCGTCGCCTTGCAGCGGCCGAGCGGGCTCGGCTTCCAGTTCTGGCGCTCGCTGGCCGCGCTTGACCAACTGACTCCACGGGCGCGCGAACTGCTTGCCGTCGTCGGTCTCGACGATGTCGCGCATCGTCCGGCCGGCGATCTCTCCTATGGCCGAAAGCGCGTGCTCGAGATCGCCACCACGCTGGCGCTCGACCCGAAAGTGCTGCTGCTCGACGAGCCGATGGCCGGCATGGGGCACGAGGATGTCGGCGTCATTTCCGGCATCATCCGCTCGCTGGCAACGGACCGCGCCGTGCTGATGGTCGAGCACAATCTCACCGTCGTCGCCGACCTCTGCGACTGGATCACCGTCATGCAGCGCGGCCAGGTGCTCGCCGCCGGCGACTACGCGACGGTGAGCAACGATGAGCGCGTCAGGGTCGCCTACATGGGGACCGAGCAGGGGGACCGAGCATGAGTGAGCCGCTGCTTGCCGTGCGCGATCTCCATGCCTGGTATGGCGAGGGCCATGCGCTGCATGGCGTCAACCTCGACGTTTTTCGCGGTGAGACCGTGACGCTGCTCGGCCGCAACGGCGTCGGCAAGACCACAACGCTGCGCGCCATCATGGGGCTGGTCCGCAAGCGCAGCGGCAGCGTCGCCTTCGATGGCAGCGACCTGATGCGCCTGCCGCTGCATCGTGTTGCCCATCGCGGCATCGGCTTCGTGCCGGAGGAACGCGGCATCTTCGCCACGCTCACCGTCGACGAGAACCTGATCCTGCCGCCGGTGGTGGCCAAGGGCGGCATGAGCGTCGACGAGATCTTCGATCTCTTTCCCAACCTCAAGGAGCGCCGCAACAGCCCCGGCACCAAACTCTCCGGCGGCGAACAGCAGATGCTGGCCATCGCCCGCATCCTGCGGACGGGCGTGCAGATGCTGCTGCTCGACGAGCCGACCGAGGGCCTGGCGCCGGTCATCGTCCAGCGCATCGGCGAACTGCTGGCGACCTTGAAAAAGCGCGGCATGACCATCCTGCTCGTCGAGCAGAATTTCCGCTTCGCCGCCCGCATCGCCGACCGCTTCTACCTGATGGAGCACGGCAAGGTGGTGGAGGGTTTTGCCGTAAGCGAGCTTGCCGCTCACACGCAACAGCTGCACGAGGTGTTGGGGGTATGATGACGACAGCCCACGGCAGTACCCCCAACCCGCTGCTGCGCAGCGACCCTCCCCATAAGGGGGAGGGTGGAGGGCCACCGCCCTACCTCCCCCTTGTGGGGAGGTCGGACCGAAGGTCCGGGTGGGGGTACGTGCCGCACAGACGCATCCCCCTTGCAACACCATCGGTGACGCCATGACCATGATCTTCGGCATCCCCGTCCAGGCCTTGCTCGGCCAGATGCTGGTCGGGCTGATCAACGGCTCCTTCTACGCCATGCTGAGCCTCGGCCTGGCCGTCATCTTCGGCCTGCTGCGGATCATCAATTTCGCCCATGGCGCACTCTATATGCTCGGCGCCTTCATCGGTTACCTGCTGCTCGTCCATCTCGGCATCGGCTACTGGCCGGCGCTGCTCCTGGTGCCGCTCATCGTCGGCGTCTTCGGCATGGCGGTCGAGCGCGTGGCGCTGTCGCGGCTCTACCGCCTGGATCCGCTCTACGGGCTGCTGTTCACCTTCGGACTGGCGCTGGTCATCGAAGGCGTGTTCCGTTTCTACTACGGTGTGTCAGGCAACCCATATGCCGTTCCGGCGCAGCTTGCCGGCGGCACCAATCTCGGCTTCATGTTCCTGCCCAACTATCGCGGCTGGGTGGTGGTGGCCTCGCTCATTATCTGCATCGGCACCTGGCTCCTGATCGAAAAGACCAGGCTCGGCTCCTATCTGCGCGCCGCGACCGAGAATCCGGAGCTGGTGCAGGCCTTCGGCGTCAACGTGCCGCTGCTGCTGACGCTCACCTATGGGCTCGGCGCGGCGCTCGCCGGCCTTGCCGGTATTCTCGCCGCGCCCGTCTACCAGGTCAGTCCGCTGATGGGCTCCGATATCATCATCGTCGTCTTTGCCGTCGTCGTGGTCGGCGGCATGGGTTCGATCCTCGGGGCCATCGTCACCGGCTATATGCTCGGCCTCGCCGAGGGCCTGACCAAGGTGTTCTATCCCGAGGCGTCGAACCTCGTCGTCTTCGTCATCATGGCGGTCGTGCTGCTCCTGCGCCCCGCCGGCCTGTTCGGAAGGGACGCCTGAGATGAGCGAGGCAACCCTTCACCAACAGCGCACCGCCGCCTCCGTGCGGCTGGAGCGGGTATTGCTGGCATTGGCCATACTGGCGCTGATAGCCGCGCCCTTCTTCGTCTATCCGATCTTCCTGATGAAGATGCTGTGCTTCGCGCTGTTTGCCTGCGCCTTCAACCTGCTGCTCGGCTACACCGGGCTGTTGTCGTTCGGCCACGCCACCTTCTACGGCGCCGCCGCCTATTTCTGCGCCTACGCCGTCAAGGCATGGGGCTGGCCGCCCGAGGCCGGCATCCTGCTCGGCACCGCCGGAGCGGCCGTGCTCGGCCTGGTCATGGGCTTCCTCGCCATCCGCCGGCAAGGCATCTATTTCTCGATGATCACGCTGGCGCTGGCGCAGATGTTTTATTTCTTCTGTGTCCAGGCGCCGTTCACCGAAGGCGAGGACGGCATACAGGGCGTGCCGCGCGGGCATCTGTTCGGCATCGTCGATCTCAACGTCACGCTCAACATGTATTTCGTCGTGCTTGCCGTCTTCCTCATCGGCGTCTTCGCCGTCTGGCGCATCGTCAACTCGCCGTTCGGCATGATCCTGCGTTCGATCCGCGAGAACGAGAACCGCGCCATCTCGCTGGGCTATTCGGTCGGCCGCTACAAGCTCGTCGCCTTCGTCATGTCGGCAGCCCTTGCCGGGCTTGCCGGCGCGACCAAGGCGATCGTCTTCCAGTTCGCGACGCTGACCGACGTCACCTGGCAGATGTCGGGCGAGGTGATCCTGATGACGCTGCTCGGCGGCATCGGCACCATGGTCGGTCCTGTCGTCGGCGCCGGCCTCGTCGTCGGGCTGGAAAACACGCTCGCCACCTCCGGCTTCCCGGTGACCATCGCCACCGGCCTGATCTTCATGATCTGCGTGCTGGTCTTTCGCCGCGGCATCGTCGGCGAGATTTACGCGCGCTGGCTGGCGCCGGCCAACGGCGAGGCGGGCCGCGATCAATAGGTGATGGTCACCACCACCGTGTCGGTGTAGACGCCGGCCGAGGGCGTCGTCTGCGGCGGCACGCGGCCATAGACGGTGAGCGCCTGGGCCGTACCGGTTCCGGTGCCGGCCACCGTGCTTCCCGGCGTTCCGGCGTCACCCCAGGGCTGCGAGCGCGCGGCGTCCTTGTAGAGGCCGTAGGTCACCCGCTCAGCCCCCTTTGACATCTTTCGGTTGGTCGGCGTGCCGCCTGTCGTGCCGCCATTCAGCGACACCGTATAGGCGGTCGACGGCGTGCAGGTGACCGAGACCTGGCCGGTGGCGTCGGCATTGGCGGTGAGCACGCCCTTGGAGCCGAAATCGATGTTCTGGGTGGTGACCAGGCAGTTTGCCTGGACCGTGGCGTTGATGGTGAAGGTCGGATCGGGCGCCGTCAGACCGAAGCCGGTGTTGCAGCTGTTGCCGAGCAGGTCGTTCTGGTAGCGAAACTCGACGTGGATGCCCGAAAATATCGACTGATAGGTGCCCGGCGGAACCGCTGACTGGCCGCCGGTCACCCGAACGTAGATCGTGGCGCTGCCGGATGCATTGCCGATGAGAATGGGCACCAACACCTGCGGCGGCGGGCGCGATGCATAGGCCCAGGTATAGGAACCCCACACGACGCTCATTCCGGGGTCTGAATAGAGCTGGTAGTTAAGGCTGTTGGCGCCGCTCGCCATCTGCCTGGCTGCCGCCGAGGTAGCACCCCCACTGCCGGCGCCGATATGCGGACAGAACAGGATGCGCACCACGCCGCCGGTGCAATTCATGTTGAGTGTCGCCGTCGCGGTGGCTGCGGTGGCCGACAGCGTGTCGATGAGACCGAAATTCATGTCGGTGACGGTACCGGTGCAGCTCTGCGCCCGGGCCAGCGACGGCAGCAGTACGAGGATTATAACGACTGCAGCGCGCATCATTTGGCCTGGGATTTTCATTGGCACACCACATCCTTGATCGTCACTTGCCGGCCTCGCACCGCTTCGAACGGGAAATCCGCTCGGCACGAGCTGCCGTCCGCCAGACCGACCACCACCGCATTCTGCTTGCCGAGGCCCTTGATGTAGGCCTGCCCATCATAGCCGACGACGAAATCTTCCGTGCCGCCGTCGACGCGGCCGGCAAGCCCGGCTTCGAGCGGCGTGCCGCTCGGGTCGACCAGCGTCACCAGCGCGGCCTGCGCCGCCTCCGACACGCCGAACTTCAGCACGACGCCGTTGCGGTCGGCCGGAACGACAGTCTCCTTGGTGGTCGGAATATCGGCGTCGACGGGCAGGTTCTTCGGGTCTATCGACACCGTGTTCGGCTCATAGGAATTCAGCCCGGTGACCAGGATGCGGCCTTTGCTGTCGGTCTTCCCCACCGGCCGGTTCTGATGCAGGACCTCGACGTCCGGCGTGCCGACATCGACGACGGCAAAGGCATCGTCGATGCGGTTGGTGGCGAACACACCGCCGCCTGCGACCGCAATGGCGCCGTCCATCTGTCCGGTCACGCGAAAGTCCTTGTCGAATTGCTGGGCGCCGGCCTCGAAACGCGCAAACGGCGCGCGGTAGCTGACCGCTGCCGAACGATTGGGGACCTCGCCCTCCGAGGTGCGCAGCCGCCAGCCGATGCTGCCGTCCTCGGCCCGCTCCGATTTGGCGAGGTCGGCCACGATATTGAGGCCGTCAGGCCCATGCTCGACACCCGTCGACGCCATGACGTCGTCATTGAACGGGATCGAAATCCCCGCAAAGATGCCATAACTGTCGCCGTCGTCGAGATCGGCGAAGGCCGTGGCATAGAGCGTGCTGCGCTTGAAGATCGCCTGACTATAGGAGAGGCCGACGATCTGGCTGGTCTCGCCTTCGGCATCCTTGAGGTGGGTATAGGAGAAGTTGAGGCTGGAGAAATCGATCGGCATCGGCACGCTGAGCGTCACCTGGTCGACCGCCCGCGGCACACCGGCGCTGAAACGGGTGAAATCATCGGGATCGAGTATGACCGGCTGTGCCGTCACCGAAGCGATGTCATCATAGCCGCCGAACGCCCGCTGCATGCGGGCATTGACCGCCCAGCCGTCATAACCGAACTCGGCCCTGGCATCGACCAGCGAACCGGTGCGCCCGTCATGATGGCTGCCGGCGACTGCCAGCGAAGCCGCGCCATATGCCCCGAGCGGGAAGGCAGCGCCTATGCCGCCATTGATCAGGTCGGCGCCGCCCTCGGCATGGGCTTCCAATGTCAGCCGGTCGGTCACGCCGTAACGCGCCGTGGCGACCCCCATGACGCGGCCGTCGTAATCGTCGGAGGAGATGCCGAAATTGCGCCGCGCCATCCCTGCCTCCACGGAAAAGTCGAGCAGTCCCTGGCGCAGCAGCATGCTGGAGGCATAGAATGGCAAGGTGGCCGTGGTCTCGCGGCCGAGGCTGTCGCGCAACACCACCTGCGCCTGTCCGGCGCCGGTGAACACCGGCAGGTTGGTGACCTGGAACGGCCCGGGCTGGATGTCGCCGGAATAGGTGCGCACGTTCTGCGTATAGACCTCCAGCGTCGACGGCACCGCCGCGGTGCCGGCGAAGGAGGGCAGGGGCAGCGTCACCAGGTCCGATCGCAGGTGGAAGTTGCGTTGCGCCTGGATACCGCCGAGATAGACCGGACGCGTCCACGACAATCCGCCGGAGATGAAGTCGCCGGCTCGGTAGGTCATCAGCCGGTCGGGGTCGGAATAGCTCCAGGTCGTATTGAGCCGGGTGAAGCCACCCAGCCTGCCGTCGGAATAGCCGGCGATGAAGGATTGGCTGAGCGTCCCGTAGGGGCTGAACACGCGCGCATCGAAACCGCCGGAAACGCCCTGGAACAGCTCGACGTCCTTGTCGAACAATGAGTTGGAGCTGGCAAACAGCGAATAGTTGAGAACCGCGCCCAAGCCCGACTGCGGCGCCGGCCGGTCCTCCTGCAAGCGTAAGCCGAGATCGACGATGCGCGCCTCTCGGCTGTCATCGGCCGCCGTGACATAGAGGCGCTGCGTGGCCTCGTCGACCTGAAACGACACGTCCGCCAGCTGGTCGAGCCTGACCAGGCCGCCGGCGTCGGCTACGCCCTCCGGCGGCTTCAGGCCGACCCCTTTCAGCTCTTCCGGAGTCGCCGCCAGGCCGCCGCCCGGCATTTCGGTGAAATTGCCGATCAGTTTCGTCGAGGCGTCGTTGATGAACACCTCCAGATAGAGGCTGCGGCCGGCTGGCAAAACGGATTCAGGCTCTTCAGGGTTCGTCACGGCCGGCAGCTCTTGCGAGTTCACTGCCGGGCAAGGTGTGAAAGTCGCGAGCGCGACGACAATCGCGGTGCTAGCGGCCCTTGACGGCAACTTTGGCATCGAAAGGTCCAAGATCGCTCTGTGCCTTCAAAAGCACCGAGCCCGCGGACAGTGATTTGCTGCTGCCGATCGGCCACTGCATGGTGGCGCCGCCCAGGACATAACCGACGAGTCCGTTTCGGCTGCCAAGCTTCTTGCCGTTCTGGGTCAGGGATAGGTTGGACAGGCGGAGGCGACTTTCGCCGCTGTTGCTGGCGGTCAGCACAAGGCCGCCGCCCTTGCGCGAAATGCTCCACGCAACTGCCGGCGCCGCTGCATCGGCATTGCGGAAAAACACCGGCACCGAATAGCGAAGCGCGAGCGCGACCGTACCGGCCTTCTTGCGTGAGGGGTCCGGCAGTTCGTCGACGATGACGCGGTAGCTTTCCTCGGCCCGCACCGGCGCCTTCGACACGCGCACGACGCGAACCACGTATTGGGCATTGGGTCCGAGTTTGGTCGATGGTGGGCTGGCGACCACGTCCGTGGTCGGCGTCAGCGTTTCGATGCCGCCGGCCTGGCTCCATGCGAAGACCCGGATCTGCACATTGATCGGCCGCTTGGCGTCATCGTTGGCGAGGTTGAGAACCGCCGCGCTGTCGGGAGCGATCAGTTCGAGGCCTGTCGGCGCTACTCTCAGCGAGGCAGCGTGTGACGTCCCGGCGCAGAGCAATAAAAGAGCCGTGGCGCCAATGCATGAAAGCATGGATCGCATGGTCTTCCTCGTAATTGGTGCCGATAATCAGTAGGTTAGGGTGACCTGAACGATGTCCGCATAGTCGCCCGCCACCGGTGTCGGCTGGATCGGAACGCGCCCGTAGACCGTGAGGCTCTGGACGCTGCCATTGCCGGTTCCCGCTTGCGTGTCGGTGCCGGATGTGATGCCCCAGACCTGCGCATGGCCGCCATCCTGGTAAAGACTATAGTTGACCACCGCTGCGCCCGGCCCGGTCATCTTGCGACTCCCGACGGTTGTGCCCGCGCCATTTCCGAGACCCAGACCCACGACGTAGGTCTGTCCGGCGGTGCATTGCACGCCAATGGTGCTGGTCTGGTCCACATTGGTATCAATGATACCGTGCGAACCGAAAATAAGATCGCTAGCCGTCAGGATCTTGCATTCGTTTGTGATCGTGATCTTCACGTTAAAGTTGGTGGTCAAGACGGTGGAGGTCGCGGGAAGGGTTGCAAGCAGCGACCCACCCAGCAGCAGCGCGTATTTTAGCAATCTCATGCGATGGCCCTCCGTCGGGGCAGATCGTTCTTCGCAAAACGGTCTTGACCCGGATTTCACCCCTACAGCTCCTCCGCTGCATGCTTCGCAAGACATCAACGGTACAGTAATGTCACAAGCGAACTGTGCAATTATTATTACAACTTAGATTCGGATTGCGACAGCGAATAACTTCGGTATGTATCGGATAATTTTGGTTAATATTTGGTTAACAGAGATAAAATGGACATTTTTCCAAAGTGAAAGTTCGTCTGTCGATAATTTATTTTAGTTCTCGTGCGGAAAAGGCGAAAATATCCGGCAAATCATCTTAATTTTGTAGAGTCTCACCTGCCGTCCTTTATTATCGATATTTCGCGGCGTGCACCGGCGCCAAGCAGCCATCGCCATATAGCCGCGCGGGTGGGCTGTTCCCGCCTGTCCAAGCCTTGCGATCATGCTGACAGGGCCGCATTCGCCAAAACCGTGTTCCGCCCGGCCCAAGCATGGCCGTCCCGGCTGAGATAAATCCACCGCCGTCGGATCGCGGCTATGCGAATCATTCTTGCCACGCTGACCCCGATTTCTTCGGCGGCGCATCGGCCGGACGGGAGATGCGCCTGTTGTCCCTTGGAGCCATGATCGTACGGCCGGTAGCCGCGCGGACCGGCTGCCAGACGTCAGAAAAGGAAGATCGATGAAGAAGACCTATGAAAAGCCAAAGCTCGAAAAGCGCCAGAAGCTGTCGCGCGTGACGGCTGTCGCCGGCCCATCAGTGACCAGTGAGAGCTGACGCCGTCGACCGGCATCGAACCACCAGCGGACAAGGAGAGCAGTCATGGATCAGCATGCGAACCCGTCACCCGGCTTCAGGCGCAATCCGGGCAAGGTGATCACCGTCGAGCCCTTCAACGGGCGTGTCGTCGTGTTTGCAAGCGGCAACATCATCGCTTCCTCGGCAAAAGCCAAAATGGTGACCGAGCCGCCCCATCCCTTCTCCTTCTACATCCCGTTCGAGGACATCGACTTCCGCAAGCTCAAGAAGACGGAGCGGTCGACGCTGTGCCCCTACAAGGGTGACGCCAGCTACTGGAACGTGCTGCCGGCGGGTGAAACCGGCAACGACGCGATGTGGGCCTATGAGCAGCCTTTCGACGAGATGACTGAAATTCGCGACCACGGCGCCTTCTACCCACACCGGGTCACCATCGACGCCGCGCCGCGCTGAGCGCCTCATGCCTGTCGCCCAAAAGTGCCCAGCGTTTTTGGAGCCGACGACAGGCATGAACAGAGGAATTTTTCAGATCAGCCAAAGCTGTCCTCACCCGGGGGCGCAGCGGTTTTGCGGCAACGGCATGCCGAAACGAAGACAAAAGGTCATGGACGAAAAGCAGAGAGCAATTCTCGACGAAATCCCGCGCCTGCGCCGCTATGCGCGCTCGCTGCTGCGCGACCGCGATTCCGCCGACGATCTCGTCCAGGACTGCCTGGAGCGGGCGCTGCTGCGGCTGGACAACTGGCAGACGGGAGAGAGCCCGCGAAAATGGCTGTTCACGATCATGCATCATCTGTTCATCGACCAGATGCGCAAGGTGAACCGGCGAGGCGAGGCCTCGATGCTGCCGCTGGAGGCCGGCGAGGTGCAGGCCTCTCCCGCCGACCAGCTGGAGAATGTCGCGGCCCGCGAGATCATCGACGCGCTGCAGGCGATCAGCCCCGACCGCCGTGCCGCGCTGACCATGGTCGCCATCGAGGGCTTCTCCTATGCCGAGGCCGCCGAGATGCTCGGCGTGCCGGCCGGCACGCTGATGTCGCGCATCGCGCGCGGCCGTGAGGAACTGCGCGGCCTGCTCGAGGACAATGCGCGCCGCCGCGCGATAAGGATCGTCGAGCCAGGCCCGGGCAGGGCGGTTCCAATCAGGGCGCCAATGGCATGACGAGCCCCAATCGCATGATGACGCCTTACGGCATGGTCCGGCACGATTGCAGGCCTTGTCCGCACTGTGGGCGCGGCGCACCCGGTAACGCTTTCTTCTCTGCTTGCGTGCATAGTGGCGGCGACGGAGTGAGCGAAACCAGGGCATGGCTGAAGAGAAAATACGCAACGGCGAATTCTGGGCGCTTGCGCTCGAACGCGCTCATCTCGGCGTATGGGACTGGGATATTTTGAGCGGCGACTGTTTCTATTCGCCAACCTGGTCGCACATGCTGGGTTATGAGGATGGCGAGCTTGCCAACAGCGACGACCTCTGGCTGAAGCTGACGCATCCCGACGACCGCCAGCGGGCGCTGGCCAGCGGAGAGCGGCACATTTCCGGCCTGACCGCCTCGATCGAGACCGAGCTACGCCTCAAGCACAAGGACGGCCACTGGATCTGGGTGCTGGACCGCGGCGGCATTGTCGAGCGTGACGAGACGGGCAGGCCGGTCAGGCTGATGGGCGTACAGACCGACATCAGCCGGCAGAAAGAGGCGGAAGCCGAACTGGAGCGGGTCAATGTGCGCTTTCGCCTGGCGCTGGCGGCCAGCGGCACCGGCATCTGGCATCACGATATCGACGCCAACAAGAGCTATTGGGACGCCCGCACCAGGGAGATATTCGGCCTGGTCGCCGACACCGACGAGGTGGCCGCCGACCTCTGGCATTCCTATCTGCACCCCGACGACAAGGATGCCGCAGAGCGCGCCCATCTGGCGCCGCTTTCGACCGACGGCGTCGTCGCCGCGCAATACCGCATCGTCAGGCGCGACGGCGAAATCCGCCATGTCGAATCGCTGGTGCGCTTCATCGCGGCGCCTGAGACAGCGGGCCAGATTCTCGGCACCGTGCGCGATATCACCGAGGACAAGAAACGCGAGCGGGAACTCGCCTACGCCGCTCACCACGATGCGCTGACGGGCCTCTTGAACCGTGCCGCCTTCGACCGGCTGCTGGCCGTGCACATCGCCACCGAGCGGGCTTTGCCGCTGGCGGTGTTTTACGTCGATCTCGACTACTTCAAGGCGCTCAACGACTTCGCCGGCCACGCCGCCGGCGACCTGGCGCTGAAGGGTGTGGCCGCCGGTATTCTGGGCTGCCTGCCGGCATCGGCGCGTGCCGCGCGCCTCGGCGGCGACGAGTTCGCGCTGCTGGTGCCCAATTGCCAATCGGCCAAGGCCGAGGCGCTGGCCGGCGCGATTCTTGCGGCGGTCCGTGACGCCGACCTCGGACTGCCGGCGACCTCGCGAAAACTCGCGGCCAGCATCGGCATCGCCTTCGTCGAGGACACCACCACCACGGTTGCCGATGCGTTGGCCTGCGCCGACGACGCCTGCTATGCCGCCAAGGCGGCCGGGCGCAATCGCTTCGCGGTGTTTTCGGCCGATGCGGCGTCGGGCTCCGGCGGCCTCAACGCGGCGCGTGTCGCCGCCGACACGGTCGACGCCATGGATGACGGGCGGCTGAAACTGTTCGGCCAGGAAATCCATCTGCTCGGCCAGCCCTGGCAGGAGAGCCGCCACGTCGAGGTGCTGGCGCGGCTTGCCGGGCGCAATGGCAAGCTGATCCCGCCCAACGAATTCATTCCGGTCGCCGAGCGCTTCGGCATTGCCTCGCGGCTGGACCGCTGGATCATCAGGACAGCGCTTTCGCAGCATGGCGCGGCGATGCGGTCAGGCGCCATCATGCTCGGCTTCAACCTGTCGGCGCAGACGCTGAGCGATCCGCTGCTATGGGATTTCGTCGACGCCGTCATCGCCGAGACCGGGGCGCCGCATTCCGGCATCGGCTTCGAGATCACCGAGACCGCGGCCGTCACCAATTTCGACGCCGCCGAGCAGTTCGTGCGCAAGGCGCGCGAGCGGCAATGCCGCGTCAGCCTCGACGATTTCGGCGCCGGCATGAGCTCGTTCGAATATTTGCGGCGCTTTCCGGTCGATCAGATCAAGATCGACGGCTCGTTCATCGAGAATATCGCGGAAAGCCGTTTCGACCGCGAGATCGTCTCGGCCATAGCGGGCATCGCCAAAAGTCTCGGCTGCGCGGTGGTGGCCGAAAAGATCGAGCAGCAGGAAGCGCTCGACATTCTGCGCGGCATGGGCGTGGCCTATGGCCAGGGTTTTCTGCTTCACCGGCCGGAGCCGCTCGAGGCGATCGTCACGCGGGCCGGCGAACAGTCACCGGCCAGCGGACAGTCGCCGGAAAAGCGCTTCGGCTGACGGCTCTCATCGCCTCGGGCTCGCGCGACTTGTCCGGCTAACCGGCGTCGGCCTTTTCCTGCTTTCGCTGCGCCGCCTCTTTCTTGCGGCGCAACACCTCATCTGTACCGACAAGGTCCTTCGAGCCGCCGGAAATGGCGGTCGAGACGACGGCGGGCGGATCGCTGGCCGGAAAACTGTCTTCGAGGCCTGATTGCAACTGCTCCTCGAGCGTCTGCGGGTTCTCGGAGCGGCCTTCGGCGCGGCGCTCGCCAACGGCTTCGACATCGCTCTTGGTGTCGGGGTGAGCGCGGGCTTCCGATATCGTCGACACCACCAGCTCGATTGCGAACTCTTTCATCGCCTCGGCTTGCGGCCCATCGACATCGGAGTCTTCGATCAGCCGGATGAGCGACTTTTCCAGGGCGCCCAGTTCCTTGACGCCCTGACACCGCGCCAGACGCTTGGTGAGCGAACCGATCAGCGCCGGGGCAAAGGTCGAATAGGCAAGCCTGCGTGTGTCGTCGACCTGCTCGGGATGAAGCTTTTGCAAGGACATAGATGCCTCCAGTCAATCAGCCGGGCAGCTTCTGCCGCTGGCCCCTCCTTAGGAAACAGAGGGGAGGGCAAGAGGTTCCATACAGTCCTCGACAGGGTCGACGAGTTCAACTCCACAGCGACGCCATGGTCAGCGACGCTTCGAATATCTGCTCCCTGTTCTCGTTCAGCATCTTGACGGTGATCCGCCGGTGGTCGCCCTCCGGAATCTCGTCGCGCGCCACATCGTGCAATATGCGCAGCGCTTCGGCTCCCGCACGCTCCCGGCTGGGAAAAAGCTGCCCCTCTTCATCAATCTGGGTCTCGGCGTTGTACAAGTCGAAGTAGAACCGTTCCATGTGTGCAAGGATCCCTGCGTGAGAACGCTAAGGCGCATCGCGGTTGAAAGGACGCAGGCGACGCGCTTCAGGTCTGTGTTTTTATGCATGTCGTTGTCTCAAAATCGGGGCCATTTTTGAGCGACATGGATTAAATCCCAACCCGCACCCATGGTTCCATGCGACTGTGTCCTGAGCAGATTTCCTGCCAGGAGCCGTCGCCGTGCCGGCCGATTGCAACCGCACCCGATCTCCGGCGTTTGGCTAGGCCACGAATGTCCACGAAATCTCGAACTGGATCCTCGATGCTAGAACCGCTTTATCTCAACCTTGGCCAGCATGACGCTTTGTCCGAGCAGGAAAAGGGGCTGCTGGCCGCCGCCATGACCATCGAGATGGATTTTGCCACTGGCCAGGACATCGTTTCCGAGGGGTCGAGGCCAGGCTACAGCACGCTCATCATCGAGGGATTGGCGGCGCGCTACAAAGTGCTGGAGGATGGCGGCCGCCAGTTCACCTCGTTGCAGGTGCCCGGCGATTTTGTCGATTTGCACGCCTTCCTGCTCAAGACAATGGACCATGGCATTATAGCTTTGTCGCCATGCCGGGTGATCGCCGCCGACCACAGTCGGCTAAGGACGATCACCGAACAGGCGCCTCATCTGAGCCGCTTGCTGTGGCTGGACACGCTCGTCGATGGCGCCATTCACCGGGAATGGATCGTGGCCATGGGCCGGCGGTCCAAGACGTCGCACCTGGCGCATCTGGTGTGCGAGCTGTTCGTGCGGCTCCAGGTCGTCAAGCAGACCAACGGCATGAGTTTCCGGCTTCCCCTGTCGCAGGCGGAACTGGCCGATGTGCTTGGGCTTTCGGTCGTCCACATGAACCGGGTCATCGGCGCGCTGCGCAAGATCGGTGTGATCGGCTGGGCGAATTACATGGTGACCATTCTGGACTGGCAGCAACTGGTGGAAATCGCCGAGTTCGACCCGACTTATCTCAGCATGAACCGCGAGCCGAGATAGGCCATCCGCCGTTCGCCATGACATCGCCGGCAATCCGTCAGCCGGTCTTTCAACGATGCCCATCCAGCGACGCCAATTCGTCGAGCATGGCAAGGGCGGCACTTGGCTTGGCCGGCTTCAGCAAGCCCTGTTGGGCGGCGGCATTCTGGAAAGCGGCAAAGGCGATGTCCGGGCGGCAAATGCCGTTCAACGCGTCGTCCACCAGCCTGTCGGCCGCCTTGTAGGCCGCCGTCTGCTTGTTCTTCCATGTTCCGCCTAGCGCCCTCCTGGCGTCGGCGATCGACGACACCGTCATCGCGCTGCCGTCCACGAATCTGATCGTCAGGGGCAGAAAACGGCTCATGCGCTCACCATCCAAACCATTCGCGCCTCGCCCGGATCGATCTCATCACTTGCCTCCTTGAAAACGGGATCGCCATAAACGAGGAAATCACAAACTGGTTGCAGCCCGCCGAGCTACATGTTGCTTGCCGGCCAGATCGGCCGATGCGGACGATAAGGCGGCCGCGGCGCCGGCTTCAACGGGATGTCGGCGAGCGAGTTGCGGATCGGCCTGAACAGTATCGGCGAAGACGCGGCGCGGCGGTGCAATACCGCGGCTGACAATTTGGCAATCAGATTTCGAACGTCCATGGGACACCTCGAGCGCGTTGAGAGTCCCCCCATCGCGATCACCTACCACCTCACCCCCAGCATCCGCATTTAACTTTGATATAGGCCGGACGAATACGCGCCGCGCGCAATGTCTGCCGCCAACCCTTCTGCCGGTCTCGCGTCCGACAAGCAGGCGGCGGATGTCTCGCAGTTCGGCGCCAAGACCCCGGTGAAGCGCCCGGCCCAGCCGGAGGAGATCGCGCCGGCCTATGTGTTCCTGGCCGCAATGTTCAAGCTAATCACCGGCGAGAGTCTGCCGATCGTCGGCGGCTATTGAGCGGCGTCGCCAGGCTGGCGGTCACGCATCCGAGCAGCGACGTCGCGGACGCTGCTGCAACCGGATGAATTTTCGTGCATTCTTGTGCATGGCCACAATGCTTCGAACCGACACGCCGGCAAAATGCTGCTCCTATTGCGGTTCGCGAGAGCACGACTACGAGGATTGTCCGAAGCGCAAAGCAGAGGCGGAGCGGCAGTGGGAAGGCCAGGCAAAGCCCGGCGCCGAATCCGAGGCGACGGCCGAAGCCTAGCTGGGCTCGAACAGCTCGATCACGTTGCCGGACGGGTCTTCACAAAGAATCTGTCGCCCGCCCGGACCTTCGACGATCTGGTTGCGGAACCCCACGCCGGCCTCGCCCATCTCAGTCACTATTGACGGCAATTGCTCGACCTCGAGCACGAAGCGGTTCCATCCGCCCGGCTCGGGTGTCCGGCCGTCCGGCATCGGCCTGGCTGCCGACGCCAAGGGACCGGCGAGCCAGAGCGAGAGGTCGCCGCGCGTCAGGATGGCCATCGCCGGACCGAATTGCTGCTTCAGCGCGAAGCCCAGATGGCTCGTATAAAACGCGATGGACAGATCGACATCGCGGACCAGATATCGGACGGACACCATTCGCAGGCTCCCTCACAAACGCCCTCCCGAGAGATAGCTGGCGGGACAAGCTGGGGCAAGCCCGCGGCGCACGCTTCGGGCGCCTACGGTGCGATTGCGTGGTCGGCCTGTCTGTCTCTCACGAAGGCCGTCAGCAGCTCCACTCCCGCCGGCCAGTCGCCCAGCCCGCTATTGCTGTTGATGTGACCAAGCGGCCCGGCGATGTGCAGTTCGCTGCCCCATTGTGTGGCTTTCTCACCGGCATAGCCGTTCGGATCATAGGGATCGTCGGTGCTGGCCACGATCAGCGAGGGGAAGCGAAGCGGCCCGCGCGGCGTATCGGCGAAGGGAATTCCGTAAGCGGGATAGACCGGCGAGGCCGGGTCGGGAACCGCAACCAGAAACGCCCCGCCGATCCGACGGCTCGACACCGCCTGCCAATGCGCGACCAGCAGGCAGCTGAGACTGTGGGCGACGAGCACCGGCGGGGTCTGTGCCTGTGACACCGCGACGTCCAGCGCCGCCACCCAGTCGTCCAAATCCGGCAGCTCCCAGCTTGCCGGGCTGAAGCGGCGCATCGCCGGGTCGGCCTGTTGCCAGCGTGTCTGCCAGTGGGCCTCGCCCGATCCGCCGCTGCCCGGCAGAATGATGAAGTCGGTCATGGAAAATCCTGTTTCTTCGCCGCAGATGATGTCCCAATCCTAGGGCTTCTCCTTGTTCGCGGAATGAGAGATCATCGGAAAGCGACGAAGAATTCCGATGGATTGAAGGTGTTCATGACAAACGGCGATTACCGGCCACGGCTCGACCCCACCGACATGGCAATCATCGAGATCATGCAGGAGGATGGCCGCATCGGCATTTCCGAACTCGGCCGCCGCGTCGGCCTGTCCCAGCCCGCGACGTCGGAGCGGGTGAAGCGGCTGGAGGAGCGCGGCATCATCGCCGGCTACCGGGCCGCGATCGATCCCACCGCCCTCGGTCTCGGCACCATGGCCATGATCCGCCTGCGCACCACGCATGAGCACATCCAGACCTGCCTGAAGAAATTCGCCGCCATGCCGCAGGTGCTCGAGGTACTGCGGGTGACCGGCGAGGATTGTTTTCTGGTCAAGGTGGTCGTGCCGTCGCCGCCCGACCTCGAAAGCATCGTCGACGCCATCGGCCGCTACGGCGCGGTGACGACCAATGTGGTGCTTCGGGCCGAGCCGCCGAAGCGGCTGGGGCGGGAGCTGATGGCGAAGCTCTGAGCGGCCACTCGCGGCAAGAGGATTGCAAGCGCCTCCTTTGCGAGGTTCGGCTTTGCCGCGAAAGAATTTCGCGGGCTGGTGTAGGATCGGCGGCGTGGCGCCCGTCCTTGGGGCGAAACCCGTTGCAACCCTTGGAGGACATCATGGAAGCCGTTCAATCGCCATGGCAGACCGCGGCCATTCTCATCGCCCGCCTGACCCTGGCCGCCATGTTCGCGATGGGGGCAGCCTTCAAGTTCATGGATATGAACATGACCGCCGGCTACATCGCCGCCGCCGGCTTCCCGTTCCCGCTGTTTCTGGCCTGGTGCGCCGCGATCCTCGAAACGCTGCTGGTGATCGCCTTGCTGACCGGAGCGTTCTTCACGCCGGCCGCCGTGGTCGCCGCCGTCTACGTGGTCTTCCTAGGCTTTGCCTTCCACGGTCCGTCGCACTGGGCCGGCAACCAGGCCGAGTTCGGCGCCTTCATGTCCCATTTCCCGTTCGCCGCCGGCCTGCTGTTTGCCGCCGTGCATGGACCGGGCAGCGTGCTTGCCTCGAAACTTGGCCGAGGGTGAGGCCCCGCGTCGGCAGACCGCCTCACATCTGGTCGTTGTAGGGTTCCTTCATCTGGCCGACCATGCGGGCCAGTTTCGAGAAGGACGGCATGTCCGCCTCCGGCTGGCATTGATTGGCCAGTTCCAGCAGTCTGATCGGAAAGTTGACGGCGTCGCGGTTGGACTCCGACATGCCGTCGGACCGCTCCTCGCCGGTTTCGATGGCCTCGGCCTTGCGCAGCGCAATGTCGATATCCTCCACCGTGAGCAGGCCCTTGCGCACCAGCACCTGATTGATCGAGGCGACGGCCATCAGCAGGCCTTCGAGTTGCAGATTGGCGACGTTCATGGCTGTTGCTCCCATTTGGCTCACGCTCAACGCATGAGCCGCTGTTACGATCCGGACGGGATGCAAGCGATAGGCGTCGGCCGATGGCCTGCGCTACTCTTCCATCCAGCGGCGGCCATATTCGGCCCACAGCGCCTTGACCTCCCGCCTGCCGAGGCGCGGGGCCGAGCCGTCGCCATAGGCGATCGAAACGCCGCTGATGTCGTAATGGGGATGGGCGTCGATGACGAAGCGGATCGCCTCGCCGAGCGGCCTTCTGCCGATGACCGGATCGGCCTGGCCTTGGCCGACGCTGCGAACGCCCGAAACAGTGGCTGGCGCTTGCCGCATCCTGAACACGGATGCCATGGCTGGTTTGTCCATCCCGCTCTCCCCCGAGTTGGAGTGGAATGATTCCATAAGAGCCAGCTAATGACCAGTCGCTAGACGGCCTGTCGAAGGCTGCGTCTTGTATCCTGCAGCCGGTCGAAGGACTGTTCAGGCCAGCGGATCCGCCGCCGGCGGCCTGGCGGGAAGGCCGAGCCTTGTCCGCTCGCCGTCGGCAAACTCCTCGGCCGCTTCCTGGGCCATGAACAGATGCTGGGTCACCGTGCCATTCTCGGCAACCAGCACCGCCCATTGGCGGCGGTCGACACGTTCCACGCGAACGTCATTGGGCTCTCCGGCCACCACGATCGTCCTCCAGCAGGCGTACGGCACGGAGGGGGCGTGCCTTTACGCCTTGGTCTTGCTCTTGGCCGGCGCCTTGGCGGCCGGGGCCTCGGGTGTCCTGATGCCGAGCCCGAACTCCTTTGCCAGCTCCGAGCGTTTGGCGGCGTAGCTGGGCGCCGTCATCGGATAGTCACCGGGCAGGTCCCATTTGGCGCGATAGGCTTCCGGCGTCATGCCATGGGCGGAGCCGAGATGACGCCGCAGCGACCTGAACTTCTTGCCATCCTCGAGGCAGTAAATGAAATTCGGCGTTACCGAGCGCTTGCGGTTGACCGCGGGCTCAGGCGCGGGTTGCGGCGGAGCAACGGGATTGTCCACGGCCGCGAGCGCTGCATTGACGCTCTCGATCAACGCCGGCAGGCTATCCGGAGGCACTGAATTGTTGCGCACGAATGCCGCGACGATGTCGGCGGTCAGATTTATATTTCGGATTTTGTCCTCAGACATGGCTTCTTTTGCCCCCTTGATGCCAAAGGGCAAATTATCAGACAACATCCGCCGACGGCATGGCACTTTAGAACATATGCATATGACTTGACGCCGGATGTGGTAGCGCTAACATCACCGAGTCTCCGGTCGATGTCGATGTAGGAATTCTTTCCTGAAATATCTTGACCGGTGAGGGCAGCTATGCTACGATTTGTTCATGGTGCTAATTTGCGCCAGCAACCCGCCGCCGAGGCGGGTTTTCATGCGGCTTGGAAACAATAACGGCCAGTGACGCGAGTTTTCCCTCGCTCAGGCTGCTTATGTAGTTTTTTCGCCGACGCACGAACTCGGCGCCGAGCACGATCTCATTGGCCTGCTGCTGGGCGGGCGAGGGCACGAGGCCGGAATTTGCCCGTTTCAACGCCAGCTCGACGTGATCGCCGGTTTCGTCGATGACATCGTCGACCCGGAATCCGGCTGAAGCAAACAGAGCCTTCAGGGTCTCGCCGTCGACAAGATGGCTGGCCGCCGACGACACCGCCCAAGGCAAGGGATAGTAAGGCTCGCCGTCCGCTAGCACCGCCTCGGTCCAGACAAGCCTGGCTTTCGGCTTCAGCACGCGCCACGCTTGCCCAATGACCGCCGCCTTGTCAGCGATATTCATGCCGACATAGAAGCAGATTGCCGCGTCGAATGTGTCGTCTGCAAAAGGCAGCCTTGTCGCATCGGCCTCATGGAAACGCACTTTGTCGCCTAGGCCGCAGAGCTCGGTCAATCGGCGGGATGCCTCGACGAACGCCTGCGTCAGGTCGACGCCGTCGACGCTGCATCCATAGGTCTCGGCCAGAAACCGGGCCGGGCCGCCAATGCCGCTGCCGATGTCCAGAACCCGATCGGTGGCGGAGGGGGTAAGACGCGCGGCATGGTCCTGCGTGGCGATCAGCTCGCGGCCATGAAGCTGGTCGAACGGATAGAGTTGTTTGGCCGCGAGGCCGCCGGCCTTGGCATCCGGCACAGCCGCCAGGATGCGCTCGACGATGCCGCCGCTGCCATAGTGACTGGTCACATCGCTCATTGTGCGCTCTCCGACGAGACCCAGCATCCCATCGATGCTGCCCTTGCGCAATGCGCGGCCGCGCCAAGACGCGGCTTTGACCGAAGTAGGAATTAGTTCCTAATTATATACTTGAGAAAGTATGGGAATATGTCCTATGATTCGAGCCGACAGGCCGGCACTGATCTGAAAGCGCAAATAGAGGCAGGGACGCGGAGCTAGAAGGTGATATCTTCGCGGACACCGCGAAGCGCATCCTCGACCTCGTTCTCAGTGAACAGACCGAACTTCCTGAACATGAACACAGCCAAAGCCAGCGTTAGTTTGGCGCATGATTCGCTGGTCACATGGATGAAACCCATGGTGACCTCCTTGTGTTCTATGGATTCCATGGCTGGTCGTTCGAAGCGCGACAGATTGAAGGGTTGCTCGAAGAGCGTGCCGCCAATCATGGATGCCGTCCCGTGGATGCACCAGTTTCTATCATCCAGGATTCTGAAGGCAGCGTTCGCAAGCTCCTCAGCCCGTGGAACGGCCCCAGCAAGCTCTGGTATTGCTTTGATCGCCTTTTGGAAGAATCGGATTTTTGCCCGCGCATTCAGGGGCAATGTAGTAACTAGCGAGCTAGCGCCTTTCTCATAAAATAGGATAGAAATGCAGTGGTCGAACCCGTGTTCGGCAGCAGCCCAATTGATGGCTAACTTGCCGATGGCGCGTTCAAAATCTTCTCGCTGGATAGGGTCCAATGAAAGAATCAGCCAACCGTGATAGCGACAAAACCAACGATACACGCTTCAACGAGACGGTACAGCGGATGCTGAAGACGCCGCCCAGATCGCACCATGAAGAAAAGCATAAGACAGACCAGAAGACGCAAAAGTCCGAAAATAAGGCCGAAAAGCCTGAATAATTGGACTTTTAGCTTGCACTCCTCATATTGAGGCACCATGCCATATGTTGATTCGCGGGCTATAGCCAATTGGTTCATTAAGCGCGCTAGACGCGATGGCGGTCGCGCGCTTTCAAATATGCAGCTTCAAAAGCTGGTCTATTTTGCCCACGGCTGGAACATGGCTCTTCATCGCCATCCACTTATCCGCGACGAGGTGCAGGCGTGGGAGTTTGGTCCCGTCATCCCCACTCTGTATCGCGCTCTAGCGCCGTGGGGGCCTGATCCGGTTACGCAGCCAATTGACGCCCCACGCGAGAATTTGGAGCCGAACGAGCGAGATGTTTTGGAGCAAGTTTACGCGGCATATGCGGATTATCCGGCGTCAACGCTCTCATCCCTGACCCACCGGCGAGGCACACCTTGGGAGAGGGTCTTTGAGCCCGGCCGTCGCGGCGTTGTAATTCCAGACAATGTGATTGCGGACTATTTCAGTGGACTCGCCGAAAAGCGCTAAGCCAGACGCCGATATGAAGGCTCTGGTAAGGGCCGAGGTGGAGTCGTTGCCCGCAGAGACGGACGAGTCTCAGGCGATTTACGAGCTCGAGAAGGCGCGGCTGGAAAATGAGAAGCTGCGCACGCAAATCGACAGCCTAAAAGAAGGCGTGACTGACCAGCGGGCCGACCGAAATCTCAGGCAGGGGTACGCCGACAAAGCATTCCGCTTCCTAATTGTCTTCTCGGCATTCTCAGGGATTATCCTGATCGCACAGGGAATTCCGAGTTGCCCCTTCAAGCTGGACGATAAGGTCGTCATCACTCTTATTGGATCTACAGCGGTGGCTGTCGTGGGCTTGGTGGGCTGGATCGCTCGGGGCCTGTTCAAAGCCCCGAGCTAGAGCCCTTACTACTTCGAATTGCCATCAACCGGCGCGCCTTCTGCTTAGGCGTGACCGGCTTCACCAATCCGCCGATAGGTAAGGCGCTTGCCTTCGATCATTGCAAGCAACTGGTCGTGGCGTTCGGTGTCAGTCACCTTAAGAGCCGTGCGACGATTGTAGCGGAAATCGAACTCAGCAAGGTAGCGGTGCAAGTGAGCTTCGCCGCAATGCTGGTAGACGCCAACCATGCCGCGCTTGAACACTGAGAACACGCCTTCAATCGTATTGGAGTGGATCGTCTCTGCGCCTTCGTAGCGTACGTATTCGCCAGCGGCGTGATTGGTCGTCTTGTGCGATGCATATTCATCGCCAGTGCGCGTGTAGAGGCGCGACGAGTCGGTATAGAGCGTCGTGTCGCGAGACACGTTGCGGACCAGCACATCGCGCACGGTAGAGGCCGTGGCGTCGTTCAAATGGAACATACGGGCTTTGCCGCCGCGCTCGACCAGACCAACCACAATGCGCTTATGCGCGCCGCCGCCTTTGCCCTTCTTGGTGAAGGGGCGGCCCTTGCGCTGCTCTGAAACGCGAGGCGTCTCACGCTTGCCGATGTAGGTCTCGTCGGCCTCGACGGTCTTGCCTTCGCCGCCAAGCGGCCCGGAAGACTTCACGTCTTCCTTCATGGCTCCAATGGATAGCCTCCAAATGCTCGCGGGCTTGTCGGCGTCGTGGTAAATGGCGTTGGTCAGATCGAACATTGCGATAACTCCTTGGATTCGTTATCGCAAATCCGTCTGGTACGTCGAGTATATAGTTAGGAATTATTTCTTATTGGTATTGACGGGTGAGGGCAGCTTTGCTATGATTTGTCCATGGTGCTGATTTGCGCCACCGACCCGCCCACGAGGCGGGTTTTGTTTTCCTGATGCCCACAACGTGCGGATATCGGATGTCGGCGGGACAGCCCCCCTCTGGCCTGCCGGACGTTCGTCGTTCGGAAAGCCAAGCAATTGGCTTTCCGTCCGCTGCGCGGACCACTCCTCAACCCCCACACGGGGGGAGATCGGACTGCCGCCTTGCTTTCGCCAATCGTCAGCGCTGCAAATTGGTCGCGACCCTGGAGCTGCCAATCTCCCCCCTTGAGGGGAGATGTCCGGCAGGACAGAGGGGGGCGTGAAGGAACGCTATCCTCGGTTCATTCTGCCTTATCCGCGAGGCCCCCATGTCCAACCGCTATGCCACCATCATCACCGACGATGACGGCCGCGAGGTCGTCAGCGCCATTGGCGTGTTCGAGGGCGCTGCCCCGCAGGCGCGCATCGGCCGCATCGAGCCGGTCGTGCCGGGCGTGCTGATCGGCATGGTTCGCGGCGGTCCCGTCGATGCCATCGGCGGCTTCGGTTTTCCGCGCGGCGCGCACGACGCAAGGGCGATCGCCAGTTCAAGCCTGAAAGCCGCGTCTGCCGGAAAGCGCCACGCGCCGGCCGCTGATGCAGCCCGCAAGGCCGCCCCAAAACGGTCAGGGCCAAAATCGGCACGGCGCAAGTCCGGCAAGATCAAGTCCGGCAAGATCAAGCGGGCAAGGCCGGCAAAGCAGGCGAAGCAGGCAGCGACCGCCGAGCCCGCCGGGATCTCGGATCATGGCTGACCGGACGGCGCCGCGTTCTCGTCCTGGCCGCAAGGCGACTGCCGCCGCTGCCAAGCCGAAGCGGACGAAGAAGACGCTTGGCGATGATTTCCTCGACGCGGTTCGCGCCGATTTCCGCGCCCATGGCGCCGGCGTGATTGCCGCGGTCCGGGCCGACAAGCCCGACCAGTATCTGAAGATCGTGCAATCGGTGCTGCTCAAGGATCTGGCCAAGGATTTGCATGTTTCATCTGACAATCTGGAAGCCCTGAGCGATGACGAGATCCGCCGCCGCATCCGTGGCCTCGAAGCCGTCCTCGGGCCGTTTGGCGACCAGCCTGAAGACGCGCCGCCACTATCTGGCGCTGCTGCAGGAGCTGGACCGCAGGCGCAGGACTAACCAGCTTGCCGCCTACCGGCCTTATCCCAGGCAGGCGCAGTTTCACGCCGCCGGCGCGCAGAACCGGGAACGTCTGTTCATGGCCGGCAACCAGCTGGGCAAGACCAGGGCCGGCGGCGCCGAATGGGCCATGCATCTCACCGGCCGCTATCCCGCGTGGTGGCAGGGCAAGACCTTCGACGCCGCCGTCAGGCTATGGGCTGCCGGCGTGACCGGCGAGGGCACGCGAGACAACCCGCAGCGCGTGCTGGTCGGCCCGCCGCAGCAGCAGGCGGCATGGGGCACCGGCATGATCCCCGCCGATGCCATCCGCCAGACCACGATGGGCCGCGGCGCGCCGGGCGCGCTCGACAGCATCGTGGTGCGCTGGGGCGGCGGCGGCGACGTGCAGGCCGATGAATCGGTGCTGTCGTTCAAGAGCTATGAGAAGGGCCGCGAAAAGTGGCAGGGCGAAACCCTGCATGGCGTCTGGTTCGACGAGGAGCCGCCGCTCGATATCTATTCCGAAGGCCTGACCCGCACCAACGCCACCGGCGGCATCACCATCGTGACGTTCACGCCGCTGCTTGGCATGAGTGACGTGGTGCTGCGTTTTTTGTCGGGTGAGGTGCGCGCTCTTCCTCCCCCCTTGTGGGAGAAGGTGGATCGGCGCGATAGCGCCGAGACGGATGAGGGGTGTTCCAGCGGAGTGACGCGTCGGCGTTCCCTGGAACACCCCTCATCCGTCGCCTTCGGCGACACCTTCTCCCACAAGGGGAGAAGGGAAGACCCGCCGCGTCCGGCCCAAAAATATCGTGCGCGAACAAAGCCATATCACGGCATCCCGAATCAATCCGGCAGGCCCCATGACCCGTCACGTCACCTTCATGACCATCGATGACGCCGAACATTATTCGCCGGACGAGCGAGCCGCGATCATTGCCGCCTATCCCGAGCATGAGCGCGAGGCGCGGGCGCGCGGCGTTCCGGTGCTGGGCTCCGGCCGCATCTTTCCGATTGCCGAGGAGCTGATTGCCTGCGAGCCCTTCCGGCTGCCGCGCTACTGGCCGCGGATCGGCGCCCTCGATTTCGGCTGGGACCATCCGTCGGCCGCGGTCGAGCTGGCCTGGGATACGGAGGCCGATGTCGTCTATATCTCCAAGGCGGCGCGGGCGTCGCAGCAGACGCCGGCCATGCAGGTACTGGCCCTGAAGCCGTGGGGCGAGTGGCTGCCCTGGGCCTGGCCGCGCGACGGCCGCCGCGAGACGCTGGAAGGGGCGGGCACCGCACTTGCCAGACAATATTCCGCGCATGGGCTGAACATGCTGTCGGGCCACGCCCGCTTCGCCGACGGCTCGGTCTCGGTGGAGGCCGGGCTGATGGAGATGCTCGACCGCATGCAGTCCGGCCGCTTCAAGGTGTTCTCGTCGCTGCTGCCCTGGTTCGAGGAATTTCGGCTTTACCATCGCAAGGACGGCAAGGTGGTGAAACTGCGCGACGATTTGATGGCCGCGACGCGCTATGGCGTGATGATGCTGCGGGAAGCGGTGGTTGATCCCGCGGAGTTCAAGAGCGCGAGGCGGACGACCGGGCAGAGTGATCCGCTGGGGGCGTTTCGGTGAGGGGCAAGCGCCCTCGATCTTTCCAAGTCTTCGATCCGACAAAGCCCGCGAGGCGGGCGGGCGAACGCGTGTGGCCCGGCCCTGCTGTGGTCGCCAGCGCTGCGCGCCTTTGTTCAAAGCCAGGGAGCAGCCAACAATGGTACACATCATCCCACTCTCCGTTGGTCGGCGACGGCTCGATACGGGGAACGCAGTGCAGTATCCGCAAGGGTCGCCCATCGGCGGCGCCATGCAGGGTTTTGGCGACGAGCTTTCCGCACTGGCCGAGCACTACCGGAAGATGACAGAGCGACAGGAGGCCTTCGACGCCGAGATCGCACGCCGCCAATCAACGGCCGGATCGCGTTGGCCGAAGACGAGCTGGCGGCGAAGGCGCCGGCCGACGGCGCGGGCATGCACGAGGCCATGTACGGCCAGCTGGACCCGTATGACGGCCGAGCGGTGAAGCCCAGGTCTGTTCGACAAGATGTTCGGCGAGGTCTTGCCGAGCATGCCCGAAAGCCAACGCGCCAACTTTGCCAAGCAGAAGGAGGCGATGCGCATGGCAGGCGCGGTGCGCATGGCGCAGCGGCAACTCCAGCGGCGCAAGGATTATGAACAGAACCAATGGTCCGGGGTCCAGCGCGCCGAGCTTGACGCCATCGCTCAAAGCAATCCCAACGACACTGTGGCTTTTAACGCCGCTCGCCGGCGCGGCCTCGATGTTCTCGACAAGATGGGCCTCGACCCGCAGGGCAAGTTGCAGGCCGAAGCCGCGTGGCGGGATAGCACGGCAAAGACACGGATTGAGGCTACAGCATTGAAAGCGTAGTAAACAGCAAGGATCAATTCTCAGACGTTAATGGTCCGACCTCCAGGTCTAAGCATAATCGATCCGACATCGATCAAGTACCCATCGGCGACCCACGTTTTCCTAAAGCATAGAGGATAGTTGACGAATACCTAATGCAGCGTGCATCAGGCGAGCCGTCATCGGTTGATGATAATCTTAGCTATGGTAATCCAGATTATGCAGACGAATCTGGTCTTAAGTGGTTACTGAAATTAAAAATGAAGCGTGGTCTTCATTTGCATGGTACGCCTCCCGATTTGCTGCGGTTCCTTCCGGGAAAATTTGGTACAAATTTACCAGAGGATTACTATTCAGCTTGGCCGTAAAATAGATCGATATCGGTGCCGCTCAGAAAGGGCCACCTCTTTATTAGGCGGTGTCCTTTATTGTGAAAACAATCATCATCCGTTCAGCTACGGCGCGCAGCCAACATCAACAAAATTTAGTAGTGGTTCGACGCCTTCATCGTCCCGAACGGTATAGAATGCATCTGGGTAAGTTTCAGCGGACCTCCAATTGAAGTTCTTGACTGTATCCGGACCTACCGCAAACATATAGGAAGGCATCGGACCACTGATAAATCCGTGGTCGCCCTCTTTCGTCACCAGCTCCGCCGCCGTGGCCGGCTGCAAAAGCTTCTTATCCGCCGTGAAGGCGGCTTTACCGGAACCTTGTCTGATGACGGTCACGACAATCCCCGACTCGAGTTCCTTGAAGAGCACGCCCTTTGGGCAGCTTTGCCACAGAGTGTCCGTCTTATCCACGTCGTCCGACTGAGCCGCGCCAAATGGCAACGCAAACACCGCCATCGCGGCGAGAATGAGCGATCGCAACGATACCTCCTATGGTTGTATTTCGAACGTTATAGCCCTGTTATGGTTGTGGCAAGCGCTGCGAAAGCATCGACGTCATCTTCCGACGCCTTTGATGGCAGGATTCCGAGGGTCTTCGCAACGCTGCCTCGCGCGGGATGGGATATCCATGGCCGTCCGCATCATTCCCGCCACGCTGCGCGATCTCTCCTACATCGCCGCCAATCTGCGTGCCGAGGACCGGGCCGAGATCGACTGCCAGCTTGACCATTGGTCGCCGGCCCTGCTGGCGGTCACCGCGCTGCAGGGCTTTGCCTATGTTGCCGAGCTAGACGGCAATCCGGAGGCCGGCTTTGGCGCTGCCGAACAGCGCGGCGGGCTGTGGATCGCCTGGAGCTGGGGCACGCGCCGCATGAAGCGCTGTGTGCCCGGCATCACTGCGCACTTCCACGCCGTGCTCGGGCCGCAGGTCGCGGCGCGGGGCGCTTGGCGGGTCGAGGCGCGGGCGCTTGCCGCCAACGAACTGGCTCTGCGCTGGTTCGGCCGGCTCGGCGCCACCCAACGCTGCCGGTTGCCTGGATATGGCCGCAACGGCGAAGATTTTTTCCTCTACGACTGGACAAGAGAAGGCTGGAACCATGTGTCTCTTTCAAAAGCCGCCGGCGCTGAAGCCGCTGCCACCGACCCCGACCATTGAAGACAAGGACGTGCAGGCGCGCGAGGCAGCCCTGCGGACTGAACTCGAACAGCGCCAGGGCACGGCGGCGACGGTGAAAACCGACCTCGCGCCCGGCGACCTCACCGGCCAGCGCCGCGTTCTGCTGGGGGTATGACCATGACCGCGATGAAACGCAGTTTCAGCAAGCGCGTGCTGGCGTGGTGGTACTGGCGACGGCATGCCAGGCTGGTGAAGCGGAGGTGACGCATCTTACCCTCCCCCTTGTGGGGAGGGTCGTAGGCTGAGCCGCACGGTACGTGCGGTTCAGCCTACGGGGTGGGGTCTGCGCTGCACCCGTCTCCCTCGCTTTGCTTTGCAAAGCGAACTCGCCGACCCTCCCCACAAGGGGGAGGGTGTAGCAATTCGTCATCTCTCAGCGGCTTGACAATCGCTCCTCAGGCGCCATGCTGCAGTGCAACATGGCTAGCTACGAAACCAGCATCATCAAGTCGTCGCGGATCGAATGCCTGGACGGGCTTCGCGCGCTTGCGGCGATCTGGGTGCTGGTCGGGCACTGCATGCTTTTGACCGGCTGGCAAATTCCGATCGTCGGCGAGCCGGATCTCGGCGTCGACCTGTTCATCATGCTGTCCGGCTTCCTGATGGTGTTCCACTATCAGCTGCGCCAGGAAAAGGAGCCTTGGCAAAGACCGGAAACCTGGCTGAAATTCTGGACGCGCCGCTATTTCAGGATCGCGCCGCTGTTCTATGTCATGCTTTTCCTGGCGCTGGCGCTTGGCCCCTATCTCTACGATTGCAGGATCATCATCGACGATTTCCTCTCCAGATCGCACCAGGCGCCGGAACGCTACCTCGACGGCAGCCTGAAAAACATCGTCGCTCATCTCACGTTCCTGTTTGGGCTGGTGCCGAACCTCGCCTATCGCACGCCCGCTGCCTGACTGGAGCCTGGGGCTGGAGATGCAGTTCTATGCCGTGTTCCCGGCCGTCATGCTGCTGGTTCGCAGGCTGGACTGGATCAGGAGCGCCCTTGTGGTCGCGGCGATCGGCTGCGTCATCGTGTTTGCGATGCGGCTGTTGTCGATCCATTTTCCGATGCCGTCCTTTCTGCCGCTGAAGATGCAGATATTCCTGTGCGGGATGCTGCTGGCCGGAGTCGTGCATCAGAGCCAGCCGCGATCTATCCTGTACTTGGCACTGGCGCTGCTGCTGGCGGCGCTGCCCTTTGGCGGCGACCAGGGGCTGGGCAAGCTTCTGGTGCGTGAAGCGCTGGTGGCGGGCTTCTTTGCGCTAGTTCTCTACCGCATGCTGCCTGGAAGGGCGGGAACGCTGGCGCGAGCGATCGCCGTGACGCTCAGCAACCGGTTCTTCCACCTGATGGGCGAGCTTTCCTTCAGCATCTACCTGATCCATCTGCTGGTGCTGCAGCCCGTCGCGGCGTTCGTCATCAGTGAGTTCGGCCACGAATTGTCGGCGCCGCTGCGCTTCGCCATCGTCGTTGCCGTTGTGCTGCCGACGGTGACGTTGCTGTCCTGGATCACCTACACTCTGATCGAGGTCCCCGGCCAGAAGGCGGGCCGCTTCGTCGTCCAGCGCTTTGGCCGGAAAACGGCGCCGGTGCTCGAGGGCATCAAGCGCAGCGCGTAGTCGGCTGACGCTGCCGATCTCCCCCCTCGAGGGGGAAATGTCGCCGAAGGCGACAGAGGGGGTCGGTGCGACCGGACGCGACCTCCCGCCACCGACAGATGAGGCTAGCGCTCTACGCGCGGCGACCCCCTCTGGCCTGCCGGCCATCTCCCCCTCAAGTGGGGAGAAGCGCCGCTTCGCCGTCCATTCACATCCTACCCAGCGAGCCCCTCATGACCGATTCCCGTGCCCGCGATATCCTGTCCCGCCAATCCGAGCTCGAGACCGAGCGCTCTCAGTACGAGGCGGTGTGGGAGCAGGTGGCGGAATTCTGCGATCCCGATGCGCCCGATGTCTGGAGCGGCCGCAGGAGCGGCGGACCGGATTCGCAGGCCGAGCGGCAGGAGCGGCGCGGCGCCCGCGTCTATGCCAACACCATCAACTCGGCCGCCAATCGCCTCGCCGCCGGGCTCGAAAGCCTGATCATCCCGCAGTCGGAAAAATGGCACGGGCTGACCACCGCAGAAATGAATGACGAGGAGACCGACGAGGAGAAGGAATGGGCGGAAGGCTTGCGCGACTTCCTGTTTGCGCTGCGCTATTCCGCCAACTCCAATTTCGTGCCGGCCACGCAAGCCTGCCTGCGCAATGTCGTGCGTTATGGCCCGGCCTATCTCTATGCCGAAGAAGGCTTTGGCGGCACGCTGATCCGCTATGCCTCGATCCCCGTGGTCGAGGGCTATCTCGCCCGCAACCGCTGGGGCCAGGTCGACATTTTCCACCGCCGCTACGAGCGCACGGCAAGACAGGCGGCGCAGCTGCTCGGCTACGAAAAAATGCCGGCGCGGATCAAGATGCTGGTCGACGATCCCGCCAAATGCGAGACGAAAATCTTGCTGATCCAGTGCATCCAGCCGCGCGACGAGCGCAAGATGTACCGGCTTTCCGGCGACTATCAGTATCTCGACACGGCCTTTGCCTCCTATCACGTCATCGAGGACGAGGAGGAGATCGTCAGGGAGAGCGGTTTTCGGTCCTTCCCGGTGTCGACCTTCAACTGGCGCCGCTATGAGGGCGACCCCTATGGCATTTCGCCTGCTATCGAGGCGCTGACGACGGTTCGCGAGGAGAACGCGGTGCGCCGCTCGGGCCTTCGCGCCCTGCAGCAGATCACCGATCCGGCCACGGCGTCCAAGGCCAGGCTCGATTATGTCCCGGTGCTCAACCCCGGTGAGAATTATCCCGGCCTCATCGACGACAATGGAAGGCCGCTGATTCAGCCGATCGCGACCGGGCAGAACCCGACCTATGCCTTCAACTACGCGGCGAGCCGGGCAGAAGAAATCCGCGACATGATGTTCGTCAATTTGTTCCAGACGCTGGTGCAGAACCCGCAGATGACGGCGACCGAAGCCTTGATCCGCCAAGAGGAGAAGGGCGCGCTGCTCGGCCCCTCGGGTTCGATCATCCAGGCCGGCTTTGCCAGCAATCTCGACCGCGAACTCGGCATTCTGGAAGACAAGGGCCTTTATGACGAGGACAGCCGCTTCGCGCCGCCGGAAAGCCTCGCCGGCAAGTCGGTACGGCCGACCTTCACCGGCCCGCTCGATGTGCTGCGCCGCTCGGCCGAGGCGCGCGACACCATCCAGGTGGTGACGACGGCCATGCAGATGGCGCAGTTCGATCCCGGCATCATGGACAATATCGACGGCGACGAAGCGCTGAAGATCGTGCAGAGCGCCGGCCGCAGCCCGCAGCGCATCTTTCGCCGCAAGGAGGAGGTGGAAGGTCTGCGTGGAGCAAGAGCACAGGCCCAACAAGCCCAGGCCGGCATGGCGGCGATCGCCTCCGCCGGCAAGGTCGCCAAGGACGCGGTGCCGGCAGCGGTGCAGGCGCGCGACAGCGGGTTGCTCGACGCATTGATGCAGCAGGCGGGCGGCGGCGGAGAGGCGACGGCCGGATCGGCCGCGCCGGGCGCCGGCGGGCAAGCGACGGCCGTGCCGGCCGCGCGGGAGCAGGGAGCATGAGCGCCAAACGCTTCGCCCGAGCCGGCCAGACGGGCGGTCCCGCCAAGGCGCGCGACGCGCTGACCAAGGCCTATCTCAGGGTCTTCTCCGGCGAGGACGGCGAAATGGTGCTGGCCGACCTCGCAGCAACCGTCGGCTACTATCGCCGCCCGTCCTATGGCGAGTGGATGGCCAGGACCAGAACGCCGAACGGCTTCGAACTGCACAGCGCGCTCAGCAATGCGCGGGCTGAAGTGGTGCAGCACATTATGGGATTTCTGACGTTGGACGAGACGCAGCTGGCTGCGCTGGAGAAGGCGGCACGGGCGGAAGGGTAGGCGGCATCCGCAAAGCTGCCAATCTCCCCCCGTGTGGGGGAGATGTCCGGCAGGACAGAGGGGGGGCGCTGTCCCGCTAGCGTTTGCCGTGATTGCAGCTGCTCCAGGCAATATTTCGGGATATGCCTCCGGACCTGGCCACAAATGCACATGTCGCAGACGGCATGCCGATCCCCTCGGCTGGCCGTTTCTGGCCTTTAGATCCGGCCGGGATCATTCTTTTTCATCCCTTCCTCGACCATTGCTCGTTTCGCACCGCTACTTCAACCAATCACGCCGCATGGCTGGAAGATCACCGTCGCCAGTCGAATGGCGGCAATGCCTTCGCATTGCTTGGTGGTGCGCTCAATCATTCTGTTAGCCGCGTATGGGCTGGGTACTGGCAAAGAGCGGAATAGTATTGCAGAAGAGGCGATTGTTGAGATTCTGCTGAATGTGCCCGCGTGAATAGCAAAATTGGCCGGCATCCCCGTCTACCTTGGCAGGCAGATGACCCACAGCTCATTCTTTCGCACTGTCGATGGAGCGAGTTGAAGGGAACCTATAAAAAATCGGCAAAGGAGGCGGCTAGAGGGACAGAGATATACGAGCGCGCCAAGAAGCAGTTTGACGAAAGCGCCGCCGCTGATTTGGTCGACCAATGCGTGCGTCAGACTGTGGTTGAGCAGATAATTGATCTTGTTCTCGCCAAGAAGAAACCCGCTCGGATAGTGATTCCTCACCCGGAATATGATCCTCACGATATGGACGAAGGAGGAAATGCCCTTCGCCCGACAAATGCGCTTCCATTTGCCTACGCCGCATATCTCGCCCAAGAAATGGACTGCCCCATCGATGACCAGATCATCGAAACGGCGCGTCCGGGTCGCACGAAATTGAAGCGGTTCCCACGGTTTTTGTGGCAACCAGCCTTCGCGGGAGAGGTGCGACAAGATTGCACCTATGTCTTGGCCGACGACAATTGTACCCTTGGCGGCACGTTGGCGACGCTGCGGAACTACATCCTTTCGAAGGGTGGAACCATCGCGGCAGTTACAGCTTTATCAACCAATGACGGCCTACACTGTCGTTTTCCCATTGCTGGGAATACGGTTGATGTGCTTAAGTCGACTTATTCTGTGGACATTTCGTCCCTCTGGATAGAGGAAATTGGCCATGACATTCGGTGTCTTACAGAGAGTGAAGGAACATTTCTGGCCGACTGGCCAAAAAGAAACCCAAGCTCCGATGGGGCCAGCCCATTTCAACGACTCAGAGATCGCCTCGCTGCGGCAGCAGCTAAAGGCGAATAGCGATTCTGCGCTTAAAATCCGCGCCGCGCGTGGCCACAAGGTTAACCCCCGAATCTTAGCGGCACGCAAAGCGGGCGCTAACGTCTAAACTCGTCTCTCGACGCGCTCTGTCTCCTTGGCCTTCCGCTTTCGCCGCACCTTCGCGGTATTGACGCACTGCCTGATCCGCTCGACTAGCGACGGCTCCCAGCCCCTCAGTTGAACAATGCGCTGGGCCGTCTCCTTGCTGCCTTCCGCCTCGCACTTCAGGATTATCCGTAAAGCTCGCCTTTCCGGAAGCGGCAGGGCTGCCGCCGCAATGGCGCGACCTCCGCGCGATTCGCCACAAGCGTGTTTATCGCGTGTTCGTATCGGGTCGAGCGAACGATGGGGGCAGCTCTTGGCATTCCCGGATTTTATGTGAAGCCACCAGGTAGCGGCAGTCGGAATGTTGGTGCGTTTGCTACATAAGACCGCAATTTCGCGGATTGAGCTTCGGCAACGCCAGCTTTTCAGATGGTGGCGCCGCCCCTCAACCGCCCTTCGGGCACCTTCTCCCCGTTGAACGAGGAGAAGGGGAAGCCCGTCCTCAATAATCGTTGTTGTAATACCGGTCGTCGCAGGGCGCGGTGTAGATGCGGCCATAGCGGTCCTGGTAGCGGCAGAGCTGTTCGCCGCGGCGCTGCGGCGTGGTGGCCTGGCCGATGACGGCGCCGAGCAGGGCGCCGCCGGCGGCGCCGATCACCGTGCTCTTGGTGTTGCCGCCCAGCGCCTGGCCGGCGAGCGCGCCGACGCCGCCGCCGATGAGCGCGCCGTTGGTCGCCCTCTGCTGCTGTTCGGTCTGGGTCGCGCAGCCTGCCAGAGCGGCAGTCATGAGCACGGCGGCAATGGCTTGTCTGATGATCATCTTGGAACTCCTTTGAAGCCCCAAACGCGGATTGGAGCGAATGGTTGCCAGTTGCTGGCGCATTGCGGCCAAACGGCGGCACGCCCGCTCACGAAATGCGACATGGTTTCTCAGCCCTTGAAGATGATGGTCGCCAAAGCGGAAACGCCTTGCGCGAACGGGGCGATAGCGCTGTTGCATGAATTGAGTTCCGAGGCCGCTGTGCCGCCTGACTGCTGGATACCAGCAGTGGACTGATCCGGCCCTTCGCTGTCGCTTCGGGCGTTCGTCGTTCGGAAAGCCAAGCAATTGGCTTTCCGTGCGCTGCGCGCACCACTCCTCACCCCCCCAAGAATGGAGATACCAATGACCCGAGGTCTTCCCCGGACGCTGTCGCGCGCCGCCGCTCGCGAGGCTGGACTTGCCCCGCCCAAATTCGGCCTCAAGGCCGTCACCACAGGGCAGGGCGGATCGTACCGCACCGTGTTCACCCTTGCCGGCATGCAGGTGCCGGTCGCTGACGCGCTGGCCTATGCCAGCCAGAAGCTTTTCGATTTCGCCGACGGCAAGGTGCGCATCAAGGGCGGCACGGCACGATTGCAATTTGCGGTGCTGAGCACCCGCGCGGCGACCATCAACGACAATGCGGCGCTGACCTGGTCGCTGGGTTCAGTGGCAGCATCGAGCGCCACGCTTGCTGGCACCATGGTCAATGTGCTGGCCTCGACCGCTCGCACGCTGGATGGCGTGGGCGCCGCGCTATCGACTGCCTCGACCGCGGATGTCGCGGCAGCCGCAACATTGGATGGCACGGTGACGCCGGTGGACCTTTACCTCAACCTGGCGTTTGCGACCGGCACGGATATCGATGCCGACGGGACGATTGCCGTGACGGGCACGATCACGCTGCTGTGGGAAAACTGGGGCGACAACGCGTAGCCGCTAATCTCCCCCCTTGAGGGGGAGATGTCGCCGAAGGCGACAGAGGGGGTCGGTGCGACCGGATGCGACCCCCTTTTGCGACGGAGGAGGTCGGCGCTCCACGCGAGGCGACCCCCTCTGGCCTGCCGGCCATCTCCCCTCGAGGGGGGAGATCAGCAGCTCACCCACGCCTCATTTCTTCCAGCACCCCTCAACCGTCTCGGCGCTGCGCGCCGATCCACCTTCTCCCACAGGGGGAGAAGGAGAAAAGAAGGAATCCACTCATGACAGATCTGGCAGATTCCGGGTCCGTGGCGGCGCGTGCGCAGCCGGCGGGCAACCCAGTACGGCCACCGGCTGGCGGGGACAACGGGTCCGCCGCGCCTCCGGCCAAAAGTTGGTTTGACGGTCTTTCCGAAGGCAACCGCAAGCTCGCTGAAACCAAGGGCTGGACCAAGGCCGAAAACCTCGATCGGGTTTTCAATTCCTATGCGGAGCTGGAACGGCAGCAGGGTGAAAGCCTGCGCGTTCCAGCACCCGACGCATCCCCGGAAGACTGGCAGAAATTTCATGCCCGGCTGCCCGAGACCATGCGTCCGCTGACATCGCCCGACAAGGTCGAGTACAGGCGGCCCGACGGCCTGCCTGAAAACTTCGCTTATTCGGACGAGCTTGCCCAGGCGTCCAAGGCCTGGGCAGTCGAGGCCGGCGCCACGCCCAAAGTGGCGCAGGCCTATCACGACCGCTTCGTCGGCTACATGGCCGAGCAGGCCGCGCGCCAGGACATCGCGCTTGCCCGCTCGGTCGAGGCCACGCATGACGATCTCGTGCGCGACTGGGGACCGACCGACAGCGATGGCTTTCGCCAGAAGCTGGAAGTTGCCAACCGGGCGATGAAGAAGCTCGGACTGGTCGACGCGTATAAGGCCAAGGGCATCCTTCTGCCGGACGGCGCATTGACCGATCCGCAGATCGCGAAGGCGTTCCATGCCGTCGGCGAGGCGATGTTCCGGGAAGACACGATCGACGGCGGCGCGGCTGTGAGCGGTGGCAATCCGTTCAAGCGCAACGCCGCCGGCGACCGCAACATTTCGGCCATTTCAGCCCTTGTCAAAAGCGACCCCGCCCGCGCCCGGCGGCTCGCGCGGGAAGCGGGCGAAAACCCGAATCTATGGATGCCGAACAACCCCCTCTGATCCCGAGCTACCCACAGCCACATCAACCTCAAAGGAAGTGAAAAATGGCAGACGCCTATACCCGTATCGCGGACGCGATCGTTCCGTCCGTTTATGCCCAGTACTCGTTCGAGGAGCACGTCCAGTCGCTGGAAATCTTCCAGGCCGGCATCCTCTTCAACGACCCGGCCATCACCGCCAAGCTGTCGATGGGCGGCCGCTCGGTCGACATGCCCGGCTGGAAGGATCTCGGCAACGATCCGTCCGAACCGGTCAATGACGATCCGGCCGATTCCATCGAGATGAAGAAGATCGGCGCCCGCCGCGAGGTCGCCGCCCGCAACGTCCGCGCCCAGGCCTGGGGGGTGCCGGACCTGACCTCGATCCTGGCCGGCGACGACCCGCAGAAGCTGATCGTCAAGCGTCAGACCGAGTACTGGCAGCGCGCCAACAAGCTGACCCTGCTCGGCATCCTGAAAGGGGTCGTCGCCGACAACATCGCCAATGACGGCAGCGACCTGGTGCGCGTCACCGGCGCCTCCATCGTCGACACCGACATCATCGAGGCCGCCTATCTGATGGGCGACCGCGCTGACAAGTTCAAGACGATCTGGATGCACTCCAAGCAGATGAAGGCACTGAAGCTCGCCGATCTCATCGACTATGTCCCGTCGTCAGAGCAGGGCGGGCCGCTCATCCCCTACTACATGGGGCTGCGCTGCGTGGTCGATGACGACATTCCGGTCGCGGCCGGCGTCTACACCGCCTTCATGTTCAAGGACAAGGCGATCCTGTGGAACGAGCTTCCGGTCAACACGGAAGGCGGCCCGCTGGAGTTCGACCGCAAGCCGCGCCAGGGCCATGGCGGCGGCGTCACCGAGATGGTCGGCCGCAGGCACTTCGTCCCGCACGTGCCCGGCACCCGTTTCCTCGACGCGTCTTCGGCCGGCGAGTTCGCCACCGACGCCGAACTCGCGCTGGCGGCAAACTGGGACCGTACGGCCTCCAGCGTCAAGAGCATGACGTTCATCGCGCTGAAAACGACCGAGGCGTAGTACCTTTCGTCCGGCCAGCGGGTCGCCGAAACTGCTGATCTCCCCCCTTGCGGGGGAGATGTCCGGCAGGACAGAGGGGGGTGTGAAGGACCGCCAACTTCCGGTCCCTTTCAACCCCCTTCAACCCACAACCGCTTCTCCAAATTACGTCAGGTCGGCGGGACAGCACCCCCCTCTGGCCTGCCGGCCATCTCCCCCGCAAGGGGGGAGATTGGCGCTCCGCCATATGCCCTTGCCCAATCAACCACCATCCACGAGGCGCTGATCCATGGCCATCACCCCGCTCGACATCGCCAATATGGCGCTCGCCGTCCTCGACGAGGCGCCGATCGACAGTCTCGACCAGGACGTCAAGGCGGCGCGCCTGCTCAACCTGCATTTCGACCTGACGCGGGAAGCCGAACTCGCCAGGCACGTCTGGGTGTTCGCCATCCTTGCCGCCAGCGTCGCCGGCGCCGACACCGGCAGCGGCAATTGCACCTTGAACTTCGCCTATGAACTGCCCGCCGATTGCCTGCGGCCGCTGCCGCTGACGGCAAATGGCGAGCCGGACGGCGTACCGATCTCCTGGCGCCAGGAAGCCGGGCTGATCTACTGCGACCGGTCCGGTCCATTGATCATCCGTTACATCGCCAACCTCACCGACCCGAACGACTGGGACGCGCTGTTCACCGAAGTGCTGGTGGCAGCCCTCGCCATCAAGATCGCGCATCCCTTGACGCACAAGGCGGGCATGATCGACATCGCCCGCTCCGCCTATGACCGGGCGCTGGACGCGGCCTTTGCCGCCAACGCCATCCAGCGCGGCGGTCGGCTCTACACCTCATCCTGGGCGCAGCAGCGCGGCGACTTCAGGGTGTCTGCCCGATGACCGCGCTCTACCCTATCCAGGACGTTTTCACCCGTGGCGAAATCAGCCCGCGCCTGCACGCACGCGCCTCACTCGATCTCTATCGTGCGGCGCTGTCCAAATGTGAGAACTTCGTCACGTTGCCGCATGGCGGTATCCGCGCCCGCGGCGGCAGCTATTTCGTCAACGAGGTGAAGAATTCGGCCAGGAAGACGCGCGCCATCCCCTTCATCTTCTCCTCCGAGCAGGCCTACTGCCTGGAGTTCGGCGACCTCTATATCCGCGTCTATGCCTATGGCGCCCGCGTCGGCACGGTCGAGGTGGCCTCGCCCTATCTGGAGGCCGATTTGTTCGACCTCGCCTATGTCCAGTCAGCCGACCAGATGTGGATCACCCACAAGAACTATGCGCCCAAAGTGCTGACCCGCACCGCCCACACGACATGGACGCTGGCAGGTTACGAGTTCCTCGACGGCCCTTACGATCCAATCAACACGACCGGCACCACGATGACGCCGGCCAGTTACGGCTCGTACGTGCCGAAGATGACAGGCTTGACGGCTCCGGCCGGAACGGCTTTGGCCAGCAACGGTTCCGCGTCAGCGTGGGCGATTTTCGACAAGGACAGCAGAACAGGTGCGGAGATCGGTGCCGGCACCAATGGCTGGGTCCAATATCGGCAGGCGAGCGGAGCGCAGAAGGTTTGCGACGCCTACTGGGTGCAAGCCATGAACAGCGCATCGGAAGCAGAAAATATGCCGACGCAATGGGAAATCCAGGGCTCGAACGACGGATCGACATGGACAACCATCGACTCGCGGATTGGCCAGATAGGCTGGGGTAACTCCGAGCGCCGGTTCTTCGAATTCTTCAACAAGGCCGCCTTTGAATATCTGCGCATGGACATGGACGGTGGCGGCGGCTCTGACAGTACCAGAACCGACCTCGCCGAATGGGCGCCGAACGAGGACGGCGACCTGATGACGCCGTTCAATCTGACGGCGTCATCGATCACCGGTATCAACGATGATACCGGGTTCCAGACATCGGATATTGGCCGCGCCATCCGGCTGCTCGGTTCGGATGGGCGGTGGCGCTGGGCCAAGATTGCAGCACGCACGAGCGCGACAGTCGTTACCGTTCGTCTGTATGGCCATGCCTTGCCGGATCTCAGTCCGATCAGTCGCTGGCGGCTTGGTACCTTCGTGCCCGGAAAATATGTCGAGGCGGGCTCGCTCTATGAGGAGCGGTTGGCCTTCAGTCGAAAATTCTCGGTCTATGCATCGGCGACCGGCGACTTCGACAATTTCGCGCTCGGCGAGAAAGATGACGACGCGCTGGAATTCGTCCAGGCCGGCGGCGGCCAGGCCAACGACATCGTCTGGATCGCCGATTCCGATGGTGCGCTGCTGATCGGCACGTCGGGCGGTATCAGGGCACTGTCCGGCTCCGGCATCGACGAGGCACTCACCCCGTCCTCGTTCAAGAACCGCCGTTCGCGCACCTTTGGCTGCGCCCGCATCCGCCCGGTCGATGCCGGGCAGTCCTTCCTCTATGTCACCCGCTCGCGCAAATCGATTGCCGAGCTGACGCAGAGTTCTACAGCCAAATTCACCTCCGATGACATCGGCCAGATCTCGGAACATATCCCCAAGCAAGGCGTGGTCGAACTCGCCTTCCAGACCGACCCCGACCCGATGCTGTGGTTCCCGCTCGAAAATGGCGAACTTGGCGGCTACACCCACCAGCCGAGCCAGGAGGTTCGCGGCATGCACCGCCATCGCTTCGGCGGCAGCTTCGCTGGATCCGCCCCCGGTCAACCCACTTGGGCGGTCGTTGAAAGCGCCGTGGTGACGCCTGGCCAGAACGGCGTCGACGACATCTGGCTGATCGTCAAGCGCACCATTGGCGGGGTGACCAGGCGCTACATCGAAATCATGACCACGCCATTCGAATACGGCATGCTGGAGGATGCCTTTCAGGTCGATTGCGGACTGACCTATTCGGGTGCACCCGTCAACGTCGTCTCCGGGCTCGGCCATCTCAACGGCCAGCTGGTCGACGTGCTGGCCGGCGGCAAGGTCTATCGCGGCCTGCCGGTTGCCTCCGGCCAGGTGGCGCTGCCCGCCGGCGCCACAGCTGGGAAGTGGCAGGTCGGGCTGCCCTTCCAGTCCGAGGCCAACACGCTGGAACTCGACGTCGGCGGCCAGGACGGTTCCGTCATCGGCCGCCGCAAGAAGGTGGCGAAAGTCATCCTGTCGCTGCTCGAGACCGACACCACCGGGCTGCAGGTGCAGTCCTTCCTCCGCGGCCGCTGGGAGAGCGTGCGCATGCCGAGCATCGTCGCACCCGACGGCAATGCGAAACTCTACACCGGCAATGTCGATGTACCGGTCGACGACAGCTGGGAAGGGCAGGGCAGGGTCCGCATCCGCCACCTCAACCCGACGCCCTGCACGATCCGGGCGTTTACGCCGGTATTCGACGCCGAGCCGTAGAAAAATTTGATGCGGCAATAGTCAACGCCGAGTTCCCGCCCACCCCCCTCTGGCCTGCCGGCCATCTCCCCCGCAAGGGGGGAGATCAACGGCATCTTTGCCTTCGCTAATCGCTGACGTAGCAAGACTGGCGAGCCTGCTCGAGCTGCCAATCTCCCCCCATGCGGGGGAGATGTCCGGCAGGACAGAGGGGGGTGCTGTCCCGCCGACGTCACCATTCTCGCACCATTCCCACCAAGGAACCCACCCCAATGACCCCCCATGCCGAGACCCTCGGCAAGGCGCGGACGGCTGCCGATTTCGCGGCCGTCATCGCCTTGCTCGACACCGACATTAACGACGCCGTCGTCCGCAGGCGCGCGCTGGAGCAGGCCGAGGACCGGGCCGTCTTTGGCGACGGCGACCTGGCCGCGGCGCGCGCCGCGCTCGATGCCTGCAACGACGTCATCACCTTGCTGGAAAAAACCATCTGCGTCGCCGACACGCGCCGCATCGACGCCGCCGAGAGCGAAGCCCGCGCCGACATTGCCGCTCTTGGCGACGAGATTGCGGCCAAAGCCGCCACCCTGACCGAGCGCTGGCGCAACGCTGCCCGGCTGGTCGAGCTGCTGCGCCAGGAACTGTTCGAGGCCGATGCGCTCGTCCGTGCCATCGCCACCGCCAATGGCCTGTTCGACGCCGCCAGCGTCGCCGAGCTGAAGATAAACCTCACCGCTGCCCGCCGCGCCGCCATGGCCGGCGCACGGGCAGCCGCACCCGCTCGCCTCAGCCGCGCCGGGCTGCAGGTCGACCGGCTGCTTTTGTCCCTGCTCGCTGCCGGCGGTCCACTCGACCCGCGCCCGCAGCTTGGCGCGCCGGTCGCCGGCGTCAAAAGCAAGTTCATTCCCGCAATCAAACCCATTCCCGCGAGAAAACCCATTCCTGCAATCAAACCCCTGGGCGAACGAGGCTGACCATGTGCACACTTGCCCTTCTCGGCACCGTTCTTTCCGTCGGCGGCGCGCTGGCCGAGGGCCAGCAGCCGAAGCAGATGGCCGACTATCAGGCCAAGGCCTATGAGCAGCAGGCGCAGGCGGATGCTCAAGCCGCCGCCTTCGAGCAAGGCCAGGAGCGCCACAAGCAGGACCTGCTGCAGGCGCAGGCGCGCGCCCAGGCCGGCGCGTCCGGCGTCGGCATAGCCGGCTCGCCGACCGAGGTGCTGGCGGCGAATGCCAGGCAGGGCCAGGCGGATCTCGGCGCGCTGCTGTACGGCTCGAAGCTGCGCCAGAACAATCTCAACAGCCAAGCCGCCATCTCGCGCTTCCAGGGCAAGCAGGCGGTGACGGCGTCAATCTTCAACGCCGGCAGCGCGCTCGTTGGCGGCCTCTCCAAAATCTACGACCCGACGAAAGCGGCAGCGTCAAGCGCTGCGGCCGCCGCTGTGCCGGGCCGCTCCGTGATCTTCGGCAGTGCGGCCCTCAGGGCTCCGTGGGCGGGGAACACGTAGATGGTACACATCATCCCCCTTTCCGTCGGCCAGCGCCGGCTCGATACCGGCAACGCCGTGCAATATCCCCAGGGGTCGCCGATCGGCGGCGCCATGCAAGGTTTCGGCGACCACGTTTCCGCTCTTGCCGAACGCTACCAGCAGATGAAGGACCAGCAGGACGCGTTCGACGCCGAGCTGGCGCGTCGCGGCTTCGACGCGCGGATCGCGCAGGCCGAAGATGAAGTGGCGGCGAACGCGCCGGCGGATGGCGCAGGCATGCATGAAGCCATGTATGGCGAGGTCGACCTGCGCGCCGGCCGGGTGGTGAAACCAGGCCTGTACGATACGCTGTTCGACGATGCGAAACGGACGATGCCCGAAAGCCAGCGCGCCGCTTTCGCAGGCCAGAAGGAAAACAAGCGCGTCGTTGGCGCATACCGCATGGCGCTGCGGCAAAAGACCAAACGCGACGACTACGAGAAGGCCACCGTCGACACGACGCTGACGACCAATGCCATCGCCATAGCAAAAGGCGACCCGAACGACACCGCGAACTTCGAGGCGATCCGGCAGAGCGGGCTCGACCTGATCGCCAAGATCGGCAACCCGCTTGCCAGGCAAGCGGCGGAAGCCGCCTGGCGCACCAACTCGGCCAAGGCGCTGGTTCAGGCGATGATCGCCACGGACCCGAAGCGCGCGCTGGAAATGTTCGGCGGCGCAGCGGCCGCCGGCGGCGAGACCGCTGGCGATAGCGCGCAGGCTGCGGGCAACTCCTTTGTGGACGGCCCAAGGATGGCGCCCGGGAAAGAAGACCGCGTCGGCACGCAGACGCCGGATGACCGCATCGCGCAGGCGTTCAGGGACGATCTTCCGCAGGAGGAACAGGATGCGCTGGCCTTAAAGGCAAAGGTCGCAAAATTCAGGCAGGACATCCAGACGCGCGTCGAGATCGGTCGCGCCGAGAGGGAAGCGCCGGACGAGATAGCACGCACGGGCGCCTACTCCGGCGCAATGCCGGGCAAGGACGCCTACAGGACCATCTATGGCCTCGATGAGGGCGACAGGCGCCGGCAGGGTCTCGAATGGCGTACCAATGTCGGCAAGAAGATTTTCGACATGGCGACCATGTCGAACCAGGAGATCAATGCCGCCGTTGTCAGTGCCGAACCGGGGCCGAACGCTTCACCGGCGGATCAGGCGGGCCACGATTCAACCGCTGCCGCGGCAAATCTGGTCCTGGAAAGGAGGCGAGCCTATCCAGGTGACTATGTCGATGGATTGTCTTCAGAAATCTCGGAGGGTTGGAAAGCCGTATTTGGCACTGGGCCCTCTGATTCAGAGGCTTTCGACCAAGATACTTACGACAAAACACTAGCCTTGTCTGTCGCCCAGCAAAATGCATTGGGCATCGCTGATGAAAATCTCCAACCCGTGCCGTTCTCTTTTCTCCTCAAGCTTGCCGAGCAGCGCGACAGCGGAGCCATGTACTTCATGGACAACTACGCGAAGGCGAGCGAGTTGTTCGCGCGCACGAAGGGTCCTGTCGCACGAGCAGCTTTGGTTCGGGAATTGGATGAGGCCGGCCTGGGCGGGATTCTTCCTGGCGGCAAGCCTGGCCTTTCGGCGATCGAGGTATTTCGATCGGAGGCCAGAGGCCTTGGCAAGGCAGGTGCGAATGCGGGGATATTCGCAGGCAAATTGATGAAGGGGATTGGCTACGGGGCTTCCCTTGGAACAAGCGATCCTCCCGATTTCAGCCAAGGCTACTTCGAGCCTTCGAACAATGCCGAGAAGGTGATGATGCGTCAGGGAAATGACGCATTGAGCTGGGCGATACCTGGGCCGGGCATTGGGCGAGCTGCTGTTGCCGCGAAAGGGATACCTCGCACACTTGAGCCGTTGAGTGCCATGGCGTCGGGGCGCGCCGAAGGTCTCATCGCCAAAGAGCTTCCCGGTGAGTTGTCTAAGGAAGGCGCGGGACTCGTCGAAGGTGGCAGCGGACACCCGGCCGTCGCTCTCGATCTCCCCTCGGGCAGTTTCTCAATGTCAGATTGGGCAGATTATCCGATAGCGGTTGTGCCCAAGCCAGATGGATTATTCATACGGCTAGAAGGTACACAGCAAAAAGCTGCTAGAAAAGCGGCTGATAAGGCCAATCGCATTATCCGCCAAGAGCGAGGCCTTGTCGGCCAGCCCGTGGATGTGCATGAAATTAAGCCAGTGAAGTTTGGCGGGAGTCCGACCGATCCGTCCAACAAGGTCATTCTGCCCCGAGAAGTTCATCAGCAGCAGGTTACGCCCTGGTGGAACAAATTACTAAAAGACATTGGAGAATAGCAGTGGGATATGCACTAACTAAGGGACGTTTCGACCCACCGGCTCAAGCTGCAGTTGTCGATGGCCTGCCCGCAAGCCTGGGAGTGACGTTGCCGAAGGATTACGCCAATTTCCTTAGGGAGCACAATGGAGGTGAAGGCTTCATCGGCGACAGCTATATAATTTTTTTCAAGGCTGAAGAGTTGGTAGACTTCAATCGAGAATATGAGGTTGAGAAATACGCACCAGGCATCCTCTTGTTTGCGTCGAATGGAGGAGGGGAAGCCTATGGCTTCGACACCCACGATGTGGAAATGCCGATCGTGCGCATCCCATTCATATTTATGGAACGGCAATCCGCCGAGACGATAGCGCGTGACCTCGCCGGTCTATTCGCTGCGTTGGAGGACTTGAAATGAGCGTCCAAGGTACAGATTCGCGTTCCAAAGGCATGGAATTGTTCGAGATCAAACCGGTAGCGGTTGGCGGCGATCCAGTTAGCATGGAGAACAAGATCTGGTTGACCAGGCAAGAGCATTTTCAAGTGGTGCGCTTTTGGAATCGAACTATCGAAGTTCAGCGTAAGGCGCCACTGGAAAAGGCGGGACGAAACGGGGAATAGAGTGCAAGGAGCACGAGCCATGACCAGCGTCGGACGATCATTTGCAAATCCACCGAACCGCCGGCGCAAGCAACTCGTCCCTAGATCCCAACATAATAATGGTACCATCTTCCAGGAGGTTTTGCATCCGAATCGTGGCGGAGGGTTTCTCTTTTGGGGCAAGTAGGCAGGCTGATAGACATAGTTGCAAGGCTGTCGGAGTTTGACGAGTACGACACGATTTATGCGTCGGAGCCTTGGACCGAGGATTCCGATGCGATGGTTGCTACCGGGCTGGACACGGGAAGATCGCCACCGGAGGCCGTCGAAGCCGGTTTGGAATATTTTCTTGAGATACATATCCGTCGAGAAGTCATCGAGGGTTGGCTTGCCTCAATAAAAGAAAAACCTAGCCTAGCGGGGGTTTGTCAAAGGCTTATCGAATACGCCATCAATGACGCATAGGAGAGATAGAGTGGAACATAACCCGCGCTATGACGGAAAGCCGCTGCTTAAACTATTGGAATTTTATGTTTTGTGGGTAATTGGTGAGCTGCCCGAAGAGGTGGATAAATCCTTGAAGGCGATAGCTCCCAAATTGCACACTCTCTATGGCGGCGATGGACAGTGGCAGGGCGCAATTGCCGCATCTGTTCATCTTTCCGAGGAATACCGGCGGAAATCCGGGGTCTATGGGCGAGGAACCTCGAAATCGCTCGCGACAACGAAGTAACGCTTTCGCCTCAGAAATTTGCCGAGATGTTCGTAGATGAAAATTTCGAGAATGATGGATTACGGTGACAGCGTATTTCTAGAGGTCCGCACCAGTGCGAGGTAGAGCGAAAGCTCTAAAGCTGACAAATTGAAAAGAGTGCACTGTCACCGTAATTCCGAAGCATTGAGACGCATAATTCAGCTGGACAGCCTGATCGTGGGCGTTGGAGGAACTGCCGGGTTATACTTGTCCAGCGGACAAAGTGGCTCCAGTATGGACGGACCCGTTGAGAAGAACAGCAATGTCTATTAGATTCGCTGCGCTGGCGCCCACTTACATCTGAAGGGCTGGCCAGCGGTCACCTTGAAAATCGCATGGGACGGCGGCCTTGGCTCGCCGCAATGAACATGGGCAGGAAGATACTTCTCGGTGGAACGTTTCCTATGACGACGACATCGAACTGAACAAGCGGCGGCAACACCCGACCATAGCCTGGTTGTGGCGGCTGGAGACATGTGATCCTTCGGAAAGGCCAGAGCTACTGGCCAAATAGGAAGAATGGAATCAACTCCACGAAGAGAAAAAGCGGAATGCCAAGGGTTGGGAACACCGCAGCTTTTACCCCTTGCTGGACTTTGATGACATCGGTCGCACAGTCATGCAGAGGGCGACGCCGAGGCAATGGCGCTGAGGATCGAGCTTGGGCTGCCGGCTGAACCGGAGAAAGTGCCGACCGAAGAAGAGCGTATTCTGGCCGAGGCCGGGGATGGCTATGTGACGCCTGCGCAGCGCAAGCGGCTGCGCTACCTGCGCAAGCACCCTGAGGAGGGGTGATGCGCCGCGTCTAACTCTTCGGCCTTCATCACAGCGCTGATCGTCGCGCACCAAATTGGAACTTCTTTCAAGCCTCGCTTTCGCGGGGCTTTTTTCATGGAGCAAGCCTTATGGCCCGACCTGCAACTGCCGCCGTTCGCCTGTTGACCGGCGAACGCGAACCCGTGCGCCTGGCGACGACGGGCAACATCACCCTTTACGGCCTGCAGACCATCGACGGCGTGCCGGCCGAGGTCGGCGACCGCGTGCTGGTCAAGAACCAGACCGATGCCCGCGACAACGGCATTTATACCGCCAGCGAAGGCCAATGGTTCCGTGCCGCCGATGCCCGCACCAGCCGCACCATGCAGAAGGGCACGACGGTGCATGTTCAGCAGGGCGCGGTCTCGGCCGACTTCGTCTATGTTTTCGAAACGCTCGATCCGGTGATCGGCACCGACGCGGTCACGATCGCCTTTTACCTGTCGGAGGACACGCTGGGCGATGCGGTGGGCGCGGCCAGCGCTGCTGCCGCCAGTGCCGCTGCGGCGCTCACCTCGAAGAACGCTGCCGCCACCAGCGCCACCAATGCCGGCACCTCGGCCGGCGCCGCCGCGGGTTCGGCCACGGCCGCCGCCGGCTCCGCCACAACAGCCGCGACCAGCGCCACCAATGCCGGCAATTCGGCAACGGCGGCTTCCGGCTCGGCATCGGGCGCGGCGACCAGCGCCACCAACGCAGGCAACTCGGCTACAGCTGCAGCCGGTTCGGCGAGCGCTGCCTCGGGCTCGGCAACCGCGGCTTCCACCTCAGCCACCAATGCTGCGACCTCCGCTTCCAATGCGGCGGCCAGTGCTGCGGCGGCATCAACCTCGGTGGCGGCGCTCGGCTACACCTTTTCCACGACCACAGCCGACGCCGATCCGGGCAACGGCACCTTGCGGCTGAACAATGCGAGCGCCGCGTTGGTGACCGCGGCCTATATCGATAATCTCGATGCCGGCGGCGCCACCGTGAGTGGCATCCTCGATGGCTTTGATGACAGCACGAACCCCATCAAGGGCCAGTTGACCCTGCGCTCGAAAGCCTCGACCGCTATCTACTATGTCTATAACGTCAGTGGCGCAGTTGTGGATGGTAGCGGCTACCGCAAACTGACGCTCGCCTATGTCAGCGGCGCCGGCACTTTGCCGACGGTGGCCAACGGCATCTGGCTGATGTTCGACCGTGCCGGCGACAGAGGCGCCGACGGGACGGGAGTAGGAGATTTTTTGGGGCCTGCGTCTTCGGCAACCGACAATATTGTCACTTTCGCGGGCACCACGGGCAAGGTGGGGAAGGATAGTGGGATCGCGGTGTCCAGCCTGGCGCCGAAGGCCAGCCCGACATTTACCGGGACGCCAACGGGGCCGACCGCAGCGCCTGGAACGAATACCACGCAATTGGCTACAACGGGGTTCGTCAAGGCTGGGTTTGATCTGAAACTTGATAGCCGACCCAACCTTGGTGTCGTCGCGCAGACGATCACCGATTGGAACAACGCCCTGGACAACGGCTGGTATATGGCCTCGGCGGCGGCTAATGCGCCAGACGGCGTAAATTGGTTCCTGGGGTTTGTGGAAGCGCACGGAAGCACTGGCTACCGGACGCAGACGGTGCATGATTTCGTCAACGACACTACGGCGGCAGACCAAAAGCTATGGCGGCGCAGGCAGGCTGGCGGTGCCTGGGGAGGATGGATCAAGCTGCAATGGTCGCAGGCCGAACAGGATGCACGCTATGTCCAGTCGTCCACGGCGTTGCTTCAGAAGTTTTATGAAAGCCCGCAACAGACCATCACATCCGGCGGGTCGCTGACGTTGGCTCATGGGCTGGGGGTGAAGCCGAAGCTCTATGCGGCCTTCATTCAATGTACTACGGCTAATTCGGGGTATTCGGTTGGTGACGAGATTCCCATTAACCCATCTCTCAATACAACTGATGCGACCGCTCAAGCTATTAGCATCGTGCCAGATGCCACCAATTTGAATGTACGGATTGGTAATGCTGCTGGCGCACTTAAAGTCCTCAACAAGGCTGGAACAGGTTTTAACGACATAACAAACGCTAGCTGGAAACTCGTTTTGAGAGCGTGGGCCTAGCTTGCGAAATGTGAGCAACGGTCTAAACGTTGGAACATGCATATTACTATTGCAGTGCAAGGCAAAATTCCCTGTCGAGGCTACGGCGGCACCCAGCGGCAAATCGATTGGCTCGCCAGCGCACTCGCATCTCTCGGACATAAAATCACACTGATTGCCGGAGTGGGCTCCACCCATCCGCGTTGCGAGGTCCGGCAGGCCGCGTCAGTAGTGGAATGTCTGGGGGCGATCCCTATCAATACTGACATCGTGCATTTCAACGGCTGGTATGATGTAGAAAGCCCGTATCGTGCGCTTTACACTCTGCACGGCTATGTTCCAAACGCCCCGAGAAAGGGGCAAAATTACAGCTTCGTCAGCGCCAGTCACGCGCATCATCATGATCGAGAAACGTTTGTTTACAACGGTTTCCCTGTGGATGCCTACCGGCTGGCAGATCGGAAAGGTGAGCGGCTGTTGTTTTTGGGCGGTATCGCGAGGGCCGGGAAGGGCCTCAACCGGGCCGTCGATCTGGCGAAGAAATTTAACTTCGAACTCGATATCGCGGGTGGCTCGAGGTGGAAGTTGCTCGGGCGCAGCCAAACCCGGAAAGAGTCTCTGTTCTTCAAGAGCTTATCGCCGCGCTACCGCTTCCACGGCACTGTCGATGGCGAGGAAAAGCTCCGATTGCTCGGCGAGGCGTACGCCTTCCTTAACCCGATCTCCTGGGCAGAGCCGTTCGGCATGGCGGCGGTCGAAGCAATGCTGTGCGGAACGCCTGTGCTGACCACTCCGTGCGGTGCGCTTGCCGAAACGGTCGATGCAGACAGCGGGCGTTTCTTCGAAACCGATGACGAGTTTGCTCACGGTCTCAATGAGATCAACAGCATTTCCGCGCGAACATGCCGTGAATCGGCAGCCGAAAGATTTCCGATCCAGAAAGCCGCAACGGCCTATCTGGAACTCTATAAACGCATCCTTGACGGCGAAGTGCTTCCGTGAGCCCGCTTTAGCCGCTCCATCCAAAATTCCTCTCCCGTGAGGAAGCGTTATAGCCGGCCAACCGACATGCCGTCGGCACAGTCAGGATCAACAGGACACTCGTCTCCTGTGCGTGATCTGTGACTGGCTAAAGTCTCCGAGCTAAATTCCACAATCTCCTGAGGTTACCCATGGACCGCAACTTCGCGCGGGCGCTTGCGCTCGTCCTCAAATCGGAAGGCGGCTGGTCCGACAATCCGGCCGATCCCGGCGGCGCAACCATGAAGGGCGTGACGCTGGCCAATTTCCGCCGCTACGTGAAGGCGGATGCGACGAAGGACGACCTTCGCCATATCACGGATGCTCAGGTGGCGACGGTCTATCGCCGCTTCTATTGGGATGCCACTGCGGGCGCCGAGCTTCCCGGCGGTGTCGACTATGCCGTCTTCGACTTCGCCGTGAACAGTGGGCCGGGCAGGGCGGCTAAATATCTGCAGGCGGCAGTTGGCACCGCACAGGACGGCAGGATCGGCCCGGCCACGCTCAAAGCTGTCGGCGCCAGGCCACCGGGCGCAGTCATCGACGATCTTTGCGATGCCCGCCTGGCATTCCTGCGGCGGCTGCCGACCTGGCGGGTTTTCGGCAAGGGTTGGAGCGATCGCATCCGGTCGGTCCGTTCCCAGGCGCTGTTGATGTCGGCACTACAGCCCGCGGCACCTTTGCCGGGCACCCCGCCCCAGCCATCAGCGCTCTCGCCGAAGCCCGGCAGTGCGATGCCGCCGGTGTCTACCGGCGGGCGCGTCAGTCCCGTCGAACGCCTGCCGTTCTGGCGTGCGCTGCTTCAAATCCTGAAATCGATTTTCGCAAGGAGTTCGACATGATCGCCGTCTTCATCCGCATCGGCTTGCGGTACGGCGCCGGTGTTCTGGTCGCGCGTGGCCTGCTCGGCGCCGACGACGCGGCGGCATTTTCTTCCGACCCCGACATTCAAGCTGGTCTGGAGATCGCCGCCGGTCTCGCCATCGCCTCGGTCACCGAGACCTGGCACTGGCTGGCCCGCAAATCCGGCTGGGAGCACTGACATGGAAGGGTTTCAACAACTGCTCATCGCCTATCTCGAAGCCGCGAAACCCTATGCTATCGGCTTTGCCGCCGGGCTTGTCGCCGGGTGGCTGCTGTGAGCGCGCTCCTCGCCGTCCTGCTTGGCAACAAAGCGCTGCTGGGCTTCCTGGCATCGGTCATCGCCGCCCTTTGCTGGGGCGCTCACCAGCGGCTGGCCGGCGCCAGGGCCGAGCGCGGCAAACTGGCGGCCGCTGAGGCCGCGGCGCGCGCGGTCGCTGAGCAGGTGCAGAACGACGTCGGCGCATTGCCGGCGGACGCTGTTCGAAAGGAGCTGAAATCATGGGCAAGGGACTGATGGTTGCGCTGCTTGTGGCGCTTGCCGGGTGCACGACTGCTTCGGGCGGCTTCTGCGCGATTTCGAGCCCGCTGCGCCTGTCGGCCAAAGCCGTCGACGTCCTGTCGCACGCCGAGGCGAGAGCGCTCTTGGCGCACAACCGCAAGGGACAAAAGCTCTGCGGATGGAGGCCTTAGCCGATGCACGACCTCTTCGACATGCTCGGCATCAAGGGGCCGGTCGTCGCCGCCGGGCTAGCCGGCGGCGTGCTGAGAGCACTGTCGCGCCATCGCTACAAGCTGCGCGAGATGATTGCCTCGCCGATCTGCGGGGCGCTGGCGGCTGCGTATCTGACGCTGCCTGCCGTCGCCTGGTTCAGGGCAACCGGCATGCCTATCCCCGATCCGGCCGACGACACCACGACGCTCGCCGCCGCCTTTTTGATCGGCGTCTCGGCCATGTGGATTTCCGACATCGTCTTCGAGGTCATCGTGCGGCGGTTCGGCTCGGCCGGCAACGAGTGATGCACTTGAGATGCTGGAAGAAGCCAGCGACAATGCCTACCTAAGGAGCAATCCAATGGAGGTATGATATGGCGACGTCTACCGAACGTGCAGTCCTTGCCGGCGGCTGTTTCTGGGGCATGCAGGATTTGATCCGGCGCTATCCCGGCGTGATCTCTACCCGCGTCGGCTATAGCGGTGGCGATGTGCCCAACGCCACGTATCGCAACCACGGCAGCCATGCCGAAGCCATCGAGATCGTTTTCGATCCGGCCAGGATCAGCTTTCGCACATTGCTCGAATCCTTTTTCCAGATCCACGATCCGACCACCAGGAACCGCCAGGGCAACGATGTCGGAATGAGCTATCGCTCGGCGATCTTCTACACCAGCGACGAGCAGAAGCGCGTCGCCGAAGACACCATCGCCGATGTCGATGCCTCTGGACTGTGGCCGGGCAAGGTCGTCACGGAGCTTGCGCCGGTGGGCGATTTCTGGGAGGCGGAGCCAGAGCATCAGGACTATCTCGAGAAATACCCCAACGGCTATACCTGCCACTTTGTCAGGCCGGGCTGGAAGCTTCCGGTCCGCGAAAAGGCTGTTTCGTAGCGCAGCCTCTATCGTCTGCTTATCTGGCGGTCGAACTATTCTTCCGCGCGATCGGTATGCCGGCCGCCTTGTTGAGGTGGCCGTGCTCGGGCTGCCCATAGATGAACGCGCCGCGGACGGTTTTGCCATCGACCTCAGAGCCTGAGAACGCGACGGCCTCGATCTTCTTTGTTCCGGTCAGGCTCTGGTTTCGAAGATAGGCGAAGGTTCGCACCGCTTCTCCGACAATTCGATCGAGAAATGGTTTTGGCCGCCTCCCGGGCCGTCGCACGAGGCTTGGAAAGCGCTCTCGTCCCGAAACAAAATGGTGCTGTGCGCAAAGCGCCGGCATGATCTGATAGATTCGATTGAGCGAGCAGGTCATAAATCCTGGGTGAAAAAGAACGAAGTCGACCTCTCCTCTCAGATGCATGGTCCTGCGCAGCAATCTTTGCGCTGCCGATCTGGAGATGACATAGCCTGCGGCGCCCGCGTGCAGGCCATAAAGTCTGGCAAGCGAAAACCCATCATCGAGAGCGACTTCCTTGCGTCCGACCCTCACTTTGGCAAAATGCGTTTCCAGCTTGATCACATCGGCATCGCGCGGCACCCATCGATCAGAAGCAAGCAGCGAGCCGGCGCCCGCGCCGAAAACGACGTCGTCCTCGAAAACCGCGCCATATTGATCCGCGGCGTTCGCAACGATCTCCCAACACGAGCGGTGGCTCAGGAAACAGCAAACCTCAGCAGCGCTCAGCGGGCTTTTGGCGACAGAGCAGCAATCGGGGCAATCAATGGCGGAGACACGCTCAAATGGTACTCCGATCCTGCCGAACTCGGACGCGACATGCGCCAGCCGATCGCGAGAACGATCAAGATTGATCACCAGACACCTCATCAGCGCCCCCCTTTGTCCGGTGATCAGTGAATATCACGTTCCCGTGATTGCACAAAATTTGCTTACGTGCGGGGCAGTGGGTAGCGGCGTACGGTGCCCCGGTTGATTTTGGAGGTTGGGTGGACATTGACGGCGTCCCCCGCGTGGCGCGAGCCTTTACCGTGCGCGCCTAGACGAGTCGCCCTAGAAGCCGAAGAATTGCCGACCGATCACGTATCCGAGCGCGACGACCACAAGGGGAAACAGGGCGGGCGTCAGCCGACCAAGAGCGGAGGTCTTTGGCTGTTGTCTGGAGATGGTCCTGGGTGCATTGCCGAGATTCTTGGTCATCCGGTATAGTAGCAAGCGCTGATTAACGATTCCGTAACCCGATCGAGGCCGCCGCGGCTTTTCGCGTTTCTGGCGCGACCTTGACAATGCCCAGCTCATGACGCAACTGGGCCGTCTTTGAGAGCATTGTGAGGCAAGGTCAATGCGGCTGATTCAACGTCATGTCGATTTGGTTTGCATCGGCGCTGGTTCGGTTGCCGGCACCGGTCGCCCACAGGACGAAGTCCTGCACGCTTCGGTCGGTCCCGAAATGCCTCGGGTCCATTTTCCCGCGACCCCTACACACCGCATCCTTGGCGGCGAAGCGCTTCCTTGACGACCGGCGATCCAATCCTCTTCGTCGGCTTCCCCGCGGTCGGCGACTTCGTCCGTTGCCATTCCGCCATCCAGATCATCGCTGCGCGATTTCCTGATCGCCCCATAGATGTCGTCACCTCGCCCGTTGCAGCGCCGCTGGCGCGCCTGATGCCGCATGTCAGGAAGGGCTGGGCGCTTGCCAAGCGTCATCAGCGCCCCGGTTTTGGCGAGCGCAGCCGCCTGGTTGGCGAGTTGCGCAAGGAAAATTACCGTACGGCCTATCTGATGACCAGCAGCACCAAGGCGGCGCTGATGGCGTTCATGGCCGGAATAGAGGAGCGCATCGGCTATCCGCAGGAGTTGCAATTCGGCCTCCTCAATCGCTTCCCCGCCGGCTGGTTGGCCCATCTATGGGCCTTCGGACCCCGCAAGACGCGGCTGTTCGAGGAGGTCTGCTCGATTGCCTCGCTTGGCGAAAAGCCGGCTGCGGGCGCAGAGTGGCCGGCGCCCCGGCTTGTGGTCGATCCGGCCGAACTGGACGAATGGCGCCAGCACAAGAAGATCGATGCCGACGGACCGGCACTGGCGCTCTATACTGCCGACATTGAGAATTTCCGCTCATGGCCCGTCGAGCGCTTCATTTCGATCGCCAGAGACCATCATGATCGCGGCTGGGCAATCTGGATTGTGGGCGGACCGCGCGAGCACGCCGGTGCCGCAAAAATCCGCGCCGCCATTCCTGAGGCAATCGACTTCACCTCGACCCCGTCGATTGCTGACGCGATGTGCCAGATCGCTGCGTCAACCATGTTCCTCGGGGTTGATGGCGGGATTTCCCACGCCGCCGCTGCCCTGAACGTCCCATGCGCGCTCATCTACGGGCTGAATCGCCCCTATGTGCATGGGCCCGTAAACAACCATGTTCGCTTTATCGAACCGCCGCTTTCGACGCCCAGCTGGGTCAAGGACACGCGCGGCGTCAGCGAAACTCGGGTGAGGGAGGTTCTGGCTGACCTCTCAGCCGGTATTGCCAACTGACCGGTGGCCTCGCCGGCCCCAAGCGTCTGATCAAACGCTCCGTGGGGCAACCATAGCCCCGTTTCGGGTTTACCCCTTGACACTACCCCTTGGCCCTGCGGTTTTCGGGCTCGTGATTGCCGACCCAGTGGGCACGGATGCGGTCGCTGGCTTCAAGGTAGGCCATGTCGATGAGGTAGGTCAGAAGCTTCTCGCCGTCGGCTTCGGCTTTCTGCCGAAGCTCCCGCAGCATCCCTTGCGCGAACTGCAGGTTCTCCATTTTGCTCGGCTGGTCCATTGGTGCCCCCCAATGTCTGCGCATGAACTTTGCGCTGACTATGCTTGCATGAAGATTGCCGTGAAGTGGATATTGCACGTGCGGACCGCGATCCTGCGAAGGCGCTGGCTGCATGAAAACCGCTCCATCCGGCTTCAAGATTCGCTACACTAGGTGACGGAAACAAAATAAACAAAGCGTTCTTTTGTACAAGACAGGAAGGTTCCTTCAGTTCACACCACGAGATACTTGGACAGCATAGTTGACGTAACGATATTGCATGGTCTTAAGCTCTCGTTTCCAAACAAAACGTAGCATCGTTGCAACCACAAGACGAATTCCAGCTGACCGGGCCGCTACGTAGTCAATCGCCGGTTACAAACGGCACCGGGTCTCAGCCCAGGGCTTTGGCCAGCCCATCGTTCCACGGCAGCGCAGGCCGGATGATCTACCGCCCGCCTTGGCTTGACGCCAAGGCGGGCTTTTTGCGTTTGGCTTCTACCGGGTGAAATGTTGTCGGACCCGGTCCTGTCGGCATCGGGCGGTTTCGAGAACGATTTCCTGCCCGCCGGCTGTCTGCGCCGCTCGCGCTAGGCCGACTTGCGTTGCGGCAAGCTAGACGGCGTCTCGACACCGTCAGAAATTGGTTCGGCTGTCCGGTTTGTCGGCTCCTCATCGACCCGGTCGTGCTCGAATTGCCGGGCAGCAGGCAAGGGTTGCAACCAGTGCTCACGGCGATTGACCCAGAGTTCATAGCTGGGCTCCAGCCCTTCGGTGGGCACCTCATCGAGGCTGCCAATTGTCACTTCCACCTCATTCTCCCGAACCAAAGGCACCCGGCCGCCGCAGGTGGGACAAAAACTTCTGTCGCCGTAGCTGTTGACGATACCCGTCGTTTCGAACGCCTCGAGCGGCCACACTCCAAACGTCGAAAAAGCCGACCCGCTAGCCTTGCGGCAGTCCTTGCAATGGCAAAGGCCAATCCGAAAGGGATCTCCCGTCACCGAAAACTGGATGCCGCCGCACAGGCAGCTGCCGCTCCGCCTTGTATCATTGGGCATGACCGCTCCTCCATCTGGTTGGGCATCACACCGCTACATCTTGCAGCGCCATGCGCACAATCAATTCACGCGCGGCGCAACGGTTCCATGTCGCCTCGCGCAATGCATTGTCTGGACCCGGCAGCGCCATGGCGACGACCGCCGCAAGGCTGCTGGATATGTCAGTTCGGGAAATCGAATACCGGTTCCCGGCACGAATAGACACGGCACTGGCCATCACGTGTCGGAACGGAGGCAGCGACCGGCACCTCCGGCCAGTCGCACTCGTTGCCGTATTGGCGGACATAGCGATCATAAGTATTCCGGCCGGTCGTCAACACCGCCGAGTGATGGCTCTGGATGAGGCGCTGCGTCTCCTCGCAGGTCATCGAACGCGTGTCGGGTCGGGCGTAGGCCGTGCTTGTTGCGGCAAACAACGCCGTTCCGATGATCCATGCGATTGTTTGGGATGTCATGGCGACCCTTATCCTAAAATACGGCCAGGTATTTCAACAGCGAAATGATGCCGATAATGATGACAACGATCTGCGCGATCTGCCTCGTGCGGCCATCGAGCGGCAGACGCTGGACGAGATAGAGCACCAGGATGATCACCAGGAAAGTGATCAGAATGCCGATAAGTACCGATGAAGCCATGTCCCTCACTCCGTCTGGCTACGTCTGAGAAGAGTACGCAGCGGCAAACGCTCTGGCCCTTGATTGGTTCCTGTCGATGCGAAGCCATCGGCGCAGCGTAAAGGCCGCGAAACAACGTTCCGCGGCCTTTGAAGCTGGATGCCGATCAGGGCCTGTTTGCCGCAATGTTGTCGTTTGCCGTCGGCGACACGGTTTCCAGGCGACTTGTTGCTGGCGTCAGGCTGGGCTAACGGGAGAACCGCCTCGGGTTGACGAGCTTCCGACAAATACGGCCTGAGTTGCGCTTCGTTGTCGACATTTGCGCGAGCCCTGAGATCCGGCGCCGCCCGGCGGGTGATCACCTTTTCGCAGGAGAACAATTGCCGTCCCAAGGGGACGACGGGAACCGAAACCTCGCACGTGCATCTCAGCTACCGCGGAACGGGCAAATCGAGCAGGTGAGGAATTTGGGGTAGGGGAATACGTCATCCAACATGCGGGGATTGGAATCCCAGGTGTCGGGCCCGCCAGTTTGTTGGGAGCGTTGCCCGTTGCAGCCTACACCATCGACACACGGGGCCGCATCACGTTCTACAACGAGGCCGCCGAACCTGAGTGGGACGACGCGCCGCGGTTTTGGCTCCGTCGTCCTCCAGCGGGTTGCACCACAAGCGCTTAGCGGCACCGGACAACTGGAATTTGGGGAACAAGGCGTCGTCTGGACGCTCCAGGCGCCGCTGCGCTCAGTCCAAATCTCTCTCGCGGATTTTGTCGATTGAAAGAGCGGGTCGCGCCTTAGGACAATCCCAGCAGGGGAGCGGTTTGGCCGCCTGTGGTGTCGGAATTGCCGATGCCAGGCAGTTCGTGCTTATCGTCGGCAAGCGAAGTCAATCTCCCCGCCTCGACGGAGGTCAGTCCGTCCAACTCCATCACCGCGCCGTAGAGTTGGGCCGTCTGCATCACGAGCCGCTCGACGTCTTCAAGGGCGACGTTCTCGTCCAGGTTACGCAATCGTATGTCCTCGGCAACCACCGCAATATTGACCATTCCGCGCGAGCGCAGCGCGCCCAGGACCCGTGAATTGAGATCCTCTCGTAGCCGAGCCGAATATCCGTAGCGCATGGAAACCTTCCTTTCAGGAGCCGGTTGTCCCGTCGTGATCAAGATGCGCCAACGACCTTCAGATGGCAAGAAGAATATTAAATATTATCAAGTAAATCAACATGTTAGAAGACTGCGCGGGTTGTGCTATCGGCGTGTCTTCCTCATCGTTGGTCTTGTATGTGAGTCACCCATCAGCCTCTCTTGACGCGCTGCACGGGGACCCCTAGCTATACTGCAATTGAGACACATACTAACTCACCATATTTTTGGTCTTGACGGTTGGAGGCGCGAATGGCCGAGCTGGAACGACCCGAGCGACTGCAGATCATGCTGACAGCCGAGGAATTGGCTGCCTTGGAAAACTGGCGCTTCGAAAAGCGCATGCCAAGCCGGTCCGCGGCAGTGCGGGAACTGCTGCGGCGCGGCCTGGATGCGGATGGATTCCTGACTGCGGGACAAGGAACAAAGTCTCAGGACTTTGGAATTCTGGGCAGCAGTGTGACTGGCGACGGCCAGTCGGGCGAGTAATTCGACGGCGGTTAGCCAACAATCGCTTTTTCTGGAAGTGCCGCTACCAATTTATTGCGGTGGCGGAAACGCAAAGCGGGTCGGCTCTCGGCAGGGTACTGGTCTCAGCAGGGTACTCTTGGCGTATGGTTGCAAAGCCCGCTCCGGTTCGCCGGAGCGGGCTTTTTGCGTTTTCCCGACAGGAAATAGTCGCGATCGCTTCAGACACGCTCAAGGTTCTCTTCGCACTCCATGCACGCGACGCTGTGACCGGGGCAACTGAGCCGGTGTGTTCCTCCGGGGCAGCAATGGCCGTTCGAGCTGGCCCACCGGGCACAGACAAACACCTTGCGGGTTCCGTGGCATTGTGGACATTCCATCGGACGCGCCAGCAGAGCCTCGTTCTCCGAGACACGGCATTCCCTCTCAAGAACCTGGACCATCTGAAACCCCAAGGCCGAAATATGGCTAAGCTATCCATACCCGGAAAGCCTAAATTAGAATTAAATTACATACGCCACGAGAGCCTTCCGAGGGGAAGTTCGCGGATGGCAATCTCAGGCCACCGGCAGTCCGCCGCGCGTGTCTCATTCCCAATCTCGGCCGTCTCAAGATCAAGCTCCGGTTGCTCCCGGCATCGGTCAACCCGCGATTTTGCCCACCGATTTTCGCATTCGGATCGTTATAGGCTTTCGCTTTGCTGGAGCGGCGTTAAAGCTGCCCGGCAAATGCCCGAGCGGGAACAGTCCGTTCCTGCGTCGGTTCGTTTGGACAAGGATGTCTGCCAATGACATTGATGGGCGCAGCGGCACTTTTGATCCTTGTCCTGACTTATGCCGGCGTCGCAATCGGGCGTATTCCAGGCCTCCGTCTCGACCGGGCAGGGATCGCCTTGCTGGGGGGGGCGGCGATGATCGCCATCGGCGCACTCAGTATGGAAGATGCCTATCGCGCCATCAATTTCGACACCATTACGCTGCTGCTCGGCATGATGATCGTGGTGGCGCATCTGAAGGTGTCCGGCGCCTTCCGGGCGCTTGGCGCCTACGCTATCGAGCATGCGCACGCGCCTTTCGTGCTGCTGGTGATGGTGACGCTGTTGACCGGCGTGTTGTCGGCGTTCCTGGTCAACGACGCCATCTGCCTGGTCATGGCGCCGATCATCGTCCACGTCACCCGTGTCATCAATCGCAATCCCATTCCCTATCTGATCGCCACCGCCACCGCGTCCAACTGCGGCAGCGTCGCCACCATCACCGGCAACCCGCAGAACATGGTCATCGGCGCGCTGTCGGGAATTTCCTACCCGGCTTTTTCGGCCGCCCTGGCGCCGGTTGCCCTCTTCGGCCTCGTCGCGGTCGTCGTCATCGTGCGCATCGTCTACCGCGCCGAATTCGCCCGCACCGCCGATCTCAACCCGGAAGTCTATCGCGGCCGCATGCTGCCGGGACAGGTGCTGAAGGCGGTGGTTGTCTGCATTGGCCTGGCCATCGCCTTCTTCGCCGGCGTACCGGTTGCCAAGGCAGCGCTCATCGGCGGCGCCATCCTGCTGCTCACCCGCGCCATCAAGCCGGCACGCATTTACCGCGAGATCGACGGCCCGCTGCTGTTCATGTTCGCCGGCCTGTTCATCGTTGTCGCCGGCGCCGAAAAGACGCTGCTGACGCCCGACATCATCGCCTCGGCCAAGAACCTCGGGCTGGACGACGTCTGGCGTCTATCGGGCTTCACCGCGGTGCTCTCCAACATCATGAGCAATGTTCCGGCCGTGCTGGCGCTGCGGCCATTCATACCCGGCCTTGAAAACCCCGGGCGTGCCTGGCTGGTGGTGGCGATGAGCTCGACGCTGGCCGGCAACTTCACCTTGCTTGGCTCGGTCGCCAACCTGATCGTCGCCGAACAGGCGCGGGCGGCCGGCACGCAGCTGTCCTTCTCAGCCTTCTTCAAGGTCGGCCTGCCACTGACGCTGCTCACCCTTGCCGTCGGCACGGCATGGCTGGCGGCTGGATTCTAGAGCAACTCCACGAAAAGTGTGAAGCGGTTTTCCGTCCGGATTGCGTCAAAACAAAGAGATAGAGTGTTTCGCCGTCTCCATTAGACGGTGAAACGCTCTAGCGGATAGTCGCCGATCCTAACCTTGCCCGAACCAGCGTTGCAGCGGCATGTCCGGCCGCCTCGACATAGTCGGGGTTGCGGTGGATCAGCATGATCGAGAACGCGCCGTCCATCAAAAGCACGATTTCGCGCGCCAGGGTCCGCGGCTCGTCGACGCCGTGGCCTGAGAGTTCGCCGGCCAACCAGGTCTCGAAATTCTGCTTATGCCGCGCCCCCGCTTTAACGGCGGGGTGTCCGGGCATGGAAGCGAGTTCGGCTGCCGTGCGCAGGAAGCCGCAGCCTCTCCATTTCGGGTGCTTCGCCACGCGCGCCAGATTGGTGAAAATCGCCTCGACCTTGCGCTCGACATCGCCTTCGGCCATCTCGAACCAGCCGGCCATCTGCTTGAGGTTCGGCTGGTCGCGACCGTCGAGATAGGCCGCGATCAAATCGTCCTTGCTCTTGAAATGATAGTAGAGCGTGCGCTTGGTCAGCCCGGCTTTTTCCGCCACTGCATCGACGCTGACGCGGCCGATCCCCTCGGCATAGAACAGCTTCGTTGCGGCATCGACAATGCGTTTGCGGGTAGGGCTCGGTGCTTCGCTCATACGCAAGTATACCGACCAGTGAATATACATACAACCGAAAGCCTGATCCTCTCCGTCGACAAACACACGGAAGGAAAAGACATGACCGAGCTTGTGCTCACCGAGGCCCGCAACGGGATCGCCATCCTCACACTTAATCGGCCGGAAAAGCTCAACGCCTTGAACTATGCGCTGATTGATCGCCTGCTTGCGCTCCTCGATGCCGCCGAGACCGACGGTGCCATCCGCGCCGTCATCCTCACTGGAGCAGGAGAGCGCGCCTTCTCCGCCGGCGGCGACATCCATGAATTCTCAGGCAGCGTGGCCATCGGCGTCGACGTTGCCCTGCGCGACTTCGTCATGCGCGGACAGCGGCTGACGGCAAGGCTGGAGGCATTCCGCAAGCCCGTCATCGCCGCCGTCAACGGCATCGCCTTCGGCGGCGGCTGCGAGATCACCGAAGCCGTGCCGCTCGCTATCGCCAGCGACCGCGCCTTGTTCGCCAAGCCTGAGATCAACCTTGCAATGCCGCCTACTTTCGGCGGCACGCAGCGGCTTCCGAGACTGGCAGGGCGCAAGAGGGCGCTCGAGCTGCTGTTGACCGGCGATTGTTTCCCGCCGCCGCGCGCCGTCGAACTCGGCCTCGTCAACCAGGTGGTGCCGCATGAGGAGCTGATGCCCGCCGCAATTGATCTTGCCCGGCGCATGACCAGACATTCTCCTGCAGCAATTGCCTCGATCCTCACAGCAGTGGCGCGGGGCCTGAACCAGAGCATCGCGGAAGGCTTGGCTGTCGAGGCCGAGCAGTTCGCCCGCATGGCACCGACCGCTGATCTGCGCGAAGGGCTGGATGCCTGGATCGCACGGCGCCAGCCGGGCTGTGACGGCTCGTGGACACACATCACCCGGCCGGATGAAGCCAGGCGAGCCTCAACGCAGCAGGACGGGCTTGCGGACCGGGATCAAGGCGCCGTCACGGCCACATGACCTTTCATGTTGGGGTGGAAGCGGCAGAAATATTCGACCGCTTCCGCCTTCCGCAGGTTCAGGCTCGCTGTTGTCTTCGGCGGGATCATCACTTCCCAGCCACCCTTGACGGTAGCCGTATGTGCGAACACGTCCTTGTTCACCCACTTGATCGTGTCGCCGACCTTCGCGTCGACGGTGGCCGGCGAAAAGACAAGTTTGTCGATGGTGACCTGGATGGTTTCGGCCTGCACGGGTGAGGTCCCGAAGACCAGCGCCAGTGCAATCCACAGCTGCCGTTTCGACATGGCCTGGTCCTTACTTCAGCATACCTGCAACATGCTCGGCGTGCTGTTCATGGCCCTGGAAAATCTTCAGGCCGGTCTCCAGCAGGCTCTTCAACTCGGTATTACTGGCCGATGGGATCAAAAGGGTTTCAAGCGCGCCGTCGACCTGTTTGTGGTAGGCGATCTCGTTGTCGACATAGGCTTTGTCAAAGGCTGCGCCGTCGAGTTTGGCGAGCTTCGCCCGCTCCTCGGCCGCAGCCTTGGTCAGCGCCTGGCTGGTTGCGTTGTCTTCCGGCGTCACCTTCAGCTTCTTTACCAGTTCCAGTGCCTGCGCGTTGACCGCTTCGTGGTCGCGCACCATGTCGTTGGCGAAATCCACGACCTCCTTGGTCTTCGATTTCTTGATCGCCTGCTTGGCGGCTTCCACATCGATGACGCCTGCCGTGTAGGCGATGTGGGCGATCTGCGGGTCCGTCGGCTTGTCGGCGGCTTGCGCGAGCGGGGCAGCGCCAAGCAGCAGCAAGGCAGCGAGGGCGGCGGTGTGTCGGGTAACCATGGCATCTCCTTCGCCCGGACGCGGGATCGCGCCGGGCCGTGTTTTTCAGTTGACGGTCATTGGATGCGCAGCGGCGGCAAACGTTCCCGGGGAAATCGGCCAAATCAGCCGATGATCAGCTCTCCAGGCCGAGCCGCTGCATGACGGCGCTGGTCAGCCTGTCGCAGCGCCGGCCGGCAAACGGGAAGGCGTCGAGCAGCACCGGCCCGATCTGGTCGTCGAGTGCCTTGCGTACCAGGGCGCGGGCGCGGTGTAGCCTTGTCTAGACGGTTTCCGGCCGCACGCCAAGCAGCTCGGCGGTCTCCTCGATACTGAGCCCCTCGATAACCCGCGCCACGAACACCGTCCGATAAACATCGGGTAGGCTGTCGGTCGCCCGTTCCACCAACTCGAGGATCTGCCGCTGCGCCATCGTCCGCTCCGGATCGTCGCTGGGATTGAGGGGGAACTGGATGATTTCGGCTTGCGGGTTTTTCGCCACCGTCCGCCGCCTTTTGCGCAGACGACCGAGCGCCTCGTTGATGACGATGCGCGACAGCCAGGTGGCCAATGAGGACTCCCCGCGAAAGGCATCGAGATGGGCAAAGGCTCTGACATAGGCCTCCTGGACGATGTCCTCGGCTTCAGCATCGTTGCGCACCACCCCGCGAGCGATGCGATAGAGCCGCTGATTATGGGTCTTCATGATGATGCGGAAGGCGTTGCCTTCGCGTGCCAGCGCGCGGCGCACGAGAAGCATCTCGCTTGAGGCAGCAGTGGGCATTGGTAGAGACATAGCAGGCATGGCCAGTTCCTCGATCCAATCCCCGTTCGAAACCTCGATCAAGACATTGGATGACATCGCCGGCAAAAGGTTCCCGGCCATTTTCGCCCGGCTCCGACGGCGCCTAGAATACTGCTTCCGCCAGCGGCTTGTCAGCAGCCTGCGCTCGTGCCGTTGCCGCAAGCAGATCGGTCTGCGTGATCAGGCCAAGGATGCGGCTGTCCCCGTCCACGATCATGACTGCATGGGTGCGGCCGTCGGTGAGCACCGGTAGCAGGGCCATGGCGGGCGTACCGGCGGCGGCGGTCGACGCTGTCGACGTAACGCTTCCGACGGCTTCGTCGGCTCGCGCCAATTCCCTCAATCCAACGGTGCCGACCAGCCTGGCGTCCTTGTCTACAACCGGCAGCGTGCGGATATTGTGGTCGAGCAGCAGATGACGCGCCCGATCGGCGGACGCGTGTTCATCGACCGAAATCACGTCGCGCGACATGATGTCCTCGCACAACATGGTTCGGTGTGCGCGCATCGTCGCTTGCAGTTCGACCTGTCGCAGCAGCTGTTCGAGATCGTTGCGGTCGATGTCGAAGGTCTCGTCGAGCGCAGCCAGCGCGGCATCGATGTCCTCGGCCCGGAAGCCGATGCGCTCCTGAGCCGGCGGATCGCTGGTTCCGTGCGTGCTTTTCGGGGCAGGGGCCGGCACATGCGGGTAGCTGCGTCGCGACAGCCTGTGGAAAGCATAGCCGAGCGCGACCAGCATCATGGAGTTCAGCGCCACCGGCACGAACGGAAACAGGAAGCCGGCACCGATCACGGCCGGCCCGCCGAGCACGGCGGTCAGTGCGGCGGCTCCGCCCGGCGGATGCAGGCAGCGCGAGAACGACATGGCGGCGATCGCCATCGCCACGGCAATGCCCGTGGCGAGAACGGGCTGATGGACGAAATGGGCCACGATCACGCCGACCAGCGCCGATATTGTATTGCCGCCGATGATCGACCATGGCTGCGCCAGCGGGCTTGCAGGCACCGCGAACAGCAGCACCGCCGACGCCCCCATCGGCGCCACCAGCAGCGGCACATGCGGGCCATTGCCAAGCACCAGCGCGCCGATCGCGCCGGTCAGCGCAATGCCGATCATCGCCCCGATGCAGGCGATGAGGCGCTCGCGCAGCGTCGCGCCGGCGAGAATGGGGACAAAGAGACGAAAGGCCATGGCAAGCTCAGTCCGGCTGGAATTGTGCGCGCAGCGCCTGCAATGGCGTTGGGCCGACGATTTTGAAAGTCAAACCGATCCGAAAAAGCGCGCGTTGGGGAAATAACATTGCGCTTGGTCTACCCATGAGCGGCTTTGCGACGTCGATCGCCCTACGAAAGTCGCTCGCCAATCCTTTCAACGGTTAAGCGGGCTAGCGGAATCAGCTTCGCAAGTTTGCTGGTGTCATGCCGCAGCGGCCGCTTCCAGCCCGCGCAGGATATCGGCCTTGAGGTCCTCGACATCCTCGAGCCCGATCTGCAGCCGGATCAGCGGGCCGTCATAGGGGCCCTTGGCGACGGTACGGTCGCCGAGGAAGACTGGCACGGCAAGGCTCTCATAGCCGCCCCAGGAATAGCCGAGACCGAAGATTTTCAACGCATCGAGGAAAGCGTGCTGCTGTCTCTGGCCGCCGCCTTTGAGCACAATGGAAAAGATGCCGCTCGAGCCGAAAAAATCACGCTTCCACACCGCGTGGTCGGGGTGGCTGGGGAGCGCCGGGTGCAGCACGCGCGCCACGCCGGGCTGGCCTTCAAGCCAGACGGCAATGGCAAGCGCGCTCTTTTGATGGTGATCCAGCCGAACGCCCATCGTGCGCAGGCCGCGCAGGACTTGGTAGACGTCGTCGGGGCCGGCGCAGCAGCCCATCGTGTAGAACGTCTCGCAAAGCTGCTTCCAGCAGTTGGCATTGGCAGACACTGTGCCCAGCAGCACATCCGAATGCCCGGCCGGATATTTCGTCGCCGCATGGATCGAGATATCGACGCCGTGGTCGAGCGGACGGAAATAGAGCGGCGTTGCCCAGGTGTTGTCCATCATGACGATGGCGCCCGTTTCATGCGCCGCCTTGGCGATCGCCGGAACGTCCTGCACCTCGAAGGTGTTGGAGGCCGGTGATTCCGTAAACACGACTTTGGTGTTCGGCTTGATCAAGCTGGCGATGCCGGCGCCGGCATGCGGATCGTAATACTCGACCTCGACACCCAGCCGCTTCAGCATCGTGTCGGCGAAATTGCGGGTCGGATGGTAGACGGAATCGACAATCAGGATGTGATCGCCTGCCGAGAGAAACGCCAGCAACGGGACGGTCACCGCCGCCAGGCCCGACGGCACGATTATGGTGCCGGCGGAGCCTTCCAGCGCGTCGATCGCATGCGCCAACGCATCGGTGGTCGGCGTGCCGCGTGTGCCATAGGTGTATTTCTGGCTGCGCGCCGCCATCGCCGACGCATTGGGATAGAGCACGGTCGAGGCATGCACGATCGGCGGATTGACGAAGCCGAAATAGTCGTGCGGATTGTTGCCCGAATGGGCAAGCCGCGTGTTGATACCCATTTCGTTGCCGTCAGTCGCCATTGCTCTTCGCCTCGTGGTGAAAGCGCTAGCCATAGAGCGGCGGCATTGGCCGTGCAACAGCGGGCGCCCGCCAGGCGGTGCCCTTTGCATAGGCCAATTCCCCCATGAATAGTCTGGTATGCGTGGCGATCCAGAGCCGCGGATTTCATGAGTGGATGTGGATTAGCGTCGACGGACTTTGCCGGTTTTATTTGCGGGGCTTGCTGCTTTCCTGATGCTGTTGTCCGCAATTCAGGCATTTGCGGCAATTGGTTTTCAAAGCTGTCGTGAAACGGTCATTTCCCTTGACCTCACAGAGATAATCGCCTTCGATGCAGTTCGTGAATGGGAGGGGCCGGGCGTCGGTTACGACGCGAGGTTCCGGAATGAGCCGGATGGGAGCCGGGTTCACGCGGGAAAAGATCAGGATTTGCCTGAGGATCAGGGTTTACCTGAAAACAGAAAAGGGTCTGTGGGTTATGAAACATATTGCAATTGGCATTCTCGGTGCCGCTGCGCTTGGATGGATGGCTTCGGCCGCGTCGGCGACAACGCTCGATACCGTCAAGGCGAAGGGCTTCATCCAGTGCGGTGTCTCGACGGGCCTGGCCGGCTTCTCGGCGCCTGACGACAAAGGCGATTGGAAAGGCATCGACGCGGATTTCTGCCGCGCTGTCGCTGGTGCAGTCTTCGGCGATGCCTCCAAGGTCAAGTTCACGCCGCTCAGCGCCAAGGAGCGCTTCACCGCGTTGCAGTCGGGCGAGATCGATCTCCTGTCGCGCAACACCACATGGACCATCAATCGCGATACCGCGCTTGGCCTGAACTTCATCGGCGTCACCTATTATGACGGCCAGGGTTTCATGATCAACGCGAAGAAACTGCCTGGCGTCAATTCGGCGCTGCAGCTTTCAGGTGCGGCAGTCTGCGTGCAGAGCGGCACCACCACCGAGCTCAACCTCGCCGATTACTTCAAGGCGAACAAGATGGAGTACAACCCGGTCGTCTTCGAAAAGCTGGAAGAGGTCAACGCTGCCTATGACGCCGGCCGCTGCGACGTCTACACCACCGACCAATCCGGCCTCTATGGCATCCGCCTGACGCTGAGTGCGCCGGCCGACCATGTCGTGCTGCCCGAGATCATCTCCAAAGAGCCGCTCGGCCCCGCCGTACGCCAGGGGGACGACCAGTGGTACCACATCGTCAAGTGGACCTACTTCGCCCTGTTGCAGGCAGAGGAACTGGGCATCACCCAGGCCAATGTCGAAGAGATGAAGACCTCGGATAATCCGGAGATCAAGCGCGTGCTCGGTCAGGAAGCCGAAACCAAGATCGGAACCGACCTTGGCGTGAGCAATGACTGGGTCGTCAACATCGTCAAGGCAGTCGGCAATTACGGTGAGATGTTCGAGCGCAATGTCGGCACCGGCAGCCCGCTGAAGATCGCGCGCGGCATCAATGCGCTGTGGACCAAGGGCGGCCTGCAATACGCACCGCCGATCCGCTGATCGAAATGTGATCCGGAAGGCAGATCATCTGCCTTCCGGTTTCTCTTTCCAGGGGATGAGCAATGGCATCGCAGGAAGTTCTTCGCGAGGAGCCGAGCCGCGGTTCCTTCATCAACGATCCGAAAGTCCGCGGGTTTTTCTTCCAGGCGGTGGTTGTCATCTTGCTGGTGGCGGGCGTCTGGTGGATCGTCCACAACGTCATCGTCAACCTGCAGCGCCTGCATATTACTTCCGGTTTTGGCTTTCTGAACAACCGAGCAGGCTTTGACATTCCAGTCAGGCCCATCGCTTATGATTCCGATTCGACCTATGGCCAGGCCATTGTCGTCGGGCTTATCAACACCATTATCGTCGCCGTTGCCGGCATTATCACCGCGACCATCATTGGCTTCATTGTCGGCGTCGGCCGGTTATCGCGCAACTGGCTGGTTCGCAAGATTTGCACGGTCTATGTCGAGGTGTTCCGCAACATCCCGCCGCTGCTGGTGATCTTCTTCTGGTATTCAGGCGTGCTCGCGGTACTGCCGGCGCCTCGCGACAGTTTCAATTTGCCGTTCGGCTCTTTCCTCAACCAACGCGGTTTCTATTTTCCGCGCGCTATCTGGGGCGACGGCTCCTGGCTGATGTTTGTCGCCTTGCTTGTCGGCATCGCCATGGCTTTTTTTGTCGCGCGCACGGCACGCCAGCGGCAAATGGCAACGGGCCAGCAGTTTCCCGTATTCTGGACTTCGGCGGCGCTGATCGTCGGCCTTCCGCTCCTGGCCTATGCGCTGAGCGGCTTTCCCTTGAGCTTCGACTTTCCAAAACAATCGACCTTCAACCTGACCGGAGGCTTTCAGATCGGGCCGGAGTTCCTGTCTCTCTATTTGGCGCTGTCCTGTTACACGGCCTCCTTCATCGCCGAGATCGTGCGCGCCGGCATTCTCGGCGTCAGCAAGGGTCAGACCGAAGCGGCTGGCGCCCTGGGGCTGCGGCCGGGATCTATCCTGCGGCTTGTCGTCGTTCCCCAAGCCATGCGGATTGTCATCCCGCCGCTGACCAGCCAGTATCTCAACCTGACCAAGAACTCGTCGCTGGCCATCGCCATCGGTTATCCCGACCTGACGGCGATCGCGGGCACAGTGCTGAATCAGACCGGTCAAGCGGTCGAGGGTGTGCTGATCATGATGGTCGTCTATCTCATCATCAGCCTGGTGACGTCGGCGGTGATGAATGTGGTCAACGCGAGGATGGCGCTGGTGGAGAGGTAAGACCATGCAGGAACATGATACCTCCTGGGTGCGGACCGAAATGGCACTCGCTCAACAAGCCCCGGCCGGCGTGCGGGGGCCTTTGGCCTGGGTTCGCAAGAACCTGATCGGTTCGGTGGGCGACGTCATCCTGACTGTAGTGGCTATTGCGCTGGTGGTGATGATCGTGCCGCCCATCGTCAACTGGGCCTTCATCAACGCCCAGTGGACGGGGCCGGACCGGACTGTATGCGCCACGGTGGCGCAAGGCGGAATCCAGCCGGACGGCTGGTCAGGCGCCTGCTGGGCCTTCGTCAACGCGAAGTTCGGCCAGTTGATGCTTGGCCGCTATCCCCTGGAAGAGCGCTGGCGGCCGATCCTGGTCGCCGTCCTGTTCGTGGCGCTGCTGGTGCCGTTGCTGATGCCACGCGTGCCGCGCAAGGGGTTGAACGCCATTCTTCTATTCCTGGCACTGCCGATCATCGCGTTCGTGCTGCTGGTCGGCGGCATCGTCGGCCTGCCGCATGTGGAGACCCAGCTATGGGGCGGGCTGCTGGTTACACTGAGCCTGTCCTTTGTCGGCATTGCCGTGTCGCTGCCGATGGGCATCGTGCTGGCGCTCGGCCGGCGCTCCAAGATGCCGATCGTCAAGACACTGTGCGTGGTCTTCATCGAGTTCGTTCGCGGCATCCCGCTGATCACCGTTCTGTTCTTTGCCAGCGTCATGCTGCCGCTGTTTCTGCCCGCCGGTGTTTCGTTCGACAAATATCTCAGGGCGCTGATCGGCGTCTCGCTGTTTGCCGCCGCCTACATGGCCGAAGTGGTGCGCGGCGGCCTGCAGGCGATCCCCAAGGGTCAGTATGAGGGGGCTGATTCGCTTGGCCTGGGCTACTGGCAGAAGATGGTGCTGATCGTGCTGCCGCAGGCACTGAAGCTGGTCATCCCCGGCATCGTCAATACCTTCATCGGTATGTTCAAGGACACAAGCCTCGTCATCATCATCTCGATGTTTGACCTGCTTGGCGTCGTCAAGCAGAACTTCTCGGACGCCAATTGGGCGACCCCACAGACCGCGAGATCCGGTCTCATCTTTGCAGCCTTCGTCTTCTGGCTGTTCTGCTTCGGCATGTCGCGGTATTCGATGTACACGGAACGCCGGCTCGACACCGGCCACAAACGTTGATGCATGTCGCCCAAAAGTGTTTAGCGGTTTTGGGACAACGACATGCATCATAGCTAAAAGACAGAACAAAAAGGGGAACCTGCCATGGTCATAGAAAACGCCGTCAGCGCCGAAGAGATCAAGGTCGATGCCAAGAAGATGCACATTTCGACCACCGATGTCGCAATCGACATCATCGGCATGCACAAATGGTATGGCGAGTTCCATGTGCTGAAGGACATCAACCTCAAGGTGATGCGCGGCGAGCGCATCGTCATCTGCGGTCCTTCGGGCTCGGGCAAGTCGACCATGATCCGCTGCATCAACCGGCTGGAAGAGCACCAGAAGGGCAAGATCATCGTCGACGGCAAGGAACTCACCAACGATCTCAAGAAGATCGACGAGGTGCGCCGCGAGGTCGGCATGGTGTTCCAGCACTTCAACCTGTTTCCGCATCTGACCATCCTGGAGAACTGCACGCTGGCGCCGATCTGGGTGCGCAAGACGCCGAAGAAGCAGGCCGAGGAAATCGCCATGCACTTCCTCAAGCGCGTCAAGATCCCCGAACAGGCCAACAAATATCCGGGCCAGCTGTCGGGCGGCCAGCAGCAGCGCGTGGCGATAGCGCGTTCGCTGTGCATGAACCCGCGCATCATGCTGTTCGATGAGCCGACCTCGGCGCTCGATCCCGAAATGATCAAGGAAGTGCTGGAGACGATGGTGGGCCTGGCCGAGGAAGGCATGACCATGCTGTGCGTCACTCACGAAATGGGCTTTGCTCGCAAGGTCGCCAACCGGGTGATCTTCATGGATCAGGGCCAGATCGTCGAACAGAACACGCCGGCCGAGTTCTTCGACCATCCGCGCCACGAGCGCACGAAGCTGTTTCTGTCGCAGATCCTGCACTGAGCATTTTCATGCGAACCAAAAGAGCCCGGCCGTAATGCGGCCGGGCTCTTTTGCTACCTGGGGTCGGGGTTAATCTTCTCCATTGAAACGCCAGGGAAACACAAGGCCGCCGCCGTATGAGAAAAGGCCTGCGTTTCCTGGCCATGCTGATTATCGTGGTCGCGCTCGCTGCCACGCTCGGCACTTTGGTGCCGCGCCCACTGTGGCCGGCGTCAGCGGCGGGTGAGGGCACGCGCCATATTCTGGTGCTGGAGAATCCGATCCACACCGACATCGCCATTCCCGTCGATGACGAGGTGCGCCGGCGCTTCCATTTCCTGGTCGCTGCCGGCATCCCTGTCGACGCCCCGGAAGTGCGCTACATCGTCTTTGGCTGGGGCGGCCGGGCCTTCTATCTGGAGACGCCGAGCTGGTCGCAGCTGAAGACAGTGCCCGTCCTCAAGGCGCTGACACTGGACGCCTCGGTCATGCATGTCGATATCGCCGGGGCCATCGCCGAGCCGCACCCTGCTGTCACCGGTTTCGACATCGATGAGGAACGTTTTGCAGCGCTGCTCGACTATATCGACGCGAGTTTCCAGCAAGGGCCGCATGGTCCGGTCGTCATCGAGAACGCCGCCTATTCCAGCTTCGACCGCTTCTTCGAGGCGAACGGCCATTTCAACGCGCTTGTCGGCTGTAACACCTGGACAGCCGCCGGCCTGCGCACCGCCGGCCTGCGCACCGGCTGGTGGAACCCGCTGCCGGCCTCGCTGGGCTTGTCGATGCGGTTTTATAACTAGCAGTCCTTCATCGCACCGCGACAGTGTTGGATCTTTTGAAGTCAGCGGGACAGCACCCCCCTCTGGCCTGCCGGCCATCGCCCCCGCAAGGGGGGAGATCAGCCGTTTTGCCCGCGGCGCTCCTGCTGCAACGCCGGCGATTTTGGCGAAGGCGACGGCGACATCCAATCTCCCCCCTTGCGGGGGAGATGTCCGGCAGGACAGAGGGGGGTGGGAAGGATCGCTAAGTCGACGATCTAGACTGCCGAGCGTCCGCTCGCCACCCATAGAGCCAGTCGAGGTCGGCGGCGAGCTTGTCGGGCGAGCGCATGGCCAGGAACAGATTGCGGGCGATCGCCACCGGGCCGGCAGCATGCCAGGCGAGGCGGTTTACGGCCCCACGACGCGCGGCCTTGGCGACACGCGGCCGCCGAAGATTTTCCCAGATTTGAAAACTTCTGGGCAGATCGCCAGGGAAATCGGCGATAGCGTCGGCAAGCGTGATGGCATCCTCGATCGCCATTGCCGCGCCCTGCGCGGCAAACGGCGTCATCGCGTGCGCGGCGTCGCCGATCAGCGCGATGCCCTGCGGGCTCGTCCACCGCTTCTGTTCGACGGTGTGGATCGGAAAGGCCGTCCATGGGCCGGCCAGTGCCACAAGCTTCGTCAGGCCCGGCGCGGTGCCGCGCAGGGCAGCCGTGAGGATCGCGGGATCGGCATGGCCTGACCAACCTTCCGCCATGCGCTCGCCCTTGGTGAAGGCGGCGAGATTGAAGGCCCGGCCTTTGCTGACGGGATAGGCGACCATGTGGAAGCCTGGATGCAGGAACGTGGTGACGCAGTCGGCGGCGCCGATCGCGACAAAGGCTTCGCCGGCGGCGCTCTCGGCCGCGATCGTGACTCGCCAGGCGAGTTCGCCCGAAAAACGGCTTTTGACGAAGTCCTCGCCTGCGAGTTGCGCCCTGACTGCCGACCAGACGCCGTCGGCGCCGACCAGCAGTTTGCCGCGTGCCTCGATCTCGCGGCCGTCCACTTCGGCGGTCACGGCGACATATTGCGCGTCTTTGACGATGCCGGTCACGCGGGCGCCGGTGATGAGCTCAATCTCCGGCCGTTCGGCCATTTGCGCCAGCAGCGCTGCCTGCAGATCGGCGCGGTGAGCGACGAGATAAGGCGCCTGCCAGCGCGCTTCGGCGGCTTGCCCAAGCGGTACCCGCGCCAGTTCGCGCAGCGTCCCGGCGTCCTTGAGCACGACCGCTTCCGGCCGCAACGCTGCGGGCAGCAGTCGGTCGAGCACGCCGAGTTTTCCAAGAATGCGTGTTGCGTTGGGCGAAAGCTGGATGCCGGCGCCGGCCGCTTCTAGGTGCTGTGCCTGTTCGATCAGCTTTACCGGATAACCCCGTCCGGCGAAGGCAAGGGCAGCGGTCAGCCCGGCGATGCCGGCCCCGGCGATTATGACCTGCCGGGACCTGATGTCTTCCATCGGGCTTGTCGCGGAAGGATCAGGCGGCCTGGTCGATATAAAGGCAACCGGCCGGCAGCGTTTCCGTCGCCCTCAGCTTCGCCGAATAGCGGTAGAGCGTCGAGCAATAGGGGCAGACCTTTTCATTGTCGTCGCCCATGTCGAGGAACACATGCGGGTGGTCGAAGGGCGGGTTGGCGCCGGTGCACATGAATTCCTTGACGCCGATGTCGATTGCCGGATGGCCCGCATCGTTCTGGAAATGGGGAATGGAACCGCCTGCCATCGTCGTCTCCTTGATCTCGTCGAAAAGCATCTGGAACATAACAGGCCTGTTTGCAAGATCGATGAAATGAAACTGTCGCAAAAGCCTGTCAGAGGATACGGTGAGCCGGTTAAGTGCATGTCCCTGAAATCGGAATGGTTTTCGCCGAAGGGCCATGCGTCACAAAAGCGTGTTAGAGGCATGGCACGTCCAGCGGCGCTCCAAGGGACGGTTGGCGGGGAAGAGCAGGAACCATGAACGAACTGAAGCCGGTGCAGAGCGAATTCATCAATGTCGAGGTGGCGAGCCCCGAGGGCGGCAACCCCGATCGGTTCGTCAACCGTGAGTTCTCCTGGCTGCAGTTCAACCGGCGTGTGCTCGAGGAATTGCAGAACGAGCACCATCCGCTGCTCGAACGCGTCCGTTTCCTGTCGATTTCGGCCGCCAATCTCGATGAATTCTTCATGGTCCGCGTTGCCGGCCTTGCCGGCCAGGTGCGCGAAGGCATTGCGCTCAAGAGCCCCGACGGCCGCACGCCGGAGCAGCAGCTGGAACAATTGCTGCGCGAAGTCGAGCGGCTGCAGGAGGACCAGCAGAACAGCCTTTCGGCGCTGATGCTGCTGCTCAACAAGGAAGGCATTGAGAGCATCACCCGCGATGCACTGACCAAGGATGAGAAAGTCTGGCTGGAAGACCATTTCCAGGACCAGGTTTTCCCGGTGCTGACTCCACTGTCGATCGACCCGGCGCATCCGTTTCCGTTCATTCCCAATCTCGGCTTCTCGATGGCGCTGCAATTGCGCCATCGCAAGAATGGCGAGGAGATGAGCGCGCTTCTGCGCCTGCCGGTGGCGCTGAAGCGCTTCATCCGTCTGCCCGACCGCAAGCAGCACGTTCGCTTCATTCCACTGGAGGAGGCTGTCGGCCTCTATATCGGCAAGCTGTTCCCCGGCTATGAGGTCAAGGGTTCCGGCACCTTCCGCATCATCCGGGACAGCGATATCGAGGTCGAGGAAGAGTCGGAAGATCTCGTGCGCCTGTTCGAGACGGCGCTGAAGCGGCGCCGCCGCGGTTCGGTCATCCGCATCGAATTCGACAAGTCGATGCCCGGCGAATTGCGCGAGTTCGTCGCCGGCGAGCTTGGCGTCTCTTCGAGCCGCATCAGCGTTCTGACCGGCCCGCTGGCGCTCAGCCAGATTTCCGAGATCGTCGCCGTGCCACGCGACGACCTGAAGTTCACCCCCTACAATCCACGCTTTCCCGAGCGCATCCGCGAGCATGGCGGCGATTGTTTCGCGGCCATCCGCGAGAAGGACATCGTCGTCCACCACCCCTATGAATCCTTCGACGTGGTGGTCCAGTTCCTGCGCCAGGCAATGGCCGACCCGGAGGTGGTGGCAATCAAGCAGACGCTCTACCGCACCTCCAACGACAGCCCGATCGTGCGCGCCTTGGTCGACGCGGCCGAGGCCGGCAAGTCGGTGACCGCCCTGGTCGAGCTCAAGGCGCGCTTCGACGAGGAAGCCAACATCCGCTGGGCGCGCGACCTCGAACGCGCCGGCGTCCAGGTCGTGTTCGGCTTCCTCGAACTGAAAACCCATGCGAAAATGTCGCTCGTGGTGCGGCGTGAGGACGGCAAGCTGCGCAACTATGTACATCTCGGCACCGGCAACTACCATCCGGTGACCGCGCGCATCTACACCGACCTGTCCTTCTTCACCACCGATCCGACGATCGCGCGCGATGTCGCCCAGCTGTTCAACTTCATCACCGGCTACGCCGAGCCGACCGATGAGATGCGGATCGCCATCTCGCCGTTTACGCTGCGCAGCCGTATCCTCAAGCACATTGCCGACGAGGTCGCCTACGCGCTGGCTGGCCGTCCGGCGCGCATCTGGATGAAGATGAACGCGCTCGTCGATCCCAACATCATCGACGCGCTCTATGACGCCAGCCGTGCCGGCGTCGAGATCGATCTCGTCGTGCGGGGCATCTGCTGCCTGCGGCCGCAGGTGCCCGGCCTGTCGGAAAACATCAGGGTCAAGTCGATCGTCGGCCGCTTCCTCGAACACAGCCGCATCTACTGCTTCGGCAACGGCCATGGCCTGCCGTCGGACGAGGCGATCGTCTACATCGCCTCGGCCGACTTGATGCCACGCAATCTCGACCGCCGCGTCGAGACTATGGTGCCGATCACTAATCCGACGGTGCATGAACAGATCCTTGGCCAGATCATGCTGGGCAACATCATGGACAACCAGCAAAGTTTCGACGTATTGGCTGACGGAACCTCCCGGCGCGTCGTGCTGGAGGAGGGTGAGGAACCGTTCAACGCGCAGGAATATTTCATGACCAATCCGAGCCTGTCGGGACGGGGTGACGCGCTGAAGTCGCATGCGCCCAAGCGCATCGCGCAGTTCAAGCGTCGCAAGAAGAACACCGGCTGATGATTTCAACGTCCCAAGGCCGGCTGCAGGATCGCCGGCCGCTGTCCATCATCGACATCGGCTCGAACTCGATCCGCCTTGTCGTCTATGAAGGGCTGGCGCGCTCGCCTACCTTGCTGTTTAACGAAAAGATGCTGGCCGGTCTCGGCCGCGGCATCGTTTCGACCGGCAAGCTCGATCCCGAGGCGGTGACGCGCTCGATGGAGGAGTTCCGCCGTTTCCGCGCGCTCTCCGACCAGGCGGGTGCGGAGCACATGTTTGTGCTGGCAACGGCCGCGGCCCGCGAAGCGATCAACGGACCCGACTTCATCCACCGCGCCCAGGATGTGCTCAAGACCGAGATCCGCGTGCTCACTGGCCGGCAGGAGGCGCATTATTCAGCGCTTGGCGTCATTTCGGGCTTCCACCCCGCCAATGGCATTGCCGGCGATCTTGGCGGCGGCAGCCTGGAGCTTATCGACATCAATGGCGAGGCGATCGGCGACGGCATCACGCTGCCGCTGGGTGGCCTGCGGCTGCAGGACATGGCCAGGAATTCGCTCGCCCAGGCGGCAAAGATCACCCGCGACGAACTGGCGCGCGCCAAATTGTTGAAGGGCGGGCTGGGACGGCCCTTTTACGCCGTTGGCGGCACCTGGCGAAACCTTGCCCGGCTGCACATGGAAATGACCAACTACCCGCTTGGCGTCATGCACCACTATGAGATCGGTGTCGAAAGCGCCGCCAATTTCCTGAAGCAGGTGGCGAAAGGCGAGATCGAGAAGGTCAAGGGCATCGAAGGTGTGTCGAAGAACCGCCGTTCGCTGCTGCCCTATGGCGCGGTCGTGCTGCAGGAGATCATGGCGGCGATGCAGCCGTCGAAGATCATCGTCTCGGCATTGGGCGTGCGCGAAGGGTTTCTCTATTCGCTGCTCGACCCTGCCGAGCAGAAGGCCGATCCGCTGGTCTCCGCTTCGGAGGAACTGGCGCGGCTGCGGTCGCGCTCGGTCACCCATGCGCATGAGCTTGTCGAATGGACGGACAAGACCTTTGCCGCCTTCGGCATCGACGAGACGGAGGATGAGGCGCGCTATCGCCACGCTGCCTGTCTGCTGGCCGATATAGGCTGGCGCGCACACCCGGAATATCGCGGCAAGCAGTCGCTCAACATCATTGCCCACGCCTCCTTCATTGGCGTCGATCACCCCGGCCGTGCCTTCCTGGCGCTGGTCGGCCTGTTCCGCCACGAAGGCGTGTTCAACGATGCGGCGCCGGAAATCCGCGGCCTGGCGACGCCGCGCTATCTCGAGCGCGCCCGCATCCTGGCGGCGGTGCTGCGCGTCGTCTATCTGCTGACTGCAGCCATGCCCGGCGTCATGCCGCGGCTGAAATGGGAAAACCGCGGCAATGGCACGTTGGCGCTGGTGCTGCCGGCCTCACTTTCCGATCTTTACGGCGAACGCCCGGCCGGACGGCTGGCGCAACTGGCGCGGATCACCAACCGCCGGCTGGTGCTGGCGGTCGAGGGTGGGCAGAGCGTGTCGGTGAAGTAGGCGCGGCCTGACAGCAAAACCATGTCGTCGTCGAACTCGCGTTCGAGGACCGGCTTCCTCAGTCCGTCGCTGCTTCGCAGCGCCACCTTCCCCTCCGGAGGGAAAGGAAGGGAGCCTCGTTGGAAAGCGTTGGCGGCAATAGGCTCGCGCCCTTCCTCTACCCCGTCGATCGGGGGAGAGGTGGCTCGGCGAAGCCGAGACGGAGTGGGGGTCGACCTGCCTCGGGCATCGATGGTTCAACCGGGACGATATTTGACGATATCAGACCGCGGCGCGGCGCCCGTCGATCGACCAGGCCCCGGCGCCGGCCATGGCTAGCGCCAGGAATCCACCGGCGATAGCAATATCCTTCATCAGCATCTGCTGGTGCAGGAAGGTGAGCATCGGGTCATCGCCGCCCTGGCCGTAGTGGCCGATGGAGCCCGCAACGATGCAGAAAGCGGCAAGAAGTATCGCAACGACCGGCGTCTGAAAGCCGACCAGTATCAAGAGACCGGCAATCAACTCGAACAGCCCGGTGCCCCAGGCGGCAAGCGTCGGCAATGGCATGCCGAGGCCGGCGAAATAGCCGGTCGTCCCGGCAATGTCGGCGAGCGCGTGGTAGCCGGAGGGAACGAGCAGGGCGGCGAGCAGCAGCCGGGAAATCAGAAGCAATGCATCGCGGGGCATGGTGATCTCCGTTGTCTGTCCGCCGGCTGTTTCGAGACCGATCCTAGCAGGGATGGGACGAGCGTGCGCTTGGGCAGACAACGAAAAAGCGGCGTGGAAAATTCCACGCCGCTTTTTTCAGGCTTGGGAAGGGAAAGCTCAGCCGCGCTTGGCATCGATCGAGTAGGCGCCAGGGCCCGAGGAAGCCAGCAGCAGGAAACCGCCGGTGATGGCGACGTTCTTCAGGAAATGGATCATCTGGTTCTGGTCGGCCCAGCCGGTATGGGCGACAAAGGCCGAGGCGATGGTGAAGACCGCGAGCACCCAGGCGGCGATGCGGGTCTGAAAGCCAACGATCACGGCAAGGCCGCCGAGCAATTCGATCAGGCCGACGACAATGGCCGTTACGGTCGGCACCGGCAGGCCCATGGCGCCGAAATAGCCGGCGGTGCCCGAAATGGCGGTGAGCTTGCCGAAGCCGGAAAGCAGGAAGATGGCGGCGAGCAGGATGCGGCCGAGCAGGATGGTGGTGGAACTGTTGGACGCGATGCCGGCGCCGGCAGCGGAAGTGTTGATGGACATGGTGGCTCTCCGAAAAGGGTTGATGTCCCGTCAGATAGACCAAGCCGACTGTTCACCAAAGCCGCCAGTCCGGCGACACATTGTTCACAGGACGTACATTTCGGGATCGTTCGACCGACGCAAAATTCTTGTCGCGGCCAGCAGCGGCGGGAGCAAATTGTCCCGCCACAAATTCGGATTTCTAGTTGACGCAATCCCCAAGAAGAGGGCTGCGCGCTTCCCGAGGAAACGCAAGGCACTTTCCCTGGAATGGCTTAACCCGGATGCGTCATGTCCTCCGGCCGCACCAGCCGGTCGTAGTCTGCCTCGCTGACCAGCCCAGTGGCCAGTGCTTCCTCGCGCAAGGTGGTGCCCTTCTTGTGCGCGGTCTTGGCGATCTTGGCGGCATTGTCGTACCCGATCGTCGGCGCCAGCGCGGTCACCAGCATCAGCGAGCGGTCGAGCGCGGCTTTGATGTTGTCTTCGCGAGCCTCGATGCCGACGACGCAATTGTCGGTGAAGGAGATCGAGGCGTCGGCCAACAACTGCACCGACTGCAGGAAGTTGTAGGCCATCAGCGGGTTGTAGACGTTGAGCTCGAAATGGCCCTGGCTGCCGGCGAAGGTCAGCGAGGCGTTGTTGCCGAACACCTGCACGCAGACCTGCGTCAGAGCCTCGCATTGGGTCGGGTTGACCTTGCCCGGCATGATCGAGGAACCCGGCTCGTTTTCCGGCAGCGACAGTTCGCCGAGGCCCGAGCGCGGGCCGGAGCCGAGGAAGCGGATGTCGTTGGCGATCTTGAAGAGGGCGGCGGCCGCCGCGTTGATGGCGCCATGCGAGAACACCATGGAATCGTGCGCGGCGAGCGCCTCGAACTTGTTCGGCGCGGTGACGAAGGCAATGCCGGTAATGTCGGCGATGCGCGCCGCCACCTTTTCCGCAAAGCCGACCGGCGCGTTGAGGCCGGTGCCGACGGCGGTGCCGCCCTGCGCCAGTTCCTGCAGGCCGGGCAGCGTCATCTCGATGCGCTTGATCGAAGAGGCCACCTGCGCGGCGTAGCCGGAAAATTCCTGGCCCAGCGTGAGGGGTGTCGCGTCCTGCGTATGGGTGCGGCCGATCTTGATGATGTGGGCGAAGGCCTTCGTCTTGACCTCGAGCGCAGCGTGCAGATGCTTCAGCGCCGGCAGCAGATCGTGCACGATGCGCTCGGCGCACGCGATGTGCATGGCTGTCGGGTAGGTGTCGTTCGACGACTGGCTCATATTGACGTGGTCGTTAGGGTGCACCGGCTTCTTCGAGCCCATGACGCCGCCCAGAAGTTCGATGGCCCGGTTGGAGATCACCTCGTTGGCGTTCATGTTGGACTGCGTGCCCGAGCCGGTCTGCCAGACGACCAGCGGGAAATGATCGTTCAGCTTGCCGTCGATCACCTCTTGCGCCGCCTCGATGATCGCCTTGCCGACTGCCGGATCGAGCCGCTTCAACTCCATATTGGCTTCCGCCGCCGCTCGCTTGACGATGCCGAGCGCACGCACGATCGAGGCCGGCTGCTTTTCCCAGCCTATCCTGAAATTGCCGAGGGAACGCTGCGCCTGCGCGCCCCAGTAACGGTCGGCGGCAACCTCGATGGGGCCGAACGTGTCGGTTTCGGTTCTGGTCCTGGCAGCGGTCACTTGTCTCTCCGACGATCGAATTCGGCAACGGCGTATCGCGTTGCACAATGGCCTTCAAGCAGAGATTGCGGCCGGCAGGCAGTAAATCGGTTGAAGCAGTAGCGCCGCCCTTCGGAATCCTGCACCCTCCACTTTCGTGTGAAGGAAATTGCTCCTCAGTGCGGCTTGATCCCATAAAGTGGACGGAAACTTGCGGATTTAGCTCGATGAGATCATGTCGAGCTGGCGGATTGCTCTACGCAAACTTCCCCCAGGATCAGCAATGCGCAATTCACGTCTACCTACGAGCGACGCTGCCACACAAACTACCATCCGTGCCGGCGTCTCACTGGCAACAGCAGCGATGAGGTAGCTTATGCACTTGTCCTTCTGTTCAGTTTCCGTCCAAAATCCGGCATCGCATCCGGATCGAGCTTCGGATCGCGAAGCCGAGAATTTCAAGTCCACCCTGGGAGCGCCTCCACATGGCCTCGGAGTTTTCCAAGATGCATGGCGGCAAGGTCGAAGCCGTCTCGACGTCGCAAGTGACGCTCTTTGTCCTCCGTATTTTGCTGAAAGCGCGCCTGATCGCGGACCGTCAGCTCGGAACCTTTTTCCTCCAACGGCGCAGCTTTGTCCTGAGATAGGATCTATAGCCGAACGGAAGTGTTCGCCGTCCGGAAGGCGTGCTTGTCCGCGCCTCCAGACGCTGGCGCACGACGCTCATCAGTCTGCAGAACGCGGGTGTTTCCAATGATTGCACCCGTTTGACGAGATTGTCGGGCAATGGCTTTGAGCGCCAGTCGAAATAAGCCTCGTAGTCTTGCGGCGTTGCGATCAGGTGCTGGAGATAGGCTGCAAGATCGCTGGCGCTGGCGAAGGCACTGGCGTCAATAAAGGAGTGCTCCGGAACGAACTCGTCCACATTGGGAGCGCCAAGGTAGATCGGCACCGTGCCCGCCATGAACGCGTCATAGATTTTCTCGGTGACATAGTCGGCCTCGATCGAGTTCTCCATGGCCAGGCAGAATTTGTGCCGCGCAATGGTTTCGATCTTGGTCTTCGAGCCCAGATCGGGGCCAGAGACCGATCGGTTGTGGCGATATCGGCCATAAGAATCGATCTTGATGTGGCGCGCCAGTTCGTTCGCCAAATCGACACGGCCGCTATAATTCAGGCCGGCCGACTGGAAGAGTGCGACCGGCGCTTCTTCCGTTTTCGGCACGATTGGTCTGGCCAGCGCATCTTTCCACCACACCGCACGCGGAAGGTAGGGTACCCAGACATCGGACCGGGATTCATGCGTCATGATGATATCGAAGTGCCGCATGAATTTGGGGTCGGCAAGTCGCTTGTAGTTTTGGCCGCATTCCATCGACCAGGCGACCCAATATTGACCAGGGTATTTGTAGGCATCGCCAACTTCGCGAAAGTTCGGAATATGGAAGACGACTGCCGCGGCCTCGGAAATCCGTCGTTTGTCCAGTGTCCACCGCCCGGGCATTTCGCACTGTATCGACGCGATATCGACGGGTTTGCTGAAGAACGTTGTGTAGAAGAGGATCAGTGGATCGATAGACGGCATGGCACCACGAATGTCTGAAGCATTGCTCAATCTGCAGACAGACGCGGTATCGGAAGTTTGGTCAAGTGCTCCGCTTGTTCGAGGCCGAGGGCCGTCCAAACGGTCACCCCGCCGTATACCCGCCATCGATCGCGAAAATGCCGCCGCTGGTCCACGCCGCCTCGTCGCTGGCCAGATAGACGGCGATGCCGGCAAGATCGCTGGTCTGGCCGATGCGGCCGAGCGGGTAGCTGCGCTCGACATAGGTTTTCAGCTCGGCTTGCGCTGCCGCCGGCAGGTTGTCGATCGACTTGCGCCGCATGGCGGTGTCGACCGTGCCGGGCGCAATCGCATTGACCCTGATGCCGCGCGGACCAAGCTCGAAGGCCAGCGACTTGGTCAGCGAATTCAGCGCGCCCTTGGACAAGGAATACAGGCTCGACGGCCGCTTCGGGATCATCTTGTCGGCGAAGTAGGACGAGATGTTGATGACGGAGGCGTTGGCGCCGAGATGCGGCAGCAGCCGCTGGGTAAGGAAGAACGCCGCCGTCACATTGAGCGCGAAGGATTGCTGGAATTGGTGCTCGGTGACGGTCTCGAAAGGCACCAGATAAGCGACGCCGGCATTGTTGACGAGGATGTCGAGCGGGCCGGTTGCTTTCGCGCGATCGACCACGGCATCGATGCCGGAAGAGGTCGAGAGATCGGCCGACTGGGTGCCGACGTTGCCCGCCGCCGCAAGTGTCTCGCGGGCGGTCTCGAGCTTGCTGGTGTCGCGGCCGATGATCAGCACGTCGGCGCCCTCGCGCAAGAAAGCTTCCGATATGGCCAGGCCGATGCCGTCCGAGCCGCCGGTCACCAGTGCTCGCTTGCCAGAAAGTCTCATTGAAGGCCAAGTCGCATCGAATGCTCTCGCTGTTGCCCGCGTCACGAAGCAATGCCGATCGGCGAGGGCGGTCAAGCCGCCGGCCTATCGCTCAGTATGAACTTCGGTTGGCCGCGTGCCGATCCGGTTACCGCAGCAGCGACTGCGACGTCGGCGTCAGGCGCAAGGTTTCGGTCCGCCACGTCACATCGGCCGCTTGCCATTGGGGCGAAGCGGCAACTGCGGCTTCGTAACTGGCATGCGCCTCGGGACTGTCGAAACCCGTCACCGCGATAAAGACGTTTTCGCTCAAGCGCACCGGCAGGCGGGGAAAACTGTTTTCAGCGTGCTCGGTGATGAAGGCGCCAAGCAACCGTCCGCCGGCGCCGATAAGGACCGGAACGGCGTCCGTTTCGAAATTGCCGGCGAAATCGGCTTCGGCGCCAGACCGCAGATGATGAATCTGGATGGCAACGATAGCGGTCAAGCGATTGTCTGCGCTCAGCTTTCCATCCGGCGGCATGGCGCCTCGCTGCGCGCCTGACAGATCGAAGCCGGCGCCTGGCCATGCCGGCTTCAAGAGCAGCACATCGTCGGAATCGATCATCGTCGCATTGGCGGCGTCGCGGTGCGCCGTCCACACCGGCCCGTCATAGAAGGCGGTGAGCGCCTGCTTCCGCGCTTCCATGCCATCGAAGCCGCGCAGCCAGACGAATATGTCGGGGCGGTCGAGGTCGCGGAACTGTCCGATGATGGTCATGCCGGCGTGTTCCTGGCCTTCGATGAACCGACTGTCGAAGATGTCGATCAGCGTCTCGCGCCGGCCCGGCTTCAGCGTGTACTGCCGCAACTCGACGACAGGCGAAGCGAGCAGGCTTGCCGTCGCAGGCGCATTCAGGGGTACGGTCATTGTGTCGTCTCCAAAAACAGGATGATCATCCGGTTTATAAAACAGACCGGTTGTCCTGTTTTGTCAATCTGCTATCGTTGGCAAATGTCAGCAGAGATTGCTCGGGCTCCGAAAGGGCCGCCGCGAAAACGCACCAACGATCCCGAAGGGCTGCGCAACAAGGTGCTCGATGTCGCCGAAGCGTCGTTCCAGGCGCGTGGCTATCATGCATCCGCCCTTGGCGAGCTGATGACGACCGCAGGCGTCAGCGGCGGCGCGCTGCATCATCATTTCCCGACGAAGAAGGCGCTCGCTCTGGCGGTGATCGAGGAGCGCGTGGCAGCGGCCCTCGATGAAACCTGGATCAACCCTGTACGGGCGGCAGGCTCGGCGCGCGAAGGCGTGCGCGCGGTGTTCGAGGCGGTGGCGACCGAGCTTGAGCAGCAAGGCTTCGTGCGCGGCTGTCCGCTTAACAATCTGGCGCATGAACTGTCGCTCGCTGACCCGGATTTCCGCGCCGCTCTGGACGATATCTTTGCCGGATGGCGTCAGGCGGTTGCCGACAAGGTGCGAGCCGACCAGCAGTCGGGGAGGGAGCAGGGCACCGACCCCGAGCGCTTTGCGGCACTCGCCATCGCCGCCTATTCCGGCGCCATGTCGATGGCCAAGGCGGCACAGGATGCCAGCGTGCTGCGCGATTGCCTGGCCGAACTTCAGGGCAGCTCAAAGCCGCCAATCCCGAGCAGAGCGAAGCGGCGTCGCAGGATCCTGCTGCGGCCGGGAGAACCTTGAGGCCGGAACTGCGCTGTTCTAGTTGGAAAGCGGCTTGATCGTGTCGTAACCGTTCACCGATTCCGCGCTGGTCCCTTCGTCGTAGCGCCGGGCGAGAGACGCTTGCAGATCGGGCGCATAAAGCGCGGTAAATGTGTCCAGCGTCTCGCCGGCGCCGTTCTTGAAGGTCTCCGTGACCGCCAGCACGTTGTATTTGCAGCCGCCGACGTTAAACGTCTCCTTGCCCTTGACGACCAGGCTCAGTGTCTTGGTGCTCTTCGGCTGCTTGTTCGGTGACAACTCGACGAATTCGATCGTGCTCTTGGCTCCCGTCTTCAGCGGAAACAGTTTTCGCAGATCGGAAAACGGAATCGTCGCCACCCGTCCGGTATCGCTGTCGCGAAACACTTCGACCAGGCCGGCAAACAGGAACTGTGTCTGCGGCGATTGCGATTCGTAGTTGTTGGCGACGGACACCATGCCGCCGGCCACCGGCCGAAACTCGCTGCGGACGCCAGGCATTTCCAGAACGAAGCCGGCCTTGGCCGATTTTGCGTCGACACAATCGGCGGCATGCACCGCAGCCGCCGGCAGCAACCCAGCCAGCACCACGCCTATCGAAACGGCTCTCATGAAATCCTCCCCCTCTGCTTGTATTTGCTGCGCGCCAGCATGACCCAAGAAATGCCAGAGCCACAGTGCCGTGTCGACCTGCCATTCCTGGCAACTGGACGGTGGGGCGCCGGCTGTGCTGAATTTCAGGTCATGAATCGCAAGCTCGTCCTCTCCCGTCGCAATTTCCTCGCACAGGCAGCCGGCCTTGCCATGGCTGGTATGCTGCCGCGCGCCGCGCTTGGCCAGACCGGCAAGCGCATCCAGCCCATCGACGCCACCTTTCTGTTCATCGCCGATGTCCATGCCTGCCGCATGTCGAGCGGCCTCAGCCCCAACTGCCTGGAGGAAGGCAAGACCGATGCCGCGCTGTTGCGCAATGTCGCTGTTCTCAATGGCTTGGCCGGCCGGCAATGGCCAGTCGAGATCGATGGCGTTGCAACCCGCCTGCGTTCGGCCGGCAGCCGCATCGATGCGCCGCTCGGCCTCGTTGTCGGCGGCGACATCACCGACGATGGCGGCGGCCAGATCACCGAGCCCAGCGAAGGCACGCAACTGTTGCAGTTCAGCCAGCGCTATCAACAAGGCGTCGGCCCGGACCGCGTGCACATGCCGGTCTATGTCGGCCTCGGCAACCACGATCTCGACCAGAATGGCTCGCCGCCCCATGTCGACTGGTATCGGCGTGAATTGCGCGACTATGTCGAGGTCAACCACCGCCCCGGCGTGTTCTTCAAGCCGCCGGTGCCGGCCACCGAATACGATGTCGACACCGACTGCTATTCCTGGGACTGGGGCGGCCTGCATCTCGTCCAGACCCACCGCTTTGCCGGCGACACCGGCCATGGCGCGGTGAGCAGCCTGCCGTGGCTGAAGCAGGATCTGGCGACCTACGCGGCGGATGGCCGTCCCGTCATCCTGTTCCAGCACTATGGCTGGGACACTTTCTCGGTCGAGCGCTGGGACCCGGCCAAGCGCACCTATGACGATGACGGCGCAGGCGCGCCGCACTGGTGGAGCGAGGCCGACCGCCAGGCGATGCTGGCGGCGCTGAAGGGCTACAATGTCATCGCCATCTTCCATGGCCATCAGCACGAAGTGCCTATGATCTACAAAAGCGATGGCCTCGACCTGTTCAAGCCGAAGGCTGCCTATATGGGTGGCTTCGCGCTGGTGAGGGTAACCGGGGACGGCATGGACGTGGTGCTGGGCGAGGCGGCGGGCGACCGGGGCGGGGTCAAGTTCACCAGCGCCTTCAGCAAGAGCCTCAGCCTCTGACAAGAAAAAGGCGGCCTTGAGCCGCCTTCCTCATTGCCTGCAAGATCGAATCAGAGCGCCTTTTTGATCTTGTCCTTCACGTCGCCATAGACCTTCTGCACCTTGCCGGCGGTCTTGTCGGCCGTGCCTTCGGCCTGGGTCTGCCTGTTGCCGGTCGCCTTGCCGCCGGCCTCCTTGACCGAGCCCTTGACCTGCTTGGCCACGCCGGCAACCTGATCCTTGTTCACCATCTTTGCATCTCCTGGGATTCCGGGGATTCATTCGCAGGAGGCAAACGGGCCGGCTTGGCTTAGGTTCCCGGGGCGGCGATCATCGTCGCATCTGGTCGCTTATATGGTCGCCGAAACGCTTTGCCGCGTCGTATCGTGTGACTAGTGTGACGAAATTTTGGGGAGACCGCCTTGGCTGAATTTACGCTCATCATCGCCAACAAGTGCTTTTCGTCCTGGTCGCTGAGGCCATGGGTGGCGATGAAGCATCTGGAGATCCCGTTCGAGGAAGGTTTCGTGCGCCTGCGCACGCCCGAAACCTTTGCCGCTCTGGCGAAAGTCTCGCCCACCGGCCTTGTGCCAGTGTTGAATCACAATGGCAGGATTGTCTGGGAAACCCTTGCCATCCTTGAATATCTGGCCGACCTGTTTCCGGAGAAAAAACTTTGGCCGCAGGATATCGGCGCCCGCGCCTTGGCTCGCTCGGTGGCGACCGAGATGCATTCCGGCTTTCGCGAGGTGCGCTATGGCTGGCCGATGAATTTGCGCCGGCCGAAGGGCCACAAGCCGCTCGACGCCGAAGGCGAAATGCAGCGCGCGCGCATCGAAACGATCTGGCGCCAGTGCCGGGAACAATACGGCAAAGGCGGCCCCTTCCTGTTCGGTCATTTCACCGCGGCCGATGCCATGTATGCACCTGTCGTCACCCGCTTCGACACCTATGGCGGCAAGCTCGCGCCCGACACGCGCGCCTACGTCGACGCCGTGTTGGCAACGCCGGCGATGCGGCACTGGTATGCGGAAGCAGCGAAGGAGACTTGGCCGGAACCCGGCCCGGACGAATAGGACCACTAATGACATCACGGTGAGTGACCGATGGCCAGCAATGATGGACCGCGTGAGACTACCGCGCCAACAATCTTCCACTGCCGGCTGATCCCGCCTCGGCCGGACTTCGCCTTCACCCTGACGGAGGAGGAGAGGGAGTTGATGGGCCGGCATGCCGACTATCTGCGCGGCAAGCTTGCCGAGGGCGCCATGATCCTGGCCGGGCCGGTCGCCGACCCGGCCGGCCCTTGGGGTCTGCTGATCCTGCGTGTCGGCAGCGAAGCCGAGGCAAGAGCGGTCACCGACGGCGATCCGGTGTCGAGCTTCGGCCGCGGTTTCCACTACGAGATCCTGCCGCTGATCAGCGCGATCCTGTAGGCGAGCGTAAGTTTATGGATGTGAAACGGTTTTCCACTTGGGAATTGTGTCAGACAACGGCACATACAAGAACGCCTCTCGCACCGTTTAATGTGCGGGAGGCGTTCTTTTGCCAGCATTACCGAGATTGTTCTCTGAATTGCTGACATCACGGAAATGCGCCGGCTTGCGATTGGTTCCGGGGCGTGGAATATTTTTTGGAACGCCTTGCGCTCCGCCACCTCGTCAGTTGAGGCTTATGCCTCAGGCACCCTCAGGTTGAATTTGGGCTCCGGCCAAACCAGAAATTGACTGGGCGCTAAAAGAAGTCTATAAGAAACATGTCGATATTTGTTTGACCGACTTTTGTTATCCGCGCATGATGCGCGCCTTTGACGAACTTCCCCATCAAAAATCGAGACAAAACGCTGTTGTGCAGTCGCACGATGGTGAACGAATGTTTGCCAGGGAAAGGGTTCTTCATGGCCACCGGCACAGTGAAATGGTTCAACGCCACCAAAGGTTTTGGTTTTATTCAGCCTGACGACGGCTCCGCCGACGTTTTTGTCCACATCTCGGCCGTAGAGCGCGCCGGCATGCGTGACATCGTCGAGGGTCAGAAGCTCGGCTACGAGATGACCCGCGACAACAAGTCGGGCAAGATGTCCGCCGACCAGTTGAAGGCGGCCTGATAAGGAATTCGGCCTTCCGGTGACCACGGATGTACTGGCACCGATGAAAGGCTGAAAGGAGCGCCTTGCGCATCCAACTGGATGCGCGGCGCTTTCATGGAAGGTCAGGCGGTGCCTGGCCTTTTTCATTTTGTGCGTCGTGCCGCTAAAAGTGCGCCGCACGCCGGCCGGAACGTGCTAAGGGACGCTCCAGCAATCTGAACCGCCCATACTGCCCCGCTGCCGTATTGCTTTGGTCGTAATCGAAGACCGCTCTCGCTCTATCGGCACCAGGCTCCCGACAGGAGAAAGTTTTGACCACTCAATCCAAGACCGCCGACCAGGCCGGCTCGCTGTTCAGCAAGACGCAAACCCAGTCGATGTCACTCAACCGCATCCTGTCCGAGCGTGATGCCGTCAGCGAGGCGCGCGAAGCCAAGACCGCGCGCTTGCGCGAACTGCGCAAGGAAAAGGAAGCCGACGACATGGCAGCGGCCGCAGTCCTTGCGGCGCTGCCAAAGCGGGCAGGCAAACGCTGATGGCCACCAAGCGCGTACCGCCCACGCCGATCGATGCCGATGCGACCATAGCGTCCATGGTCCCGGGCCTGGACAAGCCGGTCGAATATGTCCGCCGTGTGCTGGAAAAGCTCGAGCGCTGCAAGCGCGCGCATGGCGATGCCCAGGTGCGCGTCGGCGTGCGCGGCCGTGCCGAAGCCCCGAACTATCTGGTCGAATATGTCCGCGAGGACAAAAAGACCCAGGAGCGCGTGACCTACCAGGATGCCGCCTATAGCGGCAGCACGCATCGCGAACTGGCGGCGCACCACATTGCCGAGGCGAGGAACTGGTCGCCCGAGGAAATGAACATCACAGCGGTCTCGGCGCTGATCGGCCGCTTGCGCAATCCGCGCGCACCATCATCCCGCTTTTCCGACGAGGACTGACATGGCCATAAAGTTTTCCACCAAGGACCAGCCGGCAGCGCCGGCTGCTGCCACTGCAAAGCAGGCCAAGCCCGCTGCCGCGCCGAAGGCCGCCGAACCGTCGGCAACCGATCTGTTCGAGGCGCCAGCCGCCACGCCCAAGGGCAAGGCAGGCAAGAAGAAATAGCGCCTTGCCGCACCAAGCCGATCGCAATCTCGCAGCACCTGGGCTGGTCGCGTTGGCCGCCAGGGATATCCGGTCGTCAAAACAGGACGACCAGCCGGTTTTCGATTGCCAGAGCTGCGGCGCCTGCTGTTCCTACTCGGCCGAATGGCCGCGCTTCTCGACCGAGGACGATGCGCAACTTGACCGGATTCCGGAAAAGTTCGTGTCCGCCGACCTGTCCGGGATGCGCTGCGAGGGCGTGCGCTGTTCGGCGCTTACGGGCGAGATCGGCAAGCACACAGCCTGCGGCATCTACGAGATCCGCCCGGACGTCTGCCACGCCTGCATGCCTGGCGGCGACGATTGCCTGATGGCGCGCAAGGCGCACGGGATGCCAACGATCTAGCCGACGCCCACCTTGCCTCATCCCACATCCCCCGATAGCTTCCACCACGGGCAGGGCGTTGGAGGAACCATGAGCATCGAATTCCTGTTGACGTCGCTGATCGTCGTGGCTTCGCCCGGCACCGGCGTTCTCTACACGCTGAGCGCCGGGCTTTCGCGAGGCGCGCGCGCCTCGATCACTGCTGCATTCGGCTGCACGCTTGGCATCATCCCGCATATGGCCGCCGCCATCACCGGCCTGGCGGCGCTGCTGCACACAAGTGCTGTCGCCTTCGAGACGCTGAAATATCTCGGCGTCGCCTATCTCCTCTACATGGCCTGGAACACGCTGAAGGAGAAGGGCGGCCTGAGCGTCGATGAAAACGCGGCACCCCGCTCGGCAGCCAAGGTCATCACCTCCGGCATCCTGATCAACATCCTGAACCCGAAGCTGTCGATCTTCTTCTTTGCCTTCCTGCCGCAATTCGTCAGCACGACCGAACCGAACGCATTTGCCAAGATGCTGGAGCTCTCGAGCGTCTTCATGCTGCTGACCTTCGTCGTCTTCGTCGCTTACGGCATCTTTGCCGCCTCGATCCGCAGCCATGTCGTGTCGCGGCCGATGGTGCTGACCTGGATGCGCCGCACCTTCGCCGGCGCCTTTGTCATGCTTGGGGCCAAGCTGGCGCTTGCTGATCGATAGAACAGGATCTGGCAGGCATCGGCCTACTCTTCGTCGGTTCCGGATCCGGTCCGGATGCCTAGACGCCAGGCGGAGGGCGGAAGGCCGATCATCTTCTTGAAGGCGCGGCTGAACGCTGCCTCGGATTCGTATCCGATTTCAGCGGCGATGCTGGCCATGTTGCTGGAGCCGGCGCTGAGCAGCTCCGAGGCGATCTGCATGCGCCATTTGGCGAGATAATGCATTGGCGGCATGCCGACCAGCCTGGTGAAGCGTTCGGCGAGCACGCTGCGCGACAGCGCGGAGTCCTTCGCCAGCGCCTCCACCGTCCAGTTATGCGCCGGCCGGTCGTGGATCAGCGCCAGTGCCCTCGCCAGGTGCGGATCGCGCAGGCCAGCCAGCCATCCCGTGGTTTGTGGCGGCAGCGATTCCAAGTAACGGCGCAACACGTCGACAAACATCAGTTCGCTCAGTTTGGTGAGCACCGTTTCACTGCCTGCGCGCTTTTGCGCCACCTCCGTGACAGCCAGGTTGATGAACTGGCTGAGCCAGCCGCCATCGCCTTTGGCAGCTCCGGCCTTGATCACCGGCGGCAAAGCCTCGAGCAGTGGATTGAAAGGCTGTGCATCACAGGCGAGATAGCCGCAAACCAGCCTGGCCGAGGTCGCGCCGTCGCCGGCGCAGTTGATGTAAAACGGCATCCGGCCGGCTGTTGCGATGTCGAGAACGTCGGCTGTCGGCGGATCGGCGCGCAGCGCCGGATTGCTGGACATAATATGCGGGTCGCTCCTGGTGAAGACGACGACTTCGCCGGCCTCCAGCGCGATCGCTTCCTGGCCGACGATGCGCGCGAAGCAGCGACCGGCCGTTACCACATGGTAGGAGATCAGATGGTCCGCACCGGGCAGGATCTTCGGCAGGATGGACGATGGCGCCGGCGAGCAGACGGCCCACGGCTCGTGGCCCTCAATGTCAAAAAACGTCGCGCCGGTAAGGCGTACCGTCCTCAACAGGTCAGACAGAGCATCCCCGGCCATTCCGTTTCGTCCCGCACCCGGCTAGCCGGTCAGCCATCCCTTTCGAGTTCCGGACGCGCTGTCAAGCGAGGCGGACGCCGTATCATTCAGTTCGCGGCCAGAACTCCTAAACCTGCACCGGTGCTCAAGCGCTGCCGAGAGAGGGCGCTGAGTGCTGTCGAAACCAACCAGGGACAAATGTCATGACGGTACATAAGGGCGGGTGTTTTTGCGGCGCCGTGGAAATCGAAGTGCACGGAGCCGCCGAGGCAATGGGCTATTGCCATTGCGGTTCGTGTCGATCGTGGTCGGCGTCTCCCGTGAACGCCTTCACGCTGTGGAAGCCTCAGAACGTCAAGGTCACCAGGGGCGCGGAGTTCCTGTCCGGGTTCGAGAAGACCGAAATGAGCGATCGCCAGTTCTGCACGAAATGCGGTGGTCATCTGATGACCGTTCATCCGCCGCTCGGCCTGGTCGATGTCTATGCGGCAACCATACCAGGCGTGAAATTCACGCCTGGGGTTCACGTCAACTACGCTGAGACCGTGCTGCCGATGAAGGATGGGCTGCCCAAGCTCAGGGACTTTCCGGCTGAGCTCGGCGGCTCCGGCATCGCGGTGCCGGAATAAGGCCCGGCCACTGCTCGCCATTTTTGACAACGACAATTCAAGACAGGAGATTGTTCATGGAAATCGCAACATTTCGCGCCACGCAGGAGCCGATCAAGGATCTCTATCGCAGGGATGCGAAGGCCGCGTTCCTCACCTTGAAGGCCAAAGGCGTCGCCGACGCGTCCACCGTGACCTGCAAGGTCGAGACCGGACGCGGGCTGGCGCTTGCCGGCATTCATCCGATGGCCGGGGGCAGCGGCCAGGAACTGTGCTCCGGCGACATGCTGCTGGAGGCGCTGATCGCATGCGCCGGTGTCTCGATGCGCGCGGCGGCGGCCGTGCTCGAAATTCCGATCAGGTCCGCCGAAGTTTCCGCGGAAGGTGACGTCGATCTTCGCGGCACGCTCGGCGTGACTGCGGGTGTTCCAGTCGGCTTCAAGGAAATCCGCTTGCGCTTCGACATCGACACCGACGCTCCCCAAAGTCAGCTCGACCAACTGCTCGAACTCACGGATCGCTATTGCGTGATCTTCCAGACCATCCAGAACAGTCCCAGCACCACGGTGAAGCTGCACCGCGTCATCCAGTGACCAGAAAACCGGCCCGGAAACTCGACTTGAGCGAGATTCCGGGCTGGGAACGGGAGTGCCGGGCAACGCTTCTATCCTTTGACGTAACCCATCGCCTCGACGATCAGCTCGTCCGCGACACGCATCAGGTTGACGCCGCGGATGGAGTTGCCGTCGGCCATGAAGTAGCGCCAGCGGATCGTCGCCCGTTCACCGGCGACGAAGTTTCCTCGAGGTCGAAGCGCGTGCCGGGCTGGGTGGCGATCGCCGACCATAGGTCAATGCATGCCTCTTTGCCGGCATGGCGGGCGCCGTCCGGCGCCGGCACGGTGTTTTCGATAACGCAATCCTGCGCCACCAACTCGGCAAGCGCGGACGGATCGTGCAACTGGAACACATCGTTGAAGCGACGCATGATCTCGGCCGTCTGGCTAGAGTGGTCGCCCGGATGAATGCTCGTGATGCTGTCCTGGCTCATCTCATACCTCCTGGTTTTCATTGTTCCGTGGCAGTGGTGGCGGCCAGCTCGGCCTTGAGGGTGATGGTTGTAACGCCGGCCAAAGCGCGAGAGACAAGGCAGGTCGTCTTCGCCGTCTCCGCCATACGCTGGAATTCGGCAGGCTGAAGGCCGGGAATCTCTGCTTCCGTTTCGAGCTCGATGCGGGTGATCGTCGGCCCGGCGGCGGTCGCGCCGAGATGCACCTTGGCGACGGTGCGGATGGTGCGGGCGACGTGGCCTTCCTGGCCGAGGATGAAGGTCAGCGCCATCGAGAAGCAGCCGGCATGTGCTGCCCCGATCAGCTCTTCGGGATTGGTGCCCGGACCGTCCTCGAACCGCGACGGAAAGGAATAGGCGCCTTCGAAGACGCCGCTGCCAAGCCGCAGACGGCCGCCGCCTTCCTTCAGCGTGCCTTGCCATTCTGCGGAAGCTTCACGGATGGTCATGGTCGTTCTCCTGATTCGGGGTTGAAAAGCGGGCAATTGGGTCAGGCGCAGTCGATGACAACCTTCCCGAACACGTCGCCCTGCTGGAAGTGGCGGTACGCTTCGGGGGCTTCGGCAAAGGGGAAGACCCTGTCGATAACGGGCTTGAGGCGATGCTGCGACACGGCGCGCAGCATGGCCTCAAGATTGCTGCGGCTGCCGACGAACAGGCGGCTGATGGTGGCGAGGCTGCGCTGATAAAGCGCTGCCGGCATCTCGATCGATCTGCCACTGGCGTCCTGCAGCGTCAGCAGCACGATGTGTCCATAAAGCGTGCTGGCAATCAGCGACTGCGCGAAGGTGGCCGGGCCGCCGGTTTCGACGACGAGGTCGACTCCGCCTGTCTGCTCGCGCGCCCAGCCGCCCCATTCCGGTATGTCGGTGCTGGAGACAACGAGGTCGGCGCCCAGCGCCCGCAGCCTGTCGGCCTTCTCCGCGCGCGATGTGATGGCGACAACCCGGCAGCCGAGCAACTTGGCGAACTGCAGAGCAAACAGCGAAACGCCACCCGAACCGATGGTGAGAACCCATTGACCAGGCTTCGGAATCCGGGTCCCGGTCACCGCGTTCCAGGCCGTCACGCCGGCGCAGGTCAGCGTCGCCGCTTCGTGCCAGCTCAGATGATCGGGCAGTCGCGCCGCCCATTGTTCGTCGAGCACGGCAAACTCAGTCAGCATGCCGTCAAGCGTACAGCCGAGCTGGTCGATCAGACCGGCATTGATGCGGCCATCGATCCAGCGGGCGAAGTAGCTGCCGGTGACGCGGTCGCCGACGGCAAAACGGGTGACGGCATCGCCGATTGCGACGACGTCACCGGCTCCGTCGCTCAGCGGCACGATGCCTTGCCGCGCCGGCAAGGGATAGGTGCCGCCAAGGATCATCGTGTCGCGCCGATTGAGCGAGGCGGCGCGGACTCGCACCACGATCTCATGCGGTTTCGGTTCCGTCCGCGCCTCGTCGCGCATCGCCAGGGATTCGGTTCCACCAAACCCTTCGAGACGGTAGCTGCGCATGTCACTCTCCTTAATAGTATATAGACTGATCCACATATTATATAGACCGATTGTCATATTCTTGGCAAGGCCTATAATGCGTCACTGCTGACAGAGGTTGACATGGCCAACGACACCCGCACCCGCATACTCGAGACCACAGGCCTGTTGCTCAGGCAGCGCGGCTATCACGGCACCTCGCTCAACGACATTCTGGGCGCCAGCGGGGCGCCGCGCGGCTCGCTCTATTTTCATTTCCCAGGCGGCAAGGACCAACTGGTCATCGAGGTGACGCGCAACAGCGTTGCCGACGTCACGAAAAGGCTGGGCGAAGCACTGGCAGCCGAGAGCGATCCTGCAGTGGCCGTCCATCACATCTACCAGTCGGTCGGGCGCATGCTGGAGGACAATGATTTTTCGCTGGGTTGCCCCATCGCGCCGGTGGTGCTGGATTCACCCACCGATGTGCCGGAACTGGCGGAACTCTGCCGATCGGCTTTCGAGCAATGGATCGGCTTGCTGCGGCAGGCCTTTGTCAGGGCAGGAGTGCCCGAACGCCGGGCGCATGCCCTGGCACTGCTGGTCGAATCCTCGCTGGAAGGGCTGATGGTGATTGCGAGGGCCACCCGCGATCGTGGCCCGGTGCTGGTGGTGGCCGACGAGGTCGCGGCGCTTGTCGAGCAGGCGGTGCTTGCAGGCAAGGTTGCGCGGCAGGCGGACAGCGCCGCCTAACCATCCGCTTTCCAAAACAAAAAGGGCGCCTCTCGGCGCCCTTTCCGTATGCATAAGCCAGATAGCTTGGATTAGAAATCCATGCCGCCCATGCCGCCCATGCCGCCGCCGCCCATGCCGCCAGGCATGCCGCCGCCAGCAAACTCCTTCTTGGGGGCCTCCGCGATCATGGCTTCGGTGGTGACGAGCAGGCCGGCGACCGAAGCCGCGTCCTGGAGAGCGGTGCGAACGACCTTGACCGGGTCGACGATGCCCATGGCGATCATGTCGCCATACTCGCCGGTCTGGGCGTTGTAGCCGTAGGTCGCGCCCTTGTTGTCGAGGATCTTGCCGGCAACGATCGAAGCTTCAGCACCTGCGTTCGAAGCGATCTGACGGGCCGGAGCCTGCAGTGCACGACGAACGATGTTGATGCCGGCAGCCTGGTCGGCATTGACGCCGGTGACCTTGATGTTGGCCGAAGCGCGCAGCAGTGCGACGCCGCCGCCTGCAACGATGCCTTCTTCCACGGCCGCACGGGTCGCGTTGAGGGCGTCATCGACGCGGTCCTTCTTTTCCTTGACTTCGACTTCCGTCGCGCCGCCGACACGGATCACCGCAACGCCGCCGGCGAGCTTCGCCAGACGTTCCTGCAGCTTCTCCTTGTCGTAGTCCGACGTGGTCTCTTCGATCTGCTGCTTGATCTGGGCAACGCGGCCCTGGATCTCGGCCTTCTTGCCAGCGCCGTCGACGATGGTGGTGTTCTCCTTGGAGATCGACACCTTCTTGGCGCGGCCGAGCATGTTGAGGCCGACGTTCTCGAGCTTGATGCCGAGGTCTTCCGAGATGACCTGGCCACCGGTCAGGATGGCGATGTCTTCCAGCATGGCCTTGCGGCGATCACCGAAGCCCGGCGCCTTGACGGCGGCGATCTTCAGGCCGCCACGCAGCTTGTTGACGACCAGCGTGGCCAGAGCCTCGCCTTCGACGTCTTCCGAGATGATGAGCAGCGGCTTGGAGGTCTGCACGACGGCTTCGAGAACCGGCAGCATGGCCTGGAGGTTGGACAGCTTCTTCTCGTGCAGTAGGATGTAGACGTCCTCGAGCTCGGCAACCATCTTGTCGGCGTTGGTGACGAAGTAGGGCGAGAGATAGCCGCGGTCGAACTGCATGCCTTCGACGACTTCCAGCTCGGTCTCGGCGGTCTTGGCTTCTTCAACCGTGATGACGCCTTCATTGCCGACCTTCTGCATCGCTTCGGCGATCATGGCGCCGACCGACTCGTCGCCATTGGCCGAGATCGTGCCGACCTGGGCAACTTCCTCGGAGGTCTTGATCTTCTTGGCAGCCTTGCCGAGAGCCGCGACGACTTCGGTCACGGCCAGGTCGATGCCGCGCTTCAGATCCATCGGGTTCATGCCGGCGGCAACGGCCTTGTGGCCTTCCTGGACGATCGACTGCGCCAGAACGGTCGCGGTCGTGGTGCCGTCGCCGGCGATGTCGTTGGTCTTCGAAGCAACTTCGCGGACCATCTGCGCGCCCATGTTTTCGAACTTGTCTTCAAGCTCGATTTCCTTGGCGACGGTGACGCCGTCCTTGGTGATGCGCGGTGCGCCGAACGACTTGTCGATGACGACGTTGCGGCCCTTGGGGCCGAGCGTGACCTTCACTGCGTCGGCGAGGATGTTGACGCCGCGCAGCATGCGCTCGCGGGCGTCGCGGGAGAATTTTACGTCTTTAGCAGCCATTTTTTAGCTCCTGGCAGGGGGCTTGCGATCAAGCCCGAAATTAGTTGACGGTGAGGCCGATGATCAGCCGATGATGCCCATAATGTCGGATTCCTTCATGATCAGAAGGTCTTCGCCATTGAGCTTGACTTCGGTGCCCGACCACTTGCCGAACAGGATGCGGTCGCCGGCCTTGACGTCCAGCGGGACCAGCTTGCCGGCTTCGTCGCGAGCGCCGGAGCCGACGGCGATGATCTCGCCTTCCTGCGGCTTTTCCTTTGCCGTATCCGGGATGATGATCCCGCCGGCGGTCTTGGATTCGGATTCGACCCGGCGTACGACCACGCGGTCATGAAGCGGGCGGAACTTCGACTTTGCCATTTTTTCTTCCTCGAATGAGAACGGTGAGAGCTGTTCCTCGATCCGGCGGTGCCGGATGTGCGTTAGCACTCACCTGGGGAGAGTGCTAACGTGCGCTGAAATAAGCGCGTGGCTTTCGAGAGTCAAGGCGAACGGTGAGCACAATTGTGCCAATTGGAGCCGTGCCGCGATCCGACGGCAGACCCTACCGGCGCCGCGGCGATTTAAGCACCAGAAGCGGGCATCGTTCCGCCAGCCCATAACCCCCTGTCGGCGCGAGGCGGACACTGTCAAAAAACCGGCTCGCCTCTTCGACCAGCGTCGCCGCCGGGGCGAAACTGTAGACAGTCTGCGAATTCGCATAGACATCGATGGTGCCGATGACCGGCATCTCCCATCCGGTCGTCGCGGCAAGGGCCTCCCGGTCGGCAAACAGCGCATCGAAGGCGTCGAGGATCGCCCGCACCGGAATGGCGCGGTCGGGATCGCCGCCGGCACAAGCCATGGCAATGCGCCATTTGAGTTCGTGGAAGGTCGCGACACCACCGGACAGCGTCAGCGCCCGGACCTCCTGCAGATCGTCCGGCACCTGAGGGCTTGCATAGGCGCGCAATGCAGCCCGCCCATCGGACTTCAGCACACGCGCGATCTCGGCAAGCAGCGCCTGCCGTGCAACCGAGGAGTCCAGCGCCGACAGACAGCCGTCGCCGATCACCGCCCCGGCGCTTTCGTCGCCCAGCGGCAACTCCAGCCAGTTGCCGATCACCGCCTTGCGTGAGGCGGTATCGCCCGGCCAGATGCCCGATATCATGGCAGTGGACTCGTCGATCGCGAGCATGGTCCTTCCGAGGCCGGCAAGCTCCGGCGTGACCCCGAGCAGCACCACATCGACTGATTGCAGGCTAAGTTCGCGCTCATAGGCGGCGACAGCTTCCGGGGGCGGACACAGCGGCGACCCGAGAAGCCGCCAATGACGGCGAATTGCGTCCCAATGCTCAGTCATGCGGAACGGTTTGGGGAAAGGCTGGACATATTTCCTTCCAGGCTGTTGGTTGCCTTGCGAGTTACCTCATGCAGGAAAGGCCATGGCCCGCATTGCCGTCATAACGCATGAATTTGACCGCTTCCAGAGCCGGCGGGGCCTCCTGCTGCGCCAGGACAGCCCCTACATGCTGTTCGACGTCCTGGCGGAGCTGAAACGGCGCGGTCACTCCGTGCAGATCATGCGTGGACCCTCGGCAAGTCATAACGCCGATATTGCCGTCCTGCATGTCGACGCGACAGTGACGCCATCGGACTATGTCGACTACGCGCGCGGATTTCCGATTTGTCTCAATCTTGGTGCAACCGACATTTCCAAGCGCCGCATCAGCGGTGCGATCCTCGAGGAGGGTGCCAACTGGAGCGGCCAGGTCATCGTCAAGAGCAACCTCAATCATTGGGGGACGCCCGAGGAGCAGCTCAACCGAAAATCCGTTCGCGCCGGCAAGGCAGTGCCTTTCCCGGGCGCTCAGACCTTCGACCGTTATCAGGTGCATGCCTCGCTGGCCGATGTGGCGCCGGAGATTTTCAGGCGTGCCGACCTGATCGTGGAAAAATTCATTCCCGAAATCGAGCCCGACGGGTTTGCGGCGCGGTTCTGGATATTCTGCGGCGATCGGGAGCGCTGCACCCGCTATGTCTCGCCGCAGCGCCTGGTCAAGGGCGACGACACCATCCGCCGGGAGCCGGTTGCGGTTCCCGACGAATTGCGCGCCTTGCGTCGGAAGCTGGGCTTCGACTATGGCAAATTCGACTTTGTCGTGCATGAGGGCAGGGCCGTGCTGCTCGATGCCAACAAGACCCCGGGTCGCGCCAGGAACCTGTCGAAGATCGTTGCCGCCGGCACAGCCAACCTGGCCGACGGCTTCGAAAACCTCATCCACCAGACCGGACGGGGTCGAATCGGGCGCTAGAGAAACAGTCCCAACTGCGTATGGATGATCGACCGGTAGTCGTCGATGGTGTGGCGGCTTTCCTCCTGGTTCTGGGTCAGCGCCATGCGCACGACGCCGCCGGCCAGCTGGAAGATCAGGAAAACCATACGGCCGAACTCATTGCGTCGCTCTGGCGCGAGAAAGGGGCCGACATGGTCGCAGAACATCGTCGCCTGGCGCCGGGTTTCGGCGATGTCGAGATTCTTCAGCGCCTTGTCAGCCTGGATGGCGTTTTGCAGGTCCTGAATGGCGGGGTCGCCGGCGACGCGCTCATAGTAGTCGTCGAGCAGCCGGTCGGCCGCAGCGATAACGTCGCTCAGCCCGCCGACGTCGGCAACGATCGCGGCAAGCCGGGCGCGGCTCACTTCGGAGAATCGCTCGTAGAGCATCGCCAGGATCGCCGACTTGTTGGGGAAGTAATGATAGACGGTGGCGATCGGCCCGCCGGCCTGTGCGCCGACTTCCTTCATGGTGACGGCGTCGATGCCTTTCTCGCCGATCAGCCGCATGGTCGTCGACAGGATGGCGTCGATGCGCTCGCGGCTGCGCTCCTGTTTGGGCCTGCGCCTCGGTTCGGTCGTCATCTGCACTGCTTCGTTCATGCCGCCATCCTCTCGATCGCCCAGACCATTCGATCGCCAAGACCATCCCCAGCCTTGTTGGTGCCAAGTCCCGCTACTGATTGACAAACGAATATGATCGAGTATCAGTTTCTAAATGCTGACAGACTGTCAGTTTTTTTGCCGTCAGGCAAGGACGTTGGGAGGCGACCGTGACTTCTGCTGGTAACGCGGATGCCGGGAACGGCGACTGGCTGGTCGGCAACCCCACTGGGGCGCAACTCGCCTCGGCATTGTGGATCGGCTCGGTCGGCCTGCTCATTCTCGGGCTGCAGCCGGTGCTTCTCGGCGCGCTCTACACCGAAGGGCATGTCAGCGGTGACGAACTCGCGCTGGTCGCCACGGCGGAGATGATCGCCATCGGCATCGGATCGGCGGCCATCGCCATGATGCTGTCCGCCCACAATATGCGCTTGAAAAGTGCCGTCCTTCTGCTCTTGCTGGCGCTGGCGAACGGGGCGACCGCCTATGCGCTGACCTCGACCTCGCTGATTGCCGCCCGCGCGGTGGCAGGCCTCGCCGAGGGTGGGCTGGTGGCGGTCGCCACGGAACTGATCGCCCGTTCACGCCGGGCCGAGCGCATCGGCGGCTTCTTCGTCACCCTTCAGACCCTGGCGCAATGCGCCCTTGCCCTGCTGCTGGCGCTTTACGTCATCCCGGCCGCCGGATCGGCGGGCGGCTTCATCGTCCTTGCCGTCGTCTGCATCGCCTCGGTGGCCGTCGCCTTCATCGTCCCGGATAGCTATGCCGACCTGCCCAAGGAGGAACAGTTCAGCAATGTGCTGACCGTTCCTTCGCTTGCCGCTTTGCTGAGCGTCTTCTGCTACTTCATGTTCTTCGGCTCGGTCTGGGCGTTTCTCGAGCCGCTTGGCGCACAATACGGCATCGATGGCCGCACCGTCGGCCTGATCGTCTCGGCCAACCTCGCATTGCAGGTGCTGGGCGCAATGACGGCTACCGTCTTCGAGGCGCGCATCGACTACCGCTTCGCCATCGTGGCGATCGGCGTGGTCGCCGTCGCCAGTTCCGTGATGCTCGCCGGCAGCCCCGGCCTGACGGTTTTCTGGGTCGCGGCCTTGATCATGGGCTTCATCCTTCTGTTCATCGTGCCCTATCAGATCCGGCTGGCGATCACCGCCGACGAGACGCGCACGGCCGTGCTTCTGGTGCCGGCGGCCCAGCTTTTCGGTCTGGCGATCGGCCCGGTCGCGGCATCGCTGCTGATCGACGGCAAGGATTTTCGGCCGGTGCCGGAATTTGCCGCCGCCAGTGCTGCGGCCAGCGTCGTGCTGCTCGGCCTGTTCGTCCTGATCGCACGGCGCCGCCGCGCCATCGCCTGAGACACGACCGGGGAGCATCTCCTCGATACTTGACTAAGTCAAATAAATGACCGATCGTTGATGGGGCAGGAGGCTTCCCATGACGATCCATCATCAACCCGGCAAGGAACGCATCGACGCGGTGCGGGCTTTCAACCGCTTCTACACCCGCCAGATAGGTCTGCTCGACGAAGGCCTGCTGAAAAGCGCCTTCTCGCTGACCGAGGCGCGGGTGCTCTACGAACTGGCGCATCGCGATGGCCTGACCGCCAGCGATCTCATCCGCGATCTCGGCCTCGACGCCGGTTATGTCAGCCGGCTCCTGAAGAAGTTCGAGCACCTGCAGCTGATTGCGCGCGCGCCGCTGGCGTCGGATGCGCGGCAGTCGTCGATCACGCTGACGCCGGTGGGGCGGCAGGCCTTCGCGCCGCTGAACCGGGCTTCGCACGACCAGGTCGCGGCCTTGCTGGAGCGGCTTCCTGCTGCCGAACAGGACCGGCTGGTCAAGGCCATGCAGACGGTGCAGCAACTCCTGGGCGACAGCCCGGAGTCCAAAGTGCCGTATATGCTGCGCCCCTTGCAGGTCGGCGACATCGGCTGGGTGGTGCGCCGCCAAGGACAGATCTACGCACAGGACTATGGCTGGGACGAAACCTACGAGGCGCTGGTCGCCGAAATCCTCGGCGCCTTCGTAAAATCCTTCGATCCAGAATGGGAACGCAGCTGGATTGCCGAACGGCAAGGGGAGGTGGTCGGCTCGGTCTTCGTCGTGCGCAAATCCGACGCGGTGGCGAAGCTGCGCCTGCTCTATGTCGAACCATCGGCGCGCGGCCTCGGCATTGGCAAGCGGCTGGTTCAGGAGTGCATCGGCTTTGCTCGTGCCAAGGGCTACAAGACGCTGACCCTATGGACCAACGACATCCTGACCGCCGCCCGCCACATCTACGAGAGTGCCGGCTTCAGGCTGGTGGACGAAGAGCGCCATCACGCCTTCGGCAAGGATCTGGTCGGCCAGAACTGGAACCTGGAGCTGTAGCGGCGTTCAGGCCACCGGGACCCATATCTCCAGCCCGCCATTGCCGCTGCGCGGATCGAACTCCGGGCCGTAGCGCTCGAATTCGGGGCCGTCGGCTATATCGTGCCCCGAGGCCGGCAGCCATTTGTTCCAGATCGTGTTGACGGTGCGGCGGATGGTGGAGATATGCTCGGCATGGGTGAACACGGCGTATTTCTGCGCCGGCACCCGCACCCGCGAAAGCTCCTTCGGCAGGTCCGAGAAATCCGAAACTTCGACCCCGGCGATATAGTCGAAATTGCCGGCATCGTCGCCATTGACGCAGACGCCATAGGCGACGTCACCGGTCTCGCCCGGAATGTTGCCGATATAGGGACCGAAGCGCTGCCACTGCATCGGAATGGCCGCGCTGGTTTCGCAACTGTAGCGCTCGCCGAGGCCGGCAATGAGGAAGGGACGGCCGGTCTCGAAGCGCGGCGGCGGCAGTGAGGCGAGGAAGGACTGGTCCATCAGGATCGGCTCCACGAGATCGAGATTGCTGAGGCTGCCCTGCGCGCGCACCAGTTCCGGCGTCGTGCCGAACTGGTCGCGGAAGGCGCGGGTGAAGGCTTCGTGCGAGGCGTAGCCGGCATCGAGCGCGACCGCGAGGATGTCGGGCGCGCCGGAAGCCAGCTTGCGCGCCGCTTCGGTCAGCCGGCGCGCGCGCATATAGCCCATCACCGAACGGCCGGTGGCGGCGCCAAAGGCGCGCGTCACATGAAAGCGCGAGACGCCGCTGCTTTGCGCGACATCTTCAAGCGAGATCGCTTCCGGCAGATGGCTCTCGACAAACCACAGCGCTTTCTCGGTCGGGTTCATAGGTCTCCTCGCATTTGGCGGCACATTTTGTCGGCTTTTGCGAGGCCAGTTTGATCGAAATTGCGCCTGTCGTAAAATCGAAGGGCGCTGGTCGACTGTGGCAGTTCACCATCGTGGAAAGCCGCTGCTGGGCGGCCTCGGCCTGGCTCGCTGGGACAATATCCGGGCGCGCTGGGTGCGGGCACCATCCTTGCCTATGCCCTGTGGAACCACCGCCGGCTCGATGCCTTCCCCGCCGGCGAAAATGCCGCCGAAAGCCTAGGTGTGCCGGTGGCGAGGACGCGCAAGACGACCTTTCTCTCGCGGCGTTCTCGACGGCAATTCACGTCACGGTCGGGAGGTCATCCGCAACCGTCATTGACTGTGCCATGACCGCATCTGCATGGCTGCCATCCCTCTTTTTCGGCTCTGGTGCAATGCGGCGCCTTGAATGGTAAGCACGCTTATAATATATACCGCTCATGGTTTCCGACGGCATAGATAGATTGGGCTTTTTGATCCACGACGTGCAGCGCCTTATGCGCAAGCGCTTCGAGGCGCGCGCCAGCGGACTTGGCCTTTCCTCGGCACAATGGCGGCTTCTGGTTCGCGTTGCCAAGGAGGCGGGCGTCGCCCAGGCTCGCCTCGCCGAACTTCTCGAAATCGAGCCGATCAGCGTTTCACGCCTCGTCGACCGGATGGAGGAGGGCGGCTGGATCGAGCGGCGCTCCGACGCAACTGACCGGCGCGTGCGTATGATCTTCCCGACAGCCAAGGCGAACGCGGCCTATGCCGAGGTCAAAAGCCTTGCTGGCGAAGTTTATGAGGAATCGCTGGTCGGCGTTTCGCCGGACGACCGCCGCGTCCTTATCCGGGCGCTGGACACCATCGTGCAAAACCTGGCGGACGGCGAGACGTCGTCCTTGAAGAGTACGGAAGGGGCAGCAGCATGAACGCGGCAGCCAAGCTAGACGAGAATGTAACCAAGATCGAGACGCCGGCAAAGCCGGCCGCCGAAGCGCCTGCACAGCCGGCCGCAGCACCTGTCGCGGTGGCTCCCCCGGTTCAACCCGCTCCGGCTCCGGTCAAGAAGCGCCGCCTCGGCCGCTTGCTGCTGATGGTCGCCCTGCCGGCCGCGCTGGCCATTGGTGGCGGTTATGTCTGGGTGACCGGCGGCCGCTATCAGGAAACCGAGAACGCCAATTTGCAGCAGGCCAAGGTGTCGATCGCCTCGGACACGGCCGGCCGCATCGTTCAGGTCGGCATCTCGGACAATCAGCAGGTCAAGCAGGGCGATGTGCTGTTTGCCGTCGACCCCGAGCCCTACCGGATCGCGTTAGCCCAGGCCGACGCGGCGGTCGCAGTCGCACGCGTCGGAATCGAACAGCTGCGCGCCGCCTACAGCCAGGCACTGGCGCAGGAAAAGTCCGATGCCAGCCAGGTCGACTACGCGCAGTCGCAGTATGACCGCGCCGCCGACCTTGCCCAGAAGGGCATCAACGCCAAATCGTCGCTGGACGAGGCCAAGAACGATCTCGACAAGGCCAGGCAGCAACTGGCCGTTGCCGAGCAAGGCATCATCAGCGCCAAGGCGGCTCTCGCCGGCAATCCCGATATCGAGACCGACAAGCATCCGACGGTGATGGCCGCACTCGCCGCGCGCGACAAGGCCGCCTACGATCTGGCGCAGACCACGGTCAAGGCGCCGGCCGACGGCGTCATCAGCCAGGCCTCCTCGTTCAAGGTCGGCCAGTATGTCGGTTCCGGCACGCCGCTGTTTGCGTTGGTCGAGACCGGCGACACCTGGATCGATGCCAATTTCAAGGAAACCCAGCTTACCCACATGAAGCCTGGCCAGAAGGCCGAGATCGTCGTCGACACCTATCCGGGCAGAACTTTCGAGGCCACCGTCAAGGCGATCGGCGCCGGCACCGGCGCGGAGTTTTCGCTGCTGCCAGCTCAAAACGCCACCGGCAACTGGGTCAAGGTCACGCAGCGCATTCCGGTGCGCCTGGAGCTGACCGATGCCGACGCCAAAATGGCGCTGCGCACCGGCATGAGCGCCTCGGTTACGGTGGATACCGGCGTTGCCCGCGGGTTCCCCGCTATCTTCGGCCACGCCACCGCAGGCGAAGCACAATAGACTGTGAATGGACCGTGATCTCGAAAAGCAGGATCACGGCCCGGCAGAACGCCCGCCGCAGGCGAGGTGAAGTTGAGATGACAGGATCGGTCCGACGGCAGGTTGAACGAGGGGTGGATTGGACCGGGCCGCATCGCGGCCTGCCCAGAACCTGGACCATCTCGGCGCCCATCCTTCGGACCTTGGATTTCCGGGCGGCAAGCGCCTGATGTGTCGAGACCTTCGATCGATGTAACCCCCACATCGATAGATCGCGTCCCACCGCGATGAGGGTCTCTTCACCAGAGAAGGCCTCGCCGCCCGGAAACCTAGTGTACACGTTTTTGTTACCTGTCGGAAGTTCCGCATGATGACCACACCAGAAACTTTCAAGGAAGTGCCGCATCGCGGCCTGATCACAGTGGCGCTGATGCTGGCGACGGTCATGCAGGCGCTCGACACCACGATCGCCAATGTCGCGCTGCCGACCATGACCGGCGACCTCGGCGCCTCGCCCGACAACATCAACTGGGTGTTGACCTCCTACATCGTTGCCGCCGCCATCATGACGCCGGTGACCGGCTGGCTGGCCGACCGCTTCGGCCGCAAGGAACTGTTCCTGGCGGCAGTTGTCGGCTTCACCGTGTTCTCGATGCTGTGCGGCATTGCCTGGAGCCTGGAGAGCATAGTGTTCTTCCGGCTGATGCAGGGCGTGTTCGGCGCAGCCATCGTGCCGCTGTCGCAGACCTTCCTGCTCGACATCAACCCCAGGGAACGCCACGGCCAGGCGATGGCCATCTGGGGCGCCGGCATCATGCTGGGGCCGATCCTGGGTCCGACGCTGGGCGGTTGGCTGACCGAGAATTTCAACTGGCGCTGGGTGTTCTTCATCAATTTGCCGGTCGGCATCATCGCCTTCCTCGGCATGGCAGCCTATTTGCCGGTCGTTGCCCGGCGGATCCGCAGCTTCGATTTCTTCGGTTTCGCCATGATTTCGCTCGGCGTCGGCGCGCTGCAGCTGCTGCTCGACCGCGGCGGCGAGGTCGACTGGTTTTCCTCGGTCGAAATCTGGATCGAGCTTGCTCTTTCGATCACCGGCTTCTGGGTTTTCATCATCCATACACTGACGGCGGAACGGCCTTTCATCGACCCCAAGATCTTCCTCGACCGCAATTTCGTCACCGGTCTGGCCTTCATCTTCGTCATGGGCGTGCTGATCCTGGCCTCGATGTCGCTGCTGCCGCCGATGCTGTCGACCATCTTCGGCTATCCGACCGTCACCATCGGCGTCGTCCTGGGGCCGCGCGGTGTCGGCACGATGATTTCGATGCTTGTCGTTGGGCGGCTCATGAGCAGGATCGACGCCCGGATCCTCGTCGTCATCGGCTTTCTGCTCACCGCGCAGTCGCTCTACACCATGTCCTCCTTCACGCCGCAGATGGACGATTGGCTGATCCTCAGCTCCGGCGTCATCCAGGGCCTGGGCATGGGCATGGTGTTCGTGCCGCTGTCGACGGTGGCCTTCGCCACGCTCGACGTGCGCTTCCGCACCGACGCCACGGCCCTGTTCAGCCTGGTTCGAAATCTCGGTTCGTCGATCGGCGTGTCGGTGGTGACGGTTCTCATGGTGCGCAACACGCAGGTCAATCACACCGAACTGTCGGCTTTCATCAACCCGTTCAACCCCAATTTGTGGGCGGCCTCGCCGGCGGCAGCAGGCGGCGATCCGACGGCACTTTCGCAGGTGGACCGCATGGTCAACATCCAGGCGATGATGATCTCCTACGTCAACGACTTCAAACTGCTGATGGTGATGACGCTGGTTGCCATTCCGTTTGTCTTCCTGCTGCGCAAGCCGAAGACCGCTCCGGCCGGCGCGGCCGCTCCTGCCGCGCATATGGATTGAGGCGGGCGCCGGTCGCTGGCAGCAAGCTGGTTGCCCCTGATGATTTGTTGCTCGGATGATCGTCAAAACCCGCGTGTGCAAAAAAATATCGATAATGAGCCGTTGGAAGTTGATTTGGAATGACATTTGCACCTTTGGTATCTGGTTGCTGACGCATCCAATTCCGTTACAGTTCATCTTGAATTAGCACATCTGTAACATTGTCAGTCGACTTTCGTCTGGCGCGACAGAGGCCCTTTCTTGTTTCAGGTGCCAAACCGGAGGAGGTCTGTTTGGTCACGAAGTCATCCAGAAGATCCGTCGGGGCGCGCGGGCCGGTGGGCGTAGCCGCATTGGCAAGACTGGCTGATGTCTCCTACGATACGCTCGAGGGAGAACTTCGCACGACCATTGCGGGTCTCGAAGGGCAGACCCTGCGCTTCGAGACTGCGATCGAGAATATTTCGCAAGGCATCTGCTTTTTCGATGCCGATGAACGGCTGATCCTGAGCAACCGGCGCTATGCGGAAATCTACCGCATTGCGCCCGAGGAATTGCGGCCTGGCGTGACACTGAGCGAAATAGTCGAACGCCGCGTCACCGCCGGCACGGCGGCGACGGCCGCCGACACCTATCTCGCAACGGCTCGCTCGATCAATTCGGGCAAGGCTTCGCGGCTCTGGACCGCCAAACTTGTCGACGGTCGCACAATCCAGATCCGTAACCAGCCGATGCCCGATGGCAGTTGGATCGCCACGCATGAGGACATCACTGAACTCCTCGCCAATCGGCAGATCGTCGACGAGCGCATTTCGCTGCAGGCGCTGATCGACTGGGTGCCCGATTATCTCTGGGTCAAGGATACGCAAAGCCGTTTCGTCGTGGTCAACAGCGCCCTTGCGACCGATAGCGGCCGCAACAAGACCAGCGACATGATCGGTTTGACCGATTTTGATCTTCACCCCCCGGAAGTTGCGCGGAAATTTCGCCTGGTCGAGCAGCGCCTGCTCAAGAGCGGACAACCAGTGATCGACGCGGAAGAGTTTGTCGTCGATGCGTCGGGGAACGGCAAATGGCTTTCGTCGACGAAGGTGCCGTTGCGCAATCGCCAAAATGAAATCTTCGGCCTGGTTGGCATTGCCCACGACATCACCGCCCGCAAGCAGGCGGATGTCCTTCGCAGCGGGCAGGCGCAGATCCTCGAAATGATTGCCACGAGCGCGCCGCTGGAGGACGTGCTCGACCGCCTCATGCGCTTCGTCGAGGCTCAGTTGAAGGGGATATTCGGTTCCGTCCTGCTGCTCGACAAGGACGGCATTCATTTGCGTCACGGTGCGGCGCCGGGCCTGGCGAAAGCCTATACGAGCGCCATCGATGGGGCGGCCATCGGTCCCAAGGTGGGATCCTGCGGAACCGCCATCTACCGGCGGGAACCGGTCATTGTTACCGATATTCTGCAGGATCCGCTTTGGGACAATTACCGCGAACTGGCGGCACCCCATGGCTATCGTTCGTGCTGGTCAACCCCGATCCTGTCGCATCGGGGCGTCGTGTTGGGCGCCTTTGCCATGTATTCGATGACCGTGCGCGAACCCACCCATGCCGAGACCCGCCTGATCGAATTCACCACACACATTGCCGGCATCGCGATCGAGCGCAAACTGGCGGAAGACCAGATCCACTTCATGGCCAACCATGATGCGCTGACCGGCCTGCCCAATCGCGCTTTGCTGGAGGATCGGCTTTCCCAGGCGGTCCTCTACGCGCAGCGATACAATCGCTGGATGACGGTGGTGTTCATCGATCTCGACAATTTCAAACTGGTGAACGATACGTTTGGCCACAATGCCGGCGACGAACTCCTCAAGACCGTCGCCAGCCGTTTGGTTGGATGCGTGAAGGCCACCGACACCGTCGTGCGGCTTGGCGGCGACGAATTTGTCATCGTCCTGTTCGACCAAACCACCAATGTCGATGTGGTGTCGGAAACCCTGCAGACGATCAGGGATGCGATCGCGGAACCGGTTCTTGTCGGAGAGCATCGGCTGAGAACGACGGCCAGCATCGGCATCGCAAATTACCCGAAGGACGGGACCAGCCCGGATACGCTGTTGGCCAATGCCGACGCCGCCATGTATCGCGCCAAGGAATTCGGCCGCGACAATTTCCAGTTCTATGCCCCGGAGTTCAACTCAACGGCACATGAAAAATTCCTGCTTCAGGAGGAATTGCGAAACGCGCTCGCCCGGTCGGAATTCGCTCTGCACTATCAGCCACAGGTGGATCTGCGATCGGGGCAGGTTTTCGCCGTCGAAGCGCTGGTGCGCTGGAACCACCCAACGCGAGGCCTGGTTTCGCCGGCGATGTTCATCCCGACCGCCGAGGAGACCGGGCTGATCGTGCCGCTCGGCGACTGGATCCTGCACGAAGCCTGCCGGCAGAACAAAGCCTGGCAGCGCGCCGGTCTGTCGCCCGTAACCGTCTGCGTCAACGTGTCGGCGCGGCAGTTCCGGGAGAAGAACCTGATCGACCGCGTCGTCAACGCATTGAAGGAAAGCGGCCTGGAGGCGAGGTATCTCGAGCTCGAAGTGACGGAAAGCCTGATCATGCAGGATTTCGAGCTGGCGGTCGCAACGATGAACGGACTGCAAAAGCTCGGCGTGCAGATATCGATCGACGATTTCGGAACAGGCTATTCCAGTCTCAGCGCTCTCAAGACGTTTCCGGTGGCGCGGCTGAAGATCGACAAGTCCTTCATCAACGATCTCGCGACTGACGAGAACGATCAAGCGGTCACTGGCGCCGTGATTTCCCTGGGGCAGAAGTTGAACCTTCGAGTGCTGGCCGAAGGTGTCGAAACGGAAGACCAGGTCGCCTTCCTCCGCAAGAACAATTGTGACGAGGTGCAGGGCAATTATTTCAGCAAACCCCTGTCGGCTGGGGATATCGGCGAGCTGATCGCGAAAGGCTGACGGCTGGCTCGCGCCGTAACCGCTGGCTGCTATTTTCCGAGCACCAGGCTCCAGTAGCGGATGGCGCTGTCGCGTCCGTCGCGTACATAGGCGAGGCCGAAGCGGCTGAAATCCGGATCGAGCATGTTGCGGCGGTGGCCAGCCGAATGCATCCAGATGTCGAACAGTTTCTGCTGGTCGAAGCGGCCCTCGGCGATGTTCTCGGCGGCGGCGCCCCGCACCCCATTGTCCTTCATCCGCGACGCGAAATCCTTTCCCCAGCCCGTCGTGTGGCTCATGCGTTCGCGTGAGGCCATATAGCCGGCCTGCTGCCGAGCGGCCTGCTCGAGCTGGGCGTCCGGCACCAGCGCCGGCAGTCCGGCCGAAGCTCGGATGCCGGCCAGCGTCGCGGTGGCCGAGGACGACACACCGGCGCCTTCGCCGGTCGGCACCGAGACCGTACTGCAAGCAGCGAGGCCGGCCATGGCTGCAAGGCCGATCAGCAGCAGGCGCCTGTTTGGTTTTGGACTTGCTGCGCCAGAGCGGGTTTGCGCGAGCGGATGATTGGTGGTGCAGATCATTGTCATGCCTGCCTGACTTAGCCGCGATCATGGCTTTTGCCGGGCAGGGCTGCGAAAATCTCAATCGCTGGCCTCCGTGCAGGTTCGGCCGGCCGATTCGAATGGGAAGGTCGGCGGCCGATGTAGTCTCGGCGCGCTGCGTCCGATCAGCGTTGCGCGTCGGTCGCCATTTTAAGCGCCAGCGCGGCGAGCACCGTGCCCATCATCCAGCGCTGGATGACCATCCATAGCGGCCGTCCGGCAAGGAAGGTGGCGATCGAACCGGCCGTTACCGCGATGATGGCATTGGCGGTCAGGCTGATCGAGATCTGCGTGGCGCCGAGCACCAGAAGCTGCGACAGCACATGGCCGTTGCCCAGCGAGATGAACTGCGGCAGCAGCGACAGATAAAGCACCGCCACCTTGGGATTGAGGAGATTGGTCATCAGGCCCATCGCGAACAGCTTGCGCGGCCTGTCCTTCGGCAGTTCGCGCACCTGGAATGGTGAGCGCCCGCCGGGCCGCACCGCTTGCCAGGCGAGCCATAGCAGATAGAGCGCGCCGGCAATGCGCAGTGCGTCATAGGCAAACGGCACGGCAAGCAGCAGCGCGGTGATGCCCAGCGCTGCCGATACGACATAGAACAGAAAGCCGGCCGCCACGCCGCCGAGCGAGATCAGCCCGGCCTTCGGGCCTTGCGACAGCGAGCGCGAGATCAGGTAGATCATGTTCGGCCCGGGCGTCAGCACCATGCCCAGGCAGACCAGCGCGAAGGCGAGATGGTTGGCGGTTTCGGGCACTGGCAATCTCCGGGAAGCGGTGACGATACCCACCACGCGTTTTGACCTCACCGCAAGAGCATGATGGCCGGAGCCTTTGCGCCAGCGTCGAAAATTGGCGAAAGCGGCGAAGCCGCCAATTTCCCCCGCAAGGTGGGGGAAGATCAGCAGCTTCAACCCTCAGCTCACCACGCGCAGGTTCGAGAGCTCGTTGGCGATTTCCTTGAAATTGTCGGACAGCGTGGCGCCGGTCGCGTTCCAGAACAGTTTTGCAGGCTTGCTCGGGTCGGCCGGATCCTTGCGGAAGCGCGAGTCCGACGAGCACGTCTTCAGTGCCTCCATCGCGCTCTTGTCGCCGGCGTCGGTCGTCGACATATCGAGCGCCACCGTCATCACCATGATGTTGGCCGCCTTGGCGTTGTTGCACAGCGTCGCCATCTGCTCGTTGAGGGCGGCGGTGTAGTTGCTCGACGAATAGTTGAGCTGGCCGATGGCGCTCGACGTGCCGCCGAACAGGCGGGTGACCGCAGTGCCGTTGTAGCCGACGCCGGTATAGCCATAGGCGGCATAGGTCGACTTGTTGCCGGCGGGATCGCTGCTGGGCACCGCGTAGGTGTTCTCGCCGTCGGTGAGCACGATGACCACCTTGTCGTTGCCGCGCTCCGTCTCAGGACGTCCTCCTGTGAAAGGCTCCGTGCTGGAGACGGTGCGCCAGCCCCAGGCCATGCCCTCCGGCACATTGGTGAAGCCGTTCGGCGCCATCAGGTCGATCGCAGCCTTGATCTTGGTCAGCCCGGCGGTGTTGGAGACGTCGGTCAGCGGCGTGATCGGTGTCGTCGTGCAGCTGTAGTTAGGACCGGCACCGGCCGACAGCACCGGAGCATTGATCGGCCGCGGCTGGAAATACTTGGCCATGTTGGACTGCCTGGTCTTGCCGGAGGTGCTCGCCGGATCGTCGTTCCACCAGCTGTTGGCCGCGCCATAGGTCTTGGGGGCCACCTCGTCGGGGTCCTGCGTTATGTACCAATGATTGCCCGGCTCGTCTGGCGCGAACATCGGCACGAACATGGTCGCGGGATCGCCGACGCCGGTGCCGGTGTTGTTCGGTCCGCCGGAGGCCGGCGCGTCGGTGACATTATAGGGGTAGGGACGGACCTCGACGCAGCCCTGCCAGCTGGCGAACGGTCCGTATGTGTCGTTGTAGTCGTATTCGTTGTGGCTGTCCGAGCATGTATGATTGGCACGATATTTGTCGCAGACCACGCGTTTGCTGCCGACGATGCGCTCGTGGCTGGTGACCACCTTCATGTCGCGGTAGAGCGAGAAGCGGGTCAGCATCTGCCCCTCCTGCTCACCCCAGCCAGTGCCTTTCTTGTACCAGATGCCGCCGATCTTCTGGGCATATTTGTCGGCTGCGTTAAGCGTGGACCAGGCGAAATTCTCATTGTGGATGGGCGACAGCCCGTAGGCGTCGATCCACGACGCGTTGTCGTTGCTGGCGCCGACATTGACCGAGGCGGCGAACGGCACAAGGCTGAACTGGACCGGCTTGTCGATCTGCTTGATCATCGCGGCCTGCAAGGCAAGCGTGTCGACGAGCTGCTTGGCGGCTTGCTTGAGAAGGTCGATGCGCTTTTGTCCGGCACCCGTGCCCGTGTTCGACATCGACCCCGAATTGTCGAGCACCATGGCCACTTCCAGCGTGTTCTTCAGCCGGACTTGCGAACACACGGAGTAGGTGACGTTTTCCGACGTCCTGCCGATCAGCATCGCCGCTGCCGGCAGGAAATAGGGCTTGTAGACCAGGCTGGCGCACAGCTTGACGATGCCGCCGCCGGTCGTGCTGCTGGGCAGCGTAACGCTGAGCGTCGTGTCGGCGGGATCGACGTCGTTGAGGTTTGCCTTGAAGAAGTCGAGCGCATAGGCCCGCAACTGGTCGTCGGTGGCGCCTTCCACCAGCCGGCGCGCGGTGGCGAAGTTGGCGGCGTCGAGTGCGTTGACCACCCTCTGCTTCTCGCTGACCACGCCGGTGTAGTCGACAGCCATTGCCACGCCGCCCATCAGTGGCACCATCGCCACAACGGTCATCAGAGCGTAATTGCCGCGGCGGTCACGCCAGAAGTCACGCCGGAATGTGCGCCAGAGTTCACGCATGTGATGTAAGCGGCCCCGCCTGCGGATTCTTCAATGCCGCCACAGTTTCACAAAACGTTGAAGGACGGGTTTGGGAAACTGCTCGATTGCTCGGATAGCGCTTCACCGGGCGCTAACCAAATGCACGGACACGTGAGCAACGCCGCAACAAAACGCCCCGCCGAGGCGGAGCGCCTTGTTCAAAAGATCGCGCCGATCAGCTGACGATGCGCAGGTTCGACAGTTCGTCGGCGATTTCCTTGAAACTTTGCGACAAGGTGGCGCCGGTCGCGTTCCAATACAGCTTCGCCGGTTTGCTCGGGTCGGTCGGATCCTTGCGGAAGCGCGAATCCGAGGAGCATTTCTTGAGCGCGTCTATGGCGGTCTTTTCCGCCGGCTTGGTGGTAACCAGGTCAAGCGAGACCGTCATCAAGAGAATGTTCGAATTCTTCGCATTGGTGCAAAGCGTTTGCATCTGCTGGTCAAGCGCGGTTGTGTAGTTGGCCGCCGTATAAGTTGTCTTGGGGACGGTCGTGTTGACGAAAAGGCGGGTCGCGGTTTCCCCCGTTTTCGGGCCGGTATAACCATAGGCGGCGTAGGTCGATCCGTCCTTAGCATAGCTGCTGGTCATGTCGTTTGTGGGGCCGATGCTGTAGGTGTTGGCGCCGTCGGTCAGCACGATGACGACTTTGTCGTTGCCCCTTTCAGTGTTCGGCCGGCCTTCTGTGAATGGCTCGTTGCTCGACACCGTCCGCCAGCCCCAGGCCAGCCCTTCCGGCACGTTGGTGTTGCCCGTCGGGGCCATGGCATTGATGGCATCCGTCAGGATTTTCTTGCCGTCGGTGGTGGTTATGTCCTGCAACGGCGTGATCGCGGCGGTCGTGCATGCCGAATTGGGCCCATCATCGGCCGCAGTACTCGATGCGTCCCAGGGCTTTGTCAGAAAATACTTTCGCATATCCGCCTGGCGTTTGGTGACAGTCAGCGTGTCGGAATAATCGATCCACCAATTGTTGGCGTAACCCCAGGTCGATGTGCTGGTGCGAGTGGTGTCGGTCCAGAAATTGCCAGCTTCGTCCGGCGCGAACATCGGCACGAACATGGTGGCGGGCGTGCCAGTGGTCGGCGACGTGTCGTCGTCGTTATAGGGATACGGCCTCGCCTCCACGCAGCCCTTCCAGGCTTCGTATTGGGCGGTCACAGAGGTCTTGCAACTGCCGTTCGAGTTCTTTTTCGTACAGGTCGTGGCCTTCATGTCGTTTGCAAAGAGACTGAACCGCGTCGCCGTGGTATTTTGGCCGTATTGCCCGGTGCCCCAGCCACTTCCGCGCTTCCAGTAAGCACTGCCGACCTTTTCAATGTATTTATTCGAGTCATAACCAGACGACGCGTTCTTGTACATGAACTGCCAATCAAAGTTCTCGTGATGGATTGGCGAAATGCCGGTCGTATCCATCCAGGTTGCGTCCTTGTTGGCTGGGCCAACATTGACCGAGGCGGAAAACGGGACCAGCGAGAACTGCACCGGCCTGGTGACCTGCCTCATTTGTGCGGCCTGGAGCGCCATCGTATTGACAAGCTCGGTAGCGGCCTTCTTGAGCAAATCTATTCGCGGCTGGCCGGTGCCGGAGCCGTTGATGCTCATGGAGCCGGAATTGTCGAGCACGAGAGACACTTCCAGCGTGTTTTTGAGGCGGATCTCGGAACACGCGGAGGTTTTGGCATCGGTGGACGTTCTTCCGATCAGCATGGCCGCCACCGGCAGGAAATAGGGGTGGAACGTCAAACTGGCGCAAAGCTTCAGCGTGCCGCCACCTGCGTTGTTGTTGGGCAGCGTCACCGTCAGGGCCGTATTGGCCGAGCTGACCTTTCCGAGATTGGCTTCGAAGAAATCCTTCGCATAGGCCTTGACTGCCGTGTCGGTCGCCCCGGTGACGATCTGCTGTGCCGTGGCAATCCCGGCGGCATCCAGCGCGTTCAGCATGTTCTGCTTCTGGCGCAGGAGATCGGTGTAGTCGATTGCAAGCGCCAGCGCGCCCATCAAGGGCACCATGGTGATCACTGTCATCAAGGCATAGTTGCCGCGTCTGTCGTTCAGAAATCTGCGGATCATGCCTTCAGCACCCCTGCCAGGACCCAATATCGGTCCGAAGATGCCCACAAAATCGTTAAATTTCAGGTTGCTGAAATACATTCAACATCGGCCCATCTTTTCAAGGCTCGTTAACCACTCGGCCCTGGTGATCAGCGATGCGACATTGTTTCGATCGACCGAAGCTCGGAGAAGGGTGGTTCCTGCCCGTTGCAGCCCTTTGATCAGCCCGTTGCGCAACAGCCTGGCAAGTGCCGAAAAGCTGGTGACAGGATGAAACGCTTCGGTTAATGCGGGGCCGGTTGCGGCGGACCGTCGGCTGCAGCTCTCGCAATGATCGTCACAGCAGGTAAACGGCATGGCGGATTCGCCTGATATCATCGGCTCGCTCGCGGATTTGTCGGGCGCCTACTCGGCCATCCTGTGCGATGTCTGGGGCGTGATCCACAATGGCGAATGGCATTTTCCGGCGGCTGCCGAAGCGCTTGCCGCCGCGCGTGCGAAGGTCCCGGTCGTCCTGATCACCAACTCGCCGCGCCGCAATGCCGATGTGGTGGCGCAGATGAATGCGATCGGCGTTCCCGCCGTCGCCTACGACCGCGTCGTGACCTCAGGCGATGTGACCCGCGACCTTATCGCCGAAGGCCCACGAAAAATCTTCCATATCGGCGCCGACCGCGATTTCACCCTCTATGACGGTCTGGACGTCGAGCTCGTCGAGGAGTTCGAGGCCTCCGGCGCGGTCTGCACCGGGCTGTTCGACGACGAGGTGGAAACGCCTGAGGATTACGCCGATCTGCTGCGCCGGCTGCGCGCCAGGAACCTGCCTTTCATCTGCGCCAATCCCGACATCGTGGTCGAACGCGGCGAGCGCATGATCTGGTGCGCCGGCGCCTTGGCGCGCGACTATGCCCAGCTTGGCGGCCGCACGCTGATCGCCGGAAAACCTTATGCGCCGGTCTATGACGTAGCGCTGCGGGAGGTCGCCGTGCTTCTCGGCCGAGACGTCGCGCGCACCGAGGTGCTGGCCATCGGCGACGGCATGATGACCGACGTCAAGGGCGCCGCCGACAACGGCATCGACGTGCTTTACGTCTCGGGCGGCATTCACGCGCGCGACTATGGCGATCCCATGCAGCCGGACCCCGCCAGGCTTGCAGCCTTTCTGCAAAAGCACGGCTACCGGCCGGTCGCCGTCATTCCGAGACTGCGGTAGGGTTGCTGCATGAGCGCAGCTTTCGAACACATTTCAGCAACCGCGCCGCTGCCGCCGCATTTGCGCGGCGGCGTGGTGGCGATCGGCAATTTCGACGGCGTCCATCGCGGCCACCAGGCGGTGCTCGATCGCGCGCTTGCCGAAGCCGGGCGGCGCGGCGTGCCGGCGCTAGTGCTGACCTTCGACCCGCATCCGCGCAAGGTGTTCAGGCCCGATATGCCGCTGTTCGTATTGACGCCGCCGCCGATGAAGGCGCGGCTGCTGTCGCATCTGGGCTTTGCCGCACTCGTCGAACAGCCGTTCACGCGCGCCTTTGCCGGCCTGTCGGCCGAGGCTTTCGTGACCGATGTGCTGGAGACGAACCTCGGCATCACCCATGCCGTCACCGGCTTCGATTTTCACTTCGGCAAGGACCGGCAGGGCGGTCCTGCGTTTCTGATGGCGGCAGGCGAGCGCCATGGTTTCGGCGTCACCCTGGTCGACGCCTTTCGCGACGAGGGCGCCGAGGTGGTGTCGTCGAGTCGTATCCGCGCGCTGCTCTGCGAGGGCGAGGTGGCCGAAGCCGCCGGCCTGCTCGGCTATCGCTTCACTGTCGAAAGCGAAGTCATCGGTGGCCAGCAACTCGGCCGCACGCTCGGCTTCCCGACAGCCAACATGAGGCTTTCTCCGGAAGCGACTCTCAAGGAAGGGATTTATGCCGTCCGCTTCCGCCGCGCCGATGGCACGCTTTATGACGGTGTGGCCAGCTTCGGCCGCCGTCCGACCGTCGACGACAATGGCGCGCCGCTGCTCGAAACCTTCGTCTTCGACTTTGCCGGCGATCTCTATGGTGAGATCTGCGACGTATCGTTCTTCGGCTTTATGCGCCCCGAGGTGAAGTTCGATGGGCTCGATGCGCTGGTGGCACAAATGAAGCGCGACGAGGCGGAGGCGCGCGCGCTGCTGGCCGGCGTCAGGCCGCTTTCGCAGTTGGACAGCGCGATCGCTTTTTGAGCTTCCGGCCGCTCACTTCTTCAACGCCAGTCCAACGGCGATGAAGGTCCAGCCCTGGAAGATCAGGTCGATGGCCAGGAACAGGCCGAGCACCCACAGACTGTTGACTGGCCAGCCCATGGCGATGGTCAGGCCCGCCAGCACGCTGATCAGGCCCGCCGCGACGACCCAGCCCCAGCCATTCTCCGGCCGGTGGCTGTAGCCGACCCAGGCCCTGAGCGCGCCTGAAGCGACCAGCGCAACCGCCAGCAGGAAAGTCAGCACCGTCGATGCCAGCAGCGGATTATCGAAGGCAAAGAAGCCGGCAATCGCATAGAGCAGGCCGCTGAGCAGCCAATAGAAGAAGCGGCTCCAGCTTTTCACGCCGAAGGCGTGCACGATCTCGATGATGCCGGCCATCAGCATCAGCCATCCCACGACATAGACCGAGGCGACGGTGGCGATGAACAGATTGCCGAAGGCAATGCCGCCGAAGATGAGCAGCAGCACGCCGAGCGCGACGAACCACCCCCATTTGTCCCGTGTCCGGCCGATCGCATCTTTCAGGGTATCACCGTGCAACGTCATGGCTGCATCTCCTCGAAATCGCCTGGCACCTTGCCGGGAGGTTAGCCCCGGCTGTAGCGGACGTCCAGCCGATGGCGACGGCTAGCAAACAAACAAAGCGTCGGTGGCTTGAGGTTCGCGCGTACGTGTCAATTTATGGCAGCCCACCCAGTCACAAGGACGAGGACAAGCGTGACGATCGCTCCAGAGACGTAGACGATCGTTCTGACACTGCCACCCTTGGCGGCATTGCCGCCGCGTAGGTAAACCCCCAGGTGAAGCAGGCGTATCGCCACATGAACCCAGACAATGGTCGCCAACGTGGCCGACCCAACGCCAACCATCATGGCCAGCACCGCCGGGACGACAAAAGGCGCCAGCGCCTCGACCGAGTTCATATGCACGCGGTCGATCCTGTAGAGGAGATTGGCGTCGTCGGCCGGGATCACCGGACCGGAAAGCGCTCCGGCAAATCCCTTGGACGAACCCGAGTAAACCGCCAGCGCGACTGACAAAAGACAGAGGATCAGTACACCGAGGATGCTTAGCCAATAGGGTTCCATAATTGTGCTCTTCAGGTCACCTTGCTGGCAAAAAGATCTTGGAATCGCCTGAGATACAGCGGCCAGCCTCGATCACCGTCAATCCCAAAGCGCACGCCTTCCCAGCCTTCGCCATGACGTTCGAGATTGCGATGCTCGATCTCGACGCGGGTCCGGCTATTCGTCTCCGCCGTAAACCGGACTTCCCACTCGCTGGTCCTGTCCGGATTGGTCTCGATCTGCCATTGAGGGCTGATATCCCAACTCAGAAGCAGTCGGTTCGGCGGCTCGTAGGCCAGCACCCGTGCCCAGCGGCACTCGCTGCCATCCACACCGCGGTCGTAGACGTGACCGCCAACGCGGGGTTCGAAGATCGTCTCCGCGATCGGCACCGCAAGCAGGTTATGCTCTTTGGGTTTGAAACTGCCGAAGTGCTCGGTGAAGACCTTGAAGGCATGTGCGATCGGAGCCTCGACAAGGATGGAGTGCCTCACGGGCGGTTGATGTGTGCTCATTCCTGCTCCTTCAAGGGCTGTTCGACGACCACTTTGTAAGCCGCCAAGGTCTTGCTCCAGAACCGGTCGAGTTCGGCGCGCAGGCTGGCCAAGCCTTCCGGATCGACCCGGTAGATGCGTTGCTTGCCTAGCCGTGTGTTGGCCACGAGGCCGGCGTCCTTGAGCACCTTCAGGTGCTGCGAGACCGCCGGCCGGGTGACAGGAAGCGCACGAGCCAATTCCCCGACCGAACAGGGTTGTTCGACCAGCAGTTCGAAGATCGTGCGCCTGGTCGGGTCGCCAAGCGCTGTCCATCTGTTCATGTTAGCCTGCACTAACGCGAGTTTAGGCAACCTCGCTATTTCTGTCAACTCGCCACAGGCCCGGCGGCGCCCTGTTCAAACGGGCCACAGCATAAAAAACAGGGTCGCAGTTGCCGCCACTCTACAGATTTTAAGTCAAATTTTACCGAACCGGCGCCATGGCGTTGGCTGCCGGGTGTTTCTCCGTTGGTTTCGCGTATGTGGTGATGATGCGTATTGTCTGGTCGATTCCACTTTTTCTCGCCTCGGCGCTGCTCACTGTGTCCACCGCCAATGCGGGCGAGGGCACCTTCGGCGGGCTGTCCGGAGACTGGTACCTGACGCTTGGCGCCACCGGCATGGTCGCGCCGAAATTCGAGGGCTCCAACAGCTATCTGCTCAGCGCATCGCCAATCATCTCGCTGGGCAAGGCCGGCCCGGCCGCGCGCTTTACCTCGCGCAACGACAACATCTCGCTGGCGCTGGTCGACGATGGCGGCGTTCGCGCCGGCCTGACCGGAAAATTCCTGTTTTCCCGCGACAGCAAGGATGAGCTCAAGGGCCTCGACCCGGTGCGCTGGGGCGGTGAGGTCGGCGGCTTCTTCGAAATCTATCCGACGGACTGGCTGCGCGCCCGCGCCGAACTGCGCCATGGCATTCGTGCCCATGATGGCTTTGTCGCCGACATCGCCGCCGATGCTTTCTACGACGTGACGCCGACTGTCAGAATTTCGGGCGGACCACGCGTGTCCTTTGCCTCGTCGGGCTATTTCGACTCTTATTATGGTGTCAACGCCAAGGAGGCTGCGGCCTCGGGCCTGAGCGAATACCATCCTGGCGGCGGCCTGAAATCGACCGGCCTTGGTGGCGCCATCACCTGGAAGGTGACCGATCCGATGACCGCCAGCCTGTTCGGCGAATATGCGCGCCTGATGGGCCCGGCCGCCGATTCCAGCCTGGTCAAGGAGCGCGGCGACCGTAACCAGTTCACGGTCGGCGTCTCGACCACCTATCGCTTCGACTTCGCGATGTAAGTGAATCGAACAAGAGACGCTTTATTCCTGCGGCTTTCTCGGCTAAAAGCCCGGCAATGACGAGCTTTTCACGCCTTCGCGCGCTGACGATACGAATTACAGGCCCGGTGTTCCGGGCGGCCTGAGCGCCGCCGGAGCCGCCGGGAGTTTTGCGCGCCCCCTCGCGCTTTTCCAATCATGATAGTTCACGCCCGAGCTTTTACGCCCGCCGGGCAATGCATATGGCAGACCAATGACCGACACTGTTGAAACGATCGACTATTCCAAGACGCTTTATCTGCCGCAGACGGATTTCCCGATGCGCGCTGGCTTGCCGGAAAAGGAACCGCTGCTGGTCAAGCGCTGGCAGGACATGGATCTCTACCGCAAGCTGCGCGAAGAGGCCGCAGGCCGCGAGAAATACGTGCTGCATGACGGCCCGCCTTACGCCAACGGCAACATCCATATCGGCCACGCGCTGAACAAGATCCTCAAGGACGTCATCACCCGCTCGTTCCAGATGCGCGGCTATGACTCCAATTACGTGCCCGGCTGGGACTGCCACGGCCTGCCGATCGAATGGAAGATCGAGGAACAGTACCGCGCCAAGGGCAAGAACAAGGACGAGGTGCCGGTCAACGAGTTCCGCAAGGAATGCCGCGACTTCGCCGCGAACTGGATCACGGTGCAGGGCGGCGAGTTCCAGCGGCTCGGCGTCGTTGGCGACTTCAAGAACCCCTATACGACAATGGCTTTCCACTCGGAGTCGCGCATCGCTGGGGAGTTGTTGAAGTTCGCCATGTCCGGCCAGCTCTATCGCGGCTCCAAGCCGGTGATGTGGAGCGTGGTCGAACGCACGGCATTGGCCGAGGCGGAAATCGAGTACCACGACTACGAATCCGATACGATCTGGGTGAAGTTTCCGATCGACGGAGCGCTGAAGTATTTTCCCGAGAAAGAGTATTTAAATCGTGATTTTGCCGATGCTGAGGCAGCGGCAAAATACGCAGAAACTGCATCACAGACCTCAAATCCAAAATTTGCTGAGCATGTGTATGTTGTCATTTGGACAACCACGCCCTGGACGATCCCTGGAAACCGAGCAATCGCGTATTCTGACCGTATTCAGTATGGACTCTATGAGGTAACTAGCGCTCAGAATCAGTTCGGGCCCCAAGTTGGTGAAAAGTTCGTTCTCGCCAAGAAATTGCTTGAGGATTGCAGTCAGAAAGCAAAACTTGAAGTGCGGCTGGTTGGTCACGTAGCAGCTGGAGACCTCGCGGAAATCCACTGCTTCCATCCCTTCAAAGGTCTCGGCGGCGGCTACGAATTCGCCGTGCCGATGCTGGCCGGCGATCATGTCACCGACGACGCCGGCACCGGCTTCGTCCACACCGCGCCCGGCCATGGCCGCGAGGACTTTGATGCCTGGATGGATGCGGCATCGGATTTGCGCGCACGTGGCATCGACCCTGCCATCCCCTTCACTGTAGATGATGCCGGCTTCTTCACCAGGGACGCGCCGGGTTTTGGCCCGGATCGCGAAGGTGGCGCCGCGCGTGTCATCGACGATAACGGCAAGAAGGGCAATGCCAATCAGGCGGTCATCGACGAACTGATCAAGCGCAACGCGCTGTTCGCGCGCGGCCGGCTGAAGCATTCCTACCCGCATTCCTGGCGGTCGAAGAAGCCGATCATCTTCCGCAACACGCCGCAATGGTTCGTCTATATGGACAAGGACCTCGGCGACGGCACGACGTTGCGCAGCCGTGCGCTGAAGGCGATCGACGACACACGCTTCGTGCCGGCGGCCGGCCAGAACCGTATCCGCGCCATGATCGAGGAACGCCCGGATTGGGTCTTGTCACGCCAGCGCGCCTGGGGCGTGCCGATCGCCGTCTTTGCCGATGAGGATGGCAACGTGCTGAAGGACGAAGCCGTCAACCAGCGCATCATGGATGCTTTCGAACAGGAAGGCGCCGACGCCTGGTTCGCTGCCGGCGCCAAGGAGCGTTTCCTCGGCAATCACGATGCCTCCAAATGGAAGCAGGTGATGGACATCCTTGACGTCTGGTTCGATTCGGGCTCGACGCATGTCTTCACGCTGGAAGACCGTCCGGACCTGAAATGGCCGGCCGACGTCTATCTCGAAGGCTCCGACCAGCATCGCGGCTGGTTCCACTCCTCGCTGCTCGAAAGCTGCGGCACCAGGGGCAGGGCACCTTACGACACCGTCGTCACCCATGGCTTCACCATGGATGAGGAGGGGCGAAAGATGTCGAAATCGCTCGGCAACACCGTCGTGCCGCAAGACGTCATCAAGCAGTCCGGCGCCGACATTCTGCGGTTATGGGTGGTGACGACGGATTATTGGGAAGACCAGCGTCTCGGCAAGAACGTGCTGCAGACCAACATCGACGCCTACCGCAAGCTCCGCAACACCATCCGCTGGATGCTGGGCACGCTCGCCCATGACGATGGCGAGGAGGTGCCGCTCGAAAAGATGCCGGAACTGGAGCGGCTGATGCTGCATCGGCTGGCCGAGCTCGATGAGGTCGTGCGCTCGGGCTACGACGCGTTCGAGTTCAAACGCATCACCCGCACTTTGCTCGACTTCATGGTGGTCGAGCTGTCGGCCTTCTATTTCGACATCAGGAAGGACGCGCTCTATTGCGAGGGACCCGCCAGCGTGAAGCGCAAGGCCTCGGTGCAAGTGGTGCGCCACCTCTTCGACTGCCTGGTGAAATGGCTGGCGCCGATGCTGCCCTTCACCACGGAAGAAGCCTGGCTCGACCGTCATCCGGATGCTGTCTCGCTGCATCTCGACCAGTTCCCCGAGATTCCGGCCGACTGGAAGAACGAGGCACTGGCTGAGAAATGGCGCAAGGTGCGGCAGGTTCGCCGCGTCGTCACCGGCGCGCTCGAGATCGCACGCGCTCAGAAGGTCATCGGTGCCTCGCTGGAAGCCGTGCCGGTCGTGACCCTCGACGATGCCGCGCTTGAAGCCGCGATCGCCGATGTCGACATGGCCGAAATGGCGATCACCAGCGATCTCGTCATCGCCCACGGCAAGGCGCCGGAAGGCGCCTTTGCGCTCGACGATGTCAAAGGTGTCGCGGTGGTGGTCGAAAAGGCCGAGGACCGCGGCTTGGTCAAATGCGCGCGTTCGTGGCGCTATACCGCCGATGTCGGGCAGGACGTGGAATTCCCCGACGTGTCTGCCCGCGATGCCGCCGTGCTGCATGAACTCAAGGCTCTGGGACGTTTGTGAGTGCTCAAAGCCGGTGCACAAATGCCACGGCGGGCGGGTGAAAAGCGCCCGCGCGTTGCCCTTAACGAGTGGTTGAGATAAACACGCGAAACTCCGGAAGACAAATTGTCGCCGGAATTCCGTCGCAAGAGCGTGGACGATGGGACCGGGCCTTCGGCCGGTGACGATCGAGAGGCTGTCTAGAGTGGGACTTTTTGGCATGACCAAGAGAACTTATGCGCGCGTTGCGCTGCTGGCGCCGCTTGTCGCGTCCGGCCTCGCTCTGTCCGGTTGCATGGGTTCGCCTACCTACGGCACCGACAAGACGGCTGGCGAGCAGCTTGCCGGAGACCTTTCCGGCGCCTTCGCGATCACGCCCAAGCACAAGGAACAGATCGACTATAGGCCGCGTCCGGAGCTGGTAAAGCCGGCGCCGGGGCAGAAGGAAGTGCTGCCGCCGCCTCAGGAAAGCATCGAGACGGCGAGCACCGATTGGCCCGAATCGCCCGAGCAGCGCCGCGCCCGCCTGCGTGCCGACGCCACTGCCCACCAGGACGACCCGTCCTATCAATCGGGGATCGTCGATGACGTGCAGACCGATCCGGCTTCCGTGAAGAAGGCGCTGGCGGATTCGGGTTCCAGCCACCCGCCGGCCTGGTCGCCGAAGGATTCAGACAAGGGCCGCGCCGCCGAGATCCAGCGCCGCACCGCAGAGCAAAAGCAGGGCGACCCCAACACTCGCAGATATCTGAGCGAGCCGCCTCTGGCCTATCGAGCTGCCTCCGACACGGCGCCGCAGGGCGAACTCGGCGAGGATGAATACAAGAAGGAACGCCGCCTCAAGAAGGAAGCGGCCGCCAAGGGCAAGAGCGGCGGGCTCTTCGACTGGCTGCCCTCCTGGTAGGAACCGTCGCCTTCGGTAGCTGAAGGCTCTACGTTTCGCGTCTTTCCCGAAAGAATTCCCTGAGCAGCAGCGCCGCGTCGGCCTCGGCCATGCCCGGATAGATGTCGGGCTTATGGTGGCAAGTCGGCGAGGCGAAGAAGCGCACGCCGTTGACCACCGCGCCGCCCTTCTCGTCGGCCGCGCCGAAATAGAGCCGGCGCAGCCTGGCGAAGGAAATGGCGCCTGCGCACATGGCGCAGGGTTCCAGCGTCACATAGAGGTCGTGGCCGGTCAGCCGCTCGCTGGAGAGCGTTTGGCAGGCCGCGCGGATGGCCAGCATTTCGGCATGCGCCGTCGGATCGGCAAGTTCGCGGGTGCGGTTACCGGCGGATGCCACCACCGTGTCGCCGCTGGCGATGACGGCGCCAACCGGAACTTCTCCGCGCAAGGCGGCGGCTTGCGCCTCTTTCAGCGCCAGCGCCATGAAATCCGGCCGCTTCACGCGGTTTCCATTCCGATTATCTCCTCGCCACTTGGCGGTGATCCTGTTATGGAGCGCGTCAACCCGAATATCGGAACAGATTTTCGGAAATGATCATGCGCCAAATCAAAGTGCTATAGCGTCCTTTGCGCGTCCGAAAGGATGCGCCACGCTGTAGCAGCGCAACAAGGCAAAGGCCACATGGACGACAACGACAAGAAATCTCCGCGCCACAAAGGCCCGGGCAAAAGCGGCCCTGGAGCCGCGGGGCCGCGCCGCGATGGCGCCGCCGGCAAAAGCGGCAAACCCTCCTTCGGGGCCAAGAAACCCTATTCACCGCGAGGCGCCCGGCCCGCAGCGGCTGAGGGCGAGCGGCCCAAGCGCGATTTCAAAAGTGGCGACCGGCCATTCAGCAAAGGTCCGCGTTCCGAAGGCAAGCCCTTCGAAAAGCGCGAGGGACCGCGCAAGCCATATGCACCACGCGGTGACCGGCCGATGGCAGCCGAAGGCGAGCGCAAGCCGTATGAAAAGCGCGAAGGGCCGCGCAAACCCTATGCGCCGCGTGGGGATCGCCCTATGGCGGCCGACGGTGAACGCAAGCCGTATGAAAAGCGCGAGGGGCCGCGCAAGCCTTATGCACCGCGCGGCGATCGGCCGGTTGCGGCCGATGGCGAGCGGCCAAAGCGCGATTTCAAGGGCGGCGATCGGCCATTCAGCAAGGGGCCGCGTCCCGAAGGCAAGCCTTTCGAAAAGCGTGAAGGGCCGCGCAAGCCCTACGCACCGCGTGGCGATCGGCCTGCTTCCGCCGAGGGCGAAAAGCGTTTTGACCGGCCAAAGCGCGATTTTGGCGATCGCCCGCAGCGCGACGCCGGAGATCGTCCCAAGCGTGACTTCAGCGATCGCCCCAAGCGCGATTTCGGTGGTGACCGGCCGCAAGCATCTGGCGGCGCCTTCAAGCCGCGCCCCCGTCCGGCAGATGCGGAAGAAGCCGGCGAGCGTATCGCCAAGCGGTTGGCCCGCGCCGGCCTGGCGTCGCGCCGCGACGCCGAAGACCTGATCGCGGCGGGCCGTGTCAAGGTCAACAACCGGGCTTTGACCTCGCCGGCCTTCAACGTCATGCCGGGCGACATCATCCATCTCGACGGCATGGAGATCCCGCCGATCGAGCGCACCCGCCTGTTCCTGTTTCACAAGCCGGCCGGCGTCGTTACCACCAACCGCGACCCCGAGGGCCGCAAGACCGTGTTCGACGTGCTGCCGGCCGAATTGCCGCGGCTGATGACCATCGGCCGCCTCGACATCAACACCGAAGGCCTGCTGCTGCTCACCAATGATGGCGGTCTGTCGCGCGTGCTCGAACTGCCTGCCACTGGCTGGCTGCGCCGTTACCGCGTGCGCGTTCATGGCAAGGTCGAGGAAAGCATGCTCGCAGGCCTGCGTGAAGGCATTGCCGTCGACGGCGTCTTCTACGGCGCCATCGAAGCGACGCTCGACCGTGAGCAAGGCACCAACGCCTGGCTGACGATCGGCCTGCGAGAAGGCAAGAACCGCGAAGTGAAGAACATCCTTGGATCGCTCGGCCTCGACGTGACGCGGCTGATCCGTATCTCCTACGGACCGTTCCAGCTCGACGATCTAGCCGAAGGCCATGTGCTGGAGATCAAGGGCCGCGTCTTGCGCGACCAGCTCGGCGAGCGACTGGTCGAGGAATCCGGCGCCAATTTCGACGCCGAGATCATCAAGCCGTTTTCCAACCAGCCGGTGCGGCGAGAGCGTGACGTGGAGCCGGAACGGCCGAAAGTCACCCGCGAGGGTGACCATCGGCCGATCGGCGAGGGCGGTCTGATCAAGAACCGCAAGCGCCGCGAAGGCAGCCGCGACGAAGCGCTCGGCAAGCTGTCGACCAGTCCCGAAAGGGGCGCGAGGCCTGAAAAGAGCTTTGGCGAACGCGGCCCGAGACCTGAGCGCAGCGAGTTTTCGGACAAGCCGCGCAGCGAGTTTCGCGAAAAGCCGCGCGGCGATTTTGGCGACAAGCCCCGTGGAGGCTTCGGCGACAAGCCGCGCCGCGCCTTTGGTGACAAACCGCGCGGCGGCAAGAAGCCCGAGCGCGAGCAGCGGCCGATCGATCCGCCGGGCCAGCGCAAGGCTAATGTCTGGATGGCGCCGGGCGCGCGTCCGATCGGCAAGGGCAGGGCGGAAGCCGATGCCGCCAAGGCGGCCGAGGCCAAGGCGCGCAAGGCGTCGTTCAAGCCGTCCTATGGCAAGCCGTCCTATGGCAAGCCGGCCTATGGCAAGCCGGGCGGAGCCAAGCCGTTCGGCAAGCCGGGTGGCGAGCGTCCGGATGGCGGTCGGGGCGGCGAGCGGCCACGCAACGGTCCCAAGGGCCCGAGGACCAGATGATGCCGGGACTTAAATGAGATCCGGCCTTAAATGAGACCCGGGCATAAATGAGAATAGTCGGCGGCCAATTTCGCGGGCGTGCGCTGGCGACGCCGCGCGACCATGCCATCCGCCCGACGACCGACCGCGCCCGCGAGGCCGTCTTCAACGTGTTGGCGCACCGCTTTGCCGACAAGCTCGACGGCGCGCGTGTGCTCGACCTTTTCGCCGGCACCGGCGCTCTCGGCCTCGAAGCGCTGTCGCGCGGCGCTTCCTATGGCGTCTTTATCGAAGAATCGGCCGAAGGGCGCGGCCTGATCCGCACCAATGTCGAAGCTTTTGGCCTTACCGGCCGCACCAAGATCTTCCGCCGCGACGCGACCGCCCTGGGTGAGGCCGGTACGCTTGCGGCATTCGGCCTGGTCTTCGCCGATCCGCCCTATGGCAAGGGCCTTGGCGAGCGCGCCCTGCGCTCGGCCAGGGATGGCGGATGGTTGCTGCCCGGCGCGCTCTGCGTGGTCGAGGAAGCCGCCTCGGCGCCCTTCGAGATTGGGCCGGAATTCTCGGTGGTTGATGAACGAAACTACGGCGAGACGGTGATCCGGTTCGTCGAGCTTGCGTAAGGGTGGGGCGACCGGCGCCTTCAAAATGACGCACAATTCACTTTGCCTCCGCGGCTAACCTTGCCTATCGTCGCGCGATAACAACCGGAGCCATCAATGACATTTCATACTGAATGGCTGCGGAGAGCCTTGCTCGCCACCGCGCTGACCATGGCCGGCCCGGCCCTGGCCGCGGATGATGGCAAGGTGGCCAACTTCCTGCTCGACAATGGAATGGAGGTGGTGGTCGTTCCCGATCATCGCGCCCCCATCGTCACCCATATGGTGTGGTACAAGATCGGCAGCGCCGACGAGCCGCCAGGCAAGTCCGGCATAGCGCACTTCTTCGAACACCTGATGTTCAAGGCCACGACCAACCACGCCGCGGGCGAGTTCGACCGCGCCATATCGGCCATCGGCGGCTCCAACAACGCCTTCACCTCATATGACTACACTGCCTTCCACGAGACGGTGGCGCCCTCGGCACTTGGTGAGATGATGAGCTTCGAGGCCGATCGCATGCGCAACCTCATCTTGACCGACGAGGTCATCAAGACCGAGCGCGACGTGATCCTGGAAGAGCGCCGCGCGCGCATCGACAGCAATCCGCAGGCGGTGCTCGACGAAGAGGTCGACGCGACGCTCTGGCAGAACCAGCCCTACCGCATTCCGGTGATCGGCTGGATGCAGGAGATGGAGCAGTTGAACCGCACCGATGCGGTTGCCTTCTATGACAAATACTACCGCCCCAACAATGCGGTGCTGATCGTGGCCGGCGATGTCGAGCCGGAGGTCGTGAAGGCGCTGGCCGAAAAAACCTATGGCAAGGTCGCGCGCGGTCCCGACCTGCCCCCGCGCATCCGCCCGGTCGAGCCGGAGCAGAACACCAAGCGCACGGTGACGCTCACCGATGGGCGCGTTTCGGTGCCGAGCTTTTCGACGCAATGGGTGGTTCCGTCCTACCACACGGCAAAACCCGGCGAGGCCGAGGCGCTCGACCTGCTGGGAGAGATCCTTGGCGGCGGCAGCCGCAGCAGGCTCTACCAGCAACTCGTGGTCAAGCAAGGCATCGCATCGGCGACCGGCGCCTTCTTCCAGGGTACGATGCTCGACGCCACCAATTTCACCGTCTATGGCGCGCCGCGCGGCGACGCCAAGCTGAGCGACGTCGAGGCGGCCGTCGACGCCGAGATCGCCCGCATCGTCAAGGACGGGGCCACCGCCGATGAGCTGGAGAAGGCCAAGGCCCGCTATATCAGGGCCATGATCTTCGCCCGCGACAAGCAGGACGAGATGGCCAATCTCTACGGCGCCGAGCTCGCCACCGGCGGCAACGTCAGGGATATCCAGGAATGGCCGGACCGCATTCGCAAGGTCACCGCCGATGAGATCAAGGCGGTCGCCGCACGCTATCTGCTGCTCGATCGTACGACGACCGGCTATCTCTTGCCGCAGCAACAGGCGGGGAATTGATGATGACGAGATTGAGCGTTAGCGCTGCCCCTCACCTGCCTACCGGCATCCTCTCCCCCTATAGTGACAGGGAGAGGGGCGCTGTCATCGTCGATTTCGCCAACCATCAGCGTCGTAAGAAGAGCGCCAGCGTCGCGGCGAGACCCTTTCTCCCCGTCACTATACGGGGAGAAGTGCCCGGCAGCGCGATGAGGGGCGGAGCTGACGTTGGCGATCAATGGCCTGATGCGATTACTCATAGGCGCATCGCGGTTCTCCACGTCTTCGCCACACTGTTCCTCGGCATCTTCTTCCTCATCCTGCCGGCGCTTGCCGCGCACGCGATGGACATTCAGCCGGTGACCTCATCGAAAGGCGTCAACGCCTGGCTGGTCGAGGACCACTCCATTCCGATCGTCGCCATCCGCTTCGTCTTCGATGGCGGCTCGACGCAGGATCCGGCGGGGCGGGAAGGGCTGGTCAATCTGATGACCGGCCTATTCGACGAGGGCGCCGGCGACCTCGACAGCGAGGCCTTCCAGATCAAGCTTGACGATGCCGGCGCCGAAATGGGCTTCGAAGCGGCGCGCGACGGCACCTATGGCGCGATGCGGATGCTGGCCGAGCAGAAGGACGCGGCCTTCGACCTGCTCAGGCTGGCGGTCACCAGCCCGCGCTTCGACCAGGCGCCGATCGACCGCATCCGCGCCCAGATCCTGTCCGGCATCATCGCCAATGAGCGTGACCCCAACACCGTCGCGCAAACCAAATGGCTGCGCGCGATCTATGGCGAACATCCGTATTCCAGGCCCGACCAGGGCACCAAGGACAGCATCGCCACCATCACGGCGGCGGATCTGGCTGCCTTCCACAAGGCCAATTTCGCCCGCAGCGGCCTGCATGTCGCGGTGGTCGGCGACATAGATGCCGCGACGCTGAAACGGAAGCTCGATGAGGTCTTCGGCGATCTGCCGGAAAAGCAGGTGCTGCAACCGGTTGCCGATACCGAACTGAAGCTGGGCCAGCAGCTCGAGGTCGACTACGACCTGCCGCAGACCTCGCTGCAGTTTGCCTACCCCGGTGTGAAGCGCGATGCGCCGGATTTCTTCCCCGCGGTGCTGATGAACCAGATTCTCGGCGGCGGCACCTTCACCTCGCGCCTCTATGACGAGGTGCGGGAAAAGCGCGGCCTGGCCTATTCCGTCGATTCCAACCTGGTCGATCACCAGCATTCCAACGCGCTGATCATCACCACCGCAACGCGTTCCGATCGCGCCGCCGAGACGCTCGGCATCGTCAAGGAGGTGGTCAAGAAGATGGCCGAGGAGGGGCCGACCGAGGCCGAACTGGACGCCACCAAGAAATACATGGTCGGCTCCTATGCTATCAGCAATCTGGATTCTTCCAGCGCCATTGCCGCGACCCTGGTGGAATTGCAACTCGACAATCTCGGCATCGATTACGTGCAGCGCCGCGCGGCGCTCATCAACGGTGTGACGCTCGATCAGGTCAAGGCAGCGGCGAAGAAGCTGCTGACGCCGGCGCCCGCGATCATGAGCATCGGGCCGAAGCTGGAGGGCAAATGACGAGCTCCACCTCGGGCCCCACCTTCGGTATCGCCTTTGGCGGCGGCGGCGCGCGCGGCCTCGCCCATATCCACATCGTCGAGGCGCTGAACGAGCTCGGCATCAAGCCCGTGGCCATCGCCGGCTCCTCGATCGGCGCCATCATGGGCGCCGGCATGGCCTCGGGCATGAGCGGCAAGGACATCGAGGACTACGCCCGCTCGATCCTCGGCCGCCGCGCCGAGGTGGCGGCGCGCATGTGGCGCTCGCGTCCCGGCACCATCGCCGAGGCGATGCAGGGCGGCATCCGCGTCAGTCAGTTCAACATAGAGCGCATCTTGAAGGCGTTCCTGCCGGAAGCCATCCCGGAAACCTTCGCCGAGCTGAAAATCCCGCTGAAGGTGACGGCGACGGACTATTTCGGTCACAAGCTGGCCGTCTTCGACGAGGGCGACCTGCATTCGGCGCTCGCCGCCTCGGCTGCCATTCCCGCCGTGTTCCGCCCGGTGACGCGCGACGACCGCGTGCTGATCGACGGCGGCATCTACAATCCGGTGCCGTTCGACCTGATCGAAGACGCCGCCAACATCATCATCGCGATCGACGTCGTCGGTGCGCCGAGCGAGGCCGAGCGCAAGCACCCGACCACGGTCGACCTGATGTACGGCGCCACGCAATTGATGATGCAGTCGATCATCGCCCACAAGCTGAACCAGCGCCCCCCCGACATACTGATCCGCCCGCCGGTGTCGAAATACCGCGTGCTCGATTTCATGAAGATCGACACGCTGCTTGCCGAGACGCAGGAGGTCAAGGACGAACTGAAGCGCGAGGTGGAAAGAGTGGTCGAGGCGCGTGCCAAGGGCAAGCGGGGGAAGAAAGTAGGGTGAGCTGCCGATCTCCCCCCTCGAGGGGGAGATGGCCGGCAGGCCAGAGGGGGTCGTCTCGCGTGAAGCTAGACCTCCTACTGTCGATAGGAGGTTGCGTCAGGACGGACCGACCGCCTCTGTCGCCTTCGGCGACATCTCCCCTCACGGGGAGATTACCCCACCGGCGTCTCACACCCTCCCAGCCGCATATTCCAGCGCCACCACGCCATTGCTGAGCTGTACGGTCGAGATCGGCTCCAACGCCACCGGCATATCGGGCGGGAACAGCTTCTTGCCCTCCCCGACGGAGCCAGGGTAGCTCAGCAGCCTGACGCGATCGACCAGACCATGGCGCAGCAATTCCCGCGCGACGCTCAGGCTGCCATGCACATAGATGTTGCCGCCGCTGCCTTACTTCAGCGCCCGAACCGCTTCCGGCAACGCACCCTTCAGCAACTCGGCCGGTTTCCAGTCGAGTGCCTTCGGGCTTGTCGACGCGACATATTTCGGCAGCGCATTGAACCGGTCGGCGAAGTCTCCGGTTTCCTTGGGCCAAGAGCCGGCAAAAATCTCGTAGGTCGTGCGCCCCAGAAGCATGGCCCCGCTGTCGGCAAGCTCGTCCTCCTTGAACCTTTGCATCTCATCGTTCCAGGTCACGCTGGGCAGCTTCTCGACCTCGGCGATGCCATCGATGCTGATGAACTCGGTGATAATAAGGTTTCTCATGGCGCTCTCCTTCTTCTGTCAAAGGACGAACCGTGTGAGCCTTTTGCGACCGCTCTGCGAAAAAAAGCGCTTTGTTGAGCAGGCGTTGCTGTCGGGCGCTGGCCCATCGCGCTTAAAGGGGGGCGCTTCGGACACCATCGACAAACGCCAGAACGACCACACACGGAGCAACGCAGTAAACCAGTCTCGCTCTGCGGCCCGTCTTCGTCACAGCGTCGCTTGCGTCGAGATCGACGGTGATGTCCTCATAGCCCAGCACTTCGCCATCAAGCGGGTAGGCGGCCTTGTAGACAGCTTCCTTGGCGGCAAAAAGGATGCGACCGGCAAGATACAAGTCGGTTGCGTCGATCCGGTCAGCGGGGACTGCAACCAGCGCGAAGATGTCGTCGGGCAGGGGCAAAGCGGGCTCGATATCGATGCCGAGCGAGGCGACGTGGGAGAGCGGCGCGACGGCCGCCACGGCCATCTCGTCGTCGTGAGCCAGCGACCCCGTTACTCCATGAGGCCATACCGGTGCGCCGGAGGAGCCGCGGAGGATAGCGACGTCGTTCAAGCCCATATCCGCCAGCAGCTCGTGCGCGATCCACCGCGCCGCGCCACTCGCCCGCCGCATCAGCGGCAGGCGTGACGGGATGGAGCGTGCTTCCTGCGGCAGCAAATGGTTCTCATCGCCTTCGCGGATCGTGCGGCATCCGATCTGAACGCCGGCCGGTGCCATGGCGGCCATCGCCGCCAGCAACTGCGCCGACAGGCTGGCACCGGCATCGAGCGGGCGCGTCATGGCTGGCCGCCCCGCAGAGCGAGGTCGGCGATCATTTCCCCGTCCTCGTCGGGCCCTTCTTCGACGAAACCGGCAGCGCGATAGAGGCGGCGTGCCGCTTCATTCCCAGGTTCGTAGCAGATCGAAACGCGGCTGATTTGGCCGAGCCGCATGATTTCATCCAGCACTTCGCGCAAAGCGGCCTTGCCGTAGCCTTGGCCCTGATGGACGCGATCGATCATGAAGCGGTAGATCCGCGCCTCGTCGTCGTCCTCCGGCGCCTCGTACATCAGGAAACCGACGACGCGATCCCCTGCCATGACGACGCGCGGCCGTGCGTCCCCGTCGGTTTCGGCTTCGTCCAGCGACTCCGCATTTCTGGCGACAAAATCGGTCTGATCCGCGGCCAGTTGCAGGGCCGCGACCAAGGCCCGGTTGGCCGCAGTCAGCGAAACGAGACGGACGTCTGCGCCCATCAAGCCGTTGCCTTGACGCTATCCTCCGGCACCGGCTCGACGAAGCGATGCAGCTTGGCCGGGTTGCCCCGCCAGATCGAGTTGGGCTCCAGCTCTTCGCCCTTCATCACGAAGGAGTCCGCGTCGACCATCGAGCCTTTGCCCATCACCACGCCGTAGTGGACAAAGGCGGAAGGTCCGAGCGTGCAACCATCGCCGATGCGGATGAAATCGGACTTGAACGCGCCTTCTTCCAGCGAATGGGCCTGGATCACGCAGCCCTCGTTGAGCGTGACGTCGTCGCCGATCTCGACCAGCGAACGCTCGGTCAAATTGCTGCCGCCGTCATAGACCCGGCTGCCGACCTTGACGCCGAGCAGGCGCAGGATCATCGGCCGGAACGGCGTGCCGGCGAACAGGCGCACGATCGGCGAATCCGCCAGCTTCCAGTGGCGTTCGTGGCGCCAGAAGGTGACGTCGTAGATCGTCGTCATCTGCGGCTTCAGCCGGCCAAAGCCAAGGCTTGCCCGCTCGACCAGAATGTAGAACGGAATTGTGATCGCCGAGGTCAAAAGCACGGCGGCGAACAGGGCGACCTCCGCCCATTCCGTATAGTAGTTCAGCGCCCGGTCCCAGATCGCCAGCGTGACGAACAGCATGACCCATTGCGTTGCCAGGAACAGAAGAATGGTCACCAGGTTGTGGCGGTTCTTGTGCGGGATGCGCCGGCGCCGGTCGGCCTCGTCGACGCCGGCTATAAGCTCCTTGTCGCGGTTCACCATGCGCGGGATTTCAAAGGCAGGCGAACCGAGAAGGCCGACATTCTGGCGCACCGGCCCGTCGATGGGGATCATCACCTTGGTGCCGAGCAGCACGTTGTCGCCGGTGCGGCCGTCCGGCGGATAGTAGATGTTGTTGCCGAGATAGTTGCGTTCGCCGATGCGCGTCGGCTCGAGCCTGAAGGCCGAGGCGGACTTGTGCATGTTGATCATGAACAGCCCGTCCGAGACCATGGTCTCGGTGCCGATCTCGCACAGAAGCGGGTTTTCATGCTGCTGGTTGGAGCCGAAATTGGAGCCGGTCTGCACCACTCTGTTGAGGTTCCAGCCGATGGCGCGCATGTAGTGCACGATTGCCGAGCTGTCGCCGGCCAGGAGCCCGAGCACGCGGGAATTGCTGGCGAATTCGGCGACGGTCTGCAGCCAGTAGCGGAAACCGTAAAGCGTGTAGGTGCGGCCCGGCTTCAAGATCAGGCTCGTCAGGCGCGGCACCAGCGTCGCTGCCAGGAAAGCCGCCGCGATATAGCCGAAAAGCGTGACCGTGGTGCCGATTGCGACAAGGCCGATCGTCTCCTGATAGTCGTCGCCGACATATTCCCAGTAGCTGTGGAACAGGAGCGGCAGCGGGGTGACAAGGCCAAACAGGCCGACCAGCTGCAGCGCTTCATAGAGGAAGCGCCGGACCTGGTAAGGATTGACATTGCGCACCTTGCAATAGTCCGCCGTGGTCGGCACCGCCGGCGATCCATGCCAGTGCTCGCCGTCCGGGATGCTTTGCCCGCGATGCAGCGAGGACGAATGGCCGAGCTGGGCGCCGTTGCCGATCCTGGTGTCGATATCGAGCGTGGAGCCGACGCCGACGAAGGCATCGCGGCCGATGGTCAGCGGCCCGGTGTGGATATAACCGGACTGGGCCCTGAAGCCGAGGATCATCGATTCCTTGCGCAGGATGGTGTTGGCGCCGATGGAAATAAGATCCGTGCAGACGGGCACGGATTTCGATTCGATGACGGCGTTTTTCCCGAGCTTGGTGCCGAGCAGCTGCAGATAGAGGCTGTAGAGCGGGCTGCCGCGGAACAGCACGACGGGCGCGGTGCGGATCAATGTCTTGACCACCCAGAAGCGGAAGTAGCGCACGCCCCAGATCGGAAACGCCTCGGCCTTCCACCGGCCGATGAGCACCCATTTCGCAAGGACGGCAAAGCCCGACATGCCGAAGAACACGGCCGCCGAAAGAGCCACGCACCGGATATAGAGCTGCAGCGGATCGTCGAGCGCGTCATACATCCAGTTGAGGCCGTCATTGATCGCCCAGAGCGCCACGTAGCTGTAGAGGCTGTAGAACGAAAGCTGCGCCGCGCCGCAGGTCCAGTAGGCGACATTCGAGGCCCGGCGGGTGAGGACCGGCTCGTTGGTTGCCGTCGTCATCTCCTCCGCTACCCCCAGATGCAGCGCCAGGCGCGCCACCGTGGGATAGAGATAGATGTCGCGCATCGACGTCGTCGCCCATTCCTTCCTAGTGCGCACGCGCGCGCAGAAATGCGCCATCAGCAAGGAGTTGGCGCCGAGATCGTCGAAGAAGTGATCCTCGACCGACACCGCGTCGAATTTCAGCACCGTGGCCAGCGCTTCCGCCAGGAATCGCTCGTCCTCATTGCCGGGCGGCACCATCGTGCGATCGGCCGAAAGCCGGACGCTCGTCGGCTTCGGCAGTTGGCGCAGGTCTACCTTGTTGGAGACGGTCATCGGGATGGCAGGCAGCTCCTCCAGATAGGCGGGCACCATGTAGTCGGGCAGCCGCCGCTTCATCGTCTGGGCGAGATCCCCTCGGGAAATCGCCGCTACGCCGGTTTTAAGCGCGTAATAGGCAACCAGTTCGACGCGACCGGGTTCGATCTCCCAGGTGGTGACGGCGGCCTGGGCGATCTCGGGCTGGTCGAGCAGCACCGCCTCGATCTCGCCGAGCTCGATGCGATAGCCGCGAATCTTCACCTGCGTGTCGATGCGCCCGGCATACTCGATCTCGCCGCTATCGTTGATCCGGCCAAGATCGCCGGTGCGGTAGATGCGCTGCGACGGGTTGTTCGGCAGGCCGACGAAATCGGCGATGAATTTCTGGTCGGTCAGGTCCGGCCGGTTCAGATAACCGACGGCGAGCCCGATGCCGGCAATGCCGATCTCGCCCAGTTCACCGGGCTCGGCAAGTTGCGGCAGCGAAGCGTCCAGAATGACGATCGAGTAGGTCGGCAACGGAGCGCCGATGGTCACCGGACGGTCCGGCGTCAGCGCCCCCATCGTTGCGGTGACGGTCGCCTCAGTCGGCCCGTAGGTGTTGAGGATCTGCCGGCCCGGCTTCGACCAGCGCACCACCAGATTGTGCGGGCAGGCCTCGCCGCCCACCAGAAGCGTGCGCAGGCTGGGAACGTCCGATGTCATCGATGACAACAATGTCGGGCTGCAGGCCATGCAGGTGATGTCATGGAGGCGCAGGAAATCCGCCAGTTCCTCGCCCACCAGCGGCATCTGGCCAGGTGCCGGCACCACCGTCGCGCCGGCGACGAACGGCACCCAGATCTCTTCGGAGGAAAAGTCGAAGGCAATGGTCATGCCCTGATAGACCCGGTCGCCCGGCCGGTAGCCATAGGAGGCGGCCGCGACGTGTATGAAATTGACGAAACTCTGGTGCGTGATGACCACGCCCTTGGGCTTGCCGGTGGTGCCCGAGGTATAGAGGATGTAGCAAATGTCGTCGGTCGCCTGCTGCTTCAGCGGCGCGGGCGACTGTGCGGAGATTTCGGCGGCGGCGCTGTCGATCAGCACATGGGGAACGGGCAGTTGACCGGCGCGCGACGCATAGGCGGCGATGGTGACGATCATGCTGACGGCGGCGTCTTCGATGATCAGCGCCATCCGCTCCTGCGGAAACGCGGTGGCTAGCGGCACGAAGGCAGCCCCCGCCTTCATCACCGCCAGCAACGCCACATAGGTCTCCGCCGACCGGTCGAGAATGAGCCCGACCCGGTGGCCCGGCCGCACGCCGTGCTTGATCAGCATGCGGGCGCACTGGTTGGCACGGCTGTTCAGCTCCTGATACGTCCAGACGCGCCCGTCGGAGATCACCGCCGGCAACGCGGCGAAGGTGACGGCGAGCTGCTCGAAGACCGCATCGAGCCGCTTACCCGGCTGCCGGGCAAAGTCGGCGCCCGTCAGGACCGGGCCGTTCCTTGCCGGGCCGCGAGCGATCCGTGCCAGCGCATCGATGCCTGGCAGGCCGCCGATCGGTGTTGCCGCGTCGCTGTCCAGCCCGGCGATATCGTAGTCCATGTCCATACTCTCTCGTCCTGGGGCATTGCCCGGCTGTTCATGCCGCCGCCGGAACAGGCTTGTGCCGCCGCTGCGATTTTGTTGGTGGAGGGCTTCCAAAAAGGAAGTGCCCGGAATCCCGACCGGGAAGCTTATGCCACCCGATCTTTTCGCCGGTTTTTCCGAACTGTTGAATTTTGTTTCTGGAGTGTGTCTGGGCGGGGAGCTTGGCCGGCCGCTCGCTGCACCTTGCGGGGGAGGGCTTCAGCGTTGGTGGCAACCCGGAAAGAGACTATGAGCGAACCTCATGCGGACGGCGTCGGCGAGCTGTCTATAATGGAGCGCTACGGCGACCCAGCAGCAGAGCGATGCCCAACGCCGGAAGCGTCGCCGCCGCGACGGCGAAGAAGACGAATTGCAGCCCGGTCGACGCGGCGACCAAGCCGAGCGCCGGACTGCCGAAGCCGAGCGCCACGTCGAGGAAGACGGTGTAGAGTCCCATTGCCAGGCCGCGGCTGCGCGACGGAAGACGGCCTACGGCCTCGGCGCCGAGGCCGGGATAGACCAGCGAGTAGCCGAGGCCAGTCAGACCCGCTCCGATCGCGGCGACAACAGGCCCGGTCGCAAGCCAGATCAGCATCAGCCCTGCCGCCTCGACCGCGACGAAGATCACAGCGACGCGTGCGCCCCCAAGCCTGTCGGGCAGGTGGCCGAAGCACAGCCTTGCCACGATCAGCGACGCGGCATAGGCCGTGAAGGGAAGCCATACCGGCTGCCAGCCCCGCTCGGCGAAGAGCAGGGCGCCGAAGCCCAGAATAGCACCATAGCCGAGGCTGCTGAAAGCAGCTCCGACGCCAGGAAGCCAGACCGCTTTCGCCACGCTCCTCCATGACTGCGGCACGCTGCCCGCGGCGGCGCTGGTGCCGCGCATCGGCAGGATGGCAAGCAGCGTCGCCAGCGGCAGGACGATCGTCGCGAGCGCGATCGCGGTGAAACCGCTTGCTGCATAAAGCGCAGATCCGACCGGCGCGCCTAGCGCGAGCGCCGCAAACATCGCCGTGCCCACCCAGGCTATGACTTTTCCGGAGTTCTGTCCGCCCGCAACGGAGAGGCCCCAGGCGACGCCGCCGGTGATGATGAAGCTCTCGGACGCGCCCAGCACCGCCCGTCCGGCGAACAGCGCCGATGCGGACGCTACCGGCCGGTCGAGCAATGCCAGCGAGCCGAGGTAAAATAGCCCGGCAAGGGTAGCGGCAATGAGGCCGACGACGACGGCGCGCTTGCCGCCGCGCCCATCGGCATAGTTGCCAGCCCCGATGCGCGACAGCATCGAGGCGACGAACTGGCTGCCCGTCACCAGTCCCACTGCGAAGGGGCCGAAGCCAAGCTGCTGGTGAAGATGCAGCGGCAGGACGGGTAGCGCCAGGCCGATCAGCAGGAAGCCGGCGAAGACAGCCGCCATGATCGGCGCCAGTTCCGCCATGACGCCATTTCGGTCTGATATCCGCGCCATTTTGGTCAATCGGTAATCCAACTGTTCGGATCAGTAGCGTTCGTAGGTCACGCGCCAGCCTTCGGCCGGGTTGTCAGGCGTGAGGACCAGTTTGTTGTCCGAGACCTCGAATTTGCGTTTCATGCTCTTGCCGACAAGGTTGCGGACCAGGGAGGACTCGATCGTGATGACGAAGGTCTTGTCCTTGTCGTTGATGGCGACCGGCCCGTAATAGGCTTCGTAGCCATTCGCCGTGTAAGGCGTGTCCGGCGCCTTGGGGTCGGGGTTCTGCGCCTGCACCGAGAGGGTGCCGGCCTCGGTGAAGATGACCTGGCCGGAATATGGCACGGGCTTGAGGTTTCCCTCGGCGCCGGCCTCGAGCGAAATCATGCGCCATGCGCCGATGATCGCGGACTCTTGCGAGAAAGCCGGCGTGGCGACCGAAAGCGCAAGCGCAAGGGCGGCAATCTTCAATCTCATAGTCATATGTCGTTGTTCCTTTTCTGAGTTGTGGGTGCGTACAGGCCGTCCGCCCGATCTTTGCTTCACACCGAAAGCATGACCTTGATGGCGCGACGTTCGTCCATGGCGCGGTAGCCTTCAGCGACCTCGGCCAACGGCAGCTTGAGGTCGAAGACCTTGCCGGGCTTGATCCGACCTTGCAGCACACGGTCCATCAGGTCGGGCAGGAAGCGGCGCACCGGCGCCGGGCCGCCCAGCATGCGTTTCTGGCCGAAGAATAGTTTTTGGCCGTCGAAGTTCACGCCATGCGGCACGCCGACATAGCCGATGGTGCCGCCGGGGCGGGAGCAGGCCAGCGCCTGGTCGAAGGATTCTCCCGTGCCGACGCATTCCAGCACGGAGTCCGCGCCGACGCCCTTGGTGAGTTCCTTGATGCGGGCCACGCCTTCCTCGCCGCGCTCAGCGACGATGTCGGTCGCGCCGAACTCGCGGGCGAGTTTTTGGCGGCTGGCGTGCCGGCTCATGGCGATGATGCGCTCGGCGCCTATCTCCTTGGCCGCAAGCACGCCCATCAGGCCTACCGCACCGTCGCCGACCACCACCACCGTCGATCCTTCGCGGACCTCGGCTGCGTCGGCCGCGTACCAGCCGGTGCCGAGCACATCGGACACAGCCAGCAGGTCAGGGATGAGTTCGGCCGGCGGCACCTCGGCGGTGGCGACCAGTGTGCCATCGGCCAACGGCACGCGGGCGTAAGGCGCCTGCGCGCCCGACATGAACTCGCGCTGCACGCAAGACGACTGGAAGCCGAAGCGGCAATGCGGGCAGGTGTTGTCCGAGAGGCAGAACGAGCCGACGACGAACTGGCCGGGGCGGACCGTGCGCACCTCTGCGCCGACTTCGACGACGATGCCGCAATATTCGTGGCCCATATGCATCGGCCCGGCGACCGGCTGCAGCCCGCGATAGGGCCACAGGTCCGAGCCGCAGATGCAGCTTGCCGACAGCTTGATGATGGCGTCCGTCGGCCGCATGATTTTCGGATCGGCGATTTCCTCGCAGCGTATGTCGCCCGGTTTGTGAAGAACGGTTGCAAGCATGTTGGTTCCTTTCGAGGAGAGATCAGGCGCCGTAGTCGGCGTCGCTGACATGTTCCAGCCAGTCCACGACCTTGCCGTCCTTGACCTCCTGGAGGGCGATGTGGGTCATGGCGGTCTGAGGCGACGCGCCGTGCCAGTGCTTTTCGCCGGGCGCGAACCAGACGACGTCGCCCGGACGGATTTCCTCGACCGGGCCACCCTCGCGCTGCACGCGGCCGAGGCCGGAGACGACGATCAGCGTCTGGCCGAGCGGATGCGTGTGCCAGGCGGTGCGGGCGCCGGGCTCGAAGGTCACCTGTGCGCCTTGAACCCGCTCGGCGTCGAAGGGATTGAAGAGCGGATCGATCCGCACCGTTCCGGTGAACCAGTCAGGCGGTCCCTTGCCGGAAGGCCTGGTGCCGGCGCGAAGAATGTCCATGGTGATCTCCTTTGCGTCCTCAAATGCGCTCGACGCGAAGCGGGAATTTGCCGCGAATGTGCAGGGCCTGCTCGCCCTCGTCGAAGCGGCCAAGCCTGATCAGCCCGGGATGGCGGTAGTCGGCGTAGAACATGGCCAGGTTGCCCCAGGGCATGAAATAGCACAGGTCATAGGGCTGCTCGTCGGCGAACGGACCGCTTCCCTCCTCGGTCAGCTTGCGCGGCAGATAGGCGATCTTCTCGTTGTGGGCGTAGTCCTCGGTCTCGACGTCGAGCGGCAGCATGGAGAAGAAGTCGCGCGCCGAGGGATTGTCGTAGAGCGTGGCGGTCATGATGCGGCCGTTGAAAACCATCCTGATCTTCATGTCGGTGGGCTCCTGGCTGACGGGAGATTGGCCTTCCTGGCCGGCGGCTGTGCGAGGCAGGGCCGCCGCCGCGAGCGCGGCGCCGAGCAATGTCCGGCGACTGAGCGGCGCATGTTCGATCGTCATGGCAAAGACCTCCGGGCCATATGCGCTGCGGCAAGGGCGGCGAGCGCCGATCCGCAGAGCAGCACCGCGCCCAGGGTGAACGGTCCCCACCAGCCGACCGTATCGAACAGCGTGCCGCCGATCGCGGCGCCGCCGGTGATGGCGAGCTGGATGACGGCTACCTGCAACCCGCCGCCGGCCTCCGCGTCGTTCGGCAATGTTCGGCTGAGCCACGTGCCCCAACCAACCGGCGCGGCCATGCCGAAGAAGCCCCAGGCAACGAGCAGCAGCGCTGTGGGACCCGGGAGTGCACCGAAGGCGATGAGCGCGGCGGCCAGCGCAGCCATGACCAGCGGGATGACGGTGAGGATGCTGAACAGACGCGTGCGCAAAAGCCGGCCGACGCACCATGTGCCGAGCACCCCGGCCAGCCCCATCGCCAGCAAGACCGCCGAGAGGGCGGCGATGTCGAGCCGCGTGACGTTCTCGAGGAAGGGCCGCAGATAGGTGAAGAGCGCGAACTGGCCCATGAACAGCATCATGATCGACGCCATGCCGGTAGCGACAGGAAGACGGCCGAGCAGCGCCAGCGGATTGCCGGCACGCTTCCTGCGGCGCGGCGGCAGCGCCGGCAGGCTTGTCCACTGCCAGGCCAGCGCCAGGAGACCAAACGGCACGACGAGGAAGAAAGCGCCGCGCCAGCCGACATAGGCGCCGAGAAAACTGCCCAGCGGCGCGGCGATGGTAGCCGCAATGGCATTGCCGGCGTTCAGCATGGCGAGACCCTTCGGAACCATGTCTTGCGGCACGAGGCGCATGACGATCGCGGTCGACATCGACCAGAACCCGCCGATCGCGATGCCGAGCAGCGCCCGGCCGACCATGAGCAACGCGTAGTTCGGCGCGAAGGTGACAGCCAGACCGGACACGATGAGGAGGAGGGTGAAGCCGGTCACGACCAGTCGGCGGTCGATGTGGCGCGTGAGGCCGGCGACCAGCAGGCTGGTCACGACGGCGAAAGCGCCCGAAATCGAGATCGCCTGTCCCGCGCGGCCCTCGGTGATGCCGAGATCGGCCGCTAGCGGCGACAGCAGGCTGACCGGCATGAATTCCGATGCGATGAGCACGAAAACACATAGCGCCATCGACAACACCGCGCCCCATGCGGCGCGGTTTTCAACAAGCCTTGTGTCGTATGTGGTTTCCATGATTGGCATCCTGGCAAAGCGCCGGACGGATCAGCCGCAAATTCCCGTCGCTGCCAGAAGATATTGCAGGGGAACCCATTTAAGTAGACTAAGCAATCCGCATGGACTTATCTGCTCATGATATGAATGTCCGATGGGAGGTGCCCTATGCAGCGCGATGGCATGAAGGATCTGCTCTGGTTCGTGGCGGTCGCCCGGGAGCGCAGTTTCACCAGGGCGGCGGCAAAGCTCGGAACCTCGCAGTCGACCCTGAGTTCGACAATCAAGGAGCTTGAAGCTCGTCTTGGCGTCCGCCTGCTGACGCGTACGACGCGGAGCGTCTCTCCGACCGAGGCCGGCGAGCGACTTTTCCAATCTCTCGTTCCCCGCTTCGAGGAAATCGAATCCGACCTCGCAAGCCTGGTGGCCTTCCGCGACAAGCCCTCCGGAACGGTCCGTATCACCCTGTCCGACCATGCGCTCCAGACGACCGTCTGGCCGAAGCTCCAGCCCTTGCTCAGCGACAATCCCGACGTGCGCGTCGAGCTCTACAGCGACAACGGCATGAAGAACATTGTGGAGGAGCGCTTCGACGCAGGCGTGCGGCTTGGCGAGAGCATCGACAGGGATATGATCGCAGTGCGCATCGGGCCGGATTGGAGGCTCGTGGCCGTGGCTTCGCCGGACTACTTTTCCCGCCATCCGGTTCCGAGCGCGCCCCAGGACCTGGTCGATCATGACTGCATCAATATGCGGCAGGCGACGTTCGGCGGATTGTATGCCTGGGAATTCGCCAGGGATGGCCGCGACCTTCGTGTGCGGGTGGAAGGCCAACTCACCTTCAATTCGTCCATTCCCATGATCGAGGCTGCGACAAGCGGTTTCGGGATCGCCTACGTCCCGGAAAACCTCGTCAGCCACCACATCGCCGAGGGACGCCTCAGGCTCGTGCTTGACGACTGGAGCCCGCCATTTGCCGGCTATCACCTCTACTATCCGAGCAGGCGACAGCTTTCGCCCGCGATGGCGGTGATCATTGACGCGCTCCGCCATCGCATCTGACGCCGGAGACTGTTTGGGTCATGAAGCTGAGCTTGGCAAATGGCAGGTTCTACCTGGGCATCGCCCGGCTGTTCATGCCGCCGCTGCAGCAGGCACTGCGCCGCCGCTGCGATTTTGTTGGTGGTCCAAAAAGGAAGAATCCGGAATCCCGACTGGGAAGCTTATGCCACCCGATCTTTTCGCCGGTTTTTCCGAACTGTTCAATTTTGTTTCTGGAGTGTGTCTGGGCGGGCATCAGCTCGCCGCCCGTTGGTTCTTGCGGGGGGCACACCTTACTTGTCTTTGGTGCCGAAACGGCACCTGCTCGATTTGATGAAGATACGAAGGACGAGCAGGAGAAAAATGCTTGTCGCCATTTCCAACGAAGGCCAGCGGACGCCCCCGTTGCGGGAAGCAGTGGCGGTAAGTATAAGGATCGAGTCCCTAGCTTGAGCAACTCGCCGCCCCAGCCGGTGCGCGGGAGCGGCGGGTGCCGTAGATGTTGGTGGCCGCAGGAACCACTTTCTTCTTTACTTTCGGTATGTATTGTAAGTCGCACGGGGGACCAGAAGCGACCGATGCCAACTGCTGTTGATATTTTCTGTGGTTCGGGCGGCGTGTCGCAGGGGCTGCGAAGTGCTCGCTGGAAGGTCGTAGCCGCTTGCGACAACGACCCCACGGCGTCTGCCACCTATCGTGCCAACCACCCTAAGACGAAGTTCATCGAAGGGAATATCGAGGAAGATGCCACGATCGATCGGATCGTCACGAAGGTGGGAACCCAACATATCAATCTGCTGGTGATTTGCGCACCTTGCCAGCCGTTTAGCAGCCAGAACAGGTTTCGTGGCAAGGACGACCGAGAGCAGCTGATCGTCAGAGCGCTTGCCGTCGCCGAGCGGCTCGACTCGGACATGATCTTCTTTGAGAACGTCCCCGGCCTCGCATCAGCGGCTTACCGATGCGTCCTCGACGAGGTTCGCAACAAGCTGTCCTATCTCGGCTATGCTCTTTCCAAACCAATGGTGCGCGACGCGGCGGACTACGGTGTGCCTCAACGCCGGCGCCGGTGCATAATGTTTGCCGCAAAGAAGCAGGCTGCAGTTGATGCCTTCGTGCGCAGCGACGTTCGGGTACCTCCAAAGACCGTCATGCAGGCAATTGCTGATCTGGATGCTCTGGGCGCCGGCGAGGCAAGCACGCGGGATCCATTGCATCGTGCGAGAATGCATTTGCCGATCGCAATAGAGCGGCTGCGCAGAATTCCCAAGGATGGCGGAAGCCGCAGCAGTCTGCCCGCCCATTTGGAGCTGCGCTGCCACGTGGGCAAAAAGAAGCATGAATTTTCCGACGTCTACGGTCGCATGGCGTGGTCAGATGTAGCCCCCACCCTGACGACGGGTTGTACCGACGTGACCAGAGGGCGTTACGCCCATCCCGAGCAGGATCGGGCGATCACGCTTCGTGAAGCGGCACGCCTTCAAAGCTTCCCAGACGACTATTCGTTCATCGGGAATACGTCACAAATTGCAGCCCAGATAGGCAATGCTGTTCCGCCTGACATGGTCGGAGCGTTTGTTCCTGCGTTCAAGGCGGCTCTGATGGCCACGAAGCGATGAGGTCAACCCGTCCGGTTGCAGGCATGTTAAGACCGGCTGCGCGAGACCCCAAGTATCGTAATGCCCACCGATGCTTGCGCCCACGAAAAGCCGTGTGGCTCGACCATGGTTAGCTTCGCCGTTCGGGCCAGGGCCGTCGATCTCTTAGGCAGGCAACAGATCGCTGGCATTCCGACGGCGTTGCACGAACTTTTCAAGAATGCCCACGACGCCTATGCCCGTCGGGTAGAGGTGGACTACTTTCGGGGACAACGCCAGCTCGTCTTGAGGGACGACGGCAATGGCATGAGCGGGCAAGACTTCGTCAGCAAGTGGCTTACTCTCGGGACCGAAAGCAAGGTGGGCGTCAATCTCGGCCAGCAGATGCCTGGGCCTAGAGGATTGAAGCCCCGCAAGATCCTGGGTGAGAAGGGGATTGGCCGATTGGCGATCGCGGCTATCGGCTCGATCGTTTTCGTAATGACCCGGCAAGACCCGACCTATGCGGTTAAGGATGAACTGACCGTTGCTCTGGTGCACTGGGGGCTGTTTGAGGTTCCGGCAATCGATCTGTCTGCGATCGAGATACCGATACGTACCTATCCTGGCGGTTATCTTCCGACTAGGGCCGATTTGCAAGAGCTCGTGTCCGAGCTTCGGAAAGTCGTGGACCGCATCCTGTCCGACAACCCTCTACGCGAGGTCCACGTCAAAGCGCTCGATGCTATGGCGTTGGTCGATCCTCGGGGCCTATCCGATTGGCTGGCCGCTGCCGCTGTCCGTGAGGGTCGGATGGACCTTTCGCTCGCGGGCAATGGGCACGGCACCCATTTCATCGTGGCTCATGTCGATCCGATCCTAGATGCGGACATTGATAGCAAAGGAACTTGGGGGTCGTCGCCTTTTGAGCGATTGCTCCTTGGATTCGGAAATACATTGGCCGGTGACGACGCCGATTTCGTCGCAGAGTTCCGGGATCACCACGCCGATGGTCGTTTCGCTGAGCTGATCGGAGCCAAATCGTTCTTTACCGTCGACGAATTTGTATCGCTCGATCATCACTTTGACGGGCGGTTCGATGAGTTCGGACAGTTCACGGGCACCATTCAGCTGTATCGCGGTCAGCGGGAACCGTACGTTTTAAGCTGGCCCAAGGCTTTGGGACGACCAACCGATTGCGGCCCCTTCCGACTTAAGCTCGGTTATCTGATGGGTCTCCAAGACGAGAGCCAGCTACCTCGGGATCTGCACAGCACGATGTACGATAAACTCAATAGGCTGGGCGGCCTCTACATTTATCGTGATGGAATTCGGGTACTGCCGTACGGCAACTCGGACTACGACTTTCTCAATATCGAACAGAGGCGCACGCTGGCGGCGAAGGACTGGTTTTTCTCGTATCGGAGAATGATCGGTTGGGTCGACATCTCATTCGACGAGAATGCTAGTCTCGTAGAGAAAGCCGGTCGAGAAGGGTTCAGGGAGAACCGGCCATATCGCCAGTTTCGCGAAATACTGGAGAACTTCTTCCGGCAACTGGCGATCGACTACTTCAAACCTGGGGCAGACCTTGGTGACGATTTTCGACAAGAACGCGGGCGGATCAAGACCGACTACGAGCGCCTTAAACGCCGCGAGGCTTCGGTCAGTGGGCGCAAGGCCAAGTTCACAGCTGACTTGACGGCTGCCCTGTCTTCGATCGAAGCCGGGGAGCCGGCGCAGAGCGTTGCGGAGTTGCTGCGAGCTCTGCGTGAACGTCTGGGTACGTTCGACCGAACTGATAGCGAGGTCGCCGCACAGGATCTGCTCGAGATGGAAGCGGATTTTCTCGGCGATCTGGCCCGTCTTCGCGCTATGACTGCGGTTACCCGCCCACGCGGTCTGGCCCCATCTAAAAGCGTTGAAGCCGCCTGGCGATCGTATGAACGGGCGGCTGGGAACATGCAGGAAAATCTCTTCGAGCCTGCGCGCGCCGAGGGTGTGGCGACGCTCGAGCAATTTCGAAGCACCCGAGCGCTTGCCGTCGATCGGCAGCGCAGGGCCGTCGAGATATTCGGCCGTGAGCGCGACGCCTCACTTGCTGAAGTTCGAAAGCTTCGTAAGGAGGCCGAGAACGCGATGGTCAAGGTCGATCGCGCTGTCCGTGACGCGGTGCAGGATGAAATCGCTGCGTTTCAGCGCGACGTCGAGTCGCTGGTCGCCGCATTGAGCCGTACCAACTTGGATCACTTACCCGAGCCCGAGGCACACGAGCGTCAACGCGAGATCGAGAGGGAGCTCGACAGACGTCTGGAGGCCGGCCGCGAGCTGCTGTCAGGCGTCCGCGACCAACTGACTGCGGTTGCCGAAGCAGTTACCAGAAGCGATGATCTGGAAGAAACGGCAGCCGCGTTAGAGCGTCGAAATGTCGAGCTTCAGGACCGCTTGGACTTGTACACGGATATGGCGCAGGCAGGGTCGGCCATTGGCATTCTCGGCCATGAATTCGATAACGTCGCTTCTGGGCTCAGGCAAAGCATCGAACGACTCAAGCCGTGGGCAAGTGGAACGGCAGCACTGCGGCCGATCTACGATGATATCGTGTCATACTATGGCGAGATCAGCGACTACCTCGTGCTGTTCGAACCGTTGAGTCGTCGCCGCCATGGTCGTAGTTCGGACATTGCCGGCACCGCCGTGGAGAAGTACATTAACGAGGCGCTTGGATCCCGTTTCGAGCAGACCAAGACCCGGCTGGTTGTCACGGATGCGTTTCGGAAATTCGTGATCAAGGGCACCCTACCCACGCTCATGGGTGCGGCGCTGAACCTAGTCGATAATGCGATCTACTGGATTGGCACCGCTCAAGGCGACGAAGCGGACGTCGTCTTGGATGCGGATGATCGAGGATGGCTCTTCAGCAATAGCGGACCAGGCATTCCACTGCGCATGGAAGAACGAATCTTCGAGTTCGGCGTAAGTACGAAGCCGGGTGGCCGAGGGATGGGGCTTGCGATTTCTAGGGACGCCCTGCGAAAGATCGGTTGCGAACTGGAATTGCTCAATGCTGGGGTGAGCGAGCGGCCGGTGTTTAGAATACGCCGGAATGAGGGGGAGATTTCAGAGAGTGATGAAGCATAAGTCGATCGGCGCCTTGCGTCAGGCAGCAGTCGAATCCTTCGTTCGAACTGCCATACTTATCGACAACGAACCCGCTATCGCCAAGGCTCCCACTGGTGAGCCTGCAATGGTGGCAAAGTCGGCTGCGTATGGCGCCAACCAAGGAGAAGCCGTTCCGCTGCCGGCAGAAATCGGTGAACCACCAGCCGCCGCCGAACCTGCGGCTAAGGAGTCACATCGGCTTTGGGTTCAGCCTGTCACCAATGGCTTTGCCAGCCGGCGCATTACGTGTGGTTTCTACTTTCCCGCCAACGACGACCCCGGTGTTGTGGAGACAGCGCTCAATGCTGCTCGCTATGTCGACGCAACAATCGTCGACTGGCAGCTGCGTCCGAAGGACACCGGCCCCGCCCGGGAGCTGATCACAAGACTCATCAAGGATGACGAAGGTGTCGGCGGACGATTGAGGCTTGTGGTAGTCTACACAGGCGAACGCGGTATCGACGGAGAATGCGCGAAACTCCTGATGCATCTGCAGGGACAGGGGTTGACTGATCTCGTATCGCACGACGAGGGGCGCGCTTTGGCGGGCAAGAATGTGCTGATCACCTTCGCCAACAAGCCGCGCGCCGTGAAACCGGAGGACGAGTTGACAGGTGCAGGCGCGCGCCCGATTTCCTGGGAGAAGCTGCCAGCGTTTGTCCTGGAACAATACTCGTTCCTGGCAAAGGGGTTGCTTCAGTCGTTCGCATTAAAGGGCATAGGGGCGGTTCGAGACGATACGCACCACCTCCTTTCAGTCTTCGATGTTTCGCTCGACTCCGCCTATCTTGCCCAGCGTGCGGGTATTGGGTCGCCGAGCGATGCAGAGGACATGATGACGTCGCTGCTCACATCCGAGTTTTCCTGCTCGATACTAGATCGGGGCATCACGAAGGAAATCCTTGGTCCTCTCGGGGCAGTCCACGCACTCAGCGCCCGCACGCCGGCGGCAACCTTGACCGTAAAAAAATACAATGATCCGCAAAGGCTCTACGAGGGCGTGGTCGTCGCGCCCCAGAATGGAAAGGCCACCATCTCAACGACGGCTAACTCGCTAGGGAAGCTTGTGAAGATCGGTCTCGATAGCCAAATGGTGCCACTGACACGTGAGGATCTGATCAAGCTCCAGGAGCAGTTCTTCCAGGACGACGATCACGCTAAGGCATCGATGTCGGCCTTTGCGCGAATGGGTTCATTCGTGCGCGAGGCGGACGGGCAACGAAGGCTCGCCAAGGATGCGATCCATCTAACCGGCGGCGTCCTGGTTCGTTCGATTACAGGGAAAGGGGCGAATAGACGCGAAAAGTACCTCTTGTGCGTGCAACCTGGATGCGACGCCGTGCGCTTGACCGAGACCACGGCGTTTCCCTTCTGTACGCTCGTTCTAGACGAGAAGAAGTTCGACCTTCTTCTGCGTGTGGATGGTGTCGACAAGCCTTTTAGAATGAACAGACTCCCCCGCGATTTGGTGATGATGAGCTTTGCCCCGGATACGACGCGCAAGGTTGTCACAGTCAAGAAGAATGGTAAGAAGCTGCGATTCACATCGGTCGACAACGTATTCTGGGAATTCGTCGCTGAGCTTCGACAGCCGGAAAACCAGCACTTCACTACCCTTCTTGTCGGGAAGTTCAACCGAGTAGCACTCAACGGATCGGAATGGCTGAGGCTACAAGGACCTGCCTGACCTTCCGACCAATCCGCGACCAGACTTCGCAAAGTTAAACGATCGATATCAATTTTCGCGGGCGAATAGCAGTCGGTCTGCTCCGGCATTTGGTCGTCCAATGCGCTTTTGGCGCAAAGTGATTATATCGAGCCACCTCGTGGATCGCGCAACACCCCCTTGCCATCCCCAAATTCTCATCCTAATCTCCCTTTGAGAAAACCTTTTCCCAAACCTCGCAGTGCCCGTCGATCACTATGTCGACACGCCACAGCCCAGTAAGAGAAAACCTTTTCCCAACCGAGGACTTACACCCGACCAATGCCCTCCGAAACGTCGCCAGCACCCGCCAAGACCCCCGTCACCCTGCGTGAAGTCGCGGCGATGGCGGGCGTCAGCGTAGCCACGGCGTCGAAGGCGCTGAACGGGCAGGGGCGGATGACTGCCGAGACGCGCCAGCGCATTCGCGAGACGGCGCAGCGTCTGGGCTTTCGCCCCAACAGCCTGGCGCAGAGCCTGCTTCGGCGGCGTTCCTTTACCGTCGGCTTGCTGACCAATGATACCTATGGCCGCTTTTCGCTGCCGGTCATGTCGGGCATTTCGGATGCGCTGGTCGATGCCGGTGTGTCGGTGTTCATGTGCAATGTCGAGGACGATCCGCGGCTGGCGCAGCTGCATGTCGAGGCGATGCTGGACAAGCGCATCGACGGCATCATCGCCAGCGGCAAGCGCATCGACCGCCATTTGCCGGTCGACCTCGCCAATCTCGGCGTGCCCGTCATCTACGCCTTCAGCCAGCCCGATCCCGATGCCATCGCCTTCGTCTCCGACGATGCCGGCGGGGCGCGGCTGGCGGTCGAGCATTTTTGCCGCCTCGGGCGGCGGCGCATCGCCCATGTCAGCGGTCCCGCCAGTTTTGCCGTGGTGAATGAGCGGGCGCAGGCTTTTCGCGATGTGCTGGCCGCACACGGCCTGCCGGTCACCGAGCCCTTGCTCGGCTCGTGGTCGGAAGCCTGGGGGCATGAAGCCGTCGGAAAGCTGTTCGACGGCCCAACGCTCTTCAACAAGAAGGGAGAGAAACCCGACGCCGTGTTCTGCGGCAACGACCAGATCGCGCGCGGCGTCATCGATGCGCTGCGCGAGCGTGGCCTTGGCGTGCCTGGCGATGTCGGCGTCATCGGCTTCGACAATTGGGAGATCGTGGCCGAGGCGACCCGCCCGCCGCTGACCTCGGTCGACATGAACCTGGCAGCGCTCGGCCGCGAGGCCGGCCTCACACTGCTTTCGCTCGTCGGTGGCGAACCCGCCGCGCCGGGCATTCGAAAACTGCCGTGCCGGCTGGTGGTGCGTCAGTCATGCGGCCGCCCATTGGACGGCTAGGAGAACGCGCGGCGCGATCTGCGCCGCAACAGGGAGGAGAACAGAACCATGAGGAGGAAAACCATGAAAACCGTGATTACCGGGTTCGCGCTCGCCGCGAGTATCATTGCCTTGCCTGCAATGGCCGCCGACACCGCCAACATCTGGGTTCGCGCCGACGGCTCGAACTTCATGCCGCGCATCGTCGATGCCTTCAACAAGGGCCATGAGAACCAGGTCAAGCTGGACATCATTCCCAATGCCGAGATCATCCCGAAATATGGCGCCGCCGCCGCCGGCGGCACGGCGCCCGACGCGCTGTCGCTCGACCTGATCTACACGCCGTCCTTTGCCGCCGCCGGCCAGCTCGAAGACATCACCGACTGGGCGAAATCGCTGCCCTATTTCGCCAGCCTGTCGCCGGCGCATGTCAAGACCGGCACCTACAAGGACCACATTTACGGGCTGCCGTTCTCGGCCGACGCCTCGGTGCTGATCTGGAACAAGAAGCTGTTCAAGCAGGCGGGGCTCGATCCCGACAAGGGGCCGGCCAACTGGGCCGAGATCGAGGCCGATGCCGAAAAGGTCAACGCGCTCGGCGGCGACATCAAGGGCTTCTACTTCTCCGGCAATTGCGGCGGCTGCAACATCTTCACCTTCACGCCGCTGATCTGGGCCTCGGGCGGCGACATCCTCTCCGAGGACGGCTCGAAGGCGACGCTGGACAGCCCGCAGCTGCGCGGCGCCATCGACCTCTACCGCTCGATGGTCAAGAAGGATCTGGTGCCGGCCGGCGCGCAGACCGACACCGGCGCCAACTTCTTTGCCGCCTTCGCCACCGGCAATATCGGCATTTCGCCGTCCGGCGCCTTCGCCATCGGCGCGCTCAACACGCAGTATCCGGATATCGACTATGGCGTCACCTTCCTGCCGGGCAAGGACAGCGGCTGGTCTTCGTTTGCCGGCGGCGACAATTTCGTCGTCACCAAGGGCACCAAGAAGCTCGCCGTGGTGAAGGAGTTTCTCGACTTCGCCTATTCGCTCGAAGGCCAGACCATCCTGGCCAAATACGGCAGCCTGCCGGTGCGCGGCGACATCGCCAAGGAGGCGCTGAAAGATCTCGATCCGCGCTACCAGATCGCCGCCGAAGCCATGGCCAAGGGCCGCACGCCCTATTCCGTGGTGTTCAACGACCTGATCAACTCGGCCAACGGTCCGTGGACGCAGATGATCAACGAGGTCGTCTTCGGCGACGACGTCGACGGCGCCGTCGCCAATGCACAAGAGACCATGCAGTCGATCATCGACCAGGCGCCGCAAAAGTAAGCGCCGCCCCTACCTCCCCCTCGAGGGGAGGTCGGACCGCAGGTCCGGGTGGGGTCGTTCCGGCAGTGCTCGACGTTCTTTTTCGTCGGCGCACTGCGCGGAGGACCCCACCCCCGGCCTGCGGCCGGACCCTCCCCTCGAGGGGGAGGGGGATCACCGCACCCGGAGCCCACGTATGACCGCCATCACCACCACCCCGCCACGCGCCAGAAAACTGGTCGGCGTTGGCCGCCGGCAGTGGATCGGCCTGCTCTATGTCGCGCCGGCCGTGGCGCTGGTCGTCGTGTTCTTCATCATTCCGCTCGGCATGACCGCCTGGATGTCGCTGCATAACTGGCCGCTGATGGGCGAGCATTTTTACATCGGCTTCGACAATTACCGGGCGATCCTGCGCGACAACCGTTTCTGGAACGCGCTGAGTTTCACCGCCTACTACACCGTGATCGTCACCATCGTGATCTTCGCCGTCGCCTTTCCGCTGGCGCTGTTCATCGAAAAGCCCAGGCGGCTGACCGGCTTTTACCGGACATCCTTCTTCATGCCGGCGGTCGTCGGTTTCGCTTCTGCCAGCCTGCTGTGGTCGTGGCTGCTCAATGTCGATTCCGGCCTGTTCAGCCCGGCCGCCTACGATTTCGGCCTGACCGCGAAGAAGTTCAACCTTCTGGCGACGTTCCAGCCGGCCTTCTGGTCGATCATCGCCATGGTCGTCTGGAAGGTGGCGGGCTTCACCATGATCATCCTGATGACCGGCCTGCAGTCGATCCCGACCGACCTGCAGGAAGCCGCGATGATCGACGGGGCAGGGCCGTTCGCGCGCTTTCGCGCCATCACCCTGCCGCTGATGCGCCGCACGCTGGCGCTGGCGCTGATCCTGTCGATCGCCGGTTCGATCCTCGCCTTCGACCAGTTCTACATCATCCTGCGCGGCGGCCCGCGCAACCAGACGCTGACCGCCGTCTACTGGATTTTCAACCAGTCCTTCGTCTCGTTCAAGCTCGGCTATGGCGCGGCGCTGTCGATGATCCTGCTGGCCATACTGGTGGCGCTCAGCCTGGTTCAGCTGTGGCTGCTGCGCAAGCCGGAGGGCATCGACTGATGGCGCAGGCAAGAAGCCGCAGCAGCCGCCTCTGGCTCAGGATCGCCGAGCATTCGACCGGCATGATCGCGTCCGCGCTGTTCATAGCGCCGATCGTCTGGGCCGTGCTGTCGACCTTCAAGCCGGCCCAGGAGGCGCGCCAGCCGCCGCTGCCGCCATGGCCGACGACAGGCTTCTCGGTCGAGAACTATCGCACGCTCGACACCTTTGGCGACGGCCTCTGGCTGCCGGCGCAAAACAGCCTCTATGTCGCCTCGATGACGGTGATCCTGTCGGTGATCGTCAGCGTGCTGGCCGGCTACGGCTTTTCGCGCTTCCGCTTTCCGATGAAGGATGTGCTCTTCATTGTCATCCTGTCGACGATCATGATCCCGTTCCAGTCGATCCTGACGCCGATCTTCCTGGTGCTGACCAAGGTCGGCCTGCACAACACGCTGACCGGGCTGGTCCTGGTCTACGTCACGCTGCAGCTGCCGTTCTCGATCTTCATGATGCGCAACGCCTTCGACGCGGTACCGCGCGAGATCGAGGAGGCCGCGCGCATGGATGGCGCCAACAACGTCACCATGCTGTTGAAGGTGATGCTGCCGCTGGTCTGGCCGGGCATCGTCACCATCGCACTGTTTGCCTTCCTCGGCGCCTGGAACGAATTCCTGGCCGCACTCGTGCTGATGACCGATCAGTCCAAATTCACGCTGCCGATCATGATGACCGCACTTCAGTCCGGCCGCTTCGGCGCCATCGACTGGGGCGCGGTGCAGGCGGGCGTCACCGTGATGATGGTGCCGTGCCTGGTGCTCTTCCTCTTGCTGCAGCGCTTCTACATCCGCGGCCTGATGGCCGGCGCGGTGAAATGAGCCGCCGTGAAATGACCAATATCCAACGGAGTGACACGATGACCGTTCAACCATCCGCCAAGCCCGGCAAACTCGCCTTCCGCCCACTGCCGGTGCCGCAGGTCGATGTCCGCGGCTTCTGGGGCGACCGTGTCGATGCCGTGGCGTCGCGCACAGCCGACATCCTCTACGAGCGCTGCGTCGAGGCGCGCATGCTGGAGCAGATCGACCCGGACCGGCCCTCGCCGGGCATCGTCATTCCGTTTCATTCGCCGTCGCCCGACGAGGCTGCCAGCCCCGGCTTCACCGGCTCGACGGTGACGACGCAGATGTTCTGGGACTCCGATTGGGGCAAGACCATCGAGACCGCGGCCTATTCGCTCTACCGGCGCAAGAACGCGGCACTCGAGACGAAGATCGATGCCGTCATCGACCTCTACGGCAGACTGCAGCAGGAAGACGGTTATCTCTCCAGCTGGTACCAGCGCATCCAGCCCGGCAAGCGCTGGACCAATCTGCGCGATTGTCACGAGCTCTATTGCGCCGGCCATCTGATCGAAGGCGCGGTCGCCTACTACCAGGCCACCGGCAAGCGCAAGCTGCTGGATATCATGTGCCGCTATGTCGACCACATCGCCGACACCTTCGGCCCGGAGCCGGGCAAGAAGAAGGGCTATTGCGGCCATGAGGAGATCGAGCTGGCGCTGGTCAAGCTGGCGCGGGCGACCGGCGAGCAGAAATACATGGACCTGGCCAGGTATTTCATCGACCAGCGCGGGCAACAGCCGCATTATTTCGACGAGGAGGCGCGTGCGCGCGGCGCCGACCCAAAGGCCTATCATTTCAAGACTTATGAGTACAACCAGTCGCACAAGCCGGTGCGCGAGCAGGACAAGGTCGTCGGCCATGCGGTCAGGGCGATGTACCTCTATTCCGGCATGGCCGACATCGCCACCGAATATGGCGACGACACGCTCAGGGCAGCGCTCGACCGTCTGTGGAACGATCTCACCACCAAGAACCTCTATGTCACCGGCGGCCTCGGGCCGTCGGCGCACAATGAGGGCTTTACCAGCGACTACGACCTGCCCAACGAAACCGCCTATGCCGAGACCTGTGCCTCGGTCGGCCTGGTGTTCTGGGCCAGCCGCATGCTCGGCATGGGTCCCAACGCCCGCTACGCCGACATGATGGAGCGGGCGCTCTACAACGGCTCGATCTCCGGCCTGTCGCTCGACGGCTCCCTGTTCTTCTACGAGAACCCGTTGGAGAGCCGGGGCAGGCACAATCGCTGGAAATGGCATCGCTGCCCCTGTTGCCCGCCCAATATCGGCCGCATGGTCGCCTCCATCGGCAGCTATTTCTACTCCCTCTCGGATGATGCGCTGGCGGTCCATCTCTACGGCGACAGCACCGCGCGCTTCGACATATCGAACCGGGCGGTCAGTCTGATTCAGACCAGCAATTATCCCTGGGATGGCGCGGTCTCGATCCGGATCGAAGCCGACGCTCCGGTGGAATTCACCTTGCACCTGCGCGTCCCGTCCTGGTGCGGCAAGGCGGCGCTCAAGATCAACGGCGCCGCGGTCGATCTGGACGGCATCACCAGCGACGGCTATGCCGCGATCCGGCGCGAGTGGCGCCAGGGCGACCGGGTCGAACTCGATCTCGAAATGTCGATCGCCCGTCTGTTCGCCAATCCGGAGGTGCGTCAGGACATCGGCCGCGTCGCACTTGCGCGCGGTCCGCTGATCTATTGCGTCGAGGAGACCGACAATCCCGGCCAGTTGCATCGGATCGCTCTGCCGCGAACGGCAACAATCGAGGCGCATGCCGAGCCGAACCTGCTCGGCGGCATCGTCACGCTTTCGGCACTTGCCAGCAAGGAAGCCCAGGAAAACTGGGAAACCGGGCTCTATCGCACCGATCCGCCGGCGGTGAGCGAAACGAAAATCACCGCCGTCCCGTACTTTGCCTGGGACAACCGTGAACCCGGTGAGATGCTGGTCTGGCTGCGGGACGGATGAGTTACAGGCTGACGAACGCCGTCAGCGGCAAATGATCCGACGCAACCCGCGACAGCGGCGTGTCATGGGCTTCCACCGACGAGACCATGCCGTGCCGGTTGGCCATGATCCGGTCGAGCGCCAGCACCGGCAGGCCTGAGGGGAAAGTCGGCACCGCCGCCGGCGTGAAACCAAAGGTGGCGTGCAGCGTCTTGAGCGCCGAGCGGTTGCCCAGCCGCCATTCGTTGAGGTCGCCGAGCAGCAAGGTCGGCCTTTCATCCTGGTTGCTCATGATGTCGAGCACGACGCGGGCCTGCTCCGAACGCGAGCGGCGCAACAGGCCGAGATGCGCGGCGATGACGCGCAGAGTGCGCGTTTCGTCGAGGTCGATCTCGGCAACCAGCGCGCCGCGGGGCTCCAGTCCCGGAAGCTTGATCTGATGGACGTCGCGCACGGTGCCGCGCTTGAACAAAAGCACGTTGCCGCGCCAGCCATGGCCCTTGCCGCTTCCGGAAACCGGCACCGGCACAAGCCCGGTTTCGTGTTCGATCCGGGCAAGATCGAGCAGCCCGGCGCGATCGCCGAAGCGGTTGTCGGCCTCCTGCAGCGCGATGACGTCGGGGCCGATCTCGCGGATGACGCGGGCGGTGCGTTCGGGGTCGAACCTGCGGTCGGTGCCGATGCATTTGTGGACGTTGTAGGAGGCGACCACCATCTGGGCGCCTTCAATGTGCTTGCGCGCCGTCGCGTTCGCCTTGCGCGCTTTCCTGCCGCGGATCGACAGGAGCACTGTTTCAGGAAGGCTGCGTCCGTTTATGTCCATAGGCCTGCGTTCAATCTGTCCTGATTCTAAAGATAGGGCGATCCCAGCCATAACAACCGGTCAAAAACCCGGATAACAAATGGCCGCGCTCTTAGGGTTGCGAGTGTGACGGGTTTGGCGGAAGCGATTGCCGCTCCGATGCGCCCTTCGATCTCGGCGGCAAAGCCGGTATCCAGCACCTCCAGGTCGATTTCGAAATTCAGCCGCAGCGACCGCGCGTCGAGGTTGGAAGAGCCGACATAGGCCCAGACGCCATCGACCGACAACAGCTTCGAATGGTCGAACGACCCTTCATGACGCCAGACGCGGCAATAGTGCTTCAGCACCTGGTCGTACTGCGCCGTCATGGCGCGGCCGACCAGGAAGAGATTGTTGACCGCGGGCACGACGATGTCGATCTCGACGCCGCGCCGGGCAGCCGTGACCAGCGCGCTGACAAATTCCCGGTCCGGCAGGAAATAGGGCGACATGATGCGGATCGATTTGCGGGCGACGGAAAATGCCCCCGTCAGCAATTTGTGGTTGGTTTCGATGCTGGCGTCCGGCCCCGACGCCACCGCCCGCACCAGGATCGGCTGACCGGGAGGCGGCGAGGGCTTTGCCACGTGCCAGACCTCGTCCTTGAGCGCCTCGTTGCCGGCAAAACGCCAGTCTTCGGCGGCAACCGCGAACAGGTCGGCCACGACCGGCCCCGTCACCTGGAAATGCGTATCCGCCGAACTGGCGCTGCCGGCGAATTCGGCCGAAAATCCCTTGCGGATGTTCATGCCTCCCGTGAACGCCACCACACCGTCGACGATCAGGATTTTCCTGTGCGTCCTCAAATTCGCATAGGGAAGTCTCAGGCCCATGACGATGTTGCCGTTGAACAGATCGACGGTGACGCCGGCTTCCCGGAGTGTCCCAAGGATGCTGGGCACGGAATAGCGCACGCCGACCGCATCGATCAGCACGCGAACCGTCACACCGCGCCGGACCGCGCAGGCCAGCGATCCGACAAAACGTCGTCCGATCTCGTCATTGTCGAAGATGTAGGTCTCGAGCAGAATGCTGCGCTGTGCGCTGTCTATCGCCCGGCACATTGCTGCGTAAGCTTCGTCGCCGGTCCTGAGGATCGTGATCGCGTTTGCCGACGTCAGTGCGCGCCGCGCCACCCTGTCGCCTAGCGTCTTCAGGCCGGCAAAGCGCTGGCCGAATTCGGCTGAGATGAGTGTTTCGAGCGCAATGTCGTGGTCGTGTTTGGCTGTCTCGGCTTCACCGGCGACGGGCCGCATGGCGCTGATCGTGGCGCGGCGGATGCGGTTGATGCCGGCAATGGCATAGATGATCGCGCCAAGGAACGGCGACAAGATCATCACGCCGACCCAGCCGGTGGCGGCGCGCACGTCTTCCTTGGTCATGATGGCGTGGACGATGCCGATGGCGGCCATCAGCATCGGAATGATCACAAGGATCAGAGGCCAGTAGGTCACAAAGGTCTGCCACATCGGCAGGACTATCGAGCCAGCGGCCGCAGAAGGCAATGCAACGGATCAACCAGGACGGCGGCGCTCGCGCCTCAGTCCTTCGCCCGCTCCACATAAGCGCCATCGGCCGTCATCACCACCACGCGGGTACCCGGCGCGATGTGCGGCGGCACCAGCGTGCGCACGCCGTTGGAAAGCACGGCCGGCTTGTATGACGAGGACGCCGTCTGGCCTTTGGTCGTCGGCTCCGTCTCGACCACTTCGAAAGTAGCGCGCTGCGGCAGCACCAGGGCTATGGCGATGCCGTTGAACTGCGAGATCTGCACCGCCATGCCTTCGAGCAGGTAGGGCGCCATGTCGCCGACCACGCTTTCCGGCACCGCGACCTGGTCGTAGCTTTCCGGGTTCATGAAGTGATACCCCTCGGCGTCGGCGTAGAGGAAGGTGTGCTCGCGCTCCTCGACATAGGCGCGCTCGACCTGCTCGGTGGTGCGGTAGCGCTCCGAAACCTTCACCCCGTCGGAGATGCGGCGCATGTCGAGCTGGGTGACCGGCGTACCCTTGCCAGGGTGGATGTTTTCGGCAAAGAGGATGACGTAAAGCTTGCCGTCCTTGTCGACGACATTGCCTTTACGGAGCGAACTGGCGATGACCTTCACCACGGTTTTCAATCCTAGACTTCGTTGGCCTGAAACGATCGTTCGGCGCAAATCGGCTGCGAGAGCCGTCGCCGTAGCGCATCTTGGCCCGAACCGCCAGCCCTGTCAGCAATTCCGTTGCCCGGCAAACCCATGACTGGCGCTTCGCCCTGGTGGACGGCGGATGTTCACGCCGACCGCCGGCCGCGGCTGATGGCCCGCAACGCCATAGCTGCGGCAATGCGCGGCTGGTTTGGCGAGCGCGACTTCATCGAGGTCGAGACGGCGGCGTTGCAGATTTCGCCCGGCAACGAGGCGCATCTCTCAGCCTTCGCCACCGAGGCGATCGGCGCCGACGGCGCGCGCCGGCCGCTTTATCTCCACACCTCGCCGGAGTTCGCCTGCAAGAAGCTGCTGGCCGCCGGTGAGCGGCGCATCTTCAGCCTGGGCGCCGTCTGGCGCAACCGCGAGCGCGGCCCCTTGCACCATCCCGAATTCACCATGCTGGAATGGTATCGGGTCGACGAAACCTATGACAGCCTGATGGCCGATTGCGCCGAACTGCTGAAGCTCGCGGCTGAGCGGGCCGGCGCCAAAACCTTCCGCTTTCGCGGCCGCGAGGCCGATCCGTTCGCCGAACCGGAACGCGTGAGCGTGGCGGAAGCTTTTGCGCGTTACGCCGGCATCGATCTTCTTGCCACCGTTTCTGCCGATGGCGGCACAGACCGCGCCGCACTCCATAATGCTCTGGTCAAGGCCGGCCTGCGCACGGCCGACGATGACAACTGGGCCGATTTGTTCAGCCGGGTAATGGTCGAGAAGGTCGAACCGGTGCTGGGGCAGGGGCGGGCCACCATCTTGTACGGCTATCCGATCTCGGAAGCGGCGCTCGCCCGGCCGAGCGCGGAGGACCAGCGCGTGGCCGAGCGCTTCGAGCTCTATTGCTGCGGCGTCGAGCTCGCCAATGCTTTTGGCGAACTGACCGATCCGGCCGAGCAGCGCCGGCGCTTTGCCGCCGAGATGGACGAGAAGGAGCGCGTCTATGGCGAGCGCTATCCGCTGGATGAGGATTTTCTCGCCGCCCTCGCCATCATGCCGCAAGCCAGCGGCTCGGCGCTTGGCTTCGATCGGCTGGTGATGCTGGCAACGGGCGCGACGAGGATCGATGACGTGATCTGGACGCCGGTCGCCACTCCTTGACGGAAATCGGCCTCGGTTAAACTCACAAACCGGTCAAGCCGCGCGTCTGTGGCGGCCGCCGCGGATGGGCTTTGCGGGCCGCTTGGGCGCTATGCCGCAGCGGGACAATTGCCCGTGCGCCATTGCACAAGCCGCATTGGGACAATAGATGGTGCAACAGCCGCTACCGCCCGGCGCGGCTTCAGCCAGGACCACGCGCATGACCGATACATCAGAGGCAGCGAAATTGACCGACCGCGTCGCGGCACTGGTCGAGGCTGCCAAGCGGGCCGGCGCCGACGCCGCCGACGCGGTTGCCGTGCGCGGCCGCTCGATCGGCGTGTCGGTGCGGCTGGGCAAGGTCGAGAACACTGAGGCGTCCGAGGGCGACGATGTCTCGCTGCGCGTCTTCGTCGGCAACCGGGTGGCGAGCGTCTCGGCGACAGCGGCATCGGACCCCAAGGCATTGGCCGAGCGCGCCGTGGCCATGGCCAAAGTCTCGCCCGAGGACCCCTATCAGGGTCTCGCCGATCCGGCTTTGCTGGTCGGCAAGGTGCGCGACCTCGATCTGTTCGACGCCACCGAGGTTTCGGCCGATCAGTTGAAGGAAGCGGCCCTTGCCGCCGAGGAAGCGGCCCTTGCAGTCAAGGGTGTCACCAATTCGGCCGGCAGCGGCGCCAGCGCAGGCCTCGGCGGGCTGGTGCTTGCCACGTCGGACGGCTTCGTCGGCCACTATGTCGCGTCGCGCTTTTCGCGTTCGGCCAGCGTGATTGCGGGTGAGGGCACCGGCATGGAGCGCGACTACGAATACTCCTCGAACCAGCATTTTTCCGATCTCGACGCGCCGGAGCTGATCGGCCGTAAGGCCGGCGAGCGCGCCGTGCGCCGCCTCGGCGCCCGCAAGGCGGCGACCGGTCCGGTCAACGCGGTCTTCGATCCGCGCGTCGCGCGCGGCATTGCCGGCCATCTCGCCGGCGCCATCAACGGCGCTTCGGTGGCGCGCAAGACCAGTTTTTTGCGCGAGATGATGGGCAAGCAGGTTGCGTCGGCTGCCATCACCGTCACCGACGAACCGCTGCGGCGTCGCGGTCAGGCCTCGCGCCCGTTCGACGGCGAAGGCGTCGGGGGCGAAAAGCTGTTGATGGTCGAGAACGGCGTGCTGAAGCACTGGTTCCTGTCGACGTCCGCCGCGCGGGAATTGGGGCTGACCACCAACGGACGCGGCGCGCGCAGCGGCTCGTCGGTATCGCCGTCTTCGACCAATCTCGCCATCGAGCCGGGCGACAGGACGCCGGAAGACCTGATCAGGTCGCTGAAATCCGGCTTTTATGTCACCGAAGTGTTCGGCCAGGGCGTCGACATGGTGACCGGCGAATACAGCCGTGGCGCATCCGGCTTCTGGATCGACAATGGCGAGCTTGCCTATCCGGTGGCCGAGGTGACCATCGCCTCGAATTTGAAGACGATGTTCCTCAATATGGTTCCGGCGAGCGATCTTGACCGCGATTTCGGCACTGCCGCACCGACGCTGCTGATCGAAGGAATGACCCTTGCCGGAGCGTGACCCGGTCATATCGGCCGGGGCCTCGGAAGACCTCGATCTGCTGCGCGACGCCGCCCGCGAGGCGGGCGCGATCGCCATGCGCTATTTCGGCAAAAACCCGCAAGTGTGGATGAAGGGCGGCACCTCGCCGGTCAGCGAAGCCGACCACGCGGCGGACGCCTATCTGCGCGATACCCTGCTGGCGGCCCGGCCGGACTATGGCTGGCTGTCGGAGGAAACGACTGACGATCCGGCGCGGCTTCTGGCGCGGCGCACCTTTGTCGTCGACCCCATAGACGGCACCCGCGGCTTCCTCGAAGGTCTGCGCTCGTGGTGCGTCAGCGTCGCGGTGGTCGAGAATGGCCGCACGCTCACCGGTGTGCTCGAATGTCCGGCCAAGGGCGAAACCTATTGGGCGCTGCCTGGCCATGGAGCTTTCCGCAACGGCAAGCCGATTGCCGTGCGCGGCCTGGGTAAGACGGTCGAGATCGGCGGGCTGAAGCAGTTGATTGACCTGATGCCGGCGCAATGGCAGGGCCGGGTGCGGCGGGCGGCGCACATTCCCTCGCTCGCCTACCGGCTGGCGATGGTCGCCAACGGCACGCTCGACGCCACCTTCGTCAAGCCCAACGCGCATGACTGGGATATCGCCGCCGCCGATCTCATCTTGCGCGAGGCTGGCGGCGCCGTGCTCGACGGCCATGGCCGCGCGCCGCTCTATGCCGGGGAGATCATCCGTCACGGCGCGCTGGTCGCCGGCAGCGGCCATCTGCTGACCGTGCTTGCCGGCGTCATTGCCGATACGGAAGCGTGATCGAAGGTTCCAAAGTCGGCAGCTTTGGGCTAGACCTGTCGCAAACTCACAATATGTGAAGGACCGAAATGGCCGCGGAAGACGGAAAGAAACAGCTTTTGCACCTGGTGTTCGGCGGCGAGCTGAAGAAGCTGGGAGGCACCGAGTTCCGCGATCTCGACGCGCTCGACATCGTTGGCGTTTATCCGGACTATCAAACCGCGCACACCGCGTGGAAGGCAAAGGCGCAAGCCAGCGTGGACAATGCCCATATGCGCTATTTCGTCGTCCATCTGCACCGGCTGCTCGACCCTGAAAGCAAGGCCGCCGGTTGACAGCGATGGAGCATGAAGCGGTGAAAGGGCAGCCCACCGGCGCCGCGGTCCGAAGAAGACGCGGCGGCAGTTCGAAGACATTCTGGCGCAAGATCCGCGAGCCGTTGGCGCAGTCGCGAATCGTCAAGAGCATGATCGTCAGCCTGCTCGCCCAGTTCGTCCGCCTGGTGCGCCTGACCAACCGCGTGGTCGAAGGCTCGGCTAAATTTTCAGGCGGCGACTACGCCGAATTCGAACCCGGCATCATCGCGCTCTGGCATGGCCAGCATCTGCTGACCCCAGCCTATTATCCCAAGGGACGGCCGCTGGTCGCCATGGTCTCGCGCAGCGCCGACGCCGAACTCAACGCGCTGATGATCGAAAAATTCGGCATCGAGGCGGTGCGCGGCTCCGGCGGGCGTGAAAGCACGAAGCATCTCGACAAGGGCGGCGCCAAGGCGCTCATCGCCCTGAAAAAGTCACTCGTGGCCGGCAAGAACGTCGCCATGATCGCCGACATTCCCCACGGCACGCCGCGCGACGCGGGGCTTGGTATCGTTCTGCTGGCACGCCTTTCCGGCCGGCCGATCATGCCTGCCGCCATCGCCACCAGCCGCCGCAAGGTGCTGGAAAGGAGCTGGGACAAGACCACCATCAACCTGCCGTTCGGCCGCTCCTCGATCGTCATCGGAACGCCGGTTTTCGTGCCGGCCAATGCCGACGAGGCCGAAATGGAGCGCAAGCGCCAGGAAGTCACGGCCGCGCTCAATGCCGCAACCGCCGAGGCCTATCGGCTCGTGGACGGCAGGCCATGAGCGTCGGCTGGGCGCGCGCCTTCCTGGCGGCCTACCGCCTTGCCGGTGCAGCCGCCTATCCGCTGATGGGTCCCTATGTCGCCTGGCGCACATCGCAGGGCAAGGAAGACCGCAGCCGCAGCCGTGAGCGCTACGGCGTTGCCGGGCGGCCGCGCCCCGAAGGGCCGGTGATCTGGATCCATGCGGCAAGCGTCGGCGAGACCCTTGCGGTCGTGCCGCTGGTGCAAAGCATCCTCGACTACGGTGTCAACATCGTGCTGACGACGGGAACAGTGACCTCGGCGCAGGTTGCCGACGAACGGCTGGGCGACCGCATCATCCACCAATATGTTCCGCTCGACCTCAAGCCGGCCGTCAGCCGCTTTCTCGATCACTGGCGGCCGGACCTGGCTATCATCGCCGAATCCGAGATATGGCCGATGACGATCCTCGAGCTCGGCGCCCGCCACGTGCCGCAGGTGCTGGTCAACGGCCGGCTCTCCGACCGTTCGTTCAAATCCTGGAAGAAGCGCGCCAACATCGCCGAGGCGCTGTTCGAGAACCTCGCACACGTCGTTGCCCAGTCGGATGTCGACGGCGAACGGTTTCGCGCGCTTGGCGCCCGGCCGGTCACCGTGTCCGGCAACCTCAAGGTCGACACCTTGCCGCCGCCGGTCGACGAACGGGCGCTGGCGACGCTGAAGCGCCAGATCGCCGGCCGCCCGACCTGGGCGGCAATTTCGACCCATGACGGCGAGGAGGTGGTCGCGGCGGAAGTCCACGCCACGCTCTACAAGCGCCACCATGGGCTGCTGACGATCATCGTCCCGCGTCATCCCGACCGCGCCGAAGCGCTGGCCGCACAGATTTCCGGCATGGGCCTGAAGCTGGCGCGGCGCAGCAAGGGCGACCGGATCACCGCCGACACCGATATCCTGCTCGGCGATACGATCGGCGAGATGGGGCTTTATCTCCGGCTGACGGAAATCGCCTTTGTCGGCCGCTCGCTGACCTCGGAAGGCGGCCAGAATCCGCTGGAGCCGGCCATGCTCGACACCGCTGTGCTGGCCGGCCGCAACGTCCAGAATTTTCGCGAGGCCTATCAGCGCCTGCTCGACAGTGGCGGCGCCAAGCTGGTGCGCGACCGCGACATGCTGGCCGGCGCCGTCAATTTCCTGCTGAGCAATGAAGTTGCGCGCCATGAGATGATGGCGGCCGGTGCCGCCACAGTCGACCAGATGCGCGGTGCGCTGGCGCACACGCTGAAGTCGCTCGAGCCTTATATCCAGCCATTGATCGTCAAGTCGCGCCTGAAGGGCGCCGACGGGCGATAGGTGGCGTCGGAAGCACCACCTTTCTGGTGGGAAGCGCCGGACTGGCGGGTCTTTGCGCTGTCGCCGCTATCAGCCGTCTATGGCATCGTCGCCGGCCGCCGCATGCATCGGGCGGTACGTGAAAAGATCGACGCGCCAGTGCTTTGCGTCGGCAACTTCACCGTCGGCGGCAGCGGCAAGACGCCGATCGCCATCGCGCTGGCCAAGCAGGCCCGGCGCATGCAGCTCAATCCCGGATTCCTGTCGCGCGGCCATGGCGGCTCGTTCGCGCAGCCGCATGTCGTCGATGCCAGTCACGACGCTGCAAAGCATGTCGGCGACGAGCCGCTGCTTTTGGCCGAGCACGCGCCGGTTGCGGTGAGCCCCAACCGCGCTGCCGGCGCCAAGCTGCTCCTGGAAGCCCATGGCTGCGATTTCCTGATCATGGATGACGGTTTTCAGAGCGCACGCATCCATATCGATTATGCGCTGGTCGTCGTCGACGCCCGCTACGGCATCGGCAACGGCCGCGTCATTCCGGGTGGACCGCTGAGAGCCAACATCGTCGACCAACTGGTGTTCACCGATGGGCTGTTGAAGATGGGCGAGGGCGCTGCCGCCGACCAGGTCGTGCGCCAGGCGGCGCGCGCCGGCCGGCCGATCTTCGAGGCGCATGCCGAGCCCGCGGCCAAGGAGCGGTTCGCCGGCCGGCGGTTCCTCGCCTTTGCCGGCATCGGCCACCCCGAAAAATTCTTCGACACGCTGCGCGGCACCGGTGCGGAAGTGGCGCTGAGCCGGTCGTTTCCGGACCATCACTTCTATGCCCCTGATGAACTCGCGGAACTGGCGGCAACCGCGCGCCGCGATGGACTGGGCCTCGTCACCACCGCCAAGGACGCCGCCCGGCTGCGCCACGGCGCTGCCCCGGCCGATTTCCTCGCTGAACTCGCCGTGCTGGAGATCGACGCCACCTTCGAACTCGACACTGTGCCGGAGCGCATCATCGACGAGACGTTGGATGCGTGGAGACAGCGCAGGCTTCGGGGGTAGGGCGTGCAGCGTCACGCGGAGATGCTGGCGGGACAGCACCCCCTCTGGCCTGCCGGCCATCTCCCCCGCAAGGAGGGAGATCAGCAGCTTTGCCAATGGCGCTCATTCTGCAACGCTGGTGATTTGGCGAAAGCAAAGATGACATCCAATCTCCCCCCTTGCGGGGGAGATGTCCGGCAGGACAGAGGGGGGGTGTGAAGGAACGCGACCAACGGCTCTGTGCGCGCCTTTAACCCCGGCTGCGCAGGTCCGGATGCATCTCGATCTCGCGGCGCAGCGAGGCGGCGGCGCTGACATAGGGCTCCTGCCTGGCGACGCTCCAATATTTGAGCTCGTCCAGCGGAATGCTCTCGCCGGTCACCGCGCAGCGCACGAAGGCGCCGGGGCTGGTGACCTGGAAGTCGCCGTCGAGATAGCGGATACGGGCTTCCTTGCCGCCGGGGCCTTCGAAGCGGTTCATCATGGAGTGGTGCCAAGGTTCATGCTGATTTCATCGCCATAAATTGCCGGCAAGGTCAAGCTTGACGCAATGCTGAGGCGCTATTGTCGCTCCAAACCATTCTTATGGGACCGGTATGGACATTTCATCCGCCCGCCTGACCGCGCTGCTCCGTGAGGCCATGATGTTGGCAGCGTTGCCGTCGGCGAAGGCCGATCCGGCGAAAGCAGCACTTATAAAGGCGCTGGTGCAGCCGCCGACGCCGTCCGGCGCGCCTTTGCAGCCGGCAGCGGCGCCGGCGCTGCAGGCGCTGTTGTCCGCGGCAACGGCAAAGGGGCAGCAGACGGGTTCTGCCGAGATCCTCCAGGCCTATCTGGCCCTTGCCGAGCCTAGTGACGCCACGCCCGACGCTACCGGGCCGACAACCGCTGCGATAGGCAAGGCGACGCCAGCGAACGACGATGCACAGCGCGGTCTGCCGCTGCCGCCGGCAAGGGCCGAAGATGGCGCTGCCGCAAAGCCCGCAGGACTGCCCTGGTTTGCGCTTCTCGCACCCGTGGTTTCGCCGCAGCGCCGCGCTGCCACCACCGATATGCCAATGAAGCGGGAGCAGGCGACGTCTGGGCCGAATGATGCGGCCCAGCCGGAAGGCCGACAGCAGACGCGTGTCGGTCTGATGGCGCTGGCAACCGGGTTTCTGGCCGTCGCCATTGTCGGGCTAGCCCTGCTGGTGCTTCGCTGAGCACCGAACGATCGCCGCTATCGCTCGGCTTCGAGGAAAGCTTCCATCTTGTCCATCGCCAGCCCCGCCTCGACAGCGATACGGCGTGAAAGTTCGGCGGCAGCCGTACGCGGCCGCCCCAGCGGCCGGTCCAGCCAGTACGACACCGGGTTCAGCGCCGTGCGCTCGTCGACGGCGACGATGCGGCCTGCCTCCAACTGGTGTCCGGTCAGCGGCGGCCGCGCCAGCGCGATGCCGAGCCCGTAAGCTGCGGCGTCGAGCACCAGATTGTAGTCCTCGAAGCGGCGATCCTGCGGGCGCGGGCGGTAGTCCATCCCTTGCGCGGCAAACCAGGCACGCCAACCCGAAGCGTCGGAATCGTTGATCAGTGGAAACCTCAGCAGCCGGGCCGGGTCGCCGCGGCCGATCTCGCGGGCAAGGCCGGGCGCGGCGACGGGAAAGACATGTTCCTCGAACAGCTTCACCGAGATGCGGCCCGGAATGCCGCCGCGGCCGCAGCGGACCGACAGGTCGATGCCTTCATCGGCAAGGTCGGCCTGGCGGATGTCGACGTCGAGCACGATGCGCAGCTTGGTGGGATTGTTCTCCAGCGCCGCCATGCGTGGCATCAGCCACAGCCCGCTGACGGAGGGTATCGAGGTCAGCCGCACCACGGCGGTGCCGCGCGGCTCGACCCAGCGGTCGGAATGGCTGGAGATCAGCGCAAAGGCTTCGGCCGTGCGCAGATGCAGGCGGTTGCCCTCGATGGTCAGCGATACGCCACGCGCGCCGCGGTCGAACACTTTCAAGCCCAGCCAGTCCTCCAGCTTGGCGATCTGCCGGCTGACGGCGCCGTGGGTGATGTTGAGCTTCTCGGCCGCGGCCGAAAAGCTCCCCGTTCGCGCCGCCGCATCGAAGGCGCGCAGGGTCTCGAGCGGCACCATTGTGTCTGAGCTGTGATCCACAGTCACAGGTGATCCTCGATTTGATCGTTTGTCAACCGCGCCGAAAAGGCGCTTTCTGCCTTTCAACACTCTGGGAACCCGAGGACAGGCAGATGAGCGCAACGACCAGCACGTCGAATCCGACACAGCGGATGGACACCACGGCAGCCATCGCCGTGGCCTTGACGGTGGTTGGCTGGGCATCGGCCTTTCCAGCGATTCGTGCGGGTCTCGCCGCCTTCGGGCCGCTGGAACTCGGTTCGCTGCGCTTTGCCATTGCCGCGGTGCCGGCGGCGATCTTTCTTGCCGTCAAGCGCCCGGCACTGCCGAGGCTCGATGAAGTGTGGCGCCTCGGCTTTGGCGGCGCCATTTTCGTCGCGCTCTACACTGTCATGCTTAATTACGGCGAACTGACCGTGTCGGCTGGCGCCGCCGGTTTCATCATCAATGTCAGCCCGATCTTCACCGCCATCATGGCAATGACATTGCTGGGCGAGCGTTTCTCAACGTGGGCCTGGTTTGGCACGGCCATTTCTTTCGCCGGCATCGGCATCATTGCGGTCGCCGACGGCAATGGCTTGAGTTTCGACACCGGCGCGCTGCTGGTTCTTGGCTCCGCGCTGTGCTCGGCTGTCAACACGATCGTCCAGAAGCCGCTCTTTGCCCGCCATCACCCGCTGACCATTTCGGCCTCGAACATGATCCTTGGTGCACTTTGCCTGGCGCCCTTTTTGCCAAGCGGCTTTGCGCAGGCAGCGGTCGCCAACACGGCCGGGATCGGCGCCGTGATCTTTCTTGGCATCGTGCCCAGCCTGATCGCCTATGCCGCCTGGGCAACCGCTCTGTCGCGTCTCCCGGCCGCCCGTGCCTCGAACTTCCTTTATCTGGTCTCGCCCATGTCTGCCCTGATCGGTTTCTTCTGGCTGGGCGAAGTGCCGACACTGCTCGGTCTCCTCGGCGGCGCGCTGGCGCTCGGCGGTGTGATCGTGGTGAATTTGAAGCGTTAAAACAAAAAGTTGGAACCGTTTCCGGACTCAAACCGGGAACCGTATCCCCAGCATGCAGACACCCGGAGGAAGGACCGGTATGGTGAGTTGCCTGGCTGGGGGATGGAATGGGAAAACTGTTCATATCGGCAATCTTTTGCGTTTTGCTGCTGACCGGGAAAGCCTTCGCTGGCTGGTACCAGGTCGAAAACTACGAAGGGTCCATCGGGCCTAATCCAGTCCATCTGTCACTGCAGAGATATGACAGTTTCGGCAGCGGGATTACGGTCGAAGGAAGCTATTTCTACGACGCGAAGCAAAGCCCGATAGCGGTGTACGGCAAGATCACCGGTACCAGCGTCTCCCTTTGCGAGATTGCGGACGACAAGGAATTCGACCGGGTCCTGGTCATGGGATCGAAAACGCCGGTCGACACCGCCCGATGTCCGTTTTCTCTCGACCTTGGCGAAAGCGGCGCAACGGGGACCTGGAACAGAGGCCTGGACAAGTTCCCGATCGTGCTGAAGAAGGTCGCAAGCCTCGACGATACCGGTGAGGCGAAGGTTGACGGGACCGTCGAGATCCCCTTCTGGGCGCAGACAGCCACCCACAGATTTGCCGGGGTCTACGAGAAAGCCGGCTTTCTCGTCTGCATGAGTAAGCTGCGGGTCATCGACAAGAAGAAAAAGAAGGTCGTTCAGGAGATCGTTTTCGATGACGACGATTGCGATGCCGGCATGCTGATGACTCCCATCTACATGAATGTTCTAAAACAGGTTGGGGGAAGCTTCGAGATAATCTCCGTGAATTTTCGCGGCGGTAGCGCCGGTTACTCAAGGGATTACGTTTTCTCTCATAGGTTCAAGGATTATCGCCTGTTGGTGAATTGAGCGGGTGGCCTGACCTGGCTTGTGCTCACCGCCGCCCAAACAGCCGCTCTATGTCGGCGAGCTTGAGTTCGATATAGGTCGGGCGGCCGTGGTTGCAGGTGCCGGAGCCCGGCGTTGCTTCCATCTGGCGCAGCAGCGCGTTCATCTCCTCAGGCTTGAGCAGGCGGCCGGAGCGGACCGAGCCGTGGCAGGCCATAGTCGCGGCGATCTTGTCCAGTCGTTCCTTCAGCGTCTCGATCGTGTCGTTGTCGGCGATCTCGTCGGCAAGATCACGCACCAATTGCTGGACATTGGTTTCGCCGAGCATCGACGGCGTCTCGCGCACCGCCACCGCGCCGGGACCGAAACGCTCAATGGCGAGGCCGAACCGGGCCAGCGTTTCGGAATGCATGGCCAGCCGCTCGGCGTCCTCCTCCGGCAGGTCGACGATCTCCGGCAGAAGCAGCATCTGCGAGGGCACCGCGCGCGAGTGCAGGGCATTCTTCAGCGCCTCGTAGACCAGCCGCTCATGCGCCGCGTGCTGGTCGACGATGACAAGCGAATCCCTGGTCTGGGCGACGATGTAGTTCTCGTGCACCTGCGCGCGGGCGGCGCCCAGCGCGGTGCCGAGCAGCGTCTCGGCCGGCTCGGCTAAGCCGGCACGCGCATCGGCGCTGGCGAGCGGACCGGCGTCGAATGCAGCCTGGTCGTTTTCGCGGAAGCCGGCGCCGTCAAATCCCATATCCAGCGGCCGCTGTGGCGAGCGGTCAAAGCCCGAAAAGCCCGAGGCCCGGTAGGCCGCGTCATAACTGCGATGACCGTTGGCAGGACCCGCATGGGCGTAGGAGGCGGCTCCCGGCCGGAACGCCGCCACCATCCCGGCGGCCCCGCTGGTGGCGGCGCGGATGCCGGCATTGGCCAGCGCCTCGCGAATGGCGCCGACGATCAGCCCGCGCACCAGGCCGGGGTCGCGAAAGCGCACATCGGCCTTGGCTGGGTGGACGTTGACGTCGACGGTCGCCGGATCGAGCGTCAGGAACAGCACGGTCACCGCGTGCCGGTCGCGCGGCAGCACATCGGCGAAAGCGCCGCGAATGGCGCCGGCAATCAGCTTGTCGCGCACTGGCCGGCCGTTGACATAGGCATATTGCTGCAACGCGTTGGCGCGGGTGAAGGACGGGATCGAGACGTGGCCGGTCAGGTGCACGCCGTCCCGGCTGGCGTCGATAGCGATGGAATTGTCGGGAAACTCGGCGCCCATGACTTGCGCGACGCGGCGCAGGCTGCCTTCCGCCGTGTCGTCGGTCGCCGGCAATTCCAGCGTCGAGCGGTCCGAGCCGGCGAGCGTAAAGCGCACGGCGGGGAAGGCGATAGCGATGCGCTTGAGCACGTCGCTGGTGGCGGAGCTTTCGGCGCGCTCGCCCTTCATGAATTTGAGCCGGGCCGGCGTGGCGAAGAACAGGTCGCGCACCTCGACCGTGGTGCCGCGGTTGGCCGCCGCCGGTTTGACCGCCGAAACGCGGCCGCCTTCGATGGCGATCTCGGCTGCAGCGTCGCCTGCGGCCGTGCGCGAGCGAACCGACAGTCGCGACACCGAACCAATCGACGGCAATGCCTCGCCACGGAACCCGAGCGAGCGGATATCGCGAATGTTGTCGGCAAGTTTCGAGGTGCAGTGGCGCGCAATGGCCAGCGCCAGTTCCTGTTCGGGGATACCGGAGCCGTCATCGGTGACGCGGATCAGGTTCAGCCCGCCGCCGGCAGTGACGACCTCGACGCGGGAGGCGCCGGCGTCGAGCGCGTTTTCGACCAGTTCCTTCACCACGCTCGCTGGACGCTCGATGACTTCGCCGGCGGCGATCTGGTTGATCATCGTTTCGGAAAGCTGGCGAATGGGCATGGGGGTATTATAGGCGGATTCGAAGGGTGTGCGGAAGGCTTCAATGAATGCCGGGCATTGGAGACGCCAGCGGGACAGCACCCCCCTCTGGCCTGCCGGCCATCTCCCCCGCAAGGAGGGAGATCAGATGTCACGACGGCTTTCGCCAATCTTCAATGCCTGAAGGGTGACGCGCCATATGAACTGCCAATCTCCCCCCTTGCGGGGGAGATGTCCGGCAGGACAGAGGGGGGTGTGAAGGAACTCCGCGATAGTGACTACGCTGCAACCGATTTCAAGCCTGCGCCGCCAGCCAGTCCCTGACTTTCCGCGCATTCTCGCTCAGTTCACGGTTCTTAGGCCAAACCACGTAGAACGCCTTGCCGGTTCTCAGCACATGGTCGGTCACCGGCACCAGCAGCCCCGAAGCCAGGAGCCGTTCGGCCAGATGCCGCCAGCCGAGCGCGATGCCCTGGCCCTCCATGACGCCCTGGATCACGAGGCCGTAATCGTTGATGCGCAGGCCGCGCGCGGTGTTGTCGAGGCTGCCGCCCGCCGACTGGAACCATTCGTCCCAGCTAGCCGCCTCGCGGTAGGGCTCCTCGAGGTGGATCAGGCGATGCGTCGCCAGCTCCGCGACGCTCCTTGGCATGCCGAATTTCGCGAGATAGCTGGCGCCTACGACTGGAAAAATCTCCTCGTCGGCCAGCGGCAGCGAATGATAGTCGGCCCAGTCGCGCGGCTCGCCGCCGCGCACGGCGAGCGGGATGCCCTCGGCGATGATGTCGAGATCGCGGTCGGCGGTCTGGATGCGCAAGTCGATGCCCGGCAATTCGTCGCGGAACTGCTGCAGCCGCGGCATCATCCAGAACGAGCCGAAGGCGGTCGACGCCGCCAGCGTGACATGACCGCCGGTCGCCTGCAGGCGCAGATCCTCCGCCGATTTGCGGATATGCGACAGGCCGAGTGAGACGTCGGCATGGAAGCGTTCGCCCGCTTCTGTCAGGACGACCTGGCGGTGGCGGCGCTGGAACAGCTGGGCGCCAAGCTGTTCCTCCAACCCGCGCACCGCATAGGAGACGGCGGCCTGCGTCATGCCGAGCTCGCGCCCGGCAGCGGTGAAGCTCGACAGCCGGCCCGCCGCCTCGAAGACGATCAGGCTGCCGGCCGAGGGCAGGAGGTGGCGCAGGCTTCGCATAAGCTGAGCTTATACAAGAGATCAGGATTTTCCAGCATCACATCCATATTTCCTCTCGCTAACTTGGTTGGACGGAATGAGGAGGCTCCATGAACGCACCGGCCACTGAACTGACCGAGCAAACCCACCGCCGCGGCGGCGGTCGCCTCGGACGCAAGGCGCTGAGGAGCGCCCCCGTCACCTCGTTCCCAACGCTGGTCCGCGAGATCCCCACCTACCAGATGGTCCCGGACGAGGCGGTGGAACTGATCCACCAGGAGTCACTCGCCATCCTCGAAGAGGTCGGTTGCGAGTTCCGCGACGACGAGGCGATCGCCATGTGGAAGGCGGCGGGCGCCGACGTGTCCGAGACACGCGTCCGCATCGACCGCGGCCTGCTGATGGAACTGGTCGCGAAGGTTCCGTCCGAATTCACCCTCAATGCGCGTAATCCCGAGCGCACCGTGCGCGTCGGCGGCAAGAACTCCATCTTCGCGCCGATGTATGGCGCGCCTTACGTGCGCGACCTCGACAACAACCGGCGTTATGGCACGCTTGAAGACCTCAACAATTTCCACAAGCTCGCCTACATGGCCCCGGCGCTGCATTCGTCGAGTTCGATCATCTGCGAGCCGATGGAGATCGCGGTGCCGAAACGGCATCTCCACATCATCCATTCGGCGCTGAAGCATTCCGACAAGCCGTTCATGGGCATCGTTACTTCCAAAGACCGCGCCGAAGACACGATGGCGATGGCGGGCATCGTCTTTGGCGAAGATTTCGTTCGCGACAACCCGGTGCTGGTGTCGATTACCAACTGCAACTCGCCGCTGGTGTGGGACGCCACCATGCTGGACGCGATGAAGGTCTATGCGCGCAGCAATCAGCCGCTGATCCTGGCTCCCTTTGCGCTGTGCGGCGCATCGACTTCGGCCTCGGCCGTCGGCGCGGTGGCGCAGGTCAATGCCGAAGCACTGGCCGGCGTCGCTTTCACCCAACTGCTGCGCCCGGGTTCGCCGCAAATCTACGGCCAGTTCATGGTGACGGTCGACATGAAGACCGGCGCGCCGATGGGCGGCACGCCGGAAGCCGCCCAGATGATGTATCTGATGGGCGCGCTGGCGCGGAAATACAAACTGCCCTGGCGAACCTCCGGCTTCCATGTCGGCTCCAAGCTCAACGACGCCCAGGCCGGCTATGAATCCAACATGCTGATGCATGCCGCCATCCTCGCCGGCGCCAATTATATCTGGCACTCCGCCGGCTGGTTGGAGGCCGGGCTGACATGCGGCTATTCGAAATTCGCCACCGACTGCGAGCAGCTTGTCGGCTGGTATAAATATGCCGGCGGCCTGCCGTTCGACGATTTCAAGGAGGCCATGGCGGCGATCCGCGAAGTCGGGCCGCAGGGCCATTTCCTCGGCACCCAGCACACGCTCGATCATTACGAGTCGGCATTCTTCATGCCCACCATCATGGATTTCAACTCCTACGAACAATGGAAGGCTGGAGGGGCGAAGGACCACGACACGCGCGGCCGCGAGAAAGCCCGCAACATGCTGGCCGACTATGAAGAGCCGAAACTCGATGAGGGCATTGCCGAGGGCCTCAGGGACTTTATCGCGCAGCGCGAAGAGAGGCTGCCCGACAGCGTTAGCTAAGAGAACGACGAATGAGTTGATAACGGGCGAAGACCCGATGGGAAGCGCAAGGGAGAAAGACATGACACTTTTCAAAAGCAATGGCGATCGCGTGCCAACGGCCATCGAGGCGATGGCGCAAGAGACGCGTGCTGGCCGTATGGACCGGCGCGAGTTTCTTGCATTGGCAAGTGCGTTCGGCGCATCGACGGCGCTGGCCTACGGCATGATCGGCCTTGCCGCGCCGGGACAGGCTTTTGCCGAGGAGCCGAAGAAGGGCGGCACGCTGCACATATCGATGTCGGTCAAGGCCCAAAAAGATCCGCGCACCTATGACTGGGTGGAACTCGCCAACATCTCGCGCTGCTGGCTGGAGCCGCTGGTCCGCTACACCAGGGAATTCACCTTCGAGCCGGTGCTGCTCGAAAGCTGGGACATCAATGACGACGCCACGGAATACACGTTGCATGTGCGCAAGGGCATCACCTGGAACAATGGCGATGCTTTCAACGCCGATGACGTGGTCTTCAATGTTACCCGCTGGTGCGAGAAGAAGGTCGCCGGCAACTCCATGGCCGCTCGCGTCGGCGGGCTGATCGACGAAAAGTCGGGCAAGGCCAGGGAAGGCGCGATCGCCAAGGTCGACGACAATACGGTCAAGCTGACGCTCAGCGCGCCCGACATTTCGCTGATCCCGAACCTCACCGATTATCCCGCGCTCGTCGTCCACCGCAATTTCGACGCCGAAGGCGCCGACCCGGTCAAGAAGCCGATCGGCACGGGCCCGTTCGAACTGGTCTCCTACGATGTCGGCCAGAAGGCGGTGGTCAAGCGTCGTGAAAACGGCAAGTGGTGGGGTGGTGAAGCGCCGCTCGACAGCGTCGAGTTCATCGACTACGGCACCGACTTCAACGCTTCGATCAACGCCTTCGAATCCGGCGAGATAGACCTCAATTTCGAGACGCCGGCCGACTTCATCGACATCCTGGATAAGATGGGGCTGGAGAAGTCCGAGGTTGCGACGGCAACCACGCTGGTTGCCCGCACGAACGTTACCCACAAGCCCTATGACGACCAGCGGGTGCGCAACGCGCTGCAGATGGCGGTCGACAACAATGCGGTGCTGGAACTCGGCTATGCCGGGCGAGGGACGGTCGGTGAAAACCACCATGTCAGCCCTATCCATCCTGAATATTTCGCGCTGCCCAAGAAGACGCGCGACGCGGCCGGCGCCAAGAAACTGATGGCCGACGCTGGGCAGGCCGATTTCGAGCACGAGCTGATCACCGTCGAGGACGATTGGCAGAAGAACACCGGCGACGCGATTGCCGGCCAACTGCGCGACGCCGGCATCAAGGTCAAGCGCACGGTGCTGCCGGGCTCGACCTTCTGGAACGACTGGACGAAATATCCCTATTCGATGACCATCTGGTACATGCGCCCGCTTGGCGTCCAGGTCCTGGCGCTTGGTTATCGCACCGGCGAGGCCTGGAATGAATCGGCCTATTCCAACCCGGACTTCGACGCCAAGCTGAAGCAGGCGCTGTCGCTGATCGATGTGGAGAAGCGGCGTGAGGTGATGAAGGATGTCGAGCAGATCCTGCAGGATTCCGGCGTCATCATTCAACCCTTCTGGCAGAAGCTCTACAGCCACATGAACAAGAAGGTGAAAAACTACGGCGTCCACCAGACCTTCGAGATGGACCTGCAGAACGTCTGGCTGGATGGCTGAGAGGGTGTAAGCCGGGGCTTCATGAGCCGCAAAAAAGCCGATATGCAGGATGTCTGGTATTGCCGCCTTGCCGCCAAACGTCCGGAGATCCCGCATGAAACCGATAGTGCTTGCCGCTGTCTTTTCGATTGTCTTGCCTGCGACGGTGCTGGCCGGGCCGGCTTCCAACGCCGTGAAGTTCTTTTATGTGCCCGAGGTGAAATTCGAGGGAGATGCAAAGTACCGCGACCGCTTCACCGAGCCGGTGACCAAGCTGTTCGATCTCAACGACCAGGCCACGAAGAACAAGCCCGACGAAGTCGCATGCCTCGACTTCGATCCCGGCCTCGACGCGCAGGATTTCGACCAGAAGTCGATTGCCAAGACATTGAAGCTGACCGAAACCGTCAATGGCGATACGGCCGAAGTCACCGCCACCTTCAGCCTTTTTGCGGAAGGCGATGATTCCAAACGCAAAATGCTGTGGTCGCTGAAGAAGATCGACGGCAAATGGAAGGTCGCCGACATCACCTCCAAGACCAGCAGCTGGACGCTGAGCGCGCTGGAATGCATGCCCGACAAAGCGCCGGAGTGATCCCGTGCTCCGGCGTCTTGCCCTGGCGCTGTCGCCCATGTGCGTGCTGGCGGTGGGTATGAGCGCAGCCGCAGCACAAGGCCTGTTGGGCCCGCCGCCAGCCAATGCGCCGGCCGTGGCGGCACCGGCCGGCGCAGCACCGCCCGCAAATCCACCCGGGACAGCGGTGGAACCGGCGACACCGCCGGTTGGGTGGCCGCCGGCCGACGCCGCACGGGCCGCACCCATTCTGCCGGGATCCCCGACGGCGGTGGTGCGGCCATTTTACGATCAGGTGGGACTGGAGCTCGATCCGACCCAGCGCAAAAACTTCGTCGACCCGGCCAAGACCGTACTCGACAAGAGCGACGCGTTGCGCAAATCCGGGCAGGGCGAATGCCTCGACCCCAACATGGCGCTCGACAATGCCGACTATGACAAGGCCGAGATCGACAACAGCCTGAAGACGCTCGAAGCGATCAATGGCGACCAGGCCAAGGTCATTGTCGCCTTCGTCGTCGCCGGCAATCCACATCGCCTTGAATGGAAGTTCAGGAAGGTCGACGGCCACTGGAAGATATCCGATCTGCTTTCGGTGACCGGTGAATGGGCGCTCAGCCAGTACCAGTGCGAATAATGTTGATTGAGGATCAGCGCCTGCGATCCTTCGCGCCCCTCTCTGTCCTGCCGGACATCTCCCCCACGGGTGGGGAGATCAGCAGTTCCAGCGTCTCGCCCGCTTCGCATCATTTGAGATTAGCGAAAGCCTATGTGGCGGCCAATCTCCCCCCGTGTGCGGGAGATGTCCGGCAGGACAGAGGGGGCGCTGTCCCGCTAAAGTTCCGCAAAATAGCTTCAGCCCCTTCCGCGATAGGGGGCAACGCCGGTGTCGGGCAACCAGGCGCCTTCGGGCGGAGCGCCGGTCTGCCAGAAGACATCGATCGGAATGCCGCCGCGCGGATACCAATAGCCGCCTATGCGCAACCACAGCGGCTTCGTTGCCGCCACAATGCGGCGGCCGATCATCACCGTGCAGTCTTCATGGAAAGCGCCATGGTTGCGAAACGAGGTCATGAACAGTTTGAGCGACTTCGATTCCACAAGGGTGGCATCGGGTGCGTAGTCGATGACGATATGAGCGAAATCCGGCTGTCCGGTTACCGGGCAGAGCGAGGTGAATTCCGGGCAGGTGAAGCGCACGATCGCCGGCGGTCCGTCGCCGCGCTGGAACGGCACGGTCTCCAGGACCGCGGTCTCCGGGCTCTGTGGCGTCTCGACGTGGGCGCCGAGCTGGGTGAGGGTTTTGGTATCGATCATCGTGGTTTTCCTGGGGATTTTCCGCGCTCATTAGCATCGGATCAAAAAGTGTGCAGCGATTTTCGGATAAATTCGATGCTCAAGACAAGAACTGGAGCAGCGCGCGCTGCTCCGACACAAACTGGAATGGCAGGAAGATGATGACCAGCAACGACCCGCTTCTCCAGCCTTACCAGCTCAAACACCTGACGCTGAAGAACAGGGTGATGTCGACCAGCCACGAGCCGGCCTATTCAGAGGACGGCATGCCGAAACAGCGCTACCGGCTCTACCATGCCGAAAAGGCCAAGGGCGGCATGGCGCTGACCATGACGGCGGGCTCGGCCATCGTCTCGCGCGACAGCCCGGCCGCCTTTGGCAATCTGCATGTCTATGACGACCGCATCGTGCCGTGGCTGGCCGAACTGGCGGACGCCTGCCACGAGCATGACTGCAAGGTGATGATCCAGATCACCCATCTTGGTCGCCGCACCGGCTGGAACAAGGCCGACTGGCTGCCGGTGCTATCGGCTTCGCCGGTGCGTGAGCCGGCGCACCGCGCGTTCCCCAAAACCATCGAGGACTGGGACATCGAGCGTATCGTCGCCGACTATGCGTCCGCTGCGCAGCGCTGCCAGGCCGCCGGCCTCGACGGCATCGAGTTCGAATCCTACGGCCATCTGATGGACGGCTTCTGGTCGCCGGCCACCAACCATCGCGACGACGAGTTCGGCGGTTCGCTCGACAACCGGCTGCGCTTCACCGACATGGTGCTGGATGCCGTGCGGGCGGCGGTCGGCGAAAAATTCGTCGTCGGCATCCGTATGGTCGCCGATGAGGATTTTGACAAAGGCCTGTCGAAGGAGGAGGGCGTTGAGATCGCCCGGCGGTTGGCCGGTTCCGGCAAGGTCGATTTCCTCAACATTATTCGCGGCTCGATCGAGAGCGATGCGGCACTAACCAAGGTCATCCCGGTCGCCGGCATGCGCTCTTCGCCGCATCTCGATTTTGCCGGCGAGGTGAGGGCGGCGACGAAGTTCCCGACCTTCCATGCGGCGCGGATTTCCGATGTCGCCACGGCGCGCCATGCCATCGCCACCGGCAAGCTCGACATGGTCGGCATGACCCGCGCCCATATCGCCGATCCGCACATCATCAAGAAGGTCATGGAAGGCCGCGAGCACGAGATCCGGCCTTGCGTCGGCGCCACCTATTGCCTCGATCGTATCTATGAAGGCGGCGAGGCGCTCTGTGTCCACAATGCGGCGACCGGCCGCGAGGCCGAGATTCCGCATATCATCCTGAAGACCGAAGGGCCCAGGCGGAACGTCGTTGTCGTTGGCGCTGGCGCTGGCGGGCTCGAGGCAGCTCGCGTGATGGCCGAACGCGGCCATCATGTCACGGTGCTTGAAGCCTCCGGTCAGGCCGGCGGCCAGGTTCGGCTGGCAACGCAGAACCCGCGCCGCAAGGAGTTGATCGGCATCATCGACTGGCGGCTGGCCGAACTCGACCGGCTCGGCGTCGGGATCCGCTACGACACCTGGGCCGAGCAGGACGAAGTGCTGGCGCTGTCGCCCGACGTGGTGGTGATCGCCACCGGCGGCCTGCCACAGAACCCGCCGCTGACATCAGGCGACAATCTCGTCACGTCGAGTTGGGACATCATGGCCGGCAGCATCAAGGCGGCGGAGAACGTGCTGCTCTTCGACGACAATGGTGGCCACCAGGGCATGGGCGCGGCGGAGCTGATCGCCAATGCAGGGTCAAAACTGGAGCTGGTTTCGCCGGAGCGCTTCTTCGCCCCCGAAATGGGCGGCATGAACCACGTGCCCTATATGCGCGCCTTCCAGGAGAAGGGCGTCACCATCACCATCAACACCAGGCTGCGCTCGGTACGGCGCGAGGGCAACCAACTGGTCGCCGAACTCGCCTCCGACTTTGCCGATGGCTGGCGTGGCGAAAGGCGGGTCGACCAGGTGGTGGTCGAGCACGGCACGGCGCCGCTCGACGATCTCTATCTCCAGCTGAAACCGCTGTCGAAGAATGGTGGCGCGGTCGATTACGAGCGGCTGGTCGGCGGCGGCGATATTTTTCCTTCACGCAACCCCGAAGGCGGCTTCGTGCTGTTGCGCATCGGCGATGCAGTCGCCTCGCGCAACATCCATGCCGCCATCTATGACGGCATCAGGTTCGGCTTGCGGGTTTGAGCCTACAAGCCGGCCTACGGCTTGTTCCAAAGCTCGATCTCACCCTTCCGGCGGGCGCAACTCGATCGATCAAAGTGATGGGTGGCGCGCAGCCAAACCTCTGTGCGGAGAGCCACCTTGCACATCCGTCCGAACTGCGCGCCGCGTACGCCACCAGCCGAGAGCCAGGCGACGCACGATGCGGAATGCTTTTCAACCGGGAGGCAACGCGCGGCAGGGCTCAAATCATCCTGGCCGTCGCCATGCAAAGTACGGTGAGTACCAGAAGCCAGGCGGCGATGCGCTCGCCGCCGGCCATTTTGGTGCGCAGCGCCGCTTCCGTTGCGGCGTCCGCGCCGGCAAGCTGCCGGCTGGTCTTGCGGACGACGACGCTGAGAACGCCGGCAGCGGCGAAGGCGGCCAGGATGCCCAGCGCCAGCACCATTTCCATCGAGCCGAAATAGGCGCCGTGGAAGAGATACCAGAGCAGGGCGCCGGTCACGAACACCATACCGGCCGAGCCCATTTGCGGTCCAATAAAGCGCTCCGCCCTGATCTCGGGGTCGCGGGCAAGCGTGATGGTGGTGCCGGCCCAGAACACACCGGCCATGACGTGAAGGCCGATAACGACGATGTAGACATATTGCATGACCGCTTCCTCCTTGCCCGCCGCCCGTCCTCGGATTCCTGTCGAATGCGGGATAAAATGAACTCGGTAGATCGACACGCATGATAGTTAGGTATCAAATGGTTCGATGTCAATGTATAATGCCGCGTTCCATCGGCCGGCGCCTTGTTCTACTGTCGGCGCATGACTCCCTTTGACCGTCCGCCAATCGGCATGAATCTCGCGCGCACCTCCAAGCTGGTGGCGCAGGCCTTTGACGCCGCTTTGGTCGAGGCCGGCGGCACGCTGCCGGTGTGGCTGACCTTGCTTTCGGTCAAGTCGAGCGAGCTTGCCAACCAGCGCGAACTTGCCGGCATGATCGGCATCCAGGGCGCCACGCTCACCCACCATCTCAACGCCATGGAGGCGCAAGGCTTGCTGACGCGCCGCCGCGATCCGGACAACCGCCGGGTTCATCTGGTCGAGCTGACGCAGGCGGGCGAAACGATGTTCCTGAAGCTGCGGGCGGCGGCTCTCATCTTCGACAAGCGGCTGCGCGCGGGATTGCCGGACGACAGGCTGGCGGAGTTCGCCGAGGTGCTGGCGGCATTGCGGGCGAATGTCGCGCCGGCCAAATGACCGGCACCGGTGGGCAATAGTCTAGGCTAAATTGCCCTGAAGCACCTTCAGCTTGGCTTTCTTCGGGCTGCGCGCCAGCAGCCATTCGCGCGCTTTGTCCTGCGGCATCGGGAAGGCGATGGAATAGCCCTGCACCTGGTCGCAGCCGATTGCCATCAGCGAATCGAGCTCGGCTTCGGTTTCCGCGCCCTCGGCGACGATCGAAATGCCGAGACCGCGCGCCAGCTCGGTGATGGCGCGCACGATCTTGGTGTTGTCGCCATTCTCGTTGATGTTCTGGACGAAGCGGCGGTCGATCTTCAGCCGGTCGATCTCGTTGGGATTGACGTGGCTGAGCGAGGCATAGCCGGTGCCGAAATCGTCGAGCTCAAGATGGACGCCGGCAGCGCGGATGTGGCGCAGCTTCGCCGCGATGCCCGTCTTCTCGTCGTCGAGAATGACGGACTCGACGATTTCAAGCGACAGTTTCTGCGGCGCCAGGCCGGCCTTTTCCAGCGTCGCGAACAGGAAGCGGTCGAAGTCGGGTTCGCGCAGCTCGGTGCCGGACACGTTGACGGCGAGCCGGCCGAAGGCAATGCCGGCGCGATCCCATTCGGCTGCTTGCTCGATCGCCTTCGTAAAGACTATGCGGCCGATCTCGGGCATGAAGCCGCATTTTTCGGCGACCGGAATGAACTCGCCCGGCGCAATCATGCCGCGCTCGGCATGCTTCCAGCGCACCAGCGCCTCGATGCCGCTGATGGCGCCGTTGCTCAGCGACACCTGCGGCTGGAAATAGACCTGGAAGGCGTTCTCCGAAATGGCGACCTTGATGTCGTGCTCGAGCTGCTTGCGGTAATCGAGTTCGCGCCTGAGTTCCTCGGAGAAGAACGAGAAGCTGCCGCCGCCGAGCTTCTTGGCGGAATAGAGCGCGAGGTCGGCGTGGACGAGCAGATCCTCGGCATTGTCGGCGTCGATGGGATAGACGGCAATGCCGGCGCTGGCCCCCGGAAGGATGGTCGTGCCCTGGAAGGTAATCGGCTCGTTGATCTCCTCCAGGATGCGACGGGCCAGCATGTTGATGTCCTCGGGGCCGCCGGCGCCATTGAGGATCATCACGAATTCGTCGCCGCCAAGGCGCGCGCACAGATCCGACGCGCGGCAGGAATCACGCATGCGCTGCGCGGTGACGACCAGAACATAGTCGCCTGCGGCGTGGCCGAGCGTGTCGTTGATCTGCTTGAACCGGTCGAGGTCGAGCTGGATCACCGCCAGCCTTTCACGCCGGCGATGCGCGCCCTTGATCAGCGTTTCGAAGTGATCGGTCAGGAAGGTGCGGTTGTGCAGGCCGGTCAGCCCGTCATGTACGGCGATGAAGGCCATCGAGTTGCGGGCATCGACAAGCTCATGGGTCTTGCGCAGGATCGCCTTCGACATCGGCCGGAAGATGAAAAGCGCCACCAGCACGATGACGCCGATGGTGGCGTAGAACAAGGTGCGGTGGAGATCGAGGAGCTTTTCCGACCGCTCGTCGGCGAATGCGGCGATGCGTTGGCCGAGCGCGGCATAACCCGACAGCGTCGCATTGGCGACGGAAGCATCGAGATTGACGCGCTCGCCGCCGCCCTTGTAGGCGGCATTGCCGGAGAGCTGGGATTCGAAGGACGAGATCAGCCTTTCGCCATTGGCGACCAGCCCGACCGAGAAATAGTCGAGGTGGAACGGCTTGCCGTAGAGCACGCTCTCGATCGACCTTGGGTCGGACAATGCCGGCGACAGCGGGTCGGCTCCCGTCTGTTTGAGGAGCAGGTCGTAGTTCGTCTCGAACTCGGCGGTCGCCTGTTTCAGCGCGGCAACTAGGGCCGGCTGCTTGTCACGCGCGGCGGAGCCGGTTGCGCTGGTCAAAAAGACGATGCGCTGCGACAGCGCCTTCTGGGTGCTGACGATGTCGAGCAGAGTATGGTTGTGCTGTTGCGCCGCCATCATCTGCTGCAGCAGGATGAAGGAGGCCATCACCATGGCGGCGATGATCAGCAGCGCCAGCCAATAGCCGCTCTTGATCAGCAGGATGAGTTTGCCCGAGACGGTTTGCGCCGGCTGCTGCGACATATTTTAGGTGACCCCTCGGTCGAACTGATTCTGCCACGGATTCGTGGCGAGAAGACGATTGGCTTGAAAGGGTTAACAGGTCTGGAAGCCGGCGGAACTGTTGCTTCGGCAGTAAACGAAAGCTGCCGAGATGGTTATCATGTTCTTTCGCGGCATAGCCGTATTCGCGTGCCTGCTACTCCAGCATGCGGGCCATGCGATCGGGTCGCGCCAGGGTTGAGCCCGCCGTGCCACCGAAACGGTCGCTTTTGCGATGGATTTTTAGTGCGCGTAGCGCGACAGTCGCGCCAATCTCAACAGGACCTGATCCATGAGCGCGGCATTCCTCTCCCATATCGACAACGAACTGCAAGGGCTGAAATCCGCCGGGCTCTACAAATCCGAGCGGGTGATCACCTCGACCCAGTCGGCTGAGATCGAAGTCGGCGGCGACAAGGTGCTGAATTTCTGCGCCAACAACTATCTCGGCCTCGCCGACAGCTCAGAATTGCGCGATGCAGCCAAAGGCGCGCTGGACCGCTACGGCTACGGCATGGCCTCGGTGCGCTTCATCTGCGGCACGCAGGAAGAGCACAAGCAGCTTGAATCAACGATTTCATCATTCCTCGGCATGGACGACACCATCCTCTACGGCTCCTGCTTCGACGCCAATGGCGGCCTGTTCGAAACGCTGCTCGGCGAGGAGGATGCGATCATCTCCGATGCGCTGAACCATGCCTCGATCATCGACGGCGTGCGGCTGTCGAAGGCCAAGCGTTTCCGCTATGCCAACAACGACATGGCCGACCTCGAAGCGCGGCTGAAAGAGGCGAAAGACTGCCGCTTCCGCCTGATCGCCACCGACGGCGTGTTCTCCATGGACGGCATCATCGCCAATCTGAAAGGCGTCTGCGACCTCGCGGAAAAATACGACGCCATGGTCATGGTCGACGACAGCCATGCCGTCGGCTTCGTCGGCAAAAACGGCCGCGGCTCGGCCGAACATTGCGGCGTCGAGGGCAGGGTGGACATCATCACCGGCACGCTCGGCAAGGCGCTGGGCGGCGCCTCGGGCGGCTACACCTCGGGCAAAAGTCAGGTGGTCGACTGGCTGCGCCAGCGCTCGCGGCCCTATCTCTTCTCCAACACGCTGATGCCGGCGATCGCCGGCGCCTCGATCAAGGTGTTCGAGCTGATCCGAAATGGCGACGCCCTGCGCCAGCGCCTCTATGCCAATGCGGCGCGCTTCCGGTCCGAGATGGGCAAGCTCGGCTTCACGTTGGCCGGCGCCGATCACCCGATCATCCCGGTGATGCTGGGCGATGCGAGCCTGGCGCAGGAAATGGCGGCGCGCATGCTGAAGCGCGGCATCTATGTCATCGGCTTTTCGTTCCCGGTGGTGCCGAAAGGCCAGGCGCGCATCCGCACCCAGATGTCGGCGGCGCATTCCACCGCCGACATCGACCGCGCCGTGGCAGCGTTCGCGGCGGTGGGAAAAGAGTTGGGCGTCATTTCCTGATCGCCAAAAGCGATTCCGGATCAAGGGATTCAAGGGACAAAAGCATGTCGAACATGATGAAGGCGCTGGTGAAGGCCAAGGCCGAACCGGGCATCTGGATGGAAGAGGTACCGGTGCCGGAGATCGGCCCCAACGACGTGCTGATCAAGGTCAAGAAGACGGCGATCTGCGGCACCGACGTCCACATCTACAATTGGGACCAGTGGGCGCAGAAGACCGTGCCGGTGCCGATGGTGACCGGCCATGAATTCGTCGGCACGGTGGCCGATTTCGGCGCTGCGGTCACCGAATACAAGGTCGGCCAGCGTGTCTCCGGCGAAGGTCACATCGTCTGCGGCCATTGCCGCAATTGCCGCGCCGGCAGGGGGCATCTCTGCCGTAACACGCTCGGCGTCGGCGTCAACCGCCCCGGCGCCTTCGGCGAATATCTGGCGATCCCGCAGCACAATGTCGTGCCGATCCCCGACGATGTGCCCGACGAGATCGCCGCGATCTTCGATCCCCTGGGCAATGCCGTCCACACCGCTCTGTCCTTCGACCTGGTCGGTGAAGACGTTCTGGTCACCGGCGCCGGGCCGATCGGCATCATGGGCGCGCTCGTTGCCCAATGTGTGGGGGCGCGAAAAGTCGTCATCACCGACATCAACCCGGTGCGGCTGGCGCTGGCCAAAAAGCTCGGCGTTCAGCATGTCGTCGACGCCTCGAAGGAAAAGCTGCGCGACGTCATGCCGGCGCTCGGCATGACCGAAGGTTTTGACGTCGGCCTCGAAATGTCCGGCGCCGCGCCCGCCTTCCGCGACATGATCGACACCATGAACAACGGCGGCAAGATCGCCATTCTCGGCATCGCGCCGACCGGCTTTGAGATCGACTGGAACAAGGTCATCTTCAAGATGCTGCACTTGAAGGGCATTTACGGCCGCGAGATGTTCGAGACTTGGTACAAGATGATCGCCTTGGTGCAAGGCCCGCTGGATGTCAGCGGCCTGATCACGCATCGGATCGGTATCGATGATTTTCAGGCGGGGTTCGATGCGATGAGGAGCGGCAGTTCGGGTAAGGTGGTGATGGATTGGTGAGGGTGCGGCTGAGCGCTATCCGCTGGAAATGTCGGCGCGAGGCACCCCCCTCTGGCCTGCCGGCCATCTCCCCCGCAAGGAGGGAGATTGGCAGCTTTGACGGCTCGCCAACCTCTGCAACATTGGAGATTGGCGAAAGCCTTCGCGACATCTGATCTCCCCCCTTGCGGGGGAGATGTCCGGCAGGACAGAGGGGGGTGTGAAGGATCACGGCGGAGCAGATTCTTTATTCACCCAACGCTCCCTCCAGCGCCGCCACGCCGCTCACAATCGCTGTCCGCTCCTCTGTGCTCAGCCTCTCCAGCAACTCCCGTTCAAACGCCTTCGCCAGCGGCACCATTTCGCCATAGGCCGCCAGCCCCGCCTTGGTCAGCGCCAGATGCTCTACACGTCGATCATTCTCGTCGGTTGTGCGTACCAGCCAGCGTCGCCGCTCGAGCTCGGCCACGGCGCGCGACACCTTGGTCTTGTGCATGGCCGACTGTTCGCCAAGCGCTGTCGCCGTCATGGTGCCGCGCTGTCCGAGCCCTGACAGCGTGCGCCATTCCGGCCGCGTCAGGCCGTGGCGGTCGCGGTGGATTTTTGAAAATTCGCGGCTGACGGCGTCGGCCAGCCGGTAGAGCCGATAGGGCAGGAAGCTTTCGAGTTCGAGGATTTCCATCTGCACCATGGATGCGGCATTCGCCCGTTGATAGTTACATTTTCGATGGTTACAAATGAAACCAGTTTGGTCAACATCGCCGGCAAGCAGCGCTTTGCGGGGCCGGGTTCAGGGAGGATCGGATGACCTTTTCCTACATGCCGGGCTTCGGCAACGACTTCGAAACCGAGACGCTGCCCGGCTCGCTGCCGCAGGGGCGGAACTCGCCGCAACGGCCGGCTTACGGGCTCTATGCCGAACAGCTATCGGGCTCGCCCTTCACCGCGCCGCGCGGCACCAATGAGCGTTCCTGGCTCTACCGCATCCGGCCGAGCGTAAAACACACCGGCCGCTTCAAGGCAGCGAGCTATCCCTTGTGGAAGACAGCACCCAATGTCGGCGACCACGAACTGGCGCTCGGGCAGTATCGCTGGAACCCGGTGCCGATGCCGAAGGAGCCGACCGATTTCATTCAAGGGATGCGCACCATCACCACCGCCGGCGACGTGCTGGGCCAAAGCGGCATGGCGGCGCATGTCTATGTCGCCAACCGCTCGATGGTCGACGACCATTTCTTCAACGCCGACGGCGAGTTGCTGATTGTCCCCCAGGTCGGCGCCTTGCGCTTTATCACCGAGATGGGCGTCATCGAGCTTCGGCCCGGCGAGATCGCCGTGCTGCCGCGCGGTCTGGTGTTCAAGGTCGAGCTCGCCGACAAGGAAGTGCGCGGCTATGTCTGCGAGAATTACGGCGCCAAGCTGACGCTGCCCGACCGCGGCCCGATCGGCGCCAACTGCCTGGCCAACCCACGCGACTTCAAGACGCCCAGCGCCTGGTTCGAGGAGAAGGAGACGCCGTGCCGGCTGACGGTGAAATGGTGCGGCAATTTCAACGTCACCGAGATCGGCCATTCGCCGCTCGACGTCGTCGCCTGGCACGGCAACTATGCGCCCTACAAATATGATCTGGCGACGTTTTCGCCGGTCGGCGCCATCCTGTTCGACCATCCCGATCCGTCGATCTTCACCGTGCTGACGGCGCCGAGCGGCGAGGAGGGCACCGCCAATATCGACTTCGTCATCTTCCCGCCGCGCTGGCTGGTGGCGGAAGACACGTTCCGGCCGCCCTGGTACCACCGCAACATCATGAGCGAGTTCATGGGCCTGATCCATGGCCAGTACGACGCCAAGGAAGAAGGCTTCGTGCCCGGCGGCATCAGCCTGCACAATCTGATGCTGGCCCACGGCCCCGACGCACCTGGCTTCGAAAAGGCCTCGCGCTCCGAGCTGAAACCGGTCAAGCTCGACAACACGATGGCCTTCATGTTCGAGACCCGATTCCCGCAAATGCTGACCCGCTACGGCGCCGAGCTTGAAACAAGGCAGGACAATTACATTGACTGCTGGACCGACCTGAAGAAGCGCTTCAACGGCACGCCGGAGGGCGACTGGTCTTGAAATCAGCTCGATGAGCGACCGGCTGGTGCTTCTCGGCTCGAAAGGCGGCCCGGCATTGCGGCCGGGCGGGCCGTGGCCGAGTTCGTCGCTGCTGGAGCTTGGCGGGCGGACCATCGTCGTCGATTGCGGGCTGGGTGTCACGCGTGGCCTGGTCGATGCCGGCGTCAGCCTGAAGGCGCTCGACCTGGTCTTCGTCACCCATCTGCATTCCGATCATGTGCTGGAACTGGGGGCGCTGCTCCACACCGCCTGGACCGCCGGGCTCGCCAGCCCGGTGACGCTGTTCGGACCGCCCGGCACCGGCCAATACTGGCGCCGTTTCTGCCAGGCGATGGAGTTCGACATCGAAATTCGCATCGTCGATGAGGGCAGGCCGGACATTCGCGAAATGGCTTCGATCGTGGAATTCGGCGAGGGCGAGATTTTTGCGCAGCGCGGCCTGAAGGTCTCGGCACTGCGCGTCGACCATCCGCCGGTCACGGACTGTTTCGCGCTGCGTTTCGACCACGCCGGCAAAAGCATCGTCTTCTCGGCCGACACAGCCTTCTTTCCGCCGCTCGCAGGCTTTGCCCGAAATGCCGACATTCTCGTCCATGAGGCCATGCTGGAAGAAGGCATCGAGCGGCTGGTCGCCAGGACCGGCAATGGCGCGCGGCTGAAAGAGCATCTGCTTGCCAGCCACTCATTTGCCGAGCAGGCAGGTCGCATCGCCAGCGATGCCGGGGTGAAGAGGCTGGTGCTCAACCACCTCATTCCGGCCGATGATGCCGCGATCGGCGAGGCCGACTGGGAGGCCGCCGTCAGGAAATCGTGGGCGGGTGACTTGACGATTGCCCGCGACGGCCTTGTTGTGAACTTAGACGGCGCCAAAGCCGCATCAGGAGAGGAAACCGCATGAAGCTTGCCACATTGAGGGACGGGACGCGCGACGGAAAGCTTGTCGTCGTCTCGCGCGACCTGACGCGCTTCACCGACGCCTCGTTCCTGGCGCGCACGCTGCAGGCCGCACTCGACGACTGGCAGCGGATTTCGCCGCACCTGGCGACGATCGCCGAATCGCTGGAGAACAATGCGGTGCCGTCGGCACGCTTCCATGAGCATGACGCCCAATCGCCGCTGCCGCGCGCCTATCAATGGGCCGATGGTTCAGCCTATGTGAACCATGTCGATCTGGTGCGCAAAGCTCGCGGCGCCGAGATGCCGGCAAGCTTCTGGACCGATCCGCTGATCTACCAGGGCGGCTCGGATTCCTTTATCGCGCCGCGCGATCCGATCCGCGCGGCGGACGAAGCCTTCGGCATCGACATGGAGGCGGAAGTCGCCGTCATCGTCGACGACGTGCCGATGGGCGCCAGCCTCGACCAGGCGCGCGCCGCCATCCGGCTGGTCATGCTGGTCAATGATGTGACGCTGCGCGCGCTCACCGGACCCGAGCTCGCCAAGGGGTTTGGCTTCTTCCAGTCGAAGCCGTCCTCGGCTTTTTCGCCGGTGGCGGTGACGCCGGACGAACTCGGCGACGCCTGGGATGGCGGCAAGGTCAACCTGCCTCTGCTCGCCGACGTCAACGGCAAGCCGTTCGGCCGTGCCAATGCCGGCGTCGACATGACCTTCGACTTCCCGGCGCTGATTGCCCATGCCGCAAAGACACGGCCGCTGGTTGCCGGCACCATCATCGGTTCCGGCACCGTCTCCAACAAGCTGGATGGCGGGCCGGGCAAACCGGTGGCGGCCGGCGGCGCCGGCTATTCCTGCATCGCTGAACTGCGCATGATCGAGACCATTGAGTCTGGCGAGCCCAAGACGCCGTTCCTGCGCTTTGGCGATACGGTGCGTATCGAGATGAAGAATAAAAGCGGAAACTCGATCTTCGGCGCCATCGAGCAGAAGGTCGAGAAGTCCCAGGCATAAGAGGGGGCAATAGTGACGGGAGAGGCGTTCTACCTGCTGGCCGGCGTCTGGGCGCTGGCCATTCTGGTGGTCTTCATCCAGGCGATCCGGCTGAGCTACCGCATCGAGGCGCGCTCGCCCGATCTGACCAACCGCAGTGGCTACCCGCGCAAGGCGATGATGTTCCACACCATCACCAACACCAATGTGGCGCGGGACGAGGAGACGCAGGCGATGCGGCGGCGCATGAACCGGCTGCTGCTGATCGTTGTCGCCGGCTTCGCGGTGATGGCGGCTGGCATTGGCCTGATCAGACGAATGAACGCGTGACCCTGCTCGAGCATTTCAGCCGCATGGCCGGCAACAATCTCTGGTCGAACGACCGGCTCTATCGCGCCGTGCTGCAGCTAAAGCCCGGCGAATTCGAAGCCGAGCGCACAAGCTTCTTCCCGTCGATCAAGGCGACGCTCAACCACATCCTCGCGGTCGATCATCTCTATCTCGATTTTCTCGAAGAAGGCGGCGTCGGTGCGGCCGCTTATGACGACTACGTGCCGTTCGATGTGCCGCAGGCGCTGTTTGCCGCCCAGGTCGCAGCAGATCGACGCCTAATCGCCTTTTGCGAGAAGCTGTCGGAGGCGGATCTCGACCGTCAGGTCATCACGGACCGGCGCGAGGACGGCATGATCCCCGAAAAGATCGGCGACATTCTCGCCCATGTCTTCCTGCACGACATCCACCATCGCGGCCAGGTTCACGCGATGCTCTCGGGCAGCTCGGTCGCGCCGCCGCAGCTGGACGAGTTTTTGCTCGATTATGATTTGAAGGTGAGGAAGGAGGAGGTCGAGCGGCTGGGCCTCTGACCTTTATCTGGTGTACTCGTTCCATTCAGGGCCGAGTTTGTCGAAATCGTCAGAAATCCAAATCTTGCCCTTCAGGGCACCTATGCGCGACAACAAGTCTTCTCGAACTGGTGCCACGAGCCGCGCCGCGATCTTGCCGTGACGAGTGATGACTATCTCCTCGCCGGCTTCCGCGCGGCCGACGAGTTCCGATAGTTTGGCCTTTGCTTCGGTTATGGAGACGTTCACGGCTCGACCTCTTGGATCGGAACTTAGATCAAAGCCGATCGAGCCGCAAACGAGCTTACGGTTTCACGCCGCCTTGCCATCGACCTTGATCACGCCGCGCTTGATCTGGTCCTGCTCGATCGACTCGAACAGCGCGCGGAAATTGCCTTCGCCAAAACCTTCGTCGCCCTTCCTCTGGATGAATTCGAAGAAGATCGGGCCGATCACGGTTTTGGAGAATATCTGCAGCAGGATCTTGGTCATGCCGCCGTCGACCACGCCTTCGCCGTCGATCAGGATGCCGTGCTTCTTCATCCGCTCGATCGGCTCGTCATGCCCGTTCACCCTGTTGTACGACATGTCGTAGTAGGTCTCCGGCGGACCGGGCATGAACTTCAGCCCGTTGTCGGCAAGCTTGTCGGTGGCGGCGTAGATGTCGTCGGTGCCGACAGCGATATGCTGGATGCCTTCGCCATTGTACTTCTTCAGATACTCGGCGATCTGGCTGGTGTCGTCCTTGGACTCGTTCAGCGGGATACGGATCTTGCCGCAGGGCGAGGTGATGGCGCGGCTGACGAGGCCGGTGATCTTGCCGTCGATGTCGAAGAAATGGATCTGCTTGAAGCCGAACAATTCGCGATAAAAGTCCCACCATTTGTCCATCTGGCCGCGATAGACATTGTGGGTGAGGTGGTCGAGGAAATAGAAGCCGACGCCTTGCGGCCGCGGGTCGCGTTCGCCCAGCCACTCGAACTCGGCATCATAGGCCGAGCCCTTCTTGCCATAGGCTTCGATGAAATAGAGCAGCGAGCCGCCAATGCCGACAATGGCCGGCACGTCGAGCGCCTTGTCGTTGCCGTCGTAGGGCGTGGCGCCTTTCGATACCGCAAGCTCGAACGCATGCTTTGCATCGACCACGCGCCAGGCCATCGAGGCGGCGCAGGGGCCGTGCTTGTCGACGAATTTCATCGCATGCGAGCCGGGCTCGGCATTGACGACATAGTTGATGTCGCCCTGGCGCCAGACGGTGATGTCCTTCGTGCGGTGCTTGGCCACCGCGACATAGCCCATGCGGGTGAACAGCTCGGAGAGCTTCTGCGGCTCCGCGTGCGCGAACTCGACGAACTCGAAACCGTCGGTGCCGGCGGGGTTTTCCTTGCTGATCTTTGCGGGCGGGGCGTCGTGCGGGAAGGGACCCATGGCATTCCTCCAAACGGATGGTGGCCGCATCGGACCACGAGATGACGCATGATAGTGCGAAGCGACCGCACGGTGCTTGCATTCAAACGCTTGAAATGATCATCTCGTGCGTAATTCATGCATGATTGGAGATGAATCGATGAATGAAGCGCGCATCGATCAATTTGACCGCAAGATAATGGCTCTCTTGCAGGGCGACGCACGGCTCACCAACAACGATCTCTCGGAGCGCGTGAACCTGTCGGCATCGCAATGCTCACGCCGCCGCCAGCGGCTGGAGGAAGACGGCTACATCAAGGGCTATCGCGCCGTGCTCGACCGCGACAAGCTCGGCTTCTCGCTGGTCAATGTCATCTCGGTGACATTGGCCACCCACAACCGCGACAATGCGCGGCGCTTCGGCGAATTGCTGGCGCGGCTGCCGGAAGTGCAGGAGGCGCACGCGCTGACCGGTGAGATGGACTACATCTTGAAAGTGGTGACCCCCGATCTGAAATCGCTGTCGGAATTCGTCAACGGCGTGCTGTTGCCGCACGACTCCGTGCAGCATGTAAAGACCGCGATCGTGCTGGAGACGCTGAAGGAGACCGGGGCGCTGCCGATCTAGTTTGAGAGAGTTTCAGTTGATACGTCGGCGGGACAGCACCCCCCCTCTGGGCTGCCGGCCATCTCCCCCGCAAGGAGGGAGATCAGCAGCTTGTCGACAGCGCTCATCCTGCGACGTCGGCGATTGGCGAAAAGCGAAGGCGACATCCGATCTCCCCCCTTGCGGGGGAGATGTCCGGCAGGACAGAGGGGGGTGTGAGGGATCGCCAGCGCCTCAGGATGCTCACCCCTTGGACTGCTGGATCAGCCCATAAAGATTGGTACACCGCGCGCCCGAGCGGCAATAAGCAAACACCGGTCCCTCAAGCGCGTCGAGCGCTTCGGCCTGGTCCTCGACATTCTCGGCCGTGATCTGGCCGCTGATTACCGGGATGTAGCGGAAGGCCAGCCCCGCGGCTTCGACCGCCGCCTTGACGCTGTCGGCCGAAGGCTGGTCGGGCTGCTCGTCATCCGGCCGGTTGCAGATCACGCTCTTGAAACCGGCTTCCTTGATGGCGGCGGCATCTTCGGGCTGGATCTGGCCCGAGACCGAATAGTCCTCGCTGATTTCGCGATATTCCATGGCTCTCATCCTCGCAATCTGGTTTGGCGCGAAGTCTTGCCACTCTCACACGAGGTCGGCAATCCGCGCCGGAAAGAAATCCCTCGGCGCAGATAGACATTTGCGGCCCAAGATCCAACCCAGGCTCAAGAGGTTTCGCGCTGTTGGCCTTGCCCGGAGGCGGCAGCGACTCTAAACAGGCGCACCGACAAACGAAGGAACCATCCAATGAGCATTCGTCGCATCGATGTTGGCCCGCGCATGAGCCAGATCGTCATCCACGGCAACACCGTCTATCTCGCCGGCCAGGTCGGAACGCCCGGCGCCAGCGTTGGCGAACAGACCAGGTCGATCCTCGCATCTATCGACGAACTGCTGGCCAAGGCCGGCACCGACAAGACCAAGATCCTGCAGGCGATCATCTGGCTGGCCGATATGGGCACCTTCGCCGAGATGAACAAGGAATGGGACAAGTGGGTCCCGCAAGGCAACACGCCCGCCCGCGCCACGGGTGAGGCCAAGCTTGCAGGGCCGGAATACACTGTCGAGATTATTGTTACGGCGGCGATTTAGAGCGCGGTGCCTTACCCTCCCACTCGAGGGGAGGGTCGGCGAGTAGTCGAAGCGAAGCGGAGACTGCGAGACGGGGTGGGGTCGGCGAGGCTGCACCGACCCCACCCCGCGTCACCAGTGCCGCCTTGCGGCACTTGCTCCGCGACCCTCCCCTCGAGGGGGAGGGTAATCACCCCTGCGAAGGCCTGAACCGCGCCACCAGCGTGTGGCTCTCCGCGGCGTAGGTGAACCTCACCTGCGTCACCGGGTGCTCGGCGCCCCAGGTCCGGCGCTCGACCACCAGGCAGGGCGCGCCGGCGGCGATGTCGAGCGATTCGGCAATGTGCCTGTCGGCCGCGACCGCGCGGATACGGTGCTCTGCCTCGCTCCATGGCACGCGGCCGATCAGCCAAGGGCCGGGGGCGATGTCGAGAAACTCCTCCTCGGCGGCTTCCGCGACGGCGGCGAGATTGATCAGCCGCTGTTCGTGCGCGAACGGCCGCTTGCCGGCAAAATGCCGGCATTCGAGCGCCAGCACCTGTCCGGCTGCGTCCAGTTCCAGCAAGGCGCGATCCTCGGCGCTGCTGCGCCTTTTCTGCCGCGCCAAGCGCTCGTAACGATAAGCCAGGCCAAGCGACTCAACCTCGATCCTGATGTCGTGGATTTCCAGCACCGCGGCCTGCGACTGCGGCTGGCGGACAAAGCTGCCCGAACGGCGGCGGCGCTCTATCAGCCCGGCCTTGGCCAGCTGCGACAGCGCCTTGTTCACCGTCATGCGCGAGCAATTGTATTCGGCCGTCAACTCGTGCTCGAACGGGATGCGGTGACCCGGCGCCCAGGCGCCGGACATTATTTTCTCGCTGATGTCGGACAGGATGCGCTGGTGCAGCGAACCGCCGCCTTCCACCGCCGCTGTCTCTGATATGCTCATGCCGAAAGCGCCGTCATCACATGGCGAAAGCGCTCGGCGATCGTCTCACGCACTGCATGCCGGCCGCCGCTGACCTGTTTTTTTCCGTGCACCCAGACGCAATCGACCTTGCCGCCATTGGCAAAGATCCAGGCGTCGAGGATCGCATCGCCACTTTTTCCGGCCAGCGAAGGATGGTTTTCGTCGAGGGAGACGAAATCAGCCGCGGCGCCGGCGGCGATCCGCGACGGGCCGGCGCCGAGTGCGGTGCTGCCGCCATCGAGGGCGGCGTCGAACAGAGCCCGCCCGGTCGAGCCGCCGGCCACCGCCAGCACATTGCGGGCGCGGTGTGCGAGGCGCTGCGAATATTCGAGCTGGCGCAATTCATCCGGCAGGCCGATCAGCACGTTGGAATCCGAGCCGACGCCGAAGCGGCCGCCATGTTCGATGAACAGAGGTGCTGAAAAGGTGCCGTCGCCGAGATTGGCCTCGGTGATCGGGCAAAGCCCGGCAATGGCGCCGCTTCTGGCCATGCCGGTTGTCTCAGCCTCGGTCATGTGGGTGGCGTGGATCAGGCACCAACTCTTGTCGATCCCGGCATTGGCGAGCAGCCATTCGACCGGTCGCGCACCCGACCACGCCAGGCAATCCTCGACCTCCTTCGCCTGCTCGGCGACGTGGATGTGGATCGGTCCGTCCGGCGCAATGGCGGCAACAGCGCTGAGTTCCTCCGGCGTCGCGGCGCGCAGGCTGTGCGGGGCGACGCCGACGACAGCCTGATTCAACGCACGAACCGATTCGCGGCTTTTCTCAAGCAAGCGTTCGAACCGATTCACATCGTTGATGAATCGCCGCTGGCCTTCGTTGGGCGCAGCGCCGCCGAAGGAGGAATGGGCATAAAACACCGGCAGCAGCGTCAGGCCGATCCCGGTTTCGCCGGCGGCCGCGGCAATACGTTCGGCCATCTCGGCAAGGTTGGCATAGGGTTTTCCGTCGCGATCGTGGTGGAGATAATGAAATTCGCCGACGCGCGAGAATCCGGCCTCCAGCATTTCGACATAAAGCTGGGCGGCGACCGCCTCGACCTGGTCCGGCGTCATCGACAGCGCGAAGCGGTACATCACCTCGCGCCAGCTCCAGAAGCTGTCGGCGGAGGGACCGCGCAGTTCGGCAAGCCCGGCGATGCCGCGCTGGAAGGCGTGGCTGTGCAGGTTCGGCATGCCCGGCACCAGAATGGCGTGGCGTTCGTCGTCAGCCTGTATCGACGTGCCGGCTTCGACTGCCGTGATGCGACCGTCGTTCAACAAAATCCGCACCTTGTCGTGCCAGCCATTGGGCAGCAGCGCCTGTTCCGCAAAGATCGCCGTCACGTTTTTCTCCGCATTCCCTGAACAATTGCACTTGCAGTGCTTTTCAATATGTATATACATAATCGCCATCCAATCAAACGGAAAAAGATGATGGCGGCACAGAACAAAAGCCGGGCAGGGGGCCTTCACCTTTGGCGCAATGCGCGCCTGGCAACCATGGCCGAAGGCGACGCCGGACTGGGCATTGTCGACAAGGGCGCGATCGTCGCCCGTGACGGCGTCATCGTCTATGCCGGTCCGGAAGCCGACATGCCGTCAGCGTTGGCTCAGGGCGGCGAGACTACCGATTGCGAAGGCCGCTGGATCACGCCCGGCCTGATCGACTGCCACACCCATCTCATCCATGCCGGCAACCGTGCCAACGAGTTCGAGATGCGGCTGGCCGGCGCCACCTATGAAGAAGTCGCCCGTGCCGGCGGCGGCATCGTCTCCTCGGTCAAATCCCTGCGTGCCGCGAGCGAAGACGCACTGGTTGCGCAGACGCTGCCACGCCTCGATGCGCTGATGGCCGAGGGTGTCACCACGGTAGAGGTAAAGTCGGGTTACGGGCTCGATCTCGAAAATGAACAGAAGTCGCTTCGCGCCGCGCGGCAGCTGGACAAGCAACGCCCGGTCACGGTCCGCACCACCTTCCTCGGCGCGCATGCGCTGCCGCCGGAAGCAAAAGGCGACAAGGACGCTTTTGTCGATCTCGTCGCCAACACGATCCTGCCCGCAATCGCCGCCGAGGGCCTGGCTGACGCCGTAGACGGCTTTTGCGAGGGCATTGCCTTTTCGCCGGAACAGATTGCCCGCGTCTTCGACAAGGCCAAGGCGCTTGGCCTGCCGGTCAAACTCCATGCCGACCAGCTGTCCAATTTGCATGGCGCCGAACTCGCCGCCCGTTATGGTGCGCTGTCGGCAGACCATCTCGAATACACCGATGAAGCAGGTGCCGCAGCCATGGCCAAGGCCGGCACCGTGGCGACGATCCTACCCGGCGCCTACTATTTCATCCGCGAAACCAGGAAGCCGCCGATCGGCCTGTTTCGCCAGCACGGCGTCAAGATGGCGGTCGCCACCGACAACAATCCCGGGACGTCGCCGCTGACCTCGCTGCTTCTGACCATGAACATGGCCGCGACGCTTTTCGACCTGACCGTCGAGGAGTGCCTGGCCGGCACCACTCGCGAGGCTGCCCGTGCGCTGGGATTGCTCGGCCAGACCGGCACGCTTGAAGCAGGGAAATCCGCCGACCTGGCGATCTGGGACATCGAGCGTCCGGCCGAACTCGTCTACCGCATGGGCTTCAACCCGCTCCATGCCCGCATCTGGAGAGGACAATGACCGAACTTAACCTGAAGCCCGGCAATGCATCGCTGGCCGACTGGCGCACCATCTATCGTGGCGCCGTGCCGAAGCTCGACGCTGCCTGCCGTCCGAAGATCAAGGCCAGCGCCGAGGCTGTCGCCCGTATTGTCGCCAAGGGTGAGCCGGTCTATGGCATCAACACCGGCTTCGGCAAACTGGCCAGCGTCCGCATTCCGGCCGCCGATTTGGAAACCCTGCAACGCAACATCGTTTTGTCGCATGCCGCCGGCGTCGGCGAGCCGATGCCGGTCGCTGTGGTTCGGTTGATGATGGCGCTGAAGCTGGCCAGCCTGGCGCAGGGCGCGTCGGGCGTGCGGCCGCAAACCATCGAATTGCTGGAAGCGATGCTGGTCAACGACGTCATCCCCGTCGTGCCGGCGCAGGGCTCGGTCGGCGCCTCCGGAGATCTCGCGCCGCTGTCGCACATGACGGCGGTGATGATCGGCGTCGGCGAATGCTTTACACCGCATGGCCGCTTCCCGGCCAAGGTCGCTTTCGTCTCGCACGGCCTGGAGCCGGTGACGCTTGGCGCCAAGGAAGGCCTGGCGCTGCTCAACGGCACGCAGTTCTCCACCGCCTATGCGTTGGCCGCTCTCTTCGAGGCCGAAGTGCTTTACCAGTCGGCGCTGGTCGCCGGGGCGCTGTCGACCGACGCCGCCAAGGGCTCGGATGCACCCTTCGATCCGCGCATCCATCTCCTCAGAAAACACCCGGGCCAGATCGAGACGGCGGCAGCGCTGCGCAATCTGATGTCCGGCAGCGCCATCCGTGAATCGCACCGCGTCGGCGATGAGCGCGTGCAGGATCCGTACTGCCTGCGCTGCCAGCCGCAGGTGATGGGTGCTGCACTCAGCGTGCTGCGCCAGGCTGCCGATACGCTCGGCACCGAGGCCAATGGCGTCACCGACAATCCGCTGATCTTCGCCGAGGACGATACTGCGCTTTCAGGCGGCAATTTCCACGCCGAGCCGGTGGCTTTCGCCGCCGACATGATCGCGCTCGCCGTCTGCGAGATCGGCTCGCTGTCGGAACGCCGCATCGCCATGCTGGTGGACCCGGCGCTGTCCGGCATGCCGGCATTCCTGACGCCGAAGCCCGGCCTGAACTCCGGCTTCATGATCCCGCAGGTGACGGCGGCGGCACTCGTTTCCGAAAACAAGCAGAAGGCCTATCCCGCGAGCGTCGATTCCATCCCGACCTCGGCCAACCAGGAAGACCACGTCTCGATGGCCGCACATGGCGCGCGCCGGCTGATCGGCATGGTCGAGAATGCGACAGCCGTCATCGGCATCGAACTCTTGGCCGCCGCGCAGGGCTGCGATTTCCATGCACCGCTGGCGTCGAGCGCGGCCCTTGAAGCCGTGCGCAAACTGGTCCGCGCAGAAGTGCCGCATCTCGACAACGACCGACATTTCCATCCCGATATGGAAAAGGCCATCGCCATGGTGCGCAGCGGCGCTGCCATCAAGGCTGCCGGCGCGGTGACACTGCCTTCGATTTCGGGAGTCTGACATGGCCGACTGGCTGACAGTGACGGAAGGCACGGCACCCCTGTTGGTGTCCATCCCGCACACGGGTATCGATCTCGCCGGCATCGACAATCGGCTGGTCTCGCCCTGGCTCGGCCGCCGCGATTGCGACTGGTGGATCGACAATCTCTACGATTTTGCCGCCGGCCTTGGCGCGACTGTCGTGCACACGTCGATCTCGCGCACCGTCATCGACGTCAACCGCGATCCTTCCGGCGCCTCGCTCTATCCCGGGCAGACGACAACGACGCTATGCCCGACCGAGACCTTCGACGGCGATCCGCTGTATTTGCCCGGCGCGGAACCGACGCCGTCGGAGATCGATCAACGCCGCATAGCGTATTTCGTGCCCTACCATGAAATGCTGGCGGCTCAGTCCGTCAGGCTGCGCGGCCTGCATGAGAAGGTCGTCATTTACGATTGCCACTCGATCCGGTCGGTGCTGCCGCGCCTGTTCTACGGCACGCTGCCGGTGTTCAATCTCGGCACCAATGACGGCCAGACCGCGGATCCTACGCTGCAGGCGCTGGTTGGCCAGATCATGGCCGAGAGCGGTGAAAGCAATGTCATCAACGGCCGTTTCAAGGGTGGCTGGATCACCCGCTATTTCGGCAATCCGCAAGGCGGCTACCATGCGCTGCAGATGGAACTTGCCGATCGCGGCTATTTGCGCGAGCCCGAGGGCAAGGGCGAACCGGACAATTGGCCGGTGCCTTATGATGCCGAGTTCGCCGCGCCGATGCGCGCCACACTGACGAAAATCCTCCAATCCGCCATTGACTGGGCCGGGCGCTGAGACGCCGCCTTACTCCAAAGGGACAATGATGAACAATCCTCGCCACAACATCCGCGAAGTGCGCGCGCCCCGCGGCGACAAGCTCAACGCCAAATACTGGACGACCGAAGCGCCGCTGCGCATGCTGATGAACAACCTCGATCCCGATGTCGCCGAAAACCCCAATGAGCTCGTTGTCTATGGCGGCATCGGCCGGGCCGCGCGCACCTGGAACGATTTCGACAGCATCGTCGCCTCGTTGAAGACCCTCAATGAAGACGAGACGCTGCTGGTCCAGTCCGGCAAGCCGGTCGGCGTCTTCCGGACGCACACCGATGCGCCGCGCGTGCTGATCGCCAACTCCAACATCGTGCCGCATTGGGCGACCTGGGATAAATTCAACGAGCTCGATAAAAAAGGCCTGATGATGTACGGCCAGATGACGGCCGGCTCCTGGATCTATATCGGCACGCAAGGCATCGTGCAGGGCACTTACGAGACCTTCGTCGAAGCCGGCCGCCAGCACTACAATGGCAACCTTACGGGCAAATGGATCCTGACCGGCGGCCTCGGCGGCATGGGCGGCGCCCAGCCGCTTGCCGCCGTCATGGCCGGCGCCTGCTGCCTCGCCATCGAATGCAATCCGGACTCGATCGATTTCCGGCTGCGCACCCGCTATGTCGACGAGAAGGCCGAGACGCTCGATGAAGCGATGGAAATGATCGGGCGCTGGACCAAGGCCGGCGAGGCGAAGTCGGTCGGCCTGCTCGGCAATGCGGCCGACATCGTGCCGGAAATGTTCAAGCGGGGCATCCGCCCCGACATGGTCACCGACCAGACCTCGGCGCATGACCCGATTAACGGCTATCTGCCCAAGGGCTGGACGATGGCTGAGTGGCGCGAGAAGCGCGTCTCCGATCCCAAGGCTGTCGAGAAGGCCGCCCGCGCCTCAATGCGCGAGCATGTCGAGGCGATGGTCGCGTTCTGGAATGCCGGCGTGCCGACGCTCGACTATGGCAACAACATCCGCCAGGTCGCCAAGGACGAAGGCTTCGAGAACGCCTTTGCTTTCCCGGGTTTCGTGCCGGCCTATATAAGGCCGCTGTTCTGCCGTGGCATCGGCCCGTTCCGCTGGGCTGCTCTTTCGGGCGATCCCGAGGATATCTACAAGACGGACGCCAAGGTGCGCGAACTCACCCCCGGCAACACCCATCTGCACAACTGGCTGGACATGGCACGTGAGCGCATCGCCTTCCAGGGCCTGCCGGCGCGCATCTGCTGGGTCGGCCTCGGCGACCGCCACAGGCTGGGCCTCGCCTTCAACGAGATGGTGGCCAGGGGCGAACTCAAGGCGCCCGTCGTCATCGGCCGCGACCACCTCGATTCCGGCTCGGTGGCTTCGCCCAACCGCGAGACGGAAGCGATGAAGGACGGCTCCGACGCCGTCTCCGACTGGCCGCTGCTCAATGCGTTGCTCAACACCGCGTCGGGCGCAACCTGGGTGTCGCTGCATCATGGCGGTGGCGTCGGCATGGGCTTCTCGCAGCATGCCGGCATGGTCATCGTCGCCGACGGCACGCCGGACGCCGCAAGGCGCCTGCAGCGCGTGTTGTGGAACGATCCGGCGACCGGCGTCATGCGCCACGCCGATGCTGGCTACGACATCGCCATCGAGTGCGCGAAGGAGCACCAGCTCAATCTGCCCGGTATTTTAGGCTGATTGGCTTAAATGATGCGCATCCTACGGGCCGCCGACTACCGCGTCATGCCGTGGAAGAATGGCGGCGGCACGACCACCGAGATCGCCGTCTCGCCGGACGGCGTCGGGCTGGACGATTTCGACTGGCGCGTTTCGATGGCGCGAGTCGAGGGCAGCGGCCCGTTCTCGGGCTTTGCCGGCGTCGACCGCACGCTTGCCGTGCTGGAAGGCGAGGGTATCGTGCTTGATATTGCCGGCCGTCCGCCGGCCGAAGTGACGGCGGCTTCCGCCCCGCTGTCCTTCCCGGCCGATGTGCCGACCACGGCCGCGCTGATCTCCGGTGCGATCACCGACCTCAACGTCATGACCCGCCGCGGGCGGGCAACGCACTCGGTCCAGCGTCTGATGGTTTCGGTTCCGACCGATATCCGGCCGACCAGCGCTATGACCCTGATCCTGCCGTTCGACGGTGAGGTCGGCGTGACCGGCGCGACATCGTCGCGCCTTGGACCTCGCGACACGCTGTTGCTCGGACCGCAGGCCGCGAAACTGCGGCTTGAACCGGTGCGGCCGACGACCGTGTTCGTCATCCGGATAGCCAGCCTGGGCTAGCCGCACCGCCAGCACAACGATTAACGCCTGTTGCCAAACATGATCGCACGCCGGAGAAATCTGGCGTAAGCTGTTGTCTGGATCACGAAAAAGCCCGAATCCTTCCGTCGTTCCAAGGCGGACGGAGGGCAGGGGTGCTCGTCCTTGAGTTGTCGAAAGCCCCGCTTAAAATGTCGAAGGGATAACGCCTCTGGCGTGGTGCGAAGCAAAACTTTCGGCCAGTGTAATCATGCAACCAATTGCATTTGAATCGGTTTTAGGGACATTGCCGTGGCGGTGGCGCCGCATCGCGTCCCCCATGCGGAATTTTCAATGAATATCCAGACAAATCCTGCCCAAATCGAAAAGTCCAGCGCCGGCTTCCCGGTCATCACCGAAGAGCCGATACGCTCCAATTTCCTGCCCGAAGAGCGGCTGCGCGCGCTGGGCGAAAGCCTCGCCAACGGCGACATCAAGGACCTGTTCGGCCTGACGCCGTTCGATTTCCAGGCCCGCATCCGCGACAGCGCCAAGAAAATCCTCGAAGTCTACCGCTCGACCAATGCCGCCCAGGCCAAGGGCGAAACCATCACGCCTGCCGCGCAATGGCTGCTCGACAACAATTATCTCGTCGAGGAGACCATTTTTCAGGTGAAGCGCGACCTGCCGCGCCGTTTCTACCGGCAGTTGCCGACCCTGGAAGTGGCCAACCGCGCCGCGGTGCCGCGCGCGCTGGCCCTGGCCTGGAGCTATGTCGCCCATTCCGACAGTTCGGTTTCGGCGACCATGTTCAAATCCATCGTCGAGGGTTTTCAGTCGGTCGAGCCGCTCAAGATCGGCGAATTGTGGGCGCTGCCGTCGCTGCTGCGCTTCGTTTTGATCGAGAATCTGCGCCGCATCGCCGTGCGCGTCGACCGCACCAGGCAGATGCGCCATATCGCCAACGAGGTCGCCGACCGCGTGCTGGCGACCGACGACAATGCAGACCGCCGGAAGATCCTGTCGGGCTACGGCGCGCATGCGCAGGACACCACCTTCGCCACCCAGTTGCTCTACCGCCTGCGCGACGGCTCGCAGAATGCCGGCAGGGCGCTGGAATGGCTGGAGGTCGAGCTCGAGAAAACCGGCTCCGACGCCGAGGAAATCATCATTTCCGAGCATCGCACGCTGTCCAGCGGCAATGTCACCACCGGCAACATCATCCGCGGCCTGCGCCTCATCAACGACGTCGACTGGACGGTGTGGTTCGAGGGCGTCAGCCGCATCGACACGCTGTTGCGCGAGCGCACCGATTTCGCCGCGCTCGATTTCTTTTCGCGCGACCAGTACCGCACGTCGATCGAGCAACTGGCGCGCCGCTCCGACCTGTCCGAATTCCGTGTCGCCGAAAAGGCCATCGATCTGGCCAGCCATGTTCCCGGGGTCACCGATGCCTCCGGCGTGCCGGATGCATCAGCCGATCCGGCCATGCATACCGATGTCGGCTTCTTCCTGGTCGGCCCGCGCCGGCCGGATCTGGAAAAGGCGATCGGCTATCGGCCGCCCTTCCATGTGACCTTCAAGCGCGCCTTCACCGCCACGGGCTGGCTCGGCATCGTTGTGCCGGTCTTCCTGCTGACGGTGCTACTGCTGGTTGTCTCCGGCAATGCGCTTGCCCATCTCGGCCTGTCGGTGGAATCCATCACGCTGATGCTGGCGCTGTTTGCGGTGCCTGCCAGCGAAGGCGCGCTCGCCTTCTTCAACACCGTTGTTTCACTGTTCCTGAAGCCGACGCGGCTCGTCGGCTATGACTACAAGCACGGCATTCCGGCGGCATCACGCACCTTGGTCGTGGTGCCGTCGCTGATCGGCTCGCGCGATGATGTCGAGGAAAACATCCGCAACATCGAGGTGCATCACCTCGCCAACACGGCCGAAGAAATCCATTTCGCGCTGCTGTCCGACTGGCCGGATTCCAAGACCGAGATCGACGCCGCCGACATCGAGATCCTGCAATATGCGCGCGACGAGATCGCCAGGCTCAATGCCCGTTATCCCTCGGAAGGCGCGCCGCGTTTCTATATCCTGCATCGCCGCCGGCTCTACAACCAGGCGCAGGGCGCCTGGATGGGCTGGGAGCGCAAGCGCGGCAAGCTGCATGAGCTGAACCTTCTCTTGCGCGGCGACAGCGACACCACCTTCCTGCCGCTCGACGTGCCGCTGCCGGAAAAGGTCGTCTATGTCATGACGCTCGACGCCGACACGCGCACCACGCGCGACGCCGTGTCGTCACTGGTCGGCAAGCTCGCCCATCCGCTCAACCGCCCGCATTTCGACGCGACAAAGCGCGTCGTTACCGCCGGCTACACCATTCTGCAGCCGCGCATCACAGCCTCGCTCACCAGCGGCGACGACGCTTCTTTCTTCCAGCGCGTCTTCTCGTCCAACAGCGGTCTCGATCCTTACGTCTTTGCCGTCTCAGATCTCTACCAGGACGTCTTCAGCGACGGCTCCTTCACCGGCAAGGGCCTTTATCACGTCGACGCTTTCGAGGCGGCGCTGCAGGGCCGCATCGAGGAAAACACCGTCCTCAGCCACGATCTGCTCGAAGGTGCGTTGGCGCGCGCAGCACTTGTCACCGACGTCGAACTGGTCGAGGACTATCCTACCCGCTACTCGGTCGACGCCTCGCGCCACCACCGCTGGGCGCGCGGCGACTGGCAGCTGCTGCGCTTCATCTTCTCGCCGCGTTCCGGCGTGCCGGCGCTGTCGCGCTGGAAGATGGTCGACAATCTGCGCCGCTCGCTGACCCCGATCTTCTGGGTGATGGCGGCGATCGCCGGCTGGACGCTGCTGCCCTTCACACAGGCCGCGCAGTGGCAGGCGCTGCTGATCCTGTCGCTGTTCATGGCGCCGACCTTCGATGTCGTCAACGCGATCCTGCCCAAGAGCGGCGACCAGACGCCGCGCGGCCATTTCTCCGCACTGGCGCACGACACCGTCTTCGGCACGGCGCTTGTGGCGCTGAAAGTGCTGTTGATGGCGCACAATGCCTGGATGATGGGCGACGCCATCGTGCGCACGCTCTACCGCCTGTTCGTCAGCCGCCAGAACCTGCTGGAATGGCGCACCGCGTCGCAGGCGCACAAGGGCGGCGACAACGATATCGGCTCCTATTACAGCATGATGTATGGCGCCGTGATCATCGGCGCCGTCGGTCTCGCTATCCCTGTGCTGGCCGATTCCACCGGTGCCTTCGTCGCCTTCTTCTTCGCTCTGTTCTGGATCGGTTCGCCGGCGGTTGCCTGCTGGATCAGCCGCTCGGCCGAGACCGAGGACCGCCTGCGCATATCGCAGGCCGACATCCACGCGCTGCGCACCGTGGCGCGCCGCACCTGGCATTATTTCGAAACCTTCGTCACGGCCGAGCACCACAATCTGCCGCCCGACAATTTCCAGGAAAGCCCGGCGCCGGTTGTGGCGCCGCGGACGTCGCCGACCAATATCGGCGTCTACCTGCTGTCGGTGGTGTCGGCACGCGATTTCGGCTGGATTGCGCTCTCCGACGCCATCACCCGGATCGACGCCACGATGACGACCATCGAGAGCATGCCGCGCAACCGCGGCCACCTCTTCAACTGGTACGACACCACGACGCTCAAACCGCTCTATCCGCTCTACATCTCCGCCGTCGACAGCGGCAATCTCGCCGGACATCTGGTCGCGGTGGCGGCTGCCTGCGCCGAATGGGCGGAAGCCCCGTCCGTTCACCTGCAGGGCGATTTCGAAGGCGTCCTCGACACGGTGAGCATCCTCGACGAGAGCCTCGAGGAATTGCCTGACGACCGCCGGCAACTGCGGCCGTTGCGCCAGCGTCTGGCCGATCGCCTCGATGGCATGCGGCGCGCCGTCATGACCATCAAGGCGCAGCCGGAGATGGCCTCGATCCGCACCATTAACCTGGCCGTGCTTGCCGGTGAGATCCGCAAGCTCGCCACCGCCATCCACACCGAGGCCGGATCGCAGCGCAGCGACATTATCGCCGACTGGGCGGCACGGCTGGAAGCGACCTGCGAGGCGCATGTGCATGACTCGCACAGCGACGAAAACGCCGTCGAAGCCTTGCGCGCCAAGCTGCTGGCGCTGCGCGAACGCTGCCGCCGCTATGCCTTCGAGATGGATTTCTCTTTCCTGATGCGTCAGGAGCGCAAACTGCTCTCGATCGGCTACCGGGTCGAGGAGCACCAGCTCGATGAGAGCTGCTACGATCTGCTCGCCTCCGAGGCGCGGCTGACCAGCCTGTTCGCCATCGCCAAGGGTGACCTGCCGACGGAGCATTGGTTCCGGCTTGGAAGGCCGATCGTCGAGATCGGCTTCCAGGGTGCGCTGATGTCCTGGTCGGGCTCGATGTTCGAGTATCTGATGCCGCCTTTGGTGATGAAGGAGCCGCAGGGCTCGATCCTCAACCAGACCAGCAAGCTGATCATCAAGCGCCAGATCCAGTACGCGCGTTCGAAGAACGTGCCCTGGGGCATTTCGGAAGCGGCCTACAACGCCCGCGACCGCGAACTGACCTACCAGTATACCAATTTCGGCGTGCCCGGACTTGGTCTCAAGCGCGGCCTTGGCCAGAACACGGTGATCGCGCCTTACGCCACGATCCTCGCGGCGCAGTTCACACCGCGCGAATCCGTCCAGAATCTGGCCAGGCTGCGCTCCATCGGCGCTCTCGGCCGGCATGGCTTTTATGACGCCGTCGACTTCACGCCGCAGCGCGTGCCGGAAGGCACCGACCATGCCGTTGTCCTGAACTACATGGCGCATCACTCCGGCATGTCGATCGCCGCCGTTGCCGACGCCATCTTCGAGGGCAGGCTGCGCGACCGCTTCCACAGCGATCCGGTGATCGAGTCTGCCGAACTCCTGCTGCAGGAGAGGGCGCCGCGCGACATCCCGACCGCCACAGTCAGGACCGAAGCCGACGAGCGCTCGAAGGACGAGACCGAGGTCGAGAGCCCGGATTCGCGCATCGTCCTCGACCCGCTGAGGGCGTTGCGCGCCACCAGCGTCATGTCCAATGGCCGCTACTCCGTCATGGTCTCGGCCACCGGTTCCGGTTACAGCCGCTGGGGCGAACTCGCCGTCACCCGTTGGCAGCCCGATCCGACCGAAGACCGGCTCGGCTCCTACATCTTCCTGCGCGACGCCGGCAGCGGCGACTGGTGGTCGGCCACCGCAGAGCCGAAGCAGGCGACCGGCGAGAGAGTGCAGACGCTGTTTTCCGACGACAAGGCGAGCTTCGTCAAAACAGTGGGCTCGCTGCGTTCGGAGGTCGAATGCATCGTCATCTCGGAAGGCAATGGCGAGGGACGGCGCGTCACGCTCTACAACGACGGCGCCACTGACCGGCATATCGAGGTGACCTCCTTTGCCGAGCTGGTGCTGGGTAACGAAGCCTCCGACAATGCCCATCCTGCGTTCTCGAAAATGTTTATCGAGACCGAGATCGCTGCCAACAACGGTGCCATCTTTGCCACCAGGCACAAGCGCGACAAGCACGAGCCTGACGTCACCATGGTGCATTTCGTCACCGATCCGTCCGGGTCGGCGCGCGATGCCGAGGCCGAAACCGACCGCCGTGCCTTCATCGGCCGTGGCCGTACCATCGCGGAAGCGGCGGCCTTCGATCCCGGCGCCAAGCTTGGCGGTCACCACGGCTTCACCCTCGATCCGGTAGCGGCCCTGCGCCGCCAGGTGCGGGTGCCGGCCAACAAGAAGATATCGCTGACCTTCTGGACCGCCGTCGGCGCCAACCGCGCCGAACTTGACGAGGCCATCGCCAGGCTCGACCATCCCGAAAGTTTTGCCCGCCAGGCGATGCTTGCCTGGACGCGTTCGCAGGTGCAGACCCGCCATCTTGGTCTCAGCCTGACCGACGCCGCCAATGTGCAGAAGCTGGCGCGTTTCCTGATCTATCCCGATCCGTTCCTGCGCCTGCCCGGCGAATCCATCGCTTCGGGGCTGGGCAAGCAGTCCAGCCTGTGGCCGACCAGCATTTCGGGCGATTTCCCGATCTTTCTGGTCCGCATCGGCGACGTGGCCGACCTCGAAATTGTCGCCCAGGCGCTGCGCTTCCAGGAGTATATGCGCGCCCGCGGCATGATGATCGACTTCGTGGTCGTCAACGAGCAGGCATCGTCCTATGTCCAGGACCTGCAGCGCGCGGTCGAGACGCTGTGCGAAAACAGCCGCCTGCGCGGCAAGGAACTCGGGCCGCGCCAGCACATCTTCGCCGTGCGCCGCGACCTGATGGACGAGGCGACGTACAAGACGCTGCTGGCGGTTGCCCGCGTGGTTCTGCACACCCGCAACGGCACCATCTTCGACCAGATCGAACGCGCCGAGGCGGCAGCCTTGCAAGCACGCGATGCCCTGCAGCCGGTGGCCCCCGCGTCGCTGCGCGAGCCGTCTCTGCCGGTGCCGGCGGCGCCTGCATACCATGCCGCGTCCGACAGCAGCGCCGACGGCAGCGGCCTCAGCCAATGGAACGGCTTTGGCGGTTTCGAGGGCGACGGCCGCCACTATGTCACCCGCCTTGCCGGGCGGCGCTCGACGCCGCAGCCCTGGATCAACGTCGTCTCGAACGCCTCGTTCGGATTCCATGTCTCGGCCGAAGGCGCTGCCTTCACCTGGAGCCGCAACAGCCGCGATTACCAGCTGACGCCATGGTCGAATGATCCGGTCACCAACCGGCCGGGCGAGGGCATCTACATCTACGATCAGGCCAGCGGCAAGGCATTCTCGCCGCTGGCTGCCGTGGTCCGCGATCCCTCGATGACCTATGAGACATGGCACGGCCAGGGCTTCTCCACCTTCCGGTCCAAACGCGGCCCGCTGTCGATGGATCTGACGCACGTCGTCGATCCCGTCGATCCAGTGAAGATCACGCGGCTGCGCATCCAGAACTCAGGCCCGGCGCCGGCGCGGCTGCGCGTCTATGCCTATGCCGAATGGGTCCTCGGCAGCCATCGCTCGAGCACGGCTGCGACCATCATCCCGTCCAGGGATCCAGCGACTGGCGCGCTTCTGGCGCAAAACCCCTACGGTCTCGATTTCGGCGACCGGGTGGCCTTCCTGGCCGCCACTGGTCCGGTGCATTCGGTGACAGCCGATCGCGGCGAGTTCATCGGCAGGCATGGCACCAGCGCCTTCCCGCACGCCGTCGTCAGCGGCGCCGGCCTGTCGGGCCGCGTCGAGGCCGGCGACGATCCGTGCGCAGCTGTCGCCAGCGACATCGACATCCCTGCCGGCGGCGACGTCACGCTGGTCTGGCTGCTTGGCGACGCCGCTACATCAGCCGAAGCGAGCGCGTTGGTGCAGACCCATTCGGGCAAGGATTTCGACCAGCGGCTGGCCGATAATGAACGCGTCTGGCGCGGCTTCCTCGACACCATCCAGGTCGAGACGCCCGACAAGGCGCTCGACGCCATGGTCAATCACTGGCTGCCCTATCAGAGCCTGGCCTGCCGCATCCGCGCCCGCTCGGCCTTTTATCAGGCAAGCGGCGCCTTCGGCTTCCGCGACCAGCTACAGGACACGCTGGCCCTGCTTGCGCATGATCCGAAACTGGCGCGCAACCAGATCCTCAATGCGGCGCGCCGGCAGTTCCCCGAAGGCGACGTCCAGCATTGGTGGTTGCCGCGCACCGACGCCGGCGTGCGCACTATGATCTCCGACGATGTGGTCTGGCTGGCGCATGCCACCAATCGCTACATCGAGGTGACCGGCGATACAGGGATCCTGAAGGAGCAGCTGCCTTTCATCGACGGGCAGGTGTTGGGCGAGGGCGAGCACGACGCCTTCTTCACGCCGGAAATCTCCAAGACGAGCGCTTCGCTTTACGACCATTGCGCGCGCGCGCTCGACCTTGCGGTCAAGCGCAGCAGCCCGGCCGGGCTGCCGCTGATCCTCGGCGGCGACTGGAACGACGGCATGAACCGCGTCGGCGAAGCCGGCAAGGGGGAGAGTGTCTGGCTCGGCTGGTTCCTTTTGAAGACGCTGGGCGACTTTACCACCGTGGCCAAGGGGCAGGGCGACACCAAGCGGGCGCAGGCCTGGACAAAACACGCCGATGTGCTGAAGCGGGCGCTGGAAAGCACCGCCTGGGACGGCCAGTGGTATCGCCGCGGCAGCTACGATGACGGCACGCCGCTTGGCTCGCACAATTCGGACGAGTGCAAGATCGACTCCATCGCGCAGTCGTGGAGCGTGCTCTCCGGCGAGGGCGACCCCGCGCGCTCGACCACGGCGATGCAGCAGGCGACGAACCTGCTGGTCGACGACAAGCTCAAGATCGTCAAACTGTTTACCCCGGCCTTCCAGAACACGAGAAAGGACCCTGGTTACATCAAGAGTTATCCGCCGGGCGTGCGCGAGAACGGCGGCCAGTACACCCATGCGGCGACCTGGTTCGTGATCGCGCTCGCCGAAATGGGCCGCACCGACGATGCCTATCGCTGCTTCTCGATGCTGAACCCGGTCAACCATGCGCTCGACGATGCATCGGCCGAGCATTATCGCGTCGAGCCGTACGTCGTTGCCGCCGACATCTATTCCGGTGAGGACAAGGGCGGTCGCGGCGGCTGGACCTGGTATACGGGCTCAGCGGGATGGCTCTACCGTGCTGCGGTCGAAGGCATTCTGGGCATTGAGCGGCGGGGCAAGCAGATCACGTTCCGGCCGAAACTGCCCAGCCATTGGGACGGCTATTCTGCCACGCTGAAGATGCTGGGGTCGGAGATCAAGGTTCGCGTCATCCGCGACAAAAAGGCCAAATCAATCTCGCTCGAAGTCAATGGAACCAAGACAAAATCTTCCGGTTTTCAGCCGAAAGCCGGCGACAAGACCGAGGTGGTCGTCAAGATACCCTCGTAAAATCAAAGGCTTCAGGTTATTGACGCGCGCCTTTCGAGGCGCGCGTTTTCTACTTCGACATGCTCCTGGCGCAGAACGGCGTGCCTTCCCGATAACGGCGGTCCAAGCGTGCAGTGACTAAAAATGTGGCAGGGCCAGCTGTTGCCATGATTTTGCCGCAAGACTGACATTTCACCTTTTATCTCAAACCGTTAGGTGATCACGGCAGATTTCGCAACGTCGTCATCTTTTGTTCGCAGAATGGGAACGGAAGAGGTAGACGGGCATTGTTTTGCGACCCGTTAACCGGTACGTGTCAAGAAATGGTGCGGTGCACAATAATGTTTTGGGCGGAGTAGCTGAAGTGTCACTTCTGCAAATCTACTGGAGAGCGCTGGGTTATCTCGCAGCCGACAGGAAGCGCGTTGCGTTTATCTGCGGTGCGAATGTCGCGCTCGCCATTATCGCCATCCTCGAGCCGATCATGTTCGGCCGGGTAATCGACGCCATCTCCGATAAGGGTTCGGTGTTTTCGACGCTGGCGCTGTGGGCCGGTCTCGGCGCCTTTAACATCGTCGCCTTCGTGCTGGTGGCGCGCGGCGCCGACCGTTTTGCCCACAAGCGGCGCAGCGAGGTGCTGTGCCAGTCGTTCGAGCGCGTGATCACCATGCCGCTCGCCTGGCACCACCAGCGCGGCACCTCCAACGCGCTGCACACGCTGCTGCGCGCCGTCGAGACGCTGTTCAGCCTGTGGCTTGAATTCATGCGCCAGCATCTGTCGACGGCTGTTGCGCTGGCTCTGCTGATTCCGACCGCTATAAGCATGGATCTTCGCATGTCGCTGGTGCTGATGGCGCTGGGCGTTCTCTATGTCGGCATCGGCCGGCTTGTGATGAAGCGCACCAAGGCGGGCCAGGCCGCGGTCGAGCGCCACTACCATCAGGTGTTCGCGCATGTGACCGACTCGGTCAGCAATGTCGCCGTGCTGCAGAGCTACAACCGTCTCGGCCACGAGGCCGATACGCTGCGCCGCTATGTCAAGAACCTGCTCGACGCGCAGAACCCGGTGCTCGACTGGTGGGCGATGGCCAATGCGCTGCACCGCCTGTCGTCGACCATTTCGATGATGGTTGTGCTTTTGATCGGCGCCTATCTGGTCACCCATGGCCAGCTCAAGATCGGCGACGTCATCGCCTTCACCGGCTTTGCCACGCTGCTGATTGCCCGCCTCGACCAGATGTCGGCTTTCGCCAACCAGATTTCCGAAGCCCGCGCCAAGCTCGAGGACTTCTATCACCTCGAGGATTCGGCCGCCGACTCCGCCGAGCCGGACGGCTTGCGCGACCTCACCAACGTCACCGGCCATGTCCGCTTCGAGAATGTCGGCTTCGAGTTTGCCAATTCGCGGCAGGGCGTCGACGACGTCTCCTTCGAGGTCCAGGCCGGGCAGACGGTTGCCATCGTCGGCCCGACCGGCGCCGGCAAGACGACGCTGATCAACCTCTTGCAGCGCGTCTTCTCGCCGTCTCATGGCCGTATCCTGATCGACGGCATCGACACCCGCACGGTGACCCGCAAGTCGCTGCGTCATTCGATCGCCACCGTCTTCCAGGATGCCGGCCTGCTCAACCGCTCGATCGAGGACAACATCCGCGTCGGTCGTGCCGAGGCGACTTATGACGAGGTTCACGCCGCCGCCAATGCGGCTGCCGCGCAGGATTTCATCCTTGCCAAGAGCGCCGGCTATGACACCGTCGTCGGCGAGCGCGGCGGCCAGCTTTCAGGCGGCGAGCGTCAGCGCATCGCCATTGCCCGCGCCGTGCTCAAGGACGCACCGATCCTGGTGCTCGACGAGGCAACGAGCGCGCTCGATGTCGAGACCGAGGACCGCGTCAAGGAAGCCATCGACGAACTGAGGCGCAACCGCACCACCTTCATCATCGCCCACCGCCTGACCACCGTCCGCGACGCCGACCTGGTCGTGTTCATGGACAAGGGCAAGGTGGTCGAGATGGGCGGCTTCGCCGAACTGTCGCTGCGCAATGGCCGTTTCGCCAGCCTGCTGCGCGCCGGCGGCCTGCTCAACGACGAGGAAGTCCGCCGTCTCAGCCGCACGGTGAATATCGAAGCTGCGTAAGCTTTTTTACCTCCCCCTTGTGGGGAGGTCGGACCGAAGGTCCGGGTGGGGTAGTGCCCGCCACCCCACCCCGCTGCTTTGCAGCGACCCTCCCCACGAGGGGGAGGGTAAATAAGACTGCGACACTCCCTCGATTGCCCCGAACGCGCCGCCGGTCTATCTAGACCTTATGAGCGATACCTCCTCACGCCTCGCCGGCTGGACCGACCTCGCCAACCCCACGCGCTTTGTCGGGCTGGCCGATAGGCTGGTGCCGTGGCTGGCGTCGATCGCCGCGATCCTGCTCGCCATCGGTCTCTATATGAGCTTTGCCGCGCCTGAGGATTTCCAGCAGGGCATCACGGTGCGCATCATGTATATCCACGTGCCTTTCGCCTGGCTCGCCATGATGTGCTACACGGTGATGGCCGTCGCCGCGCTCGGCACGCTGGTCTGGCGCCATCCCTTGGCCGATGTCGCGCTGAAGTCGGCAGCCCCGATCGGCGCCACCTTCACCGCACTTGCGCTGGTCACCGGCTCGATCTGGGGCAAGCCGATGTGGGGCACCTGGTGGGTCTGGGACGCCCGCCTGACCTCGGTCTTCATCCTGTTCCTGATGTATCTCGGCATCATCGCGCTGACGCGTGCGCTGGATGACGCCAGCCGCGCCGCCTGGGCCGCCGCCATCATCACGCTCGTCGGCTTCATCAACATCCCGATCATCAAATTCTCGGTCGACTGGTGGAACACGCTGCACCAGCCGGCGTCGGTGTTCCGGCTCGGCGGACCGACGATCGATCCCAGCCTGCTATGGCCGCTGCTGGTGATGGCGCTCGGCTTCACCGTGCTGTTCTTCGCGCTGCATTTGACGGCGATGCGCACCGAAATCCGCCGCCGGCGGGTGATCGCCATGCGCAGGGTGGCAGCACGGCAGGCCGACTAGCGCGATTTTCAAAACCGAAGCCATACGCCTGCCGCCAAACATTAGCATGTGCTGCTATGTTGCGGTGCAGCAACAAGAATTCTCAAAAGATTGTTCCCGACTTCGCTTGGCTCCTTGATCTCGTTTGCTTTCTTGACAGCTCGGCCGCGAAGCAAGAGTGATACCAGTCACTAGTTGTAGCGAGGGAATCGGCGATGAAACTGCGCTTGTTGGCTGGCGTCTCGACATTTGCATTGGCGCTTGGCTGGAGTTCGGCGTACGCCGCCGACGCGATCGTCGACGTTCCGAGGGCAGAGGATCTCTGGTACGTCACGCTCTTCGGCGGCGCCAGTTTCCCGAACCATGTGAAAACGGACTACAATGGTACTGGGTATTCAGTCGATCTTGATACCGGGTTCGTAATCGGCGGCGCTGTCGGTCGGCGCATCAACGATGTGTTTCGTGTCGAAGGCGAACTGTCCTACGCGCGCTACAAGGCAAGCGAATACAGCTACACGGGCGTCGGCAACTATCCGGCTTCCGGCAATCTGTCGGCCACCTATCTTCTCGCCAACGTCTGGGCCGATGTTGCGCATTTTGGTGATGCCAAACTCTATGTCGGCGGCGGTCTCGGCGCGGCCTATGTTACCGCCGATACTCACTTTGATGGCCACGCCTTTGGATACGGGCCTGGCGGCTGGGGTTTCGCCGGCCAGGTGGGCGCCGGTGTTACCTACGCGGTAACGCAGAATGTCGACCTCGATTTCGGTTACCGCTTTAAGGCCGTGACAAGCGTGGATCTAGACGACAATGATGGCGGCGGCACATACGAGAACGCCAAATTGTACTCCCACAATCTCCAGCTTGGCGTTACCCTGAAGTTCTGATTGGTTCGTCGCAGGCCGCGACCGGGATTTGACGGATGCCGCTCTTGCCACGCCGGCAACCCCTGGGCCTGCCGGCAATGATCCCAGCCTCGCTGCCGACCGCCGGTGAGCCGGCGGAAAAGACATTGCAGCGCGGCATCGACCTGCAACGGCGCAAGCGTTTTCGCGAGGCCGAGTTCTGCTACCAGACGGTGCTTCGCACGCAGCCCAAAAATGCCATGGCGCTGAACCTGATGGGCACGCTCGCCATCGAGGCCGAGCATCATGACGCCGCCATTGCCTATATGGAAAGGGCGGTCAAGCTCGAACCGGACAACGCCATCTTCCGCAACAATCTCGGCAATGCCTACAATGTCACCGGCAACGTCGACAAGGCGCGCAGACATCTGAGAAAGGCGATCGAGCTCGACGGAGGGCTCATCGAAGCGCTGTGCAATCTCGGCCGCTCCTACCGCAGCCAGCTCGAGGGCGACATTGCCGAAGGGTTCTATCGCCAGGCGCTGGCTATCGACGGCCAGTCGGTGATGGCACTTGCCGGTATGGGCGATTTGCTCACCGACATTGGCCGGCCGGCCGAGGCGGTCGAATGCTTCAGCAAGGCCCTTGCCATCGACCCGGGCCATGTCGAGGCGCTGGCTGGAATGGCGCTTGCGCGCCGGGCGGTCAAGGACGATCCGACGTTGCCTTTGGTGCTGAAACGCCTGGAATTGCCGACAACCACCGATCGCGAGCGGGTAGTGCTGCACCACGCCGCCGGCAAGATGCTCAATGATCAGCGCGATTATGGCCCGGCCATCCGCCATTTCGCGAGGGCCAAGGCGATTTCCGGCAATGACTTCGACATCGACCGGCACACCCAGCTTTACGACAGCTTCATCGACACCTTCGACGCCGGCTTCTTCGAGGCGCGAGCCAATTTGGGAAATCCATCCAGACGCCCGGTCTTCATCGTCGGCATGCCACGGTCGGGAACGACGCTGACCGAGCAGATATGCGCCAGCCATCGCGATATCCATGGCGCCGGCGAGTTGTCGACCATTCGTTCACTTGCCGGCGAACTTGGGTTCGACAAGCTCGACCCAGCCATTTTCACCGAGGCCATGGCGGCGCTCACTGCGGCCAAGGCCAAGGAGCTTGGATCGAAATATCTCGACGCTCTCAAAAAGCGCAACAACACGGCGCGGCTTGTCGTCGACAAGATGCCGCATAATTTCGAGCTGCTGGCCTTCATCAGCCTGATCTTGCCGAATGCCCGCATCATCCATTGCCGGCGTGACCCGATGGACAATTGCGCGTCCTGTTTCATGCATAATTTTTCCGAGGCGCACGGCTACAACGCCGATCTGACCAAGCTTGGGCAGTATTACCGGCAGTATGAGCGCCTGATGCGCCATTGGGCCAAGGTCATCCCGCTGGATATCCACGACATGCCCTACGAAGAAACGGTCGCCGATTTCGAAAATCGCGCCCGCGGATTGATCGGATTCCTCGGCATCGAGTGGGACGATGCCTGCTTGCGTTTCAACGAAACCGAGCGCACCGTGCGGACGCCGAGCCGCTGGCAGGTGCGCCAGCCGATCTATTCATCCTCGGTCGAGCGCTGGAAGCTGTATGGCGACGCGCTGGATCCGCTGAAGGCGGCGCTGGGTCCGGTTTATCAGTCCTGATTTCAGTTGGCCCGAACAACCTCGCGCTCGACGCGCGCTGGCGTAGATTAGACCTGAGTTGCACCGTGCTTTGGGGCCAAATTAAAGCCGAATGCTTTCATGACCGCCAGTGTGGTTTCCAGCGTAGGATTACCGTTTTCGCTGAGCGAGGTATAAAGATGCTCGCGAGCCAAGCCGGTCTTTCTGGCAATGTTGCTCATCCCCTTGGCGCGGGCAACGACACCGAGGGCGGACGCGACGAATTTGGCGTCTCCGGTTTCCATTGCCTCTGCCAGAAACGCCTCGATTGCCGTATCGGAATCGAGCATTTCGGCGGGATCGAAATCATAGATTTTTTCAACCATTGTCGTCACTCCATTCTACGGCCAGGCGCTTTGCTGTCCGTATGTCGGTTTCTTGTGAACTTTTATCCCCGCCGCACAGGAGCAGGATGACCGTTTCACCGCGCTTGTGAAATAAACGCGATAGCCGGGCCCATAGTGAATGCGCAATTCACTGATGCCTTCACCCACTGGGGCCACGTCGCCGGGATTTCCTACAATCAAACGTTGCAGCCGAACGGCAATTGCCGCCTTGGCTCTTCCGTCTTTCAGCTTTTGGTGCCACCTCCGAAAGGTGGCTGTCTGCTTCAGGATTGCCATGGGGACTAGTAAGTTATAAATTACAATTCGTCAATGTCGAAATAGGGCGAGCCTCCAAAACGAAAAGCCTCACTCCATCCGCCCACGCGCTTCCACCTTCAGCGTTTCCAGCACCTTGTCACCGTCGATCAGATGCACCTGGTCGAACAGGTTGGTCACCACGCAGCAATGATCAGGCACCACGCGCACGCGCTCGCCAATGCGAAGCTTCGCACCATTTCCAAGCGTGACCGTGCCATGTTCCTCGCTCAAGCTGGTGACGCGGGCGCCGGGCATGCCGAGCAGCTCGCCAAAATCGGCGAGCCCCAGCGTGTCGCTGGACAGCGCCTTGCTGCCGCTGTCCAGGATGGCGCGGGCCGGCGTCGGATGGCTGACCACGGTGGCGAGCACCGTCAGCGCACAATCGTCGAGCGTGCCGACGCCTTTGGCGACCTGGTAGCGGTCGAGGTAGATGTAGGTGCCGGGGCGGTATTCGGTCACCACGCTGTCCTCGCCCGAGCGCCACATGTCAGGCGTGCCGCCGCTGGAGATGCGTTCACAGGCGAGGCCCGATGCCGCGAGCGTTTGTTTGGCGCCGGCCAGCCACGATTCAGCCTCGGCGGCGCGGCCGGCCGCGGGGTAGGTCATCAGCCCGCCGAAGGTGAGCCCCTTGGCTTGGTCGATCAACTTCGCCAGTGCCAGCGCCTCGGCGGCGCTTTGCACACCACAACGGCCCATGCCGGTGTCGCATTCGACCAGGACGGGCAGGGGGTGCCCTGCATCGGTGAAGGTGGCGGCGAGCCCCTCCAGCGTTTCGAGGCTGTCGGCCGTCACTGACAGTGTCACACGGCCATGCAGGGCCTTGAGCCGCTCCAGCTTGGCGCGGCCAAGGATGTTGTAGGGCAGGAAAATATCGGTCAGCCCGGCATCGGCCATCACCTCGGCTTCGCCGATCTTCTGGCAGGTGATGCCGACCGCGCCGGCCGCCACCTGCTTCTTCGCCCAATAAGGCAGCTTGTGCGTCTTGATGTGCGGCCTGAGTTTCAGCCCGTGGCGGTCGGCATGCGCCTGCGCTCGTGTGATGTTGGCTTCGGCGCGGGCTGCGTCGATGAGGATCGCCGGCGTGTCGAGGTCGTCTATGCCTTGCATGAAATATCACCCTGGGAAATCTGGCTGACTTATGGCCCCGATCCGCACGGATGTCATGGGGCCAGCACGCAGTTTGCGTCGACACCGCAGCGCTGTTCGGCTATGCGCTTCAGATAACTCCAGGGAACGCGACGCGAAGGGATCACGATCATGAAACGCTCCACCGTCAACGACATCATCCGCGATGCAGACGCCTTCATCCGCTCGTTCGGCTACATCATGCCGCCCTTCGCCTACTGGAGCCCGGAAGAGATGAAGGCGCGCAAGGCCGACTCCGCCGCCATTTTCACCTCGCGGCTCGGTTGGGACATCACCGATTACGGCCAGGAAAAATTCGACGAACTCGGCCTGTTCCTGTTCACCGTTCGCAACGGCGTCTATGCCGACATGAAGAAGGGCATGGGCATGCTTTACGCCGAGAAGATCATGATCTCGCGCAAGGATCAGCTGTCGCCGATGCACCGCCACAACATCAAGGCCGAGGACATCATCAACCGCGGCGGCGGTAAGCTCGTGCTTGAACTGTTCATGCACGATCGCGACGGCGGCATCGATCCGAAGGCCGAAGTGACGGTGCCGGTCGACGGCACCATCCACAGGCTGCCGGCAGGCGGGCTCCTGAAGCTCGACCCGGGCCAGAGCGTGACGCTGCTGCCCGGCGTCTGGCACGCCTTCTGGGCCGAGGGCAAGGATGTGCTGATCGGCGAGGTCTCGACCGTCAATGACGATCTCACCGACAACGTCTTCCGCGAGCCGATCGGCCGCTTCTCCAACATCGACGAGGATGTCGCGCCGGTGCACCTTTTGGTGTCCGACTATGAGAAGTGGGTGGGGTAGGCGAGGCCTAATCGCCCCAATTCACCTGCTGAAAGAACGTCCAGATGCTGATCGTGCTGTCATCCCGATCGCTCGTGCTGTGCAGCGTCAGGACAATATCCACGGTGGGCGGCGCCTTGATCAAGACTGTGATCAGGCGCGCGCTGCCGTCAGGCACGATACCTATGCCTGAGGTCATTTCCCAATTTCCGTCGGCTTGCTGAAGTCGGGAAGAAGTATCTCCGAATTGCTCCCTCATCGATGCATCGTTTGGAAACGGTTCGTCGGTGAGTTCTGCAAATTCCTTCCAGGATCCGGAGACTGCCGCCTGAATGGCGCGTTCTATTCTGGCTTTTTCCGCTTCGCTAACTTGAGCCGGCATCCCGAACTCCGATCTACCGCTGGTACTTATCCGCCTTACGCGTCCCCAGCAGAAGCTTGCGCTCAAGCTGTGCCCGCAGCTCGCCATAATAGGCGGTGAGGAAGGCCCTGGAATCGACCGGCTCGACCATCATGCCGATCTTGCGCCCGATCGTCTCGGCCACGGCTTTCAGTGCGAAATAGTCGTCGCGGCGCAGCACCTCTTCCAGCTTGTGCAGTTCGGCGATGCCATAGGCATCGAGCTGCGCCTGGGTGAAGCGGAAGGCGCGGGTAGTGGTGTCCTGGCGTTGCGACAGGTCTTCGACCAGCGCCAGTTTGGGCGCCTCGACCACCCAGGTTCCGGCCAACAGGTCGCCGATGCGCATGCGGTCGCGGTTGAACAGCGGGAAGAGCGCAAACAACAGCGTCCACACCATTCCGAAGATCGTCGACAGCGTGTCGGCGAGCCCCATCTCGCTGCGGCCAAGGATGATCGACAGCGGCAGGAATATCTCGATCTCGCGCATCAGATTGCGGGCAATGACCTGATCGACTGACAGGCCGGCGCCGCTGCGCGACGCCACCCGGATGCCGAGCATCCGTTTGCCGGGCGTGGCGGCGCGGCGGCCGGCTTCGAAGACGATGAAATAGGCGTTGCGCAGGAAGAAGATCAGGATGATCCAGACGATGAACAGCGGCTGCGCGCCTTCGCCTTTGAGGCCGGCCAGCCCGAACAGTGCAATGATCGAGATCACGATCGCCGTGACGATGATGATGACAAAGTCGAGCAGGAAGGCGGCGGCGCGAGTGCCGGCATCGGCGAGCTTGATCCGGAGACCGACCCCTTCCGGCGTGATCAGCGGCCGTATGGTCGAGACGGCAGCACGCCTAGCGGTCGCCATGCCGCACCACCCTGAACACATAGAAATAGCAAAGCCACAGCGTCAGCATGCCGCCGCCAATGGCGTAGCGTGTCACGTCGCTGGTGATCACCTGCCGACCGATGCCTTCGAGCAGGCCGGCAAACAAAAGCATGATCGTCACGCCGACCATGGTGGTGGCGGCCACGCGCCCGGCATCGGCAGCAGCCGTCATCCGCGTCAGTTCGCCGGGGAAGGCGATGCGCGTGCCGATGCGCATGCCGGCGGCGCCCGCCAAGGCGATCGCGAAGATCTCGGTGGTGCCATGGATGGACAGCCATCCGCCCAACTCCAGGCCGAGCTCCTTGGCGACGTAGATCTGGAACATCGCGCCAAGCAGGCAGCCATTCATCAGGATCAAGAGCACGCTCGGCACCGCGAAGGCAAAGCCCAGCGCGAAGGCCAGGATCGCCACCTGGACATTGTGCGTGAACAGATAGGCGGCGAAGCCCGACAGGAAATTATTCTCGGTGCCGTCATAAAGCACCTGCCGCAGCACTTCGGCCGAGGCATCCGGGTTGCGCCCGCCGGCCAGGCTCGGCGGAATGATGGCGTCGAACCAGCCCTTGTCTTTGGCCACCAGCCAGTAGCCGGCGCCGGCGCCGACAAAGGTCAGGACGACCGACAGCAAGGTCTCGCGCCACAAATCGCGAATGGCGTGTGGCCAGTCATGCAGGAAGAAGTCGCCGATGCGCTGCCGCAGGCCGCGACGTGCGCCATAGAGGTAGAAGTAGCCGCGCAGGCAAAGCGCTTCGAGATAGCTGACCAGCGCATTGTCGAGCGACGTCGCCCGCGCCACCGAAAGCGAGGACAGCGCCGAGCGGTAGAGCAGTGGCAGCGACAGCAGTTCGTCTTCCGACAGCGTGCGTGGCGCACGTTTCTCGACCCGGGCAAGCAGCGCCTCGAACGCCTTCCAGTCGGCCTCGCGCTCCGAACGGAAGCTCGCCAGCGACTGGCGCACCGCATCCTTGCCGACCAGCGCGTTCACAACAGATCCTCTCGCTTCAGCTCGAGATAGCGCTCGACCAGCGCCGGTCCGAGCCTCTGATGGTCGGCTTCGATGACATGCGCGCCGAGCAGCCTGAGCCTGCCGATGACGACCTGCCTTTCGCGCAGCAGCCCGCCGGCGACGACGGAGCGCGCCACATCCTCTGGTGTGTCCGGCGGCATGTCGGCCAAGGTCTCCAGCTCGACATCCTTCATCATCATGAACAGCACCAGATGGCGTTCGGTGAGCCGGCCTACTGTGCGCAGCATCAGTTCGGCGCTGATCGGATCGACGAAGTCGGTGAAGATGATCACCAGCGAGCGTCGGTCGAGCTTTGCTGCAAGGGTCGTCAGGGCAAGGGTGAAATTGGTCTCTTCGGTGGAATAGTCGATTTCCGCCGCCCGCTTCTGGATCATGGCGAAGCTGGCGGAGCCGCGCACGGCGCCGCTGGAAACGCGCGGCCGCGCGTCGAAGCCGAACAGGGAGACCATGTCGCCGCCCTTCAGCGCAATGAACGCCGACAGCAAGGCTGCGGTGACGGCGCGGTCGACCTTCGGCACGCCGTCGACGGGCTCGCACATCAGCCGGCCGCTATCGATGGCCAGCACGATGTTGTTGTTCTCCTCGATACGGAATTCGCGCGCCAGAAGCCTGCCGTGGCGGGCGCTGCGCTTCCAGTCGATCATGCGCCGGCCCATGCCGGGCTGGTAGTCCTTGAGCGCCTCGAATTCGCGGCCCTGGCCGGCGCGGCGCTGCGCATGGCCATCGGGCAGCGCCTGGCGCTGCAGAAGCGTGATCGCCTCGTCGCGGGCGCTGCTGACGTTGGGCAGCACCGCCACCTTGCCGTCCATCGGCAGCACGACCTGGTTCCAGACCAGCCCGAACGGCCCGCGCCAGCGCACCCACAGGCGATCGAACCTGGCAATGCCGCGCCGCAGCGCCTGAAATTTGAGATCGAGCGATGCGCTGCCGGCCTCGGCGGTCAACGCGCCGCCGGTGCCGCCCAGCGGGGCCAGCCGCTCGTCATGGCCGAGGCGCGCCTGCACCGCGCGCGACCGTCTGCTGAGCCCGGCAGTGACATGGACGGTGAACTGGCCGCCGACGCTGACTTGCGGCGGGGCATGGATGCTGGCATCCAGGGAAGCGCGTCCGCGCCCGGCGGCGGCGTCCACGGCCAGGAAAGCAAGCAGCGCGCAGATCCACAACAGGCCGAGATACCACAGCGACGGCAGCGCGAGCGCGATCAGGAAGGCCGGTATTGCACCTGCCGCACCTGCCCAGACTGCCCGGCCGCTCGGATAGATCAACGTGGCGCTTCCGTCTGGTCGACCAAGTCGGTGACGATCTGCTCGACCAGGCGGCCGTCGATCTGCGCCGCCGGCGACAGGATCACGCGATGGCGCAGCGCCGGCACCGCAAGCGCCTTGACGTCGTCGGGGATGACATAGGCGCGCCCGTCGAGCGCTGCCCGGGCGCGTGCGGCTCTCGCCAGCATGGCGCCCGCACGCGGGCTGGCACCGACTTCCAGATCGGGGCTGGCGCGCGTGGCCCGCACCAGCCTTGCGATATAGTCCACGACGTCGTCGACAATCGTGACCTCGCCGACGGTCGCCAACGCCTTTTCCAGCGTCTTGCGGTCGGCCTGGGCGGTGATGCCGTATTGCTTGATATCGTGCGAGGCGGTGCCGCCGCCATGATGGATGATGATCGCCTTTTCCTCTTGCGGGCCGGGGTAGCTCACCCGGTGCTTGAACAGGAAACGGTCGAGCTGGGCCTCGGGCAGGGGATAGACGCCCTGATGCTCGATCGGGTTCTGCGTCGCCACCACCATGAAATTCTGGCCGAGCGCATGGGTGGTGCCGTCGAAGGTGACGGCATGTTCCTGCATCGCCTCCAAAAGGGCGGCCTGGGTCTTGGGCGGCGTGCGGTTGATTTCGTCGGCGAGCAAAAGGTCGCAGAAGATCGGGCCGCGCGTCAGCGTGAATTGCCCGGTCTGGAAATTGTAGATGTTGGAACCGACGATATCGCCGGGCATCAGGTCGGGCGTGAACTGGATACGGCCATAGGCGACCCCCAGCGCCTGGGCAAAGCAGCGCGCCGTCATCGTCTTGGCCGTGCCCGGCGGTCCTTCGAGCAATATATGCCCGCCGGCGAACAATGCCGTCAGCATCAGATCGACCGTATCGTGTTGCCCGGTGATGGCCTTGGCCACCTCTTCCCTGATCTGTGTCGCCAGGGCCTTCACATCATCGACGTTCACCGAGCCTCCTTGCCGTCCAGTCGTGCAGCTTTTCGGCTGCATCATGCATTTGTGTCAGGGTCTTTGCCGCGTTCGCAGCTTGCAGGCGGGTCGTGAAACCGCCGGCTTCGTCCTTGTCGCGGGAATCGAGCCAGCGGTCGAGCGCTTCGCCCTGCAAACCGTGCGGCGCGCCGAGCAGCGCGCCGGCGCGCACGCGTGCCAGTGCTCCATAGCGGTCGCCCAGTTCCTCCAGCCGGCCAGCGCGGCGCAACAGCATCGCCGTGGTATCGACCAGCGCGCGCTTGCCGAAGGCGATGGCGCGCTGATCGGCCCGCGGCGGCCCGAACCGGCCAAGGCCATGCAGGAAGGCAAGTGCCGCCGCCGCCAGGATGGTCAGCGTCAGCGCCAGGAAGGGCGGCTCGACCAGAAGCTTGGCGAGATCGTATTTTCGCCCGACGCCATGCAGCGTCAGGTCGAACATGACGGCACCCTCTTCGGGCTGCAGGAGCTCGATCAGCTTGAGCGCCGCCGCCGCCTTGTCGGGATCTTTCAAGCCGGCGTTATTGATGAGATCGGGGTCCGTCAGAATGTAGAACCGCTCGTCTTCAACCTCGGTCAGCACGGCCTTACCGTTGCCGGCGGCAATCAGCGGGTGTTCGTCGGCCACCCATTGCAGCTGGCCGGGAACGCTGACCATTTGCCCTGCGACGTCGAGTTGCTTGGCCATGGTCTCACCTTCGCCGAGCGTCGCCTTGGCGATGCGGCCGAGCCAGTCGTTGACCATCACATCCGGCAGCCGCTGGATCTTCATCTCCCAGCCCTCATGCTGGAACAGCGGCAAGGTCGCCCATTTGGGCAGAACGAACAGCGTATCCAGGCCCTTGCGAAGCTTGATGATGTTGGCGAGCGCATCCGGGTCGCTGTCGGGCGAAATGGTGACGATCAGCAGCATCTCGGTCTCGAGATCGCTGTCGGACCGCGCCATGTCGGGCGCTTCGCCGGTCAGCTTCAGCCATTGCGCCAGACCGGCATAGCCGATGCCGCTCTTCGACAGCGGCGTTGCGCCACCGACGCTCGGCTGGCGAAAGTCGGGCGCATAGGTGGACAACAGGAAGAAGCCTGCGGCCGCGAGCAGGCTGGCGAAAATGCCCCAGAACAGCGTCCTGCGGCTGAACGGTTCCTGCTGGGCGATGTCGGCTGTCGCGTCACTCACGTCCAGGCATCCCTGAAGACGAATCGCTCATAGGCGCTGCGCGCCTCCTGCCAGCCCTCGGGCCCGACCGGCCGGCGCGCGAACAGAGCGGCCTCGACGATGCGCGCGATCTGGGTAAAGGCGCCACGCGCCCGCGTTGGCAGCGACGCCGCTCCCGCGATATCGCGCGCGGTCAGCGACGGGCGCAGGAAGTCGGGCAGGCGGCCGGCAATGTCGGCAACGCTGCGGCGAAGCAGGAGATGCACCGCCTCGTCATACTCGCCCCGGGCGGCCAGCGCATCGGCTTCCGACAGCAGGACCTGCGCGGCGCCAACGTCGGGGTGCCATGTCGCTTCCGCCTCGGTCACGCTCTTTTTGCGCCACCAGGGCAGGCGCCAGGCGACGCCTTTCACTTCAAGGACAATCAGCAGCAGAATGATCGCGGCACCTGTGATCACCGCGCCCCAGAACAGGTAGATCATGTACGGGCCGAGCGATTTCAGGAACTCGCCCAGCGGTCTCAGCCACTCGGGTGTCTCGGGTGGTCTGTAGGCCGGCAGGTCGAACTGGATCGAATCCTCTGACAGCAACTGCTTGTGCAGTTTGGCCAGCCATTCGGCTTGCGCAGCGTCCGGCTGTGCAGCAGTCACCTTTTCGCCCCCCCTGCAACCTGCGGTTCGCGGGCCGACACTGACAATACGCCAAGGCAATTGCAAGCGGCGGCAACCGCAAGTATCAATATCGGTGATTTATACTTTCTGATTTCGGGTATCCATTAGTCGGGGGGAATGTAACATGACGTCAATCGCGAGCGAGCGGCCGGAACGGTTCAGCATCGGCAGGGCTTTCAGCAATACGTTTTCGGTAATCGGACGAAGCTTCGTCCCACTTGCCGCCATCGTCGGCCTTTTTTCGACGCTGCCTGCGCTGCTGTACAACATCTGGAGCTTTAGACAGATTGCAAAGATAGCAGTACCTGGGGCGAGCTTCGAGCAATCGGCGATGGCGGGCTATGGTGCCGTTTCGATGATTGCCGGCCTGGTGCTCCTGATCTTGGCCTTTCTGGCGCAGGCGGCGCTGGTACGAGCGACAATCGAAGATTTGAACGGCAAGCGCCCGTCGATTGGCGATTGCATTCAGATAGCCTTGCGCAGCTTCCTCCCCACGCTCGGAATTGGTCTTGTGATCATCGTGGCAATGTTTCTGGTGGCGATGATATTAACGGTCATCACCATGGCCATCCCCATCGTCGGCGGTGTGATTGCACTTCTGTCGCTCATCCCCATAGCCATGTGGCTGATCAGCATATCGGTGGCTGTGCCCGTCGCAGTTCAGGAAAGGCCTGGCGTCTTCGCCTCGATTTCGCGAAGCAGGGCGCTGACGAAGGGAAGCCGCTGGCGGATATTCGCGCTGTTTCTGGTCCTCGGCATTGTTGCGATAGGGCTACAAGTGGTTTTCACCTTGCTGTTTCAGGCTGCTATTGCGAGCGGCGGGATCAGCACGACCGGTCTCATCGCCGCTGCCATCGGAAGCAGCCTGCTGTCGACAATCGTTTCGGCGGTGATTTCGGTGGCGATTGCCGTCACCTATGTCGAGCTGCGCCAGGTCAGGGAAGGCACCAGCGTCGACGAACTGGCGGAGATCTTCTCGTAACGAAGGTTTTGGCCCGAGAACAGCCAGTCATGTTGGCGCGATTGGCCGGGATCTAGCTCGGGCCGGAAGGGGTAATCGTGGCATCGACGGCGTCGGCGCGGCTTGAGAAGTTCCAGATCGGCAGGGTTTTCAACAACACCTTCGCCGTGATCGACCGCAATCCCGGTCTGATGATTGCTTTGGCGGCGCTTTTCCTGGTCCTCCCAGCAGTTGCGCTCAATCTGTCGAACCACTGGAATGGCGGCCCCAACGGCTACATCGCCACACCTCCACTCGGCGCGAAGTGGGTCATTATGAGCAGCTCGTTCTTATCGCTCGTTTTAAGCCTGATCTATTTCGTTTGCGCGCTGTTGTTCCAGTCCTCGCTGGTGCAAGCGACGATAGAGGACCTGAACGGCAAGCGCCCGGCGATCGGCGACTGCATCCAGATAGCCTTGCGCAGCATATTCCCGACGCTGGGGGTGGGGCTGATTGTCTTTTTGGCCATGATCCTTGGCCTCATCGTGATGGGCATCGCCGGAATGTTGGTGCCGATCTTCGGAGCGATCATTGCCTTCGTGGTGTTGCTCGTTGCCGGCATCAGGTGGCTGCTCGGCATATCGGTTTCCGTGCCGGTGCTGATGCAGGAGCGGCTTGGCATGTTTGGCGCGATGTCGCGCAGCCGTGCTCTGACAAAGGGCAGCCGCTGGCCGATGTTCGGTGTCTTTCTGATCCTGTTTTTGGCGGCGCTTGCCTTCCAGATGATGTTTGCCTTGCTGATCGGCCTGATTTTCGCTTTCTTCAGCGGCCTCTCGACGGTCGCCCTGATTTTCGGCGCTATCGGAAGCGTCCTTATCGCGACGGTCGTGTCCACGGTGGCATCGGTGGCCATTGCGGTCGCCTATGTTGAACTTCGCCAGGTTAGGGAAGGCACCAGCGTAGACGAACTGGCGGAGATTTTCTCTTAGAAGGCGAAGCCGACTCGGCTGGTCCGGCGGCGGGGATTTCAGTGACAACAGCTTGGCCCCGCCTCCGCGCTCGTCCGACACAGGCACGACGAGGTGATCGCCACATCCCGCGCGAGCTGGACATGGTCGAAGCAGCGTTTGGCCGCACGGTTAGCCTCGTCCTTGCCGTGCTCCTTCCAGGTGAGGTTGTAAAAAGGCCCGGCGGCATAGGCGATGCCCCAATGCACGAATGCGCAATCAGGATCTGTCTCCAGCGCCTTTTCGAAGCACTTTATGCCTTCCTCATGGTTGAAGCCGTAGCACCAGTTCAGCCCGATATCGAACCAGCGCTGCGTCTCGGCCGAGGCGGTGGAGATTGGACGGCGATAGGTGCCGAGGTCGAAGTGGTCCATGCGTTCTCGTGCAAAATATCGCGGCCAAAGTGTATCAGGCCTTGAACTCAATCTTGGGGTGCTGACCTAGGTAAAGTGCGAAGCAATCTGTTCGACAGGGTCCTTGTCTGGGCGCACCAAAAGCCAGAAGATCAGCCCTGTAGCGCCACCGAGTATCCCTATGAAGGAGCATGCATAGAGAACTCCGCCGATTCCCAATGGAGGACTCCACTTAATGAGGCCGAAGACAAACGCTGGAACAAAAACTGCCAGAAAGCCAACGACGACGTATACCCAAAAAAACTGCCAGCGCCGTCGGGTGAGGACATAGAAGGCCGGAATTCCTACCACCGCCTCCACAACATAGAAAACAAGGGTTACGAAGATGAAGCCCGACAACGGCCCCGTCTCAGGGTGGTTCGCATGCCAATTGTAGCCGGGCAGGATCGCCGGAATAATGGGTGCAAGAATGAAAGCCCAACGGGCGCGCATGTGTATTCTCCGGAATGACGCGAGCCCACAGCGGCGCCTCGTCGACACACCAGACCGATCCACGATCGCCGCGTCAAGACAAACACCGTCGTAAATGCTCGGAGTGCGCTGCAGGTATTTACCTGAGCGACATACCGCTCAGGTGCCAGCCGGTATGCGGCGTCCCCGAACGATCACCCCTCCAGCCACACCTTCTCAAAATGCTGTTCCAGCGACTGGTGCTGTTCGCAGCCTTGCACGCCCTTGCGGTAGGTGCGGTAGACCGAGCGCCAGTAGGGCTGGATGATGATGCCGGCATCGCGCAGATTCTGTTCGATCCTGGCCATGATCTCCTTGCGCTGGGCGGCGTCCGGCGTTGCCAGCGCCTTGTCGAGAAGCGTGTCGAATTCCTTGTCGGCATAGGCGCTTTCGTTCCAGGCGGCGCCCGATTTGTACGCGAGCGCCAGCACCTGGACGCCGAGCGGGCGGCCCAGCCATTCGGTTGTGGAGAAGGGGTATTTGCTCCAGTCGTTCCAGAAGGTCGCCGCCGGCAACACGGTGCGTTTGATCTTCAGGCCAGCCTCGCGCATCTGCGCGGCGATCGCGTCGCCGGTGCTCTTTTGCCATTCGATGTCGACCGAGATCAGCTCGAATTCGTGGTCGGCCTTGCCGGCTTCAGTGAGCAGTTTCTTGGCCTGATCCATGTCGCGCTTGGCCGGGCCGATATCGGCAAATTCCGGATGCATCGGGCCGACATGGTGGTTGTCGGCCGGCTTGCCGCGCCCGCCGAGGCCGAGCGCCAGCACGGCGGAATTGTCGACGGCAAGCTGGGCGGCGCGGCGCACCTTGACGTCGTCATAGGGTGCGTTGCCGACATTGAAGCGGGCAACGATGGTCGAGCCGGTGGCGATCTCGGAATTTTGCAGGCCCATCTGCTCGGTCTGCGACACGGCGTCGGAGGCGGTCTCGTGGTCGGTGTCGATCTCGCCGGATTCAAACGCCGACAGCATGGCGTTGGGGTCGGAGCCGTAATCGACCCATTTGATGCCGTCGAGGTAGAAGTCGCCCTTCCACCAGGGCTTGTCCTTGCGCTTGACCTCAGCACTTGTCTCGGCATTCCAGCTGACCAGCTCGCAGGGTCCGGTGGTGATCGCCAGTGCCTTCATCGGATCGTCGCCGCCTTCATAGGAGCGGTGCATGATCAGCGCGGGGTAGTCGGCCATGCCGGCGATCAGCGAAATGTCGGGCTTCGGCAGATTGAGCTTTACGGTGAAGTCGTCGACCTTCTCGATGCCGCCGTCGACCGGCTTCTTGGTGTCGGCATTGACCAGCGCGCCCATGCGCGCGGCGACCGAATTGCCGGCAATGGAAGCATCGCACCAGCGGTTGAGATTGTGGATGACATCGTCGGCGTTGAAGGCGTCGCCATTCGACCAGGCGATGCCCTTGCGCACATGCAGCGTCAGCGTCCTGGCGTCGTCGCTGGTTTCCCAGCTTTCGAGCAGCCACGGCTCGAAGGTGAAGTCGCGGTTCCAGCGCACCAGATATTCGTTGCAGTGGCGCGCCACATTGGACATCTCGACACCGTCGAAGGTGCGCGGATCCTTGAAACCCTTGACGTTCATGGCGACGCGCAAGGTGCCGCCGCGCTTCGGCTCCTCTGCCCGGGCGGGCGACGCGCTGAGGCCGCCCAATGCCAGTGCTCCGGCCGCGCTGACGCCGAAGCCGGCCATGATGGCGAGATATTCGCGCCGGTTGACGCCGCCCTTTGTGAAATCTTGGGCGACGGGTTTGGCCTGCGGGTGCAAATTGCGGTCGGTCAGCATGAATTTCATCGTCGTTCCCTCTTTTGTCGGGCGCCCCGACGGTCCGCCTCCGCTGGGGCGGATGCGATCATCGGGCGCCGTTGCCTGAGCAGGTGATGATAAAGCGGGCCGACCCCGGGAAATGTTCTCTTTTCCGCAATTCTTGTGCGCCACTCCGCAGAGGTAGACGGCCAATCTCCCCCCTTGTGGGGGAGATGTCCGGCAGGACAGAGGGGGGCGCTGTCCCGCCATCCCGTCTGCCGACTGGAGTATCTTCACAGATAATCGTTGCGTTGATTTAGGATACTGAAGGGCCGCGATCCTTCGCGCCCCCCTCTGGCCTGCCGGCTTTCGTCGTTCGGAAAGCCAAGCAATTGGCTTTCCATCCGCTACGCGGACCACTCCTCAACCCCCACGAGGGGGAGATCAGCGCTTCGCCGCCTCAATACGGCCAGTCGTTCTTGCCGAGCACGGCGACGGCGGCGATGGCTGCAAGCGTGCACACGAACGCCTCGCCGGCGCGCGGAACATTTTTGCGGGCGCGCAGAAAACTGTGCACGAGGCGGTTCTCCTCATACCACCAGGCGCGGCCGCCGGCGGCAACGACGCGGTCGCGATAGGTCTCGCCGTCCGACGACAGCGGATCGCACTGGGCAGTGATGATGACAGTCGGCGGCAGGCCGGAGAAGTCGTTGTCTTTCAGCGGAGAAAAAGTCGGGTCGTCGGGCGACTGTGCCGGGGCAGCGCGAATGGTGCGGTAGAACGCGATGTCGCGCAGCGTCAGCAACGGTGCCTCGGCATGTTCGACATAGGAGCCGGCACTCTCGTCGCCGCCGAGGCCGGGATAGATCAGCACCTGGCCAACCGCGCGGCGCGGGTGGCGGCGCGACGCATGGGCGACCGCGGCGGCAAGGTTGCCGCCGGCGCTTTCGCCGACGAGCACGATCGGCAGGTCCGTTGTCACCGCCGCCCATTCGAACACGGTCAGCGCGTCGTCGAAGGCGGCCGGGTGGGGATGTTCCGGCGCCAACCGGTAGCCAACCGAGACAACGTCGAAGCCGGTGCCGGCGCAGATTTCGGCGCAGATGTCGTCATGGCTGTCGAGCCCGCCAAGCACAAAGCCGCCGCCATGATAGTAAAGGATGACGGCGCGCACGGGCTTGCCCGCCATCCGATAGTAGCGGATCGGGATGGCGTGCCCTGCATCGGCGGCGATGATGCCGTCGCTGGCCGAAACCCCCTTGGGATAACCCTGATGGAAGGCGCGGCACATCGCATCATAGACCGACCTTTGCTCGGCGATCGGCAGTTCGGCGATTTCGGGTGGGAACCAGTCATTGACCAGGTCGATATAACCCCACAGTGCCGGATCGAGCAGGGTGGCGTATTTCCCCCGCCTGGCCATCTTGAGCTTGTGGACCGTGCCCATCTCTCAGAGCTCGCCGTAGAGCCGTTCGGCGTTTTCAAAGGTGAAGCGCAGCGGCACCGAGCCCTCGACCCGCCATGCATCGACGGTGTCGCCCGCCATCAGCCGGCACGCGTCTATCGTGTTGGTGACGGCGCCGCCATAGAGCCGGTTGGCAAGGTTGAGGATGGCGGTCTGGTGCATGGCGGCACTGCCGCTGCCGCATGCATCCTTGACCAGAAGCACACGAAAGCCGGATGCCACCGCGTCCTTCACGGTGGCGTCGATGCAGGCCTCGGTCCAGACGCCGGCGACGATCAGCCATTCGATGCCGCGCGCCTTGAGTTCGGTTGCGGCAGGCCCGGCGCCGAAGGCGCTGGCCTGCGTCTTGACCAGCATCGTCTCGCCGGCCGCGGGCGCCACTTCCGGGCAGATTTCCGTCAGAGGATCGCTCTTGTCAGAAAAGGCGGACTTGCCGTCGTCGTCGAGCGGATGGAACCGACGCGCCTTGGCGGTATCGACGACATAGGCCCAGTGATAGAGCGGCACGAAGTTGCGCCGCGCCGCCGCCTGCAGGCGCTGGACATTGGCAAGCACCTCGCCAAAACCTTCGACCAGATAGCGCTTGTCCTGCCGATGCTCTTCCTGGAGGTCGATGAACGCCGCGGCGACCGTGCCGCGTTTGATCGAGATGCGGCTTTTCATGCGGATAGGCCTTGGTTCGCGACCAACGCCGCCGCTCTTCTCGCAAGGGCAGCGCAAGCGATGGAGATTGGTCGTCGTCCTCCGAACTTCGTCATCCCAGGGCGAAGCAGCCGCGCAGCGGCGTCGCGGAGACCCGAGGATCCATGCCGTGACGCTGGTCGGAGAGTGCGGCGGAGCAGAACTTGCACCGTTGGGGCGCGGATGAGTCCCGGCATGGATCCTAGGGTCTGCGCCGCGTCGCTGCGCTCCTTGCTTCGCCCTAGGATGACGAAGGCATAGCTGCCGCGACTATTCCCGAAGGTTTGCGATACCGCGCTGACGTTAGTGAGGGACGCTGCGATCAAACCTGCTTCTCCAGAAATTCATCCTCGTAGGGAAAGCGCGACAGAAGCTCGGTGCCGGTGTCGGTGATCAGGATCTCGTCCTCCAGCTTGACGCCCTCGCGGCCGCCTTTCTCGCCGATATAGCTTTCCACGCTCACCACCATGCCGGGCACGACAACACCGTCGCGGCCGTAGGTTTCATAGTCCATGGCGTGCGCTATGAACGGCGTCTCGCCATGCATGCCGACGCCGTGCATCACCGAGGTATAGCGCTGGTCGACGAAACGGTCCGGGATTTTCCACGCTCTTTCGGCGATCTCGCGAAAAGCCATGCCCGGCCTGACGATCGAAATGTTGTGCTGAACCTGGTCGTGCGCCATGCGGTAAAGCGATTTCTGATAGTCGGTCGGCTTGCCCGGCCCGCAGCGGAAGGTGCGCGAAAAATCGGAATAATAGCCATAGCAGCCGATCGTGTCGGTATCGAGCGCCAGAAGCTCGCCCGGCCGGATCTTGCGGCCGCTGGCCTCGTTGAACCACGGATTGGTGCGCTGTCCCGAGGTGAGGAGCCGCGTCTCGATGAACTCGCCGCCCTGGCGGATCACCTCGCCATACATGATGGCGAACAGCTCATTTTCGGAGACGCCGGGTTTTATCGCCTCGCGCACGGCGTAGACGGCGGCTTCCGCACCCGCCATCGACACCTGCAGACATTTGACTTCCTCGGGCGTCTTGACCGCCCGCACCGCCAGGATTTCGCCCTGGCAATCCCTGACGTCGCAGCCGCGCTTTTCCAGTGCCAGCGCCTGCAGATGGCTGCAGCGGTCGAGCCCGAGCTTCATCGAGCCGCCGCCGTGCTTCGTCAAAAGCTCGGCGATCTCGTCGGCGAAGGGGCCGGCGGTTTCGTCGTCGCGGCCCGACACCGAAGACCATACCAGCTTGGACGGCCGCGCCTCGTCGATCGTGTCGAGCACCATCGAGACATGGTAGCTCTGCGGGTACTCGAACAGCACGATCGGCCCGTCGGTGGGGATGAAGAAATAGCGCGTCGAGTTGCGCAGGAAATAGCCGAACATGTTGCGCGAGCCGGTGGCGTAGCGCTGGTTGTAGGGGTCGAACAAAACCACGCCCCCATAGCCCGCCTCGCGCATCCAGCCGCGCAGCTTGGCCAGCCGGCCCTTGCGCAAGGCGTCGGCATCGATGAAGGACGGCTCGGTATCCGACAGCCACATGCCGCCGGCGGAGTCGGCCGCGACCGGGTGGCGCATGCGGTCCTTGAAATCCACATCCTCGGTGCTGTCGGGGTCGAAAACGACGATGCTCATTGGGTGCGCCTCCTGAAGGGCTAGACCATAGCCATGCGCCGAAAAATGTCTGTGCGAGAATCCGCAGATGTCGTGCGAAATGCCGCAAGAAGGGCATGGATACAAAGGGCAATGTTGCGATCCTTCGCGCCCCCCTCTGTCCTGCCGGACATCTCCCCCACAAGGAGGGAGATTAGCAGCTTTCGCGTCCCGCTCGCCCTGCAACGTTGGTGATTGGCGAAAGCCGAGGCGACATCTGATCTCCCCCCGTGTGGGGGAGATGTCCGGCAGGACAGAGGGGGGCGCTGTCCCGCCAGCATCTCACCGCGTTAGCGCGCAGCGCCCTCTAATGCCGCCGCATCGCCTTCGGCGCGTGCCCATGCTCCTCGCGAAACGCTCGGGCAAAACTTGACATGGACGCGAAGCCGCAGGCCAGCGCCACGTCTCGCACCATCAGCGTCGAATGGGCCAACAGGTCGGCGGCGCGCCGCAGCCGGAGCCGCCGGTAATATCCATTGGGCGAAATGCTGAGCTGGGCGCGGAAATTGCGCTCCAACTTGTCGGAGGAGACGCCGAGCCTTGCCGCCAGTTCCGTCATGCCGAGCCGCTCTTCCACCGCATCCTCCATGATGGCGATGGCCGACAGCACCAGTTCGTTCTGGACGCCGGTGCGCAGCCTGAGCGGCATCAGCTTGCGGTCGACGCTCGAGCGCAAGGGGCTGTGCACGAACCATTCGGCAACGCCCGTCGCGAGCTCGCCGCCATAATCGTTGGTGATGATCTCCAGCATCATGTCGAGGCTGCCGACGCCGCCGGCCGAGGTGAAGCGCTTGCGGTCGATGACATAGAGGTCGCGCCGAAGCTCGATATCCGGGAAGGCCTCGGTGAAGGCGGCCTGGCTGGTCCAGTGCAAGGTGCAGGCATGGCCGTCGAGCAGGCCGGCCCGGGCGAGGAAGAAGGCGGCGTCGGCCACCGCGCCGATATGGGCGCCGGCGCGCAGGCTCCTGCGGATCCAGGCAACCGCATCGTCCGCGACAAGCAAGTCCGCATTGCCGCCGGAGCAGACGACGATGCGGTCGACCTTCGGTGCGCTCGAGGCTGAGAATCCCGGTTGTATGACAACCCCATTGGATGCCTCGACCGTGCCCTGGTCGGCGCCGACGATCACCCAGCGGTAACAATCGCGTTTGGCCAGCACGTTGGCGGCGCGCAATGGCTCGATCACCGAACTGAACGCCATCATCGGAAAGCCGGGAAAGACCAGCACGGCGAAGGTGAGGGGACCTTCGCTCGCTGCGGGTTGCGCCCGGTCGTGTGTTTGGCTGGCACGGTCGGTATTCACAATTGTGTATTTCCTGGGAGCGTCATTGGTGGCAGACAGGAAATGTAGCGGGCTTTTTGGCCCGCCGGCAATGGAGACGACGCCATGTTTGCGGCCCAGACCATCGACAGCACCGACAAGCCGGCCTTCTACCGCGAACTGGCCACCCAGTTGAAGGCGCTGCTGGAAGGCGAGAGCGACTCCGTCGCCAACGCCGCCAACACATCGGCGCTGATCTTCCAGATGGTGCCCGATCTCAACTGGGCCGGCTTCTATTTCCTGGCGTCCGACGAGGAGCTGGTGCTTGGACCGTTCCAGGGCAAGCCGGCCTGCGTGCGCATCGCCGTCGGCAAGGGCGTGTGCGGCACCGCGATCGATCTCGAAATGTCGATGCTGGTCAAGGATGTGCACGAGTTTGCCGGCCACATCGCCTGCGACGCCGACTCGCGCTCGGAACTCGTCGTGCTGCTGAGGGACAGTGACGGCGTCTTCGGCCTGATCGACCTCGACAGCCCGACGCCCGGCCGCTTCGACAAGGACGACCAGGCCGGCATCGAGGCGCTTGCCGCGATCTATGTCGCGGCGAGTTCGTTCGAGGACTAAGCGAACTTCACCAGCATCAGGCTGAAGCAGCCGATGAACAGGAAGGCGCAGGAGGCGAGCGCCAGCGGGCGAAGGCCGCGCGAGCGCAGCTGCGAAATGTTGGCCTGCAGACCCATGGCGGCGAGCCCCATGGTCAGCATGATGGTGGTGGCGAACGCCATGGCCGACTTCACTTCGGCCGGCACGGCAACCAGGCTGTTCAGCGCCACGACGGCGACGAAAGCGGCGACGAACCACGGCATCGGCGGCCGCGCACCGGATTGGCTGCTTGGGCGATCGCCATTGCTCTTGCGGCGCGTCATCAGGCCGAGCGCGATCACCATCGGCGCCAGCAGGGCGACGCGGGTCAGCTTGGCGACGGTGGCGATCTCGCCGGACTGGGCGCCGTTCTGGAAGCCGGCGCCGATGACCTGTGCCACCTCGTGGATCGAGGCGCCGGCCCACAGGCCGAATGCGTGCTGGTCGAGGCCGAGCACCGGCGCCAGCAGCGGAAAGCCGAGCATGGCGACGGTGCCGAACAGCGTGATCGAGGCGACGGCATAAGTGACGTCCTCGTCGCGCGCATCGGTGACGATGTTGGTGGCAACGATCGCCGAAGCGCCGCAGATCGAGGTGCCGGCGGCAATCAGCTGCGCCAGCTTGGCGTCGACGCCGATCAGCCGGCCAAGCGTAATGGTGAAGACGAAGGTCGCTCCAAGGGTCAGCGCCACGATGCCGACGCCGCCGGCGCCGATGTAGACGACCTGGCCGAGCGTCAGCTGAAAGCCGAGCAGCACGATGGCAAAGCGCAGCAGGCGCTTCTGCGAGAAGGCAATGCCGGCCTTGGCGTGGGCGGGCGTGCCGAGCACGTTGGAATAGATCATGCCGGCGACGACGGCGAGGATCATCGGGCTGAACAGCGCGAAGCCGGAGACATTATGGGCCGAGAAGGCCACCCCAGTGATCATCGTCACCAGCACGATCCCGGGGATGACGCCATTCCACACGGAATCGAGCCGCTTCCGGCCCACGGCCAGGTCGGCCGATATCAGGCTGATCGGAATATCGTTCGCTAGCTGGGCGGCGGAAGACAATGCAATTCTCCGGGCAAGTACCTCAGGAGAATGTCATTCCAGAATCGATCTTTACAACGAATTGTTCTTGTTGGAATGATCGATTTTTGCGAACGGTCGGCAATGCCTTCAATCTAGCCTGTGCCATGCAAACATGATGACTGGCTCGGTTATGCAGCTTGACGCTCTGCGTCTTGCACTCCAGCGTGGCGTCATGTCCATTTTCTCGCTCGCCATCGCCCAGCGACGTCGCCTCTGCACAGTGCGGAGCGGCAAGGCGCGACGACAAAGACCGGCACACTAAACCGCTTCGTTCGTTCCAGCCCCGCCCGCGATGTCTGCCGGCGGGGTTTTCATGTCTGGAGCCTCTGCCATGTCCAATTCTTCCATCCTGTTTCGGCCGGCCCAACCGGCGGACGCTGCCGCCATCAAGGACATTGTGCGTTACGCCTATGCCAAATGGGTGCCTTTGATCGGCCGCGAGCCGCTGCCGATGCGCGCCGACTATGACAAGGCGGTCGCCGAACATCCGTTCGATCTCGCCATCGAAAATGGCCGCATCGTCGGCATGATCGAGACCATCCTGGCCGACGATCATCTCTGGATCGAGAATGTCTGCGTCGCGCCACAGGCGCAGGGCAGGGGCATCGGCCGGCTGTTGCTGGAACGGGCGGAGCAGAAGGCGCTGGAGGCCAGCTGCTTCGAGCTGCGCCTGCTGACCAACGGCGCCTTCATGGCCAATGTGTTGTTGTACAAACGGCATGGCTATACGATCAACCGGGAGGAGCCGTTCATGAACGGCATGACGGTCTATATGAGCAAGAAATTGGGTGATGGCCGATAACAGGGAGGATCGGATGGCAGTCAGGGTCCGGTTGAAGCCGCTCACGGGGCGGTATGCGGTTTCGCGCCTCGAAGCAAAAGACAGCATTCCCGGCTGGGCGGACGGGCCGGGCTTCGTCAGCATCACCAGGACAGAGGACGAGCTTTCGGTCGTCTGCCTGCAGGATCGGGTGCCGGACGGGGTGAAGCATGACAGGGACTGGGTCGCCCTGAAACTCCAAGGTCCCTTTGCCTTCGACGAAACCGGCATCGTCCTGTCGGTGATAAAGCCATTGTCGGAAAGCGAACTCGGCATTTTTCTGGTATCCACCTTCGATGGTGACCATCTGCTCGTCAAAGCCAAGGATGAAGCCGCGGCAAGGGGGCTTCTGGTCGCGGCGGGGCACACGCTTCTGTAGCCGTAGGCTCAATCGCCCGCCCTTGCGTTTGACATCGCTCTTGCCCCATCGTTATCCCCGATACGACGATCTGGCGATCGCCCCCATCAATTCAGAATCCCCCGAGGAGAAGCCCGTGTCACACAATCTGCAGTTCTATATCGACGGCGTGTGGGTCGATCCTGTCGTGCCCAGCACACTCGACGTCATCGACCCGTCAAACGAAGATGCTTTCGCGCAGATTTCGCTCGGCTCAAAGGCCGATGTCGACAAGGCGGTTGCGGCCGCCAAGCGCGCCTTCGAGACATTCGGCTTCACTTCGGTCGAGGAGCGCCTCGATATCCTCAACCGCATAATCGAGGTCTACAAGAAGCGCAGCGCCGATCTGGCGCTGGCCGTATCGCGCGAGATGGGCGCGCCGCGCCAGATGGCACTCGACAGCCAGGTCGGCATTGGCCTGGCACATCTGCGGAAGATGGCCGAGGTGCTGAAGTCGTTCGAATTCCGCCACGTCAAGGGCTCGTCGCTGATCGTCAAGGAGCCGATCGGGGTCGTCGGCCTGATCACGCCGTGGAACTGGCCGCTGAACCAGATCACCTGCAAGGTCGGCCCCGCCCTTGCCGCCGGCTGCACCATGGTTCTGAAGCCCTCGGAAATCGCCCCGCTCGACGCCATCATCTTTGCCGAAATCATCGACGAGGCAGGCGTTCCCAAGGGCGTCTTCAACCTCGTCAACGGCGACGGCCCGGGCGTCGGCCAGGCGCTGTCCAGCCATCCCGATGTCGACATGATGTCGTTCACCGGGTCGACCCGCGCCGGCATCCTGGTCGCCAAGGCGGCCGCCGACACGGTCAAGCGCGTGCATCAGGAACTCGGCGGCAAGTCGGCCAACATCCTGTTTCCCGATGTCGATCTCGAAAAGGCCGTCAGCAAGGGCGTCGCCGGCTGCTTCAGCAACTCGGGCCAGTCCTGCAACGCGCCGACCCGCATGTTCGTGCCGCGCGACCGCCATGACGAGGCGACCGGCTACGCCAAGACGGCGGCCGAAAAATTGACCGTCGGCCCGGCCGATGCGGCCGGCACCAAGCTCGGCCCGGTGGTCAGCCAAATCCAGTACGACAAGATCCAGGACCTGATCCAGGCCGGCATAGATGAAGGCGCGACGCTCGTTACCGGTGGCCCCGGCCGTCCGGCCGAACTCAACCGCGGCTATTACGTCCGCCCGACCGTGTTCGGCGATGTCACATCAGACATGCGCATCGCACGCGAGGAAATCTTCGGACCGGTGCTGGCGATCATGCCTTACGACACAGTGGAAGAGGCGATCGGCACGGCCAACGACACTGTCTATGGGCTGGCGTCCTACATCCAGGCCAAGGACATCCAGAAGGCCCGCGAAGTCGCCGCCCGAATGCGCACCGGCACTGTCTACATCAACTATCCCCAATGGGACGCCGGCCTGCCATTCGGCGGCTACAAGCAATCCGGCAACGGCCGCGAATATGCCGAATACGGGCTGGAGGATTTCCTCGAGATCAAGGGCATCGCGGGGTATAAGGCAGCGGAGTAGGGGCTACCCCTTGGGGACCGGCAACCAGCCGGTCCCGAGGCTTCAGCTCTCACAGGTGCGGCTTCACTCTTCCCGGAAAGCTTTCTGGATCTGATCCGACAGCGGCTTCACCAGATAGGAAAGCATCGTCCGGTCGCCCGTCGGGAAGAACACTTCGGCCGGCATGCCTGGCGCCAGCGCCAGCCCGCGCAGCTTGGCGACCTCGGTTTTGGGCAGCGTCACCCGCGCCACATAGAAGGCTGCTCCGGTGCGCTCTTCGATGGTGAGATCCGCCGAGATCCGCGACAGCGTCCCGGTCAGCTCCGGCGTGGTTTGCCGATTGAAGGCCGACAGGCGCAAAATCGCATTCTGGCCCATCGTCACCTGGTCGATATCCTGCGGCGCGATATGCGCTTCAACGGTCAGGTCGTCCGTCACCGGTACGATCTGCATCACCTGTTCGCCGGGCGTGATCACCCCGCCGATCGTATGCACGGCCAACTGCAGCACCACGCCATCCTGCGGGCTGCGCAGATCGATGCGCTTCAACTGGTCCTCGGCCGCCACCTTGCGTTCGACGAACTCGGAGATCTTCCCTTGGGTTTCGCGTAAGTCGGTTGCGACCTCGCTGCGAAGGTCCTGGTCGATCTGGATAATCTGCAGTTCGATCTCGGACGCCTTGCCTTTCACCTGGGCTATTCCCGCGGTCAACTGGCCATGCTCGCCTTCGAGCCGCACCGCGTCCCGTTCCAGCGCCGTCATCCGCTCGATCCCTATCAGCTTGCGACGCCAGAGCGACCGCACCCCTTCCAGCTCGATCCCTATCAGCTCGATCTCGCGGCGTTTCGCCTGCCGCTGCTCGGTCAGGCCGGCGGTCTCCTGCGTCAACTGGGCGATCCGTTCGCGCAATTGAGATCGCTGGCCGGATCGCGCCTGGTGCCGGAAATCGAACAGCGATTGTTCTCCGGCCATCGATGCGGCGACACCGGCTTCGTCGCGCCGCGATGTCAAAACGTCCGGAAAGCTGATCGTGTCCTTGCCGTCACGCTCCGCCTCCAGGCGCGCCAACCGTGCATAAAACTCATCCAGACCTTTTGAGACGATCGCCAGATTGGCGCGCGTTGTCGTCTCGTCCAGCCGCACCAGAATATCGCCCGCCTTGACCCGGTCGCCCTCCCGCACCCTGATCTCGCCGACCACGCCGCCCGTCGGATGCTGAACCTTCTTTACATTGGAATCGACCACCAGCCGGCCAGCTGCGATCACCGCACCTGACATCTTGGTCACTGCCGCCAGGCCGCCAACACCTCCGACAAGCAGCAGACAGGTAGCAACGCCAGCCACGAGATAGCGGCGGACCTGCCGATGATGCAAAGCGGATCTGTCCTCGCTCATGCCGGAACGCCTCGCTCCGTGGCGGCAACGACCTTGAGCGGCGCTGCCGATCGGAAGACCTTGTTCAGCACCTCGTCCTTCGGACCGAAGGCCTGCACATGGCCATTGGCCATCACCAGCACCGTATCGACATTGGCCAGCACACTGGACCGGTGCGCGACGACGATAACGATGCCGCCGCGTTCCCTGATGCCCTGGATCGCTGCGGACAAGGCCACTTCACCCTCCGAGTCGAGATTGGAATTCGGCTCGTCCAGGATGACCAGGAACGGATCGCCATAAAGAGAGCGCGCCAGCGCGACACGCTGGCGTTGCCCCGCCGAGAGCGAGGCGCCGGCTTCGCCGACCTTTGTGTCGTAACCGTCGGCCAGATGCACGACGAGATCATGCACGCCGGCGGCCTTGGCTGCCGCAAGCACCATGTCGGACGACGCATCCGGGTCGAAGCGGGCGATGTTCTGCGCGATCGTGCCGTCGAACAACTGCACATCCTGCGGCAGATAGCCGATATGTTTGCCCAACTCGTCGGCCGGCCACTGGTCAAGCGTCGCGCCGTCCAGCCGCACGGCGCCGCGCGCCGGCAGCCAGACACCTGCAAGCGTACGCACCAGCGATGATTTGCCGGAAGCACTCGGGCCGATGACCCCCAGGCCAGATCCCCTGGCCAGTGAAAAACTTGCATCCCACACCACCGGCGTCCGTTCGCCCGGCGGCGCGACACTGACATTCTCGACCGCCAGCGCGCTGACAGGGGCAGGCAGGGTCACGCCGGTTGCGCCTTCCGGCAGCGCGGACAACAGCTGCTTCAGGCGTGCCCAGCTTTGCCTCGCCGAAATGAAACCCTTCCAATGCGCTATCGCCAGTTCGATCGGAGCCAGCGCCCTGCCCATCATGATCGAGCTTGCGATCATGATGCCGCCGGTCGCCTCTTGCTTGATGACCAGATAAGCGCCGATCGCCAGCATTGCCGACTGCAACATCAATCGCAGGATCTTGGAAATCGTGCCAAGCGTTCCCGCGACATCGCTGGCTGCCGCATGGGCGTTCAAGTACTCGGCATTGACGGCAAACCACCGCTCGGCGATACGCCCGCCAAAACCCATAGCCTGCATGGCTTCGGCATTGCGCCTTGTCGCCTCGGCCAACGTGCTGCGGACGGCCGCGTGCTGTCCGGCGATCCTTGTCGGGCCGCGGGTCCGGAATTCGGCCAGAAGCGTCAGTGCAAACAGGACAACGGCGCCGGCAAGCGCGGTAACGCCGATCCAGAAATGAAAAATGAAACAGATGCCGATATAGAGCGGCATCCATGGCAGGTCGAACAAAGCGGTCGGTCCGGCACTGCCGATAAAGGAGCGGACCTGATCGAGATCCCGTAGGGGTTGCAGCCCGTCGCCGGAAGGCTTGGCGCGCAGCGGCAGGCGCATCAGCGCCGAATAGACCGACGGGCTCAGCTTTGCGTCCAACCCCTGTCCCAGCCGCACCATAAGGCGAGAGCGGATCAGCTCCAGCACTCCCTGAAACACGAACAATGTTCCCGCAAGCACCGCCAGGCCGACCAGCGTCGGCACGCTGCGACCCGGAACGACGCGGTCATAGACTTGCAACATGAAGAACGAGCCGGTCAGGGTCAGCACGTTGACGACCCCGCTCATCAGGACGATGCCCGAAAACGCACGTCGAAAGGACGCCAGGATTCCGACCAGCGTAAGCGGCGTCGATGGCGTCAGCTGCATGCAGGCTCGCAATCAGGATATGGCATCTCGTCCCTTCAATAGATAACTGCCTTGAGTGTGACATGGACGGGCAAGCCGGCCTGGAACTGCGCGCTGCCCCGCGCCACCAGCCAGCCGTCCGCACGCTCCAGGCGCGCAACGACCTGCAGCGTTGGTGAAGCGGTCGAGCTTGCGGGCAGGGGCAAGGAAAATTCTATGGTCTTTGAGCCGCCCTCGCTCTTGAGGCTGGTTTTGGCGGCGCGGCGTCGCCCACTGTCCTGAATGGCGGGATCCTCAAGATAGATCTCGAGATGACCTTCCGGGATAGCCTTGCCCCCCACAAAGGTGACGGCCCCGCGAATATCTGTTGCGCGAATATCTGGCGCGCGAATATCTGGCGATTGCGCTGCCGCTGCCCCGGTGGCCGCGGCGACTGCCGCAACTCCGGCGGCCATTAACACTGTGCGGCGGTCGGTCATCGCGTCCTCTCCCTTTTCACTGCGCTGGGGTATGCGGGAGGGCAGCCTGACGGCCCCCCTCCCGGCAACGCGTTAGATGACGATGAAGTCTGCAGCCGAAAGGTCCAGATTTGTGTTCAGGTGTGCAAACTGTACGGCTGCTCCCTGTCCGGAACCATCGGCGTCGTAAGACAATATTCCACTGTCGGTGTCGTAGATGATGCGGTCGTCGGCATCATGAGCAGCACCGGCTGCGCTCTTGTAGAATGAGCCCAAAACGAGGGCGCCGTCGCCGCCAACGCTGGCAAAGATGAGGTTGTCCAGCAGGATCGTATCGTCGGCGACCTTGAAGTCCTTGATCCAGTCGATATTGCCGTTCCCGAGTTCTGTCGAGAAGCGGAAATAGTCGTCGCCGGCGCCGCCGGTCAGCGTATCGGCAGCCAGCCCGCCATCCAAAAGGTCGCTGCCGCCGCCGCCGTTGAGCGTATCGGCGCCCGCAACGCCCGGCTGAGCTGGTGCCGGCGGGAATTCGACCGACACGTTCAGCTTGTAAGTCGAGCCCTCCGGCACGGATTCGACCCAGCCATCGCCAGGAGCCGAGTCCGACCATTCGCCCTCCACAATATAGTAGGTTCCGGTTTCCTGAACGATGAAGCTGGTGCTCGAATCGCGGCCGTTGTTGGAGCCGGGGTCGTTGCCGCCATCGTCGTTCTGGGCGACGATATTGCCATCGCTGTCCAGCACCCTGACGATGCTGTCATGGACATTGGGGTCGGCAATGCCATCGATGTCGATGGTGATGATCGTGCCGGCCGCCAGGTTGATGCTGTAATATCCGCCCAAGCCGTTTCCGGTGGCATTGACGGTGGTGTGAAGGGTGGTCGTCGAATCGAAGATGTCGGGGTCAGCCGTCAGCGAGAAGTTGTTCGAGATGTCGAAGGCGGTCGAGACCGAATTGTTGGTCGCGTCCGGTCCGAGCGTGGCGTAGCCGGTGCCCATGCCCGGGCGTGGCGGAGCATCGCCCTGATAGGCGAAATCGCCGAGCAGGGTGTCATCGCCGCCGCCGCCGTCGATCTTGTCGGCGCCGCCCTGGCCGGTCAGCACATTGGCCGCGCCATCGCCGGTCAGGTGATCGTTGAAGCCCGAGCCAGCCAGATTTTCGATCGAGATATAGGTGTCGCCGCCGGATTTGCCGCCACCCAGTTTGAGGTTTTGCCCGCTGGCCGCGTCGGCGTAGTCCGCCGTGTCGCTGCCGGCGCCGCCATTCAATATATCGGCGCCGCCACCGCCGGTCAGCGTGTCGTTGCCGGCGCCGCCGGAAAGTTTGTTGGCCTGGGCGTTGCCGATGAGATGGTCGTCGAAGAACGACCCGACAGCGTTTTCGAAGCCGACCAGGATGTCGTGCCGGATAACGGTGCCGCGCCCGACGATCTGCACCGGGCCATCGCCGTCGCCGCCATTGGCCGTGCCATTGGCGAGGTCGATCGTCACACCGGCGGAGCTGCCTTCGTAGACGACCGTATCAATGCCGGCGCCGCCATCCAGATAGTCCTGGCCGGCGCCGCCGATGATCGTGTCGTTGCCGGCTTCACCGTACAGGATGTCGCCGTCATTGCCGCCATCCAGTATGTCGTTGCCGCCGCCGCCGTTGAAATAGTCGCCGCCGCCCCGGCCCCAGAAATGATTTGCCGCCGACGTACCGATGAAACGGTCGATGCGGTCATCGGAGCCGATCAGGTTCTCGATGCTGTAGAAGGTGTCGCCCGTGGCGGTTCCGCCGCTGGCCACGTTCGTCTCGAGGTTGACGAGCAGTTGGAAGGGGCTCTCCTTGCTGAAGTCGACCGTGTCGACGCCGGCGCCGCCCCGGAATATGTCGACGCCATCCTGGCCGCTCAGCGTATCGTCGCCGTCGCCGCCGTCGAGGATGTCGTTGCCTTGGCCGCCGAGGATCGTATCGTTGCCGCGGCCGCCATAGAGCGTGTCATTGCCGTCGTCGCTCTCGGTCTGGTCTGGAAGGTCGGCGACATCGATGGTGTTGTTGATGTCGCGGCTGGCGAGCGAGTCGCGGCCGCCGATGATGAGGTCATCGCCGCCCTGGCCGAAGATCGTGTCGTCGCCGGCGCCGCCGTCGAGCGTATTGTTGCCATTGTCGCCGAAGATGACGCTGGTCATCGTGTTGTCGCCGATGGTCGGTGCGGTTTCGGTGCCGCCGTCTCCAGGCTGGAGTGTCGACTCGTCGGCGTAGATGATGTGTTCGACGTTGGCGATTTTCCGGATATTCAAGTTCCGGTTCAGCAGAACGACCGTGTCATTCCCGCCATTCGCTTCCTCGCGCACGATGTCGTCGAGGGAATCGACGAAGTAGGTGTCGTCGCCGCCATTGCCGGCCATGTGGTCGCCGCCGCCGCGGCCATCCAGCACGTTGGCTCCGTCATTGCCGATCAGGACGTCATCATAGCTGCTGCCGATGCCGTTCTCGATGTAATAATCGGTGCCATCGGCGTTGTGCCCGGCAAAGATCGACACATTGTTGCTGTGGCCGTTGACGCTGGAGAACTGTCCGGCGCGCAAATCGAGGATCGTGCCGGCCGTCGAGCCGGAGAAGTCTATCGTGTCGGTTCCGCCGGTGTCATGGATGACAAAACCGATATCGTGCTGCATGCCCGACGAGGTCAGCCGGTAGCCGTCCACGGCACTGCCGAAGCCGTAGACGTTGTCGCCCGTGTTGAGATCGATATGCTGATAGGTGCGCACGCCGTTCTCGTCGACGGTCGAGAAAAAGCGGCGGATGACCGCCTCGATGTCGGCCATCATCGGCGTTGACGCCGACCAGCGGCTGGTTTCACCGACATCGATCCCGTCGAAATAGGACATGACGCTGTATTGCTGACGGTCGTAGGTCCAGGTCGCATTGTTCAGATAATTGATCTGTACGCCGCCGGGGCCGCTGTAATTGTAGAGCCCGGGGTGGTTCAGCCCGAACTCATGACCGAATTCATGGATGAAGGAATCGAAGACATAGCCGCCAATATCCGTCTTGTTGACCTCGGTGTCGTGGAAACGCTGGCCGATGCTGACATAGCGGTCGTTGGAATAGGCGCTGCCGTCGTCCTCTTCGCCCAGTTCGGGGCTGACAACCTGCATCCAGTCCGTTGCGCTGTTGTATGGTGCATTGTCGACGATTTCGAACTTCAACGGGGTGACACTGGCCCACATCTGCAAGGCGCCGATCGCGGCGGCCTTGTATTCGGGATGGTCATTGAGCTCGGAGACATTTATCCTCAGCGTTCCCGCCGCGATCGCCGGCGTTATCGACCGGTCCAGCGCTCCAAGGTAGGTGAGGAAGGCCCCGTAATCTTCGCTTTTGCCGTACGGGTTGTCCGGCGTCTGGTCGTTGACCCACCATTGATCGCTGGTTTGGCTTGAGTTCGGCATCCTTGGGACTCCTTGGTCTCGCAGCCGTGGCAATTACGGCTGTACGGTTTAGCAGTTGCCAACCACCGACAAGCATCGTTTGCGCTTGCCGGTCGAGCCCCGTCCCAGTGCCAACAATGCTATTGGAATCTTCACTTGTCTAGCCTCAGTTCGCGCTCGGTACATATGAAGGTTCTTGGGCGCGCTTGTACCGGCGGGTTTTGAGATACTCGTTTGGTGTTAATTGAGCTATCGCTAATCTATGGTCGTACCTCGCCCGTAGGCACGAGGGGCTGAATGCGCAAGCGTGCTTCAGGAACCCGCCCGGCGGGCGAAATGTTCATAGGTCACGCGCCAGGGGTCGCTCTCCGCGCGTCTCTCCTCGCCGATCCAGTGAAAGCTGTCGGCGGTGATCTCGGTGAACCGCCACCGCGCCTGCAGGCCGCGCGAGTCGGCGCCCATCTGGACGATGTCCTTGCCTTCGGCCCGCCCGATCTGGCGCGAGTAATCCTGGTTGAGCGGATCGTTCCAGATAATGTGCCAGCCACCGATCCCGGGATCGAAGACGCGCAAGGTCGTGCCATACATGGTGGACGGGGCAGGGCGCCTGGGCCTGATCCAGATGTCCTGAATGGCGCGGCCTTCGAGCACCCAACCAAAGTGACACTCGCCATCCCATTTCTGAATTGTGCCGTCGTTGCGGTGGTGGAGCGTCTCCATGTCCCAACTGCCGATCAACCATCCATACAGGTCCATGTCTTTCGCCCGGTCGGCTGGCGGACCTTCGGATGCGAGAGCGGTAAGAAACGTCGCCATGATTGTCTCCAGGCAAGCCGCGCCGAAACGCTGGGCGTTCCAACCCTTGCACCGTTGCGGGTTCGGGGTCTTGGGAAAAATTGCGGAATGCTGCTGTGAAGGCAGCCGGCCTTCCGCGTTCGCGCCATACCAAATCTATGCGTGAATGCTAATGTAGCGTCGGCGGGTACCCCAATGCCCGCCTGGCCGGCGCCTCCTCAGGCCATCTCTTGAATGAGCGGCGTCGGCCGCTGGCTTGGGCGGCGACCAAACTCCTGCCGGGGAAATATGAGGCTTGGCGGGAGGGTTATCGCTGGGCGGTTTTGGCCGGCATTTGGATATCGGTCTGTATCCCCAGAACGTCCGCTGCCCAATCGCGCAGTTCCGGAGAAGCATCGCCCGATTCATGATCATTGGAACCCAATCAATTCTCGGGCGGCGCTTCATCTTCCCAGCCGGCCAGCTCCGGCAGGTCGTCAAGCCAACTCTTCTCCGTCGCCGAAGCTTCGCCGGCCTGCGGTACCGCCTCTGTGGCGTTTTGCATGAGCGAGTCCATCCACTTGCGATAGGCAGGCGGGGCCAATTCCGGCGGCAGCACCTTAGCCTTGGCCAGCATGCGTTTGCGGAAACTGAGTTGCCGGCGCAGTTTCGTCGTCGTGAATTTTATCGCCTTGCCCTGATATTCCACCGTCCAGCGCCCATCCCCATGGCTGGTCAGCCGGTCGATGGCAAAACCCGCATCGACCGGCCTGTCGCGCCAGGGAAGCTCGATGGCATTTCGCCTCAGATCGAGTGCCCATCGCCGGTAGTCGGCACCGGTACGCTGCGGCGGCAGCACGCCAGCCTGTTCGAGGATTTTCCTGCGAAAGGTAGGCTGCTTCTTGATCTGGCCGGTTGTCAGCTCGATGCGATGCCCACGGAACTCGACATGCCAGCGGATTCTCCCGTTGCCGACATATTTTGCCAGCCTGTCGATGGCGAACTCGTCGTCGGACAACTCCACGCATCCCTGGCTGATGCGTTCGAGGATGTACTGGCTGTCAGTGGGCATGACGTGCCTTGGCTGGGGAACCTGGATTCGAACCAGGACTAACGGAGTCAGAGTCCGTGGGTCTACCGTTAACCTATTCCCCAGCAGGCGCTGTCGCGCTGGTGGGCCGCCGAAGCAGCCGCGCGTGCCTTGTAGCCGCCGCCGGAAAATAGTCAAGCCTAAGCTGCGTTTCAATCACAGCGTTTCATAGGGGCAATTACGCCGGGGTGGCGCGCCGCACCCAATGATCCTCAACTCTCCGTCCGGCTGTATTGCGAGTGCTCGAAGAACAGCACCACGCCGAGCGCGATCAGCAGCGGGATGATCAGGTAGAACAGCCGGAACACCAGAAGTGCCGCCAGCACGCCGACCGGGTCCATATCAGACAGGCCGGCGAGGAACACGACCTCGAACACGCCGAGCCCGCCCGGCGCGTGCGAGATCTGCGCAACCGAGAACGACACCAGGAACACGCCGAGGATGACGAAATAGCCGGGATTGCCGGCAACGGGCAGGGCAAAGAAGATGATCGCCGCCGCCGCCAGAAGCTCGATCGGGCCGATCAGCAATTGCCGCGCCACGATCGGCAGCGCCGGATAGTGCAGCTGGAAGCCGGCGATTTTCAGCGGCTTCAGATGCAGCCAGCTGCCGAAGATGTAGGCGCCGACCAGGATCAGCAAAGCGATGCCGGCGGCGATCGCCAACCCGTGGTGCGGGGCGCCGGAAAAGCGGTCGATGATTTGTGGCTCGAAAACCAGCACCAGGCCGCCGACCAGAATGCTGGAGAGCACAAAGGTGATCCAGCAGATTGCCACCAGAATGCCGACGTCCTGGCCGGTCAGCCCCCTGGTGCCGTAGGCGCGGTAGCGGATCACGGCGCCCGAAAACACCGAGCCGCCGATATTGTGCGACAGCGCGTAGGTGGTGAAGGAGCAGAAGGTGACGAACAGCCACGACACCTTCTTGCCGATATGTAGAAGGGCAATGTGGTCGTAGCCGGCAAGCGAGGCGTAGGCGACCACCGAGCTCAGCGCCGCAAGCATCCAGCCGCGCGTCGGGATGGCGGATATGCCGTCCCAGACATCGTCGATCGAGATGCCGCGCAGTTCATGCCACAGCAACAACAGCGACCCGATGACCGCCGCGACACCGATGACCGGCCACAGATAGCGCTTCCAATTCGTGGCCCCCCAATTCATGCAGTTGTCGTCATGTGTTGCTGCCCATCGCCCAGGCGGGCGTTAAAACGTCCGCGATTCACCAATTCCCCCTCATTTCAGAAATGCCTCATTGAAGCCGGCTATTCAACCGGCAAGGGTGAGCAGCCGGTTCGCCAACGGCGAATTCGCCGTGCCAGTGGCAAGATGAAAGGCTAGCGAACGCCGGGACGCTGCAAAGCAGCGGGGATCTGGCAGGACGCAGCCGGCAAAATTTGAGTCCTTGCTCTTGGTGATCCGGTCCGGCGCTGCTACTCTGGCGGCAACTTAAAAGATTGAAGCGCCTGCTGCGTCCGGTTTACCGGTTCGCGCGGCGCCGGAAGGAACTGAAGTGGAAGACCACGACACCGGCGCTGGCGCGCCGGAAGTGGGCGTGTCCAGGGCTTCGCCGCCATCAGGCGGGCCAAGCCCATCCGCCGGGCGGCCCCGCCAGGCGGGGCCCCAGTCCGGCAACGGACAGGCCGGCGACGCCCAGCATCAGCGCGGCAAGGCGAGAAAGCGGCGCAAGCGCCGGCGTGGGCGCAAGGTTTTTGCGCGCGACGACAGCCCTCTCGCAACGGCCGCGGCGGTCGGTGCGCCGGCCTCCGTCGGCCCGGCCGCTCCAGCGCCCGTGCCTTTGCCCTCGGCCCCACAACCCCGACCGGAACAGCCCATGCATCGGCCGCCGATGCAGGAACTGCCGGTGTTTGCCGCGCTCGATCTCGGCACCAACAATTGCCGGCTTTTGGTCGCGGTGCCGCAGCGCCATGGCCAGTTCCGCGTCATCGACGCCTTCTCGCGCATCGTCAGGCTGGGCGAGGGGCTGACGGCGAATGGGCACCTGAGCCAGGCGGCGATGGACCGCGCCGTCGAGGCGCTTAAAATCTGCGGTGACAAATTGCGCAACCGCAAGATCCGCAAGGCCCGGCTGATCGCCACCGAGGCTTGCCGCACCGCCGATAATGGCGTCGAATTCCTGCAGCGCGTCGAACGAGAGGCGGGGTTGAAGTTGGAAATCATCGATCGCCAGACCGAGGCGCGGCTTGCTGTATCCGGCTGCGGCTCGCTGGTCGAGCGCGACACGCAAGGCGTGGTGCTGTTCGACATTGGCGGCGGCTCGTCCGAAATCGCGCTGATCGACCTCACCGGCCAGCGCTCGCCGCGGCTTGCCAACCACATCGTGTCGTGGACGTCGCTGCCGGTCGGCGTTGTCTCGCTGGCCGAGCGCTTTGGCGGCCGCACGGTGACGCGCGAGATCTTTGCCGCCATGGTCGATGATGTCGCGGTGCGGCTAAAGTCCTTCGACGGCCGCGACCGGCTGAGCCATGTGCTGGCCAGTCCGAAATTCCATCTGCTGGGCACATCCGGCACGGTGACGACGCTGGCCGGCGTCCATCTCGATCTCGAACGCTACGACCGCCGCCGCGTCGATGGGCTGTGGATGGACCGCGACAGCGTCGACCGCATGGTCGAAAAACTGGTTGGCTGGGATTTCCAGCAGCGCTGCGCCAACCCGTGCATCGGCGCCGACCGTGCCGACCTGGTGCTGGCCGGCTGTGCTATCCTGGAAGCCATCCGTGCGGTGTGGCCGTCGGAGCGGCTGCGCGTCGCCGACCGGGGCTTACGCGAAGGCATTTTGAGCGAGCTGATGGCCGATGACGGCGTCTGGCGCAACAGTGGGCGGGGCCGAGCATGATCCGCATCGCTTTGGTGAACGGTCGACCCCCACTCCGTCGAGCTTCGCTCGACACCTCTCCCCCGATCGACGGGGTAGAGGAAGGGCGCGAACTTATGCAGACCGGCGCCTTTCCTCTCCGTCCGGAGGGGGGAGAGGTGGCGCCGCGAAGCGGCGACGGAGTGGGGGAAGCCCTTCGCGAAACGCGAAGCCGCCGAAAAACGGCGGCAACTCGGCCAGCGCAAAAGCTCAAACAAGAAATAACGTCATGACCAAGAAGCCGGAAAAGCCGGGCTCCGCCAGCATTCGCGTCCTCAAAACACGAATCAAGAAGAAGTCGGGCCTCAAAGAATCGTCGCGCCGCTGGCTGCAGCGCCACATCAACGATCCCTATGTCCAGAGGTCAAAAGCCGACGGCTACCGGTCGCGCGCGGCCTACAAGCTGATCGAGATCGATGACAAGCATCATCTGCTGAAACCCGGCATGAAGGTCATCGATCTCGGTGCGGCCCCCGGCGGCTGGTGCCAGGTGGCGGCCGCGAGGACGAAATCGACGGCTGATAATCCACATGTCATCGGCATCGACTATCTCGAAATGGATGCGGTGCCGGGTGCGCCGGTGCTGCTGATGGATTTCCTCGACCCGGAAGCGCCGCAAAAGCTCGCCGAGGCGCTGGGCGGCGACCCCGATATCGTGTTGTCCGACATGGCCGCGCCGACCACCGGCCACAAGCGAACCGACCACATCCGCACCATGCATCTGTGCGAGGTGGCCGCCGATTTCGCGCTGTCGGTGCTGAAGCCGGGCGGGCACTTTTTGGCCAAGACGTTTCAAGGCGGCGCCGAAAACGAGCTGCTGTCGATGCTCAAGAAGAACTTCCGCTCGGTGCACCACGTGAAGCCGCCGGCGTCGCGGGATGAGTCGGTGGAACTGTATTTGCTGGCGAAGGATTTTAAGGGCAGAGACGGCACGGCGTGAAAGGCGCTTCGTAGCGTTCCGTCCCTCTGTCCTGCCGGACATCTCCCCCGGAAGGGGGGAGATTGGCAGCTGCGACCGCCTCGCCATTCCTTCAAAGTTGCAAGATTGGCGAAAGCCGCGTGATATCCGATCTCCCCCCTTGCGGGGGAGATGGCCGGCAGGCCAGAGGGGGGTGTGAAGGATCGCCGACGTCGACGATTTTCGTCGCGCCGCCCCTACTTCCCAGCCGTGCTCACCGGCTCCAGTGTCTTCGGCGTCGTCATCCGGCCATGACCCGATACGGCGTTGCCGGCGTCCGGCGCCAGCCGCATGAACGATACCGACGCCGCCGCTGACACTGCCGCCACGATGAAGAAGGCAATGTGGAAATCGCCGAGCATCAGCGGGCCGCCATGGATCGAGGTAGACACTTCCAGAATGCCGCCGGCCAGCGCCACGCCGAGTGCGATCGACAGCTGCTGGAACACCGCCGTGATCGGCGTTGCCTTGCTGGTGTCCTCGGCCGACACTTCGGCGTAGGAGAGCGCATTGACGCCGGTGAAGAACATCGAGCGGATAAAGCCGCCGACCAGCAATATCGCCAGCATCAGTGCGTAAGGCGTCTCCGGCGTGAACAGGCCGTAGATGGCGATCGTTGCCGCGGCGATCAGTGAGCCCCAGATCAGCACCCGGCGGAAGCCGGCAAGCCGGAAGATCAGCGCGGTGACGAACTTCATGCCAATGGCGCCGATGGCCGAGACGAAGGTGATCATGCCCGACTGGAACGGCGTCAGCCCGAAGCCGATCTGAAACATCAGGGGCAACAGGAACGGCACCGCGCCGATGCCGATGCGAAACAGCGAGCCGCCGAGCACCGAGGAGCGGAACACCTGGTTGCGGAACAGTTCCAGCGCCAGCAGGGGATTCTTGGCGCGCCGCGCATGCAGCAGATAGAGCACGCCGGAAATCAGCCCGACCGCCACGGTGATGAGGCCGGTCGCCGGCGGCAGATAGGGCAGGCTGACCACCGACAGGCCGAAGACGACGCCGGAGGCCGCCAGCCCGCTCAGCACGAAACCGACGAAATCGAGCGGCGGCGTCTCCATCGAGTCGGTTTGCGGCAGGAAGCGCGTCGCCAGCCAGATGCCGATCAGGCCGATCGGCACGTTGATCAGAAAGATCCAGTGCCAGGTGAAATAGGTGGTGATGAAGCCGCCGATCGGTGGTCCCACAAGCGGGCCGACCAGCGCCGGCACCGTCAGCCACGACATGGCAGCAACCAGCTCGCTCTTCGGCGTCGCGCGCACCAGGACCAGCCGGCCGACCGGCGTCATCATGGCGCCGCCTATGCCTTGCAGGAAGCGCGAGACGACGAAGGCCGGCAGTGAATTGGAGATGGCGCAGCAGACCGAGCCGACGATGAACACGCCGATCGCGGCGCGAAAAATGGTCTTGGCGCCAAACCGGTCGGCCATCCAGCCGCTGATCGGAATGAAGATGGCCAGCGCCACCAGATAGGCGGTCAGCGCCAGCTTGAGCGCGATCGGGCTGGTGTGGATGTCGACGGCGATCGCCGGCAGCGATGTCGCAATGACGGTCGAATCCATGTTCTCCATGAACAAGGCGACCGCCAGAATGAGCGGAATGATGCGGTTCAACGAACGCGTCCGAACTGGTCTAAATGTGCCTGCCGGCCAATCCAAACAATGAAAAGGCGGGCAAGCCGATACAAACGGGCGGTTATCACGCCTCAGGCGCGATGTCGCATTAATTTGCTGTCACTTTTGTGCGACCGTGGGCGGACAAGAGCCGTCGCTGCGTTTCGCCACATTGAATGAACTTGCGAAAATTGACCGGGTTCACTATGCTGTAGTGAATATAACTACTATATGGACAATGCCATGGAAGAAGCCGTTTCCGCAGCCGACGCCAACCGCAAATTCTCGCTCCTCCTGCGCGGTGTCCGCGAAGGACAGAGCTATGTCGTGACCAGCCATGGGCGCCCCGTGGCGCGGATCGTGCCTGCAGGGCAGCCCGACCCTGCGGCGTCTCGTTCGCGCACAGCGCTGCTGTCGCGCCTCGAACGCCAGCCTGTTGTAGAAGCCGGGCGCTGGAGCCGCGACGAGCTTTACGAGGACGAGCGGTGAAGGTCGCGCTCGATACCAACATCCTTGTTTATGCCGAGGGGATCAACGGAGCCGAGAAGCGCGACATCGTTTTCGGCCTGCTGCACGACATTGCGCAAGAGGCAGCCGTCATTCCAGTCCAAGTGCTCGGCGAATTGTTCACCGTTCTCACACGCAAGGCCGGACGATCACGTGCACAAGCGCGCGACGCCCTGTTGAGCTGGCGCGACGCGTTTCCGGTTGTCGGCACGACGCCGGAGGTGATGACGGTCGCGGCTGATCTTGCGACCGATCACCATTTCGGCATCTGGGATGCGACCATCCTGTCTGTTGCCTCGCAAACCGGTTGCCGGCTGCTGCTGTCGGAAGATCTGCAGGACGGCTTCACCTGGGGCGGCGTAACGGTCGTCAATCCTTTCGCGTCACCGCGCCATGTCTTGCTCGATGCCCTGTTGGGCAAGTCCGCCGAATAGGCCACGACCGGCTTTTCAACCACGCCGCGACGTGTTACCAGCCAGCGCCAATCCTGAAAGGGAAGAAACGAGTCGGCGCTGTCCATTTCGGTCCAGCGCTTTTTTGTATTCTCCCGGCGCTTTTCGTATCCGAGGACTGGCCATGGCAAAAATCATCGAAACGTCCACCGGCGCGCTGGCGCTGACCTTTGACGACGTGCTGTTGCAGCCCGGTCATTCCGAGGTCATGCCCGGTGAGACCGACATCCGCACCCGCATCGCCACCGACATCGACCTCAACGTGCCGATCCTGTCGGCCGCCATGGACACCGTCACCGAGGCGAGGCTTGCCATCGCCATGGCGCAGGCCGGCGGCATCGGCGTCATCCACCGCAATTTCTCGCCGGCCGAACAGGCCGAGCAGGTGCGTCAGGTCAAGAAGTTCGAATCGGGCATGGTCATCAATCCGGTCACCATCGGCCCCGACGCCACCCTGGCCGACGCGCTGGCGCTGATGCGCACCTATTCCATCTCGGGCATTCCGGTGGTCGAGAATGGCGGCACCGGCGGCCAGAAGATCGGCCGCCTGGTCGGCATCCTGACCAACCGCGACGTGCGCTTCGCCTCCGATCCGGGGCAGAAAGTCTACGAATTGATGACCCGTGAGAACCTGATCACGGTCAAGGAGAATGTCGACCAGGACGAGGCCAAGCGGCTGCTGCACCAGCACCGCATCGAAAAGCTCGTCGTCGTGGACAAGTCCGGCAATTGCGTCGGCCTGATCACCGTCAAGGACATCGAGAAGTCGCAGCTCAACCCGCACGCCACCAAGGATGCGCAGGGGCGCCTGCGGGCGGCGGCCGCCACCAGCGTCGGCGATGACGGCTTCGAGCGCGCCGAGCGGTTGATCGACGCCGGTGTCGACCTCCTGGTCATCGACACCGCGCATGGCCATTCGCAGCGCGTGCTCGATGCGGTGACGCGGGCCAAGAAGCTTTCCAATTCCGTGCGCATCCTGGCCGGCAACGTCGCCACCGCCGAAGGCACGCAGGCGCTGATCGACGCCGGCGCCGATGCCGTCAAGGTCGGCATCGGCCCGGGCTCGATCTGCACCACGCGCATCGTCGCCGGTGTCGGCGTGCCGCAGCTTTCGGCGATCATGTCGGCGGTGGAGACGGCGCATAGATCAGGCGTGTCGGTCATCGCCGACGGCGGCATCAAATATTCGGGCGATCTGGCCAAGGCGCTTGCCGCCGGCGCCAGTGCGGCCATGATCGGTTCGCTGCTGGCCGGCACCGACGAAAGCCCGGGCGAGGTCTATCTGCATCAGGGCCGCTCCTTCAAGGCCTATCGCGGCATGGGCTCTGTCGGCGCCATGGCGCGCGGCTCGGCCGACCGCTACTTCCAGGCCGAGGTTCGCGACACGCTGAAACTGGTCCCGGAAGGCATTGAAGGGCAGGTGCCCTACAAGGGACCTGTGTCTGGCGTGCTGCACCAGCTTGCGGGCGGGCTAAAAGCCGCTATGGGTTATGTCGGTGGCCGCGACCTTGCCGATTTTCGCGAACGCGCCACCTTTGTGCGCATATCCAACGCCGGACTTCGTGAAAGCCACGCCCATGACGTCACGATTACCCGCGAAAGCCCGAACTATCCTGGCGGAGCCTGACCGGCAGCCAGAGCGGTACATGCTCTGGCGCCACCAGGCGACGATCGTGCTGCGGCTGGCGCGCCATGCCGGCGCGCTGTGCTTTGCCGCCGCGGCGGTTTTCATCATCATGACGCTGCTGGAATTCTTCTATTTCCGCCGGCTGAGCGGCGGCCTGCCGTCGCTCGACGTGCGCCTTGGCGGGTTCACGCCCGACGAGGGCATGGCCTGGCTGACGGCACTCGGCCGACGCGGCAGCGAGATCATCCTGGTCTGGCACTATTTGACTTTCGACCTTCTCTTCCCGGCGCTGCTGTCGCTGACCATGGTCAGCCTGATCCTGGCAACCGGGCGGCGGCTGAAGAATTTTCGTGCCATGCCGGTGCAGCTTCAGGCGCTGTTCGCGCTGGTCATCGTGCTGCCCTACACGTGCGCCGACTACGCCCAGAACATTGCGGTGGCGCGGCTTCTGTCCGATGCGCTGTCGGCCAATCCGGATTCTCTGTCTTTCGCCTCGTCGCTGATCGTCACCAAATTCGCGCTGCTGGCGATCCCCGTCATCGTCATCGCGTTTTTGATCCTTGCCGCCCAGCGGCGTCCACAGGCATGAACGACAGAGCAGGGGCAACGCCATGAGCCAGACCGCGATTTTCTGGCCGATGCTGGCGCAGGTGTTCCTCGTCTATATCGTCTATGTTGTGATGGGCCGGCGCCGCTACGGCGCGGTCAAATCGGGCGAGGCCAAGGTCGGTCAATACAAGGTGCGCACGACCGAGCCCGGGTCGAGCGTCACGGTTGCCAACAATCTCATCAACCAGTTCGAACTGCCGGTGCTGTTCTATGTGCTGTGTCTGGCGCTGCACGCGACCAATGGCGTCAATTATCTGACCCTGGCCTTGATGTGGATTTTCGTGATTTCCCGCTATGGCCACGCCTGGGTCCACCTCACCAGCAACAATCTGCGGTTTCGCAGCCGCGCCTTCTACGTCGGCGCGATCATTCTCTTGCTGGCATGGATCTGGTTCGCGCTACACCTGCTCGGAGCGGTGTAGGGCAGTTGTTTACCCTCCCCCTTGTGGGGAGGGTCGCTCCGCGCAGCGGAGCGGGGTGGGGGTCTACAAATCGAACACCGCGATCTTGCGCTTGTCGAACTTGATGCCGATTTCGCCGCGCACCAGCTTCAGTGCGGCTTCGCCGAACACGGCGCGTCGCCAGCCCTGCAGGGCCGGCACGTCGGCATCCTCGCCCTCGGCGGCGATGCGGTCGATGTCGTCGCTGGACGCCAGCACTTTCGAGGCGACGCCTTCCTTCTCGGCGACGATCCGCAACAGAACTTTCAGCAGCTCGGAGGCGGCATTGGAGCCCTCGGGCGGCTGAAAGCTCTTGGGCAGCTTCGGCATCTCTTCGCGGGGCAAAGCGAGCGCCGTGTTGACCGCGCCAAGCAATGCGGTAGCCGTCGACGAACGCTCCCAGCCTTTCGGCGTCGTGCGCAGCTTGCCCAACGCTGCCGCATCGCGCGGCGCCTGCTGGGCGACCTCGTATATGGCGTCGTCCTTGAGCACCCGGCCGCGCGGCACGTCACGCTCGCGCGCCTCGCGTTCGCGCCATGCCGCCACCGTCTGCACGATCGCCAGCTCCTGCGGCTTGCGCAGCCGCATCTTCAGCCGCTTCCAAGCGTCTTCGGGGTGCGGATCGTAGGTCTCGCGCGAAGTCAGCACCTCCATTTCCTCGTTTAGCCAATGGGCGCGGTTTTCCCGCTCCAGTTCGGCGCTGAGATGCTTGTAGACGTCGATCAGATGGGTGACGTCGGCCAGCGCATAGTCGAGCTGCTTGTCCGACAGCGGCCTGTGGCGCCAGTCGGTGAAACGCGAGGATTTGTCGAGCCGTGCGCCGGTGATGCGCTGCACCAGCTGATCGTAGGAGACGCTGTCGCCGAAGCCGCACACCATGGCCGCGACCTGGGTGTCGAACACCGGATGCGGCACCAGATCGCCAAGATGGACGATGATTTCAATGTCCTGGCGCGCGGCATGGAAAACCTTGACCACCGCCTCATTGGCCATCAGCCGGAAGAACGGGGCGAGGTTGATGTCGGGCGCCAGCGGGTCGATCAGCGCGGTCACGCCGGGCGCCGCCATCTGGATCAGGCACAGAATCGGCCAGAATGTCGTTTCGCGGATGAATTCGGTGTCGACGGTGACGAAATCCGACTTTTCAAAAGCGGCGAGAACGGACTCGAGCTCATTTTGGGTGGTGATGACGTGCATCAAATCGCTTTTTAGTAACGGGTAAGGTTCTCTTTCAATTTCAGCCATGGGCGCTTTCGTCAAGCCGCCCTTCGGTCAAGTATCGGCCGATCCGTCGGAATCGCCATTTCTGCGCGCCAGCCGCGCGAAGACGGTCGATGTGCGCAGCAGCGCCGTGAAGCGGCTGCGCTTGCCCGCCGGCACGCTGCCGCGCACCTGCATGCGGTAGAGAATGACGGCGATGAGGGTGGCGTAGACGACTGCGCTGAAGACAAACAGGGCGCCCGGTCCGAAATGTTGCATCACTGCGGACGCCGCGAAGGGGCCACCGATGGCGCCGAAGGAATAGAACAGCATCAAGGCGGCATTGATCAGCACGAACTCGCCCTTGTCGGCGCGGTCGTTGGAATGCGCCGCCGACAGCGAATAGAGCGGCATGGCGAAGCTGCCGAAGATGAAGACGATGATCAAATTGAGGGTCGGATCGGCGCCGGCGACGAAGGCCAGCGCCAGCGCCGCGAACATGGCGCCGCATGTCGTGGCCAGAAGCACCGAGCGCCGGTCCCAGCGGTCGGAGAGATAGCCGAGCGGATACTGGATAAGGGCGCCGCCGAAAATGCCGACGCTGACGAAGGTGACGACATCGGCGACCGACATGCCGATCTGCTCGGCATAGACCGGCGACAGCGTGCGGAAGGCGCTGTTGGTGACGCCGACACAGATGCAGCCGAAGCAGCCGAGCGGCGAAATCCGCCAGACGCGGGCGAGGTCCAGCTTGACGTCTTCGGGCGGCGTCGGGTTGGAGCGGTCGCCGAGCGACACCGGAACCAGGGACAGCGTGATCATCATCGACATGATGGCGAAGATGGCAAAGCCGCCGGGGCCGAAGATCGGGATCAGGAACTGCGCGCCGGTCACCGAGCCGATATCGACCATGCGGTAGATGGCGAGCACCCGCGCACGATCCTTGTTTTCGACGCCGGAGTTCAGCCAGGCTTCCATGACGGTGAACAGGCCGGCAAAGCAGAAACCGCCGGCAAAGCGCACCGCGCACCACATCACCGGATCGATCACCAGCACCAGGAGCAGCGTACTGGCCGCGGCGATGGCGGCCAGCGCTGAAAACGTCCGGACATGGCCGACTGCCTTGAGGATGCGGGTGACTGCGAGGCAACCAAGCAGGAAGCCGGCGAAATAGAACGTGCCCATCAGGCCGATGTCGGAGGCCGAAAACCCTTCCTGCGCGCCGCGCAACGCGATCAGCGTGCCCTGCAGCCCGTTGCCGCCAAGCAGGATGCCGGCGGCGATGAGGAGCGGGATCAGCGGGCGGATGGAGGACATACGGAACCGTTGCTTAGGTGGCTCCACAGTTCTGAACCATCGGTGTGGCCAATGCCAGTGGCTTATCCCGCCGCCAACAGGTGTGTGGCTTTCAGGTAGGGCCGTTCAGGCTTCGTGAGCCCTCGTCAAAGCCTCATCCGCTTGTGCGGCCGGGCGGGACGCCCTTCGGCCAAGCGAGCCGGCGGTCAGCAGGCTGAGGATGATGAACGGAATGCCGATGCCGAAGGCCGAACGGATGCCCCAATGGTCGGAGACGAAGCCGAGCAACGGCGGGCCGAGCAGGAAGGCGACGAAGGAGATCTGCGACAGCGCCGCGACATTGATTGCCGCGGAGCGGTCCGTGCGTTGGGCCGCCGCCGAGATCGCCAGCGGAAAGATCGCGCTGCTGCCAATGCCAAGTAGCGCAAAGCCCAGCATCGATACGAGCGGGGCAGGCGAGAAGAAGACGAGCAGCACGCCGACCGCCATCGTCGCCAGCAGCACCCGCGCCACGCCGCTCGGCGAGTGGCGGTCGACAAAGGAGTCGGCAAAGAAGCGCGTGGCCGCTTGCGAGAATGCAAACAGCGCCACCGTGAAACCGGCGACGAAAGGGCCCGCATCGAACACGGTGCGCATGTAGATTGCCGACCAGTCGATGCTGGCGCCTTCCATCAGCATCGCCGACAGCGTCACCGCGACGAGGACGAGGATAGGCAGCGTCGGCCGCGCCAGCCTTGGCGCCGTCTCGTCATTGCCGGCGAAGCGGCTCGGCGCCGGTTCGTAACCGCCGAGAAACAGCGCGATTCCTGTCGCAACCATCGGTACGACAATCGCCAGGTGCAGTTGCGGCGATATGCCGAGATGCGCAAGCGCGGCGCCGAACAGGCCAGCGCCGAAAAAGCCAATGCTCCAGAACGAATGCGCCCGGTTCATGATCCGGCGCTTGAGCAGGAATTCGGTTCTGTCGGCCTCGACGTTGAGAATGATCTCGACGCTGCCGATCATCAGGCCGACCGGAAACAGCATCAGGAACAGCGCAAGCGGCCCAGGCGCATGCACGGCAATGGCAAAGACAACCGACAAAAGCGGCACCAGCCCGAGCAGCGCGCGGCGGAAGCCGATGCGCTCCAGGATCGGCGCCGCGAGCGTCAGCGCGGTCAAGGTGCCAATCGGCGTCCCGATCAGGCTGAGCCCGAGCGTGCCGTCTCCTATGCCCATGGCATGCTTGATGTCGGGCAGCCGCGGGAAGATTTGGCCCATGGCGAACGAATAGATCGCAAAGCCGGCGTAGACCCGGTGTTGCGGAGCGAGGCGGAGGCCAAAGGTCATGAAGATGCTTTCAAGGCAAGAGAGTCGACGGTTGTCACTGTTTGATATGCCTACATCTTGCACAAACATGCAAATCGTGCAAGAACGTGCATGAAAAAACAGGATCATGCAATGCTGACCGATGAGCGGCATCAAATTATTCGCGATCGCCTGGCCGTCGAGGGAAGGGTGCTGGCCGGCGAGCTGGCAGGCCGCTTCGGCGTTTCGGAAGACACGGTTCGCCGCGACCTCAGGGAGTTGGCCAAGGCCGGGCAGTGCCGCCGCGTCTATGGTGGTGCGGTCGCGACCGCACCCTTCGCGGCCACGCCGGTCGGCCTGCGCGCCGGTCATGCGGTCGAAGAAAAGACGCGGCTGGCCCGCGCGACCGTGGCATTGCTTTCGCCCGGACAGACCCTGTTCATCGACAGCGGCTCGACCAATGCCGCGATCGCCAGGGCCATCCCGCGCGACATCGATCTGACCGTCGCCACCAATTCGCTCGAAATTGCCTCCGTCCTGTCAGACCACGCTTTGGTCGAACTGATTGTGCTGGGCGGGCGGTTCGACCGCCATCTCGGCGCCTGCGTCGGCGCCGACACGCTTGCCGCTGTCGCGCAACTTGGCGCGGACCTGTTTGTTCTCGGATCCTGCGGTCTCGATGCGTCGCGCGGCGTCACGGCCTTCGATTCGGCTGAGGCCGAGGTAAAGCGGGCCATGGCCAAGAACAGCGCAGGCATCGTCATCGCTGTAACCAACGACAAGCTGGCCACAGCCGCACCCTACCGGGTCGCCAGGCCAGAGGCGATCCGCCATCTCGTGGTCGAAAAGACCGCGCCGGCCGCGATCCTCGCCGACTTCGAACGCCAGGGCGCTGAAATCCACTTCGCTTGAACAATGGGCCTGCGCCGGATCACCCGGCTTGCCTTGACAAATCAGGCCTCCCATGCGCTTTTCGCGCAAATTTTGGACCGGGCTTTGACGCTCGGCCCACAACCCAGCACCCCGGACTTTTGACATGACAATGCATCGTTACCGCAGCCACACCTGTGCCCAGTTGAGAAAGAGCGATGTCGGCTCTTCGGTTCGCCTGTCGGGCTGGGTGCATCGCGTGCGCGACCATGGCGGCCTGCTGTTCATCGATCTGCGCGACCATTACGGCCTGACCCAGATCGTCGCCGATCCGGATTCGCCCGCCTTCAAGGTGGCCGAGACGCTGCGTGGCGAATGGGTGATCCGCGTCGATGGCGAGGTCAAGGCGCGCCTGCCGGACACCACCAACGCCAACCTGCCGACCGGCGAGATCGAGATCTTTGCCCGCGAGATCGAGGTGCTGTCGGCAGCCAAGGAATTGCCGCTGCCGGTGTTCGGCGAGCCCGACTATCCCGAAGACATCCGCCTGAAGTACCGTTTTCTCGACCTGCGCCGCGAGACGCTGCACAGGAACATCGTGGCGCGCACGAAAATCATCGCCGAGATGCGCAAGCGTATGACCGATGTCGGCTTCACCGAATTCTCGACGCCGATCCTCACGGCCTCGTCGCCGGAAGGCGCGCGCGACTTCCTGGTGCCGTCGCGCATCCATCCCGGCACCTTTTACGCGCTGCCGCAGGCGCCGCAGCAGTACAAGCAACTGATCATGGTTTCGGGCTTCGACCGCTATTTCCAGATCGCGCCCTGCTTCCGCGACGAGGACCCGCGCGCCGACCGTCTGCCCGGCGAATTCTACCAGCTCGACCTCGAAATGAGCTTCGTCGAGCAGGACGACGTGCTGTCGACCATGGAACCGGTGATGCGCGGCGTCTTCGAGACCTTCGCCAACGGCAAGCCGGTGACGCAGACATTCCAGCGCATTCCTTACGATGTCGCGATGCGCAAATATGGCTCCGACAAGCCGGACCTGCGCAACCCGATCGAGATGCGGGCCGTCTCCGACCATTTTCGCGATTCCGGCTTCAAGGTCTTCGCCAACATCCTGGCCAACGATCCGAAGGCCGAAGTGTGGGGCATTCCGGCCAAGACCGGCGGCAGCCGCGCCTTCTGCGACCGCATGAACTCGTGGGCGCAGGGCGAGGGCCAGCCGGGACTGGGTTACATCTTCTGGCGCAAGGAAGGCGACAAGCTTGAAGGCGCCGGTCCGCTGGCCAAGAACATCGGCGAGGAGCGCACCGAGGCGATCCGCCAGCAGCTCGGCCTTGCCGATGGCGACGCCGCCTTCTTCGTCGCCGGCGATCCGAAGAAGTTCGTCACCTTCGCCGGTGCCGCGCGTACGCGTGCCGGCGAAGAACTGAACCTTGTCGACCGCGAGCGCTTCGAATTGTGCTGGATCGTCGACTTCCCGTTCTTCGAATGGAGCGAGGAGGAGAAGAAGATCGACTTCGCCCACAACCCGTTCTCGATGCCGCAAGGCGGTATCGACGCGCTCAACGGCGACGACCTGCTCGGCATCAAGGCCTTCCAGTACGACATGGTCTGCAACGGCTTCGAGATCGCCTCTGGCGGTATCCGCAACCATTTGCCGGAAACCATGGTCAAGGCGTTCGAGACGGTTGGCCTCGACCGCGCCACGGTGGAAGAACGCTTTGGTGGCCTCTACCGCGCCTTCCAGTATGGCGCCCCGCCGCATGGCGGCATGGCGGCCGGCGTCGACCGTGTCGTCATGCTGCTGGTCGGCGCCAAGAACCTGCGAGAGATCACCATGTTCCCGATGAACCAGCAGGCCTACGATTTGTTGATGAACGCGCCTTCGGAAGCCTCGCCGCAGCAGTTGCGTGATCTGTCGCTGCGTGTCGCGGCAGTGAAGAAGGACTGACGGCAGCGTTGCAGCTGCCCTTTCTCCCCGTCTCTATACGGGGAGAAATGTCCGGCAGGACAATGAGGGGCAGCACGCATGCAGGCAATTGGCGAACGGCCTTAGCAGTTGGCGCCTTCTGACAATCGGTTCAGCATCGAACTACAATTTGCAGGCGTTGGCGCCGCCCCTCATCCGCCTGCCGGCACCTTCTCCCCGTATAGTGACGGGGAGAAGGGAGCGAACTTCGATCAGTCTTCGTTGGCCTTGACGTGGACGCCCAGCGTCTTGGTCAGGTCGGCCGGGTTGGACATGGCGCCGGCCATGATCAGCGCGAACGGCACCGCTGCCGGCGGCTCGGCCGAAATCTCGAGGCTCTTCGGATCGTCGAGGTACTTGCTCACCGCGGCCGTCACTTCGGCGGTCAGTTCGGGATTGTTGAGCTGCGCCATGCCGAACGGCACGATCGCCTTGGCCTGGTTGGCGATGTCCTTGCCCGACATGCCCTGCTGCTTGCCGACATACTCAAGCACCTTGCCGGTGAGCGAATCGTCATCGAAGCGGATCGATGCGCTGTTGAAGGAGAGCTGCTGCAACAGGCCGAGCAGGGCCATGCCTTGCGCCGAATTGTCAGCCCCTTCGGGCTGCGCCGCCATCTTCTTCTGCATCTCCTGCAGCGACTTGACGAAGTCGACCGTGTAGCCGCCGAGGCCGAAGGTCATGCCGAGCGTGCCGGCATTCTCGACCGAGATGTCGTATTTCGACAGGTCCATCTTGCCGTCGCTCGGCTGCCAGGTGCCGCCGATTTCGATATTGCCCGAGATGTTCTGGTAGCCGAGGGCCTCGATGGCTTCCTTGGATTTCGCATCGTCGACCAGGGTCAGGTCGGCGTTGAACTTTTCCGTGGTGGCGGAAAACTCCATCGCCTTGCCGTCGGCCGGCGGCGTGATCTGGACAGCAAGCCCATCCACCGAGAAGGCGGTCTTGTCGGCAACCTTGATCGTCAGGTTTTCGAGTTCGGCCGACTTGTAGATCATCATCGAGCCGAGCGGGCCTGTAGCGCCCTCAGCCGGGATGTTGGCGTCGTGGATGACGAAGGGGGTGAGGTTGAGCGTGACGCCGTCCTTGCTGTGCTCGAAGGCCGAAGTCGTGATGGTCGCGACATCGAAGCCACCATTGGCTTCGGTCACGCCTTCGAGCTTGACGTCACCGATCGGCAGCGATTCCTTTTCGGCCGCCGGTTTGACCGACACGCCCTGCAGCACCATGCTGGAATTGTCGCCGGTAACGCCGGTCCAGGTGATATCGACGCCCTGGACGGCAAGTGCGGCCTTCAGTCGGTCGGCAACCGCCGTGTCTTGCGCAAAGGCGGCATTCAGCGGCAGCGTCAACAAAAAGGTCGAAAAAGCAAGTTTCTTGAGTGTCGAACGTTGGATTGTCATCGCGAGTTCCCTGAGAGAGTCCTGAAAAAGTGTTTTCTCAATTCTACGCCATCACCATTCCGTGACGAACTGGACGGGAAAAAGGCGCTTTCCCGCAGATTTGTCGAAAATCACGGCGAAAGGCAAATCGGAGCGGGAGCCTTCGCCCGATGCGGTGAATATGTCATGAAGGTCGGGCTCCCCTGCGTACCGTGTCCTGCCTTAGAGAGGGCGTGTAACAGATTGATGTTGGTTGGCAACAGCACTGCTACCGTTGCTGTTGCACAGGGACGGCAAGGGGGAACATGAAGTCCGTCACATCCATTGTCGGACCTTGAGCCACCCTCGTAAGCCCAAAGGCTGCAAAGTGCGGATTTCCGCAGCCTCGCCTTGCCGCGAATCACCCGCTCGGCTAGTCCAGCCGCATGGGAAAAAGGATTTTGCCGCCTGAAAATGGCGGCGGTGACCACATCGAACCGGTCGATCTGAAGAAGGCGCTGGAAGAGCGCTATCTCGCCTATGCGCTCTCGACCATCATGCACCGGGCGCTGCCTGACGTGCGCGACGGGCTGAAGCCTGTGCATCGCCGCATCATGCATGCCATGCGGCTGCTCAGGCTCAACCCCGACCAGGGCTTTGCCAAATGCGCCCGCATTGTCGGCGACGTGATGGGCAAGTTCCATCCGCATGGCGACCAGTCGATCTACGACGCGCTGGTGCGCCTGGCGCAGGATTTCTCCATGCGCTATCCCCTCGTCGACGGGCAGGGCAATTTCGGCAATATCGACGGCGATAACGCCGCCGCCATGCGCTATACCGAGGCGCGCATGACCGAGGTGGCGAGCGATTTGCTTGCCGGCATCACCGAGGACGCCGTCGATTTCCGGCCAACCTACAATGAGGAGGATGAGGAGCCCGTAGTGCTCCCCGGCGCCTTCCCGAATCTGCTCGCCAACGGTTCCTCCGGCATTGCGGTCGGCATGGCCACGTCCATCCCGCCGCACAATGCCGCCGAGCTTTGCAACGCGGCGCTGCAGCTGATCGAGCAGCCGGACGCGCCGGTGACAAAGCTGATGGAGTTCGTCCAGGGACCGGATTTCCCGACCGGCGGCATCATCGTCGACAGCCGCGCTTCCATCCTGGAGGCCTATGAGACCGGCCGCGGCGGTTTTCGCGTGCGCGCCAAATGGGGTCAGGAGGATCAGGGCAGGGGCACCTGGAGCATCGTCGTCACTGAAATCCCCTACGGCATCCAGAAGGCCAGGCTGATCGAGAAGATCGCCGAGCTTTTGATCGCGCGCAAATTGCCGCTGCTCGAGGATGTCAGGGATGAAAGCGCCGAGGACGTCCGCATTGTGCTCGTGCCGAAGAGCCGTTCGGTCGATCCCGGCATTCTGATGGAATCGCTGTTCAAGCTGACCGAACTTGAAAGCCGCTTCCCGCTTAACATGAATGTGCTGTCGCGCGGCAAGGTGCCTAACGTCCTGTCGCTGAAGGGCGTGCTGAAGGAGTGGCTCGACCATCGGCGCGATGTGCTGATCCGCCGCTCGAAGCATCGGCTTGGCGAGATCGAGAAGCGGCTGGAAATCCTTGCCGGCTACCTGATCGCCTATCTCAACATCGACGAGGTCATCAGGATCATCCGCGAGGAGGATGAGCCCAAGCAGGTGATGATGGCCCGTTGGTCGCTCACCGACACCCAGGCCGAAGCCATCCTCAACATGCGGCTGCGGGCCCTGCGCAAGCTGGAAGAGTTCGAGATCCGCAAGGAGTTCAACGGTCTCACCACCGAGAAGAAGCAGATCGAGGCATTGCTCGCATCCGACGCCAAGCAATGGTCGACGATCAAATGGGAAGTCACGCAGGTTCGCGACAAGTTCGGCCCCGAGACCGAACTCGGCAAGCGCCGCACCCAGTTCGCCGACGCGCCGGAGCATGATCTGACCGACATTGCCCACGCCATGATCGAGCGCGAGCCGGTCACCGTGGTGGTCTCGGAAAAGGGCTGGCTGCGGGCGATGAAAGGCCATTTGGCCGACCATTCCACGCTCACCTTCAAGGAAGGTGACAGCCTCAAGCTCGCCTTCCATGCCCAGACCACCGACAAGATCCTGGTCTTCACCACCGGCGGAAAATTCTACACCATCGGCGCCGACCGGCTGCCGGGCGGCCGCGGCCATGGCGAACCGATCCGCATCATCGTCGACATGGACAACGACCAGGACATCGTCACCGCCTTCGTCCACGACCCGAAGCGCAAGCTGCTGCTCGTCTCCTACGATGCCAATGGTTTCGTCGTGCCGGAGGAGGAGGTCGTCGCCAACACCCGAAAGGGCAAGCAGGTGATGAACGTCAAGGCGCCCGACGAGGCCAAGGCCTGCGTCCCGGTGTCAGGCGATCATCTCGCCATTGTCGGCGAGAACCGCAAGATGCTGGTGTTTGCGCTCTCCGAAATTCCGGAGATGGGCCGCGGCAAGGGCGTTCGCCTGCAGAAATACAAGGATGGCGGTCTGCTCGACCTGAAACCCTTCACGCTGGCGAGCGGGCTGTCCTGGCAGGATTCCGCCGACCGCACCTTCGTCAGGTCGCGCGAGGAGCTGGCGGAATGGATCGGCGCGAGGGCGTCGGCCGGACGGATGGTGCCGAAGGGATTCCCGCGGACGGGGAAATTTGGTTGAAGCTGCTGATCTCCCCCCAAGTGGGGGAGATGGCCGGCAGGCCAGAGGGGGGCGCTGTCCCGCCAGCGCATCGAATGGTCATGGCCCGCCACTCGGTCGCAACTCTTGGGTCTTCAATGTCGGGTGCCAGGCTGGCGATCCTTCGCGCCCCCCTCTGTCCTGCCGGACATCTCCCCCACAAGGGGGGAGATTGGCAGCTTCACCAACCATTTGGACTATCGTCACGATTGCGGCACTATGACAGTGCACAAACGCTGTGTAGGCCGGGGAGAATTGACCGTTTGAAGGAAGCGAAGATCCAGAAGCCGGAACGTCAGCAGCGCCTGTTCGGCCTGTCGACACCGTTGCGATCCGCCGTCATTCCGCCGCTGTCGGCGGCGCGCTGGCTGTTGGTGCTGATCGTCGCCGCCGGTGTTTATTTCTTCCACGGGTTCCTGTTTCCCGTGCTGGCAGCCCTCGTCATTGCTTTTGCCAGCTGGCCGCTCTACCGCCGGCTGCTTGCCGGTGTCGGCGGTAACCGCACCGTCGCCGCGACGCTCGCCATCCTGTTCATCCTCGCCTTCCTGGTGGTGCCGATAGCGCTCGCCGGCACCTACGCCATCAACGAGGTCCGCGAATGGGTCGGCTGGGCGATCGAGACCAACAGGCACGGCGCGGTCACACCGCACTGGATCACCTCGCTGCCTGTCGTCGGCGAGTGGCTCAACGAACAGTGGATCGACAATTTCGGCCATCCCGGCGGCATCGGCGAGCTGATCCAGCTGGTCAGCGGCGCCAATATCGGCAGCATCTATCGCGGCGTGCTGGCTGCCGGCGGCAGCGCCTTCGGCCTGTTGCTGACGCTGCTGTTCATGATGATCGCGCTGTTCTTCGCCTACCGCGACGGCGAACACTTTGCCAGCCAGATCGACCGGCTCGGCGAACGCATCCTGCCGGCACGCTGGGAGCGGATTTCGCGCGTCGTACCGGCAACGATCTCGTCCACCGTCACCGGCATGACCGTGATCGCCATCGGCGAGGGGCTGGTGCTGGGCATCGCCTACTGGCTGGCCGGCGTGCCGTCGCCGGTGACGCTCGGTGCGCTCACCGGCGTGATGGCGCTGATCCCCGGCGGCGCGCCGCTGTCGTTTACGCTTGTGTCGATCTACCTCGCCGCCAGCGGCTCGCCGATGGCGGGTCTGGCGCTGTTCATCTGGGGCGCAGTGGAACTGTTCATCGTCGACAAGACCTTGCGCCCGAAGCTGGTCGGCGGACCGATCAAATTGCCCTTCCTGCCCACCTTTTTCGGCCTGATCGGCGGCGTCAAGACGATGGGCTTTCTCGGCCTGTTCATCGGCCCCGTGCTGATGGCGCTGCTGGTGGCGATATGGCGCGAATGGCTGCGCGAGGTGGAACTGGCCGAAGACACCGTTCCCGACGCGGCGGCCGAGCTCGAAGGCGGGCCGCCGCAGATCGAGATTGTCGCCGGCCCGGCGAAGAAAAGTCAGGCTGGGTAGGCGACGGCGAGCGCTGCCCGGCGCTTGCGCCCTTCATGCAACTGCCACAGGGAATGAGCGACCAGCGTGACGATCAGGATCACGCCGCCGATCAGGCTGTTGCGCGACGGCGTCTCGGCAAAGATCATCCATATCCAGACCGGCGCCAGAACCGTTTCCAGGAGATAGAACATCGCCACTTCCGGGCCTGAAATGTATTTCGGCCCGTTGGCCAGGCAGAAGAAGGCGAACGGCATGATGACGGCACCGTTGAAGATGATCCACCATGGCGCCTCCACCTGGAAACCGGTCTTGGAGACCATGAGCGCCGCCAGCCCGAACGGCAGCAGGACGCCGGTCAGCGCGGTGAATCCCATATCCCTGCCGCTGGCGCGTGAAACGGTGATGGCGCAGGCAATCGCCAAGGCCGAACACAGCGCCATCACATCGCCGAACAGATATCCCGTGCCGACGGAATCGCCGACGATGATCGCGATGCCAACGATCATCAGCGCCATTGCCGCAAGCGTCAGCGGCTGCGGTCGCTCCTTCAGGAACAGCCACGACAGCAGCGCCGAGAACATGGTGGAGAAGGCCAGGATGAAAACCAGATTGGCGGTCGAGGTGTTGTAGACGGCGGTGATGAAGGCGATTGCGCCGAGCCCGTAGAGGGTGGCGACGACGAGCCCCGACCAGCCGGGTATCAGCTGCGGAGCATTCTTGCTGAACGAGCGCCAGATGGCCCATACGATCAGCCCTGCCACGAAGGTGCAGCCGGTGCGCAGCAAAAGAATTGTCCAGGCTTCGCCATGGGCGAGCCGGATCAGGGGAATGTCGGTGGTCAGCGCCAGCCCGCCAAGCGCGGTGAGCAGAAGTCCTTTGGTGTGGGCATTGTGAGAGGACATGCAACGGCTTTCGCAATGATTTGAGCAGATGCCGGTCGGCGCAATCGCCCCGCCAACAGGCGGGCCAACAGGCGGAAAGACCAGCATCGTCTCGGCTGAAAATGTTTAGATCAGGATCTGGTAAGAAGGAAAATCAGCGCGTGACCGCTTCGTGATCGTAGCGTTCCCAGCCCTTCGGGCCGAGATGCTCCTGCGGCATGAAGCGCATTTTATAGTTCATCTTGCGCGAGCCGTTGACCCAGTAGCCGAGATAGACATGGGGCAAGCCCATGGCCCGGGCGCGGGCGATATGGTCGAGGATCATGAAGGTGCCGAGCGAACGGTCCTCGAACTCGGGATTGAAGTAGGAATAGACCATCGACAGGCCATCGGCCATCTTGTCGGTCAGCGCCACGGCGATCAGCTCGCCCTGGCCCTTGCCGGTGATGAATGTGTCGGGGCCGCGGCGCCGGTATTCGATCACCTTGGTGTCGACATGGGTATCCTCGACCATCATGGCGTAGTCGAGCACCGTCATGTCGGACATGCCGCCGCGGCGATGGCGAGCGTCGAGATAGCCGCGAAACAGCGAATACTGCTCGGTCGACGGCTGCGCGTCGTGCATGGCGCCGATCAGATCGGAATTGCGCTGGATCACCCGCTTCATGTTGCGGCTGGCGGTGAACTCCTGCGCCAGGATACGCACCGAGACGCAGGCGCGGCAGGTCTCGCAGGCGGGACGGTAAGCGATGTTCTGCGAGCGCCGGAAACCACCTTGCGTCAACAGGTCGTTCATCTCCGGCGCCTTGTCGCCGACCAGATGCGTGAACACCTTGCGTTCGAACTGGCCCTCGAGATACGGGCACGGCGATGGCGCGGTCAGGAAGAACTGCGGCGACTGGGTCGGATGGTGCGTCATCGAACCTTGGGAACACTCCTGCGAATCGCTCTACCTTTGGCTTGGCTGGCGAAAAATTCAACAGGATTGTGAGGGCGGGGTTGAGCGGACCCCTTCACATTTGCGCACAAATGCCTGTTGGCCCCGGTTGAACGCCGGTTCAACGGTCGCTGCGGCTGACGACCGTGCCAAGCAGCAGGTCGTGCAGTGTGCGCTTGCGATCGGAAAACAGCGTCACCAGGAGGACGAGCGGCGTCAGGATGACCGTGCTCGCCCAGAACAGCACCGAATGGACAACGGCGGTGAGGCCGTCGATACGGCTGCCGTCGAGACGATCGAGCCGAATGCCCATCATCTTCATGCCTGACGTGGCCTGGTTGCGACCGCCCAGCGTGTTCCAGATGTAGAGAATAGCGACCGCCGGCACGAGGATGGAATACAGCGCCCAGCCAAGACCGAATGTCAAAAGGCCAAGCACGGCCACCAGGATCGCGAACGGAATGGTGAGCAGCGCCACGATGCAATAGTCGATGATGAAGGCCAGGATGCGCCGCGTGCGCACACCGTCATAGGCCCTGACGTCGTCGAGCCTGCTGGTGATGATTTCGCCGTCAAGTACGCGCGCGTTCATGTCATGTCCTCGCAACAGGCGCCACGCTAGGGTGCGCCGCCACTGAAATGGTGAAGACCGCGGGCGGAATCAAGATCGGTTCGTCCATCGGTCCGGGTCGGCAGTGTGACGCGGTTGAGCCGATTGAATTTGGTGGACGGATGGCGTTAGCTTGCTGCGGCGCAACAAGACGCCGAGGGGACGGGGTTACATGGATTACGACATGCTGGTCATCGGCAGCGGCCCTTCCGGGCGCCGCGCCGCGGTGCAATCGGCCAAGCTCGGCAAATCGGTGCTGGTGCTCGACAGGGGCCGGCGCCTCGGCGGCGTCTCGGTGCACACCGGCACCATCCCGTCGAAGACGCTGCGCGAGACGGTGCTGAACCTGTCCGGCTGGCGCGAGCGGGGCTTTTACGGCCGCGGCTACCGGGTCAAGCAGGACATCTCCATCGCCGACCTGGTCGAGCGGCTGCACAAGACGCTCGACCACGAGGTCGAGGTGCTGCAGCACCAGTTTATGCGCAACGCCGTCAAAAGCGTGCGCGCCATGGCGAAATTCGTCGGCCCAAACAAGGTCAGCCTGACGGCAGACAATGGCGACTACTCGGAGGTTGGTTTCACCAATGCGCTGATCGCGGTCGGCACCAGGCCGCACCGGCCGCGCGACGTGCCTTTCGACAAGATCCGCGTCTTCGACAGCGATGAGATGCTGGAACTCGACCATCTGCCGCGCACGCTGACGGTGATCGGCGCCGGCGTCATCGGCGTTGAATATGCGACGATCTTTTCGGCGCTCGACGTGCCGGTGACGCTGGTGGAGCCGCGCAACACCATCCTCGATTTCGTCGACCGCGAGATCGTCGACGACTTCATCCACCAGATGCGCGACCGCGGCATGACCATTCGCCTCGGCAGTACGGTCAAGGAAATCGTCTCAAAACCCGACTATGCCGAAGTGACGCTCGCCGATGGCCGCACCATCCGCTCCGAGATCGTGCTTTACGCCGCCGGCCGCAGCGGCAATCTCGGCAGCCTCGGCCTCGACGTGGTCGGCATCGAGGCCGATTCCCGGGGCCGCATCAAGGTCGATCCGCAGACCTTCCAGACCAGTGCGCCCAACATCTATGCCACCGGCGACGTCATCGGTTTCCCCAGCCTTGCCTCGACATCGATGGAGCAAGGCAGGGTGGCCGCCTGCCACGCCTTCGGCGTGCAACTGCCACCGCCGCCGGAAACCTTCCCCTATGGCATCTACGCCGTGCCGGAAATCTCCACCGTTGGTCAGTCGGAGGAGCAGGTGCGTGAGAGCGGCGCTGCTTATGAAGTCGGTCTGGCGCGGTTCCGCGAAACCTCGCGCGGCCACATCATGGGCGTCAACTCCGGCTTTCTGAAGCTGCTGTTCTCGGTCGAAACGCGCCGCCTGCTCGGCGCCCACATCGTCGGCGAAGGCGCCACCGAACTGATCCATATCGGCCAGGCGGTGATCAACCTCGGCGGCACGGTTGATTTCTTCGTCAACAACACCTTCAACTATCCGACGCTGGCCGAAGCCTACAAGATCGCCGGGCTCGATGCCTGGAACCGGATGGGACAGGGCTAGGCGACGAGCATCTGCTCAGCCGTTCCGCCGGGCGCCGATGCGGTCTACCAAGGTCTCCTAGCCTGCCTGGCGTGCGACCAATGCTGGTCCCGCAAGCCACTGCCGGACGATGGCGGCATCCGGGTCGCCGATTTCGTGACCTGAAGGCACGATGCGCGCATCGACCTCGGCGCCATGTTTGTTGAGCAGCGTCACCAGTGGCGGCGCAAACGGCCCGTAGGTCTCGTCGGCGGCACCGGCGACAATCAGGACGCGCGTTCCGGTCAGATCGGTTGCCGGCGCATCGTCAAGCACGGGCATCGCTCTCAGCAGCACTGCTTTTCGGACTAGGCCGGAGTTGAGCAGCATCAGGCTGGAAACCAGATTGGCGCCGTTGGAATAGCCGACGAAAGTCGCCCGGGCGAGGTCGAGCCCGTGGCGCTTTGCGGCCTCGCTTGCGAAGGCGGCAAAGTACGATGTTTCGGCACGGATGCTCGCCTGTTCGAAACTGGTCGGCGTGATCCGCTCGAACCAGCGGAAGCCGTCTTCTTGGCGGATGCGGCCACGCACCGCGACCAGCGTGGCGTTGGGGGCGATCTGCCTCGCAATCGGGACCATCGTCGTTTCGTCGACACCCGATCCGTGCAGTAAAAACAGGCTCTCGCCGCCGGCATTCTCCGGCTTGAGGAGGCGGTAGGGAAAGGCCAGATCCTGGTGCAGAAAGGCGTTCTCGTCGCTATATCGATGCACGCTCATATCTCGTTGTTTTCACGGAGACATTGGTCCTTTGCCAGTTTCAAAACGGAATATTTTCACGCTCCGCCAAATGTGATTGCAACAGGCTCATTTCAGACCGTTTCTGCGCCGATATGCTCCCTGCGGGAGGAATCGAAGCGGTGTGCGCCGATGGTCGCATCCCGGCATGAACAACGCGAGCACCCTTGCTCTCCTTTGAGGCCTTTTGTCGATGACCCTGCCAGTTCCGCCCGATCGCGCCCCGCGTATCGCCGATCGCGACACGCGCATTGACGTGTTCCGTGCGCTCGCACTCCTGACCATCTATATCGACCACGTGCCGGGCACCGTCTTCGAAACGCTGACCTACAAGAATTTCGGATTCTCGGACGCGGCGGAAGCCTTCGTGCTGATTTCCGGCATGTCGGTCGCACTCGCCTATGGCAACAAGTTCCAGCCGGGCGGCCGGCTGCTGGCGATGTTGAAGATGTGGCGCCGGGCCGGCGTGCTTTACAGTGCCCACATCGTCACCACCATGGTTGTGATGGCGTTGTTCTGCGCCGCGGCGGTGTACGGCCGGCGGCCGGAACTGCTCAAGCTGATCAACATCGAGCCGCTGATGAAGAACACGCCGGAGGTCATGATCGGCATTGTCACGCTCGGCCACCAGCTTGGCTACAACAACATTTTGCCGGTCTATGCGGCGCTGCTGTTGATGGCGCCGCTTTTCCTGCTCTTCGTCAGCTACCGGCCGCTCCCGGCGCTGGTCTTTTCCGGCGCGCTGTGGCTTGCCGCCGGCCTCTGGCAGATCGCGCCGCCGAACTATCCCGAGCCCGGCTTCTGGTTCCTCAACCCGCTGTCCTGGCAATTCCTGTTCAACATCGGCCTTGCCGGCATGCTGCATGCCAGGCGCGGCGGCACAATTCCCGTCAATCGTTGGCTGGTGGGCGCCGCGGCGACCTATGTCGCGGCAGCGGCGGTCTGGGTGCACAGCCCGCTCTGGGGCGAGATAACGTGGTTTAACCTGCCCGTGGTGATCGGCGGCTTCGACAAGACGTTCCTGTCGCTGCCGCGGCTCCTGCACATATTGGCGGTGAGCTATCTGATCGTCGCCCTGCCGGCTTTCTCGAACCTGTTCCGTCTCAGCCCGGACCATCCGCTTGCCCTGCTCGGCAAGCGCTCCTTGCCGGTGTTCCTCGCCGGCACGCTGATCGCCATGGCGGCGCAGGTGATGACGCTGATCAATCCGGGCGGCTTTCCCTATGACGTCTTGCTGATTTCGGCCGGCATCGCCATGCAATTCGCGCTCGCCTTCTATCTTGAGTGGCTGTCCGGCATCGGCTTGGGCAAAAAGCCGGTTCGCAAAGAAGCGCCAGCCGTTCACCAGACCTTCGGCATGCCCGCGATGCCAAGGCTAAGCCGATGATCCCACATCAGCCGCCTAGCCAGCAGGCGAGGGGCCGGACGACCCCCGCACCACAAGAACGACCGGCAGCAATTGCCGGTGCTGCGAGCCGTCATTTTCGAGGATCGCCTTGACGGCCAGCCGGCCCATCTCGGCGATCGGCTGGGCGACAGTGGTTAGTGGCGGCTCGGAGTCGGCGCCTTCCGGCACGCCGTCGAAGCCGACGATTGACACATCGCCCGGCACGGCAATGTTACGCTCGCGCAGCCAGTCGAGCGCATGCAGCGCGATCTTGTCCGACATGGCCAGGATTGCCGTCGGCGTCTGCGGCAGCGCGAAAATATGATCGAGGCCGGCCCGCACGCTCGCCTCGTCATTGAGGGTTTCGTAGATTGGCACTTGCGAGACGTCGATGCCGAAGCGGGAGAGCTCGCCGAAATAGCCACGCAGACGGTCGCGTGTGCCCGAGTAGAGGGATGTCGTCTCGACTTGCTCCTGCGTGACGGGACCAAAGCCAGCGTCGGCAGATTCCAGGGCGAGTACGGCAAAGCTGCGATGGCCGAACTCGGCCAGATGGCGCGCCGCCAGACCCGCGCCGGCGACGTTGTCGACGCCGATCGCAGCGACCGCCTCATTTTCCGAATCGAGATCAAGCGCCACGAAAGGCAGTTTGCGTTCGCGCGCCAGTTCGACCAGCCGCGACCCACCCTCGATGCAGAACACGATGAAGCCGTCGACTAGGGCGCTCTGGATGTTCCAGGCGAGCTGCTCGCTGTTGGCGGCCGAGACCAGCGAAATTCCGGCGCCGGTGGCGTCGCAGGCCTGCGAAATGCTGGCCATCATGACGCGGGCAAAGGGATCGTCGAAGAAATAGGACAATGGTTCTGCCGTTGCCACGCCGATGGCGTTGACCTTGCCGGCGCGCAGCAGCCGGCCCTTGGGATCCGGGCCGGCATAGCCCATCGCTTCCGCCGCCGCCTTGACCCGCTCGCGGACCTCTTCGCGCACGATCTCCGGGCGAGCGAACACGTTGGACGCGGTACCGTGCGAGACCCCGGCCGCCTTGGCGATGTCGGCAAGCCGCACTGGTCTCGTCTTGCCGGAGGTCAATGCCGTCATTTTCGTCTCCTGAACCGGAGCCTGTTTAGCACTTTCGTTGGATCGGTTCAAATTTTCCCTTGATCGGACGGCGGAGAGGGTCTATATTTGAATCGATCCAAGGGATTCATTAAGTACAACTTGGATCGATTCAAGAGGAGGGTGCCATGCATCCCGTGAATTATCTGTTCGAAGACATCTACGGCAATGATTGGGGCATAGTCTCCGACGCCGCCACCCGCAGGCGCCGCGACAAGGTCGGGCCGTGGAGGCGTGACCTGCAATACCTTGTGAAACGCAAGCGCAGCTGATCGGCCAGACATTTTCGTGCCAGTTGATTGGATCGATTCAAGTTCTTGAAGAGGAGAACGAACATGCATCCCGTGAAACATCTGTTCGAAGACATTTATCGCAATTACTGGGGTATCTCGCCTGCCACGGAGCAGCCGCAACGGCGGCGGCCGACCAAGCCTGCCAAGCGCAACCGCGACCTGCTGCCGGAAAACCGGCAGGATTAAGCCTCGTGTGATATCTGATGGGGCAGGGTTCTTGCCTCGTCAGGACCGTTGCCGCACGAGCGCCGAGGCCGCGATTACCAGCCAGCCCGCGATGAGCAAGGTGCCGCCGATCGGCGCCGACATCGGGAACAGCCGCGATCCCACGAAATCCCGTGCCAGCAGATCGCCGCAGAACAGAACAAGCCCGACGAGCAGCACCAGGCTGCCGATCCGCAAGATCCGGTTTGCGCCGGCGAGGCCGACGGCCAAAAACACCGGCGCATGCATGAGCAGGAAGGATGCGGCCGTGCCGACGAAGGCGCCGCCGAGATGCGCTGATGCCGCCGACAGCGCCACGCCCGCCGCGCCGGCAATGCCGCCGGCGAAAACGAGGATGCGCGCGCTGTTTGCTGGTGCTGACTCGGCGATGCTCATGTCTCGGGCTCCGTGATTGACGATAGGCGGCGCGACCTGTCTGTCAGGATTTTTCCGATATCGCCAGCATGTCGCGCGTGCGGCGCGCCTGGGCCAGCCAATTATACGCGGCACCGCCCGCCATCAGCAACGACGTGCCGAGAAACACCGCGCGCATGCCGAAATGGCCGCCGACGAAGCCGCCCAGCAGCGGCCCCGCAACCTGGCCGACATATTGCGCCGAGATTGCCAGGCCCAGCACATTGCCGCCGACCCCATCGGGAACATTGTGGCGGATGACGCTGGTGATGCAGGGCAACAGCCCGCCCAGCACCAGACCCATAAGGAACCGCAGCCCGACCAACTGCCAGCTCTCGGTGACGAAGGCCTGCGGTATCAACAGCAGCGCCGAGACGGCCAGCGATGCGACGATGACGTTCCAGTGGCCGATGCGGTCGGCGAGTTTGCCCAGCCGTGACGCCGACAGGATGGCGCCCAGCGCCGCCGCCGACATGACGACACCTGAGACCAGGGTCACCCGGCTTGCCTCCGCGACCAGTTGCTGGACGTAAACGGTGATGATCGGCTCGATCGACATGTTGGCGAAGGTGAACAGCATGCCGGTCGCCAGCATGGCCACGACAGGGCGTTTGTCGGGGATCTGCGCCCAACTTCCCTTTGGTTTCTCCTCGCGTTTTGCCTGTACTGGCGGGCGAGGCATCTCCTTTATCAGGAACGTCGTCGCCAGCGCCGCCAGGAAAATGACGCCGCCCGCGATGAGGAAGGTGGCGCGAATACCGATCAATGGCGGCAGCGCGCCGCCAAGCAACGGGCCGACCAGGGAGCCTGCGGTGATGCCGGCCGACAGCACGCCGAGCGCCCAGCCGGAGCGCTCCTTCGGCGTCTGCATGGCGACAAGGATCGTCGAGCCTGAGGAATAACCGCCGGCAAAGCCGATCAACAGGCGCAAAAACACCAATTGCCAGACGGTCTGCACCATGCCGGTCAGCGACATGCAGATCGCCATGCCGAAACTGGCGCGCACCAGCATCACCTTGCGGCCGTAGCGGTCGCCGAGCCGCCCCCACAGCGGTGCGACAAGGGCCGCGGCAAGGAAGGTGGCGCCGAAGGCGATGCCGGACCATTGCACGATCGCCGCGTGGCCCAGGGCGCCCAGCTGTTCGACATAGAGCGGCAGGAACGGCAGCAACAGCGTCATCGCCACAAGCGTGCTGAACGATCCGGCAAAGCACACGAGCAGGTTGCGCCGCCAATGAATGTTGTAGGTGGAAGGCGCTTCGGCGGCCTGCGCTGCACTGTCCTGCGGCATGTCCTGTCCTGTCCGCTTGCTGCGGATACCATTTTGGGATACCAACTTGGTACCTCATGGACGCAAAGCCCGGCTGCTGTCAATCAGGCGCTCTCAATGTGATCGGCAAGACCAACGGGCAAGGCCGATCGCCAGCAATGGAAGCAACTATGTCGCAGATGCAGATCGTCGAAAAAGCGCTTCGCGAGATGATCCTTGGCCTCGAGGTCGGTCCTGGCGAGCGGCTGACGGAGCGCTGGATCGAGAGCCGCTTCGGCGCCTCGCGCACGCCGGTCAGGGCAGCCCTGCTGCGGCTGGAGACGGAAGGGCTGATCTGCCGTGACGGGCGCGGCTGGACCGTGTCGCCGATCAACCTTGCCGAACTGGAACAGATCGCGGTGTACCGCGAAGCGGTCGAGGTCGCGGCGGTCAGGCTGACTTCGGCGCTGGCCGACAGGAGCGCAGCCGATGTCATCGAGGCGATGCTGGACTCCTGCGACACTGCCACGCCGCGCGAGGAATGGCACCGCGTCGGCATGGATTTCCATATCGAACTGGCGCGGCTCTCCGGCAACGAGTTCCTGTTTCGGGCCGTGCGCGATGCCATGACGCGGCTGTCGCGGGCGCGCTGGCTGGAGGTGCGCGACGAGGCGGCCCTTGGCCGCGCCTGGAGCGAGCATCACGCCATTCTGGCGGCGGTGCGGGCCGGCGATGCCGATGCGGCGGCGGCGCGACTTTCCGCCCATATCGCCGGCAGCCGCGCTCGCCTGGTGACGTCGTTGCACAATGACCGGCGCGGCCTGCGCGCCAGGGGTTTTGCCGTCGTCGCCGCTTGATACTGGTCACGAAAACGAAAGAACGCCGTCGCGATCCGCTTTCGGCCTCGCTTCGCGGACGCCGATGGCGTAAGAGGCGCCCATGGAAAACAACCGATTTGAAACACCCGTGACCGTTAAGTCGGGCACGGAGGGAAGCACTCAGCTCTTGCGTACGGTGCGCGAGGCTTCCGATTACCTGCTCAACAGCTGGCCCGGCAAGCGCAGCCCCAAGCACCGCGAAGCGCTGCAGGCCTGCCATGACGCGCTGGCCGGCGACAAGCCGGCGATGATCGCAAGACGCGCCTTCATCGCCGCCGCGCGCGAGGTCAACGTCTTCGTCAGCGACAAGGCCCCGGCCTGATCACATCGGCCTGATCAGACCGGCATTTTGCCAGGATCCGGCCCGTTTCGTGGGCCGGTGATCCTGTCTTGCCTATTTTTCTGTTTCGGTGTCGGTTTTCGAACTTGCCTCGTTCTCAGGCTCGGCGCGCTCCTTGGCCGCGACCTTGGCGGCGAGCTTCTCCGCCTTCTTGGCGGCCTTCTGCCGGTCGCGCTCTTTGCGTTCCTGACCGTAATTCGGTGGTCGAGCCATATCGTTTCCTTTCGCTGTGCCTGATCCTGCCTAGAAGCATTGGCCGGCAAACACAACAGCGCCGCGAGGGCAGATGCCAGCGGTTCTGGACTTGCGTGATGGCGAACACAATGGTTTAGAAAAGGCTGCGGGACAGTTGCTGGAGCCGCCGCCGACCGATTTCGAATCAAAACGACCGATGGCCACGCTTCAAAGAAACGCACAGAAGCTGATCTACTATGCGCGCAACGCCATGCGCGACATCGCGCCGCCGGTTCTTTTCCGGCGCCGGCTCGGCCGGCTGCTCGATCAGGCCAGGCTTTCCGACGCATCGGTCCGCCAGCGGCTCAATTACTACAACACGCTGCGGGAGCCTTTTAGCCCCAGCCCCGAGGCCGTGCCGGTCAGCCGGCTGCCGTCGGACCGCAGCATGTACTATTACGATCTGAAGGAGTTCACCCGTTATTTCGACCCAGATCTGCGCATCGACCTGGAATTCGGCGACGTCATCGAAGTGCCGAAGATGCCGTCGATCGTCAAGGACCGGCCGATAGCCGGCGACAACGGCAACGGCGTCCTGTTCAAGCTGAACAAGTTCCGCCATTTCCACATGCCGGCCGACGATGTCGCCTTCGCCGACAAACATCCGCTCGTCGTTTGGCGCGGCGAACTCAACAATCCGATCCGCACCTTGTTGCTGGATGCAGCCCGCAATCTGCCGTTCTGCGATGTCGGCACGCCGAGGGCGACAGCACCGGCGGAATACCGCAAGCCCTATCTCAGCATCGATCAGCAGCGCCGCTACCGCTACATCATCTCGCTCGAAGGCAATGATGTCGCGACCAATCTGAAATGGATCATGAGCTCGAACTCGCTCTGCCTGATGCCGCCGCCGACTTACGAGACCTGGTTCGCCGAGGGGCAGCTCGAGCCCGATGTCCATTATGTGCCGCTGGCGCCCGACTTCAGCGATCTGGCCGAGCGGGTGCATCATCTCGAGCAGCATCCGGCCGAGGCCCAGCGCATCGTTGCGGCGGCCAACGCGTATTGCCGCAAATTCGCCGACGAGGGGGCCGAGCAGGCGATCTGCCTGCTCGTGCTCTACAAATATTTCGTGCTCAGCGGCCAGATCGAGCCCGATCCGCAGGTCTGGCGGTTTATCGCGGGCTAGCGGCTTCCGGCGCCCTTAAGTCAGATGACGCTGCGGTCCATAACCAGATCGGCCGCGCCGAAGCGGTCCTTCGCCGTAAACTGCTGGTGCCAGTAGGGATAGAGCACCGGCGGCCGGCTGACGGCATCGAGACGCTGGCATTCATCAAAGGACAGCGTCAGGCTTGCCGCGGCGAGATTGTCTTTCAACTGGGACTCATTGCGTGCGCCGATCACCAGCGAACTGACGGCTGGCCGGCCGAGCAGCCAGGCCAGCGCCACCTGGGCCGCCGAAACGCCGCGTGCCGCACCGATGTCGACCAGCACGTCGACGATCCGCCACAGCCGATCCTCGTCGCGGATCGGGGGTTCCGACCAGCCGCCGATCTGGCGCGCCGTCGGACTGTCGCGGCGGTATTTTCCCGACAGCAGGCCGCCGGCGAGCGGGCTCCACACCAAAACGCCAAGGCCCTGGTCGACCGAGATCGGCAAGAGCTCATACTCGGCCTCGCGTGCTTCCAGCGTGTAGTGGATCTGCTGGGTGACGAAGCGCGGCTGGTGCTGGCTGTCGCTGATGCCGAGCGCCTTCATGACCTGCCAGCCGGAATAGTTGGAGCAGCCGACATAGCGGATCTTGCCCTGGGCAACCAGCGTGTCGAGCGCGGCGATGGTTTCCTCGAGCGGCGTCGCGCCGTCCCATTCGTGCAGGAAATAGATGTCGATGACATCGGTCCTGAGGCGCTTCAGGCTCTTCTCGCATTCGCGGATCAGATGATGGCGCGACAGGCCTTCGTCATTGGGGCCCTTGCCGATCCGCATGCGCGCTTTGGAGGCGATCAGCACGTCGTTCTTGCGCTTGCCGCCGAGCGCCTCGCCGATGATCTCTTCCGACAGACCGTTGGAATAGACATTGGCGGTGTCGATGAGATTGATGCCGGCATCGATGCAAGTGTCGATGATGCGCGAGGCCTCCGCGAGATCGGAATTGCCGACGGCAGCGAACGGCCCGCTGCCGCCGAAGGTCATGGTTCCCAAGGTCAGCGCCGAAACTTTCAAGCCGGAACGGCCAAGCGTGCGGTATTCCATGTCTGATCCTCGTAGTTTTGGTGGGGAGGCGGTTTTAGCAGGAAAGGGCGGGGAAGCCCGAACGGGTCCGCTATTTGTAGGACAATTTGAGCGGCTTGTCGCCATGCCAGGGCGCTGGATCGGCAATGCCTCGCTGCTTTGCAGTGAAGACCGGCTGGCCGGCGGCTTGCAATAAAACCGTCATTGCCGGCCTATATCAAGTCGGCTCAGGGTTTCATGTCAGCCGGCAAGCGGAGCAGTGGAAATGAATGAGCTAAAGCAGAATTCTGCGGCCAGGGATTGGCTGGAAGCCGAACTCGCCGACACGCTCGACGAGGACTATGAGCTGGAAATCTCGGAGCCGGCGCTGTCGTTGGAGATCGCCAAGATCTACAAGAACGCGCATCCGCCGTCGATCGATCGCATGCAGTATTTCCGCGACCTGATCGGCTTGCAGTCGGAACTGATCAAGCTGCAGTCCTGGGTTGCCTACCACAAGAAGAAGCTAGTGGTGGTTTTCGAGGGCCGTGATTCCGCCGGCAAGGGCGGCGTCATCAAGCGCATCACCCAGCGCCTCAACCCGCGCATCTGCCGCGTCGTGGCGCTGCCGGCGCCGACCGAGCGCGAAAAGTCACAATGGTATTTCCAGCGCTACGTGCCGCATCTGCCGGCCGGCGGCGAGATCGTGCTGTTCGACCGCTCCTGGTACAACCGCTCCGGCGTCGAGCGGGTGATGGGCTTTGCCGAACCCGATCAGGTCGAAGAGTTCTTCCGCGACGTGCCGGAGTTCGAGCGCATGCTGGTCCGCTCCGGCGTCACGCTGGTCAAATACTGGTTCTCGATCACCGACGAGGAACAGCAGACGCGCTTCATGATGCGCATCCACGATCCGATGAAGCAGTGGAAGCTGTCGCCGATGGACCTGCAGTCGCGCGTGCGCTGGGAGCAGTACACCAAGGCCAAGGAAGAGACGTTTGCCCGCACCAACATCCCAGAGGCACCGTGGTACATCGTCGAAGGCAACGACAAGAAGCGGGCGCGGCTGAACTGCATCGACCATCTCCTCAAACAGCTGCCCTATGAGGACGTGCCGCACGAAGAAATCACGCTGCCCGAGCGGGTGTTCAACCCGGAGTACGAGCGCCAGGTCCTGCCGCGCGAGCTTTACGTGCCGGAGAAGTATTGAGCACTTTTCCTTCTCCCCGTTTCACGGGGAGAAGGTGCCCGAAGGGCGGATGAGGGGCAGCGCCGGCATCGGCGAATTCACAGTCGTCGGACGTTGCTAACCTCCAAAAGCAGCGCTGCCCCTCATTGCCTGCCGGGCATTTCTCCCCGTAGAACGGGGAGAAAGAAGCCTGCGCCTATCACTTCGCCACTACACCCGCTTGATCGTCACATGCGTGGCGAGCGCTGTCGCCACCTGCTCGGTGCACTGGTAACCCAGCTTCAGCATATCCAGCCCGGCAAACAGGCTCTCGCCCCTCCCGAGCAACACCGGCGACACCGCCAGATGCAACTCGTCGATGAGCTTCTCTTGCAGATATTGCCGGATGGTGGAAACGCCGCCGCCGACGCGGACATCCTTGCCGCCGGCCGCGGCCTTTGCTTGTTCGAGCGCGGCGTGGATGCCGCCGGCAACGAAGTGGAAAACGGTGCCGCCTTCCATCACAATGGGGTCGCGCTTGTAGTGGGTCAGCACGAAGGTCGGCACGTGATAGGGCGGGTTGTCGCCCCACCAGCCTTTCCAGCTCTCGTCTGGCCATTCGCCGCGGATTGGGCCGAACATGTTGCGGCCGAGGATCCAGGCCCCGACATTGTCGAAGCTGCGGACAGTGAACCGGTCGTCCACATCGGTGGTGCCGCCATCCTTGCCGACCATCTCATGGAAGGTGCGGGTGCCGGTCATCCATTTGTGCAGATATTCGCCACCAACGCCGAGCGGATTTTGCAGGTCCTGGTCAGGACCGGCGCCGAAACCGTCGAGCGACAAGGTGAAGGCATTGACGCGAAGTTTGGACATGGAGACTCCCTTTCGGTGACCAGTTGTGATTTGCAATCAGTATTCAAACTGATTGCATTTTGAAACTAGTATTTTTAGAGGCAAGCCGATCTGTGGAATGCGCAGGGACCTCAAGCCGCCACGCGCTTCGGCATCACCGCAAACGGGCTGAGCCCAAGCCAGATCTGCATCTTGCCGGCGACGTCGAGATCGCCGGTCAGGCTGATCTTGTCGCGTTCCTTGTGAACTGTCGTCAGCCCCATCCAGATCGAGGTCATGGTGCACAGATCGGTCGAGACGTAGAGATCGACGTCGAAGCCCGGATCGTACCAGCAAAGATCGACCTCGCCCTGCTTTTCGACGATCAGCCACCACGATCGTTTTGACGCCGGCAGGTCATGGTACAGGAATTGTATCACAGTGCGCCCGTCCGGCAGCGGACTGGGGTTCAGATTGCGCCGCATGTCCCACATCAGCAGCGACGGATCGAGGTTTTTGAGCGACAGCCTGGCCTCGACCCATTTCTGGCCCCAAAACCCCATCGCCTCGACAACCGGGCGCAAATCCCGGCCCGCCTCGGTCAGCCGGTATTCGAACACGCCCTTCTCGGTCGCGATCTCGGTCCGCTCGACGATGCCTCCCGCTTCGAGATCCCTAAGCCGTTGCGACAGAAGGGTTGGCGACATTTTCGGCACGCCGCGGCGCAAATCGTTGAAGCGGGTCGATCCCGCCACCAGTTCGCGCAGCAGCACCATGGTCCAGCGTGTGCAGAGCAGCTCGGCGGCCATGGAGAGCGGGCAGAATTGCTTGTAACCGGCTTGTGTCATGTGGTGAGCTCCAAAAGATGTTGCCGGACCTTATTCAGAAAACCTGAGTTCAGCCAGTACAGAAGCTGTACTGGCACCCCCGGTACAGTTCTGTGACTGGAGCGGTCCGGCGCCGCCATGCGAGGCAGCGGTCACGTCACCGGGCAGTCCGGTGCCGATCCATGAGGAGTTGGACAATGACCGCTTACGTGATCGCAGACATCAAGGTGAAGGACGACAAATGGGTGCCGGCCTATGCCGCTTCGGTGCATGACCTCGTCCACAAGCATGGCGGCAAGTATCTCGCCCGCAGCGGCAATGTGAAGACGCTGGAGGGCAAGCCGCTCGACACCAGCCTGATCGCCATCATGGCGTTTCCGTCGGCAAAGGCAGCCGAAGCCTTCACCAACGATCCGCAATACGCTCCGTTTGTGGCGGAGCGCCGGAAGGGCAGCGACAGCCGCTTCCAACTGATCGACGATACCGATCTCGCTGGAACGATCCCTTATTTGCCGAAGGCGTGAGGAAAAGCCGGAACCCGGTGTATCAGGGTTCCGGCTAACCCTTCAGCATTTGCGCCACTTCGGGCGCGAAGCAGGTGGACGGGTACTCTCACGCGATTTAGTCTTGAACTCGAAAGTCGGTAAACTGAGCAGGCGCGCACGTGACCATTATTTCACTCATTGCAAAACTGTTTGCCAACCGGAACCGCCCGCAGAATAGGCCAGCTCAAGTCCCAGAGCGGGTTTTCCGCAAAGAGGCGAAATTCAAGAAACATGGAAAATTCTTCCAGATCGGACCGACATATCGCGGCGGGTCCCATTGTCTTCAGCTGGAAAACGCCCAAGCTTTGGTGCCGCCACCCCGCATACTGCTCGGGCCGACGGAGTTTGGGGGATACGGCTTTCCTGAGTACCCGGAGACGCCCAGGCTACGGCCTTAAGCGACAGCCTATTGCAGGCCACCAAAAGACTTAGAAGATTTTCATTGTTACTGGCTTGTATCCGAGCGCCTGAAGGAAGTTCTGCAGTCAGTCGACCCCGATGGGGTCGTGTTTAACGACTGCGACGTATTCTATTTGAGCGGAAAGCCGATCGAACCAAAGCACTACCTTTGCGACATCGTTCGCAAGATTGATGCCGTTGATCTCGAATCGTCGAAGTTTAGGCTTTTGATCGGCGAGAATGGAGGCGTCCACTACGACCGCGCCGGAGGCGCGTGCTTCTATTTCAAGGAGGAGATTGTTGGCGATGCGCATATCTTCAAACAGAAGAACATGGGCATCGTCATTTGCACCGCCAAATTGAGAGAAGCCTGTGTCGAAGCAGGCATCAAGAAGCCCGACTTGTTCCAAGACATGTCGGTTTGCGGGCGTGGTCGGCTGGACTTCGAAACAAGAAATGTCAAAGAGAGTTATGTGCTGGAGTGAATTTATCCCTTCAGCATTTGCGCCACTTCCGGCGCGAAGTAAGTCAGGATGCCGTCGCAGCCGGCGCGCTTGAAGGCGAGCAGGCTCTCCAGCATTGCCTTTTCGCCGTCGATCCAGCCATTGGCGGCCGCCGCCTTGATCATCGAATATTCGCCTGACACCTGGTAGGCGAAGGTCGGCATCTGGAACTCGTCCTTCAGCCGGCGGATGATGTCGAGATAGGGCAGGCCGGGCTTGACCATCAGCATGTCGGCGCCCTCGGCGATATCCTGCTCGGCCTCGCGCACCGCTTCGTCGGAATTGGCGTGGTCGAGATAGTAGGTCTTCTTGTCGCCCTTGAGCAGGCCGGCGGTGCCGACCGCCTCGCGGTAGGGGCCGTAGAAGGCGGAGGCGAATTTCGTCGCATAGGACATGATCGCCACATCCTGAAAACCATTGGCGTCGAGTGCGTCGCGGATGGCGCCGATGCGGCCGTCCATCATGTCGGACGGCGCGATGATGTCGGCGCCGGCCGCTGCCTGGATGACGGCCGCGGCGGTCACCTGTTCCACTGTCTCGTCATTGACGATGATGCCGTCGCGCAAGATGCCGTCATGGCCGTGCGAGGTGAACGGGTCGAGCGCCGCATCGGTGATGATGCCGATCTCCGGCACCGCGTCCTTGATGGCGCGGGTGGCGCGGTTGATGATGTTTTCCGGGTCGAGGATGTGCGATCCCGTCTGGTCGCGCAGGCTGAGTTCAACATTGGGGAAGGTGGCGATCGCCGGAATGCCGAGCTTAGCGGCCCGCTCGGCCTCCTTGACGGCGAGGTCCAGCGACAGGCGGAAGACGCCGGGCATGGCGGCGATCGGCTCGCGCGTGTTCTTGCCGTCGATCACGAAGATCGGCCAGATCAGATCGTCCACGGTAAGCCGGTTTTCCTGCACCAGGCGGCGCGACCAGTCGGCCTTGCGCATGCGCCGCAAGCGGCGGCTGCCGGTGATCTCGTCGACGCTGCGCGCACCGGCGGGCTTTGCCGGTGCGAATTTGTTGCTCGTCGCGGGGGTGAATTTGTTCATCGCAAAAACTCCGGGTCGAGGCGGCTTTTACCACGAGGCCTTGCCTCTGACCAATGCGACACGATTGTGCCAGTCGATAACGCGCTGCTTACGGCTTCGGCGGCCACGCCAGCTCGGGGCCGGTTTTGAAGAACGACACATTGTTGGTGAAGATGCTCTCCGGGGCGAGCCGGATCAGGCGCCCGTCCGGATGGTCGATGTCGGCCACATTGTCGATGAACCAGCGGTTCCAGGTCGCCTCCGGGCCGAGATATTTGTGCAGCAGCCGTTTGAAGCGGTTCGGCGCCATCGCTTCGATGGTGGCGACGCCGCGCAGGCCGAGATGCAGCAGGATGCCGGCCTCATTGTCGAAATGGACGATCTCCACGGCGCAGCGGGTCACGTTCGAGGTGTTTGACAGCACTTGCCCCGGTCGAGCCGAGCAGCCAGATCGCAGCGTCCTCCCAGATGAACCACATCGGCGCGTTGCGCGGCGCGCCGTCAGGCGTCACGGTCGCCAGATTGGCCATCAGCGGGCGGCTGAGAACATCATCCGGGTCGAACTTTTTCGGCATCTCCCAGCCATGGCTCGGCGCTGCGGTTTCAAGCGTCATGCGTTTGTCCCTGCATCAGAAGAAAGGCTGTTTTGCCCGGCAATTTTGCGCGCATTTCTGTCGGGGGCAAAGCACGGTCGCGTTCCCTTGCGAAAATCCAAACCGCGCCCGCCGGTTGACGCACCCATGCGCCACCTTTAGCACTTCAGTCCCGCAGGCGCGGGGAGGGATTCTCTGACGATGGTTTTTGGCGGCGGCGACGAGATCCGCTTCGAACGGTTGGGCAAGGCGGGCGTCGTCACGCTGACGCGGCCGCAGGCGCTCAATGCGCTGACACATCGCATGATCAAGGCGCTGGACAAGGCGCTCGACGCTTTTGAGCGCGATACCGGCGTCGATGTCGTCATCGTCAAGGCCGAGGGCAGGGCGTTTTGCGCCGGCGGCGACATCATGCACGTCTACGAGGCCCGCGCCGGAAAGCCGCCGGTCGAGTTCTTCGCCGACGAATACCGGCTCAACGCCCGCATCAACAGTTACAAAAAGCCCTATGTCGCGCTGATCGACGGGATCGTTATGGGCGGCGGCGTCGGCATCTCTTTCCACGGTTCGCAGCGTGTGCTGACCGAGAACGCCCAGTTCGCCATGCCCGAAGTCGGCATCGGTTTCTTCCCCGATGTCGGCGGCAGCCATCTTCTGCCCGACCTTGGCGGCAGCTTCGGCATGTATCTGGCGCTGACCGGCAACCGCATTCGCTATGGCGATGCGCTGTGGTCTGGCCTGGCCACCCACACCATCAAGGCCGCCGACCAGGCTGCCTTTCTCGATCGGCTCTGCGCCAATGGCGATCCGGAATCGGTGCTGCGCGGCTTTTTCGTGCCGGCCAGGCGGGAGACCGGCCAGCCGGTGCTGGAAGCCATTGCCCGGCATTTTTCCCAACCCTCGCTCGCCGAAATCCTCGAGAGCCTGGAGCGGGCGGCAGGCGCCGACGAGTTTGCCGCCAAGACGCTGGCCACCATCCGCACCCGCTCGCCGACCAGCCTCAATGTCGCGTGGCGCCAGATCAGCGCCGGGCTGACGCTGTCGATGGAAGCCTGCATGAAGATGGAGTTCCGCATCCTCAACCGCATGCTGGCCGGGCACGACTTCTATGAAGGCATCCGCGCCGTCCTCGTCGACAAGGGTTCGACGCCGCAGTGGCGGCCGGCAAGCCTGGCCGAGGTCGACGCTGCTTCGGTGGACGCCTATTTCGCGCCGCTCGAACGGGAGCTCGAACTGTGAGCGAGGTCACGTCGCGGCGCATCGTGCTGCAGCCCTCGGGTGTCGAGATCATCTTCGCCTGGTTCCAGCGCGTCATAGCGGGCTATTGCCTGCTGTTCGGCATCCTGTACTGGATCCGGCTGATCGGCTTTTATCCCGGCCCGCTGTGGCGCTTCGACCTGATGCCGGTGCACTGGCAGGTCGTGGCGGTGATGCTGGCCGTGTTCTTCCCCTTCGCCGCCGCCGGCCTCTGGATGCTGGCGTCGTGGGGCCCGGTGATCTGGTTCATCTGCGCGGTGACCGAGACCATCATGTATGCCGGCTTCCCCGATCTGTACGGCCACCGGCCGCTGATCGTCTTCTCGCATGCCGCGGTGGCGCTGCTCTACATCGCCTTCCGCGCCGTTATCTGGATGCGCAAGCGCCCCGCGCGCGCCTGAAACGCCGCCCCGCAGCCATTGGGTAAATCTTTAGGTTAATTATCCTTGCTCGGGTGACCGTTCGTTAAGCGTCTTGCGAAACCTATTACCGGTAAGCTCTTGTTAGCCCTAGCGTTTAAGTCGAATTTTATGAGTATTCGATAGTGTCGCAATCAAGGTGAAAAACAAAAAATCACCAGGGCGACAAACGAGAGGCAAAGACAATGATCAATTCGCGTCCGGCGGCGAAGACCGCCAACGTATCCGACGATCGCCGCGAGGCTATCCGTTCGCTTTACATGGAATCGCTGCAGCTGGTGGAGCGTCTGCATCGCCGTCTGCTTGACGTGATCAAGGACGAGTTCGACCGCAACGGCCGTTCCGACATCAATGCCATCCAGGCGCTGCTTCTGTTCAATATCGGCAATTCCGAACTGACCGCCGGCGAGCTGCGCTCGCGTGGCTACTATCTCGGCTCGAACGTCTCCTACAATCTGAAGAAGCTGGTCGATCTCGGCTTCATCAACCACCAGCGCTCGCGCATCGACCGCCGTTCGGTCCGCGTTTCGCTGACGCCGAAGGGCAATGAAGTGGCGGAAGTCGTCGCCGGTCTCTATGAGCGCCATGTCGGCTCGATCGAACAGGTCGGCGGCATCAACAGCGAAGAGTTCAAGCAGATGAACCGCGCGCTGCAGCGCCTCGACCGCTTCTGGAACGACACGATTGCCTACAGGATGTAATCAGCGGGCCATTGAATAGCAGCTGCGCCGGAAGAAGCGCGGCCGGAGGCAAGTCTCAGCCAACAGGCCGGTGCCGAAAAGCACCGGCCTTTTCTTTTTCGAGCCGCCTGCGCTTCCAATTCGGCGCAAAGCCACGTTGCCGCCATATTCGCGGTGGAAGCGAGGGGTGTGGGTATGCGGCGGCGAAAGCTGTTCGCGCGCCTGTAAGGTCGCATCGCCGTCCGCTTTTGACGGCCAGGTGACGCAGGTCATGGTTGGCTAATTGTTAACAGTGCCAACTTTAAAGTGCGGGCGATATCGCCCAACATCGAGCACGTAGCCGAACGCTGCAACAGCCAAACGCTACAAGCCAAACACGACAAGAATGTCTGGAACGTCCATGAGAACCAGCCGCCGCTTTTTCCTTTCTGGAGCCTCCGCGCTCGCCGTCGCCATGGTTGCCAATGCCGCCAGCGCGCAGGATGTCATCGACGATATCCTGAAATCTTCGGCCCGCGGCAATTGGGACGACCAGTTCGACGCCCGCGCCTCGGAAGGCGGCAAGGTCGCCTCGACGCTGCCGATCTTCAGCCTGCAGACGGTCGCCTTCACCGAACAGGCGGTGGCGCAGTATCAGAACATCGTCGCCCAGGGCGGCTGGGGCGAGGTGCCGGCGACCAAGAAGCTGCAGCTTGGCGTCGACGATCCGGACGTGGTGCCGCTGCGCAAGCGGCTGATGATTTCGGGCGACCTGGCGCAGAGCGCCGGCATTTCGACGTCGTTCGATTCCTACGTCGACGCCGCGGTCAAGCGCTTCCAGGCGCGCCATGGCCTGCCGGCCGACGGCGCCATGGGCAAATACACTTATGCGGCGATGAACGTTTCGGCGCAGATCCGCCTCGGTCAGCTGCAGACCAACCTGGAGCGCCTGCGCGAAAAGGCCGGCACGCTGGGCAGCCGTTATGTGCTGGTCGATATCCCGGCGGCACAGATCGAGGCGGTCGAGAACGATCGCGTCGTGCTGCGCCACACCGCAATCGTCGGCAAGATCGACCGCCAGACCCCGGTGGTCAATTCCAAGATCAACGAGATCATCGTCAATCCTTACTGGAACGCGCCGGTCTCGATCGTGCGCAAGGACATCATTCCGCTGATGCGGAAGAACCCCGACTATCTCAAGGACAGCCACATCCGGCTGTTTGCGCCTGATGGCAGCGAAGTCGATCCGATGACTGTCGACTGGTCGACGGATGATGCCGCAAAATACCGCTTCCGCCAGGATCCGGGTTCCGGCAACGCCATGGCCTCGGTGAAGATCAACTTCCCCAGCCCCGACGGCGTCTACATGCACGATACGCCGCAGCAAAGCCTGTTCGGCAAGATGATGCGCTTCGATTCCTCGGGCTGCGTGCGTGTCCAGAACGTGCGCGACCTCGTCACATGGGTCCTGCGCGACACACCCGGCTGGGACCGCCAGCATTTCGAGGCGACCATCAAGACCGGCGAGAACACGCCGGTGCAGGTCGTCAACCCGGTTCCGGTCCACTTCCTCTATGTGTCGGCCTGGTCGACGGGTCCGGGCGTCGTGCAGTTCCGCGACGACGTCTACGCGCTCGATGGCGCCAGCGAACTGCAGATCACCTCTTCGCTCTAAGCGGCTGATCTCCTTCAGGAAAGGCCACCGCAAGGTGGCCTTTTCCGTTCGACATCCCAACAGAAGAAGACTGGTGGCCGCCAGCCATGCAGGCCATGAACACTGCCGGACGTTGCGCCGCAGGCCCATCTGGACGGACTAACGGCAATTGCGCATGGTCCTCAAAACAGCCGGAATCGCGCCATGCAGGTCGCAATCTTCATCCTCGCCGTGCTGGTCTTCGTCGCTCTTTCCGGCGCACTGGTGCGGTTGGTTCGGGTGCCGCTGCCGGTGCTGCAGATTGCCATCGGCGCCGCGCTCGCCTGGCCGGTGAAAGGCATCCATGTCGAGATCGACCCCGAACTCTTCCTGCTGGTGTTCATCCCGCCGCTTTTGTTCGGCGATGCCTATGGAGCGCCCAAACGCGAGCTGATCGCGCTGCGCGGACCGATCCTCGATCTGGCCATCGGGCTGGTCTTCTTTACCATTGTCGGCTTCGGTTATGCCTTGCACTGGTTGGTGCCGAGCATCCCGCTGGTCGTCGCCTTCGCGCTCGCTGCCGTGCTGTCCCCGACCGACGCCGTGGCGGTGTCCTCGATCGTCGACAGAAGCCTGGTGCCGGCGCGGCTGATGCATATTCTGGAAGGCGAGGCGCTGCTCAACGACGCCTCGGGCCTGGTCATGTTCCGCTTCGCCGTCGCCGCCGCCGTGACCGGCAGCTTTTCCTTCGCCGATGCATCGCTGAGCTTCTTTTATGCCGTCGCCATCGGCATCCTGGCCGGCATCGCCGCGTTGTTCATCGCCGCCAGGCTCCTGCAGCTTCTGAATCGCATCGGCGGCGTTCCGGCCGAGGCGCAGGTTCTGGTCATGGTCCTGCTGCCCTTCATTGCCTATCTCGTCGCCGAACATCTGCATGCCTCAGGCATTCTGGCGGCGGTCACCGCCGGGCTTTTGACCGGCGGCTCCGGCGTCTTCCGCTTCCTCGGCGTCTCGGCGCGCATGCAGACGATCTCGCTGTGGACAACCTTGTCCTTCGTCTACAATGGCGCGCTGTTCATCGTGCTCGGCATGCAGCTTCCCGAAATCATTCGCCGCGTGCCGCCCGAACTGACTGGCCATTACCCGATCATCCAGCCGGTCGCGACGGTGATTGCGCTGACGCTGTGCCTGATCGCGCTGCGCTTCCTCTGGATCTGGGTCGGCGACATCGCGGCAGGCCTCAAGGCAAAATGGGGAAAGCGCAAGGCCGAGCCGTTCGGGATGCGTGTGCGGCTTGCCGGCTCGGTGGCGGGCGTGCGCGGCGCGATCACGCTGGCCGGCATCCTGTCGCTCCCGCTCGCCATGCCGGACGGCTCGCCTTTTCCCGCGCGCGACCTGGTGATCTTCCTCGCCGCCGGCGTCATCATCTGTTCGCTCGCCATCGCCAGCGTGGCGCTGCCGAAGATAGCGCGCGGGCTGGTCGAGCCGGGCGAGGATGGCAGCGCCATCGAGGAGCGTCTCGCCCGCATCGGCGCCGCCAAGGCGGCCATCGCCCGCGTCGAAAGCATGGCGGGCGCCAGCGACGACGACCAGGGCGAGGTGCCCGGCGCCAGGCTTGCCGCCGCCGAAAACATCGTCGCCGGCTACCGGCGCCGGATCGCCACTTCGGACGAGGCCGACGACGCCCGGGCAGAGGCCCGCGAAGCCGGGCGGCTGGAGCTCGAAATGCGGCTTGCCGGCATCGAGGCCGAGCGCATCGCCGTGCGCGACATGTTAAGCAGCGGCGCGATCAACGACCATACGGCGCGGGCGCTGTTTACCGAGATCACGCTCACCGAAGCCTTGCTGCAGGGGCGGCAGGAGCGAAAATAGCGGTTCAGGGCCGCTCTGGCGCAATCCGGCCAGCAAATTTCGCGCTGCAAACGTGGCGAGGCGAAAACAACTGTGTTAATGGCGCGGCAATGCATGTCGCCCGGAACCGTGCAGCGGTTTCGGGGCAGCGATATGCATAGATAGATGCCCCGAACCGAAGGATTTCAGGCCATGGCAACTGCAGCGGCAGCGTCGAACAAGTTCGAATCCTTCTTCGAAACCACGCTGGAAGATGCCGATCCGGAGATCTTCGGCTCGATCCGCAACGAGCTTGGCCGCCAGCGTCACGAGATCGAGCTGATCGCCTCGGAAAACATCGTTTCGCGCGCCGTGCTCGAGGCGCAGGGCTCGATCATGACCAACAAATACGCCGAGGGTTATCCGGGCAAGCGCTATTATGGCGGCTGCCAGTTCGTCGACGTCGCCGAGGAACTCGCTATCGAGCGCGCCAAAAAGCTGTTCGGCTGCAACTTCGCCAATGTCCAGCCGAATTCCGGCAGCCAGATGAACCAGGCGGTCTTCCTGGCGCTGCTGCAGCCCGGCGACACCTTCATGGGCCTCGACCTGAATTCCGGCGGCCACCTGACGCACGGTTCGCCCGTCAATATGAGCGGCAAATGGTTCAAAGTCGTTTCCTACGGCGTGCGCAAGGACGACCATCTGCTCGACATGGACGCGATCGAAAAGACCGCACATGAGACCAAGCCAAAGCTGATCCTGGCCGGCGGCACCGCCTATTCGCGCATCTGGGACTGGAAGCGCTTTCGCGAGATCGCCGATGCGGTCGGCGCCTATCTGATGGTCGACATGGCCCATATCGCCGGCCTGGTTGCCGGCGGCGTGCATCCGTCACCGCTGCCGCACGCCCATGTCGTGACCACGACCACGCACAAATCGCTGCGCGGCCCGCGCGGCGGCATGATCCTGTGCAATGACGAGGACATCGCCAAGAAGATGAACTCGGCGGTTTTCCCCGGCCTGCAGGGCGGCCCGCTGATGCATGTCATCGCCGCCAAGGCGGTCGCCTTCGGCGAGGCGCTGAAGCCGAGCTTCAAGCTCTATGCCGAGAGTGTCGCCGCCAACGCGAAGGCGCTGGCGTCGAGCCTCAAGGAAACCGGCCTCGACATCGTCTCCGGCGGCACCGACAACCATCTGATGCTGGTCGATCTCAGGCCCAAGAACGCCACCGGCAAGCGCGCCGAGGCAGCGCTCGGCCGCGCCAACATCACCTGCAACAAGAACGGCATCCCGTTCGATCCGGAAAAGCCTTTCGTCACCTCTGGCGTGCGTCTGGGCACGCCGGCCGGCACCACGCGCGGCTTCGGCCAGGCCGAGTTCCGCGAGATCGGCAAGCTGATCGCCGAGGTGCTGGACGGGCTGAAGGTCGCCAATTCCGACGAAGGCAATGCGGCGGTCGAGGCGGCGGTGAAGGCAAAGGTCGTGGCGCTGACCGATCGTTTCCCGCTCTATCCCTATCTCGGTTGACCACCAGCGGCGCTTCGTCTTTTATCCCGCGCTCTGCGCCGGTTGCTGTCCGGGCGGCGCGGCCTGTTGGAGATCTGACGATGCGCATGTTCCGTCCTGCCGTTCTGGCCTTCATCGGCTCGCTTGCCGCTTTCACCGCGTCAGGCGCGATAGCCCAGGAGCAGACGCAGCCGGGCACGGATATCCCGGCCACCAACACCTTTGGCAGGTGGACCACCATCATCGATGCGCTCGACACCGGCCAGGATTCGCACAAGACCTGTGCGGCCTCGACAGCCTTTGTCGACGGCAACGGCAATGCCGGCACGCTGACGCTTTCGATCTCGACTGGCGACGCCCTGCCGCCCGATGCCTATCCGGCGATCATGTTCACCATCGCCAACAAGGAGCTGCCGACCGGCAAGAAGATCGCCGCGACCTTTGGCGACCCCGGCGTCAAGGTTTCCGCGACCGTCTATTCCAATGATGCCGGCCGCCCGAGCTGGACCGTCGACAACCAGGCTAAGACCAGTCTCGCTTTGTTGCGGGCCATGCGCCAGGTCATCTCGCTCGATGTGACGTTCGGCAAGCAGGCTGTCGCCAGCATCCCGATGGATGGCTTCACCAAGGCCTACCGCAACCTCGGAACGTCCTGCGGCTTCCCGACCAAGGACGTCGCCCCCTGACATATCTGGCGCGGCTGGCAATTTTCCTCCCGCCTCGCTATCTCTGAGGGCGCGAGCGGCCGTTGCCGAACCTTTGCCGTCCCGGCAAAAACCTCTAAGCCTATCGTTCCGCCAGAATCGCCAACCCGAAGGCTCTCCATGCGCTGTCCCTATTGCCAGTCCGAAGATACGCAGGTGAAGGATTCGCGCCCTGCCGAGGATGGCGCCGCGATCCGCCGGCGGCGCGTTTGCCCCGATTGCGGTGGCCGTTTCACCACCTTCGAGCGCGTCCAGTTGCGCGACCTCGTGGTGGTCAAGAAGTCCGGCAGAAAGGTGCCGTTCGACCGCGACAAGCTCTTGCGTTCGGTGGAGATCGCGGTGCGCAAGCGCAATGTCGATCCCGAGCGCATCGACCGCGCCGTCACCGGCATCGTGCGCCAGCTCGAAAGCTCCGGCGAGACTGAAATCGCCTCGGGCGAGGTCGGCCGGCTCGTCATGGAAGCGCTGAAGTCGCTCGACGACGTCGCCTATGTCCGCTTCGCCTCTGTCTATCGCAATTTCCGTGAGGCCAAGGATTTCCACGATGTGCTGGGTGAGCTCAAAGGCGACGAGCTCAAGGGCGACGAGCTGAAGAGCGAAGAGGACGCCGGCTGAGCATGGCAACCCAAACGTCAGGGAAGGCCGATCAGCAGGCTCTCGATCGCGGTTTCATGGCGGCAGCGCTGAGACTCTCGCGCCGAAATGCCGGCCGCACCTCGACCAACCCTTCGGTCGGCACCATCATCGTTCGCGACGATGGCGCCGGGCCGATGATCGTCGGCACCGGCGTCACCGCTGTTGGCGGCCGGCCGCATGCCGAGACCGAGGCGCTGGCTGAAGCCGGCGAGTTGGCCCGCGGTGCCACCGCCTATGTCACGCTGGAGCCCTGCGCCCACCATGGCCGCACCCCGCCTTGCGCCAACGCGCTGGTCAATGCCGGAGTGGCGCGGGTCGTCGGCGCCGCCAGCGATCCCGATCCGCGCGTCTCCGGCAAAGGCTATGCCATCCTGCGCGCCGCCGGCATCGAAGTGGTCGAAAAGGTGCTGGCCGAGGAAGCCGCCGAGCAGATGGCCGGCTATTTGATTCGGTCCCTGAAAAAGCGCCCGGAAGTGATTCTGAAGCTTGCGCTTTCCAGCGACGGCAAGATCGGCAGGCACGGCGCCGGCCAGGTCGCGATCACCGGCGATATCGCCCGCCGCGAAGTCTATCTGATGCGCGCCGAAGCCGATGGCATACTGGTCGGCATCGGCACGGCGCTGGAGGATGATCCGGCGCTCACCGTGCGGCTGCCGGGGCTGGAGAACCGCTCGCCGGCGCGCATCGTGCTCGACCGCCAGATCAGGCTGCCGGAAGCCTCGAAGCTGGTCTCCGGCACCGACCGAGTGCCGCTCTATGTCGCCGCGAGCCTGGGGGCCGATCCGCTACGGCGGTCGGTGCTGGAGCGTGCCGGTGTGCGCTTCATCGGCACCGAAACCCATGAAGGCGGCGTGGCCTTGCCGGAACTGCTCGAGGATCTCGGCGCGCTCGGCATGGCCAGCGTTCTGGTCGAAGGCGGCGCCAAGGTGGCCAGCGCCTTCCTCGCCGAAGGACTGATCGACCGCATCGTGCTGTTCCAGGGACCGGAAGCGATCGGCGAGGGCGGCATTGTATCGCCCGTCGACGCCAACCATATCCCGGCAGGCTTCCGCAAATTGCGCGAGATGCGCTTCGGGGAAGATGTCTATGCGGAATGGATAAGGGACCTCTAGGGATCAGCATCGATGTTTACCGGAATTGTCACGGATATCGGCACCGTCGCGGCCGTCAAGCCGCTGAGCGAAGGTGTCGGCCTGCGCATCGACACTGCCTATGATCCCGCGACCATCGCCATTGGCGCCTCGATCTCTTGCGGCGGCGTCTGCCTGACGGTCACGGCTTTGCCCGACGATGGCTCGAACGCCCGCTGGTTCGAGGTCGAAGCCTGGGAAGAGGCACTGAGGTTGACCGCGGCGTCGGGCTGGAAATCAGGCACCAGGGTCAATCTGGAGCGGGCGCTGAAGATCGGCGACGAGCTCGGCGGCCACATCGTCTCCGGCCATGTCGATGGCATGGCCGAAATCGTCGAACGCAAGGACGAGGGCGATGCGGTGCGCTTTACGCTGGAGGCGCCGCGCGAACTGGCGAGATTCATCGCGCCAAAAGGCTCGGTCGCACTTGATGGCACCTCGCTTACCGTCAACAAGGTCGAGGGCACCCGTTTCGACGTGCTTTTGATCCATCATTCGCTGACCGTGACCACTTGGGGCGAGCGCAAGGTCGGCGACAAGGTCAACCTCGAGATCGACACCATGGCCCGCTACGCCGCGCGCCTAGTCGAGGCGGCGAAAGAGGGGCTTTGATGGCCGCAAGACTCACACGAACAGAAAAAGCGGCTTACGCGCGAAGCAATGGCCGATGTAGACGGGGGTCGTGTAGTGGATCACGAAGCTGTTCTCGTCTGGGCTGAAAGCCTCTGCAGCGAGTGCCCGCTGCCGACGCCCAGCCCAAAGACGCGCTAGGCCAGGCTTCGCCTCCAGCAATCTTCCGCTTGCGATCAAACCGGCTTCGGCCTAAGTCACCGGCTACCCCCGGAGACATTTATGGCTGGCACATCCCAACACGGCAAAGCGTTCATTCGCCCGAAGAAGAAGGCCCACCTTCTGATCATCGAGGCGCGCTTTCATGACGATCTTGCCGACGCGCTGCTCGACGGCGCGACGAGCGCGCTCGACGAAGCTAGCGCGACCTATGACGTCGTCACCGTTCCCGGTTCGCTGGAAATTCCAGCCGTGATCACTTTTGCGCTCGACGGCATGGGCGAGGGCGGCAAGGACTATGATGGTTTTGTCGCGCTCGGCACCATCATCCGCGGCGACACTTATCATTTCGACATCGTCGCCAATGAATCGAGTCGCGCGCTGATGGATCTCTCGGTCCAGGAAGCGATTGCGATCGGCAACGGCATCCTGACCACCGAGAACGACGCGCAGGCCTGGACGCGCGCCAAGCGCTCGGAGGGTGACAAGGGCGGCTTTGCCGCGCGCGCGGCGCTGACCATGATCGCGCTCAAAGAGAAGCTGGGAGCGCAATCGTGAGCGAACCCGCTTCGCCCGGCCAGCCCGCGATACGCCACGCCAACAAGCGTGGCGCCGCCCGTCTGGCCGCCGTGCAGGCGCTTTACCAGATGGACGTGGCCGGCAGCGGCGTCTTCGAGATCACCGCCGAATACGAGGCGTTCCGGCTCGGCAAGGAAGTCGACGGCGCGCTTTATCGCGAGGCCGACGCGCAGTGGTTCCGCGCCATCCTGGCCGGCGTCGTCGAGAACCAGACGACCATCGATCCGATCATACGCCAGGCGCTGACGGAAGACTGGCCGCTGTCCAGACTCGATTCGACGTTGCGCGCCATCCTGCGCGCTGGCGTCTACGAACTGATGAAGCGCGACGACGTGCCGGTGGCCGTCATCGTTTCGGAATATGTCGACATCGCCAAGGCCTTCTACGAGGAAGACGAGCCGAAGCTGACCAACGCCGTGCTCGACCGTGTGTCGCGCCGGGTGCGGGGCGAGGGGCGCGGCAAGGACGCATTGTGACCGGCACCGTCGCCGGCGCAGCACGGGACGCGCGCCGCACGGCGATCATCCTGGCGACGTCGCAGGCGATTATCGGTTCGGCCGCGCCGATTGCCATTTCCATGGGCGGGCTGGCCGGGCAATATCTGCTTGGCCCCGATAAGTCGCTGGCAACGGCGCCAATCACCGGCTTCAACATCGGCGTGGCGCTCGGCGCGTTGCCGGCCGCGGCCATCATCCGTTGGCTCGGCCAGCGCGGCGGTTTCATGACCGGCACCATCGTCACCGCGCTTGGCGGCGTCATCTCCACGTTGGCTCTGTTCCACGCCAGCTTCTGGCTGTTCGCTTTCGCGCTGCTGGTGATCGGCGTCGGCGGCGCCTTCGTCCAGCAGTTCCGCTTCGCCGCCGCCGATAATGCTCCGCCCGAATTCAAGGCGCGCGCCATTTCCTTCGTGCTGGCCGGCGGCGTCATCACCGCGATTCTCGGGCCGCAGATCGTCATCTTCACCCGCGAATTGCTGGCGCCGGTGATGTTTGCCGGCTCGTTCGTGGCCATTCCGGTTCTGGCGGCGGCCGGCGCCATCATCCTGTCATTCCTGCGCATCCCGGCCAAGGCTCCCGGCCACGCGCAAGTCGCGTCAAGCGACGCCCGGCCGCTGTCCGAGATCGTCACCCGGCCGCGTTTCGTCGCGGCACTGTTTTGCGCCGTCGGCAGCTATGCGCTGATGAGTTTCGTCATGACCGGCGCGCCGCTGGCCATGGTCGGCTGCGGCCTGTCGACGGACGACGCCACGCTCGGCATTTCCTGGCATGTGATGGCGATGTTTGCGCCGAGCTTCTTCACCGGATCGCTGATCCATCGCTTCAGCGCCGAACGCATCGTCGCAACCGGCCTGGTCCTGCTCGTCGGCTGCGCCGCGGTGGCATTGTCCGGCCTGCATTTGTGGCAGTTCTGGACGGCGCTGATCCTGCTTGGCCTCGGCTGGAATTTTGCCTTTATCGGCGCCACCTCCATGGTCGCCGACAGCTACCATCCGTCCGAAAAGAGCAAGGTGCAGGGCTTCCACGACTTCGTCCTGTTCGGCTCCGTCGCCTTCGCCTCGCTAATGTCGGGCGCCATCTACAATGCGTGGGGCTGGGAGATGCTGAACTGGCTGGTTTTCCCGGTCGTCGCCCTCTGCTTCGTCGCCCTTGGCGCGCTCAAACTGACCGGATCACGCAAAGCCCGCGCCTGATCCGGTTCTATCTTTGGCTTGGCACGACCTGTCAGCATGGCGTCGGCCGAAATCGCGGCGACCGCACAAAATTATTGCGTCTGTACCCATTGTTATGAAACCGTGTGCCCCGACGGGGCGTTGGAGCCATGCTCATATGCGGCCACCGCATTTCGGTCCAAAGCAAGGGGTTTTCACAATGTTTTCAGTCAAGATTCTGGCCGGGGCGGCGTTGGCGCTCGGCATCACGGCCGCCTCCGCCAATGCCCAGGTGGTCGTCTCCTCGAAGATCGACACCGAGGGCGGCGTGCTCGGCAACATCATCCAGCTTGTGCTCAACGCCAACAACATCAAGACCACCGACCGCATCCAGCTCGGCGGCACGCCGGTCGTACGCAAGGCGATCACTGCCGGCGAGATCGACATCTATCCCGAGTACACCGGCAATGCCGCTTTCTTCTTCGAGAAGGCCGACGATCCGGTCTGGAAGGATGCCGCCAAGGCCTATGAGACCGCCAAGAAGCTCGACTATGATGCCAACAAGATCGTCTGGCTGTCGCCGTCACCGGCCAACAACACCTGGGCGATCGCGCTGCGCAAGGAGGTTGCCGAGACCAACAAGCTGGCGACCCTGACCGACTTCGGCAAATACGTCGCCGGCGGCGGCACGGTGGTTTTGGCGGCGTCGGCTGAGTTCGTCAATTCGGCGGCAGCCCTGCCGGCGTTCCAGACCACTTACGGCTTCACGCTGAAGCCGGAGCAGTTGATCACGCTTTCGGGCGGCGACACCGCCGCGACAATCGGTGCTGCCGCCAACCAGACCAACGGCGCCAACGCCGCCATGGTCTACGGCACCGACGGCGGCATCGCGCCGTCCGGCCTGGTCGTGCTCGCCGACGACAAGGGCGTGCAGCCGGTCTACCAGCCGGCGCCGATCATCCGCGAAGCGGTGCTGAAAGAGCATCCGGAGATCGAGACGCTGTTGAAGCCGGTGTTCGCCAAGCTCGACCTCGTCACGCTGCAGGAACTCAACGGCCGCGTCCAGGTCGGCGGCGAGCCGGTCAAGGGTGTCGCCGAGGACTTTTTGAAGAAGAACGGGTTTTTGAAGTAGTCAGCGCATAGCTGATCGTGACGCTGGTGCGAGACACCCCTCTCTGGAAGCTGCTGATCTCCTCCCTTGCGGGGGAGATGTCCGGCAGGATAGAGGGGGGTGCTGTCCCGCCGACCTCACAACCGGTAGCAGGTGCGTGCCTCGACAGGGTTGCTTCCGAACAGGCCGACGCTCGAAAGCTGACGATCCTTCACACCCCCCTCTGGCCTGCCGGCCATCTCCCCCGCAAGGGGGGAGATCGGATTTCGCCGATCACCAGCGTAGTCTGCGCAACGTGGAAAATCGCTCCTCATGAGGGGCATCCATGACCCTGCGTTTCGACAAGCTCGGCGTGGTTATCGCGGCGATCGTTGCCTATGCGGCGTTTCTGGCCCCGTTCGCCACCTTCCGCGCCAATCGTATCGTTCCCGGTCAGGCGCGCTCGACCCTGGACGCGCTGCCGGCCACAGTCGGGCCGCTGCTGCTGGCGATCATCGTCGTGGCCGCAATTGTTGCCTTGCTGAAGACCCCGCTTGTCCTGCGCCTGGCCGCAAGCGTCGTGGCGCTCGCCGCCCTTGCCATCCTGATCGGTGTCGCCGGCACCTTCCTGACGCCGGCCGGCAACACCTTCGCCCGCATCTCGCCGGCTTCCGGGTTCTGGCTGTTGATCTTTGCCTTCACATTGTTGCTCGCCGACGTGCTGACCAGGCTCAACCTGTCGCCACCTGCCCGCATCGGCGTGCTCGTCCTCGCGGCGCTGGCCATCGGCTTGTTGCTGATATCGGGGCAGTGGGACAGCCTGTCGATCCTCAAGGAATATGCAAACCGCGCCGATAGTTTCTGGGCCGAAGGCTCCAAGCACATCACACTGGCGCTGGGGTCGCTGGCGGCGGCGGTGATCGTCGGCCTGCCGCTCGGCATCCTGTGCCACCGCGTCGAACGGTTGCGGGCCGGCGTGCTCAATGTGCTCAACATCGTCCAGACCATACCCTCGATCGCGCTGTTCGGCCTGCTGATCGCGCCGCTGGGCTGGGTCGCCGCGCATGTTCCGGGTGCCGCAGCGCTCGGTATCAGAGGCATCGGCACCGCGCCCGCCTTCGTGGCTTTGTTCCTCTATTCGCTGCTGCCGGTGGTGGCCAACACCGTGGTCGGGCTTGCCGGCGTACCCCGCGCGGCCAATGATGCAGCGCGCGGCATGGGCATGACCGATGGCCAGCGCCTGTTCGGCGTCGAGTTTCCGTTGGCCTTTCCGGTGATCCTCACCGGCATCCGCATCGTGCTGGTGCAGAACATCGGCCTGGCCACCATCGCCGCACTCATCGGCGGCGGCGGCTTCGGTGTGTTTGTGTTTCAGGGCGTTGGCCAGACGGCGATGGACCTGGTGCTGCTGGGCGCCGTGCCGACGGTGGCGCTGGCTTTTGCCGCGGCCATCATCCTCGACGCAGTAATCGAAATGACCGCCACCAGGCGCAGGGTTGAAACGGCATGATCGAGATCGAAGGCATTACCAAGCGCTATGACGCGACGACCGTGGTCAACGACGTGTCCATGGTCGTCGAGCCGCGCACGGTTTGCGTCATTGTCGGTACCTCCGGTTCCGGCAAGACGACGCTGCTGCGAATGATCAACCGGCTGGTCGAGCCGACCGCCGGCGTCATCAAGCTCGACGGCAACGACAACCGCACGCTGCCCGGCTACGAGCTGCGCCGCAGCATCGGCTACGCTATCCAGGGCCACGGCCTGTTCCCGCACCACACCGTTGCGCAGAACATCGCCACCGTGCCGGTCCTGCTGGGCTGGGACAAGGACCGCATCAAGGCCCGCGTCGATGAGTTGATGACACTCTACCAGCTCGACCCCGAGGCCTATGGCCCGCGCTACCCGCACGAACTGTCCGGCGGGCAACAGCAGCGTGTCGGCGTCGCCCGCGCGCTCGCCGCCGAGCCCAATGTGCTTCTGATGGACGAACCGTTCGGCGCACTCGACCCGATCATCCGCACCAAGGCGCAGGAGGACCTGCTGGCAATCCAGAAGCGCTTCGGCACCACCATCATCCTCGTTACCCACGACATGGAGGAGGCGGTCCACATGGGCGACAAGATCGCCGTCATGGATGCCGGAAAGCTGGTGCAATACGCCAAGCCGGAAGAGATCCTGGCGCGGCCCGCGAACGCCTTCGTCGAAACCCTGGTCGGCGCCAGCGAAAAGCCGTTCCGGCTCTTGTCGCTCGGCCGCGTGCGCGACGCCGTGGAAAAGGGGACTGCCGAAGGCGAGGCGATCCCAGGCGACGCCAGCCAGCGCGACGCGCTGGCCGAGCTTCTGTGGTCGGGCCGGCCGGCGCTGCCGGTCAAGGGCGAAGACGGCAAGCTGCTCGGCCGCGTCACCGTCGACGGGCTGGTGAAGCGCGCGGCGAGGCCGGCATGAAAGGGGCCGGTCTAAAAGCCTGGCTGCCTTCGCTGCTCAGGCTTGCCCTGGTGGTGCTTCTCATAGCCTTCGTCACCAATCCCGGCTGGTTCGAGCCGCTGTTGAAGCCGCTGACCGAAAACAATGCGCCGGCGATCTACAATCAGGGCAGCCTGCTGACGCTCACGCTGCTGCATCTCAGGACCGTGCTGATCGCCACCGTCGCCGCCACCATCGTTGCGGTCGCACTCGCCACCCTGGTCACCAGGCCGGCGGGCGCCGAGTTCCTGCCGCTGTCGCGCAGCCTGGTCAATATCGGCCAGACCTTTCCGCCGGTGGCGGTGCTGGCGCTGGCGGTACCCGCCGTCGGTTTCGGCGAGAAGCCGACGCTAATTGCGCTGTTCCTCTACGGCCTGCTGCCGATCTTCGAGAACGCGCTGACCGGCCTCACAACGCTGCCGGGCAACATCATGGAGGCCGCGCGCGGCGCCGGCATGACGGGCTGGCAAAGACTGGTCAAGGTCGAATTGCCGCTGAGCGCGCCAATCATTCTGGGCGGAATAAGGCTGTCGGTGGTGATCAGCCTGGCCACGGCGACGATCGGCTCGACGGTTGCCGCCAAGACGCTGGGCGAGGTGATCATCGCCGGCCTGCTGTCCAACAATCTCGCCTTCGTCCTGCAAGGCGGCCTGATCGTCGCTGCCCTTGCGGTGCTGATCTATGACGGCCTGTCGGCGATCGAACGCTACACGGCGCGCAAGATGGGGCAGGAGACTGGCGACTGACCTTCGCTGGACTGCGGGCAAAGCATTGACTGACGCAGCGTCATTCAACCGATCTAATAGCAAGGCATCGGCCACGGGAATGTTCTGGCCTAAACCTTTTGGCTGAAAGCAGGGTAAAAACCGAACAATATCTTGACGTTCCGAGCCCTGTTTCGCATACACCGCTGCGAAGGACGGATTCCGCCTAGGCTTATCCGCTCCCCGCACCAACGGCCCAGGGAGGGGTTCTTTTGGGCCATCAATCGAGGAAAATTCGGCAATGACCATCATTTCTGCCGTCATCGCCTGCGGCTTGCTTTCAATCCTTTACGCCATCTGGGCGACACGATCGGTTCTTGCAGCCGATCAGGGCAACGCACGCATGCAGGAAATCTCCGCCGCCATCCGCGAAGGCGCGCAAGCCTATCTGGCGCGCCAGTACACCACCATCGCCATCGTCGGCGTGGTCGTGCTCGTGCTCGCCTGGTGGCTGCTCTCGATCACCGCCGCAGTCGGCTTCCTGATCGGCGCCGTGCTCTCGGGCGCCGCCGGTTTCATCGGCATGCACGTCTCGGTGCGCGCCAATGTGCGCACCGCGCAGGCGGCGTCCAACAGCCTCGCCGCCGGTCTCGACATCGCCTTCAAGTCGGGCGCCATCACCGGTATGCTGGTGGCTGGCCTGGCGCTGCTCGGCGTGTCGATTTACTACTATATTCTGACCGGCCCGATGGGCCTGCAGCCCAACGACCGCATCGTCATCGATGCGCTGGTTTCGCTCGGCTTCGGCGCATCGCTGATCTCGATCTTCGCCCGTCTGGGCGGCGGCATCTTCACCAAGGGCGCCGACGTCGGCGGCGATCTCGTGGGCAAGGTCGAAGCCGGTATTCCCGAAGACGATCCGCGCAACCCGGCCACCATCGCCGACAATGTCGGCGATAATGTCGGTGATTGCGCCGGCATGGCCGCCGACCTCTTCGAGACCTATGCGGTGACCGTCGTCGCCACCATGGTGCTGGCTGCCATCTTCTTCGGCGGAACCGCCGCTCTGGGTGCGGCGATGCTCTATCCGCTCGCCATCTGCGGCGCCTGTATCCTGACCTCGATCGTCGGCACCTTCTTCGTCAAGCTCGGTTCCAACGGCTCGATCATGGGCGCCCTCTACAAAGGCCTGATCGTCACCGGCCTGCTGTCGATCGTCGGTCTCGGTGTCGCTACCTCGGCAACCGTCGGCTGGGGCGAGGTCGGCACCGTCGCCGGCATGACCATCATCGGCAAGAACCTGTTCATCTGCGGCCTGATCGGTCTCGTTGTGACCGGTCTTATCGTGGTGATCACCGAATACTATACCGGCACCAACAAGCGCCCGGTGAACTCCATCGCCCAGGCCTCGGTGACCGGTCACGGCACCAACGTCATCCAGGGACTTGCGGTGTCGCTCGAATCGACCGCACTGCCGGCAATCGTCATCGTCGGCGGCATCATCTCGACCTACCAGCTCGCCGGCCTGTTCGGCACGGCGATCGCGGTCACCACCATGCTCGGCCTTGCCGGCATGATCGTCGCCCTCGACGCCTTCGGCCCGGTCACCGACAATGCCGGCGGCATTGCCGAAATGGCCGGCCTGCCCAAGGAAGTGCGCCACTCCACCGACGCGCTCGACGCGGTCGGCAACACCACCAAGGCGGTGACCAAGGGCTATGCCATCGGTTCGGCCGGTCTTGGCGCGCTGGTGCTGTTTGCGGCCTATTCGAACGATTTGAAGTTCTTTGCCGCCAATGGCGACAAATATCCATACTTCCAGGGCATGGGCGATGTCTCCTTCGACCTCTCCAATCCCTATGTTGTCGCCGGCCTGATCTTTGGCGGCCTGATCCCGTACCTGTTCGGCGGCATCGCCATGACGGCGGTCGGCCGCGCGGCGGGCGCCATCGTCGAGGAGGTGCGCAAGCAGTTCCGCGAGGACCCGGGCATCATGGCCGGCACCTCCAAGCCGAACTATGCCCGCGCCGTCGACCTTCTGACCAAGGCGGCGATCCGCGAAATGATCATCCCCTCGCTGCTGCCGGTGCTGGCGCCGCTCGTCGTCTATTTCGGCGTGCAGCTGATCTCGGGCTCCAAGGCGTCCGCCTTTGCGGCACTCGGCGCCTCGTTGCTCGGCGTCATCGTCAACGGCCTGTTCGTCGCCATCTCGATGACTTCGGGCGGCGGCGCCTGGGACAATGCCAAGAAGTCGTTCGAGGACGGTTTTGTCGACAAGGACGGCGTCAAGCACCTCAAGGGCTCCGAAGCGCACAAGGCTTCGGTCACCGGCGACACGGTTGGCGATCCCTACAAGGACACCGCCGGCCCGGCGGTCAACCCGGCAATCAAGATCACCAACATCGTGGCGCTTCTGCTGCTGGCCGTGCTCGCGCACGGCTAAGGCAACGCCACTGCTTCAGGAACAAACCCGCGGGAGCGATCCCGCGGGTTTTTGTTTGAGATTTACGCTGGTGGCAGTCAACCCTCATCCGGCTCGGTGCCGGCATCGCCGCGCTTGCTGTAGCGATCGAGCAATTCGCTCACGCCAGGTTCGCGCTCAGGCATCGGCGCCAGGCCACGCAGGCGCCGCAGCTTGGCAAGGAAGGCGCCTCGCTTATACTTGCGGCGGAAGGCGCGGGCGCGGGGATGGATGCCAAGAGCCGCCATCAGCCTGCGCCTGAGATAACTCGATGCCGCCAGGCGAATGGGTTCGCCCGCGCAGCCAAGGATTTTCACGCGCAAGGCGTCCGGCGTCTGCATGGCGTCCAGAAGATCCTTCTGTTCCTGCGCATTGTCGCCGAGATAGGAACCCTTGCGTATGCCGGAATGCAGCTTGATCACCGTGAGGTGCGGCATCGTCGCGATCACCGCGCCCTTTCGCCATGCCCGAAACAGCCAGTCCTGCGAGCTTTCGCAAAAGCACTGGCTGGCGGGTCGCCAAGGTCCGAGCAGGCTGAACGAAGCGCGGCGAAACATGTGTGCTGAGCCAAATCCTTCCGTCGTGACGGGGTCGTAAAAACCATCCTTGCCGATCCCGAAGATCGAATTCACAGGATTGCCGGCCGCCGACGGCGGCTGGATGACGGCACCGCGCGCCAGCACCACGTCGGCGCCCGAGGCGTCGATCCAGCCGGTCATCGCCGCCAAATGGTCGGGAAACCACAGATCGTCGTGGTTGAGCAAGGCGACGAAGCGGCCACGCGCCCTGGCAAAGCCGATATTGTTGGGACCGGACTGTTCGCCGAAATTGACAGGAAGATCGATGTAGACGATGCGGGCATCGTCAAATTCAGCGACAACGGCCGCCGTATCCGGCCTGCAATCGTCGCCGATGACCAAGGCTTCCCAGCCTTGCAACGTCTGGCGCATGACGCTGGTCAATGCCTGCCGCAGTGCTGCCGGCCGGTTGTGCGTCGCGATCACGATCGAGACCAGCGGTTCGCCGCCGGCCTGATTGCGCTGCGCCGATGCTTCCACGCTACACCAGTCTGTAGGGAATGTGGTCGGTGTCTGGCGGCAGGCGCCAATGGTCGGGCTGATCGTAGGCATAGGCCTTGTCGACGAGGTTGAGCAGCACCGCCGTCTCCGCTCCGAGCGAAACAACACCGTGCCATATTCCGGGTGGAATGATGACGACCGCCGGGCGCAACGGGCCGATAATCTTGTGCCAGACGGCGCCGAAGGTCGGCGAGGCCTTGCGTCCGTCAAACAGCGAAATGCGAACGCTGCCGACGCAGCAGAACAGCCGGTCGGTGGTCACCGCGTGTGCATGCCAGCCAGTCACCGCGCCGGCATACAAGGTCCGTTGGAAGACCTGGCCGACCGGCTCCGAATCGAGCTCCCACTCCTCGCGAAAGATCTCGGTCAGATAGCCGGTGGAGGTTGCGACCGGCCTGATCTCCTTGACCCTCACGCCATCGATCGCCACCGGCTCGATGGGTATCCAGTCAGGCGTGACCACCTGGCCGTCAGCCGTTCCGGTCGCCATCCAGCCTGTCGGTTTTGTCCGGGTTTTTTCCGGCACGGATGCTCCTCCCAATTCAGCGTGATGCGCCATTGGCCAGCACGGTCTGATACGAATTTGACCGGTCGCTGGCAAGTACGCGTCAAGGTTTGCTGATAGGCTTCGATCTCACGGCACTTGATGTTTCCGACGCAATCGGAGGGCCGCATTGCCCAAAACATCGTTCCATCCTACCCAAGCCCGGACCTTTCGCCTGCTTTAATACCCCGGCCATTGGCCAGGACATTGCGATCGACGCGGTGTCGGGCTCGCCTCTGCGGCGATTTTGGCCAGGGAAACGACATTCGGGCAGGGAAAAGACATGGACATTTTCTTGATGGCGGCTTCGCTTGCGCTGGCTGGAATTATTGCCGGCATCTACGTCTCGGGTGTAATCCACGATTTTCGCATCGATGATCTTACCGCCGGCCAGTACATGGCCATGCATCAGATGCGCGACCGGACGTTTACCCGGGTGATGCCGTTAGTCAGGCTGACGACGCTGGTGCTGATCGCGGCGATGGCGATGTTTGCGGTCGATGCCGGCCTGCCGCGCATCCTGACCATCGTCGCCGCGGCGCTGGTGGTGATCGACATTGGCTTCACCGTCAGCCGTCAGGTGCCGCTCAACAAACAGGTGCAGAGCTGGACGCCGGTGACCATCCCCGATGATTGGGCGCAGACGCGCGACAGCTGGGCGGCCAACCACAATTTGCGCCTTGTGCTTGGACTGGCCGAATACGCCTGCCTGTTTGCCGCGGTCATCCTGACGCTCAGCCGGTGATTCAGTTTTTGCGGAACGCCGCGGCATGGGTCGGCACTTCTGCCGACCGCCGCCGTTGAAAACAGGAGTATTGCCATGCTGCATCACGCTTCATTCAACGCCCGCGATCCGCAGGCCGTCGCCAGCGTCCTTGCCGAAATGCTTGTCGCCACCGCGGTTCGTGCGCCGTCGCCGCCATTTCCTGAGGGCGCATGGTTCGTCTGCCTCTGCGACGATTTCGGCTCGCTGATCGAAATCCTACCGTGCGGCACGGTTCTGGACCAGCAAGCGCCGCTCGGCATCGGCTTCGACCCGAACATGCGCCTGCGCTCCGGCTCGCATGTGCTGCTCAGCACGCCCAATTCGACCGAAACCATCCAGGGCATTGCCGCCCGCATGGGCTGGCATAGCGGGCTGATTGATGCCCGCCTGTTCAAGGTGCTCAAGGTCTGGGTCGAGGACGAAACCCTGGTCGAATTCCTGACGCCCGAGATCGCACCGCTGTACCGCGCGACATTCGCCTGGGGCGGCATGGCGACACTCGACGCCAAGCTGCGCGAGCTGGAGAGCCAGATGGCGGCAGCGCTTGCCGCCAAGACCGCAAACCAGTCGGGCCGCAAGGATGAGCAAATGGCCGATACGATGTGATGAGAGCTCCTAGACGGCCGCCGAGGTCAACCGTCGCCGGTGTTGTCGCCGGCTTCCGCCTTCAGCCAGTTGATGAACGATCTGGCAGGCTCCCAGGCGGAGATGGACGGGTGGACGACGACGTAGTGGTTCCAGTTCGTCGGTATGTCCGTCGTCAGGAGGCGGACGAGCCTGCCGGTGCGCAAATCGCTCTCGACCAGCGACTTCCTCGCGATGGCGACGCCCAGACCGCTCGCCGCCGCTTCGACCGCCAACAAGGTGCCATTCAAATTCATGCCGTCGCCAACCGTATCCAGCGGCAGATTGTTTCTCTCGAACCAGTGGCGCCAATTGGCTCCACTCTCGTCATTTTCGGCCGTCGTGTCGAGGATGCGGAACAGTCGCAGCACATCGTGCTGGTCTCTGACCGGGCCGTTGGCGGCGAGATAGTCGGGACTGACGACAGGAAAGATCGCATCTGCCATCAGCCATTCGGTCTCGACGGCCGGATAGTGTCCGCCGCCGAAGCGCAATGCGATGTCGACTGTTCGCTGCGAAAGGTCGACGACTGCAAGATCCGCATTGATGTCGATCTCTGTTTCGGGATGCTTTTTGCGAAACCTGTGCAGACGCGGGGCCAGCCAGCGCACGGCATGCGAAGGAATGGCAGTGACCCTCAGCCTCGTGCGCTCGTTGCGCGCGACACTCGCGACCGTGCTCTGGATTTCCAGCAATGCGCGTCGCACGCCCGCGGACAATCGTTCGCCTTCAAGCGTGAGTTCGACGCGGCGGACATGGCGGGTGAACAGAAGCACGCCGAGATCGGCTTCGAGATCGGCGATGCGGTGGCTGAGCGCGCTTGGCGTAACATTCAGCTCATCGCCGGCGCGCTTGAAGCTGCCCAGCCGGGCAATGACCTCGAAAGCACGAATGGATTCCAGTTGTGGAAGCCGTCTTGTCATTTGCCGTTACCCGATCCCGCCCATGGGTTCCTTAGCATGAATGAACAAAGCTCATCCATAGCTTCGTAAATAGTCTTTTGTCCAAGCGCGCAAATCATTGTAGCCATCCACTGCCCCCCGATTGCCGCCGTCGAAAGAGGCCGTTCATGGAACGAGCCTCGACTACGAACGACAGTGAAATGAAGACAATCGCTTGGGAGTACCCCATGACTATTCGACCCCCCGAGTTTGCGCATGCGCGCTTTTCGACCGCCATGTGGCCGCGAGCGGAATGGCGAAACGTCTATTGCGACCTGTTGCGCCGGATGGTGACCGACATGGATTTTAACGTCACGGAGGAAAAGCTCTCCGTCGACGCGACCATCCTGCGGCTGCCGGGCGTCGGCATTGCCAATTCGAGGACCACCGCCTTCCGCACCATCCGTTCCCGCGCCGTGGCCAAGGGGACCGATGATTACATTTTCTTCATGTGTCTGGAGGGCGCTGCCACCTTCTCGCATCTCGGCCGCGAGGCCAGCATCGAGGCCGGCCAGGCAATCCTTCTGTCCTCCTCTGATCCGCATGTGATCGAACGGGCGATGTCGCATCATCTCTTCATCACCATCCCCAAGGCAGCGCTCGGGCCCATGGCTGCGAATGCGGATGCCGCCCTGATGACGCCGATGTCATGCGTGGGCGAAAAGTTCTTGCTGCTGACCAGCTATGTCCGTCTGCTGATGCAGGAGCCGAACCTGGCCGCATCCGAATTGCGCTGGCTTGCCGCCAAGCACATACAGGACCTTGTCGCGGTCGTGGTTGGGGCAACGCAGGACGCCACCGAGGTCGCCGCAGGTCGCGGCATACGCGCCGCGCGGCTGCGCGCCATCAAAGCCGATATCGAAAGCAATCTGGCTTCCGGCGATGTCGGGTCCGACGCGCTGGCCGGGCGCCACCGCGTCAGCGCGCGCTATATCAGAAAGCTGTTCGAGGGTGAGGGTACCTCGCTGTCGCAGTTCGTGCTTGGCCGGCGGCTGGCGCTGGTTTGCAGCAAGCTATCCGACCTGCGCCTGGCACACCGCACCATCGGCGCCATCGCCTTCGACGCCGGCTTCGGCGATCTCTCGACCTTCAACCACGCCTTCCGCCGGCATTTCGGCATGACGCCTTCGGAAGCGCGGCAGAGTGCGGCTGTGCACCGCGCCTCGCTGGAGCCCGGCGGCCGAACAGGCCACGCGCGGCAAAGCGCGACGGGTGTTGCGGCCGCATGACCTCAAAACAAAAGCCCGCAGGATCGCTCCCGCGGGCTTTTGGTCGCCTGAGAAGGTGTCGCTTCGGGGGAAGCAAAAATCTGAGGAAAGCGGTCGCTTCTTAATGCATGTCGCTCAAAAGTGGCTCCGGTTTTGAGACAACGACATGCATAAAACAAAGGCCTAAAGCGCGTCGCCTGGATCCGTTCAAATGCGACGCGCTTTAGGCGCCGCCGCCAGGAATGGGGGGCGCCAGTTTGCTGGCGCCTTTGATGATCTGGCTGAGGAAGTTCTGGTCCTTGCCGCCGGTCGGCGTGGTGCGCGAGATGAAGTCGAAAATCTTGCCGTCCTTCAGACCGTAATTGGCAATCTGGGTGACGCGCCCGTCCTCGCCAAAATACACCGCGAGCACTTTCTGGTCGACCAGGCGCGGCTTGTCGAAAGCGACATATCGCTTGCGCGTCTGCGAAATGTAGTAGAACGCCTCATTGTCGAAGGTGGCTTTCGTCGATGGCGTGCCGAGCGCCAGAAGCACCTGTTCGCGGCTGGAGCCCACCGGCACCGAATCGACCGCCTGCTGGTCGATAACATAGCCCTGCGTCAGCGTCTCGCTAGGGTTAAGGTCGCCGAACATCTTGGACGAATTGCAGCCCGACAGCGCGGAAGCCACCAGCACCAGCGAAACCGCGGCGGTGGCCCCAGGCAGAAAAGTCGACTTGAATTTCAGCGCGCGCAACAACAACTCCATTAGCTGGCCGCAACTTGCGCTGGGCGGCAAAACCGGTAAACCAGCTTGCTTGCCGATGCAACAAGGCCCATTCAAACAATCGGTCCCCAGGAGACCACCCTCAATGTTCCAGCGCCTTTTTGGCCGCGAACGCAACGCCAACCGCGCTATCACCGAGGCGCTTTACGCACAAATCGTGGCGGCGGCGCGGCAGACCGTGTTTTATTCCCACTGGAATGTGCCGGATACGCCGCTCGGCCGTTTCGAGATGCTGTCGCTGCATATGTTCCTGTTTCAGCACCGGCTGCGCGGCGAAGAGGGCGTCGCGCATGAGGTCGCGCAGGTGCTGATCGACGAGTTCTTTCTCGATGTCGAGCATTCGCTGCGGGAACTGGGCGTTGGCGATGTCGGCGTGCCCAAGCGCATGAAGAGGCTGGCCAAAATGTTCTACGGCCGTACCGCCGCCTATGACGACGCGCTGGAACGCAGCGATCGCGACGCGCTTGCCGCCGCCCTGGCGCGCAATGTCAGACCCGATGCCGGCGCCTGGCCGCAAGCCCTGCCGCTGGCGTCCTATGTAATCGATGCCGCCAGGCAGCTTGAAGCACAGCCGTCCGAATCGATCGTTTCCGGTGCCGTGGCGTTTCCCGTCGCGAAAGCGGAGTGAGGAGGGGAGACCAAGATGAAACATGTGGACACGCCTAGCCCGGTCTCATTCGCGGCCAATGTCGGCCGCCTGCCGCACAAAGGTTTGCAGGTGGTGATCGACGCCGACGCCGCGCAGCGCGCAATGCTTGCGCGCGAGCACGAGCTGCTTTCGGTCGAAAACTACCGTGCTGAGCTTTTGGTGGCGCCGTGGAAGCGCAATGGCGTCAAGGTCAGCGGCCGCGTCGAGGCTGATATCACCCAGGCCTGCATCGTCACCCTTGAGCCGGTCGCGGCCCATATCGACGAGGAGGTCGAGGCGCTGTTCTTGCCCGAACAATCCAAACTCGGACGGCAAGGTTTCGAAGGCGGCGGCGAGATCCTGCTCGACGCCGACGGGCCAGACGGCCCGGAAACATTCTCCGGCGACACGATCGACGTCGGCGCGCTCGCCGAACAGTTCTTCGGGCTGGCGATCGATCCCTATCCGCGCAAGGCAGGCGCCTCTCTCGATGCCGCCGGCCCGGACGAGCCCGTCGAGAATGAATTCCAGCAAAAGCTGCGATCCTTGCTTGGAAAATCCTAAAACACGAAGCGATCGGAGAAAAGCCGGTTGTGCGGCAGCCCAAAACCGCTATTTTCGCCGAACCTTCGCGAGCCCCCGAATTTCGCGAGTTTAGTATTTCTTTCGCGGGCCATGTGCCCTGGCCCAAGCTAGTGAGATAAAGACCGCGTGATCAGGATTTCCATCGATGCCATGGGTGGCGATCACGGGCCAAACGTGGTCATCCCGGCACTCATGACGGTCGCCGTCAGGCGTCCCGACATCCGCTTCGTCATATATGGGCGCGAGGAATTGGTGCGCCCCGAACTCGCCAAATTTCCCAAACTGGCCGAGGTCAGCGAGTTCCACCATTGCGAAGTCGCGGTCAGGATGGATGACAAGCCGAGCCAGGCGCTGCGCCACGGCCGCTGGAAGTCGTCGATGTGGAAGGCTGTCGAAGCAGTCAAGAGTGGCAGCGCGCAGGCCTGCATTTCGGCCGGCAATACCGGCGCGCTGATGGCGATGTCGAAGTTCTGCCTGCGCACGATGGCGACCATCGATCGTCCGGCGATCGCGGCGATCTGGCCCACGATGCGCGGCGAGAGCGTGGTGCTGGATGTCGGCGCCACCATCGGCGCCGATGCGCACCAGCTGATCGACTTTGCCATTCTCGGCACCGGCATGGCGCGCTCGGTGTTCGGCATCGACCGGCCGAAAGTCGGCCTGCTCAATGTCGGCGTCGAGGAGATCAAGGGACAGGAAGAGGTCAAGGAAGCCGGGCGCATGCTGCGCGAGGCCAACATGGCCTCGATGAATTATCATGGCTTCGTCGAGGGTGACGACATCGGCAAGGGCACGGTCGACGTGGTCGTCACCGAGGGCTTTGCCGGCAACATCGCGCTCAAGACGGCAGAAGGCACTGTGCGCCAGATCTCAGGCTATCTGCGCGCCGCGATGAACCGCACGCTGATGGCCAGGATCGGCTATGTCTTCGCCAGGGGCGCTTTTGACCGCCTGCGCGAAAAGCTCGATCCGGGCCGCTCCAATGGCGGTGTTTTCCTGGGTCTGAACGGCATCGTGGTAAAGAGCCATGGCGGCGCCGATTCGGACGGTTTCGCGGCGGCCATAGAGCTTGGCTACGACATGGTGCGCAACAATCTGATCGACCGCATCGAGGCCGATCTCGACCTGTTCCATGCGCGCAACCCGCATGCCCAGGCAAGCAGGAAATCCGACGCCACCGTCGACGAAAAGGAATAGGAAAGAGCTTTGATCAGATCAGTCGTGCGCGGCACCGGTGCTGCGCTGCCCCGCCGCATCATGAAGAATGCCGATTTCGAAGGCATGGTCGAGACCTCGGACGAGTGGATCGCCCAGCGCACCGGCATCCGCCAGCGTCATATCTCCGCCGATGACGAGACGACGGCGTCGCTGGGCGAGGCGGCGGCGCGCGCAGCGCTCGACAATGCTGGTCTTACGCCTGCCGACATTGATCTGATCGTGCTGGCGACCTCGACGCCCAACAACACCTTTCCGGCGACCGCCGTCGAGATCCAGAACCGGCTCGGCATGCATCACGGCTTTGCCTTCGACCTGCAGGCGGTGTGCTCGGGCTTCGTCTATGCGGTGACCACCGCCGACCTCTACATCAGAGGCGGCCTCGCCAAGCGCGTGCTGGTGATCGGCGCGGAGACCTTTTCGCGCATCCTCGACTGGAGCGACCGCTCGACCTGCGTGTTGTTCGGCGACGGCGCCGGCGCGCTGGTGCTGGAAGCGGATGAGGGCACCGGCGGCATTGCCGACCGTGGCGTGCTGGCGATGAGCCTGCGCTCCGACGGCGCCCACAAGGACAAGCTTTTCGTCGATGGCGGTCCCTCGACCACCGGCACGGTCGGCCATCTCAGGATGGAAGGCCGCGAGGTGTTCAAGCACGCCGTCGGCATGATCACCGACGTTATCGAGGCGACGTTTTCGCAGGCCGGCATAACCGCCGACGACCTCGACTGGTTCGTGCCGCATCAGGCCAATAAACGCATTATTGACGCTTCGGCCAAGAAGCTCGGGATTGCTGAGCAAAAGGTGGTGGTCACCGTCGATTTGCACGGTAACACCTCGGCTGCTTCCGTGCCGCTGGCGCTTTCGGTGGCTGTCGCCGACGGTCGCATCAAGAAGGGTGATCTCGTGCTCCTGGAAGCGATGGGCGGCGGCTTCACCTGGGGTGCGGTTCTCGTTCGCTGGTAAGTGCCGAACGGTCCGGTTTCGGTCCTTGACCTTGCCGGATCAATTACTTAGGCTCTGCCTTTACCTGTATCGATTTATGTTTTTTGAACTGATGGGACGGTCGCATGGGGGGAAAGACACTTACGCGCGCCGACCTTGCCGAAGCTGTTTACCGTAAGGTCGGCTTGTCACGCACTGAATCGGCAGAACTCGTCGAAGCGGTGCTGGACGAAATCTGTGAAGCCATCGTACGCGGCGAGACGGTGAAGCTGTCGTCCTTCGCCACCTTCCACGTCCGTTCCAAGAACGAACGCATCGGCCGCAATCCCAAGACCGGCGAGGAAGTGCCGATCCTGCCGCGCCGGGTGATGACCTTCAAGTCGTCGAACGTGCTGAAAAGCCGTATCCTGCGCTCGCACCAGAACAGCAAGGCCAAGGGCGGCAAATAGGTTCTGCCGCAGGCTTCGGTTGAAAACGCCGGGCCGTTTTGACGCCGGGCTTGAATATTGTTTCATAAACCGCTGAAATGATACCCGATTCGGCAGACTGGGCCGGATCGCCGTCCAGCGTGAGGATTTCGCCCATGGACAAGAGCCCCGACGCTTTCCGCACCATCAGCGAGGTCGCGGAGGATCTCGATCTGCCGCAGCACGTGCTGCGCTTCTGGGAAACCCGTTTCAACCAGATCAAGCCGATGAAGCGCGGCGGCGGCCGCCGCTACTACCGGCCACAGGATGTCGAACTGATCAAGGGCATCCGCCACATGCTCTACGACCAGGGTTACACGATCAAGGGCGTGCAGAAACTGCTGCGCGAGAACGGCAACCATTTCCTGGTCGCCATCGGCAATGGCGACATGGCTGCCGTCGAAGCGATCTCGCAGCGCAGGCAGGCCGATCAGGTGCCGCTGACGCCAGCCGCCCAGCCGCGCGGCATGGATGACGAGATGCTGGTCGGCCAGCCCAAGGTAAAACCCAGCCGCCGCTTTTTCGGCCTGGGCAAGACCGAGGAGGAAGGTCCGGTCCAGCCCGGCGCATCGAAACTGTCGCGCGACAACCGGGCCTTGCTGCAGGAGGCGCTGTTTGACCTCCTGGAGTGCAAGCGCCTGCTCGACCAGGTGCGCTAACCTTTCCGCTGCCTCGGGCAAGCAGACCGGAACCGGTTCTGCGGCCATGCGTTTGGCCTTCTCTCAAAAAGAAGGAAAACAATCATGGCATCGCTTTCGACCCTCTCCGATCTCGATCTCGAAAAGCAGGTCGCGACCCTTTCCAAAGAGCTCGCCGCCTTGCGCAAAGTCGTGGCCAAACGCGGCGGTGCTTACTACGAGGACGGGCGCGATGCCGCTTCGGACTATTATGGGCAGCTTGCCGACCTTGTCAGCGATGCGCTGCCGGCGATCAGGAAGCAGGGCAGGGCGATCGAAAAGACGGCGCGCGATCGTCCGGCAACAGCCGCTGCTGTTGGGTTGGTCGTGGTCGGCCTTCTCGCCAGCTTGTTGCTCAGCCGGCGCTAAAACAATTCACGAAAACAAAAAGAAAATGGCGGCCGTCCCGCGGACGACCGCCATTTCCCTGATCTGCGGCCGATTACTTGGCGAGCTTGATCTTGGCCTGCGGCGAAACCTGCGCGGTCTGGCTGCACTTGCCATAGACAGTGCCATTCTTGTCCGTGGCGTCGGTATAGGTGCCTTTGCACTCGATCGAGAGCACCAGGCAATGCCCGGAGCCCTTGCAAACCGCGCCGCCGTCGCCCGTGGGATGCGTGCCGTTGGCGAAGGCCGAGGTCGGAACGGAAGCCGAACCGAAGGCCGAGACGATGAGGGCCGCGGCGAGCGTGATGCGCTTGAAGTTGGTCATTTGAGCATTTCCTTCTCTGGTCGAGGATCGCCACCATGGCGTCCTTCTGTGTTGGGATCGCCTTCTCGGCGTCCATGCCGGGTTAGTGCGGCCTCCAAAGCAAAGGTTCATGCGTGGTTCGAATTTTCTTCGCGTTTTTTCGCGACGTCGATTTTTAGCCTTCGCCAACGGACGGCGCCTGGCGGGGCCGTCCGGCATCGATCATGCATTTCGCGTGAAGTACGCTGACGTAGTAGCGCGGCATCCCATGCGAAGGTCGCACGGTGGCGTGCCCAAATGGCCAGCCAAGACCTAGTCCGCCCCCGGCTCTTGTCAGGTGGCGGCAGCAGTCATTGCCGCCACTTGGCACCGCGCTTTCTGCCACTCCCGGCTGCGACTATAACGCCAGTCCAAAGGTACCGGCGGAGGAGACGGGCGTGGTCGCAAATTACATCGACGAGTTCATCATGTTCTGCGCTGGGTTGTGGATGACAGGCGTTGGTTTTGGGCTGCTCCAAAGTCCTATTCAGGCCCAGCAAGGTCAGCAGCCATGGTGGCTGCAGGTCGCGAAGCATTTCAAATGGATGGGGCCGCTTTTGATTTTGATCGCAATAGTGCTCGCGTTCTCGGCGCCGTCCTAGCGGGTTCCGACGGCATTGAGAGACCCGGGGTGTCCTGCAGCTGGCTACCGCTGTGTTGTTGCGCCTGATACGTTCGTTGGGTGCGCTGTGGTTGCTCGCATTCTGACGCATGGGCGCCATCGAATCCTGCCTTCAGCTTTTCCACGTGTCGCCTGGCAAAAACCAACGGGAAGGCGGCCCTGGCGAGGACTCCAGGGCCAGCCTTCCCGTTGGGCAAGTCGGCTGTGTCAGGCCTTCTTGGCCTCCACCTTGTGGTGGTGGTGGTGGTGGTGATGGTGACGGCGGTGATGCTTGTTGTGATGATGATGGTGGTGATGCTTCTTGTGCAGCGATGCTGCGTCGGCGCTGCTGGCGCCGATGAGCGGCAGAGAGACAGCCAGGGCAAAAGCCAGCCCGAGAGCCGACAGGAGGGACTTCTTCATGACTTCGTTTCCTTTTCTGCGCGGGCTGAATTTGACCGTCACCGAGCAAGATCGGTCCCGGTGAACCCCGCAGTCATGACTATCGCCTCCGAACTTTTCGACAGTTTTTCCGGACTGTAGAATTTTGTTTCTGGATTGTGTCTGGCGGCTTCGTCGGCAACTTACATCGGCGGAATGACGCCGTTGGTGCCGACAACGACCCGGCCCGCGGTCAGCTTGCCGTCGCTGCCGCGCTCGGCGTTGACGAACACCACAGCGCCAGGCTTGAGGTCGGCGGGCGTCGCCGGCGCGAAGGTCACCACCGGCGTCGTCTGCGGGATCGCGATCTGCTTTTTCTGGCCATTGTCGTAGGTCAGCGTCACCGTGCGACCTGCAATCTCGGTGACATCGGCGACCGTGCCGTTGGTCATCCGGCTGTTGGGCTCGAGATCCCACGGGCGGTCGCCTTCGCCGGCGCCCTTCAGCGCGGCCGGGAAGATCACCACCTCAAGCGCGCCGCTGCCGCCATCGGCCTTCGAAACAGAGGCAATGCCGAGGAAATCGCCTTGCTTGATATCCCCGGCACCCGCCTTGGCGACGCCGGAAATCTTCCACCCTTCAGCCAGCGCGATGGCGTCGGTAGCGCCTTCGCGGGTCTTCACCGTCAGCGTCGCTCCGGCAAAGGCGGTCACCGTGCCGCGAATGCGCACGGCCTCGGCGGCTTGCGCCGCGACCATGCTCGCGCCAGCGAGGCCTGAAATCGTGGCGAGCACGATGGCTGATGTCTTGAATGTCATGGATCTGATCCTCTTGGGAAAAGCTGGCCCGATGCGGCTGCCAGCAACATCAGGCTAACGCGCGAGCGGCGCAAAACCGCTGAACACTTCGGCGTGCGGCCCTTCAAAAGAACTTGATTGGGAGATCGGGGCGGAGATCCTATATGTGCCCTGGCGCCTGCGGTTTTGACGCCGGTTCACGATGCTGTGACGGTCGGTTTGGGCCTTGGCAAATCGCCGTCAAGCGGGCATTGTCCCGGCTCTCAGGCAACACCCTATCATTTGATCCAAAACTCTTTAGCCCCATGGAGTTGCCAATGCCCCAAACTGCAAAACACGAACCCTTCTCCAGGCTGGCGGCCGATGTTGCGGCCGATGTAGCGCTTGAGCACCCCGGCCTCAAAGCCATCCGGGAGACAAAGGGATACAGTATTGAAGAGCTTTCCCTGACCTGCGGTCTGTCGACCAGCGAGATTGCCGACATAGAGAGCGGCAAGGACACCGATCCGACGAAACTTCGCCGGATCGCCGCAGCATTGCAATTGCCGGAAACGGCCCTGATCGATGCCCCGGCGCCCACGGCGCCTGTGGAAAACCGGTCCGTTTCATAAACAACGGCCAAGCGTCGTTCAACAAGCCCGCCATGGTTTGCCCTGGCGGGCTTGTTGCATTCGCCCAACGGCGAATGTCACTTCTTGCTCGGATCGTCCGCCGGGTTGACGTAGGTGATCGCGAACGGCCCCTCGCCATGAACCTGGACGATCGTAGCGCTTGTCGTCCAGGCGTAATGGTTCATTCCCTGCGGGGCTACGCCGAAGCCGCCGGCGGTCAGTTCGATGCCTTTGGTCTCGTCGAGCTTGTCGCCCATGCCGATATGAAAATTGCCGGAAATCACCGTCACATACTCCGAGGTGGGATGGTTGTGCGCGGCAATTTTGTAGCCGGCCGGCAACTTCAACCGCAGCACGTAGATGCCATCCTTCGAGGGGTCCCCGGCGATGACAGCCATGTCCGCGCCGGCGGGCAGGACAGCAGGAGCAGGGCCCCATTTGATGGCGTCCGCGTTTATCGGCATGTCGTCGGCAAGCAGCGGCGCCGTCCCGATAAGCAGCAGCGCCAGAGCCGAGGCGAGCTTGAGCATGATGATCTCTCCGGTTGGTCGTGGGAGCACAGCATCAGCGCCGGCCCTGATCCATTGCGACCTACCAAGGCAGCAGCCCGAACACATCTCCCGCACGGGGGATGCGCCTTGCGTTGCTGACATGCGGCGCGACCCGCCTGGCCTGGTATCGCTGCAGCCGTCGAGGGGCGGGGAGGTTGCCGCCGACCGAGCGTGAAGCTATCCAGTGTGAACGCTAACCGTTTTCGAATGGGACAATGCCGAGATGAGCCTTGAATCCGTGCGCGCCTTCCTGGCTGCCCATGCGCCCGATGTCGAAGTGCTCGTCACCGAAGCGAGTTCCGCGACGGTGGCGCTGGCGGCTGAGGCGCACGGCGTGGAGCCGGCGCAGATCGCCAAGACCATCTGCCTGCGCGTCGGCGGTGAGACCATGCTGATCGTGGCCGGCGGCATGTCGAGGCTCGACAACCGCAAATTCAAGGACCGTTTCGGCGGCAAGCCGCGCATGCTTGACGCCGATGAGGTTGTCGCGATTACCAGCCATCCCGTCGGCGGCGTCTGCCCATTCGGCCTGCCGGCGCCGCTGCCGGTCTATTGCGACGTCTCGCTGCGCGCCTTCGATGAAGTCGTGCCCGCGGCCGGCGCCACCAACGCCGCGGTGCGGCTGAGCCCTGAGCGCATGGCACAGATTGTCGGCGCCGAATGGGTCGACGTCTGCCAAGGATGAATGTTGGTGATTTGAGAAGCAGGACCTTTGGGGGCAAGTCCTGTCTAAAAATGGTCGGAGTGGCCGGATTCGAACCGACGACCCCTTGACCCCCAGTCAAGTGCGCTACCGGGCTGCGCTACACTCCGGACCGCGCAAAGCCATATATTTTCAAGGGGTATGGTGCAAGCGCTAAAACGGCGCGCCGGGCCTGAAAGTCGCCAGCATGCGGCCTTGTCGCCGCAATGCCAAGGCGATATGGCTCGCGCAGTATCGATACGAAGGATTGCGCGTGGCAAATTCCTGTTTTTTTCTGGCGGCCGACGCCAATTATTTTCCGTATGCATGCTTGGCGGCGCGCAGAATTCTGGATGTTTCGGGAGAGGCAACACCGGGATTCATCCTGCATGTCGGCGCACGCGATGCCGATATGCGTGTTGCTGAACGCCTGCTGACGAACCGTCTTCGCATAGTGGACGTTTCGGGGCTGTTTGCGGAGGCTGGCCATACTTTCCGGCCAAGCAATGTCGGCACTTTTGTTCGGCTTTTCGCCGACCAGCTGCCTCAGTTCGCGGACTATGACCGCATCGCCCATGTCGATTGTGATGTTCTGTTCAATCGAGATATCGCCGACCTGGTGGGCCAGACACTTCATGCTCCGTTGTTGGCCGCTCACGACGATTACATGTATTTCCGCCCGGGCTATCGGAACAAACTGTCGATGCAGCCGGGGGCGCCTTATTTCAACGCCGGCATCATCGTCTTCAACATGCCGCCGGTGCGTCAACAGGGACTTTTGCACCGCGCCAGGGATGTTGCCGTTGCCGGGCAGATGAACGATCAGAACGCGCTGAACATCGTCTTCGAGGGCAAGTGGCAGACGATGCACCCGAACTGGAATTTGATGTCCAACGATACGAAGGAGTTTCGGTTCGCCCAAGCCTATGCGCGGCATTTCGCCGGCGGCAAGCCCTGGGGAAGCCAGGTCGACGTGGAGCCCGAGGCGCTTGCCGTCTGGCGCGATCTGGCAAGGGATACGCCATGGCTTGAGCCCTTCCGGCAGCGTATTCCCTTCGAGCGGGGCGTCATGAGGCGGTTCGCCCGAAGGTTCGACGGTATCATGGGGATGTTGCCGAACAAGGACCGGTATCGGCGGCGCGCACGGTACGACGGCAGCAAGGTGCATAAGATATATGCCGAGCATGCTGACGCCGGGGCGATGGCTGTGCAGTTTCCGGAAGTACTCGGTGGTTTCGCCTGAGACCCGCAACGGAGCTCTCGCGAATGGGTCAGGCAACAGGTTGTAGCATGCCGCAAAAATCGTGTTTCTTTTTCGCCACCGACCAGAGGTATTTCCCGTATGCCAGCCTGGCGGCGCGCCGCGTGCTGAATGTGTCGGACCACCTCGACGGCTTTATTTTGCACACCGGTGTCATCTCCAACGAAGACCGAGCTATCGGAGAGCGTCTGCTCGGTGGGAAGATCCGCATCCTGGATGTCACGAAATTCATGGAAGCGACAAACTTCAACCGCGGAACGCACCCAACCCTTGCGACCTACATCAGGCTGTTTGCCGATCAATTGCCGGAGTTCGAACCATATGACCGCATCGCCTATTCCGACGCCGATGTGCTTTTCAACAGATCGATAGAAGACCTCTGCAACGTCCCGCTCAACGCTCCGCTGCTGGCCGCACACGATGAGCAGACCTATTTCGACGTAAAGTATCGACAGCATTTGCCGATGCAGCCAGGCGCGCCGAAGTTCAATGCCGGCGTGCTGGTGTTCAACATGCCACTGGTCAGGCAGGAGGGGCTTCTGGAGCGTACCCGGCAGTTGGCCTCCGAGCAGGTTTACGGGATGGATCAAGGTGCATTGAACGTGGCTTTCGAGGGCAGGTGGCAGACGATGCACCCGTTCTGGAACGTGATGACCAACTACACCAGCCAGATTTCTTTCAGCCGCTGCTACGCCCGCCACTTCGCCTGGGGCAAGCCCTGGGACCGTCCGCCGATCGGTGTCGAGGTCGGCGCCATGGCGATCTATCGTGATCTGGCGAAAGGCACGCCCTGGGCCGGCCGTTTCAGCAGCAGCTGGCCGATCAAGAGAGGCATATTGAAAAACCTCGGCCGCAAGTTCGACGCCATCAGCGGGATTTTGCTGAACGACGAGAAGCGCAAGCGACGGGCGCGGTTCGACGCCGAAAAGGTCAGCGCCATCTTTGCCAGCCATGCGGACAATTCGATGTTGGCCGTGCAATACCCCGAACGGGTCGCTGGCATAGCCAGATAGAACTTGACGCTCCGCCGGACGCGGTTCCTCCCGCCAATCTTCCTCGATAAGTCTATTGCCTCGCTGGTTGATGCCCTCCGGCTAGCACGCTCAAGGCCGAGCCGATACTTAGCTCCAATCCAGATTGATGTTGCGGATGCCTTCCTGTGCGATCCGGCCCCGCAGCTTGCCGATCCGGTCGGCCAGGTCTGGCGAGAACCGTTCATGTGTCTCGACCAGGATTTGTCCAATCGAACGGTGAATGCCGGCATCCAGGATGGCTTCGATGCATTCCGCTTCGGCCCCTTCTATGTCCATCTTGATGATGACGATCGGCTCATGGAGACCTTGCAGGAACTGCACCAGGTCAACCACCTCAACTTCAAAGCTTTTCCCGTTCGTATGTTCGTGTGTCTGGATCAGGGACGACGATTCGGTCCTGCGGAGATCACTGACGTCCGGCCTCTGATGGAATGTGGCCGTTCGCGCTGATCCACCAACAGCCTTCGGAATGATCGTCACCCGGTCGTTGTTGCCAAACCTTGTCGTCAAAATCTGGCGAGCAACAGGGTCAGGCTCGAAAGCAATCACCCGCATCCCATAGGCTAGTACATGTCCCGTGACGTCGCCAATATTGGCGCCGAGATCGATGAACAGACTATCGGCGGGAAGCTTTTTCATAAGCTGATGGAAGTCGTATTCGGCCTGCCGCACGCGCCGCGGGGGCCTGTGCCACCGGCGATACGCGTACCAGCGCAGCATGAATTCGAAATAGCTTTCCCTCAGCATAACCACGCCCGTCAGATTAGTGGCGCCCACCAACCCGGAATATTATCCAGCCCGGCAAGCACGCCAACTCAATTGGAATTTTGTCAGTCGCGTTTAGCGACGTTTTCCCACCATCACAACATAAATGCGCCGCCGGCAACCGTGCTCAATTCGACCAGGGGTTGGAGCAAGCAGATCAAAGCCTGCGAGGGCCTGCACAACCCCGGTATTGGCGTGCGCGGCTGTTCCTGTCCTTCAGGATTACTCGGCTACCTCGGTTGCGCCACCGCCCGCAACCCGCGCTGATGCCTGTATTCCAGCGCGATCGCGCCCCAGATCAGGCCGAGCAGCAGGTAGACATGGCGCCAGTGGTCGATGTCGATGAAGGTGCCGAGCCCGATATTGCCGATGAAAGCGACGTAGGCGCAGAGCAGATAGGGCTGCCACGGCCGGTCGCGCAAAAGGATGCGGAAGCCGGCCGCGATCGTCCACAGCGTCAGCGACAGGAACGAGACGAAGCCGAGCCAGCCATAATCCATCAGCGTCTTCAGCCAGATGTCGTGCGTGTCTTCGCCGAAAATGGTGCCGAACACCAGCGGGCCGATGCCGAGCGGATGTTCGAGCGCCATCTCGAAGCCGATCGTGTAGCGGGCAAAGCGGCCAAGGCGCGCCGTGTCGTAGCTCTGTTCGAGCTGGGCGCGGCTGGAAAACATCTCGCCGACGCCGGGCAGCTGCAGGATGACGATCATGGCGACCACCAGCAGGGTGACGGCGGCAATGCTCATGATGATGACGCGCAGCCGGAACTTGCCGCTGTTGCTTTGCAGGAACAGGGCGCCGGTGAGCAGGATGGCCGAGACGGCGAACATGCCCCAGGCGCCGCGCGAGAAGGAGAAGAAAATGCCAGCGGTGATGATCAGCAGCGGCACCGCCAGAAGCGGCATGCGCGCGATCGAGCCGGTCAACAGGAGATAGAGCAGATAGATGCCGGGCAGCACCAGGAATGGTCCGAACACGTTCGGATCCTGGAAGGCGCCCTGGGCGCGGTCGTATCTGGTGAAGATTTCAGCGCCCAGGAAAGCGTGGAAATAGCCGGCAATGCCGAGCAGCGAGGTCACCACCGCGGAGACGACATAGGCGATGAAGATCAGCCGGTAGAGGCCGGGCTGCACCGCCGTCACCGACGAGAAGAACACCGCGGTGAACGCGAGAAACAGCGAGACGGCGAGATAGAGCGGTGTGTTGGCGAGATCGGCCATCTGCGTCATGGCAATCATGCCGCCGATGTTCATCGTGATCAGCAGCACGAGCAGCGGCACGGCGGCGCGCGATATGCGCAGGCCAAACAGCACCCACACCCCGATCAGCCCGAGCATGAAAAGATCGTAGGGCGCCGGTTCGTCGATGACGAAGCCTGACAGGAAGACGCCGAAAAACACCGCGCCCGAGGATATCAGCGCGATCAGCTTGGCATTGACCGCAGCCTTCGGCACATCATGGGAAATCGCGCTCAATAGGCGTTTTCCGTGTTGAGCAGCCGCAGCGGCGTCATGAGCAGGATGCGCAGATCGAACAGCATCGACCAGTTCTCGATGTAATAGAGGTCGTATTCCGTGCGCATGCGGATCTTCTCATTGGTGTCCATCTCGCCGCGCCAGCCATTGATCTGCGCCCAGCCGGTGACGCCGGGCTTGACCTTGTGGCGGGCGAAATAGCCGTCGACCACCTCGTTGTAGAGAAGGTTGTGCGACTGCGCGGCAATCGCATGCGGGCGCGGACCGACCAGTGACAGCGTGCCGAACAGCGAGTTGAAGAACTGCGGCAGCTCGTCGATCGAGCTCTTGCGGATGAAGCGGCCGACGCGGGTGACGCGCGGATCGTTCTTGGTCACCGTCTGCTTGGCGGTCGGGTCGGAGCGGTCGGTATACATGGAGCGGAATTTGTAGACTTCGACGATCTCGTTGTTGAAGCCGTGCCGCTTCTGCTTGAACAGCACCGGACCCTTGCTGTCGAGCTTGATGGCGATGGCAGTCGCCAGCATCACCGGTGAAAACAGGATGATGCCGATCAGCGAGAAGACGATGTCGAAGGCGCGCTTGGCGACCGAATCCCAGTCGTTGATCGGCCTGTCGAAGATGTCGAGCATCGGCACCGAGCCGATGTAGGAATACGCGCGCGGGCGAAACTGCAGCGCGTTGGAATGCGCCGAGAGCCGGATGTCGACCGGCAGCACCCACAGCTTCTTCAGCAGCTGCAGCACGCGCGTTTCGGCAGTCAGCGGCAGCGACACGATCAGCATGTCGATGCGCGCGATGCGAGCGAATTCCATCAGCTCCGAAATGGTGCCGAGCTTGGGATAGCCGGCCACGATCGGCGGCGAGCGCTTGTCGCCGCGGTCATCGAAGATGCCGCAGATGCGGATGTCGTTGTCTGGCTGCTTCTCGACCGAGCGGATCAGCATCTCGGCCGCCTTGCCGCCGCCGACGATGACGGCGCGGCGTTCCATGCGGCCGTTGCGCGCCCAGCGCCGGATCAGCTTCGACATCACCAGCCTGAGGCCGAACAGCAGAAGCAGGCCGACGACAAACCAGGTGCCGAACAGCAGACGCGAATAATCCTCCGACATTTTCATGATGAAGGCCGTCAGCGCCATCAGCGCGAAGGTGCCGGCCCAGACCATCAGCACGCGGCCGAGATTGGAGATCGGTCGCATCAAGGCGGAGATCTGGTAGCAATCGCTGACGTCGAGCAGCACCACGGCCACGAATGACGCCGCGGCAATGGTCAGCGGATATTGCCAGGCGAGATAGTTGAAGAAGCCGACAAAGTGGAAGTAGAGCGCGAGCCCCGACAGGAACAGCAAGCCGAATTCGACGAGGCGCAATACGCCGCTGACCATGACCGGCGACATCGTATCGCGCCGGTATTGCGAGGCGACCTGGCGGGCAACACTGTTCATGCCGCCGGGCGTGGGGCTCTCGGCAGGACTGTCGAATTTGCGCACCGCATCGGCCGAAAAGCGGCGCGTGGGGTCGGTCTCGTTCATCGGGTTTCCCACAAGCTTCCGCGGTGACGATAGCAGAAAGAGAGCTAAAAAAACCTTGAGACAACTTGTGGTTTTGGAGGGTCGTCTATCTGTTGAGCGCGGCGAAATAGGCCTTTTCGATTTCGGCGGCCATCACATCGGCGCCGAATCGCGCCCTGAGGCTGGCCGTATCGGGCATGGCGCGCCGGTAGGCGTCGAGATCGCGCAGCGCCTCACCCATCTTGTCGCCGAGTTGGCGCGGATCGGGACGGATCAGGGCAGGGGATCCCTCCCCGAAGATTTCGGGAATGCCGCCGACGGCCGTGGCGATCATCGGCCTGCCGGCCGCCAGCGTCTCCAGCACGATATAGGGCATGGCTTCCGCGCGGGAGGGGACGACGACCAGATCGGCCAGCGAAAATGCCTCCCTGGCCGGCATCGGCGGCAAGAAGCGGACCTGTTTTCCGAGGCCCAGCCGTTTCACCTGCGCATGGTAGCGCGGCAGGTCGTCGCCATCGCCGACCATGACCGCGGTCAAGCGGCGCTCAAGCTGGGACCCGGCCAGCACCAGCGCGTCGATGAAAATGTCAGGCCCTTTGAGGTCGCGCATCATGCCGATGTAGAGCAGGTCGGCCGCGTCGGGCTGTGCGACCACCGGTTCGAACTCGGCGGCGCGCAGGCCGTTATAGACCAGCGTGTTCGGGATAGGCGGTTCGCCGACCTTCCTGCGATAGGTGCGCCGCTCATAGTCGGAGACGAACAGCAGGCAGTCGGTGAAGCGCGCCATGAAGCGCTCGAGCGCGAAGAACAGCTTCCCGGTCGTCGTCGTTTCATCATAGTGGAGGGAGCCGCCATGCGGCGAATAGAGGCGGGCTACGCGAGACCTAGATACCCGCAACAATGAGCCGAACAGACGGGCATAGGCGCCACCTTTGGCGCCATGTCCGTGCAACACGTCCGGCTGCAATTCCTTGATGATCCTGTAAGTGCGCCAGGCCGAGGCGAAGTCGCCCGGCCCGACATGGCGCTGCATCGGCGTGCGATGGATGCCGAGCGCCAGGCTGTCCTTCATCTGGTCGAACAGGCGTTCCTCGTATTCGCCGCCGGTGGTCGAATCGCAGACGATGCCGACAACATGTCCGGCGGCGAGCTGGGCCTCCGTCAGGTCGCGCACATGCCGGAAGATCCCGCCGACGGGTGAGCGAAAGCAGTGGACGATCCTGAGCTGGTCCGCCACGTTGATGTCAGAACAGGCGTTCGCGAACGTAGACCGTGTCGCCCGGCAGCAGCGGATCGGAGGTAACCACCCGGCCTGTCATCACCTTGCCGTTGATGTCGCGGGTGATGTCGACGCTTTCCTGGTTGGCGCGCGGCGAGAAACCGCCGGCAATCGCGATGGCCTTCTGCACGGTGAGGCCCGGCACGTAGGAATACTGGCCGGCGGCACCCACTTCGCCCATGACGAAGATCGGCCGGTAGCGATCGATCTCGACCGACACGTCGGGGTCGCGCAGATAGCCTTGGCGCAGTTTGTCGGCGAGCGCTTTTTCCAGCTGCTGGGCCGTGTGGCCACGCGCCGGCACCGCGCCGACCAGCGGGAAGGACATGTAGCCGGACTGATCGACACTGTAGGTGTTGGTCAGACCGTCCTGTTCGAACACGGTGACGCGGACACGGTCGCCGGCGCCGAGCCGATAGGGCTGGTCGAGTACCTCGTGGAAGGCCGCCGGCGTCGGCCGGTAGCTGGAGCAGCCGGCGAGCATCGACACGGCCAGCAGAGCGCGAAACAGACCAGCAGCGCTTTTCATGATCGGACACACACCTTCGTCGCTATGGCCGCCAGGACACGGCGGCAAACCTTAAGGATCTGGGTTCGTTATCATCCTGTTAGGGTTAATGGCCGGTAAAGGGACGCGGCCGATTTGGCGGCAATCGACAAAAAGCCGTATAGTTTTGCTGGCTTTGTTTACCGGATGTCAGCAAACCCTAACAGCTGCTTGCCGCGATCTTAACGGCTGAGTTACCATAGTTGTTTACGCTACCATCTAGCCTCATGTCCGGAGCAGGAATGCATGTCCGACCAGTCCGCGGCCGCAGATGTCGATGTCGACCTGAGACAGCTCTTCGCCAGCCTGGCGCGGAACTGGCTGCGCATTCTTGTGATCACGCTTCTCGTCACTGGTCTCGCCTTCGCGTTCGCGTGGCTTGCCACGCCGCATTATAAGGCTACGACGCAGCTGAAAATCCAGTTGAGCGAATCGGCCTATACGCGGCCTGCCGGCACCAATGAAGACGACAAACCTGTGCTCGATGCGGAAGGTGTAGCAACCGAGGTTCAGGTCATTTCCTCGTCCGACATTCTCAAGCAGGTGGCTGCCGACCTTAAGCTGGGCGACAAGTCCGAGTTCAACTATGCGCTCGGCATGTCGCCGGTCACCCGGCTCCTGGTCATTGCCGGGCTGAAGAGCGATCCGGAAGAAATTCCGCTCGAAGAGCGCGTGCTGACGAAGATGCGCGACAAGCTCAATGTTTATGGCGTGGAAAAGACCCGCGTCATCGCCGTCGAATTTTCCTCTGAAGATCCCCAGCTTGCCGCTGACATTCCGAACGCCATCGCCAAGGCCTACCTGGCCTACCAGGCGGACGCCAAGACCAAGTCGAACGCCGCCGCGACCGCCTTCCTCGGGCCGGAAATCGACGATCTGCAGAAGCAGGTCAGGGATGCAGAGGCCAAGGTCGCGGCCTTCCGCTCCGCCCAGTCGGACCTGTTGATGGCTGGCAACAATTCGGTGCTGGCGACGCAGCAATTGTCCGAGCTATCGACCGAACTGTCGCGTGTGCGCGCCAGCCGCGCTTCGGCCGAGGCAACGGCCGAAAGGGTGCGCCAGGCTTTGCAGAATGGCGGTTCGCTGGACGCTGTACCCGAAGTGCTGTCTTCCGATCTGATCCAGCGGCTGCGTGAGCGTCAGATCGAGCTCAGAACCAACATCGCCGATCTTTCCACCACCTTGCTCGACAACCATCCCCGCCTGCGGGCGATGAGGTCGCAGCTTGCCGATCTCGACGGCCAGATCCGCAACGAAGCGCAAAAAATCATGCGCGGGTTGCTGACGCAGGCGCAGACCGCCCAGGCGCGCGAAAACCAGCTGATATCGGACGTCAACAAGCTGAAAGCGGCGTCGTCGCGCGCCGGCGAGGAGCAGGTCCAGCTGGATGCGCTGCAGCGTGAGGCGAACGTCCGGCGCCAGCAGCTTGAATCCTATATGGCGAGCTTCCGCGAAGTGTCCTCGCGCAAGAATTACCTGCCGGTCGATGCCAGCGTGTTTTCCGAGGCGCGCGTGCCGTCGGAACCCTATTTCCCCAAACTCGTCCCGATCGTCGGCGCTGCTTTCGTCGGCTCGCTGCTGCTGATGTCGGTCATCACGCTTCTGCAGGAGCTGTTCTCGGGCCGCGCCATGCGCCCGGCCCCAGGCGTCCGCTTGGACCGCATCGAACAGGTCGCGATGCCGGCAATGTCGGCGCCGGTCGTTGACCCGGAACCGGCCGCAGTCGTGGCCGAGGAGGTGGTCGATCAGCGGACGGCCATGGAGTCTGAACTGGCGCCCGAGCCGGAGCAGGAGCCGGCTCCTTCAGTGCTGGAAGGAGCAGCGGCTGCCGATCCAGAACCGCAATCCGAACCCGAGCGGGTACGCTCCAGCCTTGGCGAGATCGATGTCGAGAAGGCGGCGGAAAAGCTGATCGCCAGCGGTGCTGCGCGCGCCATCTTCGTCTCGCCCGAAGGCGATGAGGCCGCGGCCTCGGCAGTGCTGGTAGCGCGCGAAGTCTCCGACGCTGGCCTGCGCGTGCTGCTGCTCGATCTCACGGCGTCAGGTGCCGCCTCGCGGCCGATGCTGGACAGCGGACTTTTCCCCGGCATCACCAATCTGCTGGCTTCGGAAGCGCAGTTCAGCGACGTCATTCACGCTGACCTCTATTCCGACTGCCATGTCGTTCCCGTCGGCACCGCCGATCCGGTTCGCGCCATGCGCGCCGCCGACCGGCTGCCGATCATCATGCAGTCGCTGACCACCGCCTATGATCTGGTCATCGTCGAATGCGGACCGGCCGATGCGCAAGGCATCAGCCGACTGGTCGGCGACAGCACCGAGGTCTTCATGTCCATGCTGCGGGCGGACGATGAGGTGGCGCAGGCCGCCGTCGAGCTGATCGAAAGCGGCTATCCCGACCTCACTCTGGTGACGCCGATCGGCCACGAGACGCCGGGTAACCCCGTGCCGGGACGACGTAGCGCCGCCTGAGACATCAGACAATTCGACTTAGGCGGCGCTACTACGGATCGGCTCGTCCATCGCCCGCCGGCTCCCGAAAAACCAAGCCTGTCAGCCGGCGCCGGGATCTACCCCAACTCCAGGGTCGTCACGCCAAATATTCGGCGCGAGTCGACCTTCGGAGGCGGGCCCTTGTACATGCGCGTGGTGGTGAAGGTCGGCCTGAAACCAATCGCTGCAAGCGCCTTGGTGAAATCGAAATTTTCGGCAGGAACGTCGATATGCAGGTCGCCACCTTCGCATGCGGCAGCCAGACTGCCCATGAGCTGCATCGCCGTCTCGGTGTCGTCGGCAAACAGCGGGCCGATCTTGTAACCCGAACGGCAGGGACGAGCCACGGCGTAGCCTATGGTGCCGAGTGAACTGATCGCGGCGAACCCGCAATGCGGCGGCTGCGCCCAGCGGTGCAGGAAGGCTCGTCGAGGCGCGGGGAAACAGCGGGCGTCATAGACGATGATGTCGGGCACGAGTTGCGTGGTTATCATGCGCACCCCTTCGCTTCGGACGGGCGGGGTCGCGATACGGCCGCTGAAGCGGATGGTTTCGTACGCCGAGCTGAATCCCGTGCGGCGATAATTCGCCAGCTGCGCGGCGACCCCGTCGAGGCCGACCGTTCGGCCGGCCAGCCTGGCCATGCCCGCATTCCAGACTGCTTTGCCATGGCCTTTGCCGCGCATGTCTGGTCGGCAGATGTAGAGACCGATGAAACCGAAGTTGCCGCCATAGGCGACAGCCGAGATGGCGGCGGTCATCTCGTTGTCGACAAAAGCGCCGATGAACCCTTCAGGATCGGTTGGCCGGAACGCGGCGGCATCGTCAAGGCCAGGGTTCCAGCCTTCAGCCGCCGCCCAGTCGATGAGAACGGTCAGTTCCGGCGGAGACAATGCGCGGACGGTAGGCTTCATAGCGTTCACTCCGCGGCGACCACCCCCGGCGAGAAGGATTTCAGCACGCCGCGATAGGGCTTGGCCAGCGGACTGGCATAGGAGCCGCGCTTCGAGGTCGACAGGCCCAGTGCGATCAGCGCCTCGGCCTGTTTGAGGGCGGCGCCGACGCCGTCGATGACGGGCAGGTCGAACTCTTGCTGCAACCGGTGTGCCAGGTCGGCCATGCCGGCGCAGCCGAGCACGATGGCCTCGGCGCGGTCTTCCGCTATGGCGCGGGCGATCTCGGCGCGCAGTTTCTCGACAGCGCCGGAAGCAGCGTCTTCAAGCGAGAGTACGGGAATGTCGGCGGCGCGCACGCGGCCACGCCCGGCCATGCCGTAGCGGTGCACCAGCCCCTCGACAGGGACACGCGAGCGTTCGGTGGTCGTCACCACTGTGAAGCGCTGGGCAATGTAGGAGGCGACACTGAGTGCGGCCTCGCAGATGCCGATGACCGGAATGGAGGCCATGGCGCGTGCCGCATCCAGGCCGGTATCGTCGAAGCAGGCGATGATGGCGGCCTGAGCCCCGGCACGTTCGCCGGCGGCGATCTCCATCAAAAGGCCGGGCACGGCCAATGCCTCGTCATAATAGCCCTCGATCGAGGCAGGACCCATCGAGGAGGTGACCGCGATCACCTCGGTCCCGGCGCCGGCAACGGCGCGCGCCGCCGCCGCGATCGTCTCGGTCATGCTCGCCGTCGTGTTGGGGTTCACCACCAGTATCTGCACGATCAAACCCTGGCCCGCTTGCGGCCGACATAGAGGATGGCGCCCAGTGTGGCCAGGATCACCAGGAAGGAGAACACGGTGGTCACCGTGCCCAGCGCATAGAGCACCGGCGTCGTGACATTGGTGGTCATGCCGTAGATCTCGAGCGGCAGCGTGTTGAAGGTGCCCGACGTCATCAGCGTGCGGGCGAACTCGTCATAGGACAGCGTGAAGCCGAACAGGCCGACGCCGATCAGGCTCGGCGCGATCATCGGCAGCACGACATGGGCGAAGGTCTGCCAGGAGTTGGCGCCCAGGTCACGCGCTGCTTCCTCATAGGCGGGCGAGAAGCGGTTGAAGACGGCGAACATGATGAGCACGCCGAAGGGCAAGGTCCAGGTCAGGTGCGCGCCGAAGGCCGATGTGTACCAGGCCGGGCGGAAGCCGACCTGCTGGAACACGACGCCGATGCCGAGCGAAATGATGATCGAGGGTACGACGAGGCTGGCGACCGCCAGGTAGAACAAAGCGGTGGCGCCACGAAATTTTTGCCGGAAAGCGAGCCCTGCCAGCAGCGACACGACGACGGTGACGATCATCACCATGAGGCCGAGCACGAGCGAGCGCTTGAAGCTGCCGCCGAAATCGCCGACCGCCTGGCGCTCGAACAGATTGGCGAACCAGTGCAGCGACACGCCATTGAGCGGGAAGGTGAGGCCGCCGGTCTCGCCTTGGAAAGAAAGGATCAGGATCGCCGATAGCGGGCCATAGAGGAACAGCACGAACAGAGTGAAGAAGGCCGCAAGCACATAGAACTCGAAGGTGCGTTTTTCGTGGCTCACCTCAAAGCTCCTTGCGGATGTCGACGATGCGCAGGATGCCCGCGACCATCAACAGTACCAACACCAGCAACACTACGGCATTGGCGGCGGCTGCGGGATACTGCAGCAGCGACATCTGGTTCTTCATCATCAGTGCGACCGACGCGCTCTGGCCGCCCGACATCACCTGCACAGTGGAGAAATCGGCCATCACCAGCGTGACGACGAAGATGGTGCCGATCGCCATGCCGGGCTTGGCCAGCGGGATGACGACGTTCCACAAGACCTGCCAGCCGGACGCGCCGGCATCGCGCGCGGCCTCGACCAGCGAGCGGTCGATGCGCATCAACGTGTTGAAGATCGGCGTTACCATGAACAGCGTGTAGAGATGCACCATGGCCAGCACCACGGCGAATTCCGAATAGAGCAGCCATTCGATGGGTTTTGGCACCAGCCCCAATTGCACCAGCGTCGAGTTGATCAACCCGTTACGGCCAAGCACCGGGATCCACGAGATCATGCGGATGATGTTGGAGGTCAGGAACGGCACCGTGCAGACAAGGAACAGCACCATCTGCATGGCGGTGGTGCGGATATGGAAGGCGAGGAAATAGGCGACCCAGAAGCCGATGAACAAGGTCAGAGCCCAGACGATGGCAGCGAATTTGATGGTGTTGAGATAGGTCTTCCAGGTGACCCATGATCCCAGCACGTCGGAATAGTTCGTCGTCAGGAAATCCGGATACATGGCGGCGAAGTCATAATCCCAGAAGGAGACGACGACGATCATGATGATTGGCAAGAGCAGGAACGCACCGAGGATGAGCGCCAGCGGCGCCGATTGGAGGTAGGGCGTGACGGCACTGATGGAGAAGCGCCGGCGTCTCATCGGGCTGGCGGCGGTGATTGCGGGTCGTTCGAGAACCACGGTCATGCGGAACACCTTCGCACCGGGATGAGAAGATTTCCTTGGCTGTGATCCTTCGCGCCCCCCTCTGTCCTACCGGACATCTCCCCCTCAAGGGGGGAGATCGGCAGCTTCTGCCTCGACGCCTCTTTCCATGAAGTTGGAGATTGGCGAAAACCAAAGCGATATCCAATCTCCCCCCTTGAGGGGGAGATGTCCGGCAGGACAGAGGGGGGCGCGAAGGAATGAGGCATGTCCCGTTGATCCGCTAGCTTACGCCGCGATGAACTCGTTCCAGCGCTTCACCATGTAGCGGTCCTCGTCCATGACCGAGTTCCAGCAGGCGACCTTGCCCATGCGCTCTTCGAACGAGCCGCCGTCGCGCACGGCGCCGGCCTTTTCCATGACGGTGCCGTCCGGCGCCTTGATCTCGCCCTTGGCCGGCTTGCCTTCAATCCAGTAGCCCCATTCGTCGTCGGACATGAACTTCTTGGCCGAGACCATATTGGCGGAATAGTAGCCCTGGCGGTTGAGATAGCCGCCGACCCAGCCCGACGTATACCAGTTGATGTATTCGTAGGCCGCGTCGAGTTCGGCGCCCTTGAGATGGGCGGCAAGGCCAAGGCCGCCGCCCCATGAGCGATAGCCCTCCTTGAGCGGCTGGAAGCGGCAGGCGATGCCTTTGGAGCGCACGGCAGCGACGGCCGGCGACCACATAGACTGGATGACCACTTCGCCCGATGCCATCAGGTTGACGCTCTCGTCGAACGACTTCCAGAAGGCGCGGAACTGGCCGGCCTGCTTGGCCTTGATGAGGAAGTCGATCGTCTTGTCGATCTCTTCCTTGGTCATGTTGCCCTTGTCGGCATATTTGATGCTGCCTGTGGCCTCCATGATCATGGCCGCATCCATGATACCGATGGACGGGATGTTGAGGATCGCGGTCTTGCCCTTGAAGGCCGGGTCCATGATGTCGGCCCAGGTGGTGATGTCGCGGCCGACGAGGTCGGGCCGGATGCCTAGCGTATCGGCGTTGTAGATCGTCGGCACCATGGTGAACCACTTGGTCGGCGCCTTGGCGAAGGTCTTTGAGTCCTGCGCTTCGACATAGCCGACCGTGTGCGGCGCGGTGCCCTGGGCAATGACGCTGTCGGGCGTCAGCTTGCCGGTTTTGAACAACGGCACCAGCTCGTCGTAATATTTCAGCTTACTAACATCCATCGGCTGCAGCACGCCGCTCGGGAACACCTTCTTGCAGATCCAGTATTCGATGTCGGCGATGTCATAGCTGTCGGGCTGGGTCACGGCGCGCTGGGCGGCCGCGTCCGAATCGGTCGCCGTCATTTCCAGCGTGATGCCGAGGTCGGCCTTGCACTTGTCGGCGATCGCGTTCAGGTTCGACACGCCGGTGCCGAACTGGCGCAGCGTGATGTTGGACTGCGCCCAGATGGTCGGGAAGCCTGTAATGGCGCCCGAGCCGGCGGCGAGGCCGACGGCGGCGGCACCTGTCTTGAGCAACGAACGGCGCGAAATTCCGGTCTTTGTTTCTACTGGTTTTGTCATTCCTGTTCCCCTGTTTTGTTTTGCTTCGTTGAATTCATGAATGAAGGCGCCCGAGGACGATGGCGTCCTCGGAATCCCAGGCGAGCGGTACGGCGTCGCCAAGGGCGACGGGTTTGGCGAAGAAGTCGGAATCGTCGATGATAACGGTGAAATCGTCGATGCCGCCGCCGGTGGCCGACAGCTTCACCGTGGCGCCGCGATATTCGATGTTGGAGACGATGCCGGTGAAGCCAAGGCCGGGCGAGGGCGCTTCGCCGATGCGCACATGGTCGGTGCGGATGGCAATGTCGATCGGCGTGCCCACCTCCTGGCCCGCCTCCCGGCCTTGCCCGCGGGCGGCGAGCGAGGCGCCACCATTGACGTCGAAGACGACCATGCCGTCGCGCGCGCCGGTGACCCGGCCGGAGATGACATTGTGGTCGCCCATGAAGCGCGCGACGAAGGCGGTGGCCGGCCTTTCGAACACATCTCGCGGCGGCGCCGCCTGTTCGATGCGGCCGTCATTCATCACCACGATCAGGTCCGCCAAGGCCATGGCCTCTTCCTGGCTGTGGGTGACGTGGACGAAAGTGATGCCAAGCGAGGTCTGCAAGTTCTTCAACTCGGCGCGCATGCGTATCTTCAGGAACGGGTCGAGCGCCGACAGCGGCTCGTCGAGCAGCAGCGCCTCGGGATCGGTGATCAGAGCGCGGGCGAGTGCAACACGCTGCTGCTGGCCGCCGGAAAGCTGCGCCGGCCGGCGCGCCGCATAGGCCTCCATCTGCATCAGCTTGAGCATCTCGAGCGCCTTGGCACGGCGCTGCTCCTTGTCGACGCCCTTCATCTTCAGGCTGAAGGCGACATTGTCGACAAGATCGAGATGCGGAAACAGCGCATAGGACTGGAACATCATCGCCGTGCCACGCTTTGCCGGCGGCAGGTCGGTGACGACAATGTTGCCGAGGCGGACATCGCCCGACGAAATGCTTTCGTGGCCGGCGATCATGCGCAGCGTCGAGGTCTTGCCGCAGCCGGAGGGGCCAAGCAGGCAGCAATAGGTGCCTGCCGGTATTTTCAGGCTGATGGCCTCGACGGCAGTCGTCGTTCCGTACACTTTCGAAACGGACACGATGTCGATCTCGGCGGCTTTGGACATTCAGGCTTCCCCGTTTGGTCGCATTAACCAATGCATTATGCGTGCCAATCGGCGGCAATCGGCCCAAGCGTTTGAATCGTCAGCAAAATCGGGGTTCTTGCCCACTGCCTAGCCGGTAGGCTATCTTGTGCATTGCACAAATTATGGGCGATTGTGCGCGATCTGCACAAGAATCGTATGCAATCTTTTTTGGCTTGGTGTCCACTTTGCCTCTCGTGCGCAGGCGACGAGTTGCGCTAGAAGAGGCTGGGAACCATCATCGCCATGAACATTGCCGATCAGATCCATTCCGCCGACAGCGCCAACCAGGATCGCGCCCAGGCGATTCGCGACAATCTGCGGGACGCCATCGTTGACCGTCGGCTGACGCCCGGCACCAAGCTGTCGGAAGGCGAGGTCGGCACGCTGTTCGACGTCTCGCGCACCGTCGCGCGCGCGGCGCTGCAGATGCTGTCCTTCGAGGGGCTGGTGCGTACCGAACGCAACCGTGGCGCCTTCGTCGCCAACCCTTCGCCCGAGGAAGCGCGCCAGGTGTTCGCATCGCGCCGGCTGATCGAGCCGGGCATAGCCATTGCCGCCTGCGGGCGGGTCACAGCGACCGATATCGCTGCGTTCCGCGCGCAGCTCGACGAGGAAGGCCGCTTCATCGCCGAGCGCGGCCCAACCGCGCGGCGCTCCGAAATCAAGGCATCAGGCGATTTCCACCTGCTGCTCGCCTCCGTCGCCGGCAATGCCATCCTGCAGCGCTTCATGGAGGAGCTGGTGGCGCGTTCGTCGCTGGTGATCGCCCTTTACGGACGATCCGGCGTGTCGGCCTGCGGACACAGTGAGCACACGGAAATGGTCGGCGCGCTGGAAAGCGGCGATTGCGGGTTGGTGAGCCGGCTGATGCTGCACCATATCGACCACATCGAGGCAGATCTCGACCTGCGGGTCAGGGCCGGCCCGGCGCTCCGCGAAGCGCTCAATTTCTGAACGCTAGTTTTCGTCGTCCGCGGGAGCGGGCGCTGCCTGTCCGACGGCCTTGCGGCGCAGCATCTTGGTCAGCTTCCAGACCGTCGGGTTGTTCTTGATGAAGGCTTTCGCCCGTGCGCCCTGCCGCAGCGCCGACGCCAGGGCGCGTCCCTTCAGCGTCAGGGGCGCCAGCACCTCGAAATGCCTGGTCTCGATATCGCACCAGAGCCGCTTGTAGGGCTCGTCGCCGACCGAGAAATCATAGACATCGAAGCCTGTTTGGCAGGCTTCCTCGATGATGTCGAAGAAAAGGAAATCGCCGGGGCTGGTGTGGCCGAGATCGTCCTCGGCGATGGCGCCGAATTCGCAGATCAGGCGTTTGCCCGAGCGGCTCGAGCCGGTGATTGCGCGCAGCTTGCCGGCCACTTCGAGCCCATGCAGCACAAAGGCCGGTTTCTCCTCGGCCAGCGCGCCGGCGAAGAGGGCACGGAAGAAAGCCCGCACCTCCGGCTCGCCGAAGACATTGGCGATGCCCATCTTGGCGAAGCGGAACTCCTTCATCTCGAAGAAAGCGTCGAGCAGCCGGTTCACCTCTTCGGGTGTCTGCGCCTCGATGCGGCGATGAACGCCGACCGCCTCGAACTTGCGTGTCTGCGAACGGTGCTTCTTGCGCTTGCGCTTGCCGCCCACACGCGACAGCAGCGCATCGAAACCACCGTCGAGATTGACGGCGAGCGACAGGTTTGGGCTCGGAAAGTTGGAGAACGCCGCCAGCGGATTGGCAACGCCATCGAGGTCGGGCAGCAGCCTTTCCAAGGCAACGAGATCGATGTCGGGACGCGCCTTGCCGATCGCCGTCACCAGCCTGCGGATCCCCCCAGCATCTGCCTTTGCCAGCCATGCCGGATCGGCGGCGGCGAAATTGCCGTTGGCATGGCGCCCGCCCATGAAGCGGGCGACGCGGAATGGACCAGTTCGCGTGATTTCCAGTGCCAGTGCAAAGACCGGCCTGTCCTCGATTGTCAGCGTGGCGACGACCGCATCGGGATTGGCCTGCGCCGTCCAGGCACGAACCCAGGCCGCGCTTTGCGCCGGCGCAAACAGCGCCGAACGGCAGAATTCGCCGTAAGAGGCGAGCGCGGCAGCATCTGCGATCGACACCGACAGACTGGTCTGGTCGGCAGCCGGCGTGCGCGCAGACGCCTTGCTTGCGGCGAGCCGATTGCCGTCAAATGACGCGGTGGCGTCAACCATACCTCAATCCTTAAGGCGTATTCGTCGCGATCAGGAGTTCGCGTCGGCGCGTTCCGTGCTTGGATCGAGCCTAGGCGCAAAAGGTGAATGAATGATCGACGGTGGTGAGGCAGTTCGGAAACTGGCGCTTAATATCGCCCGCTTTACCGGCCTTGCACCGCTGGCCAAGCCGTTTGTCGGCGGCATTGGCGCCATCCTCATGTTGCATCGGGTCACCGCCACGCCGGAGAAGCCGGACGGCGTTAACCGCCACCTCAACATCGCCCCGCGATTCCTCGACGCTCTCGTCGCCGACATGAAGTCGAGGGGCTATGCCTTCGTCACCCTCGACGAGGCGATCGAGCGCATCAAGGCCGGCGGCAAGGACGGCCAGTTCGCCACCATCACCGCCGACGACGCCTATCGCGACAACATGACCGAAGCGCTGCCAGTGCTCGAAAAGCACGACGCGCCGATCACCATCTATGTCGCGCCGGGTCTGATCGACGGCAGCGCCGATTTATGGTGGGACGTGGTCGAGGATATCGTCAACGCGCGGGAGCGTTTGACGCTGGCGACTCCGAAGGGGCCGGTGACCATAGACTGCTCGACCCACGGCAAGAAACTCCACGCCAATGCGCGTCTGCATGCCTATCTGACGCTCGAGGTGCGCGAGGAGGATCAGCGCGCCGTGCTGCGCGATCTGGCGCACTCGAACGGCATCGACCTCGATGGCTTGCGCCCAAGCACGCTGATGACTTGGGACGATATCCGCGCCGTGGCCGGGCACAGGCTGGTCACGATCGGCGCGCATACGGTCAACCACCGCAATCTGAAGCGGCTCGACGAAGCCAATGCGCGCCATGAGATCGTCGACGTCAGGCGCCAACTGCAGGCGCAGCTCGGCGAAGACCCCCGTCATCTCGCTTACCCCTATGGTTTCGCCAGCGCTGTCGGCTGCCGCGAAGTGGGCTTTGCCCGCGACGCCGGCTACGCCTCGGCGGTGACCACTCGCCACGGCGTGCTGCACGCCGAGCACGCCGGCTTCCTGCACGCGCTGCCGCGCATTTCGATCAACGGCCGCTACCAGAGCGTCGCCCATATCCGCACGATGTTGTCGGGCGTGACGACGCCGCTGGCCAATGCCGGCAAAATGGTCGTCACCATCTAACCTGGGTCGGGCGCTTCAGCCTTTCGGCGGCGGCTCCAGGATCAGCCATTTGATGATGCCCATCGCAGGCAGCACCCAGAACAGGCCGCTGAACAGGAAGAACAGGAAATGCACCAGCGGGCTGGATTGCGACAGCTGCGCGACCGCTATGATCGACGCGACCAGCGCATAGATGATGACCAGCGCCACCAGCAGGAAAGTTCCGATCAGCTTTTTCAGGCGGATGGGCATGAGCGTTCTCGTTGATCGCCTCCGCTTAGGCCCAACCGCGCGCCTGTGCAACCCGGGAGATGCGGCGCGACGGCGTGCCGCGCCGTCCGGTCTTGTCAGCCGGGTTGCGATGGTTCACCAATCCGCCACGTCAACCTGCCGGGACCAACCATGGCCGCCATATCAGCCGCCGCGCCTTACATTGACCGCGATCGCGACTTGAAAAATCGGGCGCTGGTGCGCGGCTGGCTGTATGTCGTGCTTCTGGTGCTGTTTGCGCTGGTGCTGGTCGGCGGCGCCACCAGGCTCACCAATTCCGGCCTGTCGATCACCGAGTGGAAGCCGATCCACGGTGTGATACCGCCGCTCAATGACGCGGAGTGGCAGGAGGAATTCCAGCTTTATCAAAAGATTCCGCAATATGCCGAGCTCAACAAGGGCATGAGCCTGGACGCCTTCAAATCGATCTTCTGGTGGGAATGGGCGCACCGCATCCTGGCGCGCAGTGTCGGCCTGGTCTTCGGCCTGCCGTTGCTGGTCTTGTGGGCGACGCGCCGCATCGAGCGCGGCCTTGGGCCAAAGCTGGTCGGTATTCTGCTGCTTGGTGGCCTGCAAGGCGCCATCGGCTGGTGGATGGTGGCCTCCGGCCTGGTCGACCGCGTCTCCGTCAGCCAGTACCGGCTGGCGACGCATTTGACGCTTGCCGCCCTGATCTTCACTGCCACCATGGTGGTCGCGCGCGGGCTGGCGCCGCATTCGGAGCCTGCCGCCGGCCGGTCGACGCAAAGACTGGCCGGTTTCATCGTGCTGCTGGCGCTGGTCCAGATCTATCTCGGCGGGCTGGTCGCAGGGCTCGACGCCGGCCTGAGCTACAACACCTGGCCGCTGATGGACGGCAAGATCATCCCCGGCGAGCTGCTGCTGCTCGAACCGGCCTGGCGCAATTTCTTCGAGAACCCGAAGACGGTGCAGTTCGTCCACCGGCTCGGCGCCTATACGGTCTTTGCCATCGCGCTCTGGCATATGATAGCGACGCGCCGGCGGCTGCCGGGCACGACACACGCACGCCGCGCAACGCTGCTGTTTCTGCTGGTGCTGGTCCAGGCCTCGATCGGCATCGGCACGCTGCTGATGCAGGTGCCGCTGCACATGGCGCTGACCCATCAGGCCTTCGCGCTTGTCCTGCTGGGATTTGCCGCCGCCCACTGGCGCGGCACCAAAGGCGCCTATCCACTGCCAACGCGGCCGCCCATGAACGCAGGTACATCGTCTACGGTGTCTTGGCCGTCGCAATAATCTATTTCGCGAACGAACTGCCTCGCTACGTCTAACGCGCGAGGCTGCGCCGGTCAGAAGCTGAGCCGCACCTTTCGGATCACTCCCGCAACCGACAGCTCGCGGTTCTCGTCGACCGCATTCTCGTCCTCATGATGCCATGCGGCCGACAGGCAGCCATAGGCGATGGCATGGTCGAGAATGGCAGCCGGCGTCTGGCCGAGTGTCCTGGCGAAGATCTCGGCCATATGCGCGATGCGCTCGGGATCGAGGCAGAGGTCGTCGCGCCCCAGTGGGTTGTAGAACAGATTGGCGGCGTCGAAGCCGGGATCGCCGACCACGCCCTTCGGGTCGATCGCCAGCCAGCCGCGCGCACCGTGCAAAATGTTGTCGTGATGCAGGTCGCCATGCAGCGGCTTGACCGCATGCGGGGCATCGAGCAGCCGGTCCGCGATTTCGGCGGCCTCGATATAGAGGCTGTGCTCTCCGGCGTCGCGATCGGCTCCGGCCTTTTTGAACAGGCTGGCAAACCGTGTCCGCAGCGGCTGCAGGTCCGGCGGGGCAGGGTGTCTTGTGGGCGAGAACAGTCTCCCCATCAACTCGGCCGCAATTGCGGTCGCGGCGTTGTCGCCTTCTTTGGCCAGAACGTCGGAAAGCAGGGTGTCGCCGGCATATTCGAGCAGCATGCGGTGGCCGTCCCGGCCAAGCAGCCGCACCGCGCCTTCGCCGCGCCGCCATGCGAGATAGTGCTCGCCGCGCAACTCGTCCTCGACATCGTCGAATGGTTTGAGCGCCTTGACGATGGCCGGCGAGCCGTCCTCACGCCGCACCTTCCAGATGCGGCTCGAAAACGTCTCCGCAATGAGCTCGGGCGCGCTGATCTTCCAGCGCTTTGGAAATGCAGGCGCGTCCATTCAGAGCGTGATGCCGAAAAGTGTTAAGCGGTTTTCGGGCAACATGCTCTCTCCAACTGAATTAAAGGCCGAGCATCAGATCCATGTTCTGAACGGCAGCACCCGAGGCGCCCTTTCCGAGATTGTCATAGACCGCAATCAGCAGCGCCTGCGCCCTGTCGTCATTGGCAAAGACATAGACCTTCATCCGATTGGTGCCGTTATAGACCTCGGGATTGATCTCGGGCAGGCGCTCCACGTGCTCGTAAGGAGCTACCTCGACCACGCCGCCCTTGATGGCGGCAAAATGGTCGGCGATTGCCGCGTGCAGTTCGGCGCCGGCCGGCACATGGTCAAGCCCGCCGAGCTGCAGCGGCACCACCGTGATCATGCCTTGGGCGAAATTGCCGACCGCCGGCTGCATGATCGGATCGTGCGACAGCTTCGCATAGGTGCGCAGCTCCGGCACATGCTTGTGCTGCAGGGTCAGCCCATAGACCTGGAATTCAGAGGCATCCTCGCCCTTGGCGACATAGTCCTCGATCATCGGCCGGCCGCCGCCCGAATAGCCCGAAATGCCATTGACCGTGATCGGGAAATCCGCCGGCAGCAGACCGGCAGCGACCAGCGGCCGCAGCGTCGCGATCGGCCCTTGCGGCCAGCAGCCGGGATTGGCGACGCGTTTCGCATTGGCGATGATCCTGGCCTGATCCTTGTCCAGCTCGGCAAAACCGTATTCCCAGCCCTCGGCGACGCGATGCGCCGTGGAGGCGTCGATCACCTTGGTGGTGTCGTTGGCAATCAGCGACACGCTTTCCTTGGCAGCCGCATCCGGCAGGCACAGGATGGCGACATCGGCGGCATTGAGGAACTCGGCGCGCGCCGCCGTTTCCTTGCGGCGCTCGGCCGGGATCGAGATGATCTCGAGGTCGCCGCGCTCGGCCAGCAGCGCCCGGATCTGCAGGCCGGTGGTGCCGTGTTCGCCATCGATGAAGATTTTCGGTTTCATGTGCCCGTCAATTCCCTGCTAATTCAGGCCTATATGCCCTGGCCATGGTTTGCCGCGCCATGGTTGCCGCTGTTCAGCTCTTCCGCCCGCGCTTTTCGCTCGGCCACCAGGCCGAGATAGTGCATGGCCACCATCGAGCCGGCGATCGCCGTTATATCGGCGTGATCATAGGCCGGCGCAACCTCGACGACGTCGGCGCCGACAATATCGACCTGGCCGAGCTGGCGCAGCGTCGACAGGATTTTCGCCGAGGACGGTCCGCCGGCAACCGGCGTGCCGGTGCCGGGCGCAAAGGCCGGGTCGAGGCAGTCGATGTCGAAGGTGAGATAGGTCTTCCTGCCGCCGGTGCGGTCGACGATCGCATAGGCGATGTCGGAAGCCCGCATCTCCTCGATCTCGTGACCGTAAAGGATCTTGATGCCGAACGTATCGGGGGCATGCGTGCGGATGCCGATCTGGATCGAGCGGTCGGGGTCGATGATGCCTTCATTGACGGCGCGGCCGACGAACGAACCATGGTCGATGCGCTTGCCATCGTCAGGCCAGGTGTCCTGGTGCGCATCGAACTGCACCAGCGCCAGCGGCCCGTGGATGGCGGCATGTGCCTTGAGCAGCGGCCAGGTGACGAAATGATCGCCGCCGAGCGACAACAGGAAGGCACCCGATTTCAGGATCTTCGCCGCCTCGCGCTCGATCGTGCCTGGTGTCTTCTGGTGATTGCCCGAATCGAGCAGGCAATCGCCATAGTCGATGACGGCGAGATGCTCGAACAGGTCGCGCGAGAACGGATATTGCGGGTCGTTGTCGAGGATCGCCGAGGCGCGGCGGATCGCCTGCGGCCCGAAGCGCGCGCCCGGCCGGTTGGTGACGGCGGCATCGAACGGAATGCCCCACACGACGGCGTCCGCGCCCTTTGCATCCTTGGTGTATTTGCGCCGCATGAACGACAGCGCGCCGGCATAGGTCGGCTCGAAGGAAGGCCCCGTCTTGGAGCGGGCGGTGAAGGCGTTGTCGATGGTCTGGTTCGCCATTACGGGTCCTTCTTTGTTCATCGGGCTGCCACAACTACAGAACCGGCACGCAAGATGCCAGTCACAGCTTGGCGAAACGCCATAGCGTTCTAGAGGGGCGACACAGGATTTGTATCGCCAAGGCGCAAGGCCCGGCGACTCCTCTCCGGCGGCCGCGGCGATGAACTGGCGGTGCGGGCCGGCATGCCGGCCGAGACACGGTTTCTGGGCCGAACGCGGCGCCACCATCATCCAGACCGAAGAACCGAAGGCTGCGATTGGCTGGCTGGGGGCCGATGGGTTTCGGGCGCCTTATGTGGATGAGGGAAGCCGGCCGAGCCGCGAATACGGCGAGTATCAATTAGAAATCGTACGTCGGCGCCATCACCCCACCCGGCGCTGCGCGCCGACCTCCCCATCGAGGGGAGGTAGGGCGTTGGCGCTTTAGATCCGACAGTCGTAGCGATTGCGAGGCATGCAAGGCTGCCGCGACCTCCTACCTCCCCTCGATGGGGAGGTCGCGCCGAAGGCGCGGGTGGGGTGACAGCGCCGCCCGCAAAATCTTCACGCCGCTTTCGCCACCCCATCCAATTCCCTCAGGACATCAGCCGACAGCTCCAGTTCCGCCGCCGCCAGGTTCTCTCTCAAATGCCCGACCGACGACGTCCCCGGGATCAGCAGGATGTTCGGCGAGCGGCGCAGCAGCCAGGCGAGCGCAACCTGCAAGGGTGTGGCGCCGAGCCGCGTGGCCACATCCGACAAGGTCGACGACTGCAGCGGGCTGAAGCCGCCGAGCGGGAAGAACGGCGTGTAGGCGATGCCGGCGCGCGCCAGTTCATCGATCAACGCGTCGTCGTCGCGATGCGCCAGATTGTACTGGTTCTGCACGCAGACGATCTCGGCGATCCCACGGCCTTCCTCGACCTGCGCAGGGGTGACGTTGCTCAGGCCGATATGGCGCACCAGGCCCTTCCGCTGCAGTTCGGCAAGCGCCGTCAACTGCGTCTCGATCGAGCCCTCGGCGGGACCCATCACCCCGAACATGATGCGCAGATTGACGACATCCAGCACCTCAAGACCGAGATTCCTGAGATTATCGTGCACGGCCTGCTCAAGTTCCTTGGCGGAATAGGCAGGCAGCCATGAGCCGTCGCTGCCGCGCCGCGCCCCGATCTTGGTGACGATGACGAGGTCTTGCGGATAGGGCGCCAGCGCTTCGCGGATCAGCTGGTTGGTGACATGCGGGCCATAATAGTCGCTGGTGTCGATGTGGTTGACCCCGGACGCCACCGCTTCGCGCAGCACAGCAATGGCCGCGTCCCGATCTTTCGGCGGACCGAAAACGTGCGGGCCGGCAAGTTGCATGGCGCCGTAGCCGAGCCGTTTCACGGTGTGGCTGCCGAGGGTGAATGTGCCGGATTTTTGGATGGTGGACATGGTCGATCTCCTTTGAGGAGGCGAAGATAGACGCTGCTCAACCTTGGGATAATAAGGTACAATCCGTACAGCTTGTGCGGAATGGCGAACAATGATGGATCTTGGCGATCTGAATGCTTTCGTGACGGTGGCGCGTGCCGGCGGTTTTCGCGAAGGGGCTCGCGCCGGCGGCGGCAGCGCGTCGGGCCTGAGCGAAGCGGTGCGCCGCCTGGAGACGCAGCTCGGCGTCAGGCTGTTCAACCGCACGACACGCAGCGTTGTTCCAACCGACGCAGGCCTCAGCCTCTTGGGAAGGCTTGGCCCGGCGCTGTCGGAGGTGGAGGCGGCCCTCGACGTGGTTAATGGCTTTCGCGACAGGCCGGCCGGTTCGCTGCGCCTCAACGTCCCGGTCAGCGCCGCGCGGCTGATATTGCCCGACATCGTTCCGGGCTTCCTCGCCGCCTATCCCGGCATTCGGCTGGAGGTCATCGCCGATGAGAACTTCGTCGACGTGCTGGCGGCGGGCTGCGACGCCGGCATCCGCTATGACGAGCGACTGGAGCAGGACATGATCGCGGTGCCGATCGGACCGCGCGTCCAGCGCTTCGCCACTGGCGCCAGCCCCGCCTATCTCGAGCGCCATGGGCGGCCGCAGCACCCGAGCGACCTGCTTGGCCATGCTTGTCTGCGCGGTCGTTTTGCCAGCGGTGCGATGCTGCCGTGGGAATTCGAGCGCGACGGCGAGGTGGTGCGTGTCGACACGACGGGGCCGTTGATCGTGCGGATCGGCGGGGCGAGCGATCTTGCCGTCCATGCGGCCATTGCCGGCAGCGGCATCGTCGCTCTCTTCGAGGGCTGGCTTCGCCCTCACTTCGAAAGCGGCGCCCTGGAGCCCGTGCTCGAACCGTGGTGGCAGAGTTTTCCCGGACCATTTCTGTACTATCCCGGACGGCGTCTGGTTCCAGCGCCGCTACGGGCGTTTATCGATTACATCAAGGCCGGCAAGTTCTGAGACTTGAACCGAGGCCGGCGCCATCACCCCACCCGGCGCTTCGCGCCGACCTCCCCATCGAGGGGAGGTAGGGTGCCGCGTTTTTATGGTCGAACTGGTTTGCTAGCCGCTGGACCATCGTGGATTGTCCGGGCGGCAAAACTGCCGCGACCTCCTACCTCCCCTCGATGGGGAGGTCGGCGCGAAGCGCCGGGTGGGGTGACTGCCGAGACCCAAAAGAAAAGGCCGCCCGGAGGCGGCCTTTCGATGTCTGGAACGTCGCAGCGCTTAGCGCTTCGAGAACTGGAAGGAACGACGGGCCTTCGCCTTGCCGTACTTCTTGCGCTCGACGACGCGGCTGTCGCGGGTCAGGAAGCCGCCCTTCTTGAGCACGGCGCGCAGTGCCGGCTCATAGTAGGTCAGCGCCTTGGAGATGCCGTGACGAACGGCACCGGCCTGGCCGGACAGGCCGCCGCCGATGACGGTGGCGACGATGTCGTACTGGCCGGCGCGGTTGGAAGCGATGATCGGCTGGTTGAGGATCATCTGCAGGACCGGACGCGCGAAATAGGTCGCGAATTCCTTGTCGTTGACGACGATCTTGCCCGAACCCGGCTTCACCCAGACGCGGGCGATGGCGTTCTTGCGCTTGCCGGTGGCATAGGCGCGGCCCGACTTGTCGAGCTTCTGGACATGGACGGGTGCTGCCGGCTGGGTGTTGGTGTTGCCGGTGGCGGCGCCCAATTCTGCGAGCGAGGAAAGCTCAGCCATCTTATGCAACCTTCTTGTTCTTGGCGTTCAGCGCGCCGACGTCGAGGGTGACGGGCTGCTGGGCGACATGCGGATGTTCCGTGCCTGCATAGACGCGGAGGTTCTTCATCTGACGACGGCCGAGCGGCCCGCGCGGGATCATGCGTTCGACGGCCTTCTCGACGACACGCTCGGGGAAACGGCCCTCGAGCAGCTGGCGCGCGGTGCGCTCCTTGATGCCGCCGGGGTGACCGGTGTGCCAGTAATAGACCTTGTCGGTGAACTTCTTGCCGGTGAACACCACCTTGTCGGCATTGATGACAATGACGTTATCGCCGTCGTCGACATGCGGGGTGAAGGTGGGCTTGTGCTTGCCGCGAAGATGATTGGCGATGACAGTGGCGAGACGGCCGACGACGAGACCCTCGGCGTCGATCAGCACCCACTTCTTCACCACATCCGCAGGCTTCTGCGAAAAGGTTGCCATGGATTTTCTGCTTTCGATTTTGACCTTCCGAAGAAGGCGTTTCTTGTTGCTTGGATTGGCGACAAGGCACTTGCCCGCCGCCAATAACAAAACGGCGGCCTTTGCGGGCCGCTGCTTCGTGACGGCTTATAGGCGAGGGGGTGGTGCACGTCAAGGCGCGGGAAAAGCACGTCTGCTCGTAAAGTGTAATAAAAACAAAGGTTTGATCAAAAGGTATTATTTTACCACATCGGCGGCGCGCTTCGGCGGGATCGAATAGGTGCCGGTCGCATGCGCTACCGTGTGTCCCTTCGGTCCGGCGACGATGTCGATATCGAACACCATCAGGCTCTTGCCCAGCTTCAGGATGCGGCAATGGCCGTCGATCGGCCCGGCTTCGGCCTTGCGGACAAAATTGATGTTGAGGTTGACGGTAACCGAAAGCGCATCCGGCCCGGCATGGCTGAGCACGCAGACATAGCCGCCAATGTCGGCCAGCGTGAACAGCGAGGGCCCGGACACCGTGCCGCCGGGACGCAAATGCCGTTCGCTGGCGTTGAGCCGCACCGTGCAGCCGCCGGGAAACACATCGAGCGCCTCATACGACGTGAACTCGTCGTTGAGCTGGGGGTAGACGCTGGCCATCAGCGCATTGACTTCAGCCGCCGTCAGCACCGGCTTGAGATTGTCCTGGGCGGGCATGTCGGTCTCTCGTTCTATGCCGGGCCTGTATGAACGCAATGATGCGCTTCTGGCAACACCTCTGGCGCAAGCGATGGGTGTTGATGAAACTCGATCCGATATTAGATAGTCTGGCGGCGCCCGGCGGAATCGCGGAGACCCTTGTCATGGCCGAAATCCTTTCGATCAAACCTGTTGCCATAGACGGGCCGGTCATCGCCGGGCTGGACAAGGGCGTGCTGCGCCTGACGCTCGCCAATCCGCCCGCCAATGCCTTGTCGCTTTCCGTCATGGCGGCATTGAGCGCCGAGCTCGACCGTGCCAAGGCCAACAAATCGGTCCGCGTCATCGTCTTGGCGGCCGCCGGGAAAGTCTTCTGCGCCGGTCACGATCTCAAGGAAATGACCGCGCGCCGCGCCGACGCCGACAAGGGCAAGGGGTTTTTCGAGCAGACATTTTCGGCTTGCGCGGCGTTGATGCAGCAGATCGTGCGCCATCCGCTCCCGATCATCGCCGAAGTCGATGGCCTAGCCACCGCTGCGGGGCTGCAACTGGTTTGCAGTTGCGACCTCGCCATTGCCTCGCATGAAGCGACCTTCTGCACGCCGGGCGTCAATATTGGCCTGTTTTGTTCGACGCCGATGGTGGCGCTGTCACGCAACGTGTCTCACAAGCACGCCATGGAAATGCTGCTCACCGGCGAGACCATCGATGCCGCAACCGCCAAGGAATTCGGCCTGGTCAACCGCGTCGTGCCGCGCGAATACCTGAATCAGATCGTCACCAAATACGCGCAAACCATTGCCTCCAAATCATCTCTGGTGGTCAAGACCGGCAAGGAAGCCTTTTACGCGCAGGCCGAGATGGGGTTGGCGGACGCGTATGCCTATACCGGCCGCGTCATGGTCGAGAACATGCTGGCCCGCGACGCCGAGGAAGGCATCGGCGCCTTCATCGGCAAGCGCAAACCGGAATGGACGGACGAATAGGTTTTCGATCCATGGAACCGCGCATCTCCATCATCACCATCGCCACCGACGATCTCGAGCGCGCCGTGCGCTTTTACGAAGGCATGGGCTTGAAGCGCCACGCCGGCATCACCGATGGCGTCGCCTTCTTCCAGATGGGCGGCGCCATTCTCGGCCTGTTCCCGAGGCCAAGCGCCGAGGAGGATTCAGGCATTGCCTTCGCCGCAGCACCGTCGGCGGTCTACCTCGCCTACAACGCCCGCTCCGATGCCGAAGTCGACGACGTGCTGGCGGCCGCCGAGAAGGCCGGCGGCAGGATCGTCAAGCCGGCAGGCCGCGCCTTCTGGGGCGGCTGGTATGGATATTTCGCCGATGCCGACGGCCATGTCTGGGAAGTCGCACACAATCCGGCCTTCCCGATCGCGGATGACGGCACCATCTCGCTGCCGGACTGAGCGTCCGCATGGGCTATCGCAAGCAACTGACCCGGCTTAAGGCGCCTTATCTCAAACGCATCCTGATTGACCCCGAGCGCGTGGAAGATTGGGAAAAATATCCATGGAACCTGCCGCTGTTTCGCGGCCGTGAATTCGAGATCGAATTCACCACGCCGATCACCATCATTGTCGGTGAAAACGGCACCGGCAAATCGACACTGCTGGAAGCCATCGGCGCGCTGGCCGGTTACGACGAGGCCGGCGGCGGCAAGGGCTATCGTCCGGTCGATCATTCCATCGCCATCGACAAGAGCGGTGCGGCACTGGCGAATACATTCCGCGGCCACTGGCTGCCAAAAGTCACCGCCGGCTGGTTCTTTCGTGCCGAATCTTTTTACTCGGTCGCGCGCTATCTCGACCAGGCGGCACTCGAAGACCCGTTCGGACCGCCGCCGCCGGACTTTCTATCGTGGTCGCATGGCGAAGGGTTCATTCGCTTTTTCGAGGAGCGCTGCCGCCGGCAAGGCATCTACATCCTCGACGAGCCCGAAAGCGCGCTGTCGCCGTCGCGGCAGATCGAATTGTTGAAGATGCTGCGGCGCATGGACCGGTCAGGCACGGCGCAAGTGATCATGGCGACGCATTCGCCGCTGCTGATGGCTTGTCCCGGCGCGCGGCTCTTCCGCATCAGCCGTTTCGGCCTCGACCCCACAGATTTCACCGATACCGATCATTTTCGCATGATGCGCGACTTCTGCACGGACCCGCAGTCCTTTATGGAGGAAGCACTGAGGGAGACCGACGAGTGAATCACGATAGCTACGACAATGCCTATATCGGCGGCATCCTCAATTCTGTGAAGACCATCGCCATGGTCGGCGCGTCGGCCAACGATGTCAGGCCGAGCTTTTTCGTGCTGAAATATCTGCTGGCCAAGGGCTTTTCGGTGTTTCCGATCAATCCTGGGCAGGCCGGCAAGGAAATCCTCGGCCGCATGACCTATGCCAGCCTTGCCGATCTGCCGGAGCCGGTTGACATGGTCGACATCTTTCGCGCCTCCGCAGCGGTGCCCGGCATTGTCGATGAGGTGCTGAAGCTCGACCCCTTGCCGAAAGTCGTCTGGATGCAGCTTGGCGTGCGCGATGACGAGGCGGCGACGCGTGCCGAGGCGGCCGGTATCAAGGTGGTGATGAACCGCTGCCCGAAGATCGAATATGGCAAGCTGTCGGGCGAGATTGGCTGGACCGGCGTCAACTCCGGTGTGCTGTCGTCGAAGAAGCCGCTGATGCGGTCGGGATTCCAGAGTTTCGGTGTGCGCCAGAAGTAAGGCAGTGAATGGTGAATGGTGAATGGTGAATAGAAGGATTTTCCTGGAAGCCGGGTAAAGCCGCATATGAGCGGCTTGCAATCAAGGTGGGACTGGCCGACTTTGCGACCACCATTTATCGCTCACCATTCATCATTTCACCATTCACACGTTTACCGCTCAGGGAGGTTTTCGATGACCCGCACGCCCGGTTTCAACACGCTCGCCGTCCATGCCGGCGCCAAGCCCGACCCGGCAACGGGCGCACGCGCCACGCCGATCTACCAGACGACCTCCTTTGTGTTCGACGATGCCGACCATGCCGCCTCGCTGTTCGGGCTGAAGGCCTTCGGCAACATCTACACCCGCATCATGAACCCGACCCAGGCGGTGCTGGAAGAGCGGATCGCGGCGCTCGAAGGCGGCACGGCTGCACTTGCCGTTGCTTCCGGCCATGCCGCACAGGTGATCGTGTTCCACAATCTCATGCGGCCTGGCGATAATTTCGTCGCCGCCACAAGGCTTTACGGTGGTTCGATCAATCAGTTCGGCCATGCCTTCAAGAATTTCGGCTGGGAGGTGCGTTGGGCCGACACCAACGACATCTCCACTTTCGAAAGCCAGATCGACGATAAGACCAAGGCGATCTTCATCGAGAGCCTGGCCAATCCCGGCGGCACCTTCGTCGACATCGAGAAGATCGGCGACATCGCCCGCAAGCACGGCTTGCCGCTCATCGTCGACAACACACTGGCCTCGCCCTATCTGGTGCGGCCGATCGAGCATGGCGCCGACATCGTCGTCCATTCGCTGACCAAGTTCATCGGCGGCCACGGCAATTCGATCGGCGGCGCCATCGTCGATGGCGGCACGTTCGACTGGTCGAAATCCGGCAAATATCCGATGCTGTCGGAGCCGCGCCCCGAATATGGCGGGCTTGTCCTGCACGAAACCTTCGGCAATTTCGCCTTCGCCATCGCCGCGCGCGTGCTCGGCCTGCGCGACATCGGCCCGGCAATTTCGCCGTTCAATGCCTTCCTGATCCTGACCGGGCTGGAGACCTTGCCGCTCAGGATGCAGCGCCATTGCGATAATGCGGTCACCGTCGCCGGCTGGCTGTCCAACCACCCCAAGGTCGCCTGGGTCAACTATCCCGGCCTGCCCAGCGACAAGAACAACGCGCTGCAGAAGAAATACTCGCCGCAAGGCGCCGGTGCTGTCTTCACCTTCGGCCTGAAGGGCGGCTACGAGGCCGGCATCAAGTTCGTCGAGGCGCTCGAACTGTTCTCGCACCTCGCCAATGTCGGCGACACCAAGTCGCTGGTCATCCATCCGGCATCGACCACGCATCGCCAGCTTTCCGACGAGCAGAAGGTCAAGGCGGGTGCGGGACCGGACACGGTCCGGCTGTCGGTTGGCATCGAGGATGTCAACGACATCGTCGCCGATCTGGAACAGGCTTTGGCCAAGGTTTGATTTTTTTAGTGAGTAGTGAGTAGTGAGTAGTAGTCGGTATTCACTAGTTAGCAGTGATTAGTGATCAGCCACCCGCTCGAGGGAGCGCTTTCCGCTCACTACTCACTACTCACTACTCACTGCACTACTCACTAGTCACTAATCTGTTGGAGGCAAACCCTGTCCGCGCATTACCTGGCCATATTGACCGACAGCGTCGACGCCGAACATGGCGCCCCGGCGCCGGATCGTCTGATTGCGGGCGATCCGAAGTTCCGCACCTGGAATGTCGAGGAGCGCGATGGCCGCCTTTATGCCGGCATCTGGGAAGCGACGCCGGGCAAATGGCGCATCGAATATGACGAATGGGAGTTCTGCCACATCCTGTCCGGCGTCTCGGTGGTTGCCGAGGACGGTGGCGAGGCCCGCACGGTGCGCGCCGGCGACAGCTTCGTGCTCAGGCCAGGCTTCAGGGGCAGCTGGGAAGTGCTTGAAACGACCCGCAAGGAGTATGTGATCAAGCTCTGACGCTCGGTCGCGCTTGGACTTCACAAAAGCCGATCGATGTCAGTGTCGGAAAAGCCGTATCCGCTCATCATCTCCCTGTGCCAGGGACTTCCAAGCAAATCACTGAGACATAAATCGATGCGCTGGAGCAGGGTGGCAGTGCCTTTGGCGAGAGCGAAAGCGCCGGGCGCTGGCTGTTTTTCGACTGCCGGGACGTCGACGACGTCGAGAGGCGCGTCGGGTCGCCGGCTCAGATAGCCGCGATGCGCGAGCGCTACACTCGCATAGGCATGCACCACGCCGGCCGCGACGGCGTTAGCTGCTTCGGCCTGAGTGGCAAATATCCTTAGCCGTTCGGGCTGAATAGCGTTTTGCAGGGCCGTCCGGTGCTGGATCTGGCCGGATATGACGCCGATCAGCGCCGTCCGATCATTGGCGACGGACCGATAGCCATCGAAGGCGCGGGGATTGTCTTTCGCGACCAGCAATCCATCCGCCAGCATCCAGATCGGCCTTGTGAAGTCGACCAGCTTCCGGCGGCCGTCGGAAATGAACAGGCCGGTGGTTATGTCCCACCGATGTTCGGCAAGCCCAGGCAGCAGCTCGGCAAACTCGGTCTCGATGGGCAAAAGTTCCAGCCCGAGCGTCAGGCAGACCCTCGTGGCCAGTTGGGCATCGCTGCCGCCCAGACGTGCCGATCCGTCGATAAAGCAGAAGGGTGGTTCCTGTAGAAAGGCGAATCTCATTTTCTCGGGCATGCGTCGGCTCCGCCGTCCTCACAAGCTCACAATGAGCTTTTCCAGCCCATGGAAATGATAGGTGTCGCGGAAGCGCGGCTCCTCCGCAAGATGGAGTTGCGGCTGCCGCTCGAACAGGGTTTTCAGCGACACCTGCAACTCCAGCCGCGCCAGCGGCGCACCGATGCAGAAATGGATACCGGCGCCGAACGAGACATTCTTCTGGTCTGGTCGGCCGGGCCGGAAGGCGCCAGGTTCGGCAAAGGCAAGCGGATCATGATTGGCCATGCCGAGCAGCAGGCCGATCGTCTCGCCCGGCTGTACGACAACCCCGGATGTCACCTCGACCTCCTCGTAGGCGTAGCGGGTGAACATGTGCAGCGGCGCGTCGAAGCGCAGGCACTCCTCGACCGTCGCAGCGGTTGCTTCCGGCGAGGTGAAGAAACGGCCGGGGTCGCCGCCTTGCGCCAGCAGCGTGCGCACGGCGTTGCCGGTTTGATGGACGGTCGCCTCGTGGCCGGCATTGAGCAACAGGATGGCGGACGAGACCAACTCGTCTTCCGACAGCTTCTGGCCATCCTCCTGCGCCGCGATCAGCAGCGACAGCAGGTCGTCGCCAGGCTTCTTGCGCCGCTCGGTGACATAGCCGCGCAAAAAGTCGGAAAAATCGCGCGCGGCGCGATTGGCCGCTTCCTCGGTCTCGCGCGTCCGGCCATGCATGTACATGGCCACCATCCGGTGCGACCAGTCGAGCAGTTGCGGCCCCATTTCGACCGGCACACCGAGCATTTCGGCAATGATGGTGATCGGCAAAGGTGCGGCGAAGCTGGGCAATAGATCGACCTGGCGCGGCTCGAAACGGTCGATCAGCTCATTGGCCAGCGCCTCCACGCGCGGCCGCAGCCGCTCGACCTGGCGCGAGACGAAGGCGCGGTTGACCAGGGTTCTGAGCCTGGTGTGCACCGGCGGCTCCAGCTCCAGCATCGAATTGCTCTCGATGCCGTCGAAAGCGGCCAAATGCGAGCGATCCTCGCCGATGCCGCGGCTGTCGGGAATGCCGGCCGGGTTCTGGCGGCCGAAGCGGCGGTCGCGCAACAGCCGGTTGACGTCGTCGAAGCCGCCAAAGCACCAGAAGCCGAATTCCTCCCAGAAGAAGGCATTCGATGCGCCATGCAGGACGGCATAGGCGTCGTAGGGGTTCTGGAAAAACGCCGGTTCGTGCGGATCGAGCCGCAGGCGGCGCGTGGCTGGATCAAAGGCGAGGTAGGGCGGCATGGATGTGGTCATGCCAGACCATTACCGCGGCTTGCCGGCTTGGTGCCAGACCGGATGTTGGCACCCGACGGCCCTATGGATTGAGCCAACCGAGGCGGACCTCGGCGAAGTACCGAAGTCTAATCCTCGCAATGCCTGGCAATATGCACGCGGCGCCAGCTGGTCGAGCCTTCCTGCACCACCACCCGGCGCGCCATCCTCTGGTATGACGGCGCTATCTGGGTGACGTGCCGCCGCTCGGGCCGCACCAGCACTTCATGGGCGACGCTCTCATATTCGGCCGGCAGCACAACCCGGCGGGTGCGCTCCGGTTCAACCACCACCGTTTCGGCCACACGCGCGTAGCGGGCCTTGCGCCACACCTTGCACAGCACCTTGCGGCCGTGGATGACGCGCCATTCCCAGGCATAGCCGCCATCGTCGACCTGGACCGTGCGGTAAACGGTGCGGGTTCTCGCCGGTACGATGTCATAGGTGACTCGGGGCGGCGCGATCTGCTCGACGCGCTCCATGGTGCCATAGATCGGCGGATCATAGTCGACCAGCTGCCCGCCGGGACTGACCATGACGTCTTCATAGACGGTGTCATAGAGCGCCGGCCTGTGCACCGGCTCATAGCATTCGGCGGCCCGGCCGCCGGCAACCGCATCGGACACGATGCCGAGACCGGCAAGGCCGGAAATGGCGAGGCAAACAGTTTTCCTGATCATGGCACTCCCCCTGTTTGAACGCGAGAAGGTGAGGTTCAACGTTGAACTGTAGGGGAAGGTTCTCCGGGGGAAAGCGGTTTCGCCGCATTTCGTTAAGCGACGCGGTTAAGGAATTGCTACACCGCAAAAACGCCGCTGGCCGCGTTCGGACTTTCCCTTGCGCGGAAACCTTGATTCGACTTAACCAGATGGCTAGGAGAGGCGGCCTTGCGCTAGGGTGAGCCGGCATCCTATTTACATTCTAACCATCAAGAACCGATTCTGCCCGATTTCCCGGCGCCGGAATCCCCATCTCCAAAAAGGGTAGTCCATGAAGAACCCCGTCGAAACCTACATGAACCTCGTTCCGATGGTGGTCGAGCAGACCAATCGCGGCGAGCGGGCCTACGACATTTTCTCGCGCCTGCTGAAAGAGCGCATCATTTTCATCACCGGCCCGGTCGAAGACGGTATGGCGACGCTGGTTTGTGCACAGCTTTTGTTCCTCGAGGCCGAGAACCCGAAGAAAGAGATCAATCTCTACATCAACTCGCCGGGCGGCGTGGTGACCTCGGGCATGGCGATCTACGACACCATGCAGTTCATCAAGCCGGCAGTGTCGACGCTGTGCATCGGCCAGGCGGCGTCGATGGGCTCGCTGCTTCTGACCGCCGGCCACAAGGACATGCGTTTTGCCACGCCGAACGCCCGTATCATGGTTCACCAGCCTTCCGGCGGTTTCCAGGGCCAGGCCTCCGACATCGAGCGGCACGCGCAGGACATCATCAAGCTGAAGCGCCGCCTCAACGAGGTCTACGTCAAACACACCGGCAAGAGCTACGAAGACATTGAAAAGACGCTTGACCGCGACCATTTCATGACCGCCGACGAAGCCAAGGATTTCGGCCTCATCGACAAGGTCATTTCGTCGCGCGAGCCGGTCGAAGGCGCTGCGGCATAAGCGCTGCATGGCAGTTGGATGGCGGGATAACGCGCTTTTGCTGGGATTTGCGGCATTTCGGCCACAATTGGCTGTTCCCTCGGTGGATGGGATTGCCTACGTTAAGGCTATGTTGATTTTCGACGGCTTAGCTTTGTGCAGGGTTGGCGCGAATCATTGCGACGTTTTCTGATTTGTGTTTCGTACGGAATGCGTTGCGGGAGCCGGGACACTGGCGGCGGCGAATTCCCGCGATAGATAGAATATGCGCCCTTTCAGCCAGACCATCGGCGGGCGGCCATGAAAGGACAGGAAAATGAGCAAAGTCGGCAACAACAGCGGTGATTCGAAGAACACGCTTTATTGCTCGTTTTGCGGCAAAAGCCAGCATGAGGTGCGCAAGCTGATCGCCGGCCCAACGGTGTTCATCTGCGACGAGTGCGTCGAGCTATGCATGGACATCATCCGCGAGGAGAACAAGACCTCGATGGTGAAGTCGCGCGAGGGCGTGCCGACCCCGCAGGAGATCCTGAAGGTTCTCGACGACTATGTCATCGGCCAGCCCTACGCCAAGCGCGTGCTGTCGGTGGCTGTCCACAACCACTACAAGCGCCTGGCGCATGCCGGCAAGAACAACGACGTCGAATTGGCGAAGTCCAACATCCTGCTGATCGGCCCGACCGGTTGCGGCAAGACGCTGCTTGCCCAGACGCTGGCCCGCATCATCGACGTGCCCTTCACCATGGCCGACGCGACGACGCTGACCGAAGCCGGTTACGTCGGCGAGGACGTCGAAAACATCATCCTGAAGCTGCTGCAGTCGGCCGACTACAATGTCGAGCGAGCCCAGCGCGGCATCGTCTACATCGATGAAATCGACAAGATCTCGCGCAAGTCCGACAACCCATCGATCACCCGCGACGTGTCGGGCGAGGGCGTGCAGCAGGCGCTTCTGAAGATCATGGAAGGCACCGTTGCCTCCGTGCCGCCGCAGGGCGGCCGCAAGCATCCGCAGCAGGAGTTCCTGCAGGTCGACACCGCCAACATCCTGTTCATCTGCGGCGGCGCCTTCGCCGGGCTGGACAAGATCATCTCGGATCGCGGCAGGAAGACTTCCATCGGCTTCGGCGCCATCGTCGCTTCGCCCGAGGATCGCCGCACCGGTGACGTGTTCCGCCTGGTCGAGCCCGAGGATCTCTTGAAGTTCGGCCTCATCCCCGAGTTTGTCGGCCGTCTGCCGGTCCTGGCGACGCTGGAAGACCTCGACGAGCCGGCGCTGATCCAGATCCTGACCGAGCCGAAAAACGCGCTGGTCAAACAGTATCAACGGCTGTTCGAGATGGAGAGTGTCGACCTGACCTTCCACGAGAATGCGTTGTCGGCGATCGCCAAGCGCGCCATCGAGCGCAAGACCGGCGCCCGTGGCCTGCGCTCGATCATGGAAGCAATCCTGCTCGACACCATGTTCGAACTGCCCGCTCTGGAAGGCGTGCGCGAAGTGGTGATTTCGGAAGAAGTGGTGACCGGCAGCGCCCGGCCGCTCTACATCTATTCCGAGCAGAAGGAAAAGAAGGGCAACGTCAGCGCCTGATCTGGCATCTGGCCTAACCTTTTTATGGAACGGCGCCCGCGGGGCGCCGTTTTGCTGTGGTGAGGTACCGATCCTTGTAACGGAGTGGATGAACGGACCGTGTCGACCCTTGATCTTTGCCCACCGTGCATCCAACTAACACTGGAAGGCCGAGGTGCCGAATTCTGTGCTGTAAAACTCCCGTCACAAACGGTGGTAGGCGGAACGATCCCCGGTCGTTAATATGAGATTCGCGGTTGGCTCAATTAGCGGCCGCGACATGAAAGGTTGGACAATGGCCAAAATATCCAAGGCTCCCAGAGACGGCGTCTTCGCAGTCCTCCCACTGCGCGACATCGTGGTGTTCCCGCACATGATCGTTCCGCTCTTTGTCGGGCGTGAAAAGTCGATCAAGGCGCTGGAAGAGGTTATGGGTCAGGAAAAGCAGATCCTGCTTGCCACCCAGATGAATGCCGCCGATGACGATCCCGAGCCCGATGCGATCTTCGACATCGGCACGCTCGCCAATGTGCTGCAATTGCTGAAGCTGCCCGACGGCACCGTCAAGGTGCTGGTCGAAGGCGCTTCGCGTGCCAAGATCGTCTCGTTCACCGACCGTCCGGACTTCCACGAAGCCACCGCCACGGCGCTGGTCGAGCCGGAGGAGGAAGAGGTCGAGGTCGAGGCGCTCGCCCGTTCGGTCGTCACCGACTTCGAAAACTACGTCAAGCTGAACAAGAAGATCTCGCCTGAAGTGGTGGGCGCCGCCAGCCAGATCGACGACTATTCCAAGCTCGCCGATACGGTTGCCTCGCACCTCGCCATCAAGATCCCCGAGAAGCAGGAGATGCTGGCCACGCTGTCCGTCAAGGAACGGCTGGAAAAGGCGATGGGTTTCATGGAAGCCGAAATCTCCGTCCTGCAGGTGGAGAAGCGCATCCGCTCGCGCGTCAAGCGCCAGATGGAGAAGACGCAGCGCGAATATTACCTCAACGAGCAGATGAAGGCGATCCAGAAGGAGCTCGGCGAAGGCGAGGACGGCCGCGACGAGGCCGCCGAGATCGAGGCGCGCATCAAAAAGACCAAGCTCTCCAAGGAGGCCCGCGAAAAGGCGGAAGCCGAGTTGAAGAAGCTGCGGACGATGTCGCCGATGTCGGCGGAATCGACCGTTGTGCGCAATTATCTCGACTGGATCCTGTCGATCCCGTGGGGCAAGAACTCCAAGGTCAAGCAGGACCTGGCGTTTGCGCAGAACGTGCTCGACACCGATCATTTCGGCCTCGACAAGGTCAAGGACCGCATCGTCGAGTATCTCGCCGTGCAAAGCCGCCAGAAGAAGCTGAAGGGGCCGATCCTGTGCCTCGTCGGCCCTCCCGGCGTCGGCAAGACCTCGCTCGGCAAGTCGATCGCCAAGGCGACCGGCCGCGAGTTCATCCGCATGGCGCTTGGCGGCGTGCGTGACGAGGCCGAGATCCGTGGCCACCGCCGCACCTATATCGGCTCGATGCCCGGCAAGGTCATCCAGTCGATGAAGAAGGCCAAGAAGTCCAACCCGCTCTTCCTGCTCGACGAGATCGACAAGATGGGCCAGGACTTCCGCGGCGATCCGTCATCGGCTTTGCTCGAGGTGCTCGATCCCGAGCAGAACTCGACGTTCATGGACCATTACCTCGAGGTCGAATACGACCTGTCGAGCGTGATGTTCGTGACGACGGCGAACACACTGAACATCCCTGCGCCCCTGATGGACCGCATGGAGATCATCCGTATCGCCGGCTACACCGAGGACGAGAAGATCGAGATCGCCAAGCGTCACCTGATGCCCAAGGTGATCCGCGATCATGCCCTGCAGCCGAAGGAATTCTCCGTCGGCGAGGACGCGATCCGCGGCATCATCCAGACCTACACCCGTGAAGCGGGCGTCAGAAGCCTGGAGCGCGAGCTGATGAAGCTCGGGCGCAAGGCGGTGACCGAGATCCTGAAGACGAAGAAGAAGACGGTGAGCATCACGGCGGCGAACCTCGCCGATTACCTCGGTGTTCCGCGCTTCCGCTTCGGCCAGGTCGAGGCTGACGATCAGGTCGGTGTCGTCACCGGTCTTGCCTGGACGGAAGTCGGCGGCGAGCTGCTGACGGTCGAAGGCGTCATGATGCCCGGCAAGGGCCGCATGACGGTGACCGGCAATCTGCGCGACGTGATGAAGGAATCGATCTCGGCGGCGGCCTCTTATGTCCGCTCGCGGGCCATCGATTTCGGCATCGAGCCGCCGCTGTTCGACAAACGTGACATCCACGTCCACTTGCCCGAAGGCGCCACGCCGAAGGACGGTCCGTCTGCAGGTGCTGCCATGGCGACAGCCATCGTGTCGGTCATGACGGGGATTCCGGTCCGGGCCGATGTGGCGATGACTGGCGAGATAACGCTTCGCGGCCGCATCTTGCCGATCGGCGGCCTCAAGGAGAAGCTGCTCGCAGCACTGCGCGGCGGCATCAAGAAGGTGCTGATCCCGGAAGACAACGCCAAGGATCTGGCGGAGATACCGGACAATGTGAAGAACGGTATGGATATCATTCCGGTCTCACGTGTCGGCGAGGTTCTGAGACACGCGCTGGTGCGCATGCCGGAGCCAATCGAGTGGGTCGAGCCAGTCAATCCGCCGGCTTCCACCGATACCGTTGACGATGCTGGAAAGTCGCTTGCACATTAGAAACTACTAAAGTTGCAGTGCACAAAGAGAGAGCCGGGCCTTGAGCCCGGCTTTTTCATGTGAAAAACCCACCTTTTCCGGGCTTTTTTCAACTTATTTCCGGCTTTTTGACTTGGGTTTGCGAGCGCTTCTTTCTAAAGTCCCTCTCCTGCCGGATGAGTTGAAAGTTCCGGTTTTCTCATGGAAGGGAATTTTTATGAACAAGAACGAACTGGTTTCCGCTGTCGCTGAATCCGCGAGCATTTCGAAGGGTGACGCACAGTCGGCGGTTGAGGCGGTGTTCTCCGTCATCACTGGCGAACTGAAGAAGGGCGGCGATGTACGGCTCGTCGGCTTCGGAAATTTCACCGTCTCCAAGCGTGCGGCATCGACTGGCCGCAACCCGCAGACTGGCGCGGAAGTGAAGATTCCGGCGCGTACCGTGCCGAAGTTCTCGGCCGGCAAAGGCCTCAAGGACGCGGTCAACTAAAAATTTTTTCAGAGAATGTTGGAAAGCCGGGTTCGCCCGGCTTTTCTTTTGCCTCGATCGCGGCAAGCCGTCAGCCCGCTGAGGCGCGCCTTCAGCCCACCGGCGCATCCGCGCGCATCAGGCCTTCCTGCTTGAGGTCCGCCCACAGCGCCGCGGGCAGCTTGGCATCGAGCAGGGCGCGGTTGCTTTCGACTTCGCTCGGCCGCTGGCCGCCGGGGATGACCGACACCACGGAAGGGTGCAGCAGCGGAAACTGCAGCGCCGCCTCGATCAGCCTGACGCCATGGCGCTCGCAGACGGCCTCGATGCGCCCGACGCGATCCATGATGTCCCTTGGCGCCTCGGAGTAATTGTAATAGGCGCCTGGCTTCGGCCCGGTCGCCAGGATGCCGGAATTGTAAGGACCGCCGAGAACGATGCCGATGCCGCGTTGCTCACAGAGCGGCAGGAAGGTGGCAAGCGCTTCCTGTTCCAGCAGCGTGTAGCGCCCGGCCAGCAGGAACAGGTCGAAGTCGCCACGCTCCGCCAGCGTCTGGCAAACCTCCCATTCGTTGATGCCGCCGCCGAAGGCCTTGATCACGCCCTGGTCGCGCAGCGCAACCAGTCCGTTGTAGCCCGAGGCCATGAATTCCTCGATGCGCTGGTCTGACGCCTCCTTGCTACCATGGGTGAAGATGTCGAGGTCATGGACGAAAAGGATGTCGATGCGGTCGACGCCAAGCCGTTCCAGCGACGTCTCGAACGAGCGCATGACGCCGTCATAGCTGTAGTCGTAGACCTCCTTGCGCGTCGGTGTGTCGAAGAACTTGCCGATGCCGGTTCGTTCCTCCGGCGGGCAGGCGCGCAACAGGCGACCGACCTTGCTCGACAGCACATAATCGTCGCGCTTCCTGCCGCGCAGGAAGGCATTGAGCCGTGTTTCGGCAAGGCCCAGGCCATAGAGCGGCGCGGTGTCGTAGTAACGGCAGCCGGTCGCCCACGCCGCCTCCAGCGTGGCGTTGGCATCCGCGTCGGGGACGGCGCGGTAAAGGTTGCCGAGGGGCGCGCTGCCGAAGCCAAGCTCGGTGAAGTCGAGGCCGCCATTGCCGATGCGGTCGAAATGCCGTGTCTTCATGTCGTGCTGATTTCCTGGATTGATTGTCTGACATGACACTATCACGCCGCTGGCTCAGCAAAAGCCGCCATGGCCGTTGGACAGGCATTTTCGCGGTGATAGCATGAACAAAAACAAGCCTTTTTGCGAAAGCGCGCAACCCGAAATCACCGGCCACAAACCCAGCCGGACAGATGGGACTCTCATGACGAATGCCGGCTCGGATATGTTTTCGACCGCCCTGCAAGAGCTGGGCGCCGTACTGGCGCGCGTCGACGAAGCCGGCATCTACACCGCCTGCGAAACCCTGGCCCGCGCGCAAAAGATCGTCGTCTATGGCTGCGGCCGCGAGGCCTTGCAGCTCAAGGGTTTCGCCATGCGCCTCTATCACCTCGGGCTTGAGGTGTCGGTGGTCGGCGACATGAACACGCCACCGCTTGGCGCAGCCGATGTCTTCCTGGTCAGTTCCGGCCCGGGCGAGACGACGACGGTGCTCACCTTGATGCAAGTCGCCCGCAAGGCCGGCGCCACCGTGCTTTTGCTCACCGCCGAGGCAGGCAGCAGTGCGGTCGCGCTTGCCGACTTCACCTTGCTGATCCCGGCGCAGACCATGGCGCGCGACCAGGGGCCGCAAAAGACATCGCTGCTGCCGATGGGCTCGGTCTTCGAAGGGGCGCTGTTCCTGCTGTTCGAGGTCATGGTGCTGAAGCTCAAGGCGCTGACCGGCCAGTCGTCCGAGGCCATGCGCGCCCGCCACACCAACATGGAATAGATCATGCGCTACGAACTGATGCTGCCGCACCAGATCCGCAAGGCGATCGCCGAGAACTGGCCGGTCGCTCTCCCGCTCGGCGTGCTCGAATATCACGGCGAGCACATGGCTGTCGGCATGGACACGCTGGCCGTCATCAAGACGCTGGAGCTCTACGAGAAGGAGGCCGACATCGTCATTCTGCCGGCTTTCTACTACGGTGCGGCGAGCTATGTGGTGGCAGCACCCGAAGGCAACGGCTCGGTGCAGGTCGGCGGCAACCAGCTGGCGCCGTTCGCCGAAGAATTGTTCTACAGCCTGCTGCGCATCGGCTTTCGTAACATCAACGCCATCATCCACCACCAGACCGAGAACTTTGCCGCCGGCATGCCGACCGATCTCGCCTTCAAGGCCGCCGGCCGCCAGGCGATCTTCCGCTTCCTCGAGAAGCAGCGCGGCGAGGGCTGGTGGGGCTCAGACGGGATGGCCGATTATTATGCCGGGCACGCCGCCGGCGAGAATTTCTTCAACTGGGTGCAGGTGCACCCGCTAATGTCGGCTGCCATGAACGGGAAGTATCCGTTCGATCACGCCGGTGTTGGCGAGACATCATTGATGCTGGCACTGTGTCCGGAAGCGGTCGATGCCGGGCGTTTTGGCGAGAATACCGCGTGGTATACGGCCAGTGCGCCGGAGGCCTCGGCGGAGCTGGGGCGAAAGGGTGTGGCGATGATCATGGATCACCTGAGGGCGATATTGGGGCGCTAGCAGACAAAGTCGCTCTGTAGCGATCCTTCACACCCCCCTCTGTCCTGCCGGACATCTCCCCCGCAAGGGGGGAGATCAGATGTCATTTCCGCTTTCGCCAATCACCTACGTCGCAAGAAAAGCGATGCAGCCAAAGCTGCCGATCTCCCTCCTTGCGGGGGAGATGGCCGGCAGGCCAGAGGGGGGTGCTGTCCCGCCGAGGTCAACAGTAGAGGGGCACGCCGCCTCTCGCCTACTTCACCGCCCCCGCCGTCATGCCCATGATCAGATACCGCTCAAGCGCAATCCCGATGACCGCCAGCGGTGCGATCGCGGCGGTGGCAAGCGCCGCCATCGACCACCAGTTGATGCCTTGCGAGCCGGTCTGGCTCGCCACCATGACCGGGATGGTCTTGGCGTCGGTCGAGGTCAGCAGCGCGGCGAAAAAATACTCGTTCCAGCACAGCACCATCGCCAGGATGAAAGCGGCGACCATGCCCGGCAGCGCAATCGGCATGACGATGCGGAAAAAAGCGCCCCAGATCGACAGGCCGTCGACCAGCGCTGCCTCCTCCAGTTCGACAGGGATCGAATTGAACTGGTCGCGCATGATCCAGATGACGATCGGCAGCACCATGAGCGTGTAGAGCAGGATCAGGCCGATGCGTGTGTCGAGCAGGCCGACCTCGCGGTAGAGCACCAGGAAGGGCAGGGCGAGCACCACCGGCGGCAGGATCAGCTGCGACAGGAAGAAGAAGGAGATGTCCTCGTTCTTGAACCAGGCGAACTGATAGCGATACCGGGTCAGCCCATAGGCGGCGAGGCTGCCGATGACGATGGCGAGGCTCGATGCGCCGACCGAGGTGATGACCGAATTCATGAAGCGCTTGAAAAACTCCTCCCGCACCGTCGAGGTCTGGAAGATCGAATCCGGCGACAGGCCGAGCGAGCGCCAGCCCTTCCAGTCCGGTTGGAAGTCGACGAACGGGATGAGGTGTCCTTGCGTGACGTCGACCGCGGTCTTGAAAGAGGTGGTGATCGTCCAGTAGATCGGGAACAGGCAGATGAAGGCCCAGAACGCCAGCGCGCCATAGATGAAGATGCGATTGGCCAGAAAACCTAGCGGTGAGCGGATTTCCGAGGCAGTATAGTCGGTGGTCTGGACGCTCATTGTGCCTCGTCAGTTCACGTTGCGCACGAAGCGATTGGCGAATTTCAACAGCCAGGTCACGAACACGACGATGATGACGAGATAGGCCATCGCCAGCATGGTGCCGTAGCCGACATTCGAGCGGTCGCGGTATTCCCGGTAGATGAAGCTCGACACAGAATCCGTGGCGCCGCCGGGCCCGCCGGAGGTCACGGTGATGATGATGTCGGCAAGCTTCAGCTTGAAGATGATGCGCAGGATCACCGCCGTCACCGACACCGGCAGCATCAGCGGGAAGGTGACCTGCCAAAAAGTCTGCCATGGCGTGGCGCCGTCGACGCGCGCTGCCTCCAGCACGTCGCGCGACATAGCCTGCAGGCCGGCAAGCAGCATGATCATCATGAACGGGATGAAGGTCCAGGCGTCGAGCACCATGATCGAGATGCGGGCGGTGATCGGGTTGGAGAAGAAGGCGGGGTTCTCCCAGCCGAGATGGCGCGCCAGCGTCGCCGCCGGCCCGAAACGGTATTCCATCAGCGATTTGCCGATCATCCAGGATACCGCGACCGGCGACAGCATCAGCGGCATCAGGAAGACGACTCGGAAGAATTTGCGCGCCCGGATCTGCGCGTTGAGCAGCAGCGCCAGGCCGAAAGCGATGACATATTCGACCAGCACGGCGAGCACATAAAGCACCATGTTGAACAGCGCGTTGCGGTAGTAGGGATCGGCCAGCATCTGCCAGAAATTGTCGAGCCCGTTGAACTTGCGGCCGGAAAAGGACGACAGGTTCCAGTCGGTCAGCGCGATATAGAAGCCGAACAGCGTCGGGAAGATCACCATGGCGATGGTGAACAGCAGCGCCGGCAGCAGGAACAGCGCGCGCTGGCCGTCCTCGCCGCGCGTCAGCACCTGGCCGATGCCGAGCGCCACCCCCCACAGAACATAGGCATAGACGATGGGACGCCAGGTCTCGAAGCCGAGCGTGGTGATCTCGTTCTTGTAGAGGATCTCAAACGCGATCACCGCCAGCAGGCCAAGCGTGGCGGCCGCCATCAGGGCAAAACCCGCCCGCTTGCGGGCCGGCGAGATCAGATCGGCTGGGCCGGCGTTGGCCGGCCATGCATTGGTGGTCTGGTCAGCCACGCGTCCCCGTCCGTTTAAAAAATCAAGCCTGCGACCGGCCCGAGCCGGTCAGGTCCGGCGGCTTGCACCGCCGGACGTGTTGTCACGATAGGATCAGCCTACACGCCGAGCGAGGCCTTGTAGAGCTTGATCTGGTTTTCGCGGCCGATCTGGTCGGTCAGCTTCTCCCAGGCCGCGGCAATGGCGTCGGCGCCTTCCTGCGCCTTCATCTTGCCGGCGAATGTGTTGGCCAGAATGTCCTCGGCAGCCGAATAGTACTGGAAGATGCCGGGGATGCGCGGCTCGATCGCCGCGTTCGGATGGTTGTAGCTGTCGGCTTCCGACTTCAGATACGAGGTGATGAACGCCTCGTCGTAGCCTGCCGCCACCCATTCGGGAATGTCGAAATGCGAGTTGCGGTAGGGCTGGAAGCCGGACGGATACATCGCCGTCCAGATTGACAGGTCCTTGCCGCCGAGATGAGCGGCGGCCGACCATGCCGCTTTTTTCTTCTTTTCGTCCGTATCGACGCGGGCCATGACGTAGACGCCCCAGCCGAGATAGGCGCAGTTCGGCGCATAGTTCGGGCCGCTGGCGAGTTTGTCCCAAGCGCCGGTCTTGGCATTGTAGACGTCGTCGGACCCCGGCAGGATCGAGAAGCCGGTGACGTCGCCGATGACCGAGCTATCGTTGGTCTTGACGTTGGAGCCGACGTCGCCCCACCAGGTGACCATCGAACCGGTGCCGGCCAGGAACTGCTGGAAGGCTGTCGTGTTCGGGTCGGCGTTGATCTGGTCGGCGGGCTCCGACGGCAGCGCGTCGATGACGTCCTGGATGGCGCGCACCCAGGCCGGATTGTTGATGCGCGGCTTCATCGTGTCGGCATCGAACAGCCAGGCCTTGTCGTCGGGATGCTTGGCATAGGCGGTGGCACGGCTGCCGAGGAAGTAGAAGCCGAAACCGCCCCAGGCCTTAGGCGCATCGAGATAGCCAAAGACGTCCTGGCCCTTGAACTGCTTGCCCTTGAGGAATTTTGTGACGGCCTGGACTTCCTGCCAGGTCTTCGGCACGCCCCACTCGGTGGTCGCGCCGCCGTCCTTCCACGCCTTGGCGAGGTCGGCATCGGCAAACACGTCGGTGCGGTAATTGAAGTTATGCGCATCGCCGTCGACGGTGATCCGGTACTGCTTGCCGTCCCAGGTGCCGACCGGCGGCTGCAGATAGGCCACGACATCCTTCATGTCGATCTGCTCTTTGACCCAGTCGGGCATCTCGGACGTCAGGCCCTTGCCGCAGACATCGCCTTCGAAGGGCGCGCCCATCTCGATGATGTCGAAGTCGACGGTGCCGGTTGCGATCGACTGCTGCAGGCGGGCATTGTAGTCGGCCTGCGCCAGGTCGATCCAGCTGATCTTGGCGCCGGTATAGGCCTCCCACGGCTTCAGGAAGCCGCGGAACAGCACATTGTGCAGGTTCTGGTTGTTGAGGCCCATGAAGGTGAGCTCGACGCCGGCGAATTCGCCTTCCTTGACGTTGGCCTTGGTGGCTTCCAGGCAGAGTTCGCCGACCTTCTGGAAATCGGCATCCGTCGGCTGACCCTTGCCGACGCCGGGGATCTGAAGAATTTTGGAGCGTAGCTCGCTGGCGGCTTCAGCCGGGCGGGTGAAAGCGCCGAGCCCAGCGCCCGATGCGGCGGCGATCGCGGCCATTGAGGCCGCGCCCTTGAGTATGTCACGCCGGGTGGCACCCGCGCGGACGAGTTTTTCGTACAGACCGACTCTCATCTATTCCTCCCAGAACAACAGTCGTGAATTAAAATGCCAATCCCTCCGACGCCGAAACGTCGGCGGTTCTCCTTTATCATACGGGGACGTGGGACCCCACCCTGCGTCGCCTGGAGCTCCGATTTTCGGATAAAAATCCGACTGCCGGATTGGCAACAGCTAATATTTGCGTAATCGATTACCTTGTCAACACGAATGGCTTTTTATCGATAACATACCGACTTGCCCTTGCCGTTGGCAATGGCTAGCTTCACCGCGAGAAAAGGGGGGACGATGGCTCAAGTCGCGATCAGCAATGTGGCCAAGGCGTTCGGAACCGTCAAGGTCCTGCACGAGGTCAGCGTCGATATCGCCGATGGCCAGTTCGTGGTGTTGGTCGGCCCGTCGGGCTGCGGCAAGTCCACGCTGCTCAGGATGGTGGCCGGGCTGGAGACCGTCTCCGGCGGCACGATCGCCATTGGCGAGCGCATCGTCAACAATCTGCCGCCGGCCAAGCGCGACATCGCCATGGTGTTCCAGAACTACGCGCTCTATCCGCACAAGACGGTGGAGCAGAACATGGCGTTTGCGCTGAAGCTGCGCAAGACCGATCCAGCCGTGGTCGCCGAGCGGGTCAAGCGCGCCGCCGACATTCTCGACCTCAATCCGTACCTGAAACGTTATCCGCGCCAGCTATCCGGCGGCCAGCGCCAGCGCGTCGCCATGGGCCGCGCCATCGTGCGCAATCCGCAGGTCTTCCTGTTCGACGAGCCGCTCTCCAATCTCGACGCCAAGCTGCGCGTGCAGATGCGCACCGAGATCAAGGAACTGCACCAGCGGCTGAAGACCACCACCATCTACGTCACCCACGACCAGATCGAGGCCATGACCATGGCCGACAAGATCGTCGTCATGCGCGATGGCCGTATCGAGCAGGTCGGCGCGCCATTGGAATTGTTCGACCGGCCGGCCAATCTGTTTGTCGCCGGCTTCATCGGCTCGCCGTCGATGAACCTGCTCAAGGGCGTGGTGCGCAAGGGCGACAAGGTCGAGATAGCGGGCACGCTGTTCCCGATCGCGGCCGGCAGCGCCGCCAAGGAGGGCCAGGCCGTGGTCTATGGCGTGCGGCCCGAGCATCTCGAAATCCATGCCGACGGCGTGCCAGCAAAGATCTCGGTGGTCGAGCCGACCGGTTCCGAAACGCTGGTCTTCGTGCGTTTCGGCGAGGGCGAGATGGTGGCGCTGTTTCGCGAGCGCCACGACTTCAAGCCCGGCGACACGCTCAATCTCAAGCCGCGCCTCGACCAGGTCCATCTCTTCGACGCCGAGACCGGCAACCGGCTCTGATTTCCAATCGACTTTGACCAAACCTGTTTGACGAGGACTGCCATGCTCAAAGGGATCAACCCATTGCTCAATGCCGATGTGCTCCAGGCGCTCAGGGCAATGGGACACGGCGACGATCTGGTCATCGCCGACACCAATTTCCCCGCCGATTCGGTGGCAAAGCAGACCGTGCTCGGCAAGCTGCTGCGCATCGATGCCTCGGCGGCCGATGTCGCCAAGGCGGTGCTGTCGCTCTATCCGCTCGACACATTCGTCGACGATGCGGCCGCGCGCATGGAGATTGTCGGCAAGCCGGACGAGATTCCGCCGGTGCAAAAAGAGGTGCAGAAGGAGATCGACAAGGCCGAGGGCAAGGCCTGGCCGATGATCTCGGTCGAGCGCTATGCCTTCTACGAGCGCGCCAAGAAAGCCTATTGCGTCATCCAGACCGGGGAGCGCCGCTTCTATGGCTGCTTCGCCTTTCGCAAGGGCGTCGTGCCGCCGGATGCCGAGTAGGGCCATGGCGTCGGGCAAACCTGTCGTCATTCTGGGCGTTTTCGTCGCCGACACCGCTTACCGGGCCGATCGACAGCCGCGCATGGGTGAAACCATTCTTGGTAATTCCTTCAAGCTGGGACCTGGCGGCAAGGGCTCGAACCAGGCGGTGGCGGCAGGCAAGCTCGGCGCGGACGTCACCTTCCTGACCCGGCTTGGCGTCGATGCTTTCGCCGACATGGCCAAGGCGACCTGGGCAGAGGCGAGCGTTAAATCCCCCGTGATCGACACGCCGCAAAGCTATACCGGCGCGGCCTATATCTTCATCGAGGAGACAACCGGCAACAACGCCATCATCGTCAGCCCGGGTGCAGCGATGCTGATCTCGCCTGAAGACATCGAGGCCAACGCCGGCCTGATCGGCGGCGCCGGCGTCTTCGTCACCCAGCTCGAACAGCCGATCGACGCGGCACTGCGCGCACTCGAAATCGCGCGCGGTGCAGGGGTGACCACCATCCTCAATCCGGCGCCGGCGGCCAAGCTGCCGGACCGCATCTACACGCTGTGCGACTATGTGACCCCCAACGAAACCGAGGCCGAGGAACTGACCGGCATCAAGGTTTCTTCGATCGACGACGCTCGCCGCGCCGCCGACAGCCTGCTCAAAAAAGGCGTCGGCTCGGTCATCATCACGCTCGGCGAAAAAGGCGCGCTGCTGCACACGGCCGCTCGGTCCGACCATGTCCCGGTGGTCAATGCCGGCGCAGTGGTCGAAACTACCGGTGCGGGCGATGCCTTCAATGGCGGCCTGGCCGCCGCACTCGCCAAAGGCGTGGAGCCGCTGCAAGCCGTCCGCTTCGCCTGCGCCGTCGCCGGCATTTCGGTGACAAGGCCGGGTACGGCGCCATCCATGCCGACGCTGCAGGAGGTCGAGGCGCTGCTGGCCGAGGGGTGAGGTCGTTGCGGGAGAGATCGAGTTCAGATCCGACCGGATCTTAATTGCCTCATGCAAGACCATGATTCTAGACGATTATGTCACATTTCTCCTGAGGAGAAATGGCGCGAGTGACGGGGCTCGAACCCGCGACCTCCGGCGTGACAGGCCGGCGAAAACGCCTGATTAATCAACGACTGATTCAATTCCTTACGCTCTCGAATTTGCGGGAAAAAGCGCGAAATTGAAACTTGCCTATCAGAACTCCTCGTCAACTCCGCGAGGTATTCACTTTGATCGACGCCTCCGCTGCTGCCAGCCTAGCGGCTGGACCGGGACAGACTGCTCCCGGCGACTTCTGGATCGGCTGGAGACGGCAGATCGATGCGCTCGCTTCCGCCGGATTCCGGGTCATCGTTCCCGACCAGAGGGGCTACAACACCAGTGACAAGCCGAAAGCCATCCGTGAATACACGCTCCCCAAGCTCGTCGGCGTGTCGTTGCCATCGCCGACGCGCTCGGCATCGGAAGGTTTCACCTCGTCGGTCATTTACTGGGGCGGTATCGTCGCCTGGGCCGCAGGCGCAAAGCTGCCGCACCGCCTGGAAAGGCTCGTCATCCTGAACGCGCCCCATCCCGAGGTGCTGCTTGCCCATTCCTTGCGATCTCCGACCCAGTTCCTGCGGAGCAGCTATGCGGCCTTCTTCCAGTTCCCCTTGCTGCCGGAGGCTTTTCTGGGGGCGGGGCGCTCGGCTCTGCTGGCACGGGCGCTCATCAAATCCAGCCGAACAGATGCCTTCACGGCGGAGGAAATCGCAGAGTATCGGCAGGCCTGGGAACGGCCGGGGGCGCTGACAGGCATGCTCAACTGGTATCGGGCGCTGCGCTTCCGCCCAAGCCTGAATGAGCGGATCACGACGCCGACCCTTGTACTGTGGGGGATGCAGGACCAAGCTCTGGAATATGGCCTGGCCGAGCGCAGTCTGGCCCTTTGCAACGATCGGGGCCTGCAGACGTTCGAGAAGGCGACGCATTGGGAACAGCGCGAAGAGGCCAGCGCGGTGAATGCCGCGCTTCTGGCGTTCCTGGACGGCTGAGATGCCGTTCCGTTCTGTAGGTGGCCTGACTCGCCGTGATCTCCTGACCGTGCTCGCTGCCGCGGTCACAACCCACCACCTTACCTCCTCTGCTGATGCAGCATTGGCAGAGGCCTCAACGGAGCATCCGATGCCACACGTCGTCCTTCTCGGGGATTCGATCTTTGACAACGCTGCCTATGTCGCGCACGGGCCCGACGTAGTGCGGCAGCTGCGGGAGCGGTTGCCGGAGGGGTGGCGTGCAACGGTAAACGCCGTCGACGGCGCCGTCACAAGCGGCGTCGAGCGGCAGCTTGAACGGCTCCCCCAGGATGCTAGCCATCTTGTCGTCAGCGTCGGTGGCAATGATGCTCTTCGTCATGCAGGGATTCTGGAGCAGGGGGCCTGTTCGGTGGCCGAGGTTCTGGACAGGATCAGCGATATCCGGGAGGAATTCGAGCACGACTACTGTACGATGCTCGAGGGGGCGCTGGGCCAAAACCTACCCACCGCTGTCTGCACGATCTACGAGGCGCGCTTTCCCGACCCACAGCGTCGTAGACTTGCCGCAACTGCCCTGACGGTCCTCAACGACGTCATCACCCGGGCGGCGTTCTCGCGCGGTTTGCCGCTCGTCGACCTGCGCTTGGTATCGAATGAGGACGCGGACTTCGCCAATCCTATCGAACCGTCAGTGCAAGGCGGCGCGAAGATCGCGGCAGCCATCGCGGCACTTGTAGTCGAGCACGATTTAGCCGGACGTCGGTCGGTGGTCTTCGTCGGCTAAACGGCGTAATCGCGCCCGATCGTCTGCACTCCCGATGGTCGTTCGGACTGAAAGCAACAATTCAGACGGCCAGCACGATCTTGCCTTGAATACTGCCGTCGGCGGCGCGCTCATGTGCGCGCGATGCCTCGGCCAGCGGGAATGTGCTGTCGATGACGACACGCACAAGGCCGTCGTCGAGCAGGCGGGCGGCTTTTGCCAACTGCGCGCCATTGGATCGAACCTGTGTGGATGAGACCGTGATCCCCAGCCTCTCTGTCTCTTCGTGACCAGCGAAGCCCAGTGGGTTGACCAGGAACAGCGCGCCGCCCGGCTTCAGAACATGGAAGAAGCGCTCCATGTCCGCGCCGCCCACCGCGTCGAGGACAAGGTCGACGTCTCGAACGACATCTTCCGCCGCGGTTGTCTTGTAGTCGATGAATTGATCCACGCCGAGATCGCGCATCAGCGCCTCGTTCTTGGCCGATGTCACCGCGATGACGCGCGCGCCCCGCCATTTCGCCAACTGGACGGCCAGATGCCCGACACCGCCTCCGGCACCATTGATGAGCACCGTCTTGCCGTCGAGGGGCACCGGCTCATGCGGTAAGGGCTGGAACGGATTCGGCTCGTCGTGGCCAAGTTCGATCAAGAACTGCCATGCCGTCAGAAGCGACATCGGCGCACCAGCCGCATGAATATGGTCGATGCCGGCTGGTTTCAACGCAACATGCGATGCCGGCACACTGACATAATGCGCGTAGGCATTGCTACCCGTCATCAAGTTATCGGGGAAGCGAACCATTGCGTAGACCTCGTCACCGATGCTGAACTCAGCGGCGTCAGCGCCAACCGCTTCAATGACGCCCGACACGTCCGTGCCGAGAATCAGTGGGAAGGACGCGTTGGGTCGCCATTCTGGCGGCAGTGCGCGATAGCCATCCCGCAGATCCCAGTCGGGCGGATTAAGCCCGGCCGCCTGGACTCGGACAAGCACCTCGCCGGGCTTCACACCCGGCCTAGGCGCGTCTTCGTACACCAGCATCTCGGGACCACCGAATGCGTGCAGACGGACTGCCTTCATCTTATCGCTCATTGGTGAAATCTCCGCTCATCCATGTCATTGGAGCGAATCTAGCGGCATGACCGCCGGTTGATAATCGGTGCCGATGGCGGTTAAGTAATGCCATGGCGGAACATATCACTTTGGATCGGCTCACTGGCATCATCGCCTTCGCGCGTGCGGGATCGCTCGGCAGCTACACGGCAGCGGCGCGCGCGCTGTCGATTTCCCCGTCGGCGGTCAGCAAGAGCGTCCAGCGGCTCGAGCGGCATTTAGGAGTGTCGCTGTTTACCCGTACAACGCGCTCGCTCACCTTCACGCCCGAAGGGCGCGACCTGCATGAGCGCGCGCTGCGTCTGCTACGCGAGGCCGAGGAAATAGAGCAGGCGGCAATGACCGCGCGCTCCGAACCATCGGGCACGTTGCGCGTGGCCGCGTCGCTGCCGATCGGACTGCATCTGATCGCTCCGGCTTTACCGGCTTTCCGTCGGCTCCATCCGAACCTGATCGTCGATCTCAGGCTGGGTGACCAGATGGTGGACATGATCGAGGAAGGGATCGATGTCGCCATACGCATCGGTGATCTGGCTGACACCCGGCTACTATCACGCAAGCTCGCACCCCATCGGCTTTGCTGCTTCGCCTCGCCAGCCTATCTCGAGGAACGCGGCACACCGACCCATCCCGATCACCTGGAAGGGCACGACACCGTCAACCTTCGATATCAGAGCACAGGCCAGGCCTTTCGCTGGCCCTTCCGGATTGGCGACCGTGAAATCGAGATCGTGCCCAATTCCGGTGTGGTCGCCGATGCCAGCGATGCCGTGCTCATCATGCTGGCAGCCGGCGGTGGGATAGGCATAGGCGCCTCCTTCATGGCGGCTCCCTATGTGAAGGGCGGCGAACTGGTCCCAGTGCTGTCCACGTTCGCGGTCGAGCGAAACAATGTCACCGTGCTCTGGCCGGCAAGCCGACGCGCCAACCCCGCCGTGCGCGCCTTTCTGACCATGCTCGACGCCGCTTTCACTCTGCGAATGGCAGCTTCAAGCATCGACTGATCTGGCGCGGAAGGGTCGCTAAAGGGCGAAAGCGGTCAATCACTGCTGATTGGCTGAACGGCAGCTATTCTGGGCACAACGTCCAAAAGCTGCTATTCCGTTTCGGCCCCACTACAGGCCGCCCCTCCTCGTCGAATAGCATTAGACTAGTTGATCGGCTACAACGACCTAGAGTGCTAGCACGGGGAGGGCACATGTCGGCGAGTGCTTACGCATTGACTGGCTTCATCTCGTGGGCGCTGGCCCTGCTGATCGTGATGGAAGTTATCCGGAGCTACCTGGTGATCTCTGGGCAAGTCCCGGCAAACGGCTTTACGCCAGATAACGGAGCCCTCTCCCCGTTTATGCGGAGGTTAGCCCGTGCCCACGCCAACTGCATTGAAGGGCTTCCAATCTTCGGAGGTCTGCTCGGAGTCGCGATCATCATTTCAAAGACAGATGTCACGGATCCCTTGGCCTCCACGATGTTAGGCGCACGTATAGTGCAGTCGGTGATCCACCTCGTCTCAACCAGCCAACTCGCGGTCAGTCTCAGGTTCACCGCGTTCGCTGTGCAAATGGTGATTGGTGCGTATTGGTGCTGGTTGCTGTTGATCTGAAGAGTGGCGGAGCCCCGACGCAAAAGTGGGCCACCTCGATTCCGGGAGCCTTGGCAAACCCACTCCGGATCGTGACCCGAAAGACTGTCCCTTTTGACAGGCGAGCGAACCGCAAAACTGGCAGTGGCAAAACCGCCGTTGAGGCATGATATTGCCGTTGGATTTTGGGGCTACTCCCCAGCTTCGGAGAAGGATCGGCGTTCAGAGAGCAATTTGCACGCCTGGGCGCTGCGGCGCTCCCCAGCTTTTGGCCACACGCACGCCCTGCAAACGCTCGGGCTCAAGAGCGCCTGGCAGCGGAGCAGAGAATTGTTGGACTTTGTGAGTGTTAGAGGGAGAGGAACTGAGATTCAACCTTCTCCACCTGCACTTGTTCCTTGCACGCTGGCCTCAGCAGCACCTAATCCTGCCACCCAACCTGGAGGAGCAAGCCAGTGCTACCGAGCTGTGTAGACACCGATCGGCTCGCGCTGTAGCCATAGGCCTCCGCCCGTCGGGGTTCACCGGCGCCGGGGTGGGGGGCCGGCCTAGTGGGGGCCCAGCAACGCGCACGTCAGCCTGGCTATCTTTCGAGTCGCCGGGTCCGGTGACCGCCAGATCGTCAGGCTGGATTATACCCGACAAATCTTGATAGTCTGCCGTTCTGGGGGTCGCACGATGAACGAGGTTGAAAAGCTGGCCGTCGAGGTTGTCGCGACCGGCCTTGGCTGGCCCGAGGGCCCGACGGTGCTGCCCGATGGCCGAATTGTCATCGTCGAAAGCTATCGCAGCCAGCTGACGGCCATAGATCGCGACGGAAGTGCTCGCCAGTTCGCGTATGTTGCCGGAGCGCCCAACGCCTGCGTTCTCGGATCGGATGACCTGCTCTATGTCTGCCAGAACGGCGGCACGACCGGACCTTGGCGGGCCGCGGACATGACGACGCCATCGATCCAGCGGGTTGCCGAAGGCGGAAAGCCGGAAATCCTGCTGAGCGAAGTCGCGGGCATTCGGCTCAATGGGCCAAACGATCTTGTATTTGCTGCTGACGGCCGGCTCATCTTCAGCGATCCCGGCACATACAACCCGGGGAATCCGGACCCAAGCTACATTTTTGCCGTCAACCCCGATGGCAGTGCTTACCTTGCTCTCGGTTTCGACAAGCCGACCTTCCCCAATGGTGTGGCGATCGAAGCCGACGGCTCGATCATTTGGGGGGAGTCCTATACGGGGCGCGTCAAGCGGCAGCGTCCGGATGGTTCCGTCGAAGACCTGGGCCGCTTGCCTGGGGCCAATCCGATCCCGGACGGGCTGAAGGTCGGAGCCGATGGCCGCCTTTATGTCACGGATATTGCCGCCAACGGCATTCACGTTCTGAAGCCCAACGGCACAGCGGAGGGTTTCTTCGTCTGCGGCAAGGCAACGACCAACTGCGTCTTCTCGGGCGAGATGCTTTGGGTGACAAATGCCGGCGTGCTGGCGACCGGCAGCGATCCCTCCTTTGAGGGAACACTCTCCTGCGTGCGTGTTCCGGGAGGCGGTGGACCGACGCATCATGGTCGCATCGGCGGAAAGCAACCGTGAGTAGCTCCTCGTCCGCCTCAAACACAGGCGATGACCGCGGTGCCGGCGGTGCGGCATCGTCTGCTTCGATGGCGGCGTTGAAGTGCCTGTACAGCGTGGCCGCGGTCCGCGTCGCCGCGCGGCGGAGTTTGCCACGCCCGGTGTTCGACTTCGCCGATGGCGGTGCCGAGGATGAGCGAACGCTGCGCCGGAACGAGCAAGCTTTTAACGAGGTTGCCATTCTGCCGCGACCACTCAACGGTGCAACGACGCGAGACCTTTCCCTTGACCTCTTCGGCGCGAAACTTGCCATCCCGCTGGGCATCGCGCCAACCGGCCTGGCTGGGCTGTTCTGGCCCGACGGCGAGCGCGCAGCCGCCCGAGCCGCAGCGGCCGCAGGGACATTCTACTGCGCCAGCCACGGATCGGTCTGCACGCTGGAGGATATAGCAGCCACCGGAAGTAGCCCACGGTGGATGCAGGTGTTCGTCTATACCGATCGCGGCTTCACCCGAGAAATGGTGGATCGGGCGCGTGCCTCAAGCTACGACGCGCTGGTGCTCACCATTGATAACCAGATGCTTGGCAACCGTGAACGCGACATCCGCAACGGTTTTGCCATCCCGCCGCGCTTCGGTGTGGCCGGAACCCTCGCGGCCGCCACCAAGGCGGCGTGGCTTCTTCGTATGCGCACCCGACTCCCGAAACTGACTTTCGGCAACTACGCGCGCCCCGGAGATACGGCGACGGTCGGTGCATTGGCGGGCCGAATGGCCGCAATGCTCGATCCCGGACTCTCCTGGGCCGATGTCGACTGGCTGCGCACTGTCTGGTCCGGACCGTTGTTGCTGAAAGGCGTCCTGCATCCCAGCGAAGCCGCCGAGGCTGTAGCCCGAGGAATTGACGGCATCATCGTATCCAATCATGGGGGACGTCAGCTTGACGGCGCCGCCGCATCCCTGGACGCGTTGACGGCGGTTGTCGCGGCTGTCGCCGGCCGCGTACCAGTGCTTATCGACGGCGGCATCAGGCGAGGCTCTGACGTCGTCAAGGCCCTGGCGCTCGGCGCCTCGTGCTGTCTGATCGGGCGGCCGCAGTTGTGGGGGCTCGCGGTCGCCGGCGAGGAGGGGGTACGCCACGTGCTCGAACTCTACCGCAAGGAGATCGACCGCGTCATGGGACTGATGGGCGCGCGGAGCCTGCGCGACCTCGGGCCGGACTGTATTTCGTTCGTTCAGGGAATGGGGCCGCTACATGATTGAAGACCCACCACTGCTCACCATCAAGCGCCGTTTCGAACGGCCCGCAGCAGAAATCATCAGTGCTTTTGCGGGCGTGCCGGTTAGCCAGGTCGTAGACGCGATGGGGGGACGCGGCGCCTTGCATTATGCGATCAAGCCACTGTCGCCAGCTACTGCGACGATGGTCGGCGTCGCCGTGACCTGTCACTGCGGTCCCGCCGACAACCTCGCCCTGTTTGGAGCACTGGATGCCGCAGCAAGTGGCGATGTCATCGTCGCGGCCACCGACAGCTTTGCCGGTACCGCGGTAACTGGCGATCTCGTGCTCGGCATGGCGCGCAACAAGGGGGTCGCCGGCTTCATCACTGACGGCCTGGTGCGCGACGTTGTCGGGATCGAGGCGGTCGGGTTGCCGGTTTACTGTGCCGGGGTCATTGCGAATTCGCCTGCGCGAAATGGTCCAGGCACGGTCGGATTCCCGGTGGTGCTGGGAGGAGTGACTATCTCGCCGGGAGACATACTGGTCGGCGACCGCGACGGTGTCGCCGTGGTGCCTCGCCTGGAGGCTGAGACTGTGCTGGCCCGGCTCTCCGCCATCAGGGCGGCTGAGAAAACTCTTGATGGCCTGGTGCGGCAAGGTCTCGAGATGCCCGACTTTGCCAAGGTCGTCCTCAAATCGAACAGGGCGCGCTTCGTTGACTGAGATGTGAGCTTCTCTAGCTGCGGGACATATGAAGCGCAACACGATTTCGTCCTTCCGATTTGGCACGAAACAGAGCCAAATCGGCGGCATTGACGAAATCGTTTGGCGTCTCGTTCTCGGTGGGCACCGCTGTTGCGACGCCGACGCTGATGGTCACGCGATCCGGGCCGTGGGGTATGTTCAACTCCCGCACGCTCTGGACGAGCCGCTCGGCGATCGCACTGGATTGTTCCAGTATAGTGTCGACCAACACGATGACGAACTCTTCGCCTCCGTACCGCGCAGCGAGATCGGTGGAGCGGCCGGAACCGCTCTGGATTACGCGGGCGATTTGCTTGAGCACATCGTCGCCGGCCATATGGCCATAGGTATCGTTGTATCGTTTGAAGTTGTCGGCATCGATCATCAACAGCGACAGTGGGGACTGTGCGCGAAAAGCGCGTTTCCATTCAGCCGCCAGATATTCGTCAAAATAGCGCCTGTTGCCGAGACCCGTCAGGCCATCGATCCGCGTCAGACGTTCAAGCTCTAGATTTGCACTGATCAGCTGTCGCTGGCTTTCCCTCAGCGCTCGGTGTGCCGAGTCTCGCTGGACGTGATCCAGATAGGCCCGCGTGTGATATCGAATGCGTGCAATCAACTCGATACGATCCGGCAGTTTGACGAGATAGTCGTTCGCGCCCGCAGCGAAGGCTTCGCCCTTGGTGGCTGGATCTTCCTTGCTCGACAGCACAATGACTGGCACCGCGCGTGTCGACGCATGCTTCCTGTATTCTCGCACCAGATGCAGCCCATCGACCCCTGGCATCACGAGATCCTGCAGGATAACGGTTGGCTTTACCTCATCCGCGACCGTCATCGCTCTCAACGGGTCGGTGCAGAAGTGTAAGGAAATATCGGGCTCGTTGGCTAGAGCGCGCCTGACCGCCTCGCAAACCATGATCTGATCATCGATGAGCAGAACCATGGATGAATAGTTATCTGCGAGTGGCGGGACCAACTCTGGTTCTTGCGTCATCGGAAGGGGCCTTTCACGTGGAGCGCTCGCAGGCTTCGATTATACGTGAGCCGATCGCACCCAAAGGAAGAATATCAACAGCCGCGCCGATGTCGGCGGCGGCCTTCGGCATGCCATAGACGGCACTGGTTGCTCTATCCTGCGCGATTGTGAGATGCCCCTTGTCACGGAGCTGTCTCAGCCCGCGCGCACCATCCCTGCCCATGCCTGTGAGCAGAACACCAATCACCGGGCCAGGCCACCATTGCGCCGCACTTTCGAAGAACACATCTACGGACGGCCGATAAACATTGTCCTTGGGGCTGGGCGTATAGCCAAGTTGCTGAGCTGACTTGAAAACCAGATGATCCGCAGAACTGGCAACGAGAACGGTGCCCGCTTGAGGGCTATCCCTTTCCCCCGCCGGACGGATCGGGAGACGCGTATGCTGCCCTAGCCAATCAACAAGGCCTGGAACGAACTGAGCATCGAGATGCTGGACGAGCACAATCGCGCCGCCAAAATCAACGGGAAACGCGCTCAGGACTGCGGCAACGGCAGCCGGCCCGCCCGCAGAGGCGCCGATTGCTATCAGGCGTCGAGTTGACGGCTCAGCCGCACGTGACATCCGCCTTTTTGCCTGGGTAGGCGCATCACCGATCAGCTTGCCTATCGTTAGTATCTTGTTCGTCAAAAGCCGGGCGGATTGCGAGGACGCGTTGCCTTCGATGCCCACTGACGGAATATCGACTGCGTCAAGCGCGCCATGACCCATTGCTTCGTAGACGCCGGCGAGGTTGGCTTCGATACTGGCGGTCACCAGCAAGATTGAGCACGGGGTTTCCGCCATGATTCTGCGGGTCGCTTCCACGCCGTCCATCTCTGGCATCGCTAGATCCATGAGTATCAGATCCGGCAGATCACGTCTGCAGACCTCGACCGCCTCACGCCCATTAGTCGCGATCCACGCGACCTGATGTTCGCCGGTCAACAGAACCAGTCGACGCAGAAGTTCAACCGCCATCGGCATGTCGTTAACTACGCCGATTCTCATTCGCTGGCTTCCAATCTCGATCTCATTCAGCCGCCTCGCCAATCATGTCCACGACGGCATGGATCAGCGCCTCGTCCTGAAAACTACTCTTGGTCAGATAATAGTCCGCACCTGCGTCGAGCCCGCGCGCGCGATCTTCTTCCCGATCCTTGTATGAAACGATCATAATGGGTGTGTTCTTGAGATCAGCATCCTTTCTGATCAAACTCACCAGCTCGATGCCATCCATGCGAGGCATGTCGATGTCGGTGACGACGAGATCGAAAGGACCAGACCGGACGGCATTCCACCCGTCCATGCCGTCTACCGCCACTTCGACCTCATAACCGTAATTGCCGAGCATCTTGCGCTGGAGTTCGCGAACCGTCAGTAAATCGTCAATCACGAGCACGCGCTTGCGCCTGCTCGCTTCGGGACCGCCCGCGGCGCGCCGAAGAGCTCGAAATCCGCTGGACGATGCAAGCTTTTCCACCGATCGGATCAGATCGTCGACGTCGAAGATCAGAACAGGCGAACCGTCTTCCATCAGGGCCGCTGCGCTGATGTCCTTGATCTTGGCAAACCGTGGATCGAGAGGTCTGATCACTAACTCGCGTTCCCCGAGAAAACGGTCAACGATCAGGCCGTACGCATCGCCCCGACCCGCATCCACGACGACGACCGATAGTTCGTTCGGTTCCGATCCGGGCTCACCTCGATCGAGCACCTCGCGAGCGGTGACCAGCCCGATCTGTCGATCGTTCAATCGAAAATGCGGCCGGCCCTGCAGGACGTTGATCTCCGTCCGTTGCAGTTTCAAAGTCTTGGAAATGGCAGCGAGTGGAAAAGCATAGGGCTCTCCATCGACATCGACGAGCAGCGTGCGGAGGACCGACAGTGTCAGCGGCAATTGCAGTTGAAATCGGGTTCCGTGGCCAAATTCTGAGGAGACGCTTGCGACTCCCCGGACTTCCTTCGTCATGGCTTGCACTGCATCGAGCCCCACACCGCGACCTGAGACGTCGGTAAGGCCCGCTTTCATGGAAAAGCCTGGCAGAAACAGAAACGCGAGCAATTCGCTTTCGCTGAGTGTTTCAGCACTTTCCCTGGTTGCAAGTTGCCGGGCGACGACGGCCTCGCGCAGCTTCGAGAGCTCTATCCCCCTGCCGTCGTCCACCACGGCTATCTGCAGCAGCCCGGCATTGTGCCTCGCTTCGAGCCTGATGAGCCCCTCTTCGGGTTTGCCCATCGCGAGGCGCTCCTCAGGCGGTTCAAGCCCATGGTCTACAGCGTTGCGCAGAAGGTGCCCCAAAGGGGCATCGAGCTGCTCGAGGATATCGCGGTCGATGCCGGTCGAGCCGCCTACGATCTCCAGTCGCACCCGCTTGCCAAGGGTACGACCGAGGTCGCGGATCATTCTCGCATAGTGTCGCACGCCGTCCTCAAAAGGCCGCATCCGGCTCGCCAACGTTTCGTCGTACAATCTGTTGGCAAGATCGGTCGCTTTCCGATCCACTGAATCCAACTCATCGAAACGCTCCGCCAGGAACGCTTGGCTCAACCGAAGCTTTCGCTGCGCTTCAGCCAGCCCCTCCACCACCGCCGCATCGTTTGAAACCGGCGGCAGCACTGCATGAAGATTGTCGAATGCACTTGCGAGGTCCGATTGAAGTCGCTTCAGCCGTAGCAGCCCGTCAGCGAATGGCCTGAGCCGCCGAGCTTCCATCAGCGACTCGCCAGCCAGCCCGAGCAATCGGTTCAGGCTGTCTGCCGTCACCCGAACCATTCTATCAGAGCTGATGCTGCCGTGGGCTTGCGGCACCGCCCCAACGAGGAGGTTCGCTGAAGAGGTCGTCGCCAGTTGCTCCTGGGCATGATCTGGAGTTGCGAAATCAGCTGCAAAATCTTGGGGCCCGGGCTTTGCCTGGGGGAGGGACAACCCCTCGAACTTCGCGAGAAAGGTTTCGACTTCTGAGTTGGCGCTTTCGCTCGATGATCCCGATGCGATCAATTTCAAAAGGTCAGAACCTTGCAGAAGCGCGTCTATATGCTCCCGTCGCACCCTCAGATGCCCGCGTTGCGCTGCGACCAGGCAGTCTTCCATCGCATTTGCAACTTTGACTGCGGGCATCAGGTCGATGATGCGGGCAGCTCCTTTCAGGGAATGCGCGGCACGCATGCATGCTTCCAGGGCGTCGGCGGCGATAGGATCGCGTTCGAGTGCCAGAAGTCCAGAGGTCAGAGCCCGTGACTGCGTCTCCAGTTCGGCCTGGAAGAGGCTGAGCATCGAAACCTGGCTGAAGTCTTCATCTGTCATGCGATGCTCCGATCCAGCATCGTGAGCAGTTGTCGTGGATCGAGACAGCCAACGGCTCGTCCTTGCCATGGCAGCACGGCAACCGTAGCGGCCGACAGTGCCTTGCCAATCATGGCCGGAACAGCGAGAGTGTCGCGTTCCTGGTACCGATGTAAGCCGTGGATCTCATCAACCATAAAAGCAACCCGCTTGTCGCGCTCGCCTACCACGACAAGGCGGCGAAATACCTTGGTTCGTGTGCCTTGTTCCCCTTCCTTGCGCTCGTCTATCCCGAGCAATTCGGCCAGGGACAGGCAAATAAGCAATTCACCACGGACATTCGCAATGCCGAGCAGTGCACTGTTCCTGCGATGTGGAAGTGAATGAACGCGACGAGATTCAGCCACTTCATGAAAAATACCGACCGGAAGTGCCAGCCATTCCTCCCCCAAACGGAAGAGAACGGCCGTCTGCAGCGCGTCGCTGTCTGCCGAATCGATCCCTGCACGACCAGCCTTGTCAGGCCATTCGTCGCGAGATGCCGAGGGAGCTGCACGGTCGAGGAGGCGTCGTGCGATCTTCTTGTAGGTCGGGCAATTGCGGCAGTGGAGATGCTGCTCTAGTAGCGGACATGACTTGTCACCCCGTACGCCTATTTGCCGCCAGCAGTCGTTGATTTCGATCTCCTCCACCGGCTGAGCGATCCTTGTCGAAGCCGCCATCAACTGCCGCTCCTTTTCTGGACCCGACCCAGCCGGCCGGCCAGCGCCTCGGCGCCGTTATGGTCGCCTTGCTTGCTAAGCAGCAAGGCCAGATGGACAAGAGCTTCTCGATGATTTGGCGCGAGATAGAGCGCCTTGCGATAACTTTGCGCGGCTTCGGGTGCAGAACCATCCGCATCCTGGACGAGGCCCAGCAGGTAGAAGATTTCTGCGGAAGGACCGAACTCCCTGAGATGCGCCAGGGCGACCTCCTGTGCCTCCTTTACGCGTCCTGCATTGGCGATCCGTTCAACCGCGATGAGGCTTTCCGAGGCGCGTGCAAGCGGCTTGGCCGGAGCCTGCCCGCGGCCTTCATTGCCACTTGTCGGTCGGAACGGACGAAGAGGCTCGCTCTTGTTGACCTTAGGGCTTGGCGTCCGCACCGGGACGGCGGCCGAAACCTTCGGCGCCGTGGTCTTGACGGGCTCCGATTTCAGAAAGGCGAAGGCCAATGGCCATTCAGCGGAAAGAAAGCCATGCACCCTTGGAAGAGCTGCTTCCGCCGGACCGACCAGAAGAAGTCCGTCTTTGGCCAGCAGGTCCTTCAGGCAGATCAATGCGCGATCCTGCAGCTCTCGATTGAAATAGATCAGCAAATTGCGGCAAAGCAGGATGTCATAGACCTCTTGCCCGAAAGGCGCGTGAGAACCGAACAAGTTTCCTACCATGAACCGAACCTGTTTCAGCACCCCAGCAACAGGCCGCAACCCGCCCTCGGCCGCTTCGAAATAGCGATCCTTGAATTCTAAATGGCTGCCGCGAAACGAATTGCGGCCATAGATGGCGTGTTCAGCCGTCGCGATATTGCGGCTGCTGACGTCCACGCCATCGATCTTGAACTCATGCGCCTCAAAGCCGGCATCGAACATGGCCATGGCGACCGAGTAAGCCTCTTCGCCGGTTGAACATGGCAGGCTCAGGATTCTTATCGGCTGAGCAGGCTTGTGCGCGCGCGCATGCCGCGCCAGCATCGTGAACGCTTCTCGGTCGCGAAAGAACCAGGTCTCTGGGATCACCACCGCATTGATCAGCTCCTGCAGCTCCTGCGAGGAACCGGCTAAGTGTTGCCTATAGGCCTGAGGGTTGGTTATCCGGCATGCTTCCATCCGTTCTCTGACCGCCTGACGAACCACTGTCGGACCAACGCTGGCACTGTCCAGTCCAATGGTTTCCGTCAGGAGCTTTTCTATTGCTCCGGTCATTGATCACCTATTGCCGCCTGGCGGAGCAAAGCGGTACGAATCTCTTCCGAAAGCAGCGCTTCCACTTTGACCCACTGAATGATCTCCAAACCATCGGAAGCCACCGGCCCAAGATAGGGCGGGGTTCCTGGTTCCAGTCCGAACGGCGCGAAATCGGCCGGGTCTCGCTCGATCGTATCCGTCACCCGTTCCGCGATCAGCCCCAGCAGGCGTCGCTCGCCATCATCCGCCGGATAGCGCGTCACAACGATCCGGGTGCTCAACAGGCGCTCCGATGGTCGGCCAAGCGCAAGAAGGGTGACATCGATCAGGGGGATGGGTATTCCGTTATAGCTGACCAAACCCACCACACCAGTTGGCGCACCCGGAAGAACTTTCACGTCGATATAGGGCAGCACCTCTTCAATTTTGTGGACATCGATCAAGTAGCGATCCGGACCCATGCTGAAGGCGAGGAATAGCATTGTCACCTCCTACTGCCGGCTCGCTATGCTCGTAGCTTGAACCTCGATATGCTACTTCGCATGCCGCCTGAGACTTGATTGAGCTCGTCGATCGCGAGCGTCGATTGCTGAAGGGACTCGACTGTTTGCTGAGCTGCCTCGCTTAGCTGGGTTAGCGTGTCGCTGATCTGCCCCGCGCCGGTCGCCTGTGCTTGCATGCCTTCATTGGCGACTTCGAAACGTGGCACCAGCCCCTGAACCTGCTGAATGATCTCGAAGAGTTGCCCGCCGACCTGCTGGATGTCCTGCATACCCCGACGGACCTGCTCGGAAAACTTGTCCATGCCCATCACCCCGGCCGCGACTGCCGACTGGATGTCCTTGACCATTTGCTCGATATCGTAGGTGGAGACAGCTGTCTGGTCCGCGAGCCTTCGGATTTCCGTTGCCACCACTGCAAAACCCCGGCCATACTGGCCTGCCTTCTCCGCCTCGATGGAAGCGTTGAGCGACAACAGGTTCGTCTGATCGGCCACTTTGGTGATGGTCGTCACCACCTGATTGATGCTGCCGGCTTTCTCGCTCAGGATCGCCAGTTTGGAATTGATCGCGCCAGCCGCTTCCATGACCTGCTGCATGGTTTCTTCCATACGGGTCAGCCCCGCTTGCCCCCCGCCAGCCACGGCAGCGGTTTGTTCGGCAACTGTGGAGACCTCGTTCATCGTGCGGACCAGTTCGTTTGATGTGGCGGAGATTTCCTTGGCTGTCGCTCGGATTTCTGTTGTGGTCGCTGCGATTTCAGTCGCAGTTGCCTGCTGTTGCTTGGAGGTGGCGGCGATCTCAGTTATCGACGTGCCGACCTGTATGCTGGACCTTTGAACCTGACCAATGAGGGTTGTGAGATCGTCCGCCATTGCGTTGAAGCCGTCGGCAAGCACGCTGAATTCGTCTCGGCGCCTCAGATCGAGCCGTTCGCTGAAGTCGCCTTGCCGCATCAATTGAACCGCGTCGACCAAACGGGTGAGCGGACCTGTAATGGCGCGAAACAGCTGGTAACCCAAAAGAAGGGCTAGCCCGAGGGCTATCAACAAGCCAACGCTCAAACCGACTTCGGCCGTTCTGACGATCGAGCTGATCCGCTGCGTCGCGCTGTTTGCCTCGCCTCTGTGATCCTCAACCATGGCCTGCAGAGCGGACTGCAATTTTACAAAGATCGGCTCTACTTCGTTCTTGATAGCTGGGCTTTCATTGGGAGTTTCACCTTTCGACAAGGCAGCCCGGCTTGTTTCCAGCACAGCAGTTTCAGCCAGACGGAATTGGTTGGCGAGTTGTTTGACGGCTGCATAATTCTGCTTGTCGATATCGGAGACGATCGTTGCCTCATAGTCGTCCATCGACCGCTGCACCTGGTTGCGATTGGTCGTGATCGCGTTTTCAACCGTGCTTCTGTCTGACGGGTTGTCCTGAAGGGCATATTCCTGAAGCAGACTATGGGCCGCCATCTGGCCCGTCATGATCTCGGTACTGTGATAAAGGTCCGGAAGGATGCCCTTCTCGACCTCAGTCGCCTCCTCCCCCGCCTGAAGAAACCAGGCGTACGCGATGAGGGCTATCACGGACATGACCACCAGAACGGCTGCGAAACTGACGAGGATGCGGTGGCGTATTGTCAGACTCTTCATGGAACCGGTTCACCAATGGGGGGCATCGTGGGCTGCGCGACAAGCGCTCGTTCCGACATATTCGAAAAGGTGCGTCGAAAAGCGGTAGTCTGATGCTGAATGGTTTCTTTTCCGTTCCATAGCTAATGATGGCGAGGCGGCTCGCCAATCGGCGCCGCCAGAAGCGGTGGTCAAAGGACGACTGCCGTCCACGCACATCAGCCCGAGATCGGCTGGATGGCACGCCGCGTCAGGAGGAGCGTGGACGAGCTGCTTGAGGCCACGAATTGAATGACTGCTTAGGCCAGGTCGAGGCAAGAAAGCCGACGTCCTGCTTGCTGCCCCTAAGCTGCCAGGCGGGAACGCGCCTCATATCAGCCGTCCAGCATGATCGTCGCACTGAAAGCGGATCGCCGAAACCACATGTCGCAAACTGGCCAGCGCGTAGATTGGCGCCGAGTACGGGTTCGACATGCGCAGGTGACGATAACTAAATGGCAAGCGCCCCCGCCTGAGGCCCCTCAGGACTAAAATGATCTTGAGACAGTTTCAAATGCGCATCCTCAAGCGGCGGCCGCCAACCGCACAAGGATGAGCACAACGTGACGAGCGCTCTGGAGCGTAGAGGGGACTAACCCGACAATCCCTTCCTTTGCGACATTGCGGCGGGGAAAAAGATTACGAGATGGAGCAGGCGTATTGCCAAAGGGGTCCAGCAGCGAGAGTTCGCGTTTTCCGCCTCGGCTGTGAACCCGCTTCCATTCGCTGATCTTGCTCAGGTCGAGGTCTACTTGCCATCGAGGGCTCATGTCCCAGCTCATAAGCAGGCGGTTGGGTAGGTCTCGGCCAGCACACGGCCCGGTGGCACTCCTGGGGTCCACACCGCAGGTTCAAACTGACCACCGACCCAGGGTTCGAAGACGTTCCCGATCGGAACACCGAGCAGATTGTGCTCGCTCTCCCTCAAGTTACTGAAATCTTCGTGAAGACATTGAAGGCGTCGCAAAGGACGCCTCGACAACGACGGAGTCGCTTTAAGGGCCCGGCCACCGGATGCTTAGATCTCGTTGACAAGGGGTGCTATGGGATCATAACGTACCTAATTGGTATAACAGGTATGCCACATGATCGGAGTTCTGATCAAACAGCGGAAGCTTTCGGACGAGGTGGCAGCGCACCTCGAGCGGATGATCCGAGAGGGAGAGTTGGCCGAAGCCGACCGTCTCCCATCTGAACGGGAACTCATGCGGCAGTTCGGGGTAGGGCGGCCTTCCATCCGTGAGGCCCTGCTGCATCTGAGCAAAATGGGCCTTGTCGAGATAAAATCGGGGGAGCGTGCCCGCGTCACTCGACCCACTCCTCAATTCGTGATCGACGCCCTTTCAGGGCCGGCTCGGCACATGATTTCGGCGCCGGGAGGGGTTCACGACTTCCAGAGCGCGCGGCTGTTTTTCGAGGTCGGTCTTGCCCGCAACGCCGCTGTGCATGCTACCCCGGAAGACGTTGAAAGCCTCAAGGAGGCGCTCGAACTCAACCGGCAGTCGATCGGCGATCTGGCGCGCTTCGAGCGCACGGACGTAGACTTCCATTACGTGCTGGCGGTAATCACCCGCAATCGGATCTTTACAGCTATTCACGCGGCCTTAGCTGAATGGTTGCTCGAACAGCGTCGCACCACATTGGCCAAGGGTGAAGACCGCAAGGCTTACCAGGCTCATCGCGAAATCTTCGAGGCCGTCGCCGCGCGCGATCCAGACGCGTCAGAGGCGGCCATGCGCAGCCATCTCGAATATGTGGCCAAGCGGTATCTGCAACTTGCGAGGCCCAAGTGATGACCGGATTTGTCGTCTGGGTCGATTTCCGCCTGAGGCCTGGTGCCCGGGACAGATTCCGAGAACTTGTCGACGCCAATGCGACCGCCTCGATGCGCACCGAGGCCGGCTGCCGCCGCTTTGACGTGACGGAGGCGCGCGGCGAACTGGATCGGGTCCTGCTCTATGAGATTTACGATAGCGAGGCCGCATTCGAGGACCACTGCCGCACCGCTCATTTCGACGAATTCAATACGCAGAGCGCGCCGCTCGTCGTGACCAAGTTGGTGACGACCTGCGACCTCGTTCTTGAAGCCACGCATTGAGGCGAACATAGGCGGATTGGCCCATTGGGGCGAACGGGAGGAAGTGCATGTCGGAGCCAAGTCTCAGGGCGTTAGTTTCTCACAGGCGGGTCAAGCTCGGCACGCTCGTCGCCGAGTTCGCCACGCCGGGAATCGGTCACATCCTGAAGTCCGCTGGCTGCGATTTCGTCTTTTTCGACATGGAGCATTCGGGATTTAGCTTGGAAACGCTGAAGAGTGCGATCCGTTATTTCGAGGCGGCCGATCTGCCGGTCATGGTGCGTGTGCCGTCGCAGGACTACCATTTCCTCGCCCGCGCCATGGATATGGGCGCCGAAGGCCTGATCGCGCCGATGGTGAGCAGCGTCGAACAGGCGCAGCACATCATCAACTCCATGAAGTACCACCCTGCCGGCGCCCGCGGTGTGGCGCTGCAGATCGCTCATGACCGCTACCGCCCAGGCTCGGTCGCTGATAAATTCGAGGCCGCCAACAAGCGCTCCACGTTCATCTGCCTGATCGAGACCGCCGACGGCGTCAAGAACATTGACGGCATCGCGGGACTGGACGGGGTTGATTGTCTTTGGGTCGGACATTTCGATCTGTCCGTCTCGCTCGGCATTCCTGGCGACTTCGCCCACCCCACTTTCACTGCTGCAATGGCCAAAATCGTTGCCGCCGCCAAGAAGCACAACAAATCGCTTGGACGCTTGGTGCCCAACGTCGCCCAGGGACACGAGTTCTACGCACAGGGCTTCGATTTCATTTGTTATTCAGGCGACGTTTGGGTCCTGCACGACGCGATCGCCGACGCGGTTTCCAAGATCCGGGCCGGGTGCCAATAGGAGCGGAGGAGACGATGGACAGCGTGAAATTCAGGGTGGCGCTTTCCGGTGATTTCCGCAGGCCGGACGGCTCGCCGACCTACCCAGATTTCGATCTGGAACCGCTGCGCAATGCGACAGGTGTCGAGATGGTGTTCCTCGAGTCAAACAGTCCGCTTCGCGCCGACCAACTTGAGGATTTCGATGCGCTGATCCTCCTCGCCCATCGTTTCGATGCCACGAGTGTCCCCAGGAGCGGCCGCCTGGCCGTCGTTGCCCGCTTCGGGGTCGGCTACGACACTGTCGACGTTGAGGCATGCACCGCAGCCGGTATTGCCTTGGTCATCACGCCCGATGGCGTGCGACGGCCCGTCGCCGTATCCGTCATCACCTTCATGCTGGCGCTGACCGGCAAGCTGCTGACAAAGGACGCGCTCACCCGCAAAGGGTCTGTTGGTTTTGAGAAGCGCTCCGAACATATGGGGGTCGGCCTCGTCGGGCGTACGCTTGGGTCGCTGGGCATCGGCAACATCGGTGCCGAGGTCTTCCGCTTGGCGAAGCCCTTTGACATGCAATTCATTGCCCATGACCCGTTTGCCGACAAGGGGGTCGCTGCCGACCTGGGCGTCGAGCTGGTCGGGCTGGAGGATCTGTTTCGCTGCGCCGACGTGCTGTCGGTGAGTTGCCCCCTGTCGCCCCAGACCCACCACATCGTCAATGCGGAGCGGATCGCGCTGATGAAGCCGACAGCTTACCTGATCAACACCGCGCGCGGCCCGATCGTCGACCAGAAAGCGCTGACGCAAGCGCTGCAGGAGCGCCGCATCGCCGGCGCCGGTCTCGACGTGCTGGAACAAGAGCCTCCCGAGGCAGACGATGCGATCCTCAAACTCGACAATGTCATCCTGGCGCCGCACGCGCTTTGCTGGACCGACCAGTGCTTTGCCGGCAACGGTGCCGCCGACGTCAAAGCGGTAATGGAGGTGCAGCGTGGTCGCGAGCCGCGCGGCGTGGTCAATCGCGAGGTGCTTTCGAGCGAGCTGTGGAAGACCAGGCTGTCTGGGCTCGCCGCCCGCTTTGGAACCTAGGAGGACACTGATTTTCGGCGCGCCGCCGCGGCCTGTTTGCGGCGACCTTACGGGAGGAAATGCTTGACCGCTGCGCCGGCGGACGAGTGAAGCAAAAGGAAAATGGGAGGACCAAGCACTATGAACGATCGTGAAAAACGTGACTTTCAGGCAGGTCTCGAAGCAGAGGTCGACGCCTTCATGCGCGGCGAAACCACCCGCCGAACTTTCATCACCCGCTTCGGTCAGATGACCGGCATGTTGGCCGTGTCCGGCCCGCTGCTGGGGATGATGACCGATTGGGCGCTGGCGCAGCAAACATTGGAATTGGCGGACGGCACGTCGCCGCTCGGCCAGGCGCAGGCCGCAGCCCTGAAAGCATCGAAGGAAGGGCCTGCGGACGGTTCCGCCTTTCGCGCGGCGGAGGCGGCCAAGGCGCATTCGGGCGTCACCCTCAACATGACCTACGAGGCTGGCCTGCAGGCACTCGACCCGCGCAATTTCAGTGGGCCGATGTGGGAGCAGCTTACCGGGATGAAGTCGAATGTCGTCGAGCTGTCGAACCCGGACCAGTACTCCAAGGCGGTCGCCGAGCACATCGCCGGCTCGGGTGCCTATGACGTCCTCGACATCTCGCCGGCCTGGACGCCGTCGCTTGCCGATGGCGGCGTCATCGCCCCTCTAGACGACTACATCGCCAAATACATGAACCCGGCAGACCTCGAGGACTATCATCCCCTGTACAAGGCGCTGCCGACCTACAAGGGTAAGATCTGGGGGTTCTTCGACGACGGCGACATGTTCGCTCTCTACTACCGCAAGGACATTTTCGAGGACCCTAAAATGGTGGAGGCTTACCAGGCGAAGTTCAACGCCAAGCTTGGACCGCCCAAGACATGGGAAGAATATGCCCAGATCGCCCAGTTCATCACCGACCAGATGGCGCCAAAGGTCTATGGCGCGGGACATTTCCGCAAGGCGGGCAGCCCCGGCAATCAGTTCGACTTTCTGCAGCAGTACCGGGCCAACGGCGGAAAACTCTTCGGCGACGACATGAAGGCAGGTTTGGTTTCGGATGCCGGCGTCAAGACGCTGACAAACATGCTCGCCGCAAACAAGGCCTCGATCCCCGGCAACAACGAGCTCGACGCCGTCTCCTTGTGGGCGGCTTTCCTGACCGGCAAAGTCGCGATGATCTATTCCTGGCCTCCTAGCGGCCGTATGGCGGCCAACTATTCGCAGTCGGCCACGGCAATCAACTTCATTCCGCAGTCCCAAATCGCCGGCAAGGTCGGCTATGCCGTGGTTCCGGGAAATCCGGAACATGCCACCGGCTACAACAAGGCACTGTCGGCCGACTCGCCCAACGCTGAGGCGGCGTATCTGTTCATGCAGTGGGTATGCTCGCCACCCGTCTCGCTGGCACGTTGCATGCTGCCCTACGCGCTACGCGACCCGTACCGCATCTCGCACTTCAAGTCCGAGCTCTACGGCGCGCTCTTCCCGAGTGCCAAGGAGTACCTTGCCAACCTCAACAACTCGGCAAATGTCGGTCTGCTCGACCCGATCATGCCAGGCGCGCAGGACTACTTCTTGAGCATCGATCGCATGTGCACGGCGGTGTGGGCTGGTGCGGATCCGAAGGCGTCGCTTGAAACGGCGGCCGCCGAGTGGAACGAGACGACCGACCGACTGGGTGTGGATTCGCAGAAGGGCTTCTACACCGAGTTCTTGAAACTGCCTGGCGCCACCGCCGACAACACGGTGGAAAAACTTGGCATGGCGGTCACCCTCTGAAGGGAGGCGGACTCTCTGGAGCAATTGGTGTTGCGGGCGCTTGGCTCGCAACACCTCCCCGCTAAGCGGCGATTGGATACGCCTATGCAGCCCACAGCCACGATCCGCCATTTGAAGGCCGCCGGCGCACCGCCCCGGCTGTCTGCCTTTGCCCAATGGGCTGACCGTCATTTCAAGTGGCTGCTGGTCGCCCCCGCTGTGCTGCTGATATTGGCACTGTCGATCTATCCGCTTCTGTTCTCGCTGGTGGTATCCTTCATCAACTACGACTTCCAGGTGCCGGGCCACGCCTTTGTCGGATTGAAGAACTTCGAGCGGGTCGTGTTCGATCCCGTAGCACGTTGGTCCCTGTTGCTGACAGCATCGCTGTCGGGCATCAGCGTCGCTATAGAATTCGTTCTCGGCCTCTTGGTGGCGCTGACAATGGTGCGCAGCTTTCCGGGCCGCGGTGTGATCATGTCGATCCTGATCGTGCCGCTGTTCATCAGTCCGGTCATCGTCGGCCAAGCCTGGACGCTGCTTTTACAGCGGCCTTTCGGACCGACGAACTATATCCTGACGCAACTATTGGGGCAGGAGGTTACGATCGGCTGGATGACGGAGCGCCCGTGGCTCTACGTCTCGCTGATCATCGCCGATGTCTGGCAGTGGACGCCGTTCATGTTCGTCATCCTGCTCGCCGGGCTGACCGCAATCCCACCCAATCTCTATGAGGCGGCAGAACTCGACGGCGTCAACGCCTGGCAGGTTTTTTGGGCGATCACGCTCCCGCATCTCGGGCCGATGATGCTGCTGGCGCTGACCTTCCGTCTGCTCGACGCAATCCGTATGTTCGACACCATTTTCATCATGACAGGGGGTGGCCCGGGAACACAAACCTACACGGCCTCCTATTATCTTTATACCATCGGCTTCACACAGTTTCATCTGTCGCAGGCAACAGCAGGAAGTTGGCTGTTCCTGATCTTTACGGCGCTCATCGTGACGTTGCTGGTGCGTCGGCTCTTGAAGGTAGAACCGGTCTGATGGCCGCCGTCGCGCCCGCCCGCCGCAGGAAACGCCGGTCGTTGCCGATCGGCCGAATTCTGCTGCTGGGGTTCTTCCTGGTGTTCGTGCTGTGGCCGCTCTACTGGATGTTCAACACCTCCATCAAGCCCAGCGACGACTACCTCACCGTACCGCCTGTCTGGTTCCCCGCCGCTCCGACGCTTGTCCACTACAAAGCTGCGCTGTTCGCCTATCGTGGTCTCGACGGGCTCATCAACAGCCTGATTATTTCGCTTTCGGCCACGGTGCTTTCGGCGCTGCTCGGCACGCTGATGGCCTATAGCCTGGCGCGCTACGACACCGGCGGCAAGCATCTGTCTTTCTGGGTGCTGTCGCAGCGCTTTTTGCCGCCGATCGGGATCGTGCTGCCGGTGTTCCTGATCTATCGCCAGGTCGGGCTCTACGACACTCATGTCGGCCTGATCATCGCCTATACGGTCTTCACGCTGCCGGTCTCGGTGTGGATGATGTTCGCCTATTTCCGCGGCATGCCGAAGTCGATGGAGGAGGCGGCCCTCGTCGATGGCTGCACGAGATGGGAGGCGTTCTGGCGCGTTGCCGTGCCGCTCGCAGCACCGGGCATCGTCGCGGCGGCTGTGTTCGCCTTCATTGCATGCTGGACGGAGTTCTTCTTCGCTCTGATCTTGACCAGCCGAACTGCCTTTACACTGCCAACGGTCTTCCGCGCCTTCATCGGCTTCCAGGGCGCGCAATATGGCGAAGCCGCGGCCCTTGCCATCGTCTCCCTTGTGCCATCGATCGCCCTTGGGGTCCTTGCTCAACGTCATCTGGTGCGCGGGCTGACGCTCGGCGCCGTTCGCGGTTAGGAAAGCTCCCGCATGGCCGAAGTCAGAATTACCGACTTGCACAAGCGCTACGGCGCATTCCATGCCGTGCGCGGCATTGACCTCCACATCCGCGACGGCGAGTTCACGGTCCTGGTTGGGCCCTCCGGTTGCGGCAAGAGCACTCTGCTGAGGACCATCGCAGGACTGGAGGAGAGCTCACAAGGCACGATCGAGATTGGCGGCGAGGTGGTTAATGATTTCCGGCCGCGCGATCGCGACGTGGCAATGGTGTTTCAAGATTATGCGCTCTATCCGCATATGAGCGTGGCCAAGAACATTGGCTTTGGCCTCAAGGCTCGCAAGATGCCGAAGCCAGAGGTCGAGTTGCGCGTCGCCGAGGCGGCACGCATGCTTGGCATCACTCCGTTGCTGGGGCGTTTTCCGCGCCAATTGTCAGGTGGCCAGCGCCAGCGCGTCGCCATCGGCCGCGCCATAGTCCGCAACCCCCGCATTTTTTTGTTCGACGAGCCGCTGTCCAACCTCGACGCACAACTTCGCGACGAAATGCGCGGCGAAATCAAACGCCTTCACCAGGACATTGCGACAACGATGATCTACGTCACCCATGACCAGATCGAAGCGATGACGTTGGCTGACCGCATCGTGCTGATGCGCGACGGGTTGATAGAGCAGCAGGGCGCGCCACTCGAGTTGTTCGAGCACCCGGCCTCAACGTTCGTCGCTGGGTTCCTGGGTTCGCCGCGGATGAGCTTCCTGCCAGGTACCCTTGCCTTGGACGCAGGCGCCGCTGCCATCCGGCTCGCGGATGCACTGCTGCCTTTAGCGCCCGGCAGGGGGCTGAAGGGCGTCGCGGACGGACAGCAGGTGCTGCTCGGGTTGAGGCCAGAACACCTCACTCGTGCGCACACTGCAACGCCGGAGCAGGGCACGTTTCGCTATGAGGCAACGATCGACCTGCTGCAGCCGACCGGCTCGCGCAGTTACGCGACATTCCGACTGGCCGGCGCGCCGGTGATGGCTGAGCTGCAGGCGCACGATGTCAGCCGTCCGGGCGAGAAGCTTGCGATCGACATCAACATGAACCGGGCCTCGATCTTCGACGCCACGACGGAGCGCGCAATTTGACCTCGGCAGCTTCCCTGGCAGTCCGCTTGTGTGGCACCGAAGAGCTCGAGGCACCGCTGCGCACGCTGCGCGCCGGATCCTTGTCGGTCGCGTTCGACAATGGGGCGTTGCGTTACATCCACGTTGGGACGATCGAGGTTTTGCGCGGAATCTCGTTTCTTGTACGGGACGAAAACTGGGGAACATGTACCACCGTTCTCGATGATCTGCGGATCGACGAGAGGCCGGATGCGTTCGCCATTGAATACCGTGCAACATGTGCTGCAACATCCGGCCGCCTGATTTACCGGGCGCGCGTCTCAGGCCGTGGCGATGGTGCGCTGTCGTTTGTGGCGGAGGCAGAGCCCGAGACTGACCTTTTGACGAATCGGACCGGCTTCGTCGTCCTTCATCCGATCGAGGGCTTAGCCGGCAAGCCGATAAAGGTGCTGCATGAGGATGGTCACGACGAGCTATCGTTCTTTCCGGACCACATCGATCCAAAATGTCCGTTCACCGACATCCGGGCGTTGTCGCACGAGATCGCGCCTGGGATCTGGGCGACATGCACCATGGAGGGTGATGCCTTTGAGATGGAGGACCAACGCAATTGGTCTGACGCCTCGTATAAAACATATGTCCGCCCTCTGCGTCGCCCGTGGCCTTACAGACTGCCCAAGGGCCAGAAATTCACGCAGGCCGTCCGGCTTCACGTGTCAGGAACGCTCCCTGCCGGGACGTCTGAAAATCGCAATCCACTCATCAACCTGACGATCGGCGGACCGGTCGGCCGAGTGCCCCGCACTGGCGTCGGCGTCGCCGCCGACGAGGCAAAGCACGCGCTCGAAGCCCCCGAGCTCCTACGACGAATGGCTCCCCAGTGGATGGTCTGCCAGGTCGATCTCCGGATCGCACACGGCCAGGACGAACTAGAAAGCTACGCCGCGCTCGCACGGCTGACCGGCGCTGGAGTGGTCCTCGAGATTATCACCAAGGGCACGCGCGATCCATTCGGCGAATTGGCGCCGGTCGCGGATGCTGTCCACTCACTCGGCCTCAAACTAGAAGCTGTCTCCGTCTTTCCGGCGCAGGACATGACATCCGTACAGCCGGGAGCACCGTGGCCGACTATGCCCAGCTTCCACGAAAGCTACTCCGCCGCTCGCCGGGCTTTCCCGGGCATCGCGCTGGGCGGCGGCATGGCCGCTTACTTCACCGAACTCAACCGCAAGCGTCCGCCAGCCGAAGCGCTCGACTACGTGACCTTCACCACCTGTCCCAGCGTGCACGCCGCAGATGATGTCTCGGTGATGGAGACACTTCAGGCAATCCCCCATCTAATCCGCTCCGCGCATGCTTTCATGGGGGAACGCTTGCCACTGCGTATCGGTCCCATCCAGCTCGGCTGCCGTGAGAACCCATACGGAAAATCCACTACGCCGAATGAAGCGAACGCTCGCGTCTGTCTATCGCGCATTGATCCTCGTCAGCGCGGGCTGTTCAATGCGGCTTGGACTGTCGGATATTTCGCGGCCTGCGCTCGCGAAGGAATCGAGGCCGTCGCGTTCGGTGACTTCGCCGGCCCCTTTGGCCAAATCCATAGGAAGGCTGATTTCGTGCAGCCATGGTATGATCAGCAGGATGGCCCAACGGTCTATCCCGCTTTCCATGTCTTGGCTGGTCTCTCAAAGCTCGGCGGAGCCACCTTGCTGTCCGTAGGAACTTCCGGCGCTGACGGCGTCGCCACGATCGCGGCTGAAAAAGATCGCCGCGTGACCCTGTGGGTCGCTAACCTTACCGCCAAGACGCAATCTGTGCGGCTTTCGGATTCGCCGAGCAGCGCCCGCATTGCTCTTCTCGGCGCCGAGCAGTTCGAGCGGGCGGCAACCGATCCCGACTTCATGGAAAGTTCCGCAAGACCGCTGGATGATCAAAGCATCTCGCTTGGCGCCTACGCCGTCGCGCGAGTCGACCTCGATCGATCGTCTTAGGCCTAGCCGATGTTCGCTGTTTGGCCAAACCCCCGTCAAAGATGAGGGTGGTAGTTCCATACTCTAAGGCAGCGCGTGGAATCCATCTCGCTTATACGTTCTACTATCGCCACGGCGACCAGGCTCGCTAGGTTCCGCCTGCCGAGACGCCAAGTTTTGAGGCCGCTCGCGCCGAAGCGATCCGTTGCGGAATCGGCCTGTTGGCTGATCTGGGCGATGACGATATGACCGGATGGTTAGTGCGCATGCGCGATCAGGCAGGCAACGAGCTTCGCACGATCAACGTCTGCGAGGCCGAAGCCGCACCGCAAACGGAAACAAGCCGGTTAGGCAGCACCGCTCACGTCTGTGTCGATACGCCAGCCCTTATTCAATTAGATCGTCGCCAGTCGGAACTTTTGTGATGTTGAGCCCTTGTCCATTGAACAGTGGAGGTACCAATGGCTAACCTGGGAAAATTGGCGATCGCGATGCTCGGCGTCTTGGCATACCAAAATCGCGACAAGATCGGCGACATGATCCGTGGAGCGGGTGATCGCAACCCAAATGATCCGCAAGGCGGGATTCTGGATCAGCTTTCAAAAGGCGTTTCGGGGACCGCGCTTGGCGATATTCTCGACCGGTTCAGAGGGGCAGGCGCCGGATCGAAGGTCGATTCGTGGGTAGGCACCGGGCCGAACGAGCCGATCCAGCCAAGCGAGGTGGAAGCAGCCATAGACGAAGACACCCTGACTTCCCTCTCGATGCAGACCGGCCTTTCGCGCGAGGAGCTCATAAGCCGGATCACGCGAGATTTGCCTGAGGCCGTCAGCAAAATGACGCCTACTGGTGAATTGCCCGTTGAGGCGCCGAAAAGCTCCGGTGAGACGACCTTGCTCGACGACGTGCCATCGCACAGGACGCAAGCGAATTCAGGCGGCCAAAGCGATATCTAAGGTGACGGCTATCCATCAGGGAGAGATACTAAATCGTACTGGCGCGCGAGTTGGCATGATCGGGCAGGGCGGTCACGGTGGTCATACAGCAAACGTACTTGCCGAGTTGGATCTATTGGCCGCGCTACTCGATTCCCGCTGGCGCATTCCAGGCACATCAATTCGTTTTGGACTGGATGCGCTCGTAGGTCTGGTCCCCGTACTCGGAGATGCGGCAACGGGCATTGTCTCGGCCTACATCGTCTTGCGAGCTCGAAACGTCGGTGCCGGAAATGGGTTGGTCGCCCGCATGCTAGGCAACGTGCTGCTGGATACGCTCGTAGGAAGTGTCCCAATTCTCGGCTCGATCTTCGACGTCTATTTTAAGGCGAACAATCGCAACATCACTCTGCTGCGCCGCCACATCAACAAGTGAGGCGGATAACCAATCGTCGCGATGCAATTCTTCTAAAAGGCTCGGAACCGACAGGGGCGCTGGGGCTTGAGTCGCGATTCCTGGAGTCGCGAGCATATGACCAGTGCCATTGACCGGCTTTCGTTCATTGAGTTCCAATCGCCCACACTGGTCGAGAAAGCTCCCGAAGGCGGAGATTGGCTTCACGAGATCAAATATGACGGCTACAGGACGCAGCTGGTCGTTGAAGGCGGAAAGGCGCGAGCATTCACGCGTCGCGGCTACGATTGGTCCCACCGTTACAAGAGGATTGTTCAGGCCGCGGCAAGCTTGCCGGTCAAATCCGCTATCATCGATGGTGAAGCTGTCGTCCTGGGCGACACCGGCCTGCCGGACTATCAAGCCCTGGAACGTGAGCTGGGCAACCCAAGTTCGCTGCGGATGACTCTCTACGCTTTCGACCTCCTGTACCTCGATGGCCGTGATCTACGGGAACAACCGTTAGTGAAGCGCAAGGCTGCGCTGAAGAAGCTGCTGACCGAAACCGAGCCAACCCTGACTTATGCCGAGCATCTGGAGGTGAACGGCAAGGATATGTTCGACCATGCCTGCCGGATGGGCATAGAGGGAATCGTATCGAAGCGAGCGGATGCTCACTACCGCTCGGGCGTCCAGACCAGTTGGGTCAAGGTCAAATGTGTCAAGAGCGACACTTTTCCAATCGTGGCTTTCGTCGAGAAACTTGGCGCGCAGCCGCGCCGCATCGCATCGTTGTACATCGGCAGGCGAGAGGGCGACCGGCTGCTTTATGCCGGGAAGGCCCAGACCGGCTATACGCTGGACGCAGCCCGGCGCGTTAGGGAGCGGCTTAATCCGCTTGTTGTCGCCAAGTCACCGCTGTCGGAGCCGATCAAGAAGGCGACATGGGTCAAACCAGACGTTCTTGCCGAGGTACAATTCAGTGGCGTGTCTGACCGCGGCATCTTGCGGGAGGCGGTCTTCAAGGGACTACGCGAGGATCTTAAGGCAATCCCGCCCAAGCCTCCATCGCCCTCCAAGCGGAGGTCGGAAGGACAACACGGCGTCCCGCGCGAGAACATTCTCCAGCTGCTACCCGATGCGGTTGCACCTTCCAAGGAAGAGCTGGCAGACTATTGGCGCCGGGTCGCTGATCAAGCTCTAGTTCATCTGGTTCGGCGACCGCTGAAGCTGGTCCGCCACGCCTCCGGCGCAACCTTCTATCACAAGGGACCGCTACCTCGGATACCGTCGTCCGTGCACCAGCTCCGCGTTCAAAAGCGCGAAGGCGGCGAAGGCATTCGGGTATGGATAGATGACATGGATGGTCTGCTTGGCTTGGTCGAGATGGATGCCGTTGAGCTTCATCCTTGGAACGCGACGATTGAAGACATCGAACATGCGGACCGGCTCGTCCTCGACCTCGATCCCGGAGAAGGCGTGCCATGGGACGCTGTGATCGAGGCCACGCTGGCGCTACGGGGCATCTTGGAAGCGGCAGGCTTGGAGAGCTGGCCAAAGGTCACTGGCGGCAAAGGCATCCACTTGATGGCCCCGCTCGTTGCGAAGATGACCCATGACAGCGCCCGGAAACTGGCCAAGTCGCTCGCCCACCGTCTGGTTGATACCGATCCTGACCGATACCTGTTGTCAGCTGACCCCGCAGCCCGAGGAGGCCGGATCTTTCTCGACTATCTCCGCAACGGACGGGGCAATACCGCAATAGGCGCTTTTTCCCCGCGAGCGCGGCCCGGCTTCCCAATTGCCCACCCGGTCACATGGAAGCAAGTCGAGGCGGGCATCCGGCCAGACGTTTTCACGCTCGCGCAGCCTTTCAGACCCGCTCGTCGAAAAGCCGCGTGATGCGTCGCGACCATCAGCCGATATCAGCCCGTTTTCTTGCCTCGCGTTCGAGCCTCTTCCGGTCGTTGCCGTGTTCTCTGATTAGCTCGCGGACCTGTTCTGGCGTGATACGATGCTGTTTGGCGAAATAGCGAACCTCATAATCTTCATCGACTGGTACACGATTGCGATCTCGAAAATCACGCTTGCTCTTATCGTCTGCCATTATCTTTCCTCCTGATCAGAGAAACAACGACCGACGTTGTATGTTCCCGGCGCCTCACTTCGGCCGCCAGAGGCGCGGGCTGTCCGACCGTACTGGGGCCGCAGGCATTGCGAAAGTGATCTGGCGAAAGTTGGTTGGCCAAAGGCGAGGGTGATTTCGTTTGCTGTTCGGGATAGCTGACCGTCGATCGAGCCTGCCTGCGGGCCTCTTGTTTTTTTACGACGCCAGTCGGAACCCCGACGGGTCGCAGATGGTTCAGATGCGCATCCGGGCTATCAACGAGGATCGTGAGCAAAATGGCGGGGGGTGACCACGAAGGCGACAAAGCTGCGCTCCGGGAAAGCCCAAAGTTTCGTCTAGGACGCATGACCCGGGTCACAGTGCCGCGGCACGTGTTCGACTTCATCACCAAGGTCGGCCGCATAGACCACGCCGGAGCTCTCGCAATGTTGCAGAGGCATATGGGAGATCGAGAGGCGGTCTTTTCGGAACTGATGGCTCGGCCAGAGCGCTAGACCAGCCTGCCGAGTGACGCTCAGTTAATCCCTATCGCGGCGCCCAGCCTGCCTTTCCGTTGCCGCTCAGTAAGCCGGCACAAGGCGCGTGTTTCGCAACGGCAAGGCCATGGTGAACTGCAAGCCGTCACGATGGTAGTTCAATTCGATCTTTGCGTTGCATTGCACGGTCACGACTTTTTCCAGAAGTGTCGTGCCAAACCCCCGGCGACTGGGCTGCTCTACTTTCGGCCCATCTCGTTCCCGCCAGTCAAGATTGACGATCTGTGTATCGCCGGACCCGCCTAACGACCAGCGGACATCAAGGCGGCCTCCCGTTTGCGAAAGCGCGCCAAACTTCGACGAATTGGAGGCCAGTTCGTGGAAAGCCATCCCGACGGGGACCGCAATGTCGGCGACTAGCGCTACGTTCGGGCCTTCCATAACGATACGCGGCCTGTCGCGCGTCTCATAGTGGTCAAGCTCGCTTTCGAGCAGCTTGTGCAGGGAGGCAGTCTGCCAATAATCGTCGGTAAGCATCGAATGGGTCTGGGCCAGGGAAACGAGCCTGGCTGAAAAATCGCGTACGAAATCATCGACGTTGCCGCTCGACTTGGCCGTCGCGCCCATCATGGCGCGAACGTTGGCCAGCGTGTTCTTGACGCGGTGATGCAGCTCGCGGATGAGCAATTTCTGCCGATCGGCGACCTCCCGCTTCTGTTCGATGTAGGACTGGACCTCACGCTGGCGGGCGCGGGCACGCAAGGCGGAGCGCACCGAGTTGGCGAGGCTCGAAGCCAGAAATGGCCGTTCAAGCACGATCAGATAGCGGTCCAGAAATGCCATCCGCGTGTCGACTTCGTTCCCCCGCATCGTCAGAAGCACGATCGGAAAATCCGACCATGCGGGTTGGGCTTCAAGCCAGGCCGCAAACTGCGTTCGATCGGAACTGAGCAGGGCCTCCTCGGCCACGACAAGGCACTGAGCCTCGTCGAGAAGCTGCACTGCCTCTTCCAAGCTGCCGCACACACGCGAGGCAATCTGGTTTGTAGCCAGGATGGAGGCCGCGATCCTCGCGTCACGGCCAAGCGGCGCCAGCACGAGAACGGCGGGGCTGGACGACATCACAGCGCCTTATCCCTCAGAAGGTCTGTCGGCTTGCCTTCAAATTCCGGAGATCCCATCAGGATGCCGCGGAATTGTTCCAGTGGCTCACCTACGGCCACGCCGTTACCGCCGATTTTAAACTCACGAATTGTCTCTTCGTGGGGGCCGACACGTTTCTTGACAACGGAAATCGCGCGTCTCAACTGACCTGCGTTCTCGAAGAAGCGCAGAAGCATGATGGAATCGCAGAGATAGGTCATGTCGACCGGCGCTGCCGTTTGCCCAAACAGCCCGTGATTGGCCAACAGCAGGATCGTCGCCACTGCCTTCTGATTGAGATAGGTGAGGATCTCGTGCATCTGAAGCACCAGATGTTGTTCTTCGGACATGGCATTGAGATAGCCAGTTAGGCTGTCGATCACGACGATCCGCACATTGGATTCTTCGACGGCCGCTTGGATGCGCGAAGACAATTCGCCTGGTGAAAGCTCAGCCGGATTGACAGATTCAAGCATCAGCGTGCCGTCCTCGGCAAACGGCTCCAGGTGCATGCCGAGCCCGGCGGCGCGCGCCAAGAAGATGCGCTTTGTCTCGTCAAACAACAGCACCAGCACACGCTCGCCACGCTCGAGTGCGGCATAGCAATAGGTGCAGGCAATGGTAGACTTGCCAACGCCAGACGGCCCCATCAGCATCGTGCTGGTACCACGGGCCAGCCCGCCGCCAAGCAGGGTGTCGATCCGGTTGTTGCTCATGGCCGGCGTATCATGCTCGGCCACCTCATGCTCGGCTGCAACGAGCCGCGGATAGGCGATAACGCCGCCTGGGCGAATGACGAAATCGTGAAAGCCGCCCCGGATCTGCACGCCGCGCATTTTGATCACGCGTAGCCGCCGGCGCTCTCCACCATAGACGGGCGACAGCTGCTCCATCCGAATGACGCCGTGACTGATCGAATGCAAATTGAGATCATCCTGCTCAGCGGTCAGGTCGTCGAGCATAAGCACCGTCACATTGTTGAGCATGAAGAAGCTCTTCAATGCCAACACCTGGCGCCGATACCGCAGTGACCCTTGCGATAAAAGTCGAATTTCAGAGAGCGAATCGAACACCACGCGATCGGGTCTGACGCGTCCGATCTCGGCCATGGCAGACTGCACGGTTTCGCCGAGTTCCAATTCCGAGGAATGGATCAATGTCTGTAGCTGCGCCGGATCGAAACTGAGCTCCGGCGGCACAAGTTCAAGAATTTGCACCCCCTTCAGGTCCCAGCCGTGACGGCCAGCAACCGAGAGCAGTTCGCGCTTGCTTTCTGACAAAGTGATGTAAAGGCATGTCTCGCCTTTCTTGGCGCCCTCGATCAAAAACTGGAGGCCAAGAGTGGTTTTTCCAGAACCTGGTTTCCCTTCGATGAGATGGGAGCGGTTCCTGGCGTAGCCGCCACGAAGAATGTAGTCGAGCCCGCTAACTCCAGTTGCGATCGCTGAGGCGTCGTCTCTGTCCAACTAATCCCCCAATGTAATTTCGAGAACCAGATAACGACGGGCACCTTTGGCGGTTCCACGTCTCTCGGTGAGCGCTATTGTCGTGAGACGAAAAGGCGACAGAAGCGCAGCAAAAAAGGGCGCCGTACCTCTCGGAGCCCTTTTTCAAGTTCAGTTTGGAACCGGCGACCTACCAGCCTTGCCGGCCATACCAGTCATCGATGTCGCGCTGAGCGCGGTCCTTCTCAATGCCGTAGCGCTCCTGAATCTTGCCTTCCAACTGATCGCGGTTACCGGCAATACGGTCCAGATCATCGTCTGTGAGTTTGCCCCACTGTTCCTTGACCTTGCCCTTTACCTGCTTCCAATTGCCTTCGACACAGTTCCAGTCCATGGCACCTATCCTTGTTTGTTTCGGACTGAGAAAAACGCCGTAACGCTACCGGAGTTCCCGTCAAGTTTGAGCAGATCGACCGATCGAAGCGTGGCGAGGTAGGCGGCCCCGAAGCAACCCGCTCTGGAACGCGATGATTGGCTTGCCGCGCCGGCTGTGTTCTCCACAGTCTTGGCCACAGTCGCTCGCGAGACCAGCTTCGTTGGACAAACAGCGACAGGGATAGCGTGAAGCCAACTATGCTGCGTTGGTCATCCAAGCCTGGCGTCAGATACTAATTCTTGCTGTTGGGAGCCATGTTCCCTGCGGCTTTTGCCCTGAAGCGCCTTACCCGGCTGCGTGTGCCGCAGCTCTCATCCGAGCACCACCGCCTGCGCCCGCCACGCGAGGTGTCGATGAAAAGCCAACCGCAGTTCGGCCCGGTGCACTCGCGCACGCGGCGGCGGTCATTCCTGGACACCAAAAACTCGGCTGTCTCAAAGGCCACGCGGTGGCCGATCGTGTTCAGACTGGCTGCGTCGGTCCACTGCCAAGCGAGGCGGTCGCCGGACGGGAAAAGCGAGCGCTTCGGCAGGGCTAGGGCGACTGCATCGCGCACGATTTGCAAGGCATCGTCCGGCACCCGGGCGCCTGCCGCCTCGGCCTGGAGAGCCGCGTAAACGGCCTCGCGCAAAATCTTGGCCTTTTCCAATGCCGCCTCCGCAAGGAGCGGGCGGGCGGAAGCCTCCGCGAGCAGTGCTCGCGCCTCATCGACGTCGATCAAATCGGCACGTCCAGCCCAGACGACCAGGTCGGCATAGGTCTGCAAGAGGTCTGGGCCCCATACATCGCGTCGCGCGTCGACCGTGTTGACGAAGTCCAGGCAGGCGTGACCGCCAACCATGCGCATGTCGACGATAGTCTTCGCACAATCCATCCCCGAAAACATCGGTTGGCGGAACCGTATTGGCAAGAGGCCGTTGTAACGAAATAAACGTCTTTTGGCCGTTACGACGAACCAACAACGCCCAGCGAAGGCTGCTTCCGATGAACCGCAACACAGCGACATTTTTGGTTTTATGTGTGATCTGGGGCACCACGTGGATCGGTATCAAGGCAGGGATCGCCACCGTGCCGCCTCTGATGTTCGCAGGCACGCGTTTTACAGTAGCCGGCTTGCTGATCCTCAGTGCGACGCGCCTAAGGGGCGCTGCTCTACCACGGGTGGCGAAAAGGAGTTGGCCGCGCCTTTTCGTTGTTACGTTGTTTATGATTCCGCTTTGCTATGGCCCACTCTTTTGGGGCATGCTCTACATCGATACGGGCACCGCGGCTGTTCTTGAGCTTTCGCTGACCCCCGTCACGCTGCTTGGGTTTGCGTTGCTTCTGGGGGACGAACGCTATGACGGCCGCAGGCTCTTTGCGATTTTGCTCGGTGCGGCCGGTCTGTGCGTCCTGTTCGAGCCCGAAGCCTATGCTAGTTGGACACACGCAGACCAGCAGGGCAGGGGGCTCCGGCTGCTGGCGATGACAGCGGTGGCGTCGGCAGCTGTAATCTATGCATGGGGTTCGGTGCTCGCGCGGCCGCTTCTTGAGGTATATTCATCGGACTTCATCGCCGGCTTCACCACCCTTTTCGGGGGCGCATTCCTAATTCTCATCTCACTCGTTGTGGAGCCAGGCGCGGCCGCGGCTCTAAAAGGCGATTGGGGCTGGCCGGCCTGGGCCGGGTGGCTGTTCCTCGTGCTGTTTGGTTCGTTCATAGGCTACACACTCTTTATCCGGCTCCTGCACGAAATCGGCGCCTCGCGCGCCGGAGCATTTGCCTTCGTCTCACCCGTGATTGCCGTCGTGCTTGGCATCATCACCTACGGCGAGGAGGTTAGCCTGATCGACATCATCGGCATGGCTATCATGCTCTTCGCAGCGTTTCTTGCGCTACGCGAGCGCAAACAGGAAACATCATCCGCTTCCCCGCCGTTGATTCCACGCTCCGCGCGGGCCGATGGCAGAACATGAAAGACGGCGCGCGCATCCAGCCGCCAATCAGCCTTGAGATGGAAAAGCACAAGGTTCTCGTCTATGCGAAAAGAGGGCTCTCCCGGCAGCGTATCCCGCCTACCACCGGCGGCGAGGAAAGCTCCAGCCCATACGACAACACTAGTCGGCGAGGGATTTTGCCGAGTTGCTGTCAAGATTGCAGGCGGGATTTGATGGAAAAATCGCGAGGCTGCAATCAGCGACTTATTCGTTCCGATGGCGATGCAGGCTATCCGCCAACGCGTCGACAAACTGTCAGCCGCATCGCTTCAGTTCCGCCACCTGAACCCCGAGACGGAATGCCTGACCATCGGCATAAGAACGTGCATAGCTTTCGGCTTCGAACGGAAACGTCAGGGTGCTGCCGTAGGCGGTGACGCGGACCGTCCACTTCTTGTCGCGAACGAGTTCGACCGAATTCTCGGGCGACGTCATGATTTCCTCCGGCACCAGCAAGGCGAAGGCACGGATAACGTCGCAAAGGTCGTTTGAATGCAAACAATCCGACATGCTCATGTCGCTTGTTCTATACGCCCAGACTTTCTCTCGATTAGAGCAGCGCCACGGCTGCAATGTCGGTGGCGTTAAGTCCCCTAGCTGCCAAGACCTTTCCCATCGCGTTGGTCCCCTTGCGGCGTCACGCAGCGACCTTTCTGAACCCAACCGCCGAGATTGTCAGCCCGCAGTGTCCCGAGAGAATAGCCGGCAAGCCGCACGGTGCGAATGGCAACTCTGCGACGACTGCTTCAACAACTTTCGCGACTGGCTCATGTGAACGTCGACCACCTGGGCGCTCACACTGGCTTTCTGCGACCAGCCAGCTGCGATGAATTCATCACGGCTGATCACCTTTCAGGATTCTCGAGCCATGTGGCGCAGCAACTTGAACTCGATCGGCCCAAGAGGAATTTTCCCCGGTGCTGCAAACACGGTGGTATCGAGCTCCATCTCGACGTCGCGATATGTCAGTGGTCTGCGCTTCTGCGCCAATTTCGTGACGGTAGCCCAATCGCGAGCCTTCGCAGGTGGTCGAGGAGCTATTGCGGCGCAAATGGTCTGATGAAGCGTTCGTCGACCCGGGCTGCAACAGCCTGTGCTGACCTTCAGCGCCTGGGGATATCAAGGCGACACAGGGCAGGGAATTGGTCCGGGCATCCCGCTTCAGCCGGCCGCTCCCCGTCGCCAGCTCATTGTCTGGCCGACAGTCCAGCACAATTCCCACGCACCGGCCTTTTCGCGGCAAGACCTAGCGCGTCATCGATCGAGCGGGCCAGCTTGCTGCCGAAACCATCCACCTGCAGAATGTGGCCTCGGAGCAGGTAGAACTCCGCATCCTGCGAGGGAGATGCACCGGCCGCGGCTCCGTCGAACTCAGCGAGGGAAACGGAAGTCAGCTCTTCGCAGTTCAACTTCGAGAGCAGACGTTCCTGGATTGGCCTTGGCACATTTGTGAACGGTCGATTCCAATGGCTGTCAAAGAGTACGGCGCGACATTGAGGCGCCAGCGAACCAGCTCGAAACCGGTCGACCTAGTATCCGGGCCGGGTCAATCCGAGACAATTTCGTAGTGAAGAAGCTGGGCTTCGTCGAGTGCCGACTTCACTCCAGGCGAGATGACGCCGGAGCCGAAGAGGATAATATCTTCACGGCGTACGAATACTTCATGGCCGAGTCCCATGGACACAAATGTGCCCGAAGAGCTTCGTTCGAGAAGCCGAGCTCTGCCATTCAATATGGTGAAGGCGGCGTGGCGCCTCGATACCCAGGGCCGCTCGACGATGATGTCGCATTCCGCCGATCTGCCGATTGTCACGGATTCGCCGTTTCGACAGGATCGCAGCTGATCTCTGTAGCGGATGACCAGATGAATCTGCCGCGGCAGGACCGAGCGTCTATCTGTAGTGGCGCCATGGCTGGTGATCTGCGTACCGGGGGCCCCATCGTCGCTCCACAGGGTATAGACATCGAAGAACTCTTGCTTCCCCTTCAAGGCCATTTTGTCGAGGAGCCGCAGGCCCTTGCGGCTTCTCGGGGAAAGGGCTTCGCAGAAGCTCTGGCTGATCAGCACCTCTCCGGGGTTCGCCGTGGTGGACAACCTTGCGGTGACATTGACAACGTCACCGAATATCGCGCCCCGCGCCCGAATGACCGCCCCGAAATGCAATCCGATACGGGCGCTCAACGGCCCTTTAGTCAGTTGATGGGTAATTTGGCAGACGGCCCTCAGCGCCATTTCCGGGCTCTCGAAGAGGCTGAGTATGTCATCCCCTTTCGAGTAAATGAAATCACCACGGTGCTTGGCGACAATCTCGCGCATCGTGTCCAGGCAATCCGAGACCTGCTGTAGAGCGGCATCGTCTCCGATCCGCTCATAGAGTGGCGTGCTGCCCACGACATCAGCTAAGAGGACTGCGGCAAGAAGCGTTTCCTGGTCCATCGATCTCGTGTCCGACCCAAAAAGTCAGCGTGCGTGTATAACACACGAGGTTGCCTGCGACATATCTGCTCGTGCGCCTGGGCCGGGGCGATGCCTCAGGTGATCGTCGCGGACGGACGGGCGTATGCCATTCGTCGGCTTCGTGCCGACATCCAGAACCCTCTTCGCCCCAATCGTTCGCGACTTCGGTGCTATGAGTGGACTTGGTCTTTTTAGGTTCGGAAAGGCTGACCGAGTTGCAACGGGCGACGGCCTTCTCATGCACCATCAACCACGACCCCATCTCGGCCCTCCGACTTCGCACGGAATAGTGCCAGATCGGCGGCTTTGACGAGATCATTCGGGCTCTCGTTCGTATTTGGGACCGGTGGCGACGCCAACGCCGTGCTTTGCGATAAGATCACGGATCCATTGATCAGATTTCAGGTATATTCTCTTTGAAGATCACCTGAAGTCGTGGTTGATGCGGTTCATAGTTCAGGTGCCTGACAGAGTGGCTTAAAATGTTGAGCGCTTCCCGCGCCTCGACGCGCGGATTTTGATCTATGACCGCATCGAGCGTCCCATCCAACAAAAGTTCCTTGGTGCCGTCTGTCACCTCGTGGCCGAGAAAGAGAATGTCTTTGGCGCGTCCACGCTCCTTCAGCGCCCGAGCGATGCCGGTGTTGCCGGCGCCGACATTGTAGATCGCGGCAAGATCGGGGTGCCGGTCCAGAAGCGCTGATGCTTCCGAATAAGCCTTCTCTCGGTCATCCAGCATTTCGCGCATCTCGACGATCTCGAGATTGGGCGACTCCTCGGTCAAGATGTGCCGGAATCCCATTTCGCGTTCCTCATGGCCGCGATAGGACAGCGAGCCGGCGAACAGCGCCACCTTGCTTGGGCGTTCCGACCCCATGAAGCGGTTGAGCAGATAGCCGGCCAGCCGCCCCGCGGCGCGGTTGTCGATGCCGATATAGGCCACTCTCGGAACATGCAGGATGTCGGAGGCGATGGTCACCACCTTGACGTCATTGGCCGACAGCGAGCGGATCGCCTCGCGCACCGTTGGATGATCGAGCGCGATCACGCCGACGCCTTGTGTCTGTCCACGCAATTCTTGCAGCAGGCGGGCGAGCCGGTCGGGGTTGAAGCCCTCTATGGTGGCGATGTGGACGTCGAGATCGGGGCGCGCTAGGGCCTGCGCCTCGATGTGTCGATGCAGCATCTTGATGAAGGAATTGGTGCCGGCCGGCAGAGCGAAGTCGAGACGGATGACCTCTCCAGGTGAGGGCCTGGGCGGCGCTCCGTTCGGGCCCTCCGCGATGTAGCCGAGGCGCTGCGCCATTTCGAGCACTATCTCACGCGTGCGCGCCCGCACACCGGGCCTGTTGTTCAGCACGCGGTCGACGGTGGCGGCGGAAACGCCGGCTTCCCGGGCTATGTCAGTCAAGGTGGAACGCACCGTCTTCATCTCCTCAATGCATAAGATCGCACAATGCCGCTAGCCCGTCCGACGGCCATAGCTGCCAGCCATCAGCGATTCTGATGGGAAATGATGTATCCAGCCTAAGCCGATGCGCAAGGAGGTTGGGCTAAATCGCGTCGCCCGGCGTGATAGTCGCGTGCCAGAAAGGCAGATTTCCCATCAAATCGAGGCATTGAGCCGGTGTGTCGACCTTTGCATGACGTATTTTCTCCGCAGTTGCGGTGTTACGATGTATTTTGAGTATTTATGATGTTGACAGCCTTCCGGTGCTGCCGTCAATATCCCTCAATGGGCTCGTGGAGGAAACATCGGGCCTGAGGGAGGAATTCCAATGTCTGATTTGATCCGCATATCGCGACGCCGATTGTTGGCGTCCGGAGGAAAGGCGGCGGCGTTCGTGGCTGCGGCCGGTATCGCACCGCAATTCATCCGTCCCGGCCGTGCCGTTGCGGCCGACGCGCTGGCGCCAGGCATGGTAGGCGGCCCCACCGGTTTCGAGGGCGCCGAGCGCTATCAATATGGCGCCGACACGCCGGAAGGCCGTGCCGTTGAGGCGGCCAAGGCCTTGAAGGGAGCAGGCAAGGCGCCGGCCAAGATCGTGCTTGGCCTGTCGGATGGCTCGATTGGTCAACTCACACAGCCTTTCCCGGCGGGTGCGCCGTCGATCAAGGAGCTGTGGGAAAAGGAAACCGGCATCCAGATTGAGATCGTCGGCCTGCCGAACGGCCAGGAATTCACCAAGACGATGCAGGACATCTCCACCAAGGGTGGGGCCTATGACATCTACTCGACGGAATGGAACCGCCTCGGCGACCTTGCCGAGACCGGCGGCATCGCCAAGCTCGACGACTTCGTCGCCCAGTACAAGCCCGAATGGGACGATCCCAAGACAGGCTATGTCGACGGCGCCAAGGGCGTGTCGCTGCTCAACAAATATCGCGGGTCCAACTATGGCGTGTCGCTGGACGGCGACTTCCAGACCTGGGTCTACCGCACCGACCTGTTCGGCGACGCCGCCGAGCAGAAGGCGTTCAAGGACAAATTCGGCTACGATCTGGCGCCGCCGAAGACCTGGAAGCAGCACAGTGACATCGCGGGCTTCTTCCAGCGGCCCGACAAGGGCCTGTTCGGCTCCACCGACCTGCGCAACCAGGGCTGGGGCTACACCAACTGGTATCAGCGCTATGTCTCGATGGCATCGCCCAACCAGTTCCTGTTCGGCGACGACGGCAAGCCGCTGATCAATTCCGAGCACGGCATTGCCGCCACCAACGAATATGTCGGCTCGCTCGTTCATCACTCGCCGGACGCGATCTCCTGGGGCTGGCCGGAGCAGTATGGAAATTTCGCCAAGGGCGGCGCGGCGATGACCTGCGCCTTCTCGAACCTGCCGAAATTCCTCGACAATGCCGGCAACAAGGATTCCGCCGTCACCGGCAAGATCGGCTCGATGCTGCCGCCCGGCCGCGAAGTCGACGGCAAGCTGATCAGCCGTTCCGTGCTGTGGTTCTCGCTGACCGGCATGGTCTCGTCTCAGTCGAAAAACCAGGAGGTCGCCTACCTCTTGCTGCAGTGGCTGGGCTCCGCCCGCATCTATGCCTGGATGAGCGCCAATCCGGGCGGCTATCTCGATCCGTTCCGGCTCTCGGATTTCTCCGATCCGCTGGTGCGCCAGACCTACCACGCCTACCACATCGACGTGGTGCGCGAGACCGTCGCCCGCACGGTGCCGACGATCAACTATCCCGGCGCCACCGCCTTCCACAACGCATTGGACGAAAACCTGATGGCGTCGCTGACCAAGGCCAAGACGGCGGAACAGGCGATGGCCGACACGGAAGCGGAGTGGAAGAAGATCGCCCGCCGCATCGGCGAGGACAAATTGCTTGAAGCCATAAGGACCAACAAGGAGGCCTGGCCGACTGTTCTCGACCCGATCAGCTGATCCGTCTCCCTGGATCAGCGCTGGAGGAGCATCTGTTCCTCCCCGCCGCAGTCAACGCCACCAGCAAAGCAGCCAGATGAAGCGTTCCGTCCCCTTCGAGATATTCCGCTACGCCGCGATCTTCGCGGCGATGGCGGTGACGCTGGTACCGATCCTGTGGATGGTGTCGATGGCCTTCAAGCCGATCGCCGAATGGTCGGCGACCGGCGCCGACCTGACATGGTGGCCGAAGAACCCGACGCTCGGCAATTTCCAGTTCGTCTTCGGTGAATCCAACAACAATCTGATCGTGGCGCTCGACCGCACCGCGCTGAAGCCGATCCTGTCGTCGCTGCTGTCGGCGGTGTTCGGCACGGCGATCGCAATGTCGGCGGGCACGGCTGCGGCCTACGGGCTGTCGCGTTTCGGCTCAGGCCAGAACCTGCCGCTGGCGCTGATCCAGCTCAGGCTGTTTCCGCCGATGGCGGTGATGATCCCGGTGATGATCATGTGGGCCTTTCTCAACTTCACCGACAGCTGGTTTGGCCTGGCGCTGATCTACGGCATCGTCACCCTGCCATTCGCTTTCTGGCTCATGAAGACCTTCTTCGACGACATGCCGCGCGAGATCGAGGAAGCGGCGCTTGTCGAAGGTTGTTCGCGGCTGCGCGTCTTCACACGCATCACGCTGCCGATGATGCGCGCACCGCTAGCCAGCGCCGCCCTCTTCGTCTTCATCCTCAACTGGTCGGACTATCTGATCGCGCTGCTTCTGACGACGCGTGAATGGGTGACGATCCCCGTCTACATGGCCTCGCTGTCCTCCTCGATGACCGGGCAGCTCTATGGCGCCAAGGCCGCGCTCGGTCTTATCGCCGCGGTGCCGCCGGTCATCATGGGCATCGCCATCCAGCGCCATCTGGTGCGCGGACTGACGTTCGGCGCGCTCAAGCAATGAGCGCGGTGACCGTGACTGTCTCAAAGGACGCAAAGGCCGCGCTTGGCAAGCCCGCGCTGCGGGACGAGGGAGCGCGGCTGGGATTCCGGCTGACGCTGCCGGCGCAGGTTTTGGTGCTCTTCATCTCCGTCTTCCCGCTGCTGATGCAGCTCTACATCAGCGTCACCGACTGGTCGCCGCTCTCCGGCCTCGGCTGGTGGAACGCATGGGAGATGTGGAACAGCTTCGCCAACTACACCGACCTTGCCGCCGATGCGCGCTTCTGGAGCGCGCTGAGGCGCACGGCCATCGTCATGGTCGTGTGCGTGCCCGTCGAATTCCTGCTTGGCCTGGCATTGGCGACGCTGTTCGCGGACGATTTTCCGGGCAAGCGGATCTTCTATTCGATCCTGCTGATGCCGATGATGGTGGTTCCAGCGGTGGCCGGCTACATGTTCTTCATGCTGTTCCAGTCGGGCGGGCCGCTGAACGACATCCTGTCGGCACTCAGCGGTTCCCGCGTCACCATCGCCTGGCTGTCTGACCCCACACTGGCGCTGATCGCGGTGATCATCGCCGATATCTGGCAATGGACGCCGCTGATGTTCCTGATCCTGCTTGCCGGCCTGGTCGGCGTGCCGCAGGACCAGATCAAGGCGGCGACCCTGCTCGGCGCCAACCCGTGGCAGCGCTTCGTCACCATCGTGCTGCCGAAGATTAAGACGATCATCATCATCGCGCTGGCGATCCGCGTCATCGAGAACTTCAAGATCTTCGACACGCTCTACATCATGACCGGCGGCGGCCCCGGCGTCGCCACGGAGACGATCTCCGTCTACATCTACAAGGTCACGACGCAGGACCTGATCTGGGGCTATGTGGCGGCGATCGCGCTGGCCATCCTGGTCGTGCTTTCGATCGTGGCCGTATTCGCCATGAAGCGCATGGCGCGGGCAAGGCTGGTGCCGGCATGAGCGCGATCCAGCTGCGCAACCTGGTCAAGACCTTTGGCGAGTTCACGGCGCTGAAGACCATGGATCTCGATGTCGCCGATGGCGAGTTCATGGCGCTGCTCGGGCCTTCGGGCTGCGGCAAGTCGACGACGATGAACATGATCGCCGGCATGGAAGAGCCGACCAGCGGCAAGATCCTGTTTGGCGAGCGCGACATGGCCGGCGTGCCCATGGGCCGCCGCGGCGTCGGCTTCGTTTTCCAGAACTACGCCATCTTCACCCACATGACGGTGCGCCAGAACCTTGCCTATGGGCCGCGGATGCGCGGTGCGGCGAAAGCTGAGATCGACCGCCGCGTCGGCGCCACCGCCGAGCTGCTGCAGTTGACGCCGCTGCTCGACCGCAAGGCCGACCGGCTCTCGGTCAACATCCTGCAGCGGGTGGCGATCGGGCGCTCTGCAATCATGGAGCCGGCGATCTTTCTGCTCGACGAGCCGCTGTCCAATGTCGACGCCGCCTTCCGGGCGGTGATGCGGACCGAGCTCAAGCAGCTGCAGCGCCAGTTCAGGCAGACGATGGTCTACGTCACCCATGACCAGCTTGAGGCCATGACCATGGCCGACCGCATTGCCGTCATGGATCACGGCGTGCTGCAGCAGGTGGGAACGCCTCTGGAAGTCTACAACAATCCGGCCAACGTCTTCGTCGCACGCTTCATTGGCGCCCCAGGCATGAACCTGCTGAAGGGAAGGCCGACGGAGAGCGATCGGGGTCTGGTGGTCGATCTCGGGCCGCTGGGGGTCACGCCGACGCTGCCGGACGAGCTGGCCGCCACCTTGCGCGGATCGCGCTCCGAGGTGCTTTACGGCTTTCGGCCCGAACAGGTGTCGCTGGTGCAGAGCGGGCACGGCCTCGCCATGCCGGTGAGCTTCGTCGAGCGGATCGGCGCGAGGACCATCGTCCATCTCGGCGATGGCGAGACCGCCGTGAAGGCGGTGTTCGACAATAATGTCGGACTGTCGATCGGCGAGCTTGCCGTCGTCGCCCCCGTGGCATCGTCCGTGCGTGTCTTCGATGCCCGCAGCGGCATTGCGATGAAGGCAGGTTGACATGGCCGATATCGTCTTTCGCAATGTCAGCAAGCGCTACGGCACGGCGCTCGCCGTCGACGACGCCTCGTTCACCGTCAATGACAACGAATTCTTCTGCTTCTTCGGGCCGCCGCTGGCGGGCAAATCGACAATCCTGCGCCTCGTGCTCGGGCTGGAGACGCCTGACGCCGGAGAGATCCTGATCGGCGGCAAACCGGTCAACACCGTCTCGCCGGCCGAGCGCAATGTCGCCATGGTGTTCCAGAACCTGGCGCTGTTCCCCCATATGAGCGCGCGCGACAATGTGCGTTTCCCGCTGGTCGAGCGCAAGGTCGCCGAGGCCCAGATCGAAAAGCGTGTCGCCGACGTCGCCGCCAAGCTGCATATCGGCCACATCCTTCACAAGCCGCCGGCGCAGCTTTCCGGTGGCGAGCGGCAACGCGTGGCCATAGCCCGCGCCCTGGTGCGCGACCCGAACGCCTATCTGATGGACGACCCGATCTCTGCGCTCGATGCGCGGCTGCGCGAGGAAACGCGCGTCGAGCTCAAGCGCATCCAGCGCGAACTCGGCAAGACGCTGATCTACGTCACCCATGACCAGGAAGAGGCGATGTCGATCGCCGACCGCATCGCCATTCTGGAGAATGGCAGGATCCGGCAGATCGGCGCTCCGGCGGAGATCTACGACCGCCCGGCGAACACCTATGTGGCGCGACTGCTTGGTTCGCCGATGATGAACATCCTCAAATCCGTTCGCGGCGACGGTGGCATCGAGGCCGCAGAAGGCACGGTCAGCATCGCCGATCGCGCTGCTCCGGCCGACGCGATCGAAATCGGGCTGAGGCCGGAGGACATCCAGGTCCGGCCCTGGGTCGACGGGGGCGTTGGCCGCCCGGCACGCGTGTTCGAGGTCGAGCCGCTTGGCGGCTACACGGTGGTAACGCTCGCCGCCGGAGAGGCGCGGCTGAAGGCGCTGCTGCGCGGCCAGCCCGACATCAGGCCGGATGCGGCGGTAGCGATATCCTGCGAGCCGGCCCGGGTGCATTATTTCGGGCAGGACGGAGGCGCGTTGGCGAGATGATCGCGGCTGCGAAAACAGAATTGCGGGAGGAAGACATGGCGAGCGAAGGCTTCGAGCCGGACGTGAAGGTCCGCACGAAAGAATACCGTATCGGCTGCATCGGCGCCGGCATGATCATGGCCGAGTGCCATCTGGCAGCCTATCGCGAAGCGGGGTTCAACGTGATGGCGATCGCCTCGCGGACCCGTTCCAATGCGCAGAAGGTCGCCACGCGTTGGGACATCCCGACCGTGCACGACACGCCGGAACAGCTGATCGAGGATTCTGAGGTCGAGATCGTCGACCTTGCCTTTCCGCCCGACCAGCAGCCGGCGCTGATCCGCCATGCGCTGAAGCAGAGCCACGTCAAGGCGATCCTGGCGCAGAAGCCACTGGCGCTGTCGGTCGATGAAGCCGTGAAGCTGCGCGACGAAGCATCAAAGTCCGGCAAGATCCTCTCGGTCAACCAGAACATGCGCTACGACCAGTCGATGCGCGTTCTGAAGCAGATCATCGACAGCGGCGCGCTGGGCGACATCGTCTTCGCGCAGATCGACATGCATGCCATCCCGCACTGGCAGACTTTCCTTCAGGACTACGACCGGCTGACGCTCGCCAATATGAGCGTGCATCATCTCGACGTGCTGCGCTTTCTGTTCGGCGATCCCTCGGAAATCACCACGCTGACACGCAAGGACCCGCGCACGACATTCGAGCATAGCGACGGCATCACCGTCTCGACGCTGCGCTTTCCCTCCGGCGTGCTCGCCGTGTCGCTGGAGGATGTCTGGTGCGGACCGCGCCAGGAGGGCTATCTGGACGACCAGCACATCAACTGGCGCGTCGACGGCACCAAGGGTGTCGCCAAAGGCACGATCGGCTGGCCGAAAGGCGCTGCCTCGACGCTGACCTATGCCTCGACCGAGACGACCGGCGGCGAATGGGTCAGCCCGAGCTGGGACACGATGTGGTTCCCGCATGCCTTCATCGGCGTGATGGAGCAATTGCAGCATGCGGTGAAGACAGGCGCGCCGCCGGCATTATCGGTGGCCGACAACGTCAAGACGATGGCGCTGGTCGAGGCCGGCTATCGCTCGATCGACGAGGGCCGCACGGTCAAGCTTTCCGAGATATCGATAAACTCAGTCAACTGAATCGCTTACAGGGAGGAATTCACATCATGATGCAGGCAGGTATTTTCACCGGCTATTTCCCGTACGGCCTCGAAGAGACGGCGAAGAAGATCCGCGGGCTCGGTTTCAACACGGTGCAGCTCGACCTGCATTTTAGGGATATCGATCTGTCGGCCGGGCAGATCACTGAGGAAAAGGCCAAGCAGGTGCGCGACGTCTTCCGCGACAACAACCTGCCGATCTGCTGCGTGTCGGGCTACACCAACATCATCCATCCCGACAAATCCGAGCGCGACAAGCGCGTCGGCTATCTCAAGGAGATCATTCGCAACGCCCGCAGCTTCGGCTCGCCCTACGTGATCTCCGAGACCGGTACCTACAACACCGAATCCGACTGGGTGCATCACCCGAAGAACAAGACCGAGGAAGGATTCGAGGAATGCCGCAAGGTGATCGCCGAGCTTGCCCAGACCGCCTATGACCATGGCGCGGTCTTCCTCCTCGAGACCTACGTCAACAACGTCGTTGGCTCGGTCGAGGAGACGGTGAAGATGTTCGCCCAGGTCGACCATCCCGGCCTCGGCCTGCTGATGGATCCGACCAACTATTTCGAAACCCACAACATCGACAGGATGGACCAGATCCTGAACCAGGTGTTCGATACGCTGACCGACAAGATCAAGATCGCGCATGCCAAGGACGTCAAGCGTTCGGGCAGCGACAAGTCGGAAAAGCATGCCGACATCGGCGACGAGGATGCGATGGAGAGCCACACCTTCCGCGGCGTCGGCGAGATCGAGCTGCCGGCGCCCGGGCTGGGATCGCTGAATTACGATCTCTATCTGCAGCGGCTGGCGGAAAAGCACCCAAACATCCCGGTCATCATCGAGCATCTCTCGGAAGACGACGTGCCGCGCGCGAAGAAATTCCTCGACGGGAAGTTCCGCGCCAACGGCCTGTGAGCGCCGGTTGCGCCGCCGGCGCATGGCGGCGCAACTCCAACCAAGGGAGGAATGAATGTTGAAATTCGCATTGAAAGTGGCTGCCGCGGCAACGCTGGTGGCCGGGGTCTCCTTGAGCCTGCCGGCATTCGCGCAGGACGGCCAGAAGACCTTCTATCTGCTGTCGCATGGTGGCCCTTCGGACGCGTTCTGGATCGACTGGAATGCCGGCGCGACCAAGGCCTGCGACCAGCTCAAGGTGACCTGCAAGATCTCGTTCAGCGGCGGCGACATGGCGGCGCAGAAGGAGGCTTTCAACTCGGCGCTCGCCGCCAAGCCGGACGGCATCGCCACCACCTCGGCTCAGCCCGGCCTGTGGACGGAGGAGGTGAAGGCCGCCAAGGCCGCCGGCATACCGATCGTGTTCTTCAACACCGACGATCCGGCGACCGGGCGGCAGGCCTATGTCGGGGCCGACCTCAGGGAAGCGGGCGTCATCTGGGCCAAGTATCTCGTCGACCACAAGATGGTGAAGCAGGGCGACAAGGTGTTCCTGCCAGTCGAAGTGCCGGGCGCCAGCTACCAGCAGCTGGAGACCGAGGGCATCGCCAGCGTCTTCGATCCGCTCGGCATCAAGTACGACGTGGTCGATTGCGGCACCGACCCGGCCGGCATCATCGCCAAGATGACCGACTACATGGTCGCCAACAATCCGCCGGCAATCATTGCACTCGGCGATTCCGTGGCAGCAAGCATCAAACGCGTCTTCGACGGGGCCGGTGTGTCGGCCGGCAAGGTCCCGGTCGTCGGCTGGGGCAACTCAAAGGAGACGGCCGAGGCGGTCAAGTCCGGCTTCGTCAATGCTGCGGCCTGGCAGTACCCGTCGGCGCAGGGCTTCATGCCGGTGGCGCTGCTCGGGCTTGCGGCCTCTGGCGAGCCGATCGGCTACGACATTCACACATTCAGCCTCTACGACGCCTCGAGCGTCGAGCCGATCCTGAAACTCTACAACAAGTGACGACAATCGGCGCCCGCCCCGAAATGGCGGGCGCCGGACGAAACGCATGGTCCTGACAGATATGGCAATCACAGCAGACGACGACACGCAGCGAGCGAAGGGCAGGTCTGCGCTGCTGCGTTCGCCGCAATTCTCCTCGCTCATCATCCTCATCGTGCTGCTCGTGGTGTTCGCCATCGCCGACGGCAACTTCCTGTCGCCGCTCAACATATCCAACATGATGGCGTTCCTGCCCGAGCTCGGCATCATCGCTCTCGGCATGACGCTGCTGCTGACGGCGGGCGAGTTCGATCTGTCGGTCGGCGCCGTGTTCGGCCTTGCGCCCGTCGTGGTGATGCTGCTGGTGCAGAATGGCGGTATCGACATCGGCGTCGCCCTCCTGGCCGGGCTTGTGCTGTGCATCGCGATCGGCGCCATCAACGGGCTGATCGTCACCAAGATCGGCATTTCCTCGTTCCTGGTCACGCTGTCGATGCTGCTCGTCGTGCGCGGCGCGGCGCTCTACATCACGCAGGGATTCCCCCTGAAGTCGTGGGACCAGCCCGGCTTCTTCGTCACGCTGCTTGCCGGCAGCTTCAATGTAGGCTCGTTCCGGTTCTACACCTCGCTCTGGTGGTTCATCGGCCTGTCGCTGCTGGCGATTTACATCCTGCGCTACGCGAAGCTCGGCAACTGGATCAGCGCCATCGGCAGCAACCGCAACGCAGCGGTGGCGCGCGGCGTGCCGGCCGACGCGGTCAAGATCTGGCTGTTCATCCTGACCTCGGTGGTGGCCGGGCTGGCCGGCATGATCAGCGCGTTCCGGATTTCGGCCGCCTCGCCGGTGGCCGGCACCGGCTACGAACTCGAAGTGATCGCCATGGTGGTGGTCGGCGGCACGGCGCTCACCGGCGGGCGCGGCACCATCCTCGGCACCATCGTCGGCGCGCTGATGCTGCGCGCCATCCGCAACGGCATCGTGCTGATCGGTGTGCCGGGCTTGGCATACAACATCTTCGTCGGCGTCATCATCCTCGCCATGCTCATCCTGCACGCTTTGCTGCAGAAGAACGCCGCAAGGAGCTGAGGATGGAAGTGCTGCGTCTGCAAGACCTGCAAAAGTCCTTCGGCAACGTGCGTGCGCTGAAGAACGCCTCGTTCACCCTCAACGAAGGCGAGGTGGTTGCCCTGCTTGGCGACAATGGCGCCGGCAAGTCGACGCTGATCAAAGCGATCTCCGGCGTCTTCCCGGCCGACCACGGCGACATCTTCGTGCGCGGCGAGAAGGCGTCGATCCGCTCGACGCGCGACGCGATGGACCTCGGCATCGAGACTATCCATCAGGACACATCGCTCGCGCCGGACCTCAGCATCGCGCGCAATCTTTTCTTGGGTCGGGAGCCGGTCAATTTCGGCTGGCTCGGCGTGTTCGCGCCCCTCGACCTCGCCAAGTTTCGCAACGCCGCCTCGGCGCTGCTGAAGCGGGTCGGCATTTCGAAAAAGCTCGATGCAGATGCGCTGGTGAGCACGCTCTCGGGCGGTGAGCGGCAATCGATCGCGATCTCGCGCGCCATGCAGTTCGCCGCCAAGGTGATCATACTCGACGAGCCGACCAACAATCTTGGCGTCGAGGAAACCCACGGCGTGCTGCGCTTCGTCAAGGAGGTGCGCGACGCCGGCCACTCGGTGCTGCTCATCACCCACAACATCCACCACGTGTTCCAGGTCGCCGACCGCATCATCGTCATGCGCCGCGGCGAAATCGTCGCGGAACAAACGGTCGCCGACACCGACCTGTTGACGGTGGAAAGCATCATCACCGGCGCCGACATGTCGGCCTTGCTCAAGGAGGCGAGGGCAAAGTGAAGGACGTCGCATGGTAGAGCTTTACGGCAAGACGCTGTCGCGAAGGCAGGTGGTCGAGCGGTCCGGCATGCTGTCGCAGTTCGCCGGCGTGCGACTGATGACGCTCGGCGACGGCGTGGAGCGCGGCATCCGGATGCTCGAGTTCCGCACCGGCTCCGGCCTGCGCTTCACGGCGCTGGTCGACCGGGCGCTCGATATCGCCGATTGCGACTTCCGGGGCCAGGCGATCGGCTGGCATTCGCCGAGCGGCTTTCGCCACCCCGGACTGCACGAGCATGAAGGGGAGGACGGCTTCGCCTTTGGCCGGTCGTTCTCGGGGTTGCTCGTCACCTGCGGCCTCGACCATATACTGGGCCGGGAAGACGTGCCGGCCGAAAGCTACAATTATCCGGGGCGCAAGCGGGTATTGCATTCGCTGCATGGCCGCATCGGCACCGTGCCGGCGCGGCTGACCGGCTACGGCGAGGCCTGGGACGGCGACCGGTGCGTGCTGTGGGCGGAAGGCATTGTCCAGCAGGCAACCGTGTTCGGCGAGGATCTCCAGTTGCTGCGCCGCATCGAGGCCGATGTCGGCGGCAGCGAGATCCGCCTGTCGGACCGCGTCGTCAATCACGGTTTCAGCCGCACGCCGCATATGTATTTCTATCACGTCAACGTCAGCCATCCCTTGCTCGACGAGGGTTCGCGCTACCTGGCGCCGATCCGGGATGTCGTCTGGGCGGCGCACGCCGGCGAACGCTACGAGGCGCAGAAGGTCGGCTACCGAACCGTGCCGGCGCCGCAGCTCGGATTCAGCGAGCAGGTCTGGGAGCACGAGCTTGGCGCCGATGCGGCGGGCGAGGTGCCGGTGGCCGTCGTCAATGACCACCTGGGCCTCGGCTTCGAGGTCGTTACCCGCAAGGATCAGCTGCCCTGCACCTATCAGTGGCAGAACTTCCAGGCCGGCCTATATGCGTTGGGAATCGAACCCTCGACGCATCATGTTCTGGGCAATCTCGCCGCGCGCGAACGGGGCGAGATGATCTGGCTGGACCATGGCGAAAGCCGCTCCTATGACGCCGTGTTCCGGGTGCTCGACGGTGCCGGTCAGATCGCCCAAGCGGAAGCGAGGATAGGGTCGATCGCCCGGCAGCCGCAACAGGATTACCCTGCGCCGTCGGGCGCTTTTGCGAGACTGCAGGCGTGACCGGCTTGAAACACACGATCGGTTGCCGCGGCGGGCGGGAAGTGCGCCGGAATACGGAAGCAGGCGCGGCCCGGCCGACCCCAGGCGGCCCTTGCGGAGCGCAGGCGGGAAACGGAGATGACGATGACGGCAAGCAGGAAGCGCGACTACAGCCTGGTCGGTGAAAGCACCAAGCGCGCCATCGAGACCGGATTGGCTTCGGCCGAATGGTATCACACCGATGTCCCGCGCAAGGCGATCAAGGAGTTGATGCAACGCTCCGACGGGCCGGCGATCCGCGACACGATCATCTGGGTCGCGGCGATCCTGGTGTCGGCCGCCGGCATCGTATGGTTCTGGGGCACGTGGTGGGTGGTGCCGTTCCTGTTCGTCTATGGCGTGCTTTACGGCTCGTCGAGCGACTCGCGCTGGCACGAATGCGGCCACGGCACCGCGTTCCGGACGCGCTGGATGAACGATGTCGTCTACCAGATCTCAAGCTTCATGCTGATGCGCAACCCAGTGCAATGGCGCTGGAGCCATGCCCGCCATCACACCGATACCATCATCGTCGGCCGCGATGCCGAAATCGCCGTCATGCGCCCCCCAGATCTGCTGCGGGCGGCGCTCGCCTTCACCGGTATTCTCGATTTCCGCTATTCGCTGCCGACGCTGGTGCGCCAGGCGTTCGGCAAGCTGTCCGATGAAGAGAAGAGCTATATCCCCGAGATGGAGCAGCACAAGGCGGTGATCGCTGCGCGCTGGCATGTCGCCATCTATGCGGCGACAGTCGGGCTGGCGTTGTTCACGTGGTCACTGCTGCCGCTGGTGCTGATCGGCCTGCCGCGCCTCTATGGCAGCTGGCACATGGTGCTGACAGGGTTGCTGCAGCATATCGGCCTGGCCGACAATGTCGTCGACCACCGGCTGAACACGCGCACCGTCTACATGAACCCGGTCAGCCGCTTCATCTACTGGAACATGAATTACCATGTCGAACACCATATGTTCCCGATGGTGCCCTATCATGCGCTGCCAAGACTGCACGAGCTGATCAAGCACGACCTGCCGGTGCCGAACCCGTCGATGTGGCATGCCTATCGCGAGGTCTGGCCGGTGCTGCTTCGACAGCTGAAATATGAGGATTTTTATCTCGAGCGGAAATTGCCGCCGACAGCCAGACCCTATCGCGGCGAATTTCACCAGGTGGATATGTCGGCGGCCGCTGAATAGCGATAGCGAATTTTGCCGGAGCCGGAGATGGCTGACTGGATGAAGCGTGCGCGGTGGACGACATCTCGAAAGAGGATGTCATCTGCTTCGATCCTCGCGGCCGCAGCTTCGCGGTTTGCCGCTCGCCCAATGACGAGTTCTTCGCCACCGACGGATATTGTACGCATGAGAAGGCGCATGCGGCCGAAGGGCTGGTGATCGACGACGTCATCGAATGCCTTGAAGCATATTGGCCGCTTCAATTGCGGCCGGCCAGGCCAAGGGCGCGCCGGGTCTGCGTCAATCTCGCGATCTATCCGGTGAGAATCGAGGCCGGCAAGGTGATGCTCCAGATCTGACGCTTGGTAACCGGTCCAGCACCGCGTTTAGCAAAGCAGAGTGACGTTTTCATAGCCGAAAGAGACGGACCGTGGCCGATCTGCGCCATGAAGGCTAAGCCAGCTGACCATGCTGCGCGTGCTGGTCATTGAGTGGCCGAGGGGCGCCGAGCGGGCAGGGGTCGATCGTCTCGGTACCGCTGGAGCTGTGCTGAACCCTATATCGCGATGCGGCCCCCAGCCTGTTCACCGTGCGGGCTAGAATTTCTTCGAGATCGGCACCGCCGGCGGTTTTCTTAGTTGGGCTTTCCGCCTCTGATCGACGAGGTCCTGATTCACTGCTGCTTCTGCTGATCAGCTTTGAGGTGCTGATTGTGCGGTTTGATCTGGCAGCGTTGATACTGGGCGCCACCGCGATCGAAGCGGATGGACAGCGCCTACCGCAGCGGCAAAACGACCGCTGAGCAAGATCAGTGTGAGGGAAGGAGATGGAATTTATTGGTGCGCAGCAAGCGCGGCAAAGCTGCGCAGCTGATCGTGGCTGGAAAGCGTCGCTACAAAGGCGGTGCGTTTGTCAGTTTGGAAGCCGACACGCGTCCGGCAGGCGACGGCGATCTCGCTGGCTGACTGCGGCGCGGGATTATTGTTGAACGACGGCAGGAAGTAGGCTCGGTCCGCCGTGCGTCCAGGACTCGCGTTCGAGTGGATTATGGTTCGGGGTGACGATAGCCGATCTGCGCAGCCCCGAACCTCCAGCGCTTTCCGCATGTTGGGCAGGGGTAGAATTGTCACTTTCACGCTCGATCTGCTCCGCGTGTGCGTCAGGATGATGCTACACTCAAACTCTCGAAGGTTCATGATCCTCTTCGGTAGCGACGGATTCATGCCGTAAGCGAGCCGCCCCGGGAAACTGATTTCAATTCCTTCGCAGCCGCGGTCAACGAGGCGCGGTCATTCCCGGCGGCTTTGATGAGCTCCATCACCTGCTCAGGCGTGATGCCGTTCTGCTGGGCAAAATGCTCGACTTCGTTGCGTTCGTTGGACGAGACCCGGTTCCTGTCGCCAAAATCACGCTCGCTTTTGTTGTCCGTCATCATCTTCTCCTTCAACCTCAATTCGTCGGCCCGAACCGCCCGCTGGAGCAAAACTTCCGAAACCGCCGAACGCGGAGGCTGATCGAGCCTCGCTAGGGCTGCTGCAAGTAGACGAAAGCTCCAACTGGCGAAAGCTGGAGGGTTGTCGAATGCCGGGGTGAGGTCGGCGCACGCCGTGGCATCGCGTCGGCGACCTTCACCACCCGCCCAGAACACGGACGGGAGCAGCCTCGGAATGATTTGCCCGACCGCCAGGCAATGAAGATGGAACTACGCGACACCGAGTTCCTCGTCCTGTGGCATCAGCAGACGCTCTCGTGGATGTCTTACCCGGCATTCTCGCCGGAGTGATCGAAGTGGATGGCGAGGCCAAAGGCGAGCGCTCGCTCGGCGATCATATTGACAAGATGGCTTTCGCCGATCGACAGCGCCGGAAGGGCCTCTTTCAACGCCTCGAGAGCATGCCGTGTCGACAAAAGACCCCGCCGCTTGCGGCTGCTCACATATTGATCGATCAGGCACTCCAGTGGCATCTGCCTGCCTCCGCTTCGGACAGGATCTCGTAGCGTGGCTGCGGAGCGACAGCATTCACATTGGTTAAGAGACGGCGGCGAACGCCATCATGCATGCCGCCAACAGACGGCGGTGGGGCTGATTTACGCCGGGTTGGAGCGCTATCCTAGGGTAAGCATGGCGCGACCGTCGCGCCGGGTTCGGACATTTCGATGCTACTGCTCCGGTACCGCGGAGGTTTGTGGATGGTTGCGTGCCGCCTCGGCGATTTCCGGAATGAACTTCGTCGCGGTGCAGCTTCGGTTTACATTGGCGCGGGCGGTAAATACCTCTTGCCCGCAGACTTGCGAAGCGAGCGCGATCGGCACATGCACCGCTAGTGGTAACTCGGTCTCAGCCACTCCTAGATGTCTTGCAACCTGTTGCTTCACCTCCGGCCGGCCGAGCGAGACGTCAACGCCGACATCATCCTTGGCGGTCGGCGACGATCCTTGCGCCGGCAGACGATCGTGCTTGCCTGTTTGCGATGAGTCGCCGGATTGTTGAGCCGGCTGACTTGTCTGCGCAGATGCCTGGGCGCCCAAAATCAGCGAGGCCCCCAGCCCCAAAAAAGCCCGGAGCCCCAAAGACACAATCCGAAGTCCGAATGTGCTCATTGTCATGTTCCTCACCGTGGGTTCAAACTTGGCGCCGCTCAGAGGTCGGTGTTGCTTCGGCCTCTTTCGAAGACAGGGATGTCTTCTTCATCCTCATCATTGTCACCGGTTGGTATGTCCTCGGCGTAGCTGCGGGTCAGTTCCTCGGTTTCGCTTAAGCCGTCCATCGTCTCATTGGCGCCTGCCCCTTCATCATGACGACCGGTAATTTCGCTGCGGGGCCTTGCGCCGATCGACTGGTCGACATCGTCGGCTCCCACGAAACCTGGCTCCGCGCCGTGCCTGTCTTCGTGGCCCACGGGGCTGTCCAACACGGCGGCATCCTCCGGGCGAATGGGTTCATCATTGGCGAAGTCACTTCGTCTCGAATGCGAGGTCTCGTTTTGCTTTGGCATGTCAGGTCTCCTGTTCGTTTGGCAACTTCGACGACGCTGGTGCTTGCACGCCGGACTACCTGAGCGACGCACCTTTAGAGTTGCTGCATCGACCACCGCTTAAAGGTTGCAGCGTCCCTGAGCGCGGAGGCAGTGTTGGCCACAGACTCCACAGCGCCGCGAAGAACCAACGCCGTGGCCAGATCCACTCAGCCCTGAGAACCGCTCTTGCTCAGTTGCTGGGCATGTTTGAAATGCTGCCGGATCACCGGCGCGGTCTTTTTCGCATGGGCCGCCAGATGTTTTGCCTGACCGTTTTCTGCATAGGAGGTCATCAGCGTCAGGGCTTCCTGGTGCGCTGCCACCTGGGCGTCGATATAGGCGTTATCGAACGCCCCGCTGCTGTCGTTGCTCAACGCTTCCAATTGGGCAGCATGCTTGCTTGTCATCTCCGGCGCCACTGCGACGTCGTCCTTCTTTGCCGCCGCAATGAGCCGCTTGGAAGAGGTCGTGTGGTCCTTGATCATCATGCGAGCGAATTCCTTCACTCGTGATGTCTTCGATTTCCGCAGTGCCAATTCACTCGACTGGATCTCGAACATATCTGAGCTCGCAGCTGCTTTGACAAATTCCTGCGGGGACGTCGTCGCGGTCTGAGCCATTGCCCCCGGGCTGATGAGACCGATGGCGATCGCAGCTAAAAGCGCTTTGACGAAATGCATGTTGTGCTCCTGCAATATTGCTTAACTGGCCCAACACGGCCGAGCTGCCGTTGTTCCCCTTTTGGTGACAATAAATACGGGGCGGCAGGCGTGGACCCCGGATGGCTCCGGCTCAGGGCTTTGATCATAGATCCGGCCGTAGCCAAGACCGGTGACTGCGCGGAGCTCAGCGCGGCCGTCGGCTTGGTGGGCAGCACGTTGTGCGACATTCAAATCTCCTAAAGAAATCGTCGGCCATCGTCGCGATGCTTCAGGCAGACCAGTGCGATTTTGCAGGGTTGCGCTGACGGGATTCTGATTCGGCCCGCCGGTCGGGTTCGTCAAGAGGAGCTAATATAGCATTGTATGTCAGATCGGCGGTATTAGCCGCTTACTGATCGTCGCATGGTCCATCTCTGAATCTTGTTGCACCGCACAATATTATTGACGATGGGGTGCTTAGGCAAGGATATTGAATGACAAGTAGAGGAATCACGTCCGAGTCAAAGTAAAATTCTATTATATCTTACTCTTGCCAATTACCAAGTAATGACCCAAGACGCATCTTTCGCTGGCCGTTAGCTTGTTTTTAAACTCTAATGCGTCACTATCGGGTCCGTAAATGCCCAAAAATGTCCCATCCTTTGAAGGGCAACAAGGAGGCGTACTATGGCAAGAATTTTTGAAATTCTTATGGGCAGTCTGACTGCCGGATCTGTTCTCGCAATTCTTTGCATGCCAGCGACAGCAGCTGGAATTAGTGTCGGAGGCGTCGGCGGGGTATCCGTCGGCAGCGGAGGAGCCAGCGCTAATGTGGGCGGCAACAGCGGCGCTACGGCTAGCGTGTCCCTAGGCGGTTCTGGGGCAAATGCCGCAGCCTCCGTCGGCGACACTGGCGGAGCGACTGCTTCCATCGGAACCGGCAGCGCCAATGTCGGTGTCGTCACCGGGGTTGGTACCGACGTAAATGTCGGCGTTGGAACCAATCCAGCCGCCAACCCCAGCAACCCGACCGCTTCGAGCAACCCGAATCTGGCTAGCGTTGTCGGCGATATGTCGAACGCTCAGGTCACTCGGATGAAGAAGCGCTGCGTCGAAGTGCTTAGCAACGAAGACACCTATGATCGTGACCTGCGCCGGCTCTGCCTGCTGATCTCGCGCCGCTAACCAGCGACCCCTTTCCGACCTGTCGGGGCTGTCGACTGACACTCTCCAGTTCCGACAGTGGAAGCCCGCCCGCCGAAAGGTTGGGCGGGCTTTTACAGTCAGCGTCCTTCCATCCGCAGCAGACAATCGCGCTTAGCATCAGCGACCTGGCCGAGCAAGCGATGGAAGACCGCGCGGACAAGCTGGGCATATCCTGCGCAGAGGAAGTCGGCAGCGTGTACGCGGCGATTCTCGGTGCTATCGTGCACCGCGATGCCGCTTGGCTGACTGACCGAGGCCGCGCTATATCGCGCCCGGCGGGCGTATTCAGTTCAGCGAGCCTCTGCCGGGGGAAGCCAAGACCATCTTTCACTTGCTCGACAAGGCCGGACTTGAAGGCAAGGTGTCGAAGCGCAAGGACAGCAAATACCGTCGACCAACTGGCTGAAGGCCAAGTGCTTTGCGAACGACGAGTTCGATCTGCTCGGCGTCGAGCGTGAAGCGGGCAAGCCGGCGTTCGCTGAGGATGACACAAATCGCCGTGCCTAAGAAAGATCAGGAGCGCGCCACCTACGCCTGGATGTACGGCGCCCAAGCGTGCAAGGATGGCAAGGAGCGTGAGGTGCCATTACTGGCAGGAACATGCCGACGGGTGGCTGCAGGGTTTTGACGGTGTGCCGATGGCTGGTTTTGGATAGACCAAGACCGTCAACGACGAGATGGAAGCCGAGGTCGACGAAGCCGCCGTCGAGCGGCCCGACGAATAGCCATTTTGCCATGTGCCGTATGTTCGTTTTTGATTGAAGAAAGGGTTTCGTTGGGCCTATAAAGATTCCGTTTACCATTGCCTTTTTGGGAGGATGCGATGGTTGCAACGCCCATAGATATCGCTCAAGCGGCCACTGCGACTACGGCCACCTTGCTGAAGTGGCAGAAGTCCATGGAGGAACGCGCCACGTTTCGCCAGAACATGGATCAATCGCGCAGGGCGATCCAAGCCTCACGCGATCTGCTGAAGCGCCTTCGTCAACGTCATCGCGACGACGATAGCGGCGCGGATGCGCTAAAGGATTAGCCGCCAGGGCAGATGTGAGACGGAGGTCCGGGAACGGATTGGGGCCACGTGCGGCACCTAATGTCGCGATGGTGATGGCCGATGATGTGCTTGAACAGGAGATTGCCCATCTCCTGCATTGCCGTCATATCCGGGTAAGCCGCTAAAACGGAGCCTTCACCACCGACGCTGCCGAGCAGCGGGATCAACACGAAGCTGTCATCCCGAAACTTGCTTATGGTGGTGATCGTGAAATCGTAGTCGGGATAGGCCTCATCAAGCAGGGCGCTGATCTCGGCGAGGAATTCAGGCGTCTCGAACTGTGCGCCGATCGGCGGCACCACAATCATGTCTTTGCATACTTGCATCTCGCGCCTTCCCAAGCCGTCTCATCGTGAGCGGCTGTTCCGCCAAGGTCAAATCACGTCTTCCCTGCCGATGATCTGGAGTCAGCAAAGTTATTCACACGTCGACAAGATGGTTAGAATTGTCGCGGTTCGGTTAAGACCTCGATCATGAGGCGTGGCGCATCGTGTTGTTGGGTCTACATATTGCCTTCCTGACCCTACCCGGTAGCTCAAGCCCGTTGCCCTAATTGGCAACGGGTTTTTTTACGTCTTCATCTGGCACAGTTGATCTAATGGTATGGAACCGCGACGACAACCAAGCAATTCTGCCTTAAGCGGTCGATTCCTCGGATGTAGCCGTGACTACGAAAACCCGCTGGTGCGCGCGCGGCGGGGTTTCTTGGCATCAAGACCCTACCCCGCCCTCAGGCCCGTTGCTTAATTGCGGCGGCCTTTACAGGTCCGGCGCCGCTATCTACTGCTGAATAGGTGGAGTCACGAGACCCGGAAAGGGCAACACGTTGCCGCCCGTCCCCCGCCGGCGGCGCAGTTCAATCTCGCGATAGACCAGGATGCCCATCACCATTTCCGCGCTGGCGATTTCCGATCTCGATGGCAACGACTTGAGCAATTGGTGCAGTTGTCGCGTTTCCATGGTCGCAATGTGGGCGGCAATGGCTTCGATGCTATCGCCCAAATTCGCCAGTAACCCTGCGGACATCTGCATTGCGCTACTCTACAGCCGGGAAAACGTGTTGAGATGCAGACGCGTCCTTTGGCCTTCCGCAAAGGCCAAAGCATAGGATTCGAGCTTGAATGATCGGGTGAGTTCCTGGTCTTCCTCGACCACGCGAACAAACCACTCGCCACAGGCTTCGCCAACTTCGACACAAGGGCGTGCTTTGCGAATTGGAATGATGTCAGCCAGGGCGTTGCCTCCCAGCAATCAGGCCAAACGGGATTGTAACGTCGTAAGCGGTCTTCAACAAGAAGAGTTTGGGCAGCAATACGAAACTGAGGTGTGGGCCACAAATGGCCGGCGCCATGGGTTGGGGAACCTGGGTGGGCACCGGCCAAGAGCGGACAGGTCCGCCGCGATGCATACATCGTCGATTGGTGCCGCGGTGGTAATGGTGTGATCGCGGAAGCTACGCTTTAGCCTTAGCCGCCGGCCTTGCCTTGCCCGTTACAGTTGCCGTGGGCTGCGGTGCCTTCCTACCCAGACCGATCGACTTCGCCATGGCAGACCGTGAGGCCGCATAGTTGGGAGCGACCATCGGATAAGTGGATGGCAAGTTCCACTTTGTTCGATACGCGTCAGGAGTGAGACCGAAATCCACGCGCAGATGTCGCCGAAGGGTTTTGAACCGCTTACCATCTTCAAGACAGATGATGTAATCGGGAAATACTGACTTCTTCGGATTTACCGCAGGCACTGGTTCTTCGGTCGCGGCAGCCACGCGATGGCCAATCCCAGACAGCGACGCGTGCACTGAGGCTATCAGGTCCGCCAAACCCGCGACCGGCACGGGATTGTTGCTGACGGTCATGGTGTGAGTCCTCGAATTTGAGAACGATCTATTATAGCTGCTGCCGCAGCTGCGCAACTCGAGGCCCGATGATGGGCCGCTTCCCTCGTAAGCACCAATCCTGTTGAGCCTGTGTTTGCCGATGGAGGAAAGGACCATCCGAAGCAGTGCCAGACTTATCACAGGTTAAGTCGGTCCGGTGTTTATGATATAAGGTCGGGCATCATTCGCGTTCTGCTGGCCGCGGGTGACTGAGAGACCATAGCGCTCCCGCCCAAACGGAGAGCCGACATGCTTTATCAAAGCCCATTAACCGCCAAGTTCCATCGTGCCTTCACCCTCACGTCAGGTGAGCGTCAAGCTCTCGACGCGGTAAGAATAAGGATCGTGGCGATTGGCGCAAACCAGAACTTGGTTCGGGAAGGCGACCAGCCGTCCCGGTGCATAATGGTCCTGGCTGGCTTAGCCAGCACCTCGAAGGTAACAGGAGACGGGAAGCGTCAGGTCACTGCTTATCATGTGCCTGGCGACATGCCCGATCTGTTGAGCCTGCACCTCGATCTGTTGGATAGCGACGTTCGAACGGTGAGCGCTTGCAGTGTTGGCTTCATAGATCACTCGGCTATACGGCTGCTCTGCGAACGCCACCCCAGGCTGGCGGCAAATCTTTGGCGAACGACACTGGTTGATGCATCGATTTTCCGCGAATGGGTGGTCAATGTCGGGAAGCGCCAAGCGCTTGGCCGAGTGGCCCACCTTCTCTGTGAAATCATGCTACGTATGGAAGACGCCGGACTCGCGTCCGATCAAACCTGCGCTTTTGCTGTGACTCAAGCTGACCTTGGCGAGGCGACAGGGCTGTCGGCAGTCCACATCAACCGCACGCTCAAGTCTCTTCGGGAGAAGCGCCTTACATCACTTGTGAATGGCCAATTGACCATCCATGATTGGGAAGGACTGGCCTTTCTTGCTGAGTTCCGGCACGATTACCTGCACTCAGCAAGGACCAATAAAACGGCCGAGTTCATGTCAATGCACTGATTGCTCCAGGGGAAAATCGCCAGAAATGCGGATTGGCTCCAAGGGTAGCCGGACCACTTGTTGGCCTTCGCTGACCATCAGCGGTGCGATCGCCCCCCAAACATGTTTTGCCATGGTGGCGCGGCGGAAATGATCAGCAGGTTGATACCAAGCCTGTCTGGCTTGCTTCTTTTTGATGCGGCAGGCGGGGCCGCCTTGCCCCAGGCCAAACGCAGGCCCCAAACGAAACCGGCCTCACTTGGTGCACGCTCCTTTTACCGCGCGGTCAATGCTTTGATGGCGCGTCGAAGCGTTAGCGCAAGGGGTTCACTTGCGCGCAGAGTGCATTCGAATGCTTCCGGCCCACACGGGCGTTGACTATCCGTATGGCCGTCTGGGTCGTGGAGGTTAACTGGGACGGGACACCTGCTCTCCTTGCCAGCCTTCGGAACGTTTCCTCGCAGCGTGCGCAGGAGGAACGTCGACGTCAATCCCAGAAGCTCGGAGCAATTGGCCGCCTCGCAGCCGGCATAGTTCACGATATCAACAATCTGATAGCAGCGTTCGACTCGGGCCTGCGGCTCCTGCAAAAGCAACTCGCCGAAAATCCCGGCGATCCGAAATCAGCCATCCTGATCGACGAACTGCTCAAACGAACACAGAACGGCGGGGCACTTACGCAGCAATTGCTTGCGTTTTCTCGGCGCCAGTCGCTTACGCCCGAAGGCATTGATCTGAACGGACGGATCGAACAGCTTTCGATGCTGCTGGAACGAACGCTCGGGAGTGCAATCAAAATTGAACGCAACTTGGACGCGGCGCTTGGCCCTGTTCTGGTCGACCCCAACCAGCTCGATGTCGCCATGCTCAATCTGGATGAACGCCAAGGACGCCATGGCCGGCGTGGGAACGCTCACAATCGAGACTAGCGATGTCCCTGACGACATCGACGACGTGCATTCACTGGCGGGTTCGTGCGTTCGTATGACCGTGCGCGATGCCGGTTGCGGCATGAACAAGGAGATTCTGGCGCAGGTCTTCGAGCCGTTCTTCACCAGGTTTATGGCTTCGTCCAACAATCCGGCGGGCACATTCGGATCGAGAGCGAAGCTGGTGAAGGAACAAGCGTCCATCTTTTTCTGCCGCGTGTGCAGAAGCAGTAACCAAGCTCTGCCGGGATCGCTTTGCATTGGGTATGGCGGAAGTGACGTGGCCAGTCCGCCAAAGCAATCCCGTAGAGCGACATAATGGGTGGTTAGCGGCCGCTTTAGAGATCGGGTGCAGAGGGTACACGGGCTTTTCCCCCTTTATCCTTTTTTCTCCCGGCCGCGCCACCGTCTATTATCGGCGGCTAGGCCGCTATCACCTTCTGAGCGGGTTAGCGATGGAGTGCCTTGGACGGTGAAAACGATTCCGGCATCCTCAAACGCTTTGCGGATGGCGGCGATGTTGTGGGGACGCGGTTTCCTGTATCCGTTCTCAAAAGCGCTGATCACCATCTCGCTAAGATTGGCCTTGGCGGCAAGTCGCACACGCGGCCAGTTCAATAGGGCTCGTGCTGCTCTGACTTGATCTGCTGAGAGTAGGGTTCGGCTGTCCATAGCCAGTCGAACATTTAGTATCGCTAAACTGTTCCTCTTGACCTTCTGCGATTTCTAACGGTGTGAGGCCGGCCTGTCGCAAGCCGTCATCGATTATGGCTGCAACCTTTCGGACGGTTGTTACCTCGGCTCCAACAAGACGTGCTGCCTGCATTCTTGCTTGGAGATCAGCCAAGCGGGCAACCAGGGCTTGCGTCCTCTCGAGTTCAGGGTTCGTCATGTTCATTGTCCAGCTGAGTGGCAATTTGAATTTGTCCGGCTGAGTAGCGTTTGAATGCACACACTCGCCACCCAAGGGTGGCGAGCGTGGGTTCGTTCGAAATCTCAGTCGTAAACTTTCACGATCTTGCGGGTGCCCGGATCGACCAGGACCGTGCGGTTGTCGACCACCACGTAACGGTATTTGACGTTCGGGACCTCGTGGATCTCCACAGTTTCCGGCAGAGCTGTCCCGACGTTCAATTCCACGCCGGGAAGGTTCACCGAAGCCAAGGGCTGCTTCTTGACATACTCACGGATGACCGTGTCCTGTTCCGGCTGGATGATAATGTCGTCAGCGGCGGCGGAGCCGATCCCCGCCAAGAGCAACATGGCTGCGGCGGTGTTCACAAAGTGCATCTTCATATCTTCTCTCCTGCAAGGACCGGCACACGACGATCATCGTCCCGCACTGCCCGGCAACCAACTTTGAACCGGGGTAAACGTTCCCGCCTACGCACCTTTGTCTAATCCGATTGGTCTAAAGTCCGACCGTACAACGCAATGGTCTTACCTTTGGACTAGGCGGAACGGATTAGGGCTTCAGGTTGTTGGTTCTCCACAACGGGAGAGAACAAATGGATCAAAGTGTTGGCCAGGCGCGATGGTTGCTCGCACCGATTTTTGCAACAGCCGTTACCTTTCTGGTAATGGCGGTCGTCCTTAGCTGACATGTCTTGGATCGACGCAGCCAGGTCCCTTCCTGCGCTGATAGGATTCGCGAGTTGCTTGAGCGGCTGGCGAATCCTCTATTTTACCGTGCGCTGGGCCTGCTCCTTCAGCAGGCGGGGCGCTTCGTTCAGCTCATGTAAGTTGGGAGGTTTACTATGCATCGGCGATCCTTTTTGACAGCGATGTTTGGCGTTGCAGGGGCAGCAGCCTTTGCAAGCGCGGTCCGGCCTATCAACGCATTGGCCGGTGTTCCAGCGGCCAAAAGCGGCATTCTCGAAGAACTCGACGCGCCAGACGCCTTCGACAACGAAGGTACTCACGCGGAAGTGGAGCCGGTCAACCATCGGCGCTACTACGACCAAGATTACGACCCAGACTACGACCCAGATTACTACCACCGGCGCCGCCGCCGGCGGGGCTGGAGAAGAGTCTGCCGTAGTTACTGGCGACACGGGCGCCGTCGGGTCCGGTGCTATCGCCGACGTGGTCCTTCGGTCGTCTTGCGATTTTAGCTAGTCGGCTGCTTCTGCCCATGGCCCGTTCCGGCTGACGTGCTGAGAACGGGCCGGTACGATTCCTTTTTCGTGGCAAACGCAATCCATCTGAGGGCACTCATCAGCAGCGCCGATGGACCTGACTTACAGCTTGGTGGTGTCGCTGTGGTGCGCCAGGAGCGGTCTGACGATCCCTCTTGTGCAGCCCTTCGGCTGCCGCCAGCCTGGGAAAGCTTTTCGGAACGTTTGGTTCTGGCCGTTAGGCCACGGGGCCAAGCTCAGCCATCAGGACACCCCGCAAGCGATGAGCAGCGGGGCCTGGTAAGGCCCGGCGACCTCCTTTTGACATACGGGGAGAAACCAAGAAGGGCGCCGAGCCTTACCGGCGCTGCTTTGAGGCAGACGACGCCGATGAGAGTAGGCGATCATGCTAATTTCTGCGAACCATGCGAATGAGGGAAAGCCGTGTGCGATTCTTCGCTATCCAGCCACGAACCTCTGCCTTTCGGACATGGCGGTCCGTCGCTCGATCGATGATGAAGAACGCCTGATGTAGCTGCTCGACTTCGTAGAGCCCGACCCGGATCTCGAACCCTGTCTGGCCAGTGGCATCGAAGTCACCGGGACCAATGACAGGGAAGGCGACGGCGATGGCGAAGCGGACGACGAGCGCGAAGCCAACGATGCCGATTATGGCTTCATAGAGGGAGGGCAAGGCCTATAATTGTCCGGTCGAGAATGAATAGCCCGCTGCCTCACGGTGGACTGGCTTCAGTTTTTGTGCGGCACGATGTAGCGACTGCTCACCGCACCCGCCCCTGTGCCCCGCGTGACGACAATCGTGCTATACCCGGCTGGAACGGAACCTGTAGCGGAGGGGTCGATCGAACTGCATCGCCCGACGATCTCCCCGTTGGGAGCGCCCTCGAGCCTCACGGCTAACGCCAACTGGCATGTGTCAAGGGATCCGAACATGGCCGGTGATGTATCGAGTGGCTTGCAGACTCCCTGGGCGGGACTGCAAGAAAGCAAAATCATCACAGCTGCAGTTGCCGGATCCATTCGTGAAGCTCCGTTGTTCGACGAGCCTCAACGCAGAATAGCGAGCTTTGTTTCGTCGGTGCTAAAATACGAGTTTTCTGGTCTGGCTCACGGTGGCGGGCTTTTCATTGTCACAGCTTTCGCCTCTCAATTGTCCCGATCCCGAACGGTAAAACAGCCATCCGACGAGACACACCGAGGGGATTGCGATGGCCAGAAGGATGCCGCCGGCAATGTTCACCATCAACATGAAATCCATCGGACCTCTCCCTCTTATATGCCGACAGTCGGAAACTCGTGAAATCAACATGGGTGAACAGGTTGCGAACATGCTGCTACGGTTTTTGCAGAGCCAAGAGATGAGACGAGACGGACCAGCACGACAGGGACTAGCTCTCGTCGCAACAAATTGACACACAAGGACTCGACGGAGTCGAACGGCAAGGGCAGGGACGCCATCAAGCGAATTTCAAAACCGGTGCCTTGGCCGACGGGCAATCGCTGATAACATCAAGGTATGCCTGAGGCGACGTTACAAGGCAGTGTACTTGGGTGCAGCCGGCCGCAGGCGGCCGAACTCTCGCCTTCCAGAGGTTCTGGAGTGCGCCGACCGACCCCGTCGTGCTCGTCAATGTGTAGGTTTGCAGTGTGGTGTTCCTTCAAGGTCAATCAGCAGCTTATGCATGGAGGACCACGGCAAGCGGCGTTTTATTCCCGGACAGCGCAAATTCTGTCTCGACAATGTGATTGGTCCGGGCGCCTCGTTTTTTAACGCTCTTTGGCCCGCAACATCGGCCGTCCAGTTCGGGAATATCGGGACCTTTCAAGAATTCGGATATTGTGAGAGCAGCGACGCGTCGTGCGACGAAGGGGAAACAACTTCGCAGTCTCGTGCGACAGCGAGGCGCCTGGCTCAGCGTCTGCTTGCCGGCATCCTGTGTGGGGCGGGAGCGCGGGGGGCAGTCCAGGCGACCGGCAGGCAACGCTCGCGTCTGTCCATCGCGGTGATGGGAGCCTCGTCGAGTTCAGCAGCGTTGTGGAAGCAGTCCGCTGCGCGCGTCAGAACGCTATTGCTAAGCGCAATGCCGGGGTGCCCGATGATCGTCGCATTGAGTTCCGGATTGGCATTCACCTGGGTGACGTCGTGCAGGAGCGCGATGACGACCTGATGGGTAATGGCGTCAACATCGCCGAGGGTATCCGGGTTGCCCGGGCGTAGCGGCTTCGAAGCCGCCGATTATAAGTATTCTCGCCCTGTGGCGGCCGATTCTGCGATTAGGAATTGGACGAATAGGCATGGGGGAGAAAGGCCGTTATTCTAAGCCTCATCCACCCTCGATGCGGGAAATAACGAGATCATGGAGTAGGAAAATCTCATGCTATGCGGCGGAGGTGCTTACAAGGGCGAGATTCACACCCGCCCAACGACAAGGCGCCCATCCCCTGCCCGATGGACGGTGGATAGAGTTTTGGTGCCATGAGCCAAACCCACACATTACAACCGTCATCTATCCGCTTCCCGGTACAACCACGGCTGGTGCCGGCGATCAAGGCGGCGTACTTCGCCGACCTGCCGCCAGCCGACATCACCCTCGAGCTGCTCGACGACTGGTATGGCCGTCTGCTGCGGGTCAAAGGTGTCGACATCGCCTACCGTGCCGTAAAGACGTGGCGTTCGCTCTATAATGTCATGGCCGGCATGAAGCTATGCCCGCCCGGCTCCGACCCATCGCAGGCGATCCGCCGCCAGACGCCACCACCGCGCCATCAGACCTGGACGGCAGGCGAGGCGGGGCGCCTGGCGCGCCGGCTACCGCGAACTGGCCTGCATCATCGCCGTTGCGTGGGACACGAGCTTCTCACCCGTCGACGTGTGCACGCTCACACCGGCGCAGGCAATGCAGACAGCACAGGAATGGGGTTTTCTGATTGCACGCAGCAAGAGTGGCGAGGCGGCTTTCGGCACGCTGTCGTCACGCACGCAGCGCCTGGTGCTGGCCTATGTCGAATCCTAGGCGTCACCCTGCTTGACGATGCGCCGATCTTTCGCTCGCGCGGTTTCGCGCCGGGCCCGAAGGGGGGCCGGCCGCGCGCCGGCGTGCCTTACACGAAGGATTCTCTGGTCGACGAATTTGCCGATCTGCGCACGCTGGTATTCGGGACATCGGAGAAGCGGCGGCTGATGGACATGCGGCGTTCCGGCGCGGTCGAGGCGATGCCGGAGGCGCGTCGGTCGAGGCAATCTCGGCCAAGATGGGCAATTCGATCGACGGGAACAAGGCGCTGCAGAAGACCTATATGCCGGTCAATCTGGCCGCCGTCCGCTCAGCCGATGCCAGCCGCCGCAAGGGCAGAAAGCTGCTTGGCCTGGAACGGAACGAATACAGAAAGTTGAAACTCTCCGCAGAATGAGAGTTGAAACTTTTCAAGGGGCGGTAGCTAACCCCTTGAAATTAATGGCGCGAGTGACGGGGCTCGAACCCGCGACCTCCGGCGTGACAGGCCGGCACTCTAACCAACTGAGCTACACCCGCGCATTGGACGAGCACGTGTCAGCCGTGTTCGTCGTTGGGGCGGTGGATAAGGGGTTCGCCACCGGGTGTCAAGCGCAGCTGGACAGCATAAACGCAAACAGGAGAAGGTTTTTTGACGGGCGGCACTTTGCCCGCGAAAACCACTGTGCGGCTAAGCTCGCAGCTGTTCATTTGGCCTTGCGAAGCCGGTTGCGACCGCTTAAAGGTCCGGCCGGAGCGGGCGATTAGCTCAGTTGGTAGAGCGCTTCGTTTACACCGAAGATGTCGGCGGTTCGAGCCCGTCATCGCCCACCACTCAACTCTTTGTATTTTAAAACGAATTGCAGTTTACTTACTGACCCAAAACCCCTTGGTCGGCACCTCTAGCTACAAACTAGCAACTGCTGCCGCTGCCAAACTCTCTTGTTCCAGGCCGATAACGAAGACGATATCGGCGGGATTATCGTTCTTAAGCGCCGCCGGCAGAGACGATGCAGCTAGTTGCGGGCCGGATACGAGACTCCACTGTGCACGCCGACCTCTGTTGCCTTAAGGTGCTGCCACAAAGCCTCGGCCACCGGCCCGTGCGGTTTGTCGCGCCGCCGAACCGCGGCGACGGTTTCAGTGCGGCCTGGAATGTGCCTGTTGACAATCGAGATCAGCCGTCCCTCACGCAACTCGTCGTCGATGAGCCATTCAGCCAAATGTCCCCAGGGACGTCGCCCATAACGACACGCAGCACAGTTTCCTCGCCGGTTGCGAGCTGGCCCGCATTGGTGCGGAGATGCTCGATCTCGCGGATCGCCAGTTGTGCCTGCGTATGGAACAGGCGGCCCTCGTCGGTCAGCTTCACCCGGTAACCGCTGCGGTCCAGGAGCGTGAGGCCGAGTTGCGCTTCAAGCCGGGCTACAGAGGAATACGGAAGGATGGGTTCGATGCAGCGCCTCTGCCGCAGCCTGGAAGCTACCTTCAGCCACGACAGCATCGACATCTGAGATCGTGAAGCTTCAAGCCGCCACAGTAGAAAAATCCTACAGAGAATGTCTAAACATAGTAATTTTCTTCGATAGTTCCAAGCTTACCTTTATCTGATGGAACCTGAGGCCAAAGCTGCTGACCATGAGGATCAAATGACCGAAACGCTTTACTTCGCGGCCGGCGATGGAGCCCGCATTGCATACAGACTGGACGGTCCACAAGAAGGGCCGGTGCTGGTGCTCTCCAATTCCATCGCAACGACGCTCCACATGTGGGATGGCCAGGTCGTCGAACTCGCCAGTTCATTCCGTGTGCTGCGGTATGGTTTTCGTGGCCACGGCGGCTCCGATCCCGTGGCGGGGGCCTATTCCCTCGACCGTCTCGGCCGTGACGTGCTGGAACTGCTCGACTTTCTCTGCGTTGCCCGCGTGCATTTCCTCGGCCTGTCGCTCGGCGGGTTCGTCGGCCAGTGGCTGGGTATCCATGCGCCGGAACGCATCGAGCGCCTGATCCCTGTCCAACACCTCGCCGCATCTTGGGCCAGCATGCTATTTCGACGAGCAGATACGCAACGTGCTTTCAGCCAGCGATCTATCGGCCACGGCGGATATGTTCGTCCGAAACTGGTTTCCCGATTCGATGCTGGTCGGCAGAAACGCGCCGTGGAGCCGTTCCGAGCCGCGATCATCGCCATGTCGCCACAAGGGCTGGCTGGATGCCTTGCGGCCGTCCGCGACGCCGATCTTCGTCGTACGATTTCCCTGATCACCTCGCCAACACTGATCATTGGCGGCGAGGATGACAAGGTGACGCAGGCGAGCCATAGCAAGGCGATTGCAGTGGCAATTCCCGGTGCTGAGCTTCTGCTTCTGCCTGGGGTCCATCTGCTCAATGTGGAGCGCCCTGTGGAATTCACAAAGGCGGTAACACACTTCTTGAATTTAGGTTGGCGCTGAGTTGTCGTGTCATCGCTGTGCATTCATCGCGCGAGGCGCGATCAGGCGCTGGCGTCGATCACATGCCTCGGCAGCGGATTTGGGCCGCCGCGAATGCGGCTTGGCGGCTGCGGATGCAAACGGCCCCAGGCGCGGCGAAGCTGTCGCGCGGAGGCAAAGCCGGACTGCATTGCCACGGCTTCCAGGTCGAGTCGCGAACTTGTCAGAATGTCTTGAGCGAGGGCCACCCGCGTGCGGTTGACAAAATCGGTCACGCTCATTCCGGCGTGCTCATTGAAAAGTCGGGAAAGATTACGTGGGCTGGCGGCGGCTAGACGCGCAAGCGAGGCGACCGACCACTCCCTTGCCGGATCGGCAGTCACCGCATCTTGAACGCGGTGGATAGCGGGGTGAATATGATTGCGGCCCTCAAGCCAGGGTGAAAGCTGCGGGTCGGCACCGCTGCGGCGGAGGTAGATCACGAGATAGCGTGCCACCGACAGCGCACAGGCATGACTAGTCTGCTGGGCTACCATGTGGAGCATCAGGTCTATCCCAGCCGTCACACCCGCGCTTGTCAGTCGTTCGCCATCCTCGACATAAAGCCTGTTTTCCTTAACGCGGGCCGTGGGCGCAAGCCGCACCAGTTCGTCTATGCAGCCATGGTGAGTTGTACATTCGCAGTCGTCAAGCAGACCAGCGCGGGCCGCAAGCAATGCCCCGGAACATATCGTGACGAGCCGCAGGCCCGGACGAACAGCGCTCTTTAACCAGCCGACGATTTCCTCCTCATGGGCGTGTTCTGCTGCATCAGTCGTCGTTCTTCCCCCCAGCGGGTGTTCGGCACTGCCAGCCAATATTACCAAGGCATTGTCCGGCAGCCGCATTGGCAAGGGGGAGATACCACTAACAGCAAGCCCAATGGACGTCCCGACGGAATGAGCCGGCCCAACATAGCTCACAATGAAATGTACGCCACTTTGCTCAAGATTGGCTTTCCGAAGGACCTCGACAGGACCTGCCACGTCAAGCAAAAGCAAGTGCGGGGGGATCACGACATACACAGGAATCTTGATGGGCTCCGAAGCTCGCATCATGCCGCGACGTTTTCCCTTCTTAAAGCCAACGCCTGCTCCACTGTTGCTATCCGCGCAAATCGGTCAGCCAGGACAAGCTCGGTGCGCGCCCGTATTTCAGCTGCGCTCCATTCTCTACCGGCCGTATCGGTCATCGGGAACGTCAAAGTTGCCTCCCCGACGTAGTCGACGGAGTAACCAAGATCTGAAGCGTGGCGGGTGGTTGTCTCGCAGCACTGCTCGGTTCTGATCCCGGAGATAATTAGATGGCGGACGCCGTGAGAGGTCAACCAGACATCAAGCCCCGATCCCACAAGCGCGCTGTGGCGACGTTTGCGGAACACCACATCGGGATCAATGGCAAGGGATTCGAGCGTTCTGACAAGCCCAGATGCCTCTGAAAACGCCCCGGTCTCCTCCACATGTAAAATCTGTACGACGGGAATTCCTTTCGCTTTTGCGCCATCGATCAGCCTTTGAAGGCGATTGGTAAAGGCTGCGACATCGTTGTCGCGGTAGTAGGGTCGGTGACGGAAAGACTCCTGGGCGTCTATAACGAGCAACGCTGTATCGGACATTTTAATCTCCCTGCAATGAAGCATGAGCTGACCATATGCAGCCCGAAACAAAACAAAAATGCCAGTTTAGGACAAGGGCCGGACACATCAGGCCAATCGCAGCGTTCAAACCAGTGGGCGAGTTTGCAGCTGCGGAGTTGTTGTGCCCAACAAGACCGACACGAGCATCGTGGTCGATGCGCACGGCAAACCGTTTGGCCGCGTGACGAAGCACCAGCTCATAGCCGCCATGGTTGTTGCGGGGACCGAGGGCCAGCGAAGCAGCGGAAGCGTGAGTTCACTTTGCCCGAACTGCTACCCCTGAGCGCGCAAATCGGTGAGGACTATTCAGACTGACTGGCTACGCGGCACGGAAGCGTTCGGCCTTCGCACGATTTCCGCATCCCGCCATTTTACACCACGTCCGACCTTTCCCCCGGCCTCGATCGATAAAGAGCCAACTGCAGCGTCTGCATTCTTTTATCCTCGACATGTCGGGACTGCCTAGAAATCCAAAGAGATGCAACGCCAACCGGTGGTAGATCAGGTCGGCGCCGGCGTTCGCTGCGGGGATTTCCCAGGCTAGTGCAGTATTGCTCAGGCGCGACACCAATACCGCTTTCTGAACGGAGTTCTCGATGTGCTTGAGCGTCGCTGCACCGGCCTCGGCTCCCAGAGTGATGGATCTGACCAAGCGGAACGTGGCCTCACGGAACTCCCAGAGCCTTACCAATGACTTCTGTTGGCTGGCGACCAGCGCTAGACCACTAGCCTCCATTTCGCTGACCAAGCCAGCGTAACGCGCCCAGCCAACCGCATCATCCCAGGTGATCAGCTTTTCTTGCACGCGCGCTTTATCGTGATCCCCAACGGTGTTGAGGAAGTCGAGTACAACATCGTTCGCTACGAAATCGGAATCCGTCCAGTTCGACAAAGTAACCCTTTTTCGCTGATTAAACGGTTGCGACTGCCACCCCCGTAGTGTAACCCTATTTCAGAATTATATAGGTTATCAAGAGGGCGTCATGCTAAAGCTCGATCACTCGTTTCGTTTTGAAGGTCAGGATGTCGCATGGGGCCGGGTCGGGGAGGGCGCCCCGATGGTGATGCTTCATGGAACGCCTTTTTCATCGCAAGTATGGCGGCGCATTGCCCCCCTCGTAGCCTCACGCAGGACGGTCTATTTTTTTGACCTTCTGGGATATGGTCAATCCGCAAAAGCGGACGGCCAGGACGTTTCGCTGGGCGTACAGAACAAACTCTTTGCATCGCTGCTGAAGGAGTGGGGTGTAGAAGAGCCGGACGTCCTCTGTCACGATTTTGGAGGCTCGACGGCGCTTCGCACCCACTACTTGGACAAAGTGCAGTATCGCAGCCTGTTGTTGGTCGACCCAGTGGCCGTCGCACCTTGGGGATCCCCCTTGGTCCAGCATGTGCGAAAGCACGAAGCCGCGTTCGCCGGTGCGCCGGATTACATTCATGAATCGATTTTGCGGGCATACCTGCAAGGTGCGGCGTTCCAGACCCTTCGCACTGAAGCTCTGGACCTGTACATGCAGTTTTGGCTCGGCCCTATTGGGAAGCCTGCCTTCTATCGCCAGATCGCCCAAATGGACCAGAAATTCACGGACGAAATCGAAAGACTGTATAGTCCGATGAATTTTCCCGTGCGCATTCTGTGGGGGCGCGACGACCAGTGGATTCCAATCGCGCAAGGCCAGAAACTGGCTGAGAAGCTGACGGATGGAACCATGACAGCCGTGCCTCAAGCGGGTCATCTGGTCCAGGAAGATGCTCCGGAGATGATCGTCGCCGCCCTTTTTGAAACTCTCCAATAACGCACATATCCAACCGATGACCATATACGGCCAGAAAGCTTGCGCTGGCTGACCCGGGGCTTCGCTTTCGCCATTTGCGATTTTCATCCACACGCAACGGCCGACTAACGCGACGGTGCTGTGACATTGCGCGGGAGATTTCATCGTCGCACCTAACTCGGAGCGGTCGAGCCGCCGCGCGAAGCACCTCCGTCAATGCCTATCCGGTCGAGTGGCTGAAAGCCGTTTTTCAGTTCCCCTCTCATCCCAAGGGCTTGCCCAAAGCGAATCCTGTAGTCGCTTGGAGCGACCCCGAGCGACCTCACAAAAGCCCGCCGGAATGTCTCATCGTCGGCGAACCCAACCGCATGTGCGATCTGCTGGACAGATTGGCAGCTGGTCTCCAGCAGGGATCGTGCGGCGTCAACCCGCAGAGCCTCGACGGCTCGTCCGGGGGTCTGCCCATTTTCCCTTGAGTAGACCCGAGCAAAGTTCCGCGGGCTCATGGCCATGAAGGACGACAGGGCCGGGACGGACAGATCGGCGCCCGGATTTTCCCTGATCCAAGCATGCAGACGCTCGAAGCGGCCGGCGCGGTCTCTGATTTGTTGGCGAAGCGCAGTGCTGAATTGTGATTGTCCGCCGGGGCGTTTCAGGTAGAGGACCAACTCCCGAGCGATTGCCAAGGCTGTGGTGTGCCCGAGATCTTCCTCAACCATTGCCAGCGCCATGTCGATGCCGGCGCTTACCCCTGCCGATGTCCATACGGCCCCGCAGCGTACGAAAATTGGATCAGGCCTGACGTCGATCGCGGGAAAATGCTCTGCAAGTTTCGAGCAATGCTCCCAATGCGTCGTTGCCCGTTGGCCATCCAACAGCCCGCACTCGGCCAAAATGAACGCTCCCAGGCAAATCGAGCCAAGCCGGCGCACGTTCTTTGCTTGTTTGATCAACCAACTTCGAAGAGAACTGGATTTTGCAGTTTCGAAGGCCGTCGCCCCGCCTGAAACCAGGAGAGTGTCGATCGAGAGCCCAGTGCAATGATCGAAACTTACCGTATGGAGAACAACGCCCGCATCCGTTTCGATCGGCCCGCCTCGTTCCGAAACAAGGATGGTTCGAAATGCCGGTTCACCGCTGACTTGCTTCGCATCATTGAAGACTTGCAGCGGGCCGGCGACATCGAGAAGCTTGGTGCGCTCGAATACTAAAAAGGCGATCAGTCGTTCGCGGTGCAGTTTGGCAGAATCCGAGGGCATAATGGCATTTATGCCATAAAGGCCCTGTGCGATCCAGTCTGCGTAGAAAGAGGGATGGTTCATGCTGGAGCTTAGGCCCAATTGCGAGTGGTGCGACCGCGATCTGCCCCCGGGCAGTCCGGAGGCGCGAATTTGCACCTACGAGTGCACCTATTGTGCAGAGTGCGTGGCGACGGTGCTGCACGACGTTTGCCCCAGTTGCGGTGGAAATTTTTCAGCAAGGCCTATCAGGCCCGGCCGTGAATGGCGAAAGGGCTCCTGTCTCGGGCTTAAGCACGATCCAGGGAGAAGCCGGAGAACACACTCCAAGTGGACGGCAGACCAGGTCGCCGACCTCACCAGGCGGCTGCGTGACGTGGCGCCGGAGGGCCGATAGGAGAAGATCCAAACATTGGAGAGATAAAGCATGCCCAGAAACCACGACTACACCTGCCGCATAGGATGGACCGGTAATCGCGGTGACGGCACCAGAACATATCGGGGCTACGACAGGACATGGGATATAGCCACGGCCGGAAAGCCTGTGATAAATTGCTCGAACGACCCGCTACTTGGAGGCAATCCGGCGCTGCCAAATCCCGAAGATCTTCTCTTGGCGTCAGTTTCGGGCTGCCACATGCTTTGGTACCTGCATCTCGCGAGCGACGCGAGAATTGTCGTCCATTCCTATACTGATGAACCGCTCGGCCATGGAGAGAGCGAGCCAACCGGAGCCGGCCGCTTTCTTAGCGTGACGTTGCGGCCCAGGATTGAAGTCGAAGCCGGGGTCGATCTCGACAAAGCTGAGGCCATCCATCATCGAATTCACGAGGTTTGCTACATCGCGCGTTCTGTGAACTTCCCCATTGTTGTTGAGGCCGCCTACCTCGAGGTTTGACCTGCAGCAAACACTAGTGGTGGGAGCATTTCGAAGAGACGGTGTTCGCCTTGGTACGGCAGCGAAGGCGAGTTCTGGAATCGAGATCCGGCTTTCGCTGAAAGACGCACGACCAAACCAGCCTCAAGGAATCCGTCGCCGAATGAGTCTACAGTGCGGGAGCGAGATATACGCGACCATGAGAAGCGCTGGGGCTTAACAAAGCGCCGTCTAAGAGATTGGACAAGCGATGCGTCCGTTGGTTGTCCCGTTTTACGGCCCAGTATCAGTTATCTTGTTGATCAGCTAAGCGGCTTTGCGGAACTCAACATCGGCGAAGGCGCCCACAGCATCAGCTTCGAGGTTTGTTTTGGCCGCGCATTGAAGCATTGCTCGAGACCCAAGCCTCGATCGAGGTGATTATTTCGTTAGGATCAAAACGTCGGACGTGGAACGCCAGATAACCGTCGGGTCGGATAAGAAGCGCGCTACCGTGACCGGCGCCGAGTCTCCGAGAAAACTCACCTTTGAAGTCCACTAGCACCGGCGCACACACCCCAGCCTCTTGAGGCAATCCTTCATCGAGGACAACCCAGGGCGTGACTGCTCCATTATTATCATCGGATACGCGCGCAAGCACCTCGCGAAGCTTCTCGCGATCAGTGCCGAGCCGTCCGAGCGACGCGTACGTGATAAAAGCATAGGTTCCTCGCCGCAGAAGTTCATAAAGCCGGACGATGGGGCGAGACGTGGACCAGAGTTCAAGGTCTGGGACACGATCGCCTGCGCGAAGCCCTCGCCGGTTCTCTCGGCGGCGAGCTGCGCTGGACTGCTTCGTAAAGCTATATCCGATCCCAATTCCGGATAGATCCTGCGCCAACTTGCGTCGCACCGGCTTCAATGGCACGAGAGTACGGAGGGCAAGATCCCGCATCGTCTTGATGACTCGATTGCGGACCAGGAAGCTGCGAAACATTAGATCGGTTTCGCGCTGAGCCATGGTGGCGACCGGGTGCCGCTCCGCGTCGAACGAGTCAAGCAGGGTATCAGGCGCTTGCCCGCGCAAAACCATTGCGAGCTTCCAGCCAAGGTTGAACGCGTCCTGGAGTCCCGTATTCATACCTTGGCCTCCCGCTGGGCTGTGAGCGTGCGCAGCATCGCCGGCCAGAAATACGCGATTACGTCGGTTGGACGCCACTTGACGACTTGGCGAGCGGAAACGCGTGATCCAGCGTGGGTCACGCAAAGCCACCGAGAAGGGCACGACCGCGTCCACGGTGTCTTGAAGATCGGGCAGTGTCAGGGGGTCCGTCGGTGGGCGGTTTTGCTTGGCGAAGTCGACAGCGAAGATGCGCGCGAAGTCACCAAGGAACGGCAGGATCGAAACAAACCCCCGCGGTGAGGTGAAATTCGCAATCCGGGATCGATTAAACGCCGTGTTAAGCTTCACGTCCGCCAGGAATACGATGGCCTCGTAATCCTGCCCGTCGAACGACAGACCCAGCGCGTGCCGGACGGCACTGTGCGCCCCGTCGCATGCCACAAGATAGGGGACCGAGATAGTCTCCTCTCGTCCATCTGCGCCTCGAATCCCGGCCCGGACTGAGTTGTCCCCCTGACTTATGCTCACCAATGCGGCTGCGTTCAACGACGACGCCATGAGCCTGTAGATGCTCGTCCAGGATTTCTTCGGTCTCCTGCTGGGGCAAGACTAAGAGGTATGGAAATCGGGTGCGTAGGTCGTGCATTTCAATTGAAACCGGGCTTGCGCCACCAAGGCCGATGTTGAGGCCAGGGGCTGGGTAACCGCGGCACGTAAACTCGTCAGCAAGTCCGATAATGTCCATGGCCTCGAGTGTCCGTGCTTGGACCACGAGAGCTTTAGAGTATGGCTGACGGACCGCATGCTTCTCCACAATTCGGACGCGCACGCCTCGCCGCGCAAGTTCGCCCGCGGTCAACAAGCCGGTAGGGCCGGCTCCGACCACCAGGACTTCTGCGTCTTTGTCGCTGCTCGGATTGTTCATAGCTTCTCGACCTCTCGAAGAACGTAGGATAAAAAAGCTATCAGTCGATATACATTTGTCAATACGGTTTCGGAGATCCGACGAACAGGTGTCGCAGGTCATAAGCTGGCTCACATGCACGATGGGCCTGTGACTTCAGCGTCCGTCGCTGTACGCAACGTCCCACGGGCGAGTCGGTCCAGGGCGTGCTGTGGCGGATCAGCGAGCGGGTCTACGGCGACGCAACCTCATCGAGTGAGGCATTTCCGTCTCCTCCCCCACTGACACGCTCAGCTTGCCTCATTGCGGCTTGGCTTCGCGCTTGTGCGTCTACGAACTACCACCTTGTGGGTCAGTCTCTCTTTTGAGCGATCGAAGGCCTACGCACCGGCTATTCAAACGGGCGAAGTGACAAGGCGGCAGCGGTATGGTCCGCCAGCGCCCTTTTTAGCGTATCCAAACGATGGCCATCGAAGGCCGGCCAGTCCAGCATGCGGAGCGCCGCACTGCGCGCAGCCCGGAACGCCAACACCTGTCCAAGGAGCGCAAACCCTCGGATGCGGACCTCCGGATCGTGGCGTGAGCGGTTCAAAACGTGGGCGGTCAGGGTGACGCAGGTCTCCGCGACGCGTCCTATTGCACGGACATAGATGACGTCGAAAGCAGCCGTTGGACGCGCCTGCTCGCGCATGATGAACATTATCCAATTCTCGGGTTCAAGCCCCGCGACTAGTGTGTCCGCGACCTCTGCCAACAGGCCTTGCAATGCCCGCAAGGCTTCTTCTTGGGTCGCTCCAGCCTCGAGCATGCGCTCCACCCGTTCGACGTACGGGCCTAGCTTTACCTCAAGGGCAGCGGCGATAAATTCGGCGCATGCCAGATAGAGGCCCTCCTTGCCGCCGAAATAGTACTGGAGTGCAGGTAGTTTGACGGAGGCTTTTTCTGCGATGGCGCGGGTGGAAGCTGCCTCGAATCCGCCAGCGCCGAAAACCTCTAAGGCCGCGACAACTATGCGATTACGCGCCTGGTCCCCCCTAGCATATCCCCCGCTCGCGGGGCGCTGCCGCACTGGCGCATTTGATTTCAAAGCCTCGGTTCTTTCTTCGACTGACTGGAGAATTGACGATAAAAGTATGTATCCAGACTGTCCAGAGAAGGGAGTGACGTGTGTCTTAAGATACACTGATGTGTCGCGCGTTGAGCTGATTGGGCCAGCAACGTCAGCGGTCGAGAATCCGAAATACGATTTCCGGCGACGTTTTAGGTCGGACCGTCGTCGTGATCTCACCTGTACCTCGTCAGACCCGACGACCACCACCTGAGATGACCTAGACCCATTCCAAAATGACGACCGTCAGGGCCAGCTTTCGGCTTGAAAATAGGATTAAATGCCTATAATCTAGAGTTGTCCCCATCCTCGGAGCGCAACCCTTATGTCTGGTCGTCAAGCGAAGGTCGTCACCGATTCAATGTTGCGCAAAATGCTTGCGCATACGCGCAAATCATCCCGTCCGATGAGGGATCGGGTGATCATCTTGCTCTCCTGTAAGGCCGGGTTGAGGGCGTGCGAAATTGCAGGGTTGGAGTGGTCAATGCTCCTCGATCCAAAAGGCAAGATTGGGAACCTGGTCGTGATCGAGGATCGTATCGCGAAGCGTCAATCTGGACGACGAATTCCTCTGCATCCCAGTCTCAAAGGCGCCTTGTCTATGTTGAGAGAAGACGAGGGAGGCGATGGTCCCGTGGTCCGTTCCAAGTGCGGTGGAGCCATGAAGCCCAACAGCATCGTCAATTGGTTTGTCGATCTCTATCGAGAGCTGAACTTCGACGGGTGTTCGTCCCATTCGGGACGCCGGACGTTCATAACAACGGCAGCACGATCTGCGCACCGCGCGGGAGGATGTCTTCGCGACGTCCAGCTCCTCGCCGGTCATCGTTCGCTGTCGATGACCCAGACTTACATCGACGGCGACACCGATGCCCAACGCCGTATTGTTTCCATGATCTGAGATATCGACGATGTCTGACCGAGACGACGATGTCCGTAGACCGATTTTGCGCGCGCGGATTTTGAGGGTTCCAATCGCCAAGAAGATCCCGGCGCCGTTCAATCAAGGAGATCTGGATAGCTTATGTGGCGTCTACTGCGTGATGAACGCTGTCCGGTTTCTGTTCCCGGAGCTTGGACGTGAGAAGTCGATCGGTCTTTTTCAAGTGCTGTCGGAGAGTCTGACGACAAACCGGGTGACGGCCCATGAGACTGTCGGACTGGGTATCGAAATTCCGACCGTCCATGCCCTCGTCGAGGCTGCCTGCAACTACCTACGGGAGGTACTCGAGACGTCGATCATCGCTGCGACGTTGACGTCGAAAATCCGCCGGTTCGACGATCTGTGGGCCGCGTTGGGTGAGGGCCTAGGCGACAATCAGATCGCCATTATCGGTCTCTCTGGTCGCCACGATCATTGGACGGTCGCCTATCGAATGACCGCGAGAACGATCCGGCTGTTCGACTCCGACTCGATGAAGGTTTTGCAGCGGGCGCGGTGTTCGCTTCGAGACCCGAGAGTTCCTTACCAGATCGATCCTGACGAGATCATTCTCATTCGAAGGGGAGGGGTAGTTGATAGTAAATTCTTGTAGAAATCCCGGTGGTCGTTTCAGCGGTACCAGATCGATGCGGACGAGATCATTCTCATTCGAAGTGCAAGGGAGGTTGGTAGTAAAATCTAGTAGAATTTCGGGTGAACGTTCCCTCAGTGCGAAATGTCTCTTTCACACCGAAACCGACACTGCCAACGAGGGTGGTACGGTTCCCGGAGGGGGACTCTCTCGGTGACGCGGGACGAGTATCTCACCTATCGGAAAATGGTCTCCGAGCTCGACCCGGACGCGATGGAAAGGGTCAAGACGAAATCACCGCCGACGGATGAAACTGATTTTGCCCTGAGGGTGTCGTACGTCATCCTCAACAGTGGAATGAGGTGGACAGTAGCAAAGGAAATTTGGAACCGGATGAGGCCGTCTTTAATGGGGACAGGGGAGGTAGGAAACACTTTCGGTCATCTGGGAAAGACGAAGTCCATCAACCTGGTGATGTCGAACAGGTCGGAGTTTTTCCAGGGTTTTAGATTGGCCTGGGAAGAGGGACCGGAGAAGGTGATCGAATTCTGTGGGGCTCTCCCTCACATCGGGGGGATCACGAAATATCACCTCGCAAAGAACCTCGGTGTTGACGTGGCAAAACCAGATGTCTGGTTGGAACGAGTTGCGAGCCAATCCGGTGAGACGGTCAAGGAGTTGTGCGGACGGCTGTCCAGACAATCGGGAGACAGTGTTTCGACCGTCGATTACGTGATTTGGAAGACGTGTCAGCAAGGATGGTGGCGTTCGGGAGCATTCCCGGCTGACGAGCGCGCCTGATTGATTTGGCCTGATCCAGGCTAACCACACCAAACTAGATCTCGAATGGAACTGACCGGCCATAGGGCCGGCCAGAAAGAATCACCTGTGTCGAAAGGAAAGCCCATGACAAACCAGAAATCAGACATGCTCTTCGGGGAGGTCCATGACATCAGCCGGGCGCTCGATGGGACTGTCATCAAGACAAGATCACTGAACGACGACCTGAGGATTCATCGACTCGGCGGGAGCATTGTCATCACCCCAGGGATATCGGCCCTCGGTCCATCGACGGTTAGGGACATCATATCGGCCATCACGGCGTTCGATGGGTTCACACCGGAGAACGATCCCTATGGGGAGCACGATTGCGCGGTCATGGTGGTCAACGGGATCAAGATCATTTGGAAGATCGATTACTACGATCTAAGTCGCCGTTGTCATTCCCCCGATCCATCGGACCGAAACGTCACGTCACGTGTGATGACGATCATGCGGGCCGACGAGTACTGACCCATCATCGCTGCCACAATCATTGCGCATGATGACCAGCCCCTCCGGTTCGGCAATAGCGCGTCTCATGTCGGCCACCTTGGCGACGCCATCCTTGATCCCGGTAGCTGCTAAGCGATTTTAATTGGCGCGACTGTTCCGTCAGAACGGCTGTCATTGCTCCCGCAGTTATTGGATGCCATGTGCTTGTTCTGACAACAAACTTTGCGACAATTGCTTTTGATAGCGCACAAGATATCAGCCAGATTCAGCCTGTATCTATTCATCTGAGATTTTGCGAGTTGTCCATAAGAAAACAATCTTGGGGACAAGTACGCGGGCCGATTGTTCTCCCACAACATCCGAATAACTTACCACCTCAAACTCGGGGACAATTTTATGTGGCGCTCGCGCGTGATCGTCGGCGTGGTGATTGCTATTGCATTGCAGGGCTGCAGCAACACGGATCGTCAATATTTCGACTCCGGGATTGGGACGGAGCTGGGCTATTCGAACCTGCCCAATCAGACTGCCTCGCAGAACAGCTACATAAGATACATCTGCGAACAGGCCGGAAGTGCCAATTGCTCTGCCGTGGACTGGAATACTTTCGTCCAGGCAGGCATGAACGATATTGACGAGCGTTGCGATGGATATCTGGCCTGGCTCGATGCTAGGCGGCGGTCGAATGGCGCGGTTTTGGACCAGATCAGCGACACGCAGACGGCGGCGGAAGCGGTCCTGATCGCCACAAAGGCTGGTTCGCTTGCCATAAGCCTCGTCGGGACCGCGCTCGGCTTTGCCCGGGAAACCTTCAACAACGTAAATTCGAGACTGCTCATGGAGGTCAATCACTCCACGGTGCAGTCCATCGTCTTGAGCAGCCAGACCCGTTTCCGGGAAGACTTGCGCACAAAGTCCATCGGTACCAGGCCCCAGGCAGTGTACGCGCTGCGCCAGTATTTGCGCATCTGCATGCCGTTCACGATCGAGACCGAGATCAACAACACGCTGACCACCTATGCCCAGGGAGGCGCGGAAGCGCTCGATGACCGGAACAGGTCGCCTCTGGTCGACACCGCCATCATCGGCGCGCCCATGACCTCCGGCGGGAAGGTTGAACCCCGTAAGTATGGCGACGTGCGGCCGGATAAAAATGATCAATATGCGATCATTCTCGCCAACCCTGCAGTTACCTACAGCGAGCCCTATATCAGAGGTGTACTCGGCAAGCTGTGCGTTCCTAAAAAAGAACAGGCAAAGCCGACAAAGAAGACCGCTGCCCGGATCATCGCATACCAGCAACGTCTGAAATTTACGACGGCCGATGCTTCAATGAAGCTGACCGGAAAACTTACGGAGCGCGAACTGACGGTCGCAAACGGGTACGATCCCTGTGACTCGGGCAAGTACGCCAACGTCTATGAGAAGGACGCTTACCCTGCGGGTGTGACGGATGTGATAGCCCTGATCAACCGCGCGCTGCCTGAGGGGAACAGGTTGTTGGCCGGAGCAGACCAAAAAGCCGTGCGCGACAAGATCCCGCTGGCAAGAAAGGCTGTCGAGAAAAGTCTTACCCTGACCGACCCGGAACTGTCTGACCAACTGACAACGGACTTCATGCTGGCACTTTCGAAACTGCCACCGCTTCCGGGGGAGGAATAGCGACATGGCTTACAAGCTGCTGCGATTGACGTCCATAAGAGCTACTCCATCCAAGACCGCGGACCCCTTCGACGTGCTTGGCACAGGGGTTGTGATGTTCGGCACGGGCAAGACCGCCACCGACGCCGACGGTAAGCCGTGGATCAGCATCCTCATTCCCCCCGGCGTGCTTGATGGCTGGATACCGCTCGGCAATGCAAGTGAGGTTGCCGATCCTGCTCCGGCCCCGATGGACCCGGAGAGCTTTGTCCGCCAGTGCACGCTGGTCGATCGCAGCATGAACAGCGATCCCGCGATCACTCCCTGGTTCGTCACAGCTGATTTCATCATTGCAAGGGCTCTGTTCGAAACCGGAATGGCGGTGACCCACTTCGACGCTCCGCGCGTGACGGGGCCTTTCGGCCTGTTGCAGACGGAATGGGAAGCGTTTCGCACCAGCGCACTTGCAGGAGCCGCCGACTATCAGCCCGGTGATGCAATCTTCCCCATGGTGCAGGTCTATGCGGCCGCCTACCGCATGCATACTGACGGGGAAGCCTTCAGCAAACTTATGGCCCCACCTATGCAAGACGGCACCAATCAGGTCTTTGTGCCTAGTTACCTGGATCTATTTCATTGTTACCTGACTGACGCGAAGACGGCCAAGGACATCCGTGACAGTGAGTCTAAACAAGACGCGCTGGTTTCGGCCGTCGTCGGCGACCACCTGGCGGCGATCAAGAGCCGCCCGCAGTTCAACACCTTGAAAGACACGATGACGGTGGCGCAGTTCATCGCCGCCACGCAATCGGTCCTGGCTGATCTGCTCAACACCGCATTCGACAAGATCCGCACCTTTGCGGCTGACGAGTTGCCCAGGCAAACTCCCGGTTCAGCCCCTTGGCTGGATGTCGCTAGGGCAGAAATGCAGGCGGGTGTGACCGAGGCCAGCCAACCCGATCGCATCAAGAGCTACTTCGCTGCGACGGACTTTGGGCCGGTCGGCGACCCCACTCCGGCGTGGTGCGGCGCGTTTGCAGCTTTCTGCGTCAAGCAGGCAGGCTTGACGCCGCCCAAAGGAGCGGGCGCAGCCGACAGTTGGAAGAGTTGGGGAACGATAAGCATTCCCTTGGGCAGCCACGACATACCGGCCGGAGCGGTGGTGGTTCTAACCGCCTCCGCAGGCACGGACGCCGTGGGCCATGTTGGCTTCTTTACCCGGTTTTCCGATGCCGGCGATCAAGTGATGGTGCTTGCCGGAAACCAGACGAACGGTGTGAATGAGGCGCCATATGCGGTGCCCCGGATCGCCGCCATACGAACGGTGGAAACACTGATACCTATCGACGCCGCCAACCGCTACGATATGACAGCGGCGGGTGTGAAGAAGGATTTTCAGAAATATGGCGACCTGATCGTAGACCGCTTTCAGCGAGCCGGGTTCACCAAGGATCAGCAGCTTGTTGCGGCTCTCGCGAACGCAATCGGGGAGTCTGGCCTGGATCCGAGCATCAAGGCGGGCGGATCGGAAGAGAGCTATGGTCTCTTTCAGTGTAACAGAAAGGCGGGCTTGGGAATAGGTTACACGATAGAACAGCTCAAGGATCCCGAAACCAACATTGCAATCATCATTCGAGAGGCTCGGAAATTCAGCGCATTTACTGCCGCTTCATCAATAGAGTCTGCTGTAGGTGCTTTTGTGAGATTTATCGAGCGACCCAAAGATACTTCTGGCGCCATCAAAAGACGTATGATGATTGCGAAACAACTTCTCTAAGAAATCTACGGGCTTCTCCGGCCCCGGCAGGGTTGGCGAATCTCCCGCCAGCCTCGTCATCGAATCGGCAGAAATCTCATAATTGGTCGTGCCCGCAAAGATTGCCTCGGTCGCCAGCCTGACGGGCTGCCTGGTTGGTTCGACGCATGGCGAACTTCAACCAGAACCCTCGCCTCTGCACGGAAAGCAGGATTGTGGACGAGGAGAACTCCCCTAGCCAGGCAAGATCGCCCGGATGTTCATTTCTGCGCGAGCCTGCCCTTAATGTCCTCATCCAACGCGGGATCTCCAGTCGTCAGCGACCCGTCATCGAAACTCTGACGCAAACCATCAGCGACAATAGGGTCCTTGGCTGCGCGCAGAGCCGCGTCGCGCATGACGTCAACAGCCTTGGCGCCATCCGGAGACGCCTTGATCTGAATCATTTTTGCTATGACGCGCACCACCTTTGCGTTCAACGCAGCGTCCTCTTTCGCGCAGCTGGGAAGCGCCGTCTCTACAATCGAAGTAAAGGCAGCCGTCACATCATTGGCCTGTCCCGATTTGAGCGCGGCATCGAAGCGTTCAGTGAGAATAGTAAGTTGCGTTTTCTGCGGAGTTGCCGACGCACCTGCCCGGTTAAGCTTGGCGACCATATTCGCGTCGAGCGTCGCATCCCCTGTTGTAACCGATTTCGTTGCGATATCCTGTTTCAAGCCTTCTGCGATCGTTGCGGAGGCTGCGGCGTTATCAGCTGCCGAGAGGATCGCGGCTTTCGAGTTGGGTAGACCAGATGCCACCCCGCTGCTTAGTACTTTGGCAAGCGCCCGCACAACGGTAGCATTGAGCGCGGGCTCCGCACGATCCTCGTCAGTCAACTTTGCATTATTTAGCGCTTTCAGCGCAGCAGCGATATCTGGCCCCTTACCAGATTCCACCGCCGCCCTGAGGTTGCTTCCCAATTCAACCTGGCTGTCAGGGCTGATCCCGCCTGACTTTGCGAGAAGCGAGAGGGCAGATGTCAAATAGAGCCGGGTGATGAGGTAGATGCCGAGGAACGAGAGACTAAAGAACAGAATGATGACAACAGGGACTATCGCGTCATTGGAAGGGGGGGTTGCGGAGAACAGTTTGCTCCCCAGTCCTCCGATCCATGCGATAATGTCTTTAATTTGAACCAGCGTCGCACCGACAAGCAGTGTCGTGAGCCAATCTGAAATGCGCTCGAGGTTGCTATTTATGGCCATTACCGCTTGATTTTTCTCAGCGCCGCCTCCCTCCTTCACGGCGTTGGCCACGGCTTGTCGTTCAGCCACACTCAAGGTGCGGGGTATCCCAAATATGAAACCAAGCACCGCCCCGGCCGAAGCCGACGCCAACCCGATCAGCAGATTCGCTCCCATGATCGCTTCAAAGCTTGGGCTGTGGGCGTCGGTGCTTTTCAGGCCATCAGCCCAGATCCACAAAGCCACGACGCCAACTACGGCAACGCCAATTAGAGCTGTACCTATGGTACGTGACGCCGCAGATATCTTTTCCTCCTCCTCCGTGTAGCTCGCAGGCGACCGGGTGAAGATTGTTATCGACGGCATGCGCATGCGCTTGTTCCCCGTTTAGTCCTTATGTCGCGCCAGTTGGATGCGACAGATATTGTATTGAAGCATTGAATATGACCGTTTTTCCTCGTCGATAGCATTCAAACGGTACCCGCCACCTGTGGATTCTCTTCATCGCGACGGAGTTTCGCGGGGCGGGTGCATTACGCTACCTTTCATTTGTTCGGCGAGTTCAGCTGGCCACCGATGCCGAGTGAGTGGTTGAAAACTCATCCGATTGACAAAAACCCGCAGCGGGAATCGTCGGGATCCATTTCCTGGAAGGCTCGTCCGGACAATTCGTTGCAAGCGTCCGGTGGCTTCCAAAGCAAGCACTAGACTAAGGACGGCAATGGATTCTAGGTCACGACGCCGTTCCAGGATAAACCGAAAACGTTTCAGGCCTCCTCTCCGAAACGTCAAAAGCAACAATCAGGTGATTGTCTCACGCAAGTGAAGTTCAAGGATTCCGTTTCGATCCTGATAGTATTCGACCGATGCGGCGTCTCCATTAAGCCCCAACATTGCGAATCCGTGGGCGCAGTAGTCACCGAGATTTGCAATGTGTGTGCCGGACTTAAGCGCCGGCGGATCGAGCATACCGGTGGAAACCTCGTAGGGTTCATCATCTGTGAACACTGGGACGGCACTGTGCCCGATGCAACGGCCTTGAGCGAGGCCTGCATAGCTCTCGTAGACGCACAGATTGTGCTCATGCCCCCAGAACCATGCCGGGATACTTCCGCCTGCTTGCGCCAATCGGTCGAATAGGCGCTTCAGATTTGGGTTGATCGGATTGTCGTGCCCGGCGGCGTCTTTTGGGCCTGGCGCCGAGAAGGCAGAGAACATCGGGTGGTGCGAGACCAAGATCGTCTTGCCTTTGAATTCTTTCACCCGATCGATTAGCCACACCTCCTCTTCCGGATCGACGAAGGTGACCGCATGGCCGATGGAGACAGGATTGTAGTCATTGCGGCCTGTGTCCATCGCCAATAGCTGCCACGAATCGTTGTCGGCACGCAGGCAGAAGAAACTCGCCTTCTGAGCGTCCTTGCCCTTGTTCAGGCGGGCGATAAGGTCGTAGTAACCCCTGCCACCGCTATACATGTCGTGATTGCCGCAGAGCGTGTAGACCAGCGGCAGCTTTTTCTTCGCACGATCAAACGTCTCGTTGACGATGTGCTCGAATTTTTCACGGCATTCGTCCGGCGTCCCCGAATAGTAGATATCGCCGAGGTGCAATAGAATATCGGGCTGTTTGGTCTTGATATGGCGTAGCAGTCGCCGCGCCGGTTCGGCGCCTGTGCCCCAGTCGCCGAACAGTGCGACCTTGGCGCCGGCCGGGATAGTAATGACCGAGTTGCCTGCCTCTTTCGGGCGGATGTAAATCCTGGCGTCAGGATTGCCCAACACGCCATAGGCGGCAGCGTATTCCTTCAGGGTCTTGGCCCAGCCCGGATCGCAGGTGCTGCCGATCATTTGCTGTTCGATCTCTTTGGCCGCCGCTGTGTTTCCTGCCAGCTTTGCCATCATCAATTGCAGTCCGAGCCGCGCGCAGAGTGCAGCGCGCTGGCCAACATTCAACGCCTCCCGGCCATCGATGAGAATCCCTTCGCGGCCGCTGAGGCGCTCTTCGCACGCCTGCTCGGCCTCAAGTATGAATTCCGAGCTATCAGACAGGCTTTCATGAGTGCTCGCGGTCCTCGCGGCCTCGGATCGCGCGAATGTGGCGGCAGCCGATTGGAACAGGGACAGCGCGGGGTCGCGAAATGTCTTCGGTCCGAGCCGGGCATCGTCGATGCGCCGTCGCGAACTCTTCGACCGTAATGCGTCCGTTACGGCTTCGATGCCGGATGCCGCGCGAACCGCTTCGCCGTGGTCGGTTCCGAATTGATCGGCGCGATGCAGCGCGGCGGCGAACTTCACCAAACGGATCCGCTCTTCCAGTGCGGATAGAGCCACCATCAATGGTTCCCACTTGTCGGGGATGGCCTCGGTGTAGCGGATGCCTGACACATCCTGCTTCAGGATAAAGGCGTAGGTGTTGAGTTTACCGTCCTCGACGGCCGCGATGACCTTCCAATACTCGGTCGGGATCAGCGCGACGGTCTTTCCTTCCTGGTCGACACCGTGAAATCCTCGATCGCTATCCTTGAACAGCGGACCGGAGAACAAACTGACGCGGCCCTTGGCCGACATGGTGTCGACGAAGTTCTCGAGCGCGCCCCAATTGAGTTGCCGGGCACGGTTGAAACCGGCAACCTGCGGCGAGCAGTTGGTGACATGGAAGCTGTCGCCATTGGCGCGCTGCAACTCCTTGAACGTCTTTCCCCAGGCGACGTCGTCGCGGCGCACCAGGTGTCCCTTGTCGAAGGCTTGCCGATCCTTCTCGAAGAAGCGATCAGGCAGTTGATGAAGGGCCGGAATGCGCGGATCGGTAAACCAGCGCTCCTGATCGTTCTCGTCCATGCCGCCAACGGCTTTTCGCCCCTTGGGCGTGCCCGCCGGATTCTTGGCCGCTTGCGACCCATCAAAATTGGCAGCCGTGAAAAGCGCGAGGCGCCGCGCGCGATGCATCGCAATCGAAAAATGCTCGTAGTCGAGCATGTGGCCACCATCGTCCAGCCTGGACAGCAATCCGATGTCTTTGACGGTGGGCAGCGGAACATGGATGCCAAGGAATTCAGAGTCGTAGCCGGAGCGATTGGAATAATCCTCATCGTGCGCCGGCTCGACCAGCTTTTCCATCGTTGCGGATTCGCCTGCGGCGGACTTGTCGGCGCCAGCCGGCAAGGAGGGCCTTCCCAACTGCACGGTGATTTCGAGCGGAACAGACAAGCGAACGACGCCGTCCCAATCGGGCGAGCCTGCAACGGCGATTGGCTGCTTGGGCTCGCCTGCCTGTCCCGGGTCGTTTCGCGGGCCTGTGGTCTCGACGACTTGCTCGGTGCGTTGCCAGTAGCGGTCGTATGGGCCGTCCTGTGGCTGAGGGTTGCCCCCGAAAGTCACGCCGGCGTCGACAATTCGCGCATCCTTTGCCAACTCATAAGCCGGCACGCCGCAATTGAACTTGAGGTACTCGCCTGCAAAATGCAGGCCCATGACTTCGCCGGAGATCGGATCGAGGACGGCGGACCCTGAATTGCCGCCGAGCGTGGAGGCATTGTGCAACATTGCCGGTACGAGCTTCTCATAGCTCTTATAGTCGAGGCGAGCCTGGCTGGCCGTTGCACCCGAGCCGCCGATCGTGCCGGGCTGCAGGCGCTTGACTTGATACACACTACCGAAAACCTGATTCATGACGTCGGGCGGGCTGCGCGGATCGCTCGCCGGATAGCCGATGACGACGATATCCTTGTCGAGCATGTCCTGCGGCGCCCGTAACGACAGCCGCAGCCGACCATGCCCCTTGGGCAGACCGCCGATACGAAGCAATGCCATGTCCCAATAGGGGTGGACCATAACGACGTCCGTCACCGTGAAGAGGTTTTGCTCTTCGTTGTCGGCCTCCCTGAGGAAGTCGACCTTGGGCTGCATGTCGGAGATAAGCGAAATACCCCTCCGGCCAAGGCCGGAGCTGAAGAACTCCGCCACATGTCGGTTGGTCATCAGCAGGCCGTCACCGACCAGAAAACCCGTGCCGGCATAAGGGAGGCTCGGATGTCCAGGTATCTCGACTCGGCAGATGGCGGTGATGGCCGGCTTGAGAACGGAACGGATCGCATCGCTGCCGATGTGCTTCCAGGTGGCGTTGTCGATGCGGTAGTCGCCGCCCTGTATCAGAACCGTCGGGCGCTTGTCCGGGATGATGATCGCCTCCAGGGCGAAAGCCTCGGCCTCGTTGAGGGGCCCGCCCTCCACGATCTTGGTTGCGGCGGCTTCGGCATGGACCTGCCAGCTACGCGGTATCGAGCCGGACGCCAGGGTCTCGCGCGCTTCAGCCGTGCCTTCGAGCGCGCCCTTCGGCACTATGGTTTTCAAAAACTCCCGAGCATTGTCCTGACGTTCGTCTGACATGGATATCCCCGCCATTTTCCCTGCAGTTTATTCCAACCTGCCTCGCAACAATGTTTTCGCCGTACGTTATTGGCTATGTTGAAGCCTTCTACTTATATTTGTGTTCGCAGTTGTAACAACTCCCCGGTGTCAATTTTGCCATTGACCGGATTGTATCGCTTTGATCGCAGGGTGAGCTGCCCAGGCCGAAAGCAACACCGCTTCGTTGCGCATCCCCGGACGGCCGAAATAATGCAACGCAACTGGAACTGTGCTGCCCATTGTCACGATCGGGCTACCGGAAGAGCCATTGGTTGTACTGCAATCATGCGCCAGCACGTCGGTATCGATCTTGCTGATGACCTTGCCTGGACTGAAGCGCTTTGTGCCGTCGAGCGGCCCGAAGGCCAACTCGACATTTGTCGTATCGTCCTGAAGGTCTGCGATTGGATGTCCAACCGTATAGATCGTCTTGTCGGGCGACCAGGCGGCTGGCGTGGCCGATGCAAGCTCGAGACCCAACGGCACAGGCATGGCAAGGTCGGCCGGCGGCGCGATGCGGAAGACGGCGAGATCCGGATACTGCGAGGTTTCGACATGCAGGACGTCGTAGATGGGCACGTGGATGTGCTTGTCGGCTTTGCCGATATTGCCGTGTTCGAAGCGGAATGCTGCGATGAACGCCCGCCCGCTCGCCATCCGCCAGCGATCCCGCGGATCGCCCGGAGACAGGCCCGGCTTGCGATAGCAAAGGTTGAAGGCAACATGAGCGTTGGTGACCAGTGTGTCCTTCGCGGCAAGCCAACCGGTGCCGACCGGGTTACCGTCAATCATGATCGCTGCGACGCTCGCGCATACCGTCTTGACCCGTGCGCGTTCGTCTTTGAACGTATCGCGCCAACAAGCATCCAGACCGTTGTCGTCTGGGCGGATGCTAACCACATAGTCGTTATCCTTGACGTACCAGGATACGCGTCGGATTGCATCGACGACGGATTCGAGGCTCAGAAGGGTGTGGGGGCTGATGTCATCGAGCCGCCCGCCACCTTCGGTGACGTAGCGAACCGCTTTGATCCCGCTTGCCACAACCTGCTCCAGCGAGGCTATTGAGAGTTCGTCCGCTGGTCCATCGAAGAGAGAAGCACGCCTCAGCGAGGGTCCAATCTCTTCGATCAGCATAGAGTGGCCATTTGGTTTGGTAAGGAATCCTCCGGGCGCAATCCGCTTCAGCCGCTCATCCAGCCGTGCCGCTTTCGCATCCAGAGACTCCGGATGCCTTGGGCTCGAGCCGAGCAGTCTCATTGTTTTCCCCTCTGCAAACTGTCTTGCAGAATGGATTGTATTGGAATGCCCTGATTGTATCCTTCGGACCTGTTAGCTCCCTGATGCAAAGAGATCAACGAGCACTCGGGCAGCCGATAGACACCCGATCCCGACGTGCCGGCTTCAGTATCGGCGTCGTAGCGCACCCGGGTGTGGGGGCCTTTGTTCTGGATCGTCTTTCCGAACGAAGCGCTCAGACGTTCCTGACCTGGATAATGCACAACCAATATCGGAACTCCCGCCTGGAAGGGGTCGATGTTGGCGGGCTTTTCGAAACACCTTTTTTGGCCGTTGACCAGCGTTGGATGTGCCGCAAGTCTCACCAGGGCATAGTCCAGGTCCTTGGTGGACGAGGGGTCGGCAGCCCTTTCGTCGGGAGCTTTCGGACTGAGGGCAATCACCCAGTCCCCCGTCGCGGCAAGTGGGGTTACCACGGTAGGCGTGCCGCTACTCGAATAGTCGAATTCACAGGCCAGTCCGGATGGGGGCAGCGTCCTCTTGCCAGAAAAGTCGAGCCCAATGCCGGTCTCGAGCACATGACAATTGGTCAAGACGAGATCCTCTGCGACCAGAATGCCACTACCGATTGAGCAACGATGCTCGCCCTTTGGCAGGGTGAAGCGACAGGTTGCCTCTTTGATCTCTGCCAGTCGTCGCAAAAGGTCGTCGAAATTGACAATTCCGAGCCGGTTGGCTGCGCCCTGAAATTCAAAGCCGGGTTTGCCGGAGACGAAAACCGGAGAGCCCGCCACGGCAACGACATCGGCGATGTTCCGGAATGTGACCTCACCAAGTTTGATCCGTCTAATCTCAGCAACAAAATACGTCAGCACGCCTTTTCTAGCTGCCGCCGACACCACTTCGCCAACCTGGGCTCGAAAGCGCTTCTTCTTCGATAAATTATTGTGCGGCAACGTGAGAATTGCAAATTTGTCGGTCGAGCCAAAACTCCTCGAGATTGCGAGTTCTATTTCAATCTGCGTGCACGACGACGCCAGGATGTCCTCAAGCAAAGTTGATTGATCAGCACGAAGAGAATTCCAATCCATCGCCCTACTCTCAAGCCCATAAGAAACTTGCACAACTTGGGCCTTAGCGCTAGTATATTGTTGGGCTTGTTGGGGAGGAGAGAGTGGCGTCGTACGGCTTAACGATCCAAGCTGGTTTTTTTCGAGTGCTTGTATCAGCTTTCCGGAAAATCAAAGACTTCAACGCTTGCGTCGGGGACGAAGCGCTTCCGTCGTATGATTATTCAGCGATACCAAATTTGAAATGGAACGATGACGGGATAGTCGGCGACAAATACCTTCAGGATGTGCTTCGGGCGATAGCTATGCAGTCGTACGATGTGGAGGAGCATCTGAAGATCTGGATAGAGGTGATATCAAGAAGATTTAGCAACCGAAAAGCAGCAAGAGATGCCATCAAGAGGTTTCTCGAAGAGAAAGCCAAATTTCCTCTATGGGCAATTGATGATATCTCTGATCGAGATTTGTCTCTATTTGATGACAAATTCCTTATCCAAGCGAATATAATTTTTGAGCTAAATCAAAATAAATATAGACTCGATTCTTTTACGGCAATTTCCAAACGGGAACCCAAGGGGGGGTGGGATTCAGAGCGACCCGACTTCGAGCAAGCCGGATGTATCGTAATTTCTCGATCTGGAGGGGTCGACAGCTCGGCGAGGGACGTGATCGAGAACATTTTCGACCTTGCCCTGGAAGCGGCGCAAAAGGATGCGCACCAGCCAAAGATCATTCTTGTCGGGCCGACCCAAGAGCAGATTCTTGAAGAAAAGAAAAGAATCGAATTGAAATGGAGAGCGTTTCCGAAGCGCCGCCATTCTTGTTTCTATTTCGAACTGACAAAGAAGATGAAATCTCCGCACAGCAGGAGAAGGTAACGGCCTTCTTTCTGGCGAGTAAGGGGAACGGCGGTCCAGGTCCAGGTGGCAAGATCGTAGACCCTCCACCCCCAGTTCTGCCGGAGAATGACCTCGTTGTATTGGTGGGCGGTGTGCAGACCACCGATGGAGATTCTGCCAGGTTCACCCAGCTAAAGAATCTAATCGGGGCCGACAAGTCGCTCCTGGTGATCGATCCCTGGAAGGACTCCGATCAGAAGCTCGAGTGGAAGGTTGATCTGGAAGGCAAGCTCCGCTCTGCAAAAAGTCCGTTGCTTGTCGAGCATGTCGGACAGAATGGCCCAATAAGCGATGTGGATGTCTTCTCCGATTATCTTTTGCTCTCCGTGGCGTCGCGGCCCGGTGGCGGCAAGGAGAAGCTGGCATTGGTACAATCGATTGTCGAAAGCACCTCGAGGCAGCGGATAGTCTGGAAGCCCGCCGGTGCGGAACTGAAGAAGTCGGACGGAGCCGAAGTCAGCGCTCAAAGCCCGGCGGATTTTGCACAGGTGATCCGTGTACGGCTAGGATTGGACCACAATGATGCTGCTCCTGCGGCCTACGTGGCCACGGAGGAAGTCGTCATCAATCGCAAGCTCGACGGCAAGCTGCGGAAGGCACTGAAGAAACATCTCAGCATTATTGTCGGTGGTGACGGGACCCCGCCCTCGAATGATTGCGTCGTGCCGTTTTCGTTCCAGTTGGCGACAACTGGCGATCCGCTGCACAGAGCCGTGGAAAGGTTCCGCCCGTCGCAGCCGAATATAGTGGCCGCCTGTGACATCAGTCGGGGCGGCCGCCCTCTCATACAGTATCTGACCGAGATCAGTGGCCGAGTACGCGAAGGCGTCAACAGTTATTTTTCGGCCCAGAGTGACCGAGAGCCCATCTGTATACTGCATATCCTTGTGATGATCGAAGATTTAAGCCGGCTGGATCTCGAATTGGTCGACAAGGCGAATGGAAACTGGCGCGTGGTGAAGTTCCGGCACGATGCGAATGACGAGTACATTCCTGATGGCATGGATGTCGAGACGGCCCAGGGCTGGGTGAACGATCAGTTGGCCGAAATGGGAGTTCTCTAGGTGTCGGTTGTCGATACTCCCGTTGATGAGACTGCACCGAGGAGGCTATCGCCAAAGCAAACCTTCCGTGCCAAGTGGCGTAAGGCAGCCGACGACCCTCAAGCCACTCTGGTCAACCCCTATCCTGGTCTGCGCAGCTTCAATGTGGACGAGGCGCATATATTCCGTGCAAGGATCAATCAGATCAGAGCCCTGCGTAAGGCCTTTGCAGGAACTTCGCCGGACAGCAGGACGCGTCACGTCATTGTCGTGATCGGGGGGTCGAGTTCCGGCAAGTCGTCAATCGTCAAGGCCGGACTGTTGGCTGACATCCACTCACTGCAGATGCCCGATGGCGGCGGCAACTGGTATGTCGCCCAGTGCCGTCCGGTACAGTGTCCGATGCAGGAGTTCCTCGCCGGTCTGACGGACATGGTGGTCGACGGGATTTTCGCTGAGGTTGGAGGCCCTGAGTCAGAGCTCGCCGCGGAGGTGGAGGAGGCGCTTGAGGTGATGGGTGCGACCGATGTCGTCGCGCCATCGCCTGGCGACGACCTGCGCGCAAGAACCGCAAGGCGCGTTAGAGCACTGCTGGACGCGCGGCTTTGGTCCGCTCCCCATAAATCGATGCCTGCTGGGGTAGCACCCGACTTGGCCTTGTTCGTGCGCGAAGAACTGAACAGGCTTGACCTCCATCTTCATCGTCGTCGGGCTGGTCCGCCGCGCCTGCTGATAAGCATCGATCAGTTCGAAGAGATTTTCCGCTGTGCCGACGGTGCCGAGAAAACTGCTCTGTTCGAATGCATCCGGTTCGTCGATCAGGCGGAAGCGAATCAGGCGCCGGAGCTCTATCTGGTCGCGTCGATGCGCAGCGAGGAATTGCACCGCTGTTCTGAACTGAAGGGCATTTCGGACATCGTCAACCGTTCGGTCCACCTCGTGGAACTGGTTTTGCCCGATGATGTGAAGCTGGCCATTGTCGAACCTGTCAGGCTGACCCTGATGGGCTACGGTTTTCGCCCAGACTCCGGTATCAATTGGCCATTTACGCCGGATGCCGTCGAGGCTCTGGCCAAATCCTACGAGGCATTTACCGGCGGCAATGTCGAACACCGCGCTGATGCCTTGCCGCTACTTCAACACTTCCTAAGGCTGCTCTGCGATAGTTCGGTCGGTAAGTGGCTCGATAGCACGGCCACAGATTCCAAACTCCTTATAGATACCGAATCCTTGTCGGGTGTGCCCGGCTGGGACGAACCCGACGCGTCCTCGAAAAGCAGGGCGGTATTCGGTACTCCCGGCGAGCAGCAAAATCGCCTCGCCCGGGTGCTCAATAGCCGGGCCGACACCGTCTTTCAGGACGCGATACAGGCTTGGTGCGACGCAGCCGGAGAGTACTCGGACGAAACGCGCGCGTTAGCAGAAATGGTCCTCAAAGCCGCTTTCGTAAATCTGGTCCGGCAGGATGATCGCCGCAGAGTGGTTCGCGCTTGGCGCACGATCGACGAAATGCTCGCCGCCTCGAGGGCGGCGGAAGAATTGGCATCCGCGCACACCAGCGATGAAGCCTGGCAGGCCGAACGAGCGGCCAGGTTCGAGGCACCGCTGGCTGCGGCCATGTCGGAATTTGAACGCGCTACGCTCATCGAGCGGCGCCCCGATCCAGCTTCGCGCGACAATCGCAAACTACCTGATCGGTATACAGTTTATCACGAATCATTCATTCGCAACTGGAAGGAATATGCGAGTTGGGTCCGCGAGGCGGGAAAAGCTTCGGCTGCTCTCCACTCCATCTACAACGACCTCAACGAAGCTTCTGCAGACGCTAAGCCGAATGACATCGTTACCGCTGGCCGCGAGGCTGATCTGCGCGCGGTCATTGGTGAAATGGATGCTGGCGCCGCCGCCATCGAGCCAATAGCTCAGGAACCTGCAACGCCGGAGCACATCGGCGCGGCTCGCGGCGGCTGGGCGAGCCAAACCTGGATACTTACCGAGATCTCGCGCTTGGAAATGCCGGGCGCGCGGTTCGATGGGCCAGGTTTTCTTGCCGAGTTGGACAATAGGCGCAGGGATGCGATCCTTGCGCGCAAAAATCAGTTGGAGTTGGCGGCCGAGGTTGCCGAGGCGAAGGCCCAGGCGGCTAATTCCAAATCGCAGGCGGCAATAGCTGAAAGCCGAGAGGCCGAAGCAACGGCCAAAGCCGCGAAGGCTGAGGCGGAGACGGCCAACGCCAACGCGAAGAGAGCAATAGCTGAAAGGCGAGAGGCCGAGGCAAAGACCAAAGCCGCGAAGGCCGAGGCGGAGACGGCCAACGCCAAATCGCAGGTGGCAATAGCTGAAAGCCGAGCGGCCGAGGCAAAGACCAAAGCTGCGGAGGCGAAGGCGCAAGCGGCTAACGCCAACGCGAACGTAGCAATGGCTGAAAGCCGAGAGGCCGAAGCAAAAGCTAACGCAGCCATAACCCAAAGGTTAAAAGCCGAGAAAGCTAGAAAAGTTAGCCAAAGATGGCTTTGGCTAGTTTCCGCAATTTCCTGTATTATTGGAATTCTTTCAATTTTTACTTACGTTTTTTATCACGAAAATGAGGTTAATCAATTTAGATATACCATAGCGAAACTCGGGCTGGTAGGCTTCGAGGCAACTGAGATAGGCGGAGGGATTAGCAGGCCGATCTATCGCGATCGTGATTTGTGGCTTGCGCTAGACGCATTCGAGTCCGACGGCGCTGTCGATTGGAACGGCGCTGACGCCGAAATCAAGAGTGAACGCAATGCGATGCGAGACCAAATCGCACACCGCGCGCGTCAAGTGCTGGCCGATCTCAATTTTGTACCGGTCGCCTCAACTTTCGCGCAGGACAAAACAGAATTGCTTGGCATCGACAACGTTAAAGCCGAAGGGGTCTCGTGCCTCTTGCCGTCGGCGGAGGGAGAAGGCACACTTTTCAGTAGGCTGGACAAGAATTCTGGTCCATTTGAGATGCGTTATGGTATACACAATGGCACGCTGCAGTACGCAACATTAGGTGGTTTCCGCGACGTCGCGGAGCTTAAGGAGTTGGAACCGATTTCGGAGGTCTGTGCCCCGATCGACGCGGCTACTTTGCTTGTTATAAGTAATAAAAGCAATCAACCTCGACCTTTTGTTGTATTAACACAATGGAATAAAGTAAAAAAAGAACAACAAATGTGGCGTCTTCAGGCGCTTTCGATCCGCGGACTTCAATCGTGGTCGTCTAACGCGCTATACGCGGACGGGCCAATAGAATTGTCAAAGATCGGCGAGACCAACTACATTAGCAATGACACCGTGGTTGGCTTCGTCGTTCCGGTTAAGGGTCTGCCTAACCATCTGGGCGTCCTGTGGACGAATAGAGGCTATTCGGCACAAATGATCGACCCAAAGGCGTTTGGCACGCTCCCCCCTCTCTCTCCTGTTTGCAAAGAAAGAGCGGATGTGCCCGGAAGCCGCCAGTGCCAAATTAGCAAAGAAATTATGGATACCCGCGAAATAGTTATAGCAACGTATACGGAGTACACGAAATTTGGCAAGGTGTGCGTCGAAGGTGCGGAATATTGCCCGGTAAAAATTCAGATATTCGACAAGAAAAATGATGTTAATCCAAATACGGTCAACGCGGACTTTTCTAAGCTAAATACGGCGAAGGTAGAGTTTTCTTATATCGGGATGCGTCCGGAAAGTTTGAAAATTGATGAGAATTACCTGTGGATTCAGACTGACGACAAGATTGTGCGAAAATTTGATCGGAGACCTCAGGTAGTCAAAGATCTAATATCTTCCCGTTGGTGGAACCTGAACTGCGCTCTAGGACCAGATGTTCTCGGTGATTTTGCCACTACACCGCTTAGCGCGACCGAGGTGCCACGTTTCTATTTGCAAGAGCGGCTTCCGAAATACCCCGACGGACATGATTGCCCCCTTTCTCCTGGGGGAACACCATGACGGCGACACGCAGCCTTGCCCTGCTGGCCGCACTGGCGGCGACATCGCCTGACGCGGTTGCTCGCCCGACGGTCGAGCCACCTCAAGTGCGGGCGGTCGAACGGCTCCACACCATCCGCCAACGCTATCTCGAAACACTTGGACTGAAGCTGCAGCCACAAGCCGCCGACGAATTGCAAGTGGTTCAGTTTGCGAATTTCCCGAATTTCCCGAATTTCCCAAATTTTCCGAATTTTCCAAATTTTCCGAATTTTCCAAACTTCCCGAACTTCCCGAACTGGTTCAATGGATGGAGCAATTTCTGACGGCGGCTGATTTTGCCAGCGTGACGAGGTTGCTGATCATGCAGCCTACGGCGTTCTGCAATGTCGACTGCGATTATTGCTATCTGCCGAACAGGGGCGACCGCCGGGTGATGAGCCATGATACGGTGGCTGCGGCAGCCCGTTTCGTTTTCGACGCCAAGCTGCAGGCCCGTGACTTCACCGTGGTCTGGCATGCTGGCGAACCGCTGGTGGTTCCGCCGGACTGGTACGCCGAGGCGTTCGCGCGTGTGGCTGCGCAGGCGCCGCCGGGCTCGTCCGTTCCGCACGCCATCCAGACCAACGGCATGCTCATCAACGATGCGTGGTGCGATCTTTTTCTCGCGCATGGCGTTCGCGTCGGTGTCAGCATCGATGGCCCTGCCTTTCTGCACGACGTCCGCCGCCGCACCCGGTCGGGAGGCGGAACCCATGCGAAGGCGCTCAGGGGCCTGCGGCTCCTGAAGGCTCGCGGCGTTGCTTTGCATGTTATCTGCGTCGTCACCAACGCCACGCTCGGCCATGCACGCGAATTGATGAAATTTTTTCACGACGAGGGTATCAGCGACATCGGCTTCAACATCGAGGAGGTCGAGGGCGCGAATGCAGGCTCGACTTTGGCTCGACCGGGTGTCGTCGATGACTTCCGCGCATTCTTCGAGACCGTTCTGGCCGAGTCCGACAATGCGGCGCCGCCATTACGTGTCCGCGAATATCGAAACGTGCTGGCGATGTTGCGCCATCCGGGACTGGGCAGCATGACGGCGAATTCGCAGAACATGCCCTTTGCGATGCTGACTGTCGGCGTCGGCGGCGAATTGTTCACCTTTTCGCCCGAACTCGCCGGGCTATCAAGCGAGGCCTACAATGATTTCATCATCGGCCGGTTGCCTGACGCCACGCTCGAGACTGTCCTTTCCAACGCCGCGTTCGAAAAGCTCCGCGCCGACATTTGGCAGGGGATTGCTCTTTGCCATCAATCTTGCGCGTATTTTTCAACGTGTCTCGGGGGCGCTCCGGTCAACAAGCTGTCGGAGTGCGGCACGTTCATTGCCACAGAGACATTAGCGTGTAAGCTGACACAGCAGGTGATTACCGATGTCTCTTTGGAGCGGCTAGAGAGATCACTCCCGGTCTCGCGTGTACCCAGAACTGGACGAAACTGAGGAGCGCAAGGTGCCAAATACTACGGCGCCAGAGGTCGAGACCGCAAGTCACCCGCGCTGAGATCATTTCCGCAATGCTCGCCAGGGCCAATGGGCCTGTGGTCGCTTTCGTTCATTCACGAACATTCATTGGAGGACAGTTCTGGTCGCGGACCATAATGCGCCAGTCGATCGCCGCCAATGTCATGACCACTGGTGGCGCACAGGAGAAAAATGATCATTGTAAGCCTCAAGTCCACCTTGCCAGAGGCCGAGGGCGCTCAGTGTGAAAGACTAATTTCACTCTGTAGGACAGCGTCGTCGGATTTTGAAAGTCAGCTCCTGACTCGACCTCGGTGTGCTTTTTGCAGGAGGCGACCGGCAGCATTGCGCCTTCCCCGACGGTCGCCTTTCCGGCCAGTGGGAGCAGATTTGATAAAAATGCGCTCCTCGTGAAATGGCGGCTCTGTGCGGACTTCCGCAAAAGGCGAGACACCCGATCTGCTCCACGCCCAAATGTTGCAAGGTCCCGTTCTCGCGCGTGACGGTTATTGCGCAACTCCGACAATATGCTGAGAGTGAATTACGAAACAAAACCTGAGGGGCTACAAACTTGACAACTGCCATCCGCCCGCCGCGTCTCCTTGGCAAGTCTTTTGAGAACGATCTCCTGGCCGGCCCGCTTAGGCCATTCCTCGACCTTGTTCAGCGCGACCGGGATCTGATTGCCGAGATAAGACGGGACCTCCTTGATATTTACTGCAAGGGTCAGCGACTAGTCAGTATCCGGCCGCAGAGCGGATCCTATCGCTTTGAGTCCCATGAAAAGTTCTGGCCTCAAAAGTGGCTGACGTTCTCTAGTGCCGACGCAGTAGCAAGCTTCTGCAGAGACATTGTGCCCTTCATCAAGCAGAGAATTGCTGAGCATGGCGCTCGGGGCAAAGAAATCGAGTACGAGCAGCTCCTGGTCCGGGCAAACAATCTAGAAACGCTCAACACTGACTACATCGCGGTGGATCGCCAAGGGATAAGCGAAGAGGGAAAAGGGCGGACCGACGTAGTCGGTGTTTATTGGCCGGGAGACCGGCGTGGCTCGGGAGATCGCCTCGCTCCAGCACTTATTGAAGTCAAATATGGCCTCAAAGGCGGAATCGAGGACGTGGCAGACCAGATTGCACGCTACTTCAACGATATGCGAACAACTCTGCCAGATTTCGTCCGTCACCTTGAGAACCAACTGCGTCAAAAGGCTCGGCTTGGTTTACTGTCCGGGCTGAGCACAGGCGCGCAAGTGAAAATCCAACGTCTTGCCATATCTGACAAGATTGAAGATGTAAGAGCTGTCATCGCCCTCATCGATTTTAACCCGAGGGCCAGGCGCCTGAACCTCGAAAAATTACGCGCCTTGCCTTTTGCTGATCAGATTGATCTGTTTCATCTCGGGCTGGGTCTGTGGCGATCGAACTCCTGTTTTCGAGTGCGTTCAGACGATGCATCGGATGGGCTTAGCGAGAAGTAGTCCGAGATTTTTAGTAGTGCATTCCCCTTGCCTTGCGTGAGCAATCCTTACTAGTGGATCAAGCCCTGTTGGATGCAGCTGGAGTAGGTGGGCTCGCAAGCCCAGCGATAACATGTCCGCGCGGGTCCGGTCATCGGACATCGCTTGCGTCAGATCAACCTAACCATCGGAGCAGAGGGGCTCAGTGTGAAAACCCAATTTCACACTGAGACCGTTCTCGGGAACGCACAGAGTGTACGTGGAACAACCCGGGCAGCGGATTACGCCGATAGGGGCCCTCAGCGCACATCGTCATTTTTACCCTGAGATGATCTGCTACGCTAACTCAGAACGCATTTCTCGTGACGGTTGCCAAAGGCATCTGGGGCCAGATGAAACCGTCTCTGATCGACACAGGGGAGGCCGGGACAAATCCATTAGCTAGCCACTGTGGCGCAGGCCTTCAGCGCAATTGGGGCTTCCAGCAGGGAGGGCGCGGTGTTAGTCGATAGTCACCATAGGGGGCGAACTTGGCGAAGCACCAGTCCGGCATCAAGGATAACAGATCACGAGGACCGGCATCCGAGTTCTTGACCGATATCGTGACGACAAGCAGCAGACTGAGTATTGTCTCTGCTTACTTCACGAGCGCGACGTTTTGGCGGCTGAGCGCGACGCTTAAGCCAATTCATTCGATGCGCTTCCTGTTCGGCGAACCGCGCTTTCTTTCAAGTATCGAATCCGAATCACTAAGTCCGCCAGCTTTCGCGCTTGCTGAAGACAGCTTGGTGTTGACGGAGCAGTTGCGCCAGCGAGCCGTCGCTAGCAACTGCGCCGATTGGATCCGTTCAAAAGTCGACGTTCGTTCGGTTCGGCGCGCCGGGTTGCTCCATGGAAAACTGATCCATGTACATGATGGCGCGCGAGAGCACGCTATGGTCGGCAGTTCAAATTTTACGCTCAAAGGCCTTGGGCTTATCGAGCGGCCAAACATCGAGCTCAATCTCGTGGTGGACGGAGACCGCGATCGCAAGGATCTGCTGGCCTGGTTTGATGAAATTTGGACCGACGATGCCCTTACCGTCGACGTGAAGGACGAGGTCCTTCGACGCCTAGAGCAGATGTATCGGCATAATAGTCCCGAATTCATCTACCATAAGACTCTGTTCCACCTGTTCGAGGAGTTTCTGGATGATCAGGCGATCGAGGAAGAACGCCTTGGTTCCATTGCATTTTCCGATACGGCGATCTGGCAGATGCTTTACCAGTTTCAGCGGGACGGCGTGCGCGCCGTTCTGGGCAAGCTGGATCGTCACGGCGGATGCATTCTGGCAGATTCCGTAGGCCTTGGAAAAACGCTCACCGCCCTAGCTGTGATCAAGTATCACGAATCGCGCAATCAGCGCGTTCTGGTCCTATGTCCTAAGAAATTGCGCGAGAACTGGACCGAATACCTTGCGGGTAACAACTCCGACCTGAACCCGCTAAGAGACGATAAGTTCAACTACACGGTCCTTTCGCACACCGATCTGACGCGCGAGCGGGGGCATGTCGGCAACATTGATCTTTCGCGCATCAATTGGGCAGCCTACGACCTGGTTGTTATCGACGAATCGCATGCCTTCAGGAACGCGGCGGGTGGCCGCTATCAACACCTGATCGATGAAGTGATCCGCTCGGGCGTGCCCACGCGCGTGCTGATGTTGTCTGCTACTCCGGTCAACAACGATCTCACAGATCTGAAGGCGCAGCTCGATCTAATCGCAAAGGGCAAGTCCGACGCCTTCCTCGCATTGGGAGCCCCGAACCTGTCCGCGCTAATCGGAGATGCGCGTCGCCGCTTCGCCGATTGGACCAAGTCCGGGGGGCGTGATGCCGCCAGCTTGATGGCAAAGCTTCCGCCTGCGCTGACCAGTCTACTCGACGGGGTGTCCATCGCGCGGTCGCGCAGGCATATCGAGCGGCATTACGCCGATACGCTGGAAGAAATCGGCCGCTTTCCCGTTCGGCTGCCCCCGCTCTCGCGGTTCCCCGGCGTGGATCTCAGCGGGTTCTTTCCGAGCTTCGACGATATCGACCGTGAGATCGGACAACTGAATCTCGCGCTCTACAACCCATTCGAGTTCGTGATGCCACAGCATCGACAACGCTACAATGAACGCGACCGCCGAACCGCCGGTTTTGACCAGGCGAACCGAGAGAAATACCTCATTGCCATGATGAAGGTTGGCTTTCTGAAGCGCCTGGAAAGTTCCGTCAGTTCCTTCGGCAGCACCATGGAGCGCATCGTGGCGCGCATCGACCGGCGGCTGGCGGAAATCGACGCGTTTCGTCATTTAAGACCGGCCGTTTCGGTGGAAGAGACCGAATTCGACGATGAGATCGAAGGCGATGAGGACCTCGCGTCCGCCTTCGAAGTCGGCGGGCGACTAAAGTACGATCTGCGTCATATCGAAACCGATGTGTGGGAAGCTGCCCTACGCCAAGATCGCGAACGTGTCGCGCGGCTTGCCGCGGCAGCCGCTCAAGTCGTTCCGGAACGCGACGCGAAGCTGGCGATGCTTAGGGAGCTTGTCGAGAAGAAAGCGACCGACCCGACGATGAACCGCGACGGATCGCGCAACCGCAAGATCATTCTGTTCACGGCCTTCGCCGACACCGCCCGCTATCTCTATGGCGAGTTGGAGCCGATTGCCCGCTCCCATGGCGTTCAAACCGGGCTCGTCACGGGCAGCGGATGCAAGGCGACGATCGGCAAGGCGCGCTTTCAGGACGTATTGGCGAACTTCGCGCCGCGCTCGAAGAAGCGCGCTGCAATGCGCGCAATGCCGGAAGGCGAGATCGATCTGCTGATCGCCACGGATTGCATTTCCGAAGGACAGAACCTCCAGGATGCCGACATGCTGGTCAATGTCGACATCCACTGGAACCCGGTGCGCCTGATTCAGCGCTTCGGGCGCATCGATCGCATAGGCTCGCAGACTGATACCATTCAGATGGTGAATTTCTGGCCGACAGAAGATCTCAATCGATATTTGAACCTCAAGGACAGGGTCGAGGCGAGAATGGCTCTCGTCGACCTGTCGGCGACCGGAGAGGACAATTTGCTGGCCGAAGCGCGGGAAGCGGCGGCCGGCGAACTCCATTGGCGCGACGAACAGCTACGGCGCCTCCAGACGGAAGTCTTCGATCTAGAGGAAGCTGGCGAGGGTGTCAGCCTCGCCGAGTTCACGCTCGATGAATTCCGCGCCGATCTGCTGGCCTACGCGCGAAAGAACGCTGAAGAACTGCGCGACGCGCCTTTGGGCTTGCATGCGCTCACCCCGGTCAAGGTGGAAGGCGGTCATTTCGAACCGGGCGTCATTTTCTGCCTCAGGCGAAAGGGCGAGGCCGGCGAAGTGAAGGTCAATCCTCTCGATCCATTCTATCTCGTCTATATCCGCGACGATGGCGGCATCCGCCACGGCTTTACGCAGCCAAAGTCGATCCTGACCGCACTGGCTGCGCTCTGTTCCGGTCGCTCGGAACCGTTCGAGGCGCTTTGCAACACGTTCGATGATGAGACCGAACAAGGCGCGAAGCTGGAGCGCTATGATACGCTCTCGGCCCGCGCGGTCGCCGACATTGGGCGCGTTTATGCGGCCAAAGCGGCGGCGGGCTTGGCGATGGGGCGCGGCGGAAAGCTCGACGACGCCGGCGCCCAGCCACGTAGCGTGTCCGAGTACGAGCTGATTACGTGGCTGATCGTCCGGCCGGGAGACGGAAGCGCAGCATGAACCATCCCACGGAACGTCTCGTCGAGGTCCGCTCGGCGGTCGAGCGGCTTGCGAAAGGAAACCTGCGCGAAGCCGGCAAGGCACTTCTCAGCGCACTCGGCTATTCCAGCCCCAAGACGCTGGAGACCGCAGGCGATCCAGGCTCATTGCTTGACGCGCTGGGAATCGAACGCGCGAAATTCGAGACGATTGAGCGCTGGCGCTCTCTCGACCTGGTGTTTCAGCTAACAGGCGACGAACTGCCGTCGTTATCGCGCGGCAGCGATCCCCAAACGGATAAGACCTACCAGCAACGACAGATTGATAGTTTCGTTTTCCTGGCACTGGACCTTGATGATCAGGCTTGGGGCCGAAGAGACCTTGTCGGCATCACCCGCGAGCTCAATAGAGGCTTCGCCATGCCCGCGATTGTGCTGTTCCGTCAAGGAGGAACCGCCACGCTAGCTGTGATAGATCGCCGTCCAAACAAGCGCGATTCAAATCGCGATGTCGTCGGCGGGAGGATCAGCCTGGTTAAGGACATTGACCTCCACAAGCCACACCGCGCCCACATACAGATCCTTGCCGACCTCACTCTCTCAAGCCTGCGTCCTTCGCCGGTCGATTTCAGGTCGCTCTACGATTCCTGGTTGAAGGTGCTATCGGCGTCCGAACTCAACAAGCGTTTCTATCGCGATCTCGCTGACTGGTTCGCCTGGGCCAGCACGCCTGGCGTCGTTCAATTTCCGCCCGGTCAGGGAAACGAGGCAGGCGACCGAGAAACCGGAATAATCCGTCTGCTGACCCGGCTAATGTTCGTCTGGTTCATCAAGCAGAAGGGTCTCGTCCGCGAAGAGTTTTTCGATGGAACTGAGCTACGTTCACTCTTAAAGGAAAGCCCTTCGGATGTGCGCGACGGTCATTCCTACTACACGTCCGTTCTGCAGAACTTGTTTTTCGCCTGTCTGAACACCGAGCAGGACGAGCGTGACTGGTTGCCACGCGACGCTGCCGGTAAGACCGACGCCTATCTCGTTCACAACAAGTACCGCAACAAGGCAGCCTTCGCGGACCCCGATTCAGCGAAGCTGATGTTCGGCGAGGTGCCCTTTCTCAATGGCGGGTTGTTCGACTGCCTCGATGTCGAGATCGATGCCGACGATCCACGCGCGGGCCGTGCGCGACGTGAAGGCTCGCGTGGGCTCGTCCTGCGTGTCGACGGCTTCTCCGAGGAGCCCGAGCGTCAGCCGCGTCTGCCGAACGCGCTTTTCTTCGGCGGCCAGGAGGATGCTGATCTCAGAAAGTTCTACAACAAACAGGCAAGACGCGACGTCAAGGGGCTGATCGATCTCTTCGACGACTACAAATTCACGGTCGAGGAGAACACGCCACTCGAGGAGGAAGCAGCTCTCGATCCTGAGTTGCTTGGCAAGGTGTTTGAGAACCTGCTTGCCTCGTACAATGAAGACACGCAGACGTCGGCGCGTAACAAATCGGGCAGCTTCTATACGCCGCGCGAGGTTGTCGACTTCATGGTCGACGAAGCGCTAATCGTCTACCTCGCACCCGTTCTCCCTGAGCGCGAAGCCGGCATCAGACCACGTGCTCCCGGCTTCGATCTCGGACCAGCGGTAGGAGAATTGGCGCTGGTCTCGACGACTGCCTCAGAGAAGCGAAATTCCAACGATCGAGAAGCCCGCCTACGAAAGCTCTTGAGCTATGCGGAACAACCCGAGATCGGTGACTTCTCCGAGAGCGAGACGAATGAACTGATCCTCGCCATTGAGCGCTGCCGCGCCATAGATCCTGCTGTTGGCTCCGGCGCTTTCCCGCTTGGGCTATTGCAGAAGCTCGTTCACGTGTTGAGCAGACTGGATCCGGAGGGGTCGCGCTGGAAGGCGGCCAATCGGAGATCCTTGGAGGATATGCTGGCGGCAGCCGAGAGATCGAAAGATCTGACAACGAGGCCAAGGGACGTCGCGAATGCCAAGGCGCGGCTGGCTGAATTTGATGCTACCTGGCCGAGCGGCCACCATGCCGACTATGCTCGGAAGCTCTATCTGATCGAGGGCTGTCTGCATGGCGTGGATATCCAGCCGATCGCCGTGCAGATCGCCAAGCTGCGCTGCTTCATTGCTCTCGCGGTCGAGCAGAAAGTCGAGAACGGCTCCAGGAATCGTGGCGTCACCCCGCTGCCTAACCTGGAAATGAAATTCGTCGCTGCAAATACGCTACGGCCGCTGCATTCAAACCAGCTGCAGCTCCGCGACGTCCGTCTGAAAGAAATTGAAGCGCAACGGCGTGAGGCAAACGCAAGCCTGTTCTCCGCCCACAACCGGCGCGCCAAGAAAGACGCGCAGAAGCGAATAAAGGAGTTGCGGGAGCGCCAGCGCGAGATCCTGATGGAGGGCGGAGGGTTTCCGGCAGAGGATGCCCGAGCCGTTGTGGCCTGGGATCCATTCGACGCCAACGCCGCCGCCGCCTTCTTCGATGCGGAATGGATGTTCGGCTTCAACGATGGCACTGAAGGCTGTTTCGACATCGTTTTCGCCAACCCACCCTATGTGCGTCAGGAGAAGATCGAGAGCTTCCGAATAGAAGGCGAGAGCGCCAACCTCAAGTCAAGGCTTAAAGCCGACTACGACACATTCACCGGCACTGCGGATATCTACATCTATTTTTACGAGCGCGCGGTGCGCATGCTGAAGCCGGGCGGCGCGATGGCTTTCATCACATCTAACAAATGGTATCGAGCCGGCTATGGTGCGAAGCTGCGCAAATGGATTTCGGAGGAGACTCGGCTCCTCTCCGTCATTGATTTCGGTGATGCGGAGGTTTTCGAGGCGATCGCTTATCCAACCATCGTCGTTGCGAAGCGGCGCAAAGTGCGCCAGACACCAGCTTCGTCCGAGACTTTCCGGGCGCTAAACTGGTCGCCGGGCGATGCTCCTGAGGGGTTTCCCGATCGCTTCGTCAAGGACGCCTTCTCCATGCCGCAGGCGTCGCTGCTATCGAGCGGCTGGCAGTTCGAGCGGCAGGACAAGCGCGAACTCTTGGCTCGTCTCCGTTCTGCAGGGACACCTCTTGGCGAATGGTGCGGCGGGCGGTTTTACCGTGGCATCCTGACTGGCCTGAACGAAGCCTTTGTCATTGATGGCGCCAAGCGCGCCGAACTGATCGCCGCGGATCCGAATAGTGCTGACATCATCAAGCCGTTTCTGCGCGGTCGCGATGTAAAGCGATGGCAGGTCGAGCCAGCCGACAAGTGGCTGATTTTTATCCCATGGCATTTCCCACTGCAAGACGATCCAACAATCCAAGGTCCCTCGGCGAAGGCGGAAGCTGAATTTCGTAGCAGATTTCCGGCAATTTACGCACACCTCCTGTCATTCAAACCACAATTGTCAGCGCGCAATGTAGCGGAAACAGGCGTCCGTTATGAGTGGTACGCGCTTCAAAGGTGGGCAGCCAACTATTGGCGTGAATTTAGCCAACCCAAGATAGTGTATCCCGATATCTATGAGCATCAAAGTTTTGCCTTTGACGCAGATGGCCGGTTCGCCGGCAACACTTGCTACTTCATTCCGACCTCCAAACGCTGGCTTACCGGAATCCTGAACAGCTTGGCCGTCGAGTGGTTCTACCGCCAGACATCTAGCGCCATTCGCGGCGGCTATCTACGCGCCTTTTCTGAAGTGATGCAGCACGTGCCAATCCCCGCCCCTGCACCCAAACAAGAGGCGCTGATCACCGTCGTGGTCGACGCCATCCTCGCCGGCGCCAAACCTCGCGCGCGTTTCGAATCCCTCATCAACGCTTTCGTCTACGAACTCTTCTTGCCAGAAGAGTTTTCCGTACGAAAGATTTCGGCCTTCGGCGCGGCTCAGCATGCCGGCCTTCCCGCGCTCATAGGTCTGAGCGGCGATGCGCTCGCGCGCGAGGCTGAAGCGTGGAGCCCCGCGCTGACCGTTACCGCCCATCCGCTCTATGCGACTCTGTTCGAATTGCAGTCGATAGGGGCGGTGCGCATCATCGAGGGCAGGTAGTCAAGTTACCCCACATCAAACTGTAAGGATATTTTATTTGCCACCTACGTTTGTACCAACTGGCCTTCATGCAACGGTCGCGCGCGGCGCGAACAAAGGCGAATTGCTGTTCCCGCACTGCCACGACGACGGAAATTACGTGGTCAGTCCAGATAAGTTCGAAAAGAATTATGTCCGCATCGCCAACTTGGCCGACCTCCCGGCCTGGATCGCCAAGGGCTACCGATTGCGCATGTCCAATCCGGCGGCCGGAATCAACGCACCAAGCCTGGTCATGCCGGCCTCCGTAAGGGGATGGCGATAGCTGGAAATTGAATGTCGGTGACACGTTGGGGGGACGATGCCAAACGGAGCCATAAGCCAGGCTAATAGCGGATTTGAGAGTGCGCGTTTATCGCTGCTCAAGTTGATCTTTGACAGGGCTAGGCGGTCCCCACGGATAAAGAAAATCGAGATCTCGGATTTTCGAGCCTTTCCCGCCGTCTGTCCTGGTATCTTTGGCCTTGGCGACGACGGCTGCAATCTGCTGGTGTTCGGCGAGAACGGGTCGGGCAAGTCTTCCATCTATCGTGCCCTTCGTGGGCTGTTCTCTGTAGATCCGCCGGACATAGTAAAGCTTCACAACGTTTTCACCGATCCGGCAGCTCCCAGTGTACGGGTGACTTTAACCGACGGAAGCGTTTTAAACTGGACCGCTGCGGGTCATCCATCGGCGCAAGTACGAGACATAGCTCGCCGCTCTGCCTTCCTTACCCATAATCGTCTGCGCGAAATGAACTATAACGAGAAGGGTCCTGACACGCCGCCCAATCTGTTCAAACTCGCCACCACGCATCTGCTGGCTGATTTTGAAGCCACAATTCAAGGTGGGTCTAAACGCAGTATTGCTGAGCTTTGGCGAGAGCTTCAAACTGCATTTGAAGCTCGAGTGATTGTCAGAGGCGGTCCGCGTCGGCCGCAACATTACATCCGAAACGTGGAAGGGGCTTGCGACCGTTTCAACGAAGGCATGCGCCAAGCGCTGGACGCTTTGGAGGCTCAGGTGAAGCCGCTGCTGAGTAGGCTATTGAGCGTACTCGCGGCGGATGACCTCCACCTCGTTGGACTGAATTTTGCGCCTGTCCGTTATCAGGAAGAAACCAAGCAGGAGCCGAGGGCGCTTGAGAATCAGGTGTTGACGCCAATCGTACGCTTCCGCACTTTTCGACCGACGGCGCCCCAAAGCTTTCTCAATGAAGCCCGTCAATCTGCGCTTGCCATGGCAATTTATCTGGCGTCCAGGCTCGCATGTGTTCCGCCAGGCAAGGATCGTCTGAAATTGCTGGTGCTGGACGATTTGTTGATCAGCCTCGATGCGTCCCATCGCCGACCGGTTCTCGAGGCCATCACGTCTTTGTTCAACGATTGGCAGATCATCCTGCTGACGCATGATCGCTACTGGTTTCAGTTGGCGCGGGAACAGCTTTCCGTCGAGCGCTGGAAGGCGGTCGAGATCTACGATCGCGTTGACGGCGATGGACTGCTGGTCCCCTTTGTCCGACCCATCGCGAATGATTTGGCCGAAGCCACCTTACGCCAGGCCGAAAATTTCATCGACGAGAACCATCCCGCCGCCGCGTGCAACTATGCGAGGTCGGCGTGCGAATTGGTCCTTAAGCGCTACTGTATAGAGCACCGGATCAAGTTCCCGTACGTGGATGAAGACCAGCAGAGACCCAATCTCCATAAGATGCTGGAGGTTGCAATGAACCAATCTCAGTCCGATCCTACACTGTTCAAGGCGCTGAAGGGTTTAAAACCCCACAAGCGGTTTGTGCTAAATCCCTACTCTCATGACGTTGCCATTCCTGTTCCGACGGCCGATGTGAAGGCCGCGATCGCGGCTGTGCGAGAAGTTGCGAAGGCATGCGGGAGACAATATCCCTAGTAATCACTTCCACAGCCAGGATTTTTCTATGGTCACCATTGAATGCCAAGGGTTGTAGGCTCATCTTGGCCAAATCATAGGGGGAGCACATGGCGTCGCGACTCACTGCTTTGCCGCTGACTAATGGCGAGTCGTTTTTGCTGGAAACTGAGCATGAGGGCCGCGCCTACGTCGTTCTTTTCGATGGCGGCCAGAGCAAGACACATGGCCGCATAACGAACTTTACCGCGCCCTGCGCAGCAGCTGTCCTGCCGTGGGAAAGCTTATCGACGTCGCCGTCTGCAGCCATAGCGACATCGACCACGCCGGCGGATTTCCGACATTCGTCGAGACTTGGGTTTCCGAAGGCAACGAGATCGGTGAGTTCTGGCTGCCGGCGCTCTGGTCGCCGGCGCTGCCTGATGTTCTTATAAATCCAGATCGGCTGGTCGGACGGCTTCGCGATGGGGCGACGCAGGCTGCAAAGGAGCTTCTGATAGTTAAATCATCGCCAGCGGCAGACATCCGTTCTTTTGTGCTTAGCGGCGAACGGGATTTGCAGTTAGTCGAGCAATCTCTTCGGAAGGCCGGTCGTAGCCGATTACAAGAGCGGCGGGACAGCCTTTTGAAAGCGGATATTGCTCAAGGTTCTGGCGACCTTTCGCGTGAGGCAGCGACGGCCCTTTCGCTTGGCCTTACCCTTCAAGGGATGCAGAGTGTCAGGGCAAGTCTTGAGGAGAGCGATTTCGTTTCCATTCCTCTGAGCGCACGAACCATTTCGGGTGGCAATCTAGATCATTGGCTATTTTCCGACGGCGCCGAGCATCAACTTATGGAGCAATTCCAGATAGCCAACACATTTTTGGCAAGCGTGGTAAAGACCGCTGAAACAATTTAGGCGATTGCGACCGTTGCTGTTTCACAAGAGATTCCGGTCCGTTGGATCGATTCTATGCCGTTCGAGAACGATCAGGCAGTGCCAAGCGGCGGTGTCCCAGGCCTGTTGGAGCCGCTGAACACGGTCGAACAAAAGCAAGTGCAGCGCGAGGAGGACAATCTTGCGCTGTTCTATGCCCTCAAGCTGACCGAACAAAACGTATCGTCTCTTGTCTTCCAGCGTGTCGAAACTGAGGCCGAGCCGAGTGTGATATTTGTCGCCGATTTCACGCCACGCTTCTGTATCGACAAGCCGGTTGCAGATTTTCCCAATCATCTCAAACCTGTCGGCCATGCATCTTTACTGCGGCCCACCACGGCTCACGCAACAACGATCGCGCCTACAAGGTGCTCGAGGACTGGCTCGGAGCCGACCTCTATAAAGCGCTCCTATGCCGTGAGAACCGGCGGCATGTCGAAACAGACGCTCGAAGGATACCTCGACGTGACGAACCGGCGTTGCGCGCAATGTTACCAATGTCACGGCGGAAACTGGTCACAGCTTGTGGCAGTCGCGACCGCAGGCAGCGATTGGTCGATTGGTCGTGGCCCCCAAGATCACGGGGGTGTCTGCGGGACCATCAAGCAAAATAGAAGTAACGCCAAGTTTTGTGGGGGCAATTCTTCCTTCCCATTGACTCGTGGATGCGTTCCGTGTCACACGGAAGCTGCTCTCCGAAAAGGGAGCTGAAAGATGAACCTGAGAACGGTTCTGGTTTGTGGTGTCGCCGGATGGCGACGATACTCGAAGAAGAAAGTCCCGAATTGGGATCTTCTCGCGTGCCGTCACTCGACGTGATCCTGCACCTGGAATTGGTCTCTCCAACACGTGGAGATACCGAAATGAACCCCGATAAGATCATTCTGAAATTCGAAGACGTTGCGGAACAGGTCCATGGGCCGGTTAGGCGGCTGGTAGGCTTCGTGCGCGCTAAAAACATGCTCGGCCTATTCGATGCCGCCGACCTCGACGCCAATCCGCGTTCCGCAAAAGCCGGAGCCATCACGCAGGCAATCATCCAAAGTATCGAGGATGACCCAGATATCTTTCCCTTCAAAACGAAAGGTATCCTAATAGGATCGGCGGAATACGAGCCGCTGCAGCGCAACCGGTATCAGCTACTGTTCAACTCTACTGCGATTGAAGGCATCCTCGATGGCGGCCACAACATGTTGGCGATTGGTACGTACATTTTGTCGCGCGTTCTGGATGACGAGAAAGCATTGAGGAAGATCAAGCTCTGGGACGATTTCAAGATCGCATGGACAGCAAACCGCGCGGCGATCGGCGACATTCGTGAGGAGTTGGACTTCCTGGTCCCGGTCGAGATTCTGGTGCCAGCAGCAATCGACGACGAAGGTGTGATTGCCGAATTCACCTCGTCGTTGCTTGAAATCTGTGCGGCGCGAAACAACAACGCAGAGCTTACGCTCGAAACGAAGGCTAATCAGAAGGGTTTCTACGAGGAGATCAAAAAATCGTTGCCGGCGTCGGTGGCAGGTCGCATCGAGTGGAAGAAGAATATGGCCGGCGGGGATGTGAAAGTGCGCGATATCATTGCGCTCGCTTGGATACCGCTCTCAATGGTCGAATTACCTGCCAAGGTCAAAGCGCCGCTGCCTCAGAACATCTATCGCAACAAGGGCGAGTGCGCGAAATTGTTCGATGACCTGATGGACGACGACAGTGTGTCAAGACCACAGGGCGGCCCCATTCACGAACTTCATAACACCGCTGTTGGGAGTGCCATTACGATCCTCGGCGACCTGCCAGTACTCTATGATAAGATCTACGCGGAGTTCCCAAAGGCCTACAACCGTTGGGGTGATTTTGGACGAATGAAGATCGTCCGCATTTTCGATCTGGCCAAGAAAGCCGACAAAAGCGGCAAATACATGCGAAGCCAGCCGGAAACGCATTTCACCGAACAGCCGGTCAAGTATCGCTACCCCGACGGGATGATTATGCCGCTAGTGTATGGCCTTAAGGCACTCTTGCGATCCAAGGACGGAAAGGTCGAGTGGGCGACAGACCCGACAAAATTCATCGACCGCCATCTGGACGAGATCGCCGGGGCCTACAAGCTCGTTCTTGAAATGTCCGGCTATGATCCGCAAAAAGTCGGCAAGAACGAGACCTCCTACAAGATTGCCTTCAGTGAGTTCGAGAAGGCATTTCTCCGCGAGCAGGCACAGGCGGCGTGAGGAGGGTGCGATGGGTCAACGTGCGCAACCAAGTGGCATCTCCCTCACCGACGACGATGTCGCCATTGTGAAAGGAATGATCGCCCGAGGCGACCGCCAGCATGACATAGCCGCCTGGTTTGGCGTCAATGGTGGGAGGATCGGCGAAGTAGCATCCGGACGAACGTTTCCGCATGTCGAACCGGCGCCCACCCAGCTCCTTCCACCACAAGGACCCTATCTGTCGGGCAGGCAAACCGCCGTTCTGATCGCCGCGCTTACGAAGGCGAGAAACGCGTTGGATGGGGCCGAGGCGTTCATCCGAGCGTCAATGTGACACGAGACGGCGGCGCCAGTGTGAAAGCGGCGCCGCTCGCCTCGGGAGGTCGGCCAAAATCTGGCTGAAAGCAAATAGGGGGAAGCAGTGCCAATACATGTAACCGCCAGGCTCGCTTGGCACAATGACGGCTGGAACGGCACGATTTGCAAGGAGCCGGAGCTCAACACCTATTGCGTCGGATGCAAATCCTTTCCCGGCGACGTAATCGCCCGTGAGCGCCTCCTCGAAATAGAGCAACTGCATAAGGGCGAACAAGCGAATACCATCGAAGGCTACGTTCCCCCGTGCTGCTATAGCTACAACGCGTTTGGACTAGGGGAGGCCCCCGCAGCTTCCAATCCGCCTGACTTTTTCTTCGGCGGGGCGGAACGCCGGGAATGGACGCTATCGCCAGCAACGGTGAGCATATGGCCATACGAGGCAATGTATAGCGACGAGGTCAGGGCATCCGGGTTCCTCGACAATGACAAGCGCCGCGAACTGACTCTGAAGTTTCTGAAGCCGATTGCGGAAGATTGCGGAAGCAATCTCATCTTCTACTACGCAAATTACTCCAATCCCCTTTCCGAAGATGAAGCGCCTCGCTACGTCCTGATCGGCGTTTCCCGCATCCGCAAGGTCGGCGAGGAGCTGATCTACACCAACGTCAAGCCGGAGACCGCGACGAAGTACGCCGGAGGAATGGTATGGGCTCGTGATGTCACGTCCGCATATCCGGAGGAAGGTGTCCGGCTTCCCTACCATAGATATCTCAACGATCTCGAGCTTCTGGCCGAAATCGCGGTCTTTCCCGAGAATCCGTTCATCTGCAAATACGGATCCAAGCACGTATCTGATGATGAAGCGATTGGTTTGCTCGAGCAATTCCTGGCCAAGGTGCGCTTCCTGAAGCAACTCGGCGACAACAGCGAGGACTGGAGCGTCCGCGAAAACTGGCTGCTGAAGGCCATTGCGGAGCTTTGGACGCATCGCGGTCTGTATCCTGGGCTGCTGAGGGCGTTGGAGGCCGCGGGCGCCGGGGCTCTCATCGATGGAGTGAAGGCTCTCTGCACCCGAGACGGGCACGACATCGCTCATGCTGCGGCGTTTGAAACCATCGAAACGGGTCACGGGACCAGCCTGGTTGCTCTTCTGGACGAGACTGAGCGGAGACGTATTTCTCGCAACTGGAAGTTACTTCCCGACGGGGCGCGCAAACTCCTTCGTGACGTGCTTCCGCGCTTCGACCTTACTGCGGCAAACATGAAATCCATCTGTTCCGACGACCGCTCAGCGGCTGGCCTGCCGGTCTCAGCCGATGAGATTGTCGCCAATCCCTATCTGCTGTCGGAGATGTATTGCGATGCAAGTGATGGCAGCGGCATCGCCTGGAGTGTAATCGACCGGGGCGTTTTGCCTTCCCCCGAGGTGGGCGGCCAGCCGCTAGCCGGAATGGATTTCAACGACGAACGCCGGTTTCGTGCGCTTTGCGTGGAGCATCTGCGGTCGGAACCAAAACACACGTTCCGTTTCGCTAAAGATCTCATAATCGAGATCGCCCAGCGCATGGGGCGCCTTCCGGGGTGGAAGCAAGCCCAATTTAGTGAACGATACTTTGAAGTCGATGCGGAGTTCCTATCCGGCGCCTTGACGCTCGACACCATCGAACGGGCTCAGGCAGTCTATCTGAAGTCTGTCCACGAGGACGAACGTCGCGTCGCTACTACTCTCGGTGACTTGGCATCCCGACCTCACATCGATTTGCGTCGTCCGGTCACGGAAGCCGATTGGTTGGCGTGGGTTCGCAAGGATGAAACGATTCTCGCGACGAAGGGGGGCCAGGATTATCGGAATGCTGTGAGCGAGCAGGCGGAACTTTGCCAACGCCTCTTTCGCTGTCCGCTCGCAGTCGTCACCGGCCCCGCAGGCACGGGAAAGACAACGGTGATAGAAGCGCTTGCCCGAGCCGTAAGGCGCTCGGAAGGCGAAGGCGCAAATATACTCGTACTGGCGCCTACTGGTAAAGCGGCGGATAGGGCAAGGGAGGTTTTCGAGAAAGCGTCCCTGAGCGGCGTAAACACGGTGACAGTGCATTCATTTCTAGCCTCTAATGGTTGGCTAAACGATAACCTTACGTTCAAACGCAGTGGTGGAAAGCGCGCTTCTGTCGGAACTCTCATCCTCGACGAGGCCTCGATGCTCGATCTGGAGCTTGCCGCGGCTCTATTCCGAGCGGTTGACTGGCAACAGGTCCGCCGCTTGATTCTCGTCGGTGACGCAGGACAACTTCCACCCATCGGCCGCGGCAGGATTTTCGCGGATGTGATCCAGTGGCTGGCTTCGCACTATCCGGATAATCTCGGGCGGCTGAAGCGCAATCTGCGTCAGCTTCTGAACAAGGTCGAGGGAAAAGGAAGCGCAATCATCGCGCTGTCGGAGCTTTTTGTCGTCGACGACGAGGACAAGGCCGATGGCCGCGCGGATTTGCCGACGCGACCAGACCAGGAGGTGCTGATCGAGAAGATACACGCTGGCGGCGCGGTCGATCGCGATCTGGACGTCATCTTTTGGGATGATCCAATAAAGCTTGCCTCGACTTTGATCGATGCGGTTGAAGCGAAGATGAGTGGTGCAGCTGGCTCGAATGGGCGGTTGCCCTACCAGATCTGGCGGGAAGCGCTCGAGGGCGATCCGACCGCTTACCAGATTCTCACGCCGCACCGTGGCGAGATGCACGGTGTCGAGGCGCTGAACGAAGCGTGCCAGAAGCGGATTGCCGACGCCGTGATCGCCAAGATCGGCGCGATCGACGGTATCACGATGTTCGATAAGGTCATCCAGTTTCGTAACCGACCAAAGTCCAATCCGATCTGGGCCTATGATTCCGCCAAGCGCGAAAACGTCAAAGTCGAAGTCTTCAACGGCGAGATCGGTGTTGTTCGCGCGTTTGGCTTCGACAACAAAATCTGGAACACGCTCAAGTCCGGTTTCGGACCCAGGCTAAAGCGCTTTGCCGTGCAGTTCACGCGAAAGCCTGGAATTACCGTCGGTTACGGGAAAGACGTGCCACATGGCGGCAAATACAAGCGCAGCGAGAGCGTGGAGGAAAACCTGGAACTGGCCTACGCTGTGTCGATTCACAAAGCACAGGGAAGCGAGTTCGCACACACTTTCGTCATCATACCCTCCAGCGGAAAACGCCCGGTGTCAGCAGAATTGGTCTACACGGCTCTGACACGCGCCAGCCGCCATTGCACCCTGTTGATCGAGCGTGACGTCAACAGCCTGCTGGATGCGCGGCGTCGGGAAAACGCTCAAACCCCGCAGATTAACTCCTCCCTCTTTACGCCGCATGTAGTGAAGACCGCGCTCATTGATCGACGCGGGTGGTACGAGGCCGGTAAGATCCATGAGGCCTTGAGCGGCGACATGCTTCGCTCGAAATCCGAGGTAATCATCGCGAACCTACTGAATGAGCGGAAGATTCCCTCCCGGTACGAACAACCACTTTTTGCTGGTGACGGGACGGTCAGGCTTCCCGATTTTACTGTCACTTGGCGCGGACAAACGTTTTTCTGGGAGCACCTGGGTCGCCTGGACCTCTCCGACTATGCCGAAGAATGGAAACGTAAGAGCGCTTGGTACGAACGATGGTTTCCCGGCCAGCTTCTTACCACCGAGGAAGGCCCACACCTTAGCAAGGAGGCTGCTGGAGTCATCGCTAAATTTACTGCGTAGTCGGCATTCCGAGTGACGGTCGGTCGGCAAGGGGGACAAATGAACGCTTTGAGTACAACGGTTTCAACGGCGGGGAGCGGGGAACCGTTTCGTTCGCTGGCGAAGTTTGTTACCGATGAGTGTGAGGCTCGGCTGCGCGCTTACTCGGCTCAGCCCAGAGACGCTGTCGAACACTATGAGACCGAAAATGACGTATTATCTGGCGGCTACGCTTACCGCCAATTGTTCGAGCTCGTCCAGAACGCCGCTGACGCGATTTTGGAAGGCGGCGAAGGCGCCGGTCGCATTCATGTCGAGGTCAGGCCCAATGCGCTTGTCGCCGCCAACACGGGCGCGCCTCTGGACCGGGACGGAATTGTCGCTCTACTCAACGCCCGGAGCTCGTCGAAACGCGGCGGGCAAATCGGTCGCTTCGGCATCGGCTTCAAATCACTTCTGAAGCTCGGCGGTCGCGTCGATCTTGTCAGCCGGTCGATCGGCCTGCGCTTCGACCCAGAGGCGTGCCGCGCCCGCATCAGAAGTCATCTTGGCCTTGATCCTAAGGCTCGCGCCCCAGGCATGAGGCTTGCAGAGGTAATCGAAGAGCCGAATCCAAAAGGTCTTGAGTGGGCGACAACAGTCGTATCGGCCGCGATCTCAGAAGCCGCGACATTCCATCGGCTGGCGGAGGAATTCGTGAAATTCCCGTCCGAGTTCGTGCTGTTTCTCCCGGCGAACATTCGTCTTACACTTGATGTCGAAGGGGGCGCCACGCGCGAAATAACCCGAACCGTCGATGGCGAGAACGTGGTCGTAACCGATGGCAGCAGCGAGGCCCACTGGAAGTTGTTCGAAACTACCGCCGCGATCAGCGATCCAGAAGCCCGCGAGGACGCCACCCACATCCAAGCGCGCGACGAGGTGCCTTTGGCGTGGGCGGTTCCACTTTCACCGATTCCGCGAGCAGGACGGTTCTGGGCGTTCTTTCCCACCGAAACGGCCACGCTGACTTCAGGAATTTTGAATGCGCCCTGGAAGCTGAACAGCGATCGCACCAATCTGGTTCGCGGTGAGTGGAACACAATGCTCATGGCCGAAGCCGCTCGGTTGATCGCCGACAGCATGCCGGCGCTTTCGACGGCCGATGATCCCGGTGCGCCCGTAAGCGCGTTGCCGCGCAAGCTTGACCGCCAGGACGAAATAGCGGCCTCTCTGGTCAATGCGCTGTGGCGATTGGTGGTCGACAGAGACATCATCCCGGATGCGAACGGTCGACTGCGAAGCGCCAGAGACTTGCAACGCCATCCATTCGATGACGGGAAAGCGCTCGCAGCATGGACTGAACTGGCTGATCAGGACGCGCGCGGCCTGTTCGTCCATCAAAGCTGCCAAGCAAACAGCCACCGGGCTTCGTTGCTCAATACGTTTGCAGCCGAAGTCGCGAAAAAGGCGACAGGCGGATTGAACCCGCTCGCCGCGGCCTCGAAGCAGAAATGGCTCGAAGCCCTCGCATCCGCTGACGTGGAGCGCGGCCGTCGCTTGCTCTCTTTCGTCGGCGATCTAGTCGCCAGGCTGCCCCTCCACTCGTATGAAATTAGGTCTGCTGCCATCATTCCCGCGACTGGTGGCCGTCTAGTTGCAGCCAATAAAGCAATCATCTGCCCCGCAGACAGCGCGCCCGCAGGCTATCAGAATGTCTTGCCGGAACTTCTACAATACAAAGACGTCCGGACGGTCCTGACGTCTGTCTTCGAAATTCTGGAGATGAAAGAGGACTCTTGGGAAAGGTTGCTAGGGGCTTCACTGTCTGCGGCCGACTGCGACAGCGGCTGGGCGAATTTCTGGTCCAATGTCGCTCGCGCGCCGGAGCGACACTGTCGTGCATTTTTCGACGAAAGGTCGGCTACGGAGTTCTTCTTCCGCAACTACGGGGGCGGCTGGTCTAAGCGCGATGACTTGATCGCTTTGCAACCGGCGAATGCGCATGGCCTCGATCCGCATTTGTTGCTGGATCTGGATTTTCATGGAGGGCACAGAACGCATTTGCCAGAAGGCTGGTTGGACATTTTCCCGCCATCCTCAGCAGACGAATTGGGTGAACCCGGAGGACTTAACTGGCCACATCTTGAACCTTACCTCGACCTCGTCGAAAACGTAGGTTGGAGGAAGATGCCAAGTGGGCCTCAGCGGGCGAAGCTCGGCATCCTTGAACGAAACCGTATTGCCATGCCGGTCGGTTGGCGCCTCCTTCCATCGCTGCCGCCATTATTGGCCGCAAAGCAAACTCTTGATCTGATCGGAAGCATCTCTGCACACAAGGAGCCGTATGAACCTCTCGTTTACGGGCACCTGACGCGCGACAAGTACGACAGGTTTACCGCCCCGCACCCCGCGCTTTTCCTGTTGAACCGATATGGCCGCGTCACTTTGGAGGACTACGTTCTTCCGCTTAAGTCGATAGACAAAGACCTGGCGATAGTCCTTGCCGATGCTGGGTTTCCCGAATTTTCCGCTGTCGTCGATTTCCGAGAAATGATGGCGGTGCCGACCGATCTCGCGTCCTCTATTAAGTGGGATACCGGCATATTGTCCGAGCCCGAAAGGCTTGAGTTGTGGCGGCGCGTTTCCAAGCGATTGGTAAGCGCTTTGACGGGCTTCGACAGATTTCTCTCCGTATGGGAAATGGCCGCGAAAGACGGCTTTGTGCCCGACCGAGTTCCCACCGCAGCTGGCCCGCGCGCGCTCGCCGATACATTCGTCACAGACGACCCTACTCACATCCGAACCGAAGAAGACGGCAGAGTCGTTCTTCTGTCGTCAAAGGCGACGGCACTTTGGACCAAGGCTGGCGCGGCGATGCTCAAAGACAGCGTCGCCGTGACCTTCTCGGAGCAAGAGGGTGTCCCAATCCCGATACTCGATATGTTCCCGGAATTGCAAACTGCTATCCTCGGGAAATCCAGGCTTGGCGGCGTTTATGCTGTGTGGGTTAAGAGTTTGATGGAGATCGCCGCGCATCGCAAGGTCGAGTCTATTGTGGCCCGCGATGCCTCTGGCTTGATCCTCATCGATCGCAATCGCTTTACAGACCTTGGCTGGCAGGAACGTTTCGACGCGATTCTGCGCCTGCTCCAAGGCGCGGAACTGATTGAAGGTGACGCCGAAAGACTCTTGGCCTTGCTGGTGGACAGACGGACGACGGCGGCGCGCAGGCGCGTCCGAGGCGCCGCTACCGTCCCTGAACGACTGCTCGAGGCCGTCGGCAATTCCGCTCTGGCCCTTCGGTCGATCCTGCCGAACGCCGCGCTCCAGGCCGTGGGGGGGCTCAAGCTGACCCCTATTCAACTCGCCGATCTGGCTTTAGCGGTCCACGGTCCGACAATCCTTTCACGCCTGCAGGAAGTTCTTACTGCAGAAGGGCTCAACCCACCGCCCCGTTGGGGTGGCGAACCTGCCCGCCTGTTTGTGATCGAGACCGGCTTCCCAGCAGAGTTCGCGGCTAGCAACAGAGGCAAGCGCGACGCTGAATTAACCGTGAGCGGGCCGCTGGAACTGCCTCTACTCCACGACTTCCAAGATGAGATCCTGGAGGGCGTGCGTACGCTTTTTAATTCGAGCAAGGGCCGTCGCCGGGCTGTGATCAGCCTTCCCACCGGCGGTGGCAAAACGCGTGTCGCCGCCGAGGCAATCGTCCGGCTAATTCTGAATAGCGACGGCCGTCGCACGGCATTGTGGATCGCTCAGACCGACGAACTGTGTGAACAGGCAGTGCAATGCTTTCGCCAGCTTTGGGTGAACGTTGGCACGCGCGGCGAGGATCTCCGCATTGTCCGTCTCTGGGGAGGACAGACGAATCCGTCGCCTCCGGAAGCCGATGAGGCGGTGGTGGTCATCGCGAGCATTCAAACGCTGAACGCTCGATTTGATTTTTCCGGACTGGACTGGCTGGCCGAACCGGGCGTGGTGGTGATCGACGAATGTCATCATGCGATTGCTCCCAGCTACAGCAAGCTCCTTCGATGGCTAGACGTTCAAACCGGCGGCGAGATCGCCCGAACTACGGAACCGCCGGTTATCGGCCTCAGCGCCACGCCGTGGCGGGGCCATGATGACGACGAGTCGGCCAGGCTCGCGGCGCGCTTCGACCAGCGCTGGTTTCCGCGAGAACAGGCAACGCTCTACGGCAAACTCCGCGAGCGTGGAGTGCTCGCCAAACTAAGATATGCTCCGATCGACTATGGAAAGCCGATCCCGCTTTCTGAAACCGACGTCCGCCACTTCGAGCAGTATGGCGAATTGCCGGAAGATTTGATCAAGCGGATCGGCATCGACCCGGAGCGGAATCAGCTCATCATCGACGCGGTTTTGAAGAATCCGGCCAAATCGATCTTGCTTTTCGCGAACTCGGTGGCGCACGCGCAATACATTGCCGCACGCCTCCATCTCGCCGGTTGCCCAGCCGCTGCGGTCAGCGGCGAAACAGACCGCCTCGCGCGGCAGCACTTTGTCCGGCGGTTTCGTTCCGAAGAGTTGCGCGTAATGTGCAACCACAGTGTGCTCACGACGGGTTTTGACGCTCCGAAGGCCGACATGATTCTGATCTCGCGCCCCGTGTTCAGCCCGGTGAGATACATGCAAATGGTGGGGCGTGGGTTGAGGGGACCAGCTAACGGCGGGACTGAAGCCTGCGAAATCGTGACGGTCCAAGACAACATATTAAGTTATCAAGATCGGCTGGCCTACCACTACTGTCGGCGTTTCTTTGACTCAACACATGGGGGAGAAGAATCTGGCTTGTAAGCGCGGTACTTCGGGGGGACATGAAGATGGTTTGGCAACCGACACCCTGAAGAGGGCAATCCTTCCGTCGGTCAGGACTGAGGAGTCTCTCAGTGTAAAGCCCAGTTTTCACACTAAGGAGGTCTAGAAACAGCACACTAGGAGCTCATCCGAGACGTGAAAAAGTCTCTCTGGAACGCCTCGGCTGTGCTACTTGGCCACGCATGCTAGCGTATACGTCGCGCCAATGTTCCCTATCCTTGGACCAGATTTGTCGCTGCAGCGGAGAACGCGCCGCGACGTTGTGCAACTTCGATCCCGGATCGGCTTTTTCCATGGAAACCAAACTGCCGCTCGTCATGAAGGCCCTCGCTGCCGCTCAATCCCGGCTTCAGGAATGTCGTTTGCAGATCAATGCGTACGCGGAGGCGGACGAGTACCTCCAGGACTATCAGCGTGATCAATACCTTGAGGACGCATCCGAGATATTGAAGGCAAACACAATCCGCGCGCGTGCTGCTATCAGAATCGTGTTTGAATTGCTAGACCTGGATGAATTGCTGAAGGCGCTCGAAGCGGAATTCGAAGCCGTCGCTGACAGGCTCGGGCAGGTCAGCTATTATGACGAATACTTAGGTCCTTACAACGAGGTCGTGGATCTGCTCAGTTCTCGCCTCGACTTGGTTGTTCCGCTGGTTGAAACTCCTTCGGAGGTACGAGAGCAGCGGCGCGTCCTGGTAAGGATGCTACGACAATTACCGCACTTCATCGAAGGGACCGGCAACCATCCTAAACGGGAGAAGGATGTTCAGGATCATCTGCTGCCGATTCTCCGTCTGGCCTTTCCCGATGTAGTTCGCGAAGCCCCAGTCCCTAGGCAGACGAAAATCTATTTTCCTGACTTTGGGATTGACTCGGTTGGCACCGCAATCGAGATCAAGTTCGTTGACGACAAGGCGAAGGCGGCATTGTCAGTTGGCGGTCTCTACGAGGACATGAAGGGCTATGCGAACAGCGGCTATTCGTTTTTCGTCGGCCTGATCTACATGACCGGAAACTATCTGACGCAGGACCAAGTGGAGGCCGAGCTCACTAATGTCGACACGCCGAAAAATTGGAAGGTATACCTAGTGGTCGGAGCCGGCGGGCGGGTTCCGAAGACGAAGAAGCTTTCAAAGGGCGCCACAAACTAGGGCGAGATACCGGCCGTTCAGTGGATATTTCCAGTTTTACACTGAGGGGGTTCGTCCACGCCTTTCGCGACGGGAATGTTGAGATGTTTGAAAAGATACTCTGGCGCAGGTGCGAAGTGAATGTTCCGTATGATCCGTCTGGGTCGACAGGCAATCAGTGGGGCAGTGCTGACTGCAACACTTGTTGCCTTCTTATCCTCGAACCAATTTGCCGCCCTGGAGCTGGCCATTGATTTTTGGGATCCGTTCGCGATCTCACAATATCGCCTGAGTCGTCTTTCCACTAACGACTATGAGGTATCCATCGAACAAGCGCTGGAAGAGGGGGATGTCTCCGAGGCTAACAGCCTTGTGAAGCTCGCCCAGGACAATGGGATCCAATTGCCGCCGGATCTGGTGGACCGGGCACACGAAAGCCATTTTGAATTCGGACTGCGAAACAGCAAGGATTTCCTGGAAGGCGCGATTACCGGACAAGTGACGACTCCAGCCTCTATCGGAGGGGTGTTGGCGGCCGATTACTTCGGTGTCGGCGATATCCGCGATGCAGTTATTCAAGGCAACCATCTTATCCGTAGAGAAGACTACGACAAGCTCACGCTTGGTCTTTCCCTGGTCGGACTAGCGACGAATGTCCCAGGTTCCGGACCGATCGATATCGGGTTCTCCCTTTTTAAAAACGCCAATAAGGCCGGGAAGCTGTCGAAAGCGCTGCGCACGCGCCTCGGAGCCATATCCGCTCGTCTGGTTGACGTTGAAGGCTTGAAACGAGGACTTTCCCGGACCTCACTACCCTCATTCAAAACTCCTACGGTAGCGGCCGCTCGCGCGGCATTCAGCGAGATCGATTGGCATCGCGTCGCGAAGGGCGACTTCTCAGGATTCAGAAAACTGATCTCCGAAATGATACCTGTCGACATCAAGGCTGCAAAAGAGGCCTTCAGCGGCGCGGTTCGCAAAGAGGTGGTAGAGGAGGTCGGTTTACTGGCGAGTTCTGCAACCGGAATAGCGTCGAGCGGAGGAATAAAGGCGACATTTCGAGCGCTGGAATATGCCGACGACGCCGAGGACCTATCCCGGTTCCGATCGTTAGCAAAGCGTATGGGTGAGAAAACCTCTGCAGTCCTGAAAATGCTAGGCAAAGGCGCGATCAGGCTTGGGGAACTGGTTTATTTGGTCGTATCGGTTTTGATTGCGGCGATAGGTTGGTTCGCTGGCGCCTTGTGGTTCGTGTTTTCTTTGATGCGGACTTCATTCAGCTTAGTTAAAGGCAAGGGGGGCTAGCACATGAATTTGAATGGACGTTCAAGACTGGCGTTGGTAGCGGCGGGGATTGGCGGGACAGCCGTCGCCGGTTTCGGTTTCGCGTTCGGCAGGGACATCTACAATAAAACTAAGAAGAACGTCGAATTGATCGCGCTCGTTTTGGCAACAGTTTTTTGCCCGTTCGTCGGCGGACGGGGTCTCGTCCGAGGACATGATCGAGGGATATTTGGAACGATCTTCCTGACCGTTCTTGGAAGTCTCATTTTGATCGTGGTGGGCTTTTGTGCCGCCGCTCTCTTGTTGTTCGGGGTCCTCGTTTTGGTCAACGATGGCAATGCCGACAGTCCCCTTCCTCTTGCGGTGCTCGGCGGGTTCGTGGTGACCGCGATCATCGCCGGGATCGGTGTCTTGGTTGGGGTTTTTCAGCGGCCGAGACGACTGAAGGCGATTGCCGTTGCCAAATTCAACGAGCGATTCCTGAAGGAAAACGGCTTTCAGGAAACCGATGGGGACGACATCACTCACTATGATGCTGGTGGCCAATCATTGCGCTTTCTGGAGGCCCACCCGGACCGCCTTGTCTTCATGGCTGTTGGCCGACGTGGAAAGCGAGCGTTCATCGATCTCGACCAGGACGGTCGGATGATAAGCTACTCGGGCGTTGACTAACCAGACTGCTTGAGAACTGGGTTGGGGGAGGCAATGGATGTCATATTGCGGAAAGCTATGAAGGAAATCGCGCTGTGACGAAGCCCCCATGCCAGGTCGGTAAAATTCTGGCTGCCGTACCAATTCGCGGCCTCTCGCCAGCGGGACAATACGCGTCGAGCGAAAAATATGGTTGACGGTCCGGCTCCTCAACCGAACATGCGCGATCTGATGGCCGCAGTCGCATATGTGCTGCTGCATTGGGGATGGCTGGAAGAAGAAGTCCGCGCGCGTATCAAGGCGATCGATCCAGATCGCCGGTTGTCTGAGGGTTCATTGTGGATCCACTGGCGCGAAGTTGAACCAGAAGCTTACCAGCGGGTCCGTATAGACATCCAGCCTCTTATCGATGTCCGAAACTGCCTTGCGCACGGGCTATGCGGCGCAAATGCGGATCCTCGCTCCAGCACCGAGCCACACGTTGTCTGTCACGCAGGAGCGGGCCGTCGTTACTTCAAATTTTCAGAGTTGGAGCGAGTGGCTGACGCGCTTCATGTGGCAAGGAACGAGGTACGCGACAGCCGCATTTGATCGCCCTAGGGAGATGTTGGCGCGAAATGGGTTGCCGGCGAAAGTCAAACCACACCGCAAAGCGCCGAGCACCGACGTCCCGCTCACTCGCTACACACGACCTTTCCCCTCATAAGACAGCAATCTGCGGCCGAATCTGCACATGCGCGCAAACGCCGAAGTGATCACTTAGTTTCTTGCCGGTCTCATCATGCTCATCGACACCGATGACTGAAGTTGCAAAAAGTTCTGGGCTTAAAGCGATGTGGTCGATCGTTGGACGGTTCAATTCTTTTACCTGGCCGCTCGTACATATCGACAGATCACAGATGGCTTCTATAAGTGCCGAACTGGCGGCTTTGGATCCCCAAATGCGCGGAACGTATTGGTTGAAATCACCCATCAAGATCATCGGCATGGTTTGGGGTCTTGAGGAAATTTTTGATTTGAGACCCATCAGATATTTGATTTGCTGCGACCATGCGGGACACTTTGACGCCACGTCCACAGGCGAAGCGAGATGATAGGGAACGCAGACGCCAACCACGCGGACTTCTCCCAGTGCGGTTGTGGTGACAGCAGAAACGAAACCGCCGCTTTGCACCGCCTCATTTCCTGAGAGATCGGCGTCCACCCATGGCTCTCGGCTCCACAAAACGACTTTTCGCTCAAGGGCCAATTCTTGGGACCAAAGTACGCCTCTAACGGAGATTTCGAATCCTCCAAGGTCCTTGGTCGAGCCCTCAAATGCCTCTGTGAGACATACGACGTCGGGAGAAAGCGCCGCAATGCGCTCGATCATCATGCGCGCTTGAGGTTTATTAGGTGGTTGCCGTTGGATGTTCCAATTGGCGAATGATGCAGTTGCCATGCTCTTGTTAGTCCAACCTAAAGCGGGGATCGAAAATTGGGGAAACCAGGCACACAGAGTGCAAAAAACTCGCTGGAAAGCCTGAATTGAGGTCGCTTGCGAGTTCTTACAGTTAAGAGGCGGAGAACACCATGGACACTAGAATGCGCACTATTGCCAGATCAACAATAGCAACCTTACTCGATCGCCTCCCGCGCCTGGGGGCCGACTGCTCAATCCGCGAGTTCGATGTCGACCTATTCCGGCTCGTTGACGCGCGAACGGTGCGCAAAGCCATGCGCACCAAGTCCGACTTGATGGAGCGGGAAGAACAACTCCGGCGCAACCCGGATATCTTCGTCTTCGAGGACATGCCCTTCGAAGACTGGGCTAGCGAGACCTCGACCATGGAGGTTGATTGCGAAGATGAGAACGGAAGGATCGAGTTCGTCGTAGGATCTTACGGGTATACCTCCGACGACGGTAGTTTTGTGGAGCACCCGAGACTCGATCCAATCCCCAATTATACGACGACCATCGAAGATGCCATTCAATTCAAGAGTAGCATCTTCCTCTCACATCTCCACATGACCATAACCGAAGTCGATGGGGAATGGGGCACCGACTACAGGGTTGCCTTGTTTTCGCCAGCCGGAGAGGCCGTGCACAAATACCAATCGGACACGCTGCCGCACGCCATCATCGGCGCCGTCCTCGGAGCGATGTCGGACGGATGGACGTACCCGTTGGCTTCATACAAGCTTGTTGATTGAGGGGAGCCAGTGTTCCTGCCTTGGATCCGAGACGCCTACGAAAGTGGAATCTGCAGGAAGAGGGTCCTCGGAAATCCAAGCTCGGAAAGGCTGTTCCCGCTACACTTGGGACAAAGCCCTGCTTCCTACAAGTTTATGTTGGCGGTTATGTTGAAAATAGAAGACGCCATTTTATGCAATGGCTGATGGCGGTGAGGGTGGGGCTGTGAACCCAGCCGTTTGGTTCCCTCAGTGTAAAATACCCATTTCACACTGATGGACGTCTCGAGGGAATTTCGCGACGTCGGCTCTGCTGCAAGCGAGCGATTCCTCACGTGAGCGCGCGTCTTCAGCCCGTCGCGGCACCTCTTGCGATCGAAGCGCCGTGGCCTTAGGCGCCAGTTGCGGAATTTGCGCAGTTGTTGTTTCTCGAGTGGTAGCCGCTGCGCGATGAACTCAGTGCACCATTACTGCTGTGACAAATAATCAGAAGCTGTCAAAAATTTCCGCGCGTAAGTGTCGCGTTATAGAATTGGGCTGCATGGGTGGTTCTCTGGCAACGGTCTTGTGGCCTAAGTTGAACGTTGACCCTTTTCGTCGAGGCCGCGACCATGATCCCTGATCATTTTATGTGTAACAACATCGTTGCAGTATGACTGAGCCTTTCCAACCTTTCCTGCAATGTTGCATTTCCGTCGATCTGGAAGTGGATCCTGCCACCGCTACCATCATCGCTTTTGCGGCGGTGCGCGATAATGCTCGATCCCCGATCCTGGCAAAGAAACGCGATCTCGTGGCGGGCCTTGATCGTCTGGAAGCAGAATCAGGTGACGCCGCGCATGTGCTCGGTCACAACATAATTCGGCACGACTTACCTCATCTGGTCGCGGTGCGACCTGGGCTTGCGAATATCTTTCAATCGCCGATTGACACCTTATGGCTCAATCCGCTCGCGTTTCCGCGCAATCCCTACCACTACCTGGTCAAGCACTATCACGACGGGCGCCTGCAAGCGGGCCACGTCAACGATCCGGAAATGGATGCGCGACTGGTGTTTCAGGTACTGCGAAATCAACTTGCGGCTTTGACGCATCAGAACGCGGCCCAGCCCGATGCCGCGGCAGCCTTTCATTTCCTTACCACCAGAATGGAAAACTCGGGCGGTTTCGACGCAGTGTTCCACGAAGTTCGGGGATCTCCTGCGCCCGGTTCTTCTACGGCGAGAGAGGCGATTTCCCGGCTGCTAGCAGGGCGGGCCTGCGAGAGGCGGATAGAGCAGACGCTCAACCGCCTCTCAAGCCCGCACCTCGGATGGCCCATGGCCTATGCTTTGTCCTGGATTTTGGTCGCGGGCGGGGACTCTGTCATGCCGCCCTGGGTGCGGGCGCAATTCCCAGAGGCTGCGCTCATCGTACGGCATCTGCGCGACAGCAATTGTAAAATCCCGGGTTGCGCCTGGTGCGGCGAGAGAAACGATCCAGTCCGCGCGTTGTCGCGCTGGTTCGGGTTTGACGCTTTTCGCGCGCAGCCGGTGGACGACATGGGTCGCCCTTTGCAGGAGCGGATCGTCGATGAGGCTATGGGTGGGGCGAGCATACTTGGCATTCTCCCGACCGGCACCGGCAAATCGGTCTGCTATCAAATCCCCGCCCTCTCGAAGTTCGACAAGACCGGTGCGCTGACCGTGGTGATCTCGCCGCTGGTCGCGCTGATGGCCGATCAGGTGCAGGGCATGGCGCGGGCAGGAATTTCCTCGGCCGTCACGGTGAATGGAATGCTCTCGATGCCCGAGCGGCAGGACGCGCTGGACCGAGTGCGCATGGGAGAGACGGCGATGCTTCTGATATCGCCCGAGCAATTGCGCAGCAACTCGGTACGGTCGGTTCTGGCACAGCGTGAGATCGGGCTGTGGGTGCTGGATGAGGCGCATTGTGTGTCGAAATGGGGCCACGATTTCCGCCCCGACTACCGATATGTCAGTCGCTTCATCAAGGAGTCCTCGGGCGATGAAGCGCCCGCCCCGGTGCTCCTCTTGACTGCCACCGCCAAACCCGAAGTGGTGCGCGACATCCGGGGCCACTTCCAGTCACGTCTGAACCGCGAACTGGTGTTACTGGATGGCGGCGCGGTGCGCACTAATCTCAGCTTCGAGGTTCGGCCGACGCAGCGCGGCACCAAGCTGGCCGACATCCTCGATGTGATCGAGGCCAAGCTGCCACAAGACGGGGCTTCTGGTGCGGTGGTCTACTGTGCCACCCGCAGCGAGACGCAACGCGTTGCCGATTTCCTCAAACAGCAGGGTCTCACGGCGGAACGGTTCCATGCCGGTCTGACGCCCGAGGAAAAGCGCGACATTCAGGAACGCTTCCGCATCGGCGAACTGCGGATCATCGCAGCGACCAACGCGTTCGGGATGGGAATCGACAAACCCGATATCCGGCTGGTGGTCCATGGCGATATTCCCGGCTCATTGGAGAATTACCTTCAGGAAGCCGGCCGGGCCGGCCGCGATCGCGCGCATGCCAATTGCGTCCTGCTCTTCGCCTCCGAGGATGTCGAGCGCCAGTTCTCGCTCTCGGCCCGCTCGCGGCTTGCCCGGCACGAAATCGGCGCAATCCTCAAGGCTCTCCGGCGGTTGGACAACCGGATGAAGAAGACCGGCACGGTGGTCGCAACCTCGGGCGAAGTCGTGCGAGCCGAACGCGATCAGGAGTTCGAGCGCGACAGCGCCACCGACGACACAAGGGTGAAAACCGCGGTGTCCTGGCTGGAAGAGGCAACGCTTCTGAGCCGCGAGGAGAACCGGGTTCAGGTCTTCCCCTCATCACTAAGGATCCGCAACCTGAAAGAAGTCGAGGCGATCCTGGCCAGGGCGGCGATCACCGGTACCCGTCGCAAACAGCTTCTGGATATCACCCGGCACCTGATGAACGCGCCCTCCGATCAGGGCATTTCCACCGATGAGCTGGCCGGGGTCAGCGGATTGACGGGCGGCATGCTGATCAAGGCCATGGCCGATCTCGAGACGCTCGGGGTCGCCCGCAACGATGTGGCGGTCACTGTCTTTGTCCATGTCGCCGTTGAGGGGCATTCGCAGCACCGGCTGGCGCAGGCCGCACAGCTTGAAACCGCGCTGATCGCCCTGATGCGCGAGGTCGCCCCTGATGCCGAAGGTGCCGGGGGCATTCCCCTTCATCTGGCCGAAACCTGTCAGGCGCTCCGCAGTCACGGGCACAGTGCAGCGCGCCCCGACATCTTGGAAAAGCTGTTGCGCGGCATGGGCCGCGACGGGCGCGATCAGGACGGCGGCAGGGGCAACCTGCGGCTACGGAAGGCCTCGCGGAACACATTGATGGTGACGCTGCAACGGTCCTGGCAGGCATTGGAACAGACGGCAAGCCTGCGGCGGCAAGGCGCCGAACTGTTACTAACGCACCTGCTGGGCAAGCTACCCAAGGGCAGCCGCGGCAAAGACATCCAGGTCGAAACCACGATGGGCGATTTGCTCGCCACCCTGACCGGAGACGCCGTGCTCCGTAGTAGCAATATTCAGGACATGACGAAGCTGATGGACCGCGCCCTTTTGTGGCTGCACGAGCAGGAGGTGGTGACGCTGGGTAAGGGCCTGACGGTGTTCCGGCAAGCGATGACAGTTCATCTGAACCCGTCGGGCGGTCAGTTTACCGTCAAGGATTTTGAACCCCTCGAGGAACACTACGCCGAGCAGACCATCCAGACCCATGTGATGGCGGCCTATGCCGAAAAGGGCCTTGCCGCGATGGATCAGGCGCTGCGACTTTCCGAGGACTACTTCGTACTGGAGCGCGACACCTTCCTGCGCCGCTGGATGCCGGGAAAGGGCATCGAGCTCCGGCGACAGACGACCGGCGCCTCTTGGCAGGCCATCGTCGAGTCACTGGACAATCCAGTGCAACAGAAGATCGTCTCTGATCATCGTGAACAGACCAGCGTGTTGGTCCTGGCCGGTCCGGGTTCGGGCAAGACGCGCGTGCTAGTGCACCGCATCGGCTACCTGATCCGTGTCCGCCGCGAGGATCCGCGCGGCATCCTCGTGCTGACCTACAACCGCCATGCCGCCGCTGAGATCCGCATCCGGCTGCGGCATCTGGTCGGTGATGATGCAAATGCGGTGACCATTTCCACTTGCCACGCCCTCGCTATGCGACTGGTCGGTGCCAGCTTTGCTGGCGCGGCGAGCGAGTCGCACGACTTTGACGGAGTCATCATGGAAGCTGTGCGCCAGCTGAACGGCGAAGGCCTAAGCAAGCTAGAGGCAGAAGCGCAACGCGAAACGCTGATCCAGGGTTATCGCTGGATTCTGGTGGACGAGTACCAGGATATCGGCCCAGAGGAATACGCACTGATCACTTCCGTTGCAGGCCGTTCACTGGACGACAAGGAGGTTCAACTCAGCCTCTTTGCGGTGGGCGATGACGATCAGAACATCTACGCCTTCGCCGGGGCGTCCATCCGCTTCATCCGCCAGTTCGAGGCCGACTACAGTGCACGACCGGAGTTCCTGATCGAGAACTACCGTTCGACCCGACATATCATCGCGGCGGCCAACGCAATCATTGCGCCAGCCGCTGACCGCATGAAATCCGTTCACGACATTGCCATCGATCGCAAACGCAGCAAGACGCCGCCCGGTGGCGAGATGGCGGCACTCGATCCGGTGGCCCAAGGGCGGGTGCAGGTGCTGGACTGTCCATCCGGCGATGTGGCGCAGGCAATGGCCGCAGTGGATGAACTCATCCGGCTCTCGCGTCTTGATCCGGAGTGGAACTGGGCCCGGGCCGCGATCATCGCGCGCGACTGGCGGCGACTAGCTCCGGTTCGGGCTTGCGCCGAAGCGCTCGGCATTCCGGTGGAGATGGCAAACGAGAGCCTGCCTAGCATCTGGCGACTGCGCGAGATGCAGCAGTTCATCGAGTTCCTGCGGCGCGATCCTGCCCGCATGTTGGCCGTCCGCGATCTGGTCGATGTGCTGAACGCAGTTCCATCCAACCGCTGGACGGACCTGATCGCCGAAGGCATCGCCGCGCTAGCGAAAGAGCTTGCGAGCAAGACCATGCCCGTGCCGGACCTTATAGAGTGGTTCGCCGAATGGGCCAATGACGCTCGCAGCGATCAGCGCGCGCTGCTACTTCTGACGGCGCATCGGTCCAAAGGTCTGGAGTTCGATCATGTCGTAATCCTGAATGGCGGGTGGGACAGGCCTTCGCAAGGCGAGGACATCGACGCGCCGCGCCGCCTGTTCTATGTCGCCATGACCCGAGCGCGACGCAGCCTCGCCGTCATCGCTCAAGGGAACCACCCATTCATCACGCAGGGCGCAAAGCATGTGCTGCGCCGAACCGCGCCAGGCGTCACAGATTCTGCGCTTCCGACTGCGGTATACCAAGTGCCGAACCTCAAGAACGTGGACCTTTCATGGGCGGGGCGTCTAAGGACGGGCCATCCTTCAATTGCCTCAATATCGGCGGCGAAAGTAGGAGATCCCCTTCATATCATAAGCGAAGGCACCACTTGGACAATACATGATGCTCAGGGACAAGTCCTCGGGCGCATGGCCAAAAGCTGGTCACCACCCGAGCGCCTCAGCTTCCTGCGCGGCGAGGTCGGCGCCGTTGTGCGCTGGCGCAAGTCCGACAGCCAGGAAGAGTATCGGGCGCTCCTACACCGGGATGTCTGGGAAGCGATCATACCGGAGCTGGTATTCGGGGGATAGTCTCGCGGCTTGCGGACAACATCAGGCAGCCGTTGGATTACCAGCAGGCAGGCACCAACAACCAAATTGGTGAGGCTGCAGCGGACAAGGAGCCTCCCGGCGTAAGGCCCAGCTAGTAGAAGGCCCCATTATCCCACAGCGGCCTTCTTCAATGACCGCAGATTGAAGGCGACAAACCGAACCTTCTTTTGGCGCCCGCCGACTGACACTCGAATTTGACGAGTCCGCTTCCCGCCGTCACCTTTAAGTGCGATCCCGAGGCTCGTCAGTTGATCGATGGTTGACGCGAGGGTGTCGGGGAATAGCACGGAGAGCGCATCGGTGCTCATGAACAGTCGCCTCTTGCCTGACGGGCCGGCAATAAAACCTGGGCATGACTCAACTATCTTTATGTCTTCGCCGTTTGCGAACCGAGGAAGCACGTTCCTGTCTCTCGTGGCCTGCCATATGGCGGTGGCTGGGTCGTCTTGGGGCTTTTCGGGATTCTGCGCTTCTTGCTGAGAACACCGATAAATCCTCGACAACAGCCGACCGCAATCGCGGGGCATCCAAGGCAATATGCCAGCCTCGATGGCCAACCTCCCGGCCGCAAACATCAAACCGAACTTTTGTGCGATCCGTCGCTGAACCCCGCCCTGGTCCGGACAGACGTGATCCACGAACTTGTCGATGTAGCCCGTAACCGATGCCTCGAGAGTGTCCTGGTTGGCCACCAAGTACGTGACCCACTCGATCAGCGCTGCCCCATGATACTCCTTGGCGTGATTGGCAAGCCTTTCTGATGCCTTGGCCCGAGCCTTTTTTCCGGGATAGTTGGCAGCCGACCATATGCCACCTTCGGCCTTTCCTGGCACCGGAATGTCGATCATTCGAGCTCTGTCGCCATCGGTGCGGATGTTTCGTCCAACCGCGAATTCGGCTTCAATCGAAAGGGGACCCGTCGATAAACCCCACCCATCGAACTTCACGTTCGGCAATCGATCCTGTACGGCCTGCGAATAGGTCGTTCCCTTACCGCCCGTAAGCTGATGAACAGTCGAGCCCAAGACCCTCCATTTTGCGGCGTCTTTGATTTTCTCAGTGTCATCTAGGACTAGCTGAAGGCCGCTTCGAGTAGCTGCGAGTTCTTGCAAGGCTCTCGTGCTGGCATCCCAGTCAGGTAAGTGTGCTTGAGGGCCAGCTACTGATGCTCCCACCTTCAGCGCGGTCGTCTTTCCTGTCGAACCGCTTGCCCACAGATGGAAGAGGGCGCCTTCCTGAAGACTTGAGCGCGAGAACCGAAAAAGCGGAGCGGCAAGAGCGTGCAAAATCGCGAAGGCTGTGTAATCGGAGCGCAGGGCCGGTTTCGCTACATGTTCTCGCCAGCCCTCGAGTGTGCCCGCGCTGGAAGGCGCATCGAGAATGCTTCCTACTTTCAGCGCTGGGTTCAGTAGGACGTCGTCGTCTCCGATGCATCGGTTGGCGCTGATTAGAAAGGATCGATTGTGCCAGCCGGTCCGGCTCGCCAAAATTCCGCAGCCTGGAGGTAGCTCGGCCTCCAACCGCGCGAAATCGAGATTGGCTTCGTCTAGTGTCGCACCACGAGCTAACAGGGCGTTCTTGAGCTCCTTGGGGTTCATTGCTTTTTGCCTGGGCAGCAATGCAGTCTCTTCGAGATGGTCGTACCGCTTGAATCGTATCAGGGACCACTCTGTGCCGTCCTCGTCGCGGTACCGGCGGATTTTCGATGTAGGTGACATGGTAATTTTCCTCGGCTTTGCCTCACCTGCCTCACCTGCCTCACCGGATTTGGACACAGTTACCTAGTGTCCAAATCCAAACGAGTGACCGAGTAGGCGTGAGTGATTTATGATTGGTGCAGTTAGGTAGATGATCGACGGTGTATTTTACGATCCTGGCTCATGAAATGATCATCCGTACGCCACGGTCTGTCATCCGGGTTACTTTCTGCGTCCTGTCGTCTTATCAAACAGGAGGTCGAACCCGCTCCCGTTTCTGCGCAGTCGAAATAGGATGAGCAGATCGCCGATTTTGTGTTTCGCCAAGAACTCGTCAAAGAGCGCTTCATAACCGACACCTAGTCGTTGCCGGTTGTGAGCAAAATCCAGCGGCGCGTCGCATTGGTTGGGCAGACCGCCTAACCGGCATTTGAGCGTGTAATGAAGCGCACCTCTATCCTTGATCTGCTTGACGACGACCGGCTTTAACGTCGGGAATGCCTCGCTGTCGTAGCGTTGACGGAGGTGGCTCTTGAGCGTTCGTTCATCCGACCCTGTTACCACTAGGTGGACGTGGGGGCGGACCATTACCCTACCGTCCTGGGCCTTGCCGAGGTCGAAGTCCACGCGACCGACGGCCACTATGGTTTGACCTGTCGCTTCCTCCGCCTTCTTCAGTCCGCGTTTTATCGATTGAACGATGCCGCTCACGTTGAACTTGGGTAGGTGCTCAGGTCGCAACCAGTAGGATGGACTGGCCACTGTCACGAACAGTGGTTGCGCGTCAAAAGCCGTCAGCAGATGCGATATGAAGGGCACCTCCTTCCGTTCCAGTCTGATGTGGGCCACCCGACACATCGCCGAGCATGGGAAAGGGTTCGGTGAGCTCGTTCTGTGCGGTGGGATCTTAGATCCGAACCCGCAATGACCCTTTCGGCATTCGAAGAGTAGGTCGTCGGGGTCGATCTTCCCAAGTTCGCGAAGCCGGCGTAGCCGTAGTTGATGATCGGTTTCGGCATGATCCATGTCGTTGTACTGCCGCCACTTTGTCGGCCGGAGCAGAGGGTGCTTGGCTTTAGCCATTACGCCCTCCCTGGCTTGATGGGAGGCGGAAGTTTGACCCGACCTCGTCTTGTAGGCGGGTGACTCGGAAGCGGGGAAAGTTGGTTTCAAAATAATGGGGGTCATCCCCCCGGTGGTTGAAGGGTTTCATCACGTCACCTTGATGTTGGTTGAGTGGGAAGGAGACGGCTATCGCGAGCCGCAATCGGACGTGCTCTTGCGCGTGTTCGAGGCCTCAAATCCCTCGATGTCAGACAGCCGGTAACGCACCGACCGTCCGATCTTGATAAAGGGAATTGACAAATTGGCGCCGGAAACTCTCGCATTTCTCAGGGTCTTGACCGAGAGCTTCCAGCGAGCGGCCAGATCGTGTTCGTTGAGCAGGCGTACAGGATCCTGGGCCCCGCTAGAGCGCTGGGGAGGCGTTTCGTCATCGATTTCCATAGGTCGTGCTCCGTTTGGACACGACCTATTTACCGACGCAGCAATTCGCTAATCAGTCCCGGTCATAATTATTGAAAATAATTACGCGCAAATCGGTAGCGCGGCTTGACAGCACGGTCGCTTAGAGCTGCTTCGACGCCTGCATTTTCTTGATGTTGTCGATGAGAAACGCTTTCAACCCAGCCCGGTCCTTTTGGAACGCTTGCCTGTCCGCCTTTGGTGGGGCCCCGGCCTTCGCTCTCTGTACGGGCGCAAGACTGTCGTCATTCCAGAGCGCCCTGAAGGCCGCGTCATTGAGTTCGAGATGAGGCTCGAACGCTGTTTTCACCTCGTCCAGCAAAATGCCGAAAGCTTGTTTTACAAGTGAGTATTTTTTCAGTGCTGCACGTTCAGCGATGGCAGGTAGCAAGGGCCTGAAGATAGCTGATCCTCGAGGTTGATGCCTCGGACCATCGCCGTTTTCCAACCAGTGGGTGAAGGATTTTTCATCGACAAGGATCCAACGCTTAAATCTCTTGTCATTCTCCTTTACCCTGATCGTTCCGGTGTAAAACGCGCGGACCACTTGGGCGGCGAACACGCCTAGGTGCCGGACGGGCGTGACCTCACCGTCTGGTGAGATCATCGAGACTTTAAAGGCTTCGGCCTGGATGTCATTAGAAAGCTTCTTGAGAAGTTTCTTGTACTCGCGTGAAGCCGAACGAAATTCCTTACGTTGAGTACGACCCCGAACAACAATTTGGCGGTCGATCCGTTTGTATGGACGTTCCCGGCTCACGCTATATCTGTAAAACTTCCGCCGTTTTGAGATGTATTGGAATGGAAAACAGCGCAACCCCACGATAACATCCCATCGAGCACCTAACCGCTTGGTGGCGAGCTGATCTAAGCACCCGTCCAGGTACATGAAGCCGTTCGGCGCCGTTATGCCCTTGGTGTCAAGAAACCGTAGGCGCTTCCGAGGCACTTTAGGCGACACGGGCTCGTGAGCCAGCGGAGCCTCGGGCAGGCTCGTGATCTCCTCCGGCATCTTGCACTCCCCCAAGAATGAAATCGCGAAAGGAACTTACTGCACACAGAGAGCCTCCGGCAACAATTCAGGTGGAAGGCCGCTTGAAGCTCGATCTGACCTAAACTTATCAGCTTCGGCGTTTAGACTGTCTATACTCCCTTCAGCAAAATTGAGAGGTGTCCGTGCCAATCGGGATAGGAGGGAAGGGCATCATCAGCTATTTACGGTTAGGCAACTCGCTATCGCCGCTGTTGGTGCAGTCTCAAATTCGCTTACATTTCCATTCTTCTCCAGACGTCGCGCGACACTGTTTCCGCGGCAGACGCCAAAGCGGCGTCCGGCCTGTGGATGTAGCGAGATGTGACCCCTCGACCCTTGTGACCGAGGAGGCCTGCAATGGTGCCATCTGAGTAGCCGAGCTCAGAAGCCACTGATGCAAACGTGTGTCGCAACACGTGGCAGGTTACGTCTGGGAGACCGGCTGATCGGAAAAGTCGCGGCGCGTCCTTGTTTAGGCCCTGGTAGTGGGTTGTTCCCTTAGCCCCCGGGAATACGAAGGATCGTTCCTCGATCCTGGAATGTGCAATTAGCAATTTGACTGCATTGTTGCCAATCGCTCGAAGGCTTCTGCCCGATTTGGTATCTTCAAGCCGAAGGCACTTCTGTTCCAGGTCTACCTCTGCCCATTCCAAGGCCGCAATCTCGCTTGATCGACACCCGGTCAGGCAAAGTAGTTGGATAACGGTGAGCGCATAGGGGTGAAAGGGTCTGTTCCCGGTATCCACTCCGGCGCGGATCCTAGCTCCTAATTTAGCCAGTTCACCGTCATTCAGAAACCTTTGTCGGGGCTCGCTCCGGTATCTGCGAACTTTGTGCACTGGGTTGGTCGCCACGAGCCCCTCATCGACAGCCCAAGTCATGATCCCTGATAATAGATCGGCGACACGTGCCGCGGTGGCGGCACCGCCAGTGACCAAAGCGCGACCCCTCGATTTTGTTTTAATGGTCGCGGCCGTCTTTCCCACGGTCACATCTTGAATCAATCGCTTCACAACGCGGACGTCGACATCCGTTACATGGGTGGACCCGATCAGCGGTTTGATGTGCCGTTCGATCCGGCCGACATCGATACCGAGGGTCGAGGCCTTTTTTGGCCTATTAAACCTCGTCAGAATGGCACCAGCTTTGGCTGCCAACATGTATTGGTCACAGAGCTCGGCCATGGTCGGGTTTGCGCTATTAGCTTTGGCATCTTCGCGGCAAACGGATGGATCCTCGCCAGAGGCAATCCGTCCCAGAAGCTTCTTCGCCTCGAGTCGCGCCAGGTCAACGGTCCAGGGCGACCCGAACCGACCAATGGTGTACCATCTTTGGCGACCGTTCATCGAATACTTAAGTACGAAAACGGGGTCGCGCCGCTGCTTGCGAACTCCAAATCCGAGGATGCTGCCCTTTCCCGCATCCCAGAGGAGCGTTCCGGGAGCAAGCTTGTCCACGTCGGTCTTCGTGATAGGCATACATTCCCCTAGCAACAGACTAGCAACAGGTATGAAGGGAAATCGGGAGGCCTACAAGGTAGCTGCTGGGAAAAAAATATAGTAAAAACAATAAATGCGGGTAGGCGCGGGACCTGCTAGGAGATGGGCTCTCTTCGTTTACACCGAAGATGTCGGCGGTTCGAGCCCGTCATCGCCCACCACTCAAGCTCTTGATAAATCGGTGCTTGCCCGGAGTTACGGTCTCATATCCGGTTGTACGCGTTGTCGGCATTCTGCTTCCTGGCCTTGTCGCGTTCGAAAGGGGTGACGCAGACCAAGTCGCTCTCGAACGCTTCACGCCAGACGTAGCCGTCGCGGCAGGTGCTGTCGCCGTAAGGTCCGCCTGTCGGCGAACGGTTGTTGCGGGCATTTGCATTCTGGGCCTGCACCTCACCGTAGTCGGCAGGACTCACGCACACGCTGTCGCCGAAGATCGCCGATCGCCAGACGAATCCTTCCTTGCATCCTTTGGCCTCGATCGCTGCGGGCTCGATAGGCGACGGCAAAGGGGAGGGCCTCGGCCACAACGCCACCGTTGTCCCGCCGATGCCGAGCGCGATCATCGCGGCCAGCCCGTACAGCAGCCAGAGCCTCGGCCGCCGCGCCGCTGGCTTCGCAATCGCCGACGCAATCGCCGCCATATCGTCGTTGAAGCGCTCGTGGCGGACCTCCATGGCTTGACGCTTGGCCAGGTCCTGCAGATCGGGTGGCAAGGCGCTTTTCTTTGGCATGCTGGCGCCGTTGACGAGCACGGGGATGACGCGCACCCCAGCCTGGAGTGCCGTACGGATCTCCTTGCGCACGAAGTCGTCGGGGGACTCCAGCCGAACCTGGCCCTGCTCATCGGTAAGCGCGGCCCACTGCGGCCCCACGATCGCCAGCATGATTTTGCAACTGGCCAAACTGCGGGCAAGCGCCACCTCAAAGTCATCGCCGGGGTTGAGCTTGTCGACGTCCATGAAGATGGACGCATCAGGAAGCGCGCGGTTCAGATTATCGTAGACGCGGCCCGCCACGCCGGAATCGGTCTGCCGCCGGTAGTTGATGAATACGTCGCCAAGCAAGGCCTGCCTCTTCCCACATGAACGAGAAGGCCTCAAAGTAGCATGAGCGGTGACCTCGCAGCTAGTCTGGCGACAGACTGGCCATTACTGCGGATGCAGTCCGTTTCACGTCTCGCCAGAGGACACATGCACCGGCCCTTCGCGTCGCACGGTGGACTAAGTACAAGAGGCCATTACGGCGCGTCGCCAAAGCGGAATATACACAAATGTCTTCCGTCTGGATGGCAGCTGCAGAGCAAGTTCGGCCCACGCCCGCAACGCCAGGCGAACAATGCCTTTACCGGATTAACTTGGCGTATCCGGAAAAGCAGGTTCATCCGGAAGGGCAGGGTGTTCTGGAAGGGTGGGTTCACCTGCACGGGTAGGTTCATCAGGAAGCTTAATATCTTGAGCGTCTATGCAATGTCGCTCTCTCAAAACCGGGGAACCGCTTTTGAGCGACACGCATTGGGTGAGCACAGAAAGGCGATCGGCTCCGCCACTTCTTCCTGTTTCGGCTCGCCGATGCGGGCAAGCGTGTACTTGTCGACGTTGTTCGCATACGGCTTCGATATCGGCGTAGGTGCCGTGTCACCGTGCCGCGATAAGGGTTCACAGCGGTCGAGTTGACGATAGCGTTCTCAGCGAAGATGTCGGCGGTTCGAGCCCGTCATCGCCCACCATATCTGGCCGACCATATCTCGAATGCCGGGCGCGGCCGCAACGAGCCGCACCCGCACTTCTTTCCCAGTGCAACCTATCGCTTGACGTAGCAGTTCTTCTTCACGCGGCGGATGGGATCCTCGCCAAAGGCGTCGACGCTGCATGTGACGCCGTTCCTGAATACGCCCTGGACGTACTGGCCACGCGCCCCGTATCTCACCAGTTTGCGGCCACGGAACTCGCAGAACCGCCCCTCCGAGGCGCAGGCCACCCATCTGCCGCCGCCCTGGCCGTAGTCGTCATCACCGTAATTGTCATCGTCGTTGTTGTCGCCATAGTCGTCACCGCCGCCGCGCCTCACGATATAGCAAGCCTTGTCGCGGCCGGGCGCCGGGTCGCCAAAGACGCGATTCGTACACGGCACGGCACGACGATCGATGAAGCGCGAAGTGGTCTGCCCGCGCGCGCCGTAGACCACTTCCGAGGGGTAGGGCAGGCGGCAGATTTCGCCTTCGTCGGCGCATCGCTGCATCCGCTGGGCGGATGCGGTGGCTGGAAAAAGAATAGAGACGGACGAGGCCAGGCCGACCAGGCAGATGAATGTAAACGTCATCCGGATCAAAGCATTGAAGGTTTTTGACACGATTTGTCTCCCGTTCAATTCGACCAGCATGGTACAGCAGCCTTGTTAAATACACGATGAACGAAAGCCCTCCGGGAAGGCAGGACAATGATGGATCATCCAGGGCGCCTGATGCTGCGGTTGCTGTTCGCATTGGCAATCGTCGGCACTGGACGCTTCGCCTATGCAGGGAATGCGGGCGACGGCGTCGACCAGCCGGCGGCCAAGGCCGCCTTGCTCAAGGCCTATCCCGGACTTTTCACCATTTCGGGCAATGTACTGACCTGGACCGACGGCACCACGATGGTGTGGGACGACGGCAAGGCGCGCGACGCCGACGCGCTGCTGGAGAGCCCTGACATCGAAGACATGTTTCGCTACGTCTATCCCGGAGCAGCGGAGGGCGCGCTGGTCCCGGCCGAGGATTTCGATCCCGGCCGCATCCGCAACGAACCTTTCTTCGAGAAGCTCTACGGGGCAAGTGCCGCCGAGGTGGGCAAGCACATCGCCAACGTCAAATGGTTGCCGAAGCTCGGCAAGAAGACCGTGCAGGTCACCAGGATTTTCGGCATCAACGACCGGCTGGGCAAGGTCTCCGCTGCGCTTGAGGCGATGCCCGCGGAGCTGAGCCGTTACGGGCTCAAGCCCGGCGGCGGCTTTGTCTGGCGGCCGATCGCCGGCACCGACCGGTTGAGCGTTCACTCGTTCGGAGCGGCCTTCGATATCAATGTCGGCTTCTCCGACTATTGGTACAACAACAGGAACAAAACCAACCCGAAGGCCCACATTCCCTTCAAGAACCGGATTCCGCTGGAAATCGTGGAATTTTTCGAGAAAAACGGCTTCATCTGGGGCGGGCGCTGGTATCACTACGACACCATGCACTTCGAGTACCGGCCTGAGTTGCTGCTGTACAAGAAATCCGGCTGATCACGGCGGCAGCAGCCGGAAATCCTTGCCTTCGGGCAGCAACTGGCCGCCGTCGACGACGATGGTGGTGCCGGTGATGTAGCTGGCATCGTCGGAGGCGAGGAACAGGAAGGCGTTGGCGACGTCGCGCGGACTGCCGAGGCGTCCGAGCGGGATCGAATCCTCCATGTTCTTGATGTAGGCGGCGCCGCGATGCAGCTCGATCGCTTCGGTCAGGATGTTGCCGGGCTCGACGCCGTTGACGGTGATGCCGTAGCCCGAAAATTCCAGCGCCGCCGAGCGGATGAAGCCGTTGATGCCGGCCTTGCTGGCGGCATAGTGGCCGTGGCCGGGGCTGGTGACGTGCGGACCGGTGATCGACGAGGTGTAGAGCATGCGCCCGTAACCTTGCGCCTTCATCGGCGCCAGCGCCGCCAGCGTGGCGTTGAACGTGCCGCGCAGATTGACCGCCATCACCCGGTCCCAGTCGTCCGGGCTGGTGTTTTCGATCAGCTGCCAGGGATAGATGCCGGCATTCTGCACGATGATGTCGAGGCGGCCATGGCGGCTCAGCGCCAGCGCCACCGCAGCTTCTGCATCGGCCATTTGCGAGATGTCGGTGCGAATGAAATCCGCGCCGAGCTCGTCCGCGGTCGCCTGGCCGGCTTCGGCCTCGCTGTCGGCCAGGACCAGCCTTGCGCCTTCTTCGGCAAAGCGCTGGGCGATGCCCTTGCCGATGCCGCGCGCGCTGCCGACGATCAGCGCGACCTTGCTTTCGAGCCGTCCTGTCATGCCAGCCGTCTCCTATGCCAGTCTTTGGCGAATGGTTTGCTTGAAGGCGTCGAGCAGCACGGCGGCGAGCACCAAAAGGCCGTGGATCACCTGGGTGAAATTCGCCGGCAGGCCCATCAGATTGATCGCCGTGTTGATGGAGGAGAGCAGCAGCACGCCGGCATAGACGCCGGGCAAGGTGCCGACACCGCCTTTCAGGCTGACGCCGCCGATGACGACCGCGGCAAAGGCGTTGAACAACAGCCCGGTGCCGAGATTGGCGGTGGCGCCCGAGGTGCGGATGGCGAGCAGCCAGCCGGCGAGGCCGGCAATGGCGCCGGCAAGTACGAAGGCGATGATCAGATTGCGGTTGACGCGGATGCCGGCGCGGAAGGTCGCGGTCTCGTTGCCGCCGATCATCACGAGGTGGCGGCCGAACGGCGTCTTGGCCATGATCAGCGAGAACAGGACGAAAAAGGCGACGGCGATCCAGGCGGTCAGCGGCAGGCCGGCCATTCGCTGGATGCCGAACCAGCGGATGGCCGGCGCCAGATCCTGTGCCGAGCGGCCGCCGGAAATCACCAGCACCAGGCCGCGCACCCAGATGTAGGACGCCAGCGTAATGATAAAGGCGCTCATCTTCACCTTGACCACGAGATAGCCGTTGAAGGCGCCGATGAGGCCGCCGACGGCCAGCGCAACCAGCAGCGAAACCGGAACCATCAGCCATTGCGGATTGAGCTGTATGCCCATGCCGATGCCCGATGAGCAGAACAGGATGCCGACCGCCATGGCGCTGAGTGCGGCCACCGATTCCACCGACAGGTCCATATGGCCGGCAATGATGACCAGCGACAGGCCGATCGACATCACGCCGAGAACGCTCGAGGCCTCGATGATGTTGGCGAAGATGCCGAGCTGGAAGTAGTTGGGGACGAAGACGGAAAAGACAACCAGCACAAAGATCAGCATGAACCAGACGAGGTTGTCGAGGACGAACTCCAGGGCTTTGCGGCTGCGCGGGTTCATGGGCTGATCCGGTTGGCGCCCCCGAGAAAATCAGGCTGAGAAATCAACTCGATTTCGTCGGGTTCAGGCGCGGGTTTAGGTTCGCCACGGTGTCCTGGGACGCGGCGTCGTGAATGGGCAGGCTCCGGGCCGCAATGGCCCGGAGCGCTTCGCTAGGCGACTATTCGACAGACTTGATCGTGTCCGTCGGCGGCTTCTGGTTGCCCCAGAAGGCCGGATTGTCGACGTTTTCCTTGGTGATGGCGGCGCCCGGGATCTTGATGTTGGGGCCCCAGCTCTCCTTGGTCACGGTCGACTTCAAGCCGAGCACGTCATACTCGCCAGGCTTGATTTCCTGCTTGCCGGCGATCTTGTCCATGAACATCGCCACGGCCGCGGCCTGCGCGTAGAGCGGCTGCTCGACTTCGACATTGAGCCAGCCCTTGCGGATCAGGTCGAGACCGACCGGAGCGCCGTTCGAGCTCATCAGCATGACGTCGCCCGGCTTCTTGCCGGCGGCCTCGAGCGAGGCGACGGCTGCGACCGACAGGTGCGCGGCATGGCTGAAGATCAGGTCGATGTCGGGGTTGGCGAGCATCTGGTCGGCAACGATCGTGCCGGCGTTGCTGGCTTCCCATTGCATGGCCGGCAGCGAGATGATCTTGACGTCAGGAAACGCCTTCAACTTCTCCTCGAAACCCTTCTGGATGTCGAGCGTGTAGGGATCGCCGGGATCGCCGAGCACCTGCAGGATCTTGCCCTTCACAGAACCGTTCTTGGCGGTCAGAAGCTTTTGCGCCTGCTCGGCGGCGACGTAGCCGATCTCGACCGTGCCCGCCACCGAGGTGAAATCGGACGGGGTCGAGGTGATCTGGCGGTCGAACTCGACCACCGGGATGCCGGCTGCACGCGCCGCTTCGATGGACGGCTTCAGCGCGTTGAAATCGACGGCGGCCAGGATGATCGCCGCCGGCTTCAGCGCAATGACGTCGTTCATCTGCGATTGCTGCGCGTCAGTCTTGTTATCGGCGTTGAGTGTTTTCACCTCATAGCCGACCTGCTTGAGGAACAGCTCCAGCGCGCTCACCGAGCCGGTCTGGAATTCATCGAGCAGGGTCGGGACCATATAATAGACGGTGCCCTTGGTCTGGGACATTGCCGGCGTGAGCGAGGCAAGAGCCAGTGCCAGGATACCGAAGACAAGAACCAGTATTCGCTTCATGTCGTTCGCTCCTCTTTTATACCGGACCCCTCTTTTGTCCCTCAACCTGCCGGTCCGGCACCGGCAAGCGTCTCACCGGTGATCATGTTGATCACCGCATCGGGACTTGTTTTGTTGCGTGCGACATCGCCGGCCACGACGCCTTGCCGGATCACCACGATCCGGTCGGCGACCTGGAAGGCCTGTTGCATGATGTGGGTGATGATGACGACGCCGATGCCCTGGTTGGCCACCTGGCGGATCATCTCGAGGCCGCGCCTGGTCTGCTCGACGCCGAGTGCCGCGAACGGCTCGTCCAGCAGCACCAGCTTGCCGCCCCAATGGACGAAGCGGTTGAGCTCGATGGCCTGGCGCTGGCCGCCCGAGAGATGCTCGACATTGGTGCGCAGCGACGGGATGCGGGTGCCGGCACTTGCCAGCGCCTTGCCGACCACGGCCTCCATGGCGCGCTCGTCGAGGATGGGGACACCGAGAACCTTGCGGGTGATTTCGCGGCCCATGAAGAAATTGGCGACGACGTCGACATTGGTGCAGAGCGACAGGTCCTGGTAGACGGTCTCGATGCCGGCAGCCTTGGCCTCGGCCGGCGTTTTCGCCAGGAATTCCTTGCCCTCGAACAGCATGCGGCCGGAGCTCGGCTCGAGGCCGCCGGCGATGATCTTGACCAGTGTCGACTTGCCGGCGCCGTTGTCGCCGAGCAGCGCCACGACTTCGCCCTTGCCGATCGAGAAGCTGATGCCCCTCAGCGCATGAATGGCGCCGTAATTCTTGGTGACGTTTTCGAGTACCAGCAGCGGTTCGGTCATGCCGCCACTCCCTTGCTGTGCATGAGGTCGGACCGGCGCTCGCGCTCGGCAATGAACATCTGGCCGAAGCGCGGCGACAGCACGCCCGAAACGGCTAATGCGGCAGCGCCCCGCAGCACCGAATGCTTGCCGCCGGTCGCCACCGTCACGCGCGGTGTCTTGCGGTCGCGCCGCGCCGAGACCGAATTGGGGAACTGTCCGGCCGCGCTGACCAGCTTTTCCAGCAGGTCTGTGGGCGCAAGCCCGCCGAGGATCACGGTTTCGGGGTCGAATATATTCTCGATTGTGACGATGGCGTTGCGGAAGATCGGCGCGATCTCGGCCACCCAGGCGGCGTCGCTGATGTTGCGGCGGCGACGTGCTTCCAGCGAGAGATACCGTTCGAGGCAGCCGCTGTTGCCGCATGGGCAAGGCTCGCCGCCGGGAACGGCAGGGATGTGTCCGATTTCGCCGGCATTGCCCCAGGCGCCGCGCATCACCGCGCCGTCATGCACGATGACGCCGCCGAGGCCGACGCCGAAATAGAGGTAGTAGTATTCGGAATAACCGGAGCCGAGACCGTAAAGCCGTTCCCCCATGGCGGCCGCCGCCATGTCGGTTTCGAAGAAGGCCGGCAGCCCGGTCGACGCCGCCAGCCGTTCCGGCAGCGCGACATCCTTCCAGCCGGCCATGGTCGTCGGGCCGACGAAGCTCATCGACTCCACGCCGAACGGTCCAGGCAGCGCCATGCCGATGCCGAGCACGCGCCCGCCGGGCCGCAGCGCCGTCAACTCCGGCACCATCGCGCCGATCAGCTCGAAGGCATGGTTGGGCGTCGCATGCGGCGCCTCGCGATGCATGCTCTCGATGACATCGCCGCTGAGATTGATGAGCGCCGCGTCGATCCCTAGCGGGGTGAGGTGGACGCCGACGGCATAGCCGCCCTCGGGGTTGATCCTGAGCGTCGCCGGCGGCAGCCCGCGTCCGCGCGGCTCTTCGCGCAGCGACAGCACATAGCCGTGCTCTTCGAGTTCGCGAACGATGGTCGATACGGTCTGGACGGTGAGGCCAACGCGGCCGGCAATGTCGCCGCGGGCGATGGGACCGTGAAGACGGATGGACTCCAGCACGATGCGCCGGTTGTAGGGCCGTCCGAACTCCTGATTGGTTCCCCGCAGTGCCATGTCCCGCGCCCCTTAGGAAGACCAAGACTTGCACAGGCAATTTATTCAGTCAAATGGAATTCAAAAATAATTCGGAATGGTTCCCGGACGCGGTGCAGGACCTGTCCCATGCGCCGCGCTGGCCGATTGCAGCCGGGCTGAAACCACCGCAATGGTGAATGACGTCAGGCGGGCGCGGGGCTCGCCGGCCAACAATCCAGCAGGAAAACCGATGATCGAATTGCCTTTTGCGCGCGATGAGTACCAGCGGCGGCTCAAGAAGATCCGCGCCGAGATGGCGGCGCGTGGGCTGGAACTGCTGGTCGTCAACGATGTCGCCAACCAGCATTACATCACCGGCTATGACGGCTGGTCGTTCTACACGCCGCAGGTCGTGCTGGTCCCGATCGAATACGAGGCCGAGCCGGTCTGGATCGGCCGCGCCATGGATGCGGCAGGCGGCTTGCTGACGGCCTGGATGAAGCCGGAGAATGTGGTCGGCTTCCCCGAAGACCACGTGCAGCGAGCCGATCGCCATCCGATGGACTGGATGGCGGCCTGGATCGTCGCCAAGGGCTGGGGCGCGAGACATATCGGCATCGAGCTCGAAGCCTATTATTTCTCACCGAAGGCGCATGCCCGGCTCGTCGCCGGCCTGCCCAATGCGAAATGGCACGACGCCGATCTGCTGGTGAACTGGATCCGCGCCGTCAAATCCGCGCCCGAAATTGCTTATCTGCGCAAGGCGTCGACACTTGCCGAATCGGCGGTTTCGCGGGCCTTCGAAGTCATCGCGCCAGGCGTGCGCGAATGCGATGCGATTGCCGCGATCCAGGCGGCGCAGATTGCCGGCAGTCCAGACTTCGCCGGCGACATCACGGCACTGCCGCCGACCATCCTCGGCGGCGAGAATGCATCGGCTCCGCACATCATGTGGAGCGATCGGCGCTTCGGCAAGGACGAAACGATTGCGCTCGAACTTGCCGGTGTCTGCCGCCGCTATGCCGCAGGCCTCGCCCGAACGATGCAGCTCGGCAAGACGCCGGCCCGTGTCGCCGACACCGCAAAGGCGGTGATCGAAGGCATGGATGCGGTGCTCGACGCGGTCAGGCCGGGGACCACAGCCGAAGCGGTCGAGGCCGCATGGCGCAAGGTTATCCAGCGCTACGGGCTGAAGAAGGAATCGCGCATCGGCTACTCCATCGGCGTCGCTTATCCCCCGGATTGGGGCGAGCACACGATCAGCCTGCGGCCCGGCGACAAGACCGCGCTGCAACCCGGCAACGTCCTGCACTCCATTCTTGGCATGTGGATGGATGGCTGGGGCATCGAGATCAGCGAGACCATTCTGGTGACCGAGACCGGCCATGAGACGCTGACCAAATTCCCGCGAGACATCCATGTCAAATCCTGACCGGTCAGCCACGACGGACGCCACCGCGACCCGCCTGACGCATCTGCTCAATATTGGATCGTCCGGCGCTCGATCAGCACCACAAGACAAAACAGGACGATCGACAGGCCCGATGACAGCACGATCGCCGCGTAGAGGCGGTCCGACTGGTAGTTGAAGGACGCCTGGATGATCAGCGCGCCAAGTCCTTGGTCGGAGCCGATCCATTCGCCGACAATGGCGCCGATCACGGCAGTGGCCGAGGCAATCCTCAGCGATGAGAACGGCATCGGCAAAGCGCGCGGCAGCCGCAGGCTCCAGAACGTGACGCCGGAGCACGCGATGTCGGATTGCCAAACAACAGGATGGTACAACGGGTGAAGGAGGCGGGGGCGTGCAACCAGCCGCCTGGCTTGACCCTACAGATACTGCTCGACCTTCTTGCCGACGGTCAGGAAGCGCAGCGGGTCGATGGCCTCGCCATTGTGGCGGACTTCGTAGTGCAGGTGCGGGCCGGTCGAACGGCCGCTGCTGCCGGTTTTGCCAATGATGTCGCCGGCCGCGAGTTTTTGGCCGACGGCAACGTCGATCTCGCTCAGATGGCCGTAGCGCGTGGCAAAGCCGTTGCCGTGATCGACCTCGACCATGCGGCCATAGCCGCCGTTCCAGCCGGCCTTGGTAACGATTCCGGCCGCCGTGACCTTGGCTGCCATGCCGACCGGCGCGCGGAAATCCATGCCCGAGTGCAGGGCAGCGGTGCCGAGGATGGGGTCAGTGCGCACGCCGAACGGGCTGGTGACGGAGTGGCCCGGCGCCGGGTTGGCGAGCGGCAGCCGCCGCGCCTCTTTCTTCAACTGGTCGAGCGTATCCAGCGCCTCGTCCAGTTCCTTGACCTTGCTGTCGAACATCATCGAGCTGTCAAGCGGGATCAGCGGTCCGCCGACATCGCTTTCGTTTTTGCCGAAATCACTGTCGACCGGCAGACCGGCCGCTTCCAGCGCCTGGGTGATGGCATCGGCGTTCTTGTAGGCGTTGTCGGCCAGGGTTTCGATGCGGGTGAGTTGCTGGCTCTCGATAGCCTTCAGTGAATCATTGATCGAGACGAACAATTTGTCGGCGCGGTCCGCAGCCGTTTCGCTGGGCAGCGGATCGGAACGTGTCGACCACAGCGAGAATGGCCTGGTGTCGCCCGAACCAAGGCTGGCGACCGAATAGGCGAGTGGCTCGCCGCCAGTCAGTTCGGCATGTTCGTCGGGTTTTGCCGCCACATCCGCGGCGGCCGGCGTGCCGACCTCGTTTTCCGCCCGTTCGAGGATCGGGCCGAGGCGGCCATGGCGCTGGCTGAGCTGGCTCTGCCGCTCGATCAATTCGCTGACCTTGGTCTCCATCAGTTTCTGGTCGAGAAGCTGGCGGCTGGTGATGCGGTCGACCTGCGCGCGAAGCGCCGAGATGCGATCCTCATAGGCCTGCTGCATGCGCGCCTGCCGGGCCGCGGTGGCGCCGATCAGATCGTCGCGCAGCACGAGATAGGAGGTCGCCAAGAGATAGCCGATGGCGATCGCCGCCAGTGCCGAGCCGAGAAAGGCGACGAGCCACGGCCGGATGGTGAAATGTCGTATTTCATTGCCCCGCGCAATGATGACCGTATGCGGCTCCTTGCGCCTGCCGAAGACCGCTGACTGACCGGTTAGGTTCACGGGACCAAGCTTTCGTTACGACACCAACGAAGCCCGATTACACATTATTAGGGTTAACAAAGTTTTGCCGTCGCGGGCGCGCTAGTGACCAACGGTGTCAGCCACCCGCATATGTCTTATGCCCCAATGCACTGCGCGGCGTTGGCCAGATCGGTGGCGCCTCAAAGCGCGCGCACCGCCTCCAGCACTGCTTCGGCATGGCCTTTCACCCGGACCTTGCGCCAGATCCCGGCGATCCGCCCGTCCTTGCCGATCAGGAACGTCGCCCGCTCGACGCCCATATAGTTGCGGCCATACATCGTCTTCTCGACCCACAGATTGTAGGCCTCGATCACCTTGCGCTCCTCGTCGGCAACCAGGTCGACGGTGAGATCGTATTTGGTTTTGAACTTGTCGTGCTTCTTCACGCTGTCCGGCGACAGGCCGATCACCACGGCGCCGGCCTTTTCGAACTCCGGCTTCAGCTGCGAAAAGCTGATCGCCTCATTGGTACAACTTGTGGTGTCGTCCTGCGGATAGAAATAAAGTACAACAGGCTTCCCCCGCATCGAGGCAAGGCTGAGTGAGCCGCCGCCGTCGCGCGGAAGATCGAATTGCGGCGCAACGTCGCCAACGTCGAGATCAGCCATATCGATGCCCTTGTTTGAGGTTACGCGGCCCTAAGTCAAAGAGATAGAGCATGATGCCTGGACAAACGGAAACCGTTTGTCCCAGAAAACCGCCTCACACTTTTCGGCATCATGCTCTAGCCTGCGTCGTTATAGTGTCGGGCGGGGATTCGTCCACGATCGAATTCGCACAACGGAAAATTGCGTGGATCAGGAAGAACCGCAGCACGAGAAAATCCGGTTCAGGCGTGACGAGATCACCGACCTGGGGGCTTTCCCGTCTGCTTGCCGCGTGCCGCCGCTCGGCAAGGCACGGATCGGCCGCGGCTTTCGCATCCTTGCGCGGCTGTTTGCCGGCGTTGCGGCCCTGGTGCTGCTGGCCGCCGCCGCCGTCTACGTCATCGGCGCCACCGGCATCGGCAGTGAACGGCTGCGGTTGGAAGCCGAAACGGCGATCGAGAAACTGGCCGGTTTCGACGTCAAAGTCGCCGTCGGTCCTGCCAGCCTGACACTTGACGGATCGAGCTTCATTGCGCTGCAGGTCAAGGATGTCAGCGTGGAGACCGCCGACGGAAAGCCGATGGCCGATGCCGGGCGCGTCCGCTTCGGCATCCGGCTGGTCCCGCTGCTTTCGGGCGAGGTTCGGCTGACCAGCGCCAGGATTTCCGACGCTCATATCGTCACCGCGGCGATGCCGTCGGGTGGTGACTGGACAGCGCGCCTGCGCAATCAAGACGGTCTCATCGATCCGGAAAAACTGGCCGCCGCCGTCTTCAGTGACGTCAATCGTGCACTCGATGCCGTGCGCGAGGATTCGATGCGCCGCATCGATCTTAGAAATGTCGCGTTCGAGCTGCCCGAGGCCGGATCGGTCAAGCTGGTCACGATCGCCAACGCCACGGTGCTGCAGTCGGGCCCCGGCAGCATGGAGTTCTCGTCCGAGGCGGATGTCGATGGCCGCGCGCTCACCGTCACCGCCACCGCCACCCGCGATACGAGCTCGATGCGCGTCACCGCCTTGAACGCCGTCATCGACATGGCGGATGTCGCGGAGACAACGCCGGGGGCCGGCGGGAAAACCGGCGCGATTGCTTTGAAGCTCACCGGATCCGAAGGCTCGGGCGAGACCGATTCGCGGCTGACGGGCTCGCTGTCGCTAACCGGCTCGGTGCTCGACCTCGGCACACGCGGGCTGTTGCCGGCCGATGTCGATGTCGACGCCGCCCTCGTCTCCGGCTCCAACAAGATCGATGTCGGCAGGCTGGTTCTAAAGACCGGGCGCTCGGCGTTCAATTTCGCCGGCTCGATCGGGCCAAAGCCGTCGACCGGCGCGGCCGGCGAGGAGCCTTCCTATCGTTACGACCTGACCAGCGACGGCTCGACGCTGGCGCCTTCGGAATCGCCCGAGCCGGCGCTGAATTTCTTCGCCCGCATCGCCGGCGTCTATCAGGTCAAGAGCCGCAAGCTTGTCGCCGACCAGATCGGCATCAGGTCGGGATCGGGGAGCGAAGTGCTGGGAACCGCTGCGGTTTCCTTCATCGACAACGGACCGCCGGGTATCTCGGTGTCGCTCAACGTCCACGACATGGCGGTCTCGCACGTCAAGCAATTGTGGCCCTGGTTCTCGGCCAAGAACGCGCGGCTGTGGGTGCTGCAGAACCTGTTTGGCGGCCGCGTCGTCGATGCCAGCCTGCAGTTCCAGGTCGTGCCGGGGCGTCTCGGCAACGGCGTGCCGCTTTCGGCCGACGAGGTGTTCGGCCGCTTCCAGGTCGAGGGCTCGCGTTTCGACACCGCCGGCCGCATCCCGCCGATACGCGATGCCGTCGGCGTCGTTTCCTTCCACGGCAACGATGTCGACGTCGCGCTGTCCTCGGGCAGCGTCTATATGCCGAGCGGCCGCACCGTGGCGGCAAGCAATGGCACACTGTCGGTAAAGGCGGCAAACCACCCGCCGGTGATCGGCGCGCTCGACATCGACGTCGCCGGTGAGGCGCCGGCCATCGCCGAACTTGCCTCCTACGAACCGATCAACGCCATGCGCCATGTCGGCATCTTGCCGGACGACCTGTCGGGCACGGTGACCGGCCACGTCAAGGCCGACATTCCGTTGCAATCCGGCGTCGACACGTCGAAGCTCGATTGGCTGGTATCGCTCGACTACAAGGACCTGTCGCTCGCCAAGCCGTTCGAAGGCCAGATGGTGACCGATGCCGACGGCTCGATCGAAGTCGGGCCCGACAAGGCGGTGATCTCTGCCAAGGCGCGGCTGAACGGCATTCCAGCCGAGCTCGATCTGGTCGAGCCGCTCAGGGATGACGGGCCGCCGCGCAGCCGCAAGGTGGCGCTTGTGCTCGACGAAAAGACGCGCGCCATGGCCATGCCTGGCCTGTCGCCGCTGATTTCCGGCACCATCAAGGTGGCAATCGACAAGAGCGGCGAAGGCGGCAGCCAGAACGTCGACGTCGACCTGACGAGCGCCAGGCTGGACATTCCCTGGGCAGGCTGGAGCAAGGGGCCGGGCATTGCCGCCAATGCCACTTTTACCATGACCAAGTCCGGCGATACCACGACGCTGTCCGACTTCGACCTCGACGGAAAGAGCTTTTCGGTCGAAGGCAATGTCGTCCTGGTCAAGGGCGCGCTGTCGTCGGCCCGCTTCAGCAAAGTCGCCTTGAACCGGGGCGACGATGTCGCCGTGACGGTGAAGCGGTCGGGCAAGGGCTTCGCAGTCGATGTCAGCGGCAACGCGCTCGATGCCCGCTCGCTGATCAAGCAGTTCACCTCCGATGTCGATACCGCCACCAAAACCACCGGCACGGACGCGGTTTCGGTCAGCGCCGACGTCAATTCGCTAACCGGGTTCCATGACGAGGTCCTGTCCAATTTGAAGCTCGACTACAGTGCCGCCGGCTCCAGGGTGAACAGGCTCAAGGTCAGCGCCGCGGCAAGTTCCGGCGCCGCCATCACCATCAGCAATACGGCAGGCAATGGTGCTCGCGCGCTCACCATGAAGTCGGCCGACGCAGGCGCCATATTGCGCTTCCTCAACATCTACGAGCATATGGAAGGCGGATCGATCACGCTGGCGCTCAGCGGCGCAGCCGACGGCCCGATGCGTGGACAGGTCGATTCGAGCAACTTCTTCATCGTCAATGAACCGAAGCTCGCCTCGATCGTCTCGACCACGCCAACCGGCGACAGCCGCAGCCTGAACGAAGCGGTCAAGGGCAAGATCGACACTTCGCGGGTAAAGTTCGAGCGCGGCTTTACCGAGATCGACAAGGGGTCGGGCTATTTGAAATTGGCGAATGGCGTGCTGCGCGGCCCGCGCATCGGCACCACCTTCCAAGGCACGCTCTACGACCAGAACAACAATATGGACATGACCGGAACCTTCATGCCGGCCTATGGCCTCAACCGCATCTTTGGCGAACTGCCGCTGGTCGGCGCGCTGCTCGGCAATGGCCGCGACCGCGGGCTGATCGGCGTCACCTACCGGCTTAAGGGCAACGCCAACAAGCCGGTGCTGGACATCAACCCGCTATCGGTAATCGCGCCGGGCATTTTCCGCTCGATCTTCGAATATCGCTGAGGATCCCAGAAGACGGGTCAGACCGGCCGCACCAGAACGTGTTTTTTCTTGCCCACTGAAAGCTTTGCGACGTTTTCCGGACTCAAATCAAGAGGCGTCACCATCCGCCGGTCGTCCGCCACCGGCTGGTCGTTGAGGCGCACGGCGCCACCCTGTATGTGACGCCTTGCCTCGCCGTTTGACCCGGCAAGGCCCGCGCTGACCAGCAGCGACAGGATGCCGATGCCGGCTTCCAGCGCGGCGTCGTCCACTTCCACGGTCGGCAGCGTTTCGGCCGTCACGCCTTCCTCGAATGTCTTGCGCGCAGTTTCCTCGGCCGCGAGCGCCGCCTCGGGGCCGTGCACGATGGCCGTGGTTTCGGTGGCCAGCACCTTCTTGGCCTCGTTGATCTCCGAGCCGCCAAGGGCGGCCAGCCGCGCGATCTCCGACAGCGGCAGCCGGGTGAAGATCTTCAGGAAGCGCTCGACGTCGGCATCCTCGGTGTTGCGCCAGTACTGCCAGAAATCATAGGGCGAGAAGAGGTCGCCGTTCAGCCACACCGCGCCCTTGGCCGATTTGCCCATCTTGGCGCCCGACGATGTCGTCAGCAGCGGCGTGGTCAGCGCATAAAGCTGCGGCGTGCCCATGCGGTGGCCGAGATCGACGCCGTTGATGATGTTGCCCCACTGGTCCGAACCGCCCATCTGCAGCCGGCAGTCGTGGCGGCGGCTGAGCTCGACGAAATCATAGCCTTGCAGGATCATGTAGTTGAATTCGAGGAAGGACAGCGACTGTTCGCGCTCGAGCCGCAGCCTGACGCTGTCGAAGGTCAGCATCCGGTTGACCGAAAAGTGGCGGCCGACATCGCGCAGGAACTCGACATAGTTGAGCTTCATCAGCCAGTCGGCATTGTTGACCATGATGGCGTCATTGCCAGTGTCGCCGAAGCGCAGGATGCGGCCAAAAATTCGCTTGATGCCTTCGATGTTGGTGGCGATCGCCTCGGGCGTCAAAAGGCTGCGCTGGTCGTCACGGAAGGACGGGTCGCCGATCATCGAGGTGCCGCCGCCCATCAGTGCGATCGGCCGGTGGCCGGTCTCCTGCATCCAGTAGAGCATGGTCGCCGATATCAGATTGCCGATGTGCAGGCTGGTCGCCGTGGCGTCGTAGCCGACATAGGCGGTCACGGTTTCCTTCGCGAAAAGTTGATCCAGCCCGGTCTCATCCGAAATCTGGTGGATGAAGCCGCGCTCGCTCATGACGCGCAGGAAATCGGACTTGAAGGCGGGCATTGTTTCTTCCTGAAAGCGCCGGGTCCGAACGGCCCGGCATGGCCTGAACGCGGGCGTTTAGCATCCAAGCGCGTCAAGCAAAAGTGGTTTCCGATTTTGCGCCGGCATGGACAGCCTATTCTGCACTGCCGCGCATGCTTGCTTCATCCTGTCGGCTGGCGTAATGAGGCGCCGCGCCAACGGGTTCGATCCGCTGGAACGGCACCGCACGGCATCCACCGAATGCCATATCTTGTGACAGAGCCCGACGCGATATGCCGGACGCATTGATATCCATCGTCATTCCCTGCCGCAACGAGGCGGCGAACCTGCCGCTGCTGATCGACGAGATCGAGGCGGCGATGACCGGGCGCGACTTCGAAATCATCGTCGTCAATGACGGTTCGACTGACGACACCGCTTCGGTGCTTGCCGCTGAAGCCGCCAAACGTCCGTTTCCGCTTCGGCAGCTTCGGCACGAAAAATCCGCCGGCCAGTCGCTTTCGGTGCGCTCGGGCGCTTGGGCGGCGCGCGGCTCGATCGTCGCCACCATCGACGGCGACGGCCAGAACGACCCGCAATATATCCCCGTGCTGGTCGATGCGCTGCGTCGGGCAGGGCCCGATTTCGGCGCCGCGCAGGGGCAGCGGTTGAAGCGCCGCGACAGCAAGATCAAGCAATTGGCATCGCGTTTCGCCAACTGGCTGCGCGGCGCGATCCTGCATGACGACACCCGCGACACCGGTTGCGGCCTGAAGGCCATCCACACCGATATTTTGCGCAAACTGCCGTTTTTCGACGGCACGCATCGTTTCGTTCCGGCGCTGGTCATCCAGGAAGGCTACCGCGTCGTCCATTGCGACGTCGTCGACCGCTCCCGCCGCCACGGCAAGTCGAATTACGGCATCTTCGATCGCGGCCTGCAGGGCGCGCTCGATCTCGCCGGCGTCTGGTGGCTTCGGCGCCGGCGCCGCAGAATGCCAAAGGTAGAGGAAATCACGCATGGCTAACGTGTTTCAGGAATTGGCGACCTGGCTGCACCAGGTTTTCGTCAAGCAGTTCGACGCCTGGGTTCTGCTCGGCTTCGTTGCCCAGTTCTTCTTCACCATGCGCTTCCTGGTGCAGTGGATCGCTTCGGAAAAGGCCAAGCGCAGCGTCGTGCCGATCGCTTTCTGGTTCTTCTCGCTGTTCGGCGGCGGGCTGCTGCTCGTCTACGCCATCCAGCGTGAGGATCCGGTGTTCATCGCCGGCCAGGCCATGGGCATGGTGATCTATGTCAGAAATTTATGGCTCATCGCCAATGAGCGCAAGGCGGCGATGACCAAGGTCGACTGAGCCACCAGTCCCGCCAAATTCAGTCTGTCCGGTGTCGAAATGAGCAGGAACTACATCTTTCTCTTCCTGTTCAGCCTGATGATGACGGCGTCGGGACTGGCCTCTTTGCCGCCGCTCGACCGCGACGAGCCGCGCTTCGTCCAGGCGACCAAGCAGATGACGGAGACCGGCGACTATGTCGACATCCGCTTCCAGGACGCGTCGCGCTACCAAAAGCCGATCGGCATCTACTGGCTGCAATCGGCGGCGGTGACGCTGAGCGGCCAGGGGGCACAGGCGCCGATCTGGATTTACCGGCTGGTCTCGGCGCTGGGCATCGCCATCGCCGTCGTCGCAATCGCCTGGACCGGGGCCAATCTGTTCGGCGCCAATGCCGGTCTTGCCGCCGGCCTGGTCATGGCGGCGATTTTCGCCACCGCCTTCGAAGGCCGCGACGCCAAGACCGACGCGATGCTGCTTGCCTGCTGCGTTCTGGCGCAAGGCGCGCTGGCGCAGATTTATCTGGCATCGCGCCGCGACGAGCCGGTCGCCGGCCATCTGCCGTGGATTTTCTGGGCGGCGCAGGGGGCGGCGATCCTCATCAAGGGGCCGATTGCACCGCTGCTGTCGGCGCTGACGGTGCTCACGCTGGTTGCCTTCGAGCGCGATTGGTGCTGGCTGGCAAAGCTGAAAGCGGCGCGAGGGCTGGCTCTGGTTCTGCTCATCGTGCTGCCCTGGCTCGCCCTTATCACCTGGAAGAGCAACGGCGCCTTCCTGCAGCAGGCCGTCGGCAAGGATATGCTCGGCAAGGTCGCGCAAGGCGAGGAGTCGCACGGCGTTCCGCCGGGCTTCTACGTGCTGACCTATTGCCTGTTCATGTGGCCGTTCGGCCTTGTGGCGCTCGGCGCCGGACTGCAGGCGCTCAACCGATTGCGCGACGATCCGCGCCTGCGTTTCTGCCTCGCCTGGTACATTCCGTTCTGGCTGGTCTTCGAATTGATCCCGACGAAACTGCCGCATTATGTGCTGCCGGCCTATCCCGGCATGGCCCTGCTCATCGGCTGGCTTGTGACGCTGACACCGCAAGAGGCAAATGCGCCGCTCAGGCGCTGGCAGACATGGCTGTGGTGGGCGACCGCATTCGGCACCGTCCTGGTGACAGTCGGTCTCGCCGTGCTTTGCGTCGGTGCGCCGATCTATCTCATGAAGACATTTTTATGGTGGAGCGTTCCGGCCGCCGCGGCAGCATTGGGCGCCGGCTACCTCGCTGTTTCGCGCCAGAAGCTGGTGCCGCTGGTCCGCATCGGCGGGGCTGCGGTTTGCGCCGGTATAACCTACGCCCTGCTGTTCGGTGTCATCGTGCCGTCACTGAAACCGATTTGGATGAGCCGGGAAATCGAGGCTGCGGTTCGCGCCGATCGTCCCTGTGAGATGAGCGTGCTCGCCTCCGCGCAATATCACGAACCGAGCCTGGTATTTCTGGTGGGCACAAAGACGGTACTGACCGATGTCGATGGGGTTGCGCAACATCTGCTTGGCGATCCGGCCTGCGCTTTGGGCCTGGCGCCGGTCGGCGATGAAAAACGGCTGGATGACCTGCTGGCAGGGCAAGGCAAGAAGGCCAGCCGCGTCGCTGAAATCGACGGCATCAACTATTCGTCAGGTGATAAATTGTCGCTCGGCCTGTACCGTGTGGCGAACTGATATCTCTTCGATGATCGCTTCGAGCTCCGCATGTTGACGAAGTCGCCATCACCGGCGCGTGCCGCTATGCCTGCCATGCTCCGGCAGTCTGTCGATAATTTCCGCGATACTTTCGGGATTGTACGGCATCGCCTGGCGACGCGCCCGGCGCGCTACCCGAAAATCCTGTGGTCGGTCTGGGTCGTGGCCTGGCTTTTGCTGACGATCGCGGTGTCGCTCCGGTTCGACCATCTTGCGGGCACCATGGCGAGGCAGTGGGCTTCAGGCTCGACCAATGTCTTCCGCATCGCCGAGTTTTTTACCTTCTTCGGCCTAGGCGGCTGGTATCTTGTCCCGTCGGTACTGGTGCTGATTGCTGCGAATCTGACGGATTGGCGCAGCCTTTCCCGGCGCGCGCGGATGACCTTCTACAACTGGACCTGCTTTGCTTTCATGGTGCTGGGTTCGATCGCACTCTCGGCCATGGTCGTCAACGTGCTGAAATATGGCGTGGGCAGAGCCAGGCCAATGAATTTCGACAAGCTCGGCGATCTGTCGCTGCATCCTTTTTCCATGGAGGCGCGCTTTGCCAGCTTCCCATCCGGCCATGCCACGACCATGGGTGTCATTTTCGGCATTGCGCTGCTGTTGTTGCCCCAGCGCAGATGGGTGCTGCTGGCTGCAACCTTGTCGGTCGCATCGACCCGAATCTTTATCGGCGCGCACTATCCGAGCGACACTGTCGCCGGATTCGGCCTTGGCTGTGCTGTTGCCATCGTCTGCGCGATGGTGCTTGGCCGGCTGGGATGTATCTTCCGCTACACGGCGTCGGGGTTGCCGGTGGCAAAAACTACGTTCCGCCTATTCCGTCGGGCTCGCAAACCAAACCAAAACGATGCGCCGAGACAGACGAATTTCCGCATTGGAGCAGCGCCGGCAGGCAACTGAATTGCTGACGCCTTTGGAACCATCTAAGACCACCCCAGCTAGCTGTCGATGCCACCCCAGCTCCGCACCAGCCGAGCCATGTCGGGCGCGCCGGCGGCGTCCTTCTCCAGCCCTTCGGCGACACCGACGCGGTCGGCGACAGGCCGGTTCTGGCTGACTTTCCACTTGCCGCTGATTTCGGCGATCTCGATCTCAAGCCCGACAATGCCCTTGATTTGCGACTGGATGAAGGTCGGCGGCGCATCGGTCACCGCCCAGGGTGCCTCGCGGGCGCCTTCCTGCGACAGCGTCAGCTCGGTGATCTGCTGTGCGATCCAGGCGGAATCCTCGATCACTCTGACGGTTCCTCGCACCTGGACAATGGCGTAGTTCCAGGTCGGCACGACCTTGCCGGTCTCGCGCTTGGTCTCGTACCAGGACGGCGTCACATAGGCGTCGGCGCCCTGGAAGACGACCAGCACCGGCGATGTCGGATTGTCGGCCAGCTGACGCCATTGCGGGTTGGCCCTGGCCAGATGGGCGCGCAGCCGGCCATTCGGCCCAACCTCTGCATCAAGCAGGAAGGGAATGGCATTGGCGACCGGGCCATCGGTGCCGTTGGAGATCAGCAACCCCAGCGGATGCGTCCGGATCAGCCCGTGCAGGACGTCCGGCCGCGTTTCCTGGAAATGGGGAGGCTGGTACATGATCGGTCATGCCTTCTTGCGCTGGCTGAACCGGCATTGTGCACCGTTCAGCCGAGCCGCGCCACATGTCAGGCTGGCTTCACCGTTTGGATCACCCGAAATGGCATTGTCGCGCCCATGATGGGCACGACTCTGACGGCATCGGACCGGGAGTTTTTGTTTTGACGCAATTCCGGACGGAAAACCCGTTTACACTTTTCCTGGAATTGCTCTTAGCGCAGCCGCTTCGGCCGCGGATCGGACAATTCGCCGGCCAGCCGTCGGTCGAGATAGTCGGCGCATTCCTCGAGCAGCAGATCGGCGTCGTTGGCGAAGAAGTGGTTGGCGCCTGGCAAGGTCTTCTGCGTGATGGTGATGCCCTTTTGCGTGTGCAGCTTGTCGACCAGGCCCTGCACATCCTTGGGCGGCGCCACCTTGTCGGCATCGCCATGGATGATCAGACCCGATGACGGGCAGGGCGCCAGGAACGAGAAATCATAGGTGTTGGGCTGCGGCGCGATCGAGATGAAGCCCTCGATCTCGGGCCGGCGCATCAGAAGCTGCATGCCGATCCAGGAGCCGAAGGAATAACCGGCCACCCAGCAGCTCTTGGAATCCGGATGCAGCGACTGCACCCAGTCGAGCGCTGCGGCGGCATCCGACAATTCGCCGGTGCCGTGGTCGAATTCGCCCTGGCTGCGGCCGATGCCGCGGAAGTTGAAGCGAAGCGTGGTGAAATCGCGCTTCTGGAACATGTAGAAGAGGTCATAGACGATCTTGTTGTTCATCGTGCCGCCGAATTGCGGATGCGGATGCAACACGATGGCAATCGGCGCGCTCTTCTCCTTGGAAGGCTGGTAGCGGCCCTCCAGGCGGCCGGCCGGACCGGTGAAAATGACCTCAGGCATGAACTACTCCAAATGGCATACGAATGCGCGGCGCCCGGAACAACTCTTTACTCTAGCCCCAGCCCTTCCGGGCCTTGACGCAGGGCAAGCGTCTTCTTAGAAGCTAGTTTAGAATTGTTCAAAACTGGATAGCCAGCCGTGACGGCCCGGCCATCCTCGCCGCAAGCCGCGTAAATAGGACGTCTTGCCTTGCAATTTCAAGGAAATAACGCGCTATCCTTGCGGAAAGGGTCTTGACGGGATCGATTGGGTGAAAATGGCCGCAGCACGCGCCTATCTCGACTACAATGCCAGCGCGCCGCTCATTGCCGAGGCGCGCGAGGCGATGATTGCCGCGCTCGATCTCGTCGCCAATCCGTCGTCGGTGCATGCCGAGGGGCGCGCGGCGCGGCGCCTGATCGACACTGCCCGGCGCGATGTGGCAGCACTTGTCGGCGCCAAGGCCGAGCATGTCGTCTTCACCTCCGGCGCGACGGAGGCCGCATCGACGCTGCTGACACCGGATTGGCGGATGGGCCGTGGCACGGTGCGCATGAGCCGGCTCTATGTCTGCGAGGCCGACCACCCTTGCCTGTTGAACGGCGGCCGCTTCCCGGCAACACAGGTTTCGCGGATCGGCGTCGACGCCGATGGCATCGCTGACCTCGCTCAGCTGACAGCCGCTCTGGCCGCGCATGACAAGGCCGAAGGCCTGCCGTTGGTCGCGATCCATGCGGCCAACAACGAGACCGGCGTCATCCAGCCGATTGATCGCATCGCCGCGATCGTCAATGCGGCGGGCGGCATTCTGGTGGTCGACGCGGTGCAGGCTGCGGGCCGTGTTCCCATCGATATGTCAGCGGCTTACGCCGACTATTTGATTCTGTCTTCGCACAAGATCGGCGGCCCCAAGGGTGTCGGCGCCGTCGTTGCGGCAGCCGATCTGATGATGCCGAAGCCGCTGATCAATGGCGGCGGCCAGGAAAAGGGCCATCGCGGCGGCACCGAAAACCTGGCGGCCATCGCCGGCTTTGGCGCCGCGGCGCGGCAGGCTTTGGCTGGACTGAAAGACGTCGAAGCGATCGCGCAACGCCGCGGCGAGGTCGAGAAAACACTCAAAACGCTGGTGCCGGACGCAGAAATCTTCGGAACCGGCGCGCCAAGGCTTGCCAATACGACATTCTTCGCTATTCCCGGCATCAAGGCCGAGACGGCGCAGATCGCGTTCGATCTGGCTGGCGTTGCGCTGTCGGCGGGATCGGCCTGTTCGTCGGGCAAGGTCGGGCCGAGCCATGTGCTGAAAGCCATGGGTCATGGCGACAGCCTGGGCGCTTTGCGCGTGTCCATCGGCCACGCAACGAGTGCCGGGGATATCGAACTGTTCCGTGCTGCGCTGGCCGGTATTGCCCAGCGCCGGGCGGGCAGGGAACAAGCCGCCTGAGGCGGCGACAAAGAATTCAGGCCTCGCGGCCTGGTAGAGCCGTGCGTTTGCAAGTGGCCGGGTGAATTCCCGGCCGAGACGCACTATATGAAACTTACGCCGCCTTCGGCGCCTAATGGGCAGCCCTCGGCGATGCCATAGTTTGAAAACTGTCGGGCCTTGACCCCGGCGTGGATGGAGAACGCTTATGCCTGCTGTGCAGGACACGATCGATCGGGTCCGAAAGATCGACGTCGACCAGTACAAATACGGATTCCAGACAGAGATCGCGATGGACAAGGCCCCCAAGGGCCTGAGCGAAGACATTATTCGCTTCATCTCGGCCAAGAAGGATGAACCGTCCTGGATGCTGGAATGGCGTCTGGAAGCCTATCGGCGCTGGTTGACGCTGGAAGAGCCGACCTGGGCGCGCGTCCATTATCCGAAGATCGACTTTCAGGACCTCTATTACTACGCGGCGCCCAAGAGCACGCCCGGCCCGACCTCGCTGAGCGACGTCGATCCCGAGCTGTTGAAGGTCTACGAGAAGCTCGGCATTCCGCTGCGGGAACAAGAAATCCTCGCCGGCGTGCAGAAAACCGACGTCTCCGATCTCGAGGAGCCCAGCGACAACGTCTACAAATCGGGCCGTGTCGCCGTCGACGCGGTGTTTGATTCCGTTTCCGTCGTCACCACGTTCAAGAAGGAACTGGCGCAGGCCGGCGTCATCTTCTGCTCGATCTCGGAAGCCATCCGCGAGCATCCGGAGCTGGTGCAGAAATATCTCGGCTCGGTCGTGCCGACATCCGACAATTTCTACGCCACGCTGAATTCGGCTGTCTTCACCGACGGCTCGTTCGTCTTCGTGCCCAAGGGCGTGCGCTGCCCGATGGAGCTGTCGACCTATTTCCGCATGAACGAGAAGAACACCGGCCAGTTCGAGCGCACGCTGATCATCGCCGAGGAGGGGGCTTACGTCTCCTATCTCGAAGGCTGCACGGCGCCGCAGCGCGACGAGAACCAGCTGCATGCCGCCGTCGTCGAACTGGTGGCGCTCGACGATGCCGAGATCAAATATTCGACGGTGCAGAACTGGTACCCCGGCGATGCCGAGGGCAAGGGCGGCATCTACAATTTCGTCACCAAGCGCGGCGACTGCCGCGGCCACCGTTCGAAGATCTCGTGGACGCAGGTCGAGACCGGTTCGGCGATCACCTGGAAATATCCCAGCTGCATCCTGCGCGGCGACGATTCCTCCGGCGAGTTCTATTCGATCGCTGTGTCGAACGGCTACCAGCAGGTCGATAGCGGCACCAAGATGATCCATCTCGGCAAGAACACGTCGAGCCGCATCATCTCCAAGGGCATTGCCGCCGGCTTCTCGCAGAACACCTATCGCGGCCAGGTCTCGGCGCACCGCAAGGCGACCAACGCCCGCAACTTCACCAATTGCGATAGTCTCCTGATCGGCGACCAGTGCGGCGCCCACACCGTGCCCTACATGGAAGCCAAGAACTCGACGGCGCAGTTCGAGCATGAGGCGACGACGTCGAAGATTTCCGAGGACCAGAAGTTCTACGTCATGCAGCGCGGCATCCCGGAAGAGGAGGCGATCGCGCTGATCGTCAACGGCTTCGTCAAGGATGTTATCCAGCAGCTGCCGATGGAGTTCGCGGTCGAAGCGCAGAAGCTTATCGGCATCAGCCTCGAGGGCTCGGTCGGCTGACCGGACAATATATATCCAGGAAAGAAAAAATGCTTGAGATCAAGAATCTGCATGCCCGCATCGTCGATGACGGCACCGAGATCATCCGCGGCCTGAACCTGACGGTGAAAAACGGCGAGGTCGCTGCCATCATGGGTCCGAACGGCTCGGGCAAATCGACGCTGTCCTACATCCTCGCCGGCCGTGAGGACTATGAGGTCACCGAAGGCGACATCCTCTATAACGGCCAGTCGATCCTCGAAATGGATCCGGCCGAGCGCGCCACCGCGGGCATCTTCCTCGCCTTCCAGTATCCGATGGAGATACCTGGCGTCGCGACCATGGAGTTCCTGAAGGTGGCGATGAACGAGCAGCGCAAGGCGCGCGGCGAGGAGCCGCTAAAAATTCCGGAATTTTTGAAGCGGGTGAAAGAGGCGGCAGCCTCGCTCTCGATGGACATGGCGATGCTGAAGCGGCCGCTCAATGTCGGCTTTTCCGGCGGCGAGAAGAAGCGGGCCGAGATCCTGCAGATGAAGCTGCTGGAGCCAAAGCTCTGCGTGCTCGACGAGACCGATTCAGGCCTAGACATCGATGCGCTGAAGATCGTCTCGGACGGCGTCAACGCGCTGCGTTCGCCCGACCGTGCCATCATCGTCATCACCCACTACCAGCGCCTGCTCGAGCACATCGTGCCCGATAGCGTGCACGTCCTATACAAGGGCCAGGTGATCAAGTCCGGCGACAAGTCGCTGGCGCTCGATCTCGAAGCCAATGGCTATGCCGGCGTGATCGGCGAAGCCGCGTGAGACGCCAGAAGGCCATTTTATGCTGAAAGGCGGGGCAAAACTGATGAATATGCATACACAACCCCAGCGCACGCAGGCCGAAACGGCGTTGATCGACGCTTTCGGCGAGCGTCTGTCGTTGCTGCCGGGTGACGGCGCGGTGATGCTGAAGCGCGACGACGCCATCGAGGCGATCAAGCACGGGCTGCCGACGCGGCGCATCGAATCCTGGCATTACACTGACCTGCGCCGGCTGTTGACCGCGGTGCCGGCATTCGATCCGACGGCCGCCGCCAAAACGCTAACGCCCATCGTCGAAGGTTCCGCCGTGCTGGCGGTTCTGAACGGCGTCTCGAGTGCGAAATTCCCCGCGATCGAGGGCGTGACGATCCAGCGCCTGTCGGAAAAGCTGACCGACGGCTCGATTGCACCCGGCCTCGAGCCCTATGGCAGCGATGACGCCATCGGCGCGCTGAACACTGCTTTCGTCGCCGACGGCTATTTCGTCGACATCGCCGATGGCGCAGCACTGGAAAAGCCGATCGAATTGCAGAACCTGCAAGCCGGCGGACAGACCCATGTGCGCTTTCCCGTGCGTGTCGGCGCCGGCGCCAAGGCTGCGATCGTCGAGCGTCAGGCGGGCGAGGGCGCGGCTCTGGCCAGCTCCGTCAGCCAGCTGGTGTTGGGCGAGGGCGCCGAGGTGACCTGGCTGATCATCCAGGAACAGCCGGAAACGGCCACCCATCTGGCGCAGTTCAAGGCGCATCTCGGCAAGAATTCGAAGCTGACGCTGTTCTTCATGAATGCCGGCGGCAAGCTTGTGCGCCAGGAGATCGTGGTGAAGACCACGGGCGAAGGCGCCGATTTCAAATTGCGCGGCATCAACCTTCTGGCCGGCGACACCCACACCGACGTGACCATGGTGCTCGACCATGCCGTGCCGCATACGACATCGACGGAAGTGATCCGCAATGTGGTGACCGGCAAGGCGCGCGGCGTCTTCCAGGGCCGCATCAACGTCCACCAATACGCGCAGAAGACCAACGCTAAGATGGCCTGCAACACGCTGCTTTTGTCGGATGATGGCGAGTTCTCGACCAAGCCGGAGCTGGAAATCTTCGCCGACGACGTCATCTGCGGCCACGGCGCGACCGTTACCGAGATCGACCACAACCATCTGTTCTACCTGATGGCGCGCGGCATCGACGAGAAGAGCGCCCGTGGCCTGCTGGTCAAGGCGTTCGTCGCCGAAGTGATCGAGGAACTGGACGACGAAACCATCGTCGAGGCCCTGGAAACAAGGCTGGACGACTGGTTCGTGGCCCATGGGTAAGCACCTCTTTCCCTTCTCCCCTTGTGGGGTCCGAAGGACGGGCGAGGCAAGTGACTCGCCCCGGGCGGTGGCCGAGCGAAGCTCGGTCGGATGAGGGGCGAGTGACGGAGTGAGGCGTTGCCTCAAGAGAGCTTGTAATGGACCAGAAACTCGAAACCACCCCCTACGACGTCGAGGCGATCCGCCGCGACTTCCCGATCCTGTCGCGCGAAGTCTACGGCAAACCGCTGGTCTATCTCGACAATGGCGCCTCGGCACAGAAGCCGCAGGTGGTGCTGGATACGATCCAGCACGCCTATTCCCAGGAATACGCCAACGTCCATCGCGGCCTGCATTTCCTGTCCAATGCCGCGACCGACGCCTACGAGAAGGCGCGCGAGACGGTGCGCCGCTTCCTCAACGCGCCAAGCACCGACAACATCGTATTCACCTCGAACACGACCGCGGCGATCAACACCGTCGCTTACGGCTATGGCATGCCCAATATCGGCGCGGGCGACGAGATCGTTCTGTCGATCATGGAGCACCACTCCAACATCGTGCCGTGGCATTTCATCCGGGAGCGGCAGGGCGCCAAGCTGGTCTGGGTGCCGGTCGACGATCTCGGCATCTTCGGCATCGAGGAATTCGAAAAGCGCCTGACCGACAAGACCAAGCTCGTCGCCATCACGCATATGTCGAACGCGCTGGGCACGGTGACGCCGATCAAGGAGATCGTGCGCATCGCGCATTCGCGTGGAATTCCCGTACTTGTCGACGGCAGCCAGAGCGCCGTGCACATGCCGATCGACGTCCAGGACCTCGATTGCGATTTCTTCGTCTTCACCGGCCACAAGGTCTACGGGCCCTCCGGCATCGGCGTGCTCTACGGCAAGAAGGATATTCTCTCGGCCATGCGCCCTTTCATGGGCGGCGGCGAGATGATCGAGGAAGTGACGGAAGACGTCGTCACCTACAACGAGCCGCCGCACCGCTTCGAGGCCGGCACGCCGCCGATCGTCCAGGCGATCGGGCTGGGTGCAGCATTGGAATACATGGAAAAGATCGGCCGCGAGCGCATCGCCGCGCACGAGGCCGACCTCAAGACCTACGCGCACGAGCGGCTGCGCGCCATCAACTCGCTGCGCATCTTCGGCGACGCGCCGGACAAGGGCGCCATCATTTCCTTCGAATTGCAGGGCATTCATGCCCATGACGTGTCGATGGTGATAGACAGGCAAGGTGTTGCCGTCCGCGCGGGCACCCATTGCGCCCAGCCGCTGTTGAAACGCTTTGGCGTAACCTCCACATGCAGGGCATCGTTCGGCATGTATAATACCAGGGCCGAAGTCGACGCTTTGGCCGATGCGCTGGAAAAAGCGCGCAAGTTCTTCGGGTGACAGGTTCTTTGGATGACGACCATGGATGATGCGAGCCACACCACCGCGCCGGAAGCGGCCGTCAATCCGCTGGTTTCCGCCTCGGCCATTCCCGCCGACGAGCTGGCGCGGCTGACCGACGACATCGTCTCGGCGCTGAAGACGGTCTATGACCCGGAAATACCGGCCGACATCTATGAGCTCGGCCTCATCTACAAGATCGACATCGAGGACAACCGCGCGGTCAAGATCGACATGACGCTGACCGCGCCCGGCTGTCCGGTGGCCGGCGAAATGCCCGGCTGGGTGGAAAACGCCGTCGGCGCCGTCGAAGGCGTCTCCGGCGTCGAGGTCAACATGACCTTCGACCCGCCCTGGTCGCCCGACCGCATGTCGGAAGAGGCGCAGGTGGCGGTGGGCTGGTACTAGGTTGACTGAGGTTGGTGCACTTGCACCAGTGGTAAAACTTCACCATTTTAGGTGAGGAATCATTCGGCAGGCCTTGAACCTGCATGGAATGGAAGAGGAAAAAGAATGGGACGCTTCGCCGTCATCACGATGACCGAAAAGGCCGCCGACCGGGTGCGCGAGATCGTCGCCACGCGCGACAATGCGCATGGCATTCGCCTCGGCATCAAGAAGGGCGGCTGCGCCGGCATGGAATACACGGTCGACCTGGTGACCGAGCCCAATACCAAGGACGACCATATCGAACGCGACGGCGCGCATGTCTATGTCGCGCCCGAGGCTGCCCTTTTCCTGTTCGGCACCGAGATGGATTTCGAGCAGACCACGCTGCGCACCGGCTTCACCTTCCACAACCCGAACCAGAGTTCGGCCTGCGGCTGCGGCGAATCCGTCGAACTGAAGCCCGCCGACCTGAAGGCGCTGGCTGAGGCGCGCGCTTCGGCCTGATCTTCCTTCTCCCCGTTCACGGGGAGGTGAGGAATGGTCCGCGCAGCGGGCGAAAAGCCAATTGCTTGGCTTTTCGAATGACGAACGGCCCGAAGGGCCGGATGAGGGGCAGCGCTGACCATCGGAAGTCGCGCTCCGCGCCTCCCTGCTTACTTCACCCACATCTTCGTCCGCTTGTGCCAGTCGGCGATCGATTCCTCGGGATAGACGTCGAAGACCTTGTCCTTTTTGCCGATCACCGGCTCGACCCAACTCGCCTTGTATTTCAACATCAGATGCACCTTCTCCGGCGGTTTCGGCAACTCGCTGTCGATTGCCGAGGCGAAGGGGTGGACCAGGTCCGGCCATGTCGGATCGTAGAGCCAGAGCGCCGAACCGCACTTCTTGCAGAAATTGCGCTCGCCCGTCGAAATCTCGCACTTTGGATGCTCGTCGTCCGCGATCTCGGCCTGGTAGACGCCGAGATTGCGCTTGCCCTTGATTTTCAGCGTCTTGTAATCGGCGCCGAGATTGATGGCGAAGCCGCCGCCGCCCTGCTGCTTGCGGCAGATCGAGCAGTAGCACAGCATGAACGGCACCGGCGTGTTGCTCTCCACCTCGAAATGGACGGCATCGCAGCGGCAGGATCCCTTGAGCAGCAGCGGCATGACAGAACTCCGACGGATGGCTCTCAACTTGCCAGCATGGTTTTTGGTTGCAGCCATGGCAAGCCCGGTGACATGATTGCGGCATGGACAATGAACGCATCGAAGAACTGTTCGAAGGCCTCGGCCCGGTCAGTATCCGAAAACTGTTCGGCGGCAAGGGTATCTATTTCGACGGCGTCATCGTCGCCATCGTGCTGCGCGGCGAATTGCTGCTCAAGGCTGACGAGCAAAGCGCGCCCGACTTCGAAGCCGCCGGCTGCAAGCAATGGACCTATACCGGCACCCGCCACGGCAAGCTGGTCGCGATGCCGTACTGGAGCATTCCCGACGACGCGTTTGATGATCCTGACGAGATGAGGGTGTGGGCGCGCCGGGCGTATGAGGCGGGACGAAGGGCGGGGAAGTGAACCGGGACCGCCGCGTTTCTTCCCACCCCCTCTGTCCTGCCGGACATCTCCCCCGCAAGGGGGGAGATCAGTTGTCACATTGGCCTTCGCTAATCACCAACGTTGAAAATGGGAGCCTGCGGCTAAGCTGTTAATCTCCCTCCTTGCGGGGGAGATGGCCGGCAGGCCAGAGGGGGGTGCTGTCCCGCCGACGTAGGCGATCCTACAGCGCCGTCGCAATCCTCGCCGCCAGCCGCGCATTGTTCTCGACCAGCGCGATGTTGGTCTTCAAGCTCCGGCCGCCGGTCAGTTCGAGGATTTTGCCCAGCAGGAACGGCGTCACCGCCTTACCGGTCACATTCTGCACTTCCGCCGCCTTCTGCGCGGCCTCGATATAGCCGGCCATCTCGTCGGCCGGGATTTCATCGTCCTGCGGCACCGGGTTGGCGATCAGCATGCCGCCGACCAGGCCAAGTGCCGCCCTGGTCTTGTAGAAATGCGCGATCTCTTCCGGTCTGTGCAGGGTCAGCGGCGCGCGGAACGGCGAATGCCGCGACCAGAAGGCCGGCATCGTCTCGCAGCCATGGCCAATCACCGGCACGCCGCGCGTCTCCAGCACTTCCAGCGTCTTTTCGATGTCGAGAATCGCCTTGGCGCCGGCCGAGACGACGATGACCGGCGTGCGCGCCAACTCGTCGAGATCGGCCGAGATGTCGAAGCTCTTTTCCGCGCCCTTGTGGACGCCGCCAATGCCGCCGGTGGCGAACACCTTTATCCCGACCAAGTCAGCGGCGATCATGGTGGCGGCGACCGTGGTGCCGCCGGTGCGGCCTTGCGCCACCGCAAAGCCGAGATCGGCGCGCGACAGCTTCATGGCGTCGCCGGTCATCGCCAGCGACTCGCGCTCGCCGTCGGAAAGCCCGATCTTGATGCGGCCGGCGACCACGGCGATCGTCGCTGGCACCGCGCCATTGTCCAGGATTATCTTTTCGACATTGGCGGCCATGGCGCCATTGTCGGGGTAAGGCATGCCATGGGTGATGATGGTGCTTTCCAGCGCCACGACGGGGCGGCCAGCGGCGAGCGCCTCGGCCACGGGCGCGTGGAGGTCGATGAAGGGGCGGGCGCTTTGCGGTGTCATGATGGTCTCCGATCCGGAGATCCGCGCGTCCGCTTGGACGTCGCGCTCCGGCAATGGCAATTGGCCGCCCTCATGCCATTTCCTGCGCGTCGGGCACAAGAGCCAGTGCCTCGGTGAAGGTCGCAATCGTGAAGGCCGGAACCGCGTCGGCGCTTTCAATGGCCAGCGTGGCGGCGGCAACGCCCTCGCGCAATGCCTGGCGCAGGGGCAGGCCGCGCAGCAGGGCAGCGATGGTGGCGCCGGCCAGCGCGTCGCCGGCGCCGGTGACGTCGGCGACTTTTCTCGGCGCCGGCGGCAGGATAGAGAAGGCGCCGGCTTCGTCGAATCCCAGCACCGGGCCGTCGCCCGCCGTCACCACGCCACTGGTGAGGCCGCTGCAGCGCAGTCCGTCGACGATCTCGCGCTCGGTGGCATTGGCATCGACGCCGGCCAGCACCATGGCCTCGCGCCGGTTCATGAAGACCTGCGCGAGTTCCTTCAGCACTGGTATCATCCGCACCACCTTGGCCGGCGAAATGGCGATGGCGAACACCGGCTTGCCGGCGGCGAGCCCCACCAGCCGCTCCAGCGCCGTTGATGGCAGATTGGCGTCGCAGAGCACCGCATCGGCCTCGGCGACCACCTCGCGCACCTTGGAGCGGCGGATCTGCTTGGGGAACGCCAAATCGTAGAGCGCCATATCGGCAAAGCCGGTGATCAGCTCGCCGTCGCGATCGATCAGCGCCGTGTAGCTCGGCGTCGTGCGGTCGAGGAAAACCGCCGACAGGTCGGCAATGCCGGAGTCGGCGATGGCGCGCGCAACCGTCTCGGCCGAGGCATCGCCGCCGCGCACCGACAAAAGCGAGGCCGAGACGCCGCGCCGCACCAGGCTGCGCAGCGCGTTGAAGACGCCGCCGCCGACATCCTCGCGCATCGTGCCGGGGTTGGACGCCGCGGGCACGTACGTGCCCGACACCTGGCCGCGGCGATCGATATGGGCGCCGCCCACCGCCAGTATCTTTGCTGATTTCACCATGCCGGCGATATGACCTTTGTTATTCGAACCAGACAAGCGCTAGGCTGTGCGACCGAGCTTCGCAGGCGAGCCGGCGATTCGGCCCATCGAAACAGCCGGAGCATCTGGCCCAATGCGGAACGCGTCCGAAAACCAAACCACGAGACAAAAAAAGAACAAATCCGGATAATGATTGTTTTTCAGTTATTTGATCCCTCTTGCCAAACGAGAACAAAAGTAGTACAAAATGGGCAGGGATTACGGATTGTCCGGCCTTCATTGACGACCAAGGGGTGATGTATCATGGCTCAGAATTCTTTGCGGCTTGTAGAGGACAAAGCGGTGGACAAATCAAAGGCTCTGGACGCGGCGCTGTCGCAAATCGAGCGCGCCTTCGGCAAGGGCTCGATCATGCGGCTTGGCGCCAATGAGCAGGTCGTCGAGATCGAAACCGTGCCGACCGGATCGCTGGGCCTCGACATCGCGCTTGGCGTCGGCGGCCTGCCGCGCGGCCGCATCGTCGAGATCTACGGGCCGGAAAGCTCGGGCAAGACGACACTGGCGCTGCACACAGTTGCCGAAGCCCAGAAGAAAGGCGGTATCTGCGCCTTCGTCGATGCCGAGCACGCACTCGATCCGGTCTATGCCCGCAAGCTCGGCGTCGATCTGGAAAACCTCTTGATCTCGCAGCCGGACACCGGCGAGCAGGCACTGGAAATCTGCGACACGCTGGTGCGTTCCGGCGCCATCGACGTTCTGGTGGTCGATTCGGTGGCCGCCCTGACGCCGCGCGCTGAAATCGAGGGCGAGATGGGCGATTCGCTGCCCGGTCTCCAGGCTCGTCTGATGAGCCAGGCGCTGCGCAAGCTGACCGCCTCGATCTCGCGCTCCAACACCATGGTCATCTTCATCAACCAGATCCGCATGAAGATCGGCGTCATGTTCGGTTCGCCGGAAACCACGACCGGCGGCAACGCGCTGAAATTCTACGCTTCGGTGCGCCTCGACATCCGCCGCATCGGCTCGGTCAAGGACCGCGACGAGGTCGTCGGCAACCAGACCCGGGTCAAGGTGGTCAAGAACAAGCTGGCGCCGCCCTTCAAGGTGGTCGAGTTCGACATCATGTATGGCGAGGGCGTCTCCAAGACCGGCGAACTGGTCGATCTCGGCGTCAAGGCCGGCGTGGTCGAGAAGTCCGGCGCCTGGTTCTCCTACAATTCGCAGCGTCTCGGCCAAGGTCGCGAAAACGCCAAACTGTTCCTGCGCGACAATCCCGACACGGCGCGTGAGATCGAACTTGCGCTGCGGCAGAATGCCGGGCTGATCGCCGAGAAATTTCTTGAAAATGGTGGCCCCGAGCGCGGCGAAAGCGACGACGGCTTCGAGGAAGAATCCGGCGCCATGTAGGGCACGGCCAGAGTTCGGCCATAAATCCAGCTTAAGTAACCGAGTTCTTTAGTATTGCGTTTCAAACCGCCGGCCTTCGCGCCGGCGGTTTTCGTTTTTGGGCAGCGTGAAGCCGGCTTGGCAGTTGCCGGATTGGCCCAATTCCGTGTTTCTGGACAGGGTGGGGCGTGCCCGCTAAAAGGCCAAGTCAATCTTCTAAAAAGCAGAGACCAGTGTCCGCCGGCCGTGCCGGCGGTTTTCGCGAAAAGGCAGCACTCATGAGTGGCGTGAACGAGATCCGGTCGACATTCCTCGACTATTTCCGCAAGGAGGGCCACGAGGTCGTGGCCTCGAGCCCGCTGGTGCCGCGCAACGACCCGACGCTGATGTTCACCAATGCCGGCATGGTGCAGTTCAAGAACGTCTTCACCGGCCTGGAGAAGCGGTCCTATTCGCGCGCCACCACTGCGCAGAAAAGCGTGCGCGCCGGCGGCAAGCACAACGACCTCGACAATGTCGGCTACACCGCGCGCCATCTGACCTTCTTCGAAATGCTCGGCAATTTCTCCTTCGGCGACTATTTCAAGGAGCGCGCCATCGAACTGGCCTGGAACCTGATCACCAAGGAGTTCGGGCTGAACAAGGACAAGCTGCTGGTCACCGTCTATCACACCGATGACGAGGCGGCCGGCTTCTGGAAGAAGATCGCCGGTTTCTCCGATGACCGCATCATCCGCATCCCGACCTCCGACAATTTCTGGGCTATGGGCGACACCGGACCGTGCGGGCCGTGCTCGGAAATCTTCATCGACCGTGGCGAGCACATCTGGGGCGGCCCTCCCGGCAGCCCGGAGGAGGACGGCGACCGCTTCCTTGAATTCTGGAACCTGGTGTTCATGCAATATGAGCAGGTCACCAAGGATGAGCGCATCGACCTGCCGCGGCCGTCGATCGACACCGGCATGGGCCTGGAGCGCATGGCCTCCATCCTGCAAGGGGTGGAGAGCGTCTTCGAGACCGACCTGTTCCGTCATCTGATCGATGCGGCCTCGTCAGCGCTCGGGCAGGGACCCGACAAGGAGACGGTCGCCTCCTTCCGCGTCATTGCCGATCATCTGCGCTCGTCCTCTTTCCTGGTTGCCGACGGCGTGCTGCCGTCGAACGAAGGCCGCGGCTATGTGCTGCGCCGCATCATGCGCCGCGCCATGCGCCATGCGCAGTTGCTCGGCGCCAAGGAGCCGTTGATGTGGAAGCTGGTGCCGGCGCTGGTGCGTGAGATGGGCCAGGCCTATCCCGAACTGCTGCGCGGCGAACAGCTGATTACCGAGACGCTGAAGCTCGAGGAGACCAGGTTCCGCAAGACGCTGGTGCGCGGCCTCGGCCTGCTCTCGGAGGCGACGGAGACGCTTCATGCCGGTGACATGCTGGACGGCGAGACGGCCTTCAAGCTCTATGACACGTACGGCTTCCCGCTCGATCTGACGCAGGACGCACTGCGCCAGCGCAGCATCTCGGTCGACCTTGCCGGCTTCACCCATGCGATGGAGCAGCAGAAGGCCGAAGCGCGCAAGCATTGGGCTGGCTCCGGCGACGCGGCCACCGAGACCATCTGGTTTTCTGTACGCGAGAAGGCCGGCGCCACCGAATTCCTCGGCTACGAGACCGAACAGGCGGAAGGCCTCATTCAGGCGCTGGTCAAGGACGGCAAGACCGTCGACAGCGCGATCAAGGGCGACGCGGTGGCGGTGGTCGTCAACCAGACGCCGTTCTATGGCGAGTCCGGCGGCCAGATGGGCGACACCGGTATCATCTCCGGCGAAGGTTTCTCGATCGAGGTTTCCGACACGCAGAAAAAGGCCGACGGCCTGTTCGTGCATCTGGGCAAGGTGACGAACGGCACGGTCAAGCCAGGTGCAGCCGTCGAGCTGAAGGTTGACCATGCACGCCGCACCCGGCTGCGTGCCAATCATTCGGCAACGCATCTGATCCATGAGGCGCTGCGCGAGGTGCTGGGCACCCATGTCGCGCAGAAAGGTTCGCTGGTCGCGCCCGAGCGCCTGCGCTTCGACATCTCGCACAACAAGCCGATCTCGGCCGAAGACCTCGAAGAGGTCGAGCGCATGGCCAACGAAATCGTCGTCCAGAACAGCCCGGTGACGACGCGGCTGATGTCGGTCGACGACGCCATCGCCGAAGGCGCCATGGCGCTGTTCGGCGAGAAATACGGCGACGAGGTGCGTGTCGTCTCGATGGGCACCGGCGTGCATGGCGCCAAGGCCAATAGACCCTATTCCGTCGAACTTTGTGGCGGCACCCATGTCCGGGCGACCGGCGATATCGGCCTGGTGCGTGTCGTCTCCGACAGCGCGGTCGCCGCCGGCGTGCGCCGCATCGAGGCGCTGACCGGCGAAGCCGCACGAAAATATCTCGACGAGCAGGACAGGCGCCTGAAGGCGACGGCGGCCGTGTTGAAGATTTCGCCGGCCGACGTGCCGGCGCGTGTCGAGACGCTGCTCGAGGAGCGCAAGAAGCTCGAGAAGGAACTGAGCGAAGCGCGCAAGAAACTCGCGCTGGGCGGTGGTGCCGCGGCCGATGCTCCGGCCACCGCCGAAACCGTCGCCGGGATCGGCTTCCTCGGCAAGGCGGTTACCGGCGTCTCACCTAGGGATTTGAAGCCGCTGGCCGATGCCGGCAAGACATCGCTCGGCTCCGGCGTCGTCGTCTTCGTCGGTGCGGGCGAAGACAACAAGGCAAGCGTCGTGGTCGCCGTGACGGACGATCTCGTCGGCCGCTTCAGCGCTGTCGATCTGGTGCGCGTTGCCTCGGCCGCACTGGGCGGGCAGGGCGGCGGCGGACGGCCCGACATGGCGCAAGCCGGCGGCCCGGACGCCTCGAAGGCCAGTGATGCGATCGCCGCGGTGAGGGCGGCGCTGGAGGCAGCCTGAAAGCTTAGCTCTGCTTCGCCGCCTTCAGGGCGCGCGTCATTCTGCTGGAATCGCCCCAGGTGGACAGCCAGATCAGCACGTCCGTGGCGATCGAAATCAGCGACCGTAAAAAGTTCAGCGCCGGGCCGGGCGATTTCAGCTGCTCTTCGGCGTGATGGAGATGGGCGAGCTCTTCCTCGCGGATCGCCAGGATGATGCCGTGCAAGTCGTAGTCGCGATTGGCGAGGAAAAACAGCTGATCGTCCAGATGGCGATGCACCGCCGCTTCAACCGCCGCCGTGCAGGCCCAGATGCCTTGCGGACCGAGCAGGGCGGTGACAAAACCCAGCACCCAGCCACCCCAGCTCCAGAACTGCATCACCCGGCACGGTCGCGACCGCCGCGCCGGCATGGCGGCGCGGAACGCAGCGCAATGCGTGCGCTCGTGTCCAAGCATCTCCGACAAGGATGGCACGCAATCCGGCCATAAGCGCCTGGCGACAAGAATCTGCGCCGAATAGATCCTGATCGCACCAAACTCACCGGCGTGGTTGACCCTGACAATTCTGGCGACGGTGAGCGCGTCCTGGCGAGATGGGTCAGCCATGGCCCGAACCCATATCAGCCCGCCGCCAGGCTCGGACGTTTTGCGATGCCCTCCCACCAGGCCTGGATGTCGGCGAACGCCGCAAGCAGCTTTTGCCCGTCGGCGACCTTGACGAAATAGGCGATGATGGATGCCGCATGCAGGTCGGCCAGCGTCAGATGGTCCCCGAGCAGCCACGGCCCGGGAGGCTTGAGTGCGGTGAGCACCCGCAGCACCGTTTCCGCCTGGCGCAGCCCGTTGGCGACCAGTGCCTCGTCTGGCGCTTCCTTCTCAAGCCGCTCGACGGCGACGTCCCAGACCATCGATCTGTAGGCATAGGCGTCGAGAATGCCGATGAGCTGGTTCATCGTTGCACGGGTGCGGGCGGCTGCAGTGCCGGGCCGTCGAACGCGTCGTCGACATAGCGGGCGATTGCGCTGGTTTCGAACAGGCGAAACCCGTCGTGCTCGAAGGCCGGAATGCGGCCGAAAGGGTGATGCTCGAAATACCAGGCAGGAGTGCCCTCGGCGGCAAAGACATCGACCGGCACAAGCTCGTAGTCGATGCCTTTTTCCGCCAGCACGAGGCGGACGATGCGCACATAGACGCTGTAGTCCGCCCCGTAGACGACCGGCTTGGCCATGGCTGCCGGCTTACGCCATCGCCTTCTGCAAATTCTCGTCGATCTTGTCGAGGAAGCCGGTGGTCGACAGCCATGGTTGGTCGGGACCGATCAAGAGCGACAGGTCCTTGGTCATGAAGCCGCTCTCAACCGTCTGGATGCAGACCTTCTCCAGCGTGTCGGCAAATCGCTTCAACTCGGCATTATCGTCGAGCTTGGCGCGGTGGGCGAGGCCGCGCGTCCAGGCGAAGATCGAGGCGATCGAATTGGTCGAGGTTTCCTCGCCCTTCTGGTGCTGGCGATAGTGGCGCGTCACGGTGCCGTGCGCGGCCTCCGCTTCCACCGTCTTGCCGTCCGGCGTCATCAGCACGGAGGTCATCAGGCCGAGCGAGCCAAAACCTTGCGCCACCGTGTCGGACTGGACGTCGCCGTCATAATTCTTGCAGGCCCAGACATAGCCGCCAGACCATTTCAGGGCGGAGGCCACCATGTCGTCGATCAGCCGGTGCTCGTACCACAGCTTCTTCGCCTTGAACTCGGCCTCGAATTCAGCCTCGTAGACCTCCTGGAAAATGTCCTTGAAGCGGCCGTCATAGGCTTTGAGGATGGTGTTCTTGGTCGAGAGATAAACCGGATAATTGCGCAGCAGGCCGTAATTCAGCGAGGCGCGGGCGAATTCGCGGATGGAGTCGTCGAGATTGTACATCGCCATGGCAACGCCGGCGCCGGGTGCGTCGTACACGTCATGCTCGATCACCTTGCCGTCCTCGCCGACGAACTTGATGGTCAGCTTGCCCTTGCCGGGGAAGCGGAAGTCGGTGGCGCGATACTGGTCGCCGAAAGCATGACGGCCGACGATGATGGGCTTGGTCCATCCCGGCACCAGACGCGGCACGTTCTTCATGATGATCGGTTCGCGGAAAATGGTGCCGCCGAGAATGTTACGGATGGTGCCGTTCGGCGACTTCCACATCTTCTTCAGCTTGAATTCCTCGACGCGCTGCTCGTCGGGCGTGATCGTCGCGCATTTCACGCCGACGCCCCATTTCTTGATGGCATTGGCCGAATCGATGGTCACCTGGTCGTTGGTGGCGTCGCGGTGCTCGACGCCGAGGTCGTAATATTCGAGCTTCAGGTCGAGATAAGGGTGGATCAGCTTGTCCTTGATGAACTGCCAGATGATGCGGGTCATCTCGTCGCCGTCGAGCTCGACGACCGGGTTCGCCACCTTGATCTTCGCCATGAAAAGAATGCCTCGCTTTTGGGGAACAAAACGGCCTCGCCCGCATGGCTTCGGCCGGGTATGCGGAGCGTATATCAAAGCCTATTTGGCCGCGCAAACGACGATCCGTGCAGAATGGGTCGTCTGTGCCGCGACCGGTGTTTTGCAAAAGCTTCATTTTGCCAAGCGGATATGGCAGGGAACGCTGAAATGCCGCAAACAGCAGTTCATTGAGATCATGTCCGCCGTCGATCATCCTGAAAACGCATCCGCCGCCGGGCCGGCGATCATCCTGGTCGAGCCGCAGCTCGGCGAGAATATCGGTATGGTCGCGCGCGCCATGGCCAATTTCGGCCTTGCCGAACTGAGACTGGTCAACCCGCGTGACGGCTGGCCGAGCGAGAAGGCGCGCGCCGCCGCCAGCCGCGCCGACCATGTCATCGATGCCGTAACAGTGTTCGGCGACCTGGCGTCCGCCGTCGCCGACCTCAACTTCGTCTTCGCCACCACGGCGCGGGAGCGCGACGGCTTCAAACCCGTGCGTGGTCCGGTCGAGGCGGGCAGGGCGCTCAGGGCGCGTCAGATGGCCGGCCTGCGCACCGGCATCTTGTTCGGCCGCGAGCGTTTTGGGCTCTACAATGACGAGGTCGGGCTGGCCGACGAGATCGTCACCTTCCCGGTCGTTCCCGGCTTTTCGTCGCTCAACATCGCCCAGGCCGTGCTGTTGATGTCCTATGAATGGATGAAATCCGGCCTGGAGGACGAGACGGCGACCAATTTCTCCAGTCCTGAAATGAAGCCGGCGAGCAAGGAAGAGTTGCACGGCCTGTTTGCCTATCTCGAAGGCGCGCTCGAAGCGCGCGGTTATTTCCGCCCGGCGCCCAAGAAACCCAAGATGGTCGACAATCTGCGCGCCGTCTTGACGCGCGCCGGTTTCGCCGAGCCGGAACTGAAAGTACTGCGTGGCATCATCTCGTCGCTCGACCGGTTTTCGCCGGCCATGCCGCGCGGTGACGGCTCGCCGGGAGACGATCCAAGGCGTTTGCCGGCCGCTGCGCGAAAACGCCAGGCAGACAAAGAAGATTAGAAATCGCTAAGCTTCGAACGGCTGAAGTAACCGAATTTTATTTGCCTCTCATCCATTGTTGTCAAAACGGTGGGGTGGCAAATGTTCACGTCCAAAATCGGCCGTATGCGCTTCTTCTTCTATTCGCTCGGCGTAGCCCTGCTCGAGGCCGTTCTAGCTGTGCTGTGCATCGTTGGCACGGTCGGCTTTGAGGGGCTGGTCAACTCGGCGCCCGGTCCATTGCGGCAAGGGATGGCAGGCGCGGTTCTGGTCGTTTCCCTCCTGGCCGTGGTCATGCGTGCCAACATCGCCTGGCGACGCAGCCGCGACGCCAACGGCAAAGCCTGGATCCTGTGGTCCTACATCGTGTTCTGCGCCATCTACGCCTTTCTGCAGGCAGGCACGCTGCTGGTCATCGATTTCAACAATCCGGAAAGCACGTCCAGCGGTTTGAACCTGCTGGCGCTGTCGATCTTTGGCCTTTGGTGCACGATTCTGGTGGCTAAGCCGGTGGCGGGCATCAATATCGACGAACTGACATCGGTTTTCGATTTCGATGGCGATACGCCCATGCCTGCGGCATCCGGCCGGACGGCCAGCAGCACGACACAGTCTTCCATGCGCAACGCCACACCGGCCACGCGCTCGGTGCCGTCCGCCCAGCCTCTGGGCCGTCCGCGGCCCGCCGGCTTCGGCAAGCGCGGGCTCTAGAGCAACCGAGGCAAGGTCGTCTTCGCCGGCTTTGCATGGAAGTTGCTAACATTCGCCACTTCAAGGCCATGATGGTTGCAGATAGAACGGCATTGGCCAATGACCGCCAAGCCTTCTGATCCAGCCTCTTTCATGGTCCGATATCAATGAGCCACCGTCCGATACTGATGTTCGATTCCGGCGTTGGCGGATTGACCGTGCTGCGCGAAGCGCGCGTGCTGATGCCCGACCGGCGCTTCGTCTACGTCGCCGATGACAAGGCCTTTCCCTACGGCGCGTGGGAAGAGCCGGCGCTGCAGGCCCATATAGTCGAGCTCTTCGCCAAGCTGCTCGACCGTTTTGATCCGGAAATTTCGGTCGTCGCCTGCAATACCGCTTCGACGCTGGTGATCGATGCGTTGCGGGAAAAATTCCCTGGCCATCCCTTTGTCGGCACCGTGCCGGCGATCAAGCCGGCGGCCGAGCGCACCCGGTCCGGGCTGGTCTCGGTGCTGGCGACGCCGGGCACGGTGAAGCGCCAGTACACGCGCGACCTGATCGGCAAATGGGCGCAGAAATGCCATGTCCGGCTGGTCGGCAGCAACAATCTCGCCGGACTGGCCGAGGCCTACATGCGCGAGGGCTTTGTCGACGAGGAGGCCGTGCGTGCCGAGATCGCACCGTGTTTCGTCCAGCATGACGATTTGCGCACGGACATCGTCGTGCTCGCCTGCACGCACTATCCGTTCCTGGCCAATCGCATGCGCAAGACCGCGCCCTGGCCGGTCGACTGGATCGACCCGGCCGAAGCGATTGCGCGGCGTGCTCTGTCGCTGCTTCCGGCTGTCGACGGGCCATTGCCGCAAAGCGAGCCCGACATCGCCGTCTTTACCTCGGGAAAGGCGGACTTCGCCATCAGCCGGCTGATGCAGGGTTTTGGATTGAGCGCGCGCTAGACTAATGCATGTCGCCCAAAAGTGCGCAGCGGTTTTGGGACAACGACATGCATAAAACGAAAAAATTAAAGCGCGTCGCCGACGCGCTTTAGGCAGGCTCGAAGACAATGACGCGCCGATCCGGATCGGCCGAAACAAGCCTTAGCGTCAGGCCATCGCCCTGCCTGAACCCTGAGGCCTTCACATTAGCAACGACAGGCATGTCCGAGAGCTGAACGCGCACACGCTGATCACCGACGTCGGTGACGACGGCCTTGAATGTTTCACCCATGCGCCCCCTCAGCATCACCGCCTCGGCAAGGTCGATGGCCGCGTGGTTGATCTGCGAGGCGCGGGCGCCTGCGCGGCCCATCACCTTCGGCAGTCTGGAAAACGCCTCGGTAACGGCTTGCGGCACCGGCTGGCCGTTGGCGATGGCCAGCACGCAGCGCACGACGTAGCGATCGGCCAGCCGCCTCAGGGGCGCGGTGGCGTGGGCATAGGTCGCGGCCATCGCCTCGTGCCAGGGGACAACGCCTTCCTCATAGGGTTGGTAGGACGCACCGGAGCCGGCGCGGCGGATTTCCAGCATCAGCGCTGCCTGTTGCCTGTTGGTCGGATCGAGGGTTCGCTGATAGTCGGGCAGGCTGGTCGAAGGAGGCCAGGACAGGCCTAAGGCCCGTGCCGCGCTGCGCAGTCTTTGTACTTTGGAAGCATCGGGCGGCGCCATCACCCGGAACAAGCCGGTCCTGTGTGCCAGCATGGCGTCGGCAATCGCCATGTTGGCGGCCAGCGAAAGTGCTGCGTTGTCTTGCTCGGATTGCAGCAGCGGTCTGAACGCAAGCTGGAACGTGCCATCGGCAAGCTGTTCCACCTCCTGCTCGGGCGGGTCGACGCGCGAAGCGCCGCGACGCTCTTCGGCCGCCGCCATGCGCCGCGCGATTTCGGCGAAGCCGACTGGGACGTCGGCGGCCTGCACGCTGTCATAGGCGAGCTTGGCGCGGCTTTGAATGATTGCCCGCTCCGCGCCATCCAGCCTTACCGCTCCGTCGTCGGCGATCCGGACCGTGAAGATGACAGCCGGACGCGGACCGCTGGGCAGCAAGCTCGCGGCGCCCTCGGCAAGCACCCGGGGATAGAGCCCGGCCTTGCCGTCCGGCAAATACAGGGTTTCGCCCCGCGCCCAGGCTTCGCGATCCACCGCGTCGCCGTCCGCGACGAACCAGGCTACGTCGGCAATCGCATAGTGCAACAGAAGGTCGCTACCGCTCGCTTCGATCGAAAACGCTTGGTCAAGATCGGTGGAAGCCGCGGGATCGAGCGTCACGAAGGGCATCGCGGTGCGGTCGGCATGCTGGTCGGGCACGCGCCTGGCCGCCGTCTGTGCCATGGCCATTACATCAGGGGGAAATGCCTCCGGCACATGGAACTCGGTGCGGATTTTCGCGAGGCCGGTAGCGAGTGCCTGCGAGGGATCGTTCAACGATTTCATGGCGCCGTCCTACACCGGCGTTGCGGGCACGGGAAGGTGGTTTGCCGGCAGTGCCGGCCGACCATGGGCAGGCATGAGCGCGGAACGGAAGTTGACCGCCAGCGCTGGAACCGTCGCCGGAGCGCAACGTTTCTTCCTCTGGCAGCAAAGGAGAAGCCGATATGCCTGCAACCTCAAAAGCACAGCAAAAGGCCGCGGGCGCAGCCCTGTCGGCCAAGCGCGGCGAGACCAGGAAGAGCGAACTTCAAGGCGCGTCGAAGTCGATGTACAATTCGATGAGCGAAAAGCAGCTCGAGGAATTCGCAGAGACCAAGCGCAAAGGCCTGCCGGAGAAGAAATCGGCAGACTGAAACCTTGAACCGAGTCGATAAACAAAGCCCGTGGCCGAAACCACGGGCTTCTTCGGTTCAGGCCAAGCCCGAAACCCCTGACGTCACCAGCAGCGCTTCACCTTGTAGCGGATGACCTTCTTGTGGCCATGCCGCCAGATGACCTTCTTCTTCACCACGACATGGCAGGTCTGACGATGCTTGTGGCCCTGCCAATGCTTGGCCATCGCTGGCTCGGGCACGGCGATCGACATCGTCCCGGCCAGGACGGCCGCACCGACCAACGAGAGGAAAAACTTCTTCATGCGACTTCGGGCTCCTTTGGCTCCAGTCCCTTCCTAAATGCCGTCGGCGCAACAACCTCCCGCCGCATCCGGCACGGCACTCAACGCCAAAGACGTGATATGGTTGCCGGGCCCAGCGCCAGCGACGCGCTTGACTCTGCTCAAATCTCCGTTTAACGAGCGCACCAACACCGGGCCGCAATGCCCGGTTGTTTCTTTTGCATGGCAAGCCCAGGAAAGCAGGTTTATCGTTTCCTGGGTTTTGTCTAGACTGACGTGTCCCGTGGGTTTTCCGCCGCGTTGCGTGGGAAAACCCTGTCAGGCCTTGAAAACGGAGGCCAGAGGAGGGCGCGTTTCCTTCACCCGGACCATGAGGCTCCGGGTGGTTTGTTTTGAAAGGGAATGCGATGAGCAAGCGCGAATCCGCGAAGTACAAGATCGACCGCCGTCTCGGCGAAAACATCTGGGGCCGCCCGAAGTCCCCGGTCAACAAGCGTGAATACGGCCCCGGCCAGCACGGCCAGCGCCGCAAGGGCAAGCTTTCCGATTTCGGCCTGCAGCTGCGCGCCAAGCAGAAGCTGAAGGGTCACTATGGTGATGTCTCCGAAAAGCAGTTCCGCAAAGTCTATGAAGAGGCTGATCGCCGCAAGGGCGACACCTCCGAGAACCTGATCGGCCTGCTCGAGTCGCGTCTCGACGCGGTCGTCTACCGCTCCAAGTTCGTGCCCACCATTTTCGCGGCTCGCCAGTTCGTCAACCACGGCCACGTCAACGTCAACGGCAAGCGCGTCAACATCGGGTCGTACCGTTGCAAGCCGGGCGATGTCGTCGAAGTGCGGGAAAAGTCGAAGCAGCTGGTCATCGTGCTGGAAGCGGTCGGCCTCGCCGAGCGCGACGTGCCGGACTATATCGAAGTCGATCACAACAAGATGGTCGCGACCTTCTCGCGCATCCCCGGCCTGGCCGATGTTCCGTTCGCCGTGCAGATGGAGCCGAACCTGGTCGTCGAATTCTATTCGCGCTAAGCGATCGCTTTTCTGCGATACTGGAAAGGGCCGCCCGTCGAGGCGGCCTTTTCTTTGTCGGCCATGTCCGCTAATCCGGCACTCTCGGCTATGGAAAGCGACAAGCCATGAACATGCTGGCAGACATCGAAACAGTTGAACCGATTGCTGAAGGCGGCTTCCATCCGCTGTTTGCCGACGTGCCGTCTTCCGTCGAGTTCAACAAACTGCGCAAGCGGCTGTTGCGGTTGACCCGTCAGGCGGTCGAGGATTTCGCCATGGCGAGGCCCGGCGACCGCTGGCTGGTGGCCTTGTCCGGCGGCAAGGATTCCTACGGGCTGCTGGCCGTGCTGCTCGATCTCAAATGGCGCGGGCTGCTGCCGGTCGAGCTGCTGGCCTGCAATCTCGACCAGGGCCAGCCGAACTTTCCGAAGCACATTTTGCCCGACTACCTCGATGCGCATGGCATTGCCCATCGCATCGAGTATCAGGACACCTATTCGGTGGTCACCGACAAGCTGCCTCAGGGCAGCACCTATTGTTCGCTGTGCTCGCGGCTGCGGCGCGGCCATCTCTATCGCATCGCGCGCGAGGAGGGCTGTTCGGCGCTGGTGCTCGGCCACCACCGCGAGGACATTCTCGAAACCTTCTTCATGAATTTAATCCATGGCGGCCGCCTTGCCGCCATGCCGCCAAAGCTGCTCAACGACGACGGCGACGTCATGGTGCTGCGGCCGCTGAGCTACTGCGCCGAGGTCGATCTGGAAAAATTCGCCGCCGCGATGAAATTCCCGATCATTCCCTGCGATCTCTGCGGCAGCCAGGAAGGCCTGCAGCGCAACGCCATGAAGGCGATGCTGGACGATATGGAAAAGCGCATGCCGGGCCGCAAGGATACGATGCTGCGCGCGCTGTCCAACACCAGGCCGTCGCATCTGCTCGACAGAAAGCTGTTCGACTTTGCCGCCCTCAATGGCAGCCTCAGCACAGGACAAGACATTTCCGATGATATTTGACGACCAAGCGATCGACTGGCTGGCCGAGCTTCTCGCCGATGCAGCCAAGGCCGAAATCATGCCACGCTTTCGCCGGCTGGGCGAGGGCGACATCAGACAGAAGACCTCGGCTGCCGACCTGGTGACCGAGGCCGACATCAACGCCGAGCGGCTGATCACGGCCAGGCTGCGCGAGCGCTATCCCACGGCGATGATCGTCGGCGAGGAAGCCTGTTCCGACAATCCGGCGCTGCTTCAGGGGCTCGGCGATGCCGACCTCGCCTTCGTCGTCGACCCGGTCGACGGCACCTTCAACTTCGCCTCCGGCGTGCCGCTCTTCGGCGTCATGCTGAGCGTCGTCGTCAAGGGCGAAACCGTCGCCGGTATCATCCATGACCCCGTAGGCCGGGACTGGCTGATCGGCGCCAAGGGCGCCGGCAGCCATATCCGCCATGCGCATGGCGCGCTGGAGACGGTGCATGTCGCCGATGCCGTGCCGATCTCGCAGATGACCGGCTCCGTCTCCTGGCAATATCTGGCGGAACCGCAACGCTCGCTCTTGGCGCGCAACCAGACCAAGACCCTATCGCAGTTCGGCTATCGCTGCGCGGCACATGAATACCGTCTTCTGGCCAGCGGCCATGCCCATTTCGTCGTCTACAACAAACTGATGCCGTGGGACCATCTGGTCGGTGTGCTGATCCACGCCGAGGCCGGCGGCTACACCGCGCGGATCGACGGCAGCGCCTATCTGCCCTCGCATATCGACGGCGGCATTCTTGTCGCCCCGGACAAGGAAAGCTGGCAGGAGTTGCGCAGGGAACTCTGGGCGCAATAATCGGTCCAACTGCTGGTAGAGGCTTTCGTCAAGTATATTGGCTCTGTTATAGTGTCCAATCTCTCGCGAAGTCGGAAGCTGCGAAATGAAACATCGGTCCGCAATTGTTGCAACGGCGCTTGCACTTGCCTTGGCCGCCGCTGGCGCCACTGAGGCAAGATCGCAGGAACGCGCGTGCGGCAGTCGCGATCCCGTCGATACCATAGACGAGATGTTTTCCGCGATCTTTGCCTGTTGGCAGCCGCCGCCTGGAAGTGCTGGCATGACCCTGACGCTGAGTTTCTCAATTCGCAAAAACGGCACGCTGATGGGCAAACCGCGCGCCACTTTCTCCCATATGGGAGATGATGCCTCGCTCAACCGGGTCTTTGTGTCATCCGTGCTCGAAGCTCTCGACAAGGCTCTGCCGATGCCTCTTTCGGACAGCATGGGTGGCGCCATCGCAGGGCGCCCGCTGTTCCCTCGTTTCACGGCAGTGATTGGCGGCGCATCCTGAAACGCGTCGCTTGAAGGTGGCTGCGGTCTGAGACAAATAAAACTCGTAGCGCAGAACAGTTGCTCAATGCAGGTCGGTGACGTGCCCTGAAATGGGTGGGTTGTGCGGCTGGAACATCTTGCCGCGCTCGGCGATCAGGATCATCAGCAGGGCCGCGACCGAGACGCTGCAGAAGCCGGCGGCAAGCGGCGTCACCGTGCCGTTGAAGGCCTGGCCGATCAGCGTGCCGAGGATGCCGCCGAGAAAAGTCTGCATGAAGCCCAGGATGGACGACGCGGTGCCCGCCAGTTGGCCGAGCGGCTCCATCGCGAGCGCGTTGAAATTGGCGCCGAGCGCGCCGAACGGGAGCATCGCGCTGGCGAAGAAGGTGATGAACAGCCAGAGTGGCATCTTCATTTGAAGCGAAACGGTGAGCCAGGCAAGGCTGATCACCAGGAACAACAGCAGTGCGCTCTGCGACAGGCGGCGCATGCCGATGCGGCCGACCAGGCGCGAGTTGAGGTAGTTCGAAAAAGCGAGAACGCCGGCGACACCCGCGAAGATGACAGGAAACAATTCGCCGACATGAAAAATGTCGACATAGATCTGCTGTGCGGAGGCGATGAAGCCGAACATGGCGGCGAAAATGAAGGTGCTGGCAAAGGCGTAGCAAAGCGCCATGCGGTTGGTGAGCACGATGCGGAAACCACCGACGACGGATGAGACTGTCAGCGGCCGGCGGTACTCCGGATGCAGCGTCTCCGGCAGCCGCAGCAGCGACCACGCCGACACGATCAGCGCTCCGACGGCCATGGTGACGAAGATCCAGTGCCATGTTGCGAACAGCATGATGAACTGGCCGATCCCAGGCGCGATCACCGGGATGGCCATGAACACCATGAAGATCAGAGACATCACCTCGGCCATGCGCCGACCGTCGAACGTGTCGCGCACGATCGAGACGGCGATGACGCGGGTCGCCGCCGCACCGATGCCTTGCACCAGCCGGCACAGCAGTAGGACGGCGAATGACGGGGCGATGGCGGCAGCTGCCGCCGCCACGACATAAATCGCCAGCCCGGCAACGAGCGGCGCGCGGCGCCCGAACCGGTCCGAGATCGGTCCGAAGAAAAGCTGTCCGCCACCGAAGCCCAATATATAGGCGGTGATCACATACTGGCGGTGGTTTTCATTCTCAACGCCAAGCGTGGCGCCGATTTGCTGCAGTGCCGGCAGCATGATGTCGATGGCCAGCGAGTTCAACGCCATCAGTGCCGCGCACAGCGCGATGAATTCCCAGCGCGGAATAGGCAATTTGCGTGCCTGTTGCGGCGCTTTTGCTGGCTGGTCCACGGCGGGTCCGATCTTCAAAACGAATATGCGCCGGCATGCCGGCGCATAAGTTCGTCCTCACTCCGATAGGGGGAGGTAACATTTTGCCGGGGCGGGGCTGCCCCGTCTCAACTCAGAATCAGGCTGTCGCTTTGACGCTGACGCCCTTGTCGACGAGCAACGTCTGCAGCTCGCCCGCCTGGAACATTTCGCGGATGATGTCGCAGCCGCCGACGAATTCGCCCTTGACGTAAAGCTGCGGGATCGTCGGCCAGTTCGAATATTCCTTGATGCCTTGGCGCAGTTCGGCCGAGGTCAGCACGTCGACGCCCTTATAGTCGGCTCCGATGTAATCGAGGATCTGGACGACCTGGCCGGAAAAGCCGCACTGCGGAAAACCGGGCGTGCCCTTCATGAAAAGGACGACGTCGTTGCCCTTCACTTCGCTGTCGATGTAGTCGTTGATGCCGCTCATGAGATATCCTTTCACGCCTGTGGGAGTCAGGCTCGAAGCATAGCCATCAAATAAACCCATAGATGGGCCGAAACAAGATGTTTGCGCCGCCGTCGCGGAAATGGCGCAAAGGATCGCCTGTCTTGGGCCAAGCATCCGACCCGATTGCAGCCTTCGGAACATGATGAGAAGACGATATGGCGCCGCCCTTCCGATCGCCATCCTGCTGGCGGCGATTGCCGTTGTGTGGTGGCCGAGACGCCCGGAGCCGCCGCCGCTGGTCATTGGCGGTGACCTGCCCGCGCCTTGCCGGAATGTCGCCTTCGAGGCGGTGACCTATGTCGTCTGCGAGATCGATCTTCGCGCCGACAGCATCGGTGTTTTCCACGCCGGCGCCGATGGCAAGCCTTTTGGTTCGCTCGAAGCCTTCGACAAGGCGGTTGCGGGCGAGGGGAGGCCGGTGCTGCTCGCCATGAATGGCGGCATGTATCACGAGGATTTGTCGCCGGTCGGCCTGCTGGTCGAGAACGGCAGCGAAAAGTCGCCGCTCAACCTTGCCGATAGCGAAGGTAATTTCTTCCTGAAGCCGAACGGCGTCTTTCTGGTCGGCAAGGACGGCAAGGCGGCTGTCATGGAAAGCAACGCCTATGCCGCCGCCAAACCCGATGTCGCCTTCGCCACGCAGTCGGGCCCGATGCTGGTGATCGATGGCCAGATTCATCCACGCTTCGAGCCGAACGGAACCTCGCGCTACGTCCGCAACGGCGTCGGCGTGCGCGATGAAAACACCGTTTTGCTGGCGATCTCGCGGTCTGAGGTAAGTTTCGGCAGCTTTGCGCGGCTGTTTCGCGACGCGCTACAATGCCGCAACGCGCTGTTCCTCGACGGCGCGGTCTCCGCGCTGTCGGATGGCGACAGGATGATTGTCGGCGGAAGATATCCGGCAGGGCCGATCATTGCCGTGTTGGCAAGCCAGCCGCCGACGCGCTAGGCCAGCCTGGCGTCAGTCCGGCACACTGGTCTGCAACGCCAGCGCGTGCAGCACGCCGCCCATATTGCCCTTCAGCGCATCATAGACCATCTGGTGCTGCTGGACGCGGCTCTTTCCGCGGAAGCTTTCGGCCACCACTTCGGCTGCATAGTGATCGCCGTCACCGGCGAGGTCGCGGATCGTCACCTTGGCGTCCGGAATGCCGTCCTTGATCAGTTTTTCGATGTCGTGGGCATCCATTGCCATGGCAAAATCCTGTTCTGGGCGGCTAGGCACGAGTGACTCGGACGGCAGCCTAAAGCCTTTCTGGTCCGGGTTGAAGCCGTTCTGTCGGGACGCAGTGTCTAAGGGCCATCCTGCCGCGGGTGAACCACACCATCTTCTGTAATGTCGTCGCGGGTCGAGAACCCCCGGCCAAGGCTGAACACCAGGACATAGAGCGGGATGTTGAGCGCCAGGGTGATAATCGGGAGATAGCTGGTCATCTGCCACAAGGGCGAAAAGAATGGTTGGCCATAGCCGTCGCAGATCAGCGATGACCCGTATTCCCACAGCGCGCCGGTAATGACCGCAATGGCAAAGAGCTTGATGCAGGTGGCGACATGCCTTGCGCGCGCCGGGTTCGGCAAAAGGCGGCTCCACAGCACCAGGCAGACGATGGGGATCGCATAGATCAGACTTTGCAAGGCCAGCATCTGCAGTGTGCCATTGGCCGCCTCAAGGAACTGGTCACGCCTTTCCAGCAGCGGACAGACCTCGCTCGAGGTCGTCGACAGCAGGAAAAAGACGAACGGCCCGAGGAACCAGAAGAAGAACAGCGACGGCCAGAAGACGACTGCGATCAGCGTCCGGGCTGCCAGGCTGGTCAACTGGACTTGTCCATGAAGTTCGGGAACCAGCCTTCGTGGGCGGCGGTCAATTCGCTGACCGGGATCGCCCTGGCATCGCCGAGCTTCAGTTCGTTTCCACCGGTCGAGCCGATCCATGGCGCAAAGATGCCGAGCCTGCTCTGTTCGTCGCGGATGGCGTCCCATTCCTTGCTCTTCGGATCGACGGACAGCGTCAGGAGGTAGCGGCCCTGGTCCTCGCCGAACCAGACCGGGATCGGGTCGGTGCCGGCGAGCCCCGGAATGGTGGCGCCGATGCCGGACGCCATCGCCATTTCGGCCAGGGCTATCGCCAGGCCGCCATCGGAAAGGTCATGCGCCGCGGTGACGACACCCGACGCGATCAGCGCGCGCACATGGTCGCCGACGCGCTTTTCATGCGCGAGGTCGACGGGTGGCGGCAGCCCGTCGGTCCGACCGTGAATGTCTCTGAAATAGGCGGACTGGCCGAGATGGCTGCCCCAGCTTGCGGGTGCGCCCACCAGCATGATCATCTGGCCCTCGGCGGCGAAGCCGATACGGGTCATCTTCGACCAGTCGGCGATCAGCCCGACGCCGCCGATGGTCGGCGTCGGCAGGATGCCCTGGCCGTTGGTTTCATTGTAGAGCGAGACATTGCCCGACACGATCGGGAAGCCGAGCGCCCGGCAGGCATCGCCAATGCCTTTCACCGCGCCGACCAGCTGGCCCATGATCTCAGCCCGTTCCGGATTGCCGAAATTGAGGTTGTCCGTCGCCGCCAGCGGCAGCGCGCCGGTGGCGGTGAGGTTGCGCCAGCATTCGGCCACAGCCTGCTTGCCGCCTTCATACGGGTCGGCCTCGCAATAGCGCGGCGTCACGTCGGAGGAGAAGGCGAGCGCCTTGGTCGGATGGCCTTCGACGCGCACAACGCCGGCGTCGCCGCCCGGAAGCTGCAGCGAATTGCCCTGGATCAGCGTGTCGTACTGCTCCCACACCCACCGGCGCGACGACAGGTCCGGCCCGCCGAGCAGTTTCAACAGCGCATCGGCGACATCGGCCTTCGGCGCATCGCCGGCGGCAAGCGCCGCAGGCTTCTTCGGCTCGACCCAGGGGCGGTCATATTCCGGCGCCTTGTCGCCAAGGTCCTTGATCGGCAGGTTGGCGACCTCGTCACCCTGGTGAATGACGCGGAAGCGCAGATCGTCGGTGGTCTTGCCGACAATGGCGAAGTCGAGGCCCCATTTGTGGAAGATCGCCTCGGCTTCCTTTTCCTTCTCCGGGCGCAGCACCATCAGCATGCGCTCCTGGCTCTCCGACAGCATCATCTCATAGGCGCTCATGCGCTCTTCGCGCACCGGCACCTGGTCGAGGTGAAGCTCGATACCGAGGTCGCCCTTGGCGCCCATCTCGACCGCCGAACAGGTGAGGCCGGCCGCACCCATGTCCTGGATGGCGATGACGGCGCCGGACGCCATCAGTTCAAGGCAGGCTTCGAGCAGGCATTTTTCGGTGAAGGGATCGCCGACCTGCACGGTCGGGCGCTTCTCGTCGATCTTGTCGTCGAACTCGGCCGAGGCCATCGTGGCGCCGCCGACGCCGTCGCGCCCGGTCTTGGCGCCGAGATAGACGACCGGCAGGCCGACGCCCTTGGCTTCCGACAGGAAGATCGCATCGGTCTTGGCGAGGCCCGCGGCAAAGGCGTTGACCAGGATATTGCCGTTGTAGCGGGCGTCGAAATTGACCTCGCCACCGACCGTCGGCACGCCGAACGCATTGCCGTAGCCGCCAACGCCGGAAACCACACCGCTGACCAGGTGCCTGGTCTTGGGATGGTCGGGTGCGCCGAAGCGCAGCGCATTCATCGCCGCAATCGGCCGCGCGCCCATGGTGAAGACATCGCGCAATATGCCGCCGACGCCGGTCGCCGCACCCTGGTAGGGCTCGATGTAAGAGGGATGGTTGTGGCTCTCCATCTTGAAGACGACGCAGTCGCCATCGCCGATATCGACCACCCCGGCATTCTCGCCCGGACCCTGGATGACCTGAGGCCCGGTGGTCGGTAGCGTGCGCAGCCATTTCTTCGAGGATTTGTAGGAGCAGTGCTCATTCCACATCGCCGAGAAGATGCCGAGTTCGGTAAAGCTCGGTTCGCGCCCGACCAGGTCGAGGATGCGCTGGTATTCGTCGGGCTTCAGCCCATGCGCGGCGATGAGTTCCGGGGTGATCGGCACGGAATTAGAAATGGTCATGGGCGGCGATTGATGTCCATGGGAGAGGGGAATTTGAGTCCCCTCATATCGCAAGCTTTGGCGTGATACACCCCATTGGATGACGAAAAACGCCGGAAAACCACAGGGCGACGATGGTAGCGGGGAGCCGTTGGGGAACGCTATGGCATCCCGGCCGTTAGGCCTCAAACCAATCAGGAGATTTCGACATGGCCACCAAGCAAGGCAAGAAAGACAATCGCCTCTCCGACAAGGAGGCCATGCATATTGCCGAGACCACCGACGTTTCGCCCAAGCAGGCCAAGGACCTGGCCGAGAAGCACGGCAAGGACAAGGGCGCAAAGGAAGCCAAAAACTTCAAGGCAGAGGGCTGAACCTGAGATCGGTACGCAGGCGCACGGTTTAGCGCCAACGATTCAGGACGAACTGTCGTAGCCGGCGCGGCCTTCCTCCAGCAGCCGCCGGATCACCGCGACGCCGCCGGTGATGTCCTCGCGCCGCCTTGGCTGCGAGACGCCGAAACGCACGCCGTGAAAAACCTGCTCGGAACGCCCCGCCTTGAACTCGTCCTCGTCGTCGAGGAGCACGCCATTTTCGAGGCATGCGCTCCTGAACGTGCCGGACAGCCAGGGATCGGGCAGCGTCAGCCAGACGAAGGGCACGCTGCCGTGTGACTTGAAGGCGAAACCCGCCAGTGTCTCGCGCACGATGGCGATGCGGGCGGCAATTTCGGCAATGCTGCGTTTGCGGATATCGCCAGCCTGCCCTGACAGCACCAGCCGCGCATTCACCTCCGCCAGCAGGAACGGCATCCCGCCGGTCATCATCTTGTGGGCGACGCGGATGCGATGGCGATAGGCGGGCGGGCAGGAGAGCCAGCCGCCGCGAACACCTGCCGCGACCGATTTCGACAGACCGCCGGCGACAATGGTGCGCTCGGGTGCATATTCGGCGATGAGCGGCGTCGGATCTTCGGTCAGGCCGCCATAGAGATCGTCCTCGATGACGATGACATTGTACGCGCGCGCGACACGAGCGATCGCCTCGCGGCGCGAAACCGACAGGATCGCCAGCGTCGGGTTCTGCACCGTCGGCATCAGGAAGATCATCTTCGGGTGCTTTTGCGCGCAGACGCGTTCGAAATCCTCGGGATCGAGGCCTTCTTCGTCCGATGCCACCAGTGCTATGCGCCGCCCGATCAGCCCGGCGCTGCGGGCGATCTGCGAATAGGTGAGGTGCTCGAAGGCGACATAGTCGCCCGGTGTGGTCAGTGCCGCAATCGCCGCCATCACCGCGGCATGTGTGCCAAGCGTGGGAACGATGGTGTCGGCCGCCGGACGGAACGAATTGCGCGACAGCCAGCGGGCGCCGGCCTCGAACCAGCGCTCCGGAAAATCCCTGGTGTAGCTCGAAATCTCGTGCGGGTGATCCTGCACCGTGCGCGAGAGCATGTCAGCGACAATGGCGCCCTGGCCGATGTCGGGCGCGGCAGTGCTGTCGAAACGCAGCTTGCCGGGCGGCGCATCGACATAGCGCGTGCCTTGCACGGCAGGCTCGGCGAATTCGGGTGACGCTTCCGATTGCTGCGCCAGCACATAGGTCCCGCGTCCGACTTCGCCGCTCACCAGCCCGCGTTCGCGCAGCAGCTGATAGGCTCGGCCGATCGTGCCGACCGTCGTGCCGATATCATAGGCGAGATCGCGCTGCGGCGGCAATTTTGCCCCGGCATCGATGACGCCCTTGTCGATGTCCGACTCGATGCTGTCGGCAAGGCGCTGGTAAAGCGGGCCGGAACCGATGGTGAGGTCAGGGAGCCAATTTGTCATGGTGACAATTCTGTATATTGCACCAGATCGGGTGTCAATGCATATCAGAACCGTACTAAGATGGGTACAATTTGCAAGGTTGGCAGAAAGACAATGGATACAATCGAGACAATCCGCTGCGCGGGCATTGAATTGGTCGGGCCGCGCCCGTCCAGCCGGCGAGGCTTTGTCGGCCGGATCGTGCATGTAGTCAGATCGCTGGCGCGATGGATCGACGTGCTGATCGAGCGCCGTCGCGGCCGCCTGGCTTTGCTCGAAATGACCGACGAGCAGCTCAGGGACATCGGTGTGTCGCGTGACGACGCTCACCGCGAAGGCATCAGGCGAATCTGGGACTAACTTGTAGTCTGGTCAGCGGCGTGTGCCCGGAGCCCTGAGGCGTGAGACGCCCTTATCGGCAAGCACGGCGAGGATGCACAGCACCAGGAAAACACCGGTGACGGCCAGCGCCGCAAGGGCGACGTTGGCCGCGCCGTTTTTCGCAACGTCGAGGAACGGGTAGGGCACTTCGCCTGCGATCGGTGCGCGCGCCAGCGCATAGGCGAGATAGGCGATCGGATAGGCCATCCACCACGAAATGTCGCTCCAGCGTGTCCTGCCGTCAGCGCCTGCAACAAGCCACCACAGCACGAACAGCACCGGCGTCACATAGTGCAGCAGCACGTCACAGAGCAGGAACAGCCCCTGCGGCTGCCAGAGCTGCGCCAGAACTGTCGCGTAGACGATGAAGACCAGGGCGATGGAAGCCGCCACGCCCGCCCGCATCCGCGGCCCGGCAAAGGCCGGCAGCCAGGCGTAGCCCGAAGGCGACAGCAGCGAGACATGGACCAGCACTGCACCGATGTTGGTCAGGATGGTGAAGAAGCTGAACAGAAAGACGATGGAGCCGAGAAAACTGCGGCCGGCTTCCATCGATGCCGGGATGGTGATGCACGCTTGCAGGACAAGCCCGGCCAGACCGATGATCAATCCCGCAAACTGCAGGAAGCGGCCCATGGCGTCAGGCGGCCGCGTTGCAGGAGGGGTTGCCCGTTTGCCAGCGCGCAATGTCGGATCCGATGCGCGCGCCGAGCGGATCGTCCATCAGCGGACCGAACACGTCGACGCGGCTGGAATTGCCTTGCGCCTGGACGACCAGCAGCGGCTTGCCGCCATAATGCTTGGCCGGCACCAGCAGGAAGCGGGGCGTGCCGCTGAACGAATTCAGCTCATTGGCCATCTGATAGGATTTGAAGGCGGGATCCTTGCTGGCGATCCAGCATTTGTGGGCCGATATCGCTACCTGTTCCATGGCCAGCAGCGAAGCGCTCTTGCCCGTGGGGACCGGCGCGCTCTTCGGGCTGGACTGGCAGGACGCCAACGCCAAGCCGGCAGCAGCCAGGGGACCTAGGCGAACAATCGTCAGTCTCATGGTCAACCGCCCCCGCGTTTTGAAAGGAATTCGAAGAGATATCAGGCGGCGATGCCGAGTGCGCCTTCGAACAGCGCCCGGCCGTCACTGCCGCCATGCGCGGCCTCGATCAGGTTTTCCGGATGCGGCATCAGGCCGAGCACATTGCCCTTCTCGCTGATGATGCCGGCAATGTCGTTGATCGAGCCATTGGGATTGGTGCCTTCGGCATAGCGGAACACAACCTGTCCTTCGCCCTCGAGGCGCGCAAGCGTGTCGGCATCGGCGAAATAATTGCCGTCATGATGCGCAACCGGCGTGCGGATGATTTGGCCCGGCTGATAGCGGCGGGTGAACATGGTGTTGGCGTTGGCGATCTGCAGCTTCACCTCACGGCAAACGAATTTCAGCGAAGCATTGCGCATCAGCGCGCCGGGCAGCAGGCCGGCCTCGACCAGAATCTGGAACCCGTTGCAGACGCCAATGACCATGACGCCCTTGGCGGCCTTTTCAGCGACTGCCCGCATCACCGGCATCCGCGCGGCAATGGCGCCGCAGCGCAGATAATCGCCGAAGGAGAAGCCGCCGGGAATGGCGATCAGGTCGACATCGGGGATTTCAGTGTCGGTCTGCCAGACGGTCGCCGGCGCCTGCCCGGAAATCTTGGTCAGCGCCGCAATCATGTCGCGGTCGCGGTTGAGGCCGGGGAGAAGAACGACAGCTGATTTCATATCAAGCGATCTCCACCGCGTAATTCTCGATCACCGTATTCGCCAGCAGCTTGTCGCACATGGCTTTCAGATCGGCTTCAGCCTTGGCCTTGTCGGTCTCCGAGAGCTCGAGGTCGAAGACCTTGCCCTGCCGCACCTGGCCGACGCCGCCGAACCCCAGTCCGGACAGAGCGTGCTCTATGGCTTTTCCCTGCGGGTCGAGCACGCCGTTCTTGAGGGTGACGGTGATGCGGGCCTTGATCATGCTGGACAGGTTCCTGTTCGAAGACTTAGCAATTCCAGGAAAAGTGTGAAGCGGTTTTCCGTCCGGAATTGCGTCAAGAAATGAAGACTTAATGCGGCTTGCCTTTGAGGCCATCGGTCGAGGCGACGAGCACCGGGCCGGTCGGGCGCGGCGGCTCGTTCTCGTTCATGATGCCAAGGCGGCGGGCAACTTCCTGATAGGCTTCGACGAGGCCGCCCATATCGCGGCGGAAACGGTCCTTGTCGAGCTTGTCCTGCGTTGCCACGTCCCACAGCCGGCACGAATCCGGCGAGATCTCGTCGGCAACGACGATGCGCATCATGTCGCCCTCGAACAGGCGGCCGCATTCGATCTTGAAATCCACGAGCTGGATGCCGACACCCATGAACAGGCCGGAGAGGAAGTCGTTGACGCGGATGGCCAGCGCCATGACGTCGTCGATCTCCTGCGGGCTTGCCCAGCCGAAAGCGGTGATGTGCTCTTCCGACACCATCGGATCGTCGAGCGCATCGGCCTTGTAATAGAATTCGATGATCGAGCGCGGCAGAACGGTGCCTTCCTCGATGCCGAGGCGCTTGGACAGCGAGCCGGCGGCGACATTGCGCACCACCACTTCGAGCGGAATGATCTCGACTTCCTTGATCAGCTGCTCGCGCATGTTGAGCCGGCGGATGAAGTGGGTCGGAATGCCCATGCGGTTCAGATGGTTGAAGATGTACTCGGAAATGCGGTTGTTGAGCACACCCTTGCCGTCGATGACCTCATGTTTCTTCTTGTTGAATGCGGTCGCATCATCTTTGAAGAACTGGATAAGCGTGCCCGGTTCCGGTCCCTCATAGAGGATCTTGGCCTTGCCTTCATAAATGCGGCGGCGATTTTTCATCTGATTTTTCTCTGGATTTGCGGGCAGGCGGCAAGCGACCAGTTCCTGTCCGTCTGCCTAAATTGGTGCGGCGACGGGTGGGGTTCAATGCCGGGTCTATCCCAATCACAGCGTTTGCTCAATCGGCAAATCCTTTCCATCGACCGCTTTCAGGAATGAAATGCCGCAGCGCAGCAAGTGATGTAGCATATTGACCGGCCCGCGCCCTTTTGGTTTGTGCTGCGGCAACACACATATCCATCGCCAACGCGAATCGATTTCATCGGAGGGAAGCCATGAGCAGCATGAAAGACCGCGAAGAGGGTTTTGAGCGCAAATTCGCCTTCGACGAAGAACTTCGCTTCAAGGCTTCCGCACGCCGCAACAAGGCGCTCGGTCTGTGGGCCGCCGAAAAGCTGGGCAAATCCGGCACTGACGCCGACGCCTATGCCAAGGAAGTTGTGGTTTCCGATATCGAGGAAGCCGGCGATCACGACGTATTCCGCAAGATCCGCAAGGATTTCGACGCCGCCGGCGTCGACCAGTCGGATCACCAGATCCGCCGCACCATGGACGAACTGATGGCGCAGGCGATCGAGCAGATCAAGAACACCTAGAGCGAGTAGCGCTGGACCAATCGACCGCCCGGTCCAGCCGGGCGGTTTTTCTTTGCCTTTTCAGCCTTTTCCGGCTGAAACTGTGCGTAGGCCTGTTACAAGGCTCTACCCAACGAGGAAAGCACCCATGTCCCTGAAGTCACGCCTGGCGGCGGATGAAACGCTGTTCACCGCCTGGTCCGGCGTTCCGGACGCTTTGACGGTCGAAATCATCGCCAAGCAGGGTTTTGACGCCGTCACCCTCGATATGCAGCATGGCGGACACCACGAAGACTCGGTCTTGCGCGGCCTGGTGCCGGTGCTGGCCGCCAACAAGCCGGCGCTGGTGCGCATTCCGGTCGGCCGCTTCGACATGGCCAGCCGCGCCCTCGATTTCGGTGCCGAGGCGGTGATTGCACCGATGGTGAATTCGGTGGCCGATGCAAAACTCTTTGCCGCGGCGATGAAATATCCGCCGATGGGCGAGCGCTCCTGGGGCCCGACCTATGCTTTTCCGCGCCATGGCAAAGGCGACCACGCCGAATGGCTGCGCGACACCAATCAACGCACCATGGCCTTTGCCATGGTCGAAACGCGCGCCGCACTCGATGCGCTGGACGGCATCCTCGACACGCCGGGCATTGACGGCATCTTCCTCGGCCCATCGGATTTCTCCATCGCCTGGTCGAATGGCGCCACCGTCAATTCGACGCTGGAAAGCATGATGGAAACCGTCGCCTCCATCGCCGAGCGGACGCGCAAGGCGGGCAAGCATGCGGCAATCTACGTCGTTGAGCCGGCGATTGCCGGCCGCGTCGTGGCGATGGGCTACCGGCTGCTGGCGATGGGCTCGGACCATGCGCTGATTTCGCTCGGCGCAAAGATACTCATCAAAAGCATGAACGATTCGATCAAGGGCTGAGGCGTGGTGCCTTGCCCGGTCAGGCCTTGAGGTCGGTCAGGAACTTGGCGAAGGTCATCGACCCTTCCGGCCACGGGCCGAAGCCGGCATGCTCATTGAGGTGACCGGTTTCGCCGGCATCGATGAACAGCGAACCCCAGGCGCCGGCAATGTCCTCGGCAACCTCGAAGGCGCAGAACGGATCGTTGCGGCTGGCGATGACGATGGACGGGAAGGGCAGCGGTTCGCGTGCATAGGGGCCAAAGGTCATCAGGTGACGCGGCCTTATCTCCGGGTTGGCGACGTCGGGCGGCGCGACAAAGAACGCACCGGCGACCGGCTTCCTGAACTGCGGAATGGCCTGCACCGCGGCCGCCACGCCCAGGGAATGGGCAACGATCACCACCGGCCGCTCGGCCTCGTTGACAGCGTTCGCCACGCTCGCCGTCCAGTCCTCGCGCACCGGCTTCGACCACTCCGCCTGCTCGACCCGGCGCGCCGTCGACAGTTTCGACTGCCAGCGTGTCTGCCAGTGTTGGGGGCCGGAATTGGTGTAGCCCGGCACGATCAGAATATCTGCGTCTTTGACTTTCATGGCGCTGAGATAGCGAGCGGCCGTGTCTCGTGCAACCCGCGCTGACGCATGCGGTGCATCACAATCGTGAACAACCTGTTCGATTCTTTCCATCTTGTGTGAACGATCAGGATCGACGATTTGAGGCAGGAAGAGATGGACAACAGAATAGACTGGTGGCGCGGCCTGGGATAACGCGCTGAACGGAGAGTTTTATGAGCGAACTGCCTTTTGCCGCGACGACCCCCGTCAGCGTGTCACGCGTGGGCCTGAAGGCGCGCGACGCCGAAGGACTTGCCGATTACTACCGGGCTGTTGTCGGCCTGCAGGAATTGAGCCGCGCCGATGGCGCCATCACGCTGGGCGCTGCCGAGCGCCCGCTGCTGGTCATCGAGCCTGACGCAGCGGCCAAGCCCGACGATCCGCGCAGCGCCGGCCTTTTCCACACCGCTTTCCTTCTGCCCAGCCGCGCCGATCTCGGCCGTTGGATAAACCATGCCGCCGCCAACAAGATCCGCATCGAGGGCGCCTCCGACCATCTGGTCAGCGAGGCTTTGTACCTGACCGACCCCGAAGGCAACGGCATTGAAGTCTATAGGGACCGTCTGCCGCAGGAGTGGAAGTGGAACGGCGACAAGATCGCCATGGCGACCGAGCGGCTGAATCTGGCCGCCGTGGTTGGCAGCGTGCCGGCCGGTGACGCCGGCTGGCAGGGCGCGCCGCAAAACAGCATTATCGGCCATGTCCATCTGCGCGTCGGCCGGCCGGAAGATGCCGAGGCCTGGTGGCACGACGAATTTGGCTTCGACACGGTCGCTAAGTATGGAGGGCAGGCGGTGTTCCTGTCGTCGGGAGGCTACCACCATCATATCGGTGGCAATTCGTGGCACAGCGCCGGCGCCGGGCGCCGCGATCCGTCCCGCTCAGGGCTGGCCTGGGTCGAGATGCGCTCGGACAAGACAACCGCTGACATCACACGGGAAGATCCGTGGGGCACGGTGATCCGCACCGTGCCAGGCGCCCCAGGCTGAGCGTCTGCTCGGTTCTTACAAGGAATTGGCGGCGTAGCCCGTCAGCAGCCCATGCGCCCAGCTGTCGAATCCGGTCGCCGTGGCGCGGCCGGATGCTTCGGTCCAGTCATAGCTGACCGTATGATGGCTGAACGACCATTGTCTGTCCTTGCGCGTGGCAAGGACATAGCGGGCATCCGGACTGCCGGTCACAGTCAAACCTGGGAATGCCTGGACGCCGACACTGCCGGGATTGAGGATTGTCCGGTTGTCCGACAAGCGCACAACGCGCGGCGTATGTGTATGGCCGCACAAGGTCAGCCCGGCGCCGGCGCTGCCCAGCTTGTGCCTGATCTGCTTTTCATTGGACGGGTGGAAGTGGCTGCCTCCGTCTTCCTCGAGCAGGAACACGTCGTCGTCACTGGGGCTGCCATGGCAAAGCAGGATGCCCTGGGCAGGCGACAGGGTGACCGGCAATGCCGAGAGCCAGGTCAATGACGCCTGGGACAGGCATTGGTGGGTGAAAGCATCGACGTCTTCCAACCCGGAAGCAGGCGGCTCGACCAGCACACGGTCGTGATTGCCGCGCACGGTCGGCCAATTCTGTGCAATCAGATATTGCGCGGTTTCTTCAGGCCATAGCGGCCCGGAGAGACAATCGCCCAGATTGACGATGATGTCGGGAGAAGCGTCTTTGATCTGCGCATGAACCGCCTCAAGCGCGCGCAGATTCCCATGGATGTCGGAAAGGACAGCCAGCCGCATGGAAGATCCTATCCGAAAACCCGCTTGAAGATCGTATCGACATGCTTGGTGTGATAGCCCAGGTCGAACTTCTCGCGGATCTCGGCTTCGGGCAGCGCTGCCGTGACTTCCTTGTCGGCCAACAATTCCTCAAGGAAATCAGCGCTATGTTCCCATACCTTCATGGCGTTGCGCTGCACCAGGCGGTAGGCGTCCTCGCGGCTGACGCCGGCTTGCGTCAGCGCCAAAAGCACGCGCTGCGAATGCACAAGGCCACGGAACTTGTTCATGTTCTTCAGCATGTTGTCGGGATAGACCAGCAATTTGTCGATGACGCCGGTCAACCGCGACAGCGCGAAATCGAGTGTTATCGTGGCGTCCGGGCCGATCATGCGCTCGACCGAGGAATGCGAAATGTCGCGCTCGTGCCAGAGCGCGACATTCTCCATCGCCGGCAAGGCCATGGAGCGCACCATGCGGGCAAGGCCGGTGAGGTTTTCGGTCAGCACCGGGTTGCGCTTGTGCGGCATTGCCGACGAGCCCTTCTGGCCCGGCGAAAAATACTCTTCCGCTTCCAGCACCTCGGTGCGCTGCAGATGGCGGATCTCGGTCGCCAGCCGCTCGACCGACGAGGCGATGACGCCGAGCGTGGCAAAGAACATGGCATGGCGGTCGCGAGGGATGACCTGCGTCGACACCGGCTCCGGCTTCAGCCCAAGCTTTTTCGCCACATGTTCTTCGACATAGGGATCGATGTTGGCGAAGGTGCCGATCGCGCCCGATATGGCGCAGGTGGCAATATCCTCTCGCGCGTGCACCAGCCGCTCGCGGCAGCGTGAGAACTCGGCATAGGCCTGCGCCAGCTTGACGCCGAACGTGGTCGGCTCGGCATGAATGCCGTGGCTGCGGCCGATGGTGACGGTGTCCTTGTGCTCGAACGCCCGGCGCTTCAGCGCGGCGAGCAGGCCGTCGAGGTCGGCCAGCAGGATATCGCTGGCGCGGCCGAGCTGCACCGCAAGGCAGGTGTCGAGAACATCCGATGAGGTCATGCCCTGGTGGATGAAACGCGCATCCGGCCCGACGAATTCGGCGAGATGGGTGAGGAAGGCGATGACGTCGTGCTTGGTGACGGCCTCGATCTCGTCGATCTTGCCGACGTCGAATTGGGCGGCGCCGCCTTTTTCCCAGATGGTCTTGGCGGCTTCCCTGGGAATGACGCCGAGCTCGGCCAGCGCATCGCAGGCATGGGCCTCGATCTCGAACCAGATGCGGAAGCGGGTTTCCGGCGACCAGATGGCGACCATTTCCGGCCGGGAATAGCGAGGGATCATCCGTCAGTCCTGATATGTCGGTGGTTAAGTGCGCCTCCTATCAGAGGCGGACCGAATGCTCAACGCTGCTGGCGTGCAAACCAAACGCTGGCGGCGGCAAGCGCGATGAATCCGAGCGGAAAATAGAGCCTGATACCCAGCACCACGAACTGGTAGAGCGCCGTCAGCGAGGTGAAGACCAGTTCGAACGCCCACCGGGCGGTGAAGGCCTCCGCGTGCCATTCGGCATAATAGGAGCGGTATTGCAGCGCAAACAACCCGCCGGTGAAGGCGAGCGTCGTGGCAAGCAGGCAGACGAAGGCGGCGGCGAACGCCACCTCCCAATGCCGGTCGAGCGAGACCAGCCGCGCTGCGAACAACCCGACGGGAAAGGCCAATGCCGCGCCGGTCGCAAACAGCAGGGCGACGAAGCGGATCTTTTCCGGGGTCTCCCAATTGTCGAGCCAAAGACCGGTCAGCGCGCTGGCGCCCATGGCCATCGCCCAAGCAAGGCGCCGAGAAGCGCCGTGCCCGTCGATGGTACGGCGCGGCTGACGCGATTTCCGGCGCGCTTGCGCCAGCTGGATTGATCGAGCGATGTCACAGGCGTCCGGTCACGGCGATCCAGCGAAAATCCGGCCCTTCGAAGCCGTATTGGCGCACCGCGATCAGCACCGCATAGGCGCTGATGCCGTCCATCGAAAATGTCTGCACCGCGCCGATCCTGTAGCCGTTCGGGCAGCCACGGCTTTTCGGGATCGATTTATCCTCATGCAGCAGATGGGTCTGGCCGCCATCCCTGGCCTCGATCCGCAGCAAGCGAAAACCGTTGATCTCGCCTTGGCTCTGGCAGCTTTCGGTGTCGTTCATGCCGATCTCGTCCAGCCGGAATTCCAGCGGCGGGTCGACCGGCGAAAAGATCGGCCGTGGGTTGACCACCATGCGGAACGGGTCGGCCGACAATTCGGTCACCGGGTTGAAGCCGGCGGTGATGCCGCGGTTGGCGGTAAGCTCGGCCTGGGCAATGATTGCTTCGCCTTTTTGCCTGGCTTGCTGACGGGCCGTCTCGAGCGAGGCGGTCTCATCCTCCAGCCGGACCCGGATTGGCGTGCCCTTCAGGAACGTGTCGTCGGCGGTGTTGATGTAGTAGCGATTGGCATAGGGAAAGCCCGAACCGTCTGCCACACCATATTCCTCGAAGGCGAAGACGCTGCCATCCTTGCTGAAGCCGAGGATTTCAAGCTCGGCGACATCGCCCGCTCGGGCGGCCATGGCGGATGCCAGATGGACCAGCAGGCAAACGCCAATCAGGACGAGATTTCGCATCGGGGTTCCGCTCCGCCTGCCTTGGTTCGATCGTTCCCTATCACGAGACAGTCAAAACATCGTGCTATTCAAAAGGCGATGCATCCAATTTCGCCTCTGTTTGTTATCGTCGATCGTTTTCAAAAGGAGAACACCCCATGACTGAGGCCAGCAAGATTCGCGAGCATATGGAAGTGGTCGGCGCCGACGGCGTTCACATCGGCACCGTCGACAGGGTCGATGGCGAGCGGATCAAGTTGACCAAGGCCGACAGCGGCGAGGGCGCCCATCAGGGGCATCACCACTACATTCCCTTGAGCCTGCTTGCCGAGGTCGAGGGCCAGAAAGTCTGGCTGTCGGCGAATTCGGATGTCGCGGTCAGCTTCGAGGAAGAGGAGTCCGACCCGACCTGACTGAAAGTCAGCGCGACGACCACACCGCAAACAGGTCGCCTTCGGCCGGCGTCGCGGCATGGATGCCGCGGCTGATTGCGCGCGCCATGGTGGCGCCGGCAGTGGCAAAGAAATCGACGGCATCGTCGGCGCTGAGTTCTATGCCGCTCTTCCCCGTCGCCAGCGCGAACACCAGATCGCCGTCGGCCGGCGTGTGCACCGGCCAGATGGCGCGCACGAAGCCGTCATGCGCTGAAATGGCCAGCCGCTTGGCTGCCGCCTTGGTCAGCACGGCATCGGTGGCGATGACGGCGATGGTGGTGTTACCACCGGCCTCGACTTGTCCACCGACACGCTTGTCGCGGTATTTCAACAGGATCCGCCTGGCGTCGTCCGGCATCGGCGAGGGATAGCCGAGGCCTCCGAACTCATCGCCGATCTCGAAGGGTGCCGCCCAGAAATAGCGTGTACGCGCAATCGTCACCGAGCCGGTCGGGTTGGCGGCGGCGAGCGCGCCGATGGTGATGCCGCTGTCGAGCGCGGTCGAGGCCGAGCCGAGGCCGCCCTTCAGCCCGGAGCTTAGCGCGCCGGTGCCGGCGCCGATTGTGCCGAGCGGAAAGTCGACTGTTGCCGCCTGGGCGGCTTCGTAGCCGAGGTCGCGGTAGGGAGGATAACGGCCCCAATCCTTGTCGCCGCCATTGCGCAGGTCAAACAGGATCGCCGCCGGCACGATCGGCACCCGAAAGCCGCCGACATCGACGCCAATGCCTTTTTCACGCAACGCCGCCTGCACGCCCGACGCGGCGTCGAGGCCGAAGGCCGAACCGCCCGAAAGCACGACGGCATGAACCGCCTCGATGGAATTGTGCGGTTCGAGCAAATCGGTCTCGCGCGTGCCCGGCGCGCCGCCGAGGATCTGCACGCCACCGACCGCCGGTTCGTCGCACAATACGGTGGTGACGCCCGATTTCAGCGTGGCATCCGACGCGTTGCCGACGCGCAAGCCGGCGACATCGGTGATCAGATTGCGCGGCCCGGTGCGAAACATCAGTTCGTCTCCGCCGGCACGAAACGCGTCCCGTCGAAGCGGAAGGCGCGATAGAGGTTTTGGCTCAGATCGCCTTTGTCGTCGAACCGCAGCGGCCCGATCGCGGTGGTGAAATCATGCCCGGTTAGCGCGTCGGCCAGCCCCTTGCCCGAGGTCTGGGGCGCGGCCGAGGCCGCCTTGGCAATCTCCACCGCCGCGTAGGCCGGCAAGGCATAGCCATCCGGCGCGATGTTCTTGGCCGTAAACGCCGCCAGCACCTTGGGATCGGCGACATCGGCCCATTCCGGCGGCGCGATCATCAGCGTGCCGACGGCGTAAGGCACATCGCCGGGTGGCGTGCGCAAATTCTCGCCGCCGGCAAAGACAATGCCGGCCTCGAGCTGGCCGGCGTCGCGGCCCATAATGGCGATGTCGTCGCCGTCGCCACCGGCAAAGACATGCGTCGCGCCCGCCTTCTTCAGCCGGCCGATCAGCCCGATCTGGTTGTCGAGCTGCGGCCGGAACGTGTCTGTGAAGACCGGCTTCAGCGCCGCCTGTTCGGCCGCTGCGCGCAGCGTCTCGGCGATTTCGCGGCCATAGATGGTCCCGTCATCGACGATGGCGAACAATTCGCTCTGCCACAGCCGGGTCAGGATGCCGGCCACCGCATTGCGCTCGTCGTCGCCGCGTGGCCCCAGCCGGTAGACCGGCCAGCCGGTTTTGGCGCGGCGATCGGTCAGGCTTTCGGTGCGCACGCCAACGGTGATGACCGGTATGTTGGCGTCCTTGAGGATCGGCAGCGCCGCCTGGATCGCCTCGGTGCAGAGGAAGCCGACGACGATATCGACCTTCGCAGCGGCGAATTCCCTGGCGGCGGCAGCCCCGCCATCGGCGGTGCAGGCATCGTCGACCGTCCTGATCTCGGCGCCGTTGGCTTCTGCTGCCAGGGCAGCGCCCGCCTCGATCTGCTTGCCCAGGATCGCCGACGGACCGGACAGGGGCGCGGCGACGCCGACATGCAGCGTCTGCGCGCCGGCGCTTGCCGGCAGCAGCCAGAGCAGTGCCGCTATTACAGCTGTTGGGGGTCGCATTTTGACGACGAATTCCTCCGTGCCGGTCGCATACTTCCAGCGTCTCTTGTGCCAAGACCTAAAGGCTGCCCGCCCCAGGCGCAACACGGGAATTTGCGGATTGGCGTCAACCACTTCGCTTGTGGCCTATTGTGTGCCGCCATATATAACGCTTGGGTTCCCGCTTATGGAAAATCATCGGTGTTGAAGTTGAACGACATAGGGCCTCAGGCCTATCGCGACGCGATGGCGCATTTTGCCGGCCACGTCCATGTGGTGACCACCGACGGGCCCGCCGGCAAACGCGGCACGACGGTGATTGCCGCCTGTTCGGTGTCGGACACGCCGCCGACGGTTCTCGTCTGTCTCAACCGCGAGAATGCCAAGAACGAGCTGTTCATGCAAAACGGCCGGTTTGCGCTGAACACGCTGGCTTCGCACCAGCAGCCCCTATCGGTGGCGTTTTCAGGCCTGACCGGGCTGTCGGCCGATGAGCGTTTCGGGCTGGGCGAGTGGGATGTCATATCGACGGGCGCGCCTACCCTGAAGGGCGCTCTTGCGGTTTTCGACTGCGAATTGATCGACACCAAGGATCTCGCCACCCATCGTGTGCTTTTTGGCAAGGTGACAGGCCTGCGCATGGGCGATAATTTGCGGCCGCTGATCTACCACGCCCGCGACTACCACGTGCTGCAGAGCGGAGCAGAGGCGGCAACGGAGAAAGAATGACCGAGCTGAAACCGCGCCCCGCGCCGCGGACGATCGACGAAACGCTCGATCTCCTGACCGGCGCGGACTACGTCGCGGACCGCTCGCTGGCAACGGTGCTGTTCCTGTCGCTGCGCATGCAGCGGCCGCTCTTCCTAGAAGGCGAGGCCGGCGTCGGTAAGACCGAGATCGCCAAGGTGCTGGCGCAGGCGCTCGGCCGCCGGCTGATCCGCCTGCAATGCTATGAAGGGCTCGACGTCTCCTCCGCCGTCTACGAGTGGAACTACGCTGCGCAGATGATCGAAATCCGCATGGAGGAGGCGGCAGGCTCGGTCGACCGCTCCGCCATGGAGAGCAATGTCTTTTCCGAAAAATACCTGATCCGCCGCCCGGTGCTCGATGCGCTGACCGGCAAGGCGGGTGCTGCCCCGGTGTTCCTGATCGACGAGCTCGATCGCACCGACGAAGCCTTCGAGGCGTTCCTGCTCGAAATCCTGTCCGACTTCCAGGTGACGGTCCCCGAGCTTGGCACCATCAAGGCGGAGGAGCCGCCGATCGTCATCATCACCACCAACCGCACCCGCGAAATCCACGACGCGCTGAAGCGGCGCTGCCTCTATCACTGGGTCGATTATCCCAATGCCGAGCGCGAGCTGGAGATCGTGCGGCGCAAGGTGCCGCAGGCCAACAGCCGGCTTTCGGCCGAAGTGGTGTCGTTCATCCAGAAGCTGCGCCGGGTCGAGCTGTTCAAGGCGCCGGGTGTCGCCGAAACCATCGACTGGGCCGGCGCGCTGACCGAACTCGACAAGGTGGCGCTTGATCCCGAAACCGTCTCCGACACGATCGGCGTTTTGTTGAAATACCAGGACGACATTGCCCGCATCGGCGCGGGCGAGGGCCGGCGCATCCTCGATGAGGTCAAGGCCGAACTGGCGGCGGCGGAGTAGGGCAGTGAAGGCGCCGGGTGCTTACCCCAAAGAGACCGACCCCAGAGAGGCGACGGAAGACGGGCGCATCGCCGACAACATTGTCTATTTCGCCCGCACCTTGCGCAAATCCGGCATGCGGGTCGGGCCGGCTTCGGTCAAGGATGGGATCGAGGCGGTGCTGGCAGCCGGCATCGGTTCGCGCGACGATTTCTACTGGACGCTGCATGCCGTGCTGGTGTCGCGGCACGAGGATCACCCTGTTTTCGACGAAGCCTTCCGGCTGTTCTGGAAATCGCGCGAGCTGATCGAGAAACTTCTGGCGATGTTCTCGCCGGTGGCGCCCGACACCAGGGAGAAGCAAAAGCCGCGCGCGGCAGAAAACCGCGTCAGCCAGGCCATGTTCGAAGGCCACGAGAAGAATCGGCCGGTCAGGGAAATCCCGGAGATCGAAGTCGACGCCCGGCTAACCTTCTCTGGGAATGAAGTGCTGCGCGGCAAGGACTTTGCCCAGATGAATGCCGGCGAGATGGCAGACGCCAAGAAGGCGATTGCCCGGCTGCGGCTGCTGTTCGACATGGTCCGTACCCGACGCTTCAAGGCAGACCTGCATGGCCGCCGTATCGATCCACGCGCCATGATGCGGTCGGCCGCCCGAACCGGCGGCGAACTGATCCTGCCGAAATTCCGTTCCGCCCGCGAGATCCATCCGCCGCTGGTCGTGCTTGCCGACATCTCCGGCTCGATGAGCCAGTACACGCGCATCTTCCTGCACTTTCTGCATGCGCTGACCGAAAAACGGCGGCGCGTGCACACCTTCGTCTTCGGCACGCGACTGACCAATCTCACGCGGCAGATGCGCCATCGCGACCCCGATGCCGCCCTTGCCGACTGCTCGGCGGCGGTGAAGGACTGGTCGGGCGGCACCCGCATCGGCGATACGCTGGCGGAGTTCAACAAGCACTGGTCACGCCGCGTGCTCGGGCAGGGCGCGGTGGTGCTGCTGATCACCGACGGGCTGGAGCGCGACGATGTCGCCGGCCTGTCGGAGGAGATGGATCGCCTGCACAAAACCTGCCGGCGGCTGATCTGGCTGAATCCCCTATTGCGCTTCGACGGTTTCGAGGCCCGCGCCCGCGGCGTCAGAGCGATGCTGCCTCATGTCGACGAGTTCCGCTCGGTACACAATCTCGATGCGCTGGCTGACCTCTGCGCCTCGCTGGACAAGAAATCCGCCGCTTCGGTCGATCCGCGTCGCTGGCTGGACGCTGGTGTCAGGCGCGCCGCATAGCCATATTGGATTCCGAAAACAGGCTCCCAGAGAAAAAAGACTTTGAGGCAAGCGATCATGGACAACAGCATCTATCTCGATGAGGCCCGCGACCCCTTGATCATCGCGGAAGGCTGGATGAAGGACGGCAAGGATGTTGCCATCGCCACGGTGGTCGAGACCTGGGGTTCGGCGCCGAGGCCGGTCGGCAGCCACTTGGTCATCGACGCCGAAGGCAATTTCCACGGCTCGGTCTCGGGCGGCTGCGTTGAGGGTACCGTGGTGAGCGAGGCGATGGACGTCATCGACTCGGGGAAAGCGAAGATGCTGGAGTTCGGCGTTGCCGACGAAACCGCCTGGCAGGTCGGCCTGTCCTGCGGCGGCCGCATCAAAGTCTATGTGGAGCGGCTCGGTTAGGCATGGATCCCTACGCTCTCAAAGCCCTCAATGCCGAACGCCGTGCCCGCCGTGCGGCGATCCTGGTGACCGATCTCGGCGACGGCCGCGACCGCATCGTGCGAGAAGGCGACCAGGTTGCCGGCGATCTCGGGCAAGCGATCGCCAAGGCTTTCCGCACCGGCAATTCGGGTTCGGTCGAGGCTGAAGGGCGCACCTTCTTCCTCAACGCGCATTTGCCGCAGCCGCGCCTGGTGGTAGTCGGCGCCGTCCATATCAGTCAGGCGCTGGCGCCGATGGCCAGGATCGCCGGCTATCCCCTGGAGATCGTCGATCCGCGCACCGCCTTCGCCACCCCGGACCGTTTTCCCGATGTAGCACTCCATGCCGAATGGCCGGAGGATGTGCTGAAACGCCAGCCGCTCGACAGCTATACGGCGCTCGCCGCCGTCACCCATGATCCGAAGATCGACGATTTCGCACTGAAGGCCGCGCTCGACGCCAACTGTTTCTATGTCGGCGCACTCGGCAGCCGCAAAACACACGCCAGGCGCGTCGAGCGCCTGCTGGCGCTCGGCGCCAGCGCCGACCAGATCGCCCGCATCCACGCACCGATCGGTATCGACATTGGCGCGGCGAGCCCGGCCGAGATCGCCGTCGCCATCCTGGCGCAGACGATCCACGCCTTTCGCTCGCGCGGGCTGGAATCGAAAGGCGCTGCGGCGTGAGATTCGGTCCGGTTCCAATCGACCAGGCGCAAGGCGCGGTGCTGGCGCATGCCACGACGGCGGGCGAGCGGCGTTTCCGCAAGGCGCACAGGCTAAGCACGCAGGACGTGGCCGTGCTGAAGGCGGCCGGCATTACCGAGATCGTCGTGGCGGTGCTTGCCGCCGATGACCTCAGCGAGGATGCGGCGGCCGAAAAGATTGCTGCCAGCATGGCCCACCGCAACATCGAGGCAAAACCTGCCGCGACCGGCCGGGTCAACCTTCACGCCAAGGCCGCCGGCGTCTTCACCGTCGATGCCACGATGATCGACGCCATCAATGCCGTCGACCCGACCATCACCATCGCCACGCTGGCGCAGCACGCACCTGTCGAGACGGGGCAAATGGTGGCGACGGTCAAGATCATCCCGTTCGCTGTTGCCACGGCTCTGGTCGACAAGGTGACGAAGATCTGCGCCGGCGGCGAGATCTTCGCCGTCAACGCTTACCGGCCGGTGCGCATCGGCGTCATCCAGACGGTTCTGCCCGGCATCAAGGCCAGCGTGCTTGACAAAACGTTGCGCGTCACCGAGGCCCGGCTGGCACGCTCCGGCGGCCGGCTGACGACGGAGCGCCGCACGCCGCACGAGATCGCGCCTGTAGCCGAGGCAGCGGCCGCGCTGGCGCGCGACAACGACATGGTGGTGATCTTCGGCGCCTCGGCGATGAGCGATTTCAACGATGTCGTTCCGGCGGCGATCGAGGCAGCAGGTGGCACGGTGATCCGCGCGGGCATGCCCGTCGATCCCGGCAATCTGCTGGTGCTGGGCACGCTCGACGGCAAGCGCGTCATCGGCGCGCCCGGTTGCGCCCGCAGCCCCAAGGAGAACGGTTTCGATTGGGTGCTCGACAGGCTGATCGCCGGCCTCGACGTCACAGCCAAGGACATTGCCGGCATGGGCGTTGGCGGCCTCTTGATGGAAATCCCGACCAGGCCGCAGCCGCGCGAGCCGCTGCCGGCGAGAGCCGGGCTGAAGGTCGAGATCGTGCTTCTGGCCGCCGGTCGCTCCAGCCGCATGGGCGGGCCGAACAAGCTTCTGGCGCTGTTCGACGGCAAGCCGCTGGTGCGCCGCACCGCTGAACGGGCGCTCGATTCCAAGGCTTCTGCCACCGTTGTCGTCACCGGCCATCAGCGCGAGCGGGTGCACGCCGCGCTCTCGGGCCTCGACGTGATCTTTGCCGACAACCCGGATTTTGCCGACGGCCTGTCCTCGTCTCTAAAAGCCGGCATTGCCCGCGTTGGAGCAGAGGCGGCCGGCGCCATGATCGTCCTCGGCGACATGCCGGGCATTTCCTCGACCGATCTCGACCGGCTGATCGAGGCCTTCCGTAGGGACGGCGGCCGCTCAGTGGTGCGTGCCGCCCATGACGGCCGCCGCGGCAATCCGGTGCTGTTGCCACGCGCGCTGTTTGGAGGCATCGCCCACCTCGAGGGCGACACCGGCGCCCGCCATCTGGTCGAGGCCGAGGGACTGGATGTCATCGACGTCGAGATCGGCGACGGCGCGTCGGTCGATGTCGACACCCGCGAGGCGCTGGAAGACGCCGGCGGCGTGCTGCAGGATTGACAAAGCGAAGCCGAAAAACGCATGCCTTTAGCATGGCTCTCTCTTTACTTGCCTCAGCGCTTCTACCCCCCTCTGGCCTGCCGGCCAGGCCGACAGGCCAGAGGGGGGTAGCCGCGTTCCATACCCTTCTGGTTTCACTTCTTTTCTTGTTCTCCGCCGCCCACGCCGACGCGCTCGAACTAAAACCCTACAAGGATGACCTCTTCGCCTATCCGGCGACGCTCTCGTCCACGGACAAAGGCGCCTACACCGTCATCGACTATCGCGAGATGCGCGACATCAACGACCGCGACGAGGTGCCGGAAAAGCGCGTGCAGGCTAAGTATACCGACACCGGCGTGCGCAAGGTGCAGCGGGATTTGATGCTGAAAACCGATGCCGGCGATGTCAGGCACGTCGCTGTCGGCAAGACCGAGGGCGCGGGCATCATCGTGCTTTACCTGCACGGGCAGGGCGGCAGCCGCAAGCAAGGCGTCGATGACTTCACCTTCGGCGGCAATTTCAACCGCATCAAGAACCTGATGGCCGGCAATGGCGGCCTCTACCTCTCACCGGATTTCACCGATTTCGGCGACAAGGGCGCGGCCCAGGTCGCGGCGCTGATCGGCCACTATGCCGAGGCTTCGCCGGACGCGAAAATCTTCGTCGCCTGCGGCTCGATGGGCGGCATGCTGTGCTGGAAGCTGGCCGGCCGCAACGATACGGGACGGCGCATAAACGGGCTGCTGCTGCTCGGCTCGCTATGGGATGACAGTTTCCTGTCGAGCCCCGCCTACAGGCGCCATGTGCCGGTGTTCTTCGGCCAGGGCAGCAAGGACCCGGTCTTTCCCGTGGAGAAGCAGGAAGCCTTCTTCCGCTCCATCATTGCGAACTCGAAAGCCTATCCGACCCGGTTCGTCCGGTTCGAGACCGGCACCCATGGCACGCCGATCCGCATGGTCGACTGGCGCCAAACGCTGAACTGGATGCTGTCGAAAGCGCCCTGAGGCATATCGCCCAGAGGTGCCCGTTGGTTTTGGCGATCATGGTTCGGCCGATATCCTTACTGGTGTAGGCTGATATGATCCAACAGATCGGAAGCACAGCGATGGACGCTCACCCCTTCAAGATCCAAATTCCGAACGAACAACTTGAAGATCTCCAGCGCCGGCTTAGCGCAACACGATGGCCAATTCCGCTAAGCGAAGCGGGCTGGAGCGATGGGGCCGACCTGCCGTTCATCAAGCGTCTTGCGGATTACTGGCGAGACCGCTTCGACTGGAGAGTGCAAGAGGCGCGGCTGAACCGGCTGCCGCAATATCTGACGAGGCTGAACAACCTAGATGTCCACTTTGTCCACCAGCCAGGCAACGGACCGGCGCCGCTGCCGCTGATCATAACGCATGGCTGGCCCGGCTCGTTCATCGAAATGGAACACGTCATTCCATTGCTGGCAGACCCAGCTGCCCATGGTGGTGACCCGGCCGACGCTTTCCACGTGGTAGTTCCCTCTTTGCCCGGATACGGCTTTTCCCAGGCGCCGACGGAAACAGGCTTCCATTCCGGCCGCATCGCAGAATTATGGGTACAGTTGATGCGCGGGCTCGGCTACGACCGCTTCGCTTCCCAAGGAGGCGACATCGGCGCGGGCGTTTCCGCCTGGATGGCACGGCTCCATTCCGAAAGCGTGCTTGGCGTCCACGTCAATTACATTCCCGGGAGCTATCGGCCACCCTTGGGTGCAGGTCTGCCACCAGTCACCGTTGAGGAGCAGGCCTTTCTGGACAAGGCCGCGGCCTGGACGGCAACGGAGGGCGCCTATGCCCATCTGCAGGGCACGAAGCCTCAGACGCTTGCTTATGCGCTGACAGACTCGCCGATCGGTCTCGCAGCCTGGATGATCGAGAAGTTCCATAGCTGGAGCGATTGCGACGGTGACGTGGAGCGCACCTTCGGCATGGACACGCTCCTTGCGGATGTTTCTCTCTATTGGTTCAGCAACGCGCTCACCTCGTCCTTGCGGCTCTACAAGGAGAATCGACTGTTCCCTCTTGCGTTCGAGACGCTGGAACGCGTTTCGCCGCCATTTGGGGTAGCGCTTTTCCCTCGCGAGTTGCCGATGCCGCCTCGATCCTGGGTGGCGCGGGTCTTTGACGTTCAGCGATGGACATCGATGCCGCGAGGCGGCCATTTCGCTGCGCTGGAGGAACCGAGTCTTCTGGTCGAGGACATTCGCGCCTTCTTCCGGCCGATGCGTTCGCGGCCTGAAACGAGAAGGCGAATGTGAAGGACTGCTTGAGCGCGGCGGTTCCTGCTAAGACCCCTACGGCGCGGTGTTGTAGTCGACCACCGTCTGCGGGTTCTCCTCGCCATCGTAAGACGCGTCCACATCATATTGGACGAGGGAAAAATCGCCGTTACGGAACAGGTATATCCCCTTGTCCGAGGCGTCGCCGATGCCGCGCCATTTGTTGAACGTGGTCAGCGTCTTGGCGTCTTCGTCATATTCGGAATTGGCCGCCCAGCCGGATGTGCGGAAGCCGATGATATCCATGCCCAGCAGTTTGCCGTCGCTGTCATTGTTCTCGTAACGGATATCCATTTCGGGCTCGGTGAACTGCAACTGCCGCACGCCCGATACTTCGTCGGTCATGTAGTAGACCGAACTTGCGTTATAGGCTGCCGCTTGGCAGTAGAACTCGAAAAGCCGCGTTTCCTTGTCGGGATCGCTGGCAGCCGCGTCCTTTGCCTTGTATTTGATCGAAAAGATGTTCGGCTCCTCGCCGAGAAACTGCTTGTCACACTGATCGCCATAATCGGCGGCGAACAGTTTCTTCACGTGCTCGAGTGCGGTGTCCTTCTTCGGCGGCGGCGGCCCGTCACCACAGCTTGGCGGCAGCGCCTCCTCGAAATCGGCCTTGGACGGCTTCAGCGCGCCCTTGTCGATAAAGATCGGTCGGAACGGCGGGGCCTGGATCTGAGCGCTGACCTGGCGCAGCGTGTAGCAGCCGGCGAAGACCGCTTCATTGCCGTCCTTGTCGGTGGCGCGGATGGCGACAGGAACGCTGTAATAGATGCTGCCGGCCGCACCTTCATCGGAAATGGCGCCGGTTTCGACGTCGACCTTGTAGGTGCCGTCATAGCCCTTGACGAAGGTATCAAAATCCTTTGCCGGCTTGGTATCGCCGTAGTAAGCCCAGGCGCGGGCGAATTCGTGCCGGTTGATGGCGCTGTAGAGCGAGCGAATGACGGCTGCGGCATCCGACCTGTCGTCGACATAAGGTGCCTGGTCATCGGTCGCCGGGTCATCATCGGCCAACAAAGCTTGGCTGGATACAGCAAGGGAGAAAAAAGCGGTCGCTGCCAGAAAGACAAGTCTCATCGGGGATCTCCACCACGACAGGATTCTATCACATCGATTGCGGCGACGTGGTGACGCTTGAAAAATCCTCCAGGAAGGCGCTACGTCCCGCCGTCGGCGCTTCAGCCGCAATGGAGATTTGAACGTGACACTATCGATGTATGAAGCCTCGGTGCCAGTGTTTTCGGCCAGGCTGAAGGCGCTGTCCGGCGTGCTGTCGGCGGCCGAACAGAATGCAACCGAGCGCAAGATCGACCCGCAGGTGTTTTTGACCGCGAGGTTGGCGCCCGACATGTACGCGCTGGCCAGGCAGGTGCAGGTCGCCACCGACCACGCCAAGGGCGCGCCATCACGGCTGGCCCGTCGCGAGGTGCCGAAATACGAAGACAATGAAGCGACCTTCGCCGAGCTTCAGGCGCGCCTGACCAAGACGCTCGATCTGCTGGCGTCATTCTCGGCCGCCGAATTCGATGGTTCGGATGAAAGGGTGGTCGAACTGAAGTTTGGCCAGCGCGAAGCCTCGATGCCCGGCATGCAGTATCTGCTGCATGTCGCCATGCCCAACTTCTATTTCCACGTGACCACCGCCTACGACATCCTGCGCCACAATGGCGTGCCGCTGACCAAGGGCGCCTATCTCGGTAATCGTTGACGAATTGCGCGTTGCGAGGTTTCCCGGCCGCTACCGGGAAACTTCGTATGACGCTGGTTCAGCGCCAAGGCTTACTCAACGCAGTGACATTTCGCGGGCTATGCGCGGGAAGTCGGCCGGCTTGATGCCGATGTCGGCGCGGTCGGCATTGCTCATCGAATGCAGCAGTGCCAGTGCGGAACGATAACGCAGATGCTCCTGCGGACGCGGACGGGCAAACATTTCAGTGAAGAACCCCATGATTCGGCCCCTTGTTGATCCTCCACGGCGCCGAGTATAGGAAAATTGTGAAGATTGTGCAGTGCAGCATTTGCATGGCAGCCATTCCAAGCGAATTTTTTTCGGCACAATTGCCGCGTGCGCTGAAACTTGTGGCGCATCCCCACCGTATGCATAGACGCTGGCACATGGCCGGCTTTTCCTCGCCACTCCTGGCGAATTTCCGGACTGCATGCAAATGCAGTCCGGCTTTTTGTTGAGCTGCACCATCAACCGGTCGCGCAAGCCCGGCGAACGCCTAAACTGGTTAAGATCATCGGCATTCATTTTTAACGAGCCGGTTCTATGGTGCGACCGGCTCTGTTCGCATGCGCAAAACGAGGGGGAGGCTGACATCGGCGCCAAGCGGGATTTCGCTTCCTTGCTCGACGATCTGTTCGTCGCCTCCGACAAGGACGAGGCTGGCGGGGAGACAGGCGCGCGGCCGTCGATCCCGTTCGACTATCTCTCCGTGGCCGACGAGCTTCATTCCGGCCGCATCAAGGTCTCCGGCGAAACCTTCACGGCCGAGTATCGCGAAGCGGGGTCCGATCTTGCCGCCGAATTCGCAGCCCTTCTCGACCAGGCCAAGCTGGCGCTGGCCGGCGAGGAGGCAAAGCCCGAGGAAAAGCTGCCGCCGATCGACCCTGACGCGATCGCCGTCGAGCTCGGCCTCGATCATCCCGTCAAGAACGCCGATCTCGGCCGCATGCGCCGCAGCTTCGCCTTCGCCAACCACCCCGACCGCGTCGCGCCGCATCTGCGCCAGCGCGCCATGATCCGCATGCAGGTGGCCAATATGCTGATCGATGAGGCCAAGCGGCGCGCGCTGGCCGGCGTCCGGCGCTGACTTTTCCAGGGTTCACGCAAAAGTCGGGTTCCCTGAGGGTTGGAGAGCGGCGCCGCTTTCCCTATACATGCGGCTTCCTTCCCGCGCTGTCCGCGCAAACCTCCCGGCGGAGAAACCCCATGCACAAACGCCGTCTCGGTCGGACCGATCTTCTTGTTACCCAGATCTGCCTGGGGTCGATGACCTGGGGCGAGCAGAACACCGAGGCCGAAGGCCATGCGCAGATGGATCTGGCCTTTGAGCGCGGTGTGAATTTCATCGACACCGCCGAGCTCTACCCGATCCCGCCCAAAGAGGAGACTCAAGGACGGACGGAGAAGTTCATCGGCAGCTGGATGAAGGCCAACGGCAACCGCGACAAGGTCATCCTGGCCTCGAAAGTGGTCGGCCGCACCGCCAACAGCTGGTTCCGCGGCGGCCGTCCGTCGAAGCTGGTGCGCGCCGACATCTTTGACGCCATCGACAAATCGCTGGCCAAGCTCGGCACCGACTATCTTGATCTCTATCAGATCCATTGGCCGGAACGTGACATTCCCTGGGGCGCCAATCCGACCCGCGTGGGTGCTGTGCCGCGCCGTGCCGACGCCGTTGGCGCGCCGGCCGGCGAGACGCCGATCGCCGAGACACTCGCCGTCTTCGAGGAACTCGTGAAGGCGGGAAAGATCCGCCATCTCGGCCTGTCGAACGAAAGCTCCTGGGGCGTCATGCGCTTCATCGCCGAGGCCGACAAGGGCGTCGGCCCGCGCGTCGTTTCGCTGCAGAACGCCTACAATCTGGTCAACCGCACGTTCGAGGTGAACCTCGCCGAGGCCTGCGAACGCGAGGATGTCGGCTTTCTCGCCTATTCGCCGCTGGCGCAGGGCTATCTCACCGGCAAATACGACCATGGCGCACGGCCGCAGGGTTCGCGCTCGCAGCTGTTCAACCGCGGCCAGCGCTACGAGACGCCAAATGCGGCGGAGGCGCAGCTCGCATACAATAAACTGGCGCGCTCCTTCGGCCTTGAACCGGCGCTGTTTGCCAACGCCTATGTCGCCAGCCGGCCTTTCGTCACTTCCAGCATCATCGGCGCGACGACGATTGCCCAGCTTGAGATGGCGCTGTCGTCAGCCGACGTGACCTGGACCGACGAGATGCAGAAGGGCGTGGATGCGATCCACCAGCGCGTCGGCAATCCGTGCCCATAAGCAGACCATTTGGCCGGAATTGCCGAGCAAAGACAAGGGGAAGGGACAGCCATGGATTTTCCGATCGAGACCGTCAGGGGAAAATTTCCGGCGCTGGACCTGACCGACAAGGGCCGCCGGCGCATCTATCTCGACAATCCGGCCGGCACGCAGGTGCCGCAAGCGGTTGCCGACGCGGTGGCGCGCTGCCTCCTCACCACCAACGCCAATCTCGGCGGCTATTTCGAAACCACGCTTGCCGCGCAAAAGGTGTTCGACGACGCCCATGCGGCGATGGCCGATTTCCTGGGTGCGGCAAGCGCTGAAGAAATAATCATCGGCGCCAACATGACGACGCTGACCTATCACATGTCGCGCACGCTCGGCCGCGGCTTCAAGCCGGGCGACGAGATCATCGTCACCCGCATGGATCATGAGGGCAACGTCTCGCCCTGGCTGCAGCTGGCCGAAGATCTTGGCCTCGTCGTGCGCTTCCTGCCCTTCGACGAAAAGAGCTGGCAGGTCGAGGAGGCGGCGCTCAGCGCTCTGCTCACCGACAAGACTCGGCTCGTGGCGCTGAACTATGCCTCGAACCTCACCGGCTCGATCAACCGGGTCAAGGCGCTGACGCGAATTGCCAAACAGGCCGGGGCGCTGGTCTATGTCGATGCCGTCCAGTTCGCGCCGCACGGGCTGGTCGACGTGCAGGATCTCGGCTGCGACTTCCTGATCTGCTCGGCCTACAAATTTTTCGGCCCGCATATGGGCATATTGTGGGGACGCCGCGACATCATCGATGCGCTGCAACCCTACAAATGCCGTTGCTCTTCCAATGGCCTGCCGGAGCGCTTCGAACTCGGCACGCCGCAGATCGAACTGATGGCCGGGCTTACCGCAGCGGTCGATTACTTCGCCGAACTCGGTGCTGCGGCCGGCGAGGGCGGTTCGCGAAGGCAAAAGATCGCAAAGGCATACGAAGTGTCGATCGCCTACGAAAACCCGCTGGCGCTGAGGCTGATCGATGGGCTGTCCGCCATTGAGGGCCTGACCATCCGCGGCATCACCGATCAGAAGCGTGTCATTGAGCGCGTGCCGACCGTGTCCTTCACCGTCGACGGCATCGTGCCAGAGACGATCGTGCGGCAGATGAATGCCGAGAACATTTTTCTATGGTCGGGTCACAACTACGCCTGGGAGATCGTCCACCATCTCGGCATTCCGGCCGAGCAGGGCGTCGTGCGCATCGGTATTGCGCACTACAACACGGCGGCAGAGATCGACGAGACGTTGGAAAGCGTGCACCGGGTGATCGCCATGCTGATGCAGCAGCGCTAGTCAGCTATCGCTGTTTGCCGCCGAAACCGGTGAGGAACGCCGTGAGATTGTCGCCGAGCGCGTCGCAGAGATAGCCGCCTTCCTGGACGATAACCGTCGGCAGGCCGAGCTTGGCAATTGCCTCGCCGATCCGCGAGAAACCGGGCGTGGTCACCGAAAGCCCGCCGAACGGATCGCCCTCGAACGGATCGAGACCGAGCGCCACGACCAGCGCGTCCGGCGAAAAGGCGCGGATACGCTGGAACGCCACTTCGAGGGCCTCCAGAAACGCCGCGTCGGCTGATTTGCGCGGCAATGGCAGGTTGAAATTATAGCCGAGGCCCGGACCTTCGCCGCGCTCATCGGCATGGCCCCAGAAGAACGGATAGAAGCGCACCGGATCGGCGTGCAGCGACACCGTCAGGACGTCGGAACGCGTATAAAAGATGCCTTGCGTGCCGTTGCCGTGATGCAGGTCGACATCGAGGATCGCCACCCGCGCCGCCTGCTTGCGCAACACCTGGGCTGCGACCGCCGAATTGTTGATGAAGCAGAAGCCACCGGCGACATCGGCAAAGGCGTGGTGGCCGGGCGGCCGGCAGAGCGCATAAGCGGCAGGCGCGCCCGATATCACCGCTTCGGCTGCCTCGACTGCACTCCAGGCGCTCCACAGCGCGCTTTGCCAGGTTTCGGCGGAGATCGGGCAAGCGGTGTCGGCCATGTGGTAGCCGGCCTGGCCGACCGCCGAGGCCGGATAGGACCCTGTGCGGGCCAGTGGATGGATGTTGGGCATGACTTCCGCGGATGCGCCCTCGATGCGCTGCCAGCGCGCAAAAATGTGTTCGAGGAAGGCGAGATACTCCGGCGTATGCACGGCCGCCACCGGGCCTAGGCCATGTTCCCTGGGCCGCTCGATCATCAATCCGGCGGATTTTGCGCCGGCTAACAATCGCTCTACCCGCTCCGGCTGTTCGGGATTGGGCTGCGGCGCACCGCTGGACAGAAAGGCCTTCGGGTCGTGGCGTTTCTGCTCCTCGGCAAAGAAGGCTTTCATTCCGCGTCCCCATTCTGCGCTGCATCGGCAAAGGCGAAAAAGGCATCACCGACGATCTTCTGCGTCTGCTCGTAGCTCGACCAGGCGATGCCCAGCCGCTCATAAAAAGCCTTGGCGCCGTCATTGTCGGTGTCGACGGACAGCCTGAGATAGGCGCCGCCATCCCGGCGGCAGTCGCGCGCGACCCGGCGCAGCAGTCTTTCGCCGATCTTGCGGCCGCGAAACCGGTCCTCGACATAGAGGTCCTGGATATAGACGCCGGGCCGCCCCATCCATGTCGAGAAGATCGGGAAATGCAGGCAGAGCCCCGCAAAATCGCCGCCGATCTCGGCGATCAGGGTGGAGAAGGCGGGTTTGTCGCCAAAGCCGTAGCGGCGGAGATCGCCTGCGGTGGACGTGATCTCCTGATGCGCGCCGATTTGGGTGCCAAGCTTGAGCAGCGCGGCGTGGATGGTGTCGACGTCGTCGATGGTGCCGGAGCGGAGGGTGACTTTAGGCGAGGCAGTCACTGGAGGTATGATGCCAAGGCACCCCCCTCCGGCCTGCCGGCCATCTCCCCCTCAAGGGGGGAGATCAGCAGTTTCTGCGCTGCCGTCCATCCTGCAACTTTGGAAGTTTGCGAAGGCCGTGGCGACATCCAATCTCCCCCCTTGAGGGGGAGATGTCCGGCAGGACAGAGGGGGGTGCGACTGGGCGCCGCCATCTCAATCATCTCAAAACGCCACCCGGTCCCCACCCTTCAGCGCCAGCATCTCCCGCGCCTCCGCCGGTGTGGCCACCTCCAGCGACAGGCCATCGAGAATGCCACGTATCCTGCGCACCTGATCGGCATTGGATTTCGCCAGCTGGCGGCCATCATAGAGACTGTCCTCCAGCCCGACGCGGACATTGCCGCCCATCGCCGCCGCGATCGAGATCAATGGCATCTGGTTGCGGCCTGCTGCCAGGACCGAGAACTGGTAGCTGTCGCCGAACAGCTTGTCGGCGATGCGCTTCATATGGATGAGATTGTCGGGATCGGCGCCGATGCCGCCGAGAATGCCGATCACGAACTGGATGAACAGCGGCCCCGACACCAGCCCGCGGTCGCGAAAATGCGCCAGCGAATAGAGATGGCCGACATCGTAGCATTCGAACTCAAAGCGCGTGCCGCAGCCCTTGCCGAGCTTTTCGAGCACGCCTTCCATATCGGCAAAGGTGTTCTTGAAGATGGTGTCGCGCGTGGCTTCGAGCAGCTTTGGTTCCCACTCGTGCTGCCACTCCCTTGGCTTGTCGAGCATCGGGAACAGCGCGAAATTCATCGAGCCCATGTTGAGCGAGCACATTTCCGGCTCGGCCCGCAGTGGTGCCGCCAGCCGCTGGTCGAGCGTCATCAGCGACGAACCGCCGGTGGTGATGTTGATCACCGCATCGGTCGCTTGCTTGATGCGCGGCAGGAACTGCATGAACACCTCAGGATCGGCGGTCGGCCGGCCGTCTTTGGGATCGCGGGCGTGGAGATGCAGGATTGAGGCGCCAGCCTCGGCCGCCGCGATGGCGTCGGTCGCGATCTGGTCCGGCGTAACCGGCAGATAGGGCGACATGGACGGGGTGTGCACCGAGCCAGTGACCGCGCAGGTGATGATGACTTTCCTCGGCGCCATTCTTTAGCCCTCAGCCTTCGACCGGCAGGTCGAGTTCGGCGGCCAGAACTTCCAGCGAATCGCCGATGATGGAAATGATCTCGCCGACCTCTTCAGCCGTGACGATCATCGGCGGCGCCACCATGAAATTGTCGCCGTCGACACCGCCCTTGACCCTGCGGCCGTAGATGATCAGCCCGCGCTCGTAGGCGAGGTCGAGCAGGCGCTGCGTGGCTTTCTTGCCCTGTTCGATCGGCCGCAGCGTGTCGGGATCGGCAACCATCTCGGCGCCGGTGAGCAGGCCTTTGCCTCGGACATCGGCGATGAACGGAAAACGCTTCGCCAGCCCTTTCAGCCCGTCCATCAGCACGTCGCCCATCGCGGCGGCATTGGCGATCAGGTCGAGGCGGTCCATCTCGCCGAGCACGGCGAGCCCGGCCGCGCAGGCGAGCGGATTGCCGGCATAGGTGTGGCCATGCTGGAAGCCGCCCGACGCCAGCAGCGGCTCGACCAGCCGCATCGGGGCGGCCAGCGCGCCGAGCGGCGCATAGCCGGAGCCAAGCCCCTTCGACAGCGCGACGATGTCGGGCTTGCAGTTCCAATGGTCGCCGCCAAGGAATTTTCCGGTGCGGCCGGCGCCGCTCATCACTTCATCATGGATGAGCAGGATGCCGTAGCGGTCGCAGATCTCGCGGATACGCGGATAATAGCTGTCCGGTGCGACGAGGGCCGAAGTCGCCGCACCGCCGATCGGCTCCATGATGAAGGCGAGCACGCTGTCCGGGCCCTCGGCCTGGATCTTCTCCTCCAGCATGTCGGCATAGCGGACGCCGCGCTGCTCCATCGAAAGATTGTCGCGGTCGCGCCATGCCGTCGGCGCCGGCACGGTCGGCATCACCCGCATCATCGGTGTGAACGTTTCGGCCAGCGCATCGTCGCCGGTTATCGAAAGCGAACCCAGCGTGCCGCCATGATAGGAGGGAAAACGCGTGATAACCTTCCAGCGCTTCGGCTGGCTGGCCGCGACCGCCCATTGCCGCGCCAGCTTGATGCAGGATTCCGTCGCTTCCGAACCGCCCGAGACGAAGAAGATTCGGTCCATGCCCTCCGGCAGTTTGCCGGCGAGTTCCCGCGCCAGTTCTTCCGCCGGTTCGTTCTCGAAATGCAGCCGGTAGGCGAAGGTGGCGCGGTCCATCTGCCGCTTCATGGCGTCGAGCACGTTGCGGTTGGAGTGACCGATATTGGCGACCATCGGCCCGCTCGATCCGTCGATGAAGCGGCGGCCGTCCTGCGTCCACATATAGATGCCTTCGGCGCGGTCGATCAGCGGCCGGCGCAGGCTGGAGAGGTAGAACAGGTGCGATGGCGCGCGCGTTTCTGAACCGGCGGAGGAGGGCTTCTGCATGTCAGGTCTTTCCGAGATAGCGGTCGATTACATTCCTGGTCACGCGCTCGACCATCGGGTCCTGCCTGAGCAGGCCGGCGACCCATTCGCAGCTTCCGGCGTGGAAAACCTCGCCCTTGCCGCGCGGGAAATTGACGATCATGCCGTTGCCGCGTTTGACCTTTTCCAGATTGACGTCGGTCGCCTCGCCAAACAGCGTTTCGGCCGTAAAGCGGCCATCCTCGTCGGTGAGAAACTGGTCCTCGATCGGGATGTCGGCGCTTTCCTCGACCTGGCTCGCCATGCCGACGGCCAGCACCTGCAGCCCGTCAGGCGCACCGCTGTCCGGTGTCGGATAGGGCAGGCCGCCGCGGATCTCGAAATCGAGCCCGTCGACCTCATAGCCATAGACATGGCTGTCGGCGCCGAGCAGGTCGCCATAATAGATGCCGGTGCCGGCGAAGGCCCAGTGCTCGGGCCGATAGACCGGAAAGCCGCGCACGCCGCGCGGTGCGCATCCGCCCCAGCCGGCATAGACGCCGCGGGTCGCGTTGAGGCCGAAGGTCATAGCGCCGGGACGGCCGATCTCCGGCGCTTCCCAGGAATTGGTGGCGCGGGTGACGTCGCTGCTATAGGCGGGGTCCTCGGCCCGCGCGCGGTATTTGTAACAGACCTGCCGGCGGCCTTCGTCCTCGAGCCTTGTCTGCCACATGAAATTGCCGGCAAAGCGCGCCGCATGGCCGCCGCGCTCGACGTAGCTGTCGACGGCGTCCCGCATCTCCCAGGTCCAGTACTCGTCATGGCCGACGAAGACCACACAGTCATAACCATCGAGGATTTCGGGCGAGAAGTGCAAATCGTGCTGGCTGGCGAGATCGACGCCATAGCCGGCGCGCTCGGCAAAGCGGAAGAAGTGGCTGTCATAGCTCGCCCAGCCGGAGGAGGTGTATTTCTTCGAATGTCCGGTGGCGTACGCCCATTCCATGTGCGGATAGCGCGGCACTGTTTTCGGCGGCACCGCAACCTCCAGCGGCACGCGCGGCGCATCCTTGGGCAGCACCACGAAGCCGCGGCACCAGGGCCGCTGGGTCGACACCATGCGCGCATATTGGTCGCGGCCCGGGCCGGTGATGCCTTGATAGGCGTTGGAGCCGCCCCATGTGTTGTAGGACAGCCAGGTGCCGGTCGCCGCCACCTGCAGCACGCGACCGGGTTTTCTGCCGGGCAGGGGCGCGACGATGATGAGGTGATGGCAATGGATGGGCTCGCGCCCGTCCGCCGTCAGCGTCAGCCGATAGGCGCCGGATGGCCAATCGTCGCTGATGCGAAATTCGAAAGACGCCTTCCAGCCGCAGCCTTCGACCGAGCACTGGTCGGGCGTATCCTGCCAGCGCGCCGAAAGCCCCGTCTGCTCGAAGACCTTTGTCTCGCTGCCGCCGTCGCGGACAATGACAATGCTGAAGCGCGGCGCCGTCGAGCTGACATGCAGCGTCACGGTCTCGCCGGCGCGGTAGGAAAAGCGGTTGGAATAACACCAGATCTCGCCGCGCTCGCCGTCCATTCCCGGCCATTCATAGTAATGGCCGCGCACTGCCTCGCGGCGCTGCTCGGGCGTCAGTCCGAAATCGGGAAATTCGGTCGGCAGTTGGGTCATGAACACCGGAAAAGTGACAGGCCGCCATTTCGGCCATCTGCCGGCCAAGCGTCAAATGGAAACGATCGGGCCAGCAATTGCATACGACACAATTGCTTGGCCGCTCTTGGCCGCACCTGGCAAACCGACTATCTCAGGCGAGGCGGCATTTTCCGCCTCGGGAGCCGGTATGCTGAGAGTGCAGAAGGTCAAGGTCGATGACATCTACGTGCCGACGGCGCGCAAGAAGACGCTTCATCCCGAAACGGTCCGGCACCTGGCCGAAGACATACTGGAAAACGGCATGAAGACGCCGATCCAGGTTCGCCATGACGGCAAGCGCCACATCCTGGTCGAGGGCCTGCACCGGCTGGAAGCCGCCAAATGGCTCGGCGAGACCGAGATCGACGCCTATCTGGTGCAGGCCAAGCGCCACTGAGGCGCGCGACCCGATCGACAAACAGCCAAACCGGTCATTCCTCCGCGGATTTTTTCGCAGGGCATGTCGGTACGCGGCGTGCTTGCTCGTCCTTAGGGCGGAACCCGAGGAGACCGACATGTCCAGACCAATCTATTTCGCCATTCTTGCCTCGGTCGCTGCCTTGTTCGTAGCGCCCGGCCCAGCCAATGCAGAGGAGACCAAGCCCGCCATGACCACCGAAGCAACAGCCATGCCGAAGCCGGAAAAGTCCGGCCTGCTGCCGATCGACGGCCTGAATTACTACTATGCCGTCTACGGCAAGGGCGAACCGCTGCTTCTGCTGCATGGCGGCCTTGGCACGTCGGACATGTTCGCGCCGCTGCTGCCGAAGCTGGCGGAAAACCGCACCATCATTGCCGTTGACCTGCAGGGCCATGGCCGCACCGCGCTCGGCGAGCGACCCTTCAGCCTGGAGGGGATGGGCGACGACATGGCTGGTATCGTCAAGGCGCTCGGCTATGACAAGGTCGACGTGCTTGGCTATTCGCTGGGCGGCGGCGTCGCCTTCCGTATGGCCGTTCAGCATCCCGAGACGGTGAGACGTCTGGTCCTGGTCTCGACCGGCTTCGCCGCCAATGGCTTCTATGACGAGATGCGCGGCCAGCAGGCGCAGGTGAGCGCGGCCGCCGCCGATTTCATGAAGGACACGCCGATGTACAAATCCTACGTCGCCGTCGCCCCACGTCCCGACGATTTCCCCAAACTGCTCGACGCGCTGGGCAATTTCATGCGCAAGGATTACGACTATTCCGCCGATGTGGCGAAGCTGAAGATGCCGGTCATGCTGGCCTATGGCGACAGCGACATGTACAAGCCCGAGCACGAGATCAAGTTCTACCAGATGCTCGGCGGCGGGCTGAAGGATGCCGGCTGGATGCGTGAGAACCTGTCGCAGAACCGGCTGGCCATCATTCCCAATCGCACCCACTACGACGTATTCTTCGCACCGGAGCTGACGGCCGCGGCACTGCCCTTCCTCAATGGCGAAACCAAGGTGAAGACCTGGGACGAAGTCCTCAGCGAAACGAAATAGCTTGCCTGAAAATACATGCCGGCCGTCTCGAAGAGGCGGTCGGCTTTTTTGTGCCTGCGGAGCTACGGAGCCTTGGCGCAGCCATTGATCCTATCGGCGCAATCGATGGCGCCATCAGGGCTTTTCAATTGACCGAAAGGTACCTGTCGATATCATCAAGAGACCTTCAGTGTGATGGGTTCGAATGATGACGAAATACCAGGGCGGATGCCATTGCGGGGCAGTGCGCTACGGCACCGAGGCGGCGCCGCTCAATCAGCGCGTCTGCCATTGCCGGCGCTGCCAGAAGGTGATCGGCGCGGCCTTCAACGCCCGCCTTTTGTTTCGCATCGACGATGTCACCGTCGAGGGAGAGGTGGCGACGGTCAACACCTCTCCGGACCTCAAGCGCGGCTTTTGCGCCGCTTGCGGCACCACGCTGTTTTCCCGACGCGACTCCGCCGGCATCGTCGGCATCACCACCGGCTCGCTCGACGATCCCTCGCTGTTCAAGCCGGAGATGCATATGTGGACCGCCTCGAAGCAGCCCTGGCTGCAGCTCGATGACGGCCTGCCGCACCATGAAGGCGCGCCGCCTCCGAACTGACGCCGGCCTTACCGGAAATTAATCCCGAAACCACGACATAGCCGGCAAAGCGTCATTGGCGGGCCATGATTGGCTGCCTATCTATCGTCTGCGGGCCGGTATCGAGGAGACGACCGATGAGCGACAGAATCAGCACCCTGGACGAGCTTTTGAGCGATCCGATGGTCCTCCTCGTCATGGAGCGTGACCGCGTGCGCCCCGAACAGGTTCGCCTGCTGCTCGAACGTGCCCGCCGCCCGGCGGCCGACGCCGTGCCACCGGCGCATGTGGTGGCGAAAAGCTGCATGCAGCAATGGCTGGGAAGGTAAGGGCTTCCCCTTCTCCCCTTGTGGGAGAAGGTGGCCGAGCGAAGCTCGGTCGGATGAGGGGTGTTCCAGGGAACGCCAACGCCTCACTCCGCTGGAACACCCCTCATCCGTCTCGGCGCTACGCGCCGATCCACCTTCTCCCACAGGGGGAGAAGACAAGAGGGCCAATTCCTAACAACTTGATTCAAACTTTGTTGGTAATTTCTCGTTAGTAATCGAGGCCGGTTTGTCCGGCGGCGTCTGTTTGCCTTCGGTCTGTTGTGTTTTGCGTACAGGTCCAGATGCGGATTTCAGCCGTCGTCAGTTTCATGTTGGCATCGCTGTGGCTTGCCGGCTGTTCGTCCACAGCGGGCGTCGATGGCTTGCAACCGTCGAACGAGACGACCAGTTCGGTCGTGCGTCCGAGCGCGCCGGTCGCAGCGGCTCCGGCGGAGACCGCCGACCTCGCGCCGATGCGGTCCGACATGGTGGCCGACAACGCTGTGGCCGACAATGCGCCGCCCTTTTCCATGGTCGAGGAAGAAGAGGCCATCGTCGCGGGCACGCCGCAGGGGAGCACCAGACCACAGCTCGAGCCCGCCGCTCTGATGTCTGCGCCGAAGCGGTTGACGCGCGCGGCGCCGGCCATGCTGGCCTCGCCGGTCACCCGCTACGGTTTCCGCGACGCCAAGCCGATCAATTTCGGCAAGGCTTCGCCACGCTACCTTGCCGTCCACGGCGTCGACGTCTCGCGCTGGCAGGGCAATGTCAACTGGGGCAAGCTGCGTACCCAGGGCGCCAACTTCGCCTATATCAAGGCGACCGATGGCGGCGACCATCTCGACCCGATGTTCATGAAGAACTGGCGCAATGCCGACGCCGCCGGGCTGAAGCGCGGCGCCTATCATTTCTTCTACTGGTGCCGCACTGCGGGCGAGCAGGCCGACTGGTTCATCCGCAATGTGCCGAGGGTCGAAGGCGCGCTGCCACCGGTAATCGATGTCGAGTGGAACGGCGAATCTTCCTGCAAGCGGCGGCCGTCGCGGGCCACCGTGCTGGAAAAGATAAAGGTGTTCATGGACAAGCTGGAGCGCCATTACGGCCAGCGGCCCATCATCTACACCGCACCGGATTTCTATCGCGACAATCTCAAGGGTGCGTTTCTCGATTATCCGTTCTGGCTGCGCGCCGTGGCGCGGCATCCCTCAAAAGTCTATCCCGGCCGCAAATGGCTATTCTGGCAGTACTCCGGCTCCGGCCTGTCGCACGGCGTGACCGGCCGCATCGACCTCAACGTCTTCCATGGCGACGAGCGCGCCTGGCGGGCATGGGCAGGCGGGCAGACGACCGTCGCCGACGCCGATTGAACGTCAGGCCCGGTGCCGGTGCGCCTGCGCTGCCTGCCGCTGCGCCTTGGGTTGAATTTTCAGCGTCTCGCTAACGATCCGCTCACTGTGTCCTTTAGCGGTATCGCAACAGCCTTCCGGTAACGTGCCCGTGATCGGGTTTTCGGAGGGATCCATGCGCAATCCAGTTGTGGCTGTCGCACTTGCCGCCGCCGTCGGCTACGGGTTTTTCAGTTCGCTCGGCCACATGCCGGGCGGAAGTGGCGCTTCGCTGGCGGAGTCGAAGCAGAACGTCGTGTCCTATTCCACCGAGGACAAGGCGATGCAGGCCGCCAAGGACAGCGGCCGCTCGACCCTCAAGCGCTTCCACGAACTGATGGACGCCGGCACGCCGGGCACCTACACGGTAAAATTCCCGCTGACCCAGAACGGCGCCACCGAGCATATCTGGCTGCAGCTGGTGGGCTACAGCGAAGGCTCCTATATCGGCCTGCTTGCTGACGTGCCGGTCAATGGCAACAAGTACAAGATGGGCGACAGGATGACGGTAACCGAGGCCGACGTCGAGGACTGGATGATCAAGAACGGCAAGGTGATCTACGGCGGCTACACCACGCGCCAGGCGCTTGCGGATATGCCGAAGGAGCAGGTTGTAAAGTACGGGTTGACCTTCAAGGACTGAGGGTTGAGGCGCGGGCGAGTTTTATCGCGGGCCTAGAGGGCTGTCGCGCTTTTCGCGTTCGCGTATCTCTGCCGTCTGCGCCAGCACCCAGTCGCGAAACACCTTGATTTTGGGCGCGTTGCGGCGGCTCTCCAGATGCACCAGCCAATAGCCGTCGCCGTCCGATCCAAGCACGCCGAATGGCTGTATCAACTGGCCCTTTTCCAACAGGGCGCTGTAAAGGTTTTTGGTCAGGATCGCGGCGCCCTTGTCGGTCAGCGCCGCCATCGCATCATAGGCCTGCGTACCCAGTTTCGGGCCAGCGATGACGCGATCGGGCTCGAACGGCACGCCGGCAGCCTTGAACCAGATTTCCCACCAGGGATCGTCGGCACAGCATAGCGGCAGTTGGTAGAGATCCTCGGGGCGGTGGATGCCGCCGACGCTTTCGGCGAGTCTCGGGCTGAGCATCGGCGTATAGTCCGCCTTGAACAGATAGTGAGCCGTCAGTCCCGGCCAATTTCCACTGCCGGTGCGAATGCCGACATCCATGTCGCCGCGCGTGAAATCGACCAGCCCGTGCGATGTATTCACCTTCACGGCAAGGTCGGGATGCATCAGCTGGAATGTTCCAAGCCATACGGCCAGCCAGTTCGATGCGAAGGTTTCCATCGTCGTCACCGACAGCACGCCGGTCGCTCCACCCTTGGTGGCGACCCATGCGTCGGCCAGGGTCGAGAACGCGCCTGTTGCGTGCGGCGCCAGCTGCTGTCCGGCCTCGGTCAGCGCGATCTCCCTTGTTTTTCTTACGAAAAGCGGCGTTCCGGCACGTTCTTCCAGCACCTTTATCTGATAGCTGGCAGCTGATTGGGTCATGCCGAGTTCTTCGGCTGCCTTGGTGAAACTGCCCAGCCGGGCCGCGGCTTCAAAGACCCTGATGGCTCCTAATGGTGGCAGTTCCCAGCTCATGACGCATCAATCCTGCTGATGCATACTACGCGACGTTCGATTGGAAACCAAGCCCGGAAAACGGCATGCTGCATTCATCGGATCAAACCCTGGAGGATACGGCAATGACCACCACCATCGCTCTCTACAACACGCTTCGCCGGCCGATGCTCGACCTCTTCACCGCGCCGTTCAGACCTCGCAAGCACGGCCTGCTCGACCGCCGCTCGCTGTCGGATCATTTCCTCAGGGATATCGGCATGCTTGACGGACGCGTGCCTCCCGGCACCATTGGCTAAGCAAGCTCTTTGACCAGGGGAGGGAAAGATGACTGTGTTATCCGAGGATCTGGCGAAGAGCCGACAAACGATCAACGCCTATGAGGACTATGCCGAACGCTACGACGCTCTGGTGCGGCACGTTCCGAACCAAAGAGAACAGAAATGGCTGAAGCGCCTGGTGAAGATCGCCGGCAAAGGTGGCCGGATTCTTGAAGTCGGTTCGGGACCCGGATACGATGCGGACTTCGTCGAAGGGCTCGGTGTCCAGGTTCGGCGCACAGACGCAACGAAGCGGTTTCTCGAGTTGCAGGCCGCACGCGGCAAGCATGGTGAGTTTCTCGATCTCATCACCGACGATCTCGGCGGCCCCTACGACGCGGTGCTCGCATTGTGCGTCCTGATCCACGTGCCGCGCGAGCAGGCCGACCAGGTGCTTGCCAAGATTGCCGGGTCGCTGCGGCCGGGCGGCGCCTTCCTCGTCTCGATGCGCATTGGCGACGGCGAGAAGAGCGGCGAATATCATACGGTCTACTGGCGCAGGGACGACTTCGCGGCCCGCCTCGAAAACGCCGGGCTGGTTCTTGTCGGAGACGAATTCAACGTCGGCCGCGATCGCGAAGAGTGGACCACCTTTCTGGCTGTGAGGCCGTCATGACGCGCCGCGGACTGTTTTTGTTCGTGCTGCTCAGCCTCCTGTGGGGCATTCCCTATTTGTTGATCAAGCTGGCGGTTGCCGAGGTGTCGGTGCCCTTCCTGGTCTTTGCCCGAACAGCCGTCGGCGCCCTGGCGCTGCTGCCCTTCGTCCTTGTCCAGCGCAGTTTCGGATGGCTGAAGACACATTGGCGGGCGGTCGCCGCATTCTGTCTGGTCGAGATGATCCTGCCATGGGGGCTGATCACCCATGGCGAAGTCAGCATCGACAGTTCCACCGCCGGACTGCTGATTGCCATGACGCCGGCCGTAACCGTCGCGCTCTCCAAGCTGATGGGCTCGGATGAGCGGCTGGGGATACGCCGCTGGACCGGCCTTTTCCTCGGTTTTGCCGGTGTTTTCGTGCTGGCGCTGCCGACCTTGGGTGGCGGATTTCTCGCGGTCGTCGAGATTCTCATGGCCGCGGCCTGCTATGCCTCGGGTTCGATCATCGCGTCGCGCTGGCTGAACGATGTGCCGGCAACCTCGCTGACGGCAGTCTGTCTGGCAGGGGCCGCGCTGATCTACGCTGTGCCGGCGGCGTTGGCCTGGCCGGCGGCCATGCCGTCGACAACGGTGGTTGGCGCAATCCTCGGTCTTGGCGTGTTTTGCACGGCGATTGCCTTCGCCACCTACTTCCTGCTGGTGCGGGAGATCGGCCCCGAACGGGCGGTCGTCATCACCTATGTGGCGCCCGCCGTCTCCGTGGCAGCCGGCGTGCTCGTCCTTTCGGAGCCGCTCGATATCGGCATTGTCGCGGCCTTCGCGCTCATCCTGTGCGGATCATATCTCGGCACGTGGCGCGCTCCGCCAGAACCGTCCGCGTCCGCGACCTCGGCAAGTTGACCGGCGGCCGCCAGCCGCCGTCAGAAATAAGGTCGCAGGTTCTCGCGAATGCGGTCCAGCACCGTCTTTCCCGAGATATCGGCGGTGAAGGTCTTGCCGGTGATGGTCTCAAAGGCCTGCGTGTAAACCCGCGATGTCTGCTCGATGAGCTCGGCGGGGATTTTCGGAATACGATCCTTGTAGGGATCGCAGCGCGCGGTCACCCAGGCGCGAATAAAGTCCTTGTCGAAACTTTGCGGCCGCTCGCCCGCCTTGAAACGCTCTTCATAGCTTGCCGCAAGCCAGTAGCGGCTTGAGTCGGGCGTATGGATTTCATCGGCAAGGATGATGGCGCCATCCTTGTCCGTGCCGAACTCGTATTTGGTGTCGACCAGGATCAGGCCGCGCTTGGCGGCCAACGCTTTGCCGCGCGCAAACAGCGCCAGCGCATAGCGCGAGACTGTGTCCCATTGCTCTTCCGATAACAGGCCGCGCGTCAGGATCTCGTCGCGCGTCAAGGGCTCGTCATGACCGCCATCGAGCGCCTTGCTGGTCGGCGTGATGATGGCCTGCGGCAGCTTCTCATTGTCGCGCAGTCCGTCCGGCAGGCGGATGCCGTACATATCGCGTTCGCCGTTCTTGTATTTCGTCAGCACCGAAGTGCTGGTGGTGCCGGCGAGATAGTCGCGAACGACGATTTCCACCGGCAGAATGTCGAGCCTGGTGCCGACGACGACATTGGGGTCGGGATAATCGAGCACATGGTTGGGGCAGATGTCCGCCGTTTCCTCGAACCAGTAGCGCGCCGTCTGCGTCAGCAGCTCTCCCTTGAGCGGTATTGCGGTCAGGATCACATCGAAGGCGCTCAGCCGGTCGGTGGCGATGATGATGCGGCGGCCATCCGGCAGATCGTAATTCTCGCGGACCTTGCCTTTGTAGTGGTTCGGGAGTTCCGGAATGAAGGCATCCGAGAGAACGCGCAGTGCTGTCATCCTGGTCTCATGGCTCCTAACAGTTTGGGCGACTCTTAACAAAGTTGAGGGGGCTTCGATACCCGAGGAAGGGCGGTTCGTCCTTTGCGAATAATCAAGACATTGCCTTCGCCGTGCTATCTATTTGCAGCTTCCGGCACTCCTGGGGGACGCGGTGGACGTAGAGCTCAAATTTCTGATTGTCGGATTTGCCTGCGCGATCGCGGGCGGTCTGTCGTTCATCACCTTCGTCAAATGGCGCGAGGTGCAGGCGATGAGCCACTGGCTGCCGGCGCCGGGCAAGATCATCTCGTCGCGCGTCGAGGCGCGCGAAGTCAGAAGGTCGGGCGTCGGCTCGGACAGCAGCGACACCACCGAGATGCGCAATTTTCCGGCGGTCACCTTCGAATACAAGGTCGGTAAAAAGAAATTTCAAAGCTCGCGCTACAGCGTGAAGGAGAATCTGGGGAATTTCGAAGTCACCGAAACCTTGGCGCAGTTTCCCACCGGCGCTGAAGTGACCGTCTTCTACAATCCGGCCGATCCGGGCAAGGCCGTGATCGAACGCACCCTGCCGGACGGCGCCTTCAAGTTCATGGTCAAGCTCTCGGCCGGGCTGGTGATCGGCACGGTGGTGCTGGTGTTTTCGCTCGGTGGCGTGCTGGAGGCGATCCGGCCGCACCTGCCCAAGCCGCAGAACCTCGGCGCCGGAGCGCTGCTGCTGTTCATGGGCCTGATGATCCTGCGCATGGCCTTCGTCCAGAAGTCGCTTGCCGAGCAGGCGGCAAAATGGCCGGTCGCCCCCGGCCGCATTGACTCCTCGGGCCTGCAGACGCTGCGAAACTACAGCAGCCATCGACGCTGGAGCACCGTCTTCAAATCCCGCATCGTGTACAGCTACGGCGTCGCAGGCCAGCACTACACCTCAGACCGCGTCACCTTCGGCGCCACGGTCACCGCTTCAATGCCCGGCCTCGTCAGCGGCCAGGCGCGCAGCTATGCCGAGGGCGGCAAGGTCGACGTGCATTACGACCCAGCCAACCCCGCCTCGGCAGTGCTCGAATGCAGGGTGCGCGGGCTTTGGCTGCTGTGGGTCTGTTCGGCCGCGTTTTTGGGCGGCGCGGCTTGGCTGGTCGGTTTTATCTGAGGCGCCACTTTCATGACGAGACATCCAATGATCGTTCGCAGGCTGGCCGTCGTTTGCCTGGCTCTGCTCGGCGCCGTGCAGGCAGCGAGCGCAAGAGAGTGTCTGCTAAGCCACGCCACCTATCGCGAGCCGCGTTCGGGCGCGGTGTTGCAATTCCGGCCGCTCGACAATGAACCGGCGGCACTGACGGCCGAAGTGTTTTCGGTGACCGTCCCCAACACCGACACGCGCTTGCCGGCCGACATCACCTGGACCAATGGCAAAAATTCGTTTCCGCTCGGCACCATCCGCCATGCCTGCACCGACGACGACCGCGAAGCGGGGCTGGAGGACGGCAGCGGGATGTGCCGGATCTGGATGGGCCAGGTCTATGCCTTGACCGGAGGCGGCGCCGAGCAGCTGAATTCGCGCGAAGCGACACCGGCGCCGAAAGGGCTGTTGCTGCCCGATTTCGGCGCGGGCTTCACCGAATTTGCCGATTTCGCCAATGCCAATCCGGACGGCTCGGCGTGGGACGCCTTCACATTGACAGGATGCAGCGATGAATAGCGCCATGAGATCAATTGTCTGGATTTGCGTGCTGTTTGCCGCCGCGGCGATATCAGCCGCTGCATATGCGGACGAGCCGTCGCCGTCGCGCCCGCCGATCGACAAATGCGTCTGGGAAAAACTGGCCGACAAGACGGTTGGGCTGGCCGGTTGGGCGCAGCGCTGCGATTTCGGCTTCCGCCAGATCCATTTCGAGTTCGCCGGCAATGCGCTCGCCATCAAATACAGCGATGGCGGCACGCCCGATCCGCTGGTCGAGGTGTTCGACATTCAATCCGGCGAAACCGCAGAGGCCGCAGTGCTGCGACTGTTGCTGGAAAAGACCGACAAATCAGTCAGCGCCCGCTGCGTGCTGACGCCCTACACCGAGGGCACCGTGCCCACCGGCGTCAAACGCTACACATTCAGCCCCGATGCCGACTATGCAAAAGAACTGAAAGCGCTCGCCAATGATGAGGTCCCCGAACCGCCCTGCGGCGACTGGGGCGAAATGCCGGATGGTATTCAGTATTTCGAGGCGCCGGCGGGTGAGGGGCGGAGGGTGCTGTTCGTTCGGGCGGGGCAGGACGAGCCGCTGTTCGACGATCAGACGCTGCGGGTGCCGGGATAGGATGTTGTCCTGAAGGCTACCGCTTATGCCTCTACGTATTCCGCAAGACTGATTCCTTTGGGCACCTCCAGCCCATCGGCACGCAAGCCCTCGATGTGAAAGCGTATAGCGTCGCGAATTTCGATTTCTACTTCTGGCACGGTAGCACCAGTTGCGATGCAGCCGGGTAGGTCCGGCACATAGGCAGAGAAATTGTTGCCTGCTTTTTCAATCACCACCGCGTAACGCATATAGTCACTCCTTCAAACCAGACTGCTTGAGGATGCTGTTCAGTGTTCCTGGCGCAACCTCTTCAGACGGTTTGCCGGCCACGGTGACGCGGCCGGCTTTGGTTTTGTGCTTATATTGGCGATGGCTGCCCTTGGTTGCAACCAGATACCAACCGTCGGTCTCCAGCAGGCGAATGACTTCGCGGACTGTAAGCCGAGGCGGCATGAGTTCTCAGCTGCACCCGCTCGTCGATCCACAAGTATCGCACTTCTCGCAGGTCCCGTTCCGCACCATTGTGAAGTTGTGGCATTCCGAGCATTCGTTGCCGGTGTAGCCTTGCATCAAGGATTGCTGCCGCCGTGTGGAGGCAAGCGCCTTTGCCTCGGCCGCTTCTTTCGCTGCTTCGTCGGTGAACAACCCGGTGGGGTCGGCAGCCTCCTCGGAAACAATATCTTCGACCAATTCCTTGGCTCGCTCCTCATAGTCGCGCTTGTAGGCGATGGCTTCGTCGCTTGCTGGTTTAAGCGCCAACACGTTGGAGCCTGAGAACGCAGTTGGGGTGACCCGGGCAGGGGCCGCGGCAGGTGATCCGGCAAAACCCTTGGGTTCGCCACCTAGGCCAGACACCAACTTGACCGGCGAGGCGCCGCGGGTAAGGCCCTTCGAGAACGGCGTCGCCTTGCCTTCGTTGATGCCGCGTCCGAGCGCCGTCTTGTCGAAATCCGACTGGTCGACATGGGCGAGGTCGTGGCGGCCGAGGTAGGACACGGCGAGTTCGCGGAACACGTAGTCGAGGATCGACGTCGCATTCTTGATCGCGTCGTTGCCCTGCACCATGCCGGCCGGCTCGAATTTGGTGAAGGTGAAGGCCTCGACAAATTCCTCGAGCGGCACGCCATATTGCAAGCCAAGCGAGATGGCGATGGCGAAGTTGTTCATCATCGCTCGGAAAGCGGCGCCTTCCTTGTGCATGTCGATGAAGATCTCGCCGATGCGGCCGTCGTCGAATTCGCCCGTGCGCAGGTAGACCTTGTGGCCGCCGACGACTGCCTTCTGGGTGTAGCCCTTGCGGCGATTCGGCAGTTTTTCACGATCGCGGTAGAGGCGTTCGATGACGCGCTCGACGATCTTCTCGGTGACCTGCACGGCACGCTGTGAAGCGGGCGCCGCGATCAACTGCTCGACCGCATCGTCCTCGTCGTCCTCGCTGTCGGCGAGCAGCGACGAATTGAGCGGCTGCGACAGCTTCGAGCCGTCGCGATAGAGCGCGTTGGCCTTCAGCGCCAGCTTCCACGACAGCATGTAGGCGCCCTTGGCGTCTTCCACCGTCGCATCGTTGGGCATGTTGATGGTCTTGGAGATGGCGCCGGAGATGAAAGGCTGTGCCGCAGCCATCATCTGGATGTGGCTGTTGATGGACAGCGAGCGCTTGCCGATCTTGCCGCACGGGCTGGCGCAGTCGAACACCGCGAGATGCTCGGCCTTGAGGAAGGGCGCGCCTTCCAGCGTCATCGCACCGCAGACATGGATGTTGGCGGCTTCGATGTCCCTCCTGGAGAAGCCGAGCGCCGGCAGCATCTCGAACGAGAAGTCGTTGAGCTGCTCATCGGTGAAGCCGAACGTCTCCTTCACCCAGTCGGCGCCGAGCGTCCACTGGTTGAAGACGAACTTGATGTCGAAGGCCGACTTCAGTGCTGCATTGAGCGCCGCGATCTTGTCGTCGGTGAAGCCCTTCGCCTTGAGCGAGCCGGGGTTGACCGCCGGCGCCTGGTTCATGTTGCCGTGACCGACCGCATAGGCCTCGATCTCGGCGATCTGGCTTTCTGAGTAACCCAGTGTGCGCAGCGCTTCCGGCACGGCGCGGTTGATGATCTTGAAATAGCCGCCGCCGGCAAGCTTCTTGAACTTCACCAGCGCGAAGTCGGGCTCGATGCCGGTGGTATCGCAATCCATAACCAGGCCGATCGTGCCGGTCGGCGCAATCACGGTCGCCTGCGCATTGCGGTAGCCATGCTCTTCGCCGAGTTCGATGGCGCGGTCCCAGGCAGCCTTGGCGTGCGTGGCCAATTCCTGCTGCTTCAGGTCGGACGCGACCAGCGGCACCGGATTGACGGCGAGCTTCTCGTAGCCCTGTTTCTCGCCATAGGCGGCACGGCGATGGTTGCGCATGACGCGCAGCATGTTCTGCGCATTGCGGTCGTAATCGGCGAAGGCGCCGAGCTCGCCGGCCATCTCGGCCGAGGTGGCATAGGCAATGCCGGTCATGATGGCGGTGAGTGCGGCGCAGATGGCGCGGCCATCGTCGGAATCATAGGGAATGCCGGACGTCATCAGCAGGCCGCCAATGTTGGCATAGCCGAGGCCGAGCGTGCGGTATTCGTAGGACTGCTTGGCGATCTCCTTCGACGGGAATTGCGCCATCATCACCGAGATTTCGAGGACGACGGTCCACAGCCGCACCGTGTGCTCATAGGCGGCGATGTCGATCGTGCCGTCGGCATTGCGGTAAGGCAGCAGGTTGATCGAGGCCAGGTTGCAGGCCGTGTCGTCGAGGAACATGTATTCCGAGCACGGGTTCGACGCCCGGATCGCACCGGCCGAAGCGCAGGTGTGCCAGTCGTTCATCGTCGTGTTGAAATGCAGGCCCGGATCGGCCGAAGCCCAGGCGGCGTAGCCGATCTTTTCCCAGAGGTCGCGTGCCTTCAGCGTCTTCAGCACCTTGCCGTCCTTGCGGGCGGTCAGATGCCAGTCGGCATCCTCCTCGACGGCGCGCAGGAAGTTGTCCTTCAGCGACACCGAATTGTTGGAGTTCTGGCCGGAAACGGTGAGGTAGGCGTCGGAATCCCAGTCGGTGTCGTAGGTCTTGAACGACATCGCGGTGTAGCCCTGCTTGGCGAACTGGATGACGCGGTAGATGTAGTTCTCCGGCACGGCCGACTTCTTGGCCGCCTTGATCTCGCGCTTCAGCGCGGTGTTGATCGACGGGTCGAAGCAATCGTCATCATGGCCTTCGCAATTGATGCAGGCCTTCATGATCGCTTCGAGATGTTTTTTCACGATCTTGGAGCCGGTGACCAGCGACGCCACCTTCTGCTCTTCATTGACCTTCCAGTCGATGAATTCCTCGATATCGGGATGGTCGGCGTCGACAATGACCATCTTGGCCGCACGACGCGTGGTGCCGCCCGACTTGATTGCGCCCGCCGCGCGGTCGCCGATCTTGAGGAAGCTCATCAGGCCGGACGAACGGCCGCCGCCCGACAGCTTTTCGCCTTCGCCGCGCAGCATGGAGAAATTGGAGCCGGTGCCCGAGCCGTATTTGAACAGGCGCGCTTCGCGCACCCACAGGTCCATGATGCCGCCTTCGTTGACGAGATCGTCCTGCACGCCCTGGATGAAACAGGCATGCGGCTGCGGATGCTCGTAGGAGGACTTCGACTTGGTCAGCTTGCCGGTAAACGGGTCGACATAATAGTGGCCCTGGCTCGGACCATCGATGCCGTAGGCCCAGTGCAGACCGGTGTTGAACCATTGCGGCGAGTTCGGCGCAACGCGCTGGGTGGCGAGCATATAGGCGAGTTCGTCGCGGAAGGCGCTCGCGTCTTCTTCCGACTTGAAGTAGCCGCCCTTGTAGCCCCAATAGGTCCAGGTGCCGGCCAGCCGGTCGAAGACCTGGCGGGCGTCGATTTCGGAACCGTAGCGCTCGGCTTCCGGCAGCTTGGCAAGCTCGGCCTCGTCGGCGACGGAGCGCCACAGGAAGGAGGGGACGTCGTTCTCCTCGACCTTCTTCAGGCGCGCGGGCACGCCGGCCTTGCGGAAATACTTCTGCGCCAGGATGTCGGCGGCAACCTGCGAGAACTGCGCCGGCACATCGATATTGTCCAAGCGGAACACCACCGAGCCGTCCGGATTCTTGATCTCCGAAAGCGCCTTGCGGAATTCGATCTCCGCGTAAGCTGATTGGCCTGGCTTGGTGAAACGACGCTCGATGCGCATTGGTCCGGTCCCTTTTGTCTATATATAGCGCTTTTCCCCGGGGATTTCTGCCCCCAATGCGAAACGCGCATGTCCGCCGTCTGCCGGCGTTCGAAAACACCGGCTCTCCTTGTGGCAGTCTTCGTCGCCTTGCTGGTCGAGCTTCTTACGAAGCCGCTGTTCCAACTCTGCGCCGAACCCTGCGGGTCCCTCAAAACTGAATTTTTCCTCGATTCCCTCGACCGAGGGAAATTCACACTATCTAGCGTCGAACCTGCCTGCAAACACTAAATATAGTGTTAACAGACAATTTATTCCAGTCCGACAAATCTCCCTTTTCGCTCCCGAAGCCCCCACGATCCAACGCTTCCGCCAGCCTCGTAAACAGGCGGAAATCATGGCCAAAACGCACAAAATCCGGGAAAATGACCGGGCTCGAAACTCTCCGGTCGCGCCCTCAACAAGAGCACATGGCACATAAAAGGCGACTCGGTTTGCGTCGTCAAGGATTCGTTTGCGTAGCTTTTGTGACCCCAACATCTTGTGTGTCACATATGTGGATAACGGGGACAAAAAGCCGCTGAGGAAAGCCCGATTCTGCCGGCGTGGACCGCTGGTGAGCGGTTCACCCGAGACAGGCCCGGCCGGATTCTGGCTCACAGCCTTTTCATTTTAGCTGGCGTGCATTATGTCTTTGGCGTCGCGCGGGGGCGCGTCTTGTCAATTCCAAGAGCATCCGTTACGCCCCGCCCATGACAGTTACCGTCCGTTTTGCCCCCTCACCAACCGGCCGCATTCATATCGGCAATGCCCGCACCGCCTTGTTCAACTGGCTGTTTGCCATGAACAACAAGGGCCGTTTCATTCAGCGCTTCGACGACACAGACATTGCCCGCTCGAGGCAGGAATTTTCCGACGCCATCCTCTACGACCTGCACTGGCTGGGGATTTTTCCCGACGCCACCGAATACCAGTCGCGGCGCTTCGAAACTTACGACGCGGCGGTGGAGCGGCTGCAGAGAGCCGGCGTTGTCTATCCCTGCTACGAGACCCCCGAAGAACTCGACCTGCGCCGCAAGGTGCGCCGCACGCGCGGCCTGCCGCCGGTCTATGGCCGCGAGGCGCTGGCGCTTTCGCAGCAGCAGATCGCCGAATACCGCTCCGATGGCCGCCGGCCGCACTGGCGCTTTCTGCTGCCGAATTTCACCAGCGATCCGCTGCAGCCCGAACGCACCGAAGTGCACTGGAACGATCTGGTGCGCGGCGAGGAAACCGTCGATCTGGCCTCACTGTCCGATCCGGTGCTGCGGCGCGAGGACGGCACTTATCTCTACACGCTGCCTTCGGTCGTCGACGACATCGAGATGGGGGTCAGTCATGTCATCCGCGGCGACGACCACGTCACCAACACCGGCGTGCAGATCGCGCTGTTCAAGGCATTGGGCGCCGAGCCGCCTGTCTTCGGCCACCACAATCTCTTGACCACGGCCTCGGGCGAGGGCCTGTCGAAGCGCAGCGGTGCGCTGTCGATCGAAAGCCTGCGCGAGGAGGGCATCGAACCGATGGCTGTGGCTTCGCTGGCCGTCCTTGTCGGCACCTCGGAAAATGTCGCAGCGGTGCATGACATGCCGGCACTGGCCGCGCGCTTCGATCCCGCCGCCACGTCGAAATCGGCGGCCAAATTCGACCCGGACGAGCTGTTCGTGCTCAATCGTGCGCTCATGCACCACATGCCGTTTTCCGAGGCGCGGGATCGGCTGATCGTGCTCGGCATCTCCGGCGACAAGGCCGAGCCGTTCTGGCTGGCGGTGCGCGGCAATCTCGACCGGCTGAGCGACGCGGTCGGCTGGTGGCGCATCCTTGCCGACGGCCCGCAGCCCGCGCCGGAATTTTCCGACGAGGATCGCGACTTCCTGCAGCAGGCCTTCGACCTGTTGCCGGAAGAGCCGTGGACCGGAACGGTGTGGAAGGACTGGACGGCCAGGATCAGGGAAGCCAGCGGCCGCAAGGGCAAGGCGCTGTTCATGCCGCTGAGACTGGCGCTTACCGGACTTGCTTCCGGGCCGGAGCTTGCAGATCTATTGCCGCTGCTGGGTCGGGAAGGAACGCTGGCCCGACGACCCTGACCTTGCGCTGGTCCGGCGGGATCAGCGACACCGGCGACACCACCGGCTTGACGGCAAGGCGCTTGATGGCAGCGCGGTCGAGCCCGCCCTGCATATTGGCCAGCGTCTCCGGATCCGCGCCCGGATCGGGTTTGGCCGCCGGCACCGGAATGAATGGCGTTGTCTCGGTATCAGGCTGCGATTGGTCGGGCGGTGGCGGGTTGCCGCCGATGATCTCGAAATTTCCGGCCTGCGCATTGCAGCCACAAGCCAGCGGCCGCGACATGTTGGGCTGTTTGTAGAGATAGGCGGTCGGCAACTCGCTGTAGGGCCTGCCGGTCACCGACGACGTCATGTTGGCCGAATCGTCTTCCATGCCGCGCGAATAGAACACCTGCATTTCGGTGCCGGGGCAGCTCGATTCGCAATTCTTCTGGTCGCGCTCGAAATCGCCGAGCGAAGCCGAGTTCGACATCGGGAAGAAATAGCCGTCGCAGGTGCGCACGCAGCTCGTATGGAACTCGCCGCCGACCGTCGGGAAATCCGGCACGCCGGGCTGATTGAGCACCCGGCGCACATTGCGCTCCTCGCCGGGATCGTCGGGCTGGTCGAGCGTGTCAATCTGCCGGCTGCCGCCGAAAAGCTGGTCGAACAAATTGCCGTCATCCGGTTCGCGGCTGGCTTCTTGCAGCGGCTCCCGCAGGCGCGGCGCGGGCTCGTCGCGGCAGCCATTGGCGTCGAGCGCGGCCAGGATGCGGCCGTGGTCGCGCCGCGAGCCGCCGCCGGCAAGCTGGGCGCGCTTGGCTTGCAGCGCGTCGAGATTGGCGTTCATGCGATCGATGCTGCTGTTCAGCGCAGCGCATTGGCTGACATTGCGCGAAAACAGCGAAAACCCGCAATTCGCATCGCTCGCACGACCGCGCACCTTTGATAGCTGTTCGAACTGGCGGGAGATGGCCTTGTCATACTTCCGCACCATGCTGGAATTGCCGCCGCCATTCGATGAAGAAGCAAGCTCGGCTTCCAGTTGACGGCAAACGCGGGAGGCGGCCTGCGGTTCAGTGGTGGCGACGGCCGAAAGCACAAGCGCGCCGAGCAGCGCAGCCAGATGCTTCAGCCTCCATCGTCCGCCCGTCATTGCCCGAAACCCCGCTTGCCTGCCTGTCGCGATGCTACCGGATTCGCGGTTAATCGTTCCCTCAATCTACAACCAAAGATGGTCTTAGCCCATAGACGCGTTGAAGGAGGCGTTTGGATAGAGCGGCAACTGTGCGATCTCACCGCTGCATGAAAAAGGCGCAATCGCCCCGGAATTATCCCTCGATCCAGCAAAACCCGGGGACCGGGCATGACCACGCTTACCCGTCGAACCGCGCTGCAGTTCGGTCTGTTGTGCCTGGCGGCGCCCGCACCCTTGGCGCAGGAAAATCCAGCCGCTCCGGACTGGCGCAGCAAATTGGTCGAAGCCGCGCGTGAGCAGATCGGCGTCACCACCTTCTACGACCCGGCCTATGTCCGCCTCGGCTATCCCGGCGGCGACGTCGCGCCGGATAGGGGCGTGTGCACGGATGTCATCGTGCGCGCCTATCGCCGCGCCTTCAATCTCGACCTGCAGAAACTGGTGCATGAGGATATGGCCGCCAATTTCGCCGCCTATCCCAAGACCTGGGGCCTGAAATCGACCGACCGCAACATCGACCACCGACGGGTCGGCAATCTTGCCGCTTTTTTCGGACGCAACGGAGTTTCCTTGCCCGCCAGCGAGTATCCTCCCGACTTTCAGCCGGGCGATATCGTCACCCAGATGCTGCCCGGCAACCTGCCGCACATCGTCATCGTCTCATCCGAACGCTCGGCGGACGTGCCGGAACGAGCGCTGGTCATCCACAATATCGGGGCGGGCGCCCGCGAGGAGGACACGCTGTTTGCCTTCACGCAGACCGGGCATTACCGTTTCGTGCCTGCCTGACGGCGTCAGTTGAAATGAACCACCGCCTGTGCCTTGTGCGCCGCCTCGACCACCGCAAGCGCCGTCATGTTGACGACGCCGCGCGAGGTCACCGACGGCGTCAAAATATGCGCCGGCTTGTCGGTGCCAAGCAGGATCGGCCCGACATGCAGCGCATCCATCATCGTGCGCAGCGCGGTCAGCGTGATGTTGGCGGAGTCGAGGTTGGGGAACACCAGGAGATTGGCTTCGCCCTTCAGCCGCGAATGCGGATAGACGCGCTGGCGCAGATGCTCCGACAGGGCTGCATCGGCATGCATCTCGCCGTCGCATTGCAGGTCGGGCGCAACTCGCGCCAGGATCGCCGCCGCCTGCCGCATCTTCAGCGCGCTGGGGGAATCGCGCGAGCCGAAATCCGAATGCGACAGCAGCGCTGCCTTCGGCTCGATGCCGAACCGCTGGATTTCCTCCGCCGCCAGAATGGTCATTTCGGCGATCTCCTCGGCGGTCGGGTCGACCGAGACATGGGTGTCGGTGAGGAAGATGATGCCGCGTTGCGAGATCAGCATCGACAGCGTCGACAGGTCGCGGTCCTTGACGCCTGCGCGTGGTCCGATGACCAGCGTCACATTGCGCAGATGCCGCTCGAAACGGCCCTCGAGGCCGCAGATCATGGCGTCGGCATCGCCGCGCTTCAGCGCCAGCGCGGCAATCACCGTATTGTCGGTGCGCACCATGGTGCGCGCGGCCTCCGTCGTCACGCCGCGCCGGCCGGCAAGCTCGATCAACAGGTCGACATAATGGCGGTAGCGCGGATCGTCTTCCGGGTTGATCAGGCCGAAATCAACGCCCGGCTTGATACGCAGGCCGTAGCGCTTCAGCCTGACCTCGATGACATGCGGGCGGCCGATCAGGATCGGCTCGGCAATGCCTTCCTCCAGCACCACCTGGGCTGCGCGCAGCACGCGCTCGTCCTCGCCGTCGGCATAGATGACGCGCTTGGCGGTCGACGCCTTGGCCGACGAAAACACCGGCTTCATCACCAGGCCGGAGCGGAAGACGAAGCGGTTGAGCTGGTCGATATAGGCGGCGAAGTCGGTGATCGGCCGGGTCGCGACGCCGGTGTCGCAGGCAGCCTTGGCCACCGCCGGCGCGATGCGCAGGATCAGGCGGGGATCGAAGGGCGAGGGGATAAGGAAGTCGGGTCCGAAGATCGGCGTCTCGCCGGAATAGGCGCGGGCGGCGACGTCGGATGGTTCTTCGCGGGCAAGCGCGGCGATCGCCCGGACCGCGGCCATCTTCATCTCCTCGTTGATGGCGCTGGCGCCGCAATCCAGCGCACCGCGGAAGATGTAAGGAAAACAAAGCACGTTGTTGACCTGATTGGGGAAATCGGAACGGCCGGTGCAGATCATCGCGTCGGGACGAGCGGCGCGCGCGACCTCCGGCATGATCTCGGGATTGGGGTTGGCCAGCGCCAGGATCAACGGCTTAGGCGCCATATGATCAAGCAATTCCGGCTTCAGCACGCCGGCGGCCGACAGGCCGAGAAAAACGTCGGCGCCAGGGATCACATCGGCCAGCGTGCGCGCCTCGGTGTCCTTCACATAGGGGTCTTTCCAGCGATCCATCTCGTCGGTGCGGCCCTTGTAGGCGACGCCGAAGCGGTCGGTGACCCAGATATTCTCTACCTTGGCGCCAAGCGAGACCAACAGGTTGAGGCAGGCGAGCGCTGCCGCACCGGCGCCTGAGGTGACGATCTTGATGTCGGAAATGGTCTTGCCGGCGAATTCCAGCCCGTTGAGCACCGCGGCGGCGACGATGATGGCGGTGCCATGCTGGTCGTCATGGAAGACGGGAATGCTCATGCGGGCCTTCAACTGCGCCTCGACCTCGAAGCATTCGGGCGCCTTGATGTCCTCGAGATTGATGCCGCCGAATGTCGGTTCCAGCGCCGAGATCGTCTCGACCATGCGCTCTATGCCCGGCGCGTCGATCTCGATGTCGAAGACGTCGATGCCGGCGAATTTCTTGAACAGCACCGCCTTGCCTTCCATCACCGGCTTGGAGGCGAGCGGGCCGATATTGCCGAGGCCGAGAACGGCCGAGCCGTTGGAGACGACGCCGACCAGATTGGCGCGCGCCGTGTAGTCGGCGGCCGTCGCCGGATTGTCGCGGATTTCGAGGCAGGGGGCGGCAACACCAGGCGAATAGGCCAGCGCCAGATCGCGCTGGTTGCCGAGTGGCTTGGTCGCCTGGATCTCGAGCTTTCCCGGCCTTGGATGCTTATGGAAGTAGAGGGCGGCTTCGTCGAGGTCCGAACGTGCCGTTTTCTTGTTCTCGCCTTCCATGCGGCCGCTCCCTCAAACCTGCTTTGCAGCCTTTTAGCACGCAAAAATGGTTTTTCGCGACGCCAAATGACGCAAGGGCGGCTAAAAGAACCGGGGCCGAAAAGACCGAATTGTTTCAAACGGTTGCGCGGAAATCCTGCTGAGGATGCACTGAGCCCTTCAGAACGCGCTGACATAGAGGCCGCCATCGACCGGGATGTTCTGGCCGGTGAGATAACCGGCATGGACCGAGCACAGAAAGGCGCAGATCTGGCCGAACTCTTCCGGCGTGCCGAGCCGCTTGGCCGGAACGTCGGCGCTGATGCGGGTCTTGCGCGCTGCGGCCGCTGCCGGGTCTTCCATCGTGCCGGCCTCATGCGGGCCGCGCAGCCGGTCGGTGTCGAGCTTGCCCGGCAGCAGGCTGTTGATGGTGACGTTGCGGTCGATCACCGTGCGCGCCACGCCGGCCAGGAACGAAGTCAGCCCGGCTCGCGCGCCGGACGACAGATCGAGGCCGGGAATCGGGACGTAGACCGACAGCGAGGTGATGTTGACGATGCGGCCGAAGCCGCGCATGGCCATGCCGTCGATGACGGCCTGCACCAGTTCGATCGGCGTCACCATGTTCTGCGTCACGCCTTCGAGGATCTTTGCGCGGTCGAGTTCGCGGAAATCGCGCAAGGGCGGGCCGCCATTGTTGTTGACCAGGATATCCGGGTCGGGGCAGGCGGCTAGGATCGCCTTCTGCACCTCGGGCGTCGAGACGTCGCCGACGATCTCGGTCACCTTCACGCCGTAGCGTTCGCGCAGTTCGGCTGCGGTTTTTGCCAGCAGCTCGGCATTGCGGCCGTTGACAACGAGATCGCAGCCGGCCTCGGCCAGCGCCGTGGCGCAGCCGCGGCCAAGCCCTTTGCTCGATGCGCAGACGATGGCCTTCTTGCCCTTGATGCCAAGATCCATGACGATTTTCTCCTGTGAATGGCGCGGCACGCTAGCCCTTTGGCTGGCCCAATCGCAACCGTCATACGGTTGTTGCATGAATCGGGGCATAGCCTGCGCGAAAGCAACGGTGACGATCTGATGTCCGGTACAGAAACCCGCACTTTCCGCAGCATGTTCATATCCGACCTGCATCTCGGATCGAAGGCGGCCAAGGCCGAGTTCCTGATCGATTTCCTGCGGTATCACGACGCCGATATCATCTATCTCGTCGGAGACATCGTCGACGGCTGGCGTCTGCGGCGCAGCTGGCATTGGCCGCAGAGCCACAATGACGTCGTCCAGAAACTGCTGCGCAAGGCGCGCAAGGGCACCTCGATCACCTATATCGCCGGCAATCACGACGAATTCGCGCGCCAGTTCCAAGGCGTGCATTTCGGCGGCATCGTCGTTGCCGACCGCGCCATCCACGAAACCGCCGATGGCAGGCGCCTGCTGGTCATCCACGGCGACCAGTTCGATACCGTCGTCCACAATGCACGCTGGCTGGCCTACCTCGGCGACTACGCCTATGACGCCGCGATGGTGGTCAACCGCGTGGTGACGAGGCTCCGCCATATGCTCGGCCTTCCCTACTGGTCGTTCTCGTCCTGGGCCAAGGTCAAGGTCAAGAAGGCGGTGAACTTCATCGGCTCGTTCCAGACGGTGCTGACCGAGGAGGCCCGCCGCTCGCATGTCGACGGCGTCATCTGCGGCCACATCCATCACGCCGCGATCGAGACTTATGAGGATGTGCAGTACATCAACACTGGCGACTGGGTGGAGAGCTGCACGGCGGTGGTCGAACATTTCGACGGCAAGATGGAGATCATCCACTGGGCGCTGGTGCTGCCCGAAGCACCGGACGAGCCGCTCATCCCCTTGCTGATCGAAGACAGGGTCGTCGAAGCGGCATAACCCTCCTGTTAATCGACTGGCCCAGGCAGTTTCGGACCGCTTTCGCGCATGTTAAGGGATCGATCTGCGTTGCAGCCCTTTGTGCAGCGTAATTGGATCGATTCATGTCGCTGCCGCCGCTCTCGCCCGAACAACTCGTCAAGCCGCGCCATTTCGAACTGCGCATGAGTCTGATCTTCGCGACATTATTCGTGTCGCTGGGAACGCATGTGCCTTATTTCCCGCTGTGGCTGCATGCCCAGGGTTTCCACGCCGAGCAGATCGCCATCATCCTGGCGGCGCCGATGTTCCTGCGCGTGGTGACGACGCCGCTGCTGACCGCGCTGGCGGACCGGGCGAAGGACAGGGCCGATGTCTATATTGCGCTGGTGGCCGCGACGATGGTGCTTTCCGCCGGCTATTTCCTCACTCCCACCTATGCGGCGGTGCTTGCCGTATCGCTGGCGCTGACGGTGGTGTGGACGCCGCATTCGCCGATCGCCGATTCGCTCGCGCTGTCGGGCGTGCGCCGCTTCGGCTCGAACTACACCGCGATGCGCAAATGGGGCTCGATCTCCTATCTCTGCGCCAACGTCGCAGGCGGCTTTATCCTGGCCTGGACGAGCCCGCAGGCCGTGCCGGTAATCATCTTTGCGGCATTGTCTGCCGCGCTCGTCGCCGGATTGCTGGCGCCGCGGCTTGGCCGCCCGCGCCGGGCTTCGCCGCTTTCGGCCGCCGACATCCAGCATCAGGCGCCGAGCCTTCTCAATCCGTATTTCCTGTATTTCACCCTCGGCGTCGGCATCATCACCGCCAGCCATGCCTTCCTCTACGGCTTTGTCTCAATCTACTGGAAATCGGTCGGCATCAGCGATTCCGTCGTTGGCCTGCTGTGGGCCTGGGGCGTGGTGGCCGAGGTCTGCATGTTCGTGTTTTTCAACCGTATTTTTGCCTCCGTCTCAGTCGTCAAGGTGATGCTGATCGCCGGCGTCGGCTCCATCGTGCGCTGGATCGCCTTTCCGTTGATCTGGCCACTCGGGCTTGGCGTTGCCGGTTTCTTCGGCGTCCAGACCCTGCATTCGGTGTCGGTGGCGATGGTGTTGATCGGCCTGCAGAAGATGATCGGCGAAACGGTTTCGGAAGAACGCACGGGTGCGGCGCAAGGCATTGCCTATTTCTTCAACGGCTTCTTCATGGCGGCGGTGACGCTGGCGTCCGGCCCGCTTTACGAGCGCTACGGCGTCGACGGCTTCCTGGCGATGATCCCGATCGCCATCGTCGGCCTGGCGCTGATCGGGCTCGCCGCGCGTTCAGCCCCACAGCATCCTGTCAGGCGGTGACACCAGCGACCCCTGGTACACGAGGCCGGGCTGGCGGTCGCGGGCAAGCAGCAGCGGACCGTCGAGGTCGACGAAGTCGGCGCCTTGCGCCAAAAGCACTGCCGGCGCCATCGCCAGCGACGTGCCGACCATGCAGCCGACCATCACGCCGAATCCCAGCTCCCGGGCGCGGTTGCGAAGGGTAAGGGCGGCGGTCAGGCCGCCGGATTTGTCGAGCTTGATGTTGACGGCGTCATAGAGGCCGACAAGCGTTTCGAGGTCCTTCGCCTCGTGGACGCTTTCGTCTGCGCAGATCGGCACCGGATGCGCGATGTGGCGCAGGATGGCATCATGGCCGGCGGGAAGCGGCTGTTCGATCAGGGCTATGCCATGTTCGGCGGCGAAAGCGAGATTCTCGATGATGTTGGCATCGATCCAGCCTTCATTGGCGTCGAGGATGATGCGGCTGTCGGGCGCCGCTTCGGTCACGGCGCGGATGCGGGCCATGTCGTTGTCGCCGCCAATCTTGACCTTGAGCAGCGGCCGCCCGGCATTGGCGCGGGCTTGCGCCGCCATTGCCTCCGGCTCGCCCAGCGACAGCGTGTAGGCCGTCTCCAGCGCCGACAAGGGCACAACGTGGATGGCGTCCGCGACCGCAACGCCGCTGATCTTGGCCTCCAGGTCCCACAAGGCGCAATCGATGGCGTTGCGGGCAGCACCCGCCGGCATCGCATCGAGCAGGTCCTTGTGGCTGATGCCGCCTTCTATCTGCCGGCGCATGGCCTCGATGGCGTCGCGCACCCCCTCCATAGTCTCGCCATAGCGCTTGTAGGGGACGCATTCGCCCCATCCGCGATTGTCCCCATCACTGATCGTGCAGGTAATGACTTCGGCTTCGGTCTTCGACCCGCGCGAGATGGTGAAGGTGCCGGCAATGGGAAAACGCTCGGCCTCAACCGAAATGACACGCGCCATAATTTTCTGCTCCGGCTATGCGACAACGCGTCGTCGGCAAATCGACAGGTACGACCCGTCAGGCTAAACAGGACGCCATGTTGACCATCGGCAAACGCGACGCAAGCGGCAACGCCGCCAAGGAGGCCGACCACCAGCCCCGCGTTGCGGTCGGCGAGGAGGGCGGCGTCCTCGGCTGCGCTTTCTCCGGCATCTGGACGACGACGACAGTGGCGCTGATCGACGCCGAGATGCGCAAGATCGAGCAGCGCAAAGGCTTCCAGACGCTCGCTTTGGATCTTTCCCACATCGAGAAGATGGACACCGCCGGCGCCTGGCTGATCGATCGCCTGGTCAGTGTCTTCGAAAAGAAGGGTGTCGAGATCAAGATGCAGGGGCAAAGCGATGTCGCCTCGATCCTGCTCGGCGCCGTTGGCGAAGCTGTCCGGCGCGAGCCCGAATCGCGCGGCGTCCGGCGCCCCAACATCATCCTCCGCGGGCTGGAGGCGGTCGGCCGCCGCATCTATGAGATGCGCGACGATTTCCTCGCCTCGATGAACATCCTCGGCGCCACCATCGGCGGCGCCCAGATGAAGCTCGGGCGCGGCCATGCCATCAATCCGGCGGCGATCTTCAACCAGATCGATCGCATGGGGGTCGGCGCCATCCCCGTGGTGGTGCTGATGTCGGCGATCGTCGGCGCCATCGTCGCCCAGCAGGGCGCCTACCAGCTCAATTATTTCGGCGCCAACATTTTCGTTGTCGATCTGGTCGGCGTGCTGATCCTGCGCGAACTCGGCGTGCTGATGACCGCCATCATGATCGCCGGCCGCTCCGGCAGCGCCATCACCGCCGAGATCGGCTCGATGAAGATGCGCGAGGAGGTCGACGCGCTGAAGGTCATCGGCCTCAACCCGATCGGCGTGCTGGTGTTTCCGCGCCTGGTGGCGCTGGTGATCGCGCTGCCCTGTCTCACCATCGTCGCCAATTTTGCCGCTCTTGGCGGCGGCATCCTAGCCGCCTGGCTTTATTCCGGTATTGCGCCGACGGCCTTCATCGACCGGCTGCGCGGCGCGATCGATATCAGCACCATCTTCGCCGGGCTGATCAAGGCGCCGTTCATGGCCATGATCATCGGCACCATTGCTTCCGTTGAAGGCATGAAGGTCGGCGGCAGCGCCGAATCGCTGGGTCTGCACGTCACCGCCTCGGTGGTGAAGTCGATCTTCGTCGTCATCATCCTCGATGGCCTTTTCGCCATCTTCTACGCATCGATCGAGTTCTGACATGATGCGCAGAAACTCAAAGGCGACCAAGGCTATGCAGGGAACGGGCGAAAGCGATATCGTGCTGTCGGTGCGCGACATCACCGTTGCCCTGGACGACAAGCTGATCCTCGACAAACTGGCGCTCGACATCAAGCGCGGCGAAATCCTCGGTTTCGTCGGCGCCTCGGGCGCCGGCAAATCGGTGCTGCTGCGCACGATTCTCGGCCTGCTGCACAAGCAGTCCGGCACGATCAAGCTGTTTGGTCTCGACCTCGAAAAGGCCAGCGACATCGAGCGGTTGCGCATCGACATGCGGCTTGGCGTGCTTTTCCAGCACGGTGCCCTGTTTTCGGCATTGACCGTGCAGGAAAACGTGCAGGTGCCGATGCGCGAATATCTCGATCTGCCGAAGAAACTGATGGACGAGCTGGCCTTGCTCAAGATCGAACTGGTCGGCCTGCCGCCGGACGCCGCGCAGAAATTTCCCTCGGAGCTTTCGGGCGGCATGATCAAGCGCGCCGCCCTGGCACGGGCGCTGGCGCTCGACCCCGATATCGTCTTCCTCGACGAGCCGACTTCCGGCCTCGACCCGATCAGCGCGTCCGAATTCGACGAATTGGTGGTGAAGTTGCGCGATACGATGGATCTGACGGTCTATATGGTGACGCACGATCTCGACACGCTGTTTACCGCTTGCGACCGCGTGGCGGTGCTCGGCAACAAGAAAATCCTGGTCGAAGGCACGATCGACGACATGCTGAAAAGCGAAGAACCGTGGGTCAAATCCTATTTCCGCGGAAAACGCGCTCGGCAACTTGATCTTGCCGCGCGCGCATAGACATAAGTGGGGCAATGGAAACCAGAGCCAACTACGTAATTGTCGGCATTTTCACCCTGGCTGCGATCCTGGCGGCGTTCGGGTTCGTCTATTGGACCGCCCAGATCGGTGATCGCGGCGAGACGGCGGAACTGCGCGTGCGCATTCAGGGTTCGGCCTCCGGCCTCGGCCCCGGCAGTCTGGTGCTGTTCAACGGCGTCAAGGTCGGGGTGGTCAAGCGCGTCTATTTCGACCGCAATGACCCCAATGCCGCCATTGCTACGACCGAGATCGACCAGACAACGCCGCTCACCAAATCGACGCAGGCCGATATCGGCATCGCCAGCCTTGCCGGCCAGGTCAACATCGAATTGAAGGGCGCCGATCCCAAGGAACCGAACCTGCTGGAAGAGGCGGCAAAGGAAGGCAGGACGGCCGAGATCATCGCCAATCCGTCAGCGGTCACCAACCTGCTGCAGACGGCGCAGAACATCTTCACCCGCGCCGACAAGGTGCTTTCCGACCTAGAAGGGTTCACCAGGGATGTGCGCGGGCCGCTGACCCAGACCGTCAAGAACGCCCAGACATTTTCCGATGCGCTGGCCAGGAATGCCGACGGCATCGACAAGTTCCTGACCGCCGTCAGCGCGCTGTCGGACGAGTTGAAGGGTGTTTCCGGCAAGCTCGACGGCACACTGAAGGCTGCCGAAGGCCTGCTCAATGCCGTCGACAAGGACAAGATCAAGAGCATCGTCGCCAATGTGGACGCCGTCACCGCCAATCTGAAGGAGACCAGCGGACAGCTCGACGGCGTGATCAAGAACGTCGATACCGCGGTCGGCTCGGTCAACGATTTCGCCAAGCGCACGCAAGGCACGCTGGCAAAGGTCGACAATGTGCTCGACGGCATCGATCCGGCACAAGTGCGCGTGGCGCTCGCCAACATTCAGAAGGCCAGCGAAAACGCCAACAAGGCCGCCGCCGACATCGCCAAGGTGACCGACAAGTTCGCCGACCGGGCCGACGACATCGACGAGACGATCAAGGACGCCAAACAGCTTGCGTCGCGCCTCAACGATGCCTCGGTGCGCGTCGACGGCATCCTGAAAAGGGTCGATACGCTGCTCGGTTCGGGCCAGGCCGACGGCGTCATGGCCGATGCCAGGGACACGCTGAAGTCGTTCAAGCAGGTCGCCGACACGCTGAACGCCCGGCTTGGCACGATCACCGACAATATTGCGCGCTTCTCGGGCCAGGGCCTGTCGAATGTCGAGGCGCTGGTCCAGGACAGCCGGCGTTCGATCAGCCGCATCGAAGAGGCGGTGACCGATCTCAGTCGCAACCCGCAGCGCATCCTGTCGGGCGGCGACGGCGAGGTCCGGCAGTTCGATGGCAGGGCACGGCGTTGACTTCCGTGCCCGCCCGCAGCAATTACATGGACCGCGGATGCGGATTCATCATACGATCCGGGGACAGTGGGGATCACGCGTGACGTTCGGGTTGGGTGGGTATAGATCGGCAGTCGTTTTGCTTGGCTTGACGCTGGCTGGTTGCGCGGCATTGGGAGGCAAGCCGGCGCCGCTCGATACGTTCGAGCTGTCCGCCCCGTCGATCGACGCCCATGGCCACAGCCGCCGCCAGATCCTGATCGCCCAGCCCTCCGCGCTCAAGGCGCTGGACAGCCAGAACATCGTCATCAAGCCGTCAGATCGCTCGATCCAGTATCTCAAGGGCGCGCAATGGGCCGACCGGCTGCCGCTGATCGTGCAGGCGAGGCTCGCCGAAACCTTCCAGCGCTCCGGAAGCTTTGCCGGCGTCGGCAAGCCGGGCGAGGGGCTGGCGATCGACTACCAGGTGATCGTCGAGATCCGCTCCTTCGAAGTCCGCGTCAATGGCGGCGAGCATGCCGAGGTCAATCTCTTCGTACGCATCCTGAACGACCGCAACGGCGAGGTGCGCGCCTCGAAGAGCTTTACCGCATCCGCTCCCGTCTCCGGCAGCGGCAATCCGGCCTATGTCAACGCGCTCGACAGCGCCTTCGGCGAGGCGGCGAAGGATATTGTGGGCTGGACGGATTCGGTGATCTGAGCCGGTCGAGGCTTCGAACGATCGTTCGTCGCGTTAAGCCATCACTCGACCAAATATCGCAGGTTCGCGCTGACCCTCATTGCGCTGCCGGGCATTTCTCCCCGTATAGTGACGAAGAGAAAGAACGCCATCGCCAATGATTTCGCCAATTGTCACCGTCGCAGTATGGGCGGCGAGGCTGATGCCATCTCCCTTCACCCCGTCGCTATACGGGAGAAGGTGCCGCAGGCGGATAAAGGGCAGCGCAGACCGACATTTTGCACACAGAAAAGGCGGGAACTTCCCGCCTTTTCTGTGTCTGTGGTGTCGCCTCAATCAGTGCAAACGGCCGCTCGCATGGGCCAGCATGGTGTAGACCTTGCCGGTGTCCGACGTCAGGTAGGTCTGCGCCATGATGTTGTCGCGGTCGTTGCGCGAGACGTCCTTGAGCAGCTTCTCGAAATCGTCGCAGTAGCGGTCGACAGCGGCGCGGAACTCCGCCTCTGCCTGATATTTGCGGCGGATTTCGTCAAAGGTCTGCTGGCCCTTGAGCGTGTAGAGGCGGCGCGTGAACACGTCACGCTCGCCGCGCCGGTAGCGGTTCCACAGCTCGATCGAGGCGTCGTGGTCGATCGCCCGGGCGATATCGACCGAGAGCGAGTTGAGCGACTCCATGACATGCAGCGGCGAGCGCTGGGCGGGAGTTGCGCGCGGTGCTTCCGCGGGCGCTGCCGGCCTGGCGACTTCCTCCTCGCGCGATGCCCCGGTCAGGAGATCGCGCACCCACCCGCCTTGCGGCGTGCGGGCGTTGGCGTCGCGCTGGCGCGGTGCTTCGGCAGGGCGTTCGATATCGAGCGTGCCACGCAGGCCGCCGAGCGGCGCCTGCGGAGCAGGGCGCTCCGGCTGTGGCGCCGGCGGCGGGCGGCGTACCGGCTCGGCCGGGCGCTGCACTGGCGCCTGCGGCGCCGGGCGCAGGGCGCGCGGTTCGGCATTGTCGCCGCCGCGTCCCGATTTCGCAACGATGTCCGAAAGTTCCTTGAGCGCGTTGATCTGCTCGGCAACGGCACGGCGGATCGCCGAGGTCAATTCCTTGGCCTCTTCCGGCATCTCGATGACGCCCTTCTTGAGCTCGGCGCGGGTGAGGTCGAGCTCGCTCTTGATCGAGCTTGCGGTGCGCCGCATCTCCTCGGTCGCATCGGCGAACCGGCTGGTTGCCGAATCGACCACTTCCGTTATGGCGATGCGGATCTTGTCGGCTGATGCCAGCGTCTTGCCTTCGGCATTCTGCATCGTCTGGCCGACAAGGTTTTCGAACGAACGCATCACCTTCTCGAGGTCTTCCGACTTCTTGACCAGGCCGACGGCGAGATCTTCGAGCGACGATTGCCGCTCAAGCGTGTGCTCCAGATTGCTCTGCGCCGAGCTCAACAGATCCGAAGCCGAGGACAGCAAGCGGCTGTGCTCGTCGAACTTGGTGGCGATCGAGGCCACTTCGCGCAGGGTCGACGACGACAGTTCGGTAAGCCGCGTCGTGTTCGAATCGACCAGGCGTGCCGAGCTGGCGAAGGTCTGCGCGGCCTTTTCGGTGGTTGCCGCGAAGCTTTGCGTGCTGCCGCTCAGACGTTCGTCAACCTGGCCGAGGTTGATCGCCGCCTGTTCGATCAGCTCACCAAGCTGCGAGCTGGAGACGCTCATGCGGCCGATGAGGTCGGCGACGCTATCGGCGAGCGACGAGCGCGCGCCTTCGACGGCCGACAGCGTTTCGGCGGTGCGGCTGGCGAGCGCGTTGACGAGGGCGGCATTTTCGCTGCGCAGCTTCTCGGTCGCGCGTTCGGTGACCTCTTCCATGCTCTTTTGCAGTTCCGAGCCGCCCTGGGCGAAGCGCTCGACCAGCGGCCGCGCGGTTTCGTCCAGGATCTTCGCCATCTCGGCCGAACGCGCCGCCAGCATCGTGTTGAGCTCGCGGGTATTGGTGCCGATTGTCTTGGCAGCGTCGTTGGTGCTTTGGCCGATGTGCTGGCCGACCGCGGTAAAAGTCTCCGCAATCGTGTTGGCGCGCGAGATCAGCTGAGCTTCTGCGCTGGAAACCTGCTCGTTGAGCTTCTGGCCCATCGTCTCCGTCGTATAAAGAAGGCGGTTCTCGACGTTGGCGACCTGTTCCTCGACGCGCGAAGCTGCGGACGCAACGCTCGCGGCCAGCCGCTCATCGGCGCCGGCAAGAGCCTGCTCCATCTCGCGGGCGTGGACGGCAAGTTCCTGGCCGGTCTGGCGTGCACGTTCGGCAACACGCTGCTCGGTGCTGGCGAAGGCGCCGACGATGTTGTCGGCATGCTCGCCGATCGTCGAAGTGGAGTCGGCGATGCGCGACACCAGGCGGTGATCGGCCTCGTCGAAGATGCGGCTGATCTCGGTGGCGCGGGCTGACAGCGCGTCCGAACCCTCGGCGATGCGCGAGATCAGCTGTTGGTCGGCGGCGTCGAAGATGCGGCCAAGGTCCGAGGCGCGGGCGGCCAGCGCTTCGGCGGATTCGCCGATGCGCATGCTCAGCCGCTGGTCGGCACCCTCGAAGTTACGCAGGATGTCGCCGGCGCGGTCGGCCAGCGACTGCGCCGTCTCGACCGCGCGGGCGACCAGCTTCTGGTCGGCGGCGTCGAACGTGCCGGCGATCTCGCCGGCGCGGGCAGCCAGCCGTCCGGCCGTTTCTTCGGCGCGGGCGAGCAGCGAGTTCGACGTCTCGTCATGCCGGGCAAGCAGCACGCTCGTCGTGTCTTCGGCGCGAGCAAGCAAGGCATTCGTCGTATCCTCGGCGCGAGCAAGCAGGGCGCTCGATGTGTCCTCGGCACGGGCGTGCAGACGGCGATCCGCGTCCTCGAAGGTCCGGGCGATGTCCTCGGCCCGGGCCAAAAGGGCGGCCGAGGTCTGCTCGGCACGCTCGGCGATCTTGCGGTCGGCATCACTGAAGGCAGCACCGGCCTGTTCGTGCAGCGCGCTGGTGACTTCCATCACCTTCTCACGGAGCGCGCCGGCAACGAAGACGGCGCTCTTTTCAAGCACGCTGCGGACATTGTCGACACCCACCGACAACGCGCGCTCCATGGTTCCGGCGCGCTCTTCGATGATGCCGGTCTGCTTGCTGAAGGCCTGCTCGATCTTCTCGACATCGGCAGCGATTGCCGCTGAGATATCGGTGCTTCTGCCGGCAATCTGGTCGATATGGCCCGACAGCGAGCGGTCGACATCCTTGCGTATGTCGGCGAGCTTTGCCAGATCGTCTTCCAGCGCCTGGGTCAACATGTTGCGGCCTTCGGCCAGCTTGCCGACATGGCCGGCGATGATGTCGTCAACCTCACCGCGGCTTGCCGACAGCTTCTGCAGGTCGGCTTCCAGCGCACGCTTCAAGATGTCTCGGCCCTCGGCCAGCTTCTCGACCTGGCCCGCGACCAGTCCGTCGATGCTCGACCGGCTCTCGGCCAGCTTGGCGAGGTCGTCCTCGAGAGCCTTCGACAGCGTCGCGCGATCCCTGACGAGCTTGTCGCTGTGACCCTCGATCAGGCTGTTGACATTTTCCAAATCCGCTTCCAGCACCCGTGCGAACTCGCCACGGTTTTCGCTCAGCTTCTGCGACTGGTCGGCAATGGCGCTCCTGATCGCATTGAGATCGGCTTCGAGCGCCCGTGTGAGGATGTCGCGGCCCTCGGCAAGCTTCTCGACCTGCCCGGCGACCAGCCCATCGATGTTGGAGCGGCTCTCCGCCAGCTTGGCGATGTCGTCTTCCAATGCCTTTGAGAGCGCCGAACGGTCCTGGACGAGCCTGTTTTGATGATCGGCCATGATGCCGCTGACATTGTGCAAATCGTCCTGAAGCGCCTGGGATAGCGTCGAACGATCCTGGACAAGCCGGCTCGAGTGGTCGGTGATCAGGCTGTTAACATTCTGAAGGTCATCCTTAAGCGCCTGGGATAGCGTCGAACGATCCTGGACAAGCCGGTTCGAGTGGTCGGCGATCAGGCTGTTCACATTCTGCAGGTCGGCCTCCAGTGCCCTGGAAAGCTGACCGCGCTCTTCCGCCACCTTGTCGGAATGACCCGCGATGGCACCCTTGATGGTGTTGAGGTCGGCTTCGAGCGCGCGCTTGAGGATATCGCGCCCCTCGGCCAGCTTCTCGACCTGGCCGGCGACCAGCCCGTCGATGCTCGACCGGCTCTCGGCGAGCTTGGCGAGGTCGGCCTCGAGCGTCTGTGACAACAGGCCACGATCGTCGGCAAGCCGGCTCGAATGGTCGGAGAGCAGGCCTCTGATGCCGGACAGGTCGTTCTCCAGCGCCTTGCTGAGTTCGGTTCGGTCCTCGGCCAGTTTCGCCGAGTGGTTCTCGATCACGCCCTTGATGCCGATAATGTCGTTTTCGAGCGCCTTGGTCAGGATGGCGCGGCCTTCGGCGATCTTTTCAACCTGGCCGGCGACCAGCCCGTCAATCGAGGCGCGGCTGTCGGCGAGCTTGCCGAGATCGGCTTCCAGGGCGCGCGACAGAATGTTGCGGCCTTCGGCCAGCTTACCGACATGCCCGGCGACCATTTCGTCAATGATCGTACGGGCTTGCACAAGTTTTCCGGAGTCTTCATGCAAAGCCTGGTTGAGCCGGTTGCGGCCTTCTTCAAGCCGCTCGAGATGGCTGCCCAGCGACGCGTCGATGGCGGCGCGCGACTCGTTGACCTTGCGCAGATCCTCTTCCAGGGCGCGCGAGATCAGGTTGCGGCCTTCGGCCAGCTTCTGCACCTGGTTCGTTACGGCCGCATCGATGCCGGCGCGGCCCTCGGCGAACTTCGCCAGGTCCGCCTGCATGGCAGCCGCCATGCGTTCGCGGCTTTCGGACAGCTTGCGGCTGTGGTTTTCGACGGCGTCCTCGATGCCGACACGGGCATCGGCAAGACGCTGGATGTCGGTGTCGAATGAGCGCGACACGACATGGCGGGCGGCTTCCATCCGGCCGGCGAAATCGCTGGCGCGGGCTTCGAGCATCGACGAGGTCGACGAGACGATGTCGGCCATGTCGGCGCCGATCTGGGTCTTGCCCTGATCGATCATGGCCGACAAATGATCCTTGCTCTCGGCAAAGGTGTGGGCGATCTCGCGGGCGCGCTCGACCAGCGTTTCGTTGATCTGGCGGGCGCGCGCCTCGAGCGCGGCGTTGAGCTTCTGCGTGCCGGTATCGAGTGCTTCGGCGCGGGTCTGAAATTCGCTGATCAGCGCCTGGCCGCGCTCGGCCAGCGTCCGCTCGATGCCGTTCAGGCTGGACTCGAATTCCGAGCTCAGGGTGCGGGCGGCGCCGCCGAGCAGCGACACCATACCGGTGGTGCGGTCGTCGAGCAGGTCGGTCAGCGACCGGGTCAGGCCGTCTGTGGTGTCCGTCAGCTTGGCGATGCGGGTGTCGAGCAGCGAAGCAAAGGCTTCGCCCGACGTCGACAGCCTGTCGGTGATTGAATCCAGCCGGGTTTCGACGGAATCGAAGATCGACATCGAGCTTTCATTGATGCGGTCGATCAGTGTGTCGCCGGAATTCGTGATCGTCATCGACAGCTTGGTCGACGCGTTGAGGATAGAGTCGCGAATAATGTCGGAGGCGGCGCCGATCTCGTCCTTCAGCGTTTCATGCGCGCCGGTGATCGAGGCGCGCACGCGCTCGGCATGAGTGACGACGGCTTCGCGCTCGCTGCCCAGCCCGTCGACCAGCGACCGGATGCGCGATTCATTCTCCGAATAGGAGCGTTCGATCTGGTTGACCTCGCTGTGGACCAGAGTTTCGAGCTCGACGGCGCGCGCCAGCGTGCGCTCAATGCCTTCGCCCATCGCCGCCACTTCACGGCGAACGGCCTGGCCGATCATCATCACGCGGTCTTGGGCGAGGTTTTCCGGCTCCGCCAAGCGGAAAGCCACCTCCGTCATCGATTGCGCGGCAATGCGCATTTCCTGCGCGCGGCGGATCATCGCCGCGAAGGCCCAAAACAGGACGACCGGTATGATTGCCGCGATCGCTAGGCCGATCAGTTCAGGGCGGGCCAGGATTTGATCGAACGTACGAATTTTCCAGATGCTGGGGCCAAACAGCAGATTGGCGAGGCCGCCGGCGCCGGCGATCCAGGCCAGCGACACGAACGCCACGACCCAATAGATCGTGCTAGACGCGCGCCGGTTGAGGCTGTGTAGCAGCGTCTTGTAATCTTTCTGGCGGTCATCGTTTGCCGGCTTGAAGCCGGCTGGCTGCGCGCTGTTGCGCGATTCGACCGGGCGCAACTCGGCGGGCTTGGCTGCCGGCTTCGCACTCTGGTTTTGTTGGACGGGCGCGTTTTGAGCGGGGGCGGGCTTCTGGGGGCGGCCTTCGCGCGCCAGTTCGTCGGCGGCCTGCGATATCTGCGCTTCCAGATCTTCCATCGACGCCGCGATATCGAGATCGCCGCTGCCGTCTCCGCTGAGATCGAGGTCTAGTGCCTTTTCGAGTTCCCTGGCTACGTCGCTGTCGAGAGTTCTGGTCGTCGTTGGTTTCTTCGCCATGCCTTCGCTACCCTGTACTAGCTGCCGAGGGACTTCTTATTTTTGCCTGATTCTGGCTCGTCTTATCCCACGCAGGAGGCTGAAAATGGACCTTCGTATCGTAATGACACACAGGGGTAAAGAAAACATGCATTCCGCGAGATACGTAAAACTTTAAATATAAGGTTAACGACAACGTGATCTAACCGCCTCAACGGCAACAATTTTCCAGCCCATTCATTAACGCGTTGGCGACGGAAATCGCCTAGTTTTTTCGGCGATCGGCACAAGGAGTTTCAAATTGGTACGCGGTGAAAGCGGCATTGCCTTCTCAATGCCGGGCGGCGATGCGTCGGGACCGGCCCGTTCGCGCCCAGTGGATCTGGCCCACCTGGCCCGTCAGACTATGGGGGATCGCGCCCTCGAACAGGAGGTATTGGCGCTGTTCGTACAGCAGGCGCTTTCCGTCCGCGACAGAATAGTCGATGCCGATGTCAGGGAGCGACTGCTTCTGGCGCATGGGCTGAAAGGTTCGGCGCGCGGGGTCGGCGCCTTTGCCATCGCCGACTGCGCCACCTCGATCGAACAGCAGCCGGAAGATGCGCGCATCCTCAAGCGCCTCGGCACCCTGATCGAGGAAGTGCGCGATTTCATCGCCGCCATCAGCCGGTAATGGCTGCCGCTCGGCAGCGGCCACCGGGATGAATTGACGGGGCCAGGGCGTGCTTTGGCCAGCTTTCCGAAAAAACGTCACAAAGCGGCGCTTTCGCGCCGCAGTTGACTTGTCCGGTGGAGTGATTATCTCGGCTGGGACTCCCTTCAGGTGACAAATGACCAAGCTGACCTTCATTGCCCATGACGGCACTCCTTTCGATGTCGAGGCCGAAAACGGCTCGACCGTCATGGAGAATGCGATCCGTAGCGCGGTGCCGGGCATCGAGGCAGAATGCGGCGGCGCCTGCGCCTGCGCGACCTGCCATGTCTATGTCGACGAAGCCTGGACGGCCGAGGTCGGCGAGCCGGAGGCGATGGAAGAGGACATGCTGGACTTTGCCTATGACGTCCAGCCGAACTCGCGCCTGTCCTGCCAGATCAAGGTGCGCGACGCGCTTGACGGCCTCGTCGTGCGCGTGCCGGCTCGCCAGGGTTGATCTCCCGTACCATCTGATTTTTCCCGCCGCCGCTTGGCAGCGGGCCAATGCTCATGCAGTCTCGCGCCAGTTTCGCCCCAGTTTGACAATGAGGCTCGCCTGGCATGACCGATGTAATCAAGACGGACGCACTCATTGTCGGGGCGGGGCCGGTCGGCCTGTTCGCCGTGTTCGAACTCGGCCTCTTCGACATGAAGTGCCATCTGATCGATATCCTCGACCGGCCCGGCGGCCAATGCGCCGAACTCTATCCGGAAAAGCCGATCTACGACATTCCAGGCTGGCCCTCGATCTCGGCGCAAGGGCTGGTCGACAGACTGCTGGAGCAGATTCACCCGTTCAAGCCGGATTTTACCTTCAACCGCATGGTCTCCAGCCTGGAAAAGCTGGACGACGGCTCATTTCGGGTCACCACCGACGAGAACGAGGTGTTCGAAGCCAAGGTGGTGGTGATCGCCGCCGGTGGCGGCTCGTTCCAGCCCAAACGGCCGCCCATTCCCGGCATCGAGGCCTATGAGGGCAGGAGCGTCTTCTATTCGGTGCGCCGTATGGAGGAATTCCGCGGCCACGACCTCGTCATCGTCGGCGGCGGCGATTCCGCACTCGACTGGACGCTGAACCTGCAGCCGGTGGCAAAAAGCGTGACACTGGTCCACCGGCGCGCGGAATTCAGGGCGGCGCCCGACAGCGTCAACAAGATGTATGCCATGCAGGAGATGAAGCAGCTGGAGTTCCGGGTCGGCCAGGTGAGCGGCCTGACCGGCGCCGACGGCGAGCTGGCCTCTGCTACCATCAAGGGCGGGCCTGACGGCGACATCGAGGTGCCGTGCACGCGCATGCTGCCGTTCTTCGGCCTGACCATGAAGCTCGGCCCGATCGCCGAATGGGGGCTCAACCTTCATGAGAACCTCATCCCGGTCGATACCGAGAAATTCCAGACTTCGGTGCCAGGCATCTTTGCCGTCGGCGACATCAACTGGTACCCAGGCAAGCTGAAGCTGATCCTGTCGGGTTTTCACGAGGTGGCGCTGATGGCGCAGGCCGCCAAGCGCATCATCAGCCCCGGTGAGCGCATCGTCTTCCAGTACACGACGTCGTCGACCAGCCTGCAGAAGAAGCTCGGCGTCGTGGAGTAGGTCCTACAGGGCTTTCCGAATCACTCCACCAGAACGACTGGCGCCTCGGCGTCGTCGCGGCCGCGCAGTGACTTCTCCGGCATCAGCGCCAGCGTCATCAGCGCCAGCACGAGCGTGACGGCCGCGGCAAGGAAGATCATCATGAAGGGCGTCGCCGAGACGATCTGTCCGGCAGCCGGCGCGCCTTCGCCGGCAAGCGGCAGGCCATAGCCGAGCGCGACCGCGCCGAGCATGGCGACGCCGAGCGCGCTGCCCAGCGAACGCAGGAAGGTCAGCACGCCGGTGGCAACGCCGAGATGCGCGCGGTCGACGGCGTTCTGCACCGATACGGTGGCGACCGGGAAGGTGGTGCCGCTTCCAAGGCCGATGCAGATGGTCAAGAGCTCGACCACCAGCAGCGAGGCGCGGCCGGCGACCAGGCTGAGCACGCCAAGACAGATAATGGCGAAGAGAACGCCGACCATGGCGATACGCTTGTAGTGGAAGAAGCGCGGTATCGTGCGGCCGCTGAAGGTCGCGCCGGCGACCGTTCCGAGCAGCAGGCCGAGCATGGCAAGGCCCGACTGGCTGACCGACAGGCCGATGATCGACTGCAGATAGACCGGCAGGTACACCGACAGGCCGATATTGGCGGCCTGCAGCAGGAACATCGACGCCGTGCCGGCAAGCACGATCGGATTGCTCAGCACTTCAAGCGAAATCAGCGGCTCGGCCGCACGCATCAGCCTGAGCGCGAACGCACCCCAGAAGACCGCCGAACAGGCGAGCAGGCCGACGATCTCGCGGGAGACCCATGGATAGGCGCTGCCGCCCCAGTTGAGGGCCAAAAGCAGCAATGCCGTCGCCACCACCAGAAGCAGCGCGCCCGGCGCGTCGATGCGATGCCGCTTTGCGGCGACCGGCAGTTTGCGCAGCGGCTTGTTGATGATGGCCATGGCCAAGATGCCGAGCGGGATATTGATCCAGAAGATCAGCGACCAATGCAGATGTTCGGCAAATCCGCCGCCGAGCAAAGGCCCGGCGATGCTGGCGACAGCCCAGGTGCCCGAAATCCAGGCGGCATAACGCGCGCGTTCACGCGGCGGCACGAGGTCGCCGATGACGATCTGCGCCAGGGCGAACAGGCCGCCGCCGCCCGCACCCTGGATCGCCCGGCCGACAACCAACACGAACATGTTGGGGGCCATGGCGCTGACCAGCGATCCCAGAAGGAAGATCAGGATCGCCGCATAGACGGTCGGCCGGCGGCCATAGACGTCGGAAATCTTGCCGTAGAGCGGCGCCATGGCGGTCGCCGTCAGGAGATAGCCGGTCACGATCCACGGCAGGTAGTCGGCATGGCCGAGCGAACGGCCGATGGTCGGCATGGCCGGCGCGACGATTGACTGGTCGAGCGCCGCCAGCAGCATCGACAAAAGGATGCCGGCGATGATGACGTTCTTCTCGCTTTCCGTCAGCGGCGCGGCGGGAGGCAGCCTAGCCGGCTTGTCGACAGCTTGGTCCATGTCAGTTCATCCATAAAGTTTGAGAGCGATTGCGCGGCGCCAAATGGCCGCTCCGCTACGCGCCGCCTCAATTGGTCTTGATCTGGTGTTTCGAAGGTCGCGCCTTGCCAGCCTGACATATCTTGCGAGCCTGACATATGTCGTCCCGTATAGGCCGATTTCGACCTATGCCCGAAAATTTTCTGGGGCTGGCCTCATGTTTCGGCAGAATTGGCTTGGTATCAGTCCGTGTTTCAGCCGGGCGGAAGCTGGCCGTTCTCGACGCGCTGCATGCGGTAGCGCAGCAGCCGTAGGATGCGGCTTTCGAAATTCACGCCTTCCACGCGGTCGAAGCGCAATTGGTCCTGGTCATGCCTGGCGAGTTCGGCCGCGGTGATCTGCGCCGCCTTCGCCTTTGCCCCGGCGCAGGTCTTTTGCGCAAAGCTCGCGTTCAGCGCGTCTTCGAGCAGACGGCCGTGGTTCTTGGCGATCTCGACATGACGCTCCTCATGGCGCTTGATGTCGGCCGACAGCGTGTCCCAGAACAGCCTGACATCGGGATCGGCCTTGCGCGGCCCGCGCCACTCCGGAAGGATGACCTTGACCTTGACGGTAACGGCGGCCTTGGCGATGCGGCAGGTGTCAGCGGTTTGCGCGTAGCTGATGCGGGTGGTGAACGCCATCTGGGTGGCGCCTGGATGCCGCATCCCGGTGCTTTTCACCTCGGGTCCATGCTTCGACAATTGCGTCTCGATGTCATCGAGCGTGCTGCCGCCGATGGCAAAATAGCTGTAAGTCTTCACCAGATTGGCAGCATTCGCCGGCAGGACGGTCAAAGCCAGCATCAGGGCGCAGAGCAGGGGTCGTTTCATCATGTTGCCTCTTCACTCACCTTGCTTTACGGCCGTTGCCGGCGCAACGGAATTGATCTTCCACCGATCACGCATCGTTGATGGATTGCAAGCGCTCGATGAGCCACATGCCAATGAGCCACATGCCAATGAGACACATGGTTGAAGGACAATGACGACAAGGCGATGGCAACTGGCGCATAAGTGCCATCTCGACCTTGGCGAGAAAGCCATTGTGGTCGGCATTCTCAACGTCACGCCGGACAGTTTTTCGGATGGCGGACTGTTCATCACGCCTGACCAGGCGGTGGCGCAGGCGCACCGCATGGTGGAAGAAGGCGCCGCCGTCGTCGATATCGGCGGGGAATCGACGCGCCCCGGCGCCTCGCCCGTGACGCCTGAAGAAGAGCAGACCCGCATCCTGCCGGTGATCGCAGCACTCGCCGGTTCAGGCGAAGCCCTGATTTCGGTCGACACCTATCGCGAGGAAACCGCGCGCCTCGCCGTCGCCGCCGGCGCGCATATCGTCAACGATGTCTGGGGCTTGCAGCGTGAACCCGGCATCGCCCGCGTCGCCGCCGAGACCGGCGCCGGACTGGTCATCATGCATACCGGGCGCGAGCGGCAAAAACTGCCCGACGTCATCGCCGACCAGTTTTTGTTCCTCAAGGCTTCGCTGGAAATCGCCAGGCGCAGCGGCGTTGCGGACGATCATATCGTACTCGATGCCGGCTTCGGCTTCGCCAAGGAGACGGCTGAGGAAAACCTCGACCTGATGGCGCGGTTTTTCGAGCTTAAGGAGCTCGGTTTTCCCTTGATGGCCGGCACCTCCAGAAAACGCTTCATCGGCACCGTCACCGGCCGCGAAGCCGGCGCGCGCGCCGCCGGGACGGCAGCCACCAGTGTCATCCTGAGGCTGAAGGGCGCCGATCTGTTTCGCGTTCACGATGTCGCAATCAACATGGACGCACTGGCCGTCGCCGATGCTATGCTGGCGCGCGAAAAGCCAGGACGCTGAGCCCAGGACACTAAGAAATGTACGTCATCCGCATGAAGAACTGCGCCTTCTTTGCCCGGCACGGCGTGCTGGATGAGGAAGAGGCGCTTGGCCAGCGTTTTTATGTCGATGCCGAGTTGACGGTCGAGCCCAGCCGCCCGCTGGAGGATGATTCCATCGAGGATACCGTCAATTACGGCATCGCCTTCACGGTGATTGAAAAGATCGTCACTGGACATCGCCGTTTCCTGATCGAGGCGCTGGCGCTCGAAGTAGCGAAGGCGCTGACTTCACGGTTTCCGCAGATCAGGAAGGCCGAGATCACCGTGCGCAAGCCCAACGCACCGGTGCCCGGCGTGCTCGATTACGTCGAGGTGACCGTTGTCTGGCCAGAGTAGCAATAACACGGTCTATCTCAGCCTTGGCGGCAATCTCGGCGATCCCTCGGCCTCGATGGCCACGGCGCTGCGCCTGCTGGACGCCGACGAGAACACGCGTGTAATCGCCGTCTCCTCGCTCTATCGCACGCCGCCCTGGGGCAAGCTCGACCAGCCGGATTTCCTCAACGCCGCTGCCGAAATCTCGACCTCGCTGGCGCCAAGGGCGCTGCTCGACCTCTGCCTCGAGGCCGAGCGCAAGCTGAAGCGGGTGCGCGAGGAGCGCTGGGGTCCGCGCCTGATCGACATCGACATATTGGTGTTCGGCGACCGCACAATCCACGAAACCGGGTTGGAAGTGCCGCATCCCAGGATGCTGGAGCGCGCCTTCGTGCTGGCGCCCCTGGCCGAGATCGCGCCGGATCTGGCGGTGGGCGGCAGGAGCGTGAGCGCGCGGCTCAGCGCCGTCGATACATCAGGCATAGAGCGACTGGCATCCGGCCGTGATTGGTGGCTGGGTTAACCGGAGAAGCCGCCGCCATCGAGAAATGCCTGTTCGTCCGCCGTCGTCTCGCGGCCAAGCATCTTGTTCCTGTGCGGAAAGCGGCCGAAACGCTCGATGATGTCGCGATGCTCGATGGCGTATTTCACATACTCCGGCGCCCTGGCGGTGGTGAGCTCGACCGATCTGTCCTGGTCGGCGGGCAGTTCCGAATGTTCGTAGGGCAGGTACAGGAAGACGCGCAGGTTTTCTTCCAGCGCAAGGTCGTGGCCGGCAGCGATCGCCTTGGCGGCAAAATACCGCGCCAGCGGATCGGTGGCGTACATATGGCCTGAGCCGCGAAAGCAGTTGCGCGGAAACTGGTCGAGCAGGATCATCAGCGCCAGCGAACCCTCGGCATGCTCCGACCATGCGTCGCACTCGCGCCGGGCGGCGGCAAAGTGCAGGTCGAGAAACCTGCTGCGGAAATTCGCGTCGAAGGCGTCGTTCTTCTCGAACCACGCGTCTTCGCCGGCCTCGCGCCAGAATTTTGTGACGGCGAGCGCGCGCTCATCCAATGCGGTCATCAGCTTTCCCCCTGATCGGCGGGCTCCGGCTTGTGCAGCACGCCGGCCGTCTCTTCGTTCAGCGCCTGGCCGGGCCGGCGCGGTTGCGTCAGCGGCGTCGGGATCGGCGTGCCGGTATTGCCCCTGAGGAAACGTTGCCCGGCGCGGACGCCTTCGGCCAGCTGCGTCTCCAGTCGGGCATTGTCGCGCCGTCGCACATCCTCGATGACATCGGCGACATCTTCCGGCTCGACGCCCAAAACCTCGAGCGCGGAACCGCTGAAGACGAGGGCCGATTCGAAGGTCTCGCGCAGTTGGAAGTCGACGCCGGCGCGGATGAGCGAGAGCGCGGTGCCGCGATCGTACGCGCGTGCCAGGACGGTCAGCAGCGGGAACTCCGCCTTGATCAGTTCCGCCATGCGCACGGCGGCGTCCGGCTTGTCGACGCAGATCAGCACGGCGCGCGCGCGGCCTGCACCTGCGGCGCGCAGAATGTCGAGCCGCGTGCCGTCGCCATAATAGACCTTGAAGCCGAAATCGGCGGCCGCCTGGATCATTTCGACATCATTGTCGATGATCGACACATCGATGCCGCGCAACAAAAGCGGCTGGCTGGCGATCTGGCCGAAACGGCCGAAGCCGATGACCAGCACACTGCCGGTAAGGCCGTCGGCGATGTCGACGCCTTCAAGCGACTGCTCGTCGCGCGGCGTCACATATTTGAGCGCAATGATGGCCAGCGGCGTCAGCACCATGGAGATGATGATGATCGCGGTCAGCGTTGCGTTGGCCCGGCTGTCGATGATGCCAACCGCCGCTGCGGCCGAATAGAGGACGAAGGCGAATTCGCCGCCTTGCGCCATGATCACGGCGCGTTCCAGCGCTTCACGATGACCGCTCTTCAGCAAGCGGGCGACGAGGTAGATGCCGAGCGCATTCATCGCCATGTAGGCGACGACATAGACGGCGATCAGCCGCCAGTTGTCGGCCACCACATGCAGGTCGAGCGACATGCCGACGGCGAGGAAGAAAAGGCCAAGCAGGATGCCGCGGAATGGCTCGACGTCGGCCTCCAGCTGGTGGCGGAAGGTCGATTCCGACAACAGCACGCCGGCGAGGAAGGCGCCCATCGCCATCGAGAGGCCGGAAAGCTGCATAACCAGCGCCGACCCCAGCACGACCAGAAGGGCTGCCGCCGTCATGACTTCGCGCGCCTTGGCGTCGGCCAGGATGCGGAAGAACGGGTTGAGCAGATAGCGGCCGGCCACCACCAGCCCGACGATGGCGCCAAGACCGATGCCGATTTCGGTCAGCCTTTGCTGCAGGGTCATCTCGCTGCCGCCGGGCGCCAGGAAGGCGACCAGCGCCAGAAGCGGCACGATTGCCAGATCCTCGAGCAGCAGGATGGACACGATGCGCTGGCCCTTGGGGCTGGCCATCTCGCCACGCTCTTCCAGAAGCTGCATGACGATCGCCGTCGAGGTCAGGACAAAGCCGGCGCCGGCAACAAAGGATTGCGCGATCGGAAAGCCGCCGGCGAGACCAACACCGGTGAGCAGCAAGGCGCAGACGCCGACCTGCAGCGCGCCGAGGCCGAAAATCTCGCGGCGCAGGCCCCATAGCCGCGACGGCTGCATCTCCAGCCCGATGATGAACAGGAACATGACCACGCCGAGTTCGGCGACATGCAGGATGGCTTCCGATTCGGAAAAAATGCCAATACCGAACGGGCCGATGACCACGCCCGCGGCGAGATAGCCGAGGATCGAGCCCAGCCCCATGCGTTTGAAGATCGGAACGGCGACGACGCCTGCGGCAAGCAGCGCCACCACCTGAATGAGATCGCTGCCCGATGCTTCCGCTGCCATGCCTCTTGTCCCTGTGTCCGACAGCACTCCTTGCATGCACTGGGAGCGGGAGGCAAGGGCGGGAAGCCTGCCAGGATGGGTAGGGTGCCGCGGCAGCGATTCCCCGGTGGAACAACAGTCTGCGCTTGCCTGTCGGACGGCGGGTATCTATATCTGGCAAATGCCTGATTATTCGTCCCGGCCGTCGCCGCTGCCACATATCCCAATGGATGCGCTCAGCGAAGTTCTGCAAGACTTTCGCTTGAGTGGCGTCAACTATGGCCGCTGCGAACTCCGGCACCCATGGAGCATAGACTTTCCGCAACAACAACTGCTTCGTTTTCACTTTGTCGGCCAGGGTCCATGCTGGATTCACACCGAAGCGCAAGGCTGGCAGGAGTTGCGCGATGGCGATCTGGTGCTGCTGCCGCAAGGCATCGCCCATCGGCTGGCGAGTGCGCCGGACGTGGTGGGCGACTCGCTCGAGGGCTGCCAGGTGATCAAGTTGGGCGGCAACGTTTGCGAAGTGATACGGCAGGGAACGGGCGCGACAAGCACCCTTTTCTGCGGCTCCATGTCTCTCGGCTCCTATGCGCTCAATCCGTTGATCACGTTGATGCCGCCTCTCATCAAGGGTTGCGACGTGGCCGGCAATGACCCGATGGTCGGCCCTTTGCTGGCGGCCATGACGGTGGAGGCCGCGCAACCGCAGATGGGCAGCGCCACCATCCTGTCGCGTATGGCGGATTTGCTGACAGCCAGGCTCATCCGGTGCTGGGTCAATTGCAACGGCGCATCGACCACCGGTTGGCTCGCAGCCATCCGCGACCCCCATATAGGCCGCGCTCTGGCGGCCATGCACCGCGACCCCGGCCACAACTGGACGCTGGGAAGCCTCGCCGGCGTGGCAGGCCAATCGCGTTCGATTTTCGCCGAGCGCTTCAGCGCGGTATTGGGGGAGGGTGCCGCACATTATCTCGCCCGCCTGCGAATGCAGCTTGCCCGCGAATTGCTGGGCCAAAACGGCTTGTCGGTTGCCGAAGTCGCTACCCGTTTGGGCTATGATTCCGAGGCGTCCTTCGCCCGCGCGTTCAAGCGCATCACCAATGTCTCGCCAGGCGTTGTGCGTCGCACAATTCCCGGACGAATGGATATGAATTTCGGATTTTAAGGTACATAACATCCGGGCGGACTCGCCTATCTAAGATCTCCAACTGTGGAGATCTTTCCGTGACTGACACAACATTACAGCTTGAAGACGCCGCAATCGGCCTTGATGCCGATGCACCAGCCGCGTGGAGCGCGGCCACATGGTTTGCGGTCCTATCATTGGCGGCCACCAGCTTTGCCCTGGTGTCAGCCGAGTTCTTGCCGGCAGGTCTGTTGACGCCGATGGCGCGCGATCTCGGCATCAGCGAGGGAACTGCCGGACAGGTCGTCACCGCCACCGCTTCCGTTGGCGCCGTGACGGCCATGTTGAGCAATGTTCTCATCGGCCGATTGAACCGCAAGGCGGTGCTGGTTGGCCTCATGGCCCTGGCGGTCGGTTCCAATATTCTTGCGGCGCTGGCGCCCAATTTCTGGCTGCTGTTGCTGGGCCGGGCCGGGTTGGGGATCGCTCTCAGCGCTTTCTGGGCACTTTCGGTTGCCGTCGTGTCGAGGCTGGTCGGCGCCAATGCGACAGGTCGAGGCATGGCGATCGTCACCCTCGGCGTCTCGCTCGCCACCATTGCCGCGCCGTCGATGGGTGCGTTGATCAGCGACTGGCTGGGATGGCGCAGCGCGATGGCCATGACGGCGGGGCTGGCCGCGCTTGCCATGCTGCTGCAGTTTCTCAGCCTGCCGACCTTGCCTGCAACGGCAAGCAACAGCCTTGCGGACGTCTTTCGGCTGACGCGGCGGCGTGGCATCCAACTCGGCATGCTAGCCATTGTTCTGCTGATGACCGGGCATTTTGCCGGCTCGGTCTATGTGCGCCCCTTCCTCGAACAGGTGACGCTCCTCACAACCGGACCGATTGCCCTGGCGCTGCTCGGGTTCGGCATCGCCGCTGTGATCGGCAATATTGCCGGTGGTCGCCTGGCCGACACCAACATCCACATGGCTCTCGCAGTAACCGCCGCGTTGATGGCGTTTGCGGCACTCGCTTTGGTGCTTTGGGGCGCGCAAACCGGCGTTGCCTTCGGCTTTGTTACGCTGTGGGGCTTCGCCTTCGGCATGGCGCCGGTGGTGCTGCCAACCAATATGTCCCGCGCGGCGCCTGATGCGCTGGAAGCAGCAGGCAGCCTGATGGTCACTTCCTTCCAGGTTGCCATCACCGTCGGTGCGGTTGTCGGCGGTTATGTCGTGGACACCTATGGCGCTACGGGGCCTTTGACCCTTACCGCCGTCCTTGCCGCGGCGACGGCCGCACTGGCGCTGCTGCAGCCTCGTGGCTGAAACCTTGCTTCGTCTGACACGGGCGGCCTCAATCAGGCCGTCCGCGCCGTTGCAGCAGCGCTGCACAGGTTTATGCGCCGCACACGTTGCGTTTTGCCGCAATCGGCGGCTATGGGACGCCAGGCTTCGGCCGTTGGAAGGCAGCGACGATCAAGTTCTGCCTTCGTGAGGAGAATGACTGACATGAAGAAGTTTTTGCTCGTCGGCGTGGGTGTCGCCATGCTTGCCGCATCGGCCTGTTCGAAGGCGCCTGAATGCACGCAGGAGATTGCCGCCAAGAAGGCGCAGGAGATGACCGCCGCGCTGCAGGAGGCGATCACCAAGGATCCGTCCAAGGCCGCCGACCTAACCGCCAAGGTGCAGGCTGTGACGACCAAATATCAGGGCGCCACCACGCCGGCCGACGCCTGCAAGGCCTATGACGAGCTGACGGCCGCCATCAAGGGCTGATTCTTCGTTCGGAAATTGAGAAAGGCGGTGGCTCGAGTAGCCGCCGCCTTTTTTGCTGGCGTTCTTAAAGCGCATCGCGCTGACACGAAGGACGGCCGGCACGCACAGGACCCTGACACGTTGGCCTTGCTGTGGCTTGGGCCGTCGGAGACGCTGACATCGTCGGTTGCGCGCCACATGTCCGATCGCGGCAGAAAGGTGCCGCACCGAGCGGCCCGTGCTTGAGGAGCGCCAACCTGGCCGCAAGGTGGCCTGTCATTTCCCGACATCGAGCTGAGCGGAACAGCTATCGCGCAGTGCAACCCCGTTCCGCGCATTTTGGGGGAACCGCTTGAGAGTCAGTTTTTGGCGATGGAGCCAACTTCGACGGCATCGACGCGCTTGAGGCTCATACCGATGACCGGCACCAGCTGCTGGTCGACGCGCACGGCGATAGTCACCGTCATCGAATTGTCGTCGGGAATGCGGGCCTGCATGACGCCGCGCAATTGGTTGCGGTTGATGGTGAAGACGACTTTGCGGGCATCGACCACATTGCCGCCGATGATGTCCAGGCCCGACCCCGCGGCGCCGCCCATGAAATTGCCCTTGTAGTCGCGGCCCTTGCGCTCGACGGTCGCCGACATTTTCTGGGTGAAGACACCGACGCGGCAGTCGCCATCGAGCGTCATGCCGGTCTTGTTGTCCGGCGTCGAGCCGTCGAAGCTGCAGGTGAACTTCGTGCCCTTGTATTTGCCGGCGATGATTTCGCCCGGGCCGACCCATTTGCCTTCAACGGTGCGGAAGAACTGCTTGTCGGGCTCGGCTGCAAAGGCTTTCCCGGTCGGGCCCAGAGGTGCTGCAAGCGCGACCAGGGGCAGGACGCAGGACAAGATTACGCTTTTCATAGACGACACCCGGCAACAAGGAGGCTGTTGTTGGACGACCATGAACAAGATTGGTTAATGCTTGGTGACCGCGAGAGGGCGTTCACTTGCTTGAGGCGGGTGCTTCATTCTCTTTTTTGGCCGCAAACGAGGTCAGCGCCGACAGGAAATCGCCCATACCCGGCCGCCTGCCGGCAATGAAGGGCAGGGGCCGCGCCGTCTCCATGGCAGCAATGCCAATACGCGCCGTCATCATGCCGTTTACCACGCCTTCGCCGAGTTTCGCCGACAGTCGGGCGGCAAGCCCATGGCCGACGATCTGCTGGACGAAGCTGTCGCCGACGGCGATCGAGCCGGTCACCGCCAGATGGGCAAGAACGCTGCGCGCCAGCCGGAAAAAGCCCAGCGTGCCCGGCCTGCCGCCGTAGAGTTCGGACAAGCGGCGGATCAGGCGCCCGGCCTCGAACACGACATAGGCAACGTCTACGAGTGCGCGGGGGCTGACGGCGGTGACCAGCGACACGCGTTTGGCTGCTTCGAGGATCATCACCTTGGCTCTCGCATCGAGCGGCCCGAGAATCTCGGCCTCGGCCAGTCGCACCAGATTGCCGCCGTCGATGATCTCGCCGCGCAATTCGGCCAGGGAGCGCCTGCCGGCCGCGGTTTCGGGTTTCGCAGCGACAAAGGCCGAAAGCTCTTCGACGACGGCCCTTGCAGCCTTCGGATCGTCGCGCGCCACGGCATCGAGCGCCCGCTTTTGCAGTTTTTCGACCTCGGCCAGCCGGGCAATAGCCAGGAATTCCCGCACCAGCACGACCGCGAGCGCCAACACGACAATTGCGGCCATTGCCGCTGCCAGCCAACCCAGCCACTCTGCGCGCTCGAACAGGTCGCGGATGAGCTGGTCGGTCCACAGGCCGACGGCGAGCGAAACCAGCACGCCGGCCGCGCCGAAAAACAGGCTGGAAAACAGCGAGCGCCTGCGCGGTGCGGTCGCCGGCGGCGGTTCGGCGGCGACAATGTCGGGTTCGTCGAAGACATCGATCTCGGCCGGCACGACGACGGCGCGCGGCTTGCGCGGCGGCTCGGCATGGGGGCGGCGCGTTTCCTGCTTCGGTCCGGCCTCCGGCTCGATGCGGAAAGCTGCCGGTCTGCGGGGCGCGGTCATGCCAGATGGTCTCCGATCAGGAACTGCAAGGCGCGGTCGAGCCTGATATGCGGCAGCGACAGCGTGACGCCTTCGGCGGTGCGTTCGAGCTTTGGCGGGCGAAAGCGCACGAAACGGATCGCCGGATCGTCGCTGCTCTGCCGATGGTCAGATTCGGAAACGTCGAAAACCTCATCAATTTTTTCCGGCAAGTCCCCCGGAAATATCGCGGTTTCGGTTTTGCCATCGAAGGTTTCGTCGTTGATCTTCTCGCCTTTCAGCGGCGTGCCGATGATCACCGGCAGGGTGTCGCGGCCTTGCTTGACCGTGCCTTCGCGCGTCGCGCGCACCGCCGCCATGGCGACCACGTCGACATCGGCACCGGTGAAATTTGCCCGCGCCACGGCGCGGTCGGCAAGCCGCCGCACGATTGCCTGCAGCCGGTCATGGCTTTCGTGATGCAAATGGTCGGCCTTGGTCGCGGCAACCAGGATGCGGTCGATGCGGCGTGAAAACAGGTCGGTGAGGAAATTGCCTCGGCCAGGACGGAAACAGGAGAGGATTTCGGTCACCGCGCGTTCCAGGTCGGCCATCGCGCCAGGGCCGGCGTTCAGCGCCTGCATGGCGTCGATCACCACGATCTGGCGGTCGAGGCGGGTGATGTGTTCGCGGAAGAACGGTTTCACCACATGCGTCTTGTAGGCCTCGTAGCGGCGCTCCATCATCGCTTGCAGCGAGCCGGAGCGCGGCCGTTTCTCACCCTTGAGCAGCAAGGGCGCGAAGGTCAGCGCCGGCGATCCCTCGAGGTCGCCAGGCATCAGGAAACGGCCGGGCGGCAAGGTCGAAAGCGCCCGCTGGTCGAGCTTGCAGGCCTTGAGGTAGGCGGCAAAGCTCTCGGCGAGGCGTCGCGCCGTCATCTCGTCGGCATCGGCATTGGGGTCGATGGTCGCCGACAGCGTCCGCCAGTCCTGCGACACGTCGGCCCGCACCGGCAGCATCGCCATCTCGAACGCCTCGCGCGAAAAATCGGCGAAGGATTTGCCGAGCAGCGGCAGGTCGAGCAGCCATTCGCCGGGGTAGTCGACGATGTCGACCGACAATCGGCCGCTGGAAAACATCCGGTTCCAACCGGAGGCAAACTCATATTCGATGGTGAGCCTGAGTTCCGAAATGGCGCGCGTCGAGTCCGGCCAGATGCGGTCGTTGACCAGGGCGGAGATATGGTCCTCGTACTGAAAACGCGGCACGGCATCGTCCGGCTGTTCCTCGAGGAAGGCGCGAGCGATCCGTCCCGACTTCTGCGCCTCGAACAGCGGCAGGCGCCCGCCATGGATGAGATTGTGGACGAGAGCCGAGATGAACACCGTCTTGCCGGCCCGGGACAGGCCGGTGACGCCCAGCCGAAGCGACGGCGAAAAAAGCCCGCTCGCACGCCCCGACAGCGTATCCAGGGCAATTCTCGCTTCGTCGGTGAAAGTGGTCAGCGATGATGCCAAAATCTGTTCTCTCAGGCGTGCTCCTGCGCCCGATATAGGCTTTGCGGTTCAAGTTTGAAATGGCGCCCGGTCTCGGCCGGCTCGGCTCAGAGATCGACGGGCGTCAGGAAGGCTTCGAGGTAGCCGGCGCCTTGCGAGGCTTCCGCAAGGTTGCCGCTGAAGCGCACGACCGCAAGGCCGGAGGTCGGGAAACCATGGTTCATGATGGCCCGAGCAGCCTCGTCGCCGTCGCCCGAGACCGCCATGGCAAGGTCTTCCGTCATCGGATTGTGGCCGATGACGAGCAGCGAGCCCGGCCCGCCATTGCTGCGGATGATGGCGAGGTAGCCGGCGGCATCCTCGGTGTAGAGCGTGTCGAAGAACAGCACCCGGCCGGTATCGGTGTGGGCGGCGATGCCTTCCAGCGTCTGGCGCGCCCGCTTGGCGTTGGAGCATAGCGTGATATCGGGGATGTAGTTGCGGGCACGCATCGCCGTCCCCATCATTTCGGCATCGGCAATGCCGGATGCGTCGAGCGGGCGATCGAAGTCGCGCACGCCGGGCAGGGCCCAGCCAGCCTTCGCATGCCTCAACAGATACAGTCTGCTCACCGGACCCCCAATGGTGTGCTGCCCACCAATGACACAACTGGATTAGCCACGAGAAAGGCCTGAGGCACAATGGGCCGCGCCGCCCAAGCGCAACGAATCATGTGCGAATTCGCCCGCGCCCTTGCTATGGAAGGCTTTGCTACGGATCGCCCGCGCGGGCATTAACAATTGCGTGAAACGCGCGCGGATTACGCTTGTGCAGCCTTCTCTGCGCGAATATATAGGCGCCAAATTTGGGGTTGTTGGGTGAGTCGAATGAACGATATCGTTACAGCCAATTACGTACCCTCCGAAGACGAGCCGTTCATGAACGAACGGCAGAAATCCTACTTTCGCCTGAAGCTCGTCACCTGGAAGACCGACATACTGCGCGAAGCGCGCGAAACCCTCGAAATCCTGCAGCAGGAAAACGCCAACCATCCCGATCTCGCCGATCGCGCTTCCTCGGAAACCGACCGCGCCATCGAGCTTCGGGCCCGCGACCGCCAGCGCAAGCTCATTTCAAAGATCGATTCGGCGCTGCAGCGCATCGATGAAGGCACATACGGCTATTGCGAGGAAACCGGCGAGCCGATCGCGCTGAAGCGGCTGGATGCGCGTCCGATCGCGACCTTGTCGATCGAAGCGCAGGAGCGCCACGAACGCCGCGAGAAGGTCTATCGCGACGATTGAGCCGCTGCCGTCAGGCAGGACTGTTTCATCAGAAATGGCCGGGTTTCCCGGCCATTTCTGTTTTTGGCCGAAGGGTTTAGTCCGCCCCCAAGTTAAAGCGCGTCGCGCTGAAACGGACGACACGCTTAAGCGGCGTTCGATCGGGAATCGGCAAGATGTGACGGTTCGCCGGGCTTTACCGTTTCTGGCTGGCGAGTTCGCCGAGCAGCTTGGTCATCTCGTCGTCGAGAGACTGCGGTGCCTTCGCAGCCGGCTTGCTTGCCGGTTTGGGGTGCGAATCGTCGAGCGAGACCTCGAGCTCCCGCATCAGGGTATCGTCGATGGACTCATGCTTCGGTGGCGGGGCCTGCCGGGCAGTATTGGCGGCGGAGCCATAGGCCGGCAGCGGTGTCACATTGCTCGCCTGGTAGATTTGAGCCGGTTTCGGCGCCGGCGCGGCCTGGCGCGGCGGAACGGCGGCTGGAGCAGCCCTTACCGGTTGCGGCGGTGGCGCCTGCCTTGCGGGCGCGGTGGGAGCGGGTTGTGCTGCGCGCGGCCGCGGCGCCTGTTGCTGCTGGCCAACACCGCCATCGCCGGTCAATGCCGGACGGCGTGGCGCTGCAAGTCTGATATCGCGCTCGACGACAACGTCGGTCGGGCCGCCGATCAAAAGCAGGTGTTCGATGTCGTCGCGACGGATGAGCACCAGCCGGCGGTGGCTGTCGACCGCCGTCGCGTCCATGACCGCCAGCCGTGTCTTGCGGTTCCTGCCGCCGGCAACGAAGGTGCCGAAGGTCAGGTTGCGGACCAGCCTGATGATGATGAGCACGATGACCAGCAGGACAAGGGCAGCAAACGTCCACAGCAGCGCTGCGGCATATCCGGGACCCGCCACATTATCCAGCCACTGCATCGGTGCCCCCAATCGGCTTTTGAAGTGGAGGGACACTAGACCGTTGCGGCCAGCCACCGCAAGTTGCCTTCACGCTTCGTGAACAGCTTGAAAACACCGACGCGTCATTTTTATCCGACATTTGCCGCCAGGGCCTTTTCCGGATTAGGAGAATGTGATTCAACCGGCCGGGGGCGGTGTCGGACAACTCACGAGCAGGGGGCATATGGCCAGGGAAACGCGCGGCGATTTCTATCCGGTACCGATCGTCGATCAGAACACGCGGCCAGGCGCGGTTACCCGGCTCATCGTGTTCATCATCGTCCTGACCGGGGCCGCGATCGTTTTCGGCATTTTCCGCGAGCGTCTTGGCGATCCGTTCCTGCTCGGCATGCTGGGCGTGCTTGCCATGATCGGCGTCGGCTTCCTGTTCGCCACGGCCATCGGCTTCGTGCAGATCGCGCCGCGTTCGACCGGGGATGAACTGTCGAAGGCCTTCGTCGATTCCATGTCGCAGGGCCTGATCGTCACCGACACGAAGGGCCGCGTGGTCTACGCCAACCGGGCCTATGCCGAGATGACCGGGGCTGCGTCGGCCGCCGATCTGAAGACGGTCGAAGGCCTGCTTTCCGATGTCCCCGAAGCTTCGGTGACCATATACCGGCTGGCCTCGGGCTTGCGCGATGGCCAGGCCGGCGACGGTGAGTTCCGGCTGGCACAGTCGATCCGGCCGGGCGCCGAACCCGGCGCGCGCTGGTACCGGGCGCGAGCCCGTACTTTCAGCGTTCCCGGTCAGCGCCTGCCGATGCTTGCCTGGCAACTCGCCGACATCTCGCAGGAACGGGCCGAGCAGGAGCGTTTCTTCCTCGACTTGCAGAAGGCCATCGACCATCTCGACCATGCGCCGGCCGGTTTCTTCTCGGCCGACCAGGAAGGCCGTGTCACCTACATCAACGCCACGCTCGCCGAATGGCTGGGCATCGATCTGGCGAGCTTCACCCCTGGCGCCGTGACACTCCCGGAAATCGTCGCCGGCGACGGCATGGCGCTGGTGCGCTCGGTCAAGGCCGATCCCGGCACCACCCGCAACGCCGTCATCGATCTCGATCTTACGACGACGACCGGCGAGGCGCTGCCGGTGCGCTTCATGCATCGGGTCTCGGCCAGCCGCGAGGGGACCAACGGTCCCACCCGCACCATCGTGCTCAACCGCACCCAGGGCGAGGACGCATCGGCCGATCTTCGGGCTTCGGAGGTACGCTTCACTCGCTTCTTCAATTCGACGCCGATGGCCATTGCCGCCGTCGACAATGGCGGCCGCATCCTGCGCACCAATGCGCCGTTCCTGTCGCTGTTTTCCTCCGTCGTCGACGGCGACGCGGTCGACCGCCGCGTGCGGCTGGACACCGTGATCCACGAGCGCGACCGGCCGGCCTTTGCCGCCGCGTTCGAAAAGGCGCGGCTGAGGCAGGCCGACATCGAGCCGATCGACACGCTGCTGCCCGGCAATGAGGAGCGTCACATCCGCTTCTACGTCAACGCCGTCGCCGACGGCACCGGCGAGGGCGCCGAGGAATCGGCCATCGTCTATGCCGTCGAGACCACCGAGCAGAAGGCGCTCGAGGGCCAGATGGCGCAGAGCCAGAAGATGCAGGCGGTCGGACAGCTCGCCGGCGGCATCGCCCACGACTTCAACAATGTGCTGACCGCCATCATCATGGCGTCGGATCTTTTGCTGACCAATCACCGGCCGTCGGACCCATCCTTCCCCGACATCATGAACATCAAGCAGAATGCCAACCGGGCGGCCTCGCTGGTGCGGCAGTTGCTCGCCTTCTCGCGCAAGCAGACATTGCGGCCGGAAGTGCTGAACCTGACCGACGTGCTTGCCGATCTCCGGATGCTGCTTGCCCGCCTCGTTGGCAACGAGATCAAGCTGAAGGTCGACCACGGCCGCGATTTGTGGCCGGTCAAGGTCGATATCGGCCAGTTCGAGCAGGTGGTGGTCAACCTGGCCGTCAACGCGCGCGACGCGATGCCGGCCGGCGGCGACCTCACCGTGCGCACCCGCAACGTCACCGCCGAACAATGCAAGAGCTTCTCCTACCGCGAGCTCACGCCTGCCGACTATGTCGTGGTCGAGGTCGAGGATAGCGGCTCGGGCATTGCCCCGGACGTGCTGAAGAAGATCTTTGAGCCGTTCTTCACCACCAAGGAAGTCGGCAAAGGCACCGGCCTTGGCCTGTCGATGGTCTATGGCATCATCAAGCAGACCGGCGGTTTCATCTTCTGCGATTCCGAAGTCGGCAAGGGTTCGACCTTCCGCATCTTCCTGCCGCGCCATATCGTGGAGGCGAAGAAGCCCGGCTACGTCAGCGAGGCGCCGGCTGCGCCGGTGAAAGCCGCCGACAGCGCCAAGGACCTGTCGGGCTCGGCCACTGTGCTCCTCGTCGAGGACGAAGACGCCGTGCGCATGGGCGGCTCGCGGGCGCTGACCTCGCGCGGCTATACCGTCCATGAGGCCTCCTCGGGCGTCGAGGCGCTGGAAGTCTTCGAGGCGCTCGGCGGCAAAGTCGATATCGTCGTGTCCGACGTGGTGATGCCGGAAATGGACGGACCGACGCTGCTCGGCGAACTGCGCAAGCGCCAGCCCGACATCAAGTTCGTCTTCGTGTCCGGCTATGCGGAAGACGCTTTCGCCAGAAACCTGCCGCCGGACGCGCAATTCGGCTTCCTGCCGAAGCCGTTCTCCCTCAAGCAGCTGGCCACCGTGGTCAAGGATGTGTTGGAGTCTTAGGGCGCCCTAATTCAAAGCTTGCGCAATGACGTGACGCTGCCATGATTGCAGGCGAAACGGGCGGCGGGTATTGGGGAGCATGTCGTGACGCCGCACAACGAGGCTGCCAGGGGCGACTATGCCGCAACGGTGCTGTTACCGGGCGATCCGCAACGCGCCGAGTGGATGGCAAAGACATTTCTTGAGGCACCGCGCTGCGTCAACCGCCGCCGGGGCGCACTCGGCTTCACTGGTCTCTATCGCGGCCGTCCCATCAGCATCCAGGCCACCGGCATCGGTGGCCCGTCCTTCCTGGTCTATGTGCATGAACTCCTGGATGTTCACGGCGTCAAAACGCTGATCCGCACAGGTACCTGCGGCGGCCTGACACCCCGCGTGCCGCTGCGCTCCTTGGTGATCTCGCAGTCGGTGCGCGCCGAAAGCGACCAAAGCGGCCAGGTCTTCGGCCTCTACGATGCTGCCGGGCCCGATCCCGGCCTGTTCGCCCACGCTTTGGCCTGCGCCGCCCAGCTCGGCATCGACCACCAGGCCGGGCTGACCATCTGCAGCGATGTCTTCTACCACCCTGAAGGGCGCGACCGCTTTGCCGAAGCGCAGGCGCTTGGCGCTCTCGCTGTCGATATGGAAACCAGCGCACTCTACCGAATCGCGGCGCATTTCGGCGCCCGCGCGCTGTCGCTGCTGACCGTCGTCGACAACATCGTGACCGGCGAACAGACTGCCTATTCCGAACGTCAGGCGCTGTTCACCGATATGGCGCGGCTCGGGCTCGACGTTGCGGCGGAAGGCTAGCTTCCTCAGGCCGCTTCGCGCTTCGGCGTCAGCTCATCCATGTCTGGCCGGTGACCGCGCAGATAGAGCGCGCAGGTGGTACGCAGCATCGACGCGAAGTTGGGAATGGCGCCGTTGATCTCGATCGCCTCGTCATAGAGTTTTGAGATGAACTTCGGCGTCGTCAGGCCCTGGCTGTCGGCAATTTCGTCAATCAGCGCCCAGAACGTTCCTTCAAGCTGGATACTCGTAGAGTGACCATCGATGCGGATCGACCGGTTGATCTGTCGATAGCCTTCCGGATCCTGCCCGGCAAAAACCCTGCACATCCTTACCTCCCGATATTGTTGGTTTTGGGCGCAGCGTGTCGCGCCTTCAAGTTGTGGTTGTCCCTGCATGTTCGGCCTTGTGGGCCGAATCGGCAATCGGACTTTCGTCTTTAGGCGCAGGCATAGCAGCGATTGCAAATTTAGCCGTGGTAACCGGCTGCCACCACCTTTCGCGCGTGCCGCCCATAATCGCCTCCAACATGCAGCGGCGGAGACTGATTTGGCGAAGGCAATCCATTCCATGATCCGGGTTCTCCAAGAGGCCAGATCCGTCGATTTCTACAGAAACGCTTTCGGGCTCGATGTCGCCGACAGGCTGGATTTCGAGACATTCACGCTGATTTACCTTGCCAACGCCGAAACGGGGTTCGAGCTCGAACTCACCGTGAACAAGGGCCGCACCGAGCCTTATGGGCTTGGCGACGGTTACGGCCATCTGGCGGTCTCGGTGTCCGATCTCGACAGCGAACACGACCGGATCGGCGCGCTCGGCCTCAACCCCAAGAAGATCGTCGAATTCAACCGCGACGGATCGCTGATCGCCCGCTTTTTCTTCATCGAGGACCCCGACGGCTACAAGATCGAGGTTCTGCAGCGTGGAGGGCGCTTCCAGTAGGGGATTATCAGCCGCATTCAGCCGCGCGGCGCTGTTCAAGGGCGCAAACAGCAAGCAGGGAGGAACAAATGGTCACGATCTATGACGCGAGGCTCTCACGTCGTGAACTTCTCAAACGCGGCGGCATCGGCGCGTTGCTCGTCATTTCCGGCAGCGCCGTCATCAGCCCTGAAAATGCCTGGGGGCTCGAGACATCGGCGCTCAAGCCCGAAACCATGGCAACGCTGATCCAGATGGCGCGCGACATCTATCCGCACGATCAGGTGCCCGACAAATACTACGCCATCGCCGTAAAAGGGCATGATGAGCAGGCCGGCAAGGACGCTGCCTACAAGACGATGATCGAAGACGGCATCGCCAACCTCGACAAGAAGTCGGGCGAGGGCGGCTATCGCGGCCTCGGCTGGGAGGAGCAGCGCGTTGCCGTGCTGCAGCAGATCGAGGCGACGCCGTTCTTCCAGTCCATCCGCGGCGGCCTCGTCGTCAGCCTCTACAACCAGCAGGAGGTGTGGCCGATTTTCGGCTACGAGGGCGAATCCTACTCCAAGGGCGGCTACATCGCGCGCGGTTTCGACGACATAGAGTGGCTCTGAGCCCTTCCGTCGTTCTGAAACCCCGCAAACAGGAATTCATGGGAGGAAACCATGGCAGCTTCATTTGATCTCAACAACGACGGCGTGGTCGTGATCATCGGCTCCGGCGCCGGCGGCGGCACGCTCGGCAACGAACTCGCCCAGAAAGGCGTCGATGTCGTCATCCTCGAGGCCGGCGCGCGCCACGAATACGAGGATTTCATCAACGACGAGTGGGGTTCCTTCAGCCAGCTCGCCTGGACGGACAAGCGCACAACCTCAGGCGACTGGCGGGTGTCGAAGGATTTCCCCAGTTTGCCGGCCTGGATCGTCAAATCGGTCGGCGGCTCGACCACGCACTGGGCCGGCGCCTCGCTGCGCTTCCAGGAGCATGAGTTCAGGACGCTCTCGACCTACGGCAAGCTGGAAGGCGCCAACCTGCTGGACTGGCCGGTCACATTGGCCGAGATGGAGCCGTACTACGCCAAGGCGGAAGCCAAGATGGGCGTCACCGGCACCAATGGCTGGCCGCGCCTGCCCGGCAACAACAATTTCAAGGTGCTCAAGGCCGGCGCCGACAAGCTCGGCTATAAGGAATGTCATACCGGCAACATGGCAATCAATTCGGTCGAGCGGGACGACCGCAACTCCTGCCAACAGACCGGCTTCTGCTTCCAGGGCTGCAAATGGGGCGCCAAATGGTCGACGCTCTATACCGAGATCCCCAAGGGCGAGGCCACCGGCCATCTCGAAGTCCGGCCGAATGCCATGGCGATCAAGATCAACCACGACGCCTCAGGCAAGGTGACCGGCGTCGTCTATGCCGACAAGGACGGCAAGCTGCAGGAACAGAAGGCCCGCATTGTCGCCGTCGCCGGCAACTCGATCGAAAGCCCGCGCCTGCTGCTAAACTCCGAGTCAGCGAAGTTTCCGCAAGGGCTTGCCAATTCGTCGGGGCAGGTCGGCAAGAACTACATGCGCCACACCACCGGTTCGTTCTACGCCATTTTCGACCAACCGGTGCATATGTATCGCGGCACCACCATGGCCGGCATTATCCGCGACGAGGCGCGGCACGATCCCTCACGCGGCTTTGTCGGCGGCTATGAATTCGAGACGCTGTCGCTCGGCTTGCCCTTCATGGCCGCCTTCCTCAATCCCGGCAGCTGGGGCCGTTCATTCACCACCGCGCTCGACCACTATGATCACATGGCTGGCCTGTGGATCGTCGGCGAGGACATGCCGCGCGCGGAAAACCGCGTCACGCTGCACAAGGACGAGAAGGACGCGCACGGTATGCCGATCGCGGACGTGCATTTCGATGATCATCCCAACGACACGGCGATGCGCAACCATGCCTACAAGCAGGCCACAGCGCTTTACGATGCGGTCGGCGCGACGCGCTCCTTCCCGACGCCGCCCTATCCCTCAACCCACAATCTCGGCACAAACCGGATGAGCGAAAAGGCGGAAGACGGCGTCGTCAACAAGCACGGCCAAGCGCACGACATCAAAAACCTGTTCGTGTCGGACGGCAGCCAGTTCACCACCGGTGCGGCTGAAAATCCGACGCTGACGATCGTGTCGCTGGCTATCCGCCAGGCCGAATACATCGCTTCGCAAATGTCGGCCAAGACGATCTGAGCCGTCCTCCGGGATCGCTACGCGGAACGCGCATGGCGCGTTCCGCCCTTTTTTCCTAGGACTCACTATGCGCCGACCGGCTGTCCGTCCTTGCGGCGGATGGCGACGACGGACGGTCGCGGCAGCTGGCCATCCCTGAAGTCGGGCCACAGCGTCTGCGCCTTGTCGAGCGTCTCTGCATCTTCCGCAGGGTGCTGCACCGACAGGAACAAAGTCGTGCCGTCCGGCGTGAAGCATGGGCCGGTCGCTTCGGCGCCATGCGGGCAGGTGAACAGCAGCTTCGGCAGGCCGCGCGCCGCACCTTCGGTGTCGACGCCATAGACGCCGTCCGGCAGGTCGAAATCATTGGCGCCGTCCGTCGCCACCCACAGCCGCCCCGCCGGGTCGAAGGTGATGTTGTCGGGGCAGACGAACCAGCCATTGTCCGACGTATCCGGATGAAAAGTGGCGCCGACCTTGGCATCTTTCGGGTTGCCGCAGAGCACGAACAGGTCCCAGGCATAGTTTTCGGCCCTGTGGTCGGCGTCCGCGCCGCGGCCGCCAGGCGGGATCAGTTCGACAATATGGCCCCAGAGATTTTCCGGCCGCGTGTTGGCCGGATTGACCTTCGACTGGTCGCGCTTCTTGTTCTTGGTCATCACCGCATAGACGCGGCCGGTCACCGGATTGGTCTCGATGTCCTCTGGCCGGTCCATCGGCGTGGCGCCGAGCGCATCTGCCGCAAACCGCGTCTTCAACAGCACCTCGGCCTGGTCGGCAAAACCGTTCTCGGCGGTAAGCTTGCCCTGGCCGTGCACCAGCGGCAGCCACGTCATCGAGCCATCGGCATCGAAGCGGGCGACCGACAGCACGCCATCGTCGAGCAGATCGGCGCCGGAGGCCGGATTGGCCCTATCATAGGCCTTGGCCGAGACGAAGCGGTACATGTATTCGAAATAGTCGTCATCACCCATATAGACGACAACGCGGCCGTCCTTGTTGAGGACCACGGTCGAGGCCTCATGCGACATGCGGCCAAGTGCCGTGCGCTTCACCGGCCTGGACTGAGGATCGTAAGGGTCGATCTCGACCACCCAGTCGAAGCGGTTGGCCTCGTTCGGTTCCTTGTCGAGGTTGAAGCGGTCATGGAAGCGGCCGCGGCCATAGATATCGGAGCCGTCGAAGCCGTAACGGTCAAGCAGGTCGGCGGTCGGCGCCCTTTTCGGGTCGCCGCCGAAAATGTCGGACACGCCTTCCTCGCAGGTCAGCACCGTACCCCAGGGGGTGAAACCGCCGCTGCAGTTGTAGCTGGTGCCGAGCACTTTGGTGCCAGTCGCGTCGGCCGAGGTCTTCATCAGCGCATGGCCGGCAACCGGTCCGGAAACGGTCATTTCGGTGTTGGCGGTGATGCGGCGGTTCAGCGGACTGTCGGCTACGGTTTCCCACTTGCCGTCCTTCAATTGCACCTCGACGATCGAATGGCCCATCGCGGCCATGCCGAGATCGACCTGTTCCCTGGTCATCGTCTTGCCGGCATCGCCCTCGGTCATCCCCGGAAACATCACATTGGGCGAGATGTATTCGTTGTTGACGCAGAGCAGGCCATGATCAGAATTCACCGTGCCCTTCGGCAGCGGCATGAAGGCGATGTAGTCGCAATTGTAGCCGAAGCGCTTTTCCTGTTCCTCCGCCGCGACCTTGTTGCCGTCGAATTCGGCGAGGCCAGCTGCAAGCGGATCGCCCCAGCGCGCGACGATGGTCGTCTCATAGCCTTCGGCGGCGGCATGGGTCTTGTCGTAGACCCGCTTCAGCTCGGGAAAGCCGAGCGTCGACTGCGTTGCGGCGGCATGCGTTTCGCCGGCAAACAAGGAGCCGACAAAGCTGCCGCCGGCAATCAGCGCGCCGGAGGCGAGGCTGCCTTTCAAAAGAGACCGGCGCGAGACGCGCTCGGCAATGATTTCGCGGATGACGGGGGAGGATGAAGACGGTGTATTGGCCATGGTGTCTGCCTCTCAGGGTGGATGTTACGGCGCACCGTTGCCCCTAGTCTGCTTAGGCAACATTCACATGACATAAGAGGAAGGTTTTGCCGCAACTGGGCGCGGCACTACGCATCGCTCAGCCCTTGGTGCAGGTCGAGGCGGTGAAGGCGCCGTCGGGCTGCTTCAGAATGATGTCGAATGACGGGGCGGTCTCGCCGTCCAGTGTTGCCTGTGTCATGGAGACGGAGTTGCCACCGGTGGTATAGCCGCCCAGCGGCCCGAGCCAGGTGATCTCGCCATTGGCGTTCATCTGATAGTTGTAGCCTTGCAGCGCCGTTCCGAACGTCACCGGGCCGGTATAGACATTGCCCTTGATAGTGATGTCGCCGAGGTTGAGGAAGGCGCCGAGCAAATAGACCTCGCAATGATAGGTGCCGTCAGGAAGTTTGCCCTCGCTGAAATCGGCGCGCGCGGCGCCGCTCGTTGCCATCAGCAGCAGGATGCAGGAAATGCGTGAGATGCGAGATGTCATGACGTCTCTCTTTTGAAGGGCGAGCTTGCCCTATTTTTGCGCGGTGCCGCAACATTGTTCGCCCGGAACCCACGGCCGGAGATCAAAAACTAGGCATTTGTCTCAATTGGGCGAAAATTAGGCAAAAGTGGTGTGCGCTGCGCAAATTTGCCTCAATCAATTTTTACCGGCTGCCTTTTTGTTTCTCCAGGCTAATATACCAACCGGCTGATAACGCTCGGCTATTCCATCTTTGTGAGCGGCGCCTTCGCGTTTGGCACGGCAGTTGCTTTGCATTGTCGCGGTGCAATCAAACAGCTTGGGAGTCTTCGGTATGAGGGGTAATTTCTCCACAATAACAAAAATGTTTTCGGCGGGCGTGATCGCCGCCGGCCTGTCGATGTCGTCTCCGGCCAAGGCCGCCGAAGACACGATCAAGGTCGGCATTCTGCATTCGCTATCGGGGACCATGGCGATTTCGGAGACGACGCTGAAAGACGCCATGCTGATGCTCATCGAAGAGCAGAATGCCAAGGGCGGTCTGCTCGGCAAGAAGCTCGAGGCGGTCGTTGTCGATCCGGCCTCCAACTGGCCGCTCTTTGCCGAAAAGGCGCGCGAGCTGATCTCGAAGGACAAGGTCGCCGCCGTGTTCGGCTGCTGGACCTCGGTGTCGCGCAAATCGGTGTTGCCGGTGTTCTCGGAACTCGACAACATCCTGTTCTACCCCGTCCAGTATGAGGGCGAGGAAAGCGAGCGCAACGTGTTCTACACCGGCGCCGCCCCGAACCAGCAGGCGATTCCTGCCGTCGATTATCTCATGAGCGAGGACGGTGGCTCGGTGAAGCGCTGGGTGCTGGAAGGCACCGACTACGTCTATCCCCGAACCACCAACAAAATCCTCGAGGCCTATCTGAAGGCCAAGGGCGTCGCCGCCGAAGACATCATGGTCAACTACACGCCGTTCGGCTTCTCCGACTGGCAGACCGAAGTCTCCGCAATCAAGAAATTCGGCTCGGCCGGCAAGAAGACCGCCGTCGTCTCGACCGTCAATGGCGACGCCAACGTTCCGTTCTACAAGGAACTCGGCAACCAGGGCATCAAGGCCGAGGACATCCCGGTCATGGCCTTTTCGGTCGGTGAGGAAGAACTGGCCGGTCTCGATACCGCGCCGCTGGTCGGCCATCTCGCTGCCTGGAACTATTTCGAGAGCGTCGACACACCCGAAAACAAGAAGTTCATCGCCGACTGGCACAAGTTCATCAAGAATGACAAGCGCACCACCAACGACCCGATGGAAGCTCACTATATCGGCTTCAACATGTGGGTGAAGGCGGTCGAAAAGGCTGGCACCACCGATCCCGACAAGGTCATCGACGCCATGGTCGGCGTGTCCGTGCCGAACCTCACCGGCGGCTATTCGACCATGATGCCGAACCATCACATCACCAAGCCGGTGCTGATCGGCGAGATCCAGGCCGACGGCCAGTTCGAGACCGTGTCGCAGACGCCCGGCCTCGTGATGGGCGACGAATGGTCCGACTATCTGCCCGATTCCAAGGACCTGATTTCGGATTGGCGCGCGCCTCTGTCCTGCGGCAACTTCAACGTTGCCACCGGCAAATGCGGCGGCAAGGGCACGAACTGATCCCTCCCGGGACTGACCGATCGTGGACGCGTCCACGATCGGTACCGCCAAGCGTCCGGGCGCTTCAGCCCGCCCGGACGCGGAATTTCCCCACAGAAGAGTATCTGAACGGATGATCCTGTTGCGCACTCTCGGCCTCATGCTGGTGTTCCTGGTGGCAAGCCTGTTGCCGTCGAACGCAGCCGAAGCCGATCTGCGCGCCATCGTCGCCAAATTCGCCACGGGCACCGGCTTTTCCGCCACGGAGGCCGTCGTGCGCGAGCTTGCCGCCACCGGCGATCCGCTGGTCGAGCGCCCGCTTGCAGCGCTCGCCGAAGGCAACCTTTACATCCGTAAAGCCGATTCAGCCGTCTTCGTCGGCAGTGAGGCCGCCGACAGCGTCACGCTGCTCGACCCGCTGAGTGGCGGGAAAGCCGGCGACGCCGCCAAGGCCGACATCACGAAGATCAAGGTCAACAACACGCTGCGCCGCGTCATCCGCGATGCGCTGGGAACGCTGACGTTGCGCGCGAAAGATCCTTCTGTCCGCATCGCCGCCGCCGACACCATGTTCAAGACCCCCGATGCCGCCAATATCGAGCCGCTCGATGCAGCCATCGCCGCCGAGACCGACGCCAAGGTCAAGGCATTGTTCGAACAGGCGCGCGCGGCATCGGTGCTGGTCTCCGATAAGCCGGAGGCCGACAAGCTTGCCGCCATTGCCCTGATCGGCGCGCGCGGCGACCGCGACGCGGTCTCGCTGCTCACCGCGGTCGAGGCCAATGCGCAAGGCGCGGTCAAGGATGCCGCGACGGCGGCAATCGCCAGCATCAATTCGAGCCTGGCGCTGTGGGATGCCGGCCAGAACATATGGTACGGCATCTCGCTTGGCTCGGTGCTGCTGCTGGCCGCCATCGGCCTCGCCATCACCTTCGGCGTCATGGGCGTCATCAACATGGCGCATGGCGAGATGGTGATGCTCGGCGCCTACACCACCTTCGTCGTCCAGCAGGTGATCCGAACCTCATTCCCCGGCCTGTTCGACTGGTCGCTGGTGATCGCGCTGCCGTTCGCCTTCCTGGTTGCCGCTTCCGTCGGCCTGATCATCGAGCGCGGCGTCATCCGTTTCCTCTACGGCCGGCCGCTGGAAACGCTGCTCGCAACCTGGGGCGTCTCGCTTGTCCTGCAGCAGGCGGTGCGCTCGATCTTCGGACCGACCAACCAGGAGGTCGGCAACCCCTCCTGGATGTCGGGATCGTTCGATGTCGGCCAACTCGCCGTCACCTGGAACCGCCTCTGGATCCTGGTCTTCGCGCTCACCGTCTTCGGCGTGCTGCTCTTTGTTATGAAGCGCACGCCCTGGGGCCTGCAGATGCGCGCCGTCACCGCCAACCGCCGCATGGCCGCCTCGATGGGCATCAGGACGCCTTGGGTCGATGCGCTGACCTTTGCGCTCGGCTCCGGCATTGCCGGCATTGCCGGCGTCGCGCTCAGCCAGATCGACAATGTCTCGCCCAATCTCGGCCGCGGCTACATCATCGACAGTTTCATGGTCGTGGTCTTCGGCGGCGTCGGCAATCTCTGGGGCACGCTGGTCGGCGCCTTCTCGCTCGGCATCGTCAACAAGGTTCTCGAACCCTATGCCGGCGCCGTGCTCGGCAAGATCGTCGTGCTGGTGCTGATCATCCTGTTCATCCAGAAGCGCCCGCGCGGCCTGTTCGCGCTCAAGGGCAGGGCGGTGGAAACATGATCACCGGACGCTTCTTCGCCGCGGGTGCCGACCGTCGCATCGCCATCACCATTTTCATCCTGCTGGCGGCCGCCCTTATCGTGCCGCTGCTCAACCTCGCAGTGTCGCCGCAAAGCGCATTCTATATTCCGTCCTACATCGTCGCGTTGACGGGCAAGTACCTCTGCTATGCGTTGCTTGCCTTGGCGCTCGATCTCGTCTGGGGTTATTGCGGCATCCTCTCGCTCGGCCATGGCGCCTTCTTTGCCATCGGCGGCTATGCGATGGGCATGTACCTCATGCGCCAGATCGGCTCGCGCGGCGTCTATGGCAATCCGATCCTGCCCGATTTCATGGTGTTCCTGAACTACAAGGAATTGCCCTGGTTCTGGACCGGTTTCGACCATTTCTGGTTCGCCGCCATCATGGTGCTGGCGGTGCCCGGCCTGCTTGCCTTCGTCTTCGGCTGGTTCGCCTTCCGCAGCCGCGTCACCGGCGTCTATCTCTCCATCATCACCCAGGCGATGACCTACGCGCTGCTGCTTGCCTTCTTCCGCAACGACATGGGTTTCGGCGGCAACAACGGCTTGACCGATTTCAAGGATATTCTGGGCTTCAACGTGCAGGCCGACGCCACCCGCTCGGCCCTGTTTGCCGCCAGCGCCATCATACTCGCGCTGGCCGTATTCATCACCTGGGCAATCGTCGGCTCCAAATACGGCAAGCTGCTGATGGCCGTGCGCGATGCCGAGAGCCGCACCCGCTTTCTCGGCTGGCGGGCGGAGAACGTGAAGCTGTTTGCCTTCACCGTCTCGGCGGTGATGGCCGGCATCGCCGGCGCGCTCTATGTGCCGCAGGTCGGCATCATCAATCCCGGCGAATTCGAGCCGTCCAATTCCATCGAAGTCGTGATCTGGGCAGCCGTCGGTGGGCGCGGCACCATTGTCGGCCCGATCGTCGGCGCGCTGCTGGTCAATGCCGGCAAATCCTGGTTCACCGGCCTGCTGCCGGAGTTCTGGCTGTTTGCGCTCGGCGGCCTCTTCGTCGCCGTAACCCTGTTCCTGCCCAAGGGCATCGTCGGCATGTGGGATTCCTGGCGCGGTAACGCTCGGGCGATGCGGGCTGCAGCGATTGCAGAGGAAGCGGGCACAGACCCTGATGCCCCGCCGCCATCGAAGATCGTGCGCAGCGCAGCAACAACGCCCGGTGCCTGGTCCGCGTCCGGGCCTGAACCGCAGCCGGCGGAATAGAGCGATGTCGAAGTCCAACACCATCCTCTATCTCGACGGCGTCTCGGTCTCCTTCGACGGTTTCCGCGCCATCAACAATCTGTCGCTGGTGCTCGACAAGGGCGAGATGCGCGCCATCATCGGTCCCAACGGCGCCGGCAAGACGACGATGATGGACATCGTCACCGGCAAGACCCGGCCCGACGAGGGCGAAGTGTTCTTCGACGGCCAGGTCGATCTGACCCGGCACGACGAGGCGGAGATCGCCATGATGGGCATCGGCCGCAAATTCCAGAAGCCGACCGTCTTCGAAAGCCATAGCGTCGAAGACAATCTGATGCTGGCGCTGAAGGGCCCGCGCTCGATCTTTCCGGCGCTGTTCCATCGCCGCTCGGCCGCCGAAGCCAGACAGATCGACGACATCCTCGGCATCATCCGGCTGGGCGACAAGCGCCACGATCTGGCAGCCAATCTCAGCCATGGCCAGAAACAGTGGCTGGAGATCGGCATGCTGCTGGCGCAGGACCCGAAGCTGCTTTTGGTTGACGAGCCGGTCGCAGGGATGACCGATGCCGAGACCGAGGAAACCGCGCGGCTGCTCAAGGACATAGCGCGCGAGCATTCGGTCATCGTCGTCGAGCACGACATGCATTTCGTGCGCGAACTCGGCGTCAAGGTCACCTGCCTGCATGAGGGCTCGGTGCTGTCGGAAGGCTCGCTCGATTTCGTCTCGGCCGACGAGCGGGTCGTCGAAGTTTATCTCGGGAGATGAGCATGGTCTGGCGGGTGCAATTCCATCGCTTCGACTTTTCGTTCCTCCGCTTCTGGAGAAGGCGCTGACATGCTCGAAGTTTCCAACGCCACGCTCCATTACGGCGCTGCTCAGGCGCTGCGCGGTGTGTCGCTGACGGCGGGTGCCGGCAAGATCACCTGCGTGCTCGGCCGCAACGGCGTCGGCAAGACCAGTTTGATGAGATCGATCGTCGGCCACCACCGGCTGACGAGCGGAAGCGTTGCCTTCGAGGGGAAGGCGCTCGACCGGAGCGCGGCGTATGATCGCGCCCGGTCGGGCATCGCATTCGTACCGCAGGGCAGGGAGATCTTTCCGCTGCTGACGGTGCGCGAAAACCTGGAGTCCGGCTTTGCGCCGTTGAAGCGCGCCGACCGCAACGTGCCGGCGCATGTCTTCGAACTGTTTCCGGTGCTGAAGCAGATGCTGGGGCGGCGCGGCGGCGATCTCTCAGGCGGCCAGCAGCAGCAGCTCGCCATCGGCCGGGCGCTCGTCATGCGGCCGAAACTGCTGGTGCTCGACGAGCCGACCGAAGGCATCCAGCCCTCGATCATCAAGGACATCGGCCGCGCCATCCACTATTTGCGCGATCAGGCCGGCATTGCGGTGCTTCTGGTCGAGCAATATCTCGATTTCTGCCGCGAGCTCGCCGACGAGGTCAACATCATGGACCGCGGCCAGATCGTCCACACCGGCCCGGTCGAAGATCTCGACCGGGCGGACGTCAGGAAGTTTCTGACGGTTTAACGCAGGTCGACGGCTGCACGGATCGTACACGTCGAAGATTGGCTGAAATGCCCACAATCACTTCGTCATTCTAGGGCGGAGCAAGGAGCGGAGCGACGCGCGCAGACCCTAGAATCCATGCCGCGACATCAGCCAAAGAGTGCCGCGATGCAGAACAAGATCGCTTCTGCGGCACATTGGCATTCCACATTCTGCACCGTTAATGACGCTTCTTCATCCCGGCATGGATCCCTGGGTCTTCGCTCCGCTTCGCGTCGCTACGCCCAAGGATGATGAAGTCGTGAAGGTCCGCACCCGTTGCGTCGGACTTTCGTCCGAGGCCGCCACACTCTGGCACGCCGAATACTGCATGCTAGTCTTTCCTAGGCCTCGGTGAGTCGGCCGCTTCCGTATCAGTCTGGTTCTGTAGCAGATCGAGGGAATATGCTGGCTCAGCCTGCAAGTTCCACGCAAGCAAGCCACCCTAGCTTCCCTCGCAGTTCTGATTGTCGGTCAATGCGTTCAGATAATCTTGCCAGGAGAATAGGGCTATGGAACGGTTCGTCGAGGACCACCAGAAACGACGGCTGACAGAGCGTGTCGACATCATTACCGCCATCAACATTCTGCGCTCGCAAGGCTACCAGCAGGATGAGCTGATCGGCGAAATCACCAAGGTTTTCTACGTCGACCTCGACACTTACAACGAGATCGTCATAGCGGCCTAAAAACGCCTCGCGCCTGAACGGCCTCATGCGACGCGCTTTAGGTTGTTGTTTTACGTGTGGTGAGGTTCAGGCCCGCTGAATATCAGCCAGCCTACCCGGCGCGCCGGAAGGCGAGCACACGATTGCGGCCGCCCCGCTTGGCGCCGTAAAGCGCCTTGTCGGCGGCGCTGAGCACCTTGTCGAATTTGGTGCCGCCCTCGCTGCCGAAGGCGTAGCCGGCGCTGACCGTGCAGGAGAGCAGGCGGGTCTCGGTATCGATCCGGCGCATGGCAAAACTGGCCCGGATGCGCTCGGCTATGAATTCCACCTTTTCAGGCAAGGTGCGATCGAGCACCAATGCAAATTCCTCTCCGCCCATGCGCGCGGCGACATCGCCTGGCTGGAGATTGGCGGTCAAATCCTTGGCGAATAGTTTCAGCACCTCGTCGCCGGTGGCATGGCCGAACTCGTCATTTATGGCCTTGAAGCCGTCGAGATCGAACACGATCACGGCGGTGAAGGACCGGACCGGTGTTTTGCCGTGCAGGTCGAACAAAGCGCGCCGGTTGAGCAGTCCGGTCAGCGGATCGGTCAGCGCTTCGCGGCGATGATGCTGCGCCAGGCGTCCCTGGTTGAGCGCCAGCGAGAGCGCGCCGATGCCGGTCATGCAGGCGATGACGACGATGAGGCTGAAATCCTCGGCCCAGTTGCTCGGCGCATGGCCAAGCACCAGCCTGCCATCCCAGACAAGTGCACCGGAGCACAGCACGAAGGAAATTCCGGTGGCTGTGTAGAGCCCGGCAATGCCGAGGATCGGGGCAGGGAATTCGGTGCGGCCCTTCCAGTATTCATAGGCCGTCGCAAACAAAAGCAGCGCGGCGAAGGCATTCTCCAGCATGAAGCCCAGCCCGTCACAGCCAAGCGCCATCGGCGGCAAGGCGACTGCCAGCGAGACGCCGGCGCCGACAGCAATGCGGGGCAGCGGTGACCTCCCTGTCGTGAACTGATAGGCAGCGCCCAGCATGGTCGCGAAGCCGAGCAGCAGGAACGTGAAGCTGGCCAGGCCGAGCAGGCGTCCGGGCGCGTCGATATAGGCTTGGTAGGCGAAGACGTCGGCAACGATCAGAAGCACGCTGACCGCCCATGTCAGCAGGAATTTTTCCGAACGCGCGGTAAGCCAGATGCCGAACAGCGTCAGGCCGAGGCAAGCGGCGGAAAACCCGACAGCCAACAGAAGAGAACTGTAGTCGAGCGACATGCCCTCGTCCTTGCGCGCGGCGGCCGGCCTCTAGAAAGACCCGCACCGGATTTATGCAGGAAGGAGGTATCGATAAGGTTACGAGCGCATAAGCTATCACGCTTCGGTTGATCGTAGCAATTCTGGGTTGAAACCCTTTTCAAGGGAAAGCGCTGACCGCTTTTCCGGGAAAACCGGTCCACACTTTTCCTGGAATTGCTCCTAATGCATGTCGCCCAGAAGTGTGCCGCGGTTCTGGGACAACGGCATGCATCAAGACAAAGACTTAAATCGCGTCGTATGAATCCGTTTCAGCGCGACGCGCTTTAACCGATCAGCTCACCCTCTTCATCAGCGCCATGGCGCCGAACGGCGCGCGCACCTTGCCCTCGGTGATGAAGTAGACGAACACATCGCGCGGTTTCACCGGCGCGTCGAAAGTCGGATCGGCGCGCCGCAGATCGGCCGGCCGCTTGCCTTGCGCCCAGGTCTTCACCCGCGCTGCCCATTCGTTCAGGCCCTTCGGCGTATAGCAATCCGGATTGTCGTCGCTGCCGGTCTGCAGCCGCGCATAGATAAAATCGCCGGTGATGTCGGCGATACCAGGATATTTGGCATGGTCGGCATAGACGATCGCCGCCTTGTATTTGCGCGCCAGGCTCACAAATTCCGGCACGCTGAAACTGTCGTTGCGCACTTCCAGCGCATGGCGCAGCGCCACGCCATCCTGCTTTTCCGGCAGCAGCTTCAGGAAGGCCTCGAAATCATTGGCGTCGAACTTTTTCGTCGGCGCGAACTGCCACAGGATCGGGCCCAGCTTGTCGCCCAGCGCGGCAATGCCGGAGCCGAGGAAGCGCGTCATGGACTCGCCGGCTTCGCCAAGCACGCGCCGGTTGGTGACGAAGCGATTGCCCTTCAGCGAATAGACGAAACCGTCCGGCGCCTCGCTCGCCCATTTGACGAAGGTCGGCTCCTTGAAGCTGGAATAGTAGGTGCCGTTGACCTCGATGCTCGGTACCTGGCGGGTGGCGTAACTCAGCTGCTTGGCCTTGGAAAGCTTGTCCGGGTAGAAAGACGTATCCCAGGGTTCGAAAGTCCAGCCGCCCATCCCGGCGCGGATTGTTCCTTGGCTGATCATCGTCTTCCTCCCAGTTCTAAAAATGCGGTCAGGCTATTTTTCCAACCGGTTTGATCATGTCGACCACGGTCCATCCGGGACGGTGGGGATTGGCTCGGCGGCCCGTTTCGTGGAAGCCATAGGCCGTATAGATCTCGATGTTCCGCTCCATGCGCGAATTGGTGTAGAGCCGCACCTCCGGCACACCCCATAGCCGCGCCTGTTCCTGGGCGAAGTCGAGCAGCGCGGTACCGAGTTTCCTCCCCTGAAAAGCGGGGGAGACCGCGACGCTGAAGATCATCGCATGATCGGGGTGGCGCTCAATAACGATCAGCCCGGCGAGCTCAGCGTCGCTCTCCAGCAGCCAGACCTCGCCTCGCTCGATGCGTGGCGCATAGCCCTCGGTGACTGGGATCGGCGGCGCGCCGAACAAGGCGGTGTAATGCCCATAGGCGGCTTCCGTCAGCGAAACGACTCCGTCGAGATCACCGGCAAGCGCCTGTCGGACTGTCATTCAAAGCTCTCCAGGCGCCCGGCCGGTCTGCCAGTCACTCCGCCGCTTCGCGCTTGCCTCCGGGCCGCCGCTCCAAAAGCTCCTTCAGGAAGTGGCCGGTGTAGCTGCGCTTTTCGCGCACGATGGCTTCCGGTGTGCCCTGTGCAACCAGTTCGCCGCCGCCATCGCCGCCTTCGGGGCCGAGGTCGAGCACCCAGTCGGCGGTCTTGATGACTTCGAGATTATGCTCGATGACCACCACCGTGTTGCCCTGGTCGACCAGCTCGTGCAGCACTTCCAGCAATTTGGCGACGTCGTGAAAGTGCAGGCCGGTGGTCGGCTCGTCGAGGATGTAGAGCGTCTTGCCGGTCGCCTTGCGCGACAATTCCTTGGCGAGCTTGATGCGCTGCGCCTCGCCGCCCGACAGCGTCGTCGCCTGCTGGCCGATATGGATGTAGCCGAGGCCGACCTGCTTCAGCGTCTCCAACTTGTCGCGCACCCCGGGCACGGCGGCAAAGAAATCGACGCCTTCCTCGACCGTCATGTCCAGGACGTCGGCGATCGACTTGCCCTTGAACAGGACGTCGAGCGTCTCGCGGTTGTAGCGCTTGCCGTGGCAGACGTCGCACGTGACGTAGACGTCGGGCAGGAAGTGCATCTCGATCTTGATGACGCCGTCGCCCTGGCAGGCCTCGCAGCGGCCGCCCTTCACGTTGAAGGAGAAGCGGCCCGGCTGATAGCCGCGGGCCTTGGCCTCGGGCAACCCGGCAAACCAGTCGCGGATCGGTGTGAAGGCGCCGGTGTAGGTGGCCGGGTTCGAACGCGGTGTGCGGCCGATCGGCGACTGGTCGATGTCGATGACCTTGTCGAGGAATTCGAGGCCCTCGATGCGGTCGTGATCGGCCGGATGCTCGCGCGAGCCCATGATGCGGCGCGACGCCGCCTTGAACAGCGTCTCGATCAGGAAGGTCGATTTGCCGCCGCCAGACACGCCGGTGACGGCGGTGAAGGTGCCGAGCGGGATTTCGGCAGTGACGTTCTTGAGATTGTTGCCGCGCGCGCCGACGATCTTCAGCCGGCGGTTTTTCTTGGCCTCGCGCCTGACACCGGGCGTGGCGACTTCGAGCGCGCCCGACAGATATTTACCGGTGATCGAGTTGGGATTGGCCATCACCTGCTGCGGCGTGCCCTGGGCGATGATCTCGCCGCCATGAATGCCGGCGGCCGGACCCATGTCGACGACATAATCGGCATGCAGGATGGCGTCCTCGTCATGCTCGACGACGATCACCGTGTTGCCGATGTCGCGCAGATGCTTGAGCGTGTCGAGCAGGCGGGCATTATCGCGCTGGTGCAGGCCGATCGACGGCTCATCCAGCACATAGAGCACGCCAGTGAGGCCGGAGCCGATCTGCGACGCCAGACGAATGCGCTGGCTCTCGCCGCCCGACAGCGTGCCGGAATTGCGCGACAGCGTCAGATAGTCGAGGCCGACATCGTTGAGGAAGCGCAGGCGGTCACGGATTTCCTTGAGAACGCGCACCGCGATCTCGTTCTGCTGGTCGTTGAGATGTGGCGGCAGTTCGGTGAACCACTGGTCGGCCTTGCGGATCGACAGCTCTGTGACTTCGCCGATATGCTTGCCGGCGATCTTCACCGCCAGCGCTTCCGGCTTCAGCCGGTATCCCTTGCAGACCGGGCAGGGCGTCGCCGACATGAAGCGCTCGATCTCCTCGCGCATCCAGGCGGATTCGGTTTCCTTCCACCGCCGTTCGAGATTGGGAATGACGCCCTCGAACGTCTTGGTGGTCTTGTAGGAGCGCAGGCCGTCATCATATTGGAAGGTGACCTCGCGCTCGCCGGTGCCACGCAGGACGGCATCCTTTGCCTCTTCGGTCAGGTCTTTGAACTTGTCGCCGAGCTTGAAGCCATAGGCTTTGCCCAGCGCTTCCAGCGTCTGGGCGTAATAGGGTGAGGTCGACTTCGCCCACGGGCTGACGGCGCCGTCGCGCAGCGAGACGTTTTCGTCCGGCACGATCAGGCTGGCGTCGATGGCGCGCTGGTTGCCGAGGCCGTCGCAGGTCGGGCAGGCGCCGAACGGGTTGTTGAACGAGAACAGCCTGGGCTCGATCTCCGGAATGGTGAAGCCGGAAACCGGGCAGGCGAATTTTTCCGAGAACAGGATGCGCTCATGCGTCTCGTTCTTCGATTTGTTGACCGAGTCCTCGCCGGTCTGGCTGGCGTCGAGCGGCCGGTCGGCGAACTCGGCCACCGCCAGCCCTTCCGCCAGCTTGAGCGCCGTTTCGATGGAATCGGCAAGCCGTGTCGCCAGGTCGCCGCGCACGACGATGCGGTCGACGACGACATCGATGTCGTGCTTGTACTTCTTGTCCAACGCCGGCACATCGGCGATCTCATAGAAGACGCCGTCGACCTTGACGCGCTGAAAGCCCTTCTTCTGCAGCTCCAGCAGTTCCTTGCGATACTCACCCTTGCGGCCGCGCACGATCGGCGCCAGCAGGAAAAGGCGCGTGCCTTCCTCGACCGCCAGCACCCGGTCGACCATCTGTGAAACCGTCTGGCTCTCGATCGGCAGGCCGGTCGCCGGCGAATAGGGGATGCCGACGCGCGCGAACAGCAAGCGCATGTAGTCGTAGATCTCAGTGACGGTGCCGACCGTCGAACGCGGGTTCTTCGACGTGGTCTTCTGCTCGATCGAGATGGCCGGCGACAGGCCGTCGATCTGGTCGACATCCGGCTTCTGCATCATTTCGAGGAACTGGCGCGCATAAGCCGACAGGCTCTCGACGTAACGGCGCTGGCCCTCGGCATAGATGGTGTCGAAAGCAAGCGACGATTTGCCGGAGCCCGACAGGCCGGTCATGACGATCAGGCTGTCACGCGGCAGGTCGAGATCGACATTCTTTAGGTTGTGTTCGCGTGCCCCGCGAATGGAAAGGTATTTATGGTCGGCCATCGCCGGTCGCCGCCTCAGGTCTGGTGTCAGTGGGATCGGCGGGTTTTCCCGGCCATTCCCTATGTAGGTATTTTTGCCGCCACGTCGAGAGACGCCACACTTCTCGACCAAAGCCGTTTAACCGTCTTTCGCGCGAACGGGCAAGCGGAAAGAACAAAGACCGAACACGCTCCTGACAAAGCTGTGCAGAAACTGACAAGGGTGTTTCAGAAACTGACCCTGACGTAAGCTCCCGACGATCACATTTTCCGTAACCGGCTATTCAAGGTTGACGCCGTCAAATCAGGGGCGCACTCTGCCGGAGTCAACGGAGCCGGCCGTCTTTGATGGCCTCGCCGCCCATAGCGGCCTGCGAGACGCCGCAGGTTTTTGCGATTTGTGCTTCGGATTGACACCAGTCGCAACGGACATAGGAGCGGAGCATGACGCCACCGGATAGTCCCTTGAGGCTCCACCTGCTAGTGGAGCCGCGGCGGGCATAAGTGCCAGGTAGTTTCAAGGCATTGGAGTGTATGCGTCCAAACGAACGCATCGCGTCAGTCCAACAAACCACCAGACAAACCGTGACCTGCCGAATCCCACAAAAATCAGAGACGGCTAGTCGGATCGTCGGCTGAATGCCGCGAAGCATCCGAAATCAAAGTCGGTATAACACTACCGGCAGTTTGGATTTGGAATCCAAAAAAAGCCCCGACCGTTAGCGGAAGCAACGGCGGGGCTGTTCTTTTGTGAGGAAGTCGTCGGCGCAGGCTTTCTCTCCCGTATAGTAATTGGAAAAGGGGCTACCGGCGCGGCGGCTTGATCCCACCCGTGCCGACATCGACAGTGATGCTGCCGGAAATCCTGACATCGGTGTCGCCGATCTTGAACGTGCCGTTCTCGCCGGCAGGCAGCGCGTCGTCCGGCTCCGGCTGCGGCGCGGGCTTGGCGATGCGGTAGTCGCCGGTCACGCCGGGCAGGGCGCCTTTCCGCGACGTGCTGGTGCTGCCCCCGGCAAAGGCCATGCTCGACGTCGCCGCCGTGATGGCAATGGCTATGGTCAGTCTGTTCAGGTGGTAGCGCATGGCAAGACTATAGTGCCGCGCTCAAGGCGAGGCCAGACCAGCGGCGTTGAAATTGAGGGAACACCGGCCTGCATTCAATCCGCCGATCAGGCCGCCGCCTTTTTGCGGGTGTCGAACACATGGTCGACGAGGCCCCACTCCTTGGCCTCCTTGGCGGTCATGAAGAAATCGCGGTCGAGCGTGCGTTCGACCTCTTCATAGGTGCGGCCGCAATGCTGCGCATACAGTTCCGTCATGTGCCGTTTGGTGCGCAAAATGCCTTCGGCATGGCGCTGGATGTCGGAGGCCTGGCCCTGGAAGCCGCCCAGAGGCTGGTGCAGCACGATGCTGGCGTTGGGGAGCGCGATGCGCCGGCCCGGCGTTCCCGCCATCAGCAGGAACGAGGCCATCGAGGCGGCAAAGCCCATGCACACCGTCGATACCGGGCAACTGACAAATTGCATCGTGTCGTAGATGGCGAAGCCGCTGGTCACCACGCCGCCCGGCGAGTTGATGTAAAGCGAGATCTCCTTGTCGGGGTTTTCGGATTCCAGCGACAGGAGCTGGGCGCAGACCAGCGCCGACATGCCGTCATTGATCTCGCCATTGACGAAGATGATGCGCTCGCGCAGCAGCCGCGAGAAAATGTCGAAGGCGCGTTCGCCGCGGCTCGATTGCTCGATCACCATCGGCACCAGATTGGCAAAGCCGCTCATCTCATTGTCTCCGTTTTGATTTTTCCGGTTCAGGCAGCGCACAGCAACAGGCGTGGCGCGTTGGCGGCGACAGGCGGTTTGGGCTTGTATGCGCGCAGCGAGAGCCGGCAGCCGGCGCCGGCCATCGCAACCGCAGGCGTCAGGACAAACCCGTCATGGACGATGCGCAGATGCGTGCCGCCGGAAACGGTGCGGGCGAGTGTGAAGGTGACGATGCTCTCCAGCTCCTCGCGGTTGGCGTCGCCGGAACGCTCGCGCCAGGAATAGCGCAGCAGGCGCCCCGGTTCGGCATCGAGCACTTCGCACTCGATCGGCTTCTCAGGCCCGGCAAAGGCAAAGCGGCTGCCGGTTTCCGGATTGATGTCGTTCGGCATCATCCATTCCGCCAAGAGGTCCGGCACGGTCAGTGCCCGCCACACTTTTTCCGGTGCGTCCGGCAGATCGCATTCGAAGGCGAGGGCATCCTTGGCGGTCTGCGTCTGCTTTTCGTCGGTCATTGGTCCATGTCCTTCAAAACGGCCTTCAGTCTTTCGATGCGCTCCGGCCAGAATGCGCGGTAGCGTTCGATCCAGCCGAGCAGCGGCTCGAGCCCTTGCGGATCGGCGCGATAGTAGGCGTTGCGGCCGGCGCGTCTTTCGCTGACCAGGCCTGCGCCGCGCAGCACGGCAAGGTGCTGCGACACCGCCGGCTGCGACACGCTCATGCCGGTGCGCAACTCCGACACGCTCATCTCGCCGGAAGTCAGCCGCTCGTAGACGGCGCGTCGCGTCGGGTCGGCCAGGGCGCGAAAAATCTCTGCTTCGATCATGGCAAAAGCATAAGTCGATACTTATCGATTTGGCAAGGGGTGTTTTGAATGCCGCGTATTGATTGGATCCTGCCGGGCCTCTAAGCCGTGGGGAACAAGATGGGCCGATCATCGCGAGGCAGGAGTAGTATTTATGAATTCCAACGTCGATCTTTCGTCCGCCGAGAACCTCAACGAGGCTCTGAGGCTCTATCGCCGCCTCGTACTCGGTATAGGAGCGATCGCCGTCATCGGTTTCGTGGCCGTGATCTTGTTGGCCAAGCTGGGTACGGCGCTATCCCCGCCATACGGGATTTACATCTTCGGCGAAGGATTGGGGACCTGGGGCCTGATCGCGGTGGTAGCGGCGCTCGTCGCTCAGGTGTGGTGGCACGGGCGCGCGATCGGGAAATTGCTGAATGACCCGGCTCTGAAATCTGAACCTGCAGTCGGGCTGATGTCGGCGCCAACCGTGATCGCACAGCGCGCCCATGCATGGGCATGGAGTGGAGCGGCTTTTCCGGTCCGTTGCCACCAGCTAAAAAACGGCGCTGACGACACCGCTTCTCGCCCCTGCGTGTCAGCTAAATCCACGCGCCCGCGTCGGCGATTGCTGCCATTCCTTGACAATCCGTGGTTAACAGTATAGGAACGAAAAGGGAACAAAAACCTTGTGGGAAAAGCCAGCCGCGGCAAGCCAGGATTGTGCGCGGCCTGTAAGGTGAACGACTTGAAATTTGTTTCGGATGAGCACGGAGAAGTGTCATGGCGGGTAGCGTCAACAAGGTCATTCTGGTCGGTAACCTCGGCGCGGACCCTGAAATCCGCCGCCTGAATTCCGGTGATCCGGTCGTCAACATCCGCATCGCCACGTCGGAAAGCTGGCGCGACAAGAACTCCGGCGAGCGCAAGGAAAAGACCGAATGGCACAACGTGGTCATTTTCAATGACCAGATCGCCAAGGTCGCCGAGCAGTACCTGAAGAAGGGCATGAAGGTTTACGTCGAAGGCCAGCTGCAGACACGCAAATGGCAAGACCAGACCGGCGCCGACAAGTACACGACCGAGGTCGTGCTGCAGAAATTCCGCGGCGAGCTGCAGATGCTCGATTCTCGCGGCGAGGGCGGCGGTCAGGTCGGCAACTATGCCGGCGGCGGCGCGAGCCGTGGCTCGGATTTCGGCCAGTCTGGCCCCAATGAGAGCTTCAACCGCGGCGGCAATAGCGGTGGCGGCGGTTCCAAGGGCGGCGGTGGCGGCGGCTCGTCGCGCGAACTGGACGACGAAATCCCGTTCTGAGCTGACGATAGTCAGCGATATCTGAGGAGAGGGTGCGATGTCGCTCGGACCGCTTCTATCGGCGCGCCCTCCCATTCCATGGCACGCCTTCGCGGCCCTTGCCGCGCTGGCCGTTGGCGCTACGCAACTGGCGCTGCCGAAAGGCACGACGCGTCATCGTGTCGTCGGCTATGCCTGGGCGGCGCTGATGATGGTCGTCGCCATCTCCAGTTTCTGGATCCAGCAGATACGCCTCGTCGGTCCGTTCAGCCCGATCCATCTCTTGTCGATTTTAGTGTTGATCGCCGTGCCGCTTGCGGTCTGGCACGCGCATATGCATCGGGTCGCCAAACATCGCAGGGTGATGATATCGCTGTATGTTTTCGCCCTGATCGGCGCCGGCGTGTTCACGCTGCTGCCGGGGCGGATCATGCACACGGTCGTCTTCGGCCAGTGACGCTTTCTGAAAGGAAGATTGCCGTGAAAGCACGGATTAAATGGGTCGAGGAGCGCACCTTCGTCGGCGAGTCCGGCAGCGGCCACAAACTGGTGCTGGGGACCGCCCCCGGGCCGGAAGGCAAGACGCCAGGTCCGAGCCCGATGGAGCTGGTGCTGATCGGCACCGGCGGCTGCTCGGCCTATGATGTCGTCCACATCCTCGAAAAAGGCCGCGAGGCGATCGAGGACTGTGTTGTAGAACTCGACGCCGACCGGGCCGAAACCGACCCCAAAGTCTTCACCCGCATCCATATGCATTTCATCGTCACGGGCCACGCGCTGTCGCGCGACAAGGTCCAGCGCGCCATCAACCTGTCGATCGAGAAATACTGCTCGGCCTCGGCCATGCTGGCCAAGACGGCTGTCATCACTCACGATTTCGAGGTCGTCGATACGGCGGTGGAGTAGGGGCTGCCGCTTACCCCGCCATCAGCGCCTTGATGCCATCCGCGACGAACTGAACCGCAAGCGCGGCCAGGATGACGCCGAGCAGGCGGGTGAGGATCGAGCGGCCGGTCTGGCCGAGGATGCGGTCGATGCGCTCCGACAGCACGAACACCAGATAGGTGATGGCAAGGCAGACGAAGATGATGCCGACCAGCGCCGCTTGTGCTGCAAAACCCTGAAACGAGCCCGACAGTAGCACAGTCGCCGAAATCGCACCGGGGCCGGCGATCAGCGGGATCGCCAGCGGGAAGGCCGCGATGTTGTGGATCATGTCCTTGGTGATGGCGACGTCGCCGATCTTCTCCTTGCGGTCCTGGCGGCGCTCAAACACCATTTCGAAAGCGATGAAGAACAGCAAAAACCCGCCGGCGACACGGAAAGCCGGCAGCGTGATGCCGAACACCGACAGGATGGACGCCCCGGCCACCGCAAACAACGCCATCACGAGGAAGCCGATGATCGAGGCGCGCACCGAAACCTGCTGACGTTCCTCGCGGTTCATGCCGCGTGTCACCGCGAGGAAGAGCGGCGCGAGACCTGGCGGGTCGATGGTCACCAGAATGGTGACGAAGGCGTTGAACAGGCTGTCGAAACTCGGCATCGCTGACCCCTCCCGCCGGGCCGGACCCCTGCGCCACCATAGTGGTAGAGCAAAGCCCGACCGGTGGGAACCGTCTGACATGGCGATACCGGAGACGGCATCAGTGTTAGGCGGCAGCGTTGCAATAGGCCTCCCGGCGATAGCCGTCGGGATCGACGACGAAGGCAGCGTAATAGTTCTCGCCATATTCGGCGCGCAGGCCCGGCGCGCCATTGTCGCTGCCGCCTGCACGCAAGGCGGCGGCATGGAAGGCGACGACACTCTGCCTCGTCGGCGCGGCAAAGCAGAAATGCAGACCGGACTTCTCGTCCGATGGCACTGGCCGCTCCGCGTCGTTCACCCACAGCGCGACGGCTTGCGCACCATAACCCAGTGAGCCTGGCGACTGGCTGAGGCAGGAATAACCGAGCGGCTTTAGCGCGGCATCGTAGAAGGGCTTCGAAACGTTGGTGTCGCGGACGCCGATCGAGACATGGTCAAGCATGCTTTTGGTCACCTTTTTGCAATATGTTGCGTCATCAGTCGTGGGCGACGCGGCGCGCCAGGAACTCGACTTCGAGACGCCATGTCTTGCCATCGTCGTGCGAACGCTCGCCGAGCCAGCGGAAGCTGTCTTTCGTGATGCGCGAAAAGCTCCAGCGGACCGAGGAACCAGTGCCGTCGGCGCCGACCTGCACAATCGTGTCGCCTTCGGCGCGACCAAGCTGGCGGCTGTAGTATTGGTTGCGCGGGTCGCTCCAGAAGATGTGCCAGGCATCCGAGCCGGGATCATAGGCCCGCAGCGTTGTGCCATAGAAAGTCCATTTGCCGAGAGAAGGCGAGGGGCCGGCATCCCGCGCGGGCAGGATCCATACATCCTGGATCGCCCTGCCTTCCAGGACCCAGCCGAAATGCACCTCGCCGCGTCCGGTGAGAACCGTGCCGTCCTCGAGATGGCGCGTGGCATCGAATGTCCAGGCGCCGACGAAGCGGCCGTAGAGATCAAGCTTGTCAGCCAGACCGGGGTTGGGGCCGTCGCTGTGGAGCGCTTCGGCAAAGGAGGATGTACCGATCATACTTGCTGCCTTCGTTGTGTCAGGAGGCTGCAAGCGATAGGCCCCGGCAGGGTGTCGCGCTTGGGAAAAATTGCTATCTTTCAAGCCATGACGACGAGCGAACAAAACCTGGCATCGGGGCAGGGCTGGCATGTGTCCGACGTGCTGTGCACGGCCGGCGCCGGCGACCGCCCGTTCGAGGAGGCGCACGACACCTTCTGCGTTGCCGCTGTCACCAGCGGCACCTTCCGCTACCGCACCAGGCAAGGCGCCGCCATGCTGGCGCCGGGCGCAATCCTGCTAGGCAATGTCGGCGCCTGCTATGAATGCGGGCATGAGCATGGCGCCGGCGACCGTTGCCTGTCCTTCCACTTCGCTCCGGCCTATCTCGACCGCATCGCCAGCGACGTGCCCGGCGCGAGCAAGCTCGCCTTCGGCGTGCCGCATATGCCGCCTTTGCCGGCGCTCGCATCGCTGCTGGCCGAGGCGGAAGCGGCGCGCGAGATGGTCGACATCGACGCCTTTGAAGAGCTTGGCCTGCGAATTGCCGGTGCAGCACTGGCAGTTGCCGGCGCAGCACTGCCCGTCGCCAGCGATGCGGTGCCTGGCGTTCGACCGCCGAGCCGCCGCGACCAGAAACGGGTTGCCGAGGCGGTGCGGCAGATCGAGCTCAATGCCGACAGGCCGGTCTCGCTTTCCGAGCTTGCCTGCGCGACGGCGACCAGCCCGTATCATTTCCTGCGCACCTTCCGGCAGGTCGCCGGCATGACGCCCTATCAGTTTCTGCTGAGAACCCGGCTGCACCGCGCGGCGGTGCGGCTGCGCATGTCAGGCGATGCCATCTCGGCAATCGCCTTCGAGGCCGGTTTCAACGATTTGTCGACGTTCAACCGCCGTTTCCGGCGCGTCATGGGCGAAACGCCCGGCGACTATCGCGCCCGGCGGATGGCTACCCGCTAATGCGTCCGCCTGCCTCCTGATACGTTCTGGCTTGGAAAACTGTCCTTCGCAGGCTTTTGCCCCTGGCGGCGGCGAATGCGTTATGGCCAAATCGTCGCAATCAGAGGTATCCATTTGAATTTACCGCTGAAATCGTCATTGGAAAAGCACCACGAATATTGGAGTTTCGGCCGTGCTTCCTATATAAGCGGTCAATGATTCCTGATTAGATTGTGATCCGATTTGACCGACCAAAAACCCCCGCGCGGCGCCGACGGCGGCCCCACCGGCATCGAGCCCATCTCCATCATCGAGGAGATGCAGAGCTCCTACCTCTCTTATGCCATGAGCGTGATCGTCAGCCGTGCGCTGCCCGATGTGCGCGACGGCCTGAAGCCGGTGCACCGCCGCATTCTCTATGCGGCGCATGAGAGCGGCTATCACTGGAACCGCAAATATGTGAAGTCGGCCCGCCCGGTCGCCGACGTGATGGGTAAATACCATCCGCATGGCGACGCCTCGATCTACGACGCCTTAGTGCGCATGGCGCAGGACTGGTCGCTGCGCGTTCCGCTGATCGACGGGCAGGGTAATTTCGGCTCCATCGACGGCGATCCGCCGGCGGCGATGCGCTACACCGAATCGCGGCTGACCAAGGTCGCACATGAGCTGCTGGAGGACATCGACAAGGAAACCGTCGATTTCCAGGAGACTTATGACGCCTCCGACACCGAGCCGAAGGTGCTGCCGGCTCGCTTCCCCAACCTTCTGGTCAACGGTTCCGGCGGCATTGCCGTCGGCATGGCCACCAATATTCCGCCGCATAATCTGGCCGAGATCTGCAACGGCGCCATCGCCATCATCGACAATCCGGCGATCGATTTGCCGGCGCTGATGGAGATCATTCCGGGTCCCGATTTCCCGACCGGCGGCATCGTGCTCGGCCGTTCCGGCATCTACAGCGCCTATGCGACGGGTCGTGGCTCCATCGTCATGCGCGGCAAGGTCAATGTCGAGCAGCGCGGCAACGACCGTGAATCGATCATCATCACGGAAGTCCCGTACCAGGTGAACAAGGCCTCGATGATCGAGAAAATGGCCGAGCTGGTGCGCGACAAGCGCATCGAAGGCATTTCCGACATTCGCGACGAAAGCGACCGCCAGGGCTACCGCGTCGTCATCGAGCTGAAGCGCGACGCTGTCGCCGACGTCATTCTCAACCAGCTTTACCGCTTCACGCCGCTGCAAACCTCCTTCGGCGCCAATATGGTGGCGCTGAACGGCGGCAAGCCGGAAGTGATGAACCTGACCGACATGCTGAAGGCGTTTGTCAGCTTCCGCGAAGAGGTGATTAGCCGGCGCACGAAATTCCTGCTGCGCAAGGCGCGCGACCGCGCCCACGTGCTGGTCGGCCTCGCCATCGCCGTCGCCAACATCGACGAAGTGATCAAGCTGATCCGCACCGCGCCCGATCCGCAGACGGCGCGCGAGCAGTTGATGGAGCGGCGCTGGCCCTCCGGGGACGTGGAGTCATTGATTCTGCTTATCGACGATCCGCGCCATCGCATCAATGAGGATGGCACCTACAACCTCTCCGAGGAACAGGCGCGCGCAATCCTCGAACTGCGCCTGCAGCGCCTGACCGCGCTCGGCCGTGACGAAATCGCCGACGAGCTGAACACGATCGGCGACGAGATCAAGGATTACCTCGACATTCTGTCGTCCCGCGCCCGCATCCAGCAGATCGTCAAGGACGAGCTTGCCGCCGTGCGCGACGAGTTCGGCACGCCGCGCCGCACCGAGCTCACCGACGGCGGCGCCGACATGGAAGACGAGGACCTGATCCAGCGCGAGGACATGGTCGTCACCGTCAGCCATTCCGGCTACATCAAGCGCGTGCCGCTGTCGCTCTACCGGGCGCAACGCCGCGGCGGCAAGGGCCGCTCCGGTATGTCGACCAAGGAAGAGGATTTCGTCACCCGGCTGTTTGTGGCCAACACGCATACGCCGGTGCTGTTCTTCTCCTCGCGCGGCATCGTCTACAAGGAAAAGGTCTGGCGGCTGCCAATCGGCAATCCGCAGTCGCGCGGCAAGGCGCTGATCAACATGCTGCCGCTGGAGCAGGGCGAGCGCATCACCACCATCATGCCGCTGCCCGAGGACGAGACCAGCTGGGGCGAACTCGACGTCATGTTCGCCACCACGCGCGGCACCGTGCGCCGCAACAAGCTGTCCGAATTCGTCCAGGTCAACCGCAATGGCAAGATCGCCATGAAGCTGGAGGAGGAGGGCGACGAGATTCTCGGCGTCGAGACCTGCACAGACAATGACGATGTGCTTTTGACCGCCAGCTCCGGCCAGTGCATCCGCTTCCGCGTTGGCGATGTGCGCGTCTTCCAGAGCCGCAATTCGGTCGGCGTGCGCGGCATAAGCATGGCCGAGACCGACCGCATCATCTCCATGTCGGTCATCGAGCATGTCGATGCTTCACCGGCGGAACGCTCCGCCTACCTCAAGCGGGCAGCACTGGAGCGGCGGCTTGCCGCCGAGGTGACCGGCGAGGAAGAAGAGATTGCACTCACCAATGAGGAGATTGGCGAGGAGACTGAGCTTTCCGACAGCCGTTACGAAGAGCTCAAGGCGCATGAGCAGTATGTGCTGACGGTGACCGAATATGGCTACGGCAAGCGCTCGTCATCCTACGATTTCCGCCTGACCGGACGCGGCGGCAAAGGCATCCGCGCCACCGACGTGTCGAAGGTGGCCGAGATCGGCCAGCTGGTGGCGACTTTCCCGGTCGGCAATGACGACCAGATCATGCTGGTTTCGGATGGCGGCACGGTCATCCGGGTGCCGGTCAACGGTATCCGTTTCGCCAGCCGCGCGACCAAGGGCGTGACCATCTTCAACACCGCCGAAGGCGAGAAGGTGGTTTCGGTCGAACGGATTTCGGAGCCGCAGGCCGACGAGGATGTCGAAGAGGGTGTCATTGAGGCCGGCGCCGGAGATGCCGTACCGGACAGCACCGAATAGGTTTGAGCAACAACGCCGGCCCGATGGGCCGGCGCAAACAAGAAACTAGCAATAAATCAGGGGCGATGGTGGGGCCAGCGAGCGCCGAAACCTTCGAACCGCTTTGTGCGGACACGGACGCGCTCTGCCTCGCTATGCAATCCGAATGCGGTGGCGATCAGCATGGCGACGGTCATTGCGGTGGCGAGCATGTAGATCAGCATGTGCGTGTTCTCCTGCGCCTATCCAACGGTTAGATCGGGTTTTGGTTTCATCTTCCGAAGTGCAAACTAGCGAACGCGGCGTGAAGTCTTCGTGATCAAGGCATTCATCTGTCGTTCATGTCTGCGAAAAGGTTCACGCAGATGTTCCCAATCGCATTTGCCTTCCGCCCAATGCCCCGCTAGAAGCACCTCCCATGACCGATCGCATCGCCCTTTATGCCGGCTCCTTCGACCCGCTGACCAACGGCCATCTCGATGTGCTGAAGGCATCGCTGGCTGTCGCCGACACGGTATATGCGGCGATCGGCACCCATCCCGGCAAGACGCCGCTGTTTTCCTTCGACGAACGGGTGAAGCTGATCGAGGCCGCGACGAACGCCGAATTCGGCCGCGACGGAGCCCGGATCAAGGTCGTCGCCTTTGACGGGCTGGTCATCGACGCGGCCCGCAAGCATGGCGCCTCGATCATGATCCGCGGCCTGCGCGACGGCACCGATCTCGATTACGAGATGCAGATGGCCGGCATGAACGAGACCATGGCGCCGGAACTGCAGACGGTTTTTCTGCCCGCCAGTCCATCGGTACGCACCATTACCGCCACACTTGTGCGCCAGATAGCCTCGATGGGCGGAGACATCCGTCCCTTCGTACCGGCCGCCGTTGCCGGCGCGCTCACCGCCAAATTCGCGAAATAGTGCATGTCGCCCAAAAGTGGATGCCGGTTTTGGGGCAACGACATGCACCCTAACAAAGACCTTCGGAGATCCCTTATGCAGCTGAAAAAGCTCGCCTCGTTCCTCGTCGTGCTTGCCGGTCTCGTGACCGCATCCGTTTCGGCCTTCGCCGCCGAACCGGAAAACACCATGGTCATCACCTTGAAGAACGGCGACGTCACCGTCGCGCTACGCCCCGACCTGGCACCCAAGCATGTCGCCCAGATCAAGAAGCTGGTGCGCGAAGGCGCTTATAACGATGTCGCATTCCACCGCGTCATCAACGGCTTTATGGCGCAGACCGGCGACGTCAAGTTCGGCAACATGAAGAAGGGGTTCAGCCCCGAGGCCGTCGGCACCGGCGGTTCAGACCTGCCCGACCTGCCGGCGGAATTCTCGCAGAGCGAACATTTTAAGCGCGGCACGCTCGGTATGGCCCGTTCGCAGGACCCGAACTCCGCCAATTCGCAGTTCTTCATCATGTTCGCGCCGGCGCCGAACCTCGATGGCCAGTACACCATCGTCGGCAATGTCGTCAGCGGCATAGAGCTGGTGGACAACATCAAGAAGGGCAACGAGGCGGACAACGGCACGGTCAGTGAGCCCGACCGCATGATCAAGGTACGCATCGCCGCCGACAAGTAAACCTATCAAATCATTCTGTTTTCTGAGATAAAGGATATCCGACATGGCTGAGATCAAGGACCGCGAAAACGCGCTCATCCTGGAAACGACCAAGGGCAAGGTCGTCATTGAACTGTTCCCCGACCTGGCCCCGGGCCACGTCGCCCGGATCAAGGAACTGGCCCGCGAAGGCGCCTATGACGGCGTGGTTTTCCACCGCGTCATCGAAGGCTTCATGGCGCAGACCGGTGACGTCAAGTTCGGCAATTCGACCAAGCCCACTTTTGCCCCCTCCCGCGCGGGCATGGGCGGCTCGGAAAAGCCGGACCTGAAGGCTGAGTTCTCCAACGCCAACCATGGTCGCGGCACCTGCTCGATGGCCCGTTCGCAGAACCCGAACTCGGCCAATTCGCAGTTCTTCATCTGCTTCGACGATGCCGCTTTCCTCAACCGCCAGTACACGGTCTGGGGCCAGGTCATCGAAGGCATGGACAATGTCGACAAGATCAAGCGCGGCGAGCCGGTGGTCGATCCCGACAAGATCGTGTCGCTGAAGGTCGCGGCCGACGTCAGGTAAGGACAAACGAAGATGATGGGCTTGGTCTGGTCGCTGCTCGGCATCCTGTCAGGCGCCTTCATCGCCGTCCAGGCGCCGATCAACTCGCAGCTGGCGCGCGGCCTGGGGCTCCCGGTCGCGGCTGCTGCGTTTTCGTTCCTGTCGGGCGCGATCGTGCTTGGTATCATCTCCATTGCCGTTGTGCGGCTGCAGGACATCTCGCTCGACTGGAAGGCGCCGGCGCCTTGGCTGTTCATCGCCGGCGGCATGCTCGGCGGTTTCTATGTTACCCTGTCAACCATTCTTACGCCGCGCATTGGTGCAGCCGCGTTGATGGCGTTCCTGGTTGCCGGCCAGTTGCTGGCCGGCATGCTGATCGATCGCGTCGGCTTTCTCGGCGTGGCGGTGCGCGAGATTTCGCTCGGCCGCATCGCCGGCGCGGTGCTGCTGTTGGCCGGAGCGCTGCTCGTCCGGCTCTACTGATGCGCGTCGATCTCTTCGACTTCGACCTGCCGGAGGAGCGCATCGCGCTGCGCCCGGCCGAGCCGCGCGACAGCGCCAGAATGCTGGTGGTCAGGCCAGGCGAAGACTTTGCGGACCGCGCGGTGCGCGACCTTCCGTCCTTGCTCAGAACGGGCGACGTGCTGGTCTTCAACGACACCAAGGTCATTCCTGCCCAGTTGAGAGGCATCAGGCGGCGCGGCGAAGCGCAGGCGCAGGTCGACGCCACGCTGCATATGCGCATGGCGCCGGACCGCTGGCTGGCCTTCATGCGGCCGGGCAAGCGCATCGCCGCCGGCGACCGCATCCATTTCGGCCATGACGGCAATTCCTGTTTTCTCGGCCAACTCGACGCCACGGTCATCGAGAAGGGCGACGCCGGCGAGGCGTTGCTCGGCTTCGACCTCTCCGGCCCATTTCTCGACGAAGCGCTGCGCGCCGTCGGCCACATCCCGCTGCCCCCCTATATCGCCTCCAAGCGCGACGACGACGCACGCGACCTGACGGATTACCAGACAATCTATGCCAAGGAGGAGGGCGCAGTCGCTGCCCCCACCGCAGGCCTGCATTTTACGCCGGAGCTGTTTGCCGCGCTGGATGCAAAAGGCATCGAACGCCGCTTCGTCACCTTGCATGTCGGCGCCGGCACCTTCCTGCCGGTCAAGGCGGACGACACCGCTGACCACAAGATGCATGCCGAGACCGGCTCGGTCAGCGAAGCAACAGCCGACGCTCTGAATGGCGCCAAGGCGCGGGGCGGGCGCATCATCGCTGTCGGCACGACCTCGCTGCGCCTGCTGGAGAGCGCGGCACGGCCTGATGGCTCGCTGACCGCCTGGTCCGGCCCGACCGACATCTTCATCACGCCGGGCTATCGCTTCCGCACCGCCGATCTGCTGATGACCAATTTCCATCTGCCGCGTTCGACGCTGTTCATGCTGGTTTCGGCCTTCAGCGGCCTAGATACGATGCGTGCGGCCTATGCTCATGCCATCGGGAACAATTACAGGTTCTATTCCTACGGAGATGCAAGCCTGCTTTATCGAGCGGAGATGAGCGATGGACGATGATCTGCAAGCCTTTGATCGCGAGAGCCTGATCGCCGAAGTGAAGAAACTCCGTGCCGGCATACGCCAGCATCGAGATTCTACCGGCCATGATTTATGCTGGCATCATCCCAACCTGTGGGACCTGCTGCCGGAAAAGACCGATCCATCGATTGCCGTGCCGCCATGGCCGAAATTCATGCGCGGCTGCATCCAATACCGCCAGTCGCTCGACAGGCAGGCGCCAGGCGCGCCTGTCCATGACAAGGAATTCAATGGCTGAGACATTCACCTTCAAGATCCTCGCCACCGACGGCAAGGCGCGGCGCGGTTCCATCACCATGCCGCGCGGCGAAATCCGCACGCCGGCCTTCATGCCGGTCGGCACCGGCGGCACGGTCAAGGCCATGTATATGGACCAGGTGCGCGGCGTCGGCGCCGACATCATCCTGGGCAATACCTATCATCTGATGCTGCGCCCCGGCGCCGAGCGCGTGGCGCGGCTTGGTGGGTTGCATGAATTCGCCCGCTGGCCGCAGCCGATCCTGACCGACAGTGGCGGTTTTCAGGTCATGTCGCTGTCGAAGCTCAGAAAATTGACCGAGAAGGGCGTCACCTTTCGCTCGCACATTGACGGCGCTGCCTACGAGATGTCGCCGGAGCGCTCGATCGAGATCCAGGGCCTGCTCGATTCCGACATCCAGATGCAGCTCGACGAATGCACAGCGCTGCCGGCCGACCTCAAGCAGATCGAGCGCGCGATGGAGCTGTCGCTGCGCTGGGCCGAGCGCTGCAAGACAGCGTTCGGCGATCAGCCCGGCAAGGCGATGTTCGGCATCGTCCAGGGTGGCGACAACGCAGCTCTCAGGGTGCGTTCGGCGCAGGCGCTGAGCGCGATGGAGCTGAAGGGCTATGCGGTCGGCGGCCTGGCCGTCGGCGAACCGCAAGCGGTGATGCTGGATATGCTGGAGATCACCTGTCCGGAATTGCCTGACAACAAGCCTCGATATCTCATGGGCGTCGGCACGCCGGACGACATCGTGAAATCGGTGGCGCGCGGCATCGACATGTTCGACTGCGTGATGCCGACCCGCGCCGGCCGCCATGGCCTGGCCTATACCAGGCGCGGCAAGGTCAATCTCAGGAATGCCCGCCACGCGGACGATCCGCGGCCGCTGGATGAGGAGAGCGACTGCCCGGCCGCGCGCGACTACTCACGCGCCTATCTGCACCATCTCGTGCGCTCGCAAGAGGCGCTGGGGGCGATGCTTCTGACCTGGAACAACCTGTCCTACTATCAGAAGCTGATGCAGGACATTCGCGCCGCGATCGAGGCCCGGGCCTTTGAGGCGCGCACGGCTGAGATTTCCGAGGCATGGGCGAGGGGTGATAGTCCGGTGCTGTAGCCGGGCCTCAGGTACTGAGCGAATTCGCTGCGCGCAAGCTGCAGCCGGTGATCTGAAAGCTGCCGTCGGGCTGCTGTTCCAGCGTGTAGACCGCCTCATAGTCCTTGCCGTCGGGTCCGACGATCAGCACTTGCTGGATTAGCGAAGTTGGCCCCATCTGCTCGACCTTGCCGAAGGAATAGCTCTGCGGCTGGCGCACCGGCGGATAGCCGTTGGTCACCATGTTCATGAAGGTGTCGACGGTCGGAAAGATGCGCTTCACATTCGGAGCGGCGAAACTGTACGCCTTGGCGCCATCATTGGCGATGAGTGCCTTCAACTGACCATCGATGACGGCCTGGCCGGCCTTGACTTCCGCATCACCGGCAAGGGCTGCCGAGACGAACAACGCGAACAGCAATGAAACGACTGCGAATGCGATGCGGCGCATGGCCTGTCTCCATTGTCCCCCAACAAAACCTGTCCCGGGACGCATCATACCATACGGTTTGCGGAGCCTCACGGTTTCAGCAACCGCAATATTCGCCACGCAAGTGCCACATGATCATGCTTAAGCCTCCTTTAACGCGGGGCGCGCATCGTAGGGACGGGTGGGGACCCGTTCGCGCAACCAGGGGACGACCATGTTCAAGCAGCCGATCGACCGGCGCCTTTTGCTGAAGGGCGCGGCAAGCCTCGCAGTTTTGGCTCCCTTGCCCGCCTGGGCAAGCACCGGGCCGACTGTCACGGAAGTCGCCTTCGATCCCGCCATTCCAGCGCTCGGCAACCCCGATGGCGACGTCACCATCGCCGAATTCGTCGACTATCAATGCCCGATCTGCAAGCTCGTCTTCGTCGAACTGAAGAAGTTGATGGAAGAGGACAACGGCGTCCGGCTTGTGATGAAGGACTGGCCGATCTTCGGCGACGTGTCGCGCGACGCGGCGCGGGTGACGCTGCTGAGCGGCGAACACTATGGCGCGGCGGTCGATGCGCTGATGACCAACCAGCGCGGCCTTTCGGAACGCCGCACCAACGACATCCTTTCTTCCGTCGGTGTCGATGTGGCGATGGTGCGTGCCGACCTCGCCATCCGTGAACCCGACATCGACGCTGCCCTTGTCCGCACCGAAGCCCAGGCGACGGCTTTCAAGCTGCGCGGCACGCCAGCCCTGGTCATCGGCGGCAACCTGTACCGGCGCGGCATGCCCGTGTCCGAACTGAGACAAGCCGTCGCCAAGGCCCGCTCCGCCTGATGCTTGAAAGCCGGGCGGCAGTCTGCCACAAGGGCCGCTTGAGTGCTGAAGCTTGATCGGGACCGGCAATGAAGACGTTTTTCATGCAGATAAAGTGCGATCTGGGCAAGTCCTACGAGGTCGCCAGCGCGCTCGCCGATGCCGAAATCGCCTCGGAAATCTACTCGACCGCCGGCGATTACGACCTGCTTGCCAAATTCTATGTCGACGACGAGGAAGATGTCGGCCACTTCGTCAACGAGAAGGTGCAGATTATTCCCGGAATCAAGGACACCTTCACGGTCGTCACTTTCCGCGCTTTCTAAAGCAATTCCAGGAAAAGTGTGAAGCGGTTTTCCGTCCGGAATTGCGTCGAAGCAAAAAGCCATGGCAGGTCGCCGTTTCCATGAAACGGTGAACTGCCATGGCCGCATCAGGCACTTGCCCGGTGAACTGCTAGAGCCGCATCAGGCACTTGCCCGGCGACAAGGCAGAGCCTGATTAAGGTCCTGTTCCGACTGCCCGAATTTTGGGCAGTCGGAACATACTGATCGCCGATATCCTCCAAATCACCGATTGCGCTTGATTTTCTCCCGCGACGCCAGTGAAATGGCGTCACAGGGGAGTATGCGATTGGCAGCGTTCGATGAAATGCTTCCGGAAGTTTCCGGGCTTAGACAACCGTATACGGCTTACGACCGCTGGCTGAAGGAGCAGGACCCGGCCAGGCTTACCGAAAAGATGCAGGACGCCGAGCGCGTCTTCCGCAAGACCGGCATTACCTTCGCCGTCTATGGCGAGCAGGAAGCCTCCGAGCGGCTGATCCCCTTCGACATCGTGCCGCGCATCATCTCCGGCAATGAATGGCGAAGGCTGACGCAAGGCATCGAGCAGCGCGTGCAGGCGCTGAACGCTTTCCTCGACGACATTTACCACCGCCAGGAAATCCTGCGCGCCGGCCGCGTGCCGAGGGAGCTGATCGCCAGGAACGAGGCGTTCCTGCCGGAAATGATCGGAGTGCGGCCACCGGCCGGCGTCTACACCCACATTATCGGCGTCGATATCGTCCGCATCTCGGAGAACGAGTTCTACGTGCTGGAGGACAATGCGCGCACGCCGTCGGGGGTCTCCTACATGCTGGAGAACCGCGAGACGATGATGCAGCTCTTTCCCGAGCTGTTCCAGCAGATCAAGGTGCGGCCGGTGGAGAATTATCCGCAATTGCTGCGCCAGTCGCTGGCGGCAGTGCGGCCGCAAAGCACCAAGGGCGCACCGACCATTGCCGTGCTGACGCCGGGCAGCTTCAACTCCGCCTATTTCGAACATGCCTTCCTCGCCGACCAAATGGGCGTGCAACTGGTCGAAGGCCAGGATCTGCGCGTTGTAGACGGCCACGTCGCCATGCGCACGACCGAAGGCTACAAGCAGATCGACGTGCTTTACCGGCGCGTCGACGATGCCTTCCTCGATCCGCTGACCTTCCGGCCGGACTCGGCCCTTGGCGTGCCCGGCATCATGGACGTCTACCGCGCCGGCAACATCACCATCGCCAACGCGCCGGGAACCGGCATCGCCGACGACAAGGCGATTTATTCCTACATGCCCGACATCGTCGAGTTCTACACCGGCCGCAAGGCCATCCTCGGCAACATCCCGACCTGGCGCTGCTCGGAGCCCGACAGCCTGAAATACGTGCTCGAACACATCCATGAGTTGGTCATCAAGGAAGTGCACGGCTCCGGCGGCTACGGCATGCTGGTGGGGCCGGCTGCGACCAAGAAGGAATGCCAGGATTTCGCCAAGAAGCTGCAGGCGAAGCCTTCCAACTACATCGCCCAGCCGACGCTGGCGCTGTCGACCTGCCCGATCCTGACAGAAAAAGGCCTGTCGCCGCGCCATGTCGACTTGCGACCCTATGTTCTGGTCTCCGACCGAATCCAGATCGTGCCCGGCGGCTTGACGCGGGTGGCGCTGAAGGAGGGGTCGTTGGTCGTGAATTCCTCGCAAGGCGGCGGGACGAAGGATACGTGGGTGTTGGACGATTAGGTAGGCAGTAGGCAGTAGGCAGTAGGCAGTAGAGGGACAAGAAATGTCATATTCCACAGAGATTCAAATGCTTACTAATCCCTACTCACTATTCCCTACTCACTAGCCCGAAGGGTCTTGCCATGCTTCTCGGCCGCACCGCCAACGGGCTCTACTGGATGAACCGCTATATCGAGCGGGCGGAAAACATGGCGCGTCTGGTCGATGCCGGCCTTCGCATGGCGCTGACCCGCACCCAGAGCGCGTCGGAAGAGTGGAATTCGGTGCTTCTCAGCGCCGGCTCCGACGTCACCTTCACGCAGAAATACAAGGACTACACCGCCGCCAACGTCGCCGACTTCCTGCTGCGCGATACCTCGAACCCGTCGAGCACGATGTCGGCGATCGAGACCGCTCGCAACAATGCCCGCATGGTGCGCACCGCGCTGACGCGCGAGACCTGGGAGAGCATCAACGAAGCCTGGATGGCGCTGAAGCGCATGCTGGCAAAGCCGATCGACGAGCGCGACCTGCCGAGTGTGCTCGACGCCATCAAGCGCGAGACGGCGCTGATCCGGGGCTCGTTTTACGGCACCATGCTGCGCAACGAGATCTTCGACTTCTCGCAGCTCGGCACCTATGTCGAGCGGGCCGACAACACGGCACGCATCCTCGACGTGAAATACTACGTGCTGCTGCCGTCGATCTCCTGGGTCGGCTCGAGCCTCGACAACTACCAATGGGAATCGATCCTGCGCTCGGTGTCGGCGCACCGTTCCTATCGCTGGGTCTATGAGGCCGACTACAAACCCACCAACATTGCCGACTATCTGATCCTCAATGTGCGCATGCCGCGTTCGCTGACCTTCTGCTATCGTTTTCTCGCCGAGCATCTGAAGTTCCTCGGCGACGACTATGGCGACCGTCATGCCTGCCACGCCACCGTCGACAGGACACAGGCGATGCTGCAGGCAGGGTCGATCAAGGACATATTCGACGCCGGCCTGCACGAATTCCTTGCCAGGTTCATTCAGGACAATACCAAGCTTGGCGAAGAGATTGCACAAGATTACCGGTTCAATTGACATGCGATTGAAAATCACCCATCGGACCGAATACCGCTACGACGCGCCGGTGCACTATCTGTTGCAGCGGCTACGCCTGTTACCGGTCAGTGGCCCGACGCAGACCGTGCTGTCCTGGGCGCTGAAGATCGAGGGCGCGCGCGAGGAAGTCCGCTTCAACGACCATTTCGGCAACGATAACAGGTTGTTGAGCGTCGATGGCGAGCGTGACTTCATCACCGTCGAGGCCTCCGGCGAGGTTGTCACGCGCGACACAGCAGGCGTCTCGGGTCCGCATCACGGCTTTGCGCCGCTGTGGCTGTTCAGCCAGGAGACAGCTTTGACCATCCCCGGCGAGGGCATAAGCGAGCTTGCCGCGGCCGTCGGCAAAGGTACCGACATCGAAAGGCTGCATCGGCTGATGGCGCTGATCGTCGAGCGCGTCGCTTACACGCCGGGCACCACCAGCGTGACGACCCCGGCGGAAGAGGCATTGGCGCTGAAGACCGGCGTTTGCCAGGATCACAGCCACATCTTTGTCACCGCAGCCCGCGTCATGGGTTTTCCGGCTCGCTATGTCAGTGGCTATCTGATGATGGATGCGGCCATCGAGCAGGCGGCGAGCCATGCCTGGGCCGAAGCCCATGTTCAGGGTCTCGGCTGGGTCGCCTTCGACGCCGCCAACGGCATTTCCCCCGATGAACGCTATGTCAGGGTAGCCACTGGCCGTGATTATCGCGACGCCTCGCCGGTATCGGGAATTCGACTGGGACAGGCGGAGGAACAGCTTGCAGTCACCGTCACGGTAGAGCAGTAGTCTCCGCCAAGATTGCTGCCTGAAGAGATTCCATGACTTATTGCGTCGGCCTCAAGATCGATCGTGGGCTCGTGTTCATGTCGGACACGCGCACCAATGCCGGGATGGATTCGATCTCCACTTTCAAGAAGATGCATGTCTGGGAAGAGCCAGGCGAGCGCGTCATCGTGCTGATGTCGGCCGGCAATCTGGCGACGACGCAGGCCGTGGTCAGCCTGCTCGACGAGCGCACCAAGGCGGTGGCCGAACGCCACGCGACGCTGCTCGAAACCCCATCCATGTACCAGACGGTGCGGCTGGTCGGCGACACCGTCAAGGAAGTCATCGCCAGCTCGTCGCCTGCCGGCGAAAAGGCGGATTCCTATTTCAACGCCTCCTTCATCCTCGGCGGCCAGATCAAGGGCAGCCCGCCACGGCTGTTCATGATCTATCCCGAGGGCAATTTCATCGAATCCACCGACGACACGCCGTTCTTCCAGATCGGCGAGACCAAATACGGCAAGCCGATCATCATCCGTGCCTATGAAAGGACGATGAGCCTGGCTGAAACGGTCAAGCTCTTGCTGGTGTCGTTCGATTCGACGCTGAAATCGAACCTGTCCGTCGGCCTGCCTCTCGACCTGCTGTTCCTGGAGGAGGACACGTTCAAGGTGGGTTTGAAAAAGCGCATCGGCCAGGATGATCGATATTATCGTGCTATTTCCGAAGGCTGGTCGAACGCGTTGAAGACAGCCTTTGCCAGCCTGCCTGATTTTCCGGGGTAGCGCAGGGACCTTCGTCGCGGTTGCCTGTCTCTATTTAACATGTTAATCAAAATTCAAACCGCTGGGCAGATCGGCGCGTCGGGAGGATCCATGGACAACGAGCAATTCCGCGACTGGTCGAGGCGCGCCGCCGACTGGGGCGCTGATTACCGCGCCGGCCTTCGCGATCGGCCGGTGCGACCTGCCATAGCGCCGGGCGAGATCTTCAGGAGCATCGAAACTTCTCCGCCGGAGGCGGCGGAATCGATGGAGACGATCTTCGCCGATTTCGAAGCCAAGATCGTGCCCGGAATGACGCATTGGCAGCATCCGCGTTTCTTTGCTTATTTCCCGGCCAATGCAGCACCCGTCTCCGTGGTTGCCGAATATCTGGTCTCTGCGATGGCCGCGCAGTGCATGCTGTGGCAGACTTCGCCGGCGGCGACAGAGCTTGAGACGCGCATCGTCGACTGGATGCGCCAGGCGCTCGGCCTGCCCGAAGGCTTTTCCGGCGTCATCCAGGACTCCGCATCATCGGCGACGCTGGCCGCCGTACTGACCATGCGCGAGCGCACGCTCGACTGGCAGGGCAACAAGAAGGGTCTTTCCGCGCAGGGCAGGCTGCGCGTCTATTCCTCCGACCAGGTGCACACCTCGATCGACCGCGCCATCTGGGTCGCCGGCATTGGCGAGGAAAACCTCGTCCGCATTCCCGTCGCCGGCACCTACCGCGCCATGGATACCGCGGCTTTGGAAGCGGCGATTGTTGCCGACCGCGCGGCCGGCCTATTGCCGGCCGGCATCATCGCGTGCGTCGGCGGCACCAGCACCGGCGGCACCGACGACATCGCTGAAGTGGCCGCGGTGGCCAAACGCCAGGGGCTCTATCTGCATATCGACGCCGCCTGGGCCGGATCGGCGATGATCTGTCCGGAATACCGGCATTTCTGGACCGGTGTCGAGGGCGCGGACTCGATCGTCTTCAACCCGCACAAATGGCTGGGCGCGCAATTCGACTGCTCGATCCAGTTCGTCCGCCAGCCGGAGGATCTCGTGCGCACGCTGGCGATCAAGCCGGACTATCTGAAAACTCGCGGCCATGACGGCATCATCAACTACTCCGAATGGTCGGTGCCTCTCGGCCGTCGCTTCCGGGCGCTGAAGCTGTGGTTCCTGCTGCGCGCCCATGGCCTCGAGGCGCTGCGCACCATGATCCGCAATCACGTCGCCTGGAGCGAAGGCATAGCAGCGCGCCTGGCCGAGGAGGAGGATTTCGAGCTCGCCAGCCAGCCGATGCTGTCGCTGTTCTCGTTCCGGCATCGCGCCGCATCCGGCGCTGACTGCGACGAGCACAATCTGCGTCTGGTCGACGCCATCAACAATGACGGCCGTATCTACCTGACGCAGACGCGTGTCGATGGGCGGGTCGCCATCCGCTTCCAGGCAGGCCAGTTCGAGACAACCGCGGCCGATGTCGATACCGCCTTCACTGTCATCTGCGAGTGTGCAAGATCCCCGAAGGACTGACAGGGATTGCCCGGGTGGTTGCCGCCGCCGGGGCAAGCCAGCAAGGACTTGCGAGCAAGCATATGGCCGGAAGGGCTGAAGGGGTTAGCCAGAATCTGACGGGCGTCTGGAGCGGGCGCTATTTCTATCCGCGCGAACTGCCGCCGGTTTCCTTCGTTGCAACGCTGATCGAGACGGCAACCAGCTTGACGGGGATGACCCACGAACCGGCGGCGACCAGCACGGCAAGATACGCAAGCCTGCAGGGGCAGCGAGAGGGCAACGCCGTCTCCTTTACCAAGACATACGACAAGGCCCAATTGAAGGCGCACCCGATTCACTACAGCGGCATCATCAACGGTGATGCAACCGAGATCAAAGGCACTTGGCGAATCCCGGGATACTGGTCCGGCAATTTCCTGATGATCCGCTCGCCAGGTAAAGTCGCGGCTGTCACCCGCAAGGTGGCGGAGCGGGTCTGAGCCGTATCTGCCCGGTTCGCCTTTGCAATCACCGATATTTCATTAGCCGGCGTCTCCCTTTTCATTGCTTTCGTTTTCAGCTACAAACAAGAAAAACGAAAACGGGAGGTTCTCAGTGTATTTGTCGCCGCGCCATGCCGAGATCATCCAGATGGCGAAGGACCATGGCCGTGTGCTGGTCGATGACCTCGCCACGCATTTCAACGTGACGCCACAGACCATCCGCAAGGACCTCAACGATCTCTGCGATCAGCGGCTGCTGACGCGCATCCATGGCGGGGCCCTGTTCCCGTCCGGCATCGAAAACATGGAGTATGAGGCGCGCCGCAAGATTGCCGCCGACGAGAAGGAGGCCATCGGCCGCGCGGCGGCCAGGCTGATACCCGACAACGCCTCCCTGTTCATCAACATCGGCACCACGACCGAGTCGGTCAGCAAGGCGCTGCTCGACCATGCCGGGCTGATGGTCATCACCAATAATATCAATGTTGCCAACAGGATGCGCATCTATCCTTCGATCGAGGTGGTAATCGCCGGCGGCGTCGTGCGCGGCTCCGACGGCGGCGTTGTCGGCGAGGCCGCGGTCGATTTCATCAGGCAGTTCAAGGTCGACTATGCGGTGATCGGCGCCTCGGCCATCGACCATGACGGCGCGTTGCTCGATTTCGACTTTCGCGAAGTGAAAGTGGCGCAAGCCATCATCGCCAATGCCAGGCATGTCATCCTGGTGTCCGACCAGACCAAGTTCGAACGCACCGCGCCGGTTCGCATCGGCCATCTCTCGCAGGTAAACACCTTCATCACCGACCGTTGCGACATCCCGTCGGTGCGTAAGATCTGCGAGGAAGCGGAGGTTCAATTGATCGAAACGTCGCTCGGCTAGGCTATCGATCACGGTCCCGTTACATTTCGTTTGACATTCGTTCTTATTTCGAAATAATCCCGATACGGTTTCGTAACAACTCAAAAATGCTGCAATGCGAAATCGCGGGAGGGATTTGTGGACGCAGTCCGTGACATCTTCGTCATCGGTGGCGGCATCAATGGCTGCGGCATCGCCCGCGACGCCGTTGGGCGGGGCTTTTCGGTATTTCTCGCCGAGATGAACGACCTCGCCAGCGGAACCTCCTCCGGTTCGACCAAGCTGATCCATGGTGGCCTGCGCTACCTCGAATTCTACGAGTTCCGGCTTGTGCGCGAGGCGCTGATGGAGCGCGAGGTTCTGTGGAAGAACGCGCCGCACATCATCTGGCCGATGCGCTTCGTGCTGCCCTATGCCAAGGGCCTGCGCCCGGCCTGGCTGATCCGGCTCGGCCTGTTCCTCTACGATCATATTGGTGGCCGCAAATTGCTGCCGGCTACCCGGACACTGGACATGTCCAAGGATCCGGCCGGCAAGCCGCTGAAGCCGCTGTTTCACAAGGCTTTCGAGTACTCGGACGGCTGGGTCAACGATGCCCGGCTGGTGGCGTTGAACGCGCGTGACGCCGCCGACCGCGGCGCCACCATCCGCACCCGCACGAAAGTCGTCGGGGCGCGGCGCGAAGGCGATCTGTGGGCGATCCGCGTGGAAGACGTGCAGACGGGAGAGGCAGAGGAGGTCAAGGCCCGGCTGCTGGTCAATGCCGCCGGTCCGTGGGTCGACCACGTCCTGTCGACCACTGTGGGCCAGAACGACGTGCACAATGTGCGCCTGGTGCAGGGCAGTCATATCGTCATCAAAAAGAAGTTCGATGATCCGCGCGCCTACTTCTTCCAGAACAAGGACGGGCGCATCATCTTCGCCATTCCCTACGAGGAAGAATTTACGCTGATCGGCACCACCGATCGCGACTATCCCGGCGATCCGCATGACGTGAAGATCAGCGACACCGAGATCGACTATCTCTGCGCGGCGGCGAGCGAATATTTTGCTGAAGCCGTGACGCGCCCCGACATCGTCTGGACCTATTCGGCCGTGCGCCCGCTCTACGACGACGGCGCTTCGAAGGCGCAGGAAGCGACCCGCGACTATGTGCTGAAAGCCGATGGCGGCGGGGGCAAGGCGCCGATCGTCAACGCTTTCGGCGGCAAGATCACCACCTACCGCCGGTTGTCGGAATCGATGCTGGAAAAGGTCGAAGGTTTTCTCGGCAAGCGCGGTAAGCCGTGGACGGCGAACGCGCCCTTGCCGGGCGGCGATTTCCCGGCCACCGGTTTCGACGTCCAGGTGGCGAAGCTGAAGAGCGCCTTTCCTTTCATCGACCAGCGCCTGGCGCGTCGGTTGACCCGGCTTTACGGCACGCGCGCGCAAGTGCTGCTCGGCCTCGCCAAGTCGAACGCCGATCTCGGCCGCAATTTCGGCGCCGATCTCTATGAGGCCGAGGTACGCTACCTCAGCGAAAACGAATGGGCGCTGACCGCCGAAGATGTATTGTGGCGTCGCACCAAGCGCGGTCTGCATCTCAGCCGGGAACAGGCGTCGGCGCTTGACGAATTCATGCGCGGCATCAGCCGGCGCCATGTCGCGGCAGCGGAATAGGGAAGGCGATTGATGCACAAAGCCTGGGAGGAGGCATCATGCTGGAACTGAGAAACGTGACGAAGATGGTCGGCGCGGTGGAGCATATCCGCGACGTGTCGCTGACGCTTCAGCACGGCTCGCTCAACGTTTTGCTCGGGCCGACACTGTCGGGCAAGACAAGTCTGATGCGGCTGATGGCCGGGCTCGACGTGCCGACCACCGGTTCAGTCTGGTTCGACGGCCAGAATGTCACCGGCATGCCGGTGCAGCAGCGCAAGATCGCCATGGTCTATCAGCAGTTCATCAACTACCCCGCGATGACCGTCTACGAGAACATCGCCTCGCCGTTGCGCGTCGCCGGCACCGACCAGGCCAAGATCGACAAGGAAGTCCGCAACGCGGCAGGGCTTCTGAAGCTCACACCCTATCTCGACCGCACGCCGCTCAGCCTGTCCGGCGGACAGCAGCAGCGTACGGCGCTGGCCCGCGCCATCGTCAAGAATGCCAGCCTGGTGCTGCTCGACGAGCCGCTCGCCAATCTCGACTACAAATTGCGCGAGGAGCTGCGCGCCGAACTGCCCAAGATATTTGCCGCCGCCGGCACCATTTTCGTCTACGCCACGACTGAGCCGCATGAAGCCTTGCTGCTCGGCGGCAATACGGCGACGCTGTCCGAGGGGCGGATCACCCAATTCGGGCCGACCATCGACGTCTTCCGCAAGCCGATCGACCTGGTGACGGCGAAAACCTTTGCCGATCCGCCGCTCAACACCATCGTGCTGGCCAAGAAGGGCCCGGATTTCCTGCTCGAGGGCGGCGTCAAGCTGCCGGTACCGGCAGAACTCGCCGGCATTGCCGACGCCAACTACACGATCGGCTTCCAGCCGCATCATCTGTCGCTCGAGCGGCCCAACGCTGCCGCGGTGCCGGTGCGCGCCAAGGTGACGATCACCGAGATCACCGGCTCGGAAAGCTTCATCCATCTCGATTTTGCCGATGCGCGCTGGGTCATGCTGACCCACGGCATCCGCGATTTCGAGCCCGACGCCGAGATCGAGGTGTTTATCGATCCGCGCCACATCATGGTCTTCGACAGCAACGGCAGCGCCGTCGCCGCGCCGAAGCTTGCGGCCTGAGGGGGGAAGAGATGGCGCGCATCGACGTCAACCATGTCAGGCACTCCTACCTGCCCAACCCGCAGAAGGATGCCGATTTTGCGCTGCGGGAAGTGCACCACACTTTCGAGGATGGCGGCGCCTATGCGCTGCTTGGGCCTTCGGGTTGCGGCAAGACCACGCTGCTCAACATCATTTCGGGACTTCTGCACCCCTCGCACGGTGAGTTGCTGTTCAACGGCAAGGACGTCACCAATCTGTCGACGCAGGAGCGCAACATCGCGCAGGTGTTCCAGTTCCCGGTCATCTACGACACCATGACCGTCTACGACAATCTGGCCTTCCCGCTGCGCAACCGCGGCGTGCCGGAGGCCGATGTCGACCGCAAGGTGCGGGAGACGCTGGAGATGATCGACCTGGAGTCGTGGGCGAAGAAGAAGGCGAGGGGCCTGACCGCCGACCAGAAGCAGAAGATCTCGCTCGGCCGCGGCCTGGTGCGCTCGGATGTCAATGCCATCCTGTTCGACGAACCGCTGACGGTTATCGATCCGCACATGAAGTGGGTGCTGCGCTCGCAGTTGAAGCAACTGCACCGCCGCTTCGGCTACACCATGGTCTATGTCACCCATGACCAGACCGAGGCGCTGACCTTCGCCGACCAGGTCGTCGTCATGTATGATGGCGGCATCGTCCAGATCGGCACGCCGGCCGAATTGTTCGAGCGCCCGCGCCACACATTCGTCGGTTACTTCATCGGCTCGCCCGGCATGAACGTCATGCCGGTGGCGATCGACGGCAAGACCGCGACCATTGGCAGCCAGCGGATCGAGCTGCCCGGCGCGCCAAAGACCGCCGCTGGGAGCTCCGGCGCCATCGAACTCGGCATCCGCCCCGAATATGTCAGGCTCGGCCGTGACGGCATGGCGGTTAAAATCAGCAAGGTCGAGGATCTCGGCCGCCACAAGGTGGTGCGCGCCAGCCTCGAAGGCCGCGAGATCGCTGCCGTCATCGGCGAGGACGAGAGCGTGCCGGCCGACCCAAAGGTTCGTTTCGATCCGGCCGGCATCAACATCTATGCCGATTCCTGGCTGGTTGAGATGGGGCGTGTCGAGATGGGGGCATAGATGGAAAAGACCTGGAACAACAAGGCCTGGTTCCTGGTGCTTCCGGTGCTGGTGCTGGTGGCGTTCTCGGCCGTCATTCCGCTGATGACGGTCGTCAACTATTCGGTGCAGGACACCTTCGGCAACAACGTCTTCTTCTGGGCAGGCACCCAGTGGTTCGAGGAACTGCTGTCGTCCAGCCGCTTCTGGGAAGCGATGGTGCGCAACCTGATCTTCTCCTTCATCATTCTGGCCATCGAAGTGCCGCTCGGCATATTCATCGCGCTCAACATGCCGAAGAAGGGCTGGGGCGTGCCGGTCTGCCTAGTGCTTATGTCGTTGCCGCTGCTCATTCCGTGGAACGTCGTCGGCACCATCTGGCAGGTCTTCGGCCGCAACGACATCGGCCTGCTCGGCTACTACGTCAACGCGCTCGGCATCGACTACAATTACGTTCAGGATCCGTTCGACGCCTGGGTCACCATCATCATCATGGACGTCTGGCACTGGACCAGCCTTGTCGTGCTGCTCTGCTATGCCGGCCTGGTTTCGATCCCGGATGCCTTCTACCAGGCGGCCAAGATCGACGGCGCCTCGCGCTGGGCGGTGTTCCGTTATATCCAGCTGCCGAAGATGCAGCGTGTGCTTTTGATCGCCGTGCTGTTGCGCTTCATGGATAGCTTCATGATCTACACCGAGCCCTTCGTCGTCACCGGCGGCGGCCCCGGCAACTCGACCACCTTCCTGTCGATCGACCTCGTCAAGACCGCGCTCGGCCAGTTCGACCTCGGTCCGGCGGCCGCCATGTCGCTGGTCTACTTCCTGATCATCCTGTTGTTGTCGTGGGTGTTCTACACCGTGATGACCAACTACGACGCGGAGCGCTGAGATGAGCGGCGCCAACGAAAGAGCCGACAGAGTGAGCGAAACCACCGCTTCGGGAAAATTGGCGAGCACGCTTTCGCAGGATCAGGTCGCCCGGCTGATGCGCAAGCGCGGCGAGGAATCGCGCTGGTGGTGGATCGTGCCGACGATCTACATCATCGTGCTTCTGCTGCCGATCTACTGGCTCATCAACATGAGCTTCAAGACCAATGCCGAGATCGTCTCCTCGCTGACGCTCTATCCGCATCAGCCTACGATCGCCAACTACGTCACTATCTTCACCGATGCGTCCTGGTATTCGGGCTACATCAACTCGATCACCTATGTTGTCATGAACATGGTGATTTCCGTGGCTGCGGCGCTGCCGGCGGCCTACGCCTTTTCGCGCTACCGCTTCCTCGGCGACAAGCATCTGTTCTTCTGGCTGCTGACCAACCGCATGGCGCCGCCGGCAGTGTTCGCGCTGCCGTTCTTCCAGCTCTATTCGGCTTTCGGCCTGATCGACACCCACATCGCTGTGGCGCTGGCGCACTGCCTGTTCAACGTGCCGCTGGCGGTGTGGATCCTCGAAGGCTTCATGTCGGGCGTGCCCAAAGAGATCGACGAAACAGCCTATATCGACGGCTACTCCTTCCCGCGCTTCTTCGTCAGGATATTCATGCCGCTGATCGCCAGTGGCATCGGTGTCGCCTGCTTCTTCTGCTTCATGTTCTCATGGGTCGAGCTTTTGATCGCTCGCACGCTGACGACCACCGATGCCAAGCCCATCGCCGCCACCATGACCCGCACCGTTTCGGCCGCCGGCATGGATTGGGGCCTGCTCGCTGCCGCCGGCGTGCTGACGCTGATCCCCGGCGCGCTCGTCATCTGGTTTGTCCGCAACTACATCGCCAAGGGCTTCGCCCTGGGGAGGGTGTGATGAAACAAAAGCACGGGTTCACCCTCACCACCACCGCCAAGGGCTTTGCCCTGGGGAGGGTGTCACCATGAATCTCGACCTCACCTGGATGGCGTGGACGTGGCCGACGGCGGCGTTCTTCGGCACCATTCTTCTGCTGCTGTGTGGCATGGCGTTTTGGGAATTTGCCTCGCCGGGCGGCAATCCGCGCGCCGGCATCCTGCGCTTCGAGACGACGCGCGGCGACCGTCTTTTTCTGTCGCTGCTTGGCAGCGCCTTTATCCATCTCGCTTGGCTGGGTCTTGTCGGATCCAACCTGTGGTGGGCTCTCGCTCTCTCCGTGGTCTACGCCGTCGGCGTGTTCCGCTACGTATAGAGGGGGAAACTGTTGGATCGACCGCGTGCCGGCGGCCGTTCCAGATCGCACTTGAAACCTAAATGTGGAGGAAACCTATGCGACGGCAATTTTTAACATCAACAACTGCCCTTGTCCTGTTGCTCGGGGTAGGCAACGCCTACGCCGGAATGGATGAGGCCAAGGCGTTTCTGGACAAGGAAATCGGCCCGCTGTCGACGCTCGACCGCGCCGGCCAGGAAGCAGAAATGCAGTGGTTCATCGATGCCGCGAAGCCTTTCGCCGGCATGGACATCAAGGTCGTGTCCGAAACCATCGCCACCCACCAGTATGAATCGCAGGTACTGGCGCCGGCCTTTACCGCCATCACCGGCATCAAGATCACGCATGACGTCATCCAGGAAGGCGACGTCGTCGAGAAGATCCAGACCCAGATGCAGACCGGCCAGAACCTCTATGACGGCTGGGTCAACGATTCCGACCTGATCGGCACCCACTGGCGCTACCAGCAGGTCCGCAACCTGACCGACTGGATGGCGGGCGAGGGCAAGGACGTTACCAATCCGAACCTCGACCTGAAGGATTTTATCGGCACCTCCTTCACCACCGCGCCGGATAAGAAGCTCTATCAGCTGCCCGACCAGCAGTTCGCCAACCTCTACTGGTTCCGTTACGACTGGTTCAACGACGAGAAGAACAAGGCCGACTTCAAGGCGAAATACGGCTACGACCTCGGCGTTCCCGTCAACTGGTCGGCCTATGAGGACATCGCCGAGTTCTTCACCGGCCGCGAGATCGACGGCAAGAAGGTCTATGGCCACATGGACTACGGCAAGAAGGACCCGTCGCTCGGCTGGCGGTTCACCGATGCCTGGCTGTCGATGGCCGGCAACGGCGACAAGGGCCTGCCGAACGGCCTGCCGGTCGACGAATGGGGCATCAAGGTCAACGAGAAATCACAGCCGGTCGGCTCCTGCACGGCGCGCGGCGGCGACACCAACGGCCCGGCTGCCGTCTACTCGATCCAGAAATACCTCGACTGGCTGAAGGCCTACGCTCCGGCCGAAGCCCAAGGCATGACCTTCTCCGAATCCGGCCCGGTGCCGGCACAGGGTGCGGTCGCGCAGCAGATATTCTGGTACACCGCCTTCACCGCTTCGATGGTCGACGCCGGCGCCAAGGCGGTGCTGAACGACGACGGTACGCCGAAGTGGCGCATGGCCCCGTCGCCGCATGGCGTCTACTGGAAGGACGGCATGAAGCTCGGCTATCAGGACGTGGGTTCCTGGACGCTGATGAAGTCGACGCCGACCGACCGGGCCAAGGCCGCCTGGCTCTACGCGCAGTTCGTGACCTCGAAGACGGTCGACGTGAAGAAGAGCCATGTCGGCTTGACCTTCATCCGCGAAAGCACGATCCACGACAAGAGCTTCACCGAACGTGCGCCGAAGCTCGGTGGTCTGATCGAGTTCTACCGCTCGCCGGCCCGCGTTCAGTGGTCGCCGACCGGCACCAACGTGCCCGATTATCCGAAGCTGGCACAGCTCTGGTGGCAGGCGATCGGCGATGCCTCGTCCGGCGCCAAGACGGCGCAGGAAGCCATGGACTCGCTCTGCGCCGAGCAGGAAAAAGTCATGACCCGTATCGAGAAGTCGGGCGTCCAGGGCGATATCGGCCCGAAGATGGCCGAAGAGCATGACCTCGCCTACTGGAACGCCGACGCGGTCAAGAACGGCAATCTCGCGCCTCAGCTGAAGATCGAGAACGAGAAGGAAAAGCCGATCACCATCAACTACGACGAACTGGTGAAGAGCTGGCAGAAGTAATCTTGGCGTACGCGCCAGGATCATAGTGAACGGGGAGGCGGCATCTTGCCGTCTCCCTTGTTTGTATAGGCGAGCTACCGGGAGGACTAATGACCGGATACATCCTTGCAATCGACCAGGGTACGACATCGACCAGGGCGATCCTGTTCGACGGCGCGATGAAGGTCGCCGGCAGCAAGCAGCAGGAATTCACGCAGCATTATCCTGCCTCCGGCTGGGTCGAGCATGATCCGGAAGAGATCTGGGCAAGCGTCGTCGCGACGGTCAAAGGCGCGCTGAAGGCCGCCGGCCGCGAGGCCTCGGATGTGGCGGCGATCGGCATCACCAACCAGCGCGAAACCGTCGTCATCTGGGACAAGGCGACCGGCAAGCCGATCCACAATGCCATCGTCTGGCAGGACCGCCGCACCGCGCCGCTCTGCCAGAAGCTGAAAAAACAGGGCCTGGAGAAAAAGTTCACCAAGAAGACCGGCCTGCTGCTCGATCCCTATTTCTCCGGCACCAAGATCGGTTGGATGCTGGACAAGGTGAACGGTGCGAGAAAGCGAGCCGAAAAGGGCGAACTGCTCGCCGGCACCATCGACAGTTTTTTGATCTGGCGGCTGACCGGCGGCAAGGTGCATGCGACAGATGCCACCAACGCCTCGCGCACGCTGGTCTATAACATCGAGAAAAATGTCTGGGACGACGAGCTGCTCTCCATCCTGCGCATCCCGGTGGCGATGCTGCCTGAGGTCAAGGATTGCGCCGACGACTACGGCGTGACGGAAAAAAGCCTGTTTGGCGCTGAAATCAAAATCCTTGGCGTGGCCGGCGATCAGCACGCAGCGACCATCGGCCAGGCCTGTTTCGAGCCAGGCATGATGAAATCGACCTATGGCACCGGCTGCTTTGCGCTGCTCAACACCGGCGCCGATCTGGTGCGCTCGAAGAACCGGCTGTTGACCACCATCGCCTATCGGCTGAACGGCAAGACTACCTATGCCTTGGAAGGCTCGATCTTCATCGCCGGTGCCGCCGTGCAATGGCTGCGCGACGGCATCAAGGTGATCGGCAAGGCCGAGCATAGCGGCGTTTTGGCGGCAACCGCCGACCCCACGCAGAACGTCTATCTGGTGCCGGCTTTCGTCGGTCTCGGCGCGCCGCATTGGGACGCCGAGGCGCGTGGCGCGATCTTCGGGCTGACGCGCAACTCAGGCCCGGCGGAGTTTGCCCGCGCGGCGCTGGAATCCGTCGCCTACCAGACGCGCGATCTCCTCGACGCAATGCGCAAGGACTGGAAGGGGGCGTCGGCCAAAACCGTGCTTCGCGTCGACGGCGGCATGGTGGCCTCCGACTGGACCATGCAGCGGCTGGCCGATATCCTCGATGCGCCGGTCGATCGCCCGACCATTCTGGAGACGACGGCGCTGGGCGCAGCGTGGCTTGCCGGCTCGAGGGCGGGTGTGTTGCCGAAGGCGAAGGATTTTGCCGGGAGTTGGGCGCTCGAGCGCCGCTTCAAGCCGGACATGGATGCCACGGTGCGTTCGGCAAAACTGGCCGGCTGGCGCGATGCGGTGCGCCGGACGCTGAGCGTACGGTAGTAAATCGTGGCGGGGGAAGGGGATGAATCCACACTGGTATGTCGCCTGGCGCGACGAGGCTGTCGAACAATTGGATGCAAAGAATGCACGCTTGCACCAGAAATTCCGACTCGGCAGTTGGCCTCGCTATGACTATGATCTGACAGAAGGAAAGCTTCTGTTCTCGGACAACGGCATCACCAAGGTCGTCGCCGAAATCCAAATCGCCGGATCGACGAGTGCCAAGGCCAGCAACTGGCTCTGGGCTTGGGCAAATTCAAACCTGCCTGGCGAACTGCTTGCCGACGCAAAGCTGGTTCGGTCATTCGGACAGGAGCATTCCATTGATGAGCTGGCTCAATCCTATGCGATAGATTTGAACAACGACCTGGAAGTGCTCGGCTGGAAGACGACCGCAGTTGCGGTTCGAATCTGCAACGGCCTCGGCGCATACCGTTCTCCGCGTGGTGAAGGCGGAGCCCTGTATCTGATCTTCAAGAGCGTCAATTGGGCCAGCTAATCCGCCGCGCCCGTACCCAAGCAACCTACGGAAAAGCCCGCGCCGTCGCCGGCGCGGGCTTTTCTACTCAGCACTGGTCCCAACTCAGCTCAATAGGGCGAATTGCACTGTTGACGCGGGCCGTAGTTGGGCTGGAATGTGTTGTCCGAGGCGCGGTACGACCGATAGCGGTCGTAGCACCACTGCACATGCGCATCGCCGCGGTTGTTCTCGCTGTTGACGATCGCACCGGTGATCAAGGCGCCGGTGGCGAAGGCAGCCAGCGGGAACCAGTAGTCGCCGTGACGGCGATAGCCGCGGTGATATTCGCGATAGCCGCGATGGCCATTCCAATAGCTGCCGCCATCATTGTTGCGCGAGAACTGGCGGCCTACGCGGAAATCGCGATTGCCGGAATTGCGGTTGCCATGGCGCATCCACCGCCAGTTGTCATGACGAGAATCGCCCACATTCACGATGTCGGACGAAGTTGCTGATGACTGGGGCACGAACATCTGGGTGGCATTGGCCGGCATAGCGGCGGCCGCGGCAAACGAAATTGACAGGGTGGTCGCCAGTAGACCCGTTGCGATCTTGTTCATGATCTTCTCCTTGAAGGGTGGTTGACGTCCCTTGTGAGACGAAAACGGCCCGCTCGTGCGATGGTTCCCACCAAAACAGTAAGTTGCTGATTTGTAATGTTTCTCGAATGTGGCGCGTGAGAAAAGGCGCGTCTCGCGCGCCAACAGATCGAACCGGCGACCACGTTGCGGGAACGGCTCACCGGGCTGGTGACGACGCAATTTGCGGCGCGTCTGGCAATGGCTGAAACCCCGGTCGAACGGCCATCTTTTTCCGGTTGACCGGTCGCGGCACTCTCCCTATGTTCCGCGCAATTTCGAGGGCGGCCTTTAGAGCCCGCGGGAGCGCGTAGCTCAGCCGGTAGAGCAACTGACTTTTAATCAGTAGGTCATGGGTTCGAGCCCCATCGCGCTCACCAAAGTTTCACGTGTAACATCAATATCTTACCGGTTTGGCGTCTGGAACAGATGCGGAACCGTGCGACTTTTTGCGACCCGTGCGACTTCGAAAAGTCGCACGGGCGTTCTGTGCCTGTTCCGCCGATTTCTAGGCGGCCATTCGTAGCAGTCGTGACACGTCGCGGTGGGCGGCCGCGATCTTGTCATGCGCAATATAGCAAAGGCTGGTCGCGGAATGCCGCATCAGCTCGTGCTGGTGGTCATCAACGTTCTCGGAAATGAAGATCAACGCGGTTAGCAAACTGTCGATCTCGGCTAGCTCCTGGTCTATGCGGTTCAGCGGGTCTTCCTCCATTATGGCGTTTTCTCCTGTGCGATCATCCCAGCCGTCTTAGGGGCGGCCTGACCTAAAACACGTCCGCACGATGGCGGGGTCAATCAGCCAGCCAGCTTTAGGAAATATCGTCGCGCGACGGTGTGGATTGCGGGGAGAGAAATCACCCAGTTAACGGTATATTTATACCACCCTGTGGGACGATTTCAGAGCCTTAAGCTTTCGGCCATAAGAGCGGGCAATGCCCGATCAGACCGAACCGCCGAGTTTCCATGTCCGCTTGTCCGCCACGCTGCGCAAACGGCTGAAGGTTGCCGCCGCCGAGAATGGCCGCAGCCTCAATCAGGAGCTGGTCACCAGGCTGGAACAGTCGTTCGAACTGAGCGACAGCGAGCGCGCCACGCTGCAGGCGCTGCTGGCCAGGGCCCAGTCGGTTCTGGACCTCAGCTAGTCGGGAATGTCGCGCGGCGGCGTCTGGTCGCGGTGTGGCGCCGGCTCCCAGCCGGTGACGGCCTCGATGCCGATCGTCACGCGGGCCGGCAGGTCGACGGTGATCTTGCGATCGTCCTCGTCGATGCGCAGGACGGTCCCTGTCAGGTCCAGCTTGCCGCCGGGCTTGACCTTCTTGGGCGGCCGCACCGAGTGCGGAAAGCCATAGTAGGGGATGCTGACGCTGGCGCGGCCGTCATCGAGCAGCTTGAGAACGGTGACGGTGACCGTCACTTCGTCGCCTACCGCAATGTCTGCAATATCCCACGCCATGCCTTGAGAATGGCGCGGGCGCGGCGGGCGTCAAGGCCTATAGCCCGAACTCCGTTTCGCCGCCGGCCTCGTACCAGCTGACCATCTTCTTGATTGCCGCGTCGGCCATTTCCGGATGCACGGCCAGATAGTGTTTCAAGACGCGCGTGGCGCTCGACAGGCTGTGGCCGGTGATGGCGCAGATTTCGGGAATGGTGCAACCGGCCAGCGCCAGCCAGGTCACCGCCGTGTCGCGCAGATCGGGCTCCTGAAAATCGGCCAGCGTCGGGCACGGCTTGATGATCCAGTCAACGCCGTTGTCGGCGCGGACGCCCTTCACCGCGATGTCGCGGACCTTGGCGAAGACATGGCTGTAGTGCTGGCCTTCGAACGGTTGCCAGCGGCAGACGCCATAGCGCCTGTCGACATGCTCGTTAAGGATGACGCGCTTGAAACGGCGCTCGATCGCCGGCCGCTCGTCGGCCTCGGCGCCCAGCAGCGCTTCGGCCTTGGCGGCGCGGCGGCGCTCGACCGAGGCGGCAAGCCGGCGCTCAAGCTCCGGCGATTCCATGACCCACACGATGGCGCCGGTCTTGGACTGGCGGAAATGCCGGCGCCCCTTCTGCAGGCCGACGTCGACCAGGTCGAGCCGATCGCGCTGGCGCTGGCCGGTCCAGACGCCCAGCATGGTCATGTCGCCGCTCTCCGGCACGCCGATGTGATCGGCCACAGTGACCAGCGTTTCAATCTCGGTGCGCGTGCCGAAGCGGATGCGCGGCGGCGGCGTCGCCATCTGCAGATCCTGCGCCGGGTTGACGCCAAGGTTTTCGCGGAAGGTGAACTTGCCGCGCCGCTTGCCCCAGCCCAGCGCGATCGACAGCACGGCGATGGCTCCGCGTGCAGTGGAGATCCCGCGCGCCGCCACAAGCGCCTCATACAGGCCGAACAGCACCGGCTGCGACAGGGCGTCGACCGGCGAGGCGTAGAGCGAGGGGTCATAGTCCTCGATCACGCGCGCCTTCTGCCGATAGTCCTTGATGGTTTTCGGCGCATATATGTTGCGCGCCGCGATCTGGCGCTGGCGCTCGGCCTGGTCGGCCGGCATCTGGAATTTCAGCGAGGCAAACCAGTCCTCGAACAGCTGGCCGACGCTGTAGAGTTTTCCGCGCGCCGGTGTCGGCGCTGTCTTGGCAGGAGCCGCCGCCCTGGCTTCCTTCACCAGCTGCTTGCAGAACGCGTCCGACCAGTCGATGGCCTCGCCGCGGCTGAACCAGGCGCCATCCTCGTGGCGCAAATCCTTGCCGGCGTGGCCGGCGTCGCGCAGCTGGCGCCCGGGCTGGAAGCGCGGCCGGCCGTCGCGCCAAGAGACGTGCTTGATTGAGGCTGGTTTGCGCATCGGTGTGGCTCCCGTTCACGCGCGAGGGTGAATCGCGCGGGGTGAAATGTCAAAGGCTGCGCGGTTGTTCCTCGCCGCCAGCGAAGTAGCTGGGGCGCCGCGTCAGCTCGGCTTCCTCGAAGAGGTCGGCGAATAGCGGCACCTTTTTTCAAGGCGTCGGCGCAAATTGCGCCGGCGCGCCTTTGCCTTTGCCTCGGGGCTCCAGCGGCGAATAGGTTGCTGAGTGACCAATTCCCAACCGATGCTGTAGCCGCCGCCAGCCACCCAAAGTTCCAAGACTTCGGGTGGACAAGGGGTGCCGCGCGGCACCAGCGCTGCCCTCAACACACGCGGCCCTGGAGGCGGCTTGGAATGGTTGCGCCATGCCAGCGACCAGCGCGCCATGTCAGTCGACGTCATGCTCTATCCTCAGAAAAAAGCCGGGGCGCCATTCTCGGTCACCCCGGCCAGCTGCGCCTACGCCAGAAACGGAACGCGGCGATCTCTTAAAAGATGCCCGGCAGAATGAGAGGGGGACTGTCTCATTCTGCCGGGCTGACCAGCCGCCAACGCGGGGGCGGCAAACGGCTGGTCAATCTGCTTGTGGTTGCAGCGCCCTGCGGGCGGCGACCATGATGGCGGCGGCGAACAGCCCGCCGCAGGTGAAGCCGGCGAGAAAGCCGATGACGGTTGCGCCGATCTCAGCGGTCATGGTGCCTCCTTTGGGGATGATGCTCGTAGCGAACCTCGAAGCCGCTGCGCACCGGCTGCGGCCGCCAGTAGGCCAGTGAGACGGCGCAGCCAAGCAGGAAGGCGATCGAGCCGCCGGCGCCGAGCATGAGCACGAACGTCATGCTGCCTTCCTCCGACGCTGTTCGGCGACGGTCAGCGTGTTGCGGCCGACGCCGGTGATTTCGGGGCGGGTCTTGCCGCCATAGACGCGGTGGTTGACCAGGCCCATGGCGGCCAGCGTCGACATCATGTCGAGTGTGACGCGCGGCGAGCCGCCGGCGCGCCAGCCGTTCTTGCAGCGGATCAGGCGATAGTCGCGCACGACGAACAAGGCGGCGAGCTGGCGATCGGTGATGTCGCGCGGGTCGACCTGCGAAGCCGACGCGATTTCAGCGAGGGTCCCAATGGTGGTCATGAGGGTGTTGCTCCGTAGCGTTCCAGAAGGGCCTTGGCGGCGGCGCTAATGGCGTCGACCTGCCCTTCGTTCTGGTTGGCGGGCAGAAGCGCGGGCAGCTGCCCGGCCGAACGCAGCCACACTTCGACAGCCCGACGCGGCCACACATCGCCGGTGGGGATTTTTCGCGGGAAGCCTTCGCGCTGGTGAAGCTTCAGCCAGTTTCGCTTCAGCCAAGGGGCGGGCCGCCCGATCGCCTGGGCGACCTCGTCTAAACCAGCTGTTTCATCGGAGAGCATGTGCAAAGCCCGCGTGTTGAGTCGCGGTATGTATCCCGCATTAATGCGGTATCGTCAATCATGTGCCGTAGAATTGTACGTTGCGCGCCGCAGTGCTTGCGCTGGCAAGTGCTGCGCGGCGCATAGACAATGCGGCAATGAGGGAAGTGCTCTTCTTTGCGATTGATGGGCCGGCGCGCTTGCTGGGTGCGCTGATTGGTCAGTTCTGGGCGGTCGGCGCGATCGTCATCAGCGGCTGGCTCGCCTACGTTGTCTATCAGCTTGCTGGGGCGGAGCGCCGGCCTCGTGTCGCAATGGCGGTTGGCGCATTGGTTTTCGTCTATGTCGGGCTGGTCACCTTCCAGGCAGAGAAGTGGACCGCCCTATCCATGCTCGGCCATTATCACGGCCAAGACGAAGAGTAGTCGAAAGAGCGCGCACCCTGTCAAGTGCTAGGCGCGCTACGGTGCGCGCACCCTGTCAAGTGCTGAATCGGAAAAGGTGCGCGCACCCTGTCAAGTGCCAGCGCGGCAAAAGGTGCGCGCACTTTGTCAAGTGCTACTGGCGGGGGCGCACCAGGCCGTCGACCACGCCGCGAATGACCACGTCCTGGTCGTCCACCGGAACCGGCCTGCTTGTCGTTCCGGAATTGGTCAGCAGATAGGGCGGCTCATAGACGCGGAACACCGTTTCGGCCTTGCCCAGCTGCCATTGGTAGAGCTGCGCGCAGACGATGTCTTTGGGGCGCGGTTGCAGGTTCAAATCCACGATCAGGATATCGCCGGGCAAGATCCCGCTCATTTCCAGAAGGCGCGAGCGCATCACCCAGGGGTCACGGCCGTTGCGGCCACGGCATAGCTCGCGCACGGCTCGATCGAGGTTTGAGCCGATCGCGTCGGTGGCCTTATCGAAGACGAAGGGCACGGCTTCCGGCTCGCCGAAGCCGCCGCCACTGCGCGGCGGGAATTCCAGCGGCTGCAGGCCGGCAATCTCTGCGATCTTCGCCATCGTCCGGCCGGAAAGGATGTGCGGCCATTCCGGATCGTTCAAAGGCTTCTGGATTGTCGACGGCGCCATTTTCGCGCGCGTCGCCAATTCGTTGGCGGACACGCCCAGATGCGCCATGACGGCGCGGACCCATGCCAGCTGCTGATCCTTGGGAGAAACCATGGGCCGCAGGCTAAGGGCAGAAGATGCGGCACTCCTATACACAGCTACACCTTGACGTGCCGCATAATTGCGGGACAGTTCCGCACTTAAAGCACACGGGTGATTCGCGATCAATGTTGAGCTTCGAAGAAATCGACAAGCGCCGCGCGGCGGCAGGACTGACCCGCCGGGCCGTCTATGAGCGGGCGAAGGTGGACGGCGAGACGTGGCGCCGCACGGCGCGCGGCGAAACGCAGTTGAACGTCAAGACGCTGACCAGGTTGGAAACGGCACTGGCCGAGCTGGTGGCGCAAAAGCAGAGGGAACAAGCCAATGCATGATGTGACAGACGGCACCGCGACGGCCGCGCTGCAGGCCCACCGCCGGCGCGCTGCCGAACAACTGGTGCGCGACCAGGTAGCGCTGGAAACCTTCCGCGATCTGCCGGCGCCATCGGTGGGTCAGAAGCTGGCGGCCGCGCATTACGAGCTGTCGTCCAGCGTCTCGCCTGTCGCCATCATGTGGGCGCAGCGTCCCTGATGCGCGCCATGGCGGTCATGGTCGATGTTCGCGACCTCGGCGCCGCCGGCGTTTCGGCCCGTCGCGTGGTCGGCTTGATGGAAGACAACGCCACGATCGGCGTCTGCTCGATCCGCGACGGCGACAAGATCGCCACCGCCGAACTTGAATTCAATCTCGGCGAGGCCGCGCACCTGGCCGAGCTGATCCTTTCCGGCGACCAGCGGGCCAAAACCACGCCGGGGCTCGCCCGCATCCTTTCCGCCTCCGTCGCCATGTTGTTTCGCGTCTCTCACGCGGCCGGGGCTCTGCAGCAACTCACCGGGGACATAGATGAGCGACGCGATGACTTTTCAGACGATCGAGACGAAGCGGCGGACAATGAAGATCCCGCTGACTAGCCTCTGCGCCCATGCCGGCGTGTCCAAGCGCACCTATGACTATGCGCGCTCGACCGGCCGGGAACCGCATCCCGCGACGCTGGCCAAGCTCAACACGGCCTTGAACCGTTTCCGGCTGTCCTTCGGCTCGGAGGCCGGCTCGCTCGGCCCGCACGCCGCCTTCAAGATGTGCCTGATCTATGCCGCCTTCCTCACCAAGGCCGACGCCAAGAAGGTGCTGGCGAGCGACCCGGCGCGCAAGGCGACCAGCGACCCGGCATGGCTGAAAGCAGCCGAAGTGCGGCGCATCGCCTTCTGGATCGCCAACCAGCTGCTCGGCTTTCGCAGCGCCGATGTCGGCCGCGCCGCCGGCGTGACGCGGGCAGCGGTGAGCGACGCCATCAAGACACTCGAAATCGAGCGCGACGACGACAAGCAGCTCGACCGGATTTTGCGGGAAATTGAGGAGGTGTTTTCGTGAGCAAGCGCAGCAAGGAAGACATCATCGAAACCAGCCAGACGGTCGCGGCCGGCCAGCTGCGCGCCATTGTCGAGCGGATCGAGCGGCTGAATGAGGAAGCCAAGGCGATCGGCGACGACAAGAAGGAAATTTTCGCCGAGGCGAAGGGCACCGGTTTCGACACAAAGGCGATCAAGTCGCTGATCCGGCTGCGCCGCATGGACCCTGCCGCCCGGCAGGAGGAAGAAAGCATCCTCGAACTCTACAAAGCCGCGCTGGGGATGATGTGATGCGCACCAAGTTCATGGACGCCAGCAGGCAGCACGAAGATCTCCGCAATGGCTTCATCGCGGCGATCCGCGAAATTGCGCCCGACATGCCGGCCGACGAAATTCTGGCCGTGGTCTGTGTGTTCGTCGGCCAGCTCGTCGCGCTGCAGGATCAACGCCGCTTCTCGCGCGAAAGCGTCATGGAGCTGGTCGCGTCCAACATCGAGGCCGGCAACAGGGTCGTGATCGATGATCTGTTGAAGGCGAGGGGCGGCAACGCATGAAAAACCGCCTCTCTGACCTCAACAATCATCTGTTCGCCCAGCTCGAACGACTGTCCGAAGAGGACATGACGAAAGAGCAGATCGAACAGGAAGCGACCCGGGGCGAAGCCATCGTCGCGGTTGCCGACCAGATCATCCGCAACGCCGCCCTGCAGATCAGCGCCGCAAAGCTGGTCGCCGAATATGGCAACGACCCGACGCGCTACCTGCCGCAGATCGAGGGCAAGACGTCATGAGGGCCGCGCGCATCATCTATTCCGCCGCCGAAATGGCGTGGCTCGAAGCCAACCGCACGATGGTCATCAGCGACTATCACAAGGCTTTCCGTGCCGCGTTCGGCCGGGACGATGTAGCCGCGATCCATCTTCACGGGCTGCGCAAGCGCAAGGGCTGGAAGGTCGGCCGCGATCCTGGGCGATATAAGGGCCGCCGGCTGAAGTACAGCGATGCCGAAATCGCATGGCTGCGCGACAACAGCACGATGGAGATTAACGCCTGGTGCAGCGCCTTCCAGGCGATGTTCGGGCGGCCGGACGTCACGCCCGCCAAGCTGCACGGCATACGCAAGCGCGAAGGCTGGAAAACCGGGCGCACCGGGCATTTCGACAAAGGTTCGGTGCCGTGGAGCAAGGGCAAGAAGCTGCCATTCAATCCGAACAGCGCGGCAACCCAATTCAAGAAGGGACAGCTGCCGCAAAACTATGTCGGCCCGGGGCACGAATCGATCGGGGATGACGGCTATGTCTGGATCGTCACCGATCAACGAAATCCGTGGACAGGGGCGTCAACGTGGCGCGTCCACAAGCATCGATGGCTGTGGGAGCAAACCCACGGCCCGGTGCCGGACGGCATGGTGCTGAAATGCCTGACCGACAAGCTGAACACCGATCCTTCGAATTGGGAGCTGGTGCCGCGCGGCCTGCTGCCGCGCCTCAATGGCCGATCCGGTCGCCACTACGATGTCGCGCCGGCGGAACTCAAGCCGACCATTATGGCCGTTGCCAAGCTTGAACACCGGGCCCGCACGCGACGGGCGTATGCCAAGCTATGAACGCCCGCCTTGAAAACACCGCCGTCATGGCGCGGCGGGTCGAGCCGGCGGACAGTCTGGATTTCTTCCCGACGCCGCCCTGGGGCACGCGCGCCTTCTGCACGCATGTGCTGCCGCGCTTCGAGACGCCGGACGAGAACACCGGCCTGTTTCCGTTGATGGCGATCGACCCGGCATGCGGCGAAGGTCACATGGCGCTGGCCTTGCGCGAGTATTTCCCGCTGGTGACGGCCAGCGACGTGTTCGACTATGGATTTGGCGGCGTCGCCGACTTCCTGCACCCCGATGCAAATCTGGCGCCGCGCGACTGGATCATCACAAATCCGCCTTTCAACCTTGGCCCGGATTTCGTGCTAGCTGCGCTCGACCTCGCCCGGCGCGGTGTCGCCATGCTGGTGCGTTCGGCATTCCTCGAAGGCGAGGGGCGTTTTGCCAAGCTGTACCGGCGCAATCCGCCGCATATCATCGGCCAGTTCATCGAGCGCTTGCCGATGCATCGCGGCCGGTGGGTGATCAACGGCACGACAGCGACCAGCTATTGCTGGTTGGTTTGGCATAAGCATAGCCGGCGCCCGGCCGACCCGGCGTTTTCGTGGATCCCGAAAAGCCGCAAGCTGTTGAGCAAGCCCGACGACTGGCTGCGCTTCAACGGCTGCATGGACGTGCCGAAAAACCACGCCGTCATGCGCGCGATCGAGGCGCTGAAAAAGCCCAAGGTCTATCGCGAACCGGTGCTGACCATCGCCCAGGTGCGAGCGGAAGCCGAGCGCCTGGCGCGGCCGGTACCGGCGACAATCGCCGACATCACGCGCGAGCTGGGGAGGCTGCTGTGACCGGCGACCTCGACATCATCAAGTCCGGCCTGATCGACCGCATCGAGCATGTCTGCGAACGCCTGCTGCCGGACGGCAAGCCCGAAGGCGGCCTGTGGGTGGCGTGGAACCCGATCGAGCACGATCAAAAACCCGGCCGCCTGCCGGCGCTGAAAGTGCGCATTCGAAACGGCGATATCGGCGCCTGGAGCTGCTGGCGATCGGGCGCCAAGGGCGACGTGCTGAAACTGGTCGCCTATGTCGAGCGCACCGACATCAAGGGCGCGCTGGCCTGGGGCCGCGATTTTCTCGGCATCCGCTCGATGTCGCCGGCCGAGCGGCAGAATTTGCGCAAGGCCGAAGTGGTGCGCCAGAAGGAACGCGACCACAAGGCCGAGCGCGCCAGGCTGTTCAAGCTGCAGAGCGCCGACCAGCTGTTTTTCGCCAAGCCGAGCGACAAGGAAACCGGCCCGGCCTGGTGCCCGCAAGGCACGTTTGCCTATGGTGACGGCACGGCCGCCGAGCTGCACGCCAAGGCGTATTTTCGCGGCCGTGGCGTCGACCTCGACGCTATTCCCAACCTCAACCGCTATTCCTTCCGGTTCTCGCCGGCGACGGAATGGTGGAAGGGCGCGCGCTATGAGAACGCCGACGGCCGCCGCTGGAAGGCCGAGCGCGGGCCGCTGTTTCCGGCGATGCATTCGGCCATGCGCAACCGGATGGGCATCGTCACCGCCTGCCACATCACGTTTTTCGATCCGGTCAAGCCGAAGAAAGCGCCGGTGACGCCGGCGAAGCTGATGTGGGGCGAGGCGCTGGGCGCCGTCATCGAAATTTCCATGGGGCCGAACGCCGTGCCGTTCTGGATGGCCGATCGCGACGGCCTGGTGCCCGATCCGGTCGTGGTCGGCGAGGGCATCGAGACGGCGGCCAGCTTTTCGCAGCCGGTGCCGGAAGCGCGCGTGTGGGCCGGCGGCTCGCTCGCCGGCGTCGGCTCGGCGCCGATCGACCTCGCCTGCATCGAGTGGGCGCTGTTTGCGCGCGACAACAACGCCGGCAACGCCCAGGCGCAAAAGCAGTTCGATCAAGCACTCGCCGGGCTCGAACGCCACGGCAAGACAGTCGTCGTGGAAGCCAGCCATGTCGGCGATGATTTCAACGATCTGGCGCAAGGAGAAGAATGATGTCCACCGGAAGCCTAGAAGCCGGCGACGCGGCCGCTGCCGCCGTTGCCAAGACCGACAAGCGGGTGACGCTCGCCGGCATGGAAGCCAAGGTCGAAACCGCGCAATTCTTCAACCCGACATGCGCGCCGCAGCTGACCATCTGCGTCATGACGCTGACCAACGGCTTTACGCTGGTCGGCAAGTCGGCGCCGGCCGACCCGGCCAACTTCAACCAGGCGCTGGGCGAGAAGTTCGCCCGCGAGGATTGCATTCGCCAGATGTGGCCGCTCGAAGGCTACCTGCTCCGCGAAGAGCTGTCGCAGCGCGTCGAAGTGGGGGTTTAGGACCATGGCACGCAGGAAAGGAAGCAAGAATGTCAAAGCGCCGATCGCCCCAAAAGCCAAAGCAGCGCCGGCCGAGATTGCCAATGACGTTGTTGGCGTGGATGCCAGTCAGCAACAGCCGCCGGTGGCCCCGCTCGACACTGCTGGCACAACACAACGGGACAAGGCCGTTGCGGGCTCGGCCGAAACCACTGACCCAATTCATGGGCTGCGCGGGCCGGCGATCGGCGCCGATAGCGGGACGGGTGAAAATGTGGCGGCAGAAGTGCCGGCGGAGGCGGTGAACGCGGCACTGCCTCGCTATCGGTGCCACAAGGTCGTGCAGGCTCTCAAGCTGACCGACATCACGCGAAACCTCGACACCGGGCAGGTGACGCTGACGCCGGAAGACAAGAGCTATCAGCCATTCGATGCGCCTCCGGGCTGGTATGAGCGTTTCCACGGAAGCGATAACGACACAGGCTATTTCGTCCAATACGAGGACGGCTTTTCGTCGTGGTCGCCGACCGAGCCTTTCGAGGACGGCTACAGCCTGATGCCGGCTCCTGCCGGCGCCGACAGCTTGAATGAAGAAGACTACGAACGGACGTGGAAGTTCGATGTCGCGGGGCTAGCGCGGGCGATCGCCGGCGGCGCGCGGCTGTTTGCCGATGGCGGCATGGTCACCGAATATCAGGATGTGTTCGACCTCGAAGAAGCCGCCATCATGGCCGAGTTCGTGCGCGACAATCCCGACGCGCCGCTGGAAGCCATGTTCATCCACCTTGGCTTGAAGAAGCGCACCCCGCGCACCGAACCGAACCGCGCCGACCTGTTCGTGCTGTCGCTGTTCCATGCGGCGTGCAAGGCGGCGTTCAAGTTCGAAGCCGACCAGGCGGCCGAGGCAGAGGCCGCCAAGGTCAAGCCGGAACCGTCCGGCCGCTGGCCCGGCGAGCGCGCCATGCAACCATCCGATCCGGTTTTCGCGCCGACCGGCTTTTCCCCTCGCTGACTGTCTATCCGGCTCTAAACCCAAGGAGAGAAATCTAATGGAAGTGGCTACCATCAAAGGGGCAACCCACAATCCCGGCGCTCCGGCTAACTGGAGGCCGTCCAATGGGCCATGCGGCACGCTGCCGATCCGGCTTCAAAAGGATAGTTACGGCAATCCGGAATGCGTGAGCGCTTGGAAGCCCAGCCCGGAAGAGATCAAGACCCTCTCGGACGGGGGCTTCATCCTACTGAAAGTGGTCGGCTGGCAAGTGCCGGTGTGGATATCCGTCGCCGACCAAGACGCGGCCAACGGGTGAAAACGCCGCGCTAGGTCGGTCTAGCGCGACGCCCGCCGGCCAACGACGCCGGCGGGCTTTTTCTCACACAGCATGGAATGACAGGCAGCAATGGCGAAGGCGCAGACACAGACCGGTTCGAAGGCAATCCGTGCCGCCTTTGCCGATGCCAAGCGGGCAAAGGATGAAGCCGACGCGCTGTCGGCGATCGACCCGGACCCGAATTTGCCGCGCGACGGGATCAACCCCGGCATGTGGGAAGGCGCACCTTTCGACAGCATGCCGCCGGACTGCCCCGTCAAAGTCGTCGGCCGCGATTCGGACGGCCTGGTTTATTGCATTTCCGCCACCGGCCACATGCGCCGCGTCGAGCGCTGGGACATGCCGGCGCTGTCCGACCTGTTCGCGCCAAAGCTCAACAGCCTGATGTGGGCATGGCCCGGCTGGGGCAAGAAGGATGTCTGGGACGCCGAGCAGGAGAAAATGGTCTCGAAAAAGATCGTCAACCGCGTCGAGCGCGACAAGTGCATGATGGCGATCATCAATGAGGCTTCGCGCAAGCCGGATTTCGACCCGAACACGCAACACCGGGGCCGTGGCGGCTGGGTCGACAACCACGGCCGCTTCGTCTGGCATTCCGGCGGCTGGCTGTGGCTGGTCGACGGCAAGAAGCTGGAACAGGCGCGCCCGGCCCAGCATGACGGGTTTTTGTACACCAAGCAGGCAACGACGATCGAGCCATGGGCCGAGCCCGTCACCCAGGAGGAAAGCCCGGCGCGGCGCATCCTCGAAGATCTCCGCACATGGAACTGGCAGCGGCCATACCTCGACCCGGTGCTTGTGCTGGGCTGGATCGCCACGGCGCTGATGGGCGGCGCCTTGCGGGCGCGGCCGATCATCTTTGCCACGGGCGGCGCCGGCGTCGGGAAAAGCCGGCTGCAGGAGGTTGTCAGCTCGGCACTGGCCGGCGCCGTGACGCAATCGGTCAACACCACGGCCGCCGGCGTCTACCAGAAATCGAAAACCGACAGCCTGCCATTCATGATCGATGAGCTTGAAAGCAAGCCCGGCTCGACCAGGTCGGAAAGCATCATCGAGCTGGCGCGCGTCGCCTATACCGGCGGCGACATCAGCCGCGGCGGACAGGATCACCAGGCGACCACCTTCACGGCGCGCAATTCGTTCTTTTTCTCGGCCATCATCCCGCCGCCCATGGGCGCGCAGGACAAGACGCGCATGGCGATGCTGAACCTTTCGCAGCTCGACCGGCCGGGCAAGAGCGGCCGCGACCTGGTGCTGAAGCCGGAGACGGACGGCCGCATGATCCTGCGGCAGATCATGGACGGCTGGAAAGAGTTCAACGATGTGCTGATGCCGGACCTTGCGACCATACTGGGCGAGCGCGGGCTGTCGGCGCGGGCGATCGACACGTTCGGCACGCTGCTGGCGGCCGCGCGGCTGCTGGTCGGCGATACCGTGCTCGAGGAAATCGGCCTGCCGATGACGGATGCTTCGCACCTGGGCGAGCTGATCGCCGAGGCGACGGCGGCCGACCGCACCGAAAACCTCGACCACTGGCACAAATGCATCGACACGCTGTTTCAGAGCCAGATCGACGCCTGGCGCGACGGCGTCAAGCCGACGATCGGCGGTGTGTGCGAAAAGCTGCGCATCGGCCCGGCGCAAGGCGGCTGGGACGAACGCGGCACGCGCGAACGGTTGGAGCTGGTGAGCCTTGGCTGTTTCGAACGCGGCAAGGTGCCGAACGCCGGCGCGCTGCTGGCGGTGCCGGCCAACGCGCCGCAGCTGCACAGGATCTTCGCCGACACCGATTTCCACAAGGGCGGCTGGTACACGGCGCTGAAACAGGCGCCCAAGGGCATCGTGCTGCCGGCGCGCAAGGTCAAAATCAACGGCAGCACCACGCATTGCCTGCTGATCGACCTCGATGCGTTTGAGAAGCATGTTGGAGCGGGGCTGTGATGGATGCGGGGCAGCTGGTCACCGCTGCAACGTTTTTCGACCGCATCGGCAACGACGATGAGCGCAATCACGACCGTCGGATATGGTGCGCCATGGCGATGTGGCGCTGGCGGCACGACTGGCGGCAGGCAGAGGCGGCCAGCGACTATGAGGCGCTTGATGGCCTCAATAGACAGTATGAAATGATCAACAGCCTCTGACCAGGCCGGCGCGCGACTAGCGCGCCTTGCAGCGCGATTCCCTTGCCCTGATGGATGATGAGCGCACCCAGCGCCTGCCTTGGCCTTGCTGTGCCCTGGTGCGCGGCGCTGCTGCCATGCGTCACATCGAGACCACTTGCAGCCCGGCAGGGCTGCGCCGCATTCCCTATACCCGTCGCCACAGGATGAATTGAATCGCGTTTTCAGGCGGTTTTTGAGCCCATCCCGCGCCCGTTTCGCCGGGTCAAATCGTGCCATTTTGTCACCATTTCCCGCGCCCCATTTGACGCGCCTTGCCCCCGCCCGACCAGTGATCAAGCGAGTTCCGCCGCGCCAAACCATGGCTTGCAATTGACGATAGGCGATTTCGGCGAGGTTGATTGAGCCGCTGACGGGATCGGGAGCGGTTACCGGGTTACCAGCGGGTTACCGCATGGGTAACCAGAAAAGCCCAAGGAAATCAACAACATGACTGTTTCGGTTACCGGTTCCCCGGCTAATGCAACCTCGCATCGCACGCGCGCGCGCATGCGCTGTATGAGGTAACCACGTAACCGGTAACCGCAGGGGTATATCCATTTGAATTATCTATCGAAAAGCCGGTTCCCGAACGGTAACCCGTCGCCTCGATCGGGAACCGGAATAAAAAATGGCACATGGTGCGAATTCGATGGCCGATAAGCTCGACCAGGGGCATCCAGACGCCCACACACCGCCGCCGGCCGAGCTCCCCGGCGCCGATCCGCTCGACCTCCTGGCCGGCTTGCCAGATGGCGAGGGCGTTGACGCCCTGGCGCTGGTCGCGGAAATCGTCGCTGCGCCAGCTAGGGCGCGGGGGAGGCCGCTCGGATCGCCCAACCGCAAGAGCGGCGACATGATCCGCTACCTCGATGCGCGCGGCCATCGCGACCCGATGGTGACGCTGTCCATGCTGCAGTCGGCCGACTTCGGCGCGCTGTGCAAGCTGGTCGGCGCCGCCGGCGCAAAGCAGAAGATTGCCGTGCTGGGCATCATTCGCGGCGCGGCGGCCGACCTGATGCCGTACCGCCATGCGAAGATCCCGCAACAGCTCGACCTGGTCGTGCCCGGCCAGCGGCCGTTGATGGTGTTCGGCAACGTCGAGCAGCTGCAAGTCGTGGCCGATGGCGACGGCTACATGAGCGCTGGGCTGATGCCCGATCGGGCGGAAAAAGCCAATGAAATCAATGGCGATGCCGTGCGACATCCTGCCGACCAGTCGCACGAGAATGCTAACCCGTTGAATACCAACGACAAAGCCGGGTTGAACGACTGATTGCAAATCAGTTGCGCGATTGAAAACAGGAATCGCGAGGGCAGTTCTCGTGCACGTGCGCGCGAGGCCGGCGCCGCCTGGTGTGCCGCCTCGACCCCGCCCCCCATGCCTCGCCCGGCCTGAATGCGCGCGCGCGAATTTCAAAAATCGCCGGGGCCCCCCACCGCCCACGGGCGTTGCGTCGCACACACGCGACCTACTCCGCAGGCTCGCAATGGACTCGCTGGCGGCGGAAATAAATTTACCGCGCTGAATCGGGACGCGGGCACGCGGGCCGGGCGCAAATCGAGGGCCGAGGGTCATGGGAAGTCAGAAGGTTGAATCCGACGCGGTGAACCATCCACAGCACTACACCAGCCATCCCAGTGGGGTTGAGTGCATCACCATCACCGAGCACATGGGCTTCAACCTTGGGAACGCCGTAAAGTACATTTGGCGGGCCGATCTGAAGGCTGATGCGATCGAGGATTTGAAGAAAGCCCGGTGGTATCTCGACCGCGAATTGAAGCGTCGGGGCGCCGAGTGATGGCCGGTACAGGGTCGGATTACACGCCCGATTTCGACATCAAGCGGTTCAAGCCGGCCGGTCCAGTCTGCGAAGCCTTCATCAACAGCAACGGTCCTTTCGACTTCATCAGAGGGCCATGGGGCAGCGGCAAAACGGTCAGCGCCGTGTTCAAGATCGCCAACAAGGCGGGCACGCTGTTTCCGGTCTGCAAGGATGGCAAGATCAACGTCCGGTGCGCGGCCGTGCGCGAAACCTATCGCGAGCTGGCCAAGACCGCGCTGCCGACCTGGCTGCGCTTCTTCCCCAAATACGGGCCGTACACCGCGAAGGAAAAGGATGCCTACTCCGGCGGCCAAGACCGGCCGGTAAACCACATCCTCGAATGGGATGTGCTGCGCAAATGGCCGGACGGCTGGAAAGAAACGACCGTCCGGCTGGAAATGCAGTTCGGCGCGATCGGCTCGGAAAACCTCGAAAGCTTCTTCAAGGGCTACGAAATCTCCTTCGGCTGGCTGAACGAATGCGACACGATGCATGAGGACGTGCCGGGCCTGCTGTTCGGCCGAACCGGCCGTTTCCCGCCGCGCGACACGATCATGGAATGGGAGGGTGAACGGCTCGGCTATGAGGTCGACCCCGACACCGGCAACAAGGTGATCAAAATCCCGCGCATGGTGTTCGGCGACTTCAACCCGCCGGATGAGGTCAACTGGACGTACAAGCGCGAGATCGAGGAACCGGAGAAGTGGCCGGGCTACAACTTTTTCGCCCAGCCGTCCGGCCTTGCCGCCAATGCCGAGAACCGCGACCGCAAGACCAGGGCGGATTACGAGGCCGAGGAACGCGGCTTCGGCGGCCCGAAGGCGGCTGACAGCATCCGCAACGTGCACGGCAAGTATGCGCCCAAGAAGGTCGGCACGATCATCTATGACACGTTCGACCTTGCCGTGCATCGCTCGACCGAATTGCTTGACCCGATACCAGGCCTGCCGATCTATCTTGGCTTCGACGGTGGCGGCCGGCCGGCACTGGCGGTCGGGCAGTTTCCCGATGGGCGGCTGCGAGCGCTGCGGGAAATCGTCTCGCAACCCGATGTTGTCACCGGCGCGACGCGCTTTGCCGGCTATGCCGTCGACCTGTTGTTGAGCGACTTCCGGGGCTTCGCCATCGCCAAGGCCTGGGGCGATCCGTCCGACTTCGAAGGCCATGACCGCATCGACGGCGAATTGTCTTTCATGGACACGATCAGCCGGGCGCTGGGCGTCCAGATCATGCCGACAGAGACGAACGACATCCATTCGCGAACCGAGGCCTTGCGCTGGTATTTCGGCATGGCCGACGCGAACACGCCGCGGTCGATCTGGGATCCGCGCTGCAAGACCTCGATCCGGGGTTTCGTGTCGCAGTATCACCTGACCAAGCACGCCAGCGAGGGCAAGACCGACCGGCTGGAAATCGACAAGAACGAGTATTCCCACTCGATCAACGCGTGGGAATATCTCGCCTATGGCTATCGCGGCCGCGCCAAGGTGATCGGCGAGGCGGCCCAGCTCGGCCGGCCGGGCAACGTGGTGCCGATCAAGTCTGTCACCGTCAAATCGGATTTCGATGTCTTCTCCCGCTGAATGGCGCCTGGTCTCGCCGGCGCCGCGCATTGCGGTGCTGGACCTCGCGGGCGCAGGTGCACGTGTGAGGCGGCTTGTGCTGGCGCAGGCACGCAACACGGAAGCGGTGCAGACGGTCGCCATCTATTGCGGCGACGACTGCATGGCCGTGGTCTATTTCGGCCGGCATGGCTGGCGCCGCACCGAAATGGCCCTGTCGATCGCGCCCGCTGCGCGCCAGCACATGAGGCGGCTGGTCCGCATGGCGCAATTGACGCTTTTTGCCATGGCCGAAACTCACCTCATCGTCGCCCGCATCCGGTCAAACAACCACGCCGGCCAACGCATGGCGATGCTGGTTGGCTTCCATGCGCACGGCAATTCCGAGCCCGGCGTGTGGATTTTGAGGAAGGGCAGACATGAACGCGATCCTGAATCCCGGCGCCGAAGCCAAGAAAGCGGCGGCCGAACAAAAGGCGCAGCAGGCGGTGGCGAATGACCGCCAGCTGGCCGAGCTGCGCAATGCCGACGCCACCAGCGGCGCGACCAGGCGCAACCCGCGCGGCCGCCGGCTTTTCGTGACCGACCCGGCCTCCAAGGCCGATTTGAGCTAATGGCCGACATCGTGGACGGCACGCCGGTCGCCCAGCAGCGCGCCCGCTCCAAGCAGGTTTGGACGAACCGAAGCGGCTGGGATTCGCTGTACAGCGAAGCCTATGACTATGTGCTGCCGAACCGGCGGCCGGGCGGCACGGGCAAGACCAAAGCCCCCACGCAGATGATTTTCGACATGACCGGGCCGAATTCGGCCATGCATTGCGCCGGCGAAATCCAGCGCCAGATTTTCCCGGCGTCGACGCCGTTCAACCTCGAAACCGGCCCGCTGGTCGCCTCGCATCTGTCGGCGAAGGAAAAGACCGACTTCGACAAGAAGCTGCAGGGCGTCGCCAGCTTCGTCTATCCGTTCATGAAAACCGGCGATTTCGACACGTCGATGCATGAATTCTGCACCGATCTGACGGTCGGCACCGGCGTTGTGTTGCCGTTGCGCGGCCCGTCGATCAACGAACCGCTGCGCTTCGTCTGCATCCCGCAGGACGAAGTGGCGATCGGGCAGGATGCATGGGGGCGCGTGAACTATGCCTCTTGGAAACGCACCAATCTTGGCCGCGAGGCAGTGGTTGAGGCATGGCCGAAAGGCGAATTCACCGCCGAGTTCAAGCGGCTGGCCAAGGAAAAGCCGTACGACGAAATCGTGCTGTTTCAGGATTTCTACCGGTTGCCCGATGGCCGCTGGCGCTTTTGCGTTTACCTCGAGACGGATGGCGGCTTCATCGCCCAGGAGACGACGCGCACCCAGCCGATCGCCGTTGCCCGCTTTTACCGCTGGCCGGGCGAGGCCTATGGGCGCGGCCCGGTGCTGTTCGCGCTGCCGACCATCAAGACCGTGAACAAAGCGCAGGAGCTGGTTCTCAAGGCCGCCGCAATCCAGCTGCTCGGCATTTGGGGTTTCCGGGCCGGCGGCACGTTCAACCCCGACACGGTGCGGCTCGGCCCTGGCGAATTCTGGCCGATGCAGTCGACCGGCGGCCTGCTTGGCCCTGATGTGCAGCGGCTCGACACTGCGAGCGGGCGCATCGATGTCGGGAAAATGATCATCGGCGACGGCCAGCGCCAGATCCGCGACGCGCTGCTGGACACGCGGATTTTCGATGATGGCGGCACGCCGGCGTCGGCTTCGGAAATGGCGCTGACGGCGCAGCAGAATTCGCGGGTGCATATCGGCGCCTATGGCCGTTTGAACGTCGAGGCGCTGGGCACGATCGTGCCGCGCTCGATGGAAATCCTAAATGACTGGCAGCTGCTGCCCCAGCTGATGAGCTTCAACCAGCTGCTGGTGTCGATGTACATCAACTCGCCGATGGCGGCGGCGCTGAAGGCCGACCAGCTGGCGGCGTCGGTAAACTACTACAACCTTGTGGCCCAGACGGTCGGGCAGGCGCGCGTCAACGAGAAGATCAACATCGATCGTTATCTGGACCGTAGCCGGCAGGGCCTGCTTGTGCCTGTCGATATCGTCACCACGGCGGACGAAGAGGCGGCCGCCATCGAGGCGAACGCCAAGCAACAGGCGGCCGCCATCGCGGCCGAAGCGGCCGTCAAGGCCGCGCCCAATCTGGTCGCCGCAGCGACACAACCGGAAGTGCAGGCAGCATGAGCGACGGGCCTTTCAACTTTTCCCGCCAGATGATGGCGGTGGACGATCTGCTTGGCAAAACGCCGACATGGGAAGGTCTCAGCCAGGCGTTCTTCCCGGCCAAGACCGCCGACAATTTCGACCCCGGCGACGACATGAAGCTGGTGATGTTCCACTTCAACAACACTGCTGAAGGCCGCCGGATCATCGAATGGTTTGCCGACCTCACGGTGCGGGCGCCGTTCCCGCATGTCGGCTCGATGAAGGAAAGCGCGGCCCTTGCGGCCGCAAAGCACGAGGCACGAACAGCCGTCGGCTACGCGATGCTGCGAGCGATCGCCGAGGGTGAAGAACTCTGGAAAGCAGCGACAAGGAGCCAAGACCCATGAAACACCTGCTTGAGAAGTATTTGCCTGTTCGCGAAGGCGAGGGCACTGGCGGCGGTGGCGGCGGCGCGGCCGCTGCAGCGGCCGGTGGAGATCCCGCCGGCGGTGCCGGTGGAGCGGCGGCGGCAGCGGGTGCAGGTGGCTCCGGCGACGCCGCCGCCGCCGCAGCGGCAGCAGCTGCAGCCGCTGGCGCGACCGGGCCTTACCGCCCGCAGGGCCTGCCCGAAACGATGTTCGGCAAGGATGATCGCGAGACGATCGACAAGCAGCACAAGGCGCTTGAGGGCTATCGCCAGCGCGATTCGGCGGTGCCCGACAAGATCGAGGCTTATAACGCCTTCGAAATCGACAAGGCGCCGGAAGCCATCCGGCCGCAGCTGCAGGCACTTGCCGCCGATCCGCTGTTCGGCGCTGTCGCCAAAGTGGCAATGGAAGAGAAAATCCCTGTGGCGTCGCTGCACAAGCTGACAACGGCGCTCTACTCCCAGGCGCAGGAAGCCGGCATGCTTGAAGCGGCGATCGACCCGGTGGCCGAACGTGCGGCACTGTTGCCGGAAACCGCCAAGAGCCTGCCGAAGGCCGACCAGGACAAGGCTATCGATGCCCGCATGCAGGCCAACGAAGATTTCGTCAACCTCATGCAGCAGCACGGCCTGCCGAAGGAAGTCGGCGAACACGGCCTGCTGATGCTCATGGACACCGCCAAGGGCAACCAGCTGATCGAGTTCTTCGCCTCCAAGATGACAGGCGGCGACAAGGCGCAACCGTTCTCCGGCGTCGGCGCCGCACCGGCAGGGTCGGGCGCCCGCGACGCGCTCAAGGCGCAGTTGGCCGCGCCGGAAATGAACCCGCAGCATCCAAAATTCGACCGCGCCAAGCACGACGCGCTCGATGAGCAATACAAGAAGCTCATCGGCGTCTGATCCCGCGCAATTGACGCCGCGCCGGCCGGGTCATTCTCGGCCGGCGCAACCAAGGGAGCGACCCGGCGGCGGCGGGCTATCCTTCACCGGACCCTGCAGGAACCGGCTCTATCGGCCCCACGGCTGCTTTTGAACAGCAACCCAAAGGGGATTTCCCATGTCGATCCAGATCGCTGCCTGGTTTACCGAAAAGATCAAAGACAAAGTCACCGTCCAGTTTCAGGCCCATGGCGGCCTGCTCGACGGCACCATGATGTCGGGTGACACCCAAGCCAACACCGTCAAGTTCCCGATTATCGGCCGCACCGAAGTCTACAAGCTCACCGGCGCCATCGAGCGCGTTCCTGTCACCGGCACCGGCCTTACGACCGTCCAGCTGACCATGGATGATTTCGAGGCGTCCGACTGGTGGCGCGTGCAGGATGCCTACAAGGCCGGCCCGAACGAACAGGCCGCCCTGGTGACCATCATCACCGCCGCCATCCGCCGCAAGCGCGACAAGATCAAGCTCGACGCGCTGGCAACCTTCGCGTCCGGCGGCGCGGGCGTCACCACGATCGGCAACGGCACCGCGGTGATCGACATCATCGACCTCGAACAGGCCCGCGCGCAGATCGCCGGCACCGGAGCCGACGATACCGGCGAAGTGCAGGTGTTCTGCATGCTGCCTGCGATGTGGATGAGCCAGCTCAAATTCTACAAGGAATTTTCCGACGCGCAGTGGGTCGGGCTGGACAATTCGCCGTTCTCGAAGATCCAGCGAATGCGCACCCGCACGTGGAGCGGCGTCCACTACATCGAGGGGCCGGATGAGTATTTCGCCGGCAAGGATGGCACCTCGCTTTACGCCTACATGTGGCACCACGATTCCATTGGCGCGGAAACGCCGTGGAACAAGGAAGCGCCGACCATCACCCAGGAAACCATCATGCAGGGCTCTCCCTACCTGGTGAAGGCCGGCCTGGGCGGCGCCGCTGTCGGCATCCAGGCGGCCGGCGTCAAGCGTCTCGACTTCCTGAAGATTGCCAAGCCGGTTCGCCCGGCCGTGCTGACCGACGAAATCCCGGCCGGCTAACCGATCGCCAGCGGGCCGCCTGCCATCCGGCGGGCGGCCCGTCGCTTCAACGCTTCAACAGGAGAACATTTCCCATGGCCTTCAATCCTCGCTCGCTGGCGCTCTACAATTCCACGCCCTACGGCTCCGCCGGCAAAAGCACCAACTGGTACAATTACACCACGGCCGATGCCGTCGCGACCGTCATTGCGGCCGGCTATTTCGGCACTGGAGTTTCCGGCGTCGTCGGCAGCAACAAGCTCAACGTCAACGATGTCATCGACTGCCTCTGCGTCGCCGATGGCGTCGCCGATCGCGTGGCGCTGATCGTCACTGCCGTGCCGGCCGGCGGCAACATCACCGTCGCCGTCAACACCGACGCTGCTGGCGCGTAATCGCCGGCAAGCCGGCAGAGGGACATCATGGCCGAAGCGGAAATCGACAAGGCAATGATCGTGAATTGGGCGCTGGTCGAACTCGGGCTGGCGCCCAAATTCTCGATTGACGAACAGACCACGCTTGGCGGCCTGGTCGATATTTTCTGGCCGCGCGCGATCGCCCGCACCTTCGGCCTGCACGACTGGACCTTCTGCCGGCAGACCTTTCTGCTCACGCGGCAGGGAGCCACGCCTGTCATCGGCTACACCTATGGTTTCGATCTGCCCGGCGGCATTCTAGGGCCGCCGCTCAAGCTCACGTCCGATGCCCTGTGTAACGTGCCTTTGCGCGACTTCGCCATCGAGGGCACAACCGTTTTCACCAATGAGCCGGTCGTGTACGCGCGCTGCAAGCAGGCGCTCGACCCGGCCGCCTGGCCGCCGCAATTCGCCGACGCCTTCGCCACGCTGCTGGCCTCCTATCTTGCCGTCCCGTTGACGCAAGACAGCGACTTGAAGGCCGACAAGGAAGCGGCGGCGATCGGCACGCCGGCGACCGGCGGCGCCGGCGGCATCTTCGGCCGCCTGATCGCCCAGGATCGCGCCGGTTCGCCGATCGGTTCGCCGGCGGTCACGGACGTGCTGCACGGCGGGCGCGTCAGCAGCGAACCCTGGCACGGGCGCTGGTAGATGGTCGCGCGCCCCGCCGCACCGCAACGCTCCTGCAACGCCGGCGAATTTTCGCCGGAGGCGAAAGGCCGCGTCGACATCAAGCAGTATTATGCCGGCGGCCTTGCCTTCAAAGGCATCGAGCCGGTGCCGCAGTCCGGCTTTCGCCGCATGGGCGGCACCTGGCGCAAGGGTGAGTGGCGCAGGCCGCTTTCGGCCCGCGCCATCACGGCGCCGACGCCGGCGGCCGGACCGTTCACCGGAACGCAAACCATCTGGAGCGGCACGGTTGCCGGCACGGTCGCGGCGGTGCTGGCGGCCGGCCTGGCGATCGATGCCGGAACCGCGACATTCACCATTGAAGCCTTTGTCGGGGGCGTCTGGGTCGCGGTCGGCGGACCTTTCGCGGTCAAGACCGGAACGCCGGTCACACGGCTGGCGGCCTATGCGCCAGGCCAGCAGAAAGCCGCTACCTCGCTGCGCATCCGCGCGACATTTTCGAATGCCGGAACCAATGTGTCCGGCCTTGCCGTCTCGGCTTTTTTCGAGAGCGGAACCGCCGAGCGGCCGCGCTTTGTCGACCTGACCACCGACCAGGGCAACACTCTGGCGTGTTTCGTGACCGCCGGCATCGCCGATTTCTTCACCGACGCCGGTTTCGTCGGCTCGGCCCGCATCGCGACCGTCACGGCCGGCATGCTGCCCGACCTGGGCTTCTACTCCGAAGGCAACACGATCGGCATTTTCCACGGCCAGCTCGAAACCGTGCGGCTGTTTCTGGCGACATCGGGCCAGCTGCACGACTGGCGGCAGGATCTGTGGCCCTACGACCCCGTGCCATCGGCCGACCTTGGCGGCGTCTATGCCAAGACCGATGACGTGTGGGACATCTTCATGCGCTGGAATAACGATCCGCAAGCCTTCATCACCATCACCGTGAATGGTGAGACGACGCCCGCGGTACCGATCAAACACCTCGGCGTGCCGGTCGGAATCAACTCGGCCACCTATCCCGGCGACTGGACGCAATGGGCGGCCGATATTCAGGCGGCTCTGGTGGCGCTGCCATCGCTCGGCGCCGGCGTCACCGTTGCCGTGCAAAACCCGTCCGGCAACTACAACATGGAGCTGATCGTCACCTTTGGCGGCGCCCTGTCGGGGGAGGAATATGAACTGTCGGCGATCATCGTCAGCACGGCCGAGGTTTCGGCTTTGCCCTTCCATACACAGATAGGCAAGACCGATACCGAAGAGGTCTTTTCGACCATCAAGGGCTGGCCCGGGGAAGCGGCGCTTGTGCAGGACCGGCTGGACTACTACCGCATTCCGGCGGTGACCGGCGCCATGGCGATGAGCCGGATTGCCGAGTATTTCGATCTCAACGTCGATGGCGCCACAGATAACGCCGCACGGCTCGATAAGCTGCGCTCGCTGACCAACGAAACCATCCTGCACGTGAAGGATTCGAACAATCTCTTCATCTTCACCGACCTTGCCCTCTACTTCGTGCCGAACCGCACCATCGAGCGCAACACGCCGCTGAATTTCGTGCCGGCCAGCGAGATCGGCGCGCAGCCGAACTGCAAGCCGTTCACGCTGGAAGGCGAGGTGTACTACGTCGCCATCAACCCGCAGGGCCTGCCGTTCGCCGCCCAGGGCGGCAAGCAGGTGCTGCGCGTCACCGAAGCGGTGACATCGGCCACCACGAACTTTAATGCCGACCCGGTGTCGCTGCTGGCCTCGCATCTGGCCGACAATCTCATTCGCAGCGCCAACCAGAAGCCGGCGACCGATCTTGACGCCTCCAAGGGCTGGCTGATGCGCACCGATGGCCGCCTGATCGCCTGCCAGATGATCCGCAATCAGGACATCAACGGCTATTGCGAGTGGCTGGCGGCCGGCGGCGGCCTGGTGCGCGAAATCGGCATCGACGGCAAGAACCGGCTTTGGCTGGCGATCGAGCGCGCCGGCCGCACGTCGATCGAGCTCTACGATACCACGATCTACCTGCAGGACGCGGTCAACGCCGTCCCCGACCTTGCCGGCGTCATCACCGGCCTTGCCTTCGAGGACGGCGCCGAACTGTGGGCCAAGGCCGATGGCTATGTGCTGGGCCCGTTCGCCTGCGCCGGCGGCTCGATCGCGCTGGGCGACGCTTATGCGGCGGCCCTTGTCGGCCGCTGGATCGCGCCGCGCTTCGAGACCATGCCGCAGGTGCTGGTGACCGGCAGTGACGAGGTGGTCTTGCGCCCCGGCCGCATCCACACGCTGCACGTCAACATCGCCGACACCGACAGCATTGCGGTGGGCGCCAATGGCGAGGCGCCGGAAGATTTCGAGCTGCACGACACCAACGACCAGGTGGATGCGCCGATGCCGGTCAAGACCAAGCTTCTGACCGTCACGGGCCTGCTGGGCATGATGGAGGGCACAACCGCCGTCATCACGCAAAAGCGGCCGGGGGAGCTTCGGGTGCGCGATATCGCAATGGGGACCAAACTCTGATGCAAATCCTACTGGCAATCCCCGCGGCACTCGGATTTGGCGGCGCCACCGCCGGCGCAACGGCGGCCGGCGCTGCCGGTACGGCCGCCGCCGCAGGCAGCGGCATTTCGCTGGCCGGCATCCTGCAGGGGACGGCGACCGTGCTGGGCATCGTCTCGGCGATCGGCGCGGGCAATGCCGAAGCAGCGCAGAACGAAATGGCCGCTTCCGACGCCGAGAGCGAGCAGAGCATCGAGACGCTGCAGGGCATCAACCGGCGCACGTCGATCAAGCGCCAGATGGCCGACGCGCTGGGCGCGCAGGACGTGGCTTATGCAGGGTCCGGCGTCGACCTGTCATTCGGCACCGCAAAAGCAGCGCGCACCGACGCCTACCGCGAAGCCGATCTTGGCCTGTCCACCGCGACCGGCACCGAAATGACGCGGGTTTCGCGGCTGGCCGAGCGCGCGACAAGCTACCGCGCAGCAGCCAAATCGGCGCGCCGGCTAGGCTTCCTCAATGCGTTCACCGGCGGCGTCGACAATCTACTTTCGTTTGGGGAGCGTGGCTGATGACGACGAAACCGCTGCAGCCGGTCAGCTACCGGCCGTTTCGCGTCGAACCGGTGCTGGCCGATGGGTTGCTTCCCGTAGCGCGCCCAGGCGGCGAGCTGCTGCAGCGCGCGTCGGAAGGCCTGTTTCGCATGGCGGCGCAGGCGGGCCAGATCGCCGATCGGCAGGCGGCCAGGCAGGGCGCGCAGGCGGGCGAGCAAGCAGCACTCGCCGGCCGTCCCGATGCCGAATACACCGGCGGAGATCCCGCCGGCGGCGAAGTTTCCGTGGGCGAGACCGGCGCCAGCGCACCGGGCGGTTCGCGCAGCGAGCTGGCGAAGCGCGCCAAGGCCTACCTCATGGGCAAATATGGCGTGTCCAGCGTCTACGCGGCCGGTCTGCTGGGTCAGTTTGCCGGCGAGAGCAATTTCAACGTCAACGCCATCAATCGCGGCGACGGCGCGGACGGCTCGCACTCCATCGGCATCGGCCAGTGGAACGGCAAACGAGCGCGCAATCTCAAAGCCTTCGCCGCTTCCAAGGGCAAGCCGGTCAATGACTTTGAAACCCAGCTCGATTTCGCCATGCACGAGCTGCAGACCAGCGAAGTCGGCACCGGCCGCCGGCTGGCCGCTGCCCGCACCGTCGAGGAAGCGACCGCCGCCGGCGTCGGCTTCGAACGGCCGCAGGGCTGGACGCCCCAGAACCCCAAGGCGGCACTTGGCTGGAAACACCGGCTGGCGGCTGCGCAATCGATCTACGGCACGGAAGTTGCGGCCGGCGCCGGCGGCGACACCACGGCGGCGATCGCGCCGGCGCCGGCCGGGCCGGTCAAGGGCCTGGTCGAACCGGGCAACATCGATCTGGCAAAGCGGCCAGTGGTCAAGAACAGCGACGGTACAATCAGCACCGTGCGCTCGATGTCGTTCGAACAGGACGGCAAGGAGATACTTATCCCGACCGTTTCGGACGATGGCAAAATCTTGAGCGATGAAGACGCCATCAAGTCCTACAAGAAAACCGGCAAGCATCTTGGCGTGTTCGACAATGCCGACGACGCAACCACCTATGCCAAGTCCCTGCATGAGAGCCAGGCGCAATTCTATGGCGACGGTGGCGCCAGCAGTGGGGGCGGCAAGCCAAAGCTGGAAACCAGTGGCGGCGGCTTCCGGCCGACCGGCAGGGACACCATTCGCGGCCGCGCCTTCGACGAGGCCGGCACGAAGGTCTATCTGCAGCAGGTCGATTCGGAAATGCGGTCGACCACGCAACAGCTGTTCGAACAGTATCGCGACGATCCGGCCGGCCTCCAAAAGGCGATGGGCGACCTCAAGGGCGCGCTGAAAAAGGACCATATTTTCCCGGAAATCGAGGCCGACTATGACGTTGGCTTTGACCGGCTGGCCGACAGCTACCTTGGACAGGCGCGCGAAAACCTCGCCAAGAAGGTCGAGCTGCAGCAACGCGCCGAATTCATCGACCAGACCGGCCAGCTCGAAACCGACCAGCAGAAGCTGCTTGCCGGTTTCGACCCGACCAGCCCCGACGCCGGCGACGCGATCGCCAGCGCGCAAGCATCGATCGACCAGCACTATGACGCCGCCGTGCGCAACGGCATCATGGACCCCGACGATGCGGCGCGGGCCAAGATCGAAAGCCGCCGCAACACGGCGCTGGCCTATTACGGCAAGCAGGCCGATGCGCTCGGCGCCGATGGCGTCAAGACCATGCGCGAGGAAATGCAGAAAGACATGGCCGATGGCGGCATTGAAGGGCTGGACGGCCAAGGCTGGTCGACGCTCGACGCCGGGCTGCAGCGGCTGGAAAAGACCAAGCGCAGCGAGGCCGTGCGCGCAGAGGACGATTTTCGCGAGCGCGGCGACAAGATGGCGTTGCGCCTGCAGGCCGGGGTCGATGTCAATCCCGGCGAATTGTCCACCTTCATGATGGATGCCGCCGGCACACCAGGCGGCAAGCAGGTGCTGCAGGAAACGCTGGCGAAGATCTCCGTTGGACGCGCCATTCGCGACTTCAGCCTGCCGGAGGCCGAGAAGCACGTGGCCGGGCTGCGCAAGCAATATGGCGACAAGCCGACCGACACCGAGCTGCGCACGCTGATGTTTGCCGAAAAGATGGTGGACGAGAAGCGCAAGGAAATCTCGACCGACATGGTGAGCTATGCCGAAAAGCAGGGCATCGTGCCGGAGACACCGCCGCTGACCGATGCCGCGACGGCCGAGGACATGAGCGCGATCATGTCGCAGCGCGCCAAATCGGCCGAGCAAGCCTCGAAAGAGCTGGGCGTGCCGGCGCGCTATCTCAAGGCCGGCGAGGCCGCAGCACTCGGCAAGACAATTCGCGAAAACCCGGAAAGCGGCGCGGCCATGGCCGGCGCGATCGTGGCCGGCGCCGGCAACGCGGCCGCCGATGTGCTGGCCGAGTTCGGCAAGGATGCGCCGATGATCGCCGAAAGCGGCGCCATCATCGCCTTTGGCGGATCGCCGCGCGCGGCCGAAGACGTGATCCTTGGCTATGGCAAGACACCGGACGGCAAGGCGATGAAAGACTTTGCGACCGACGCCGCGCGCGAAAACTTCAACACGGTGGCCGGCAACGCGCTTGAACTCGCCCCGGAAGATTCGGCCCGCATCAAGAGCGCGGCCGCCTCGATCGCGCGCAAGCGAATTTCAGAGGATGGTCTAGACCCGAAATCGGACGAGGCGAAAGCCGTCCACTCGCAGGCCGTGCAGGAAGCCGCCGGCGCAGTCTACGATCGCGGCGTGCAGTTCGGCGGCTTTACCACGGTCGGCGGCAGCTATTTCTCGTCCGGCCAGAAGGTGCTTGTGCCGTCCGACATCCGCGCGGACCGCTTGGAAGACCTTTTGCACGCCGTCACCGACAGCGACCTTGCGACGCTGCCGCATCAGCCAAAGGCGGGAATAGGCTTTTTCGGGTCGATCCGCGGTGCCGGCAAGCGCGTGTCCCAGGGCGGCGCCGACACGATCCGCAACGCCACGCCGGTGGCAGTGCAGGGCGGCTTCGCCTTCGCCGCCGGCGACATCAACACCGCCGATCCGCAATGGATCATGGCCGAAGACGGCCGGCCGTTCATCCTCGACCTGGTGGCGATGCGACCAAAACTCGAAACCCGCGTGCCGGGGGCATATCGCTGATGATGGACCTGGCCATCCCCTATGTGAAAAAGGCGCTGTGGATCGCCGCCGGCGTCGCACTTGTCGTTGTCGCCGGCCTGTGGTGGTTCTGATGTTCCTCTACAAGACCAGCTTTGGCGACAACCCGACATTCGCCCCGAACTTCGCCGATACGATGGCGAAGGAACAAAGCCAGCGCGACGCGGCGGCAGCACTTTGGGACACGACGCGCGATCTGGCCGACTATCGCGATAATTCCAACGCCGAGGATATCGCGATCGGCGAGGCCTATGCGCGCCGCAACAAGGCGATCTTCGAAGCGACCGGCGTTCAACTGCCGAACCCGCGCAAGGATTTTACCGAAAAGGACCTGCAGGAAGGCGCGCGCATTGCCGACGCCGGCGGCAATCCGTGGTCGGTGATGGAAGGCCGCGAAGCCGACTGGCAGCGCCAGGCGGGCGAGCTGGCGCGTATGAAGCCGGAATTCGCCGGCGTGATCGGCATCGAGCGGCCAATCGTGCAGGACGCCTATGCGATCACGCGCGGCGCCGAGGAAGCCGCCGGCGCGGCAGAAGCGCAGGCCGACGCAGTCGGTCTCGGCCGTGGTCGCAAGCTTGCCAATACGCTCGGTGGCGGTGTTGTCGGCGCTCTGCGCGATCCAATGCAGGTGGCAACGCTGGCGCTCGGCGGCGGCGCGGCCGCCCCGGCGCGCGCGCTGGGCTGGCGGCTCTTGGAAGCGGCTGTGACCGAAGCGGCCGTCAATGGCGGCGTCGAGGCCGGTGTGCAGCTGGCCAGCCACGACTACAAGCAAAAGGCCGGCGTCGATGCCAGCCTGTCGACCGGCTTGAAACAGGTTGGACTGGCGGCGCTGTTCGGTGGCGGCTTCGGCGGCCTGCTGGAAGGCGGCCGCACGGTGGCGCGCTTGCTGGGCCGCGAGGTGCCCGAAGAGGTTTTGACGCGCGCGGCCGCCGGCGAGGCCGAGCCCGGCGACTTCAGGACGATCGCCGAAGCATTGGGCGTGACGCCGGACCCGGCAGCGGTTCGGGCCGCCGATCTGGCGGCCGAGCAGCCGGCGCTGGACGCCGCCGCATTCGGCCCGCCGCCTGCAGGCCTGACCGACGACGAAGCCGCTAGGATGGCCGCCCAGGGCCTGCGCGCGGCCGAATTGCCGGATGACATGCGCTCGTCGGCGATCGACCGCATTGTTGAAGGCCGAAAGGCCCGCGAGCCAATCCGGACGGCCGTCACGCCAGCGGGCGAGGCAATTCCGATTTCTGCCGGAGACCTGCCCGAGCGCGGCTTGGTCGTTGCCAATCGCTATGAGGACGGAAACCTTTATATCGGCAAACCCGGCGAGCCGCATTTCGCAGTCGATGATCGATATCCGCATTCGCAGCGTGGCGACCCGGTCACCACCGGATTTGTGACGCCGGACGGTCAATTCCTCGATCGCGTCGAGGCGCTAGCCTGGGTCAACGCCAACGAAAAAACCATCAAGCCTTCCTCGAACATGGCTGGCGAACTTGACGCTCTCGACTATCGAGAGCAGGTGCCGGAAGGCAAAAAGAAGGGGGTAACCGCGCAGCCGGCGGAAGTGCAAAACCCTCCTTCCTTTCTGGCAAAATTAAGCCCAGGAAATCGGGCGGCTTTTCAAGCCTCGTCCGATGTTAACAAGGATGTCGCCCTCCGTCTGGGGAGGAAAATCGACGAACTGACAGCTTCCGGCAGCGACCGGGCAAGTCAACTCTCGGAAAAACTGGGTGACATCCTCGAAGCGATGAACCTTGCTCCCGAGCCGATCTTTGTGCGCGACGGAGCGCCTGCGCCCGAGCCGGCGACGGCCGAGGCGGGCGAGGTCGCCGCGCTCGCACTGACCGAAGCGCGCCGGCCGACTGCTGGTGAGGCAAAGCCGGTCGACCTCGAAAGCACCAAGAAGCTGTCCGTCTGGGATGCGATGCCGGCGGCCAAGGCTGCTGACGGCGACATTTTACACGCCACCCACGAAACCATGATTGCCGATGCCGACAGGACCGAATTTTTCGGCGACCTGATCGCGGCTTGCAAGGATTGAGGTTGTGTTGATGACCGACGAGCAAATCAAATACATGGTCGACCGGTTCCTGCGCTGGCAACTGCCTGAACACTTCAATCCGGACGGCGGGATTAGTTTCAAGCCGGACTACAATGAACACACCGCCCACCCGATGAAACACCGGCCGGTTGGCACCAATCTTTTCGACGCCGTCCAAACAGATGCAATGGTGCGGCATATGATCGAGGGAATGCCGTCCTCCGTTGGCAATAGTGATCAGGGTCGACTTGACGCTCTGCGCACCATTTTTGCGCGACTGAAAGGCGCCTAGCCATGGGCCTGAAAGACTGCCTGATTTCCGCCGTCGAGCAGAAGGCGATCACGCGCGAGGAAGCGTCTTTCCTCGCCGACGAATTCGAAGAACGCTTTGGGCAGCACCGGCTGTCGATGGGCGACGATCTGGCCAAGGCGAAGGCGCGCAAGGATCTGGAAATTCAGCTGAAGGCGGAAGCGGCCGAAGCGCGCCGGCGGGCCGACCTGACCGAAGCGCGCCGCCTGGGCGTCAAGGGTTTCCTGCAGGGCTATCGCGGCCGCGACGGCAAGGCCAACGTGTTTGAGGGGGCGATGGCGCTGCTGTCGCATTACGGTTTTCGCGGCGAATCGAGCGTACGCGGCAAGACCGAAGCCATCATCGTCGGTGCGCAAAAGAACCTCGACAAGGTGATGTTCTCCTTCGAGCGCAAGGGCCTGCTGGGCAAGCGCGCCAACAAGGCGCTGCAAAGCGATGTGGTCAAGGAGCTGCACGGCGAGGCCGCCGGCGACGCCACGGCCAAGCAGCTGGCACGGGCGATTTCCATCGTGTTCGAAGATCTCCGGCAGCGCTTCAACGCCGCCGGCGGCGCGATCGGCAAGCTCGACAATTTCGGCCTGCCGCACGATCACAACCGGCTGAAGGTCAAGGCCGCCGGCCGCGATGCCTGGAAGGCTGAAATCACCGAATTGCTCGACCCCAGCCGGATGACCAACCCGCTGACCGGCCAGCCGCTTTCCGCCGGCGGGCTCGACCAGGCGCTTGACCATGTCTGGGAGTCCATCGTTTCGAATGGCCGGGCGCATCTGCAGCCGTCCATGGTGCGTCGCGGGCAGGGCGCCATTGCCTCGCAACGGCAGGAGGAACGTTTCCTCACCTTCCGCGACGCCGCCAGCTGGGAAGCCTACAACGCGAAATACGGCAAGGGCGATATCGTCCAGGCGATCTTCGGCCACATCAACGGCATGGCCCGCGACATCGCGGCCATGGAAGTGCTGGGACCGAACCCGACCGCCATGGTCGAGTATATGAAACAGGCGGTGGCGCACGAAATCGGCAAGCTGGAAACCGGCAAGCCGACGCTGGCCAAGGGTGCCACCATCTTCAAGGACAGCCAGGCGGCGGTGGCGGCGCACCGCATCGACAGCCTGTGGCAGAACATGCGCGGCCGGCCGGAAGTCGCCAGCGGTGCAGCACTCACCACGTCGAACATCAAGAACGTGATGACCAGTGCCCAGCTCGGCAGCACGGTTATCCTCGCCGCTGCGACCGACCCGTTTGTGTCGCGCGCCGCGCGCAAGCTGGCCGGCCTGCCGATTACCTCGACCATGCTCGACATGGTCAAGCTGATCGGCAAGGGCAATCGCGAGGAAATATTCTCGTCAGGCGTGATGTGGGAAGAATATCTGCACGTCATGAACGACGAACTGCGCTTTGCCGGGCCGGCGGTCGGCTCCAACTGGTCGCGCTGGCTTGCCGACCGCACCGTGTCGCTGACCGGCCTTTCGCCCTTGACCACGGGCCGCAAGCTCCTCGAGGCGCGCGCGTGGCAGAAGACGGTGGCCGACAATGCCGGCAAGACCTTCGGCCAGCTCGACAGCCGGTTTCGCACCGCGCTGGAAGGCTTTGGCGTGACCCCGGGGCATTGGGATATCTGGCGCCAGGCGAAAGACCCCGCCGGCTTCGTCACGCCGCGCCAGATCGAGCTGAATGGCGGCGCCGTGCAATATCTCGACATGCGCACGGCCGCGCCGTACCAGATCGCCGGCGAGGCCAAGGCGCTGGCGCATCGCGAGGCCGGAGAAAAGCTGTCGGAAGTCATCAACAGCTGGTCGGAACGCTCGGTGCCGGCCGGCACGCCGAACAGCCGATCGATCGTTACCGGGCTGGCCGAGCGCGGCTCTGTCGGCGGCGAGCTGCTGGATTTCTTTCTGCAGTACAAGAGTTTCGGCCTGTCGTTCACCGCCATGCAGCTGGAAGCGACGTTCGAAATGGCGGCACGGCGCGGCGGCGGCAAAGGGTTCCGGTCGGGTGCGGCCTATTTCGCGCCCATGGCCATCATGCTGACCATGGGCGGCGCCGCCTATATCCAGATCAAGAGCCTGCTCGACGCCAAGAAGCCGGAGGATATGAACCCGGCGACCAATCCCGGTTTCTGGCTGAAAGCCGGCCTGCAGGGAGGCGGCTTCGGCCTGTTCGGCGACTTCGTCAAATCGACCGAAAACCGCTTCGGCCAGTCGATACAGGAATCGCTGCTTGGGCCGGGCATCGCCTTCGTCGGCGACACGGCCGGGCTGACGCTCGGCAATGTGCAGGCGGCGATCGCCGGCGACAAGATCAATCCCGGCCGGCAGGTGCGCAAATATCTGCAGCGCTACACGCCGATAATCGCCTCCAACTGGCTGACGCGCGGCGTCTACAACCGCCTGGTGCTGGACAATCTGCAATGGCTGCTCGACCCCGACGCCGACAAGAGCTTCAAGGCGCAGATCGGCCTGGCGAAAAAGAACGGTACGCCCTACATCGTCAAACCCGGTCAGCTGACGCCGCTGGGCCGTTGACCATTTGACGCTTGCCGCCGCGAGTCATCCTGCAGCCTCAACCACTGAGGATTGCAGATGGCCGCGACCCCTTATCCGCTCCCGCGAGAAACCCGCGAATCCGCCATCCTTGTCGGCAACGGCACGGTTGGCCCCTACGGCCCGTCGCTCTACAAGATCTTCGACACCGCCGATGTGAAGGTGTTCGCCAAGCTGCTGGGCGCCACGGTCTACAGCGACGTGACTGCGAATTGCACCATTGCCAAGGTCAACCCGGCATCGGCCTATGACTTTTTCACGGTGACCTTCAACGCCGCGGTTCTGGCCACGACCAGCTGGAAGCACCAGGCGCGCCGGACGGCCGAGCGATCGGTGGCGGTGACCAAGGCCGGCACGCTCACGGCCGACGAGCTGGAAAAGGAACTGTCGAAACAGGCGAGCGCGCAGAGCGAACTGCGCAGGGATGTCAGCCGCGCCGTCAGCTTCCAGCTCGACTATGCCGGTGCAACCGATTTGCCGGCGGCCGAGGCCGGTAAGGTACTCGGGTGGGACGCCAGCGGCACCAAGCTGGAAAACAAGTCGCTTCTGTCGTTCGGCTTAGCCACCGTTTCGGCGCTGATGACGACTGTCCTGGCGCTGGCGACCTATGCCGAAGCATGGCTTGTCCTTAAGCTCAACGGCTCGCTGTCAACCCGGGCACTGATCAAGGCGCTTACGCCACAGGTCGGCATGTCGGTGCTGCTCACCGAGCCTGGTCGCGTTGGCAATTTCATATGGCGCCTGGGCGACTACTCGGCACAGATCGCAATGGACACGTCGGAAGGCGTCTATCTGAAAGCGGATAGCGTGGCGTCGAACGTGGGCGCGTGGGTCCGCGATTTCGAGATACTGACGGTCGAGCATTTTGGGGCGTCGACAACGGCGACTAGGGCGGCAAACCGCGCGGCGATCCAGTGCGCGATCAATGTCGCACAGGCGTACGTCGGTGGCTTAATGGTCCGCGACGCTTATTTGACGGATGGCGCTGTTGTCCAAACGGCGGCAATGCAGTTCTGGGGGTATCACGCCGACAAGTCGAAGATCGTGACCAACGCGGGCGCGGCGCTTTCGATCGTGCCGACTGCGGGGATCGCGACCGACAACACTTGGTGGGGCTGGAAAAACCTCACTTTGCAGACGACGGAAGTAGGGCGCTACGGCATCGAATATGCGTCGGCCGGCAACGAGTATATGTCGAATTTCATCGTTGAAGGCGTCAAGGCCTCAGGGCCGGCTGGCGGTGTGTCGTTCGATAGTTCGGGCTCAACGGTGGGAATTTTCTCGTGCACGTTCCGGCGCAATTGGTTCGACAATGGCTCTCTGTTTAAAGACATTGGCGACAGCGTTCACATCCTCGAAAACACTGTCAACGGGAACAATATCGGCATCCTTGTCAACGGCGTAAAGGGCGGCGCACAACAGCTGGTGATTGCCGACAACAACATCACGACACGTTCGGAATGCGTCTACCTCCTGAATGTGTCGGCTGCACACATCGACCGCAACTGGATGGAAACGCCGTCTTACCTCGGCAGCTACACGGGAACCACCGGGGCGCTCCTATACACTCAGGCATGCCCGAACACGCGCATCGAGCGCAACACCATCCAGCCGCTTAACGCTGTCATGATCGGTTTGGGCCAGACGGCGGCGGCATATTCGATCCGGCTCAACACATCGGGCGATGCAAGCATCATCGAAGGCAATCGCCTGATCGCAATTGGCAACACCGGCCATATCCAAATCGGTGGCGGCGTCACCAACACGTACATCAAGGAAGAAAACAAGTTCGACGCCACGCCGATCATCACCGATGCCGGCACCGGGACGTTCGGCGCAGGCAACACTCCCGGCGTGTTCAACCAAGTTGTTAGGTTCACGACGACGGCGCAATTCACGTCGGTCGACATCGCCGAAAGCACAAACGCCGGCACGGGCAACGGCCCCTATCGGGAGATCTACCGCAACAAAGCGGGCGGGGCGGCGGTCAACGACGGGATCGGCGGCTTCCTCTGGTACATGAATAACTCGGTCGGAGTTAAAACCAATCTCGGCTACATCACGATGACCGTCCTTGATCCGGTGTCGGGAACGGAAGACGGACAGTTCAACATCGCGCGTATGCTGGCCGGCGCTCTCGTTGTCGGCATGACTTACGGCGCGACGTTCAACTTCACCACTGGCGGCACCTTCACCGGCACGATCACGCCGGCAACAAACGACGGCGGCGCGCTCGGAACTGGCGCGTTGGGATGGTCCGATTTGTTCGGGGCAACCGGCTTCGTCTGGAATATCGGCAACGGCAATTACACCGTCACGCACGCGGCGGGGCAGTTGACCTTCAGCGGGATCGTAATCGCCACGCAGTACAACGTTGGCGCTAACAAGGTCGTTGGCGCTCGCGACACCGGTTGGACGGCTATGACCGGCACGGGTGCGAAGACGGCGCTTGCGGCTGCTGCGGCCGGCACGGCGTCGGGCGCTTACGTCCAGGCCGAATTGCAAGGGGCGTTGAACCGGGTCGCGGCGCTTGAGGCCCGCTTGCGCTCGCTCGATGCGGCTCTAGTAACCCACGGCCTGATCGGCCCGTAACGGTTTAACCTGTTATCATCTTCTCGCAAAGGTTGGGCGCGTTCCCATGCGCCACGCAGTCGCTCAAGAAAGCTGCATCCCTGGCTGCTACGGAGATCAGGGCAGCTGCGAATGCCAGACCGACAACAATGATACAGGCGATCGGCCGCAGTTCACGATCCAAGAATGCGTACAGGTGTGACAAACGTCGCCTCCGTTTAATTGTGGCTAGCAGCATAAGGACCCTTGAGCGAAAGCGAAAGGGTTTACCGCCTGCCTTTTGCTTGTGTATGTGGAAGCTGCTTGCAGAGGGCGACGGATGAGTCTTCAAATTGGTGGTCAGAATTCCGGCCGTTCTTGGCTGACGTTCTTGTTCGTCGCTGCCATTTTTGTGGGCAGCGTTTGGCTCGGAAAGATCACGCTCCCGATCAGCATTCTCGTCTTGCCGTTGTTTTTCGTGGACCGTTCCCAGCTGAGCATCCGTGTGCCGCCTGCTGCGCTCCCTTTGCTGGTGATCGGGGCTATCATCGTTTGCCAGTTCTTGATGAACTACGGGAACCCGGCCTTCAAGTGGAAGGCTGATTTGGCGGTGTGGCTTCCGGTTGTTTTCGCTGGAATGACTATCGTAGCATTGAGAAATCAAGGACTGCCTGATCGGCAAACCTTGCTCGCGATGAATATCGGCGGTTGGCTGACATCTGCGATCATGGTGCTTATGATCCTGTTCGCGCCAAAGGACATGTTTCTGTTGCCTGGGCAGAACGCTACCGTTGTCGAAAACACCTATGCCTCACAACGACAGCAGGACGTTGCGGCGGCGACAAAGCCAGCGCCTTCGGTGAACACGGCAGCGCCGTTGCCAACACGGGCGACCGCGCCGGTTGCTGTAGCAGGGAGAGAGGCTTTTGCGCCCGGAATAAAAGGCGGCGACCAAGCCTTTTACGATCTAAAAAACAGGGCAAAAAATGCACTTGGCGTATCAAACTATATCGCAGTCTTTCTGGTCTTTCTTGCCGCCGTTTCGCTGTTTTCCAGACATCCTCTTGCAGCGGCGGCGTTCGGAGCGTTGACGCTGGTCACGCTGTCGCGGTTTGGGATCATCGTTCTTGGCGTCGTGATTGTCATCTACCTATTGCGCAAGAGGATCGGGCCGACAAAGGCAGCGATTGGGTCGGCGATCCTCATGGGTGTTGGACTCGTAGGGCTTTTTCTGTTCCGACAGGACTTGTCGCTGTTGCCAGGGTCGGCGTCGGTGGTCTCGCGGTTCGAGTATTGGCAGTCCGGCATCGAAGCGCTTGCACTGCACCCCGTGATCGGCTCGCCGCGCTCGGTGCTGCTGGTTGAGATGGGCAATAGCATCACTTGGAACCCGCACAATTGGTTGCTGTGGACTGCTGTGAATTTTGGCCTTGTCGGCCTCGTCGCCTACTGCGGATATGCCTTCATTGCCATGCGCGAGGTATGGATAGCGTCGCGAACGTCTTCGCTGTGGACCGGCGTCTTTGTCGGGCTGATGATGATGCTTGCATGGGGCCTTGAAGAAATCGTCGTCTTAACACCGGCTTTCGAAGTATTGTTCGCCGCAATGTATGCGCTGGCCCGAAACAGGAACGTGGCCGCCCCTCCCAATTGACGATTCTTGCCCACGACTATCCTGCCGGCAACCATAGGAGGTTTGCGGCATGGCAAAGGGCAAGGCACAGGATGATCTGTTTCGTTCGAAGGCGCCGTGGATCATGGCGCTGCTGATGCGCGATTTTCAGCTGCAGCTGGACGACGTCGCGGCGATCGTCGGCAATCTCGGCCATGAGAGCGGTGGCTTTGCCTCGCTGCAGGAAACCAAGCCGACCGTGCCCAGTTCGCGCGGCGGCTTCGGCTGGGCGCAGTGGACCGGCCCGCGCCGGCGCAGCTATGAAGCCTATTGCAAGCGCGCCGGCCTCAATCCCGTGGTCGACCAGGCGAATTACGGTTTCCTGTTTTCCGAGTTGAAAGGGGCGTATCGAGGCGCGATCGCCAAGCTGGTCGCGGCCAAGGGGCTTAACGCCAAGGTCAAGGCCTTCGAGCTGGCCTATGAACAGGCCGGCGCCAAGCACTATGCCAGCCGCAACCAGTGGGCGGCAATCGCGCTCGATGCCTGGCACAATGACAGGCCTTTGAAGCTGCCTGATTGGGCCGTGCGCGGCGCAGGCAAGCCCGCCAGCGCGCAAGAGCCGGCTGCGCCGTCTTCGGACGCCGGCCCGGCGGCGAAACCCGCTCCTGTGCCCCCGCCTGTCGTCGTGGAAAAGCCTGTCGTGGTCGACCCCGGCGAACTGCACAAGCCGGTGACCAAAACCAAGACCTTCTGGACGTGGTTGCTGACGGCGCTTGGCGCGCCTCTCGCTGCCTTCGGCAATTTCGATTGGCGCGTGCAGCTGGCGATCGTCGCCTTGATCGTCGCGTTTGCCGTCTACGGCATCACGCGCCGCGCCCAGCTCGCCCAGGCGGTGCGCAGCCTCAAGGCAGAACTCGAATGATCTGGCTCGGCACAGCCTTCAGCCTGGGCCTGCCGGCGGTAGCCAAGGCGCTAGGAGCGCTTTGGCGCTTCGCGATGACGCCGTTGGGCCGCGTCGTGCTGCTTGCCCTGCTGGTGGCCGTCCTTGTGGCGGCCGCCTACCTTTACGGCCGCCATGACGGCCGCGCTGCACTTGCCGCCGAGCTGGCCGGCGACCGCATCACAATTCTTCGGGACGGAAAGGCGATCGACAATGAAGTGCTTGCCGCTGATGATCCTGCTTTGTGCGCTCTGCTCGGTGGTTGCCTGCAGCCCGACGCTGACTAGCCCCTGCGACGTGCTTGTGGCCATGCAACCAAAGCCGGCGACGAATTCTTATATCGTCGCCAATGACCGCAGCTTCGCCGTCGCCGTGGCGCAGCATCGCGGCCGCTTCCAGAAGTATCGGTGCAGCTGATGACCGCCAGCCTCAACGAGATCTATGATCGCCTGGGTCGCCTGACCGCGACCCTCGAAGGCGTGTCCGAGCATCTTGAGAGGCAGGACAGAAAGAGCGAGGCGAGCCGGGGCACGATGCACAAGCGGCTCGATGATATCGCGCTGCGTGTCGGCTACCTCGAAAGTGATATGGGCGCCGTGAAGACGACAACGACCGACATGAAAGTGGTCACCGACGAAGTGGTGGAATGGAAGCAGCGCGGCATGGGCGCGCTGGGCGTGATCGGAATAGGCGGCGCTGTCCTGGGCGGCGCGACCGTCTGGTTTTGGGGCCAGATACTGCAGGCGCTGCGCGGCTAGAAGCGTGCGACTTTCGCGCGGCCGATTTTGTAAGTGGTTGATTTTGCTGAATTACTGACGAACTTTTAATCAGTAGGTCTCGGGTTCGAACCCCGACGCGCTCACCAGAAATATTTCGTGCGGAAGTTGCTCCCTGTCAGCAGCCCCCATCGCCGCCTACAATCGCCGCCCGGTCTTGACGTCGAACAGATGAGCACAGGCGCGGTCGATCTCGATGCGCATCTGCTCGCCCTGTTTCAGTGCCAGCCGCTCGCGGAAAAGGCAGGAGATTTCTTCTCCGGCGCAGTCGACCCTGGCAAAGATTTCCGAACCCGTTGCTTCCAGAAGCACGATCGTGCCGGGGATTCCTTTGGCGGTCGTCGCTCGGATGTGTTCGGGGCGGATGCCGTAGATGAGGTCGCCGCCGGGAATGTTGGTCAGGTCGATGCCTTCCGGCAGCGGCAAGATCAGTCCACCGGCGCTGCGGAAAACACCTTCCTCGACATGGCCGCGAATGAAATTCATCGCCGGCGAGCCGATGAAGCCGGCAACGAAGAGGTTGGCCGGGCGATCGTAGAGATCGAGCGGCGCGCCGATCTGTTCGACAAGGCCGTCATGCAGCACGACGATCTTGTCGGCCATGGTCATGGCCTCGATCTGGTCGTGCGTGACGTAGATGGTGGTGGTTCCCAGCCGCTGGTGCAGCGCCTTGATCTCGCCGCGCATCTGCACGCGCAATTTGGCGTCGAGATTGGACAGCGGCTCGTCGAACAGGAACACCTGCGGGTCGCGCACGATGGCGCGGCCCATGGCGACGCGCTGGCGCTGGCCGCCGGAAAGCTGACGCGGATAGCGGTCGAGCAGCTTGTCCAGGCCGAGAATGCTGGCGGCCCTGCCGACGCGGCCGGCGGTGTCGGCCGGATCGGCTTTCTTGATCTTCAGGGCAAAGCCCATATTGTCGGCCACCGTCATATGCGGATAGAGCGCGTAGTTCTGGAACACCATGGCGATGTTTCGGTCGCGCGCCCTGAGATTGTTGACGACGCGATCGCCAATGGCGATCCTGCCGCCCGAGATCGTTTCCAGTCCGGCAATCATGCGCAGCAGCGTCGACTTTCCGCAGCCCGACGGCCCGACCAGGATGACGAATTCGCCATCGGCGATGTCGACGCTGACATCGTGGATGATCTTGGCGGCTCCGAAAGCCTTCTGAACGTTGTTGATTGTTACCGATGCCATTGGATCTCTCCCGGAAATGAGTGATGTCGGGGCCGTGCCTCAGCCGCCCTTGACGGCGCCTGCGGTCAGCCCGGCGACGATCTGCCTTTGCGCGAACAGGGTCAGCACCAGCACCGGCAGCGTGACCACAAGTGCTGCGGCGGCGAGCGGGCCCCAGCTCACCTGCTCGTAGGAAAGCATGTTGTAGACGGCGACCGGCAGCGTGCGGGTCTCGCGGCTGGCGAGCACAATGCCGAAGACGAAATTGTTCCATGAGAAGATGATCGACAGGATGAAGGCGACGACAATGCCCGGCTTGGCGATGGGCAAGGCGACCAGCCGGAACACCTGCCAGGAACTGGCGCCATCGATGTTGGCCGCTTCTTCCAGCTCCATCGGCGTGGTCTCGAAATAGCCGATCATCACCCAGACCACGATCGGCACCGTCACCACCAGATGGATGATGATCTGCGGCCACAGCGTGCCGAGAATGCCGACCCACTGGAACAGCAGGAACAGCGGAATGAGATAGGAAAGCCCCGGCGTCATGCGGGCGATCATGATGACCACCGCCGAGCGTTCGGCCTTGAGCCGCGCGATGCCATAGCCGGCCGGCACGCCGATGAGCAGCGCGAGCAACGTTGCCGTGCCCGTCACCAGAACCGAATTCCAGAAATAGAGCAGGAAATTGTTCTCCTCGAATACCTTCACATAGTTCGACCAGGCGAGATGTTCCGGGATCAGGATCGGCGGGTATGCACCGTTGTCGATCTCGAACTTCAGCGACAGCGAGATCATCCAGAGGAAGAACAGGATCGCCGGCGAGACGAAGACCAGAGCCGCGAAAAACAGCCCGATCCGGTTGAGCAGCCGTGAACTCATCTATTTGCCCTCCACCCCGATCCATTGGGAGCGCTGGCGCAGCATCAGCAGGATGAAGGACAGCGCGACGATGACGATGAAGAACACCACGGCCATGGCCGAGCCATAGCCGATGTCGTAGTAGGAGAAGGCGGTGTTGTAGAGATAGATGTTGATGGTTTCCGAGGCCGTGCCCGGTCCGCCTTGGGTCATGGCATAGATGATGTCAAAACTTTTCAGCGCATCGATGGTGCGGATGATCATCGCGATCATCAGGAACGGCGCGATCATCGGCAAGGTGAGATAGCGGAATTGCTGCCAGGCGTTGGCGCCATCGATCTCGGCGCTCTCGAAGGGCTCGCGCGGCACGGAGGCCAAGCCGCCCAGCACGATCAGCATCACCAGCGGCGTCCACTGCCATGTCTCGACCGCAACCAGGGACGGGATGACCGTCCTGGCATTAAAGATCCATTCCTGCGCCGGGATGCCGACCAGCGACAACAGATAGTTGAGCACGCCGAGCTGGGGATGGAACATCATCGTCCAGACCAGCGCCACGGCGACTGGCGTTGCCATCATCGGCATGACGAAGACGCCGCGCAACAGGCCGCGCAGCGGAAATTTGGCGTCGAAGATCAGCGCCGCGACAGTGCCGAGGAACATCGGCGCCGCAACCGAAAGCGCCGTGTAGGTCAGCGTATGGAAAAGCGATTCCCAGAAGCGTTGGTCGACGGCCAGCCGCAGGTAATTTTCCATCCCGGCAAAGCTTCGCGCCTGGCCGAGGGTCCAGCGGTTGACGCTCATCCACAGTGTGAAGGCCCAGGGAAAGACGATCACGGCGCCGACGACGACGAGCGCCGGGACGACGAAAGGCCAGTAGTTGGGAGCCAGCCGGATGGTCTGGCTCCCTTCGATGGCTTGCGTCGTCACCCCGGTGCGTTCTGGGGTGATGGCGGACATCAGCCTTGCTCGCTCCGGTCGAGCACCGGCTGGAACTGCTCGGTGGCCTTCTTCAGTTCCTCCGCCGGATCGGCGCCGGCGATCAGATTGGTCAGCGCCACGCCATAGATGTCGCGGAACTCGGTGACCGGAATGATGACCGGCAGCGACAGCCGGCTGACATTGCCCGAGCCGACCACGGCATCGAGCCAACTCGCCGGCATGGTGACGCCTTCGCGCACCTTGGGATTTTCCAGCACCGACTTGCGGAACGGCACGCCGGCACCCGCCTGCAGCAGGCGCGCGCCCATCGCGGGCGAAATCGCCCACTGGCAGAAGAGGTAGGCGGCCTCCTTCTTCTCGCTGGCGGCCGTCACGCCGAGGCCGTCGCCAAAGGTGCCGGCGGCATGCGCCTTAGGCCCCTTGGGCATGACGCCGTAGCCAACCTTGCCGACAACTCGTGACTTTTCCGGATTTTCCATTGGCGGGGCAAAGCCGACGCCATCGAACCACATCCCGATCTTGCCTTGCAGGAAGGCGGACTGGGCTTCGGCCCAGTTGAATCCGGTGACGCCTGGAGGCGCCGACTTGGTCATCAGCCGCTGGTAGAGGCTGGCCGCCTCGACCGCATCGGGCGAGGTCGTGCGCAGCTTGCCCTTGTCGTCGAGCGGCGTCATGTCGTAGCCGAGCATAAGCGACGTCCACACCGGCGTGTTGGCGTTCTTGAGGCCGCGGGCGACAAAGCCGTAGGTGTTGGTCGACGGGTCGGTCAGCGCTTCGGCGGCCGCCATCAGTTGCTCGAAGGTTTCAGGGTATTTGAGGCCCTTGGCCTCGAACAATTCCTTGTTCCAGTAGACGATCCAGTAGTCGACTGAGAACGGCAGCGAGCGCAGCACGCCCTGGCCGTCCTTGGCAAACAGCATGCCGGCATCGGCGAAATCGGTTTCCACCAGCGTAGGATCGGTCAGGGTCGGGTCGGCGAGATAGCCTGATATGTCGGCCAGCCAGCCCCCCTTTTCGAACTGCCGCTTCTGCACGTGGTAGCTCAGATGCACGACGTCGAAGCTCGGTTTGCCGGAGCTCAGTTCGATCACCGTCTTCTGGCGCTGCTGCTGTTCCGGCGTCGCTTCGGCATTGACCTTGATCCCGGTCAGTTCCTCGAACTCGGCGATGTATTTTATCAGCGTGTCGCTGCGCGGGCTTTTCACCAGATTGACGTCAAGCGTCGTTCCCGCAAAGCGCTTCCAGTCGACGCCGGCGGCAAAGCTTGGGCGAACGCCGGCAAAGCCGGCGGCGGCAAGGGCGGCGGTTCCCTGGAGGAGTTGCCTCCTGGTTGGGTTGAACAGATTGGACGACATTTTCTTCCTCCCGGTTGTTGTCGTTGTCGATTGCGCCGCAGCGACCGCGGCGCGGCTCATGCTTCCTCAGATTTGCAGCGCCAGCCGGCGCGCCTTGTCGATATGCTGGCTAATGGCCTCGACCGCCTTGCCAGGATCGCGGCTCTGCATCGCATCGATCACCGCCAGGTGCTCGCGCATGACCGGCACGACGCGCCCGTCGATACGGAACCGCTCCTGGTGGATCAGCCGGATCTTCACCGAATTGACCAGATAGGCCTTGGCGATGATCTCGTTGCCCAGCGCATCGATGAACGTGTCGTGCATGGCCCAGTCGATGGTCTGCGCCTTGGCCTCCATCTCCGGCGTCGGGGTATGCGCCAGCGCCTGGGCAAGCATGTCCTCATGCTCGCGCCGCAAGCGGGCAAGCTCGGCGTCGGACGCGCTGACCGTAAACAGCGCCACCGCTTCACGCTCCATGAACAGGCGGAACTGAAAGGCCTCGCGGATCAGGCTGATATCGATATGGGCGATCTGCATGCCGCGCTGCGGGAAGGTCGTCAGCAGTCCTTCCGCCTCGAGACGCGGCACGATCTCGCGAATGGCGCCGAGCGGCAGTCCGGTGAAGGCAACCAGCTCACGCTGCGACACGAACTGGCCCGGCTTGAAGTCGCGCGCCAGCAAATGCCGCGTGAAGCTGGCATAGGCCTTCTCCCTGAGGGTGGTCGGTTCGTTGCCGTCTTCCATTTCGGCGCGCCTTCTCTTTGCCGGTCAGGCCGGTTCCCTGGCAAACAAGCTGTCATAGGCTGCGGCAAGCTGCTGCTGCCCTTGCGACGCGATCGGCTCCAGCGGCGGACGGACCGCCAGCCAGCGCTCGTCGCCGGTCTTACGCGCCACCATCACCTTTACCGCCGGGGTGACCGGATATTTGAGCAATTCGAGCACAAAACTCTCGACGCGAGGATCGTCGCGCCCGTCCTCGGCCATGGCGCGGATTTCGCCCGGGACGAAATTGGCCATGCCCGAGATTGCGCCTTGACCACCCAGTCGCACCGCACGCGCCAGATGCCTTTCATCGCCGATCAGGATCACCAGATCGCCATGGGCGGCAAGCAGCGCCTCGCTGTAGCTCCAATTTCCACCGGAATCCTTGACCCCGGCGACCACGTCGGGAAAAGCAGTGCGCAACCGGCCGATCAGGCCAAGCGAAAGCTGCACCATGGTAACCGAAGGGATGTTGTAGAGCAGCACGTCACGGGCGAGGGGGCCGAGCGCGGCAAAGACGGCGGAAAACCAGCCGAAAAGGCCGTCGTCGCCGACATTCTTGAAGTAGCTTGGCGGGGCCAGCAGAATGTTTCGGGCGCCGCGCTGCAAGGCATGCTGTGCCTGTTCGGCGGCGTCTTCGGCGGCGTCGACCAGCACGCCGGCAACGAGTTGATGCGGCAGGATTCCAGCAGCCAGCATGGCCTCGGTCACCGACCGCCGCTCCGTCGTGCCCACCGATGCGCCTTCCCCTGTGGTGCCGAAAAGCGTCACGCTGCCGCAACCCTGCGCCAGGCAACTTTCGGCCTGAGCGATCATGGGGGCGGTGGCGATCTGCCCGCGGGCATCGAAAGGCGTGGCGAGAGCGGCCGAAAGGCCAAAGCGTGATGTCACCGGAAGGTCTCCGAAGCAGGTATGTATGCTGTGCTAGCACACTAACATGTTAGTCGTAAATTGGGGTGGTGCGCTTTTTTAACAGCGGAGGCCCCCCACCTTTTTTATCGAGAGGTTCACGGGTTCAAGCCATGGCGGATCGAGACCATTGGCGAAACAGCAGGATGGCCCAGTGTTCGGGCGCGGAGCGGCAGCTCCAACCTTGTCCCCATCCCAGTCGATGGCTAAACTCAGCCTTTCCCAGGGGAGGGTTCTGACATGACACTTCAGCTTTCGGCGGATGCTGTCGCTCCTAAGGCGGCGGCGCCTCAAAAGTACCTCTTCGGCCCGGTCGCCGATTTCCTCATGCTGGGCGGCAGCGCGTTTCTCATCCTGCCGGTGCTGTTTCTCGTTCCCCTCGAATATGAGGGTCCGGTGGCCGCAACGATGGTGATCGTTGCCTATCTCGTGAACTATCCCCACTTCGCCCACTCCTACCAGCTTTTCTACCGCAATTTCGGGCGCAAGGTGACGGGCGACGGCTACGACAGGAGCCTGCAGCTTCGCTACATCTTCGCGGGCATTGTCGTGCCCCTCGCCATGGCCGGGTTCTTCGCCTATGGCGCGGCGGCGGCGAACACGCGCCTGCTCGGCTATGCCACCAACGCGATGTTCTTTTTCGTCGGCTGGCACTACGTCAAGCAGGGCTATGGCATGCTGATGGTGGATGCGGTGCTGAAGCGCAAATTCTTCGACGACCGCGACAAGAAGGTGCTGCTGGTCAACTCCTATGCGGTGTGGATCCTGGCATGGCTGCAGACGAATACCGCAGTCACCCAAGGCAAATATTACGGCCTGGACTATTACACCTTCGCGGCCCCTTCCTGGGTCACCAACATCGCCATGCTGGCGGCCGTTGCGTCGACGGCGGCTACGCTTTTGATGCTGGTCAATCGCTGGCGGAAGAACGGCGGCGGCCTGCCTTATAACGGTCTGGTGGCCTATGTCGCGTCGCTCTATCTCTGGATCCTGATTGCAAGGATAAACCCGCTCTGGCTGCTGATCGTGCCAGCGCTCCACTCGCTGCAGTACCTCGCCGTGGTCTGGCGCTACCAGACGAACGTCGAGCGCGACAGCTTGGACGCTGAAGGCGATCCGCAGCCGAAAATCCTGTCCTTTCTTGGACCCCTATACAGGTTTCGGCTCCTCGGCTTCATCGTCGGCGGCACGGCCCTTGGCTATCTCGGCTTCTGGCTGATCCCATCCGCGCTGACGGCCTTGATCCCGTATGACAGGCAAGTGCTGGGGTCATCGCTGTTCTTCTTCATCGTGCTCATCTTCATCAATGTGCACCATTATTTTCTCGACAATGTGATGTGGCGCCGTGGCAATCCGGAGGTATCGAAGTATCTGTTCCGCTGACTGATGCGCAGACTGTCGAGCCCGGTTTTCGTCAGCTGTCGAGTATGCCATTGCGAGCGTGATCGTCAGTGCAACGGAGAGCCCTGGAATGGCGGAGTGCTTTTCCGAGAGCCGCCTGGAAAAATACCCTGCGGTGGCATCTGTACCGGCGTTGGCGCCGCCGGCGTGACCCTCGACGCGTGAGTTGCGGCCGACGTGCGGCGGGATCGGGTGGAACGTCACGAAACTAGTGAGACATTGCCGCCGGCATGGCGCTCGATGCGGCCGGCAAGGTCGAGTTCCAGCAGCACCATGGAGACTTGCGCGGAGTTGAGGCCGGTGTGGCGGATGATCTCGTCCACGCCCACCGGCGTTGGGCCCAGCACCTCGAGCACGCCGCTGCGTTCGTCCTCACCGGGTGGGGGAGTTGCCGAAAAATCGGGTGCCTTTTCTGGCGGCGCAATGCTTCGCGTTCGCGTACCCGCCAAGGGTGCGATCGCACCGGAAACATCGGCCGCCTCGGTGACCAGGGTGGCGCCGTCCTTGAGCAGGCCGTTGGAGCCGGCGCAGCGCGGATCGAGTGGCGAACCCGGTACGGCAAAGACCAGCCGGCCCATCTCGCCGGCCAGGCGCGCGCTGATCAGCGAGCCGGAGCGTTGCGCAGCTTCGATCACTACCAGTCCGAGGGCGGCGCCCGCGACAAGCCGGTTGCGGCGCGGAAAATCCTGCGCCCGCGGCTGCCAGCCGAACGGCATTTCCGAAATGACGGCGCCGCCACGCTCGGCAATGTCGTCGCACAAGCCGATATTTTCGGGCGGGTAGGGGACATCGAGCCCACCGGCCAGCACGCCGACTGTGCCAGTGGAAAGACTGCCTTGGTGTGCGGCCGTGTCGATGCCGCGCGCCAGGCCGGAAACGATGACGTAGCCGTCGCGGCCAAGATCCGCCGCCAGCATGCGCGCCATCTTGATGCCGGCGAGCGACGCGTTGCGGGCGCCGACGATGGCCACCGCCGGCAGGCGAAAGACGGCTGCCTCGCCCTTCACGGCAATCAGCGGCGGCGGATTGTCCATGTTTTTCAGCATCGGCGGGTAGTCGGCCTCGCCGATGCCGACGAAGCGGGCGCCGTTTTCACTGGCTGCGTCGAGTTCCGCTTCGGCTTCCTCGACGGAAGGAATGCGCATGATCCTTTTGGCTCCGCCCGAAATCATCAGCTCGGGCAGCATCTCCAACGCCGCCTCCGCCGAACCAAAGCGGTTGATCAATTCGCGAAACGAGGCCGGGCCGACATTTTGTGTGCGGATCAGCCGCAGCCAGCTCAGCCGCTGCCGGTCGCTGAGGCGCGGCCCGCCGGGGGGCTTGCTCAACCCTTGGCTCCGATCTTGCCTTCGGTGCCGGCAAGAAGGCGCGAAATGTTGGTGCGATGTTTGAAGATGACGATCAGGCTCATCACCAGGAACAGCCCGGCGGTCTCAGGTGTGCTCCAGAAATAAAGCGCGATCGGCACGATGACCGCCGCCGTCAGCGCTGCCAGCGAGGAATAGCGAAACAGAAAAGCCATCGCCAGCCAGACGACGATAAAGATCAGCGCCACATGCCAGCCGAGCGCGATCAGCACGCCGAGATAGGTCGCCACGCCCTTGCCGCCCTTGAAACCGAGCCAGACCGGAAACAGATGGCCAAGGAAGGCGCCAAGGCCCGCCCAGAGTCCAAGGCCGGCCCACAGTCCGTAGTCGTGTCCAAAATGGCGCGCGATCATCACCGCCGCCGTACCCTTCAACGCGTCGAGCACCAGCGTCGCGGCGGCGAGGCCCTTGTTGCCGGTGCGCAGAACGTTGGTGGCGCCGATATTGCCGGAGCCGATTTTGCGCACATCGCCGAGGCCGGCCGCGCGGGTGATCAAGAGGCCGAAGGGAATCGAGCCGAGGAGAGAGCCGAACAGCAATGCCAGGATAACGTTATAACTCATTGTTTGCCCCCGCATTTCCCCAGCAGAATATCGGTCTGCGACGTGGCGCGATCGCTCTAGCTCGAAAACACTGTGCGGCCCGCCACCAGCGTTTGCAAGACCATGCCTTGCAGCCGCGCACCTTCGAAGCAGGTGTTTTTCGAGCGCGAGCGGATGCCGCTTTCACTCACGATCCAGGGTTCTTCGAGGTCGATCAGCGCAAGATCGGCCGGCGCTCCCGGCTTCAGCGTGCCGCCCGGCAGGCCGAACAGTTTGGCGGGCGCTGTCGACAGCGTCTCGACCAGCCTGATGAGCGGCACGTCGCCATTGTGGTAGAGCCGAAGCGCTGCTCCAAGCAGCGTCTCCAACCCGATCGCGCCGGCAGCTGCATCGGCGAAGGGCAGGCGCTTGGTGTCGACATCCTGAGGGTCGTGCGAGGAGACGATGATGTCGATCGTGCCGTCCTTGACCGCCTCGATCATGGCCAGCCGGTCTTCCTCGGCGCGCAAAGGCGGCGTCAGCCGGAAGAAGGTGCGGTATTCCCCGACATCGTTCTCGTTCAGCGACAGATTGTGGATCGCTACGCCCGCCGTGACATTGGCCTGGTCGGCTTTCGCCCGCGTCATCGCTTGCGCTGCCATCGCCGTCGAGATCTTGGCCGCGTGGTAGGCGCCGCGCGTCAGCCGTGCCAGCGCCAGGTCGCGCTCCAGCGGGATGGACTCGGCCTCGCGCGGAATGCCGGCAAGGCCGAGCCAGCTGGCATACAGGCCTTCATTCATCACGCCTGCCGAAGCGAGGTCGCCATCCTGTGTCTCATGTGCGATGACGCCGCCGAAATCGCGGGCATAGGTCAGCGCCCGGCGCATCACCAGTGCGCTGGATATTGTGTGCCGCCCATCGGTGAAGGCGACCGCACCGGCCTCGCGCAACAGGCCGAATTCGGTCATCTCGCGACCGGCGAGGCCTTTGGTGATCGCCGCCGCCGGAAAGATGTTGACGCTTGCCGTGTCCCGGGCGGTGCGCAGCACGAATTCGACCAGCGCGACATTGTCGATCACCGGGTCCGTGTCGGGCATCATAACGACGGAGGTAACGCCGCCGGCCGCCGCCGCAACGCTGGCCGAAGCGATGGTCTCGCGATGTTCGCCGCCCGGTTCGCCGATGAAGACGCGCGCGTCGATCAGGCCGGGAATGATTGCCTTGCCGGCGCAGTCGACCACGGTGGCTCCCGCCGGCAGGCCCTGGTTCAGGGCAGCCTTGCCGGCGGCAACGATCTTTTTCCCCTCGACGATCACGGTGCCGACCTCGTCGAAGCCGCGTGACGGGTCGACGATGCGGGCGCGCTCAAAGACCGTCGTGCTCATGCGCTCCGGCCCTCGTTGCGGCGCGGGTCGAGCAGCGCTTCCATCACCGCCATGCGCACGGCGACACCCATCTCGACCTGTTCCTGGATGACGCTTTGCGGCCCGTCGGCGATCTCGGAGGCAATCTCGACGCCGCGGTTCATCGGACCTGGATGCATCACCAGCGCGCCGTCCTTGGCGGCCTTCAGTTTTTCGGCATCGAGGCCGAAATAGCGGAAATATTCGCGCACCGAAGGCACGAAGGCGCCTTCCATCCGCTCACGCTGCAAGCGCAGCATCATCACCACGTCGGCGCCCTTGAGGCCCTCGGCCATCGAGCGCGAGACGATGACGCCCATTTTCTCGATGCCGGACGGCAGCAGCGTCGACGGCGCCACGACCCGCACCTGCGCGCCAAGCGCGTTCAACAGCATGATGTTGGAACGCGCGACGCGCGAATGCAGGATGTCGCCGCAGATCGCTACGATCAGTTTCGACAGCGGCCCCTTGGCACGGCGGATGGTCAGCGCGTCGAGCAGCGCCTGCGTCGGGTGTTCATGCGCGCCGTCGCCGGCATTGACCACCGAGCAGCCAACCTTCTGCGCCAAAAGGGCGGCGGCGCCCGCCGATTGGTGGCGGATGATCAGGATGTCGGGCCGCATGGCGTTCAGCGTCATCGCCGTGTCGATCAGCGTCTCGCCCTTCTTCACCGAAGAGCTCGCCACCGACATGTTCATGACGTCGGCGCCGAGCCGTTTCCCGGCCAGTTCGAACGACGACTGCGTGCGCGTCGAGGCTTCGTAGAAGAGGTTGATCTGGGTGCGGCCGCGCAGCGTCGAGGTCTTCTTTTCGGACTGCCGCGAAATGGCGACAGCGCGATCGGCCCGGTCGAGCAGAAGCTCGATGTCACCGGGGGAAAGATCGCGGATGCCCAGAAGATGGCGGTGAGGATAAAGCGGCAGGGACGAAGCGTCGGTCATCTCAAGGCGCTGCTATAGGGGGGAGAATTCCTTGCCGCAAGCGCCAGCTTGGGATTGCTGCCTTTCTCCCCGGTATTTTCGTCGCGCGCGCCGCCTGGCTTGGGCTATATCTAGCCGATTGCTTCGGATTCGAAGCCTTGTGATGATAAGGCCTTTCTACCGTTAGAAGGCCTTCTACTTTCAGAAGGATTGGGCGTGAACGACGACGTGACCAACCAGCCGCCGCCGCTGACGGGCGGCAACGCCTGGCGGGGCGATCCGTTGCTGATCCAGCTTGCCGAGCGCTTTTCCGATCCGGTGCGCAAGGACCTCGACGGGCTTGGCCGGTTCGTCCTGACGCAGGAGGCGCAAGAGCTGGCGCGCCTCGCCAATGTCGAGACGCCGAAGCTCCGCACGCATGACCGTCAGGGCCGGCGCATCGACCTCGTCGAATTCCATCCGGCCTATCATGCGCTGATGCGCCGCTCGGTTGCCGGCGGCCTGCATTCCTCGATCTGGGAAAACGGCGATAGCGAGATCGGCCGTCGCCATCAGGTGCGCGCCGCGCGTTTCTACCTGACCGCCGAACTCGAGACCGGGCATCTCTGCCCCATCACCATGACCAGCGCTTCGCTGGCCGCCCTGATGGCCAGCCCAAAGCTGTTTCGCGAATGGGCGCCGCGCGTGACGACGCGCAAATACGACCAGAGCCAGAAGCCGCCGGTCGACAAGGCCGGGCTGACGCTCGGCATGGGCATGACCGAAAAGCAGGGCGGCACCGACGTGCGCGCCAACACCACACGGGCCGAACGCGCCGGCAGCGGCTTTTATCGCCTCACCGGCCACAAATGGTTCATGTCGGCGCCGATGTCGGACGCTTTTCTCGTGCTTGGACAGGCACCGGAAGGGCTTTCCTGTTTTCTCGTCCCGCGCATCCTCGGCGACGGTTCCGGCAACGGCTTCCGCTTTCAGCGGCTGAAGGACAAGCTCGGCAACCGCTCCAACGCCTCATCCGAGGTAGAGTTCGTCAACGCCATCGGCGAGATGGTCGGCGAGCCCGGCGCCGGCATAAAGACGATCATGGACATGGTCACGCTGACCCGGCTCGACTGCGCCGTCGCCTCGTCGGCAATCATGCGAGCGGGTCTGGCTGAGGCCGTGCATCACGCCCGTCACCGCCAGGTGGCCGGCTCGACGCTGATCGAACAGCCGCTGATGCAGCGCGTGCTGGCGGACATGGCGCTCGATGTCGCCGCCGCCACGGCACTCTCGTTCCGACTGGCGCGCTCCTTCGACGAGGCTGCCGGCGACCGCGGCGAGGCTGCTTTTGCCCGCGCCATGACCCCGGTGGTCAAATACTGGGTCTGCAAGATCGCGCCGCCACTGCTCTATGAGGCGATGGAGTGCCTCGGCGGCAATGGCTATGTCGAGGAAGCGCCGCTCGCCCGCTACTACCGCGAAGCCCCGGTCAATGCGATCTGGGAGGGCTCAGGCAATGTCATGGCGCTCGACGTGCTGCGCGTGCTCGGCCGCGCGCCCGGCCTGTTCGAGGAGGTGCTGGCCGGCATCGACCGCGATCTCGGCGCCGGCGGACGCGGAACCATTGGCGTGCTCAAGGCGGCCATGCAGGTCGCCGGCACCGATGAGGGGTCGGCCCGCCTGCTGACCGAACAACTGGCGCTGTCGGCGGCAGCTGCGGAATTGCGCCGGCTGGGGGCAGGGCGGATTGCGGACGCCTTCGTCGAGACGCGGCTCGCCGGCCAGTGGCGCAACACCTATGGCATGCTCGATTCGCGCCACGATGCGCGCATGATCATCGACACGCTCTATCCGCCGGTGAATTGAGGGCCTTCCGCCAGGCCTTGAACGAATTTGCCTGCCTGTGGACAGCCGTTAACCTTAACGAATGGTTTCCGTTGCAGCCGCAGGCCGCAGACCCCACTGTCTTTGTCACCAAAGCAGGAATGCCATGCGGCACATTTTGACGTCCTTTCTGGCCTTGCACTGGGCGCTGGTTTTCGCCCTGCTGGCGTTCATCTGTGTCGATGGAAACCGCGGCGTTGCGGGCGCTCTGGGCGTGCTCGGCGTCGTCGTGGAAAACACTCGTCTGGCCGATCTCGACAATGCTGCCGTCGTGGCGCCGCTGGCCATCGCCTTGCTGGTCGTGGCGGTGCTGTTTTGCTGGGTCTTCGTCGAGAGCCTAGTTAACGCCGCAGCGAGCCCGGACGGAGCCGACAGTGTGGCGCGGACCGCCTTCATTTCGGCATCCGCGGTGTTGTCGCTGATCCTGATCGGCGGCGCAGCGCGAGGCATCAACGGCCTGTTTTTGGTTGTCGCCGTGCAATTGGCGGCACTTCTGGCCTCCTATGTCGCCATGCTGGCAGAGCGGAGGTCGGTCTTCGCCGTCATGGTTTCGCGGGAGGCAGAGAGCCGCGCCACCGCCCATGCCATGGCCAAGGGTGCCGCGCACGGCTCCTTGCTGTCGCGCATTTCCGGCCGTCCGGACATTGGTCCCAGCGGTCCCAGAGGCGGTTCCAGCCGCAGGGACGGTCACTGATGCGCACGCTGTTCGCATTGTGGGCCGCGCCACTCGCTCTGTTCTGGGGCTGGTTCTTCCTGTCGCTCAACGACATCAATTTCGGCTACGTCATGCTCAGCCGGCAGCTGCATGATTTCGTGTTCCAGCTCTACGGGCAGATGCTGGGCATCGATCCGGCGATCATTCCGGGCATGGTGGCAAGGGCCTGCGTCTTTGACGGCTTCCTGCTGATGGCATTGTGGGCGTTTCGCCGCCGCCGCAACATCACGGCCTGGGTCAGGCGGCAGGCGGGGAATCCGGCTCCGTCCGATCGCGTGGGTCAAGCGACTGGAGCCGGTCCAGAACTCCCTGCAGAATAAAGGCCGCAGCCGCCGAATCGATCTTGCCGGCGCGCTTTCGGCGCGAGAAATCCATCTCGATCAGCGTCCGCTCCGCCGCCACCGTCGACAGCCGCTCGTCCCACAGCACGAAGGGCAGGTCGGTTATGCCTGCCATGTTGCGCACGAAGGCGCGCGACTTCTGGGCGCGGGGACCTTCCGAGCCGTCCATGTTGATAGGAAGGCCGAGTACAAACGCGCCGACATTATCCTTCTGCAGCTGGGCGAGCAGCGCTGCCGCATCCAGCGAAAACTTTTTACGCAGGATGACAGGGCGCGGATGGGCAAAGGACAGGCCGCGGTCGGAAACGGCGACACCGATCGTCTTGTCGCCGAGGTCGAGTCCGGCCAGCGTCCTGCCGCCCTCCAGCCGTGCCGGCAGATCCTCGATTGCTATGATGCCCAACGGCTTTCCCCAACCAGTTTTACCGTGACCCAGTCTAACCGTGACCCAGACTTGCCGTCACAAAGAGCGCGACACGTTCTTTTGAACCGCGAGCACACTATGTCACTTTAATTTTGCTGCCGGCGTTCTATCTTCCGGCGCAACCAAAATCGAGGAACACGATCGATGAAATTGACCTGGTACGGACATTCCGCCTTCCGCGTCGAGACATCAGGCGCGACCATCCTGATCGACCCCTATCTCGTCGGCAACCCATCATGGACGAGCGGCTGGGAGGGGCCGGCGGAAGGCGTCACCCATGTGCTTCTGACCCACGGCCACAGTGACCATGTCAGCGGCGCGGTGGAGGTGCTGAAGAAGAGCGGCGCCCAGCTGGTCGCCAATTACGAGATCTGCATGTACCTGGTCGGCAAGGGCGTCGACGGCAAGAAGATCAATCCCGGCAATCATGGCGGCACCGTCGATTGCGGTGCCTTCACCACCACATTCGTGCAGGCACTGCATTCCTCGTCGTTTGGGCTCGATGGCGGCCAGAACGTCTACCTCGGCAATCCCAACGGGCTGGTCCTGCATTTCCCGGAGGACAAGACGCTCTACCATATGGGCGACACCGACATCTTCTCCGATATGGCGCTGATCGAGGAATTGCATGAGCCGAAGATCGGCCTCGTGCCGGTCGGCGACCGCTTCACCATGGGCGGCGCGGTGGCGGCCCTGGCCTGCCGGCGCTTCTTCCACTTCGACACCGTCGTGCCATGCCACTTCGGCACCTTCCCGATCATCGACGCGACGGCGGAGAAGTTCGTGGCCGGCCTCGAAGGATCAGGTGTCGACGTAGCCTTGCCAGCCATCGGCCAAACGATCACACTATAGAGCGATCGTTGAAACGATCCCTTGTCGCAAAGGGGAATTAAACCATGGGTTTGAGAGAGACTCTTTGCGTTTCGATGCTGGTCGCTGCGTCGCCCGCATCCGCCGCCGAGGACTTCATCAAGGGCGTTTACCTCCAGACCCAGGAGCTTTGCGCGCAAGCCAAAAAGGACACGCTGCAGACGCTGATCGACACCGGCAATGTCATCTTGTCGGCGGACGGCCTGCAAAGCGTCGAGTATAATTGCGAGTTCGTCCAGGTCACCAAGGCGACGCGCTCGCCGAGCTGGGCGGTCACTGCCATCTGCCAGGAGCCGGGCTTTCTCTTTCCCGATATACTGTCGATCACGCAGATGAACGCGACCCAAATCGACATCGTCTCGGTGCGCCCGACCGCCGACGAAGGCGAGCAGGCCGGCAATGGCGGCAGCTATTATCTGTGCGAGGGTGTATCGCTGCCCTAGGCTGAAATGCCGCCCTGGCATGAACGGGCTTTATCCCCAAGCACGATCGATGTTGCGCGGCACGCGCCACGCCGCTATAGCGCCATCTGGTTTTCCCAAAGGCTAAAGACATGTCCGTTGATCTGCAAACTGTGAAGCGCGTCGCGCGTCTCGCCCGCATTGCGGTGAGCGAGGAGGATGCCGAGCGCATGACCGGCGAGCTGAACGCCATTCTGGGCTTTGTCGAGCAGCTGAACGAGGTTGATGTCTCCGGCGTCGAGCCGATGACATCGGTGACGCCGATGGAGATGAAGAAGCGCCAAGACATCGTCACCGACGGCAACAAGGCCGCCGATATCGTCGCCAATGCGCCGGCCACTGACGAGAATTTCTTCCTCGTGCCGAAGGTCGTGGAGTAGGCGGCCGATGGCAATCGAGATCGCGATCGAAACGCCGCTGCAGGACGATGTCCGCGCTTTGGTCGAGGAGCTCAACGCGACGCTGCTCGAACTGACGCCGCCGGAGCATTGCTACCATCTGACGGTCGAGCAGATGGCTGGCGACGACACCACCGTGTTCATCGCCCGCGACGACGGGCAAGCCATCGGTTGCGGCGCGCTGAAGCGCCATGACGCCCGCGTCGGTGAGGTCAAGCGCATGTACACGCGGCCCTCGCATCGCGGCAGGAAGATCGGCGCCAAGATCGTCGAGCATGTCGAAACGCTGGCGCGCAGCGAAGGGCTGAAGCGCCTGGTGCTTGAAACCGGCGACCGCCATCCCGCCGCCTGGACCGTCTATGAACGCGCCGGCTTCTCGCGCTGCGGGCCGGTGCTGGATTATCCCGATTCCGAGTGGTCGGTGTTTTACGAAAAGAGCCTTTGATGAGCGAACTGACCCATCTGACAATTTCGCAGGCGCGCGCCAAGCTGCGCGCCAAGGAGATTTCGGCCGTCGAAATCACCGAGGCCTATCTCGGTGCCATCGAGCGCGCCAATCCGGTGCTCAATGCCTACATCGTCGTCACCGGCGACAAGGCGCGCGATATGGCCAAAGCTTCCGACGCCAGGCTCGCCAAGGGCCAGGGCGGTGCGCTGGAAGGCGTCCCGCTCGGCATCAAGGACCTGTTCGGCACCGAAGGTATCCACACCCAGGCCTGCAGCCATGTGCTGGACGGCTTCAAGCCGCGCTACGAATTGACCGTCACCGCCAATCTGTGGGCAGACGGCGCCGTCATGCTGGGCAAGCTTAACATGGACGAGTTCGCCATGGGCTCGTCCAACGAGACCTCCTATTACGGCCCTGTCGTCAATCCGTGGCGGCGTTCGCGCCTCGACACGGTGGTGATGCCGACCACGCATCAGGGCGATGGCGGTTTCGTTTCGGCCGGCGGCACCAAGACCGCGCGCACGCTGGACAATGCCCAACTGGTGCCGGGGGGCTCGTCGGGGGGCTCGGCTTCCGCCGTCTCGGCTTTCCTGTGCGCCGGCGCCACCGCCACCGACACCGGCGGCTCGATCCGCCAGCCAGCCGCCTTCACCGGCACCGTCGGCATCAAGCCGACCTATGGCCGCTGCTCGCGCTGGGGCATCGTCGCCTTCGCTTCGTCGCTCGATCAGGCGGGCCCGATCGCCCGGGACGTGCGCGATGCCGCGATCATGCTGAAGTCCATGGCCTCGGTCGACGCCAAGGACACCACTTCCGTCGACCGGCCGGTGCCGGATTACGAGGCGGCGATCGGCAAACCGATCAGGGGCATGAAGGTCGGCATTCCCCGGGAATACCGCGTCGACGGCATGCCGGAAGAGATCGAGGCGCTGTGGCAGAAGGGCATTGCCTGGCTCAGGGATGCCGGCGCCGAGATCGTCGACATCTCGCTGCCGCACACCAAATACGCTTTGCCGGCTTATTATATCGTTGCGCCCGCCGAAGCGTCATCCAATCTGGCGCGCTATGACGGCGTCCGCTACGGCCTGCGCGTGCCGGGCCAGGACATTGTCGACATGTACGAAAAGACCCGAGCCGCCGGGTTCGGTCGGGAGGTCAAGCGTCGCATCATGATCGGCACCTATGTGCTGTCGGCAGGCTATTACGATGCCTACTATCTGCAGGCGCAGAAGGTGCGCAATTTGATCAAGCGTGACTTCGAGACGGTTTTTGCCGACGGCGTCGACGTCATCCTGACGCCGGCGACGCCGTCGGCCGCCTTCGGCATCGCTGACGAGGACATGGCCGCCGATCCGGTGAAAATGTACCTCAACGACATTTTCACGGTGACCGTGAACATGGCCGGACTGCCGGGCATTGCCGTGCCTGCCGGCCTCGATGCCAAGGGCCTGCCGCTCGGCCTGCAGCTGATTGGCCGTCCCTTCGACGAGGAAACCCTGTTCCAGACAGCCGCCGCCATCGAGCAGGCGGCGGGAACCTTCCAGCCGGAGAAGTGGTGGTAGCATGCCGCCTCCGTCTCGCATTTCCATCGTCGAGACGGGAAACGAACTGCTGATCACGAACCCGCCACGCACCTCGGATTTCAGGACAGTCTTTGTCCTGATCGGGGCCGCGATCGTCGCCTACACCGGCTACATGGGATTGACGGATATGTCGTCCGCAACGCTCACCAGCGGGACGCTCGGCCTGCTGTCCTTCGTGGCGGTCATTGCCCTCTTCACCTATTTCCTGGGCAAGGATTTCATCTGGCGGGTGTTCGGCAGGGAAACCCTGCGGCTGACCGACACCGCAGCCGTTCGCTCGGTGAGGGGTTCTTTGCGAAATCGGTGGTCACTGCCTTTGAAAGGGCATCTTAGGGTCGAAATCCTCGACCATACCTATCCCACGGACGAAGTGGGACTGTCGGAAGTCATCAGCTTGACCAACGCGAACGGCGTCCTTGTTTTCGGCAGGGAGTTAAGCCGCCTCGAAGCGGAAGCGGTAGCGAGTGCGGTCGAGCACTTCACCGGCCGTCACAATTTGAGCTGGAGATAGGCAGGCAATGTTCTTCTATCTCTCCAAGGTATTCTGGTTCTTCGTCCAACCACTCAACCTGGCGACCTTCCTGCTGCTTGCCGGCTTGCTCGCGGCGCTGATCGGCCGCCGGCGATTGGCGGCGACGGGCAGTGTGTTCGCCTTCCTGATTCTGGCGCTGTCGGCCTGGACGTCGCTTGGCGCCATGATGCTCAATCCGCTCGAAGAGCGCTTCCCAAAGCCGCCGCTGCCGCGGAAGGTCGACGGCATTGTCGTGCTCGGCGGCGGCTTCGAGGGCGCCATCAACTTGGCGCGCGGCGGCTATGAGCTGAATTCCGGCGGCGACCGCATGGTCGAGGCGGCGATCCTTGCCCGGCGCTTTCCCGAGGCGAAAGTGGTTATCTCGGGCGGCACCGGTGAACTGTTCATCGATGGCGAGGGCGATGCGGCCACCGCGCCGCGCCTGCTCGGTGCGCTTGGCGTCGACGCGGATCGCCTGATGCTCGAGAACAAATCCCGCAACACCTATGAGAATGCCGTCTTCACCAAGGAACTAGTAACGCCGAAACCGGGCGAGACCTGGCTGCTGGTGACCTCCGCCTTCCACATGCCGCGCGCCAAGGCACTGTTCGACAAGGCCGGCTTTCAGCCGGTCCCGTGGCCTGTCGACTATCGCACCTCGGGCAATGAAGGCTTTGGCCTGTTTCGCGACAACGCACCCGATTCGCTGCAGACCACGACCATGGCGATCCGCGAATGGATCGGGCTCGCCGCCTATTGGCTATCGGGCCGGATCGACCAGCTTTTCCCCGGCCCGGGCGGCTGACCGATCACCGCTTGCCTTGCGGCAGAAAAGAACTGACGCCGCACCAGCACCGCCAGAAGCAGCAGAGTCGACAGCACGAACACGATCGGGTCGACGAACCAGCCGAGATAGCCGATCGAGAAGAACACCGCGCGCAGCCCTGAATTGAAGTGCTTGCCGGCAAGCATGTTCATGCGCGCCGCGCGCCACACCGCCGTTTCGCTGACCGGGTTGCGTGACGCCTCGCCATAGGGGATCGGCACCGCGCCGATCAGGATCGTGCAGTAGTTGAAGAGACGGTAGGCCCAGCCGAACTTGAAGAAGGCGAAGGCCAGGATCAGCACCAGGCCAAAGACCTTGATCTGGAAGGCGGAGCGCGATGAGGTCGCGTTCAACGGCAGGTCGTTCAGCACGGCAAGGACCTGATCCGAGGCGCCAAGCAGCGCGAAACAGCCACCGAGCGCAATCAGCGAACTGGAGGCGAAAAAGGCGGTGCCTTGCTGCAGGCCGCTCATGATGGCGGTGTCGACGATGCGGATTTCGCGCTCGGCCATGGTGCGCATCCAGGCCTCGCGCTGCACGTTCATGGCCATCGTCAACGACACCCGGCTGACCAGTCTGCCGTCGGACGCCAGCGTATGCAGCAACCATGCGAGCAGGAAAAAAGCCAGCGCCGCCAGATCAGCCGTCGACAGATGGAAGGAATCGCCCATGCCCCCTTTTACCACAGGCAAAGCGGTCAGTTCGATGCTCCAATGCATGCCGCCCAGAGGTGAGCTGCGGTTCTGGGACAACGACATGCATTGAAACAAGAACTTAAAGCGCGTCGCATGAATCCGTTTCAGCGCGACGCGCTTTCAGCCGGTGATGTCGCTGCCGGAGCAAACAAGGTCGGCAGGTGCAGCGCCGCAATCCGCAAAACAGCACAAACATCATGGAAAGTCCTATATGTAGGTCTTGATCCCATTCCCGGAGACGGCGCAGCGTGTTTCTTTCGGTTTTCGACCTGTTCAAGATCGGCATCGGACCGTCGAGTTCGCACACGATGGGACCGATGACAGCGGCGCGGCGGTTTCTCGACGAGATCGCCGGAGACGACTGGCCGCGCCCGGCCGGCGCGAAAGTTGATCGTCTGGGCGCCAGCCTGCACGGTTCGCTCGCCTATACCGGTATCGGCCATGGCTCGGATCGCGCCGTTGTCCTCGGCCTTGCTGGCCTGACACCGCAGACGGTCGATCCCGATCAGGCCGAAGGCATCGCCACGCGCATCGCCGCCGAGAAGCGGATATCGCCACACGGCCATCCCTCCTATCGCTTCGACCCGGCGACGGATCTGGTGCTCGACCGCAAGACGCCGCTCACCGGCCACGCCAACGGCATGGCCTTCTACGCTTACGATGCCGGCGACCGGCTGCTGCTCAAGCGCATCTACTATTCCATCGGCGGCGGCTTCGTGGTGTCCGAGGAAGAGCTGCAGCGGATGAAGGTGAAGGGCTCGGTGACCACAGAAGGCAAGAAGGTGCCCTATCCCTTCAAGAATGCCGTCGAGATGCTGAAGATGGCAGGCAAAAGCGGCCTGTCTATCGCCGACATGAAGCGCATCAATGAAGAGACGCATATGTCGCGCGAGGAGCTCGACAGCGGCCTTGATGCGATCTGGGGCGCCATGAAGGGCTGCATCGACCGCGGCCTGTCGCAGGACGGCATCATGCCGGGCGGGCTGAAAGTGCGCCGTCGTGCCCGCATGCTGCACGACAAGCTGCAGGAGCAATGGCAGCAGAACAAGCCCAACCCTTTGCTGGCCAATGACTGGCTGTCGATCTACGCCATGGCGGTGAACGAAGAGAACGCGGCCGGTGGACGCGTCGTCACCGCGCCCACCAATGGTGCGGCCGGCACATTGCCGGCGGTGCTGCGTTACTGGCTGCATTTCCACCCCGAGGCCGACCAGCCGAGCATCCGCGACTTCCTGCTCACGGCCGCCGCCGTCGGCGGCATCATCAAGACCAATGCCTCGATCTCCGGCGCCGAGGTCGGCTGCCAGGGCGAGGTCGGTTCGGCCTCGGCGATGGCTGCCGCGGGTCTCTGCGCCGTCATGGGCGGCACGCCCGAGCAGGTCGAGAACGCCGCCGAAATCGCGCTCGAACATCATCTCGGCATGACTTGCGATCCAGTCGGCGGTCTGGTCCAGGTGCCTTGCATCGAGCGCAACGCGCTCGGCGCCGTCAAGGCGGTCACCGCCGCCTCTCTGGCGATCAAAGGCGACGGCGTCCATTTCGTGCCGCTCGACGCCGCGATCGAAACAATGCGCCAGACGGGCCTCGACATGAACGAGAAGTACAAGGAAACCAGCCTTGGTGGGCTCGCCGTCAATGTCGTGGAATGCTGACCGTGCAACGCCACTGGCACTGTGGAGAAGTCGGGCAGGGCCGTTGACGCAATCGCGCGCCGGACTAAACCTTAAGCGATGGCACTCAATCTCCTAAAACTGTGCGTCGGTTGCGACAGCGTCGAGGACCTCGAAGAATGGATCGCCTTCCGCCTCGATGAGCGCCGCCGCGCCGGCGAACCCGCCGAGCACTGGCACACCACCCGCATGGTGCCGACGCGCGGCGCCGAGGTCACCGATGGCGGTTCGCTTTATTGGGTGATCAAGGGCAGCGTGCAATGCCGCCAGTTGATCACTGATATCAGGCCCTTTACCGACGACGAAGGCATCGGCCGTTGCCGCCTGATGCTCGACCTCGACGTCGTCCGCACCGACTGGCAGCCGCGCCGCGCCTTCCAGGGCTGGCGTTATCTCAAACCGTCGGATGCGCCCGCCGATATCGGCAAGGGCAAGGCCGGAATGGTCGAGATGCCGCCGAAACTGAAGCGCGAGCTCGCCGATCTGGGCTTGTTGTAAGGCCACGGCGCGGCCGCTTCTCCCAGAGCGTCGAGCGCTGGCCCTCCATCTTGTCCAAGGCTGGACTTGCAAGGGGCCCGACAACGCCACATCTTGATTCTTATGAGCGACAAGAAGCAGCGCGTGCCCGCAAGGGCCGATCCTGCGCCGGTCAAGCCTCAATCCAATGCCGGCGAGATCGACGCCTTCATCCGTCAGGCCCGGACGCTTGCCGCGTCCGCGACCGGCTGCGGGCGGCTGATCCTTGCGCTCGACGCAACGATGAGCCGCCAGCCGACCTGGGATGTCGCCGCCAAGCTGCAGGGCGAGATGTTCGACGCCGTCGGCAAGGCCGGCACCCTCAGTGTCCAACTGGCCTATTTTCGCGGATCGACTGCCGTGCCGGCCACACCCAGATCGGCAAGGTGCTGGCGCATGCGCTGAAGGAAACGGCGGCGGCCAAGGTCAATGCTCTGGTCTATATCGGCGACGCCATGGAAGAGGATATCGACGACCTGGCGCAGAAGGCCGGCAGCCTCGGTCTGCACGGCGTTCCCGTCTTCGTCTTCCAGGAAGGCCATGATCCCGGCGCAGAAAAGGCGTTCAAGGAGATTGCGCGGCTGTCCAAAGGGGCTTGGTTCCGATTTGATCGGCGGGCTGCCGCGACCTTGGCCGGGCTGCTTTCGGCGGTTGCCGTCTATGCGACGGGTGGATTGAAGGCGCTCGAGGCAAGGGACAGGCCGGGAGATCGGCTGCTGATCGAGCATCTCAGGGGCGGCGGGAATTGATGGGCGCTATCATTGCACTTGTTGCACTGTTTCTGGTGCTGCTCGGCGCGGCGACGATCTTTGTCCGTGCCGATGCGCAAAAACTGGCAAGCGGCATGCGCACGCTCGGGCCGGTGCTTCTGGCGCTGGTTGGCCTTGCCGTGCTGGTGGTCGGGCGCGAAGGCATTGCCGGCCTCATCCTGGCCGCGGCCCTTGCCTGGTACGGTTCGATGCGAATGAAGCGGCCGTCGGTCGGGCCGGCGCCCGGCAAGCGCTCGACGGTGCGGACCGCCGCACTGGAAATGGAGCTTGATCACGATACGGGCGGGCTTGAAGGCCTGGTTCTGGCCGGCCGCCATGAAGGCAAGATGCTGGGCGCGATGGGCTTGGCCGAGCTGCAGCAGCTTTACCGCGAACTCCCCGGCGACCCGGAGAGCCGCCAGCTCCTAGAGACGTATCTTGACGGCCGTTTTCCCGTCTGGCGCAACGACGCTGAGGCGAACGGTGGCGAAGGGCTGGGTGTTGCGCCAGGTGCGGGCGCCATGACTAAGGAGGAGGCCTACAAGATCCTTGGTCTTGAAGCGGGGGCCGCCGCGGCGGATGTCCGCAAGGCGCACCGCCGCCTGATGCAGCGCCTGCACCCCGACATCGGCGGCACGTCTTTCCTGGCGGCGCGGATCAACGAAGCCAAGGACGTCTTGCTCTCCAATCACAACTAGTCTCCTTCGACGCAGTAAATTTCCGGGAGAGGGTTCCGACGCCGCCCTACTGTTGGACGGCGTAGCAGGCGATTTTCTTTTTCTTCAGGGCATTGCAGGCATTCCAGGCCGCGTCCTTCGAGCGGAAGCCGCCGAACCGGGCGCGGTAATAGGTCTCGCCATCCTTTTCGAAGGCGACGGTGAAACCGGAAGCAGCCCCAAGAACTTTGGGCGCCAGCTTGGCGGTCTTGTCGAGGAAAGCCTGGGCTTCGGACTGCTTGGGCGACGACGCCACCTGCACCGCCCAACCAGCCGGCACCGAGGCCGTGTTGACCGGGTCGACCGCCTGTGGGGATACAGGCGTGGGTTCGGCATAGGCAGCCACAATCTGCGCAGTTTCGACCTTCGGCGCCGTCACGATGACGGTCTTGACCTTCCTGGTCTTGACGACGGGGGCGGGCTCTTCGACCGCGGCCACCGTCTGTTCGTCGGCAGACTGGCCTTCAGCAGACTGCTCGTCAGCGGATGTCGGATCGTCATTGGACGCTACGGCATCGTCTTCAACGATCGGCTTGCCATCCGGCGTCGGCGCGTCATGCTTGGGCAGGAAGACCTTGGCCAGCGCCTTGACCGGATTGTCGCCGCCGGCCTTGGCGACCAGGGCGCCGCCGCCGCGGGTCGATGCGCGCGGCATGTAGGCGTTGATCAGGCCGGCCATCTGGTTGTCGCGGCTGCGCCCCGAAGTGCCGCCCATGACGACGGCGACGAGGCGGCGGTTGCCATCCGAAACCGACGAGACGAGGTTGAAGCCGGAGGCGCGGGTATAGCCGGTCTTGATGCCGTCGACGCCCTTGATGCGGCCGAGCAGACGGTTGTGGCCATTGATGCGCTGGCGGCCGTAAAGGAAGGAGCGCTGCGAGAAATAGCCGTAATACTGCGGATAATGTTCCCTGAGCGCTATGCCAAGCATCGCCATGTCGTGGGCGGTTGTGAACTGGCCTGGATCGGGCAGGCCGTTGGCATTGCGAAACACGGTGCCGTCCATGCCGAGCGCGCGCGCCTTGGCGGTCATCATGCGGGCGAAATTGCTTTCGCTGCCGCCGAGCAGTTCGCCGAGCGCGGTCGCCGAATCATTGGCCGACTTGGTCACCATCGACAGGATGGCGGTCTCGACCGAAACCGCTCCGCCCGCCTTGACGCCGAGCTTGGTCGGCGGTTCGGCCGCCGCTTTGGCCGAGAACGGCACGGGCGTGTTCCTGCTGATCCGGCCCTTCGCCATGGCCTCGAAGGTCAGATAGAGGGTCATCATCTTGGTCAGCGACGCCGGGTAGCGCCGGCCGTTGGCATCGGACGAATAAAGCACCTTGCCGGTCTTGGCGTCGACGACGATCGCCGAAGACCTGGCGGCCATCGAGGACGCGGCATCCGCAACGACAAATGACATCGCCAAAGCGAGGATCATGATCGTTTTGAGGGAAGATGCGGATTTTGAACCGAAGACCGACAACGCCTGACGCACTGATAGTTCCTTTGAAACTCATTGCCATGGAGGCGGCAAAGGGATCCGACCTCACTTGTCGTCAAACTATCGCGGCCAGCGTTACCAATCCGTTTATGGTAACCGGCGCGTTCACCATTTTCCTCGGGCTTGAGCTTTTCTTTATTCGAATTTTAGCTGTTGCCGGCGCAGCGCGGCCTGATGCCGCTGAAATCTTGACTTTTGTGCAGCGCACAATATATTCTCGTGCATTGCACAACCGCGCTCAGGCAAGGGCGCTTCAAAACGCCAAGGGAAACGTCAAATGACCCAGACCTACGAGGACTTCTCGAAATACGGCAAGGAGTTTGCCGATACCGGATTGAAGAGCTTCACCTCGCTCTCCAAGGGCGCGCAGGCGATCGCCACTGAAGCTGGCGAATACACCAAGAAGAGCTTCGAAGCCGGCAGCGCCGCGGTCGAAAAGCTGTTCTCCGCCAAGTCGCTGGAAAAGGCGGTCGAGATCCAGTCCGACTTCGCCAAGCAGAGCTATGAGAGCTTCGTTGCCGAGGCGACCAAGTTCGGCGATCTCTATGCCGATCTCGCCAAGGAGGCTTACAAGCCCTTCGAATCGATTGTCGCCAAGGCGAAGTAATTTCGCTCGAGAATACCAGGCACGGCCTTTCGGGCTTGCAAAACAGACCCGGTCGCGGATGCGCGGCCGGGTTTTTTCATGCCGGTTTCAATTCCGGGGCTTTGGCGGTTCACGATTTTGAAAATCGCCTCGGTTTGCCCACCTAGCCATATTGTCAGCTAACAAGAAGGGCTTAAAATCGTCCATCGAACACCTACATATCGAACTCGCCATGGGGATTCGAAAGAGGCAGGATTACGTGACTTCAGGTTTGACTGCCACGACAAGCGTGGTGCGGATGCAAAGTGACGGCGACGGCAATGAGGCCGGTCGCGGCACAGCCGTCATTACGCGCACCAAGACCAAGACCAAGAAGCCCAGCCTTTACAGGGTCCTCATCCTCAACGACGACTATACGCCCATGGAGTTCGTGGTTCACGTCCTGGAGCGTTTTTTTCAAAAGGACCGCGAAGCCGCCACACGCATCATGCTTCATGTTCACAATCATGGGGTGGGCGAGTGCGGGGTCTATACATTCGAGGTGGCCGAGACCAAAGTGTCTCAGGTCATGGATTTCGCCCGACAGAATCAGCATCCGCTGCAATGCGTGATGGAGAAGAAGTGAGGTAACATGCCGGCTTTCTCCCAAGGCCTGGAAAAGGCGCTTCACCAGGCGCTGACGCTCGCCAATGAGCGGCACCATGAATATGCAACCCTAGAACATCTGCTGCTCGCCCTCATCGACGACACCGAGGCGGCCGCCGTTATGCGCGCCTGCAACGTCGATCTCGACGAGCTGAAGCACACCGTTCTGACCTATATCGACACCGAACTCGACAATCTGGTCACCGGTTACGATGAGGATTCCAAGCCGACCGCCGGCTTCCAGCGCGTCATCCAGCGCGCCGTGATCCATGTGCAGTCATCCGGCCGCGAGGAAGTGTCCGGCGCCAACGTGCTCGTCGCCATCTTTGCCGAGCGCGAGAGCCATGCCGCTTATTTCCTGCAGGAACAGCAGATGACCCGCTACGACGCGGTCAACTACATCTCGCACGGCATCGCCAAGCGCCCCGGCGCATCGGAGACGCGCTCGCCGCGCGGCGCCGATGACGAGCAGGGCGGCCAGAACGGCGCCGAGCCGCAGGAGGAAGGCGGCAAGAAGAAGCAGCAGCAGGATGCGCTGACTGCCTATTGCGTCAACCTCAACAACAAAGCCAAGGCCGGCAAGATCGATCCGCTGATCGGCCGCGAGAGCGAAATCAACCGCACCATCCAGGTGCTGTGCCGCCGCTCCAAGAACAACCCGCTCTATGTCGGCGATCCCGGCGTCGGCAAGACGGCGATTGCCGAAGGTCTGGCCAAGCGCATCGTCGAAGGCGATGTGCCCGAAGTGCTGCAGGACGCCACCATTTTCGCGCTCGACATGGGCACGCTTCTGGCCGGCACGCGCTACCGTGGCGATTTCGAAGAGCGGCTGAAGCAGGTCGTCAAGGAGCTCGAGGATTATCCGGGCGCCGTGCTGTTCATCGACGAGATCCACACCGTCATCGGCGCCGGTGCGACGTCCGGCGGCGCGATGGATGCGTCGAACCTGTTGAAGCCGGCGCTGTCTTCGGGTGCCATCCGCTGCATCGGCTCGACCACTTACAAGGAGTTCCGCCAGTTCTTCGAGAAGGACCGCGCTCTGGTGCGGCGCTTCCAGAAGATCGACGTCAACGAGCCGACCATCGAGGACGCCATCGAGATCATGAAGGGCCTCAAGCCCTATTATGAGGAATTCCACAAGGTGAAGTTCACCAACGAGGCGATCAAGGCTTCGGTGGAACTGTCGGCCCGCTACATCAACGACCGCAAGCTGCCGGACAAGGCGATCGACGTGATCGACGAGACCGGCGCCTCGCAGATGCTGGTGCCGGAAGCCAAGCGCAAGAAGACGATCGGCATCAAGGAGATCGAAGCCACGATCGCCACGATGGCCCGCATCCCGCCGAAGACGGTTTCGGCCGACGACGAGAAGGTGCTGCAAGGCCTCGACATCGAGCTGAAGCGCGTCGTCTATGGCCAGGACACCGCCATCACCGCGCTGACCTCGGCGATCAAGCTGGCGCGTGCCGGCCTGCGCGAACCGGAAAAGCCGATCGGCTCCTACCTGTTCTCAGGCCCGACCGGCGTCGGCAAGACCGAAGTCGCCAAGCAGTTGGCTGCCTCGCTCGGCGTCGAGCTGATCCGCTTCGACATGTCGGAATATATGGAACGCCACACCGTCTCGCGGTTGATCGGCGCGCCTCCCGGCTATGTCGGCTTCGACCAGGGCGGCTTGTTGACCGACGGGGTCGACCAGCATCCGCACTGCGTGCTCTTGCTGGATGAAGTCGAGAAGGCGCATCCGGACCTGTTCAACATCCTGTTGCAGGTCATGGACCACGGCAAGCTGACCGACCACAACGGCAAGCAGATCGACTTCCGCAATGTCATCCTTATCATGACCACCAATGCAGGCGCATCCGATGCGCAGCGCGCGGCGATCGGTTTCGGATCGACCAAGCGCGAAGGCGACGATGTCGAGGCCATCAACCGGTTGTTCACGCCGGAGTTCCGCAACCGTCTCGATGCGATCATCCCGTTCGGTTCGCTGCCGGTGCCGGTCATCCATCAGGTGGTGCAGAAGTTCGTCATGCAGCTCGAGGCCCAGCTCTCCGAGCGGGGCGTCACCTTCGACCTGTCGTCCGACGCGATCGCCTGGCTGGCCGACAAGGGCTATGATGAGCGCATGGGTGCGCGGCCGCTCGGCCGGGTCATCCAGGAGCACATCAAGAAGCCGTTGGCCGACGAGGTGCTGTTCGGCAAGCTCAAGAAGGGCGGCACGGTGCGCGTCACCGTCGAGAAGAAGGAAACCGGCGAAACCGGCCTGAAGCTCGAATCACTGGCCGACGAAGCCCCGGTGCAGCCGAAGCAGGAGCCGGAAGAGACGCCGAAAGCCCGCAAGGCGGTGGCCAAGAAGCCCGTCGCCAAGAAGGCGGTGGCGCAGAAGCCTCAGCCCAAGGGCAAGGACGAGCCTGAGCCCAAGGGCAAGGATGGCGGCAAGCGCAGCCTGGTGCCGCAACTGCCGCGCAAGAGCTGAAAGGTTCGCCTATGAAGGGCCCGGTGACGGGCCCTTTTTTCATTGGCTGGCCGGTTTGCCGACACAGCGCCCCTGCTTTTCAGGGCAGATGTTGTTAGGTCAGGCGGCGACGCCCTCGGGTGCAAACTTGCCCAGGAAGTACCCGCACGCCTTCCAGATGGCGATCGAAATCAGAACGCTCGCATAGCCATCCACGGCATAATGCCAGCCAAGGACGACCGAGCCGACCATGATGATTGCGGCGAATGCCCACATCAAAAGGCCGGCCAACCGTGAGCGGCGTGTTGCATAAAGCGCGAAAAGCACCGCCATCGCTACATGCATGGACGGGAAGGCGGATATGCCGAGACTGCCTGGCGTCGCCCCGATATAGCCGCTCCACACAATGTCCTGCGTGCTGAGCGCCCAGATCGGATAGATGCGATCGGCGGCGGCGAGTGCTTGCATCAGGGAATGATAGTCGCTGCCCAGCCCCAGTCGCTCGTAAAAGCACGGCCCTGCCGAAGACAGGCCCATCGCCAGGAAAAAACCCGCCAGTATCCACACGAGCATGAAGCTCATCAGGAACTGGTGACGCAGCTTCGTGTCCCTGCGCGTGATGCAAGCGATGAAGACCGAGGCGATAAGGACGACGAACCAGGAATTGTAAGCCAGGTTGAACGATCTTACGGCGAGCGGCGACTGGACGATAAACCATAGCCATTCATGGGGCGCTCGGCCGAAATGCAGCACCCGGTCGGCCTGAGCCAATGCGTGATCCCATGCGAATGGCGAAAGGATCGCGACCGCGCCTTTCAACACACCGAAAGCGGATATGAGCGCAATGCACGCGGCCAGACCATTCAGGCTGTTGGCGTTGCGCTCGGCGTCGCCGAAGACGCCGCCGATCGATCGCAGGAAAGTGCCGAGCGGCTCAGGATCCCGCTTGATGAGTGCAAGGTGAAAAAAGCTGCCGAGTGCGAAGGCGCAGCCACCGATCCAGAAAGCGAAAAGAAGGTATTGGGAATAGTCTTCCAGCACGCCGAAATCCGGCATGTTTCCGGTGCGCAGGCCGACCGCGGCTGCCAAAAGCAGGGCAGCGATGGCCATCGCGTGCAGCAGGCGGTGTCGCCGGTACGCGTCCGCCAAGGTGCGCAGAAAGGCCCGCCCGGCAGCTGCTTTTACCAACGGCTCTGATGTCGCAACCGAATGTTCCACGATTTTGAAAACCCAAACGCATCCCGGTACGGAGCACGTTATCACGGCGTGGTTTGATATTTTCCTAACCGACGTGGTGGATTGTGGCTGAGCGCATCGCCCTGAGGCGCGCGCCACCTCAACCGTTCAGCGCTGCTCGGATCTTCGCCGCGTTCTCCGTCAGCACTTCGGGCTTCTCCATCTGCCCCGTATGCGGCTTGAGCGCGATGCCTTCGAACCGCGGGATGACATGGACATGTAGGTGGTAGACGGTCTGGCCGGACGCCGGTTCGTTGAACTGCAGGATGGTGACCCCGTCAGCGCCGAAAGCCTTTTTGACCGCCAGCGCGACCGTTTGGACCGTGGTGAACAGCCGGCCGAGCGTCGCGGGATCGGCATCGAGCAGATTGCGCGACGGTGCTTTGGGCACCACCAGCGTGTGACCGGGGCCTTGCGGCATCACATCCATGAAGGCGACCACGGCATCATCCTCGTAGATGCGGTGCGAGGGGATTTCGCCGCGCAGGATCTTTGCGAAGATATTGCTGGGGTCGTAGGCCTCGGTCATGGCGGCGCTCCGGGAGTATGCTCCCGGTGTAGCGAAGCTGTCCCGGACCGGCAAGATGGTCAGGTAAGATGGTCAGGCGAGGGCAGGCGCGGATCGCTATTCCTCAAGATCCTTGCGGAACGGCGTATGCTCTTCCAGAATTTCGCCCATCCGCTCGACCTCGCGCCGCTCACGCCGGAGATAATCGGCCACAGCATTGCGCAGGCCGGCATGTGCGATGTAGTGCGCCGAATGCATGGTCACGGGACGATAGCCGCGCGCCAGTTTGTGCTCACCCTGCGCGCCGGCCTCGATCACCTTCAGCTTGCGCTCGATGGCGAAGTCGATGGCCTGATGGTAGCAGACTTCGAAATGCAGGAACGGGTGGTCCTCGATGCAGCCCCAATTGCGGCCGTAGAGCGCATCGGAGCCGATGAAGTTGATGGCGCCGGCGACATAGCGGCCATTGCGCTTGGCCATGACCAACAGGATGTCCTGGGACATGCGCTCCCCGATCAGCGAGAAGAACTTGCGGTTGAGATAGGGCCGGCCCCATTTGCGGCTGCCGGTATCCATGTAGAAGGCGAAGAAATCGTCCCAGGCCTTTTCGGTCAGGTCCTTGCCGGTGAGCCGGTCGATCGAGATATTGTTGGCGAGCGCCTCGCGGCGCTCCTTCTTCATCGCCTTGCGCTTGCGCGATGCCAGCGTGGCGAGAAAGTCGTCATAGGTCGAAAAGCCTTCGTTGAAGAAATGGAACTGCTGGTCGGTGCGGTGCAGGAAGCCGGCTGCTTCCAGCGTTGCAACGTCGCTTTCATTGGCGAAGGTGACATGCGCGGAGGACACGCCGAGCTTTTCCGTCACCGCCTTCAGGCCCGCTGCGAGACCGGCCTTCACAATGGCGCTGTCCTCGCCCTTGCTGACCAGCAGGCGAGGGCCGGTGACCGGAGAGAACGGCACGGCGCATTGCAGTTTCGGATAGTAGTTGCCGCCGGCGCGTTCGAACGCATCGGACCAGCCGTGGTCGAAGACATATTCGCCCTGGCTGTGCGATTTGAGATAGCAGGGCACGGCGCCCAGCAATCTGCCTTGGGCATTTTCCAGTCTGAGATGATGACCTTGCCAGCCGGTACGCCGCACGGCGCAGCCGGAATCTTCAAGCGCGCTCAGAAAAGCATATGAAACGAGAGGGTTATAGCCATTTTCTGTGTCGCTGCGGGTTGTGCCGGTAAAGCCGTTCCACTCGTCGCAGGTGAAGGCATTGATGCCGGCGGCGACGCGGATGGAAAACTCCGCATTCGCCGTTTGCCCGTCGCCTTCATCACCCTGATCCATGGGGCTTATTTAAGCTCTGTCGGGGCCGCTACAAGTCACGTTTCAGGCACTTCCATCAGGCGACATTGACCAGATCGGGTTCGAACCCTTCGAACGTCATCTGGTCGGCGTATTTGAAAGTGAGATCCACCGCCGGCTGGTCATGCACCGTCCAGGTGATGACAGGCATTTTAAGCCTTTCGCGCACGAAGCTGACGAACGGGTTCGGCAGATCGCCCGCGGCATAGGAGGTGAAGGCGAGGTCATGCGCCAGCATGGCGAAATGCGCCTCGATCAACTGGTTGTCCTTGCCATAGGCCGTGAGCCCGCCCGGAATTCCTGGCGCATCCCTGGGGAAATCGCGGACCAGCCAGTGGTCGAACGACATGATCGCCGCCTTGGCCTTGTAGCGCTCCAGCATCTTGCCGACGCTTGCCACCAAGCCCTCGTCGTAACCGGGCACACCCTTCAGTTCGACAACCATCGGCACACGGCCGTCGACCAAGTCGAGCGCTTCTTGCAGTGTCGGCACATGGTCCTTGGTGCCGCCGATCCTGAGCGCCGCCAGTTCCGCTGCCGTGCGCTGCCAGACGAAGCCGTCCTGGCCGGTCAACCGCCTGAGATCGCCGTCATGAATGATGACGGGGACGCGGTCGGACGACAAATGCACGTCGCATTCGATCGCATAGCCGCGCTCGGCGGCAGCAGCGAAGGCCGACAGCGTGTTTTCCCAGCGCGTCTTGTTCATGTCGTGAAAGCCGCGATGCGCCACCGGGCGGGCGGTCAGCCAGGAAAGGTCGGTCATTGTCTTGGTCCTGCTCATGCGACCTCGAAGACGGCTTCGATTTCCACTGCGGCATTAAGCGGCAGACAGGCGGTGCCGACGGCGGAGCGGGCATGCTTGCCGCGCTCGCCAAGGGCTGCGACCAGGAAATCGGAGGCGCCGTTGGCGACCAGATGCTGCTCGACGAAATCCGGCACTGATGCAACAAAGACGGTGATCTTGACCAGCCGCTGGATTTTTTCGAGATCGCCAAGTGCTGCTTTTGCCTGCGCCAAGATGTTGATTGCACAGTACTTTGCGCCTTCCTTGCCGGTTGCGGTATCGACGTCGCGGCCGAGCAGGCCGCTTGCCTGCAGCTTGCCGTCCTTGAGCGGCAACTGCCCGGCGGTGAACAAAAGATTGCCGGACCTGCAATAGGGCACATAGTTCGCGGCGGGCGCTGCGGCGGCAGGTATCGTCACGCCGAGATCGCTTAGCCGCTTTTCGATTGTTTCACTCATGGTATTTCCCTATTGCTTGGAGACGCCGCGCTGGCCGAGCCGAAATTGCTATTTTTGCCTCCGCTTCCGCCACGACTTTTTTTAAGCTGGACCATCTTTACCTGCGGCCTGCCATCAGCTGCGACGATCGGAGCCCCTTATGCGCGCAACGCGCCTTGCCTTCCACGCCGTTCTCTTTCCGGTGCTGTTCTCGATGGCTCCAGCCTTTGCCGTGCCGGCGCTGCAGGCGCATCGCGCCGTCTACGATCTTACCCTCGACAAGGCGTCGGACCGCTCGGGTATCACCGGCATTTCCGGCCGCATGGTCTATGAGTTCAACGGCTCGCCCTGCGAGGGCTATACGGTAAAATTCCGTTTCGTCACCCAGATCGCCACCGGCGACAACACCAGGCTGACCGACCAGCAGACGACCACGTTCGAGGACGCCGAAGGCAAGACCTTCTCGTTCGTGACCAAATCCTTCGTCGACCAGAACCTCGACAAGGAGGTCAAGGGCACCGCCACGAAAGAGACCAAGGGCCTCAAAGTCGACATTGACAAGCCCGAGAAGAACAGCCTGGAACTTGCCACCACCCAGTTCCCGACCCAGCATCTGGTCGAACTGATCGGCAAGGCCGAGAAGGGCGAGAATTTCTACGAAACCAGCCTGTTCGACGGTTCGGAGGATGCCAACAAGGTGATGACCACCACCGTCATCGTCGGCAAGAAGGCCGAGGGCGACAAGGCCGACCCCGAAGCGCCGGCGCTGGCCAAGCTTGCCGGCGACAAATACTGGCCGGTCGACATCGCCTATTTCGACGAGACCGACAAATCGGGCGAAGAGGTGCCGGAATACCGCATCAGCTTCAAGCTGCACGAGAACGGCATCACCCGCGACCTCACAATGGACTATGGCGAGTTCTCGATGACCGGAAAGCTGGTCAACCTGTCGCTGTTCGATCAGACCAAGCCTTGCCCCGTCTCGAAATAGCAACAATGCGGCGCTGGCCACGGCAGGCTTGATGGCAGTTCCCGATGGCGGTCTATGTCGATGCGGCAATCTGGAAATGGGCCGGCCATCGCTGGTGCCACCTGATGGCCGACGATACGGACGAACTGCATCGTTTCGCCGCCGAACTTGGCGTCAAGCGTTCGTCCTACCAAGGGCCGCCCAGGACATCGGCGCCGCACTATGACATAACCGGCTTCGAGCGCGACCGGGCGGTGCGGCTCGGCGCCATCGAATGCAGCCGCGAGGAGATCGTTGCGATCTTCAGGCGCGTACGGGTACCCAACGGAAAGGGCCGGTCGTGACGCTAACGGCATTCCTGGCTTATTGCCTTGCCATCACACTTGCCGCCGCCACGCCGGGACGACCGGCGATGTTCACGGTGATCACCAACGGCGTGGCACGCGGCTTCCTGCGTGCGTTCGTCGCCGGAATGGGCATTGCCGCCGGTGATGCCGTGCTGGTCACCTTGGCACTGCTCGGGCTGGTGGCGCTGGCCCAGACCTTCGAATGGGTGTTTCTCCTGTTGAAATACGCCGGTGCGGCCTACCTGATTTTCCTCGGCATCAAGATGTGGCGGGCCGCGGCCGCGCAATCGGCCGCGCAAGGAATCCCCCAAACCGGATTGTCGCGTTCCTGCTTGGCGCCTCCGTGGCGCTCGGCAACCCGAAGGCGATCCTGTTCCACGCCTCGATCATGCCGCTGATCCTCAACCTCGACACCATGACGTTTGCCGACGGCCTGCTGGTGGTGGCAGTCGTCGTCGGCGCCAATATTCTCACCATGGGCATCTACGCCGCGCTGGCGGGCAGGGCATCCGGCTGGTTCAGGACGCCCGGACGCATGCGGCTGATGAACCGGTTCGCCGGCAGCGCCATGATCGGGACCGGAGCGCTGATTGCCGCGCGCTGAGCGATGAAGCACCTCACCGCTTGCGTTTGCAGCGCTTCCCCTCTATATGCGCGCTCATTCCACACACGGACTTTGGTGTCTGCCCGGGAGAAATCCGGCTGAAACCTCCGGTGGCGTTCGAGGACAAAGTCCAAAAATGCCTGTGTCCGTGGAGGCTAACCGGAAAAGGAACTAAGAATGGCACTGCCTGATTTCAGCATGCGCCAGCTTTTGGAAGCTGGCATTCACTTCGGCCACCAGACCCACCGCTGGAACCCGAAGATGGCGCCTTACATCTACGGCGCCCGCAACAACATCCACATCATCGACCTGTCGCAGACGGTGCCTTTGCTGCACCAGGCTCTGAAGCAGGTTTCCGACACCGTTGCCAAGGGCGGTCGCGTGCTGTTCGTCGGCACCAAGCGCCAGGCTTCGGATATCGTCGCTGACGCGGCGCAGCGTTCGGCCCAGTATTATGTCAATTCGCGTTGGCTCGGCGGCATGCTGACCAACTGGAAGACGATCTCGAATTCGATCCAGCGCCTGCGCAAGCTCGACGAGATGCTGGCCGGTGAGGCCCAGGGCCTGACCAAGAAGGAACGCCTGAACCTCGACCGCGAGCGCGAGAAGCTCGACAAGGCGCTCGGCGGTATCAAGGACATGGGCTCGACCCCCGACCTGATGTTCGTCATCGACACCAACAAGGAAGCGATCGCCATTCTCGAGGCCAAGCGCCTCGGCATTCCGGTCGTTGCCATCATCGATTCGAACTGCGATCCGGACAAGATCGACTTCCCGATCCCCGGTAATGACGACGCGGCGCGCGCCATCCAGCTCTATTGCGACCTGATCGCCAAGGCTGCCATCGACGGCATCGCCCGCCAGCAGGGCGCGCTCGGCGTCGACATCGGCGCCTCGGTCGAAGCTCCGGTCGAACCGGCGCTTGATCCGGCTCCGGCCCCGGCTGCGGACGCTCCGGAAGCTTGACAATCGAAGGTCGGTTGCGGCCTTCATCATTCTCATATTTGGCACGCTAGACGGACGCATCACCGAGTACCGGTGGTGCGTCGGTGCATTTAAAACAAAGAGGCGACAATGAGCATTTCGGCTGCACAGGTCAAAGAACTCCGCGACTTGACCGGCGCGGGCATGATGGACTGCAAGGCGGCGTTGACCGAGACCAACGGCAACATCGAAGAGGCCGTCGACTGGCTGCGCAAGAAGGGCATTTCCAAGGCCGACAAGAAGGCTGGCCGTACTGCCGCCGAAGGCCTGATCGGCGTCGACTCCGGCGTCCGCGAGGCCGCCATCGTCGAGGTTAACTCCGAGACCGATTTCGTGGCCCGCAACGAGCAGTTCCAGGAGATCGTTCGCAATGTCGCCAAGGTCGCGCTTGCTTATGGCACGACGGAGGCTGTCTCTGCCGCAAAGTATCCTGGTTCGGACAAGTCGGTCACTGACACCATCAAGGACGCCGTTGGCACCATTGGCGAGAACATGAGCTTCCGCCGTTCGGCCAAGCTCACCGTCCCGCACGGTGCTGTCGCAACCTACGTGCACAATGCGGTTGCCGATGGTCTTGGCAAGCTCGGCGTTCTGGTCGCGATCGAGACCACGGGCAATGAGCATGCCGCCAACGCCTTTGGCCGCCAGGTCGCCATGCATGTCGCCGCCACCAACCCGCTGGCTTTGACCGCCGAGCAGATCGATCCGGCAGCGGTCGAGCGCGAGAAGGCGATCTTCGCCGACCAGGCGCGCCAGTCCGGCAAGCCGGAAGCGATCATCGAAAAGATGGTCGAAGGCCGCCTGCGCAAGTTCTACGAGGAAGTCGTGCTCCTCAAGCAGGCCTTCGTGCTCAATCCCGACATCACTGTCGAGCAGGCGCTGAAGGATGCCGAGAAGGACATCGGCGCTCCGGCCAAGATCTCCGCCTATCTGCGCTTTGCGCTGGGCGAAGGCATCGAAAAGGAAGAGACCGATTTCGCGGCGGAAGTCGCGGCGGCGGTGAAGAAGTAGTTTTAAAAATAGCCCCGAAAAGGGCTTCTCAGCTCAGGCAACTCGGCCGGGCGTCCGCAAGGATGCTCGGCCAATTTCTTGTGCGGTGTCGATGAAGGCCCTGAGCTTTGGCGCCATCGACGCCCTGCGCGGGAAGTAGAGGAAGAGGCCGGGCTCCTCGATCGCCGTTTGCGGCAGGATCTGAACGAGGCGGCCGGCGGCCAATTCCGCGCGCACCAGCGGCTCGAACACATAGGTCAGCCCGACGCCGGCAAGCGCAAGGTCGATCGCGGCCAGCGAATCGGTGACGATGACCGTACCCTTCGTCTCGGCCACGACATCCTTGCCGTCCTCAGTCAGGTCCCAGCGATAGAGTGCGCCGGAGCGCACAAGCCGGTAGCCGATGCAATTGTGGTCCGAAAGATCCGCCACACCGCGCGGACGGCCATGCCGGCCGACATAGGCGGGGGAGGCGACGATCACGGCGTTGAATGGCGGCGTCAGCCGGACCGTGACCATGTCCTGTGCGATCATCTCGCCCAGCCGGATGCCGGCATCAAAACCCTCGCCGACAATGTCCACCAGCCCCTGGTCGGTGAGCAATTCGATGGTCACATCAGGATAGCGTTCAGCCATCGCGGCGGCCACGGGAGTGACGGCAAGTGGAACGGCGATGTTGGGAACGTTCAACCTGAGCAAGCCGGAGGGCCGGCCCTTGATGGCTCGGATGCGGTCCATCCGGTCGGCGATATCCTGGAGGGCAGGGGCTGCTGTGTCCACCAGCGCCTTGCCGGCTTCCGTCAGCGAGACGCTGCGCGTGGTGCGCGCAAACAGCGGCTGGCCGATCCGCTCCTCCACGAGGCGCACCGCATGGCTGACGGCGGATGGGGACATGCCCAGTTCGGCCGCAGCTAGCGCAAAGCCGCCGCGTCGGGCAACGGCGACGATGACAGGCAAATGACTGAGCAGATCCCGGTCCATTCATGCATGATATCGCATAGTCCTTGCGAACACTTCAATCTTCTCGATGCCGACAGGCTGACCCATATTGCCATCACCGATGCACAAAGGAGAAGAGAGATGGATGCCTTGAAACACGCTACCTTCGCCGCAGGCCTTGCCCTAGCGCCGGTCGATGCCGGCGGCGCCGAGCCGTCCGGTTGGCGCGCGCTCGCCGACGAACGCGCCGTCATCCGCATCGCCGATGCCATCGACCGTGCCGTCGATGCGCAGGACTGGAAGCTTGCCCGCTCCTATTTCGCCGACCGTGTCACCGTCGACTTCAGCAGCCTGTCAGGACAGCCTGCCGCCACCATCCCCTCCGACAATCTGATCGGTACCTGGGCCGGCAACCTCAGGGGCAGCAAGACCAGCCTGCATCTGCGCACCAATCACCAGGTGATCTTTGAGGCGGACGCGGCGACCGTCTCTTCGAACGGCTATGCCTGGAACCGGATGGAAGGCAATGGCGACCCGCTGTGGGAAGTCTGGGGCACCTACGAGCACCATCTGGTTCGCTCCGGGACCGGCTGGAAAGTCGACGGCTTCGTTTTCCGCGCCACGCATGAGCGCGGCAATCCCTGGGTCAAGATGACGCCTGGCCAGTGAGCCGGCGTCAAGAAATCAGGATAGGAAAAACACCATGACCATGAGCTATTACACACTGGGCAACAGCGGCCTGCGCGTCAGCCGGCTGGCACTGGGCACCATGACCTTTGGCACCGAATGGGGCTGGGGCGCGGACAGGGAAACCGCGCGCGCCATGGCCGACGCCTATGTCGAGGCCGGCGGCAATTTCTTCGACACCGCCGACCTCTACACCGGCGGCACAGCCGAAACCTGGCTCGGCGAATTCATCGCCGAGCGGGGCTTGCGCGACAAAGCGGTGATCGCCACGAAATTCACCTTCAACGCGGAGCCCGGCAATCCGAACGCCGGCGGCAATGGCCGCAAGAACATCTTGCGCGCCGTGGACGCCTCGCTGAAGCGGTTGGGCACTGACTATATCGACCTCTACCTCCTCCATGTCTGGGACGGGCTGACGCCGGCCGAGGAGGTCATGCGCACGACGGATGATCTCGTGCGTGCGGGCAAAATTCGCCATGTCGGCCTGTCCGATGTGCCGGCCTGGTATGCTGCCCGCGCGCAGACGATCGCCGAGTGGCGCGGCTACGAGCCGGTGTCGGCCCTGCAGCTTGAATATTCGCTGGCGGAGCGTTCGATCGAAAATGAGTTCGTGCCCTTCGGCACCCGCCATGGCGCAGGAATCATGGTGTGGAGCCCGCTGGCCAGCGGCCTGCTCAGCGGCAAGTACCGGCCGACGCAGGACGGCCATGTCGGCCGGCTCGACGGCTTTCGCAACACCACTCATCCGGGGTTCCAGAAGTTCACCGAGCGCAACTGGGCGATCGTGGCGGAACTCGAAAAAGTGGCCGCCGAACTCGGACACAGCATGGCGCAGGTCGCGCTCAACTGGGTGGCAACGCAACCGGGCATCGCCACCGTGATTCTTGGCGCCACCAAGCTGGCACAGTTGCAGGACAATCTGGCGGCGTTGGATTTCACTTTACCCGCCGAGCTTCGCGCGCGGCTGGATACGGTCAGCAAGACACCGCCGCCATTCCCGTACGCCTATTTCGGGTCCGACATACAAGCCCGGGTTACCGGCGGCGCCGTGACCGGCGACAAACCGTTGGGTTATGCGCCGCCGCTGCTGGTCGAGGGCGACGCCGTCAGCATCACCAGCAACTGACGGGCCGCGACGGGAAGGCGGAATTGGGCGAGGGGCGCCGCGTGACATCGCGGCGCCCTTCGTGTATCGGAACTCGGCATCGCGCCAGCGGCGGCGCCCGCGCGAGGGCGGCCTGCCCAGGCTGCCACACGCAATCAATGACGAGGTCCAGATGACGGCAAAGCCCCTCTATCGACGTGTCCTGCTGAAAGCCTCGGGCGAAGCGTTGATGGGCGAGCAGCATTTCGGCATCGACGTCTCGGTGGTCGACCGAATCGCCGCCGACATCGCCGAAGCCCGCGCGCTTGGCATCGAGGTCGGCGTCGTCATTGGCGGCGGCAATATCTTTCGCGGCGTGGCGGTGGCATCCAAGGGCGGCGACCGCGTCACCGGCGACCACATGGGCATGCTGGCCACCGTCATCAACTCGCTGGCGCTGCGCACCTCGCTGAACAAGATCGGCGTCGATGCCGTCGTGCTGTCGGCCATCGCCATGCCCGAACTGTGCGAGAGTTTTTCCCAGCGCCAGGCCACCGCCTATATGAACCAGGGCAAGGTCGTCATTTTCGCCGGCGGCACCGGCAATCCGTTCTTCACCACCGATTCGGCCGCGGCCTTGCGCGCCGCCGAGATCGGCGCCGACGCGTTGTTCAAGGGCACCCAGGTCGACGGCGTCTATTCGGCCGATCCCAAGAAGGATCCGAATGCGACCCGCTTCGAGCGCATCAGCCATGCCGAAGTCATCAACAAGGGCTTATCGATCATGGATACCGCCGCAATTGCACTTGCGCGCGAAAACAACATCCCGATAATCGTCTATTCGATCCACGAAAAAGGTGGTTTCGGCGATATTCTGCGGGGCGGCGGCCGTTGCACGATCGTCGCCGACGAATAATCCGGAGTATACTCTCCAAAAAGGGATCAGTTTTCGAAAGAGGGTCCGAATATGGGCCCTAAGCAGTGAACCCGGATCAAACGGGTCGAGGAGACTAAGATGAGTGGTGAGTTCGACGACCTCAAGCGGCGCATGGATGGCGCGATCGCCGCCTTCAAGCACGATTTGGCTTCGCTGCGCACCGGCCGTGCCTCCAGCAATCTGCTCGACGCCATCCAGGTCCAGGCCTACGGCACCACCATGCCCATCAACCAGGTGGCGAACGTGTCGGTGCCCGAGCCGCGCATGATTTCGGTTTCGGTCTGGGATAAGTCGATGGTCGGCGCGGTCGACCGTGCCATCAGAGAATCCAATCTCGGCTTCAATCCGATCGTCGACGGCACCAATCTCAGAATTCCGCTGCCCGAGCTCAACGAGCAGCGCCGCAAGGAACTGGTCAAGATCTCGCATGGCTACGCCGAGAACGCCCGCGTCGCGGTGCGCCATGTCCGTCGCGACGGCATGGACTTCTTGAAGAAGGCCGAAAAGGACGGCGACATCAGCGAGGACGATCAGCGCAAGCGCTCCGATCAGGTCCAGAAGCTGACCGACGAGACGATCAGCACCATCGATCACCTGCTTTCCGATAAGGAAGCTGAAATCATGCAGGTTTAGGGTCGGCCCACACCGGCCCGAAAGCGAGACAATGGCAACGCCCGCGCATGTCGCGATCATCATGGATGGAAACGGACGCTGGGCCAAGGCGCGCGGCATGCCGCGGCTTGCCGGCCATCGCGCCGGCGTCGAAGCGCTGCGCAAGACGGTGCGCGCCGCGCCCGGTCTCGGCATTTCCTTCCTGACCGTCTACGCCTTTTCGTCGGAAAACTGGTCGCGGCCCAAGGCCGAAGTCAGCGACCTGATGGGGCTTTTGAAACTGTTCATCCGCCGCGATCTGGCCGAACTGCACCAGAACGGCGTGCGCGTCAGGATCATCGGTGACAGGGCGGGGCTGCAGCCGGACATCAGGGGCCTGCTGGAAGAGGCCGAATCGCTGACTGCGCGCAATGAATCGCTGACCTTGGTCATCGCCTTCAACTATGGCGGGCGCGACGAGATCGTGCGCACGGCACGCAAGCTCGCAGCCGCAGTGGCGCGCGGCGAGATCGACGCAGAGGCGATCACGGCAGACACTTTTGCCGGCGCCCTCGACACCGCAGGCATTCCCGATCCGGAGCTGGTCATCCGCACCAGTGGCGAGCTTCGGCTGTCGAACTTCCTTCTGTGGCAGGCAGCCTACAGCGAACTGGTTTTTCTGCCTTGCTACTGGCCTGACTTCAGCCGCGAACACCTGGCCGACGCATTGCGCGATTTTGCTGGCCGCGAGCGCCGTTTTGGCGGGCTTGCCGCTCAAGATGTCGCTGCCTCGTGATCGGCGGCGGGATGAACAATCTTCAGCTTCGCATCGTCTCGGCGCTGGTGCTGGCCGCAATAGCGCTTGGCCTGACCTGGTTGGGAGGGCTGTGGTTCCGCCTGCTTTGCGCCGGGATATCGGCGGTCATCTTCTATGAATGGGCGCGCATGTCGCGCCCCTTGGCCGGTGCGACCCTCGGCTTCATTCCCGAAGCGCTGCTTCTGGTTTTCGTCGTCGCCCTGGTTGCAGGCGTGCCGGCATCGTGGCTTCTGTCTCTTGTCCTGGCCATGGTTGTGGTCGCTGCTATCGGCGCCCGTATGCGTGGAGCGGCGCAATGGGATGCAGCCGGTCTTGCCTACGCGGCTTTGTCCGGCTTATCGCTGGCGCTGCTGCGCGGCGGCGACCATCCCGGCCTGGTCGCAATCCTGTTTCTGTTCGCCGTGGTCTGGGCGACCGACATCTTCGCCTATTTCGTCGGCCGCTCCGTCGGTGGGCCCAAGCTCGCGCCATCTATATCCCCCGGCAAGACGCAGAGCGGCGCGCTTGGCGGCGCTGTCGGCGGCGTGGCCGCCGGCGTGCTTCTGGCTGCCGCCGCCGGGGCCGGCAATCTTGGCGTCCTCGCCTTGGTTGCGCTGGTGCTGTCGATTGTTGCCCAGGCTGGCGATCTCTTCGAATCCTGGGTCAAGCGCCGCCACGGCCGCAAGGATTCAAGCGCGTTGATACCCGGGCATGGCGGTGTCATGGACAGGGTGGACGGGCTTGTCGCGGCGGCTTTTGCCCTATACGTGATCGGCTGGATTTCGGCGGGCGCCGATCATCCGGCGCAGGGGCTGTTTCCGGCTTGAGTGATATTTCACGGCGAAGAAATGGCGCACGCCACGGATTCGCCTGGATTGATGTCACAGTCGCGGCGACACCTTTTGCCGCGGGTGAATTTGAGGGCATGACTTGAACGAAATTCTTCACGCGTTTTTCAGCACGGAAGGCTTTGTCCTCGGCACGCTGGTGCCGTTTCTGTTCGTGCTGACCGTGGTCGTCTTCATTCACGAAATGGGCCATTACCTGGTCGGCCGCTGGTGCGGCATTGGCGTGAAGGCCTTTTCGATCGGCTTCGGCCCCGAACTTCTCGGCTTCAACGACAGCCACGGCACGCGCTGGAAGCTCTGCGCCATACCGCTCGGCGGTTATGTCAAATTCGTCGGCGACATGAGCGCCACGTCGAGCCAGCCGAGTTCGGAAGATCTGGAAACGCTGACTGACGCTGAACGCAAGGTCGCCTTCCACACGCAACCCATCTGGAAACGCGCCGCCACGGTGGTGGCCGGACCGTTGTTCAACTTCCTTTTGACCATTGCCGTCTTTGCCGTGCTGTTTTCCCTCTATGGCCGCCCTGTGTTTGAGCCGATGGTGGCGGCGGTCACCGCCGGCAGTCCAGCCGAAAGGGCCGGCATTTTGCCAGGCGACCGATTCGTCGCCGTCGACGGCAGCAAGGTTGAGACCTTCGCCGACGTCCAACGCGTGGTCTCAGGCCGCGGCGGCGACGCCATCACCTTCACCATGTTGCGCGACGGCAAGGAGGTCACCGTCGTCGCGACGCCGGAGCCGATGGAGCAGCTGGACGCGCTGGGCAACAAGGTCAAGGTGGCCGTCATCGGCGTCGTCAACAACAAGGATGTCGGCCAGCCCAGGCTGATCACCTACAGCCCTGTCGGAGCAGTCGGCGCCGCGGTCGAGGAGACGGGGCACGTCATTCAGCGCACCGGCCAGTTCCTGCAGCGATTCGTTGTCGGCCGCGAAGACAAATGCCAGCTGGGCGGCCCCATCAAGATCGCCAAGATGTCGGGGCAGGCGGCAAAGCTGGGCTTCCTATGGCTGGTGCAACTCGTCGCCGGGCTATCGGTCGGGATCGGAATTCTGAACCTTTTGCCGATTCCCCCCCTCGACGGCGGCCATCTCCTGTTCTACGCACTCGAAGCCGTTTTCCGGCGTCCGGTATCGGAGCGGATGATGGAAATGGGATACCGGGCCGGCCTCTTTCTGGTGCTGGGATTTATGGGCTTCGTCTTCTGGAACGATCTGTTTGGGTGCTGAAATCATGAAGAAATTTGGCTTCAGCACCGGCAATGTTGAGACGCCGTTTACCATGCACGGGGGTATGCGTGACGCGAAAGCCACGCATCAGGGTTAAGTAATTACAAATTAACCAGAAGCCTTGCGTGTAGGGAAAATCCGGTTAATACGGTAGGAGAAATTACCGCACGTCCGGTTTTCTCGCCGTGGGGACTTCGAGAAAAGGTACAAAAGCCCGATGAAGGCAGCATCCAAATTTTTGAGCGCCGCGTCCGCGGTGGCTATGTCCGCCGCTCTGGTTGTACCAGGTGCGCTCGCCGTGCAGTTCGTTGCCACATCTGCGGCGCAGGCAGCCGTTGTCTCGAGAGTCGAGGTCAGCGGCAACCAGCGTGTCGACGCCGACACCATCCGCAACTACATCACCATCAAGCCGGGCAAGGCGTTTTCCAGCGCCGATATCGACGATGCGGTCAAGGCGCTGTTCGGCACCGGGCTGTTCTCGGACGTGCAGATCAATCAGGTCGGTTCGACGCTGGTGGTCAAGGTTGCCGAATATCAGGTCGTCAACCAGGTTCTGTTCCAGGGCAACAAGAAGCTCAAGGACAATGCGCTGGCAGTCGCCGTGCAGTTGAAGCCGCGCGGGACGTTCTCGCAGGCAACGCTGGACTCCGATGTCGAGGCGGTGAAGGCTGCCTACAGGCGGATTGGCCGCGATGACGCCACTGTCACGACGCAGATCATGGATCTCGGCGACAACCGCGTGAACGTGGTCTTCAACATCAACGAAGGCGGCCGCACCAAGATCGCCGCTGTCAATTTCGTCGGCAACAGCGCCTATTCGAGCCGCCGCCTGTCTGACGTCATCGCCACCAAGCGCTCGAGCTTCCTGTCCTTCGTGCTGCGTGACGACGTCTATGACGAGGACAAGCTCCGCGCCGACCAGGAATCGCTGCGCCGCTTCTATTACAATCACGGCTATGCCGACTTCCAGGTGGTCTCAGCTGTCGGCGAGCTCGACGACACGACCAACCAGTACACCGTTACCATCACCGTCCAGGAAGGCGACCGCTATACGTTCGGCGACGTCAGCGTCGAGAGCACCATTCCCGAAGTCGACTCGAAGGCGCTGGAATCGGTGGTTCAGACCCACAAGGGCGACGTCTACAACGCCAAGGATGTCGAGGACACCATCATTGCGCTGACCGAAAAGGTCGCGGGTTCGGGCTATGCCTTCGCCCAGGTGACGCCTCGCGGTGATCGCAACTTCGAGAACCACACCATTTCGGTCGTCTATACGATCGACCAGGGCACCAAGGCCTATATCGAGCGCATCGAAATCCGCGGCAACGACCGCACACGCGACTATGTCATTCGTCGTGAGTTCGATGTCAGCGAAGGCGACGCCTTCAACCAGGTACTCATCCAGCGCGCGAAGAAGCGGCTGGAAAAGCTAGATTACTTTGAGAAAGTCGACGTTTCGACTGTCCCGGGTTCTGAGCCAGACCAGGTCGTGCTCGTGGTCGACGTGGTCGAGAAATCGACCGGCGAGTTCTCGGTTGGCGCAGGTTATTCGACCGGTGGCGACACTGCCGGTCCGTCTGTCGAAGGTTCGGTCGCGGAGCGCAACTTCCTCGGTCGCGGCCAGTACATCAAGGTTTCGGCGGGTGGCGGCAAGAATTCGCGGGACTACAGCCTGTCCTTCACCGAACCCTATTTCCTGGGGCGCCGTATCGCCGCCGGCTTCGATATCTTCCAGCAGACCCGCAACTACGACCACTATGACAGCGAGACGCTGGGTGCGACGGTGCGCTTCGGCCTGCCGATCACCGACAACATCTCGACGCAGTTGGCGTACAATATCGCCCAGGAGAAGTACAAGCTCGACGACGGTTGCGATGATACTCCCCACGATGAGATTCCGGACGCTGACTGCCACATTTCTAAAGCCATCGTCGAGGGCATCAATGATAGCCCGTGGATCAAGTCGTCGGTCAGCCTGGGACTGGTCTACAACACCATCGACGACATGAAGAGTCCGCATGAAGGCATCTACGCCACCACGACCGTGGAAGTGGCCGGCCTTGGTGGCGATGCCAAATTCGTCAAGGTTACCGGTCGTGGCACTGTCTACCAGACGCTGTCCGAACAGCTGGATCTGGTTGGCCTGATCTCAGGCGGCGCTGGCCATATTCAGGGCTTCGGCGGTGACGGCTTGCGTATCTTCGATCAGTTCCAGAGCAGCGACCGCATGATCCGCGGCTTCGAGTATGGCGGCATCGGCCCTGCCGATATTACGCCGGGTTCTGGTGGTGATCACCTCGGCGGCACCACCTATTTCAATGCGTCGGCGGAAGCTCAATTTCCGATACCGGTCATTCCGGAAAGCTTTGGTGTGCGCGGCGCTGTGTTTGCTGATGCCGCCACACTGTACGGCAGCAAGATCGACACCGCCGGCGTCGATCAGGCCTCGGTCGATATGAAGTTGCGCGCCTCGGTTGGTGTCGGCTTGTTGTGGTCATCGCCTTTCGGCCCGATCCGCATTGACTACGCGATGCCCGTCAAGAAGGAAAAGACCGACGACGTGCAGGAATTCAACTTCGGCATGTCGAGCCGCTTCTGATCTTGCGGTAACGATGCTTCCGGGCCGTTGGGGTCCGGAAGAGAATTGATCCGACCTAGCTGGATATTGCTTCTGGAATGACCGATCCGGTGTTCTTCGCGCCATCACGCCGGTATACGGCTGGCGAAGTCGCGAATCTGACCGGCGCATCGCTTGTCGATTCCGATTTTGCCCACATATCGATCGATGCGTTGGCGCCAGCCAATGAAGGCGGCGAGGGTGCGCTCGTCTTCGTCGACGGCAAGCGCAATTTCGCGCTGATGCAGTCGCTGAAGGCGGCGGCCGTGTTTTGTCCCGCCGAGTTCGCGGGCAAGGCGCCGGCAGGCATTGCGGTTCTGGTTCATCCGCGCCCGCAGCAGGCCTTCGCCATGATCGGCCGGCTGCTGTTCCCGACGGCGGCTACGCCGGGACCGATGACCAGCGAAACCGGGGTCTCGCCGCAAGCTCATGTCGATGCCTCGGCGCATATCGAGGCCGGGGCGATCATCGAGGCCGGAGCGGTCATCGGCCCCCGCGCTTCCATCGGCAGCGGAACGGTCATTGCCCCCCACGCCGTTATCGGCCCCTCCTGCCAGATCGGCCGTGACGGCTACATTGGGCCGGGTGTCAGTGTTCAGTATGCGCTGATCGGCAACCGCGTCATCATTCATGGCGGCGCCAGGATAGGCCAGGACGGCTTCGGCTTTGTCGGCGGCGCCAAAGGCCCTGAGCGTGTGCCGCAGGTCGGCCGCGTCATCATCCAGGACGATGTCGAAATCGGCTCGAACACGACCGTCGATCGCGGCGCCATGTCGGATACGGTCATCGGTCAGGGCACCAAGATCGACAATCTGGTGCAGATCGCCCATAACGTTCGCATCGGCCGCAATTGCATTATTGCCGGGCTCTCTGGTATTTCCGGCTCCGTCACCGTCGGTGATGGTGTCACCATGGGCGGCGGCGTTGGCCTTGCCGATCATTTGACCATCGGATCAGGGGCCAAGCTTGCTGCAAGAAGCGGGTTCATGAGCAACGTGCCGGCGGGCGAGATCTGGGGAGGCTATCCGGCGCAGCCGATGGCGGAAGCCATGCGCGAGATCGCCATGCTGAGGAAGCTCGCCAGGACGCGCAAGCAGGGCGAAGGGGGAAGTAGCTGAGATGGTGCCGGCGACGCTCGAAGCGGTCGATATATTGGGGTTGATGAAGCTTTTACCGCATCGCTATCCCTTCCTGATGATCGATCGCATCATCGAAATCGACGGCAATGATTCTGCCATCGGCATCAAGAACGTGACCATCAATGAGCCGCATTTCCAGGGCCATTTCCCGGATCAGCCGGTGATGCCGGGCGTGCTCATCGTCGAGGCCATGGCGCAGACCGCCGGCGCGATCTGCATCCGTAACCTCAACACGGAAAAGCCGTCGCTGGTCTATTTCCTGACCATCGATAATGCGAAATTCCGCAAACCGGTCGTCCCGGGCGACCAGTTGAAAATCCACGTCAAGAAAATCAAGATGCGCGGCAACCTGCTCAAATTCGCCTGCGAGGCCATGGTGGAGGGCACAAAGGCCGCCGAAGCCGAGATCTCGGCAATGATGGTTACCGGCTGACGGTTCGAAATGCTCATGAAAATACAGACTTCAATCCACCCCTCGGCCGTCATCGAGGCCGGCGCGCAGATCGGCGAAGGCGCCGCAATAGGACCTTTCTGCTATGTCGGCGCTGACGCCGTGATCGGTGACCGCGTCGAACTGGTCAGCCATGTCTCGGTGCTGGGCGCGACAACCATTGGCGCCGCGACCAAGGTCTATCCAATGGCGACACTGGGCGGACCGCCGCAGAACACCAAGCACAAGGGCGGCCGCACCACTTTGGTCATCGGCCAGAACTGCACGATCCGCGAAGGCGTGACCATGCATCTCGGCACCGATTCCAGCCGCGGCGAGACGACCGTCGGCGACAACGGCAATTTCCTTGCCTATGCCCACATTGCCCATGATTGCGTCGTCGGTAAAAACGCCACCTTCGCCAATGGCGCGACCCTGGGCGGCCATTGCGAGGTCGGTGACAGCGTCTATATTGGCGGCCTCAGCGCCGTTCATCAGTTCGTGCGTGTTGGTGACAACGCCTTTCTCGGCGGCTGCTCGGCTTTTGTCGGCGATGTCATTCCCTACGCCATTGCGGTGGGCAATCGCGCCAGCCTGCGTGGACTCAACATAATCGGCCTGAAGCGCGCCGGGTTGCCGCGCGCCGAAATCTACCTGCTGCGCAAGGCTTACAAGACCATCTTCGACCGCTCCCGCACTGTCGGCGAGAACATCGAATTCGCCAAGGCCGAGTTTGCGTCGTCGCCGACGGCCATGAAAATCATCGATTTCATCACCAGTCGCGGCAAGCGGCATTTTGCCGTCCCGTCGCTTAAGGGTGGCGACGGCGACGATGCCGATGACGAAGGCTGAGGCCACTTCAACGGGCCTCGATCTTGCGCCGGACGCCAGGGTCGGCATCATTGCCGGCGGCGGTAGCTTGCCGGTCGAAGTTGCCGCCGGCCTGGCGGAGGCCGGACATCCGCCCGTCATCATCCTGGTCGAAGGTCAGGCCGACCGTCAGTCCGACCTCACAATCTATGAGCATGAAAGCCTTGCGCTGGAAGACATCGGCTCGCTGGTTGCGTTGCTGAGGCGCCGGCGAATCACCCATCTTGTGCTTGCCGGCGAGATCAGGCGCAGGCCGCGGTTGGTCGACATGCGTCCGAACCTTGGGCTACTGGCACTTATACCCTCGCTCGCCATGGCGCTTGCCCGCGGCGATGACGGGCTGTTGAAGATATTGACCCGCGGCCTGGAGGCACGGGGCGTCAAGGTTGTCGGTGCGCATGAAGTCGTGCCCCGGCTCGTCGCGGCCGAAGGGCCGCTGACCAAAGCAGCGCCGCGAAAGTCCGACTGGCGCGATATCGAGGCGGCACACGCGGCGGCAAAGGCCATCGGCGCGCTCGACATTGGTCAGGCGGCAATTGCCATCGGTGGCCGCACTGTTGCCCTGGAAGGCGTCGAGGGCACCCACGGACTGCTCGAGCGGACGCAGCAGTTGCGCGGCCATGGCAGGCTGGCCGGCAAGACGCGCGGTGTCCTGGTCAAATGCGCCAAGCCTGGCCAGGAATTGCGTGCCGATCTGCCATCTATTGGCCCCCGGACCGTCGAGGCGGCGCATGCCGCGGGGCTGGCCGGCATTGCCGTCGAAGCCGGCCGTTCGCTCATCCTCGAAGGCCCCGCCGTTGTCGCGCGCGCCAATGCGCTCGGCCTGTTCGTGTTCGGCCTGCCGGCTGCGGAGTCTGTCCATGGCAGCTGAGAAGCCGCTGAAGATTGCCATCGTCGCCGGCGAAGAATCCGGCGACCTGCTGGGCGCCGACATCGTGCAGGCGCTGAAGCGCATGACCGGGCGCGAGGTGCAACTCGTCGGCACTGGCGGGCGGCATCTGCAGGCGCTCGGACTGGCGCCGCTGTTCGACGGCGCCGAGATCGCGCTGATGGGGCTCAGCGCCATCCTCCGTGACTTGCCGCGCCTGATGCGGCGGATCAGCCAGACGGCAAGTGCTGTTGCCGCCGAAAAACCCGACTGTCTGATCACCATCGACAGCCCCGATTTCTCGCTGCGCGTCGCCAAAAAGATCCGCGCCGCCGATCCGTCGATCCCGATCGTCCATTATGTCTGCCCGAGCGTCTGGGCGTGGCGGCCGGGTAGGGCGGCCGCGATGAAGCCGTATGTCGACCACATACTGTGCATCCTGCCTTTCGAGGTAAAGGAGCTCAGCCGTCTCGGCGGCCCGCCCGGCACTTACGTCGGACATCGCCTCACGCATGATCCAGGCGTGCTGGGCGCGGCCAGGGCGCAAGCCCAGCCACGCGATCTCTCGGCCGATCACGTCAAGACGCTGCTCGTCCTGCCAGGGTCGCGGCGTGGCGAGGTGAGCCGGCTTATCGGTCCGTTCGGCGAGACGGTGTCGGCGCTGCGCGCGCGTGGCCACCGGCTGCGGCTGTTGCTGCCGACGGTGCCGCATGTCGCCGAACTGGTCAAAACATCGGTGGCGCGCTGGGATCAGGAGCCGGAAGTCATCCTCGATCCCGAGCGCAAGTGGCAGGCCTTCGGCAAGGCCGATGCGGCGCTGATCGCGTCAGGAACGGTGTCGCTGGAACTGGCGTTGTCGGGTGTACCGATGATCTCTTGCTACAAGTTCGATCCGATCATGCTGATGGCGCAGAGCCTGATCACGGTGTGGAGCGCTGCTTTGCCCAACCTTATTGCCGACCGGCCGGTCGTGCCGGAAAGCTACAACCAGTATGTGCGGCCGCACTATCTGGCGCGGCAGCTCGAGGCACTGTTTTCAGACACCGCCTACCGCGCCTGGCAAAAGGACGGCTTTGGCGAGGTTGCCAGACGCATGGCCACCGACAGGCCCTCCGGCGACATCGCCGCCGATGTCGTTCTTCGCCACATCGGGAGAGCGAATAGGCCGTAGTGAATAGTGAATAGTGAATAGTGAATAGTGAATAGTGAATAGTGAATAGTGAATAGTGAATAGGATTAACGCGCTCTCGCCTATAATCAAGCTGCTACTTACTACCTGCTATTCACTACTTACCATTCACCATTCACTCTCTTTCACCTTTTCGCAATCGGCACGTAGTCGCGTTCCGGCGCGCCGGTGTAGAGCTGGCGCGGACGGCCGATCTTCTGGTGGGGATCCTCGATCATTTCCTTCCACTGCGCGATCCAGCCGACGGTGCGGGCGACCGCGAACAGTACGGTGAACATGGTGGTGGGGAAGCCCAGCGCCTTCAGCGTGATGCCGGAATAGAAATCGACGTTCGGATAGAGCTTCTTCTCGATGAAGTAGGAATCGGTCAGCGCGATCTTTTCCAGCTCCATGGCGATGTCGAGCAGCGGATCGTCCTTGATGCCGAGTTCGCCCAGCACCTCATGCGCCGTCTTCTGCATGATTTTCGCGCGAGGATCGTAGTTCTTATAGACGCGATGGCCGAAGCCCATCAGCCGGAACGGATCGTTCTTGTCCTTGGCGCGGGCGATGAATTCCGGGATGTGGTCGACGTGGCCGATCTCGCCCAGCATGTTGAGCGCCGCTTCGTTGGCGCCGCCATGCGCCGGGCCCCACAGGCAGGCGATGCCGGCGGCGATACAGGCGAACGGATTGGCGCCCGACGAGCCGGCAAGCCGCACCGTCGAGGTCGAGGCGTTCTGTTCGTGGTCGGCATGCAGGATGAAGATGCGCTCCATGGCGCGCGCCAGCACCGGATTGATCTTGTATTCCTCGCACGGCACCGCAAAGCACATGTGCAGGAAGTTGGCGGCGAAGTTCAGCTCGTTCTTCGGGTAAATGAAGGGCTGGCCGATATGGTATTTGTAGGCCATGGCCGCAATCGTCGGCATCTTGGCGATCAGCCGCATCGAGGCGACCATGCGCTGGTATGGGTCCGAAATGTCGGTGGAGTCGTGATAGAAGGCCGACAGCGCGCCGACCACACCGCACATCACAGCCATCGGATGCGCGTCGCGGCGAAAGCCGGTGAAGAAGCGCGACATCTGCTCGTGCACCATGGTGTGGCGCGTTACCCGGTAGTCGAAATCGTCCTTCTGCGCCTTGGTCGGCAGTTCGCCGTAGAGCAGGAGGTAGCAGACTTCGAGGAAGTCGCCATGCTCGGCCAGCTGGTCGATGGGGTAGCCGCGGTGAAGCAGGATGCCGGCATCGCCGTCGATGAAGGTTATCGCCGACTCGCAGCTCGCCGTCGAGGTGAAGCCGGGATCGTAGGTGAAGGCGCCGGTGGTGTTGTAGAGCGCACCGATGTCGATGACGTCGGGCCCGACCGAGCCGCTTCGCACCTTGAATTCATGCGTCTTGCCGGCCAGTTCGAGCGTGGCAGTCGACGGGTGCGTCGTCTTGCTGCCGGTTTCCAGTCTTGTCGCAGCTTCGCTCATTCTCAAACTCCTTCATGTTCCTCATGCCGGCAAGGCAATTCCTGCAAACGACACGTCGAAATCACCGGAATGCGCGAACTCGCCACCGCATTTTGGGAGGTGCGTGCCAGATTGGGCCAAGGCCTAATGTTGCACTGCGAAACCCGCCTTTCAATGCCAATCTTCTTGGGCCAGTTCGCTCCTAATCGATTTGATCCGCAATCCGCGCCAGGCTTTCCTCGCGGCCAAGCACGGCGAGCACGTCGAACACGCCGGGCGAGGTGCTGCGGCCGGTAAGGGCCGCCCGGAGCGGTTGGGCCACGGCGCCGAGCTTGTGGCCGCCTGCCGTCGCGAACTCGCGCACCGCGGCTTCAGCCGCGGCAGCCGACCAATCGCCCGAAACAGTCTGCAAAGCGGCATGTGCGCCGCGCAGGATCGCGCGCGCGTCGGCATTGAGCAGTGCTGCCGCCTTCTCGTCGATCGGCAGCGGCCGCTCGACGAACAGGAAGGCCGCGCCATCGGCCAGTTCCACCAGCGTCTTGGCGCGCTCTTTCAGGCCCGGCAAGGCGGCCAGCAGCTGCGCCTTCCTGGCATCGTCGAGACGGGCGGCGATAGCCGGTCCGCCTTCGAGGTATGGCAGAGTGGCGACGAAAATGTCGAACAGCTCGGCATCGGCCATCTTGCGCATATGCGCGCCGTTGATCGACTCGAGCTTGGCGAAGTCGAAGCGCGCCGCACCCTTGTTGACATCGCCGATGTCGAACCACGAAATCATGTCCTTGATCGACATGATCTCGTCGTCGCCATGGCTCCAGCCGAGCCGTGCCAGATAATTGAGCAGCGCCTCGGGCAGATAGCCCATGGCGCGATAAGCCTCGACGCCGAGTGCGCCGTGCCGCTTCGACAGCTTGGCGCCGTCGGCGCCGTGGATCAGCGGGATATGCGACATCGACGGGACGTCCCAGCCCATCGCGTTGTAGATCACCGTCTGGCGCGCGGCGTTGGTCAGATGGTCGTCGCCACGGATGATGTGGGTGACGCCCATGTCATGGTCGTCGACGACGACGGCATGCATGTAGGTCGGATTGCCGTCCGAGCGCAGTATGATGAAATCGTCGAGGTCCTTGTTGGGGAAGCGCACCTCGCCCTGCACACGGTCGTGCACCACGGTTTCGCCCTCGGTCGGCGCCTTGATGCGGATGGCGCCCTTGACGCCGGGAGGCGCCTCCGAGGGGGCACGATCGCGCCACTGGCCGTTGTAGCGAGGCGGCAGGCCCTTGGCGCGTGCGGCCTCGCGCATCGCCTCGAGCTCGGCAGGCGTCTCGTAGCTGTAATAGGCCTTGCCCAGGCGCACCAGCTCCTCGGCCACCTCACGGTGGCGCGGCGCGCGCTCGAACTGCGATATGGCCTCACCGTCCCAGGAAAGGCCGAGCCAGGTCAGCCCATCCAGAATGGCCTGTGTCGCCGCCTCGTTGAAGCGTTCGCGGTCGGTGTCCTCGATGCGCAGCACCATCGTGCCGCCGGTGTGCTTGGCGTACAGCCAGTTGAACAGCGCCGTGCGCGCGCCGCCGATATGCAGATAGCCGGTGGGCGAGGGGGCAAAACGGGTGACGACCGTGTCGGACATGGAACTCTCGGGAAGCTTGGAAAGCGGGGCGTGATCGCGCGGACTTTCGCGCTTGCGCGTTCATGTAGCATAGGAGGTCTGGGGCGCAAGGGGCAGACCCGATGGCTGGACGAGGCCGGGGCACGTCGGCAATTATCGGTTGCGTCAACAGGCGCCGGAGCCTTGTAGCACAAAATCTGTTCGCACCTCCGCGCAACCTCATTTGGCAGCAGCGTCAATGTCTGGGTTTCATTCGGCTGCAGCGTCCGTCACAGTGCCTGGAACATCGCTGCGACGGTGGTAGCCCCCTCTGACGAGCGGACATTTCTTCACGGATGCGGCACTGCCCGACTACAACGCCGCCGTGACAGCGTTGGCTTGGTCACGCATATTGACCTTTCTGCAATCATTATCGTGAACACCGCAACTGTGTGCAGGCCGGTCTCGCCACGAAGGAGGCATGATTGAAAGAAGGACTACCGATGACCGAAAACGCCGACCATACGGAGGGTGATCCGTTCTACCATGGTACCCGGGCGGATTTGAAACCCGGGGATCTGCTGAGCGTCGGCCACCCTTCCAATTTCAGAGGTAAACCACTGTCATGGATCTATTTCACCCAGACACTGGAAGCCGCCATCTGGGGAGCAGAGCTTGCAACGGGTGACGGTCGTCAAAGGATTTACATCGTAAAGCCGACGGAGTTTTTTATGGATGACCCTAACCTGACCGACAAAAAATTTCCCGGTAATCCGACGAAATCCTACCGCTCCCGTGATCCGTTGCTCATCCTGGGTGAACTCGGTGAATGGCAGGGTCATACACCGGAACAATTGAAGGCAATGCACGATGGGCTTGCTCGCCTGAGAGCGGAGGGCCAGGATATGATTGAGGATTGAGCGTCCTTGCCAGGTGATGGTCGATTCCGGCGCGGTGGACGTGATCACGCGGACTTTCGCGCTTTGCGCGTTCATGTAGCATAGGGGTCTGGGGCGCAAGGGGCAGACCCGATGGCTGGACGTGGCCGGGGCACGAAGGAAGGCGAAGGCGCCGAGGCAAGCGTCAGCGAACGCTCGCTGTTTGCCGATAGTCCCTATGCCGAGCCGCTGCCCCTCGCGCTGCCTGAGCCGCATCCCGGCGTCGCGCCTGCGCTGCCCGGTCACGCGTTGCCGGCGCAAGTCACAGCGCCCGGATCTATCGCCCGTCTGCGCAGACGGCTTCGCCGTCCGTCATGGCCCGCGCTCCGCCGCAGCCTTGCCGTGGCCGCCAACACGGAGCTCGACCGGGGCGTCGCCTTCCTGCTGGTGCCGGTTTTCCTGGCGGCCGGCGTCATCATTTATTTCTCGCTGGCCGGCGAGTCGGGCTTTGCGCAGCCAATCGCCATTGTGGTGCTGGCGACATGTTGCGCTGTCGCCACGCGATCGCGGCCGAGGACGCATCTGTTCTGCATGGCCGCGATGCTGTGCGCGCTCGGCGTCGTCGCCGCCAAGGTCGAGACCTGGCGCGCCGGAACGCAGATGCTCGGCTCCGAGATCCAGACACGGCTGACCGGCCGCGTCGTCAGTCTCGAACAGATGGAAAGCGGCCGCATCAGGCTGACGCTCGATGTGGTTTCGACCGCTTACCCCGAGCTGCGCTACGCCCCGGAGCGGGTCAGGCTCTCGGCGCGGACCGTTCCCGCCGATATGACCGCCGGCTCCCTGATCACCGGCTATGCCAGGCTGTTGCCGCCGACCGGTCCGGTGCGGCCGGAGAGCTACGATTTCTCCTTCGACAGCTATTTCACCGGTATCGGCGGCAGCGGCTTCTTTCTCGGCAATCCGAAAACCATTGCTACGCAGGGACCGCCGCCGCTGACCGCGCGGCTCTCCTCGGCAATCGAGAACGCGCGCGAAAACATTGCCGACCATATCAGGGGCAAAATCGGCGGCGCCGAAGGCGAGATTGCCGCGGCGTTGATTGTCGGGGTGCGCGCCGGCATCCCGGACGAGGTCAACGAAGCGATGCGGCGCACCGGCATCTACCACATCATCTCCATCTCCGGCCTGCACATGGCGCTGGTTGCCGGCACCATCATGGCGTTGCTGCGTGGCGCCTTTGCGCTGTTTCCCGATTTCTCTTCGCGCCGCCCAGTCAAGAAATATGCAGCAGTGGCAGCACTCGTCTCCATCGCCGCCTATCTCGTCATTTCAGGCGTCGTGGTTGCCGCCGAGCGCAGCTTCATCATGCTGGCGGTCATGCTTGTCGCCGTGCTGTTTGATCGCGCCGCACTCACCATGCGCAATCTGGCGATCTCCGCCATCGCCGTCATCCTGGTGTCGCCGCACGAGGTGGTCGGTCCCAGCTTCCAGATGTCGTTTGCCGCCACCGCCGCCCTTGTCGGCGCCTATGCCGGCTGGGCCGATTACCGCGCCGACAAGGTGAGAACGCCGCCGGCAAAGCGCTCCTTCGTCGGCTTCCTGTCGCGAAAATTCGCGCTGGCCATGGGCGGCCTCGCCATGACCTCGATCATCGCCGGCAGTGCAACCTTGCTGTTCGCCATCTGGCATTTTCAGCGTGTGTCGCCGCTCAGCCTGATCGCCAATCTGGCCGTGATGCCGATTGTTTCGTTGATCGTCATGCCTTTTGCCGTGCTCAGCGCACTGGCGATGCCGTTCGGCGCCGACGGGCCGTTCCTCTATGTGATGGGCAAGGGTCTGATGGCGATGATCGCTATATCGGCCTGGATTTCCGAGCGCTCGCCGGTCGACGCCGTCGGGCTGATCTCCATCCGCTCGGTGCTGTTGGTGGCGGTCGCCCTCGTCATCGCCACCATGGCCACCACCTGGCTCAGGCTGGCGGCCGTGCCTTTCGCGCTGGCCGGCCTGTTGACGGTGCCGCAGGTGCTTACGCCCGACGTGCTCATATCCGAGGATGCGCATCTGGTGGCCATGCCGATCGGTGGCGGCGAACTCGCCCTCAACCGCGAACGCTCCAACGAATTCACCACGGACAATTGGAAACGGGCGCTGCGGGCCGAAACCATTATCCCACCTGAGATTTTCGAGTCAACAGATACGCGGTTCGATCTCGATCCGCTCGATCTGCCGCCCGGCTCGCCCTTCTATTGCACCGGCGATCTCTGTATCGCCCGGCACCCTTCCGGAGCCATTGTAGCGCTTGCGAAAGACCGCAAGACGGCGCGGCCGGCCTGTGCCTTCGCGAGCCTGATCGTCATCGATGACGCCACCGCCTACAATCCGTGCCGCGACCCGCTGGTGCTGGTCGTGACGAAGAAACAGCTGGCCCGCGACGGCAGCGCCGCCGTCTTCTTCGATCCGCAATCGGCAGCTGCAGCGCCAACCATCCGCTTCGCCGTCGACAAGCCGTATCGCCCCTGGCACGAGCAGCGCCGCTTCTCACGCGAAGCCCGAGGCCTGCCGCCCTACAAGCAGCGTGAAAAGTACAAACCTAAGCCGGCTCAGTAACGCCTGATCAGCCCGACCAGCTTGCCCTGCACCTTGACCCTGTCGGGGCCGAAGATGCGGGTTTCGTAGGCCGGGTTTGCGGCTTCCAGCGCGATCGAGGCGCCCTTGCGGCGGAAGCGTTTCAGGGTCGCTTCCTCGTCGTCGACCAACGCCACCACGATCTCGCCGGGGCTGGCAGTGTCGGCATTGCGGATGATGACCGTATCGCCGTCGAAAATGCCGGCTTCGATCATCGAATCGCCCTTGACCTCGAGCGCGTAGTGTTCGCCGCCCATGATCATGTCGGGCGGCACCGAGATCGAATGGGTCTGATGCTGGATGGCGTCGATCGGCACGCCGGCGGCGATGCGTCCCATCACCGGGATTGAAATCGAGGAAACGGCATCGTCATTGCCGGCAGACATCGAACGCGACGGCGAGACCGGCTTGATCTGGCGGCCGAGACCGCCTTGGCCCATCCCGCCTTGTCCCTGGCCGCCTTGCCCTTGCCCGGCTTGACCAAGACTGCCCTGAATGACGCTCGGCGAAAACTTCCTCGCCGCGTTGAGGCCTGGTGCGATCGAGTCGGGTAGCCGCAGCACTTCCAGCGCGCGCGCCCGGTTCGGCAGCCGGCGAATGAAACCGCGCTCCTCAAGCGCCGTGATCAGTCGGTGGATGCCGGACTTGGAGGCGAGGTCGAGCGCTTCCTTCATCTCGTCGAAGGACGGCGGGATTCCGCTCTCCTTCAGGCGTTCATGGATGAACATCAGAAGCTCATGTTGTTTGCGCGTCAGCATCGCGGCCCCCAAGGGTTCTGAAACCAGAATCAGAAAAAACAAACCCAGAACAAACACTATCTGTTCCAGTTGTGTTCCGCAACCTTTTAAAGTTTAATGAATGTGTTGACGTTTTGTTCAGCGTAACGTTCGGCACCGCGAGCGGCGCTCGTAGTCGTTGGCCGGCAACGGGGTGAAACGAAGACAAAGTGCCCTGCGTCGTCGGCTATGATCGCCGCTTCCTTTTCGGACGGGGCTGCGCAGCATCCGCGCCGGGTTCGCTCTGGGCATAGACCTGCAGCGTGTAGCCGATGTGAGCGGTCATCAGAGTTTTCGCACGTTCGACGTCGCGATCGAGGGCCGCTTCCATCAGGGCGGTATGGTGTTCGATCGCCACGGCGTCGCGCAGGGCCGCCACGGCCTTCCGGTGTCCATCCGTGCGGCCGGCGGCGGCGCGCAGCGTCGGGGCCAGACCCAGAAAGCGGTGATGGCGATGCAATTGGTCGGAAATCGTTGCATTGAAGCGCAGCAGCCAGCTGGATGTCGCGGCACTGAGCAGCGCCGCATGGAAGGCATCGTGTTTTTCGTACCACGCGTCGACCGCATCATCCGATGGATCGTCGAGAACAGACCCGCACCGTGAGAGACGATAGTGGGCGGCAACGACCGCGTCTTCCCACTCACGGTCGCCCTTCTCGATCGATTCCACCAGCAGGGGCAGTTCGACCACCAGCCGCGCACGCGCCAAATCCTCGAGCTCCGCCCGAGAGACGGGAGCGACCGCAAACCCGCGGTTGCTGATGGCGGTCACAAGCCGTTCCGCCTCCAGCCGCGACAGCGCCTCGCGCAACGGCGTCCAGCCGATGCCGTAGGTGTTGCGCAGCGTGCTCAGCTTCAACGGCGCGGCAGGCGCCAGCCGGGTCGCAAGAATATCGCGCCTGAGCAGGCGATAGGCTGCTTCCGTCTTCGAGGTCTGCTCGTCATCCAGCATCGTGATCCATCAGACATAAACGCTCGGCGGATCATTATATATCAAAGCCTTTCAACGGGTGAATTATATATAATATTTGACAGTTCAAGGGCGACCACTCAAGATCGCCGGCATGTTTGGGCGGCAGGCTCCGCCGCGCGCGTTTGTCCATGGAAGGGCGCCGGATCATGAGCACGACACCCGATCTCGCTACAATCGAAGCAATGGATGCCGCCGATCCGCTGCGCTCCATGCGTGAACGCTTTGTCTTGCCGCAAGGCGTGATTTATCTCGACGGCAATTCGCTGGGTGCCGCGTCAGCGGTCGTCTTCAGCGAACTGCAGCAGGCCGCCACGCAGGAATGGGCGCAGGACCTCATTCGCGCCTGGAACACGGCTGGCTGGTTCAACATGCCGGTGGAACTGGGAGATCAGCTCGGACGACTGATCGGCGCGGCTGACGGGCAGACGGTGGTCTGCGACACAACCTCGATCAACATCTACAAGCTGCTGCACGCCGCGCTCGGCATGCGGCCGGCTCGGTCGGCCATCGTTGCCGAGGGCGACAGTTTCCCGACCGACCTCTACATGGCCGAAGGCGTCGCCTCGACCCGGCCGGGAACGCGGCTGCGGCTGGAGGGCGTCGACGCGGCCGCAATCGAGGAGCTGATCGACGACAGCGTTGCCGTCATCCTGGTCAACCACGTAAACTACAAATCCGGCCAGTTGCGCGACATGGCGGCGCTGACGCGCAAGGCACATGACGCTGGCGCGCTGATCATCTGGGACCTCTGCCACACCGCCGGCGCCTTGCCGGTCGAACTCGACCGTGCCAATGCCGATTTCGCTGTCGGCTGCACCTACAAATACCTCAATGGCGGCCCGGGCTCGCCGGCCTTCATCTACGCGGCCGAGCGCCACCATGGTGATATCAGGCAGCCGCTCAGCGGCTGGTGGGGCCATGCGCGGCCCTTTGCCTTCGAGCAGGGCTTTGCCGTCGGCAGCGGGATCCGCCGCTTCCTGTGCGGAACGCAGCCGGTGCTGTCGATGCGGGCGCTCAAGGGCGCGCTCGATATCTGGAACGACGTCGACATGGCGGCGGTGCGCAGAAAAAGCATCGCACTGACCGACCTGTTTATCCAGCTCGTCGAAGCCAGATGCGGCGCCTACGGCCTTGAACTCGAAAGCCCGCGCGACGGCAGCCAGCGCGGCAGCCAGGTGTCGTTCCTCCATCCGCATGGCTATCAGGTGATGCGGGCGCTGATCGAGCGCGGCGTGATCGGCGATTTCCGGGCGCCGTCGACCATCCGTTTCGGCTTCACGCCGCTCTATGTCGGTTATGGCGATGTCTGGCAGGCGGTCGAAGCGCTGGAGGATATTCTGCGCACCGGCGCCTGGCAGGACGCCCGCTTCGCGGTGAAGACCGCGGTCACCTGAGGAACTACTAGAGCCGGGTGCGGACCGTCCAGAGCTCCGGAAACAGCACGACCTCCAGCATCTTCTTCAGATAGGAGGCGCCTGAGGTGCCGCCCGTGCCGCGCTTCAAGCCGATGATGCGCTCGACCGTGGTGACGTGGTTGAAGCGCCAGCGGCGGAAATAATCCTCGAAGTCGACCAGCTTCTCGGCCAGTTCGTAGAGCATCCAGTAGCGCTGCGGGTCGCGGTAGACGGTTTGCCAGGCAGCCAGCACTTCTTCGTTCTCGACGCGCGTCTCGCGCCAGTCCGTGCGACTGGCGTCGGCGCCGATGTCGAAGCCATTGCGCGCCAAAAGCAGAAGCGCCTCGTCATAGAGCGACGGCGTGGCCAGGATGGCTTCCAGCCTGTCCGCAAGGTCGGGCCGGTGCTTGTGCGGCCCGAGCATGGCAAGGTTGCGGTTGCCGGCCATGAACTCGATAGCGCGGTACTGCCACGACTGGAAGCCCGAGGATTGGCCGAGCGCGTCGCGAAACTCGGTGTATTCGCTTGGCGTCATCGTGCGCAGCACGTCCCAGGCATTGTTGAGCTGCTCGAAGATGCGCGCGACGCGAGACAGCATCTTGAAGCTCGGTTCGAGGCGGTCGGCGCGGATTGAGCGGATCGCGGCGCCGATCTCGTGCAAAGCGAGCTTCATCCACAATTCCGATGTCTGATGCTGGATGATGAACAGCATCTCGTCATGGGCCGAAGACAGCGGCGCCTGCGCATCGAGCACCTTGTCCAGCTGCAGATAGTCGCTGTAGGACATCCGCTCCTTGAACGACATCTGCGCGCCATCGGACGCCGGATCGTGCGGCTTAATCAATTGCTCTTCTCCGCGCGCAACCGGAATCGCTGGATCTTGCCGGTCTGGGTTTTGGGCAAGGCGTCGATGAACTTCACCGAACGCGGATATTTGTAGGGCGCGATCGTTGCCTTGACGTGGTCCTGCAGGCGTTTGACGGTCAATGCGTCCGGCGAAACACCTTGCACAAGCACGATATGCGCCTCGACGATCTGGCCGCGTTCACCGTCCTCGGCGCCGGTCACCGCGCATTCGGCGACGTCGGGATGCGAGAGCAGCGCCGCTTCGACCTCGGGGCCGGCGATGTTGTAGCCGGCGCTGACGATCATGTCGTCGGAACGCGCGGCGAAGTGGAAGAAGCCATCCTCGTCCTGCGTGAACGTATCGCCGGTGAGATTCCAGCCATCGCGGACATAGTCCTTTTGCCTGGCATCGGCCATGTAGCGGCAGCCGGTCGGGCCGCGCACCGCCAGCCGGCCAGTAGAGCCGCGCGGCAGCTCCCGCATCTCGTCATCGACGATGCGTGCCTGATAGCCGCCGACGGGTTTGCCGGTGGAGGCCGGCTTCATGTCGTCGAAGCGGTTGGAGATGAAGATATGCAGCATCTCGGTGGCGCCGATCCCATCGAGGATCGGCTTGCCGGTCTTCTCAGTCCATTCCTCGAAGACAGGCGCCGGCAGCGTCTCGCCCGCCGAAACCGCGACGCGCAGCGAGGACAGGTCAGCGCCTTGATCCATGGCCTTGAGCATGGCCCGATAGGCGGTTGGAGCGGTGAAGGAAATGGTCGCTTTGTAGGTCTCGATGATGTGGATCATGTTGGGTGGCGTCGCCTGTTCCAGCAGCGTCGCCGCGGCGCCGAAACGCAGGGGGAAGATGGCGAGCCCGCCAAGACCGAAGGTAAAGGCAAGGGGCGGGGAGCCGACGAAGATGTCGTCGGGCGTCACCTCCAGGATTTCGCGGGCATAGGCGTCGGCGACGATCAGCAGGTCGCGGTGGAAATGCATCGTCGCCTTCGGCACGCCGGTGGTGCCGGAGGTGAAGCCGAGCAGCGCGACATCGTCGCGGCCGGTGTTAACGGCAGTGAAGGTGACCGGCTTGTCGAGGGCGGCTCGGTCGAGTTCCGCGTCATGGTTGGCCGTGCCGTCGAAGCCAATGACCTGCTTGAGATACGCACTGCCCTTGGCGCAGGCGGTCATCTCGTCCATCAGCCTCGTATCGCAAAGTGCGACCGTGATTTCCGCCTTGTCGACGATCTTGGCGAGTTCGCCGGCACGCAACATCGGCATGGTGTTGACGACCACCGCGCCCACCTTGGTGGCGGCCAGCCAGCAGGCGACCATGGCCGGATTGTTGGCCGAGCGGATCAGCACCCGGTTGCCCGGCTTGACACCGTAATTCTCGGCCAACGCATGGGCGAGCCTGTTAGTCCAGTCGGACAGTTCCTTGTAGGTGCGGCGGCGGCCATTGCCGATCAGCGCGGTGTGGTCGCCGAAGCCTTTTTCGACCAGCCTGTCGGTCAATTCGACGCCGGCATTTATGTGGTCGGGATAGTCGAAGCCGTCGAGCAAAAACTCCGGCCATTGCTCCGGCGGCGGCAGGTTGTCGCGCGTGAATGTGTCGATATGCGCTGATGGCCCAAGCATTTTCGGCTGCCCCTGTCTGCCTCGCGCCCATGGCTGAACAAGGCGCAGGATCGCACCAGTCGAAATTTGTTTCAAGCCTAAAATGTTTTTAGGTCGCAGGATTGACGCCGCCCTGTTCGGCGGCCATTCCTGTCGACTGAACTGAAGCCATCCGGGAGGGATGCAGATGCTCCAACATCGTGTTGCCGATTGGGACAATGCCTACGCCAACGGCGACAACATTGCCGGCAGCAATCGCTGGCCGGCCGCGTGGGACACAGCGGCACAGGCTTTTCGCGACACAATGTCGGCGTCCGGTCGGGCCAAGCTCGACATCGCCTATGGCGACAGCCCGCGCAACAGGCTCGATCTGTTCCTTCCCGATGTCATGCCCAAAGGGCTCGTCGTCTTCATCCATGGCGGTTACTGGAAGGCGTTCGACAACAAGCCATGGTCGCATCTGGCCAACGGCGCGGTTGCCAATGGCTTTGCCGTGGCAATGCCGACTTACACGCTTTGTCCCGACATACGCATTTCCGGCATCGTCAGGGAAATCGCGGCGGCGATCGGCAAGGCGGCGACGATGGTCGGCGGGCCGGTGATCCTGACCGGGCATTCCGCCGGCGGCCATCTCGCCTCCAGGATGGTGACGACAACGACGCCTCTGGCCGCCGATGTGGCCGGCCGCATACGCAATGTCGTCTCGATCTCCGGGGTTCATGATCTGCGGCCGATCATGCGGACGGGGATGAACGCGACACTGGCCATCGATGAAGCGGAAGCACTGGCCGAAAGCCCGGTTCTGCTGCGCCCCATGCAGGGCGCGCGCATCACCTGCTGGGCCGGCGGCGGCGAGCGGGCGGAGTTCCTGCGCCAGAATGCGCTGCTTGCCAACATCTGGATCGGCCTCGGCGCCACGACCAGCACAGTGGTCGAGCCGGACCGGCATCATTTCAGCATCGTCGACGGGCTTGCCGATCCGACACATCCGCTGACGCGGACATTGCTGGCGGAGTAACAACCAGTCTTATCTCCTGGAATCAACGGCTTGGATCCGCGACCTTCAGCGCAACATCAGAACGCTGCAAGCGGCGCCTGCTTCTGCCGCCGGAGCGAAGGGCTCGCGCACGATCAGGCCGGTGGCGTCGGCCAGCATTCTCAGCATCGAGGAATCCTGGATGCCGAACGGCGTCGCCACCAATGCGCCGGCTTCTTCCCGGACCACGGCGCGCACATAGTCTTGCCTTAGATCATTGGCCGGCATCGCGGCGCCAAGCTGAGCCTGGCGGATGTCCTGCCGGTGGGGACGGCCGCCGAGCTGCGCCAACAGCGGCTTCAGGAACAATTGCGAGCAGACCAGGCTCGCCACCGGATTGCCGGGCAGGCCGATGCACCTGATATCGCCCAGCCGCCCGAACATCAGCGGCTTGCCCGGGCGCATGGCGAGCTTCCAGAAGTCGAGCTTCATGCCTTCGCCGGTCAGCACGTCATGGACTAGATCATGGTCGCCGACCGAGGCGCCGCCGAGCGTGACGATGACGTCGGCTTTCGCATTGACCGCCTTTTTCACCAGCGCCGCGATCGCTTCCTTGCGATCGGCCGCTATACCGAGATCGAGCGCGCGAGCGCCGACCGACTGCGCCACAGCAGCGACGCCATAGGCGTTGGACGAGATGATCTGGTCGGGGCCAGGTTCGCTGCCCGGTGGCAGCAATTCGTCGCCGGTGGCGATGATGGCGACCAGCGGCCGTTGCACCACGTTCAACCGGGGATGATTGGCCGATGCCGCCAGGGACAATGCAGCCGGATCGAGCACGCGGCCTTTTTCCAGCAGCACGTCGCCTTGCGCAAAATCCAGTCCAAGGCGGCGGATATTGCGGTTCTTCGCCGTCGGCTCGGTGACCTCGATCCGGCTACCGCCGAGATCGCGGACATTTTCCTGGATGACGATGGTGTCTGCGCCTTCCGGCAGCGGCGCGCCGGTGAAGATGCGCACGGCTTCCGCCTTACCTACAGTGCCGTTAAAGCCCCGCCCTGCGGGCGCCATGCCGATCACCGAAAGCCTCGCCGGAGCGGACGCCACATCCTGCGCCCGTGCGGCATAGCCGTCCATGGCAGATGCATTGAAAGGCGGCTGGGTACGCAGCGCCACGACCGGCTCCGCCAGCACCCGGCCGGCCGCATCCGCCAGCGCGACGCTTTCACCGGGCAACGCCACAGCGCCGTCGAGTAGGCGTTGAAGCGCCTCGGCGACCGGAACCAGCGCCATTTACGAACCCGCCTTGTAGCCGCCTGACTTGCCGCCGGTCTTTTCCACCAGCTTTATACCGGAAATCACCATGGCGCGGTCGACCGCCTTGGCCATGTCGTAAATGGTCAGGCACGCGACAGATGCCGCGGTCAGCGCCTCCATCTCGACCCCCGTCTTGCCTGTGACGCGGGCGAGCGCGGTGACCCTGAGGCCGGGCAGCGTGGTGTCCGGTTCGATGTCGACCGACACCTTGGTCAAAAGCAGCGGATGGCAGAGCGGAATCAGCTCATGCGTCTTCTTGGCCGCCATGATGCCGGCAATGCGCGCGGTACCCAGCACATCGCCCTTCTTGGCGTCGCCGTCGAGGATCATCTTCAGGGTTTCGGCCCGCATCGAGACAAAGCCCTCGGCGACCGCCGTGCGCGTCGTCTCCGCCTTCTCGCCGACATCGACCATGTTGGCCTCGCCCTTGGCGCCGAGATGGGTGAGGGCGGCTGCCATCCTCAGATGGCCTCTGCCTTCGCCTTGCCTGTCAAAAGCAGCCGCGTTGCCGCAGCGACATCCTCTTGCCGCATCAGGCTCTCGCCGACGAGGAAGGTGCTGATGCCGGTCTTTTGCATCCTGAAGCAATCGTCGTGGGTGAAAATTCCGCTCTCGCTGACCAGCAATCGGCCGCCCGGCACCATCGATGCCAGCCGTTCCGAGGTCTCGAGGCTGGTCTCGAATGTTCTGAGATTGCGGTTGTTGATGCCGATCAGCTGCGACGACAGTTTTACCGCGCGCTGCGTCTCGGCCTCGTCATGCACCTCGATCAGCGCATCCATGCCGAGTTCGAATGCGGTCGCTTCCAATTCGCTCGCCAAGGCATCATCGACGCTGGCCATGATGATCAGGATGGCATCGGCGCCCCATGCGCGAGCCTCGTAGACCTGGTAAGGGTCGAACAGGAAATCCTTGCGCAGCGCGGGCAGGGACACTGCCTTGCGTGCATTGGTGAGAAATTCCGGCGCGCCCTGGAAGGATGGCGCATCGGTCAGCACCGAAAGACAGGCGGCACCGCCTTTCTCATAGGCCCGCGCCAGTGCGGGCGGGTCGAAATCGGCACGGATCAAGCCTTTGGAAGGGCTTGCCTTTTTGATCTCGGCGATCAGGCCGAAGCTGCCCGATCTGCGCTTCGCCTCAAGCGCCCTCAGAAAGCCACGCGGTGCGTCGGCATCCTTGGCTCGCGCCTTGATCTCGGCCAACGGTATCCGCGCCTTCGCCGCCGCGATCTCGTCGCGTTTGTAGGCCTCGATCTTGCGCAGAATGTCAGCCACGGCTCATCCGTTCGAAATCTCGACCAGCCTGTCGAGCACGCCCAGCGCCCGACCGCTGTCGATGGCCTGTGTGGCCGCGGCCATGCCGTCGGCAAGCGTCGTCGCCTTGCCGGCTACCACCATGCCGGCGCCGGCATTCATCAGCACCGTATCGCGATAGGTGCCGGCAGCACCGCCCAGCATGTCGCGCAACGCCTTGGCGTTGTAGGCGGCATCGCCGCCGCGCAGCTCGTCCTTGCTGTGGCGCTGCAGGCCGACCGCTTCCGGGGTGAGCGTGAAATGACGGATCTCGCCGCCGGCCAATTCCGCCACTTGCGTTTCGCCGGTGGTGGTGATTTCGTCATAGCCATCCCCATGGACGACCCAGGCATGCTCGGTGCCCAGCGCCTTCAATGTCTCGGCCACCGGCACGATCCATTCCGGCAGGAACACGCCGACCATCTGCCTGCTGACGCCGGCCGGATTGGACAGCGGTCCGAGCAGGTTGAAGATGGTGCGCGTGCCGAGCTCGACCCGGGTCGGGCCGACATGCTTCATCGCCGGGTGGTGCGCAGGTGCGAACATGAAGCCGACGCCGGCCTCCTGGATGCAGCGGCCGATCACCTCTGGCGGGATATCGATCTTGACGCCGAGCGCGACCAGCACATCGGCAGCGCCCGTCAGCGACGACAGGCCCCGATTGCCGTGCTTGGCGACCGGCACGCCGCAGCCGGCAATGACGAAGGCCGAAGCGGTCGAGATGTTGACCGAATGCGAATTGTCGCCGCCCGTGCCGACAATGTCGATGGCGCCCTCAGGAGCTTCGACGCGCAGCATCTTGGCACGCATGGTGGCGACGGCGCCGGAAATCTCGCTCACGGTCTCCCCGCGCACGCGCAACGCCATCAGGAAGCCGCCGATCTGGCCCGGCGTCGCGTCGCCAGACATGATGATGTCGAAAGCTTCGCGCGCTTCCTCGAAGGTAAGCCCGGTTCCCGTGGCGACCTTGGCGATATGGGTCTTCAGGGCGCTCATTGGGCCAAGACGTTCATTGGGCTAAGGCCATTCATTGGGCGAGGGCTTGGGCAACGGCGGCCTGGTCGACGCTGACGGCGTACTGCGTCTGCAACTGCGCCACCAGCTGGTCGAGCAGATCGTCGGACATGCCTTGCGTGAAGGATTTTTGCGCATCGTCGGGTACCGAGCTGGCGTCGGCTCCGGCCGGCTCGAACACTTCGGCGACCTTGAACAGGATCTGGCCGTCGCCGGTGGGCGAGGGGATCAGCCCGGTGCCGCCTTCGCCGACGCCGAACATCGCAGCAGCACCCTCCTTGCCGAAATCGACATCGTCGGCCTCGCGCTTCACGCCGCGCTTGGTCTGCTTTTCAAGCTTCAGTTCGCCGGCGATGACGTCGAGTGTGGTGCCAGCCTTGAGGCGCTTGTCGAGTTCGTCTGCTTTCGCGGTCAGCCGCTTGGTCGTTTCCTCTGTCGTCCAGTCCGCCACCACGCGCTGGCGGACTTCGTCCAGCGTGCGGTCGCGAGCCGGCGTGATCGATGTCAGTTCATAGAACACGAAGCCGTTGTTAGGCGTGGTCAGGGCTTGATTCTCGGTGTTGGGCTCGGCCTCGAACACCGCCTTGATGAGGTCCGGCGATGCCGGCAGGTCCTTGATGATGGTGCCGTCCGGCTTGAGGCCGGTGCGGTCTATGGCCTCTACGGTAACGTCCTTGAGCTTGAGTTTGGCGGCGGCTTCGGCCAGCGTGCTGCCGGCGGCGCGGGTGTCTTCGTAATTGTCGTGCACGTCGAGCAGGATGCGGCTTGCTTCGCCAAGCGCCAGATCCTTGCGGATCTGGTCTGACACTTCCGCCAGCGGCTTCACCGTTTCCGGTTTGATCTCGGTAACGCGCAAAAGCACCGGACCGAACGCGCCCTGGACGACCGGGCTGACTTCGTTGACGGCAAGCGCGAATGCGGCATCGGCGACCGCCTTGTCGGTGATCTTATCCTTGGAGAGCGTGCCGAGCAGCGTGTCGGCCGGGGTCTTGCCCTGCGCGGTGACGATCTTGTCGAAAGTGGCGCCCGTCTTCAGCGAATTGGATGCCGCCTTGGCGGCGTCCGCGGAAGGAAACACCAGCTGTTCGATGGTGCGCATTTCCGGCGTGGTGTAGCGGCCCTTGTTCTTGTTGTAGTCGTCGCTGACCTGCTGGTCCGTTACGGCGCTGACATCCATGATGTCTTCGGGCTCGAGCCGGACATAGGAGAATTTGCGGTATTCTGGCGCCGCGTAGGTTTTCTTGTTGGCCTCGAAATAAGCCTGAAGCACGCTGTCGGATGGCGCCTCGATCGGCTCCACCAACGCCTTTGGCAAGATCAGATAGTCGATGGTGCGGTCTTCGCCGCGATAGAGCGCAACTGCCTTGAAGAAGGTATCCGGAGCCTTGAGCCCGTCCGAAACCGCTTCGACGATCTGCTGGCGCACCGCCACCTGAGCCCGGTTCTTCAGATAATCCTCCGGCCGCATTCCCAGTTCGCGCAGCCGGGATTCGAACAGCCGGCGGTCGAACTGGCCATTCGGGCCCTGGAAGGCGGGTTCCTGCCGCGTCAGTTCGGCCAGCCTGTCCTTGGAGAAGCCAAGCCCGAGCTTGCGCGCCTGTTCGTCGAGGACGGCGCCGGACACCAACTGAGCCAGCACCTGGTTGTCGATGCCATAGGCCTTGGCCTGGTCGCGGCTGATGCGCTGGCCGATCTGCTGCTGCAGCATGGCGATCTGGCGATCATAGGCGAGGCGGTACTCGGTGATCGACACGGTGGTGCTGCCGGCGGTGATCACCGCATGATGGCCAGCCAGGAAGCCGCCCGTCATCCGCGTGGTGACGCCCCAGGCAAGGAAACTCAACACCAGCAGCGACAGCAGGGCTTTCGCGACCCAGGTCCCTGCCGCGCTTCTCAATATACCAAGCATTGTTACTTCCGATTTTTGCGCAGTTTTGCGTGCGCCCGAGTCTGAAACAAGCGCAATAGCGCCCTTCCGGCTCACTGTCGATTGCTTTGTGGCCTGATTTTGATAGGGAGGGCGAGACCCCAATGTCGCCCGGAGAACCAGATCCCCATGACGCCAGGAATTCGACCGCTCGTTGCCGGCAACTGGAAAATGAACGGCACCAGCGCTTCGCTGAACGAGCTCAGGATGATCGGCAACGGCTTCATGAGCGGGCTCGACGCCGAGACCGAAGCATTGGTCTGCGTACCGGCGACCTTGCTGTCGCGCGCCGTCGAAATCCTGTCGCGCACGCCGGTGCGGGCCGGTGGCGAGGACTGCCACATCAAGGAAAGCGGCGCCTTCACCGGCTGTGTCTCAGCCGAGATGCTGAAGGATGCGGGCGCCAGCCACGTCATTGTCGGCCATTCCGAGTGCCGCGAACAGCGCAGCGAGGACGATGCCATCGTCCTCGCCAAGGCCTCGGCGGCGTGGCGGGCAGGGCTCGTCGCCATTATCTGCATCGGCGAGACCAAGGCGGAGCGCGAAGCGGGCACAGCACTCGACGTGTTGTCGCGCCAGATCGCCGGCTCGGTGCCACCGAGCGCAACGCCCGCCAACACCGTTATCGCCTACGAGCCGGTATGGGCTATCGGCACCGGCCTGACGCCGACCGCCGAAGACGTGGCGGAGGCGCACGCGCATATCCGCCAAAAACTGGCGGAAGCGCTCGGCGCAGCCGTGGCCGGCAAGATGCGCATCCTCTATGGCGGCTCGGTCAAGGCGTCCAACGCGGTCGAACTGCTGGGCGTCAAAAACGTCGATGGCGCGCTGGTTGGCGGCGCCAGCTTGAAGGCGTCCGACTTTCTCGCCATCGCCGAGGCATACCAGAATATCGCGTAGGCCCCGGAATCTCGTTGCCGACCAGTTCCGTCATCGACTTATGAACGCAGCAGTTCGGCGGGAATCGTTGCAAAGGGCGCATTGCTTCCCATATTCCGGCCACGGGCTTGGAAATGCCGTTAAAGCATTGTATGGAGCCGCCTCCAAATCACCGGCCCTGATCGCCAGGGAGCGGCAGGGCTTGCCAGGATAAAATATGGAAACCGTACTGATCGTCATCCACCTCATGGTCGTGCTCGCCCTTGTCGGCGTGGTGCTGCTGCAACGCTCCGAAGGCGGTGGTCTCGGCATTGGCGGCGGTTCCGGTTTCATGACCGCGCGTGGCGCCGCCAATGCGCTGACGCGGGCGACGGCGATCCTGGCCGCGGCCTTCTTCGTGACGTCGCTGACACTCTCGATCGTTGCCCGCTATGGCGAAAAACCGATCGACATTCTCGACCGCGTGCCGGCCGACAGCGGCAACGGCGTGCTCAATCAGTTGCCCGGCACGACGGCGCCGACGCCGCCTTCGGGCAACAACGCACCGGCCGCGCCCGCGGCCAACGGCGCCACCACCACGCCGCCCGCCACCACGGCCCCGGCGACGGCTCCATCTCCGGCGACGCCACCTGCAACCGATTCGGCTGCGCCGCCGGCTACCAATGGCGTTACCTTCCCGGTGACACCGCAGGTTCCGAACCAGTAGTCGGTAGCGTCAGATGCCGCGATCTGTTGTTGTTTCAACACAGTCGCGGCAAATGGCACACGATCACGAAGATTCGACCGCACCCCGTGCTTGAGGCCCGTACGCCACTTCGATTATAGATTGCCGGCGGCACTTTCTGCGCCCTTGGGGGGCGCCGGGCGACGCCGTGGGCAACAAGCATTGAACGATCGGATCTTCGCCATGCAGCTTCGCAGCTTCATTTTCATGGGGTTTTGTGCCGTATTCGGCATGAGCTCCGCGGTCTTCGCCGGCACTCCGGCAATGACCTCACCGCAGGCGGTTGGCAAAACCGCTGTCATCAACGTCGCCGCCAAGAGCGATGCGACGCAGCTGAAGCTTCTCAAGAAGAAGAAAAACCCGAGCCCGGATGATCTGGCTCAGATCAGCAAGCTCGAAGACAAGATCGCCGCCGAGAGGGATCTCGCCCGCGTCAAGGCGCTCGAGGCCCGCAAGCTGGCGATGCGCGATGCGGCGAAAGCCAGGGCCGATGCCCAGCGCCAGGCGTTCCTGGCAAGCAAGGGCAAGCCGGTCGTGGTTGCCGACGCCAAGCCAGGCAAGAAGACCACCAAGATCATCGCTCCGGTTGACCCGATCGCGCCGATCGAGCCGATCGAATCGGCTGAACCGCTTCCGGCCGAAGCGATGAATATCGCGCTGACCGGCAACAATGGCGAATTGCGCAGCGAGGCCCCGGGCCAGAAGCCGACGAGTGGCGGGCTGTTCGCCGGCCTGTTCGGCGGCACGTCCTCTGCCTCGTCGATTGCCTATCTCCCCGAGACGCGCGCTCTCGACCAGGCTCTCGCCAAGCGGCAAGCCAAGAAACAGTTCAAGGTGAAGCCGGAATTCGTGCCGCAGGACGTCGAATTCAGCGGCTACGAGCCGGGTACGATCGTCATCGATACCAGCGCGCGCCGCCTCTACCTCGTCGAATTGGCTTTCACCGCCCGCCGCTATGCGATCGCGGTCGGCCGCGAAGGCCTGCAGTTCAAGGGCAAGGTTGCCGTTGGCGACAAGCAGGAATGGCCGCGCTGGATCCCGACGCTCGACATGCAGAAGCGCGAACCCAAGCATTATGGCCAGTACAAGGACGGCATGCCCGGCGGCGGCCAGAACCCGCTCGGCGCCCGCGCCATCTATCTCTACGACGGCAAGAAGGACACGCATCTGCGCATCCACGGCACCATCGCGCCGCAGTCGATCGGAACCAGCGCCTCCAATGGCTGCTTCCGCATGATCAACGAGCACGTCATGGACCTCTACAGCCGCGTCAGGGTCGGCACCAAGGTCGTCATCATCTGACGCTTTCACAAACCTGCCGAAAGGGCCGGCTTTTGCCGGCCCTTTTGTTTTGACCAAAACACCAGTCTCGAACCTCGGGACTATCGCGCCTTCTCTGGAAAAAGCCTCAGCGGCGGTTTTTTCTCTGGCGGAATCAATTCGGCCGCGTTAAGCGATGACTCCCATGGCGCGATATGTATTCATCACAGGCGGCGTGGTTTCCTCACTTGGAAAAGGCATCGCTGCAGCGGCCCTTGGGGCTCTCTTGCAGGCGCGAGGCTATCGCGCACGCATCAAAAAGCTCGATCCCTATCTCAATGTCGATCCCGGAACGATGTCGCCTTACCAGCATGGCGAGGTTTTCGTCACCGATGACGGCGCCGAGACCGATCTCGATCTTGGCCATTACGAGCGCTTCACCGGCCGCTCGGCCAACCAGCAGGACAACATCACCACCGGCCGCATCTACAAGAACATTATCGAGCGCGAACGGCGCGGTGACTATCTCGGCGCCACCGTGCAGGTCATTCCGCATGTCACCGACGAGATCAAGAATTTCGTGCTCGACGGCAATGACGACTATGATTTCGTGCTGTGCGAGATCGGCGGCACGGTTGGCGATATCGAGGCGATGCCGTTTCTCGAGGCGATCCGCCAGCTCGGCAACGATCTGCCGCGCAACAACGCCGTCTATGTCCACCTGACCTTGATGCCTTACATCCCCACGGCCGGCGAGCTGAAGACCAAGCCGACCCAGCATTCGGTCAAGGAACTGCGCGGCATCGGCATCGCGCCCGATATCCTGCTGGTCCGCGCCGACCGCGCCATCCCCAAGGAAGAGCGCAGAAAACTGTCGCTGTTCTGCAATGTGCGCGAGAGCGCCGTCATCCAGGCGCTCGACGTGCCCCACATCTATGACGTGCCGATGGCTTACCACAGGGAAGGGCTCGATTCGGAAGTGCTGGCCGCCTTCGGTATCGATCCGGCTCCGAAGCCGCGTATGGAGCCCTGGCAGGCCGTGTCCAACCGCATCCACAATCCGGAGGGCGAGGTGACGATTGCCATCGTCGGCAAATACACCGGCCTCAAGGATGCCTACAAATCGCTGATCGAGGCTTTGTCGCATGGCGGCATGGCCAACCGCGTCAAGGTCAAGCTCGACTGGATCGAGAGCGAGATTTTCGAGAAGGAAGACCCCACGCCGTGGCTGGAAAAGGTGCATGGCATCCTGGTGCCCGGCGGCTTCGGCGAGCGCGGCTCGGAAGGCAAGATCCTGGCGGCGAAATTCGCCCGCGAGCGCAAGGTGCCGTATTTCGGCATCTGCTTCGGCATGCAGATGGCCTGCATCGAGGCAGCGCGCTCGCTGGCCGGCGTCGAACACGCCTCGTCGACCGAATTCGGTCCGACCGACGAGCCGGTCGTCGGCCTGATGACCGAATGGCTGAAAGGCAACATGCTGGAGAAGCGCCGCGAAACGGGCGATCTCGGCGGCACCATGCGGCTTGGCGCCTATCAGGCTGAACTCGCCGAGGGTTCGAAGATCGCCGACATCTATGGCGACACCCAGATTTCCGAGCGCCATCGCCACCGCTACGAGGTCAATATCGACTACAAGGAGCGGCTCGAAGATTGCGGCCTGGTGTTTGCCGGCATGTCGCCCGACGGCGTGCTGCCGGAAACGGTCGAATACCCCGACCATCCCTGGTTCATCGGCGTCCAGTACCATCCGGAGCTGAAGAGCCGGCCGCTTGAGCCGCATCCCCTGTTCGCCAGCTTCATCTCGGCCGCGGTGGACCAGTCGCGACTGGTGTAGGGCCACGGTGAGGTTTCGCAGTTGATGCAGACCTATGTTGCGCTGCTCTACAGCATTATCCTCGGCGAAGGCCGCCGGGTCGTCATGGCCGACCTCAAGGCGATGGCTGAACAGCTTGGGCTGAAGAACCCGCGCACCCTGGTGGCGACCGGCAATCTGGTCTTCGAGACACGGGCGACTGGCATCGCCAAGCTGGAACAGCGGTTGGAAACGGCCTTCGAAAAAACCTTCGGCCGCAATGTCGTCATCATCGTGCGCACTGCCGAGGATTGGCTGAAACTTGCCGCCGGCAACCCATTCCCGGCCGACTCTGCCGAGGCAGGCGATCAGGTGGCCGTGCGGGTGATGCGCGAGCCAGCACCAGCGGATGGTGTGGCCGCGCTCCAGGCCTATGCCGCCGAGGACGAGAAGGTGGCTTCGGTCGACGGTGACATCTGGGTCGTCTTTTCGCGCCAGCGACCAAGCTCGCGGCTGCTCGCTGCCATGAACCACAAGCGCATGGGCATCGGCACCGCACGCAACTGGAACACGGTGCGGAGGTTGGCTGAGATGGTAGGGAGTAGGGAGTAGGGAGTAGGGAGTAGGGAGTAGGGAGTAGGGAGTAGGGAGTAGGGAGTAGGGGTTATATACTATTCCCTACTGACTACTACTACTGACTACTCCCTATCTCTCATTTCACGCCTTCGCCGTCCTGGCCCCTGCGCCAAGGGCGGCGGTGCGAAGGACGTAGTAGATGACCCCTGCAATGCCGACGCCGAAAAACCAGCCATAAACGCCCCACCATGCCGGCAGCAGGTTGGTGAAGTTCGGCAGGACCGAGGAGAAGATGGCGCCGATGCCGGCTGCTATGAAGGCGTTGACGTGCCAGCCGCCCTGGAAGCGGAACTCGCCATCTTCGCGGTACAGTGCCTCGACGTCGACCTCGCCCTTCCGGATCAGATAGTAGTCGACCATCATCACCCCGAAGATCGGCCCCATCGTCGCGCCGATGACGTTGACGAAAGACGCGGCACTGCCTTCCCACGGCGCGAAGGGATAGAGCACCAGCGCGATCACAGCTGCGATATAGCCGCCCTTCTTGAAGTCGATCTGCCGGGGAAAGACATTGGAGAAGTCGAAGGCCGGCGAGACGAAGTTTGCCACCACATTGATGCCGAGCGTCGCCACGGCAAAAGTCAGGGCTGCAAGCGCTGCCAGGAACCAGCTGTCGAATTTCGCCGAGATCTGGTCGGGATGCAGAAGCACTTCGCCATACACGTCGAAGGCAGCGATGGTGGTCACGCCGGCGACCAGCGAGAACAGGATGAGATTGATCGGCAGGCCCCAGATGTTGCCCTTGCGCAGCGATGCCTTGTCTGGGGCATAGCGGGCGAAATCGCAGAAATTGAGATAGAGCGCCGAGAAATAGGTGACCCAGATCGCCGCCACCGCAAACAGCGACGTCCAGGAGCCAGGGGTTCCGGGTACGCCGGCATCCTTTGTCTTGTCGAGCAGCACATCCATCGGGATGTCGCTGGTGAAGGCAAATCTCCCGGATTTTACACAGAGATAGATCGCCAGGATCAACATCATCACCCACACCGCCGGTCCAGCCCAATCCTGGAAGCGGCGCACCGTTTCCATGCCGTTCTGGATGATCAGCAATTGCAGTGCCCAGATGACCACAAAACAGATCACTTCCAGACCCGTGTGGCCGAGGAAATGCGTGTTGGCGTTGAAATCAGCGAACCATTGCGAGCGGATCAGCAACGCCACGATCGCGCCCGATGCCGCTGCCGTCTGCGCGCCGTACCAGAAGCAGGCGACGATGGCGCGCACCAGGGCCGGAATGTTGGCGCCCCAGATGCCGAAGGACGCGCGCGCCAGCACGGGGTAGGGCACGCCGGTCTTCACGCCGGCATAGCCGACCATGTTCATCAGCGCGTAGATGATCAGCGAACCGATGCCGATGGCGATGATGAAATTGACGAAGCCGCCGCAAAACAGGAACAGGCTTGCGGCGAGATAGTAGCCCCAGAGGCTGTGGACGTCCGACGTCCAGACGTTGAAGATCGAGAACGGCCCCCAGTTTCGGACTTTGGCCGGAGCCAAATCCTCATTGTATAGATCGGGTGATGCGCCTTGTATGGTCATTGCGATGTCCTCCCCTTGATGCCGCACGCGCCCTCACGCGTCGACTGCGCAGGTTATGCCTGACGCAGGGGAACCGGCAAGCAATCCATTTGCCGGCTTTGGCCTTAAAGATATTCAATGAGAACAGCGCTTATCGATCGGCTTTTGGCGAAGGTCGGCGCAATCGCGGCGATCTTGATTCGACCCGCAGACGGCAGCGATCAGGACGCTTTGCGGTTGAGGGCCGGTGATGCGTCGAAATTGGCGGCAAGCCAAGCTATCGCGCAGGTGACATCATCGAGCCTGTATTGGGCCACGGTCGGCCCACGCGGCTTGACCCGGATCGAGATGCCGCCGGCCTCGTTGATCGCCTCGAAACCGTTTTCGTCGGCGGTGTCGTCGCCGAGAAAGACCGGCCGCCGTCCGGCAAAGGGCGGGATTGCCATGAAACGCCGCACGGCAGCGCCCTTGGCTGCTTCGAGCGGCATGAGTTCGACGCCGGCGTTGCCCGGGATAACCCGATAGCCCTTGGGAAGCTCGGTCAATGCCTGTTCGACAAGATGCGTTGCCCTGGCCAGCAGATGCGGCGCCGCACGCGTATGGATGGCGAGGATCGGACCCTTGCGCTCGATATGAACAAGGCCGTCATCCAGTTCGGCTTCGATGGCGTCGGCAAGGGCAGCTATATCGGCGGGAGCATCGGCGGTAACGACCGGGCCGTCCGGCGTCAGCCGGTGTTCCAGCCCATAGAGACCGGCAACACGCAGCTTCAACGGATGAAACAGGCGGTCGGCGCCCTCGACCGAGCGGCCGGTGATAAAGGCGACGGCGCCGTGCAGCCGTTTGTCGACGGCGCCGAGGAGGTTGCGCAGTTCGTCGCTCACGGACACGGCGTCGGGGTGCGCGGCGTGCTCCAGCAACGTGCCGTCGATGTCGAGGAAAAGCGCCCATTGTCCTTCCGGCAGGTCGGGTGCGGTTGGCAGGCCCGGTGCTTTCGACAGGCTATTCATGACGCCACCTTCCGCATGCGGTCGAACAGCGAGACGATGTTGGTGTCGGTGTTTGCGGGCCGCTCGGCGACACTTGTCGCTCTTTCGAGGTCGCCGCGTTTGCGCAGGCGCGCCGCATCGAGCAGCATGCTGCCGGCCCAGCGAAAGACATTGTTGTCGCGCACTATTTCCCGCATCGGGCGCATGCGCTCGCGTTGTTCGTCCGGTGACATGGTCAGCGCCTGCAGCAACACCTGGCTCATCATCGCCGCGTCGTAAGGATTGACGATCAGTGCTTCCAGCAGTTCGCGCGACGCGCCGGCAAACGTGCTGAGCAACAGCACGCCCTGTTCGTCGTCACGCGCGGCGACGAATTCCTTGGCTACGAGGTTCATGCCGTCATGCAGGCTGTTGACCATGCAGATGTCGGCGGCGCGATAGATCTCATAGATCTGTTGCTGCGAATGGTGTTCAGCCACCATGACCACGGGCTTGTAGCCGTCATGACCGTAGCGCTGGTTGAGCTCGTTGGCATAACGCAGGCATTCATCGTGCAATTGCTGGTAGGCCGGCAACGTGCCGCGGCTTGGGGCAGCAATCTGCAGGAACACTACCTTGCCGATCCACTCGGGGTGGCGCGTAAACAATTCGTCCAGCGCATGGAAGCGGTCGAGGATGCCCTTGGTGTAGTCCAGGCGCTCGACGCCGACGCACAGCTTGACGTCCGCCGACAGGCCGAACCGCTCACGCAGGCGGGCGCGGCTTTCCTCGACCGGTGGCAGTTTGGCCAGGAGTTCGGCCGGCCATTCGATGGAGATGGGATAGGCGTGCACCAGTGTCGTCCGCCCGCCATACGAGATCGCGGCGTCGGCGCGCTCGATCCGGCTTTCCAGGAACCTGTCTACGCTTTCAGTGAAATTATTGGCATGAAACTGGGTGTGAAAGCCGATGATCGAGCTCCCGAGCAGTCCATCAAGAACGCGTTCGCGCCATGGGCAGATGCTGAACACTTCGGAGTTCGGCCACGGGATGTGCCAGAAGGTGATGATGATCGCCTCCGGCAGGCGCTCGCGGATCATGCGCGGCAGGAGCGCGAAATGGTAATCCTGAACCAGCACGATCGGCCGCTCATTGCGCGCCTCGGCAACCACCATATCGGCGAATTTGCGGTTGACGGCCTCATAGGCCTCCCAGTCCGAGGCACGGAAGACCGGCCGTGTGAAGGCGATATGGCAGAGCGGCCAAAGCCCTTCATTGGCAAAGCCGAGATAATAGCCCTGGTATTCGTCGTCGCTCAGCCACACGCGGCGCAGCGTATAGGACGGATTGTCCGGCGGCACCTGAACCCGATCGTTGCTGTCGACCGTCAGACGATCCGCAGTTCCGCCGCCATAGGCGATCCAGGTGCCGCTGCAGGCGCGGGTGATAGGCTCAAGCGCCGACACCAGGCCGCTGGCCGGCACCAGAAGCTCGACGCCGTCGTCCTTGATGTTGTGGATATAGGGTTCTCGGTTCGAGACGACGATGACCTGCGCGTCCGGCAGGTCGTCGGCAAGTATCTTGCGCAAGGTGTCGGGCGACCAGTTCACCAGCGCCGCGTCGGGAGATTGTCCGTTCTTCTCGAACTCCCGCAAGACCTTGCGCGTCGCTTCCGATGCGACGTCCTCGCCGGCAGTCGGTGCAACCGTCAAGCTATGGCTACGACGTTGCCTGGAGATCGATAACATAACGGCTAGAATCGAAAGGCCAAGGCTTGCAAGGATCAAGACCCAGAGCAGGGCCATGCCATAATCAGTCATTCCAATTCCAACTCAATTTTGGCCGTCAGGGCCTTTTTCTTCATGGTTCCATTTGAGTGTTCGCAGCCGACGATCGCCCGTGAGAACCTGTGTTTTTCGCAACGCACAAACCCTGGGTTCGGTTCCCGTTGAAGCCCGTTCAGATCATGTCCGCACGATCAGCGGAACCAGCCCTTCATGGCGGTCGGCGAGAAAGGCGACGACGCGGTCGCCGACGCGCTGGAAGGTAAGATCGACCCTCTTTTCGCCGACACCCAGATGCCTGAGCGTCAGCGTATCGATGCCGATCGGCAAACGGGGTCGAGTGACGTGGATTTCGCCGTTCCAGCCGTCGATTTCCAGACCGAGGCACGCCTGCATCAGCATGAAGGCCGAGCCTGCCGACCACGCTTGCGGCAGGCAGGCGACGGGGTAGGCGATCGGCGCTTCGCCCGGCGAGCGGGTGAAACCGCAGAACAGTTCCGGCAGTCGCATGTTGAAATGCACTGCCGATTCGAACGTACCGCTCATCAGCCGCACCACGCTGTCACGCTCGCCGAACCGCGCCAGGCCGGCGCCGCACATCGCCGTGTCATGCGGCCAGATGGAACCATTGTGGTACGACATCGGGTTGAACAGCACAGCATCGTCGGAAAGCGTTCGCACCCCCCAGCCGGAGTGGAAGGAAGCCGAAAGCAACTGGTCGGCGACCATCTTAGCCCGCGCCGGTTCGGGCAGGCCGACATAGAGCAGGTGTCCGGCATTCGAGGTGCGCACCTTGCACGGCTCTCCGGCGCCGTCGATCGCCAGCGCATAGAAGCCGAGATCGTCCAGCCAGAAATCACGCTCGACGGCGATCCGCATCTCTTCGGCGCGATTTTCCCAGTGCTCGGCCTGCGCGAACTCGCCCCGGCGGCGGGCGAGAGCGGCAAGGCCCCTGAAGGCGGCGAAGACATAACCCTGCACTTCGACCAGCGCGATCGGCCCCTTGGGAATGCGCCCGTCGGCGTGGAAGACGGAGTCGAAGCTGTCCTTCCAGCCCTGGTTCGCAAGGCCGGATTCGGCAGCGCGCTGATAGGTGACGAAGCCGGTTGCGCGGCTCGCCTCTTCCGTCCACTTGGCGGCGGCGCAGAGAGACGGCCACAGGCTGGCGATGAAGTCCATGTCGCCGGTGCGTTCGGCATAGGCGCAGGCGAGGTGGATGTAGAGCGGCGTGGTATCGACGCCGCCATAGTAGCGGCCGAAAGGCAGTTCCTGCAGCGCCACCATCTCGCCCTTGCGCGTCTCGTGCATGATCTTGCCGGGCTGCGAGTCGCTGAAAGGCGATGTCTCGGTCGCCTGGTGCTGGGCGAGGAAGGCAAGCACGCCGCGCGCCAGGCCGGGGTTGAGCCATAGCATCTGCAGCGCCGAGATGACGCCGTCACGGCCGAAGGCCGTCGAAAACCAGGGGATGCCGGCATAGGGGTAGGGGCCGGTCGACAACTCGGTGGTCAGCAAGGCGACATCCGCGCGGGCGCGTTCGACCCAATCGTTGAAGACGCGACCCGAACTGTGCACCGTCGCGCCATGGCGGCGCTTGGCCCGCATGCCGAAACGGGCGCGCGCCGCGGCCGCCCGGAAGCGGTCGCGGTCGGGCGTTTCGGTCAGTTCCGCGCCGATCTCGACGTAAAGCATCTTGCTGCTGCGCTTGGTCACTGCGATGAGGAAATCCGCGCGCTCGGCGCTCAACTGGTCTGGCGGCTGCGAGAACGAGATCGCCGACACCCGCGCCAGCCCGTCCAGTCCGTCATAGCGCAGCAGCACCGAGGCAGGCTCGATCTCCGCTGCATGCGCCATTCCGCGCTTCGGCCGGGTCGAACCGCGGACCTCGAACATGTCCCGGAAATCGGCGGCAAAATGCAGCGAGACGCGGATTGCCGAATGCTCCTGGCTGTAGTTGGAAAGGGTGATGCGCTCGAACAGCCGGTCCTGCCACAACAGCCTGACGCGCTCGATATGGATGGCGCCCTGCGGGATGTCGCGGCCACCGACGCTTTGCATCGGCAAATTGGTCATATTGCTGGTGAACAGCACATTGTCCTGGCTGAGGGAGGCGCCGAGCAGCGATGTCTGCCGGCCGCCGACGGTGAGCCTGAACTCCGACAGCACCCGGGTGTCGTCACGGAAGAAACCGTCGCCCGCACCCCTGATATCGCCGTAGGCATCGGCCACGGCAAAACAGTCGCCTTGCTTTAGGGCAAACAGCCGGTGCGGCTCGCGCGGCGCGGTTTCGTCCAGGGAGGCAAGGGCCACGGCAGGGTCGAGCTTGCGCTCGTCAAGTTCGGTCATCAGTCACAAATCTCTGTTTCGGGCTCGGAACGTCCGCCGTCGTTCACGACGCTTTCGATTCAGCCGGGGCGCCGATGAGACGCGCATAGGCAGTGAGATAGTCGCGCGCCATCCTGTTGGCGGAGAACCGACTTTCGAAGACGGCGCGCACCTTTCGCCGGTCGAGTTGCAGCAAGGCCGGCACCGCGGCGACCGCGGCGTCGAGAGAATCGACGACAAATCCGGTAACGCCATGGTCGATGACTTCCGGCAACGCACCGCAGTTCCAGCCGATGGTTGGCGTACCGCACGCCATCGCCTCGATCGCGGCAAGGCCGAACGGCTCGGGCCAGTCTATCGGAAACAGCAGACCAGCGGCATTGCCGAGGAATTCAGTCTTCTCACTCTCGGCGATCTCGCCGACATAGTCGATGCGGTCGCCATCGATCAACGGCTCGATCGTCTCATGGAAATAGGCGCGATCATCGTCGCCGATCTTGGCCGCCAGCTTGAGTTTCATGCCCGAGCGCAAGGCGATGTCGATGGCCCGGTCCGGCCGCTTGTCGCGCGAAAGCCGGCCGAGAAAGGCGAGGTATGGTTCGCCTGCCGCCGTCTCGAAGGTCGGCTGATAGAGACCCGTCGGCAGCCCGTGATGGATGGTGGCCAGCCAATTGGCATTCGCAAGCCCGGTCTTCTGGCTATGCGAGATCGAGATCAGCGGAAAGCGCGGAAAACGCTCATAGGCTGGCGCCAGATCGACATAATCGAGCCGGCCATGAGGCGTCGTCACCGTCTTGTCCGGCATGGTCTCGAAGAACGAGAAATGCAGGAGATGGCTGAGGTGAAAATGAATGATATCAAAGTCGTGGGCTCGGTTCCTCACATCGGCAAGCATCGCAAGATGCGCCGCCGTGTCCGATTTCAGCGGGCGCGGATCGAGGCGTAGCGCGCGTTCGCGACCTGGTATCAGTCTGGCCGACGTCCGGCTGTCGCCGCTGGCGAACAGCGTCACCTCATGGCCGAGTTCGACCAGCCCTTCGGTCAGATAGGAAACGATGCGCTCGGTGCCGCCATAGAGAAGGGGTGGCACCGATTCGTGCAAAGGGGCGACATGGGCTATGCGCATGGTTTGAACGTGTCCCTCAAGGCAATCACGAGAGCGAAATGCATCAGCCGGCCTAACGTTCCGGACAAAAGCGGGCGTCGGCAACCCAAGCCCACCAGCGCAGATTTTTTTGCAATAAGCGGAACAAACGCGCCATCCGCGAATTTAGTAGGGTTGGTTCGCGCTGCGGCCGACCAGGGAGAGAACAAAATGGACCGCTTGCATTTCTTTACGCCCGTGCGCATTGCGCGCGGGCAGGGACACCCCGTCGAGGAAGTCGATAGCGTTGCCGAAGCGATGGTCTTTTTGCAGAAATGGCCATTGGGACGGCGTGGGCCTGTGTATCAGTGCGCCGTGAATTGCTGCTCCGCGGCCCTGTCGGGCAGAATGTCGGCCGAAGCAGCCAGGAAGGCGTTTACGGGCTTTGCCCGCATCACCCGGCTGCTCGATGATGACATGGCCCTGCCGATGGGCGGCGAAAGCATGGCGGAAGTCCACGCGCTGAGGCGCTAGGCGCCGGTCCAGCCATTTGGCTATTGAACACCCGGGCTTTGGCGGCGCGGGCATCATCTTTTCCGCACCGGAGTATTCCGGCGCGGACCTTCACCTCATGGGCCACACTGTGCTTTCATGCGGCGTTTCGCATGACCGGTGGGTGACGACCATCCACAGGCGGCCCGAACGTGGAGGGGTAGACAATGCCGAGACTGATCCTGGGAACACTCGGCGCTATCGTCATCGCCCTCATCTGGGCGGTCTTTGCCAGTTTGATGGGCGCGCCATCGATCGTGATCACGGTCGGCGCGGTCGCCATTGGGGCCGGCGTCTACACCTACGTCGACCGACGCTCGACTTGACGCGTCCCCGGTCTGCCGCGCGCTCGACCAATTGCACGCCGGTGTTTGACGCGCGCGGCAGCCGCGGCGGGCATTCTTCAAGGATGAGCTTGCTGGCCGCATAGAGAGCCAAGGCGCAGACAGGGCGCCACACGTCGGACCGGGCTCCGCGAGAACTTGGGAGAGATCGTCAAAGATCTTTCAATCCGGCCAATGTAGATCGAAACGGCGAATTTGTGGATTTCCGGTGGAACATCGTCGCCTCGAAACACTTCGGGCGTTGCACTGCCCCATCAGTGCACGTTCCCTTGTTCTGTTGGAACTGGCCGGCTGCCGAAAGGTGGCCGGCTTTTTTGTATATAAGCGGAACCTGAAATTACGGGGCTTGTTCTGCATGCGGCAGCGAGCCCCTCGCTGCTGGTCGAGGGCCGTAACCCTTGGCCGGGCCCGCATCGCTCCGCCAGTGGTGCGGGCCCACGGCCTCCGGTTTTTCCGGGCGTCTCGACTCGCTGATCCTCACCCTGGTCCGGCTAATGCATGTCACTCAAAAAAAGGCTCGGTTGTGAGACAATGACATGCACACGCGGCGCGCTTTAGCACAATCATTCACAAAGCCGTGGGTTCAACTGTTGCTACCCTTCTTGGCTGGATTGTGCGAATGATGACTGTCCTTTTCACCGCCACCCCCTGAAACTCGGCTTTTGGATCGACGGTCTTCATCCGCCGGGGGCTTGTTGATCTGTAAGGGTTTTCTGGCGTTCTCGTGCGATGCGCCTGGCCCGCCCTGCCGGATCGTGTTCGGGTGTTTCTTCGATGTGGACATGATCACCGATCCTGCTGACGGCCCTGATGAGTGGTGTTGACCTTGGTGTTGGCTTGCTGCCCTTGGCGCTCCGGATCCGGCGCTCCGTGAGTGCCGTGCTGGGCATCATCGTGGCTAATCTGTCGCCCTTCTCCTCGACCCTTCTGGCTCTGGTTCTCAGGCGGCACGGGCGGCATTTTGCTCGACATCTGCATCTCCTTGGTTGGTCTCGTGACTCCAAACCGTGATCGTGGGGGGAAGTTCCGTCTGCTTCGTCAGCACCTGTGATTTCGGTGCCGACGGAATCTGACTCCCAACGCGGATTTCAACGAACGGCAGGGCCTGCGTTGCTTGTCGAGGACAGGCAATCTCTGGGCAGGCCCGCGTCGCCCCGCCAGTGATGCGGGCCTGCAATATAAACCTCAAGACTGGGCTGCTATCGCAGTTTATTGCGAGCTTCCGGCGACTTGCGTAGCGGGCTTCAGTGGCTTTCAGGAGAGCAGCGTGTTGTATCCGGTCGATTTCGAGCGACCGAAATACAGTGCTTGACCACGTTGCTGACATGATCGGTGATGGTGTCGCGCCTGGATCGCGGCAGCAGCCTCAGGTCCGCTCTCCCTGCAGCTGATGGCAGCTAAAACGACGTCAAAAGACCTAAGTCTCTTTGATCGCCCTCGCTGCTCGCACGAGCGATGACCAGTCAGCTCCCATGGCTGCGACAAGGTCTCGAGCATCTTCGTCTGATATTCCGGTACGGTCTACGAGCTTCCGTGCCAGCAATTCGAATGCCAATTCTATGATCGTCATAGCTCAGCCCTTACGAGAGTACCCGTGACGATAGCTTGCAAATGGGTCTTCCGCATTTGCACATGTTAAGCGACCATCACGAATGTCTCAGGTACCGCAGAATGTCTGCAGGACGCGCTCATCCGGGCGTGGCGGCTCAGCATAGCGTTCCATTCCCGGCTGCTCATCGAAGGGACGGCTGACGACCGTCAAGATCTCCTCGAACGGTGTGAAGTCGCCGCCCAACGCCGCCTGGATCATCGCCTCGATGCGATGATTGCGGGGGATGAATTTGGGATTGACGGATTGCATGGCTGCCCGGCGCGTGGCCGTGTCGGCTGCTTCGCTTGCAATGCGCTGGCGCCACCGCGCCGACCAGGCATCGAATGAGCCTGGATCCTTAAACAACTGCCGCGCCGTGCCTTGGCCGTCCGCAGCGTCGAGGTCATCGCCCAGGCGCCGGAAGCCGAGCGTAAAATCCGCTTCGCCGCGAGCCAGCACATCCAGAAAGTCGGCAGCGAGCTGCAAGTCGCCTTCCGCTTCGGTCAGCAGTCCGAGTTTTCTGCGGAAGCCGCGCTGCAACACAGCCTCATAGGAGGCCTGGAACGACCTCAGCACCTCTTCCGCTTCAGACACTGCTTCATTCTCGTCCGTGCTCATGAGCGGCAGCAGGGTCTCGGCAAAGCGCGCAAGGTTCCATGTGGCGACACGAGGCTGGTTGGCATAGGCATAGCGACCGGCGCGGTCTATCGAACTGAACACCGCGCTGGGGTCGTAAGCGTCCATGAAGGCGCATGGGCCATAGTCGATCGTCTCGCCCGAGATCGACATGTTGTCGGTGTTCATGACGCCATGGATGAAGCCGACCAGCATCCAGCGCGCCACCAGGTCCGCCTGTGCGGCGACAACGGCCTCCAGCAAAGCCCGGTACGGCCGTGCTTCCCCCGCCAGCTGTGGGAAGTGACGCTGAATGGCATAGTCGGCCAGTATCTTGAGCGCCTCGGTGTCGTGGCGCGCGGCGAAATATTGGAACGTGCCGATCCTGATATGGCTTGCCGCCACCCGTGTCAGGACGGCGCCGGGCAGCCGGACCTCGCGATAGACCGGGTCGCCGGTGAGCACCGCCGCAAGGCTTCGCGTCGTCGGAATGCCGAGCGCCCCCATCGCTTCGCTGACGACATATTCGCGCAGGACAGGGCCGAGTGCGGCGCGGCCGTCGCCGTTGCGCGAGAACCGCGTTGGTCCCGATCCTTTCAGCTGGATGTCACGGCGAACGCCGTTGACGTCCACCACTTCGCCAAGCAGCAGGGCGCGCCCGTCGCCAAGCTGAGGCACGAAGTTTCCGAACTGGTGGCCCGCATAGGCCAGGGCGATTGCTTGCAACCCTTCCGGAAATCTGTTGCCGGCAAGCATCGCCACTCCATCCGGGCTGGTAAGCTGGTCGGCATCGAGCCCGAGTTCCTCCGCGAGGTGCCGGTTGAACCGGATCAGCCGCGGTTCGGACACCGGCTTCGGATCTGTTTGCGCGAAGAAGCGCTCCGGCAATTGCGCATAGCTGTTGCTCAGGGCGGGAAGCCCCGTCTGAATGACCGGGGGTTGTTCAGCAGTCGCAGGTGACGTCATGACGAGCTGTCTCTGAAGAGGAGGGGTTCAACAGATCCCGTTTCGAGGAGCCTGTGTTCATTTGAGCATATAGGGATGCAACGTCGCTGGTGCCATCCGGATCCCATCATGCCGGCACCGGATACAAGCTGGGAACCACCCGCCTCGATTATCGAGGTTCGGGCTGCAGTGGGACGACGGGCCGTGGCGGAATCCAGAGCTGATCCCCGCATCGCCACTGTCTCCGAACTGAGCACCCGGCAATCTAGTCAGTGCGGGCGGGCAATGCCGGGGCGGCGTCTGCCTTGGGTGGCAGCGGCTCTCTCGGGGCCGCTCCCGGCGACGATGTTGAACCCGGTTCGACTCGTTCCTCGGCGATGAGTCGGGCGCCACGCTCATAGGTCAGGTAGCGCCAGAGCCACTGGATCGAGACCTGAACGCGGTGCTGAAAACCGACGAGCAGATAAACATGGATGAGCGCCCAGGCAGACCAGGCGAACCAGCCTTTCAGTTTCAGCCTGCCCGATTCGAACACGGCAGCGTGGCGGCCGACAATGGCCGTGTTGCCTCGATTGCTGAAGACAAAAGCGGGCAGCGTGTCGCCAGCATCTATCCGGCGTGCCAGTGCCTTGCCGAGGTACTCGCCCTGCTGCTTGGCGACCTGGGCAAGACCCGGCAATGGCTGGCCGTTCCCATCGAGGACCAGTGCGACGTCGCCAAGCGCGAAGACATCGGGATGGCCGACGACCTGCAGGTCGGATTCGACCTTCACCCGACCGCCGCGGTCAAGCCCGACACCAAGCTGGGCGACCAGCGGAGAAGCCGCCACCCCGGCGGCCCAGAGCGTCAAGGCCACCGGGATCACCTGGCCGCCGACGGTGAGCTGATGCGCTTCGATAGCCTCGACCCGGTTGCCGAGCGCGACCTCGACGCCCAGGCTTTCAAGGCGCAGACGTGCATATCTGGAAAGCTCCGGGGCGAATCCGGCGAGCAGACGCTCGCCGGCTTCTACCAGTATGATCCTTGTCTTCTCGGGCCGGATGTTGCGGAAGTCGCGCGCCAGTGTGTGCCGGCTGAGTTCGGCGATCGAGCCCGCCAGTTCGACACCGGTCGGGCCGCCGCCGATAATGGCGATCGTCATCAGCCGGGATTGCTCGACTGGATCGGTGGTCCGTTCCGCGTGCTCGAACGATAGCAGCAGCCGTGACCGGATCGTGCGCGCGTCCTCGATGGTCTTCAAACCGGGACAAACCCGAGCCCAGCTCTCCTGGCCGAAATAGAATGGCTGCGAACCAGTGGCCAAGACCAGGATGTCGTAGGGGACCGTGGTCCCATCGGCCAGCACCAGTATCCTGGCCTCGGTGCCGATCTCGGTGACATCGCCGAAGAGGACCTGAACCGAGGGATAGCGGCCCAGGATCTTGCGGATGGGCTCGGCGATATCAGGCGCCGACAAGGCGGCGGTTGCAACCTGATAGAGCAAGGGCTGGAACAGGTGGTGATTGTGGCGGTCGATGATCGTCACCCCGATTTCCGCCTTGCCAAGCGCCTTGGCAACCTCCAGGCCGGCAAAGCCTCCGCCGACCACGACGATGCGCGGTGTCAGGCTCCGGCCGTGGCTGCTCTCGGTGGCGAACTGCATGCTTGATACTCCCCTATCCCTGTCCGGAAGTCATAGCCTGGCAGGAGTGCCTCGCTGCTGGCTGGAGCTACTGCTCATTCCGGCGGCATCGGTCCAGGCGAGGCATCCGGCAATGACAGGCGTCGTGCTGACCACAAGGGCGCCGCGCGCGTGAAGGGATACCAACCCGCGCCATGAGACGCGGTCGACCGCCCAGATGGTGCCGCTGGCGTCGACCCATTTGAGATGGGCGTCGGCGACTTCAACGGCCCGCATCATCGCCGCCGGTTCCATCCCGGCCCGAAAGACGATGATGGAATTGGCGGCACCGTTGAAGAACGGGCCGGCGCCGGCTGCCAATCCCGCGAGCAGGACGATGCTGGTCAGCGCTGCCGAAGCACCGCGTGCCGGTCCGCCGCGGTTGGGCAGCACCAGCACCAACACAAGCGGCACGATGCCGAAGATGACCAGCCACGCGATATCCCAGGCGAGCGGCAAGTCGCTGTTCATCTTGATCCGGTGCAGACCCAGCAGCCAGTGAAACACGACAGCATCGACGACATGCCAGACGCCGAACCCTGCGAAGGCGAGCCGCAGGATCTCCGTGGTGGTCCCGGGCCGCGCGCCCGCCGCCCTCGCGGCCACCAGCAGCACCGTGCCGGCGACGGCGAGCACATACATGAAAAGATGGAAGAGGCCGTCGGCCATGATCTGGAAGCGCAGGTCGGAACCCGCCGGATCGGCGACGCCCGAGAGAAGATGATGCCATTGCAGGATCTGATGCAGGACGATGCCGTCGAAGAAACCGCCGAGCGCGAAGCCGAGCAGCAGCCAGCCGGCTCGCGTCCTCGGGTCGAGTGTCGCGGTGATCGCGTCCATGTCAGGACCACCGGCTCCAGGCCGGGGCGTTCAGTTGCCTGGGCACCGACATGTCCGGCGGCGTGGGGTCATGGAGACCATGACGCGCCTCGAGCCAGAAGGCGGATATCAGCCCACCAACCACCGTCGTCAGAACCAGGGTCGCAGCAATTATCGCCAGCATGGACGTCGATCCTCAGCCGCGCAGGTCGGCCGCGCGGAACCTAACAGCGGCTTCCGTGGAATGTTCCTGGCTGTCGGTTCGGTGGAGGGAACAATCAAGTTCCAGCACGGTTCGATGCTGGCGACGGACGGCTCAAGCGGAGAAGGTCATGAACGAATATACGGCGGCAGATCCGGACGGTCTCGACAGCCAACAGCCGAGCGGCATCACCCGATGGCTGTTTTCGACCAACCACAAGGACATCGGCACACTCTATCTGGTCTTCGCTTTCATCGCGGGGGTGATCGGCATGCTCTTGTCGGTGAGCATGCGAATCGAGCTGCAGCAACCCGGGATCCAGTTTTTCCCCGGACTGGCGTCGATGATCTACGGTTACCAGGGCGACGCGGCGATCGACGCCGGCAAGCAGCTTTACAACGTCTTCACCACGGCCCACGCGCTGATCATGATCTTCTACACTGTAATGCCCGCCCTGATCGGCGGCTTCGCCAACTGGATGGTTCCGATCATGATCGGCGCCCCCGACATGGCCTTCCCGCGCATGAACAACATCTCGTTCTGGCTGCTGCCGCCGGCATTGATGTTGCTTTTGTTGTCGATCTTCATGCCCAGCGTCCCCGGCGGCTATGGCCCTGGGACCGGCTGGTTCCTGTACCCGCCCCTGTCGACCTCCGGCCACCCCGGTCCCGCCGTGGATCTGGTCATCCTGTCTCTGCACATCGCGGGCGCCTCCTCGATCCTGGGTGCCATCAATTTCATCACCACCATCTTCAACATGCGCGCGCCGGGGATGACCCTGCACAAGATGCCCCTGTTCGTGTGGTCGATCCTCATCACCGCCTTCCTGCTGCTGCTGGCTCTGCCGGTGCTGGCCGGCGCCATCACCATGCTCCTGACCGATCGCAATTTCGGAACCACGTTCTTCGCGCCGGACGGCGGAGGCGACCCGCTGCTGTACCAGCATCTCTTCTGGTTCTTCGGCCACCCGGAAGTCTACATCATGATCCTGCCGGCGTTCGGCATCGTCAGCCAGGTGATCTCGACTTTCTCGCGAAAGCCGATCTTCGGGTATCTCGGGATGGTCTACGCAATCGTGGCGATCGGGGTGATCGGCTTCGTCGTCTGGGCCCACCATATGTACACCAGCGGGATAGGCCTCGACACGCAGCGCTACTTCACCTTCGCCACGATGGTGATAGCAGTGCCGACCGGGATTAAAGTGTTCTCCTGGATTGCAACCATGTGGGGCGGTTCGGTCAGCCTGCGGACGCCGATGCTCTGGGCCCTCGGCTTCATATTCCTGTTCACCGTAGGCGGGGTGACGGGCGTTCAACTCGCAAATGCCGGCCTCGACCGTGAACTGCACGACACATACTTCGTCGTCGCGCATTTCCACTACATACTCTCACTGGGAGCGATCTTCGGCATCTTCGCGGGCTGGTATTACTGGTTTCCGAAAATGACGGGATATCTCTACAATCCGCTTCTGGCTGGGGTCCATTTCTGGACGACCTTCGTCGGCGTGAACCTCGTCTTCTTCCCCCATCACTTCCTTGGATTGGCTGGCATGCCGCGTCGCTATGTCGACTATCCCGACGCATTCGCCGGCTGGAACATGGTGTCCTCTTATGGATCGTACCTGTCGGCCGCGAGTGTCGTGATTTTCCTCTTCGGCATCTTGGAAGCTTTCTACCGGCGAAGAGCCGCCGGCATGAACCCGTGGGGGCCAGGAGCTACCACATTGGAGTGGGAGTTGACCTCTCCACCCCCTTTCCATCAATGGGACAGGCTGCCGCAAATCAGATGAGGCCGGGTTGTCGAACTCCTTTGCGCAAGCCAGCCCGGTTCGCCGCTGAGGCGAACTTCAGCCTGCCGGTGGCAGACGCTGGCTGCAGCAGGGAACCGGATCGCTATCTGAAGCTGATTAACAGCACAGCGAACAAGCTTGCGAGCGCGACTGCCCAGCAGAATAACCAATTGGCGATCAGAAGAAGTGATTTGAGCACGGTGGCATGGCAGTAATCTTCGATAATCGATTGCATTCCAAGCCGCATGTGAACGCAGCTTACGAGAATGAAGCCAATAAGGGCTGGCGCGACATAGATCGATCCTACGACGCTGAGGACGGCGTCTCGAGGCTCACCGACCAGCATTATAACGACCGCGACGATGTAAATGACAAGGATCAACAGGGCAGCAGATGTCAGCCGCTCCAGCATGAACGTTTCGGTTCCGTGTTTCGCCGATCCAAGGCCCCGCACTCGAGCTAGCGGAGTTCTGATTGAGGGTCTGTCAGCCATGGCGTTTCCCCAAAATTACTTGGTTGCCTTGCGCGCAACTCAAGCTGTTGCTGTTTCGATGCCCGGGCCGTCGGTGCCGACGGATAGTGGGCAAGCACGGTCTCCAGTCGAGCAAGGCGGGCTTTGTGGGCGTTCAGTTCGTATCCTGAACGCCATCCAATTTGCCTGGGTCTGCCGTCTCTGCATAACTCGCTTTCAAGCAGCGAGATACGAAGGCGGACCGCGTCGATCTCCTTGACGAGCGCGGCCTTCACCGATTTTCGACTCTGCATGGCTGTAGTTCCGGTGCAAGGATGGTTCCAAACCTGACGCGTCTGGAAATGTTCCCGGGTGCCGAAGGCGTGCTGAAGATTAATGCCTCAGTGCTGGACCCGCACAATGGGTCGCCATGAGCTGAAGCCGGGCACTAGCTCAACGGCCGCGATGTGCCCGGCGAATGCTTGTGAAAACGAGCGAATGCCTGGCCCGCCTCGTCCCGAGAGATAAGTAGCCCTCAGAACAGCGACCGCACGTGGCCGAGATGACCAGAGGGTGTTCTTGGGCCAACATATGTTAACGGCCACTTTTGTTTCTCTCTCCTGCAAAAATATTTGGGCTGAAAGGCCGGGAACTAACCAATCCTCCCGATGTTGCGGAGTTAGTCAGGAGAAACGGACTATGTCGGACAAAGAAATTCATCGGGGCGCCTCGCGTTTTCGCCCTATCCGCGTCGTAGACGCCCGCGTGTTTCGCGGGCCGCACCTCTATAGCATGACGCCAATGGTCCAGATTCGGATCGACCTCGGAGCCCTTGAGGCGTTCCCGACAGACAAACTGCCCGGGTTTTCCGAACAAATCGTCCGACTGTTGCCCGGCCTTGCGGGCCATGGCTGCAGCTATGGCGCCGCCGGCGGCTTCGTCCGCCGCATGCAGGAAGGAACCTGGCTCGGCCACGTCGTCGAGCATGTCGCCCTGGAGCTGCAGAGCATGCTCGGTCACCGAGTAACACGAGGAAAGACACGGTCGGTCAAAGGCAGTCCCGGCACTTATAACGTCATGTTCGCCTACAAGGATGAGCTTGTCGGGCTGCTCGCCGGACGCGTCGCGCTCGAACTGGTGGACAGCCTGCTGCCGGCCAATCTGCATGGTGTCGAGGGGCTCGGCGAAATTGCGGAAACGCAGGGGCCATTCGAGTTCGCAGCCAGGCTTCAGCAGCTCAAGCGTCTGGCCGCCGAACGTGCCTTGGGGCCCACGACTGCTTCCTTGGTGCGCGAGGCCGAGAGGCGAGGCATTCCCGCGGCGCGGATCGACGACAGCAGCCTCGTGCTGTTTGGTCACGGAAAGCATCAGAAGCGCATCCGCGCCAGTTGCAGCGACCTCACTTCCGAGATTGCGACCGAGATCGCCTCGGACAAGGACCTGACCAAATTCCTGCTGCAGCAGGCCGGCTTGCCGGTGCCACGCGGGGAACTGGTGCGATCGGCGCAGGACGCAGTCGCGGCAGCAGCACGGCTGGGCTACCCCGTGGTCACCAAACCACTCGATGGCAATCATGGAAGCGGCGTCAACATCGGTCTGGCAACGGACGACGAGGTCCGCTGGGGCTTCGAACAGGCGCGAGAACACAGCCGTAGCGTTATCGTCGAGCAGCATTTCGTCGGCTCGGACCACAGGATCCTGGTGATCGGTGGAAAGGTCGTGGCGCTTGCCGAGAGGGTTCCGGCCCATGTGGTCGGCGATGGCCGGAGTTCTGTCGCCGAGCTCGTCGAGGAGACGAACCGCGACCCACGAAGGGGAGAGGGCCATTCCTCGGTATTGACCCGCATCGAGATCGACGAATGTGTCGAGCATTTCCTGTCAAAATCGCAGCTCACCCTGGCGAGCGTTCCAGCGCCGGGTCAAATGGTGCTCTTGCGGCCCACCGCCAATCTCTCCACCGGTGGGACCGCGATCGACCGGACGGAAGAAATCCATCCCGAAAACGCGCTGATCGCCAGGCGGGCGGCACAGATCGTCGGTCTCGACATTGCCGGGATCGACTTCGTCTGTCCCGACATCTCACGGCCGGTCAGCGAAACCGGCGGCGGCATCATAGAGGTGAATGCCGGTCCCGGCTTTCGCATGCATCTCGAACCCTCGTCGGGGCGCGCCCGCAACGTCGCACGGCCCGTGCTCGATCTTCTCTTCAAAGGCGGCAAGGACGGCCGGATTCCGATCTTCGCGATCACCGGGACCAACGGCAAGTCGACCACTGCCAGAATGCTGGCGCACATCCTGCAGGCGAATGGCGCAACCGTCGGGCTCACCTCGACCACCGGCGTCTACCTGAACGGCGAACGAATAATCACAGGCGATTGCTCAGGCCCGCAGAGCGCCAGGATCGTGCTGCGCGAGCCGGGTGTCGATGTCGCGGTGCTGGAATGTGCACGCGGCGGCATCCTGCGCGAAGGGCTTGCCTTCGATGCATGCGATGTTGGCGCGGTGCTGAACGTCCACGGCGATCATCTCGGGCTGAGGGGCATCGACACGATCGAGGACCTGGCGGAGGTGAAATCGGTCGTGGTCGAGTCCGTCCGCCGCGGCGGATGGAGCATTCTTAATGCCGACGACGTCCACACGTCCGCAATGTCGCGAGATGCCGGCGGCAGGATCTGCTACTTCTCGCTGGCGAGCAGGAGCGAGTGGCCCGGTTTCTTGCGCAGCCACCTGGCGGAAGGCGGCCGCGCCGTGACGCGGGAGCCCAGCAGCGACGGCTGGGACATTTTCATCCACGAGGATGGGGAATCGATGTTCCTGATGAGCGTCGACGAAATTCCCGCGACCTTCGAGGGTTCGGCCGAATTCAACGTTGCCAACAGCCTGGCAGCCGTCGCTATGGCGCATTGCCACGACGTTCCGGCGGCAACGATCCGGGCGGCGCTGGCGGAGTTTGGCACCTCGTTCGAGCAATCTCCCGGTCGCCTCAACGTCTTCGACGGGCATGGTTTCCGCACGATCGTCGACTATGCGCACAATCCGGAGGGGCTGAGGGCGCTCGGAAAGCTCGTTTCCCACATGAGGCGCGGCTATCAGCGCACGATCGGCCTGGTCGCCATACCGGGCGACCGCCGCGATTGCGACATCCGCGAGATGGGCGCGATCGCTTCGCGGATATTCGACGTCATCGTCTTCAAGGAGGATGAGCAGGAGCTGCGCGGCCGAGCCCCCGGAGCGATCGCCGGCTTGCTGCGGGAAGGTGCCTTGAACGCCGGCTGCGCCCCAGGCCGCATTCACGCCGTCTGTCCCGAGAAGGAGGCCGTCGACGTGTGTCTCCGGCTTGCACGGGAAAACGACCTTGTCGTGCTGACCGTCGACGACGTTGAAGCCGTGTGGCGGCAAGTAACCGGCTTCGGAGGCGCGACGCCTTCGAGGGGAGGGCCCGATCAGACCCATATTCGCCATCTGAGGGCTGGCTGATGTGGTCGCTGATCCTGCACGGCGGCGCCAAGGAGATCGATCCGCAAGAGGAGGAGGCGCATCGCAACGGATGCATCGAGGCGCTCGAGGCAGGTCGGGCCGTCCTGGCCGGCGGCGGAACGGCGGTCGATGCCGTGGAAGCTGCCGGTCGCGTCCTCGAGGCCGACCCGACATTCAATGCGGGATATGGAAGTGCCCTCAATTCGGACGGCGAGGTCGAGATGTGCGCTGGCCTGATGGAGGGCAGGGACTTCAATGTAGGTGCCGTCGCAGTGATCAAGGGCGTGCGCCATCCAATCAGTGTCGCGAAGGCCATGCTGCATGAGGAGCCGATCCTGCTGGCGTCGGAGGGGGCCCGGCGTTTCGCCGCCGACAAGCAGCTGGAGCTTTGCGATCCGGCGGATTTGATCACGCCGCAGCAGCGCGACGCCTCCAGCAAGTCGGAGGCGAAGGATACGATCGGTGTGGTTGCCCTGGATCAGTACGGGGACATCGCCGTGGGCACTTCGACCGGCGGACTGGACGGCAGTGCTCCGGGTCGTGTGGGGGATTCTCCGCAACCCGGTTGCGGCTACTATGCCGACAACCAATTGGGAGCCGTCGCCTTCTCGGGAGACGGTGAGCATATTGCGCGAAAGGCTCTCGCGGCCCGTGTCATGCAGGCACTCTCGGCGCGGCAGGCATTGTCCTCGGGGCAGGCTGAAGGCGGCCTGGAGCAGGTGCTGAATCCCGCGCTCAAGGAAGTCGAGGCGATCGGCGGCGAAGCCGGAGCCATCGTGCTTACCGCGACCGGCGTGTCTGGATGGGCGCATAACAGCAGGGAGTTCGCAGTCGCATTCATGACCAGCGAGGACAACCACCCACACGTTTTCCTGCGCAAGAAAGACGTGGACAAATGACCGACAAGAAGAAAAAACGATCCTCGAACGGTAAAGCCGGAACGCTCGTCATCATCGGCGGCCACGAGGACCATGATGGCGATCGTGTCATCTTGAAGGAGGTGGCGAGCCTGGTTCCGAACGGCCGCCTGGTGCTTGCCACCATCGCGTCTCATGAGCCGGATGGCTATCTCGAGAAGTATCAGAGGTCCTTCGGTGAACTGGGCATCAAGGATGTCATCGAGCTCTACGTCAACGACCGCCTCGAGGCAGCTCATGAAAAGAAAATAAGTGCGCTCGCAGACGTGAGTGCGGTGTTCTTCTCCGGCGGCGACCAGCTCCGGATCACCAGCCAGATCGGCGACACGCCCATCGACGAGCGGGTGCACGAAATCTATGAAGCCGGAGGCGTCATTGCCGGCACCTCCGCGGGCGCGTCGGTCATGAGCGACACGATGATGGTGAAGGGGCCGAACGCAGCGTCCTTTCGGATCGGCCACATTCGGATGGCGCCGGGACTGGGCCTGCTGCCGAATGTCATCATCGACCAGCACTTTGCGGAACGGGGCCGCATTGGGCGGCTCATCGGGGCGGTGTCGCAGAACCCGCGCGTCCTCGGCATCGGCATCGATGAAGACACGGCGATCGTGGTGAAGGGCGAGATGTTCAAGGTCATCGGCAGCGGCGCTGTCTATCTGGTCGATGCAGCCGGCGTGACCCATTCCAACATCGCGGAAGGTGAGCCTGATGCCGCCCTTTCGATTCATGATCTGAGGGTTCACGTGCTGAGCTCAGGCGATGCGTTCGATCTCGCGCTGCGACGGCCGGTGGGGCTTCCGTAAGACTTCGCCACACTCAAGCTGATGGTGTGGCGCGGTCCGCGTACCGCGAAAACCGCATATATGAAGCAGTTCTCCTATTTGAAGTCGCCCAACCAGGATTGTCGCGTTGTGGCAGGCCCGGCAGGATTACAGACGGCCACTCGTCGGCTCGAATCCCGCAAAGCTGAGACCTTCGCTCGCCCGGCGTTCTGCCGGGCTAACCCCGCCGGCGACTGGCCTGAATGGCAGCAAAGGTTACCGGACGAAACCCCCAGGCGTCGACGCCGACATCATGCTGGCGCGTCATCGGCTTCAGACGACCGTGCGAATGACCGTGCAGGTTTACCGATCTCTTGCCGATCTGGTTCCAGGTGCGAAAAGGATAGTGACACAGAACCAGCAAGCGGCCCTCGACAAGAAGCTCCATGTAGTGGTGCACGCTCGCCCAGGCCGGGTCGCCAATGGTGGCGGCGCTGTCATTGTTGCCAATAATCAGGTGCTTGGACCCGTTAAGAGACGACAGCAGTGAAGAGACGGTCTCGGCTGGACCCTTGGCGAAATCGCCGAGGTGCCAGACCTCGTCGTTCGGGCCAACCGTTTCGTTCCAAAACGCAACCAGCGCCTGGTCATGCTCGACCAACGAGGCGAAGGGACGCCGGTCGAGGCGCAGAATGCGCGGATCGTTGAAATGCGTATCGGAAGTGAAGAAGATCATGCGCCGCGGCCGGCTGCGATGCGCGATTGGCGGTCGCCTCTAACTGCCGGAGCGCTCTTCGGCTTCATCATCGATCCCGATCGGGGCTTCCCTGAGCATCTTGAGTGCCTCTTCCTTCGTAAGGCCGCACTTGCGCGCGAAGTAGAGCGCCTCGATCGCCTTTTCGCGATCCGCCGTGGATTTTGCGTGCTGTTTGGGCTTTTTGCCCATCGTTCTCTGCCACCTTCCGAGGCCACCAAACCATCACAGTGCCGCGTTGTTCCCGTGCATGGGCTGACCTGCCGGACTGCGCGAATGCCGATGTCGCCGACACCGCGCGAGCCCCAGACAGCGCGTATATCAGCCGGCTCGCGACAACGGCGGAGCGACTCCAACCCCGACAGCGTGAATTCAAACGAAAGCCCGCGCCGTGGGAGGGGCCGGCGCGGGCGATCGGGCTACCGATCTTGCAGCGCGGGGGTCGACCGCTGCATGGCTCGAACTGTGCAAGCGAGCATTTGTTCCGGGACACAACCAGCATTTCGCTTCAGTCCGCCGCCGATGTAGGAGGATGAATACCGCCTTGCGCTAATTCGTCCGCCCTGGACACGAAACCAACCGCGCATTGAGCGCGTAGCTTCGGCGATTTAAAAACACCTGCACTGGAATATTTCCGGGCGCATGGAACATCTCCGGCCGCTGATGTTTAGGCCGGAATGACGATGATCTCTGTTCTTACAATGATTTACTCTCTCGCCATCTTTATCGGCGCGAAGCGGCGCAACCTCTTGGTGAATGCGAAACTCGATAGAGTTTTGCGCAATATGGCTGGCGCAGAACTGAATCAACGTGGCCAGTAAACCGCAACACCGCCGGTTCCAGTTCACAGCCAGTGTCCTCGCGGCCGCTACCTCGGTTCGGGTGGCAAGCGGCTCGGCAGGACTGCAAGGGCCGCCCCCTCTGGGCTGGCTGGTGCACGGTCGATCCGATTTAGTCGATGACGGCGGGGCACGATGCTCCCGCAGTGCGCCGTGCTGGCTCGAATTGCGGGACCAAGTCCAAGATTCGCGCACGGGGCACGCACCTTTAGGTCCGGCCCACGCGAGTGGCTTCGGAGGACCTATCCATGAACGATGATGATCCTATAGATTCGCTCGCCAATGCAATTCGTCATCGCAGCGCAATTTTGTTTGTGGGGGCGGGGGTATCGATCAGCGTCGGACTTCCGTCTTGGGAGAAACTCATCGAGCGAATGGCAAAGGAGCTCGGCGTCGACGATGAATTTTCCACGCGACGCGATCGTTTTCAGACCTTGGCCGAATACTATCGGATCAAGCATGGCAGTATCGGACCACTTCGCAGTTGGATGGACAGAAACTGGTCTGTCGCCAAGGAACGGATCGAGAAATCGGAATTGCACCGACTCATCGTGACGCTCGATTTTCCCGTCATCTATACGACGAACTATGACCGGAACCTGGAACTCGCTTTTGAAATCCACGGTCGAGAGTACGTGAAAGTGGCCAACGCACGGCACGTTGCGCAGGCCCGTCGAGGCGTAACGCACATCGTGAAATTTCACGGCGACTTTGACGAGGACTCTTCCCTTGTCCTCACCGAAACCGACTATCTTGACCGCCTGTCCTTCAATTCTCCCCTTGATGTCCGCTTTCGCTCCGATGCTCTCGGCAGCACGATCCTGTTCATTGGCTATAGCCTCTCCGATCCAAACATCCGGCTGCTGTTGCACCGGCTTTGGCAGACCTGGCACCGGTCTGGATATGAGAAAGATCGTCCCCCTTCGTTCATCTTCATGCCCAGCCGCAACCCTGTGGAGGAGGCCGTGCTTGGGCGCTGGGGTATTTCGGTGCTCGTTGGCGCAGGTGATGATCCTGAAGCCGGTCTGACGGACTTCCTCAGGCGTTTGGTGGAAGCGGTGGGGGTGACCTGAGGCGCGCTCCCCAGTGGACTGCAGTTGGGTTTTCTCAGGTGCGCGGTGACCGACGCACCAGGCGGTGGCCGACAGGCACCAGATCAGCGACTGTTGGAGCTAGGACTTCCACAATCAATCCCGCCGCGATCATCTTGGCGTGAAGTCGATCTCCGGCGTCAATTGCCGGCAATATGCACAAACAAGGTCAATCGTCGTTTGCACATCATCCAGGCAAACAACTTCGGACGGGGTATGCATGTAACGCAAAGGCACGGAGAGCACTCCACTTGCCACGCCGCCTCGGTTCTGCTGCATGACACGCGCGTCGGTAGGGCTTGAGCTGCCCACCGCCTGAAGCTGATAAGGTAGGCCCTCTTTCTCGGCCACCGACTTCAGCAGATTGAACACCACCGGGTTGGTGTTCGCGCCTTGAGTGATTGCCGGCCCTTTCCCAAGGTCCAGTTTGCCCTGATCCTCGGCGCGAGCGCGCGGATAGTCCATCGCCACGCCCATATCGATTGCGAGGCCGGTTCGAGGTGCGATGTTGAACGCTGAGGTCATCGCGCCTCGGGACCCAATTTCCTCTTGAACCGTACCCAGGATATAGAGGCCCACGCCGGGGTGAACGCCTCCCTCCTCGGAGAGGCAGCGCAGGACCTCGGCGCCGATGAGGAGGCCAACCTTGTTGTCGAACGCTCGTCCGACAGCAAGGTTGGCCTGTAGCGCCGCAAACTCGCCGTGGATAGTGACCGCGCTGCCGACCTCTACGACCTTCAACGCTTCCTCTCGCGAACTCGCGCCGATATCGATCCACAGTTCCATCAGCGAGGGAGTCTGAGACGTGTCAGAGGCTTTGAAGGTCTGGATTGCTTTGCGACCCACGACGCCCAGGATCGGCTCCTTGCCGTGCACCCAGACACGCTGGCCGATTTCAGTGGCAACGTCCGTTCCACCTATGGTGCTGAAGAAAAGAAAGCCGTCATCGTCGATGTAATGGACGATGAAGCCGACCTCATCCATGTGCCCGGCATACATGAAGCGCATAGACGCCTCAGGATTGATGATCGCCGTGACATTGCCCATGACGTCCGTCGTCAACCTGTGGGCATAGGGACGAACATACTCGCGGAAAAGCTCCGCTACGGGTTGCTCAAAGCCGCTCGGCGACGGGGTCGCCACAATTTCCTTCAAGAACTTGAGTGATTCATCGCGCATCAAGCTGACTTTCACGGTTCACGGGGTGGAGGGCCATTCGAGCATGGTCATACTCGTCGGGCTTCGCGCCAATTTTGGCCTTCTTCGGTGCGATCGCCCGCGAATTGGTCAGCCCAAGGCAGGTTGTGGAGCCAGGCTTCGCGCCGGGGGGTCCAAAGCTCGTATGTCGGGAGAAGGTCGTTTGGCGCATCGTCGAGAGTGCCGGTCATGATCTCGGCTTCGTCGTCGCGGAGATTCACCACGCGCGACCCGCATGCCGGACAAAAACCTCTGCCGTTGAACGCCGCAAGCTCGCCCTTGCACTGGTAAGCCGACCGCGGCCACACGGCAAAGGCACTGTAGGTGCTGCCGCTGGTTCGCTTGCAATCCTGGCAATGACACAAGCCAACGCGCAACGGCGCGCCGGTAACAACATACCTCACAGACCCGCAAAGACAGCCGCCGGTCCGCTCTATCTTGTCAACCTCGTCGTTCATGGTCGCCGCCGACATGAGTGAGGGAAGCGTGTTGGACTCCGCTCTGCCGTTTGCATCGAGGCATCAAGTTAATGGGCAATGTCTTCAACAAGGCCTAGCTCCAAAGCTCTTGCTGCCATCAGGTAGCAGCTGTTCAGGGCATGGTCGCGCAGCTCTTCCAGCGATGTTCGAGAACCTTGGACGAGATCGGCGAACCCTTCATTCTCGAGTCGCTCTGCCGTTTCCAACAGCGCAAGTTGTTCGCGAACGATCTGAAGACAGCTTCGAATTGGTCCATTCAGAACCATGTCTTTCTCAAGCCTTCTTTCATGAATCAGCAGGACTGCTTGCGGGCAAAGGAACCTGCAGGCTTTCGGGAAAGCGGCAAGGACCGTTACCCCGGCAGAGTAAACCGTATTCTTGCCAATGATGTAGCCGTTGCGGCCCGAGTGTTTCAGAAAAAGTTTGAACTCTAGAGCTAGACGTCGCGCGCCGTCGGCGTCGCCTCCGGGCGTGTCGATTTCAACGTAGAGATCGTCTTCCCCGGAACGCACGGCTTTCAAATCGTCCAAGGCTTTGGTGACGACAGTGTCATCAATCAAGCCGTGTATACGCAAGTTTGGATCGAACAAAAGCCGGTGAAGGTCTGGAGCGGGCGGCGGGGAGACGGTGTGTTCGGCTGACTGGGGCAACAGGTCCATATAGGCATCCTCATTATGGGGGCCGAACTTAGTTGGTACCCTTTTGTTCCCTTGAGGGAGTTCGAGCGGTGGTGATCACAGCCGCGTCTCTCGGCGGCTGTGGAGCTCCCTCTTTCATTGCAGATCCTTTTCGCACCAGGCCCGGTAGAGGCACCTCAGCCGCTAGTTGGCTCCATGGGCATATCGGGCATTTGCCGGAGCTGACGCAGTCGCTTTGCTGATTTCTGCCACGTCCGGGACCAGTCCTGTGGACGGTTGAACTCAACGGCCTCAATGGTTCCCGGCTGCTGCCTTCCGGACCCCCGCGGTCGGGCTATTTTTCCTGGCCGTGCCATTTTTCCGGGGGGCTGAAACAAACAGCTTTGTTGGCAGTTCTAGCGTCCGGAGCACCGGCTCCGCGCGGCGCGGCCGAGCGGCCGGGGCTGTCCGGCAGGAGGTCCAGCAATGTCTCACGATATGCAAAGACGATTTGCAACGCGCTTGATCGCGGTTGCGCTGATGCTCTCGGCCAGTGGCGTGGCGCCTGTCCTGGCCCAGGATACCCCGACCGACTTCACAGCGATCATCCAGCAGAAATTGCCGGCCGTGGTCGCGATCACGACCCGGGAGGTTGTCCAGGACCAGACGACGGCGGGCGACTTTACAAGTCCGTTCGACGGCCAGGGCCTCGGACCCGTTCAGCCGCAGGTGAGGGAGGCGCTTGGCTCCGGATTTGTGATCAGTGCCGACGGCTACATCGTCACCAACAACCATGTCGTTGCCGATGCGACAGAGATCCATGTCGTATTTTCCGACAAGGAAACGGCGCCGGCGCAATTGGTCGGCCGTGACCCCGCCACCGATATAGCGGTGCTGAAGGTCGACCCGCGGCCCAACATGACCACGACCAAATGGGGTGACTCGGATGCAATGCAGCCGGGCGCATGGACAATCGCGATCGGCAGTCCCTTCGGGCTCGGAGGGACAGTCACTGTCGGCGTCCTTTCGGCCCGCTCGCGAGACATTCAAGCCGGGCCGTACGACGATTTTCTCCAGACGGACGCGTCGATCAATCGAGGCAACTCGGGCGGTCCGCTGTTCAACGCACGTGGCGAGGTGATCGGCGTCAACACCGCCATTGTCTCGCCGTCGGGCGGCAGCATCGGAATCGGGTTTGCGGTGCCATCGCGCACCGCCCAGAGCATCGCCGACCAGCTGATCCGAACCGGCCGGATCGAGCGCGGCTTCATCGGGGTCCGCCTGCAGGACATCACGCCGTCGCTGGCTGAGGCCCTCGGGCTTAAGGATGACAACGGCGCGCTGGTTGCTTCGGTTGAGCCCGGCAGCCCGGCGGAGAAAGCCGGCTTGAAGCCGGGTGACGTGATCACCCGGTTCAACGGCAAGGGCATTGAGGGTGTCCATGACCTCACGCTTGCGACGGCTAGCCAGAAGCCTGGCAGCAAGGCCACTCTGACACGGAGTAACGGCGGCAAGGACCAGGAGATCGCGCTTGTCATCGGTGAGCGCAAGGATGCGGAGGTGAAGACCGGCGCTGTTCCCGACAAGAAGTCGGCGGCCGAAGGCCTCGGCCTATCCCTCAGCCCGATTCCGGATCAGGCGCGTCAGCAGCTAGGCATCAAATCAGGAACGACCGGCGTCTTCGTCGTGGAAGTGGTTCCCGATGGCCTTGCCGCCCGGAGCGGATTGCAGCCGGGCGATGTCATCATATCGGCCAACGATCGCCGCGTGACGGAGCCTTCGGATATCGTCGAGGAGTGGGCGAACTCTCGCCGGCAGAGCAAGCCCATCCTGTTTCGGCTGGAAAGGCAGGGGCAGTCCGTGTTCGTGGCGGTCGCCGGGAAATGACCGTCTCCAGGACGGCCATGTGACTGCACCACGATCCGCTTGCGGATCCGCTCCAAAGGCGCCGGAGCCCAGGTGCAACGGGGAAGCATCGCCGCAGAAAGTTTGCGGGATGCGCTCATTGGCCAGGCGCGCAACGCGCACTTATTCTGCAGCGTCAGAGCTCTTTTGAGCTCGTCGTGCTCGAAGGCGCTCGCCATCCTCAGGCAGTTTCGCGCCTTGCCGTAAGCCGTGCCTGGAGAAGGACGACGACGAGCAAAAACAGCCCGCGGATCACCGACTGCCAGTAGGCTGACAGCGAAATCCAACCCATGCCGTTTTCGAAGTTCAGGACGTTGAAAAGGATCCCGAGCAACAGCACGCCGGCCAGCGTGGTCAACACCGAGCCCGAGCCGCCGGTCAGCAGCGTCCCGCCCACGACCACGGCTGCGATGGCAAACAGCTCCCAGCCGACGCCCTCGATCGGCTGGCCTGCGCCGAACTGAGAAGCGAGGACGACGCCGGCGAGCCCGGCCAGGCACCCGCTTGCGACATAGACGAGAAATTTGACGCGGTTAGTGCGCAGCCCCATCAGCCGCGAGGCATCCTCGCCACCGCCGATGGCCAGCACCGTCCGTCCCGTGCTGGTGTAGTTCAGGACCACTGAGCCGACGGCATAGGCAACCAGGGCGATGACTGCCGGAATCGGGAAAATCCAGAAATTCCCTTGGCCGATGGCGGTGAAACCCGAATCGTAAGACACCGAAACGGTCTGGTTGCCGGCCAGAAGCAGCGCCGAGCCGCTTGCGGCCAGCATGGTCGCAAGCGTGGCGATGAATGGCATCAGGTTGCCGCGCGTAACCAGGAGCGCGTTGATCAGCCCGGCTGCCAGGCCGGCGCCAACGCCCGCTGCAAGGCCTGCCACGATGCCGTGCGGGCTCGCCAGGGCCGACGCGACGCTGCCCAAGGCGGCGACGGAGCCGACGGACAGGTCTATGCCGCCGGTCATGATCACGAAGCACATGCCGAGCGCGACGAGCCCGAACATCGAGTTGTAGCGCAGAACGCTCATCACGTTGAAGAGGCCGAGGAAGCGGTCGTAGCGCAGGAATCCGAACAGGACGAGGGCTGCAAGCGCGATGACGACACCGTAAGTGCCGATGATGCGAACCAGTCTGGCGCTGTTCATGGATTACACCCGGTGTTGCTGCTGCAGCCAGACGGCGAATGCGATGATGCCGGCCTTGACGACGAGCGCAGCGGCGTCGGGCACGCCATTGGCGAGCAGCGTGTAGCGCACCAACTGGATGGTCAGTGCGCCCAGCAGGGTGCCGATGATTGTGGCCTTTCCGCCACTCAACAGCGTGCCGCCCACCGCGACCGCCGCGATGGCGTCGAGTTCCATGCCCAGCCCCACGAGATTGGCGTCGCTGGAGGAGTTGATCGCAATGACGACGAGACCGGCTAGCCCCGCGCACAGGCCGCTGATCGCATAGACAACGAGCTTGATCCTCGATACGGCGATGCCGGCGAGTTCAGAGGCCTTTTCATTGCCGCCGACCGCCAGGATGCTTCGCCCGAACACTGTGCGGTGAAGGGCCCAAGCGGCCGCCGCAACCAGCACGGCCATGATGATGACCTGCGCGGGAATGCCGAGCGGGCGGGCAAGTCCGATCCACTGGAATTGCGGCACGCGGAAGGTCTGCAGATTGCCGTTGGTCATGACCTGCGCGATCCCGCGCCCGGCGATGAACAGCACGAGCGTTGCGACGATCGGTTGGATGCGGAAGCGCGAGACCAACCAGCCGTTGAACAACCCGAACAGGCCGGCGACGAAGATCGAGGCAACCATCGCGACGGCTACCGCCAGATAGATGTTTCCGACCGGGAAGATCGTGCCCATGAAGATCATCGGCGCCAATGCGCCGGAGATCGCCATCAGCGAACCAACCGACAGGTCGATGCCGCCGGTGGCGATCACCAGGGTCATCCCCACCGCGACGATCACAATCGTGCAGACCTGGGTTAGGTTGACGTTGAGTGTCTGCAGCGTCGCGAAATTGCGCGTATAGGCAAGGTTGAAGACCACCAGCAGCACAAGCGCGATCACCGTGCCGTAGCGCGCCAGGAAACCGAACACATCAAAGCGGCGGTTTCCAGCGTCGTTGGCTGCGGATGGTGTGGCCAGATCGCTCACGCTGCCTCCTTCGCCGCGCCGCCATGCGCCATCGCCGCGAGCACGTCCTCCTCGTCGGCTGCCTGGCCTTCCAGTTCGGCCACCCTCACTCCTTCGCGCAGCACGAATATGCGGTCGGCTCCTTCCATCACTTCCTCGAGTTCCGAGGAGATCATCAGCACGCCGAGCCCGTCATCGGCAAGCTTGCGGATGAGGCGCTGGATCTCGGCCTTGGCCCCGACATCGATGCCGCGCGTCGGCTCATCGAGAATGAGCAGCTTCGGGTTCATTGCCAGCCAGCGGGCAAGCAGCACCTTTTGCTGGTTGCCGCCCGACAACTCGCGGACCTTCTGGTTAGGCCCCGAGCATTTGATGTCGAGTTCACGAATGAAGCGCTCGACGATCTCCTTCTGCCGGGCCTCGTTCAGGATGCCATTGCGGCTGATTTTCGGCAGCAGTGCCAGTGTTATGTTCTCCGCGACGGTCATTTCCGGCACGATGCCCTCGGCCTTGCGGTCCTCAGTGCAGAAGCCCATCCCTGCGGCGATGGCATCAGCGGCACGTGCGGGGTGGTAGGACGCGCCCTCCATCGTCATCTCGCCTGCGCTCCGGCGGTCGGCGCCGAATACGAGGCGGGCTGTTTCGGTGCGGCCGGCGCCGAGCAAGCCGGCAAAGCCGGCGATCTCGCCGCGGCGCAGGTCGAAGCTCACGTCACGCACCAACTGGCCGGCCGCCAGCCCTTGCGCGGTAAACAGCACATCACCGATCCTCGACCGATCGCGTTCGCCGAACGCGGTCGCATGGCCTTCGACGGCTGCGACGTCGCGGCCGAGCATGGCCGCGACCAGCTCCAGCTTGCCGATGTCGCTCATCGCCGCGCTTCGCACCGTGCGGCCGTCACGCATGATCGTGACCCGGTCGCAGACCTCGTACAACTCGTCGAGCTTGTGGCTGACGAACAGAACGGAGACGCCGTCGGCCTTGAGCTGACGGATAACGCTGAACAAGACCGAGACTTCACGCTCGTCTAGCGAGGAGGTCGGCTCATCCATGATCACGAGGCGGGCGGAAAAGCCGATGGCGCGGGCGATCGCCACCATCTGCTGCGTGGCGGTGTTGAAATCGCTGAGCGGGCGGCGCACGTCGATGCCGATCGAGAAGCGGCTGAGCAGGCGCTCGGCTTCCGCATGCATCGCGCTCCAGTCGAGCAGGCCGCGGCGGCGCTTCTCGCGTCCAAGGCAGATGTTCTCGGTCACCGAGCGCAGCGGTACGAGATTGATCTCCTGGTAGATGGTGCTGATGCCGCTGACCTGCGCCTGATGCGGAGACCCAACTTCGAACGGCTTCCGTTCGAACAGCACCTGCCCCGCATCCCGGCGGTAATAGCCGGTGAGCACCTTGATAAGTGTCGATTTGCCCGCACCGTTCTGGCCGATGAGTGCGTGGATCTCGCCCGGAAGAACCTGGAGCGAGGCATCGGCCAGGGCAGGGATGCCGGCAAAACGCTTCTGGATGTTACGCATGTCCAGGAGCAGCGCGGCTTGGTCCGGCTGAGCGGTCATCGTCAAACTCCCAAACCCTACCCGCCGAAGCGGGTAGGGCAACTGGAAAGAAAGTGGATATCAGAACGCAATATCGAAGTCTTTCTTCGCGTTCGTGGCGTCGAAGAAGGCATCCTCGTTCTTGATGAACGGCGGGATCTTCTTGCCGGCCGCATAGTCGGCCATCGTAGCGAAGGCCTTCGGCCCGAACAGCGGGCTGCAAGCGCAGATAGCGCCGATCTTGCCGTCAATGATCGCCTGGACGCCTTCCTTCTCGCCGTCGATCGACAAGATCAGCACATCCTTGCCCGGGGTCTTGCCGGCTGCTTCCAAAGCGGCGATGGCGCCCAGCGCCATCTCATCATTATGCGCGTAGATGATATCCGCATCAGGGTGCGCCTGAAGCAGCGTCTCGGCGACCTGCCGGCCCTTGTCACGGGCGAAGTCGCCGGACTGCGACGCCAGGATGGTGAACTGCGAGTGCTTGGCGATGAAATCGTCGAAGCCTTTCTTGCGGTCGGTAGCGGCCGAGGCTCCGGTCGTGCCTTCCAGCTCGATGATCTTCGACTTGCCATTGGCGTTCTTGACCAGCCATTCGCCGACGCGGGTCGCCTCCTCGATGAAATCCGAACCGATGAAGCAGACATAATCCTCGCCCGGCTTGGCCATGGTGTGATCAACGTCGCGGTCGACCAGAAACACCGGTATACCGGCATCGCGCGCGGCAAGAATGACCGGCACCAGCGGCTTGTCTTCGCGGGGCGGCAGGAAGATTGCGTCGACGCCCTGCGCGATCATCGAGTTCACGTCGGAGGCCTGCTTGGCCGACGAACCGGCGGCATCCGTGTAGACCAGCTGATGGCCAAGCTTGGCGGCTTCGTCCTGCATGCTCTTGGTCTCGGCAAGACGCCACGGATTGTTGCTTTCCGTCTGGGCGAAACCGACCTTGTACTTGTCCTTCTTGGCGAGCGGCGGGAGCGCCGCGAAGGCGCGTGAGCCGAGTGTCAGCGCGACCGCGCCGGCGGCGGAGCCAACCAGTAGTTTTCGACGGGTAATGATCATGCTCTTTCCTCCTTTATCGTCGCTTTCAGCGACTGTGTAATTTCCTCACGATATCGGCCCAGACGGCTTCGGCGATGACGCCGTCGGGAAGCTGGATCAGGCGCTATGCCGCCTCCAAAATGAAGTCGGCGCAGCGGTCGCCCAGCATCATGGCGGGCGCCGCCGTATTGCCGGCATTGATGTTGGGGCAGGCCGACATGTCGGCAACCCGCAGATTGTCTATTCCGCGCACGCGCAGCGCCGCGTCCAGCACCGCCATCCGGTCGCTGTCCGAGCCCATCCGGCATGTCCCGGCCGGGTGGTAGTTGGTCTTCACAAAGCGCTTGCAATGCTTTGTCATGGCTTCGTCGCTGAGATCATCCTGGCCTGGCACGGCAATGGCCTTGACCCGATCGGCGAGCGGCTTGGTCTGAAAAGCCTGCAGGAAATAACGCTGGCCGGAGATCATTTCCCGCATGTCGTCGGGATGTTTAAGGAGGTTCGGCGAAACGATCGGCATGTCCTTCGGATCCGCCGAACGCAGCCTCACGAAACCGCGCGACTTTGGCTTCACCACCACTGTCGTCACGGTAAGCCCATAGGTGTTCTCGACCAAGGTCAGGATATCGCGGTCCAGATAGACGTGCGGTACGCAGAAGGCCTGGATCGTCGGTTCGCCCTCGGGATCGGCCGGATTGACGAAGGCTCCGGCCTCCACCCCCGCTGACAGGATCGTGCCGGTGCCGAAGAGCTTGAAATGCAGGCCGTTCCTGATCATCCGCCAGCCTTGGCCCTGCCTGAAATAGCCGTATGGGCCGTTTGCGATGGCGATGATCGGCACCTCCGGATGGTCGATCAGGTTTTCGCCGACCCCAGGCAGGTCGGCGACGCAGGAAATGCCGTGCCCGGCAAGCGCCTCGGCGGGGCCGATGCCGGACAGCATGAGCAATTTTGGCGAGACGAGGGCACCGGACGAGACGATCACGTCGGCATCCGCATGGACGGTATGCTCGGCGCCCGACGCATCCGAATAGACGACGCCGGTGACCCGACCTTTTTCGATCAGCAGCCGGCTGACTGTGCAATTGAGTTTCAGCGTCAGCTTGGGATCATTCGTCAGCGGCTCGATGAAGGCATAGGCGGCGCTGCTTCGCTTTCCCCGCCGGTTCATGAACTGGTAGAAGCCGACCCCGCGCTGCGACGGTCCGTTGAAGTCATGGTTGTACGGCAATCCAAGGCCTTGGACGGCCTGGACGAACCAACGGGAAACATCATCGATGTGGCCTGGATCCGAGACCAGCAGCGGACCTTCGCTGCCATGCAGTTCGCCGCCGAGGCGGTTGTTTCCCTCCATGCCGGTGAAATGCGGCAGCACCGCCTGCCAGTTCCAGCGTACGCCGGCATTGTTGCCGCGCAGCAGCTCGTCCCACTCCTCATAATCGGCCGAGCGGCCTCGCATGTAGACCTGGGCGTTGACCGAGGTGCCGCCGCCCAGCACGTTGCCTTGCGAGATTTCATGGACGCGCCCGTCGAGATGGGCCTGCGGCTCGGTGCGGTGATAGCGCATGAATTTCGAGCCGTTGATCATCTTGAAGATGCCGGGCGGCATGTCGAGCAAGGGGTGATGATGGGAATGGCCGGCCTCCAGCAGCAGGGTTCGCCGTCCCGCTTTGACAAGCCTTGCCGCCGCGACGCAGCCGGCTGCTCCGCCGCCCACCACGATATGGTCGTAGGACTGCGTCATGCTTCCGGCGCCTCACGGCTTTCGAATGTTCCGCGGACATACTCCCAGGCCGCCGAGAGGTGGTTGAGCAGCGCCCGCTCGGCGCCGTCAGGATCTCGCTCAATGATGGCCGTGCAGATTTCACGATGGCTGAGGAAATTCACGCGGTTGCGCTCGGGCGACCGTGGCATGCGCATCCAATGCGGCGACAGCCAGGCGGTAAATGCCTTGTGCACGACAGGCAGCACCGGGTTGCGCGCGATGTCATAGAGCGCTGCGTGGAACGCCACGTCCGTCGCATAGAATTTCTCGGAATCCGGGATGGCCGCCTCATTCATCGCCAGCGCCGCCCTCAGGGCTGTGACGTCATCCTTGCGGGCATGGATGGCGGCGTTGCGCGCCAGCGACGCCTCGAGGAAGACGCGCATGTCGTAGAGGTTCTTCACGCCCGCCTGGTCGCTCAGCAGATGTCCTACAATGCCGTCGAGGGCGCCGAGCGCGGCATCCAGGCCGGGCCGGCGCGCCACGGGTCGGAACCGCGGACGCGCTTCCACCAGGCCGCGGCTGGCCAGGCGCGCAATCGCCTCACGCACAACGCCCCGGCCCACACCATACTCGATCATCAGTTCGCGCTCGGCCGGCAGGTAGCTGCCGTCGCCAAGCCTTCCGGACGTGATGTCGGCCTCTATGCCGGCCACCATCGCGTCGGCCGCGCGGGCGGCGAGAATAGCCGCGGGCATCTCAGGACGCTCTTCCGTATCCAGCAAGCCTTTTCCTCCCAGATGGTCCTGTTATTAGAAGGTAAATCGGACCAAAGCACAAGCGGATTGATGCTTTTGTAGGACCAAAAATGACGGATTGGCTTCAGAACCGCTGAAAGACCAGCCACATTACCGCTGAAAGATCAGCCACATTGTTGCCAGTCAGCGCTGCCGGTGCAATTATGGTCCGATGAAAAAACGTGAATGGAGCGCAGCATGAGCCGCACCGAAATCAAGGAAGTCGAGACCCGGCTGTTTCGGGTCCCACTGCGTGAGGTGATGACCGATGCCAAGCACGGCGCGCACACGCATTTCGAGCTGGTCACCGTCACGCTGAGGCTTGCCGACGGCACCGAGGGCACAGGCTACACCTACACCGGCGGCAGGGGCGGCTATGCGATCAAGGCAATGATCGATCACGACCTCGCGCCGTTCCTCAAGGCTCGCGACGCAATACAGATCGACACGATCTACGACGGCATGCTCTGGCACATCCACTATGTCGGGCGCGGCGGCATCGCTTCTTTCGCGATCTCGGCGATCGACATCGCATTATGGGACCTCAAGGGCCGGCGTAGCGGCCTGCCGCTTTGGCAGATGGCGGGCGGGGCCGGGAAGAGCGCCAAGGCCTATCGCGGCGGCATCGACCTAAACTTCACCCTCGATCAGCTTTTGGCCAGCATCGATTCCTATCTCAATGCCGGCTTTACCGGGGTGAAGATCAAGGTCGGCAAGGACGACCTTGCCGAGGATGTGGCCCGGGTGAAGGCAGTTCGCGAGCGCATCGGCCCTCATGTCACCTTTATGGTTGACGCCAACTACGCGCTCGACGTCCCGCGAGCGATCGAGGCAGCGAGAGCATTCGCCGCCTACGATCTGCTGTGGTTCGAGGAGCCCATCATACCCGACGACTATGAGGGCTACGCCAGCATTGCCAAGGCGACCGGAATGCCCCTGGCAATGGGAGAAAACCTGCATGTCATCGAGGAGTTCGAGCATGCCTTCGCTTGGTCGAATCTCGCCTACATCCAACCCGACGCCTCCAACTGCGGCGGGGTCACCGGCTGGCTGCGCGTGGCAGCGCTCTCACACAAGGCTGGCATTCCGGTCTGCAGTCACGGGATGCAGGAACTTCATGTCAGCCTCGTTGCAGGTCAGACAAATGCCGGCTGGGTGGAGGCGCATAGTTTTGATATTGACCATTATACCACTGAGCCGCTGAGGCTTCAGGGTGGTTTGGCGATAGCACCCGACGAGCCTGGAGTGGGCGTTGTCTTCGACTGGCGGAAATTGGCGGATTTTCGCCAATAGCGCCCCCTGAACGGCGGCACGGCCGCATGCATTTTGTCCAGATCCTGCTTCCTCGTTCCGGCAACGCGGAGAGCGCTTCGCCGAGGAAGACTTCGACCGTCTGAAGAACGAACTCGCCACCGCCGCAGCCAGCGGGCATACCACTTATCGGATGCCCCACTTACATTTGTAATTGCAGCGACGCTTGACCGGCTTTAACTCACGCGATCATAGCAGCGACACGACAAATGCAGGCGGCCACCCGAAAACGGGCAGAAGCTGCAAGCATTGGGTGCGCCTGCAGGGAGGCGGCGATGGTTGCAACGCGTACGGACACTGCACATCCGGTTATGGAGGACTTCATTCTATCACGGCACCGCTCACCGGTCCGCGAAGTTGGATTTTACGAGGCTATGAGTCAAACCCGACAAGCGATCGCCACATCGCGCGAGGTGCTGAGGCGCTTTCGCGAACGTCAGGGCGACGACACTCCTCGAGCAAAGAATACAGACCGTGGTCCTGTCGCCGTGTCAGCCTTCGATGCCGACATCATACGCGCTGCATGCCGAGATCTGATCGCGGAGATGAACGTGCCCGAGTGTCAATGGCGCGAGCTGGCGCGAAGTCTGGTGCGCGAATTCGTGGCCTGCGAGCAGACCGAAGCCGGTTTGGTGGATTGGATCGTCCGCCGGCCAGCGATGACGGAGACGGACGAGGCCGGCTGACCGGAGCCAACTGGCGGGGCGGCGAATGAGCCAGGAGTCAGTCGACCGCAATTAACGCGAGCAAACAGGTCTCCCGGCGACTTGTTGCGCGGGAACTGCGGTGATCCGAGGATCGGAAATTTTGGCGAGCGGCTTGGACACATCTGATCCTCCTCGTCTGTAGCGTCGCGCTCGTGTTCGCATTTGAAGCATGTAGCGAGGACTGGCCGATGGCGTGACCTTTGGTTGAGTGGAGACGAATGCGTCCAGCCTACTGTCCAAGGCACGGCGACGGCCATGTCGCGTTGCTCCCGGCCTTCGCACACAAGGAGCCCAGGCCGGATGCCAACCAGGCTGCATTAGGCCAGTGGGAACAAATTGCGCGGGCCGAGCTTGGGCTAGCGTCGTACAGAGGTGCAAGTATGCAAGATAATTTTGACCGAGCTTCATCCGTCGCGGAGGTTGCGGAATCCTTCGTGAGATCCCGGAGGCCGTTCTCTGTCGTATCGACCCGGGATGCGGTCACGATTGTCAGGAAACAGGCAGCTTTTTGCGAGCATACGGATGGCGAGCTTGCGGAGTTGGTGGCGGCAATTGCGGTCAGGCATGGTCGACTGGTCGCGTTCGATCTTGATCTCGACGACACAGGCTTGGAGATCGGTCGCGCAGCATAGCCAACGCCTCACGCAATGAGATAGCCACCGTCAACCGGCAGAATTGCCCCAGTGATGAACCCCGCGAGCGGAGAACACAGGAACAAGGCGGGGCCAGTCAGGTCGCCCGGCGTACCCCAGCGACCCATCGGAGTGCGTTTCATCAATTCCGCGTTGCGAGCTGGATCGGCCCGTGGCGCGGCGGTCATGGCGGTCTCGATCCAGCCAGGCGCCAATGCGTTTACGCGGATGGCATCCCCGGCATAGGCGATGGCGAGCGACTTGGTAAGTTGCACGATGGCGCCCTTGGATGCGGCGTAAGCCGGCGCATGAGCCGCGCCGAAAAACGCGAACATCGAGGCGATGTTGACGATGGCGCCCCCGTTCGAGAGTGCCCCTCGGAACGCGCTCGCACTCCGCATGGAGCCGGTGAGATTGATATCGACCACCGTTTCGAAACCCTGGACAGTGAATTCGGCGGCGCGCAGGTTTACCCCTGCGCAATTTACGAGCGCTGCAACGGATGTGAACTGACTGGAATATCCTTCGACCGCAGTCATGTCCCGGACGTCGAGTACTGAATACGAGACGGCGGTGCCGTATGCACGAGCGGCCGCCACCTCGGCGGCCGTGGCCCCCGTCGCGTGGACGATTGCCCCGGCCCCGGCGAACGCCATGGCGATGCCCTTTCCGATGCCTGTCGTGCCTCCGGTAATGACGACGATCTTGCCCGCGAAGAAGGGCATGGCCCATATGGAATCGGTCACCAAAATCTCCTCGTTTCGCCTCTGTGGCGGAGCGCGAACTCATCGCAGCGGAAGACAAACGGGCGGATGCCTACCGCACGAATTGATCGACGAAATCCTCACCGAGACCCACGCTCGCATAGTGGTTTCTGCACATGTCGATCTTGGTGAAAACGTCCTCGAAACCAATCTGCTTGTTGTCCTTGTCCAGGTAAACCATGCAGCCGGAGATGTTGAAGAAGGTGATCATCTCGGGCACGTCGCTTGGAACCGTGAGCGTGTGGATTTCACCGGGCGGCTCGAAAACGTAAGATCCCGTCTCTGCCACCCAGTCGTGTTCAAGATAGTGCCAACGCCCCTTGATCACATAGCCATGCACGGGGGCCGGATGCAGATGACGGCTTAATATCCCGGCCCGGCGTACGCGGAGCAGATTGCACCACTGGCCTTGCATTGTGTTGAGCATAAGTGGTCGGAACCACACGCCCTTAGCCTGTGGGACCCAGACACGCTCGTCTTCGGGGACGGCAGCGATCGCGATCTCTTTCGGTGCCAGGGGATGGGCGGAGCCGTTGAAGGATTGATACATAGGAACCTCTGTCGCCAATTCATTGGAGTCCATATCAGCGCGATCCTAACAACTGGGCCGCGTTCTGCCGAGGCGCAATCGGGCGCCCACGCATTGGGAAAGTTGTCGGCGCGCGCCCGCCCGCTGCCGCGACCGCAAGCGGGAAGGGTTTCGGGATGGTCCGTTGGGCGTCGAAGACGATCAGTGGGTTCCTTCTTGCCTTATCATGCGGCTATCCGGGAGTGCACCGGGCTGGTCCTGGTCTGGAAGCCCCGGTTTCGGACTTCCAAGGCCAGCAAGGCGAGTTCGACCTCGTCCAATCGCGACGGGCGTGCATTTTCCGGCATGCCTTCGGCGGTGGCCAGGTCGATCAGATACTCGTTCCAGGCCCAGTTCTTGAGCACGGCGCGTTTCTCGTCGGGTGCGAGCACCGGGTCGTCCACGACCTCCATCGGAGAGGCGTAGAGTGTCTCGGGCTCCGAAAGCGCCGTCTGTATGTTCGCTGCCTGTGCACCGGCGCCATAGCCGTGACTTGCCTGGAGCCAAGCCAACTGCAGCCGCTGCCAAACCAGGTCGGAAAAGGCCTGTTCCTCCTCCGATACATGTTGTCTCCTGATCTTGGCCGGGGAAGCAGGAGGTGCCGCCTGCACCACGTAATTGAGGCTTTGACGCTCGGCATAACGGATCGCCGCTTCCAGCGTCGGAAAGTTCAGTTCAACCTGGGTCAGGGTGTCCCGGCCACCGGTATAGCCCATCAGCGGCTCGATGAACGGGGCTGTGCGGCGTTCGAAGACCAATCGCCAGTCCTTGCGGGGCTTTGCCGAGGTCATGGCCGAGCGGCAGGGCTGGTAGATCCGCGCCGTTGCGCCGTCCGGAAACACTGACCGTCCCATTGACAAAGCCGGCCCGTCTAGACGAGGCCGATTGTCATTGTCCGGCCAGACGGACGTCTTGGTTAGGTTTCTGTTGTCGCTGCTTTGAACTGTCTCCATTGCCTGTCCCTCCCGTTATGAAGGGTCGCACGGGCAGCGGCCGTAAGGGCCGCCACCCATACTGCATCCGTCAGTTCTTCCCGTTGATTGCGATCCGCTTGGCCTTCGCCTGCGCCCGCTCGGTCTTGGGCAACGTCACGGTCAGCACCCCGTTGTTGAAGGCGGCGTTGACCTTGTCTTCTTCAACCTCGTAGCCGAGCGGAATGAGGCGCTCGAAGCGACCGTAGAAGCGCTCGGAGAACTGCCGGTCCTTGTCCTCGGTCTCGGAACGCTTCTCGCCTTTAAGCTTGAGCGCCCCATTTTCCAGCAGGACTTCTATGTCGCTCTCGTCCAGGCCAGGTATTTCCGCCGTGACGCGGACTTCCTTGTCCGTGTCGGAGATTTCGACACTCGGCCAACTGGCGGCGAAAGAGGGACCGAAGGCCGGCAGTCTGGCGCCAAAGCTGCGGAAGGCGTCATCGAACAGCCGGTTTACCTCCCGGTGGAGGGAGACGAAGGGGTCTCGATCTCCATCAGGGAAGAGACTGGGCGCCGAGTTTCCGTTGCCCCGGCCCCATGGGATCAAGTCACGTACGCTCATTGTCTTTCTCCTTTCGTAGGTCTCTGAGCCGGGCGGGACGCCCGGCTCAAGCGAAAGCCTTCATGGTGGATTGCTCAGGCGGCCAGCTTGTCGGTCTCGACCTTGGGAGCCTCGATCTTCGGCATGGGAGCCCCGCTGGAGATTTCGATCTTGCGCGGTTTCATCTCCTCGGGAACCTCGCGCTTGAGATCGATGCTCAGCAGCCCGTTCTCAAGGCTGGCGCCCTCGACTTTGACATGATCGGCCAGTTCGAACCGACGCTCGAAAGCGCGCCCGTTGATGCCGCGGTAGAGATACGGGCCGTTCTCATCGCCGGATTGCGACCCGCTCACAACCAGCATGTTGGGCTGGTAGGTGACGGTCAGCTGGTCCTGCGGGAAACCGGCGACCGCCATCGTGATGCGATACTGATCATCATCAACCTTGGCGATATCGTAGGGCGGCCAGTTGTCGAACGAGGCCACACGACTCGCACTTTCAAGCATGTCGACCATGCGGTCGAAGCCGATGCTGGACCGGTATAGAGGGGTAAAATCGAGGTTTGTCTTCATAGCCACATCCTCCTTTGAGCAACATGGACAACAGAAGGCGCCAAGAGCCTTGCCGCCTCCTGGTGTTGCCGGCCCCATTAGGCTGCCGGCGACCATCAATTTAGAATCGCGACTTACACTTTCAAGAGCAAGAATAGGAAAATTTTCATCGGCAATCTGGGCGAACGCACCAATGCCACCCCTTCCGCCGGCGGGGTCACTCGCCGACGGGTCCATGGTGCAAGAACAACTACGTCGCCCTTAAATCCGATCGACGAATGGTACGAACGCGGCCACTGCCGCGCTGTCACTGCAGTCAGGACCGGCACGCTCATCCGATTGATCCAACTGTTGCAACGCATCCATGATCGTGTCGAAGCTGACCGGTTCACCCGCTCGCGGCAGCATGCGAAGCGCTGGCACGGATTCTACGGCGCAGGCATCCGATGCCCATGACGAAAGAATGGCGCGCTTCTCCTGAGCGTCCAGGGCAACGTCGGCCAAAACGTCGTGGGGCTGTTTGAAATGCCGCGCCGGATGCAGCAAGCGGTCCAGAAAAACGTCGGGGGCCACGGGTTCAATCGATGCAAAATAGGTCGAAATGGGTCCTTCCATGGATGGTCCTCGGCTTCAGACAATCTCATGCGTGTTTGAGTCTGGCGGCTCTCGCCATTCCCGCCGGCGAAATTTTGGAACGTCTCAAGCAAGTTTCAATGGCTCGGCACGGGTCACATTGCCGTCGTCAACGCCTTGGAACCATTTTATCGGGCCGGTCAAACAATCGGCGAGAATCTCAATTCTGACGTCGGGCGAACTCGAAGGCCGAATCCGGCAGGAGAAACAGTCATGTCTTACCCTCTCCAGGACCTTGTGCATTGGCTTGATCACTGAGCCCTGATGCTCTCGACCGGCCGCCTTGTTCCGGCCATCGCACAGGAAATTCCGAACGACTTCAGCGCAATCGTGTGTCAGAGACTGCCAGCGGCTGTCGCGATCACGACCAGGCAGATCATCCAGGATCAAACGACGCTCAACGACTTCCCCAGGTGATGTTGATACCGAGAGTCATCGTCCGGCACCCTGGGCGGCTCGACCACGACCGAAGCGAACGAGCCGTTCGCGATCGAGGGTGGCGGAGCATAGCGAGGGCTGCGGCCTTGGAGCGGCGAGGGGACTTGCCTACATCGCACATGTCGTCGATATGAAGGTCGATGAGTTCGCCGAAGGCTTCAGGCGCGCTAACAGGGCTTCGGCGTCTCACTGCGATCGACTTGGTGTCGGTGCCCTGGCGCCGCGCAACGTCGCGTTGCAGGAAGGTCTCGCTGACGCAGCGTGTGCGGTAGGTTCTAAGGTTCTGATGTTAAACAGATGCTGAAATATCAAGAGCATAGACTGGCCGTGGCCCCTATGATGATGGGGAAGATAGATTAATAAAATGAGATATTTATGAGGGTTCGTGTGCAAATACTGCACACGCAAGTTCCGCTTCTCTTCTTTTTTCGTTCCTACGAGGGAGCTGCCGAAAGGCGTTTTCGGACCCTCTTTTGCCGACGATACTATCCGCTCCAATGCGAATGCTCACCAGGATGTCCGTGAACCGGATTGTTGTCTGCGGCGTCCAGTTTGCGTCGTCCAGTTTGCCTGGGGTTCCTGGAAGCTTTTCGAACTTTCTGCGTCGCGGGTCAGCCCGAATTGGGCTTGCTTATGGACTCGTTAAGCCTGTGGTCGGGAGGCTCGGACCGCACCGGCCCACGATATCGCGCCGGCGGCGCCGCACCTATTAGATCGCTTATGGCTGGCTGCTGCTCAACAGGGCGAACGTCTACGACGCCCGCCTTCCGCATGAGCCAGGCAGGACACAGTTCCTTCAGTACCGATTTGAGATAGTCGACCATGCAAAGGCAACGCGCGTTGCCGCCTGCCGGTTCCGCCGCCGACTTGGCGCTCACATACCGAGCGTTTGAGTGCTTCCGACAGGTCGAGCCGCCTCAGCGAACAACTCAGCCGCTGCTTGCACCTTATCGGCAGCCTCTTCGACCCGATCGAAGCGCGTCAACACACGACATTGGAGCATCGACAACCGCGCCGCATGGTAAAGCTCGCTGCGCTTGTGACCGTCCAAGTCCAAGGGTTGAAACAGCATCGTCATGGCGAAACCCCTCCCTCCGGTGCCCGGCTCTCGTCGAAGGCCGGGCCGTTAGACTGCGATCAATAGTCGGTGTCATAATCGCTGTTGTCGTCCTGCTGAATGACGACGTGACGGCGGTGATGCATCGGACGGTTGATCGATCCGGTGACCACAAAGTCGCTGGACCGGTGATGATGCCGGCGCCAGGCGCGCTCGCCATTGTCGTAAAGCGCCTGCTCGCCATGATGGCGGCGATGGAGACGGTGTCCGTTCCGATAGATGACCACACGGTCGTTATTGTTGTCGTCCCAATAATGGCGGTGGTGGTGTCGCTGGGTCTGGACGACGATGCCTTCTTCTGCGGACCCGACCGCAGGCGCAGCCAAGCAAAGCGCCAATGCGCCAAGGATGATGGTCTTCATTTCGAGTTCTCCAAAACCTAAAACGCCCTTCGGTAAGGAAACTTTGCTCAACGGCTTTGGTTCCGGCATCGATCGAGACGTGCCCATGAGCACCGTGCGCAAACTCGCAGCGATCAGACGCCAACTCGCGCAAATAGCGGCGCTTGTCGCTGAGATCGAAACGGAGTTCGAGGATCGGAGTTCTGGAGATTGGGTCGAGACGGCGGTTGCCGCCGAGGCTCTCGGCCAGAAGATCGGAAAGGTTTCGGCCGGCGCGTCGGCGGCAGATGGAAAGCCGAGGTGGCGGCTATGCGGGAATATTTTCGGCAAACGTGACATACGCGACGGGACGCATCGCGCTTGCGATGGACATAATGGCAATGAACATCGCTGCCAAGACATCTCGCCCTTCGAAAATGGCCAGCGCGGCTTACTTCAGATCAGCACTGAAGCTCCCGAGACCGACCTCGGAATTCGTCGCGGCGGAAAATGCCTACCGCAAAGAGTCCGGCGCTCGGCGGGGTCTGAGCGGCAGGCTCGAAGCACTGAAGATCGAAGCCAACATCGACAACCCTTCCACGGCGAAGATTCCGACGCCCGGCACCGATTCCTTCAAGGACCAGACCGGCGGCGGCCGGCACTTCGAGAAGATTGGGGTCACCAGTGCGCAGCCGGCCTTTACAACTGCAGGTCCAATCAGCCGGACATGCGCCGATTTCAAAGGCATCACCAGCCAACTGATAGGCGCGAGCATCTCCAATTTCGTGGGGCTGTCGTCCGGCTTTGTGATCTGTTCGGGCTACATCGATGCCATCAACATTAACAACACTGGCGCAGGCAACGCCGCTAACAATGACATCCTGTGGGTGACGACGCTGGTTACAAATGGCACTTCTATCCGGGGGCCCATTGGCCAAGGATCGAATTTCGTGTCGTACCCTTGGCAGGTTCCCAGTACTGCCATTTCGACCGGCGTGCCTGTGGTGACGACATGGCGCCACGAAGGCGGGAGCCTCTATTCTCCGTCAATGGCGGCATCGAGGCGTCCGTGGCGTCGGGTAATACCATCAACGATTTGACGACGCGCAAGATGTGCCTCGGCAAATCGGTTGGCGGCTATCTCGACCGCAAGATTTTTGAGTTGCAACGTTCTCGACGGTACCGAGCGCACCCGAGAGGGACACCGTCATGCCGATTTCATGGCCCACATCGGTGCAGTCTGATGGTTGCGGCAACCTTCTGGCCATGATGTGCAACCAATCGCGATGCGCTAGTTTATGAGTTTGAAGCCTGCGACTAGACCCACGCTGCGTTCAATCTGGGCAGTGTACAGCCCTTTGTTCGCCACGTTGTCCCAGATGTAGAACACGGCGACAGCGGCGAGGATCAACAGAAATATTCGCATGATCTGCGCCTCGGTAACGTGGTTTGCCCACGGCGCCTTAGGCGAGTTGAAGGTTTCGGCCCGAGCCCGCGCGCATCCTCAACACCAGCAGGCGCGTCGCTGCGAATGGCGTCAAAACAATAAGCGCCATCGTGGTGTTGACTAAGAACGACAGCAAACAGATCGAGCTTTGGGCGTAGCAAACGGATTCCATGACGTTCCCCTTTTCCATCGTTACTGGTGGCCTCCGTGCGGCAAGAATGATCCTGGTTCACGAGAAATACAGCAGTTGCTAATACGTTGATATTTCCCCTAGGGTTGGGGCAACGATGCGAAATCGACGCCGGTCAGTTGTTTGGATAGCGATTGCCCTTGTCCTGGCGGCGTTGGCGATCACGGCGGCGATCATTGGCTTTCAGAATGTACGGCGCGCGTCACCGATCATGGTCTCGGCTGTCTCGGCCTTAATAGTGGGGGGCTCGTCCCTGGCCCCACGGTTAAGGCGCCCTCGAAAAACCTTGGTGCTGTTGCTACCGGTCGGGATATCTGGCTCGAAGTCTCATGGAAGTTTTTCGGGGAGTTGCGGACGCTGGATACCGTAACTGTGGGCGACCTTCGGGCAAGGCGCCTGGTGCGCAGTCATGATGTGCCCTCAAGCGCCAATTCCGAGATCTGGTTCATATCAGCCGGCAGCGGCGACATATTGGAAAACACAACGTCGACCGACATCGGGTTCACTTTTGATGGCGGCAACCCGTCTGTCACGGCGCAGATTTACAGAGTGGTTGGAGCTTCCGAGATACCTGCCGCGACAGCTGCAGAAAGCGGCGACAGGATTACCATCACCATTCCAGCCGATGGCATCGCTTTTATCTTGCTCATCGCTTCGGCACCACCTCCGGCTCCATGAGCAATGTCACCGAAGATTTTAGTGCCCTTTGTGAAAAGGATTTCCTTGGCATCCATGCATCAACAAGTTCGACCTCCGCTGAATCGGAGACTGCAACGTTTTCGGGGAAACTCAACGGCAGATTTTGCTGCTGTCGCACTTCAGCCGGCCGCAGCGAGATAGCTAACCAGCCAGCGCCATTCCAAAGCAAACGCCTAGGCCGACAGCGAGGCCAAGGAACAGCTTGGCGGCAGGATCGAGGGCGAACGACTGGGCGCCACACGTCTGAGCGGGGCTCTCTGAGGGCGTTGGCGATATCATCGAACATCCTCTGTTTGTTCCGCTGTCGCCCCATTGGGCAACCTGCACGGTTCGCCCGAAACCGTGCAGGCAGCAAAGGTGGCCTAACGCACCACTCTGAAGCCACTCGACTCCAGCGACGCTAGTGCCGTCTCTGCAAATGTCGCGCAATTGTCCAAAGGATCATTGTTTTCATAGAGCGTGGCTTGATAGGCTGCTGCTATGCTTCAAAAATAGCGGTTAGAACTTGGTCGCGGCCTCTGGCGGCGTCAGCGGCCGGTTCAACAGTCATCTTTGGTGTTTCTGGGTGTTTGCCTTCCATGAAGAACTCGAGGAGCGCCGACACCAGCCACTCGGCGCTGCCCTGTCCAGGGTCCCGCGAGACTCGGCCGGGCTCGCATCACCTCGCCGGTCGGTGCGAGCCCACAATCGCGGCCATCTGGTCCGCTGCTTGAGCTTGGGCTTCATCAGAATGAAGGGCGACATGGTTCATCCGAATGTGGAAATTTGTGTTGGGGGAGGTGAGAATGAGGCTACCAGGAAATGTGTTGGCTGGGAGAACGTCGAGGTGCAGTGCGGTCCGCGAAAGGGATCAATGAGGTTGAATGCACAGAACGTGCCGCCAAGACAGCCAGGTTGAAATCGCTCCGCTTGGCTCAGATCTTGCCACAGGCCGACCCGCACTTTTCATTCAACGAGGAACTCGACTGCTCGGTGCTTGTCGCCGTGCTGGCTCGGGAACCGCATAATTATCCAGAGCGGCCCGAATCCCATTCTTTCCGGCGGCTGCCCCTGCGACGAGGCCTTTGATCTCCTGAAGCAGTCGCCGTTAGGCTTTGTCAACAATCGGCTTTTTTCGCAGTGGCGACCTCCACATGGCTCTCAACAACGCGCACGTGCTCGGCGTCGACAGTCACCAGTTGCCGGAGGCTGACGGTTACCTTGTCGCCGTCGATGCGCGTGACCGGGCCGACTGATTCCATATGCTGGCCGATCACGGCCTTCGAAGTCGAATCGACAACCGAATGCGGAAGTCATAGGAGGGAATCGTCACGCGCGATCGGGTGTCACTCGGCCGCGGGCGGGTGCGGAGAGTTGCTAACAAATGAGCGTCCGTGGCCTGAAGTTTCTCGATAAGTGGGTAGCCGAACAACTGCCCATTGTGGAGACCCCATCTCGGTTGGCGACTTGAAAGACCAGTTGATGACAGCTGCCGAGAAGGCCGGCATTCCTGCCGACGAGATCAACGGCGAGCTTGAAAGCGTCTTCGAATTGATTATCGAAGTGAATCGTCGTGTCGCCGAAAGGGTGGACTTAGCCTGAGGCTTCCCCGACGTGCCGGTCATGTCCTACATGCCGGACTGCCTGACAAGGGGCTCGCTTACCTAACCGGCCAGCGCCACGCCAATGCCATCTCAGAGCAAACGTAGATCGAAACCGCGAATCCGTGAATCCCCGGTTTGTTCTGGTCATGGCTTCTGCGCCGGTCCGGTCACACAGCGCTGGTGCGTTCACCCCTCCGGCTGGGTAGGGTCCGGTTCTTGGTCCCGCTCTCGTTGTTTTTCGAGGAACAGCTTGGCGAGTTCGCCCCACTCAGGATGATCCGTGGTTTTATGCTCTTCTACGAACTCGAGGAAAGCCTTGCGCAAAGCGTCAAGGTCGAAAACCCCAAGATGCTCGCCCATACCGTCGTCCATGCCCGCGCCTCTCAAAGGTATTAGCTTGTCCTCTCGTTTGAGCCTTCAAGAGGGATTCCCTGAGTTTCGGCTTGGGGAGCGCCTACATGGTTAATTGCGTGATCGCTAATATGATTATATCTTAGGCAGCGCGGGGGCTGTATCTTCCCGCGCGGTGGCCGGTGCGGCCCCCACACCAAAGACTGGAGCGGCCATTTCTATGGATGGGTAGCGCTAACCGATGCGACATCATGCTGCAGCGATATTTTAGAATCAGCTAATTGCGCAATCGCTAAATTAATGAAATGCGTTAGGAATGTATTTTCCACAGTTTCTGGTCGGCATGTCTGCCACTGCGATCATTGTGGCGATCTGGACCTACATCGAAGCCGGTTCAATTTGGACCGCGCTCGGCTGTGCGGTCCTTGCGCTGATCGTTCTGCAAGTCGGGTACGCCGGGCTGGTCGTTTGCTTGATATACTGGCGCTCATCGGAAGCGGCTGACTCGACTAGTCGAATTTCGGTCGCGGCTCAAGAGAACGTCGACGGCATCTCATAGCCCGCGACCGTCTCGGCACGGTCACGTGGCCCTGGGGCAGCAGTTTTGCCTCGCAGTGCCGCCAGCAAGTGGGCCTACAACGTGTTTGCGGTGACAGACACCTACCCCGAGCTTAGGGCTGAAAGCCTTATCATTGATCCAGACGCGGAACTGGAGGACGGGTGCGTTGTGGTCGCCATGTTTGGAGGCGGTCATCCGCAAACCATGACCTGGCGCAACAATCACGGGCGAGGCTATGGGGGCCGCTTTGCCGCCAAGGGAAGTCTGCACGAGACGTTCCTTCTCGATTGCCTGGTGTGCGGACGAGGGCCATCTTCTTGCATTCGCATCCTCGGCCGGGTGTTCGGCGACCGGCGGCGCTTCCCGCGATACAGAACCTGGAACGATCCAAGTTTAATTCTCGATTAATGTGGCTCGCTGCCTCACGGTGGCGGGCTTTTTTGTTGCTCAGCTCCAACGTCTCGACGCCGGGCTGCGGAACGCAAACGTCGTGATCTCGTCACGGGAAATCCCGATGTCACTGAGCATGTCGTCTGGTGACGCGCTCAACTCGTCCGTTGCCTTCAACAGCGCGTTCTGCTCGGCTCGATGACGGACCCAATCGGCAAGAGGACCAACTGCGACAAGAGGAAGATTCACAAGCATAGGAAGGTTCACAAGCATCGGACCACTCCCTTTACCCCTGCAGGAAACTGCACGTAGCCTACGCCGATACGTCGGTGCGTCTGTGACAAACCTCACAGATCGATCCGAACGGGCAAAAACTGCCCGGATGCCTGACGGTGGCGGGCTTTTTATATATTAGCAATGCATAAAATTCGAGAAGGTTCATGGCATGGTTGTTAGCAAACTCGCTGCTATCGTGCGACGCAGGTCTCGGTGGATGGTGTGCTGGAATGCGCGGGGCTGGATGGATCAGGGGTCTGATGGAAGCTGACGCTCGCGATCTGCGGAGCGAGATCAGTCGGCTCCAAATAGACTTGATCGCTGCCGCCAACTCTCAGGGCAAATCCAGGCTGCATGACGTCGCGCACACACTGCGATGCCAGAAGGCGCGGCTGGAACGTCTGGAGGAGTGCCTCGCTTCAATGACGTCGAATGTCCGGCCAGAGGCATCCGCAACCCCGCCCCATGAAGGCCGGCCGTAAACGGCAGCTCATCATTTCCGAAAGAGAACCCGCTGCCTCACGGTGGCGGGCTTTTTATTGCTCAGCCCCTTGCCGGCGTGGAATAGCTAGCCCGTTGCGCATCAGAGGAAATTCTCAATACCGCCATAGCCCGTTACTCGGCTGACGATGTGGAATACGATCGAGCAGATCGCCGCGATTGAGATCGGCACGCCGAACGGCACAACACCCTTGCGATCGAGATGCTCGGCGTAAAGGCGAAAGGCACCGGCAGGCAGCATGAAGGGATTCTTCACGATCAAGGCCGTGCCCAGGGCGAAAACCAGCAGCAGCAGGGAAAACACGACGAGATCGGTTCCGCCGATAACGAACGGAATGACTGCCATCAGCTTGACATCGCCGGCGCCGACCTTGCGCAAGGCCCAGAACGGGAAGAGCGCAAGAAATAGCACGAGGCCGGCTAGCGCGCTCAGGCCCATGTCCCACCACGATCCCAAGAGAATCGACAGGAACTGCAGCGATCCCAGCCCGATGCACAAAAGCAGCACCACATCACGATTGGAAATTTTCTGGGTCGTGAAGTCCAGCCATGCAATCCTCGCGAGAAGCGGGAGGGCGAGCGCCTTTAGCAGCAGCGACGCGGCAAGCAGCATGTTGGGGCTCTACCGCTCGATGTTCTGCACGCTGGACGACAGGAGCTTCAGATTGTTGACCACGGTCGGGTCGTTGGGCGCCAGTTCGTAGGCCTTGAGGAAATTCGCGCGTGCGTCCTGCAGCTTGCCGCGCAGCAAATAGGAATAGCCGACATTGTTGTAATATTCAGGCGTCGCCCCAACCAGCCTGAAGGCGCGGCCATAGGCCCGGTCGGCGAGGTCGAAACGATGAATTCGGTCGCAGGAGGCGGCCAGTCCCATCCAGGCGCCACCATCATTGGGGGCCAGTTGCGTCGCCTTGAAGAACAAGGCACCGGCATTGCCGTAATTTTCCGCGCGGAACTGGTTCTTGGCCTCGGCGACGGCCTGGTCCGAAGCGTAATATTCGACATCACCGACCGTCTTCAGTCCGTCGAACGCATCGCCGAAGGACGTGACATCACCTTTCGATGGTTCGTTGGTGCGAACGACACCATCGGTGCCGTCAGCCCCGTTCGTCTGGCAGCCAGCAAGCATGACGGCCAGCAAACTGGCGGCCGTTGCAAGGCGCATTGGCCTTCTCATCTTCTCTCCCGAGAGTCTCAGACTCTATTTAGAACCAAAGCATATACGACTTTAGAAGAAAACGCCCCTCATGCGAATGATCACAGGCAATAGGATGACCATGAGCACAACGGGAAAGACACAGAGTCCCAACGGGATCATCATTTTGACCGGCAAGGAATTGGCGCGTTCCTCGGCGCGAAAGATCCGCGCGCTTCGCATCTCGTCGCTATAAACTCGCAAAGCTTCGGTCAGGCTGGTGCCAAGTTCCTCTGACTGCCTGAAAAGCACAGCCAAAGTCCGCGCCTCATCAAGTCCCAGGCGGTCGGCGAGTTCACGCAGCGCATCCCGCATCGGCTTGCCGGCGCGCATTTGCAAATTCATGATCGAAAGCTGAATACCCAGCCATTTATGGGTGCCGGCCAGTTCTTGGCTGACGCGCTCGACAGCCGCCTCCAAACTCATGCCGGCGTCGGCGCAGGTGATCATCATGTCCATGAAGTCGGGAAAGCCGCGTTGGTAAACCTGCTTTTGCCCCCTCTCGAAGCGATCCAGCATAACGCTTGGAATCACCAGGCAGGCGAGACCGAACAGAGCGGATCCGATGAAAGCTAGGAAACTCGGCACGGTGGGCGGCAGGACCCGAGACAAAATCGCGTAGCAAGCCAGGAAGCCAAAACACACCACGCCAAGTCGCGACAACGTATAGAGCAGCGGCGAACTGGCTTTATAGAAACCAGCACGGAAAAGCTTGGCTTCCAATGCATTCGGCTCTCCGCGCGCTTTCTCGACAGAGCGGAAATAGGCTTCGATCGGACGCTGGGCAGCGATCCTCGCGAGCTTCTCCTGTCCCAGCAAAGACCGGCGGTCAGCAATGCCTTCGGCAATAAGGCTCTGCGCCACCAGCTTTCGCGTCTGCAGCGCCGGAAGAAAGATGAGCGCTCCAAAAAGGAACAGGGCCACCGCGGTCAAAAACACCGCAATGGAGATCAAAAAACTCAGGTCCTGCATGTTCGCGAACAAATCTGTGCTTCGCCCCGTTAGATATCGAAGTTGACCATTCGATACATCATGTAGTCGCCCAACAGCGCCCAGCCCGCTGAAATTGTCATCGCCGGCAACATAAGCGGATTGTTCCAGACGGTGCCATAGTAGGAGGGCGCGGTGACCTGAAGCGCCAGGAACATCACCACGGGAAACAAGGATATGATCCAGGCCGACATTCGGCCTTCCGCCGTAAGCGCTTTGATCTTCAAGCGCAGTTTTTGCCGTTCACGCAGGACCGACGCAAGATTTCCCAGAATTTCGGTGAGATTGCCGCCGGTCTTGGATTGGATAGAGAGTGAGACCGACAGCAAATGCAAACCCTCGAAGCCGACCCGCTCCGACAACTTCCGTACCGCCTGCTCAAGGCTGAGACCGAAAGTGATCTCGTCGGACACGATGCCGAATTCGGTTCCGAGCGGGTCGGGCATCTCACGTGCGACCAAGCTGATTGCCACCGATGCCGGATGACCGGCCCTCAGCGACCGTACGATCATGTCAAGAGCGTCAGGAAGTTGCTGGGCGAATTTGCGGATTCGCCTGTTGCGCGCTCGCCGTAGAACCAGCAAGGGCAGCACGAAGCCGATGACGAAAAAGGCCACAATCCCCAGAACCACCGGCAGGGCGGTCAGTAACCAGAGGAGAAGCCCTGCAACCGCTCCCGCTAACAGAAAGATTGTTGCGAAGAGGATTGGATTCCCCGTGGTACCCGACTGCGTATAAAGCCTGTTTAAGCCTACTGCTCCGAAAAGGTAGTCGCCGGTGTTGGTCAGGCCTCGCTCGAGCAAAAGACCTTGCAGTGTCTGTTCTGCCGGCCCCTCCTCTTCGAGCCGCTTTAGTCGGCGATTGATAACTCCGACCCTTGCATACCGCGCGGAATACGACACGTAGAGAGACTCGACCGCTAGGATCACCGAGGCGGCTGCCAATACGTAGACGAAATAAAGCAGGGTCTGTCCGGTCAGCATCACAGCGCAACCTGCGGATTGAATGCATCCTTAGCGAAATGATGTCCCAGCGTAGCCGCTTCCGTGGCAAAGCGCGGTCGGACACCCGTTGCCCGAAAATCTCCGATGATGGTGCCGTCGGCTGCGACGTCACGCCGGACAAAATGATAGATTTCCTGGAGCTGGACGACATTGCCTTCCATGCCGGTCAGTTCGGATACGGAGACAACCCGCCTGCCGCCATCGGAAAGACGCTGCGTCTGCACGATGATGTCGATGGCGGATGCGATCTGTGCCCGGATGGCATCATGGGTCATCGGCATTCCGGCCATGCCGACCATCTGTTCCAGGCGCGATATCGCATCTCGCGGCGTGTTTGCATGGATGGTGGTCATCGACCCCTCATGGCCGGTGTTCATGGCCTGCAGCATGTCAAAGGCTTCTTCGCCACGCACCTCGCCGACGATGATGCGGTCGGGTCGCATGCGCAGTGCATTCTTGAGCAGCTCGCGCTGGCGAACCTCACCCTTGCCCTCGGTATTGGGTGGGCGCGTCTCCAGCCGGCCGACATGCGGCTGCTGCAATTGCAGTTCAGCTGCATCCTCAATGGTGATCAAGCGCTCCTTCGAAGGGATGTAGCTGGACAACGCGTTGAGCAAGGTCGTCTTGCCGCTGCCGGTGCCGCCCGAAACCAGGATGGATTTGCGCGACTGCACGGCGATCCGGAGCAAGTCGATCATGGGGGGACGGATCGAGTTGAATGCCATCAGGCGTTCGAGCGAGTAGGGATTTTTTGAGAACTTTCGAATCGAGACCAGCGGGCCATCCACCGAGATCGGCCGCACCGCGATGTTGACGCGCGACCCGTCTGCCAGGCGGGCGTCGACCATCGGCGCGGATTCATCGACACGGCGGCCGATCGCCGAAACGATCTTGTTGATGATGCGCAGCAGATGCGCCTCGTCACGAAAACGAATCGGAGTTTCCTCGATCACGCCGCGCCGCTCAATGAAGACTCGGTTGTGCGTGTTGATCAGGATATCAGCGATGGAGTCGTCCTTGAGCAGCGGTTCGATTGGCCCCAGGCCAAGCATCTCGTCGGCGGTGTCGCTGGTCAATTGATCAAGTTCACGTGCATTCAGCGGCACGTTTCGAATGCGGACAAATTCCCGCACGATCGGCCTGATTTCGTTGAGGATCTCGTCCTTGGTTGCCGTTTCGAGCGCGGCCAGATTGAAGCGGTCGATCAGATGGCGGTGGATCTCGACCTTGAGCGTCAGGAAATCGTCGCCATGTTGTTCAAAGTCTGGCGCCGGGATCGGTGTCGAATTTGACACCGTCACAGCGATCAGTGGCGGCGCTTCTGCCCGCGGCTCATTTGGTCCTTTGATAAAGCGGCCCAACATCGCTCAAGCCCCCCTGAAATTCCCCAGGATCAGAAACTAAGCGTTAACCAAGAGAGGCACAAGCGCCGAGCGAGGCGGTGGACGCTTATTACTTACAACATAGTTAAAGCCGGTGCGCAAAAAAATCGATTTTGTTGCAACGCTGCGCTCGGCCGCCATCACGAACCACCCCCGACTATTCGACATCACGGAATATTTCACATCGCAACGAACGGCATACAAGCGGGAGATGGTCGTAAGCCACTAGATATAAATGAATATGCTGATTCGCTAAATTGACTCGCTTTTCGCCGTAGATGCGGTCACATGGTGAATGAAAGGTTCACGGTGCTTGAAAAAAAAGCCAAATCAAGCTCTCGCTAGAGTTGAATTGGCCCCGGAACTCAATATTCAGGTATTTGAAGGCCAACAAACAGTTAATCGGTTTGACTTTGCTTTTTCGTACGACCTAGGCTCCGGGTGATGCCGGGATGCATGAGTATGGATTTCATCCTTGGCCCGTCTCTTGGCAACAATGTAGCGGACGCCGAAACCGCCATCAGTCCGCGGGAAAACAGCCGGCGCAGATGTGATTGTACGCCGCCGCCTCGGAGATCGACGCCACATATCATTAACCGGGGACCGCTAATGTATCCGCGAACGGGGGCGTCCAATGTTCGATAGGCAGATAGTCCTGATAGTCCTTGCAGGCGCGATTATCGGATCGTCGGCGGTCGGCATTGAACGCTATGTGACAACACCGGCCAAGTCGCAGGCTGTCACCTATGACCCACCACCGCTTCCAATGATCAAGAAGAAGCCAGTCCGAAAATGGAAATGGCGCCTGACTTAGCGGACACTCCGCAATCCGTCCCCGCCTCGCCCCATCTGCCAAACTGGCATGCATTGCCCTGCTGTATGCCGCAGTCGCGGCATGCCTCTTCCCGCGATCGTACCTTTCGGCTTTCGGCGACACTCGCCTGGTACTCTACTACTTGCTTCTGCCGCCGATGATGCTTGTTGGGCTAGCCGTCGCCGGAATGATCAACAGGCCCAAATCTCCTCTCAGCTTCGTACGCGAGAAGCTGGTTTCGCGCGGCATCGGGGCCATCTCGACCATCGCTATCTTCATGGTATGCGTCGCGGCTTTCACGGCCTACAAGCACGACCTGTCCGGCATGGTCACTTTCTTTGCCGATCCATGGCTTGCCGGGGTCGACGCGGCCATTCATTTTGGCGATCCCTGGCGATGGACTCGATCGGTGCCGGTCCCCGCTCCGATCGATAGGGTGCTCTACATACTCTATTCCCAGTTCTGGATCATACAGGTTGCAATGGTTGTCCTGCTTGCGGCCTGGCTGGAGCGGCCCGACGCACGTCAAAGATATTTCGTCGCGTTGATGACCATGGCCATCGTGCTGGGTCTCTGCCTCCGAGTTTTAGGTTCGTCGGCTGGGCCTATCTTCTATGACCGGATTTTTGCTGGATCGCGCTTCGTCGATCTGATGTCAGCGTTGAAAGACAGCAACGCCGGCCCAGATACCCTGAAAATCAGCGACTATCTCTACGCTTCCTACACGACCAATCGAGCCGTGGTCGGCAGCGGCATATCGGCAATGCCGAGCTTTCATGTGGCAATCGTCACCTTGAATGCCCTGTTCCTTTGGAGCCTCAACCGTTGGGTTGGCGCCGCGGCGTGGGCATACGCCGCCGTGATCATGTTCGGGTCCGTCTATTTCGGCTGGCACTACGCCGTCGACGGCTATGTCTCGATTTTGGCCACCTTGCTGATATGGCGCCTGGCAGGCCATGTTCGTTCAGCTGATCCCGACGCGCGACGTCTCAAAGCCGAGCCAGCAAGCCCATATCGATAGAACTAAGGGGGTAGGCCGCAGGACACAATGGCGCATCCCGTTACTTTGCCGAAATTAAAGAGCCAGACCAAAAAAAATCGTTTTATTTTGAAACTCTGCATGTGCAAGCAGACGCCGGCCTCAACTCACGAAACATTTCCCATCGTGACAAGCGCTGTGGCGCCGAATGAGTGCCATAAGCCCTTAGATATAAAGGATTATGCATCTTAGCTAATATAAGGGCCCGTTTACCCGGGGTGTGGCATAATTGTGAACGAATGGTTAAAGCGGCTTGAAAAATTAATCGAATCAAGCTCTTGTCCGAATTGAAGCCGCTCAGATTCAGGTATTGGAAGGTAAACGAATTGTTAATCTGTTTGACTCTGCTTTTTCGCGGGACCTACGATTGAGGTGACGGGGGATGCTTGGGTATGGGGTTCATCCTTGGCTCTGTCTCGTCGGGTTCAACTCCAAAGGGGAGAAATTGACATGAAGAAGCTCATGACGATGGCCCGGCAGTTCCGCGACGACGACAACGGCGCTGCTATGGTCGAATATTCCATCCTGGTCGGCATTATCGCCACCGCGTCTATTCTGATCATCGTCGGCATCGGTTTGTGGGTGACCGGACGTTTCACCGCTCTCTGCGTTGGTCTGAATGCTGGACCTGGCAGTTGCGCCGTGGGTGGCTCGGGTAGCTGATCACTCGCGCTCTCCTCAGGCCCGGACAGGGGGTCCGGGCCTGAGATTTAGCCGCCGGACAAGGCGGCTGAGCAACAAGCCTTCCTGGGGTTGGGGTCATGCGCGCAAATACAATCATAATGATCATTCTCGCCGGCGTGTTCGGCGTGCTGGCGGTTGTGCTCGCCAACATCTGGCTGGCCAACCAGCGCAGTGCCATTGCAAAGACAGGCGATGTCCCTCGCGATACGGTCGTCGTGGCGTCAGTGGCGCTGAAGTTTGGTGACACACTGTCCGCCGACAAATTGCGCGAGGTCGCGTGGCCGACGGGCGCGGTTCCGACTGGCGCCTTCAAGACAACAAAGGACCTGCTGGCCGGAGAAGGTTCGAAGCAGGCGCTGCAGGCGATCGGCGTCAACGAACCAATTCTCGCCACCAAGATCACCGGCCCCGGCCAGCGCGCCACGCTTTCGGCAGTGCTCGGCGAAGGCATGAAAGCCGTTTCCATCAGGGTCAACGACGTGCTTGGCGTTGCCGGATTCGTCTTCCCCGGCGACCGTGTCGATGTCTTGCTGACACGCACGGTGCGCAATGCCGACGGTGTGGACCAGAGTTTTGTCGACGTATTGTTGCAGAGCATGAAGGTGCTCGCCGTCGACCAGGTCGCCGATGAGAGCAAGGACAGCCCCACGGTCGTCAAAGCCGTAACGCTTGAAGTCAGCACCAAGGATGCACAGAAGCTTACCTTGGCCGCCGGCGCCGGGCAATTGTCACTGGCGTTGCGCCAAGCAGCCGCGAGCAAGGGCGAGACGACCGAACGCGTCACGGTATCGGACCTGACTGCCGAAACGCCGGCAGACGTCGCAGCCAGGCAGGCCGAACTCGACAGGAAGGCCGCAGCCGATGCCGCGGCCGCCGCGGACCGTAAGCGCGCGGACGACAAGATTGCCGGGTTGGCACAGGCCGTGGAGAGAGTCGGAAGCCAGCTCGACCAGTTGAGCAAGGTCAAGCCGGTCGTCGCGGCGGCCCCGCAGGAGGTCGCCAAGGAAGTGGTCAAGTATGTTCAGCCGGAGCCGCCAAAGCTGGCGACGGTCGGGGTCTTTCGGGGTGTGAAGCTCGAATCCTATGAAGTGCCGCGACAGAGATAACAATGCGCGGCGCATTGGAGCTGCTATCGGCTGCAGTGGGGAGATACGGATGCAAGGGTTTCGGGTAAGGATAGTGGCGGCCGCGCTGTCCTGTTTGGCTGCGCTGCTGACCTCCAGCCTTGGGGCTGAAGCAGCCGACCGTTACATCGACGTATCGAACCCCAGCGTCCATCGCATCTTCCTGCCGATGTCACAGTCGGTGACGCTCCAGGTGAGCGCCAATCTGGGCGATATCGTCGTCGGCGACGAGAAGATCGCCGATGCTCAGCCGATGACCGATCGCACGCTCTATGTCATCGGCAAGGGCGCCGGCACCACCACGGTCAATCTCTTCTCCCCTGAGAAGCGCTCACTCGGCGTCATCCAGATCGAAGTCGGCGTTGACGTCAGCGACATGGCGCAAGCGATCCGGCAGGTGGCGCCTCGGGCGCGCATCGAGATCGGTTCGATCAACGGCAAGGTCAGGCTCGGCGGCCATGTCAAGGACGGCGCCACGCTGGCATCCATCATGGAAGTGGCGCAGCAATATGGTCCCGACGCCATCATCAATTCCGTCATTGTGGATGATAGCCAGCAGGTCAATCTCGAGGTCCGCGTGCTGGAAGCCAAGCGCAATGCCGGAAGGGATCTTGGCGTGTCGATCAAAAGCACGAATGGCAGCGGCACAACCCGTACAGGAACGGGCATCGCCGCCGCCGACAAAGATAACGTAGTGCTTGGCCCGGGCGGTCTGCTCAGCGGTCTACTGTCGACCAGCAATCCCTTCGCAGCGTTGATCACCCGCGTCATTGACAGCAACATCAAGGTCGACCTGATCATTGAAGCGCTTGAGGCCAAGGGGGTTGTGCGCACGCTGGCTGAACCCAATCTCACCACCTTGTCCGGTGAGCCAGCCAGCTTCAACGCCGGCGGCGAAGTGCCTATCCGTGTCGTCGGGAATGATGGCCAGATAACCATCACGTACAAGCAATTCGGCGTTAATTTACTGTTCACGCCGGTCGTACTCGACGACGGCAAGATCCATATGAAGCTGGCGCCGGAAGTGAGTGACCTCACGGGTTTCACCACCGCCGGCGACCCGATCTTCACCAACCGCAAGCTCGATACCGTCGTCGAACTGCGCGATGGCCAGAGCTTCGCGGTCGGCGGGCTGCTGTCGAGCAAGACCATCAAGCTGCAAAACCAGGTGCCGTGGCTCGGCCAGGTTCCGGTCATCGGGACGCTGTTCCGCAATTCGAGCAACCAGAAGGAAGAGACCGAACTGGTCGTCATCGTCACGCCGCATGTCGTGCGGCCGGTGAAGCCCGGCGAACAGCTGGCGACGCCGTTCGACAAGACACGGCCGGCCAACGATCCGGAATTCTTCGTGCTCGGCCAGCTTGAGGTGAACAAGGATATGATCCGAAAATACGAAACGGGCGACGGAGTGACCGGCCCCTATGGCCACATGCTGGACTTCAAATCGAAGGACAAGATGCTCTATGTCAAGAAATAGCGTCGTGATCCTCATTCTGTGCGCCGGAGCACTATCGGGCTGCGCCGCCGACTATCTGAACCACTACGACACGGTGACCCTGGCCGCCGGCGATACGCAGAAATACAATTCGCTGCTGCAGACGGTCGATCCGTTCAATCCGAACGCGAAGAACACACATATCGAAGGTGACGGCACGCGGGGTGCGCTTGTTGCGCGCAACTACAAATTTCCGCCGCCACCGCCGCCACCGCCAGCGATTACGGTGAATGTCGGCACGCCGACCACGAACTAAACAGAAGGATGCGGTTTTATACGCGCCAGACGAACGAGGGGTTCTGGGGCCAGGGGAGCTAAGAGTAACGCCATGTTGCGAATTGTTCGCGCGTTCTGGCACGATCAGAGGGGTATAGCACTCATCCTGGTCAGCATCATGTTGCCGGCGATCGTCGGCTTCTCGCTGTTGGTGATCGACGCGAGCCGGGTCAACAATCTCCACAATGATCTGCAGAAGGCGGCTGACGCCTTTTCGTTGGCTGGGGCCGCAGAGCTCGATGGCCTGCCTGGTTCCTGGGCAAGAGCCGAGCGCGCCATGGCGACGCTGGTCGACAATGAAAGCAATTTCTCGAATTCGGGCCGGTTCACCCTGACCTCCGGGCAACCGGGAGGAGCGCTCAGATGCAACAATTCAGGGAACATCTCCTGGTGTTTCCTGAAGGCAATCCCCGCCGCCGACGGTACGAAGATAACGACGGCCAACCAGGCAACTTATCTTGCCAATTCCGATCCTGCCATTGGCGAAGATGAGACCAAATTCATTCAAGTCACGGTCGCACCGACCGGCTTCAGCGCCTTTTTCCCGGTCTCGTTCCTGTCGAGTTCGGCGAGCGGTTCATTCAGTGTCGGTGCAGTTTCCGTCGCGGGCTTCACGTCGGGTGTTTGCGAGTACACGCCCGTTTTCATGTGCAATCCGTATGAGGATACAAGCATCACCGGCGGCGTCACGCTGGAGCAGGCAGCGCAAACCAGGCAATACCGTCGTCGCCAGATCAAGCTGCGCGGAGACGGGTCTTACTTTCCAGGCAATTTCGCTTTCCTGGCTTCGCCTTTCGGCAACGGCGCCAGTCAGCTCGAAAGGATGCTAGCCGACTCCAAGCCACAGAATTGTTATTCGCGCGATGGCGTCGACACGGAACCGGGACAGAATTCCGGTCCGGTGAAAGATGGCATCAACTCGCGCTTCGGCATCGACGCGTCATCGTTCTCGGACGGGCCTGGGGTCAATGTGCGCAAGGGTGCCATAAACTGGGATCAATTTGTCAAGGACAACAAGGTCGACTACCAAACAGACCCGACCAAAGGCATCGGGCTGGAGCGCGACTCGTGTCAGATCGCCGGCAACTGCACCTTGATGGGTGGCCGCATGGGCGCCGGCGACTGGAACTTCGCGCGCTACTGGGCCGCCAATCATCCGACACGCACCGTGCCGGCGGCTTTGTCCGGCACTGGCGCCGATCTCCCGACGCGGTATGAAGTGTATCGCTACGAGATCGACAACAACGTCGTTTCGGACGCGTCCGTTGGCGGCGAAAAAGGCACGCCTCCTGCCGGGGCCGGCACCCCGATCTCAATCCCCGACCGCCGGTTGCTTTATGGCGCAATCCTGGACTGCAATGCGCTCAAGGCGTCGGGCATGAATTTCAGCGGCCGCCAGACGGGCATTCCGGCCAGGAGATTTGCCAGCTTCTTTATTACAGAGCCGATCATCGACGGTAAGGATATCATGGTGGAACTCGTCGACATCACAGGCAGGGGCGGTAGCGGTACGCTCGACAACTACCTGCGCGACGAAGCCCAGCTTTACCGGTGATGGCGATGATCAGCCTCCTGTTCCGTCACCTCGACAGATTTCGACGCGACCGGCGTGGTACCGCACTTGTCGAAATGGCATTGATCGCGCCGGTGCTGCTGCTTCTGTCGGCGGGCGTGTTCGAATTCGGCAACCTGATCCATGACAAACTGCTGATGGAGGCAGGACTTTCGGACGCAGCCCGCTTCGGCGCGCGCTGCAACAGCAAGATGTACACCGATGCTGGGCTTGCGGCGATCAACTGCGCCGACATCGCTGCCAACATAGCGGTCTTCGGCAATGCGGGAGGCACAGGCAACCCGCGCATCAGTGGCTGGCAGAAATCTGGGGGCGCATCCAACAACGCGACGGTGACAATTGCTGCTATCGCTGACTGTCATGACGCCGTCGTTGCCGGCGTCACCGAATACCGCTCCACTGTTGCGCAGGTCTGCATCGTCAGGGCTACAGCATCCTATCCCTATAGCGACATCGGTATGCTGTCGCTGTTTGGCCTCGGCCCGATCACTTTGGGAGGATTTCACGAGGAGCGGTTGATCCGGTTCTGAAGATGATCAGGCGTTTTGCAAAATCGGAGGACGGCGCGGCGGCGGTGGAAATGGCCATCGTTTCGACGCTGTTGTTTACGCTGACGCTGGGCTTCGTCGATTTCGGCTATGCGCTCTACCAATGGAATGCTGCAACCAAAGCGGTCCAAATTGGTGCACGACTGGCATCGATCTCCGATCCCGTCGTAACCAATCTGACCGCTGCCGCACCCACCACGACGCCAGGCGCGCCGGTTATCGCCGGCGCGTATGGCCCCTTCGTCTGCAAATACACCGGAACCACGGGCGCTTGCAGCAACGGCGGCACGTTCAACGCCACCGATTTCAGCCGCATATTCCGGGGCGACACGGCTGTCACCAACAACGACGACTGTCCGGACATCACGGCAGCCCAGCGGGCCACCATGCGGCTAGGCATGTGCCATTTCTTCCCCGGCCTGCTGCGCAGCAATGTCGTCATCACATATGCCGCCACTGGCCTCGGCTACCAGACACGGCTGGGCGGCCCGGTCCCGACGATCACCGTCAGCCTGCAGAACATGACCTACCAGTTCTTCTTCCTGGGCGGGCTGATGACACGGTTCACCTCCCTCACCATGCCCTCCATGCTGAGCACGGTCACGGGCGAAGACATGAAGGTCTCGTATCCATGAACGCCATCAACACCAAGGTTACACCGACCAAGCGAAAGCAGGTGGCGCTGTTCTCGTCGGATCCGAATTTCAAGCGCGATGTGGCGACGCGGCTCGATGCGCTGGCGATCTACGACGTCAGGGTTTCCGAGACGAGCGACTTCCTTAGGGGGCCGCCCGCGGATACGCGCCCCGGCATCGTCATCCTCGACCTCGGCAATGGCGAGTTGCTCGGAAGGCCGGGCATCGTCGAGGCGCGCGCCCTTTGGGCAACCGTGCCGCTGATCGCGGTCTCAGACGAGCTGTCGTCGGAGCAGACGCGTGTGCTGGTGCGCATGAACGCTTCGGACTGGCTGCACAAGCCGCTCGACGGCAAGGAACTGCTCAACGCGGTGACCTTCCACGACACCGGCAACCAGGGAACCAAAAGCCGCATCATCACCTTCATCAGCGCCAGCGGCGGCGCCGGCGCGACGACGCTCGCTTTGTCGGCGGCCGAATTCCTGGCGTCGAAATCGAAGGAACGCGGGGCTTCCACCTGCCTGGTCGACCTCGATTTCCAGAGCGCCAATTGCGGCGCCTATCTCAACCAGTTCAACCAGTTCGACCTTGGCGGCATTATCGGCCAGCCGGAGAGGCTCGATGTCGAACTGATGGACGTCATCAAGCTCTCGCGCCCGTCCGGGCTGACGCTCTATTCCTTCGAGAGGCCGCAATTGCCTTTTGAACCGCAGGGCAGTGATTTTGTCTTCCGGCTGCTGGACCTCGTCGCCTACCGGTTCGACGACATCGTCATCGACCTGCCGAACATCGAGACGCCTTGGCACAATTCCGTGCTGTCGACGAGCGATGAGATATTCATCGTCTTCGAACTCAACGTCGCCTCGCTGCGGCAAGGCAAACGGCTCTACAAGAAGATCCGTGAGTTGCGTGGCAATGCTGTCAGCATCACGCTGGTGGCCAACAAGCACAAGCGCAAATGGTTCGGCAACCACTTTTCGCGCAGCGAGCTGGAAAAGATCTTCAAGGCGCCGCACATCAAGTCGGTCGCGCTGGACAATGCGCTTCTGACCGATGCGTTGAACCGTGCTATCCTGCCTGCCGAGGTGGATGGGCGTGCGCGCTTCAACAAGGACCTCAAGCGGATGTTCAAAGAGCGGCTCGATGACGCTGCCAAATAGGGGGCGGCCAAGTAGGTATCGGATTGGCCCGGGATTGGCCTATGTCATGAGCATTGCGCTGATGATGCTGGTCCAGGATTTCGCCAGCGCACGATCGGCACTTTCGGATCGGCCGCCGCTGCCGGCAATGGGACCCAGCCTGCGCAAGACTGTTGCCTTCGAGACGACAGAACAGCCCGGAACGATCGTTATCCGCAAGGGCGAGAAAGCGCTTTATCTGGTGACCCGACAGGGCCAGGCGCTTCGCTATCAGATCAGCGTCGGACGCGACGGCTTTGGCTGGACCGGAGTGGTCGAGGTGGGGGCGAAGACCGAATGGCCGGAATGGCGCCCACCCCGCGAAATGCGCGCCCGCCAGCCGGACCTGCCGCAAATGGTGCCTGCCGGTCCTTACAATCCACTTGGCGCCAGGGCGCTTTATCTGCTTCGGAACGGGCGTGACACGCTCTATCGGATACACGGAACCAACGATCCCAAGGGTGTTGGCTTCGATGGAACATCGGGGTGTTTTCGCCTTACCAACACCGATGTGATCGATCTCTTCAGGCGCGTCGCGATCGGCGCAAAGGTGGTGGTTCAATGACGATGATCAGCGAACCGGACATGCCGGCAATCGAGATTGGGACAGCAACCCGCACCGGAGAGCAGGCTGTCGTTGGGAAACCGAGCGACAAAAGCATTATCGGCGCGGTCATCATCGGCACGTCCCTGCTCACCTTCGTGAACATAATAGCCGCAGTCTATCTCTACCGCGGCATCAGCGATGTGCGCTTTCTGGAAGGGCGCCTGGAACAACTCGGGACGTTCGAACAACGAATCGGCAGCCGGTTGGATACGGTCAACAACGGTTTTCAGAGCCGATTTGAAAAACTGGACACTCAACTGCAGAGCAGCTTTGGCGAAATCAACCGGAGCATAGCCCGGCTGGAACAGAACCAGCCTATTGTCCATGACGAAATCACGTCGAGCGCAGCGGAACCTTCCGTCGACACGACCAGCAGCATGGCGGAGGCGCCTGCTGTTCTCGATGGTGAAGACGCGACCGAGCCCAGCGTCGTCGATACACCGCGTCCGCCCAAAAGGAGGATTGCAGCTGCAGCCCCCGCCCCAAGCTCCAACTACCAGCGCATAGAGCAGGCCGACGGCAAGGTTTACTACCGAAAGATCAACTAGCGCTGGAAAAAGGTGGGCTATCCTAGAGATCTCGCTGCAGAGCAACGAGCCTAGCGGCCAGCGCTTCGGCCCGCTGTCGGGTTTCGCTGAGGAAGATGACATGGCAGTAGGCGCATGCCGTCACGCCCAGAAACAGCACAAGGCTGTTCTTCAAGGTGAAATCGACCGTTAGTTGGAACGGAAGGCCGCCGGGTACCGTGAAAGAGGCGATCGTGCTGGCTGTTTCGGAATGGCTGGTGACAGCGATCATCAACCCGGCGAAAAGCAGGGCGACGTGGTTGGCAAGGAAGAAGAACGCGGCCGACCTTCTTGTGCGGCACGCCATCCAGCAAACCATCGACGCGGCGGCCAGCATCAAGGCATCAAGGACCATCGACGACCCGAGATAAAGATCGACCTGTTGCCAGAACATCGTCGACAGCGGCCTTAGTTCAAGCCAGATCCGCCACATTGCGGGACTGGCCGGATGTGCTCCCAGCAAGAAAGTCGCCATGCGCTCCCCTGCCAAGATCAGCAGGATCAGAGCTGGGAAGGCAAAGAGCATTATCGACTTGCGCTTCATGTCACCCTCGACAAACTGGCAACAAGATAGCTTGCAGAGATTGAGCGAGGCTTAACGGACCGTTGCTGGTGCTGCGGCAGCGCAGCCAGCGGCGCAAGCCAGCTGCATATCAGAAAGCGCCATGCGCCATTAGTTGTTTTGGGTGAGCACGAGCGTCACCACCTTCGGCTCGACTCGTTGCAGACATCGTTCCGGAATATTGGGCCACATCGCCTTGGCGCATCCCTCTTCGCCTGGCGCCGGCGCCAGCGAGAGTTCTGAGCTACGGGCTTCCTCGGCGGTCGTAAGGAAGACCTGTGTGGCCAGCGCGGTCGCCATGGATACCTGGACGAGGATAAGGGCGTAAGCGAAACTTCTGATCATCCGCTCGAAACGCTGAATTCGCGAGCTGGTTCCAATGGCCTGCCCACCGGGTAACCACGATCGCGATTTTTGCGCTTCAGTGCCTTAAATGTTTAGTCCCAAGGTTTGATGGGTTGGATCGAGCCTGAATCGTTCGGGCTCTTTTGTCCAGATTTTGCAGATGTATTCAAAGGGCGTGAGGCCCTTGAGGGTCTTCAGTCGACGGCCGAAATTATAGGCTAAGACGAAATCGGCGGGATGCTGGCGCAGTTGGTCATGGCTCTCGTAGTAGAAGGTTTGACGGTCGCATCCTTGATCGTGCGGTTCATGCGTTCGACCTGGCCGTTGGTCCATGGGTGCCTTGGCTTTGTCGTTCGGTGGTCGATATCGGCCTTGGCGCAAGTATGTTCGAAGGCGTGCGCCCATATGATTTCTCCCGCCGCCATGGCTTCCTTGATCAGCGGAACGGCCGAGCCGCCGGCACCTGGGGTCGTGAACTGAATGCCGTTGTCGGTAAGCACTGTGTGGATCTTGTAAGGGACAGCATCAAGAAGATGGCGCAGGAAATCGGCGGAGACCGCTGTCGTTGCCTTCTCGTGCAGCTCGACGAAAGCGAACTTCGAGGTCCGATCTATGGCCACGAACATATGCAGCTTGCCCTGCTCGGTTCGGACCTCGGCGACGTCGATATGGAAGTAGCCGATTGGATAGGCCTTGAACTTCTTCCTTGCCGGCTTGTCGCCCTCGACATCCGGCAACCTGCCTATCCCGTGACGCTGCAGGCAGCGATGCAAGGATGACCGCGACAGATGCGGGATCGTCGGTTGGAGAGCATAGAGGCAATCGTCCAGTGGCAGCAGCGTATAACGCCGAAAGGCGACGATGACCGCCTCTTCCTCAGTCGATAGCACTGTCGACTTCGGATCTCTGGGGCCAGTCGGAAGATCGGCGGCCGACGTCCGGTTCCTCCACTTCCTAACCGTCTTCTGATTGATGCCGTAGCGCTTCGCCAGCGCCCTCAGGCTCTCTTGACTATGCTGTATCGCTCGACGGATCGCCTCTGTCGTCGTGGCGCTCCCATGAAGAACCTGGCCCATAGCGCATCCTTTGATTCGGACGAAAAGTATGCGCCATCAAAGCCTGGGATCAAACAACTAGCAGTCATCGGAATTCTTAGATAGCAAACCTTCGTCCACGTCCCAGCTCCTCGCCCAGACCGCGGAAACGGACGCGGTGGTTGTGGGCTCAACGTAGGTCTTGCCATTGCTGATCAGCGTGATTGCGCGGCAGACGACCGGTTCGATCTTCCGCGCGTGGCGCAAGGACGATGTGGACGCGAGCCGCCTCCAAGTGCGGCTCAAGATTATCGAGATTCTGGACGATGGTGACATCGAGGAGATCGCGCCGCGCATCTCCCAGTCGGCCAACAATCAGAACAAGGTCGACATGGCCGACTTCTCGTCCAATCATCCCTTCCACCGACGGTGCAGGAGCTTTCGGGTCGATCTGGGCGCCCCCGGCGGGCGGTATGCAACGTCAGTCACGCTGGTTCTAGGAACGTGCGCGCGGTAGCGACGAAAGCTTCCTGCGCAGGCGTTTGACTGCGGCGTCGGCGCTGGCGCACCGGAGAAGTCTGCTGTTCGGGCTTCGTGCCGGCCGCTGCTCGCGCCAACTATGGCTAAGTTCGCCGTCCCATCCGCTCGTCACGCCGTTCAGCATCGAACGCCTGGCTACCCTTCTCAGTCCATAATCGTTGTGCTTGCTCGCCTTCTGGGCTCTCGACCTTCGCGGTCATCCAGAGCATCGCGCCGTAGTTGGCAGCGCGATCGTAGTTGGTCAGATTAACGATGCCTGCCTTGACGAGGAGGCCGATCGGTAATGCGATGGATTTTTGCACGAACATACACGAACAAACATATTAATTTGTGTTGCAGCCATGTTGCAGGGACAGCAAGGAATGGGCTGAGACATGCCCGGAAAGAAAGGATTTAAGCGACAGAGAGCCGGAAAGTTCGTGCAACATGGTACTACCCCAACCGTAATCGCCAGAAATCGAAATAAGCTCCCGGATGGGTTGGGCCGCCTTGGACATGGCGCAGACCATCGATAAGATGGGTCTCGCCACCTACCTTGGACCGCGTCCGCAAATTGAAAAAACGCGAATATGTTGGGCGCGAAGCTCGTTACTTCTGGCGAAACGCGGAGTGGAACGACACAGCCAGCGGGCCTAAAATGTAGTCCAGTGCGGTGCGTTCCTCGGTGACGATCATGACTGACGCCGGCATGCCCGGATAAAGCGCAATCTGTGGGGCCGCGGCCAATTCCGCGGGATCGACCGCTACGTCGGCAAGATAGTAGGGAAGCCCGGTCTTGCTGTCGGTGACGCGATCCGCCGAAATGCGGGTGACCCGTCCATGAATGACCGGTATCGAACGCTGCTTGTAGGACGTGAAGCGGACCTCGGCCGTCATGTCGGCGCGCAGGCTGGATATGTCCTCGACCTTCACCTGCGCCTGAACGATCAACGAATTCCTAGTCGGCACGATGTCGAGGATGGTCTGGCCGGGGGCGACGATCGCGCCGGTCGAGAAAACGGTGAGATTCATCACCTGGCCGTCATAGGGCGCCCGCACTTCGGCGCGGTCGACCGTGGCCTGCGCGGCGAACATTTTCGGTACCAGGTCGGCGAGGTTGGACTGGGCGTCGATCAGCATGGTTGAGAGTTTTGCGCGGCGCTCGTTGGTGAGCTGCGCAATCTGGCTTTCAAGCTCGGCCTTACTCTGGCGGTTTCCGGCTATATCGCCGAGAGTCTGGTCGATCAGGCCCTGCAGGTCGGAGGCGGAGCGGTCGAGCTCCAGGACACGCGTGCGCGTTGTCAGGCCGGCCTTCAGCAACTTGTTGAGGCCTGCCTTTTCATCAATTGTCGACTTGAGCTGCGCACGAAAAGATTCGACGCGCGCCTGCTTTCCATCGATCTGCTCGTCGAGTTCGGCTATCCGTTTCTGCAGGATCTGCTTGGCACCGGCCATCGAGGCGCGCTGGCTCCCGAGGTCGACAATTTGGTTGGTCATCGCGTCCTGCAGATAGGCCTGGTGCTCAGCGGTGATGTCCTTCGGAAAGGCGACTGCCTCATGGCCGTCGAGCTCTGCACGAATGCGGGCATCGGTAGCGCGCAACAACGCATATTGCTGCGAATAGAGGTTGAATTCGGAACGGGCGTGCGTGTCGTCGAGCACCACCAGCACATCGCCTGCCTTGACGATGTCGCCATCCTTGACGCGGATCTCCTTCACCGTGCCGCCGTCGAAATGCTGTACGCTCTTTCGATTGCCTTCCACCTTGACGATGGCGTCGGCGAGCACGGCGCCGTTCAGCGGGGCAAAAGCCGCCCAGCCGCCGAAGATACCGAAGAAGGCAATGATGATCAGCAGGCCGACAGAGGCCGGCACCCGGATCGAATCCGGGGCCAGGATACCGGTTTCGCCGGACAGGCTCCGGTAGGTGAGGGCGCCGTCGCTCATCGATCTCTCCGGCCACAGCTCATTGGGTTGCCACCGCCATTGGAGCCGCGCGCTGGTTGAGCAGCGCCACGATCTCGTTTCTCATGCCGAAGGCCTCGACGGCGCCATCGCGCAACAGAAGGATCTTGTCGACATTGGCCAAGGTCGAAGGCCGGTGCGAGACGATGATCACTGTGCTGCCGCGGCGCTTGAGCTCGATCGCGCACTCGCTCAGCGCGCGGTCGCCATCGGCGTCGAGATTGGAGCTCGGCTCGTCGAGAATGATCAGGTTCGGCGTCCCGAATACCGCACGAGCAAGAGCAATCCGCTGCCGATATCCTCCCGACAGCACTGCGCCGCCTTCGCCGATCTGGGTCTCGTAGCCCTGCGGCAGCCGAATGATCATCTCGTGAACGCCGGCGAGCCGCGCGGCGGCTATCACCTCCAGGTCGACATTGGTCTTGAAGCGGCCGATGTTGGCGGCGACCGTATCGGCGAAGAGTTCGATATCCTGCGGCAGGTAGCCGATGTGGTCGCCGAGCGCGTCGTGCCCCCACTGCGACAGGTCGGCCCCGTCCAGCCTGACGGTGCCGCGGCTGGGTTGCATGACGCCCGCGAGATGACGCGCCAGCGTCGACTTGCCGGCGCCGGAAGGGCCGACGATTCCCAGCGCCTCGCCTGCGTCCAGCCGGAATGATACGTCGCGGAGAAGCACTTTCTGCTGGCTGGCAATTGCAAAGCTGACCTGCTCGACCGAAATCTTGCCGGTGGGCTTCGGCAGGTTGAAAGATCTTTCGTTCAGCGCGCCCCCGTCGACCAGCTTCTCGACCCTTGCCAACGCCGCCCGGGCCAGGATCAGGCTGCGCCAAAGGCCGACGATCTGCTCGACCGGCTGTAGCCCCCGGCCCAGCAAGAGGCTCGCCGCAAACATGGTGCCGCCGGTGATCTGCCGCTCGATCACCAGATAGGCGCCGAGGCCGAGGATCAGCGACTGCATGGTGAGCCGCAGGAACCGGATCAGGCCGGACATCAGGGCGGCGCGATCGCTTGCCTCCGCTTGGCGCCGCAGCGCCAGGTTACGGTCGCGCCCCCAGCGGCGGATGAGACCGTCGATCATCCCCATGGCGCGAACGACTTCCGAGTTTCTGAGGCTCATTTCGGTAAAGTTGTAGTTGGTCGTCGCCAGGTCGTTGGCCTGCTTCAGCGGCGAACGCACGAGATACTCGTTGAGCACGGCCATGGCGATCAAGAGCAGCGAGCAGCCCAGCGCGAAGAAGCCGAGCCACGGATGCAGCAGGAAGATGATGCCGATGTAGATGGGTGACCATGGCAGGTCGAACAGGGCATGGATGCCGCTGCCGGTGATCACCTGCCTGAACGTGTCGAAATCGCGGATCGGCTGGCTTTGCGAGGAGCCCGGCGATGGGGTCTCCACCGACGCGGCGAGGACTTTTGCCGACAGCAACCGGTCGAGCCGCGCGCTGGCACGCGTCAGGATGGAGGCGCGCACCAGATCGAGGCCGGCCAACGAAAGGAAGGCCGCCAGCAACACCAGGGTGAGCATCACCAGCGTGGTTTCGCTGCCGCTGGTGACGACCCGGTCGTAGATCTGCAGCATGTAAAGCGGGGACGCGAGGTAGAGCAGATTGATCGCCAGGCTGAATGCCGCCGCAACCAGGAAATAGCGGCGGCATGCCCGAAGCGCATCCTTCACGATCTTGGATTTGTTGTCGAGACTCAACGACCCAGCGGAAAACCGCCCCCCTGGCCACGCCCGGAACCGATAGTACTCCTGATCCTTCGATCGGCCACGTGGTTCCCTTCCTATTCCTGCCGTAAACCTTAATTCGTAAGCTGAATCAGGAAACGGTAGCATGAGGAGAGCCAAGGCTGTCCGCGCGGCTCTCCTTTTGGTTCACATCACAAAGTCGCTCATTTGCACCACCGTCCTGCCGGTGCCGTCGTCGGCAAGTGTGAAGCTGTGGGCATCGTAGACGCCGAGCAGGTGGAGCGTGGCGTTGTGCGTGCCGTCCGTGACGGTCAACGTTCCCCCGGCGCCGTCGAGGTCCGCCTGATAGGCAGCGGACGTTCCGGTGCCGAACAGGATGTCTTCGAGGTTCACCTTGTCGTCATTGGTGATGCCGGCGATGCTTCCGCTGAAATCGAAGGAATCGTCCAGCTGCAATGTGCCGGCGGCATTCGCCGCGAACGTGACGTCGGTTGAAGAGGCCGCACCGAACTCCAGCTTCGACAGGTTGCCGATGGTGGCATCGCCGTCACCGGTGACCTGGCCGTTGATGTCAATGTTACCACCATTGGCCCAGATCATGCCGGAATTCGCCAGCCCGCCGGTGATCGTAAGGCCGCCGGAGCCGGTTGCCTCCAGCGTTCCCGAATTGACGACGACGCTGCCTCCGGTGTCGACGACCAGCGCATTCGAGCCGGTGGCGATGATGGTGCCGCTGTTGTCGAGGCTGAGCATCCCGCCGCCCATCTGGCCGGCGCCCGATATCGTGTTGTCGACATTGACCAGAGTGACGTCCGGCCCCGTGCCGGAGATCATGTTGGCGGCGCTGTCGGACAGCAGGATCTGCCCGCCACCCTGCAGGGTCACGCCATGCTGGATAATTTGCAGCAGCGTATTGCTGCCGGTCGAGTCCAGCGAGATAAGGCCGCTATTGTTGATCGTGCCGCTCAGCGGCAGCAAGGCGCCGTCGCCGATCGTCATGGTGCCGGCATTGTTGACCACCGGCGTCTGGTCGAAGACGAAATTGCTTCCGGTCAGTGCGCTCGAGTGCACGCCATCAAGGGTGATCGATTGCCCATCACCAAGCGCGATCACCGCGTTGCCGTTGGCGTCGTCGGTGATGTGCGTCTGGAGATCGGAGAAGCTTGCCAATCCGTTGTAGCCGATGAGGTCGATCTGGTCGGCTGCGGCGTCGAAATAATGCACCGTATCGGCGCCGATCGGCTGCGAGAAGACGAAGAGATCGTTGCCGCTCGAGCCGGTCAGCACGTCGTCGCCGGACCAGGCAAAGATCGGCGAACCCGGAGCGTAAGCCTCGACATTGTCGGCGATGGACGCGCTGCCCAAGGTGCCGTCGGCATTGGTCCAGGTCATCTGGACGTCGAGCACGGCTGCCCCGGTGAAACTGGTCGGTGTGGTAACGGTCAGCCCCTGCAGGTCGTTGGTCTGTGTCGTCCAGGTTCCGTCGGCAATATGGGTTGCGCCGTCGATGGTCCAGCCCGAAGGTACGTCCTTCACAGTGACGGTGATGAGTGCGCCCTCATGCGATGGATCGGTAAGGGCGAGATTGATGGGCTCGCCGGACGTGCCGGCGGGCTTGAGGCCACCTTGGCTGACTGCTGCAGTCGTATGACCGGTTGTATCCGAGAATGCTCCGGCATCGATGCTAAGGGTGTAGGACGATCCGTTGCTGCTTCCTGCGCCTTTGTCCACTTGGAATGTATACTGAGTGTGGGCTGCGTTGAAGCTTCCTGACCCAGCGATCACACTGACATTTGGCAGGCCGGATACATGCATCACGTTTGATAGATTTCCAAAATTCGCATTGACGGCGGTCGTAAACGTTATGGTGACGGTACTTGGGTCAGCGTTATTCCCCTGTTTGCCATCCGCTACCAAGCTAATTAGCCCGGGAGTAACTTCGTCCGTGCCGAAGACCGTCACAGCCAGGTTGGCCGATGTTGTTCCGCCATGCCCGTCCGAGACGGTGTAAGTGAAGCTGTCCGTGACGGTCTGGCCCGCCGCCAGAGCCTGCACACTGGGTTGGGCGTTCGCCAGAGTATAGGTGTAGGCTCCGGTCGCCTTGGTGATTACAAGCGAGCCGTAGGTTCCGGTCCTGGTGAATGTGGTGCCGTTGTCGATGCCGCCGGAGAGCGCGGAGACAGCCAGTGTATCGGCATCAGGATCGCTATCAGCATGGTCCGAGAATGTTCCCGACGGCGCGCCGGCATGTGCCAGCGTCTGCAGCACGTTGCCGGTGGCGTTGGTGTTGGTGTCTTCCTTCGCCCAATTGGTGTCGTCCACCACAATCGGATTGTCGTTAACCGCGGTAACGGTGATCGCGACCGTGTCGCTGTCGGTCAGGGTTCCGCCCGATCCGCTATTGCCGGCATCACTGGTAAGGACGGTCAGCGTGTCGCCGCCGTTGAAGTTCGCAACGCCCTTGTAGACGACGTTGTTGAGCGCAGCCAAGCTGGTGTTGATCTGCGCCACCGTGCCGGTCAGCGTCACGGATCCGGTGCCGCTGCCGGAGATCGCGGCGCCGCCTGCCGATGCGACCGTCAGTGTGCCGTGCAGCACCGACAGCGTCGTGGTGATGTTGGTGGCGCTGCCAGCATCTGCGTCGGCAATCGCCAGGCCGGTGACAGAAAGGTTGGTGTCCTCGGCGACCGTCTGCGGTGCCGGCACCGTATTCACCGGCGCGTCGTTCACACTGGTGACGTTGATGGTGAAGGTGTTGGCCGACTGGTCGAGATCGACGCCGCCATTGGCGGTGCCGCCGTTGTCCTGAACCTGGAAGGTGAAGTTGGCATAGGGCGAGCCGTTCTCGTTGGCATCCGCCACAAACGTCAGATTGCCGATGTCGGCGAGCGCGATTGATTGGCCTGCCGTCACGTCGACGCCGCTCAGCTTGAGCACGCCGTTGCTGGCCAGCGTGGTGATCGTCACCGCCGCCAGGGCGTTGGCCGGGCTGTCGTTGGCATCGGTGAAGCCGAAATCGGCCGCCGCGAAGGTGTAGGTCCCGTCCTCGTTGATGGTCGTCGAATTGTCGGTGCCGGCCGGCGCGTCGTTCACACTGGTGACGTTGATGGTGAAGGTGTTGGCCGACTGGTCGAGATCGACGCCGCCATTGGCGGTGCCGCCGTTGTCCTGAACCTGGAAGGTGAAGTTGGCATAGGGCGAGCCGTTCTCGTTGGCATCCGCCACAAACGTCAGATTGCCGATGTCGGCGAGCGCGATTGATTGGCCTGCCGTCACGTCGACGCCGCTCAGCTTGAGCACGCCGTTGCTGGCCAGCGTGGTGATCGTCACCGCCGCCAGGGCGTTGGCCGGGCTGTCGTTGGCATCGGTGAAGCCGAAATCGGCCGCCGCGAAGGTGTAGGTCCCGTCCTCGTTGATGGTCGTCGAATTGTCGGTGCCGGCCGGCGCGTCGTTCACACTGGTGACGTTGATGGTGAAGGTGTTGGCCGACTGGTCGAGATCGACGCCGCCATTGGCGGTGCCGCCGTTGTCCTGAACCTGGAAGGTGAAGTTGGCATAGGGCGAGCCGTTCTCGTTGGCATCCGCCACAAACGTCAGATTGCCGATGTCGGCGAGCGCGATTGATTGGCCTGCCGTCACGTCGACGCCGCTCAGCTTGAGCACGCCGTTGCTGGCCAGCGTGGTGATCGTCACCGCCGCCAGGGCGTTGGCCGGGCTGTCGTTGGCATCGGTGAAGCCGAAATCGGCCGCCGCGAAGGTGTAGGTCCCGTCCTCGTTGATGGTCGTCGAATTGTCGGTGCCGGCCGGCGCGTCGTTCACACTGGTGACGTTGATGGTGAAGGTGTTGGCCGACTGGTCGAGATCGACGCCGCCATTGGCGGTGCCGCCGTTGTCCTGAACCTGGAAGGTGAAGTTGGCATAGGGCGAGCCGTTCTCGTTGGCATCCGCCACAAACGTCAGATTGCCGATGTCGGCGAGCGCGATTGATTGGCCTGCCGTCACGTCGACGCCGCTCAGCTTGAGCACGCCGTTGCTGGCCAGCGTGGTGATCGTCACCGCCGCCAGGGCGTTGGCCGGGCTGTCGTTGGCATCGGTGAAGCCGAAATCGGCCGCCGCGAAGGTGTAGGTCCCGTCCTCGTTGATGGTCGTCGAATTGTCGGTGCCGGCCGGCGCGTCGTTCACACTGGTGACGTTGATGGTGAAGGTGTTGGCCGACTGGTCGAGATCGACGCCGCCATTGGCGGTGCCGCCGTTGTCCTGAACCTGGAAGGTGAAGTTGGCATAGGGCGAGCCGTTCTCGTTGGCATCCGCCACAAACGTCAGATTGCCGATGTCGGCGAGCGCGATTGATTGGCCTGCCGTCACGTCGACGCCGCTCAGCTTGAGCACGCCGTTGCTGGCCAGCGTGGTGATCGTCACCGCCGCCAGGGCGTTGGCCGGGCTGTCGTTGGCATCGGTGAAGCCGAAATCGGCCGCCGCGAAGGTGTAGGTCCCGTCCTCGTTGATGGTCGTCGAATTGTCGGTGCCGGCCGGCGCGTCGTTCACACTGGTGACGTTGATGGTGAAGGTGTTGGCCGACTGGTCGAGATCGACGCCGCCATTGGCGGTGCCGCCGTTGTCCTGAACCTGGAAGGTGAAGTTGGCATAGGGCGAGCCGTTCTCGTTGGCATCCGCCACAAACGTCAGATTGCCGATGTCGGCGAGCGCGATTGATTGGCCTGCCGTCACGTCGACGCCGCTCAGCTTGAGCACGCCGTTGCTGGCCAGCGTGGTGATCGTCACCGCCGCCAGGGCGTTGGCCGGGCTGTCGTTGGCATCGGTGAAGCCGAAATCGGCCGCCGCGAAGGTGTAGGTCCCGTCCTCGTTGATGGTCGTCGAATTGTCGGTGCCGGCCGGCGCGTCGTTCACACTGGTGACGTTGATGGTGAAGGTGTTGGCCGACTGGTCGAGATCGACGCCGCCATTGGCGGTGCCGCCGTTGTCCTGAACCTGGAAGGTGAAGTTGGCATAGGGCGAGCCGTTCTCGTTGGCATCCGCCACAAACGTCAGATTGCCGATGTCGGCGAGCGCGATTGATTGGCCTGCCGTCACGTCGACGCCGCTCAGCTTGAGCACGCCGTTGCTGGCCAGCGTGGTGATCGTCACCGCCGCCAGGGCGTTGGCCGGGCTGTCGTTGGCATCGGTGAAGCCGAAATCGGCCGCCGCGAAGGTGTAGGTCCCGTCCTCGTTGATGGTCGTCGAATTGTCGGTGCCGGCCGGCGCGTCGTTCACACTGGTGACGTTGATGGTGAAGGTGTTGGCCGACTGGTCGAGATCGACGCCGCCATTGGCGGTGCCGCCGTTGTCCTGAACCTGGAAGGTGAAGTTGGCATAGGGCGAGCCGTTCTCGTTGGCATCCGCCACAAACGTCAGATTGCCGATGTCGGCGAGCGCGATTGATTGGCCTGCCGTCACGTCGACGCCGCTCAGCTTGAGCACGCCGTTGCTGGCCAGCGTGGTGATCGTCACCGCCGCCAGGGCGTTGGCCGGGCTGTCGTTGGCATCGGTGAAGCCGAAATCGGCCGCCGCGAAGGTGTAGGTCCCGTCCTCGTTGATGGTCGTCGAATTGTCGGTGCCGGCCGGCGCGTCGTTCACACTGGTGACGTTGATGGTGAAGGTGTTGGCCGACTGGTCGAGATCGACGCCGCCATTGGCGGTGCCGCCGTTGTCCTGAACCTGGAAGGTGAAGTTGGCATAGGGCGAGCCGTTCTCGTTGGCATCCGCCACAAACGTCAGATTGCCGATGTCGGCGAGCGCGATTGATTGGCCTGCCGTCACGTCGACGCCGCTCAGCTTGAGCACGCCGTTGCTGGCCAGCGTGGTGATCGTCACCGCCGCCAGGGCGTTGGCCGGGCTGTCGTTGGCATCGGTGAAGCCGAAATCGGCCGCCGCGAAGGTGTAGGTCCCGTCCTCGTTGATGGTCGTCGAATTGTCGGTGCCGGCCGGCGCGTCGTTCACACTGGTGACGTTGATGGTGAAGGTGTTGGCCGACTGGTCGAGATCGACGCCGCCATTGGCGGTGCCGCCGTTGTCCTGAACCTGGAAGGTGAAGTTGGCATAGGGCGAGCCGTTCTCGTTGGCATCCGCCACAAACGTCAGATTGCCGATGTCGGCGAGCGCGATTGATTGGCCTGCCGTCACGTCGACGCCGCTCAGCTTGAGCACGCCGTTGCTGGCCAGCGTGGTGATCGTCACCGCCGCCAGGGCGTTGGCCGGGCTGTCGTTGGCATCGGTGAAGCCGAAATCGGCCGCCGCGAAGGTGTAGGTCCCGTCCTCGTTGATGGTCGTCGAATTGTCGGTGCCGGCCGGCGCGTCGTTCACACTGGTGACGTTGATGGTGAAGGTGTTGGCCGACTGGTCGAGATCGACGCCGCCATTGGCGGTGCCGCCGTTGTCCTGAACCTGGAAGGTGAAGTTGGCATAGGGCGAGCCGTTCTCGTTGGCATCCGCCACAAACGTCAGATTGCCGATGTCGGCGAGCGCGATTGATTGGCCTGCCGTCACGTCGACGCCGCTCAGCTTGAGCACGCCGTTGCTGGCCAGCGTGGTGATCGTCACCGCCGCCAGGGCGTTGGCCGGGCTGTCGTTGGCATCGGTGAAGCCGAAATCGGCCGCCGCGAAGGTGTAGGTCCCGTCCTCGTTGATGGTCGTCGAATTGTCGGTGCCGGCCGGCGCGTCGTTCACACTGGTGACGTTGATGGTGAAGGTGTTGGCCGACTGGTCGAGATCGACGCCGCCATTGGCGGTGCCGCCGTTGTCCTGAACCTGGAAGGTGAAGTTGGCATAGGGCGAGCCGTTCTCGTTGGCATCCGCCACAAACGTCAGATTGCCGATGTCGGCGAGCGCGATTGATTGGCCTGCCGTCACGTCGACGCCGCTCAGCTTGAGCACGCCGTTGCTGGCCAGCGTGGTGATCGTCACCGCCGCCAGGGCGTTGGCCGGGCTGTCGTTGGCATCGGTGAAGCCGAAATCGGCCGCCGCGAAGGTGTAGGTCCCGTCCTCGTTGATGGTCGTCGAATTGTCGGTGCCGGCCGGCGCGTCGTTCACACTGGTGACGTTGATGGTGAAGGTGTTGGCCGACTGGTCGAGATCGACGCCGCCATTGGCGGTGCCGCCGTTGTCCTGAACCTGGAAGGTGAAGTTGGCATAGGGCGAGCCGTTCTCGTTGGCATCCGCCACAAACGTCAGATTGCCGATGTCGGCGAGCGCGATTGATTGGCCTGCCGTCACGTCGACGCCGCTCAGCTTGAGCACGCCGTTGCTGGCCAGCGTGGTGATCGTCACCGCCGCCAGGGCGTTGGCCGGGCTGTCGTTGGCATCGGTGAAGCCGAAATCGGCCGCCGCGAAGGTGTAGGTCCCGTCCTCGTTGATGGTCGTCGAATTGTCGGTGCCGGCCGGCGCGTCGTTCACACTGGTGACGTTGATGGTGAAGGTGTTGGCCGACTGGTCGAGATCGACGCCGCCATTGGCGGTGCCGCCGTTGTCCTGAACCTGGAAGGTGAAGTTGGCATAGGGCGAGCCGTTCTCGTTGGCATCCGCCACAAACGTCAGATTGCCGATGTCGGCGAGCGCGATTGATTGGCCTGCCGTCACGTCGACGCCGCTCAGCTTGAGCACGCCGTTGCTGGCCAGCGTGGTGATCGTCACCGCCGCCAGGGCGTTGGCCGGGCTGTCGTTGGCATCGGTGAAGCCGAAATCGGCCGCCGCGAAGGTGTAGGTCCCGTCCTCGTTGATGGTCGTCGAATTGTCGGTGCCGGCCGGCGCGTCGTTCACACTGGTGACGTTGATGGTGAAGGTGTTGGCCGACTGGTCGAGATCGACGCCGCCATTGGCGGTGCCGCCGTTGTCCTGAACCTGGAAGGTGAAGTTGGCATAGGGCGAGCCGTTCTCGTTGGCATCCGCCACAAACGTCAGATTGCCGATGTCGGCGAGCGCGATTGATTGGCCTGCCGTCACGTCGACGCCGCTCAGCTTGAGCACGCCGTTGCTGGCCAGCGTGGTGATCGTCACCGCCGCCAGGGCGTTGGCCGGGCTGTCGTTGGCATCGGTGAAGCCGAAATCGGCCGCCGCGAAGGTGTAGGTCCCGTCCTCGTTGATGGTCGTCGAATTGTCGGTGCCGGCCGGCGCGTCGTTCACACTGGTGACGTTGATGGTGATGCTGGCGGTCTCGGTGACGCCGCCAGAGGTGACGGTGTAGGAGAATACGGCCGGACCGTTGTAGTCGGCGGCCGGGGTGAAAGTGAGCGCATTGCCGGCGCCGAGCGTGACCGAACCGTGGCCGACAGCAATGGCCGGCCCGCCCACGGTGATCGCACTGCCGTTGATGGCGGTGATCTGCGCGCTGCCCTCGAAATTGTCGGCGCCCGAGACCTCGTTGGCCCCGCTCACCGGGTTGAAGGTAAAGGCGGTGTCTTCATTGGTGAGGACCGTATCGGCGACGATGTCGCTGATGGCATTCACCGTGACGGAGATGCTGGCGGTCTCGGTGACGCCGCCAGAGGTGACGGTGTAGGAGAATACGGCCGGACCGTTGTAGTCGGCGGCCGGGGTGAAAGTGAGCGCATTGCCGGCGCCGAGCGTGACCGAACCGTGGCTGACAGCAATGGCCGGCCCGCCCACGGTGATCGCACTGCCGTTGATGGCGGTGATCTGCGCGTTGCCCTCGAAATTGTCGGCGCCCGAGACCTCGTTGGCCCCGCTCACCGGGTTGAAGGTAATGGCGGTGTCTTCATTGGTGACGACCGTATCGGCGACGATGTCGCTGACCGCGTTGATGGTAATCGCTACCGTGTCCGTGTCGGTCGCCAACCCGTCCGAAGTCGCGATGGTAAGGTTGTCCGCACCATTATAGTCCGGCACTGCCTTATACGTCAGACTGGAGAGCACGGCGTTGATTTGCGCCGATGTACCCGTAATGATGACAGAATTCGTCCCGTTCTGTGTGACGCCTGGTCCGGACGTCACCGTAAGGGTGCCGTGATTGACCGAGATCGTCGTCGTTAGTAGCCCGCCGTCGGAATCCGCGACAGATATTCCCCCGATGGCTTTCGTCGTGTCCTCGGTAGCGATCTGCGCCGCAAGGGGGACAGTGTTTACCGGCCCATGATTTGTGGTGTTGTCGACCGTCACAGGGGCGATTGTCTCGACCGCACTGACCTTCAGGTTGACGCTCTTGAACTGGTAAAATGACTGATCAGCCTGCAGCGTTTGTTGATTTCTGTGAGCCGGATACCAAACCGTATTGAAATAGTTGATCTCGTCGTTCAGCGCATGCATGAATGCGGCGTCATTGCTTTGTTGGACGCTGACGTAGATCTTAAGGGTGTCTATCTCCCCCGTTCCGCCCTTGGCCGAGCCGTTTCCGCCATCGTAGTTGTCGTATCCGCCAAAAGAACTGCCGCTCTGAGCGGCTCCGTTGTCGTAGACGGTGCCGCCGGTGAGAGTGCCAGGCAATCCGCCTGATCCCGCAACGTAGGTGCTCCCAAGCTTGTATTGGTTCTCATAGGCCCGGAAGATCAGAAGGTCAGCGCCTGATCCGCCCAGAAGGTCATCGAAACCACTGCCTCCATCGAGCGTATCGGCGCCTGATCCGCCATTCAGGCGATCGCTTCCAGCGCCGCCCAGAAGCACGTCGTCTCCGCTACCACCAACCAGATTGTCGCTGCCACTTGTGCCAATGGTCGTTGCCATGCCCAATCCCCTATCTTGCTAATTGTTCTTTCGATCCAGAAGTGTCGACATCGATCTGCCGCTTTGCGGCGGGTCGCTCAAAAATTGTGAACCGGTGAGGGCAAGTTCGCCTTCGCCCACTAACGGCTTGATCCTGAACGAGAGTGCCGGACCAAATGAGTTCGCATCCAGACCAATGGCATGTGTACCAATGCCAAACGCCCACGCTCGCGAGTCCGGCAAACACAGCTTGATGCCTGCTGAATCTGCGCAGGCAACAGCGGGCTTCTTCGGATCGGTCGAGGCGGAAAACTCATCATTCGGAGAGCAAAGTGCGATTTCGGCCAGATCGCTACTCGACCCATCGAGAGATATAATGGTCAGAACGGTGGAAATGGGGACGGGCGCATTTTCGGCTAAGCGGTAGGTATAATCTCCGCCCTGTGGCGTATCGGGAAGCAACGTCGAAATTCCGTCGGCGTGTACGATTTGAGAAGCAGCCATTATAACCCCCTTACTCATACACAGATGCCCCCACATCCGTTTACCGACCGCACTGAAAAGACAAAGCACTCGCTATCAAAGCTCATAGACTTAGTCAGCCCACCCAACCACCGCTATGTTACGCCTTGCGAACGGCTGACTCAGCAGTACCGTTTACGGATGGCGGCTCGATGTTGATGATGATGATGATGATGTTGCGACGAGATTGGTCGTCGCGCTGCGTCTCCCCTTGCGTCGGCAAACTCGTCGGCTGCCGATCATGTTTTTAAGAAAATGCTTATATTAGGAGATTATTAACTCTTCCGAGGGGGAGTCGTCAACATTCGACTAGCGTGACAGTTAACAGTCAAAATAAAACGTGCACGGAACCGGCTGCGGACCGCCTTCAAGAAACGCATGCCCCCGTGAGGTGAATGTGTAGCAGCAACCGCCGATCTCATAGACAATTGCGTTTCACTGTGTCGGTTGCTGTAACCATCTGAGAAGGTCCCAAGAGTCCGAATTTCCGCACCTTGGCCTTGTCTTTCGACCAGGAAGGGTAGGGATGGTCTGATTTCGATGCATCGTCTCCGGTAGGAGAGGTAATTAGGCGCGATCAATATCCGGTTTCGATCATTCTCAGGCCGGCTCGAATTGTCCTGGAAGTCTTAATTGGCATCGAGAAGGTGATGGGGCTGCCCGTCAAGGATCTGCTCCAAGCAGTTAATCCAAAACCTCACCAATCTTTTGGAAAACGCGGCGGCTGAAAAGGCGGGAGCAACCCAAAAATGGCCGGCACACTGATCTCCTTCAAAATTGCCGGTATTGCGCGCGGATCAAGAGCGCACGCTAAGGCAACATGGAGCCTGGCAGGGTAGAGGCGACGGGCAAGATCGTGGTCATCGCCGCTACACATACGAGCGAACCGGAAAACCCCATCGACCAGTGTATAAAAAATCATGCGCGTTCGTCTTAAGGGGCTGAACAGCCGCACGAAACAACTCGCCGACGGCAGCCTCGTCACCTACTAGTGGGCTTGGAAGGGCGGGCCACCTTGCCTGGCAAGCCTGGAGATCCCGAATTCATCGCGGCCTACAAAGCTGCCGCCGCGACCAAGGCCAAGCCGCGCCAGGGCGCGCTCCTGTCCGTGATGAATGAATTTCAGGCCAGCTCGGATTTGGATGACCTGGCGCCGCGCAAGCAAGCCGACTATGTCAAGCTGATCAAGGTTATCGGAAAGAAATTCGGTGACTTCCCGCTGTCGGGCATGAGCGACCGCCGCACGCAGGGCATCTTCATGGAGTGGCGCGACGAGCGCGCCAAGGCATCGCGCCGACAGGCAGACTATGGCTGGCAGGTGCTGGCGAGGATCCTGTCCTGGGGACACGGTCGCGGCCTTGTGTCAGCCAATCCTTGCGAGAAGGGCGGGCGCCTCTATCGCGGCACCAGGGTGGCTAACGTCTGGACTGCCGCCGACGAGGCCGCATTCTATGCCAGCGCTCCCGCGCACCTGCATCTGCCGCTCACACTGGCCTTGTGGACCGGCCAGCGCCAGGGCGACCTGCTGCGGCTCACTTGGCAGCAGTATGACGGCAAGGTGATCCGCTTGCAGCAATCCAAGACCGGAACTCGTGTGGTCATTCCCGTCGGCGCGCCGCTCAAGGCTGCGCTCGGGGCGCTGCGCGACAAGGTCGGGCAGATACTTTTGAACAGCGACGGCGTGCCATGGACCTCAGATGGCTTTCGATCATCTGGCGCAAGGCCTGCGCCTCGGCCGGGGTGGTCGGAGTGACCTTCAATGACATTCGCGGGACTGCTGTAACGCGCCTGGCGCTCGTCGAGGCCTGGGTGCCGGAAATCGCAACGATCACCGGCCACAGCCTTCCTCAACCGAGATCCGGCGCTCGGCGAAAGCGCCATCCGCAAGCTCGAAACGGGAACAAAAATTACCGACCGTGCGTCCGACTGACACGAAATATTCTAATGATCAAACGGAAAAATCGCTTTCTGGGGAACCTGGATTCGAATCATAGCTGCAGGTCACGTCGCACCTTTACCGGATAGCTGTCGGCATCCTTGCGCTTGTCGAACTGCTTGGAGCGGCGATTGCCGCCGGCATCGAAATAGTCGGCCAGCCAGCGGACTTCGACGGAGGGCAGGGTGCGTTTGCGGACTTTAGCCATTCCTATTCCTCGCGGTACTTTGGATGATGTTGCGTGGTGTGGGAGCGAGCTTGCCAAACCGGATAGCGTTCCGCCTCTTTCGCCAACTCTCTATCATTTCTTTCCGCGACGCTCCGATGGCCTCAAAACCTCTTGGCCGATGGGGACGTCTCCGGAGGCGTATTCATTCGCAAGCTTGATTGCTTCGCCCAACTATGGATTGTTGGCGAATGGCGCAAGTTCAACCAAAAGATTGAACAGGTTATCCAGACCGGAACATTAGCGGCGACTAACGGTTAATGTCCGGCAGTGTCCGAGAGCGATGGCGGTACTGGCGCTCGATCTTGTCTATTTTTTCGGCCCGACCCTAGGCGACCTGCTGGGCAGCGTCATTTCGTTGCTGGCGTGTTTGGTGCTTTACAACGCTTTGGCTACGGACCGCCCGAACCGATAGGTCGGGTATAACCCGCGATCGCCATTCCGAAGCCAAGGTCCAGGGCGACGCCAAGGAACAGCTTGCCGGCCATGTCGATGGCGAAGGCGCGTACAGGGCGCCATGCGTCTGTGCGGGGCGCTCTGAGGGACTTGGCGATGTCATCGAAGATCGTTTCCATCGCTCGAATCTCCGAATCTGTGAATCCCCTGTTTGCTCCGTCAAAGTCTAACGATCAGGGAAGCGCCATAGAAAGCACGTGCAGTAACGGTTGATTCAACCATTGCTGGTATAAGTGTGGTGTGAGTGGCGGCTCCGACAGCTCGGGGGTGGAACTGAGTGCCGAAGCCGCCTGCGCAGCCAAGGTTGGGGTTTGACCGCGCCGTCCTATTCTGGGACAGCGCGGTCAACGATTCGTTAAAATGATCCGGACCTAATAAGTTGGTGCTAATTGCGGCCTTCAGTCTTTTTGCGTCAGCCGGGAACATCCTCGCTCCGAGGCTGTTCGGTCACACCCGGCTCGTTCTCAGCGGTCCTGCCGGTGACCAAGATGGCCCCTCACTCATCATAGTCGGCCCGCGCTCGGAAGCAGGCGCGGGCCATCCCTGCACAAGCCCGGCGTCTCCAGATGTCAGCGCTCTGGCGCGAGCCGGACTGTATAACGATTGCGGATGTGGCTGTTAAAATAGACGCCCTTGGCAAAGGCAACTTTGAACGCAGCAACGGCATCAGCAGGTACGTCCAAAACCTCGTAATGCTTCCCGCTCGCTACAAACCAAACCGAGAGAACCCTGGTGTTGGGGTCATAGTCGAACTTGCGTATCGAGGTCGACGGCATGGTATGCCATCCAAAAACTCAGCTAGCCGAGTTGGATCGCCAGCTACAGGCTGAAACTGTATTCGAATATGTGGCCGCGCTTTTCGTCGGCAACCCTGATCCAGATGGGCTCGCTGGTGCGCAGAGTGACGTCGCGCTCTGTCGCTTCCCGCGCCGCCCTGATCGGCGTTGTCGCGTGGACGATGTGGGTAGCCGTCACGGTATCGCCGTCCATTTCCTCAACATGGTATTTCGGCACTTTTGGTCCTAAGCGTCCAGTGCGAGAGGCTGATCGTGATCCGGATCGGCATGATAAGCGACCTGGCGAAAATCGCGCATGTCGATCTGTTGGCGCAAACAGGGCAAGGGATGAAATGATCAAGTTCGCTCGCGGGCGGGCCTTCATGTCGATGCGATCAGTGGTCTGCCGAGATCAGATAGCCTGGTCATTGTTTCCGCAGCGCCTTGGCTACCCGCTCCAAAGTCTCGCGTTGGTTGCCGTGCTTTGCGATCAGCTCTTTGACCTGCTGGGTGTGATGCCGATCTTTGTTGCGAAATATTCAACTTCATAATTCTCGTCGGCCGAGACACGGTCCCGATCGCGAAAATCCCGCTTGCTCTTGTCATCGGCCATATCGTTTCCTCCTTCGCTCATCCCGCAACGTCGAGTTGACGTGTTTGTTGCACCAAAAGGCTGATTTCCGGTTTTGGAACTATTTTAGCTTTATCTTATTGAATCGCCGGAGGGTGGGTCTGTGCATGCGTTTGAAGTTCATCGAGCCGTTGATGCCGACCCTTGTGGAGAAGCCTCCCGAGGGTGAAGGCTGGACCCACGAGGTCAAGTTCGACGGCTACCGTTCCCAGCTGATCGTCGATGAAGATGGGACGCGGATCTACACTCGCCGCGGCCACGACTGGACCGCGAAATATCGCGACCTGGTGGGGGAGGCAAAGAGTCTTGGTGCCGAAAGCGCGATTGTCGACGGTGAGATCATCATCTTGAACGAAGCTGGCCTTTCGGACTTCGGCGATCTGCGCAAGGCGATCACCCGCCGACAGCAAGACCTCTATTTCGTCGCCTTCGATCTATTGCACCTCAATGGGCACGATCTGCGCGACATGGCGCTTGAGGAGCGGCGCGAGATCCTGGCCAGCATGATCGAGCCCGGGCGGCGTATTCAGTTCAGCGAGCCTCTGCCCGGCGAAGCCAAGGTGATCTTCCACTTGCTCGACCAGGCTGGGCTTGAAGGCATGGTGTCGAAGCGGAAGGACAGCAAACACCGCAGCGGTCCGTCGACCAACTGGCTGAAGGCCAAGTGCTATGCGATCGACGAGTTCGATCTGCTCGGCGTCGAGCGTGAAGCGGGCAAGCCGGCTTTCGCTCTCATGGCTGAGCGGGGCACAGGGCGCTATGTCGGCAGCGCGTTCGTCACCTTGAACCGGGAAATGCGCGAGAGGCTATGGAAACGCGTCCAAGAGCACCCAGGCACGGCGCCCAAGGGCGTCATGAAGCGGCCTGCGACGCAATGGGTCAAGCCGGGGCTGATCGGCCGCGTAAAGCACCTGCGCGGCGAGGATGACCTGCGGCATGCATCGCTGCAGGATTTGCGTGAGGATGAGGATCAATAGGAATTTGCTTTTTTTTGGCGGAACCGAGGGTTTGATTCCGCGTTGCTGCAGACTTAAGTTCTATCTTGGGTAGGACCTTAGTCTGATTCGATGATTTCAAGAAACCTTGCCGCCAGTGCCAAAACCGTCTCTGCCTTTCTCAGCTTGATGGGAAATGAGAAGCGGCTTTTGATCATGAACCACCTGGCCGGCGGCGAACTTTCGGCCGGTGTCCTCGCCGAGAAAGTTCAACTCAGCCAGTCGGCTTTGTCGCAGCATCTTGCCAAGCTCCGCGCCTTCGGCCTTGTCGACACCCGACGCGACGGTCAAGTAATCTACTACTACTGCTCATCCGGCGCAGCGCGCGAATTACTAGCTATGCTGGACGGCTTCCTGACGACCGGACGACCGCTCGCGGGCCCAGGTCCGCACTACGTTGCCCAAAGACTTCGCCGGCTGCGAATGGCCTGAGAAGGCAAATCTAGACGAGCGGCCCGCGCCAGCCTGTAAAGCGGAGCGCGGGCCTCAACCGTCGACATCGGTTGGCAGCGGGACACGCTGCAACCACCCAACTCACCCGCCCGAGGCCTGTTCCCCGGACACCCCGCCGCCTATGCGTTTGCGCGCAAATAGTTCGCGCAGTTCACTGGCGCTAGTCGATGTCGCGCAGCGGCTTTTTCGCCTCGGCGGTACATAGGACGGCCCAGCAGCCTTGTTGCGGGGGGCGCTAACGGGCGGGCCACTGGGCCTGACCGGTGATACTTAGCGCCGGCTGGCAAACATATGGGCACTGCTACCAATGCCAAACGAAACATACAAACGAAGGAAGGACGCGATCTAACCCGCGATCGCCATTCTAAAGCCAACACCAAGGCCGACTGCGACGCCCAGGAACAGCGTGGCGGCAAGATCGAGGGCGAAGGCGCGGACGGGGCGCCACAAGTCCTGGCGGGACCCCCTGAGGCCTGGCCGATATCATCGAAAACAGTGTCCATCCCTTCAGCATAGAAACGCCCGCACTGTGAATCCCCTTGGAACATCGTCGCCTCGAAACACTTCGGGCGGTCGCACTGTTCCCATATCAGTGTCTCCCAAAACTGCCCACTAACTCAACGGTTGGAGGGCTTTTTTGTACATTAGCGGAACCTGAAATTTGGGGGCTTGTTGATAGCACGGCAGCGAGTGGGTGTTCGCTGCTGGTCGAGGTCCCGCAAGACTCGGCCGGGCTCGCATCACCTGCCCCGGTCGGTGCGAGCCCACCGTCGCGCGACCAAGCGAGATCCCCTGTGTCGGTCCCTATTTGATACTAGGGGACGGCGGTTCATCATCACGATGGTTTATGGCACGTTGCCCGACATGCCGAGGGCGGGACTCCGTCTTGGCCGGCTGCAGCAAGCGCTGGTCGATAGCGGCGGCCTTGAACGCCGCAAATGCTACGGCCGGACTGCAGCTTCCATCCTTGGCCTCCGCAATTAATCGGCACGCATTCCTATAGGCCGCCGCTTCCTTATTTGGCCACTGCCCCTGGAGCGCTTCCTCGGCCTCACAGATGGAGGCAACCGTCATTGATTTCCGGTCTACCAGCTTAACGAAAAGCGGCAAAAAGGTGCTCATCGCACACCTCCCGACCTTTTAGTGCGCCGAACGCAAAGAGCTTTTTGGTTTCCATGCCTATTTGTTTTTTTGACCCATTTCAGCAGCACAAGCCAATTGAATCGGCGGGTTGGGACACGGCCGTAGGGGAATGCCTTCCAAAAATTGTATGGAACCGTGGCGACAACCACACATTCCTACCTAAGCGGTCGATTCCTCGGATGTAGCCGTGACGACGGAAACATGCGCCACCTGGAAGAGAGGCTAAGTCGCCTGAAAGACCAGTGGGAATCCGACCACCAGTTCATCGAAGGCGCCCGCCGTAGCCAGCGCTGGGCGGAGAGAGAACTGGAATCCCTACAATCGACCATCCAAGAGACACGAAGCATCCTAGAGGCCTCACGGAAGCTCTTGGCAAAGATTGCCGAGCGCGAACACCCTACCCAGCCGTAGGAATGGCCGGTGCACTTGGGCAATTGTGGGGGCTTTTCTTCTCGCTAGGTTAGCAAGCCCTCCGATTATTCCAAGCAATAACCATCTCTGTGCCTGACCGAACAAATTGTTCGACAGATCATCCGGGAGGTATCCTTCGCTTGAGGTCGTGGCCGCCGACCTGACGACGCCCGAAGGCTGCTCACAAAGTCTGACCGTTGTCGCCTCAGCCCGGACAGGTGCCGTTTGCAGGGACTTCAGGAAGGAAGAAGCTTCGCCGCTCGCAAGGGGTCAGTTCGCGAGGGACGGTACGCCGGGCGAATTCAATAAGCTCGTTGGGTGTCTGGAAGACGCGAACGATGCTGACTCTTTGTTCGCCGGAAACAATCGCGACATGGGTGCCGTCGGAACTGAAAGCTGCGCGTGTAAAGCCCCGTAGAAAGGTTGCTTCGTCCTGGCTCCCAAGGACGGCAATCTGGCGCCCCGATTGCGCCGCCCACAACCGCACCGTTCGATCTTCGGTCGACGCGGTCACGACATACAGGCCATTGGGGCTGAACTCGGCGCTGTCGAGCGCGCCGCTGTGGCCCCTGAGAACCCTTTCCGGATCGCCTGCGACGCTCCAGATCCGGGCGGTTCCATCGCGTGAAGCAGTCAGCAGCGACTGGCTGTCGGGACTGAAGGCGACTACCGTCACCGCGCCGGTATGTCCCTCCAGCGTTCTAACGCTTGTCCCGGTGGTCGACCAAATTCGGGCCGTGTGGTCGAGTGAGCCCGTGGCGAGGAGCTGCCCGTCAGGGTTGAAGGCCCCTGCCGTGATGCGATCCTGATGCCCCACAAGAGCACGTAGTTCGGCTCCGCTCGTCGTCAGGAGGTGTCCCACATTGTCTTCCCTGGCCGAGAGGATCCGACGTCCGTCAGGGCTAAGAATGGTTTGCGGCAGATTGATGCTTGTATGGATGACAGCCAGTTTGGCGCCGGTCATCGCGTCCCACAGTTGGGCGGTGCCGTTGATCCATGCGCAAACAAGCGATTTGCCATCGCGACCAAACTGGATCTTGATCAGTCCGGCATCTGATCGGAACTGGGCGGTCTCGTGTCCCGTGGCCACGTCAAAAATTCGGACCGCGCCCTCTAGAGACGCCGTGGCGACGCGCCTCCCATCTGGGCTGAACGAGGCGTTTTGAATGATCTCGTGCGTGTCGAGGCGGATTATCTCGCGCCGGCTCACGACATTCCACAGGTGCGCTGCGCTGTCGCCTCCGCCGGTCAGCAGGTGGACCTTGTCGGGACTGAAGACCGCGAAAGTGGGGCGATATTCATGTGAGAGCGCCGTCGTCAGGGCACCGTCGACATCCCACAGCCGAGCGGTGCCATCGTGTGAAGCAGTGAGAAGAATGTTGCTGTCAACCGGGCTGAATTCCAGATGCTCAACCAAAGATTCATGACCGGCGATGGTCGGGACCAACGAGGCGCGTTCAACGTCCCAGACGCGGATCGGCCCATCGATCGAGGCGGTCGCAAGGAAGCGGTCGTCCGGGGTGAAAGCACCGTTCATCTCCACATCGCGTTCATCTGTGCCGATGTCAGGTTTCAACCCTGAAACCTCCTGGCCGAGCTCATCATCCGGCGTTCCCAACGCTCCATCCCAAATCCGGGCAGTGCCATCCAGTGATATGGTGGCGATCTGCTGACCCCCGTGGCTGAAAATCACGCCGTTCAATTGAGTGTCGCTCTTGCTGCCGGCCAACTTTGCGATCTCCGTTCCTTTCGACAAATCGAAAAGACTGGAAGTGTCGCGGTGTGAATGCCAACCCCACGGGCCGGCCACCATCCGGCTTCCGTCCGGGCTGAACGCCAAGGTGTAGGGCCAGGAGGTCACTCGGATCGACCGCGTCAGCACGCCGTCTGCGGTATTCCAGATCGAAATAAAATGCTTGCCTGCCGTCGCGAAGCTGCGGCCGTCTGAACTGAAAGCAGCACGCGTATATGCGTCGCTGCTTACACCTAGGACTTTCTTTCCGGTCCAAGCATCCCAGAGCGTTGCATCGCTGTTCTCTCCCGCCGTCAGCACCCGGGTGCCATCCGGGCTGAAGATTGCCGTCGGGTAATTGCCTACCGGCCGCAGGATGTAGAGCTGCTCTCCCGAGACGGCGTCCCAGAGACGTGCCGTGCCGTCCCTCGCGGCCGTCAGGATACGGCTCCCGTCGGGGCTGAATTCGGCCCTCTCCACGGGCCCTTCATGACCTTTTAGAATTGCAGTTTCGGCACCGCTGGAGATGTCCCAGACTGCTGCAGTCTTGTCATAGGATGTGGTGACGATGCGATCACCTGTAGGACTGAATGCCGCATGCGCCACACTGGCGCCAGGGCGGAGGGTTTTGATCTGCCGGTGCGCCAGCAGCGCCTTGAAGAGAGCTGCCTCCGCCTCAAAGAGATATGGCCGCTCGGGTTGCTCTTTCGAGGGTAGCGCCTCAAGCGCCAACCGGATCGCAGCCTCGGTGTTGCCCGCCGCGGCGGACCGCTCCGAGAGGAACGAGAGCGAAAGGAACTGATTGCGCAGCGCCTGATCGCGTTGGCCTCTTGCTTCCTCCCGCGCTTTGAACGCGACCAGTGCGCCTGCACCCGCCATAAGAGCGAGCATTATTGCCACGATAGCGGCGTTCCGCGTCCGTCGGGCAAGCCGGTTTGCTGCGGCAGCCGCGAGGCTCCGGCGCTCGGCCTCGCGCTCAAGGCGCTCGCGTTTTGCCTCTTGGGCGGCCTCGATCAGCGCGAAGCGGCAATGATCCGGGGTCGGCAGTTGCTGCCGCCTGCAGCACGTCATCGAGCCGCCCCAACTCGGCGCTCTCCTCGAAGCGGAGCCCGGCCACGACCGCAGGTTCGCGGATCATCTGCGCGATCTCTGGGCCGGTTGGTGGCAGAAGTTCGTAGCTGGCGAGGCCGTCCTTGAGCGCCGAGAAACCTTGGACCTCACCGCAGCGGTGAAAGAAATCCGAACGGATCGCCGCTATCACCCACACCAGTCCGCTCGCGGCCAGCACCGCCATGAACCGCACAAGGGCCTCGCGCATCGCCGGCTGCTTCTCCGTCGTGAACAGCTCCTCAAGTTGATCGATGACCACAAGCAGTCTGACCTGCGAGCGGGCCGGCCCGGCGGCCCTGCGAAGTGCCTGTCGGACCATCGCCAGGGCTCGATCCGGCGTGCTCCTGCAGAGTCGAGCAAACTCCGCGGCTGTTGCTTCTGAGGACAGCTCCGGCACTGCGGCGCTGTGAAGCAGCGCCGCAGCCAACACAGCGAATGCATCCGGTCCTTCGGAGAGGCGGATCAGGCAGCGGCGCCACAAGGATATGCCTGCCACGGCTCCAGGTCGCGTCAATGACGGCAGCAGGCCAGCGGACAGGAGGGAAGACTTGCCACAACCGCTCATTCCGTAGATGAGCAGGAATGCCGTGCCGCTTGCTGCCTGCTGCTCCAGTCTGGCAGTGCAGGCGGCAATCGCCCGCGCTCGGCCGAAGAATAGATAGGCATCTTCGAATTCGAAGGCATCGAGACCGCGAAATGGCGACCTGACCGGTTCCTCGGACGCAAGACATACGCGGTAGATGCGCAAGGCACGAGCGACATCCTTCAGTTTGTGCTCGCCGAGATCGATGAATTCCAGCGAGAGGTGGTCCTGAGCCTGGGAGCGGACTGCTTCCGTGATGCAAATCCCGCCGGGGCGTGACAAGGTTTGAAGATAAGCTGCGACCTCGACGGCCTCGCCCCTGAGGTGCTCGCCCTCGGCGACGACGTAACCGAGGTCAACGCCGATGCGGAAGCGCAGCCGCTTTGTCTCGGGAACCTCGCAGTTCCGTCTATCGACCTCATACTGGATCTCGTTCGCACACCGCAACGCCTCGACAGGGCCAGCAAACTCCGCAAGGACTGTCTCATCGACGCTCGCGAAGACATGACCGGCATGTTCTATCAGCAGCCGATCAAGGACCTTCCTGTAGGCCGGGGTAGGTGCAGCAATGCTCCGCTCATCCTGGCCTGCCGGCCGGACCCCGGCGGCCAATTCTGCCGCCAGAATTGTAATCATTCTTGGTCGGGCATTTGAGGGAAGGACCAACCTGTAACCGCGCCTCGGCACTGTCTGCACGACGGCTTGGCGACTGTCGTTGAGCGCCGCACGGATCTCGTGAATGCATTGGACCAGGCTGTCATCGGTGACGGCTAGCCCGTTCCAGACCGCCTTCATCAGCTCATCCTTGGTGATGACTCGATCAGCGTTCTCCAGAAGGTGGCGAAGTACCGCGAAGGTCTGGTGGCGAACTGCGATTGTCCTGTTGAACTGGTCGCGCAAGGTCTCCCTGCTCACGTCGGCGGTCACGCCGTTGAGTACGAACGTTGTAGGCGGCGAGCTATTCAAGCCGGTTCCCCTCAAGCACGAAGCCGCAGTCCCATACTAGCACGGTTTCGCGCTGCGAAGACTGATCATCATCCAGCCCGTGCGGGGAGCTCGGATTTCGGCGAATGATCGTAAGCCGTTCGTGACTTGGCAAATGCCCCGGACCGACAATTCCACACTCCATTGTCGATGAGAGAGGTTCGCTATGGACTGCTTAGTGCGGATTGGAAACATGGGTGCAAGACCAGCGCTGCGGCTAGCGGGCGCCTTCTTGCTCACCCTGTTCTTCGCGACAGCGCCACAGGCTCACTCGACGGACCGTCCCGCGGGCGGCCTGGCCGAAGTCGATTTGCAATTGATCCTTGCCGTGGACGTCTCGCCGTCGATGAGCAGAATTGAGCAAAAAGTGCAGCGCGACGGCTATGTTGATGCTTTCCGCCACGCGGATGTCGCGATGGCAATCAAGGCGGGAGACCTGGGAAGAATTGCAGTGCTCTATCTGGAGTGGGCGGGGCCAAGTCAGCAAACCGTCATCGTGCCGTGGACAATTGTGGAAAGCCGCGAGGATGCTCTGACTTTGGCGGACAGGCTCGCTGCTCTGTCGTTGACTGAAGGCCGGGGAACGTCGATTTCTGGCGCGTTGCAGGCCGCGAATGGGCTGTTCGCGAAGAGCGGCTTGCGCAGCCCGCGCCGTGTTATTGATGTATCCGGCGACGGACCGAACAATGCCGGAGCACTCATTGACCCCATCCGGCAGTTTCTTCTCGCGGAAGGTGTGACGATCAACGGGCTGCCTATCACACTACCCCGCATTGGCGAGGCCGACGGGTTTGCGCGGTACGACCCCTCCAGGCTGCAATCATATTTCGAGCGCTGCGTCATCGGCGGACCGGACGCATTTGCGATCGGCGTCACCGACGCCGCAATGTTCGTCACCGCAGTCCGTCGAAAGCTGGTTCGCGAAATCTCCATGAACATGGATCAGGTAATCTACGCCGCGTACACCGAGCGTTCCGGCCCCACGGTCGATTGCAACATGATCGGTCAGTTGCCAGGCCGATGAGGCTCGGCAATGTGGTGCCAGCAACGGCTAGCTTCGCGCATCGCTGCCGACAATCAAACAGAGCAGGTAGCATTAACAGCGACGAACGCCGTCAAAGGCCGAAGGGCTGCTTGTCGACAACTTCGTTCCGAAACCGGAAGGGCAAGTTCCGGCCCCAACGCTGACGGCACCCGAAACCCTTCAGCATCTTGGTCATTCGGAGCCAATTCGCTGTTGCCCGATAGCGGACATGACTTGGAGGGAGCTTTTGGTCATGGGTGCGCTATGCAACTGGCGCGCCTTCCCAAGATTAGAGAGCGAGCGACTGGCCATCAGTGGTTGGAGCACGGGGACGCTGTATGCGATCCGGCTGCGCGAACACGACTGATGAAGAGCCTCCAGTGCCGAAACCGAGATGCAAACTGAAAGCGCGTTCGCTCGCAAGGCAGTATTCGTGTAAGGATTTGGTATTAGCTCCCTCTCTCGGAAAGGGTCCATGGAACGTCGCCTCGCCGCCCTGCTAATGGCTGACGTCGTCGGTTACAGCAGGCTCATGGAAGACGATGAATCTGGGACGCTTGCTGCATTGACAGAACGGCGCGCTTCTATTCTCGCGCCGACCGTCATCGCTCATGGCGGGCGTGTCGTGAAACTTATGGGCGATGGAATGCTGATCGAGTTCGGCAGTGCCATAAACGCCGTTGCAGCGGCAGTAGACGTGCAGCGAGAAATGGCGGCCGCGAATGCATTGGCGTCGGAGAAACAACGCATCGATTTGCGGATCGGCATCAATCTTGGTGACGTGATTGGCCAGGGAACTGACGTCTTTGGCGAAGGTGTCAACATAGCTGCGCGGCTAGAGGCCCTAGCCGACCCCGGCGGTATCTGCGTTTCCGGCAAAATTCACGACGAGGTGCGCAATAAGGTCGCCTGTCAATTCGAGGAGATGGGCGAGCAGAAACTGAAGAACATCTCGACGCCCGTACGAGCCTTCCGCTTAATGGACGCGGATCCTCTACAGTCATCACCTGCGCAGCAACCGCGAACGCTTCGATCGTCGCACACGCCCCCCTCGCTCGCAGTTCTTCCGTTCACAAACATGAGCAGCGATCTCGAACAGCGATATTTCAGTGATGGGCTTACTGAAGACATCATTACAGAATTGGCGCGGTTCCGTGACCTGCATGTGATCGCACGCAACTCGTCCTTCCGTTATCGGGGAGGTGACATCGACATAGTCCGGGTCGGCCGAGAACTTATTGCCGATGGTTCTGGCTGGCGCGGGGTCTATGACGAACTCACCCAACGCGGCTATCGCGTCACGATCGTCCAGAACCCATTGACGTCACTGGAGGATGATGTCGCTTCAACCAAGCGTGTTCTTGATCGTCAGGATGGCCCGACCGTTCTCGTTGGGCACTTCTGGGGCGGCACCGTCATCGCGGAAGCAGGGGTCAATCCCAAGGTCGCGGGCTGGTCTACGTTTCTGCGCTTTCGCCAGATGCCGGGGAGACAACTGGTCAGCAGTACGAAGGTTTTGCACCTGCTGCCGGGTTTGTTGTCGAAACCACCGATAATGGCTTCGGCTTCGTGAAGCCGGAGAATTTCAAGTCCGGTTTCGCTCATGACGTTAGTGACCAAGACGTCGCCTTCATGCGGGACTCGCAGGTCCCGATAAACATGTCGGCCTTCGGCACGAAGCTCAACAACGCGGCTTGGCGTCGAAGCCAAGCTGGGCTGTAATCGCCACAGAAGACAAAGCATTCGACTAGGCCATGCTGCTTCACCTGGCGCATCGCATCGGCGCCAAGGTGACCACAGTGTCGGCAAGCCATGCGCTCTTTATGACTCAGCCTAAGTGATTGCGGATACGATAGACCAAGCGGCGCAGACCATCTCGAAATGAGCGGGTTCGGCAGTTGATGCGGGTAGCATCGGGGCAGGCGACTATTGTGCGCTGCCCCGATGAATGGCGCAATGGCTGCTCAGCGGTCATAGCATCATCCCAAAAGCAGACATCCGAGTGACAGGCGAGACGGCCCGTTTGCGACGGACGGGCCAACTTGGAAATTCGTCGCCATTTGGCTGCTTGCGGCCTATTGCGCTAAGCGAACATATTGGGCCCAATCTCGCCACTGATCTCAATGATCACATCAGCGGGCAGGTTGTTTCGTCGGGCTGCGGCCCGAATGGCTTCAGGGTTAGCCGCTTCGTAAAGGCAATAGGTCTTTTTCCTGTCGGCGCTGAGGAAGGAGATGATCCACTGGACGCCTTCCTCGTCATTGATCAAATTGACATTTTCGACCGAGTCCTTTGAAAGGTTAAGCTGTTCGGCAAAATCTCGTTCGATGACGTAGCGTGGCATGAGAAGGCTCCTTCTGAACCGTGTTGATGCCGGCGAAGCACGACCGAGCCCCTTAATGCAGGGTCGGTTGCAACCTCTTCTTCAAACGGACCATATCCAGTTCGACCGCAGTTGCCGAGGCTTGCTCCGATAGTGAGATTGCTCTCTCGATCGCTTTCTTGCTACCGATTTTCATAAGCAGGCTCGCATATTCGGCCTGTGCATGCGCGAGCCACGGTCTTGAACTGCTGGCTGCGTTCATCTCGAGTGCATGCTCGAAGTGCGCGGCGGCCTTCTCGAAGTCACCTAGCGAGGCGGACAACATTCCTAGATAGCGGCTCGCTGCTCCAAAGCAGACAGTTGCGACTCCCGCCATGATGGTCATATCCTTGTAGGCGATCATAAGGTCGTAGATCGTTTGCGCCGCCTCTGTGTCGCCGAGGCTGATCGCGACTTCCGACATGAACGAGAGGGACGTGCTTCGCTTCGCATCTAGCGGCATTGCGAAACCGGTGCGAGCCAGCTCCCTCAGCCTACGCTGCGCTGCGTCCCGATAGCCCAAATCACATGCAACCAACGCAAAACCTGGCAACCAGGTGGTTTCATCGGGGTTCTCTTGGATCAAACGCTTCATGACCGGTGCGACCTCCGACAGGCGGCTCTGTTCACGTCGGATCGCGAACATCTGCATGCCGTAGACGCCCTCGACTTCCGCGCCATGCGTCTGTCTACCCATGCTTAGTGCTTCTCCTGCAAGTGCCTCAGCCGTCGTGAAACGTCCCTCAAGAATAGCCATCATGGCCCGGGCATGCCGAGCCATCCAAAGGAGGTGGAGCCGCTGGCGTAGCGTTCCGAGCTCTTCCAATCCATCGATCGCTAGATCGGCTCGAGTACGATTGCCCAATTCGGTGGAGACGTAAACGTCGAGTATTAGGGCTCGGCCCCGCATGTCGTCGTCGTTGATCTCAGCCGAGAGGCGCTTTATTTCGTCTATGCGAGTAGTCCGATCGGTTGCCTCCGCGGCAGACTTGACTGTCGTCGGGGTTAGGAAAGGCAAGACAGAGAGTTCCAAGAGCGAAGGCTTGTCATCAAGCTGCCGAGCCAGATTGACGCCCTCCTTATGGTATTTCGCGCTGTTCTTAGCGTCGCCAAGGTACGCATATGCGCGCGCAAGGCGGGTGAGAAGCTGGCAGCGCGATTTCTGATCGTCGTGGTCGATTTTGCCCATCGCTTCCCTGAGTAGCTGGAGCGATTCGGCGAGCGGCTTCGAGGAAAGGAACTGGGCGGCATCAAAACCGAGTGCAGAGCGGATGAAGGCCTTGGTATCGCTAGCCTCGCGAGCCAGTCGCGCGGTCAGCTCGTATTTTGCAACGGAGTCCGACAACCGGCCTGCGGCGCTCAGTGCTTCGCAGAGTTTTAGGGTCGCCTCGAGCACATCTTTTTGCTGAGCCCGTCCTTTCGGCAAGTGCTCCGCTATAGCAAGAGCGTTCTGAAAATGGTCGACCGCCTCGTAGTTGGCTGATCGCCCCAGCGCGCGTTCGCCGGCCATCATCCAGTACGGGAGGGCAAGCTCATTTTGCTGTCCCCTGACGTAGTGCTGGGCAATGAGCTCGGGCTGCGTGACGACGAGATCGGGATATCCGTCGATGAGGACCCTGGCTATCGCTTCATGATAGTGGCGGCGCCGCCGACTGAGAAGCGACTGGTAAGCTGTATCCTGGATGAGCGCATGGCGGAAAACGAGCGCGTCCTGCAGAACGCCTCCAGTCACGACGAGTTGGGTGGACATGAGCTGATGCAACGCGTCGTCGAGACCCTTATCTTCGAGTCCGGCAACTTTCGAGAGTAGGCCACGATCGAATTCCCTGCCTATCACAGAGGCAATTTGTGCGACTTCCTTGGCCGTCGCTGTCAAACGATCGAGTCGCGCCATAAGGGAGCCCTGCAGACTATCTGGGATCTCGACGTTGAGCGACGCCGCCTTTCCGCTCTCCATGATTGAGCGCGTCAGCTCCTCGACAAACAATGGTACACCGTCTGTTCGCTCGGCAATTCGGTCGGCAAGCTGGTCGGGAATATCCGCGAGCATCGATTCAATCAGCTCTCGCATCTGTTGCTTCGTCAGGCGCCCAATGGCGAGCGTCGTCACCTGAGCCAGTCCGGTTGCCCACCCGGCGGTCCATTCCGGTCGGTGCGTCACAACGACAAGGACGGCCGCACCATGCACGCGGTTCACAACTTCTGTGAGAAATTCATTAGTCGACGGATCGATCCAGTGCGCATCCTCGACGACAAAGAGCACCGGCGCAATCTTCGCAGCGAGCAGAACGCGGTTCGCCAATGTGTGGACGCTGAGTTCCTTACGATGTTGGGCGGAGAGATCGAGCGGTTTGAAGGCGCCGCCGAGGTCGAGCGAGAGCAACTCGGCGTAGATCGGTCCGACCTCCGAGGGATGTTCCCCGTAACGTTGAACAATCGCGCGAAATTTTTCATCGCGCATGGCTTCGCTGTCGGCGGATGAAAAGCCTGCAAGCCGGCTTAGGCGTTGGATGATGGGGTAGAAGGCTGAGGTGATGTGATAGGGGGAGCACTGCAGCCGGATTAGCTCATGATGGCTCTCATAAAGCCGTTCCTCGAGCGCATCCACGAGGCGCGACTTCCCGATGCCCGCTTCTCCCGACACGAAAACCGCCTGGCCTTGGCCGGCTTCGGCCAACTCCCAGCGCTCGAGAAGAATGCCGATTTCGCTGGTTCGGCCGACGAACTTCGACAAAGCGCGATCGTGCGCTGCGTCGAACCGGCTTTCCACCTCCCGCTCGCCACGAACCGCGAATAGGGCAATAGGCGATTTGAAGCCTTTCAACTCCTGCTCACCGAGGCTCTCGATCTCGAAGGACTGCCCGGCGAGCCGACGCGTGCTGTCGGCAACGACGATCTGACCGGGAGCGGCAGCGCTTTGCAGGCGCGCCGCGAGATTGGGTGTGTCCCCTGCGATTGAGGCGCGCTCGTTCACGCTGCTGCCCGCAATGTCGCCGACCACCACGTGGCCCGATGCGATGCCAATACGCGCCTTCAGTTGCTCGCCGTCGGGCGATTGGATGGCCTCGACTGCGGCGAGGGCCTGGAGGCCAGCCCGAATGGAACTGCTCTGCGTGATCCTCGTAAGCCATCGGCCACCCGAAATAGGCAAGCACGCCGTCTCCTAGATATTTGGCGACATAGCCGCCAAAGCGGGTGATTGCGCCAGCGACGCTGTCCTGATAGCGGCGTGTGAGCTCGTGCATGTCTTCCGGGTCGAGCTGCGCCGATAGCGCCGTCGAGCCGACCAGATCACAGAACAGCACGCTGAGGAGCCGCCGGTCGGCAGCTGGTTCTTGCGGCACTTCGGTGGTCTGAGCTTCCGGCCTACCGACTGGAACCGAGGCAAGACGAGCTCCGTTGGGGTGAGGCTGTCCAAGTCCATCGATCGCGGCCAGAATGATCTTCCGGTGCCCGAGCGAGACTCCAAGCTCCTGGAGATCGGCGTCCGTGATATGGGGAAGCGCTCGAAGGTCGACGTCGTTTTCGAGGAACGCCTGCAGGTACTTGCCGAGACCGAGGTGGCTCAGCCAATCCTCAATTGTTTGCATCGAGCTTTCTCATGCGGCACCGCGATCCAAACTAGCGCGAATCTCGTGGCGGCACCACCTTTCAGATCGGGAGATCGAGACGAGCAGCCGGCCAAAACTCCTCGATGGCCAGAACGGTCCGCGAAGGAGGCGCGGGATATCAATTTCGGTTGGACCACGCGTGGCTTTCGGCGCAAGATAAAAGTCGGGAAATTGAGCGCCGCGGGTGAAGCTCGAAACTCTCGGGTGGCCTTCCTTGGAGGCTGGAATGGATAGGACGCAAATTGCGGAATTTGCACAGAGTCTGCGGGGCCAAGTCATCGGCGTCGGCGACGTCGGCTATGACGATGCCCGCAAGCTATACAATGGTATGATCGACAAGCGGCCGCTGATTATTGCCCGGTGCGCCGATGCCGGAGACGTCATGGCCGCAGTGAACTTCGGACGTGATAGGCGACTTCCGATTGCAATCCGCGGGGGTGGTCACAATGGACCGGGGTTCGGCAGCGTCGACGATGGCCTCGTGATCGACCTCTCGACTATGAAAGGCGTCCGAGTCGATCCAAGGAACCGCACGGTGCGGGTCGGACCCGGCTGCACGACTGGCGAAGTTGACCATGCTACCCACGCCTTCGGCCAGGCAGTCCCCTTCGGGATCATTTCGACCACTGGGGTCGCCGGCCTGACACTGAGCGGCGGCCACGGCTACCTCAGCCGGCAATATGGCCTGGCAGTAGACAACCTCATCGAAGCCGATGTGGTGTTGGCCGACGGGAGTTTCATGACCGCCAGCGAAGCCGAGAATGCAGATCTCTTGTGGGCGCTTCGCGGCGGCGGAGGAAACTTCGGTGTAGTGACCAGTTTCCTGTTTCGCACGCACCCAGCGAAAATGCTCTATGGCGGACCGATCATCTTCGATGTTGGCGATGCCGCTGAGGTGATGCGCTGGTATCGGGATTTCCAGGCGAAAGCTCCGGAGGATTTCTACATCTTCCTCGGACTGCAATCGGTCCCTGGCGGCGCTCCTTTCCCACCGGAGCACTGGAACAAACAGATGTGTGTCCTCGTTGTCGCGCATAACGGCGAGGGCGGCGAAGTGGCCGTCAACGCCATCCGCGCGGCTCTCCCCAAGCCGCTGATCGACTGGGCCGGCCCGATCCCCTACACGGCGTTGCAGACCTTGTTCGACGCGCTCTATCCGGCCGGGCTGCAATGGTATTGGAAGGGCGATTTTGTCCGAGAGCTGCCAGATGTCGCCATCGACGCCCATCTCCTACATGCAAGCAAGGCAAGCCCGGGTTCGTGCATGCATCTTTACCCGGTCGATGGCGCGGTGCATCGCCGGGGCAAAGCGGACAGCGCCTGGAACGCCCGCGATGTGACCTGGTCCATGGTGATCGCCGGGATAGATCCCGATCCGGGCATGGCGCCGGCCCTCAAGAAGTGGGCCACCGACTACTGGCAGGCTGTTCATCCGTTTGACCTAGGCGGCGCCTATCCCAATTTCATGATGGATGATGAAGGCGATGAGCGTATTCAGGCGAGCTACGGCGACAATTATCCGCGCCTCGCGGCCTTAAAGGGGAAGTTCGACCCTGCCAACCTTTTCCGCGTCAACCAAAACATCCGTCCCGCCATATAGATTCAGTAGAGGTGGTCCGTCCATACCGGGTCTAAGGCGGTCAATGTGCAAAGTCCGCTTTGCGCCCCATGTCGGCCGTTGAAGTGAGCTCTGCCGACGCCTGAAAGCGGACGTTGACGGTGACCAGGCTGGAGGTCGCGGTTGCGCCACGCGTCGCGTTGAGTTCGGCCCTCGGAAAATCAGTCCTGCACCCCTGAAGTGGACATTCGAGGGTCACCTCGCGCTGTGGAACACCCTCGACAAACGTGTGGAGCGGGCCTAGCATGGGCTCATCGGACGGAGACCGGCAATGCTCAGTCGGCGCGACTTATTCTCACGGTTTCTTCGGGGTCTCGGAGCCATATCGGTTAGCAATTTCGGGGCGGTTGCTTCCGCACTCGCCAGCTCGCGACCCCGGTTGCGCGTTGGAGCTGCCCTCCAGGCACCTGTGTCGTGGGCCGAGGACTGCTCATTCGTCATCGGCGTTCGGTCGAGCTTGCAAAATTTGGATAATCCGATGTCGCCAAACAATGTGCGGACCGCACTCTGCCCGTTGTGCAACAGCTATGTCCACATCACTGCGACCGAGGCGACACGCGTCCCGTTACCAACAGCTTAGGGCTTCGTAGCGATTGGATCTTGCCTGGCAACGCTGTAGTCACTCGGCTTGTCGCTCCCCGGAAGCTTGCCAGGAACAAGCGCAGACGGATCGAAAAGGGCGCTCTTGTCGGGCTTTGGAATTCCGTACACCAGCAAGCCCGAAACGTGTGCAGCTGCAAATGAGGTTCCCGAGCAAACGTTTGTCTGGCCATTCGGGTTTGCGACGTTGCCCGGCCATAGCGATCGGATCTTTACGCCGGGCGCAGCGAAATCAGGCGGTCCTATCTGGATGCCACTAGTCATGTCGATGTTGCCGTTTCCATAAGCGGAAAAGTTCCAGAACACGTCGGTCTTCCTCACCGCAGAAACGGTGATTACTGCTCCAGTCGGAGTGCCCGTGGAAGGAAACCGGTATCCGCCAGCACGAGCGGGAGAGATGGTCTGCACGTATCCCGAACCGCCAATGACGTCCGTATTTCCGGCAGCAACCGAAATAAAAAGCTGCTTGTTTTGCGCAAGGTCCCGCAGAAGGTCTTCAACCTTCGATTCCGGACTGGGCTCTGTCGTTCCAGACGCTGCCCCAGGTACATACAGCGGATTGTAATAGGCTCCAAAGCTCACGTTCACAACATCGCCTGCGGCGGCGTATGTCTTGACATACTGAAGGGCCGTAAGCGCATTGCTCAACAGGTCGACCGGATATGATGCGGTAAATATTCGCAGCGCGCGTATCCTGATCCCCGGAGCCACTCCAATCAGTTCTAGATTGTTTCCTTTTTTTGCGCCGATTATCCCGGCCACCATGGTTCCGTGTCCGATTGGATCGGCGGGCGTTTCGGAAACGCAACTCCCCGTGCAAAGTCGCTGCTCGACGATCTGCAATTCGTTGGCGATATCTGACCCAGGGCCGATGCCGCTGTCGACAATCCAAACGGTTTTCGTCAGCGCGCTCGCATCCACAGGACTGGGGTTGACCCGCTTGATGTTCCTAGGGAGAGACTCCGTAGTGGAGATGGCTTTTTGATCGTCTTCGTCCCCGCACTCGAAGCCCATGCCGAAAATCAGCGAATTTGAGCTGATCTCGCCTACTTCGAGGATCTTCTCTTCAGCCACCCGAGCGCGGGCGGTCGCGGCTGATACGGGAAGTGTGAGCGCGCTGAGCGAATGCAGATTGCCTACGTTATCGGAGAAATACTTTTCGCCTCCGTTTTGATCGATGAAGGCTTCCCCAAGAATTGTTCGCGCTATCTGGTTGACGTCAGCCTCAGTGTAATCCTTTCCGCGTTTGAGCCATATGATTGACGTGTTGTCAGCCTTGGCCTGCATCTCGGAAATCACGGTGCCAGGAATAGGCTCCAACGGGGTCGCGCCAGATGACTCCTCACCCGCGTTCGCAAGCGGCGCGTTTGCAAGGATCAGGCTTGCGACGAACAGAGTCGGTAAGCAGCGCATGCCAAACCCCCACCGGGCCGATTGCCCAAGTCGCCAATTCGCAATAGAGTAATTTGAAAAGGTGGGCGTGGCAATAATGTCTCACCGTCCTTCCCCGATTTCTCAAGCGGCGGCTTGGGGGACATTTCAGCGGGGTGCTCGTTTGACGGGCTCATGGTGTCTGCCGGTTACAGATAGGGGGATTTGATGGCACGGGCGAGGGCAAAGCGTAATCGGCAGCAGACGGAAATCGCGCAGGCCATAATCGCGGAGTGGTTTCGAGTGCTGCCGGAAAGTTCCGGGTCCATCGGAGCCATGGACGAGTACTCACTCACTGCGGCCTTTAATGACATCCTTGACAGGCCCGCACTGGCCATAATCGATGATCCGACCGTCGTGAAGATAGTCGTGCCGCTGCCCCCGGCAGGCATTGCAACGCGTGACCAACTCAGGGACTACCTTGCACGCAATCAGGATTTCGTTGCCGGAATGAGCGCGGCAGCCCTCTTCGGCTGCGGTCGATGAGCGCGGATACCCTGTGAGGCCGGCTTCTAACTGGGAAGGCCAGCCTTCTCCATGTCTCTCGCGAACGCGGCCAGCAGGGCTTCATCCGCAAATGGCCTGCCGTGCGACCACTCCGTCACCGTGAATTTCGGGTCCAGGTCCAGCACACGGCTCGCCGCCCGAAGCGCTTCACTGACCTTGTCCTGACGCATCAACGCGACCGTTAAAGCAAGCCACGCTCTAACGTAACCGGGATGCGATGCGACCACCTCGCGGCAAATCAGTTCAGCCTCTTTGGCTCTCCCCACCGCCAGATTGGAGAGTGCAAGATTGGCCGATATCCAAGGCGAGACATGGTGGCTCAGCGAAGCCGCGCGATTATAGGCCCGAATGGCGGCAGGGTAGTTGCCGAGCAGATCCATGAGCGCGCCCTGGTATCCTACGATTTCTGGACTGTGACCCGCGACCGCGACGGCATCATCCATGGCCCGCTGCGCCTCCTGAGGCTTCCGTTGAAGAAATCGCAAGAATGCCAGCAGAGCCAGCACGTCCGAATGGCCGGCGTCAATGCGCGAGGCACGCTCGTATAGAAGTTCGGCCTCGTGGATCGCTTTCTCGTCGTTCTCTGCCCAGCCCAGACGCACCTCGTCGAGATAGCAGAACCCGAAAGCTACCAGGGCGCACAGGTAGGTGGGATCCATGGCCAGTGCACTGGAATAGAATTCCTTCGCCCGCCGATGCCCCTCCCGTGTGTATCGGCGCTCCTCGTCATGACCTCGCTGAAAGGTCTCCCACGCCAAACCACTGCGTGTTCCACGCTTCCAAATCTGCGCCTGTTCCCCGTCGGTCAGCGCCAATTGCAAAGCAGATACGACTTCCGAGGCAATCTGGTCCTGGGCGTCGAAGCTGTCGCGAAGATCGTAGTCGTATCGCTCGGCCCAGATGGTCGCGCCGTCAGACACCGAAATCAGCCGAGGCATGATCCGGAGATGCTGGCCGCGCGCGCTGATGCTCGATCGCAAGACATAATGGGGCTTGCCTCGCGCCACGGCGGTCGTGTCTCGAACCGAGATCGAATTGGTGAGCCGCGCCAAGACAAGATGAATCTCATCTTGCAGAGATGACGCGACGAACCGCGCCGATTGCGAGTCGTCTTGCGGCTCAAACGGTTGAATTTCAACAATCGGCTTTACAATATTCTCTCTATATTGCTGAATGTCCCCTACAAAGTCGGAGCGATATTCATCCGGTTTAGAGCTTACAACACAATATACGTGAACGCTCTCGCTAATATTCTTCAGGCGCTTAGAGCCAATACTTTCGGTAACGACCGAAAACCCATCAGGAAATCGCCGGACGACATCGTCGGACATAAGTATCTGGCCGGGCGCCGCTACTCCCTGAATGCGGGACGCAACGTTGACTGCATGTCCATAGATGTCGCCATCGATTTCAAAAACCTCTCCGAACGCAATTCCAACCCGCCAGCGACTATCTTGCAGCCTATTTTCGAGAAGCGCTGATTGTGCTGCTATGCTAGCAACCGCTGCGTCCGAAGCAGACTCGAAAGCTGCCAGGACGAAGTCACCCGGAGTCGAAACTATCCGTCCGCCATTTGCCTTCAGCGCCTTCACAAACGCGTTGCGCGACGTGACGAGATTACGGACGCCCGTCTCGGGGTTCCGGAAGACGGACTCGCTGTATCCGACCATGTCACCGGCCAGGATGAAGAGTTTTTTCCGCGTCTCGGCCACGATCGTACCGGACGAGGCGGCCTCGCCAGATACTATCGTTTGCACGTCAGCCCGAATTGTTGATTATGTTGCACCGCAGAAGTCATCCTACCTACAAATCGGCGTATTAGCCAGTTGGAATGCAGCGTCGGCCTGCCCGGGACATCGCAGGCGAAGCTCCACATGAGGTCGCGAAAGGCGCTGAGGTTCCCTTTGATCACGTTCGCCAGCCCGCCTGCAGTACTGCCGCTGCCCACGGAATGTCCCTTTCACGTCGCCGCCGCCGTATTGGCACCGGACCACACCGGCCGCCGACGCCTGGTTTCTGGGCGCGCCCGAACCGCAGACGAGGCCTTCAGTCGGACGGTGATGGAAGGCATCGAGCGCAGCAGTGCCGTATATACCGGTCGCGAACAGGTCGTGGTGGCCACCTTCGATGAGATGGAAGGTTCGGCAATAGATCCTCGGGATCTTTTGAAGTATTCGCCCCGACAGTTGGCCCATGCGGAGGTTTGGAACTCCAGCGCTGATCGAGACCAATGGATACCCTGGCCTTTCAACACTGGGCGAGCGATATCATGGTTGGAGATCGAGCATGTCTCAACAGGAAATCGAGGATATGCGCCGGCAGCGTCTTGTCTGCTTTCATACCCGAATTGTTACGATTTCGGATTTTGCTTGGCAGACAGTTCGGGGCTTGCCGCTGGCCTAAATAGAGAAGAGGCGACGCTACGTGCCGTTCTCGAGCTTGTTGAACGCGATGCGGTGTCCATATGGTGGTATAATCGCCTTAAATTGCCGGAAGTCACGATACCGCAAAGTCAGGAAGAGTTGGTGAGGTTGTTTCGTAGCTGGTTGCGGACACTTCATCGGAAGCTTCATTTGATTGACCTAACCAATGATCTTGAGATCCCGGTTGTCGCCGCGCTGGCATATGGCGAGGATGGCAAAGGATTCTGGTTTGGTTCCGCTGCTGGCCCGGATCTGCATCAGGCCATTGAGGGTGCTCTGGGCGAGGTCTGCCAGTTCATGCTTTCCGCCAGTTTCGCACGGCCGATGTCTGCCGCCAGGCAGGCCATCCCACCGAATTTCGTCGCTTGGGCTGCTGCCGCGTCGTTGCGACGAAACAGCCATTTGACGCCCTCAGGTCGGCTTGACCATCGCCGTGAGCACGCCGGGCCGGAGGACGTTCTCGGCAAACTCAGGTCAAAGGCCGTTGACCTGTTCGTTGTGTGCTTGTCCCGCGACGATGCGCCAACCGTCGTCCGCGTCCTCGCACCTGCGCTTCGCCCTATCTGGCCCCGATACGCCAAGGGCCGGCTGTTCGAAGTTCCGGTAGCCATGGGCGCGCGCAAGAGTCCTATTTCAGAATCGGACCTTAATCCGACCGCTATTTTGTACTGACCTCAGCCCGCGTTGTCGAGGAGTTCACCGGCGTTGGACAGGTCGCGCACCGCAAAAGTTCAGCCAAGCGGCTTTATCCTCGCGACTCTTGGAGTGTGTGCCGCTGTAGTGAAACGCGCAGAACTAGCCATTTCCCTACGGCTGGGTAGCGTCCGGCTCCGGGCGGCGTTCCCTTCGTTCATCAAGGAACAGCTTGGTGTGCTCATCCCGCTCAAGAGGCGTTGTCCCGTGCTCTTGAGAGAACTTTCCAAACTCCTTGCGCAGGTCGGCAAGGTCCAAAGCCCAAAGATGCGCACTGCTACCGGGGTGCGACATCGCGTTCACCAATCCGCCCATTCTCTCGGAACTAAGTTGACTTGGCGGTTGAGCCTTCAAGATGGCGTTGCGAGATATTTTGATCGCTTGCTAATATGGCTATATCTTAAGCACCGCGGGGCCTCATATCTTCCCGCAGTGGCCGGTGCGGTGAAGTCCCACAAGCATGCCCAACCTGCACCGGCCATTCCCTAAGGCCGGGTATGGTATTCTCGCGTCAATCTTTTTCAGGAGCTCCCGGGAAGCCACTAGGGCGCGCCGTGTTTTGGCGATGGTCGCTTGTAGGGAGTAGAGTTCGTTCTCCGAGCGACGCTGAAGCGGGATTTTCAATCACAAAGATGGTCCTGAATCATACCGTTCGGGCGGCTGGGTCTGTCAACGATGTTATCGCCTCAGCCTAGCAAGAACAAAATGAGAACAACGGCCTTGACGAGAGAGGAAAATGTTCCTTATTTCAGCATCTTGAGCAGCAAAGGACCATGGCTCGGCGTCAATCGCGCTGGCCGGCAACGCTATGGTGAAAACAGCTGAAGACAATTTTCGAATCGACGTCTGGGATCGCGAGGAGCAGGCTTTGTCAGAAACCATTTCCTGTTCTCCCGATTCAACCGTGAGCCAGGCAGCCTGGCAGGCCGCCATCCGACGCCGGCCGGGCATGTTGCTGATCCACTACAACAGTCGGCATGTGATGGAGAAAATCTTGACACCAGGCGAGGTCAAGATCCCATTGCAGGCCATCATCGATGGCAGCGTTCACGCTGCCCTGGATGTGGCGCTCGGCGATCTTCGCGAGTGGCATGTGCTGCGGGCCTGGTGCAGATCCTGTTCGCACCATGCAACGGTAAAGCCTGCCGGCCTCATTGAACGCTATGGAAAAGGCGCTCTATTGAGTTCGGTCGAGCGAGCGCTCTTTTGCACAAGTTGTGACAGGGGAGGGCCAGAGGAAGCCCATCAAAGGAAGCTCCTCGCCATTCACGAATTCTCCGCGGAATTCAGAACGGCCTCCCCGCACGAAAGAGTGCGCCGTTCTGCGCGTATTTCTTCTGCCTACCTTAAAGGTTCGCGACAAGGTCGTGTTCGCGCAAGGTGGCCGACCAGCGACACGGCTTTATCGCACTGGGCGCCAACCCCGTCGCGTGCGAGGGCACGCTTAGCTCTAAGGACAAGTTCAATTCCGATAGAATCAGGGAAAAACAGACAGGCTTATAATTTGGGGCAAAATGGCCACCGAAGAGGACGCTCAACGCGAACGCATCAGGCAGTCTGAACGCACTGTCGACAACTTGAAACGCCTTTGTGCCGAAAGCCACCGGACACAAGTCAACTTGTACCAATGTTCACGATATGTGCCTCAAAAAGGTTGCGTAATTGGGAACAGCAGCTCGTCCTACCTGAACCACCATGGTGGCACCTGGCGCAATGCGGCAAAGTCGGCGCCAGTATAGGGTGAGCGCTCTTCCGTGTTCGCTATTGCCGTCTCGCCAAGCGCAGGCCAGCGCCGCCGCCGTTTTCAGGAATGAACTCGATGCCCGCCTTTTCAAGGGCACCACGGATCGCGTTTCGATTTGCTATGGTGATCGGAGGCACGCCATCCGCAGCTTCTGCGCGCCTAACCGTCGCCACTCCCACGCTAGCTGTATCGGCCAAATCTTCGGCACTCCAACGTATCAAGGCTCGCGCTGCTCTGATCTGGGCGCCCGTAATTTCTTTCATATCATCTGGTTTCGAGTTGATCACTTATGACTCACATGATATGAAATTAATCATCTAAGCTTTTTGCCGCCAAAGTTCATAGGGCAGGGGCTCACGTATGGACTTGGTTGAGACGTGCGTCGGTGGTCATCCCCGCCAGACTACAACCAGGCTTAGGGAACTCGGAATCATGGCTGATTCCGACAATACCACGACTTTGCCTCTCGTCACCCAAGAGGGTCCACTTGGCAATTACAGTTGCGAGAACAGGTATTTCCGTCAATGGGACATTCAAGCCAGAGGATCTAAGAGCCGTACACCTTCACCCTTTTGACCAGCAGATAAGAATTCGACACCTGCTTTTGTGAGAGCCGCCTCAATGGCCTGCAAAGTGCTGATCCGGGAATCTACCTTGCCGTTTTCCAACCTGGTCAGCGCATTCAGCGACACAATTGCCTTGTCAGCAAGCTCCTGCTGCGACCAACCAAGCAAAGCCCTTGCGGCTCGAATCTGTCGTGGACTGACCATGAGTTGACAATCGGCAGGCCGATTTTGTTTGCCACCTATAGGGTTATTTTACGCCCTATAAGGTATATTTAATGGCGACCATACTTTCGAATCGGGCCGGGCTAAGACCGGCGCGTATGCGACAGACTCTCTAATGGAACATCGAAAGGCCTTGTTGAAACCGCAACGCTCCGTGCTCTTTCGGACGGAGCCGAAGCCAAAGATCGACAGTGACCCTCATCCCGCCGATCAGCATGTCGGCAGGCAGATTGCGACCGTCCGCGTCCAGTCGGACGTATCGCAGGCCCAACTTGCCCGATCCATAGGCATCAGCTTCCAGCAGCTCCAGAAATACGAGAACGCGAGGAACCGCGTGAGCGCGTCGATGCTCTACGAGATCGCCAGCTCGCTCGACGTTCCTGTCGGCCGCTTCTTCGAAGGCCTGCCGGGAAACGATGAGACCCGCGTCGAGGCGCGGTACCTGCCGGTCGATGAGCGCCTGATTTCATTGCCAGCGCAGAGGGTCGGCGCCTTCCGCAACTCCGTATGTGGCGGTGTCTGTTGAAGCCTCGCCGCGATCACATGAAGTTGCTCCGGCCTCAAGTGGGTATAGCGGCGGAGCATCTTCCAATCCTTGTGCCCGGTGACCATGGCGACCTGCTCGATGCTGAAGCCAGCTTCAAACAGGCGGCTTGTGCCTTCGTGACGCAGGTCTTGGAAGTGCAGGTCCTCGACCTTAAGTTCATGACAGGCACGTCGGAAGCGGTTCCGGCCGACTTCCCATTGTAGGGGAAGATGCGTCCCTTTCCCTCAGTGGAGAAACGCTGCTCTTCGAGGATCGCGCGGGCGTCGTAACCACTCACATCGAGGAGCGGGATACGCATGTGATTGCCCTTTTTGTGGCGTGGGTCCTTGCGATCTCGTATCAGCAGGGTGTTGTTGCGGTCGTTCAGGTCCTCCCACGTGGCGTTGCAGATTTCCCCGAGCCGCATGGCGGTGGCGATCGCAAAGCGGATGATCTTGTCGACGGGGATAATCTGGAAGTTGTTTTCTCTGAAGTACCTGATCAGGGCCTCTATCTCGCCAAGTGTCGGCCGCCGATCGCGTTCGTTGCCCTTGCCAACAAGACCCAAGCGGGCGAGGGCGACACGACCAAGTTCCACCGGGTCCGCTGAATAAGGCAGTCCATGCACAGCCGCGCCGTGCACCAGCAATGTCCGGATGTATCCGATGTCTATTCAACGGTGACAGGTCCGGCGCCTTCCTCGGCTCGTTCCTTGCCGAACTTTATGACCTGTTCGCGACTGAGATCCGCGATGTTGAGCCTTCCGAGCCTGGCTCGTAGCAGGTCCAGGCTGAATGCCTTCGAACGCCCGATCAACTTGCCAACTTCCGTCATATCGGCGATATGCAGGTCGATCAGGTCGGAGACCGTTTTGATCCCGTCCTTGTGCTTGGGAGCAGGCTTCTGACCCAGGTCGATTTCTCGCTCAATTCGGCGCGCCCACATCTCGGCGTCCTTGCGGAGCGAGAAGCTGGTGCTGAGGGAGTGGCCCTTGCAGCGAACCTGCACACGCCACTTGCCGGAAGCCAACTTGTTGATGGACGCCATGGGTGGTCTCTTTTTCGTGCACGCTGTGTGCACAGGGAGGGGTACAAGATGCGAAAACTGACGGATATCGTGTCGTACAACGGCGAACGTGTGCACGTTTTGAGGCCCTGAAAATACGAGAAAAAGCGTGATAAATCAACCCCATAGGATTTCCGTTGCACCCATGATGGACTGGACCGACCGGCATTGCCGGTTCTTCCACCGCCAGTTGACGCAGCGTGCGCTGCTCTACACCGAAATGGTGGTGGCGGACGCCGTGATCCATGGCGCGCGCGAGCGGCTGCTTGGTTTTGACGAGATCGAACATCCGGTGGCACTGCAGCTCGGTGGCTCCGATCCGCAAAAGCTGGCCGAGGCGGCGCGCATCGGCGAGGGCTTCGGTTACGACGAAATCAATCTCAATGTCGGCTGTCCGTCCGACCGCGTCCAGTCCGGCACGTTCGGCGCCTGCCTGATGAAAGTGCCTGACCTCGTCGCCAATTGTGTGGCGGCGATGAAGGCGGCGGTGAAAATCCCGGTGACGGTTAAATGCCGCATCGGCGTCGACGAGCAGGATCCGGAGCCCGCGCTCGACGCGCTGGCCGACGGCGTCTTCGCGGCCGGCGCCGACGCGCTGTGGGTGCATGCGCGCAAGGCCTGGCTGGAGGGGCTGAGCCCGAAGGAAAATCGCGACATCCCGCCGCTCGACTATGACAGGGTCTATCGCCTCAAGGCGGGAAAATCGAACAAATTCATCGGCATCAATGGCGGCGTTCAATCGCTCGAAGAGGCGGCTCGCCACCTCGATCATGTCGATGGCGCCATGCTTGGCCGCGCCGCCTACCACACGCCAGGCATCCTGGCCGGCATCGACGCGGCATTCTACGGCGGCAAGGCCGGCACCTACGATTTTGCCGCGCTGATCGACGCGGAGGCCGACTATGCGGCGCGGCATATCGAGCAGGGCGGGCGGCTCGGCCACGTCACTCGCCACATGGTCGGGCTGTTCCACGGCCTGCCCGGCGCGCGCCGCTTCCGGCAGATACTGTCCACCGACGCGACGAAACCCGGCGCCGGACCGGATGTGCTGAAGGCAGCGTTCGCTGCCGTCGATTTCGACCGTGTTGAAAAGGCCGCTTAAGCAGTTCAGTCGCGCAGAATCATCCGGTCGCCGCGCACGTCGAAACCCGACAGGGAACCGATGAAGTTCATGCCGAGCAGGCTCTGGCTGAGCGCGCCGGGCGCGGCGACCATCACCTGCATGTTCTTGCGCACGATGCCGCCGATCGCCAGTTCGTCGGTGCGCACCGAAGCGGCGCGTGCCATGCCATTGGCGGTCGAGACCGGGACGGTGAAGCTCAGCGCTGCCGGATTGAAGCCGGCCGCCTGCGCGTCTTCGGCGGTGAGCACTGTACTGGTCGCGCCGGTATCGACGACGGTGCGGATCGGCGCGCCGTTGATCGTGATGCGGGCCTCGAAATGGCCGCTGTCGGCCTTGTCCAGGGTCACGGTGGCATGGCCGTCCTCGACGCCGAGCGCCAGCGGGCTGCCGGGAACGAGGCCCGCCGTCACCCGGCTGGCGAAATCCTGCAACTCGTAGCGGTACTGGTAGCCGGCGACGAGCGCCAGCACGATCAGGGCCCACGTGCCGAGATTGCGGGCCATGACGCCGAGCGGCCTGCCGGACCGGACAAGGCCGGCGCTGACCAGCAAGCCGATCGCCCCCAGCCAGACCAGACGGCTGAAATCGTAATTCTCGATGCCGAACGTGCTGCCGGCGTCGTTGTTGATCATAAGCAGCACCAGCCCGAGGCCGATTGCCGCCATCACCATCCAGAACAGTCGGTTCATTGGACCTGCCGTTTCAAGAGAGGACGTCGCGCTCGCGCGCCATGCGGCTGCGGCGTGTTTCCCGGCGCGGCCGGCGCTCGACCGTTTCCAATCGGGCCGGCAACTCGGCCATGACGCTGCGGCGTACCTCCGGCGTCATCCCCATCCAGGCGCCGATTTCATCGCGCGTGCGGCCACAGCCGAAGCAGAAGCCGGTTTTCATGTCGATCGAACAGACCAGGATGCACGGGGATTCGATGGCCGTCATGACTTTCTCTTGAAGGTTCCGTCCGGAATCCCTCGTTCCATCTCCACATGGTGCAACGGCAAAGCCAATGCAAGCCCTTCGGAATGCGGCGCGGGCAACCGCTTTCGCGCCAATGTCGAGGGGAGTTGTGCCGGCCGGGCAAGGCGGTTATGCCGCTGATCAACCACAGGGGATGATCAGGACCGACATGACCAGCGCGCTGCCCTTCGACGACTTTCGCAATCTGCTGGCGAGCCTGCCGCCTGCCGATACAGTCGCGGAAAACAGGGTGCGCACCCTGTTTTCCAAGGCCGACAAGCCGAAAGCCTCGCTTGGACGTATCGAGGACATCGCCGCCTGGCTTGCTGTCTGGAGCGGGCGCGCCCCGCCGGCGGTGAACCGGCCCCTGGTGGCGATCTTCGCCGGTAACCATGGCGTGACCCGCCACGGCATCTCGCCGCGCCCTGTCGCTGCGACCGCAAACGCCGTTGAGCTGTGCGCCGCCGGCGGTGCGGCAATCAACCAGATTTGCGTCGCCAACAATCTTGGCCTCAAGGTGTTCGATCTGGCGCTGCACATTGCGACCGCCGACATCACCGAGGACGCCGCCCTCGACGAACGCGGCTGCGCCGCCACCATGGCCTTCGGCATGGAAGCCATTGCCGGTGGCTCCGATCTGATTTGCCTCGGCGATCTCGGCGTCGGCAACTCCACCGTTGCGGCGGCCTTGTGCGCCGTCCTGTTCGGTGGCAGCGGCGCCGACTGGGTCGGCCCCGCCTCGGGCGCGGACGCGGCCATGCAGGCGCGCAAGGCTGATGTAGTCGATAAAGCCGTCGCCTTCCATGGTGCGGCTCTGAAGGACCCGTTGGAAGCACTGCGCCGGGTCGGTGGCCGCGAATTTGCGGCCATTGCCGGCGCCATCCTCGCCGCCCGGATGCAAAAAATCCCGGTGCTGCTCGACGGCTTCGCCGCGACCGCTGCCGCTGCCGTGCTGCATGCCGCCAACCCGGGTGCGCTCGACCATTGCCTGCTGGCCAGCCAGTCGCCCGAACCCGGCCAAAGGCTTGCCGCCGAGCGGCTCGGCCTCAGGCCGCTGTTCGATCTCGGCATCAGCCACGGCGAAGGGGTAGGGGCCGCCCTTGCCGCCGGTCTGGTCAAGGCGGCGGCGCTTACCAGTTCGGGCATGGCGGCGGCGGTCAAAGCCTAGAACAAGCTGTCAACGTCGGCGGGCCGCCGCCACGGTCTTGGTTGGCAGCGCCGGCAGTTCCTCCATCACTCGGGCGAGCGGGAAAATGGCGATTGCCTCGGTGCCTTCGCGCAATTTCGACTGAAGTTCGAATTCGCCGCCATGCATGGCGAGCAGGCCCTGCACGATCGGCAGTCCGAGCCCGGTGCCCTGTTCGGCGCTCTTGATGGCGATCGAGCCCTGGCCGAAGGCGGACAGCACGATCGGGATTTCGTCTTCCGGTATGCCCGGCCCGTTATCCTTGACCGAAATGTACTGGCCGCCGCCCGCCGTCCAGCCGACGCGCACGCGAACTTCGCCGCCGGTGGCGGTGAATTTGATGGCGTTGGACAGGAGGTTGAGCGTTATCTGCCGCACCGCGCGCTCGTCGGCGAACAGCCGCGGCAGGGCACTTTCGAAATCCTGGACGATGCGGATGTCCTTGTTGCGCGCCTTCAATTCCATCATGTGGCAGCAATCTTCGGCGATGTTGAGCAGCATCACCGGCTCTTCGTTGAGCTGATAGCGGCCGGCCTCGATGCGCGACAGATCGAGGATTTCGTTGATCAGGTCGAGCAGATGCTGGCCGGAATCGTGCACGTCGCGGGCGTAGTCGCGATAGGTCGGGTTGCTCATCGGCCCGAGCACCTCATTGGCCATCACCTCGGAAAAACCGAGAATGGCGTTGAGGGGCGTCCTGAGCTCATGGCTCATAGAAGCAAGGAAGCGCGACTTCGCCAGATTGGCGTCTTCGGCCCGCCGACGAGCTTCGTCCGACATCGATTTCGCGGTCTCCACCTCGGCGAGCAGCGCATCCTTTTCGGAGCGGAAGGACAGAAGTATCAGCGACGAGCGGTTGAGATGGCGCGCGATATAGGCAAAGAACGGCAATGCCGCGACCAGCAGGGCGACCATGATCGTCCCGACCGGCACCCAAAATTTCGTTTCAGCATAGGCATAGACCGCCACCGGAACGACGAAGGTGGCAAGCAGCGAGCCGCGCAAGGACGACGCCATGATAGCGGTCGTCGCCATGGCCAGCAGCAGCACCACCGCCTTGGCCACCTGGAACTGGTCGATCTGGCAGGTAGCGCAGCCGAGCCAGGCGAACCACGCCCAGCCGAGGCCGCACAGCGAGTGGCCGATCAGAAAATCCCTGCGGGTGCGAACAGGGTTGAGCTCGGCAGCTTCGGTGCGGCCGACGCGCCGCGCCATGAAGGCGACGATCGAATAGCAGATCAGGGTGAACAGCGCCCAGACGCTGATCTGTTTGTCCACACCGGCCAGCAGCCCGGCCGCCGCGACCGCCAACACCAGCAGTGGGATGACGGCTGCGCCGCCCACCATGGTCCCGGCGTGCAGCTTCAGCAGCTCGCGGTCGAAGTCGAGATTGCCGACCTGCTGCGAAAGACGGTCGCGCGTCTTGCGCACCGCGCGCGCCACATCGCTGTTGCGGTGCGGTTTCCGGCGGTCCACAATGAATTTATCCGCTGTGTTCGAGCGTAGCAGAGGCATGGAAACTTCGATTTATGCGCGCAGCGATCTCAATTCGTTAAGCTACGTTCGAATGATTAAGAGACTGTTTGCCATATGAGCCGTTCGTGGTCGCCAAGGCCGCGCCGGCGATACTATCCGCCGCCGCCGCGAAGCCTGTGGCGCAAGCTGCTGGATTACGCGCTGACGGTCATTCTGCTCGGCCTGCTGATCCTGCTCGCCGCACGCCTCGACCGTTTCGAGACGCGCAAGGCGCAAGGGGCGGCGATCGTCAACGATGGCGATTTACTCACCCTTGGCACCGAACGTATCCGCATGCGCGGCATCGACGCTCCGGAATACCAGCAGATCTGCCGTAGGCATGGCGCAGACTACGCTTGCGGCAGGCTGGCACGCCAGGCGCTGGTGCGGCTGATATCAGGCAATCCGGTGACCTGCAGCGGCTGGCAGCGCGACCGCTACGGCCGCCTGCTCGGCGATTGCAAGGCCGGTGGAAAGGATCTCAACCGGGCCCAGGTTGAGGCCGGCTGGGCAATTGCCTATGGCGATTTCGACACCGAGCAGGCCATTGCCCGCGCCGGCAAGGTTGGCATCTGGGCCGGCACGTTCGATCGGCCGCAAGACTGGCGCGAAAGCCACCACGGCGGCCCGCTCGAAAGAAAGCACGGCACCCTGGCTTCGGTCGGTGACGCCTTGCGAGAGATGTTTCGCTTCTGGTGACGAGCACTATAGTTGAAGGACCAGATCGGGAGGATAAGCATGAAACTGTTCGACGGCGGCCGCGCCCCCAATCCGCGGCGCGTGCGGGTTTTCCTCGCCGAAAAGGGCATCGCAGTGCCGCTGGTGCCGGTCGACATGGGTGCGATGGGGCACAAGCAGGAGCCGGTCAGGTCGCGCAACCCGCTGCAGCGGCTGCCCGTGCTCGAGCTCGACGGCGGTACCATCCTCACCGAATCCGTCGCCATCTGCCGCTATTTCGAGGAACTGCATCCCGAACCGGCGCTGTTCGGGCAAGGCGCGCTCGGCAAGGCCAAGGTCGAGATGTGGCAAAGGCGCATGGAGTTCAATCTGCTCAGCTGCGTCGCCCAGGCTTTTCGCCACATCCATCCGGCGATGAAGGAATGGGAAATTCCGCAGATCCCCGAATGGGGCGAGGCCAACAAGGCGAAAGCGGTCGAATTCCTGAAACTGCTCGACCCCGAACTGGCAAACCGCGAATTCGCCGCCGGTGACGCCTATTCGATCGCCGATATCACCGGCATGATCGCCATGGATTTCATGAAACCGGCGCGCATCAAAGTGCCGGACGAGTGCACAAACGTGCTGCGCTGGTACAGCGCCGTCTCCAGCCGTCCGAGCGCTTCCGCCTGATGGAGGCGGAACTCGAACGCTTGACGGCAAAGGTCCGCGCCTGCCGCATCTGCGTCGACACTCCGGTCGGCAGGCCACTGCCGCACGAGCCGCGCCCGGTGCTGCTGCCATCATCCAGCGCCCGCATCCTGCTCGCCGGCCAGGCGCCAGGCACAAAGGTGCATTCGTCCGGCATGCCGTTCACCGACCCGTCCGGCGACCGGCTGCGAAGCTGGCTGGGCGTAACCAGCGAGGAATTCTACGACACGGATAAATTCGCCATCGTGCCGATGGGGTTCTGCTTCCCCGGCCAGGACGCAAAGGGCGGCGACCTGCCGCCGCGCCGAGAATGCGCGCTGGCCTGGCGCGCGCCGCTGATGGCGCTGATGCCGCAGATCGACCTCGTTTTGACAATCGGCTCCTACGCGCAATCCTGGCATATGGGCGCCACGCGCCGGCCGTCGCTGACCGAAACCGTGAAGGACTGGCGCACCATCTGGGATGCGCCGGCCAGCCTGAAAGTGCTGCCGCTGCCACACCCGTCATGGCGCAACTCAGGATGGCTGAAGCAGAATCCATGGTTTGAAATGGATTTGCTGCCGTTTCTGAGATCGGAAATCCGCTATCGCATAGATTAGACTTTAAGCAAGATATCACTCGCTTTTGTGCCATCCGGCAGAATTTCTTTCTTGTGAAAGGTCGAAATAAGAGGGAGTATAGCCAATCTATTCCCAAAGCGCGTCGCGCCCGAGGGAACGCGGCCTGCACCAGGAGCACCTTAATGGATCGCCTCGACAGAAAAATTCTCCGCCTCCTGCAGGAGGACGCGACGCTCGCGGTTGCCGATGTCGCCAAGAAAGTCGGCCTGTCGACGACGCCGTGCTGGCGCCGCATCCAGAAGCTGGAGGAAGAGGGAGTCATCAAGCGGCGGGTCGCCATCCTCGACCACGAAAAGGTCAATGTGCGCGTCACCGTCTTCGTGTCGATCCGCACCAATTCGCACAGCCATGAATGGCTGCGGCGTTTCTCGGAAGTCATCCAGGAATTTCCCGAAGTTGTCGAATTCTACCGCATGAGCGGCGACGTCGACTATCTCCTGCGCGTCGTGGTGCCCGACATCGCCGCCTATGACGCCTTCTACAAGCGGCTGATCGCCAAGATCGAGATCCGCGACGTATCGTCGTCCTTCGCCATGGAGCAGATCAAGTACACGACCGAAATGCCGCTCGACTACATGCTGCTGGACAAGGAATCCGGCGCCAACGCGGCCTGAGCGCGGTTGTCCGTGACTGGGCGGTGACGCTGCACAAGCAGGCGGCGCTTAGTTTTTCTTTTTGTTGAGGAAACTCCAGGGCGAGTTGACCGGCAGCGTGATCGTGTCCGGCACCGTGTCGACTGCCACCACATCGGCTTTGCGTAGGGTGTAGCCGGACTGGATGATGCTGACGCCGTCGAGAATGAACAGCTGGCTCTTCTCCAAGCCGGGCCGCAAGGCGCCGGTCACGGCAACCGACTCATAGGCCTGCGACATCTTGTAGGGACGAGCCGGCGTCACCAGCACGATCTGGTTGGGCGGCGGCGTCGGCATGTGGCTGCAAGCGCCTGTCCACGGCACCAGCAGGAACTGGTAGACGAGATCGCCATCACGGTCGACCGGCAATGCATAGCCGGCTAATTGTACCGTCTTGTCCTGCAGGTTGAGCGACAATGTCTCGCCACGATCGGGCAGTTTTGCCGCAATCATCGGCAGGCCGGCATCTTCGGCCACCGCCTGCGTCGCAGGACGCAGATCTTTCCAGAAGATGTGCGCGGTTTGGCCTGAGGCGTTGGTAGCGGTGAACACCAACAACGCGGCTGCAAGCGCCAAGGTCGATTTGAGAGGACTGCTCATCGGCCGCTTCCTTTGTGCAGGAGTAAAGACGCCGCGGCCGATCGCGTCAACGCTCGAGCCGCATCACATGTCTGCGGGAGCCGGCCATGCCGACCTCATGGAACCCGCGAGCGATGAACATGTCGCGAAACCCCATGAAACGGTAGCTCGGCGATGCCTCGTCGACCGGGTAGGCCTCGATCACGCCGGCGCCCTTGGCAAAGGCGTGATCTATGGCGGCGTCAAGCAGCGCTGCCGCCAGCCCGCCGCCGCGCAGCGCCCTTGGCACATAGAAGCAGACGATCGACCAGATGCCGGTCTCGTCATCGTCCTGTTGCGACGTCAGCTTCCGATATGTCTGGCGCGGCGCGACCGAGCACCAGCCGACGGTCTTGCCGTCAATCTGGGCCAAGATTCCGACCGGCGTACCGGCCTCGACAAGCGCCATCATGGCCCGTTTCAACTCGGCGTGCTGGACATGCTCGCGGCGGCCGGGCAGGGGCCGCCAGGCCATGCACCAGCAATACTTCGGACCGCCTTGCGCTTCGAAGAGGCCTTCGAAATCGGCGCGCGTCTGCCGCGTCACCTCGGTGAACCGGACGTTGGCTAGGTCAGCCTTTTCTGGCGGCGATCCGCTCGATGATCTTGGCATTGGTGAGTTCCCGTACGGCGTCCTTGCCAATCCAGCGCGCCGTCTTGTCGGCCGACTGGGCCAGTCGTTCGGCCACGGCAAGGGCAGCGCCGTGCATCTCCAACGATCGCTTCCCGATCGAACGAAGCGCCCAGTTTACCGCCTTCTTCACGAAATTGCGGCTGTCGGTGGCATGCGCTTCGATGATCGGCAGGAAGCCGAGGAAAGTCGCCACCGGCTCCTGCTTCCGGTGCACGACGGACCACGCCATCATGGCGAAGGCCGTGCGTCGAACGAACTCGCGCTCGTCCGCCGCGAACTCTTCAATCAGCTCCTTCCAGGCGTCCGTGTCGACGAAGAGATCGGAGACGCCGTCGACGATGTCCCAGGAATCGAAGGACGCGGCCCATTGTCGTGCATCCGCGGCTGAGAAGCGCTTCGGGTCGGCCGTGACGGAAGCGATGAACTGCGCCTCCATGATGCCGGTCTGCCAAAGCTCGAAAGCACGCTCGTGGTTGCGCTTGATCTTTTTGGCGATCTGCCGCTGCATGCGATGCGAGATGCCGAGCGCGCGCTCGATCTTGATGCCGTAGCGCAGCATACCGCGGCGATTGTCCTCCGAGCCGATCGAGCGCAAATGGGCGACGATCTCGTCGGCGTTCGATTGGGGCGAAAGCTCGGCCATTGCGAACGCCTATTTTTCCAGGCGCGCCAGCAGGGACGAGGTGTCCCAGCGCTTGCCGCCCATCGCCTGCACATCCTTGTAGAACTGGTCGACAAGGGCGGTCACCGGCAGTCTCGCGCCATTGCGGTCGGCTTCATCGAGGCAGATGCCGAGATCCTTGCGCATCCAGTCGACGGCAAAGCCGAAATCATATTTACCGGCATTCATCGTCTTGTGGCGGTTCTCCATCTGCCAGGACCCGGCAGCGCCCTTGGAGATGACTTCGATGACCTTCTCGATGTCGAGCCCGGCCCTCTTGCCGAAGTGGATGCCTTCGGCCAGTCCCTGCACCAGCCCGGCAATGGTGATCTGATTGATCATCTTGGTGAGCTGGCCGGCGCCCGACGGCCCCATCAGCCCGACCATGCGGGCAAAGGCGTCGATGACCGGCCTGGCCCTGTCGAAGGCAGCCTGCTCGCCGCCGACCATCACCGTCAGCACGCCGTTCTCGGCGCCCGCCTGCCCGCCGGAAACCGGCGCGTCGAGGAAGGAAAAGCCGGCCTTTTCAGCGGCGTCGGCCAGTTCGCGCGCGACTTCGGCGGAGGCGGTGGTGTTGTCGATGAAAACGGAGCCTTTTTTTATCGCGGCGAAGGCGCCATCGGCCCCGGTCGTCACCGAGCGCAGATCGTCGTCATTGCCGACGCAGGAGAAGACGAAATCCTGGCCCTCTGCGGCCTCTGCCGGCGTCAAAGCAAGCTTGCCGCCATGCTGGGCAACCCATTGCTCGGCTTTCGCTGCGGTGCGGTTGTAGACGGTGACCTCATGGCCACCTTTGTTCCTGAGGTGCCCGGCCATGGGATAGCCCATCACGCCAAGACCGAGAAATGCCACAGATGCCATGGGTTTGCCCTTCAGATGAAAGCGAAATTGTCAGCGCAAGCTCTAGGCACTGCACACAATTCGTCAAGACGCGCATGAGCCGATCGACTGGTACAGCCGACCGCTCAGCGGATCAGATGAATGGTGATCCGTCGCTCGATCCATTCGACGCCGTGGCGCAGGATCTCGACCATCACCAGATAGACGATGGCGACCCAGACATAGGCCTGGAAGTCGAAGGACTTGGCGTAGGCGAGCTTCGCGTTGCCCATCAAATCATAGACGGTGATGATGGCAACGATGGCAGAGGCCTTGATCATCAAGACGAGCTCGTTGCCGTAGGGTCGGAGCGCCACGATAAACGCTTGCGGCAGGATGACCTTGCGCAGCGTCTGCAGCTTGTGCAGGCCGAGCGAAGCAGCGCCCTCCCATTGGCCCCTCGGAACACTCTCGATGGCGCCGCGCAGGATTTCGGCCTGGTAGGCGGCGGTGTTGAGCGCGAAGGCGAACACACCGCAATTGAAGGCGTCGCGGAAGAACCACCACAGCCCGACGGATTCGAGTTGCACCCGGAATGAGCCCAGGCCGTAATAGACGAGATAGACCTGGACCAGCAGCGGCGTGCCGCGGAAGAAGTAGACGTAGCAATAGGCCAGGACGGACAGATAGCGGTTCTTCGACATGCGGGCATAGGTGACGGGCAGCGAAAAAAGCGCGCCGAGCACCATCGAGATGGCCACCAGCGCAAGCGTGGTTCCCAAGCCCTGCAGATAGGCCGGCGCGTATCTGGCGAAGAATTCGCCATTCCAAGCGTAAACCAGATAGACGGCGATGCCGATGCCGAACAGGATCCAGAAGCCGACCAGCGCGTAGCCGACGATACGGGCCCGCGGCCAGCCTCGCGCCCGTGGTGGTGGCTTCTCGATGTCGACGGCGGCGCGCGTCACGACGCTCATCGTGCCTCCCTCCTCCCGAGCGAACGCAGGATGAAGCCGGTGGCGATCGACGACAGGATGGCAAGGATAAGGAACACCATCGCCGCGACGCTGTAGAACAGGAAGGAATGTTTGGTGACACGGGCCGCCACGCCGGCGTTGCGCAAGGTTTCAGCCAGATTGACGACCGACACCAGGGCCGTGTCCTTGAGCAGGCTCAGCCAGCAATTCTCAAGGCCGGGGAAGGCGATGCGCAGCAGCTGCGGCAGGATCACCTTGCGCATCGTCTGCCATTTCGACAGCCCGATCGCATAGCCGCCCTCATACTGGCCCTTCGGAATGGCGCGAAAGGCCGACAGGAAGACTTCGCTGGAATACGACGAAAAGATCAGCGACAGCACGATCATGCCGGCGAGGAAGCTGTCGACATCGACCGTCGCTTCCGGCCTGAACAGACGGATGACATACTGCAAGAGGATCGGCATGCCGAAGAAGAACAGGAAAAGCGTCACCAGTTCCGGCAGTCCGCGAAACACCGTGGTGTAGATGTTGGCAGCCACGCGAAGCGACGGCTCTTCGGATTGTTTTGCCCAGGCGACGAAAAAGCCGATCGTCAGGCCGATCGGCAGTGTCGCCAGCGCGAGCGCAATGGTGACCAGTGCGCCATAGGCAATATCGTCAATCCAGCCATCGGGTCCCCAAGTGAGAAGTATCCATATGTTCTGGCTTGGCATTGACGGGTCTTGTCTCCACTTCTGTCAGGCCAAGGCGGCAGCAGGAAATTTCCCCTGCCGCCTTGTTTCAGACGATCAGGACTCGGCGCCGAAGACGTCGAACTTGAAGTACTTGTCGTTGATTTCCTTGTACTTTCCGTTGGCGCGGATTGCGTCGATGGCGCTGTTCAACTTGTTGACCAGATCCGTCTCGCCCTTGCGCACGGCGATGCCGGCGCCCGGTCCAAAGATATCGACCGGCTGCGGCGAAGGCTGGCCGAGAATCTTGCAGCAGGCGCCATCAGGCGAATCCAGGAACTGTTGCAACACGACGATATCGTCCTCGATCGCGTCGAGACGGCCATTGGCGAGATCAGCCTGCTCTTCGGGGCTGCTCGGATAGCCCTTGACCGTGCTGTCCGTATAGGTTTTCGAGGCATAATTGAAATGCGTCGTGGTGGTTGCGACGCCGATGGTCTTGCCGGCCAGGTCTTCCTTGGTCACGCCCTTGAGGGTCGAATCCTTGGGTACCGCGATCGCCGACGGCGTGTTGTAGTATTTGTGGGTGAAGTCAACCTTCTCGGCGCGCTCCGGCGTGATCGACATCGAGGCGACGATGGCGTCGAACTTGCCGGCCTGCAGGGCCGGAATGATGCCGTCCCAATCCTGGGCGACGAAGGTGCACTTGACCTTCATCTCGTCGCAGAGCGCCTTGGCGATGTCGATGTCGAAGCCCACGAGCTGGCCGTCGGAGGTCAGGTTGTTGAATGGGGGGTAGGCGCCTTCGGTGCCGATTCTCAGGGTCGTTTCCTGAGCCTGGGCGACGCCGAGCGTCAGCAGCGCAGCCGATGCGGCGAGCGCGATACGCAGTGCAATACGCATGATAGTCCTCTCTTTATGGCTCCCGGCCGTCGTTCCGGAACGGCTCTGTGGGGCGGTGCTTTTGACCGCCCGCTGGCGCGATACTCCCACTGTTTTCGGGAGAAAAGCAACTGTAAAACCGTTGCTTGCGGGATTTGCGGGTCCAGCCAATGCCGACGCCGGGTTAATGCATGTCGCCCAAAAGTGCGCAGCGGTTTTGGGACGACGACATGCATAAATAAAACAACCTGAAGCGCGTCGCATGAGGCCGTTCAGGCGAGACGCGCTTAGACAATGCAACGGCTGAAGAGGGCGGCTGACCCGGGCGAGGGCAGGCGCCTCAAGGTTTGAGGCCGGTCATGCGCTCGATGAAGTCGGCTATCCCTCCCGTGTCGTCGAGATCGAACACAGGCAGGCTTTCGCCGGTAACCGCGAAGTCGGCGGCAATCGCCACGATATGTCCGTCGTTCGCCGACAGCGGCGAGCGGTCCTTGGCCTCCTGCCGCCGGGTCTCGATCTTTTTGTGCACCTCGCGTTTGTAGCCTTCGACCAGCACGATGTCGCACGGGGCCAACCGCGACAGGACCGTCTCCAGCGTCGGCTCGTCCTCACCGCGCAATTCATGCATCAGCGCCCAGCGTTTGCCCGACACCACCGCGACTTCGGTGGCGCCCGCCTGGCGGTGACGAAAGCTGTCGGCGCCAGGCTTGTCGATGTCGAACTCATGATGGGCGTGTTTGACCGTCGACACTGTCCAGCCGCGCCGGACGAGCTCTGTGACCAGCTTCTCGGTCAGTGTGGTCTTGCCGGAATTCTTCCAGCCGGTGATGCCGAAGATGTTCATGGGCCGATGCTCTGCAACAGACGCTCGGCCACCGCAAGGTCGTGCGGTGTGTTGATGTTGAAGAACGGGTCGATCTCGTCACTGCCGTGGGTCAGCAACGGAAATTCCACTTCGACACAGTCGTGCCGCTCGATGAAGGCGGAGACGCGCCTGTTGTCCTCGTCGATCAGGAAATGGCGCAAGGCCTCACGCAGCCCGAGCGGCCACAGCGCAAAGGTCGGATGCCGCCTGCCGCCGGAACTGGCAACAGCGATGGAGCCTGGTCGCTCGTCAACAGCCGCAGCCAGCCTCTCGACCAGGTCCACCGGCAGGAACGGCGTGTCGCCGGCGGCCGTCGCCAATGCCTTGAAAGCGGTATTCGCTGCCGCCCATTCGAGGCCGGTGAGAATTCCGGCCAGCGGTCCGGCATAGCCTTCCACCGCATCGGCGAGAACCGGAAGACCGGCCGCGGCGAAGCGCGCCGGGTCACTATTGGCGCTGAGCGCCAGCGATCCGACCTGCGGCGCCAGGCGGGCAACGACATGGTCGAGAAGCGGACGCTCGCCAAGCGCCAGCAAAGTCTTGTCGCCGCCGCCCATGCGCCGTGACAGGCCTCCGGCCAGGATAATTCCTGCAATGTCTTGGCTCATGGCCAAGCTATATGCCGTCCGGCGCCATGTCGGGTCCAGCGCTTTCGGCCGCCGGCTTCTGCCGGCCGACGACCCGTTCGCGATAGAGCGCGTAGAGGCCGGAGCCGATGATGATGGCGGAGCCAACGATCATCGGCAGGTCGGGGACATCGCCGAAGATGATGAGGCCAAGCAGCATCGACCAAAAGAGGGCGGTGTAGCGGAATGGCGCAATGAAGGAGATGTCGCCGGCCCGCATTGCCATGATGATGAACTGGTAGCCGATCAGCACCAGCACCGCCGCCAATGCCAAAAGTGCCGTGCCTTTGCCGGACATCGGCGTCCAGCCACCCATCGGGGACAGGAGCACGGCGCCAACGATGGTCATGGCGATTGCCGTTGCCGTCGACACCAGCAAGGTCGGGATAGCCCTTGGGATGCGCTTGGTGGCGAGGTCACGTACTGCGCAACAGGCGACGCTGACGAGTGCGTACAGCGAATAGACGCTGAAGCCTTCGAAGCCTGGCCGCACGATGATCAGCACGCCGCCGAAGCCGACCGCGATCGCCAGCCAGCGCCGCCAGCCGACCGCTTCGTTGAATACGAGTGCGGCCCCCATCGTCACCGCCAGCGGCAGCGCCTGCAGCACCGCCGAGACATTGGCGATCGGCAGATGCGCTAATGCCACAAGGAAGGCGACGGTGGCGCCGGCCTCGGCGACCACGCGAAGCGCCACCAGCGGCTGCAGCATCGACCTCGGTCGCGCGAGCGCGCCTTGCTGCCAGGCGAGCAGGCCGACGAGCAGCGTCGCAAAGGCGCCGCGCACCAGCATGACTTGCGCCATGTTCATCGATTCCGACGAGAACTTGGTGATGGCGTCGTTGAGGGTGAAGCCGATCATGGCCACCATCATGCACAGCGCGCCGCGAATGTTTGGGGAAAGAGGCAAGGGCGTTACCGGTTTGCAAGAGCAATTCCAGGAAAAGTGTGAAACGGTTTTCCGTCCGGAATTGCGTGAAAACAAAGAATAAAGCGGTTCGACGTTTCGGCGAAACGGTGAACCGCTCAAGCCTGTAGCAGCCGGCGGCAAGACAGCAACGTCAAAGAAATAGGCCACGGATTTTCTCCCGTGGCCCCTAGAAATCCCTGAGAGGGCTGGCCGGATGACCGGCAGCCTTATTTCGGCGTCAGCACCTCGGTGCCGCTGCCGTTCTTGCCGGCGATGGTCCACAGGCCGTGCAGCGAGCCGTCATCTTCTACCTTGTAGACGACGAGACCGATTTCCTTGCCCATGACATAGCCGGCGGAAAAGGCATCGTCGTTGCGCATGCAGATGCCGTCCGACGATGATCCGCCCGTCTCCCAATGGATGGTGCAGGTGGTCTCGCTGGTCAGTGTGATGGTGGCTTCGCCGCCATATTTCGAGCCGTCGAAATTGGTGCCCGCGACGGTGTAGCTGCCACCGATGGACTGTGCTGCTGCCGGCGCGGCGGCAAACCCAAGCAGTGCAAGAGAAAGTAAGAATGTGCGCATGTCGTATTCCCCCAAACCGAGCGACGAGCCGCTATGTCCAGGAATCTAGGCTCGAACGCGCTTGCGGTAAATCCGCCAGCTATATGCGCATGAGACTTTTTCTGGTGTGTGTCCGAAAAGCTCACGGTCCTTTGAGGCTGCCGGCAATGGCGCCGACCAGCGGATCGTATTTCGCTTTAACGGCCGGCGGATAGTCGATCCGCACGGTGCGGATGACGCCGTCCTTGCCGAACAGGCGCCGTTCGTAAAAGATCTTGCCATCCTTCAGTCCCGGCAGCACCGCCCAGTTCTTGCCGGTCTTGCTGTAGCTGATCTGGTAGCCCGCTTCCTTGATTGCCTTCTCCTCGGCGACGAAGCTCTTTGGGGTGTCGTCACTGACGTTGAAAATACCGGAGCAGATCAGGCTGGCGCCGTCGGCGCTGAGCCATTGCTGTCCGTCGCCATTGTACGGCTCGGGCTGGCGATCGGTGAAGAGTCGTCGGGAAAGGTGCAGACCGTGCCGAAGCGCGCATTGGTGTAGGTGAACGGCGCTGCATTGGCGCTGCCTGCCGCTATCAGTGCAACTGCCAATCCAATGGAAAGACGCTTCATTCGATGTCTCCAGTGAACTAGAGCAATTCCAGGAAAAGTGTGATCGGTTTTCCGTCCGGAATTGCGCAAAAAACAAAGACATAGAGCGGTTCGCCGTGAAACGGTGAACTGCTCTATGGAGACACTCCTTGCACCAAATCTCGGAAAAAATCAGCCGCCGGTGACGCTCATATGCCTGGATACCGAGGGGCGGCTGGTGCGGCGGTCGATGATGAAATCATGGCCTTTCGGCTTGCGGCCGATCGCTTCGTCGATGGCAGCAGCGACCAGCTCGTTGCCTTCTGAGGCACGCAACGGCGCGCGCAGGTCGGCGGCATCCTCCTGACCCAGGCACATATAGAGCGTGCCGGTGCAGGTCAGCCGCACGCGGTTGCAGCTTTCGCAGAAATTATGCGTCATCGGCGTGATGAAGCCCAGCCTGCCGCCGGTCTCTGCGACATGGACGTAGCGGGCCGGACCGCCGGTCTTGTAGGGGATGTCGCTCAGCGTGAACTGGCGCTCGAGCGAAGCGCGCAGCAGCGATAGCGGCAGATACTGGTCGGTCCGGTCGGCGTCGATCTCGCCCATCGGCATGGTTTCGATGACGGTCAAGTCCATGCCGCGGCCATGCGCCCAGCGCATCATCTCCGGCAGCTCGACCTCGTTGAAGTCCTTCAGCGCAACGGCGTTGAGCTTCACCTTCAGCCCCGCCGCCTGCGCGGCATCGATGCCTTGCATGACCTTGCCGAGATGGCCCCAGCGGGTGATGGCGTGGAACTTGTCGGCATCGAGCGTATCCAGCGAGACATTGATGCGCTCGACACCGCAATCGGCAAGCTCGGCGGCAAAGCGCGACAGCTGCGAGCCATTGGTGGTCAGCGTCAACTCTTCCAGCGCGCCGCTCTTCAGGTGCCGCGACAGCTGGCGCACCAGATGCATGATGTTCTTGCGCACCAGCGGCTCGCCGCCGGTGAGGCGCAGTTTGCGCACGCCCTTTTCGATGAAGACGGTGCAGAGCCGGTCGAGTTCCTCGAGCGACAGCAGGTCCTTCTTGGGCAGGAACGCCATGTCCTCGGCCATGCAATAGGTGCAGCGGAAATCGCAGCGGTCGGTGACCGACACGCGCAAGTAGCTGATCGTGCGACCGAAGGGATCGATCATGTCCATGCGTTCAAGCGTTTCCAATGCTGCGAGTGGCGCCGTTATATACGGCTATGTGATACGATCCAACCCGCCATTCAAGATAGCCGCTCTCGATCTTTGGTGACATTCCCTGGCCGACATCCGATGTCGGCCGGGTCCAAATGGCCTTTTCCGCTCGCGCGAAGCAGCGTAGGGAAGGGCGGATTGATGCGGGATGCAGAACAATGACGGCGCCGAAGGAACTCAGGGTCTCGAAGGACAGAAAACTGCTGTCCGTCACCTTTCCCGATCATCGGCCGTTCGAACTGCCGGCCGAACTGCTGCGCGTCGCTTCACCCTCGGCCGAGGTGCAGGGCCATTCGCCGGACCAGCGGGTGACGGTTCCCGGCAAGCGCAACGTTGCCATCCTGAAGATCGAGCCGGTCGGCAACTACGCAGTGCGCATCACCTTCGACGATTTCCACGACACCGGCATCTTCACCTGGAACTATCTTCACACGCTTGGCCACGAAAAGGACGCGCGCTGGAATGCCTATCTCGCCGAGCTCCAGGAGAAGGGACTGAGCCGCGACCGCTAGTTCGGCACTGTCGGCAAAACGTCATTGATTGGGGGTAACGCTGGCAACAGTTCGGAGACGGGAAAATGTCTGACATCGCCACGGTCGAACAGCTCGAAGCCCTCTACGGCCTGCCCGGCGAAGCGTCGACGGTCAAGGAACTCGACCACGTCATTCCCGAATATGCCGCCTTCATCGAAGCCTCGCCTTTTGTCGCCCTGGCGACGAGCGGGCCGGAAGGGCTGGACTGTTCGCCGCGCGGCGATCTCGCCGGCTTTGTGCGCATGCATGACCCGAAAACGCTGATGATGCCGGACAGGCGCGGCAACAACCGCGCCGATTCGCTTAAGAACATCATCCGCGATCCTCGCGTCGGGCTGCTGTTTCTTGTGCCGGGTTCGGGCACGACGCTGCGCGTCAACGGCCGCGCCCGCATCACCACCGACGCCGCGCTTTGCGCCTCCTTCGCCGTCGAAGGCAAGCCGGCGCGCTCGGTCACCGTGGTCGATGTCGATTCGGTCTATTTCCAGTGCGCCCGCGCCATCGTTCGCTCGGAGCTGTGGAACCCGGCAAAGCACGTCGACCCGAAATCGCTGCCGACACCCGGAACAATCCTGGAAGTCACCAGCCGCAAGAATATCGATGCCGGTACTTACGACAAGGAATGGCCGGAGCGGGCGAAGAAGACGATGTGGTGAGGTGGGAGGCGCGTGGATCGAACGGCTCAGGTATCCTTCAGCACGTCATAGATCTTGCGCATCTGTTCGCCGATCATGTCGCACTGTTCCGCTGTCGACTGGCTCATCGCCTTTTCGATCAGCGCCATATGCACCTTCAGCGCTTTCATCAGGAGCTCCGTGCCGGCCTCGGTAAGCGTCAGCCGCAGCACGCGCTTGTCCTTCTCATCGCCTTCGCGGCGCAGCAGGCCGCGCGCCTCGAGCTGCGGCAACAGCATGGTGATGTTGGAGCGGCCGACCAGCAGTTTGCGGGCGAGATCGTGCTGCGACATGCCGGGATGGCGATAGAGGTTCATCAGCACGTCGAGCTGCGCCGGCTTGAGATCCAGCGGCGCCAGCTTTACCGCCAGCGCACGCTCCAGCACATGGCAGGCGCGCGCCACCGCGACCCAGTTGCGAAAGCGCGGGTTGTCCCAGGGCAGCTCTTGTTTAATGTTCATGTTTGAACTATTATGTTCATGCGTGAACGGAATGGATGGATCGCCACTATGGCATCATTTGGACTGAAGGTCATCCGGGGCGTGTTCGGCGCGGCCGAGCTTGTGGCGCCGCGTCTGAGCGGGCGCGCGGCCTTCGAACTGTTCTGCCGCACGCCGAGCGTGAAGGCGCTCAGCGACGGCGAGCGGCGTGCGGTCGACCGCGCCGCCGGCTTCATGGCCGAGGCGCGCCATCATCGGCTGACGACCAAGGCCGGCTGCGTCATGGTGCACGAATTCCGGCCCGAGCCGCGCAGGGCGTCCGCCGGCACGGTGCTGGTGGTCCATGGCTGGCGTTCGCGCACGGAATATATGCGGGCGCTGATCGAAGGCTTTCGCGATGCGGGCTACCGGGTCGCCTCGCTCGACCTGCCGGGCCATGGCCAGTCGCTGGGCCGTCATCTCAATATGGTCAATGCGGTCGAGGCGGTCAGGGTCGCCGGCGAATGGTTCGGTCCGTTCAAGGCGATCGTCGGCCATTCCTTCGGTGGCGCCGTCGCCGCCAATGCCATTGCCGGTTCGATCAAGGGTATCCAGCCCGTCGCGGCCGAGCGGCTGGTGCTGGTCGCCGCGCCAAGTTCCCTGCCGGCGATCTTCGCCGACTTCAGCCGCATGCTCAATGTCGGTCCGCGTTCGCAGGTTTCCATGGCCGATCAGGTGAAAAGGCTGTCGGGCCGGCCGCTGCATGAATTCACCGGCGACCGCCAGTTGGCTGAGGCGCCGGTGCCGACGCTGGTCATCCACGCGCCGGACGACCGCGAAGTCCCCGCCGATCATGCCACACGTTATGCCGGCGCCGGCAGCCATGTGCGGCTGCACTGGGCCGATGGGCTCGGCCACCGTCGCATTCTCGCCGACAAAGGTGTTGTCGAACGCGCTGTGACTTTTGTCAAAAACGAGCGCGAGCCGATACTGCATTGATTCCAATGGGTGTATTGTCGACTCCGACAACGCCGGAGCGGTGAGCTAGCCCTTCTTCTTGCCGCCCGGCTCGACCGGCAATCCGGCCGCCTTCCAGGCGGTATAGCCGCCAAGGATGTGCTTGACCGGCGACAGCCCCATATCCTGCGCCGTCTTGGTGGCCAGCGCCGAGCGCCAGCCGCCGGCGCAAAAGAAGACGAAGCTCTTGCCCGAGGCAAAGAACGGCTTGTGGTAAGGGCTTTCGGGATCGATCCAGAATTCCAGCATGCCGCGAGTGACATGTTTGGCGCCGGGGATCTGGCCGTCCCGCTCGATCTCGCGTGGATCGCGCAGGTCGACGAAGATGGTGTCCTCGTCGTCGAGCAGCCCGGCCGCTTCCTCGGGCGAGACCACCTCGATCTCGGCATTGGCCTCGTCGAGCAACTCGCGATACCCTTTTTTCACGGATGATCCCTCCCGGCGCATTTCGCCGCCGACTGGATTTCCAGCACAAGCTCCGCGCTTTGTCACGCTGTTCCGACCAGGCCCTGCCACGCCGCCATCGCTCCGGCCACTGTGGCCATCAGCGCGTCGCACGAGGCGCCGTCGCGGGCCTGGATCGACATGCCGTGCTGGACCGTCGCATAGAAGGTCGCCGCCGCGTTGCTGTCGAAGCCCGCCGGCAATTCGCCTTCCGCCACACCGCGTTCCAGCCGTCTCAGCAAGAGGGTGTGGTTTTCGGTGCGGCGGCGGCGCAAATCATCGCAGATCGCGCCGCTGCTTAAATCCTGGTGCAGTGCGCCCAGCGCGATGAGACAGCCCTGCGGGCGGTCGTCCTGAGAGTACGCTTTTGCCGTCTGGCGCAGGAAATTCTCGATCGCCTGGCATGCCGTCGGCGCTTCGTCCAGCGCGCTCCAGATCTCGGTGCCTTCGTTGCGGGTGTAATACTCGGTCGCTTCCAGAAACAGCGCCTCCTTGCTGCCGAAGGCGGCATAGAGGCTGGGCGAGCTGATCCCCATCGCCGCGGTCAGGTCGGCGATCGAGGTGCCCTCATAGCCTTTGGCCCAGAACAGCTCCATCGCCTGCCGCAAGGCGGCGGTTCGATCGAAGGTGCGGGGACGGCCTCTTTCCGGCATGACGATCTTTTCTGTGTTGATCGATACATAATTCACTTGACGTCGCCAGGCAAGGTTGCCAGATATTTATGTATCGATCGTTACATAACGGAGAAATGACATGTCAGCGAACGGATTGAACGGCAAGGCAGCACTGGTCACCGGCGGCAGCCGCGGCATAGGTGCTGCGATAGCAAAACGGCTTGCGGCCGATGGCGCCGACGTTGCCATCACCTATGTCAACAGTGCGGCGCCGGCCCAAGCTGTCGTCGCCGAGATTATAGCGGCAGGTGGTCGCGCGATCGCCATCCAAGCCGACAATCGCGACGCCGCCGCCATCGCAGGCTCGGTCACCGAGGCGGTGAATGCCTTCGGCCGGCTCGACATCCTGGTCAACAGCGCCGGCATCTGGCGCGCGGCGCCCATCGAACAGATGTCGCTGGCCGACTTTGACGAGACCATTGAGGTCAATCTGAGAGCGCCGTTCGTGGCCTCGAAGGCGGCAGCGGCTCACATGGGCGAGGGCGGCCGCATCATTTCGATCGGCAGCAATCTGGCCGAGCGCGTCACCGACACCAGCCTCAGCGCCTATTCGACCAGCAAGGCTGCGCTGGTCGGCCTGACCAAGGCGCTGGCGCGAGACCTCGGTCCGCGCGGCATCACCGCCAACGTCGTTCATCCCGGTTCGACCGACACCGACATGAACCCGGCCGAAGGCCCGCATGCCGAACACCAGCGGCGGAAGATGGCGACGCCCCGCTTCGGCAAGGCTGACGAGATCGCCGGCATGGTTGCCTGGCTCGCCGGTCCGGAAGGGCGCTTCGTCACCGGCGCCGCGCTCACCATCGACGGTGGCGCCAACGCCTGAAGCAGCAGCCGCTTTGACCGGTCTGGAGCGGCAACGCCGCTCCAGACGTCACGATGTTGTGAAACCGTTCTGCAACAGGCCTGCGGAAATTTATGGAAGCTTAACGAAATCGGTATGAATCGGTATGGTAGCGCCTTACATCCGCCATGCGGTTGGCAAGATCGTCTAGCGGCGCGGAACGGGAGCCGGCTTGCAGCCGGAGCGGGTGATTAATGAAATTCCTCGGAAATAAAGCCACCGTGATGCCGCTTGCAGTGGCGGCAGCACTGGCCTTCGGTGTGCCGCAGGCAAGCGCGCAAGGCCTGTTCGACATGCTGTTCGGCGGTGGCGTCAAGCACAGTCCGCAAGGCGAATTCCCGCCGCCGCCAAAGCGCAAGCCGAAGCCCGCCGTATCGGGCGGTGGCGGCACCAGAATCAGCAGCCCGTCCTACTACACCTACAAGGCCGACCGGCTGGTGCGCGTCGACTTTGCCGCATTGGTGGCAGCACCTCCCCAGGTGGCAACAGCTGAAGACGCCGCCTTTGTGCCGTCGGCAACCAGCACTGCCTTCCGTGAAGCCGTTGCAGGCCTCAGCGACTATGAACTCTATGCCGAGCCCGATATCGCCAAGGCACTGATTGCCTATTACTCTGCCAATCCTGATTTCATCTGGGTGAATGATGGCAATCCCAATGCCCGCGCCCAGGACGCGGTGAGGGTGCTTGGCGAGGCCGCGAGCTATGGCCTCGCATCGGCCGACTACACGGTCGAGGTGCCGGCAGCCAACGCATCGGCGGTCAATGCCGATGCCCATCTGAAGGAACTCGTCCGCTTCGAGATGGCGCTGTCGGCGCGCGTGCTGCGCTATGCCCGTGACGCCCAGAGCGGGCGCGTCGATCCCAATCGCATCACCGGCTACTATGAATTTCCGCCGAAGCCGGTCGACATGGAAGGCGCGCTCAAGACGCTGGCCCACACCCAGGAAGTGCGCACCTACCTCGAATCGCGGCACCCGCAGAACGCGGAATATCAGGCGCTGCGCGTCGAACTTGAATCGCTGCAGGCGAGCGCCGAAAACGAAATCGTCGTCGATCCCAAGCTGTTGCTGAAGCCCGGCGAGACCAGCGCCGAACTGCCGAAGCTGCTGACGCTGATCGCGCGCAATCTCGACGACGAGATGGGCGGCGCCTATGGCGAGATCCTGTCTCGTCTCGGCACCAGCGATGTCTATGTTCCCGAACTGGTTCCGATCATCAAGGCCGTGCAGGTGAAGGCCGGCATGAAGGGCGATGGGGTCATCGGCCCGCGCACCGTCGCCTCGCTCGCCGGCGCATCCAAGGCAGACAGGCTGCAGAAGGTGCAGGTCGCGCTGGAAGAATTGCGCTGGCTGCCGTCCGATCTCGGCAGCCCGCGGGTGTTCATCAACCAGCCCGCCTTCACCGCCAGCTATATCGACAATGGCGAGGAGAAGCTGAAGACCCGCGTCGTCATAGGCCGGACCACCAACCAGACCGCCTTCTTCTTCAAGGAGATCAAGCAGGTCGATTTCCATCCCTATTGGGGCGTGCCGCAGTCGATCATCGTCAACGAGATGCTGCCAAGGCTGCGTAGCGATCCGGGCTATCTCGACCGTGCCGGCTACGAGGTGACCGATTCGCGCGGCAGGCGGGTTCCCTCTTCCTCGGTCAATTGGGGCGCCTACGGCGCCAACATTCCCTACAGCGTGCGCCAGCAGCCGAGCGAAGCCAATGCGCTGGGCGAACTGAAGATCCTGTTCCCCAACAAGCACGCCATCTACATGCACGACACGCCGCAAAAATCCTTCTTCCAGCGCGATATGCGGGCGCTCAGCCATGGCTGTATTCGCCTTCAGGATCCACGTGGGATGGCGGCGGCGGTGCTCGGCGTCTCGGTCGACGACATCGCCGAAAAGCTCAAGCACGGCCATGCCAGCGAAGACGTGACACGCACGATTCCCGTCTATGTCTCCTACTTCACTGCCTGGCCGGACCTGTCCGGCAAAGTCGAATATTTCAACGACGTCTACGACCGCGACACGCGGCTGATGCAGGCGCTGGACGCGACCGAAGCGGTGCGTTCGTCGACGAGCTGAACCAGCGGAGTTCCTCGTTCAACGAAACGAGGAACTCACTTTGACTCTCTGGTTTTATTAGATTTTTGGCCGATAGACGGTCGCCCGTTTCCTGCGATCAGCGCTGGATGAGCGGACGCCGGAAGCCGGCGTCGCGGCCCGCGATCAGCCAATAGACCAGGCCGGCTACGAGGCCGGCGGCGGCGATGATGCCGATATCGGCCCAGCGTCCGGCATCCTCTTCCGCGGCCGGCCAGACCAGGAAGAAGCCGGCTGCAGCGGCAGCGGCGCCAAACAGCATGTGCACCAGGAAATTGCGCAGGGCAAAGAATTCGGCGAGCAGCGCGAAGATCAGCGTCTGCAGGCCGGTCAGCACGATCGTCAGGAAATAGACGACCATGCCGAGCGGCGGCCACAGCAGCACGACAATGGGCGAAAATTGCATGGCGCCGAAATAGTCCGGCGCGTTGGGCAATACGGCGAGTGCGCAATATATCGCCACGACCGCGAACAATCCGATCAGCACCGAAACGAAATAGCCGGCAAGCATCATCAGGATGCGCTTCAAAACATGCTTAACCATGGCCATGCACCCCCGTGCCCTGCAACTGTTACGCGCACTCAGCCATCAAAGGCGGATCGGCGCAAGAGTGCATCCAGCAGTGCTTTGCGGCAAATCTTCAGGCGCCGCCGCATAGATGTTGTGAATCCGGCAAAACCCATGTGCCTTTTATCGTGAGGTCGACGGCGTAATAGACCCGCCCGCGCTCGTCGCCCTGCGGACAATCCCTCGGGATCGATATCAGGCACATGACGACAGGATCGCCGGCTTTCGAACTGGCAAGGCCAGGCTCCCGCTCGTAGGAAACCCCGGCGCCGCCATTGCTGAACCGCGCCAGGCTGCCGGCTTCAGGGCCGGCGGTTTCCAGCGGGTCGTCGCCGAGCCGCGTCGTCAGCGCGGTGATGTGGGTCAAGGCGCATTGGCCGATCGACGAGGGCAGGGGCTGGTCGAGGCTGCCCGGATGGCGGGCCGCGGTGTCGAGCGCCTTCTTGCCGATCAGGGCGATGTTGTAGTCCTGCACCCAGGACGGCGCATTGCCGTAGGTCTGCAGCGCATTGTTCTGGGCGCTGACGATGCAGGCGGCATCCTGCCCACAGGCGTTCCTGTCGGCGATGAGCGCACGGGCGATCTTGCGCTTGTCGCCGCCAAAGGCTGGCTCGAAACCCGTAAAGGCCTCGGCCACCAAGGCATCAATTGCCGACAGTTGCGGGTCGGCACAGATCGCCTTTTCCACCGGCAGGCGGGCTTTGCGGCAGTCGAAGGATGGTCCGTCGGCACGCGCTGGACCAAGGTAGACCGCCCCGCCAGCCAGTGCGACGACAAGCGCAAGCGCGTTGGCAATTCGATTGGAAGAAAGCATGGTCGCCCCGTTGTCCGACAACTGCCACCATTCTAGGCGAAAACGCGGCGGACGGAATTGCCGAAGCGGTGCGGTATCGGCGCTATTTCGGTTCGGCGGTCACGGGATCGAAGGTGATTTCGACTTTCGCCTTGTCGGCGGTGTAATAGGTGACGGTGTAGCCGTCCTTGTCCCAGTCGACCTCCTTCACATAGCGAAAGCCATCGCGCTGCTCGACCTTGGCGATGATTGCCGACAGTTTCTGGGCATTCGTCGGCGGCAGTGGGCTGTCATCCGCGGCAAAGGCCGTCGAGCCGGCCAGAAGAACGACGACACCGGTCGCCAGAACAAGATTTCGCATGATTACCCTCATTTCACGTTGGTATGAACCGCACCGGAAACTCGCAGGCAGCACAGTTTGTTCCGAGAGCTGACATCGCGCAGCTTCCGTGAAGCCCTAGATCTCCGCGCTCAGAGCGACGGCACGCCAATATTTGCGCCAACCGCCGGCCAACCATGAGTGCTGCCACGGCCCGCGCTGGACAACCCGATGGTGGTAGAGCTTTGCCCAAGACCCTGCTAGACTTCTGGTCCTGGCGGGGTGGCATGGTGCGCCAACCCCGCCGGAATCTTCATCTCTCAGCGCGCGGCGAAGTGTTTCAGGAACGGGTCGTCGCCTGTGCTGGACCAGAACCAGAAAGGGAGCGGGGGCTCGAACATGGCTGTACGGAACTACACCCGTCAGCTGGCGACAATCATTTCTATCGATGCCGTCGGGTTCTCCCGGCTGATGGGCATCGACGACGAGTCTGCTGTCGCGGCATTCGAGGAACGGCGCGACATCATCGCCGACAGCTGTGGCACATTTGGCGGCCGCACGTTCGGCGACGCCGGCGACAGCATCATGGCCGAGTTCGGCAATCCGATCGAGGCGTTGCGCGCGGCCTTTGATTTCCAGGGCCGCATCGTCGCCCTCAACGCCGAGGTTGCCGACGACATGCGCATGCCGTTTCGGGCCGGCATCAACACCGGCGACGTCATCGTGCGTGGTGGACGCCTCTACGGCGACGACGTCAACATCGCCGCGAGAATCCAGGAATTCGCGCCGGGCGACGGTCTCGCCGTTTCGGAGACGACCTGGCACCATGTGAAGGACAAGACGGCGGCCGAATTCACCGATCTCGGCGAATTCATGCTGAAGAACATCGCCTTGCCGGTGCGCGTTCTGATCGCCGGCCGCAGTGGCAACGGATCCTCGCCGGCTGCGTCGTTCGCCGCCATTCCCCAGGCCAATGCGCAGCAGAAGCTGTCGTCCAAGGGGCCGCCGGCGATCGCCGTCCTGCCCTTCCACGCCGATGGCGGCGAGCATGACATCGGCTACATGGCCGACGGCATCGCCGAGGACATCATCTATGGTCTTTCCAACACCAGATGGCTCTCGGTCATCGCCAAGGGCTCCAGCTTCCAGTTCCGCGACGACACGCTGGGCACGCGGGTGATCGGCAACGCGCTCGGCGCGCGCTACATCGTCAGCGGCACGCTGATGCGCAATGGTGGCCAGATCCGCCTCAACACCGCGCTGGCCGACGCGTCCAACGGGCGGCTGGTGTGGTCGCAGCGCTTCGATCGCGATCTGGTCGACATCTTCAACCTGCGCGACCAGATCGGCGCTGAGATCGTTTCGATCCTGGACAAGGAGGTCGACCGGGCGGAACAGGCACGCACCTTCCAGGTTCCCTGGGAAAGCCTGGAGACCTGGCAACTGGTGCGACGGGGCCGCTGGCACATGAACCGGCGCACCCGCGGCGACACCGAAACCGCACTCGAGTTCTTCCAGAAGGCCTACCGCGAGGACGCCAACTCGAGCGCCGTGCTCAACGAACTGGCGTGGTGGTATTTCTGGCGGGCATGGCTGCGTTTCGGCGACAGCGACGATTTGAACAAGGTCGAGCAGTTTGCCCGCAAGGCGTTGCTGGTGGACAGCCTGGATGCGCGCCCGCACGCCCATCTCGGCGCCGTCGACATCATGCGCGGCGAACCGCGGTCGGCCGTCGACCATCTCGAGGAAGCGATCCACATCAATCCGAGCTTTGCCTTCGCGCGCTCGGCCATGGGCAGCGCCCAGCTGCTGCTCGGCAATGCCGCGTCAGCGATACCGTTCTTTCTCGATACCGAGCGATTGAGCCCGTTCGACCTCTACCGCTTCCACAATCTGGGGGAACTGACGGCGGCCTATTGTTTGGTCGAGAACTGGCCGGCGGCGATCGCTGCCGCTGACCGCTCGCTCAACCTGTCTCCCGGCTATTTTTATTCCAGGTTCCTGAAGATCGGCGCGCTGATGCGAAGCGGCCGGCCGGAACAGGCGCGGCGCGAGATGGCCATTTTCGCCACCCGGCATCCCGATTTTTCAGAACAGCGTGTGCGCTGGATACCGTTCACCGACAAGGCCGCGAACGAGTTCCTCGTCGCCAATTTCCAACTGGCCAAATGAACATGGCGTCAGTGCTGGCTGGAACATGGACCAACTGTGAAAAGATTCACATACGTGCAGCCGATGCAAACCTAGGCGTTGAACGGCCGGCATCGCAATGACGTGGATAGCCGGGGGGCTTGAACGCGCATGACCAAACTGAAGTATTTCGACGCTATTAGCGCGGCCCAGAGAAACCAGCGCCCGCTGTCGGAAATGCCGCCGTTCGATCTCGGCCGGATCCGCAAGACAGGGCTGATTGCGCGCATCGTCGGGTCTCTGGCCGAAGACCCCCGCTGGGCGCTTTCCTTGTTGCGGCGTTTCCGGCCGACCGGCAAACTTTTCGGCGTTCTCGTGGTCACCAAGAACGCCGATGTCCGCGACATATTGGAGCGCGGCGACGAATTCCAGACCCCATACGGCCCGGAAATGACCGAGCTTGCCCGGGGATCCAACTTCATCCTCGGCATGCAGGACGGCGCCGACTACCGGCGCATGAAATCGTCGGTGCTGAGTGCATTCCCGCCGGCCGAGGTCGAAGCCGCCGTCAGGCCGATCGCGGCGCGTCATTCGCAAGAGATCATGACGCGCGCCAGCCCCGGCTTCGATGCGATCTCCAGGTTGATGAAGATCGTCCCGGTGCACATCTGTCGAGATTATTTCGGCGTCGAGATCGACGATGAATCCGAATTCGCCGACTGGGCGATCGCGCTGAGTGCGCTGTTCTTTTCGGACCCGACGGCGAGCCCCGTCATGCGCGAACTCGCGGTGGTGGCGGGCGACCGTCTTCTCAAAGTCATCGATCGCTCCATCCAGTCGGCCAGGGACCGGGGCTTGAAGGCCGAGCAACCGCTGGCGAGGCTGGTTGTCCAGATGGATCAGGGCCGCCTGTCGCGGGACGACCTCAATTCGATCATGCTGGGCATGATCGCCGGCTTCGTCCCGACCAATGTGCTGGCCGCCGGCAATTGCCTCGACGTGATCCTGTCGCGGCCCGACGCACGGCAGGCTATCGATGCCGCATTGGCCGAAAACGATACCGCCAAGCTCGACAGGGCCGTCCTTGAAGCCATGCGCTTCAAGCCGATCTGGGTCGGCCCCTGGCGCTACACGGCCCGCGACGCGATCATCGGCAAGGGTACGCGCCGCGAGCGCCTGGTGAAAGCCGGCACGGTGGTGATGCCGGCGACGCTGTCGGCGATGTTCGATGCCGAAGCCGTGCAGAACCCGGACCAGTTCGACACATCGCGCCCGTATCGCGACTACATGGTGTTCGGCCACGGCATTCATCAGTGCATCGGCGCCGAGATTGCCAGGATCCAGATCGGCGAAAGCCTGCGCGCCCTGTTCCAGAAGCAGGGCGTGCGCCGCATGCCCGGCAAGGCCGGGCGGATGACCCGCATCGGCGCCTATCCCGAAACCCTCAAGGTCGATTTCGAACGGGCAGAACTCTGCCGCACCGTAACGCAGTCCATGGTGACGGTGGTCTGCCCGGTCACCCGATCCGCGTCGCTGGATGCTGTCCGCGACAAGGTTGCCAGCCTCGGCAACCCGGCCGTCGAAGATATCCGCACCGCGCTCGATATTGCCGGCACCGTCCACTTCACCAGCCTGACCGTGGTCGGCACCGGCGAGATCGGCGCTGATTCCGGTCAGGAAAAAGGAGCTCTGGTTCTCGAGATTTCCGGTGACGGCAGCATCGACGATGTCATCGATGCGGTCACGCACGCCATCGGGCACCGGCTGCGGCCGATCTTCAAGGATGTCTGCGATCTGCGCGACGGCGGCGCATTGAACGATTTCCTGCGCAAGCACAATGTCGACATATCGCCGTCCTTCGGCAGCAATGCCGGACTGGTGTTTTCGGGCACGCCGGGGCACTCGGTCCAGCGTATCAAGGCCGAGCAGCAGCTTTTCGAAGCCGTCCGCGACATCGTCGAGCGGCCACGCAAAGGCGCCGGCAACGCTCCTGCCGTGCTCGCTGAAGTTCGCCAGCATGTCCAGTCATTAGGGACGTTTGCCTGGGCGTTCGAGCCGGCCGAGAGCCTGCTGGAAAAGCCGCCGGGTCATTGGGGCCGTGCCCTGATGACGACGTTGCTGGTACCACCGGTCTTCGTCACGGTGGCGATCATCTGGGCTGCTTGCTGGTACATGACCTACAGTGTGGTGTTCGGCAGATCTATCGACATCAGTTCCCAGGAAATCTCCTTCACCGCCATAGCCGTAGCAATCACCTCACTTCTGTTGTCGGGACTTGGAGTGTTGGTGGCAGCGGCGCTGCTGGCGTTTTCGTGCTTGCTGGCGCTGCGACGCCGCGAGGACAGGGATCGGCCGGAAAGCACATCGATCGGCATATCTGAATTGAACGCGATACTCGTCAAGGAGGGCCACGCGGCACAGAACCATCTGACTGCGATTTCGACGATGAAGGCCGGCATCCTGCGGCGGCTGGCGCTCAGGTTTTCTTTCTACCTGATCTCGATAGCTGCCCAGAAGGTGTTCAAGCCAGGCTTCCTCAACACCATCAACACGATCCATTTCGCCCGCTGGATACTGCTGCCCGGCTCCAACCGATTGATGTTCTTCTCCAACTACGGCGGCAGCTGGGAAAGCTATCTTGAGGACTTCATCGCCAAGGCGTCCGCTGGCCTGACCGGCGTGTGGAGCAACACCGTGGGCTATCCACGCACACGATGGCTGTTCCTGGACGGCGCGCGCGACGGCGATCGTTTCAAGCGCTGGGCGCGGCGCCAGCAGGTGCCGACCCTGTTCTGGTACTCCGCCTATCCCCAAATCAACACAGAGCGCATCCGGATCAATTCCCGGGTCAGGCGCGGCATTGCTTCCGCCGTCGGCAACGAGGCGCGCGACTGGCTGAGCTTGTTCGGTTCGCTACGGCGCCCGGCGAGCGAAACGACCACCGTTCAAAAGACCACTTCGCTGCTGGCCAATATCAGCTCTGCCTTTCCGGCGCCTCTCGAACAGCAGCTGGAAACCGGCGAGATCCAGTCCATCTTCTTCGGCCCGCTCGGCCCGCTCGCTTATTCGCATATGCTTGCGATCCGGGTGCCGGACAAGTTGCCGGCGCCCAAGCGCAGAGCCTGGCTCGATTTCGTTGTCGAGCAGACGAGTTTCGGCGAAGGCAGGCCCGCCGGGCGAGCTATGATAGTCGCCTTTGGTCCCGGTGGCCTGCGGCAGTTTGGGCTCGACGAGGGTGTGGAGGGCGATCCACTGGAAACATTTCCGATCGCCTTTCGCCATGGCATGGGCAATCCCGAGCGTGGGCGCATACTGGACGACCGAGGCCGCGACGGCCCGGACGAATGGGAGTGGGGGTCGTTGGAGAACCCTGTGGACCTGGTCATCGTCTGCTATGCTGAAGACCTGGGACGGTTGAAGACCGAGATTGCCACCGTGAGACGAAAGACGACCGGTGCAGGCATGAAGGTCGTCGCCGAACTGCCGCTCGCCGTAAACCGGGGTCCGACCGACACGAAGACGAAATCGTCCGACGGGGCAAAGCGTGACGATCGGTCGGAACGTGGGCCAGCCTACGAGCATTTCGGTTTCGCGGACGGGATTTCGCAGCCGATTGTCCGGGGCACGACCCGCGCCAGCAGGGGCGCCGCGCCCATGCATCTGGTCGCGCCCGGCGAGTTCCTGTTCGGCTATCGTGATGAGCATGGGTTCTATCCAGCCTCGCCCTCGGTAAGCGCATCACGCGATCGGACTGGAATCCTTTCGCAGGTGCGCCGTAGCCGGCTGATTCCGGGCCTGCCGCCACCGCCGCGCGATTTCGGGCGCAACGGTTCATTCCTGGTTATTCGCCAGTTCGAGCAGCACGTCGACGTCTTCAACAACTACTGCAAAAAGGCTGCAGCCTTGGTCGCGAGCCAACTCGGCAACCAAGCCATCACGCAAGACTGGATTGCCGCCAAGATGCTCGGCCGCTGGCAGAACGGTAGCTCGTTGGTGCGCAACCCGGATCATCCGGGACGCGTCATCGACAACAACTTCGCCGCTGGCGCCGAGGATCCGCAAGGCCATCGCTGCCCGCTTGGTGCCCACATTCGCCGTTCCAACCCACGCGACTCGCTGGGTGAGGACCGCGATACGCAGATCAATATCGGCAAGCGCCATCGTATCCTGCGGGTCGGCCGCACCTATGAGAAGCAGGACGGTAAGAATGGCAAGGTCGAAAAGGGGCTGCTGTTCATGTGCCTCAACGCCGACATAGAGCGCCAGTACGAATTCATTCAGCAGACCTGGGTTTCGTCGGCCACGTTCCAGGGCCTCGTCGCTGAAAAGGACCCGACGATTGGTTCGCGCGGCGGCGATGGCAGGTTCACCATTCCGTCATGGGAAAAGGTCACGACGCTCCGTGACATGCCGCAATTCGTCACCACCAAGGGGGGTGGATATTTCTTCATGCCCAGCCGCTCGGCGCTGCGCTACCTGATTTCGCGGCTCTGATTCGGCGTCAGTCGTCGTCCTGCGACTCGGCGATGTGGCGCAGTGCCCCGGTGTCGGTGATGCGCAGGCCGCCGCGTTTGATGGCAATGAACGAGCGGTTGCGCCAGTCGTTGAGCGTCTTGTTGACGGACTCGCGCGTGGCGCCGAGGAACTCTCCGAGTTCCGATTGCGAGATCGGGATCCAGCCGGCGCTGTCGGCCATCACCTTGGCCAGGAAGACCAGGCGTTTGGCGAGCCTCGCCTCGATGCCGAAGAAGGCCTGATCGCCGAGTTCGCCGCTGACCCAGCGCAGCCGGGCGCACAGAAGTTCGATCATCGCGCGTGCCAGCGGTGGATTTCTCTCAATGCGATCAAAGAGTTGTATCCTGCTGAGCGAAACCAGCTCGCAAGCGGTCAGGCAGATGGCGGTGGCGGTGCGTGGCCGGCCGTCCAGGGCGCCGATCTCGCCCACCAGACTGCGCGACAGCTCGATATTGGCCACCAGCTTCTGTCCGCCGGGCGAATAGATCGAGATTTCCACCGTGCCGCTCATCACCCCGTAGATCCGGTCGGCGGCATCTTCCTGGACGAACAGATGCTGGCCGGCGGCGTAGCGCTCGACCTTGCAGCCGCTGAACAGGATATCGAACAGCTTTGGATCGATGCGTGCCAGGCGCGGCAGATCGTTTCTGTCGTTAGGGCCGCCAAAAGCCATGTTCCAAATTCCCAATTGCCGCAATCGGCGAAGTTTAAGGCCCGAAGTCTAAGGCAAGAGTGCACCGCGTCAAAGGCCGGCGTTCATCCCTTGCGATTACGCCTTGTAAAGGCTTGGCGCCGTGGTCGCGCCCAGTGCCTGGCTCGTGCCGGGCGGAAAGCCGCCTGCACGCGCGGCGAGAGGAGCCGCGCGTGCAGGCGCCAACTGATAAAAATGGATAGGTGATAAAATTTCTGTAAAACCAAGCGGCCGCAATGGCCCTTCCACCCGTTGCGATAGGTGGGCGCAAACAGCGTGAGCGTCTGTGACGGAGATCACATACGGCATCGCTGAAATAATGCGAACGTCATACATCGCGCGAGCGACTGCCGGCAAAGAGACATGCCGACGTTGCGCTCCGGTCATCTTCGACGCGAGTTGATTTGTTTCCTTGCCTGCCAATCAGAATTGCACCAGTCTAAAATGGGGCAATACAGTTATTTACTTCGACAGAACCTTTGGGGGCGACTATGCCGGTCAGCAGAGAGCAGCGAATCCGTCAATATCTCGATCTCGTCACCGGGGGCGAGGGGACTGAATCGGTCCTCGGCAACGTGGAGACGATGGCAGGCGGCGCTCTGGAATCCCTTGCGCCTGCGGAAGCCGGCAAGACGGAGGCGGCGTTTGAATCGGCGCGCGCTGGCATGGAGAGCCTCGCGCGGGGCGCCGAAGTCGCGCCCGAGCAGCTTTCCGATCTGGAAGCCATAATCATCCCGGAGTTGCGGCCGGTCTATGACATCAAGGATGGCACCTTTACGACGCTGACTTTCGACGGCGCTCTGACACCTGGCCATTCGCTGTGGACGAAGCTTACCAGCGAGGCCGCATTGAAGCAGCGCATCGAAGCCGCCCTGCCGGCGATCGGGCGTATCGAACTGTTGTGGAACACCAATATCCCTTACGGCGGCACGGGCTTCGTCGTCGGCCGCAACCTGTTGATGACCAATCGTCATGTGGCGCAGATATTTGCGGACGGCCTTGGCGACCGCAATCTGCAATTCATCAACGGCCGCGCCGCCGGCATCGACTTCAAGCGCGATTCGGCGGCGGGAAACGTCTTCAAGATCCGCAATGTCCGGATGATCCATCCCTATTGGGACATGGCGATCCTCGAAGTCGAAGGCCTGCCCGACAACATCACGCCGCTGTCGCTCGCGGTCGCCGACGCGCGCGATATGCTGCGCCAGGAAGTCGTCGCCATCGGCTATCCCGCGTTCGACAATCGCAACGCGGTCGATGTCCAGAACGAGCTCATGCGCAATCGTTTCCAGGTCAAGCGCCTGCAACCGGGCATGCTGCAGGGCGGCTTCGATACGGAGAGTTTCGGCAAGATCGTCAGCGCGGCGACACATGATTGCTCGACCACTGGCGGCAACTCCGGTACCGCCATGATCAACCTCGCCACCGGCGAGGTCGTGGCGCTGCATTTCGCCGGCCGCTATCTCGAGCGTAACTACGCCGTGCCGACCGGCGCGCTGGCCAAGGACCAGCGTGTCGTCGACCTCGGCCTCAATTTCGCCGGCGCCGCCAGCGGCGGCCCAAACGATTGGGGCGCATGGTGGAACAAGGCGGACAGCGGGTCGCCGGCCGAGGGCGTAAACCTGGTTGAAGTCGGCGGCGTCCAGCAGATCCCTGGCGTCGCCACCCAGACGCCTCCATCCGGAGGCGTCGTCGTTTCGCCGGGCGGCAGCGTCACCTTCGAAGTGCCGTTGCGCATCACCGTCTCGCTCGGCGCAACGCCTGCCCATGAAGCGGTCACGGAATCGGTCGAGCTCGAAGCGGCCAAGTCGACCCCTCCAGGCGGCGCATTCGTTCCCAAAACGGTCGCGGACTATGCCGGCTATAAGGGCTACGACGAGAAATTTCTCTCTGGCGGCACTAAACTCGCGCCGGTCGTTGTGCCGATGCCTGAGGCCACCGACCTCTCCGTGCTGGCGCCGCTCAAGGCCGGCGGCACGCAACTCGACTACCAGAATTTTTCGCTCAAGATGCACGCCAAGCGGCGGCTGGCGCTGTTCACCGCCTCCAACGTCACCGAGGAGAGCAATCTGCGCGAGCCGGAAAAGGGCCGCAACTATTCGCGCGGCGGCCTGTTCAGCGAGCGCTGGTTCCCGGATCTGCGGCTCGACGACAAGTATCAGATCCCCGACGTCTTCTACACCCAGGATCAGGGCGCCTTCGACAAGGGCCATATCGTCAGGCGCGATGACGTGGCCTGGGGCAGCACCTTCGAGTTGCTGCTCAGGGGCAATGTCTGTTCCTTCCATGTCACCAACTGCTCGCCCCAGGTCGAAGGCTACAACCGCTCCGACAGGGGCGAGAAGAACTGGGGCGATCTTGAGAACCACGTCCTGTCGGAGGCGGCGAGCGAACGGCTGTGTGTCTTCGCTGGCCCGGTGCTCGCCGATGACGACCGAACCTTTGCCGGCAAAGGCCCCAAGGGAACAAGTCTTCGCGCGCCGGTGCCGCGCCGTTTCTGGAAGGTGATCGTGGCGCGCGTCACAGACGGGCTCGCCAGCTATGGCTTCGTCCTCGAACAGGATCTGTCGGACACGGAGCTGGAGTTTGCCGTCTCCGACGAATTCATCGGCGCCATGTACCCGCTAACCGAAATCTCCGAAATGACCGGCATCACCTTCGACAAATCGATTGTCGACGCCGACCAGTACGAAACGGTTCGTGGCGGCGAAATTGCAATGCGGGCGGGATCACGCAAGCGGAAGAAGAAGGCTTAGGGTCGGAGGGAATCCCATGACCGAATGGACGCAATCCGAACTGAACAGTCTCAACCGCATCCTCGCCAACCTCTACCCGATGATCGGCGACGGCGTGCGTGTTGCCAAAGGTGTCGGTCTTTCGACTGCCCAGATCGCCTTTGACAACAAGGCGATCAACAACTGGTTTGCGATTGTCCAGCGCGCAAAGCAGGAGACCAGGGCCGATGACCTCGTCGCCTTTGCACTCGATGAGAATCCCGGCGACCAAGCACTGCTGCAGGCAAAGCAGCACGCCCCGCCGCCGCCGGTCGAAGGCCCCGCGACCGCCAATTGGAGCGGCGCGACGGCGCCGGCCCAGCTCGAAAAAATCCTTGGCGACAAGAGCACGCTGGTGCCGATCAGCTATCTCGAACTCGGCCTTGTCAGGGCAAGATCGGTGGTGCGCATCAAGCGTGCGGATGGCAGCTCCGGCACCGGCTTCATGACCACCGGCGGGATACTGATCACCAACAACCATGTCTTGCCTGACGACGCTTCATTGGCGGGCACGGTGGTCCAGTTCAACTATCAGCGCACCGTTGCCGGGCTCGACGCGCCGCTCGACCAGTTCGACATCGACACCGCCGTGCCTCTTCGTACCTCCAACGACAATGATTGGTCAGCCGTCCGCATCAAGGGCGATGCTTCCAAGTGGGGCGAGCTGGACATGAAGCCCATGGCCGTGAAGGTCGGCGATCACGTCAATATCATCCAGCATCCCGGCGGTGCGCAGAAACAGATTTCGTTCGTCGCCAATGTCGTGGCCTTCGTCGGCGGCGGCCGCGTCCAGTATCTGACCGACACACTGCCGGGTTCGTCGGGCTCGCCGGTCTTCGACACCGACTGGAACCTGATTGCGCTGCATCACAGCGGAGGCTGGCTCACCGAGCCCAACGCGCCTGCCAAAAGCACATATTATCGCAACGAGGGCATTGCGATCGACACCATCATCCAGGACCTCGCGGCCAAGCCTGTGTAGATGGTGAGCTATGCAGACCGATGGCGCAGCTCGATGCGCGGCGATTTGGGACTACGGCATGTAAATTTTTTCGGATGTGACGGTTTATAACGCCACACACCAAACACCAGGGAGTTCAGAGATCAGCGCCTATTTCGACCTCAGGCTTCAACTGGCTGATCTCTACCCATTGCCTCCCGATTGGTTGCAGGTAACCAAGGACGCTGGGATCGTCGCTGGCGCCATCAACCTCCAGGGGGCGGCGCTTACAGTCTGGTTCAACATCCTTGACTATGCGTTGACCAATAAACTGTCGCAGGCGCTTATGACTGCCGTCGTGGCGCAAAATCCGCAGTGCGCGGCCCGGTTCAAGGCCTATCTGGACGAACTCGCCGCGGGCCAGAAACCGACGGCCGAGTTGCCCGGCCTGACGACCGACGATCGGGTCAACACCGCGCTCGCAGGCTTCAACGCCGTCAACCAGCAGTCCAAGGACATTCAGGCCACGCTTGCCGCCGACAACGGCCTCACCAATGTCACCAGCCAGATCGATGTCCTCAAGACCTACAAGGACCTGCATGACCATCTGCAGAGTTTTCAATACGGCATCGGCAGCTTCCAGAACCTGCTGGTCGCCGCCCGCGACATGGGGGCCGACCTAGAGCAGGTCCGCGTCATGCGCAATTTCCTCAAAATATTGAAGCTCTTCTGTGTCTCTATCGGAGAGTCGGTCATGGAGCTGCCGGCGGGGCCGGCGCTTCACGATATCGAGCAGGCCTGGCTCGACGACCTCAAGGCGGCTGCGATCAAGTTGCAGGCTGCCATCGATAACAAGTCTCCGGACGCCTACGACGCGCTGTTTGACGTGCGCACCGTGCTGCGCGTCGTGCCGTCGCGGCTCAACCAGCAGATTTTCGTCACGGCAAAGAACCTGCCCTTCGGACTTTTGGCCACCGGTCTAGATACGATAGCCGGCAAACTTCCTGCAGAAGAGCCGTCCGTGCCCTTGATCAAGGCCGCGCATGACGCGATCATGGTGCTGTCCTCGACCATCTATGCGCGCGTCGTCGAGCACAAGCTATGGCAGGACATCGACAACAAGCTGGCCAGCCTTACCGACATGATCGAGCCGATAGAAGGGGGCGCTGCGGCGGACAGGTCGCTGCCGTTCCAGTTTTCGCCGCTGTGGCGAAACCTGGAAGTGAAGGTCAAGGTTCTTGCCGACCTCGACCCCACTGGAGCGTGGCGGGCGACGCTCGTCGACTACTCCACCGACGTCAACGACCAGCTATCGCGCGAGACCGTCGATGCCGCCTTCATCCTTGCCTTCGAAGCCTATCGGGACGAGGCCCAGCAACGCTTCGTCCAGGTCGATCTGGCGCTGAAAACGGAATGCGCCTCGATCGTCCGCGTCAGCACGCCTTTGCACAAGATCATTGAGGACCTGGGGCCATGAGCGATGAACTTGCGACAGGCACGGAGACCGAAACTCCGGCCGATTTTATTTCGCTGAGCGACATCCGGATCGCACATCTCGAGCTGATGCGCATCGCCAGCAGCAATGAAGCCGTCGACCCATCGATGAGCCGCAGCGACAAGGCCGGCGCCGAGACGACGGAAGCCAGCATCGACAACACGGCCCCCGATGCGCAGGCCATCCGCGACTTCCTGGCCAAGGCACGGCGCGCCGGCAGCTCCATCGCGCGGGAATCCGACCGGCGCGCGGCGCAGCGCATACTCGATTATTGGTCCGCCGAACTGGTCACGCGGCCGGGCATCACCTCAGCCGACGTCAGCCCGGCGCGGCTCGCGTCTTTCGCAGGTGGCGGCGGCCTTGAAACGGTCGCTGTCGCGGCGGACGATCCGGGGTCGGTTGCAACGGATGCCATTGTCGGGCCGGCCAAAGCCGGCCCCACGGCCTCTGGGTCCAACGAGCAATCCGCATCCGACGACGAACTGAGTTCGGACGAACTGACCGAGCGCTTTCGCATCCGTGTGGCCGCTCAGGCCAGGCAATGGAAGAACACCGGCTATGCCGGTTATCTCCTGCGCGGCGAAGCGCTGAAGGAGGCGGCGGAGCTGCCGCAAGGTGCCGACATTGCCGAGTTCGTTGAGGCGAGCGCCAAGGCGGAGACGGACAGCCAGAAGCAGCGCGATCGCAGCAAGAACCTGCTGATCGCCGTGTTCGCCACCCTAACCGCAATCCTCGCTGGAACCACCTACTTCGCATTTAACCAGAGGAATGATGCTGTTGTTGCCCGTTCCAATGCCGAGCAGGCACAATCCAAGGCCGAGACCGCGGCGAACGAGGTCGCGGAACTCAATAAGCACCTAAGCGCCGCTCTCGCGGAGGCAAAAAACGCACGCGTACAGGCAGAAGCCGCGCGTGACGTTGCCTTGAAGAATGCCGAGGACGCTGCCAAAAGACTGCGTGAGCAGCAAGACACGCAGGCCACCTTGCGGTCTGCCATCGGGCTTGTGATCGACCAGCTCAAAGACGGCAATATATCCCTCGAAAAACTGACGCCCGATTTGAAGCAGGCGGTGCTTGTTGAACTGGCAGGCCGGATCAAAAGCAGTGAGATCAGTCTCAGCGAGTTGCCGGCGCCGCTGCAAAGCGCGCTTGAACCGCTGCTCGGCAAAGTTACTGACAAGCGGCCCAATGTCCTTACGGGCTATAAGGTCGATTTTATCCAGGCCAACATCGCCCTGCCCAGGTTAACCGGCGATTTGGCGAGCGATACCTCGAGGACGCCGCTGGACTATATCAACTACTCGCTGGTGATGGGCCGAAGTCACCGCATGGCCATCTACTCGGCGGTCAATCTGGATCGGTCGCAAAGGATGACTTTGCAGGTCACCGGCAGCGGATTGAGGTATGATAATCGACTGCTGGATGATTTGCAGCCGGATCGTGCCTGGTACCTCCGGCCGGACCGGCGCTGGCTGCCAGCACGATTGGCGAACGCAAGCGACATCGCCTGGGGTCCCGAATTCACGGTCGATGCGGCAACGGCGGCGCTCAAACTGGCCCAGTATACCTATGTCCTGCCCAACACGATGCCGCAGTCCAGCGCTTTTTACGAGACGAAGTGGGCGCCGCTCGAAAACTGGGTGCGCACGCAGCACAATCCGCTGGCCAATAAGGTGACCATCTTCAGCGGTACGATCTTCAACCCCACCAGCCACCCGATCGATGGCGTGCCGGTCCCCAACGCCTATTGGAAGCTCGCCGTCTCTTCCGTGCCGGCTGCCGTGAAGGACGAGGCGAGGGAGCCTGACTTCGTCGTCGATGCGTTCCTCATTCCGGGCGACGCCACGGGCGAGTTCAACGTCGAACAGTATCGGCTCCCGGTTGCCGAGCTTGAGAGACGCACGAGCCTGAATTTTGGCACGCTCATCGAATGGACGGATTCGGTGAAGAACCCCGGCCCGAATGGAACCGCAGCCGACGATCTGGCGGGGCGTGTCAAACTGCTCGACAGCGCCGACGGCGCCACCGATGCGCTGCGCGGTGAATTGATTGCCGCACTCGGCAATGCGGATCTCGCGGTGCCCGAACGGCGCAAGATCGTCGCAGCTCTTGTCGAGATGGCCGGCCTGCAAAGCATGACAGGGCTGACGCCTGCCCGGCGCAGCAACGTGCTCGAGACCTTGCTCAGTGTTCCGCCTGACCTGTGGAACCGCCCGGACTGGCTGCCTGTGTTCGCCGCCGCGCGCCGCGCTGTCGCAGATCTCGACATATCCGCAGCCGGCGGTCAGGCGATCATCGGCGACCAGGACCGCGAGGCGCTCAACACATTGAAGGATCGGCTGCGTATCCAGCAGCACCCGCAGACGGTTTACGTTCAGTTCGACGGGATGACGCGCGATGGCGCCCAGGCGCTCTCCGCCAAAATGCGCGCCTTGGGCTGGGGCATCCCGACACCCGGCGAGGAACAGGTGGACTCCGCTGCCGGCAAGAACGAGGTGCGCTATAATCCGGACGCCGACGCCGACCGCTACGCCGCCGAACTTCTCGCCGCCGACCTCACTGCTGCCGGCCAGGCGGTAATCGCCCGAGCGGTACCGATTATCGGCGCCAACACACTGGAGATCTGGATCAGCATCTGAGCAATTCCAGGAAAAGTGTGAAACGGTTTTCCCGGGAAAAGCGCGAAGCGCTTTCCCTTGGGAATTGCGTCAAACAGGGAGTAGCCGGCTGCGAGCCGGGCCGTGGGGAAAGAAGTCGTTCGCCAAAAAGCCGTGATGCAACGTTTCAAAATAGCGGCGATAATACGGGCCGGTTTCACTTAAGGGGTTTACCATGCGCACGCGTCACGCCGTCATGCTTGCACTTTCCGTACTTTCCATTCCTGCCGTCTCCATGCCGCTGCAGAAAGCCAGCGCGCTGGAGCCTGAAAAATACACGGTCTATTGCGCCAACGACCACATCGAGGTCTCGTTCTGGGATCTCGAGCAGATGAAGGTGCGCAACGGCTCCGATGTCTGCCAGTTCCAGAGCTACACCAGCTACTCAAGCGCGTTGAATTTCGCGCAGAAGAATTTTGGGGGTGAGGGGGCGAGCTGTAGTTGCTAGTCTAACGTCCGCTGCCAACCGATACTCTGCGAAGTGAAGCCGGGCGCTAGACACGAAATCTCCGAAAGACCGTGCGCCCGAATCGATCAACTGGCCAGGTTGAACTCCGCTTGTGGCAGGGGCGCCTGCAGCCCTCCTTCAGCAAGTGAAGCCGGTTTGAGACAGTCAGACATGAACATAACCTCTTTGCCCTGCCTTCCGTTTCGGACCGAATAGCTCAAGTTGTACTCAAGCATCTGGTGGGCATCATACAACTCGCGGATCGCCGGCTCGTTATCGTAAGAGACTACCCAAGGGATTGCGGAATTGAGTTGAACGATCACATCGCGAAGCTTGCCATGATCCTCTTGACGGTAGAAGTCGTAGTAAAGGTCGCGCCCCTTCCGATAGTATGGAGGATCGATATAGATCAGCGGGCGATCATCGCCGGCAATTTCCGTCACATTCCGGATAAGCTCCGCCGCATCCAGATTCATCACCGTGATCTTCGAACGATTTTTCGCGATTCTCATGACCCGAGCGGCGAGTTCTTGACGATTGAAACGGGCATCGAGACCATAGGCGGACCTTTGACTGTGCCCTCCGATCATGCCGGCGTTGAGGACGCCAGAATGGTTCGTTCGGTTGAGGAAGAACGTGGCAAACCCAATTTCGAAGGAGATCCGCCCCTCAGCTTCTTGAAACACTTGTCGCTGGTTTAACCACTCTTCGGTCGTTAGCTCAATGTCGAGAATCTTCTGCTGAAACCGGTCGGGTTCATCCAACAGAGCTCTCCAGAATGCGTAGATCGGGGCGCTCAGGTCGTTGAGTATGATGTGCTCGACGTAGCCATGCAGAAGCAAACATAGCCCCACACCGCCACCGCCTGCGAACGGTTCGACATAGGTTCCGTCTAGGAGCCTATTCTTTCGAACAAGTGCTTTAAAGTACGGGGCGAGCTTGGCCTTTCCCCCTGGATAGCGTAGCGGAGACGCATGGTGAGAGGCGCGGGCGCTCTTCGGCGTCATTTGCAGGCCGCTTTGAAAAACGCCTCCACGCCAGACCAGGCGCCAATAAGATCGTTTTTTGATGGAAACATGGCCGGGTTATGCACGTACTCGTGTAACCGGGCGACGGATATCACGCTATCCTTACCGGTGAGCGAAGCCCTTGCTGCGGTCAACTCCTGTTTCGTCAGAGCCGAACTGAGATGCTGCAGCACGGCCTCCACTTTCTCTCCTAGGCTGAATGTCTTCCCCGCGTTCTTCCCCGACGTGTGTTTCGTTAAGATCGAATGGGAAGAGCAATATATCTCGACGACCGCTTCGACAAAACTTCGCAAAGAAATAGCGCCGGCAATCGTGAATTTGTCGATGTTCAGGTTTCGCAGCTCATAAAAGAGCTGAGCTGCTTTCGTGTTCGATATCGTCAACCCAAAGGTCTTTGGGACAAGTGTCTTTCGGCGCAATGGGCTTGGAAAGGGGGGCGGGGGAGGGGTGGGGGTGAAGGCTGGGCCTTTACTACAGCCTTCACGGACTCGGCCGCCTTGAGCTTCGGTCCAGATGGCATCGCCGATTTGGGAATGCCGTCGACGTAGGTGATCTGCTGTTCCTTGGTTTTGACCGCATCGACCTTGATCGTCTTACTAGCCAGGTCAAGAACAATTTTCTTGATGATCTTGATCTGTTCGCTGGTCGGGTAAGCGAAATAATACTCTCCATCGACGATCTGTATGCCTATTTTCTGGCGGACTGCTGGATTGGAAATGATACGGTCGAGCGTGGTAATCGGGAAATTGCTCGCAATGGCAGCCTGCTCGGCCGGTGTCAGATTTCCCTTCTGACGCACGAATTCCAATAGATCAAGTGTGCGATCTCCGCGAAAACGGGCCGTCTGAACACCATTCCAATCAACTATTCCCCGGCCGCTGTTCTGTCCGGTGTGCCGGAGCTCTATCCAACGTCGGGCAGTGTCTCGGTCGGGCATGACCACGCCAGAGATGGGCTCGACCGTTTTCGTGTCAAAATCGTCCGCAAGGTCGGTCAGCTTAGTTCGAAGCGAGTTTGGAATCTTCATATCTTCCAGCAACGACGGATTGGCGAGAATCTGCAAGGCCGCTGTTCGTCGGTTACCCTCAAGAGCGACATATTCGTTTTTCTTCGAGTCGGGCTTTAGAACCATCATCCGGTCCATGGGGTTTAGCCCAAATTTCGCGATATCGGCGGCAAGCTCCGCTATCTTGGTCCCCTGATCATCGAGAAGTGCCTGACGGATGTTGATTTGACCGTCTTCCGTCGAGATGCGCGGATTTTCGTGATCCAAGCGAAGCTCAGAAATTTTCAGCCCAATAGGTTTCGGCATTAGTCCCCTCCCATACCTGGCGTGGGATTAAGCCTGGGCGTGAAAAAAATTCAAGCTATCCAATGCAGAGTTGTTGCGAAATATTCCCGGCGGTGATCTGGATACTATTCTGGGCGACACTCGCTTACTTGAGGGCAGTATTGTTTTTGGGCCCGGTGCCGTTATCCCGATCTTCGACTCGTGAAATCGGCGTCGCGTTAGGGAGCATCCACGTGAGCTGCCAGACATCGTCGTTCTCTCACCTGCGGAATACGTCAACCCGGTATGGCCCGAGGAACGTGAGTTCGAGTGCGAGTGGCGGTTCTAAATCGGGCAGGATCTCATCAAGATTTGGCATGCCTTCACTGTCCAACAAAAAGCAGATCGCCGGAAATGTCTGAAGGATGCGATTGTTTCTGTACGGTTTCCGTACGCGGAGGAAAATCAACATGCCTAAGTGCTTGAAAAAATGGTGGGCGATGCAGGGATTGAACCTGCGACCCCACCCGTGTGAAGGGTGTGCTCTCCCGCTGAGCTAATCGCCCGCTCGTTGCCCGAAGGCCAAGCGAGCCGCGATATAAGGGAGGCAGGGTTGTGAAGTCAAGGCGATGCGCCGGCCTTCTGTGCCTGAAATAGCCGAGGACAGGCGCTGCCGCGCAATCACCTGTTTCGCTCAGCCGGCCGCCGCTGCAATCAGCCGTTCCGCCAGGTCGAGCGTCAGCGCATCGAAATGCGAAATCACCGCCGATGGCTCGAATTCCCTGACATGGCGGTCGGTGTAGCCGAAATCGACGGCGACCACCGGAATGCCGGCGGCCTTGGCCGTGTCGATGTCGGTCTGCGAATCACCGACCATCAGCGCATGGTGCGGCTCGCCGCCGGCGAGCCGGATGGTTTCGGTGAGATGGCGCGGGTCGGGCTTGCGGAAGGCGAACGTGTCCTGGCCGGCGATCGCGGCGAAATGCTTTGTCAGGCCGAGCGCCTCGATCAGCGCTTTCGAATTCGCCTCATATTTGTTGGTGCAGATGGCGAGCAGATAGCCGGCCTTCTCGAAGCGGGCGATGGCTTCGACGACACCGGGGTAGGGGCGCGACTTGCCGGGGATGTTGAGTGTGTAGTGGTCGAGGAACACCTTCAGCAGCCTGTCGTGCTCCTCCACCGCCAGCGATTTCTGCTGCGCGGTATGCGCGCGCTCGATCATCACCCGTCCGCCCTGGCCGACAAAACGCCGGAAGCCGGCCTCGTCGACAGCGGCAAGCTCGCTGGCGGCAAGGCTGTGATTAAGGCTGTCGAGCAGATCCGGCGCCGTGTCGATCAGCGTCCCGTCGAGGTCGAACACGATGATCGGTTGGGTCATGGCCTATCCTGTGGCTGATGCATTGCAGGCAGGCGATAGCGGCTGCGCTTCTTTCAGGCAAGCCGGTGGGAGCCAAAGTCTTTGACCCTGCGGGCAAAAGTGCTAGGAGCGCGCATCCAGAAAAATCAGAACCAAGCCAAATCCCCGGGGCGAGCATGGATGCGAGGCAGTTGAAGGTCGAGGCCGCGCGGGCAGCCCTTGCCCATGTCAGCGACGGCATGCGGCTCGGCATCGGCACCGGGACCACGGCCGACGAATTCGTGCGGCTGCTGGCCCAAAAGATCGCCACGGGCTTGACCGTCATCGGCGTGCCGACGTCGGAGCGCACTGCAGCCCTTTGCCGCGAACTTGGCGTGCCGCTGTCGACGCTTGAGGAAACGCCCGAGCTCGACCTTACCGTCGACGGCGCCGACGAGATCGACGCGGCGCTGACGCTGATCAAGGGCGGCGGCGGCGCGCTGCTGCGCGAGAAGATCGTCGCGGCGGCGTCTCAGCGCATGATCGTCATTGCCGATCGCTCGAAGATGGTCGACACCCTTGGCCGGTTTCCGTTGCCGATCGAAGTCAACCAATTCGGCCTGCGCGCCACCGAAATCGCGGTCGCGGCAGCGGCCAAAAGTCTCGGCCTTTCCGGCCCGGTTACATTGAGGATGACGGGGGGCCAGCCTTTTGTTACAGACGGCGGCCATTTTATCCTCGATGCATCTTTTGGCCGCATTCCGGATACAAGAGCGCTTTCGAATGCTCTCCATGCCATTCCTGGTGTGGTCGAGCATGGTCTTTTCATCGGGCTGGCGTCAGCGGCCATCATCGCCGGCGGCGACGGCATCCAAGCCGTCCGTGCCGCCCGAAAACCAGGGAGTTCTACCGATCATGATGTTGCATAACCGGGTTCGCAATCTTTGCGCCGTTCTGGCGGCTTCGGCCGTTTTCGCCTTCTCCTCCCCGGCGTTCTCGCAGGAGATCACGGAATCGCATCTGAAGGCGGCACGGGCGGCGGTCACGGCAATCCACGCGACCGACTCGTTCGACAACATCCTGCCGCAAGCGGCGGCCTCGCTCGAGCAGCAGCTTATCCAGAAGAACCCTGATATGCAGGAGCTGATCGGCAAGACCGTCAGCGAAAAGGCACTGGCGCTGGCCTCGCGCCGTGCCGATCTGGAGAAGGAAGCAGCGCTCGCCTATGCCAAGGTGTTCTCCGAGAAGGATCTCACCGACATCGCCGCCTTCTACAATTCCGATGCCGGCAAGAAACTGCTCGACAACGGCCCCAACGTGACGCGCGAACTGGTCAAGGCCGCCGACATCTGGCAGAACGGCCTGGCGCGCGATCTCGCCCAGCAGGTCGGCGAAACGCTGGCAGCCGCCGCGAAGGCCGCTGCTCCGGCCGCGCCTGCGCCGGATAACGCAACTGCCCCCGCCGATGGCGCTGCACCTGCCGACGGCGATGCGCCCGCAGACGGTGACCAGCCGGAAGCGCCGAAGAACTAAGACGTCTGATTTCGCCACCGGCATCCTTGCCGCTGGACCAGAAAGCCCGGTGGAAACCGGGCTTTTCTTTTGGCTTCATGCAGCCTACCTGTCTCAAACATTTCTTGGGGCAAGGAACAGCAGCATGGCCGGCTACGACTACGATCTCTTCGTCATCGGCGGCGGCTCCGGCGGGGTGAGGGCGGCGCGCGTGGCGGCAGCGCTCGGCAAGCGTGTCGGCATCGCCGAGGAATACCGCTATGGCGGCACCTGCGTCATCCGTGGCTGCGTGCCGAAAAAACTCTATGTCTATGCCTCGCAATTTCCCGAGCATTTTGCCGACGCCGCCGGCTATGGCTGGACGGTGCCGGAGGCGAGCTTCGACTGGCCGACGCTGGTCGCCAACAAGGACCGCGAGATTGCCCGTCTGGAAGCGATCTACGAAAAGAACGTGAAAGGCGCCGGCGGCGAGACGTTCCACTCGCGCGCCATGCTGGTCGACCCGCATGTCGTGCATCTCCTGGGCGATGACCGCACCGTCACCGCCGACCAGATCCTGATCGCCACCGGCGGCCGGCCGGCGCCGCACCCGGCGCTGCCCGGTCACGAGCATTGCATCTTTTCCAATGAGGTTTTCGACCTCAAGCAACTGCCGAAGGCGATCATGATCGAGGGCGGCGGCTACATCGCCGTCGAATTCGCCAATATCTTCCATGGCTTGGGCGTCGACACCACGCTGGTCTATCGCGGCAAGGAGATACTGTCGCGCTTCGACATGGACCTGCGGCGCATGCTGCACGAAACCATGGAAAAGAAGGGGATCAAGATCCTCTGCCACGCCGTGTCGGAATGGGTCCGCAAGCGGCCGGACGGCAGGCTGGATGCGTTGGTCACCGGCGGCAAGGTGCTGACAGTCGACCAGGTCATGCTCGCCATCGGCCGCCTCCCCAACACTGAGAATATGGGCCTGGAAGGCGTCGGCATCGAACTCGGCAAAACCGGCGCCATCGTTGTCGACCAGTATTCCCGCACCAACATCGACAACATCTGGGCGATCGGCGACGTCACCAACCGCGTGCAGTTGACGCCTGTGGCGATCCACGAAGCCATGTGCTTCATCGAGACCGCATTCAAGGGCAATCCGACCGCGCCCGACCACGACACCATTCCGACCGCCGTCTTCTCACAGCCGGAGATCGGCACCGTCGGGCTGTCCGAGGACGATGCCGTCAAGCGCTACTCCGACATCGAAATCTACCGCGCCACATTCCGGCCGATGCGGCACACGCTGTCGGGCCGCGACGAAAGGATGCTGACGAAGCTGGTGGTCGATGGCGCCACGCGAAAAGTGCTCGGCGCGCACATCCTCGGGCCGGACGCCGGCGAGATGGCGCAGTTGCTCGGCATTCCGCTGAAGGCCGGCGTCACCAAGGATGATTTCGACCGCACCATGGCCGTCCACCCGACGGCAGCGGAGGAACTGGTCACCATGTACAAGCCCACCTACCGCGTGAAGAACGGCGTGCGGGTCGATTGACGCCCGCGCGCTCGATCTTGAAGAACCCCCCATGGCAGCCGCTGTTGCCACCGCGATGGGAGGCCTGAAGCTTATTACAACAAAGTGCCGCGCAGGATGACCAGCGCCACCGAGAAATAGATCACCAGGCCGGTGACATCGACCAGCGTGGCGACGAACGGCGCCGAGGCGCTCGCCGGATCGAAGCCGATCCGTTTCAGCGCGAACGGCAGCATCGACCCCGACAGCGAGCCGAAGGTGACGATGCCGACAAGGGCTGCCCCCACGGTCGCCGCGATCAGCGGCCAATGCGGCCCATAATCGTAGAAGCCCATATACTGCCAGAGCGCGATGCGGCAGATGCCGACCACGCCAAGCATGGCGCCGAGTACCAGGCCGGTTGGCAATTCGCGTAACGCCACCCGCCACCAGTCACGAAGGCCGATCTCGCGCAGCGCCAGCGCGCGAATGACGAGCGAGGTCGCCTGCGAACCGGAATTGCCGCCCGAGCTCATGATCAGCGGAATGAACAGAGTGAGCACGATCGCCTTCTCCAGTTCGCCTTCATAGCTTTGCATGGCGTTGGCGGTCAGCATCTCCGAGATGAACAGCGCGCACAGCCAGCCGCCGCGCTTCTTGATCATCGCGAGAAAGCTCATCTTCATGTAGGGCTCGTCGAGCGCCTCCATGCCGCCGAAACGATGAGCGTCCTCGGTCGTCTCCTCGATCATGGTGTCGATGATGTCGTCGATGGTGACGATGCCGAGGATCTTGCCGTGGTCGACGACGGGAACCGCGAGCAGGTCATATTTGGAGATCGTCTGCGCCAGTGTCTCGCGATCGGTCAGCGGCGTCACCGTCACCGGGGCGCGATCCGGCGCCACCGACAGGATCGGATCGTCCGGCTCGCCGGTGATCAGCCGGCGCAGGCCGGTCGAGCGCACCAGCACATGCGTGTCTGGATCGACGATGTAGATGGCGTAGACGGTCTCCCGCGTCCGCTCCACCTTGCGGATGTAGTCGAGCGTGCGCCCGACGGTCCAGTCCGACGGCACGCTGACGAATTCGGTCGTCATGATCGAGGCGGCGCTGCCTTCGGGATAGCCGAGAATGGAAAGCAGCGTTGCCCGCAGCGGCGGGACCAACCCGCCGAGCAGCTCGGAGCGCGCCGGTTCGTCCAGTTCGCGCAGGATATCGGCGGCGCGGTCGACCGACATGGCGGTCAGCAGCTTGCACGCCTTGGCGCGCGGCAGCGCCTCGGCCAGATCGGAGGCGCCGTCGAGTTCAGGCTGGTCGAAGATCTCGACCAGCCGCTCGAACGGCATTTCGCAAAGCAGTTCTATCGCGGTATCGCGAGATTCCCGGTTCAGGGCCTCGACGACATCGGCGACGTGATCATTGGCAAGGATACGCGCGATAGCGACGGCATCGTCGCCCGCTACGACGGGGGTAAATTCGTTCATGGCTCACTCCTTGCCGTCCGGCGGGACGTGAGCCGTTAGAGGTCACATCGAGGCGGACGGCGGTTGCGTTCGACTACTGTCGCCAGGCATGGCGCGGTGACCTTTCTGCTCGCGGGTTCGAGTTGGAATTCAGCGAGCGGGCGCAACATAGGAGCGCATCTTGGCGAGTCAATCGCGGGGGTGGCGGAAAACAGCCGGGAGCCGGCCCAATCGCGAGACTGTGATGATTATTGAAGGGGGAGGGAGCGAGTGCCCCGCCGCCAGTGGCGGAACGCGCTTCGGCGTGGCTGCTATTTCTGCTTCAGCCGGCGTGAAAAACGCATCCATTTGTCCTCGACCGGCCGCGGCTGCGTAAGGATGGTGGTGAGCTCGCGCGGAAGGTTCGGAACAAGCGGCCTCTTGGTGGCGACGCCGTCGGCGATCGCGACCACGCTGTGGTAGAATTCCTCGCCCGAGGCCGAGCGTGGGGCCACCGCCTCGTGCATGATGCTGATCACCGTGACATCGGGACAGTTGTCCTTGATGGCCTGGTGGAAGGCGATCTTGCCATCCGGATCGAGCGCGCCGGTCGCTTCGTCGAGGAACAGCAGTCCCGGTTGCTGCAGCACGATGCGGGCCACAACCAGCTTCTGCTTCTGGCCGCCCGACAGCAGCTGGTCCCAGATCTTTCCCTCGCGGCTTTCATCGGCCATGTGTTCGATGAAATCGCCAAGGCCGGCCTTGTGCAGGGCTGCCGCGACCTGCGCATCGCCATAGTCGTCCTCGGAGCCGGGCAGGCACACCAGCTGCTTCAGCGACACCTGCTGCAGCTTGACCTCCTGGGCGGCATAGAAGCTCCTCACACCGTCAGGGAAGACGATGGTGCCGCGGCCATAAGGCCACAAGCCGTTGATCGCCTTGATCAGCGAAGTCTTGCCGCAGCCGGATTCGCCCTTGAGGAATGCCCACTCGCCGCGCCGAAAGCGCAGATTGGCTGCGCTCAGGAACGGCGTGGCGTCTTCACCCTGATGCGCCAGTTCAAGCTTCTGGATGGTCAGGCCGAAGACCGGGTTCTGGCTGGCATAGTGGAAGTCGGAACGGCCGGTCTGGCTGTAGAAGTCCTGCGGCTGTTGGACGTTTTCAATGGCGTGCGCCAATTCAATGACGCGCTGGCTGTTGGCCCGCAAGGTGGCGAGACTCGGCATGACATGGATGAACCAGGAACATTTGCTGATCAGCGCGTTGACCTGCTCGGAACCGGTTATGTAGCCCTTGAGGTCGACGCCGTTGTGGATGAACGGCACCAGACCAGGTCCGTAGGCGACAACTTTGGCCCCGACGAAATTATAGACCGATTCGAATCCCGCATAGAGGGTGTTGACGATGTTGAGCTTCGACCAGGTCGTATCGATATCGACATAGAGCCGTCCATGTATCGTCTTTTGCACGTCTTCGCCTTGCGACGCCGACACATGGAAACTGCGGCGCAACAAAGTGATCAGCTCGCTGCGATAGGTGCCTTCGGCCTTCTGCATCCTGACGTTGAGCCACTCCAGCATTCCGCCGAGTTTGATCGCGATCCAGGTATTGACGGGCACGTAGATGGCAACCGCCAGCAGAGCGAGGACGGCGCTGCCATAGCTGCCGAGGGCATCCAGGCCTTTTACCTCCACGGAATTCGCCAGCAAAGCGCCGCCGACAAAATAAAGTGAGGTGAAGACGCCGAAGACACCTTGGGCAAGCCCGATGGCGCCGCCCGCCATGTCTTTGATGGATTCCTGCACGCGCTGATCAATGTTGTCGGGCGCTGGCGCATCTGGCGAGCCATTCTGGGCGTGGTAGTGCGTATGGTTGGTATCGAGCAGCGCCGCATTGAAACGCGCGTTCAGCCAGGCGCGCCATTTGCGATGCAATGTCGCCGATACAAATTTGCAGGCGCCTATGATTCCCATGTCCTTGAACACGACCAGCAGCACAAGCAGGCCGGCATTGGTAAGCACCGATTCAAGGGGCGTGGTATTCGCAGCGTCGTGGAAAAAAGCGATTGAGGCCGCCAGTTCGCCCGCCAACACGGTAAACCAGACGTCGGCCTTGCTCGACAGGGCTATGATGAGTGCGAGGACGACGGTGAGAGCCCAGGCCTCTCTCCACCGGTCCGAGAACCAGTAGGCCCGCATCAGTCCCCAGAAGGTCCGCATCGACGATACTGGCGTCAGGGGCGACGGCCCGGCGGGGGCGTCGCGGTTCCAAAGTGCCGATATTGAACGTCGCGGTCTGTCGACCCGAATCACAATCCCGCCCAAACCTTTTTTAGTTTTGTTACGGATAGTAACACCAATTGATCATTTTCTATGAATTTTATCCCGGCGAATGTGAGGCAGCCCACCCCCGTTGCCATGAGGCAACAGTTGGTGCTGCGAGACCGCCGTCTTTGGGCCGAATTTGCTCTTGTTTCAATATGTTGCGGGAACGCTCAGATGTGCGAAAATATTTCCTGAGGGAAGGCTCATACACGGCTTTGTGACCAAAAGGCCTGCCCGTCGGCCGGTTTTCCCACCGCGCGCTAACCGGATCGCCCGAAAAATGCCGTCCGTGATCGCCCCAGGCCGCCCGAATCATTTCACCGGCCATCATGGTTGGGCACGCAAGATCGTCCCTCCTGTAAAGCGACTGTTCATGAGGTGGCACGCGCTTTTTAGCTGCAGCTCAACACCGTTTGACAATCAAGCGCACTGGAATGAACCTTGCCGGGCACTGTCGGCACCGATGCATGTCCGGTCCCCAACAAGGAAGCTCCCCAATGCTTGCACGCGCAGCCGTTCCCGCAATGGTGACGCTCTTTGCCTGGCTGCCTCTTGCGCATGCCGTCAGCCAGACCATTCCGGCAAGCGCCGAAGGGCAAATCGAGTTCAATGCTCCGTCCGGCAACATCGGCTGCATCTACACGCCGAAGGGCGGCACCAGCACCTACGAACCACAGGATGGCGGTCCGGAACTGAGCTGTTCGCGCGTCGAGCCCAGCTACGTCACCGTGATCCTTGGGCCGAACGGCCCGGCGACATTGATCAAGAATCCGGGAGAGCAGGGCTGCTGCAGCGATGTCGCGAAGCTGGCCTATGGCAACAGCTGGAGCAAAGGGCCGTTTACCTGCCAGTCGTCAACCAAGGGACTGACCTGCACGGGCAGCAACGGGCATGGCTTCTTCCTCAGCAAAGCCAAGGTGACGGTGAAATAACCCGAGCATGATCCCGAAAAGTGGTTGCCGGTTTTATCGGACAAACGGGAAACCGTTTTGTCCAGAGATCATGCTCAAACAAGGAGATAGAGCCCATCCCGATTTCCATCGGGATGGAACAGGCTCTAGCCGGCCTTTTCCAGTTCGCCCTTGGCCTTTGCGGCCGCGACTTGGCGGATGGCATCAGTCAGCGTGTCGGCGTCCTGCGCGCCCATGACGGCGTATTTGCCTTCGAGCAGGAAGCACGGCACGCCAGTGATCCCCATCCGCGATGCCGTGGCGATTTCTGTGCGCACCTCCTCGACGTCGGCATCGGTCGGCAGGAGCGTTTCGACCACGGCAGCGTCCATGCCGGCCTCGCGGGCGGCATCGATCAGCACGGCGTGGTCGCCAATATTGCCGCCTTTCTCGAAATACAGTTGGAACAGCCGGCGCAAGAGCCGGTTCTGCACGGCTTCACCGGCGGCACCGGCCCAGCGGATGACACGATGCGCGTCCAGCGTGTTGGCGGCGACCTTGATGGCGTCGAAAGCGAAATTGATGCCTTCGGCTTCGCCGAGCGGCTCTATGCGGGCATGCATCTGACGGATGCGCTCGTCGCTGCCGAATTTGGCCAGCATGTATTCGCGCCGGTCCTTGCCCTCGGATGGGATGGTCGGGTCGAGCTGGAACGGCCGCCAGCGCACATGAACCTGGACGTCGCCAGCAGCGGCGATCGCCTTGTCGAGCCGCCTCTGGCCGACGAAGCACCAGGGGCAGACGACGTCGGAGACCACGTCGATGGTAATGGAATTGTCATCGCTCATCTTGATCTCCTGCAGCCGAACGTTTCAGCGAGACCGATCTCGGCCACGCTCAGTTCGGCTTGCGCCACCAGGTCGGCCATTGATAACCGAATATGGGCGTCTTTTTGGGATGGTCCAGATAATTCCAGTAGGCGAGCCATTGCTGCGCGTTGTACTGCATCGGCACCATGTAGTTGCCGGAGATCAGCAATCGGTCGAGCACGCGCACGGCGGCGACATAGTCTTCCTTGGTCCGTGCTCTAAGCATCGCGTCGATCGCCGCGTCGACCGCTGGATCGGCGACGCCGGCCAGATTGAATGAACCTTCTCTTTTGGCCTCTGAAGAACCCCAGCGAAGGTTCTGCTCCATACCGGGAGACAGCGAGTTGCTGAACCCGCTCGACCCGACAAGAACCTCAAAGTCGAAACGCTGCTTGCGCGACTGGATCTGGTCGGCTTCGAGGCTGCGGATGGTCACCGCGATGCCGATCTTTTCCAGCGAGCGCTGATAAATGGCGGCAAAGCGTTCCTCGTCCTGCGAGGCCGTCAGGATCTCGAAACCGAAGGGAGTTCCCTTTGGGTCCAGCAGGACACCATCCCTAACGGCGTAGCCCTGACTCTTCAGCAGGTCGAACGCCACCTTCATCACCTTGCGGTCCTGGCCGGTGCCGTCATTCACCGGCGGGCGCCAGCTGCCGTCCATGACATCGGCCGGCACGCGGCCGGGGTAGGGCGCCAGCAGCGCCTTTTCCCTGTCGCTGGCGGGATGGCCGAGCGCGGAAAGTTCGGAGTTCTGCCAATAGCTCATCGTGCGCGTGTACTTGCCGCCGAACAGGTTCTTGTTGGCCCATTCGAAGTCGTAGAGCATGCCGAGCGCGCGCCGCACCTCCGGATTGGAAAACTTCTCCAGTCGCGTGTTGAACAGGAAGCCGGTCACCACGGGCGGTATGCCGGTGTCGAAGGTCTCGGCGATCACCTCGCCGCGATGGAAGGCGGGAAAATCGATATCGCGCTCGCGCTTGACCGGATCGCCCTCATCGTAAATGGCGCAGATGCCTTTCTTGAACGCTTCAGTCTTGGCGTTGGCGTTGAGGAAGTACTCGATGGTGATCTGGTCGTAATTGTCGAAGCCGCGCTTGGAAGGGATGTCCTTGCCCCAGTAATTCGGATTGCGCTTGAAGACGATGCGCTGTCCCGGCTGCACCTTGTCGATGGTGTAGGGACCGCTGCCGATCACCGGCTTCAGCGTCGTCTTGTCGAAGGTATCCTTGTTGAAGGCGTGCTTTGGGATGATCGGCGTCAGCGCGATGATCAAGGGGGTCTCGCGATTGGCCTTGTCATTGAAGGTGAAGCGCACGCTGTGATCGCCGGTCTTTTCGAGCTTGGCGACCAGGCTCATGCGATCCCTGTAGGGAGGGCGGCCCTTGTCGGTGAAGACATCATAGGTGAACAGCACGTCATCCGGCGTCACCGGCTCACCGTCCGACCACTTCGCATTTGGATTAAGGTGGAATTCGATCGATTTGCGCTCCGGGTCCATATCGGCGCTGTCTGCGAGCAGGCCATAGAGGGTGAAGGCCTCGTCGTAGTTGCGCATCATCAACGGCTCGAAGACGAGATTGCCGAAAATGAGGTCCTGCATGCCGCGCGCCGTGGTGCGCAGGCTCTTCAGGATGAACGGGTTCAGATTGTCGAAGCTCCCGACGACGCAGTAAGTGATGTTGCCGCCCTTCGGCGCATCGGGATTGACGTAGTCGAAATGCTGGTAGTCGGCTGGCAGCGCCGGCTCGCCCTGCATGGCGATGGCATGTTTCGGTTCCGACATCGCCACGCCGGGTGCAAAGGCGAAGAACGAAATTGCGGCGATCAGCCAAACAAGAATGCGGCCCATGACCGTCTCCTTACTGGGCGGCTTGATGATTCGGAGTGCACCCTAACATGGCGCCGCGGCGCTCCGGCCAGATACATCAACCCAAATCGCACGACCCAAATTGCGAGGCCAAGAATTGCAGGCGGCGGGCTGGATTCGGCTGCTCATGCAGTGTAACACGCGCTCCGAAGTCATTCTGTTGCCTCAATTCGGCAACAGGTAGCAGGACCACACGGCGCGAAGAAGCCGGTCCCGGGATCATTTGAGAGGAAATGCACGACATGACGAGCCTGAACAGCAACGCATACCGCCTTTCGGTCCTGGCCGCGGGCGTGGTCGGCTTTCTGGGCGCCGGACTTCCCACCGCTTCGGCACAGCAACAGATTCCGCAGGGTTGGTTCAAGGCCTGCACCAAGCAGGAAGATGTCGACATCTGCAATGTCCAGAACATCATCACTGCCGGCAACGGCCAGTTCGTCACCGGCGTCAGCCTGATCGAGTTGAAGGGCAAGGTAAACCGCAAGGTCTTCCAGGTCACGGTTCCCCCAGGTCGCCTGGTGCCCCCCGGCATCGCCCTGCAGATAGACGCCGGCAAGGCGACGAAGCTGGATTATGTCATTTGCTTCGCCGACCGTTGCGTTGCCGAAGTGCCGCTGACCGACGCGCTCGTCGCGTCCTTCAAGAAGGGACAGGCGATCACGCTGACCTCGATCAACTTCCAAAGTCAGCCAAATCCCATCAAGGTTGCCTTGACCGGCTTCAGCGGCGCCTTTGACGGCGCGCCGCTGCAGCAGTCGGACATCGAGGATCGGCAGAAAAAACTTCAGGATTTCGTCGTCAAGAACAACCAGGACTTCGCCAAGAAGCTCAAGGACGAGCAGGCCAAGGCCAAAGCCGCCAACTAATCGCCGGGACAGATACCGGAGCGACAAAAAGCGGGGTCATGCCCCGCTTTTTTGTTGTCGTCACGTCGATGCAAGGTGATGTCAGTGTCTCGACTGGCGTTTCGGCTCGTAGCGTCCATCCGGCCGCTTGTCGAACATCTCGCCGATCTGCGGATGACGGACCGGCTCACCTGATTGGTCCTCGAGCAGGTTCTGCTCGGAGACATAGGCGATGTATTCGGTTTCCGAATTCTCGGCGAGCAGATGGTAGAACGGCTGGTCCTTGCGCGGCCGCACGTCGGCCGGGATGGCTTCGTACCATTCGTCGGTGTTGGCGAATTGCGGATCGACATCGAAAATGATGCCGCGGAACGGAAACAGCCGATGACGAACCACCTGTCCGATCGAAAATTTGGCCGTTTTCATCATACTCACCACTAAGCCTCTAGAGCGCCCGGCGTCCCCTCGAATGTGCGAAGAGCGCTCTAAGGCTTTGAATTTACACACACCGTGGCCAAAAATCGAGCCCGACTTAGGTCTGGGATCAGGCTTTATTTGGCGCAGATGGCGTGTCAGTTCAATGCCGAAGCGCTTGACGCCCGATGAAGCTACGGGCTAGCCCGGTCCCGGGGTTTCGGGCCAGGGCAAAAATGTCTGACATTGTCGGTCTTGTTCTTCCGTTCTTCGGGCTGATTTTCATCGGCTTTCTGGTCGCGCGCATGACCAGGCAGCCGCTGGAAGCGCTTGGCTGGATGAACACCTTCATCGTCTATGTCGCGCTTCCTGCCCTGTTCTTCCAATTGCTGGCCCGCACGCCGTTCGAACAGTTGACCGAATGGCGCTTCATCTTCGGCTCGGTATTTTCCACCTACACGATCTTCTCGATCATGTTCGTATGGTCGGTGACGGCGTCGCGCGGCGAGATCGCCCAGTCGACGATCAAGGCGCTGGCCGCGGCCTACGGCAATATCGGCTATATGGGGCCGGGGCTGGCGCTGCTCGCCTTCGGCGAACAAGCGGCGGTTCCCGTCGCGCTGATCTTCTGCTTCGAAAATATCATGCATTTCGCCATCGCGCCGATGATGATGGCGCTGTCGGGCGACGACAAGACATCGCCGTGGCGGCTCATCCCTCGGCGTAGTCAGGAAAATCGTCCTGCACCCGTTCATCATCGCGACCGCGCTTGGCGTCGGCGCCGCCTATCTCGGCTTTCACCCACCGCAGCCGGTCGATCGCCTGCTTGAATATCTTTCGCGGGCAGCCGCCCCTTGCGCCCTGTTTGCCATGGGCGTGACGCTTGCGCTCCGGCCGCTCAACCGCGTGCCGCATGAGCTGGCGTCGATCGCGGCGCTGAAGCTGATCCTGCATCCATCGCTCTGCTACGTCGTGCTGAGCTGGATCGGGAACTTTTCTGAAATCTGGGTTTTTTCAGCCGTGCTTTTGGCGGCATTACCGACCGCAACCAACGTCTTCGTCATCGCCCAGCAATATGGCGTCTGGGTGCAACGCGCCTCGGCCAGCGTGCTGATCACCACCTGCCTCTCGGTGCTGACGGTGACCGGGCTGCTCTACATGATCCGCCACGGCATCTTACCGCCGGACCTGTTTCCCTGAACCGCCGGTAAGCGCCGCAAAGCCGCTGCCCGGCCTCAAGCCTTCGCTCATGAAAAAGGCGCGCAGCGGCGCGAAACTGCCGAGCACATTGAGGCCGGCGCTGCGTGCCATCTGCGCCGGCAGCATGTCCGAAAGCAGCGACATGTTGAGCAGATTGACCGCGCCGGAACGCGCCAGAATGTCGGGACGGCGCCTGGAATCATAGGCGGCCAGGGCCTTCGCGGCGCCGGGGTCGCCGCGATTTTCACCAGCGATTCCAATCAGATCCTCGATGTCCCTGATGCCGAGGTTGAGACCTTGGGCTCCGATCGGCGGGAACACATGTGCAGCCTCGCCGACCAGCGCCACCCGGTTTTGCGCGAAGCGCCCCGGTGATGCCGCTGAAAGCGGGTAAATTTGTCGGCCGGGCTCGACCGACACCCGGCCCAGCATCGACTGCATCTGCTGCTCGACACGCTCGGAAAGCGTCGCGTCATCGAGTGCGGCGAGGTCCTTGGCCGTCTCCGGTTTCACCACCCAGACGAGGCTGGAGCGGTTGCCGGGCAGCGGCACCTGGGTGAACGGCCCGGTCTCTGTGTGGAACTCGGTCGAGGTGAAGCCGTGTTCGCTGCGATGGCCAAAATTCAGCACCAGCGCCGCTTGGCGGTAGGATCGCACCGAAGCCACTATGCCTGCCGCCTCGCGCGCCGGCGACAGGCGCCCATCGGCAGCGACCGCAAGCGCGGCCGAGACTTCGCGACCATCAGTCAAGACGGCATGCGCCTGATCGGCGTCCAGACGCCAACTCTCGACCATCGACGTCAGCCATTCGATGCCGGGATGCGCCGCGACGGACTTGGCCAGCGTCGGGTTCAGCGCACTGTTGGGCAGGTTGAGCCCGAACTGCTCCTCGCCGATCTCTATGGCGCGAAAAGTCACCACCGGGCTGCGGATCAGCCGGCTGGTCGCATCAACGATGCGCATGACCTTCAGCGGCGCGGCCTTCGGCGCAAGTTCGGCCAGCACGCCCAGCCGATCGAGAACCTTGAGAGCAGGGTTCATCAGCGCCGTGGTCCGGCCATCGGGCCCGCCTGCTTCGGGTCCGACCAGGGTTACCGGAAAGCCCGCCTCGGCGAAACCGAGCGCCGCGATCAGTCCGGCAGGGCCGCTGCCGGCTACCAGTATCCGTGCTGTCTCGCGATGATCCAAATTGGACTTCCAGTTTGCGATGCAGGTGTCTACCCATGGATATAGGTCAGACCATGCGGCTTGATCAACGCGGCGATTAGGCTCATTCGGTTGTCATGACCGGCCAGCAGGACGATTTCAGCCATCTCGACCGCGCCGGCCGCGCCACGGCAAGCCTGGCCCGCAGCCCCCGCCTGACGGTCAACATCGCCATCGCCGGCGGCATTCTGCTCGCCTGGTTCATTCTCGGCGCCATGGCGATCCGCGGCGCCGAAGGCCGGCTCCCCGGCGTACCAGGCGATGTGGTCCTGCGATATCTGCCGCAACTGCCGCTGCCGGATGTCCTCGACCGCTTCTTCGGCATGTGCCTGACGCCCGCACCACTTGATGCTGGCGGCGCACCGGTTCTGGCGCTGATCGTAATGTGGTTTTTGATGGCCGTGGCGAAGATGCTGCCGTCGGCGGCGCCGATGATCCGTACCTATTGTGAAATCGCCGACACCGCCCGCCTCAAGGGCGAGCCGGTGGCCCACCCGCTGGTCCTGGTTGCCGGCTACCTCTCGACATGGCTTGTCGCCTCTATCGGCTTCGCGGTGCTGACGTTGCTCGTCCACGCATTTGCGTCCTCCGCTCGATTGCTCGATCCGGTGAGCGGCCTTGCCGCGGCGGCCGCGCTGCTGGTTGCCGGCCTTTACCAGTTCAGCAGCCTCAAGCAGGCCTGCCTGACAAAATGCCGGAACCCGTTCTCGACACTGTTTTCCAACTGGAGCGCGGAGCCGGGTGGCATCTTCCGGCTAGGGCTGAAGCAGGGCCTGTGGTGCCTCGGCTGCTGCTGGGCGCTGATGCTGGTGATGTTTGCCGTCGGCGCGATGAACGTGTTCTGGATGGCGCTGATCGGCCTGTTCACCTTGATCGAAAAACAGACCACCGGCAGCCTTCCAACCCGAGTGGCCGGTGCGATACTGCTTGTCTGGGCAGTCGCCCTGCTAGTAGTCTCGGCATGACGGGGGATAATTCCATGGCAGAGCAAGGCTGGGCAATGAAAGGAGAGCTCGTACTCTCCTGCAATTGCACGGTTTTTTGTCCTTGCGTACTGTCGCTTGGCAGCCATCCGCCGACGGAGGGTTATTGCCAGACCTGGGCGGGCTTCCGCATCGACGCAGGCCATTTCGGCGAGGTCGACCTGTCCGGCCTCAATCTCGGTCTGGTCATGGAAATCCCCGGCTACATGAGCCGCGGCAACTGGACCGCAGGCCTGTTCATCGACAAGCAAGCCTCCGTCTATGCGGTGAAAGCGCTGACCAGGATCTTCACCGGGAAGGCCGGCGGAACCACCGCGCTGTTGTCGATCCTTGTCGGCAAGTTCCTCGGCGTCGAGCAGGTGCCGATCACCTACGAGACGCGTGACAAGACCCGTATTTTCCAGATACCGAAGATCATCGACGGGGCGGTCACACCGATTCCCGGCAAGGATCGCGAGAAGGATACCGTGATCGGCAACTCGGAATACTGGATCGCGCCGGAGATCATCGTGGCCAGGTCCGACAAGAGCAAGATGCGGGCTTTCGGCCGCAACTGGAACTTTGCCGGCCGCTCGGCCGAAATCTGCAAACTGGATTGGCGGGGCCCGTGAGCAAGAACACAACGGCCAGAAACGCCGCCAAAAAGATCACCGACCGGATTCCCAGGCCGAAGAAAAAGGTCACCTGGCCGCAGGCGCGGGCATTCTCGGTGCATCTGTTGACCGCGTCTGGCTCGTTCCTGGCCTTCCTGTCGCTGGTGGCGGCAAGCGAGCAACGCTGGACGGCGATGTTCTGGTGGCTGGGGCTGGCGCTGTTCGTCGACGGCATAGACGGGCCGATCGCCCGCAAGCTCGAGGTCAAGGAGATTTTGCCGACCTGGTCGGGCGAACTCCTCGACAACATCATCGACTATGTCACCTACGTGCTGATCCCGGCCTTCGCACTCTACCAGCGCGGCTTCATGGGCGAAGGGCTGTCGTTCCTGTCGGCGGCCATCATCGTGGTGTCCAGCGCCATCTATTATGCCGACACCGGAATGAAGACGAAGGAGAACTTCTTCAAAGGCTTTCCGGTCGTCTGGAACATGGTCGTGTTCACGCTGTTCGTCATCGAGCCCGGACAGTGGGTGTCCTTCGGCGTCGTCGTGGCGGCCGGCATCCTGACCTTCGTGCCGATCAACTTCATCCATCCCGTGCGGGTGGTGCGGCTGCGGCCAATCAATCTTGGCATGACGCTGCTCTGGTGCGCTTTCGGTGCGCTGGCGCTGGCGCAGGCGGCCCTTGCCGCCTTCTACGACCAGATCGGCGTTTTGGGCGAACAGGTCAGCGTCTTTACCAAGGTCGGCATCACCATCACCGGACTTTACCTCGCCTGCATCGGCGGTATCATGCAGTTCTTCCCCAAACTCGGCGCCAAGCCGGACACTAAGAAAGCCTGACCGCAGGAAAGCCCACAAATGTCCAAAGCAATCCGTATCCACGCCCATGGGGGTCCGGAAGTCCTGACCTATGAAGACGCCGATCCGGGACAACCCGGCGCCGGGCAGATCCTGGTCAGGCACACCGCGATCGGCCTCAATTTCATCGATGTCTATCACCGCATCGGCCTCTATCCGCCACCCGGCGGCTTCCCGCTGATCCCCGGCGGCGAGGCGGCAGGTGTGGTTCTCGAGGTCGGCGCAGGCATCGACTGGCTGAAGCCGGGCGACCGCATCGCCTATGCCGTCAGTGTCGGCGCCTATGCCGAGCAGCGCGTCGTCGCCGCCGACCGCGTCGTCAAGGTGCCGGACCGCATCAGCGACGAACAGGCCGCCGGCATGATGCTTAAAGGCATGACGGCGGAGTATCTGTTGCGCCGAACCTTCAAGGTGAAGGCAGGCGACACCATCCTATTTCATGCCGCCGCCGGCGGCGTCGGGCTGATCCTGGGACAATGGGCAAAACATCTCGGCGCCACCGTGATCGGCACGGCAAGCTCAACCGATAAGATCGAGCTCGCCAAGGCGCATGGCTTCGGCCATGTCATCAACTACAAGGAGCAGGATTTCGTCGCCGGCGTCGCCGCCATCACCGGCGGCAAGAAATGTGACGTCGTCTACGATTCGGTCGGCAACGACACATTCCCGGCCTCGCTCGACTGTCTGAAGCCGCTCGGCATGTTCGTCTCTTTCGGTCAGTCCTCTGGACCGATCCCGCCATTTTCGATGTCGCTGCTGGCGCAGAAGGGCTCGCTGTTCGCTACCAGGCCGACTTTGTTCGTCTACAACGCCAAGCGTGAAGACCTCGAAGTCTCCGCCGCGGCATTGTTCGACGTGGTGTTGAGCGGTGCGGTCGAGATCAAGATCAACCAGCGTTATGCGCTGAAGGACGCGGGCAAGGCGCAAGCCGATCTCGAACGGCGCAAGACCACGGGCACGACCATACTGATCCCCTGATCTGCCTTGCTGTTCAGTGTTTTGCCGCGACGCTAGGCACTGTTTACCCGAAAAACCGGGCGATCGGTCTGTTGTACGAAGCAGGTCGGTCTTTACCCCTTGAGTTTCCGCTGAAATTCTTGAAGCTCTTTCAAGGTGGGTGCTGCTTTCGCACGAGAGCGGCCAGCGCATACCATGCTGGCGGGAACACAGAACATGTCCGGGAACCGGATGGGAGGCACTGTGAGTGCAGATCATGATGGAGCGAACCTGCTTGAGGTTCGTGGCCTGACCAAGATATTCGGCACGCTGACGGCGTGCGATCATATCGACCTCAACATCGCCAAGGGCGAGATCCACGCGCTGCTTGGCGAAAACGGCGCCGGCAAGTCGACGCTGGTCAAGATGCTGTTCGGCTCGCTGGAGCCCAATTCCGGCGAGATATTCTGGAACGGCGAAGCGGTGCGGATCACCAGTCCGGGCATGGCGAAGAAGCTCGGCATCGGCATGGTGTTTCAGCACTTTTCGCTGTTCGAGGCGCTGACCGCGGCCGAGAATATCGCTCTGTCTCTGGATGACGGCTCACCGATCAGCTCGATCGCGGCCAAGGCGAGGGCGCTTTCCTTCAGCTATGGCCTGCCGCTCGATCCGGACTCGCTGGTCGGCGATCTCTCGGTCGGCGAACGCCAGCGCATCGAGATCATCCGCTGCCTGTTGCAGACGCCGCAGCTCATCATCCTCGACGAGCCGACCTCGGTGCTGACGCCGCAGGAAGCCGACAAGCTGTTCGAGACGCTGGAGCGCCTGCGCTCCGAGGGCAAATCCATCCTCTACATTTCGCACCGGCTGGAAGAGGTCAAACGCATTTGCGACCGCGCCACCGTGCTGCGTCACGGCAAGGTCGTCGGCCATTGCAATCCGCGCGAGGAAACGGCTTCGTCGCTGGCCCGCATGATGGTCGGTAACGAGGTGAAGGCCGTGGTGCGTGCGCCGGCCGAAGGCATCGAGACCGCGCAGCCGCTGCTCGAAATCCGCGCCCTCAGCCGCAAGCCGGCAACGCCGTTTTCGATTCCGCTGAAGAATATCAACCTCACTGTGCGCGCCGGCGAGGTGATCGGCATTGCCGGTGTCGCCGGCAACGGCCAGGGCGAGTTCTTCGAATCCGTCTCCGGCGAGGTGCTGCAGCAGGACGCCGCATCCGTGCGCATCCGCGGCAAGGATGCCGGCTCGCTCTCGATCACAGGCCGGCGGCTGATGGGCGCTGCCTTCGTGCCGGAAGAACGCCTCGGCCATGGCGCCGCGCCACGCATGAAGCTTTCGGAAAATCTGCTTCTGTCGCGGCACGCCACCGACGGCAAGGTTTTTGTCGGCGCCGGCGGCGCGGTCAAAAGCGGTGCGGTCTATGCCGCCGCCCAGCGCATCATCGTGGCCATGGATGTGCGCAAGAGCGCGCCCGATCCGGAAGCCGCGGCCCTTTCGGGCGGCAATTTGCAGAAATTCATCGTCGGTCGCGAACTCGACCGCAGCCCTGCCGTCATGGTCGTCAACCAGCCGACCTGGGGCGTCGACGCCGGTGCCGCCGCCCACATCCGCCAGGCGCTGATCGAACTGGCGCGCAGCGGCTCGGCAGTTCTGGTCATCAGCCAGGACCTCGATGAGCTGTTCGAGATTTCGGACGCGATCGCGGTCATGCACAATGGCGAATTGTCCAAACCGCTGCCGATCGCCGAGGCAACTTTCGAAAAGGTCGGTCTGTTGATGGGCGGCGCCGAGCCTGGCCACGCCGAACATGGTCTGGAGACGGCATGATGCGCCTCGAACTCGTCAAACGCCCGCAGCGCTCTATGCTCTTTTCGGCGCTGTCGCCCTTCATCGCCTTCGCCCTGACGATCATCGCCGGCGCGGTTCTGTTCGCGCTGCTCGGCGTCAACCCGCTGAGCGCATTTGAGATCTATTTCATCGAGCCGATCAGCCAGGTCTGGCAGCTGCATGAGCTGGCGATCAAGGCCGCGCCGTTGATCCTGATCGCGGTCGGCCTGTCGGTCTGTTACAAGGCCAACATCTGGAACATCGGCGCTGAGGGACAGTTCATCCTCGGCGGCATTTTCGGCTCGGCCATTCCGGTGCTGTTTCCCGGGTTTGAAGGCCCGCTGGTGCTGCCGCTGATGCTGTTGTTCGGCATGGTCGGCGGTGCCGCCTATGCAGCAATCCCGGCTCTCTTGAAGACGCGCTTCGGCACCAACGAAATCCTGACCAGCCTGATGCTGGTCTATGTCGCCCAGCTTTTCCTCGACTGGCTGGTGCGCGGCCCCTGGCGCGATCCACAGGGCCACGGTTTCCCGCAGACGATCCAGTTCAATGACTCGGCGGTCCTGCCGGAACTGATGCCGGATGCCGGCCGCGCCAATTGGGGTTTTGTCTTCGCGCTTGTTGCAGCCGTGCTGATCTGGGTGCTGATGAGCCGCCTGCTCAAGGGTTTTGAGGTCCGCGTGCTCGGCTCCAGCCCGAGGGCAGGGCGCTTCGCCGGTTTCGGCCTCAACCGCATGGTGTTCTTCGCCTTCCTGCTGTCAGGCGCGCTGGCTGGGCTTGCCGGCATTTCGGAAGTCTCCGGCGCCATCGGCCAGCTCCAGCCGGTGATCTCGCCCGGCTACGGCTTCACCGCCATTATTGTCGCGTTCCTCGGCCGGCTCAATCCGCTCGGCATCGTCGCCGCCGGCCTGGTGCTGGCGTTGACCTATCTCGGCGGCGAGGCGGTGCAGAGCGCGCTCGGCATTTCCGACAAAGTGGCACGTGTGTTCCAGGGCATGCTTTTGTTCTTCGTGCTCGGCTGCGACACGCTCATCCACTATCGCATCCGTCTGGTCGGCATGGCGCTGACGAAAAGCGCGGCGAAGCTTGAAGCCGCGCCGAAGTTGAAGGAAGCCCGCTGATGGACATCGCCGTCAACATCCTTTTGACCATCGCCACGGCGGCGACGCCGCTTTTAATAGCGGCCATCGGCGAACTGGTGGTCGAGCGCTCCGGCGTGCTCAACCTCGGCGTCGAAGGCATGATGATCATGGGCGCCGTCGGCGGCTTCGGAGCCGGCTATCTCACGGGATCGCCCTGGATGGGCCTGTTGGCGGCAATTGCCATGGGCGCGGTGTTCTCGCTGCTGTTTGCGGTGATGACGCTGTCGCTCGCCACCAATCAGGTGGCGACCGGCCTGTCGTTGACGCTGCTCGGCCTCGGCCTGTCCGGCATGATGGGAACCAGCTTCGTCGGCCAGCCCGGCGAGAGGCTGCCAAATCTCTACGTTCCGGTGCTCACCGACATTCCCGTGGTCGGCAGGTTGCTGTTCGGCCAGGACCCGATCTTCTACATCTCGATCGCGCTGACGGCGGCCGTCATGTGGTTCATGTTCAAGACCCGCACCGGCCTCACCCTGCGCTCGATCGGCGACAGCCACACATCGGCGCATGCACTCGGCATCAAGGTCATCCGCTACCGCTATCTCGCGGTCATCTTCGGCGGCGCCTGCGCCGGCCTTGCCGGCGGCCACCTGTCGCTGGTCTACACGCCGCAATGGGTGGAGAACATGAGCGCGGGCCGCGGCTGGATCGCGCTGGCGCTGGTCGTCTTCGCCTCTTGGCGGCCGTGGCGCGTGCTGGCCGGCGCCTACATCTTCGGCGCGGTGTGGATCGGCCAGCTTCATGCACAGGCATTTGGCATTCCGGTGCCTTCGCAGCTGCTTTCTTCTCTGCCCTATCTGGCAACCGTCGTGGTTCTCGTTCTAATCTCGCGCAACAAGCGTCTGACGATGATGAACACGCCGGCTTCCTTGGGGCAGCCATTCGTTCCGGATCGTTGACAACAAAAACAAACGGGAAGCTCCAAGGCTAAACTCAGAGAGGTAACACAATGAAAAAACTGTTTATCGCGTTGATGACCACGACCGCCGCCATGTCACTGGCGGCGTCGGCGCAGGCCGCCGACAAGTTGAAGGCATGCTGGGTCTACACCGGCCCGATCGGCGATTTCGGCTATTCCTACCAGCACGACCAAGGCCGCCTCGAGGTGGAGAAGGCGCTCGGCGACAAGGTCGAAACCGCCTATCTCGAGAACGTCTCGGAAGGTCCCGATGCCGATCGCGCTTTCGAGCGTCTGGCGCGCGAAGGCTGCAAGATCATCTTCGGCACCTCTTTCGGCTTCATGGACCCGGAAGTGAAGGTCGCCAAGAAGTTCCCCAAAGTGATGTTCGAGCACGCCACCGGCTACAAGACCGCTGACAATCTCGGCATCTACAATGCGCGCTTCTATGAAGGCCGCTACGTGCTCGGCCAGATCGCCGCCAAGGAATCGAAGGCAGGGGTCGCCGGCTATATCGTTTCCTTCCCGATCCCCGAAGTGGTGATGGGCATCAACTCCTTCATGCTCGGCGCGCAGTCGGTCAACCCGAACTTCAAGGCCAAGATCGTCTGGGTGAACTCCTGGTTCGATCCGGGCAAGGAAGCCGACGCGGCCAAGGCGCTGTTCGACCAGGGCGCCGACATCATCGTCCAGCACACCGATTCCACTGCGGCACTGCAGGTGGCGGAAGAGCGCAAGCTGCACGGCTTCGGCCAGTCCTCCGACATGATCAAGTTCGCGCCGAACGCGCAGCTGACCTCGCTGACAGACGAATGGGGGCCGTATTACATCAGCCGCGTTCAGGCGGCGCTCGACGGCACCTGGAAGCCTGACAATGTCTGGCTCGGCATCAAGGACGGCGCCGTCAAGCTGGCGCCCTTCACCAACATGCCGGACGATGTGAAGGCGATGGCCGAGGCAACCGCCAAGAAAATCGCAGATGGCTGGAACCCCTTCACCGGACCGGTCGCCAAGCAGGACGGCACGCCGTGGCTCAAGGACGGCGAAGTAGCCGACGACGGCACGCTGCTCGGCATGAACTTCTATGTGAAGGGCGTCGACGACAAGTTGCCGCAGTAAGTATCGGAAACGCAAAAGAGAAGGGGCGCCGCCCGGCGCCCTTTTTCACTTCGCGGGCTGCACGCTTCGACTGCGAAACCGCGCCGAGGGCTGTGCCAAAAATCCGAGGGCGCCGGGAGGCGCCCTTTTTGGTATTTTTCTAAACCGCCGAGCCGTAAAGGTCGTAGACGTCGGCGCGGTCGATCTTGACCGTGACGATGTCGCCTTGGCGCAGCGGGCGGCGCGACTGGATATGCACCGAACCGTCGATCTCGGGCGCGTCGTATTTTGTCCGGCCCTTGGCAGACGTGCCATGCGCCTCGTCGATCAGCACCGGCAGGCGCTTGCCGACCTTCTTGGCCAGCTGCGTCGCCGAGATCTTCTGCTGGCGCTGCATGAAGCGATGCCAGCGCGCTTCCTTGATCTCCTGCGGCACCTGTTCGAGGCCGAGATCGTTGGAGCGGGCGCCGCGGACCGGCTCGTATTTAAAGCAGCCGGCGCGATCGATCCTGGCCTCGTCCAGCCAGTCGAGCAGCATCTCGAAATCCTCGTCGGTCTCGCCGGGGAAACCGACGATGAAGGTCGAGCGTATCGCCAGATCCGGGCACACCTCGCGCCAGCCGCGAATGCGCTCCAGCGTCTTTTCGCCATGCGCGGGCCGACGCATGTTCTTCAGCACCTGCGGCGAGGCGTGCTGGAAGGGGATGTCCAGATAGGGAAGGATTTTTCCATCCGCCATTAGCGGGATGACATCGGCGACATGCGGGTAGGGGTAGACATAGTGCATGCGTACCCAGATGCCGAGCTTGCCGAGCTCCTCCGACAGGTCGAGGAATTTCGCCCGCACTTCGCGGTCGCCGAACATCGACGTCTGGTACTTGATGTCGATGCCGTAGGCGCTGGTGTCCTGCGAGATGACCAGCAGTTCCTTGACGCCGGCCTTGGCCAGCTTCTCGGCCTCGCGCAGCACATCGGCCGCCGGGCGCGAGACGAGGTCGCCGCGCAGCGCCGGAATGATGCAGAAGGTGCAGCGGTTGTTGCAGCCTTCGGAAATCTTGAGATAGGCGTAGTGGCGCGGCGTCAGCTTGACGCCTTGCGGCGGCAGAAGGTCGATATACGGATCGTGGCTGGGCGGCGCCGCCTCATGCACCGCGGCCATCACGCTCTCATAGGCCTGCGGGCCGGTGATGGCGAGGACGTTGGGGTGCTTCTCTCGTATGACGTCCGGCTCGGCGCCGAGGCAGCCGGTGACGATCACCCGGCCGTTTTCCGAAAGCGCCGAACCAATGGCGTTGAGCGATTCGTCGCGGGCCGAATCGAGAAAGCCGCAGGTGTTGACGACGACCAGGTCCGCGCCGTCATGCTTGCGCGCGATCTCATAGCCTTCGGCGCGCAGGCGCGTGATGATGCGCTCGGAATCCACAAGCGCCTTCGGGCATCCAAGGCTGACGAAACTGACGCGAGGCGCAGACATGAGAAAACATTCCGGGTTTTTCGGGATCGGCGGCCAGTACCACACTTATTGCGGCATTGGTATGGGCAGCGGCTGCGGCGAACGCGACCACTGCCTCCGGCAGATACCCATGCTGCTACAGAAGCTGTGGGACCGGCAGCGTCAGCTCACCACAGGACTGACATGCGGCCAGACCTCGACAACGCCGCGATAGACCATATCGATCGCGACGTAGAGAATGATCAGCAAGCCGACATAGGCGATCCAGCGGTGGCGATGCAGCAGCTTGGCAATGAAGCTCGCGGCCAAGCCCATCAAGGCGATCGACAGCACCAGGCCTATGACAAGCACAGGAAAATGATCGCGCGCCGCACCGGCGACCGCCAGCACATTGTCCAGCGACATCGAAACATCGGCGACGACGATCTGCAGGGCCGCCTGGCCGAGCGTCTTGCGCGGCGCCTTGCCACCCACCGTTCTGTCGCTGTTGAGGTCGGAATCGGACAGCGCCTCGGTCGCCTCGAACTCGTCGGCATGCGACGTCCGCAGCTCGCGCCACATCTTCCAGCACACCCACAACAAAAGGATGCCGCCGGCCAGCAGCAGGCCGACAATGGCAAGAAGCTTGACGGTGACGGCGGCAAACAGGATGCGCAGCACCGTCGCTGCCAACACGCCGATCAGGATGGCTTTCTTGCGCTGCTCGACCGGCAGGCCGGCGGCGGCAAGGCCGATGACGATGGCATTGTCGCCGGCAAGCACCAGATCGATGGCGATGACCTGGAGGAGGGCCGTCATGCTTGCAGCGCTGAAAATGTCCATCGACCGGAGCCCCTTGCTGTATCGGCGTGTTCGTCGTCGGATATGCCGACGCCCTAACGTGTATGGTTCCCGCGCGTCAAGAGACTGCCGGCGCAATTCCAGGAAAAGTGCGTAGCGGTTTTCCGTCCGGAATTATGCAAAAACAAAGAGTTAGAGTGGGTCAGCTGCTCCATAAAAAGCTGAAACGCTCTAACGGCCGACGCTGAAAGCCACGGGAATAGGGAAGGTCGTTCTGCCAGAGAGAATTCTGGTCGCAGCGAATTCAGTCGTAGAGATTGTACTTCGCCCAGTCGGCTTCCGGAATCTCGTCGCCGATGCGGTAACGGAACTGCAGGACCTCCATATGGTCCGGCGCCGTCTCGCATTTGAACTTTAGCCGGTACCACTGTCCCTTGCTGCGGAAGGCAGCACCCGGGCTGCGGATGACATCGGCTTTCATTTCCGGCGTCGCGAAGGCGTAGGCGACGACGCGGTCTGCCTTGTACTTGTGGTCGTCATGGCTGATGCGGTCGAGCACTTCGGCGTCGCATCTCTGCTCCAGCCGGGTCTCCGGGTCGAGTTTCAGCAGGCCGGCGCGCAGGGCGGCGTCCATCGCGTGGGCGGGCCAGGCCAGCGTCACCGAGGCCAGCGCCGCAAGGAATAGTTTTTTCATGGGCGGGAGAACGACCATAACTCGCGTGAAAAATCAACCGGAGTGCCATTTTGGGGCAGCCGGATATGCGCGGAAATCGTCGTTGGCCGGGCAGGGTGTCTTGACGCAGCCGCTTTGACACGTCGCCGGCGCCATTCTTAATTGTCCGGGCTGCCATGCACCGATTGCCTGTTTCGCCGTCTTTCCGCTTCTCGCGATCGCGGCAGCCACCGCCACGGCCGCAAGGCGATATAGGCAGCGAGGAAGGTTCTCTGTGCAAGGCCGGCCTCGCTGTGCCAGACCTCCCTTATCCCCGCCGCCCTCAATGCCCTTCGTTGGGTGCTGTTGCGTTCCCAGCGCCGGCTGATGCTGCCCGCCCGATAGTATTTGTGGCAGAGCACTTGCGGCACGCGGACAAAGCCGCCGAGCAGCGACAGATGCAGAAGCCAGGTCCAGTCGGCGCTGAATTCGCCTTGGCTGTTGGGCTTGATCCCGCCGCTGCGGTGGAACGCCCAGGCCCTGAATACCCCACGGTTGGGGACCCACCATCCATGCGGCTGGCGCGCCATCACCCGGCCACGCGCAAAACCGTCCTGCAAGCCCTCCAGCAGGTCGAACTTCCACGTGGCACTTTCGCCTCTGACTTCGACCACTTCGACATCGCTGAACGACAGTACGGCCTCGGGATTGGCATCGAGCGCCCGCACCAGCGCCTCGATATAGTTTGGATCGATGACGTCGTCATGGAAGGCAAAGAACATCAATTCGCCGCTGGCATTGGCCATCAGATCGTTGGAATTCTTCAGCCATCCCAGGTTTTTGTCCCGACGCAGGATGCGGACATCGTCGCGGCCGCCGGCGAAGGCCGAAACGATCTCGAATGTCGCGTCGGTCGAATTGTCCTCGCCGACCAGGATCTCGATATTGTCCCAGGTCTGCGCGGCGAGGCTGTCCAGCGTACGCGAAATGAATGCCGCCGAATTGTAGCATGGCACCAGCGCCGTGACCTTCGGCCGCCAGCCGGATCGAAGCTCGACTTGTTTCTGCGCTACCTGCTTCGCGCCGCCCTGTTCTGTCTCACCCATTCAGTCGATCCCGCAGATTTGCCGCGCCAGCCTGTCGGCAAGCCACGGCGCCGTCGAATATTTACCTGTGTCGACCGAGATGTAGTTGCCCAGGCGGTTGACCCCGAATTGGTCGCGGCGATGGATCGTGGCTTTCGGGTCGCTGAGCGAACCACGCCCTTGCGCAAACACGAAGCCGCCGCGTACCTCAAGCTCCTCGGCATCGTCGAACATGCTGGAAACAACGGGCACCAACCGAGTGAGCGTGGCGCGAACGTCGCCGATGAACCGCTGTCGTGCGTCGGCATCGAGCGCTTGTGGCGTTTCGATCGACAATTCGCCACTCTCCGCAAGCAACCCGCTCGGGTACCAGGAGAGATAGAAGTTGCGCCCGTCATAGTTTTTTATGTCGCCGAACGGGCCAAGGGCGACGACCGCGCACGGCAAATCGACAGGCTGGCTGGTGCGGCCGAACAGGCAAAGCCTGTAGCGGTGCGACCATCCGGGAACCGGCTCGATGCCGGCCGTGCGGTCGACAGCCAGCCGCCCCTCCCAAAGGCAATTGACGACGATGTCGAACGCCCTTTTTTCGCTTGCGACCGCCACGCGCCATTTCCCGTCAATTCCGTCCACCGGCTGTGCCGACAGGACTTTGGACGCCATCCGCAAGCTGATATTGGGTTCACCCCGAAGCGCCGCGCAAAGCCGGTCGGCAACCCATCGCGTGTTGACGGATCGCTCCGGCACCTGGAAGCCCCCGACGATCTGGTCCGAGTTGGTGACATCGGCCAATTCAGTTTTGGAAAGCCGATTCGATCGCGCCGCCGATACGTCGGCAAGGTAGCTGGTGGCGTCAGCGTGGCTGCGCACCAATACATCCACACGTTCAAAGATCGCCCCCAGCGCCTCGGCAGCGACGATCGAGTTGCGATGGACCAGATAAAGGTCTTCCGAAAAGGTCGTGTGCGCTTCCAGATTGCTTCCGATCAGCTCGGAAACAAGCCTGCCGAAACACAGTCCTCCCGAAAGCAGATGCCGGGCGGTCAGCAGCGAGGGATCGTTCCCGTAGAGATAGCCGAGATGAATCTTGCCCTCGTTCCAACGGCTGGCGCAGGCCATCGGCTCGCTCTCCTTGTCGAAGAGGGACACCGCGTAGCCTCTGCGGGCCATCATGAGAGCGAGGCTGGCGCCCATGATGCCGGCGCCGAGAATAGCCATTCTGCCGCGAGGCGCTGTCATGTCCTGGCGCGCATCGCGGCCTCTCCTTTCCCGATGAGTGTCATCAGGGGTTCGATACGTAGTTTTCAGGGTCGTATTCGGTATCGCAGAAAACCAGCAAAGACGGGTTCTCGCCTTCATAGGTCTGCAGCGCCCACACCGGGGCATCGACCAGCACCGCGCGGTTCGATGCGGTGAGCGTCAGCCGTTCGATCTGTTCCTGATAGCGAAATTCGATGCCGATCTCGCCCGACAGCTGCATCATCAATTGCCGGCCCGAGCCGTGTGCATGTCCGCCCCGCGACGTGCCGCGCGGCGCGGTGACGACGAACGCCCGCACGGCTTGGAAATTGTAACCGCTGAACTCGATAGCGGTCAGCATTCCCCTGGGATCGCAATGTAACGAAGTAGGGATCTCGGTGACCTTGCCGCCAAAGAACGTTCGATGCTGCATAACGTAAGCCCGCCAGATGCCGGTCGAAATTTACCTCAGACTAGCGCTTATATCAAAAGACAGAGAATACAACCACTTAGGCGGTGTTTTGGGACACAGCAGCGGATCGATGTCGAGCTCGGCCTCAGGCCGATACGGTGCCGACTACCGAAGGTCGCCGCGCCGTCACGACTTCTGAGTCGCGGCCGAAACCACGGTTTAAGACCTTGGTCCGAGCGGTCTAGGACCTTTGAGTTCGGAAGGCCGGCCGGTCCCAACGAGGGTGATCTACTTCAGCAATTTCAAAGAGTTATGCTGGTTGGCGTTTCGCCGGCCGGCCGCTTCGTTCTCGCAATGAAAGCACAGCTATATCCAAGTTTACCCTTTGTGTTAGCGATTCCTCATGTTGCCCGCTATAGCGGTTAGTGGCGGTGGCAATCTCGGAGGTAGTTATGACATCCCGAAAGACCCTTTTTGCTGCATTTGCGGTGTTCTCGCTTCTGGTGTCGCCGGCCCTGGCTGCTGCTGGTGGCAACGGCCATGGTAACGGCCATGGTAACGGTAACGGCAATGGCAATGGCAATAGCGGAGGAAACGGTAATGCTGGCGGCAATGGCGGAGGCGGCGGTTCGCTCGGCAAGTCGGCATCCGCCAAGGGCCAGGTCGCCAAGGCCGCTACCGGTTCAGTGTCCAAGCAAAAGAATATCCATGCCAAGCTGGGCCGGTTGAACTCACTGCAGCGCAACGCCAACGCCTTTATGCACTCCAAGAGCAAGAACTTCGCTGGCGTGCAGGCCTTTGTGACACAGTCGGCAATAGCCAAGAACGCTCAATCGGCGCTCGATGCCGCTAATCAGGCGGTTGCCGACGCCAAAGCGGCGCTCGACGCGCTGAATGCGAAAGCGGCTGACCCGAATACCCCGCCCGAAGATGTCCCGACGCAGGCCGACCTCGATGCAGCACAGGCAGCGCTCGATGACGCCACCCAGGATGCGGCCGCTGCTCAGACCGCCGCCACAGCTGCCGCTGCCAACGTCCCATCGATCGATGCAGCCCTTGCCCAAATGGCCAACAAGCCCGTTGACCCTGAGGTGACAGATTGGGCCAATAGCGTACTTGCCGACAAGATCGACCAAGTAGCCGCCAAGCTGGCGCCGGCCGCGCCTTAAGGCCCATGCGGCGGCAGCGATCCAATCGACGATAAGCCGTCGGGTCCGCCCGGCGGCTGCACCTTTCTCGCCTATCTGCAGCGTTGGTCCCAATGCAGGTCCGAGATTCTGGTCATGGCTATTTTGCGAAATCTCCAGCCGCGCCGCCGTCCTCAAGGCTGAATTCATGCGTGCTTCGCGCATCTTCATCGACCACACGAAACCAATGCTCCTGAAGCGCTCTAGGCGACACCCTTTGGCCCGTGACCTTCTCTACCGCAGATAACGGATCATCGGCGCTCGTGGCCTGAGTTGAGACACACTCCTCTCCATGCCACTCTTCCACCTGGTACTCTGGCATGCCGGCTACCTACCGCTCCCCAGAGCCTTCGCTTCCCGCTCCAGCGTCTCGCGTCGGTTGCCGTGCTTCGCGATCAATTCCTCGACCTGCTGCGGGGTGATGCCGGCCTTGGTGGCGAAATACTCGACTTCATAATCCTCATCGGCAGAGACGCGGTCCCGATCGCGGAAGTCCGTCTTCGTTTTGTCGGCGGCCATTTGCTTTGCTCCTGGTTGAATGATCAACCGCAACGTGCAGCCGCAGCCTTTTGTTGCAGCGGAGTCCGGATTTCCGAAACGGTCACATGGGAAAACGACCCTCATAGCAGGAGGTGCTGGTGTTGCTGTAACTTTGAACGGAACGGTTTTTCTCCTTGACGGTTGTGACGTGAAGGAGATGTCTCATGTTTGAAAGTGTGATGTGGTTGATCGTCGTTGCTGGTGGGCCACTGTTGCTGGCCGTACTGATGGCATACGTTCTTATTACCCGACGCTACCGTGGTCCTGCAGAACGCATGGAAAGCGACCGCGCGACCAAACGGCTCTATAGCCAGGACGAACGTTGATCCTCAGGCTGGCGCAACGTTTGCGCTACGCTGGCCCGCTGCCTCACGGTGGCAGGCTTCTTCGTTTTAGGAAGTTAGGAATAACTTAGGAAAGATTTGGCCCTCTTTGAAAATACAGAGGCAATTCAGCACGGTAGCCAAATATCTGGCGGAGGGAGTGGGATTCGAACCCACGGTGGGCTTGCACCCACGCCGGTTTTCAAGACCGGTGCCTTAAACCGCTCGGCCATCCCTCCGTCGTGATTTTTCAATCATTCAGGAACATCAACCGACCCAGTGAACGACAGTTGGTATCGAATGATACCTATGCTTCCGGACCAGCTTGCGGTTCATTTCTCTAGAGCGTTGCTCAGCGCCAAGTCAACCATCGGCGCTGCCATGGATAACAGGGGGTGGCGTTCGGTGCCCGAACGGAGCTGCGAGCCCGTTTTTTTCGAGCGCAAGGGCTCTAATTGCGATCCTTGCTGCCGACCTGCACCAGTTGCAGAAGGCCCAGCACGACAAGTGCGAGCACAGTTGCCAAAGCCGCGATCTGCCAGAACCCGAGCCCAACCGCCAGGCCTATGGCGCCCGCCAGCCACATGCCCGCCCCGGTGGTAAGCCCTTGAACCTCGCCCTTGGAGAAGAAGATCAGGCCGGCGGCCAGAAATGCCACGCCGGCAGTCGTGGCTTCGATCAAGCGGATAGGATCAATGGCGATTTCCTGACCATCGAAGACGTGAAGGTGAGTAATCTCGATCGTGAGGATGGCAATTAGAGCCGTCGCAACACAGACCAGGATGTGTGTCCTCAATCCGGCCGGCCGGTTGCGCCATTCGCGTTCGATGCCAACGATGGAGCCAAGGACGGCCGCGAGCAAAAGCCTGGCTGAAATTACGGAAAAGGGCAGCCACGTCTGTTGCCCAAAACGTTCAATGAATTCATCCATGACGGGCAGAACGTATCTCGGGTCGGTCGGTTCCAGGCAGCCGCGCTTCGTGCCATAGATTAACATTCAGACTCCAAGGGCCTGGGCTAGGTCTCGGATGCTGCTCCACAGGCCCGACCGACCCAAGAACTCCGCCACATTCCTGCCCGGTTCCGGACACAATCGATTAATACGCTGATAAACAATTCCTGCGCACAAGGGATGGGGATTGGCGCGTCGCAGGCATTGCTCATCTGGCTCCGCCGAAATTCTAGAAGCGGCGCCTGTGTCGAGACGGTAGGGGACATCGGAAACATGCAGACCACGACGCATCGGCGTCTTCGTCGCGCTCCTGCTTTGGTGTTGTGCGCTCTTTCGGCTGCGTTGCTGGCCGCGTGCGCGTCGCCGCAGTCCGAGCCGAAAGCCATGGTCTACAAGAAGCCTCGCTCTAAGGAATATTTTGCCGAGACCGAGTACGGCGTGAAGGCCAGCCCGCGCGTGCAGTACATGCGGCGCGGCGGCGGCCGCGACCAGTTGGGCAAGCCCTATCAGGTGCGCGGCAAGTGGTATTACCCCAAGGAAGACAAGCGCTACGCCAAGGTCGGTCTCGCCTCCTGGTATGGCGATGCCTTCCACGGTCGTCTCACAGCCAATGGCGAAGTCTACGACATGACCCATCTGACGGCGGCGCATCCGACCATGCCGCTGCCAAGCTACGCCCGTGTCACCAACACCGAGACCGGAAGCTCGGTCATCGTGCGCGTCAACGACCGCGGCCCCTATCACCAGGGACGCATCATCGATGTCTCGGAACGCGCCGCGCAAATGCTCGACTATGCCAAGGTCGGCACGGCCAAGGTCAAGGTGGAATATATCGGTCGCGCGCCGCTCGACGGCAATGATGACCAGTATCTGGTGGCCTCCTACCACCCGGGCAACAATCGTCCGGATCCGTCCGACGGCTTGCCGACCGGGGTCATGGTGGCGATGAACGGACCTTCGCCGAGCCTATCTGTTGGCGCACCCCCTGCCGTAGTGCCGTTTCCTGGTCAGTTGACGAATTCCGACACACAGCCAGTGATGTCGATGCAGGCACCGGCCTCAAGCGATGTGACGCTGCCTGAATTCGGGCCGATCGTGCCTCAGCGCCCGGAATCGCCCTTTGCCGTGGCTTCGCTCTCCTATGCGGATGAGCGCGCACAGCGCGCCGACGTCTTTGCAGCGCTTGACGACCGGGGCATGTCGCCAGCCGACATCCTGCAATCGTGGAAGAAATCCAACCCGCAGGCATCGCCTGCCGTTTCCGACTATGTCGCCGCCGGATCCTTCGACGATGCTGCCGAGGCAAAGCGGGTGGCTGCGGCTCTCGAACCGTTCGGCAGGACCGAAATCCAGAGCACCGAACTCGACGGCAATGACTGGTACGCGGTCAATCTCTATCCGGATGGCCATGGCAATGTCGACGACCTCTTGCGCGCGGCATGGTCGCATGGCGCGCCGGACGCGCTGGCTGTGCGCAACTGACCAACAAAGGCACGCCGGTTTTGTCATTGCGCGGTTGATCCGCCGGGAAGAAGCCTGATAGCGTTGCGGCAAGTTTCTGCCGGCTAACAGTCGAGCCTCTTCATGCGATTTCGCCTTTTCCACCCTTTTGCCGGGCTTTTTGGCCTTGGCTTCTTGCTTGCCGCGCTGGTTCCGGCCAACGCGCAGCTTTTCGAAACCAAGGCGACGCAGGCTTTCATGATCGATGCCGAAACCGGCACGGTGCTGTTTTCCAAGGATGCCGACCAACCGATCCCGCCGGCCTCGATGGCCAAGCTGATGACGATGGAGATGGTCTTCAACGCCATCAAGTCGAAGCGCATGAGCCTCGACGACACCTTCGTGGTTTCGGAAAATGCCTGGCGCAAGGGCGGTGCGCCTTCGGGAACGTCGACCATGTTTGCCAAGCTCAAATCGGCGATCCGGGTCGAGGATCTGATCCAGGGGGTCACCATACAGGCCGCCAATGACGGCTGCATGGTGCTGGCCGAAGGCATGGCCGGTTCGGAAGAGAATTTCGCGGCGCAGATGAACGATCGCGCCCGCCAGATCGGGCTCGCGAAATCGACATTCGTCAATTCGACTGGCCTGCCGGCCGACGGCCAGCAGACGACGGTGCGCGAACTGGCGCAGCTTGGCCTGCATATATGGCGCGAATATCCGGATCTCTATCTCTATTACGGCCGGGCCGATTTCACCTGGAACAAGATCTCGCAAAAGAACCGCAACCCGTTGCTGGCCATGGGCATCGGTGCCGATGGGCTGGCGGTCGGGTCGAGTGAGGCGGGCGGTTTCGGCATCGTCGGCTCGGTCAGCCATGACGGGACCAGGGTGTTCGCGGCGATGAGCGGATTGGCCAACGATCGCGAGCGCGCCGAGGAAGCGCGCAAGCTGCTCGAATGGGGCGTCCGCTCCTTCGAGAAGACCGAGATTTTCGCCAGCAACGAAGTGGTCGGCGAGGCCCAGGTGTTCGGCGGCGCCAAATCCAGCGTAGCGCTGAAGGCAAAGGCGCCGATCGACGTCCTGCTGCCGATCGCCAACCGCGACAAGCTGACCGCCAGGATCGTCTATCAGGGGCCGGTATCGGCGCCGGTGGAGGAGGGGCAACCCGTCGGCGCGCTGCGCGTCTGGATCGGCGATACGCTGAGCCAGGAAACGCCGCTTTTCGCCGCCGAATCGGTCGGCGTCGGCACACTGCCGCAACGCGCGTTTGATGCCGCCAGGGAACTGGCCGTAGGCTGGCTGCGTTGAGTTCCCGCGGCGTGGACCTTTTCTCGGGCGCGGACTAAGACACCAGCGCAAAGCAGGACAAAGGCCTTTCGATTGGCAAGCGGATTTTTCATCACCTTCGAAGGCGGCGAGGGCGCCGGCAAGTCGACGCAGATCGAGCGGCTGGCCCAGAAGATGCGCGCCAAGAAATACGATGTCCTCCTCACCCGCGAACCCGGGGGGTCACCCGGCGCCGAGGCGGTCAGGCACGTGCTCCTGTCCGGCGCCGCCGAGCCTTTCGGGCCGAAGATGGAGGCGCTGCTGTTTGCCGCCGCACGCTCCGACCATGTCGAGCAGGTCATCCGGCCGGCGGTGGAGCGCGGCTCCATCGTGCTTTGCGACCGTTTCCTGGATTCGTCGCGCGTCTATCAGGGCGTCACCGGCGGCCTCGATCCGGCTTTCATGGAAGCTCTGGAGGAGGTCGCCATCAACGGCATGATGCCGGACATGACGCTGATCCTTGACATTGACCCCGCCGAGGGCTTGCGGCGCGCCGCCGCGCGGCGTGGCGCCGAGGACGGTCCGGACCGCTTCGAAAAGGAGACGCTGGACATCCACCAGCGCCGCCGTGACGCCTTCCTGGCGATCGCAGCCGCCGAGCCGGACCGCTGCATCGTGATCGACGCGTCGGCGCCTCCCGCTGCGGTGGAGGATGTCATCACCGCGGTGGTGTTCGCCGCACTTGAGGCGAGGGCGCCCGCGCGCAACCGACAGGCGGCGCCCGCATGATCTTCGAACGCATCGCTCCCGAGCAGCACGACACACTGGACGGTGTACCGGAGCCGTCCGAGACGCTGCGCCTGGTCGGCCATGAGCAGGCGGCCGCGATGCTCGCTGCCGCCTATCGCTCGGGAAAACTGCCGCATGCGTTGATCTTTGCCGGGCCGGTCGGCATCGGCAAGGCGACGCTTGCCTTTCACCTGGCGCACCATCTGTTGAAGCATCCGGCCTTCGACCAGGCGCCGGATGTGTTTGCCGTTCCCGATCCGGCCTCACCGCTGTTTCGCCAGATCGCCACAGGGGCGCATCCCGGCGTGCTGCATCTGACCAGGCCGCTGAACGACAAGACCAAGAGCTTCAAGACGGTCGTCACCGTCGACGAGATCCGCAAGGTCAACCGCTTCCTGTCGCTGACCTCGCATGACGGCAGCTACCGGGTGGTGATCGTCGATCCGGCCGACGACATGAACACCAACGCCGCCAATGCCTTGCTGAAGAACCTTGAGGAGCCGCCGAGCCGCACGCTGTTCATCCTCATCGTGCATGCGCCGGGCAGCCTTTTGCCGACCATCCGCTCGCGCTGCCAGATGGTGCGGCTGACGCCGCTCGATGCCGGCAGCCTGATGAGCGTTCTGGAAACCGTCGAGCCGCCGCCACCTTCCGATCCTGCCGCGCGCGCGGCATTGGCGGAACGGGCAGGGGGCAGCGCCCGCAATGCGATCCTTCTGACCCAATATGGCGGGCTGGAGATTGCCGGCACGCTCGACGCCCTGGTCACGTCGGGCAAGAGCGACATCGCCGGCGCCTATCGCCTTGCCGAGGCCGTCGCCGGCCGCGACCAGGCGATCCAGTTCGACATCTTCAACCGCCGCGCGCTCGATCTGCTCTCCACCGGCGCCAGTGAAGCCGCGCTGGCTGGGGATCTCGCGCGGGCGAAAACGCTGTCCGACACTTGGCACGAGGCGCTGAACGCCATATCTGAGACCGATACCTACAATCTTGACAAGAAGCAGCACGCCTTGACCATGATCGACCGCCTGAATTCCGCAATGCGAATGTGACCGGTTTCGGCATTGCGGCGGGATGGCAATCGCCGTCTCGATGCGATATCCACCGCTCACATTCATTCGGCCATTCATGACGGTTAATTCATGTCACGCGACACATTCTACATCACGACACCAATTTTCTATCCGAACGGCAAGCCGCATATCGGCCACGCCTATACGGTCATCGCGACCGACGCGCTGGCCCGCTTCCAGCGCCTGGACGGCAAGGACGTGCTCTTCCTCACCGGCACTGACGAACACGGCCTCAAGATGCAGCAGACGGCCGAGAAGGAAGGCATAACGCCACTCGCGCTTGCCGACCGCAACTCGGCGATCTTCCGTTCGATGACAGAGGTCCTGGGCGGCTCGAATGATGATTACATCCGCACGACGGAACCACGCCACTACGAGTCGTGCCAGGCGATCTGGAAGGCGATGGCGGCCAATGGCGACATCTATCTCGACCGCTACAGTGGCTGGTATTCGGTCCGCCAGGAAGGCTATTTCGAAGAGAGCGAAACCACGCTCGGCGACGACGGCGTGCGCCGCGAGCCGCTTGGCTCGCCGGTCGAATGGAATGAGGAGGAAAGCTACTTCTTCAGGCTTTCCGCCTATCAGGACAAATTGCTTGCGCTGTACGAAAGCCAGCCCGATTTCGTCGGTCCGGCCGAGCGCCGAAATGAGGTGATGAGCTTCGTCAGATCCGGCCTCAAGGATATCTCGGTCTCGCGCACGACCTTCAATTGGGGCGTGCCGGTGCCCGGCGACGACAAGCATGTGATGTATGTCTGGGTCGATGCCTTGACCAACTACATCACCGCTGCCGGCTATCCCGACACCAAGGCCGAGCAATGGCGCTACTGGCCGGCCACGCACATTATCGGCAAGGACATCGTCCGCTTCCATGCCGTCTACTGGCCGGCTTTCCTGATGTCGGCCGGCATCGAACTGCCGAAGCGCGTCTTCGCGCATGGCTTCCTGTTCAACCGCGGCGAGAAAATGTCGAAGTCGGTCGGCAATGTCGTAGACCCCTTCACCATGGTCGAGCATTACGGCCTCGACCAGGTGCGCTATTTCTTCTTGCGTGAGGTGCCATTCGGCCAGGACGGCAGCTACAGCCATGACGCGATCGTCAACCGCACAAATGCCGATCTCGCCAACGGTCTCGGCAATCTGGCGCAGCGCTCGCTGTCGATGATCGCCAAGAACTGCGGCGGCGTGGTGCCGCATCGCGGCGAGCTGACCGAAGCCGACAGCGCGATCCTCGACCAGGCGGTGGAAGCGCTGGGTACCGCGCGCCAGGCGATGGCGGAACAGGGCATCCATCTCGCGTTGGCGGCGATCTTCGGCGTTGTGGCGGAAGCGGATCGCTACTTCGCCTCGCAGGCGCCCTGGGCGCTGAAGAAGACCGATCCGGCGCGTATGGAAACGGTGCTGTGGACGACCGCCGAACTGGTGCGGCGCGTGGCATTGCTGTGCCAGCCCTACATTCCGGGGTCGGCCGGCAAGCTGCTGGACCTGCTGGCGGTGCCGGCGGACAAGCGTGACTTCGCGCATGTCCATGCCGACTATGCGCTGGTGCCCGGCACGGCGCTGCCCGCGCCGGAGGGCGTGTTTCCGCGTTATGTCGAAAACCCTGAGGCGAGCGCCTGATGCTCGTCGACAGCCATTGTCATCTCGACTTTCCGGATTTCGCCGAGGAGCGGGCGGCCATCGTCGCCCGCGCAAAGGCTGCCGGTATAGGTCGCATGGTGACCATCTCGACACGCGTGAAGCGGTTTGCGCAAGTGCTTGAGATTGCCGAGAGTTTCGACGAAATCTATTGCTCGGTCGGCACCCATCCTCACAATGCCGGCGAAGAGCTGGATGTGACGGCTGAGGACCTTGTGCGCCTGTCCGCGCACCCGAAGGTGGTGGCGATCGGTGAGGCCGGGCTGGATTATTTCTACGACAAGGCGCCACGCCACGCGCAGGCGCAGGGCTTTCGCACTCACATATCGGCCGCGCGCGAGTCCGGGCTGCCGCTGGTGATCCATTCGCGCGATGCCGACGACGATATGGCTGCCATCCTCGAAGACGAAACAGGGAAGGGCGCCTTCCCCTTCATCCTGCATTGTTTTTCGTCGGGGCGACGGCTGGCAGAGGTCGGCGTGGCGCTTGGCGGCTATGTGTCCTTCTCGGGCATACTGACCTTCAAGAACTCCGCCGATTTACGCGCCATCGCAGCCGATGTGCCGCATGACCGGCTGCTGGTCGAGACCGACGCGCCGTATCTGGCGCCGGTGCCGTTCCGCGGCAAACGCAACGAGCCGGCCTATGTCGCGCATACAGCCAAGGTGCTGGCGGAGACGGTCGGCGTTGGCGAAGCCGAGATCGCGACGCTGACGACGGCGAACTTCTTCCGGCTGTTCGGCAAGATGCCGCGGCCCGCCGGGCTCTGACGCATGAGCGACCGGCTGCGCCTCACCATCCTCGGCTGCGGCTCGTCACCTGGCACGCCGCGCATCACCGGCGATTGGGGCAATTGCGACCCGGCCAATCCGAAAAACCGGCGTACACGCTCAGCCGCGCTCGTCGAGCGGATAGCAGCCAACGGCGCCAGAACCACGGTCGTCATCGACACCGGGCCTGATTTCCGTGAGCAGATGCTGATGGCGGCGGTCCGGCGCATCGACGCCGTCGTCTATACGCATCCGCACGCCGACCACATCCACGGCATCGACGATCTGCGCGGCTACGTGCTGGAGCAGCGCCATTTGATCGATGTCCATGCCGACCAGCCGACCATGCTCAGGCTGCGCGAAGCGTTCGGCTATTGCTTCGAGACGCCGCTTGGCAGCTCCTATCCGCCGATCGTCAGGCCGCACATCATCGATCACGCAAGGGCGGTGACGATCGAAGGCGAGGGCGGTGCCCTCACCCTCGAGCCGCTGCCGCAGATCCATGGCGACATCATTTCGCTCGGCTTCCGCATCGGCGGGCTGGCCTACTGCCCCGATATAAGCGACTTCCCGGATACCACCGCCGAGCGGCTGCGCGGCCTGGACATGCTGGTCATCGATGCCTTGCAGTACCATACCCATCCCAGTCATCTGTCGCTCGGTCAGGCGCTTGGCTGGATTGAAAAACTGGCGTCGAAACAGGCCGTGCTGACGCATATGCATGTGCCGCTCGACTATGCCACGGTGAAGGCCGAGGTGCCGGCCAACGTCACTCCGGCCTATGACGGCATGGTGATCGAAATTCCTTTATGAGACAGCATGATACGAGCAGATCTTTATAAGGACGTTCGGTTCTTCAGTGCGAAGATCAGCAGCGTTCCAATCCGCTCATAGCCCATGCGGGGATAAAGCAGCGCTCCGGCGTCGCCAACAGCATCGAGCACCGCGACCCATGCGCTTTGTCGTCATGCAGCATTTTGGCCATCAGCGCCTGGCCGATGCCTCGACGCCGGTGCGAAGGCTCGACAAACATTGCCGAGCACCATGTGGCGCCGACGGCGTCTATGCTGCGCACACGCCCGACGATGGCGTCGCCATCGAGCGCCACATACTGGCGAAACGGCGCATCGTCGCCGAGTTGATCGTCTGGAAGTGTCCGCCTGCGTATGACCTTTCCCAGTTGTGCAGCGCGTTCAGCCGTCCTCACGCGTTCGATAGAGACGATTGCTGGCGGGTCTGGAATTTGGCGCAGCGACTGGACGAAAAAGCCTTCCGTCCGCAGCAGCCGGTAGCCGAGCGCCTTGTAGGCCGTTCGCGTTGGTTCGTCCGGGCCATCATTCGCGATCACGACCGAAACGGCAAAGCTCGGCCGCGCATGCTGCCGCACGATGGCATCGGCTTCCTCGGCGGCGACGTCATGGACGATCCATTCTTCGTCACGGTAATCGCGTGCATTCTTGCGCTCGGCATCGCGCATCAGCCACAAGGGTCCGACGCGGCTGGCCTCGTAGGGAAAGGAACGGCTCTTATCGGTACTGAAGCCGTGCACGAACACTTCGATCGCCGCTTCGATGTCACGCTTTCCTGTCGTCATCGACACAGCGTAGCGTTGGCCATCGGCTCAAGGCAACACGCGTCGATCATGCCAAGCCTATGAAAGTCCGCGTCATTTCCCAGCTGCAGCCTCATGTAATAAGTTCCATAATCTATCTTATGCGACTTTCATATGTGGCTGCTGCTTCCATTAGCGGCGTGCCAATATACGCCCTGCTGACTGAGATGCAGGCCGGCGGCTCACTGGGCGGTCACCATCCCATGGCTGCGATACAACGCATGATTTGCCGACAACGTCCCAACGGGTACCCTCAAGGGCATCCATCTGGCAGCGATGTGGCCTGCTGACGCGCGGTTCGTATAGCTTCCCCGAATGGAATCGTTCCCCGAGGTCATCACTCACAACTACGATCCCCGTCGAGGACCGTGCAGAAATGTTTGCGAGCTTTCCGAAGAGCAGGCAGAACGGGTTCTTGACGAGATCAGAGCGTCTGGGCTGCGCGCTATCAAACCAAACTACTTGGAGAGGCGACGATTAACGGAGGAATGGCTCATTCGAGAACGGCGCCGACTGCTTGGGCCCACGAAGCTAGAGCGTCCGGTCTATTTCTTTCTTGGCGACTTTGCCGACGGCAAAGACCCGTCACGGCCAAGCCGACTCGTTATGCGACTGCGAGAGTTCCCACCGGAGACGCTCACTTTCACCTATCCGGACAGCATGGCAAGTCTCCCGATCGCGACGCGTGACGATCTTCGCCCCCAACGAAAGCGATACCACGGGCAAGTGTTTACTCTTGGTGAGATCGAAGCCGTCGTGGCCGAATTTGGGATGCCCGGTGAGCGCTGGAAGACCGATCCAACGATGAAGTACGACAAGTTCATCGAGGTGCAGGTATGGGATGATCGCCTCATTAACGAGCGGCTGCTTCAGGTCGGTTCCCCCCTCTCCCCTTAGCGATTGGGATGGCGCCTTCGCAAAGGCCTCGACTTCCTGCTCGACGGGCTGGCACCAGGATAACGAACAGGAGCGTCATCCCGAGAAGCTTTCCAGGAGGCCGCTGAAGGCTGCTGCGATTGCAACAAGATGGAAGACGCCAAGGGCCAGCCATCTGGAGCCGCCGGCGCCCGCAACAAATGCCCCATAGGCGGGAAACTGCAGCGCAGCCAATCCGATCGAAAGGCCGGTGATCGTAGTGTTGGTCAACAGCGTTGCCAGCATGGGGACCGGATAGAGAAGTCGCGCCAGCCCATAGTCGCCATGCCCGGCTCCGGCCGAATAGAGCGCCAGGAAAAAGGCGACGGGCGTGATGCCGAGGCCGACAAGGAACCCTGCCCGCGAGGAGAATTTTGGCGACGTCATCTGGCCATGGCCACGGCAGCGGACGGGTCGCGGTCGTCAGGCGCGAGCTTGGACGAAGTGACAAGCAGCTTCTCCTGATCGGCCCGCGACTTCGGCTCGATCGCGATTTGCAGCAGTGGCCAGGGCGCGGCAGACTTTTCCATCATGGCGCCATGGTTGCAGATCGATCCGATGGCCGCAACGGAGGGGTCTACGCCCGGCCCGTCCCTTTCGCTTCCTGACTGTGGACGCGCGCCAGAAAATCGCGCACCAGGGGAAGCGCCTCATCGAAATGGGTTTCGAGCAGCCAGTGGCCGGCGCCGCCGATGAGATGAAGTTCTGCTTCCGGCAAATCGCGGTGGTAGGCATGCGCCGATTGTGCCGGCATGTAACCATCCTCGGGGCCCCAGACAATGAGCGTCTGCGGTTGGTGCTCGCGCAGATAGCGCTGATAGCGCGGGAACCAGCCGAGGTTCGCCTCCAGCTTCTCCATCAGGCCGACCGCGAGCCGCCGGCGGATCGGCGTGTCCATCAAAGGCCAGTGGAGTTTCCAAAGATCGGGAGGCACGCGCTCGGCTACAGCGTAATCCACCTCTCCGACAAACTCGTGCCGGAACCCCTCCTCGCTCACCGCCTCTTCCAACGGCCGGTGCTTTTCGGGCGTCTTTTCCTTCCAATAGGCTTTTATCCCAGCGTATTTCGGCCCGAGAACATCCTGGTGTATATCGCCGTTCTGGATGATGAGTGCCGCGATGCGCTCGGGATGTGCGATGGCGTGGCGCAGTCCGATCTGCGAGCCATAATCGTGCAGCCAGAGAGCATAGCGCGACATGCCGAGCGCATCGGCGAAAGCTGTCAGAAACTCGGCATAGGCATCGAAATCATAGCCAAAAACCAACATTTCGGGCGTGGCGCTATAGCCAAAGCCGGGAAAGTCCGGCGCGAATGTATGCCAGCGATCGGCAAGTGCCGGCATCAACCGTCGGAATTGATAGGACGAGCACGGATAGCCGTGCGGCAGGAGAAGGACGGGAGCATCAGGCGGGCCGTCTTCGCGATAGAAGATGCTGTTTCCGTCAATGTCGATCCGGCGATGTTGCAATTCTACCTCCTTGCTCAAAGCTTGCCCGCCACTTTGTTTACGGTGCTCCGGCAAGAAGGTTCCCTTGAAGTCAGGGCGTGACGGCTTCCGGCTGTCCATTCCCCGACAGGATCTGCAGCGTTCCGCGCGTGGCGTTGCGGAACGCATCGTCGAAACTGACGCCACGTACCTGCCAGCGATAGTCCTTATCCTTGAAGCTGAGCCGCCAGTCGCCGACCCAGCCCAGCGCTTCCTGGCGCCATACCAAAGTGCCGGCAAGCAGGGCGTCCCCATCCAGCGTGTTGGCCACGTCGGCGAGCGCGACGTCGGACGGCCGAGGCAACTCCAGCGGCAAACCGGTCCGGTGCGCCGCGTCCGCCAGCGCAACGCGCATATCCGCCGCAAGCTCGCCGCCGCCATCGCGCACCAGCGTGAAGCCGTCGCCTTTCATCGGCCTTACATCCAGCAGTGCGACGATTTTTGGCCGCGGCACCGCCCACGGTTTGCGCCCGAGCGACGCCAGCAAGGCATCGATCTCGTCCGGGTCGAAATCGGCGGTGATGTAATGCGGCCGGTCGTGGGTGCCCTGCTCGTCATGCGGCGGGCGGTTGTTGAGCAGGTCGCGGTAGCCGACACCAGTGACATAGTCGGCCGCGTGCCGGCTCATGTCCGCAACACGCGGGTCGCCGATCAGCCGCGGGTCGCCGGAAACCTTGACCAGCACCTCTTCAAGGCACGGCGCCAGGCCCCACGCCCGGTTCTCCTCGCCAGTGCCGCTGGTCACCGACTGCGCGCGGTAGATGCTGGCGCGGTCGATGTCGGCGGCAGCGACCGGAAAGACAATCAGCACAGCCAGCGCCGCTGCCACAAAGCCCAATTTCAAGCATCCAGGCACCCGCCGACCCTCCCGAAACGGTCCGGAACATCCGTTGGAGCCATACTCCTGATCATCAGGGAACTTCAAGGTGCCGCCCATCAAGGCGTATCGCCGACGATGCGCCGGTGTACGCCGTCCAGGCTCTCGGTGAGCGCCTCGAACACGTTTCGCGCCGTGAGTTCGCGAAGAACCTGTTCGTTGATGCCGCCGCGCGTCGCATAGTCCTGCGCCAGATGCATGAAGTCGGCATCCGGCGACATATCAGGAGCGCTTCCCAAGGCTTTGAAAAGCGAGGCGATGTAATCGCGCCCCTTCCCTTCCTCCACGCCATTCCTCTTGAGCCAGCTGTTGATCGTATCGAGATATCTGAAGTAGCTGGCATAGGTTGCGGTGGCCACGCTCAACGCGTTGAATTCGGCTGAGTTCTCGACCTCGATCACTTTCCCCAGATTGCCGAACAAGGCAGCGAGAGTGGCATCCGGCGGGCAGATGATCGTTGCCCCCAGCCGGTGGGCGATCATCGGCATGGGCAGCGCTTTCGTCACCTGGTGCGCGGGTGCGGTCAAGCGGGCAATCTCCTCGCGCGGCAGCGTGGCGATCAAGCTGATGAGGTGATGCTCGCGCCGAAACCGCAAACCCGGCAGGACGTCATGCGCAATTTGCGGCCGGACAGCCAGCATGACCAGGTCGCATTGATCGAGAACCGCCTGATTGTCATCAGCGATACGCACATCCGGATAACGGGCTGCCAGCTCTGCGGCGATCTCTTCATTGCGCGGCGACAGCAGCACGGAGACGGAGTTATCCGCGACGGATTTGAGCCCGCTGACAATGGCCGCTGTAAGGGCACCCGTGCCGATGAAGCCAAGTTTCATCGCGCCTGTCTCTGGTTCATCGGTCACAGCGGCGCATGCTCGAGCCGTACCTGATAGCTCAGCACGCGCTTTTCACCGGGCGCGATCAGCATCACGCCCGGCTTGTCCGCGAACTCACCATCGAAATCGACGGGGCTGGCGAGGCCATGCCAGGGTTCGATGCACAGGAACGGAGCGCCGCCCGGCTTCGACCAGATGCCCAATTCCCTAAAACCCTGCCACGACATCTCGATCGCCGCACCGTTACGGGCGGCATAGCGCACGCTGGTGCTGGCCGGCCGGTCGAGGATCACGGCGTCTGCCTCGAACAGCTGTTCGGAAAGCGCCAGCGTTTTGCCTTCGATGGGCGTCGGCTGTGGTGCAGCCACCACCAGGCCATCCTTCAGCCGGCGGATCGGCGCCGGCTCGTTCTGGGCAAAGGTCAGGTGGTAGTCTGTCTTGGCGAGCCCCGGCTGCAATGGCCAATTGAAAGCCGGATGTGCACCGATGGAGGCTGGCAGCGTCTCGTCGCCGGTGTTGGCAATCTCGAAGCTCACACCAAGTTCGCGACGCTCGAGCGTGTAGGTGATGGCAAGGCGAAAGGCGAACGGATAGCGCGTGCGTGTATCGGCATCGTCGGTCAACACCAGCGCGCAGGATCGGGGGCTCGCGTCAGCCCACACAAATGGCTTGTCGCGGGCAAATCCGTGCTGCGTCAGGGGATAGACCCGGCCCCGATGGCGAAGCTGGTCCCCCTTCAGCCGGCCGACGATCGGAAACAGCACCGGCGAATGCCGCCGCCATTCCGGCCCGGCCTGCCACAAAAACTCCAGACCCTCGGCATTGCGCAAGGAGACGAGCTCGGCCCCCTGCCCGACAATGGTTGCCGAGATGCCGTCGCCGTGAAGCGTCACTTGTTCCATGCGTTCTCGCGGAAAGCTGCGTGCGAGCGGCAGGTTAGCAAAAGCCCCCATGGACTCAAGGGCGCAGCGACATCGCGCTGATAGAGGAGCGATGTCTCGACGGCAAAAACGACAGTGGCCGGAGATTCTCCTCCGGCCACTGCGAGATCGAGATTGTTGCCCTGCTACGGTTCGACTATTCGCGTTCGCCGGTGAAGTTCAGCAGCAGCTGGAAGATGTTGACGAAGTTCAGGTAGAGCGACAGCGCGCCGAAGACGGCGAGCTTCTGCTGCGATTCCGCGTCGAAATTCTCCGCATACTGTTCCTTGATCGTCTGCGTGTCCCAGGCGGTCAGGCCAACGAACACCGCGATGCCGATCACCGAAATGGAGAACTGCAGCGCGGTCGAGCCAAGGAAGATGTTGACGACGCTGGCGATCACCACACCGATCAGGCCCATGATCAGGAAGGACGAGAACTGGGTCAGGTCGCGCTTGGTCGTGTAGCCGTAGAGGCTGGTGGCGCCGAACATCGTGGCGGTGATGAAGAAGGTGCGCGCGATGCTGGTGCCGGTGAAGACCAGGAACACCGAAGCCAGCGACAGGCCCATCACCGCGCAGAAGGCCCAGAACATCAACTGGGCGCTCGCCGCCGACATCGTCTGCATCTTGAACGAGAACAGCAGCACGAAGGCGAGCGGCGCCAGCATCACCACCCATTTCAGCGGGCTGGAAAAGATCGGCACGTAGAGGGCCGGCGTCGAAGCGACCACCATGGCGACGATGCCGGTGACGACGAGGCCGATGCCCATATAGTTATAGACACGCAGCATGTGGCTGCGCAGGCCCTCGTCATAGACGGCGCCGGCGCGCGCGCCAGTGCCCATGCGGTATCCGAGGTCAGGGGTATTCATGCGGGTTCTCCTTATGTGGTCTCAGTAAAGTGTCCTGATCAGTAAAGTGTCTTGGCAAGCGTCTCGGCGGCGCGGTCGAGGTCGTGGACATCGCTGCGCGCGACGACCGCGTACGCGACCTCGCCGATCTGGAAATAGGCAGAGGAGATGTCGCCGGAGGGCGCGATGGCAGGCTTGACCACGTCGAAGGTTCCGGGCCGGATCGCAAACAGCGAGACCAGCCCCATATCCTTCGTCTCCAGCGCCACTTCGACGCTCGGCCCGAAGCGCGACGGATAGATCTGCACGTCGCGGACCTTCCAGTCCTTGGGCAGCGATGGCATGACGATTGCGGTGGCGGCGCGGATTTCGTCGCCATTGTAGTTGGGCGCCTCCAGCTGCGAGGGCATCGCCTCGCGCATGAGCGTCGTCTTGTGCGCCCGGATCGCTTCTTCGACATAGGCGGGCGGCGGCGGCGAAGCCACGACCTTGGTCACCAGCAGCGGCCCGAAGAGGCCGTTCGCCAGCCAGCCGGCAGCGACAAAGACGGCGACCGCGGCCACCCGCTGCAGCACGGCGAAGACGCGGCGACTGGCCAGTCCCCTGCCCAGCCGGCGCGCGACTTCAGTCGTCGCCGGCCGCGCCATGCCTGTGGAAGCAGCCAGCGCCAGGCGCAGTTCGTCGCGCGTCCTCAAGTCGGACATCACCCGCGCCGCAGCCTCCGGACGAACTGAGAGGAACGCCTCGACCTCGATGCGGCGCGCGACATCCAGCTGGTCGTCGACATAAGAATCGAGATCGGTATCGGTCACCGGGTCCCGCAACAGGTCGGTCATGACGGGTCTCCCACGATCCTCAGATGGCTTTTGGCCGGCGAAGGTGCAGCGTTTTCCATCTCGCGCAGTGCTGCGCGCGCCCTGCCGATGCGCGACATCAGCGTGCCCAGCGGCACCCCGCTGGCGTCGGCGGCCTGCTGGTAGGAAAGGCCCTCGATGGCGACCAGATGCAGCGCCGAACGCTGCTCCTCCGGCAGACTGAAAAAGGCCTCGCGCACCTGCGCCAGTCGCACGGAATGTTCCTGAGGCGCCGGGGTGCTGGCATCGGTGAGATAGCCGGCCTGCTCGACACGCGCTGCTTCCGACCGGCGCGAGCGCATCTTGTCGATGAAAGCGTTGTGGACGATCGACAGCAACCATGCCCGCAGATTGCCGCCCGAGCGGAATGTGTCGCGCCGCTCGTAGGCGCGCACCAGCGCATCGTGCACCAGATCCTCGGCGTCAGTGCCGTCGCGCGTCAGCGAGCGTGCGTAGCGCCTGAGCGAACCCAGCTGTCCGACAATATCGAAGCGTGGCATCGACCGTTTCATGCCCCGTTTACGAAACAGGCGGGGATCTTAATCCATCGCCACCAAAACTTTTTTGCGTCGCCACAATAGGCATCATGCAATCAGAAGTCCGCTGCGCACTTACCCATCTCCCGTGCGGCAGATGTTTGCTTTATGGATGAAGTCTAGCCTTATCCGTCTGTCCCAGGAGCAAAAGATGGCCAATGGTAGTCGTGTAACGGGTTTTGCAGCGTTGCCGATCGTCGGCAGGGTGTTCATCATCTTTGGCATTGTCGGACTGATCGCTTCCGGCGTGCTGGCCATCGTCGAGATGTACGGCCCTCGTACCGCTTCGGCGACAGGCAGGATTGTCGCCGCCGAATACAATCCCCGCATCGAGTTCTCGACCGCCGACGGCACCGTCATCCGCTTCAACAATGCCGTCCACAGCTCGTTCTGGGGTGATGGCGACAGCGTCCCTGTCGCTTACGACCCAACCAATCCGCAAAATGCCTCCGTCGACAGCTTCGCCGGACGCTGGTTCCTTGCCGGGCTGGCCGGCATGCTCGGCGGTTTCTCCCTGCTGACCGGCATCGGTCTCGCCGTGATTGGACGGGTGCTTATCCGGCGGATTGGAATGAACCCGTCGCCATAGCCGCCGACCCCTGCCGTACAGACAAAGCTTGGCGTAACGGTCCAGTACGCTAGCGGACTGGCGCAGATGGAAGCACTGGCGAAACGCGGCCGCTTTGCGTATTACTCCGCCGCCATTGGAGCCGTATTGATGTTCGAGACCCTGCAACCTGCCCCGGCTGACAAGATCATCGCCTTGATCGGCCTCTATCGCGCCGATCCGCGCCCCGGCAAGATCGATCTCGGCGTCGGCGTCTACAAGGACCGCGACGGCAGGACGCCGGTCATGCGCGCCCTGCGCGAGGCCGAGAAGCGGTTGCTGCAGGACCAGGACACCAAGACCTATCTCGGCCTTGCCGGCGACACCGGCTTCAACACGGCGATGGTCAAGCTGGCCTTCGGCCCCGCTGCCGACATGACGCGCATCCGCGCCGCGCAAGCGCCTGGCGGTTCCGGCGCGCTGCGGCTGGTGGCGGAGCTGTTGAAGCGGACCCGCCCCGACGCAACCGTCTGGCTGTCGGACCCGACATGGCCGAACCACCCGCCGGTGATGCGCGGGGCCGGCCTCAAGGTGCGCGATTATCCCTATTTCGATGCCGTTTCCGGCGCGGTGCGCTTCGACGAGATGCTGGCAACGCTTGGCGCAGCCGAGCCCGGCGATATCGTGCTGCTGCATGGCTGCTGCCATAACCCGACCGGCGCCAATCTCGATATCGCGCAATGGGCCAGCGTCACCGATCTTGTCGTCGAGCGCGGGCTGTTGCCCTTTGTCGACATTGCCTATCAGGGCTTTGGCGAAGGCCTGGACGCCGATGCGGCCGGCTTGCGCCTTCTCGCGGGCAAGGTGCCTGAAATGGTCGTTGCCTCGAGCTGCTCGAAGAACTTTGCCGTCTACCGCGACCGCGTCGGCGCGGCGATGATCCTGGCGAAGGATGGTGCGCAAGCCGATGTGGCGATGAGCCAGATGCTGGCGGCGGCGCGCGCCATGTATTCGATGCCGCCGGACCATGGCGCCGCCGCCGTGCGCATGGTGCTGGAAGATGATGGCCTTCGCGCCGACTGGGAGGCGGAGCTGGAGGAGATGCGGCTGCGCATGCTGAGGCTGCGCGTCCAGTTCGCCGACGCGCTGCGCCGGCAGTCCAACTCCGACCGCTTCGACTTCATCGCCAGCCATCGCGGCATGTTTTCCAGGCTTGGCCTGACCGAGGCGCAAGTCGAGCGGCTGCGTGCGGAGTATGGCGTCTACATGGTCGGCGACAGCCGCATCAACGTCGCCGGCCTGCCCGAGGACGGCATGGATGACCTCGCCAAGGCGGTTGTGTCGGTACTCGGCTGAAGCTCGCTGTGGACAATCTCCCCTCTCCGGCTGACGCCGTTGGCCGCACGACAGGCAGCGGGATAGCATTCGCCGCATGAAACCTTCGCGCGACATTTCCCGGCTGATCGAGATCATGGCGGCGCTCAGGGCGCCGAAGACCGGTTGTCCCTGGGACATCGAGCAGGATTTCTCGACCATCGCGCCCTATACGATCGAGGAAGCCTATGAGGTGGCCGACGCCATTGCGCGCGGCGATCTCGACGATCTGCGCGACGAACTCGGCGATCTCCTGCTGCAGGTCGTCTACCACGCGCAGATGGCTGAGGAAGCCGGCGATTTTGCCTTCGGTGATGTGGTCGAGGCCATCACCACCAAGATGATCCGCCGCCATCCGCATGTCTTCGGCGACGAGAAGGCGCGCAGCGCCGGCATGGCAAAGGGCATGTGGGAAAAGATCAAGGCTGAGGAAAAAGCCGAAAAGCGAAGCGCCCGCCTCGCCCGCGGCCTCGACCCCGAAGACAATGGCAAGGGGTTCCTGGACAGCGTGCCCGTCGCCCTGCCCGCTTTGACGCGGGCGCTAAAGCTGCAGGAAAAGGCTGCCCGTGTCGGTTTCGACTGGAGCGAGGCAGCACCCATCCTCGACAAGATCGAGGAAGAGATCGGCGAATTGCGCGAGGCGCTGGCCAAGGGCGAAACGGCTGAGATCAAGGACGAATTCGGCGACATGCTGTTTGCCGTCGTCAACCTGGGCCGTCACCTCAACCTCGATTCGGAAGCGGCGCTCAGCGGCACCAACGAAAAGTTCCGCTCGCGCTTCCACTATGTCGAGCGCGCGATCGATGCATCGGGAAGCACGCTCGAAAAAGCCACGCTGGACGAGATGGAAGCGCTCTGGCAGCAGGCCAAGAGCGCGAAATAATCAGGCTTACTGCCTGTTTTTGCGGTGCAATCGGCTTTCGATCTCATGCCGCGCGCTGTGCGTAGCCTTGAGTGCAATGGTTGCGCTGCCATCCTCATTGTCTACCCGCGAAACGACGTCGCCATTGCGGTAGAGCCAGTCGACAAGGCCGAACTGCGCCGGTTCGATCGTCACCGTCAATTCCTCGAGTTCGCCCGACATCCTGGTCTCGATCAGCGCCTTCAGCGCATCGATGCCTTCGCCGGTGACGGCCGAGATGGCGATCGGCGGCGCCTTGTTGGCGTCAGTGCCGTCGGCAAGCAGACGCTCGCGGTTGCCGTCGTCGAGCAGGTCGACCTTGTTCCACACTTCGACGACGCGCTTGGCATCGCCGGCATCGACGCCGAGATCGGCGAGAATGCGCTCGACGTCCTCGGCTTGCGCTGCGGTATCCGGATCCGAAATATCGCGCAGGTGGATGACCAGATCGGCCTCGACGACCTCTTCCAGCGTGGCGCGGAAGGCGGCGACCAGATGCGTCGGCAGGTCCGAAATGAAGCCGACTGTGTCCGACAGGATGATCGGCGTGCCGTGCGGCAGGCGCACGCGGCGCAGCGTCGGGTCGAGCGTGGCAAACAGCATGTCTTCGGCCAGCACGTCGGCCCCGGTCAGCCGGTTGAACAGCGTCGACTTGCCGGCATTGGTGTAGCCGACGATCGCCACCACCGGGAACGGCACCTTCTTGCGCTTGGCCCGGTGCAGGTCGCGGGTGCGGCGCACCGTTTCCAGCTCATGCTTGAGCTTGATGATTTTTTCCTGCAGCTGCCGCCGGTCCGATTCGATCTGGGTTTCGCCGGGGCCGCCGAGGAAGCCGGCTCCGCCGCGCTGGCGTTCAAGGTGGGTCCAGCTCCGCACCAGGCGGCCCTTCTGGTAGTTGAGATGGGCAAGTTCGACCTGCAGCGTGCCCTCCTTGGTCCGCGCGCGCTCGCCAAAAATCTCCAGGATCAGTCCGGTGCGGTCGAGCACCTTGGCATTCATTTCTTTTTCGAGATTGCGCTGCTGCACCGGCGTCAGCGGATGGTCGACGATGACCACCTCCGCGTGACCCTCTTTGACGATCTCGGCGAATTCCGCGACCTTGCCGCTGCCGAGCAAGGTTGCCGGGCGTGGATCGTTGACGGTGACCACCGCCGTGTGGATCAGATCCAGGTTGATGGCGCGGGCAAGGCCGACCGCTTCGTCGTGGCGCGCATCCGCCGAACGCGTCAGCCGTGGACGGTTCGTTTCGTCATCGTTGCGCTGATGCCGGGTAAGCACCGGCACAATGACAACCGCCCGGGTCGGACCTGTGGCTTCCGTCCCGGAATTATGTGCTGGTTTCCCGCGGACGCCGCGGTCCGCGTCTTTTTCACGTGCCAATCAGGCGCCCTGGCTTTCCTCGCCATCGAACATCTGAACCGGCTGGCTCGGCATGATCGTGGAAATGGCATGCTTGTAGACGAGCTGGGAGTGGCCGTCACGGCGCAGCAGAACACAAAAATTGTCGAAGGAAGTGACCACGCCGGTCAGCTTGACGCCGTTGATGAGAAAGATGGTGAGTGGATTTTTGCTCTTGCGAACAGAATTCAGGAACAGGTCCTGAAGGTTTTGCGATCGTTCCGCCATTGTTCTTGTCTTTCGCCGATCCCCTTCGGTTTGCAGGCCAATGCGCCAAATTAGCGGGCACATGTCAAGCTTGCAAACACCCCCTTGCCGTCAGTAACGACAAGCAGAACGAGATATATTGATGTGCAGTCCGTCTGTGCGGTTATCAGGCTGGACTTTTTTCCGCAACGTCAAAAAAGGCTTGCCGCAATGAAAGTGTTATCGAACCGGGGTTCCCATTGGCGACCGCGGCACCGTCGATTGCCACGACCGGCATGGCGATTGTCGTTGCCGAACTGATGAAAGCTTCTCGCGCAGCCTTGGCTTCAGTGACTGAAAAACCGCGCTCCTCGATCGTCAACCCGAGATTTGCCGCCACTTCGAACATGGTCGTGCGGGTGATGCCGCGCAGGATGCCATGCTCCGCCGGCCGGGTAACCAGAACGCCGTCCCTTGTAACGATCCAGGCGTTGGACGAGCCGCCCTCCTTGACGTTGCCATCGGTGTCGACGAACCAGGCTTCCTGGGCGCCGGCCTCCTTGGCTTTCTGCTTGGCCAGCACGTTGGGCAGCAGGCCGGTGCTCTTGATGTCGACCCGGTCCCAACGGTTTTCCGGCACGGTGATGACCTTGATGCCCGCCTCGGCTCGCTTGGCGGCCGCCGCCGGGTCGGCCTTTCTGGCCGTAATCACCAGCGATGACGGTGTATCGGCCGGGAAAACGAAGTCGCGGCTGGCAACACCGCGCGTAACCTGGACATAAACCAGGCCGTTGACGACGTGGTTGCGCCGCACGATCTCGCGCAGAAGAAGCGGCAGCACGCCCTTGGTGACCGGCCAGTCGATCGACAATTCGCTAAGCGAGCGGTTCAGCCGGGCAAGATGGCGCGGCATGTCGACGATAAAGCCCTGCGCCACCTCGCAGACCTCGTAGACGCCGTCGGCGAACTGATAGCCGCGATCCTCGATATGCACGGCAGCGTCGGCATGGGCGACATAGCGCCCGTTCACATAGGCAATGCGCGGCATGGGTTATCCCTCAGAACAGTCTCGCTATTTCTAGGCGATTCCGCCGCTGCCGTAACCGGCAATTGCACGGGCCACGGCCCGCTGGACCAACAACAATGGGGATCAGACCCCCAGCGACTTCAGTTTCCGGTGCAGCGCCGAGCGCTCCATGCCAATGAATTCCGCCGTCTTCGAGATGTTGCCGCCGAAACGGTTGATCTGGGCGATCAGATAGTCCTTCTCGAACTGTTCGCGCGCCTCGCGCAGCGGCAGCGCCATGATGTGCTGGTCGGACTGGTTCGGCGTGCGCGGCATGACATCGCCGATCTCCGACGGCAACAGGTCGGCGGTGATCGGCGCATCGATATCGTCGCCACGCGCCAGGATCATCAGCCGTTCGACATTGTTGCGCAGCTGGCGGACATTGCCCGGCCAGTTGTGCGCCTGCAGCACGGCAAGCGCATCGTCGCCGATGCGGCGCGGCTTGATGCCGGCCTGGCGAGCGATCTGCTTCATGAAATTGTCGACGAGATAGGGAATGTCCTCTCGCCGCTCGGCCAGGCCCGGCACCATGACCGGAACCACCGCCAGGCGGTGATAGAGGTCTTCGCGAAAACGGCCGTCGGCGATCATCGCCTCCAGGTTCTGCGAGGTCGAGGAGATGATGCGGACGTCGACCTTGACCCGCTTGGTGCCGCCGACCCGCTCGAACTGCTGTTCGACCAGCACGCGCAAAATCTTGTTCTGCGTCTCGCGCGGCATGTCGGCCACTTCGTCGATGTAGAGAATGCCGCGGTGCGCCTCTTCAAGCGCGCCGACCTTGCGCTCGGTGCCGTTCGATTCGGTGCCAAACAGCTCGATCTCCATGCGCTCGGGCGTGATGTTGGCCGCGCTCAGCGTCACGAACGGCGCGCCCTTGCGCGTCGACAGCGTGTGGATGGCGCGCGCGGCGAGCTCCTTGCCCGAGCCGGACGGACCGATGATCATGACGCGGCTGTTGGTCGGCGCCACGCGCTCGATGGTCTGGCGCAGCTGGCTCATCGCCGACGACATGCCGATCAGGTCGAAGGTTTCGCCGCTGCGCTGCTTGAGGTCGGACACCTCGCGCCGCAATTTCGAGGTTTCGAGCGCCCGCTCGGCGATCAGGATCAGCCTGTCGGCCTTGAACGGCTTCTCGATGAAATCATAGGCGCCGCGGCGGATGGCCGACACCGCTGTCTCGATATTGCCGTGGCCGGAGATCATCACCACCGGCAGGCTCGGATGCATCGTCTTGATCTCGTCGAGCAGCGCCAGCCCGTCGAGGCGCGAGCCCTGCAACCAGATGTCGAGGAAAATCAGCCGCGGCGCCCGGTCGGCGATTGCCGCGAGCGCGCTGTCGGCATCGAATGCCGTGCGGGTTTCATGCCCTTCGTCGCTCAATATGCCCGCGACGAGTTCACGGATGTCTTCCTCGTCATCGACGATGAGAATATCAGACGCCATTACCGACCTTTTCAGTTTCTCGTTCGTGTTCCGTTTCGCCTTGATCGCGTGGCGGCGCGGTTGCGGCAGCTGGCGGCAGGATGATCGAGATCATCGCGCCGCGTCCACCGTGGAAATCCGCAGGCGCATCGTGCAATTCGAGCCGCCCGCCATGGTCCTCCACGATCTTCTTGACGATGGCGAGACCGAGCCCGGTGCCCTTCTCGCGCGTCGTCATGTAGGGCTCGAGCAGCCTTTGGCGGTTCTCGCGTGGCAAGCCTTTGCCATTGTCGATGACGTCGATTCTGATCGCGCCATTCTGCCGGGCAGCTTGAATCCGGATTATGCCGTGCGAACCGTCCTTTTGTTCCAGCCCGTCAATCGCCTCGGCCGCGTTCTTGATGACGTTGCCGAAAGCCTGCGCCATCAATCGGCTATCGAACGTGCCCTTGAGCGGTTCGTTGCCGAACACGCGTTCGAAAGCAATGTCGGCGCGGCTGACTTCGACCAGGAACGACGCCTCGCGCAGCGATTCACGCAGATCGATGGCTTTCATCTCGGGCTTGGGCATGCGGGCGAAAGCCGAGAACTCGTCGACCATGCGGCCGATATCCTCGACCTGCCGGATGATCGTGTCGGTGCACTGGTCGAAAATCTCGCGGTCCTCGGTGATGACCTTGCCAAAGCGGCGCTTGATGCGCTCGGCCGAGAGCTGGATCGGCGTCAGCGGGTTCTTGATCTCATGTGCGATGCGCCGCGCCACATCCGCCCACGCCGACGAGCGCTGCGCCTGGACCAGATCGGTGATGTCGTCGACCGTCACGACGTAGGATTTCTCCTCCTCGCCGTCGTCGCCGGCCTCGATGGTGATCTGCACGTTGAAGGTACGCTCGGCGCCGGTGCGATAGAAGGTGACCTGCTCGCGATAGACCGGCTTGCCGGATTTGCGGCCGATCTCGAAGACACGGCCGACATGCGGCAGCACGGCGGACAGGTTCTGCCCCAGCGCCGCCGTGGCCGATATGGCCAGCATCGTTTCGGCCGATTTGTTGACGATGGAGACGATGCCGTAGGGATCGACGCCGATGACGCCGGCGGTGACGCCGGCCAGCACCGCTTCCGAGAAACGACGCCGTTCGTCGATCAAATCCTTGGCCGACAGGATCTCGTTGCGCTGCGATTTAAGCTCCAGCAGCATCTTGTTGAACGTATCGCCAAGCGAGGCGACATCGCCGTCGGAAGGCCGTACCGGCACGGCGACATCGAGATTGCCGGTCGCAACCTCGTCAGCCGCGCCGATGAGCTGACGGATGGGCCGCACCAGACGGTCGGCCACCGCTATGCCGGTCCAGATGGCCGACAGGATGATGATCAGCGTCAGTGACAGATAGGGCAGCGCGAACGCCACCTGCGACGTCCGCCTGTTGTCTTCCAGGCCGCGATATTCGGCGGTGTTGGACTGGACGATCGCCCTCGCCTTGATCACTTCGGGGTCGACCAGGCGATTGGTGTAGAGGTAGAGTCCTTCGATCTCCCGCAGCTTGATGATGGCGCCCATGATGTTGCGCGTCTTCGGCTCGATTAGCACCGGCTTGCCGTCGGCCGCACTTGCCACCGCGCCCTCAGGCGGTGCTGGCATGGCGAAGTCCGCATCGGTCTGGGCACTCACGACAAAGGAGCCGTCTTCCCTGACCAGCGCCGCATGCACCAGGCTTCTGCCGACGGCTTCCTTGTTCATCAGGTCGAGAAAGCCGGTTCGATCGAGGCCGTAAAGCGTGCGCGACGCATCGAGATCGTAGGCCATCGACAGCGTCGTGCCCTGAAGATTGCGAGCGTTTTCCTGCACATAGGCGTCGGCGATCGACAGCGACGAGTTGACGATCGCCTTGGTGCGGATCTCGAACCAGCGGTCGAGGCCGATATCGAGCGTGATCGAGGCGATGATGGCCACCATGATGGCGGGGATGGCCGCGACCAGCGCAAACATCGTCACGATGCGCACATGCAGCCGCGACGCCGCCTTGCCGTGCCGGCGCGCCATGGTGATGCGATGCACCTCGCGGCCGACGAGGGCAATCAGCGCCAGCACAAATAAGGCATTGGCCGCAATCAGCGTCAGCGTTGTGTTTGCGTCTGGCGTGATCGGCGTGGCGCCGACAAGAATCGCAAACGAGATTGCCGCCGTAACCAGCGCGCCGGCAATTGCCACAACGCCGGGCAACGCAAGCAGCCGCCGTCCATCCCTCTGGCCGGGTCTGCTGAAAAGCGGTTCGTTTGATGTCAGAGCTTGCGAAGCCATGTCGCCGTCTAAGAGCCAGTGATTGCGTCGGATGTATGCAACGCATTGTGGCGATTATGCAACAAGTGTGGCCGTGACGGAAATCTTTCGGCCGCCGATCCCCTGAAAAGGGGACGACCTCGCGTCACTTCGGGCGCCAGGCGCTCATGATCTCGACGATTTATAGACGTTGACGCCCAGCTCGCGAATCTTCTTGCGCAGCGTGTTGCGATTCAAGCCGAGCAATTCGGCCGCCTTGATCTGGTTGCCGCGCGTTGCCGTCATGGAAGCGAGCACCAGCGGATATTCGACCTCGGACAAGATGCGCTGATAGAGACCTGCCGGCGGCAACTCACCGGCGAAAGAGGCAAAATAGCGCTGCAGGAAGTGCTCCACCGCCTGGCCGATGGATAGATCGTCCGGGATCAAATTGCCGCCGCCGGGAACGACCGGTCTTTCGCCTGTCTTCAGCTCGGCTTCAATGATCTCGGCTGATATTTCGTCCTGCGAATAGAGCGCCGCAAGCCGGCGCACCAGGTTTTCCAACTCGCGCACGTTTCCCGGCCACGGATAGCGCTTCATCAATTCGATGCCGCCGGTCGAAATGCGCTTGGTCTGCAAGCCTTCGCTGGCGCCGATCTTGAAGAAATGCCGCACCAGATCGGGAATGTCTTCCGACCTCTCACGCAAACCCGGCAGCCGAAGCGGCACGACGTTCAGGCGATAGAACAGATCTTCGCGGAAAAGCCCCTGGTTGATCAGCGTGCGCAGATCCTTGTTGGTGGCGGCGACGATGCGCACATCGGTCTTGATCGGCGTGCGCCCGCCGACAGTGGTGTATTCGCCCTGCTGCAGCACGCGCAGCAGCCGCGTCTGCGCCTCCATCGGCATGTCGCCGATCTCGTCGAGGAACAGCGTGCCGCCCTCGGCCTGCTCGAAGCGGCCGGTCGAGCGGTTCTGTGCGCCGGTGAAGGCGCCCTTCTCATGGCCGAACAGTTCCGATTCGATAAGGTCGCGCGGGATCGCCGCCATGTTGATGGCGACGAACGGACCGCCGCGGCGGCGGCCATATTCGTGCAGCGCGCGCGCCACCAATTCCTTGCCGGTGCCGGACTCGCCCGAGATCATCACCGTCAGATCGGTCTGCATCATGCGCGCCAGCATGCGGTAGATGTCCTGCATGGCGGCCGAGCGGCCGACCAGCGGCATGGCGTCAGGCTGTTCTTCCGGTCGCGTATCGATCTTCGGTCGGCGCGGCTCTGACAGCGCACGATTGACGATGTTGAGCAGCTCGGTCAGGTCGAACGGCTTCGGCAGATACTCGTAAGCACCTGTTTCGGAAGCACGAATAGCCGTCATGAAAGTGTTTTGCGCGCTCATCACGATGACCGGCAGCTCCGGCCGGGCCTTCTTGATGCGGGGCAGCATGTCGAAGGCGTTCTCGTCCGGCATGACAACGTCGGTGATCACCAGATCGCCCTCGCCCGCCGCCACCCAGCGCCACAGCGTCGAGGCGTTGGAGGTCACGCGCACCTCATGGCCGACGCGCGACAGCGCCTGATTGAGCACGGTGCGGATGGCCGCATCGTCGTCGGCGACGAGAATATTGCCGCGAACCGTCATTTGCGGTCTCCTTCGCCTTCATCATCGGCAGTGTCGATGGGTGTTTCTTTCCAGGCCGGCATCAGGATTCGGAAGGTGGTGCCGCGCGGCGTCGAATCGCATTCGATGATGCCGCCATGCTCGCCGACGATTTTCGCCACCAGCGCCAGGCCGAGCCCCGAGCCGTTCGGCTTGGTGGTGATGAACGGATCGAACAGGATCGGCAGAATGTCTTCCGAAACGCCGGACCCATTGTCGCGCACGCAGAATTCAAGCGGTAGCGACACGCGGTCCTGGGTTCCGGGAACGGAAACGCGGATGCCCGGCCTGAACGCGGTCGACAGCACGATCTCGCCCTGCGGGTCGCCGCCGATCGCCTCGGCGGCGTTCTTGACCAGGTTGAGAAACACCTGGATCAGTTGGTCGCGGTTGGCGAAAACCGGAGGCAATGATGGATCATAGTCCTCCAATATCCTGATTCTCTTGGCAAAACCGTTCTTGGCGATTGCCTTCACATGATCCAGCACGACATGGATGTTGACAGGATAGCGGTCAATCGGCCGCTCGTCGGAAAACACTTCCATGCGGTCGACGAGGGAGACTATGCGATCAGTCTCGTCAGTGATGAGGCGGGTCAGCGCGCGATCCTCGTCCGACGCCGAGAGTTCGAGCAGCTGTGCGGCGCCGCGTATGCCGGACAGCGGGTTCTTGATCTCATGCGCCAGCATGGCGGCAAGGCCGGTGACCGAACGCGCGGCACCCCTGTGTGTCATCTGCCGGTCGATCTTGTCGGCCATCGAGCGTTCCTGGAACATCACCACGATTGAGCCTGGGAATTCCGGCACCGGCGCGACATAAAGATCGACGACCTTCTCGATTCCGAGACGCGGCGACGACACGTCGACACGGTATTCGTTGACCGGCGCACGGCGCTCGCGCACCTGGTCGACCAGCTGCAGCAACGGGCTGCCGAACGGGATCAGCTTGGACAGTGTGTTGCGGGCAAGCATGTTGGCACTTGAGCGGAAGAAGTCTTCCGCATCGGCATTGGCGTAGGTGATGAACCCGTCCGGATCGACCATGATGACCGGACGGCGGATGGTGTTCAGCACGATACTGGCGGCATCCGCCATGTCGGAGCTCGGTGTGACCGTGGCGTTCATGCGGCGCTCCGCAAGGGCGTGGCTTCGCCGGAAAACACCTCATGCAGCAAGGCAATGACGCGGGCGGGTTCGAAAGAGGTGAGGATGGCTTTCCGCCGCCCATCGGAAACGCCAGCAGCGTGGCGGTCGAGATACCAGCCGAGATGCTTGCGCGCCTGGCGCAAGCCGCTTTCGACGCCGTAAAGCGTCAGCATGTCCTCGTAGTGGGAAACGATGTAGTCGGCCATGGCTTGCGGGCTTTCCGGCACGCCGGAGAGCGCGTCGCCCGCAGCCGTCGCCGCAATGCGGCCCGCCGTCCATGGCGCGCCATAATGGGCACGACCGATCATCACCGCGTCGGCGCCCGACTGTTCAAGGATTTCGGCGGCCTCCGCGGGCGAGCCCACATCGCCGTTGGCGACCACCGGGATCGAGACGGCGTCCTTGATGCGGGCGATGGCGCCCCAATCGGCCTTGCCTTGATAAAACTGGCAGCGCGTGCGCCCATGCACGGTCACCATTTTAACACCGGCCTCTTCGGCGCGGCGCGCCAAGACGGGTGCATTGAGCGCATTGTCGTCCCAGCCGAGCCGCATCTTGACCGTGACCGGCACCTGGACCGCGCCGATCACCGCTTCGATCAGCGACAGCGCGTGGTCGAGATCGCGCATCAGCGCCGAGCCGGCATAGCCGCCGGTCACCCTCTTGGCCGGGCAGCCCATATTGATGTCGATGATGTCGGCGCCCTCGCCGGCAGCGATGCGCGCGCCCTCGGCCATGTGCTCGGCCTCGCGGCCGGCAAGCTGGACCATATGGACGGGCAGCCCGGAATGACGGATGCGCAGGTCGCAGCCGGCCCTGCCCTTGGCAAGCTCGCCGCTCGCCACCATTTCCGACACGACCAGGCCCGCGCCATGCGCGTAGGCGCGCTGCCGGAACGGCTCGTCCGTTATTCCCGACATGGGCGCGAGGAAGACGCGGTTGCGGATCGTCACGCCGCCGACGTCGAGCGGCGAAGCCAATTTTGTCACTTCAGGCATGCACAAAAACCAAGCATATCGGATTGCTGCACATTCTCTAGCCATAAGAAAGGCATTGTGCAACGCGCAATGACGTCACATTGCGGCGCATTTGGGAAAATGCTGGCCTTCGCCATAAGCCGCGACTAAGCCTCTCGGCATGACAGACGCAAGCGAAAAACCGGCCGAGGCGACGACCGACAAGGTCGGCTTGGTCATCGTTGCCGCCGGTCGCGGCGCGCGTGCCGGAAAGGCCGACGGGCCGAAGCAATATCAACGCATCGGTGGCCGTGCCGTCATCGCGCGCACGCTGGAGACTTTCCTGGGGCATCCCGAAATTGGCCCCGTCGTCGTCGCCATCCATGCCGATGACCGCGCGCTTTTCGACAAGGCAGCCGGCGTGTATGCCGAGCGGGTTACCGCCGTGGTCGGTGGCGAGTCACGCCAGGCCTCGGTCCGGCTCGGCCTGCTGGCGCTGAGGGACCGTACGCCCGGCCGTGTCCTTGTCCATGACGCGGTGCGGCCCTTTGTCGACGCGGCCCTGATCGACCGTACCATCGCCGCCATTGGCGAGCGGCAGGGCGCGCTGCCCGCTTTGCCCGTCGCCGATACGCTAAAGCGCGAGTCGACGACCGGCATGATCGAAGAGACGGTGCCAAGGGCCGGCCTTCATGCCGCCCAGACGCCGCAAGGCTTTCCGTTCTGGCCGTTGCTCGCCGCGCATGAAAAGGCCCATCATCTCGGCAAGGCGGATTTCACCGACGATGCCGCGATCGCCGAATGGGCGCATATTCCGGTGAAAATCATTCAGGGGTCGCCGGACAATGTCAAACTGACCTGGGCAAGGGATATTGCGATGGCGGATCAGCGGCTTACTGGCGAGCGTTTTCCAGACATTCGCACCGGCAATGGCTATGACGTGCACGCCTTCGAGGCCGGCGACCATGTCACTTTGTGCGGCGTTGCCATTCCGCACGGCAAGAAGCTTTCCGGCCATTCGGATGCCGATGTCGGCCTGCACGCGCTGACCGATGCGCTGCTCGCCACTTGCGGCGCCGGCGACATCGGCACGCATTTCCCGCCTTCCGATCCGCAATGGAAGGGCGCGGCGTCAAAGATCTTCGTCGAGCATGCGGCCAGGTTGGTGCGCGAACGCGGCGGCCGCATCGCCAATGCCGACATCACGCTGATCTGCGAGGCGCCGCGCGTCGGCCCGCATCGCGAGGCCATGACCAACGCGCTGTCGGCGATGCTGGGCATTTCCAGCGATCGCATCTCCATCAAGGCGACGACCAACGAAAAACTCGGCTTTGTCGGCCGCGAGGAAGGCATCGCCGCCATCGCCACCGCCAGTGTCGTCTTCCCCGGGGAGGTTCCCGCATGAACAACAGCGATCTTGCCAACGCCCTGCTCCAGGTCTGCCAGCAGCGCGGCATCATGTTGGCGACGGCCGAGAGCTGCACCGGCGGCATGATCATCTCGGCACTGACCGACATTGCCGGCTCGTCCGCTGTCGTCGATCGCGGCCTCATCACCTATTCTGATGAAGCAAAGATGGAGATGCTCGGCGTCTCGCCCGCCACACTCGAGGCGCATGGCGCCGTCTCGCGCGAAACGGTTCTGGAGATGGCGGCGGGCGCTCTGGCGCGCTCGCGCGCCGGGCTTGCGCTTGCCGTCACCGGCATTGCCGGCCCAGGCGGCGGTTCGCCGGAAAAACCGGTCGGCCTCGTCTGGTTCGGAGTTGCCCTAAGAGCTGGGCCGGTGGCTGCCGAGCTCAATATGTTTGCCGACAATGGCCGCGACTTCATCCGCCGCGAGACGGTCAAGCATGCGCTGGAGATCGGGCTGCGCGCGCTCGGCGACACTCATGAGATGGGCGTCGTTCCGTAGATGACGTCCGCACGTTTTTCGAAGGCTTCGGAAAACATGCGGAAGGCACGATCGAACATGGTGCCCATCACCACGCCGAGGATGCGGCTCTTGAACTCGTAGTCGATGAAGAAGCGGACGTTGCAGCCGCCGCCGTCGGCCGGCTCGAAGCGCCAGATATTGCTGAGATATTTGAACGGTCCATCGATGTATTTGACATCGATTGTGTTTTCGTCCGGCTTCAGCAGCACTTGCGTCGTAAAGGTCTCGCGGATCGCCTTGTAGCCGATGCTCATATCGGCAACGAGAATGGTGCGGCCATCACGCTCCTTGCGAGAGCGCACCGTCAGCGCCTCGCACAGCGGCAGAAATTCAGGATAGGTCTCGATATCGGCGACCAGCGCAAACATCTGCTCCGGCGTGTGGGCAACGCGGCGTGTGGCTTCGAATTTCGGCATTGAAGCAGGATTTAACTGGCTTTTTTGAGCTGCGCCTCACGCGCCGCCCGCAGCCTGGCGAAATCGTCACCGGCATGATGCGAGGAGCGCGTCAGCGGGCTCGACGCCACCAGCAGGAAACCCTTGGTCTTGCCGATCGTCGCGAAGGAGCTGAATTCCTCCGGCGTGACGAAGCGGATCACCGGGTGGTGCTTCTTCGACGGCTGCAGATACTGGCCAATGGTCATGAAGTCGACATTGGCCGAGCGCAGGTCATCCATCAGCTGCAGGATCTCGTTGCGCTCTTCGCCGAGGCCGACCATGATGCCGGACTTGGTGAAGATCGACGGATCGAGCTCCTTGACCCGCTGCAACAGCCGGATCGAGTGGAAATAGCGGGCACCCGGCCGCACCGTCAGGTAGTTCGACGGCACGGTTTCGAGATTGTGGTTGAAGACATCGGGCTTGGCCGCCACGACGATCTCCAGCGCGCCCTCCTTGCGCAGGAAATCGGGCGTCAGGATTTCGATCGTGGTCAAGGGCGTCGCTGCTCGGATCGCCCGGATAACCTCGGCGAAATGCTGCGCGCCGCCATCGGCGAGATCATCGCGGTCGACCGAGGTGATGACGACATGGGTCAGCCCCATCTGCTTGACGGCATGCGCGACACGCGCCGGCTCATCGGCATCGAGCGCGGTGGGAATGCCGGTGGCGACATTGCAGAAGGCACAAGCGCGCGTGCAGATCTCGCCCATGATCATGAAGGTGGCGTGCTTCTTTTCCCAGCACTCGCCGATATTGGGGCAGCCGGCCTCTTCGCACACCGTGACCAGCTTGTGCGACTTCACGATCTCGCGGGTTTCGGCATAGCCCTTCGACATCGGCGCCTTGACGCGGATCCAGTCGGGTTTGCGCAGCACGTCCTGATCAGGCTTGTGTGCCTTCTCGGGGTGCCGCAGGCGCGGCGCGTTGGCGATCGTGTCGAGGACGGTGACCATCTCAAACCTGACTTGTTGGCGTCCGCCCGTCGGCGTCAGCCTTCAGAACGTCACTTAAGACTTTTCGGAGCAAAGAAAAAGGCTGCGGTGGCGCATGCCGCCACAGCCTTTTTCGCATAGCGGGGATCCAGAGCAATTCCAGGAAAAATGTGACACGGTTTTCCGTCCGGAATTGCGTCAGAAGAACGAGATAAAACGGCGAGCCGTTTTAGCGGCGTATCAGCCGCCCGGCAAAGATCAGCAGGCAGGCGCCGATGAAGCCGGTGATCAGGTAGGCGAGCCAGCCGACACCGAAGGGTTCGATGTTGAGCGCCCTGAGAATTGCGTTCAGCACCACCGCGCCGACAATGCCCATAATGATGTTCATCAAGACGCCGGTATTGCTCTTCATGACCATCTCGGCCAGCCACCCGGCCAAACCGCCGATGATGATGGCCGCAATCCAGCCCACGCCATTCACGTCCATATGCCAACTCCTCCAGTGTCAGGTGAAAATGCATCCGGAAACGAACTGTCTTGCCGTAAGGTTCCTCCGGCGCATGCGTCTGAGTCTCGCAGCACCAATTTATCACGCGTTGAGCGCACGGCCATAGGCATCAAGCACGCTTTCCTTCATCATCTCCGACAGCGTCGGATGCGGGAAGATGGTGTGCATCAGTTCTTCCTCGGTGGTCTCCAGGTTCATCGCCACGACAAAGCCCTGGATCAGCTCCGTCACCTCGGCGCCGACCATATGCGCGCCGAGCAGCTGGCCGGTCTTCTTTTCGAAGATGGTCTTGATGAAGCCCTGGTCCTCGCCAAGCGCGATCGCCTTGCCGTTGGCGCCGAACTGGAAGCGGCCGACACGAATGTCCTTGCCTTCGGCCTTGGCCTTGGCTTCGGTGAGCCCAACCGATGCGACCTGGGGGTTGCAATAGGTGCAGCCCGGGATCTTCAGCTTGTCTGTCGCATGCACGCCCGGGAAATTGGCGATCTTTTCGATGCAGACCACGCCCTCATGCTCAGCCTTGTGAGCCAGCATAGGCGGCCCGGCGACATCGCCGATGGCGTAGATGCCGGGCACATTGGTCTTGCCGTAACCGTCAATGACGACACAGCCGCGATCGGTCTTCACGCCGAGCGTCTCGAGGCCGAGATTCTCGATGTTGCCCTGCACGCCGACGGCCGAGATCATGCGGTCGGCGGTGATCTTCTCGACCTTGCCGTCCTTCATCTCGACATGTGCGGTAACCGAGTTGGTGCCCTTCTCGACCTTGGTCACCTTGGCCTCGAGGATGATTTTCATGCCCTGCTTCTCGAACTGCTTCTGCGCGAATTTCGAGACCTCGGCATCCTCGACCGGCATCACCGCCGGCAAAAGCTCGACCACCGTCACCTCGGCGCCCATGGTGCGGTAGAAGGAGGCGAACTCGATGCCGATGGCGCCCGAACCCATGACCAGCAGCGATTTCGGCATCTCCTTCGGCACCATCGCCTCGAAATAGGTCCAGATCAGTTTGCCGTCCGGCTCGATGCCGGGCAGCGCGCGCGGCCGGGCGCCGGTGGCGAGAATGATGTGCTTGGCGGTATAGGTCCCCTCGCCCTTGACGCCCTTCGGCACCGGCGGCTGCGGCTCCATCGGCTTCTTCGCCGTCTTGGAGACGACGATCTCACCGGGCTTGGAGAGCTTGGCCTCGCCCCAGATAACGTCGACCTTGTTCTTCTTCATCAGGAAGGCGACGCCGCCATTGAGCCTCAACGACACTTTGCGCGAGCGGTCGACGACAGCGGCGGTGTCGGCGCTGACCTTGCCGCCTTCGAGCTTCAGGCCGTAGTCTTTCAGATGATCGGAATAGTGCATGATCTCGGCCGAGCGCAGCAGCGCCTTGGTCGGGATGCAGCCCCAGTTGAGGCAGATGCCGCCGAGATGCTCGCGCTCGACGATGGCAGTCTTGAAGCCGAGCTGGGCGGAGCGCACCGCCGTGACATAGCCGCCGGGGCCCGAGCCGATGATTATAACGTCGTAGGATTCTGCCACGGGGTTTCTCCCTGATTTTCTCTAGAGTTCCAGCATCACACGCACCAATGGCGCCAATGCGTCACCTATATTGCGCGTGTTTTCGGCATCGAGATGGACCCCGTCGATCGGTGTGGTCTCGGCCACCGTGCCGGCATCGAAAAAGCCGCAGCCAGCCTCGTCGGCGAGCGCGGAATATTGCGGCGCCAGCCGCTTCGAGGCCTCGTCGCCGCCGGCAAACATTTCCTTGAATTCGGCATTGTCGGTGCGGCTGACCGCTGGTGGCGCGACGATCAGGATTTGCGGCGCGGCCCAGTCGAACGGATAATCGTGGCCGCGCACGATGTCGATCAGCCGCTGCACGCCCTGCTTGGCCGCGACCGGATTGCCGTGGATCCAGGGCTTCATGTCGTTGGCGCCGAGCATGATGATGATCAGGTCGAGCGGCGCATGGCTGGTCAGGATCGTCGGCAGCACCTTGGCGCCATTGCGGTCGGCACCAGCCAGGTGATCGTCGAAAGCCGTGGTGCGGCCGTTCAGACCTTCGGCAATGACTTCGATATCGTCGTCGCCCAACGCCGCCTTGAGCGCGCTCGGCCAGCGATCTTCCAGCGCATGACGCCCGAGGCTCGCCGCGTCATAGCCCCAGGTCAGGGAATCGCCGTAGCAGAGGATCGTCTTCATGCACCCGCACCCGCCTCCGCCCTAAGCCCGCGCCGCACGCGCCATCCAACGAACAGCCACTGCACAATGACCGTGGCGATGCTCGGCAACACCAGGCCGGCGCCAAAATGAAGATCGCCCGACCACTGGGCCTTGCCCGGCGGCTGCGAGAAGGTCCAGGCGATCAGGCCGATTCCGGCCAGCACGAACAACGCAATCCCAACAAGCCCCGTCAGGTTTATCGCCCTTTGCGGGTTTGGCACCAACTGCGCGATGAAAAACGCCACCGTCGCAACGATGGTGACCAGCGCCGAAACCATGAAGACCAGGATGTATTCGGAATTCGCATTGGTGACGATTGCCAGCCACAGCGCCACCAGCCCGCCGGCCAGGCCGGAAAGGATCAGGGCGAAAAGGCTGGTGACGAATTTCCGCACAGCCTTTTTCCTTCCTAGACCAGCATGCCCATCGGATTTTCGATCATGCGCTTGAAGGCGACCAGAAGTTCGGCGCCGAGCGCACCGTCGACGGCGCGGTGATCGGTCGACAGCGTCACCGACATGATATTGGCGATTTTGATCTCGCCGTTCTTGACCACCGGCCGCTGCTCGCCGGCACCCACCGCCAGGATCGTCGCATGCGGCGGGTTGATGACGGCGGCAAAGTCCTTGATGCCGAACATGCCGAGATTGGAAACCGCCGTCGTGCCGCCTTGATATTCCTCAGGCTTCAGCTTGCGGCTGCGGGCACGGCTCGCCAGATCCTTCATCTCGTTGGAGATGGTGGACAGCGTCTTTTCGTCGGCGTGGCGGATGATCGGCGTGATCAGGCCGCCGGGGATCGACACGGCAACGCCGACATCGGCGTGCTTGTGCTTGACCATGGCGCTTTCGGTCCACGATGCATTGGCATCCGGCACCGCCATCAGCGCCATCGCCATCGCCTTGATCACCATGTCGTTGACCGAGAGTTTGTAGACGGGAGCCTCGCCCTTGTCGGTCTTCTTCGTCGGAGCAGCCGCATTGATCTGTGTGCGCAGCGCCAGCAGCGCATCGAGCTCGCAGTCGAGTGTCAGGTAAAAATGCGGAATGGTGGTCTTGGCCTCGACCAGCCGGCGCGCAATGGTCTTGCGCATATTGTCGTGCGGGACGAGCTCATAGGACCCTTCGGCAAACAGCTTCAGCACCTGTTCGTCCGACATCGCCTTGGGTGCCGGAGCCGGCGCAGACGCCGGAGCGCCGGCAGATGCTGCTTTCGCGGCGGGCGCGGCCTTGGCGCCGCCACCGGCGATCGCCGCCTCGACATCGGCCTTGACGACGCGGCCATGCGGACCGGTGCCGGTCACGGCGGACACGTCCACACCAGCATCCTTGGCAATGCGACGAGCCAGCGGCGAGGCAAAGGTGCGCTCGCCTGACGGTTGGCTGATCTCCCCCTTTGTGGGGGAGATGGCCGGCAGGCCAGAGGGGGGCGCGACAGACTGAGAGGTCGGCGGGGCAGCGCCCCCCTCTGTCGACTTCGTCGACATCTCCCCCACGGGTGGGGAGATTGACGCCTTATCCTGCTTGGCATCGGCTTTCGCGGGCGCGGCATCGCCGCCGCCCTTTGCCGCTGCACCAGCATCCTCGCCTTCGCCGGCCAGAATGGCGATCAGCGCGTTGACCTTGACGCCTTCGGTGCCGGCCGGAACGACCAGCTTGGCGACCGTGCCCTCATCGACGGCCTCGACTTCCATCGTCGCCTTGTCGGTCTCGATCTCGGCGATCACGTCGCCCGGCGTAACCTTGTCGCCTTCCTTGACCAACCACTTGGAAAGATTGCCCTCTTCCATCGTGGGCGACAGCGCCGGCATGGTGATGTTGATTGGCATGATGTCCTCCCGACCGGCTCAGCGATACGTGACGGCTTTGACCGCCTCGATGACCTCGCCGACATTGGGCAAGGCCAGCTTTTCGAGGTTCGCCGCATAGGGCATCGGCACGTCCTTGCCGGCGATGGTGATGACCGGCGCGTCGAGGAAATCGAAGGCGCGCTGCGACACCTGATTGGCGATGTGGTCGCCGACCGAGCTTTGCGGGAAACCTTCTTCCACCACGATCAGGCGGTTGGTCTTTTTTACGGAGGCAATGACGGTGTCGAGGTCGAGCGGGCGGATGGTCCGGAGATCGATGATCTCGGCATCGATGCCCATGCCGCGCAGTTCGGCTTCCGCCTTGATGGCGTAGGTCATGCCGATGCCGAACGAGACGATGGTGACGTCCTTGCCCTGCTTGTGAATGCGCGCCTTGCCGATCGGCAGCACGAAATCATCGAGCTTCGGCACGTCGAAGGACTGGCCGTAGAGGATTTCGTTTTCAAGGAAGATGACCGGGTTCGGATCGCGGATCGCCGCCTTGAGCAGGCCCTTGGCGTCGGCAGCCGTGTACGGCATCACCACCTTCAGGCCGGGAATATGGCTGTACCAGGCGGCATAGCACTGCGAATGCTGGGCGCCGACGCGGGCGGCAGCCCCGTTCGGGCCGCGGAACACGATCGGCGCGCCCATCTGGCCGCCCGACATATAGAGCGTCTTGGCGGCGGAGTTGATGATCTGGTCGATCGCCTGCATGGCGAAGTTGAAGGTCATGAACTCGACGATCGGCTTCAGGCCGGCCATCGCCGCACCGACGCCGACGCCGGCAAAGCCGTGCTCGGTGATCGGCGTGTCGACGACGCGGCGCGGCCCGAATTCCTGCAGCAGGCCTTGCGTGATCTTGTAGGCGCCCTGGTATTCCGCGACCTCCTCGCCCATGACGAAGACATCGCCGTCGCGGCGCATTTCCTCGGCCATGGCATCGCGCAAGGCCTCGCGCACCGTGGTCGAGACCATCTCGGTGCCGGCGGGAATATCGGGATCGGCCGCAGGTTTGGCCGCCGGAGCGGCGGGAACTGCCTTCGGAGCCTCGCCGGCATCCTGGGGAGCCGCTTTTGAACCTTCCTCGGCTGCATCGGTCCGCTGACCGCCAGCGGAAACGGCATCCTGGGTGGAGGCAGGCTTGCCGCTCTTTTCGACATCGCCTGCACTTTCACCGTCCTGCAGCAACACGGCGATCACCGCATTGACCTTGACGCCTTCGGTGCCTGCGGGAACCACGATCTTGCCGATCGTGCCTTCATCGACGGCCTCGACTTCCATCGTCGCCTTGTCGGTTTCGATCTCGGCGATGACATCACCGGCGACGACCTTGTCGCCCTCGTTCTTCAACCACTTGGAAAGATTGCCCTCTTCCATGGTCGGCGAGAGAGCGGGCATGAGAATTTCGATCGGCATGTCCTTGCCCTCCCGTTACAATACGATGTCGGTCCAGAGCTCGGACGGATCCGGCTCTGCGTCGTGCTGGGCAAATTCGGCAGCGTCGGCGACGATGTCGCGGACTTCCTTGTCGATGTTCTTGAGCTCGTCCTCGGTCGCCCACTTCTTGGCCGTCAGCCGCGCCTTGACCTGCTCGATCGGATCATGATCCGAGCGCATCTTCTGCACTTCTTCCTTGGAGCGGTATTTCGCGGGATCCGACATCGAGTGACCGCGATAGCGATAGGTCTGCATCTCGAGGATGATCGGACCGTTGCCGGCACGGCACCATTCGGTCGCCTGATCGCCGGCGGATTTGACCGCACGCACATCCATGCCGTCGACCTGAATGCCGGGAATCTTGAACGAGGCGCCGCGATGCGAAAAATTGGTTTCGGCCGACGAGCGCGACACCGAAGTGCCCATGGCGTAGCGGTTGTTCTCGATGATGTAGATCACCGGCAGCTTCCACAGCGAGGCCATGTTGAAGCTTTCATAGACCTGACCCTGATTGGCAGCGCCATCGCCGAAATAGGTCAGCGACACATTGTTGTTGTCGCGGTAGCGGTTGGCGAAGGCGAGACCGGTGCCGAGCGAGACCTGCGCGCCGACAATGCCGTGGCCGCCGTAAAAATGCTTCTCCTTGGAGAACATGTGCATGGAGCCGCCCTTGCCCCTCGACAGGCCACCACGGCGTCCGGTCAGCTCTGCCATGACGCCCCGCGGTGACAGTTCCATCGCCAGCATGTGGCCATGGTCGCGATAGGCGGTGATCATCTGGTCGCCGTTGATCAGCGACATCTTCATGCCGGTGACGACCGCTTCCTGGCCGATATAGAGGTGGCAGAAGCCGCCGATAAAGCCCATGCCGTAGAGCTGGCCGGCCTTTTCCTCGAAGCGACGGATAAGCAGCATGTGCCGGTAGGCGGCAAGCTCCTCGTCCTTGGTGAAGTCGGCCGGCTTGGGGGCGGAAAGCCCCGTTGATTTGGCGGATGTCGATTTAACGGATTTGGCAGGCGCTTTTTTGGCGGCGGTGGCCATGCATCACTCCCTGTTGGCGTCTCTTCGCGGACACTAAAGCAGACCATGTCTGCTCCGGGGAGGATCAGCTCCTCCCCACCGATTGGAAGGAAGCTAACATGCGAGACCGTGTTTCGCCATGCAGAAAAACGCATGGCTGGCATGCGCCTAAACGCCCAGAATCATTAGAGATAACAGCGATTAACCGAAATTCGGTTATTTCGAATTGGCCGGCAGCATGATGGTGATTTCATCGGGCTGGGACAGATTGAGCGCCCGGCGTGCCTGCTCGTCGAGCATATCCTTTTCGAGCGTGCCCTCATGCATCAGCTGGACGCGCCGCTCCAGATCGATCCGGCGCGCCTTGATGGCATCGTACTTGGCCTGCAATTCGATGGTCTGCGCTTCGAGCTGATATTTGGAATTGATGCCGAACTCGCCATGATAGGCATGGAAGCCGAAATAGGCCAGGAACGCCACGCAAAGCGACGGGATGATCAGCCGGCCGGTGTTTCTCTGCTTGTGCTGGCGTGTCCACATGGTCGCAATCCTTTGACCGCCATTTGTCGCTCGATTGTGCTTAATGGACGGTTACGGACAGGTGCATTAGCCAGCGGCCGCAACGAAAAAGGGCGGGAAAATCCCGCCCTTCGTCGTTTTCGCCAGTTCGGCAGAATTTAGGCTTTGACCACCGACTTGCCAGCGTAGCGCGCCTGCTTGCCGAGCTCTTCCTCGATGCGGATCAGCTGGTTGTACTTGGCCATGCGATCCGAGCGCGACAGCGAACCGGTCTTGATCTGCCCGCAATTGGTGGCGACGGCGAGGTCGGCGATGGTCGAATCCTCGGTTTCGCCCGAACGGTGCGACATGACTGCGGTGTAGCCTGCCTTGTGCGCGGTCTCGACAGCGTCGAGCGTTTCGGTGAGCGAGCCGATCTGGTTGACCTTGACCAGGATCGAATTGGCGACACCCATGCGGATGCCGTCGCGCAGCCGCGCCGTGTTGGTGACGAAGAGGTCGTCGCCAACCAGCTGCGTCTTGTTGCCGATCAAATCGGTCAGGTACTTCCAGCCCTCCCAGTCGTCCTCGGCCAGGCCGTCCTCGATCGAGATGATCGGATAGTCGGCGGCGAGCTTGGCCAGGTACTTGGCCTGCGCCTTGGGATCGCGGGTCTTCTTCTCGCCCTCATAGACGTAATTGCCGTCCTTGAAGAATTCGGTCGCCGCACAGTCGAGACCGAGCGCGATCTCTTCGCCCGGCTTGAAGCCGGCCTTCTCGATTGATTCCATGATGAAATCGAGCGCCACCGGCGCACTCTTCAGATTGGGCGCGAAGCCGCCTTCGTCGCCGACATTGGTGTTGTGGCCGGCATCCTTGAGCTTCTTGCGCAGCGTGTGGAAGATTTCCGAGCCCCAGCGCACGCCTTCGCGCAGCGTCGGCGCGCCGACCGGCAGGATCATGAATTCCTGGAAATCGATCGGATTGTCGGCATGCGCGCCGCCGTTGATGATGTTCATCATGGGCACCGGCAGCAAATGCGCCTTGGTGCCGCCGACATAGCGGTAGAGTGGCAGGCCGGCGGCTTCCGCTGCTGCCTTGGCGACCGCCAGCGAAACGCCGAGAATGGCGTTGGCGCCGAGCCGGCTCTTGTTGGGCGTGCCGTCGAGCTCGATCATGGTCTGGTCAATGTGGATCTGGTTCTCGGCTTCCATGCCGCCGATCGCCTCGAACAGCTCGCCATTGACGGCCTCGACCGCCTTGAGCACGCCCTTGCCGAGATAGCGGGCGCCACCGTCGCGCAGTTCGACGGCCTCATGCGCGCCGGTCGACGCGCCGGACGGCACCGCGGCGCGGCCCATCGAGCCGTCTTCGAGAACGACGTCGACCTCGACGGTCGGATTTCCACGGCTGTCCAGGATTTCACGCCCGACAATGTCGATGATGGCGGTCATTGCGATGTCCCCGATTGATCGATTGAAAGCGTCGCGCCCCTCTTAGCCAAAGTGCCGCAAAAGGCAATCAGGAATGGCATGAAATAATGGTGACGATCGCCCCATGCGCTCAGGCCGTGGGGCATGGGCGACGCCATCTGAACGCAAACAGCCCGCCCTGACGTCATATGTCTGGCGCCGCATGGGGCGGGTGCCCCTCCCCTTTGATCGCGGCAATCCCTTATCACAAAATACCAGGCGGCACGCAAACTCCAGCAGATGCTTCAAAAGAGGCTACCGCCAACGTGACAAACTTCACAATGCAGAGAATTCGAAGATGTTAGCGTCACATCTACAACGCGAACTATTTGGCGACCACAGTGAAATCAACACACTTGAACTCTTTGGGGAGGCGGCAATGGCAGCGATTTCAGGCACTGGCTGGGAACTTCTTATTAGCCGCAAAGTCGAGCATACGAGGGGCACCAGACGCAGGACGGTTGGTACCTATAAAGTCTTCCACAACGGCACGGCAGTAACGGGTCTATCGGGGTTCGTGTGTGAATCTCGCGGCCCAGGCGACAATTCCAAAGAAGACAATGGCAGGCGCATCGAGCCCGGCACCTATCCGCTGGCGACACAGGCCGGAGGCAAATATGTGACCATAGGCTACACTGGCGCCAAGACGCCACCCAAACCTGGACTCGAACTGCTGAAGACCAACAAGCGCACCGAAATCCTGATCCATCCGGGCGTCAATTTCCTGTCCAGCGTCGGATGCATCAACCCGACGAAGAAGGTGAGCGGTCCGCTTTCCGACATGGATTTCACGGAGAGCCGGACACGCGTAATCGCCCTCATTGACGATCTAAAAACCTTTGCCGGCGGTGGCTTCCCGAAAAGCAACGGCAAGCGAATTCCCAATGCTTCGGTGGTCGTCGAAGGCGAACCGGTGCTGTCGACCGAGAGTGTCGAGAGCGTGCTCGAAGCGGTTGCGGGCGATCCGAACAAGGGTTTGCCGGCAGCGGTCTTCCAGAAATTCGCGCCGAGACCGACAAGCGGTTCCAAGCGAACAATCTATGACGGTTACATCGGCGCCTTTACCTCCGACAAGGGCCTCAAGACACTTGGCGATCATGGCGTGTGCAACAATTATGATCGGCTGATGCATTTCTTCGCTCAAGCGGCGATGGAAACCGGTGGCTTCACCCTCATTCGCGAATCCCTGTCCTACACGACCGTGGCGGCAATCCGGAAAGCATGGAGGTCGCGAGCCGCGGGCAAGACCGATCAGTGGATCGAGGACAACCTGCTGCGCAAGCCGCAAGCCCTGGGCGACTGGGCCTATGGCGACCGCATGGGCAATGTGAAAGGAACGTTGGACGGCTTTAATTTCCGCGGCGGCGGTACGTTCCAGACCACCGGACGCGACGCGTACACGGCCAAGGGCAAGCTCGCCAAGGTCGACCTCGCCAATCATCCTGAACTGATCGAGGATCCGCAGATTTCGCTGCTCGCAGCTTGCGCCGAATGGAAAGGCTCAGGCTGCAATGCCTTTGCTGATTCCGGCCTGATCAAAAAGATCTCGCGCGCGATCAACGTCGGCAACGCCAATTCAACCACGCAGGCCAATGGCGAAGCGGATCGGATCGCCTGGCACGAAAAGGTTTTCAAGGCGGTGAAGAATGCCGGACTCCTCGGCTGAGCATGCCTCGGATCACGTTCGACAACACCACGTCATCATAATTCAGAGATAACAATCTCTGTGTCGACTAGGATGGTGATGCGCGGGGCGAAACAGGAGGAGTTTCGCCATGTCCGAGTTGAGCGGTATCGTGAGTTTGTTCCTGATCGCGGCGGCGTTCCTGACGTCCTGCGATACGCAGCAGCCGCCAAGGGCGGCGACGCAGCTGTCCACGTTTCATGCGGCAGAATAATTTAGAAACTGTCGGGTTGCACTGAAAAGGCCCCCGTTTCGGAATTCGGGGGCCTTTTCACGTCAGGCGTCAGCGCAGCTGATCAATGCCAATACGGCGTGACCTTGTAGTAATCATAGGAAGCATCACGCGCGGCCTCGCCATCGGCGCCGGCCAGTTCATTGATCGAATAGGCGGGTGCTGCCTTCAGCTGCTCCTTCGAGAACGGCACGACATAGCCGCCCTTGTCCTCGTCATAGTCGAGGCTCGCCCACGGAATGGCGTGATACTTCTCGCCAATGCCGAGAAATCCACCGAACCCGATCACCGCGAACATGATGCCGTTCGACGTCTTGTCGAGCATGATGTCCTCGATGCTGCCGATGCTCGTGCCTTCGGTGTTGTAGACCGACGTGCCGATGACGCGCGAAGCGGCGATGGCTTCGGTGTGGCCTGTCTGGGTGGTCATGGCTGCTGCTCCTCATGTCGTTGATCGATACTTTGACAATGAGGGGCGCGGGCGAAAGTTCCCGTTTTTTCGAGCGGCGGGCGGTTACTCCGCGAGGATGAACGTCACCTTCATGTTGACGCGATAGGCCGCGATCCTGCCGTCCTCGACGACGATCTTCTGGTCCTGGATCCAGGCGCCTTCGACGTTCTTCAGGGTCTTTGAGGCGCGCTCAATCCCCTTCTCGATGGCGTCCTGAAAGCTCTTTTTCGACGACGACGTGATTTCGGTGACGCGGGCGACGGACATGGCTTCCTCCTGCCAAGACGCTCATTTGCAGCAGCGAGCCTACAGCCGGCTTATGCCTTCCACAAGCAGGGCAGCGCGCGCGCCATAGCCGAAACCATCAGCCTCGGTTCAGGTCAGCAGCATTCTTGGCGATGCGGTCGAATGCCATCAGTCTTTCGAGCAGCGCCGGCATGTCCTTCAGCGGCAGCATGTTGGGCCCGTCGGAGGAGGTCGAATTGTCGGGATCCTGGTGGGTCTCTATGAACACGCCGGCGACGCCGACGGCAACGGCAGCCCGCGCCAGCGTCTCGACAAAGCGGCGCTCGCCACCGGAGGAACCGCCCTGCCCGCCCGGCTGCTGCACCGAATGGGTGGCGTCGAAAATCACCGGCGCGCCGATCTCGGCCATCACGGGCAAAGCCCGCATGTCCGACACCAGCGTGTTGTAGCCGAAGGAAGCGCCGCGCTCGGTGGTCAGCACATTGGGGTTGCCGGAGCCGGTGATCTTGGCCACCACGTTCTTCATGTCCCAGGGCGCCAGGAACTGCCCCTTCTTGACGTTGATCACCTTGCCGGTCTTGGCGGCGGCGACCAGCATGTCGGTCTGGCGCGACAGGAACGCCGGAATCTGCAGCACATCGACATGGTGTGCGACGATCGCGCACTGCTCCTCGGTGTGGACATCGGTCAGAATGGGAACCGAAAATTCCTTGCGCAACTCGTCGAACACCGGAAGCGCCGCGTCCATGCCGGCGCCGCGCGTTGCCGACAGCGAGGTGCGGTTGGCCTTGTCGTAGCTGGTCTTGTAGACGAGGCCGATGCCGAGCTTGCCGGTCAGTTCCTTCAGCGCGCCGGCCATGTCGAAAGCGTGCTGGCGCGATTCGAACTGGCACGGGCCGGCGATCAACGCCAAGGGCCCGCTGTTGTCGAAGACGACGTTGCCGACGGTTACCGACGAATTCGGCGCCAGCGAATTGAGCCCTTGCGGCTTGCTCATGGGGTCTCCCGGAAGATGAAAGCCGCGCCCTGTCCGGATGCCGGCTGCACGACGATTTCGTTGCCCGCTATATCGTGCCCGACGGCGTTGTCTGCAAGCAGCCTCGCGACAGCGCCGACACTGCGGACTGAAAAGACAATCGCGGCGAAGCGAACTCTTGTCGGCGCACCGGCCGGAATGTCGAAGCGCGCGGTGAAAGCCGCAGGATCCAGAACGGTCAGACGCGCATTCGGCAGGTCGAAGACCGCGCTGCTCTGCTGCTCCGAGCCAACCACTGTCGAGATCAGGCTGATCTGTGTGGAAGGCACATCGCTGACCGCAACGACTTCGGCAATGCCGGTCACGCCGTTGGCATGGGCCTGCAGTGCCGTACGGTCGATTTGAGGGGCGTTGATCCGCTCGCAAGCGAACAGAAAGGCGTCCGTCGTCTCGGCGCCGGCGGCGAAAGCCAGTTTGAACGAGGCCATGTCGCTCTTTCCGGCCGTGTCGGTGAAGGCGCGGGAAAAGCTCAGCACGTCCCCCGCCGACAGACCGACCGAGACATAGCGCGCATGATCCGCATCGGCATCATCGGTGGCCAGCACCACGGCGGAAAAGCCCTCATCGCCCAGCCTGGCGCGATAGAGGCGGTCGCGCGCGACAAAGACATTGCCGCCGGCGATCGCACTCGCTGCCACCTGTTCATTCCCGACCGCCAGCGGTTCGAGATAGGTGCCGTCGGCAAGGAAGACGCAGCAATTTTCGGTGCCAAAGGGATGAACGCCGGTTGGCGCGACGATGAAGCCAAGCGATGTCAGCCGCGCCCACGCCACGGCGAGGCTCGCCGTCGGCAGCACCAGATGGTCAAGCGGATGGGTCGTGCTGGTCATGCCGGCGCGGTGTGCATCATTCCCGAAATTGGTTCAAGGCCTCTTGCCGGCCCGATCAGGCCGTCGCCACGATATCGGCCGAATAGCGCAATTCGCGCAAGGGTTTGACCCGGCTGGTCGTCTCGGCATAGAGCGGGTGCGCCTTGTATGCGGCAAGCGCGGCATCATCCTCAAACTCGGCATAGACGACCACGTCGATCGCATCCGACAGCGGATCGACCTTGGTGTTGAGCGTCACCTCGAAGAGGCTTGAATGCGGGATCTTGCCCAGTGTGAGCAAGCCCGTACGCACGGCCTCGACATCGTCCTTGCGCCGCGCGCTGAAGAAAACGATATGCCGGATCACGCCTGCCTCCACGTTCGATTTGCGGCATGTTTTGTGTGAGCGGGACCGTCGCGTCAACCGCCACGATGTCGCGCCCGGCAACGCCGGCAGGCGACTTTGCAGAGGCGCAAAAGCTAGGCCCCGCCGGTGACGTAGCGCACGACGCGCGACATCTCCCTGACCGTCGTGTCGAGATAGCGGCCCTGATTGTAGAGGCCGTCCCAGATCAGGAAAAAGGCGATGGCGACGATGACGATGACATAACGCATGGCTGAAACTAACGTATGTGGCTGTTCGTAACCATAGCGATTTCGCCGAGGGCCGCGCTCTCCCGCGGATTCTGGCCTCAGGCCGGCAAGCTGGGCCAGCGCCGCACGAAGCTTGCCTCTTGAAGTTTCGGCCAATGCCATGGAAGATTGTGGCGAAAATTTAAGCAGGCTACGGCGTTCGCGCCTGGCGAATGAAAGTGGAGGATGTGGAGGCCGGCAGATCTTGCGCCGCCCCCGCGGAAGTCCAGGGGGGTGTGAGATGGCTGTCAGGGAATACAAAGGCATCGGCGACGCCATCAGGCTGGACGAACTCAATTTCGCCGAGATCGTCAAGGGCCTGCCGGCCAAGGCGCGCATGGTGCTGTCGGCGGCGATGAAATTGCCGCGCGGTTCGCTGAAGGTGAGGATGCCGGATGGCCGGGCGGTGCTTGTCGGCGGCAACGGACCCGGGCCGGATGCCGAGCTGGTGTTGAAGAACTGGCGCCTGCCCGGCCGTGCCTTTTCCGGCGGCACCATCGGCGTTGCCGAATCCTACATGGACGGCGACTGGGAAAGCCCTGATGTAACCAGCTTCCTGGAACTGTTCGTCGTCAACTCGGCCGTTGGCGAACGCATTGCCGGCGGCGCCAGCTGGCTCATCAACACGGTCCAGCGCATCCGCCACTGGTTCAACGAAAACACCCGCACAGGCTCGAAGCGCAACATCTCGGCGCATTACGATCTCGGCAACGCCTTCTACAAGCAATGGCTCGATCCCAGCATGACCTATTCGTCGGCGCTCTATGCGACCGGCGCCAACGACCTGGAAAGCGCTCAGGCCGCCAAATACCGCGCGCTGGCCAAGGATACGGGTATCGGCAAGAAGGACCATGTGCTCGAGATCGGCTGCGGCTGGGGTGGTTTTGCCGAATTTGCCGCGCGCGAGATCGGCTGCCGCGTCACCGGCCTGACCATCAGCCGCGAACAGCACGATTTCGCCAAGGCGCGCATCCAGAAGGCGGGACTGTCTGACAAGGTCGACATCAAGCTGCAGGATTACCGAGACGAAACGGGCACTTACGACCGCATCGCCTCGATCGAGATGTTCGAGGCGGTCGGCGAAAAATATTGGCCGGTATTTTTCGGCAAGATGAAGGCATGCCTGAGGCCCGGCGGCACCGCCGGCCTGCAGATCATCACCATCAACGAGGCCGCTTACGACACCTATCGGGCGCGGCCGGATTTCATCCAGCGCTATGTCTTCCCAGGCGGCATGCTGCCGACGCCGTCGATCCTGAAGACGCTGGGCAGCGACCATGGCCTTGCCCATCTGCGCGAGCGCGTCTTTCCGGACGACTATGCCCGCACGCTTGCCGAATGGCGCAACCGCTTCTGGGCGTCGTGGGAAAAGATCGTCCCGCTCGGCTTCGACGACCGCTTCAAGAAGCTTTGGGAATTCTATCTCCACTATTGCGAAGCCGGCTTCAGGGCCAGCTACATCGACGTGCGCCAGGTGGTCTACAAGGCCTGATCCGAAGCGTGATTGAGCGGGCGTATGCCCGCTCGTTTTCCCTGTTAGCTGCACGTTGCCTCAAAGCAGGATGCGATACTTCGCAAACCCGGATTCGCCCTCGCCGGCCGGCTCGATCTTGAGCGATTTCACCCCAGATATGAAATCCTTCGCTTTGGGGCCGGTCTCGAACACGACGCTGGTGCCGGGCAGCGGCGTGAACGACCAATTGTCGTCGGCCGAGGGATTGATCGTGCCTTCGCTGACGACGTAGCGCACGATCACGTCGCGGTTGGTGTCCGGCGCCTCGTAGATGATCTTCGAGGCATTGATGTCGGGGAAATTGCCGCCACCGCCGGCGCGGTAATTGTTGGTGGCGACGACGAATTTCGCTGCCGGATCAATAGGCTTGCCGTCGAAGCTGAGGCCGACGATGCGGTTCGAGCCGGCATTGGCGACGCCACCCTTGGCATCGTATTTCGGCAGCTGCGACAGGTCTATTCCGTAGCTGACGCCATCGATCACATCGAAATTGTAGGACGGGAATTCGGTGTCGATGAGCGCCTGGTCGGCCTTGCCCGGCTCGATCTTCCTGAAAATGCCGGCCGACATTTCCAGCCATTCCTTCACTTGCGCGCCGGTGATTTCGACGGCGCGCACCGTGTTCGGATAGAGATAGAGGTCGGCGACGTTCTTGATGGCGAGGTCGCCCACCGGCACGTCGGTATAGTAGTCGGCGCCGTTGCGCCCGCCGGCCTTGAAGGGTGCTGCCGCCGACAGCAGCGGCACATCCTTCCACTGCGTGCTCTTCAATATGTCCTTGAGGTACCAGCTCTGCGCCTGGTTGACGATCTGCACCGACGGATCGTCGGCGACCAGCGCGAAATAGGAATAGAGCGGCGCCGAGGTCTTGCCGACCGGTCGGCGGACATAGGCAAGTGTCGCCTCATGGTCCGCCTTCAGCGCATCGACGACGCGCTGGTCGTCCGCCACCGTCGGCTTGTTTGCCTTGTCGACGCGCTGGTAGATCGGCCTTGCCTCCGATGTGGCCGAGGCTACGCGCCATTTCGATCCGTCCCGTTCCAGAAGCAGATCGATCAGTCCCATATGCGAGCCCCAGAAACCGCCCATCACGGCGGGCTTGCCCTGCAGCGTGCCTTTCTCGGTGTCGACGCCTTCGAGCGCCTGAAAATCCTTCTTGCCGGGGAAGACCAAATGCTGATGGCCGGTGAACACCGCATCGATGCCTTCGACGCCGGCGACGAAGAAGGAGGCGTTCTCCATGCCGTCGCCCTGCTTGATATCGATGCCGGAATGCGAGAGCGCGATGACGATGTCGGCGCCCTCCTCCTTGATCTGCGGAACCCAGGCCCTGGCCGCCTCGACGATATCGCGCGTCCTGACATTGCCTTCCAGGTTCTTCAGGTCCCAGACCATGATCTGCGGCGGCACGAAGCCGATGATGCCGATCTTGATCGGCTGCTCGGCGCCCGACCCGTCCTTGATCTTCTTGTCGAGGATGACATAGGGCTTGAGGTAGAGCTTGTCGTCGCGCGGGTTGGCGGCAAGCTCGGTGCCGCGGATCAGATTGGCGCAGACGAACGGGAAATTGGCCCCGGCCAGCACCTTGTCGAGGAACGACAGGCCGTAGTTGAACTCGTGATTGCCGAGCGTCGAGCATTCATAGCCCAGCAGGTTCATGCCCTTCATGATCGGATGCAGATCGCCTTCCTTGAGGCCCTTCTCATAGGCGATGTAATCGCCCATCGGATTGCCCTGCAAAAGATCGCCATTGTCGATCAGCATCGCATTGGTGGCTTCCTTGCGCACCGCCGCGATCAGTGAGGCCGTCCGCGACAGGCCCATCGTGTCGTTGGCTTTGTCTGCGTAGTAGTCGTAAGGCAGCACATTCACATGGATGTCGGTGGTCTCCATGATCCTCAGATGCGCCTGATTGGCCTGCGCGCGGGCGGAAAACGGATGGAGCATGATCAGCGCCCCGCTGGCGGCCGTACCGGCAAGAAAACTACGGCGGGAGACGGGGTAATTGAGATGCGGCATTGGTTTTCCTTCCCAGCGACGTGACAAGATCCCAGCCCCGGGCGGAAGCTTCGCGCCGAAAACCGGCCATGTCCATCGGGAAGTCAGTCGATCAGCAAAAGGTGACGGCTGGATGAATATCCTTGGCCGCGGTTGAGAACCTCAGCCCTTGTCATCGTCGCCCTGGGTGATCAGCCGCGCGCTGCGCTGGCCGGTGAAATAGATCCATAGCCAGCTAAGCGACACCGAGAGCCGGTTGCGGAAACCGATCAGGAAGTAGATATGCGCCACGCCCCACAGCCACCAGGCAAGCCATCCCGTGAGCTTGATCGAGCCGAAATCGATCGCGGCTGCCCACTTGCCGATCGTCGCCAGGTCGCCGGCATGTTTGTAGCGGAAAGGCCGCGGCGCGCCATCGCCGGCCAGCCGCGCCCTGATCGTCGCGGCGACATGCTTGCCCTCCTGCTTGGCCGAGGGCGCCACGCCGGGCACCGGTTTGCCGTCCGGCCGCAAGACATGCGCGGTGTCGCCGATGACGAAGATTTCAGGACTGTTCGGCACGGTCAGATCGGGCTCGACCATTACCCTGCCCGCCCGGTCCACCGGCGCGCCCAGCCACTCTCCCGCGGGGGAAGCCGCCACGCCGGCGGCCCACAGGATGGTTCGCGCCGGCAGATGCGTATCGCCAAAGACGACGCCTTCGGCATCGAGGCGCGTGACGGCGCGGCCAAGCTCGACCGTGACGCCCCGCCGCTCCAGCGCCTTGCGCGCATAGTCGGACAGCTTTGGCGCGAAATTGGCGAGGATCCTGTCTCCGGCCTCGACCAGCACCACACGCGCCTCACGCGTGTCGATGTTGCGGAATTCGCCGCGCAGCGTTTCATGCGCGAGTTCGACAATGGTGCCGGCAAGCTCCACGCCGGTCGGGCCGCCGCCGACGATGACCAGTGTCAGCAGTGCCTGGCGCTTGGCCGGATCGGTCTCGCGCTCGGCCTGCTCGAAGGCGAGCAGGATGCGCCGCCGAATGGTGGTTGCGTCTTCGAGCGTCTTCAGCCCGGGCGCGAAAGGCTCCCATTCGTCGTGGCCGAAATAAGCATGACGCGCGCCGGTGGCGAGCACCAGCGTGTCGTAGGGAACAGAACTGCCGTCCTCAAGCAGCACGCGTTTGCCTGGACGGTCGACGCCGGTGACGTTGCCGAGCAGGGTCGTCACGTCCTCGCGCTTGCGCAGCAGATGACGGATCGGCCAGGCAACTTCCGAGGTCGCCAGCGAGGTGGTCGCCACCTGGTAGAGCAGCGGCTGGAAAAGGTGATGGTTGCGCTTGTCGACCATGGTGATGCGCACGGGTGCGCCGGCCAGCGCCCGGGTGAGTTCGAGACCGCCGAACCCTGCGCCGACGACAACGACATGATGGCTGGTTTCACTCATCGCATTCACCCCTGTTTGTCTCTCTTTATCTAGTGATTTTTGTGCACCGCAACAATGTCGCGGCGCGCTAGACTGCCGCGCGTAAGGCTGCCCAGGACTCGTCGCCGGATGTCGCGAATGCCTATGTCGGCAAGCCTGGACGGGTATAGCCTTGCAGGGGCTGGAACCACGGGAGTGAAGCATGGCCAACGACGATGACAAAGATCGCAAAGGGCGGGCGCAATATTCTTCGCCGCCTTGCTTCATGCACGAACTCGATCCGGAATTTCGCGCGCCATTGACCGACTGGACCGATGTGCGCCGTTGGCGCAAGGCCGAGCGCGAGCGTCTGATCGCGGCACGGTTGGCGGTTTCGGCCGATGCGCGGGTGGCGATGTCGCGGGCTATCACCGAAGGCCTCGACGCGGCAATCGGCGACATTGCCGGCCGCATGGTCAGCCTGTACTGGCCGTTTCGCGGCGAGCCGGACCTGCGGTCGTGGATGGCGTCGATCAACCAGCGCGGCGGCCGCACGGCACTGCCAGTCGTCATCGAGAAGGGCCAGCCGCTGATCTTCCGCGCTTATGTGCCTGGCGACCGGCTGGAAAAAGGCGTCTGGAACATCCCTATCCCCGCCGAAGGCGACCCGGTGCTGCCCGACGTCGTCATCTCGCCGATCGTCGGCATCGACCCGCGAAACTACCGCCTGGGCTATGGCGGTGGCTTCTTCGACCGCACGCTGGCTGCCATGCCGTTCAAGCCATTGGTCATCGGCGTCGGCTACGAACTGCAGCGCATAGCCACCATCTACCCGCAGCCGCACGACATCCCAATGGATAGGCTGGTGACCGAGACTGCTCAGGGCTAGGCCAGTTCCGGCTTCATGCCCATCGCCGTGCGATCGACGATCTCGCGCAGGGCAAACGACGAATTGATCTTGGTCACGTGCGGCATCGCCGACAGCCACTCCTTGTGGATGCGCTCATAGTCGACCAGATCCTTGGCGGCGATGCGCAGGATATAGTCGTATTCGCCCGACATCAGGTGGCACGACAGCACATTCGGGCAGCGCTTGATCGCCGCCTCGAAATCCGACAGCGTCTTTTCGAACTGCCCCGACAGCGATATGTGCACGATCGCCGTCATCTGGTGGCCGAGCGCTGCATTCGAAAGCCGGGCGTGATAGCCGCGGATGGTGCCGGATTTCTCCAGATTGTCGAGCCGGCGCGAACAGGCCGATTGCGACAGGCCGACCCTTTCAGCGAGCGCCGCATTGGGTATGCGCCCATCCTTCTGCAGTGCCTCGAGAATGGCGATATCGATCCTGTCGAGCGGCATTTAGAGTGATTCCTGCGAAAATTATGCAATTTCGCGCAACGATTATCGAAACACGTCACCTCGCGCAAGCGCATTCGCAAACACCTGCGCAACGATTCGTGGTTCACTCGGTTGATACAGGGAACGAGCCCGAAGGGCCGGATCAGGAGAAGACTATGCGCGTCGGCTGCCCCAAGGAAATCAAGAACCACGAATACCGAGTCGGCCTGACGCCGGGCTCCGTCCGCGAATATGTCGCGCATGGCCATGAAGTGCTGGTCGAAAGCGGCGCCGGCGCCGGCATCGGCGCCGATGACAATGCCTACCGCGCCGCCGGCGCCACCATCGCCAGGACCGCCGCCGACGTGTTCGCCAAGTCCGACATGATCGTCAAGGTCAAGGAGCCGCAGCCCAACGAATGGGCGCAGCTGCGCGAGGGCCAGATCCTCTACACCTATCTGCACCTGGCCCCGGATCCGGAGCAGACCAGGGGCCTGCTCGCGTCCGGCGTCACCGCAATCGCCTATGAGACCGTAACCGACGACCGCGGCGGCCTGCCGCTCTTGGCGCCGATGTCGGAAGTTGCCGGCCGCCTGTCGATCCAGGCCGGCGCGACCGGGCTGCAGAAGGCCAATGGTGGCCGCGGCGTGCTGCTCGGCGGCGTGCCCGGCGTACTGCCCGGCAAGGTCACGGTGCTCGGCGGCGGCGTCGTCGGCCTGCATGCCGCCCGCATGGCGGTCGGCCTCGGCGCCGACGTCACCATCATCGACCGCTCGATCCCGCGCCTGCGCCAGCTGGACGACCTCTTTACCGGCCGCGTCCACACCCGCTACTCCACAGTCGAGGCGCTTGAGGAAGAATGCTTCTCGGCCGACATCGTCGTCGGCGCCGTGCTCATCCCGGGTGCTGCTGCACCCAAGCTGGTCACTCGCGAAATGCTGTCGGGCATGAAGAAGGGCTCGGTGCTGGTCGACGTCGCTATCGACCAGGGCGGCTGCTTCGAGACTTCGCACGCCACCACCCATGCCGAGCCGACCTATGAGGTCGACGGCGTGATCCATTACTGCGTCGCCAACATGCCGGGCGCCGTGCCGGTGACCTCGGCGCACGCGCTCAACAACGCGACGCTGCATTATGGCCTGCAGCTGGCCGACAAGGGCCTGAAGGCACTGGTCGACGACCACCATTTGCGCAACGGCCTCAATGTCCACAGGGGCAAGATCACCAATCGCGCCGTCGCCGAAGCACTCGGCTATGAGCTGGTCGAACCGAAAGTGGTTCTGGCTGCCTGACCAGACGCCTTAATCGACTCAAGCAGTTCTGCCTCCCTCACCCGCCGGTTGCGCCGGCGGGTTTTTTATTGGCCGCGTGCTCACAAATTGCGGGCTCTAAGGCAACATCACGGCGAAACGGCCCGGCTTGGCGGTGCTTTTGCCTGCCGATGTGGCATTTTTGTCATTCCAATATTGGCGAGCGTCCTGTTAGAACACGGACGGGTTTGTTCTTATGCTAAGGGGCTAAAATGTTCATCTCTGCTAAATCCGTTCTTCTCGGGGCCGTTTCGGCAATGGCTTTGATATCGGTAGCGCATGCCGCCGATGTTGTGCAGCCGGTGGAAGAACCTGCCGGTTTCAACTGGAGCGGCGCCTATGTCGGCATCGGCGGCGGCTTCGGCGCCACCGTGCATCGCATCAGCGTCGACCCGGTGATCGACTTCAACGGGATCGGCGGCAACGGCGTGTTTGGCGAAATCACCGCCGGCTACGACTATATGGTCTCCGAGCGCTTCCTGCTTGGCGGCTTCATCGACGCCAACATCGGGAATATCGGTCCGTCGATCAGCCTTCCGGGCGCTGATATCGACCTGACGAACGCTTATGGCTTCGACGTCGGCTTGCGCGCCGGCTATCTCTTGAACCCCGATACACTCGGCTATGTGCTCGGCGGCTACACCTGGAACCATTTCAAGCTCGAGGGTTCGGGCTTTGCCGACGGTCTCGATTTCACGGAGAACCGTGGCGGCTATGTCGTCGGCGTTGGCATGGAAACCGTGCTGCGCGGCAACTGGACGATTAAGACCGAGTACCGCTACGCCAACTATGGCGACGACTCGGTGGCTGACCTCGGCATTATTGGCGGCCCGGGAACCTCTCTGGATGTCGAGCCATCCAGCCACACCTTCCACATCGCGGCCAACTACCGCTTCGGCGCCCAGAATGGCGGCGGGGCCTCGTTTGCTGCTCCGACCTACAACTGGACCGGCTTCTATGTCGGCGGCGCGCTTGGCGCCGGCACGGTGGTACATGACCTGACGCTGGGCGGTGCCCTCGAGTTGGATGGCATCGGTGGCGAAGGCGTGTTCGGCGAGGCGAGCATCGGTTACGACCATGATTTCGGCGGATGGGTCGCCGGCGTGCTGCTTGATGCCCGCTATTCCGGCATTCGCTCGAAGCTGGATCTCTTCGGCGGCTCCATTAAGGGCGATGCCGACTATGGCTTCGATGCCCTGGCCCGCATCGGCGCCAAGGTCAACGAGTTCGACTCTGGCCTATGTCATCGGCGGCTATAGCTGGCAGCATTTCGACCTGCATGCTTCGCCTGGCGGCGACATTACCGACTGGGGTTCGAGCGGCTTCTCGATCGGTGGCGGCCTGGAAACGGCCGTCTCCAGCAACATGACGCTGGGCCTCGAATACCGCTATTCGCAGTATGAGAAAGAGGATTTCGGTTCGGGCGGCTTCCTCACCGACGAGCCTTCTTTCCAGACCGTTCGCCTTGGCGCGAAGTATAAATTCAACTAAAAGCCGCTCCGGCAACGTCAAAGCCCGTCGGTCAATTCCGGCGGGCTTTTTCTTTGCGCAAAATCTTAACATCGGCATTGAACAGGCTGACGGACAACAAAAAAGCGGAGCCAAAGCCCCGCTTCCTCGGTTGTCGAGATCCCCGCCGGTTCATCCGCGGTCGGCAAATCCATCGACACTCATGCTTTAACGGACGAATGCGAAGGGAGTGCGACAGCGCACCGGCAATCGGCGCGCCGCCACGCCGGCGACGATCGCGGACGCTATGTGAAGTGCTTCACATCAGGCAATCGAAAAACATGCGCAGACAGGGATGCCAACTTGACGGCTCGTGCCGTCACACGGTTCCCAACTGCCCGCCAGACCACCGGCGGGCATCTTTTTGTCAGACACGCTCCATGCGGCACTGATAACAATTGTTGCGCACCGAGCGGACGTGGACATAGGCGATGTCATCGCGCTCAAACAGCGTCTCTGCCCGCGCCGCAATGGCGCCCGTCGGGATGACGCCGCCGCTGCCATAGACGATACGGTCATCGGCACCATAGCCACGCACGATATAGTCGCTGCTCTCAAGCATCTCTGGAAGCGCTTCCGTTTCGGCTGCGCGTTCGCATTCCTGCGCATGCAGGAAGATCGGTCCTGTCTCGGCGTAAGGCTGCAACGCCGGAAACGGCCGATAGGCCATGATCAGATAGCCATCGCCTTCGGCGACGTTTCTTAGGCAATGCCGGCACGGCACCCCGTCGCCATCTGAAACCTTCCGCTCCGGCGTTTGCCCGTAGGCGTCCGGCCCGCCGCGCTGCAGCGCTCTCACATCTTCTGTCGGCAAGGCTTTGAACTGGACGGTCATGGCTAAATCTCCGGTGTGGTTGACCGGAAATTATGCCCCCGCCGAGGTACTTCCCACCCGATTCCTGTCAACTGTCAGCAGCCCGGCCAGTCTCAGGCCGGACTGCTTCGGCATTGGGCAGGTCCCGCGCCGGCTCAGCGGATGAAATCGTCGAAGCGGCGCAGCGTCACCCGGCGCCTGCGCCAGTTCTCGTCCTGGGTCCGCACGAGCAGGAATTCCTCGCCATGAACGGTCGGTTCGGCCTTCAGTCGGAGAAAGTCACGGCCGCATGACGCTGGCCGAGCGCTCGGCGAACGACAGCGGGTGCACGGTCTCCTTCTTTTGCGCCACCGGCGCAAAACCGAGCTTCTGGTAGAGCGGCAAGGCAGCCGGATGGTCGAGCGTGCAGGTCTGCACCGTTACCCGTTTCGGCCCATACGACCATGCTGCGGCAATCGCCGCACCGAGGAACCAACGGCCGATGCCTTGCCCGGTCGCATGTTCCATCATGCCGAAATAAGCGAGTTCGACTTCCTCTGGAAAATGCGGCTTGAGGTCGAAGAACCCGGCCGGCGCGCCGTCGAGATAAAGCACCCTGATGTCGCGGTCCTCGCGGTGGACGCCGGCGGCAAGCTCGTCATCGTCCAGCCTCAGCACATTGACCCAGTGCCATTTGCGTCCGACCCGATCCATCAGATAGCGGTAGAAATGCAGCGGAATGTCCTTGGTCCTGAGCAGCGCGATTTGCCTGTTGTAGGGCAACGGCGGCGAATAGGCCGGCGGCACATGCATTTCCAGAAACGTGACCGTAACCTCGATGTCGTCCAGCGCGCCATTTTCCATCGCCATCATTCCTTGCCCGTCACCACGGGCGTGTCTGCCAGCCCGCCCCATTCCGTCCATGAGCCGTCGTAGAGCCGGTTGTCGGTGTGGCCGAGCGTCTCCAGCGCCAGAGTGACGACAGCCGCCGTGATGCCGGAACCGCAAGAGGTGACGACCGGTTTCGACAGATCGATACCGGCATCCTCAACGGCCTTGCGCAACTGGTCCTTCGACAACAGCGCGCCATCCTCTGACAGCGCCGAATAAGGCAAATTGTGCGCGCCGGGCATGTGGCCGGAGCGAACACCCGCGCGGGGCTCTGGCTCGGCGCCGGTGAAGCGGCCCGCGCCTCGGGCGTCCGCAATCTGGCTCTCGCCAGTCTCGACGATGCGGCGCATGTCGGCAAGGCTGGCGACGCGAGCGGCATCGAAATCGGCATGAAACACATTCGGCGCGATCTTGGTCGGCTCCGCCGTCACCGGCCGGCCCGCCGCCTTCCAGCGGTCGAAGCCGCCGTCGAGCACATAGACCTGGAACACGCCCATGACGCGGAACATCCACCAGGCGCGCGGCGCCGAGAAGAAACCCGGACCGTCATAGACGACAATGGTGTCGTCGGCCGAAATTCCCATGGCGCCTACATATTGCGCGAAATGCTGTGGCGAGGGCAGCGTGTGCGGCAGCTTGGCATCAGGATCGGAGGCCGCATCATGATCGAAGAATCGCGCGCCCGGAATATGCGCAGCCTCATACTCGGCGCGCGCATCGCGCTTCTGCGCCGGCAGATACCAGGATGCATCGACGATCGTCAGGCCGGGCTCGCCAAGACGGCTCTGCAACCAGTCCGCATCGACGGTGAAAGGGCTGTCATCGGCCATTGTTCTTCTCCTGCTCCGCCTTGGCGAAGCATTGCTTCCTGTTGACCATGATCTTCCCCGAAAACCGGCTTCCACTTTTCGGGATCATGGTTCGTTCAAGCCACCGGCAGCGGTCCGAAGCGAATGCGAAAACGCCGGTTTTCGCGGCCCTTCTTCTCGATCTTGCCGATATGGATTTCACCGACTTCGCCGGTGCTTTTGACATGGGTGCCGCCGCAGGGCTGGCTGTCGATCGAAGCGTTGTCGCCGATGCAGACCAGGCGGATCTTGCCGGTGCCGGCGGGCGGCCGGACATTCTTGGATTTCACCAGGCCAGGATTGGCTGCCAGTTCCTCGTCGGTGATCAGCCTGACGAAGATCGGATGATCGGCTCGCACCAGCTCCATCAGCCCGGCGGTGACGTCTTCCCTGGTGAAGCCGGCATCGGGAGCGTCGAAGTCGACGCGGCTGTCATCTTCGGAAACCGCAGCACCGGTAATCGGAAACGGACAGACTACGGTGAGCAAATGGCAAGCTGCGTGCATGCGCATCAGGAGATGCCGCCGCTCCCAGCCGATGGCGAGTTTCACCTGCTCGCCGACCTCGGGTGCCGGTTGCTCCGGCGCCGGCACATGGATGATCTCGTCCTTGGTCTCGCCGGTGATGGTGGCGGCAATGGCGATGCGGCTGCCGTCGGCGCGCTCTAATGTGCCGGTATCGCCAGGCTGGCCGCCCGATGTGGCATAGAAGATGGTCCGGTCGAGAATGATGCCGCCGCGCTCGTTGATGGCGACAACGGTGGCGTCAGCCGCTCTGAGATAGGCGTCGTCGCGAAACAGCGCTTCTGTTCTGTGCGCCATCAGGCGACCTTCTCATACGGCACCGAAATTGTGCTGCGCTCATCCATCCAGCCCGGCACCGGCAGGTTCTTCTCGCGCAGGAATTCCGGGTTGAACAGCTTCGACTGGTAGCGCGTGCCATAGTCGGCAAGGATGGTCACGATGGTGTGGCCGGGGCCAAGCTCGCGCGCCAGCCGGATCGCGCCGGCAATGTTGATGCCGGTCGAACCGCCGACGCACAGGCCTTCTTCCTGGATCAGGTCGAAGACGATCGGCAGCGCTTCCTCGTCCGGCACCTGGAACGAGAAGTCCGGCGTGAACCCATCGAGATTTGCCGTGATGCGCCCCTGCCCTATCCCTTCGGTGATCGAGCTGCCGTCGGACTTCAATTCGCCACTCGTGTAGAAGGAATAGAGCGCCGCACCTAGCGGATCGGCGAGCGCGATCTTGACGTTGCTGCTCCTGGCCTTCAGCCCGAAGGCGACGCCGGCCAGCGTTCCGCCCGAACCCACCGCCGAGACGAAACCGTCGACCTTGCCGCCGGTCTGCGTCCAGATTTCTTCCGCCGTGGTGCGGATATGGCCGTCGCGATTGGCAACGTTGTCGAACTGGTTGGCCCAGATCGCGCCGTTCGGCTCCGACCTCGCCATCTGCTCGGCTAGCCGCCCCGACAGTTTCACGTAGTTGTTGGGGTTCTTGTAAGGCACCGCCGGCACTTCGATCAGCTCGGCGCCAAGCAGCTTGATCGTGTCCTTCTTTTCCTGGCTCTGGGTGTCGGGAATGACGATCACTGTGCGATAGCCCAGCGCCTTGGCAACCAGCGTCAGGCCGATGCCGGTATTGCCGGCCGTGCCTTCGACGATGACCCCGCCCGGCTTCAACAGCCCGCGCTGTTCGGCGTCGCGGATGATGAACAGGCCTGCGCGATCCTTGACCGACTGGCCGGGGTTCATGAACTCGGCCTTGCCCAGGATCTCGCAGCCGGTCTGCTCCGAGGCCTTGTTGAGGCGGATCAGGGGCGTGTTGCCGATCGCTTCGATCACAGAACGGGGCATCCGGGATTCCTTATGTAGCTGCGGCGAGACCCTAGAAACCCGAAGCGTGCGTTTCAAGGCAAGAATTCGCCTGGTCCAGTCGCATTTCGGGCACTGCAATCTCCCGCGGCCGCACAAAGCGCGATGACTATCATTTCGGCCAGTACGGAAAAGCGCTCTTTTCATTCGATTTTTTCACCGCTAGAGCACTAATGACAGATCGGCAGGGCGCAGAATGACACTTTACCGGGCCAACCCGAAGCACGGCGTCGCCTGGATAACCGGCGGCAGCAGCGGCATCGGCCGTGCGCTGGCCAAAGACCTCGCGTCAAAGGGCTTTGTCGTCGCGGTCACCGCACTCGACGGCGACCCACTCGACGCGCTCATCGTCGAGACGGCGCAGATGCCGGGACGTGTCGCCGCCTACCCTTGCGACGTCACCGATGAGCCGCGCATGGCAAGCACGGTGGCGGCGATTGAAAAGGAGCTCGGGCCGATCGTGCTCGCCGTCTTTAACGCCGGCAACTACATCGCCACGCCCGGCGAAGACCTCAGGGTCCGCGACTTTCGCCAGACCTTCGAGGTCAACTATTTCGGTATCATCAATGGCCTCGTCCCGCTCATGGAGCGCATGCGCATCCGTGCGCGCGGCCATATCGTGCTTGTCGGATCGGTTACCGCCTATTTCGGCTGGCCGACCACGGCGGCCTATGGCGGCTCGAAGGCGGCGATCAACATCCTGGCCGAGTCGCTGAAATACGATTTCGACAAGATGAATGTCCGGATCCAGGTGATGAATCCGGGCTTCATCGACACGCCGCTGACCGAAAAGAACATGCTGCCAATGCCGGGACTGATGCCGGTCAACCGCGCCTCGCGCCGCATGCTGCGCGGCATCGAGCATGGCGGCTTTGAGGTTACCTTCCCTCACCGGCTGAGTTGGGGGCTGAAGCTGCTGGCACTGCTGCCAAGGCCAGTCTGCCGGTGGTTCATCAGCACGGCGACCCGCTGGACAGGGCGGCCGCTGAATTTCGACCGCAAGCCGCCGAACGAATAGCTGTCCACAGCCCGGCTGTTGCCTGACTGCACCGGCCGCCATAGGCTTTAGAATTGTTGTGGTGTCTGAGATGGGGCGACGGATCGTGCTTGCGGTGCTGGGCGTCGTCATCATCCTTGTCCTGGCCCTCCTGCTTGGTCCGCGCGTTCCCGTCGACACAACAATCAGCTTCGACCCCAAGGTGATCGGCGACGATCCGCAAGCGTATATCGCGCGTGAAGAGGCTACCGTGCCCAACGTCCGCGACGCGCTCGAGAAAGAAATCATCTGGGCCGATCCGATGGTTCACGCCAAGACGCCATTGGCGATCGTCTATATCCATGGCTTTTCGGCATCGAAGGGCGAGGTTCGCCCGCTGGCCGACGAGGTCGCCGACCAACTCGACGCCAACCTTTTCTACACCCGCCTCACCGGTCATGGTCAGGACGGCGCTGCTATGGCGCAAGGCAGCGTCAATGCCTGGATCAACGACTATGAGGAGGCGCTCGCCATCGGCCGGGCCATCGGCGACAAGGTGATCGTCATCGGCACCTCGACCGGTGGATCGCTGGCGGCATGGGCGGCGACTGAGCCTGGCGCATCGGACGGCGTCGCTGCGATCGCATTCATCTCGCCGAATTTCGGCGTCAGGGCTGCAGGCGCCGAGCTGCTGACCATGCCCTGGGGCAGGCAGATCGCCGAGTTCGTCGGCGGCAAGGAGCGCAGCTTTCCGACCCGCAACGCGCTGCACGAGAAACTCTGGACGCACACATATCCAATGGCAGCCGTGCTACCGATGGCGGCGCTGACCAACCTTGCCTACGCAGCGCCTGTGGAGAAGGCAACCATACCGGCGCTGTTCATCTTCTCGGATTCCGACAAGGTGGTGCGCCAGGATCGCACCCGCGAAATCGCCGGCCGCTGGGGCGCACCGCATGAACTGGTGCCCGTCGACGACAATGGCGATCCCGACAACCACGTCATTGCCGGCGACGCGCTGTCGCCCTCGACCACGGCATTCCTGGCGCAGCGGATCGTCGTGTGGGTTCAGGCAATTGCCGGGCAGCCCTAAACGAAAAAGGACGGCCGAAGCATTGCCCCGGCCGTCCTCATATTCAATCGTCAGCAATCAAGCCAGGCTCGACGAGCCTGACCGGTTCGTCTGATCAGGCAGCCCGCGCCGCGGGCCGCTTGCCGCCGAAGCGGCGCTTGTTGTTGCCCTTGAAGGCCTTGGCGCCTTCCGGCTTGCGCTCGCTTGCACCCGCAAAGGCCGGCTTGTCACCAAAACGCTTCTTGGCGAAGCCGTTGTTCTGGCCACCGGGCCGCCTGCCGTCGCGACGTCCATTGCGGTCGTTGCGATCATTGGCGGGCTCGAAGCGCTCGTTCTTTTCGGCCGGATTGCGCACCGGATCCGGGCTGCCGAGATGGTCGGCAACGATCGGCAGCTTGCTGCGGATGATGCGCTCGACCTGACGCAGCTTGCTGTTTTCGGAAGGATCGCAAAGCGTGATGGCGATGCCGTCCATGCCGTTACGGCCGGTACGGCCGATGCGGTGGACATAGCTTTCGGCCTCATCCGGCAGGTCGAAATTCACCACATGGCTGATGCCGGGGACGTCGATGCCGCGCGCCGCGATATCGGTCGCCACGAGAATGCGCACCGAGCCCTCGCGGAAATCGTTGAGCGCCTTCTGGCGGGCGTTCTGCGACTTGTTGCCGTGGATGACGGCGGCCTTGAAGCCGTCGCGTTCGAGGTCCTTGGTCACCCGGTCGGCGCCATGTTTGGTGCGCGAGAAGATGATGACGGACTTCATCGCTTCGTCGGCGAGCATCGTCGACAGCACCTGGCGCTTCTGCTTGGTGCGGGCAAAGACAACGCCCTGCACGATTTCGGCAGCAGCGGTGCTCTGCGGCGCGACTTCGACGCGGATCGGGTTCTTCAACAGGCCCTTCGCCAGTTCGGCGATTTCATTGGGCATGGTGGCCGAGAACAGCACCGTCTGACGGTCGGGCGCGGTCGCCTTGGCGATCCGCTTGACGTCGTTGATGAAGCCCATGTCGAGCATGCGGTCGCCCTCGTCGAGCACCAGCCATTTGGTGTCGGAGAGGATGAGGTCGCCCTCGCGCACCAGGTCGGTCAGGCGGCCGGGCGTGGCGATCAGGATGTCGACGCCGGGCGCAACCTTCTTCACCTGGCTGAAGCGCGAGACGCCGCCAAGCACGAGAGCGGTTGAGACATGCGCGCCCTTGGCGAGGATCTTGATGGTGTCCTCGATCTGGACGGCGAGTTCGCGCGTCGGCGCCAGGATCAGCGCACGGGTGGTCTTGGCCCGGCGCTTGGTGCCGAGCGCGATGATCTTCGACAGGATCGGCAGCGCGAAGGCCGCGGTCTTGCCGGAGCCGGTCTGGGCGATGCCGAAGATATCACGGCCTTCCATCTGCGGCGGGATCGCCTGCGTCTGGATCGGCTTCGGCTCGGTGAAGCCGGCGCCATGCGTCGCCTTGAGCAGCGCGCCCGTGATCCCAAGAGCTGCGAAACCGGTGAGGTCCGCAGTGTTGCCGGTCGAGATCGCGTTACCGGCTGAGGTGTTTTCGTTGGTCAAAATAGTCTTCTTTCACGCGGTCTTGGCCGCAAACATCGATGGCGGCAGGGCGCAACCTGCCGTCGAAAAATTTGATATGAAACGACAAGGCGGGCGGACGGAAACGTCCACTCGGCTGCGCTGTCGTGCCCGCAGGCGTCATGCCACGGGGCTCTTTCGCCACTTCGCGATGTATCGGAAAGAGGGGCCGATATACCGGAAAGAGGGAAAACAGACGCAACCAGTCTCATTTGTCGAGAAGGCCGGAATCTCCGGCCCAAGCGCCTATGGGCTGCATATGGCTGAGTTCGCTCCGGAATGCAAGGGGCCACATGTTGCAGCGCAGCAAAATCGACTGCGAAAGCGGCGCTTGCGCACGCCTGCAGCCATCATTACCACAAAGGCAGCTGCCATTTCTGGGGACCGAGCGATGAAGGACGTGCTGAAGGAACTTGAGCGCCGCCGCGAGATCGCCCGCATGGGCGGCGGCCAGGCCCGCATCGACGCCCAGCACAAGAAGGGCAAGCTCACCGCGCGCGAGCGCATCGATGTCTTTCTCGACGAAGGCTCGTTCGAGGAGTTCGACATGTATGTCGAGCATCGCTCGACCGACTTCGGCATGGAGAAAACCAAGATCGCCGGCGATGGTGTCGTCACCGGCTGGGGCACCGTCAATGGCCGTCCGGTCTATCTCTTCGCCAAGGATTTTACCGTCTTCGGCGGCTCGCTGTCGGAGGCTCATGCCGAAAAGGTCATCAAGGTGCAGGAGATGGCGCTACGCAACCGCGCGCCGATCATCGGCATCTACGACGCCGGCGGCGCCCGCATCCAGGAAGGCGTGGCGGCGCTAGGCGGCTATGCCGAGATCTTTCAGCGCAACGTGCTCGCATCCGGCGTCATTCCTCAGATTTCCGTGATCATGGGCCCGTGCGCCGGCGGCGACGTCTATTCGCCTGCGATGACCGACTTCATCTTCATGGTGCGCGACACCTCTTATATGTTCGTCACCGGGCCGGATGTGGTGAAGACCGTCACCAACGAGACGGTGACCGCCGAGAGCCTTGGCGGCGCGTCCGTCCACACGACGAAATCCTCGATCGCCGACGGCGCCTACGACAATGACGTCGAGGCGCTGTTGCAGATGCGTCGGCTGGTCGATCTGCTGCCGGCGTCCAACACGTCGGAGCTTCCGGAGGTCGAATGCTACCAGTCGGTCACCGACCATGATCTGTCGCTCGACCGGCTGATCCCGGACAACGCCAACAAGCCTTACGACATCAAGGAGCTGATCCTCAAAGTTGCCGATGAAGGCGATTTCTTCGAGATCCAGCAGAACTTTGCCAAGAACATCGTCACCGGTTTCGGCCGCGTCGAAGGCCGCACCGTCGGCTTCGTCGCCAACCAGCCGATGGTGCTGGCCGGCGTGCTCGATTCCGACGCAAGCCGCAAGGCGGCGCGCTTCGTGCGCTTCTGCGACTGTTTTTCCATTCCCATCGTCACGTTCGTCGACGTCCCCGGCTTCCTCCCCGGCACCGCGCAGGAATATGGCGGACTGATCAAGCACGGCGCCAAGCTCTTGTTTGCCTACGCCGAGGCAACCGTGCCGAAAATCACCGTCATCACCCGCAAAGCCTATGGCGGTGCCTATGACGTGATGGCCTCAAAACATCTGCGCGGCGATATGAACTATGCCTGGCCGACGGCGCAGATCGCGGTGATGGGGGCGAGAGGCGCGGTCGAGATCATCTACCGCAAGGATATCGGCGACGCCGAAAAGATCGCAGCTCACACAAAGGCTTACGAGGACCGTTTCCTGTCGCCCTTCGTCGCCGCCGAACGCGGCTATGTCGACGAGGTGATCATGCCGCATTCGACCCGCCGCCGCATTGCCCGGGCACTGCGCATGCTGCGCAACAAGGACATGCAGAACCCTTGGAAGAAGCACGACAACATCCCGTTGTAACATCCAATGTCGCGACTGATCATCAGCGCCGGTCGGCGGTTTGGCAGGTTCACGGTCCTGTTTTTCGTTGTTCCCGCCCTCGTCATCTTGTGCGTCTGGATGTCCCTGCTCGACAACCATCCGATCTGGTTTATCGCCGGCGGCTTTGTCGTCATGCCGATCGCCACCACGGCCATGGCATTTCTGTTCGGCACATTGTTTGCGGGCTTCCGACGCAGCAAGATCAAAGGCGTCAGTGAAGCAGAAGCGCCCGGCCTGTGGGCGCTGTGGCGGAGCATCGCCGGACCGCGCCGTGCTGCGCGCACGGTTGTCATACTAGAGGGCAACCTGAACGCCAGCGTGCGCGAAGAGCGCACGCTTCTCGGCCTTCTCGGCAATCGGCTGTTTCTAACCATTGGCATCCCTCTCCTCGCAGTGACCGATGAAAGAGCGCTTGCCGCGATCCTTGCCCATGAGGACGCGCATGTGCGCAACAAGGATACCAATGGCAGCCTCAATCTCGCTGAGTTCGAAAACGGTTTCGGATTTGTCTTCGAGTATGCCCCGCCCGGAACCACGATCACAGGCAGCCTGCTCCACGCCGCTATCGGCTGGCTGTCGCAATCGTTCGAGCGGGAAGAAATCCGGCTTTCGCGCGAAGCGGAGATCAAGGCAGATCGACACGCGGCATCCTCCGGCGACGCCGAGCACGCCGCACGCGCGCTGTTGCTTCTTGCCACGGCAGACGTGCATTTCACGGAGACGGTCTATGACCCTTTGCAGCATGAATTACGAGGTGCTTTGCGTCCGCCGCGACCGCCGCTCGAGCGCATGCTGGAAGCTGCCGGCCAGCTGCGAGAACCCATTTGCCTCGATGTTTGCGCCCGCAAGGCGTGGGCAAGCCCGGATGACGCAAAGTCCACCCATCCATCATGGGCTCAACGGCTGGCGGCGCTTGGCTATACGGAGCCGCCCGACCTGGACCCGATCGCCGTGACCGCGCTCTCGACGCTGCTGAACTCGAGCGTAGCACAGCGCCACATTTCGGAATTCGACACCAAATGGACTGCGCGGATGGAAGACTATCTCCAGCGCTGAACTGGTGGTCGCCCAACTCGCAGGCTCACTCCTCTTCCGCCGCCCCGAACCCCGCATTCCTGGGGGCGCTGGTCGCGCTCGCCCAGGGCGTCGCGTGATTGTCGATGCGCATCTGGAAGATGAAATAGGTCGGCGAGCAGTAGCCGATGCCTTTCACCTTGGCAGCACCCGGCGTGTCCGGCGGCAGCGACTGGCACATATAGTCCTCGCGGCAGAAATGATCAGCCGAGCAGGCTGGACGGTTGCCGCGGTTGACCGCGCCGCCGAGGCACTGGTCGAAATTGTTGGTGGCGACGCAGGTGTCGAATTTCTTGCCGCCGACCATGCCGCAAATTTCCGATGGCATCGGCTTGCCCGTCTTGAATGCGGCGAAGCTGCGGTCCTTGTCGTCGCAGGCGCGATAAGCGATGCCTGCCGGTACGCCGATTTTCGGTGGCCGGCAGGTGTAGGCGGTCCGCGAAAAGGTCGGCGCAAAAGCCGCGAACTGGCCGGTGATCTTGTAGCGGTCGTTGAACGGCTGAGACGGGTTGCTGGCGATCGACCCGGTCAGGCAGGGATGGCCCGAAAACATCTTTGGACTGTCCGTGGGCAACAGACATTGCGCCAACGCGGTATGCACGCCTGAAGCCGTCGCGAGCGGCGTGCAGACGGTGCCGCCACCGCATTGCCAGGTCGCGCCGAAGCGTTTTGCATCATCCGGCATCAGGCACGGCATCGCCATCTCGGCCGGGGCGTAGTCGACATCGCCGGCATCGGTCCATGTCGCTGGCGGCGCGAAGGACAGCGGCCGGTAGCGGTTCGGCTCCTTGCCTTCTTCCGTCGCGCGCAGCCAGGCCTCACGTCGCGGAATCTCGGCATGGAGATGCGGCGAGATGCCGACCTCGATCCGGTTGAGAGGCGACGTCGTTTTGTCGTCGAGGCCAATGAAGTGAAAGCCGGCCGTCGAGCCCGCCTGGTGGCAGCCCTGGCAGGCGCCATTGTCCAGCCGCTCGACCAGCGCCTCCGGTGTCCGCACCAGCTTTAGCGCCGCATAGTCCAAGCCGGCGAAATCCGCTGGCTGGAACAGCGGCGTGAACGGATGGTTGGCCCGTCTCGCGCTGCCGAAGGTCGACCACGAGATGATTTTCTTGGCCAGGAATTCGTCGGGGATTTCGTAGACGCCGAGATCGATGGCCGCGACATTGGCGCTGACGTAGTCGGCGAGCCCTTTCTTCAGTGCGGCATCATCCGAGAGCCGCGCAACGTCAGGCGTATTCTCCAGCGGCTTCTCGCTGATGGCAGCGCCATCGATACCGAAGATCCGCATCAGATAGGCCGCCTGCCCGCCGAATTGGGTCTCCTGTCCCGAGGGAAAACGCACCACCTGCGCATTGAGTTCAAGCTGCTTGAACGTCAGTTCCTCCGGTGCCAGCGAACCGCCGGCCAGCCAGCCGGCATCGACGTTTTCGTCGATCTGCGGTGTCCAGCGCCCGGCAACGCCGACGCAGCCGCCATCGGCATCCGGCGCCACGCTGTAGACGGCGTTGAAATTGAATGGCAGCCGCGATGCCAAAACCTTGCCGTTCTTGCGGAAACTGTAGGCCAGGCGATAGATGAAGCGCACCTCGCCACAGCTCTTGTCGCCTTGCAGCGCGGTGAAATCACGCCGGTCCAGCCGGTTGACGACGCCGACCAGGCGGAAGCGCGCGGCCTCGGTCTTCAGCCAGCGCATATCCATGATGCGGCCGACATTGCCGTCGGTCACCTCGTAGAGCGTGCGCCCGCCGGCCTTTATCTCGGCCCGCAGCGTGGCAATATCGGCCGCCACCATGTCGACAACAGCACGATAGGCCGGCACCTCACTGTAGAGCGTCTTCAGATCGTCCGCGCCGTCGACGGCGAAAATGCCGGCGAAGCCAAACCCCTTGGCATCGAGGGCGGCGAGCACCGCCGGATCGTCGACGATGGTCACCGGCTGCTCAGCGCGCACGCCATGCGAGGCGAACAGCGCGATGATGGCTGCAATGGCGAGCGCGAAACGCTTCATCCGATCGGCACCTTCTGCCGTGCCTCGACAAGTTCACGCAGCACCGGCACCAGGGCCAGCGGGAGATCCTCGGCGATCAGACCGGGTCCAAAGCGGCTGCCGGCCTCGGCGTGTATCCAGACCGCTGCGCAGGCGGCCTCGAATGCCTGCATGCCCTGCGCCAGCAGCGCGGCGACAATGCCCGCCAGCACGTCGCCGGAACCGGCGGTGGCGAGCCATGGTGCACCATTGGCGTTGATCACCGCGCGGCCGTCCGGCGCCGCGATGACGGTGTCGGCGCCCTTGTAGACCATGATGGCGTTGGCTCGTTCAGCGGCTGCGCGCGCCTTGGCGAGCTTGGACAGACTTTTGTCGTCGGCGATGTCGGGAAACAGTCGGCCGAACTCGCCCTCATGCGGCGTCATGACCAATGCTGGCGCATCCGGCCTGCCGGCCGCCTCGAACAGCGTTGAGACCGCGTTGCGGAAAGACGTGATGCCGTCGGCATCGAGCACCAACCCTTCAACACCACCCTCTTGCCGTGCTCTGCCGAGCACGGCGAGGGCGAAATCGCGCGCCTTGTCACCAACACCAAAGCCCGGGCCGAGGACAAAGCTCGACGACCGGCGATCGCCGAGAAAGTCTTGCACGTCCTCGATAGCGTCGGCCTTGCGCAGCATGATCGCGGTCAGATGCGTGGCGTTCACCTGCATGGCATTGGCGGGAGACAGCATGGTCACGGCCCCTGCCCCGCTTCTTGCAGCGGCAAGTGCGGCCAACCGCGCCGCACCCGTCGCCGACGGTCCGCCGGAGAAGACGCCGACATGGCCGCGTTTGTATTTGTGTGCATCGACGGCCGGCACCGGCAACGCGTCGAGCCAGAACGCCGGCTTGTTTTCGAATGCGCGCGGCGCGACCTGGGCGATGATGTCGTCGCCAATGCCGATATCGGCGACGACGATCTCGCCGCATCGGTCCCGGCCGGGCAACAGCAGATGCCCCGGTTTCTTGCGCGCGAAGGTGACGGTGATGTCGGCACGAAATGCCGTGCCGAGAATGTCGCCGCTGTCACCTGAGACACCTGAAGGCAAATCGACGGCGACAACAGACAGGCGGGCAGCACTGTCGACCGCGCGTGCGGCATCGCCCGAAAGGTCCTTGGATAGGCCCGCGCCATAGAGAGCATCGACAATCAACGAGCCGGGCTCGGCGGCAAAAGCCGCTAGCGGCTTGCGCTCCAGCAGGCATTGGGTCGCGGCGATCGCGGCATCGCTGCCTACCCTCGGTTCGCCTGATGTCCACAGCGCGACTTCGACACCGGTCTCCGCCAGCAACCGCGCCACGACATAGCCGTCGCCGCCATTATTGCCGGGGCCGCACAGCACATGCACGCGGCTCGCGGCGGGGTAGCGCGCCAACACCACAGCAGCGACCGCTTCGCCGGCGCGCTTCATCAGGCCATAGCCGTCCAGTGGACCGGCCGCGATTGCCAACCGGTCGGTCTCCGCCATCTCGGTCGGCGACAGCAGTTCCAATTTGGCGCCGGCTGGCAAACCCATCGCTGGTACGTCCTTCGGTTCATCCGCCTTGCGTGGCAGCGTCGGGAGCTCGGCCGGACACGAGGCCGGGATCGAGCTTTGAGGCATAGATCGCCGATTCCATGACGATGGTGAGACCCAGCTTCGGGTCGAGCAAATCCTTGGCCTGACCGAGAATCAATGCCGCCACATTGGCGGTGATGGCCGGCCAATTGGTCACATCGGCCTCGCCATAGACAATTGTCGCATTCGGCAGACGGCCGGTCAGACACGTCACCGCCACTGGCCATGCAAATCCAAGCAGCTTCCTGACCGGGAAATGCGGATGATGATTTTTGCCGACCGACGGCAGCCCCTCCAGTGGGCCGCCCAGCGTCTGCGAGACATGGGCGAACATGGCCTCGAGCGAAGGCATACCATTCGGCGGCAGGCCGTTGTTGATCGCCGTTCCGGCAGCGAGGTTCCAGAGCCGCTCCGGAGCTTTCTTGTCGTCGCGGGCAAAGAGCATCTCGTTCAGCGGCTCGCCGAACAGGAAACGCGACCCGTCCTTGGTCGTCACGATGTCTAGCTCGGGTGTGCGGCCGCTGAGCAGAGCGCACTGCGCGGCAAAGCCGGCAATCGCTCCCGCAGCCGAAACGATGGTCTCGGCATGGATGCGTCCATTCACCGCCAAAAGCTGCGGAAGATTGTCGCGCAAATGTCCGAATGCAAAGTTGCAGGCGGCGCTGTCAGGTTTGTCGCGCCATGGAAAATCCACGGCCCGCGGTGGTCCGCCACCAGTCGAACCGCTACCGGAGCCGGCAGAGCCACGTGAAGACTGCACGCGCCCAAATACACCCTTCATTCGTCCACCTTTCACTGCGTCGTTGACGCGGATATGCCCACACCGGGAATGATGGGTCAAATCTGCCAGGCCGCCCAACTGCACGGTTCCGCGCGGGCCTGCAAAATGCGCAATCTGCCTAATTATCGTGCAGACGCCCGAAGCGGCAATGTGTAGGCTTCGGGCAGCTTTGCCGCAGCCGAAGCAGAGGATGACGCGAATGTGCATCCCGGCGCGGCGCGGCATTGGAATTGCGCGAAACCGCTTCGCGTGGGCTGAAATTGGCACAGTTCGTGCTTGATGGAGGCGCAAGCGGGGCGCACAACCCGTTTTTTTGGCAGTGGAGGCCACTTTTTACATGAAAAAGATCGAAGCGATCATCAAGCCGTTCAAGCTAGACGAAGTGAAGGAAGCGCTTCAGGAGGCCGGTCTGCAAGGCATTACCGTCACCGAGGCTAAGGGCTTTGGCCGCCAGAAAGGCCATACCGAACTCTATCGCGGCGCCGAATATGTCGTCGACTTCCTGCCCAAGGTGAAGATCGAAGTGGTGCTGGGCGACGACGCCGTCGAAGGCGCCATCGAAGCCATCCGCAAGGCGGCGCAGACCGGCCGCATCGGCGACGGCAAGATCTTCGTCTCCAACATCGAGGAGGTCGTTCGCATCCGCACCGGCGAAACGGGGATGGACGCCGTCTGAGCTTTCTGATTTCAGATTAACGTCTCCTCGAAACGTCATCACACAGGGAAGAAACGACATGACGACAGCCAAAGACATCATGAAGCAGATCAAGGACAACGACGTGAAATTCGTCGACCTGCGCTTCACCGATCCGAAGGGCAAGCTGCAGCACGTGACGATGGATGTCATCGAGGTCGAGGAAGACATGTTCGCCGACGGCGTCATGTTCGACGGCTCCTCGATCGCCGGCTGGAAGGCGATCAACGAGTCCGACATGGTGCTGATGCCCGATGCGGACACCGTCCACATGGATCCGTTCTTCGCCCAGTCGACCATGGTCATCCTGTGCGACATTCTCGATCCGGTCTCCGGCGAATCCTACAACCGCGATCCGCGCGGCACTGCCAAGAAGGCCGAGGCCTACATGAAGGCCGAAGGCATCGGCGACACCATCTATGTCGGCCCCGAAGCCGAGTTCTTCGTCTTCGACGACGTCAAGTACAAGGCCGATCCCTACAACACCGGGTTCAAGCTGGACTCGACCGAACTTCCGTCCAATGACGACACCGACTACGAGACCGGCAATCTCGGCCACCGCCCGCGCGTCAAGGGCGGCTACTTCCCTGTGCCGCCGATCGACAGCGCGCAGGACATGCGCTCCGAAATGCTGACCGTGCTCGCCGAAATGGGCGTGCGCGTCGAAAAACACCATCACGAGGTTGCCGCTGCCCAGCACGAGCTCGGCATCAAGTTCGACACGCTGGTCCGCAACGCCGACAAGATGCTGATCTACAAATATGTCGTGCACCAGGTCGCCAACGCCTATGGCAAGACGGCCACCTTCATGCCGAAGCCGATTTTCGGCGACAACGGCTCGGGCATGCACGTCCACCAGTCGATCTGGAAGAACGGCAAGCCGACCTTCGCCGGCAATGAATATGCCGGCCTGTCGGAGTCGTGCCTGTTCTACATCGGCGGCATTATCAAGCACGCCAAGGCCATCAACGCCTTCACCAACCCGCTGACCAACTCCTACAAGCGCCTTGTGCCTGGCTATGAAGCCCCGGTGCTGCTCGCCTACTCCGCGCGCAACCGTTCCGCCTCCTGCCGCATTCCGTTCGGCTCGTCGCCGAAAGCCAAGCGCGTCGAGGTCCGCTTCCCCGATCCAGGCGCGAACCCCTACCTCGCTTTCGCCGCCATGCTGATGGCCGGCCTCGACGGCATCAAGAACAAGATCCACCCGGGACAGCCGATGGACAAGGATCTTTACGATCTGCCGCCGAAGGAACTGAAGAAGATTCCGACCGTCTGCGGTTCGCTGCGCGAAGCGCTGCAAAGCTTGGACAAGGACCGCGGCTTCCTGAAGGCCGGCGGCGTCTTCGACGACGACCAGATCGACTCTTACATCGAGCTCAAGATGGCCGAAGTGATGCGCTTCGAAATGACCCCGCATCCGGTCGAATACGACATGTACTATTCGGTCTGAACGATAAGCCTCAGCGACAAGGAAAAACCCCGGCGTCAGTTCAGACGCCGGGGTTTTTGTTTGACCAATAGCAGACCGTAGACGTGGTAGCAGCAGGCTACGGCGCAGGCTTACGAAGCCTGCGCCGCTATAGATGCTTAGGCGGCCGCCGAAACCTGGGCGCTGGTCGAAACCTCCGCGATGGTCTTCAGGATCTGCGAAGCGATCTGGTAGGGGTCGCCCTGCGAGTTCGGGCGGCGGTCTTCCAGGTAACCCTTGTAGTCATTGTTGACGAAGGAATGCGGCACGCGGATCGAAGCGCCGCGGTCGGCGATGCCGTAGCTGAAGCGGTTCCACGGAGCGGTCTCATGCTTGCCTGTCAGGCGCTTGTCGTTGTCCGGGCCGTAGACGGCGATGTGGTCCATCAGGTTCTTGTCGAATTGAGCCATCAGCGCTTCGAAATAGGCCTTGCCGCCGACTTCGCGCATATAGGCGGTCGAGAAGTTGGCGTGCATGCCCGAGCCGTTCCAGTCGGTGTCGCCGAGCGGCTTGCAGTGATACTCGATGTCGATCTCGTATTTTTCGGTCAGGCGCTGCAAGAGATAGCGGGCCATCCACATCTGGTCGGCGGCCTTCTTGGAGCCTTTGCCGAAAATCTGGAATTCCCACTGGCCCTTGGCCACTTCGGCGTTGATGCCTTCATGGTTGATGCCTGCTGCGAGGCAGAGGTCGAGATGCTCCTCGACGATCTGGCGCGCGATCGGGCCGACATTCGAATAGCCGACGCCGGTGTAGTACGGGCCCTGCGGCGCCGGATAGCCGCTCTCGGGGAAGCCGAGCGGACGGCCGTCCTTGTAGAAGAAATACTCCTGCTCGAAGCCGAACCAGGCGCCCTCGTCGTCGAGGATGGTGGCGCGCTTGTTGGACACATGCGGCGTCACGCCATCTGGCATCATCACTTCGCACATCACCAGCACGCCATTGGTGCGGGCCGGATCGGGGAACACGGCAACCGGCTTCAGCACGCAATCGGAGCTATGGCCTTCGGCCTGCTGCGTCGAGGAACCGTCAAAGCCCCACAGCGGCAGCTGCTCGAGCGTCGGGAACTCGGCGAACTCCTTGACCTGGGTCTTGCCGCGAAGATTGGGGACCGGCGTGTAACCATCGAGCCAGATATACTCGAGCTTGTATTTCGTCATTCTAGAGCCTCTCGTTGCTTGATCACCGAACCTGGATGACGCCGGCGCGCCGAGCCATCCAGCAGCCCAGCTGCCAAGCCAATAAATGCAAATCGTGTGCCACTTCAGTTGGTCAGGGTGCGGCAAAAATGCCCTTTCATGCCGGTGACGAAGGCAAGCCGCCTAAGCAATGCGCCCGGATCGATCAAAGGCAGAATTTGCTTAAATAACAGGCAAATGCCGATCTTTCTTTAGGCATCTTGCCTAAATGGATTGCAGGACTTACCTTGATGGAAAGATGAATCGAAGAGCCTCTCCAGAAGAAAGGAGACCGACCATGGAAATCACCTCAGCCCGTCCGTCGGCCAAAATCCTGATGTTCCCGGTGGCAGCGCGTGCGGGTGCCTCAAATTTAGGCGTAAAGGCCAAGTTTGCGGCAGAGCTTGCTTCGCTGCGCGATCACCCGCTTGCCCATGGCGGGGCCTGGTATCATGAGGCCGCCATTGCGGAGGCCGAACAGCCTCGCAAGAGCTAGGCGTCTTCCGCGCTGATAGATCGAACAGGCCCACAAATCAAAAACCCGGCGCGATCGCTCGCGCCGGGTTTTTTGTTTGATACAGAGCCGTCGGCTACTGCTTGGTATGCAGGTCGGTGCCGAGCGTATCCCTGACGAAGATCATGCCGATGATCAGCGTCACCGCCGCGATCACCACCGGATACCAAAGGCCGTAATAGATATCGCCCTTGTAGGCGCTGAACGCGAACACGATCGCGGGCAGCAGGCCGCCGAACCAGCCATTGCCGATGTGATAGGGCAGTGACATGCCGCTGTAGCGGATGCGTGTCGGGAACATCTCGACCAGGATCGCCGCGATCGGCCCGTAGACCATGGTCACGTAGAGGACCAGGATGAACAGGATGCCGATGACCTTTGCCCAGTTGACCTGTGCGGGGTCGGCAAACATCGCGAACGCGCCCGCTGCCGGAACGCTGTACACGGTCACCTCGGTGGCGCCCGCGGCCTCATCCTTGGTCAGCACCTTGTCCTTGATGGCCTGTTCGGTCGGGACCGCGGTCTTTTCGCCGGCGCGGATGGCTGCCGCATCGAGCTTCAGTTCAGGATTGGCCGCGACAAAGGCGTCGAGCTTCTGGTCGGCAACCTTGGCGGCAGCGCGCTTCAACGGGTAACCGCCACCCTGAAGCGCGAGGTTGATACCCTTCTTGAAGGCAGCGTCGCTTGCAGCCTTCTTGTCGCCCGCGGCCTTGGCATCATAAGACGCCACAGTTTCGCTGCCGATCATGACACTCGCCGGGGTCCCCGCCGCCGCGGTAGAGACGATGTCGTAAGGCACCGAGTTCTTGGCAAGGAAGTCGGTCGCGATATCGCACGAACTGACCGGTACGCGCGTGCCGGTCGGGTTGAACTGGAAGTTGCAGTCTCCCGGAGCCGCCGTCACCGTGGCGCGCGTGTTCTGCTGTGCGGTGGCGAGCGCCGGATTGGCGGCCCAGGTCAACGCCTTGAACAGCGGGAAGGTGGTGACGACTGCCAGCGCAAGGCCGGCCATGATGATCGGCTTGCGGCCGATCTTGTCGGACAGCCAGCCGAAGAAGACGAAGAAGCCCGTGCCGAGTGCCAGCGCAATGGCGATCATGATGTTGACCGACTGCGCGTCGACCTTGAGCACATTGGCCAGGAAGAACAGTGCATAGAACTGGCCATTGTACCATACCACGGCCTGACCGGCGGTGAGGCCGAACAGCGCCAGGATGGCGATCTTGGCGTTTTTCCACTGGCCGAAGGCTTCCGACAGCGGCGCCTTGGAACTCTTGCCCTCTTCCTTCATGCGCAGGAAGGTCGGCAATTCCGAAAGCGACAGCCGGATCCAGACCGAAATGCCGAGCAGGATAGCCGAGACCAGGAACGGAATGCGCCATCCCCAGGCGTTGAAGGCGTCCTTGCTTACGGAATTCTGCACCAGCAGGATGACAATCAGCGACAGGAAAAGGCCGAGCGTCGCCGTCGTCTGGATCCATGAGGTGTAGAAGCCGCGACGGTCGTCCGGCGCATGTTCCGCGACATAGGTCGCGGCGCCGCCGTACTCGCCGCCAAGCGCCAGGCCCTGCAGCATGCGCAGCGCGATCAACAGGATCGGCGCCAGAATGCCCAGTGTCTCTGAACCCGGAAGCAGGCCGACAAGGAAAGTCGACAGACCCATGATCATGATGGTGACAAGGAATGTGTATTTGCGGCCGACGAGATCGCCGATGCGGCCGAACACCAGCGCGCCGAACGGGCGCACGATGAAGCCGGCGGCGAAGACCAGCAGCGTGAAGATGTAGCGGGTGCTTTCGGGAAACGAGTTGAAGAAGGTCAAGCCGATCGCGCCGGCCAACGCTCCGTAGAGATAGAAATCATACCATTCGAAAACCGCGCCCAGCGAGGAGGCGAAGATGACCTTCTTCTCCTCTCGTGTCATGCCGCGGCTGGCTCCGCCGGCGGTCGATGCCAATGCCATTGAACTGTCCTCCCGTGAATCGTCTGCCTTCGACGCTGGGCGTCATCGTCGGCGTTCCCTCTGAACGCGACTCGAACCAGCCATCAGCGTAAAAAATGACAGAAAGCGACCGCCGGAGGCAGACAGACCTTGGATTTATGACTTTGGTATTAGGTGCAGTGCGGCAAAGGCCGAGGATCAGGTCTTCAGCGCATCGAGCAGGCCGACGGCCGCCATCATGTCGCGTTTGCGGGCCGAGCGGCGTGCGACAGCCTCGGCATCCTGGCCCCAATGCTCGATCTGCCAGTCCTCGTCGACATGGCCGGCGGCCCAAGCCGCGTCGCCATCGAGCGCGCCGTAATCGACCGCCAGCGCCAGCAGCGCCGACCCGGTCAGCGAAGTCATGACATGGATTGCGGCCAGCCGCAGCGGCTCGGCACGCTGGGCAAGATGAGCGCCGAGCACTGCGATGCTCTCGCGCGGCTGCTCGACATGGATGATGCCCTCGGCGAGATTGAACCGAGCCCCTAATGTCGCTCTCGCCCAGTCGATCACCGGATCCCAATGCTGGTTCTGCCGCTCGACCAGCCCCTGTGGCGCGTCGGCGCGGTAGCAGGTCAGATCGGACGAGGCGAAGCGCAAGACGTCCTCCAGCACCGCCTGCGGGTCGCTGGCGACGCCGTCGATGGCGGTGTTGACCAGACGCAGCACCGGCATCGTGACCGGGTCGATGGTCTCGCCCTGTGCAGCGAACTCATTGGCGACCAGGGCGGCGGCCTTTTCGGTCGGCAGCGCCAGCAGCGCCTTGCCCGGCGTGCGCACCGGCTTGCCGTCGAGATGGACGGCAAAACCGTCCTCCACAGCTGCGACCGACACGTCCTTGTAGAAGCGCTTCGGCAGGTGCGTCTTCATCTGGATCTGCGCGCGGCGGACCGGATCCGGATCGGACAGATGCTTTCCCGCTTCGAGGTCGTTGAGGATGTCACGCATGGTCGAACTTTCTATCCAGGTACCTGCTTGCGCGCCGGCCGGTTGACGATGATCAGGCCGACTGCGATCAGCCCAAGCGCCACAAAGATCCTGGTCGTTGGCGCCTCGCCAAGAATGATAGCGCCGCAGAGGACGCCGAACACCGGCGACAGGAAGGCGAAGCTCGACAGGCCCGATGCCGGATAGCGCCTGAGCAGCCAGAACCACAGCACATAGGTGAAGGCAACTATATAGAGCGACTGGAACAGCAGCGCCAATGTCGGCAAGGCACTGACCGCGCGGATCGGCGGGCCGGCGAAAGGCAGAACCAGGACACCGACAATGGCCGCACCGGCCAGCTGATAAAGCAGCAATTTCTCGGCACTGGTCTCGACCAGTTTCGAACGCTTGATGACGATACTGGTCGCCGCCCACAGAATACCGGAGCCGAGGCTGAGCAGATCGCCCATCAAGGTCACGTCGGTGCCGCCGGCAATCCCGTCTGAAAACACCGCCACCAGGCCGCAGAAGGCGAGAACGAGCCCGCCAAGCTTGCGCGCGTTGATACGCTCACCGAGCAGGAAATGGCCGCCGATCAGGACCCAGAACGGCATGGTGTTGACCAGCAGTGTGTTGCGGGCAACGGTCGTGTATTCCAGCCCGATATAGAGGCACAGGAACTCGACGCCGAACAGCACGCCGACGATGATGCCGGCGACAAGCGACCCGTCGGCCTTAAACAGCCTGATGCCGCGCAGCCAGCACCAGCCGAGCACACAGAGCCCGCCAATGATCGAACGTGCGATCGAGACGAAAACCGGATCGAAGCCGGCATAGGAGATCTTGGCGGCGACGTAGTTCAGCCCCCAGGAAAAGGTCAACCCGACCATGATGGAAGCAGCCGCCAGATCGACCGCATCGCGGCGATCCAATACCGAGGCAACGGCCAATGTCAGTCCTCCGCGCTGGCGTCGTCGAAGCCGATCAGGTTCCAGCTCTGGCGCATATGCGGCGGCATCGGCGCGGTGACGTCGATGACGCCCTTGTCCGGGTGCGGAATGACGATGCGGCGCGCATGCAGATGCAGGCGGTTCTGAATGCCGCCCGGAAAGTCCCAGTTGGTGTCGGCCTCGAAATATTTGGGGTCGCCGAGGATCGGGCAGCCGATATAGGCGGCATGAACGCGCAGCTGGTGGGTGCGGCCAGTGTACGGCTCCATTTCCAGCCAGGTCATCGTCTGAGCCGCCTGCTCGATGATGCGATAGTAGGACACGGCGTGGTCGGCGCCCTTTTCGCCATGGGCTGCCACGCGCACGCGGTCGCCGTCCTCGGTCGGCTCCTTGATCAGCCAGGTCGAGATCTTGTCCTCACGCTTGGGCGGGACGCCCTTGACCAGCGCCCAATAGGTCTTCTTGGTCTCGCGCGCCCGGAATGACTCGGAAAGCTTCATCGCCGCAAGCCTGGTGCGGGCAACCACCAACACGCCCGACGTGTCGCGGTCGAGCCGGTGCACCAGGCGCGGCTTCTCGCCCTTCTGGCTGCGCCAGGCCTCCAGCATGTCGTCGACATTGCGGGTGACGCCCGAGCCGCCTTGCACCGCCAGGCCGGCCGGCTTGTTGAAGACGAAGACTTTTGGATCTTCGTGGATCAGCATCTTGGCCAGCACATCGGCGTCGCCCTGGTTGCGGATCGAGTAACCCGTAAGCGCACTCTCGCCCTTCTTGTCGACCTCGAGCGGCGGCACACGCACCACCTGGCCGGGCTCGACACGGCTGTCGGCCTTGACCCGGCCGCCATCGACGCGGATCTGGCCCGAGCGCAGCAACTTCTGCAGATGGCCAAAGCCGAGGCCGGGGAAATGGGTCTTGAACCAGCGATCGAGCCGCATGCCCGCCTCGCCGGCCTCCACCGTGATCTGTTCTACGCCTGCCATGATTTTCGCTTTATCCGTTTCTAACGCGTGACCCCGAAAATCTACTCCGGCTTTCGGAAAGGATCATGCGCAAGATCAAAGTTTCTGCAGCGCGTCCAGAGGATGCGGCGTGCTCCAGGTCGGGGCAATAACACTATGAAACGGTTCTTGCGAGCCAAAGTCCCAGAAACAGGGCGATAATGGCGCCAACGACGCTGGCAAGCGCATATCCCAACGCCGTCAGCGTCGCTCCGCGCTCCCACAGGGTCGCGAAATCGAGCGAAAAGGCGGAGAAGGTGGTGAAGCCGCCAAGGATGCCCGTGGCGACGAACAGCCGGAGCTCATTGGAACCGCCGCGCCGCATCAGCGCGGCGACGAACAGCCCCATAACAAAGGAGCCGAGGATGTTGATCGCCATTGTCCCCCAGGGGTAGTTGGGGCCGACGAGGCGCAAGGCGCCGATGTTGGTCAGGTGGCGGATGCCGGCGCCGATGCCGCCGCCGACCACAACAAGAAGCAGATTGAACATGCCCGTTTACTGCCCGGCCAAGGCAGTGCGGTCAATCCCTTCAGGCTAACGCCTCAGGTCGTCTCGACCTTCTTTGCCTTGCTCGAGCCGATCATCTTCCAGTTCTTGTAGAACATGGAATTGATGCGCTCGACGGTGACCGAAACGATGGCCAGAAGTCCGGCGATGAAACCGGGGAACGGCGACGGGCGGATGATGTCCATGAACACGCAGTAGCGGCGCCCATCATACTCGTTGACCGAGCGGTGCAGCAGCGTGTCGTCGAAAATATAGAGCGGGTTGTCGTGCCAGTAATTCCTGGCGCCGTTGCATTCGACGAAAACCTCTGCCTTCACCGGCAAGAGATTGTAGAGGATGCGCAGGCTGAGCCGCAGCGGTCCGAAATGCCAGGAAGTCGATTCCTTGCCTCTGAAGACAGACACGGCAATGGTCTTGATGTATTTGAAATCCTTGTTGAATTCCGCAACATTGTCGATCCGGTGCTTGCCGTACCACTGATAGACATACATGCCGCGACGACCGGTGCCGAAATTGGCGTCGATATCGGCGATGATCTCGTCCTTGCGCGCCTTGAAGACGTCAAGAACCTCGTTGACCTCGCGCTGATAATCGGCAGGAAACTGCTCCAGCTTCCACACACCCGGGTTGCGGTAGCAAACGAGGTCCACCAGCAGATTGAAGGGCGACAGCAGCCAGGTGAAGATGCCATTGCCGAGGAAATAGCCGCGCAACAGCGACAGATCCTTGCTGGCGTTGCGCAGCACATCGATCAGGCCGCAGACGATCCAAATCGTGGTCAGGATCGGAATGAAATAGAAGCCGAGCACGAGCAGCGGGACAGCAATCACAGCCTGGCGAAGCGTTTTGCGAAGGGATTTTGTCATTTCTGTTCGCGCCGCGCGCTGTCCCCGTTCCGAATTATCGCCCGTCCTGGCAGCCTCCCGGCCGAGTCATGCGACGTGATAGGGCTTTTTGTCATGCGGTACAATCACACTGCTGTGACTGGCGGGGACAGAATTTCAGTTCATCGCGGGCAGGCCGAGTTCGTCCCGTTTGTCCCGCGCACCTATTTTTCCCGCTCGCTGCGCAGCTTTGCCCAATAGTCCAGCCGTTTCTTGATATCGCGCTCGAAGCCGCGTTCGGGCGGATCATAAAAGGTCTGCCGGCCCATCTTTTCGGGGAAATAGTCCTGGCCGGAAAAAGCATCGGGCTGGTCGTGATCGTAGCGGTAGCCGGCGCCGTAATCCTCCTCTTTCATCAGCTTGGTCGGCGCGTTGAGGATGTGCTTGGGCGGCAGCAGCGAACCGAACTCCTTCGCCGCCCGCGTGGCTGCCTTGAAGGCGGTATAGACGGCGTTGGATTTGGGCGCGGTGGCGAGATAGACGGTGGCCTCGGCGAAGGCCAGTTCGCCTTCGGGCGAGCCGAGATAGTCGTAGGCGTCCTTGGCGGCGTTGGCGATAACCAGCGCCTGCGGGTCGGCCAGCCCGATATCCTCCATCGCCATGCGCACCAGCCGGCGGCCGAGATAGAGCGGATCCTCGCCGGCGTCGAACATGCGGGCAAGATAATAAAGCGCCGCGTCCGGGTCGGACCCACGCACCGATTTGTGCAGCGCCGAGATCAGATTGTAGTGACCGTCCTGGCCCTTGTCATAGATCGGCGCGCGGCGCTGGACGATGCGCTGCAGCCCTTCGGGATCGAAAACCTCGCCGGGTTTGGCGGCGCGCCAGACTTCCTCGGCCAGCGTCAGCGAGGCCCGGCCGTCGCCATCGCTCATGCGGATGAGCATCGCCCGCGCCTCGTCGTCGAGCGGCAGCGCCCTGCCCTCCGTCTCCTCCGCGCGCGTCATCAGCTTGGCAATGCTGTCCTCGCCCAGCGAGTGAAACACCAGCACCCGCGCGCGCGACAGAAGCGCGGCGTTCAGCTCGAACGATGGATTTTCGGTGGTGGCGCCGACCAGAACAACTGTTCCATCCTCCATGACCGGGAGGAAAGAGTCCTGCTGGGCACGGTTGAAGCGATGGATCTCGTCGACGAACAGCAGCGTCTGGCGGCCATTGGTGCGGCGCAGCTTCGCTGCTTCGAACACTTTCTTCAGGTCGGCGACGCCGGAAAACACCGCCGATATCTGCTCGAAAGCAAGACGGGTCTCGCCGGCCAGCAGCCGCGCAACGGTAGTCTTGCCGGTGCCGGGTGGCCCCCAGAAAATCATCGAGCCGAGCGAACCGGAGTTGATGAGCCGCGTCAGTGCGCCGTCGGGGCCGGTCAGATGCTCCTGGCCGACGACCTCGCCAAGGTTTTTCGGGCGCAGCCGATCGGCCAAAGGCCGGCCGGGCGGCGCTCTTTCCGGTTCATCGACGCTGAACAGATCGGCCATCTAGGTCTTCTGGTTGGAGCACGATCCTCAGAAATGGGAAGATCGCCTCAGTAACGCAACACCTGGCGCAGTATCTGCCCGCCGCGCTCGACGGTAAAGCGCCACCAGCGCGTATCCTGCTGGGCAAGCTGCGCCAGTGTCGCCGCCGTATCGACGGTGGTGCCGTTCACCTCGCGCACGATGTCGCCGGGCTGGAAGCCGAAATCGGCAGCCGGCGAATCGCGGTTGATGTCGACCACGGTGACGCCCTTGAGGTCGGTGCGCAGGCCAAGCCGCTGGGCGAGCCTGGGCGACAGTTCCGCGACCTTGGCGCCGGAGAATGGGCTGCGGCCATGCAGCGTCACTTCCGACGCCTTGGCGCCTTCCGGCGCGCGCTCCAGTGCGATCTCCATCGTCGCCTGCTGGCCCTTGCTCAGGATGGCGAAGGTCGCCTTGGTGCCGATCGACAGGGTCGCCATGCGGTAGTCCAGCGCCTCGATGCCTTCGACGGTCGTGCCATTGAGCTGCAGCACGACATCGCCGGGCTTCAGCCCTGCCTTGGCCGCCGGTCCGGCTTCCTCGACCGACGACACCAGCGCGCCGGTCGGCTTCTCCATGCCAAGCGATTCGGCGATCTGAGGTGTGACCGCTTCGAACTCGGCGCCTATATAGGGCCGCTCGAAGAAATCGAGCCCGGCCTTGGCCGCATCGGCGAAGGCACGCACCATGTTGGCCGGGATGGCAAAGCCGATGCCGATCGAGCCGCCGCTGCGGCTGTAGATGGCGGTGTTGATGCCGACCAGCTGGCCGCCCATGTTGATCAGCGCGCCGCCGGAATTGCCGGGATTGATGGCGGCGTCGGTCTGGATGAAATAGCCCGAATCCGAAACGCCGATATGGCTGCGGGCAAGCGCCGAAACGATGCCGCTGGTGGTGGTCTGGCCGACGCCGAACGGATTGCCGATGGCCAGCACCAGGTCGCCGACCTCGAGCGCGTCGGAATCGCCGATGGCGATCACCGGAAACGGCTTGTCGGAGGTGATCTTGAGCACGGCGAGGTCGAGCGTCTCGTCCTTGAGCATGACCTTCGAGGTGAATTCGCGCCCGTCGGCGGTCGCGACCTTGACCTCGTCGGCATCCTTGATCACGTGGAAATTGGTGACGACGACGCCGCTCGGATCGACCAGCACACCCGAGCCGAGCGAGGATTGCGCGCGCGGCTGTGCGCGGCCAAAAAATTCCTCGAAGAACGGGTCGCCGTCAAAGGGCGACGTGACCTTGGCCGTCTGCGAAGCATAGACATTGACCACGGCCGGCGCCGTCTGCTTGACCAGGGGGGCAAACGACAGCTGCACCTCTTCGCGGCCGAACGGCACGCGCTTGTCGGGACCGGAGGTGCCGTTCTCGCCCTCGACGCCATGCAAGAGGTCGGTCAGCACATCGGAGAGCCCCGGATCGGCTGGCTTGGCGGCGTCCTCGGCCAGAGCCTGCCTGACTGTCGGCGCGGCTGCGAACGCCATCATGGCGAAGAGCAGAACAAGAGACAGTCGGTTGGCGCGCATTCGCGAATCCTCCAAGGCAAGTTCGGGGGCATTGTCCCGACGATTGTGCAGAATGAAAGGCTAATGCACTGAAATGCGGCGATTGTCGTGCAAAAGCACTTGGCCGGCAGGCAAAAAAGCCTGGCGAAGCATGCCCTCGCGACAATGCAAAAAAGGGGCCCGAAGGCCCCTTGAAGTCATTCCTGAAAAACCGAGCCTTATGCGGCAGCGGCTTCCTCGTCGGTGCCTTCGGCCTCGATGCGGGCGCGGTCGCCGGCGCCCTTGGCGTCGGTGTCGCGGTCGACGAACTCGATGACCGCCATGGCGGCATTGTCGCCGTGGCGGAAGCCCGCCTTCATGATGCGCAGATAGCCGCCGTTGCGGTCGGCGTAGCGCGGCGCAATCGTGTCGAACAAACGCTTGACGACGCCTTCATTGCCGATCTGGGCAATGACCTGGCGGCGCGCATGCAAGTCGCCGCGCTTGCCGAGCGTCACCAGCTTCTCGACGATTGGACGCAAATCCTTCGCCTTCGGCAGGGTGGTGACGATCTGCTCATGTTCGAGCAGCGACACGGCGAGGTTGGCGAACATCGACTTGCGATGGCTAATGCTTCGGGCGAAGCGGCGGCCTTTAAAACCGTGGCGCATGGCTCTTTTCCTTCAGTTGTTCAAGAGGCCACGGCCTCTGATGGTTTTCCGCATGACCGTCGGATCGAGCGGCCCACGCCGCCGATCCTTGGACTTCATGCTCAATATTGGTCTTCGTAACGCTTGGCGAGGTCTTCGATGTTTTCCGGCGGCCAGTCCGGCACTTCCATGCCGAGGTGCAGGCCCATCGCCGCGAGCACTTCTTTGATCTCGTTCAGCGACTTGCGGCCGAAGTTCGGGGTGCGCAGCATCTCGGCTTCGGTCTTCTGGATGAGATCGCCGATGTAGACGATGTTGTCGTTCTTCAGGCAGTTGGCCGAACGCACCGAAAGCTCGAGTTCGTCGACCTTCTTGAGCAGCGCCGGGTTGAAGGCAAGCTCGGTGACGGCCTCGGTGGCGACTTCCTTCTGCGGCTCGTCGAAATTGACGAACAGGCCAAGCTGGTCCTGCAGGATGCGGGCAGCGAATGCCACCGCGTCCTCGCCCGAGATCGAACCGTCGGTCTCGATGGTCATGGTCAGCTTGTCATAGTCGAGAACCTGGCCCTCGCGGGTATTTTCGACCTTGTAGGAGACCTTCTTGACCGGCGAATACAGGCTGTCGACCGGGATCAGGCCGATCGGCGCGTCTTCGGCGCGGTTGCGGTCGGCCGGCACGTAACCCTTGCCGGTGTCGACGGTGAATTCCATGCGGATTTCAGCGCCCTCGTCCAGCGTGCAGATGACGTGGTCGGGGTTGAGGATCTCGACGTCGCCAACCGTCTGGATGTCGCCAGCCAGAACCGCACCCGGGCCCTGCTTGCGAACGACCATGCGCTTGGGACCATCGCCTTCCATGCGGATGGCGATTTCCTTGATGTTGAGGACGATGTCGGTCACGTCCTCACGCACGCCGGCAATCGACGAGAATTCATGCAGAACGCCGTCGATCTGCACGGCGGTGACAGCCGCACCGCGCAGCGAAGACAAAAGCACGCGGCGCAGCGCGTTGCCGAGCGTCAGGCCGAAGCCACGCTCGAGCGGCTCGGCGACCAGCGTGGTCAGCGTCTTCTTCTTCGACGAGAACTCGATCTTGTTCGGCTTGATCAGTTCCTGCCAATTTTTCTGGATCATGATGCTTTCCTTCCGTTGACCCGCCACCATCCAATCGTGGCGGGCGACCTGGAGTGCCGTGGAGGAGCGCCTTGAGGCGCTCACGCGGCGTTCGGTAATGTCTTAGACGCGGCGCTTCTTGCGCGGGCGGCAGCCATTGTGCGGGATCGGCGTCACATCACGGATCGAGGTGATGGTGAAGCCGGCCGCCTGCAGGGCGCGAAGCGCCGATTCACGACCGGAGCCGGGTCCGCAGACCTCGACTTCGAGCATGCGCATGCCGTGTTCCTGGGCCTTCTTGGCGACGTCTTCGGCAGCCATCTGGGCGGCGAACGGGGTCGACTTGCGCGAACCCTTGAAGCCCTGGGCACCGGCCGACGACCAGGCAATGGAATTGCCCTGCGCGTCGGTGATGGTGATCATCGTGTTGTTGAAGGTCGAATTGACGTGGGCAACGCCCGAAGAGATGTTCTTGCGTTCGCGACGGCGAACACGAGCGGCTTCCTTGGCCATGATAGTCCTTTCAGTTGATCTCTACACCGCCGTAATGCCAGCGGCTCCACCTTTGAAAGCGAGTAGTGAGCAGGACCAGCGAATAGGGAACCCCTACTCGCTAATGGCTACTCGCTATTCGCTCACTTACTTCTTCTTGCCGGCAATCGACTTGGCCGGGCCCTTGCGGGTGCGTGCATTGGTGTGCGTGCGCTGGCCGCGAACCGGCAGCGAACGGCGGTGACGCAGACCGCGGTAGCAGCCGAGGTCCATGAGACGCTTGATGTTCATCGACACTTCGCGGCGCAGGTCGCCTTCGACCTGGTAGTCGCGGTCAATGGTCTCGCGGATCTGCAGCACTTCCGCGTCGGTCAGCTGGTTGACGCGGCGCTCGGCCGGGATGCCGACCTTGTCGACGATCTCCTGGGCGAACTTCTTGCCAATGCCGTGAATGTACTGAAGCGCAATGACGACGCGCTTGTTGGTCGGAATGTTGACGCCGGCTATACGAGCCATATTCTTCTCTTCTCCATGTGGGACCGGCCGGCCTTCAAAAAAAGGCATGCGCGGCGCTGTTCAAATTACCCGCGTCCGGTGGAGGCCGGCCCTTGCGGGAGTTCCCTAGTTTCAATGCGGCTGCCTTGCCCTTGCGGACAAGCAAAGCCTCATGCCTGATAGGAAGACGGGCCGCCATAACCCAGCGAACCGTTCCAGTCAAGCGCAATCTTTACTTTACCGTAACGGTCTCCCGCGTCACCGCCGCGAGCAGCGCGTCAATCTCCGCCGTCACGGTGTCGACAGGGGCCATGCCGTCGACACTCCTAAGCGAGCGTTTGGCATAATAATAGCCGATCAGAGGCGCGGTCTTCTTGTAATATTCCCGCAGGCGCTCTTCGAACACCACCGGATTGTCGTCCTTGCGCACCGGCTGTCCGGCGGCCTTGGCGTCGTCGGCGCGCTTGACGATGCGGCCGACCAGCGCTTTGTCATCGACGACGAACTCGATCACGGCATCGAGGCCAATGCCGCGCTCGGCGAGCATCGATTCAACCGCATCGGCTTGCACCAGCGTGCGCGGATATCCGTCGAGGATGAAACCGTTGGTGCAATCGGGCTGATCGATGCGCTCGGCCACGATGGCGTTGACGATGGCGTCGGAAACCAGCTCGCCGGCATCCATCACCGCTTTGGCGCGCTTGCCGACTTCGGTGCCGGCCTGCACGGCCGCCCGCAGCATGTCACCCGTCGACAGCTGCGGTATGCCGTATTTTTCTACCAGTCTTTGTGCTTGCGTCCCCTTGCCCGCTCCTGGCGGCCCAAGCAATATCAATCTCATCTGGCCTTCTTCCCCCCGCGCAGCTTCGACTTCTTGATCAGGCCCTCATACTGGTGCGCGATCAGGTGACCCTGGATCTGCGCCACCGTATCGAGGGTTACACTGACCACGATCAGAAGCGATGTGCCACCGAGGTAGAATGGTACGCCAGTTGCCGAAATCAGGAACTCGGGCAGCAGGCACACCAGCACCAGATAGATGGCGCCGACGACGGTGATGCGCGTCAGGACATAGTCGATGTAATCGGCGGTGCGCTCACCCGGACGGTAGCCCGGAATGAAGCCGGAATGCTTCTTGAGCTGGTCGGCGGTGTCCTTCGGATTGAACACGATGGCCGTGTAGAAGAAGGCGAAGAACACGATCATTGCCGCATAGAACAGCATGTAGAGCGGCTGGCCGTGGCCGAGCGAAGCGAGCACGGTGCTTGCCCAGGCCGGCAGGTTTGTCGTCTGCGAGAAGCCGGCGACCGTTGCCGGCAGCAAAAGCAGCGACGACGCGAAGATCGGCGGAATGACGCCCGACGTGTTGAGCTTCAGCGGCAGATGCGAGGTGTCGCCCTGGAACATGCGGTTGCCGACCTGGCGCTTCGGATACTGGATCAGCAGGCGGCGCTGCGCGCGCTCGAAGAACACGATCAGCGCGATGACGATGATGGCCAGCACGATGATCGCGAGTATCAGCCCCGTCGATAGGGCGCCGGTGCGGCCGAGCTCCAGCGTGCCGGAGATGGCGCGCGGCAGGCCGGCGACGATGCCGGAGAAGATGATCAGCGAAATGCCGTTGCCGATGCCGCGGGCGGTGATCTGCTCGCCCAGCCACATCAGGAACATGGTGCCGCCAACCAGCGTGACGACGGTCGAGATGCGGAAGAACATGCCGGGATCGTTGACGATGCCGTTGCCGCCTTCCAGGCCCACCGAAATGCCGTAGGCCTGCACCAGCGCCAGGAGTACCGTGCCGTAGCGCGTGTACTGGTTGATGACCTTGCGGCCCTGCTCGCCTTCCTTTTTCAGCGCTTCCAGCGACGGAATGACCGAGGTCATCAGCTGCATGATGATGGAGGCTGAGATGTAAGGCATGATGCCGAGCGCGAAGATCGCCATGCGCTGCACGGCGCCGCCGGCGAACATGTTGAACATGCCGAGCACGCCCTTGGCCTGCGAAGAGAAGGCCTGCGCGAATGCATCCGGATTGATGCCGGGCAGCGGGATATAGGTGCCGAGGCGATAGACGAGCAGCGCGCCGACGGTGAACCAGATTCGCTTCTTCAGGTCCTCCGCCTTGGCGAAAGCCGCAAAGTTCAGATTCGAGGCTAGTTGTTCAGCAGCCGAAGCCATGCCTGATTCTCCGCTAGAGCATGATGCCGAAAAGTGTGAAGCGGTTTTCGGACAACGTCATGCGCTACTTCTTTGATTTGTATGCCACGCTCGATGCCCGCAGTTCAGGCGGCGCGTGGCACCGAAGCTCACGAGATAAGCTCCGGGCTCTAAACATGCAAGCGGCCGCGTTGACGCGGCCGCCTAATTGATTGGATCAAAGCGCAATCGTGAACAAAAACGGATACCGTTCCTGCCGGCCGCGCTTCAAATTGCCGTTACTCCGCTGCCGCTTCCGGCAGCTTGACCGAACCGCCGGCCTTTTCGATCTTCTCGATCGCGGCCTTGGAGGCGCCGGCGACGTCGAAGGCAAGCTTTGCCTTGAGTTCGCCGTCCGAGAGGATGCGCACGCCGTCCTTGACGCGGCGGATGACGCCGGCGGCAACGAGTGCCTCGGCCGTCACGGTCGCCTTGGCGTCGAGCTTCTTGGCATCGAGCGCCGTCTGGATACGAGCCAGCGACACGACGACAAAGCTCTTGGCGAAGATGTTATTGAAGCCACGCTTCGGCAGGCGCCGATAGAGCGGCATCTGGCCGCCCTCGAAGCCGTTGATGGCAACGCCGGAGCGCGCCTTCTGGCCCTTGACGCCGCGACCGCCGGTCTTGCCCGAGCCGGAGCCGATGCCACGGCCGAGACGCTTCTTGGAGTGCGTCGCGCCGTCCTTGTCACGCAGATCGTTGAGTTTCATCTGGGTTCTCCTGCGCTTTTGCTCAGCCCTCGTCCACGACGCGGACGAGATGCTGGACGGCAGCGATCATGCCGCGCACCGAGGGAGTGTCCTCCAGCGTGCGCTGCTTGTGCATCTTGTTGAGGCCGAGGCCGACCAGCGTTGCGCGCTGTTCCTTCGGGCGGCGGATCGGCGAACCGATCTGCTCAACGGTGATGGTCTTGGTTGCTTTCTTGGCCATGGTCAAAATCCCTGGTCAGATCGACTATTCTTCAGCCGCAACGGCGGTGCCGCGGCGGGCCTGAAGGGTCGAATATTTGATGCCGCGCGCAGCAGCCACATCCTTGGGATGCATCTGGCTCTTCAGCGCGTCGAACGTGGCGCGAACCATGTTGTAGGGGTTCGACGAACCCATCGACTTGGCGACCACGTCATGCATGCCGAGCGTCTCGAAGACAGCGCGCATCGGGCCGCCGGCGATGATGCCGGTACCCTGCTTGGCAGCGCGCAGCAGCACGCGTCCGGCGCCCCAGCGTCCTTCGACGTCGTGGTGCAGCGTGCGGCCCGAGCGCAGCGGCACGAAAATCATGTCGCGCTTGGCCGACTCGGTTGCCTTGCGGATCGCTTCCGGCACTTCGCGCGCCTTGCCGTGACCGAAGCCGACGCGGCCCTTCTGGTCGCCGACGACGACGAGTGCTGCAAAACCGAAGCGACGGCCGCCCTTGACGACCTTGGCGACACGGTTGATGTGGACGAGCTTGTCCACCATGCCGTCATCGCGTTCTTCACGATCGCGGCCGCGGCCGCCATCCCTACGTTCCTGTGCCATATCCTGTTCCTTGTTTTTTTCCGGAAGCACGGTTGCTGATAAGATCCGGTGCGCCTCTTTGGGTCACCGGGGGCGAATTATTTTTCCTTGCATGATCTTGTCCGAAAAGTCTGCAACTTTTTGCTGCGCTGACCTTCGGTTCGGGATCAGGCAATTAGAAGCTCAGACCGCCTTCACGGGCAGCCTCGGCCAGCGCCTTGACGCGGCCGTGATAGATGTAGGCGCCGCGGTCGAAGACGACTTCCTTGACGCCGGCCTTCGAAGCACGCTCGGCGATCAGCTTGCCAACAGCGGCTGCTGCCTCGGTGTCAGCGCCGGTCTTGAGCGAACCCTTGAGGTCCTTCTCGAGTGTCGATGCAGCCGCGATGGTATGGCCCTTGGCGTCGTCGATGACCTGCACGTAGATGTTCTTCGACGTGCGGTGAACCGAGAGACGCGGACGTTCGCCGGCGACCTTCTTGATCTGGCGGCGGACGCGCTGCGCGCGGCGCTGGATGGATTCCTTGGTAGCCATGATAATCTTCCTTGCCTTCAAAAAACGGGGGCCGCCATGTGCGGTAGGCGAAAGCGCCTCCCGCGACCGCTCCCCGCGGCGTTGCACTTCTTTGGCTTGGCCTTTTCCGAAAAGTCTGCAACTTTTCGGGCCCAGGCCTACTACTTCTTCTTGCCTTCCTTGCGGACGATCTTCTCGCCGGCATAGCGGACACCCTTGCCCTTGTAGGGCTCGGGACCGCGATACTCGCGGATCTCGGCTGCAACCTGGCCGACCTGCTGCTTGTCGATGCCGGTCACGGTGATTTCCGTCGGCTTCGGCACAGTGATCGTGATGCCGGCCGGCGTCTCGTAAACGACGTCGTGGCTGAAGCCAAGCGCCAGCTGCAGGTTCTTGCCCTGGAGTGCCGCGCGATAGCCGACGCCGGTGATCTCGAGCTTCTTCTCGAAACCGTCCTTGACGCCCTGCAGGATGTTGACGATCTGCGTGCGCGACATGCCCCACTTGGATCGGGCGGTCTTGGTCTGGTCGCGCGGCTGGACAGCGATTTCGCTGCCTTCCATCTTGACCAGCACTTCGTCGTTCACCACGAACTTCAGCTCGCCCTTGGGGCCCTTCGCCGTCACGGTCTGGCCGTTAACGGTCGCGGTCACGCCCTGCGGCAGCGAAACGGGTTTCTTTCCAATACGAGACATTTGGTTGTCCTCGTCACTTCTCTTGTTTCAGGTCTGCCGAATTAGAAAATCTGGCAGAGGATTTCGCCGCCGACATTCTGTTCGCGTGCTTCGTGATCGGCCATCACGCCCTTGGGCGTCGAAAGGATGGCGATGCCGAGGCCGTTGGCGACGTGCGGGATTGACTTTGCCGAGACGTAAACGCGGCGGCCAGGCTTCGAAACGCGGGCGATTTCGCGCACGACCGGAGCACCGTCGAAATACTTCAGCTCGATTTCGATTTCGGACTTGCCGTTGTCGAAGTCGGTCTGGCTGTAGTCGCGGATATAGCCTTCAGCCTTCAGCACGTCGAGGACGCGGGTACGCAGGCGCGACGCCGGCGTCGAAACGCTCGACTTCTTACGGCCATACGCGTTGCGGATGCGGGTCAGCATATCGCCGAGAGGATCGCTCAATGACATGTTATGTCCTCCTTACCAGCTCGACTTGACCAGGCCCGGGATCTGGCCGTTATTGCCGAGATCACGAAGCGCGATGCGCGATACTTTGAGCTTGCGATAATAGGCGCGCGGACGGCCGGTAACTTCGCAACGGTTGCGGATGCGGATCTTGGCCGAGTTGCGCGGCAGGGCAGCAAGCTTCAGCTGAGCGCGGAAACGCTCTTCCATCGGCTTGGACTGGTCCATGATGATCGCCTTGAGCGCTGCGCGCTTGGGACCGTACTGGTCGGCAAGCTTGCGGCGCCTGTTGTTCTTCTCGACTGAGCTGGTCTTTGCCATTTCAGATTTTTCCTTTTCTCGCTGCCGTTACTGGCGGAAGGGGAAGTTGAAGGCCTTGAGCAATGCCCTGGCTTCGTCGTCCGTCTTCGCAGTCGTACAAACGATGACGTCCATGCCCCAGATCTGATCAACCTTGTCGTAGTTGATCTCCGGGAACACGATGTGTTCCTTGATGCCCATGGCGTAGTTGCCACGGCCATCGAAGCTCTTCGGATTCAGTCCGCGAAAGTCGCGGACGCGCGGCAGTGCGATGTTCACGAGACGGTCGAGGAACTCGTACATGCGTTCCTTGCGCAGCGTGACCTTGGCGCCGATCGGCATCTTCTCGCGGACCTTGAAGCCGGCGATCGAATTACGGGCGCGGGTGACGACGGCCTTCTGGCCGGCGATCATCGCCAGGTCTTCGGCCGCGATCGAAGGCTTCTTCGAATCCGCGGTCGCTTCGCCGACGCCCATGTTCAGCACGATCTTGTCGATGCGCGGAACCTGCATCTCGTTCTCGTAGCCGAACTGCTCCTGCAGCGCCTTGCGGATGGTCTCGTTGTAGACCTGCTTGAGGCGCGGCGTGTTCTGGGCCTTGGACTGCTTGCTTTCAGCCTTGGGCTTCGTGGTTTGAGCCTTAGCCATTGATGACTTCTCCCGAGCGCTTGGCGACGCGCACCTTCTTGCCGTCCTTCTGGAAGATGAAGCCGACGCGGGTCGGCTTGCCATCCTTGGGGTCGGCGAGCGCGATGTTCGACAGCTGGATCGGCGCTTCCTTGGTGATGATCCCGCCCTCTTGGGACTGGGACTGCTTCTGGTGACGACGGATCATGTTGACGCCGCGCACCAGCGCGGTGTCTTCCTTCGGCTGAACCGAGAGGACTTCGCCCGAACGGCCCTTGTCCTTGCCGGCCAGCACGACGACCTTGTCGCCTTTTCTAATCTTTTGCATTGGTCCGGCTCCTTACAGCACTTCAGGCGCGAGCGAGATGATCTTCATGTGGTTCTTGGCGCGGAGTTCGCGCGGAACCGGTCCGAAGATACGCGTGCCGATCGGCTCTTTCTTGTTGTCGACGAGAACGGCCGCGTTCTTGTCGAAACGGATCACGCTGCCGTCCGGGCGGCGGATGTCCTTGGCCGTGCGAACCACGACCGCCTTCATCACATCGCCCTTCTTAACGCGGCCGCGCGGAATGGCTTCCTTGATCGACACCACGATGATGTCGCCTACGGAAGCGTATTTCCGCTTCGAGCCGCCCAGCACCTTGATGCACATGACACGACGGGCGCCTGAATTATCCGCGACGTCGAGGTTTGTTTGCATCTGAATCATGACTGGCCGCCTTCTTCTCTTCTAACGGGACGGGCTCAAAGCCCCTCCCCGGTCTGTCCAAAATTCGGTTTGTTACGCCTGGTCCGAAGACACGACGATCCAGCGCTTGTCCTTGGAAATCGGCTTCGATTCCTGGATGAACACCTGATCGCCGACCTTGTGGGCGTTGTTCTCGTCGTGCGCCTTGTACTTCTTGGTCATGCGCACGGTCTTCTTCATCACGGGATGCGTGAAGCGCCGTTCGACCTTGACGACTACCGTCTTCTCGTTCTTGTCGCTGACGACAGTGCCCTGCAGAATGCGCTTTGGCATGATTTTCGTCCTTAAGCCTTCTTGGCCGCGGACTTTTCCGCAGCGATGGTCTTGATACGCGCAATGTCCTTGCGAACCTGCCGCACGCGCGCGGTCTTCTCGAGCTGGCCGGTGGCCTTCTGGAAGCGCAGGTTGAACTGCTCCTTCTTCAGGCTGGCCAGATCGTCGGTCAGCTGGTCCTGGGTCTTGGTCCGGATGTCTTCGGCTTTCATGATCAGCCCGTCCTTATTCTGCGATGCGCTGTACGAAGCGCGTCCTGACCGAGAGCTTGGCCGCGCCGAGACGCAGCGCCTCACGGGCGGTTTCTTCGTTGACGCCGTCGATCTCGAACATGATGCGGCCCGGCTTTACGCGCGCCGCCCAGTAATCGACAGCGCCCTTGCCCTTGCCCATGCGCACTTCAGTCGGCTTCGACGTCACCGGCACATCGGGGAAAATACGGATCCACACGCGGCCGGCACGCTTCATCTCACGAGTGATCGCGCGGCGGGCCGCTTCGATCTCACGCGCGGTGACGCGGTTCGGCTCAAGCGCCTTCAGCCCGAAACCACCGAAATCCAGGTTGGTGCCGCCCTTTGCGGTACCATGGATACGGCCCTTGAACTGCTTGCGGAACTTTGTGCGCTTTGGCTGCAGCATCGTTCTAACTCCAAATTCCTAATAATCAGGCGTTTTCGCGACGACGACCGCGTTCGCGATCACCACCACCGCCATGCGCAGCATCACCCTCGGTCGCGCGACGCTCCGAAGCCATCGGATCGTGCTCGAGGATTTCGCCCTTGAACACCCAGACCTTGACGCCGCAGATGCCGTAAGCCGTATGCGCTTCGGCCGTGCCATAGTCGACATCGGCGCGCAGCGTATGCAGCGGCACGCGGCCTTCGCGGTACCATTCCATGCGTGCAATCTCGGCGCCGCCGAGACGGCCGGCGCAGTTGATGCGGATGCCTTCGGCGCCCAGGCGCATGGCCGACTGAACGGCGCGCTTCATGGCGCGGCGGAACGCGATACGACGCTCGAGCTGCTGGGCGATCGACTGGGCGACCAGGGTTGCGTCGATTTCCGGCTTGCGCACTTCAACGATGTTCAAGTGCGTCTCGGACTTCGTCATCTCCATCAGCTTCTTGCGAAGCTTTTCGATGTCGGCGCCCTTCTTGCCGATGATCAGGCCCGGGCGCGCCGCATGGATGGTGACGCGGCACTTCTTGTGCGGGCGCTCGATCACGACCTTGGAAATCGCAGCCTGCTTGAGTTCCTTTTCAAGATATTTGCGGATCTTGATGTCCTCATGCAGCAGCTTGCCGTACTCGCCGGTGTTCGCGAACCAGCGCGAATCCCAGGTGCGGTTGATGCCGAGGCGCAGACCGATCGGATTGACTTTCTGACCCATTATGCGGCCTCCCCTTTTTCTTCGACTTCACGAACGACGATCGTGAGGTGCGAGAACGGCTTTTCTATACGGCTGGCGCGACCGCGGCCACGAGCATGGAACCGCTTCATGACGATCGACTTGCCGACATAGGCTTCCGCCACGATCAGCGCATCGACGTCGAGGTCGTGGTTGTTTTCCGCGTTGGCGATCGCCGATTCCAGCGTCTTCTTGACCGTGCCGGAAATCCGCTTGGCCGAGAATTCGAGATCGGAAAGCGCTGTCGCGACCTTCTTGCCGCGGATCAGCGCGGCAACCAGGTTCAGCTTCTGCGGGCTGATACGGATCGTGCGCAGAACGGCGCGCGCTTCGTTGTCAGCAAGCCTGCGCGGAGCTTTGGCCTTGCCCATGATTATTTCCTCTTCGCCTTCTTATCCGCGCCGTGACCGTAATAGGTCCGGGTCGGAGCGAATTCACCGAACTTGTGACCGACCATGTCCTCGTTCACCGAGACGGGAACATGCTTCTGGCCGTTGTAGACACCGAAGGTGAAGCCGACGAACTGCGGCAGGATGGTGGAGCGACGGCTCCACATCTTGATCACCTCATTGCGACCACCTTCACGAACCTTGTCCACCTTCTTGAGAAGGTAGCCGTCGATGAAGGGGCCTTTCCAAACAGAACGAGTCACTTGGCGTTACCTCTTCTTAGCTCTTGCGCTGATGGCGCGAGCGCAGGATGAACTTGTCGGTCGCCTTGTTGGACCGCGTCTTCTTGCCCTTGGTCGGCTTGCCCCACGGGCTGACCGGATGACGGCCACCGGAGGTGCGGCCTTCGCCACCGCCATGCGGATGGTCGACCGGGTTCATGGTCACGCCGCGATTGTGCGGGCGCTTGCCGCGCCAGACCGTGCGGCCGGCCTTGCCGTCGTTGATGTTGCCGTGGTCGGGGTTCGACACGGCGCCGACGGTGGCCATGCAGGAGCCGTGAACGACCCGCTGCTCGCCCGAGTTGAGGCGCAGGATCGCCATGCCCTGGTCGCGACCGACCAGCTGTCCGTAGCCACCTGCCGAGCGGGCAACCTGGGCGCCCTTGCCCGGCTTCAGCTCGATGTTATGGACGATCGTGCCGACCGGCATCGAGGCCAGCGGCATCGCATTGCCTGGCTTCACGTCGACCGATTCACCGGCCACGATCTTGTCGCCGGCGGCAAGGCGCTGCGGAGCGATGATGTAGGACAGCTCGCCATCGTCATACTTGATCAGCGCGATGAAGGCGGTGCGGTTCGGATCGTATTCAATGCGCTCGACCGTGCCGACGACGTCGAACTTGCGGCGCTTGAAGTCGATGATGCGGTACGAACGCTTATGACCGCCGCCGATGAAGCGGGCCGTGATGCGGCCGTGATTGTTGCGGCCGCCCGACTTGGTCAGGCCTTCGGTCAGTCCCTTGACGGGCTTGCCCTTGTAGAGGCCCGAGCGGTCGACGATGACCAACTGGCGGGTGCTCGGCGTTACCGGGTTGAATTTTTTAAGTGCCATGTTTGTTGTCCTCGCGGCCTAGCTCAGAGACCCGTCGCGACGTCGATCGACTGGCCGTCGGCCAGTGTCACAATCGCCTTCTTGACGTCGCTCTGGCGGCCGATCGTGCCGCGGAAGCGCTTGATCTTGCCCTTGCGGACAAGCGTGTTCACGGCCGTAACCTTGACGCCAAACAGCGCTTCGACAGCGGCCTTGATTTCCGGCTTTGACGCCTTCTTGGCGACGTTGAAAACAACCTGGTTGTTCTCGGAAGCCATGGTCGACTTTTCCGTGATCGCCGGCGAGACGATCACGTCGTAATGACGGAGGTCGGTCATTTAAAGCGCTCCTCGAGAGCCTCGACGGCGGCCGTCGAAAGGACCAGCGTGCCGCGGCGCAGAATGTCGTAGACGTTGATGCCCTGGATGGGCAGCACGTCGATGTTCGGGATGTTGGTCGCCGCCAGCTTGAAGTTCTGGTCAAGCTCGGCACCGCCGATCACCAAGGCGTTGGTCAGGCCCAGCGTCGCGAAATTCGCGATCAGCGCCTTCGTCTTGGCCTCGGTCAGCTTCAGCTCGTCGATGATGATGATCGACGCGCTCTTGGCCTTGGCCGAGAGAGCATGCCGCAAGCCCAGAGCGCGCACCTTCTTCGGCAGATCGTGCTCGTGGCTGCGAACGACCGGGCCGTGGGCCTTGCCGCCGCCGCGGAACTGCGGAGCGCGTGCCGAATGGTGACGGGCGCGGCCCGTACCCTTCTGCTTGTACATCTTGGCGCCGGTGCGCGCGATTTCGGCGCGGCCCTTGGCCTTGTGCGTGCCCTGCTGGCGCTTGGCCAGCTGCCAGCGCACGACGCGCTGCAGGATGTCCTCGCGCGGATCAAGGCCGAAAATCTCCTCGGAGAGTTTCACCTTGCCGGCGTCCTTGCCGCCAAGCGTTGTGATCTTGAGATCCATTATTCTGCTCCCTCTGCGGCCGGAGCCTCGTTCGTGGCAGCGCTAGCTGCAGCAACCGGGCGGATCGCGGCAGGCTTCGGCGCATTGGCCGGCAGTGCCACCTTGGCCGCATCGCGGACCAGGATCCAGGCGCCCTTCGATCCGGGAACCGCACCGCGGATCAGGATCAGGCCGCGATCGGCGTCGGTCGAAACGATCTCGACATTCTGTGTGGTGACGCGGGTGTCGCCCATGTGGCCAGCCATATGCTTGCCCTTGAACACTTTGCCCGGATCCTGACGCTGGCCGGTCGAACCGTGCGTACGGTGCGAAACCGAGTTACCGTGCGTCGCGCGGCCACCACCCATGTGGTGGCGCTTGATGACGCCCTGGAAACCCTTGCCGATCGTCGTGCCCGTCACATCGACCTTCTGGCCGGCGACGAAGTGCTCGACGGTGATCTCGGCGCCGACATCGATCATGTTGTCGGCGGAGACGCGGAACTCGGCGACCTTCGCCTTCGGCTCGACGGAAGCGGTCGCGAAATGGCCGCGCATCGCCTTCGACGTGTTCTTTACCTTGGCAAGGCCAACGCCGAGCTGGACGGCCGTATAGCCGTTCTTCTCCTGCGTGCGCTGAGCCACGACCTGGCAGTTCTCCATCTGGAGAACGGTGACGGGAACATGTTCCCCGGCATCATTATAGATGCGGGTCATTCCCACCTTCTTTGCAATCACACCTGAACGCATCGGTTCAATTCCTTTAGAGTTCCGGGCCAGGGGCACCGCCCCTTACCGCGCTCTCATTCCCTTAGAGCTTGATCTCGACGTCGACACCGGCGGCCAGATCGAGCTTCATCAAAGCATCGACCGTCTGCGGGGTCGGATCGACGATGTCGAGCAGACGCTTGTGCGTGCGCATCTCGAACTGCTCGCGGCTCTTCTTGTCGACGTGAGGCGACCGGTTGACCGTGAACTTTTCGATCCGCGTCGGCAGCGGAATGGGGCCGCGGACGTTTGCTCCGGTGCGCTTGGCCGTCGACACGATTTCTTTCGTCGAGGCGTCGAGCACGCGGTGATCAAACGCCTTCAGGCGGATGCGGATATTCTGTCCGTTCATGCGTCACTTCCTTGTTCTGGCGCGGCGCGGGCAAATCCTGCGCCCGCGACAGATCGGTTTAAGTCCAAATTACTCTTTGATGGTGACGACGATGCCGGCACCGACGGTGCGGCCGCCTTCACGGATGGCGAAGCGCAGCTTCTCTTCCATGGCGATCGGCACGATCAGCTCGACATCGACCGTGATGTTGTCGCCGGGCATAACCATCTCCGTGCCTTCCGGCAGCGACACGATGCCGGTCACGTCGGTCGTGCGGAAGTAGAACTGCGGACGGTAGTTGGTGAAGAACGGCGTGTGACGGCCACCTTCGTCCTTGGTCAGGATGTAGGCTTCGGCCACGAACTTCTTGTGCGGCTTCACCGTACCGGGCTTGGCCAGAACCTGGCCGCGCTCGACGCCTTCACGATCAACGCCACGCAGCAGCGCGCCGATGTTGTCGCCGGCCTGGCCCTGATCGAGCAGCTTGCGGAACATCTCGACGCCCGTGCAGGTCGTCTTGGTCGTCGGACGGATGCCGATGATTTCCAGTTCCTCGCCGACCTTGACGATGCCGCGCTCGACGCGGCCGGTCACGACCGTGCCACGGCCCGAGATCGAGAACACGTCTTCGATCGGCATCAGGAACGGCTTGTCCAGCGGACGAACCGGCGTCGGGATGTAAGCATCGACCGCAGCCATCAGCTCGCGGATCGCATCTTCGCCGATGGTCTTGTTGGAATCTTCGAGTGCTGCCAGCGCCGAACCCTTGACGATCGGAATGTCGTCGCCGGGGAACTCGTTCTTCGACAGAAGCTCGCGAACCTCGAGCTCGACCAGTTCGAGCAGCTCGGCATCGTCGACCTGGTCGACCTTGTTCAAGAACACCACGATCGACGGCACGCCGACCTGACGGGCAAGCAGGATGTGCTCGCGGGTCTGCGGCATCGGGCCGTCGGCGGCCGACACGACCAGGATCGCGCCGTCCATCTGCGCGGCGCCGGTGATCATGTTCTTCACATAGTCGGCGTGGCCGGGGCAGTCGACATGGGCATAATGGCGCGCTGCCGTCTCGTATTCGACGTGCGCCGTCGAAATCGTGATGCCGCGGGCCTTCTCTTCGGGCGCCGCATCGATCTGGTCGTAGCGCTTGTACTCGCCAAAATACTTCGTGATCGCCGCCGTCAGCGACGTCTTGCCATGATCGACGTGGCCAATCGTGCCAATGTTCACATGAGGCTTGTTACGCTCGAATTTACCTTTTGCCATGTGATGTCTCCAATCTGCTCGCCCGTACGGGCCTTGAATTAAGTTACCGATGCAACCCGCTGGGGTTACGCGTATTTCTTCTGGACTTCCTGGGCGACCGCGGTCGGCACAGGCTCATAGTGATCGAACTGCATCGTGTAGGCCGCGCGGCCCTGGCTCATCGAGCGCAGGTTGTCGACATACTTGAACATGTTGGCCAGCGGCACCATCGCGTTGATGACGACAGCCACGCCACGCGCTTCCTGGCCCTGGATCTGGCCGCGACGGCCGTTCAGGTCGCCGATGACGCTGCCGACATAGTCTTCCGGCGTCACGACTTCGACCTTCATGATCGGCTCGAGCAGCTGCACGCCAAGCTTGGGTGCGGCTTCACGGAAGCAGGCGCGGCCGGCGATTTCGAAGGCCAGAACGCTGGAGTCCACATCGTGGTAAGCGCCGTCGATAAGCGTCGCCTTGACGCCGATCATCGGGAAGCCCGCGAACGGACCCGACGACATGACGCTGTTGATGCCCTTTTCGACACCCGGGATGTATTCCTTGGGAACCGCACCGCCGACAATCTTGGTCTCGAACTCGAACTCCGAGCTTTCCGGGTTCGGTTCGAACACGATCTTGACGCGGGCGAACTGACCGGTACCGCCGGTCTGCTTCTTGTGGGTGTAGTCCTGCTCGTGCCTGCGGGTGATCGTCTCGCGGTAAGCCACCTGCGGCGCGCCGACATTGGCCTCGACCTTGAACTCGCGACGCATGCGGTCGACGATGATGTCGAGGTGAAGCTCGCCCATGCCCGAAATGATGGTCTGGCCGCTTTCCTCGTCGGTCTTGACGCGGAAGGACGGATCCTCGGCGGCCAGGCGGTGAAGGGCGAGGCCCATCTTTTCCTGGTCGTTCTTGGTCTTCGGCTCGATGGCGATCTGGATGACCGGATCGGGGAATTCCATGCGCTCGAGGATGACCGGGTGCAGCGGATCGCTGAGCGTGTCGCCGGTGGTCGTGTCCTTGAGGCCAGCCAGAGCAACGATGTCGCCGGCAAAGGCTTCTTCGACGTCGGCGCGCGAATTCGCATGCATCTGCAGCATGCGGCCGATGCGCTCTTTCTTGCCCTTGACGGTGTTATCGACCGAGATGCCCTTGGTCAGCTTGCCCGAATAGATGCGGGCAAAGGTCAGCGAACCGACAAACGGGTCGTTCATGATCTTGAAGGCCAGCATCGACAGCGGCTCGTTGTCGTCGGCATGACGCTCGATCTCGGCGTCGGTCTTGGCGTCGACGCCCTTGATGGCGGGAACATCGGCCGGCGACGGCAGGTATTCGACGACGGCGTCGAGCAGCGGCTGCACGCCCTTGTTCTTGAAGGCCGAGCCACAGAACATCGGGTAGAACTTGACCGCGATGGTGCCCTTGCGGATCAGCGCGCGGATCTCGTCATTCGACGGCATCTTGCCTTCGAGGTAATTCTCGAGTGCCGTCTCGTCCATTTCGACAGCGGCTTCGATCATCTTCTCGCGGTATTCTTCGGCGCGAGCCTGCAGGTCGGCCGGGATCTCGACGACGTCCCAGGCAGCGCCCAGCGTCTCGTCGCGCCAGACCAGCGCGTTCATCTCGACGAGATCGACGACACCCTTGAACTCGGTCTCAGCGCCGATCGGCAGTTGCATGACGACGGCATGCGCACCAAGACGCGAGCCGATCATCTCGACCGAGCGGTAGAAGTCGGCGCCGATCTTGTCCATCTTGTTGCAGAAGATCATCCGCGGAACTTTATACTTGTCGGCCTGGCGCCAGACGGTTTCCGTCTGCGGCTCAACACCGGCATTGGCATCGAGCAGCGCAATGGCGCCGTCGAGCACGCGCAGCGAACGCTCGACTTCGATGGTGAAGTCGACGTGTCCGGGAGTGTCGATGATGTTGAAGCGGTACATCTTGCCGCTGCGACCCTTCCAGAAGGTCGTGGTGGCGGCGGACGTGATGGTGATGCCGCGCTCCTGCTCCTGCTCCATCCAATCCATGGTGGCAGCGCCGTCGTGGACTTCGCCGATCTTGTGCGACTTGCCCGTGTAATAGAGGACGCGCTCGGTGGTCGTCGTCTTGCCGGCGTCAATATGCGCCATGATACCGAAATTGCGGTAGTCTTCGATTTTGTATTCGCGGGCCATCTTGGATGCCTTCTCAGTCTCGTTCGCGCTTTACCAGCGGTAGTGTGCGAAAGCGCGGTTGGCTTCAGCCATCTTGTGGGTGTCTTCACGCTTCTTCACGGCGGTGCCGCGGTTGTTAGCCGCGTCCATCAGCTCGCCGGAGAGGCGGTCGACCATGGTGGTCTCGTTGCGGTTGCGGGCCGCGGCGATCAGCCAGCGGATCGCCAGGGCCTGGCGGCGCTCGGGGCGCACATCGACCGGAACCTGGTAGGTAGCGCCGCCGACGCGGCGCGACCGGACTTCCACATGCGGCGCGACATTGTCGAGCGCCTGATGGAAGACGGTGACCGGCTCCTGCTTGGTCTTCGACTGAACCTGGTCGAGCGCACCGTAGACGATGGTCTCGGCAACCGACTTCTTGCCGTCATACATGACGGCGTTCATGAACTTGGTGACGATCAGATCGCCGAACTTCGGGTCCGGATTGATCTCACGCTTTTCTGCACTGTGACGACGCGACATGGCTTTTGTCTCTCAATCTCGTAGCCCGACGCATTCAAGCAGCGCCAGGGCCGGAAAATCTTACTTCGGACGCTTGGCGCCGTACTTCGAACGGCGTTGCTTGCGGTTCTTCACGCCCTGCGTGTCGAGCACGCCGCGGATGATGTGGTAGCGCACGCCCGGAAGATCCCTGACGCGGCCGCCGCGGATCATGACCACGGAGTGTTCCTGAAGGTTGTGGCCTTCGCCGGGGATGTAGCCGATCACTTCAAAGCCGTTGGTCAGGCGGATCTTGGCCACCTTGCGCAGTGCCGAGTTCGGCTTCTTCGGCGTCGTTGTATAGACGCGCGTGCAGACGCCCCGCTTCTGCGGGTTCTGCTGCATGGCCGGGACCTTGTTGCGCTTCACTGGCGCAATGCGCGGCTTGCGGATCAGCTGGTTGACGGTAGGCATTAAACCCTCTTGTCTCTCAATTCCGTGTCTCGCCCGGTCAGGGCCGCTCAAAGCGCCAATTCCATACGCAAATTCGGGCCATAAACCGCGCCTCGCGGTCCTGCCCGAACAAAATGCAGAGGAAGCGGGAACCGCTTCATGCGCGCCGGAAATGTCTTTTCGCTCGTAAAACGAACCCTGTTTGAGGCAAACTCCAAGGCGTGTCGCTTCGGAAGGGAGAGCCTCACATCGGTTCTGACTGGGCGGCTTCTACTCGCAAGACCGTGAACCGTCAACCCCGGCACGCCAAATATTGCGCGCTGACGACGGCTTGGCAGCCATGCGAAAAACGCATGTAATTTTCTTTCTTCATTTTGCAAGGCAGAGGAAGAAAGTGACCCGCGCAGACAAGAAAGTGACCGGCTTTTGGCTGTCATGCGCGGGTTCTTCATGGCAAAAGGCGCCATGGACAGCGCAAATCCCCTCGCCCGCACCCGTCTCAAAAGGAATCAGCCCGTGAACGACAATGAGGAGCGCCCGGTCACCATCATCACCGGTCGCGTCTGGAAAAAGAAGGGCGGTAAGCCGGAAGGCGTCCATGTGATGCTGGTTGCGCCCGACGACGATTCGGCCGTGCGCCGGGCGCTCGAATCGCTCGCCGCCGAAGGCTATGCCGAAGCTGAGCTCGACCAGATCGGCGATATCGAGGGCGTACCCGACGAGGAGCCGCATCTGTCGGCCTTCCAGGGCGCGCTCGAAGGCGAAGTGTCGATCGTTACGTTCGAGGTTCCGCTCTGAGCGTCGCCGGCTGCTTGCGCCTGTCACCGCGCCGGCTTGCCCGGCACCGGTTCTCTGCTAAGAACCGGGCGACTTAACCAGCCAAATTCGAATCCGCGGAGTTCCCATGCCCTCGAACAATGGTCCCATCAAGCTCGGCATCGTCGGCGTCGGCAAGATCGTGCGCGACCAGCATCTGCCGGCAGTGGCCAAGGATGCGGACTACCGCCTCATCGCCGCCGCCAGCCGGCACGGCAAGGTGGACGGCATCCCGAATTTTCCGACCATCGAGGCGATGCTCGACGCGGTGCCGGAACTCGAGGCCGTGTCGCTGTGCATGCCGCCGCAGTTCCGCTACGACGCGGCACGCACCGCGCTAATAGCGAAGAAGCATGTTTTCCTGGAGAAGCCGCCGGGCGCTACGGTCAGTGAGGTCGAGGACCTGAAGCAGCTGGCGGCAGCCAATGGCGTTTCACTGTTCGCCAGCTGGCATTCGCGCTACGCGCCGGCAGTGGAGGCCGCGCGCGCCTTCCTAGCGTCGGCCAAGGTCAACTCGGCCGCCATCGTCTGGAAGGAAGATGTCCGCCGCTGGCACCCGAACCAGGATTGGATCTGGGCGCCGGGAGGTTTCGGCGTCTTCGATCCCGGCATCAACGCACTGTCGATCGCAACCCACATCCTGCCGGCGATGTTCATCACCTCGGCCGTCCTCGACTTCCCGGAAAACCGCGCCTCGCCTGTGGCGGCCCACGTGACCTTCCGCACCTCGGATGGGTTGCCGGTGACCATGGAGCTCGACTGGCTGCAGACGGGACCACAGAGCTGGGACATCCTGGCCGACACCGACAAGGGCAAGATGGTGCTGTCCGGCGGCGGCACCAAGCTCGCCATCGACGGCAAGGTGGTTCACGACGAGCCGGAGGCCGAATATCCCCAGCTTTACCGGCACTTCGCTGAAATCGTACGCGACGGCGTCTCCGATGTCGATTTGGCACCCCTGCAGCACGTGGCCGACGCCTTCATGCTCGGCAAGCGCAATGTGGTGGAAGCGTTCTTCGATTGAGCGATGAGTTCTGCCGGACCGCAGTCCGGACACTCACCATGCAGCCTTACTCGACGATCGCAATCGCAAACCCGTCATAGCCTTTGGCGCCGACGGTCTGGATGGCGGTGCCGTCCAGGCGCTTGTCGCCGCCGATGAAGGAAAACGCACCGCGTGCGCCTTCGACATACGCGTCACGGCCATCGTCGTTGAGCACGGTGCCGTCGCGGATGACGTTATCGCAGATGATGACCGTCCCCGGCCGCGACAGGCGCATGGCCCATGACAGATAATTCGGGTTGTTCGGCTTGTCCGCGTCGATGAAGATCAGATCGAACGGACCGGCATTTTCGGCAGCCAGCGTCTCAAGCGACTGAAGCGGGGGCCGATCCTGAGCTCGACCTTGTCCGACACCCCTGCCCGCTCGAGATTCGAGTGCGCGACTTTTGCATGATGCGGCTCGAGTTCGAGCGTCACGATCTTGCCACCGGCGGGCAATCCCCTTGCCATCCAGATGGTCGAGTAGCCGCCAAGCGTGCCGATCTCCAGCACCTTCCTGGCGCCGCTGATGCGGACCAGCAGCGACAGCAGCTTGCCCTGCGCCGGCGATACGTCGATGGCCGGCAGGCCCTGGTCGCGGTTGGCCGCAAGCACCGCTTCGAGGATGGGATCCGCCTCGAAGAGAGAGGAAACGATGTAGTCGTCGACGTCAGTCCAAACCTTCTTGCTCATGTTTTCCTCGATTCGATGGGGGGTCAAAACGCGAAAAGGGGCCACTGGGGCCCCCTTCCTTCTTCTCGTCCTGCCGCGCTTACTGCGCGGCGTTGACCATGTCGGTCAGCATCGGCTCGGCGACCTCGACACCGGAGGCCTTGCGGCGCTCGTCGATGATCAGTTCGTCGCGCGAGGTGGCGATGCGCCGGATCTGGCTCATCGTGCCGCCGGTACCGGCCGGGATCAGCCGGCCGACGATGACGTTTTCCTTCAGGCCCTGCAGCATGTCGGTCTTGCCGGCAACCGCAGCTTCGGTCAGCACCCTGGTCGTCTCCTGGAAGGAGGCGGCCGAGATGAAGGAAGGCGTCTGCAGCGAGGCCTTGGTTATGCCCAGCAGCACTGGCTGGCCTTCGGCCGGCTTCTTGCCGTCCTCGACCAGGCGCTCGTTGACCTCTTCCAGTTCGATCACGTCGACGTGGTCGCCCGGAATGTAGGTCGAGTCGCCCTGCACCGTGATCTCGACCTTCTGCAGCATCTGGCGAACGATCACCTCGATATGCTTGTCGTTGATCGACACGCCCTGCAGACGGTAGACTTCCTGGATTTCGTTCACGAGGTAGGAAGCAAGTGCTTCCACGCCCTTGATCGCCAGGATGTCGTGCGGCGCCGGATTGCCGTCGAGGATGTAGTCGCCCTTCTCGATGACGTCGCCGTCCTGAAGATGGAACGGCTTGCCCTTCGGGATCAGGTATTCGACCGGCTCAAGCGTCGAGTCATGCGGCTCGATGATGATGCGGCGCTTGTTCTTGTAGTCGCGGCCGAAGCGGATTGTGCCATCGATCTCGGCGATGATGGCGTGATCCTTCGGACGACGTGCCTCGAACAGTTCGGCAACACGCGGCAGACCGCCGGTGATGTCCTTGGTCTTGGCGCTTTCCATCGGGATACGCGCCAAAACGTCGCCGGGACGAACCTGCGAACCCGGCTCGACCGAAAGAATGGCCTCTACCGAGAGCAGGAAGCGGGCGTCGCCGCCCTTCGACAGCTTGCCGACCTTGCCCTTGGGGTCAAGGATGGCGATCGCCGGCTTGAGGTCGTTGCCGCGTGGCGTCGAGCGCCAGTCGATGACCTCGCGCTTGGTGATGCCGGTCGATTCGTCGGCCGTTTCCTGAACGGAAATGCCGTCGACCAGATCCTCGTACGACACCTTGCCCTCGATTTCGGTGAGGACGGGGCGGGTATAGGGATCCCATTCGGCGATACGCTGGCCGCGCTTCACCTTGTCGCCATCGTCCACGAAGATGCGCGAACCATAGGTAAGGCGATGCGAGGCACGCTCCTTGCCGGCTTCGTCGAGGATCAGCACCGCCATGTTGCGGCCCATGACCATCTGCTGGCCGTCCGAGTTGCGCACCACGTTGCGGTTGCGGATCTCGACCTTGCCCTCATACGAGGCTTCAAGGAACGAACTGTCCACCACCTGCGCCGTACCGCCCATGTGGAAGGTACGCATGGTGAGCTGGGTGCCCGGCTCGCCGATCGACTGCGCCGCGATGACGCCGACGGCTTCGCCCTGGTTGACCGGGGTGCCGCGGGCAAGATCGCGTCCGTAGCAGACCGCACAGACGCCGATCCTGACCTCGCAGGTCAGTGCCGAGCGAATGCGGACCGACTGCACGCCGGCCTTTTCGATCTTTTCCACGTCACGTTCGTCCATCAGCGTTCCGGCCTTGACCAGAACCTCACCCGAAACCGGATGCGTGATGTCGTCGAGCGAGGTGCGGCCCAGCACGCGCTGGCCGACCGAAGCGACGACCTGACCGGCATCGACGATCGGCTGCATGGTGAGGCCCTTGTCGGTGCCGCAATCCACGGAGTTGACGATGCAGTCCTGCGCCACGTCGACCAGACGACGGGTGAGGTAACCCGAGTTCGCCGTCTTCAAGGCGGTGTCGGCCAGACCCTTGCGGGCGCCGTGGGTCGAGTTGAAGTACTCGAGCACGGTCAGGCCTTCCTTGAAGTTCGAGATGATCGGCGTCTCGATGATTTCACCCGAGGGCTTTGCCATCAGGCCGCGCATGCCGGCGAGCTGACGCATCTGGGTGGGCGAACCACGCGCACCCGAATGCGACATCATGTAGATCGAGTTCATCGGCTTTTGACGGCCACTGTCCTCGAACTCGACGGCCTTGATGCGGGCCATCATCTCGTCGGCGACCTTTTCCGAGCACTTGGCCCAGGCGTCGACGACCTTGTTGTACTTCTCGCCCTGAGTGATCAGGCCGTCATTGTACTGCTGCTCGTATTCCTTGGCCAAAGCTTCGGTGTCGGAAACCAGCTTGATCTTGGCGTCCGGGATCAGCATGTCGTCCTTGCCGAACGAAATGCCGGCGCGGCAGGCGTGGCTGAAGCCGAGGGCCATGATGCGGTCGCAGAAAATGACCGTCTCCTTCTGACCGCAGTGGCGGTAGACGGTGTCGATCATCTTGGAGATGTTCTTCTTGGTCATCTCCTGGTTGGCGGTCTCGTAAGGCACATTGACGTTCTTCGGCAGCAGCTCGCCGATGATCATGCGGCCAGGCGTGGTGTCGTAGATTTTCGACACGACCTTGCCTTCGGCATCGACCGTGCGGAAACGACCCTTGATCTTGGAGTGCAGCGTCACCGCCTTGGTCTCGAGCGCGTGCTGGAGTTCGCCCATGTCGGCAAACACCATGCCTTCGCCCGGCTCGTTCTGATTGACGATCGAGAGATAGTAGAGACCCAGGACCATGTCCTGCGAAGGCACGATGATCGGCGCGCCGGAAGCCGGGTGCAGGATGTTGTTGGTCGACATCATCAGCACGCGGGCTTCAAGCTGCGCTTCGAGCGACAGCGGCACGTGAACGGCCATCTGGTCGCCGTCGAAGTCGGCGTTGAAGGCCGTGCAGACCAGCGGATGCAGCTGGATCGCCTTGCCTTCGATCAGGATCGGCTCGAACGCCTGGATGCCGAGGCGGTGCAGCGTCGGTGCACGGTTCAAGAGCACCGGATGCTCGCGGATGACCTCGTCGAGGATATCCCAGACTTCCGGACGCTCCTTCTCGACCAACTTCTTGGCCTGCTTGACGGTCGAGGAGAACCCCTTGGCGTCGAGGCGGGCGTAGATGAACGGCTTGAACAGTTCGAGCGCCATCTTCTTCGGCAGGCCGCATTGGTGCAGCTTGAGCTCCGGACCGGTGACGATGACCGAACGGCCCGAATAGTCGACGCGCTTGCCGAGCAGGTTCTGGCGGAACCGGCCCTGCTTGCCCTTCAACATGTCGGACAGCGACTTCAGCGGACGCTTGTTGGCGCCGGTGATGACGCGGCCGCGACGGCCGTTGTCGAACAGCGCATCGACGGCTTCCTGCAGCATGCGCTTTTCATTGCGCACGATGATGCCGGGGGCGCGCAGCTCGATCAGCCGCTTCAGACGGTTGTTGCGGTTGATGACGCGGCGATAGAGATCGTTCAGGTCGGACGTCGCGAAACGTCCACCATCCAGAGGAACCAGCGGGCGCAGGTCCGGCGGGATCACCGGAACCACCTTCATGATCATCCATTCCGGACGGTTGCCGGACTCCATGAAATTCTCGACGACCTTGAGCCGCTTCAGATACTTCTTCTGCTTCAGCTCGGACGTGGTCGAAGCCAGTTCCGAACGCAGGTCGCCGGCGATCTTCTCCAGGTCCATGCCGGCCAGAAGGTCATGAATGGCCTCGGCGCCGATCATGGCGGTGAACGAATCCTCGCCATACTCGTCGACGGCGATCATGTACTCTTCCTCGCTGAGCAGCTGGTGCTCCTTCAGCGCAGTGAGGCCAGGCTCCGTGACGATGTAGTTCTCGAAGTAGAGGACGCGCTCGATGTCCTTCAGGGTCATGTCGAGCAGCGTGCCGATGCGCGACGGCAGCGACTTCAGAAACCAGATGTGAGCGACAGGTGCCGCCAGCTCGATGTGGCCCATGCGTTCGCGGCGAACGCGCGACAGCGTGACTTCGACGCCGCACTTTTCGCAGATGACGCCCTTGTACTTCATGCGCTTGTACTTGCCGCACAGGCATTCATAGTCCTTGATCGGGCCAAAAATGCGCGCACAGAACAGACCGTCACGCTCCGGCTTGAAGGTGCGGTAGTTGATGGTCTCCGGCTTCTTGATCTCGCCGAACGACCAGGACAGAATCTTCTCAGGGCTGGCGAGCGATATCCGAATGGAATCGAACACCTGCGCCGGCGCCTGCGGATTGAAGAGATTCATGACCTCTTGGTTCATGCCGTTCTCCTTTTCGGGGTCCTCGAAAACCCCTTGCATCTAACGCGGGCCAAATGCCCGCTGAGTGGTCGGCCCACTGGCCGTAGAATTTGTTGCATCCGGTCGCGGCGTTCCGCGACCGGATGTCTTGCTTACTCGGCCGCGCCCCTATTCGGCAGCATCTGGCAGCCGGACAGGGTTGTCGTCGAGCTTGGTATTCTCCAGCTCGACATTGAGGCCGAGAGACCGCATTTCCTTGACGAGCACGTTGAAGCTCTCGGGAATGCCGGCCTCGAACGTGTCGTCGCCGCGCACGATCGCCTCGTAGACCTTGGTGCGGCCGGCGACATCGTCCGACTTCACCGTCAGCATTTCCTGCAGCGTGTAGGCGGCGCCATAGGCTTCCAGCGCCCAGACCTCCATTTCGCCGAAGCGCTGGCCACCGAACTGCGCCTTGCCGCCCAGCGGCTGCTGGGTAACGAGCGAGTACGGACCGATCGAACGCGCGTGGATCTTGTCGTCCACCAGGTGGTGAAGCTTGAGCATATAGATATAGCCCATCGTCACCTTGCGATCGAACGGCTCGCCGGTGCGTCCGTCATAGAGCTGCGACTGACCGCTGGTGTGCAGGCCTGCCTGCTCCAGCATGATGTTGATGTCGACTTCATGCGCGCCGTCGAACACCGGTGTCGCGATGGAGACGCCGCGGCGCATCTGCTCGCTGAGGCGAACGATGCTCTCGTCGTCATATTCGCGGACCGGCTCGTTGCGGTCGTTGGCCGGGATGAAGCTCTCAAGCGTCTTGCGCAACGGCTTGATGTCTCCAGCCGTCTTGTACGCGTCGATCAGCTCGCCGATCTTCTTGCCCATGCCCGCGCATGCCCAGCCCAGATGGGTTTCCAGGATCTGGCCGACATTCATGCGGCTCGGCACACCCAGCGGGTTGAGCACGATATCGGCATGCGTGCCGTCCTCGAGGAAAGGCATGTCCTCGACCGGAACGATCCGCGACACGACACCCTTGTTGCCGTGACGTCCCGCCATCTTGTCGCCCGGCTGCATCTTACGCTTCACGGCCACGAAGACCTTGACCATCTTCATGACGCCCGGAGGCATTTCGTCGCCGCGCTGCACCTTCTCGACCTTGTCCATGAAGCGCTGCTCGAGCGCCTTCTTGGAATCGTCGTACTGGCCACGCAGGGCTTCCAGTTCGCTCTGGAGCTTTTCGTTCTCCACCGCAAACTGCCACCACTGCGAACGTGGATACTCGTCAAGCGTGTCCTTCGACAGCTTCGAGCCCTTCTTGAAGCCCTTCGGCCCGGCAATCGCTTCCTTGCCGACGAGAACGTCGGAAAGGCGCGAATAGACGTTGCGGTCGAGGATCGCCTGCTCGTCGTCGCGGTCCTTGGCGAGGCGTTCGATCTCCTCGCGTTCGATCGCCATGGCGCGCTCGTCCTTCTCGACGCCGTGGCGGTTGAAGACGCGCACTTCGACGACTGTGCCGAAGGTGCCCGGAGGCATGCGCATCGAGGTGTCGCGAACGTCGGACGCCTTTTCACCGAAGATGGCGCGCAGGAGCTTTTCTTCCGGCGTCATCGGGCTTTCGCCCTTCGGCGTGATCTTGCCGACCAGGATGTCGCCCGGCTGCACTTCCGCGCCGATATAGACGATGCCGGCTTCGTCGAGGTTCTTCAGCGCTTCTTCCGAAACGTTCGGAATGTCGCGCGTGATTTCCTCCGGTCCAAGCTTGGTGTCGCGGGCCATGACCTCGAATTCCTCGATGTGGATCGAGGTGAAGACGTCGTCGGCCACGATGCGCTCGGAGAGCAGGATCGAGTCCTCGTAGTTGTAGCCGTTCCACGGCATGAACGCGACCAGCACGTTGCGGCCGAGCGCCAGATCGCCGAGCTCGGTCGACGGACCGTCGGCGATGATGTCGCCCTTGTTGACGCGGTCGCCCATGCGCACCAGCGGACGCTGGTTGATGCAGGTGTTCTGGTTCGAACGCTGGAACTTCATCAGCCGGTAGATGTCGACGCCCGACTTGCCGGGATCGAGATCTTCCGTGGCGCGGATGACGATACGCGTCGCGTCCACCTGGTCGACGATGCCGCCGCGGCGGGCGCCGATGGCGGCACCCGAGTCACGGGCAACGATCGGCTCCATGCCGGTGCCGACGAACGGCGCTTCGGCGCGCACCAGCGGCACGGCCTGACGCTGCATGTTGGAGCCCATCAGCGCGCGGTTGGCGTCGTCGTTCTCGAGGAACGGGATCAGCGCCGCGGCCACGGACACCATCTGCTTGGGCGACACGTCCATGAGATCGACGTTTTCGCGCGGCGCCATCATCACTTCGCCGGCGCTGCGGCAAATGACGAATTCGTCGACGAAACCACCATTCTTGTCGAGCTCGGCATTGGCCTGCGCGACGTGGTGCTTGGACTCTTCCATAGCGGAGAGATAGACGACCTCATTGGTCAGCTTGCCGTTGACGATCTTGCGGTACGGGCTTTCGATGAAGCCGTACTTGTTGACGCGCGCGAAGGTCGCCAGCGAGTTGATCAGACCGATGTTCGGGCCTTCCGGCGTCTCGATCGGGCAGATGCGGCCGTAATGCGTCGGGTGCACGTCCCGCACTTCGAAGCCGGCGCGCTCGCGGGTCAGACCGCCCGGTCCAAGTGCCAACAGGCGGCGCTTGTGGGTGATCTCCGACAGCGGGTTGGTCTGATCCATGAACTGCGACAGCTGCGAGGAACCGAAGAACTCGCGTACGGCGGCAGCCGCCGGCTTGGCGTTGATCAGGTCCTGCGGCATCACCGTGTCGATCTCGATCGAGGACATACGTTCCTTGATCGCGCGCTCCATGCGCAGCAGGCCGACGCGGTACTGGTTCTCCATCAGCTCGCCGACGGAACGCACGCGGCGGTTGCCGAGATTGTCGATGTCGTCGATCTCGCCCTTGCCGTCGCGCAGTTCGACCAGCGTCTTGACCACCGCCAGGATGTCGTCCTTGCGCAGCACGCGCACGGTGTCCTCAGCCTTGAGCTCGAGGCGCATGTTCATCTTGACGCGGCCGACGGCCGACAGGTCGTAGCGCTCCGAGTCGAAGAACAGCGAGTTGAACATGGCTTCGGCGGTTTCAAGCGTCGGCGGCTCGCCCGGGCGCATGACACGGTAGATGTCGAACAGTGCGTCCTGGCGGCTCTCGTTCTTGTCGACGTTGAGCGTATTGCGGATGTAGGCGCCGACATTGACATGGTCGATGTCGAGAACCTTGATCTCGCTTTCGCCCGTGCCGAGCAGCACCTTCAGCGTCTTTTCGTCGATCTCGTCGCCGGCTTCGAGGAAAATCTCGCCGGTGCCGTAGTTGACGATGTCCTCGGCCAGGTAATTGCCGAGCAGATCCTCGTCGGTCGCCTTGATCGCCTTCAGACCCTTTTCGCCAAGCGCTCTTGCCTGGCGGGCGGTGATCTTCTTGCCGGCCTCGACGACAACTTCGCCGGTGTCGGCATCGACGAGGTCGCCAACGGCCTTCAGGCCGCGGAAGCGCTCGACGTTGAACGGGATGCGCCAGTGGTCGCCGGCGCGCTTGTAGGTGATCTTGTTGTAGAAGGTCGACAGGATTTCTTCGCCGTCCATGCCGAGCGCCATCAAGAGCGACGTCACCGGAATCTTGCGGCGGCGGTCGATACGGGCGTGCACGACGTCCTTGGAATCGAACTCGATGTCGAGCCACGAACCGCGATAGGGAATGACGCGCGCCGCAAACAAAAGCTTGCCCGAGGAGTGCGACTTGCCCTTGTCATGGTCGAAGAAGACGCCCGGCGAACGGTGCATCTGCGAGACGATGACGCGCTCCGTGCCATTGACGATGAAGGTGCCGTTGAGCGTCATGAGCGGCATGTCGCCCATATAGACGTCCTGCTCCTTGATGTCCTTGATCGACTTTGCGCCGGTATCCTCGTCGATATCGAACACGATGAGGCGCAGCGTCACCTTGAGTGGCGCGGCATAGGTCAGGTCGCGCTGACGGCATTCGTCAACGTCGAATTTCGGTCCTTCAAACTCGTACTTCACGAACTCCAGCATCGAGGAGCCGGAGAAATCGGAGATCGGGAAAACCGACTTGAAAACGGCCTGCAGTCCCTCGTCCGGACGTCCACCCTTGGGCTCCGCCACCATCAGGAACTGGTCATAGGATGCTTTTTGAACCTCGATCAGGTTCGGCATCTCCGCAACTTCCGGAATCTTTCCGAAGAACTTGCGTACGCGTCTGCGGCCATTGAAAGTCTGGGTCTGGGCCATCGTCGCTCCTTAGCTATAAACTCGGGGCGAGCCTCGCCGCGGCTCACCTTGCATGCGCGGCCACCTCGGCGGCGGCCCCTGATCTGTTTCCCGCCGCCTGGCGGCGACGGCTAAAACGGGAGAAAACCCGTTTCCTGAAGGCCGGTTTCGGCCCTCAGGAAAGAGGTTCTCGTACATCTCGCGCTACGCATCCTCCCCTCTGATGAAGGGAGTGGCGGACGGCGCGAGGCCGCCCGCCGCTTTTACGCTTACTTCAGGTCGACCTTGGCGCCGGCTGCTTCCAGCTGGGCCTTGAACTTCTCAGCGTCAGCCTTGGAAACGGCTTCCTTGACCGGCTTCGGAGCTGCTTCGACCAGATCCTTGGCTTCCTTGAGGCCCAGGCCGGTGATGGCGCGGACTTCCTTGATGACGTTGATCTTCTGAGCGCCTGCCTCGGTGAGGACGACGTCGAATTCCGTCTTTTCCTCAGCCGGAGCAGCAGCAGCGGCAGCGCCGCCGGCAGCGGCAACCGCCACCGGAGCAGCAGCCGAAACGCCCCACTTTTCTTCCAGAAGCTTCGACAGCTCGGCCGCCTCGAGGACGGTCAGCTTCGAAAGGTCGTCTACGATCTTTGCCAGATCAGCCATTGTTGTATTCCTTCATCAGGTTCGAACGTGTGTTTGTGATAGCGAGGAACGGCCTCATGCCGCCTCGTCCTTCCGGGCGTAAGCGCCGATGACGCGCGCGACCGAAGCCGCTGGCGCATTGACGATCTGGGCGATCCGGGTTGCCGGCGTGGCGATCATGCCAACCAGCCTGGCGCGCAACTCATCGAGCGACGGAAGTGTGGCGAGTGCCTTCACACCGTCGGCGTTGAGCGAGGTGGTGCCCATTGCGCCGCCGAGAATGACCAACTTGTCATTTCCCTTGGCGAAATCGGACGCGACCTTCGGCGCCGCAATCGGATCCTCCGAATAAGCGATCAGCGTCTGTCCCTTGAACAGGTCGATGATCGATGCGGAGTCCGTGCCCTGAAGAGCGATTTTGGCGAGACGGTTCTTCGCGACTTTGACGGTGCCACCGGCAGCGCGCATTTTCGACCGAAGGTCGTTAATTTGCGCGACGGTGATACCGGCGTAGTGGGCCACGACGACTGAACCAGCGCCTGCAAAAGCACCATTCAGGCCCGTGACGAGTTCGCGTTTTTCCGCTCTGTCCACTGCCTATCTCCAGTTGACCCCTGCCCCGCTAGTGGGACAGGCGTCGGGTTGCCTTTTTGCCGGCCGGGCCATCCATTACAGATCTCCCGAACGACGCTCGAGGATCCTGCCCCCTTTCGCCACATCGACGGCAAGCCGGAGATGCGCAGACAAAAGGCAAACACGGTTCGAACCTTTCATTGGAGCTTGTCGCTCCGTTGTCCGGTTTTCACCCGTCTCATGCAGGCCCAATTCAATTAAGGCTTCTGGGCCGCCTGCAATCTCGGACAGGATGTCCGGAAGCCTCTCGACTTCCGGTACCGGGCCGCCGACAAGTCGGAGGCCCGGAATTCACTTGCGGATCAGCGCCTTGGCAGCCGATCCAGATTTCGTATCAAGACGCTGCGAGCGTCGAGACGTCGAGCTTGAGGCCCGGGCCCATCGTCGAGGTGACCGACACCTTCTTGACGTAGTTGCCCTTGGCGCCAGCCGGCTTTGCCTTGGTCACGGCATCGGCGAAGGCGCGGACGTTTTCTTCCAGCGCCTTGACGTCGAACGAGACCTTGCCGACGCCGGCATGAACGATGCCGGCCTTCTCGACGCGGAACTCGACAGCGCCGCCCTTCGATGCCTTGACGGCGGCGGCGACGTCGGTGGTGACGGTGCCGACCTTCGGGTTCGGCATCATGCCGCGCGGGCCCAGCACCTTGCCCAGACGGCCGACCAGCGGCATCATGTCCGGCGTGGCGATGCAGCGATCGAAGTCGATCGTGCCCTTCTGGACGATGTCGACCAGATCCTCGGCACCGACGATGTCGGCGCCGGCGGCGCGAGCCTCATCGGCCTTGCCGCCACGTGCGAACACGGCGACGCGGACAGAGCGGCCGGTGCCGTTCGGCAGGTTGACCACGCCGCGGACCATCTGGTCGGCATGGCGCGGGTCGACGCCGAGGTTCATCGCAACTTCGATGGTCTCGTCGAACTTCACCGTCGAACGGTCCTTGAGCAGCTTCAGCGCCTCACCAAGGGCATAAGCCTTGTTGGGGTCGATGCCGTCACGGGACTTCGATACACGCTTTGCAATCTTTGCCATGATCTCAGCCCACCACTTCCAGACCCATCGAGCGGGCGGAGCCCTCGACCATGCGCATGGCCGCCTCGACGTCGTTTGCGTTCAGATCCTTCATCTTCTGTTCGGCGATGGCGCGCACCTTGTCGCGACCGATCGTGCCGGCCTTGATCTTGCCCGGCTCTTTCGAACCTGACGTCAAGTTCGCCGCCTTTTTCAGGAAGTAGCTCACCGGCGGCGTCTTCATGACGAAGGTGAAGGACTTGTCCTGGTAATAGGTGATGACGACCGGGATCGGCGATCCCTTTTCCATTTCCTGGGTCTGCGCGTTGAACGCCTTGCAGAATTCCATGATGTTGATGCCGCGCTGACCAAGTGCCGGGCCGATCGGCGGAGACGGCGTAGCCGATCCCGCTTTGACCTGGAGCTTGAGCTGGCCTGCAATTTTCTTAGCCATCTCTTTCCTGCCTTTATCTCATGCCGGCCCCAGTATCGGGAACACCGGCGGTTGCAGTCTGGTGGTGCGGTCCGCGCAGCCGGCTAAAGCCGCATTCGCCTCCCACCCGTTCATGGCCGCGCGCTTTCCGCGCCGCCTCCCCTTGCCGGCGAACCGGCGCAGGGTTTTCGGATCAGCCCTTTTCGACCTGTCCGAATTCCAGATCGACCGGCACGGCGCGCCCGAAGATCGAAACTTCCACCTTGAGCCGCGCCCGCTCCTCGTCCACTTCCTGGACGAAACCGTTGAACGAGGCGAACGGACCATCCGAAACGCGGATCGCCTCGCCGATCTCGAAAGTGACCGAGGGCTTCGGCCGCTCGACGCCTTCCTGAACCTGGTTTAGGATGCGTTGCGCCTCGGCTTCGGTGATCGGCACCGGCTTGGAGTCACCGAGGAAGCCGGTGACCTTCGGCGTGTTCTTGACCAGCGAGAACACCGCATCGGTCAGATTGGCCTTGAGCAACACATAGCCCGGAAAGAACTTGCGCTCGGCATCGACCTTGCGGCCGCGGCGGATCTCGACGACCTTCTCGGTCGGCACCACGATCTGCTCGATATCGGCGGACAGGCCCTTCTGCTTGGCCTTGTTCTCAATGTCCTCGGCGACCTTCTTTTCGAAGTTCGAATAGGCGTGGACAATGTACCAGCGCGCGGTCATTTCAAGACTTCTCCGTAATCGCCGGACTTAATGGCCGAGGCTCAGTAACCGCTCGATCGCGTAGCCCATGGCCACGTCGGCGGTGAAGAAAAAGATCATCGCGATGACCGCGAATACGAGCACCATCACCGTCGAGATCATCGTCTCCCGGCGCGACGGCCAAGTCACCTTGGCAGTTTCCGCGCGAACCTGCTGGAGAAAGACGAAAGGATTTGTGGTTTTCGAAGCCATATGCCGCTCTGTCTTCAAGACCCGTTGGCCGGGTCTCCTGGATGATCCCGCTGGCCGGGACGTGCCGCCTGGGTTCAAGTCGGCGCCGAATCAGCGCTATTTCGCCCATGCAAATCGGACGCGTAAAGCCGGCTTCCCAGCTCCACGCGTCGCGTGTCTGTTGTGTCTACATAAAACCGATTCTTGATCCACGCAAGTGGCAAGTGTCCGCTTTATGATCAAACGCCGCCTCGGAACCATCCAGTCGTCCCGTCCCGGCTATCGGGGCCTTATGCCTCAGTTCGCCCAATATGGCAAGCCACCTGCCGTTTTTCAATGCCAGACCCCAATTCCGGAGGATGCATCCGGAAGATCAGGCACGTGATTACAAGTTCGAGGAAATGGCGTTGAGGTCGAAACTGCGACCTGCTGTGTTGGAAAGCAAATGAAGCACCCAAGGTTGGAATCCAGCTGCCCCTGGCGAGGCAGCTGGATCAACCCAGGGTTAGTTCAGGCACAGGCGAGTTCGACCTCGGCCACTGCGCCGATTCCGCGTGGTGGGCGTGGGCGCGGCGCGATCACTGCCGGGCACGGGGGCGGGTCGTCGTCATCGTCGGGGCCGAAAGAACGGCCACGACGCCGCCAAGCCTTGAGAGCGCTGCGGCGCGAGGAGGGTCGCCAAGGCAGCACTCGGCCTGAAGTCTCTTTCCCCAGCGTGGGTTTCTCATCGAGAGCCTTCAACGCCCTCAGAATCTGGTCGACAGGGATTACCGTGCCGTTGTCCAGGCGGCGCAAGGCAGGCTGGTTTTCCACCGCGCAGGCATCGGACGCCCACGAGGAAAGCAGTGCCCGCTTTTCTCCACGGCTGAGGCGTGGATGGTTGATGACGTCGTCTGGATTGTCGAGCAGGCACAAAGAAGTTTCAATTTTGCCCGAGCGTGCCGCAGAAAGTGTCGGTGTCTCGTAGAAGTTGTCCATCTCCATTCTCCGCAATCTGGGCCTCCCGGCCGAAGCCGGGAGGCGGACCGCAGGGATAACTGAATCGATACGATCAGGCCGCTTTGCGGGTGCGTTCCGTATCCTGGGCGATCTGCTTGCCGCCCACCTGGGCGTCGCCCACGCCGATGCTGATGCGGCGCGGCTTCAGCTCTTCGGGAATCTCGCGGACAATGTCGATCGAGAGGAGGCCATTCTCCAGTTTGGCTGCCTTGATCTTCATGTGGTCGGCAAGCTTGAACGTCTGCCTGAAACTGCGGTAGGCAATGCCCTGGTGCAGCAGCTGGCGTCCGCTCTGATCATCAGCTTTCTGGCCTACCACGACCAGTTCGGGTCCATGCTGGGTCAGCTCAACCTCATCCTGGCTGAAGCCCGCGATGGCCATCGAGATACGGTAGTCGTTCTCGTCGACCTTCTCGATGTTATAGGGCGGCCAGTCCGGACGCGTACCGCTGTCGGGCATGTCGAAAAGCCGGTCGAAACCGACGGTGGTCCGATAGAGACTATCAAAGGTTCTCATAGCCACATCCTCCTTGAAGCAACATGGGTACAAGGGCGCCGCCCAGCAGCGCCGCCTTTTGCCAAGCCAATCGGCCTCGGCGGGAAACGAATTAGGAAGGGCCGAAAACCGGTTCAAGAGCCCTGTTCAGAAAATTTCAGAAGCCAGGCCAGCATCCCGCTTCCAATAATTCGCAGCCGCTGAAAAGCAGCCGGCGGCAGCAAAATAGGCCTATTCTGAATTGTGAACGCAAATGGCAATTGGCTCGCCAATGGCAGTTGAATCAAGGAAATCGTTCGTGTAAATACGCCGACTTCGGCATTGCGCATCAGCGCTCTCGCTCTGCGCATGCCTTCGGAACGTCGCTCGTCGAGTACGCGGCTTCAGCCCAACCAAACGAGGAGCCAAAACAAGGCGTTTCTAAAATGCCGGATTCCAACGAGGAAAATGGCACGGGCAGCAGGGCTCGAACCTACGACCTGCGGTTTTGGAGACCGCCGCTCTACCAACTGAGCTATGCCCGTACGCGCGTTTCAGCGCAGGCGCTTCCTAAAAGCTTCCGGGCGCGCTGTAAAGAGTGTCTGACGCGCTTTCAGATCCTTTGCCAAAATCCGAATAGGTGATGACCAGCCCGTCCCTGCCGATCTCGATTTTTCGCCTGCCTGAAGCCGCATGCCGGCGCTCAATCCCCGGCCGGCGGCTTGTACGGCCCGCCCGGTACGCCCCAGCCCCAGGCCGGCATCGGTTCGGTCTGCGGGTCGCAGGTCTCGCCGAGGGTGGAATTCATCTTGGCAAGCCGTGACCCCCATTCGACATAGCCCATGAAGGCGGAACGGAATTCGGGATCGTCCGGCAGCCCGACCGCATCGGCGGCATCGGCAAGCAGGCTGATCCAGCGGCGGCGCTGTTCCTCCGTCAGATGCTTGCCCAAGTGATGCATGACCATCTCGCGATGGCCGCCATGCTGTTCGCTGTAGGTCTTCGGTCCGCCAAAAACCTCGCCGATGAAGGCCGCGACATGCGTGGGATGATCCGGCGACATGTGTTTGAACACCGGGCCGACCACCGGGTCGCGCGACACCTTGTCGTAAAAGGTTTCCGTCAGCTGGTTGAGGGCTTCGATGCCGCCGGCCCATTCGTAGAGTGTCGGATATCCTGGCTCATTCTTGATCCTCCGCCAAGCCCGGCGCCTGCACGACGATAGCGGAAATCGCGCCCTGCTCAACCTGCCTCGATGGCGAGTGTGAACCCGCCGCGCTACAATTTGGCCGGCGCTTCGGCGTGATGTCGCTTGCCGGCGTCGCCTTCCTCGGCTCCAGCACGCCCATCCGACCCCTTTCGCTTCCATGACGATAGGGCACGATCAGCCATTGGACGACGGCACCACGCGGCAATTCTCAGGTTTCGGCGCCGATTTGCAGATGCTGGACCCCGTCAGCGCATCCACCGACTGGCGCCCGGTCGTCAGGCCGACCTTCAGCATCATGTCGGGTTCGAGCTGACGCTCGACCGAACTGCCCTGGAGCGCCCTGAACAAAGCGGGGCTGATCGCCATCTCGTCGAGGTAAGACCTGACCGCCTGCTTTTGCCCCATCAGATAGAGGCTGAGCCGCGCCTGGGAACCGACAAGCCGTCTGGCGCCACCGGCCAGCATGAGCGCGCAGGCCGAATCGCAGTCGCCGTCGCCATGGACGCTCAGTCCGGCATAGGCGCCTTCCTTGGCCAGGCAATTCCACTCTGCCGGGTCGCAGTCGACGAAATCTGTGCGGGCAACGGCAACGTCGAGCTTCTTTTCATGGATGATCCGGCCCGCCGCCAGGGCGCCGGAGAGGTCTCCGCCTCGCGAGCTGATCACCACCGGCAGCCGCCGGTTGCCAAGCGTGGCGAGCAATTGGCTGAGTTTCTGCGGCGTCTGAGGCGTAATCGCGCCTTGCGCTGCAATCCATTCCGGGCAGTCGGGATTGCAGAGCGGGTTGCTGCCGCGAACCACGACAAAGCGCATGCCGTCATCGTGCGGCGCGCTCTCCGGCTTCAGCGGCAGCGGCGCAGCCTTTGCCACGTCCGGCAGGCCGCCGGCTGGCTTGTTCTCCGGTATTTCCCGGCAATTCGGAGCCGGAAGGTCCAGCCTGCACAGGCTTGCGCTGGTCAGCAGATCTGCAGCGTCTTCGCTGGTGACCAGCTTCATTGTCAGCATGTCGCTGAGGTCGATCTGCTGGATGTCGCTGGCCGGCGTGCTCTTCATCGTCTCGATGATGCTGAGGTCGACACCCATCTCCTTGAAATAGGCGGACAGCTTGCGCTCCACCCCCTTGCTCATCTCGTAGGTCTTGTAGCTGCCGGTGTTCTTGCGGCTGACGACCTTCTTGCTGATGACCCGCTTCTTGCCTTTCACGATCCGGTAGCGGACCTGATATTGCACGTTCATCTGCACGATCGTGGTGGTGATCTGGTGGACGCCGAGATAGGCCAGCGGCCCGACCAGGCGCCTGGTGCCGCCGGCCAGCATCATTGGACAAGCGGACGCGCAATAGCTGCCGAGCACATAGGGGCTGCCGATATAGTGCGCGCCTCTGGCGTCGTTCTCCTTGCAGTTTTTCATCCCCGGCTCGCAGCCGACGAACCACGTCCTGCCGACCGCGATGTCGAGCTTGTTCTTGCGTATCATCCGGCCCATGGCGATGGCCGCATCGACATCGCCGCCCGGAGAGTTGATGACGATCGGCAATTTGCGGCCGCCGAGCGTTTTCAGGGCAGCCTTGAGCAGCGCCGGCGACTTGGCCGATATCGCACCCTCGGCCGATATCCATTCCGGACAGGTCGGCTCACAGCCCGCCGCGTCGCTGCGCACGACGACGAACCGCATCGGCGGATCCGGATCCGGCTCTGAATTTTTTGTCTCGGCCGCGAAGGCGGCGCTGCCCATGGCAAACATCGACGCCAGGCAGATCAGCCCCAGTGCCCACCATGACCGACTATGCAAACGGTGCTGTGGAACCATCCGACCAAGCCCTCAATGCAATCTATACTGTAGAGGCTCACAGACTTGCAACAGAGATTGGGACCCCAAAACAGGCACATCTGGCCAACGAAAAAGGGCGGCCCGAGGGCCGCCCCTATCCCGTTTCGATCCGGCGATGCCGGGCTCGATTACTCTTTGATGGTGACGACGATGCCGGCACCGACGGTGCGGCCGCCTTCACGGATGGCGAAGCGCAGCTTCTCTTCCATGGCGATCGGCACGATCAGCTCGACATCGACCGTGATGTTGTCGCCGGGCATAACCATCTCCGTGCCTTCCGGCAGCGACACGATGCCGGTCACGTCGGTCGTGCGGAAGTAGAACTGCGGACGGTAGTTGGTGAAGAACGGCGTGTGACGGCCACCTTCGTCCTTGGTCAGGATGTAGGCTTCGGCCACGAACTTCTTGTGCGGCTTCACCGTACCGGGCTTGGCCAGAACCTGGCCGCGCTCGACGCCTTCACGATCAACGCCACGCAGCAGCGCGCCGATGTTGTCGCCGGCCTGGCCCTGATCGAGCAGCTTGCGGAACATCTCGACGCCCGTGCAGGTCGTCTTGGTCGTCGGACGGATGCCGATGATTTCCAGTTCCTCGCCGACCTTGACGATGCCGCGCTCGACGCGGCCGGTCACGACCGTGCCACGGCCCGAGATCGAGAACACGTCTTCGATCGGCATCAGGAACGGCTTGTCCAGCGGACGAACCGGCGTCGGGATGTAAGCATCGACCGCAGCCATCAGCTCGCGGATCGCATCTTCGCCGATGGTCTTGTTGGAATCTTCGAGTGCTGCCAGCGCCGAACCCTTGACGATCGGAATGTCGTCGCCGGGGAACTCGTTCTTCGACAGAAGCTCGCGAACCTCGAGCTCGACCAGTTCGAGCAGCTCGGCATCGTCGACCTGGTCGACCTTGTTCAAGAACACCACGATCGACGGCACGCCGACCTGACGGGCAAGCAGGATGTGCTCGCGGGTCTGCGGCATCGGGCCGTCGGCGGCCGACACGACCAGGATCGCGCCGTCCATCTGCGCGGCGCCGGTGATCATGTTCTTCACATAGTCGGCGTGGCCGGGGCAGTCGACATGGGCGTAGTGGCGCGCAGTCGTCTCGTATTCGACGTGCGCCGTCGAAATCGTGATGCCGCGGGCCTTCTCTTCGGGCGCCGCATCGATCTGGTCGTAGCGCTTGTACTCGCCAAAATACTTCGTGATCGCCGCCGTCAGCGACGTCTTGCCATGATCGACGTGGCCAATCGTGCCAATGTTCACATGAGGCTTGTTACGCTCGAATTTACCTTTTGCCATAGTCTCTTTCCTTGGACGGCCTTGACCTTCAGTTCAGTCGAATGCGGGGCGATTAGCGACTACGGCCGAAAAACACAAGTGCCTTGTGGCCGGGTGCGCTGTCCACTCGGTCTCAACCGATGATCCGATTGCGGGGATGTGGCGCTGATATAGGAACGCGCGAGCGGAAATGAAATGGGGGCTGCGGGCTCCAGCACCTGTTTGCTATTCCCGCCCATGTCCTGTCCCGCCCATGTCCTGGCCTTTGCCTGCCGGATGTGCAGCCGGCGCCTGGCCCATTGCCGCTACGGCGGCGGTCTGATTTGGTTGCCCCATGCAATTCATACCGACCTCCATACGCGGCCCGCTGTTCATGATCGTTTCGACGGGGTCGTACCTCGTCAACGACACGATGATGAAACTCGCGACCGCGGGCTTGCCGTCCTATGAAGTGCTGTTCCTGCGCGGGGTCGCGGCCACGCTATGGGGCATGCCGCTGCTGTTCCTGCTGGGCTATGGCAGGCAGATCCCTTTGATCTTCGACAAACGCGTGCTGCGCCGCAACCTGCTCGAGCTCGCGGCCATCCTCTGTTACGTCGTGGCGCTGGCCAACATGCAGATCGCCGATTCGACCGCGCTCGGGCAGATCACCCCGCTTTTGATGCTGGTCGGCTCCTCCATCCTGTTCGGCGAACGGATCGGCGGCGTGCGCATGGCGCTGATCGGGCTCGGCTTCATCGGTGCGCTCATGGTGGCCCAGCCGACCATGCAGGGCATCTCGGTCTATGCGTTGCTGGCGCTCGGCAACGCGGTATTGGCGGCGGCGCGCGATCTTGCCGGCAGGCGGATCGCGGCCGAGGTGCCGGGCATGATCGTCGCCATTTCCGCCGTCGTAGTGGTGCTGATCGGCGCCGGCGCCGCGCATCTCGTTTCCGAGCGCTGGGTAATGCCGGAAGCCCGGCACCTGCTGCTCATGGCCGGCGCCGGATTCTTCCTGATCTTCGGCCATTTCTTCATCTTCATGGCCTATCGCGTCGGTCCGACCGGCGTCGTAGCACCGTTCTACTACTGCTTCACCGTCTGGGCGGTCATCTCAGGCGTGCTGGTATTCGGGCAGTTCCCGAATGCCTTGGCGGTCTGCGGCATCCTGCTGGTGGTCGCGAGCGGGCTGACCATCGTCTCGCTTGATGAACGCAAACGCAGGCTGACCGTCGTCGCCTGACCCAAGTCAACGCGTCGAAGCAGGTTTGGCCGTCCTGCGGTCAACCAATCGGCAGACTGGCGCCTAAAGCGTTCGCTTGCCGGAGAACTGGTGATAGGCCCACAGCACGACCACCGCGCCGATGACGGCGACGATCAGGCTCCAGATGTTGAGGCCGGTCACGCCCGTGGCGCCAAAGGCGCTGAAGATCAGCCCGCCGACGATGGCGCCGACAATGCCGAGCACGATATCCATGATCAGGCCCTGGCCGGTCTTGTTGACGATCTTGCTGCCGATAAAGCCGGCGATGACGCCGAGGATAATCCAGCTGATAATGCCCATTTTTCCTCTCCATTCCCCCGCCGGCCGATCATGGTCACATGATTGTCAAAAGCTCAAGCCAACTTGAATTTCCGCCCGCATGCTCCATTGTAGCCGGCGGGACGGGCTTGGCCGTTATGGAGGATTGACCTATGGGACTTTTTGACAACGCCGTACCCGGCGGCAACATCACCAAACCGCTGATGATCGCGCTCGGCGCGCTGCTGGTGGGAAAGATGCTGAGCGGCAGAAGCGCCGAACAGACGAGTGCCGGAGAGACGGGCGAACCCCCTCAGCCTCAAACGCCAGCCCCCACCGGAACCGCGGCCTCCAGCGACGGCGGCCTGCTCGGCGGACTGGGCGGACTGCTCGACAAGCTCAAGAATGCCGGCCAAGGCAATGTCGCTGACTCCTGGGTCGGCACCGGGCAGAACCAGCCGATCAACGCCAATGATCTGGGCAAGGCGATCGGCCCGCAGGTCATTCGAGAGATCGCGCAAAGGACCGGACTGGACGAGCAGGAGTTGCTCAAGCAATTGTCCACAGCCCTGCCAGGCATTGTCGACAGACTGACGCCGAACGGACAGATGCCGCAACAGCATCAGGTTGCTTCGGCGTTTAACAACTAGGGTACACCGCCTGCTTCTGCATCGGACCGAAACGCGCCCGACGCCGCTCTGCGGTTGTCGGGCGTCGCCTTCACCACAGCCATGAACCGGTCGGCGGTCGCTGCATCGACCGGCGTGTAGACGGAAACCGGAAAATCACCCACGGCAACGTCTTGGACGTATTCGCTCAGATTTGATGGGGGAAGTTGGAGCGGGTAGCGGGAATCGAACCCGCATATTCAGCTTGGAAGGCTGCTGCTCTACCACTGAGCTATACCCGCATCGTCCTCAAGGTTCGCGGGCTGGCAGTGGTGGAGAGGGTTGGATTCGAACCAACGTAAGCTAAGCTAACGGATTTACAGTCCGTCCCCTTTAACCACTCGGGCACCTCTCCAGCCTGCCGTCGAAGCCTTGCAACGAGGCATTCTCGCCGATCAGGTCGAAACCAGGGTTTTGTCCGAAATCAGCGAAGCGCCTTATGGCGGCAAGGCCAGTGGGTGTCAACCGCACCCCAAGGCAAAATGCGCTGAATTTGACAGCCTGCCCGGCAAGCCGGCTTTCTGCCCGTATCCACAGCCCGACGACGCGGCTATAGAAGCCGGCCATGAGCAATGACAACACGCCCAAGACCGCCAAAGACACCCATTACGCCAAGCTGCGCCGCGCCCACCGCGACGAGAAGGCCGGCGGCGCGCCCGCCTTCCGGCCGCGCCAGCCGGTGCCGCCGGGCGAAAACGCCGCCGACGGGCTTGTCAGGCTCTATGGCCTGCACACGGTGCGAGCGGCGCTCGACAATCCGCGCCGGCGGATCAAAAAGATGCTGGTGACGCGCAACGCCGCCGAGCGGCTGGCGATCGCCGATCTCGCCGCTCTGCCGTTCAAGGCCGAACTCGTCGAGCCCAAGGAGATCGACAAGATCACCGGCTCGGATGCCGTCCACCAGGGCGTGCTGATCGAGGCAGAGCCGTTGAAGCCAAAACGCCTCGACGCGCTCGGCGATACCAAACTGGTGCTGGTGCTCGACCAGGTGACCGACCCGCACAATGTGGGCGCCATCCTGCGCTCGGCGGTCGCCTTCGGCGCCGGCGCGCTGATCACCACCGCGCGCCACAGCCCGCAGGAATCCGGCGTGCTGGCCAAATCCGCCTCCGGCGCGCTGGAACACATCGATCAGATTGAGGTGAAGAACCTGGCAGATGCGCTGGAACAGCTGCACGAAGCCGGCTTCCAGACCATTGGCCTCGATTCCGATGGGCCAGCGGAGCTCGAAACGAGTTTTTCAGGCGAAAAGATTGCGCTGGTGCTCGGCGCCGAGGGCAAGGGCCTGCGCCAGAAGACGCGCGAGACGGTGACGACACTCGCCCGCCTTGACATGCCCGGCGCCATCCGCTCGCTCAACGTGTCGAATGCGGCGGCGGTGAGCCTTTATGCGGCACGGAAATTCCTTGGAGGGTGAATGGTGAAATAGTGAATGGAAAAGCGTTCTTACCGTCACCATTCACTATTCACTATTCACCATTCGCTATTCACCCACTTCATGCCCCGCCATCCGCTCCAGCGCACGAACCAGCGCTGAGTGATCCTCTTTTGCCCCGCCATTCGCCGAGCATGAGTTGAACAGCTGCTGCGTCGTCGACGTATTGGGCAGCGAGACACCGAGTGCCTTGGCGCCTTCCAGCGCCAGATTGAGATCCTTCTGGTGCAGTTCGATGCGGAAGCCCGGCGCGAAGGCGCGCTTTATCATGCGCTCGCCATGCACTTCGAGGATGCGCGATGCCGCCAGCCCGCCCATCAGCGCCTGCCGGACCTTGGCGGGGTCGGCGCCGGCTTTTGAGGCAAAGACCAGCGCCTCGGCGATCGCCTCGATGGTCAGGGCCACGACGATCTGGTTGGCAACCTTGGTGGTCTGGCCGACGCCGTTCGGGCCGACAAGCGTGATGTTCTTGCCCATCTTTTCGAACACGGGCTTGGCGCGCTCGAACGCCTTGTCCTCGCCGCCGACCATGATGGTCAGCGACGCCGCCTTTGCGCCGACCTCGCCGCCCGACACCGGCGCGTCAAGATAGTCGCAGCCGAGATCGTTGATTTTCTTGGCGAAAACCTTGGTCTCGATCGGCGAGATCGAGCTCATGTCGATGACCAGCTTGCCCTTGCTCAGGGCGGAAGCGACACCGTTCTCGCCGAACAGCACCTCGGCTACCTGCGGGGTGTCGGGAACCATGGTGATGATGATATCCGCGGCCTTCGCCACTGCCGCGTGGCCGGTGATGCTTGTCAAGCCCTTGGCGACGAGATCGGCCGGCTGCTTCGAGCGGTGGTCGCTGGCGACGACGGTGTAGCCGGCATCGAGCAGATGCCCCGCCATCGGCGCGCCCATGATGCCAAGGCCGATGAAGCCGATGGTTTCCATTGTTGTTCTCCAAATGACTGTGTGAAACGCCCCCTCATCCGGCCGCTACGCGGCCACCTTCTCCCCGTTGGGGAGAAGAGGCTGGCGCTAACCTCGGCGATCTCTTCTCCCCTCGGGGAGAAGGTGGCCCGAAGGGCCGGATGAGGGGGCTGCGACGCTTAAGCCGCGGCACTCCCCTGCCCGTTAAGCTCCCGAAACCACCCCAGCCCAGCCTCCGTCCCCGCCTTCGGTTTGTATTCCGCTCCGACCCAGCCGGAATAGCCGATCCTGTCGATATGCTCGTAGAGGAAGGGATAATTGATCTCGCCCGTCCCCGGCTCGTGACGGCCGGGATTGTCCGCAAGCTGGATATGCGCGATGCGGCCGAGGTTGGCCTCGATGGTACGGGCGAGATCCCCCTCCATGATCTGCATGTGATAGATGTCGTATTGCAGGAACAGGTTCTTCGAGCCGACGCGGTCGATCAGCGCCAGCGCCTGGTTCGAATAGTTCAGGAAGAAGCCCGGGATGTCACGCGTGTTGATCGGCTCGATCAAAAGCCGGATGCCGGCCTGCTCCAGTTTCTCGGCCGCAAACGCCAGGTTTTCGGCAAAGGTATTTTCCAGCACCGAACGATCCACGCCCTGCGGCGCGATGCCGGCGAGGCAATTGACCTGCTCGCAGCCCAGCGCATGGGCATAGCTGATCGCCTTGGCGATGCCTTGCCGGAATTCCGGCACGCGGTCGGGTAGCACCGCGATGCCGCGCTCGCCCTTGCCCCAGTCGCCGGCCGGCAGGTTGAAAAGCACCTGGTTCAGGCCGTTCTTCTTCAGCCGCGCCGCAACGATCTCGGGCGCATGATCATAGGGGCCGATATATTCGACGCCCTTGAAGCCGGCGCGGGCGGCGGCATCGAAACGGTCGAGGAAATCGTGCTCGCCAAAGAGCATCGACAGATTGGCTGAAAAACGCGGCATTCTTTTTCTCCATCTTCTGCTTGGCCCTAGGCGTGTTGAGATTCAGGTCAGGCAGAGTCGAAAACGGTGACTTTCGAGAACCGGAGCGGAACGTACTTTCTGTACGTGAGCACCGGAAGCGCAGGAAGGCGCCGTTTGTAGGCCTGTCTCACCTGAATATCGGCGCGCCTAATCGAGCAACACAATCGCCGTCGGCGCATCCTCATGGCTTTCGGCAAGGTCCTCGAATTCGGTGATCTTGTCGATTTCCGTGCCCATGGAAATGTTGGTGACGCGTTCGAGGATGAATTCGAGCACCACCGGCACCTGGTATTCCTTCATCAGCCGCTGCGCTTCCTTGAACGCGCCGGCGAACTCTTCCGGCTTGCGCACCCGCACCGCCTTGCAGCCCATGGCTTCGGCGACCGCGACATGGTCGACGCCGTAGCCGGCCTCCGGATCGTTGGAGCGGTTGACGTTCTCGAAGGCGAGGCTGACCTCGAAATCCATCGCAAAACCGCGCTGCGCCTGGCGGATCAGGCCGAGATAGGCGTTGTTCACGACGACGTGGATATACGGCAGTTTGTGCTGTGCGCCGGCCGCCAGTTCCTCGATCATGAACTGAAAATCATAGTCGCCCGACAGCGCTACGATGGTTCGGTCGGGATCGGCGGCGCGCACGCCAAGCGCCGCCGGCAGCGTCCAGCCGAGCGGGCCGGCCTGGCCGCAATTGATCCAGTTGCGCGGCTTGTAGACATGCAGGAACTGCGCCCCGGCGATCTGCGACAGGCCGATCGTGGTGACATAGGTGGTGTCGCGGCCGAACGCCTTGTTCATCTCCTCATAGACGCGCTGCGGCTTCAGCGGCACCTGCTCGAAATGCGTCTTGCGCTTCATCGTCATCTTTCGGGCCTGGCATTCCTTCGCCCAGCCCGACCAGTCGCGCAGCTTTCCAGCCGTCTTCCACTCTGTGGCGACGTCGAGCAGCATCTTCAGTGCCGCACCGGCGTCCGAGACGACGCCGAGATCCGGCGCGAACACCCGGCCGATCTGGGTCGGTTCGATGTCGACATGGATGAATTTCTTGCCCTTGGTGTAGACATCGACCGAACCGGTGTGGCGGTTGGCCCAGCGATTGCCGATGCCAAAGACGAAATCGGCTTCCAACATCGTCGCATTGCCGTAGCGATGCGAGGTCTGCAGCCCGCACATGCCGGCCATCAGCCGGTGGTCGTCGGGGATCGCGCCCCAGCCCATTAGCGTCGGGATGACCGGCACGCCCGTTATCTCGGCGAATTCGATCAACAGATCCGACGCATCGGCGTTGATGATGCCGCCGCCGGCGACGATCAGCGGCTTTTCCGCGGCATTGAGCATCGCCAAGGCCTTTTCGGCCTGGGCGCGCGACATTGCCGGCTTGAACGGGACCAGCGGTTCATAGGCATCGATATCGAATTCGATCTCGGCCAATTGCACGTCGACCGGCAGGTCGATGAGCACCGGGCCCGGTCGCGACGAGCGCATCAGGTGAAATGCCTTCTGCAGCGCCATCGGCACGAGATAGGGCTCCATGACCGTGACCGCCCATTTGGCGACGGGTGCGGCTATGGCGGCGATATCGACCGCCTGGAAATCCTCCTTGTTGAGCCGTGCCCGCGGCGCCTGACCAGTGATGCACAGGATCGGGATGGAGTCCGCCGCCGCCGAATAGAGCCCGGTGACCATGTCGGTGCCGGCCGGGCCCGACGTGCCGATGCACAGCCCGATATTGCCTGATTTGGCTCTCGTGTAGCCTTCGGCCATATGCGAGGCCGCCTCGACATGGCGCGCCAGGATGTGGCGGATCGAGCCCCTCGCCTTCAGCGCCGAATAGAACGGATTGATCGCCGCGCCCGGCACGCCGAAGCCGCAGGAAACGCCTTCCTTTTCGAGAACGAGAACCGCTGCATCGACAGCGCGCATCCTGGCCATGTCCAGCCTCCTCAAGATTGTTGGTTGGTAGACAATGCCAGTGTCGTTTTCATTTTTCAATTTTTTCAGAATAATTTTTCATTTCGAGAAAACCGCTTCTATCCACTGATTCCCCTGGGTTTTTCGTTTTCCAATGAATCCGGCCATCAAAACGATGAAAAAGTTTTTCATTGCGATTTCGGCGAAACCGGCGACAATGCCGCCATGGAAACCAGCGAAAAACGCCAGCGCGGCCGGCCGCGCGCTTTCAACGGTCCGTCCGAGGCCGGTTCTGTACAGTCGCTGGACCGGGCCTTGCGCATCCTGGCCATCGTCGCTGAAGGCAGTGGCCTGTCGCTGAGCGAGATTTCGGCGCGTAGCGAGCTCGCGGCGTCCACCGCCTACCGCATGCTGACGACGCTGCAGAACCACGGCATGGTCGAGTTCGATACATCGGACCAGCTGTGGTCGATCGGCGTCGAGACCTACCGCATGGGTGCCGCCTTCCTGCGCCGCCGCAAGCTTGTCGACAGGGCCCGCGTGGTCATGCAGGAATTGATGGAGAAGACCGGTGAAACCGCCAATCTCGGCGTCGCCGAGGACGATTGCGTCGTTTTCGTCAGCCAGGTCGAGACCCATCAGGCGATCCGCGCCTTCTTCCGCCCGGGCACGCGCAGCTCCTTCCATGCCTCGGGCATCGGCAAGGCGGTGCTGGCGCAGCTCGAGCCGGAACGCGTCGCCGCCATCCTGCGCAAGTCGGGCCTGCAGCGCTTCACCGACAAGACGCTGTCCGACATTTCGGCGCTGGCCCATGACCTGGCTGTCATCAAGCACCGCGGCTGGTCGGTCGACGACGAGGAGCGGCATCCCGGCATGCGCTGCGTGGCCGCCGCCATTTTCAACGAGTTCGGCGAGCCGATCGGCGGTGTCTCGGTCTCCGGACCGACGGTGCGGGTGACGATGGAGCGGCTGGACGAGATCGGGCCGCTGGTGCGCGACGCCGCCGCTGAGGTGACGAGGATGATCGGCGGGTTCCGATTATAATGCGGAGAACGCTTCAGCTTTTGCTCGCCGCTTCACTGTGCGGATGCGTGGCGACGGCGCCCGAGCCCGCCCCTGTCTCCCAGCAAGTCAGCGAGATTCCGATCTCGCTCGCTTTGGAGGAGACAATCACGATCGGCATTCGCCAGCATTTACATGATCCTGTATCCGCCAAATTCGGGACGATGCTTGCCGGCGAGCGAACGCTCGACGGCCGCCGCGAAATCCTGGTCTGCGGCCATGTCGCTGCAAAGACGTCGTCCGGTGGTCATACAACAGACCAACCGTTCGCCGCCAAGATCTATCCGGATGAAGGAAGCAGCTTCGAACTCATCGCCATGGGGGATCAATCGCAGAATGCGAGTGTTGCCCGCATCTGCCGTGCAGCGGGATTGCCGATCTCCAAACCGTAGCCCGCACCGCGGCGCGCTCAAATCAGGAAGGAGGGGCTGCGTACAGCCCCTCCTTTCCGTGTGGGGGTGCCTCCTCTTAAAGGCGGCAATAGTGGCGGTAGCCGTCATAGCCGACATAGGTGTCGGAGTACGGATCGTAACTGGCGTAGCGGTTGGCGCAGCGGCGGACGTGCCAGGAGCCACCCTCGTCGTCGACATAGACGGTGCGGGGCTGATTGAGCAGGCTGCCGAGGACGAAGCCGCCGACGCCGGCGGCGATGCCGATGCCGATTTCGCGGTTGTGGTGATGGCTGTGGGCGGCCGACGGCTGGACGGTGCCGACCAGCGAGGTGGCGGCGACGGTGCTGGCGATGAGGGCAGAAGCGATTTTGCGCGTGAACATGACGATCTCCTTGTTTGGTTGCGAGAGGCGATCCATCCGCCTCTTGATCATCAGTCGCGGCGAGCAGGAAAAAGGTTCGAGGTTTTTGAAGATTTTTCTCTCGGACCAGAGAACTTTCTGCGGTCGACGTTTCGTCACTCGCGAAATCTTCGCGCGACAGCGCTGAAATCTTATGTTGCCGGTAACCGGGTGGCCCACATCAGTGGCGCCGTCGCTCGCAAAAAAAGGGCGGCCGAAGCCGCCCTTCCGCGAGGCAGGTCGTCTCGCTCAAAGGAAGATGATCACTTTCCCGTGGTGATGATGATGCTTGTGGTGATGGTGCTTGTGGTGATGGTTCCACCACCACCAGGGCTTGTCGTGATGCTTATGGTGATGGTGGTGATGATGGCCGCGAGCGGAGGACGACTGCAAGGTACCGGCGACCGCGCCAGTGGCGAGGAAGATGGCGACCAGGCCCGAAGTAAGAGTGCGCTTCAACATGATGATCTCCTGAATCCCTGGTCGAGGCGACCATTTGCCTCTGGAGATCAGTCGTCGCGGTGCGGCGAAAGGTTCGAAGGTTTCAGCGAGTAGCGAGTAGCGAGTAGCGAAATGGCTTTCGGGAGTTAAGACTTCCCTATTCGCTACTCCCTATTCGCTATTCGCTCCCGTCACCCCATGCCCGTAACGTGCCGCAGCCAGAAGGCCAGCACGATGAAGCCGATGATGGTGGCGACGCCGGTCCAGTCGATCTTGGCGCTCTTCACATCCTTGATGAGCTTCACCACGAGAAACCAGGCGATGACGACAAGCGGCAGGATGATGACAAGTCTGATCATGCGACACCCCGTTCGATGCGTTTGCACCTGAGAGATATGTAGGGATCGCATTGGCGGTTTTCAGGATGGCGGCCCGCCCACCTCGGCGGGGTCCATTAGCGATCGGAAACGGAGTTTTGTCTTTACTGGCGCACGAAATATGCTAACCGGAGCGCCGTGCCCTTGTAGCTCAGCTGGTAGAGCAGCGGTTTTGTAAACCGAAGGTCGGCGGTTCGATTCCGTCCGGGGGCACCACCCTTCGCTCTTCGAGCTTCGGGTGGCAGGCCACTCGAAGCTCGTTAGACGAAGGAGGACTGCCGACGGATCTGTTCGGCGGAGCTGGCAGCACGACATCAGGCCAACTCGCAGCCGTCGGACCTTCTAGGAAAATGTGGCAGCCTGTATGGCTGCCGTATCGCCGAACGTGTTCCTCACCCTGACCGACCTGTAGACGTAGGCGGCCCAGATCCCTGTGACTATGAAGGATGCCAAAGGTGTAACCAGAGCTCCTCCGGCAAGCAAACGGTTTACCGGGACACCAAGCACAGTCGATATCCAAACTGTGTCCAGTACGAATAAGAGAGGGATCGCAAACCACAGACATATGAACAGCTGCGGAAAGCGGTGGCTTCGCCGCAGCATCGAAACAAGCACGACCAGCTGAAGCACCAGAAATGCCAGATTGAGGGCTGCCTCGCCATAGATGGCCAAGGCCCCGTTGGGCACTGTAACAAGCTGTTGGTAGGTTTTGACCAGACTGGCCATATCGACAAGTGTGCGCAACGGCGAAAGGGACAGGCTGATCGCCAGCAGGATCAGCCAGCCGCCGAACCCCACGAGGTCATCTGGGCTCTGTGAGGATTTGCGCGACGACCGGACGGCGAAGAAAACCGGCACGCCAATCAGCAACAGAAGTATCGCCCAATGCCACATTTACCCACCCTCGAATGCATCCCTGGGTTGTTTAGCTCGCACCTTTGGATTGTGCAAGCGTTTTTACAGAGATCAAGGCATCGTAGAGATTTTCGGGTTTAGGTTTGCAGAGGACGCTTTCCGTCGCTCGCGATTTGGCCGCCTCTCACCCCAACTCAAAATGCCGTGGAAACGCCTGGTGCAGCAGGAGCAGCATGGTCTTGCGCAGCACGTCGGTGTCGCGGCTGGACGGGTTGAGATGGTCCCAATACCAGGCGCCATGCACCAGATAGTTCAGGCTCTCCGACAGCGTGTCTATGTCGACGCCGGTGTAACCGCCGCTGCGGGAAATCTCGATCAGCAGTTCGCGCGCTTCGGCCGTGTAGGCGAGATCGCTCGGCAGGCCGATTTCATTGTAGATCTGCATGCTCTTGCGGTCGCTGGAAAACACGACGAAGACCGAAACCCATTTCGGATGCTGCCGGGCAAAGCGCTGCGCGCAGTCGACCGCGCCCAACACCCGCTCCACCGGCGACAGGCCGGGCGCCCGCACCAGCGTCAGCCACAGCGCGTCATATTGGTCGCTGAGATATTGCAGGACGGCCCGGAACAGGTTCTCCTTGCTGCGAAAATGAAAGACCACCAGTGCGTTGGACGAGCCGACATGCCCGGCAATGCGCTGCATGGTGACGCTGGCCAGCCCCTCCTCCGCGATGAGCTCGATTGTGGCGTCGATGATGCGCTGGACCCTCGCTTCGCCGCGCTCGCGCCGGCGGTCCTTGGGCGCGGCGTCGTTCGCCGCACCCTTGGCCGCCTTGCTTTTTCCCGCATCCGGAGTGGCTATGCGTTGCGCCATTGTCGTCAGGCCTTTCCCCGGCGGCCGAAACATCCCGCCGCTGCCTTGGCATGCCGGCGCCCTGCGGACTCACAGCGTCGGGCGTGTCCCGGCATTCGTGTACCACTGACCACGAGCCGTCTCATAGGCCATACCCGCCCGGAACACGTCAGCGTCGCTATAGGTGCGGCCGACAATCTGGATGCCTGTCGGCACGCCGTTGGCGGCGCGGCCCGACGGGATCGACAGAACCGGGCAGCGGCTCAGCATGTTGAACGGCGTCGTCATCACCCAGCCCAGCGACGGGTTCACCTCTCGTCCATTGATCTCGACCTTGCCTTTGGTCTGATCGAATTCCGCCGGCACTGCGGGAAGCGCATTGGTCGGGCAGATCAGCACATCGTATTTTTCCAGCAACGGCCCCAGCGTCTGGTACATCCTGGCCGCCACGTCCAAAGTTGCGACAAAGTCCGTGGCCTTCGACTTCTGGCCGTCCTGCGCAAACTGCCTGGCATAGCTGGTCATGTCCTTGCCGTGCTTGGCGAGCAGCGGCGACAGCGAGGCGCCGAAGAGATGTTCGAGATAGGCCATGCCGGCCTTGAGCACCTCGTCGCCCCAGCCGAGGTCCACCTCCTCGACGGTGGCGCCGAGCGAGCGGAACACATCGCAGGCAGCGAGCGTGTTCTTGCGCACGTCCGCATCCACCTCGAAGGACCCGAGATCCATGGAGAATGCGATCTTCCAACCCTTGATCGGCTTGTAGTCGAGCGGCAGGCGCAGTTTCGGGCGCAGCGTGGCGATGTCGAGCGGGCTCGGCCCGGCCATGACGTTCTGCAGCAGGATCGCATCCCCGACGTTTCGGGCCAAGGGCCCGGTGTGGCAGTAGAAATCGAGATTGAACGGCGGCTCATCGGGATTGCGGCCGTAAGGCGGCTTGAAGCCGACCAGGCCGCAGGCCGAGGCAGGGATGCGGATTGAGCCCGCTATGTCCGAGCCGGTTGCGATCGACGACGTGCCGGAGGCCAGCGTTGCCGCCGAACCTCCCGACGAACCGCCCGGCGTGAAATCCGGGTTCCAGGGGTTGCGCGTGACGCCCCAGCGCTTCGACCAGGTATAACCGGCGCAGCTGAATTCGGGCGTCGCCGTGCGGGCGTGGACGATGCCGCCGGCCTTCATGACACGCTCGTTCATCGTCGAGGTATGGCCGCCAAGCGCGTCCCCGGACAGCAGCGAGCCATGCGAGGTCGGCTTGCCCTTGATGTAGCTCTCATCCTTGATGCCGATCGGCAGGCCCTCGAGTGCGCCGGTCCTGGCGCCCCTGGCGTATTTCGCTTCGGCTTTTCTGGCGAGAGCCATCGCCTCGTCGAAATGCGTGAAGGTAAGGCAATTGATCGTCGCCTTGGTCGCCTCGGCGCGGCGGATGGTGGCCTGCATCAGTTCCACAGGCGACAGTTTCTTCGCCTTGAACAGCCGCAACACCTCGCTGGCCGGCATGTAGCAAAGGTCGAGATCGGACATCGAAAATCTCCCGCGGCGGCTTTACGGCATCTGGCATTGGCGATGGCAGGGCCGCGATCCGCGGCCCGATGTTTGGTGGTCAGCTTCGGCTGGCGGGCCCGCTATTTCTGCAGATCGGTCCAGATCCTGGTGTAGAGCGCCTGGACGTCTGCGGGACAGGCCGGCATGAATTGGCCCTTGTCGGCAAATTCGGCCGGAACATCCACTTCGGGCGCGCCCTTCATATCGGCCGGCAGGAAGGGCTCGGAGCCCTTGATGCCATTGGCGTAGTGCGCGAAGGCCGAGATCATCGCTGCATTCCTGGGGTCCATGATGAAATTCTGGAAGAGCTTGGCGTTCTCGACGTTCTTGGCATCCTTGAGCACCGCGACATTGTCCATCCAGATTGGAAAGCCCTCCTTGGGATAGCCGTAGACGATCTTGTCGTTCTCCAGCCGCTCGCGCAGCGATATGCCGTTCCAGTTGACGCCGGCGGCAATGTCGCCCCTGCCGAGACCGTCGACGGCCGCATAGTCGAGCGACAGCCATTTCGCTTTCGCCTCGATGAGCTTGTCATGCACCTTCTTCAAGAGCACCTTGTCGTCGGTGCAGTACTTACCGCCCTCATAGGCAATGGCGAGGAACATGATGTCCCCCATTTCGGGCACGACATTGATCTTGCCGACGAGTTTCGGCGGCGGATCGAGGAAAATCGCCGAGGTGTTCGGATCGCCCGCATAGATCGATTTGTTGACCGAGATTCCGGTCGTGCCCCATTGCCACGGCACGGAGTATTTGCGGCCGGGATCGAACGGCACGTCGACCCATCTCGGATCGACGTTTCTAAAGTTCTCCATCTTGTTGGGATCGGTTTCCAAGAGCAGGCCTTCGCTGATCCAGATCGGCATCACGCTGGCCGATGGAACGACGATGTCATAGCCGGAAGCGCCCTGGCGGACCTTGGCCAGAGCCGTATCGTTGGAGTCGTAGTCGGTGACGGTAACCTTGACCTTGTAGGTCTCCTCGAACTTCTTGATCAGGTCCGGGCTGGTATAGTTGCCCCAATTGTAGATCTGGAGTTCGCCTTCGGCGTGGGCAATGCCGGTCATCGCCAGCAGCGACAGGCCGAGCGCCGTGGCGGTCGATTTCAACTGCATGCTTGTGTCTCCCATTGTTGGGACCGGCGGGATTGCGCCTCGAGTCCCTAAGTTCCCTTCGTCCTGGTGATCATTCACCGGCGAATGCCGGCTGACCAACTCGGTATCTCGGGCAACGGTATTAATTACTAAACATACAGTCAATATCTTTTAGGGACACAACTGCATCATCGGCACCGGCAGTGCGCCGGCGAAGCCGACATGATATGGTCAAGGTTGGGCCATTGATGAATTGGGGCAAGCCGTGGCGTGAGCGCTGCAGCCTGCAGGGCTTGGATCACGGTCATGCGCCTTTTTCTGGCGGTCGTGCTGCTGATGACCATGGCGCTCTTCTCCGCTGCGCGCGGCGAAGAGCGGATAGCGCTGGTTGTTGCCAATCCGGCCTCTGAGGGCTCACCGGCAATCGCCAACGCCGACCTCAGTGCCGAACTCGTTGCAGCGACACTACGATCGCTTGGCTTCACCGTCCGGCAGGTGTCGGATGGCGACCGCGCCGATGTCGCGCGCGCCATGCATGATTTCGCCCAATCCCTGGCCAATCCGGACTCCGTCGGCATCTTCTACTATGTCGGCCACACCGCGCAGGCCAACGGCAGGAACTATTTACTGACGCGCGGCACCCGGATCGATTCAAAGGAAACGGTCGACCAGATGGCATTGCCCCTCGATCTGTTCATGCAGGCGCTCGAGGCAACCCCGACATTGAAGGTGGTTCTGCTCGACATTCCCGGCGATGGCCACAACCCTACTTCCGGCGTGATGCAGGGTCTGGCGGCGGTCGATCCCCTCACCCACGCCATCGTCGCCCTGTCGGCCAAACCCGGAACCGTTGCACTGGACGAAGCCCGCCCCGTCACCGTATTTGCCGATGCGCTCACCGCTGCGCTGGTCAAGCGCGGCGCGGACATAGCCATCATCCTCGCCTCGGTCAGGCAAACCACTATCGACAAAACGTCAGGCGCCCAGTGGCCATGGATGGCATATGGCCGCTCGGCAGACGCTGCCTTTGTGCTGACGCCGGACCAGGTGGCCGGCGCGGCACCGGCGCTGCCGCTTGTGCCGGAACCGGCACCGCCGGCGATGGCGAGCGGCGGCTACATCTCCGGGAGTGGCGGTTGGGAGCCTGACGGCAGCGACTACGCCGATGGCAGCGGTCAGGAGCCCTACCCCATGGACGTTGCACCGGGCTCCGGCAGTCCCGATGCCGCGATGGGCGACAGCGCCAAGGAGGCGGCGCTCTACGAGGAATACAAACGCCAGGAACAGCAGCGCCAGGAGGAGCAGGCTCGGCAACGATACGAAGAGGAAAAGCAACGTCTGGAAGACGCGGCTGCGGCCGCTGCCCAGAACAATCTCGACGGGACCTATCCGCAGGATGGCGAAGCCACCGGCACCGAACCGCCCCCCGATAAGGCAGGGATCCCCCCTGAGGACGGCATGACATCGGCCCCGCCACCCGCGACCGGCACCGAAAGTCCGCCGGAGGCGCAGGCGCCACCGAAACCAGCGCCGCCGCCCATCGACCAGGCGCAAAGCCCTCCTTCCGGCGGCGCCTTTCCACAACCCGAGACGGGCGCTGTCGAGGTGGTGCGCCATCCAACCATCGATGCGCCGGATGAGATTGTCGCCGGCGAGACGGTGACCGTTTCGATCGCTCTGACCGAGGAGCAATTGACGCCCGAAGTGAAGGTAAAGGCAGCGCCGGGCTCGTCGGCGACGGAAGATGGCGCCCTGGCCATGGCTATGCCGGCGGGAGCCGAGCAATGGCCGATCGACATCGATCTGTTCGCCTCCGGCTTCGATCTCACCGACGGCGGCAAATGGAGCCGGCAAACGACGCTCTACCGCCAGGGCGACAGCGACTTCGTCCGCTTCGACGTCAAGGCGCGGCCGACCGCCAGCGACAGCAAGCCGTCCCAGTTCATCGCACGCATCTACAGCGCCGGGAGGTTCCTCGGATCGGCGTCGCGGTCCGTTGTCATCCGTCGCACGGCGCCTGTCGAGGCAGCCGCTCGGAGCGCCGCAGCCGAACGCTCCGCAGCACCTGCCATGCTGATGCTGGCCGCAGCGCCGCCGCAGCCGGCGGTAACTGGCAATGTGACGCTCGGCGGCGCAGCCGGCGATGACGTTCCCGATCTCGACGTGACCATCCTCTATGACGATCCGAGCGGGCTGGGTTCGGGGCAGATCATCATCCATTCGCCGCATCTGGCCGGTCCGGTGACCGATACGTTCTCGACGCCACCTGAGATGGCGGCGTGGCTGGACTCCGAATACCGCCGCCTGCTGCAGCTCGGCCTGAGCTTGCGCGGGGCCGTTTCGCTGCAGCAGCCTGCCGCAAGCAGCGATCCGGGGACGCAAAAGCGCTTTGTCACGCTCGCCGCCGAAGGTTTTGGCGATGCGCTCTACCGCGACTATGTGCCGAAAGCGTTCAAGGACGTGTTCTGGTCGCTGCGCGGCAAAGGCGAACTGCATTCGATCCAGATCACCTCGAACAGCCCGACGCTGCCCTGGGAATTGATCCGCCCGCGCAGCGCCGACGGCGCTATAGCCGACGGTTTTCTCGGCATGGGCTACCGGCTGGCCCGCTGGGCTCCGCGCAGCAGTGCCTCACAGGTCGACAACCCGCTCGACCGCATGACCTTCACCGGCGTCGCGGCCGTCGCGCCCTCCTATGTCGACAAGCAGTCGCTGCGCTTTCAGCAGGACGAGATCGCGGCACTGAGCAAGCTTGCCGGCTACCGCCGCTTCGATGGCGATTTCATCTCTTTCGAGAAACTGGTCGGCGAAGTCTCGACCGGTTTCATTCATTTCTCCGGCCATGGCGAGGTCAACCAACCGGGCAGCGGCCGGCCGGTCTTTGCCATCGATCTCGTCGATCAGTCGCTCGACCCGGATACATGGGCCGCGTTGGTCGCGACCGCGCATGGCAAGGGCAATCCGTTCTACTTCTTCAACGCCTGCGACACAGGCCGTTCCCAGATGCTCGGCGGCTTCGTGCAGGGCTGGGGTCCGGCAGTGCTGGCGGGCGGCGCTTCCGGCTTCATCGGCGGCATGTGGCCACTGACCGACCGCGCGGCAGCGGCCTTCTCGACCGATTTCTATGGCGGCATCAGCACGCGGATCAAGGACGGGCCGGTCTATCTGGCCGAGATCCTGCAGGATGTCCGCAGAGAATTCTACCGGACCGGCGATCCGACCTATCTCGCCTACACATTCTACGGCAACGCCAATCTGAGGATTGTCGCGCAGTAGGCGACGGATCGTCGTTGGCAGATTGGCTTCAGCCTACAACGCGTTTTGCGGGCATGGCACGCCGGCGCCGCCGCAGCGTGAGGCCATCGGCCTGGAGCTCATGTCTTCGGACTGCCGCACAAGCTCCGCAAAGAGAAGGGCGAAACTTCCCATCACAAGGAAGACGATAATCAGGCGTGTCACCGGCAATAGACAGGTCTCGACTGGCTAGCCCCCCAGCCACCCATCCTCTGTCGGCTAACATGATCGATCAGGCTTTACGAGTGTTTAAGCTCGCTCTTAACCATCACATTCGCCGTTCCGGCGACATCAAGCGCGAGCCGCCGATTTCGTTTCGCCGCGGCCGCAACTGTGCCGGACGATGCCTCCCTTTGCAGATGCGCTTGCCCATGCTACCCCACGCAACCGCCGCCGACCGCCATCGGCCGACCGCAATCGGAATGTCATGAGCAAAGCCAATCTCGCCTTCGTCTCCTCCGACACTGCCGATGCCAGGGCGGCGATGGAGAGCCTGTCGGCCCGCTATGGCAAGGCATCCTTCGACGACGCCCAGGTGGTGGTGGCGCTGGGTGGCGACGGCTTCCTGCTGCAGACCTTGCGCGACACGATGAGCACGGGGAAGAAGGTCTACGGCATGAACCGTGGCACCATCGGCTTCCTGATGAACGAGTACCGCGTCGGCGGCCTCACCGAGCGCATTGCTGCCGCGGTCGCCGAAACGATCCGCCCGCTGGAAATGCTGGCGGTGACGCATGAGGGTGAGACGGTTTCGGCACTCGCCATCAACGAGGTGGCGCTGTGGCGTCAGTCCTACCAGACGGCAAAGATCCGCATCACCGTCGATGAGCAGGTACGAATCGAGGAACTGAACTGCGACGGCGTGATGATCGCGACGCCGGCCGGCTCGACCGCCTACAATCTGTCGGCGCACGGTCCGATCCTGCCGCTGGATGCGCCGCTGCTGGCGCTGACCCCGGTAAGCCCGTTCCGGCCGCGCCGTTGGCGGGGTGCCCTGTTGTCAAACAAGGCGACCGTACGCTTCGATATTCTGGAGTCGGAAAAGCGCCCGGTGAACACCGCCGCCGACCATACCGAGGTCAAGGCGGTGGCTTCCGTGACGGTCCGGGAATCGCCGACTGCGACAGCGACGCTGCTGTTTGATCCCAACCATTCGTGGAACGAACGCATTCTCGCCGAGCAGTTTCGCTATTGAGCCGGCGCAAAGAGTGACTACCTAATTAAGCATCGCGATTAAGCTTACGTTTTCACAATCGTGCCAATCCCGCCCGTTTCTGTTGACAAATCGCGGGCTTGCGCCTAATCGCAATACCAATCTTGCAGGCACGCTGTGCTTGCCGCGACGGATGCCGTTGCGCTTCCCCGAACCAGCCAAAGACAGCAACTCTTGTCCTCAGACACCACGACCGCTCCAGAAGCGTTGACCTTTTCAGACCTCGGCCTGTCGCCGAAGGTCCTTTCCGCAGTCACCGATGCCGGCTACACCGTGCCGACGCCGATCCAGGCTGGGGCCATCCCGCATGCCTTGCTCGGCAAGGATATTCTGGGCATAGCACAGACCGGCACCGGCAAGACGGCCTCCTTCGTGCTGCCGATGCTGACCCGCCTCGAAAAAGGCCGGGCCCGTGCACGCATGCCGCGCACGCTGATCCTCGAGCCGACGCGCGAGCTCGCCGCGCAGGTCGAAGAGAATTTCATCAGATACGGCAAGAACCACAAGCTCAACATCGCGCTGCTGATCGGCGGCGTCTCTTTCGACGAGCAGGACAAGAAGCTCGAGCGCGGCGCCGACGTGCTGATCGCCACACCCGGCCGTCTGCTCGATCACCGCGAGCGCGGCAAGCTGTTGCTCAACGGCGTCGAGATCCTCGTCATCGACGAGGCCGACCGCATGCTGGACATGGGCTTCATCCCCGACATCGAGCGCATCTGCGAGATGATCCCGTTCACCAGGCAGACGCTGTTCTTCTCAGCGACCATGCCGCCGGAGATCACCAAGCTCACCGAGAAATTCCTGCATGCGCCGGTGCGCGTCGAGGTGTCCAAGGCGGCATCCGCTGCCACCAACATCATCCAGCGCCTGGTCAAGTCCGGCTCCAAGCCGTGGGACAAGCGCGAGACGCTACGCAATCTGATAAAGGCCGAAGACGCCGAGCTGAAGAACGCTATCATTTTCTGCAACCGCAAGGTCGAGGTCGCGGAGCTGTTCCGCTCGCTGCTGAAGTATGATTTCGACGCCGGCGCCCTGCATGGCGACATGGACCAGCGCGCCCGCATGCAGATGCTGGCCAATTTCCGCGATGGCAAATTGCGGTATCTCGTGGCGTCCGACGTCGCCGCGCGCGGCCTCGACATTCCCGACGTCAGCCACGTCTTCAACTACGACGTGCCGATCCACGCCGAAGACTATGTCCACCGCATCGGCCGCACCGGCCGCGCCGGACGCTCGGGCAAATCCTTCACCATCGCCACCAAGTCCGACACCAAATACATCGACGCCATCGAGCGGCTGATCGGCAACAAGATCGAGTGGCATGACGGCGACCTGTCGACCGTGGTCGCCAGCGAAGGCGGCGAGGACGAAGCGCCCCGCCGTGGCCGTGGCGCTCCGCGCCGCGCCGGCCGCAAGGACGAGGACCGCAAGCCCCATGATCGCAAGGACGGTGGCGAGCGCAAGCCGCGCGAACGCCATGCCAAGCGCAGCGACGACGCGCCGGCGGCAGATGCCGCGCGCGAGGAACAGCCGGTGGTAGCCGAGGCCGCGGTCGCCGACATCGGCGAACGGCATCAGCGCAAGGAAGCGATCCGCTCCGAAAACAGCGACCGCAAGGTCTCCGATCGCAACAACGAGAACCGCGCCCCGGAACGCGGCGACACAAGGCCGCAGCGCGCCAGCAACAGCCGCCCTGCCCGCGGCAACAACCGCGGTGAAGACAATGACGGCACCGTCGGCTTCGGCGACGACATGCCGGCCTTCATGAAGATCGTCGCCAAGGTCTGATCGTCGCAGTCCTAAAATAGCTGCCAAGTGATCGGCAATTGCTCACGGCCCCCATTGGCACGTGTTTCGAACATCGTCGCGAAGGTCGGCGAGGTTATTGCCAAAAAAGGCAGGCAGGATGTGGGGGAACCTCCCTGCGTAGGGCACGAGAAACTGCAGATCGATGCCCGCCTGCTGGAAGTTCTCGGTGGCATAAAGGTGGCGCCCACCGGCAGCGTTGATGTAGCGCTGTCCGCCGAGCGCTCGAACGATGCCGATAATGCGCGCTTGCCCTCGCAAGGCGGGATCAACGCCGAGGCTGGAACTGCGCAAGATGTTTGCTTTGAGTTCGAGCGCGTCGGCGACGAGCCGAAGACCGTTCTCGAGAAAGCTTGTCACGTCGCCAAGCGACCCGGTCAGATGGCGGCTGATCCGCTCCGCGGCCGGCGTTGTCGCCTGGCCCGGCAGGCCGAAAGCGGCCAGGCGCTTGTCCAGAGCGGTTCGGGCGCCGTCCGCCCAGCGCAGATGCTTTATCTGTGTATTGAACGGCATAGGCGCGAGCGGCAATGTCAGCCAGCGGCCCGGTGTCATTTCGCAACGATGCACCCGTCCCCGGCGCGGGAACTGGACATCGTCGAAAACAACGAAGACGTCGCTCGCAGCCATCAGGCGAAAATAGCCCGCATGCGGGAAGAAATATGGCTGCATGACAGCAATGGTGAGCTTGCCCGTCACTGCGTCTTGCCTTCGCCATAGAAGCAATGAGGCAAGCTTCGAACGTGCTGCTGGAACGCTTGAAGGACCGGCGATGCGAACGACTTGCCACAGAAGGCGTCGAATTCGTCGCGGTTGCACAGGAAGCTGTGGCGATCGAACTGCTCGCGGCGAAGATAATGCAGCACCCGGATATCCGCCGGGTCGCGCAGCCCGTGCGCCAGCATCTCGTCGGAGTTTGGACAATTGTATTCCGGCCCGAGAGGCAACGCATCGGCCCCGACCGTCAGGATGGCCAGCGACAGCGCGATCTGGCCGGAAAAGAAGATCGAGGGCTGATCCTTCAAATAATCCAGTACGCGCGCGGTAAGCGGGCGGATCAGTGGCTGAATGGCGCTGAAAGCGCTTTTGTTGAAGACGACGAAGCCATAGTTGATGTAGGCGGGGCACCCGCCGAAGGCGCCATCCGACGACTCGGAATATCGCCAGTTGAGAGGCGTATCTGCAAAGCCGAGCGTCTCAAGAAGCCGACGCCATGCAGCGTTGTTTTCCGAGCCATCTCTCGAAAATGGCGAGAAATGCGCCGGTAGGCCGGCAACACTCGGCCGATCAGCGTCGCGCATGCGTTGCAAAAGCTCGTCGATCGGCCGCATCAGGCAGGCGTCGGCATCGGCGAGGATGATGACATCGCCGCGCGGCGCCTCGGCATAGCGGTCAAAGCCCGAGGAGAAACCCCGGTCGCTGATAGCACGCGGCACGGGGCGCCACGTTACCGGTAAGGCCGAGGACCAGGTGTTGGCGGCATGGAGTTCGTCGATGTCGGCATGCCCGCCAACAGAGACCACAATGGGGGCGGCCGCATAGACGCCGCCGAGCTTGGCCAACGACAAAGCTGCCAGCTTGACGTTTGAGAAAAATTCCGGCTCCGGCAGGATCGGGATGCGAAATTCGAAAGTCATGCCGGTCCCCGTCATGTCAAATCGCGAGTCGCCCAGCCGATGCCGGCCTCGCCGAACCCGTTGCCGTTGTAGAACATCACTTCACCGGAAGCGCGTCGCATGACGCAACAATAGGCCTGCATCCAACTGTCGAAGTCGCCGGCCGCCGGCGGATTGCTGAAGATCACAGGTTCCGCCTCGCCAGCCATGCCATCCCGGACATCTATCAGGCGGGAAAAAAGGCGGTAGGCTTCATTGCCACCATCGCGAAAGTCCCGCCCGCGGCGGCTGTACCACAGCCGTATACCGCCAGCCTCATGCGTGACCCAGGGACGCGTCTGGCTGTTCCCGTCCCCGAGGTCGTCACCTAGGACCGGGACCGAGCCTGTTTCCCACAGAATTCCGTCTGGCGAAACACAGCTGCGGAGCACATAGTCAGGCTCCCGGACACCTCTGGTCTCCACCCAACCGGTGCCGCTCGCATACCACATGCGATAGCCGCCCTTGATCGCACCAACGAAGGGCGTTGACACGAAATAGGGATCTGCCGGACCGATACTGCGGACCGGCCCCGCAAATGCTCTCTCGAAATTCAGCCCATCATCGCTGGTGGCGAGCCCGATGGCGATCTGAAAGCTGACATCGCTACGTGGGTAGATGCCCGAATAATACAGATGCACGCGCCCACCGATCATCACCGCGCAGGAGGGCCCCAGCCCCGAGCAATCGAAAGTGCCTGGCAGGCCCGGCTCCATGATCGGGTCGAAATACTCACCCAACACACGCATGCCGTCTTGCGGGTCGACATCAACGGCCAGGATAGATGACCGGTTGGCGCTATTGCGCCCGGCGAAATAGATGCGCCAAAGCCGAGGCGAAAGGGCGAGGACCGTCGGAACCTGCGCGTAGCTGCCCCACCACCCGTGCCCGGCCTTTATGGGCACCAGCAACCCCTGCCGGGTCCATTTCCTCTGACGGCCAGGCATCAGCGGAACTTCATCGACTTGATACGGGCGCTGGAATAGGGCTTCGGAAAGTCCGAGGGATGACGCACTACACTGTTGGCGGGCACATCGCGCCGGATCATGCAACGGGACTCGATATAGCTTCCGGCACCGATGGTGATGCCGTTGTCGATGCCGACCTGGCCGCCGATCAGGCTGCACGTGCCGATATGGACACCGCTCGCCAGCCCCACCTGCGACGAGACGAAGCAGAAATCCTCGACGATGGAGTGATGACCGACATGGCTACCGCTCCACATCATGATGCCTTCGCCGAGGCGGACAAACGGCTGCAGCGTGCAATTCTCGAGAATGAAGCAGTTTTCACCAACCGTGTCCGCCATATTGTGCGTAGAGGGGTGGATGAAGCGCGTGAAGCTGTACCCGCGCGCCCGGCCCTGCTTATGCCGATCACGGCGGAACTCGTTGAGGTTCTGGTAGCTGAGCGGACCAAGCAGCTTGACGGTTTCAGGCGGGAATCGGTCCTCAAGCTTTTCCCAGGCGACCACGGGAAGACCTTTGAACTCGGTTTGTGTGAGGAAGTCTTCGTCGACAGTAAAACCGACGACGCGATCCTCTCCGAACCTGTCGAGGTAGGCCCACGCGACCTCGGCGATCTGGCCCATCCCAAAAATAACCACGTCCGCCATGCCGCCCCCGCGCCTATGCCCATATATTCTTGACCCGCAAGCCGGAAATCCGCGGATCGTCGGCTACGCGGCAGCCTTGTAGACGTAAACCGTGTACTCGTAGAGCCCGTAGTCGGCGCGAATGAGGTGATGACGCGACAATTGACCGACGACGAAGTGGCTTATCCGATCATAAGGCACGTGAAAAAGGTCCTCGCGTTCCCAGTCGACGTGCTTCGACATCAGGTTGAAGGCCATTCCCTTGCGGGCATGCGGGAACACCCTTGCGATCAACCGGGTCATGGTGTCGAACATCGTCTCGTAGGGGACGCCACAACGCTCCGTGAAGACCCCGTTCATGATGATGTAGTCGGCCTCGGGCACAACCACCTCATTCTGCATCACGTCCATACAGTCAAAGGTCACGCCGGGATATTTGCGCCGGCACAGGTCAATGAACCGTGCGGACAGATCGAGCCCCCGATATCGCAGTTTGCGATCGTCGGATTGGCGCAAATAGTCGAGGAAATGGCCGGCGCCGCAGCCGAAGTCCAGCACATCGACCCGGTCGCGCTCACGCATCGCCTCGGCCATTATGCGGTAACGTGTCGCTGCCCCCCCGGCATCCGGCCAGTCGACTCCCTGGGGCGTATCGCCATGACGTGCAAGACACGCCTCGTAGTGGGCGACCAGCGCGTCGTATGGACCACTGTCGGGCAATTGGAATACCTCGTCTAATTGGCAATAGAAGGCGTCGGCTGGCTTGTATATCACTCTATAATCTGCGCGAAACATCATGTCACTGAATCGCTCACTCACAGGCTTATACTCGATGCACACTTCGAATATGCCTTTGCCGCGCAAGCTTCGGGTTTGCCTCATCAATCCGCGGTTCCGCCCTTCCGTCTGGAGCCGGGACGAGGTGCTTCCCGTTCTGCCTGGCAAAAAAGGCAGCTGGATAGTGACAGGTTCCCTGCCCGCCCTTGCGGCGCTTGCTCCGGATCATTGTGATGTCGTCCTGCTCGATGAGAATGTCGAGGACCTGGATTTCGAGCGGCTCGGGGCCTTCGACATCGTCGGCGTGACCGGCATGATCGTGCAGCGCGACCGCATGTTTGAAATCCTCGAGAGACTGCGCGATCTACCGATTACCGTCGCCGCGGGCGGTCCCTATGTCTCGGTGTCGGAGGCGGAGTTTGTCGACCGCTGCGACGTGCGCTTCATCGGCGAAGCCGAGGAAACGTGGCCTCGCTTCCTGACGGCTTTCGCTCGCGGAGAGCCTGTCCAGAAGCGCTACGAGCAGGACGCGAAAACCGATATGGAGACCGTCCCCACGCCTCGATATGACCTGCTGAAATCTGGAAGCTACGTGGTAGCGTCTCTACAGTTCTCGCGAGGATGCCCGTTCCTTTGTGAATTCTGCGACATCATTACCATCTTCGGTCGCCGGCCACGCCTGAAGTCGCCGGCGCAAATGATTCGCGAGTTCGATGCGATCGTGAAGGCGGGCTTCCGTACCTGTTTTCTGGTCGACGACAATTTCATCGGTAACAAGGTCAAGGCCAAGGAACTCCTGAGAGGCCTGATCGATTGGCAAAAGGTAAACGGCTATCCATTGGCCTTTTCGACAGAAGCCAGCATCAATCTGGGTGACGACGCGGAAATGCTCGATCTGATGCGTCTGGCCAATTTCCGCCAAGTCTTTGTCGGCATCGAGTCGCCCCGCGCCAAGTCGCTGATGGAAACGAGGAAGATCCAGAACGTTCGTGGCGACAGCATGATCGACAAATTGCAGCGCATCCGCGACAGCGGGCTGGTGATTCAGGCGGGTTTCATCGTCGGTTTCGATAGCGACGATGAGGCGATCTTCGATGAGCAGTTCGAGTTCATTCAGCAAATCGGTATCGCGCAAGCATCTGTGGCAATCTTGTGCCCGATCCCCACGACGCCGCTCTATGGGCGGCTGAAGATGGAGGGTCGGCTGGAACTCAGCGACCCCTATGTCAGCTTCCGCCCGAAGAAGATGACGCGCGAAGCGCTGAGGGCCGGCTATGACAGGTTGGTGCAGCGCCTTTACGAGCCGGACGCCTACTTCAGCCGCCTTGTGGATGGCTATTTCGGATCGCCAGGCTTTCGCAAGAGCCGGGCGACGCTTGCAACCCTGATCGGCCGGAAGCGTTCCGGCGTGACCCGGATTGCGGAATTGGCCGGTGCCATCCTGATGGCTGCCCGACTCTTCAGAGCTTTGCTTGCCAAGCGCAGCGCGATGTCGCTGGGCGGCGCCTATGTCAGGCATTGGCGCCGCAACCGGCGTCTCTGCGGCCGCGAGGCGATACCATTCGCCAGTTTCGTGCTGCTTTGCGCCGATCACTGGCATTTTTACACCATCTCGCGGACCAGCAGTAAGATCGAGATCGGGACCAGCCGGCCCGAAACCTTGCGGCCCATACCCGCAAATGAAGGCCTCTATCTGGACAAGACCGCAGGCGGTAGAGCTTGAACGCCGACGGATTGTGGGATGCCGATCCCGGCCCAGCGCCCGATGTTCCCGTGTCGCGCCCGCGACTGCCGACAGGCGACAGCATCCTTCCCTATCTGCACGAGATCGATGCAACTCGCTGGTACAGCAACAACGGTCCGTTGAACCGGCGTTTCCAGGAAGCTCTCAAGACTCGGACCGCTGCAGGCCATGTCGTATGTGGCGCAAACGCAACGCTGGGGTTGGCGCTCGCATTGATGGCCCAGAAACCGGCGAAGGGAAGTCTCTGCATGATGCCGTCCTGGACCTTCGCGGCCAGCGCGCACGCGGCGGTCCTCGCAGGGCTCGTTCCATGGCTGGTCGACGTAGACCTGGACAGCCAGCAACTGTTGCCCGAGAGCGCGGCAGAACTCCTCCGCCAGGCTCCCGGCGGCGTCGGAGCGGTCATGCCGGTCATGCCGTTCGGCCGCCCGATTGGTGTCGCGAACTGGGATCGGTTTAAGAGCGATACCGGTCTTGCCGTGGTAATTGACGCAGCCGCAGCCTTCGACACCTTGACGCCATCGCGGGTTCCGGCAGTCGTCAGCCTGCATGCCACCAAGGCACTCGGCATCGGCGAAGGTTGTTTTATCGCGTCAGACGACGGCTCTCTGATCGAGGAAATCGCGGAGGGTGCCAACTTTGGTTTTTCAAATTCGCGCGAGGCGGTCAGACCGGCCCTGAACGGCAAGCTCAGCGAGTATGGTGCGGCCGTCGGCCTGGCCGCACTTGAGCTGTGGCCACATACGCGTGCCGCCTACAAGCGCGTTGCCACAAGCTATAGCCGCTCGCTGGGGTCGATTTCCGGGCTGAGCTTGCCGGAGGGGTTCGGTGAAAAATGGATATCGTCCACCGTCACCATTGGCCTGCGGCCTGGTTCGATGGACCGGGCGCTCACGGCGCTGGCGAAAGGAGGGGTTGGTGTGCGCCGGTGGTGGGGTGGCGGTCTGCATCGGCACGCAGCCTTCGAACATTTTCCCAGGCTGCCGCTACAGACCACTGACATACTGGTAGCGACTCAACTGGGGCTACCCTGTTGGACCGATCTTGCGGATGAAACAATCTCCCGCATCTGCTCGATCCTCAGCGAAGTGGCTGCTGCGGGCTGAGCCGAATGTCTGGTCGACTCTTAAGGCAAAACGGCCCCTTAGCGCCCAGCGCGATGCTGGCGCGTGCGCAATTTTGCCGCCATTGTCGGCTTCCGCGACGACATCATGCGGGCAGCCTTCATGCGCGCCGGCCCTCATGCCGATCGTCGTCCGAGCCTGATCCCGAGCGCTCTCAAATGCAGCCGGCCAGCTTGCACTCTTGGCACCCTCCTATCCTGGCCCGTCCGTCACATCGGGCCGGGCATCATCTTGGTCGGTTTTTCCAGCATCGGAAACTCTGCCTTGCTGCATTTCACGTTCGGGTTGGTCGGACTGAACATGCCGTTCGGATTGTCTCTGAACAGCCAGGCATGAAGGTCGTAGTGGACGAACTCCCTCGGAATGAGCGGATAGTGCCCTTCCATCGGTCCCATGAAGGTCTGGCCAAATAGTTTTGGAGGTTCCTTGGTGTCTGGCGTCAGGGGCACCAGCCATTCCACGCCAACCAATCTCAAGCCTTTCTTGGTCGGCTCGTAGATCAGCACATTGGGGCGCATCGGATCGAGTTTCTGACCGACACTCGGGACGTTGACGAAATGGATGCCCATAGCGCCCTTCGGATAGTCCATTGCGCCCTCGATCCTGTCCCCGCTGTAATAGACACACCCGACAGTCGACAGATAAAGGTCGCGGACGGCGACCGTGTAGTCCTCATATTTGGCGAGCGATTTCTTCAAAGCTTCGATGTCGGCTTTGTTGGCGTCCTCGGCTCGAGCCGTGGCCGCAGCGCACCAAGCTGAGGCCAGACCTGTCAAAATGAGGACGCCGCAACGCCCAAGACGAGCTGTTCTTGTCATGCATTCCTCCCAGATTTCCTTATCAGGCCGTGCAGGACCGGGGCCGACTAAGTGACTGCGCGGCCGTTTGTATCGCCCCATCCCCTCTGGAACCGCACCAATGCTAATCCCTTCCAAGGCCTCCGGAAAGGAATTATTAGAAATCTCTAATGCGTTAGACCTTTTGGCGGACCACAGGAGCCCAAAAAGAAAGCGGCCCCTTGCGGGGGCCGCCTTCGCATTTCGATGCCGAACAATTCAGGTCAGCGGCGAAAGCTGGATCTCGACGCGCCGGTTCTGCGCACGGCCGGCCGCCGTTCCATTGGACGCGATCGGACGGGTCTTGCCGAATCCGGTGACGGCGAAGCGGCGCGAATCGACACCTTGGCCTGAGAGATAGTTGGCGACCGCCAATGCGCGGCGCTGCGACAGATCGAAATTGTGTTCGTCGCCACCGGTCGAATCGGTATGGCCGAACACGTCGACCGTGGTCTGCTTGAACTTCTTCAGCACCAGCGCAACCGAGTTCAGCACCTGGTAGAAGCCGGGCTTCACCGCATCCTGGTCGACGTTGAAAGTAATGTCGGACGGCATGTTGAGGATGATCTGGTCGCCGGTGCGGGTGACGCTGACGCCGGTGCCTTCGAGCTGGCGGCGCAGTTCAGCCTCGTTCTGGTCCATGGTCGCGCCGATGGCGCCGCCGGCCAGCGCGCCGATACCGGCGCCGATCAGCGCGTTGCGGCGGTCATTGCCGCCGGCAAGCAGGCCGAGGCCCGCACCCGCCAGGGCGCCAAGGCCGGCGCCGGCTGCGGTGTTCGAAACCTTCTGCTCGCCGGTGTACGGATCGGTCGTGGTGCAGGCACTCACCAGCACAGCCGTCGCAACGGCGACGAGCACAGTCTTTTTCATAGAATCGTCCCTCTCCAAAGCGCGGCCTTTGCGGCTCGCGCACATAAGCCCTTCTCCGGTCTTGTAACATGAAATGCGGCGAAAAACCGAGCGGCGAAAGCGGCTTTTCCCCGCTCGCGCCACTCTTCCGCTTCGGTGGCTGGTGCTGGCCTACCAGAGGTTCTTGCCGTCAATGACGACCACCTCGACCTTATCGAGGTCGAAATCGTCGAACAGCCGCGAATTGACTGATATCTTGGGATTGTCGAAGTCCGGTTTGCCGGTTGACCAGTCCGGCGTTTCGGTGAAGGTGCCGCAGCCGCAAATGGCGCAAAACCCGTGTTTGACGGTCTTCGATCCCCATTGATAGAAGGAAACGTTTTCCGGCGAGCTGGTGAGCTTGAATTGCGACGGAACGTAGTAAGCCCACAGCGAACCGCGCTTGGAGCAGAACGAGCAGGTGCATTGTGTTACCGTCTCGGGCGCCTGCGAAACCTCGAACGTCGTCGCCTTGCAATGACAGCTGGCCTTGATGGTCATGAAAAGCTTTCCTCTCGGTTGCCCGCCACCCATGCGGCAAGGCACCATAAAGGAAGGCTCCTGACAACTGTCTGTCAGCAGGCTCCGGTCGATCGAGCCGAGCGGCGCTCTGGCTGAAGCGGACCCGTCGTCACCTCCCAATCGTCGTCACCTGCCGATATAGGCGGCCAGTTCGTCCGGCCTCCCGTTTGGGAAAGCCTGTTTTAGAAAATCCAGGAATGCCGACACGCGCGCGCTGAGCAGCCGCCGCGACGGGTAGAGCGTCCATAGAGAAATTTCGGGGCCGTCAATATCCCCCCAATTCACCAGTGTGCCGTCAGCCAGGTCGTGGGCCACCAACGAAATGGGAAGCCGTCCTGCGCCGACGCCGGCTCGCACCGCATCGCGGACCATGATCAGCGTCGACAAGGCGAGGACCGGCTCGATTCTAAGTGTTGCCCGGCCACCTGGTGTCTTCACCTGCCATGTTTGCCGCTCGCCTGTCCCGCGCGCAATGCCAGGAGCGGCGAGCCCATCGGCCGGGCGAGGAAGGTCCGGGCTCGCGACAACGACCAGGCGGTCGCGGAGAAACGCCCGTCCGACCAGGCTTTCATCGGGATCCGGATTGACCCGGATTACCAGATCGTAGCCTTCCTCGATCATGTCGACATGCCGGTCTTCGGTGGTCACTTCAAGCCTCACCTCAGGATACCTCAGGGCAAATCCCGCAGCGATCCTCCCCATTGCAGTCTGCGAAAAATGCAAAGGCGCGCTGATCCGCAATCTGCCCTTGGGTCTCTGACCGCCCGAGGCAATCGCCGATGCCGTCTCGTCCAGCTCGGCAAGCAACGCCCCCGTCCGCTCGAAGAGCGCCCGTCCTTCTTCGGTCAGCTTCAGGTTACGCGCACCCCGTTCGAACAGACGCAGATCGAGACTGCTTTCCAATTCGCCAACGCGCCGGGACAACGTTGCCTTGGGCCGGCCGGTGGACCTTGCCGCTTTGCCGAAGCCGCCATGGCGGGCCACGAGGTTAAAATCGGCAAGGGCTAAAAGATCCATGACTGTCCCACCAGTGAGACGACGTGTCTAAAATTACCGTCTACTGGGCTCTTTGTGAGCCACACATATTGGGGCTGTCAAGCAACCCAACAGGAGAAATTCCATGACCATTCTCGTTACCGGCGCCACCGGCAATATCGGCCGCCAAGTCGTCGAACAGCTCGCCAAGCGCGGCGCCGATGTGCGTGCTCTCGTGCGCGATCCGTCGAAAGCCAGTTTTCCGGCGGGCGTATCCGTCGTGCAAGGCGACTTTCTCGATGTCGATTCGCTGCGCAAAGCCATGTCTGGCGTTTCCACGCTGTTTCTCTTGAACGCCGTGGTGCCGGACGAATTCACCCAGGCTTTGATCGCCTTGAACGTCGCCCGATCGGCCGGCATCGAGCGGATCGTCTATCTCTCGGTGATCCACGCTGACGTCTATGTGAACGTGCCGCATTTCGCGGGCAAGTTCGGCGTGGAGCGAATGATCGAGCAGATGGACTTCAAAGCTACGATCTTGCGCCCGGCCTACTTCATCCAGAACGATCTGACGGTCGAAGACGTCATCACCGGCTACGGCACCTACCCAATGCCGATCGGCCCCAAGGGTCTCGCCATGATCGATGCCCGCGATATCGCCGAGATCGCCGCCCTTGAGCTGCTGCGTCGCGAACGGTCCAAGGAGCCGCTTGCGTTCGAGAGGATCAACCTCGTCGGTCCGCAGACACTGACCGGGACGGACATTGCCGCAATCTGGTCAGACGTACTCGCCCGTCCGATCAGCTACAGCGGCGACAATACGGAGGGTTTTGAGCAAAATCTCAAGCAGTTCCTGCCCGCCTGGATGGCCTACGACATGCGCCTGATGGGCGAGCGTTTCTTTACCGACGGGATGCTGCCCGAGACCGGCGACGTCGAGCGCCTGACGGCACTTCTGGGTCGCCCACTGCGGCCGTATCGCGACTTCGCCTCAGCACTCGCTGCTGCCGTCTGACGCAAGCGCCTTCAGCACCAAGGCCGGCCTTCCGATGAGAACTGCCAACAGAACTCAGTAGGAACGCGGTGGCACGAACAGGCAGATCGTCTTGCCTGCGTCGAGGCCGGCCTGGTGCGCGCACCAGTGGAAATCGCCGTCGGGTGAGTCCTTGACCCGCTTGTCGCTCATCGGAACGACCTCCCCCGTTCCGGCGATGACATAGCCCTCCGGCTTTTCCAGCACCTCGCCGGTATGGGTGGTGCGGCAGTCGTAGTTTGCGCAGCAGGCGAAGGGATAACTCCAGCCTTGCGGCTTCGCCGCCGTAGGCTTGGCGTCATGGGCGAAGGCGGGTGCGGTCAGCACCGCAGCAAGCATCGCGATTGCAAAGATCGGGGTCACGAACAAGGAAAACAGGAGTCGGCCAGCCGGTTGAACGGCTCTGGCCGATCGGAGAGTGGCAGCAGACATGGAAGCGTTCCTTTCAAACGAGCATCAAGCGTTTCGCTTGCCCGTTCCCGGAACGTGTCTTCCCAGTGGCCGGATCGTCAGGTCGCAGATATGCCGCGTCCGGCCATAAATGCTTTTTCTCTTCCAGCCCTCGGATGCTGGGCTGATTCCTAGGCTGGCGCAAGAAGTTGCTGCGCGAGGCCGCACATCTACGCCGCTATCTGCCACCGCTGACGAGATCCAAGGCCAGGCTCAACTCCCGGCAGACGGGCATCGAAACAACGGGATTGGCCGAATGTGGTTCCAGCCTATACTTCGCCTGGACCGGCGATCACATGCCCTTCATATTGCGGCAAGTCGTCGGCGATGGTGAACCATGGCGCTTTGGAGCCGACGAAGATGTGCGCGGTCGGCCGGATCGTCGGATCGTCGACCAGCGTGCCCATGGCGACATGGACATAGGCGCCGTCGCGGACCAGCGAATACAGCAACGAGCCGCAGCGGCTGCAATGCGCATCGTGGCCGCTGTCATCGCCGAAATGGATGAGCCCGTGATGCCCTTCGGCAAGGGCAAGTTTCTCGCGCTCGATGCCGGCGAAGGGCTTGAAGGCGGAACCTGTGGTGCGCCGGCAGTTCGAACAATGGCAGATCGCGGCATAGACGAACTCGTCCGCCACTTCATACTGAACCGTGCCGCAAAAGCATTTGCCGGTGAGCCTGCGACTCATGGTTCCTCCTTCGCTCCCCCGCCAAGGGATGTTCTTATTCAAGTCAGCCGAGTCGAAAGTGGCGGAAGCGCAGGTATCATCCATTCGCAGGCCGGCCTCAGCTGAATATGAACATATCCTAGTCGAGGTCGGCCACGGCTTCACCGGCACCGCCCTCGATGCGCTGCGACAACGAGGCTTCCATGAAGTCGTCGAGGTCGCCGTCGAGCACGCTCGACGGGCTGGTGCTCTCGACGCCGGTGCGCAGGTCCTTCACCAACTGGTAGGGCTGCAGCACATAGGAACGAATCTGGTGACCCCAGCCGATGTCGCTCTTCGACGCTTCTGTGGCATTGGCCACCGCTTCGCGCTTCTTCAGCTCTTCCTCGTAAAGGCGCGAGCGCAGCATTTCCCAGGCCTTCGCCTTGTTCTTGTGCTGCGAGCGTTCGGCTTGGCAGGCAACCGCGATGCCGGTGGCGATATGGGTGATGCGAACCGCCGAGTCCGTGGTGTTGACGTGCTGGCCGCCCGAACCGGATGAGCGGTAGGTGTCGATGCGTACATCGGATTCCGAGACGTCGATCTCGATCCTGTCATCGACGACCGGGTAGACCCAGACGCTGGAGAAGGACGTGTGGCGGCGCGCATTGCTGTCATAGGGTGAAATGCGGACCAGGCGATGAACGCCCGACTCGGTCTTCAGCCAGCCATAGGCATTGTGGCCCTTGATCAGGAGCGTGGCGGACTTGATGCCGGCCTCTTCGCCGTCATGGACTTCCAGCACTTCGACCTTGAAACGGCGACGCTCGGCCCAGCGCGTGTACATGCGCAGAAGCATCGAGGCCCAGTCCTGGCTCTCGGTGCCGCCGGCGCCGGCATGGACTTCGAGATAGGTGTCGTTGGCGTCGGCCTCGCCCGACAGCAGCGTCTCGACCTGGCGGGCCTTGGCCTCGCCCTGCATCGAGCGGAGGGCTGCTTCCGCCTCGGCGATCACGCTCTGGTCGCCCTCTTCCTCACCCAGTTCGATCAGGCCGATATTGTCTTCCAGCGCCTGAGTCAGGCTTTTGACGCCGGCGATCCCGTCTTCGAGGCCCTGGCGCTCGCGCATCAGCTTTTGCGCTTCCAGCGGATCATTCCAGAGGCTGGAATCCTCGGCGCGCACGTTCAGGTATTCAAGCCGCTTTATAGCCTGATCCCAGTCAAAGATGCCTCCTCAGCAGGGTGATCGCCTGCCTGATCTCGTCGACAATATTCTGCGTTTCCGCGCGCATGGCTGGTTGTTCTGTCCTGTTTTCGAAGTGGCGCTTGGGTCGGCGCGATACATAGGCACGGCATTGCTGCCTGTAAAGCGAAATGGGCCGGCTCAACAAGCCAGCCCATTCGACGTAAAAAATCAGGTCGTCAGTAGAGTCCGCCGCCAGGTGCCTGGATGGCTTCCGTAGCCTGCGGCGATAGCGGTCCGCCGGCGCCGTTGGACCCGTCGGCGCCCATGCCGATCACCCAATAGCTGTCGGCTGGGCCGGTGCCGGGCTTGAAGGCTTCGATGATGGTGCCGGGATCGCCCGACGCGGCACGCATGCCGGTCTTGCGGTTGATCGCGACCAGGTTCATGCCTTCCGGCACCTTGAAGTCGACATTCGGCGTGCCGTCCAGCGCAACGCGCATGAAGTCCTTGAAGATAGGTGCCGCCAGACCGCCGCCAGTGGCGCCATGGCCGAGACCGCGCGGCGTGTCGTAACCCATGTAAAGGCCGACGACGAGGTTCGGCGTATAGCCGATGAACCAGGCGTCCTTCTCGTCATTGGTCGTTCCGGTCTTGCCGGCGATGTGGCGGCCAAGCTCGGCGATGGTGGCGCCGGTACCGCGCTGGACGACGCCTTCCATCATCGAGGTGATCTGGTAGGCGGTCATCGGATCGAGCACCTGCTCGGAATTGTCGACCAGTTCCGGTTCGGGCTGGTTGTTCCATTCGGGCGCATTGCAGCCTTCGCAGCCGCGCTCGTCCTGCTTGAACACGGTCTTGCCGTAGCGGTCCTGGATGCGGTCGATGAGCGAGGGTTTGATCGACTTGCCGCCATTGGCCATGATCGAATAGGCCGACACCATGCGCATCACCGTCGTCTCGCCGGAACCCAGCGCCATCGGCAGATACGGCGCCAGATGGTCGTAGACGCCGAAACGCTCGGCATATTCCACCACCAGCTTCATTCCCATGTCGTTGGCGAGCCGCACCGTCATCAAATTGCGCGACTTTTCGATACCGGAGCGCAAGGTCGCGGGACCGGCCACCGTGCCGTCATAGTTCTTCGGCGTCCAGGTCGTGGTGCCGCTCTGGATGGTGATCGGTCCGTCCATGATCACCGAGGCCGGCGTATAGCCATTGTCGAGCGCGGCCGAATAGACGATCGGCTTGAAGGACGATCCCGGCTGGCGCATCGCCTGCGTGGCGCGGTTGAACTCCGACTGCGCATAGGAGAAGCCGCCGACCATGGCCAGCACGCGGCCGGTATGTGGATCCATGGCGATCAGGCCGCCCTCCACTTCCGGCACCTGGCGCAACGTGTAGGCGCCTTCCGACCCTTCGTTCTTCTGCACGAAGATGACGTCGCCGGGCTGCAGTACATCGGCCGGAGACTTGGCCTTGACCGTCTTGCCATCGACCACATGGCGCATGGCAAAGCTCATGTCTTCCTTGCTGACGGCGCCTTCGATGCGTTCCTTGACGATATCGCCCGAAATCTGCCGCGTCGGCTGCAGGCCGATGGAAAGGCCGGTCGCCGAGCTGTCGAGCACGACGGCAAGCGACCATTCCGGCACGTCTTCCAGCCCCTTGACGTTGCCCAGCGCCACGCCCCAGTCGCCGGAAGCATCGATATGCGTCACCGGTCCGCGATAGCCGCGCAGCGTGTCGTATTTGAGCAAGCCGTTCTGCATCGACTTGCGGGCGATGAGCTGGATCTTCGGATCGAGCGTCGTGCGCACCGAAAGGCCGCCCTCATAGAGCGCGTTCTCGCCATAGCGCGAGATGATCTGGCGGCGCACTTCCTCGGTGAAATATTCACCCGCAAACAGATAGGAGCCGTTGCGGCGCGGCGTCACGCCAAGCGGCTCGGCCTTGGCCTTGTCGCCTTCCTCGCGCGTCACGTAGCCGTTCTCGACCATCTGGTCGATGACCCAGTTGCGGCGCTCGATGGCGCGGTCGGCATGCTTGAAGGGATGGTAGTTGTTAGGCCCCTTCGGCAGCGACGCCAGATAGGCGGCTTCCGCGACCGTGAGTTCGTTGACCGACTTGTCGAAATAGGTCAGTGCCGCGCCCGCAACGCCATAGGCGCCGAAGCCGAAGAAGATTTCGTTGAGGTAGAGCTCAAGGATGCGGTCCTTCGAATAGGCCTGCTCGATGCGGAAGGCCAGGATCATCTCCTTGATCTTGCGCTCGTAGGTCTGGTCCGAGGACAAGAGGAAGTTCTTCGCCACCTGCTGGGTGATGGTCGAGGCGCCGACCTGGCGCCTGCCCGAACCAAGATTCTGCAGGTTGACGTAGATGGCGCGGCCAAGCCCGGTGATGTCGATGCCGGGATGGTTGTAGAAATTCTTGTCCTCGGCCGACAGGAACGCCGCCTTGACCCGGTCCGGAACCGCCTGGATCGGCAGATAGAGCCGCCGTTCGCGCGCATATTCGGCCATCAGCGAGCCGTCGGAAGCATGGATGCGGGTCGTGACCGGCGGCTCGTACTTGGCCAGCACCTCGTAGTCGGGCAGGTCTTTCGACAGATGGCTGATGTATATCGCCACGCCCGCGGCGACGATAAGCGCCAGCGTCGTGCCGATACCAAAGAAATAGCCGATAAGACGAATCATGCCCGCTCCAGTCCGAGGTCCGGGAATTTCCTAGACGAAGCCGCCTTTCGCGCAAGCCTTCGCAACTGTCCCGATCCGTGATGGAAAACCCATGTCGCCACCATGTGGGCAAAATACGGCAGTGCCCGGTTTAGGCATCCCCCACCTGAAATAAAAGCGCCTGGTGTTGTCGTCGTGCAACGCTGCCTCCGGTCGTGGGCGGCGGCGACCATCTCAGCCTCCGGTTCCCGTTCCCATCTTGGCGGAGGCAAACAGGGCGACGGCGTTGGTGATGCTCTGCGCCGCCTTGCCGCGCCAGTCGGCGTCGAGCAGTTGCGCTTCATCCTTGGCGTTGGAGAGATAGCCAAGTTCCACCAGCACCGACGGCACATCGGGCGCTTTCAGCACTTTGAAGCCGGCCGAACGCTGCGGATTATTGATCAGGCCGACGCTGGTGGACAACTGGCCGACCAGAGTGTGGGCAAAGCTCATCGAGAAATTATGCGTCTCGCGGCGGATCAGGTCGATCAGTATGTCGGTGACTTCCTTGTTGTCGTCCTTGATCACCATGCCGGCGAACTGGTCGGAGAGGTTTTCGCGGTCGGCAAGCGCCTGCGCTTGCGGATCGGACGCCTTGTCGGAGACGGTATAGACGGTGGCGCCTCTGATACCCTTGACGCTGATCGTGTCGGCATGGATCGAGATCAAAAGGTCGGCCTCGTGCTGCCGGGCGATGCGCACGCGGTCATCGAGCCGCAGGAACTCGTCGGTATCGCGCGTCATGAACACGTCGTAGTTGGCGACGGCGGCGAGCTTGTCGCGCAATTCGGTGGCGAAGGCCAGCGTCACGTTCTTCTCGATGGTGCCGTTGAGGCCTTCGGCGCCACCGTCGATGCCGCCATGGCCGGGATCGATGACGATGGTGAAGCGATGCCCGGGATTGGAGATCGGCCCTGTGCCGACCCTGGAGCCCTTGTCGGTGGAGACGGTCGAGCCAGTGGTCAGCGCCTGGTTGGCAAGGGCTTCGTCGAACTCGCGGTCGGAGGCTGCCGACATGTCGATGGCGATGCGATAGCCTGCGCCGTCCTCGTTCTTGAGCACCTCGAGCTTGTCGACCGAGAACGGCCCCTTGCCGGTCAGGATCAGCCGCGATCCCTCGCCCTGATCGCCATAACGCACCGCTTTGACCAGGCCGCGGGCCTTGGCGTCCTTCGCGCCGATGGCGAATCGGGTGCGCGGCAGGTCCACGACCAGCCGGTTGGGGCCGCGCAGCAGGAACCATTTGATGTCGGGCTCGCGGTCGAAATCGATGACGATGCGCATCTTGGTTGCGTCGCCGGCCATCTTGTAGGCGGTGGCGCCGAGTGGCGCATCGGCGGCGCGTGAAACCGGCGCAAAAGCAAGGCAAAGCGCCAGCAGCAACAGCACACCGGCAGCGCGCAGGAAACGGCCTGCACGGCCATGGCCCTTGTCTGTGATGCCCGCCAGTCCCATTTCTTTGCAGTCGCTCCCGGTTTGGCGCTTGCGCCCGCGTGGTTGGTCGAAATGCCGGTCAGGCCGCAGACTCGATTAACGATTGGTATCCAGAGAAGGTTAACCAAGCCTTTTCATTGAGGATTAAGGCCTGTGCTTCCGTTACGGCACTGCTTTTTGCCGGCATCCGAAATCGGGGTTGCCTTCCACCCCGTCAAATCATAAAAGCGATGGTGGATCACTGCAATCCTGGAACCGCTTCTCCCGCAGCTTCCTGCTACAGGTCAGATGAAAGGCGGCTCCTTTCGCTCCAGCGAAAAGGCTTCAGGTGATCGCGACGAATTTCGCAGGTGTGCGCCCGTGGCGGGGGAATCGCCTGCGTGAGGAAAACGGCCGGGTTTGTTCCCGTGCCGGCTCTGTATGAGCAAACAAGCTGGTCCGGTTCGTCCGGGCTTTGGTTCAAAAGGTTCTGCTGGTGACGATGGCTTCAAGCGCAATCATGGAAAGGTCCGCATCAAACCGCGCCATTGTGGCTGCGGGCGGCACCGCCATGGCGCTCAAGCGGCGTCCGGCGGACATTCAGACATCCGGCACCCACATCCCAGACACGCAGCAGCGGGCTTTGCCTCGCAAGCTGCGGCTGACGGCTGCCGGGAGGAAACGAAATAATGCCCAACAAAATGCTGATAGACGCCTCCCACCCGGAGGAAACACGCGTTGTCGTTATCCGCGGTAACCGTATTGAAGAATTCGACTTTGAATCTCAGGACAAGAAGCAGCTCAAAGGAAACATCTATCTCGCCCGCGTAACGCGTGTCGAACCTTCCCTCCAGGCAGCCTTTGTCGAATATGGCGGCAACCGTCACGGTTTCCTCGCCTTCAGTGAAATTCACCCCGACTATTACCAGATCCCGGTCGCCGATCGTCAGGCTTTGCTGCGCGCTGAAGCGCAGGAAGCCGAGGACGAGGAGAACGAGGACAATGACGGCGACGACCGCCAGAGTCGCGATCGCGGCCGGCGCGGCCGCCGGCGCGGCGGCAAGGGTCGTGAGCGCGGCGAACACAAGCGCGACGCCGGCGCCGATGATGAAAACGGCGAACATGGCGATGCCGGCAGCGATGCCGTCTCCGAAGCGCCTGCTTCCGAGCATGCCGCGGCCAATACCGCCGGGCATGACGATCATGCCGGGCATGGCGACAGCGAAGCCTCCGACGCCGAGACATCCGGGACCGAACCGTCGGAAGGCGGCCCGACATCGATCGCGGCAAGCGTCGAAGCGGATGTGATCTCCGAAGCTGTCCCTGCGGCGGAGCCGGGTGACGAAAGGTCGTCCAGCGAGGCAAGTGGCGAAGCCACCTCCGAGGACAATGATCGCGGCATGCTGGAAGAGGTGCAGTCCTCGCATCCGGACGACCACGAGATCGAATCCGTAGGCGCCGAGGATGCGCTGGAAGAGGTGCGCAGCCGCCGCAAGCCGGTGCGCCGCCAGTACAAGATTCAGGAAGTCATCAAGCGCCGGCAGATCCTGCTGGTGCAGGTGGTCAAGGAAGAGCGCGGCAACAAGGGCGCTGCACTCACCACCTATCTGTCGCTTGCCGGCCGCTATTCCGTGCTGATGCCCAACACCGCACGCGGCGGCGGCATTTCGCGCAAGATCACCAGTGCGGTCGACCGCAAGCGCCTCAAGGAGGTCGTTGCCGATCTCGAAGTGCCGCAGGGCATGGGCGTCATCCTGCGCACCGCCGGCGAAAGCCGCACCAAGGCGGAAATCAAGCGCGACTACGAATATCTGATGCGGCTTTGGGAAAACGTCCGCAACCTGACGCTGCAATCCACCGCCCCTGCCCTCGTCTATGAGGAAGGCAGCCTGATCAAGCGCTCGGTGCGCGACCTCTACAACAAGGATATCGACGAGATTCTTGTCTCCGGCGAGGAAGGCTATCGCGAGGCCAAGGATTTCATGCGCATGCTGATGCCGAGCCACGCCAAGGTGGTTCAGCCGTTCCGCGACACGACGCCGATCTTCGTGCGCAACGGCATCGAGGCGCAGCTCGACCGCATGCTGCAGCCGCAGGTGACGCTGAAGAGCGGCGGCTACATCATCATCAACCAGACCGAGGCCCTGGTCGCCATCGACGTCAATTCGGGCCGCTCCACCAAGGAGCACTCGATCGAGGACACCGCTCTCCACACCAACCTTGAAGCGGCGGAAGAGGTCGCCAGGCAATTGAGGCTGCGCGATCTCGCCGGCCTGATCGTCATCGACTTCATCGACATGGAGGAGAACCGCAACAACCGCTCCGTCGAGAAGCGGCTGAAGGATCACCTCAAGAACGACCGAGCCCGCATCCAGGTCGGCCGCATCTCACATTTCGGTCTGATGGAGATGTCGCGCCAGCGCATCCGCGCCAGCGTGCTGGAATCGACCATGAAGCCCTGCCCGCATTGCGGCGGCACCGGCCATGTGCGCTCCGATTCGTCGGTGGCGCTGATGGTGGTACGGGCGATCGAGGAATTCCTGCTCAAGGATTCGCGCAGCCACATCACGGTGCGGACCCCGGCGGCGACCGCTCTCTATGTGCTCAACCACAAGCGCGGCACGCTGGTGGAACTCGAAAGCCGCTTTGGCCTGACCATCACCGTCGAGGCCGATGATACGGTCGGTGTGCAGCACTACGCGATCTTCCGCGGCGCCATTGCCGAAAAGCCGGAAGGCTTTGTCGAAGCGCGAACCTTCCCGGCCTATGTCGAGCCGGAAGAGCCCGAGGACGAGATCGTCATCGAGGAGGAAGACGACGAGGTTGTGGTACAGGCAGAGCAGCCGCGTCAGGCGCAGCCGCAGTCGCAGCAGCAGCAGCCGAGATCGGCTGAGGACGGCGAAGGCCGCGATCGCAAGCGTCGCAAGCGCCGCAGGCGGCGCGGCGGCAAGGATCGCGAACGCGAACATGGCGATCGCGAGCATGGCGCCGAAGGTGCTTCGGTTTCGGCGGCAAGCGACGACTTTGCCGCTGAACCAGGCGATGACGATGCAACACAGCAAGACGAAGCCCAGGTTGGCGCCGTCGAAACGGTGGAAGCATCAGATGACGCCCAGGGCAAGAAGCGCCGTCGCGGCAAGCGCGGCGGCAAGCGCAATCGTCGCGAAGACGGCACGGAGACCGAAGCCGGCGAAACCGCCTCGGTGGCCGAGGCCGCTGAAGTCGGAACGGCCGCAAGCGAGCCCGTAGCAGCCGTAGCGGTTGAAGAAGCAGCGGCTCCCGCCGCGGCGAACGACGACGCTCCAGCCGAAAAGCCGAAGAAGAAGCGCGCTTCAAGGGCAAAGAAGGCTGTGGTGGAAGTCGCCGATGAGACGGCGGCCGAGGCTGCACCGGAAGCTGCCGTCGAAGCTGCCGCCCCCGCTGCGGCCGATGCCGCCACGGAAACGACCGTCGACGACGAGCCCGCCAAGGCTCGCCAGTCACGGCGCAAAGCCGTGGCCGCGGATACCTCCGCGGTGCCGGTGGTTTCCTCCAGCGTTGCCGACGAGGCAAAGGCCGAGGAAAAGCCGAAGCGCGCCGGCTGGTGGCAGCGGAAGGGCTTTTTCTAAGCTATTCAGCCGATTAAGATAGGTTCCTGACAAAAATCCCGCGCCGTTCAAACCACGGCGCGGGATTTTTGCATGCGCGAATGACGGAAGGCGTCAGGGGGCGAAAATCGACCAGTTCATCATCCTGGCCAGTTTTTCCAAGGCGATCGACCCCAGCTTGGAATTGCCGTTGGCGTTCAAGCCCGGCGACCATACGGCGAGCGAAGCAACACCCGGCACGATCCCCAATATGCCGCCGCCGACGCCACTTTTGCCGGGAATGCCGACACGGAAGGCGAAATCGCCGGAACCGTCATAGTGGCCACAGGTCAGCATCATGGCGCCGATGCGCCGCGCCCGCTCGGCAGACACCACGGAGTGCCCGGTTGCCGGGTTTCTGCCGCCATTGGCGAGGAAGCGGCCGGCCAGCGCCAGTTGCCGGCAGCTCATGGCGATGGCGCAATGGTGGAAGTACACGCCCAGCGCCAGCTCCGGTGCATGGTGGACATTGCCGAAGGATTTCATGTAGTTGGCAAGCGCGAAGTTGCGATAGCCGGTGGCGCGTTCGGAAGCCGCGACCTCGCGGTCGATGATGATCGCTTCGTCATCGGCAAGGAACTGGATGAAGCGCAGGATTTCGCCGATCGCCTCGCGCGGCTGGTGGCCGGCAAGCAGTATGTCGGAGACGACGATGGCGCCGGCATTGATGAACGGATTGCGCGGAATGCCGTTCTCATGCTCGAGCTGCACGATCGAGTTGAACGGATTGCCCGACGGCTCGCGTCCGACACGCTGCCACAGCGCGTCGCCGACATTGCCGAGCGCCAGCGTGAGCGTAAACACCTTGGAGATGGACTGGATCGAAAACGCCTGGTCGGCGTCGCCGGCGACCAGCACGCGGCCGTCATTGGTCACGGCGGCAATGCCGAATTTCTTCGGATCGACCTTGCCGAGCTGCGGAATGTAGGTGGCGACCTCGCCGCGATCGGAGCGCTCGGCCATCTCGGCGGCGATGTCGGCCAGCGTTTGTTCAAGATCCGGCATGCTCGTCCCCGCTATTTCAGCCAGCGCTCGATGCGCGCCATCGCCTCGACCATGTCGTCATGGCTGCCGGCATAGGAAAAGCGCATCGTGCGGTGTCCTGCCAGCGGATCGAAATCGCGACCGGGCGTCGCCGCCACATGCGCTTCGGCCAGCATTTTGCGCGCAAAGGCCATGCTGTCATTGGTATGCCGGGTGACATCGCAGAAAGCGTAGAAGGCACCGTCCATCGGCGCCGCCAAGGGAAATCCGAGTTCCGGAAGGCGCCGCATCAACAGCTCGCGGTTCCAGGCATAGCGCGCCTTCACCGCTTCCAGCTCTTCCGCCGCCTTGAAGGCTTCGATTGCCGCGATCTGCGACAGTTCCGGCGGCGAGATGTAGAGGCTCTGGGCGATGCGCTCGATCGGCCTCACCAGAGCTTCCGGCAGCACCATCCAGCCGATGCGCCATCCGGTCATGCAATAATATTTCGAGAAGGAATTGATCACCGTCACGCCTGAGCCATGGGCCAGCGCCGTGGTGTCGGGCGCGGCATAGGCCAGCCGGTGATAGATTTCGTCCGATATCACCGCGATGCCGAGTTCTTCGGCTGTCCTCACCAGTGCCGACAACTCGTCGACGGGAATGACCGCACCTGTCGGATTGGCCGGGCTGGCGAACAGCACGCCCTTCAGCGGTTTTTCGCGATGCGCCGCCTTCAAATGCTCGGCATGAAGATAGGCGTCGCTGCCGAGCTCGATCTCGACGATCTCGATGCCGAGCGCCGCCATGATGTTGCGGTAGGCGGGATAGCCGGGTGCTGCGATGGCGACGCGGTCGCCGGGATCGAACATCGCCAGGAAGGCCAGATTGAAGGCGGCCGAAGATCCCGTGGTCACGGCGATCCGGTTCGGCGCGACATCGATCCCGTAATGATCGCCATAATGTCCGGCGATCGCCTTGCGCAGATCCGCCAGACCGAGCGTGTCGGTATAGCCGATGCGTCCGATCCTCAGCGCATTTGCGGCTGCTTCCCTCACGCCCACGGGCGCCGGATCGGATGGCTGGCCGACGGCCATGGAGACGACAGGCACGCCCGTCGCCTTCAGCCGGTTGGCTTCGGCCAGAATGTCCATGGCGTGAAACGGCTCGACTTCACCGCGGCGCGACAGCGAAACTACCATTTGACCTCAATCTTTCCGTCCGGCCCGCCGCTCAAAGCCATCAACCGGCGGCAGCGCCGCACAAATGCCCGATTGATGTGAGGATCACAAGTTCGCCTAGTTTCGGTGCCGTGACTTTTCATCGTTCGCGCGCTCGTTTACCAGTGGACCTCATGCAGAGCCGACCCAAATCAACGATGTCCAAATCTTCCATCGGGAAGACAGCGCGCGGCTTTGCGACGCTTTTGCTTGCCGCCGCCGTCGCTCTCACCGGCTCGGTGACGGCCTTCGCGCAGGCGGTGCCGGTCGTGCGCGATGCCGAGATCGAGGCGCTGGTGCGCGACTATGCGCGGCCGATCTTCAAGGCGGCCGGTCTTGCCAATGACGGTGTCGATATCGTTCTGGTCAACGATCAGAGCTTCAACGCCTTCGTCACCGGGCGCCGGCTGTTCATCAACACCGGCGCGCTGATGCAGGCAGAAACGCCCAACGAGATCATCGGCGTCATCGCCCATGAGGCCGGCCACATCGCAGGCGGCCATCAGCAGAAATTGCGCGACCAGCTCGAGCGCGCCAAGACCATGGCCATCATCGCCACGCTGCTTGGCGCCGGCGCCATCGTTGCCGGCGCCACCACCAACAGCCGCGGCCTTGCCGGCGCCGGCATGGGCGTGGCCGCGGGCGGCGGCGAGATGGCGCAGCGCAGCATCCTTGCCTACCAGCGCACCGAAGAGTCGACCGCCGACCGCTCTGCCATCACCTATCTCAATGCCACCGGCCAGTCCGGCTTGGGCATGCTGAAGACCTTCGCCCGCTTCCAGAGCGCGCTGTCGCTTTCCGGCACGCAGGTCGATCCCTACCGCATCAGCCACCCGATGCCGCAGGAGCGCATCGCCAATCTCGAAGTGCTGGTCAAGCAGAGCCCTAACGTCGACAAGGTCGATCCGCCGGCACTGCAGCAGCGGCACGACATGATGCGCATCAAGATCGCCGCCTATATGGGCGGCCAGGCCGCCGCCACGCGGCTGATCCGCAAGGCCCCGGGCAGCCTCGCCTCGCGCTATGGCGAAGCGCAGATGGCCTATCTCTACGGCAATCTGGGTGCAGCACTGACCAAGGCCAATGCATTGATCAAGGAACAGCCGAAGAACCCCTACTTCCAGGAAATGCGCGGCGACATCCTGATGAAGGCCAACAAGCCCAAGGACGCCGCGGACGCCTATGCCAAGGCGGTCAGCCTCGATCCGGTGAGGTCGGGCCTGTTGCCCGTTTCCCTCGGCCAGGCGCTGATGGCCATCGGCACGCCCGACTCGCTGAAGAAGGCGGTGGTGCAGATCAACAACGGTCTCGGGCGCGACAAGGAAAACACGGTCGGATACCGCTATCTCGCCCAGGCCTATGGCGAGCTTGGCAACATTCCGGCGGCGGAACTCGCCACCGCCGAGGGCCATTTCTATTCCGGCGATTACACGAATGCGAAAATTTTCGCCATGCGCGCGCAAAAGGACTTGAAGCGTGGCGAACCCGGCTGGATTCGGGCGCAGGACATCATAAACTACAACCCTTCAGGCAAACTCAAGAAATGAACCTTCCGGTCGCCCGCGGCGACTAGGATAGACCGGAACCGGTAAAGAGGATGAGACGATGAACAAGGCAATATTGCTCGGCACGACGGGAGTGGCGGCTGCTCTTGCCATGCTGGCGTTCGGGTTCGTCGCCGGCAGTCCGCAGGTGGCCAAGGCCGGCACGGCGCAGGCCGTGCAGACCGCCTCGGCCGAGACCAAGATCGATCGCACCGAGGTCGAGGGCATTATCCGCGACTATCTCCTGAAGAACCCCGAAGTGCTGCTCGAAGTGCAGGAGGCGCTCGAGGCCAAGCAGAAGGAAGAGCAGCGCATCGCCAGCCTCGGAGTCATCGAGAAGGCCAAGTCCGAGATTTTCAACTCGACCTTCGACGGTGTCGTCGGCAACCCGAAGGGCAAGGTCACCATCGTCGAATTCTACGATTACAATTGCGGCTTCTGCAAACGCGCCATCGAGGACATGCAGGCTCTGACAAAGGCCGATCCGGAGCTGCGCTTCGTGCTCAAGGAATTCCCGATCCTCGGGCCGGATTCGCAAAAGGCCAGCGTCGTCTCGATGGCTTTCCACCTGATGCATCCGGAGAAATACGGCGAGTTCCACAACGCCCTGCTCGGCGGCCAGGGCCGCGCCACCGAGGCGGCGGCCATCAAGGTTGCGCTGTCGCTAGGCGCCGATGAGGCGAAATTGCGCGAGAAGATGAAGGATCCGACCATCACCGAGGCTTTCTCCAAGACCTTCGACCTCGCCAACAAGCTGGCCATCACCGGAACGCCTTCCTACGTGGTCGGCAATGAGGTGGTGTTCGGGGCGCTCGGCCAGGAAGTGCTGGCTGAAAAGATCGAGGCGGCGAAAGCCGCGCTCTGATCTTGCACGCGAGCCTATTTCTCACGGGCACATTTCCGCCTGTTGTGGACAGTGAAAGATCGCACTTGTGCTCTTTCCGCGGGCGGCTATGCCCATTATAGAAGGCCCTGCGCGCCGGCTTGAGGCCGGCGTCGGAAAAGGTCGGCATTTTTGAAAACGATTTTCGTCCTGAACGGCCCCAACCTGAACGCGCTCGGCAAGCGCGAGCCGGGCATCTATGGCGGCAAGACGCTTGCCGCGATCGCCGACGACTGCAAGCAGGCGGGCGCCGCGCTTGGCCTCGAGATTGATTTTCGCCAGTCGAACCATGAGGGCGACCTCGTCGACTGGATCCAGGAAGCCGGCGACAAGGCAGCCGGCATCGTCATCAATCCGGGTGCCTACAGCCACACCTCGATTGCCATTCACGACGCCATCCGCGCTGTCGCGCCGCTGCCCGTCGCCGAAGTTCACCTCTCCAACATCCACGCGCGGGAACCATTCCGCCACGTCTCCATGGTCGCGCCGGTCGCTGTCGGCATGATCTGCGGGTTCGGACCGCTTGGCTACTCGCTGGCGCTGCAGGCGCTGGCGGCACGCCTATGACCGGCCCACAAACAGAAGGCTCGAAAATGTCAATAAAGAAGACCGGTGTTGACCAGCAACTGATCCGCGATCTGGCGGGCATACTGAACGACACCAATCTCACCGAGATCGAAGTCGAGCTCGGCGACCTGAAGGTGCGCGTATCGCGCCAGGCGCCGGCCGTCCACGCCATCGCCGCCCCGCAGGCCGGTTATGCTCCGGCAGCGCAGCAGCCCGCGGCGGGCGCGGCTGCCGCACCAGCAGTGGCCGACCCGTCCAAGAACGCGGTCCCCTCGCCGATGGTCGGCACCGCCTATCTCGCGCCCTCGCCCGACGCCAAGGCCTTCATCGAAGTCGGCCAGAAGGTCAAGGAAGGCCAGACGCTGCTGATCATCGAAGCGATGAAGACGATGAACCAGATCCCTTCGCCGCGCGCCGGCACGGTGACGGCGATCCTGTTCGAGGACGGCCAGCCGGTCGAGTACGGCATGCCGCTCGTCGTGATCGAGTAGAGCGGGCCGGATGTTCCAGAAGATCCTCATCGCCAACCGCGGCGAAATCGCGCTTCGGGTGCTGCGCGCCTGCAAGGAACTCGGCATCCAGACCGTGGTCGTGCATTCGACCGCCGACGCTGACGCCATGCATGTCAGGCTCGCCGACGAAAGCGTGTGCATCGGTCCGCCGCCGTCGCGCGACAGCTATCTCAACATCCACCAGATCGTCGCAGCCTGCGAGATCACAGGCGCCGATGCCGTGCATCCGGGCTATGGCTTCCTGTCGGAAAACGCCAAGTTCGCCGACATTCTCGCCGCCCACAACATCACCTTCATCGGCCCGTCGGGCGACCACATCCGCATCATGGGCGACAAGATCGAGGCCAAGCGCACCGCAAAGCGGCTCGGCATTCCGGTTGTGCCGGGCTCCGACGGCGCCGTCACCGACCAGAAGGAAGCCAGGCGCATTGCCGCCGAGATCGGCTATCCCGTGATCATCAAGGCTTCGGCAGGCGGTGGCGGGCGCGGTATGAAGGTCGCCCTTACCGAAGCCGATCTCGAGATCGCCTTGCAGACAGCCAGCACGGAGGCCGGCGCGGCCTTCGGCGACGATGCCGTCTACATCGAGAAATACCTGGAAAAGCCGCGCCACATCGAGGTGCAGGTATTCGGCGACGGCGCCGGCCGCGGCGTGCATTTCGGCGAGCGCGACTGTTCGCTGCAACGCCGCCACCAGAAAGTCTGGGAAGAGGCGCCCTCGCCGGCCCTCAACGCCGAGGAGCGCGCCCGCATCGGCAATATCTGTGCCAAGGCCATCGCCGACCTCGGCTACTCCGGCGCAGGCACCATCGAATTCCTGTACGAGAATGGCGAGTTCTACTTCATCGAGATGAACACGCGGCTGCAGGTCGAGCATCCGGTAACGGAGGCGATCACCGGCATCGATCTCGTCCACGAACAGATCCGCGTCGCCTCCGGCGGCGGGCTTTCGGTGCGCCAGGAGGACATCAAGTTCAACGGCCACGCCATAGAATGCCGCATCAATGCCGAGGACCCGCGCACCTTCACGCCTTCGCCCGGCACGATTACGCATTTCCATACGCCTGGCGGTCTCGGCATCCGCGTCGATTCCGGTGTCTATTCCGGCTACAAGATCCCGCCCTATTATGACAGCCTGATCGGCAAGCTGATCGTGCACGGCCGCAACCGCGTCGAATGCATGATGCGGCTGCGCCGGGCGCTCGACGAGTTCGTCGTCGACGGCATCAAGACGACGCTGCCGCTGTTTCGCGACCTGGTCGGCAATGCCGATATCGCCAATGGCGACTACGACATCCACTGGCTGGAAAAGTATCTGGCCAAAGAGGAATAGCGCCCGACTTGCCGCTATGATGCCGCGATGACCCGTCCTTACGCTCCCGGCTATCGCATTCCGACCGACCTGTTGCTCAAGGCCTATGCCTCGGGCGTCTTCCCGATGGCCGAGAGCGCTTCCGACCCGGAAGTGTTCTGGGTGCGGCCGGAGACGCGCGGCATCATACCGCTCGATGGCTTCCACACGCCGAAGAGCTTGCGGAAGACAATTCGCAAGCACCCGTTCGACATCCGCTTCGATTTCGATTTCGAGGCGACGATCGACGGCTGCGCCGAAAAGCGCGAGGAGCGCCGCTCGACCTGGATCAACGCGCCGATCCGCGAAGCCTATATCGAACTGCACCGTCTGGGGCACTGCCATTCGGTCGAGGCATGGCGCGAGGAACGGCTGGTCGGCGGCCTCTATGGCGTCTCGCTCGGTCGCGTGTTCTTCGGCGAAAGCATGTTCGCCCGGGAAACCGACGCGTCCAAGACCTGCCTGTATCATCTGGTCGAGCGGCTGAAGGCGCGCGGCTTTGCCCTGCTCGACACGCAATTCACCACTGAGCATCTCAAACGCTTCGGCGCGGTCGACGTGCCGCGCGTCAAATACGAGAAGATGTTGGCCGACGCGCTGAAGGGCGAAGCCGTTTTTTATCCCTGATCGGAGACCGAGCGGCCGAGCCGGCTCGACCGGTGAAAGGGGTCAGCCCTTCGCGGCTTCCATCGGCGTCTGCGAATGGAACATCATCTTCCAGCCGTTGACACGGTGGACATAGCCAGTGCTGACCAGCGCCGCGTAGGGCTCGCCGTTTTCCCGTGTCGCATGAGCCTCATAGGTCAGCATGATAATGTCGCTGCCGGGCTCGATGATACCCTTGAGGTCGATCTGAAGGTCGCGCCAGCGGTTGGGCTTGGTCGCGGTCTTGGCCAGATCGGCATTGTCCATTGCCTGTGCCATCTCAGGAAATGCCACCAGGCATTCTGTGTCGACATTGGCGGCGTAGTAAGCTTCGTCGCCCGTCCAGAACCCCTTTTCGAGTTCGAGCAGGTCGTCTTTGCTGGCCGTTATCCGTTTGCTGTCCGACATCAGAATATCCTCCAAGCGCATAAATGCGTCATCGTCCATGGCCCAACGCATAGTTGCCACCACGGTTCCGGAGGATCAGTTGGTGTTGGTCGCGTCAGGTTCCGTGGGGTCTGGCTGTTCGGCGGCCGGAGCAGCGGCGGGCTTTGGCTTGGACGTGTCGACCTTGGGCGTCTCGGCATTGGCCGCGTCGGGCGGCGGCACATCCGACTTCTGCTTGCAGCCCTTTAGCCAGACGTCATAGACGGCGTGCTCGACGGCGTTTAGGCCGGGGCTCTCGGCGAACATCCAGCCGGTGAAGATGCGGCGGATCTTGCGGTCGAGCGTGATTTCGTCGACTTCGACGAAGGAATCGGTCTTCGGCTCTTCATTCTCCGGCCGCGAATAGCAGATGCGCGGCGTCACCTGCAAAGCGCCGAACTGCACGGTTTCGTCGATGTAGACATCGAAGGTGATGATACGGCCGGTGATCTTGTCGATGCCGGCAAATTCGGCGACCGGATTGGTGATGCGATCGGAGATTGCGGGTGCTGCCGCAGGCGCCTGCGCCGCGGCAAACGCTGTCGGGAACATGGCGATAGCGCCAATTGCCGCCAGTCCGGCCATCGATGTCAGGCTGAAAATGTTCATGCGGAGATACCGGTGGTTTGGGCCCGGGTGATTCTGTCACGCCCAAGGCTATTCGCCGTTGTCATATCAGCAAGCAGCTAAACGCCAATTGTGGCGACAAAGGACCGGCCGGCGGTCAAGAACCAGGCGTCCACGCATCGTAGTCGCCCGTCACCTGCGGACGGTGCTGATTGGTGAGCACGGAACCCTTCGGGCGATAAGCCGCCGGTGTTCCCGTGAGGTTCGGCTCATGCGCCTTTTCCCATTCGCGCGGCCGATAGTCATCGCTTGGCGGCGCCACATCGACGCGGTGATGCATCCAGCCGTGCCAGCCCGGAGGGATCGCCGACGCCTCCGAATAATTGGCGTAGATGATCCAGCGGCGGGTGCGGCCTTCCGAATCGACGCCGCCTTCGTAGTAGACATTGCCGGCCCCATCCTGGCCGACCTTGTTGCCGTGGCGCCAGGTGTGAAAACGGGTTCCCAGCGTCTGGCGGTTCCACCAGGTGAAAAACTGCAGAAGGAAAGTTTTCATTCAGATCCTCGCGGGCGCGCGGCGGTGGCTGTTCCCTGCTTATGGCGTCAGGCCTTGGCGAAGGCAAGGGTTTTGCGGCGCCTGCGGCACTGACGGCATGCCGAAACGCTCGGTCATTGGCCGATCCATTTCGCACCTGCGAACCGACGCTTGCCAAGCCGGCTGCGTCTTCCTAAAGCTCTCATCGCCCGGCGCTGCCGCATGACCCCGAAAATCGAAATCGATTTTCGGAAAGGATCATGCGCAAACCAAAGTGCTACAGCGTCCTTTGCGCGTCCACGGGACGCGCGGCGCTGTAGTCAACGCCGGCTGCGGGAGGTGAGGAATGGCCTTAGCTGTCGCCAGGATCAGTGCGGAGACAATACGCGCCCGCAAGGGCGGCGTGCCGGTCGTATGCCTTACCGCTTACACCTATCCCGTCGCCCGCCTGCTCGACGATCATGTCGACCTTCTCCTGGTCGGCGACAGCGTTGCCATGGTGCTGCATGGCCACAAGACCACGCTCGGCGCCTCGCTGGAGATGATGATCGCCCATGGCCAGGCCGTGATGCGCGGTTCGTCAAAGGCCTGCGTGGTGGTCGACATGCCGGCCGGCAGCTACGAGACTTCGGCCGCGCAAGCCCTTGCCTCGGCGCGCCGCATCTCTGAGGAAACCGGCTGCGAGGCGGTGAAGCTGGAAGGCGGCGTCGAAGTAGCCCTCCAGATCGCCGCAATCGTCACGGCCGGCATTCCAGTGATGGGCCATATCGGCTTGCAGCCGCAATCGGTGGAAAAGGACGGTGGCTACAAGATCAAGGGCCGCACGCCGGAGAATGTGGCCGCGCTCATGCGCGACGCCGACGCGGTCGCAAAGGCCGGCGCGTTTTCGCTGGTCATCGAAGGCACGGTCGAGACCGTTGCCGCCGACCTCACCCGGCACATTACCATTCCTACCATCGGCATCGGCGCCAGCCGCGATTGCGACGGCCAGATCCTGGTCATCGACGACATGGTCGGCCTGACGGTCGACCGGGTGCCGAAATTCGTCAAGGAATACGCCGATTTGCGCAGCGCTGTCGCCGATGCCGCGGCGCGTTATGCGGCGGAGGTGCGCAGCCGCACCTTCCCCGGGCCGGGCCACGTCTTTTCAGCCGCGAGCGACAAGGACAAGGCATGAACCGGCCCCCCATCCGCCAGCCGCTCGTCGTCGACACCGTGCCCGGCCTTCGCGCGCAGATCCGCGAATGGCGGCGCGAAGGCCTGAGCGTCGCCATGGTGCCGACCATGGGCGCTTTGCATGACGGCCATATCTCGCTGGTCGGGGCTGCGCTCGCAACGGCCGATCGCTGCGTCGTCTCCATCTTCGTCAACCCGGCCCAGTTCGCCCCCACTGAAGATCTCGACAAGTATCCGCGGCAGCTGGCCCGCGATCTCGACCGGCTGACCGAGGCCGGCGCACAGCTTGCCTTCACGCCTACGGTTTCCGAAATGTATCCGGCAGGCTTTGCGACGAAGATTTCGGTCGGCGGCCCGTCTTCTGGCCTGGAATCGGATTTCAGGCCGACCTTCTTCGAGGGCGTCGCCACGGTCGTGGCCAAGCTCTTTCTGCAAGCCCTGCCCGACTACGCCATCTTCGGCGAAAAAGACTACCAGCAGCTTTGCGTCGTCCGAAAGCTCTGCCGCGATCTTGACCTTCCGGTGGAAATCGTCGGCGCGCCAACCGTGCGCGATGCGCATGGCCTGGCAATGTCGTCGCGCAACGCCTATCTCGACGCCGCCGAGCTCGACGTCGCGCGACAGCTCAATGTCATCTTGCGCCAGACGGCGGCAGCGCTCGCGGCCGGTGCCGATGAAAACGGCGTGACCGGTAAAGCCACTGCCGCGCTTCTCGAGGCAGGCTTCGACAGCGTCGACTATGTCGCCGCGCGCGAGAGCCTGACGCTCACCTCGTGGCGGCGTGACGGCGATGGCCGCCTGCTTGCCGCGGCGTGGCTTGGCAGAACCAGGTTGATCGACAATGTGGAAGTTTACTCATTTATTCCCTGAAAAATTCCAATTCCGTTCACTTTGATTTGTATCGCAGAGCGGCCCGAGCGCTCTTAGACAACGGCTCATCAGGTACGTTCTGGCCAGCCCGTAAGCGCTCACGATACACCGAACGCCGCTGTGAGACGTTTCACAGACGTAACCAAGCCGGCTATGTTGTGTGCGACCCCAGGCAGAGACAGTGTGTGACCTGCCACTACGCTGCAATCCTTACGAGGCTCTACGTGTCTGTCCAGGCCAACATAGTCGGTCGCGCCCTGCCGCAGATCGTCGAGGCAATCTACGATTCGATTGTCGATGTCGGCCGTTGGCCATCGACGCTTGAATCAATCTGCAAATTGGCGCTCGGCCGGCTTGCCATGCTGGCGGTCGTCGATACGGCGAGAAACTCGGCCCGGTTTTCGACTTCCTGCGGCGATCCGGTTCTGCTTGAGCCGCTGCAGCGCGACTACGCCTGCGAGGTGCCCTTTTTCAAGGCGGTGCCGAAGATGGAAGTCGACATACCGTTGACCGTCGACAGCGTCTACGCCCTGCAAGGCCCTGACGCCCGCCAGAACTGGCTCGAAAGCCGCATCGTGCGCGAGTGGGTGGAACCCAACCGTCTCGACGATTTCTTCTGGGTAGCGCTGATGAAGCAGCCGGCGCGCACCGGCACGCTGATGGTGGTTACCGACAAGGACAGGCCCCAGATTTCAGCCAGGGATATCGACCTGATGTCCAGGCTCGCCCCCCATGTCCGGCGTGCGGTGACCATCGGCGACCTGTTCGAGGCCGAGCGGCGCAAGGCCGACATCTTTCGCTCGATCCTTGAGAGCCTCGACCATCCAGTGCTGATCGTCGCCGACGATATGCAGATCATTTTCGCCAATCCGGCAGCCGAAGCCCTGCTCACCGAAACCGCCTCAGTGTCCTCGGTGCGCGGCCAGCTGTCCTTCGCTTATGCCAACGCCAACACCGCCATCGGCCGCGCCGTCCAGCTCGGCACGCGCGACGAATTCGCGCTCGGACCGTCCGGCATCAACATTCCGCTGGTGAAGGCCATGTCTCCGGCGGTGGCGCATGTCATGCCTCTGGCGCGACGCGACATTTCGGCCCGCATGTCGCCGCGCGCCGCCGCGGCCATCTTCATTGCCGCCGCCGGCGCCGCATCAGTGCCGGCGCTGGAAGCGATCGCTGCGCTGTTCGGACTGACCGCAGCGGAAAAGCGTGTCGCCGGCCATGTCGCCGCCGGGCTGACACGGCGTGAAATCGCGGCTGCCAGCGGCGTCTCGGACGGCACCGTCAAATCACAGCTGGCAACCATCTTCGACAAGACCGCCACCGGCGACCAGCGAGAGCTGGAACTCCTGATGCGCGAATTGACGCCGCCGCTGCGCTCGGCCTGAAGCCATACTCGGAGCCAATCATCAAATTTTTCAACTATTTGCCGGTACGCAGGCGTAATCCACAATACCAAGCCGGCATCGTTGCAATTCGGCCAAAATCATGGTGCGGTTCTGCTCCGGTCCGGAGACGGTGCATCGTGCACGACCGGACGTGGAAAACCATTTCCTGGGCGGTCCCCGAACTTGATACCGACACGAATTGAACGGCTGCTGCCTTACCTCTTCCTGCTGGCCCTGCTTTGCATCGCGCTCGCTTTCCGTCCGCTACTGCCGGTCGACGAGACGCGTTATCTCAGCGTCGCCTGGGAGATGTATCTCGGTGGACATGTCTTCGTACCGACGATGAACTTTGCGCCCTATCTGCAGAAGCCGCCGCTGTTGTTCTGGCTCATCGATCTCGTCTGGAACATCTTCGGTGTGAGCCGCGCGGCGGCGATGCTCGTCATCTTCGCTGCCTCGTCGCTGGTCATCTGGCTGACGACACTTCTGGCCAAAACCCTGTTTCCCGAGCGCCCGGAAATCGCCAGTCGCATCCCCTGGCTGGTGGCCGGCAGCACCGTCTTTGTCATCTATTCGACCCTGATCCTGTTCGACATGCTTTTGACGGCCTGTGTGGTCGCCGCACTGCTGGCGTTGCTGGGCTTCGCCAGGACCGGCAACCGCTGGCAGGCGGTGCTGGCGGGTCTCTTCATCGGGCTCGGCGTGCTGGCCAAAGGCCCGGTCGTGCTCATTCACATCGGCGCGCCCGTCCTGCTCTATCCCCTCTGGCGTGACCGGCGAGCCGGCCTTGCCCCTTTGCAGTTCTTTGCCGGAGCCGGCCTGGCAATTCTCGCCGCCCTTGCCCCGGTCGCTATATGGCTGGCGCCCGCGACCATCCTGACCAAGGGCAGTTTCGTCTACGATCTCGTCTGGAACCAGTCGGCAGGTCGGGTTACCGGAAGCCTGCACAATTCGCATGGCCGGCCGTTTTACTTTTACCTGATGCTGTTGCCGCTCATGTTCGTGCCCTGGGCCTTTATCCCCCCGGTGTGGCGGCTGAGGCCGGTTGCCCGGATACGCAGCCTGATCGACACCAAATCCCCGGATCTGCGTGCCCTGCGCCTGCTGTCGTTCTCGTTCATTGCGGTGCTGCTGGTCTTCAGCGCCATATCCGGCAAGCAGCCGCACTATGTCGTGCCGGCACTACCGTTCGCGACCATTCTGCTGGGCTATTTCATGGCCGAGATTTCAGTCGCCAGGCTGAGGGCGACGGCCTTTGTCATGCTTGCCCTTTTCGCCATCGGCCACGCCGCCGCCTCTGCGACCGTGTTCAAACGCTACGATCTCACGCAGCTGGCGAGCTTCATCGACGAACGAAAGGACGCCGACTGGGCCGTCGCTTACGACTATCAGGGCGAGGTCGGTTTCCTTGGGCGAATAGAGAAGCCATTCGAGAACGCCGACAAGCCTGAGGAATGGCTCAAGTCTCACCCCGGCGGCTACGTCATCGAAAAGCAATCGAAAGATCCGGGCACATCCGAACAGATCGCCTTCCGGCAGCCGGTGGAACGCGGCTATCTGGTCGTGCTGAAAGGACAGCACTGAGCGTTTCGTCGGGCGCCTATCCCAGCGGTTTCTCGAAGATCAGCGCCGGCAACCCCGAACCGCCGCCGCAATCGGCGGTGCTGCCGACCGGCAAAAATCCCTTCGAACGGTAGAAGGCGATGGCCGGCACGTTGGCCTCTTCCACCTCGACGCGCAACCTGTTCGTCTCGGGAAAGCTGGCTTCGACCTCGTCCAGCAAGGCCTGGCCGATGCCTTGCCGCTGGCAGGCCGGCAGTACATAGAGCTGGTTCAGCAGCACGATCTTCGCATCCGTCGTTGCGGCGGCAAAAGCCATGCCGCCGATACGCTTGCCGTCATCGGCGACCAGGAATTCCGAGTTCGGCCTTGTCAGCCGCGCCTTGAGCGAGGCGATCGAATGCCAGTCGTCGGTAATTTCGATCACCCGCTGGGCGCCATAGATCGCGTCGTAGGTTGCGTGCCAGGTTTCGACCAGCAGCGCGCGGACAGCGGCAAGGTCACGTTCGCTGGCGGTGCGGACGAACATTGTTCTATTCGATACCGAGCTTGGCCTTGACCAGATCGTTGACCGCCTGCGGGTTGGCCTTGCCGCCGGTGGCTTTCATCACCTGGCCGACGAACCAGCCGGCCATGGTCGGCTTGGCGCGAGCCTGCTCGACCTTGTCGGGGTTGGCGGCGATCACCTCGTCGACCGCTTTCTCGATGGCGCCGGTGTCGGTGACCTGCTTCATGCCGCGGCTTTCGACCAACTGGCGCGGATCGCCGCCCTCGTTCCAGACGATCTCGAACAGATCCTTGGCGATCTTGCCGGAGATGGTGCCTTCCTTGATCAGGTCGATCACGGCACCGAGCTGCTCCGGTGTTACAGGAGCATTTTCAATGCCCTTGCCGGCCTTGTTAAGCTGGCCGAGCAGGTCATTGATGACCCAGTTGGCGGCAAGCTTGCCGTCGCGGCCCGAGGCCACCTGCTCGAAATAGTCGGCGATCGGCTTTTCCGACACCAGGATCGAGGCGTCGTATGTCGACAGGCCAAGTGAGGAGATCAGGCGCGCCTTCTTGTCGTCGGGCAGTTCCGGCAACTCCTTGGCCAGCGCGTCGACATAGGCCTGGTCGAACTCCAGCGGCAAAAGGTCGGGATCGGGGAAGTAGCGGTAGTCATGCGCCTCTTCCTTGCTGCGCATCGAGCGCGTCTCGCCTTTGACGGCGTCGAACAGCCTGGTTTCCTGGTCGATCTTGCCGCCATCCTCGAGGATGGCGATCTGGCGGCGCGCCTCGAACTCGATGGCCTGGCCGATGAAGCGGATCGAGTTGACGTTCTTGATCTCACAGCGCGTACCGAATTCGCCGCCGGGCTTGCGAACGGAGACGTTGACGTCGGCGCGCATCGAACCTTCGTCCATGTTGCCGTCGCAAGTGCCGAGATAGCGCACGATGGTGCGCAGCTTGGTGACATACGCCTTGGCCTCGTCGGCGGAGCGCATGTCGGGCTTGGAGACAATCTCCATCAGCGCCACGCCGGAGCGGTTGAGATCGACATAGGACATGGTGGGATGCTGATCGTGCATCGACTTGCCGGCGTCCTGCTCCAGGTGCAGGCGCTCGATGCCGATCTCGATATCCTCGAACTCGCCCTGCCGGTCGGGACCGACCGAAATGACGATCGTGCCTTCGCCAACGATCGGCTGCTTGAACTGCGATATCTGGTAGCCCTGCGGCAGGTCGGGATAGAAATAGTTTTTCCGGTCGAAAACCGACTTGTGGTTGATCTGCGCCTTCAATCCGAGGCCGGTGCGGATCGCCTGCTTGACGCATTCCTCATTGATGACCGGCAGCATGCCGGGCATGGCCGCGTCGACCAGGCTGACATTGGCGTTGGGCGCCGCGCCGAAAGTCGTCGACGCCCCGGAAAACAGCTTTGCTTCCGAGGTTACCTGCGCATGGACCTCGAGGCCGATGATGATCTCCCAATCGCCGGTAGCGCCGGGAATAAAACGTTTGGCATCGGGCGTGCGGGTATCGATAAGGGTCATGGTGGCCTGCGCTTTTGGCTCGCGAAAACTGCGATTTTCGCGAATTTGGGTATCGGTCTTCGCTAGTGCAAACCGCTTCGCGAGACAAGCGCCCAAAGCAGCGCAGAGCAGTGGGCTGGCCTTTTCAGCCCCTTTCGGCCGCTCGGCAACCGATAGAATGAACGCCGCCGGCCGGTATTCGGACGGCGGTTTCTTCGTCAGGTCAGGCCGTTGCGATATAGGCCCTGATTTCGTCGGCCTCGCGCTCGACATCCTCGATGCGGCGCTTGACCACGTCGCCGATCGACACGATCCCGTCGAGCAGCCCATCCTTTTCCACCGGCAGATGGCGGAAACGGCCTTTGGTCATGATCTCCATCACCTCGTTGACCGTGTGGTTCTCGTTGCAGATCTTCACTTTCGGCGTCATCGCCGAGCGTACCGTTATATCAAGTGCGGCAGCGCCTTCCCTGGCAACGACCCGCACGATGTCACGCTCGGAAAGGATGCCGACGATCTTGCGATCGCCGTTGGTGATGACCAGTGCACCGATCTTGTGGTCGGCCAGGATTCGAATGGCTTCGCTGAGCTTTACATTCGGCCCGAGCGTGAACACGTCATGGCCTTTTCTCTCGAGAATTGCCTTAACCGTCATGGCGTCCTCCTCCTCCTGCTTGGCTAGCCAGCTCCCGCCCTGACCGGCTTCACATAAGAGTGAACATCGTGCGCCGTGATCGGTTGCTTTTCAAGTGTGCCAGTGGGGTGTGCCAGTGGGGTGCGCCAATAGAGTGCGCTAGTGGGGGGTGCGCTGGTCGTCGGGGATCTCCCATTCAGGCGCCCGCCAGCGCCGGTCGAACCAGCGCAATCCGAAGAAGCCTGCGACGAGGCCGCCAATGTGCGCTTCCCAGGCGATCTGGCCGGGTTCTCCGAGCCCGAGACCGTAAAGGCCGGTGGCGAGATTGATGACCATCCAGGCGCCGAGAAAATTGACGACGCCGCGCATGCGCAAAACGACTGCGATCGGCAGCACGGGACCGGCAAAGGCCGCCCTGCCGGAGGAGCGGTCGGTACGGAACCCGAAGCGAGCCGCCGCACCCATCATGCCCGATATCGCCCCGGAAGCGCCGACCAGCGGTGCTTCGCCGTATGGATGGACCGCCCAGAACAGCACCACCGCGGCCAGCCCGGTGGCGGCGAAAAACAAGGCGAACCAGAACCAGCCGAGACGGTTGGCCAGCGGCGACCCGAAGGCGGCCAGCGCAACCATGTTGATGGCAATGTGGGCAACGCCACCATGCATGAAGGCATAGGTGAAAGGACGGGTGAAAAGGAACCAGTCGAAACCGTATTGGCCGGTGTAGAGGACCGGAATGAAGGCGCCGTCGGTGAGCAATGTTATCTGCTGCTCTTCGGTCAGCACATATTGCTGCAGCAGGAAGACGGCAACGCAGATGCCGATCACCGCCAGCACCGCCGGTGGCAGGTTGAACACCGGCTCGCGGCGCGGCGGCGGCGCCTCCGCGGTCTGTTCGGTCTCCAAGGGGCCGGCCGGTTCGCTCATATGCTCTGATCCAGGGATTTGCGTGTCGTCGCGAGCATCTAGGCCATGCCCGGACAAATCACAAACTACGAATCACAACCGCGAATCACCAGGGGCGCGAATCAAAAAGAAGCCGTCCAAGGTTTCCCTTGAACGGCTGGTCGAGCCCCCTGCTCCCCTAAAACTATTGACCGAAGTGCTGTTGGTCGTCGCGAAACGACCGCTTCTGGAGTGGTTTTGGTGTGCCATGGCGAGCCTGTGCGCGCAACGTAAACCACTTGTTAACCTTAACGTCCCCGACCCGTGAACAAGTCTTAACGACGCTGGCACGCATCCTGCTCCGGAACGCATGTAGGTCATCGGAGGGCGCCCTTTCTGTTCACCGATGGGACCATCAGACGGCAGAATGCGCGGAGTTTCATAGCATGAACCAGAACGGATCAATCGCGCTGTTCCATTATTGGAATCGCCTGCGTGGTGGACGTCCTGCCCCAAAGCGTTCGGAGGTCGAACCGGCCGACATCAAGGCGCTTTTGGCCGACACCTTCATCCTGGAAAGGGATACGCGCGGCGAAGCGGTGTTCCGGCTTGCCGGCACCAGGCTTTGCGCCGGCTACGGCCGCGAGCTCAAGGGGTTTTCGTTCCCCTCGCTATGGCGTGAGAAGGACCAGCGGCTGGTGTCGCGCCTCATTCACGGCGTTTTCGAGCAGAAATCCGTGGTGTCGATCACTTATGAGGGATTCAGCCGCAACGGCCGTTCCAACCACTTCGAACTGCTTGCGCTGCCGCTCGATGGCGGCGTCGAGAACCCGCGCTGCCTCGGCGTCATCAGCGCCGTGGAAAAGCCGTTCTGGCTGGGCGCCGACCCGATCACCGACGCGCTGATCGATGCCATCCGCGTCATCGATCCCGACAAGGACCCGATGTTCCTGAAAAACCGGCCGGAAATATCCGTTCCGTCGTTGGCTCCCGAACTCGAAGCGCCGGAGACCATCTCGGCGCTCGGTCGGTCGCGCCGTATCCGCCACCTCGTCGTGTTCGACGGCGGGCGCGAGCAATAGTCTCCAAGCCGGCGCTAATCTTAACTATCGGGGGCCCACTTTTCCCCTTTGTTAACCTGCTTGGCTGTAGTTTTTGCCGAGATTCCACGCACGACGCGGGAATGCCAACGGGGTGTAGGCAGTCATGAGGTCAGCGGCGGTCGAATACGCACCGTCCCGCGCCGAAAGGCGTAATTTTCAGCGCGTCCGGGTCAAGATCTACGGGCGCTTCATGCTGGAGGACCGCACCGAGCACCCCTGCCAGGTCGTCGATATGTCGCCGGGCAATGTCGCGTTGCGCACCGAGCGCGTCGGCATGCCGGGCGAAAAAATCATTGCCTATATCGATCATATCGGCCGCATCGAGGGCGTGGTGACGCGCACCTCGCAGGACGGCTTCGCCATGACCGTCATTGCTTCGGATCGCAAGAAGGACAAGCTTGCCGCGCAGTTGACCTGGCTCGCCAACAAGCATGAACTCGACCTGCCGGAAGACCGCCGCCACGAACGCGTGGCGCCGCGCAATCCGACAAGCGTGCTGCAGCTCACCGACGGGCGCCAGTATCAGTGCCGCATCATCGACCTGTCGCTGTCGGGCGCGGCGGTCGAGATCGACGTCAAGCCGGCGCTCGGCATCCAGGTGATGCTGGGCACCATGCGTGGCCAGGTGGTGCGTCATTTCGAGGATGGCGTCGCCATCGAATTCGCCGTCATCCAGCGCCCGGAAACGCTCGATTCCGAGTTCAACGCCCCGCGCGCCTGAACGATCGGCAACAGGCAGCAAAAACGAACCGGCCCTGCGCGGCCGGTTTTTTGTTGCCGGCGTTCCGCCTGCCTCTCCAGCTTGTAGCGGCACGCAGCAAATCCACGGCTCCACCCGGAAATCCGCGCCCCGACACCGCGGTTTTACGCCGAGACCTGAACGATTTTATTTTAAAATAGGTCAAATTTTACGCGTATTCTATTGAGCTTTTACTCAATGTCTACTTCGGGTTTTTGCGTCAAATAAATCCAGCGCTGTCATTGTCTCCTCAAACGGGGAGACTGACCAATGGCGAAGATTTGGGGCAAGCTGTTGCTCTTGGCAATGGCGATGCAGCTTTCCGCTTGGGGAACGGCGCAAGCAGCAGGACCGGCCTACATGCACACTGGCGGCCGCACGACACAGCCGGTCGGTCACTACGAATTCTGCCAGAAGCTGCCGCAGGAGTGCGCTCAGCGCACGCCGAAGCAGGCACCGGTCGAACTGACCCGCAAGCTGTGGGCGGCGATCGTCGACGTCAACAATTCGGTCAACACCCGGATCGTGCCGCGCACCGATATGGAAATGTGGGGTAAGGAAGAGGTCTGGTCCTATCCCGACAGCGGCTTCGGCGACTGCGAGGACTATGCGCTGGAGAAGCGCCGCGAATTGATGGCGCTCGGCGTTCCCGCCGGCAATCTCTTGATGACCGTGGCGCGCCAACAAAATGGCGACGGCCATGCGGTGCTGACCGTGCGCACCAGCCTCGGCGAGTTCATCCTCGACAATCTGGAGTCCAAGGTGCTGTCCTGGACCGACACCGACTATACATACCTGAAGCGCCAGTCCGACCAGAATTCCGGCGTGTGGGTGACGATCAACGACGGTCGCGCCGACGCGGTTGCCAGCGTCCGCTAGGACGCCATCACAGAGGTCAAGCACATCGAATAATGCGACGTGCCTAACGAGAAAGCCCGGTCGAGTCCCCACCCTCCCCGTCCCCAACGACCGGGTTTTAAGGAGCCGGCCCCGTCCCCGGGCCGGCTCCACCATTTCTGGACCATGATCGCGAACCGAAGGACCTCGGCAGCGAAAAGTGAGAACCGGTTTTTGCTGCGCTGACCTGCCGTTCGGAAAAGATCATCGTCAAACAGGATAGAGTTCAGGCCTTCTTCAGCCCCGCCTTGAAGCGCTTGCCGTTCGCGACGTAGTGCGCGGCCGAGGCGCGCAGCCTGGCGACCGCGGCGTCGTCCAGCGTCCTGATAACCCGCGCGGGCGAGCCGACGATCAGGCAATTGTCGGGGAACTCCTTGCCCTCGGTGACCAGCGCGCCCGCGCCGACCAGCGAGTTCTTGCCGATCCTGGCGCCGTTGAGCACGATGGCGCCCATGCCGATCAGGCTGTTGTCGCCGATCGTGCAGCCATGCAGCAAGGCGCGGTGGCCGATCGTGCAGCCCTGCCCGATCGTCAGGGGAAAACCGGGATCGGTGTGCATCACCGTGTGTTCCTGGACATTGCTGTCGGCGCCGATGACGATCGCCTCGTTGTCGCCGCGGATGACCACGCCAAACCAGAAGCCGGCATTGCGACCGACGCTGATGTCGCCGATCAACGTCGCATCGGGCGCGATCCAGTTGCTGTCGGCATCCTCGAAACGGGGCGATTTTCCGTCGATTACATAGGTCGGCATTTCCAGTCTCCGATTCGTCGCAGGCCGGGACAAACCCTAGAACAATCCTGGGAAAACCGCGTAGCGGTTTCCCCAGCAATTGCCTCAAGGCAAATACCGCGCCAGCGATTCCACCAACAGCTGAAGCGCACCAGGAGAGCCAATGCCCCAGGAGGCAATGGCGATCAGCACGATGCCCAGCGCCAGCGCCCAGGCGATCACCGTGCAGCCGCAGGACACCAGCATCAGCATCGAAATGCGGCCGTCGCGCCGCGCATCGAGCGCATCGTTGGCGAGCATGAACGGACCGGCGCAAGCGGTCGCGGCCAGCGAGCGCAGGATGTACGCCGGCGACACATAAGGTTCGGCAAAGGCAAGCCGGCGGCCCGCCGCCAGTTCCATCACGGACCCGGTAAGCCCGCAGGCTGTGAGCCCGACGGCAAAAGCGAAGAGAACGGGCAGCAGCAGGCTCATCTTTACCTTCCGTTTACCATGAGATCGCACAGTCGCGTCCAGCGCAGCAAGAGCCGTGCCGCGGCATGTGTGCAGCCCAGGGACAGACGGCGGCGACTATGGGGATTGCGATGAAGCAGGCAGCGACCGCCGAAGAATTCAACGTCGTCGATTCCGTGCTGATGAAGCGGGTGTTCTATGCCTTTGCCGCACTGGCGCTGCTGTCGCTGGCGATCAGCCTTGGCGGAAAATGGTTCGGCCGCTCGATCGCCATGGCCGGCTACACCGACGACACCACAGTCCACAAGGTGGTGATCGGCAACAATGTCATTGCCGTGCCGGCCAACGCCATCCGCTTCCTGCAGGCGCGGCGCGACGGCATCGCTTCGCGCCTCGACCTTTATCTGCGCTATCCCCAGATGGACGGCTACAGCGAAGCCGCACGCGACGATTTCAACCACACGGGCACGGCCAAGAACATCATCTTCCTGTCGTTCGAACCGCAGATGATGTCGCGCGACATGAGCGGCCGTTTCGCGCCGATCTATAGCGCGCTGATCAGCCAGCCCGGCGCGCCCGGCCCCGGCGGCACGACGATTTACGGCTTTAGCGAAAAATCAGGCTATCTCAACGAGGTGCTTGCGGTCGCCGACCGGGCCGGCAAGGACCCGTTCGTCGCCCGCTGCCTGAGCGGACCGAGCGCCGAGGAATCGCTGGCGCCCTGCGAGCGCGACATCCAGGTCGGCGACAGCCTCAGCCTGACCTACCGCTTTCCCCGGGAGTTGCTGGGCAACTGGCCAGCGCTTGACGCCGCTATCGTCGCCGAGGCCACGCGCGTCTTAAAGACCGCACGGTAGCGGCCCTCTGCTTTTGTCATACATGGGCGCGAAGCCGCGCGGACCCGAGGATCCGTTCCATGCCCTTAAGGCAGCGAAGCGGTGCAGAATTACTGTTGGGAAGCAGCAGAGGCAGTTCTGGACCGCCACATTCCTGAGCCGAGGCCTGGAATATATCCCAGGGTCTCAGCGACGCCGCTGTGCGGCTGCTTCTCCCCGGGATGACGATGGCGCAGCTGGCTGCCGCCAATCGCCGAAGTCCGTAGCCGTCTGGGCTCAGGCCAGATCGATGTCGAGGATCGCCATCGAGAAATTATAGTCGCCGTCGTCCTCGTCCTTGAAGACGATGCCGAGGAACTCGTCGCCGACATAGACCTCGGCCGAATCTTCCTTGCGCGGCCGCGCCTTCACCTCGAGTTTGGGATTCTGGAAGACGCGCTTGAAATAGGCGTCCAGCTTTCTGATTTCGTCCGGCTTCAAAAGTCTTCTCCGATCGTCGGGCTTGCTCGTTGGAACGCGCTTCTGGCACGTCGACAATGGCGATGTAAAGGCAAGCCGGCTGGATAGAACGCGAACCCTGGGGCCGGATGATTTCAGGTCGAATCCAAATCCGCCTCTAAATCAAGGAGGTAGAGCATGATGTCGTCCGAAAACCGCCTCACACTTTTCGGCATCATGCTTCAGAGGCAACGGCGCCGGCAACCGGACTTCAGTCCGGCGCGCCGGGTGTTGCAAATCAGATGTCGAAGCTGACGACCTGGTCCATCGATTGCGACGGCAAAAGCTGGTCCATCTGGCGCGAAGGCTGGTCGCAGCCGGTCTCGCCGACGACGCGGGCCGGTACGCCGGCAACCGTCTTGTTGTGCGGCACCGGCGACAGCACGACCGAGCCTGCCGCGATCTTCGAGCAATGGCCGATCTCGATATTGCCGAGAATCTTGGCGCCGGCGCCGATCAGTACGCCGTAACGGATCTTGGGGTGGCGGTCGCCGCCGGCCTTGCCCGTGCCGCCCAGCGTCACGCCGTGCAGGATCGACACATCGTCCTCGATCACCGCCGTCTCGCCGACGACGAGGCCGGTGGCGTGGTCGATGAAGATGCCCTTGCCGATGCGGGCGGCCGGGTTGATGTCGGTCTGGAACACCGAGGACGAGCGGCTCTGCAGATAGAGCGCGAAATCCTTGCGGCCCTGATTCCACAGCCAATGTGCCAGCCTGTGCGTCTGGATGGCATGGAAACCCTTGAAATAGAGCACCGGCATGATGAAGCGGTCGCAGGCCGGATCGCGGTCGTAATAGGCCTGGATGTCGACACGCACGATCGACGACCATTCCTTGTCGTCGGCCAGCATCGACTTGAACGTCTGGCGGATGAGGTCGGAGCCGATGTCCTGATGCGCGAGCCGCTCGGCGAGCCGATGGATGACAGCTTCCTCCAGGCTCTCCTGGTTGAGGATGGTCGAATAGAGGAACGCCGCCAGAAGCGGGTCGCGGTTGACCGCTTCCATCGCCTCGTCGCGGACCGAACGCCAGATCGGATCGACCGGCTGGACCATTGTGGGGCGGGAAATGCTGATGCTGTTCATCGACGTCTTGTCCTGCGTCCTGGCCGCTTGCCTATTCTCCGGCGGCACATATAAGCCAGATCATAGCACGATTGAACTCAATTTTCCTTAGTGCTCGGTGAAATGGATTTGGTTCACGGAAATTCAAGCCGCCATGGAAAACGAACCCTTGATCGACGCTCCGCTGAAACGCGCGCTCTCCGCGCTCTATCAAGCTCCGGATCGCCACTATCACAACCTCGCCCATATCGAGGCGTTGCTGGCGCTGGCGGACGAATATCGAGCATCGCTGCATGATTCCGGCGCCGTCGAAGCCGCAATCTGGTTCCATGACGCCATATATGACAGCCGCGCCAAGGACAACGAGGCCAGGAGTGCAGCACTTGCGCAGGACAAACTTGCCGCCCGCACCGATCCGGAGCGCCTCGGCCGCATCGCGGCGATGATCGTCGCCACTGCCACGCATGAACTGCCCAGCCTTCAACCACGGGGCCTTGCCGATCAGAACGCCCTCCGCGACGCAGCGCTTTTCCTCGATATGGACCTGGCGATCCTGGGTGCGTCAGCCGACGCTTTCGACGCCTATGAACAAGCGGTCCGCCGCGAATATGGCTGGGTCGAGGAGCCGATGTGGCGCGCCGGTCGCGGCGCGATTCTCAAGACTTTCCTCGCGCGCCAGCATATTTTTCACACGCAGGAATTCCGCCACAGGTTCGAGCCCCAGGCCAGGCAAAACCTGGCGCGGTCTCTAGAAACGCTCAAATCCTAATCCGGAAATGTCTCCATGCGCTGCGCATAGGCTTTGAAACCGGCGCGCCTGTAGACCGATTGCGCGGCCGGATGGTCGTATGTGTCGGTATGAAGCCAGACCCTTTGCGGCGCCCGCGACCAGATGGCGCGAAGCGCCTGGTCGAGCAGGAATGGCCCAAGCCTGCGGCGGTGGAAGACGGGGATCAGCCCGAAATGAACCAGTTCGACCTCAGGCTGGCCGACGCCGTTGAATTCGCACAGGCCAGCGGCCACGCCCTCGACGCGCGGCACGTGGATATGTGTCGAGGGCAGCGCCAGCAGGCGCTCGAGGTCTTCCGCCGGCATGCGCAGCCGCTGGTCCCATTGCACGGGCTCGCCGACCGCGTGGTAGAGGCTGATATAGTCGGCCACATCAAGTGTTTCACGCGCCACCGTGGCGCCCGATAGCGGGCAGTCGAAAGCCGGCGCCGAATTCGGTTCGCGCATGTCCATATAGGTGACGAGAAGGTCAACCAAAGCGGCACCGCCTCCGGCTGCAAGCCAGACGAAGATCGATCACCTGAAGGCGCCAACGGACTTGGTGGCCGCCCAAACAAAGAACAGGCCGATCACCAACGACAGCCCGTTGAGGATGATACCGACGATGCCGAGGACACGATTGTCGTTTGAACGTCCCAGTGCCATCAAGCCAAAAACCACGCCGGTGATGTGCGCCAGCGGCGCCGCAACGAGAAACACCGCCAGAAAAACCCCGCCGAGGACGTTTTGAGCGGCCAGCGACGCCTCGCCTGGCATCAACGCCAGCGTGACCACCGCCGCAAAATCCATTGCGAACGCCAGCAGGGCCAGGATCACCGCGCGTTTGCCGAAGCTGCTCCGCCCCACCACGCCGGGCATTGCTATCGTGCTTCTTCCCCATCCGGCCATTACTCGTCCCCGATCAGGTGAAAGCGCCTATCGTCGATGCCATTGCCACAAGCAGCAGGAAGCCAACCGCCAGGGAACCACCGTTGAGCAGGATGCCGACGACCCCGAGCACGCGGCTATCGTTCGAACGCACCAGCGCCATCAGCCCGAAAATCAATCCGGCAATATGCGCCAACGGCCCTGCCAGCAGGAAAACCGCCATGAAGAAACCCGTGGCGATGTTCTGGGCACGCTCGGATGCGTGGGTCGGCAGCGCCACCATTGTGGTCAGCGCTATCACACCGGCACCGAAGGCGAGCAGCGCCAGGATGACGGAACGCTTGCCGAACTTGCTCGTCAAGACGGCGCCCGGCAGAGCGTCGGCGCTTCTTCCCCATTGAGCCATTGTTTGCCACCCCTCGCCGGCCGCCCAATCCATATCGCCCGAAAAATCGCTTACCGGTTAAAGCGGATTTTCGGCATAAAACTCCAAAACCCGCTGCTTGAAGGTCTTGTCGCCCACAGCCAGCATATGGTCGCGGCCGTCTATGTGAAACACCTTGGCGTTCGGCATCAGCGCGGCGAGCTCGTCGGGCGAGCCGCCGATATCGTCTGTCGTCCCGACCGCAATCAGCGTCGGTTGGGCGATGCGCGTCATGTCGTGTTCGCTGAGCAGTTCGCGCGACGTGGCGATGCAGGCGGCCAGCGCGCGGCGGTCGCTGCGCGTCTGATCCGCAAAGGCGCGAAACGAGCGGCCGCGCGGATGGCTGGTGGCGGCCGGATCGTCGGCCAGCAGCGCCTCGGCGATCGGATCCCAGTCGCCGACCCCGTCGACCATGCCGATGCCGAGCCCGCCGAAGACCAGCGTCGCCACCTTGTCCGGATCCGACAGCGCCAGGAACGCCGAAATGCGCGCGCCCATCGAATAGCCCATGACATGGGCGCGCCCGATGCCGAGATGGTCGAGCAGCGCTGCCGCGTCCGAGGCCATCTTGGCCGGGGTGTAGTCGGCCTCGTCATAGCTTTTCGACGACGAGCCGTGGCCGCGATTGTCGAAGGCGATGGCGCGATAGCCGGCGTCGTTCAGCGTCTTGAACCAGCCGGGCGATACCCAGTTGACATAGTGGCTGGAGGCAAAGCCGTGGATCATCAGCACCGGATCGCCCGCCCCCGACGCCGGCTGGCGGTCGAGGAAGGCGAAGTCGAACCCGTCATGGGAGAAGAATTGCATCGGGAGCGGCTCAGCCGGCGCCGGGCGTGGGCGCGTTGCCCTTGTCCGATGGCGGCATGCCGGGGCCGGACACCGTGCCGACGGCCGGATGGCGCAGCAGATCGCCATGGTCGATGCCGTTTTTGGCGGCGGTGCCGGCCTTGAGCTCCAGCACGAAGCGCACTGGCACACCCGGCGAGATGACTGCATCGGACAATGGAGTGCCGTGCTTGACGGCCCGGACCTTGCCGTCCTGTCCAACAAAGATCAGGTCGAGCGGCATCGGCGTGTTGTGCATCCAGAAGCCGACCTGCTTCTGCATCTCGAAGACGAACAGCATGCCATGATTGTCGGCCATATCCTGGCGATACATCAGGCCGGCCTCGCGTTCCGAGTCGGTGTCGGCGACTTCGATCGAAAAGGATTTATCGCCGCCTTTCGTCGCCACGACCAAGGGTGTCGGATCGACGGGAAGGATCATCGCCTGACCGCCGGCGATCGTCTGCTGGGATGCGGTCGGCTGCCCGGAATAGAAGTAAGCGCCTGCGGCTACCGCAACGATGACGCAGAGCGCGCCCGCTGTCAGCCAGTTCCTGTACGCCATTGGAAATCCTCGACCAAAGACCATGATCCCTAAAAGTGGTCTCAGGTATTCGGATAAGATCGTGGTGAAACCAAGAAAAACGCCGTCCTGACTTCCTCAGGAAGGCTCGCGTCCTAATGCGCGACCGGCAAGGTGCCCATATCGGGGTGAATCTCGGCAGCCATGAGGCCCTTGTCACCGCGTCCGAAACGCACCAGCACGACCTGTCCGGGCCTGAGCTCGGTGATGCCATAGCGGCGCAGCGTCTCCATATGGACGAAGATATCCTCGGTGCCCTCCCCGCGCGTCAGAAAGCCGAAGCCCTTGGTGCGGTTGAACCACTTGACCAGCGCCCGCTCGAGCCCGCTTTCCGGCGTCACCGCCACATGGGTGCGCTGTTCCTGCATCTCGGCCGGATGGACCGCCGTAGTGGTGTCCATGGACAGCACCTGGAAAGCCTGCAAACCACGGTCGCCATGCTTGACAAGGCACACGACACGCGCGCCCTCCAATGCCGTCTGAAAACCGTCCTTTCGAAGGCAGGTGACATGGAGGAGGATGTCGCCCGAAGAACCGTCATCGGGAAGTATGAAACCGTAGCCCTTGGCCACGTCGAACCATTTGATGGCGCCGGCGATTTCGACAAGGTCGGCGCTATCGCCGCCACTGTCACTCTTCAGGGCGTCGTCAAGGTTCTCATCCCGCCTCGTGAAAGAGGCCTTATCCCCCATAAGAACGCCCCCTTTTTTTCAAGAAAACCGCAAGTGATTCTTGACATTAGATTAACACCGCCGCTTCCGGGGTGTGCAAGACCTGCCGTGCCTTTTTTCGCGGTTGAATACAGGAATAGCTGACTTGTTGTTTGCCGGCGTCGCTGCCGACAGCAATGACGATCCATCAAGGCGGTCAACCGGTCGGCAATTTGCAAGGGATTTCGCCGAAATCGGCAACCACTTGTGTCCGACGCTTTTGTCAGAGCAATCTGATTTTTTCCAAAACCGGTGACCACTTTTCCAGTCCGATGCTCGTTGCCCTTCGGCGGGGTGGACCTTATGTTGCCTCGCAACCCAAACATTCCCGAGGAAATCCCATGCGCTACCTCCACACAATGGTCCGTGTCGCCGACGTCGATGTCTCGCTTGATTTCTACTGCAACAAGCTCGGCCTTAAGGAAGTGCGCCGCTACGAAAACGAGCAGGGCCGCTTCACGCTGATCTTCCTCGCCGCCTCCGAGGATGTAGAAAGCGGCATCACTGAGAAGGCGCCGCTGATCGAACTGACCTACAATTGGGATCCGGAGGAGTACAAGGGCGGCCGCAATTTCGGCCATCTCGCCTATGAGGTCGACGACATCTACGCCACCTGCCAGCATCTGATGGACAATGGCGTCATCATCAACCGGCCGCCGCGCGACGGCAACATGGCCTTCGTCAAGTCGCCGGACGGCATCTCCTTCGAACTGCTGCAGAAGGGCCCGGCCAAGCCCAAGGCCGAGCCGTGGGCATCGATGCCGAACACCGGCACCTGGTAGCGATCACGCCATCTTGAGCGAGGCGGCCGCGCCGACAAGCCGGCCGCCTTTGCCATTTCGAGCAACGGCACCTATTTACCTGCCTGTCGCGCCAGCCAAACAAAGCCAGTGCCTCATCCAGGAGAATTCATTTATGCCGACCAGCCGTGCCGATGTCACCACCGCATATGCCAGCCGCTATTTGCAGCAGCTGTGCAAGCACTGGGCGCACAAATTTCCCGTCGAGTTCGATCCAAACCACGGCACCATCGATCTGTCGCTCGGCCGCACGGTTCTCGATGCCGATGCGGCAGCGCTGCATATCACGGTGTCGACGGATGAAAGCGGATCGCTGGAGCGCATGGAGAGCGTCGTTGCCGATCACATCAAGCGCTTCGCCTTCCGCGAGGAGCTGACTTTCGAGTGGAAGCAGGCTCCGGCGACCTGATCTGCTGTCAGCCGCAACGCCGAACGCCGGAAGCTGCCAGCCCCGGACAACGTTATGGCGTCATTTGGTTGCGACGCCATCTGAATTGTCGGAACGACGGATCGATCAGAACTTGTAGTTCAGGCCGATCTTGATCGTATGGGCGTCGATCTTCACCCTTGCGTCGTTGCCCTCGATATCTGTCAAACGGACCTTGCCGAAGTCGAAGTACTGGTATTCCAGCTTCGTGGTCCATTTGTCGGCGAAGGCCCATTCGACACCGCCACCGATCGTATAGCCGAAGCGGCCTCCGCTCCTCGATGCGCTGCTGTCCGGGTCGGGCACCCCGTCAAAATCGAAAGTATCGCCATAACTCAATTTGTAGTGAGTCGCCGCCGCGCCGCCCTTGGCGTAGATCAGCAGCCTGTCGGTGGCGTAGCCCAGACGTGCCGTCAGATCGCCATAGACGCCCAGTTTCGCCGATCCGAAATTGTCCGGCTCTTCGACGATAGTCCTGTCGCCGTCGAGGCCGAGATAGCCCAGATCGGCTTCGACGCCATAGACAAATGCTCCGGACTGCCAGTTGTAACCGGCCTGAACGCCGCCGAGGAAGCCGTCGGTATCGACGTCATGGGTCTGACCAAGCTCCTCATCGAAGAAGGAATCCGTCTGGTCGACCGCGTCACCGCGTCCCCAGCCATAGCCGGCGTTGATGCCGACATAGCCACCCGACCAGACAAACCCTGCCGGTACGGTCTCAATCACGTCGGCGGCGAACGTCGCGCCGCAAGCCGAAATCAGGAAAGTGGATGCGAGAAGCAGACGTTTCATGAAACTCCCCAATGCAGTCGGAAAGAGCATAGCACAGACATGCAGTATTCATTAAGCTGCCCAAGCCGGAAAATCGGAAATTGTTGCAGAAAAAACAACTGTTTAGCCGAGACTTAATTAGCATCGCAACCGCAACGCAGATCTAAGCGATTCAAAGCGAACGCGCCATCTGCAGCAGCGCCAGCACCGACCGCCAGTTGCGCGCGGTGCCTGGCACTTTCAGCACGCGCGGGATCAGCCCGGCGAACACCGATTTGCCGAGCCCGTCTGGCGCCTTGAGGTAGAGCACGTCGCCCTTAACCTCGAAGCTTTCCGGGCCGGTGCATTTTTCGGCAAGCCTGGCGATCTCGTCCGCCGTCGGCTGGCGCTCCAGCGTGTAGGCGTGAAGCTTGGTCGGATCGCCGGCGACTTCCGGATAAGGATTCTCCTTCACCAACCGTTCGAACCAGGAGAGATCGCGCACCATGATGCGCGAGTGAAAGCCCCATTTTTCTCGAAGGCCGCCTCTATCTGTTTGGTCAGCGTGGCGGCGTCGCCCTTCTTGGTCCGGAACACGACATTGCCGCTCTGCACATAGCCGGCGACATCGGTGAAGCCGAGCGCCTCGAAAAACGCCCGCAACTCCGCCATCTTGACGATGCGGTTGCCGCCGACATTGATGCCGGAAAACAGCGCGACGAACACGGCACCGCTCATATGATGAACCCGGCCAGGGTCTCGTTGTCGGTGATGTCCTGATAGTGGACGCCCTCGGCCTCGAAATTCGCCTTCAGCAGGTCGAAATTGCGCCGGTCCCTGGTTTCGATGCCGATTAGCACAGAGCCGAAATTGCGTGCCGATTTCTTCAGATATTCGAAGCGGGCGATATCATCGTCGGGACCGAGCAGTTCGAGGAAGTCGCGCAGCGCGCCCGGCCGCTGCGGAAAGCGGATGATAAAGTATTTCTTCAGCCCCTCGAAGCGCAGCGCCCGCTCCTTCACGTCGGGCAGCCGCTCGAAGTCGAAATTGCCGCCCGACACCACCGCAACGATGGTCTTGCCGCGGATTTCCTTGCGCGAAAAATCTTTCAACGCGTCGATCGCCAAGGCGCCGGCCGGCTCCAGCACCACGCCTTCGATGTTGAGCATCTCGATCATGGTGGCGCAGAGCCGGTTCTCCGGGATCAGCCGCACCGCATCGGCGGCGAACTCCTTGAGGTGGCGCAACGGCTCGCGGCCGATCTCGGCCACCGCCGCGCCGTCGACGAAATTGTCGACATTGGCGAGCCGGACGCGCTTGCCGCTGGCGAGGCTCTGATACAGGCTCGGCGCACCGGCCGGTTCGCAAAAGACGTACCGCGCGTCACGTTGCTGATCGGCGAAATAGTGCGTCACCCCCGCGGCCAGGCCACCGCCGCCAACCGGCAGCATGATGATGTCGGGCATGCGCGCGCCCGGCATTTGGTCGGCGATCTCATAGGCGACCGTCGCCTGCCCCTCGATAATGTCCTTGTGGTCGAAAGGCGGCACCATATGCGCGCCCGAACTTTCGGTGAATTCGAAGGCGGCGCGGTAGCAATCGTCGAAGAAATCGCCGACCAGCCGGATCTCGACGAACTCGCCGCCGAACAGCCGCGTCTTGTCGATCTTCTGCTGCGGCGTCGTCACCGGCATGAAGACCACGCCCTTCTTGCCGAAATGGCGGCAGACGAAGGCAAACCCTTGCGCATGGTTGCCGGCCGAGGCGCAGACGAACAGCTCGGCCTCGTTGCCTGCGGCCAGCGCCTTGCGGAAAAAGTTGAAGGCGCCGCGGATCTTGTAGGAGCGCACCGGCGAAAGATCCTCGCGCTTCAAGAGCACCCGAGCCCCCGTCTTCTTCGACAAATAGTCGTTTTCCTGCAGCGGCGTTTCGGGAAAGATCTCGCGGATCGCGGCTGCGGCGGTGGCGACACGGGAGGAGAAACTGTTCATGGCGCCGTCACCTCTGGATCGAATGGTTCGAAGGCGAAGCCTATTGCACAAATCGCCGTTTGCGGCCACCGATGCCCGCTGGCCGCCGCTTTGATGCGCCGGATGAAATCCACTGGAGCCATCCTCATGCCTGTTTCGGCTGTCGCCCTGAAGACCGTAGACCTTCCTGAATTCGGCGAGCCGACCGTGATGCCGCTGCTTAAGCGCCAGACCTACGAAGCGCGCATCGATGCTCTACTGGCGCATGGGGTTAAAGCCGGGCTCGATGCCTTCGCCGTCTATGGCGACCGAGAGCACGCGGCCAATGTCGCCTATCTCAGTGGCTACGACCCTCGTTTCGAGGAGACCCTGCTGGTCATCGTCCCCGGCAGCCAGCCGAAACTTCTCGTCGGGAATGAAGGCTGGGGCTATGCCGAAATCTGCGACGGACCCTATGAGCGCGTGCTCTACCAGACCTTCTCGCTACCAGCGCAGCCACGCGACCGCTCCGCTTCCCTTGCCGACACGCTTGCCGCCTGCGGCCTGAAGACCGGGCAGAAAATCGGCGCCATCGGCTGGAAGCCGTTCGGGCCCGGCGATGGCGGCTTTGGCGAGACGACGCTCGACCTGCCGTCCTTCATCGCCGATACGCTGCGCACACTGGCCGGCGACAGAGGCGCGGTGGTCAACGCCGCCAACCTGTTGATGAACCCATCCGACGGCCTACGCGCCATCAACGAGGCAGACCAATTGGCGTCCTTCGAATTCGCCGCGACCTTTTCCTCGCAGGGCCTGCGCAACGTGCTTGGGAATATTCAGCCCGGCATGAGCGAATTGCAGGCCGCGCGGCTGATGGGGATCAACGGCCTGCCCCTGTGCTGCCACCCGATGCTGTCCGCCGGCAGGCGTGCGCCCTACGGCTTGCCTAGCCCGCGCCTCGACATCATCAAGCGCGGCGATCCCGTCACCATGGCCTATGGCATCCAGGGCTCGCTCAACGCCCGCGCCGGCTTCCTGGTCGAGAGCGCGGCCGAACTGCCGCGCGAGATAAGCGACTATGTCGAACAGCTGGTAGCGCCCTATTTCGCCGCCGTCGTCGACTGGTACGAGACCATCGGCATAGGCGTTGCCGGCGGAGCGCTTTGGAAAGCCGTGCATGACCGCATAGGCGACCCGTTCTTCGGCGTCTCGCTCAATCCCGGCCATCTCGTCCATATCGACGAATGGATGCATTCGCCGGTGTTTTCCGGCTCGGACATCAAGCTGCAATCGGGCATGGCGCTGCAGGTCGACATCATTCCGGCGACCGGAACCAGCTATTTCACCACCAACATCGAAGACGGTATCGCGCTTGCCGATGAGGCGTTGCGCGAGGAGATCGCGGCCCGTTATCCCGAGGCATGGCGCCGCATCGAGGCGCGCCGCGCCTTCATGGGCGATGTGCTCGGCATCAGGCTCAAGCCCGAGGTATTGCCCTTCTCCAACATCCCTGCGTTCCTGCCGCCATTCTGGCTTTCGCGCAACAGTGCGATGGCTGTGACCCGACGCTGACCACATTTCGGCTGGACACGACTTACTTCTGCCGCACTCTCACTGTCCGGGAGGTGTCGCGGAGGGTAGACGGGCCGAGGGTAGACAGGCCTTTGGGCCTCAAAGTGAATTCTAAGTGAATTCATCTTTCGATTGGAATTTTGACGTGCGTTTGAAGACGATTTGCATTCTTGCACTTGCCCTGTTGATCGCCGGCTGCGGCGGCCGCAAAACCGAGGAACTGCTCGGCAGCGCCGTCATGTCCACGCCGGTGACCGAAATCTCGGGCAATCACTCGATCTTCATTGCCACCACACGCAAGAAATCCGACGATCCCAACAAAGTTTTCGACGGCGAACGCTCGGCGACGCTGAACTACGCCCGCGTCACCGTCACCGTTCCCGGCATCCACCAGACCGGCCAGATCGAGCGCCGCTCGCGCGGCAGGTCCAACGACCCGGCGAAGTACTTCATGGCTTCCGAGGTCGTCGGCTACGATGCGCAGCCGAAATTCTCCAGTGCGCTCAATGCCGACATCGCCGCGCGCGGCGGCCGCGTCATGGTCTTCGTGCATGGCTACAACACCGGCTTCGACGACGCGGTCTACCGCCTGACCCAGATCGTCCACGATTCCGGCTATCCCGGCACGCCGGTGCTGTTTTCCTGGGCATCGGGCGCCAGAACCACCGACTATGTCTATGACAAGGAAAGCGCCAGCGCCGCCCGCGATCAGCTGGAGGTGACATTGCGCATGCTGCAGCAGTCCGGCGCGCGGCGCATCGACATCGTCGCCCACTCGCTCGGAACCTGGGTGACCATGGAAACGCTGCGCCAGATGGCCATCACCGGCGACCGCGATCTCGGCGGCAAGCTCGGCGATGTCGTGCTGGCCTCTCCCGACATCGACGTCGACGTCTTCAAGAGCCAGATGCGCCGCTACGGCAAGCCGGACAAGCCGTTCATCCTGCTGCTCTCCGACGACGACCGTGCGCTGCGGCTCTCAGGCCTGATTGCCGGATCGCGGCCACGCGTCGGCGACTACAAGGATGCCGCCGACCTCGCCGCTTATGGCGTCACCGTGGTCGACCTCTCCAAGGTCAAGGGAGGCGACAGCTTCAACCACACCAAGTTCGCCGACAATCCCGAACTGGTGAAGATGATCGGCCAGCGGCTGCGCGAGGATGACGGCTTTGCCAGCGACCAGACGGTGACCGACCGCATCAGCGCGCTCGGACAATAAGGCTGTTGCCTTGCGGCCACCGTCGCCGCGTGAGGTCGCGAATGCCGCTCGGCCGATCACTTTCAACTGGACCGGGCCGGTCTCTGCCTCTACGACATTGAAATCGGCGCCAATGCGCCAGCGGGAGCCCGCGTGAACGAGCGTTGGAAGACTGTCCTGGTCCTTGCGTTCGCGCTCGCTGCCGCCGGCTGCGCCGGCCCGAACACCCATGACCTGTTGAACAAGACGACGGTTTCGGTGCCTGCCTCCGACATCGCGGGCACCCACGAAATCTTCGTCGCCACCACCCGCAAGCAGGCGACCAAGGACCCACGCCAGGTGTTCGATGGCGATCGCTCGCTGACCACCAGCTACGCCCGCGTCGACGTCACCGTGCCGAAGGTCCACCAGGTCGGCGCCATCGAGCGCGCCAAGGGCTCGGCCAATTCGAACCCGGCCAAGCAATTCACCGCCACGGATGTCGTCCACTATGGCGACGCCTCGCAATTCGCCAAGGCCGTCGGCGCCAACATCGCCATGAATGGCGACCGCGCGCTTGTCTTCGTCCACGGCTTCAACAACGGCTTCGACGATGGGGTCTACCGGCTGACGCAGATCGCCCACGACACCGAATATCCGGGTACGCCGATCTTGTTTTCGTGGGCTTCGAGCGGCAAGACCACGGGCTATATCTACGACAAGGACAGCGCCAACGCCGCGCGCGACGACCTCGAGGCGACGCTCAGGATGCTCGCCAAGACAAACGTCAAGAGCATCGACATCATCGCGCATTCGATGGGAACCTGGGTGACGATGGAAGCGCTGCGCCAGCTCGCCATCACCGGCGACCGCGATCTCGACGGCAAGCTCGGCCGTGTCGTCCTGGCATCGCCCGATATCGATGTCGACGTCTTCAAGAAGCAGATGATCCGCTACGGCAAGCCCGACAGGCCGTTCGTCATCCTGCTTTCCGCCGACGACCGTGCTCTGCGATTGTCCAGCCTGATATCCGGTGACAAGCCGCGCGTCGGCGACTACGGCAACGCCGCCGACATTGCCAGCTACGGCGTGGTCGTGGCCGACCTCAGCCAGATCAAGGGCGGCGACCGCCTGAACCACGCCAAATTCGCCGACAACCCGTTCCTGGTGCAATTGCTCGGCGACCGTCTGCGCGCTCCAGCCGGCCTGGCATCGGACGAACCCACGCAGGGCCAGATCGACAATCTCGGCCAAGGCATCGGCAAGGCCGTCGGCTCCGTCGCCGAGATCATCATCACCACGCCATTCAAGGTGCTGACCATCGCCACCGGCGGATGAGAGCCAAGCACCGGGCTGATCTCAGATAAAAAGATCGACCTTCTGGAACGTCGTCACGTCGATCAGGCCGACATCGGAAATCCTGAGCTCCGGAATGACGACCAGCGCCAGCAGCGAGTGCTGCATGTAGGCGTTGTTGAGCGAGCAGCCCATCTTGCGCATCGCCTCGGTCAGTTTCTCCGCCTTGGCCGCCACGATTTCCGCCCGCTCGTCCGACATCAGCCCGGCGATCGGCATTTCGACAAGCGCCAGTTCCTTGCCCTTCGAAAACAGCACCACGCCCCCGCCGACCTCGCCCAGCCGGTTGACGGCCAGCGCCATGTCTTCCTTGTTGGTGCCGACGCAGATGATGTGGTGGGCATCATGCGCGACGCTCGACGCCATGGCGCAGTCGCCCATATAGCCGAAGCCGGAGACGAAGGCATTGGTGACGCCTCCGGTGCCGCGGTGGCGCTCGACCAGCGCGATCTGGCAGATGTCGTTGCGGCGGTCCATGGCGACCAGCCCGTCCTCGACCGGCAGGTCGGCCTCCAGCGCCCGCGTCGGCGCCTGGTTTTCGATCACGCCGATGACCCGCACCCGCACCTCGTTGGCGCCCTTGGGCGCCGCAATGTCGAAGTCGCCTGGCTTCAGCTTCTTGCCGAGCTTGACGGTGTTCTTCGCCGATTTGGGGTAATCATAGGCCGGAATGTCGATCTCGAGCTTGCCGCCCTTGGCCAGCCTGATACCGCGGCCATAGACCTCGTCGATGGTCATGGCGGCAAGATCGGAGACGATCAGCAGATCGGCCAGCCGTCCCGGCGCGATCGAGCCCAGTTCGCGCTCCAGCTTGAAATGCTGGGCGGTATTCAGCGTCGCCATCTGGATCGCCGTCACCGGCTTCAATCCCTGTTGGATGGCGTGGCGCACCACCCGGTCCATATGGCCTTCATGCACCAGCGTGCCGGAATGGCTGTCGTCGGTGCACAGGATGAAGTTGCGCGGGTCGAGACCGCTCTCGGTCACCGCCTTGATCTGCGAGGCAACATCGTACCAGGCCGAGCCCAGCCGCAGCATTGCCTTCATACCCTGGCGCACACGGGCGATTGCGTCCTCGGCGCGTGTGCCTTCATGGTCGTCCTCCGGCCCGCCGGCGACATAGCCATGGAACGGCAGGCCGAGATCGCGCGACGCATAGTGGCCGCCGACCGTCTTGCCCGCTCGCACCGTGGCGGCGATCTCGCCCGACATCACCGGATCGTTGGCCACGACACCGGGAAAATTCATCACTTCGCCGAGCCCGATGATGTTTTCCCAGGTCATCGCCTCGGTGACATCGGCGACCGTCAGTTCGGCCCCGGCATGCTCCAGACCCGGCGCCGACGGTACGCAGGACGGCATCTGGACGTGCACGTTGATCGGCATGGCGACGGCCTCGTCATGCATCAGCCGCACGCCGGGCAGGCCCAGCACGTTGGCGATCTCATGCGGATCGATGAACATCGAGGTGGTGCCGTGCGGGATCACGGCGCGGCAGAACTCGGTGACGGTCACCATGCCGCTCTCGACATGCATGTGCGCGTCGCACAGGCCGGGCACGAGATAGCGGCCGCCGGCGTCGACCACCTTGGTGCCCTGGCCGATGGCATGGCTGGCATTCGGCCCGCAATAGGCGAAGCGGCCGCCGGCAACGGCGATGTCGGTGCCGGCTATGATTTCGCCGGAGTGCACGTTCACCCAGCGGCCGTTGCGAATGACGAGATCGGCAGGCTTGCGCCCCGTCGCGACGTCGACCAGATGCGTCGCCATCTCGGTCCAGGGCTTGGGTTTCGTCGCCGACGGCTGCTTGGCCATGAAAGACTCCTGTTTGCCCGACTGTGCCAAGCCGGCAACGTTTTGACCAGCGATTGCGGACGAAATCCGGTCAATGAGAACTCGCCCGGGCGGATGCGCTGCACCTGTTCACCCCGACGACAGCATCAACGGTGCAGTCATTCAGTTTGGCTTGTGCCGGCACTTATGCTACTATTCTGGCGATGGTGCTGATTTGCGCCGACGACCCGCCGCGAGGCGGGTTTTTGTTGTGATGAGCCCGAAACCTCCTGAGGTGAAGTCATGATCCGGTTCCTGAAAGCATTCGCCTTCGTCACCCTGTTCCTGATCTCGTCCGGCTTTGCATCCGCCGAGGAGCGTTGGCAGACCTTGCCGGAGCCGGCGGCGATGCCCAAACCGGATCAGAGCGGATATGCGCCGGTCAACGGCATTCAGATGTACTATGCCGTTTTCGGCGCCGGTGATCCGATTCTCCTGATTCATGGCGGCCTTGGCCATGGCGACATCTGGGCAAGCCAGGTGGCGACCATGTCCAAGACGCACAAGGTTATCATCGCCGACAGCCGCGGCCATGGCCGCTCTGCCCGCACCGAGCAGCCTTACGGCTATGACCTCATGGCGTCGGACTATCTTGCGCTGCTCGACTATCTCAAGATCGACAAGACCGCTCTTGTCGGCTGGAGCGACGGCGGCATTATCGGCATCGACATCGCGCTGCATCATCCGGAGCGGCTGACACGGCTCTTTGCGCAGGCCGCCAACGTCACCACCGATGGCGTCGATCCGGGTGTGCTGACCAACAAGACCTTTGCCGCCTATATCGACCGCTCGGGCCGCGACTACAAGAAACTGTCGAAGACTCCCGACCAGTACGATGCCTTCGTGGCGCAGATCAGCCACATGTGGGAGTCGGAGCCGGCCTGGACCAAGGAACAGCTCGGCAAGATAACCACGCCGACCGCGATCGTTGCCGGCGACCATGACGAGGCGATCAAGCGCGAACACACCGAATACATGGCCTCCGTCATTCCGGGCGCCAAGCTCATCATCCTGCCCAACGCCAGTCATTTCGCCATGCTGCAGGCGCCGGACGAATATAGTCAGGCGGCGCTGGACTTCATTGACGCCAAATAGCGCCCCCAGCTAGAGCACCCAGCGCAGCAACGGGTGCATTCCGATTGTTGAACAATGGGTTCCGTTTTGCGGCGAATAGGATTACCTTCCGACAAGGCGCCTTCTGAACCGCCTTTTCGGAGAACTCGATGCGCTGTCTGACGATTGCCAGTGCCGGATTTCTGATTGCTCTGGCCGCGCCGGCATTCGCCGCCGACCCGATGGCGGTGCCGATGACCGAACCAGGCTTCGACTGGACCGGCTACTATGCCGGCCTGCAGGCCGGCTACGGCTGGGGCCAGTCCGACATATCAGTGACGGAAGGCGCGCCGTTTTCCATCTCGCCCGACATTGACGGCGGTTTCGTCGGGGCCCATGTCGCCGGCCTGTGGCAGTTCGACCAGGCAGTGCTCGGCGCCGAGGCGGAGCTCAATTATTCCGCCGTCGACGGTACGGCCGTATCAGGCCTTGGAAGCACATTCCGCACGGACATCAAGTGGTTCGGATCTGTCGACGCCAAAGCGGGCTTCGCCATGGACCGCGTGCTGGTCTACGGCGTCGGCGGCGTCGCCTTTGCCGGCATCGAAACTTCGCAAGTCGCGGGCGCGTCGTTCGCCGGCACACGCACCAATGTCGGCTGGACCTTGGGTGCCGGCGTCGACTACGCGCTGACCGACAAATTCATCGTCGGCGCGCAATATCGCTATTACGATTTCGGCTCCGAGCACTATGACGTGGCGGAACCCTTCAACGATCGCGATCAGGATGTGAAGCTGAACGCGGTTAGTATTAATCTCAGCTACAAATTCTGAGCCTTCTCGGCGACTGAGATTTTCGCCACAACCAATTGTTTTGAAATCGCGAACCACCTTTCATGAGTCCGACACTCGGCAAAAGATGGCTTGACGGGTTTTCGCTGGCGTCTGAAAAGGGCTGGCCTGCGGACGTGGCGGAATTGGTAGACGCAAGGGACTTAAAATCCCTCGATCTCTGATCGTACGGGTTCGATTCCCGTCGTCCGCACCAATTGAAATGCTTAGTTTTAGGATTCGTTCTGTACGAACTCACTGGCTACCATAGAAAAGGCTGACGCAGGTAGCCGCAGGGGCAGCCGGGATACAAAGCCGGGAACTGCCATGCTGGATTTTCAAGACTTGGTCGCTCATAGGGAAGCTCTGCTAAATGAGCAGTTGAGGAAAGCCTAGCTAGACTTCAAGACACCTGCGGTTGGAAAACAGGGGCCCGCTTTCACACCTCACGAACAACCAACTAAGGATGGTCGGGCGGCGTTGGCAAAAGCACTGTCAGCCTTCATCAATTCGGCCGGTGGTGTTTTGGTGTTCGGTATTGGCTGCCGTAAGAACAGTGACGGGCCGACTGCGCAACTGCGCTTGAGCCAATCCCGAACTGGAAAGTAGCCCCTTCGGTCGTAAGCTCGGCAGTTGGGGATTTACTGCATCCGAAAAACGACGATATCCGCGTCGCTGGATTTGCATCGAATGCCGACCAAAACGCCGAGCTCATGGTCATCGACGTGCCACGGTCGGAAACGTCGACCACACCGCAGCGTCAAAAGCTATATTACAAGCGTGCTGGTAGCTCTTCATACGCTATGGAGCATGTCGACATCGAGGGTGCCTTTCGAAGGATCTCCGTACCGGAACTTACAATGAAGGCCGACATGAGAAATACGCGTCGTCCGGCCTTGACGGTCATTATGAGATCAGGATGTGGCCGCAGAACGGGAGCCGGCTGGGGCCGCAGCGGCCTCAACCCGGTGGGCATGCTCCGTCGCGATTTTAAGAAGAGTTGCAGCCGTTTCCTGTGGCGTCCAACCTTGCGCTTCTGACGCAGTCACCAAGGCCGCAAACGCGGCTTCTAATGCGACTTCACAGTTCACCTCACGGTCTGGGCTATCCTCTGGCAATATCGGGGGTTCGACGGATTGGGACATCGTGACTTCTTTCAAAGGGGAAAAACCCGCCGCCCCAGCCTTTTGCCACTCAAACATTTCAGCAAAGGATCATTCCAGCTATCAGCAGCGTGATTAGAACTGACAACGGCACGGCCAGAAGACCGACCAACTCAACATTTCTTGTGTTTTGTCGCTTGTCCATCTTCGTCGCCCGCATGTCGTTGGCTTTGGCATCTTGCCGTCAACGTGCAGCTGTTGGAACCAACCACAAGTGCCGCTGATCGGAGATTCAGTCGGTGCTGCATATTAGCAACACATTGTGGAACGATCGGGCGGCATCAGCCAATTGCTTTTGAATGCGCTTGCACTTGCTTCGTACGATTCCGTACAGTTTCCCCCATAGGGGAGGCGGCCGATGGACCATGACGAGGAAGGCTACAGCATTGACGCCTTCGATTTCGATGTGGTGTGCGAGACCTTCAGGAGATCCGTTCGGGAGTTGAACTTGGCTGAAGAGCATTGGGTAGACCACGCGAAGGCGCTGCTACGGGAATTCACCGACAGCGCACCTGATGACGACATGATTAGCCGGATCGTCGGGCGCTAGTGGCCTATACAGCGGTAGTTGGTTAGAATCGTACCCCGGTCCTGCCACGGAAACCTTTTCCAAGGTTTGCCGCGTCATAGAGGCATCACAGAAGCTCCTGGAACAGATTGCCCAGCGCGGAGGGCCCTATAACGAAAAAGCTCGCCACCGTGAGGCAGCGGGCAGTTTTGGGAGAAACAGAAATGGGAACAATGGACCCCCGAATTGCCAACGGGCCAACGCCAATGCCGTCAGAGAGCCCTGCCTGGACGTGTGGCGTCCTGTCCGGCCCTCGCCATTGATTTCGTCGGCAAGCTTGTCTTTGGCCTCGTGATAGGTCTTGAAGTTGGCATCGGGATGGCAATCGCCGGCTGCCAAGGAGGCCGGCCGCTGGCCGACCCATCAGTTAGGCGTCCGTAGCCAGAGCGTTATAAAGCAGCAAACACGCCAGGATAGGAACGGCGCTGCCTAGCAGCTGGTCTGCCGTGAGGCCGGAAAAATAGACAAGATGAAACGTCACCATCGCTCTACCAATCACGGTTCGGAACACTGCCGAATTAACCGTTAGCCGACGCTAATGTTCCGCTCTGGACTCACTACCGCTTTGGAAGAATCCTGCATCAGCGCCCCGCCGACCTTGATCTCAACGTCCGTGCCACAAGGCTTTCCTTCGTTCGCATGGTTCGCAGAGATTAGCACGATCGCATACTCTCATCTCATCCGGCGTCGTCTCCCTCACAAAGCAGCGCCGGTAAGGCTCGGCGACCTTCTTGTTTGTCCGTGTGCCAAAGGAGGTCGCCGGGCCTGCCGTTGCTCATCTTTGCTGGTGGTTGCTCCTGATGGCTGCGCTTGGCGCCGTCGCCCTACTGCTACCTGCGGGGTAAGGCCGGCGAGCCCTCTTGTCAGGCAGTCCGGCATGTAGGATTATAGTCCTCGTTGCGGCGACCCCTCAATGGAGAGCGCCAATGGCCAGAACCAAACCTTCGGAACAACTTTCCCGGGCTGAAATCGAGCGCTTCCTGGCGGCAGCCGAAGCGCTGCACAAGAGCATCGTCGGGCCGCTCCTGGCGTACCACGGCGAGCACTACCAAGCTCTACGTAAGGTCCATGGACCCCTGTTGAAGTCGATCGAGACCATCACCGGCCAGAGGGCGAAGTTCATCCAGTGGAACGGGACAGGACCGGCACAGCCCCGGGACAAGCCTCCGGGCTAAGTCTCCTCCCGGAAATCCAGCAGCTTGGCATGGCGAAGCTTCTCCTCGCCCTTCAGGAACCGCACGCGGCCGACCAGGCCCGGCTTTAGCCATTCGGCCTTGTCACTCTTGAGCCCTTTCGGCGCCGGCCCGCCAATCTTGCCTTGCACGCGGTCCCATAGGCGCTGGCGCTTGTCCGCCTTGAAGGTGACGAAGGCGCCGCCGGCATAGTGGCCTTTGTCGGCCATCAGCACCATGGCAGGCTTGCCGGCCTCGCGCTGCACGCCGATGATGTCCATCTCCTTTTCGGCATAGCACTTGATCTTGCGCCAGTTCGTCGTCGGACCCGACCGATACTTGCTGCCCTTCCGCTTTGAAACGATACCTTCAAGCCCAGCCTGGTCGACCAGGTGAAAGACGGCGTCGCCAGTGCCCGGCATCGCTTCGCTGAACTGAATTCGGCCGCCTTCCGGGATCAACGCCCGGAGTATCTCGCGACGGTCTTCCACCGGCGTGTTCCGCAAGTCATGCCCGTTCAGGTGCAAGAGGTCGAATGCTAGCAGATACAGATCGCGCGAAGGCTTGCGGCTGGTCGCGGCTGATTGATGCGCATGGAAGTCGGATAGGCCAGCCTCATTGATCGTAATGGTCTCGCCGTCGATGATGAAGTCTTTCGCCTCGATCGCTTCCGCCTCACCGGCAAGTTGGATGTAGCGGCCCGTCCAATCATAACCGTTCTTGGTGATCAGCCGAATCCCGTCATCATCCTTGATGACCTGGGTGCGGTAGCCATCGAATTTGATCTCATGAATCCAATCATCGCCCATCGGCGGCGTGTCGACCAGTTCGGGTTCCATAGGCTTGATGAATTTCAGACGCATGCACTGACTCTCAGAACTGCGACTTCAATTAGCAATTGCTAAATTAGTTCCGGAACATTTTAGACGAATTGGATGTTTGAAGGGCTATGAAGATCGAAGCCGACCAATGCCGGGCAGCGCTGACGCTCATCCGGCGCACAATGGAAGAGCACTGTCCTCCTGGCGTGCTGCCGAGCGAAGAGATGGTCAATGGGCTCTATGGTCCGGAACTGATCCATGAGGCGGAAGCCATTGCCGCCGGCATCGTCGCAACCATTGACCAGCTGCAATTGCCCGTGATGAAACCGCCGTCCCCTAGTATCAAATAGAGAGCGACACAGGGAAGGTCGCTTGGCCGCGCGATCGTGGGCTCGCAACGACCGGCGAGGCGATGCCGGCCTCACCAAGGGTTACAGCCCCTCGACCAGCAGCGAAGGCGGCTCGCGGCAGTGCAACGCCCGAAGTGTTTCGAGACGACGATGTCCACCGAGCGTAGCCAGCGCGCGTTGTGCTGCACAAGGACCGAGGCAGCGGCACGGCCGCCCGGGCTACTCCAAAGGCGGCTCTTCGCTCTGTGGAGCCAAAACGGTGATATCCATCCTGGCGATTGTCGATGCGGCGCGCCCCTGGGCGCCAGAATCCGTGTCGCCACTTTCTGCCGCCATTGCCTTGGCGCGATGTCCTACGCTGTCTGCGCTTTTGCCTGGCGCAAATCCTTCGCCCGGTTCTGTCTTTGCGGGTTTCGGTCGAGTTTCAGCTGCCTGCCGATGTTGGTTTCCAATCGCCGAGACCATTGATACCTCCCCTTGATGAGGCCGCGACTGTACCTGTCAAGGCTGTAGCGAGGCTGATCACTTAAGTGGTCGGGTTGCGCCCGCTCGTAGTGGCCCTCCGATCACTGGGCTGTCGATGCCTTGGCGCTCGCGGACGTCTGGTCGGGTGGGAAGTTCAAACTCAGCCGCCCTTTGCGGCACCGGCTTCGCCCGACAATTAGGAACGATTTCGCCCGCCATGTGTTACGCAATCATGAATCTCGCGGATCCCGGATCAACAATGGCAACCGATCTTTTCACGATGCAACTCGCTGATGCTCAGCAGCGCATCAAACAGACCGAGTTCGCGCTGGTACTCAGCGAGAAAATGGTGGCTGAGAACCTCGCTTTATCCAGCAGGATACGATCGGCGAGGCGCCGAGTCCTGAAGACCGGAGGGCCTCTGGCGACAGTCGACTCAACAAGCTGAAAGAGTTCTTCAAATGATCTCGACCCAGTCCGGACGTGGGAGAGCTTGCCGGTAACCTTAGCGGTAATCGGCCGGGTCGCAGCAGGAAGCGCGCTGAAAACTTGCTCCATGAAGACTGCGGCGTCGCTATGAATCTCGCCTTGTGTTGCCGAATCCGATCTGCGCAAAGGCGCGTGGTCGAGACCAGGCAGCGGCTCACGAAGATTGATCCCAGCAGGGCAAATTGACCGCTACGGCTCAGTTGAGGCAGCACTTCGAAATCACGGCTATTGACCTGCTGAGCTATCAGTTTCCCTCGATCTCTAATCGTATGGGTTCTCCGCACCACCCTTCGCTCTTCGAGCTTCGGGGTGGCAGGCCACCGAGTAGCCGTCAAACGTCGAGATAGCCGGCGGCGACCAGCGTTGCCTTATATCGCCGGGCAAATCGGCTGGGCAAACGACTGAGGTAAGCTGACGCGCCAATATCCCAATGCGCGCCCAGTTCGCGGTCGAAGGCAGCCGGGTCGAATTGCAGCAAGCCGCTGCGTGGGTAGACCGTGAATTCTCCGAAGATCGGCTCCCCCTCCTCCTCGTAGAAATCGACACGCACCATGTCGAACTCGCTGCCAAGCGCCTCGGCTGCCTCGATCATCCGCGCCAGGCTCTTGGGACGGGGAATTTCCAGGCTCGAGTCGATCGCGCCCTGGGCAATGTTCAGCGGGCGCCAATCGCGATCCAGGTGGGCGGTATTCTTGACCGTGGAACGGAAGGCGACGACGACAATGTAGGCGACGCGGCCAGCCAGCACACAGAATTTGTAGTCGACCGGGTCATAATCCTGGTCCTTGCCGACAAGCGCTTCGACGAAAACGCGCCGCTCTATGTGCGCATAGCTGCGCTCCAGCTTGCGGGCGCCATAGGTTTGGCCAAGGTATTCCGTCATCTCGGCAATGATCGCCTTCCGGTCGGCGTTGGCCGGATCGCGAACGATGACATTCATGGCGCAACCGTGGTTGCATTTGACGGCGTAGGGGATTTTCAGGTCATCGAAGGGGATCTGGCGCGGATCGTCGCCCTGCCACAGCACCTCAGGGATGGCGAGCCCGGGAAGCCGCTCCCTGACGATTTCCTTGGACTTGAGCTTGTCGAGAAGACCGGCAAAGCGAGGATCGTCATCGAAAATCTTGCGCCAGTGGATCTTTTCCGTGAACGTCACCGGGGCTGCAAAATTCGGCAGATGCCGCATCCGCTCCAGGAAACGCTGGGTCAACCGGCGGTAGCGGACAAGCAGCGCGGCGTTCAGCAACAGGAGAGATGCCCGCGCGCTGTTTCGCTTCAGCCATGCCTTTGCGCCACGCGCCATTCCGGTGTCCTTGCAACCTGCGCAACTTCATCCGCGAAGTGGACGTGCCACCCTGCCCGCAGCAGTGAGGCACGTCGAGCTTCGCCGAGCTAGCCCTTCATCGGGTACAGTTTCAAATGCTGGATCAGGATGATCGTCTTGGCGTCGATGATGCGGCCGTCTGAAATGCCGGCCAGCGCTTCATCAAGAGGCATTTCCAGAACCTCGATGTCCTCGCCCTCGTCGGCCGCGCCGCCGCCGGCCGAGATGCGGTCGGCGGGTGAATAGCGCGCCACGAAGAACCACAGCCGTTCGGTGACGCTGCCCGGGCTCATATAGGGGGAAAACAGCCGCTCGATGTTCTGTAGGCGATAGCCGAGCTCTTCCTCGGCCTCCTTGAGGATGGCGGTTTCGGGATCGTTTTTGTCGAGCAGGCCGGCGCAGGCCTCGATCAGCGGTTCGCGGTGGCCGGTGACGTAGGCGGGGTAGCGGAACTGCCGCACCAGAAGCACCGTCTGACGCTCGGGATCGAAAGGCAGGATCACCGCGCCGTCGCCACGATCGTAGGTCTGGCGAATCTGCGTCTCCCACTGCCCGTCACGCCGGCGATAATCGAGGACGGTCTTCTTCAGGACCGCCCAGTCGTCGGACAGGACTTCCTCCGAGCGGATGCGGATACGATCTTCCATGATGAGCTCCAAGCTGTCGGCGCCATGGCGTAACCGCGAACGGTTTTGCGCGCAACCGAAACGGCGAAGCTTTCACCGCCTCGTGTCTGGTGCCGGCAACTGCCATCGCCTAAATAGCTGCAGTCCCTCTCCGGAGTTTTTTGATGACCGCAGCGCTTTTCCAGCCGATCGCCCTCGACGGCCTGACCTTTCCGAACCGTATCGCGGTGGCGCCGATGTGCCAGTATTCCGCCGAAGACGGCTCGGCCAGCGACTGGCATCTCTATCACTGGATGAACCTGGCGATGTCGGGCGCCGGCATGGTCACCGTCGAGATGACCGACGTCGAACGGCGCGGCCGCATCACCCATGGCTGCCTCGGCCTCTATTCCGACGACAACGAGGCGGCCGCCCGGCGCACGCTGGATGCAGCGAGGCGCGTCGCCGCGCCGGAAACGAAATTCGGTATTCAGCTTGCCCATGCCGGCCGCAAGGCATCCAACCGAAAGCCCTGGGAAGGCGGCGGCCCATTGCAGCCGGGCGAGGATCCCTGGCAGACCGTCTCGGCCTCGGCCATCGCCTATGACACCGGCTGGAATGTGCCGCATGCGCTGGAGGAAGATGAAATCCTGCAGCTTGTCGAGCGCTTCACTCAAGCCGCGAGGCGGGCCGCGCGCGCCGGCTTCGACTTCCTCGAGCTGCACGCCGCGCACGGCTATCTGATCTTCCAGTTCCTGTCGCCGCTTTCCAACCAGCGCACCGACCGCTGGGGCGGCTCGCTGGAAAACCGCATGCGTTTCCTCATCGAGATCGCCAAATCGGTGAGGAAGGCAGTTCCAAACCTGATGCTTGGCGCCCGCCTGTCGGTGAAGGACTGGGTCGATGGCGGCTTCGAGGTCGACGAGGCGATCGAGGTGGCCAAAGCCTTGAAGGCGCTTGATGTTGCCTATATCTGCTGTTCGAGCGGCGGCAATTCGCCGTTGCAGAAGCTGCCGACCGGCGCCGGCTATCAGGTGCATCTGGCCGAAGCGGTGCGCAAGGGCGCCGGCATCCCGACACGGGCTGTCGGCCTGATCGACGATCCCTCGCAGGCAGAGGCGATCGTCGCCGACGGCCGCGCCGACATGGTCGCGCTGGCCCGCGCCTTCCTCGCCGATCCGCGCTGGGGCTGGCGCGCCGCCGCCACCTTCAGCGAGAAAATCCATCCCGCGCCACAGCTCGCCCGCTCGGTGACCACGATGCAGCACTGGACGAAGGGCTGAACAGGCTGCGCCGACGGTGGTCGCGCTGTCGTTCGCCGCGTCGTCTCCGGTCGGCGCGCAATATTGCGAAGGCACGGTGCACGGCCTGTCCAGGCACTACGATCTCGATACCGGCAGCGGGTTTCTCGCCGTGCGCGCACGGCCGAACTCGTCGTCGCGCATGATCGGGCAATTGTTCAACGGCGACCACACGGAGATTTTCGACCGCCGGGGCAACTGGTACCAGGTCGAAATCGGCGGACGGACCGGCTGGGCCAACGCCCACTGGCTGCGCAACGACTGCGGTTACTGAGACGAACGATTGCGGTTGCTGAGACGCCAATGCATGTCGCCCAAAAGTGGGACCCGGTTTTGGGACAACGACATGCATTAAACAGAAATCAAAAGCGCGTCGCAAACGCGACGCGACTTTTGGGCGCAGGCTGACGGCCATTTTTGCAACCATATTGGCTGCTTTGCGTTGCGGCCATCATGGATAACAAACCTTTTGAAACCCCGGTCGTGGTCGAACTCGGCCATGTCGGCAAATATCGCCAGATCCGCAGCACCCAGGAAGCGGCGGAGTGCCTGATGACGGTGTGGCCGCTCAATCGCGGCCCGCGCCATCGTGATGCTCTCGACACTTGCCTCAAAGTGCTGGAAGGTTATCGTTCGACGGCCGATGCACGCAGGGCTTTGATCGAAGCGGCCAAGGAATCGGAAGTGCTGGTTCCCGAAGACCGGCTGCCAGACGCCAAACTGCATTGAAGCCCAGATAGCATTGAATAACGGGCCGCATTGAGCGGACGGACGAACCGGAGGATTTCATGGCGAAGCTGACTTACAAGATCGTCGAGCATGACGGGGGCTGGGCCTACAAGGTCGGTTCGACATTCTCGGAGACATTCCCGACCCACCAGGATGCGCTGCGCGCCGCCGAGATCGCCTCGGCCGAACAGCAGATCGCCGGCGCCACGGACGGCATCCAGTATGAGGATGCCGAAGGCAAGTGGCACGACGAACTGGCCGACGGCCGCGACCGGCCGCAGACCGAAGTTTCCGACTGATCTTTGCCCCTCAGCTTTCGCTGCCGGCCGTGGATGCTCGCCTAAGCAATTCCCTAGGGAATTGCGTCAAAACAAACAGGCGGGACATCCTGCCGGTCAGTCGAAGCCGCGGCTTGATCACTTGCCGCAATATTGATCGTTCACGTTGGGCCTCACATTTCCGTAGGGTCCTGACGGGTCGGAGGCGCACGGCCCCGTAGCGCCGCCATAGCCTTGGCTATCGTCGGCATTGATGCTGCCGGTGGTGCTCTGGTCGACCGTCGATGACTGCTCGTTGCCGAACGGCCACCAGCTGTGATGGTTGGAATACGTGCCGTCCGATGACTGCGCCATCGCCGATGTGGCAAGACCGATCGTCAGCACGGATGCTGCAAAAACTTTCCTGTACATTGAATTACTCCGTATCCGCCGCCTTGGGTGCGACACGGGGTAAACCGGATATCAGCCGAATGGTTCAGTGAAATTGTTGTGAGGCTGTGGTGAGGTCTTGGCCGGCGAATGCCCGCTCGGCAATGCGCTTGATGAAGGCGATGACGCGGTCCGGCTCGACGAATTGCGGCATGTGGCCGAGGCCTTCGACCGTCTCGAAATCGAGCCCTTCGATCCTGTCCTTCATCGGCTCCCCATGTATGCGCATGGCGATGACGCGATCGGCTGTCCCGAAGAAAATCCCGGCCGGCATGGCGATCTCTCCATAGCGCTCTTCGATGCGGCCAAGATCCTCTTCGACCGCCACGAAATCGGTGGAGGTCGCATGGAAATGGACAGGCCTCAGCCCGAGCCATCCGCCGCCATCGATCATGTAGTCGGCGGGAACGGCCTGCGGCGAGAAGATGAACTCCAGTGTCTGCCGCGCATATCTGAGGCTTGTCGGTATCGCGACGGTGTAGGCCATGATCCAGCGCCAAAGCCGCGAACGGATATAGAGCAGGCCCGCTTTCTCGCGGACGCCGGCTTCCAGATGGGTCAGCGGCGCCAGCAAGGCCATGCCGGAAATCGCGTCGGGATGTTCCACGGCCAGGGTCAGCGCGACAGCGCCGCCCAGGGAATGCCCGACCACAAGCGGCCTTTCCATCGCGAGCGTTTCAATGAAGCGCCTTATGATATCGGCCTGCTCAGGCAAGCGGCCGGTGGCTCCTTTGGCCCGCACCGAATAGCCCGATCCCGGCCGGTCGAGCGCGATCAGCCGGTAACCGGGGCCGAAGCGGTTGAACAGCGTGTGCCGGAACTGATGAAGCTGGGCGCCAAGTCCGTGCACGAACAGGATCGGCCGTCCCTCGCCCGTTTCGATATAATGGACGCGGCTGCCGTCGATCTCGACGAAGTTTCCGCCGGCCGGCACCAGCCTTTCGGCCTTGGCGGCAATCCAGAGCGTTGCCGCGACCAGGCAGGCTACGATGACGAGAGCCAGCACGGACAGGCTGGCAACAAGCCACAGCAGAATTGATACCAGCATGTTTTCACCCGGGAGCGGACCGGCGCGCACCATCACCCACTGACGAACGCTCGGCAAGGCAGATGGCGGCTTGTGTCGGCATTGCCGCCAGTTCGATGTCGCGCTATCTCAGGCGACCTTCTTTCTGCCTCAGGCGACCTTGTCTGCCAACGGGCCTGTTTGCCGGAGCCTTCCATGCCTGAAATCGTCACTGCCGCCATGCTTGTCATCGGCGACGAGATTCTGTCCGGCCGCACCAAGGATAAAAATATCGGCCACCTCGCCGACATTATGACGGCCATCGGCATCGACCTGAAGGAAGTGCGGATCGTTCCCGACGAGGAGGACGAGATTGTCGCTGCGGTGAATGCCGTGCGCGCCCGCTACACCTATGTCTTCACCACCGGCGGCATTGGCCCAACGCATGACGACATCACCGCCGATTCGATTTCCAAGGCTTTTGGGGTGCCGTGCGAATACGACGCCAAGGCCTATGCCATGCTGGGCGAGAGCTATGCCGCGCGCGGCATCGAATATACCGAGGCCCGCAAGCGCATGTCGCGCATGCCGCGCGGCGCCGACCATATCGACAATCCGGTCTCCGTCGCGCCCGGCTTTCGCATCGGCAACGTCCATGTCATGGCCGGCGTGCCGGCGATTTTCCAGGCCATGCTCGACAATGTCGTGCCGACGCTGAAGGCCGGCACCAAGATGCTGTCGGCCACCGTCCATTGCCCGTTCGGCGAAGGCTTGATCGGCGGTCCCCTGGGCGACATCCAGAAGGCGCATCCCGACACCGTCATCGGCTCCTATCCGAAATATGGCGACGGCAAGTTCTGGACGGAGCTGGTGGTCCGCGCCCGCAGCCAGGAGGCGCTGGATTCGGCACGCAAGGACGTCGAGGCGATGGTGGCCGGCTTCACCGCCGCCAAGTGACCCTGGGTTCGCGGACCATCGCCGGGCCGGAACCAAGCACCGCACTCCCACGTTTTCCCTCGGGCGCAGCACGCGCTGGCAGATTTGAGGGATTTCGCATGCGCTTCAAGACCATCGTCGCCATATTGCAGAACGAACAGGACGCCGAACGCGTGCTCGACTGCGCCATCCCGCTTGCCGACCGGTTCGAGAGCCATCTCATCGGCATCCATGCCGAAGCGCTGCCCGTTCCCTACACCTCGGCAACCGGCTTCCCCGACACCGAGTTCCTGCAGGTCTCCGCCGACATGAACCGCGAGCGCGCCGAGAAATTGCAGGCGCTTTTCGTTCGGCAGATCGAGAATTCCGGCCTTTCCTTCGAATGGCGCAGCCTCGAGAGCTTTTCCGGCGACAGCGCGCTGACGGGTATTTCCAGCGTGCGCGCCGCCGACCTGATCATCGCCGCGCAGCGCGAGACCGGCGGCGACCAGAGCGCCGATGTCGACGCGCTGGTTTACGATGCCGGCCGGCCGGTGCTGGTGGTGCCGCATGAGGGGCCGTTGGTCACCACATTCAAACATGTGCTGCTGGCCTGGAACGGCAGCAAGGAGGCGGCGCGTGCCGCCTTCGACGCGCTGCCCTTCATCATCGAGGCCGAGAAAACCGACATTCTGGTCATCGATCCGCCGGATACGCTGGATGACAACCCGGAAGCCGCCGGCGCCGAGATCGCCGCGGCACTCTCCAGGCATGGCGCAACGGTCAGCGTGTCGGTGCAGAAATCGGGTAATGCTTCGGTCGATGACGTCATCCAGACCCGGATCGCCGAGACCGGAGCCGACCTTCTGGTGCTCGGCGCCTACAGCCATTCCTGGCTGCGTCAGCTTTTGTTCGGCGGCGTCACGCGCACCGTGTTGCGCAGCGTGCCGGTGGCGGCCTTTTTGTCGCGGTAACTCCACAGACTGGCCCCGCCCTTGCCAATGCCCTGACTTTCCAGTTAATTCCGCGCGCATTCCACAATGGTGCGCGCGGAGTGCAGAATGTCCCTTCCCGAAAAAGCCTTTCCGGTCTCCTGGGACCAGTTCCACCGCGATGCCCGGGCGCTCGCCTGGCGGCTTGCCGGCGCCAACAAGGGACAGTGGAAGGCCATCGTCTGCATCACCCGTGGCGGCCTGGTTCCCGCCGCCATCATCTCGCGCGAACTCGGAATACGCGTGATCGAGACGGTCTGCGTCGCCTCTTATCACGACTACACCAGCCAGGGGCAGTTGCAGGTGCTGAAGGAGATCACCCCGGCGCTGCTCGCCGATGATGGCGCGGGCGTGCTGATCATCGACGACCTCACCGACACCGGCAAGACGGCAGGCATCGTGCGCGCCATGATGCCCAAGGCGCATTTCGCCACCGTCTACGCCAAGCCGAAAGGCAGGCCGCTGGTCGACACCTTTATCACCGAAGTCAGTCAGGACACCTGGATCTACTTTCCCTGGGACATGGGTTTTACCTACCAGAAGCCGATCGCCGACGATCACGCAGGCTGATTCGCGCCAGCCCCATTTCTGCCCAGACGGCCAAACCCGCCCCGTTTGCTATGAAAACAGGCACTGGAAGGGACAATATTCTGTCGAATCGACAGCTGTTGGCGCAGTTTGACGGGTCGGTGTGATGTTTTTTACTTTTAAGACTTACACTTGTCGGTAAGATTCATACGGCGGCTAACGATTCTGAGGGCTCGGGTAGCTTTCACTGATGCTCACGACACCGGCGACACACGACCATCTGGCTGAAAGGGTCCGCAAGCTCTTCGGCACTTCGCCTTGTCGCCTGCAGGTTGCCGCTTTGCCATGGCGCAATAACGAAGACGGCGTCGAGATCATGCTGATCACCAGCCGAGACACCGGGCGTTGGGTGCTGCCGAAGGGCTGGCCCGAGGCCAGGGAGCCGCTCTGCGAGGCAGCGGCGCGCGAGGCGGGCGAGGAAGCCGGATTGCGTGGCAAGATTTCGCTTTTCGAGGCCGGTCGTTACTTCTACGCCAAGGCCCTCGCGTCCGGCGAGGAAGTCCCTTGCGAAGTGCTGGTGTTTCCGCTGCAGGTCGAGCACGTTGCCGACCGCTGGAAGGAAAAGCGCGCGCGCACCCGCAAATGGGTCAATGGGGCCGAGGCCGTACGCATGGTCAACGAGCCGGACCTCTGCCAGATCATCGCCCATTTCTGCGCCGATCCCGACAAGTTCGTCGTTAGAGCCTAGCTCACAGCCACCGCTGCATAGTCCTGCGCGCCCGCACCGGTTCTTGCCCCGATTCCGGGCTCGGTGCTTCGCTCCGCGCGCCAGCAATCCGACACTATAAATCCCTCCCCTTCAGGCCAAGCTTAGCCACAGCTTGACATGCAGGCATTTACCTGCATATTGTGTCTTCAAGATGAGTGAGACCGATGGACGCCGACAAGGTTTTCAAAGCGCTGGGCGACCCGACCCGCAGAATGCTGCTCGATCTTCTGTGTGAGAAGAACGGCCAGACGCTCGGCGAGCTTTGCGAAAATCTCGACATGGCGAGGCAATCCGCCACGCAGCACATCGATCTTCTGGAAGCGGCCAATCTGATCAGCACGGTCAAGCGTGGCCGCGAGAAGCTGCATTTCATCAACCCCGTGCCGCTGCACGAAGTCTACGAGCGGTGGGTGCGAAAATTCGAACGGCAGCGGCTGAGCCTGCTGCACGACCTGAAACAAGAACTCGAAGGAGACGACCAATGACCCGGGAAACCACCAGTTTTGTCTACGTGACCTACATCAGATCGACGCCACAAAAGGTGTTCGAAGCCATCACCAGGCCCGATATCGCCAAGCGCTACTGGGGCCACGAAAACGTCTCCGACTGGAAGCCCGGCTCGAAATGGGAACACATCCGCGCCAATGACGAACGGACCGTCGAACTCGTTGGCAAGGTCGTCGAAATCTCGCCGCCAACCCGGCTGGTCATGAGCTGGGCCAACGCCTCGCAGGCCGACGATCCGACCAAGCACAGCCAGGTGACGTTCGCCATCGAGGAATACGACACCATGGTCAAGCTGACCGTCAGCCATGACGAGCTCGAAGCCGGCAGCGGCATGGCCAAGGGCATCAGCCAGGGTTGGCCGGCCGTGCTGTCCAGCATGAAATCCTTCCTCGAAACCGGCACAGGCATCGACCTGTTCGCCAAGCCGAAATCGGCCTGAAGCAACCGCGGAGAACGATGATGACCAAGCACTTTACCGGCGGCTGCGCCTGCGGCGCGATCCGCTATGAGGCTAGCGGCGAACCGATCTTTCAGAACCACTGCCAATGCCTCGATTGCCAAAAGCGCAGCGGTACTGGCCATTGTTCCTATGTGACCTTCGGCCGGCGCGCTGACGTAAAGATCACCGGCGAGCCGAGCACGTGGCGGATGATCGCCGACAGCGGCAATGAAAAAGCCCAGGCCTTTTGCCCGACCTGCGGCACGCCGGTCTACGTAACGTTCGTCGCCATGCCGGAGGTGACGGCTATCCAGGCCACGAGCCTCGATGATCCCGGCCAGTTCGACCCGCAGGCGGTCACCTACACCGTGCGCGGCCACGCCTGGGACACGATCGACCCAGCGCTTCAGCCATTCGAGCGAATGCCTGGATGAACCAGGCAGAGCCCTATCCCTCGGATAGGGCTCTGCGTTCAGCTCAGATCACCAGGCCCTTGGTCAGTTCCAGCGCCTGCCGCTCGAACAGGCGGCGGTAGATGCCGCCCTTCAGCCGGATCAGCTCGTCATGCGAGCCTTCCTCGACGATCTTGCCACGGTCGAACACGAGCAGCCTGTCCAGCGCCCGCACCGTCGACAGACGGTGCGCGATGACCAGCGTCGTGCGGCCAACCATCAGCCGCTCCATCGCCTGCTGGATCAGCACTTCCGATTCCGAATCGAGGCTCGATGTCGCCTCGTCCAGGATCAGGATGCGCGCATCCGCCAGGAAGGCGCGCGCGATCGCCACCCGCTGGCGCTCGCCGCCCGACAGTTTCACGCCGCGTTCACCGACCAGCGTGCCGTAGCCCTTCGGCAGGCCGGTGATGAAGTCGTGCGCGCTGGCGAGCTTGGCGGCATGCTCGATCTCGGCCTGCGTGGCGTCCGGACGGGCATAGGCGATGTTTTCCGCCAGCGAGCGGTGGAACAGGATGGGCTCCTGCTGGACGATGGCAATCTGCGCGCGCAGCGACGCCTGTGCAACCTGGGAGATGTCTTGGCCATCGATCAGGATCCTGCCGCCGCTGACATCATAGAGACGCGGGATCAGCTTCACGAAGGTCGTCTTGCCCGAGCCGGAATGGCCGACCAGTCCGACCCGCTCGCCCGCCGCTATCTCCACCGAAAAGTCGCGGTAGAGCGGCAAGCGATGGCTACCATAGTGGAAGGTGACGTTATCGAAGGCGATGTGGCCATGCGTGATCCGGATCGGCTTGGCGCCGGGCCGGTCCTCGACGCCGAGCGGTTGCGACTGGAAATCGACCAGTTCCTCCATGTCGTTGACCGAACGCTGCAAATTGCGGATATGCGTGCCGATGTCCCTGAGGTAGCCCTGCAGCACGAAGAACGAGGTCAGCACGAAGGCGACATCGCCCGCACTTGCCTGGCCCCAGGCCCACAGCATCAGCGACAGGCCGATTACTGCCGTCCGCAGCACCAGCAGCATGGCGCCTTGCGTCGTGCCGTTGATGGTGCCGCGCACCCAGGTGCGGCTGGTCCGCGCGCGCCATTTGGCGACGACCTTGGCAAGCCGCGTTTCCTCGCGCGTCTCGGCGCCGAAACCCTTGACCACGGCATTGCAGCTCACGGCATCGGCAAGCGAGCCGCCAAGCCGCGTATCCCAGCTGTTGGCGAGCCGTGCCGCGGGCGCGACATAGCCGAGCGACAGCAGCGCCGTCACGGTGATGAACAGCAGCGAGCCGACTGCCACGACCAGCCCCATCAGCGGCCAGAACCAGCCGAGCAGCAACGTCGAGCCGACCAGCATGGCGACCGACGGCAGCAACGCAATCAGGATGGTGTCGTTGAGCAGGTCGAGAGCCCACATGCCGCGCGTGACCTTGCGCACCGTCGATCCGGCAAAGCTATTGGCGTGCCAGTCGGTTGAGAAGCGCTGCACGCGATGGAACGCGTCGGCGGCGACGTCGGCCATCATCTTCAGCGTCAGCTCGACAATACCCATGAAAGCCAGGTTGCGCAGCACCACGCCGGTCAGCGCCAAAGCGATGAGCGCGGAGAACGCCGCCATTGCCGCATTCCACGCGACATCGTCAGCCAACGCACTGCTGGCGACGGCGTCGACCAGCCGGCCGGAATAGAGCGGCGTCAAGACGTCGGCCAGGGTCGACAGCAGGAAGCTGCCCATGATCAGCGAAAGCCGCCACGGCTGGCGCCGCCAGTGGCTGAGCGTGAAGCCAAGAACGCTGCGAAAGGCGCTTGCACGCAGATCGATTCGGAAACGAGCCATGTTGTCATCCGGGCGCAAATCTGCCCGGTCCCGGTAAGGTCTGAAATTGAAAACCGCGCTGGGCAATTCGCCCGGGGCTGCGGAGGTTCGGCATAGGTGGCGGCGCGCCCGATTTGCCGGGTGGCGACCGGCATCGGCAGAAGCCTGTGCTCGACCCGGCATCGGTGCGAAGGACAAACCTTCGCCGGACGCCAGGTGAGACCTAGGCTTCGCGGCCTCGCATTACCATGTGAAATACTGCCATTCGGACCTCCCGCAAGGCACTTGCGGAGCGGTCCTTATAGAGACGCCATGAAGGATCGCCAAGGCCGGGCACGTGGCAAAGCGTAACTGGTCCAACCAGTGAGGTTATCTTGCAACAACAGCCGGTCAACCCCCTCGCTATGCCTCATTCCGGGTTGCGATCGAGGCGCATGTAGCGGCCGTCGATCGATGCCTTGAAGCCCAGCTTCTCATAAAGGCCATGCGCGTCACTGGTCGACAGGCTCCAGTGCGAGACCGTGCTGAGTTCAGGGTGGTTGATGAGCGCCCGCACCAGTTGCGTGCCAATGCCTTGGCCGCGATGCTGCGGCCAGATGATGATGTCGGCGAGATAGGCAAACACCGTACGGTCGGTGATGGCCCGGCCAAAACCGACTTGGTTCCCATCGATATAGGCCGCGGTGCAGAACGAGTTGGCAAAAGCGCGGCGATGAAACTCATCGCTGCGGCCGGCGCCCCAATAACTCGCCATCAACAGGTCGGAGGTCGCCCGGAAGTCGATCCGTGACATGTCGAAGCTGATCTCAGAGTCGGGCATGGTGCCTCGCAAAGAATGAGGGCGGCCGAATTTCGGTCCGGCCCGTGGTTTGGTTACCGACCTGGCGCGCTTACGGCACCACGAGATAGGCCTTCTGGTCGGCGATCGCGATGGTCACGTCGGTGCCGGAATTGAACTCGACGAAATCGAGCTCCATCCCGTCGCTGAAGATGACGCCGCCCCTGCTCTGCCGCGAAGAAACCACCAGCGGCCGGTCGCGGGTGATGACGCCATGCACAAGCGACACGCCGGTCGTGTTGCTCGGAAACGGTTCGCGCACCGAAAAGAACAGCTGTTCGCCTTCGCGGTCATAGCCTTGCGGCGGCACGGTCGGCACGGAGTTGTCACCATAGGCCGCAGCCAGTCCCGCGGCGCCCGCCATCACCGAGCGTAGCCAGCCGGTAGAGCCGGCGCCCGTGGAGATGATAATGCCGCTCGACGACTGGCGCTCGGTCCTGCCGCCATAGGTCAACTCGTAGCGCGCCGAGACATGCGTCGAGGCGCCGACGAACAGATCGTTGAAAGCGATCAGCCGGCGTCCGTCATTGGAGCGCGCTTCGGCCATCACCACCGCCTGGCGCTTCGCCTTGCCGGCGATCGTCAGGCCGAGGACCTTTTCGGTATCGTCGGCATTCCACGGCAGCAACACGCCGTCGAAAAGCGCCGGGTTCGGGTTGATGCCGATCAGCGGCTGGTACGGGAGGTACTTCGCGGTGTTGGACACCAGCCCGTCCTGACCGAGCGCGATCACCGCGTCGGAGCCGAATTCGAACTGCGGGACCAGTTCGCGGTCGAGCCGCAACTGTTTGAGGCCTTGGGGAAGCGAACCCATCACCCGGTCGAGCGCCTGGTGATAGACGTCATGCGCCGCCTTGACCGGGTCGAAATTCATGCCGGCCTGCCGGAGATAAAAGCGCGCCTGTCCCTGCGTGTTGAAGCGCGTCGTCAGCTCCTCCAGCTCGGTCTTGCGGGTGACGACGATCACCCGGTCGATCGGCCTGCCGCTCTGGTCGCTTGCCACCCGAGCTTGCCTTTCAGGACCCGGCTTTCGGAGTGGAAAGCTGGCTGAGCGCGCTGGTGAGCATATCAGGCGTGATCGACAGATTGCCGACCGAACCGCCCTTTTCCGCCCAGGCCTTGAAGGCCATCGCCGTGAGCACGTGCGCCGGCGCCGACGAATAGACGGTGAGTTCGAGCTGTTGGGCCTTGGCTTCCGCCTCGGCAAGCGTCAGCTTGTTGCGCGCCTCGGTATCGACCAGCAGCTTGTTGCGTTCGGCAAGCTCGATTTCGGTCGCCAGCTCGCTCTGCTTGATCTCGCGCTCCTTCTCCACGCCCCAGGCACGGCGCCCATAGATCGCGGCATCGGCCTGGCGCTGCAGCGCCTCGCGATATTCGGTCTGGAGCGCCTTGCGGATCTCCGGCGTCGGCTGGACCGAGGTGATGTGAACCTCCTCGATCGACAGGCCGGCGGTCGCGGCAATCGGATCGTTGCGCAGGAGTTCGGCGAGATTGCCACCGAGCTTGGTCACCTCGGCTAGCGCCTGTTCCAGCGTCATGCTCGAAACCACCGCGCGGGCGCGGCTCTGTATCGCCAGCACCAGGCGCTCGGCGATCTTCTCCCGGCCGTCGCCGACGACGTCGGCACGGCTGAGCTTGGCGCTGAAATCAAAACCTTCGGCTGCCTTGAGTGGATCGATGATGCGGTAGCTGACCGACCCCTGGATTGCCAGATCCTGGAAATTCGCCGTCGTCTCGGTGAAGATGAAGGGGTTATCGAGCGACGTCACCGGCACCATCGCTATCGTGGTGCCGAACGTGCCGTACCAGAAGGAGATGCCGCGCCCCTGCTCCCTGATCTTGCCGTTCTTGAAGCGCAGGATGTGATACTCAGGTGTTCCCTTGAAATAGCTGATAAACATGCGTCCCCCCCAAGGTTCTTCAATTTAATCAGAGGTTTAGCCGCGATCCCTGAAACGGTTGGTGATGGGATAGCGGCGGTCGCGGCCAAAATTCTTCCGGGTGATCTTCACACCCGGCGCCGCTTGCCGGCGTTTGTACTCGGCAATGTAGAGCAAATGTTCGACGCGCGTCACCGTCGCCCGGTCGTGGCCGCGCGCGACGATGTCGTCGACGCCCATTTCGTTCTCGACCAGGCATTCCAGAATGTCGTCCAGCACCGGATAGGGCGGCAGCGAATCCTGGTCGGTCTGGTTCTCGCGCAATTCCGCCGACGGCGCCTTGTCGATGATATTCCTGGGGATCACCTCGCCTGAGGGACCGAGCGCGCCCGGCGGCACATGGCTGTTGCGCCAGCGCGACAGCGCATAGACCTGCATCTTGTAGAGGTCTTTTATCGGGTTGAAGCCGCCATTCATGTCGCCATAAAGCGTGGCGTAGCCCACCGACATCTCGCTCTTGTTGCCCGTGGTGACGACCATCGAGCCGAACTTGTTGGAAATCGCCATCAGGATCGTGCCGCGCGCGCGGCTCTGTAGATTCTCTTCGGTGATGCCTTCCTTGGTGCCTTCAAAAAGCTGCGCCAGCGTGTGTAGGAAACCCTCGACCGGTTCGAAGATCGGCACGATGTCATAGCGGCAGCCAAGCGCACGGGCGCAATCCTCGGCATCCTTCAGCGAATCCTCCGAGGTATAGCGGTAGGGCATCATCACCGCCCGCAGCCGCTCCTCGCCGAGCGCATCGACGGCCAATGCGGCGCAGATCGCCGAATCGATGCCGCCGGAGAGACCCAGCACGACGTTCTTGAAGCCGTTCTTGTTGACGTAGTCGCGCAGGCCGAGCATGCAGGCGCGGTAGTCCGCCTCCTCGCGCTCGGGGATTTTCGACATCGGCCCTTCCGAGCAGACCCAGCCGTCGAACTCTTCTGCGTTTTGCGCGCCTGCGGCGACGCGGTTGCGCTTCCAGGTGGTGACGTCGACAGTTTCCTCGAACTGGCTCATCTGGAAGGCGAGCGTCTTGTCGGCGCCGATGGCAAAAGAGGCGCCGTCGAAGATCAGCTCGTCCTGGCCGCCGATCTGATTGGCATAGATCATCGGCAAACCGGTCTCGATGACCTGGCGGATAACGACCTGATGGCGCACGTCCATCTTGGCGCGGTAGTAGGGCGAGCCGTTCGGCACCAGCAGGATTTCCGCGCCGCTCTCGGCCAGGGTTTCACAGATGCCGACGTCGCCCCAGATGTCCTCGCAGATCGGAATTCCGATGCGCACACCACGGAAGTTGACGGGTCCCTGAGCCTCGGGCCCGGCCTGGAAGACGCGCTTCTCGTCGAACTCGCCATAGTTTGGCAAATCGAGCTTGTAGCGCTCGGCGAGGATCTTGCCGCCATCGGCGACGATGATCGAATTGTGGGTGCCGCTCTTGCGCTTCAGCGGCGTGCCGATGATGACGCCCGGCCCGCCATCGGAGGTATCCGCGGCAAAATCCTGAGCGGCCTTCTCGCAAACCTTGAGGAAGGCCGGCTTCAGCACCAGATCCTCCGGCGGATAACCGGCAAGGAAAAGCTCGGTGTAGAGCACGATGTCGGCGCCCTGGCGGGCGGCATCCGCCCTCGCCTCGCGCGCCTTGGCAAGGTTGCCGGCGACATCGCCGACCGTCGGGTTGAGCTGGGCAACGGCGATGCGCAGAATATCGGGTGCGGTCTTCTGGGTCATCTGTGCGGTTTAGCGCGGCAAATTTGCCCGAGCAATGGCGTTCGTTTGGACCAATTCGGTGATCAGTCGTCGCCCATATATTCGCGCAGCGATTGCGGCGAATGGTTCTCTCCGATCGACATCGCCAGAATGCGCGAAATGTGCCGGCGCGGCAGGCCGGTTTCCTGCGCCCATTTGTTGATCTGCGCCTGAATCCTGTCGAGATCCCTCTTCGACGTCGGACTTTCGGCGATGTCGAGGCCGGCGTCACGCAAAACCGCGACCATATCGGCCGAGATGACGAAGGCGTCCCAATGCAGCCAGCGCAGGAAATACTGGCCGGTGTTGCCGCCAAGCCGGCTGCCATGCTTGCCGAGATACGCCATCAGCCCGACCTGGTCGTCGTCAGGCCACTCCGCGAGGAATTTGCCGAAACCGCCATGTTCCTTCGACACACGCTCAACGAAGGCGGCGTTGTCGCGGACGGATTTGATCTTCTGCGGGTTGCGCACGATGCGTTGATCAGCCGTCAGGTCGTGCCAGAAGTCATCAGGTTGAAACAACAGCCGTTTCGGCTCGAAATGGAGAAACGCGTCCTCGAACCCGGGCCATTTCTGTTCGATAACGCGCCAGACGAAGCCGGCGGCAAATACCCGCTCGGCCATCGTCGACAGGATGCGATCGTCCGTAATGTCGGCAACGGCAGCATTGTCAGGCGCCGGCCCGAGCAGCGAGGTCAGCACCGCGTCGCCGCCTTTGCGTTTTGCAGCACGGGCGCGAATCTTCGCGAAATCGGGCATCCTGCATCCTCGCGCCGCGCTTTTGACGAAACGCCATCTTCCTATATGCAAACAAGGCTGCCAAGCCGACGCTTTTCCTATGGAGACATCCATGCACAAGACCGTGCCAGAACTTGCCAACCGCTGGTTGAGGCGAACGCCTGAAACCCTCAGCGAGCTCGAGCGGCGGGTGTTGCAGAGCACTGTCGACCGCAAGCCCATCTCGCAGGATATCAACGACAGCCTCACCGGCCTTCAGGGCGCCGGCGACCGGATCGCCGATGCCATTGCCCGCATCGGCGGCTCGTGGACGTTCATCCTGTCCTTCATTGCTTTCCTGGTGCTGTGGATCGGCGCCAATTGGTGGCTGCTGGGACGAGACTCATTCGATCCCTACCCCTTCATCTTCCTCAATCTCGTGCTGTCGATGATCGCCGCCCTGCAGGCGCCGGTGATCATGATGTCGCAGAACCGCCAGGCCGCGCGCGACCGCATCGACGCCGCGCATGACTATGAGGTCAACCTCAAGGCCGAGATCGAGATCATGGCTCTGCATGAAAAGCTGGACGAACTGCGCCACAGCCAGATCATCGGCGTGCGCGAGGACATTGCGCGCCTGGCCGAACAGGTGAACCGCATAGACGAAAAACTGTCGGGCCGGCAAACCTCTCAATGACCGGGATCGTCCATCACCTCATCGAGCAATACGGGTTGATCGCGGTTTTCCTGGGCTGTGTCGCCGAAGGCGAAAGTGCGGCCATCCTCGGCGGCTTCTTCGCCCATCAGCATGTCTTCATCCTCTGGAAAGCTTTCCTCGCGGCCGCCATTGGCGCCTTCGTCGGCGACACGTTTTTCTTCGTCCTCGGCCGCAGCTTTGCCGACCATCCCAGGGTGCTGAAACTGAAGGCGAGGCCCGGCTTCAACCACGCCTACCGTCTCGTCTCGTCCCATCCCAACATATTCGTCCTGTCCAACCGCTACATCTATGGCCTGCGCCTGGTCGGCGGCATCGCGGCCGGTTTCGCCAGCATTTCGGTAGCGCGCTTCGTTATCCTCAACGCGGTGTCGTCGCTGGTCTGGGCGGCTTTGTTCTGCGGCATCGGCTACGTCTTCGGTCTCGGCGCCGAGCAGATGATAGGCAAGGCACTGCTCCATCACGAACGGCTGCTGATCGCGCTTGCCATAGGTCTGGGTGTCGCCATCCTTGCCTGGCTCATCGCCCGCACCGTCGCCGGCAGGGAGCGCGCCAAGGACGCCCGCGACAGCGAAACCACATCGTAAGGTTCAGTCGTCGTCCTCGACCAGAGCCCGGTCGCCGCGATCGAGGATCAGCGGGATGATGAGATCTTCCTCGTCGGCCAGATGCCGCTTCAGCATGGCGATCAGCCGGCTGTTCTCGTCCGCATAGGCGTCGGCGGCGAAGCGCTGCCTGTCCTCGCTCTCCTCGAGCGTGCGGATGAAGGCGTTCGCCGTCTCGGCGTTGCGCTCCAGCCCCTCATGAATGGTGTGATGGTCGGCATCGAGGATTTCGAAGCCGCGCTTCAGGCGCGGCTCCGCCTTGGCGAAAGCCGGGAAATATTGGTAGTCCTCGACATTGTGGTGACCGTCGAGATTGCCGAGGAAATGGTTGAGGCGTGGCGCGAACCAGCGCGCGAAATCCGGCGCCGCCAGCCTGCCTTCGCGATAGTCGCCAATGCCGTTGGTGAGCATGCCGCCCAGCTCTCGGAACATGTCGTGCCGCTGCAGGCACATGTTTGCCATGCCGTGGATGTTGGCGTGGCCCTGCCATGTCTCGCGCGGATATTTTTCCGCCAGCCAGCGCAGGTCTTCCGGCAGGCCGGCTCTTTCAAGCAGCAGAAAATTGGCTTCCACGACGTCAGTCTCCTTTGGTGACTAACATATGGGAGCGTTCAGATCAGATCGGTAGTCCCGTGATGCGCTCGATGAGGGCGATTCCCCAGACGCCGGCGACGATAACAACCGAAATCAGCACCGCCAGCGAGCCGCAGTCCTTGGCGAGCTGGATGTCGACGTTGAACTCGCGACTGAAGGCATCGCAGGCTGCCTCGATGCCGGTGTTCAGCACTTCGACCATGATGAGCAGCAGCACCGCGCCGATCAACAGCGCGTAGCCGCGCCACGAGACCGAGACGAACCAGCCGAGCGGCAGCGCCAGCACCAGCAGCATCAGTTCCTGCTGAAATGCCCTTTCGCTGGCGGCGAGCTTGCGAAAGGCTCGCACAGAATTGAAGTAAGCACCGATCAGCCGCTGCATGCCGCATCCCCTTCGAATCACCGGCAGGGGATATCGCAATGGCTGGATGAAGGGAATAAGGCAGGCGCCGCAAAATCACTCCTCCGCAACCTTGGTCGTCGGCGTCGACTTCTCGAACTGCGGCAGTCCATCGTCGATCGTATAGTAGTCGCCCTTGTCGCCGACAAAGATGTGGCATTGGCCTTGGAGCCCGGTCGGGTTGTCGAACGATCCGGCCAGAACTGAGACATAGGCATCCTGACCCGGCTTCCAGAACAGCACCGAGCCGCAGATCTTGCAAAAGCCGCGCTTGGCAAAGGAAGACGATTCGTACCAGCTGATGTTGTCGGCGCCGGTTATCGTGATGTCGCCGTCGGCGACGTTGGTCGCGGCGTAAAAATGCCCGCTCTGCTTGCGGCACTGCGAACAGTGGCAATAAATGACGCCGCGCAACGGCCCTCGCGTCTGGAAACGCACTGCTCCACACAGGCAAGATCCGCTGTGGTTGTTGCTCATCCCTGCCTCCACCGTCCATCGTTCACGGCTTCGCCGCTGGCCGAGAGGATTTCAGTTTTGCCGCAGCCGGGCACCGGCAAATGCGACATGGGGTGGGCGTGTTCGGACCTGACCTCAGGATCTTTGCAAACCATTTCTGCAGCCTGCGGTAGAACGGACGCGTTACCTGGCGGCACATTAAGGAAACTTTAGCGCCGGCGCATCTATGGTCGTTGCCAAGCGAATGTCGCGATTGGGGACGTGTCTTTCGCAGGATGATCCGAAATACGGCTGGCACTCTCCGGTCGGCGGCATCTCGCACGGTCTGCGATGGTTCCCAGAGGCAGAGTGAACAGAACATGCAGCCGGCAGCCGTCCAGACCGACCGAAACAGCGACATTGCAACAGCCGTTGTGGCGACCATGCGTCAGCTCGGCGTGCTTGGCCTGCCGCGCAATTACGAAATCTTCTACGAAGCACTGAAAGGCACCAATCGCGAACTCGGCCTGGCCGTCGTCGCGCTGGGCAACCAGCCGACGCAGGACGATCTCGACCGCATCGGCCGCGCTTTCTTTGCCCAGCATCACGGTCCCGGCATTGTCGAGCAGGCGCGCGACGTGCTGGCCAGGGAACTCGAGGACATCGCCTTGCTGCTGCGCAGCGAACGTAGCCATATCGAGAAATACGGCAAGATCCTCGATGAGACATCGAGTGGCCTCGCCAACCGCAGCCTGCTTTCGCAGGATCTGCTGCAGAAGGTCGCCAGCGCCATGGCGGCGGCCACCAACTCGACCCTCGACCACGGCAAGCAGGTTGCAACCACGCTGAGCGACAAGACGGCGGAATTGGAGAGCGTCAAGTCGAAGCTTGAGGAGTACAAGCGGCTCGCCGACACCGACCCCTTGACCCATATCTGGAACCGCCGCGCCTTCGACAAGCAAATCACGGCGATTTACACCTCCAACAAGGGGATCCTGTTCAACGCCCTGATCCTTGCCGACATCGACCATTTCAAGGGTGTCAACGATCGCTACGGCCACCCGGTCGGCGACAAGATCATCCAGATCGTCGCTGAAATCTTCCAGACCAGCATCCGTGAAGACATGTTCGTTGCCCGCACCGGCGGGGAGGAATTCGCGCTGATCGTCGAGGGCGCCAGCGAGGATACCACTTACGAGATCGCCGAACGCATCCGCGTGCTGATCGAACAGACGCCGTTCACCAGCAGCCAGACCGGCGCCAATTACGGCACGGTGACCGTTTCCATGGGCATCTGCATGGCTTCCGAAGCGGAAAGCCCGGAGGATCTTTACACCAAGGCGGACCGGGCGCTCTACCGCTCCAAGGTTGGCGGGCGCAACCGCGTCACCCGGCACTCGACAATGGCCGGCCGCACGGGCAAGAACTGGCTGCTATACAAGAAAGACTGACACTTCGGCGTGCAGCCAATTCCCGGGCACAGGCAAATTTATCGGATCCCGCCTCTTTCCATATGAATTTTAGTGGACTATATTTTCCATGGAAAGAGAGAGGCCATGTCTGTTACACAACCCAATGCCGCCCCTGATCTCACCGCGACGGCGGCCGAAAACGCGGTTCTGACCAAGGCCACGCTGCGCGCCGCCGAACTCTTGGATATAACCGCCAGGGTGCTTGCGTCGATCATCGGCGTCTCGGAAGCCACGGTTTCACGCATGCGCAGGCAGGAATTCCTGCTGGAGCGCGGCACCAAGCCGTTCGAACTCGCGGTGCTGTTCGTGCGGCTGTTCCGTTCGCTCGATGCCATTGTCGGCGGTGACGAGACGATAGCCCGGGCATGGCTGAAGAACGCCAACACGGCTTTCGATGGCAGCCCGCTTGAAAAGATCCTCACCATTACCGGGCTTGTCGATGTCATTGCCTATCTGGACTCCCGACGCGCTCTCGTCTGAAGCCGTCCGGCTCGACGGCAAATACTGGCGCATGGTCGAGGCGCAGCACCGCGTCTCGACGCTGAAGATCGTCGACACGCTGGACGAACAGGCGCTGCTCGAGGATCTGATCGAGGAGACCAAGCCGCAAATCCCCATGGAATGCCGGCATCTCCACTATCTCCTGGCGACGCCCTTCCGCTACGGCTCGATCTATCCCTACGGCTCGCGCTTCCGCCGCGCTGGCCGCACCCTGGGTGTCTACTATGCCGCGGAGACGATCATGACGGCGGTCGCCGAAATGGCCTTCTACCGCTTGTTGTTCTTCGCCGATTCGCCCGACACGCCATGGCCGCACGACGCCGCCGAATACACCGCCTTCGCCGCCGCGATCCGCACCGACAAGGCTGTCGACCTCACGCGGCCGCCGCTCGACCGCGATCAGGCTGAGTGGACGCATCCGACCGACTACGCCGCCAGCCAGGCGATTGCCGATGTCGCGCGTGAGGCTGGGCTGGAGGCGATCCGTTACCGTTCGGCGCGCGACCCGAAGGGCGTCAATGTGGCGCTGCTGACATGCCGCGGCTTTACCAAGGCCAAGCCGCTGGAGCCGCACACATGGCGCATCCGGCTCGGCTCCTTCGGCGTCCAAGCGATCTGCGAATTTCCGGAAAGGCGCCTCGAGTTTTCCAGAACCGCCTTCGCCAATGATCCCCGGCTCAACGGATTGCGCTGGGAACGCGGGCGTTGATCTAAACGAAAAAGCGCCGGATTTCTCCGGCGCTTATCATTTCAATTCTGAAAACAGGCTCTTAGCCGTTCACGGCCTGCTTGTGCTGGACCGGATGGCTCTTCTTCAAGAGGTCGGACACCAGGAATGCCAGTTCGATCGCCTGGTCGGCGTTGAGGCGCGGGTCGCAATGGGTGTGATAACGATCCTGCAATTCCTCGGCGGTGATGGCGCGGGCGCCGCCGGTGCATTCGGTAACATTCTTGCCGGTCATTTCGACATGGATGCCGCCGGGATGCGTGCCTTCGGCGCGATGCACCTCGAAGAAGGTCTGGACTTCCTTGAGGATGCGGTCGAACGGCCGCGTCTTGTAGCCGGCGGCCTCGATCGTGTTGCCGTGCATCGGGTCGGACGACCACACCACGCTGCGGCCTTCCTTCTGCACCGCGCGCACCAGCTTCGGCAAATGGTCGGCGACCTTGTCGGAGCCGAAGCGGGCGATCAGCGTCAGCCGGCCCGGCTCGTTCTCCGGATTGAGCAGGTCGATCAGCTCCAGCAGACCGTCAGCCGTCAGCGACGGGCCGCATTTGAGGCCAAGCGGGTTCTTGATGCCGCGGCAATATTCGACATGGGCATGGTCGGGCTGGCGGGTGCGGTCGCCGATCCAGATCATGTGGCCCGACGTTGCGTACCAGTCGCCCGAGGTCGAATCGACGCGGGTCAGTGCTTCTTCATAGCCGAGCAGCAGCGCCTCGTGACTGGTGTAAAAGTCGGTCTCGCGCAGCGCGTAGTTGGTCTCCGAGGTGATGCCGACGGCCTTCATGAAGTCCATCGTCTCGGTGATGCGGTTGGCGAGCATGCCATACTTCTCGCCTTGCGGGCTGTCGGAGACGAAGCCCAGCATCCAGCGATGCACATTCTCCAGGCTGGCGTAGCCGCCCTGGGCGAAGGCACGCAGCAGGTTAAGCGTCGCCGCCGACTGGCGGTAGGCCATTTCCTGGCGGGCCGGGTCGGGAATACGCGACTTCGGGTCGAACTCGATGCCGTTGATGATGTCGCCACGGTAGCTTGGCAGCGTCACCTCGCCCTTGGTCTCATTGTCGGACGAGCGCGGCTTGGCGAACTGGCCGGCGACACGGCCGACCTTCACCACCGGCTGCGCGCCGGCAAAGGTCAGCACCACCGACATCTGCAGGAAGACGCGGAAGAAATCGCGGATGTTGTCCGCGCCATGCTCGGCGAAGCTCTCGGCGCAATCGCCGCCCTGCAGAAGGAATGCATCACCGGCAGCAACGGCCGCAAGCTGCTTCTTCAGCTTGCGCGCCTCACCGGCAAAAACCAGCGGCGGAAAGGTGGCGAGTTGGGCCTCCGTGCTCTTCAGCGCGGCAAGGTCCGGATAAGCAGGAACCTGCTTGATCGGCTTTGCTCTCCAAGAATTCGGCGACCATTTCGTCATCGCTGCACCCAAACGCTCTTTCCAGCAGGCTTTTGCCCGCCATTCCCGGCCCCATATGGGGATGGCGGCTCCATACACGAAGCCGATTTTCTATTCTAGACCGGAATTCAAGCGCTGGCGAATGGTAGCCGGCGGGCTATGCGGCCTTCTCCACCAGCCGCGCCAACTGCGTCATGACGACAGCCGAGCCCGCCAGGCGCTTTTCCGCCGTCGGCCAGTCGCGGATGAAGACCACGCTGTGGTCGGCCCTGATCTTGGCCAGCGAGCCCTGTTCGCCGATGTATTTGACCAGCCCGACCGGGTTGGAAAACTCGCGCTTGCGGAAATGGATGACGACGCCCTTGGGGCCGGCATCGAGCTTTTCGACATTGGCCCTGCGGCAGAGCGCCTTGATGAAGACGATCTTGAGAAGATGTTTCACTTCCTCCGGCAGCGGACCGAAACGATCGATCAGCTCGGCGCCAAAGGCGTCGATTTCCTCCGTGTTTTCGAGATCGCCAAGGCGGCGGTAAAGCGCCAGCCTGAGCTGCAGGTCCGGCACGTAGCTTTCCGGGATCATGACCGCCGTACCGACGGCGATCTGCGGCGACCAGCCGCCATCCTGCACCTCGCCGGAATCCTTCACCTCGGCCACCGCCTCCTCCAGCATCTGCTGGTAGAGCTCGAATCCGACCTCCTTGATATGACCGGATTGCTCTTCGCCCAGAAGGTTGCCGGCGCCACGGATGTCGAGGTCGTGGCTGGCGAGCTGGAAGCCCGCGCCAAGCGTGTCCAGCGACTGCAGCACCTTCAGCCGGCGCTCGGCCGTGTCGGTGAGCTTGCGGTTGGCCGGCAGCGTGAACAACGCATATGCCCGCACCTTGGAACGGCCGACGCGGCCGCGCAGCTGGTAGAGCTGCGACAGGCCGAACATATCGGCGCGATGGATGATCAGCGTGTTAGCGGTCGGAATGTCGAGCCCGGATTCGACGATGGTGGTCGACAACAGCACGTCGTACTGGCCGTCATAGAAGGCGTTCATGATGTCGTCGAGTTCGCCCGGCGGCATCTGGCCATGGGCCACCGCCACCTTCAGCTCGGGGACGGATTCGCGCAGGAAATCATGGATTTCGGCGAGATCGCTGATGCGCGGAACGACATAGAAGGAATGGCCGCCGCGGTAGCGTTCGCGCAGCAGCGTCTCGCGGATGACCAGCGGGTCGAAAGGCGAGATGAAGGTGCGCACCGCCATGCGGTCGACCGGCGGCGTGGCGATCAGCGACAGTTCGCGCACGCCGGTCAAGGCAAGCTGCAGCGTGCGCGGGATCGGCGTCGCCGACAGCGTCAGCACGTGGACATCGGTCTTGAGGTCCTTCAGCCGTTCCTTGTGCTTGACGCCAAAATGCTGCTCCTCGTCGATGATCAGCAGGCCGAGATTCTTGAACGAGATCGCCGACCCGAGCAGTGCATGGGTGCCGATGACGATGTCGACCTGCCCCCCGGCGATGGCTTTCTTGGTTTCCGCCAGTTCCTTGGCGCCGACCAGCCGCGAGGCCTGGCCGACGCGGATCGGCAGGCCGGAGAAGCGCTGCGAAAAGGTCTTGAAATGCTGGCGCGACAACAGCGTCGTCGGCACCACGACCGCGACCTGGAACCCTTCCATCGCCGCGATGAAGGCGGCGCGCAACGCCACTTCGGTCTTGCCGAAGCCGACATCGCCGCAGATCAGCCGGTCCATCGGCTTGCCGGCGCCGAGATCGTCCACGACGGCATCGATCGCGCCCTGCTGGTCGTCGGTCTCCTCATAGGGAAAGCGCGCCGAGAATTCGCCGTAAAGCCCTTCCGCCGGCACCATGGGCGGCGCGGTACGCATCTGGCGCTCGGCGGCAATGCGGATCAGCTGTCCGGCCATGTCGAGCAGGCGCTTCTTCAGCCGCGCCTTGCGCGACTGCCAGGCGCCGCCGCCGAGCTTGTCCAGCGTCGCCTCGGCTGTGTCAGAGCCGTAGCGCGACAGAAGCTCGATGTTTTCCACCGGCAGGAACAGCCGGTCGTCGCCGGCATAGTGGATTTCCAGGCAGTCATGCGGCGCGCCGACCGCCTCGATGGTGCGCAGGCCGATGAAGCGGCCAATGCCGTGATCGGCGTGGACGACGATGTCGCCGGCCGACAGCGACGAGGCCTCGGCGATGAAATCCGACGCGCGCTTCTTGCGCTTCGAGCGGCGGATCAGCCGGTCGCCCAGAATGTCCTGCTCGGCGACGACAACCAGCTGTTCGGTCTCGAAGCCGGATTCCAGCGGCAGCACCGCAAGGGCGGCCTGCCCCGGCTCGAGCTTTTCGGCTTCGGCCAACGTCGCCACCGGCACCAGATTGCCGAGATGATGCTCGGCCAGGATCTGGCCGAGCCGATCGAGCGATCCTTCGGTCCAACCGGCGACGATGACCCGCCGGCGCGCCGCGCGCTCGTCGGCGATGTGTTTTACGACGACATCGAAGACGTTGATGTTTGGGTCAGCCCGTTCCTCGGCAAAGCTGCGGCCATGGCGCGAACCGCCATGGAAGACCTTCCTGGCCCCGACATCAGGCGCATCGAAAGCAGTGAAGTCGATGGATTCGCGCGGTCCGAGCGACGCCACGAGGTTTTCCGGCGAGAGATAGAGCAGGTCCGGCGCCACCGGCTTGTACGGCACGGCGTCCTTCAACGCGGCGTCGGCCTGTTTGCGGCGCGCTTCGTAATGGTCGAGGATCAGCGTGTGGCGTTCGGCCAGCGCCTCATGCGCCAGGTGGTCGAAGATCACCGGCGCATCAGGCAGATAATCGAATACCGTCTCCAGCCGCTCGTAGAACAACGGCAACCAATGCTCCATGCCGGCGAAGCGCCGGCCCTCGCTCACCGCCGCATAAAGCCCGTCGTCACGCTGCGGTGCGCCAAAGGCTTCGATATAGGACCGGCGGAAGCGGCTGATGGTTTCGGGGGTCAGCGCCACCTCACTCATCGCCTGCAGCGCCATCGACTTGCGCTGGCCGGTGGTGCGCTGCGTGGCGGCGTCGAAGACGCGGATCGATTCCAGCGTGTCGCCGAAGAAATCGAGCCGCAGTGCTTCCGTCCAGCCGGGTGCGTAGAGGTCGAGGATGCCGCCGCGCACGGCGAATTCGCCGATACCGCGCACCGTCGGCACCCGCTCGAAGCCGGAAATCTCCAGCCGCGACACCAGCGCGTTCATGTCGATCTGATTGCCTGGCTTTGCGTGGAAAGTCTGCGCTTCGACCAGATCGGCCGGCGGAATACGCTGCAACAGCGCATTGGCAGTGGTCAGGATGACGGCGCGATGCGGCTTTTTCGCCAGCGCGATCATCGCCGTCAGCGCATCGAGCCGCTTGGCAGCGGCATCGGAGCCTGGCGAAACGCGGTCATAGGGCAGGCAATCCCAGGCCGGCAACTCCAGCACCGGCAGGCCGGGGGCGGCAAAGGTCAGCGCCTCGATGATCGACGGCAGGCGCTGGCCGTCGCGCGCCACAAACAGCACGGGTTTGTCAGGCGCAATCTCATGGATCGCCTGCACCAGCGCAAAGGCTTCGTAGCCATCGGCAACGCCGTCGACGATGAACTGGCCGGCGCGGCCTTTCGGCAGGCCGATTTTGGGAATGAGGCTCATGGTTGCACGTTTAAAATGTCATGGTCCGGCGCGATGCCAAGATCTTTTGCAGGACGGCACAGTCGATATTCCCGGGAACCGGGCGTTCGCCGGTGACCATGGGCAGGAATTCGGTGTCGGGAATGTCGAGGAGCTTTTCATATTGGTCGATTTCATCGCCGGTCAAGGCGCCGATCTCGTTGTCGGCAAAGGTACCGAGGATAAGGTCCATCTCGCGCATCCCGCGATGCCAGGAGCGGAACAACAGCTTGCGGCGCCTGATATCCAGCCCCTCGCTCGATCGTTTCGTCCCGGTCATCGTGCCGCATCCTTGCTTGGTGCGGCGCATATAGCGTGGATAGAGGGCGGTGTCAGCCTTGCAACGCACGGGTGGGCGGCTAAACATCCCGGGTGTGAAGAACACTCCTGACAACGCTGGTGCCGGACACCGCCCGCACTTCACCCTCCCCCTTGTGGGGAGGGTCGGCGAGCACGCTTCGCAAAGCGAAGCGGGTGAGACGGGGTGCGGCGCTGGTGCGCCGCCTTCTTCTGAAGTTAGACGCGCACCTACCCCCACCCCGCTCCGCTTCGCGGATCGACCCTCCCCACAGGGGGGAGGGTAAAGGCATGCGCCCCTCCCTCCTCGACCCTCTCTTCGTCCCCATCACTTCGCTTGCCGGCGTCGGCCCCAAGGTTGGCGCTCTGATCGAGAAGGTAGTGGCGGCCGATCTCGGCGAACGGCCGGCGCGCGCGGGCGACCTGGTGTTCGTGCTGCCGCACACCGTCATCGACCGTCGCAATCGTCCCGGCATCGCGCTTGCGCCTGCCGGCGCCATCGTCACACTCGACGTGCGCATCGACCGCCACCAGCCGCCGCCGCGCGGCAACCGGTCGGTGCCTTACCGCGTCTATGCCCATGACGACACCGGCGAGATCGGCCTGATCTTCTTCCACGCTCATGCCGCCTATCTCGAAAAGGCGATGCCGGTGGGCGAGCATGTCATCGTCTCGGGCCGCATGGAGTGGTTCAACGGCCGCCCGACCATGGTCCATCCCGACCATATCGCCCTGGTGAGCGAGGCGGAAACACTGCCGCTGATCGAACCGGTCTATCCGCTGACCGCCGGCCTGTCGGGCAAGGTGCTGCGCCGCGCCATCGGCCAGGCGCTCGGCCGGCTGCCGGAATTGCCGGAATGGCAGGACGGCGCCTTCATGCGCAAGCAGACTTTCCCCGCCTTCGCCGACGCGCTCGCCCGCATCCACTATCCCGCGGACCCGATCGATGTCGCCATCGAGGGGGTGGCATGGCGCCGCCTTGCCTATGACGAGCTTCTCGCCGGCCAGGTCTCGCTGGCATTGGTGCGGGCAAAAGTGCGCCGCCTGTCGGGCCGGCCGCTCATCGGCGACGGTCGCATCGTCGAGAAACTGCGCGCAGCCCTGCCCTATTCATTGACCGGCAGCCAGGAATTCGCGCTTGCCGAAATCAATGCCGATCTGGCCGACCCCGAGCGCATGCTGCGCCTGCTGCAAGGCGATGTCGGCTCCGGCAAGACGGTGGTGGCGCTGCTGGCCATGGGGCGCGCAGTCGAGGCCGGCGGCCAGGCGGCCTTGATGGCGCCGACCGAAATCCTGGCGCGCCAGCATCTGGCGACAATCACGCCGCTGGCCGAACAGGCCGGCCTGCGCGTCGCTATCCTGACCGGCCGCGAAAAGGGCCGCGAACGCACTGAAACGCTATCAGGTCTCGCCAGCGGCGAGATCGACATCGTCGTCGGCACCCATGCGCTGTTCCAGGAAACGGTGACCTATCACGACCTCGTCTTTGCCGTGGTCGACGAGCAACACCGCTTCGGCGTCCACCAGCGGCTTGCCATCACCGCCAAGGGCGACGCCCCCGACATGCTGGTGATGACGGCGACGCCGATCCCGCGCACTCTGGTGCTGACCGCCTTCGGCGACATGGACGTCTCCAAGCTGACGGAAAAACCGATCGGCCGCCAGCCGATCCGCACCGTCACGCTGCCGCTGGAACGGCTTGACGAGCTGGTCGGTCGCATGCTGGACGCGGTTGCCGACGGTCAGAAGATCTACTGGATCTGCCCGCTGGTCGAGGAATCCGAAGAGATCAAGCTTATGTCGGCCGAGGACCGTTTTGCCTCGCTGCAGCCCTTGTTCGGCGATCGCATCGGCCTCGTGCACGGCCGCATGAAGGGCGCCGAAAAGAACGAGGCGATGCGCGCCTTCAAGGCCGGCGAAACCCGCATCCTTATCGCCACCACCGTTATTGAGGTCGGCGTCGACGTGCCGGACGCCACGATCATGGTCATCGAACACGCCGAGCGTTTTGGCCTGGCGCAACTGCACCAGCTGCGCGGCCGCGTCGGGCGCGGCGACAAGCCTTCTTCCTGCGTGCTGCTCTACAAGGACCCGCTCGGCGAGACGGCAAAGCGCCGGCTGTCGGTGATGCGCGAGACCGAGGACGGGTTCCTGATCGCCGAAGAGGATCTGAAGCTGCGCGGCGAAGGCGAATTGCTCGGCACCCGCCAGTCCGGCACGCCGGGCTTCCAGGTGGCGCGCATCGAGGTGCACGCCGACTTGCTCGAAGCAGCCCGCGACGATGCAAGGCTGATCCTGTCGCGCGACCCGGAACTACAGTCTGAGCGCGGCGAGGCGCTGCGCCTGCTGCTCTATTTGTTCGGCCGCGACGAGGCCGTACGGCTCTTGCGCGCCGGCTGAGCGCCCTCGGCGATCAGCCCGCCAAGCGGCGGGTTGGCGAGATCTCCGTCGATCGGCTGGCCGTTCATCGTCACCATTTTCGGCTTGACTTCGGGCGCCACCAGCCCGGCCGAGACGATCAGCCTGGCGCCGTCCTCGATCGTCATGTCGAGCAGCACGATGTCGGATTTCGGCACGTACATCAGGAAACCGGTGGTAGGGTTCGGCGTGCACGGCATGAACACGGCGATCATCGGGTCGCCTGCATGGTCGAGCTTCTGGTTGATCTCGGTTTCCTTCTCGCTGGCGACGAAGACCAGCGACCAGACGCCTTTTCGCGGATATTCGACCAGCCCGACCTGGCGGAACATATCGCCCTTGTTCGACAGCACCGTCTGGAAAATCTGCTTCAGCGAACCGTAGATGCCGCGCACCAGCGGCATACGGCCAAGCAGCCGTTCGCCGAAATTGACGATGGCGCGACCGACGATGTTGGCGGTCATGAAGCCGATCAGCGTGATCAGCACGAGCGCCACGATCAGGCCGAAGCCGGGCACCGGAAACGGCAAATAGGTGTCGGGGCTGTAGCGCGCCGGAATGTACGGCTTCACCCAGGAATCGACCCAGCCGACGAACGACCAGGCGATATAGGCGGTGATCGCCAGCGGCGCGCAGACGATAAAGCCTGTGAGGAAATAGTTCCTCAGCCGGGTCATGCCTGAAGTTCTGGGAGCATCGGACATGGTTCACCGGGGACGCGGGTTGCAGCGCCACACTAGTGAAGCGGACGGCGCTTTGGAACTGCGAAGTTTTTTAGACCCCCGATGAGCGCCGACTACTCCACCGTCACCGATTTCGCCAGGTTGCGCGGCTGGTCGACGTCCGTCCCCATGAACACGGCGGCGTAGTAGGCCAGCATCTGGATCGGCAGCGCATAGATGATCGGCGAGATGATTTCCGGCACGTCGGGCAGGATGATCGTCTCCATCGTCTTGACGCTGACCTGCGCCGCGCCCTTGGCGTCGGTGATCAGGATGATCTTGCCGCCGCGCGCCGCCACTTCCTGCATGTTCGACACGGTTTTTTCGAAGATGCGATCATGCGGCGCGATGACGATGACCGGCATGTTCTCGTCGATCAGCGCGATCGGCCCGTGCTTCAGTTCGCCCGCGGCATAACCCTCGGCATGGATGTAGGAGATTTCCTTGAGTTTCAGCGCGCCTTCCATGGCCAGCGGGAAATTGGTGTCGCGTCCGAGATAGAGCACGTCCTTGTAGCGCGAGATTTCGCGCGCGATGCGCTCGATCTGCTCTTCGAGCTTCAGTACCTGGTTGGCGTAGCGAGGCGCCTCCGAAAGAGCGCGCACCAGCGTCTTTTCCTCATCCTTCGAGATCGTGCCGCGCGCCACACCCGCACGCACCGCCAGCGAGGCCAGCACCGAAAGCTGGCAGGTGAAAGCCTTGGTCGAGGCGACGCCGATCTCCGGCCCGGCCAACGTCGGCAGCACGACGTCGGATTCGCGCGCCATGGTCGATTCGCGCACATTGACGATGGCGCCGATCTTCATGCCCGCCTTGCGGCAATAGCGCAGCGACGCCAGCGTGTCGGCGGTTTCGCCCGACTGCGAGATGAAGAAGGCCGCGTCATCAGCCGATAGCGGCATTTCGCGGTAGCGGAACTCCGAGGCGACATCGATGTCGACCGGCAGCCGCGCATAGCGCTCGAACCAGTATTTGCTGATCAACCCCGCGAGATAGGCGGTGCCGCAGGCCGAGATCGCCAGCCGGCCGATCTTGGCAAAGTCGAACGGCAGTTCCAGCGGCTTCGACACGCCAGAGACGAAATCGACATAGTGCGCCAGCGTATGCGAGATCACCTCGGGCTGTTCATGGATTTCCTTTTCCATGAAATGGCGGCGGTTGCCCTTATCGACCATGAAACTGGTCGATAGTGATTGCTGGCGCTTGCGGGCAACCTCTTTGCCGTCGATGTCGAAGATGGTGACGCCATCGCGGCGCACCACCGCCCAGTCGCCGTCTTCAAGGTAGGTGATGGAATTGGTGAAGGGCGCCAGCGCGATGGCGTCGGAGCCCAGAAACATCTCGCCATCGCCATGGCCGACGGCCAGCGGAGGGCCATTGCGGGCGCCGACGATGAGGTCCTCGTCGCCGGTGAACATGATGGCCAGAGCAAAGGCGCCTTCCAGTCGCTTCAGCGCCTGATGCGCCGCCTCGATCGGCTTCAACCCTTTGGCGAGTTCGCGCGCCACCAGGTGCGCCACGACCTCGGTGTCGGTCTGTGACGAGAAGGAATAGCCGTCGCGGATCAGTTCGTCGCGCAGTTCGGCGAAATTCTCGATGATGCCGTTGTGTACGATGGCGACGCCGTCGGAAAAATGCGGATGGGCGTTGGTCTCGTTGGGCACGCCATGCGTGGCCCAGCGCGTGTGGCCGATGCCGATCGTGCCATTGAGCGGCTCGTCCTTCAGCCGGCGTTCGAGGTTGATCAGCTTGCCTTCGGCGCGGCGGCGGCCAAGCCGGCCATGCTCGACCGTGGCGACACCGGCCGAGTCATAGCCGCGATATTCCAGCCGCTTCAGCGCATCGACGATGAGCGGCGCGACCTGGCTCTGGCCGACAATTCCGACGATACCGCACATATGCCTGCCCCCAATTCCCGCTGGAAAACCAGTCCCGATGGAAAACCAGCGCTATCTAGGGATTGCCGGCCCGCCGCGAAAGTCACTTTGCGTTTCGTCTGCTGTAACGGAACGCTTCTCAACCCGATGCACTATGACACACCGCTCTTGCAATCCGGTTACCGCAATTCCTCGGTTGTTCAATTGCTTCGGCGGTTAATGGTCGGTGCCGGCCTTTTTCTTCGCCGCTGCGGCAGACGCGAAGCGCTCGCGCAATTCCTTGCCCTTGCCGGGAATGGTCTTCTGGCGGGCGCGGCCGAAGGCCAGCGCATCGTCCGGCACGCTTTCGGTTATGACGCTACCCGAGGCGATGTAGCCGCCCTTGCCGATCGTAACCGGCGCCACCAGCGACGAGTTCGAACCGATGAAGGCGCCCTTGCCGATGTCGGTGAAAAACTTCGAGTAGCCGTCATAGTTGCAGGTAATGGTGCCGGCGCCGATATTGGCCCCCGCGCCCACACGGGCATCGCCGATATAAGTCAGATGATTGACCTTGGCGCCTTCCTCGATGACCGCCTGCTTGACCTCGCAGAAATTGCCGACCTTCGCCTTGTTGCGAAGATCGGCACCCGGCCGCAGCCGCGCGAACGGCCCGACAACGCAGTTGGAGGCAATGGTGGCGCCTTCGATGTGGCTGAAAGCGTGGATCTTGGCGCCGGTTGCAATTTTCACGCCCGGTCCGAACCAGACATTGGGCTCGACGATCGTATCGGCGCCGATTTCGGTGTCATGCGAGAAATACACGGTTTCCGGCGCGATCAGCGTTACGCCCGACCGCATGGCCTCGTAGCGCCGGCGCACCTGCCAGATGCCTTCGGCCTGCGCCAGTTCGGCTCGGTTGTTGATGCCGAGCGCACTCTCGAAGCTGGTTTCGGTGGCAACGACATCGAGCCCTTTCGCACTGGCGATCTCGACGATGTCGGTGAGATAGAACTCGCCCTTGGCGTTCTTGTTGCCAACCAGGTCGAGCAGGTCGAGCGCATGCTTGCCCGCCACCGCCATCATGCCGGCATTACAGAAGCCGATCTTCTTTTCCTCGGCGGAGCAGTCCTTCTCCTCGCGGATGGCGGTGAGCTTGCCGCCCTTTTCGATCAGCCGGCCATAGCCGGTCTGGCTGGGCGGGCGGAAGCCGATCACCACAACAGCCGCGCCATCGGCAAGCTTTTGCCGCGCGGTCACCAGGGCTTCAGCGTCGATCAGCGGCGTGTCGCCGAACATCACGAGAATATCGTCATAACCCTTTGATATCGCATCGCGCGCAGCCAGCACGGCATGCGCAGTGCCGAGCCGCTTCTCCTGCACGAAGGTCTCGGCCTTGGGCGCGAATTTCGCCGCCGCCTTGCGCATATCATCGGCGCCATGGCCGATCACCAGCGCCTGGCTGCGGGCGCCGGCGGCCTCGGCCGCTTTCACCACATGGGCGACCATCGGCAGTCCGGCGATCTGGTGCAGCACCTTCGGCATCGCGCTCTTCATGCGCGTGCCTTCGCCGGCGGCGAGAATGACGGACAAGCAGGATCTCTGGCTCATGGAAGGACAACCGTATGAATGGGATCAGGAATCGCAGAGTGGTAGCATCTGGCGCCATGCTGCACCAATGGGGTTAAATTCCGGTGAGGTGATGAGGCAGTTCACTCTCGATCAGCGGATCTCTACCCCAGCCGGCCCAGCACCGGAACATTCTCCAGCAGCCAGTAGGACACCGTCTGCACGCCGCCGGTGAGGAAGAACACGCCGGCGACGACCAGCAGCGCGCCGATGGCTTTTTCGACGCGGCCGAGATGGACGCGGAACCTGCCGAGGAAGCGCATGAAGGCGCCGGAGAACAGGGCAGCGATCAGGAACGGAATGCCGAGGCCAAGCGAATAGGCGGCGAGCAGCAGCGCCCCCTCGCCCACCGTCTCGCGGCCGCCGGCCAAGGTCAGGATCGGCCCCAGCACCGGGCCGATGCACGGCGTCCAGCCAAAGGCGAAGGCCAGCCCCATGACATAGGCGGCGACCATGCTGGCAGGCTTGCCCTGCGACTGAAAGCGCGCCTCGCGCGACAGAAGTGGTATGCGCAGGATGCCGAGGAAATTCAGCCCCATCAGGATGATCAGCACCCCGGCCGCCATCGCCAGCGGCTCCTGCCAGACGCGCAGCCAGTGGCCGATGGTCGAGGCGCCGGCGCCAAGCGCCACGAACACGGTGGAGAAACCGAGTACGAAGGCGAGCGAGGAATAGATGAGCGCGCCGCGGGCGCCGGCCTTGGCCGTGACGCCGGCATCGTCACCGCGAAAATCGTCGACCGACACGCCGGCCATGTAGCAGAGATAGGGAGGCACCAGCGGCAGCACGCAAGGCGACAGGAACGAGATCGCCCCCGCTCCGACCGCGCTGACATAGCCGATGTCCAATGGCATTCCAGAACTCCAGATTCCTTGGCGCCGGTATAGCGGTGGAAAACCGTGTTCGCCAATCACCATCGTGTGGCATTTGGCTACACATACGGTCCGGCCGGACGAATTGTTACCGACCAATCCCAAGTTGACCAAGTCGGGGAAGAAATGCCCCTCGCCGAGCGTTCACACAGCGAAGCCGCGATTTCTGCGCGCTTCGTCGGATCACCAGGGAGATTTCCATGAAAAGCATCACTGTCGGCCTGGCCGCCCTTCTGCTCAGCACCGCCGCATCCTTCGCCGCCGAAGCGTGGAAGGAAGCCGATGTCGGTGGCACCAAGATCTACACCGATGCCAATGGCATGACGCTCTATACCTATGACAAGGACGAGAAGGGCAAGACCAACTGCTACGACAAATGCGCCACCAACTGGCCGCCGCTGAAGGCCGAGGACGGCGCCAAGGCGGACGACGAATGGACCATCGTCGACCGCACCGACGGCACCAAGATGTGGGCCTATGACGGCAAGCCGGTCTACACCTTCATCAAGGACAAGAAGGCCGGTGACATCACCGGCGACGGCGTCGGCGAAGTCTGGCACATCGTCAAGGCCGACTGATCGTCCGAACCTCTATCCCGCACCCCATCGGCGGGACTCGGCTGGCCGCCGGCTCCAAGCGACCCGGCGACCAGTTCGGCATTTACGCGCAGCACGAACTAGTCGCGGCGCCTTTCCCGGTGGCTCGAAACACGAACCGTCCCAGACAGAAATTTTGTGATCTTCTCCATACACTCTAAGAGTGTATTGCGGCACACGCCTCCGCATTTTGGCCGCTTGCCCTTGACCGATCGCAAAAGCGCGGCCATGTGAGCGACCAATTGAATGCGTCACGCAGCGGAATTCTTCTGCCGCCCCACAGCTGATATGAGACCTCATGGACGTCGTCGTCGTCGAATCGCCGGCCAAGGCAAAGACAATCAACAAGTATCTCGGCAAGAACTTCAAGGTTCTGGCCTCGTTCGGCCATGTCCGCGATCTGCCGGCCAAGGATGGTTCGGTGCGTCCCGACGAGGATTTCGCCATGTCCTGGGCGGTCGACACCGCGTCCGGAAAGCGTCTCACCGACATCGCCAACGCGGTCAAGGATGCCGATGGCTTGATCCTCGCCACGGATCCGGATCGCGAGGGCGAAGCCATTTCCTGGCACGTGCTGGAGGTGCTCAAGCAGAAGCGCGTGTTGAAGGACAAGCCGGTCAGCCGCGTCGTCTTCAATGCCATAACCAAGTCGTCGGTGCTGGAAGCGATGGCCAATCCGCGCCAGATCGATGCACCATTGGTCGATGCCTATCTGGCTCGCCGCGCACTCGATTATCTCGTCGGCTTCACGCTGTCGCCGGTGCTGTGGCGCAAATTGCCGGGCGCCCGTTCGGCCGGCCGCGTCCAGTCGGTGGCGCTGCGCCTGGTCTGCGACCGCGAATCCGAGATCGAGCGCTTCATCCGCGAGGAATACTGGCAGATCGCTGCCCTCCTCGGCACGCCACGTAACGACAGCTTCGAGGCGCGGCTGACCGCGTTCGAGCGCAAGAAGCTGCAGAAGCTCGACATCGCCAGCAAGGCGCAGGCCGACGATATCAAGGGCATGCTCGAAGGCGCGACCTTCAAGGCTCTGTCGGTGGAAGCCAAACCGACAAGGCGCAATCCTGGCCCGCCCTTCACCACTTCGACGCTGCAGCAGGCGGCATCGTCGGGCCTCGGCTTTTCGGCGACGCGCACCATGCAGGTGGCGCAGCGCCTCTATGAAGGCATGGAGATCGGCGGCGAGACCACCGGCCTGATCACCTATATGCGAACCGACGGCGTGCAGATGGCGCCGGAGGCGATCGACGCCGCCCGCGACACCATCGCCAAGGAATTCGGCCCACGATACCTCCCGGAAAAGCCGCGCCAGTACACAGCCAAGGCTAAGAATGCCCAGGAAGCGCACGAGGCGGTCCGCCCGACCGATTTCATGCGCACGCCGGCTTCGGTCAGGCAGTATCTCGATTCCGACCAGCTGCGGCTTTACGAATTGATCTGGAAGCGCGCCATCGCCAGCCAGATGCAGTCGGCCGAGATCGAGCGTACCACGGTCGAAATCGAGGCGGTCAATGGCGCTCGCACCGCGGAGCTTCGCGCCGTCGGTTCCGTCGTTCGCTTCGACGGCTTCATCGCCGCCTACACCGACCAGAAGGACGACGACGCCGAAGACGAGGAAAACCGTCGTCTGCCCGAGATCCGTGCCGGCGAGCAGCTGGCCCGTCAGGCGATCAATGCCACCCAGCACACCACCGAGCCGCCGCCGCGCTACTCCGAGGCGTCGCTGATCAAGAAGCTGGAAGAGCTCGGCATCGGCCGTCCGTCGACCTACACCGCGATCCTGAAGACGTTGGAAGACCGCGACTACGTCACCATCGACAAGCGCCGGCTGGTGCCGCAGGCCAAGGGCCGGCTGCTGTCGGCTTTCCTCGAAAGCTTCTTCGAGCGCTATGTCGAATATGACTTCACGGCCTCACTCGAGGAAAAGCTTGACGAGATTTCCGACGGCAAGCTCGCCTGGAAGGACGTGCTGCGCGACTTCTGGAAAGATTTTTCCGGCGCCGTCGCCGACATCAAGGAACTGCGCGTCACCGACGTGCTCGATGCGCTGAACGAGGAACTGGCGCCGCTGGTGTTCCCCGCGCGGGAGGATGGCTCGAATCCCCGCATCTGCCCGAAATGCGGCTCCGGCAATCTGTCGCTGAAACTCGGCAAGTTCGGCGCCTTCGTCGGCTGCTCCAACTATCCGGAATGTTCCTTTACCCGCCAACTCGGCGACGCAGCCAACCCGAATGGCGAGAATGGCGGCGGCGAGGACGGCACCAAGGTGCTCGGCAAGGACCCCTACACGGCAGAGGAAATCACGCTGCGCTCAGGCCGCTTCGGTCCTTATATCCAGCGCGGCGACGGCAAGGAAGCCAAGCGCTCCAGCCTGCCCAAGGGCTGGACGCCTGATTCCATCGACCATGAGAAGGCCTTGGCGCTGCTGTCGCTGCCGCGCGACATCGGCAAGCATCCCGAGTCCGGCAAGATGATCTCCGCCGGGCTTGGCCGCTATGGTCCGTTCGTTTTGCACGATGGCACCTACGCCAATGTCGACAGCATCGAGGATGTGTTCTCGATCGGCCTCAACCGCGCGGTCACTGTGATCGCCGAGAAGCAGCTGAAGGGCAAGGGCGGCCGCAATGGCGGCACCGCGGCGGCGCTGAAGGAACTCGGCGACCATCCCGATGGCGGCGGCAAGATCGTCGTGCGCGATGGCAAATACGGGCCCTATGTCAACTACGGCAAGGTCAACGCGACGCTGCCCAAGGGCAAGGATCCGCAGTCGGTGACGGTCGAAGACGCGCTGGCGCTGATCGCCGAGAAGGAAGCCAAGGGCGGCGGCGGCAAGAAGCCGTTCCGCAAGGCGGCAGCCGCCAGGGCCCCCGCAGCCAAGACAACCACTGGCAAGACAACCACTGGCAAGAAAACCACAGCCAAGAAGTCGGCGACCAAGAAGCCGGCGGCGAAGAAAAAGGGATAGCAGCGTGGCGCGCAGGATCACCGGTAGAAGCCACGGCGATCCGCGCACCGCCGACACGAGGGCCAAGGTCAAGGACGACTACAGGCCTTCGCGTGACGAAATCCTGCGCTACATCGCCGAGAACCCCGACCGCGCGGGAAAACGCGACATCGCCAAGGCGTTCGCGCTGCGCGGTGACGACCGCATCTGGCTGAAGGACATCCTGCGCGACCTGCAGGACGAAGGCATCCTGACCAAGGAGCGCAAGCGGTTGGCCCGCGTCGGCGCTCTGCCGCACGTCGCCGTACTCGACATTTTTGGCCGCGACGGCGACGGCATCCTGCTGGCGCATCCGGCGGAGGCCGTCGGCACCGGCGAACCGCCGGTCATCTCGATCCGCGTCTCCCGCGGCGGCAATGGCCCGCAGCCGGGCATCGGCGACCGTGTGCTGGCCAAGACCTTCCCGACCGACGATGCGACCGGGCCTGCCTATACCGGCCGCGTGATGAAGATTTTCGAGAAGCGCACCGATGCCGTGCTGGGCGTCTTCCGTATCCTGAGGGACGGCACCTTCCGAATCGAGCCGGTCGAACGTCGCCAGCCCGAACTGATCGTCGACAAGGAATTCCAGAACGGCGCCAGGAACGGCGATTTGGTCGAGGTCGAGCCGGCGCGGGCCTCGCGCTACGGGCTTCCGCGTGCAAAGGTGCTGGCGGTGCTGGGCTCGCTGACCAGCGAAAAGGCGGTCTCGATGATCGCCATCCACGCGCACGACATTCCGCATATCTTCCCGGCCGACGTCATCGCCGAATCCGAGGCGGTAAAACCGGCGGCGATGGATCACCGCGAGGACTGGCGCGACCTGCCGCTGGTGACCATCGACCCGGCCGACGCCAAGGACCATGACGACGCCGTCTTCGCCACGCCCGACCTCGACGAGAAGAACCCCGGCGGCGTGATCGCCACAGTGGCGATCGCCGATGTCGGGGCCTATGTCCGCTATGGCACCGCACTCGATCGCGAGGCGCTGAAACGCGGTAATTCTGTCTATTTCCCCGACCGCGTCGTGCCGATGCTGCCAGAGCGCATCTCCAACGACCTGTGCTCGCTGCGCGAAGGCCAGGACCGTCCCGCGCTTGCCGTGCGCATGATTTTTGCCGCCGATGGCCGCAAGCTGCGTCACACCTTCCACCGCGTCATGATGAAATCGGCGGCAAAGCTCGCCTATCCGCAGGCCCAGGCCGCGATAGACGGCCTTCCTGACGACAAGACCGGCCCGATCCTCGATACGGTGCTGAAGCCGCTGTGGGACGCCTACGCCATCCTCAAGCGCGGCCGCGATGGCCGCCAGCCGCTCGAGCTTGATCTGCCGGAGCGCAAGATCCTGCTCAAGCCGGACGGCACCGTCGACCGCGTCATCGTCCCGGAGCGGCTCGACGCCCACAAGCTGATCGAAGAATTCATGATCCAGGCCAATGTCGCCGCCGCCGAAACGCTGGAAGCGAAGAAGCAGGCGCTGGTCTACCGCGTCCACGATGCGCCGTCGCTGGCCAAGCAGGAATCGCTGCGCGAGTTCCTGCAGACGCTCGGCCTGTCGCTGGCGCGTGGCGCGCAGATGCGGCCCGCCCAGTTCAACGGGATTCTCGAGCGTGTGCGTGGCGCCGACAATGAGGGGCTGGTAAACGAAGTGGTGCTGCGCTCGCAGAGTCAGGCCGAATATTCGCCCAAGAACATCGGCCATTTCGGCCTCAACCTGAAGCGTTACGCGCATTTCACCTCGCCGATCCGCCGCTATGCCGATCTGATCGTGCATCGCGGGCTGATTGCCGCACTTGGGCTCGGCCCTGGCGGGCTGACGCAGGACGAAGAGACGCGGCTGGAAGACGTCGCGGTGCTGATCTCCGGCACCGAGCGCCGCGCCATGGCGGCCGAGCGCGACACCGTCGACCGGCTGATCGCTGCCTACCTCGCCGAGCGCATCGACGACCGCTTCGACGCCCGCATTTCGGGCGTCACCAAATCGGGACTATTTGTCCAATTGCCGCAGTTTGGCGCAGATGGCTTCATCCCGGTGTCAAGTCTGGATGGCGATTACTATATATATGACGAAACCGCGCGATCGCTGTTCGGAGAACGCACCGGCAAGGGCTATCAGCTTGCCGACCGCGTCGAGGTTCGCCTGATCGAGGTGGCGCCTATGGCCGGCGCGATGCGTTTCGAGATGCTGACCGACCCGAAGCCCCTGCCCGGCTCCAAACGGTCGTTTCACAAGGCAAAAGGCCGCGCCCGCGCGTCGCAATCGCGCCCGGGGTCGCGCGGCAGGAGACGATAATGGCAAGCGAAATGGGAATCCAGAAGCAGGTTTTCGGCGGCGAACATCATTCGGGCCGAGTCGCCCGCCCGCTGTGGACGGCGATGAAGCGCGGCGCCCTTGGCCGCTGCCCGCATTGCGGCGAAGGCAGGTTGTTCGCCGGCTTCACCAAGAGCGTCGACAAATGCGCCGTGTGCGGTGAGGAGTTCCACCACCACCGTGCCGACGACTTGCCCGCTTATCTCGTCATCGTCATTGTCGGCCACATCGTTCTCGGCGCCTTCATGGGCGTCGAGGCGACGTCGACGCTCTCCATGTGGCAGCACATCGCCATTTGGGTGCCGTTGACCATCGTGCTGTCGGTCGCTCTGCTGCAACCGGTCAAGGGCGCCGTCATCGGACTGCAATGGGCGCTCTATATGCACGGCTTCGGCGGCGAAAAAGACGGCACCGAGCCGCATCCCGGAACCTAGTTTGCGTCAGGGCAATGTCGCCTGGCGCAACATGCCGACCGTGAAGGCCACTTTCGTTTGCCAGAAGTTTCCGCTAGGTCCTGCGCATGGAAGGTATGACCAAGGCGGAAGTCAGCAGGATGGACCGTGGCGCGGCCGCCCACAGCGGCCTGCCCATACGCCCGCGCGATGCCGCCACCCTGATCCTGCTCGACCGCGAGGGCGACGAGATTCTGGTGCTGATGGGACGGCGCCATGCAGGCCACGCCTTCATGCCCGGCAAGTTCGTCTTTCCCGGCGGCCGCACCGATTCGGCCGACAGCCGCATTGCCGCTGCCACCCCATTGCTCCCGGAGGAAGAAGCCAGGCTGACCGCCGGCGTCGGCCGCATCAGCCCGTCGCGGGCCCGTGCCATCGCGCTCTCGGCCATCCGCGAGACTTATGAGGAAGCCGGCCTGCTCATCGGCCGCAAAGGCTCGTTCGCAACCGACAAGCGCGACTGGCAGGGCTTTGTCGAGCACGGCGTCCAGCCTTCGCTGGCGCCGCTGCGCTTCATCGCCCGCGCCATCACCCCGCCCAATCGCGTGCGTCGTTTCGACACCCGCTTCTTCAGCGCCTGGCGCAGCGATGTCGCCGTGGAACTGCCGGGTGGCGGCCCGACCAATGAGCTGGAAGAACTAGTCTGGCTGCCGCTCGCCAAGGCCAGAGAGGCCGATATCCCCGACATCACCCGAACGATCTTGCAGGAGCTGGAGACGCGGCTTGCCGGCGATCCACGCCTGCGACCCGGTGGGTCCGTGCCGTTCTACCGGCTTATCCGCAACCGCTTCGTTCGCGAAATTCTTTAGAGCAATTCCAGGAAAAGTGTGACGCGGTTTTCCGTCCGGAATTACGCAATATCAAACAGACAGAGTATTCAGGCATCACATGACGGTCGATACCCAGCAAGAGGGCGACGAGCGCGTACATTGGCTACCGATGATCGCCGCGATCTCGTCGATCAGCGTCGTCGGCATCGCCATAGGCCTCGGCATGCCGCTGCTCAGCGTTATTCTCGAGAGCCGCGGCCACTCGGCATCGATGATCGGCCTCAACACCGCGGTCGCCGGCCTTGCCTCGATCGCCGGCGCCCCGCTGGCCACGCCGCTGGCGATGCGCTTCGGCGTCGCCTGGACGATGATCGCCATGATCGCCGCCGGCGCGCTCGCCTTTGTCGGCTTCCACTTCGCGCCGGACTTCTGGATGTGGTTCCCACTACGCGTCGTGCTGCACATCGCGCTGACGGTGCTGTTCATCCTGTCGGAATTCTGGATCAGCACCTCGGCGCCGCCGCGCCGGCGCGGCCTGGTGCTCGGCATCTACGCCACAGTGCTGTCGCTCGGCTTCGCCGCCGGGCCATGGATCTTCGCCCATATCGGCAGCACCGGCTTCTTGCCGTTTGGCGTCATCATCGTCCTGGTCGCGCTGGCCGCAATCCCGGTGCTGGCCGCACGGAATGAAAGTCCCACAATCGTGGTTGACGGCGAAACCAGCAACTTCCTGCGCTACATCTGGCTGGTGCCGACAGCGACCGCCGCCGTGCTGGTGTTCGGCGCCGTCGAGACCGGCGGCTTTGCGCTGTTCCCCGTCTATGGCAACCGCATCGGCTATTCCGAGGCGGATGCAGCCCTCCTGCTCACCATGATCGGCCTCGGCAACGTGCTGTTGCAGATCCCTATCGGCATGATCAGCGACCGCGTCTCAGACCGCCGCTATCTGCTTTTGGCCTGTGCCACGGTCGGACTTGCCGGCACCATCTTCATGCCGTTCTTCGCCGGCAATTGGCACCTGATGGCGGCGCTTCTGTTTGTCTGGGGCGGCGTGGTGGCCGCCATGTACACGATCGGCCTTGCCCATCTGGGCTCGCAGCTCTCCGGCCATGAACTGGCCTCGGCCAATGCCGCCTTCGTGCTCTGCTACGGCGTCGGCATGGTGCTTGGCCCGCAGGCGATCGGCATCGGCATGGATGCCTTCGGGCCCTCCGGCTTCGGCTGGTCGCTCGGCCTGTTCTTTGCCGCCTATATCGCCTTGGTCAGCGCCAGGCTGGTCCGCAAGATCTGGTAGCCTGTCCGTCGCCAGCCTGCGCAATCCTGACGGGATGTCGCCGCTGCTGACAGAACCGTGTCAGGAGACCTCAGCTAAAAGGGTGTCCCAAAAAACCCGAGTTTGAGGATACGGCGATGATCGACAGCGGCTTTGAAACCACATCTCTGCGCATGACGCTTCTGCTGCTTGTCAGCTTCCAGGCCCCGGCAGCCGATGTCGACCGCATCATGGACGCCGTGGTCGCGATCGCGCCGCTGGCGATGGGAAAATACGATCGCAACGCCTATCAAACGGCGCACGGCATCGAACGCTACCGGCCGCTGGAAGGTGCAGCCGCCGGCGTCGAAACCGAACTGCGCCGCCGCCCCGGCACCGTCGAGGTCTCGTTCGAGTTGCCCGACGACCAGGCGCTCGCCGCCCGCGTCGTCGAGGCGATTTTCCAGGCGCATTCCTACCAGGAGCCGGTGATCCGCATCCAGCCAATCCTCGCCAGCCGCTCCAAGGGCCTGGACGACCGCGCCAATCCGAATCGCCGGTGGAACACCACCGGGGACTGGAAGAAAGCGCTTCCAGTTAAGGAAGAAGCCTAGAAATCCGGCCCCGCAGAGGGCGAGCAACAGCGACCTTACCTTCTCTCCTTGTGGGGTGAGAAGCGGCCTCGTAGCGGACGAAAAGCCAATTGCTTGGCTTTTCAAGATTCGAACGCCCTGAGCCTCAGCCTCCATCGAGCCGGTGATAAAACCGGACAACTCATGTGCTACCTAATCCGGACAACTCATGTGCTTACGACACGGCGGCCGCGCCGGGCTTGACTTTCCGGGCACGTTCTTTATGTGTCGCGCCAAGTTTCCCGCGTCCGGGTGTTTTCCCCCGCTCCAGCGGCCAAAACCCCACGAACATAACGGACTGATACAATGGCCAAAGCCGCAAACATCAAGATCAAGCTTCTGTCGACCGCCGACACCGGTTTCTTCTACGTGACCAGCAAGAACAGCCGTACCAAGACCGACAAGCTGTCGTTCCGCAAATACGACCCGGTCGCCAAGAAGCATGTCGAGTTCAAGGAAACCAAGATCAAGTAATCTGGTTTTCATACGCTCTGTCAAAAGCGCCGCCCCTTCGGGCGGCGTTTTTGATTCAAGGCCCCGAAAAGCCAGAACCCTCCGCTGTTTGGCGCGAAGTGCTCATCTCATTTTTTGGCAAAAAAGGGGGCCGGTCGGCGTATGGCAGCGGTACGAGGAGGCCACTATGTGCCAGCGCCGGCCGGCCGACCCCACGGACCCAGGAGATGCGGCGGACCTGAGCATCATGGGGTATTCGGCGAAGCGATGCGGCTGTCTACCCTCGTGCCCGCATCGCCCTTGTTCTTGCACCGCACATTTGCGCAACAATGTTTGAAAATCAATAGTTTCTTAACCAAGCCTGCCGAATCGCTTGGATTAAGGTAAATTCCTAACCCTGTCCTGCATAATCGGTGGTCTAGCCTACGCTGCCTTGGCGACGACCCGGTTGCGGCCGCCACTTTTGGCTTCGTAGAGCGCCACGTCGGCACGTTTCATCAACGCCGCGACCGTGTCCGCGCCCTTCAGAACCGATGACACGCCGACGCTGACCGTGACTTCGATCGCCTTGCCTTCAGGGCCGATGGCAAACGGCAGCTGGGCGATTTCAGCGCGAATGCGCTCGGCAACTTTCTCCGCCACCGCGCCGTCCGTGTCCGGCATCACAACGACGAATTCCTCGCCGCCGAAGCGGCAGGCAAGGTCGATACCCCTGACGTTCTTGCGCAGCCGCCTTGCGAACTCGCGCAGCACATCGTCGCCGCCATCATGGCCATGCGAGTCATTGACGGTCTTGAAGCGGTCGAGATCGGTGATCATCACCGACAGAGGCCGCCGCCGCGCCACGGCGCGGTCGAACAGCGTCTGCAAATGGCTGTCGAGGTAGCGGCGGTTGTGCAGGCCGGTCAATGCGTCGGTCACCGCCATCTCGATGGTCTGGGTGACGCTGGCGCGCAGCTGGTCGTTGTAGCGCTTGCGGCGCACCTGCGTGCGCAGCCGCGCCGTCAGCTCCTGCTGGTCGATCGGCCGCATCAGATAGTCGTTGATGCCGAGCTCGAGCCCGCGAATGATGCGCCCCTCCTCGCCTCCATCGGCAATCAGGATGATCGGCAGGAAGCGGGTGCGGTCGAGCGAACGAAATTGCGAACACAACCGCAGCGGATCGAAATCGGCAAAACCGGTCGAGATCAGCACGCACTCATAGGGCGCCTCGGCGGCTTGGAAGAAGCCGGCATGCGGATCGGTCGCAATGTCGAGCTCGGCGCTGCCGCGCAGCATTTTCTGGATGCGCTCGAACGACGATTTGCGCTCGTCGATCAACAGCACCTTCGGCGTGGCGTCCTCCGACGCGAAGCTGCGGCTCAACAGCGCCTCGATGCCGATGTTGCGGGTGGTCGATGCGCGCAGCCGCAGCTCGTCGGTCAGCGACTTCAGCCTGACCAGGCTCTTCACCCGCGTCATCAGCTGCAGATCGTTGACCGGCTTGGTGAGAAAGTCGTCGGCGCCTGCCTCGAGGCCGCGCACCCGGTCGGCAACGTGGCCCAGCGCGGTCACCATGACCACCGGTATATGCGCGGTCGCCGGATCGCTTTTCAGCCGCTTGCAGACCTCGAACCCGTCCATGCCGGGCATCATCACGTCGAGCAGCACGACATCGACCTTGCCGTTTTCGCAGGTCTCGATCGCGTCCGGCCCGTTGAAGGCCGTCAACACCTCGAAATATTCGGCCAGCAGCCGAACCTCGAGAAGTTTGACATTGGCAGGGATGTCGTCGACGACGAGGATCCGCGCGGTCATGTCACAAGGCTCCGGCTGAAGGCATCAGGCATCACCGAGATAGGATTTGATGGTCTCGATGAAACGCGGCACCGAGATCGGCTTGGAGATGTAGGCCTCGCAACCGCCCTGGCGAATGCGTTCCTCGTCGCCCTTCATGGCGAAGGCGGTGACGGCGATGACCGGAATGGAATGGAGGTCGTCGTCCTCCTTCAGCCATTTCGTCACTTCCAGCCCCGACACTTCGGGCAGCTGGATGTCCATCAGGATCAGGTCGGGCCTGTGCTGGCGCGCCAGATCGAGCGCCTCGAGCCCGTTGCGCGTGCGCACCGTTTCATAACCGCTGGCTTCGATGAGGTCGCGAAAGAGCTTCATATTGAGCTCGTTGTCCTCGACGATCATGACCTTCTTAGGCATCGATTTCCCGTCCCGGCCAGGCTTCTGCCCGAAGCCCTGCCGCTATGCGCCCTTGTCGAAGCACACCAAACCCTCGCTCACTCTTAAGGCAATATGATTGACGAAATGGAAACCCGAAGCGGCAAAAGCCATTCGGATTCCACCTCGAAAACCACATTGGATCGGGGCTGTGGCTTGCCGCAGGCGACGCTTGCGATTACTGCGGAAAAGAGACTCATTTCCGCAACGAGAAAGTAGTGATGGCAAACGCAGCGTCAATGCGCGAGGAAGCGGAAACCATTGCCGTGAAGGCACTGGGCTTCGTCGCCGCCGACCCCGAACTCCTGCCGCGCTTCCTGGCCATCACCGGCATCGAGGCGTCCGCCATCCGCCGCGCCGCGGCCGAACCGGGATTCCTTGCCGGCGTGCTGCAGTTCATCCTCGCCCACGAGCCGACCTTGCTGCGCTTTGCCGAGGAAACCGGCACCCCGCCTGCCTCAGTCGGCAAGGCGTTGCGCGCGCTGCCTCTTGGCGGCGAGGACCATGAGCATTCGATATGAGCGACGATCCCGAGACGGCACGCCAGATCGCCGAACTTGCAGCCGACGACCGGCCTCTGCTGATCCTCGATGTCGACGATGTCGTGCTCGAATTCATCCGGCCGTTTCCGCATTTCCTGAAATCGCGCGGCTTCGGCCTGACGCTGGCCTCGTTCCGTCTCACCGGCAACATTGCCGAAACGGCGAGCGGCCGGCTGATCGAACAGCCGGAGGTGACGGCACTTCTCGGAGATTTCTTCGATACGCAGGCCGACTGGCAGAGCGTCACCGACGGTGCCGAACAAGCGCTTGCCAGCCTCGGCGACCGCGCCGAGATCGTCCTTTTGACCGCCATGCCGCATCGGCATCGCGCGGCGCGCCGCGCTCATCTCGATGCGCTCGGGCTGCCCTATCCGCTGTTGACCACCGAGATGGCCAAGGGACCGGCGGTGGCCAAGTTGCGTGGTAGCAAGGGCCGGCCGGTGGTCTTTGTCGACGACCAGCCCGCCAACCTCATCTCGGCACGCAACTCGGTTGCCGACGCCCATCTCTTCCACCTGATGGCCGACAATTCGCTGCGCGCCTTCCTGCCGCCGGTGCCGGACGACGTCATCTCCGTCGAGGACTGGCACGAGGCCGCGCCGAAGATCGCAAGCGCGCTCGGGCTCTGAGTTAGTCGCCTCTGAGTCCAGCGCTCAGGGCTTCGTTGCTGTCCCAGGGCTCGCATCCTGATCGGTGTTGTCTTCCACGACCGGATCAGGCCCCTTCAGCATGGCGCCGTTGACCGTCACCGACCCGTCGTGCCTGGCGTTGATCACCCATTCGATACGACCGTCCGGCAGCGTCTTGGCGAATCCCTTGATGGCCAGCGCGCCGGTAAAAGCCTGCGAGGCCTGCGGGTCCGTCTTCGCCGCCTCCTGCAGGCTTGCCACGATCTTGTCGTAGCCGGTCACGTCGATCGTCACGTTGGCATCGGGCTTCTTGTCGGGGAAGGTCATTTCGCCTGCCATGGCGACCTCAATGTCACCATTCTTGACCGTGCTGTGTCCAAGCACGAACTTTGGTGTCTTGGCCAAGAAATCGGCGGAAATCTCATCGCCGAAATCTGCCGGAAGCGGTGGATCCTTACTGAAATCGAGGGTTTCTATGGTTTTCCGAGCCATACTGTCGAGATCGATGTTGGCGCCGCCGAAATTCAGGTCGAGATCCGTCGGCAGCAACGCAACGGTCCAACTGGGCAGCATCTGCTGCGGTATTGTCAGGCCGGAAACCTTGAATGCGTAGCTGATCTTGCCGTCCTTGGTGATGCCGTCCATGCCGACAACGGTGTTCAGCTGCGCCGCGCCGAAATTGCCGGCATATGTTTCAATGGCAAGGTTTTTGAATGCGTAGGTCCCATCGATCCGTTCCCATAGCGGCAGCGCACCGAGCAGAAGCGTTTTGAACTCTGCTTGATCGGCCTTCAGCCGGGCCTCGTCCTCATGGGCGACGGCGAACGCCAAAAGATCCAGAAGCGGCTTGGTCTGAATGGCCTTAGCGGTCACGTTCACAGCGAGCTCCGGTGCCCGGAGCGCTGCGATTGACCGGTCATCGATTTTGACCGTTTCGACGAAGTCCGCCATCGCCTGTGTGAAATTAAGATCGACGCCGCCGTTAGCCGACTTGCTGGCGTCAAATTTGGAAGAGCCCAGCCCCACGCTCAAATTGGTCAATTGACTGACTTGGCGCGACGTCATCGTCATGCCCGCAATCGAACTGGTGCCACTGGTAAATGCCGCCAGTTTCGGGTCATAGACGCCCGTGAACTTGCCATCCTTGACAACGATTTGCCCGGTGTTCAGGCCATTTGGGCCATTTACCTCGATGGACCCAGTCGTAGAGAAATCCGAGGCGACATCCCAGCCTCCGTCGCTGCGCGGTTTGACCCGCAGCGTGACGGGCGGGAAATCGAACCGCTTCAGATCCTGCTTCGGCATCTTCGCCACAAGCGCCTTCACATCGAAGGTGATCTTGTAGGCACCCTCCTCGGCTGAGATCTTCAAAATGCCTTCATTGAGCGCCTGTTTGCCGACATAGCGAGAGAGCTCATCGGAAAGTTGCTTGGCACCTTGGGCATCGACAGCCTGGCCAAAGGCAGGAGCGCTGAGGGCGAGAAGGAAAGCAAGCGGCAAGACACGGTTCACAAAATTCTCCATTTGACCAAAAAGGAACGCTTCGTTCGTCTGCTATGAACCAACCTACAGTTTCCACAGGACATCAACAAACGCCGACGGGTAATTAGACTACAGCACAAGCCGCATCAGCGGCCGGCCGGCCTTGCGTTCGAGGAGCCGCTCGAAGCCGGCCTTTTCGAACACACGCGACGAGCCGACGAATAGCCCGATCGAACGCGAATCGCGCGACACGTCGATCGGACACGCCTCGACCAGCCGCGCCTTGTTCTGGCGGGCAAAAGCGATGCCGCCCTCGACTAGGCGGTGGCTGACGCCCCGGCCGCGCGCGCTGGCGCGGATGAAGAAGCAGGAGATGGCCCAGACGCCGGGATCTACGGCGTCGGTTGGATCGACCGGCGCCGAGCCCCTGCCCCGATTGTTCCATTCGGGCACGTCGGCGCGCGGGCCGATCTGCATCCAGCCGACCGCTATGCCGTCCTCGAAAGCCAAAAGCCCCGGCGGCGGCCCTGCCTCGATGCGCGCCTTGATATGATCCTTGTTGCGCTGTTTGTCGCTGGCCCGCCGGACCGCCGGCGCCATCCGGAAATGCGTGCACCAGCACCCGTAACAGGCGCCCTGCTTGCCGAAAAGATCCTCGAAATCCGCCCACAGGTCGGGCGCCAGCGGCGCTATGGTCGTGCTCATGAGTTATCTCCCGGCTAACCGCTTGTGGCGGCTTCCGTCCTGACGTACCATTGCATCTGTTCTCTTTATGTTCGCAGCGATGGCGGCCCCTGTCAACAATCCCGAGCACGGTTTTTGCCGCGACTGCCTGACCTTTCAGCGCAGCGATACCAGGCGCTGTGAGCGTTGCGGCAGCCCTCAACTCACCCGCCATCCCGAGCTCTACCAGCTGCATCTGGCGCATATCGATTGCGACGCCTTCTATGCGGCGATCGAAAAGCGCGACAATCCGGCGCTGAAGGACAAGCCGCTGATCATCGGCGGCGGCAAGCGCGGCGTCGTCTCCACCGCCTGCTACATCGCCCGCATCAAGGGGGTGCGCTCGGCAATGCCGATGTTCAAGGCGCTCGAAGCCTGTCCGGAAGCGGTTGTCATCCCGCCCAATATGGAGAAATACGTCCGCGTCGGCCGCGAGGTCCGCGCGCTGATGCAGGCGCTGACGCCGCTGGTCGAACCGCTCTCCATCGACGAGGCGTTTCTCGACCTCGCCGGCACCGAGCGCCTGCACGGCATGCCGCCGGCGGTGGTGCTGGCGCGCTTTGCGCAGACCGTCGAAAAGGAAATCGGCATCACCGTTTCGGCCGGCCTTTCCTACTGCAAGTTCCTGGCCAAGGTTGCCTCCGATTTCCGCAAGCCGCGCGGCTTTTCGGTGATCGGCGAAGCCGAGGCGCTGGGTTTCCTGGCCGAACAGCCGGTGACGTTGATCTGGGGCGTCGGCAAGGCTTTTGCCGTAACGCTCGAACGCGACGGCATCCGCAGCATCGCCCAGTTGCAGCGCATGGAGCGCGCCGATCTGATGCGCCGCTATGGCGTGATAGGCACCCGGCTCTACCATCTCTCGCGCGGCCAGGACGACCGCCGTGTCGATCCCGACCAGAATGCGAAAAGTGTGTCGGCCGAAACCACTTTCGACACCGACATAGCTGAAATGGGCGAACTGGTTCCAGTGCTGAGGGGATTGTCGGAAAGGGTCTCGGCGCGGCTGAAGAAGTCAGGCATTGCCGGGCGCACCGTGGTGCTGAAGCTGAAGACGCAGGATTTCAAGCTGCGCACCCGCAACCGCCAGCTCGGCGACCCGACAAGGCTGGCCGACCGTATTTTCCAGACCGGGCTCGAGCTTTTGCGCAAGGAGGCGGACGGGACAAAGTACCGGCTGCTCGGCATCGGTGTCAGCGATCTATCGGATGACGAGAAAGCCGATCCGCCCGATCTCGTCGACGTCGGCTCGCGCAAGCGCGCCATGGCCGAAAGCGCCATCGATACGCTGCGCGACAAGTTCGGCAAGAAGGCGGTGGAAACCGGCTACACCTTCGGCAAAGGCCGCAACGCCAACCCGCCGGAGCCGATCGAGGGGTGAGACGGCTTAGATACGCTTGAGATCGATGCGGCTCGTCACCACGTTGTTGCCGGTTTTCGGATCGACGTCGGTAACGGTCAACCGCATTCCGTCGCCGCTGGTTTTCTCGACCGTCAACCGCGCCTTGCGATCGCCATTGACCTCCGCCGCCCAGCGAATGCCGAGACTGATCGCGTTGCCGGAGCGGCTGCCGGCGAGCTGTGCCGGCCCGGTGCGCGACCCGACATAGACGCCAGTATACTTCGCCCCGCGGGCCTTCAGATTGGCGCTGATGGCGCGCGTCACCACGACAAGACCACGGCAATTGCCGTCAAGCGACAATGAACTCGAGGTCGCGTCGGAATTGAAGGTGCAGGACACATTCACCGTCGGTGCGTCGGTGGTGACCTTGACTGTCCCATTGCCGGAGAAATTCCCTTGCAAGGAGCTGAGAAAATTCGCCTCGTCGGCATCGGCCGTGGCGCTTGCAGTTAGCAGGCAGCCGGCTAGCAGAAACCGCGCGAATGATTTCATCGGAATCTCTCCCCCGTTGATGTTGAAGAAACGATGCGTCCAGCAATTGGCCAATACCGGGAACCAACGCCTGCCGTTGCGTCAGGTTCCACTTCCAGCATGGCTGTTTTGCAACGGGTCTGGCCCAGTCGAATGCGTCGCCTAACGGTTGCGATAGAAGTCCCGGCTTGCGACATAGCGCCTATGGCACCTTCCCCATCGATCCCCAAAGCCGCGTTCTGGATGGCGCTGTCGATCGCCTCGTTCCTGGCGATGTCGGTCGCCGGCCGCGCCACGACCGCGGAGCTCAACGTGTTCCAGGTGCTGGAACTGCGCTCGGTGATCGGCTTTTTCATCCTGCTGCCGCTGGTGATTGTGAGCGGCGGCTTTGCGGCGATGCGCACGCAGCGCCCCGTCGCCCATCTCGCCCGCAATGTCATCCACTATACCGGCCAGGCGGCATGGCTTTACGCATTGACACTGATCCCGCTGGCCGTGCTGATTTCGATCGAATTCACGACGCCGATCTGGACGGCCCTGCTGGCGGTGGCCTTCCTCGGCGAAAGGCTCTCCCGACCCAAGCTGGCGGCGATCGCGCTGGGGCTGATCGGCGTGGTGATCATCGTGCGGCCCGGCGTTGGCGCCGTCGATCCGGGGCACCTGATCGTGCTCGGCGCCGCTGTCTGCTTCGGCATTTCGGTGGTCATGGTCAAGTCGCTGACACGCACCGACAGCGTCGTGCGCATCATCTTCTGGATGCTGATCATCCAGTCGGTGGTCGGCCTGATCCCGGCGCTTTATGAATGGCGCAACCCACCGCTCGAACTCTGGCCATGGATCCTGCTGATTGCCTTCACCGGCATGTCGTCGCATTTCTGCATGGCGCGTGCCCTCACCTATGCCGACGCTACGGTGGTTTCACCGATGGATTTCCTGCGCGTGCCACTGTCGGCGCTGATCGGCTGGCTGCTCTACAGCGAACAGATCGACATCTTTACAGCCGGCGGCGCCCTGCTGATCCTGATGGGCAACCTGCTCAACCTGCAGCGCAAGGCGCCAAAGCCGGCCGAGGTCGCGGCCTCGTAGCGGTCGGTCAATTCCCCTCATCCGGTATGTTGAGGAGATGCCCGCAGGCCTTGCAGTGCACGGCGTCCGGCTCATGCCGTTGCAGTCCGCACTGCGGACAGGGAAAGAACACCTTGGCGGGTCGAAAAATCGCGGTCGCCAGTCTGACGAACAGCGAGATGCCGATGATCATGGTGACGATTGCGGTCAGCTTGCCGGCAATTCCCGGCAGCACGATGTCGCCGAAACCGGTCGTCGTCACCGTGGCAACGGTGAAATAAAGCGCATCGACATAGTTTTCGAGGCCGGCGCCGGAGCGGAAGAAGAAGGTGTAGACGAAACCGGTGATGACGAAGAGAAACGTCAAAAGGTTGATGACCGCCTGGCTCGCCTCGCGCCATGGCCTTAGCCCGCGCATCTCGAAATGCCGCCACAGCGAGCCGCTGCGCGACAGCGACCACAGCCGCAGGATGCGCAGGAACGCCAGATTTGCCAGCGCCGTCGGCATCAGCAGCGTCAGAAGGATGAAGACATCGACCCAGGATGTCGGCTGTTTCATCAGCCGCAGCATGTCGTTGGAGGCTAACAGCCGGGCAATCAGGTCGGCGGCGACCAATGCGGCGACGGTATAGTCGAGCCACAGGAATGACGGCTTGTCCTGGAGCACCGGCGTGGCAACGAAGAAGGCGATGATGGCGAGGTCGATGATGACCGCCACCAGCTGAAACCGGAACGCCGCCGGCGTGCGTCCGTGATAGAGCTTGCGCAGCCTGTCACGCAGCCGCGCGATGGCAGAGCTTTGCTGCGATCCGTCCTTCTCGGCTGCTTTCATCACCAAGTGCGTAACGGTCCCAGGCGGGGCCGTCTAGAGCATGATCCCAAAAAGTGGGTGCCGGTTTTTGGAAAAGATCCCGTTCCAACAAAGGGTTAGATCATGATGAGATTTCAACCGAATCTCATCATGATCTAGTGGGCCCGGTGATCGTCAGCCCTCCACCACCTTGCCGTCCGGCCCGACGAGGCGCCAGGCCGAGGCGGTGTCGTAGACGAACCGCTCCTCCGCAATCCGGTCACCACGCCAGCGCTGCAGGGCCACCTCTTCCAGCCGGCGCACGGTGCCGGCCTTGTCGACACGGTCGAAGGTCCAGCGGATGGCGACATTGTCGCCATCGACCAGGAATGTCTGGACAGGATGGGTGTGCATCTTCTCGATCCGGTCGAGTGCTGCCTGCTCATGCGCCATCAGTGTTTCCTTGCCGCGCCGCGGGACGCCGAGATTTTCCTGCATGGTGGCATCGTCATGGTAGAAGTCGGCGATCGCTTTGACGTGGCTGCCTTCGACCACCTCCTTGAGGAAGGCTTCGACGCGTTCGCGGCTGGGCATGATTGTGCGTTCCTGTGAAGTTTCTGCTCAACGCATGTGGTTCAAAGGAAGGTCAGGTCAACCACGCCCCGCACGCTGGCCCTATCGGCTGCAATGTCAGGCCCAGAGCATCTTTATGCCGTCATGCACTGGCCGACGTCGATGGGATTGCCGTGTATATCAGCGCAGCCTAGACGAGCTCGACTTCGACCACACCCGGCACCGCGCGCATGGCCGACGCGATCTGCGGCGAGATGCGGTAGCGATTGGGCAATTCGATCTCGATCTCACCTTGCCCGGCCTCCTTGATCAGCACGAAGCTGACCTGGCCCTCGCCCTTCACCGCAAGCTGGCCGGCCAGCATGCCGATCGGAGCCGCATCGCGCACGAAGATGCGCAGCGCCTTCTGGATACGGCTGGCCTCGTCCTCCAGCGACTGCACCGTCTGGATGCGCAGATTGACCCCTTCGGGCCTATCCTCGGCCGAAACGGTGATCACCACCGAACGTCCGGGCTCGAGCAGATCGCGATACTGCGCCAACCCTTCCGAAAACAGCACGGCTTCATATTGGCCAGATGTGTCGGAAAAGGCGATGACGCCCATCTTGTTGCCGGTTCGGGTCTTGCGCTCCTGCTTGGTGGTGACGGTGCCGGCGAGCCGGCCCGCGGCGGCACCGCGTTTGACCGCAGCCGAGAACTCGCCCCAGTTTTGCACCCGCATCTTCTGCAGGGCCGCCTTGTACTCGTCGAGCGGATGCGCCGAAAGATAGAAGCCGACGACCTGGAATTCGCGGTGCAGCCGGTCGGCGGCAAGCCACGGATCGGTCTGCGGCAAATTGAGCGCCTGCTGCTGCGCGCCGAGCGACGCGCCGAAAATGTCGTGCTGGCCCGAAATGGCATTCTGCTGCGCCAGCGAAGCCAGCCCCATCATCCGTTCAACGCCGGCCATCATCTGGGCGCGGTCGTGGCCGAAGCAGTCGAGCGCGCCGGCCATGATCAAGCTTTCGAAGACGCGCTTGCCGACGATCTTGGGATCGACCCTTTCACAGAAATCGGCGAGATTCTTGAACGGCTTTTCGCCGCGCATGGCGACGATGTGCTCGACCGCAGCGTCGCCGACGCCCTTGAGGGCCGCCAGCGAATAGTAAATGCGGTTCTCGCCGACCTCGAAATTGCGGAAGCTGGTCATCACCGACGGCGCCACCACCTCGATGCCGAGACGCAGCGCATCCTGGCGGAAATCGGCGAGTTTGTCGGTGTTGCCCATGTCGAGCGTCATCGACGCCGCCAGGAACTCGACGGGGTAGTGCGCCTTGAGATAGGCGGTCTGGTAGGACACGACGGCGTAGGCGGCCGCGTGCGATTTGTTGAAGCCGTAGTCTGCGAACTTGGCCAGAAGGTCGAAGATGAAGTCGGCCTGCGGCTTGCCGACACCGCGTTCGACCGCACCGGTGACGAAGCGCTCGCGCTGCTTGTCCATTTCGGCGCGGATCTTCTTGCCCATGGCGCGGCGCAGCAGGTCGGCTTCGCCGAGCGAATACCCCGACAGCTCCTGCGCGATCTGCATCACCTGTTCCTGGTAGACGATGACGCCTTGCGTCTCCTTCACCAGATGGTCGATTTTGGGATGGATCGAGGCCATCTCCTCTTCGCCATGCTTTCTGGCGTTGTAGGTCGGGATGTTCTCCATCGGGCCGGGGCGGTAGAGCGCCACCAGCGCGATGATGTCCTCGATACAGTCGGGCCGCATGCCGATCAGCGCCTTGCGCATACCGGCACTTTCCACCTGGAACACACCGACCACTTCGCCGCGCGACAGCATGGCGTAGGTTTCAGGGTCGTCGAGCGGGATCGTCGCCAGGTCGATCTCGATGCCGCGCCGGCGGATCAGCTTCACTGCCGTCTCCAGCACGGTCAGCGTCTTCAGGCCGAGGAAGTCGAACTTCACCAGCCCGGCCTGTTCGACATATTTCATGTTGAACTGGGTGACCGGCATGTCGGAGCGCGGATCGCGGTACATCGGCACCAGTTCCGACAAGGGCCGGTCGCCGATGACGATGCCGGCGGCGTGCGTCGAAGCGTGGCGGTAGAGCCCTTCCAGCTTTTGCGCCATATCGAGCAGCGTCTGCACGATTGGCTCCTTCTCGGCCTCCTCGGCAAAGCGCGGCTCGTTGGCGATGGCATCCGCCAGCTTGACCGGATTGGCGGGGTTCTGCGGCACCATTTTGGAGAGCTTGTCGACTTGGCCGTAAGGCATTTGCAGCACGCGGCCGACGTCGCGCAGCACCGCGCGCGCCTGCAGCGTACCGAAGGTGATGATTTGTCCCACCTGGTCGCGGCCATATTTCTGCTGGACGTAGCGGATGACCTCTTCGCGCCGGTCCTGGCAGAAGTCGATGTCGAAGTCGGGCATCGACACGCGGTCGGGGTTGAGGAAGCGCTCGAACAGCAGCGAGAAGCGCAGCGGATCGATGTCGGTGATGGTCGTGGAATAAGCGACCAGCGATCCGGCGCCCGAACCACGGCCCGGCCCGACCGGAATGCCTTGCGCCTTGGCCCATTTGATGAAGTCGGCGACGATCAGGAAATAGCCGGGAAACTTCATCTTCTCGATGATGGAGAGTTCGAAATCGAGCCGCTCGCGGTATTGTTCGACCGTGTAGCCGGAAGTGGGCCCATGCGCAGCCAGCCGCGCCTCGAGCCCCTCATGCGCCTGCCGGCGTAGCTCATCGGCCTCCGCTTTCAGCGCCACCTCATTGTCGGCGACATCGCCGCCGGTAAAGCGTGGCAGGATCGGATTGCGGGTCTTGGGATAATAGGAACAGCGCAGCGCGATCTCGACGGTGTTGTCGATCGCTTCCGGCAGGTCGGCGAACAGCCGCGCCATATCCGCCTGGCTGCGCAGGAAATTGTCCGAAGTCAGCCGGCGACGGTTGTCGGCGGCAACCACCGAACCCTCGGCAATGGCGATCAGAGCATCATGCGCGTCATAGTCGTCGCGGGCGGCGAAGAACGCCTCATTCGTGGCGACCAGCGGCAGATCATGGATATAGGCAAGGTCGACCGATGATTTCTCGATAGCGCGGTCATAACCGGAAACACGGTCCAGCTCGACATAGAGCCGGTCGCCGAACAGCGCCTTGAGTGCCAGAAGCCGCGTCTCGGCAAGATCTCGGCGATCCTCCTTCAGCGCCCGGCCGATCGGGCCGCGCGGCCCGCCGCTGAGGCAGATCAGGCCATCGCTATGGCCTTCCAGCATTGCTGACGTCAGATGCACGGGCTCGCCCGGCGGCGTCTCCAGATAGACCTGGCTGACCAGCCTGACGAGGTTGCTGTAGCCGGCCTCGGTGGCGGCGAGCAGCACCACGGCGTGCATCTCCGGACCATGGCGGCGGCGGTCGCGCTGCGCGTCGCTGGTCTCGCCGGAAAAGGCGAGATTGATCTGGCAACCGATAATCGGCTGGATGCCTTCCTTCACCGCCTTCTGGGCAAATTCCAGCGCGCCGAACAGATTGTTTGTGTCGGTGACTGCGATTGCCGGGCACTCGTCCTTGACTGCATGACCGACAACGGCGGCGACCTGCAAGGCGCCCTCGAGCAGCGAATACGCCGAATGCACGCGCAGATGGATGAACGGCCGCGCCGGCGCCTCCGGGCGCGCAGCAGCGAGCGCTGCTTCGCGCCTCAGGGGATCGCGTGGAAGTTTGTCATCCGCCATGATGTTTCAAATTGCTCGAAGGGCTTTGAGTCGATGGAGATGTATTGTCCCGGACCGGGCGATGCCAGTCCAGCACAAATGACCACCGACCACAGGCTTCCGTACCCAGCCGCACGGCTCAGAGATTGTTCGAAATTCGCTCTGGCGAGTCATATGATGGTGGTTTCGAGAACCGGAGCGCAGCGGCCATTGGTCCGTGAGCACGGGAAGCGCAGAAACCACCTTCAGATGGCCGCCGGAGTAGAATTTCCAAACAATCTCTAGGCGAACTCCATGATCACCGCATCGACAGCCAGGCTGTCACCCGGCTTGGCGTTGAGCTTCGACACGACAAGATCGCGGTCGGCGCGCAGCACGTTTTCCATCTTCATCGCCTCGACCACGGCCAGCGTCTCGCCGGCCTTGACCTCCTGCCCCTCGGCAACCGCGATCGACACGACCAGGCCCGGCATCGGGCAAAGCAGCATCTTGGACGTGTCCGGCGCCACCTTCTCCGGCATCAGCCTTTCCAGCTCCGCCGTGCGCGGCAGCATGGCGCGCGCCGTCACCGACATGCCTTTCCAGGCAATGCGCAGGCCGTTCGGCGCCGGCCTGATCTGCGCCGTGACCTTGCGGGCACCGACAGTGCCGCGCCAGATGAGGTCGCCCGGCCGCCAGTCGGACGCCACGGTCAGCGCTTTGCCGCCATCGACCGACAGATCGATTTCCATCGGAATGGAGATCATGCCCTCGATGATCGAAGCCTGGAGATAGTCGTCGCCGAGCTTCACCACCCAATCGCGCTTGAGTGCGCCCGAATGCGGCGCCAGCCGCCCGCCCAGCCGGTCAAGCCGATCGCGGCGCAGAAGCTCGACCGCGGTGGCGATCGCCGCCAGCACTGCCTTTTCATCGCCATTGGGCACGATCGGCGCGAAGCCGTCAGGATATTCCTCGGCGATGAAGCCCGTCGATATCCGCCCCTCGCGCCAGCGCGGATGCTGCATCAGCGCCGCCAGGAACGGGATGTTGTGCTCGATGCCGTCGACGACGAAACTGTCCAGCGCTTCCGACATGGCATCGATGGCCTCGATACGCGTGGGCGCCCAGGTGCAGAGTTTTGCCACCATCGGATCATAGAACATCGAAATCTCGGAGCCTTCGGTGACGCCGGTGTCGTTGCGGATGAAGACATCGCCGAACTTGCCCTCCTCCGGCGGCCGGTAGCGCGTCAACCGGCCGATCGAGGGCAGGAAATTGCGATAGGGATCCTCGGCATAGAGCCGGCTTTCCACCGCCCAGCCGTTCAGCTTGACGTCGCTCTGCTCGATCGCCAGCTTCTCGCCGGCGGCGACACGGATCATCTGCTCGACCAGGTCGATGCCGGTAACAAGCTCCGTCACCGGATGCTCGACCTGCAATCGTGTATTCATTTCAAGGAAATAGAAGTTCTTTTCAGCATCGACGATGAACTCGACGGTGCCGGCGCTCTGGTAGTCGACCGCCTTGGCCAGCGCCACGGCCTGCTCGCCCATGGCCTTGCGCGTCCTGGCATCGAGGAATTGCGACGGCGCCTCTTCCGCAACCTTCTGGTTCCGGCGCTGGATCGAGCATTCGCGCTCGCCGAGATAAAGCGCGGTGCCATGCGCGTCGGCCAGCACCTGGATTTCGATATGACGCGGATCGACGACGAACTTTTCGATGAAGACTCGGTCGTCGCCGAACGAGCTTTTCGCCTCCGAGCGCGCCCGGTCGAAGCCGTCGCGCACTTCCGACTGGCTCCAGGCAATGCGCATGCCTTTACCGCCGCCGCCGGCCGAGGCCTTGATCATCACGGGATAACCGATCTCGCCGGCGATCTTTTCGGCATGGTCGGCATTTTCGATGACCCCAAGCCAGCCGGGAACCGTCGACACCTCAGCGGCCTTGGCGAACTTCTTCGATTCGATCTTGTCGCCCATCGCCTTGATAGCTTTGGGTTTCGGACCGATGAAGACAATGCCCTCAGCCTCAAGCGCTTCGCAGAAGGCGGCCCGCTCCGACAGAAAACCGTAGCCGGGATGCACGGCCTGCGCGCCCGTCTCCTTGCAGGCAGCGATGATCTTTTCAGGCAGAAGATAGCTTTGCGCGGCAGGCGATGGCCCGATATGCACGGCTTCGTCGGCCATTTCGACGTGCACGGCGTCGCGATCGGCGTCGGAATAGACCGCTACGGTGGCAATCCCCATCCTGCGCGCCGTCTTGATGACGCGGCAAGCAATCTCGCCGCGATTGGCGATCAGGATTTTCGTGAACATCGAAGGCGTTTCCTCGGTCTTTCGTCCTTCTTATGGGCTTCGGCAGCCGGGCTCAAGCACCGCCGGCAGCGCACCCATCAAGACACTCCCTGCCCGCCAGGCCCGTGCCGAGGGGCGAAGGTTGGGCTCGCCGACGACTGGGCCAAGATTTGCGCCATATTTGGTCGCCAAATCGGGTTGAAACAGTATAAAAACCCTGAAAGCCTGAAGACCAATCGCCTTGGGAGGAATTGCCTAATGAAAACCCGCGCCGCTGTCGCTGTCGCCGCCGGAAAGCCGTTGGAAATCATGGAGGTCGACCTCGACGGACCGCGCGAAGGCGAGGTGCTGGTCGAGATCAAGGCGACCGGCATCTGCCACACCGACGAGTTCACTTTGTCGGGCGCCGATCCCGAAGGCCTGTTTCCGGCAATCCTCGGCCATGAAGGCGCTGGCGTTGTCGTCGATGTCGGCAAGGGCGTCACCTCGGTCAAGAAGGGCGACCACGTCATCCCGCTCTACACGCCGGAATGCCGGCAGTGCCCATCCTGCCTGTCGCGCAAGACCAATTTGTGCACCGCCATCCGCGCCACGCAGGGCCAAGGCTTGATGCCCGATGGCTCCTCGCGCTTCTCGATCGGCAAGGACAAGATCTTCCACTATATGGGCTGCTCGACCTTCTCCAATTTCACCGTTTTGCCCGAGATCGCGCTCGCCAAGGTCAATCCCGACGCCCCCTTCGACAAGATCTGTTACATCGGCTGCGGCGTCACCACCGGCATTGGCGCTGTCATCAACACGGCCAAGGTCGAGCAAGGCGCAACCGCCGTTGTGTTCGGCCTCGGTGGCATCGGTCTCAACGTCATCCAGGGCCTGAAGCTTGCCGGCGCCGACATGATCATCGGCGTCGATCTGAACAACGACAAGAAGGAATGGGGTGAGCGCTTCGGCATGACGCATTTCGTCAATCCGAAGGAGATCGACGGCGACATCGTCCCTCACCTCGTCAACATGACCAAGCGTGGCGCCGACCAGATCGGCGGCGCCGACTACACATTCGACTGCACCGGCAACACCAAGGTGATGCGCCAGGCGCTGGAAGCCTCGCATCGCGGCTGGGGCAAGTCGGTCGTCATCGGCGTTGCGGGCGCCGGCCAGGAGATTTCGACGAGGCCATTCCAACTGGTCACCGGCCGCACCTGGATGGGCACCGCCTTTGGCGGCGCACGCGGCCGCACCGACGTGCCAAAAATCGTCGACTGGTACATGGACGGCAAGATCCAGATCGACCCGATGATCACCCATTTGCTGAAGCTGGAAGACATCAACAAGGGCTTCGACCTCATGCATGAGGGCAAGTCGATCAGGAGCGTCGTCGTTTACTAAGTGCGATCAGCAAAAGTGGCGCCCGGTTTTGCGTCCGATCGCACACCAAACGGAGGAAGAACAAGCCGCCGACCGAAGGGCCAGCGACTGAAGTTGCACAGGTTCAACAAGGGAGGAAGACAATGCCTGAGAAACTGCATCCGAAAATCGACAATGGCCTGCCGAAGGAAAGCGCAAGCTTTGCCGGCGGCACGCTGGTCTGTGCCTGCACCAGCAAGCCGGTGAAGGTGACGGTCAAGGGCCAGATCGCCCACAACCATGCCTGCGGCTGCACCAAATGCTGGAAACCGGACGGCGCGGTGTTCTCGGTCGTGGCGGTCGCCGGCACTGGCGACGTCACCGTCACCGAGAATGGCGACAAGCTGAAGGTGGTCGATCCGGCAGCGTTGATCCAGCGTCATGCCTGCACCGGTTGCGGCGTCCACATGCACGGCCCGGTCGAGCGCGATCATCCGTTCAAGGGTCTGTCCTTCATCCATCCCGAGCGCTTCGAGGAAGACGGCTGGTCACCGCCGGGCTTCACCGCTTTCGTCTCGTCGATCATCGAATCCGGTGTCGACCCCAAGCGCATGGACGGCATTCGCGGCCAGTTGAAATCGATCGGCCTCGAACCCTATGACTGTCTCAACCCCGGCCTGATGGATTACATAGCCACCTGGACGGCGAAGAAGTCGGGCGCGCTGCCGGCCTGACAGTACGAGATTTCTGGCATGGGGCCGGGTAACATGCCGGCCCCATGTCCGTTTTGGAGAGATAATGCCCGCACCCGCCATCTACGTCGACGCCGACGCCTGCCCGGTGAAAGCCGAGGTCGAGAAGGTCGCCGAGCGCCATGGCGTGGTCGTCACCTACGTCTCCAATGGCGGGCTGCGTCCGTCGCGCGATCCTATGATCCGCAACGTCGTCGTCTCTAAAAGCGCCGATGCCGCTGACGATTGGATCGTCGGGAACGCAAAACCCAACGACATCGTGATCACCGCCGACATCCCGCTTGCCGCTCGCACCGTGGCGCTCGGCGCGCATGTGCTTGGGCCAACCGGCCGGCCGTTCACGCCGGAGACCATCGGCATGGCGGTTGCAATGCGCGATTTGAAGCAGCATCTGCGCGAAACCGGCGAGAGCAAGGGCTACAATGCCAGCTTTGCGCCACAGGATCGCTCGCGTTTCCTGGGTGAGCTCGACCGTATCTTGCGGCGCGCGCTGAAATCCGTCACACCCGACCAGACGTGAAGCACCATCCGAGGTCGGGTATGGCCGACATATCGCCGAATAACCCCTTGCAGCGGCACAAGCAGTTCTTTGTGTCGCTAGCCGTCGGTCTGGTCGTATTTGCCGCGGTATTGCCTTTGATTGGATCGCTCCCCGTCTCCACGCGGCTTGCCTATTCGATCTCGATTGCCGCCGATTCCTTCTTCGTCGTCTTCATCGCGCTCGTCATCGCCAAGATGCCGCTGCTGTCCGGCCGCTATCTCAGCAAGAACGCGCGCGAACTGGACCTCCCAGTGCTGGGCATCTTTGCCATCACGCTCGGCATCGTCGCCATGGCCATTGTCCTGCTGTTCCTTTTGATCAATCACAAGGATCGCGACCCCATCGAACTCGGCTTCGCCATGCTGTCGATCCCGCTTGGGTGGTTCACCATCCATGCCATGGCCGCCCTCCACTATGCGCATGTCTACTGGATGGACGGCGACGCGATCGATGCCGAAACCAAGAAGAAGATACCGGTCGGCGGCCTCGATTTTCCCGGCGGCAAACGGCCGGACGGTTGGGACTTTCTCTATTTCGCGACGGTGATCGGCATGACCGCGCAGACCGCCGACACCGCGATCACGACCTCGCATATGCGCCGCGTGGTGCTTGTCCATTCGATCCTGTCGTTCTTCTTCAACGCCGTCATCGTCGCCGCCGTCGTCAATCTCGCGGTGAGCCTCGGCAATTGAGTATCCGTGCCCGCGATAAACCCGTGCCCGTAATAAAAACGTGACCGCATGAAACATCGCTTTCGATAGCGACGTATTGGGAGGACAAGGACGAGCGCGGCCATCCCAGGATCGCGCAGCCGGAGGCGAGGAAAAGATGGAAACCATTACCGTGAGTCAGCCCGGCGCAGGCGTCGATGCCGCCTCAACGAAGGATGCGACGCTGATCTACCGGCAATCGCGCTGGACCCGCCTGACGCACTGGCTGTGGGCGATCTCGCTGTTCTTCATGCTTTTGTCCGGCCTGCAGATCTTCAATGCCCGGCCGCAGCTCTACATCGGCAAGCAATCCGGCTTCGAGTACAACAACACCGTCTTTGCCATCGGCGCCGAAAACACCGCCACCGGCTCGCGCGGCTATACCGAAATCTTCGGCCATCGCTTCGACACCACAGGCGTGCTCGGCTGGTCGGGCCCGGCCGGGCAGCAAACGTCGCGTGCCTTCCCGTCCTGGGCGACAATCCCGTCCTATTACGATCTCGGCACCGCCCGCGTCGTGCATTTCTTCTTCGCCTGGATACTGACAACCACCTTGGTCGTCTGGCTGGTCGCCAGCCTGGTCAACGGCCATCTGCGCCGCGATCTGGCGCCGCGCCTTGACGATCTCAAGCGGCTGCCGCAGGACATCATCGAGCACGCCAAGCTCAGGTTCCACCACACACGCGAATACAACACGCTGCAGAAAATGGCCTATGGCGGCGTACTGTTCGTGCTGTTGCCACTCATGATCATCACCGGCCTTGCCATGTCGCCGAGCATGAACTCGGTGCTGCCCTGGCTCAACGAACTGCTCGGCGGAAGGCAGACGGCGCGCACCATCCATTTCACGGTGATGGTGCTGCTGGTCGGCTTTTTCATCGTCCATATAATGATGATCCTCGCCGCCGGCCCGATCAACGAACTGCGCTCGATCATCACCGGCTGGTACCGCACCGATCCGCCAAGGCATGGCGACACCGAGAGGAGTGCGTGAGATGGCCAAATTCCAGATCAGCCGCCGAAAGTTCCTGACGGGCGCCGGCCTCGGCGTTTCCGGCATCATGTTGTCGGGCTGCGATGCCTTCGACAGCCAGCTCGGCATGGGCGATGGCCTGCGCAGTTTCCTCGAAAACGCCAATGGCCTGACCTACCGCGCGCAACGCTGGCTTGCCGGCCGCGATGCTCTGGCGCCGGAATTCACCGAGGCCGACATCCGCCAGCCGCAGCGGCCGAACGGCGTCACCGCGCCCGAGGATGACACCTACAAGGGCCTGCTCGCCAACAATTTCGCCGACTGGCGGCTGGAGGTAACGGGCCTGGTCGAAAAGCCGCTGTCGCTCAGCCGCGAGCAGTTGGAGAACATGCCGAGCCGCACGCAGATCACCCGCCACGACTGTGTCGAAGGCTGGAGCTGCATCGCCAAATGGACCGGCACCCCGCTGTCGCTGGTGCTCGACCAGGCTGTGGTCAAGCCGCAGGCCCGCTATGTCATGTTCCACTGCCTCGACACGATCGATCGTAGCCTCTCCGGGGAAATCAAATATTATGGCACCATCGACCTGATCGATGCCCGCCACCCGCAGACGATCCTCGCCTACGGCCTCAACGGCAAGCCGCTGCCGGTCGAAAACGGCGCGCCGCTGCGCGTGCGCGTCGAACGACAGCTCGGCTACAAGATGCCGAAGTATCTCTACAAGATCGAGCTCGTCGACAGTTTTGGCAATACCGGCGGCGGCCGCGGCGGCTATTGGGAAGACAATGGCTATGACTGGTATGGCGGGATTTGATAGGCCTCGCATTCTGACCGAGCACGATCTGACTCCGACCGAACCGAGCTTGCCTGAGGAAGCCGGTTTCGAGCGCGTGGCCGAACTTGGCGATTGGCCTGAAGACACTCCAATATCGTCCTCTGCAAAACGGTCGCAGAAAACGGCGCGGCTTAAGCAACCTTGTCGAGCAGCGGCTTGAGCGCCGGATGTATCTCGGGCGAGGCGAGTTTGATCAGCGTCAGCAGCGCGCGTTCATTGTCACGCAGCGGGCGGTCGGTGCCGATGCGATCGGCCAGCCATTTCGCCTCGCTGGCGGCGATCGTCTCGGCGCGGCGCGCGAGTGCCTCGGCGGCACGGTTCTTCGACTCCCATTCGGCCTCGATATCGCCGGGCGAACGATAGGCTTCCATGATGCCGGCCAGTCCGCCCGACACCATGCGGCTGAAGAAGCCACCAATTTCGGGCTCGGCCTGGTCCAAGAAACTGTCACGACGCAGCGCCACATCGCGCGTCGGCGCTTCGTAGCCGGCCGAACACATGACGAAATTGGCGAGCGCCTTGACGAACAGGTCGTTCCAGGACGGGTCGTTGTGGGCCGCTGCGGTCTGCTCGTTGATCTGGAACAGCACCTCGGCCTCAACCCGTGTGATGGCAATGTTACCGTCGCCGCCATAGGCATGGAGAATGCGGCGCAACAGATCGACCTCTGCCTTGGCGACCAGCCCGGGAACCAGCGCGCCGCCGAGCATCAGTGGTCCCTTGCCGTCGACCACCGCGTTGGCGACCTGCTCGAGCGCATAGGCGGAGAGCCGGCCGGGCGATGATTTCGCCCTTTCCAGCACATGCACCAGCAGCTCCAGTTCGGTCACACTGTCGACCATTCCGTTGCGCGAGATGGTCTGGATCAGCCAACCGGCATTGTCTTCAGAGATATAGCCTGCCGGCTTTTCCTGGTAGACGATGTAGTCGGTAACGGCCTCGACGAAGAATTCAGGCCATTGCGGGCATTTGTCCGTCGCTGTCGCATCGAGCGCGAACAGTGCTTCAGCCTCGCCGCGCGTCACCACGCCGTCAGCGAACACTTCGCGACGCAGCATGACGACATCTTCCGCCGTGATGCGGTCCTTTCGAGGCCAGCCCCGCCACCGGCGCGCTCCCGATCCGTTCGCCCATCTGTCAATCCCCATCCGCCGTGCCCAACGCAATTGCCGGCCAAACCGTCAGCCCAGAATATCGCCATTGTCTTGAAAAACCGGCAAACGGCGTGGTTAGCGAAGACTGTAAAGACGACGCGCTTTACGTGTCGCTGGCAGGTGACAAGGTGTCGCCGACAAGCTATGGATGGCGCGTCGAGGGCTTAAGTTTTGAGTCCTACCTGTTTGCGGGAGAGAGCAGCGCGAGCTGCCGCCGAAGGGGAAATCGCCCGAAATCTCTCAGGCAAAAGAACCGTAGACGGGAAAGACACTCTGGAAAGTCGGGGCTTGCCCCCGCGCCGAAGGTGTAAGCGTCGCCGACAGAGTTCCGGTTGCGCGAGTCTCTCAGGCTTCAGACAGAGGGGCACGGACTGGTCGCCAGCAGCGGCCGATTGCGTGCGACTCTGGAGATGACATGACGGGCGACGACACCAAACACCTTCCTCTCGAAGATCTGCACACCGCCGCCGGCGCACGCTTTGGCGCCTTTGCGGGCTGGTCGATGCCGCTGACCTATCCGGCCGGCGTGATGAAGGAGCACCTTCACACCCGCGAACATGCCGGCCTGTTCGACATTTCGCATATGAAGCTGTTCGCTGTCAGCGGACCGGGCGCTGCGGCACTGCTCAACCGCGCCAGTCCGCTCGATGCCGGCGCGCTTGAGATTTCACAGTCCAAATATAGTTTCTTCCTCAACGAGGCCGCCGGGATCATCGACGATCTGATCGTCACCCGGCTCGGCGCCGAGCGCTTCATGGTGGTCGCCAACGCCGGGAATGCGGTCGAGGACGAGAAGCATTTGCGTGCGCTGGCCGCGGACTTCGACGTCAAAGTCGATGCGCTCGACCGCGTCTTCCTGGCGATCCAGGGGCCGGAAGCCTGGGCTGCCTTGTCCCGCGCCGGCATCGAGACCGGCTCACTCTTGTTCATGCATGGCATCGAGCCGAAGCAAAACTGGTTCATGAGCCGCTCCGGCTACACCGGCGAGGACGGCTTCGAGATCGGCCTGCCGGAGGCGGATGCGCGCGCTCTGGTCACGAAACTGCTCGAGGACGAGCGTGTGTTGTGGATCGGCCTTGCTGCCCGCGACTCGCTGCGGTTGGAGGCCGGCCTGTGCCTGCACGGCCAGGACATCACGCCGGAGATCGATCCGGCGAGTGCCGGCCTGATGTGGGCGATCCCCAAAGATCTCCGCGCCGGCGGGTCCTTCATCGGCGCCGATGCGCTGCGGTCCATCCTGGAGCGCGGGCCGTCGCAAAAGCGCGTCGGCCTGAAGCCGGACGGCCGCCAGCCGGTGCGCGCCGGCGCTGCTTTGTTCGATGCCGACGGCGATCCGGCCGGCTACGTGACATCAGGCGGCTTCGGCCCGTCGGCCGGCCATCCCGTCGCCATGGGCTATGTGTCAACGGCCTTGGCCAAGCCGGGCACGAAACTGTTCGCCGACGTTCGCGGGACGAAAATCCCGGTCGATATCAGTTCCTTGCCCTTCACTCCTCATCGCTACCGCAAAGGATAATTCCGATGGCAAAAACCTATTTCACACAAGATCACGAATGGCTGAGCGTCGAGGGAGGCATCGCCACCGTCGGGATAACCGACTATGCGCAGGAACAGCTTGGCGATCTCGTCTTCGTCGAACTGCCTCAAATCGGCACCAAACTCAGTAAGGGCGACACCGCCGTGGTCGTCGAATCCGTCAAGGCGGCATCCGATGTTTATGCGCCGGTTGATGGCGAGATCACCGACGCCAACGGCGCGCTGTCCTCGGACCCGTCGCTGGTCAACTCCGCTGCGACCGGCGACGGCTGGCTGTGGAAGATGAAGCTCGCCGACGAAGGCCAACTCGCAGGCCTCATGAATGAGGCCGCCTACAAAGCCCATATCGGTTGACATCAGGACCTATTGCCATGAGCGCAGCACTTACCCCCTTCTCGGCCCGCCACATCGGTCCTGATGTAAACGACGTCAGAGCCATGCTTGCCGTGATCGGCGTTCCCTCCGTCGAGACGCTGATCAGTCAGGCCGTGCCGCAGTCGATCCGCCTCGATCTGCCGCTAGCCCTTCCCGCGCCGGCCAGCGAAGCCGAAGCGCTGGCCGAATTGGCTGCGACCATGGCAAAAAACAGGGTGCTGAAGAGCTTCATCGGCGCCGGCTATCACGGCGTCCATGTGCCGCCGGTCATCCAGCGCAACCTGTTCGAGAACCCGGCCTGGTACACCGCCTATACGCCCTACCAGGCCGAGATCAGCCAGGGCCGCCTGGAAATGCTGTTCAACTTCCAGACCTTGGTCACCGAATTGACCGGCCTGCCGGTGGCTTCGGCCTCCCTGCTCGACGAAGCGACGGCGGTGGCCGAAGCGGTCGGCATCGCGCTGCGCCATCACCGCGACAAGCGCACCAAGGTGGCGCTGGCCGGCACGCCGCATCCGCAGACGCTGGACGTCGTGCGCACCCGCGCCGAGCCGCTCGGCATCGAGATCGATGGCGAGACCATCGACGACAACACCGCCGCCCTGCTGGTCTCCTGGCCGGACACGTTTGGCGTCTATGGCGACCACAAGGCGGCGATCGAGAAGGCTCGCGCCACCGGCGCCGTGGTCGTCTTCATCGCCGATCCGCTTGCGCTCACGCTGACCGAAGCGCCGGCCAGGCTTGGCGCCGACATCGCCGTCGGCCCGATGCAGCGCTTTGGCGTGCCGATGGGCTTTGGCGGCCCGCACGCCGCCTATTGCGCCGTCTCCGACAAGCTGACCCGGCTGATGCCCGGCCGCCTCGTCGGCCAGTCGATCGACAGCAAGGGCCGTCCCGGCTATCGCCTCGCCCTGCAGACGCGCGAACAGCATATCCGCCGCGACAAGGCGACCTCCAACATCTGCACCGCGCAGGCGCTGCTTGCCAACATGGCGACCGCATACGCGATCTGGCACGGGCCTACTGGTTTGCAGGCGATCGCAGCCCGAATTCATGAGCTCGCCAACGGCCTCGCAGCAGGCCTGAAAACCGCTGGTGTTTCCGTGCTCGGCTCAAGCCGTTTCGACACGGTGACGGCCGAAGTGAAGGGCAAGGCAGATTCGATCGCCGCTGCCGCTGAAAAAGGTGGCCGGCTGCTGCGCGTCATCGATGCCGACCGCATCAGCATCGCCTTCGACGAAACCTCGACCGAGGCGGATCTCGAGGCTATCGCCGCCCTGTTCGGCGCCAAGTCCGGCGCTACTGAGGCCGGCGCGATGCCCGGCAAGCCGCGCGGCAAGGAGTTTCTGACCCAGCCGGTTTTCCGCGAAAACCACTCCGAGACCGACATGATGCGCCTGCTGCGCAGGCTAGCCGACAAGGATTTGGCGCTCGACCGCACCATGATCCCGTTGGGCTCCTGCACCATGAAGCTCAACGCGGCGGCCGAAATGACGCCGGTCAGCTGGCCTGAAGTCGCCAACCTGCATCCCTTTGCGCCGGCCAGCCATTCGGCCGGCTATCGCGCCATGGTCGGCGAGCTGGAAGGCTGGCTGGCGCAGATCACCGGCTTCGACGCCGTCAGCCTGCAGCCCAATGCCGGCAGCCAAGGCGAATATGCCGGCCTGCTCGCCATCCGCGCCTATCACCGTTCGCGTGGCGAAGGCCATCGCACCATCTGCCTGATCCCCCAGTCCGCGCATGGCACCAATCCCGCGAGTGCGGCGATGGCCGGCATGAGCGTCGTCGTCGTGCGTTGCCTGGAGGACGGCAATATCGACATGGACGATATGCGGGCCAAGGCCAACGAGCATTCGAAGAATCTCGCAGCCCTGATGTTCACCTATCCCTCGACGCACGGCGTCTACGAAGAAGGCGCGCGCCACCTGTGCGCTCTCATTCACGAGCATGGCGGCCAGGTCTATTTCGACGGCGCCAACCTTAACGCCCTGGTTGCTTTGGCGCGGCCCGCCGATATCGGCGCCGATGTCTGCCACATGAACCTGCACAAGACCTTCTGCATCCCGCATGGCGGCGGCGGTCCGGGCGTCGGTCCGATCGGCGTCAGGGCGCATCTGAAACCCTATCTGCCGGGTCATGTCACCGAAGGTTCGGCGCATGCCGTGTCCGCTGCCCCGTTCGGCAGCGCTTCCATCCTGCCGATCACCTGGATGTACATCCGCATGATGGGCGCCGCCGGCCTGAAGCAGGCGACGGAGACGGCGATCATCTCGGCCAATTATGTGGCGACGCGGCTCGCGCCGCACTTCCCGCTTCTCTACAAGGGCAGGCACGATCGCATCGCGCATGAATGCATCCTCGACACGCGCGTCCTCAAGGAGAGCGCCGGCATCAGCGTCGACGATATCGCCAAGCGGCTGATCGATTACGGTTTTCACGCGCCGACCATGTCGTTCCCTGTCGCCGGCACGCTGATGGTCGAGCCCACCGAGTCCGAGCCCAAGCGCGAACTCGACCGGTTCTGCGAGGCGATGATCGCCATCGCCGGCGAGGCAGCGAAAGTGGCGAAGGGCGAATGGCCGATCGAGGACAACCCGCTGGTCAATGCCCCGCACACGGCGGCCGAAACCCTTGCCGGCCAGTGGACCCACCCCTATTCACGGCTGGAAGCGGCCTACCCCGCCGGCGATGTCGATACAGCGGGCAAATACTGGCCGCCGGTCTCACGCATCGACAATGTCGCCGGCGACCGCAACCTCGTCTGCTCCTGCCCGCCGCTGTCGGAATATCTCGGCGCCGCAGAATAACACTCTGGCCTGTCAGGCTGAGCGCAGGGCCGGTCCGTCGGCTTTGCCGTTGAGAACAAGCACGCGATTTCGCCCGGCGTTCTTGGCCGCGTAGAGCGCCCGGTCGGCCTCGGCCAGCACTTCATCCAGGCTGCTGCCGTCTTCCTTGCCAAAGCCAATGCCGCCGCTGACGCTGCTGCGCAACGGCCCGCGCGGCGTCGGCACCACTTCCGTGCCGAAGGCGACGCCGATCCTGCTGGCGAGATCGTAGGGCTTGTCTTCGGTCATCCGAGACATGACCAACGCGAACTCCTCGCCGCCCAGCCGGAAGGCGTCGACGCCAACCCTGTCATACTTCTTGATGACTGCGGCGAAACGGCAGAGCACCCGATCGCCGACGGGATGGCCATAGACATCGTTGGTTCGAGGTCGAACATGGCGACCGACATGAACGGGCCGAAGACGCGCTCGCGATAGAGCGAGTTCAAAGCCCGCCGGTTCATCAGACCGGTCAACGGGTCGGTCAGGGTCTCGGCCTTGAGTTCGATCTGTGCCTGCAGATGATGCAGCGACAGCGTCAGCGCGCCGAGAGCCGTCATGCAGGCGACCGCCACGACCGAATTCAACCGCTCGGCCCAATTGTCGGGTGCGACGCCGAGCACCCACTGGCCCTTAACCAGAAGCACGGCGCCGCAGAGCCCGAAGGATACGCCGCAGACGCCGCTTAGCGCCGAAACGACCAGCAGAATGCCGCGATCCTGACCGCCCTTGATCCAGAACATCACCCCTATCGAGGCGAGCAGCACTGTTACCGTCGTATAGGTGAGGATGAAGCCGACACCATCGAAACCGAGATAGGTCACGCCGGCGGAGACAGCCATCGCAAGCAGGGCCGGCAGGACAGCGCGACTGTAGTTGCGCACACCGAGATATTGCATGGCCGAAAGTGAAAGCGCCAGGAAACCGAGGCTGAGCAGCGCCAACGCTGCCTGACAAAGCAACGGAGTGGGCTCCCTCCAGAAGACGATGACGTGGGCGACAAGGACGAGAATGCCGCACGCCACGGTCAGCACGAAGCGTGCACGCGGCGCCGTGAACCAGATCACAAACATGGTGACGCTCAGGCATGTGCCCGACAGCGCAGCCGCCAGCAATAGCGAACTGAAATCCAGCATGGATGAGCGGCAATCTTTGGGATCTTCGATTTGTGGCGCATCATAGGCATGCAACCGGCCGGAGATACCGTTTTCGGCCGGTTTTCAAAGCAACCTACCGACAGGGTTTACAAAGCGTCGACTGCCGTCCCCGCGAAGAGTCTCAGCCCTTGTTGAGCAGCGCCAGATTGGCGTTGATCACGCTCGGGTCGGCCATTCCGGCCCTTGCTTCCATGAGCAGCGCCCTCGCCTTCTTCTTGTTGCCGCGCAGCAGCTGCGAATAGCCCATATTGTTGACAATCTGCGGCTTGCGCCCGGCAACCTTCAAAAGCTGGTCGTAGGCGCGGTCGGCGAAGTCGAAGCGGCCGAGTTCGTCATAGGAGGCGGCAAGCCCCATCCATCCCTCGGCACTGTCGGCCTTCAGTTCCACGGCCTTGCGGAAATGCTGTTCGGCAAGGCCGTAATTGGCCTCGCGGAACTGCGCCTTGCCTTGCGCAAGGTCGGAGGTGCTGACGTCTTTTGCCACCGGTTGGATCGACGTGGTCTTGGTCTTATCGACGTTCTCAGTCGTACAGCCGCTGACCATCAAGACGGCCGCTAGCGCGGCCATTGCCGTGAAAATTCTGTGACGCATGCCCCTGGCCCCAATCGCCCGATTTACCGGGTCGTTCTTCAGGAGGCAGACTACAACAGGGCAATTAAACTTCAGTGCTGAAACGCCCCTAAAATTTGGTTTCGGGCACACCGGCCATTAACCAGCCGAGGGCTAGTTCGGCTCCATCGACTTGAGCCCCGCCGGAAACTGATAGCGGCTGCCGTCATAGCGCAGCCGGTAGGTTCGTTTCATGGACCTTCCGGGATGGGACTGGCACTCGCCATTCTTGTCGACAGACGGATTGTCGGTGTCCAACCGCTCGAACACTGTGATGTCGTGATAGCCGTGATGTCTCGCCGGGCTCATTGCCAGGCTGACCCGGCTGGATTGAAAGGATCCTGCGCAATTGGTGTCGCCTTCGCCGCCAAAGCCGGCCACGATGATGCCGTCGAGCACCAGGCGCAGATCACCGCCGTCAAGGGCATAGAGCCGCAGGTCGGTTTCGCTGAAGGGATTGGGCCGCGAATGACTCGCCATTTGGATGCGCAGGCCAAAGCCGGTGACACCGGGCGCCAGGCCATAGCGGCCGGTATCGAAGTCGACCTTGTTGATGGCGATGGCATCATCGGTCATCAGCCCGGGCTGGAGCAGGCGCTGGCGCACCTGCCGGGTCTTCCTGTCGACGACCAGAAGGTCGACATCGCCGACATGCCCGTCGTCGCTGGATTGGCTGCTGTGGATGAGCGGCACCGCGACCAGCAACAGATCGTCATGGGCAGGCCATATCTTGCAGACGAGGCCAAACGGCGTATCCGGGAGCGTCACGGCGATGCTGGTATGGGGTTCGAGCGTGAACGAGGCGCCGTCTGCGCTCTTTTGGGCCCTGGGATAGGCCTGTTGCACCAGGGCGGCAGCATCGCCGCAATCGTCGGCCGCGGCCGAGGCCGGCGACAGACTGGTGGCGGCCAGGCCGAGGAAAGCGGTGCACCAGACTATTCGCATGGACGGCTCACTCATTTTGCTTTGCGGATTTTGCCGAAGGAGAGCGACCGAACCGGCCGGGTTTCGACATCCAGGTGAAGCGTAGTTGGAGTGAGTAACCGCAAGAAGCCGCCGGGCAATCCCCTAGGTATCTACTGAACCGCCGTCATTTTGACGATGATCGGGATGACGGCGATCATCAGCACCACCGGCAGGATGCACACCACCACCGGCACCGACATCTTGGCCGGCAAGGCATGTGCCTTCTCCTCGGCCAGCGACATGCGCTTGTGGCGCATTTCGTCGGAGAACACGCGCAGCGCCCCGGCAAGGCTGGTGCCGAGTTCCTTCGACTGCTGCAAAAGCGTGGCGAAGGAGCGCACCTCGTCCAAGCTGAGGCGGTCGGCGAGCGCCTTCAAGGCATCGTCGAGGCTGCGGCCGGCCCTGAGTTCCAGCGACACCAGCTGCAGGTTTTGGCTCAGCGACGGATAGGTCTTGGCCAGTTCCTTCGAGACCCGCTCGATGCCTGCCTCCATGCTCATGCCCGCATCGGAGCAGACGATCATCAAATCCATGAAGTCGGGAAAGCCGTTGCGGTATTCGCGCATCTTTTCCCGCACCTTCTGGCTGAGCACCAGGCCGGGCACGAAATAGCCGGCGGCTCCCGACAGGATGATGAAGGTCCAGCGGCTGGTCGCGGTGGAATCGGCGCTGCCCATCCAATGGTTGACCAGGAACGCGCCGATCGTTGCGCCCACCAGGCAGGCGAAGCGGATCAGGAAGAATGTGCCGATCGCGCGCGGCTCCATATAGCCCGCCTGGATCAGCTTCATACGCAACCGGGCGACATTTTCCGGATCGCTCTTGGCGTAGAATTCCTGCGCCCGCTTCACCGCCTTCTCGCGCACGACGCTCTGGTTCTTCTTCGGCGCCGCCTCGGCCTGTTGGGGAGTCTTGCTGTCGTCGATCTTGAGCCGGCGCTTGAGATCGTTGCGGTCGCCTTTGGCTACCACGAGCGGCCATGCCACCGCGCTGCCACCCAACACCAGCAGCAGCGCGGCTACCGGCATCAGCGACGTCGGCGCCAGCGATGCAAGAAACTGGATCATCTGCTCCATCTCAGAACCGGAAGTTCGACATCTTGAACATGATGATGTTGCCCAGCATCAGCCATGTCACGGAACCGCCCAGCAGATACCACGTCTTCGGTACATCCCAGACGCTCTGATAGAATTGCGGCATCATCACCATGATGGTGGCGAACAGCAGTGCCGGCACCGCCGTCAGGATATAGGCCGACATACGACCCTCAGTCGAAATGGCGCGCACCTTGCGGCGCAGCTTGCCGCGTTCGCGGATCGTCGTCGACAGCCCGTCGAGGATCTCGCGCAGATTGCCGCCCGAACTCGTCTGGATGGAAACCGCGGTGACGAACAGCGGCAGATCCTCCTGGCCGACGCGGTCGAACAGTGAATTCAGCGCAGAAACCAGGTCGGAACCATAAGTCACCTCGTCGGAGATAACGCCGAATTCGGTGCCGATCGGATCGGACATCTCGCGCGACACCATCGAGATCGCCACCGGAACCGGATGCCCGGCCTTCAAGCCGCGCGTGATCAATTCCAGCGCCTCCGGCAACTGCACGCCGAAACGCTTCACCCGCCGGGCACGCTTGGAACGCAGCACAATTACCGGCAGCAGCGCTGTCAGCACCACAAACAGCAAAATGGCGAGCAACAGCGGCAGCCCGTACCAGAGCGCGACGAGCATCATCGCCAGCGCCACGCCCGTCGTCATCGTCAGGAATTTCGGCAACGGCATCACCATGCCAGACTGCGTGCGCAGCGCGCGAAAACGGTCGGGCGAGAAGAATGACGTGCCGGAATCGAGGCCGCGTTCCTTGCGCAGCTGAATCAGCACCTGTTCCTGGCTGATCTTGTTTTCCTGCAGCCTCATGCGCCGGTTGATGGCCAGGCGCTTGTCGCTGCGGCCGGCATAGAGCAGATAGCAGCCTTCGGCGATCATGATGCCGGTCAGCGCTGCCGCGGCATAAACGACATAGATCGGGCTGAAATTCTCGAACACCCGGCTACTCCTGCGGCCGGCCGGGTTCGAAATATTTGCCGGGGAATTCAATGCCCATATTGCGCAGGTCCTCGAGGAAACGCGGGCGAATGCCGGTCGCCTCGTAGTGACCGAGGATCTTGCCGTCGGCCTCCATGCCAGTGCGCACGAAGCGGAATATCTCCTGCATCTGGATGACGTCCCCTTCCATGCCGGTCACCTCGGCGACGCTGGTCACCTTGCGCTTGCCGTCCGACAGTCGCGTCAGCTGGACGATAAGGTCGAGCGCGCTGGCGATCTGACTGCGGATCGACTGCACCGTCATCGGCATGCCGGTCATGCCCAGCATCTGCTCGAGGCGTGAAATGGCGTCGCGCGGCGTGTTGGCGTGGATGGTCGCCATCGAGCCTTCATGTCCGGTGTTCATCGCCTGCAGCATGTCGAAGGCCTCCTCGCCGCGGCACTCGCCGAGGATGACGCGGTCGGGGCGCATGCGCAGCGCGTTCTTGACCAGGTCGCGCTGCTTCAGCTCGCCATGACCTTCGATGTTGGCGGGGCGCGTTTCCATGCGCGCGACATGCGGCTGCTGCAGCTGCAGTTCGGCCGCGTCCTCGATGGTGATCAGCCGTTCGTCTTCCGGAATGAAGGCCGACAATGCGTTGAGCATCGTCGTTTTGCCGGTGCCGGTGCCGCCCGAGATGATGGTCGTCTTGCGGGCGTGGACTGCAGCCGCCAGCACCTCGGCCATGTTCTGGGTGACGGCGCCGAACTCGACCAGCTTGTGCAGACCGAGCTTGTTCTTTGAAAACTTGCGGATCGACACCAGCGGCCCGTCGACGGCGACCGGGCGAATGGCGGCGTTGAAGCGCGAGCCGTCGAGCATGCGGGCATCGACCATCGGCTGCGATTCGTCGACCCGGCGACCGACGGCGGCGACGATCTTGTTGACGATGCGCAACAGGTGCGCCTCGTCCTTGAACGGGATATGGACCTGCTGCAGCTTGCCCCGTTTTTCAACGAAGCAGTTCTGGTGGCCGTTGATCAGGATGTCGTTGATGTCGGGGTCCTTGAGCAGCGGTTCCAGCGGGCCGAGGCCGACCATCTCATCGACGATGTCATCGACCAGCGCTTCAAGTTCGACGGTGTTGATCGCCATACGCTCCTGGCGGGTCTTTTCCGACACGAACTCCTGCACCTGCCGGCGCATCTCATCCTTGGGCAGGCGCTCCAGCGCGACCAGGTTGATTTCCTCGAGCAGCAGCCGGTGGATGCGCACGCGGGCATCGAGCACCTTGTTGGCGCTTTTTCCCGGTGTTGTCTCCGGCTTCGGCGGCAAGGCCTTGCGGTTCGTCGGGATGACCACGGCGTGATGCGCGACCGGCGCCGCCTCGGCCGGCTTCAGCGCGCGGACGTCACGGTTCTGCAGGGTCGAGAAGCGGCTGGTCATCCGGCTTTCCTCTTCAGGAGGCCCCTGCCGATGCCGAACAGCGAGCGCGATTTCTCCGGCGTCACCACGGCTTCTTCCGGCAGGATGATCCTCTTCAGATCGTTGACGACATTGGCGTTCGGGTCGATCTCATGCAGCGGCACGCCGCGGTCGACCGCTTCACGCACAAGCCGGTAATTGTTGGAGATGCCGCCGACGAAATGCTCGCCCAGGATTTCCTGGACATCGGCCTGCTTGATGCCGTTGTCGAACATCTTCTGCTCGAAACGGTTGACGATCACGTTCGGCTTCACTTCCTTGCCTGCCGTCTCGTAGACCGCCTGGATCAGCCGCTGCGTATGGCGCAGGCATGGCACCGTCATTTCGGCGACGATGTAGAGCTTGTTGGAGCCGAGCAGCACCGTCTCCGTCCACGGAAACCAGGTGCGCGGCATGTCGATGACGACGTTATCGAAATAGGCCGAGACGAGATCGAGCATGCGCACCACGACATCGGTCTTGAACGAGCGCATTTCCGACGGATGCGTTGGCGCCGCCAGCACGCAGAGCCCGCTCGCATGCTTGGACAGCATCACGTCCAGCAGCTGACGGTCGAGGCGCTCGGGCTGGTTCTCGATTTCGGTGATGTCGAAGCGCGGCTCGAGGTCGAGATATTCGGCGCAGGCGCCTTGCTGGAAGTTGAGGTCGACCACGCAGGTCGACGCGCCGCGCGTCACCGAATGATGCAGCTGGAAAGCGGTCTGCAGCGCCAGCGTCGTGGTGCCGACGCCGCCGGCGGCCGGCATGAAGGTATAGATCTGCGACTCGGTGTTTTCCTCGCGCCCCGGCCCTTGCAGCGCGCGCACGACCGACCGCACCAGATCGGCGGTGGTGATCGGCTTGACCAGGAAATCGGCGACCTGGAGCTGCACCAGGATGCGCACCGCGGCGGCGTTGAATTCCTGGGTGACGACGACCACCGGAACGCGGCCTTCAAGCCGGCGCATGATGCGCTGCAGCGACTCGATCTCTTCCAGCTTTGCCGCATCCATGTCGACGATGAGCGCGCCGAAATCGGCTTCCTGGACCTCGCCGCGCAGTTCGGCAATGTTCTTCTCGACGGTCGAAAGCTGGATCACCTCCGAGGCCGCGAACGCGGTGCGCGTATCCTGCACAAAGGTCCGGTCGCTGGACACCAGCAGGATCTTCTTGGTCTTGATGCCGCTTGCCATTTTGTCAGCCTGTCAGGTCATTCCCGGTCAAATCACCGGGCAATCAATCGGTTGTCGCTGTCGGTTGCACGGCCTTGGCAGCAGCAGCCTGGTCGGCGGCGTTGACTGCCGCCTCACTGCGCTGCGCCGGCACCAGCAGCCTGGTGTTCTGGACGCCGTATTTCCAGGGATCGACCATCTGCATGGCCGTATTGGCGGCCTGTGCGTTGCCGGCGGCAATCGTCGGCCCCTCGGAGCGGATATAGTCGTCGCTGGTGCAGCCGCTGGCGAGGCCGGCGAGCAGCAGGGCGATGCATGGTCGCAAGCGCATGGCTTCAATCCTTCGGCAGGTCGAGGAAATGCCCGACGGTGGTGACCGCAGCCGGCTGTGCCGTGCTGCCGCTGGCCATTGCCACCGCACGATTGGCGTCAGACGATTTCACTTCCTCGGTGTTGTTTAGGAAATAATCGACATTGCTGGCCGGCTGCGTGCCGTCGGTCGGCTCGAGCAGCTTCTTCGACGGATCGACCGGCTTGACCAGATAGGGGGTGACGATGATCACCAGATCGGTCTCGCGCCGCTGATATGATTTGGAGGAGAACAGCGAGCCGAGCACCGGCAGCTTGCCGAGGCCGGGAAGACGCGACGTGGTGATGTCGTTTTGCGACTGCAGCAGGCCGGCGATCATGAAGCTCTGGCCGTTCTTCAGGTCGACCGATGTCCTGGCGCGGCGCACGATAAACCCCGGCACTGAGATATTGCCGATATTGTAGGAGGCCGAAGCATCGATCGAGGACACTTCCGGCGCGATGTCGAGGCTGACCAGCCCGTCCTTGAGAACCGTCGGCGTGAAGTCGAGGCTGACGCCGTATTTCTTGTAGCTGACGGAAATCTTGCCATTGTCCTCGGAGACCGGGATCGGGAACTCGCCGCCGGCGAGGAAGCTTGCCGTCTGGCCCGAGCGGGCGATCAGGTTCGGCTCTGCCAGCCGCCGGGCAAGGCCACGTTCCTCCAGCGCCTTGATGGCGACGTCGATCGACAGGCCGTTGGACAGCAGCCGGCCGATGATCTCGCCATTGCCGGCTCCCGGCACCGAGCCCGGCTCGATGGTGACGTCGCGCCCGCCAATGCCGTAAGCAAAATTGGCGCTGTATTTGGCGCCGAGATCCTGTCCGGCCTGGCGATTGATCTCGACGAAGCGGACGTTGAGCTGAACCTGCTGCGAGGACGAGATGTTGACCGAATTGATCACTTCCTCATTGCCGGAGAAACGGCTGGCGATCTTGCTTGCCTTCTCGGCGGCGACCGCGTCATCGGCCTCGCCCGACAGCACGACGCGGCCATTGGCCGAGCCGACCTTGATCTTGGCGTCCGGCACGCTGGCGCGAATGGTGCTGGCCAGCTGGTCGGTGTCCAGCGTCACCTCGATGTCGACGGTGCCGACCAACTGCTTGTTCTGGTCGAACAGTGCGATGCCGGTGGTGCCGAGATTGTTGCCCAGCACATAGAAGGATTTGTCGGTCAGCGGATTGACGTTGGCGATCTCCGGATCGCCGATGACGATCTGGTAGAAGGCGGCATTGGTCATGACCGTCTTCGGCTTGCCCTTGGCTACCTTGATCGACGCATTCGTTGTCGACGAGACATGGACGATATCGTTGTCGGCCTTGGCTGGCGCACTGAGGCCGAGCATTGCGGCCGCGGCGAGGCAAGCCCCCACCGCAAGCGCCCGCATTGTGCGCAGCCCTTTCGTCGTCTGGAATGCATGAAGTCCCGACATCTGTCCCGTCCCTCGCCCGGTCCCCACCGGCAGTTATTGCTGGTCCCGCGCAGGAACCTGGTATTCTTCGACCTGCGTGCCGCGCGTCACGATGATCGTCTTGAATTTCGGCTTCTCAGGCTCCTTGGTCGCGGCAGTGAACAGCGCGCCGGCAGCGGCCTGGACGCCGGAGGCGACCGATCCGCCGAAGGACGAGATGGTGGTGACGCCGTCCTTGGCGGCCCCTCCGTCTGCGGCCGAGCGGAGCGACAGCGACAAGGTGCCGACGGTGCGGGCAAGCGCCACTTTCTGCGCGCCTTCGGTCGTCACCTCGATGGTGACGGAATTGGCGATCTGCGGTGTGGTCTGGCGCTCGTCGGCGCCCTGCCCCACGGTCAGCACCTTGGCGTCGGAGACGACAATCTCGGAGGTAACGGTCGATCCGGCAGCGCCCTGCGCGTTCTTGGCCACTTCCTGGATTTCGCCCGCATCGCGTGTCAGCACCACGTCGACCCGGTCGCCCGGCATGACGAAGCCGCCGACGCCGGCGATCTCGTCGGTGCGGATTGTCACCGCCCGCATGCCGGGCGTCATCATGTTGGACAGCGTCGCGCGGCCGTTCGGCCCCGACAACTTGCTGATCAGCACCGGCTCGTTGATCTCGATCGGCGACAATACCACGCGGCTGCCTTCGGCGAGCAATGCATTGACTGTGGTGAACGCGCCCTGCGGCACCGAATCCTCGGACCATGGGATTTCGCTGAGCTGCGCCCGGTCAAGCTCCATGCCGTAACGCAGCGGCGCGTTGGCCACCACGATGGTCTTGAAGACGACCTTGGGGACGGCGGGCGCCGGGATCGACGCCGTTTTCTCTTCGGCATCGGCCTTGGCCTGGCTTTTCACCCAGAAATCCGCGGCAAAGATTGAAATCGCGCCGAAGACGGCAGCGATGCCAATCATCGTTATGGCCTTGCCCCTCACAACCAACCCCTGACTCTCGTGGTCTTTTGTTTTGTTGGGGCGACGCTAGGCCGCTTTGTTAAAGATTCAGGAATCCCAGCGGCTCCGCACGGACCTATTTCCGCCGGCTTGGTTATCGAAAGGTTTTAGGATAAGAAGGGGTTAATCCCCGAACGTAACAGGAACTTCCGTCGCTTGGCGCCGAAAAGCGTGGCAGTATCGACGGGTGATTCGCGGCACCGGATTCTATGGCAGGCATGGACGACAACAACGATCTTTTCGGCAATCTGGAAAAGCAGCCGCAACCGGCTCGGACACCTTCGCGCCCGGCCGACCCGCTGGTGCAGGCCACGAAGCGTCCTGCCGCGACCAAGGACGGCAGCGAGGGCTATAGCGCCGCCGACATCGAGGTGCTGGAGGGGCTGGAGCCGGTGCGGCGCCGTCCCGGCATGTATATTGGCGGCACCGACGACAAGGCGATGCACCATCTGTTTGCCGAGGTCATCGATAATTCGATGGACGAGGCGGTCGCCGGCCATGCCACCTTCATCGATGTCGAGCTGTCGGCCGACGGGTTTCTGACCGTTACCGACAATGGCCGCGGCATTCCGGTCGATCCGCATCCGAAATTCAAGAAGCCGGCGCTCGAAGTCATCATGACGACGCTGCATTCGGGCGGCAAGTTCGATAGCAAGGTCTATGAGACCTCCGGCGGTCTGCACGGTGTCGGCGTCTCGGTCGTAAATGCGCTGTCGGACCATCTCGAAGTCGAAGTCGCGCGCGGTCGCCAGCTTTACCGCCAAAGGTTCTCGCGCGGCGTTCCGGTGAGCGGGCTGGAGCAGCTCGGCGAAGTGCACAACCGGCGCGGCACCAAAATCCGCTTCCATCCCGACGAGCAGATTTTCGGCAAGGGCGCCGCCTTCGAGCCGGCGCGGCTCTATCGCATGACCCGCTCGAAAGCCTATCTGTTCGGCGGCGTCGAGATCCGCTGGAGCTGCGACCCATCGCTGATCAAGGAAAAGGACCAGACGCCCGCCAAGGCGGAGTTCCATTTCCCCGGCGGCTTGAAGGACTATCTCAAGGCATCGCTTGGCGACGACTTCCAGGTGACCCGCGAGATCTTCGCCGGCAAGAGCGAAAAACAGGGCGGCCACGGCTCGCTGGAATGGGCGGTGACCTGGTTCGGCGGTGACGGCTTCGTCAACTCCTACTGCAACACCATCCCGACCGGCGAAGGCGGCACGCATGAGGCCGGCTTTCGCAATGTGCTGACGCGCGGGCTTCGGGCCTATGCCGACTTGGTCGGCAACAAGCGCGCCTCGATCGTCACCTCCGAAGACGTTATGATCTCGGCGGCCGGCATGCTGTCGGTTTTCATCCGCGAGCCGGAATTCGTCGGCCAGACCAAGGACAGGCTGGCAACGATCGAAGCCATTCGCATTGTCGAGACCGCCATCCGCGATCCCTTCGACCACTGGCTGGCCGACAATCCGCAGGAAGCCTCCAAGCTGCTGGAATGGGTGATTGCGCGCGCCGACGAGCGGGTGCGCCGGCGCCAGGAAAAGGAAGTGTCGCGCAAGAGCGCGGTGCGCAAGCTGCGCCTTCCCGGCAAGCTCGCCGACTGCACGCAGAACGCCGCCGCGGGCGCCGAACTGTTCATCGTCGAAGGCGACTCGGCCGGCGGCTCGGCCAAGCAGGCGCGCGACCGTGCGAGCCAGGCGGTGCTGCCGCTGCGCGGAAAAATCCTCAACGTCGCCAGCGCCGGCAACGACAAGCTCGCCGCCAACCAGCAGATATCGGACCTGATTCAGGCGCTCGGTTGCGGCACGCGCTCGAAATACCGCGACGAGGATTTGCGCTACGACCGCGTGATCATCATGACCGACGCCGACGTCGACGGCGCTCACATAGCCTCGCTGCTGATCACCTTCTTCTACCAGGAAATGCCGAACCTGGTGAATGGCGGCCATCTCTATCTGGCGGTGCCGCCGCTCTATTCGATCCGGCAAGGCGGCAAGGTTGCCTATGCCAGGGACGATGCGCACAAGGACGAGCTGTTGCGCACCGAATTCACCGGCCGCGCCAAGGTCGAGATCGGCCGCTTCAAGGGCCTGGGCGAGATGATGGCCGCGCAGCTCAAGGAAACCACCATGGACCCGAGGAAGCGCACGCTGCTCAGGGTCGATGTTATCGACGCCGTGGCCGCGACCAAGGATGCTGTCGACGCGCTGATGGGCACCAAGCCGGAAGCCCGCTTCCGCTTCATCCAGGAACGCGCCGAATTCGCCGCGACGGAAGTGCTGGATATCTGAGCGCCGGCCAACTCTTCGTTTTGACGCAGCTCCGGGCGGAAAACCGTTTCACACTTTTCCTGGAACTGCTCTAGCCTGCGCTTCCGATACGGAGACCAGCTTGTGATCTGGGCGCGGCTGAAGAGCTACTTCGAAACTAGTTTGGCGGGCCTGACGCAGCCGACGCGCTCGGATTGGATTTTCGCCCTGCGCACGGTTTCGGCCGGTCTGATCGCGCTTCTCGCTGCTTACGCGCTAAAACTCGACCACCCGCAATGGGCGATGATGACGGTCTTCATCGTCGCCCAGCCGGTCGCCGGCATGGTGCTGGCGAAAGGTTTTTACCGGCTGCTCGGCACGCTGGCCGGTGGACTTGCGGCGATCGGCATCACCTCGGTTTTCGGCACCAATCCCTGGCTGCTGGTCACGGCGCTGTCCGTCTGGATTGGGCTGTGCACGCTGGTTTCGTCGCTGCTGCGCAATCCGGAAGCCTATGGCGCCGCACTTGCCGGCTATACCGCGATGATCATTGGGCTGCCGGCTTTCGGCCAGCCGCATGTGATCGTCGATCTCGCTGTCGCGCGCTGCGCCGAGATCGTGCTCGGCATCGTCTGCGCCGGCCTGACCAGCCGGCTGATCCTGCCCAAGCTGGCCGCTGACGCCATCATCTCCAGGCTGAAGCGCAGCATCCTCGACCTTGCAACCTATGCGGGCGGCGCTTTTTCCGGCGGCGACCCGGCGAGACTGGCCGGCCTGCACGGCAAGCTGATCACGGACGCCCAGATGCTGGCCGAGATGCGCACCTATGCCCGGCTCGAAGCCCCGAGCTTCGCCACCCGCGCCCATCCGGTCCGCCTCACCATCGGTCAGCTTCTGTCGGCGCTGTCGGCGGCACGCGCGCTGCATTCTCACGCCGCGCCGAAAAACGCAGCGCTCATTCCGGTGCGCTCGGAACTGCAGTCGCTGGTCAGCGAACTGGCAGCCACGCCCGAGGCGCTGGAGGACACGTCGCCCTGGGTGACGCGGCTCGACGCGATTGCCGGCAAGGCCCGGCAAATGCCCGACGCCTCGACCGATCAGGGCGACGACAGGGTCGGCACCATCACGCGCCTCACCATCGCCGCCGATTTCGCCGAAGCCTTCAAGCAGGTGCTGCGCGGCCTCGACGCCCTGCGCGCACCGGTGACGCGCCCGAGCCGGAGCAACATGCAGCTGCCTGCGCTGGTGGTGCATCGCGATTGTCCCGGGGCTTCGCGCAATGCCATACGCGCCGCCCTTGCCACGCTGGCGGTCGCCGCCTTCTGGCTGACGACGAAATGGTCCGACGCGGCCGGCACCGTTATCCTCGTTGCGGTCGTCTCCAGTCTTTTCGCCGCGCGGCCTGACCCGGTGCGGGTGTCCTGGGGCTTCTTCAAGGGTACGCTGCTGGCTTTGCCCTTTGCCTTCCTTGTTGGCCAGGTCGCGCTGCCTGCTTTGCCCGGCTTCGGCTGGTTCACGCTGTTTGTCGTGCCGATCCTGGTACCGACGGCGCTGGGCATGGCCAATCCGCGCACCGTCGGCGTGGCGACGGCCTTTGCAATCAATTTCCTCGCCTTCCTCAGCCCGCATCAGGCGATGACCTATGCCCCAGGCCCGTTCTTCGCCGGCTCGGCGTCGGTGCTGGTCGGCATCCTGCTGGCTATCTGCGTCTTCATCGTGGTGCTGCCGGTGGATCCATGGCGCGCGGCCAACCGCATCGTGCGCGCCATGCGCGAGGATCTGGCGCGGCTGTGCCTGCATGAGCGGGTGCCGAGGCGTTCGGCCTTCGAGAGTCTGGCCTATGACCGCATCAACCAGCTGATGCCGCTCTTGCAAAATGCCGGCAGGAAAGGCGATGCGATCCTGGGCGGCGGGGTCGCCGCCGTTACCGTCGGCCTCGAAATCCTGCGCCTGCGCGCCGCGCAGCAGAGGCCGTCCACTCCTACCGACACCGCACTCTCGATCGCCAATTTCCTGCGCGGCCTCGCGCGTGAACTGCTCTTTCGCGCAACCGGCGATCCACAGACAGCAACTGTCACTGTGGCCCGGCAATATGCAGCCAGCCTTTCAGAGCGCAGCGGCGGTGCGGATATGCTGCAGATCGCAGCCTCGCTGCGCATCATCGCCGCCGCGATCGAGGATTTCCCGGATTTCTTCGCCAAGGACCGAGTTTAGGGCGTCAGGCCGCGGCTATCGCCAGCGCATGCCCGCGCGCGTTTTCCCGCAGCGCGTCGAGGTGGATCGACTTGACCAGGCCGGCGAGATCGCCCTCGGTGGCCGGACCGCCAAGCTCCTTCAGCATCAGCCAGCTGACTTCCTGCACGCCGGCGAGGCGCTTGCCGTTGGCGACTTCGCGCCAGATCTTGAGCGCGCGCAGGATGATGGCATGGGTGGAAGCGGCAAGGCCGGCGCTGCGGAAGAGCGCCTGCAACGCAACGTCCTGGCCGCCTGCGAGCAAGGCCCGCACCCGCTGCTCCGACTGCTGGCTGAGCGCAACCAGGGCCGAGCCGAAAAAGTCGACCTTGCCGTGGGCAATGGCACGGATGATGAAACTTGCGGTCAGGTCGCCGCGCAGGCGCAGATGTTCGATAAGTGCCGCATGTTCCTCAGTGCGCGTGCCTTCGACCAGCCGCACCGAAGCCTTGACGCAAGCATCGCGCGTGACCCGCTCGGCTCTGGCCGCCCCCATCAGCGCCATCACCAGCGGCGAAGCCTTCAGCGTTTCGCCGAGCTTGACCAGCAGCATGTGCCGGCAGTCGGCCGGCAGCCGCACATCCGTGACCATTGCCTCGCGCAAATGAGCGATATGGCCATGCCGCTCGGCCATGCGGCGGAAGCTGAGCGACGCGATATCGGCGCCGTCATTGGCGAGCAGCGCCGCACACGCTTCCGGTTCGCCGATCTCGGCGATCGCCGCGGCAACCGCCATCGAAACGACCGGCCGGTCGGCGATCAGTTTTTGCGTCGCCTTGTGCCCGGCCGCGACGCGGTCGATCAGGTCGGCGTCCGTCAGCAGCGGGGAGCGCGCCAGCACCAGGGCTGCCACTTCCGGCTGATCGGAGGCAAGCGCGCTGATGATCTGCAGCGGCGCGTGATGGCTCATCGACAGCGCTTCGGCCATAGCCAGCCGCACCTTCGACGAGGCGTCGTCGAGCAGCAGCGTCAGCGCCGCTTCGGCCGCGCAACGGTCTTCGAAAGGCAGGTCGGAATTGACGTAGGCGCGGGCCAGCGCGCTCGCCGCCGCGGCGCGCTCCGAAACTCTCGCGGTGTAGATCCATTTGAGAAAATGCGAGACAACCATACTGCCTGCTACGCCCCTTGCCGGAAAGCTTCCGGCCCCAGGAATGACCCTAGGCAGAAATGGTTTACGAACGGTTCACCATGTTTGTTAATGCATGTCGCTCGAAAGTGGCCCCGGTTTCGAGGCAACGACATGCATCAAAACAAAGACTTAAAACTTGCGGGTGGCATGGGCAGCGCCTATCAACCGTCAGGCAGCGGAGGAGAAAAACGATGCCCGGGCTTTATCTCGAAGAGTTCGTCGTCGGACATGTCTTTCTGCACACGCTGCGCAAGACCGTCACCGAAAGCGATAACATGCTGTTCTCGGTGATGACGCTGAACCCGCAGCCGCTGCACATCGACTTCGACTTCGCCGCCAAGAGCGAATGGGGCAGACCGCTGGTCAATTCGCTGTTCACGCTCGGCCTGATGATCGGCATTTCCGTCAATGACATCACCGTCGGCACCACAATTGCCAATCTCGGCATGAAGGAGACGGTGTTTCCGCACCCGGTCTTCCACGGCGACACCATCCGTGTCGAAACGACGGTGCTCTCAGTCAGGGACTCGAAATCGAAGCCGGACCGCGGCATCGTCGAGTTCGAGCATCATGCCTACAATCAGAACGATGTGCTCGTTGCCAAATGCACGCGCCAGGCGATGATGATGAAAAAGGCGGCCTGATGCGCTCGCTGCTGTTTGTGCCCGGGGATTCCAAAAAGAAACTGGAGAAGGGTTTTGGCGCCGGCGCCGACGTGGTCATCGTCGACCTTGAGGATTCCGTGGCGCCACAAAACAAGCCGTCGGCACGCGACATCGCGGCACGCTTTATTGCCGGCAACAGGCAGCAGACAAGCTCCGCTATCTATATCAGAGTCAACGACCTATCGACCGGGTTGACCGACGATGATCTGGCCGCCCTGGTTCCAGTCAAACCCGACGGCATCATGCTGCCGAAGTCGAACAGCGGCCAGGATGTCCAGCAGCTATCCGTAAAGCTCCGCGTACATGAGGCCGAAAACGGATTGCCGGATGGCGCGATCAAGATCCTGCCGATCATTACCGAGACCGCTGCTGGGTTGCTGGCCGCCGCGACCTATGCCGGGGCAAGCGCCAGGCTTGCCGGCCTCACCTGGGGTGCCGAAGATCTGTCCGCGGCGATCGGTGCGCGGGCTGCGCGCGACGACAACGGTCGATACACCGATGTCTTCCGCCTTGCCCGCACCATGACCATCCTCGCCGCCGGCGCAGCCGAAGTCGCGGCGATCGACACGGTTTTCCCCGCCTTTCGTGACATGGCCGCCTTCGAAACCGAATGCACGGAGGCCGAGCGTGATGGTTTTACCGGCAAGATGGCGATCCATCCGGCGCAAGTGACGGTCATCAACGCCGCCTTCACGCCATCGGCCGAGGCGGTCGAGCGCTCGCGGGCCATCGTCGCGGCCTTCGAGGCGGCCGGAAATCCTGGCGTGGTCGGCATTGACGGCAAGATGTATGACCGGCCGCATCTCAGGCTCGCCGAACGGCTTCTGGCGCGCGCCAAGGCAGTCGGGGTTTAGTCCCGCGCCAGCACGATGACCCGGTCCTCAGGCAGGTAGGCCAGCGCTTGCGACTTCAACGGGTTGACGGTGACGCCGCCCAGCGCCCGCTCATCACTCTGCGCGGCGCGAACGCGCCGGTGCCCGATGGCGATCTCTCCGCGCAACCGCGCCGATTCCGCGATCGTCCAGAACGTCACCGGCTGGTCGATGGCGACATAGTCGCCGACCGGACGCATGTAGATTTCGGAGCCCTCCTCGTCGAGCAGGTCATCGAAGATCGCGGCGAGATGCTGGTTCTCCGAAGCCTGCGCCAGCATCAGGCTGACCAGCCTGTTGCTGACGACGAAATCATCTGCCTTGGTCACCGCCGCCAGCTCGCGGTTGCGCACGTCGATCATCTCGCTGACGATCGGGATGTGCGTGCCGGCATCGTCTGCGATTTTGCGCAGATGCAGCAGCGTCACCAGCGTGCGCGTATCGGCGGGCTGCGCTGCCATGGTCTCGCTGTAGCCGAGGACGAGCACGTGGTCGTAGGAAGGCACGTCCAGGCTTGCCAGTGCTGTGCTGCTCGACGTGTCGGTGATCCGGCAGGAAACCGACAGATTGTCGCCGACGACCGGCAGCCCGGCAACTTCCTGTTCGAGGCCTGGCGTATCGGCGGCGATGGTCAGGATCGAACCCGGCGCGACGTAGCGCGACAGTTCATAGGTGATGATCGGACCGCGCCGGTTCCAGCCAAGGATCAGCGTGCTCTCCGGCTTCGCCTCGATGGGCTGATGGCGAAGAATCGCCGCGGTATCGATCTTGGCCGTCGCGCTTCCCAGCTTGATGGCGGCATCGTCCTCGGCAATGATGATGGCGCGCATGTCCTTGCCAATCACCAGCTCCGACGGCGGGTTGAGGTTGACGCGCCCCTTTTCGTCGCAGAGCCCGATCAGCGCGCAATGTTCATACGCCATCACCGCCTCGCCGAAGGTCTTGCCGGTGAGGTCCGGCTGCTCGGTCGTGTAGATCTCGCAGCCGTCGAAATCGAGCAACTCCGAATAGACGCCGCTGAGACCCGACTGCCGGCTCGAATGCACGACGATGCGCGAGATCAGCTGGTCGGCCAGGACAAGCTGTACCTCGGCCCCGCCGACGACGCGGGCGACCTCGGCGTTCTTTCCGTCGCGGATCTCGGCAGCGATATTATAGGGCGCCGTGCGCCGGTTCGGATCGTTGGCCAGCGCCAGCACCGTCTTGATAACTTGCGAATCCGGGTCGTCGCCGTCCGGCGACAGCACGATGATGGAGCGCGAGGTCTGCGGGTTGACGATGGCCAGATCATAGAGGTCGGTTGGGTCGCCGCTGCGGCAGATGATGCGTGTATTGCCCAGTCTGTCGACTTTGGCGGCGATCTCGTCCTCCATCGCCACCTTGTCCATATTGGCCATGACGACAATGCGCGGATGGCGGCGGCTGGCATTGGCAATGACGAGTTCGGAGATGACGTCGAAGATCGACGGCGACCAGTTGAGGATGATGGTGTGGTCGCTCTCCAGCACCCGCGAACGGCCCTTGCGCAATTCATCGAGCTTGCTGTCGACGCCGGCGCTGAGCACGCCGATGAGGGCCGACACGACGAAAATTCCGGCAAGCGTGACAAACAGCATGACGAGACGGAAGGCCCAGCCGGTGTCGCCGCCCATCGTGCCGGAATCGAGCGTGCGCATCAGCGATTCCCAGAATGCTTCGAAGAAGTTCAACGGTTCGCCGCCCTCCGGCGCAATGCGGGTCACCGCAAGGAAAGCCGCGGCGGCAATGATGATCAGCAGCGAAGCAACGGCGAGCCAGCCGATCAGCGCGATCGGGCCGGCGGCCATGCTCTTGTCAAACCCGTAGCGCAGCCGGGTTCCCAGCGAGTCTCGTTTCTTCATGTCGCCGGCAACCCCCAATATTCCCCATGGTCGATGCGCCGACCCCAACGCATCGCCGAAGCCGCTGTCTTAGCCTGTGTTTAAATAAAGGGGAATCGCTTTCGGGTGTCAGCCGTTCCACGGCCCCGCATAATCGGCATAGAGCTTTGCCGGATCGGGCCGCGGCCGTTCCGGCGCCGGTCCCTGATAGGAGCCAATATGGATAAACCCGACAACACGTTCCTGTGGCGCCAGTCCCAGCAGCGCCCGGCCCTCCGCCACGTCGGAATACCAGTTGCTGATCATGTTGGTGCCGTAGCCCAGCGCATTGGCTGCGATCATCAGGTTCATCGCCGCCATGCCGCCGGACAGGAACATTTCCCATTGCGGGATTTTTGGATTGTCCTTCGGGCTCGAGACCACGCCGATCACCAGCGGTGCACGCGAAAACCGAGCCAGCTCCTGGTTGCGGCGGTTTTCCGGCAGCGGTCCTTCGCGCTGTTCGGCGAGCGCCGCCAGCTTCCTGCCGATCTCGACGCGCGCCTCGCCGCGATAAAGGATGAATCGCCACGGCTCCAGCCGGCCGTGATCGGGCACCCGGCTTGCAGCCGCGATCATGGTCGCGATATCGCCATCGCTGGGCGCCGGTTCCTTCAATTCAGGAATCGGTGCGGAGTTTCGGGTCAGCAGGAAGTCGATGATCGGCGACGCCATGGGGGCCAGGTCTCCTAAAGCACTCGATTTTGAGCTGAAGCGCGCCATTGCGGATCGGGGCGGCTCGGGCATTGGCGCGGGCGCGCCGGACGAAAGAACCTGTTGCCAAGGCGGTCGGACTCTTAAGCCTTGAAATTGCCACCGCCTTGGGCTTCAACGCAAGGCATGTTTGAGGGGACATCGCGCCTTTTCCTGATTTGGCTCGCCGTAGCGCTGTTTGCGCCGGCCTCGATGGCCATGGCGCAGAATGCCGACGGCATCGGCAATCTGAAACTCCCCGATATTTCGAGCTATGCACCGCCCAAGGGCGAGACGCCGCTGGCACTCGGTGGCGGCGGCGCCATAACGCTGTCGGCCCAGTTGACCGACAAGGGCGCCGACATCACGCGCGGCATCGTCTGGCGCGTCTTCAAGCCCGAGGCCGCCGGCGACGGCAAGCTGCCGATGGTGGCTTCCGCGCATGGCGGCAGCGCCGTGTTCCAGCTCGAACCCGGCAGCTATCTGGTCCACGCCTCATACGGACGCGCCGGCGCCACCAAGCGCATCACCGTCGGCAAGGACGCCAAGCGCGAAAGCCTGGTGCTCGATGCCGGCGGCCTCAAGCTCGACGCGGTGCTGTCGGGCGGCGTGCGTATTCCGCCGAAAAAACTGCGCTTCTCCATTTATGAGGGCACCGCCGAGGCCAATGGCGACCGCGCTTTGATCATTCCCGATGTCGAGCCGAACAGCGTCGTGCGGCTCAACGCCGGCGTTTATCATGTCGTCTCCACCTATGGCGCGGTCAATGCCGTCATTCGCTCCGACATCCGCGTCGAAGCCGGCAAGCTGACCGAAGCCACCGTCGAGCATCGCGCGGCGGAGGAGACCATGAAGCTGGTGCGCGAGACCGGCGGCGAGGCCATCGCCGATACATCCTGGTCGCTGCTCAACGAATCCGGCGACCCGATCAAGGAGGCCGTCGGCGCCTTCGCCTCGATGGTCTTGGCCGAAGGCCAATACACCATCATCGCCAAGAACCGCGACCGCATCTACCAGAAGGATTTCACCGTCGTTGCCGGACAGAACCAGGAGATCGAGGTCCTGGCCACCGAGGCGTCGGCCATCGATCCCGAGGAAGGCGCCGACTGACCGGCGCGCCCATTGGCCTCGGTTTGGCTCTCAGTTGAAGTGGTAGTTCAGGGCTACGTCAGGCGGCCTTGCGCAGGCGGCGCTGCAGGAAGTGGACCCGGCCGCGCGGCGCGTCGGGCGCCAGATCAAAGACGCCGCGATGAAGACGCTCAAGCAGCGCCTTGCGATCGCGCAGCGATTCCAGCTCGGCCCAGCTCAGCACATCGCCGACGCGAACGTCGATCGCCTTGCCGGACAGCCGCGCAAATTCGCGGATGAGCATTGAAAGGCGCAACGTCAGCGACGCCTTGCCGACGAATTTCGCCAGCCTTCCTTCGCGCTCGGCCATGTTCATCGGACCGCTGACCAGATGGAACAGCCGGCCGTTCTGACCTGAAAAATGCATCGGCACCACCGACGCCTTGGCGTCCTGCACGAGGCGCGCCGGAAACATCTTCCACGGCAGGTCGCGCGCCCGGCCAAAGCCTTTCGGCGCGGTGGCGACGCCGCCGGCCGGAAATACGACGATGGTGACGCCCTCTTTCAACAGCCGCACTGCCTCGTGGCGCACCGCCATGTTGTTCTTCACCGCGTCCTTGGTCTCGGAAAAGTCGATCGGCAGCGAGTACGGTTCCATCTCGCGGATCTTCAGCAGATCCTTGTGGATCATGACGCGGAACGGACGCCCGAGCTGCTCGACGAGCGACAGCACGGCAATGCCGTCGCCAATGCCGAACGGGTGGTTGGCGACGATCACCAGCGGCGTGTCGGGCAGCCCCGCCGGCGGCCACTGATCGGTGCTGCGCACCTTGACGTCGATCAGCTGCAGCATGCGGCTGAACACCCGCTCGCCGGTCGGCGCCACCTGGCGGCGCCAGAAATCATAGAGCGCGGCATACCGGTCGCGCCCCGACAGACCTTCAATGGAATGGATGAACCAGCGCGTCAGCGCCGGCTGGCTCGCATTGGCGTAGGAGAGTTCGGGAAACGGTCTTTCCCGTATCTTCAGCTTGAGCATGGGGGCTCGTTACAAGGTTGGCGTGACAGGCATGTGAAAATGGCGGTGGATCGCTCCACCGCCATTTCTCCGAAATATTGATTGCTCAGGCCGCGCTGCGCCTTCGGTCGGGCGAAACAGCCTCGTCGGAAAGCAGCTTCAGCGCGTCGGCCAGCTTGAGCAATTCCTGATCGCGCGAGCCAAGCCGGCGGATGTTGACCGTCTCCTCCTCCGCCTCGCGCTTGCCGCAGACGAGGATCACAGGAACCTTGGCCAGCGAATGCTCACGCACCTTGTAGTTGATCTTCTCGTTGCGCAGATCCGGTTCGGCCAAAAGTCCTGCCGCCTTCAACTGTGCGACAACCTTTCGCGCATAGTCGTCAGCATCCGAGGTGATCGTCGCCACAACCACCTGCAGCGGCGCGAACCACAGCGGGAAATGGCCGGAATAATGCTCGATCAGGATGCCGAGAAAGCGTTCCATCGAACCGCAGATGGCGCGATGCACCATCACCGGCTGCTTCTTTTCCGAATCCGAACCGATGTAGAACGCGCCAAAGCGTTCCGGCAGATTGAAGTCGACCTGCGTGGTGCCGCACTGCCATTCGCGGCCGATGGCGTCCTTCAGCACATATTCGAATTTCGGCCCGTAGAAAGCGCCCTCGCCCGGATTGATCGAGGTCTTGATGCGGTTTCCCGATCGCGTCCTGATTGTATCCAGCACGTTGCCCATGATCGCCTCGGCATGATCCCAGGCCTCGTCGGTGCCGACGCGCTTATCCGGCCGCGTCGACAGCTTCACGCTGACATCGTCGAAGCCGAAATCGGCGTAGGTCGACAGGATCAGATCGTTGATGCGCAGGCATTCCGCGGCCAGTTGCTCCTCGGTGCAGAAGATATGCGCATCGTCCTGCGTGAAGCCGCGCACGCGCATCAGCCCGTGCAAGGCGCCGGACGGTTCGTAGCGATGCACATTGCCGAATTCCGCAAGCTTTACGGGCAGATCGCGATAGGATTTCAACCCGTGCTTGAATATCTGCACGTGGCCCGGACAATTCATCGGCTTCAGCGCGAACACGCGGTCGTCGTCGGTGTCGTCGCCGGCGACCGTCACCTTGAACATGGCATCGCGATACCAGCCCCAATGGCCCGACGTCTCCCACAGGCTCTTGTCGAGAACCTGCGGTGCGTTGACCTCCTGATAGCCCTGCTCGTCGAGGCGGCGGCGCATGTAGTTGACCAGATTCTGGAACATCTTCCAGCCCTTGGCGTGCCAGAAGACGACGCCCGGCCCCTCTTCCTGGAAATGGAACAGGTCCATCTCGCGGCCGAGCTTGCGGTGGTCGCGCTTCTCTGCCTCTTCCAGCATCGTCTGGTAGGCATCGAGTTCAGCCTGCTCGGCCCAGGCCGTGCCGTAGATGCGGGTCAGCATCGGGTTGTTCGAATCGCCGCGCCAATAGGCGCCGGCCACCTTCATCAGCTTGAAGGCGTTGCCGATCTGGCCGGTCGAGGCCATGTGCGGGCCGCGGCAGAGGTCGAACCATTCGCCTTGGGAATAGATCTTGAGATCCTGGTCTTCGGGAATGGTGTCGATCAGCTCGAGCTTGTAGCGCTCGCCCTTCTCGGCAAAGACATTTTTCGCCTTGTCGCGCGACCAGACTTCCTTGGTGAACGGCTTGTTGCGCGCAATGATCTCGCGCATCTTCTTTTCGATCATTGGGAAATCGTCCGGCGTGAACGGCTCGTTGCGGGCGAAGTCGTAATAGAATCCGTTCTCGATCACCGGCCCGATGGTCACTTGCGTTCCCGGCCACAGTTCCTGCACGGCCTCCGCCAGCACGTGTGCTGCATCATGACGGATGAGCTCCAGCGCGCGCGGATCGGTGCGGGTGATGATCTCGACCTTGCCGGACTTGCCAAGCGGGTCGGAAAGATCGCGAACGGTGCCGTCGATGGCATAGGCGACAGCCTTCTTGGCCAGCGACTTCGAGATCGATTCGGCGAGGCCCGCACCGGTCATCGCCGCGTCATAGTCGCGGACGGAGCCATCGGGAAATGTCAGGGAAACGGAATTCAGCATTTGTATCTCCTATCCAGTCCCGCAAACGAGCGCGGGTGGTCGTGGTGTGAAGCCGGAAGCATCCGGCAGCGGGCGGGTTTTAGAGGCCACGCGGCATCAGGTAAAGAGCCGTCGTTGGCGCAGCCGTCAGGAAATGGCGCGACAGATGTCGCAGGCCAGTCGCACAGGCTTGCGAATTTCCCCGACACGAGGTTGGAATCCCCGGCATGGAAGACGCAAAACCCAGCCGAACCGCCTTGGGCGTCGCGCGCATGCGGGCCCTCCACCAGTTCTCGCAGCAGGCGGCGCTGTTTCGCGACCCATATGCGAGTGCGATACTGGGCGATGCCGCACCGACGGCGCAGGAACTCGAGCAGGAAGGTGAGCGCAGCCGGCGCTTGCGCCTGTTCGTGGCCGGGCGTGCCCGTCTCGCCGAGGACTGGCTGGCAGCGGCGGTGCGCCGGGGCGTTCAGCAAGTGGTGGTGCTCGGCGCCGGCCTCGACACTTTCTCGCTGCGCAATCCGTACCCTGATGTCGCGGTGTTCGAAGTCGATCACCCGGCGACACAGGCCTGGAAACGCAAATGCATCGCCGATGCTGGTCTTGCCGAACCGCGGGCCACCATGTTCGTGCCGGTCAACTTCGAGCGCCAGCGCCCCGCGGATGAACTGACGTCGGCCGGTTTGCGGCAGACCGAGCCCAGTTTCTTCATCTGGCTGGGTGTCGTTCCGTATCTGAGCCAGGACGCAATCTTCAGCACCCTGTCCTGGATTGCCGGCATGCCCGGTTCGGAGGTCGTCTTCGACTACAGCGAGCCGGCCGAGAACCGCAATGCGGCTGGACAGGCTGCCCTCTCTTTCCATGCGGCGCGCGTCGCCGCTGCCGGAGAGCCCTGGATCAGCTTCTTCGTGCCCGCGGCACTGGCGCAATCGCTGCGCGAGCTCGGCTTCGATGAGATCGAAGATCTGGAAAGCAGCGACATCGCCCGCTTCTCCAGGAGGCCAAAGGCAGAGACAAGGAATTCCGGCGGCCACATCCTTCGTGCCCGCCGGAGCACTTGAAGCTAAAGCAAGTTCACTTCACCAGTTGCGGCAAATCCTTCAGAAATGCCGCGCGTGTCGCCGGGCCCTTCGGCGTGTCGATCGGTTTGGTATCGACGACCACCCGGGCAAAGACGATCCGGCGGCCGCCCTTTTCGGCCCAGCCGACGAACCAGCCCAGCGAGCGCTTGTCCTTGCTGTTGCCGAGCCTGGTGCTGCCGGTCTTGCCCTGCACTGTCCAGTCGCCGGCCTGGAAAGTCGGCAGGATGGCCCTGGCCATCTCGTGCGCCTTGGCAGAAACAGGCATCTTGCCGGCAAGCAGCCGGCGCAGGAAGGCCGTCTGTTCGACCGGCGATATCTCAAGCGAGGAATTTATCCAGGATTGCGTGAGCCCGTTGTCCTTGCCGGCATCGCCCGAGACATCCATGTTGCCGTAGTCGAACTTCGAGACATAGAAGGCAAACTTCTCGCTCCCAAGCCGGCGTGTGATCTCGCGCGAATACCACACGACCGAGTCGCGCTCCCAGATTACCGGATCGACGGTCTTGTGGTCGCGCTTCACCGCCTTGAACTCGGGCTTGTAATCCCAGCTGGGCGTGTGTTCGTCGCTGAGGATTCCGCTGTCGTACCCGATCAGCGCCAGCGGCACCTTGAAGGTCGACGCCGGGCTGACGCGTTGGTCGCAGACGCCGCTTTGATAGAGCGTCTCGCCGCTCGCCGCGTCCTGGATAAGCGTGCATTGGACATCGCCCAGCGGCGCCGATTGCGCCCGCATCGGAAATCCCAAAAACCAGGCCAGCAGGAACAGGACCGCGGCGATAATGAAGGGATGGGTTTCGATCCGGCGCATGCGAGCTCTCTCCTGGGGAATGACCAGGAGCCGCTTAGCGAAGTGTCTTGGCTCGATTTTGACTCAAATGCGCAGTGTTTGTACAGCCCGTTGTTAACCCTACCGGATTGTAAAGAAATGCCGCGCTGGCGATCTGGATCAGGGACCAGCGCACCCGCCGTCGGCCTCGCCGCGCTTCCTGCCGATCTGCCAATAACGCCATGGCGTGAACCAGACGTAGCGCGGGGCGAGCACCTCCGGCACGCGGTCGATGCCATGCGTACCGAACGGACCGCAGCGCAGCACGCGAAACAGCCCCATCCAGCCGCCGGCCCACAGGCCGTGGCGGGCGATCGCCTCATGCGCGTATTCGGAACAGGTCGGCAGATGCCGGCAGGAATTGCCGACAAAGCCGGACAGCGTCAGCTGGTACAAGCGCACCAGCGACGTGCCGAAAATGCGGCCGGGTGTTTTGCGCCAGGAACCGGGCCAGTTGCGCCCGCGCCGGGTCCGTCCGGCGGCATGCACATGCCGATGCTGGTCGCCCACCGCAGTCTCTTTCCGAACGCGACCCGAAACCGGCTTCCGGGTCAGCTTGCGTTTCCAAACCGATAGATGTGAGCTTCGGCCGGCAAACGCAATCCTCTTCACTCACTCGCCTCTTTGTCGGCTTCAGGGTCGCGAGCGGCGAAAGGGATGCCGCTCCGCTCGAGCCGCCCAGCGGGTGGCCGGCCTTTGCTCGGTGCGCTGCACATGATGCCGCCTGTCGCCACGCCATTGAAACGTCGCGATCCGCATCACATCGCCAAGGATTTCCAGAAACTGGATCATGTCCGTGTCCCTCTAGGAGCGGAATTAGACGCCCACTGGCCTTCGCCTTCAAACGAGTATAATTTCCGTTTCGGATAACTTTGGGTTATGCGAATGAAGCGCGGACGGCTGCCACTGACGGCGTTGCGAAGTTTCGAGGCAGCCGGCCGGCAATTGAGTTTCAGCCGGGCCGCCGAGGAGCTGTTCGTCTCGCAGGCCGCCATCAGCCGGCAGATCCGCGAACTCGAGCAGTTCCTGCGTCAGCCCTTGTTCCACCGTCATCACCGCCGCGTCGAGCTGACCGCGGCCGGCCAGCGCCTGCTCGATCAGTTGGTCAGGAGTTTCGACGACATCGACAGGCTGCTTTCGGACCTGGTGGCGGCCCGCACATGAAGCCCAAGGCCAGCTTCCGGCAGTCAAGCCAGATGTTCGATGTGGGCAACTGTGGCATCATCGTGCGGGCCGTGCGGCTCAACGAGGATGCCAACCCCAAGCCGGCACAGTCGGTGGTTCGCATCAGTGTCGAGCCGTCGCTGGCCTCGGTATGGCTGTTGCCGCGGCTCAACCGGTTCAGCCAGTTGCGGCCTGATATCGACGTTTCCCTCGAGGTCGATCCAAGGTCGATCGAGTTCCGCAGCGATCAGCCTGAACTCGCCCTGCGCTTCAGCGCGCGCGCCACTTCATGGCCGCGCAGCGAGGCCGAATGGCTAGCCTCGACCGTCGATTTACCGGTCCTGTCGCCGGCCTTGCTGGGATCGGGCCCTGCCCTCGAAAAGCCGCTCGACCTTGCCCGCTACACGCTGTTGCACGAGGAAAATCGTCAGGGCTGGGCGCGCTGGTTCGAAGCGGCTGGCGTCGCCGCCGACGCCATTCCGGCGCGCGGCCCTATGCTGGCGGATGTGTCGCTGTCGAAGCAGGCGGCCCTGCTCGGCCACGGCGTGGCGCTGGGCGACCTCTTGCAGATCGGCGACGAGATTGCGTCCGGCGCGCTGATCAAGCCGTTCGACATTGACGTCGCATCCGGCGCCTACTGGCTGGTGGCCAGGAGTTTGAAGGACCTGCCGGACCCGGTCAAGGCGTTTGCCGACTGGGTGAGAAGCGAATTTGCCGAAAGCAGACGGGCGCAGACACTGCAGACCTAAGCCGGCGTAATCTTAGCGTTCGGCTTCTATTTCTGCTGCGGGGTGGATGACATGTCTCGGGCGTCGAAATTGACAGTGATCTCGCGCCAAGCCTGGTAGCTGTCGACATAAGCGGCAAGGCCAGTGAAGGGCGCACAACGGGCAATTGCCCGAACTGCGCTTTGATTGAACATCTTGCCCTGTGGCTCTGTCGCGGGGTTGAGTACCTTTGGCGGTCCCGCCAGCGAACCATCCCGGTTCAGGCTGATTTGGACGCGCGTGATCGTGATCATTGATCCGTCGCCGGCTGGGATATTCCAGCAGCCAGCCAGCTTGTCAAAGAGATAGGTGGCGGCCTTCTGCTGCGAAGCGCTTTCTTCTCCGGCAGCATAGCCACTCGTCACCAGCGAAACCGCAACGCCCAAAGCCACCATCAACCAATGCAAGCACTTCCTCCGTCATGGCCTGCGCGAAGTCTGTGCTATGTCACACCGCTTCTTCCGCGCGCTTCTTCTCGATCTGGCCTATGGCATCGACGACCGCATCGAAGGTCAGCATTGTCGAGGCATGACGCGCCTTGTAGTCGCGCACCGGCTCCAGATATTTCAAATCGGCAAAGCGGCCTTGCGGCGGCGCGCCGTTTTCCTTCAGCATCTTCAGCATGGTCTCGCGCACCGCGCGCAATTCGTCGGCGCTAGCGCCGATGACATGCTCAGCCATGATCGAGGACGAGGCCTGGCCGAGCGCGCAGGCCTTCACGTCATGGGCGAAATCGGTGACGACGCCATTGTTCATCTTGAGGTCAACGGTCACAGTCGAGCCGCACAGTTTGGAATGCGCCTTGGCGCTCGCATCCGGATGATCGAGCCGGCCGATGCGGGCGATGTTTCCGGCAAAACCCAGAATTTTCGCATTGTAGACGTCGTCAATCATATTTTTCCAATCCGTCGCCGCCAAGCGAACAGCGATTGCCGTTGTAGCGTCTTTCATTCGCTGCGTACGACCATATATAATGGTGGCCGTCGGGTATCGACAAGGCAACGCAAAGCCATCGTCCTTGCCCATTTCGTTCACGCCGCTTGCGGGCTGGAAACCGGGCGAGTTTTCAGCACCCGAAAGGTCGTGGTCCGTTCAACTCGTTCCTCCTGAGAGAGGAACTACGGGAGACGCCTTTATGGATGCCGTCATCAAGAAAATAATGCCCCCTTCCGACTATCTGGACAAGCCGGTCACCGACAGGCCGAGCGAAGCCGAGGTCGAGGCCGCCGTGCGCACGCTGTTGCGCTGGACCGGCGACAATCCGGACCGCGAGGGCCTGATCGACACGCCCAAGCGCGTCACCAAGGCCTTTCTCGAAATGTTCAACGGCTATGACATGTGCCCGGCCGAAGAGCTCGGCCGCACCTTCGAGGAAGTCGCCGGCTATGATGATCTCGTCATCGTCAGGGACATCCAGTTCCACTCGCATTGCGAGCACCACATGGTGCCGATCATCGGCAAGGCGCATGTCGGCTACCTCCCGGATGGCAAGGTCGTCGGCCTGTCCAAGATTGCCCGTGTGGTCGATATCTTCGCCCATCGCCTGCAGACTCAGGAGGCCATGACCGCACAGATCGCCGGCGTCATCCAGGACGTGCTCAATCCGCGCGGTGTCGCCGTCATGATCGAGGCTGAGCATATGTGCATGGCCATGCGCGGCATCCGCAAGCAGGGCTCCACTACGCTGACCTCGACCTTCACCGGCGTGTTCAAGGACACGCCCGAGGAACAGGTCCGTTTCGTCACCATGGTGCGCGGCCTCGGGGCGTAAGCCCCTCGCCGGCATCGCTAGATCAAGGACCGGCGATGTCGGCACCAACATTTCCCAAGGCTCCATCTGACAAGAAGGCTCTCGAAGGAGGCGCGGTGTTTTCCCCGCGCTTCGATGCTGCCGGGCTGGTCACCGTCGTCGTCACCGACGCCGCTGACGGTATGCTGCTGATGGTCGCGCATATGAATGCCGAGGCGCTGGCGCTGACGCTCGAAACCGGCATCGCGCACTACTGGTCGCGCTCGCGCAGCACGCTGTGGAAGAAGGGCGAAACATCAGGCAATTTTCAGACCGTCGTCGAGATGCTCACGGATTGTGACCAGGACGCCATATGGTTGCGCGTCAAAGTGTTGGGCCACGACGCAACTTGTCACACCGGCCGGCGTTCATGTTTTTATCGGACGGTGGGGCTAATCGGCGGCAAGGCAACGCTTGCCGACGATGGCAGCACGCCGCTGTTCGATGCGGAAAAAACGTATCGGAAGCCCGCGTGAACCATTCAACAGTCGCAAACCACTCATATTCACTATTCTCAAACGTCCTTCCTGTAGAACGGACGCGGGACAAGGGAGATCATGATGCTCGAGTGGGCGTCATTGCGTAGCAGACCGGACGTGCGGGAGGCCAATGGCCCCTCATCGTCCGGCGGCGTGCCTGACCCGCAACCCGCGGGCAAGACAGGCATTTCGCTCGCGCTGGGCGGCGGCTGCGCACGCGGCTGGGCGCACATTGGCGTGCTGCGCGCGCTCGACGAAGCCGGCATCGAAGTCTCGATGATCGCCGGCACCTCGATCGGCGCGCTGGTTGGCGGCTGCTATCTCGCCGGCAAGCTGGACGAACTCGAGGAGTTCGCCCGCAGCCTGACCAAGCGGCGCATCTTCGGCCTGCTCGATCTCAATCTGCGCGGCAGCGGCCTGTTCGGCGGCATGAAACTGGACGTCAGGCTGCGCGAGCACATGGCAGGCATCCGCTTCGAGGATCTGACGAAACCCTTCGTCGCCGTTGGCGCCGAAATTCGCACCGGCCATGAGATCTGGCTGTCCAGCGGTTCGCTGATCACCGCGATGCGGGCTTCCTATGCGCTGCCCGGCGTGTTCGAACCGGTGAATTGCAACGGCCGCATTCTGGTCGACGGCGCGCTGGTCAACCCGGTTCCGGTTTCGGTCTGCCGCGCCTACGAGCAGCCGCTGGTCGTCGCGGTCAACCTTCACTACGATCTGTTCGGCCGCGCCGCCGTCATCAAGCACAGCGCCGGCGAACTGCTCATCGAGAAGGACGCGCCCCGGCCAGGCCAGGCCAGCCCCGACCACCAGCCGCACCAGAGCCGTCTCGGCATCACCGGCGTCATGGTCGAAGCCTTCAACATCATCCAGGACCGGATTTCACGCGCAAGGCTGGCGGGCGATCCGCCCGACATGTCGCTGCAACCGAAACTCAGCCATATCGGCTTGACCGAATTCCACCGCGCGGATGAGGCGATCAGCGTCGGTTACCAGGCGACGATGGCGCAGATCAGCGAGTTGAAGCGGCTGCAGACGGTTCTCGCTTAAACCAATTAGGCAATGTCAGGCTTTGGCCGCATCGGTGATGCGGAACTGCACCGTGCGGTTGCCGTTCCAATAATTCCCCGACAGCGACCCGGCTACATGGATCGTGTTGCCCCTGTTCTCGAACAGGAATTCGCCCAGCGCGGTATCGACGGATCGAAAGGCGATGCCCTGGATGCGGCCGCCGCTTTCCGACTGCAGATCAGCCCGGATGTGGTTGGTGCCGACAGCCCGCGCGTCGGCCAGCCGATGGCGCGGCAGCGCGAACACCGGCGCGACATGGCCGGCGCCGAAAGGCCCGGCCTTTTCCAGCGCATCGAGCAAAGCAATCGTCGCGCCCTCGGCGGCGAGCGCGCCGTCGACGGCCAGACTTTCTTCGTCCTGCAGCCGGAACACTTCGGCCGCCGCGCGCTCCTCGAAGAAAGCACGGAGTTCGCCGAGCTTGGCGCGTTCCACCGTGATGCCGGCGGCCATGCCGTGGCCGCCGCCCTTGACGATCAGCCCGGCATCGGCGGCTGCGCGCACCAGCCGTCCGAGATCGAAGCCCGACACCGAACGGCCAGAGCCGGTGCCGATGCCATTGGCGTTGAAGGCGATGGCGAAGGCCGGCCGCCGCGCATGGTCCTTCAGCCGCGAGGCGATCAAGCCGACAATGCCGGGATGCCAATTGGTGCTGGCGGTGACGATGATGGCCGGCCCGTTGCCGCCGGCAAGTTCGGCGTCAGCCTCGGCGCGCGCCGCTGCCAGCATCTCCAGCTCCATCTGCTGGCGTTCCTGGTTGAGCCGGTCGAGTGTCTCGGCAATGGTCCCGGCCTCAACCGGATCGTCGGTGGCGAGCAGCCGGCTGCCAAGTGCTGCATCGCCGATGCGGCCGCCGGCATTGATGCGCGGCCCAATCAGATAGGCGAGATGAAAGGTGCTTATCGGCTCACCGATGCGGGACACCCGCGCCAGTGCGGCGAGCCCCTCATTCTTCTGCTGCCGCGCCATCTGTAGTCCCTTGACGACGAAAGCGCGGTTCACGCCGATGAGCGGCACCACATCGCAAACCGTGGCCAGCGCCGCCAAGTCGAGCAACGACAACAGGTCCGGTGGCGCTGCGTCGGGCAATCGGCTGCGCAGGACCCTCGCCGTCTGCACCAGAGTGAGGAAGACGACACCGGCGGCGCACAGATGGCCTTGCCCGGAAAGGTCGTCCTCGCGATTGGGATTGACGACCGCGGTCGCCTCCGGTAGCGGGCCGCCGACCTGATGGTGGTCGAGCACCACCACATCGGCGCCTGCGGCCTTGGCGGCATCGATGGAGACAGCGCTGTTGGTGCCGCAATCGACGGTGACGATCAGCGTCGCGCCGCGCGAGACCAGTTCGCGCATAGCCTCCGGATTGGGGCCGTAGCCCTCGAAGATGCGGTCGGGAATGTAGATCTCCGAAGGCACCGAGAAATGCGTCAGGAAGCGCTTGAGCAACGCCGAAGAGGCGGCGCCGTCGACATCGTAGTCGCCGAAGATTGCCACCTTCTCCTTGGCCATGACCGCTTCGGCGATGCGGGTCGCAGCCTTGCCCATGTCGGTCAGCGAAGCCGGATCCGGCAACAGATTGCGAAGCGTCGGATCGAGGAAGCGCTCGGCCTGGTCGGCGGTGACGCCTCGCCCGGCGAGCACGCGAGCCACAATGTCGGGCACGCCGTGGCCCTGCGCTATGGCAAGCGCGGTCATGTCCTGCCGCTCGCTCAACCGGTGTTCCCAGGAAACACCGGTCGCCGACTGCCTGATATCGAGGAAGAGGCGTTTGTCGCCCGTCATAGGAGGCGTAATCTATAGATTGTCATTTCCGGCAATATGCGACGGCTAAACAGGAAAGTCTCAAAACTTTTCCACATCCTGGTGACGCGCCTTGATCTCGCGGCTCACGCCTCCGCCAGAGCCCGATGATGATTGGTGGGTTCGACCTGAAATCTCAATCCGGCTCCAAATCAAAGAGATAGAGCATTATGGCGTCCGAAACCACTTTTCAGCAGCAGCATCAATCGGTTAAAGGAAAAAAATGACTTGGCCTAGCCCGCACGCTCGATGCGGATAACCTGCGGCTTGTCTGTGAGGTGGCCGTCCTTGGTGATGCCGTCGACAGCCTTGCGCACCGCTGCTTCCGTCGTCTCGTGGGTGACCAGGATCACCGTCTTTTGCGCGTCCGTCTCGCCGCTGACGGCATGCTGGACGATCGATTCCAGCGAAATGTCGTTGTCCGCCATGCGCTTGGCGATCGCGGCGAAGACGCCGATGCGGTCGTGCACGGTCAGCCGGATGAAATAGCCGCCGGCATGGCTGCGCATCTGCGCCTTCTTGTAGGGACGCAATTCCTTGGCCGGCAGGCCGAACACCGGACCGTGCTGGAAGCCCGGCCGGCTCTTTGCGATGTCGGCGATATCGCCGACCACGGCGGACGCGGTGGCGTTGCCGCCGGCACCGGGGCCGGAGAGCAGCAGTTCGCCCAAAATGTCGGTTTCGATGGCCACCGCATTGGTGACGCCATGCACCTGTGCGATCACCGAAGCGGTCGGCACCATGGTCGGGTGCACGCGCTGCTCGATGCCGCTGTCGGTGCGCTGCGCGACACCGAGCAATTTTATCCGGTAGCCGAGATCGGCGGCAGCGCGGATATCGGCCTGGCTGATATTGGAAATGCCTTCCATGTAGATGTCATTGGCGGCGATCCTGGTGCCGAAGGCCAGGCTGGTCAGGATCGACAATTTATGCGCCGTGTCATGGCCCTCGATATCGAAAGTCGGATCGGCTTCGGCGTAGCCCAGCCGTTGCGCGTCCTTCAGGCACTCGTCGAAGGAGATGCCCTCGGCCTCCATGCGGGTCAGGATGTAGTTGCAGGTGCCGTTCAGGATGCCGAAGACGCGGGTGACCGAATTGCCGGCCATCGCCTCGCGCATCGTCTTGATGACCGGGATGCCGCCGGCAACTGCCGCCTCGTAGTTGAGCAGCACGCCCTTCTTCTCGGCGATTTCGGCAAGCGCCACGCCGTGCTTGGCCAACAGCGCCTTGTTGGCGGTGACGACATGACGTCCGGCTTCAAGTGCTGCCTTGACCGACGCGCGCGCTGCCCCTTCGTCGCCGCCGATCAGTTCGACGAAGACGTCGATATCGGCGGCCTGCGCCATCTTGATCGGATCGTCGAACCATTTGGCGGCGCTGAGGTCGACGCCACGGTCGCGCTTGGGATCGCGCGCGGAAACGGCCGTGACGATGACATCGCGTCCGCACTGGCGCGTCAGCTCCGCTGCCTTGTCGCGCAGCACGCGCGCCACCGAGGCGCCAACCGTACCCAGACCCGCAATTCCAACACGCAACGCTTCAGCCATGCCCGGCGACGCCCCTCAAAAAATCTGCTCGAATAAGATGTGCGGCGACTTTAGCGATGCGCGGCGAGCGGCACCACATTGTTCGGCTGCTTGGCGCTGGACGCCAGGAAGCGCTTGATGTTGCGCGCCGCCTGCCGGATCCGGTGCTCGTTCTCGACCAGCGCGATGCGGACATGATCGTCGCCATGCTCGCCAAAGCCGATGCCCGGCGCCACCGCCACGTCGGCGTGCTCGATCAGGAGCTTGGAAAACTCAAGCGAGCCGAGATGCTTGAACGGCTCCGGGATCGGCGCCCAGGCGAACATCGAGGCAGCCGGTGCCGGAATGGTCCAGCCGGCGCGGCTGAAGGCGTCGACCATGACGTCGCGGCGCTTCAAATAGACCTCGCGCACTTCGGCGATGTCGGCGCCGTCGCCATTCAGCGCATGCGCCGCCGCAACCTGGATCGGCGTGAAGGCGCCGTAGTCGAGATAGGACTTCACCCGCGTCAACGCCGAGATCAGCCGCTCATTGCCGACGGCAAAGCCCATGCGCCAGCCGGGCATGGAGAAGGTCTTCGACATCGAGGTGAACTCGACGCAGACATCGATGGCGCCCGGCACTTGCAGCACCGAAGGCGGCGGATTGCCGTCGAAATAGATCTCCGAATAGGCAAGGTCCGACAGGATGATGATGTCGTTCTTCTTGGCGAAGGCGACCACGTCCTTGTAGAAATCGAGCGAGGCGACCAGCGCCGTCGGGTTCGACGGATAGTTGAGGATCAATGCCAGTGGCTTCGGGATCGAATGACGGACACCGCGCTCGAGCGCCGGGATGAAGCCGTCATCCGGCTCGACCTGCAGCGAACGGATGACGCCGCCCGACATGATGAAGCCGAAAGCATGGATCGGATAGGTCGGGTTGGGGCACAGGATCACGTCGCCCGGCGCGGTGATCGCCTGCGCCATATTGGCGAAGCCTTCCTTCGAACCGAGCGTCGCCACCACCTGCGTGTCGGGATTGAGCTTCACGCCGAAACGGCGCTGATAATAGGCGGCCTGGGCGCGGCGCAGACCTGGGATGCCGCGCGAGGAGGAATAGCGATGCGTGCGCGGATCGCGCACCACTTCGCACAATTTGTCGACGATCGCCTTCGGCGTGGGCAGGTCCGGGTTGCCCATGCCAAGGTCGATAATGTCGGCGCCGCGCGAACGGGCGCTGGCCTTCAGCCGGTTGACCTGCTCGAACACGTAGGGCGGAAGCCGGCGGACCTTGTGAAATTCTTCCATGTCAGTTCCAGACGATTTAAGATTGGCTTTAGCACAGTTGGCTTGGCTAGGCGCCTTTGGCAAAGACCGCTTTCGGCGCGCGATATAGCCTTATTTGCAGGTAGGGTCGAGGGCGGGATCGCATTTGGCTTCGATCTGCTTCAGCGTGTCCTTGCCATGGTTCTTCGCCAGCGAATTCAGCGCCGCCGGGCTGGTGGACGGGGCACCGCCGCCGCCCTTGGCCGCTTGCCCCTGCTGTTCGCCCTTCAACTGGGCAAGCTTGGCCTGCGTCTCCTCAGGGGTGAGTTGCTTTGCCGCCACCTGCGGTGGGATGTTGAGATTGGGATAAGAGCCGGTGTCCTGCGCGCCCTGGGTCAGGCCGACATTCATCCCGTTGCCGGTGTTGGCGCTCGTGCAGCCACTTGCCGCCAGCAGCCCTGGCGCCAGACAGGCGATTGCAACCGCGATGCGGCAAAAGCGGCCTGCCCCCGAAAAAATGGTCTCGCCGGTGTTAATCGTCATATTGTTTTCCTGGCAGCCGGGGTACAGCGCATTGGACCCGGTCAGATGTCCCATGATAATATGTCAAGAAAACGCCTCGGGAGGAACCCCGCGAGCCATGTCCAAAACACCTGATTCGAGCAAAGCGGAAGATCATCAATCTTCGACCGTCGAGCAATATCTGGTGAAAGACCCGGAACGCTTCGCGTTGAACATGGCGCGTATGGTCGAACAGGCCGGCAAAGCCGCCTCCGCCTGGGCCGAGCCGCGCGAAAAAGGCGAGGTGCGCGATCATGTCGCCGAACCCGTGGTCGACATGGTCAAAACCTTTTCCAAGCTCAGCGAATATTGGCTGGCCGACCCGCAACGCGCGCTGGAAGCGCAGACGCGACTGTTCGCCGGCTACATGACGGTCTGGGGCAACGCCATCCAGAAGGTTAGCCCGAATGCTGAAGCGCCGGACGAAGCGGTCAAGCCCGAGCGCGGCGACAAGCGTTTTCAAGACCCCGAATGGGGTCGCAACGCTTTCTTCGATTTCCTCAAACAGGCCTATCTCGTCACCTCGCGCTGGGCGGCCGACCTGGTCGAGCACGCCGAAGGCCTCGACGACCACACCCGCCACAAGGCGAGCTTCTACGTCAAGCAGGTGTCCAATGCCATCTCGCCGTCGAACTTCATCCTGACCAATCCGGAGCTGTTTCGAGAAACCGTCGCCTCGAATGGAGAAAACCTGGTGCGCGGCATGAAGATGCTGGCCGAAGACATCGCCGCCGGCAAGGGCGACCTGAAGCTGAGACAAGCTGACTATTCGCCCTTCGAGATCGGCAAGAACGTCGCGACATCTCCCGGCAAGGTGGTCGGCCGCAGCGATGTCGCCGAAATCATCCAGTACGATCCGACGACGGAGACGGTGCTCAAGCGCCCGCTGCTGATCTGCCCGCCCTGGATCAACAAGTTCTACATCCTCGATCTCAACCCGCAAAAGTCCTTCATCCGCTGGGCGATCGAGCAAGGCCATACCGTGTTCGTCATCTCCTGGATCAATCCCGACGAGCGGCACGGCGCCAAGGGCTGGGAAGCTTACATACGGGAGGGCCTGCAATACGGCCTCGACACGATCGAGAAGGCGACCGGCGAGAAAGAGGTCAACGCCATCGGCTATTGCGTCGGCGGCACGCTGCTGGCGGCCGCACTCGCACTGCTGGCACAGGAAGGCGACAACCGCATCAAATCGGCGACCTTCTTCACCACGCAGGTCGACTTCACCCATGCCGGCGACCTGAAAGTCTTCGTCGACGAGGACCAGGTGGCAGCGGTCGAGAAATCGATGAACGAAAAGGGCTACCTCGACGGCACCAAGATGGCGACCGCCTTCAACATGCTGCGCTCGGGCGACCTGATCTGGCCTTATGTCATCAACAATTACATGCGCGGCAGGGATCCCCTTCCCTTCGACCTGCTCTATTGGAACGCCGATTCCACCCGCATGGCGGCCGCCAACCACTCCTTCTACCTGCGCAACTGTTATCTCGAGAACAATCTGACTCGTGGCGTGATGGAACTCGCCGGCCGCACTGTGTCGCTGGCCGACGTCACCATCCCGGTCTACAACCTGGCGTCGAAGGAAGATCACATCGCGCCGGCCCTTTCGGTGTTTCTCGGCTCGCAATATTTCGGCGGCGACGTCGAGTTTGTGATGGCTGGTTCCGGCCACATTGCCGGTGTCGTCAACCCGCCGGCAGCCAAGAAATACCAGTACTGGACCGGCGGCAAACCGACGGGCGATTTTGGCCAGTGGCTCGCCTCGGCGGTGGAGCATCCCGGCTCCTGGTGGACGCACTGGCAGCACTGGATCGAAACCCAGGACGACACCCTCGTTCCGGCCCGCAAACCGGGCAAGCATATGAAAACCCTGGGTGATGCCCCCGGCACCTATGTGAAGGTCCGCGTGTAACGGCCGGCACCTTTTGCAGGTGCCTGTGTGTAACGGAATGTAATGTCTGGTGAGTTGACGGGCCGGCAAAACGGGGCGAAATGGTGTCGTCAACCTTCAAGAAGCCTCAATTGGCCTCCAACGAGCAAATAATTCAGAGGCTTGCAGAATTGACACAAGTCTCGTTTCCGGTTTGGGAACACAAGGTTATTGGATGTGAACGTTTCGACGCCGCACCAATAGCAGGCCGACCGGACACCGAGGGGGAATTTAGTTTTGAAATCAGTAGGATCGCGTCTCGCGGGGAGAGAAGGTCGCACTATAGCGGCAGCGCTTTTCTCCGTGCTTCTGGCGTCCTGCACCTCCGCTGGCGACCCCACAATGTCCGTCGGCATGCCTGGCTACAACGCGACCGCTTCTGACATCTCCGCGGCTTCCGGCGCCAGCCCTGCGGCGCCGGGCGATTCGACCGTGCAGGTCACATCCACCGGGCCGCAGATGATGATGACGGCAGCGGGCGATGCGACACTGCCCGAGCAGGTCGCCTATGTGCCGGTGGCCAAGCCCGGCACCGGCTTCCCGGTCAATGTTCCCGCCGGCTCCGAAACCATTGTCGGCCAGACGCCGCAGTCGCTGCAGCAGTCAGCACAGACCGCGGCCGCAACGGACGCCGTGGCGCAGAAGATCGCCGCCGCCGATGCCGGCGTGACCGCACCGAAAGCGACGGCAGCGGCACCCGCGACCAACGAGGTCTACGTGACCGCCGCGCCCCAGCAGATCGACACGCCGAAGAAGGGCTTCCTGGCCTCACTGTTCAGCACCACGCCAACCTCGGCGGCACCTGCTCCGCTGGTCAACTCGCGCTCGGGCGAACAGCCTGCGGTTGCTTCCCAGAAGGCCGTCCCGGCAAAGCCGATCATCACGCTAGCGTCAGCCAATTCCGCCGACAAGCCCTTGCAGCTTGCCTCGCTTGGCAACGAGAGCAACCACATCACCGGCAGCGATGCCTTGCCCGGCGTGCGCCAGACGGCGCTGTTCGAGATCAAGCGCAAATCCGGCCTCGACGACGAAAGCGACGTCGACCTGAACGAGGACGAGGGTTCGGGCGGCGCCTATCAGGTGGCCTCCGCCGCCGGCCTCGCCCGGCTGGCGCCCAATGGCCTGTTGAAGCAAAACGAGAGCGTCGACGTCGCCTGCCTGAAGCCGTCGCTGGTGCGTGTGCTGAAGACCATCGAAGGCCATTACGGCCGCAAGATGATGGTCACATCAGGCTACCGCGACCCGGCCCGCAACCGCCGCGCCAACGGCGCCAAGAATTCGCTGCACATGTATTGCGCCGCCGCCGACATCCAGGTTCCCGGCGTCTCCAAATGGGAACTGGCGAGCTACATCCGAACCATGCCCGGCCGCGGCGGCGTCGGCACCTACTGCCATACCGAATCCGTTCACGTCGACGTCGGCCCCGAGCGCGACTGGAACTGGCGCTGCCGCCGGCGGGGTTAGCATCCCCATTCGGCAAACGGGCCGAGGGGCCGTTAGCAGCCTGCCGTTTTTCCCGATTAGCTATCAGCGACGTTCGAGATTAGCCGAGGCACCCGCGACTTCGTCATCCTATGGCGAAGCAAGGCGCGCAGCGACGCAGCGCAGACCATAGGATGACGACTGCGCGGGGCGTTCAGGCTAATCTCCAAAGATGTGCAATGACGCGAGGGCAGAAAACCTGGGCTGGCTCACCAAACTGGCCCTTTTCGCCCCTCTTGAAAAAAGTTTCCGCATCTGGCGGCTGATGGGTTGCCGGTTGGCAACAACGCAATTATAAGCCGCTTCGTCTGAGCGCGCCCATCGTCTAGCGGTTAGGACACCGCCCTTTCACGGCGGTAACAGGGGTTCGATTCCCCTTGGGCGTACCAGATCTTTCAGGAAAACAGGAAGCCTCGCGGCAGCCGCCGAACTAGCAGCGGCTGGAACGGTGGCGCGGCGAATCGGTTGAAACGGCGAACAGCGGCTGCCGTGCCGAGGTTTCCCTCGGCGCCTGCTCGCGGCAATCTCCGGCCACTCACCCCTGGTCGTGCGCTACCTGCGGCCAGCGCTGTAACGCCGCGTGACCACCCTCGGTCAGCGCGTAGACGCCGCGCTCGGCCCTGGCGAACCAGCCATAGACATTGTCCAATAGGATGCTGGGCGCGCGCGGCGAAATCGCTTTCAGATCGCGCGGGCGTTTCGGCCCGTCGGTCATGGCTGCGGCGCAGGCCAGCGCATCCTGCCGGTAGGCGGTCATGATCGGGGCGCGCGAGCCACCGCCGACCACCGGATCGCCGCGCCGGCGACGGTGTTCCTCCATCAGTCGGGAGCGGCGCTTCGGATCGCGACGCGGCGGCAGAGCCGCCGGGCTGAGCAGCACTTCGACCTCCCCCTTGCCGCTGACAGCCAGAAGCCCGAAGCCGAGCCGCCGGCACAGCGCGCGAAAACGGCGGTCGTGCTCGCGGCCTTTGCCACGCGCCGACATGCGCGCGGCCAGCCACACTTCGTCGCATGCCGCGGCGCGATCGACACCTTGCAGCACCAGTTCGAGGTTGAACTGCAATTTCAGTTCGCAGATGACCAGCACAGGCGGCTCGCCGTCGCGTACCGCCACGATATCGCAGTGCCCGACTTCGCCCTTGACCGTGAATTCCAGGCTCTCGAGAAACCGCTTCACCGGGATGTAGAGAGACGTTTCCTGCATCGCGCAGGCATAGCCGATTCGGATCGGGTCGGCACAGGGATCGCCGAGAGGCCGACGCCTTGCGCTAAGCCGCCTTGAAACCCACTGTTTGCAAAGGCGGCCGTCAGGCAGGTCTCCGGCATGATAGTCCCGCCATAGCGCTCGACGATTTCCTTGGCGATGACCGACGTCGCCAGGGCCGAGCGCGACCAGTATTTCATCGCCTGTCTCGCGTTCAACAAGGCGCTCGCCGTGGCTGGGACGGCACAATCGACAGCGTAGGACCCGAGATCCGTCGACGCCAAGACCGGTCCACGGTTGGCCACACAATGATGAACGCGTGTGTTTTGAGGCTAGGGGCGGGTGCGCGTCCGGCGCTGCCCTGGTGCGGCATCGTCCGCCTTGAAATGCATCTCGTCCTGGACCGCGGCAAAAAACCGGCGGACATCGTTGGCCGCCGAAGCCGCATCGCAGCCGGCCGCGACCGCCTTGTCGAGGAGTTCGCGCGCCGTGGCCTTCCAGAACGACGTGGCCGTGTCGCCGTGCAGTCTGCCCAGCCTTGCGGCGACCTCGCGCACCAGCACGGTCTGCCGATCTAGCGGGAAGGTACGCACATTGGCTGAAGACATGTTTAGCACCATGAAACCGACGCAACGAATCAGACGCTGCTCTATGGCTCATGCCTAGCTGTGAAGTCGGAAACGGAACCTTAACGCCCGCCGATTGGAACGAGTCGGTTGGCCGGCCTCCAGGGCAAGCAGAACTCTAGACCCTCAGGCCCCTCGCCTCGCCGGCGCGCTTGGCAGTAACCATCATATCCCTGGCCAGCAGGCCACTGACCCGGCAAAACGCCATGAAGGCGCGCCAGGCGTCCTCTGTCCTGACCACATCCACCGTGGCCCCGAAGCAGGCATTGAACGCCGCTTCATAGACCTTGCCCTGTCGCTTCCTTGGCCAGTCATGCAGGATATCCAGCGCCTGTTCGACGCTGTATATTTCCTCTACCGGCAGCCCGGGCGCGGGCGCGATGCGCACCGGCACCTCGAATTGCAATCTGTCCATTCTATATCTCCCGAACTGGCGTCGACCACAGCAACGCCGTTCGTCGTCAAAAGTTGCTTTGGCTGCTTTTGCGCGAAAATGTGTCGTCAGTGCGATCTCGGCATTCGGAGGAGATCGCGCACCTGGATGTCATCTGAGCGGCCGCGCAAGCCAGGAATATGGCCAGTATCAGTCCATTGCCGGCAGTTCTTCCTTGAACCTTGCGGCTTGCAGTGCCAAATCTGGGGAAATTTTCTAACGGGCTGGTATGCGCCGCCCGCTTACAGGCAAACGGACACTATGGTCACCTATCTCGACGCCGCCACGGCACCCCTCAGGAACACCGGCCAGATCCGCCTCTACGGCGAAGAAGGATTTGCCGGCATGCGCAAGGCCTGCGATCTCACCGCGCGCTGCCTCGATGAACTGGTGCCGATGGTCCAGCCGGGTGTCACCACCGAGACCATCGACCGTTTCGTCTTCGAATTCGGCATGGACCAAGGCGCGCTACCGGCGACGCTCAACTACCGCGGCTACACCAAAGCGTCCTGCACCTCGATCAACCACGTCGTCTGCCACGGCATTCCAGACAACAAGCCGTTGAAGGATGGCGACATCGTCAACATCGACGTCACCTACATCCTCGACGGCTGGCACGGCGATTCCTCGCGCATGTATCCCGTCGGCACCATCAAGCGCGCCGCCGAACGCCTGCTCGAAGTAACCCACGAGTGCCTGATGCGCGGCATCGCGGCGGTCCGGCCCGGCGCCCGCACCGGCGCCATCGGCGCCGCCATCCAGACCTATGCCGAGGCCGAGCGCTGCTCGGTGGTGCGCGATTTCTGCGGCCACGGCGTTGGCCAGCTGTTCCACGACGCACCCAACATCCTGCACTATGGCACCGCCTCGGAAGGCGTCGAGATGCGGCCGGGCATGATCTTCACCATCGAGCCCATGATCAATCTTGGCCGGCCGCATGTGAAAGTGCTGTCGGACGGCTGGACGGCGGTGACGCGCGACCGCTCGCTGTCGGCGCAGTACGAACACACGATCGGCGTCACCGAAACTGGCTGCGAGATTTTCACCCTGTCGCCAAACAAGCTCGACCGCCCCGGCCTGCCGCCGGTCAGCTGAAAACAAGATCGCCTCAAGCCGCAGCTTTGAGGCGCCGTCGCCGAAAAAACTCGACCGCGCGCTGCTTACCGCTCTAATCTGCCGTCGAAGCCTTCGGGGAGTGTGGGGGGGTCGATGGGGAAGAGTGGCGACGACGAACGGGGGTTCTTCTCCGAGCGGTGGCTTGAACCACCGGCGAAGGACAAGGCACCAAGAGACAAATCGACGGAGAAGCCACACTATCACGGCCATCGCGACCGTTTGCGCGAGCGCTTCGTTGCCGGCGGCGCGGACGCCCTGCCCGACTACGAACTTCTCGAACTGCTGCTGTTTCGCCTGATCCCGCGCGTCGACACCAAGCCGATCGCCAAGGCGCTTTTGGCGCGCTTCGGCACTTTTGGCGAAGTGCTTGGCGCACCGGTGGCGCTGCTGCAGGAGGTGAAGGGCATCGGCCCCGCCGTGGCCGTCGACCTGAAGGTGATTGCCGCTGCCGCGCAGCGCATGGCGCGGACCGAGGTTCGCGACCGCGAGGTGCTGTCCAACTGGACGCAGCTTCTTGCGTACTGCCGCTCGGCGATGGCGTTCGAGAACCGCGAACATTTCCGCATCCTGTTCCTCGACAAGAAGAACGTGCTGATCGCCGACGAGGTACAGCAGGTCGGCACCGTGGACCACACGCCGGTCTATCCGCGCGAAGTGATCAAGCGCGCGCTGGAACTGTCGGCCAGCGCCGTCATCCTGGTGCATAATCACCCATCAGGCGATCCGACACCATCGCGTGCGGACATCGAAATGACCAAGCAGATCATCGACAGCGCCAAGCCGCTCGGCATCGCCGTCCACGACCACATCATCATCGGCAAGAAAGGCAATGCCTCGATGAAGGGCCTGCTGCTGATCTGAGCCCGACGCTCGCCGGCGCCGTCAACCCAAACGCCACCGCTCGCGAGCCAATCAGCAACATTCCGCTTTGGCCCAAATGCCCACGGTTGCGGTGTAGAAGTGATATTGCGACGGAAGCGCCCGCTTCGGCGACAATGTGGTAGACCCGCGAATACGAAGCAGCCAGTTCCCGACAGCCATTGCAGGAGATCTATTCAATGACGCTCGAATGCATAAATCCAAATGACCTGCCGATTCCGGAAATGTACTCCCAGGTCGTCGTTGCGACAGGAAGCAAGCTGGTGTTCGTCTCGGGCCAGCAGCCAGAAGACATACACGGCAAGCTCGTTGGCCATGGTGATTTCGCAGTCCAGGCGCGCCTGGCGTTCGGGAATCTCGGCCGAGCGCTTGCTGCCGCCGGCGCTCGGCCCGAGCAAGTCTGCAAGATCACGATCTACATCGTCGATTACAAACGCGACGAACACGTGCCGATCATCGAAGCGGCCCAGGTCGAGCTGTTCGGCGATCACAAGCCGGCAAACGTAGTGGTCGGGATAGCAGTGATGTCTCCCGGCTACCTGATAGAGATCGATGCGATCGCGGTCATCGACCCGTAGGCCAAGCGAGGACGCGTCAAGTCGCCCAAACCAATCCCGGAGCTCGCTGCGAGATTGCCACGACTTTGATCTCTCCATCCATCCACGATCACATCGTCATCGGCAGGAATTGCGATGTCTCGATGAAGAGCCTGCTGCTCACCTGATCAGCGTCGGAAACAGGAAACACGCAATGCCCCAGCCCGGCGACGAACCATGGCCGTTCGACAAGCAACGCGCAGCCCTTCTGGTCATCGACATGCAAAGCGACTTTGTCGATGAGGGCGCCGTCATGGAAGTGGCCATGGCCCGCCATCGCATTCCGGCGATGCGGCAGGTGGTCGAGCTTTGCCGCGCGCAAGGCGTCCCGGTTATCTACACCCAGCATGTGCTCAGCGACCATTTCGATATCTCGCCGCTGGAAACCGGCTATCAGCCGAAGCTGAAAACCAAAGGAATGCGGGAAGGCAGCGCCGGCGCCGAAATCGTCGCCGCGCTTGCGCCCTTGCCTGGGGATGTCGTCATCAAGAAGCACCGCTACGATGCCTTCCACAACACGCAGCTCGAGACCGTGTTGCGCAACATCCGTGGCGCAGGCCGGGTCGACACGGTGATCATCATCGGCACCGTGACCAGCATCTGCTGCGAATCCACCGCGCGGAGCGCCTTCATGCGCGACTACAAGGTGGCTTTCATCAGCGACGCCAATGGCGGACTGGACGAGGCATCGCACAATGCAACCCTCGACATCATAGGCAAGGTGTTCGGGCGCGTGGTGACGGTTGCCGAGCTTGGGAACCTGTTGCGGAGTTGAACCCCAGCGTCAGCTGGCGTGCGTCTCAAGCTCCGGCGCCGAGCCTGCCCTCAAGAAGGTCGCGCCGCTGCTGCAATTCGCCGGAGACGAATTTGGTGAAGGCGTGGACGCGCGCCGTGCGGCGCAAATCGTCGTGCACCAGCACCCACAGCGCCGAGCCGATCTCCTCGATCAGCCCTCCGACCCTTACAAGCCCGGGCAGGCTGTCGCCGAGATAACAGGGCAGCGCCGCAACCCCGATTCCGGCGCCCGCCGCATGCGACATCGTCACCAGGGAATCGGCGCGCATGGCGATCTCGACATCGGGCAGCGACGACCGCATCCAGCGGGCGACGCCGGTGTTGGCTAGGCTGTCGTCGGGCGCGATCCAGCGCAGCGCACCCAATCTCGGCTCCGGGGGTAGCGTTTCGGCATAGGAACGTGTCGCGTAGGCGGCGAAGGCGACGCCCGAAATGCGCCGGCCGACCAGGATTTCCTGCGGTTGCGACACCGGCCTGATCGCCACGTCTGCATCCCTTTGCGTCAGGTTGGCGATGGAATTCTGCGTCATCGCCTCGACCCGTATGCCGGGATGGAGCTTATGAAACGCCGCCAGGATCGGCGGCAGCACCGACGCCATCAGCGTATCGGTGGTGGTGACCCGCAACCTGCCTTCGAACCTGAGATCCTGCCCCGACAGTTTGCGCGCCAGTTCATTGACCGTCTCGGCCATTGTGCGTGCCGCGCCCAGCAGTTCCTCGCCGCCCGCGGTGAGGGCATAGCCAGTCGGCAGCCGATCGAAAAGGCGGATACCCAGCCGCGCCTCGAAGGCGTTGACGCGCCGCAGCACAGTCGTGTGGTTCACGCCCAGGATCCGAGCCGCCGCCGCCAGCGAAGCGCCATCGGCGACGGCCAGCACCATGCGCAGATCTTCCCAGTCGATATCGCGTGAGCTGTGCATTCTTGCAGAAAGATAAAAGAAAGCGCTGCGCTCTGCGAGTCAAAATCACGCTTCGCTGTGCAAAAACGCAGAGCAAGCGGGCGAATCGGCATGTCGATCTGCGCATGCACGCGCGCCATATGGAGTCCGACGACAAAAGAAACAGTCGCGGAGAAGAGCCATGACGCCGATAGAACTCTACACCTGCCAGACACCCAACGGGCACAAGGCCTCGATCATGCTGGAAGAGGTCGGCCTGCCCTACTCGGTCCGCTTAGTCGACATCGAAAGGGGCGACCAGACCAAGCCTGATTTCCTGGCGCTCAATCCCAACAACAAGATCCCGGTGATCGTCGACCGGGACGCCGGCCGCACGGTCTTCGAATCCGGCGCCATCCTACACTACCTGGCGCGACGGTCGGGCAAGCTTCAGCCGGTGGGCGCGCAGGAGGCGGACGACACGCTGACCTGGACCTTGTTCCAGGCGGCCCATGTCGGCCCGACGCTTGGCCAATTGTGGAATTACAAAATCTTCGCGCCGGAAAAAATCCCTTACGTGATCGAGCGTTTTGAGCGCGAAACCGGACGTGTCTTCCGCGTTCTCGATAGCCGGCTCAAGAACCATGAGCACATCGTCGGCAAAAGCTACGGCATCGCCGATGTGATGACATGGCCATGGATCAACGCGGCCGTCACCAGGCTCGGCCTCAGCCTCGATGACGCGCCAGACCTGGCGCGTTGGTATGCCGCCATAGGCCGACGCTCCGCAGTTGTCAGAGGCATTGCCGTTCCCGCCCTGCCCGAAGCATCGGCTGCCGCTTAGATCATGATGAGATTTGGTTGAAATCTCATCATGATCTAACCCTTTGTTGGAGCATGATCTTTTCCAAAAACCGGCACCCACTTTTTGGGGTCATGCCCTAGCCGCCGCACCCCGCATTCAAGGAATACGATCGTGGAAATCCTCTTCATCCCTCTGGCGCTTGTCGCCGGTGGCCTGCTCGCAGTGCAGGCTGGCGCCAACGCCCAACTTTCAAAGGCGGTCGGCTCACCCTTTGCCGCGACCACGCTTCAGCTCGCGGTCGGCGCCATCGTGCTGTTGTCGATCACGGCCCTCACCGGAACGACACCGGCTCTGCTTGCCGTTCGGCAAGCCGAATGGTGGCATGCGATCGGCGGCATGGCTTCGGCCTTCTACGTCGTTTCGACCATTCTTCTGTTCCCTCGCCTTGGCGCCGTCGTGTCCGTCGGGCTCTTCATCGCTGGGCAGATGCTTGCATCCTTCGCCCTCGACACGTTCGGCTGGCTCGGGATCCCCGAAGCCGGACTGCGAGCCGGGCCTGCCTTCGGCATGCTCGTCTTGCTTGCCGGGGCTGCCCTCATCGTTCTGGGACAGAAGGGCGCGGCCGACAATACCGCATCCTCAAGACCAGGGTGGATCGGACTGGCGCTGCTGGCAGGCGCCGTGCTTCCGGTGCAAGGCGCTGTAAACGCCTTGCTTCGGCACGACCTTGGCGGCGCGCCGTTTGCGGTCGGCACCATCTCGTTCCTGGTGGCGATGCTGGCCATGGCCGCGGTGCTTCTGATCGCGCTTGCCCTGACGAAGACGCCCCGCCCTCGCCTCGCCGGCCTGTCGTCGATGCCCTGGTGGGGCTGGCTCGGAGGTTTTGCCGGCGCCACCTATGTCACGACCGTGTTCACCGCCATCCCCGTCATCGGAGCGGCAGCTGCCGTCAGCCTGACGGTGGCCGGCCAGCAGGTCGCCGGCATCTTCGTCGACACCTTCGGCTGGTTCCGCCTGCCGCAGCGGCTTGTCTCCGGCATGCGGCTCGCCGGCGTCGTGCTGCTTTTGGCCGGCTGCATCATCATCAAGGCGCTTTGATCCCGCTGGAACAAGGCAAGCCGAATCAAACCAGCCCCTGCCCTCCCTGATTTGGGGGGTCAGGTGTCGCTCCGGCGTCACCAACGAAGCAAGGTCCGGGCGCCGCAGAAGCAATTTTTCGCTCCTTCCACAACCGGCTCTAGAATTTCGATCGCAAATCACGCATGATGCACTTGGTATTTTCCCGGGACGGCTTCGCGCCCCCTGAAATACCGGGAGGAACGGGACATGCCCATAGTGGTTGTACTCGTTTTGATCGTCGTGGGCTCGGTGTTGTTCCACTTCCTGAGCCCATGGTGGTGGACTCCGATTGCCTCGAATTGGGACTATATCGACAACACCATCATCATCACCTTTTGGATCACCGGCGTCGTCTTCGCCGCGGTCGTCCTATTCATGGCCTATTGCGTTTTCCGCTTCCGTCACCGCGAAGGCAACCAGGCGGCCTACGAACCGGAGAACAAGCGGCTCGAATGGTGGCTGACGATCGTCACCGGAGTGGGTGTTACCGCCATGCTGGTTCCCGGCCTGTTTGTCTGGAGCCGGTTCGTCAACGTTCCAAGCGACGCAACCGTGGTCGAAGTCGTCGGCCAGCAATGGCAGTGGAGCTTCCGCCTGCCCGGCAAGGACGGCAAACTCGGCACATCCGACACCCGCGACGTCACCGCTGAAAATCCGCTGGGCGTGATCGCCAAGGATCCCAGCGGCCAGGACGACGTCGTGGTCGAAGCGGCCGACCTGCATCTGCCGGTCGGCAAGCCGGTCAAGATGCTGCTGCGCTCGATCGATGTGTTGCACGATTTCTACGTTCCGGAATTCCGCGCCAAGATGGACATGATACCGGGCTCGGTCACCTATTTCTGGTTCACCCCCACCAAGACCGGAACGTTCCAGGTTTTGTGCGCCGAACTGTGCGGCCAGGGGCATCCGATGATGCATGGCATCGTCATGGTCGATACCGAGCAGGACTATGTGGCCTGGCTCGACCAGCAGCAGACGTTCGCGCAATTGTCGGCGCCGCAGCAGACGGGCTCGGTGGAACAGGCGCCGGGCAACGCGACGGCGTCAGCTCTAGAAGTTGCGGCAAAACTCGAAACTGTCGGGTCCCGCTGAAGGGCACGGAGGTGCTCCGCCTATGGTCGATATCACGCCTGCAGATGCCGTCCCGCCCGCCGAAGTCGCGGAAATGGAGCTTTACCATCCGCACAGCTGGTGGACGAAGTATGTCTTCTCGCAGGACGCCAAGGTCATCGCCATCCAGTATTCGGCGACCGCAACGGCCATCGGCCTGGTCGCGCTGGTGCTGTCCTGGCTGATGCGGCTGCAGCTCGGCTTCCCCGGCACGTTCGATTTCATCACCCCCGAGGCCTACTACCAGTTCATCACCATGCACGGCATGATCATGGTGATCTATCTGCTCACGGCACTCTTCCTCGGCGGCTTCGGCAACTACCTGATCCCGCTGATGGTCGGCGCCCGCGACATGGTCTTTCCCTATGTCAACATGCTGAGCTACTGGATCTACCTCCTTGCCGTGCTGGTGCTGGTGTCGAGCTTCTTTGCGCCCGGCGGACCGACCGGCGCCGGCTGGACGCTCTATCCGCCGCAAGCCATCATGACCGGCACACCTGGTGGCCAGGAATGGGGCATCATCCTGATGCTCGTCTCGCTGATCCTTTTCATCATCGGCTTCACCATGGGCGGTCTGAACTATGTCGTGACGGTGCTGCAGGCCCGCACGCGCGGCATGACGATGATGCGCCTGCCGCTGACCGTCTGGGGCATCTTCACCGCCACCGTCATGGCGCTGCTCGCCTTTCCGGCGCTGTTCGTCGCCTGCGTGATGATGCTGCTTGACCGCGCGCTTGGAACCTCCTTTTTCATGCCCGCAGTCGTCGAGATGGGGGAACAGCTACAGCACAATGGCGGCAGCCCGATCCTGTTCCAGCATCTGTTCTGGTTCTTCGGCCACCCGGAAGTCTACATCGTGGCGCTGCCGGCCTTCGGCATCGTCTCCGATCTGATCAGCACGCATGCGCGCAAGAACATTTTTGGCTACCGAATGATGGTCTGGGCCATCGTTGGCATCGGCGCGCTGAGCTTCGTGGTCTGGGCGCACCACATGTATGTCAGCGGCATGCACCCCTATTTCGGCTTCTTCTTCGCCACCACGACACTGATCATCGCCATCCCGACGGCGATCAAGGTCTACAATTGGGTGCTGACGCTGTGGCGGGGCGACATCCATCTCACCATACCGATGCTGTTTGCCATGGCTTTCATTGTCACCTTCGTCAATGGCGGGTTGACCGGGCTGTTTCTCGGCAACGTCGTCGTCGACGTCCCGCTGTCGGACACGATGTTCGTCGTCGCCCACTTCCATATGGTCATGGGTGTTGCTCCGATCGTCGTCATCTTCGGCGCGATCTACCACTGGTACCCGAAGGTCACCGGCCGGATGCTGAACGAGACGCTCGGCCGGTTCCATTTCTGGGTCACATTTCTCGGCGCCTACCTGATCTTCTTTCCCATGCATTACATCGGCCTGATGGGCGTGCCGCGGCGCTATGCCGAACTGACCGACGTGACGGTCATGACGGAGTCGGCGCATCACCTGAACTCGTTCATCAGCATCATGGCGTTTATCGTCGGCTTCGCCCAGATCGTTTTCCTGTTCAATCTTATCTGGAGCATCCGCCATGGGCGCGAGGCCGGTGGCAATCCATGGCGAGCCACGACACTCGAATGGCAAACGCCGCAGACGCCACCGGCGCATGGCAATTTCGGCAAGGATCTGCCGATCGTCTATCGCTGGGCCTATGACTACAGCGTGCCGGGCGCCAAGGAGGACTTCATTCCGCAAAACATGCCGGGCACGTTCGGTCCCTCCAGGGAGCCGGCATGAGCGTCATCCTGGTCTTCCTTCTCGTGATCGCCGGCTTTGCCGGCTGGTGGCTCTCGCATCAGCGGCTGATGGCGAAACCATGGCTCGAGCAAGGTGTGGCAGGAGATTTTGTCGCCTTCGACCGATCGAGCCTGCCGACCGCCAAGATTGGCCTCGGTGTCTTCCTCGCCGTGGTCGGCTGCCTGTTTGCGCTGTTCACCAGCGCCTACTTCATGCGTATGGCGCTGTCGGACTGGCAGCCGCTGCCCATCCCACGCCTGCTCTGGCTCAACACCGGCATGCTGGTGCTGAGCAGCGTTGCGCTGCAATGCGCCTCGATCGCGGCGCGCAAGCGCCAGATGGACACGGTCAGGCTCGGCCTTGCTGCGGCTGGGCTCACCGCGATCGCCTTCCTCATCGGGCAGCTCATGGCATGGCGGGACCTGACCGCCGATGGCTATTTTCTAGCCTCCAATCCGGCCAACAGTTTTTTCTATCTGATAACAGGGATGCACGGCCTGCACATAGTGGGAGGGCTGGTGGGCCTGAGCAGGACAACCGCCGGCGCCTGGAACGGCGCACGCCCGGAACGGCTTCGCCTCAGCGTCGAATTATGCGCCATGTACTGGCATTTCCTGCTTTTCGTCTGGCTCGCCATCTTCGCCCTTTTGGCCGGCTGGGCCGCGACGTTCATCGATATTTGCCGGCAGTTGCTGACCTAGGAGGTCGAGGAGCATGGCAGAAACGACACTGACGCATACCGGCCAAACGGAGACGCGGCCCGCAGGCTGGCAAGGCATCGCCGCCGATTGGTCCTCGGATCAGCGCGCGTTCAAGAACGTGTCCTGGGGCAAGGCCATGATGTGGATATTCCTGCTCAGCGACACCTTCATCTTCGGCTGCTTCCTGCTCTCCTACATGACCGCGCGCGTCTCCACACGTGTGCCGTGGCCCAATCCGAGCGAGGTCTTTGCGCTTCGCATCGGCGGTTCGGACATTCCACTGATCCTGATTGCCATCATGACCTTCGTGCTGATATCGAGCAGCGGAACGATGGCCATGGCGGTCAATTTTGGCTATCGCCGCGACCGCCGCAAAACCGCAATCCTCATGCTTCTGACGGCAGCGCTAGGAGCCACCTTCGTCGGCATGCAAGCCTTCGAATGGACCAAGCTGATTACCGAAGGCGTACGGCCGTGGGGCAATCCCTGGGGCGCGGCACAATTCGGTTCGACTTTCTTCATGATCACCGGCTTCCACGGCACGCATGTGACGATCGGCGTGATCTTCCTCATCATCGTGGCGCGAAAGGTCTGGCGTGGAGACTATGACGTCGGACGTCCCGGCTTCTTCACCAGCCGCAGGGGTCGCTACGAGAACGTCGAAATCATGGGGCTCTACTGGCATTTCGTCGACCTAGTCTGGGTGTTCATTTTCGCATTCTTCTATCTTTGGTGAGAGGCTGACATGGCTGAAGCAACCGCAAACGGCCTCGGGCAACACGCGCTGCACTCTGATCATGCGCATGAAGGGCCACCGACCGGCGTCGCGGAGGTTCATCAGGAACATCCGATCAAGCTCTATCTGGTGGTCTGGGCATGGCTGTTCATCCTCAGCGCCTGCTCCTACATGGTCGATTATCTCGGCATCCACGGCTATCTCAGATGGTCTCTGATCCTGATCTTCATGATCCTCAAGGCCGGGCTGATCGTCGCCGTGTTCATGCACATGGCCTGGGAGCGGCTGGCGCTGACCTATGCGATCATCCTGCCGCCACTTCTGATATTGGTGTTCGTGGCGATGATGCTCTTCGAAGCGGACTACACGCTTCTCACCCGGTTGTCCTTCTTCGGACCGGGGCCCTGACGCACAGTCTTCATCTCCGGTCAAAGACCGGAGATGAAGCTTCCCATCAGCTGATCTGCAGGGTCAGAGGCCTACCCGCGTCGGGGACGATGGCGGCTCCACAACCTTGCGGTAGACATGCCAGGTGGCGTGACCCAGGATCGGCAGCACGACCGCCAGCCCGGCAAACACCGGCAGCGAGCCGATGATCAAGGCGACGGCGACAATCAGTCCCCAGACAGCCATGGGGATCGGGTTCGCCAGCACCGCTCGCACCGACGTGTGGATGGCTTCGTAGGCGCCGACGTCGCGGTCGAGCAGCAATGGGAAGGCGACAACCGTCGTGCACAACACCACCGCGGCGAAGACGAAGCCGATGGCGTGCCCCAGGACAATCAGAGACCAGCCGCGTCCGGTGGCAAATATTTCATTGATGAAGCCCGAAATCGATGCAGGCGGAGCCGGGCCGAAGAGATATTCGTAGAACACCTGCGCCGCCAAAAGCCAGGCGATGAAGATTGCAACCAGCATGATCCCGACTGCGGCGATGGCTGGCAGGGCCGGAGAATTCCTGACCTCGAACGCGTGCGTCCAGGAGGTGTCGAGCCCGGCTTCTCGTCTGCGGCTGATCTCGTAAAGGCCGATCGCCGCGAATGGACCGATAAGCGCAAAGCCGGACACCAGCGGAAACAACATCGGCAACGCATTGGCACCCGAAGTCCAGGCAGCGAGCACCACGCCGACAAGCGGATAGATCAGGCAGAGAAAGACGATGTGCGACGGTTTGACCATAAAATCGTCAACACCGCGCTTGAGCGCATCGAAAAGATCGGAAACACTGACTTTTCGGATTTTGGTGTGTTCCAGCGTTTCGCTGGCGCCTGCAATCACGTGAAAACTTGTCATGCCCGTTCCTCCAGACCAGGTCCGGCAAGGTCGCGGTATCACGGTGCTGCCGTTCTGCATGACTGGCCACGCGAACCGCGACCTGCACCGCAATCAATATACTCCATTGACTGGAGCTTGTCGCCCGTTCTTACAAAAGGCTCCCGGAAGGCGAAGTTTCCGAACACAGCGTCATGCCGTCACCCTCCGGCTGACATGAACGCGCGCATCGCGATGGTATCGGCAAGCAGCACGGCAAAGATCGCGAAAAGATAGAAGATCGAATAGGCAAACAGCGCCTTGGCCGGCTTCATCTCCTTGTCGAGGATGACCAGGGCGTTCCAGGCATGCCAGATGAAACCCGCGCCCAACGCAGCCGAAACAATCCCATAGACCCCGCTCGTAAATCCGAACGCCCAGGGCAGCACTCCGATCGGTGCCAGAAGCAGTGAATAGGCGAAGATCTGCCTTCTGGTCGAGGCCTGGCCGGCCACGTTCGGCATCATCGGGATGCCGGCAGCGGCATAGTCGCCGGCCTTGAACAGTGCGAGCGCCCAGAAATGCGGCGGCGTCCACAGGAAAATGATCAGGAACAGGATCAGGCTTTCAATGCCGATGGCGCCGGTGGCCGCCGCCCAGCCGATCATCGGAGGAAGGGCACCCGCTGCGCCGCCGATGACGATGTTCTGCGGCGTCGAGCGCTTCAGCCACATCGTATAGATGACGACGTAGAAAAAGACTGTGAAGGCCAGCAGTGACGCGGCAAGCCAGCCCACCAGCACGCCGAGCGTCAGGACCGAAAGTGCGGAAAGCACCAGGCCGAAGCCGAGCGCTTCGCCGGCCGTGACGCGGCCCGACGGAACCGGCCGCTTTGACGTGCGCGACATCAGCGCGTCGATGTCGGCGTCGTACCACATGTTGAGCGCGCCGGCCGCTCCCGCTCCAACCGCAATCGCACCTATGGCGATCACGGCGATGACCGGGTTCATCGCGCCGGGCGCCACCATCAGACCGACGAAGGCGGTAAAGACGGCAAGGGCCATGACCCGAGGCTTCAAGAGCGCAAAGAAATCACTGGCCGTCGCTTCCGAGAGGCGGACGCCGGTATCCTTGAGGCTTTCCTTGACCGACATTTGAGACGACCATCGATGGAAACCGGGCAGCCTAGAGCAATTCCAGGAAAAGTGTATGCGGTTTTCCGTCCGGAATTGCGTAAGAACAAAGAGATCGAGCGGATCGCCGTTTCCGTGAAACGGTGAAACGCTCTGGCCGGCCGAAGAGCCAGGTTACGGGGAAAATTGCTTCAGATAGGCGATGACGTTGGCGACGTCCTCGTCCTTCTTGAGGCCGGGAAACGCCATCTTCGTCCCTTTGACCATTGCCTTGGGGTCGTGAAGATACGTCGTCAGTGTCGGCTCATCCCATTTGACGCCGGATGTGCCGGCCGCGATCATGGCTTCGGAATATTTAAAATCCGGATGCGTGCCGGCCGTCCGGCCGATAACGCCATGCAACGAAGGGCCTATCTTGTTGGTGTCTTGGTCTGCGACGTGGCAGACCTTGCATTTGGTGAAGACCTTCTCGCCCGCCGCGGCGTCCTGTGCCCGCGATGGATTGGCGATGAAAGTTGCAACGGAAACGACGGCGAAAAACGCAACCAAGCGCATGGCATTCCTCCCTGATCGTCAAATTTGCCTGAGACGGTCTGCACATGCCGGTAGCACCAGCATGCGCCCTGCACGGCAGAATAGATTCTCCGCTCCTCCCCAGATGGAATTGCGGCACTTGTGTACCACAGAATCTGGCCGGTAGGTAGAACAGGTCGACCGTACAAAGGTTCAGGTGGGCTGCGGTGGCTCAAGGCACATCCGCCACAACGAAAAAGGCCGCCTCGAGGGCGGCCTTTTCTGATCTTGTCGTCAGGCGCTTATTCGGCGTCCTTGGCGGCCTTCTTCTTCGGGGCTGCCTTCTTCTTCGGCTCTTCCGCGTCGTCGGCCTTTTCAGCCTTGTCGGCCTTCTTGGCAGCGGCCTTCTTCGCCGGCTTGGCCTTGGCTGTATCGCCCTCTTCGTCGTCAGCCATCAGCTCTTCCTTGCTGACCTTGACGTCGGTGACCGAGATCTGGCTGAGCAGATGGTCGACGACCTTCTCCTCGAACATCGGCGCGCGCAGCGTGTTCAGGGCTTCCGGATTGCTGCGATAGAACTCGAAGGCTTCCTGCTGCTGGTTGGCCGGGTAGCGGCGCACCTGCTCGAACAGGCCGCGCTGCAGTTCCTCGTCGGAAACGGTGACGCCGGCCTTCTCGCCGATCTCGGCCAAAACCAGGCCGAGACGCACGCGGCGCTCGGCAAGCCGCAGATATTCGGCGCGTGCCTCTTCTTCCGTCGTCTCCTCGTCGGCGAAGGTACGGCCGGCGGCTTCGAGATCGCGGTTGACTTGGGTCCAGATGTTGTTGAACTCGGCATCGACTAGCTTCGACGGCGCCTCGAACGAATAGGCCGCGTCAAGCTGGTCGAGCAGCTGGCGCTTGACCTTCTGGCGCGTCATCGAGCCGAACTGGTTCTCGATCTGGCCGCGCACCACGTCGCGCAGGCGCTCCAGCGATTCCAGGCCGAGGTTCTTGGCCATCTCGTCGTTGATTTCCAGCGCGCCGGGCTTGGACACTTCCTTGACGGTGACGTCGAAGGTGGCTTCCTTGCCGGCCAGATGCGCGGCCTGGTAGTTTTCCGGGAAAGTGACCGTGACCTGCTTCTCGTCGCCGGCCTTGGCGCCGATCAGTTGGTCCTCGAAGCCCGGAATGAATTCCTTGGACCCCAGAACCAGCGGCTGGTCGGTGCCGGCGCCGCCGGAAAAGGCCTCGCCGTCGATCTTGCCGACATAGTCGATCGAAACGCGATCGCCTTCGGCGGCCTTGCCGGTCTTCGGCTCGAAGCTTCGCGCCGATTCGGCAACGCGCTGGACCTGCTCGTCGATCTCGCTGTCCGGCACTTCGAATACCTGGCGCGTCACCTTGATGTCGGAGAAATCCTTGATCTCGATCGCCGGGATGACCTCGTAGTTGAGGCGGAATTCGAAGTCGGCGCCGCCGGCCAGGATCTTCTCGGCCTCCTTCTCGTCTTCCGTCATGATCACTTCAGGCTGCATGGCGGCCTTTTCGCCGCGCCCCGTGATGATCGAACGGGTCGAATCGTTGAGGATCTCGTTGACCACTTCGGCCATGAACGACTTGCCGTAGACCTTGCGCAAATGCTGCACAGGCACCTTGCCGGGACGGAAGCCGTTGATCCGGACCTTGTTCCTGGCGTCGGACAGCCGCGCCATCAGCTTGGCTTCCATATCACCGGCCGGCACGGTGATCTTGATCTCGCGCTTGAGACCGGAGTTGAGCGTTTCGGTGACCTGCATCGTAAAACCTTTATCTTCACCAAAGAAGCTGCCACGGCGTCTTGCCGTTCACAGCCTGCCGGTACAATCTTGCCGGGAATGGCTTTTGGTACGGAACCTGGCGATTTGACCGAAATTACGGCTCAAATTCTTCCAAACTGCGTTCCAAGATGTGAATAAGTTCTTGTTTTTCCTACTTCTTATCACATTCTGCAGAAGCGGATCGGCGCGTCCCGTCACATTTGACACGCCTTTTGTCACAGGCGAGGCCAATTTTCAACCATCTTCGCGTTGCAGCGAATTGACGCCATTTTCGCCCCGACATTGACAGAATGATGGCTACATGGGATTGCCGACAAATGCGGATGTGGCGGAACTGGTAGACGCCCTGGATTTAGGTTCCAGTGCCGAAAGGCGTGGGGGTTCGAGTCCCTTCATCCGCACCACCCTTCGCTCTATCGAGCTTCGGGTGGCAGGCCACCCAGGAGCTTGATAAAGCGAAGGGTGTCCTCCGAAGCCGTGGCGTAGGAGGACTGGCGGCGACGGCCTACACTTCAAACACTTGACCGGTAAACCACTCCGCCAATTTCGCCAGCTCCGGCCCCAGCACCCGGTCGGCGTCGACCGGCGGCACGATCTTCCTGATATCCGCGACAAAATCCTGCAATGCCGGCGGCGCGGCGCGTTCAGTCACGTACAGGGCCTGCGAGGCGATCATCGCCAGCATCGCCATTGCCGCATCGAGGCAGCGGCCGGCCGTCGCTTCCTTGGTCCAGGCGAAGAATGCAGTGGTGGCGACATCGTCCTGGCCGGCGCCGGCCGATTCGGTGCCCGGAATGAAGGTGCGCTGCGCCGCGAGTTTGGCCTGTTCGAGATAACCGGTGATCGCCATCGGCACATAGCCGACATTGCCGTGCCCGTCGCTGTCGGCCCAATGGCGCCCGGTCATCAACAGGTCGGGCAGCAGCGAGACCTTGCCGTTCAGCAGCTTTGAGGCGTGGCGGTCGCAGAGCAGGCAGAGATCGGCCCAGATCGCCGCCAGATCGTCGAGCGCCGGCGTCGCCATGGCATTGTGATAGCCGCCGGTCGAGATGCAGCGTCCCAACGGATGCGCCGTGTCGGGTGGGATATAGACCGGATTATCCGAGATCGAGGCAAGCGAGACGGTGGCCGCCTGCTCGGCGCCCGCCAGCGCCCGATGCGCATGGCCGAGCACGCGCGGCACAATGCGGTAGCTGACCGGCGCCTGATAGTTGCGCCGGCCGTCGCCGGCGCCAACCAGATATTGCCGCAACCCTTGCAAGGCGGCCGCTTCGTGCGCGTCACCCCAGAGCCCGTCGAGGGCCGCATCATAATGCTCGAGCGGCGCACGAAAGGCTTCGATCGACAGCGCAAACACCTTGTGCGCCATGGCGACGCGTCGGCGCGCGGCAAGTGCTGCGTCGGCCACGAGCGCCGCCGCGCAAGGTGAACCATTGATCAGCGAACCGCGCTCCTTCACCTCTAGCTCGAAACGCTGGGTAAGCGCGGCAAACAGCGGGTAGAGCGCCAGGATCTCGCCGGCGCCGCCCTGCCCCTGCGACGACACCACCGGCATCGGGCCGCCGTCGAGCATCGCCGCAACGGCTAGCGCGATGCGCGGCGTGGTGGCGGCATTGCCTTCGATGAAATTGGTCAGCCGTGCCAGCACGATCGCCCTGACCACGCGCTCGGGCAACGGCTCCCCGAAGGATGTGGCGGCGGCATACGCTTTGATGCGCGCATGGCGGTCGCGCTCGTCAAGTTCGAGCTTGCGGCTTGCCAGCTCGCCCATCGCGGTGGTGACGCCGTAGATGACCGGCGGCGGATCGGACTCAATGAGTTTCAGGAACGAGGCGCGGCATTCGGCAATGCGTTGCAAGGCCTTGTCGCCGATTTCGACCGTGTCGTTTCTCCAGGCGACGCGCAAAACGGCATCGAGATTGATATCTTCGCGCGTCGTCACCGTAATCGGCATTGTCTTCGCCCGTCTGGTTTGCATGAGGGCGAAGCGATCGATCGTTGCCGAAATCCATGCCCTGGGTAATGTCTTCTAGTAGAGCGGTTCCTCAAACAATGTCTTGTCGCCGTCCATCAGCGCCTTGATCTGTGCCTGGCCACTGGCGGCGAGCGCGACGCGCACGCCGAATGGCCGCACCCGCATGTAGTTCTGGATCGCCATGCCCTGGCCCTCAGGTAGGTAGAAGCGCTCGATGCCGTATTGCGGTGCGATCGTGGATTCAGGATCAAGCGTCCAGCCCGGCGCGACCTGGCCGACAATATCGGCTTCGTCGGCGGTCGCCGGCGTCGGAGCCCTGCCGAACCAGGCCGTGGTCGCATGCCAATAGCCGTCGGCGCCCGGCTTCAGCCGGACCACGATCGGCGTGTTCTCGCTCGCGAGCTGGCCGGCCGGGATGTTGGCGATCAGCTTCACCGGCAAGCGCGATATTTCATAGCCGAGGATAATATAGTCGCCGCGCAGCAGATCGCGCGGATCGACCGGCTCGACTTTCAGCAAGACCTCCTTGCCGTTGCGCAGGATCGCCGCGCGGCCGGCGATGATCCAGCTCAGGAAGCCGATCTGGACGAGCGCCAGGACCAGCGCCGAGATGACAAGTTTCTTTCCCGACATCATGCTGCCGCTCCTTCCGGGGCCTTCATGCGTTTTTCCACACGGATGATGACGAGAGCCAGGGTGCCGAAAAGCACCGCGGCAGCCAGGAAGAAGCCGGCCGTGCCGAGCATCGTCTGCAAGGTCACGACGTAGATAATGGCAAGTTCGAAGGCAAAGCCGGCATAAGCAACCCAGCGCAGCCCCCTGCTCTCGCGCCCGCCCAGCATGATCGCCGCGGCAATGCCGGCCAGCGCGATGACCGACGCAATGGCAAAGCCGTTGCTGAAGGCGTTGTCATCGCCCAGTTCGATCTGCATCATCGCCAGCCCGGTGAGAAAGCCGATCAAGGCGTGCAAAGGCAACCGCCCGCCGAGCTGCAAGATCCGGTCGGCCGGCCCGGCGGCGAAGATCGAAACCGCAAACAGCAGCGCCGACACCACGACGAGAGGAATCGCCAGGGCGAGCGTGTTCTGGTCCAGGCCGCGCACCGCGATATAGAAAATGACCGAGAGAATGATCAAGTGGCGTGCCGGCTGGCTACGCGTCCAGAACGAGACGACAAAAAGCACCGGCGCCATGATAACGAAGAAATCCGGAAATACGGGGCGGTCATAAAAGTCGAATGCGCGCACGAACAGCCAGGCAACGGATATGCCGACGGCAGCGACCGTCAGCGGGTTCGAGCGCAACGCCACCGCGGCAAATGCCGTGCCGATGCCCCAGGTGACGATGGCCGAGGCTTCGTCACCCGTGAGATGGTACATCTGGCCGATCAGCGCGATCGATCCGCCGAAGGCCGCGGCGGCCACGATCCACAGCGCCTCGCCGATCGCCGCATGGTCGCGCATCTTCAACACCGCGCCGCCGACATAGCCGGCGAGAATGACGGCAAACAGTGCCGCGACCCGCACCAGCCGTGGGATGGCGTCCCAGTTGGCGGCGACGAAGAGCAGGATCGCGGCGCCGAACAGCAGCGCCGCCATCATGGCCAATATAGTGCCGAAGCTCAGCGATTTGCGCTCGTTGGCGTCGATGTCGCGCTTAAGCGCATCGGCCGTCTTTGCGTCGATCAGGCCAGCCTGCAGCCACCGCCCGATATCGGCCCTCGCCCGCGACGAATAGCTCGCCATGCCGCTTCTCCCCCAGATTGGTCTTTCTGACAGCCGATCCGCTCAAATCGTTGACGCAACGTCATTTTCCGATTCGGGTTTCTTCATGACGAAGCGTGAATGCGCGTTAATGTTGCATTGCACAATTTGCATTGCTGCCATGCGCCAACAGCACTTTTAAATCGATATTACCCAGCCTATTTACTGTTCGTACACAAACGGAATGATCCGAAGAAAGACGAAACGAGCACTACCATGAACCTGATCCGCAACTACCGCAACTGGCGCCGCTACCGGGACACCGTCTCCGAGCTGAGCCGCCTGTCGAATCGTGAACTGACCGACCTCGGCATCAGCCGCAGCGACATCCACTACGTCGCCCGCAAGGCGGTCTAATCCTCTTCGGATCGCAAATGGTCCGAACCAGTTTTGAAAAAGAGAACGACAATGAACCTGATCCGCAACTATCGTAACTGGCGCGTTTACCGCGACACCGTTACCGAGCTGGGTCGCCTTTCGAACCGTCAGCTCCATGATCTCGGCATCGTCCGTGACGAGATCAAGATCATCGCCCGCAGAGCGACGATCTAGCCAGAATTTCGCCAGGGTCGACCTCCTCCCCGACCCTGACGGATACGGTCAGCCTTCACCTCCTCCCGAGGGTTGACCACCAAAACGGCGCCCGCCGCACCTCCTCCCGCGGCGGGCGCTGTTTCCAAAGCGAACGCAGTTCGTCTTTCCGAAGCGAACGCTAGTTCGTCTTCAAAGTGAACGCAGTTCGTCTTCCAGGGATTTCGCCTCCCTCGATCCGGCGAAAAGAATTTCGTCAAAGCCGACCTCCTCCCCGGCGATGGCGAATACGGCCGATCCCCACCTCCTCCCGAGGATCGGCCCCAAAAACGACACCCGCCGCACCTCCTCCCGCGGCGGGTGTTGTTGTTTTTGGGCAGGCTTTTCAATTGCGCATGCAGTCGATCGAGGCGCTTTACGCCGCCATCAGACCGTCGCTGCGGACATAAGAAAGTCGAGCTCCGTCGTTGCACGACAATGACCCACGCTCGCACCGGCCAATTGCAAACGGCGCGCCAAGCGATTATTCCGGCGCTCATGAGCAAAAATCCTATCCACATCGTCGGCGGCGGCCTCGCCGGCTCCGAAGCCGCCTGGCAGGCAGCACAAGCCGGTGTTCCCGTCATTTTGCATGAGATGCGCCCGGTGCGCGGCACCGATGCGCACAAGACCGATGGGCTTGCCGAACTTGTCTGTTCCAATTCCTTCCGCTCCGACGATGCCGAGAACAACGCCGTCGGCCTGCTGCATGCCGAACTGCGGCTGGCCGGCTCGCTGATCATGAGTGCCGGCGACGCCAACCAGGTGCCGGCAGGCGGCGCGCTGGCCGTGGATCGCGACGGTTTCTCCGACGCGGTGACGAAAAAGCTTGAAGCGCACCCGCTGATCACCATCGAGCGCGAGGAAGTGCCGGGCCTGCCGCCGGCGGAGTGGGACCAGGCGATCATCGCCACGGGACCGCTGACCGCGCCGTCGCTCGCCCAGTCGATCGTCGAGGCAACCGGCGCCGATGCGCTGGCCTTCTTCGACGCGATTGCCCCGATCATCCATTTCGACACGATCGACATGGACATTTGCTGGTTCCAGTCGCGCTACGACAAGGTTGGGCCCGGCGGCACCGGCAAGGACTACATCAACTGCCCGATGGACAAGGACCAGTATCTCGCCTTCGTACAGGCGCTGGTCGACGGCCAGAAGACCGAATTCAAGCAGTGGGAAGGCACGCCCTATTTCGACGGCTGCTTGCCGATCGAGATCATGGCCGAGCGCGGCGTCGAGACGCTGCGCTACGGGCCGATGAAGCCGATGGGGCTGACCAATGCCCACAATCCGACGGTAAAAGCCTATGCCGTGGTGCAGCTGCGTCAGGACAATGCGCTGGGCACGCTCTACAACATGGTCGGTTTCCAGACCAAGCTGAAGCATGCCGAGCAGGTGCGCGTGTTCCGCACCATTCCGGGTCTGGAAAACGCCGAGTTCGCCCGTCTCGGCGGCCTGCACCGCAACACCTACATCAATTCGCCGACCTTGCTCGACGCCTCGCTGCAGCTGAAGTCGCGGCCGGGCCTGCGCTTTGCCGGCCAGATCACCGGCTGCGAGGGCTATGTCGAGAGCGCGGCGATCGGCCTGCTCGCCGGCCGCTTCGCCGCCGCCGAGCGGCTCGGCCACGCGCCATCGCTGCCACCGCTCACCACCGCCTTCGGCGCCTTGCTCAACCACATCACCGGCGGCCACATCGTTTCCGACGACGAGCCGGGCAAACGCTCGTTCCAGCCGATGAACGTCAATTTCGGCCTGTTCCCGCCGGTGGAAGCACCGAAGACCGAAGGCAAACGCCTGCGCGGCAAGGACAAGACGGTGGCCAAGCGCCACGCGATCACCTCACGCGCGCGGGCAGATTGTCGGGAGTGGCTAGGGCTGCCGGCGCAAACATCGGAAGCTGCTGAATAGCCAAGTCTCAGAGTCCTAACGCGATTGACGTTTACGTTAACTCGCTGGCCAACCCCGCGTTGCGCGCCTGAGCAACAGCCAATGCCGGCGCAGAGCCGAAAGCCGGGCTGCGCCACCAAGCGGCGAGCGGCCATTGGCCATCTTGCCGAGATAGGCGCTGGTCAGCGCCAGCGGCAGGAACGCCGGACGCAGCGTTTCCGGAAGTGCGGACGCCCCTTGCTCGAAAGCGCGGAGATGCTCCTGCGCCAATGCAATCATCGCAGCCACCGCGCGCTGAGCGCCGGGGCCGCCGTCGCCGCTGACGAACTCCTCCGGCGACGAGCCGGCCGCTGCAAGGATATCCGCCGGCACGAAGCATTGCCCGCGTCGGCGATGCAGCGGCAACAGCAGCAACAGGCCGGTCATCGCCTGGGCGCAGCCGGCCCTGCCCGCCAGTTCGGCAAAGCGCGGCGCCTGATTGGGATCGAGCACCATCGCCGCCAGCTGGATCAGCGCGGCCGCCGTCTCGCCGCAATATCCCTCGAGATCGGTGCGCGACGGCATCGGATCGTCATAGAGGTCGAAGATGCGGGCCTCGAGCATGTTGTCGAAGGCAGTTTTGGGCAGGCCATGGGCAGAAATCGTCGCCTTCAGCGCATCGGCGAGCGGGTTGCCTGTGGCTGCGGCTTCAGCAGCGATGACATCGCGCCACCATTGCAGCCTCACTTCGCCCGGCAATGCCTCGTGGATGCGGTCTCGGACAGACGCAATCTCGGCATTGAAGGCGTAAAGCGAAAACAGCGCCGCGCGCTTGTCGGCCGGTGCATAGAGTGCGCTGACATAGCGGTCATGGTCGCCGGCGCGCACCGCCTCCATGACGATGTCAGCTGTATCGGTCACGTCAGTCGACGGCGATCAGCGCCGCGGCCACGGCGCGGTCTTCGGCAAGCAGAACATTGTAGGTCCGCACCGCTGCCCCCGTCGACATCGGGTCGGAGCCAATGCCAGCCGCCTTCAGCGCCGCCCGAAGTGCTGCCGGCAAGGGCCGCAAATCCTTGCCTGTGCCGACCAGCACGATCTCGACCTTGTCGGCCTCGGCCAGCAGCAGGTCGAAATCCGCCGCCGTCAGGGCCAGCGGATCGGCCGGCTCCCAGCCATGGATGCCGGAGGGCAGGCAAAGAAGCGAGCCGCGATGCGACATGTCGGCGAAGCGGAAGCCGCCATTGCCGTAGGCTTCGATCGGCGCCCGTCCGGGGAAATGCGCCTCGCGGATGACGATACCTTTTGCCACCAGCGCAGCCGTCAGGTCGCCATGGCCTTGCCGCCACCAACCGGCTTCTCCTCATCGGCGCTCGCTCCCTGCGGCCTGAGCCTGAACAGGATCAGCAAGGGCGCTGCGATGAAGATCGACGAATAGGTACCGAAGACGACGCCGAACAGCATCGCCATGGTGAACGAGCGGATCACCTCGCCGCCGAACAGCACCAGGGCCAGCAGCGCCAGGATGGTCGTCACCGAAGTCAGCGTCGTTCTCGACAGAGTCTCGTTGATGGCGTTGTTCAACAATTGCGGGAGCGGCATTCGTTTGTATTTTCGCAAATCTTCTCGAACACGGTCATAGACGACGATCGTGTCGTTGAGCGAATAGCCGATAATGGTCAGGATCGCCGCCAGCGAAGACTGGTTGAATTCGAGCCCGGTGATGACGAAGAAGCCCAGCGTCATCACCACATCGTGTACCGTCGCCACGATCGCGCCGACCGCGAACTGCCATTCGAAGCGGAACCAGACATAGACCAGGATGCCGATCAGCGCGATGATCATGGCGATCGTGCCTTGCTTGGCCAACTCGCCCGAAACGGTGGGACCCACTACCTCCACGCGGCGGAAATCGTAATTGTCCTGGAGCTCGCCGCGCACCTTGTCGATGACGGTCTGCTCGGCGTTCTCACCGCCATCCTGGGTGCCGACGCGGATCAGCACGTCGTTCGGCGCGCCGAATTGCTGGACCTGCACTTCACCGATGTTTAGCTCCGACAGCCGGCTTCTGATATCGCCAATATCGGCGTCGCCTTGCTTGGACTGCACCTCGATGATCGAGCCGCCCTTGAAGTCGATGCCGTAGTTGATGTCGATGGTCAGGAATCCGATAACCGACGCGATCGACAGCAGGCTGGACAGTGCAAAGGTCCAGCGGCGGATGCCCATGAACGGGATTTTCGTGCCGGCCGGAACGAAGGTCACCGGCGCACGCGGCAATTCCTTCGGACGCGCGCGGCGCAGCCAGATCGACACCAGCAGACGGGTGAAGGTGAAGGCGGTGAACACCGTGGTCAGGATGCCGATGGCATAGGTGATGGCGAAGCCCTTCACCGGTCCGGTGCCGAGATAGAACAGCACGACCGTGGCAATCAGCGACGTCACGTTGGAATCCACGATGGTCGCCAACGCCTTGGTGAAGCCGGTGTCGATCGACTGGATGACCGAACGGCCGGCCCGTCGCTCCTCGCGGATGCGCTCATAGATCAGCACGTTGGAATCGACCGCCATGCCGATGGTCAGCACGATACCGGCAATGCCGGGCAAGGTCAGCGTCGCGCCAAGCAGCGACAAGACCCCGACGATCATCGCCACGTGCACGGCGAGCGCAATGTTGGCGAGGAAGCCGAGAAGTCCGTACGCGACGAACATGAAGGCGACGACGAGAATGGAGCCGATGATGCCGGCGACCTTGCCGGCATGGATCGAATCCTGGCCGAGGCCCGGGCCCACCGTGCGTTCTTCGATCACGGTCAGCTTTGCCGGCAACGCACCGGCGCGCAGCAGCACGGCGAGGTCGTTGGCGCTTTCGGCGGTGAAATTGCCTGAAATCTGGCCGCTGCCGCCGAGGATCGGTTCGCGGATCACCGGCGCCGAAATCACCTGATTGTCGAGGATGATGGCGAACGGCTTGCCGACATTCTGCTGCGTCGCCTGGCCGAACCGTGTCGCACCGCGCGAGTTGAAGACGAACGAAACCACTGGCTCGTTGTTTCGGGAATCATAAGTTGCGGTGGCCTTGGCAAGATCCTCGCCGGACACGATGACGCGATTTTCCACCAGATACGGAACCGGCGGATCGTCCTGCGAATAAAGCACCGAGGAGCCTGCCGGCGGGCGGCCGTTCAGCGCATCCTGCACCGACATCGAGGTATCGACCATCTGGAAGGTCATCTTGGCGGTCTGGCCAATGATCTCCTTCAGCCTTTGCGGATCCTGCAGGCCCGGCACCTGGACGAGCACACGGTCGTCGCCCTGCCGCTGCACGATCGGCTCGGTGGTGCCGAGTTCGTTGACGCGACGCTCGACGACTTCGATCGACTGCGCCAATGCGGCTGAGGTGCGGTATTTGATGCCGGCGTCGGTGACGGTGAATTTGAGCAGCCCGGCTTCGGAATCATCCAGGGACATTTCCTGGATGGAGCCACCGGTGAACAGGCCGGCGGCGACCGGATCGGTCAGCGGCTTAAGCGCCGCCTTGGCGGCATCGATCTGGGTTGGATCGGTGATGCGCACTTGTACGGTCCTGCCGGTGCCGCCAAGGCCGGTATAGCCCACCTTGGCATCGCGCAGCAGCGTGCGGATCTCGTCTCGCGTCGTTTCCAGCTGCGCCTTGACGAGATCATTCTGGTCCATCTGCAAGAGGATGTGCGAACCGCCCTGCAGATCGAGACCAAGCGTCATCTGCCGCTTCGGCACCCAGTTGGGCAATTGCGCCAATGTGCTGGCCGGGAAGAGATTTGGCGCGGCAAGGATGAATGTGACGGCCACGGCGATCCAGATCAGGATCATCTTCAGGCGCGAAAAATACAGCATATGGCGTTGTCCGTCAGGGCGTACTGGCGGATCGTTCCGCCGACAATTCGGTTATTTCTTGGCGTTCTTATTTGCCACCGGCTCGCCCTTAACCCGCACTTCGCCGATTGTCGAGCGCGCTGAGGTCAATTTGGCGCTGCCGCCGGCAGCGGTTTCGGCGTCAATCGCCTCTGTCGGTTCCATTCTAATTCTGATCACCGCCGGGCGCTATCGTGCGCTACTCGACTATTTTCAATTGTGCAGGCATCGGTCCGGAACGCAAAAGCAAGGCCAGATCATCGGCGTTCTCCTTTGTAAGGTTGCCCGATATCTGGCCGCGGCCGTTAAGAATTGGCTCGCGGACGACTGGCACCGAAAGCACTTGGTTGTCGAGGATCATCGCAAATAGCTTGCCGACATTCTGCGAGGTCGCCTGCGCAACGCGTGCCGTTGCCCTGGAATCGAAGGTGAACGAAACCGCCGGCTCATTTGTGACGGAGTTGGGAGTCGCCTGAGCATTGACAATGTCGTCACTGGAAACGATCGTTCGGCTCTCAACCAGATAGGGAACCGGTGGATCGTCCTTCGAATAAACCACCACCGAGCCAGCGGGCGTCCGGCCATTGATCGCATCAGCGACCGGCATCGACTCATCAACCCACTGAAAAGTCAGCATTCCGGTTCGGGTGAGAATTCTCCTCAGCCTTTGCAAATCCGCAACGCCCGAGGTCCGGACCAGCATACCGTCTTCGCCCTCTGGCCGCACTACTGGGTCGGCTACACCAAGATCACGCAGGCGATTCTTAATGACCACGATCGACTGCGCAAGCGCGATCGACATCCGATACTTGATACCTGTGTCTGTTACCGTGAACTTGAGCAACGCTGCTCCGGTATCATCCAGGATCACTTCCTGGACCGGACCAGCGCTGCCAAGGACAGGATCAGTCACCGCCTCCAATGCCATCTTGGCCGCGCCGACCTGAGCGGCGTCGGTGATATGCACCTGAACGGCCCGACCCGACTTAGCAAGACCAGTATAGCCGATCCTTGCATCGCGCAGCAGCGTCCTGATTTCGTCACGCGTCGCCTCCAACCGGCGATCGATCACATCGGTCGCGTCCAATCGAAGCAGCACGTCCGCGCCGGCAGCGTGAAGACTGGGCGCGTCGACGAGCATTGTGGCCATAGCAAGCCAGATCAGGATCATTTTCAGGCGCGAAAAATGGACCATACGCCGTCTTTTGTCAGAGCTCTGCCCGCGGATCGCTCCGCTTGGGAAACTGGCTTACTTCTTGGCGTTCTGGTTGGCCACCGGCTCGCCCTTGACCCGAACATCGGCGATCGTCGAGCGCAGCGCCGTCACCTTGGTGCCGCCGCCAAGGTCGATCTCAAGCTCATTGTCGTCGATCACCTTGGTCACCTTGCCGACGAAGCCGCCGCCGGTGATGACCGTGTCGCCACGGCGCACGGCCGAGATCATCTCCTGGCGCTTCTTCAACTGGGCGCGCTGCGGCCGGATGATGAGGAAATACATGATCACGAAGATCAGAACGAACGGGAGTATCATGCCGATATCCCCGAACGGACCAAGCGGAGTTCCGGTAGCTTGGGCGTATGCCGGTGTGACGAACATCAAGAACTCCTGGTTACGAAGAAGGCCGTAGGGCGGCCTCGCCAAATTTGGCCGGAATATAGTGGGTAAAGTTACCAATGCAACTGCGCGGCCGGGCTTTCAGCTGCTTTTCCGGCCGGTTGACCCGTGTTAGAGCATGCTCCCGGAATACGGGCGTGGTTTTCGCAAAAGATCATGCCCAAACAAAAGCTTGGAACCAGTTTCTATCTCGCCCGGATCAAGACGATTTCGGCCCCTACGCACGTTCGTGCGGAAACATAAAAGACGAGACATGACCGACAGCACCATCGAGGCCCTGAACCAAAAGCTCGACCGCCTGATCGAGGCAGTCACCCGCCTCGCTCCGCCGCCGGTGCCGCAGACCGATCTTGCCGTAGCCGATTGCTTCGTCTGGCAGGCCGATCCGGGCTATCTCGAGCCGGTGCGCAAGGTCAATCGCGTCGACATCGGCCTGATACGTGGCGTCGACCGCGTGCGCGACATTCTGGTCGAAAACACCGAACGCTTCGCCGCCGGCCATGCCGCCAACAATGTGTTGTTGTGGGGTGCGCGCGGCATGGGCAAATCCTCCCTGGTCAAGGCCGTGCATGCGCAGATCAACGCCAGGTCCAAATCCGACCTGCCGCTCAAGCTGATCGAGATCCATCGCGAGGATATCGACACGCTGCCCAGGCTGATGGGCCTGCTGAAGGCGGCGCCGTTTCGCTTCATCCTGTTTTGCGACGACCTCTCCTTCGACCATGACGACACCTCCTACAAGTCGCTGAAGGCAGCCCTTGAAGGCGGCGTCGAGGGCCGCCCGGCCAATGTCATCTTCTACGCCACGTCGAACCGCCGGCACCTGTTGCCGCGCGACATGATCGACAATGAGCGCTCGACCGCCATCAACCCGTCCGAGGCGGTCGAGGAAAAGGTTTCGCTGTCCGACCGTTTCGGCCTGTGGCTCGGCTTCCACAAATGTTCGCAGGACGAATATCTCGATATGGTCAACGGCTATGCCAGCCATCATGGACTGAAGATCGACCCGGAGACGTTGCGCGCCGACGCCCTGGAATGGGCAACGACACGCGGCAGCCGCTCGGGCCGCGTCGCCTGGCAGTTCACCCAGGATCTGGCCGGCCGGCTCGGCAAGCCGCTGAACGACTGATTGATTTGCGTCAGGTCACTGAAAAAGCCCGCCCCTTGCGGAGCGGGCTGAGCCGGCGGGCCGGACTGGAGGTCAGACGGCCTGCAAAACGTTTATTGTTCTATTCGAGATAGCCAGAGGGGTCGACCGGGGCCGAGTTCTTGCGCACTTCGAAGTGCAGTTTCGGCGAGTCGGTGGTCCCGCTCATGCCCGACAGCGCGATTTCCTGGCCGCGCTTGACCTTCTGGCCGCGCTGCACTTCGATCGACCTGGCGTGGCCATAGACGGTGACCAGCCCGTTTTCGTGGCGCACCAGAACCGTATTGCCGAATTCCTTGAGGCCGTCGCCGGCATAGATGACCACGCCGTTTTCGGCCGCCTTGACCGGCGTCCCCTCAGGCACGGCGATGTCGACACCATCCTTGCCGCCACCAAAATTGGAGATGACGCGGCCACGCACCGGCCAACGCATCTTGCCGATGCCGGTGGCATCGGGCGCAACAGCATCGTCGTCCTCGGCCTGCTGGATAACCTTGGCGTCCTTCTTCGGCGGCGTGTAGGTGGCGAGTGTCTCCGTCGGCTTTGCCGCCGGTTGGGTGGTCGCGGTCGTCACCGGATCAACTTTGGCCGGCTTGGCGCTGGCGACCGTTGCGGTGCCACCTGCCGGAACCTTCAGCGTCTGGCCGATCTTGAGCAGGCCGTCCTGCATGCCGTTCGCCTGCTTCAGCACCACGACGCCAACGCCGGTCTTCCTGGCGATGGAGGACATGGTGTCGCCTGACTGGACCGTGTAGGTGCCCGCGCCGGCCTTTGGCGCGGCCGAGGCCGTCTGCGCCGGCTTGTCGGTCTTCGGCTTGTTCGCTGCCGAAGCGTCAACCTGCGCGGCGGACTTGCCGTCCTTGAGTTTCGGCTGCTGCGGCAGCACGGCGACCTTTTCCGGCGCCGGCGCCTTGGGGCTGTTTGCCGGCTTGCCGTCGGCAAGTTTCGGCTCTGTCCCCTTGCTTGAATAGGCATAGGCCGGGATGACCAGTTTCTGACCGGTCTTCAGCCCCTTGGTGGCGCTCAAGCCGTTGACCTTCATGATCACGTCGGCGGGCACATGATAGCGATGAGCGATGCCGGAAATGGTCTCGCCGTCGCTGACCACGATCTCGGTCGCATGCGGCGTACCAGCCGCAACTGGTTTCGGATCGGAGTCACCGGCATTCTTGAACGGCCTCGCCGGCTGGACGGTGCCGGTAGTCGTTCTGTCGACATGCGGTGCCGGTGCAAGCGCCGGCGCGGAAGCGGTACGCATCGGAGCAGCTTTGGGCGCGCTCGGCGGCGGCAGCTGCTGGACGGTGACCGGCTCCAGGCTGGAGCGGCTGACCGACTGGTTATGGCTGCCATCGACAGGTGCCGCAGCGATCGGCTCGGCCGCCACATCGCCCGGATAGGGCTGAGCGGTGCTCTGCTTGTCGATGATGGCGCGCTGATTGTTGGTCGAGGAGGTGAAGACGTCGTCGACACCATTGAACCGCGAGACTTGGGAGCTACACCCCGCCGCCACTCCGGCTAGCATGAGGACAGCGCAGCCCCGCGACAGAGTACGCCCGTTTGCCTTCAAAACACTGAATTGCATCGCACTAACCCGCACAGACCCGGTACACACTGGTCATGATTAAAGCGCGTTAATGTTACTGGCGGGTTAACCCCATAGAATCAGACGCAAATTTTCTTAAAACATTTTCGAACGCGCCGAAGGTGCGTTGAGATTCAGGTCAGGCCGAGTCGAAAATGACAGGTTCTGAGAACCGGCCTACGCCGGCCGTAGCCTTCATAGAGCGGAGGCATTTATGACGGCTTCGACCGGCGAAGGCCGGAGCGGAGCGTACTCAAACATGTGAGCACCGGAAGCGCAGGAACCTGCCATTTGCAGGCCGGCCTCACATGAATATCAGCGCACCTAAATAACCGCCGCGACGCTGCGCAGGATCGGCTGCAGGCGCACGGTGCCGATATCCTCGCGCTCGAAGCGGCTGCCGACCTTGGTCAGCTTGGCCAGCACCTGCTCGCCCTCCTCCGGCCCGATCGGGGCAATGACGATGCCGCCGCTCGACAATTGGTCGAGCAGGAAGCGCGGCAGGCTGTCGAAAGCCGCCCAGGCTACGATGCGGTCGAACGGCGCTTCATTGGCAAGCCCGTTGGAACCGTCGGCCTGGCGCACGATGACATTGCCGATGCCGAGCGCCTCGAAGCGTTGCCTGGCCTGCTCGGCCAGCGTTTTGTAGCGGTCGACGCTGACGATGCGCGCCGCGAGCCGCGACATCACCGCTGCCGTGTAGCCCGAGCCGGTGCCGATCTCCAGCACCCGGTTGCCGGGCTCTATTGCCAGGGCCGCAATCACCGCCGCCTGCAGATCGGCGCCCTCGATCGCCTCGCCGCATTCGATCGGCAGCATGCCGTCCGACCAGGCGATGGAATGGAACTGGCCGTTGAGGAAGCCGCGCCGCGGCGTCGCCTCGAAGGCTGCGATCAGCGCCTTCGGCACCGCGCCTTGGCCGCGCAGGCGCAGCAGGAAAGCGGCAAAACCCTCGCGATCGTCGAGCGGCAAGTTCATGCCAGAACCTTCTTCATGCGAACACCTTATTCAGACAGCGCCTTGGTCAGTTGGTCACGGATTTTATGCGCGGTGAGGTCAAGCTGCAGCGGCGTCACAGACACGAGCCGGTTGCGCAGAGCATGGAGATCGGTGCCCTGCTTGCCCTCGACCGGCTCGCGGCCGAAGCGCAGCCAGTAATAAGGCAGGCCGCGCCCGTCGCGGCGCTCGTCGACCCAAAGGCTGTGCACCAGCTTGCCCTGCGACGTCACGACGGTGCCGGCAACCTCGTCAGGCAGGCAGTTGGGAAAGTTGACGTTGAGCAGCACGCCGTCCGGCAGCGGCATGGCGACGAGCCTTTTCAGCAGCGCCGGCGCCAGCGCTTCGGTGGTCTCGTAGGGAACGACGCGGTCCTCGCCGACATAGGAATAACCCTGGCTGAGTGCGATCGAGCGGATGCCGAGCAGCGCGCCTTCCATGGCGCCGGCGACGGTGCCGGAATAGGTGACGTCGTCAGCGATGTTGGCGCCGGAATTGACACCGGACAGGATCAGGTCCGGCGCGCCAGGCAGGATCTTCTTGACGCCCATGATGACGCAGTCGGTCGGCGTGCCGCGCACGGCGTAGTGTTTCTCGCCGATCTTGCGCAGCCGGAGCGGCTCCGAGATCGACAGCGAGTGCGCGTAGCCGGACTGGTCCTGCTCCGGCGCCACGACCCAGACATCGTCCGACAGCGTGCGGGCGATGCGTTCGAGCGACGCCAGGCCCTCGGCATGGATGCCGTCATCATTGGTCAGAAGGATGCGCATTACTTCGATTCGATCTTCGCCAGACCGCCCATATAAGGCCGCAGCACTTCAGGAATGGTTACGCTGCCATCCTCATTCTGGTAGTTTTCGATGACGGCAATCAGCGCACGGCCGACAGCGGTGCCCGAACCGTTCAGCGTGTGCACAAAGCGGTTGCCCTTGCCATCCCGGTCCTTGTAGCGGGCATCCATGCGCCTGGCCTGGAAGTCGCCGCAGACCGAGCAGGACGAGATTTCGCGATAGGCGTTCTGGCCGGGCAGCCAGACCTCGATGTCGTAGGTCTTGCGCGCGCCAAACCCCATGTCGCCCGTGCACAGGACCATGGTGCGGAACGGCAGCTCCAGTCGCTTCAGCACCTCTTCCGCGCACTGCGTCATCCGCTCGTGCTCGGCGAGCGAAGACTCCTGGTCGGTGACCGAGACCAGCTCGACCTTGTAGAACTGGTGCTGGCGCAACATGCCGCGCGTATCGCGGCCGGCGGAGCCCGCTTCCGAGCGGAAGCACGGCGTCAGCGCCGTATAGCGCAGCGGCAGCTTTTCATGGGCCGTGATTTCTTCGCGCACCAGGTTGGTGAGCGGGACCTCGGCGGTTGGAATCAACCCGAGCCGGCCATCGCCATGCTGCACGAAGAACAGGTCGTCCTCGAATTTCGGCAGCTGGTTGGTCCCGAAAAGCACTTCGTCGCGCACCATCAGTGGCGGGATGACTTCTTCATAGCCATGCTCGGTCGTGTGCAGATCGAGCATGAACTGGCCGATGGCGCGCTCCATCCGCGCCAGCCCGCTCTTCAGCACGGTGAAGCGTGATCCCGACAGCTTTGCCGCCCGCTCGAAATCCATCATGCCGAGCGCTTCGCCGATCTCGAAATGCTCCTTCACCCAGTTCGGCCGGGTCGGCACCTCGCCGACGATATGCTTGACGACATTGTCGTGCTCGTCCTTGCCGACCGGCACGTCGTCGAGCGGCACATTCGGCAGCACCGCCAGCGCATCGTTCAGCGTCTTGTCGAGCTCGCGCTCGCGCGCCTCGCCATTCTGGATGAAGGTCTTGATATCGCCGACTTCGGCCTTGAGCTTTTCGGCAAGTGCCGTGTCGCCCGAACGCATGGCGTTGCCGATCTCCTTCGAGGCGGCGTTGCGGCGTTCCTGCTTGGTCTGCAGCTCGGTGACGTGCTCGCGCCGCGCTTCGTCCTTCTTGATCAGCTCATCGACCGTGGACTGCGCCTCGTCAGCCGACCACGAGCGCTTGGCCAGCGCCTCGACAAGGGCCTTCGGGTTGTCGCGAATCCATTTGATATCAAGCATGGTTGGTCGTCCTCGAGCTAAGGCCTGAGGGCGTAAACCGCATCCTTCATCGATGCAAGATGGCGGCTGTCGCGTTTTTCCGCTAACGCGGATACCCGAACGCGACAGCCTATGAACGAGCCTGCTTTGAGGACGCGTCCGCCGCCTTTTCGGCCACGGCTTCGGCGGCTTCCTGCTTCTCGCGCGCCAGCTTCTGCTTGACCTGATCGCGCTCGATCAGCCGGGCCGCCCAGATCGACACCTCGTAGAGCAGGATGGTCGGGATGGCCAAACCGATCTGGCTCATCGGATCAGGCGGCGTCAGCACCGCCGCGACGACGAAGGCGATGACGATCGCCCATTTGCGCTTCTCGGCCAGCGCCTTCGACGACAGCATGCCGACGCGCGTCATCAGGCTGGTCACCACCGGCAGCTGGAACACCAGGCCGAAGGAGAAGATCAGCGTCATGATCAGGCTGAGATATTCCGACACTTTCGGCAGCAGCGAAATCTGCACCTGGTCGTCGGTGCCGGCCTGCTGCATGGCGAGGAAGAACCACATCACCATCGGCGTGAAGAAGAAATAGACCAGCGACGCTCCCATCAGGAACAGGATCGGCGATGCGATAAGGAACGGCAGGAAGGCGTTGCGTTCGTTCTTGTAGAGGCCTGGCGCGATGAATTTGTAGATCTGCGTGGCGATCAGCGGAAAGGCGATGACCATGCCGCCGAACATGGCGAGCTTGACCTGGGTGAAGAAGAATTCCTGCGGCGCCGTATAGATCAGCTCGACCTTGTGCGGATCGAGCCCGGCCCACTGCGTGGCCCACTTGAACGGAACGACCAAAAGATTGAACAGCTTCTTGGCAAAGAAGAAGCAGACGAGGAAGGCGACGAAGAAACCGCCGATCGACCAGATCAGCCGCCGGCGCAGTTCGATCAGATGCTCCATCAGCGGAGCCGACGACTTCTCGATCTCGTCCTTTTCGCTATCCGTAATGCTCACTTGGCGGCCCCCGCCGTCTTCTTGGACGCGGGCTTCGTGGCCGGCGCAAGCTTCGGCTCAGCCTTTGCGACTGCCTTCGGTGCAGCAGCGGGCTTGGTGGCGGCTTTTCCAGGTGCAGCCTTGGCGGGCGCCGCTGACGGCTTGGCCGCAACCTTCGCCGCAGGCGCCGGCTTTGCCGGTGCTGCCTTGGCTGCCGCTGTTTTGGTTGCCGGGGCCTTTGATATCGCAGCCCCCTTGGCGCGCGCGTTTCGTGGCGCTGCTGTTGCTGCACCCGGTGTCACCACCGCCTGATCGGTCATCGCCGGAAGAATCGGCGCCGCCGGCGCTGTTTCCGGTCCGTTGACACCCGGCATCACCGTCGCGCCGTTCTTGAGCGGCTCGGCCGGCTGTGGTGTTTCTGCCGCGGGCGTTGAGGGGTCGACGGCGGGCTTCGGCTTCATCACCGCATCGACGCCGGAGCGAACCTCGGCTGCCGCCTGTTCGAACGGATTGAGCTGCTTGCGAATCTCGGCCGCCGGATTGAGGCCGCGCAGCGTATCGACAGACTTCTTGACGTCGTCGAGCTCGGCTTCCTTCAACGCCTCGTTGAACTGCTTCTGGAAGTCGGAGGCCATGGCACGCAGCTTCGCCGTCGTGCGGCCGAAGGTGCGCAGCATATTGGGCAAATCCTTGGGTCCGACGACCACGATCATGACGATCGCGATCACCAGCATTTCGGTCCAGCCGACTTCAAACATGGCAATCAGTTCCGACTAGTGCTTGTCGCCCAAAAGTGCGAAGCGGTTTTGGGACAACGACTTGCACAAAAGCAACAACCTTCGGCTCAGCTCTTGCTGGCCTTTTCCTTCACTGCCGAAACGGTCTCGTCCGGGCGGTGCTCGACGGTGCGCTTGTCTTCGGCGGTATCGTCGTCGGCCATGCCCTTCTTGAAGCTCTTGATGCCCTTGGCCATGTCGCCCATCAGCTCGGGTATCTTGCCGCGGCCGAACACCAGCAGCACGATCACCAGCACGATCATCCAGTGCCAAATCGAAAATGAACCCATTGTAACTCTCTCTCGAATGTTTTCCCTGGCGATGATCTATGCGTTTTCGCGTTGGGATTCAAACACAACAGCGACAAAGTTTATGAAGGCGCGGCTTATGTCACGCATTTTCGGCAAAGCTGCCCGCTACCAATCGGCGCATCTACCGCAGCAATGCAGCTTTTTGACAGCGGCTTGCGGTCAATCTTCCGTGACGCGCGGCGTCAGCAGGCCGAGTTCCTCGAGATCGATGTCGGTCAACGCATCCTCGTCCTCGGTCAGCGCGTCCGGATCGGCCGGCGGCAACGGGATGGCGAAATTCGACGGCATGCGGCCGGAGAGCAGCCCTGCCCCCTTCAGTTCGTCCATCCCGGGAAGATCGCGGATCTCCTCCAGTGCGAAATGGTCGAGGAAAGTGTCTGTCGTGCCGTAGGTGACGGGACGGCCGGGCGTGCGGCGGCGGCCGCGCATGCGCACCCATTCCGTTTCGAGCAGCGTATCCAGCGTGCCCTTCGAGGTCTCGACGCCTCTGATGTCCTCGATCTCGGCGCGCGTCACCGGCTGGTGGTAGGCGATGATCGCCAGCACTTCGAGCGCGGCGCGCGACAGCTTGCGCTGCTGCACCGTGTCGCGGCTCATCAGGAAGGCGAGATCGCCGGCGGTACGGAAAGCCCAGGCATCGCCGACCCGAACCAGATTGACGCCGCGCCGCGCATAGATCTGCTGCAGCTCAGCCATGGCAGCGGCAATGCTGATGCCATCGGGCAATCTGGCTGCGAGCTGCTTTTCGCTGACCGGCTCGGCGCTGGCGAACACGATCGCCTCGGCCATGCGTATGGCTTCGGCCATATGCAGCCGTTCGCCAGGATTCAGAAGCAGGGTATCAGTCGGGTCCTGGGCGATAATGCCCTCCTCGGTCTCTTCTTCGACCTTGAACGGAATGACCGAAGCGTTGGCGCGTTCGCTCATGATGCCACCTCGACTGCCTTGATTGGTTGCGCGCGGCCGCGCAGATAGAGCGGCGCGAACACCTGGTCCTGTCGCATCTCGATGCTGCCTTCGCGCACCAGTTCCAGCGACGCCGCGAACGAGCTGGCAATCGCGGTACGCCGTTCGTCCGGGCTGGTCAGGTAATTGATCAGATAGCTGTCCAGCGCCGTCCAGTCGCGCAGCGAGCCGATCAGCCGGGTCAGGATGTCGCGCGCATCCTTGAGCGACCACACGCCACGCCGGGCAATTGTCACATTGGTGATCGCCTGTTTCTGGCGCTGCTGCGCATAGGCGGTGAGCAAATCGTAGAGCGAGGCCGAATAGGCGTTACGCTTCTCGACGATGACCATTTCAGGCATGCCGCGTGCAAACACGTCGCGGCCGAGCCGGTTGCGGTTGACCAGCCTTGCCGAGGCGTCGCGCATGGCCTCCAGACGCTTCAGCCGGAACTGCAGCACCGCGGCCAGTTCCTCGCCGCTTTCGCCTTCCTCGCCGGGCTGCTTGGGGATGAGGAGCTTCGACTTGAGGAAGGCCAGCCACGCCGCCATCACCAGGTAGTCGGCGGCAAGCTCAAGCCTTAGCGCCCTCGCCGTCTCGACGAAGGTCAGATACTGCTCGACCAGCGCCAAGATGGAAATCCGCGACAGATCGACCTTTTGGTTGCGGGCGAGATGCAGCAAGAGGTCGAGCGGACCTTCGAACCCGGCGACGTCGACGACAAGCGACGGGTCGCCGGTGACCCGTGAATCGTCGTTCTCGGCCCACAGACGGTCCATCGGTGCGGCCTTCGCAGCCTTGCTGTCCAATGTCTCCGCCACTGTTCCTTTACCTCTGGTTAGAGCATGATGCCGAAAAGTGTGAAGCGGTTTTCGGACGACATCATGCTCTCTCTATCTAATTTAGAGACGGATTCAGATTTCAGGTCGAACAGACCTGAAATCATCCGTCTCTAGGCCACCGCATCGAAATAGGTGGCAAACTCGGCGCGTATCTCGGTTTCGTCGGCCCGGTCGCGATCCCTTATATAGGTCAGCGCCCGCTTGGCGCGCTCCAGCGACGTCCCTTCAAGTCCCGTGGTTCGCGATGCGATGCCTGCCATCTCCTCGAAAACGCCATTGCAGTGAAGGACCAGATCGCAGCCCGCCGCAAGGATCGAGGCCGCCTTTGTCGGGAAATCCCCAGAAAGCGCCTTCATCGAGGTGTCGTCGCTCATCAACAGCCCGTCGAAGCCGATCTCGCGGCGGATGATCTCGTCGATGACCTTGCCTGAGGTGGTCGCTGGGTTGTTCGGATCGATGGCGCTGTAGACGACATGCGCCGTCATCGCCATCGGCAGATGGCTAAGCTCGCGGAAAGGGGCGAAATCATGCCGCTGCAGGTCGCTCAGCGAGGCGTCGACCACAGGTAGCTCGAAATGCGTGTCGGCGAAGGCGCGTCCATGGCCCGGAATATGCTTCATGACCGGCAACACGCCGCCGGACATCAGCCCTTCCGCGGCGGCGCGGCCAAGTTCGATGACCGGGCGCGGCTCCTTGCCATAGGCGCGCGCGCCGATGACGTCGCTGGCGCCCTCGATCGGCACGTCCAGCACCGGCAGGCAATCGGCCGAGATACCGAAGCGCAACAGGTCGAAGGCGTGCAGCCGCGCCATCAGCCAGGCAGCGCGGGTGCCGGCATCATGGTCCTTGCGCCACAATGCACCGAGCGCGCCGCCGGCGGGATAGTTCGGCGCCAGCGGCGGCCGCAGGCGCTGCACCCGGCCACCTTCCTGATCGATGAACACCGGCGCATCGGGGCGCCCGATACAGTCGCGCATTTCGGCGACCAGATCGCGGATCTGCTCCGTTTCGCCGATATTGCGCGCAAACAGGATGAAGCCCCACGGGCATTCATTGCGATAGAAACGGATTTCTTCGCGGGTCAGCGATTTCCCGGCACAGCCGAGGATCATGGATTTTGATTCGGTCATTCCACCAGTTTAGGGCTTCGCGCCGCCAAAGGGAATCTCCCCGGACGGCAAGCGCCTCAACCTCTCGCCCATCCACATGAAAAAGCCGGCGCGACCCTTGGGAACGCACCGGCTCTGATAATTGGATCCGGCCTTACCGCGACACGAAGCAGTTGCCTCCGGCAGCCTTGTAGCTGGTGCACAGATTGATCGCATCGTTGCGCGATTGCGCAGGCACCCGGACACGGTAGAAGGTGCCCTTGCCGGCGATCTCCGCCTTGACGATGTTGGCGGTGCGACCGGCGAGCACATTTCCATAGCGGCGCTGCAGGTCGGCGTAGTTGGCCTGGGCGCTTTCGACCGTCGGCTGCGAAGCGATCTGCATCGACCACGAACCGCCCGATGTCGAAGCCGTCGCCGGAATGGAGGCAACCTGGTCGGGCTTGACCTCGCCGACCACGTCGACCGGCTGGTCGGACGGGCGCTGCGGCGCCACGGCAACCGTCTGCGGCGTGTTGGCGGACTGGGTCTCAGCCTTCGGCGTGGCCGCCGGCTTCACCGGCTTGACCGGCTTGGCGGTCTCGGCACTTGCCTGGTCGCTATTTGCCTGATCGGCAGGCGCCACGGTGCCGGTCTGCTCGGCATCGGCCGAAGGGGCGACGTGCTGCGGCGCCGGGTCAAGCGGCTCAGTCGCCGCAACCTGCGGCGCGGCCGGCGTCGAGTCCTCGCGGGCCACCAACGAGCCGTCGGGCTTGACCACCATGGTCCGCACCTTGCGCGGGGCAACGGCGACGGTATCGGGGTTCTTGTCGGCTTCCTGCAGCACCTGCGCGATGCGGTCCTCGGATTTTGGCGCCGGCGCGACAGCCGCGTCGGGGTTGACGGCAGCTTCGGGGTTGCCGGCAGCGTCGGGGCCTGGGGCAGCGTCGGTATCGTCGGGCGACAGATCGACGACGCGGCTTTCAGGCTCCTGCGCCTTCACATCGACCGGCTCTTCGGTGTTGGTGACCAGCTTCTCCTGAACCGGCTCGGCCGGCTTGGTGCCCTTGGCGACCGCATCATAAACCTTGTTGTCCTGGTTCGGCACCACGGCGCCGCCCGGATTTTCGGGCTTGACCTTGATCGGCCTGTTGTCGGCCTTGACAATGACCGGCGCATCGCTGCCGCCCTTGCCGCCGAAGGACAAGGCGAGGGCGCCAAGGCCGCCGGCAATCGCAACCGCAGCAACGACCCCCGCGACCAGCAGGCCGCTCCTGCGCGGCCGTGCGGCTTCCTGCTCGGCGAGGCCCGGCACCGCCATTGCCTCGTCCAGATCCGGATCGTAGTCGAGTTCGTCGACCGCGAAATCGTCGGCCTGCGAAACCGGCTGGCTGCCGGGCAGATCGTCCATGTCGAAGCCGCCGGCGGCATCGGCGTGGTGAGCTTGCGTGGCTGCAAGCACTTCGGCTGGCCGCGCCGCATAGGCGCGCCGGTCGAGCTCGTGGCCCGAACTGAAGCCGGAACTGTAGGAATCGTCATCATAGCCGGCACTGCGTGCGGCAGTGGGCGGCGCCACTTCCACCGCGTTCATGTCGTTGAGCATGCCGGCGAATTCGGCGTCGATGTCGTCATAGGCGGCCGGCTCGTCTTGCTCGAAGCTGAGTTCTGGAATGTCGAGGTCGTCGGCAATCGCCACCACACGCTCCGGCACATCGACCGTCTCAACATCCGGCATCTCGTCATAGGCCTGAGGCGGCGCCTGGCGCGATGGCGTCGGCGCCACATAGGCAGCAGCGGCAACCGGCTGGTCGCGATAGCTTGGCGCTGCCGCCGGCGGCATGGACGGCTTTTCTGCAAAAGAAGCTTGCGGCTGCGCTGCAAAAGAAGGTTGCGGCTGCGCTGCAAAGGAAGGCTGGGCCGGGGTGGGAGTCACGCGGCTCCACGAACGCGCCGGCTCCGGCGGCGTCGAGCGCCAATCGCCAGCGACCGGTGCTGCCGTATCGTCATGACCGAGATCGATGCCCTTGGCCAGCGCCGCGTCGAAGGCGTGATCATCGAACTCGATCTCGGGCACATGGCCTTCAAGTTCGCCGGCAAGCAGATCGTCGAAATCGGCATCGTCCGCCTGGGCCTCCTGAGGAGCAGGCGCGTGTTCGTCTAGGTCCCAGTCGAGATTATCGACCGGAGCGACCGGCGTCGCGACGGACCGCTGCACCGGGGCAACCGGCTCATAAGTCCTGGTGGGCTCGATGGCGGCAGCCCTGGTGGGCTCGGTGACCACCGGAATCGGGGCGACTGGCGCCGGGCGTGGTGTGGTCATGGCGCCAAGCAGCGCGTTGAGTTCATCTTCCAACGTCCGTTCGTCAGCGACCGGAGCGGCCGGGGTCGCCATATTGGTAGGCGCCACATAGGCTGGTGCGACCGGAGTTGGCTGAACCGGAGCGGGTGCGGTCTCGGCCACCGGCTCGTGATCGGCAAGCGCATCATCGATGCTCAGATCGAAATCGTCGAATGCTTCGTGCGCAGTCTCATGAGAGGGGCTGGCCTCCACGGTCCAGGCCGGCGTCTCGTCCACTTCCGGCGCATCCATCTCAACCGGCGCGCTGACCTGCAGATCGCTGACATCCAGATCGCGCTCTTCCGGATCCTCGGCCTCAACAGGCTGAGCCTCGAAAGCCTGAGGCTCGAAATGCTCGGCTGCAAAGTCCATGTCGACATCGGCCATCGCGTCATCGAAATGAACCGCAAAATCCTCGTCGGCAACAGCGTGGTCGGCGGCGCCGACGACCGGCGCCTCGGCTACTGGCGCGGCATACTGGTCCTGCGCCGGCGCAGGACCGTCCAGCGTCAGCTCGTCTTCCAGCGACATCGAGACGGCATTGTCGAAATCATCGTCGAACGCGAGATCGTCGGCAGGCGCAGCAGCAACCTGCGCGACATCTGCGGCATGGGCGACGGTCGCGCCGTCATCGAGCAGCAACCCCTGCTCGAGCGAAGCGGCAAGGTCGTGATCCATCGGCAGGTCGTCTTCGAGCGGCGATACGTTTTCCAGCGAGCTGGCGACGGCATTGTCGAAATCATCGTCGAATGCAGCTTCGTCGAATGCGGGCTCGACAAACGAAGTTTCGGCAAACGAGGGTTCAACGGGAGCAGCCGCAGCCTGCGGGGCAGCGCCGAAATCCAGATCGGCGGCATCGTCGAAGACGAAATCATATTCCAGCGAAGCAGCCAGCGCATCGTCCATCGCGGCATCGGTGGTTTCGAAAGCCGGCTCGCGAATCTCGGCAGCAGAGTCGTAGGGTTCAGCGGCAGGCTGGTGAACCTCGGGAGCTGGCTGGCTGGCCTCCATGGAACCGACTTCATCGCCGAATTCGCCCATCAACTCCTTCTCGAGGTCGATGTCGAAATCGCCCTCGTCCGCAGCCGTCTCGACGGCTGGCGCCTGCGGCTTGACCGGCTGGCGCGGATCGAAACCCATGATCCTGGTCAGTTCAGCGAACGGATCATCTTCGGCGATGTCGTTGTTGTCGGCTACTCTCAGCTGGGTTCTGTCTGCCATTATTGTTCCCGAACTCGCACTCATTCGGACGCCATGGACGTCGCGTAGGGTTGGCCCTTACCAGCGCAATGTGGGCAAATGGTGACAGGTGTTTTAGTTAAACCTAACGCATCTCAGTGGGCGCATCAGCCCCAATCAGCGTCAGGCCGGAAGTCAAAACATCCGAAACAGCCTGCACCAGCCCTAGTCTGGCATGAGTCAATTGTCGGTCGTTAACCTTAACAAAACGTAAGTCGGGATTCTCGGTGCCCCGATTCCAGTGTCCATGGAAGGTGGAAGCCAGATCGTAGAGGTAGAATGCCAGCCGGTGCGGCTCCAGCGCAAGGGCCGCGGATTCGATCAGCCTTGGATATTCAGCCAGCTTCCGGATCAGGCCGATCTCGCCCTCGTCGGTGAGCGACGCCGAGGCCGCGGCCAGGCTGTTGCGGTCGAAATTGGCCTCGCCCAGTTGCTCGCTCGCCTGCCGGAACACCGAATGACAGCGCGCCGAAGCGTACTGCACGTAGAACACGGGATTGTCCTTGGACTGTTCGGTGACCTTGGCGAAATCGAAGTCGAGCGGCGCGTCGCTCTTGCGGTAGAGCATCATGAAGCGGATAGCATCGCGGCCCACCTCCTCCACCGCTTCGCGCAAGGTCACGAAGTCGCCCGACCGCTTCGACATCCGAACCGGTTCGCCATCGCGAAACAGCTTCACCAGATTGCACAGCAGCACCGTGAGTTGCAGCTTCAGATCATCGCCTGCAATCGCCCGCGCCAGCGCTTCCAGCCGCTTGACGTAGCCGCCATGGTCGGCGCCCAGCACATAGATCAGGCCGACGAAACCGCGGTCGACCTTGTCCTTGAGATAGGCGACGTCGGCGGCGAAATAGGTGAACGAGCCGTCGGACTTGACCAGCGCCCGGTCCATGTCGTCGCCGACCGCCGTCGAGCGGAACAGCGTCTGCTCGCGGTCTTCCCAGTCGTCCGGCTTCTCGCCCTTGGGCGGCGGCAGCTTGCCCTTGTAGATATGGCCCTTCAGCGTCAGATCGTTGATCGCCGAGCGGATCCTCCTGGCATTGTCGGCATGCAGCGTGCGCTCGGAGAAGAAAACGTCGTGATGGACATTGAGCAACGCCAGATCCTCGCGGATCATCACCATCATGGCGTCGATCGTGCGGTCCTTGACGATTACCAGCGACTCATCGTCGGGCATCTGCAAGAGCTTGCGGCCAAATTCGGCAGCCAGCGCCTGACCGACCGGCACAAGGTAATCGCCGGGATAGAGACCGGCCGGTATCTCGCCAATGTCGTCGCCCAGCGCTTCGCGGTAGCGCAGGAAGGCCGAACGCCCGAGCACGTCGATCTGCGCGCCGGCGTCGTTGATGATGTATTCCTTGGTGACGTCATAGCCGGCGAAGGCCATCAGATTTGCAAGCGTGTCGCCGACAACCGCGCCCCGGCAATGGCCGACATGCATCGGCCCGGTCGGATTGGCCGAGACATATTCGACATTGGTCTTCTTGCCGCCACCAATGGTCGAGCGGCCGTAGTTTTGCCCCTCGCCCAGCAGCGCAGTCAGATGTGCCTGCCAGAAAGCGTCCTTGAGCCGGAGATTGACGAAGCCGGGACCGGCGACGTCGGCTTCGGCAACATCGGCGTCGCTGCGCAGCACTTCCACCAGCCGCTCGGCCAGCGCGCGCGGGTTCTGCCCGGTGGGCTTGGCCAGTACCATCGCCGCATTGGTGGCGAGATCGCCATGGCTGGCGTCGCGCGGCGGCTCGACGGCGATGCGCGACAGGTCGGGCGAAACGCCATTACTGTCTTTCAAATCAAGCGCTTCGACGGCTTTTGTGATTCGCGCGCTGAAATCGGCGAAGATGTTCATGGGTCTTGCTCTGGCGGACTGTGCAGGGGAACCGGCTCATTGGCCGGCAAATCGCGCCCGCCCTAGCTTAAATCGGGCGTATGGTCAAACAGACGGCGGTGTTCCTTCAAGGCGTAGGTATCCGTCATCCCCGCCAGGAAATCGGCGACGCTGCGCGCCTTGATGCGGTCCTCCGCCCGGTCGAGCCCCTCCCGCCAGCCGTCCGGCATGGCGCGCGGATCGGCGAAATAGACATCGAACAGGTCGCGCACGATCTGCTCGGCCTGAGTGCGAACGCGCATCACCTCGTCATGCCGGTAGAGATGCTTGTAGAGAAAGGTCTTCAATTCCTTCTCGGTCGCCGCCACGTCAGCGGAAAAGGTCACCATCGTTTCGCCCGCCGCCCGCACCGCTTCGGCGCTGTCAGGCTTGATGCGCTCAAGATTGGCGGTGGTGGAAACAATGACATCCTCGACCATCATCGTGATCTGCCGGCGCATCAGCTCATGGCCGGTGCGCACATCGTCCAGGCCCGGATAGCGCGCGCGCACGCTTGCCAGGATCGATCCCGGCAGCGCCACCGTTTCCAGCATGTCCAAGGTCAGGAAGCCGGAGCGCAGGCCGTCGTCGATGTCATGGGTGTTGTAGGCGATATCGTCGGCGATCGCAGCACATTGCGCCTCGATGCCGGCGAAATGGTCGAGTTCGAGGTCGTGCAGCTCGGAATAGTCGCGGATCGCCTGCGGCACCGGGCCTTTGAGCCCTTTTCCCTTGGCATCTGTCAGCGGCCCATTGTGCTTGACCAGCCCTTCCAGCGTTTCCCAGGTCAGGTTTAGCCCGTCGAACTCGGCATAGCGCCGCTCCAGCCGCGTCACCACGCGCAGCGACTGCGCATTGTGGTCGAAGCCGCCCCATTGGGCCATCCGCTCGTTCAGCGCGTCCTCGCCGGTATGGCCGAACGGCGTGTGACCGAAATCGTGCACCAAGGCGACCGCCTCGGCCAGATCCTCGTCGCCGCGCAGCGCTCGCGCCAGAGCCCGCGCAATCTGCGCGACCTCGATCGAATGCGTCAGCCGGGTGCGATAGTGGTCGCCTTCATGGGCGACGAACACCTGCGTCTTGTGCTTCAGGCGGCGGAAGGCAGTCGAATGAATGATACGGTCGCGGTCGCGCTGGAATGGCGTGCGAGTCGGGCTCTCGACCTCGTCATAGAGCCGCCCGCGCGACCTGGCTGGGTCGCTGGCATAGGCCGCGCGCGGCCGATAGCCGAACCCAATGTCGCCAAGCTCATTTGTCATGGCTGATGCCGCCGCAGTTGACTTGCCCCTTCCCGCTTCATACCTATCATGTGAAACTGAAAGCAAGGTGACGCCCATGGGCGCTGATGCCAAGACTGCCATGAAAGTCGAGATGACCGAGTCCGCCGCCAGGCGGATCGCGAAAATCGTCTCGGGCGAGGCCGGCAAGACGGCGCTGCGCGTCTCCGTCGAAGGCGGCGGCTGCTCCGGCTTTTCCTACAAGTTCGACCTGGTCGGTACGCGCAACGACGACGACGTCGCCATCGAAAAGGACGGCGCCACCGTGCTGATCGACGATTTGTCGCTGGTCTATATGGGCGGCTCGGTGATCGACTTCGTCGACGATCTGATGGGCCAATCGTTCCAGATCCGCAACCCCAATGCAGTCGCCTCCTGCGGCTGCGGCACCAGTTTCTCCATCTAGGCAGATGTCCGGCGTCGGCGCGGTCCGTCAGGTCGCACTGTCGGCCGGGCGCGATCTCGACGTGACGCTGGCCTTCTGGCGCGATGTGCTCGGCCTCAACGTTCACGCCCGCTACGATCCGCCGGGCATCGCCTTCATCATGGCCGGTGATATCAGGTTGCTGTTCACCGATGGCGTTCCGGCCGGCACCGTCTATCTCGATATAGCCGGGCTCGAAGCCTTCCACGCCGAGGCGAAAGCGTCCGGCGTTCCCTTCACCGCACCGCCGGCGCTCGTCCACAACGACACCGAAGGCACGTTCGGAACGGCGGGGGAAAGCGAGTGGATGGCCTTTCTAAAGGACCCGGCAGGCAATACGATCGGGCTTGTCGAACGTCTTTCGCCCGAACATCCCTGAGGCCGCCCATGAAAATCGTTACCTGGAACATAAACGGGATTCGCGCCCGCATCGGCAACCTCACCCACTGGCTGAGCGAAAGCCAGCCCGACATCGTCTGCCTGCAGGAGATCAAGTCGGTCGACGAGCAGTTCCCGCGCGCCGAGATCGAGGCGCTTGGCTACAACGTGGAAACCCATGGCCAGAAGGGCTTTAACGGCGTCGCCCTGCTGTCGAAGCTTCCCTTCGACGAGGTTATCAGGGGCCTGCCCGGTGACGACACCGACGAGCAGGCGCGCTTCATCGAGGGCGTGTTCTCGACCGACCAGGGCGCGCTTCGCGTCGCCTCGCTCTATCTGCCCAACGGCAACCCGGTCGATGACGAGAAGAAGTTTCCCTACAAGCTGGCCTGGATGGAACGGCTGCATCGCTGGGCCGAGCAACGGCTGCTTCTGGAGGAGGCGCTGGTACTGGCCGGCGACTACAATGTCATCCCCGAGCCGGTCGATGCGCGCTTCCCCGAGAACTGGCTTGGCGATGCGCTGTTCCAGCCGCAGACCCGGCAGGCCTTCCGACGGCTGAAGAATCTCGGCTTCACCGAGGCAGTCCGCGCCGTCACCGATGCGGCCGATGTCTATACCTTCTGGGATTACCAGGCCGGTGCCTGGCAGAAGAACAACGGCATCCGCATCGACCATCTGCTGTTGTCGCCCGAAGCCGCCAACCGCTTTTCCTCGGCCTCGATTGAAAAGCACGTGCGCGCCTGGGAAAAGCCTTCCGACCATGTGCCGGTGGCGATCGATCTGGCGCTGCTGCCGGCCTGATATCAGCCGAAACCCTGATGTCGCCACAATCGCGCCATTCAGTCAGAGGTCAGCATGGCGGCTGGGGTTCCATGGCACTACGATTCCTCCTTTGCCCGATCGGTCTGGCATTTGCCATGGCCTCTCCTGCAGCGGCACTTGCCGATCAGCAGTGCCTGGCCAATGGCAAGTCCTACCAGGTCGGCCAGGTCACCTGCCTGACGGTTTCAGACAAGAGCCATATGGCCCGCTGCGACCTGGTGCTCAACAACACCTCATGGACCAAGATCGGCGACAGCTGCCCCGACAGCACGATGAAGCCGCATCTGCACGTCACGCCGATCTCGATGCCGGTACACAGAGCGGCGCCGGCGGAACTCACCGAGAACTGATGGATGTGAGCTAATTTCCCCCTTGAGGGGGGAGATTGGCAATTTCACTGGTCGTCACCACCCTTGGTGAGAAGATCGTCGGCAAGCGAAATCGCAGTGCGGCGGTCGGCTTCGCCGGCGGCGGCAAATGCCTCTTCCTGCATGCCGCGGATCCACGGCTGGTCGCTCGGCGAGGCGCGTTCGAGCGCGGCGGTCATCATGGCCAGCCCGCGCACGATCTTGCCGCTCTGGAACAGAAGATTGCCAAGCGTCGCCTGGGCGCCGGCATGGCCTTTTTCGGCGGCGAGCTGGAACCAGCGGCCGGCCTGCTTGACGCTGGCCTTGACGCCGCCCTCGCCCTTCAGGAACATCTGGCCCATCTCGAACTGGGCGTTCGGGTTGCGGTAATTGGCGGCCGCACGCATGTAATATTCCTGCGCCGCGACCTCGTTTTCCTCGACCGGGCTGCCGGGGATGCCTGTCCGGAGATAGTCGCCCAGCGCCACCAGCGCGTCGGAGACATAGCTTTCCTCCGGCGATCCCGGCTCGACATCCTGATCGACGATCTCGGAGAAGAATTTGAAGGCCGCATAGTCGTCGCGCGTCACGCCGTCGCCTTCGGCATACATGCGCGCGAGCTTCCAGGTGGCGCCGATCTGGCCGTTTTCGGCGGCGTATTTATAGGCCTCGACCGCCTGTTCCTTGTGGCCGCTCTTGTAGGCGGAGAAGCCGAACTGGAACACGGCCCATGGGCTCGATTGCGGCTTCACGCCGGTCTTGTCGTCGAACACCTTGTCGTCGAAGGCCATGGCCTGGCCCACGGCGCCAAAGATCGCAACAGCGACCAGTGCCGGAAGGACAGACGACCTCAACAACTCAGATATCCGCATAGCAATGTGTTTCTTTGGCACCGCCGGGATGGGTGACCGCGCCGTCGCGGGCTGGCCCTACCGTCTGTGCATATTTCCAGATCGCGCCCGACTGATAGTCGGTCGTGCGCGCCTTCCAGGCCTTCGCCCTCGTTGCCAGTTCAGCCTCGGACAGGTCGACCTCGATCGTGCCTTTGGTTGCGTCGATCGAGATCACGTCGCCATCCTTCAGCAGTCCGATCGGGCCGCCAACGGCAGCTTCTGGCCCGACATGGCCGATGCAGAAACCGCGCGTCGCGCCCGAAAAACGACCGTCGGTGATGAGAGCGACCTTGCCGCCCATGCCCTGGCCGTAGAGCGCCGCCGTCGTCGACAGCATCTCGCGCATGCCCGGGCCGCCGCGCGGACCTTCGTAACGGATGACGAGAACCTCGCCTTCCCGGTAGTTGCGGTGCGTGACCGCCTCGAAACATTCCTCTTCCGAATCGAAACACCGTGCCGGACCTGAGAATTTCAGCTCCGTCATGCCCGCGACCTTCACGATCGCGCCTTCGGGGGCAAGGTTGCCCTTCAAGCCCACGACACCGCCGGTTTGGGTGATTGGTCGGTTGGCGGGACGGACCACATCCTGGCTATCATTCCAGGCAACATGCTCCATGTTTTCGGCCAAAGTACGGCCAGTCACGGTCATGCAGTCGCCATGGAGATAGCCGTGGTCGAGCAGCGTCTTCATCAACAGCGGAATGCCGCCGGCCTCGAACATGTCCTTGGCGACATATTTGCCGCCCGGCTTGAGGTCGGCGATGTAGGGCGTCTTCTCGAAAATCGCGGCAACGTCGAACAGGTCGAACTTGATGCCTGCCTCATGCGCGATCGCCGGCAGGTGCAAAGCCGCATTGGTCGAGCCGCCGGTGGCCGAAACCACGGTCGCCGCATTCTCCAGCGCCTTCAGCGTGACGACGTCGCGCGGCCGGATGTTCTTGGCGATCAGCTCCATGATCTTTTCGCCGGAGGCGAAATTGAAGCGGTCGCGCATCTCGTAAGGCGCCGGCGCGCCGCAGGAGTACGGCAGCGCCAGGCCGATCGCCTCGGCGACGGTGGCCATGGTGTTGGCTGTGAACTGGGCCCCGCAGGAGCCGGCGGACGGACACGCCGCCTGCTCGATCTCGAGCAGTTCGGCATCACTGACCGTGCCGACCGAATGCTGGCCGACTGCTTCGAACACGTCCTGCACAGTGATCTGGCGGCCGCGATAGGAGCCCGGCAGGATCGAGCCGCCATAGATGAAGATCGACGGCACGTTGAGCCGCACCATGGCCATCATCATGCCGGGCAGCGACTTGTCGCAGCCGGCAAGGCCGACCAGCGCATCGTAGCAATGGCCGCGCATGGTGAGTTCGACCGAGTCGGCGATGACATCGCGCGATACCAGCGACGACTTCATGCCCTGGTGGCCCATGGCGATGCCGTCGGTGACGGTGATGGTGCAGAATTCGCGCGGCGTGCCGTTGGCGGCCGCGACGCCTTTCTTGACCACTTGCGCCTGGCGCATCAGCGAGATGTTGCAAGGCGCCGCTTCGTTCCAGCAGGAGGCAACGCCGACCAGCGGCTGCGCGATCTCGGCCGCCGACAACCCCATGGCATAGAGATACGAACGGTGCGGCGCACGCGCCGGACCGACGGTCACATGGCGGCTAGGCAGCTTGGCCTTGGAGATGACTTTGGCGTCCATTCTCTTCCTTGCCGCGGGCGGTGCGGCCTGCCTCATCGCCGAGCCTTTTGGCGCGTGTCCCGAGACGAATTCGAGGTGCGCCGGGTTTATGGCGGGAAATGGGCAATTTGGTCGAGCGGGACCGTAGCGCGGGGGTTGGTCCGGAACTGTTGCCAAAACGTCACAATTACGAGAGGCGACATAGGTGCGGCGGATTTTGAACGCCGGCGCTTGACGGCACGGCTCGACGCTGTGCCGCAAACTGAAAAAGGCCGGGCACTGCCCGCCCTTTTCTCTTTTAATTTGAAAAGCTTACCACTTCACCTTGAACGAAGTCGAAACGGCTGAAACCAGATCGTTGCCGAAATCGGCGGTGTAGTCCGTACCATATGTGACGCCATCCTTGCCTACGACGGGATGGATCGATCCGCTTGTGAGCACACCCAACGCGCCGCCAAGACGAAGCTCGACGTTCGCGGTCGGGGTGTAGGATACACCACCGCTGACCGTCCATGTATCGGTCTGGGCGCTGAGGCCTGTGCTGGTTCCACGATCCCAGGTCAGACCCGCGGCGCCGCTCCACTGGTCATTGAACTTGTGGCCAATGCCGCCGGAAACCGTCCAGCCATCACGATAGAGCAGATCAAGCGACGTGAGCCTCAAAGCACTGGTCGTCGTGCAAGACGGAACGCCTGTCGGGCAGAAAGGAATGCTCTGCAGCACGCTCCAATTGACCCATTTGATGGACCCGAACGCCAGCCAACCGGGAGCTATGCCCGACTGAAGTTTGAGTTCCAGCGACTCCGGAACCTCCGACGAGCCGCTGACATTCGTAACATTGCCCAGGAACGGGTTGGCCGGACCGACGGCGGGAAGCTGCGTCAGGTCGAGCGTTCCGTCCAAATGGTCCAGCTTGACCGCCGAGTTGTAAACGAGGCTGGCGCGCAGCGCGATATCCGGAATCTCATAGGCTACGCCGGCGCGCCATCCCCAACCGTCACCTTCGAGATCAAGACGGCCAATTCCCGACAACCCAAGGGGACCAACAAAAGGCGAAACCAGCTGTTCCTTGAAACCCGAAACATCCTCGTGAAACACGCCGCCGATAAAGCGCACCTGTCCTTTTCCGAGATCCATCTTATACGAACAGGTCCCGCCTACGGCCTCGCTCTTGACCTTGGTTATGATGTTACCGTTCGCGCCGGCCCAGTTGGCGCCGGGATTGCTGTACGCACCGATCGGCTGGCCGTAGTCGATAAGACAATCGACGGGCCCCATACCAGCCTTGATACCGACACTCGGCACCCAATAGCTTTCGGTATCACGGGCACTGTTGGAGAAGCCCAGAGCGTTAAGATTGCCGCCACCCGTAACCGGGTTTGGATCGATATCCACCACGTTCTTCAAGTCGCGTTGCGGCATGACATAAGTGCCGGTCACCTCGCCTGTGACCTGCGCCGGATCGAAAAGCAGGTCGATGTCGTAGCCACCGCGCTCCAGACCGCCGGCATGCACGGAACCGATCAAACCCAGCGAAAAACACCCCGCCCCCAGCAGTGTTTTCAAACGCAAATTGTTCATGGATGTCCTCCCCGAAATTCCAGTGCGTCAAGCTAGAACCAATTCGGGTTAACGGTGCAACAATGAATTGAAACAGCGTACATGTACGCACTTGCGGAACGCATTTCGGACAAAGTGGCGCGCCGCGCAAGCATGCCGGAAAATGGCCATTTGAGCGGCAATCGGCGCAAAAAATCATGAAAAACCGCTCTAAACAGTATAAAACGCGGATGTTTTACCGGCATTAGGCCCCATTGTTACATTAAGGCAACAATGGGGCGCAAACTTTCCGTTTACGTCAACATTAACGTTACGGAATGCCTGTTTTTCGGGCACAAGACTGCCTTGACGCCGTTCCCAGGCATCGCGAATCCGGCGCTCAGCCGGCGTCGCGCACCCGGGTCAACGCCACCGAAAGCTTCTCCTGCTGATCACGGTATTCCGCGAGTTTTTCGCGCTCGGCCGCGACGATCTCTTCCGGCGCGCTGGCGACGAACCGTTCGTTCGACAGCTTCTTGTGCAGCCGCGCGATTTCCTCGGTCACCTTGGCCAGTTCCTTCTGCAGCCGCGCCGCCTCGGCGGACAGATCGATCAGGCTGCCGAGCGGCAGGCAGATCGTCGCCTCGTTGAGCACGATCTGGGCCGAGCCCTTGGGTGCGGCGTCCTGCAGCGAGATGTCGCCGACCCGCGCCAGCCGCTTGATGGCGGACGCATGGCGTTCCAGCCTCTGGTGAGTCTCGGCGCTGGCGCCGACCACCACCAGCGGCGCGATCGCCGCCGGCGGCACGTTCATTTCAGAGCGCACCGAGCGGATGCCGGAGACCAGATCGACCAGCCAGTTGATGTCGGCGGCTGCATCGGCGTCCTCGAAGTCCGGTGATGGCCAGGCGGCGTGGCAAAGCAGCGTTGCGCGCGTCCTGCCCTCACCTGCCGTCTGCGCCCACAGCTCCTCGGTCATGAACGGCATCATGGGGTGAAGCAGCTTGTAGATCTCGTCGAGCACGAAGGCGACGCAGGCACGGCTTTCGGCCTTGGCCGCCTCGTCGGTGCCCATGAACACCGGCTTCAGCAGTTCCAGATACCAGTCGCAGAACAGGTTCCAGACGAAGCGGTAGGCGGCGCCCGCCGCTTCGTTGAAGCGGTAGCCGGTGATCCCTTCGGTGATCGCGTGCGACGCCCTGGTCAATTCGGTCAGGATCCAGCGATTGACCGGCAGCTTGGCGTCGTTCAGCCAGAAGTCGTCATTGCGCGCGACCTCGTTCATCTCGGCAAAGCGTGTCGCGTTCCACAGCTTGGTGCCGAAATTGCGGTAGCCGGCGATGCGCGCCGGATCGAGCTTTACGTCGCGCCCCTGCGCCGCCATCACCGTCAGCGTGAAGCGCAGTGCGTCAGCACCAAACTCGTCGATGAGGTCGAGCGGATCGATGACGTTGCCTTTCGACTTCGACATCTTCTGCCCGTTCTTGTCGCGCACCAGCGCATGCACATAGATGGTGTGGAACGGCTCCTCGTGCATGAAATGCAGGCCCATCATCATCATCCGGGCGACCCAGAAGAAGATGATGTCGAAACCGGTCACCAGCACGTCGGTCTGGTAATAGGTCTTCAGCTCCGGCGTGTGATCCGGCCAGCCCAGTGTCGAGAACGGCCAAAGCGCCGACGAGAACCAGGTGTCGAGCACGTCCTCGTCGCGGGTCAGGATCTCGCCCGGCTTGAAGGTCTCGAGCTTGTCCTCGACCCAGGCCTTCCATGGACCTTCCAGCGCCAGATAATATTCGATCGCGGCGCCCAGCGCCTCTTCCTCGGTCTTCTCGACGAAGACCCGGCCGTCCGGCCCGTACCAGGCCGGGATCCGGTGACCCCACCATAGCTGGCGTGAAATACACCAGGGCTGGATGTTCTCCATCCAGTCGAAATAGGTCTTTTCCCAGTTCTTCGGCACGAAGTTGGTACGGCCTTCGCGCACCGATGCGATCGCCGGCTTGGCCAGCTCAGCGGCGTTTGCATACCACTGCTCGGTCAGAAACGGCTCGATCGGCACGCCGCCGCGGTCGCCATGCGGCACGGCGTGGCGATGCGGCTCGATCTTGTCGAGGAAGCCGCCGGCCTCCATCAGCTCGACGATTTTCTTGCGCGCGACGAAACGGTCGAGACCGTCGAGCTCGTCCCAGACGGCCTGGCGCTCCGGCGTCACGTCGAGCCCGGCGAGAAAATCCTCATTATCCCTGAGCGTTATTGCCGCCTCGATGGTCAGGATGTTGATCGCCGGCAGCTTGTGGCGCTTGCCAACCTCGAAATCGTTGAAGTCGTGCGCCGGCGTGATCTTGACGGCGCCGGAACCCTTTTCCGGGTCGGAATACTCGTCAGCCACAACCGGAATTTTCCGGCCGACGATCGGCAACACGACATTCTTGCCGACCAGATGCCGGTAGCGCTCGTCGTCCGGGTGCACGGCGACTGCCGTATCGCCCAGCATCGTCTCGGGCCGTGTCGTCGCCACGGTGATGAATGTCCCAGGATTTTCCGGATCGAAAATCTCGCCCTCGATCGGATAGCGGAAGTGCCAGAGATTGCCATTGACCTCCTGCGGCTCGACCTCCAGGTCGGAGATCGCCGTCAACAGCTTCGGGTCCCAGTTCACAAGGCGCTTGTCCTTGTAGATCAGCCCTTCCTTGTAGAGGCTGACAAAAACTTCGAGCACGGCCTTGGACAGGCCTTCATCCATGGTGAAGCGTTCGCGCGACCAGTCCGCCGAGGCGCCGAGCCGCTTCAGCTGGTTGAAAATGGCGCCGCCGGACTCGGCCTTCCACTCCCAGACCTTGTCGATGAACTGTTCGCGGGTGAGATCGCGGCGATGTATCTGCTTTTCCATAAGCTGGCGTTCGACCACCATCTGCGTGGCGATGCCGGCATGATCCATGCCGGGCTGCCACAGCACGTTTTTGCCGCGCATGCGCTCGAAGCGCACGAGTATGTCCTGCAGCGTGTTGTTGAGTGCATGGCCCATATGCAGCGAGCCGGTGACGTTGGGCGGCGGGATGACGATGGTGAAGGCCTCCGCCCCCTCCTCGGCGCCGGCGCCGGCGCGAAATGCGTCCGCCTCTTCCCAGATTTTGGCGATCCTGGGCTCGACGGTCTTGGCGTCGTAGGTCTTTTCAAGCATGGGAAAATGGTCCGCGCGGTCGGGAGTTTTGCTGACCCGGTGTAAATCGGAAGGTTTTGGCCAAGTCAACCGCGAGGGCGGCCTCAGTCCTTCAACGCAAATAGGCGGGGCCCTGGTCATTTCAACGGGAAGGCCATGCCTGCACCTTCATCGTCAGCGATCCCGACGGTAACCTGATCGTGTTCGCGACATCGGCCGGAAGCTGACCTGCAGCGAAAGCGTCGCCCGAAGGCGGCGCCTTAATCCGGAACGGGCTATGGTGATGTCTACTGCGCGCCGCGCGCGACGCGCTCGATTTCTTCGCGTACCAGGCGCTCGACCAGCGTCGGCAGATTGTTGTCCAGCCAGTCCTGCAACATCGGCCGCAGCATCTCCTCGGCCATCTCGTCGAAGGTCTTCTTGCTGCGGCTGGCGAAGGCGTCGGAGAGCTCGCCGAAGGCGGCTGCGACCTGCCGTCCCGTATGTTCCGAAACGATCGCCGACCGAACCGGAGTTGTATCGGCCGGGCGCGCGCGCTCGCCGCTCGAAGGACGAGGCTCGAAAGCCGGCTCGGCAGCGAGATCGTCCTCGAAAGCCTCGACCTCCGCGATTGCTGCCTGCCGATTTTCAGTCTCTGGCTGCCTGATCTCCGGCTGCCTGATCTCGGGCCGCCGTACTGTGTCAGCCGGTTTTGCCTGATTGCCAACGGCCGCGATTTCGCGGCGCCAATCCGTGACGATCGAGTCGGTGGTTTCCGCCTTTGCCCGCACTGCAACTTCTGCCCTGACGGCGGGAGCTGGCTCACTGGCTATCCTGGCGCTTACTTCCGCCAATGTCATCGGAGCATGCGCGGGTGGCGCGGCGGTCGTGGCATTTGCCGCAATGGCCGGCTTCACTGGCGACGGCTCGGAGCGCGGCTCCAGCCGCGCAACCACCGGCTCGGCCAGTTGGGCCTGCACCTCGGCCAGCGTCACCGGCTTCTTGCTTTCGGTCGAGCTGTGCAATTCGCTGCGGAAGGCCTCGACATCCGAAACAGGCCCGGCGGCCGGCACAACGTCCTGGCGCAACTCATCCGCGTCGCCCGGCAGCTTGCGGCCTGTGTCGCTGTCTTCGATGATCCTCCTGATGGAAGCCAGTATTTCTTCCATGGAAGGTTCGCGCTGTGCGCTGCTTGCCGTCGCCATCGTCACATCCGCCGCCCCCGCGCATGATCCCGAAAATCGATCTTCGATTTTCGAAGAGGATCAGGCGCAAAATCAAAGTTCTACAGCCTCCTTTGCGCATCCATCGGACGCGTGGCGCTGCAGTGACCCGTTCCTGGATTCCTGTCCGGCAAAGCCGGATACGAATCATGGCGACAGCGTAGCCGACGGATCGCCATCCGAGAATCCCCAATCTCGGAAGACGCCGGATTTCAACAATTTAGGCTACAAAAGACAAACGCCGCGCATCCTTGGGAAGCGCGGCGCTACGATACTTTCAATCTTGGCGGGATTTGAACCGCTCAGTCGCGATCAACGACCGTCCGGCGTACGCAGCCCGATCCATTTGTCCTTGACGGCTCTGTAGTGCTCTTCAGGCTTGTACTTCACCACATTCAACGCCAGGCGATCGGCCGACAGGCGGCCCATGGCCGACAGGATGGCGTAGCTCGCTACAACCACATCGCGCTCGGAGCTGGCGAGGTCGATCTTTGCCGAGATGACGGCGTTCTGGGCATTCAACACGTCGAGCGTGGTGCGCTGTCCGACATTGCGCTCCTCGATGACGCCGTTGAGCGCCAACTGTGCGGCCGCGATCACCTGCCGATTAGCGTCGACGCTTTCACGCGCTGCGATGTATTGCGTCCATGCCGAGGTCACGGCCTGGCGCACCGAGTCACGGCTGACATCCACCTCGATGCGAGCCTGGCTGAGCGATTCCTTCGACTGACGAACGAGTGCGGAGGTTCGGCCGCCCGAATAGATCGGAACGGTCAGCGTCGCGCCGACGGTGGCGGCATTGGAATCGCCGTCCGAATCCCCCGCGCCAGGTACGGTATTTTGATAGACATGGGAAAGGCCGGCACTGGCAGTCAACTGCGGCAGCAACGCACCCTCCTGCGTCTTTACATCAAATCCGGCTGCATCGACGGAATGTAGGGCGGCCAGGATGGCCGGATGCTCGTTCGATGCAATACCGATCGCCGCCTCGAGACTCCTCGGCAACAGCTTCGCCAACGGCGACGCGGCCTTGAGCTTGCCCGGCTCGTCACCGACGATCTGATGATAGGTTGCCGCACTGGCCAGAGCCTGCGCACGGGCAGCACTCAATTGCGCCACCGCGGCCGAACGCGACGCGTCGGCCTGCGCTACATCGGTGCGCGTGCCCTCGCCGACCTCGAAGCGCGAGCGTGCCGCGCGCGCCTGCTCGGTCAGGAACTGCAGATTCTGTTCGGTCAGCACCGCCACCTGGCGGTCGCGAATCACGTCCATATAGGCGCTCGCCGCGTTGAACAGCGTGTTCTCTTCGGTGTTGCGCAGGCCCTCGACCGAGGCCCTCACCTGTGCAGCGGCCGACGCGACCCTGTTCTTGGTCTGGAAGCCGTCGAACAGCGTCTGATCAATCCGAACGCCGAAGCTGCCGGTGGTCAATGCCAGGCTCGCGTTCCTGCCGTTTAGGTGCCTGGAGGTGTAATCGATATCAGCCGAACCAGTGATCACCGGGCGATAGCCCGACTTGGCGATCGCCACGCCCTCATCGGTGACGCGCACGCCGGCACGGGCCGAATTCAGCGAGGAATTGTTCTGGTAGGCCTTGGAAAGCGCGCCGAGAATGGTTTCCGCCGAGGCGGCTATCGGCGAAAGCGCTGTCGCGGAAATGAGGACAGTAACAAACAAACTCTTGGCTAAAGACGGCACTTTATATCCCTCATTCGTTTTGCACGGGAACCACGCCACGCCAGCCCATCCCTAGGGATCGGCCAGCGCCGCGTCGATGTATCGTTCCCCCGCTGACAGCCTCCCGAAACCCCGGTTAACCAATCAGCAACGATTGTTCAATCGCAAGCCAACATGACAGAGTCTTTGCTGCAAGGCAAAATCACTTAGAACTCGAAGGCATGAATGCGTTCAAATCCGGGTAGTGGCTTAATTGCCGCATTAAATGCCCGTCTTCCGGTTACAACCCCCCCTGCATTGAAAAAGAGCCGGGCTACGCCCGCATTGCCCTGCCCTTCCACAGCCACCAGCCGGCCGCCTTCGGCAAGCTGGTCAAGCAGCGCCGCAGGCACTTTCTCGACGCTGCCGCCGATGAGAATCACATTGTAGGGCGCCTTGGCGGCATGACCTAGCGGCAGTGGGCCGGTGACCACGGTGACGTTATCGCAGCCCTGCGCCGAAAGCGCCGCTTTGGCTGCTTCCGCCAGTGTGGTATCGCTTTCCAGCGCCACGACGGATTTGGCCAGCCTGGACAGCAGCGCCGCGGAATAACCGGTGCCGCAGCCGACATCGAGCACCGAATCGCCGGCGTCGATCTCGGCCAACTGCAAAAGCTTGGCCAGTGGCGACGGCTCCATGAGGTAGCGCGCACCGCTGCCATCGGCGCCGTCGGAGATGCGGATATCCTCGTCGATATAGGCGAGAGCCTGTCGGCCGGCCCCGACAAAGGCCTCGCGCGGCACGGCAAGCATGGCATCGAGCAATGCTGCGTCGGTCACATCGGTGGTGCGGACCTGGCCGTCGACCATCTTGACGCGAAGTTCGGAGAAATCAGCGCTCATGTCCCAACCAATCCGTCAAAGCCAATGCGCTGAAATGCGCTTGTCGCGCCGACACTGCGGCGCATTCGACCGGAACTCAAGCCCCCGGCATGCGGGAGTTGAAGCGATTGGAGGCCTCGCCCGGAATCGAACCGGGGTGCAAGGATTTGCAGTCCTCTGCGTAACCACTCCGCCACGAGGCCTCATCGCTCCCGGCGAGCGAACTCAATATGGTGGCAGCGAAAGGTCGTCAAGCGTCCGCGCGGCATTCCGGCGCGCTTTCCTCATCAGCCGCCGCAACGTGGTTCCCGAGCGGTTTCAGCGCTTGGCGCACCGGCATATTGGCCGCTCGTCAAGCATGGCTGCGCGACCGGCGAAACTCGAACCCGCAGCTTTACGCAGCGGGTGCAAACCGGCTTTCACCGCATATCGCGCGCGGCTGGCACCAGCAGTTGCCGTTCTCAAGGAGATCTTGAGGGGGAAATCTGCGACGGGCTGGAAAAGCGAAGCGGCCGCTCCGGGATCGCGCGCCATCGCTTTCAACTTGGCCGGCGACGCCGTTCCCACCAGACGACGAACCGGCGCCGCAGGCGGCGCACCGCGGCAAATTCGTAGGAAAGCACCAAAAGGCCGAGCGGAATCATCCAAAAGCCGAGAATCGGCAGGAAGCCGAGAAGGCCGAAAAACACCAGAACGATACCGATGGCGATCCTCAGCCCGCGCGAGCGCGGCATGGTGAACTCGCGCCCGAACACCGAGATTTTCCGCGCCGGTGCCTGGTTTTCGTCTGCTGCAGTCATGTCGAAAGTCGATCCGGTTGCCTTCGATAAAGCCATATGCGCTAAAGGCTGCAATCGCCGTTCAGGTTCCGCCGACCAAGGTCCGACGGCGCCCAAGACGGCTCATATGTGGTGTCATCCGGCGATTGCCAGAAACCATTGGGTGAAAATGCGCTAAAAAATGCGAAATGCTTCTTTGCAAAGCCGAAAAGGGTTTGCTATAGGCTGCGCCACTCACATGAGAGCCTCTATTCCCCGGTAGCTCAGTGGTAGAGCAACCGGCTGTTAACCGGTTGGTCGCTGGTTCGAATCCGGCCCGGGGAGCCAACATTTCCAAACACTTACTGAAGTTAGCGGCTCGACCGATTTGGCAACCCAAGATCCAGGGCAACAATTGGGGCAACAATCTTCCCTGTGATTAATCACGAAGGCTCATTGAACTCCTGCAATTTCGCGCGCGAAAGTCCGCCGCCCGACAAACAGGAGTGATTCGCGACAATGGGGTTCGAGGTGGAAGACCTGTCTAAGGTCGCCAATGGCCTCGCCCTGCTCGTCCCGGGTTTGCTCATTCTCTACGTGCGTGCACAATTCCTCACTGGACGCACCCCCTCTCATACCGAAGCCCTGCTCTCCTACTTGGTAGTGACCGTCATTTATTATGCGGCGGTCCTGCCGCTGTTCGCCCTAGGCATTCATAAGGACTCAGCGCCGTGGTGGGTCTGGATTGGATGGGCCGGCCTGATCATCATCGTGCCCATGGCCATCGGCCTTCTACTCGGACTAGGGCACAAAAGGGATGGTATGGAACAATTTGTGAGAAACTGAACCTTGAGGTCGTCCACACCATGCCGACCGCATGGGACTGGAAGTTTGCCCAGCGGACCGAGCATTGGCTCATCATCACGTTGAAAGACGGCACTGTCTTCCATGGATATTACGGGCGCCGGTCGTTCGCTTCCTCCGACAACGACCGCGACATTTACGTCGAGCAAATTTTCAGTCGGGGCAGAGGCGGCAGCTGGGTGCCAATGCCAAATGGCCTTTGGGTCCAGGCATCAGAGGTGAGCACCCTTGAGTTCTTAGACATTGATCGAACGGAGGAAGGAAATGACTGACAAGAAAGGGACGACCAAGACGGTACAACAGGCTGCCGTCAAGAAGGGCTACTCCCCGACCAAAAGCAATGTGCAGGGCGGGTATAAGCCGGTTTCTGGCGGCGGCGCGCCGAAGGTGACGCCCACCACCAGCAGTGGCGGGAAAAAGAAATAGGCGCAAGCGTTCCGGGTACGAAATGATACACCCGGCCGCCAGGGAAAGGCAGCGGCGATGCGGGTGAATTGGTTCTTGCTACTGTTGAGGTTACGGAAAAGGGCAATAATGGGCGTATACGCAGACTTGCTCAATCTTGCAGTCGCAGCCGTTGCACTGGTTGTCTCGGCGGTGGCCTTAGGTTTTTCCATCTTCTTTTGGTACCGTCAGTTTCGGCCGATTGTAACGGCAATGGTTGAGACGCACCACGGCGGCACTGAAGGGATCGCGTATGACCTGGTCATCCTTAACTCCGGATCGATCCCTGCAAAGAACATAAGGCTCCTTGTTACCGATCAGGCAGCGCTGCGGGCGGCGTTGGGCGCCGGCGCCAATGACGAGAACAAGGGCCGATGGTTGGCTTGTTTCGAGCCTTCCAGCGTGATCCGTCTCCTCCAGAACGGTGCTAGGACCTCATGTTCCTTTGGTCTAACCCATAGAGATCCGCGTCAGAGCTTTTGGATTGCACAGGCCGAGTTCCTAATTCAGATCGAGTATGAAGGTTGGTTCGGAGAAAAATATAGAAGAGACCGGCCGAACATGTTGCAGATCGCCGATTCTGAAAGTTTTACAGGCGGAATGTGGGGACCGGTCAAGACAGTCGCAGTAAGCCGGCGCGCCTAAAAGGCCCGCCACCGTGAGGCAGCGGGCCAAATGTAACATTGTTACGGTTCAAGCACCTTCGTGCGCTCGGCCGCCGCCTTCCCCGCCGCCCCATATGAAGCCGGGCCAGTCACAGTCTACGGCGTCTTGCTCATACTCGTTATCGTCGTGCGGCTCGTCGTTGATGTCGCCGCCGTGCTCGTTCTCCTCCTCGCGCTCGCCGTCCTGGGCGTGCAACTCCAGTTGGCTGCCATATCCCCATCCGAGGCTTTCCTCGAGGTCAGGATCCGGGCTCATGGCGTCGAGCAGGTCAATCAGCCGCTCGATCGAGGTGGCGATTGCCACGGCGCATTTCAGGTTGATGGATGGTCATGATGTAGGCTCTCTGGTTTCGGCTTCTCACGGCCGGTTGCCAATGGACAGCACTGGCGCCGGGAGGGTGAGAACATGGCCAGAGACCATGCGCGAACGGCCTTTCCCTTTCGGGTCTTGTATAGCCGCCGCTCTCCCCGCATAGTGCTGCCGTTCGCTCCGACGGCAAGTCGGCTCGTTCTACCCGTTGGCAATATCAATCCTTGCAGGGATCGCCCCGCCAACGCTCTGGGTGCAAATAGCCCGGCAGGGCCATCCGCGGGAGTTCTCACGCTCCGCCGATGATGATGCGCCGACATCCTTAAAAATTCAAGCACGCCCTTGCGGGGGCGCAGCTTGCGCGCGATGCTTCAGCCATGAAAGCGATGCTTTGTTCGTTGGTGATGGGTGCGACGATCTGCACCGCGGGCGCCGAAACTACTAAGCGGGAGGCGTTCGAAGCCTGCCTTGGCGCCGGGATCGACCGGTTCAAAGGCCTCTGCGAGCCGGCCGACCTACTGGCCAGGGCAATCCTCTTCGAGTGCAACCCGCAACTCACCGACCTCCTGATATCGATGCCGCTGGGGCCTAGCAATGATAGAGTCGCTTTGGCAGAGAAGCACCGGCGGGACAAAACCGAAGAGGTCTTAACCCTCTTGCTAGAGCACCGGCTGCAACATCCCTGTCGGTAGCAACAGTCCGCGAAAAGGGGAATTATCCCATGGTCGATGATGTATATCTGCAAGCCTACCGAGACGGCGGCTTGAATGCCGTCAACGATCTTCTCAAGGAGCATTTCCCGACCGACCGCGATCGGGTGATGGTCATGGAGGGTCTTCAGGACACCGGCTATTGGGCGATCACCTGGCATGAGAAGAAACACCCGGACGGCGGAATGTACCGCGATTTCGGACGTGTGAAGGCGTACCTCGGCGACGGGGACGAATAGGATTATCCGGCCGCTTCATGCCCTTTGGCGCCGGCTCCTATCGGCCGATATGCCTTCGCAATTGCCTTAAAGGGGCAGTCCAACGCCAACTCTTCGAGCGCTTGAGCGCCTCCATCTCCATCTTCATAGCGTCCCTTTCAATCGCGAGAGCCTGTACTTCTACCGCAAGCGCCTCGGCTCGGCCGTCATCTGGGGCAGCGGGGGGAGGAGGTGGTGTGGGCGGCGAGTCGGGTGTAGCCAGGTTTTCGAGACGGTCGAGCGCAAGTCGGTTCACGGCGTCGGCTGCGGCTTCCCGAATGAGCGCGGTCCAGCCATCGGGATCGACACACATGATGTCCCAGAAGACCTTTTGTTCCAGGTGTCCTGTCGGAATGGCGACCCGTAGCGGCGCCGGAAACCAGATCGACGTCTCACACGCTTTGATGAAGCCCGTCAGCCTCGCGAATCCGGAGTCTCTGAGGTTTTTCCACTTAGCGGAGAAATGCAGGCACGTAGGAAGGCGAAGGTAGCGCACGGCGGCGAAGCCCTTTGTGAGCACGATCCGACGCCAGATCTCCCAGTCTCCCGCCCCGTTCACATCTTCTGGCCACACCGTCCGCTCTGCAAGAGCGCTGGCGCGATATACGACGCCTGAGGCCGCTATCGTGTTCCCTCTCGCCATGAATTGGCGCCGCTCTTCGGGAAAAAACAGGTTGGTAAGATCAGGACCGCAAATGCCGTCGGTCGAGACCCAGAGGACCTGGCCGTAGACAAGTGCCACCGACGGATCGACGAACTGGCCGCGCATGAGTGCAAGATGATCCGGCATCATCAGGTCATCGTCGGCGGCGAAGGCTATCAATTCCCCGCGTGACGATCGAAGCGCCAGATTTCGATTGGCATAGCCAAAGTGAGGCGCCTTGGGGAAATCAAACCAACGAATGCGCGGGTCGGAAAAGCTTTTCACGACCGCTTCGGTCTCCGGTGCTGCACCGTCGCCAACGACCAGAAGCTCGAACGATTGCTCCGTCTGCGCCAGCACCGACTGGATCGCATAGGCAAGAGAGTCGGGACGATTATGGGTCGGCATCAGAACGCTGAAGAGCGGCGGAGCGTCGTCTACCATCCCTTGAGGCCGCCAAAGTCGACCGGGATCAAATCGGTATCCAGCGGCAGCCGGTATTTGTCGGGATTGGCGTGGTCATATTGCATTGTAGGAAAATTGATTGCTCTAACGTCCCTCGCGCCGATGTTGTGGTCCGCGTGCCAGACGAATCTGGGGATGTTCATCAGGCGTGGCCGGGCTGAAGACAGAACAATCCGAAATACCTGTCCGCAGGTGCTCGACTCGGGCCTTGGGTCATACAGGACGACCTCCATCTCGCCATCGACAACGAAGTATCGATCCTCGTGAAGCTTATGCAGCGCCCAACCCTTCACCGTTCTCGGTCGTATGGTAAACATGTAGCAAAAAACAAGCGGATCGGGATGCCAATTCCAGCGAGGGTCGTAGACCTCGGTGACGCTTCCCCTGTCGTCGAGGTGAGCGGTCATGTCGTGAAACGTCACGCCGTCGGGGACCTTGCCGATCGGCTCGCCGGATCGAACCGTCTCCTGATCCTTCTGGGCCCCTGCCAATGTCTTATCGAGAATGCTCTGCGTCATAGGACTCATCCAATCTAACTAGCTTTGGCAGCGCTCCTCATGCCCTTCTTTTAACTGTCTTTCAACGGCAGCGTGGAAGGCCACGCAATCAAAGAGGACGGCACTGTAGCCAATTTCTCCGATTGGAGAGTGGAGCGGAACTGCCGTTTGACTTTCGGTTCGACGACATCACCCGGCTGCGCCAACCGCTGCCGGCGTCTTGCTATACCGCAAGCGCAAGGCCCTTGCGCTTGCGGTAGCCGTCATAAACACGCTGGGTCACGCCCTTCATGGTCGGGCCGTCGGCAGGATGGTTGGAGTAGCCGCGTTCGTGCACCAGCACGAGGTCAAGGCTTTGCTTCTCGCGAGAAACAGCCATGCGAGTTCCTTTCCGCCAACTGGCGGGCTGGACGAAGCGCGCGCGAGCAAATATCAGACGGCCGGGCGGGGTATTACTTTGCGGAGGAAACAACTTTGGACCGTTTCGAACAGTTGCGGAGAAATATCGACAAAACCAGCATGTCGATAATTGAAATCGGGCCGTTCTTCAGCCCGATCGCTCCGAGGGCGGACGGCTGGGATACGACAATAGTGGACTTCCAGGACGGCGATGCTTTGCGCGAGATGGCCCGTGGTCACACGGCCGAAGTCATCCGCAACAAGGTTGACGAGATTGAAAATGTCGACATCGTCTGGACCGGCCAGCCCTTGGACGAAGCCGCCCTGGCCGTCCGGTCGGATGGTTTTGATTGCCTCATCGCCAGCCACGTGATCGAGCATACGCCGGACCTTATTCGCTTCCTGCAGCAATGCTCCCGCCTGTTGAAGCCGGACGGCATCATTTCGCTGGCCGTTCCCGATATGCGAAAATGCTTCGACCTGCTCAAGTCTCCCACCAGCCTGCGCGAAATTCTCACCGCCTACCGGGAAGGCCGCATCAGGCATTCACCGGAAGCGCTGTTTGAGGGGCGATGCTCGGCGGCGACACGGGGCGGAAAGTCGGCGTGGATCAAAGGCGATCACTCGCCGCTCGGCTACGCCCACAGCCTTGAAGCGGCATGGACGGAATATCAGGGCGACCTTAAAGGCGACATGTCCGACAGCAGGCCCTATGTCGACAACCACGCATGGTTCTTCACGCCGGCGATGTTCGAGCTGGCGATTTTCGAGTTGAACGCGCTCAAGCTTGTCAACTTTAAGATCGCCTTCATCGAAGAGAATATCGGTTCGGAGTTCGTGGTGCAGCTGCGCCGCAGCGACACCCATGCGGCGCTTTCCAACGACGCCCTAAACGCCGTCCGCATCAAGCTCGCTCTGCGGCATCACGCGGAATTCGATGCCGAAGTCGGGCCGGATTATCGCGAAATCCAGCCGGTGAAGATCGAGCGGGAAATCGTCAAGGTGCCGGCCGCCAGAGACACCATCCCCACGCGGGAACTGGTTAGCCTGCTGGCAACACGCATCCGGCGCAGGGTCGGCCTGGACTAGTTGATCAGGCCGTGCGTCCGCAGAGCGTCTTCTAGCGTCTATTTCGGGTTCATCGGGAACCAGGCGTCGAGGTTTTCCCCGGCTGCCTTGCAAACCGGATGGCACGTTCCGGGTTCTCCCGGATCGCCTTCGAAATCGCGTCGACGCTTCGAATTTTGCCCTTCACAGGGGTCAGCGCCGGCACCGCCGAGCGCCTGGGCGAACATGTCGACAAGCTCCTGCCGGCGGCGCCACTCGCGCGTGCGGCGGTCCAGCATGCCTTGAGCAAGGCCGCCATGCTTGCGGGCCATGTCAGGCGCTTGAGCGGGGTTGATGGCTAGCACTTTCGTTGCCCTTGCGTTGCCCCAGATAAATTATCGACGCAGACGATGCGGCAAGAATGGCTGATTTGCAAGGGTTCGACGGGTGAGAACAACCGGTTTGAAGCCGGATGGGCGCTAGTGTGCGCTATTTTTTGACGCTTAGCAGCGGGTGAGAAAAAGTCGCGTTCCGAGCAGGAGCATTGGGCGGTTTTCTCAGAACTCAGTTTCAATGCAAACAGGGGCAATGAGGAGCCTCGCGCGCGGTGGGGGATAATTGGCCGGCTGATGCGCTCCCGGCTGTCAGATCGCAGCCAGGCTGCAGCCTCATCGATAGCGGCGCTATGTTCGTGATCAGTGGTCATTAGGCCACCGCGTCTCGCTGGTCGACGCGGGCCTTCACCCAAGCATCTAAATCAGCCTCGACAAAGGCGCGCCGACGGGGCGAAAGGAACACCGGCTTAGGAAACCGGTGCTCCTTGATCATGCGGTCGATGTAATTTCGAGAGTACACGATCCCCTTTGAGGGGCGTTCACTGAAGGCGACAAGAGTTTGCATTGGAGTGCCTTACGTTGCTATCGAAGGCCTCATAGCGTAGTCATTTCAGCGTCGGGAAATACACTTCTTTGAAGAAATTTTGTGCGAACAAACCCGCGTGCTGGTTTAGAGCGCAATCAGCACTGGCAAATCAGGATAGCTTGCTTTTCTCTTCATCCCTATAAGCGATGATGCGAGTGACGATCGACTTGCGAGGCGGCGCGGCGCCAAGGAATAGCTTGGCACCGGTCTCAATGAAATTGGCAGTAGGGCTGCCGGCGCTCCCCGATATCTTATATGAGCAATCGGCACTTTAAACGCCGCGCACCAGAGCCGAGCAAGGCCACGTATGAGCCCATCGATCTCGGGCTGCTCGTTTTTCGTCGGTCGACCTTCCAACCATTTTTCCATGCCGTCAGCCATAGCGGTCACGCTCGCAAGCAGGCGGTGAAGCACCCGTTTAGCGATCTCGACGTCACCCTCGGTGAACTCAGCCGGAACGAGGCATGCGTTTAGTTCTTCTTCCGACATGGGGACCGGAGCTGCGTCGTCCCAACTATCAGGCAGGCGCACACCCGCCCCAAACTCGGTAGCCGTCGACAACTCGAGCTTTTGGCTATCCGAATACTGCACGGTGGACGACACCGCCTCCTGGAGCCTTTTCCATTCATCGACGGTCCCTTGATGTGTCCTTTTTCCGCCGCTCGGCCGACCAATGAAACGTATTTGCAATGTCGTGCAGCTTCGTTCTCAGCCAATCGCCATGAGGCATGGAAAACCCTTGGGATTCCAGCATTGAAAGGATCTCTCGTTCGGCTCGCTCCGAGAAATCGTGCTGATAGTTGAAATTGAGGGTCATTGACCGGCCGCCTTTATCTGGATGACATTGTTGGCCGTCTTGCGGCCTGTCAGCGCCACAAGCGCGCCCTCCCAGCGCGTCAGGGCGTCTCGCTTCACCTTGAGGCGGTCAGACTGGTTGTACGTCCTGACTAGCGCCGTAGGCACATGCCCGATGACAGCCTCGGCAACCTCGCCCATCACGTCGAGCTCGGACAGCCGGGTGCGAACCGTCCGGCGGATGTCATGATTGACCCACGCCGGCAGCTTGGCCTCTTGATCGTCTTTCCGAAGCGCTGCGAGCATGGCGGCGTCAATCCGCAGCTTGACCTTATGGCCGATCGTCACCGGTCCCGCGCCGTCGAGCGAGCAAAGCCAGTTGCATTTCTTTAACCGCGGCAACTTGGCGATGATGCCGAGCGCTTCGTCAGTGAGAGGCACAACGTGATCGCGGCCGGACTTGAAGCGCGCCGCCGGCACAGTCAGCGTCTTGCGGTCAACGTCGACTTCGGTCCATGACGCCTGGGCGATATCGTTGAGGCGCTGGCCGGTCAGCAGCAGCAGCCGATAGACGGCGCTGTAGACGTCGCCAGCGGCCGTGGCAGTCCAGAGCGCCCCAATCTCAGCATCGGTCAGGACGCGGTCCCTTGATCCCTTCTCGCCGATGGTGGTGCGCACCTTCTTTGCCCGGAAGGGTGAGGCGGTGATCAGGTCGTCATCGACACACCAGCCGAAGAACGTCCCGATCTTCTGGGCGATGTTGAGCGCCTGCCGCTGCGCGCCGCGCGCATAGATCGGTTCGACCACTTCCATGATGTCGGCATTGGTGAGGGTGGCGACGTCCCTGCCCTTCCACTTCGGCAGGCATTCCCGGTTGAGGTCGCGCTCGTCCTCGTCGGCCTTGCGGATGCCATCGCGGCGCCGGGCTTTGATGAACCGTTCAAGGATGGTTTCGAAAGACCGGTCACGGCTCTCTGTCGCTGCCCTCGCCGCCGCCTGCCGCTCCTCGTCAGCCTGGACCTTCGGGTCAATGCCGCGATCAATGAGCGCTGCCCACTGCCTCGCCTTGGTGCGTGCCGCTTCAAGCGACATGACGTCGTACTCTCCCAGCGCGCGGCGGGCTGGCTGAGTTGCAACACCGAAACGGGCGATGTAGACAAAGCTGACTTGTCCGGCCTTAAGCTTTGAACCGTTGGACGGCTCCTTGTCGGTTACGCGGACGCCCATGCTCGGGACTTGGGCATCCATGATCACGTATCGCTTGCCAGGAGCAGCCGGCTTCAAAGCCTTCAGGCGGTTGTCGGTCAGGGTCTCGCGGGGCATTAGGGCTCTCCGGGGCAACGTCGGGGCAACAGGATGCAACTGCTGCCTATGTTGCCCTGTGTGCTCTAATGTGCAACAGGAAAGCTGAAATCGTTATGAAACAAGGGGTTTTTCAGGAGTGGAACAACCGGGATATGGCGCTGGTGGGCTATCCCGAGAGCGGCTGTTAACCGGTTGGTCGCTGGTTCGAATCCGGCCCGGGGAGCCACCGCCTTTTCTAAGCCGTGGTGCGATCTTGTACACTACAGCGCCATTGTCCGCGCACTTCGGTCCGCTTAGCTTCTGCCAGAACGGCTTTAACAGCTACGAAGCCGATCGAGGCAGTTTGGTGGGCATCGCGCCCCTGCCCTCGCCCGAAGGCAGCCTGATAAAGCCCGATATCATCTATGAAAATACCAAATCGGGAGGACGTTGGTGCAAACCAAGAAGATCATCAATGACGGCAATCGGGCCGTCGACGAGATGCTGGAAGGCATCCTGGCTGCGCATCCCCGCCATCTCAAAGCCGTTGACGGAAGCCCGCGCTCGATCATCGCCCGCGATGGACCGCGCCAAGGCAAGGTAGGCCTCGTCATTGGTGGCGGCTCGGGCCACGAGCCGAGTTTTCTCGGCTTCGTCGGCAAGGGGCTGGCCGACGCGGCGGCGATCGGCAATGTCTTCGCCTCTCCGCCGCCCGACCCGATCCTCGAATGCGCCAAGGCGGCGAGCGGCGGCGCCGGTGTGCTGTTCATGTACGGCAACTATGCCGGCGACGTCATGAATTTCGACATGGCGGCCGAGATGGCCGCGATGGACGACATCGAGGTGCGCACGGTGCTGAGCACCGACGACGTCGCTTCCGCGCCCGTTGGCGACAGGCACAAGCGGCGCGGTGTCGCAGGGAACTTCTTCATCTTCAAGGCGGCAGGCGCCGCCTGCGACCGCATGTTGTCTTTCGATGAATGCGAACGCATTGCCGGGAAAGCCAACGACCACACCTTTACCATGGGCGTCGCATTGGCGCCGTGTTCGTTGCCGCAAACCCGCCGGCCGAATTTCGAAATCGGACCCGACGAGATGGAGATCGGCATGGGCATCCATGGCGAACCCGGCATCGCACGCGGAAAACTCAAAACGGCCGACGAGATCACTGACGAAATGCTGGACAGGATTCTCGCCGAGATGGCGCCGGCACGCGGCGAGAAGGTCGCCGTGCTGGTCAATTCGCTGGGTTCGACGCCGCTGATGGAACTCTACATCATGAACCGGCGCGTGAAGCAGAGGCTTGACGATATCGGTGTATCCATTCACGCAAGCTGGGTCGGCAATTACTGCACCTCGCTCGAAATGGCCGGCGCTTCGATTACGCTGCACCACCTCGACGACGAGTTGCAAACGATGCTCGACCACCCTTGCGACTGCGCCATGTTTCGCGCCGGGTAAACTTGGTGAACGGCAAGGAACAAGAGATGACGACAATCGACACCACCCGCCTTGCCGCGATGTTCGCGGCCATCGCCGACGCTATGTCAGCCGACCGGGATCGGTTGTGCGCGCTTGACGGGGTGATCGGCGATGCCGACCACGGCATTGCGATGGAGCTTGGATTTTCCGCGGCACGCGATGCGGTGGCCGCATTGGATACCGGCACCACCGATCCGACCATCTTGCTGAACACGGCGGCGAAGTCGTTCCTCAACGCCGTCGGCGCCTCCTCGGGCCCGCTCTATGCCACGGCATTCATGCGCGGCGCGGCCGCCGTCAAGGGCAAGGCGACGCTCGACGACGCCGACGCGGTCGCTATGTTCCAAGCGATGGCCAGAGGCATTCAGGATCGCGGCAAGGCCGAGCCTGGCGAAAAGACAATGATCGATGCGTGGGCGCCGGCCGCGACGGCTGCGGGCGAGGCACTGGCCGCCGGCAAGGGGCTGGCCGGCAGCCTCGCGGCTGCAGCCGGGGCGGCAAAGGCCGGCGCGGAGGCGACCAAGGCGATGATCGCCACCAAGGGCCGGGCCTCCCGCCTCGGCGAACGCTCGCTTGGCCATATGGATCCAGGCGCGGCGTCCGCCGTAACCGTCATCGAGGCGATGCGGATCGCCTTGACCGGCTAGGTCGGGAGCGGATCCTCAGCGCTTCGCGTCGAGCTTGTCGACAGCCTGCACATTGGCGGCAGAGGGACCGTTCGGATCGAACTCCGAGGCCAGCCAGGCGTCGGCGATCGATTTGGCCAGTTCGGGGCCGATGACGCGCGCACCCATGGTGATGATCTGGGCATTGTTGGATTTCGCAGCGCGTTCCGCCGAATAGGTGTCGTGGGTTAGCGCGGCACGGATTCCGGGCACCTTGTTGGCCGAGATGCTGACGCCGATGCCGGTGCCGCAAAACAGGATGGCGCGATCGTAATTGCCGTCGACAATTTCGTGGCCGACCGCAGCGGCAATATCGGCGTAGAATCCGGCCTGGCTGAGATCGACGACCTGCAGTTCTGGCTTGGTGGCGAGATGCTTGGCGATGACATCGAGCAGCGGCTTGCCGGCGCTGTCGGCTCCGAGTGCGATCTTCATGGCAATTAACTCCTTCGTTTTCGTGGTCAGCGCGCGATGGCGGCCGACGCCTTTTTGAGAATGTCGATATAGCCTTCCGCTTGCCATGCCGAGCGGCCGATGAACAGCCCATCGATATGCGGCTGGCCGATCAGTTCGGCCGCGTTGCCGGGATTGACGCTGCCGCCGTAGAGCACAAGCGGGGCGGTCGGCAACCGGGTTGCTGCGACCTGCTTGATCAGCGCCTGCTGCTTGTCGGCATAGTCGGCGCTGGCCGGAATGCCTTTCTCGCCGATCGCCCACACCGGTTCATAGGCAAAGAGTATCTCTGCCGACAACTCATTGTTTGCGAGACCCTGCAGCGCGCCCAAAACCTGCGCGGTCAGGATTTCGTCGGCGCGGCCGCCCTCGCGCTCGGCCAGCGTCTCGCCGACACAAATCAAGGGTACGAAGCCGTGCTTGACTGCCGCTGCGGTTTTCAGTCCCACGATCTTGTCCGTCTCGCCAAAATGCTCACGGCGCTCGCTATGGCCGAGTTCGATCAGGTCGAGCCCACAATCCCTCAGCATCACCGGCGAAATCTCGCCCGTCCAGGCGCCGGCATCGGCCCAATGCATGTTCTGGGCGCCGACCTTGACGCGGGTGTTGGCGAGCGCCGCCTTGACCTGCCGCACCGCGGTGAAGGGGGGAATGACGAAAGGCTGTATCGCCGGATCGAAGCCCGGCACGAACGCCGCCAATCCCTCGGCGAACTGCAGCGCCTCCGCCAGCGTCTTGTTCATCTTCCAGCTCGTGCCGACCCAATATGGGGCCATTCTTCTCTCCTTCGATCCGAAATTCGAATGATGCGTGTTTCCGGGTCTGCGCCGGCCTTCGGGCCGGCGGTTTGCCTCAAGCGCGAGGCTTGAGACTTTCGCGGCCGCTGTCGATGTAAGGCGCCCAGAAATCCACCGACTCACGGATCATTGCAATAACCTGATGATCGACCGGTTCCCTCTCCCGGAAGGAAAGTTCAAGGCAGATTTCATTGTCGGTTCCGCCACCCGCCCGCACGGCGTCGAGCAGCTTCTGCGGGATGATGCGGCCATCCTTGTTGTAGGCGGCGGTGAACGGCCAGTGCCCGCCCTTGTTCATCGACGATTGCTTGATGTGGATGATCGGCGATTGCAACGGGAACGCTTTCGCCCAGGCATAGGGATCAGTGTCGTCAGGATTGGGCGAGGTCACGTCGCCATGGTCGATGTCGACCATCATCTGCATCGGGATCGGCAGCTTGGCCGCATCGATGGCGCCCTGCAATTCGACGCAGCTTTCGATCGTGTGGCCAAACTCGCGGCCGACCGACATCGGTTCCCAGAAAAGGTAGGTCAGGCCCGCCGCCTTGGCGTGCTCGGCCACTTCGCGCCAGCATTCGAGCGCGATGTCGAGAAGCGCCGCGCACCGCTGCGGATCGTCAAAATCCTTGTAGGTGAATATGGCGAACTGCGTGCCCATGCCCGACGCGCCGAGTTCGGCGGAGATGTCGGCGAAGGTCTTGAACCAATCGACATAATAGCGGCGCACATCCGCGTCCGGATGGCCGAAATGATTGAGCCGGCCATAGGGACCGGTCATACCCGAAGTGATCCGCACGCCGGTCCGCGCCAGGGCGCTGTTGAACAGGCGAACGAACTTGGCGATCGTTGCCGCCGGCCAGCCCGGATTGACGAATTCATGCGTCAGCTGCACGTCGCGGATGCCGATGCCATAGGCAATGGCGTCGATCAGATCGTCGGGATCGGCGAAGCGATTGACCAGCGGGTTGGTGTTCAGCGAAAGCGTGAAGGTCATCAGTTCACCGCCGCCATTGTCTTTGTGCACCAGTCTTCGAATGTTTTCCGCTCGGCCGCATTGATATGCAGCCCGTGTTTGGTCCGGCGCTCGAGAACGTCGGCGGCGGTCATCGCCCATTCGGTCTCGAACAGGAAGACAGCTTCGAGCTCGTAGAAATCCGGGCCGAAACGACGGCCGAGATCCGCTTCGTCTTTGACCCCTTTCAGCAAAGCGCGTGTGCGCGTGCCGTAGCTTCGAGCATAGTGCTTCACCAGCGACGGGCTAAGCCACGAAAACTCGGCGTGCAGATCACCCAGGAACTGCTCGAAATCCGCGTTGGGCAGGTCGCCTCCCGGCAGGGGAATTTTGGCCGTCCAGGCCTTCTTCATGGTCGGAAAGAAGGGCTGTATTTTTTCGAGCGCATGTTCGGACAGTTTGCGGAAGGTGGTGATCTTGCCGCCGAACACAGAAAGCAGCGGCGCGCCACCGTTCGGGGCGTCGAGTTCGAAGATGTAGTCGCGCGTCACCGCGCTCGGGTTGTCGGCATTGTCGTCATAGAGCGGACGCACGCCCGAGAAACTGTAGACCACGTCTTGCGCGGTCAGCTGCCGCTTGAAGTAGCGATTGACCACCTTGATCAGATAATTGATCTCGCTTGCCTCGGCGGCCACTTCTTCGGGCCGACCTTCATAAGGAATGTCGGTGGTGCCGATCAGCGCCAGATCGTTCTCATACGGGTTGACGAAGATCACCCGCTTGTCGTTGTTCTGGATGAGATAGGCCTGCCGTCCCTCCCAGAATTTCGGCACGACGATATGGCTTCCTTTCACCAAGCGAACGTTGCGGGTGGAATTCTGTCCAGCGACGCGGCTGACGATGTCATTCACCCATGGCCCGGCCGCGTTGACCAACCCGCGTGCGCGGGCCCTCGTCACAGCACCCGTGCGGCCATCCTGCATGTCGATCGACCACAGGCCGCCTTCGCGCCTGGCGGCAATACAGGCCGTGCGCGTGAAGACTTTTGCGCCACGCTGACTGGCGTCGAGCGCATTGAGCAACACCAGCCGTGCATCATCGACCCAGCAGTCCGAATATTCGAAGCCTCGTTTGAATTCATCCTTGATCGGCGCTCCTTCCGGCGCGGTTCTCAAATTCAGCGTCCTCGTTCCCGGCAGGCGCTTGCGGCCGCCAAGATGGTCGTAGAGAAACAGCCCGAGCCGGACCAGCCATGCCGGCCTGTCTTCGGGGCTGTGCGGCAGCACGAAGCGCATCGGCCAGATGATGTGCGGCGCCGCCTCAAGCAGCACCTCGCGCTCGATCAGCGCCTCGCGCACCAGCCGGAACTCGTAGTACTCGAGATAGCGCAGGCCCCCATGCACCAGCTTGCCGGAACGCGAGCTGGTGCCTTGCGCCAGATCGTCCTTCTCGCACAGGATGACCGACAGCCCGCGACCCGCGGCATCGCGCGCTATACCGGCGCCGTTGACGCCACCGCCGATCACGAAGAGATCGACAATATCCGTTGTATCGCTCAAGACTTAGCTCCTGTGCGGTGCGCCATCGATTTCCACACCGGATGCAGCGCCTGACGCGCCGCGACAAAGGACGGAAACAGCGCATCGTAGGTTTGCGAAAGCGCCTCGTCATAGGCGTCGCATTCGCCCAGCAGCGGCGTCACCCACTCGGCGCAGCAAACATCCATCGAGCGATAGACGCCAAGCCCGACCGCGGCCATCATCGCCGCACCCGCGGCGCCGGCTTCCTGGCGGCTGCTGGTCCTGACTTGCGCGCGGGTCGCCGCAGCGATGATACGGCGCAGCGACGGGCTGCGCGCGGCGCCGCCAGACAGGCGGATTTCGCTGGGCATGCTGCCCATTGCCTGGTAGCAATCGCGGGCCGCGAAGGCCAATCCTTCGAGAACTGCGCGCGCCAGATCGCCAAAACCGTGCTTGACGGAAAGCCCGATGAAGCCGGCGCGCGCGTCTGGATCGACGAACGGTCCGCGTTCGCCGGCAAGCGAGATGTAGGGCTGATAGACCAGCGACCCCGGTTCCGATCCTTCGACCCAGACATCGAGCGCTTTCAGCAATTCGTCGCGCGAAGGCTTGGCGCCGCTGGCGGTCAGCACGTCGCGCGCCAGGCCAAGCAGCCAGTCGATGTTGAGCGTCGCCGCCATGTTGGATTGCAGTTGCGCATACGCGCCAGGAACCGGCATGGCGATCGTGTAGCCTGATGCATCGTCGTTGAGAACGACGTCGTCGGCAGTGCGCGCCAGGCGTGTGTGGATGCCGGTCGAGCCGATTACCGTGCAGCCGACATTGCCGCTTGGATCATAGAGGCCGGCGCCAAGCGCGGTGCTGACCATGTCGACATAGCCCAGCACCACCGGCGTGCCCTCAAGCAGGCCGGTCTCATTTGCTGCCGACGCAGAAAGCGGATGATGGTCGGTCGTGCCTTCGAGCATTGGCGGCAGCAGCCGGCGGTGCGACGTCAGATCGAGAATGTCGAGCACCTCGTCGGAATAGCTGCGCGAGCGGAAATCGCCGAAGGTGAATGTTCCCTCCGAAGGATCGGTGGCGAGCTCGCCGGTCATCTTGAAATAGAGCCAATCCTTGCAGTGAAAGGCATTGGCGGCGCGCTCCAGGATTTCCGGGCTGTTTTTCTTCAGCCAGCTGAGCTGAGCGCCCTGCTGGCAGGCGTTGAGCCCGGTGCCGGTGATCGCGAACCGCGTGCGATCCCGGGGATCGCCGCGCATCTCGTCCACCAGATGTCCGGCGCGCGCATCGAGCCAGAGCCAGGCGCGCCCGACCGGCATGCCGTCGCCATCGATCAGCCAGGTGCCGTCGCCCTGCCCGGTGACCGCGACGGCCGCGGTTCGCCGCGCGAGGTCTGGAATTTTCGTCGCCAGATCGAGAACGGTCAGCACCATGTCGCGCCAGGTCTGATTAAGGTCCTGCTCGGCGCCGCCGCCTTCCAGCGTGACGAAGCTGTTGGTCACCGACGCCATGGCAAGCTGCCGCCCCGACAGATCGAAAGCGACCGATTTGATCACGGACGTTCCCGCGTCGATCCCGATCAGCAGGTCTTTCATGCCGCACGTTCCGGATGGTTATGAAGGCAATTCACAAGGAGCAGTCTTTATTGTCTGGAGCCGTGGAAGAGCCAGGGAGTGTCCGCAAAGGACACCCCCTGAGCACGTTTTATTCCGACAGCACGAAGGGTGCGGTGTACTTGTCCACATTGTCCTTGGTGATGAGCAGGCAATCGAACAGCTGCTTCTCGCTGGTGGCGCCAGTAGCGCCCGACTTGATGAACGAGTCGGCCTGCTGCACAGCCTTGGCCGAGAAGATGGCCACCGGCTGAAGCACGGTGTACTGCAGTTCGCCGGACTTGATGGCCGCAACCGCATCCGGGGAACCGTCAAAGCCGCCGACCTTGATGCCGGCGAGCTTGCCAGCTTCCTTCAGCGCCGCAACCGCGCCAAGCGCCATTTCATCGTTGCCGCTAATCACGGCGATGATGTCGGGATTGGCTTGCAGCATGCTCTGCATCTTGTCGTGTCCCTGGGTACGATCCCAGTTGGCGACCTGCGAAGCGGCCTTTTCGAGATCCGGATACTGGCTCAGCACGGTCGCGTAGCCGTTCGAGCGCGTGGCCGCGTTGTTGTCCGACGGGGCGCCGAGCAGTTCGACATACTTGCCCTTTTCACCGACCGCCTGCACCCACTGCTGGGCACCGAGAGCCGCACCCTGGGCGTTGTTGGAGACGAGCTGGCCCTTGGCAAGACCTTCCTGGTTGATCTCGGCATTGACGAGGAAAACCGGGATGTTGGCGGCAATCGCCTTCTTCACCGCGCCGACCGAACCATCGGCATTGGCCGGGTCGAGGATGATCGCCACCGACTTGTTGGTGATGGCGGTGTCGATCAGATTGCTTTCGGTATTGGTGTCGCCCTTGTGGGCGGCGACGTTGGCTGTATAGCCAAGCTTTTCGGCTTCGGCCTTGGCGACGTTGCCTTCGGTCAGCCAGTAGGGGTTGGCCGGATCGTTGACGATGATCGAGATCAGGCCTGCGGCCGATGCGGCTGCGCTAAACCCGACCACCATCGCGGCGGCAAGCAAACTTCTAAGCACGATTTTCATGTACATTCCTCCAATGATTTTACGCGGTCTTGCTGCCAGTCAGCTGGCAGTCTTCCCTTGGGCAGGATTGGCCGGTTCGGCCTTCCCCCGTTTCTGAGAAGTCGGTTGGCCGCCCGTCGAAGCTGGAAGCTTGCTACGGCGGCGATACTGAACGGCATTGAGGAGCACGGCGAGCACGATGACGGCGCCGGTGAACACTGTCTGCCAGTAGGATGAGATGCCGATGATCACCAGACCATCGGACAGGAAGCCGATGACGAAGGCTCCGAGCAAGGTGCCGCGAATGTTGCCGCGCCCGCCGGTGAGTGCGGCGCCGCCGATGACCACGGCGGCAATGGCCGTCAGTTCGTAGGTGGTGCCGGCGGTCGGCCCGGCCGAGGTCAGCTGCGAGGACAGGATCAGGCCGGCAATGGCGGCGCAGATGCCCGACAGCACATAGACCGAAATCTGCACGGTCTTGACCGGAACGCCGGAGAGTTCGGCGGCGCGCTCATTGCCGCCCGAGGCGTAGAGCCAGCGTCCAAAGGCGGTGCGGTTCAGGACGATGCTGCCGATCAGCGCGATGACCGCCAGCACCACCACGCCGGTCGGCACGCCGAACAGGCGGTTGAAGCCGAGAGCATCGAAACCGGTGTTGCCCAACTCCGGCTTGCCGCCGAGATTGTTGTAGGTCAGGCCGCTGGTCATCAGCAGTGCCAGGCCGCGCGCCATGTACATGACGCCGAGCGTGGCGACGAAGGCCGGAACCTTGAACCGCGCGATCAGCACGCCGTTGATAAGCCCGACGGCCGCACCCAGCATACAGGCCAGCACCGCGACCACCCAGACCGGCGGGTAGAGAACGACGCCAACCCAGGTCAGCGTCACGCCCTGCATCAGAAACCCGGCGACGACGCCGGCAAGCCCGAGCGTCGACCCCACCGACAGATCGATGCCGCCATTGAGGATGACGAGCAGCATGCCGACGGCGAGAATCCCGAAGATGGCGACATGCGAGGCCATGGTCAGGAAATTCGCCACCGAAAGGTAATAGGGCGACAGGATCGAGAAGACGACGATGATGACGATCAGGGCAAAGAAGGCCCGGCCTTCGAGCAGCAGCTTGGCCACGTCGAAGCCCTCGCCGCCCGCATTGGGGCTGGACTGTTTGCTGGCCTGGCTGACATCGCTCATGATCGGGGCTCCGGAATCTACGATCAGGCGACCACGGCTTCGCCGGAGGCGGCCATGATCTGCTCTTTGGTGGCGTTGGCGCCGAATTCGGCGGAAATCTTGCCGCGCCGCATGACGACTATGCGGTGGGCGATGCTGAGGCACTCATTGACCTCCGAGGTCGAGAAGACGACCGCCAGGCCTTGCGCGGCACGCTCGCTGAGCAAGCGAAAGACTTCGGCCTTCGCGCCGACGTCGATGCCGCGGCTCGGCTCGTCGAGAAGGATGACCTTGGGATTCGTCGTCAGCATCTTGCCTATGACGACCTTCTGCTGGTTGCCGCCCGACAGCGATCCGATCATGGCGTTTCCGCCCGCGGTCTTGATGGTCACCTTGCGGATCGAATCGTCGATCAGTGCGCGCTCCCTCTGCCGGGAGAGGAAGAGCCCCTTGGCGAATGCCTCGATGCTGGCAAGCGACAGGTTGCGGCCGACGGTCATGGTCTGAACCAGGCCATCGCGCTGGCGATCCTCGGGGACCAGAACCAGACCTCGGGCGATGCGCTGGGCAATGGTCAGTCCCGAAACGTCCTCACCCTCCAGCAGCGCCCGCCCGCCCGCCATGGGCACACGGCCGGCGACGGCCTCCAGCAATTCCGTGCGGCCCGCGCCCATCAGCCCATAGATGCAGACGATCTCGCCCGCTTTGACATCCAGCGACAGATGATCGACGACGTAGCCTGAACCCGAAGCGTCGGTGACGCTGACATCCTCGATCGACAGCGCCACCGCGCCGAACTCGTGGCCGGTCGGCGGCGAGCCGAGATCGAAATTCTCGCCCACCATGTTGCGGACGATCCATTCGAGGTCGATGTCCTTGGCCTCGGCCGTCGCCGTGATCGCCCCGTCACGCAGCACGACGGCGTAGTCGGTGATCTGCAGCGCCTCTTCGAGGTGATGCGAGATGTAGACGATGGAGACGCCGCGGCTGGTCAGGTCGCGGATCACCTTGAACAGCACTTCGACCTCCGTGGCGCTCAGCGCGGAGGTCGGCTCGTCCATGATCAGGATGCGGGAATCGACCGACAGCGCGCGTGCGATCTCGACGATCTGCTGCTGCCCCAGGCGCAGGTCCTCGACCAGGGTCATCGGATCGATGTCTTCTTCGAGGTCGGCCATCAGCGCCCGCGCCTGGCGCGCCTCCTCGGCGAAGTCGAGGCCGGTTCTGGTGCGCAGTTCGCGGCCCATGAAGATGTTGTCGCGAACGCTCAGGTTCGGCGCCAGGCTGAGCTCCTGGTGGATGATCGAAATGCCGCGATCGCGCGCGTCCGAAGACGAGGCAAAGCTGACGAGATTGCCGTCGAGCACGATGTCGCCGGATGTCGGCGTCACCACGCCGGACAGGATCTTCATCAGCGTCGATTTGCCGGCGCCATTCTCTCCGAACAGGGTGGTGACCTTGCCGCGATGGATGTCGAAGTTGACGCCCTTGAGCGCGTGGACGCCGCCATACGACATGACGACATTGCGCGCCGAAAGCACGGCATCGCCAGTCGCGGGTTCTATGCCGGCAGTCATTGTCATTTGACGTCCAGCCTCACCGGTGTGACCAGCCAGCTCTTCGGATTGACCAGCTTGAAGACGCCGACCACCGCTATTGTCTTGCCGGTCAAGGCGCTGGTATCGACTTTCGCCAGCACCTCCTTCTTCATCTCGTTGTTCAGCGCCGAGCCGGCGTCCTGATACTCGATCTGGTTGGTGAACTGACCAAAGGTGATCTTGCCGGTGGCGTCGCGAAGCTCGGTTCCGTTGATCGCCGGCCCAGTCTGCACGCGGACCGTCAAAGTGTCGGGCAAACCGTCGACGGCGACCTTGTAGATGCCCGATTTTCCCTCGCCGACGACGCCGGTGAACTTGACCGAAATGACCGGTCCGACACCCGCCGGCACGCCATATTCCTTTTCGGCCGTCGCCCTGTCCTTGGCGATCGCCGTCGCCACCGTCGCGGCGTCGGCGGCACGCGCTTCGACATCGGCTTGCACCTTGGGGAATTCAGATTTGCCGTAGTCGGCTGCCGAAAACACGGCGTTGCGAACATCGCCGGCAGAGCCGATCTTGATCACCTTGGTGTCGAGCGCCATGGCGCCGAGCAGAACCAGAGCCGCGGCGCCGGCAAGCACCCGGCGCAGGCCGGGCGAAGCTTGCCGGGCGGTGGCTTTCGCGCTCATGATGCAACCACCAGCGGTGCGGATTGTGCGTTGTCACGCATTCGAAGTTCCTCCGTTCACGCGGCGCTTCGCGGCCCCGGCTGCATCGTCGAGCTCGACCAGGGCGCGGGCCGTGCATTCGTCGGTGATCAGGCCGCTGAGATAACGGCTTTCGAGTACTGCCTTGATGGCGCGCACCTTCACCTTGCCGCCGGCAACGGCAACGATCCTGCGGCCCTTCAACTGATCGCGCGGAAGCGCCAGTATTCTTTCCGACAGGGCCGTTTCGACCGGACGCCCCTTGTCGTCGAAGAAATGCGCCAGCAATTCACCAACGCCGCCGTCACGCTTGACCTCGTCGATTTCGGAAGGCTCGATCATGCCGGTGGCGACCAGAGACGCCTCCCGCTCGGCCGTGCCTATTCCGACGAACATCAGGTCGGACCGGCTGGCGAGAGCGAACACATCGCTGATGCCGCGCTGGCCAAGCAGCACTTCGCGGTCCTCGGCGGTATTGGCGACAAAAGGCACCGGCATGACGAAAGCCTGCGCGCCGGTCCGCTCTGCCAGGCGATGCATGACGTCGTGCGGGTTGGCGGCGAATTTGCGCGTCACGCCGCCAAGCAGCGAGACGAAACGGATGTGAGCAGCAGTTGCGCGCGTCAGATATTCGACGCTGGCGGCAAGCGTGCGGCCATGGCCGACGCCGATCAGCATGTCTTCGCCGCGATCGATTTCGCGCTTCAGGAACTGGGCGCCGGCAATGCCCAGCCCCTTGAGCGGCAGTTCGTCCTGATCGAGATCGGGAACCACCTCGCAATAGTGGAGCCCATAGGCGGCGATCAGGCGCTGTTCCAGGTCGACGCATTCGGCGACGTCGCCGTCGATGAAGACCCTGACCAGACCTTCCTGGTTGGCCTTGGTGATCAGCCTATGCGCCTTGAGACTGGTCAGGCCAAGCCGCTTGGCCACCTGGGCCTGGGTCAGACCACCGGCATAGTGCAGCCAGGCCGCGCGCGTGGCGAGACTGGACTCATGGCCGCGGTTCGCGGATCCGCCGGAATTCAAGCCATTCCCTCCCCAGGGTGATAATATTATCTTTGTGTGCAAAAATTTTCATACCTTTGTATCGCTGTCAATCCCTCCGCAGATGGTAGCCTCCAGCCGACGTTCGGCAGCCAACGCGCCTATTAGAAGGTAAATAATATGACCATATGGCAGCGTTATATTAACGTCAATTTGTGTTATCCATCCCGGTGGTGGCACCCGTAGGCGCGGGCAAAATCCTGGGTTTAAGATGGGAAGTTTGGAGCAACACGGCCCAACGAGGGCAAACCGATGGGTTGCCTCAGGAAAGCTATCGGCGTCAGCGATCAAGCGATCAGTCCAGCCGCATCAGGTTCCTGCCCTCGAGCTCGACAACAGCGGCTTCGACCTCCCGCGCGAGGCGCTCGGTGCTCCACCCCAACACCCGCCCGGCGATCGCGGCAATCTCCGTCAGGTCGCGGCTCGTCAACGAGCCGCCTATCGCCAACGTGCTGCGGCGCATGACGACATCGGCCAGATGTTCGACGAATTCGTTGCGCACGATGTAGTCGATTTCCGCCTTGCCGTAGCCGTCCGAGTCCGGCAGACGACCCTCATCATTCGACCCGTGCCTGGCGATCTCAACGGCTCTGGTCCCATAGCGCGACAGCAATTGGTCGAGGCGCCCTTCCCCGGCGCCTGCTGCCTGCTGTGCCTCAGCCAGCCAGTTCGCGCGCGCCGCGGCGTTGGCCGGAAAATCCCGGCCACCCCCGATCGGCATCGATCGTGTCGACACCTTGCGGCTGCGCTGCAAGCGCTTGAGTACGGTATCAGTGACTTCCTCGGCAAAGCCGCGGAACGTCGTCCATTTGCCGCCGACCAGCGAAATGACTGCAAAGGGCCTGTTGCCGTCCGGCTCGGCGACCGGCGCCGAATGATCGCGGCTGATCAGTCCGGGCGTCGCTGCTTCAGACGTCGGCAGCGGCCGGATGCCGCTATAGGCGTAGACGATCTGGTCGCGCTCGAACGCCATGCCCGGCAGCAGCGTTCGCACGCTGTCGAGCAGATAGTCGGCTTCTTCGGGTTCGCAGCGGACCGCGTCCGGATTGTCGGCCTTGATGTCGGTCGAGCCGACCAGCGCCAGGCCGAGATAGTCGTAGACCAGGCAGATGCGGCCGTCATCGGCCTCGAAATAGAGCATGCGCCCGGCGAGGCTTTTGACCAGTTCGTCATGCCTTAACAGGATATGCGAGCCCTTGGTGCCGCCGATCATCTTCGATGGAGCACCAAGCAGCGCGTTGACGTCGTCGATCCACGGACCGGCGGCGTTCACCACCAGCTTCGGCCGCACCGAAAAGGCCGCGCCGTTTTCCGGCTGGAAGGTGAGCACGCCATTGGCTGAAGCCGCCAGTGTCGTGTAGTTGGCACCGGCAGACGCCGCGTGAGCCTGCAAGCCGTCGAGGATCAGTTCCAGCACCAGCCTTTCCGGGTGACTTATCTTGGCGTCGTAGTAGGTGCCGGTGGCGACGATCGCCGGATTGAGCGCCGGCATCTCAACAAGCGCCTGCCGCCGCCCGACCATGCGGTGGCGCGGCATGACCTGGTTTCGTGAACCGTAGAAATCGTAGATCATCAAGCCGATCTTGATCAGTATGGCGCCGCGGCTGCGCGGCGCGCTGGTCGAGCCGAACAGCGTTCGCAACGCCGCGAGCATGCCCTTGCTCCACGAGAAGATCGGGATGACGGTCGGCAGCGGGCTGACATAGTGCGGCGCGTTTTGAAGAAGCAGATTGCGTTCGAGCGTCGACTGCGCCACCAGCCCGAACTCGCCGGTCTCGAGATATTTCAAGCCGCCGTGGATGAGCCTCGACGGCGCGGCACTGGTGCCCGAGCCGAAATCCGCCTTTTCGACGATCAGGCAGCTGACACCTTGCGCGCACAGATCGCGAAACAGCCCAGCCCCGTTGATGCCGGCGCCAAGAATGACGACGTCGACTTCGCCGGTCCCGGCCATCGCGGCGAGACGCCCTGCGGGATTGTCCGCCCCGGCTCCATCTGCTGGGTTCATGGCGCCTTCGTCTTGACGATGCGCAACTTCACCCCCGCCCGTTCGAGGCTCTGCGCCTGCGCATCGCCCAGGCCCTCGGTCACCAGCACGGCGTCGAAACTGGTCAGATCGTCGAAGACATGCAGCGCGATCCGGTCGAATTTTGCGTGGTCGACCAAAAGGATGCGCTTCACGGAGGCGGTCATCATCGCCTGCTTGACCCGCACGACATTCGGATCCTGGATGAAAGCAGTGGTTCCGGTGACGGCCGAAGCCGAACAGATCAGCACATTGGCGCGCAACTGCGCCACGGCGTTCTCGCAGACAATGCCGATATAGGCGTTGTAAGTGGGATGATACTGGCCGCCGAGGCAGATGAAATCGATATCGTCCACATTGATCAATTGGCCCGCCGTCGAGACGCTGTTGGAAATGACGGTCAGCGGCTTGACGTCGAGCAGCAGCGTCGCGACCGCGTTTGCCGTCGATGAATCGTCCAGCATCACCACCTGGCCGGCCTCGATATAATCCAGTGCCGCCCGCGCCAGTGCATCCTTCTCGGCTCGATTGACGGTCACCCGGTAGCGGAAAGCGCTCTCGTAGAGGCCGGAAGGCTGGACCGTCACCGCACCGTGCAGCTTGCGCAGCACGCCCTGCTGCGCCAGCCGGTCGATATGCCGGTGGATGGTCATGCGCGACACGCCGAAATGCTCGACCAGATCATCGATGCGCACCTGGCCGAGCTTGATCACATAATCGGCGATCTCTTCGCGTCGTTCGTCGGCCTTGATCATGCGTTTACCCCCGCCAGCCTTTCGATATCAGGCCAATGCGACTTCAGCTGCTCGGCTATGCGGCAGTAGAGCGAAAACCGCTCATTGAACACAGCACTGGAAGCGGGCACGGTTTGGTACGTCCGCTCCGTCATGCCGACCTGCCTGGCGCCCTCTTGCGGCGTCTTGAACAAGCCGACCGCAGCACCTGCGCAAAGCGCGGCACCGAGGGCCGCGGTCTCATCCGTCGAGGTGACGGTGACCGGGGCGTTCAGCACGTCGGCAAACATCTGGACGAAAGCAGGATTGCGCGAACCGCCGCCGGTCAGGCGGATCTCGCTGACGGCAAAGCCGTCGCGCAAAGCCTCGACATGGGTGCGGTGATTGAAGGCGATGCCTTCCAGAACCGCCTTCAGCATGTCGCCGCGATTGTGCCAGCCATGCAGGCCGACAAAGCTGCCGCTGGCCAAATCGCCATAGGGAGAGCCGAACAGATAGGGATGAAACAGGATGGTCGAAGGCTTCTTCAACGCCGCGTCGATCTCTCCCGCCAGCAATTCGTGGAGCGAGCCGCCATCCGCGTTTGTCCTGTCTTGCTCCAAGCGACAGAAAGTGTCGAGAAACCAGTCGTAGTTCGCGGTCGAGGCCGGCGAGATCGACATGTTGTTCCAACGCCCCGCATCGATGGCGTTGCGGCAGAACCAACGTCGGTCGACGCGCGGTTGCGAAGAGACGACTTCGTTGATGGAATACGTGCCGGCGACGATGGCGAGCACGCCGTCTTCATGGCCGCCCATGCCAAGCGCCGAGGCGGCCACGTCGTGCAGGCCGCAGGCGACCGGTGTTCCCCTGCGAAGGCCGGTCCTTTCGGCGGCATCGGCTGTGACTTGACCGGCGATGTCAGCGGAATGCGCCACCGGCGGCAGCGCGTTGAACAGATCCTCCAACCCGAAGATGCGCAGCGCTTCAGGCGCATAGGCTTGCGTGCGAAAATCCGTGAATGAAGTGCTGGCCTCCGTGCGGTCGGTCCCGATCGTGCCGGTCAGGCAAAAGCGCAGCCAGTCCTTGCAGGCCAGCACATGGCCGATGCGGCCATAGCGATCAGGATCGTTCTGCTTAAGCCACGCCAGCAGCGCCGACGGCGCCGAAACATGCGGCGTCTGGCCTGTCGTCGCCAGTGCATCGGTGAAAACGGTACCGGCGGACCACCTTTCGACAATGTCGCCGGCGCGGCTGTCGAGCGACAGGATGCCTGGTCCCAAAGGCTGACGATCATGATCGAGCAGATAGAGACCATCGCCATGCGCGGTCGCCGCCACCGCCTTGATGTCTTCCGCCGGCCTGCCGGAGAGCGCGATCGCCTCCTTGATGGCGTCGGCTGTTGCTTGCCACAGGCCTGACATGTCGCGCTCCACCCAGCGCGCGTGGGGCATCGATTGCGGCACCCGGCGACGGGCCACGGACAATTGCGCGCCGTCGGCATCGAAGATGACCGCCTTGGTGACCGTGAGGCCGTTATCGATTCCGAGCAGGCTGGGCATGATCACCGCCTCTTTCAGCAACTGGCGATTGCTACAGGGCGATCCTGCAGTCTGATGCAAGGGCGAAACACATGGCGACAACCCCGATTGAGCAAGGGGGACAAACGGCAAAAGCACCTCGCCGCAACAAAGAACTCATATCTTTATGTGAATTTAACGTCAACATACGCGACAAAAAGGCTTCGGCGCCAGGGAGCCACGGATGGATCTCGCGGTTGCCAGGCGACGCGTAATCAGCTGCTAAGGCCGTCACGGATGGCGCTGAAATAGCGGTCGGTTCCAACCTGCCCGCCCTTGAGTGCCACCTCCAGCCCATCGATCGCCTTGACGCGCGAGTGAGCGACGCAAAGCGGCGAGCCCGGCGACGCCGGCAACGGCATCCGCACGGTCAGCGCATCGACACCCATCTGGCCGAGCGCGTGGCTCGACGTATCGCCGCCGGCAACGACCACGCGCTGCAACTTCTGCTCGATGGTCAGCGCGCGAAGCAGTTCGCCGAGGCCCCGCCCGAGCTTGTGGCGGGCGCCTTCCTGGCGGTCGATTTCGCCCCCCCTGTCGGCCGTGGGTCCAAGGGCCGTGTAGAGAACGACGCTGCGTCCGCCTTCCAGGCTGGCGCGACCGGCTGCTGCTGCGCGTGCGATCGCATCTCCGGAAGCTTCGGAGACCAGTTCGACGGGATCGACCTCGATGCCGTCGAAGCCGTCAGTCAAAGCGTGACGGATCTGTCGTTCGGTCGTCGACGAACAACTGCCCGAGACGACCGCGATCCGGTCGGCGGCACCCGGCGGCGAAAATTCTGGTTCAGCTCTGACTGTCCCGTTCGACACCCATTCGGCCAGCAGCGCATATTCGATCCCCGACGAGCCGACGACGAACGAACCGCCCGGCTTGCGGGCGCGCCATATCTCCTTGCCGGCAAGCGCCTGCGTCTCGAGGCTGTCGACATCGACAAGTACGATGTCGGTGCCCTTTGCGATCAAGCGGTCGAAGGCTTCCGAGCGCGACGCCGACTGCAACGTCGCGAGATCGACCAGCCCCGACGTGAGCTCCGTCTGCCGCGACAGATGGATCAGCAGGTCGGATTCATCCATCGGCGTCGTCGGGTGGCGGCTCATCACCGGATGGCGGTCGATGCGGAAATACTTTTCACGATAGGCCGCGAATAGATGACCGAAGGCAGTGTAACGCTTGAGTTGCGGCGCCCCGACCAGCAGCGGCACGCTGTCCTGCGCGAAGACCGAGCGGCCGATCTCGATCGCCCGGCCGATGCTGCCGATCGCCGGGCTGGAATCGAAGGTCGAGCAGACCTTGTAGTGACAGATCGCGGCATTCAGCGTCTTCAGCCAAGCGAAGGCATCGCTCAGATGCGTGTCCATCCATTGTGGCGTCTCGCTGCGGCTGGTGCCGGCCAATCCAATGGCGCGGCAGTGGCTGAACTGCGCAAGCATGGCCGCGTCCGGCTGGCTCATAAATAGCACGGTCGGCACGCCGCCGAGTTCGAGCGCTTCCATGACGTCGGTCGAGCCGGTGAGGTCGTCGCCATAATAGCTGAGAAGCAGGTCTTGCATTGCTTCAGGCCGCTTTGCCGTCGCCGAACTTTTCGATCGACCGCGCCAGTTCGGGATGGCTCAAGGCGAATTCCGCCAGCGGAATGCCGTCGACCGCCGCCTGCCAGGCTTGCTGCACGGCACGCACCCCGGCGCCCGGTCCATCCGGATGGCTGACGATGCCGCCGCCGCACAGATAGAGCAGATCGACCGTGCGGCCGGTCCGTTCATAGGTCTCGGGCGCTTGCCCGCCCCATTGGCCGGAGCCCGCCACAGGCAAGGCGCAATCCTCAGGCGCAAAAATCGGCGTCGTCACCGCCCTGAAGGACTCGACGAAAGACGCGTCCGGCTCCCAGTATTTCGATTGGATGCCGTTGATCTGGAACTGGTCGACGCCGAGCAGCCGCCAGAACTGTTGCCAGACCTTGAAGTCCATGCCGAGGCCGGGATGGCGAGTAAGAATGTCCCAGCCGTTGCGATGGGCATGCAGCACCAGGCTGGAGCGTTTTCTAAGAAACGCCATGCCACCGAAGCCTATCGAATTGATGTTGACCACCGCGCAATTGCCGCCCGCCTTGGCCACCAGATCGTGGTTGCGCATCATCTCGTCCGGGTCGGCATGCGAGATGCCGAAGGCATACATCACCTTCTTGCCGGTCCTCTGCTCGTGGTCGAGGATCAGCGGCATGATTGCCTTCACCCGCTCCGCCAGCGGCGAATAGGCCGGGCTCATCAGCTTCTCGTCGTCCTTGATGAAATCGACGCCGGCGGCGATCAGCTCCCCCACCATTGCGGCGGTCTCGTGTGGCCGAAGCCCCAGCGCCGGCTTGACGATGGTGCCGATAATCGGTCGGTCCGTGACACCTGTCAGCCTGCGGCTGCCGGCGACGCCGAATTGCGGCCCTGGATGCGCGCCGCGGAATTGCTCCGGCAGCTTCATGTCGACAACGCGAATGCCGGACAGGCCCTTGATCGAATAGGCGCCGCCGATGGCAATGGTCATCAGAGCCGACAGGTCGTGGCCGATGGCATCGAATGGAAAGGCGATGTCGACATCCGCGCGCTTGAACGGCCCGTTACCGGCCTCGGGAATGGAGGGGCGAAGTGCGTCCGGCAGGTGCCGGATGGCCAGGACGCGCGCGGCCACCCGGGCCTTTAGTTCCTCGGTTTCGCCGGGCAGCGCGACGAAGGTTCCAGTCGACTGGTCGCTGGCGATCTTGGTCGCCAGCGCCTCGATGCTACCTGACGTTTCGATGCGGTAGGTGAGCGTGATCATGGTTCGTTGTCTGAGGCCGCGGAGGTTCGAAATGAGTTCCTTGATCGTCAGAATCTGGTATAATGAGTACATAAGCTTTGCAAGCAATATCCTGTCTTGCGGCTATGGCCGATCGGGGCGACGGCCATTCCGGGAATGGCTGTGGCAATGCTAGATAGAGACAGGTCAAGGGAGTGATTCGCGACGATGAACCGTTCGGAGCCGATCATCCGGCGCAAACTTTCCGACGAAGTGTTTTTGCGGCTGAAGCGCCTGATCACCAGCGGAGAATTGACGCCGGGCGACGACATGCCGTCGGAGCGCGAGTTGATGGAGCGCTTCGAGGTCGGCCGTCCCGCGATCCGCGAGGCGATGCAGGCGCTGAGCAATATGGGCCTCGTCGCGATCTCGCATGGGGAACGCGCCAAGGTGCTGCAGCTGACCGCCAAGTCGATCATCAAGCAGGTCGATGGCGCAGCCAAGATCATCCTGTCGTCGTCGAAGGACACGTTGGAACACCTGAAAACGGCGCGCATCTTCTTCGAGCGCGGTATGGTCAGGGAAGCCGCCGAAAACGCCACTGCCGAGGACGTTGAGCAACTGCGGGCCACAATTGCCGAACAGCGTGGCTTTCGCGGCGATTCCGAGGCTTTCATTTCAGCCGACATGAAGTTTCACACCCAGATCGCGGCCATTTCAGGCAACCCGATCTATATCGCCGTCAGCGAGGCGATGCTCGGTTGGCTGAAGGAATATCATACCGAAATGCTGATCTGGACCGGCAAGGAACAGTTCACGCTGACCGAGCATGAAGAGATCATCGGCCGCATCGAGAAGAAGGATGCCGACGGCGCCGAGAAGGCGATGATCAAGCATCTCGAGCGCTCGCGCGCGCTCTATGTGATGAATACCGAAAAATAGTTCAGCCGAACCGGGCAATCGCATAGGGCGCCATCACCAGTTGGCCTCGGCCAAACGCTGAGATGTCGACCGTCACGTCGTTCGCTGTCAGGTTCGCCAGCCACGCGAAGGTCTTGCCCGAAGCGGAGCGGCCGGCCAGCGCCAGCACCTTGGTCTGATCGCTCGTCCTTGCCGCCACATACGCAAGGCCGGCCATTTCGCAAAGCCCCTTGATGGCATCGAAGATCGGCCGGGGCGATCCTTCCGCGACGGGTTCGCCGGATGCTGCCAGCACGCCGAACGGCCCGGCGAAGCCGGAGAGCGTGAGCAGTTCCAGCCCAGCCGGCGCCACGCGCGCGGCATAGCCGATCGTCCATGCGGCAGCGAACAGGCCGGCATGACGAGGGTCGCGATCGGCCATGGCGATGCGCTGTCCCCCGGGATTGCCCTTCGTCGCGCCGCCATAGGGGTTCTGGCGCATGGCGATCGTCGACGGACCGATGCGGTAGGGCTTTGCCCCGAAGATCGCCCGCGTCGACGGGGTGATGAAGGGCAGCGCCTCCAGCGACTGCATGACGCTGAGATCGTCGGCAGCGTGCACGATCGGGCACGTGCAGTGAGTGACGAAATCGAGCAGGCCCCCCGGCACGCGCTTGCGGTTGAGCTCGGTGAAATAGCTGAACATGCCGCCGCCGAGCCGGATATCGGGAAAGGCGCGACGGGCCGCGGCATAGACGTCTTCGAGCGGCGGACAGTCCGGCCACGCGCTGCCCGGCGGTGTCGACTGCCGGTCAACCGAAGGCGAGACGGCAATGGCCGAAAGCTTCAACCCGGCTTGACGCACCATGTCGGCAACGCCTGACAGCTCGGCATCGAGGTCGCCCGCGCAGGCAACGACGCATTCCAGCGTCGTCTGCACCGGATAGGCGGCGGTGAGCCTTGCATAAGACTGCAATGCTTCGAGACCGTGGCCGCGCGTCGGATCGTAGTGGAAGACAAGTTGCTGCGGGCCGAGCTCGGTCAATGTCGAAAGATTTGCGAGCGCTGCTTCGACCTCATCCGGGTAGATGATCACGCCGAGATCCGGCAGCCTCTGCCCGGTCTCGCCGAGTTCGACGCTGACCGGTTCGGCGGCAGATGCTGCGGCCGGCATTCCCCCCTCGCCGGTGATGCGAAGGCTGACCGTCTGGCTTACAGTTTGGCCGGCCGGCAGCACATAGGGCCATGGCAGCGCCAGCGGCCGCACATAGGTCTTGTATGACGCGTCCGACCAGTTGCGCTGGTCCTCCATCTCGAAAGTGTCGCCTTCCATCCGGCATTCGGCAGTGATGCCCGGCCGGACTTCATGGGTGATCGAGCGCAAATCCTTGAAAGGCTGCCAGGGATCGATCAACAGCGGCAGCTTCGCCGCCACCAAGCTGCCGTCCGTATGCTCGACCGTCACCGGGCTTCCGGAGAGGCCGGCGATCGGATGCAGGATGCAGAAGCCGCAGCGATTGGTCTCGAAATCGCTTTCAGGGACCGCGCTGACGTCGAAGACCAGGTGACCGTTGGCGGAGCCCTTGATCGTAGCGCGAAGGTCGAGCCGGCTTCCGCCCGGCGCTAAGCAACTTGCGGAGTAGCTGACGGAGAAGCTGTCGGCGTCCTAATCGACGGCAAGGTCGGTCAGTTCAGGCTCGTAAGTGCCCCAGTCGCGGTCGCGCACGATGTAGGCGATGGCGCGCAGCACTTCGATGCCGCCGTAACGGATGGTGCGCAGATTGCCGTTGACGAAGTCGGCGCTGAGCAGGCCCGCACTCAGCCTGACCGGCTCGGCCTCGACCACGCGTGCGCCGTATAGGAGGAAGGCGTCGGCTGTCATGTCAGCAAGCCATCCAGGTGGACAGGTTCGTGGCTCGCGGCGCCCAGATAGGCCGCCTCGACCAGCGCGAATGTCTTGAGATTGTCGGCGCCCGAGGTCGCCGGCTCGGTTCCCTCTGCCAGGCAGTCGACCCAGTGCTGCTGGATGGCGACGACACTCTCCTGGATGTTGTGCCATGGGCGCGATGCCCAGGCGAGTACGGGCGGCGAAACGTCGGTGATCTTCGTGCCGCGCCTGCCGGTCACGGTGAGCCGATATCCCTGCGCCAGGCGGATTGTGCCGTCGCTGCCGTCGATCTCGATAAGCGTTTCGGGAAACGGCTCCACGGCAAGCTTCGTCGCGTAGCTGCAGTCGACGACTGAGGTGGCGCCGCTCTTGTGATCCATCAGCATCGTTACGACGTCCTCGCCGGCGATATCGGGGTTGATGCGCGCCGTTCGCGTCGTGATCGTCGACACGTCGCCCAGTAGAAAACGGGCGATGTCGAGACTGTGGATACCGAGGTCCTCGATGATGAAGCGCTTTCCCTTGGCGAGATAGGGCTGGCCGGAAAACACGTCATAGGCAGAGCGGAAGGAGATGCGCCCGAAGAACGGCGTGCCGATCTCGCCGCTGTCGAGCACGGCACGCACCGCCTGGATCGCCGACTGCCAGCGAAAATTCTCATGCACCATCAGCGGTACGCCGGCTTCCACGCAGGCCCTCACCATCGCCTTGGCGTCGGCAAGCGTCGGCGCGAACGGCTTTTGGCAAATCACCGGCACACGGTGCAGCGCCGCCATCTCGACCAGCGGACGATGGCTGGGAACGGTAGTGGCGATATCGACGAAGTCGAGGCTTTCGCTTGCAAACATCTCTGCCGCGTCGGTGTAGCGCTTCGCAATGCCGAACTGGTCGCCGATGATGCGCAGCCGCTCCGGGTCGCGGTCGCAAATGGCGACCATCGCGGCGCCTTCAATGTCGCGCCAGGCATGCATCTGGTTGATGGCAAAGAAGCCGCAGCCGATGAGCCCTCCCCGCAACTCCGCCATGCTCAGCCTGCCTTTGCCATCTGCATCAACGTCACCCGGCTCTGCAGCCGGCGCTGCGCCTGGTCGACGACGACGGCGACGATGATGACAAGGCCCTTGATCACCATCTGCCAGAAGGAACTCACGCCCATCATCACCAACCCGTCCGAAAGAATGCCGATGACGAAGGCGCCGACAATGGTGCCGCCGATCGTGCCGCGCCCACCCGACATCGAGGTGCCGCCGAGCACCGCCGCCGCAATGGCGTTGAGCTCGAAACTTTCGCCTGTTGCCGGGTGCGAGGCCATCAGTTCGGACGAGATGATCAGGCCGACGATCGCCGCGCAGAAGCCGGAGAACATGTAGACGAATATTTTCACCATGTTGACACGAACGCCCGAAATTCGCGACGCCCGTTCATTGCCGCCGACGGCGAAGATGTGGCGGCCGAGCGGGGTGTATTTGGCGAGGTAGGCCGCCGCCAGCGCAACGACGATCAGTGTCCAGATCGCCACCGGCAGGCCGAGCAGCCGCCCGGCGCCGAGGAAACCAAACCCGGTGGTGCCAAGCTCCGGCTTGCCGACGAGGTTGGGGAAGGTGCGGCCGTCCGACGACAGCAACGCCAGGCCGCGCGCGACATAGAGCACGCCGAGCGTGGCGATGAACGGCGCTACATTCAACCTGGTGATCAGCAATCCGTTGACGGCGCCGATCAATATGCCGACCGCCAGCGTGATCAGCGCGATCTCGACGACGTTGAAATAGACGGTGTAGCCGAATTGCAGGTCGATGCCGTTCAGCACGAGGTAGCCGGCGACCATGCCGCACAGGCCGACGATCGAGCCGACTGAGAGATCGATGCCGCCGGTGATGATGACGAAGGTCATGCCCATGGCGAGGAAGGCGTTCAGCGCCACATGTTTCGACATCAGGATCAGATTGGCTGTCGACAGGAAATTCGGCGCCGCGATCGAGAAGAAGATCAAGACGGCGATCAGCGCGATGAAGGTCCTCGCCTTCATCAGCGTCAGCAGCAGCGAGCCGCTCGAAACGGAGGAGACAGCCGCCTTGGCCGGGATGTCAGTCATGGGTTCTCCGTGTGCGGGGCCGGTCCGTGGCCAAGTGCCGAGGCGGCGACAAGGGCTGCCTCCGTCGCCTCGGCGCGATCGAACATGCCCGTCAGTTTTCCATTGCTCATCACCGCGATGCGGTCGGACAGCGCCATCACCTCATCGAGATCCGAGGTGGCGAACAGAATGCCCAGCCCGTCGCGCGACAGTTTGCGCATGGTGCGGAAGACGTCGGCCTTGGCGCCGACATCGATACCGCGGCTGGGCTCGTCCATCAGCAGCACCTTAGGCCCGGTGAGCAGCGCCTTGCCGATCACCACCTTTTGCTGGTTGCCGCCTGACAGCGATGAGACCTCCTGCGCCGGGTCGGCGACTTTGATCGCCAGTTCCCGCACCATCTGCGTCACCGCCTGCTTCTCCTGGCCGCCACTGATGTGGAACAGGCGGACAAAGCGCGACAGGCTGGCCAGCGTCAGATTGCTGGCGACGGAGAGGATCGACACCAGCCCTTCGCGCTGGCGGTCTTCGGGGATCAGCGCCAGCCCGCGCCGGATACGCCGCGTCGTGTCGCGCTCCTTGACCTTTTTGCCGGCGATGAAGATTGCGCCGGTAGCCTGGCCATGGCGGCCCATGATGCAGTCGAACAGCTCGCTCCGCCCGGCGCCCATCAGGCCGTATATGCCGAGGATCTCGCCGGCGCGCAGCGACAGCGAGACGTGATCGACCGCCAGCCCGCCGGTGGCGCGCGGCAGGCAGATGTCCTCGGCGCGGAATATCTCTTCGCCGGGAAAATGGCCGTCGGCCTTGGCGAAATCCTTGGCGTCGGAGCCGATCATCTGCCGCACGATCCACCGCGTGTCGACGTTTTTCATCTCTTCCTGGCCGGTGATGTGTCCATCGCGCAGCACGGTGATGTAGTCGCCGATGCGGATCAGCTCTTCCAGCCGGTGCGAGATATAGACGATGGCCACGCCGCGCGCCTTGAGGTCGGCGATCACCTTGAACAGGATCTCGACTTCCGCCGCACTCAGCGCCGAGGTCGGCTCGTCCATGATCAGGATGCGTGCATCGAGCGAGACCGCCTTGGCGATCTCGACCAGCTGCTGCTGGCCGATGCGCAGATCCTCGACCAGCATGTCCGGCCTTATCCCGGCCTGCAGCCGTTCGAGAAATTGCGCCGCGCGACGCTCCTGTTCCTTGCGGTCGATCTTGCGGAACCGGTTGGTGATCTCGCGCGTGGCGAAGATGTTCTCGGCGACGGTCATATTGCCAAACAGGTTCAGCTCCTGGAACACCATGCCGATGCCGCGGTTCACCGCGTCGCCCGAGGACGAGAAGGAGACCTCCTCCCTTTCCAGGAGGATCCGGCCGAGCGTCGGCTGTTCGACGCCGGCGATAATCTTCATCAGCGTCGATTTGCCGGCGCCGTTTTCGCCGACCAGCACATTGACCGCCCCCTTGCGTACCTCGAAATTCGCGCGCTTGACCGCGACGGTGCCGGAATAGACCTTCGAGACGTCTTCCAGCTTCAGGATGACATCGTGAGCGGCGGCGGCACTCATGGCTTCGGCCCGATCTCTGCCTCCGCCGGCGTCACCAGCGGCAGGTCCTGGCCGCTCTCGAGCGTATAGGCGCCGAGAACCTTGGCGGTCCGGCCTTCCAGCGCGTCACGCGGCAGTTTGGCAAGCACGGCCTTGACGGCATAGGCGTTGAACGCCTTGCCGAACTGGGCGAAGTCGATCTGGTTGGTAAAATCGTTGAACTGGATGAAATCGAGACTGTCGCGCAGCGCGGTTCCCCGCATCGCCGGTCCGATTTGCACACGCGCATCGGCCTTGCCGTCGCCGTCGACATCGATATCCATCGTTGCCGCGCGTGACGCCGTGTTGGCTGCGATGATCTTGCCCTCGGCGCGAACCGCGAAGGTCCATGGCGAATTCGCCTGCTTGTTCGGATTGCCATATTTGGCGCCAGCGGAAGCAGGATCGGTTTTCGCCAGAGCGTGGACCTCGGCAAACGGCCCGGCCTTCTGCTGGAGGTAAGGCACGACCTTCGCGGCCCAGATCTCCTCGACCATCTTGTCCGGATTGAAGACGGCGGCATTGCCGCTGTCCCCCGAAGGGGTCGGGAGGATCTTGCAGGCGGTCAAGCTGATGCCGAGTATCACGGCAAGGATCGGCCAGATCGGCTTGTTGTTCAGCATGATGGCTTGTTGAGCATGTGATCAATACCCACGGAAAGGGGCGACGAGGGACGACCCTTGGGTAGCCCCTCGCTGTTCATGTCACGCCGGCTCAGTTGGTCAGCGCAAACGTTTCCAGCTTGGCAGCATTGTCGCCATTGACCAGAACGCAGTCCATCAGCTGCTTTTCCTTGGCCGGCGACTTCTTGTTCTTGATGAAGTCGTTGGCCTGCTCGACCGCCATCTGCGCCTGCGCATAGGCCGGCTGCAGGACGGTTGCCTTGATGCCGCCCGCGGTGATGGAGTCGCGCACGTCGTTCGATCCGTCGAAGCCGACGACGATGACGTCCTTGCGGTTCGCCGCAACCAGCGCCGCATACGCGCCCATCGCCATGGTGTCGTTGCCGGAGATGACGCCCTTGATATCCGGGTTGGCCTGCAGGATCGATTCCATCTTGGAATAGGCTTCCGTCTGGCTCCAGTTGGCCGATTGCTGGGCGACCATCTTCAGATCCGGATAATCGTCGATGACGTCATGATAGCCCTTCGAGCGAATGCCGGCATTGGTGTCGGATTCCTTGCCGACCAGCTCGACGAAATTGCCCTTCTCGCCCATCAGCTTGACGAACTCCTGCGCGCCGAGCTGGGCGCCCTGGTAGTTGTTGGAGACGATCTGAGCCACGGCGACGCCGGTGGCGTTGATCTCGCGATCGATCAGGAACGACGGCACGCCCGCGTCCTTGGCCTTCTGCACGGCAGCGACAGTGGCGTCGGCGCCGGCATTGTCGAGGATGATCGCCTTGGCGCCGCGACCGATCGCGGTGTCGATCAATTCGGACTGCTTGTTGGCATCGTCGTCATGGACGAGCACAAGCGCTTCGTAGCCGAGTTCCTTGGCCTTGGCTTCGGCGCCGACGGCTTCCGCCTTGAAGAACGGATTGTCGTGCGAGGGCGTGATGATGGCAATGAGGTCGGCCGCATAGGCGGGTACCGCCGTGCCAAGCGCCAGCATGCCGGCGAACGCCGCAAGTGTCATTCTGCGTGTGAGTTTCATGATGTCCTCCCGTTTGAAAAATTGCCTTGATCAATCAAGGCCTCTGCATTCGAATTCGTCGCGCAGCGCGGGCCGCCGATCGGTTCGGGCTGAAATGCCGTTGCCGGCTTCCCAAACGATCGCTGCTCCCCCGCCGTCCCTCCACTCGCCCAGGCTTCGTACTTCCCGCGGACCCTTGCTCAAGCCATCAACAGCTAAGCCAACTGGTATGATGAGTCAATCATGAATTGAGGTGACGTGTGCCCACCGAGCAAAAACATCTGGGCGTCATGGCGGGTGTGTCGAGCCATCGAGGCGCTCCGGCAAGCCCCCCGACTCGGCCTGTCTCAGGTAATGCGCCGAATGCTCGCGGCGATCTCTTCCGGCTCGAACACCCGCTTCCAGTCGTCGCGCATCAGCACCGGCTTGCCGAATTCGATCGCCTTGTTGCAGGCATCCGAGAATACGCCCTTGGTCTCGCCGAAAATCACGGCGCCGAGCACGTTCATGTGGCCGAGCAGGAAATCGAGCGCCGCCTGTTGGTCGACGCCTCGCGCGACGACCTCGTCGACGGCTTCCTTCATGACGACAAGCAGTGACGCGCACACCGTCTCCGATAGACCGGGCTCCAGCAGCGCCATCTGTTCGACGGTGACACGGTGCGAGCGCATGACCGGCGCCCAGATGATTTTCGCGACCGCCTCGCCCTTGGCGTAGTCCGCTTCCGGCCCCTGCATCAGCGCGCTGACCATATGCTGCTTGGCCTTGACGCCGCCAAAATAATCCTTCTTGGCCGCCATGTCGGTCTCGTCGTTGAAGATCGGCGGATGACAGGGATGGGTGACGAAATAGGTCAGGTCCGGCCGGTTGGGCAGATGGCCGGCGAAGGGTGCGGCCGCGTCGAGCACTATCACCATCGTGCCAGGCGCGAGCTTGCTCTCGATATCAGCCGCCACCTTGCCGATATGCGTGTCGGGAACGGCCAGGATGACGATATCCGCCCCGTCCAGCGCCGCATCGGCACTGACCGCGTCGAAGCCCAGTCCGGTCTTCAGCCGATCGCGGCCGGCCTCGCTGACCTCGACATGGCGTACCGTGTAGGGCGATCCGCGAAAATTGGTCGACAGGCGGTAACCCATTTTGCCGCCGGCACCGAACAGCGCAATCGTCGTCATCTATCCCTACTCCCGCTTTGAACGACGGCCGCGCCGATCGTCATGTTATTAACTGGTATAATCACCTTACCACGAATTGAGGAGTTGAACAGGGCTTTGATGAGCGGCTATGCAGTCGCCGTTTGGCTTCCGTCCGCACGATTTCCGCGGTGGCGGCCGATAATTCAACCAAGCCAGAGCGCCGTTGCCTTTCCAGACAATCGATGCCCGCGCTAGAAGCCTCCAGGTCCATTTTCTCGGGGGCTCGGTTGCGAAGTGACGGTGGGGGCGTCACCAGCAAGGCGAAGCGCGTCCGCGCGGTCCGGTCGCGTTTTCGGGCCGTGAGTTCTCACGGCGATTTGGCGAAGGGGCTATAGAGAATTCGCGCTTCGCCGGGGTTCCGGCGAGCCAAATCACTTCTAGTCGATCATGCCGACAACTATTTACCGGTAGCTTCCCGGGTCCTTGGCTTTCTCCGCCCGACAGCTGTCCGTGCGTTGCGCCGCCGTGCGGTAAGCGCCTTCATAAAACCTGATGGCTCTCTTGAATTCGGGGGGATTGGGTATCAGGTGTTTATCTTGCACATCGTACAAGATGTATATCGCCGTTATTTTGGATTTTCCGTCTGGAGTCAGCTGCAGCGCCGGGCATCGCGTCGTAACGGCGATGACGTTAGCTGACCATGTTACGACCAATTTCAACTGGGCGTCGGACAGCCCGGCCAGATAGTTGATGTTTTTTTGATAGGCAGGGTCGATGTGTTGTCGATTATCTTTTGCAGACGCAGCGGAAGACAGGACACCTACCACGCCGAGTATAATCAATATGCATTTCAAAAGCTGCCTCCCCCAATGTTACGGCCATCTCGACCACGGCATTGTCCGTCCCCACAAAGCAGGTTGAAACAAGTCAATTTGAAAAGCAATTGGGGTTCGCGACCTTATACGGATCACCGCACCTTCAGAACCCGGTTGCTCGCGGACGCCCTTCTTCAACCAAGTGAAACCGGTAGCGGTCGCGCACGAACTCGTTGAAAAATTGCCCTTTCGAGAAGGCGGCCCGGAACGCCGCATAGGTCTCAGGCTCGACCTCTTCATAGTCGTAGCGGGCTCCGCTTGGAACGAACCAGACCGAGAGGATTTTCGTCGACGGGTCGTAATGGGTGTTGCGGATGGCAGTGGACGGCATGTCGAAAATCCTGCTTCGTCCCAAAATCTTGCTTCGCCCCAGATCCTGCTTCGAAAATGCGTAATGCCGCAACGATGCGGAGGTTCCGTCAGGGAGGCGCATCACAACGCCGAAAATCTTGCCCAGGCGGCGAGGCTTCCTATCTCTCCGTCAGATGGCACAGACGAAATCCAGCACAACAGCGTATGCCAGCCAGGGCGATCTCTTCGGCGCGGCCGACACGCTGCCGGAAGGATTTTCCTACCGGCCGGGCCTGATCACAACGGACGAAGAGGCGGAACTGGTCCGTCACCTCAATGAACTGTCCTTCAAGCCGTTCGATTTCCATGGCCATATTGCCAACCGGCAGGTCGCCGGCTTCGGCTGGCGCTATGACTACGACCGGCGCCAGGTCGTCGAAGCGCCGCCCATCCCGAAATTCCTGCTGCCGCTTCGCGACAAGGTCGCGGATTTTGCCGGCAGGCAGGCCACGGAATTCGCCCAAGTGCTCATCAACGAGTATCCGCCGGGCGCGGGCATAGGTTGGCATCGCGACAAGCCGCATTTCGATCTCGTCGCCGGCGTCTCGCTGCTGGCGCCCTGCAGCTTTCGGCTGCGCCGCAAAAACGGCTCCAAATGGGATCGCGAGACGATCGAGGTCGAACCGAGGTCCCTCTATCTCATGGACGGTCCGGCGCGCCACGAGTGGGAGCACAGCATTCCGCCGGTCGCCGGTCACCGCTACTCCATCACGCTGCGCACTCTTAAATAGGCGATACTCCAAGCCACGCAGCAGCCGCTCTGGAAGGCCGAGCGCTGTTGTGCTTCGATTGCACATGAGCGTTGACCGCAGCAGAATTTTAGTTACCCGCGTAGCGCCCTTTCTGTGGGCATGCCTGTCCTGCCTGCTGGCTCTGCAGTGGCTCGTCGACCTTGGCATGGTCGGCTTTCCCGACGGATACATAACGCCCTATGCAAGAGCAACGAGCACGCTGTTGCATGTCCTTGTCTGGGCGTGCCTGGCTCAAAGTCTCTACTTCGCTTGCCGAGCCTTGCTTGGCAAACGCTTCGAGCCTGCTCCTCTCTTCCTGCAAATCCTGATCGCCGCCGCACTGACTGTCGTGCCGGCATTCATCGTAAAACACTGTCCGCGGTCTCAGGTATGCAGCAACATCTATGAAGCGCTCACGAATACGATGATGGACGACGGCACCGGCGGATGACGTTGTGTCTCCAGTAACTGACGAGAGTTAGAACTTTGGCGTCGCGCCGCGCGGTGGCGGTAAAACCTGGAGGAACCATGCGAAAGATCCTGGCATCGATGCTGCTGTTCGCGGCAGCGCTATTTGCAAACCCCGCTCGGGCGCTGGACAGTACCATCCCGCCGGTTGTCGTCACACCGCTTGCGGATCGCAGCCAGACGGCGTCCGGTCAGCCGATCGTGCTGCCGCAGAAAAATGTCCAGGTCCTGGTTTCAACCTATGACATTGCGGTCGGCGCCACTCTGCCGGTGCACAAGCACCCGTTTGCCCGCTACGCCTATGTCGAGGCCGGGACACTCAAAGTGACGAATGTCGAGACCGGCAACAGCAACACCTACAAGACGGGCGATTTCATCATCGAGATGATCGGCCAGTGGCACCAGGCCACCAACATCGGCGACGCCCCGGTCAAGCTGCTGGTCATCGACCAGGTCGAACAAGGCGCCAAGAACACGGCGCTGCAGAAACAATAGATCTCTCGCTACGGACCTAGGCAGGGTTGCCGGGCTGGCCCAAGCAGCGACTGGCTGTTCCGGCTTCCCCACCAACCGAGCCGATGCTAGGGCTGGCCGTCATGCAATCATGAAGGATCGCCCCTTGGCAGGAAATGCTCGCCCCCTGATCGAAATCTGCGTCGAAGGCATCGATGGACTGCTGGCCGCGCAGGCCGCCGGCGCCGACCGGGTCGAGCTCTGCGCCAGCCTGGTCGAAGGCGGCATCACGCCCAGCCTCGGCACGGTGCGCGCCGCACTCGAGAGCGCGACCATTCCCTTCCATGTCATCGTGCGGCCGCGCGGCGGCGATTTCCTCTACAGCGAGGCCGAATACAGCTCGATGCTCGCCGATGTCGCAGCGCTTCGTGACCTCGGCGTCGCCGGTGTCGTCGTCGGTTGCCTCGATGCCGACGGCACCATCGATGAAACCCGCATGGGCGCGCTGGTCGATGCCGCCGGTCCGCTCGCCGTCACCTGCCACCGCGCCTTCGACATGACGCGCGACCCGGCCGAGGCGCTGGAAGCGCTGATCCGCTGCAAGGTCGGCCGCGTGCTGACCAGCGGCCAGAGGGACACCGCGGTGGAAGGCGCCGGCCTGTTGGCGGATCTCGTCCGCCAGGCCGACGGCCGCATCATCATCCTCGGCTGCGGCGCGCTGGACCCCGAAAACATCGCCGGGGTGCTGGCATCAACCGGGCTGACGGAAATGCATTTCGCCGCGCTCAAGGACGTACCGAGCGCCATGGCCTACCGCAACCCGCAAGTCGGCATGGGGGGCACCGATCTCGACCGCGAGTATCGCACCACAGTCACCGATGGGGCGCTGGTTGCGGCGACGATTGCGGCGGCCAGAGCATGATGAGCAAAGCCGTGACTGGGCGGCCATCGCCGATCAGCCGCGTCCTGCCTCAGGACGAAGCCGCCATCCTCGCGCTCAACAATGAGCACGCCGCCGAACTGTCATGGCTCGAGCCGGAACGGCTGTCCTTCCTGCTTGGCGAAGCGTTTTACATCAGGCGCATCGGCGCGCTCGAAGCCTTCATCATGACGTTCGACCAGAATGCGGCCTACGACAGCCCGAATTTCCTCTGGTTCCGCGAGCGCTATCCACGCTTCGTCTATGTCGACCGCGTCGTCGTCGCGGCGCAAGCGCGCGGCCGCGGCCATGCCCGCCGGCTCTACGAGGATCTGTTCGGGGAAGTCGCCCGCGCGGGCCACAGCATCGTCACCTGCGAGGTCAATGTCGAACCGCCCAATCCGGCTTCGGACGCCTTCCATGCGGCGCTTGGCTTTGCCGAGGTCGGTGACGCGGTGATCCATGGCGGCAAGAAGGCGGTGCGCTACTACCTCAAGGAGATCGCCGGCTGATGGGTCGCTGGCTGATGATCGGCAAGCAGATCGCCACGGCGGCATAAGATTAGGAGTCCGTAGCCCTCACCAATTCCGGTTCAGCCAGGCCCGCGCGGGCTTCTCGACCAGATAGTAGCTGCATAGTGCACAGGCGAAGACAGCCGCCAGCATCGGGATCGGCGCACTGCCCTGCTCGGCGACGAATTTGTAGAAGGGCTGTTGCCAGAGATAGAGCGAGTATGACCACAGCCCGATCATCACCATCGGCCTGGACGATAGCAGGCCGGTCAGGTGCCGGCTGCTGGTGTCCAGCGTATTGACGGCAAGCGCCAGCAACGGCACCGCCAGTAGGTAATGGATCGGCGTCGGCACCGGATCGAGGAACAGCAATATAGCCGCCGCCGCCGACACGAGGCTGACATAGGGGCTCTTCAGGAATGCCGGCAGCCGGTCATCGTGCTTGAGCAGGCAGATCGATGCCGACAGCAGGATCGAGGCGATATGCACATCGGTGCGCCAATAGCTGTGCTCGTAATCCATGCCGAGTGCCCAGTACGAAATGGCGCCATTGGCCATCGCCAGCAGCGACAGCGTCACCAGCAGCCGAACGACATTACCCCGCCCGGTCACCACCACGCTGATCAGCGCCAGGATGATGTAGGCATGCTCTTCCACGCATAGCGACCAGATGTGGTCGAGCGCGCCGGCGCGGGTGATGAGAATTCCGGCATAGTTGTAGGTGAATGTCAGCGCCGTCAGCGCCGCCTTCCATTTGAAGCCGATAAAGGTGCCGGAGAGCCCGATCATGGCTGATGTCACGAACACCAGCAGCGCGGGATAGATGCGCGAAAAGCGGCGCTTGAAGAATTTTTTCAGCGGAAAGCGTTCGATGAACAGTATCTCGCCCATCAGCCGGCCTGAGAGCACGAAGAAGAACTCGACGCCGAGCACGCCGAGATTGATCCCGGGAACGGGGAAGAAATGGCCGATCAGCACCAGTGCGATCGAAAGCCCGCGCCAGCCATCGAGATAGGCCAGTCTTGCTCTGGCTGCTTTGTCGGCTGTGGCCCGCGGCAGGGCAACAGACGCTGCGGAGATGTCGGCCATGCCGATCCTCTACGACGCAAGATCTTGGCGCAGCTCACACCGCCGCGCGCAGAATCCACCCCGTGTTCCGCCAAGCTATACATATTGCAGTGCAATATCAGATTGTGCAAGTGCGAGAATGGGGCTGGGCAGTCCCTTGGGAAGTATGCGCCTGTTCTTGCACGGGAATTACCTGAAACAACGGATTTGCGCGTGGCAGCGAACCCGCAAGGACTGGGCAGTTACAGCCCGCCACAGACGAACAAAGGGGCCGCGATGGCCCCTTTCCTTGTCAGTAGCTTTATGATGTCAGGCGTTGGCTGCCGCCACCGCGCGCTTGGCCATCACGGCGATCAAATTGGCACGGTATTCGGCCGAAGCGTGGAGGTCGGTCATCAAATTCTTCGCCGGCACTTTCACGCCGTCGAGCGCCGATGCGGCAAAATTCTTCGCCAGTGCTGCTTCGATCTCCTTCGAGCGGAACACACCGTCATCGCCGGCGCCGGTAACGGCAACGCTGACCCCGTCCTTGCCCTTTGCCACGAACACGCCGACGATCGCATAGCGCGAGGCCGGGTTGCGGAATTTTTCGTAAGCAGCCTTGGCCGGCGCGGTAAAACTCACCGCGGTGATGATCTCGCCTTCTTTCAGCGCCGTTTCGAACAGGCCGGTGAAGAATTTCGCGGCTGAAATCTCGCGCTTGTTGGTGACGATGGTGGCGCCCAGCGCCAAGAGCGCCGCCGGATAATCGGCGGCTGGGTCGTTGTTGGCGACCGAGCCGCCGATCGTGCCCTTGTGGCGCACCGCCGGATCGCCAATCAGCGACGCAAGGTGCGCAAGCGCCGGACAGGCCTTCCGCAGCTTCTCGTCATTGGCGACGTCGTAATGGGTTGTGGCGGCGCCGATGGTGACGGTCTTGCCCGACACCTTGACGCCTTGCAGCTCCCTGATCCGCGACAGGTCGATCAGGTCGGACGGTGCGGCGAGCCGCGTCTTCATCGCCGGGATCAGCGTCATGCCGCCTGACAAAAGCCTGGCGTCGCCGCTCTTCACCAGCTTGGCGGCGTCGGCGACCGAGGCGGCGCGGTGGTAGTTGACTGCGTACATGGGATCCTCCCTTGAAGTGGTTAGGCAGTAGTGAGTAGGGAGTAGGGAATAGGGAATAGGGACGCTGTCATCTCCGGTAATGCCCATTCCCTACTCACTTCTCCCTACTCACTCATTTCTTCGCCCTAATCGCCGCCCACACCTTCGACGGCGAGGCCGGCATGGCGATGTCCACAATCCCCAAAGCGTCGGTGATGGCGTTGATGACCGCCGGCGGCGAGCCGATGGCGCCGGCCTCGCCACAGCCCTTGATGCCGAGCGGATTGCTCGGACACGGCGTGTTCGACGTCGAGACCTTGAATGACGGCAGGTCGTCCGCGCGCGGCATGGTGTAGTCCATGTAGCTCGCCGTCAGCAGCTGCCCGCTATCGTCATAGTGCGCGCCTTCCAGCAGCGCCTGGCCGATGCCCTGGGCGATGCCGCCATGCACCTGACCCTCGACGATCATCGGGTTGATGATGTTGCCGAAATCGTCCGCCGCGACGAACTGGACGATCTCGGTCGTGCCGGTTTCCGGATCGATCTCGACCTCGCAGATGTAGCAGCCCGCCGGGAAAGTGAAGTTCGCCGGATCGTAGAAGGCTGTTTCCTTCAGTCCCGGCTCCATGCCTGCCGGCAGATTGTGAGCGGTGTAGGCGGCAAGCGCCACCTGGAACCAGGGCAGGCTCTTGTCGGTGCCGGCAACCTTGACCTCGCCATTCTCGATGACGATGTCGCCCTCGTCGGCCTCGAGCAGATGGGCGGCGATTTTCTTGGCCTTGGCCTCGACCTTGTCGAGCGCCTTGGCAATTGCCGACATGCCGACCGCGCCCGAGCGCGAGCCGTAGGTGCCCATACCCATCTGCACCTTGTCGGTATCTCCATGGACGATCGAGACCGAGTCCAGTGGCACGCCAAAACGCTGGTTGACGAGTTGCGCGAAGGTCGTCTCATGGCCCTGGCCATGGCTGTGCGAGCCGGTCAGCACCTCGATCGTGCCGACGGCATTGACCCGCACTTCGGCGGATTCCCACAGACCGACGCCGGCGCCGAGCGAACCGACCGCCGCCGACGGCGCGATGCCGCAGGCCTCGATATAGCAGCTCATGCCGATGCCGCGCAGTCTGCCCTGGCTGCCGGCCGCCGCTTTGCGCTTGGCAAAGCCGGCATAGTCGGACGCCTGTGTCGCCGCATCGAGTGAAGCTCCATAGTCGCCGGCGTCATAGTTCATGATGACCGGCGTCTGGTGCGGAAACTCGGTGATGAAATTGATGCGCCGCAACTCCGCCGGAGAGACCCCAAGTTCACGCGCGGCGGTCTCCATTGTCCGTTCGAGCAGATACGTGGCTTCCGGCCGCCCTGCCCCGCGATAGGCATCGACGGGTGCCGTGTTGGTGTAGACGGTGCGCACATTGGCGTGGATCGTCGGGATGTTGTACTGGCCCGACAGCAGCGTCGCGTAGAGATAGGTCGGCACGCAAGACGAGAACAGCGACATGTAGGCGCCGAGATTGGCGATGGTGTCGACTTTGAAGCCGGTGATCTTGTTGTTCTGGTCGAACGCCATTTCGACCGTCGAGACATGGTCGCGGCCATGTGCGTCGGTGAGGAAGCTTTCGGTGCGGTCGGCGACCCATTTGACCGGCACGCCGGTCTTCTTCGACGCCCAAAGGCAGACGATCTCTTCGGGATAGATGTAGATCTTCGAGCCGAAGCCGCCGCCGACATCGGGCGCAATGACGCGCAGTTTGTTTTCCGGTGCGACATTGTAGAAGGCGCTCATCACCAGCCGCGCGACATGCGGGTTCTGCGACGTCGTCCAGCAGGTAAAATGGTCCTCGGCCTTGTCGTAATGGCCAAGGGCCGCGCGCGGCTCCATGGCGTTGGGAACCAGCCGGTTGTTGACGATCTTCATGCGGGTGACATGGGCCGCCGCCTGGATCGCCGCGTCGGTCGCCTTGGCATCGCCGATCTCCCAGTCGAAGATAAGATTGTCCTCGGCTTCGGCATGGACCTGCGGCGCACCTTTTTGCAGCGCCTTGGTGGCATCGACCACCGCCTTCAATTCCTTGTAGGTGATCTCGACCGCTTCGGCCGCGTCGCGGGCCTGGCCCTTGGTTTCCGCCACCACGATGACGACCGCGTCGCCGACATAGCGCACCTTGTCGACGGCCAGCGGCGACCACGCGCCCATCTTCATCGGCGAGCCGTCCTTGGAATGGATCATCCAGCCGCAGATCAGGTTGCCGATGCCGTCGGCCTTGAGCTCCTTGCCGGTCAAGACGCCGATGACGCCGGGCATCGCCTGCGCTCGTCTGACGTCGATCTTCTTGATCTGAGCATGCGCGTGCGGGCTGCGCACGAAAGCGGCATGCTTCATGCCGGGAACCACCATGTCGTCGACATAGCGGCCGGCGCCGGTGATGAACCGTTTGTCTTCCTTGCGCACGACCCGAGCGCCGATGCCTTCAATGCCCATAGGAATTCCTCCGGAATAGCGAATAGTGAGTAGCGAATAGTGAACAGTGAGTAGGGAATTGTGCTCGGAGCGGTTCGGCTAAACCGACTACTCGCTATTCACTATTCACTACTCGCTTCTTTCTTACGCTGCCTGTTTCGCCCTGCCCTTCGGCACCTTCGCCATCGTCTGCGATGCGGCGAGGATCGCCTTGACGATGTTGTGGTAGCCGGTGCAGCGGCAGATGTTGCCTTCGAGCTCGGCGCGCACCGTCGCCTCGTCAAGGCCTTCGGGATGGCGCGCGATCATGTCGGTCGCCGTCATGATCATGCCCGGCGTGCAGAAGCCGCATTGCAGCCCATGATGTTCCTTGAACGCGGCCTGCATCGGATGCAGGTCGCCGCCATTGGCAAGCCCTTCGATCGTCACCACGGTCGACCCGGAGGCCTGCACGGCCAGCATCGAACAGGACTTCACCGCCTTGCCGTCGACATGCACGACGCAGGCGCCGCATTGAGAGGTGTCACAACCGACATGCGTTCCGGTGAGACCAAGATTTTCGCGCAGGAAATGAACCAGAAGCGTTCGGTCCTCGGCAGCGCCGCTGATCCGTTTTCCGTTCACGACAAACGAAACGTCCGACATGCATCCTCCCTGGGTATGACCTTGGTAGTCATGCTGCCGATGCGGCTTTGGCGCTCGGCCATGCGCTATTGGTACACTGCACAAAGCGCAAAAAACACACGGCGCTCATTGTACTTTCGGTCATGGAGAAAACGAAAATCATGGGCCTGTCCGCCCCATTGCCAAAGAGCGAATAGGGGGCAACAATGCCCTCGACGCCAGCGCGCCGAGAGACATAAAACGGGCGCGCGCAGGAAGCGTCGGAGGATATCGGGAGGAAGCCTCTGGCCAGTTCACGGACGAGCTATGCATCCGGTCTGTCGGCGCTCACCACCGACGAGCCCGACGCCGATGCATTCGCCCTGGCGGTCGCCGTCGAGGCCGCAGCCATCGATGCCGGCTTTGCCCTGCTGTTCTTCTCCCAGAGCCTGTTTGACGCGAGCGTCCTTTCGCAAGGGCTGAAGACCCACGCGCCGACGCTGGCCTACGCCGCCTGCTCGACCGCCGGCGAGATTACCCCCCAGGGCCTGGAGGAAGGCCATGTGCTGGCGCTGCTCTTTCCCTCCGCGTCGTTTTCGGCGGTCAGCACCATGGTCGACAATCTCTCCTCGTCGGGCATGGACAGGATCACTGATGAAGTCGAGGCCCTGCGGCGCCTACTGCGCGGGCGCCTCGGCTGTTGCCATACCAAAAGCACCTTCGCGCTCTGCTTCATCGACGGCCTGTCCTTTGCCGAGGAAGCGGTGACCTCGGCCATCCATTGGGGGCTGGACGACATCCCGCTGCTCGGCGGTTCGGCGGGCGACGACCTCAAATTCGAAACCACCAGTCTGATTTCGAACGGCAAGGTGGCGTCAGACAGCGCCATCATCGTGTTGATTGCTACCGAAATTCCCTTCCACGTCTTCAAGACCGACAATTTCATCCCCACCGACGAAAAGCTGGTGGTGACGGCATCCGACCCGGACCACCGCACCGTGCGCGAGTTCAACGCCACCAATGCGGCCGAGGAATATGCAGCCTCGGTCGGCATCGTTGCGCAGAACCTGACGCCGCTGAGCTTCGCCTCTCACCCCGTTGTGGTGAAGGTGGGCGGCGAATACTACTGCCGCTCGATCCAGAAGATGCATCCCGACGGCTCGCTGTCGTTCTTCTGCGCCATCGACGACGGCGTCGTGCTGTCCATCGCCCAGCCCAAGGACATGGTGGAATCGACGCGCGCCGCACTGCGCGACGTCGAGGAGCGGCTCGGCGGCATCGACATGATCCTCGGCTTCGATTGCGTGCTGCGCCGGCTCGACGCCCGCAACCGCCAGGTGTTCCGCGACATTTCGGAGCTTTACCGGGTCAACAATGTCATCGGCTTCGGCACCTATGGCGAACAGTATCGTTCGATGCACCTCAACCAGACTTTCACCGGCATCGCCTTCGGCGAACGCCAGGCGGCGGAATAGCCCATGCCGCTCAGGGACATCGACGACGTCGACAGGCTGAAGAAGATCAACGCCGCTCTGGTCAGCCGCGTCGAGCGCTCGATGGACCAGCAGGGCAATGCCTTCTCGCTGTTCCAGACTGCAATTTCACTGGAAAACCGGGTGCGCATGCGCACCGAGGAACTGCACTCGACCTTGCGCCGGCTGGAACAGTCGAACATCGACCTCAGCGCCGCCAAGGAAAACGCCGAGCTGGCGAACCTGTCCAAGACCAGGTTCCTGGCCGCCGCCAGCCATGACGTGCTGCAGCCGCTGAACGCCGCCCACCTCTCGGTCTCGGCACTGGCCGAAGTGCAGACCAGCGACGAGGGCAAGAAACTCGTCCGTCAGGTCGAGCGCTCGCTGGAGACGATGGAAGACCTGTTGCGCACGCTGCTCGACATTTCCAAGCTCGACGCCGGCGTGGTCCAGCCCGACATTGGCGACGTCAATCTGGAGACGTTGTTTTCGTCGCTGCGCTCGGATTTCAAGCCGGTTGCCAAGCTGAAGGGGCTGACACTGAAATTCCGCCCGGTCAGCGCCGTGGTGCGTTCGGACCGCACGCTTTTGCGCCGCATCCTGCAGAACATCCTGTCCAATGCGCTGCGCTATACCCGCTCGGGCGGCGTGCTGGTCGGCACCAGGCATCGCGGCGACACCATCCGCATCGATGTCGCCGACACCGGCTGCGGCATTCCCGACGACCAGCGCGAGGCGGTGTTCGAGGAATTCCATCGCGGCTCCGCCATTCCGGCCGATACCGGAATTTCCGGCGGCGGGCTGGGGCTGGGCCTTGCCATCGTGCGGCGCATGGCCGCCGCGCTCGGCCACCCCGTGACGTTTTCGTCGAAAGTCGGGCGCGGCACCATCTTCCACATCGATGTGCCGGTCGGCATCGGCGCCAGCGCCGACGCCATCGCCAGCCTTGCCGAGATGGAGCGGCCGCGCGGCTACGGCCTGTTCGGCACCAAGGTGCTGCTGGTCGAAAACGACGCCGATGTGTTGCAGGCGATGACCTTCCTGCTCGAGCGCTGGCAGTGCCTGGTGCGTGCCGCGACCTCGACCGAGGATGCGCTCAGCCTGCTCGGCGACACCGACTGGGTGCCCGACATCGTCATTGCCGACCAGCATCTCGACGACGGCGACCTCGGCACCGCAACAATAGCCGAAGTGCGCGATTATCTCGGCCGCGCCGTGCCGGCGCTGATCGTCACCGCCGACGGATCGGAGGCCGTCGCCAAAGCCGCCCGCGCCGCCGGCATCGAACTGATGCGCAAGCCGCTGAAACCGGCGCAGCTAAGGGCGCTGCTGGCGCATCTGCTGGCTTGAGCCCCATACCCTCCCCTTGATGGGGAGGGTCGGCGCGCAACGCCGGGGCGGGGTGCAGCGCCAAGGTCCCCCACCCCGCTCCGCTTCGCGGATCGACCCTCCCAACAAGGGGGAGGGTAAAGATCAAAACCCGGCCTGATCGCGAAACAGCTCCGCATTGTCCAGCTTCGACACCTCGATCACCGCTTGCGTGCGGCTGTAGACGTTGAGCTTGCGCAGGATCTCCGAGACATGCGCCTTGACCGTGGTCTCGCCGACCTGCAGCTCGTAGGCGATCTGCTTGTTGAGCAGGCCTTGGCGCAGCATCTGCAGCACGCGCAGCTGCTGCGGCGTCAGTTTGGCCAGCCGCTGCACCATGTCGGCGCGGTCGGCGCTGTCGGCGTCGGGCGGCTGTCCCTCATAGGTCTCCGGCACATAGATCGCGCCCTCCATCACCGAGCGGATTGCGGCCGCAAGATCGCTCTTGCGCGCCGATTTCGGGATGAAGCCGGCAGCGCCATAGGACAACGCCTCGGAGATGATCTTCGGCTCCTCATAGCCCGAGACGACGACCACCGGCAGCCGCGGATGGCGGGTCCTCAGCTGCAGCAACCCGTCAAAGCCATGCACATCGGGCATGTTGAGATCGAGCAGCGCCAGATCGAACGGTTTTATCCCACCCAGGAGATCGAGCGCTTCGGCAATCGAGCGCGCCTCCACCGTGTCGACTTCCGGGTACGCCATCTGCACGGCGCTGTGCAGCGCCTCGCGAAACAGCGGATGGTCGTCGATGATCAGAAACCGGGCGCGATCGTTGATTGCGGTCATGGTGTTTGTTTCAGTTCTCCGTGGGCACGATACTCCCGCTGGTATGGCCAGCTTATTGGCAAATAGTCTATCGCCATCTTAACCCCCGGAGGCGAAGCCGACTTTATCCGACAATCAAGGCGCAGCTCGTGCTTTTGCGGACGCTGATGCCTTGCCCGGGGGTTCAAATCGGTCAAATGTGCCGTCAAGATCCCAAGCAGAGACCCGCGCATGACAGACTTCGTCCTTCCCCTGCCCGCAACACCATCGGTCGCCGTCGCCGGCTCGGCCGAGCGTTTTGCGGTGCGCCGCATCTTCTGCGTCGGCCGCAACTACGCCGCCCACGCCCGCGAACTCGGCAATGACGAGCGCGACCCGCCGTTCTTTTTCACCAAGCCGGCCGATGCGGTGGTCGATTCCGGCACCACGATCCCCTACCCGCCCTTGACCAAGAACCTGCACCACGAGATCGAGCTGGTCGCGGCGATCGGCAAGGCCGGCTTCCGCATTCCTCGCGCGCAGGCGCTCGACCATGTCTGGGGCTACGGCGTCGGCATCGACCTCACTCGCCGCGACCTGCAGGACGAGGCCAAGAAAGCCGCGCGGCCCTGGGACTGGTCGAAGGCCTTCGACCGCTCGGCGCCCTGCGGTCCGCTGGTGCCGGCCGCCAAATCCGGCCATCCGCAAAAGGGCCGCATTTGGCTCGCCGTCGACGGCGCGGTGAAGCAGGAGGGCGACCTCGCCGAACTGATCTGGCCGATCGCCGATATCGTTTCGATCTGCAGCAGTGCGGTTGTACTACAACCGGGCGACCTGATCTTCACCGGCACGCCGGCCGGCGTCGGCGCGGTGGTGCCGGGCCAGACGATGACCGGCGGCGTCGACGGCATCGGCACCATCGAGATCACTGTCGGCCAAGATTCGATCGGCCAAAATTCCACCGACAAGCCGTGATCCAATGAGCGACCTCGTCCTCCACAACTACTACCGCTCTTCCACCTCCTATCGCGCACGCATTGCGCTCGAGATGAAGGGCCTGACCTACGATTACGTGCCGCATCATCTGCGTCATGGCGACCATCTGGAGCCGGCTTACCTGGCGGTCAATCCGCAGGGGCTGGTGCCGGCGCTGATCCTGGGCGACGGCACGCTTTTGACGCAGTCGCTGGCGATCATCGAATATCTCGACGAGACCCATCCCGAACCGCCGCTGTTGCCGAAGGACGCGCTCGGCCGGGCGCGCGTGCGAATGCTGGCGCAGATGATCGCCTGCGACATCCACCCGGTGAACAATCTGCGCGTGCTGACCTCGCTGCGCACTTTGTTCGGCGCAGGCGACCAGGATGTCGTCAACTGGTTCCGCCACTGGGTGAACGAAGGCTTCCAGCCGCTTGAAAAGATTCTGGCTTCATCGGATGAGACCGGCACATTTTGCCATGGCGACGCACCGGGCCTCGCCGACATCTGCCTGGTCGCCCAGATCGCCAGCAACGCCCGCTTCGGCGTCGACCTGACACCCTACCCCGAGATCTCGCGCATCCACGCCGCCTGCATGGCGCTGCCGGCCTTTCAGAAGGCGGCGCCGGAGAATCAGATAGATGCCGAATAGGCTCACAATGCCGGAGCAGAGCACGGAGAGTTGCCGATGAAAGCCGTCGTCTTCGAAAAATTCGGTGAGACGCCGAGAATCCTGACCGTGCCGGATCCGAAACCGGCTGCCGACGGCGTCGTCATCAAGGTCGAGGCGACCGGGCTCTGCCGTAGCGACTGGCATGGCTGGATGGGTCATGATGACGGCATCACGCTGCCGCATGTGCCGGGCCATGAACTGGCCGGCATCGTCGTCGCCGTCGGCAAGCAGGTGACCCGCTGGAAGGCCGGCGAACGCGTCACCGTGCCGTTCTGCGTCGGCTGCGGCCGCTGCTTCGAATGCAATTCGGGCAATCATCAGGTCTGCGAGCACCAGACGCAGCCCGGTTTCACCGCCTGGGGCTCGTTTGCCGAATATGTCGCCATTGAGCATGCCGACACCAATCTCGTGCGCCTGCCCGAGGAGATGGAGTTCGCCACCGCCGCCAGCCTCGGATGCCGCTTCGTCACCTCGTTTCGCGCCATTGTCGACCAGGGCCGGGTGACGCCGGGCGAATGGGTGGCGGTGCATGGCTGCGGCGGCGTCGGCCTGTCGGCGATCATGATCGCCAGTTCCATGGGCGCCAATGTCATCGCCATCGATCTCACCGACGAGAAACTGGAATTCGCCAGAAAGATCGGCGCGGTGGCGACCATCAACGCCTCGACGACGCCGAACGTGGTCAAGGCGGTCAAGCAGATCACCAATGGCGGCGCGCATATGTCGATGGACGCGCTCGGCCACCCCACGACATCGTTCAACTCGATTGCCAATCTGCGCCGGCGCGGCCGCCACGTGCAGGTCGGCCTGATGCTGGGCGAACATGCCCGCCCGCAAGTGCCGATGGACAAGGTTATCGCCTTCGAGCTCGAAATCCTCGGCAGTCACGGCATGCAGGCCTACCGCTACCCCGCAATGATGGAAATGATCCGCGCCGGCAAGCTCAAGCCCGAACTGCTGGTCGGCAAGAAGATCAGCCTTGATGAGGCGCCGGCGGCGCTGATGGCGATGGGCGGTTTCGAGGGGATTGGCATTGGGGTGGTGACGAAGTTCTAGGGCGGAGTCGCCCTCCACCACCAAACTCCTAGCGCGCAAATTTCTTCGCCCCGAACACGCAAGCCACCACGCCGAGCGTCACGACCACCATCAGCGGGCTGACCTGCTCGTGCAGCAGCGACGCTGCCAGCGCCAGGCCGAAAAAGGGCTGCAGCAACTGCAACTGCCCGACGGCAGCGATGCCGCCTTGGGCCAGGCCGCGATACCAGAACACGAAGCCGATCAGCATGCTGAACAGCGAGGCATAGGCGAGACCCATCCAGGCGTGAGAGCCGATGCCGGCGAAGGACGACGGCAGCGTCGCAAAGGTCAGAACCAGCATGATCGGCAGCGAGATCGCCAGCGCCCAGCAGATCACCTGCCAGCCGCCCAGCCTGCGCGACAATGCCGCCCCCTCGGCATAGCCCAGGCCGCAGACGATGATGGCGGCCAGCATCAGGCCGTCGCCGACAGGTGAGGCCGTCACGCCTTGCATCAGGGCAAAACCGGCGACCAGCGCGCTGCCGATGCAGGAAAACAGCCAGAAGGCCGGGCGCGGACGCTCGCCACCGCGCAGCACGCCGAAGATCGCGGTGGCCAGCGGCAGCAGGCCGACGAAGATGATGGAATGGGCGGAGGTGACGTGCTTCAGCGCCAGCGCGGTGAGCAAGGGAAAGCCGACAACCACGCCAAGGGCGACGATCACCAGCGACAGAAAATCGCCGCGCTCCGGGCGTTTCTGCCGAAACAGCATCAGCATGGCGAGACCGAGAAGTCCGGCAATCGCGGCGCGGGCCGAGGTCAGGAATATCGGATCGAAATCGGCCACGGCCACGCGCGTTGCCGGCAGCGAGCCTGAGAAGATCAGCACGCCGATGAATCCGTTCATCCAGCCGCTCGCGGTCTTGTCCATTCCAGGCTCCATTGCTTTCGCCCTCTATCGGGCAAGTGCCTATGGTGCAGCCAGAGACAATGCAGTACAATTCCGCAAAACTGTAATGGCTATCAGAGCAATACAGATGACCGAACTCATTTTGGAAACCGGCAATGCGCACCCTCCTGTCGCGACCACGCTTGTGGAAACTGTCATGGCGACCATCCGCCAGCGGATATCGGCGCGCAGCCTGACGCCAGGCGCGCGGCTACCTTCGATCCGCGCCTTTGCCAAGGCCATGCAGGTGTCCAAGTCGACCGTGGTCGAAGCCTATGAGCGGCTCGCTGCCGAAGGCGCGATACGCTCACGGCCGGGTTCGGGTTTTTATGCCGCCGGATCGCTGGCGCCACTGTCGCTGGCCGAGATAGGCCCGCGGCTCGACCGCGCTGTCGATCCGCTTTGGGTTTCGCGCCAGTCACTGGAAGCCGGCGACGAGATGCTGAAACCCGGCTGCGGCTGGATGCCGGCCTCATGGATGCCGCAGGGGGCCTTGCGCCGGGCGCTGCGCACCGTGGCGCGCGCCGACGATGTCGACCTAGCCGATTACGGCACGCCGCTCGGCCTGCCGCCGCTCAGGCAATTGCTCGCGCGGCGCATGGCTGGCCACGGCATCGAGGTCTCGCCCGAACAGATCATGCTGACCGAATCGGGCACGCAGGCCATCGATCTTCTGTGCCGCTTCCTGATCGAACCGGGCGATACCGTGCTGGTCGACGACCCCTGCTATTTCAATTTTCACGCGCTGCTGCGCGCCCACCGCGCCAAGGTCGTCAGCGTGCCCTACACGCCATCGGGGCCTGATATCGAGCTGTTCGCGCAGGCGCTCGCCGAGCACAGGCCGCGCCTCTACATCACCAATTCCGCCATCCACAACCCGACCGGCGCGATCCTGTCGCCGGTCACCGCGCACCGGCTGCTGAAGCTCGCCGACCAGTCGGACCTGACCATCGTCGAGGACGACATCTTCGCCGATTTCGAGCACAGTCCCGCGCCCCGGCTGGCGGCGTTCGACGGCCTCAACCGCGTCGTCCATATCGGTAGCTTCTCCAAGACGCTATCGGCATCGGTTCGCTGCGGCTTCATCGCGGCACCGCGCGACTGGATCGAGCAACTCACCGACCTCAAGATTGCCACCACCTTCGGCGGCGGCCGGCTGGCGGCCGAACTGGTGCTGACGCTGCTTAGGGACGGCAGCTACCGCAAGCACATGGAATTGCTGCGCGCGCGGCTTTCCCGCGCCATGGGTGAGACGGGCGCGCGCCTGAAGGCGATCGGCATCACGCCCTGGATCGACCAACCGGCCGGCTTGTTCCTGTGGTGCAGCCTGCCGGATGGCGTGGATGCGGCTGAAATTGCTCGCCGTGCATTGGCCGACAACATCGTGCTGGCGCCCGGCAATGCATTCAGCCTGTCGGGAACCGCCAGCCGGTTCCTGCGCTTCAACGTTGCCCAATGCCAAGACGAGCGGATTTTCAGGGTGCTCAAGGCGGCAATGGCGCGCTGAGCGCTCAGCGGGAGGCCGCGCAGACCTTCCGAACGCAATCTCGCAGCCAGCGTTGCGCCGGATCGGCATCGAGCCGTGGATGCCAGAGCATCGAGATGGTGACCTCCACCGTGGCGACCGGCAGCAGAAAGCTGACCATGCCGGCGCGTGCGCCTTGCGTGTGCCGTTCGGGCACGCTGGCAATAAGGTCCGAAGCGCGCGCCATGGCGAGTGCAGCCGAAAAGCCGGAGACCATGCACGCCACGGTTCGCTGCAGGCCGAGCAGCGCCAAAGTCTGATCGATCGGCCCTCTTTCCCGACCCCGCCGTGAAACGCTGATGTGGCGGCCGGCCGCGTAGCGTTCAGGCGTCACCGCGCCTTCGCTCAAGGGATGGCCGGCTCCTACGGCGCCGACGAACCGGTCACGGAACAGCGCCTGTATCAGCACTTCAGGTCCGGTCTCGCCGGCAACGCCGATTTCCAGATCGATCGCTGCGTCGCGCAACGAGGCGACATCCTTGTCGGCTTTCGGCGCAAATCGCAGCCGCACGCCCGGCGCCTCGGCCTGGATGCGAGCGACAAGACGCGGCCCGAACTCCTCGACGAACCCTTCATTGGTGCGCAGCGTGAAGATCTGGTTCAGCTTCGCGAGATCGAGAGGCCTGGCAGGGCGCAGCAACGTTTCTGCTTCCTGGACGACACGGCCGGTCTGCTGCCGCAATGCCTCCGCGCGCGGCGTCGGCACAAGGCCTCGACCGGCCCGAACCAGCAGCGGGTCGCCGGTCGCTTCGCGCAGTCGCGCCAGGGTGCGACTCATCGCCGAAGGGCTGAGCCGCAGCCGGGTTGCCGCGCGAGCCACGCTACCTTCGGTCAGCAGGACGTCGAGAGCGAACAGCAGATTGAGGTCGGGCGATGTCATTGGCGGATTGTAGCACATGCCATGGCGTTTGGCGCACGAATAAGATGCAAATGCTGCACCTTCCGCCATTCCACCCTGACGACTAGATCTCGGTTGCGGGACTGACAAGGAGGAAATCGCCATGGCAACTGCCGAGCAGAACGAGTGCGCATCGGCGCCGCAGAAAACCCGGTCCGCAGGCCTGGCCCACTCTCCTGTCTTGGCATTGGCCAGCCTGTCGCTCGCCACGCTGCTGTCCTCGCTTGGAACCAGCATTGCCAGCGTTGGACTGCCTTCCCTCATGCAGGCGTTCGGTGCGTCCTTCCAGTCCGTGCAATGGGTGGTTCTCGCCTATCTGCTCGCCATCACCGCCCTGATCGTCAGCGCCGGGCGCCTGGCTGACATGGTCGGCCGCCGGCCGTTGCTGCTCGGCGGCATCGCGCTGTTCACACTGGCCTCGGTGCTCTGCGGCCTGGCGCCGACGCTCTGGCTGCTGATTGCGGCGCGCGCCGTACAAGGACTGGGTGCCGCGCTGATGATGGCGTTGACGCTGGCCTTTGTCGCGGAGACCGTGACCAGGGAGAGAACCGGCAGCGCCATGGGCCTGCTCGGCGCCATGTCGGCGATCGGCACGACGCTCGGACCCTCGCTCGGCGGCTTGCTGATCGCTGGCTTTGGCTGGCGGGCGATCTTCCTCGTCAATGTGCCGCTCGGCCTCCTGACCTTTGCCCTCGCCTGGCTGGCCCTGCCTGCCCGCGGCAAGGCTGCGGGCGTTCAAGGCGGGTTCGACGCGATCGGGACGGTCTTGCTAGGCCTGACGCTCGCCGCCTATGCACTGGCCATGACGCTTGGCCGCGGCCATTTCGGCGCCCTCAACACCGGCCTGCTGGTTGCCGCCGGCATCGGCGTCGTTCTGTTCGGCGTCGCGGAGAAGAGGGCGAAGAATCCCTTGATCCGGCTTGCCCGGTTGTACGACATCCGGCTCAGCGCCAGCCTCGCCACGAACCTCGTCGTCGCCACAGTGATGATGGCGACCCTGGTGGTCGCTCCATTCTATCTGTCGCGAGCGCTGGGGCTCAATGCTGCGATGGTCGGCGTGGTCCTGTCGACAGGTCCGCTGGTCTCCGCGCTCTCGGCGCTTATCGCCGGCCGCCTCACCGATCGCTTCGGCGCGCACAGGATGATGGTCGTCGGACTGTTCAGTCTTGCCGTCGGAACCTCATTGTTGTCGCTCGCCGCAACAAAACTCGGCATTGCCAGCTATATCGTGCCGATCGCCGTCACCTGCTTCGGGTACGCCCTGTTCCAGACATCCAACAATGCCGCCGTCATGAGCGGTGTCGCTGCCGGCGAGCGCGGCATGGTGTCCGGCCTGCTCAATCTGTCGCGCAATCTCGGCCTGATCACCGGCGCATCGCTTATGGGGGCCATTTTTGCAGCTGCCTCGACGGCAGAACGGCAAAGCCAGGACATGCTGACCTCAGCGGCAGCCGCGCGCGGCATGCAGGTTACCTTTCAGACGGCAACGGTCCTGGCGGTGGCTGCGCTGTTGCTGGCACTGCTCTCGACCCGCGCCGGCGGCAGGCTGTCGGTGCGGCAACAGCCATCATGACCGAAGATAGGGAGCTTACGCTCCCGCCCGCTTGCGCCGCTCATAAAGCATGACCAGCGTTTCGGCGGTCAGCGCCGGCCTCTGTTCGCCCTCGATCTCGACCGTATTGGCGGCCTTCATCAGATACTGGCCCGGCCCCTTGTCCTCCACCGACAACAGCGTCGTGCGCAGCCGGATGCGTGCGCCGACCCTGACGGGCGCCAGGAACCGCACCTTGTCGAAGCCGTAATTGAAGGCGGCTTGCGTGTTTTCGGGGACGATGCCCATGCCCAGCGCCAGCGCGCCGATGATCGACAGCGTCAGATAGCCATGCGCGATCGTGGTGCGAAATGGGCTCTGCCGCTTCGCCCGCTCCGGATCGACGTGGATCCACTGATGGTCGCCTGTGCATTCGGCAAACTGGTTGATGCGGTTCTGGTCGACGGTCGTCCATTCCGACACGCCGAGCTCCTGCCCGGCCATCGCCCTTAACTGCTCGAAGGTCGGCGGCGTTTTCGGCCGTAGTTCCGTCATTCCTGCTTTCCCGGTGGCTCCCAGTGCCTCGGACCACGAACGGACGGCTCCTGTCAATTCGCCCGTTGCGATTCCGTTCCGCCATTTTCCGCCAAACAGCGTCCCTCGTCCATGCTCATGCGCCGCAACCGGCCACTCCTCTCATGGTTGCGTTGAGAGTCACTTCTTGTCATAGCCCGAGCGGATTTCCTCCATCGCTTCCTTGATGCGGCTGCGCAGGATTTCGATCGATTCGGTGCCGGATTTCTTGACCAGCTCGGCCACTTCGCCGGCATTTTTCAGGGCGGCTTCGAAGGATTTCCTGGCGAACTCCGCCTGTTTTGTCATCAGTTCCTGGGGATTGCCCGGCGCCTTGTAGCTCTGCGCCATGTCGCTGACTTCACGCAGCGTGTCCTGCAGCATCTCGCGCTGTCTGGACAACAATGAGGTCGCGCCGGCAGCTCCCGCCCGCGCGGATCTTTCCAGCGCCTCGAGGTTCTTGCGGTGATGCGCGAGGATCGCCTCGACATTCGGCACCTTCAGGTCACGGCCGAACCGGCTGAACATGTCCAGGAACGAATCGGAGTCGGGTTGTTTGGCCATTGCTCGTGCTCCCCAGTTGTCGCAAATGCTGAACCCTGTTCTGGACAATAGCACTCGCGCGCCGTGTGTCCATTCGCACGCCCAAGCAATTCAGCGGCAAATGCAGCATCAGCCAGCGAGAAACAGCCTCTCCGCCGTGTAGAGCACGATACCCGCCAATCCGCCGATAATCATGCCGTTGAAGCGGATATATTGCAGGTCCTTGCCGATGTTCATCTCGATCAGCCTCGTCAGCTGGGCGAGGTCCCAGCGCTTGACCTGGTCGGCGATGAATGTCGACACACCGCTCTTCTGGCTCTCCACGAACGACGACAGCGCCACGACAAAGCCCCGGTTCATGTCGGCCCTGATCTGCGGATCGCCTGAGAGATGGCGGCCGACCTCGACGAACATGTTGGCGAGATGCGCGCGAACAATCGAATTCTCCGCCTTGGCGTCCTGTTCGATGAACACGCTGAGGCTCTGCCACATGTCGCCGGCGAGCGACTTCACTTCCGGCCGCGCCAGGAAATCGCGCTTCAGCTTCTCGGCCCGTTTGGCGTATTGCTTCGAGGTTCTGAGCCGCTCGATGAAGCTGTGCGCGAAACGGTCGAATTCGGCGCGCATCGGATGGTCGGGGTCGGCCCGCACCTCGTCAAGCAGCGAACCGGCGGAAGCGACGATCTTTTTCAGCAGATAGGCGTCGGCTCTGAACAGGTTGAACAGCGACGGCAATTCCTCGCGGATTTTCTCGCGCATGGTCGCCAGCGCCTCTTCATCGTTCAGGAACCGGCCGATCACCCTGGTGAATTCGTCGAAGAGTTTCTGGTGGCGGCGGTCGTCGGTCAGTGCCGACAGCAATTCGGCCGCGAGCGGCGCCAGCGGCACCTTGTCGATCTGCTCCAGCATGCGGCTGGTGACGAAGCCGCGCAGGCCGGATTGCTCGATCGCCGCAAGCGTCTGCGGGACCAGCCGTACGACGAAGCGTGACAGGCCGGCAGAGCGTTCGGCGTCAGTCAGCCAGTCGGCGACGAGTGCTGCAAAATCGACCTCGGCCAGCTTTTCCCGCACCGGCTCCGGCGCCAGAAAATTGACCTCGATGAAGCGGCCCAGATTATCGGCGATGCGGTTCTGGTTCGCTGGGATGATGGCGGTGTGCGGGATCGGCAGGCCCAGCGGCCGCTTGAACAGCGCCACCACCGCGTACCAGTCGGCCAGGCCGCCAATGGTCGCCGCCTCGGCGAAGGCCGCCACGAAGCCCAGCCACGGATACTTGGCCTCGAACGATTTGGCCACGGCAAAAACCACGACGCAAAGCACCAGCGCAGCCGTGGCGAGGAACTTTGTCCGCCGCAACGCGAAAAGCTTGGCGCCCGTCTCGGCATCAAAACCGCCAGGCGCCAGGGACGAAGCCGATTGGGACATGATACGCCGCTCCTCATCGATCTCTTGGCTATCTGGCATGGGCTATTTAGGGGGTGTTTGGGCCCGTAGCATGATCGGATGGGCCGATTTCGTCCGGGAATTGCCGGTTTCGCACGCAAAGTTGACAAGAATGTTCATCTATCATGCAATCCCAGTCTGGAATTGTTCCAAGGTATAGGCCATATTCCGATCGGGCCAGTGTGGGCGAATCCGAAACTCCGGGTGAGAAAGCCGCACCAGCACAATCTAAAATCTGGTGCAGTTCCAGCGCGCCAGCACTCGGGTGAGGAATTAAATGCGGCTGACGCGCCAGACCAACTACGCCATGCGCATCCTGATGTATTGCGCCGCCAACAACGATCGCCTGAGCCGCATCCCCGAGATTGCGGCCGCCTATTCGGTGTCGGAGCTTTTCCTGTTCAAGATCCTGCAGCCGCTGGTCGAGCATGGCCTGGTCGAGACGGTGCGCGGCAGGAATGGCGGCGTGAGGATCGGCCGCCCCGCCGAGCAGATCAGCCTGTTCGACGTCGTACGGGTGACCGAAGAGAGCTTCGCCATGGCCGAGTGCTTCGAAAACGACGCCGCCGAATGCCCGCTGGTCGACAGCTGCCAGCTGAATTCGGCGCTGCGCGAGGCGCTCAACGCCTTCTTTGCCGTACTCTCCCGCTACACCATCGCCGATATGGTAGCGGCGCGCCCGAATGTGCGTCATTTGCTCGGCATCGACATGCTGGTCCAGCGAGCTCCGGCCGCCTGAGTTTTCTAGTGCATGTCGCTCAAAAGTGGCCCCGGTTTTGAGACAACGACATGCATAAAAACAAAGACCTAAAGCGCGTCGCCTGAGTCCGTTCAAACGCGACGCGCTTTTAGGCGGCTGACTGCGGCAAGACGAACGGCATGCTCGCCGCCGGCAACACACCGACCCTTAGCCGACAATCGAACACCTTTTCGATCAGATCGTCGCTCAGCACCTCCTGCGGTGAACCGTCGGCGGCGAGCCGGCCGCGATGCATCACGAAAATCCGGTCGGCATACATGGCCGTCAGATTGAGGTCGTGCAGGATGGCGATCACACCGCCGCCGCGCCGGGCGAAATCGCGGGCGATGTTCATGATGATCAGCTGGTGCTTGATATCGAGGCTGGAGACCGGCTCGTCGAGATAGAGATAGCGCGGCTTGCCGTCGAGCACCGGCGCCCAGACCTGGCACAGCACGCGCGCCAGTTGCACACGCTGTTGTTCGCCGCCCGAAAGCTCCTGATAGAAGCGGCCGGCAAAGCCGTCGAGGTCGACCCGCACCAGCGCCCGCTCGGGCAGACGATCATCTTCGCCCGGCAGAACGCCGGAACGGCCGCCGATAAGGCCGAGCCTGACCACTTCGTGCACGGTGAAGGGAAAGGACAGCGTCGCGGCCTGCGGCAGCACGGCACGCACAGTCGCGGCCTCCACCGGCTTCATCGCGGAGAGGTCGCGCCCGTTGACGGCCACTGTCCCCGCAAACGCCAGATCGCCCGACAACGCCTTCAAAAACGTCGTCTTGCCCGAGCCGTTGGGTCCGACGATTGCCGCAATTTCGCCCGGCCGCGCGACGAAATCGACATTGGCAACAATGCGCTTGCCGCCGATCGCCACCGAGACATCGCGTGCTTCGATCATGCCGCCTCACAAGTCGATTACGCCGCGCTTGCGCAGCAGGATCCAGAGGAAGAACGGCGCGCCGGCGATCGCCGTGACGATGCCGATTGGCAATTCGGCCGGCGCCACGATGACGCGGGCAACTGCGTCGGCAAGAAGCAGCATCGAGGCGCCGAGCAGCGCCGATGCGAGCAAAAGATAGCGATTGTCCGGACCGATCAGCAGCCGCAGCAGATGCGGCACGACGATGCCGACAAAACCGATGCCTCCGCTGACTGCGACAGAGGCGCCGACCGCTGCCGAGACGCCGACGATCGCGGTGTATTTCAGCCGCTGTACCGGGATGCCGAGATGTCCGGCCGTCGCCTCGCCGAGCGCCAGGGCGTTGAGGCCTTTGGCCAGGAACGGCATTGCCGCAAGCGCCAGGATGATGATCGGACCGACGGAAGCGATCTTCGGCCAGGTCGCGCCGCCCAGCGAGCCCAGTTGCCAGAAGGTCAGGTCGCGCAACTGCCGGTCGTCGGCCATGAAAATCAGGATACCGGTCAGCGCCATGGCAAGGGCTGCGAGCGCAATGCCGGCAAGCAGCATGGTAGCGACCGATGTGCGCCCCTGCCGCGTGGCGACGCGGTAGAGCACCAGCGTGACCGCAAGGCCGCCGCAGAAAGCGGCGAGCGGCAAGGCCAGCCCGCCGAGCGCCAGAGTGAGCGGCGCCAGCCACGTCGTGCCGAGCACGATGACGGCGACCGCGCCGAGGCTCGACCCGGCGGAAACGCCGATCAGGCCGGGATCGGCGAGCGGGTTGCGAAACAGGCCTTGCATGACCGCACCCGATACGGCCAGTGCCGCCCCGATGAGCACACCGAGCAGTACGCGCGGCATGCGGATATCGTAGACGATCAACCGGTCGCGGGCACCAAGCGCGGCGTCGTCCGGCGTGGCGCCGGTCAGCCAGTCACGAATGACACCAACGGCCGATGCATCGGAAGCGCCCGACCTCAGCGACAGGAACATCGAAAGGGCAAGCGCCACACACAGGAGCACAATAACCAGGCGAGCGCGCCCGGAACGATCGCCCTCGGCCACCTTGCCCGCCGCGCCGGCGATCGACTGATCCACCATCGGCTCAGTCCGTGACCTGGCTGCCATAGAGCGAGGCGGCCAGATCGTGGATGGCATCGGCCGTGCGCGGCCCGAAGCCGAGGAGATAGCTGCCATCCATCAGGGTCAGCTTGCGGCCTTCGCCCGCCGGCGTCGAGGTGATCGACGGGATGGCGAACAGCTCGGCCTCCGCAATCGGCGGGCCGGCATTCTTCATGGCCAGGATCACGTCCGGCCTGGCAGTGACGATCGCCTCGTCGGACATCTGCTTGTAGCCGGAAAAACCTTCGACCGCATTGACGGCACCGGCGAGCTTGATGATGCCGTCACCGGCGGTGTCGGTGCCGGCGGCCAGGATCTTGCCGCCCTGGATCGACAGCACGAACAGGATGCGCTTGCGCTGCTTGATCGACGCCGTCTGCTTCTCGGCCGCCTTCAGCTTGGCGTCGGTCTCAGCCACCAGCGTCTCGGCCTTGGCGTCGACGCCAAGCGCCTTGCCGACGATGCGGATCTTTTCCAGGATGCCGTCATGGCTGTAATGCTCGGGCACGTCGATGAACGGAACGCTCGACTTTTTCAGCACATCGACCGCTTCCTTCGGCCCACTGCCATGCAGCGCCAGAATGCCCGAAGGATTGACCGACAACACGCCTTCCGGCGACAGCTGGCGCATATAGCCGACGTCGGGCAGCGCGACCGCGGCGGCGGGGTAGCGGCTGGTCGAATCGCGGGAGACGAGATGACCTTCCTCGCCAAGCGCGTAGACGATCTCGGTGATCGAACCGCCGATCGCCACGATCCGCGACGTGTCGGCCAACACGGCCACGTTCTCGCTGGCCGGCACTGGGGCGGCAATAAACAGCGACAGGCCCATGGCCGCGGCAAGCGTCCTGAACAGTGAAATCATCGTCGTTTCCTCAGGCTGCGGTCGGGCTTGGAATGCGCGGCAGGTTCTCGGCAAGGAACCGCCAGTCGTCGCGCTCGCCCTCGCCTTCATGGCGCTTGCCGAAGAACTGGATGATCATCTTGCCGTCGGCGCCATAGGCTTCGAGCGAGGTGACATGACCGTCCTTGGTCGGTTTGCGCACCGCCCACACCTCCTGGATGTGGTCGGTGCGCAGATGCAGGTGGAACGTCTCGTCCATGACGTTGATCCACGGCCCCATCGGCTTGATCGACTTGACGGGACCGGAATGGATCTGGATGCAGCCTCGGTTTCCGACAAAACACATGATCGGCATGCCGTCGGCGGCGGCATGGTGGAACATGGCGACGATGGCGTCATTGTCGAGCAGCCAGGCATAGTCCTGGCCGACCATGCGCACGGCCTGGCGGCGGGTGAGCTTCAGCGTTTTCAACATGCCAAAGAACTGGTGGACGTCGGTCAGCCGGCTCCAGCGGTCGCGCAGATCATCGATGTCTGCGGCAATGCCCGACGTCTCCGCGTCGTCGTCGGCCAGGCCTTCGATAGACACGGTTGCCTCCTGGTTCGGCGATTCGAGTGCGGCCACGAGCTTCTGGTAGGCATAGAGATTGGACGCCGGCCGCAGATGCACCTTGTGCACCGCATCGCCGGCCGCGTCGAAGAATTGCAGGCTGCGGCGGATGTCGCCACCGTCGCGCTTTTCCCCGGCAAAGCCATGCGCCCAGACCTTTGGAAAGATACGCAGGTCGATGTTTTCGCCCAGCACCATGGCATTGTGCGTGCCTGTGACAACCTTGTTGTAGACGCCGATCTTCTCGTGCACCGCGCTTTCGTTGCGGGTCAGCGCCATCACTTCGCCGACGGCGTCGAGGCCGGTCAGAAGATCGTTGACCCTGGGCTCGACGCGCACGACACCGTCGCCGCAATGCGCGGCCACCAGCTCGGCTTCGGAAATACCGAGCTCGGCGGCAAGATCGCGCTCGCGCGCTTTCGGATTGTCTGCCCGCGCTCGCCGGATTTCATGCGGTGCGGGTTTTACGCGCTGGTCCATGTCCTGCTTACCTGTCCTGCCTGGCGTTTTGGCCTGCCTGGCTGTTTCGTCACTTGTTGAGGATGAGCTTGCCCTGGCGGGTGATCTTCAGCCGATAGAGCGCCCCATGGTGCTCGATGCCGATCTCGTGCTCGCCCTGGAACAGCGTGTTGGAGGACAGCGTCCGCACCGCCAGCGGCACCCGGTCGAAGCGGGTCGGCGTCTCTTCGGAACGGCGGACGCGGTAACGAAAGTCGTTGGGATTGTGGGTGTTCATCTCTTTCGATCCCTTTCCTGTGCCGGGCAACTGGCTAGGCGTTGCAAAAATGCCGATTCATTTCTTGACTCGAATAATCATGTTTATTAGTCAGTGCAATACCGGACCAAATGAGTCAACATTTAAGACGCCGGACAGAATGAAAAATGCCAGCGAGCACCAAGCCAGCCAGCATCGAACCTGGAATTTTGGAGTTGGGGCATGGGCTTGGGAAATTGTGGACGACTGGGTCTGGCGAACGCCGATCCGGTGCATCGGCCTATGGCAAAGGCAATGGCAGCCTTGCTTGCGGGGGCAGCGACGATCGCGCTGCTGACATCGCCGGCCAGCGCTCAGCCGGCCCCTGACCAGGCCGACCAGACCAGGAAAACCGAGGACACCAAGCCGGCGCCCGCCGGCGCGACCCTGCTGGACAAGATCCTCGTCATCAGCCGCACCGGCGAGACGGCAATCGAATCGCTGGCCTCGGCCAGCCATGTTGACCAGGAACAGCTCGACCGCCGCATGGCGCCGACGCCGAACGAAATGCTGCTCGGTGTGCCTGGTGTCGCCGTGCAGGCCGATGCGCGACGCGTCAGCTCCAGCATCAACATCCGCGGCCTGCAGGATTTCGGTCGCGTCGCGGTCATCGTCGACGGTGCCAGGCAGAATTTCCAGCGCTCAGACCACGGCACGCAGTCGACCTTCTATGTCGATCCCGAGCTCATCAAATCCGTTGACGTCATTCGCGGACCGACCGCCAACACCTACGGCTCCGGCGCCATTGGCGGCGTCGTCTTCTTCGACACCAAGGATGCGGTGGATTTCCTCAGACCGGGCGAAACCTGGGCCGGCTCCGTCACCGGGCGCTATGAAAGCAACGGCAAGGGCTGGACCGCCAGCGCCAGCGGCGCCTACAAATTCAACGACGATTTGGATGTGCTGGGCAACATCGTCTACCGCGACTACGGCGACTACAAGAATGGCAGCGGCGACACCGTCGCCGGTACCGGTTTCGACGTGCTGAGCGGCCTGCTCAAGACCACAATCCGCCCGAGCGAGAACAGCGAATTGAAGCTCGGCTGGGTCGGCTCGAGCGACGGCTGGACGGAAACCAGCGGCGGCGTGCCGGCCAACGACGTCGACCTGAAGTCGAACACCTTCACCGCCCGCTACAACATCACTGACGACGCCAGGAGCTGGCTCGATCTCCACATCAACGCCTCCTACAACAAGACCAATCTCGACCTCACCACGCTGGTCCCGCAGAACCGCTTCGATCCGTCGACCGGCCTTCCCGTGCTGCTGCCCGTCGGTTCGACCTCGACCTTCGACGTTGGCACGGCCGGCGTCGACATCTGGAACACGTCGCGCTTCGAAACAGCCGGTGTTGCGCACGAATTGACCTATGGCGGCGACTGGGTGGGTGACGATGTCGAGACCGGCGGCACCGCCGGCGGCGACAGCTTCTACACCCCATCGGGCAAGCGTAGTGTTTCGGGCGCCTACATCCAGGACAAGCTCACCTGGGACTGGCTCGAGGTCATTGCCGGGCTGCGTTACGACAATTACAGCCTCGAAGACAGCACCCACGAAACGTCAGGTGATCGTCTGTCGCCGCGCATCACCGTTGGTGTCACGCCCTTCGAAAGCGCCAGCCTGGCGGGCCTGCAGTTCTATGGCACCTACGCGGAAGGCTACCGCTCGCCGTCGCTGACCGAAACGCTGATCAGCGGCAACCATCCGGCGGGCGTCACCTTCCCGTTCCTGCCCAATCCGAACCTGCGGCCAGAAACCGGCAAGACGACCGAGTTCGGCGTCAACTACAAGCTGAAGGACCTTATCGAGGCCGGCGACGCGTTCCGGCTCAAGGCCGGCTACTTCCACAACGATGTCGACGACTACATCGAAGGCGTCACGCTGTCGGCATTCGACCCGACCAGCGGCTGCCCGTTCGGCCCCGGGATTCCGATCTGCTTCCAGTACCAGAACGTCGCCCAGGCCAAGATCAACGGCTTCGAACTGGAAAGCGTCTACGATGCCGCCTGGGGTTATGCCGGGCTGTCGGCCTCGATCATCAACGGCCACACCATCTCCGATGAAGGCGAGCGGGCCGACCTTGCCACCATCCCGTCGTCGCAGGTCACCGGGCAGCTCGGCTTCCGTTTCCTTCAGGACAAGCTGACCGTCGGCGGCGTGGTGCAGTACAACGGCAAGCCGAAGGGCAACCCCGTGGCCAAGGATTATACTCTGGTCAACGCCTTCGCCAGTTACCAGGCCACCGACAATCTGAAGGTGGACTTCCGCGCCGACAATTTGTTCGACGTCAAATACACCAACCCGCTGAACGGCGGCACCACCGCCGTCATCTATGAACCCGGCATCACGCTGAAGCTGGCCGCAACCATGCGCTTTGGAGGCTGACACCCATGACAAGTTTGACGGCATCGCTTCGGCTCCTGACCTCGACGTTGGCGATGTCGCTTGGCTTGGCGCCGGCGTGGGCTCAGTCCGCGCCGGCTCCGCAACTCAGCCTCGAGCTCAATGCCGTGCAGCCCTCGGACAAGGGTTGCCGGCTGACCTTCGTCGTCAACAATGCGCTCGGCGCCGATCTGTCCAAGGCGGCTTTCGAAATCGCGCTGTTCAACGAGGCCGGCGTGGTCGGCCGCCTGAGCGTGCTCGACTTCAAGGACCTGCCGGCCGGCAAGACCAAGGTGATCCGCTTCGACCTCGCCGGCACCGACTGCACCAAACTCAGCCGCGTGCTGATCAACAGCGCCACCGAATGCGCCGGCGTCGAACCGGGCGCCTGCATGCGCGGCCTGAAGACGCAGACCAAGACCGGTATCGCATTCGGCGTTTGAGGTGGGTCTGCATCCCGCCTTCCTGCACGACAATGCGACACGACCCGTCGCAGCTCCGCCGTCATGGCCGGCAACCGATCTTGATTTGACAATCCCACCCCGCTCGCGGCAGGTCTCGCCGCGAACCATGCAGGACATCACCCCCCTCCCCGACGCCGGCAACGAACCGGCGATTACGATGGACGAGCTCGCACAGCCGGCAGCCGCGGACCGCAAATGGACTGTGGCGATCGTCGCGTCCTGCCTGCTCCATGCCGCTGCCGCAGCGGCGTTCTTCATCGGACCCGCAGGGACATTCGATTCCAGTAACGCGATACAATCCGAAGGCACCGACCAATCGGGCGCCGAGGTGGTCGGCAGCGCCTTGGACAGCCAGGCTCCCGACGCGGTCGATGTTACCCTGGTAACCGATCCGCAGCCGGCCAAGCCCGAGGCCGTTCGACCCGTGCCGCCGACCGAGGCGCCTCAACCGGTAAAGGAGCCGGCGGCGCCCAAGCCTGCGCCGGAAGCCGCCGAACAGGCGACCGCCGCGCCAGATACACTGACGGCCGCCATCCCGAATGATCAAACTGTCGCCCCAAGCGCTGAGACGTCGACTCCGCCAGGGGTTCAAACGCAAAGTTCAGAGGCACCGCCCGCCGACGAGCCCGCCGTTGATTTGCCTGCTGCCAAACCACCAGTCCCGAGCCCGCGGCCGACCCCTCCAGCCGGATCTGGAGATACCCGCGGTGCGGCAGATGGCGAAGAACGCGACGCACCGGCGGTTGCCAGCAAGGGTAAAAACCAGGACGCGGCTGGCAATGCGATGGAATCTCGTTACGGCGGTGAAATTCAAAAGAAGCTTGCCCGCGCTAACCGGCGCGTTTCGAAGGAAATTCAAGCTAAGGCTCGCAACAATGCCAGGGTCTATTTCGTCGTCATGGCTGACGGCAGCGTCAGCGACTTGCAGCTTGTCGAAAGTTCAGGGTCTGCCGAACTAGACCAATTCGCTTTGAAACTGGTGCGCCAGCAAGCCCCGTTCCCGCCCATTCCACCCGAGATCGGATTATCAAGTTGGGTGTTCAGGGCGCGGATCGGTCCGTTTTAACCAGCTCGCAGACCTTCGCCAAATGTCATCGTCCACCAATTCAAGAGGAAGCCCAATGTACATCGCCATGAACCGCTTCAAGGTCCAGAACGGCTCCGAGACCGCCTTCGAGGATGTCTGGAAGAACCGCGATTCCAGCCTTTCGGAAATGAAAGGCTTCAGAGAGTTCCACTTGCTGCGCGGCCCGGTCAACGAGGCCGAGGGTTACACGCTGTTTGCCTCGCACACGGTGTGGGCAAGCCATGAGGATTTCGTCGCCTGGACCAAATCCGAGAATTTTCGCGCCGCCCACCGCAACACCGGCACCTCGAAGGTGCATTATCTCGGCAATCCGCAGTTCGAAGGCTTTTCGGTCGTCGAAGGGGCCTGATTGAGATTTCACCCGTCGACGAGATCTGACGACGGGCAGATGCCCTCATGTTCCGGTTGAATTCCGGCCGCCCAGTCGCCGAAGCCGCTGGGCAATGTGCAGGCGCAGCCGCCGCCAGGGCTGTCCGCGTGTCAGGTAGCGCGCCAACCGCGGATCACCGGCCAGCTCCGGGAACTGGCGCACATGCTGCGTCAGGAATGCAGGTATGAAATTGCGCCCGTTGAGATCGCTGAGCCAGGCAGAATTCGCCAGCAAATAGTCTGCGGCATCCGCCGCCAACACGCTCCTGTAGCTCCTGTATGCAGGCGTTTGCCGCACATTGCCGCCGGCAAAGGCAGTTCCGGTGGACAGGTTGGAGCCATGCAGGCGATAGAGGCCGAGACCTTCTGACAGGATGAGGCTGCCGCCGGCCTGGTGCGCGAGTGTCGCCGTCAGATAATCGGTCCCGACCTTGGCCTTGAACGGGAAGGACAATACCGGTTCCAGCGCGCCACGCCGGTACATGATCGCCGAGCATGGCGACCACAGCCAGCCCGTCACCGCAGGTGCGAAATAGGTTACCGGATGCTCCGATGCATAGGCGATCCCAGGCGCCATGCCGGCAAGCCGGCCACCGGGCGCGATGGCGACGCCACTCCGATCCGGTCCGGACCGCGGTTTGCGCAAGGCAAGGAAGGTGCCGCCCAGCAAGGTGCCGCCGCCATCGACAAGGAACACATCGGAACTCGACAGTGCGGCCGAATGCGTCGTGTTGAGGTGGGCGGACAGATGCGCCAGGAGAAAATCCGGCAGCCACACGTCATCGGAATCCAGAAACGCGACGAAAGGCGCGTCGGTTGCGGCAAAGCCGTCGCGGAATCCGGCGATCTGCCCGCCATTCTCCGTGCGCGCCATCAGGCGCAGGCGCGGGTCGTCTATATCCCTTAGGAGCTGGCGGACTTGGTCGGCCGAGCCGTCCGTCGAGGCATCGTCGACGATGACGCATTCCCAATTCCGGTAGGTCTGCGCAAGCACCGAGCGGATCGCCTGTTCGACGTACGGCCGATAGTTGAAGCAGGTGATGACCACCGCCACCCGCGGCAGCTCAAACGGCCGGGACGTGTCTTCCATCTGTTCCGCTGCCCCGCTCGAGTTGCTCTCTGTCCCTTGCGCATACCCTTGCAACCCGACGCAGGCAAGCGAGCCGCGAAAAGCCCCCTAGGCCGCCGCGAGCAGGCTGGCATTGCCGCCGGCAGCCGTGGTGTCGACGCAGACAGCGCGTTCATGCGCATAGGCCGCCGGGTTGAGCACCTCGCTGACCAGCGGCACGATCGGCCCGCTGCGGTCGGCAATGACCTTGCGCACGATCCGCGCCGCCTCGGGCCTGCCCGAGAAGGCGACGACATCGACGCGCAGCGAACGCGCTTCGACTGGGTCTGACCGACCGTCTATGGCCGCCAGCGGCAACCCCTTGCCGGTCAGCGCCGACAGTGCTGCCGGCGCGCCCGGCGCCACGGCCAGCACCGCATTGCCGGCGGCCAGCGCCTGGATCGTCTGGGCAAGCAGCGTGTCGGCGTCCGGACCGAGGCACAGCACCCGGCCACGCGGCGACAGCGACAGCGTGTTGGCCTCGCCGGTCGGTCCGGGCAGGTCGACCTGGCCGAAATCGATGGCGGCTGCAGCGCCGATCGCTGCAGCGCCCTTGCCGCGCAAATGCTTTCTCAAAATGGCGATGCGGTCCGGCCTCGTCGACCAGCCGCCAAGCGTCGGATCGGGCAGATTGTCGGCGAGTTCGGTCGCAGTCACCTTGTGGCCCTCGGCAATCTCCGTGCCCGCCTCCGGCCCCTTGCGGAACCGCCGGAGATAATGCGGCCCGCCGGCCTTCGGCCCGGTGCCCGAAAGCCCCTCGCCCCCAAAGGGCTGCGAACCGACGACCGCGCCGATCTGGTTGCGGTTGACATAGATGTTGCCGGCGTGGATGCCGTCGACGAAATGCTGGACGCGGCCTTCTATGCGGGTGTGCAGGCCGAAGGTCAGGCCATAGCCCTTGCGGTTGATGGCGGCGATGACGGCGTCGATCCCGTCGGCGTCGAAGCTGGCGACATGCAGCACCGGGCCGAACACTTCGCGCTCCATCTCCTCGATGCCTTTGACCCGGAACACATGCGGCGCAACGAAGCGGCCGTCCTTCGGTGCTTCGAGCTTGGCAATCAACCGGCCCTGAAGCCCCATCTTGGTGCAATACTCGCGGATCGATTCCTGCGCCTCGTCATCGATGACCGGCCCGACATCGGTCGAAATCTGCCAGGGATCGCCGATGGTGAGCGCTTCCATGGCGCCCTTCAGCATATCCAGCATCTTCTTCTCGACATCCTTCTGCACGTAGAGCACGCGCAGCGCCGAACAGCGCTGACCCGCACTCTGGAAGGCGGACGCCAGGATGTCGCGCACCGCCTGTTCGGGCAGTGCTGTGGAATCGACGATCATGGCATTGAGACCGCCGGTCTCCGCGATCAGCATGGCGTCGGGCGCGGCCGTCTCGGCCAGTTGCTTCTCGATCAGCTTTGCAACCTCGGTCGAGCCGGTGAAGCAGACGCCGGCAATGCGCGGATGCGCGGTCAGCGGTCCGCCGACCGACGGGCCGTCGCCCGGCAGAAGCTGGATCACATCTTCCGGCACGCCGGCCTCGCGCAGCAGCTCGACGGCGCGGAAGGCGATCAGCGGCGTCTGTTCGGCCGGCTTGGCGATGACCGAATTGCCGGTGACGAGCGCTGCCGCGATCTGGCCGGTGAAGATGGCGAGCGGGAAATTCCACGGCGAAATGCACACGATCGCGCCGCGCGCCTCGGTGCCCGCTTCGTTGTTGGCCGCTTCGGCAGCGTAGTAGCGCAGGAAGTCGACGGCTTCGCGCACTTCGGCCACGCCGTCGGCCAGCGACTTGCCGGCTTCCCTGGTGGCGAGCGCGAAAAACTCGACCGCATTGGCCTCATAGAGGTCGGCTGCGCGGTTGAGGATGGCGGCGCGCTCCGCAACGGGACGCTTCGCCCAGGCCGGCTGCGCTTCCACAGCAAAGCGCACCGCGGTCGCGACCTGCTTGACGGTGGCTTCGGCGACCGTGCCGACGATCTCGGCAGGCTTTGCCGGATTGACCACCGGGCGCTGCTTGCCGTAGCCGGCGGCGCGCGTGATCGGCTTGGCATGCCAGCGCTCGGGCCCGGCAAAGGCCGCCTTGGCCTTGTCGATCGCCGCCAGCGTCACCGGATCGGTGATGTCGAACCCCTTCGAGTTGCGCCGACCAGCGCCGAAGATCGTCGCAGGACGAGCGATTGCCGGATTGGCGGCGGGGCCCTGGCTCTCGACCGTCTCGAGCGGATCGCGCGCAATATCCTCCGGCTCGACGTCCTCGTCGGTGAGCTGATGGACGAAGGAGGAGTTGGCGCCATTCTCCAGCAGGCGGCGAACCAGATAGGCCAAGAGGTCGGAGTGCGCGCCGACCGGCGCATAGATGCGGCAGCGCGTGCCTTCGGCCCGGCGCACCGTCTCATGCAGCGCTTCGCCCATGCCGTGCAGGCGCTGGAATTCGAAAGCGTCACGGTTGTCAGCCATCGACAGGATGGCGGCGACGGTATGGGCATTGTGCGTGGCGAATTGCGGATAGATGCGGTCGGTCATCGACAGCAACTTTTTGGCGCAGGCCATGTAGGAAACATCGGTGTTGGCCTTGCGGGTGAAGACGGGGTAGCCGGAAAGCCCGAGCGTCTGTGCCCGCTTGATCTCGGTGTCCCAATAGGCGCCCTTGACCAGCCGCACCATGATGTTGCGGTCGTACTTTTCCGCCAGCGCATAGAGCCAGTCGATGGTGAAGGCCGCGCGCGGGCCGTAGGCCTGGACGACGACGCCAAAGCCATTCCAGCCGGCAAGCTCCGGCTCGGACAACACACGCTCGATGACGTCGAGCGACAGGTCGAGCCGGTCGGCCTCCTCGGCGTCGATGTTGAGGCCCATGCGCGAATGGCGTGCGGCCAGCGCCAGCGACAGCAGCCGCTCGGCCATCACCGGCAGCATCTTTTCCTTCTGTGCCTCTTCGTAGCGCGGATGCAGCGCCGACAGTTTGACCGAGATGCCGTGGTTCTGGCGGATATCGGGACCGTTGGAGCCTGAATCGAGCGAGGAGATCGCATCGGCATAGGCCTTGAGGTAGCGCAGCGCGTCGGCCTTGGTGCGGGCCGCCTCGCCCAGCATGTCGAAGGAATAGAGATAACCTTTCTGGATCATCGACTTGCCGCGCTTGACGGCTTCCGCAATGGTGCGGCCGAGCACGAACTGCTCGCCCATTTCGCGCATGGCGGCGGCGACCGCCTTGCGGATCACCGGTTCGCCCAGTCGGCGAACCATCGAGCGCAGCGTGCCTTCAATGCCGCCCTCGCCTTCGTCGAGCACACGGCCGGTCAGCATCAGCGCCCAGGTCGAGGCGTTGACGAAGATCGAGCTCGAACCGCCCGAATGCGCCGACCAGTCATGCGGTGCGATCTTGTCGGCGATCAGGTCGTCCATAGTCTCGGTGTCAGGCACGCGCAGCAGTGCCTCGGCCAGGCACATCAGCGCCACTCCTTCCTTGGTGGAGAGGCCGTAGGCCGAGAGAAAAACCTCCATCAGCCGCGGGTCGGACGAGCCGCGCACCGCGCGCACCAGATCCGCGGCACGGGCCGAGACGGCTTTGCGGTCATCGGCCGAAAGTTCTGTCGCGGCAGCCAAGCGCTTCACAGCCGCGTCTTCGTCGGGCAGGTAGTTGGCGCGGATCTGCTGGCGGATGGTGTCGAGCGGCATGGCGGTCCTGCGGAGCAAGCATCTGGGAGCGGGCCGGCGGTCGCCGGACCGAATGGCGCAAGCTAGCACAGAGCCGCATTTTCGGCCGGTCCAAAGAAATCGACATGGCAGGCCGATCGGTCTATCATTGCGGTTAAATTATTATCAGGTGGACTGTGATACCGGTGACAGAAGACCAATTGGACCGCATCGACAAAAACATCCTGTCGGCGCTGGCGCGCGACGGGCGGCTGTCCATGTCGGAACTGGCCGGCAAGGTCGGCCTGTCGAAGACGCCGGTGCAGGCGCGGGTGAAGCGCCTGGAGAAGGACGGCTATATCAGGGGCTATCAGGCGATCATCGATCGCGAGCGCATGGGCGAAGGCCATGTCGCCTTCGTCCAGGTCAAACTGTCGGACACGCGCTCGGCCGCGCTCGATGCTTTCAACCGTGCGGTGCAGGCCGTGCCGGAGATCGAGCAGTGCCACATGATGGCGTCGAGCTTCGATTATCTCCTGAAAGTCCGTACCACCGACATCGCCGCCTATCGCCGCGTGCTCGGCGAGCGCATCTCGGCACTGCCGCATGTTGCGCAGACCTCGACCTTCGTGGCCATGGAGACGGTGAAGGATCGCTAGCTCACTCCGACAGCGTCTTCAAAAACGCCACCAGCGCCGCGCGTTCGCGGTCCGACAGTTGCAACGGGTGCACTTCGGAGGTGCCTTCAACGGCCGCCTCCGCCTTCGCGTAGTGCGCCACCACCTCCTCCAGCGTGGAGAACTGTCCGGCATGCATATAGGGCGGCCGTGTCGCCGCGCCCCGCAGCGACGGCGTCTTGTAAGCACGCATCAGTTCGGGTGCTGCCTTGACGATGAAGCGCAGTTCTCCGCAGGCGCCGGCGTCGCCATCGCGGAAGGCGCCGAAGCAGTTGAATGGGTCGGCCTGAACCTGGGCCACCGCATCGAAACGGCCGCGATCCAATGGCAAATCCCTGACCGGCCGCACGCCGGTGTTGTGGAAAGCGTTGTCGGTGAAGCGCGGGCCGTTATGGCAGGTGACGCAATTGGCCTTGCCGATGAACAGTTTCAGCCCGAGCATCTCCTCCGGCGAAAAGGCATCGTCGGCTTTCGGCTTGGCGCCTGACGCAAGATCGATGGCAAAGCGGTCAAAGCGCGTCTGTGCCGGTTCGATCGACCGTTCGAAGGCGGCGATCGCCTTGCCGATGTTGGAAAAGACGCGGTTGACGTCGTCCATTTGGGCCGCGGTCATTGCCTTCCATGCCGCCTGCTCGGCCTCATTGCCGAGCGGGCTGGCGTTGGCCGGCACGGCGGAAAGATCCGGCAGTGGCCCGAAGATGCGCTCATAGCGCTCGCCGAACCGCTTCTGGATGTAATGCGCGAAGGCCGCGCGGTTCCCCGCCTGCTCGAGCGGATTTTCCAGCGGCGTCAGCGCCTGCGCCCACAGGCTGTCGCGCCGTCCATCCCAGAAGAACCACGGATTGCGGGCGATGCCGGCCAGCGGCATCGAGCGCCTGTTGGTGCGGCCGACACCGACGGATTGCGGCAGGTCATCCTGGAACTGCCGGTCGATCTTGTGGCAGGTCGAGCAGGATACGTTTCCGTCGCGGCTCATGCCCTGGTCGAAGAACAGAGTGGAGCCCAAGGCGGCGGCGGCCGGCACGTCGGCGAACCGGTTGGTGGTGTCGGGTTTGAGCGCCGGCAAGGTGTTCAGCGCCAGCGAAGCGATGGTCTTCTTCTCGGCATCGGAAAAATCCGGTTTGCCGCAGCCGGCAACGAGCACGACCGCCGCCAATGCCAGAAGGCGCAACAGGCCGTTCATCCGCTCACAGCACCACGTTGAAGACGACCGTGTCGGAACCGGCCGCCGCCGAAATGGCGAAGCGCAACTGCCACACGCCGCTCATGGTGAATTTCAGCCCCTCGATGCGGTAACGCCCCTCGCCAAGATAATCGGTCGCCTGCGGACTGGTCGGCAAGCCGTGATTGTGCTGCGGCATGCCGCCGGACACCGAGATCGCCGCACCTTCCACGGAATCGCCCTTGACCGTCTTCAGGGTCAGCAACCAGGATTGCAGTTCGCCTTGCCGGATAACGCCGCGTTCCGGCTGAATGCTGGCGACAAACAAGCCGTTCGCCGTCTTCTTCGAGCGCGAAACATCGGGGCCCGGCGCCGACTGCGGCGCGGTCAGATAGACGATCGCCAATATGCCAGCCAGCAAGGCGGCCAGACCAACGCCCGCAAGAAGATAACGCCATATCGATGCCAAACCGGTTCCTCTTCTGGACATAACGTCTCGGGAAGCAATTCGCGTCCCGCCGCTTCTGTGGGAAAACGCTTCTGGCGCAAAAAACCGCCGCCGCCAAGCATGGCGCTGCCGGCCGCAAAAAGCTACAGCAGCGAACTGGTCCGGAGACAGATACATGGCAGCAGACGGCGTCGCTTCGATCGGTGAATGCATGCTCGAGCTGTCCGGCCAGGCCGGGCCGAACTGGCGCATGGGCTTTGCCGGCGACACGTTCAACACGTTGTGGGCGCTGCATGCGCTGAGCGGCGAGCGGCCGGCGACCTATGTCTCGGCCTTCGGCGACGATCCCTTCTCGCAGGGCCAGATTTCGTTCTTCGCCGAAAACGGCATCGACATCGGCGCCAGCCCGGTCATCCCAGGCGCGCGGCCCGGCCTCTACGCCATCACCTTGACCGGCGCCGAACGCGCCTTCACCTATTGGCGCAGCGACGCGGCGGCCAGGCGGCTTGCCTCGGACCCGGCCGCCTTGGCAAAAAGCCTTGAAAACCAGGCTCTTGTGTATTTTTCCGGAATCACCTTGGCAATTCTGGATGCCGCCGCGCGCAAGACGTTGCTGGCAGAAGTGGCCAAGGCGCGGGCTGCCGGTTCGCTCGTCGCCTTCGACCCCAACTACCGGCCGCGCCTGTGGCAGAGCCGCGAGGAGGCGCAAGCCGCGATCCTCGACGCGCTTGCCGTCACCGACATCGCGCTGCCGACCTTTCCCGACGAGCAGATGCTGTTTGGCGACTCGGCACCGCAAGCGACCGCCGAACGGTTCGGAAAACTCGTCGGCGAAGTCGTCGTCAAGAATGGCGAGAAGCCCGCGCTGATCGCTGCTGGCGGAGCCCTGCAGCCGGTTCCGGCCCAGCATGTCGCCACCCCGGTCGACACCACCGGCGCCGGCGATTCCTTCAATGGCGGCTATCTCGCCGCCCGGCTTGCCGGCCATGCCCCGGCGGATGCCGTGCAGCGCGCGCATCGCGTCGCCGCCGCTGTCGTGCAGGTGCGAGGCGCGCTGGCGCCGTTCGAGGTTCTAAGAACCGCTTTCGAGGGCTAAGACCTTAGGGAAGCCTGAAACGATATTCCGTCACCTGATGATAGATCTGGCCCGGCCACAGCGTGGCCTGTGGGAAATAGGGCCGGTTCGGCGCGTCGGGCCACGTCTGCGCTTCCAGGCAAAAGCCGGAAAACGCCTTGTAGCGCCGTCCGTCCAGGCCGCCCGAGGTCGGCGCGACATACTGGCCGGTGTAAAGCTGCAGGCCCGGCTCGGTGGTCCAGACCTCCATCTCGACGCCGGAATTGGCGCCTTGCGCCCACGCCACCTGGTGAAGCGGGCCCCGGGCTGACGCCAGGCAGAAATTGACGTCGTAAGGAAGCTGCCCGCCTTCCGTTTCCATGCGCAGCGGCCGCGCCTGGCGGAAGTCGAAGGGCGTGCCGTCGACAGGTTTGACGACGCCGGTCGGGATCATCTCGCCATCGACAGGCGTATAGGCGCCGGCATTCAGCATCAGCCGGTGGTCGAGAATGTCACCGGTGCCGCCATCGTCGAGATTGAAATAGGAATGCTGCGCCAGGTTGCACAGCGTCGGCTCCTCGCAGGTGGCGGTCAATTCTATCGAGAGCGTGCCGGGGATCTTCAGCCGGTAGGTGCAGGTGACGTCGAGCGCGCCGGGAAAGCCCATCGTGCCCTCGGGATCGTGCAGGGTCAGCGTGACAAAATCCCGGCCGTGCAGCGAAACCGTCCACGGCCGGTGGAAGAAGCCCTCCGAGCCGCCATGCAGCGTGTGCTTGCCGAGGAAATTGCGCTCGGTCTGGTAGCGCTGGCCGGCAATGGTGAAGCGGCCGTCGCGGATGCGGTTGGCGTAACGGCCGACGACCGCGCCGAAGAAGGCCCGGTCGGTCTCGTAAGGTTCGAAGCGGTCGTAGCCCAGCACCAGCGGCGCGTCGTGACCGGCGAGCCGCAGATCCTGGATGATTGCGCCGAGCCCGATGATGTTGGCGCTGACGCCGCCGCCCCGGATGGTGAAACGGCGAACGGGTTCGCCTGCCTGCGTCGTGCCGAAGACTTCGCCGTCCTTCATCTTCTATGTCCAAATGCTAATTCGTCGATCTATCGACTTAGAGCAATTCCAGCAAAAGTGTGAAACGGTTTTCCGTCCGGAATTGCAAAAAACAAAGAACTGGAGCGGTTCGGCGTTTCCGTGAAACGCTGAACCGCTCCAGTCCGGCTGAATGTCGTCTGGCAAGGGCCGGCCCGCGGCCTGCCCTGCCCTGCCCGTCAATGATTTAGAGGCCGAGGCCGCCAATGCAGACATATTTGGTGTCGAGATAATCCTCGATGCCCTGATGTCCGCCTTCCTTGCCGAGGCCCGATTCCTTGACGCCGCCGAACGGCGCTTCCGGCGTGGTGATCAGGCCTTCATTGACGCCGACCATGCCGTATTTCAGGCCTTCCATGACCCGGAAGGCGCGGCCGAGGTCGCCGGTGTAGAAATAGGCGGCAAGGCCGAACTCGGTGTCGTTGGCAAGCGCAATGGCTTCCTCCTCGGTCTCGAACTTGAACACCGGGGCGATCGGGCCAAAAATCTCTTCCTTCATGAAGCGCATGTCAGGCTTCGCATCGGCGATGACGGTCGGCTGGAAGAATGAGCCGCCAAGCGCGTGGCGCTTGCCGCCGGCAACGACCTTGCCACCCTTCGACGTGGCGTCGGCGATGAATTCCTCGACCTTCTCGACCGCCTTCACGTCGATCAGCGGTCCCTGCTGCACGCCCTCTTCCAGGCCCGAGCCAACTTTCAGCGCATTGCTGGCAGCGGCCAGCTTCTCGACAAACTTGTCGTAGATGCCGGCCTGCACCAGGAAGCGGTTGGTGCACACGCAGGTCTGGCCGGAATTGCGGTATTTGGCGGTGATGGCGCCGGCGACGGCGCGATCAAGGTCGGCATCGTCGAAGACCAGGAACGGCGCATTGCCGCCGAGTTCCATCGAGACCTTCTTGACGGTGACGGACGACTTCTGGATCAGCAGCTTGCCGATCTCGGTCGAGCCGGTGAAGGTGATCTTCGACACCAGCGGATTGGCGCAGATCTCGTCGCCGATTTCGCCGGCAGCACCCGTCAGGATGTTGATGACGCCCTTGGGGAAGCCGACTTCCTCGGCGAGCGCGCCCCATGCGAGGCCGGAATACGGCGTCTGCGAAGCCGGCTTGACCACGGCGGTGCAGCCGGCGGCAAGCGCGGGGCCGAGCTTGCGGGCAAGCATGGAGGAGGGGAAATTCCACGGCGTGATGGCGGCAATGACGCCGACCGGCTCCTTGGTCACCAGGATGCGGCGATCGCCCCATGGTGATGGCACGACATCGCCATAGGTGCGGCGGCCTTCCTCGGCAAACCACATGATGTAGGCGGCAGCCGAACCGATCTCACCCTTGGATTCGGCGAGCGACTTGCCCTGCTCGATGGTGAGCAGTTCGGCCAGCACATCCTGATTGTCCATCATCGCGTCATGCAGCTTGCGCAACAGCTTCGAGCGCTCCAGCGCGGTCGTCTTGCGCCAGGTCTTGAAGGCTTCGCTTGCGGCTTCGATGGCGCGGCGGGTTTCCGCCTTGCCCGACTTCGGCACGGTGCCGATCTTGAGACCGGTGGCCGGGTTGTTGACGTCGACCGTTTGGCCGCTGTCGGCCTGCACCCATTCGCCATTGATGAGATTGGCCTGGCGCATGAAATGGCTGGTTTTCTGCAGCATGGTCTAGCCTCCGTTCGGCGCATTGACGGGCCGGTTTCCTGGATCTCTTGAACGAGCGTGCACAATGGCGGCGGAGCCGACACGCTGAAGCCACTGCTCTTTACCTAGGGCAAGCCCGGCAAGCAATTGCAAGATGGCATATAGGCTTTGGGCCAGCCCAACGCCAGAGAAATTCACATGTAAATTAGTTTGGGCCGCAGCCTTGCCAAAGACCAGCCTTGCCAAAGACCAGCCTTACAGAAGACCAAGCCTACCCAAAGACATGCACCACCACCGTCAGCCAAAAGGCGGTTGTAACAACCGCGCTTGCCGTGGCGATGGTCATCTGGTTCGACGCCAGCGCCTGGCCGGTGTTGAACTGCACGGCGATGAGATAGGAATTGATGCCGGACGGCAGCGCCGCCACCACGACCGCCACTTTGGCCGTCAAGGGCGGCAGGCCAAACAGCCAGACCAGGCCGAGCACCAGCGCCGGCATCAGGAACAGTTTCAGCGTCGACAGCGCCAGCGCCGGTCGGATGTTACCGGAAATGCCGAAACGGCGCAGGCTGAGCCCCATGGCGAACAGCGCCACCGGCCCGGCGGTGTTAGCCAGCGCATCGGCCAGTCGCATGGCAAGGTTCGGCAGCGGCGCGCCGGTGAGGCGCCATGCCAGCCCGGCCAGGATGCCGATGATCAACGGATTGGTGAACAGTCTTCTCAGAAAGCTCTGGATGATGCGCAGCGGGTGTACGGGCTCGCTGCCGCCGCGGCCAAATATCTCGAACATGATGATCGAAGCCATCATCATGGTCGGCAGATGCACGGAAACGAGCAGCGACAGCACTTCGAATCCGCTGGACCCGAATACGCCGAGAACGAAGGGAATGCCCAGCAACACCACATTCGAGAAGGATGACGACACTCCACCGACGATGCCGGTGCGCGCGTCCCGCCCAAAGATCCGTGTCGTCACCAGATGGCCGGCGGCCCATGTCATTGCAACCGCCGCGAAATAAGCACCCCACAGCGACCAGGGCGCCACGCCGTGGAAATCCGAATTCACCATCGTCCGAAACAGCAGCAGCGGCATCGCGACGTTGATGGCGAATTCGGAGATGCCGTCCCCGCTGGCCGGTTTCAGATAGCCGGTGAGCCCGGTGACATAGCCGAGCGCGACGAGGCTGAAGACGAAAAGAACGGTTTCGGTGAGCGGAGACATTTTTCAGGGATAGGCGAGCCCGGATTCCAGCGCAATCGCCATGATCTTCAGAAACTGATCCTCGATCCGCCCGGCGCCTGAATTTGATCATGGTCGGGTGGCAGCGCTATACAGGCTTGGGATCGTCAGGGCGGACACACAGCGAATGGTTGCGACGCCGAAACAGCGTCATTTCAGACGGGAGTGGCTGGTCAGACAGGAGTGGCTGGTCAGACAAGTGTGGCTGGTCAGACAGGGGTGGCTGGCGGGTTTCGTCGCTATACTGCTTTGCCTTGGCGTATCTGAGGCCCAGGCCGCCGAGACCAAAAGTCTCAAGGGCGTGGCGCTGATCATCGGCCAGTCGAAATACGAGCACATCGCAGCCCTTGCCAACCCGGCCAACGACGCCCGCGACATGGCCAAGATGCTTACCGACCTCGGCTTCGATGCCCGCAACGTCACCGATCGCGATGCCGCCAAACTGAAGCGCGATCTCGATCGCTTCGTCGAGGATGCCGAAGGCGCCGACGTCGCCTTCATCTATTATTCCGGCCACGGCATCGAGGCGGGCGGCGAGAATTATCTGGTGCCGGTCGATGCCGACGTCTCGTCGTTGAAAAATGCCGGTGAGGCGCTGGTGCCGATTTCAGCCGTCATGGACGAGCTGAAAAAGACCGTGCCGGTGACGATCGTGCTGCTTGACGCCTGCCGCACCAACCCGTTTCCGCCGGATGCCGTGGTGCGCCGGGGGCCGACGGCTTCCGCCGAGCCTGTCGGCGCCGGCGGGCTGGAACCGGTGCGCGGCGCCAAGGCCCTCGGCAATGCACCAGCCGCCGATGCGAGCCTGGGAACCGTGGTCGGCTTCGCCGCCGAGCCGGGCCGACCCGCACTTGATGGCGCAGCCGGCGAAAACAGCCCCTACGCCGCCGCCCTGCTGCGCCACCTCACCGCGATGAAAGGCACGGAATTCGGCTCGGTCATGCGCATGGTCACCGAGGAGGTCTATCTCGACACCAAGGCAAAGCAGCGCCCCTGGGTCAGCGAGAGTCTGCGTCGCCTGCTCTATTTCGGCGTCGCGCCGCCGGAACCGACCGGCGACGACGGGCTGATCACCGGTGAGCGGCGGCAATTGCTGCTGACCATTTCCGACCTGCCCGATCCCAAACGGGCTCAGGTGGAGTTGGCTTCTCTCCAGGACGGCGTGCCCCTTGACGCGCTCTACGGCGTGCTCAAGGCGCTCGGCACGGAAAAGATCCCTGAGGATCCCAACGACCTGCAGAAGGTGCTGGACAGCCAGGCCGAGCGTCTGAAGAAGATGATGGCCGAGCGCGCCGCATTACGCACCGACGATCCCGAGATCAGTCGCCTGGTCGCATCCGCCGACAAGGCCATAGGCCAGGGCGCCATGGTGACGGCGCGCAAATTCCTCGACGACGCGGTCGGCCGGATCGAGGAAAACAGCGGTGCGGTGGATGAGGCCGAGGACCTGCTCCGGCAAAAGCGCATCGCCGACGCCGCCATCTATGCCAAACGCGCCGACGCCGCCGCGCTGGTCTTCGACTACAAATCCGCCGCCAACGACTATGCCAAGGCGTATTCGCTGGTCGAGAAGTGGGACGAAAAGCTGCGCTGGAACTACAAGAACCAGGAGGCCGAGGCGTTGAACGCTCATGGCTACGCCACCGGCGACCTCGATGCGCTACAACAGTCCATCGAGGCCTATCATGTCATCTTGAACTTCATTCCCAATGGCGAACAGAGCCGCGATTGGGCAATCACTCGCAACAACATGGCGGTCGTGCTGCAAACCATCGGCGAACGCGAAACCGAGACCGCGCATCTGGAAGAGGCAGCGCAGATCTTCCGCGGTTCGCTTGCCGTTTTCGAGCGCGAGAAGGACGACCGCAACTGGGCCGCGGCGCAGAACAACCTGGCCAACGTGCTTCTGAAGATCGGCGAACGCGAGAGCGACCCGAAGCGTCTCAATGAAGCGGTGGCGGCGACGCGCGCCACCCTTGAGAAGCGTCCGCGCGACAAGCTGCCGTTGGACTGGGCCGGTTCGCAGAACAATCTAGGCCTCGCGCTCTATGCACTCTCCGAGCGTGAGCCTGCCGGCGAGCATCTCACCCAGGCGGAAGCAGCCTACCGGCTGGCGCTTGAGGAATACACACGCGAGAAAGCACCCGTGGAATGGGCGATGGTCGAGAACAATCTCGGCAACACGCTTGTAACGCGTGGCATCCAGCTCAACGACAAGGCGAAGATCAACGAGGCGGCCGACGCGTTTCGCGCCGCGCTGGAAGTGCGAACCCGCGAGACTTTCCCGGTGTCCTGGGCGACCAGCCGCCTCAACCTGGGCAATGCGCTGAGCGGTATCGCCCGCTTCGATATGGGCACGGCTACGCTCGAAGAAGCTGCTGCTGCCTATGACGACGCTCTGACGGTGTTTACCCGCAAGCGCTTCCCGATGGACTGGGCGTCAGCCCAGAACAATCTCGGCTCGATCTATCAGACGCTGGGCCAGCGCACGCGTGATGCGGCCAAGCTGGAACAGTCGGCGGCAGCCTTCCAGGCGGCACGGCAGGTCTATGTCAGGCGGAAGTTCCCGCAGGACTGGGCGATGAGCTACTACAATCTCGGCAACACGCTGCAGCTTCTCGGCGGCGTCACCGACAAGCCCGAGCATTACAGCGAGGCGGTCGACGCCTACGGCAATGCGTTGCGCGAGTACAAGCGCGAGACGAACCCGCGGCAATGGGCAATGGCCCAGGCCGGCCTTGGCTCGACGCTGCACTGGTTGAGCATGGGCAATGGCGATGCCAAGACCCTGCAGGATTCGATTGCGGCGCGGCGAGCCGCGCTCGAAATACTCACCATCGAGGCCGCGCCGGTCGACTGGGCCAACGCTCAAAATGGCATCGGTATGAGCCTGCTCAACCTCGGCAATCTCCAGCGGACCGACAAATATCTCAACGACGCCGAAGCGGCGTTCACGGCGGCGCTGAAGGTGTTTACGCGCGAAAGTCAGCCGCTGCAGTGGGCCTTCGAGCAGAACAATATCGGCGACGTCCACTGGAACCGCGCCAGCTATGGCGCGGGCAAGCCGGAATATCTCAAGGCGATCGAATTCTTCGAGAACGCCAAGCAGGGCTTCACCGAAGCCGGCTACACCATCCCTATCCCGCTCACCGATCAGAAGATCGAGCTGGCGAAGAAGCAAATGGCGAAAATGTGAAGCGAACCGAGGGTTCGCCTTTCGCTTGTCTTTGTGCCGGCTTTCCGATCCCTATATCAGAATGACCGGAGCGGCATCCGGCTCCCGGAAAGGTTTCGATGATTCGATTTGTGCTGTCGCTGTTCCTGCTTGCTGTTCCCGCCGTCGCCCACGCGACCGACGCCGGCTGGGCGCTGTTGCGTGACGGCGGCCATGTCGTGCTGCTTCGCCACGCACTGGTCACCGGCACCACCGACCCCGCCAATTTCGACATCGACAACTGCGCCACCCAGGTCAATCTATCGGCGCGCGGCAAGCAGCAGGCGAGCAAGATCGGCGCGCTGTTCGGCGCCCGCGCCGCCCCCATCGAGCGGGTGCTGTCCAGCCGCTATTGCCGCTGCCTCGACACCGCCCGCATCGCCTTCGAGGCGGAGCCGGAGCTTTTTGCGCCTCTCGACCTCCTGAGGAGCGATCCGACCGAGAAGGCCGCGCAGCTCGACGCGGTGATGAAGGAAATCCGCGCCTACACCGGTTCCGACAATCTGGTCATGGTCACGCATCTCGAAAACATCGTCGCGCTGACCGGCGTCTCGCCGCGCGAGGGCGAAGCGGTGGTGGTCGAGCCGCAGGGCGATGGCTTGCGCGTGCTCGGCCGCGTCACGTTCTGAGAAAGCCAGTGGTCAAGCTCCGTGAAAACTAAGCTGACGTAACGTCAACTGGGAGGGCCGCCGGCTTGTCGGGCGGCCCTTCTTGTCTTCACGGGAGGGCCATCCCATCTGCGCCCGGCGCATCAGGCCTTTTCCTGCCGGAAAAAACCGATTAGACAGCGCCCAAACCAGATGCGGACAGATTCCGCCCGCAACCGAAGGAAGAGCCCTTGTCCACCACGTTCGACAAAGTCGCCAAGATCATTGCCGACACCAGCGAGATCGATATCGACACCATCACTCCCGAGAGCCACACGATCGACGATCTCGGAATCGACAGTCTCGATTTCCTCGATATCGTCTTTGCCATCGACAAGGAATTCGGCATCAAGGTGCCGCTGGAAAAGTGGACCCAGGAAGTCAATGACGGCAAGGCTTCGACCGACGATTACTTCGTCATGAAGAACCTGTGCGCCAAGATCGACGCGCTGGTCGCCGCCAAGACCGCCTGATATCGGCTGGCGCGCGGCCTTGACGGGCTGCGCCGCCTGACCCACAAAGCCGCTCATGAGCAGCCGTCGCGACGTCGTCATCACCGGTATCGGCCTTGTCTCCTCGCTGGGAGAGGGTCCGGATACCCACTGGCAGAAGCTGGCGCAGCCCGGCTTGCAGCCGGTGCTCGAAGCCGCGCGCTTTGCGCCCTACACCGTGCATCCCCTGCCGGAGATCGACTGGAACCTGCAGATCGCCAAGCGCGGCGACCAGCGGCAGATGGAAACCTGGCAGAGGCTGGGCACCTATGCCGCCGGCATGGCGCTGGACGACGCCGGCATCAAGGGCAATGACGATCTCTGCACGACGATGGACATGGTGGTGGCCGCCGGCGGCGGCGAGCGGGACGAGGCGGTCGATGCCGCCATCCTCGCCGCGTCCGAGAGCCGCAACGACCGCGACGTGCTGCTCAACGAGAAACTGACCACCGAATTGCGGCCGACGCTTTTCCTGGCCCAGCTCTCCAATCTGCTCGCCGGCAACATCTCCATCGTCCACAAGGTGACGGGGTCGTCGAGGACCTTCATGGGCGAGGAAGGTGCTGGCGTCGCCGCCGTCGAGACCGCCGCCGCGCGCATCCGCTCCGGACAGTCGACGCACATACTGGTCGGCGGCGCCTTCCAGACCGAACATTCCGACATGCTGCTCGGCTATGAGCTGGCCGGTTATCTGCATCGCGGCCCATGGAAGCCGGTCTGGCAGAGACAGGGCGCCGAGGGCGGCGGCCTGGTCTCCGGCTCCGGTGGCGCCTTCCTGGTGCTGGAGCAGCGCGAACACGCGCAAAGCCGTGGGCGGAAAATCTATGCCGAGCTCGGACCGGTCATCTCAGGCCGCGCCCGGCGCTCGCGCGGCGAGCTTGACGCCGAGATCGCGGCATTGCTCAAACAGGCGGCTCTCCCGAACGGCAAGTTGCTGGCCCTGTCGGGCGCATCCGGGGCGCATACCGCAACGTCAGCCGAAAAGGCAGCGCTGGATGCCAATCCGGCGATATCGGCGCGCGGCTTCGCGACGCTGACCGGGCATATGAAGGAAGCGCAGTTTCCATTCGCGGTCGCCCTCGCCGCCCTGGCCGTCGACCGCAAGGCCGCCTACCCCGTTTTCGACGCCGCGGCCGAGAAGCCGTTCGAAGGCATTCCCGAAACGGTGATCGCAACGGCGATCGGCTATCACCAATTCGAGGGCATGGCTCTGGTCAACGCTGCTGCTTGAAGCAGCGCTGCGCGATCATGCTGCAAAGTTAAGAGGTTCCGGATGGCCAATCTCAGAGATCACATGGGCAGGCCGATCGTCGCCGTCACCGGCATCGGCGTGGTAACGTCGCTCGGCATCGGCAAGGCCGATAACTGGGCGGCACTGACCTCCGGCAAATCGGGCATCCACCCGATCACCCGCTTTCCCGTCGACCACCTCAACACCCGCATCTCCGGCATGGTCGATTTCCTCGACTCAAGCTCGAAAGGCGCCAGCCTGCTGACCTACGAACTGGCCGAAACCGCCGCGAATGAGGCGGTGGCCGAATCCGGCCTCGATTCCTCTGATTTTGGCGGGCCTCTGTTCCTCGCCTCGCCGCCGGTCGAACTCGACTGGCAGGATCGCTTCGCGCTCTACAATTCCGACGGCAAAGGCGCCGGCGCCGAAAGGCTGCTCAGGGTGGCGCGCGGGCTGAAGGAAACAGATACGTTCGCAAGCACGCAGTTCGGCGCGATCGCCGACCGGCTGGCCGACCGCTTTGGCACGCGCGGCCTGCCGATCACGCTGTCGACGGCCTGCGCTTCGGGCGCCACCGCCATCCAGCTCGGCGTCGAAGCGATCCGCCGCGGCGAATGCGACCGGGCGCTGTCGATCGGCGCCGACGGTTCGGCAACCGCCGAGGCGCTGATCCGCTTTTCGCTGCTCTCGGCGCTGTCGACCCACAATGACATCCCTGAAAAGGCGTCAAAACCCTTCTCCAAGGACCGCGACGGCTTTGTGCTGGCGGAAGGCTCCGGCGCTCTGGTGCTGGAATCGCTTGAGGCAGCCCTTGCCCGGGGCGCCAGCGTTCTCGGCATCCTGCGCGGCTGCGGTGAAAAGGCCGATGATTTCCATCGCACCCGTTCCAAGCCCGACGGTTCGCCGGCGATCGCAGCAGTCCGCGCCGCCCTTGCGGATGCCGGCCTGAGCAAGGACGAGATCGACTACGTCAACGCTCACGGCACCTCGACGCCGGAAAACGACAAGATGGAGCATCTGTCGCTGTCGACCGTGTTCGGCGATCGCATCGGCTCGATGCCGGTCTCGTCCAACAAGTCGATGATCGGCCACACGCTGTCGGCGGCCGGCGCCGTCGAAGCGGCGTTTTCGCTGATGACCATGCGCGAAAGCGTCATTCCGCCGACCATCAACTACGACAATCCCGACCCGGCAATCGTGCTCGACGTGGTGCCCAACAAGAAGCGCAATGCCGAAGTCGGCACGGTGCTGTCGAACTCGTTCGGCTTCGGCGGCCAGAACACTTGCCTTGTCATGGCGCGGGAACCGGTCTAAGCGACTTTTTTCAGCCAGACTGAACTGACAGGCTCCATGCGCGCACTGCAACTTATCGAGGACCGCCGTCTTGAAACGGTGGACCTGCCGCCCCCGCCGCCCCCCACATTGGGCGAAGTCACGCTGCGCATCAAGGCGGTGGCGCTGAACCATATCGACGTCTGGGGCTGGCGTGGCATGGCCTTCGCCAAGCGTAAGCTGCCGCTGGTCGTCGGCGCCGAAGCCTCCGGCGAGGTCGAAGCTGTCGGCCCCGGCGTCTCCAGCCTGCTGCCCGGACAATTGGTGTCGATCTACGGCGCGCGCACCTGCGGCCTTTGCCGCGCCTGCCGCGAAGGCCGTGACAATCTCTGCGAACATGTCTCGGGCGTCCACGGCTTCCATCTCGACGGCTTTGCGCAGGAGAAGATCAACCTGCCGGCGCGCCTGCTGGTCCCGGCCCCTCCAGGCGTGACCGATGTCGGCGCTGCCGTCGCCCCCGTCACCTTCGGCACCGTCGAGCACATGCTGTTCGACAATGCCAAGCTGCAGCCCGGCGAAACCATCCTCATCCATGCCGGGGGCTCCGGCATCGGCTCGGCGGCGATCCAGCTGGCCAAGCGCATGGGTTGCTCCATCATCACCACGGTCGGCTCCAACGACAAGATCGACAAGGCCAAGGCGCTCGGCGCCGACCATATCATCAACTACCGCGACGACCGTTTCGAAGGCGTCGTGCGCAAGCTTACCAGGAAGAAGGGCGTCGATGTCGTGTTCGAACATGTCGGCGCCGACACCTTTGCCGCCTCGATGCTGTGCCTCAAGCGCGGCGGCCGCCTCGTTACCTGCGGCTCGACCTCCGGCGTGTCGACCCAGATCAATCTGATGCAGCTGTTCCAGCAGCAGCTGAAGCTGCTCGGGTCCTTCGGCTGCCGCATGGAGAACATGGCCAACGCCATGCAGAAGATGGCGGCGGGACAGGTAGCACCTGTTATCGACACCGAGGTCGGCTTCGACGGCATCGACGCCGCGCTGAAGCGCATGGAAGGCCGCGACGTGTTCGGCAAGATCATCCTGCGCGTTTCTTAGGACCATGGTCGGCAAGGTGTTCAAGAAAGCCCGCCGGGACTTCATGTTCCGCTATGGCAGGCGGCTGCGCCAGATGGAGCACTGGCTGGTGGCGCGTGCGGCGATGACGATCATTTCGCTGCTGCGCCTTTTGCCCGCCGACAGCGCGCTCAATTTTGCCGACCGCGCCGCACGCCGCATCGGTCCGCGCGTCGGGCGCCACCGCGTCGCCATCAGCAATCTGCGCCTTGCCTATCCCGAAAAGAGCGATGTCGAGATCGAGGCCATCGCCTCCGACATGTGGGGCAACATGGCCCGGCTCGCCGCCGAATACATCTTTCTTGACGCGCTCTTCGACTATGATCCGAACGCAGCGACGCCCGGCCGCGTCGAAGTTGGCGGCGCCGACCATTTCCATCAGATAGCTGGCGAGGACAAACCGCATATCCTGTTCACCGGCCATCTCGGCAATTTTGAATTGCTGCCGGTGGCTGCCGCGACGTTCGGCATGAAGATCACGGCGCTGTTTCGTCCGCCGAACAATCCTTACCTCGCCGATTATATCCATTCGACGCGGCGTTCGAGCATGGGCGCCTTGCTGCCGTCTTCGACCGGCGCCTCCTTCGCGTTGGCGTCGATTCTGGAGAAAGGCGGCAATATCGGCGTTTTGGTCGACCAGAAATTCTCCAGCGGACTGGAGACGATCTTCTTTAATCGCCCATGCCAGAGCAATCCGGTTCTGGGCATGCTCGCCCGTCACTATGATTGCGACGTCTATCCGGCGCGATGTGTGCGGCTGCCAGGCAACCGCTTCCGCCTCGAGATCGAGGACAAGCTGACCTTGCCGCGCAATGAAAGCGGCAGCGTCGATGTCGCGGCCACCACCCAACTGCTCGCCGACGTGGTCGAGCGCTGGGTGCGCGAAGATCCGGGACAGTGGATGTGGTTCCACAAAAGGTGGGAAATCTCAGGCCGGCGTCGCCGCCGGCGCGGACAGGCCAACGCCACCGGCCAGGGGCAGCGTCAATCTTAAGTCGTCGAAAGCCTCAGTTCGTCACAACGATCCGCGTATTGCCGAAGCCGACTTCGCGCACCATCGCATAGAACATCGCGGCATTGGCGGTGTGCAGCCGCACGCAGCCATGCGATGCCGGACGCCCTAGCTGCCTGACCGCGCCGGTGCCGTGGATGGCGTAGCCGCCGTGGAAGAACACCGAGTAAGGCATTGGCGACATGTGGTATTTCTTCGAATACCACATCCGCGCCGTGCGTTGCGGCCGATAGGTGCCGCGCGGCGTGAAATAGCCACTGCGGGCGGTCGACACGCTCCAGCGATAAAGCACCTGGCCGTATTGGCTGACGGTCATGGTCTGCGACGAGACGTCGATGCTGGCCACCAGCGAGGCAGCCCTGCTTTCGATGGACGTGCCGAACAGCATCGCCGCAAAAGCAGCTGCCATGAGAACGATTTTAGTCATGAGATCAAACCCCTTTGATGCCCCTTGCCTGCCCTGTCATCACGCGGTTTTTCATCTTTTTAACGACAGGTGAGTGATCTAACACACACTCCTTGATAAATTCGCCAATCTAAAGCAGCGAATTTGAACGATTTTCCGCCATAGTTGCCGCTGCGACACGAAGTTTCGGCGCCAGTGGCGCGATGCTTGCAAAACCACCCCCTTGCCTGCTCAAATCCGGGAATGAACAAACGACTCTTCAAAGCGATAGACGCCCGTGTTGATGACCTGGTCGCACTGACCGCCGACCTGATCCGCTTCCCGACCATCAACCCGCCTGGCGAAGCCTATCGCCCCTGCGCCGAATATATCGGTGCGCGCCTAGGCAGGCTTGGCTTCGAAACCGAATTCATCCGCGCCGAAGGCACGCCCGGCGACACCGACCGCTATCCCCGCGTCAATGTCGTCGCCCGCTTCGACGGCCGCTCGCCTGGAGCCTGTGTCCATTTCAACTCGCACATCGATGTGGTCGAAGCCGGCGAAGGCTGGAGCGTCGATCCCTTTGCCGGGGTGGTGAAGGACGGCAAGGTCTACGGCCGCGGCGCCTGCGACATGAAAGGGGGCATGGCCGCCTCGATCATCGCGGCGGAAGCCTTCATGGAGGTATTCCCCGACTTTCCCGGCGCCATCGAAATTTCGGGCACGGTCGATGAGGAGTCCGGCGGCTTCGGCGGCGTCGCCCATCTGGCGAAGCTTGGCTATTTCTCGAAACCCAAGGTCGACCACGTCATCATCCCGGAGCCGCTGAACAAGGACCGCATCTGTCTTGGCCATCGCGGCGTCTGGTGGGCGGAGATCGAGACCAAGGGCGAGATCGCGCATGGCTCGATGCCGTTCCTCGGCGACAATGCGGTGCGCCACATGGGCGCCGTGCTGCAGGCCTTCGAGGATGAACTGTTTCCGGCGCTCGACCGCAAGGTGACGCGCATGCCTGTCGTGCCCCAAGGCGCAAAGCGCTCGACCATGAACATCAACTCGATCCATGGCGGCCAGACCGAGGATTTCCGCCCCGGCCTGCCCTCACCCAACGTGCCCGACGCCTGCCGGCTGACCATCGACCGCCGCTTCCTGCTCGAGGAGGACCTTGCCACGGTCAAGAGCGAGGTGACCGATATCCTCGACCGGCTGAAGCGCGAGCGCAAAAAGTTCGACTACGAGATTCGCGACCTGATGGAGGTGCTGCCGCTGATGACCGAGCGCGACGCGCCGGTGGTCAAGGCGGTGGCGCAAGGCATCATGGCGATCTTCGACCGTGAGCCGGATTATGTCATTTCACCAGGCACTTACGACCAGAAGCACATCGCCCGCATCGGCCACATCTATGATTGCATCGCCTATGGCCCGGGCATTTTGGACCTCGCCCACCGGCCCGACGAATGGGTCGGTATCTCTGATATGGTGGAGTCGGCCAAGGTGATGGCGATCGGGCTGAATGTGCTGCTTAGGGGCACGGCCGCGGACTGAACCATCGACTTCGCTGAAAAAACATTCCTCCCCGCGCCGCTGCGGAGCACGAAACGCAATTTACTCCACCTCGAAATCACGCTTCTATCGCACCAGGGTTCGAGCATTTGGGAGTTGCACGATGAAATTGTGGAAAACCATTCTTGCCGCCGCGGTGCTGGCACTGGCCGGCAGTCAGGCATTTGCCGCACGCACCGACCTGGTGATCGGCATTACGCTCGAGCCGCCACATCTCGATCCGACCGCCGGTGCTGCCGCGGCGATCGACGAAGTGCTCTACGCCAACGTCTTCGAGGGCCTGACCCGCATCGGTCCGAATGGCGAAGTGCTGCCCGACCTTGCCGAGAGCTGGGCCATTTCCGACGATGGCAAGGTCTACACCTTCAAGCTGCACACCGGCGTCAAATTCCATGACGGCAGCGATTTCGACGCCGGCGACGTGAAGTTCTCGCTCGACCGCGCCCGCGCCGACAATTCGGTCAACGCGCAAAAAGCCCTGTTCGCCTCCATCGATACGGTCGAAGTCGTCGATCCGACGACGGTCAAGGTGACGCTGAAGAACCCGCAGGGGTCGTTCCTCTACAATCTGGGCTGGGGCGACGCGGTGATCGTGGCGCCCGAGAGCGCCGACACCAACAAGGAAAAGCCCATCGGCACCGGCCCGTTCAAATTCCAGAGCTGGGCCAAGGGCTCGTCGATCACGCTGGTGAAATCGGACACTTACTGGGGCGCCCCGGTGTTCCTCGACAAGGCCGAGTTCCGCATCGTTCCCGACGCCGCCGCCGCCGTGCCGGCGCTGCTCTCCGGCGACATCCAGGCTTTCCCTTTCTTCGATCCCGACAGCGTCGCGCAGGTCAAGGACGATCCGCGCTTCAAGGTGGTGATCGGCTCGACTGAGGGCGAGACCATTCTGGCGATCAACAACAAGAAGCCGCCTTTCGACAAGCTCGAGGTGCGGCAGGCAATTGCCTTCGCGCTCGACCGCAAGGCGATCATCGACGGCGCCTCGGCCGGCCTCGGCGTGCCGATCGGCTCGCACATGTCGCCCGCCAGCAAGGCCTATGTCGACCTCACCGGCCTGTACCCGCACAATGTCGACAAGGCCAAGGAGCTGCTGAAGCAAGCCGGCTTCGAAAACGGCATTAAGGCGACGCTGAAGCTGCCGCCGCCTTCCTATGCACGGCTTGGCGGCGAGATCATCGCCTCGCAGCTGCGCGATGTCGGCATCGACCTGGAAATCATTCCAGTCGAATGGGCGCAGTGGCTGGATCAGGTGTTCACCAAGAAGGATTACGACCTGACCATCGTCTCCCACACCGAGCCCAACGACATCGATATCTACTCGCGCAAGGACTACTACTTCAACTACGACAACCCCGCCTTCGACAAGATCATCGCCGAGCTGAACCTCACCTCCGACGACGCCAAGCGCAACACGCTGCTCGGCGAAGCACAGAAGATCCTGGCCGACGACGCCGTGGTGGGGTTCCTCTATGAACTGCCGAAGGTCGGCGTCTGGGACGTCAAGCTGCAGGGCCTGTGGGAGAATGCGCCGATCCAGGCGAATGATCTGACCAAGGTGAAGTGGACGGATTGAGGCGGCGGGCCAAAGGGCGGCGTTTGCGCTCCGTCACACCCCCCTCTGCCCTGCCGGGCATCTCCCCCGCAAGGGGGGAGATCGGGCTATCATCTCCGCTTTCGCCTATCGCGAACGTTGAACGCTGGTCGACGACACAGAACCTGCTGATCTCCCCCCTTGCGGGGGAGATGTCCGGCAGGACAGAGGGGGGTGGGCGGGAACTCGACTTTCAAGGCGCAGCCGCACCGGGCGCCCCTCCACCATGACCGCCTACCTCCTCAAACGCCTCGCAATCGCCATCGCAACCTTGATCCTGGCCTCGATGGTCGTCTTCGCCGTGCTCGAAATCCTGCCCGGCGATCCGGCGCGGCTGATGCTTGGCCTCAACGCCAGCGCCGAGCAGGTCGAACTCCTGCGCAACCAGATGGGCCTCAACGCGCCGCTTCTCCTGCGCTACCTCCACTGGGTCGGCGGTCTGCTCAGCCTCGATTTCGGCCGCTCCTACACTTATTCAGTGCCGGTCATCGACCTTGTCCGCGAGCGCATGGCGGTTTCCCTGCCGCTGGCGCTGATCGCGCTGGCGCTGTCCACCATCATTGCCATCCCGGTCGGGCTCTATTCCGCCAGCCGGCGCGGGCGGGCCGGTGATACGATCGCCATGGGCGCCGCCCAGCTCGGCGTCGCCATCCCGAACTTCTGGTTCGCGCTGATGCTGATCTACCTCTTTGCCGTCTGGCTGCGGCTGGTGCCGGCCGGCGGCTTTCCCGGCTGGAGCGCCGGCGCCTGGCCGGCGCTGAAATCGCTGCTGCTGCCGGCCATCGCCCTCGCTCTGCCGCAGGCGGCGATCCTGGCGCGCGTTGCCCGCTCGGCGCTGATCGAGGTGCTGAACGAGGACTATATCCGCACCGCCCGCGCCAAGGGCCTGCCCTATCGCGCCGTGCTGTGGCGGCACGCGCTGCGCAACGCGATGATCCCGGTTCTGACCATTCTGGGCCTGCAATTCGCCTTCCTGCTCGCCGGCACCATCATCATCGAGAACGTCTTTTATCTCCCCGGCCTCGGACGGCTGGTGTTCCAGGCGATCACTCAGCGCGACCTGATCGTCGTCGAAAGCATCGTCATGCTGCTGGTCGTCGCCGTCATTGCGGTCAACCTCGTCGTCGACGTCTCCTACGCCATCGTCGATCCGCGCCTTCGAGGCCGGCAATGACGCTGCACATCGACATCCCGCAGGAGACGTTGGGCAGCATTCTGGCCAAGGCCTTCCGCAACCGCTCCTTCCTCATCGGCTTCGCCATCACGGTGCTGGTGGCTGCAATAGCGGTCATCTCCTACGTCTGGACGCCCTACGACGTGACCAAACTGGTGATCTCGGACAAGACGCTGGCGCCCTCTGCGGCGCACTGGTTCGGCACCGATCATTTCGGCCGCGACATCCTGTCGATGATCATGGTCGGCGCCCGCAACTCGATTGCCGTGGCGCTGGTCGCGGTCGGCATCGGCATGGGCGTCGGCGTGCCGCTCGGCGCCTTCGCCGCGGCGCGCGGCGGGTTGGTCGACGAGGCGCTGATGCGGCTGACCGACCTCGTCTTCGCCTTCCCGGCGCTGCTGTCGGCGATCATGATCACCGCCATCTTCGGACCGGGCGCAATCAACGCCATCATCGCCATCGGCATCTTCAACATCCCGGTGTTTGCGCGCGTCGCCCGCGCCGGCGCGCTGGCGATCTGGCCGCGCGAATTCATCCTCGCCGCCCGCGCCGCCGGCAAGAGCAAAGCGCAGATTACAACCGAGCACGTGCTGCCCAACATCGCCACGCTGCTTCTGGTGCAAGGCACCATCCAGTTCGCGCTTGGCATTTTGGCCGAAGCCGGCCTCTCCTATGTCGGCCTCGGCGCCCAGCCGCCAATGCCGAGCTGGGGCCGCATGCTGTTCGACGCTCAGACGCGCATGGTGGTGGCGCCGTGGATGGCCATCTTCCCCGGCATGGCCATTGTCGTCACCGTGCTTGGGCTCAATCTGCTCGGCGACGGCATCGCCGACATACTCGACCCGAAATCGCGGCGGCAGCGATGAGCCTGCTGCAGATCGAGAACCTGTCGCTGGCCGTCGGCGACACGCCGATCCTGAAAGGGGTCGAGCTCTCCGTCGCGCCCGGCGAGGTGATGGGCCTGGTCGGTGAATCCGGTTCCGGCAAATCGATGACGGCGCTGACCATCATGCAGCTTCTGCCGCATGCGGCGCGCGCCACCGGCCGCGTGACCTTCGACGGCATCGATATTCTGGCCGCAACCGAGGACCAGATGTGCGCGCTGCGCGGCGACGACATCGGCATGGTGTTCCAGGAGCCGATGACGGCGCTCAACCCCGTCAAGACCATCGGCGAGCAGGTCGCCGAAGGCATACGCTGGCACACTAGGGCAAGCCGTGCCGACGCCGAAGACCGCGCGCGCAAAATGCTCGACCGCGTTGGCCTGCCGGAGGCCAAATTCCCGCTGTCGCGCTATCCGCACGAACTGTCGGGCGGCCAGCGCCAGCGCGTCGTCATCGCCATTGCCTGCGCATTGAAACCCAAGCTGCTCATCGCCGACGAGCCGACCACGGCGCTCGACGTGGTGCTGCAGGCGCAGATCCTCGACCTCTTGCGCGGCCTTGTCAGCGAAAACCGAATGGGCCTGCTGTTGATCTCGCACGATCTCGCGGTCGTCACCGAAATGGCCGACCGCATCACCATTCTGCGCCATGGCGAGGTGATGGAAGCCGGCGACACCGCACGCACGCTGTCGGAACAGCTGCATCCCTACACGCGCCAGCTGGCGCTGGCCTCCATGCACGTGCCCGCGCGCGCCAAGGTTCACGCCGCCGGCCAGGGCAAACCGCTGCTTGAGGTCGAAGGCGTGACACGGGACTATCCGGGCCGGCGCACCTCCCTGTTCAAGTCAGCGGCTCCGATCCGCGCCGTCGACGACGTGTCCTTGTCGCTGGCGCCGGGCCAATCGGTGGCGCTGGTCGGCCGCTCCGGCTGCGGCAAGTCAACGCTTGCCCGCATGATCCTGGCGCTCGACAAATCGACATCGGGAACGATCCGCTTTCGCGGCGAGACCATAACCGGCAAAAGCGAGGCGGAGCTCAAAGCCGCGCGGCGCGACATGCAGGTCGTGTTCCAGGATCCCTACGGCTCTTTCGACCCGCGCCAGAAGGTCGTAAAACTGGTCGCCGAGCCGCTGCATGTACTGGAGACGAAGCCGACACCGGCTGAGCGGCGCGAGATGGTGGCGCATGCGCTGCACGAGGTCGGCCTCGGCACCAGCGACATGGACAAATATCCGCATGAGTTTTCCGGCGGCCAGCGCCAGCGCCTGTCGATCGCCCGCGCCATCATCACTAGGCCGAAGCTGGTCGTCGCCGACGAGCCGGTCTCGGCGCTCGACGTCTCGATCCGCGCCCAGATCCTCGACCTGTTCGCAGAGCTCAACCAGAAGCTCGGCATCGGCTATCTCTTCATCACCCACGATTTGACCGTCGCCCGCGCCATCACCGATGAGGTGCTGGTCATGCATGACGGCAGGATCGTCGAGCGCGGCAAGACCGGTGACGTGCTCGATCATCCGCAGTCGGAGGCGGCCAGGGCGCTGGTCGCGGCTGCGCCCGATCTGCATCGGGCGATCGCTCACCGTATGCAGGAACAGGGGTAAGTGACCGGTTCGCGCAGCGAATTCATCGTGCCAGTGGCACGATGAAAGGTCACAAACGCTGGGACGCTGCGAAGCAGCGGGGACCCGGCTGGGCGGCCGTTGCCCCTGGTCTGCCTCACTCCTCCGGCTTCACCACATCGACCGGGCTGATGTCGAGCAAATCGAGCGTGCGGCGCAACAGCCGCACTTCGCTCTCGGCCAGTTTGGAATCGGCTTTGGCGATCTCCGCCATGTGGAGCGCCAGCAACTTGCGCCGTTCGACATCGAGATCGCGGAACAGCGCAATGGCTTGCGAACCGTTGGTCTCGTAGCCGAAATCATTGAGATATTCGATGACCGCGTCGATGCTGGTTTCCGGGATGCCGAAGGCGTCCTTGCAGATGCGCCGGAAGGCGACCATCTCGCTCTCCGAAACCGAGCCGTCGGCCAGGATCATGCGAAACAGCATCAAGAGCTCCGCCGACAGCACAGGGTCGTCGGCAACCTTGCGCACGCCGGGGTCACCATCGAAGATCGAGCGTATCTGGTCGAGCAATGCCATCGCCAACAGTGTCCCTTTCCCGAGCCCGCCCAGCGCACATGACCCAAAACTGCGCAGCGGTACTGAGATAATGACATGCACCACAGGAAATCCAAGCGCAACGCGCTTGGATGGACGTAGCGCGGAATCGGCCTTGCGCAAACCGGATGGCCATGAGAAGGCGCGGCACCACCTTTCCCGCCGGAATGTTCAGAAAATCCCGATGCTCGACCTCGCCACCCAGACCGTCATCATGCTTGCCTTGGCCGCTTTTGCAGCCGGCTTTGTCGATTCGATAGCCGGCGGCGGCGGGCTGATCACCATCCCGGCCCTGCTGCTTGCCGGCTTCCCGCCGGTCGCAGCACTTGGAACCAACAAGCTGCAGGGCATTTTCGGCACCGCTTCGGCGACCATCCACTACGCCATGAATGGCCATGTCGATCTGCGCCGACAGCTGCCATCGGCGCTTCTGGCCCTTGCCGGCAGTGCCGTCGGCGCCTTGCTGGCGGCATTCGTGCCGGGTGATCTCCTGCGAGCGCTGCTGCCGCTGCTTTTGATCGCCATCGCGATCTACTTCGCCGTGAAACCCAACATGAACGATGTCGACCGCGCCGAGCGCCTGTCGCACTTCCTGTTCGGGCTGGTCATCGCCCCTTTGGTCGGCTTCTATGACGGGCTGTTCGGGCCGGGAGCCGGCTCCTTCTATATGCTGGCCTTCGTCAGCCTTGCCGGCTTCGGCGTGCTCAAGGCGACGGCACACACCAAGCTGCTCAATTTCGCCTCCAACATTGGCGGCTTCATCGTCTTTGCCGTCGCCGGCGTCGTCTACTGGAAGATCGGGCTGATGATGGGCGTCGCCCAGTTCCTCGGCGCCCGGCTCGGCGCCAGCCTTGCCATCCGCATCGGCGCCCGGCTGATCAAGCCGCTGCTGGTGATCATCTGCCTGTCGCTGGCGGTGAAGCTGCTGGCCGACCCGGCGAACCCATTGCGCCAGCTGATTGGTGTATAAGCCTCACGCCTGATAGAGTGCCGTTGTACGAATCATGTTGGAGGGACCACACATGAATCTTAGTGCACCCACTCAGCTTGTTTTCATCATATCCCTAGTTATCGCCATCATCGGCGTGCTCGCCGCGCTTGGCGTTCTTGCGTTCATTCCTCTGGCTGCGGTGTGGATTGTCCTCATCGCATACATCGTGCTTGCCGCCGCCTGCCTGATGCGCGGCGCCTAGGCACCCGCGACTTCTGCATTCGAAGCGCCCGGTCAAAGCCGGGCGCTTTTGCTTTGGATGCATGGTCTGTTAGGCTCTTCCGCGCGGAAGGATGACCATGAAGCAAAGCGGACGCGCAGACCCGAGGATGACGAAACGATGGGCGGCCCTACCTCGCTAACCCAAAAATCGCATCGCAATCGAGATGGCGCTCCAGTTCGGCTGCGATCTCGTCCAGAGCGTTTTCCACGTCCGCCCGATAGTCGACGCCGCCGCCTTTCACGCCGAGGCTTTCCAGGAATCTCGCCCGGAAAGCGTCGGCGGAAAACAGGCCGTGCAGATAGCTGCCAAAAACCTTGCCATCGGCGGAAATGGCACCGTCGTCGATGCCGTTGATCACAGCCGACGGCCGCGCCATGTCCGGCCCGGTGGTGCGGCCGAGATGGATTTCGTAGCCCTCGAGCGCCAAGCCGAACGGCACCGAGCGCGCGCTGACATTGCGCACCGTCTTTTCCGGTTCCATCACCGTCTCGATGTCGAGCAGACCAAGACCTTCCGCCTCGGTGACGCTGCCCTCGATGCCATCGGGATCGCGCACCAGGCGGCCGAGCATCTGGAAACCGCCGCAAATGCCGACGATATGGCCGCCGCGTTTGCGGTGCGCGAGGAGATCGCGATCCCAGCCATTCTCGCGGAATTTCATGAGATCCCCGATCGTCGATTTGGAACCGGGAATGACCACCAGGCCGGCATCCTCCGGCAAGCGCTGCCCTGGCGGCACGAACACCACTTCGACCTGCGGCTCGGCCTTGAGCGGGTCGAGGTCGTCGAAATTGGCGATGCGGCCAAGCATCGGCACGGCGACCTTCAACGCCCGCTTCTCGCCCGATGCCAGGCGTTCGAGCACGACCGAATCCTCCGAAGGCAATCGCGCCGCCGCCTTCAGCCACGGCACGACGCCAAAGCAGCGCCAGCCGGTGAAGCTTTCGATCGACCGGATGCCGTCGTCGAACAGCGAGACATCGCCGCGGAACTTATTGATGAGGTAGCCGACGATCATGCGCCTGTCTTCCTCCGGCAGGATCAGATGCGTGCCGGCGACCGAAGCGATGACGCCACCGCGGTCGATGTCGCCGACCAGGATGACCGGCACGTCGGCGCGCGTGGCAAAGCCCATATTGGCGATGTCGCGGCTGCGCAGGTTGATTTCGGCCGGCGATCCGGCGCCCTCGACGACGACCAGATCGGCGCCCTCACCGACCTTCGTCCAGGACTCCAGCACGGCGTCCATCAGCCCCGCTTTCATTGTCTGGTAGTCGCGCGCTCGCGCCTCGCCGAACACCTTGCCCTGCACGATCACCTGCGAACCGATATCGCTCTGGGGTTTGAGCAGCACCGGATTCATATGCACGGTCGGCTGAACACCACACGCCAGCGCTTGCAGCCATTGCCCACGGCCAATCTCGCCGCCGCCGGGGCGGTTGTCGCCCGGAATGTCGGCGACGGCGGCATTGTTCGACATGTTCTGCGGCTTGAACGGCCTGACTTTCAGCCCGCGATTCCTGGCCGCGCGGCAGAGCCCCGCCACCAGCACCGTCTTGCCGACATCCGAACCCGTGCCTTGCAGCATGATCGCCTTGGCCATGCTCAGCCCCTGCCCTGCGCGCCGGAAACGGTCGACTTCTGCGACAGCGGCCCGCCGCGCCAGATGTAGAGCGCCAGCAACGGTTCGCTGCCGGTGCGCATGGCATGGCTGACATTGGAGGCGTGATGGATAATTTCGCCCGCCTGGCGGATGTGAAAGCCGCCCTCGCCCATGCGCCATTCGGTGCCGCCGGTCAGCGGAATGTAGATCTCCTCGGCAATGTGATGATGGTCGGGATAGGTGATGCCGGGTCCCAGGATCAGCAATCCGGCCGCGACCTCTTCATTGGCGAAATGGCCGCGCGTGCCAAACACCTCCAGCCAGCCGTATTTTTGCAAGAACGCTTCACCAAAATCGCTCGCGTTGTAGGTCTGCCCCCAGCACAGATCGTCACGACGCTCCGCCAGCAGTTGCACCAGAGGCTGCGGGTCCGGCGGCGCCAGTTCGACAATGCGGTCGAGCAGACCAAGGCAAGGCAGCGGATGCGCTTCGAGCACGCGCGCCGTCATATTCCAGCCGATCCGGGTCACGGCGTCCCGCACCAGCGCGTTGTCCACGCCCCGGAGATAGGCATGGAAGCGGTCGAGCAATTCGTCGAAATATGTCGGCACGCAATGCTCCGTTGATCCATTCATGCACAGCGGCTGCGCGGCGAGCCGGGTTGCGCGGCGGCATCATTGGTCTAGATTGAGCGGCGCGCAAAGCCAAAAACAACAGGCCAGCAAGCCAACCCCAGCTGGGGAACACAGGGAGCACGCCATGGACGCCGCGGTCGATGCGAGCACCAGCCAGTTCGAGCTCAACGAGGAACAGCGCGCCATCCAGGAGATGGCACAGGCCTTCGCCGCCGATCGCGTTGCGCCCAATGCGCTCGAATGGGACCGGGCAAGACACTTTCCCGCCGATGTAATCCGCGAGACCGGCCCGCTCGGCCTCGGCGGCATCTATGTCAGGGACGATGTCGGCGGCTCGGCGCTCGGCCGGCTCGACGCCGTGCTGATCTTCGAGGCACTGTCGCACGCCGATCCGGCGTTTTCCTCCTTCATCTCGATCCACAATATGGCGGCGTCGATGATCGACCGCTTCGGCGACGACGAGCAGCGCCAACGCTTCCTGCCGAAGCTGACCTCGATGGAATGGCTGGCGAGCTACTGCCTGACCGAGCCGGGCTCAGGCTCGGATGCCGCGGCGCTGAAGACGCGCGCGGTGAAGAGCGGCAACGACTATGTGCTTAACGGCGCCAAGCAGTTCATCTCCGGGGCCGGCGACAGCGACCTCTATGTTGTCATGGCGCGCACCGGCGCCGACGGGCCGAAGGGCATTTCCACCTTCGTCGTGCCGAAGGATGCGCCCGGCCTCTCCTTCGGCGCCAACGAGCACAAGATGGGCTGGCACATGCAGTCGACCCGCCAGGTGATCTTCGAGGACTGCAAGGTGCCGGCTGCAAACCTGCTGTCGGGGGAAGGCGCAGGTTTCGGCATCGCCATGGCCGGCCTTGACGGCGGCCGCCTCAACATCGCTGCCTGTTCGCTCGGCGGCGCGCAATCTGCGCTCGACAAGGCGCTGTCCTATACCGCCGAGCGCAAGGCTTTCGGCTCGAAGATCAACCAGTTCCAGGCGCTGCAGTTCAGGTTGGCCGACATGGAGACCGAATTGCAGGCAGCGCGGATCTTTCTCTACGCCGCCGCCTCGAAACTCGACCGCAAGGCGTCGGATGCCGGCAAATGGTCGGCCATGGCCAAGCGCTTCGTCACCGACATCGGCTTCAACGTCGCCAACGAGGCGCTGCAGCTGCATGGCGGTTATGGCTATCTTCATGATTACGGTATCGAAAAACTGGTGCGCGACCTGCGCGTCCACCAGATCCTCGAAGGCACCAACGAGATCATGCGCGTCATCATCGCGCGGGCGTTGATTGGACGGCAGTAGGCAGTAGGCAGTAGGCAGTAGGCAAAGGATGACCGGCAAGATCAACTCGTACAAGGATCTTATCGTATGGCAGCAGGCGATGGATCTGGCTGTCAGCACCTACTCATTGACCAAGACATGGCCCAAAGAGGAATTGTATGGGCTGACCAGCCAAATCCGCCGTTCAGCAACCTCTATCCCTGCAAACATCGCGGAAGGCTATGGCCGAGACAACCGAGGCTCCTATCAGCAATTTCTCAGGATAGCCCAAGGCTCGCTGAAGGAGTTCGAGACACACCTCCAAATCGCTCAACGCATTGGCGTTGCCACGCATGGGCAAGCTGAGCACCTGCTTCTGGCGGCCGAGGCCATCGGAAAGATGCTTCGCCAACTTATTATCAAACTCGCACCCGAATAGGTCGCCCTACTGCCTACTGCCTACTGCCTACTGCCTACTGCCTACTGCCTACTGCCTACTGCCTACTGCCTACTGCCTACTGCCTACTGCCTACTGCCTACTGCCTACTGCCTACTGCCTACTCATCATGGAGCACCGCTATGACCACCATCGCCTTCATTGGTCTCGGCAATATGGGCAACCCGATGGCTGCCAATCTCGTCAACGCGGGGCACGCGGTGCACGGCTTTGACCTGATGCCGGAAAACCTCACCGTCGCCCGCGAGCATGGCGTCATTGTCATGGCGAATGCCGTGGCGGCGGTGAAGGACGCCGATGTCGTGATCACCATGCTTCCCGCCGGCAAGCACGTGCTCTCGGTCTACGAGGACATCGCACCCAAGGCCAAACCAGGCGCCCTGTTCATTGATTCCTCGACCATCGATGTCGAGTCGGCCCGCAAGGCGCATGCCGTAGCAAGGAAGCACGGGCTGCATTCGATCGACGCCCCCGTCTCCGGCGGCACCGGCGGTGCTGCTGCGGGAACGCTGACCTTCATGGCCGGCGGCGCCAAGGATGCCTTCGCCAAGGCCGAACCGGTCCTGAAGCCGATGGCAGGCCGCATCGTCCATTGCGGTGACGACGGCGCCGGTCAGGCAGCCAAAATCTGCAACAACATGATGCTCGGCATTTCGATGATCGGCGTCGCAGAGGCCTTCGTGCTGGCCGAAAAGCTCGGCCTCTCGCATCAGGCCCTGTTCGACGTTGCCTCGACCTCGTCGGGCCAGTGCTGGTCGCTGACCACCTACTGCCCGGTGCCGGGTCCCGTGCCGGCCTCACCCGCCAACCGCGACTACAAACCGGGCTTTGCCGCGGCACTCATGCTGAAGGACCTGAAACTGGCGCAGGAAGCCGCCCAAAGCGCCGGCGCGGTGACGCCGATGGGGGCCGAAGCGGCCCAGCTTTATGCGCTGTTCAACGCCCAGGGAAATGGCGGCGACGATTTTTCCGGCATCATAAATTTCCTTCGCGGCAGTTCTCTATAAGTTTCGAATTTGGCAGCGCTTTTCTCGATTTTTATTGCGCGGAAAAATTGCAAATTTAGATTTGCTTAAGCTCTCGATAACCCGGCGGTAACGATGTGCCTATATAACGGATGGCGAGGCGGACACATCGCATCCGCCCGGCGCTCCGGATCAGGTCTCGCGTACCGGAGCCCGTAAGTTTCGCAAGTGTATTGTTGGCGAAATGCCATGCGTATCTGGCAAAGCCGCGTTCCGATGGAGCGCGGTTTTTTGCGTTTTGCAGTCCTATACTGTTCGGTCTGAATTATATTCCGATTGCAGCGTTCGGAATTGCCTGATGGTCTTCATTGACCAGCACGATCGGTGCGCTGACCCCTTCGACCCTGACGATAAGCAGGCGCACAGTCCGGGCGCCCTGATTGCAAGGCGTCCGGCTGTCGTTCCATCTACTTCTTGCGCAAATCCGCTTGCGCCAGATCCAGCGCTTTGGCGATGCGATCGCAAGCCATGTCGATCGTCGCGCGGGTCCAGATCAGCGGCGGCGACAGGATCATCGTGTCGCCGGTGGCGCGCAGCATCAGGCCTTGCGCGATGGCGTGGTCGCGGACGGTGACGGCGGCACTGCCCGCCGGCAGGAAGCGCTCCTTGGTCGCCTTGTCCTTGACGATCTCGACCGCGCCCATCAGCCCGATCGATCGCACCTCGCCGACCAGTTCGTGGCCGGCAATGCGCTCCTGCAGCGCCTGGGCGAAGTAAGGTCCAGTGTCGTTCCTGACCCTGTCGACCAGGCCTTCTCGCTCCATGATCTCGAGATTCTTCAGCGCCACCGCGCAGGCCACCGGGTGACCCGAATAGGTATAGCCGTGGTAGAATTCGCCGCCCTTTTCGACCAGCGTCGCCGCGATACGGTCGCCGACCAGCAGCGCCGACAGCGGCTGATAGCCCGAGGTCAGTGCCTTGGCCGTGGTGATGGTGTCGGCCTCGACGCCGAAGGTCTGCGCCGCAAACCATTCGCCGGTGCGGCCATAGCCGGTGATGACCTCGTCCAGCATCAAAAGCACATCGTATTTGCGGCAGATGCGCTGCACTTCCGGCCAATAGCTCATCGGCGGTATTTTCACCCCGCCCGCGCCCATCACCGGCTCGCCGATGAAGGCCGCCACCTTGTCGGCACCGGCTTCGAGGATGGCGTCCTCGACGGCCTTGGCCGCGCGCAGGCCGAAATCATGGTCGCTTTCGCCAGGCAGCGCCAACTCATAAGCATAGGGCATCATGACATGGACGATGTTGGGAACCGCCCCGCCGAGCTGCTTGTGCATCAAATCCATGCCGCCCAGCGACGTCCCGGCGACGGTCGAGCCGTGATAGGCCGACTTGCGCGAGATGATGCGGTTCTTCTCCGGCTTGCCTTCCAGCACCCAATAGTGGCGCACGAGCCGCAGCGCCGTGTCGTTGGCCTCCGAGCCGGAGGAGCCGTAGAAAACCTGGGCGATGCCCTTGGGCGCCAGCTCGGCCAGCTTCTTCGACAGCAGCACGGGCGTCGGCGTCGAGCATTTGAAGAAGGAATTGTAGTAGGGCAATTCCTTCATCTGCGCGTAAGCGGCGTCGGCCAGCTCGTCGCGGCCATAGCCGACATTGACGCACCACAGCCCGGCCATGCCGTCGAGTATTTCGGTGCCGTCGGCATCGTAGATGAACGGGCCGTTGGCGTGGGTGATGATGCGCGAGCCGGTCTCGCGCAATTCCTTGTGGTCGGTGAAGGGATGCAGATGATGCGCGGCATCAATCTGCTGAAGCTGCTTCAGCGAATAGTTCTGGTAAGTCATGGGTTTGCTCTTTCCTCTGGAATCAAACCGGCAAGCTGCCGGGGCGACTTCGTCAGAGGACGGCGGGCGGCGAATAGCCGATGCGGGCGCACAGCCTGAGCAGTTCGGCGCGCAGCGTGCGCGGCGACGGTGTCACCGCGACCCCGAAGGCGCCGGATGTGCTCATGTAGACCATGGCGGCAGTCTATGCCGCCCGAGGCCCGGAATTCAAGCGGTGCCGCTCAATACCCTTTGCAGGAACACGTATTTCATGGCGGTTTGCGCCGCTTGCGGCCGGCGGTCGCCGCGACCGCCATGGCCGCCTTCCGTCTCCTCGAAGAACAACGTCTTGCCGTGACCTGCTTCCTGCAGCTTCGCCGCCATCTTGCGGGCGTGGCCGGGATGGACGCGGTCGTCGGCGGTCGATGTCGTGAGCAGCACCGGGGGATAGACGGCATCGGCCGAGACATGATGGTACGGCGAATAGGCGGCGAGCCACTTGGCTTCTTCCGGTTTTGCCGGATCGCCATATTCGCCGATCCACGAGGCGCCTGGCGGCAGTTCGGTGTAGCGCAGCATGTCGAGCAGCGGCACCTCGATGATGACGGCGCCGAACAGTTCGGGATGCTGCGTCAGGGAAACGCCGGTAAGCAGGCCGCCATTCGAGCCGCCCTGGATGCCGAGGGAAGCAGCCGTGGCTATGCCGCGCCTGACGACGTCCTGCGCCACCGCGGCGAAATCGTCGAAGGCAGTCTGGCGATTGCCCTTCAGCGCGGCCTGATGCCAGGCCGGCCCGAACTCGCCGCCACCGCGGATGCAGGCCTGCACATAGGCGTTGCCCTTTTCCAGCCACAGCCTGCCGCGCACGCCGGCATAGCCGGGCAGCAGCGGTATTTCGAAGCCGCCATAGCCGTAGAGCAGCGTCGGCACCGGACCCTTCTGGTCGCGCCGCCTGACGACGAAATACGGGACCATTGTGCCGTCCTTCGAGCGCGCCTCGAACTGTTCGGAGACCAGCGGCGCGGCGTCGAACCGAGCCGGCTGCGATTTCACGGTGGCCAGCGTCGCCCCGTTATCATCCGACCAGATGATCGAACTCGGCGTCAGGAAATCGGTGAAGGAGAAGGAGACGCTGGAACCGAAATGCTCGGCATGCGCGATGCCGACATTGCCGTTCTCGGGCAGCGCCACCGGCTTCAGCGACCAGCGGTCGCCGCTGCGCTCGGCGACAACGACCTTGCCGCGCACATTGTCCATCAGATTGATGAACAGCCGGTCCTGAGTGCGGGCAATGCCGGCGACCGAAACACGGTGCGCTGGCGCGAGCATGGTTTCAACAGGGCCCAGGTCGCCGGTGTCGATCCAGTGTTCGAAATCGAAGGAATAGAGGCCGTCCGGCAAGCACTCAGTGCCGCCCGGCGCCGTCCATGGGCTGCGCACCCCGAACACCAACCGGCCCTTGAACAGGGTGCTGTCGGTGACATCGTCGGGCAACGGGATGCGGCGGTTTTCGCCCGACGGCAGGCGCAGAAAACTGTGCGAGGAGAAGAAGGCGATCGTGCGGGCCAGAAACAAATACTGCCTGTCGCCATCATGCTCGACCCCCGCGCCGGCCGCGAGATCCTGCTTCTCGGCCTCGAAGATCGGCGTCGCCTCCTCCAACCGGGTACCGCGCTTCCACAGCTTGACGACGCGCGGATAGCCGGACTGGGTCTTGTCGTCTTCATCGAAGGCAGCCGAGACAATGACCGTGTCCTTGTCCAGCCAGGAAAAACCGGATTTCGAGGCCGGAGCGCGGAAGCCGCCCTCGATGAATGATTTGGTCTCGATGTCGAATTCCCGCATCTCGCTGGCATCGCCGCCATCCGGCGACATCGCCACCAGGCAAAGGTTGAAATCGGGGTAAAGGCGGCTGGCGCCGCTGAACACCCACTTCACCCCCTCCTTGGCCGACAGCACGTCGAAGTCGATGATCGTCTCCCACACGGGCTTTTCGGTCTTGTAGGAGGCGACCGTCGTGCGGCGCCAGAGGCCGAGCACATTGGTCTTGTCCTGCCAGAAATTATAGACTTGGCCGTTGAGCGCGGCGCCCACAGCGATGTTGTCTTCGGCCGTCATCAGGTCGAGCGCCGTCTCGAACGCCGCCTGGTAGGACGGATCGCCCTGTAGTTCGGCCACGGTGATCTCGTTCTGGCGATGCACCCAGTCGAGCGATTCCTTGCTGGTCCGGTCCTCCAACCAGAGGAACTTGTCCTCCACGGTGGCATCCGTCTGGCGTTTTGTCGTCGATTGGGTCACGCATGGTCTCCAGGCTAGTGGCGGGCAGCCCTGCCTACATCGCGTTGCAAGCGGTTTTATTCAAGATGGTACGTCAGGTCATCGGGGGAATGCGGCCTCAAACCATCCGCCGGCGCAGGACCGTGGCCACAGCCAGTGCCAGACAAATCGTGCCCAGCGTGATCGGCAGGCCGGAGGCGCCGATCACATCCATGACGCCACCCGCCAGCGGCGGCACCACGATGCCGCCGACGCCCCACATCAGGGAGAAGGCGGCATTGCCGGCGACCAGCGCCGAGCCGGTAAAGCGGTCGCCGAGCTCGATGATCGACATGGTGTAGATGCCATAGGAGACCGCGCCCCAGATAAAGACGCAAGGCCAGATCAGCGGCGTCTCGATGAGCAGCGGCAACAGGGCGCAGCCCAGCACCGTCACCACGACGCAGATGAATCGCACCAGCCGCGCCGTCAGCCGTTCCGCCAGCAAGCCGAGCGGCACCTGCATGGCGATGTTGCCTGCGATCATCACCGACAGCAGCGCCGACATGCGCGCTTCCGCGATGCCATAGTGCGTGCCGTAGACCGGCAGCAGCGCCAGCACGCCCTGTTCGAAACCGGCGGCAACGACCACCGCCGACAGCAGTAGCCATGCCAGTGGCACGAAGCCCATGACCGAAACCCTGTGCCCGGCTTCGTCGACCTTCGGCAGTCGCGGCAGCACCAGCGCCAGGCAGGCGCCGCAGAAGATGAAGGCGGCGATCCCCACCAGGAATGGCGGCCATCCCACGGTGCCGACAGCGAGCAGGCAGAGCGGCCCGGCAGCGAAGCCGGCCGAGATGATGGTTGAATAGACACCCATGACGCGACCGCGGCGCGATGGCGGCGCCAGTGCAATGACCCAGATTTCGCTCAAGACATAGAGCGGATTGGTCACCACCCCGATCAAGAAGCGCAGAGGAAACCACAGATAGACATTCTGCGTCCAGCCGATCAGCGCAAGCACAATAGCCGAAAGCGCCGCGCAGGTAAGCGCGGTGCGCCCTGCCCCGAACCGGCGCGCCAGTGCCGGGATCAGCGGCGACGAGACAATGAAGCCGATCGGCGTCATTGCCGCCGAGAGCCCGATGATGGCCGGCGAAACGCCTTGGCGTTGCAGGATGAAGCTCAGCAGCGGATAGGACAGGCCTTGCGCGATGGCGAACACCGAGACGGTCGCGATCACGCCGCTGATCGCCGCCCACTGCATCTTCTCGTTGTCAGCTTCCGCCAGGTTCATCATTGGCACCTAAACCAGGTTCAGGACTAGCTTTTCTGTCCGACGCGGGTAACCCCCGTCCTGGGAAAAACCGTTTGCTCCAGACAAGGCCTGTCAGGAGTTTTTGGGCCTGTCAGGAGTTTTTGGCCTGTCAGGAGTTTTGGGCCGTCAGGAGTTTTGGCGCTTGAACGATCGATAGAGCGCGAAGCTCACCAGCAGCGCGTCGAGGCCGGCGATCACCACCGGCAGACCGAGCGGACCGATGGTCTGCATCAAGGCACCGGCGCCAGGCGGGCCGACAATGCCGCCGGCGCCCCACATCAATGCGAAGGCGGCGTTGCCGGCGACCAGCACGGTTCCCCTGAAGCGGCTGCCGAGCTCCACCAGCGCCATGGTGTAGACGCCGTAGCCGACAGCGCCCATGACGAGAAGGACGAGCCAGATCGCCGGCGTCGTGATCAGCAACGGCAGCAAAACCGCGCAGGTCGTTGTCGCCAACGCACAGAAGATGATCATCGCCCGCCCGCCGAAACGCTCGGCCAGCAGGCCGAGCGGGATTTGCAGGAAGATGTTTCCCAGCGACAGTGCCATCACCAGGGCCGCCAGCGTCCTTTCGGGCAGGCCATAGGCGGCACCGAAGACCGGCATCAAAGCGTAGGTGCCCTGCTGGACCGCCGCCGAAACCAGCACGGCAAACAACAGCGCCGGCGCCAGCCTGGCGAAACCGAAAAAGCCGCCGGGCAATTGGCAGTCATCCTCGAAGCCGGCGAGGCTTGACGAAACAGCACGAAGGATCGCGGCGCACAGGATGAAGCCGGCCATGCCGACCAGGAAAGGAACCCAGCCCGATATCCCTACCGCGGTCAGGACCAAAGGCCCCGCAGCATAGCCAGCGCCCAGCACGGTGTTGAATGCCCCCATCACCCTGCCGCGGCGCGACGGCGGCGCCAGCGACAGCGCCCATACTTCGCCCAGTATATAGAGCGGGTTGATGACGATACCGATGATGAAGCGGATGACGAACCAGCCCACCCAGTCCTGCAGGTAGCCGATGCCGAGGAAGCACAGCGCCCCAATCAATGAGCAACCCACAGCCAGGTTGCGCGCGCCGACCAGCCGAACGGCTGCCGGCACGAACGAGGCCGAAAGGATCAGACCAAGCGGCATCATCGCTGCCGACAAGCCGATCAGCGCCGGCGACATGCCTTGCTTCTGCATCAGCAGCGTAAACAGCGGCGAGCTCAGCCCTTGCGCCGCACCGAACATCGCGAGGGCGGCAGTTACGCCGGCAAGCGCTGCCCATTGCGTCCCTGCTTCGCCATCGCTCGAACCGGTCGCAGCCATGATGCCTTCCACATGAATTGCCGGCCCATCCAGCGGCAAACCACTGAGCTAGCGGTTCGATTTAGGGAAAGGAAGGGCCGCGCCTGAAATCCCCTTGCGCCAAGAGCCGCAGTGGGCGCGTCCTGTCCGCCAATCCCCGGCAATGTTGTCAGCTATCGGACTGCCGTTCGGGCATGTCGCTTCCCTCGTCCTAGTGGTCGCCGCCTCCGCAATGGTCGGACAGCCGCCGGTCCATTATGCCGCCCGCTACCAGCATCGTACGAGGACCATCATGACCGCCGCCCTGCATCCAGCCGAACCGCCTTTGGCAACCGACCGTGCCCGTCGCGGTGGCCGTGCGGGCAAGCGCGCCGGCGGCTCGGCCGCCTTCGAACAGCCGGCTTTTCGGCAACTGAGAAATCCGCTAACGCCGACCAAGCTGGTCTCTGACGACGAGCTGGAATCGATCCACCTCGCCTCGCTGCGCGTCTTGAGGGAAATAGGCGTCGACGTACTGCATGACGAAGCGCGCCGCATCATGAAGGAAAATGGCGCTGATGTCCGCGAGGGCAGCGAGCGCGTGCGCTTCGACAGCGACATGATCCTCGATCTCATCTCCAACTGCCCGTCGGAATTCACGCTCCATGCCCGCAACCCGGCGCACAATGCGCGCTTCGGCGGCAACAATGTGATCCTGTCGATGATGGCGTCGGCACCGAACTGCTCCGACCTCGATCGCGGCCGCCGTCCGGGCAACCAGCAGGACTACCGCAACTTCCTGCGCCTGGCACAGATGCACAACATCCTGAACTGCACCGGCGGCTATCCGGTCGAGCCGACCGACATCCACCCGTCGGTGCGCCACCTCGAATGCATCCGCGACCTCGCCACGCTGACCGACAAGGTGTTCCACATCTATTCGCTCGGCAAGGAGCGCAATGTCGACGGCATCGAGATCGCCAGGATCGCCCGCGGCATCAGCCATGAGCAGATGCTCGAAGAGCCGTCCGTCTTCACCATCATCAACACCAACTCGCCGCTGAAACTGGATGTGCCGATGATGGAAGGCATCATCCAGATGTCGAGCAAGGGTCAGGTCGTCGTCATCACGCCCTTCACTCTGTCCGGCGCGATGGCGCCGGTGACCATCGCCGGTGCGCTGGTGCAGCAAAATGCCGAGGCGCTGTCCGGCATCGCCTTTGCCCAGATGGTGAGAAAGGGCGCGCCGGTTGGCTATGGCGGCTTCACCTCGAATGTCGACATGAAGTCAGGCTCGCCGGCCTTCGGCACGCCTGAATATATGAAGGCGCAGCTTGTCGGCGGCCAGCTTGCCCGCCGTTACAAGATCCCCTACCGCACCTCCAATACCTGCGCCGCCAACACCGTCGACGCGCAGGCAGCCTATGAAAGCGTGTTCTCGCTGTGGGGCGCCATCCAGGGCGGCGGCAATCTGATGATGCACGGCGCCGGCTGGCTCGAAGGCGGCCTGCGCTGTTCCTACGAGAAGACCATCCTGGACATCGACCTGTTGCAGATGGTGGCCGAGTTCCTCACCCCGCTCGACCTGTCCGACGAAGCGCTCGGCTTCGACGCCATCCAGTCGGTCGGCCCCGGCGGCCATTTCTTCGGCACCCAGCACACGCAGGACCGCTACAAGACAGCCTTCTACTCGCCCATCCTCTCCGACTGGCGCAATTTCGAGACCTGGGCCGAAGCCGGATCGCCGACCGCGCTGGAAAAGGCCAACAAGGTCTGGAAGGAGCGGCTGGCATCCTACGAGGAACCTTATATGGACCCGGCGATCCGCGAAGAGCTCAACGACTTCGTCGAAAAGCGCACGTCCGAAGGCGGCGCGCCGACCGATTTTTGATCAATGTTGTTGATGAACTGATTATTCGTATGGATCTGATGAACAGTCGACCCCCACTCCGTCGAGCTGCGCTCGACACCTCTCCCCCGATCGACGGGGGAGAGGAAAGGCGCGAAGTTATGCGGGCTGGCTCCCTTCCTCTCCCTCCGGAGGGGGGAGAGGTGGCGCCGGGAAGCGGCGACGGAGTGGGGGAAGGCGCTGGTCAAACCCGCAGTCGCCGCAACAATGGCACTACCCTGCGAGCCAGAAAACTTAGACAAGGTGACAATCAGGCCGAAGCTCTGCTTTGGCTTGAGTTGAAAGCCCGCAAACTTGGCGGCTACAAATTCACGCGACAGTTCTCTATCCGACCATACTTTGCAGACTTCGCCTGCCGCGAAAAATGGCTTGTCGTGGAAATCGACGGCCATCAACACGCCGGCAGCTCCTATGACTGTCGCCGTGACGATTTCATGCGCGCGCAAGGCTATTCGATCCTGCGTGTTTGGAACCATGACGTCCTGAACCATCGCACTTCCGTCTGCGAAACCATCCTTGCCGCGCTTGATGGCAGGTTGGCCGAGAACGTCGCTGCGGCCGATCTCCGCTTTGTTTTCACGCCCCGCCCATTCGATTCAATCTCTTAAAAAACGGACCTATCTCTCATGAAATCTCATGTAAAAGCGGTTGTCATTGGCGGCGGCGTCGTTGGCTGCTCGGTGCTCTATCACCTGGCCAAGGCCGGCTGGACCGACATCATGCTGATCGAGCGGTCCGAGCTCACCTCCGGCTCGTCCTGGCACGCAGCCGGCGGCTTCCACACGCTGAACGGCGATCCCAACGTCGCCAAGCTGCAGGCCTATACGGTGCAGCTCTACAAGGAGATCGAGGAAATCTCCGGCCAGTCCTGCTCGCTGCATCTGACCGGCGGCGTGATGATGGCCGATACGCCCGAGCGCATGGATTTTCTGCGCCTGGCCCACGCCAAGGGCCGCTATCTCGGCATGGACACCGAACTGATCACGCCCTCCGAAGCCAAGGCGATGTTCCCGCTGATGGACGAGACCAATTTCGTCGGCGCCATGTGGGATCCGGTCGAAGGCCATCTCGATCCCTCCGGCACGACGATCGCCTACTCCAAAGCGGCCAAGAAGCTGGGCGCCGAGATCGTGCTGCGCAACCGCGTCGTCGAACTGACGCAGGAAGTTGACGGCACCTGGAACGTCGTCACCGAACAGGGCACCGTCCACGCCGAGCATGTCGTCAACTGCGGCGGCCTGTGGGCGCGCGAGATCGGCCGCATGGTCGGCGTCGAACTGCCGGTGCTGGCCATGGAGCACATGTACCTGCTCACCGAGCCGATGCCCGAGGTCGAAGAGTTCAACAAATCGACCGGCCGCGAGATGATCGGCGTGCTTGACTTCAAGGGCGAGATCTACACCCGACAAGAGCGCAACGGCATCCTGCTCGGCACCTATGAAAAGGCCTGCAAGCCATGGTCGCCGGTCAACACGCCGTGGGATTTCGGCCATGAACTGCTGCCGCCCGACCTCGACCGCATCGCGCCGTCGCTGGAGATCGGCTTCAAGCATTTCCCCGGCATCGAGAAAGCCGGCATCAAGCAGATCATCAACGGCCCCTTCACCTTCGCGCTCGACGGAAATCCGCTGGTCGGGCCGGTGCAGGGCCTGACCAATTTCTGGTGCGCCTGCGCCGTCATGGCCGGCTTCAGCCAGGGCGGCGGCGTCGGCCTCGCGCTGTCCAACTGGATGGTGCATGGCGATCCCGGCTTCGACGTCTGGGGCATGGATGTCGCCCGCTTCGGCGAGTGGGCCGGCCTGCGCTACACCAACGCAAAGGTGCGCGAAAACTATTCGCGCCGCTTCTCCATCCGCTTCCCCAATGAAGAGCTGCCGGCTGCGCGCCCTGCACAAACCACCCCGCTCTATGACACGATGCTCGCCAACAACGCCGTCATGGGCGATAGCTGGGGCCTGGAGACCCCGCTGTGGTTCGCGCCGAAGGGCAAGGAGCCGAAGGACGTCGTCTCCTTCCACCGCTCAAACGATTTCGGTCCTATCGGCGAGGAAGTGCGCGCCACGCGCGAACGCGTCGGCGTCACCGAAATCGCCAACTTCGCCAAATACGAAGTGTCGGGACCTGCGGCTGAGGATTTCCTCAACCGGCTGATGACCAACCGCATGCCGAAGATCGGCCGCATCGTGCTGACGCCGATGATCAACGAATTCGGCAAGCTGATCGGCGACTTCACCATCGCCAAGGCAGGCGAAGACAGATTTATGATCTGGGGTTCGTCCGCCGCGCAGAAGTACCACATGCGCTGGTTCGAGAAGCATCTGCCGAAGGATGGTTCGGTGCGCATCCACCGCTTCGATCAGACGCTCGTCGGCCTGTCGATCGCCGGTCCGAAATCGCGCGACCTCTTGCAGAAGCTGGTCGATGTCGACATCTCGACCAAGGCGTTTCGCTTCATGGATTTCCGCGAAATGGCGGTCGGCGGCGCGCCCTGCATGGTCAACCGCATCACCTATACCGGCGATCTCGGCTATGAAATCTGGATGGCGCCGGCCTATGAGCGTCTGGTCTACAAGGCGATCAAGGACGCCGGCGAGGAGTTCGGCCTCGTCGATTTCGGCATGCGCGCTTTGCTCTCCATGCGCCTGGAGAAGAACTTCCCGACCTGGTACCGCGAGTTGCGCCCGATCTACGGCCCGTTCGAAGGCGCGATGGACCGTTTCATCAAGCTGGAGAAGAACGACTTCATCGGCCGCGAAGCCGCCGCCAAGGAACAGGCGGAAGGGCCGAAACTGCGCCGTGTCTCCTTCATCGTCGATGCGGCCGACGCCGATGTCATGGGCGACGAGCCGATCTGGGCCAAGGTCGGCAAGGACTATGGCACGGTGGAAAAGCCGCATGGCTATGGCGCGCCACGCTTCGATACGGCAGGCAAGGACGTGCGTGGCTCAAAGGCTGCCGAAGGAGCTTCCGCCGTGCGCGGCATCGTCGACCGCGACTGGCGCGTGGTCGGCTGGGTCACCTCGGGCGGTTATGCGCACTATGTGCAGAAGTCGATGGCGCAGGGCTATGTGCCGGCGGCACTCGCCGAGGACGAAAGTGCCGGACTGTTCGAGATCGAGATCCTCGGCCACCGGCGTCCGGCGCGCATCAATGTCGAGGCGCCCTTCGACCCCAGCGGCGAGAAGATGCGGACCTGAAAAGGCGACAGGGAGCGTGAGATCGTGTAAGGGGCCTTCGGCAGTTGGCCGCAGGCATTTTCCCTCAATGAGAAGACGATCCCCTTGCAGTATCTAGAGAAATGGACGGACTGGCTCTGCGAAGGCAAGGTCGGTCCCTTCAACGCCGCACTGGTCTGCGTCGCGGTCTATTGCGTCGTCCAGATCGTGGTGATGGCGCTGCTGTCCCATGTCGTGGGAACCGGTGTCGGCGTCGACGATTCCGAACAGCTGATGTACATGCACTACCTCTGGGCTGGCTATGGCGGCTCGCAGCCGCCGCTCTACACCTGGCTTGCCCGCCTCGTCGCCGCCGTGGTCGGAACGAACATCCTCGCGCTCAAGATCGTGAAGTACCTGCTGATCGGAGCGGCGCTGGCGTCGGTTTTCATCGCTGTCCGCCGCCTGGGCTATTCCAGCCGCGCTGGCGCCGCCGCATTGTTCGGCCTGCTGTTGTTTCCGCAGATGGTGTGGGAGATGCAGCACGCCCTCACTCACTCGATCGCCGCTTTCTGTTTTTCAGCGGTGCTGTTTCTTGCGCTCGTCGAACTGGTGCAGCGGCGTTCGCTGGCCACCTATGTGCTGTTTGGCGTGGCGATGGCCGCCGCCATCCTGTCGAAATACAACAACGCGATCTTTCTCGGCGCGCTGATGCTGTCCACCCTGTCGCTGCGCGAAACGCGCGGCGTCATCCTCAACCGCCGGTTTTCGATCAGCCTTGTCGTGGCGGTGCTGCTTTGCCTGCCGACGCTCTACTGGAACCTGACCTACACCGACCAGTTGCTGTCGCACAGCGGCGGCTTCGGCATGGGCAGAGGAGAAAGCGCCATACAAACCGCATTCTACGGAATGCGCGGACTGGGCAAGGCTATCCTGTATTTCGCCGTGTTGCCGGCCGGCATATTCGTCGCGGCTTTGCTCATCGCATGGAAAAAGCCGGCGCCGGCTCTGCAACCGGCGCCATGGACCGAGAAACTGGTGTGGCGCACCATCGCTTTTGCCCTGGCGATGACCATCGTGCTCGTCCTGGCGAGCGGGACGACGCAATTTCGCGATCGCTGGATGCTTCCCATTCTTGTGTTGCTGCCGGTCGCGCTGGCCTTGCGGATGGATGCCAGAGGCGACAAGGGAAGGAAGGTGCAGGACGTCGTCGTCTTTGTCGGCGCAACGCTTGCCATCCTCGTGCTGCCGGTGACCTGGTACACGCACCTCAATGGCGGCGACAGCCGCGGCAGCATCGTGCGTGTCGACTACCAGTCGCTCTATGGCCAGCTGACGGCAAACGGTCCGGTTCGCACGGCGATATCGAGCTGGCACTGGGTGGGAAATCTGCGTCTTGTCGATCCCGATCTGGTCGTGCTCGACGACGAGATGCCGGACTTCGGCCATTTGCTGATCGAGCCGGCGGTGCTCGTGATGGCCAATGACAAGGAACCTCCCGAGGGCATCCTGCGGGCCTTGAGCGAGGCCGGCTATGTCGCTGACGGCTCGCCGCAGCAGTTGGTCGTCCCGATGCTGTTCGACAGCGAGCCGCCCACCCGCACGCTGACGGTCACGCGGCTGAAGAAAGCGGCCGCGGGCGCAGCGCCACAGTAAGTCGGCAGGGAGGCGTCGGGTGGAGAAACAAGGGTTCGGTCGTCATCGCAAGATCATGCCGTTCGAGCCCGGCTCCGTCGAAGCCTTGCGCGAAACATCGCGCCAGAAGGCGGCGTCGCTGAACCAGCATGTGCTGGGCTATGGCGCGCTGGCTGAAGCCGAATGGCAAGCGGCAGGCATCGCCGCGCCCGATCTTGCCGCGATGCGCAAATACCGGCTCGAGCGCCTCCGCGCCGAACTGAGGCGCCGAAACTACGCCGGCGCGCTGCTCTACGACCCCGTCAACATCCGCTACGCCACCGATTCGACCAACATGCAGCTGTGGGTCGCGCACAATCCGACCCGCCACTGCTTCGTCGCCACTGAGGGACCCGTGGTGCTGTTCGACTATTTCTCCTGCGAGCATCTGTCCGATCATTCCGGCGTCGTCGACGAGGTGCGGCCGGCAGTGTCGTGGATGTATCTCTATGGCGGCGAGCTGACCGAGCACAAAGTCCGCCGCTGGGCGGCCGGCATCGCCGATCTGGTCAAGGAGCATGGCGGCGGCAACAGCCGCATTGCGGTCGACCACATCAACCCGGAAGGCGTCGAGGAACTCGCCCGGCTCGGCATTTCGATCGGCAATGGCGAAGCGGTGATGGAAAATGCGCGGCTGATCAAATCGCCGGACGAGATCCTCGCCATGCGCCGCGCAATCGTCGCTTGCGAAGCGGCGATGGGTGAAATGGAGAAGGCGCTGACGCCGGGCATTTCCGAAAACGAATTGTGGGCCGAACTCCACCGCGGCAACATTGCGCGCGGCGGCGAATGGATCGAAACCCGGCTGCTTGCCTCGGGGCCGCGCACCAATCCGTGGTTCCAGGAATGCTCATCGCGTGTGATCGAGGAAGGCGACCTCGTCGCCTTCGATACCGACCTGATCGGTCCCTACGGCTTCTGCGCCGATCTCTCCCGCACCTGGCTTTGCGGCGATGCGAGACCATCGAACGAGCAACGGGACCTCTTCCACATCGCCGCCGACCAGATCGCCCACAACACGCAATTGATGCAGCCCGGCATATCCTTCCGCGACCTGGTCGAACGCTCCGTGGTGCCGCCGGGAGATTGCTTCCCGGCGCGCTACGGCGTGCTCTATCACGGCGTCGGCCTCGCCGACGAGTATCCAACCCTGCCACATGCCAGCGACTGGACGCCGGACACGCCCGATGGCGTGCTGGAGCCGGGAATGGTGCTGTGCGTGGAAAGCTATATCGGTCGTCTCGGCGGCCATGAGGGCGTCAAGATCGAGGAACAGATCCTGATCACCGAGACCGGTAACGAGCAGCTTTCAACCTACCCGTTGGATGCGAGGCTGCTCGGCTGATCCGGCAAGCGCCTCGCGCAGAGCCTTGAGCGTCTTTTCCGGCGTCGTCCTGGCGGTGATGTAGGGCAGGCCTTTGCGCCTTGCCGTCCAGCCGACGACCTTCACGGCGTTTGCCGCAGGCTCGAAACGCTGCGCCAGCGCCCAGCTCTCACAGTCGATGGCAGCTATATCCGCCTTGCCCTCGGCGACCGCGATGATCGAGCGGCGATGGCCACCGCTTTCGCTGCGTGAGGAAAAGATATCCAGGCTTTCGCCGGCGGCCTGCAGGTCGCGCGTCAGCGCGATGATGCCCGACATCGAATCGAGGCTGTTGTAGGTAAAACGCTTGCCACGCATCAGATCGAGCGGCAGCAAGGCTTTGCCATCCGCGGGCGAGCGAACTTCCGGTCCCTCGGCCGTGCGCATCACCAGCGCGCTGGAATAGAGTTCGCCCTGGCCGCCTTCGTAAGCGTCGTAGCTCGGCTGGCCGACCACCTGCACATGCTTGTTCAGGCCAAGTTCCATCGGCCCCCAGCAGGTCTGCGCGAACAGCAGCGCCGGATGGAGCCAAAGCTGATGATGGTCGAGTTCGTTCGGCGGCAGTGTCGCCGGATTGGGCGCGATCAGTCTGCCCTCGGCGTCCTGGATACCCCCCGGCACCGGCGGCAGGTCGCCATTGCGGCGCACGATTGTCTGCGGCGCATCGACGCCCTTGTGCCGAAAAGCCTCGCGCAACGCTGCCCATTGCGCGTCGACCTCGCCGCGCACTTCGGGCCAGTCGTACATCGGCAATGCCGCAACCAAATCACTCATGCCGACACTCAATCATCATGGCTCGGGAAAGGATCGCAAAAACGCGGCGTCCAATCAGAATTGGCCGACACGGGTTCGGGAAGTCCGGGGATTATTCCTTCGGCGGCTCGGCCGGAACTGGCGCGCTGCCAAGCCCGCTGATGCTGCGCGCCCTGATGCGCGGCTTGAACGCCCTGCCCGGCTCCGCCTGGCGGCGCAGCACCGGGTGCACGATCGGCTCCTTGGCCTTGAATGCGTAGGCTTTGATCAGTGCGAAATAGTTCGGATAGGCGTAGCCATTGTTCATCCGCAGCCACTCGTCGCGGCGGTCCGCAAACAGTTTTGGAAGTCTGTACCAGGCAACCGTCGGCGTCTTGTGGTGGACGAAGTGCAGATTGTTGTTGAGGAACAGGAACGACAGCGGCGAGCGCTCGATGATCACCGTGCGTCCTTCAGGGTGCTCGGACCACTGATGTTCGGCGAAAGTCCGGACCGCGATCAGCGACTGGCCGAGCCAGACCGGCACCAGAATGTAGAGCCATACGGGAATGCCGAAGCCGAACTGCACGATCGGCACTACGATGGCGAGGCCGATCGCATGCAGCAGCCATGCCTTGCCGATCACCTTGTCGCCGGCAATCACATGCTTGGCATCGTCGACGAAGAAACCGATGCAGGACAGCCAGGGGCCGAGGAAGAAACGGCCGGCCATGGTGTTGTTGATCTTGAGCAGGAATTTCATTGTCGGCGGCAGATCGTCATGCATCCACAACGCCTGGTAATAGCTCTCGGGATCGTCGAGGGGATCGGTCAGGCGCTCGTCGGCGTGGTGGCGCAAATGAAGCGTCTTGAAGCGACGGAACGGCCAGACCAGGCCGATCGGCAGGAAGACGAAGGCTTCGTTGATGAGCGCGCTGCGCGTCGGATGGCCATGCAGCACTTCGTGCATGATCGACGACTGCAAGGCCAGGATGAAGCCGAGGAGAAGAAGTGCCGGGATCGGATAAGAGGGCCAGAGCAGGAGCCCGGCAGCGAGCCACATTCCGTAACAGAAGAAAGCGAGGAGCACGGTCGGCCACTCGATGGCCGCTGCGTCGCGTCGCTTGATGCGCTTGCCTGTCATGCTATCGACCACTGTCCCTCAGTCGCCGGAATTGGTTCCTGACAGCATAGTGTCAGGAGAAGCGATTCCGCTCAACGAGACAAAGTGTACAAAATGTTGCGATTGCGCATTTTCGACCGCAGATGTTATACATTGTAAACAACCCTACGGATTCATTTACGCTGGAAGTGCTGATCCGACGGATCGGGCGCAAATTTTTCCTAAGAGAGCGCGGAGAACGAACAGTGGACAAACGGGACCTTTCGGCAATCTTCCGGGAGCGCTTGAAGCTGCTCCTGACAAGGTCCGATCTCAACCAGTCGGCTTTCGCCTCAGCAGTCGGCATCGACCGGTCGGCTCTGTCGCAACTGATGTCCGGCGCCTCGACGCGCCTGCCACGCGCCGAAACGCTGCTCAACATCGCCGCCGAATTCAAGATCTCGCTGGACTGGCTGCTCGGCCTCTCCCAGGACGAAGGCGTCACCGGCGAAATCCGCGAAAGCCTGGAGATCGAAGAGGCGCCCGACGGCTTCGACCGCACGCTGCTCGCCAAATGGTTCGCCGAGGCCGCAGGCACCAAGATCCGCTATGTGCCGGCCGGCATTCCCGATCTCCTGCGCACACGCCAGCTGGTCGACTACGAAGCCAACATCACCAACCGCAGCCGTCTGGCGCAGGCCAGCGAGACGCAGTACCGCATCGAGTACAACCGGCGCCCTGAGACCGATATGGAAGTCTGCATGCCGCGCCACACGCTGGAGATTTTCGCCCGCGGCCTGGGCGTCTGGGACCGCTTTCCCGAGGCTGATCGCCGCCAGCAGCTTGCCCATATGGCGACGCTGCTTGACGATCTCTACCCCACCTTCCGCCTGTTCCTCTATGACGGCCGCATGCGCTATTCGATCCCGCTGACAATCTTCGGTCCCTACCGCGCCGCCATCTATGTCGGCGACATGTATGTCGTGCTGAATGCCACCCAGCCGGTACAGGCGCTGACCCAGCATTTCGACAATCTGATCCGGGCCGCCGACATCAACCCGCATGAGGCCGCCGCCTACGCGCGCAATCTGGCCGGCGCGTCATTTCCATCGGGTTCTGCCTGATCGCCAACGCCCCGGAAAGGTGCGCCGCGCGGCATTGCAGGTTGCAAACACATTGACTGGACATAAAGACTTCTTTATATCCTTATTCCATTCAAATATCTGAAAGTCGATCCGATGACCGCGAACAATCCCATCGATGCTCTGCTGGCCGAAAAGGGCGTGCTGCTCGCCGATGGCGCCACCGGCACCAATTTGTTCGCCATGGGTCTGGAGGCCGGCGAAGCGCCGGAGTTGCTGAACGAGACAGCGCCCGATACCATCACCAGCCTGCACCAGAATTTCGTCGACGCTGGCGCCGATATCATTCTCACCAACTCGTTCGGCGGCACGCGCCACCGGCTGAAGCTGCACCATGCGCAGGACCGCGTGCATGCGCTGAACAAGCGCGCCGCAGAGATTGCCCGGGCGGTCGCCGACAAGGCCGGCAGGAAAGTCATCGTCGCCGGCTCGGTCGGGCCGACCGGCGAGTTGCTGGTGCCGCTCGGCGCCATGACCTATGACGAGGCGGTCGAGGCCTTCGCCGAACAGATCGAAGGCTTGAAGGAAGGCGGCGCCGAAGTCGCCTGGATCGAGACCATGTCGGCGCCGGACGAGATCCGCGCCGCGGCGCAAGCCGCTATCCGCGTCGGCCTGCCCTACACCTATACCGGCTCCTTCGACACTGCCGGCCGCACCATGATGGGCCTGCTGCCCAGGGATATCCACGGCGTCGCCGACGGACTTTCAGAGACGCCGCTCGGTGTCGGCGCCAATTGCGGTGTCGGCGCCTCCGACATCCTGGCCTCGCTGCTCGACATGACCGAGGCGAAGCCGGAAGCGACGGTGATCGTCAAGGGCAATTGCGGCATTCCCGAATTTCGTGGCACCGAGATCCATTATTCCGGCACGCCGGAGCTGATGGCCGACTATGTCCGGCTGGCGGTGGATGGCGGCGCGAAGATCATCGGCGGCTGCTGCGGCACCTCGTTCCAGCACCTTGCCGCCATGCGCAAAGCGCTCGACGCGCACACCAAATCCGAACGCCCGACCGTCGCGGGGATCATCGAGCGCATCGGTCCGATGCGCAACAAGGTGGCGACGGAAAACACCGCCGAGACCAGCGAAGCCCGCCGCGAACGCCGCCGCAGCCGGGCCTGATATCGAACTTATTCGCTGTTTTCAGCGTAACGCGATAGCGCCGTCGTGAAATCCAGGGCGGTGCTGTCGGCGCTTTCATTCATCGTCACCAGGTCACCCGACGACTGCGGATTGCCGATCTGCTCCAGCATGACGCGAAAGCGGTCATTGGTCAGCGCCGACTTTGCGGTATTCCGGGCTGCGTCGACGTCATCCATGATGCGCCTGGATTCTGGCGACAGCGTTCCCGACGCCTGCGTGTGTCTCACCGCCGGCGTCGTGTTTCCAATGTTCATGATCTGCAATTCCCGGCTCCCCAAGCCCAGTCCCGACCCCATGCAATAATAGCAGGGCATTGCGATGACGTTCCGGAAAAGCCGCGCAATTTAACGATCAGGCGGATCATCGGTGCGCTTCGGATCAATCGATCCGAAAAAAGGCCGGCAGGGTTTTCCCCGCCGGCCTGCCTCACCCGCCCGTAGCCGGTTCCCCGTATCAGAACGACCCCCGTCTGAAAGGAACCGGCTGTATTGCCACTACCGGTTACCGCCGAGCGCCGAGGCAAGGCGCACAAGCGAAAGGAACTCGGACCTGTACCCAAACGGGTCGGCTCCTCGGGCGGCGGTGGCAATCTCCATGATCTTGTCGTAGCCGAACTTCGCGGTCGCATCCTCGTCGCGCAGCTTCTGGCCGAAGGCGGCGACAGCGATGGAGAAACGCTGGTCGGTGCTGGCCTGGTCGAAAGACTGGACCTCGTTGGCCGACGTCACCGGCGTGGTGATCAGCTTCGAGACGTCTTCGTTCGGCAGCTTGTAGCGGATCTTGACGAATGCATATTCGTCGGCATTGGCGACGCCGCCATTGTTGACCGTTGCCTGGCCGTAGCGCAGCGGATCCATCTGCTCGCCGCCACTGCCCTTCGGCGTGATCTCGTAGATGGCCGTCACCGAATGACCGGAGCCGATATCGCCGGCATCGACGCGGTCATTGTTGAAGTCCTCGCGGTTCAAGGCGCGGGTTTCATAGCCGATCAGCCGGTACTCCGAGACCTTGTCCGGATTGAACTCGACCTGGATCTTGACGTCCTTGGCGATGGTGAACAGCGTCGATGAGGCATCCTCGACCAGAACCTTCTCGGCCTCGGCCAGCGTGTCGACATAGGCGGCGGTGCCGTTGCCGTTCTGGGCGATGGTCTGCATCATCTGGTCGTTCAGATTGCCGCGGCCGAAGCCGAATACCGACAGGAACACGCCGGTCCTGCGCTCCTGCTCGATCAGCCGCTTCAGATCGTCGTCATCGGTCTGGCCGACATTGAAGTCGCCGTCCGTGGCCAGCATCACACGGTTGATGCCGTCCTTGACGAAGGACTGCTGGGCAAGCCTGTAGGCTTCCTTGATGCCCGCCTCGCCGGCCGTCGAGCCGCCGGGCGACAGATTGTCGATGGCGTTGAGGATCTTGTCCTTCTCGGTAACCTTGGTCGGCATCAGCACGGTGCCGGCGTCACCGGCATAGGTGACGATCGAGATGGTGTCGTCCGCCTTGAGCTTGCTGACCAGCAGCCGGAAAGCCGACTTGAGCAGTGGCAGCTTGTCAGGCTCGTCCATCGAACCCGAGACGTCGATCAGGAACACCAGATTGGCCTTGGGCTGCTCGACCGGCTTGATGTCGAAGCCCTTGATGGCGACGTGCATCAGCTTGGTGTGCCCGTTCCACGGCGTCGGCATGACGCTGACGGTCGAATTGAACGGCGTCGAAGCCGAGTCCGGCCCCTTCCAGTCATAGGGGAAGTAATTGACCATCTCCTCGACGCGCACCGTGTCGGCCTGCGGCAGGTAGCCCTGCTTCAGCGAGCCGCGGACGAAGGAATAGGAAGCGGTGTCGACGTCGATCGAGAAGGTCGAGACCGGATCCTGAAGCGCTGCATGCACCGGATTGGTCTTGAAATCCTCGACGCGGTCGCGGTTTGGCTCCTGCGGCGCAATCTGGTCGGCCGGCATGGTAGAGGGCTGCGCCAGGTACTTGGATTCGGTCGCGCCGGCCATGCGGTCGACCCGCGCGCCGCCGGCCGGGGCAGCGGTGCCGTCAAGCGAAAACTCGCGGCTCTCAACTGGCGCAGGCTCGGCCAACACGCCGCGCCCCAGCGCATCCTGCTGCGCAGGGGCGACAGCAACGGTCGATTCGGGCTTCGGCGGCGCGGGCGGCGTAAGCGTCGTAGTAGTGTCGCGGCTTCGCGCGTCGGCGTCGGCCTTCTTGTCGCCTTCAGGCGCCTGCTTGTCTTTTACCGGCGCGTTGATCGCCGGCCCATTGGTTGCCGGCTTGTCGGCCAGCGTCTCAGTGATCTTCTCGTCGCTGCCGAACGGCGACGGCTGTTCCCTCAGCATATGAAAGGTGGCGTATCCGGCGATCGGCAGGGCGACGAGCCCGGCAATGGCTGGCGTGGCGATGAGTTTCTTTTGCATGATCTCGCTCCAGAGCTTTTGTGCTCGCTCTGTGAGACGAAGCCCGCCGACCGATCCTTGGGTGACGGCAGAAATATTTTCCTGATCATAGGCGCGCATGGCGGCTTCGAAGGCGCGTGCCTTCGCGCTTTCCCCGGGCGCCGGTACTGCTGCGTCGCGCAGCCTGTTGAGTTCGTTGTCGTCGACCATGGTCACACTTCCCCGGCTGAACGAATCAACGTCTTCAGCCGTTTCTTCGCTTCATGGATGTGCCAGGAAACCGTCGTCTCCGAGATTGCCATCGCCTCGGCGGCGGCCGCATGGCTCAACCCTTCGCCATAGACCAGAAGTACTGCATCGCGCTGCTTGTCCGGCAATTGCCGCACCGCTGCCCAGAGCGCCTCAGAGGGATCTTCGGGCTCGGCCGAGGCCTCTCCCGAAATCATGCTGTAGGCGCCGAAAGCCTCGGTCTTGACGTTTTCGCGCGTGGTCTTGCGCATCATGTCGCGCGCCGCGTTCAGCGTCACGGAATAGAGCCATGTCGTGAACGCGCCGCCGCCGCGGTAGTCGCGGATCGCCTTGCCGAGACGGACACAGACCTCCTGGGCGATGTCTTCGGCATCGGCCTTCTTTCCGCACCAGCGATAGGCGGCGCGATAAACGAAGTCGTAGTGCCGCTCCAGCAATTTGCCGAAGGCACCCCTGTCTCCGCCCTTCGCCCGCCCGATCAATTCGGCGTCGGAGGCTTCGCTTTCATCCAGCATCATCGCCATCATTTGCCTGTTGGACGAAGGCTAATGGCCAATCCTTGGGGTTATGGAAAGATTTTTTTCCGAGGCGACGGATGCACGCGCAACAGGTGCGCTGAGATTCAGGTCAGGCCGAGCCGAAAACGATGGATTTCGAGAACCGGAGCGGAGCGTACTTTTGGTACGCGAGCACCGGAAGCACAGAAAGCCGTCGTTTGCAGGCCGGCCTCACCTGAATATCAGCACACCTGGCCCGAGGCCCAGCCGGACGACCAAGCCCACTGAAAATTATAGCCGCCCAGCCAGCCCGTGACATCGACGACTTCGCCGATGAAAAACAGCCCCGGCACGGATTTCGCCTGCATCGTCTTCTGATCGAGCCCATTGGTATCGACACCGCCAAGCGTCACTTCCGCCGTGCGGTAACCCTCGGAGCCGGCCGGCTTGATGCGCCAGTCGTTGACGGCGGCTTCGACGGTTTTCATTTGCAGGTCTGTCAAATCAGCGAGATTGCCATCGATCCCACTGCGCTCGGCGACTGCTTGCGCAAGGCGCTTCGGCAAATGGTTTGCAAGCACCGTCTGCACCGCTTGCCTGCCGTTGACGCGCCTGGCGGCGCGAAGCAGTTCCGCCACATCCCTCCCCGGCAGCATGGCGATGCGGATCTCGTCGCCCTCGCGCCAATAGGACGATATTTGCAGGATGGAAGGCCCGCTCAAGCCGCGATGCGTAAACAGCATCGCTTCTGAAAACCGCGTCTTGCCGCAGGCGACTTCGGCATCGACGGCATTGCCGGCCAAAGGCGCCAGCCGCTCCAGCGTTCTTGCGTCGAAGGTAAGCGGCACCAGCGCCGGCCGTGTTTCCACCACCGCAAGGCCGAATTGCGCCGCAAGCTCGTAGCCGAAACCGGACGCGCCCATTTTGGGGATCGACTTGCCCCCGCAAGCCACGACTAACGAGCTGCAAGCGACGCTGCCAGCGGAGAGCGTCAGCACAAACCCGTCCGCGGTCTTGCTGACGTTCCTCACCTCGGTCGACAACGCCAGTTCCACACCCCAATCCTGCATGTCGGAAACCAGCATGTCGATGACCTGGCGCGCCAAGCCGTCGCAAAACAGCTGTCCCAGCGTCTTCTCGTGATAGGCAATGCCATGGCGTTCGACGAGCGCGATGAAGTCGCCTTGCGTGTAGCGGCTGAGCGCCGAAATGCAGAAATGCGGATTGCCGGAGATGAAATTCTTCGGGCTGGTGTGGATGTTGGTGAAATTGCAGCGGCCACCGCCGGAGATGCGGATCTTCTCGCCGGGCTTTGCCGCGTGATCGAGCACCAGGACCGAGCGGCCGCGCTTGCCCGCCTCGATGGCGCACATCATTCCGGCCGCACCGGCGCCGATCACCACGACATCATAGGATTGCATCAGGCTGTTCGTTCCCGCTCGACTGGCGCTGTTTTAACAGGCCGCGCCAATCGTGCAGTCTCTACCCGTTCGTTGCGACTTCAGGCAACGCCTCGTTAGATCAGCGTCTCGGCGAACAGCGTCGTCAGTCGCTTCCAGTGGCGCTCGGCGCCGGCCGCGTTGAACACGCTGTGGTCCGACACGCACCAGCCATGCGCCATGCCGGCATAGTTTTCGATGACGTGGTCGACTTCCGCCACGCGCAGCGCCTCGGCCAGTCGCGCCGACTGCTCCGGCGGAAAGCTGCGGTCCACCCCAGACGTTCCGACATAGACCCGCGCCTTGATCATTGCAGCCTTGCGGTGCGGCCTGTCGGCGGCATCGCTGGCCAGATTGCCGCCATGGAAGCTTGCCGCCGCCACGATGCGATCGGGATAGGTTGCAGCCGCATTCAAGGCCCGCGCCCCGCCCATGCAGTAACCGACGACACCGACCGGTCCGGTGACACCTTCAGCGGTAAGCGTGTCGAGGAACGCCCTGCTGTCGCGGATGGTCATGTCCTGTGTCGTGCCGTGGACCAACGCCGTCAGCGCGACCTTGGTCTCCTCCACGACGAAAGCGGTCTTGGGCTCGAACGGCCCGTAGGGTGCTTTGCGATAGAAAAGATCCGGCACCAGCACCGCATAGCCCTCACCCGCCAGCCGCTCCGCCATTGCGTCGAGCGCCGGTCGCGGACCGAAGGCGTCCATGTAGAGAATGGTACCGGCCTTGACCGGGGAAACAGTCGCCGAACGGAACAATCCCGCCTTCGCCACGCCGTCCCCGGTCTCTATCTCAATGTCCTGCTTCGCCATGGCTCGCCCCATTGATTGTCGTGCGATACATATAAGCAGGCATTGTCAGGGCAAGCCGTTCCCTGACAATCCCGTTCAACACTTTGTGCAGGCGTTCAACGCCGCTACAGGCCAGCAAACGCCGTCATGTGAAAGGCCTGAACCTCAAGCGGATAGCGATGGGCCGTGCCATACGGACAAGCGTTGCGGTCGAGGCAGCCGCCGCCGCGGCATGGTTCGCCGTTTTGCCCGCGCACATGCGCCAGGCAGGACTCATAGGCGAAACCATCGACCGAATAGGCATCAACCGGACAGGATTTCAGGCAAGGTTTTGCGACACAGGCGTCGCAAAGGTGAATCGCTTCGCGACGTTCAGGAAGCGCGATCTCATCCTCGAACAGCAACGCGCCGCGATAGGCATGCCAGAGCCCGTACTGCGGATGCATCAGGATGCCCAGCGGCGACGGTCTCAGCCCCTCCGCTCGCATCGCCCATTGCTGGAACGGCAGATAAGGTCTGTCCGAAGGCGAAACGGCGCGCGCGCCGAATTTCTCCGCCACCGCACCGATCACTTCGCGCGACCATGTGTCGAGCGGATTAGCAATGGTTTGCGGTTGCCGGTCGCGCCAGCGCAGGAAATGCGGCCAGGGTGCCGCTCCCGCCTGCCCGACCAATAGCACGGATTTGGCAGGGGCGGCTGAAGGGCCATGCGGCGGCGTTTCGCTTGTTGCGAAATTGAAGCCGCCGCGCAGGATGAGGCCGTCGGCGGAAAGCGCGGCCGCTATCTCGTCAGCCCGGCGCCGCGCAATCATCCCTTCTTGTCCGGGTCGGAGAAAGCGCTCCGCCAGACTTCCTTGTGGATGATGTTGGCGACTTTAGCCCCGCCTGACTCGGGCTCCTTTCAGGTGAAGGCGTCAGCCATCGACGCCTTCTTCGTCGCGATGTAGTCCTTCAGCCCGTCGTCGATGCCCGGATCGAGATACGGCGCCTCGTAGGTCTCCAGCCAGCGGCGGGCGAGTTCGTTGGCGCGCTGCGGCGCTGTTTTCTCCCCCTCGGCCAGCCACTGCTCGTAGGAATTGTTATCGGCGATGCTGGAGCGATAGAAGGCGGTCTGGAAATTCGCCTGCGTGTGGTCGCAGCCGAGATAGTGGCTGCCCGGGCCGACCTGGCGGATGGCGTCCATCGCCTGGCCGTTTTCCGAGAGGTCGACGCCTTCGGAAAACTTTTGCGTCATGCCGAGCTGGTCGATGTCCATCATGAATTTCTCGTAGCAGGACGCCAGTCCGCCTTCGAGCCAGCCTGCCGAATGCAGGACGAAATTGGTGCCGGCAAGAATGGTCGAGTTCAGCGTGTTGGCGCTCTCATAGGCGGCCTGCGCGTCCGGAACCTTGGAGGCGCAGAGCGATCCGCCGGTGCGGAACGGCAGGCCGAGCCGGCGGGCAAGCTGTGCTGCGCCGTAGGAAACCAGCGACGGCTCCGGCGTGCCAAAGGTCGGCGCACCGGACTGCATGGAGATCGACGAGGCGAAGGTGCCGAACAGCACCGGCGCGCCGGGGCGGATCAACTGCGTGAAAGAGGCGCCGGCCAGCACCTCGGCCAGAACCTGGGTCAGCGTGCCGGCAACGGTCACCGGGCTCATCGCGCCGGCAAGGATGAACGGCGTGACGATGCAAGCCTGGTTGTGACGCGAATAAACCTTCAGCGCGCCCAGCATGGTTTCGTCGAACACCATCGGCGAATTGGCGTTGATCAGGCTGGTCAGCACGGTGTTGTTTTCGACGAAATCGTCGCCGAACACGATCTTGGCCATGGCGACGGTGTCTTCGGCCCGCTCTGGCGCCGTCACCGAACCCATGAACGGTTTGTCCGAATATTTGATGTGGCTGTAGATCATGTCGAGATGGCGTTTGTTGACCGGCACGTCGACCGGCTCGCACACCGTGCCGCCCGAATGGTGAATCGACGGCGCCATATAGGCGAGCTTCACGAAATTCCGGAAATCCTCGATCGTCGCGTAGCGCCTGACACCGTCGAGATCGCGCACGAAGGGCGGACCATAGACCGGCGCGAAGACCGTGGCGTTGCCGCCGATCTGCACCGAACGCTCGGTGTTGCGCGCATGCTGGGTGTAGATGGGCGGCGCGGTCTTCAGCAGCGAGCGGCAGAGGCCCTTGGGAAAATGCACGCGCTCGCCCTTGACGTCGGCGCCCGCCTCTTTCCAAAGCTGCAGCGCCTCGGCGTCGTCGCGAAAGATGATGCCGATCTCTTCCAGCACCGTATCGGTGTTGTTTTCGATAATCGCCAGGCCTTCCTCGTTGAGGACCTCATAGATGTTGATCTTGCGCTTGATATAGGTGAGCTGGGTGCCCGGTCCGCCGCCCGAGCGCGCCGCCCGCCTTGCAGCCGCGCCGCCGCTGGCAGCACGTCCACGTCGCGCATTGGACGCTTCCTGGTCGACTGACGCGTTTTCACTCATGATCGTTTTTCCCTAAAAACCGTTTGCGGCCGCGTATGGCGGCTTCTCGCCCGGATCGTAGCCATGCACCCTATTCGAAACGGCCCGCCAGCGCCAACGCCTGTCGCAAAATCGACAAGAATTCCAATAGATTTGCGGTCGCTTTCCTTTTGCGGGAAGTCGCAAATCAGCTATGGATACCTGCCCCCGCCGGGTTAGGTATTGACGCGATTATTTTAAGCCGCCGTGGTCGCATCCCGTGCGGCAAGGAGCCCGAGAAAAATGGCCGACGACGAGATCATCCTCTCCGAGCTTTCCGACGACGAGTTGGTGCAGCAGATGCACGACGATCTCTATGACGGGCTGAAGGAAGAGATCGAGGAAGGCACCAACATCCTGCTCGAGCGCGGCTGGGTGCCCTACAAGGTGCTGACCGAAGCTCTGGTCGAAGGCATGCGCATCGTCGGCGAGGACTTTCGCGACGGCATCCTGTTCGTTCCCGAGGTGCTGCTGTCGGCCAACGCCATGAAGGCCGGCATGTTCATCCTGCGCCCGCTGCTGGCCGCCACCGGCGCGCCGAAGCAGGGCAAGATGGTGATCGGCACCGTCAAGGGCGACATCCACGACATCGGCAAGAACCTCGTCGGCATGATGATGGAAGGCGCCGGCTTCGACGTCATCGATCTCGGCATCAACAATGCGGTGGAAAAATACCTCGACGCCATCGAGCAGCACCAGCCCGACATTATCGGCATGTCGGCGCTTTTGACCACGACCATGCCCTACATGAAGGTCGTCATCGACACGATGAAGGAAAAGGGCATCCGCGACGACTATGTCGTCCTGGTCGGCGGCGCGCCGCTCAACGAGGAATTCGGCAAGGCCGTCGGCGCCGATGCCTATTGCCGCGACGCGGCTGTGGCGGTCGAGACCGCGAAGGACTTCATGAAGCGCAAGCATAATATGCGCGCTTCAGCCTGATCTCTTCCGTAAGGCGTCTGGCCCACAATCGAAAGCCGCGCCTTGCAGCGCGGCTTTTTTGTTCCCAGCTATTGGAACGGATGGCTGCGTCAGGGTTTGGTGACGGTGTCGTCGACGGCTTTGGCAGTCGATTTGATATCCCGGCCGACACCACGGACGGTGTTGGCACAGGCCGTAAGCGCCAGGACGCAGGCAAGGATTGCAATCGGCGCAACGCGTAACAGTTTCATGGACGGTTTATCCCTCTCTCGATAGATTCGCCCCACAGCAACGAAGGCCGCTTCGACCGGGTTCCATGGCCAGAATGCAAAAAACGAAACCGAATCAAGACGACAGGCTGCTGGTCATCGCCTGTGGAATGATTGCGCGCGAAGTTTTGGCCGTCAAGGAGCAGCTCAAGCTCGACCATCTCGACCTGACCTGCCTGCCGGCGGAGTTCCATTTCTACCCCGACCGCATCGCACCGGCGATGGACAAGGCGATCGAAAAGGCCAAGGCGGAAGGCTATAGCAACATCTTCGTCGGCTATGCCGATTGCGGTACCGGCGGCATGCTCGACCGGGTCCTGGAGAAGCACGGCGTCGAGCGCATGGCCGGGCCGCACTGCTTTGCCTTCTACCAGGGCATGGACGCCTATGCGAAGGTCGCCGACGACGACATGATGTCGTTCTACATGACCGATTTCCTGTGCCGCCAGTTCGACGCCTTCTTCATGAAGCCGCTCGGCCTCGACAAGCACCCGGAGCTGATCAAGGACTATTTCGGCAACTACCAGAAGCTGATCTACATCGCCCAGACCGACGATCCGGAACTCGACAAAGTCGCCGAGAAGGCCGCGAAGATGCTTGGCCTCGCCTATGAGCGCCGCTCGACCGGCTATGGCGACCTGACGGCTGAATTGGCGCGGGTGGCGGCACATCCAGAAGAATTGCGTTAGGCGCCCGACTTCGGATTATTTGCTCTCCGGTTGCGGATCCGACACGAAATCGACAACGCGGCCGTTGTCTAACCGGATCGGCCCTCTTGCAGTTGGATCCTTGCGCAAAGCCTCTGCAAGCAGAGCGTCGACTGTGTCGAGATTGACCTGCAGAATTGTGCGGTCGCCCAGTTCCCAGTACTCGCCTTCATCGAAGACGTCGAACTTGTCGAAAAAAGGAGCAACTTTGCGAAGCAACTCGATGATCTCGATATGCGCCTCCGACCCCGCAAACTGGGTCTTGCAATATTGCTGCATGAAGAGGTCCCTGTCGAACTCGAACCTTAGGCGATCCGACTTGGGATGCGGCAGGCATTCTATCCCCAAGACCGGGCCGATATAGTCAACGCTGCGTTCGTCGATGACCCGGTTGAGAACCATTTCGGCCTCGTCTATCGGCCGAAATCGCCAGTCTCGAGCGATGGCAAGCGCTTCAACTTCCTGCAACAGCGCAACATATTGTTCCTCTCCGCGCAGTTGTCCCTCAAAATGGATTGTAACCCCCACGCGCACCTCCCGCGGAACATACCGCTGTTTAAGCACGGATGACAGGCCGCCGCGAATGGGTAAGTGTGCACTGGAAGATAGAATCGGCTGCTCCAGCCGCGCCAACATGGATACCACCGATGACCCCTCGCGTCCTGCTCGCCGCCCTTGGCCTCCTCTGCCTCGTCTTGCCCGCTCGCGCCGACGGCGAGGTGCAGAAGATCATCACGCCTGCCGACAAGGTTCGCCTCGACAAATATGGCGAGACCCGAAAGGCGGCGCTGGCCGAGGCAAAAGCGGGAGACCCGGCTGAGGTCAGCCAACTCGACGCGCTGCTGGCAAAGCCGATAGTGGCCTTTTCCGACAAGGACCTGAGCGGCAACTGGCAATGCCGAACCATCAAGGTGGGCCTGACCGGCCCGCTGGTCATCTATGGCTGGTTCAAGTGCAAGGTCACGGACGATGGCTCCGGCTGGCAGCTGGAAAAGGTCAGCGGCTCGCAACGCACCAAGGGCCGTTTCTTCGACGATAGCGAAAAACGCGCGATATATCTCGGCTCCGGCTATGTCAATGACAACAAGCCAAAACCCTATGGCAGCGGCCCGGAAAGCGACCAGGTCGGCTATGCCTTCCGCACCAGCGCCAATGAATGGCGCATCGAATTCCCGGCGCCCTACTACGAATCGAAACTTGACATCATCGAGTTCAAGCGCTGATCCGTTGGTCTCTCGCTGGCCGGGCGGTCATCAAGATTTAACCTCGCCCGGCACAGAATTGAGCCGGGCAGCGCACGGCAAATGGTTGCGCGCCGGCAAGAAAGCGCGCCATGGCATCAGCGGTTGAAAAAAGTGCTGCGATCGTCATCGTCACCGAAGGCGGGCCGCACATCTGGGCCATCGTCAACGCCATCGCCGACCAGTTCGGTCCTGTCAGCGTCATCCTCGAAAGCCCTGAATCCAAAAAACAATTGCTGCTCGGCCGGGCGCGCCGCCAAGGCTTGTTTTCGGCCATCGGCCAGCTTGGCACGATGGTGCTGACCAGGCTCGGCAAACGCTTCTTCGCCGGGCACGCGGAGCGGCTGATCGCAGCGCAAAAACTGCAGACAGAGCCGAGGCCGGGACAAAAGATCATCCACGTCTCCTCCGCCGACGGGCCCGATTGCCTGCAGGCGGTCGCCGACATCCGCCCGGGCGTGGTGCTGCTCGCCGGCTGCCGGATTTTGTCCCGGCAGACGCTGGCGCAAATGCCCTGCCCGGTGCTCAACTACCACGCCGGCATCGCGCCCAAATACCGCGGCATGAATGGCGGCTACTGGGCGCTGGCCTCCGGCGATCTCCAGAATTTCGGCACCACCGTGCATCTGGTCGACGCCGGCGTTGACACCGGCGGCGTGTTGAAACAGGCGCGCGGCAAGCCGGAGCCCGGCGACACGATTTCGAGCTATGCGTTGCGCCAGGCGGCGTTCTCGCGCGACATCTGCGTCGAGGCGGTCCGCGACGCCTTGGACGGAAAGTTGGCCACGATCAAGCCGGACCTGCCCTCGAAACAATGGTACCACCCGACGATCTGGTTCTATCTCTGGACCGGCCTGACCAAGCGGGTTTGGTAGCCAGCCTTCCCTCGGAATCTCGCCTTTCTTTTTGCGACTCTCAATAGCGTCGCTTTTGAATGCGCGCGCGTCGTCCCATAACAAGCAGCCCCACTGCGCATCCGGCAATGCTCACACCAGCTGGATAAAGTGGTGGAACGTCGTTTCCCTCATGGACGCACGGCGCTCTACAGGGAGTGAGAGAATTCATGGCCGATCTGATTGTCGTCTATTGGCGCGACATCCCCGCCCAGGTCATCGTCAAGAAGGGCCGGCAGAACGCCAAGCGCGAACTGCCGCTGCGCTTCACCGAGGCGATCGATATGTGCGCCATGCGCACCGGCGCCGGCGGCACCGACGATTACCTCGCCGAATGGCGCAAGGCCGATCCGATCCCGGTCGGCGACGACCTCGAAGCCGAGGTCGAGAAGGCATTCAGCGACATCGACGCGAAATACGACCGCGAGCGGCTGGTCGCTCTGGTCAAGGCGGGCGGGAAAGAAAATGTCTGAAACCACTCCTGCCAAAGAGGGGCCAAGGGTTACCCAGCCGGTTACCCAGGCCACTCAGGTCAAGAAAGCAGCGCCGAAATCCGACTACAAGCCGGCCGACGTGTCGCCGCAGCGGCGCGTGCAGCGGTCGTTTGCCATCAGGCTGTGGTCCATTCGGCACTCGCGATTGCTCGAATGGTTCTACTCCAGGTTCGCCGACATGTTCCTGCTTCTTCATCCGCTTTGGAAAGGCCTCGGCTATGGGCGCGTCGAGGCGCCGATCAAGTTTGTCGAAAGGCGCGTCAAGGGCTTCATGTTCGACTGCCGCATGTGCGGCCAGTGCATCCTGTCCTCGACCGGCATGTCGTGCCCGATGAACTGCCCCAAGCAGCTGCGCAACGGCCCTTGCGGCGGTGTGCGCGCCAACGGCAATTGCGAGGTCGAGCCCGATATGCCTTGCGTCTGGGTTAAGGCCTGGGAAGGCTCGCGGAACATGGAGCATGGCGACAGGATCCTGACCGTGCAGAAGCCGGTCGACCAGTCGCTGCGCGAAACCTCGGCCTGGCTGCGGGTGACGGCCCAGTCGGCAGCGGCCCGTGAAGCAGCGGCCAAAGCCAAGACTGGAGCGGCCGCGTGATCGGCCGCCAGCGCGATGAAAACCCGGCCGGCATCCATCTGCCGCTCGATCCCCTGCCCGGCCACTCCTCACGTGGCCGGCTGGAGCGCGTGCTGAGGCGCGGCGAATTCGCCGTCACCACCGAGCTCAACCCGCCCGACAGCGCCGATCCCGAAGACGTCTACAACAGGGCGAAAATCTTCGACGGCTGGGTCGACGCCATCAATGCCGTCGATGCCTCCGGCGCCAACTGCCACATGTCGTCGGTCGGCATTTGCGCGCTGCTCACCCGCATGGGCTACGCGCCGATCATGCAGATCGCCTGCCGCGACAGGAACCGCATCGCCATCCAGGGCGACGTGCTGGGCGGTGCCGCCATGGGGGTCGCCAACATGCTGTGCCTCACCGGCGACGGCGTCCAGGCCGGCGACCAGCCCGGCGCCAAGCCTGTCTTCGACCTCGATTCCATGTCGTTGCTGGAAACCTGCCGCATTATGCGCGACAACGGCAAGTTCCTGTCCGGCCGCAAGTTGACGACGCCGCCGCAAATTTTCCTCGGCGCCGCCGTCAACCCCTTCGCGCCACCCTTCGATTTCCGCCCGATCCATCTCGGCAAAAAGATCGCCGCCGGCGCGCAGTTCGTGCAGACGCAATACTGCTTCGACGTGCCGATGTTCAGAACCTTCATGCAGAGGGCGCGGGACTTGGGGCATACGGAAAAAGTTTTCATCCTGTGCGGCGTCGGCCCGCTGGCTTCGGCCAAGACGGCCAAATGGATCCGCTCCAACGTGCCCGGCATCCATATTCCCGATGCCATCATCAAGCGGCTGGAAGGTGCGCAGGACCAGAAGAAGGAAGGCAAGCAGCTCTGCACCGACATCATCAACGAGGTGAAGGAAATTCCTGGTGTCTCCGGCATCCATGTGATGGCCTACCGCCAGGAGGAATATGTCGCCGAGATCGTCGATGAATTGGGTGTGCTGAAAGGCCGCCAGCCATGGAAACGTGAGATCCGCCACGACGATCAGATGGTCGCCGACCGGCTCGAGAGCATACTGCACGACGACATTACCGAAACGCAGGTGGATATGGTGAAGACCGCGCACTGACAGCGCGGACGGCCAGCCATTCGCTTGAATGAAACCAGACAACGATATAAAGAAATCTTTATATCAGGCGGAGAGACTTCATGACCCGGACCATCGTCGCCTCGGCGACACGAGAGATCATCATCGGCTTCGACCAGCCTTTCTGCGTCATCGGCGAGCGCATCAACCCGACCGGCCGCAAGAAGCTGGCCGCCGAGATGATCGCCGGCAATTTCGAGACAGTCATCAAGGATGCGCTGGAACAGGCCGCCTGCGGCGCCACCATGCTCGACGTCAATGCCGGCGTCACCTCCGTTAATCCGAACGAAACCGAACCCGGCCTGCTGGTGCAGACGCTGGAGATCGTCCAGGGCCTGGTCGACCTGCCGCTGTCGATCGACTCGTCGGTCACCGCCGCCATCGAGGCAGCGCTCAGGGTCGCCAAGGGCCGCCCGCTGGTCAACTCCGTGACCGGCGAAGAGGAAAAGCTCGAAGCCATCCTGCCGCTGGTCAAGAAGTACAATGTTCCGGTCGTCGCGATCTCCAACGACGAGACCGGCATTTCGATGGATCCGGATGTGCGCTTTGCCGTCGCCAAAAAGATCGTGCAGCGCTGCGCCGATTTCGGCATTCCCGCGCATGACGTCGTCGTCGACCCACTGGTGATGCCGATCGGCGCGCTGGGCGATGCCGGCCGCCAGGTCTTCGCGCTGTTGCGCCGCCTGCGTGAAGAGCTCAAGGTCAACACCACCTGCGGCCTGTCCAACATCTCGTTCGGCCTGCCGCACCGCCACGGCATCAACGCCGCCTTCATCCCGATGGTGATCGGCGCCGGCATGACCTCGGCGATCATGAACCCGGTGCGCCCGCAGGAAATGGAAGCCGTGCGCGGCGCCAATGTGCTCAACGGCACCGACGAGAACTGCACCAACTGGATCAGGACCTACAAGGACTACAAGCCGGCCGAAGGCGGTCAGGCGGTCGCAGCGCCCACCGCGGTTAACGCTCCGGGCGAAGGCGGCGGCAATGGCAATGGCGGTCGCCGTCGCGGCGGCCGTGAAGCCCGCATGGCCAGGGGATAGAGCGAGACAGGACACGGTTTTCTTGACAGATCAAGACCGCACAAGGCCTGAAATGCCGAACTGGCAGGTAATTCTGCGAGTGGCTTTTTGCAGCGTATTTATGCTTTTGGCCGGGTCCTATGCCTTCGGCTATCTGAGTTATGAATACCTCCGGTATTTTGTTCTGTGTATCTACGCCACTGCCTTTCTAATGTTTGTCCTGATCGCATTTCCACTTCTGCTCGGGGCAATTCCCGCAAGGACATTGGACCGGCAAAGACTGGACAATTTCTCCATGTTTTGGCTGCGATGGTATCCGCTGCCGCTCATCGCTTCCTATCTGGCAAGCCTCGCATATGTGAAATCTTTTCCCAGTGCCGGCTTAGTCGAGTAATGAAAATATGAACTCGCCTGCAAACATTACTGATCCGCTCGTGCTGTTCATGCCGTCAGGCAAGCGCGGGCGGTTTCCCGTCGGCACACCGGTGCTCGATGCCGCGCGTCAGCTCGGCGTCTATGTCGAGAGCGTCTGCGGTGGCCGCGCCACCTGCGGTCGCTGCCAGATCGAAGTGCAGGAAGGCAATTTCGCCAAGCACAAGATCGTCTCGTCCAACGACCACATCTCGCCCAAGGGCGCCAAGGAAGAGCGCTATGAGCGCGTCCGCGGCCTGCCCGAGCGGCGGCGCCTGTCCTGCTCGGCGCAGATTCGCGGCGACCTCGTCATCGACGTGCCGCAGGACACGGTCATCAACGCCCAGACCATCCGCAAGGATGCCGACACGCGCGTCATCGCCCGCGATTCGGCGATCCGCATGTGCTATGTCGAGATCGAAGAGCCCGACATGCACAAGCCGCTGGGCGATCTCGACCGCCTCAAGATCGCCTTGATGAAGGATTGGGGCTTTAAAAACCTCGAATTCGACTTCTACCTGATGCCGCAGGTGCAAGGCATACTGCGCAAGGGTAACTGGACCGCGACCGCGGCCATCCACAAGGATGCCGAAAGCGACATCGCCCGCGTCATAGCACTCTGGCCCGGCCTCAAGAACGAGGCCTATGGACTGGCCTGCGACATCGGCTCGACCACCATCGCCATGCATCTGGTGTCGTTGCTGTCGGGCCGCGTCGCCGCTTCGTCAGGCACCTCCAACCCGCAGATCCGCTTCGGCGAGGATCTGATGAGCCGCGTCTCCTATGTGATGATGAACCCGGACGGCCGCGAAGGCATGACGGTCGCCGTGCGCGAGGCGATCTCGGGCCTGGTCGACAAGGTCTGCGCGGAAGGCAATGTCCAGCGCAACGACATCCTGGATTCCGTCTTTGTCGGCAATCCGATCATGCACCATCTGTTCCTCGGCATCGATCCGACCGAACTCGGCGGCGCGCCCTTCGCACTCGCCGTCTCGGGCGCGGTGCGCATCAAGGCCGCCGATATCGGCCTGAAGCTCAACCAGGGCGCCCGCCTCTATATGCTGCCTTGCATTGCCGGCCATGTCGGCGCCGACGCCGCAGCCGTGACGCTGTCGGAAGGCCCGCATCGTCAGGACGAGATGATGCTGATCGTCGACGTCGGCACCAATGCCGAGATCGTGCTTGGCAACCGCAAGCGGGTGGTCGCAGCCTCCTCGCCCACCGGTCCCGCCTTCGAGGGCGCGGAAATCTCCGGCGGCCAGCGCGCTGCCCCCGGCGCCATCGAACGCGTGCGCATCGACCCCGATACGCTGGAGCCGAAATACCGCGTCATCGGCTCTGAACTCTGGTCCGACGATCCCGGCTTCCTCGACAGCGTGCAGGCGACCGGCGTCACCGGCATTTGCGGCTCCGGCATCATCGAGATCGTGGCCGAAATGTACCTCGCCGGCATCATCTCCGAGGATGGAGTGATCGACGGGTCGCTGGCCGAGCGGTCGCCGCGCGTCACGGTCAACGGCCGCACCTTCTCTTATGTCTTGAAGGAAGGCGAACCCAAGATCACCATCACCCAGACCGACGTGCGCGCCATCCAGCTTGCAAAGGCGGCGCTCTATGCCGGCACCAAGCTTCTGATGGAAAAGCAGAACACCGAACACGTCGACCGCATCCATTTCGCCGGCGCGTTCGGCTCGTTCATCGATCCGAAATACGCCATGGTGCTCGGCCTGATCCCGGATTGCGACCTCGACAAGGTCTCGGCCGTCGGCAACGCCGCCGGCGCCGGTGCGCGGATGGCGCTGCTCAATCGTGGCTATCGCCGCGAGATCGAGGACACGGTCAGCCACATCGAGAAGATCGAGACCGCTCTGGAGCCGAAATTCCAGGAGCATTTCGTCTACGCGATGGCGCTTCCCAACAAGGTCGATCCGTTCCCGAAACTGTCGGCGGCGGTGAAATTGCCGCCACGCAAGACCGTCAGCGAGGATGGCGTCGCCGGCGACGCCGCCCCGCGCCGGCGTTCGCGCGAAGGCCATGCCGCCAGGCGCAGCCGGGAATAAGCCGCCTTACGAAGGCCGCCAATTCGCCCAATTTCATTTGTATGCAAATGTTTCCAGATCGCACCGATCTGGAAACCGAAACGCTGTTTTGGCGCAATCCGTCCGATACAGACGTGAAGCATTTAACGGACATCGAATGGCGGACCGGACTATTCCGCCGCCACAACGCTCCAAAGGAGAATAGAGATGTTCGAGACCCTGGGCCGTTTTCGTGCGGCCATGAAGAATGCACAGGCCGTGCGCGCCATGAACAACCTGCCACCCGAAATCCAGAAGGACATCGGCTGGCCCGTGTCGCCGCGCATCGACGCCCAGACCAACCTGTCGCGTCTGATCCTGGGCTCGGGCCGCTGATGACCTTCGCCGACAAGTGCAAATTGCTGACCAAGCGCCGGGGCCGCCGCATGGTCCCGGCTGCGACCGACATCAAGCTGCGCGCCGCGCTGCTGCCCCGGCGCTGAGCCGCGCTGCGCAAAACAGCGGACCTGGCTGATCAAACAACCGTGTTGGCTTGGGCCAGAATCTTGACATTTCGGCTGGAGGTACGATCTTCGAGACAGTGGGGGAATTCTCTTAGTCGGCTGCGGCCGAGCTTGTGTACGCGAATGCCCAGTTTCAAAAGCCACCTCGTTTCCTTCATCCTCCGGCACAGCCGCAAGAAGGCATTTGCCAGCCCGGAAAACCTGCAGCGCTGGATCGCCTATGCCCGCAAGACCGAGGATCATCATCCCCCGGCATTGCTGCGGGAGCAGCTCGATATCACCGAGCGCAGCGTCGATGGCTTCCCTGTCTATGAAATCGCGCCGAAGGCCGGCGAACGCAGGCGCATCCTCTACATGCATGGCGGCGCCTATGTCTTCCAGATCACATCCTATCATTGGGGGTTGATCGCCGAGGTGGCCGAGCGCTTGGGTTTCGGCATCACCGTGCCGATCTATCCCATCGCGCCGGAGCATGATTTCCACGCCATGTTCGGCATGGTCGGCGACGTCTACCGGCAGATGCTGGATGAGACCGACGCTGAAGACATCGTCTTCATGGGCGATTCCGCGGGCGGCAACATGGCCGTCGTGCTGACCATGATGGCGGCTGAGGAAGGCCTGCCCTTGCCGTCGCGCCACGTGCTGATTTCACCCGGCCTCGACATGTCGCTGTCCAACCCCGAAGTGTTCGAGGCGGAACGCAACGATCCGTGGCTCGGCATTTCCGGCGGGCTGGAAGCGATCCGCATGTACAGTGCCGGCATCGATCGCAGGGACTGGCATATCAGTCCGCTCTATGGCGACCTCTCGGTCCTGCCGCAGACCCTGCTTCTGACCGGCTCGCACGACCTGCTCAGCCCCGACAATCTGATCTTCGCCAAAAAGGCACGCGCTGCCGGCGTCGATATCGACGTCGTCTATGAGGAAGGCATGTTCCACGTCTGGCCGCTGATCGAGATGCCGGAGGCGCGTCGCGCCAGGGACAGCATCGTCGCCTTCCTTGAAGGTGAGCCCACCAGGCGGCGCGCAACTGCGCGGCGCACGGCGCGACCCGCTCTCGCGGCGCGCCCCGCCCAAGCAGCGGAATAGCAGAGCAATTCCAGGAAAAGTGTAAAACGGTTTTCCCGGGAAAGCGTGTAGCGCTTTCCCTTGGGAATTGAGTCAAAACAAGGAGTTAGAGCGGCTCGCCGTTTCCGTGAAACGGTGAACCGCTCTAGAACTTGCCGGTTTCGCGGAAAAGCTCGAACGTCGCACGGATATGGTCGGCGACGGCCTTGACCGGCGCGCTGGCGTCCGGCGACACCACCATCGCCAGATTGTAGGTGCCGATATCGGGCATGCCGTCCTTCGGGCAAAGCTCGACCATGTCGTTGCCCAGGAACGACTTCGGCAACGGTGCAACCGCGAGATCCGACATGATGGCGGCGCGCTGGCCTGCCGTGTGGGCGCTCATATAGGCGATGCGGTAATTGCGGCCTTCACGGCTCAGCGCATCGAGCGCGCCGGCCCGCCAGGCGCAGCCCTCTTCCCACAGCGACACCGGCAAAGGCTCGCGCAGATGCGCGCTGCCGCCCTTGGCGCCGGCCCAGACGATCGGCTCGGTGAGCAGCACCTCGGCGCCGAGTGCGCTGGTCTTGTAGGAATTGGTCAGCAGCGTGATGTCGAGCGCCCGGTCGTCCATGCGGCGGCGCAGATTGCTGCTCTGGTCGATGGTGACGTCGACGGCAATCGACGGATGCGACTGCGCGAAACGCTTCAGCACATGCGGCAACACGCGCTCGCCATAGTCGTCCGGCGAGCCGAGCCGCACCACGCCGACGATCTCGGGGATGATGAACTTCGACACCACCTCGCGGTTGATCGACAACAGCCGGCGGGCATAACCGAGCAGCATCTCGCCATCCGTGGTCAGCGTCACCGAGCGCGCATCCCGCGCGAAAACAGAGCGCCCGAGAATGTCCTCGAGCTTCTTGATCTGCATGGAGACCGCCGACGGCGTGCGGAACACCGCATTGGCCGCCGTGGTGAAACTGCCGGTCTCTGCAATGGCCACGAAGGTGCGCAAAACGTCGAGATCGAGCAGCGGCAGCGGATGATTGAGTGGGGCGTTCATCGGGATCGACCTTCAATTTTTCTGATGTGAAGCATCATTCAATTTCGTTTGATTGAACATCAGATTGGGAGGATAGTCAACTCCATCGAAGGCAGAACGTGCCATGGCTCCAACGCTCCTGACACGGAATTGCACTCGATGCGGAATATCCAGGCGACGGAACGCGTTCATGCGGGACGTGCCACAACCAAAGGAGAATGAAATGTCTATCCTGTCATCCATCGGTCGGCTTGCGACCGAATTGAGCGCGGCCCGCGCCCGCTTCCAGACCGAACGTGCGATCCGCTCGCTGCCGATCGAACTGCAGAAGGATATCGGCTGGCCTGAAGCTGCCGACACCAAGACCGGTGCACGCCACGGCGTCGGATCCTGGGCTGGAGCAAAGTAAACCATTGTGTACCTTGTGCTGAAGGCCTGCCGCGCAGACCAGCCCGGCAGGCCTTCTCTATTCGCCCTGCAGGCTTTCTCCAACTTATTTGCACTCAAATGATTTTCAGAGCCGTGTCGCCGCTGCATGGCGCATATGCGTCACTTGCATGGCGCCTCAATGTCGCCGGTAACACACTGTAAGTAATCGTAAATTTTGGGCACCATGCCCAATAATGTCGCAAACGATGTCGCATTTCCATTCAAGCGCTTCGCATTTGCGATTTAGTTTCTGCTCACGCAGGCCTATATCACCGTCAGCAAACGAGCTGCCCCACTCCATCAAGCGAAGGCGACCCGTCTGAGCAACCGATAGGAGATGATGATGAAGCTTTTTGCCCGCCTCTTTGCCCGCCGCGAAATGAACCTGACGACCGCTCTCGAGCGCCAGCGCCTTGCCAATACCATGCCCGGCCAGACCGGTGCCATGAATGCGGTGCGCCTCGGTTTCGTTGCCTGAGATAACGGCTAGCGCTCAGCGCTTCCCTGCCGCTGCCGATAGTCGATAACAGCGCCGCTTCGGCTTGACCGAAGCGGCGTTTCTCGTTTTTGGCACCTATGCCGCCGCAACCATGCCCAATCCGTCGGCAGCCCGTGCCTGTCATCCCGGACGATTGCTCATTTGCGACCCATGTCGCAAATATAGTTTCCGCTTAGCCCCCTAGCCAATTGACAGGAATGGTTTTTCCTGATGTCGCTGTGCTGTTCGCGACATCCTGTTCGCGCCATGGCTGCGTGAGGTTCCCTTGAACGCCGTAAAGCATCCGATCAAGCGATCGTTTGTATTCTTCCTTGTCCCGGACTTCACCATGATCGCCTTTGCGACGGCGCTCGACCCGCTGCGCTCGGCCAACCGCATGCTTGGCTATGAGGCCTATCGCTGGCGCTTGGCCAGCATCGACGGCAAGCCGGTGCGCGCCTCCAACGGCGTCGAATGCGCCGTCAACACCTCGCTCGAGGAAGAGCGCAAGAAGATGGCCGGACCGGATCGGCCGAACATGGCCATCGTCTGCAGCGGCATGAATGTCGAGCGCTACCAGAACAGGTCTGCCTTCGCCTGGCTGCGCGAGGAATATAACAGAGGCGTCGCCGTCGGTGGCCTGTGCACCGGCGCGCATATCCTTGCCGCCGCGGGCCTGCTCTCCAACAAGCGCTGCGCCATCCATTGGGAAAACCTGCCGGGCTTTTCCGAGGCTTTTCCGAAGGCCAATGTCTTTGCCGACCTCTTCGAGATCGACCAGAACATCTACACCTGCGCCGGCGGCACCGCCGCCCTCGACATGATGCTGAAGCTGATCGGCGACGATTTCGACGACAATCTGGTCAACCGCGTCTGCGAGCAGGTGTTGACCGACCGCGTGCGCAGCCCGACCGACCGCCAGCGCCTGCCGCTGCGCGCGCGCCTGGGCGTCCAGAATTCCAAGGTGCTGACCATCATCGAACTGATGGAAGGCAATCTCTCCGAACCGCTGTCGCTGATCGAGATCGCCGACCATGTCGACCTGTCGCGCCGCCAGATCGAGCGCCTGTTCCGCACCGAGATGGGCAGATCCCCTGCCCGCTACTACTTGGAAATCCGCCTCGACCGCGCCCGGCACCTGCTGATTCAGTCGTCGATGCCGGTGGTCGAGGTAGCGGTCGCCTGCGGCTTCGTCTCGGCGTCGCATTTCTCCAAATGCTACCGCGAGCTCTATGCCCGCTCGCCGCAGCAGGAGCGCGTCGACCGCAAGCAATTGCTGGCGGCCTGATCCGAAAACGCACTCAGGCTTCGGCGGGCTGCGCCTGTACTGTGCGCATCGCCTCGACGCGGATATCCTCGGTCAGCCGCGCCTTCAGGCCTGAGAATTCCGGGCTGGTCTTCAGCGTGTAGTGGCGTGGATGCGGCAGGTCGATGGCGACATCCGACTTGATGCGGCCTGGCCGCGCGCTCATCACGATCACCCGCGAAGCGATGAAGATCGCCTCCTCGATGTCGTGGGTGACGAACAGCACTGTCTTCTTGCGCCGCTCCCAGATGCCGAGCAGCAGTTCCTGCATCAGTCCGCGCGTCTGGTTGTCGAGCGCACCGAACGGCTCGTCCAGCAACAGGATTTCGGGATCGTTGGCCAGCGCCCGGGCGATCGCCGTGCGCTGCTGCATGCCGCCGGACAGCTGCTTTGGCCAATGGTTCTCGAAGCCCTTCAGCCCGACGAGGTCGACATAGGAAGCGACGATCCCGTCTCGCTCCTTTTCGGCCATGCTGCGTTCGCGCAGGCCGAAGGCGATATTCTGCGCCACCGTCAGCCACGGAAACAGCGTGTAGGACTGGAACACCATGCCGCGATCCGGTCCCGGCCGCGTCACCGCCTTGCCGTCAAGCAGCACACGGCCTTCGCTCGGCGCTTCCAGGCCGGCAACGATCCTGAGCAGCGTCGACTTCCCGCAGCCGGACGGCCCCAGAATGGTGATGAAGTCGTTGGCCGCGACCGCAAGGTCGACCGGCATCAGCGCCTTGACCGGCTGCCCGCCGCGCACGCCGGCGAAGGTTCGCGAGACGCCTTCGATAAGCAACTTGCTCATGCCAGGCTCCAGGGAAAGAGCCAGCGATTGAACGCCTTGAAGGCGAAGTCGGACAACAGTCCGATCAGCCCGATGACGATGATGCCGAAGATGATCTGCCCTGTCGCCAGCCGCGACTGGCTGTTGATGATCATGTAGCCGATGCCTGAGGACGAACCGATCAGCTCGGCGACGATGACATAGGTCCAGGCCCAGCCGAGCACCAGCCGCAGCGTCTCGGCAATCTCGGGCGCATTGGCCGGCATGATGACCCGTTTGACGATACCGCTGTTGGTCGAGCCCAGCGTATAGGCCGCCTCGACCAGGTCGCGCCGCGTCGAGCCCACCTTGACCGCGACGATCAGGATGATCTGGAACACCGAGCCGACGAAGATGACCAGCAGCTTTTCCAGCTCGCCAATGCCGGCCCACAGGATGAGCAGCGGAATGAAGGCCGAAGCCGGGAGGTAGCGGGCGAAGGAGACGAACGGCTCCAGAAACGCCTCTATTGGTTTCCAGGCGCCCATGGCGATGCCGATCGGCACGGCGACGATCGACGCCAGCAGGAACCCGCCGAAGACCCGCCAGATGGTGATCAATATGTCGAGCCAGAAGCGGTCCTCGACCAGCAGCCGCCAACCATCCCGCAGCATCGACAGCGGGTCGGCGAGGAAGATGCGGTTGACGTGGCCGCCAAGCGTGATCCACGCCCAGAAGGCGACGAACAGCACGAAGAAGGAAATGCCAAGCACGGTTCGAATGCCCGGCGACACCGGATGCAAGGGGCGCATCTTCAGATCGTCCGCATCGTCAAATCATCACTTGTCCAGGAGAGAGCGACGGCCCTAGGCGCCGCCGCACAATGGTCAAAGGCGAGGCCTGTCAGTTCGCCACCGCGCTGGTGTCGGCCAGCGTGGCAACGTCTGGCGCTTCCTTGATCAACCCCATCTGCAGCAGAAGCTCGCCGGCGGTCTTGGAAAAGTCCTGGAATTCCTTGGTGAAGAACTGCTTGTTCTCCGCCTTGTCGGCCCATTTCAGGTATTTCGCCGAATCCTCGAATTCTTTCGCAGACTGCTTCACGTCGGCGCCCATGATCTCGTAGGATCTCTGCGGATCGCTCTTGATCAGGTCGAGCGCTTCGAAATAGCTGTCGGCCAGCGCCTTGGCGGCGTCGGGATTGGCGGTGAGGAATTCAGGCGTGCAGCCGACCGTGTCGAGCACCATCGGGTAGTCGAGCGTGGTCGCCAATATGTGGCCCTGATCGGACTTGTCGCGCACCGCCGAGATGAACGGCTCATAGGTGACCGCCGCATCGTTCTGGCCGGCGAGGAAGGCTTGCGCCGCCGCATCCGGTTCCAGGTTGACGACGGTCACATCCTTGGTCGACAGGCCGTTCTTGTTCAGCACCCAGGCCAGCATGAAATAGGGCGACGTGCCCGGCGCCGAGGACGCGACATTCTTGCCCTTGAGGTCGGCGACGGTCTTGATGTCGTTGCGCACGACAATGCCGTCGGCGCCATAGGATTTGTCGAGCTGGAAGATCTGCTTGGTGGTGACGCCGCTGGCGTTCCACACCAGCCAGGTCTCGACCGTGGTGGCGGCGCATTGCAGATCGCCGCTGGCGATGGCGAGCGGCCGGCTGGCCTGCGGCACCTTCTTCAGGGTCACGTCGAGGCCATGCTTCTCGAAGATGCCGGCCTGCTTGGCGAGCGTCAGCGGCGCAAAGCCGGTCCATCCGCTGATGCCGATGGTGACCGATGTGGCAGCCTCGGCCGGCACGGATATTGCAGCCGCAAGCGCCAATACCGCGGCAGCGACGATGGTCTTGTTCATGTCGGTTCCCCTTGTTTTTTCGGATGCCGAATTGTGTCACAGACGCCCATGGGCTTGTCAATGAAACCGGCCCTTCACGGCAGCGTGATGATGCGAACGCTAACGCGCATCGAACATCCAGCTGCGGTCGCGCCACATCTTTTCGCCGACCTGGCAGTCGGTCGGCCGGTCCTGCGCCAGCACCACCGGCGGATGCCCGGCCTCCTCGCGCGCCCGTTGCGGCGAAGCGGCGCCGGCCAGCTCCAGCACCAGCTTGCGGCGGATGGCTTCGGGAAACTGCGTCCAGTCATTGACCGGGATCATGAAGGAGCCGGGACCGCCGATGACGCAGTCGCTGTAGTAGCGGTCGAGATTGTTGACGTCATAGGCGCCGCCGAACCCGCCGCGCGTCATCAGCGGCAGGCCGTTGATGATGATGCCTTGCTTGACCACCGCGTCGCGGGTGATGTCGACGGGCGCGCCCTGGTTGTTGGGCCCGTCGCCGGAAATATCGATGACGCGCTTTGTCCCCTGAAAACCGCTTTCGGCGAACAGATCGCTGCCGAATTCCAGCGCGCCGGAAATCGAGGTGCGCCGGGCGCTGGCCGGCGGATGGGCGGAAAGCTGCGCGGCCACCCGCTCGGCATCGGCCCGGCTGGCGATCACCGTCCACGGCACGACGACCTGCTGCGTGGTCGCACCCGCCCATTCGACATAGGTGACGGCGACCTTGCCGTAGGCGCCATCGGCGATGGCCTGCAGAACATTGTCGTGCGTCAGCGCAGCAGCATAGCCGCGACGCTGGATTTCGAGTTCGCCCGGCGACATCGACAGCGACACGTCGACGGCCAGCACCAGCTCGACGTCGACCGGCTCGGCGGCTTGAACCGGCGGCACCAGCCAGAGCCCCAGCGCCAGCGCGGCGCTGCCTGAAAGGAAATGTCGTGCGCAAGAAAAAGCAGACATACCCGAAGGTAAGCGAAAACCGGCTGCTGACAAAGCAAAAAGCCGGGACTGAGGGCTTCTACATCTAACCCCGAAACGGCGGCGCGGTTCGGCCTCATTTGTTGATGGGTCGCCCACCTTTGCCGCGCCATTCCACGTCGTCGGCTCCGGCCTTCGCCGCTTCCGGGTTTGGACGGGACTTCTTTCTGCCGATGCCACGAAGCGCCCTCCAGTTCGGCTTGAATGATGGCGGCAGCCACAACAGGATGCCTGCTATCGCGGCGGGCAGGATCACGGCGAAACGCAATACCGACAGCACGACACCGCAGAACCCGACGATACGCGCCGCCCGCCCCTCGCCGAAGCGCCGCGCAAGCAGATGCCGCGCGATCACCCCACCATCCAGAGGGTATGCCGGTAGAATGTTGAGGACGGCGAGTACCCCATTCAACATGGCGCCGATCCATAGCGTCCACGCAAGATAAGTCATCGGCATTGGAGGCGGCGCACTGAACAAGCTGTCCGATTCGACAGGCGCCAAAGGTTTGGCGATCAGATAATAGGAAGCAGCGAAAAACGCCGCCAACAGGATGTTGGTCAGGGGTCCGGCAAACGCAATCCACGCCCAACCATAGGACGACGTGGCGCCGCGCTTGAAGTAGGCAACCCCGCCAAACAGATAAAGCTCAATCCTGTTGGTGCCGATCCCTTGCCGGTGGGCAACCCATGTGTGCGCCAGTTCGTGCAGGAACACCGATACGAAAAACAGTGCGGCAAAGATCGATGTGTGGATCAGCGCGGTTTTGGGACGCGTCGACCACTCGTGCAGAAAGGGCAGGACAACCGGGATGGCAAAGGTCCAGCTGACGAGAACGGGGATGTTCCCATTCACGCTGAACACCAGCGCATCGCTCTTCCTGTCCCAGCCAAATCGCCGCAAGTGCTTCACTCCGCCCGAAGCGACGGTAGGCGAGAATTGCCAGCTTACAAAGAGAAAAGCCCGGCAAGGAGCCGGGCTTTCATCTGTTCGTTTTGCGTCACACCAATATGAGCGGTGCTGCCGAGAAATCGACGGCGCTCAACTCCGCGGTTTCAAATTCTCCGGATCGTAGAGCGGCTTGTAGCCGACGGCAGCCACCTCGACCGGGTAGGTCTCGCCGAAATATTCGATGGCAAACTTGCGGCCCTCCTGGGCGTGGGCCCAGGGCAGATAGGCGAGGCCGATGTTCTTGCCGATGGTCGGGCCATAGGCCATCGACGTGGTGAAGGAGCGGCGGCCGAGTTCGTCGACAAGGGTTTCGCCGGTCTTCGGATCCATCACCGGCATGGTGCCGACGGGATAGCGGGCAACACCCTTCGAATCGACGTTTTCCGTCATCACCAGCGTGCACAGGATCGCCGGCTGGTGTTCGCGGGCGCGGTATTCGACATGTTTGGCCTTGCCGCAGAAATCGTTCTCCTTGACCTTCGGTCGGGCAAGGTCGGCCTCAAGCAGATTGTACTCGGTCAGAAGGTCGGCGTTCTGCAGGCGCAGGCTCTTTTCCATGCGCCGCGTGTTGGCATAGGTCTCGACGCCGAACGGCATGACGCCGGTCGAGCGCAGCGCGTCCCAAACGGCCAGGCCGTCCTCGTAGCGCATATGCAGTTCCCAGCCCTGCTCGCCGACATAAGAGATGCGGAAGGCGGTGACGTCCTTGCCGCCGATCCTGACCGGCTTGATCGCCGCGAAGGGGAAGTTCTCGAGCGAGAGACCATCCGGATTTTCGACCACTTTCTGCAGCGTCGCCCGCGCGTTCGGTCCCCAGATGCCGATGGTGACGTATTTTTCCGTCACGTCGGTGATGGTGACGTCAAAGCCTTTGTCCTGCGCGGTGCGCTGCATGTAGCGGAAGTCGCGCGGACCGGCGTCGGCGCCGTCGATCAGACGGCAGCGGTCGGCCATGCGGATGACGGTGAAGTCGGCGCGCACCATGCCTTCCTCGTCGAGGAAGTGGGTGTAGATACCCTTGCCGATGTTGTTGTCGCCACCAATCTTGGCCGCGCACAGCCACTCCAGCAGCGCGACATGATCCGGCCCTTCGATGTCGTACATCGAGAAATGCGAGAGGTTGACGATGCCGCAATCCTCGCTCATCGCCAGGTGCTCGGCATTGGACACCCGCCAGAAATGGCGATTGTCCCACTCGTTCTCACGTATGGGAACCCGGTTGCCATACTTCTCCAGCAGATGCTCGTTGGCGGCATAGCCATGCGCGCGCTCCCAACCGCCCAGCTCCATGAAGTAACCGCCAAGCTCCTTCTCGCGCTCCCAGAACGGCGAGCGGCGGATGTTGCGGCCTTTGGAGAACGGCTCGCGCGGATGCACCGCTGGATTGTAGACCTTCATCGCCGTCTCGGTGCAGCGATCCCAGATGAACTGCTCTTTCGTCTGGTGCGGATAGAAGCGCGCATAGTCGATGGCGTGATGGTCGATTTCCGTGCGGCCGTCCGTCATCCAGTCGGCGATCAGCTTGCCCATGCCGGGGCCGTCCTTGACCCAGATGGCGACGGCGTACCAGAGGCCCCTCACCTTCTGGCTCTCGCCCATGGACGGGCCGCCATCGGCGGTCACCTGCAACAGGCCGTTGAAGGAATGGCTTTCATTGTAGCCGAGTTCGCCCAGGATCGGCGTCAGTTCCATGGCGCGCTCAAGCGGCGCCAGGATCTGCTCCATGTCGAGATCGCGCTGCGACGGCGACAGCCGCGCCTGATCCTTTTCCAGCAAATCGCGCGGATGGCAAAGACGCGGATTGGTCTCTTCGTAGTAACCCCATTCGATCTGGCCGCCCTCGGCAGTCTTGGGATCGCCGGTGTCGCGCATATAGGCCGAATTGCCTTGGTCGCGCAGCAGCGGCCAGCCGATCTCCTTGCCGGTGCCGGCGAACTCGTTGTAAGGCCCGAAGAAGGTCAGCGGATGGTCGATCGGCATGACCGGCAGGTCTTCGCCGACCATTTCGGCGATCAGCCGGCCCCAGATGCCGGCGCAGACGATGACATAGTCGGCCATGATCGTGCCGCGGTCGGTGACGACGCCCTTGATGCGGCCTTCCTCGACAATGAGGGATTTGGCCGGCGTGTTGGCGAACGACTTCAACTTGCCGGACGCTTCCGCCTGGTCGACCAGCTTGCCGGCGACGGTCTGCGAGCGCGGGATGACCAGGCCGGCATCGGGATCCCAAAGGCCACCCTGCACCATGGACTCTTCGATCAGCGGGAATTTTTCCTTGATCTCGGCCGGTTCGATCAGCCGGGCGCGGGTGCCGAAGGATTTGGCCGAGGCGATCTTGCGCTTGATCTCGTCCATGCGGCTGTCGTCGCCGACGCGCGCCACCTCGAGGCCGCCGATGCGGGCATAATGGCCCATCTTTTCGTAGAAATCGATCGAGTAGAGCGTCGTCCAGCACGACAGGAAATCATGGCTGGTGGTGTAGCAGAAGTCCGAGGCATGCGCCGTCGAGCCGATGTCGGTCGGGATGCCCGATTTGTCGATGCCGACAATGTCGGTCCAGCCGCGTTCGATCAGATGATGGGCGATCGACGCGCCGACAATGCCACCCAGGCCGACGATGACGACCTTCGCCTGTTTCGGAAACTCTGCCATTGCCGCGACTCCAAGGGGATAAAGCGGGCGTGTCCGCGCCCGTTCGAATGGCGCACAATATGCAGAGGACGTGGATGGAGCTACCGCCTGTTTGCGACACGTCGCGGATGCGACGCGACCCGGCGCGCCGGCGTGCCGCCAGTGGCGATCTATCTCAGGCGAAGGCCCAGATGTCCTCGGCCTGGAAGCCGACCTGGTAGCCTGATGTCTTGAGCTTGACCACTACCTCGCCGATTTCGGCCGCCGGCAGCGCGCCGACCTCGACCTTGATCATGCCCGGACGATAGCGCTTGAGATCGAGCTGTTCGAAGACGATCCAGTCGGCGCCCTCGCAATCGACCAGGAAGGCGTCGATATGCGTGATGCCGTTGCGGTCGAGCAGCGTCTGCAGCGTTTCCGACGGCACCTCGATATCCCTCACGTGCGGCGCGAACTTGTTGAAATTGGCGTCGTCCTCGCCCCAGGCATTCTTGCCCGACATCAGATTGGTGTCGGTGACCGACGAGCAGCCGATGAACTCGATCGGCAGCGTGCCGGCCTCGAGTGCCGCGGCATCGAAAGTGTGGACGGTGATCGTGCCCTTGGTCTTCGTCACCGCGACCGGTTCGATGACGAAGCGTTCCGTGTCGGGATAGTTGGCCCGCAACCGCTTCTGATTGTACGGGATCGGCTCGACCAGCACGGCCCGCGCCCGCGGAATGCGGTGCAGCCACGGCGTGACGTCGTCGAACAGCGCGCCGTCGCAAGCGCCGACATTGACCATCTGGAAGGCTTGCCCACCGCCAAACCGCGCCTTCAGCGCCGCCTTGGCCAGGAATTTCGTGCCACGCAACGCCGGCCCCCGATCGAGCAGGCCGGCGGGCAGGCCGAGCGAAAGGGCGATGCGCGCCAGCCCGGAAATGGAACTCATGGCTTACCTCCAGGTATGGCGATGGGCCGCCTTCCATTCAGGCTTGCCGACGCCCACAGCGCCATGATCGGGCCGACAAGCAAAAGGTAGGGCGGCAGAAGGTTCGGGAAGTAGATGCGGGTGTCGTGGATCGGAAAGACGGTGAATTTCGCCAGCACGCCGAGCACCAGTGCTGCAAGCAGGATGCCGGCGCGGCGATCGAGCCGGAAGCCGGCGCGGCCGAGCGCAAACCACGCGGCCAGCGCCAGAACCGAGACCCCGACCCAGCTGTTGATGCTGATAGCGCGAATGAAGGATGCGGCAAACGCCTTGAGATAGGCGCCAACCGAGAACGGCGGCTCGAAGCCATCCATATTGTAGTGCTGCTCGATGCTGGAGAACCACAGATGCGGCCACCAGCCGGGATGCTGGGCCCAGTGCGAAATCGCGAAATAGGCGACGAAGGACGCGGCAAAGCCGGCCAGCGCGCCCCACGCCCGCTGCCGGAAGACCAGCAGCAGCACGGCGAAAACGGCCAGGAACACGATGTTGTCCGGCCGCGCCATGAAGGCGAGGAAAAGCAGGACAGCGGTCGCTGCCTCGCGGCCGCGCATATAGGCAAGTAGGCCGCCGAGGAACAGGGCCGAGCACAACAGATCCGGGGTCGAGGCGCGTGCCGCGTCGCCGAAATCGGCCATGATCAGCACCGCGCCGGCCACCGGCGCCAGCGCCAACGCGCCTTCGGTTCGCAACCAGAGCAGCGTGATCATCCCGAACAGCAGCACCGAGACCACCTGCAGCACCCGCATCGCCTCGACCGGCGACATCACCGAACTCATCGTCGACAGCATCTCGGCGTAGAGGAACTTGATCCGGTACATGCCAAGCAGCGAGTGAAAGTCGGCGGCATTTTGCGCCATATGGCTGCGGAAGCCGCCGCCATCGTCTGTCAGCGCCTTGTAGTCGGCGGCCGAAACGCCGGCCTGGACCGTCCTGTAGGCATAGTCATGCAATGCCTGCGCATCGGGGTAAGCGCCCTCCTCGGCGATTGCGAGATAAGGCAGCATGTCCCAATTGGCATCGGGCATCGTCCAGGCGGTAAACGCCGTAAGCAGGATATAGAGCGAAAACGCGATCGCGCCGATTGGCGCGGCCCATCGCGCATAAATCCCCTCGCCCCACGCCAGAGCGGCCGCGGTCAGCCGGTCGAGTGTGTTTTGCGGGGCGGGAGACTTGCTCAGCATTGTCGGACTCGGGACTTCGCTCAACGGACTTCTTTAACGGACCTGGCTTTTGACGAAATCCTTCACGATCCCCACGATGCCGCGCGACAGCAGGCTATCGAAGGCATCGACGAAATGGTCGACATGCTCGCGCTGACAGATCAGCGGCGGCTCGAGACGGATGACGTTGCGGTTGTATTCGGTGAAGGCGACGAGCACGTCATAGTCGCGCAGCAACAGCGCGCCGACGAAGCCCGACAGCGAGCCCTTCAGCTTGTCGTCGAGGACGCTGACGATCGGACGCAGCACGATCGGCAAGGTCTGCGAGAAGTCGTGGAACTCGAGCCCGACCATAAAGCCCTTGCCGCGCACATCCTTGATGATCTTCGGGTACTTCTGCTTCAGCGCCTGCAGGCGCTGAAGCAGATAGTCGCCGGTAGTGGCGGCGTTGTCGATCAGCCCCTCATCATAGAGCACGTTGATGCCCTCGATCGCGGTGACGCAGGCCTCGCCCATGCCGCCAAAGGTGGCCATGGCATGGATCATCGCCGTCTTCGGCGTGCCATAGGCCTTCATATAGACCTCGCGCCGGGCGATCATCGCGCCGACCGCCGCCTTGCCGGCGCCGAGCGATTTCGCCAGCGCCGTCACATCGGGCACGACGCCATAATGTTCGAAGGCGTAGAAGCGGCCGGACCGGCCATAGCCGCACTGCACTTCATCAGCCACCCACAGCACCCCATAGTGGTCGCAGAGCGCGCGCAATTTCTGCCAGTATTGCGCCTCTGCCTGGATGATGCCGCCGCCGCCCTGGATGGTCTCGAGTACGATGACGCCGACCTCCGGGTCGGAGCGGAACAGCCGCTCGACCGCTTCGATATCGGCGAACGGAATGCGCACGGTGTTCTCAGCCATCTTGAAGTCCGCGCGGTAGAGCTGGCCGTCGGTGATGCCGAGCACGCCCTTGGTCTTGCCGTGGAAGGAATTCTCGGCATAGACGATTTTTGGCCTCTTCGGCCCGGCGGCGCGCTCGGCGAGCTTCACCGCCGCTTCCATCGCTTCCGAACCCGACGAGCCCAGAAACACCATGTCGAGATCGCCGGGCGAGCATTTGGCGATGTTGTGCGCAAGGGCCGATGCATATTGCGACATGAAGGCGATGGCGATTTCCTGGCGCTTCTCCTCCTGGAATTTGCGCCGGGCCTCCAGGATGCGCGGATGGTTGTGGCCGAAGGCCAGCGAACCGAAGCCGCCGAAGAAGTCGAGAATCTTGCGGCCGTTCTGGTCGATGTAGAACATGCCTTCGGCACGCTCGATCTTGATCTTGTGGAAGCCGAGCAGCTTCATGAAATGCAGCTGGCCCGGATTGAGATGCGCCTTGAACAGGTCGGTCATGCGCGCGACATCCATCGCCTTCGCCTGCTCGACGCTGATCAGGTCGGGCTTGGCGATGGCGGTAGGCGACAACGCCGGCGCGCCGACCATGGTGCGCGCGTTCGTCTGCTCAGGCTTGGCCATGACGGTCATTTCGGAGTTCTCCTGGTCGTCCCACTTATTCGGCGGGGGCATGATTGGCGGTGACGGCAAGCCCGTCTTTCTTGGCGCGGTATTCGCTGTAGGCGGCGATCAGCATGTCTTCGTCGCGATATTGCGGCACCCAGCCGAGCTGGCGCTCGGCCTTGGATACGTCGAGCACGCACTCCTCATCGGCGATCAGATATTGTTCGGGATCCATGATCGGCATGTTCATGAGATCGAGCAGGTCGAGGGTGCGCTTGACCGCCCAGCCCGGCGTCGGGATCAGCAGCGATTTCGAGCCGGCATGCTTGATCAGGTCGCCCAGCAATTTCTTCACCGGCGGCGGATTGAGGGAGCCCAGATTATAGGCCTGGTTGGGCACGCCTGCCTTCCAGGCCGCGCGGGCAGCTTCCGCGCAATCGAACACCGAGATGAACTGATAGGGGTTCTTGCCCGAGCCGATCATCGGCACAGGAAAATTCCAGTCGATCAGTTTGAACAGCTTTTCCAGGATCCCGAGCCGGCCGGGACCGATGATCAGACGCGGGCGAAACAGCGAGATCGACATGCCGCGCTTGCGCCATTGAGCGGCGAGCTCCTCGGTCTTCTGCTTCGACCAGCCATATTCGCCGAGCGGTGCGACCGGGTGCTCCTCGGTCATCGGCTGGGTGACCGTGTGGCCGTAGATCATGTCGGTGGTGTAGTGGACGAGCTTGGACGCGCCGGCCTTGTCCATCGCCTGCATGATGTGTTCGGTGCCGTGGAAATTCACCGGAAAGAAGAAGTCGTGACGCTTGGCCCGCACCTGGATCGGCGACAGCATTTTGGCCGACAGGTTGTAGACCATGTCGTCGGCCTTCAATCCGATGTTGGCCACCGAGGCCGTATCCGTGACATCGCAGGTGACGAAGCGAACGTTGCGATAGTGCGTCAGGTCGCTCTTGACGATGTCGGCAACGACAACCTCTTCACCATCGGCCACAAGCTTCGGGGCAAGATGACGGCCGACGAAGCCGTCGCCGCCGAAAATAACATGTCTCATCGAACGATCTCGCTGGTCTTGTCGGGGATGATGGAAGCGGTTTGGTCGTCATGCCCGCTCCCGCCCAAGTCTCGACCGCTTTGCGCGATCAGCACGGTGCCGATGCAAATGAAGGCGATGCCGGCAATGCGCCAGGCATTGAGGTCCTCGCGGAAGATGAAATAGGCGAAGATCGCAACCGCGACATAGGCAAGGCTGAGGAACGGATAGGCAAAGCTGAGCTCGACCTTGGACAGCACATACAGATGCGAAGCCATTGAGATGACGAAGGTGCACAGGCCGAGAAACACCCATGGGCTGAAAACGATCTGCAACAGCTTCAAAAGCGGATTGGTGCCTTCGAACGAAATCGGCCCGAGCGACATCATGCCTTGCTTCAGCATCAGCTGCGCCGCGGCATTGGTCATGACCGTAAACAGAATGAAGACGATATATTTCATATTTTGCACCCGCCACTCGCAACGGTCCTATTACTAACCTGCAAACATTTCGTGAAGTCACGACAATGCTTTGAGTAAACCACGAAACTTACGATCTATTCACTATGACCTATTCGGATTGTACCTATTCAGCTGCCTCGACACGCCCTGGCCGGACGTTGAGCTTTTTCGCCGTCCGCAGCCAGAAACTGGACACGAACGCCGGGTCGCGCAGCGCTTCAAGCCGCTGCCAATTCGGGAAGGAGGCCGCGAAAGTATCAGCGCCCATGCGCGCATCCTTGTACGGGTTGACCGCGCCGCCGGCCGCGACCGTGATGCGGTCGAGTTCGCTGAGCAGGGCCAGCGTCCTGTCGCCGCGATTGGGGAAATCCAGCGTCAACGTGAAGCCTGGCCGCGGAAAGGACAGCAGCCCCGGCGAGCGGATCGAGCCGAAGCGCTTCAACACGGTGAGGAAAGAGCCCTGCCCGGCCCGTCGCGCCGCCTCGAGCAGCGCCGGCACGGTCTGACGCGCGACATTTTCCGGCACCACGCTCTGGTGCTGGTAGAGACCTTTCGGGCCATACAGCCGATTCCAGTCGCCGACACCATCAAGCGGAAAGAAAAAGCCCTGGTAGCCGGTTTGGCTCGGCCCCGGCGAGCGCCCCTTCTTCCACCGATAGGCGGCGTTGAAGGCGGTGAGGAACGGCCGGTTGAGCACATTGAACGGCGGCTGGAACGGCACTGAAAAACGGGAGCCGGCGCGAGACGCCGCATGCGAACCGTACTCGGCATGATTGCCGGTCAACAACAGGCCGCGCCCGCGGCCATGGCCACCGGCAAGCTGGTCGATCCAGGCGACGGCATATTCATTGGCCTGGTCGGCGGCCTCGGCCAGTTCGAAGAATTCGCCAAGATCGGCAAACCGCGTTACCTTCTCGGCGATGTCGAGCGAATGCACCCGCATCAGCCGGATCGAGGCCGACAGGATCAGGCCGGTCAGCCCCATGCCGCCGATCGTCGCCGCGAACAGCCTTGCATTGTCGGTTGCCGAGCAGGTGTAGGTCCGCCCGTCCGAGCGCAACAGGGTGAGAGACTCGACATGGCAGCCGAAAGTGCCGCGCCGGTGATGGTTCTTGCCATGGACGTCATTGGCGATCGCGCCGCCAAGGGTGACGAACTGGGTGCCTGGGACCACAGTCGGAAAGAAGCCGTAAGGTGCAGTGTGCGCAATGATATCGGAGAGGAACACGCCGGCCTCCGCCTCGAGCAGGCCGGTCTCGGCATTGAAGGCGCCGATGCGGTTCAGCGGCCGCATGTCCACGACCGCACCTGGCTCGTTCTGGCAGGAATCACCGTAGGAGCGGCCATTGCCATAGGCGAGCAGAGCGTTCTTTGTCGCCTTGCCGCTTCGCATCAGCGCGATGGCATCGTCGGCCGCGATGGCTCGCTTTGCGGCCGGCGTGGCGAGGCCAAAACTCCGGTACCGTTCGCCGGCCATGCCCTACCAGCCTCCCGCGACCAGAAGGGCGGCGCCGATCACCACGACGATCTGGCTTCGCCAGTCGCGAATGATGAAGATGACCGGATCATCATTCATCTCGTTGCGGCGCGCCAGGATCCAGACCCGCATGGTCAAATACAGCACGATCGGCGCCAGCGGCCAGACCAGCCAGGGATGCGGATAGAGTTCGCGCACGGAGACGCTGTCCATGTAGAGCGCCAGCACCAGCGCCGAGGAGAAGGCCGACGCCATGCCCGCCTGGGCGACGATCTCCTGATCTTCGATGCGGTAGCCGCGACCGGCAATGCGCTCGCCCACCGGAATGGCTGTGGTGCGCAGTTCGACATAGCGCTTCACCAGCGCCAGCGACAGGAAGAAGAAAATCGAGAAGGCGAGCAGCCAGAACGAGACTTCGACCCCGGTCGCCGCAGCACCTGCCAGCACACGCACTGTGTAGAGCCCGGCCAGCGTCAGTACGTCGGCCAGGAGCATGCGCTTGAACGACAGCGAATAGGCTGTGGTCACCACCAGATAGCCGGCGAGCACGCCCAGGAACTCGATCGGCAACAGAAGCCCGGCGGCAATGCCGATCGCCAGCAGCACCGCCATCGCGCCGAGACCGAACGGGATCGACAAAGCGCCGCTGGCGAAAGGCCGGTTGCGTTTGGTCGGATGCTTGCGGTCGAGCGCAAGGTCGAAGAAATCGTTGAGAATGTAGATGGCGGAAGCCACGGCGCTGAAGGAGACGAACGCCAGCAAGCATTGCCAGATCATGTTGATGTTGAAGTATTCATGCGACAGCACCATCGGCACCGCGATCAGCGAATTCTTCAGCCACTGATGCACGCGCAGCATCTTGACGAATGTCTTCAATGTCCTTTTCGGCGCCGGCATCCTTTCGGCACTATGCGCGGCCTGCCAGCGCTTCGCACGGCGGTCGGGCGCCACGACGATGGCGTTGCGTGCGGCTCCGAAAACCTTGAGGTCGTGCCGGCTGTTGCCGGCATAGTCGAAACCGCCGTCGCCATAGGCGGCGATGAGCGCGTCGCGCTTGCGGCCCGAGGTCATGTTGTGGGGACCGTCGGTCGCCAGCACATAGTCGAAGACGCCCAGATGCGCGGCGATCGTCTCGGCGAACTTGCGTGGCGTACCGGTCGCCAGCACGATCTTGCGTCCGTCGCGATGGTCGGCGCGCAGCCGCTGCAGCAGCGCTTCGCGATAGGGCAGCGAGGCCGGATCGATGTCGATGCGGTCGGCAATCGCTTGTTTCAGCCGCGCCGGGCCGGCGGCCAGCCAGTACGGAACCAGGAAAACATAGAGCGGATTCTTCTTGAGCAGGATGAACAGGCCTTCCCAAAGAAGATCGGTCGCAATCAGCGTGCCGTCGAGGTCGACCGCAAGCGGGATTGCGTTCTTGTCCGACCGCGCATCCATATCTTTCCTGCTCAGCTCAAAAACCCGTCGCGCCACGTTTCGGCGGCTTGGTATCCGGCATAGCGAGCAACGGCGCAACGAACGTTAAAACGTCTGGTTGCAACGGATATGCGCCGGGGTATTTCCCTCGTCATCGTTAAGCAACCGTTGCCGTAGACGAGAAAAGGCCGGGCATTGCCCGGCCTCTGCAAGAGCTGCCTGCCGACTTTACTTGATGCGGGCAACGCCACCCGAGATTTCGACCGTTTCCGAGCCGGTCAGGGCCTCGAGGTCACCATTGGGCAAGGTGACGAAACAGCCGTTCGGGCAGAATTCCACGGTTTCGCCGGCGGCCAGCGCCAGTTCCGTCTTGCCGCCGCCTTCCGTCACGATCAGCGTACGGGTCTCAGCATCCTTGTTGACCGCGCTGGCGGCAAAGGCCGAGCCACTCGCTGCGGTAAGAGCGATGGCGACGACGAGCGACTTCCACATTTTGCAATATCGGTGCTTCCACACCGCCTCTGTTGCATTTCGCAAGGCATTCTCGCCTTTGCATGTGAGCTTATATGAGATGCAAGCTGAACCGCAACTGAATGCCGCATTCATGCCGCAATTGGTTTGGGAGGAGCTTGGGGCCTTAGCTGGGATCGGGTTTGCGGGCCTTGCGACCAGTTTTGGCCAGCCGCTTCGCCTCGGCGGCGGCTCTGGCCTCCGCCTGCTCCTTCTCGGCGAACTCGACCTCGACCTTGTCGTCGTCGATCGGCCATGCGTCGGTCTTCTTGACCTTGACCTCGGCGCGCGGCGTCGAGGGGATTTCTATGTGCTCGGCGTCAAAAGCATCGAGAACGGCAAAGCGGATATCGTTCTGAACGATGGCGCCGTTCAGCACATCGGCCAGGAACACGCGGATCTCGAACTCGAGTGCTGCCGGCCCGAAATTGGTGAACAGCACGAAGGGTTCCGGGTTCTTCAGCACCAGCGCATGGCCGCGCGCAATCTCAAGCAGGACCGCGTGTACCCGCTTGACGTCGCTGCCATAGGCCACCCCGACCTTGATCTCCACACGTCCGAGCTTGTTGCGGTGCGTCCAGTTGCCGACGGCGTTGTTGATGAGGTTCGAATTGGGCAGGATCACCGATTGCCGCTGGAAGGTCTCGATTTCGGTGGCGCGCACGCTGATCTTCTTGACCGTGCCTGAGGTGTCGCCGGCGACGATCCAGTCGCCGACCTTGAACGGCCGCTCGGCGAGCAGGATCAGGCCGGACACGAAGTTGGACACGACATTTTGCAGGCCAAAGCCGATACCCAGCGAGAGTGCGCCGGCAACGAGCGCCAAATTGGAGAGATCGATGCCCGCCGCCGAGATGCCAACGAGGCCGGCGAGCGCGACGCCGGCATAGCCGACCGCCAGCCGGATCGAGTTGCGCACGCCGGTATCGACCTTGCCGCGCGCCATCACCGAGCCGTCGAGCCAGCCCTGGAACCAGCGGGTCAGGAAATAGCCGATGATGAAGACGACGATGCCGGTGAGGATGCCGGTGACCGAGATCGTCACCGAACCGATGGTGACGCCTGTCGCCAATTTATAGCCCCAGGCCTGGATATCGCCGGGCTGGAAGCCCCACATCAACAGGATCAGCGGCAGGAACACCAGCACGATCATCAGGTTGATGGCAACGCTGACGACGAGGCCGAGTTGGTCGAGCGCGGTGTCCTCATAGCTGGAATTGGTCTTCAGCCAGCGCCCGATGGACGTGCCGGCGAAACCACCCTCCTCGCCGATCTCGCGCGCCGACAGGAAGCCGATATAGGCGGTGAGCAGGATGGTGCCGGTGACCACGACCTGCAACGAGACGAAGATGGCAAGACCGATATAGCCGAACAGCGCCGCCGCAATCGTGAACAGGCCGAGCGCGACACAGGTGTAGCGCAGCCAGGCCGGCCAGCGGCGCCAGCGCCCAGCGACGTCCTTGTAAGGCTTCAGCAGCGCCATCAGGATCAGGATGACCCCGACGATCACGGTGGCGACAAAACTCCTGGCCACCGTCAGCGACAGAGGCGAGCCCATCTTGTCGTTGACGATCGACAGGAAATTGTTGATGCCGATGACGACTGCCATGGCCGTCGTCAGTCGCACCAGCCAACGCGCCGGGCCGGTCTCGACCTGGATCAGGCGCCAGTTCGGCATGCTAGGCGACAGCGCCGCATTGGTCAGGCGGTTGACACAGAACACTATGGCGATGACGGCTGCCAGCGCGTTGAGGAACACGCCTATGTCGCCGCGCAGCACATTGTAATAATTGTACAGGAACACCGTCGAGGCGAGGAAGGCGCTGACCGCCAGCGTCGGCAGCAAGGTCGACCAGAACGCCACCGACAGGCGACTGAGATACGTCGGATCTTCAACCGACGCGTCGGGCTCGAAGATGCGCCCAAACAGGCGGCGCCCACCGACCAGAAGCACCACCGCCAAAGCAAGCGCCATGAGGGTCGCCGCGAGCATCGCCTGGAACTTGAACTTGAAGGCAAAGCTCAGCCACGATGACACCGCCCTGTAGAAGTTGGCGTATTCGTCCCTTGCGTCGGAAAACACCTGGGGGCTCAGTGCATCGGACAACACATAGCGCTTGGTCAGCCCGCTGCGAAACAGCTCGCTGCGCATGTTGCCGATCTTCTCGATCAGCGCATTGATGCGGATCGACAGGTTCTGCGCGCCGGCGATGACGGCGTTGATCTCCGCCTTTTCCGACGCCAGCGCCTGGCGCTCGCCGGTCACGATGTCCGGTTCAGGGGGCTGTCCGGCAGCCGGCGGTGCGCCAAGCTGCTCGAGCCTCGAATTGATCTCTCCCAGCCGCGAACGAAACGCCAGCGCGCTGTTCAGCGCAGCGCGCGACAGCTCTTCCAGCTGCAGGCGGATCTCGACAAGGGTGGTGTCGTCGACGCCGTCCTCCTGGACTTTCTTCTCCAGAGCGTCGGTCTTCGTCGCCAAACCCTGCAGGATTTTCTGCTGGTCGGCGACCAGCCCGGCAGGCGCCTGGCCCAGCCCCTGCGCCATGGCGCCGAACGAATGCGGCGCCAAGGCAACGAGCGCTAGGACCAGGATCAGGCGAAAGAAGCGAAAAAACATAATGGTGGCGACTCAAAGGGCGGCAAAGGCCGCCTCTAAAGCGGTCCTTGATAGAGACGCTCATCCCGTGGGGCAAGTCGTGGCGAAGCATGACAGTTGGGCGCCTTGCGGGAGTCGGCCAGTCGAAAAGCCATGGCGCAATCTTGGCTTTGCGCACGCCGCCTGCTCTATAGTCTGCCGCATCGCACCCGAGCCGGATGGCTTCAGGTCTGTTGGACCTGAAATCATCCGGCTCTAGAAATCAAAGATATAGAGCATGATGTCGTCCGAAAACCGCTTCACACTTTTCGGCATCATGCTCTAGGGATGACATGAAGAATGGCGGAATATTCAGCCCTTTCGCTTCTCACGAACGCGCTCAAGGGAAACAAGGACTGGAAGCCGGCCTGGCGCAAGCCCGACCCCAAGGCTTCCTATGACGTCATCATCATCGGTGGCGGCGGCCACGGCCTGTCGACGGCGTACTATCTGGCCAAGGAGCACGGCATCACCAATGTCGCGGTGCTGGAAAAGGGCTGGCTGGGTTCCGGCAATGTCGGCCGTAACACCACGGCGGTGCGCTCCAACTACCTTTTGCCGTCCAACACCCGCTTCTACGAACATTCGATGAAGATGTGGGAGAACCTTTCGCACGACCTCAACTACAACGTCATGTTCTCGCAGCGCGGCTGCCTGAATCTGGCTCACACGCCGGGCCAGTTCGACGACTTGGCCAGGCGCGGCAACGCCATGCGCCATCTCGGCGTCGATGCCGAGCTGATGAGCACCGCCGAGATCGCGCGCCTGGTCCCGGCGCTGGACATGTCGGCCTCCGCGCGCTTTCCCATCGTCGGCGGCCTGATGCAGCCACGCGCCGGCACCGCCCGGCACGATGCGGTTGCCTGGGGCTATGCGCGCGGCGCCGACCGACGCGGCGTCGACATCGTCGAGAATTGCGAGGTCACCGGCTTCCTGCGCGACGGCGACCGCATCACCGGCGTACAGACGACGCGCGGAGAGATCCGCGGCAAGAAAGTCGCCGTGGCCGTTGCCGGCAGCACCGGACGGGTGATGCAGCTTGCCGGCATCGACAGGATGCCGATCGAGAGCCATGTGCTGCAGGCCTTCGTGACAGAGTCGCTGAAACCGTTCTGCAACACGGTCCTGACCTTCGGCATGGGCCATTTCTATATGTCGCAGTCCGACAAGGGCGGCCTCGTCTATGGCGGCGATATCGACGGCTACAACAGCTACGCCCAGCGCGGTAACCTGCCCATCGTCGACGAGGTGATGAGCGAGATGCTGGCGCTGTTTCCCGGCCTTGCGCGTGTACGCATGCTGCGCTCCTGGGGCGGCGTCTGCGACATGTCGATGGACGGTTCGCCGATCATCACCACCGGCCCGCTGCCGGGCATGTATCTCAATTGCGGCTGGTGCTATGGCGGCTTCAAGGCGACGCCGGCCTCGGGCTGGTGCTTTGCATACACCATCGCCAAGGATGAGCCGCACGCGTTCAACGCGCCCTTCACGCTCGACCGTTTTTATCGCGGCCTGGTGATCGACGACAAGGGCCAGGGCGCAACGCCCCGGCTGCATTAGGGTTCAAACAAATGCTTATCACTTGTCCCTATTGCGGCCCGCGCGACGTCATCGAGTTCACCTATCAAGGCGACGGCAACCGCGAGCGCCCGCAGCCCGCCTCGCAGGATCTCGACGCCTGGAACGCCTATGTCTACGACCGGCTGAACCCGGCCGGCGACCACAATGAGATCTGGCAGCATTCCGGCGGTTGCCGCACCCATCTGAGGATGGTGCGCAACACGGTCACGCATGAGATTTCCAGCACCGGTTTCGCCCGCGTCGACCACAATGCCGGTGCCCGGCACAAGGCCGGAGGCAAGTCGTGAGCCCGCGCCGCACCGAGACCGGCGGCCGCATCGACCGCCTGCGCACCATCCGCTTCACCTTCGACGGCACGCCTTACACCGGCCATGGCGGCGACACGCTGGCCTCGGCGCTGCTTGCCAACGGCGTGACGCTTTTCGGCCGCTCGTTCAAATACCACCGCCCGCGCGGCCTGCTCTCGGCCGGCGTCGAGGAACCGAACGCGCTGGTGACGGTGCTGCGCGGCGAAGTGCGCGAGCCCAACATCGCCGCAACCATGGTCGAGATCTATGACGGGCTGGTGGCCGTCAGCCAGAACCGCTTTCCCTCGCTCGCCTGGGACATCAACGCCGTCAACCAGCTCGGCGGCAAGATCCTGGCCGCCGGCTTCTACTACAAGACCTTCATGGGCCCTGTCTTCGGCCCCTTGAAAGGCACCCGCTTCTGGATGTTCTGCGAGCATTTCATCCGCCGCGCCGCCGGCCTGGGCCGCGCCGGTATTGCCGCCGACACCTCGCGCTACGAGCGCATGAACGCGTTTTGCGACGTGCTGGTGGTCGGCTCCGGCCCGGCCGGCCTGTCAGCCGCCAAGGCCGCTGCCGACCAGGGCGCGCGCGTCATCCTGGCCGAACTCGGGCCGCGTTTCGGCGGCTCGGCCAACTGGTCCGGCGAGGCCATCGACGGCGCGCCGGCCGCCGACTGGGCGGCGCGCGCCGTCAGCCAGCTCGAAGGCCATGACACGGTCCGCCTGCTGCCGCGCACCACGGTGTGGGGCTATTACGACGGCAACACGCTAGCCGCGCTCGAGCGCGTCACCGACCACAAGGAAACGCCCGGCAAGGGCGAGCCGCGCCATCGCTACTGGGCGATCCGCGCCAAGACGGTGGTGCTGGCCACCGGCTCTTTCGAGCGGCCGCTTGTGTTCACCGGCAATGACCGGCCGGGCGTCATGCTGGCGCATGCCGCCGAGCGCTATGCTAACGATTATGGCGTGCTGCCCGGCGACAGGATCGCGCTGTTCACCAACAATGACAGCGCCTATCGCTCGGCGCTGGCGCTGAGGAAGGCCGGGGCGGCTATTGTCGCCATCGTCGATGTGCGCCCCGAGCTTTCGGCCGAAATGCGCAGCCTCGCCACCGAGGCCGAAGCCGAAATCCTCTCCGGCCATGCCGTGGTCGCCACCGAAGGCGGCAAGGCGCTCTCCGGCCTCAAGGTGCAGCGCTTCGACATGACCTCGGGCGCGCTCAGCGGTGACGCCCGCAGCATCCACGCCGATAGCCTGCTGATGTCGGGCGGCTGGTCGCCGACCATCCACCTCGCCAGCCAGGCTGGCGCGAGAGCCGAGTGGAATCCTGCCCGCCAGGCCTTCCTGCCGCCAAAGCAAACGCAACAGCGCTGGCCAAATCAGCAATGGATTGGTGCGGGTGCTTTCAACGGCAGCTTCTCGACCATCGAAGCGATCACTGAGGGCCGCGCAGCCGGCCTGTCCGCAGCGGGCGGAGCGGCTGCGCCGGCAGCCTTGCCGGATGTCGAAGCAGCCCCGGGAAACCCAGATCCGGCCCCGGTGTTCGAGATCAAGGCGAAAGGCAAAAGCTTCGTCGACTTCCAGCATGATGTCACCGCCGAGGACGTGCGGCTGGCGCATCGCGAAGGCTTCGTCTCGGTCGAGCATCTGAAGCGCTACACCACGCTCGGCATGGCGACCGACCAGGGCAAGAACTCCAACGTTCCGGGCCTCGCCATCATGGCCGAGGCGTTGGGCAAACCGATCCCCGAAGTCGGAACGACGCGCTTCCGCCCGCCCTATTCCGCGGTGTCGATCGGCTCGCTTGCCGCCGAACGCTTCGGCGATCTGAAACCCGAGCGCCTGACGCCCATGCATGACTGGCACCTCGCCAATGGCGCAACGATGTATTCCGCTGGCCTCTGGTATCGACCAATGATCTACGGCCTTGCCGGCGAGACGGTCGAGCAGGCTTATGTCCGTGAAGCCAGGGCGACGCGCGAAAGTGCCGGCATTGTCGACGTCTCGACGCTGGGCAAGATTGCCGTGCAGGGACCGGATGCCGGTGAATTCCTCGACCGCGTCTACACCAACATGTTTTCTACCCTCCCCGTCGGCAAGGCCCGCTACGGCCTGATGCTGCGCGAGGATGGCCTGGCCTTCGACGACGGCACCACCTGGCGGCTTGGCGAACAGGATTTCCTGATGACGACCACCACGGCCAACGCCGGCAAGGTGATGCAGCATCTGGAATATTTCCTCGACGTCATCTGGCCGGAACTCAAAGTGCATGTCACCTCGGTATCCGACGAATGGGCGGGCGCGGCCATCGGCGGGCCGAAGGCGCGGGCCATCCTCGCCGCCTGTGTCACCGGCACCGCCGTCGACAACACGGCCCTGCCCTTCATGGGCATCGTGCGCGGCGAGATATCAAGCGTGCCGGTGATGATTTGCCGGCTGTCCTTCTCCGGAGAAATGGCCTTCGAGGTCTATTGCGGCGCCGGCTACGGCACCCATGTCTGGCAAGCCCTTGTCGAAGCCGGCAAGCCGTTCGGCCTGGTCACCTACGGGCTGGAGGCGTTGGGCACGATGCGCATCGAAAAGGGCCATGTCACCGGCGCGGAGATCGACGGGCGCACTACGGCGCGCGACCTGCATCTCGACTGGATGCTGTCGAAGAAGAAGCCGTTCATCGGCTCGGCGATGATGGACCGCGAAGGCCTGATCGCGCCCGAGCGGCTGCAGCTGGTCGGCCTAGTCTCGCTCGACAACCGGCCGTTCAATGGCGGCGCCCACCTCGTCGAGGAACTGGACGAAGCCAATCCGCACGATTCCATCGGCCACATCACCGCGTGCTGCTATTCGCCGGCGCTGGGCAAGCACATCGCGCTGGCCCTGGTCGAAGGCGGCAAGGCGCGCCATGGCACCCGGGCGTTTGTCTCCGATCCGCTGCGCAAGCGGTTCGGGCCCGTCGAGATCGTCTCCAACCATTTCTACGACCCGGACGGGAGCCGCATGCATGGCTGAGCGCCAATCACCCGAACGCCAACTGCCCGAGCGCCTCTCACCGCTCGAGCCGGTATCCCATCCGGGTTCGCACGGCAATTTCGAGCATGGCGTTGAAGTCATCCTGACCGAGACCCGGCCAGGCTCGATCCTGCAACTGGCCGCGTGGCCGGGCGCGGAAAAGCAGCTGATCGAAGCGATCCGCAAGGTCACCGGCCTAGATTTGCCCGATGGCGCCGGCGGCGGCGTTGCCAAGGACGGCAAGGCCGCGTTCGGTTTCGCGCCTGGAAAATTCACCGCCGTCGACGACGCCGAGGGCCTGGCGACGCGTTTTGCCGGGGACGTAACCCCGGCAATCGGCACGATCACCGACCTGTCGCATGGCCGCACCGCTATCCGCATCGCCGGCCCTAAGGCCGAATGGGTGCTGGCGAAATTCTTCGCCATCGACTTTGCGCTGCCCGCCTTCCCCATAGGCTCCGGCCGTTCGACCACCCATCACGACGTCTTTGCGCAGATCCAGCGCACCGGCGCCGACCAGTTCGACATCTATGTCTTCCGCTCCTTCGCCCGCTCGTTCTGGAAGGCGCTCTGCCTTGCCAGCGAGGAGGTCGGCTACGAGGTGCAGTAGCCGTCCCGCCTTCGGCCACTGGCATCAAGGCCAGCCGGTTCTGCCGCTAGAGAATGCTCCAATGGAAGCCCATGGTGGGGAACGTGGCCCAACCGGCCCAGGGGATTAAAAAGATCCCGTCTCATAGTCGGCATCGTCGTTTGGTTCGAACATCCCCATGACCGCAGAACTATCCGCCGGCGCCACGGATCGCGCCGATGTGTCGGCCACAGCCTTGCTCCTGCTGCCGCTGACGGTCGCCTGCGGCGTGTTCATGACCAGCCTCGACCAGAATGTCGTGGTCACCGCCCTGCCCGGTATCAGCGACAGCCTCGGCCGGCCGCCGAGCCAGCTCGGCCTGTTGATCACCGTCTATGTCGCCAGCCTGATCATCTCGATGCCGCTCGGCGGCTGGGCGGCCGACCGCTTCGGCCTGCGCAACGTTTACTGCTTCGCCTTGCTGGTGTTCGCCGCGTCATCGGCGCTGTGCGGATTGTCCAACGACATCTGGACGCTGGTCGGCGCCCGCGCGCTGCAAGGCTTCGGCGGCGCCTTGATGGGGACGCTCGGCCAGGTCGTCATCCTGTCGACCTTCCCGCGCAGCCGCACGCTGAAGATCAACATGTATATTTCGCTGGCCGGCCAGTCCGGACCGCTGGTCGGCCCGCTGGTCGGCGGCGCGCTGACGACTTATATCTCCTGGCGCTGGATCTTCTTCATCAACGTGCCGTTCGCGCTGGCGGCGGCCGTTCTTGCCGCCTCGCTGTTTCCGACTGTTACCAAACCGGTGCGCACGCCGTTCGATTTCCCGGGCTTCCTGCTGGTCGGCAGCGGCATGGTCCTGCTGGTCTTCGGCATGGATTCGCTTGCGGCCAAAGACGCCGCCGGCAGCATGATCGCGGCCGAGCTGACGCTGGCGATCGTCATCCTGACGCTTGCTTCCTTCTACTGCCTGCGCGCCCGCAACCCCTTGCTTGACCTGAAACTCCTGCGCATCCGCACCTTTCGCATCTCCTTCCTCACCGGTGGTGGGCTGGACACGATCGGCCTGAGCTCGGTCGTTTTCCTTTTGCCGCTGATGTTCCAGCTCGGCTTCGGCATGAGCGCGGTGCAGGCGGGATCGCTGACTTTCGTCGCCGCAATCGGCTCGCTGATCATGCGTGTGTTCATGCCGCGCCTGCTCAACCGTCTCGGCTTTCGCCGCGTGCTGGTCGTCAACACGCCGATCGTTGCTGCCATGGTAGCGGGCTTCGCCTCGATTGAGGCGACAACGCCGGTCTGGATCGTGCTCGTCTATATCTTTGCCTTCGGCGTTCTGCGCTCGGCGCAGTGGGCTTCGACCGGCAACCTCGCCTATTCCGACATCGCGCCCGACCAGCTCGCCCGCTTCAGCGCGCTCTACTACATACTGTGGCAGTTGGGGGTGGCGATCAGCGTCGGCCTGGCGGCGGCGCTGTTGTCGTTCCTGGCTGGCGGCAGGCCGGCGGTGACCAACGATTTCCGCATCCTGTTCGTGGTCGAGGGCGTCATCACGTTGTGCGCGCTGATCGCCTATCTCAGACTGACACCGCAGGACGGCGCCCATGTCAGCGGCCACGGCGCGCAGATGAACGTGGAATGAGGCCCCGGTAGCCGAGTCCTAGCCGCTGAATGTCACCCACTCTTCCAGCGGCACGCGGTCGGTGCGGAAGTCGTTTTCGGGTTTCGACGTATCCTCGAGGCCGAGCGCCATGCCGCAGACGACGATCTCCTCATCGGGGATGTTGAGCACCGGCCGGATCTGCCGGTGATAGGGCGCGAAGGCGGCCTGCGGGCAGGTGTGCAGGCCCCTGCCTCGCGCGGCCACCATGATGTTCTGCAGGAACATTCCGTAGTCGATCCACGAGCCCTGGTTCAGCCGCCGGTCTATGGTGAAGATCATGCCGACCGGCGCGTCGAAGAAGACGAAGTTGCGGTCGTGCTGGGCGCGCATCTTGTCGACCTCGCGGCGGCCGATGCCGAGTGCCCCATAGAGCCCGAAACCGTTGGCGCGGCGGCGGGTGAGATACGGCTCGAAGAACTGGGTGGGGTAATAGCGATACTCGTCCCAATCGGCCTTTTCGGCCCGGATACCGGAATTCAGGATGGCATCGGTGATCTGCTGCTTGACCTCGCCCTTGACGACATAGACCCGCCAGGGCTGCATATTGGTGCCCGAAGGCGCGCGCGCGGCGACGCCAAGAATGGCTCGGATCGTCTCGTCATCGACCATGTCGGGCAGGAAGGCGCGCACCGAACGGCGCGAGATGATCGCCTCGTCGACAACAGCCGCGTTATGCGCTGCCAGGCCGTTTTTTTCCAGCATGGGCCGTCCCTTTGCGCACACTTCGAAAGCCGAACCGGCTATCGGAAAAGACCTTGCGCAGATTTCAATCCTTGGTCGCCGACCCGCATTCCCACACCCGCCGCTCGTGCCAGAGCCTTTGCATGAACCGCCAAAATCGCGCAAGCAAATCTTGTGTGTACATGAAAATTCGCTTGATTTTTTCACGGACGTGAGCTCTCATGAAATTCATTTCCAGTTTTTCATCAAGTGAGCGTTTTGCCCCCAGCTATCCCCAAAACATTGCAGGGACCTGACGAGCGCCTGCTGGCGAGCGACATCCGTGCGCTGCGCAAGGCGCGCGGGCTGACGCTGGCTGAGATCGCGCTGAAGCTTGGTCGCTCCGTCGGCTGGGTCAGCCAGGTCGAGCGCGGCCTGTCTATCCCTTCGCTTGGCGACCTCAGGGCTTTCGCAGACCTGTTCGGCGTGCCGCTCAGCCTGTTCTTCAGCCACGACGTGCCGATCGAAAAGGAGCGCGGCTTTGTCGTGCGCGCCGGCAGCCGGCGCACGCTTGGCACAAGCGAATCCGGCCTCGTGGAAGAGCTTCTGTCGCCCGATCTCGGCGGTAGTTTCGAGATGGTGCGTTCGATCTTTGCGCCGGGCGCCGAGATGAAGAGCGAGCAGCTGCGGCCGACCGAGGAAGCCGGCTACATCGCCTCTGGCATTTTCGAGATCGAGATAGCCGGCGTCTGGCACCGGCTCGGCGAAGGCGATTCCTTCCGCTTCGAGCGCAAGCCGTACCGCTGGCGCAATCCCGGCAGCGAGCCGGCCGTGGTCATCTGGGTGGTTTCGCCGCCTGTTTATTGAATGCATGTCGCCCAAAGTGTGCAGCGGTTTGGGAAACGACATGCATCAAGCAAAAAGATAGAAGCGCAGCGCGCTTCAGGTTTGGGAGAAGAATATGGCCGGTTTGCCGACCACGGCACGCGTGGTGATCATCGGAGGCGGTGTCGTCGGCACCTCCTCGCTCTACCATCTGTGCAAGGCGGGTTGGACCGATTGCGTGCTGCTTGAAAAGAACGAGCTGACATCGGGCTCGACCTGGCATGCCGCCGGCAATGTGCCGACCTTCTCGTCGTCCTGGTCGCTGATGAACATGCAGCGCTATTCGACCGAGCTCTATCGCGGCTTGGCTGATGCCGTCGACTATCCCATGAACTACCACGTTACCGGCTCGCTCCGCCTCGCCCACACCAAGGAGCGCATGCAGGAGTTCCAGCGCGCCAAGGGCATGGGCCGCTACCAGGGCATGGACATCGCCATTGTCGGCCCTGATGAGATCAAGCGCCGCTATCCCTTCATCGAGACGCATGACCTCAAAGGTGCGCTCTACGATCCAAACGACGGCGACATCGACCCCGCGCAGCTGACGCAGGCACTGGCCAAGGGTGCGCGCGACATGGGCGCCAGGATCGTCCGCTTCTGTCCGGTGTCAGGTGTGCGCCGCGAGAACGACGAATGGGTTGTCGGGACGCCGCAAGGCGAGATCCGTTGCGAGATCGTCGTCAACGCCGCCGGCTACCGAGCCGCGGAAGTCGGCAAAATGTTCGGCCGCGACGTCCCGATGATGGTGATGAGCCATCAGTACATTTTGTTCGAGGAAATCCCCGAACTGGTGGCCTGGTCGAAGGAGCAGGGCAAGAAACTGCCGCTGCTGCGCGACGTCGACACATCCTACTATCTGCGCCAGGAAAAGAACGGCATGAATCTCGGTCCCTATGAGCGCAATTGCCGCGCGCATTGGGCAACCCACAACGACCCGATGCCGGAGGACTTTTCCTTCCAGCTCTTCCCCGACGATCTCGACCGTCTCGAGCACTACCTTGCCGATGCCGTAGCCCGCGTGCCGATCCTGGGCACTGCCGGCCTGTCCAAGGTGATCAACGGGCCGATCCCTTACGCGCCGGACGGCAATCCGCTGATCGGTCCGATGCCCGGCGTTCCCAACGCGTTCGAGGCCTGTGTCTTCACCTTCGGCATCGCCCAGGGCGGCGGCGCCGGCAAGGTGCTGGCCGAATGGGTGACGCAGGGCCAGACCGAATGGGACATGTGGTCTTGCGATCCGCGCCGTTTCACCAGCTTTGCGGCCGCCCCCGACTATAGCGTCGCCAAGGGCATGGAGATCTACGGCAACGAATACGCCATCCAGTTCCCGCGCCATGCCTGGCCGGCCGGGCGCGACCGTAAGCTGTCGCCGATCCACGATCGCATCAAGGCGCTCGGCGCCCAGTTCGACGCCTATAATGGCTGGGAGCGTGCCACCTGGTATGCGCAACCCGGTGACGACACGTCGGAAGAAGCAACACTCACCTTCCGCCGCGACGGGCCATGGCAGCACCGCGTGCGCGAAGAATGCCTGGCGGTGCGCGACGCCGCCGGCATTCTGGACCTGCCCGGCTTCTCGCGCTTCAACCTCGAAGGTCCTGGCGCAGCCGAATGGCTGGCGCTGCAGGTCACCGGCCTGGTGCCCAAGCCCGGCCGAATCGGCCTCGCCTATTTTGCCGACGACAAAGGCCGCATCGTCACCGAGATGTCGGTGGTGCGCCATGGCGAAGAGCAGATGACTCTGATCACCGCGGCGGTAGCGCAGTGGCACGATTTCGAATGGCTGAAGTCGCGCCTGCCGAAGGACGCAGCTTTCACCCTCACCGACAGGACCGAAGACTATTCGACGCAAATCCTCGCCGGCCCCAATTCGCGCAAGATCCTGGCCGAGGTCTGTGGCGCGGATCTCTCGCTGCCCTGGCTGACGCATCAGGAAACCACCATCGCCGGCCGCTGGGCGAAGCTGGTGCGGGTATCCTTCGCCGGCGAACTCGGCTGGGAAATCCACACCAAGGTGGGAGACACCGCCGCCATCTTCGACGCCGTCTGGACGGCGGGACAAAAACACGGTCTGAAACCGTTCGGCATGTATGCGCTGGATTCGCTGCGCCTCGAAAAGGGCTACCGGACCTGGAAGGGCGACCTGTCGACCGACTATACGGTCCTGCAGGGCGGGCTCGAGCGCTTCGTAAAATGGGACAAGCCCGACTTCCGCGGCAAGGCAGCCCTGCAGAACGAAAAGCAGCAAGGCGTAAAGAAGCGCTTCGTCACGCTGGTGGTCGAAAACCCCGGCGATTGCGACGCGCCGTCGGTGTCGACGCTCTGGCATGACGGCAAGATCGTCGGCGAGACGACGTCCGGCGGCTGGGGGCATCGCATCGACAAATCGATCGCGCTCGGCATGCTGCGCGCCGACCTGGCTGAACCCGATACCGCGATCGAGATTGAAATTTTTGGCGATCGTTTCAAGGCAGTCGTGCAGAAAGACGAGCCGCTGTGGGATCCGAAAAACGAAAGACTGAGAGCATGAAGAAAGTCATTCTCACCGATGGCGGCATGGGCCAGGAACTGGTCCGCCGCAGCAGCTCCGAGCCGACGCCGCTCTGGTCGGCCAGGGTGCTGATCGACGAGCCGGATCTGGTGCGTGACCTGCATGCCGAATTCATCCGGGCCGGCGCTCGCGTCATCACCATCAACACCTATTCGGCAACGCCGGAGCGGCTCGCGCGGGAAGGAGCAGAAGACCTCTTCAAGCCCTTGCAGAAGCGCGGCATCGAATTGGCAAGACAGGCATGCGACGAGGCAGGCGATGCAGCGATCGCCGGCTGCCTGTCACCGCTGTTCGGCAGCTATGCGCCGGCGCTGACCATATCGTTCCAGGAGACGCTGGACATCTATCGCCGCATCGTCGCAGAGCAGGCCGATGGCGTCGACCTGTTCCTGTGCGAGACCATGGCCTCAGCCGAGGAAGGCCGTGCGGCCGTTACCGCTGCGTCGGAAAGCGGCAAACCTGTCTGGGTATCTTGGACGCTCGCCGATCACGGCGCGCCGCGGCTGCGCAGCGGCGAAACAATAGCGGCAGCGGCGGACGCCCTCGACGGCCTGACGGTTGCAGCGCGCCTGGTGAATTGCTGCCGGCCAGAAGCTATCGCCGCGGCACTGCCCGAATTGATTGCTCTCGGCGGCCCGGTCGGCGCCTATGCCAATGGCTTCACCTCTGTCGAAGCGCTCAAGCATGGCGGAACGGTCGAAGTGCTGCACGCACGCCACGACCTTGATCCGGATGCCTATGCCGACCAGGCGCTCGGCTGGGTCGCCGCTGGCGCCACCATCGTCGGCGGCTGCTGCGAAGTCGGCCCTGCCCACATCGCCGCCTTGCGCGACTGGCTCGAACAGGCCGGCCACGAAATCTCGGGAGTATCCTGATGCCCAGACCGTCATCGCGCATTTCCGGCATCGTGCCTTCGGGCAAGGATGGCTGGGAGGTCCACACCGAGGCATGGGCCCGCAAGGAGGCCGGACAGGACATCATCATGCTGTCGGTCGGCGACCATGATTTCGATACGCCGAGCCAGACGATCGAAGCCTGCGTGACGGCGGTTCGCGGCAGCAACCATCACTACACCCCGCTGTCCGGCGTTCCGCGCCTTCGCAGGGCGATGGCGGCGGCCTCGACCGCTTGCACCGGGGTCGAGACGGCACCTGACCAAGTCATCGCCACGCCGGGCGGCCAGGCTGCCCTTTACGCGGCCGTGCAGGCCGTTCTCGACCAGGGCGACCACGCTATCGTGGTGGCGCCCTACTACGCGACTTATCCCAACACGTTCAGCGCCGCCGGCGCCAGCTTCACCGTCGTCGAGACACCGGCCGAAGACGGTTTCCAGCCGCACGCCGAGATGATCCGCGCGGCGCTCAAGCCCAACACGCGCGCCATTTTGATCAACACGCCGAACAACCCGACCGGCGCCGTCTATTCGCGCGAGCGGCTGGAAGAGCTGGCCGAGATCTGCCGCGAGCACGATCTCTGGCTGCTGTCGGACGAGGTCTACTGGACGCTCGGCGGCGGCGAGCACATCTCGCCGCGCGGCCTGCCCGGCATGGCGGAGCGCACGCTGGTCATCAATTCGATGTCCAAGAGCCATGGCATGACCGGCTGGCGCATGGGCTGGCTGACCGGCCCGGCGCAGATGATCACGCTGTTGACCAATCTCAATCTGGTGACGACCTACGGCCTGCCGGCCTTCATCTCGATCGCCTGCGCCGAGGCGCTGGAGAACCGCTTTGGCGTCAAGGAGATCGCCGAACGCTATGCGGCGCGCCGCACCGTCCTGCTCGACGCCGTGCGCGGCATGAACAATGTCAGCGTGCACGGCTCCGAGGGCGGCATGTATGTCATGCTCGACATCTCCGCCGTCGAGCCCGACGACGAGAAATTCGCCTGGGCCTTTCTCGACCAGGAGAGTGTCGGCGTCATGCCGGGTTCCAGCTTCGGCAAGGCCGCTGCCGGCCACATCCGCATCAGCCTCTGCCAACCGGAACCGGTGCTTCAGGAAGCCGCAAAACGCCTGCGCCGCTTCGCATCCGGCTATCGCCGCGAGGCCGCATGACCAGAAGCATTCCCACCAAGGCCCGCGCGGTTATTATCGGCGGCGGTGTCTCCGGCTGTTCGGTCGCCTACCACCTGGCCAAGCTCGGCTGGACCGACATCGTGCTGCTGGAACGCAAGCAGCTGACCTCGGGCACGACCTGGCACGCCGCCGGCCTGATCGGCCAGCTGCGCGGCTCGCAGAACATGACGCGGCTGGCGAAATATTCGGCCGACCTCTACGTCAAGCTGGAGGCCGAAACCGAAGTCGGCACCGGCATGCGCCAGGTCGGCTCGATCACCGTGGCGCTGACCGAGGAGCGCAAGCACGAGATTTATCGGCAGGCCTCGCTCGCCCGCGCCTTCGATGTCGATGTGCGCGAGATTTCGCCTGGTGAAGTCAAGGAGATGTACCCGCATCTCAACGTGTCCGATGTGGTCGGCGCCGTGCATCTGCCGCTCGACGGCCAGTGCGATCCGGCCAACATCGCCATGGCGCTGGCCAAGGGCGCCCGCCAGCGCGGCGCCGCCATCGTCGAGAATGTGAAGGTCACCAAGGTCCATACCAAGGCCGGTCGCGTCACCGGTGTGTCGTGGGCGCAAGGCGAGGATCAGGGAACGATCGAGGCCGACATCGTCGTCAACTGCGCCGGCATGTGGGCGCGCGAGCTCGGCGCCCAGAACGGCGTCACCATCCCGCTGCATGCCTGCGAACATTTTTATCTCGTCACCGAGCCGATCCCCGGGCTCGGTCGTCTACCGGTGCTGCGCGTTCCCGATGAATGCGCCTACTACAAGGAAGATGCCGGCAAGATGATGCTCGGCGCTTTCGAGCCTGTGGCCAAGCCCTGGGGCATGGACGGCATCCGCGAGGATTTCTGCTTCGACCAGTTGCCGGAGGACATGGAGCATTTCGAGCCGATCCTCGAAATGGGCGTCAACCGCATGCCGATGCTGGCAACCGCCGGCATTCACACCTTCTTCAACGGCCCCGAAAGCTTTACCCCCGACGACCGCTATTATCTCGGCGAGGCCCCGGAACTCCGTGGCTACTGGATGGCGACCGGCTACAATTCCATCGGCATCGTCTCGTCCGGCGGCGCCGGCATGGCACTGGCGCAATGGATCAACGATGGCGAAGCGCCCTTCGACCTCTGGGAAGTCGACATCCGCCGCGCCCAGCCATTCCAGAAGAACCGTAGGTATCTCAAGGAGCGTGTCTCCGAAACACTCGGCCTGCTCTATGCGGATCACTTCCCCTACCGGCAGATGGCAACGTCCAGGAATGTCAGGCGCTCGCCTTTGCACGAGCATCTGAAGGCGCGCGGCGCCGTGTTCGGCGAAGTCGCCGGCTGGGAGCGCGCAAACTGGTTCGCCCGCGAGGGACAGGAGCGCGAATACCGCTATTCCTGGAAGCGGCAGAACTGGTTCGACAACCAGCGCGAGGAGCACCTGGCGGTCCGCAACAAGGTCGGCCTGTTCGACATGACCTCGTTCGGCAAGATCCGTGTCGAAGGCCGCGACGCCTGTGCCCTCCTGCAAAGGCTGTGCGCCAACGATATGGACGTGGCGCCGGGCAAGATCGTCTACACCCAGATGCTCAACCAGCGCGGCGGTATCGAAAGCGACCTGACGGTGTCGCGGCTATCTGAGACCGCCTACTTCCTCGTCGTGCCGGGCGCGACGCTGCAGCGCGATCTCGCCTGGCTGCGCCGGCATGTCGGCGACGAATTCGTCGTCATCACGGATGTCACAGCAGCTGAGGCGGTGCTCTGCCTGATGGGTCCGGATGCGCGAAAACTGATGCAGAAGGTCAGCCCTAATGATTTTTCTAATGAGAACAATCCGTTCGGCACCTTCCAGGAGATCGAGATCGGCATGGGCCTCGCCCGTGCCCACCGCGTCACCTATGTCGGCGAACTCGGCTGGGAACTTTATGTTTCGACCGACCAGGCGGCCCATGTCTTCGAGGCGATCGATGAAGCGGGGTCGGATGTCGGCCTGAAACTTTGCGGACTGCATACGCTGGATTCCTGTCGCATCGAAAAGGCGTTTCGGCATTTCGGCCATGACGTCACCAACGAGGACAATGTGCTGGAGGCCGGCCTCGGCTTTGCGGTCAAAACCGCCAAGGGCGAGTTCATCGGCCGCGATGCGGTGCTGAAGAGAAAAGAAGCCGGCCTGTCGCGCCGGCTGGTGCAGTTCCGTTTGAAAGACTCTGAACCCCTGCTCTTCCACAACGAGGCGATCCTGCGCGACGGCAAGATCGTCGGCCCGATCACATCGGGGAATTACGGCCACCATCTCGGCGGCGCGATCGGACTGGGCTATGTGCCCTGCCAGGGCGAGAGCGAGGCGGATGTGCTGGCCTCGTCCTACGAGATCGAGATCGCCGGCGAGCGTTTTGCGGCGGAAGCATCGCTGAAGCCGATGTACGATCCCAAGGCGGAACGGACGAGGATGTAGCACCTTTTTACCCTCCCCTTGTGGGGAGGGTCGGCTCGCAGTCGGAGCAAAGCGGCGATTGCGAGACGGGGTGGGGGTGCGCCCTACGAGGCCCCCACCCCGCTTCGCAAAAGCCGCCTTGCGGCATTTGCTGCGCGACCCTCCCCACAAGGGGGAGGGTGAAGAAGCTCAAAACCGCTCCAGCTTCGCCCGCACCTTCCCCAGAAACGCCGCCCTCGTCCTTGGCGTCGAGGCGTCCATCAGGTAGTGCGCCAGGAAAAACGTCCGGCAGCGGCGGGCGCACAGCGCGCGCATACCGCGCAGCAAGGTCTTGCGGCCGGGCTGGCCGACGACGACGCTCCACCAGGTCGGCGCGCCGCAGGTGGTGATGACGCCGACCCTGGTGACATGTGTCATCAGCGACGTGATGCGCCCCTTGCCCAGCTTGAAGGCGACATCGGTCGCCCAGACCCGGTCGAGCCAGCCCTTCAGCATGGCCGGCAGCCCGTACCACCAGGTCGGATAGATGAACAGGATCGCCTCAGCCCAGGCGAGATGCTCGAAATGCGGTTTTAGGGCCGGATCCTCCGGCGCCCGCTCATTGTAGGCGCGTCGCTCTTCGCAGCCCATCACCGGATCGAATTTCTCCGCATAGAGGTCGAGCAGCCGCACCTCCCAGCCGCGTGCCTTCAGCACATCGACGGCGGCATCTCTGATGGCGGCGCAAAAGCTTTCGGGCACCGGATGGCAATAGACCACCAGCACGAGCATCAGAAAGTATCCATCCCGGCCGCGACCTTGGCCATGAAGGCCGCGCGGGTCTTCTCGGTCGACAGATTCATCGAATAATGCGCGAGGTAGGACACCGAGGCGCCGGGCCTGATCGTCGCGCGCAGCATCCGTTTGACCAGCCGGCGCGGCGGATCGCCCATCAGCATTGCGCGGAAGCGGCTGCCGCCATAGGTGGTGACGGCGGTCAGCTTGCGGATGTTGTGGAGCGAAGGCTGCGCCTTGCCGTCGACCAATTTGAACGACACGCCGGGCAGAAACACGCGGTCGAAAAAGCCTTTCAGGATGGCCGGAAAGCCGTAGTTCCAGACGGGATATGACAGCACCAGCGCCTCGGCCTTGAGCAGCCGCTCGACATAGGGCGCGGCCGGGTCCGCAGGGCTGCGTTGGTTATGGTAATCCAGCCTCTCCCCGCGCGTCAGCCTGGGGTCGAAATCCTCGGCATAGAGATCGCAATCGTCGACGTCATGGCCGGGGGCCGTCAGCCGCTCGACGATCGTGCGGTGCAGACCTGCATTGAAGCTGGTCTCCACCGGGTGTGCGTAGAGGACGAGGACTTTCATGGGGAAATACTTGCGAGGTCGGCGCGAGGCACCCCCCTCTGCCCTGCCGGGCATCTCCCCCTCAAGGCGGGAGATTGGCAGCCTTTGTGTCGCACCTGTCCTTTCAACGTTGAAGATAGGCGAAGGCGGGGCGAATAATCTCCCCCCTTGAGGGGGGTGAGAAGTGGTCGGCGAAGCCGATGGAGAGCGAATTGCTTGGCTTTCCAAACGACGAACGCCCGAAGCGGCAGCGAAGGGCCGGTGCCGGCAGGCCAGAGGGGGGTGTTCAAGCGCAAACCTCTCACCCCGCCCTCTGCAAACCCTTGAACAAAAAAGTCCGGCCCGAGCGATAGTCGTAATCCGGATTTTCCCAGGCGATCATCTTGCCGGGATTGAGCAGGCCTTGCGGATCGGTCTCGCGCTTGAAGGCGAGCTGGATTTCATCCGTCTGCTTCATGCCGCCCTCTTCCAGCGTGTAGCGGTGCGGGTTGAAGATCGGGCAGCCGTTCTCCTCATGCAGCCGGATGATTTCGTTGAGCCGCGCCTCGGTGGTGAATTTCACCAGCGGCAGGCCGAAGCAGGTGATGTTGCCGTCGAGGCGCACGAATTCGAGATGCGAAAAGACTTCGCCCGGAAACATCGCGTCCATCTTCTCCACCAGCGCCAGCTGGTTGGGAAACGGATAGAGCGATTGCAGATAGGTGATCGCGGGATCGACCCGCAGTGCCCTGAGCATGGTGTGGTTCCACGCCAGTTCGAAGCCCGGCGGCAGGCCCTTTTTCTCTTCGTCCGTGGCCGTCGCGGCATTGAAGATGACCTCGCCGCCGGCGCGGCGGGTGAAGGCGAGGAACGCGTCTAGCCCATGCCGGGCAACCATGACGACGCAGATGCTTTGCCCGTCCCGGAAGAACTTCTGGTGGCGCTTGAAATAGAGCTGCGGCACGGGCGCGGCGATCGGCGTGATCAGCTTGGTCAGGATGCCGTCCTGGCGTGCCAGCGCGTTGCCGTAGCGGGCTGCCGGCATGAAAGCGTCGAAGCCGACGATCACGTCGATCCATTCATAGGCTGCAGTCAGCGGCATCTCGACCTCGGTGATGATGCCGTTGGTGCCATAGGCGTGGGTGACCTTGTGCAGGTCCTCGCCGGTGAGTTCGAGCGCCTTCGGCTCCGCCTCCATAGTGACGACGCGCAGGCGCAGCACATTGCCGAAATCACGCAGACCGCCGAAATTGATCGAGCCAACGCCGCCCGAGCCGCCGGCGATGAAGCCGCCGATCGAGGCGGTGTTGTAGGTCGACGGCGACAGCCGCAGTTCCTGCCCGGAATGCGCGCGCGTCGCTCTGTCGATGTCGGCGAGGATCGCGCCCGGCCCGGTGACGACGCGGCCCGGCGCTATGGCCTTGATCTCGTTCATCTCGGCAAGGTTCAAAACCACGCCGCCCGATAGCGGCATCGCCTGACCGTAATTGCCGGTGCCGCTGCCGCGCGGCGTCACCGGAACGCCATGACGGTGGCAAGCGGCAAGCACGCGGATCAGTTCGGCCTCGTTCCTGGGCGTCACGATCAGGTCGCCAGTGACGTGGTCGAGCTGCTGCTTCAGCACCGGGCTGTACCAGTAGAAGTCGCGGCTCTTCTGCTGGACGATGGCCGGATTGTCGTCAAGCTTTATCCCGTCGAGATCGCGTTTGAGCGCCGAAACATCCATCATTCCACCATCAGTTCGTCGAGCTCGGCATAGTCGGGCAATTGCCTGTCGATCGCTCGGCCGTCGCGCACGACGATGCGATCCGATTCGGGCCGCGACAGCAATTCCGTCCAGCTCCGCCCTTTGAAGACGATGAAATCGGCGCTGCCACCGGCTGTCAGTGTCCCGACACCGTCGAGCCGCATCACCTTGGCCGGCGTCGCCGCCACCGTCTGCGGCCAGTCGCCGACCGGATGGTCGAAATGCAGGATGCGCGTCGCCATGCGGTAGACCTCCAGCATGTCGAGATCGCCATAGGCATAGAACGGATCGCGGGTGTTGTCGGAGGCGACCGCGACCGGGATGCCCCTCGCCTTCATCTCATGCAGCAGCGTCACGCCGCGCCAGCGTGGCGTGGTCTGGTCGGCACGCCGGTCCTGCAGATAGAGATTGCACATTGGCAGCGACACGACCGCCAACCGCGCCTTGGCCACCTTGTCGAGTGTATCGAGCACGTCGAGATCCGGCTGGCGCGCCAGCGAGCAGCAATGTCCCACCAGCATGTTGCCCTCAAAACCGTTCCACAGTGCCGCCTCGGCGATCTTCTTCAGCGATATCGCCGCGATGTCGTCGGTCTCGTCGGCGTGGAAATCGAGATCGAGCCCGTGCCTGTTCGCCTCGGCGAACACCTTGTCGAGAAGCTCTTCGAGATCCGGCACCATATAGGTGACGACGCCGAGCACGCCCTTGGCCGCAGCCACGCGCTTGGCCAGCCTCTCGAACCACTTTCTGTCGCGCACGCCTTCGATGCCGAGCAGGCAGGCTGCCTGCAATTCGATGCGGCCGCGCCATTTCTCCCGCATCGCCTCGAACACCGGCCAGGAGATTTCCTCCTGTGGCGGCACGCTGTCGAGATGCGTGCGGAGCGCCTTGGTGCCGTGCGCGTAGGCCGAGCGCAGCGAGAAATCCATACGCCGCGCCACGTCCTCGGCGCTCCAGCGCGCTGCACGGTCGGCGCCGGTGGCATTGAGCGCGCCCATGAAACTGCCGTCGGGATTGGGTTTGCGCGGCCAGATATGGCCCTTGTCGATGTGGGTGTGGCAGTCGACGAAGCACGGCAGCACGATGCGGCCGGCGAGATCGACGGCATCGGTCGGCGCCTTTGATTTGTAGTGCGCGGCGATGGCCGAGATCTTGCAATCGGCAACGGCAATGTCGGCCAGCGCGAAACCGTCGGTGTCGTAAGTGGTGGCAAGACCTGATGTCAGCGACCGGTGAAGGCGGACGTTGGTGAGATGGTACGAGCCAGAGGTCGGTATCAAGGACCGCCCCCCTCTGCCCTGTCGGGCATCTCCCCCTCAAGGGGGGAGATTGGCAGCTTTTCCGACAGCACCCGTCTTCCAACGTCGATAATTGGCGAAATCCCGGATGACGTCCAATCTCCCCCCTTGAGGGGGAGATGGCCGGCAGGCCAGAGGGGGGTGTTTCGCGCCAGCATCTCAATCACGTCACCCAACCCCCTACCGCTCCTGCTTCAGCGCGCTCTCGTGCCAGCGGCGCAGGATGAGATGCGACACCAGCGACAGCACCAGGAAGATCAATATGCCGGTGAGCGAGATCAGGATCAGCGCCGCGAAAAGCCTTGGCGCGTTGAGGCGGTAGCCGGCCTCGATGATGCGCGAGGCGAGCCCTGAGGATTGTCCCTGCGCGCCGGCGACGAACTCGGCCACCACGGCGCCGATGAGCGACAGGCCGCCGGCGATCTTCAGGCCTCCTAGAAAATACGGCATGGCCGCCGGCAGTCTGAGATAGCGCAATTGCTGCCAGCGCGTCGCGCCGTTGAGCTTGAACATGTCGCGCAGATTGCGGTCGACCGAATTGAGGCCGAGCGTGGTGTTGGACAGGATCGGGAAGAACGCGACGATCCAGGCGCAAAGCAAAAGCTTCACCGTCTGGTTGTCCACATAGATGTTGATGAGCGGGAAGACCGCCACGATCGGCGTTACCTGCAGCACGATGGCGAAGGGAAAGAACGACATCTCCACCCATTTCGATTGCGCAAACAGCACCGCCAGTCCGACGCCGCCGACCACTGCAAGCAGCAGACTGAGGAAGGTTATGCGCAACGTGACCAGCAGCGCGGAGAACAGGAGCCCGGCATCGCTATAGAGCGTCCACAGCACCACGGCGGGACGCGGCAGAATATATTGCGGGATCGCGTTCCACACGCAAATGCGGTCCCACAGCCAGATCGCCAGGATCATGATCGCCAAAGGCAAGACCCACCGGCCGATCCGCTCCAGCCGCTCCTGGCGTACGCGGCCCGCCTCTTCCGCGTCGAGCGTTGCGGCATTCTGGTCAATGGCCGTCATGGTGCGGTCCGGCTGATGTGTTGATGGCGTTGACCAGGATGTCCGAGGCCTGGCGGCAGAGCGCGGCATAGTCGGGCGAGGTGCGGAACACCTCGTCGCGTGGATAGGCGGCACCGATTGCCAACTCGGCATGGACGCGGCCCGGCCGCGCCGCCATGACGACGACGCGGTTTGACAGGAACACGCTTTCGAAGACGCTGTGGGTGACGAAGACGACGGTGAAGCGCTCGTCCTGCCACAGCTCCAGAAGGTCGTTGTTGAGCTTGAAGCGGGTGATCTCGTCGAGTGCGGCGAACGGCTCGTCCATCAACAGAATGCGCGGCTTCGTCACCATCGCGCGTGCGATCGAGACGCGCATCTTCATGCCGCCGGAAAGCTCGCGCGGCACGGCGTTTTCGAAACCGGTCAGGTGCACCCGCTCCAGCATCTCCATCACCACCGGCGCCGCCTTGGCGCGCGACACGCCTTTCAGCCTGAGCGGCAACCAGACATTGTCGAAGACATCGGCCCAGGGCAGCAGCGTCGGTTCCTGGAAGACGAAGCCGATATTGGCGCGGTCGATCGAACCGCCCCAGTCGAGTTGACCGGATGTCGGCGTCGACAGGCCCGCGATCAGCCTCAACGCCGTCGACTTGCCGCAGCCGGACGGCCCGAGCAGGCTGACAAAATCGGCCTCGCGGATGGCGAGATCGACGTCGCTCAATGCAGTCACGCCATTGGAAAACACCTTGCCGACATGGCGCAGCGTCAGCAGCATCGGGCCTTCACCCGATGCCGTCATGGGCGCCTGCGCCATCTTTTCCAGCTTCACGATTACTTCTTCAGCTCGATTCCGACACCTTTGTTGATGAAGGCCAGCGTATAGGCCTTCTTGATATCGATGCCCTCGGGCGTGACCTTGGCCTTGACCATCTTGTCATAAAAGCTCTTGATCCGGTCTTCGTTCATGGCGCCGATGCCGAGCTTTTCGGTGTCGCCGGAATCGGCCAGGCCGAACTTCTTCATCTGCTCGATCGAGAAGGCAATCTGCTCGTCGCTCATGTCGGGATTGTCTTTCTTGATCATCTCGTTGGCGGCCTTGTTGTCGCCGTAGAGGTAGTTGTACCAGCCCTTGGCCGAGCCATCGACGAAGCACTGGACCACCTCCGGCCGCTTGTCGATCGTGTCCTGCATCACCTCGATCGTCGTCGAATAGGTGTCCCAGCCATAGTCGGCGAGCAGGAACTGGTTGGGCACGAAGCCGCCTTCCTTCTTGACCGCAAAAGGCTCCGAGGTGACGTAACCCTGCTGGATCGACTTCTTGTTGGCCAGGAATGGAGCGGTGTTGTAGGTGTAGGGCACGCGCTTGGCGGCATCGAAACCGAGTTCGATGACCATCCACTGGAAGAAGGTCTGGACGCCCTCGTCCCCGAGAATGTACTGGTCGGCGTTTTTCAAATCCTCCCACTTGTCCAGCCCCTGCCCCGGGTGGGACATGATGACTTGAGGGTCCTTCTGGAAATCGGCGGCGACGACGCGCATCGGGATGCCCTGCTGGACGGCGTCGAAGGTCGACAGCAGATTGCCGCCCATGTAGAAATCGAGCTTGCCGGCCAGCAGCAGCGGCCGCCCGCTGACCTGCGGACCTCCCTGCGAAATCGTCACGTCGAGGCCACATGCAGCGTAGGTGCCGTCGGCGACGGCCTGGTAGTAGCCGCCATGCTCGGGCTCGGCCAGCCAGTTGGTGCCGAAGGTGACCTTCTCGTTTGCTGCCGCGCCGAACGTGCCGGCTCCAAGCAGCGCGACCGCAAGCGCTGAAATCTTCTGTTTTCCGTACATCGACACCACCCTTTGTTGGCTCCGGAGCGTCACGCGCCGGGCTCGACACCATTGATCCAAGAAGCAAGACACATGCCACCGCCCGGGCCGCCTGCTTGCGCGGCAGTCACTGCCAACACCGGACGGGTCATGCTGTGCGGGAGTGCATCGTGCCTATTTTTTGGACGCCTGTCCACAATCGCCCTTGTGCCATGCACCACATCTTGAACGTACTATCGGTCACGTCTTAGGCTGCTCTCGCAGACAGGAGATTGCCATGTTCAGATACCTCGCGCCGAAGTCGATTAAGCCGCCTTTCGCCCGCTACAGCCACGGCGTCGAGGTGCCGCCAGGCAAGCGGCTGGTTCTGTGCTCCGGCCAGGTCGCCATCACGGCGGACGACGAGATCCCCGAGGATGCCGGCGCGCAGGCCGAGCTCTGCTTTCAAAACATAGCGGCGATTCTGGCTGAAGCCGGGCTGGGGCTAGGCGACATCGCGCGCATAAACGCCTACGTCACCGACCGCGCCTTTCTGCGGCCCTATATCGACGTCCGCGACCGCTTGTTTGCCAGCCCCGCGCCCGCCTCGACGCTGATGATCGTGTCAGGCTTTGCGCGGCCGGAATTCAAGGTCGAGGTCGAGGCGATTGCTGCCGGGTGATCGACAGGCGACGTTTGGCGCGCTAGGTCTCCCTCACAGTCAAGAGGCATGACATGACCGTTGCAAACAGACGCGTGTGGTGGGGCGACTACCGGACCACCGAATACGCCGCGATCGATCCGGAGGCGACGATTGCCGTGCTGCCGGTGGCGGCGATCGAGCAGCACGGCCCGCATCTGCCTGTATCAACCGACACCTCGATCATGAACGGCATGCTGGAGACGGTCATCGCCCGCCTGCCCGGCGATCTCGACATCCGCATCCTGCCGGTCCAAACGGTCGGCAAGTCGAACGAGCATCTGCAGGCGCCGGGCACGCTCACCCTGCCGGCGGCCACCCTGGTCGATGCCTGGACCGAGCTTGGCCTGTCCGTTGCCCGCGCAGGCGTAAGGAAACTGATCGTCGTCAACTCGCATGGCGGCAATGAAGAGATCATGGGCATCGTCACGCGCGAGCTGCGCGTGCGTGAGAGGATGCTGGCGGTGAAGACCAGCTGGCAGCGCTTCGGCCGCCCCGCCGGCATGTACACCGAGCTGGAAGACCGCCATGGCATCCATGGCGGCGACGTCGAGACCTCGTTGATGCTGCATTTTCGCCCGGAGTTAGTCGACATGGCCAAGGCCGACAATTTCGCCTCCAAGGTCGCCCGCGCCGAAACCGAATTTGCGCTGCTGCGCCACACCGGAACGCACGCTTTCGCCTGGATCGCTGGGGATCTCAACCCCAACGGCGTGGTCGGCGATGCCAGCATTGCCACGGCCGAGAAAGGCCGACTGACGGCGGAGCATCAGGCCGACGGCTTCATCACCCTGTTGAAGGATGTGCGCAAGGCGAAGCTTGCCGACTGGCTGGCATAGCGGGCCGCCTTAGCCGTCGATCTTCAACACGAAAGGCGTACCCTCAAAAGCATCGGCGCCCCGCCCGATCGCCTCGATCGCTTCGATCATGCGGCCTTGTCGTGAGAGCAGAGCATCCGCGACGGCGATCAACCGTGGATTGGGTGTCGCCGAGGGCGAAAGCTTCCGCAATGTCTGCGCAAGTTCGACTTCGTCGCGCTTCGGGGCGAGCGCCGCCGCAATGATATAGGCCGAGGCGGTCGAGCGGCTGATGCCGGCATAGCAATGGACGACCATGGGTTTGACGCGGTCCCATTTCCGGGCGAAATCGAGCAGATTGCGCACATGGTCTTCGCCTGGCATGGTCATGCCGTCCTGCGCCACCGCGATGTCGTGCATGACCAGATGCAGGTGGTTTTCCCTCGCAATTGAGGCCGGCCGCGTCACCTCGGTGCCGGCAGCGAGCAGCGACAGCACGCGCTCGGCGCCGCTTTTGGCCACCGTCTCCTCAAGCTTTGCCAGCGAACAGATATGGATCATGGCGCGATCTCCTTCGACCCATCGTCGCGCCGTGCGCCCCAGTCGGCAAGCGCCGATTCAAGCCGCTGCCATTCCTCCTGACTTCCAGGCAGCCCCGCGCGGAGCACCTGGGGACGCTCGGAAAAATGCCTGAGCAATATGCCGCGCTCACCGAGCGTCGAAAACAGCCCCGGTGCATCGGCAAGCCGGAGATAGCGAAACAGCGTCGTGCCGCCGGCGACAGCAACGCCAAAGCGCGAAAGCAGCGCATCGAGCCGCGCCGCATCCTGCGCCAGCCGCCGCCGCATGTCGGCCTGCCAGCCGCTGTCGGCAAGCGCGCAGATGCCGTATTCGAGCGCTGGGCCGGCGACCGCCCAAGGGCCGAATTGCGTTTCAAGCCTTTCGACCGTCGCTGCATCGGAAAGTGCGAAGCCGAGCCGCAGGCCGGCGAGACCGAAGAACTTGCCAAACGAGCGCAGCACGACGATGCCGCCCCGCCCGACATCGCCGGCCAGGCTTTCCGCGTGCGGGCCGACATCCATGAAGGCTTCGTCGACGACCAGCAGACCGCCTATGGCGCGCAATGTCTCGGCAAGCCGAAGCAGCCTTTCCCGCGACACGACTCGCCCGTCGGGATTGTTGGGATTGACGACGATGGCAATTTCGGCTCCGGCAAGCGCCTCGAAATCGTCGACCTCCGCCACCGCATGGCCGGCAATCGCGGCGGCCCTGGCATGCTCGGCATAGGTCGGCCCGAGCACCAGCGCCTTGCCGGGGCTGACCAGCGAGGCGACGCGCGGCAGCAGGATCTGCGTGCCCGGGGCGACCGTCACATTCTCGGCCGAAGGCGCGCCATAGGCGCCGGCCGCGACCCTGGCCAGTTCACGCAGGCGCGCGGCCTCCGGCAATCGTGACAGGGCGGTGGCGGGCAGCTCGAAAAGCGGGTAGGAGTGCGGATTGATACCTGTCGAGAGATCGACGAAAGGTTGTGGCGCGTGAGGGAAGAGCGCCCTCGCCCGGCCAAGGGATCCACCGTGATCCACCACAGTAATCGCTCCATCAGAAAGCTTCATGTCGATCCTGATCGCTTTCCTGTCGCTGGCCATCGAACGCATCCTGGGTTACCCGGACTGGCTGTTCCGTGCCGTCGGCCATCCCGTCACCTGGTTCGGCAGGCTGATAGCCTTTCTCGACCTCAGGCTCAACCGCGACACTGATTCCGACGCGCTGCGTCGCCGCCGCAGCGTGCAGGCGCTGCTGGTGATCGTGCTGGTGCCGGCGGCAATCGCCTTCATCGTGCAAATCCTGCTCTGGCAGCTCTTTCCTGCCGGCATGATCATCACGGCAATCCTGGCCTCGTCGCTGCTGTCGCAAAAGAGCCTTACCGAACATGTCGAGGCGGTGGCCGATTCGCTGGATACCGGCGGGCTGGCGCTCGGCCGCATTGCGGTTGCGCGCATCGTCGGCCGCGATCCAGAGAAGCTCGACCATGCCGGCGTCAGCCGCGCCGCCATCGAAAGCCTGGCCGAGAATTTCTCCGACGGCATCGTTGCGCCCGCCTTCTGGACAGGTGTCTGCGGTCTGGCCGGCGGCGTCGCCTACAAGGCCGCCAACACCGCCGATTCGATGATCGGCCACCGCACCCCGCACCACGAGGCCTTCGGCGGCGCGGCGGCACTCTTCGACGACTGGATCAACCTGCCGGCGTCCCGGCTGACCGCGTTGCTGATCGTTGCCGCCGCCTTTCTCGTTGACGGCGCCGATCCCCGCAACGCCTGGCAAGCAGTGCGGCGCGACGCCAAAAAGCACCGCTCACCCAATGCCGGCTGGCCGGAAGCAGCAATGGCCGGCGCACTCGGCCTGGCGCTCGCCGGCCCGCGCAGCTATGGCGGCGTTGTCGTCAACGATGCCTTCATGGGCGAAGGCGGCCGCCGCGAGGCGGAAAGTCTGGACATCAGGCGGGCGCTGAAACTTTATCAGGTCGCCGACTATCTGCTGATTGGGCTGTTCGGGTTGCTGTCGGCGGTGCTTATCGCGGTAACGTTCTGAGAGCTTACCGTCGCCCTTCCTTTACCCTCCCTTGTGGGGAGGGTCGGCGCGAAGCGCCGGGGTGGGGGACTGCGACCTACGAGGACCCCCACCCCGATCCGCTTCGCGGATCGACCCTCCCCACAAGGGGGAGGGTAAAAGGTGAGGATAGCCCCTCAGAACTCGATCCCCTGCTGCGCCTTCACGCCGGCCGAAAAATGATGCTTGGTCACGCCCATCTCCGTCACCAGATCCGCCGCCTCGACCAGCGCCGGCTTGGCGTTGCGGCCGGTGACGACGACATGCAGCCCTTCGCGCCGCGCTTTCAGCGCCGCCACCACTCTGTCGAGATCGAGATAGTCGTAACGCAGCGCGATGTTCAGTTCGTCCAGCACGACGAGGCTGATCGAGGGATCGGCGATCAACTCCAGCGCCTTGGCCCAGGCGGCTTCGGCCGCCTTAATGTCGCGCTTCAGATCCTGCGTCTCCCAGGTGAAACCCTCGCCCATCGTGTGCCAGACGACGCGGTCGCCGAACGCCGCGAAGGCATCCTTCTCGCCGGTGTGCCATTTGCCCTTGATGAACTGGACGATTCCGACGCGCTTGCCATAGCCGAGCATGCGCAGCGCCAGCCCGAAGGCAGCCGTGGTCTTGCCCTTGCCGGGTCCGGTGTTGACGATCAGCAGCCCCTTCTCGACCGTCTTTTCCGCGACCTCGGCGTCCTGCACCGCCTTGCGCTTGGCCATCTTGGCGCGATGGCGCTCTTCGTCTTTTGTGTCGATATCGGTCATCTCATTTCACCTTGAGCGGCAGCCCCGCCACCATCAGAAGCACCATATCAGCTACGACCGCGATCTGCTGGTTGAGCCGGCCGGCGGCATCGCGGAACCGGCGTGCCAGCGCATTGTCGGGCACGATGCCTTGTCCGACTTCGTTGGAGACCACGAACCACGGTCCGCGCGGCCGCGAAAGCACATCGGCCAGCCGCCGGCACTCCCCCTCCAGATCATGATCGGCCAGCATATGATTGGTCAGCCACAGCGTCAGGCAGTCGACAAGCACCGGCTGGTTGTCCGGCAATGCCTCGAGCGCACCGGCAAGATCAAGCGGGGCGTCGATGGTCGCCCACCCCTCGCCACGGCGCGAGCGGTGCTGCGCGATGCGCTCGCGCATTTCGCCGTCATAGGCTAGCGCGGTGGCGATATAAGCCCATGGCGGCGGCAACGCCGTCGCCAAAGTTTCGGCATGCGCGCTCTTGCCGGAGCGCGCACCGCCGATGATGAAGGTCAAACTGCGATCAGGCAAAGCTGTCGCGCAGGCTGGTCGCGGTGCCGGCGAAGCGCGCGCGCACTATGCCGACAACTGCGCCGAGCACCAGCCAGAACACCAGATTGGTCAGCGTCACCGCCACCACGAACTGATGATGCAGGCCCTCCGGGATCGGCGTTACGAAACTGTCAGGCTGCGGCGCGCCGACAATATGCGGGGCGACGATCAGGACGACGGCGAGCACGGTCAGGGGCGCCGACGTGCGGAAGGTGATAAGGGCAAGACCGATCGCCGTTGTCATCACCGTTGCCCACCACCAGATCTGGCGCTGCATGAGATCGGCCGCCGGCATTGCCGGCAGTTCCGGCGGCAGGCCGAGGCCCGGCGCCAGCGTGAACACGGCAAAGCCGGCCAAGCCCCAGAACACGCCCTGGCGCCAGCTGCCGATGCCGCCGGCGAACTCGGAAACCGCCACCAGGACCAGCGCGAAGCCGATGCCGGTGACGATATTGGCGACGACACTGAAGGCGAAACGCTCGAAGCCGTCGGCCGGCGCCCAGCCTTCGTCCTCCGCCGGCGCGGCTGCTTCAGCCGGGGCTGCGCTGCTCACCGCATTTTCCGCCGGCGCGGCGGTGCTCATGGCATCGGTGTCCGCAGCGTTGGCGGCGGGCGCCGCGGCATGCTGATGCTCATGGCCGCCACCAGCCTTTTCGTAGACCTCCGCCTTGAGGATCAGCGGCACGGTGGCGTAGGCCTGCATGCAGGCGAGAGCGACACCCGCCACGAGCCCTGCGATCGCCGCGATGAACACGACGTTGCGAAACAGGTTCATGATGTCAGATCCTCGTCAGTGGCAGGGAAACGCCATCGAATGGCGATAGTCGTGCGCCGCATTGTGGACCGCATCGATATGCGAGAAACCGACAACGCCGACGACGAAAATGCCCAGAAACGCGCTAAGCACGAGCTGCATGAAGCGCGACTGCGAGGAGACGGATGCGCCGAGGGAGACGGAAGCGGTATTCATATCTTGTCCTTTCGCCCTCCACCCGAGGGCATCGAAGTCAGTTCCCTGTCGCCGGCAGGTCTCCTGGCTCGCGGATCAGCGCCCTTCCCCACCTTCCCGAGGAAAAAATCCTCAGTGGCTTGGAGAGGACTACCGCACACAGTTGCGGGGGCAGCCACGGCATTGGGCAACAAGTCAGCCCTCACCGCATTCCCTCTTGGTCCCTAACGGAACCGACGACATGCATGACTATAGGCTGAAACGGCCGCATCCGGCAAACCAAATTCCGCCGGCCAACAGCGCGAATGCGCCATGCGGCGTTACGGGTTCAACGCGGTGATCCGCTCGGCAACCAGCCGCTGCAGCCGCCACAGATGGCGATCGTGAATGCCGCGCTCTTCAAGGTTTTTCACCGTGTTGTAGAGATAGTCGGCGCCCGACCCCCAGTGCCCGCAGGACGTTGCCAGCCTTTCGACGACCTTGCCCTCGTCGAGCGGCCCTGAATAGGTCAGGCCGTTGCGGTTGATGACGAAGGCCAATGCCCTGAGCGGTCCGGCCTCGCTTGCAAGCTTCAGCATGCGCGGCCGGTAGCTTGTCGGCTTCAGCGTGACTTCGCGCCGGAAAAGCCGGCCCAACTGCCCGCGCCGGTTACTTTCGGTCAGCCGGAAGGCGACGCCCTTGCATTGTCCGCCACGGTCCAGCGCCATCATCAGGCCGGGGCTGTCCTTGGTGCCGCGCCAGCGCGTCATGTTCATGCAAAAGGACCGATGCCAGCCGCGCGCCAGCGCAACGCGGTCCTCGACATAATCTATTTCCGGTTTCCAGATCAGCGATCCATAGCCGAACAGCCATAGCGGTTCGCTATCCGGGAGTTCGACCTGCAATTCATCCAGCAGCGCGTCATAGTCGGCGTCATCGAGATGCATCGCGTCCGGATCCGGCCCGGGGTCCCTGATCTCGCGCCAGCAGCGCGCGACCAGCTCCGGCGTAAGCGACATCTGTCGTGCGGCCAATTTCCGAATCCCCCCAATTTCCGAATGTCCCATGTCCACGACATGATTATGCGCCGCGCCTGCAACCGGCAATGCGGCACTCTGATTGACAAACTATCTGCCGGGGTGTCGGCTGACGCTTCATAGGAAGCCAGCCATGCATCCCAACCCGAGCGAGCGCGACCCCTATAACGGCCTGAGCCGGGCCGAACCGACGCTACCGTCATCGGCCTATTGGGATAGCGAGGCTTACCAGCGCGATCTCGACGCCATCTGGTACAAAAGCTGGCTGCTCGTCTGCCGCGAGGCCGATCTTGCCCAGCCTTTGGCATTCAGGACATTCCGCGTTGGCACACAGGAAATCGTCGTGCTCCGCGACGACACCGGCGAGTTGCGCGCCTTCCACAACACCTGCCGGCATCGCGGCTCGCAGCTTTGCCAGGAAAGCGAGGGCCGGCTGAAAGCGCGGCTCATCACTTGCCCCTACCATGCCTGGTCCTACTCGCTGCGCGGCGATCTCGTGCGCGTTCCCTCGAAATCGCTGCCAGATGGTTTCGACAAGGCAGATCATCCGCTCTACCGGGTGGCGCTGTCGGTATGGCGCGGCTTTGTCTTTGTGAACCTTCAGCAGGCTGCGGCCGGCTCCGCCGGGACCTCCTTCGATCCCGCATCCGGCGACCTCGCCAACTGGCCGCTGGAAACTCTGGTATCAGGCCATGTCCTGCGCAAGGTGATGAACTGCAACTGGAAGATCTTCTGGGAGAACTTCAACGAGTGCCTGCATTGCCCAGGCGTCCACAAGGACCTGTCTCGGCTGGTGCCGATATACGGCCGCGGCCTGATGAGCCGGCACGACGACCCCGACTGGGTCCGCCATGCCGACAATGACGCACCGGAGTTTTCGGGTGGCCTGCGCGCCGGCGCCGAGACCTGGTCGCGCGACGGACATGCCCATGGCCCGGTCTTCCCGGGCCTGACGCCGGCCGAGCGTGCGGCCGGACAGACCTATGCCACCAGCCTGCCCTCGATGTTCATCGTTGGCCATGTCGATTATGTCAGGACGGTGCGACTGATGCCGCTCGGTCCCGAACAGACCGAACTCACCGCCGAGTGGCTGTTCGCGCCCGAGGCGCTGGCTGAGACGGACATCGACAATGTCGTCGCCTTCGGCACCCAGGTGCTGGAGGAGGATGCCGCGATCTGCGAGATCAATCAGAAAGGCCTGCGCTCGATGCGCCACCAGGCCGGCGTGCTAATGCCGGAGGAGTACGATCTGCACCGCTTCCACAACTGGGTGCGCGAGCGGCATGCAGCGCTTGAGGCAACCGCCTGATCGGCGACTAAAGCGACTTCGGCAGATAGCGCCAGGAGATAAAGCCGCAAACCGCGGCCAGAATGCCCAGCGTCACGAACACCGAGCCGAGGCCGAAAAACGCCAGCACCACCGAATAGACCAGCGGCGGCGTCAGCTCGGAAAAGTCGAGATAGGTGCGGTAGACCGCGGCCATCTGCGCCCGCTCATAGGACCGCACCGAGCGCATGAAGGCGGTCGAGCCCAGTGCATCGAGCGCGATGGTGAAGAAGGCGCCGCAGAGCAGGAAAAAGCCCGTAAGCAGCGGCGCGGTAGTGCCGACCGCGCCCGCCGCAAGCAGCGTCGCCGACATCGCGAAATAGGCGAAGGTCATGGTGCGCCGGCCGCCGAAGCGTTTTCCCGCTTTGCCCCAGAAGATCGCCATGAACAACAGCGCATTGCCGGCCGAAACCAGCAGGCCGCCGGCAAGCTTGCCCTCGCCGGTAATCACCATGAACAGCGGCCCGTAGACGAAGAACGTCGTCCAGAAGCAGGAGCGGCCGAAGGCGATCAGCCAGGCCAGCCTGAGCCTGGGTTGTGCTACGAAGCGGCCGATATTGGCCAGCGGATTGGCCGGCCGTGTCTTGCCCGGCCGGATCGACCGGTTGTCGCCCAGCCTGTAGGTCCAGAACAGCGCCAGCAAGGCCAACGCAAACACCGCGACCGCGCCATGCGCGGCATAGATGCCGTAGCGTGTGTAGAGGAAGATGCCGAGTGTCGGCCCGCCGGTCCAGGCCAGCATCGACCACGCCATGCGCAGCGATTCGGCCTGCATGAAATCGGTCTTGCGGATGTGGTCCATGATGTAGAGGTTGAGCGTGATCGACAGGGCGCTCGCCCCCATCACGCGGCACAGCATGCCTGCCAGTTGCCCGGCAAGCGTGTGGGTGACGAAGAACAGCGAGCCCATCGCCAGCAGGCAGGCGCCGGCGGTATAGACCCAGCGCCGGTCAAACCTGCGGATCAGCATCGGCATGAACAAGGTCACCGACAGGCCGAGCAGCGCCACGATGGTGTAGAGGATCGAGACGATCTGCTCGTTGTGCAGAATCTCATAAGCCTGGATCGGGATGACGCTCGACACCGTGGCACGGGCGAAGGATTCGACCGCATAGAGCGAGGCAAAGGTGCGCGCATCCGCCGGACGCAGGGCTGGCAGCCAGATCGGATGGCGCACATGGGTGGACATTTGATCCCCAAATCAGACTCGCAGCCCAAATCTGCGCTGGCGCTTCCTCCGCCGGTAACAGGAAACCGACCCCTTCCCGGCAAAAAGCGAATTCGGCCAAAGGCTTTCCGGCTCTGGCCTAAAGCGCCGCGCGATGCAGCCGCACGGCGCGACCCGGAGCGTAGAGGGCGGCCTTCTTTTGTCCGGTGCAACCGTGATAGTCGTCTTTGGGGCTGAATCAGATCGCGAGACCATGAGCATCCATACCGCACCCCCTGGAGATCAACTGAAGCGAGATCAACCGAAGCGCATCGTCGCCATCGATGTCGTACGCGGCATCGCGCTGATCGCCATGGCGAGCTACCACTTCACCTGGGATCTCGAAAATTTCCACTACACCGATCCCGGCCTCACCGCCGTCGGCTGGTGGAAGATCTATGCGCGCTGCATCGCCTCGACCTTCCTGTTCCTGGTCGGCGTCAGCCTGTTTCTCGCGCATGGCAGGCAGATCCGCTGGACCGGCTTCTGGAAACGTTTTGCCATGGTCGCCGTCGCGGCCGCCGCTATATCGGCGGTCACGTACTTCATCACGCCGGACAGCTTCATCTTCTTCGGCATCCTGCATCAGATCGCGCTGGCCAGCCTGCTCGGCCTTTTGTTCTTGCGGCTGCCGTCCTTGCTGGCGCTTGTCGTGGCGGCGGTGGTGATCGCCGGGCCGATCTATTTCCGATCCGAAGCCTTCGATCATCCGGCGCTGTGGTGGGTCGGCCTGTCGGCGATCAACCCGCGCTCCAACGATTACGTGCCGCTGTTTCCCTGGTTCGGCGCCGTGCTTCTCGGCATCGCCGCGGCAAAGTTTGCGTCCACCACCGGCCTGCTGGCGCGGCTGGCCACGCTGGGATCAGGAAGCTGGACCAGGCCGCTCACCTTCATCGGCCGCCACAGCCTGGCTTTCTATCTGATCCACCAGCCGCTGCTGTTCGGCTGCGTCTGGCTGTTCTCGCAGATCGCGCCGGCGCCGGTCGAGACACGGGAAGTAGTCTTCCTCAAGGAATGCCAGGTATCCTGCGAACAGCAGCGCGACACGGAGTTCTGCACCAGCTATTGTGTGTGCATGCTGGACACGCTGCAAAGCGAAGCGGCATTCGACCGGCTCTACAATGGTGACCAGACCCCGGAGTTCAAAGCGCATCTCGGTGAACTCGCCGGCATCTGCACCGCAAGGACGGAGGAGAGTCCGATGACGCAGGGAGGGCAACAATGACCGACAAGCTCACAAAACCCGGGCTGGCAAAACCCGATCTACCGAGACCACGGCTGATCCCATGGCCGCCGCTGATCTACATCGCCGCCATTGCCATCAGCATCGCGCTCGGCCTGTTCTATCCCCTGCCCTGGATCGGCGACCTCTTGGGCGACCTTTTGTTTGCCGCCGGCTTTGTGGTGCTGTTTGCCGTCGCAGCCCTCTGGTTCACCGCTATCCGCACCATGATCGGGGCCAAAACGACGATGAACCCCAATGGCGTGCCGGATCATCTGGTGACGTCCGGCCCGTTCGGCGTGACTCGCAACCCGATGTATCTGGCCAACACGCTGCTTTTGATCGGCGTCGCCTTCGTCTCGGGGATCGTATGGTTCCTGCCGCTGGCCCTGATCGCGGCTTTTGCAACGCAGAAGGTCGCCATCGAGAGCGAGGAGAAGGTGCTGTTCGCCAAATTCGGCAAGAAGTACCGCGACTATACGAAGCGGGTGCGCCGGTGGATTTGAGGCGGGTGTGATCGCTGGCAGGGTTCGCATGCCTTGGCGACTAGCCGAACGCCCATCTCTTCGTCATCCACGGGCGGAGCAAGGAGCGTAGCGACGCAGCACAGACCCGAGGATCCATGCCGCGACGTACAGCAGTTGCCACGGTCCAGAATTCTGCACCGCTGCACTCCACGGCCAATGTCACGGAATGGATTCTAGGGTCTCCGCGACGGAGCCTCGCTCCTGCTTCGCCCTAGAATGACGAAGTGTGGAAGGGCTCCGCTAATCGCGAACGTTTGCGACGGGCGCGCAAACGCTCGACGATCCGCTCAGGTATTTACCCCCAACTCCACCAGCCGCTCGACGCAAGACTCCTCCGCCTGGTCGAGCTCCGCCAGCGTCTCCTCGAGATCGCGGCGCTTCTGGCGCAAATCCTCGCGCTTTTCCTCGATGCGCTTGATCATCAGGTTGAGTTGACCGACCTCGCCGGGCGGTTCCTTGTACATCTGGATGATTTCGCGGATCTCGTTGATCGAGAAGCCGAGCCGTTTTCCGCGCATGATCTGACGGATCAGATGCCGGTCAGATGGGCGAAACAGCCTTGTGCGGCCCCGCCGGACCGGTTGCACCAGCCCCTCGTCCTCATAGAAGCGCAGCGTCCGCGTCGACACGTCGAATTCGCGGGTCAGTTCGGTGATCGAATAATATTCCCGCATCTTTGCTCCAAATGTCGGAACATCGGAAAACGCCCGGTCGCCCGGGATTTCCAACGCATTCCGATCAACCCCGTTCCAAGCCGGACTCGGCACGAAACCCCGCGCAAGCCTCGCACCACATTTACGTAAAAGTCAATTGAACCCGCAACGCCTCTTTCTCAAGGGATAGCGAACCACCAGGTGGCCAGCCCGAGGAAGGCAAAGAAGCCAACGACGTCGGTGACCGTAGTGACGAAAACCGCCGACGCCACCGCCGGATCGATCTTGAACCGGTCGAGCAATAGCGGGATCAGGATACCGGCAAGGGCTGCCACGAACATATTGATGATCATCGCCGCCGCTATGATGCCGCCCAGATTGGCATCGCGGAACCAGACGGCCGCGACGATGCCGATCAGCACGGCGAAGATGATGCCGTTGATGGAACCCACGCCCATTTCGCGGCGGATGATGCGGCCGGCATTGTAGATGTCGAGATCCCTGGTCGCCAGCGCGCGTACCGTGACGGTCATGGTCTGCGAACCGGCATTGCCGCCCATGCCGGCCACGATCGGCATCAGCACGGCCAGTGCCACGATGTGCTCGATGGTGCGGTCGAACAGGCCGATCACCGACGCCGCCAGGAACGCCGTCAACAGGTTGACCAGCAGCCAGGGCACGCGCGAGCGCGAGGTCGAAAAAATGCTGTCGGACAACTCTTCGTCGCCGACGCCGCCCATGCGCAGCAGATCTTCCTCGGCCTCCTGCTGGATGACGTCGACGACGTCGTCGATGGTCAGCACGCCGACCAGCCGCTCGTTCTCGTCGACGACGGCGGCGGACAGAAGATCGTATTGCTCGAAGTCCCGCGCCGCCTCTTCCTGGTCCATGGTGGCCGGAATGGCGTGCCTCGTCTCGTGCATCACGTCTCCGACCTTGGTCGTGCGCTTGGTGCGCAGGATCTGGTCGAGGTCGATGGCGCCGAGCAACTTGAAGCTTGGATCGATGACGAAGATCTGGCTGAAGCGCTCGGGCAGGTTCTTGTCTTCGCGCATGTAGTCGATGGTCTGGCCTATGGTCCAGAACGGCGGCACGGCGACGAACTCGGTCTGCATGCGGCGACCGGCCGTCTCTTCCGGGTAGTCGAGCGAGCGGCGCAGCCTGATCCGCTCGGTGAACGGCAACTGCGACAGGATCTCGTCCTGGTCTTCCTTTTCAAGGTCTTCGAGAATGTAGACCGCGTCGTCGGAATCGAGGTCCTGCATGCCCTGGGCAATTTGCTCATTGGGCATATTGTCGACGATATCGCGGCGGATCGCCTCGTCGACCTCGGTCAGCGACGAGAAGTCGAAGTCGGCGCCGAGCAGTTCGACAAGGGCGCGACGCTGTTCGGGGTGCAGGGCCTCGAGCAGATCGCCAAGTTCCGACTGGTGCAGGTCGTCGACTTCGCGCTTCAGCGTCAGCGTATCGCGATCGGCGATCGCCGCCCCGATCTGGGCGAGGAATGATGACAGGACGGCGCCGTCCTCGCCATAGATGTCGGCGTGGGCATCGTCAGCGGCTTTGGCGCCGGTCGTGTGGTCGTCCTGGCGTTCCACCAGCGGCTCCCGCCATGGGAATTTCGGAAAAGGTGCCTGTCAGGTCTAGCGCGCAACGCACGGGAATATCAAACGAAATGCGCCCCGCCCTGCATATGGGCGAGAGTGATTTCATCAGGATATGACTCCGCCCAGGCTTCAGCCGGCGCGACAGCACATGTCGCTGGGGAAAGAGCACCCCAGCACGGTTGGGGCAGAATTGTCATGATGCAGGTCCAGGCAAAGGCCGGACCCGCCCAGGCGACAACCAGAACAGCCGGAAGCCCTTGAAGATCAGGTCGCAGACGCAGAAGGCAATCGAGGAACGGCGCGTACGCGTGGTCGTCGCCGAACGCAATCCGCTCGTCATATCGGCCCTGCGCGACATGCTGGACTGCGACGGGCGCTTCGATCTCAGGGCCTGCGTGCAAAGCGGCAGGCATTTTCTGGAATTGGCAGCGGAAGGCGAATTCGACGTCGCCGTTATCGGCTGGAAGCTCTCCGACATGGACGGCGCCGATGTGCTGGCCGAGGTTCACAGCCGCAAGCTCGGCGTGCGCATCGCGGTGTTTTCCAACGACCACGACATCGGCATCCTGAAGCAGTGCGTGCGGCTCGGCGCCCAGGGCTACTGCTTCCAGTTCGACGATCCGGCGATCATCTTCGAGACCATCCTGGCCGTCGCGCATGGCCGCATCTGCATCCCCTACATCGACATCAACAAGGTCAACGACACACCCTTGTCGCTGCTCACCGTGCGCGAGCGCGAGCTGCTGGCGGTGCTGTCCGACGGCTGGACCAATCTGCAGATCGCGACGCGCACCGGGATTTCGGAGAACACGGTGAAATACCACCTCAAGAATCTCTACGACAAGCTCGACGTCCGCAACCGGGCGATGGCCGTCGCGCTCTACGCGCGGGAGAGGCGTACCCAGAAGCAGCCGTTGGGGTAGGCGAGCGACTGGCCGCGGGTAGGTCACCCGGGTAGGCAACCCTCACCCGCGCGCGGCAAGATGTTACCCCTTGAGGTGTTGTTGCCATTAGCCGTCGAGACGAAACTACCCTCACCGCTTTGCTGGATCAGGAGGAGTTCGCGACATGGCCGGTTTCACCCATCTTTTCATTCCCGGACCGACCAACATCCCCGAACAGGTCCGGCAGGCGATGAACCTGCCGATGGAGGACATGCGTGCAGCATCCTTCCCCGATCTCACGCTACCGCTGTTCGAAGACATCAAGACGGTGTTCAAGAACGAGATCGGCCGCGTTTTCATCTACCCCTCCTCCGGCACCGGCGCCTGGGAAGCGGCGATGACCAATGTGCTCAGCCCCGGTGACCGCGTGCTGATGTCGCGCTTCGGCCAGTTCTCGCATCTGTGGGTCGACATGGCCGAACGGCTCGGCTTCGAGGTCGATGTCATCGACTGCGAATGGGGAACCGGCGTGCCGCTCGAGCTCTATGCCGAGCGGCTCAGGGCCGACAAGGCGCACCGCATCAAGGCAGTCTTCTGCACCCAAAACGAGACCGCGACCGGCGTGACCAGCGACGTCGCCGGCTGCCGCGCCGCGCTCGATGACGCCAACCACCCTGCTTTGCTCTTCGTCGACGGCGTCTCGTCGATCGGCTCGATCGACTTTCGCCAGGAGGAATGGGGCGTCGATTGCGCGGTTAGCGGCTCGCAGAAGGGTTTCATGCTGCCCGCCGGCCTCGGTTTCCTCTCCGTCAGCAAGAAGGCGCTGGTCGCCTCGCGGAGCGCCACCCACCGCCGCTGTTTCTTCTCCTTCGAAGATATGATCCGCGCCAACGATGCCGGCTACTTCCCCTATACGCCGGCTACGCAGCTGCTGCGCGGCCTGCGCGCCTCGCTCGACCTGATCGCCGAGGAAGGGCTGGAAAACATCTTCGCCCGCCACCATCGCCTCGCCGAAGGCGTGCGCAAGGCGGTCGACGCCTGGGGCCTGAAGCTCTGCGCCAAGACGCCTATATGGCACTCCGACACCGTCAGCGCCATCCTGGTGCCGGACGGCGTCGACAGCGGCGATGTGGTCAAGCGCGCCTACCAGAAATACCAGACCGCGCTCGGCGGCGGCCTCAACAAGGTGATCGGCAAGGTCTTCCGCATCGGCCATCTCGGCTGGCTGAACGAGGTGATGGTGCTGGCCTCGCTCTCGGCCGCCGAAATGGCGCTGCTCGACTGCGGCGTACGGCTGGCGCCCGGCTCCGGCGTCGGCGCCGCCATCCAGCACTTCCGCGCCTCGGCCGCCGTGCCGGTCGCCGAAGCCGCCTGAGGAGCCGACAATGAGCCACACCATCAACCACCTCAAGAAATTACGGCTGCAGCGCAGCGAGCTGGCGGTTCCAGGCTCCAGCCCGGAAATGATCGACAAGGCGGCCAACAGCGCCGCCGACTTCATCTTCCTCGACATCGAGGATGCGGTCGCCCCGCCCGACAAGGAACGCGCCCGCAAGAACATCATCCAGGCGCTCAACGACATCGACTGGCGCGCCAAGGGCAAGACCGTCTCGGTGCGCATCAACGGCCTCGACACGCACTACATGTACCGCGACGTGGTTGACGTCATGGAGCAGGCCGGTGACCGGCTGGACACCATTTTGGTGCCGAAGGTCGGCGTGCCGGCCGACCTCTACATGGTCGAGGCCATGGTCAACCAGATCGAGATGGCAAAGGGTTTCAGGACCCGCGTCGGCCTCGAAGCGCTGATCGAGACCGCGCTCGGCATGGCCAATGTCGAGGCGATTGCCGCGACACCCGGCCGGCTGGAAGCCATGCATTTCGGCGTCGCCGACTATGCGGCAAGCTGCAAGGCGCGCACGGTCAAGATTGGCGGCCTCAACCCCGACTATCCCGGCGATCAGTGGCATTTCGCTCTGTCGCGCATGACCGTCGCCTGCCGCGCCTATGGCTTGCGCGCCATTGACGGGCCGTTCGGCGACTTCTCCGATCCGGAGGGCTACATCGCTGGCGCCAGGCGCGCGGCGGCGCTGGGCATCGAAGGCAAGTGGGCGATCCACCCCTCGCAGATCGCGCTTGCCAACGACGTCTTCTCTCCACCGGAAAAAGAGGTCACCCGCGCCCGGCGCATCCTCGAAGTGCTGAAGGAGGCGGAGGCGCAGGGCAAGGGAGCGGCCGCACTCGACGGCAAGATGATCGACGCAGCGTCGGAACGCATGGCGCGCAATGTTCTGGTGGTCAACGAGGCAATCGAACGGGCCAGCCAATTCTCTAGCGAGCCGCGCGTCGCCACGCATTGACTGTTCAGGGAGGACAAAATGGACATCCACGAATATCAGGCCAAGGAACTGCTGGCACGCCACGGCGTGCATGTGCCGCGCGGCGGGCTGGCCTACAGCCCCGAGCAGGCGACCTACAGGGCCCGCGAGATCGGCGGCGCCAAATGGGTGCTGAAGGCGCAGGTGCATTCCGGCGCCCGCGGCAAGGCCGGCGGCATCAAACTGTGCGCCAATGACGAGGAGATTTCCAGCGCGGCCGAGGGCATGCTCGGCCGCAAGCTGGTGACACAGCAGACCGACCCGCGCGGCAAGCTGATTTCGCGCCTCTATCTCGAGGAAGCCGTCGACATAGCGCAGGAGCTCTATGTCGGCTTCGTGCTCGACCGCAAGGAAGAGCGCGTCATGATCGTGGCGTCCGCTGCCGGCGGCATGGAGATCGAGGACATCGTCGAGAAGGCACCGAACTCCATCCTGCGCACATCGGTCGATCCCGGCGTCGGCATGCAGCGTTTCCAGGCGCGCGAGATCGCCTTCGGGCTCGGCCTCGACCACAATCTGATCGGCAAGGCGACCGAAACCATCTTCGCCTGCTATCAGGTGTTCCGCGACTACGACGCCTCGATGCTGGAGATCAATCCGCTGGTGGTGACCCGCGACGGCAATCTGATCGCGCTCGACGCCAAAATGTCGTTCGACGAGAACGCGTTGTTCCGCCGGCCGGAAATCTCCGAGCTGCGCGACAAAAGCCAGGAAGATCCGCGCGAAACTTTTGCCAGCGACCGTGGCCTCTCCTATGTCGGCCTCGACGGCAACATCGGCTGCATCATCAATGGCGCAGGGCTCGCCATGGCGACCATGGACATGATCAAGATCGCCGGCGGCGAACCGGCCAACTTCCTCGACATCGGTGGCGGCGCCTCGCCCGAGCGGGTGGCGAAATCCTTCCGCGCCGTGCTCGGCGACAAGAATGTCGAGACCATCCTGGTCAACATCTTTGCCGGCATCAACCGCTGCGACTGGGTCGCCGAAGGCGTCATCAAGGCGATCCGCGAGGTCGGCGTCAACGTGCCGCTGGTGGTCCGTCTCTCCGGCACCAGGGCCGAGGAAGGCCGCCGCATCCTGGCTGATTCCGGCGAGGCGGTGATCGTTGCCGGCACGCTTGCAGAAGCCGCCGAAAAAGCCGTCGCCGCATGGCGCTCGGCCACCAAGAAAAAAGCAGCCTAGAGCCGGATGATTTCAGGTCGAATCGACCTGAAATCTGAATCCGTCTCTAAAATCAAATAGATGGAGCATGATGTCGTCCGAAAACCGCTTCACACTTTTCGGCATCATGCTCTAGGGAGGTCGAGAAAATGGCAATCCTGCTCAACCGCAGCACCCGCGTCATCGTCCAGGGGTTCACCGGCAAGATCGGCAGCTTCCATGCCGACGACATGAAACGCTATGGCACCAAGCTGGTCGGCGGCGTCACCCCCGGCAAAGGCGGCCAGAAGCATCTCGGCCTGCCTGTCTTCAACACGGTCAAGGGCGCGGTGCGCGAGACCCGCGCCGAGGCCAGCATCGTCTTCGTGCCGCCGCCCTTTGCCGCCGATTCGATCATGGAAGCGGCGGACGCCGGCATTAAACTCTGCGTCTGCATCACCGACGGCATCCCGTCGCAGGACATGATGCAGGTCAAGCGCTACATGCTGCGCTACCGCTACGAGGACCGCATGCGGCTGATCGGCCCGAACTGCGCCGGCGTCATCACGCCCGGACAGGCGCTGATGGGCATCATGCCCGGCAGCATCTACCTCCCCGGCCGCGTCGGCATTGTCGGCCGCTCGGGAACCCTGGGCTACGAGGCGGCGTCGCAGATGAAGTCGCTCGGCATCGGCGTCTCGACCAGCGTCGGCATCGGCGGCGACCCGATCAACGGCTCCTCCTTCAAGGACGTGCTGAAACTGTTCGAACAGGATGACGACACCGACGCCGTGGTGATGATCGGCGAGATCGGCGGACCGCAGGAAGCCGAAGCCGCGATCTGGGCGCGCGACAACATGAGGAAGCCGCTCATCGCGTACATCGCCGGCCTCTCCGCCCCCAAAGGCCGCCGCATGGGCCACGCCGGCGCCATCATCTCGGCCTTCGGCGAATCGGCGCAGGAAAAGGTCGAGATTCTAAAGGACGCCGGGGTGATCATCGTGCCGACGCCATCGTCGTTTGGTGAGGTGGTTGCAGAGACGCTGTCACGTAGGAAGAAGGCCGCCTGAACAGCGGCCTTCGCGTTCGACCGCGCCTCATGCCGCCTTGTCGGCTGCCGGCTTCGCGACCTTGGTGCGGGTGGCGCTGCGGCGGCCGTCGACGCTGACCGGAACGTCGCCGTCGACCGTGGCGCGACGCACCACCCGGTGCTGGTCGCCATAGTCGTTGACGGCGTAGTGCTGCGTCGCGCGGTTGTCCCAGATCGCCACATCGCCGGCCTTCCAGCGCCAGCGCACGGTGTTCTCCGGCGCGGTGACATAGGACTGGAAAACCTCGTAAAGCTTCGCCGAATCGCTTTTGGAAAGGCCGATCAGCCGTTGCACGAAATTGCCGAGCAGCAGCGAGCGCTCGCCTGTTTCGGGATGGACGCGGACAACGGGATGCTCGGTCTCGTAGATCGTCGAGGTGAAGATTTCCTCGAAGTGCTTCTTTTCCGCGGCGCTCGCACGCGGCCGCACCGCGGCGTAATCGTAGGCGTTGCTGTGCACCGCCCAGAGATTGTCGGCCAGCAGCTTCAACGGCTCGGGCAGGTCCTGATAGGCGGCCGCGGTGTTCGACCAGATGGTGTCGCCGCCGGCCGGCGGTATGACGACGCCGCGAAGAACGGAGAATTTCGGATAGGCGTCGACGAAGGTGACATCGGTATGCCATTGGTCGGCGCGACCGCCGCCACGGCTGGAATCGAGTTCGAGAATGGACGCCGTTCCCTTGACGGGACCTTGGGTCGGATGCGGGACGAGGTCGCCGAGACGCTGGGCAAAGCGCTCCTGCTCGGCATCGTCGAGATGCGCCTGGTCGCGGAAGAACACCACCTTGTGCCGCAACAGGATCTGGTTGATCGCCGCGACCGTCTGCTGCGGCAGGTCGCCGGAGAGCCGAATGTTCCTGATCTCTGCGCCGACGCGTCCGGTAAGCGGGACAATATCGGCATCCGGGATGATCTGCTCTACGGGGGTAAGTCTGGTCATGGGAACCTCTTCCTCTAAAGCCGCGGGCTGGTGGCAATGCTCCGCCGTCTGCCGGCCGCATAGCGATCGGCGGAGCAACTCCCTCATCGGGAGCCGACTTGCTTGGCAACGAGAGCACTGATCTCAACTCAGGAGGCGAAGGCCGCCAAGGCTTGCGAGCAGTACCGAGATCCCATTCAAAGCGTAATTCTACAAATTCCATAGACATTTCTTTTCAAAGTTCGGCGGCCCTGAGAAAAATGCCTTCTGTCCAATTCGTTCGTGAGCGGCAGGCGGTGGAGCGCTGCGCGACGCGGCCCGCACCAGTAGTGACGCTGTCGTATCCCCTTCGATATTGGAGATGGCGGGTGAATTGCATGCCTGATATTGATGGCTTCCACGCATCACGCAGGCGCCGAGATGACAGACTCCGATAAGGCTGACGCTGTCGAGCAATTGCTCGATACGCCTGACCTCGCCACCGCGCTGGAAAGCGACCAGTTCAAGAAATTTCTCGACCAGATGCCGATCGCGATCGCCGTCTCGGAATTGATCGCGAAGGAACGTGTCGTCTACGCCAATCCCGAATTCGAGAAGCTCTCGGACCTCAAGGCGCCGAAGCTTGCGCGGGAAAACTGGGCGGCCCTTTCCGGCAGGGGGCTTCATCGGCAGAAGGACAGGCCGCTCGCCGAGGCTGTCGTTGAAGACACCGATTTCGTCGGCACGTTTCGCCTCGAGCGCGGCGAGGACAAGCCGGCAATCGTCGACGTTTATTCCAACGTTATCGAGGACGACAACGGCAAGCTCTGCTTCCGGCTGGTGGCGCTTGTCGACGTCACGGCACACGGTGAGACCGAGGACGCGCGACCCGCGGAGGAGCTCATCCGGGAGAAGGACACCCTGTTGCGCGAACTGCAGCATCGGGTGAAAAACAATCTGCAGATGATCACCGCTTTGATCCGGATGGAAACCCGCAACGCCACCGAACCGGACCAGAAGCGTTTCGAAAGGCTTGCCGGCCGGGTAGACGCATTGGCAATCCTCTACCAGACATTGTCGGCTGACCAGCAGAAGGATGAGGTGGATCTTGGCGTGTACCTTAGCCAGATCGCGTCCGCCGTCATGGCGTCGCACGCAGTCGAAGGTATCCGCCTCGACCTTAAGGTGGATACCTATCCGGTATCCATCAACGTTGCCATGCCGACAGGCCTGGTCGTCAATGAGTTGCTGACCAACGCTCTCAAACATGCATTCGTCGGGCGCGATGGCGGCACGATCACGCTGCACAGCGTCGTCAGCGGCGATGGTTGCCGGGTGACTGTCGCCGATGATGGGATCGGTCTGCCGACGGGTGAGACCTGGCCCAGGCCAGGCAAGCTCGGCTCCTTGATCGCGCGGTCGCTGACCGAAAATGCCAAGGCGCAATTCGACGTCAAGTCGAGTGCCGGCGAGGGAACCAGGGTCACCATCGTCTTCAAGCGATCGGCGGCGACGGACTGAGGCTATGCGACGGCGCGCCGGCAAATCCCGGCCGGACAGGTGCTTCGGGCGCTCGCGGGTGTGGCCTTAAGTCGCAAACGATTTGGCTGCAGAAGCGGGGCGCCGGGCTTCTTTGACGGTGCTATCAGCACCATATGTGGTCCACAGCCCTCCAAAACGAGAGAAGCTCGCTCCGACCGGTCGCATCGCGGCCGTCAGCCGGCAATGGCTATGAACCAGGAAACTGAAAACCATCATGCGTGAAAATATCAGACCAGCGTCGAGAGACGTCCCCCTCATTCAGCTAGGCCTGCACCAGTGCCGCTTCCCGGTGAGCGAAGACCGGTCGGTACCCGGTGGTTACCGGTTTTGTGCCGGGCCGACGTCGCCGGATCGCGTCTACTGCGATCACCACCACACCGTCGTGACGGCCGTTGACCCTCGTCGAGCCCGTCCGGGTCTCCATTTCCCGCAACGACGCGCCGCTTAGGTCAACCACATCCCCTGCCCCGCCACCGGCAAAGCCGGGGACTCAGGTGCAGGAGGCTGGCCGGTGCGAGCCAAGCGGCGTTCGCGTGCGGCTCTGCGACCTCTTGTTGCAACTCTGCTGCGGCCGGTTCAAGCGCCAAAGGCGATGATTTGGCGTCGACGGCCTGAGAAGTCGCAATGATTTCAATGGCCGAAAAATTATGGTGCGGTCGAGAAGACTCGAACTTCCACGGGTTGCCCCACAGCGACCTCAACGCTGCGCGTCTACCAATTCCGCCACGACCGCCCGTGGTAGGAGCCGGAACGAACCGGCTCGCGGCGTGTAGCAAATCGTTTCCGGCGAAACAAGGGCGCGGCGCGCAATAATCGCCGCGAATTGGCATATCGGCCTCTACAGCGCCGCGCGTCCTGTGAGACGCGCAACGACGCTGCAGCACTTTGATTTGGCGCATGATCCTTTCCGAAGATCGTTCCTATCTTCGGGGTCGTGCGCGAAGGCCGAAATGCGTGGCGAACTGGACGTTTCAGCCGGATACCGCCATATGAAGGGCAAATGCATTTGGCCCCAGAGCGCAAGGCGGTTTCGCCAAGCCGGCGTGCATCACGCGAAAAACGAAAAAGCCATGACCGAACGCAGCCAGATCGCCACGTCGTTCCTGCCCTTGCCGGGTTCGACGCCGGTCGAATGGCGCATCGAGCCCGGCCTGACCGGCTACACCGATGCGCTGGCCCTGATGGAAGCGCGCGCCGAGGCGATCCGCGCGGGTGCAGCCGCCGAGATGGTCTGGCTGGTCGAGCATCCGCCGCTTTACACCGCCGGCACCAGCGCCCGCATCGAGGACCTGATCGACCCCGACCGTTTCCCGGTCTTTGCCGCCGGACGCGGCGGCGAATACACCTATCACGGGCCGGGGCAGCGGGTTGCCTATGTCATGCTTGACCTGAAGCGCCGGCGTGAGGATGTGCGCGCCTTCGTCGCCGCGCTCGAGCAGTGGATCATCGGCACGCTTGCCGCCTTCAATGTACGCGGCGAACGCCGCGAGGACCGCGTCGGCGTCTGGGTGGTGCGGCCCGAGCGCCCGTCCCTGCCCGACGGCTCGCCGGCTGAAGACAAGATCGCGGCCATCGGCATCCGGCTGCGGCGCTGGGTGAGCTTTCATGGCATCGCCGTCAATGTCGAGCCGGATCTCAGCCATTTCAGCGGCATCGTGCCATGCGGCGTGCCGGATCACGGCGTCACCAGCCTCGTCGACCTCGGCCTGCCCGTGACCATGGGCGATTTCGACATGGCGCTGAAATCCGCCTTCGAGGATGTTTTCGGGGCAGCGGAGTCAACTTCTGCAGAACCGGCTCGCAAGGCCGGCTGAGTCTCGCCTCGACCAACGCTCAAAGCAACCGCGCCGAGGCCCACAACAACCCGAAACCGTGAATGGCGAAGACGGCCAGCAGCGCGCCGGCCATGGCGAAACGGTCGAAGATGCGGATCGGCTTCAATTCGTGGCGCGGTTTTACCCCGCTACCCACTGTCATCAGGCTGAGGATGGCAAAGACGGCGCCTGCCACCAGCAGAAAGCTTTGGGAAAAGCCGGCCAGCCAGCCAAGCCACAGCAAGGCCGAGAGCAGGGAAAACGAGGCGAGCGCCAGGGCGACCGGCCCCGGGCAGATCTGGCGCAGCACCTGACCGCCGTCGAATTTCCACACCGGCACCAGATTGGCGATGTTGAACAGCGCGGCAAAGCCGGCAAGCGTCGCCAGAAGGGCCGCGGCGAGCCGATGTCCCTCGCCGGATGCGAGCCCGCTGGCGACGATCAGCAGCGGTACCAGGAACGCGGAAAAACCAGCGCCCATCAGCGCCACGAAGGCGACCTCGAAGCGGCTGTCATAAGGCCGGCCGCCAATGGCGATGCCGCCGAGCAGCGGGATAAAGATCATCCGCGCCTTGCGATGACCGGTTAGCCGAAAGGCCGCCATGTGGCCGAGCTCATGCAGGGCAACCACCGAGGTCAGGATCGCGGCCAGCGCCAGGCCGCCGAGATTGAGCCCGAAGAACGGCCAAAGGATGAAAGCCGACAGAACGGCGAAACCGACCTGGCTCAGCGGATGCTCGAACCAGCCGCCCTTGCGATACTGTCCGGTCCTCGCCCAGATCTCCAGCTTGCCGAGCTCGCGGCGCATGGCGAAGTAGCGGAACACCAGGAAGGCGACGCCGCGATAGCGATCGGTCTGACTGAGCGTCACCCGCGTGCCGACACCTTCCGAGGTGAGTTCAGTGGTCTCATAAAAATCCTTCCAGAACGACGCGTCGAGCGCGGTATCCTCGATGACCCGCATCGAAAAACGACTGCCTTCGACGACGTCCTCGAAGCGCGACCTGCGCTCGATCGGCTGGCCGTCCCGGCCTTCCCACGACAGCAGGATGCGGGCCGTGCCGTGCCCGTCCAGCGGCTGGGCCGAGAGTATCTCGCCGGACCAGCCGGCATCGCTGCCGAGCGGCCACAGCGCCTGCCAGAGGCGCTGCCGGTCCATTGCGACCACGCGGCTGAGCCTCACCGTGCGCAAACCGAGCGGCGCGGTCATCAAAAGGAAAATCAATCCGAGATTACCGGCCACGAGAAGAGCCGTCACGATCGGCGACACCTAAGGTTTTGCTCCCTGTATTTGGCAGGGCACCCTAGCGGCACGGCGGCAAGAAAGGCTTAACGGCACAACGCCCTCCTGCCCGCCTAAAACACTGCGGCGAACAGCAGTTGCATCACATGGCGCCGATCCAGACGGCCATGGAAACCAGAAACGCACTCATGCACACCAACGAAACGACGTCCTGAACAAGATCGCTCATAACTCTCTCCTGTTGTTGCTATGTTCGTATTTTGTTCTAACTTTGTTCGAAAGTCAATGAGCGGAAAGCGGCATGCCGACGAATCCTGACAGCCGGTTTGGGCAGGGTTAAGGAAAAGTTGACGGGGTGACGGCAGTGCTGACGGAGAGCGCATCGCATGCCTTTGCGATCGGCCGACACGCACCAATCACTTCGTCATCCTAGGGCGGAGCAAGGAGCGCAGCGACGCGGCGCAGACGCTAGGATGACGAAGTTGGGGCCTACAACGGAACGACCTTGCCGTCCGCCAGCGTCACCCGCCGGTCCATGCGCGAGGCGAGTTCGTGATTGTGGGTGGCGATCAGCGCGGCAAGGCCGGACTGCTTGACCAGCGCGCCGAGCGCCTCGAACACATAGGACGCGGTGACCGGGTCGAGATTTCCGGTCGGCTCGTCGGCCAAAAGCAGCAAGGGCGCGTTGGCGACGGCACGGGCGATGGCGACGCGCTGCTGTTCGCCGCCGGACAGCTCCGACGGCCGGTGCGACGCGCGCTTGCCGATCTGCATATAGTCGAGCAGCTGTGCTGCGCGCTCCGACGACTCCTTGCGCGAAAGCCCTTTGATCAGCTGCGGCATCATGATGTTTTCCAGCGCCGAAAACTCCGGCAGCAGATGATGGAACTGATAGACGAAGCCGACATCGTTGCGGCGGATTGCCGTGCGTTCGTCGTCGGAGAGCCGTCCGCAGGCGCGGCCGGCCAGAATGACGTCACCGGCATCGGGGCGCTCGAGCAGGCCCGCGGTGTGCAGCAGCGTCGACTTGCCGGTGCCCGACGGCGCCACCAGCGCCACCATCTCGCCGCGCTTCAGCGAAAAGTCGGTGCCGTTCAAAATGGTGAGCTTGCGCGGCCCCTGGACATAGTGCCGCTCGACGCTCTTCAGCTCGATAATGATCTCGGACTTCATTCGTATCTCAAGGCCTCGACCGGATCGAGCCGTGCGGCGCGCCAGGCCGGAAACACCGTTGCTAGGAAGGACAGGCCGAGCGCCATCAGGATGACATAGGTGGTCTCGCGCGGGTCCATCTTTGCCGGCAGCTGGCTGAGGAAATAGAGCTCCGGGTTGAACAGCACCTTGCCGGTCATCCAGGAGAAGAACTGGCGGATGGATTCGATGTTGGTGCAGATGAGCACCCCGAGCAGCACGCCGGCCAGCGTGCCGGTGACGCCGATCGCAGCACCCGTCATCAGGAAGATGCGCAGGATGGCGCCGCGCGAGGCGCCCATCGTGCGCAGGATGGCGATGTCGTGGCCCTTGTCCTTCACCAGCATGATCAGGCCGGAGATGATGTTGAGCGCCGCCACCAGCACGATCAGCGTCAGGATCATGAACATGACGTTGCGCTCGACCTGCAGCGCCGAAAAGAAGGTCTCGTTGCGCTGGCGCCAGTCGACCATGTCGATCGGCCGTTGCGCCGCCGCATCGACCAGCGGTTTCAGCGCGTCGACATTATCGGGATTTTCGACATAGATCTCGATCGTCTGCGCCCTGCCGTCCATGTTGAAATAGAGCTGCGCTTCGGAAAACGGCATGTAGACGATGGAGCTGTCATACTCCGACATGCCGACCTCGAAGATCGCCGCCACCTTGTAGCCCTTCAGCCGCGGCGTCGTGCCCATCGGCGTCACATCGCCGTCCGGCGAGATCAGCGTGATGGTGTCGCCGAGCACAAGGCCGAGATTCTCCGCCATGCGCTTGCCGATGGCGACGCCATCGCCGGAGTCGAAGCCGTCAAGCGTGCCTTGCTTGACGTTTTGGGCGACGATGGCGATCTTGCCGAGGTCTTCGGCCCTGATACCGCGCACCAGCGCGCCCATGCCGCCGCCGACATTGCCTTGCGCCAGCACCTGGCCGTCGATCAGCGGTATCGCGTATTTGACGCCGGCCACGCCGTTGATGCGGGCTGCGACCTGCGCATAATCCTCAAGCGGCGAATCCAGCGGCTGCACGATCAGATGGCCGTTGACGCCGAGGATGCGGGTCAGAAGTTCGGCTCGAAACCCGTTCATGACAGCCATGACGACGATCAGCGTGGCGACGCCCAGCATGATGCCGAGGAAGGAGATCGAGGCGATGACCGAGATCACCGTCTCCTTGCGGCGCGACCGCAAATAACGCCAGGCGACCATGCGTTCGAACATGGAGAACGGGCCGGCGACCGGAGACTTGGTGACCGGAGACTTGGCTACCGAAGACTTCGCTGCCGCGGCTTCGCTCATGCGGTTGCACCGAAGCGTTTCCTGGCCTCCGCGACCGGCAGCGTCTCGCGCTCGCCGGTCCGGCGGTTCTTGATCTCGATCTCGCCGGCGGCCACGCCGCGCGGCCCGACGATCACCTGCCAGGGCAGGCCGATCAGGTCTGCGGTGGCGAACTTGCCGCCCGGCCGCTGGTCGGTGTCGTCGTAAAGCACATCCTTGCCGGCGCCGGTGAAGGCGGCGTAGAGCTCGCCGCAGACGCGGTCGCACTCGGCGTCGCCGGCCTTCATGTTGATCAGGCCGATGTCGAACGGCGTCACCGCTTCCGGCCAGATGATGCCGTTATCGTCATGGCTGGCCTCGATGATCGCCGCCACCAGCCGCGACGGACCGATACCGTAGGAGCCGCCGGAAACGAAATGATCCTTGCCGTCGGGCCCGGTCACCTTGGCGCCCATGGGCTTGGAATATTTGTCGCCGAAATGGAAGATGTGGCCGACCTCGATGCCGCGTGCCGAGACCCGGTCGGCTTCGCCAAGCTTGTCCCAGGCCGCCTCGTCATGCATCTCGTCGGTGGCGGCGTAAGGCGTCGTCCACGTCTTGACGATGTCGGCGATCTCGCCGTCATTGCCGAAGTCGGTTTTCTCGCCGGGCACCTGCAGCGACAGATATTCGCGGTCGCAATAGACCTGGCTCTCGCCGGTGTCGGCCAGGATGATGAATTCATGGCTGAGATCGCCGCCGATCGGCCCGGTGTCGGCCCGCATCGGAATGGCCTGCAGCCCCATGCGCGTGAACGTCCTGAGATAGGATACGAACATGCGGTTATAGGCGGCCTTCGCGCCCTCGAAATCGAGGTCGAAGGAATAGGCATCCTTCATCAGGAATTCGCGCGAGCGCATAACGCCGAAGCGCGGCCGCACCTCGTCGCGGAACTTCCACTGGATGTGGTAGAGGTTTAGCGGCAAGTCCTTGTAGGACTTGACGTAGGCGCGCACGATCTCGGTGACCACTTCCTCATTGGTCGGACCGTAAAGCATGTCGCGGTCCTGCCGGTCCTTGATGCGCAGCATCTCCTTGCCGTAATCGTCATAGCGGCCGCTTTCGCGCCACAGATCGGCCGACTGGATGGTCGGCATCAGGATTTCCAGAGCGCCGGCGCGGTTCTGCTCCTCGCGGATGATGCGGCAGACCTTGTCGAGCACCAGCTTGCCTAGCGGCAGCCAGGAAAAGCTGCCCTGCCCCTGCTGGCGGATCATGCCGGCACGCAGCATCAGCCGGTGCGAGACGATCTCGGCCTCGCGCGGATTTTCTTTCAGGATGGGCAGGAAAAACTGCGACAAACGCATGGACAGGTCCGTGAGAGAGGAGGCTGCGGAATCGGCGCGGCTGGCTTGCTTGCCCCGGCTTCATAGCTATTTCGTGACGGAATGGAAACCCGACCGGCCGCATCGGTCCGAAATCGCAAAAATCAATTCTTCTTCCAAAGACCTTCGCACCGAAAACGATAATGCTTTTGATGCAAAATGATGACCCGGACTCCGAAGTGCTCACACACGCTTTGCGCGTCCGGGCGACGCGGCACACCTGACCAGATTAAGGCGGCAGCCCCGGTGTTGTTCGTTTCGCAAGCAAAGCCTGCCGCACTATTGTGCACTGCAGCACAGATTGCCCGATTGCGGGCAAAATTCTGCGTGACAATTTCATCAGGGTTAGGCTAGTGTGCCCCGATAACCGAGAGGGTGGAGAAAAATCTGCTCTCCTACGCGGTCAAAGTCTTGGGAGGATGCGATCTAGGCGCGGTTACCCGCTGCCGCCGGAAACCGGAAAACAGATCGGAACGCGTTTAAATTGCAAGGCCTTGTGCCTTGCATTTTTTTTGCCCGATCATCTGGTTAGATCAACCTGTTCCCAAATCACGTGAGCTTGCGTCAGCCTGACACCAAGGCGTGATTCTAATGCGGGTGGGCCATGCCTGGCCGCCTATTGCGCATCGCAGGCTGGCGAGACAAAATCTGAGTTTGGCGCTCCGAAACAAACACAAACATCCCAGCCGATCTGCCGGCGGGAAAGTGGTTAGTTAGCCGGGTGCCTGGCTGGCTTCGGGGATGATGTGCGGGACTTCGTCGAGGCTGTAGCCCAGCCCGTGCGTCAGGCTGTAGAAAACCCCCATGACGACAGCCGTGACGATAGTGGTGCGGATCACGGCGCGCAGCATATGCGGTCCGCGCGGCGCGCTCGCAACCGTGCCCAGCGTCACGTCATGGTCGTCATCCTGCGTCTTGACGCTGAACGGCAGCACGATGAACAGCATCAGCCACCAGGTGATGAAGAACAGCGCGGCAAACGAAATCCAGCTCATGCCTGCTCCAGTTCGACCAGCGTGCCGAAGAAATCCTTGGGATGCAGGAACAGCACCGGCTTGCCGTGGGCGCCGGTTTTGGGATTGCCGTCGCCCAGCACGCGGGCGCCGCTCGCTTTGAGGTGATCGCGCGCGACAAGGATGTCGTCGACCTCGTAGCAGACATGATGCATGCCACCCGAGGGGTTCTTCGCCAGAAAGGCCGCGATCGGCGACCGTTCGCCCAGCGGCTCCAGGAGTTCGATCTTGGTGTTGCCGACATCGACGAACACCACCGTCACGCCATGCTCGGGCAAAGCCTGCGGCGCAGTCACCCGCGCGCCAAGTGTATCGCGATAGGCCGCAATCGCCGCGGCCAGGTCCGGTACGGCAAGTGCTACATGGTTCAGGCGTCCCAGCATGAAGTGCTCCACAAGTTAAGGGAGTAGGGAATAGGCAGCAGGCAGTAGTGATACATCCGCATTTTTCTCCACTGCCTACCGCCTACTGCCTATTCCCTCACCTCGTCACAAACACCGTCACCAGCGGCTTCTTGCCCCAGGCTTCGTTGGCGGCGCCGCGCACGGCGCGGCGCACCGCTTCCTGCACCAGATCGAGGTCCTTGCGGCGCTGGCGAGGGATCGAGTCAACCGCGCCGACGGCCGCGTCGAGCATCAGATCTTCCATGTTTTCGCCACGGGCATCGGCCTCGGCGACGCCGATGGCGACCAGATCGGGATCGCCGGCGAGCTCATATTTGTCGTCGAGCACGACATTGACCGCGACATGGCCGGCAAAGGATAGCTTCCGCCGGTCGCGTATGCCCATCGCCTGGTCGGTGCCGATCAGCCTGCCGTCCTTGTAGATGCGGCCGAACGGCACCTGGTCGATGATCGTGGCCGGACCCGGCGCCAGCCGCAGCATGTCGCCGTCGCGCACTTGCGCCACCTGGCCGATGCCCGACGTCGACATCAGCGACCCTTGCGCCACCAGATGCGCGGCTTCGCCGTGCACGGGAACGCCGATCTGCGGCCGCACCCATTCATACATCCTGCGCAATTCGCTGCGGCGGGGATGGCCGGAGACATGCACAAGCGCGTCGCCATCCTCGATGATCTTGATGCCGAGGTCGATGAGGCGGTTCTTGATCTCGAGGATCGCCTTCTCGTTGCCGGGAATGGTGCGTGAGGAAAACACCACCGTGTCGCCGGCCGTCAGCGACACCGATTTCATCTCGTCGCGCGACAGTTTTGCCAGTGCCGCCAGCGCCTCGCCCTGGCTGCCGGTGCAGATGATGACCAGGTTCTCGCGCGGGATGAAGCCGAAATCCTCCTCGGCGATGAACTCCGGCAGCCCGTCCATGTAGCCGAGTTCGCCGGCGACATCGATGACCCGCTTCAGCGAGCGGCCGAGCACCAGGCACTGGCGGCCGGCATCGCGCGCCGCCTTGGCGATGGAGACGATGCGTCCGACATTGGAGGAGAAGGTGGTGACGGCGACACGGCCGACAGCGCTCTGGATGACGCCCCTGAGGCCTTCGCCCACCGCCACTTCCGACGGCGATTCGCCTTCGCGCAGCGCATTGGTGGAATCGCAGATCAGCGCCAGCACACCCTTGTCGCCATAGGCGCGAAACCGCGCCTCGTCGGTTTTCGGACCGATCGTCGGTTCCGGATCGATCTTCCAGTCGCCGGTATGGATGACGGTGCCGGCCGGCGAGGTGATCGCCAGCGACATCGGCTCGGGGATCGAGTGCGCCACCGGAATGGCCTCGATCGAGAACGGGCCGACAGTGAATGTTTCGCCTGCCCGGTAGATCGTCACCGGAATTTTCTTCGGCGCGCCCTGCTCGCCCTGGCGCTTGGCGTCCAGCAGTCCGGCGCTGAACGGTGTCATCCACACCGGCGCCTTCAGCTTCGGCCAGATGTCGAGCAGCGCCCCGTAATGGTCTTCATGCGCGTGGGTGATGATGATGCCGCGCAGGCCGGCGAGGTTCTCCTCGATGAAGCGCGTATCGGGCAGGATCAGGTCGACGCCAGGATGCGCCGCATCGGGAAAAGTCACGCCGACATCGACGACGATCCACTCGCGCGCGCTAGGCGGCCCATAGCCGTAAAGGGCGAAGTTCATGCCGATCTCGCCGACGCCGCCGAGCGGCACGAAGACGAGTTCGGCGTTTTGCGCTTTCGCCATCAATTTTCCCTTCCCGGCCCTTGCGACCAGCTCTAAATCTTTGCCGACGCGACGGCGCCGAAATGCACGTCGCCGGCGGCTACCGTCACGACCGACCCCTCATCATCGCGGATCACGAAACGGCAGTCCGCGTCAATGGTCTCGAAGGTACCGCGCACCACATTCCCGTCAATCCTGACAGCAACCTCGCCGCCAAGCCCCGCCGCGCGCGATAGCCAGCGACGCCGGATGGCGTCGAGCCCGCGTCCGTCATCCCACAGCCGGGCATTGTCGGTCCAGGCATCAGACAGCGCCAAGAACAGCGTTTCGGCGTCGCATGTCGCGCCCAGCGCCTGAAGCGATGTCGCCGGATACGGCAAATCCGGCGGATGCGCCACCACATTGACGCCGATGCCCACCGCCACCGCGAAACGGCCGCCATCGAGAATGGCCGATTCCAGCAGGATGCCGGCCAGCTTGGCGCCGGAGGCCAGCACATCGTTCGGCCATTTCAGCTCGAAGCGATTCTGCCCCTGGCTGGCGCCGTCGAGGCCGATAGCGATCCTGCCCTTCGGCACCACGGCGTCGAGCGCATCGGCCAGCGACAGGCCGGCGACGAAGCCCAGCGTCGCCGCCAGACGCAACTCACCGCCGGTGATGACCAGCAATGTCGCCGCCAGATTGCCCTCGGGCGATACCCAGGCCCTGCCGCGGCGGCCACGGCCGCTTTCCTGCTTCTTGGAAACGACCCACAATTTGCCGGGATCGCCTGCCCTTGCATGGTCCAGCGCCAGCGTGTTGGTGGAACCCACGCTGTCATGGGCCTCGAGCCGGAACCCTTCCGTCTCAGAGGTCGGAGCCAGCCGAAATGCCATCCGTTCAGAAAAATGTCTTGGCGGCGGCTTCGGCGTAGGTCGCGATCGGCCCGCCGATCAGCACATAGAACAGCACGAAAGCGCCGGAGACACCAAGCACGAGGCGCAGCTCAACCGCCATCGGCACGAAGCCGCCGGCCGGTTCGTCGAACCACATGATCTTGATGATCCGCAGATAGTAGAAAGCGCCCACCACAGAGGCCAGCACGCCGATGATCGCCAGCGCATAGAGATTGGCGTTGATGGCGGCGAGGAACACGTACCATTTCCCCCAGAAACCGGCGAGCGGCGGGATGCCGGCCAGCGAGAACATCAGGATGGTCAGGATCGTCGCCATGATCGGGTTGGTCGACGACAGACCGGCGAGATCGCTGATCTGCTCGACATTGCCTTCCTTGCGCCGCATGGCGAGGATGAAGGCGAAGGTGCCGAGCGTCATGACGAGATAGATCAGCATGTAGATGGCGACGCCGCGCACGCCGGCCTGGCTGTTGGCGGCTAGGCCGACCAGCGCGTAGCCCATATGGCCGATCGAGGAGTACGCCATCAGCCGCTTGATGTTGGTTTGGCCGATCGCGGCGAAGGAGCCGAGCGCCATCGAGGCGATCGAGATGAAGACGATGATCTGCTGCCAGTCGGAAGCGATCGGCTTGAAGGCGCCCATGGTGACGCGCACGATCAGCGCCATTGCCGCCATTTTGGGGGCAGCCGCCAGGAAGGCGGTGACCGGCGTCGGCGCGCCCTCGTAGACATCGGGCGTCCACATGTGGAACGGCACCGCGGAAATCTTGAAGGCAAGGCCGGCCAAAACGAAAACCAGGCCGACGACGAGGCCAAGCTGGCGCTCACCGCTGCCAAGCGCCGAGGCGATTTCCTGGAAGCCGACATTGCCAGTGTAGCCGTAAATGAGGCTGATGCCGTAAAGCAGCATGCCCGACGACAGCGCGCCCAGCACAAAATACTTCAAACCGGCCTCGGTCGAACGCAGATTGTCGCGATTGATCGCGGCCAGCACGTAAATCGCCAGCGACTGCAGCTCGAGGCCGAGATAGAGCCCGATCATGCCGTTGGCCGAGATCATCAGCATCATACCGAGCGTGCAGAGCAGGATCAGCACCGGGTATTCGAACTTGTCGAAATGCTCCTGCCTGGCGAAGCGCATCGACATCACCAGCGTCACCGCCGAACCGATCAGCGACAGCACCTTCATGAAGCGGGAGAACGGATCCTGGATGAAGGCGTTGCCGTAGGCTGCGCCCTGTCCCGTGGGAAAGATCAGCCATAGGCCTGCGATCACCAGCACGGCGACGGCAAGGACAGTCACCAGAATGGCAGTGTTGGCGCGCGAATAGGCGCCCACCATCAACAGCGCCAGCGCGCCGATGGCGAGGATCAGCTCCGGCGTCGAGAGCGAAAGGCTGGAGTAAAGGTCCGGCGTCATGGTTCGCAAAACCTCTGGTCAGTTCGCCGCCGCGGTCTGCGCGGCGCCGATGGATGCGGTGACATTGGTGACGAGCGCCTTGACCGACTGGGCCGTGGCATCGAAGACGGGAGCGGGATAAACGCCGAAGAAGATGACCAGCACGACCAGCGGGTAGATGATTGCCTTCTCGCGCGTCGACAGATCGAGCAGGCCCTTCAGGCTTTCCTTGGTCAGCGCGCCGAAGATCACCCGGCGGTAGAGCCAGAGCGCGTAGGCCGCCGACAGGATGACGCCGGTGGCGGCGAAGAAAGCCACCCAGGTGTTGACCCGGAACACGCCGAGCATGGTCAGGAACTCGCCAACGAAACCTGACGTGCCCGGCAAGCCGACATTGGCCATGGTGAAGATCAGGAACACCGTGGCGTATTTCGGCATGTTGTTGACCAAGCCGCCATAGGCGTCGATCTCGCGCGTGTGCATGCGGTCGTAAATGACGCCGACGCACAGGAACAGCGCGCCCGAGACGAGGCCGTGGCTCAGCATCTGGAAGATCGCGCCCTGCACGCCTTCCTGGTTCATGGCGAAGATGCCCATGGTGACGAAGCCCATATGGGCGACGGAGGAATAGGCGATCAGCTTCTTCATGTCCTCCTGCATCAGCGCCACCAGCGAGGTGTAGATGATGGCGACGACCGACAGCGTAAACACCAGCGGCGCGAACATTTCCGAGGCCAGCGGGAACATCGGCAGGGAAAAGCGCAGGAAGCCGTACCCGCCCATTTTCAACAGGATGCCGGCCAGGATCACCGAGCCCGCCGTCGGCGCTTCGACGTGGGCGTCGGGCAGCCAGGTGTGCACCGGCCACATCGGCATCTTCACCGCGAAGGAGGCGAAGAAGGCCAGAAATAGCCATGTCTGCATGTGGGCCGGGAAGTTGTGGGTCAGCAGCGTCGGGATGTCGGTGGTGCCCGCCTGGAAGAACATCGCCATGATGGCGAGCAGCATCAGCACCGAGCCGGCCAACGTGTAGAGGAAGAACTTGAACGAGGCATAGACGCGGCGCTTGCCGCCCCAGACGCCGATGATGATGAACATCGGGATCAGGCCGGCCTCGAAGAAGACGTAGAACAGCACGATGTCGAGCGCGCAGAACACGCCGATCATCAGCGTTTCCAAGAGCAGGAAGGCGATCATGTAGGCCTTGACCCGCTTGTCGATCGCTTCCCACGACGCCAGGATGCAGAGCGGCATCAGGAACGTCGTCAGGATGACGAACAGCATCGAAATGCCGTCGACGCCCATATGGTAGGAGATGCCGGAATCCAACCAGGCAAACTTCTCGACGAACTGGAAGCCGGCTTGCGAATTGTCGAAGCCGGTCCAGATGAACAGCGAGATGATGAAGGTGGCTGCTGTCGTCGTGAACGCGATGGCGCGGATGTTGCGACGCGCATTCGGGCTGTCATCCCTGATGAACAGGATCAGCAGCACACCTACAAGCGGCAGGAACGTGACCAGCGAGAGGATTGGCCAGGCGGTCATCAGAGCATCATCCAGGTGACGAGTGCGGCCACGCCGATCAGCATGGCGAAGGCATAGTGATAGAGATAGCCGGTCTGCAGCTTGACGACGCGGTCGGTGACGTCGACGACACGCGCCGAAATGCCGTCAGGGCCGAGCCCGTCGATGATGGTGCCGTCGCCGGTCTTCCACAAGAACCTGCCCAGCGCCTTTGCCGGCCGCACGAACAGGACGTCGTAGAGCTCGTCAAAGTACCATTTGTTGAGCAGGAAGGCATAGAGCAGCCGATGGTTGGCGGCGACGCTCCGGGGCAGCTCCGGCGAGCGGATGTAGAACTTCCAGGCGACGGCAAAGCCGATGATCATGGCGACGAACGGTGCCAGCTCGACCCACAGCGGCAATTCATGGATCTCGTGCAGGATGTGGTTGCCCGGCAGCGTGAACAGCGACGCCTTCCAGAATTCGGCATAGGCTTCGCCGATGAAGGCGCCATGGAAGATAACGCCGGCAAACAGCGCGCCCGCGGCCAGGATGAACAGCGGCACCAGCATCACCGGCGGCGATTCATGGACATGGTGCATGACGTCGTGGCTCGCCCGCGGCTCGCCGTGGAAGGTCATGAAGATCAGCCGCCAGGAGTAGAAGGAGGTGAAGCAGGCGGCGATGACCAGCAGGACAAAAGCGAGGCCGGCGACCGAATTGTGGCCGGCAAAGGCAGCCTCGATGATGGCATCCTTGGAGAAGAAGCCGGCGGTGCCGATGACGGTCACCGGAATGCCGACGCCGGTCAGCGCCAGCGTGCCGATCACCATCATCCAGTAGGTCTTCGGAATGAGCTTCCGCAGGCCGCCCATCTTGCGCATGTCCTGCTCGTCGGACACGGCATGGATGACCGAGCCGGAGCCCAGGAACAGCAGCGCCTTGAAGAAGGCATGCGTGAACAGATGGAAGATCGCCGCGCCATAGGCGCCGACGCCGAGCGCGACGAACATGTAGCCGAGCTGCGAGCAGGTCGAATAGGCGATGACGCGCTTGATGTCGTTCTGAACCAGGCCGACGGTCGCCGCGAAGAAGGCGGTGAAGGCGCCGATGAAGGTCACCACGGTCAGCGCCGAATGCGACAGTTCGAAGAGCGGCGACAGCCGCGCCAGCATGAACACGCCTGCCGTCACCATGGTGGCGGCATGGATCAGCGCGGAAACCGGCGTCGGGCCTTCCATGGCGTCCGGCAGCCAAGTGTGCAGCGGCACCTGCGCCGACTTGCCCATGGCGCCCATGAACAGCAGCAGGCAGACGATGGTCATGGCCGCCTGCTTGTCCAGCGCATAGCCGAGGAAGGTAAGCACGGCGGCGCCTTGTGGGGCGCCTTCAGCCGGAATGAACGTAGCGGCATTGGCGAAGATGGTGCCCAGATTGACCGAGCCGAACAAAACGAAGACGCCGAAAATGCCGAGCGCAAAGCCGAAATCGCCGACGCGGTTGACGACGAAGGCCTTGATCGCAGCGGCATTGGCCGACGGCTTCTTGTACCAGAAGCCGATCAGCAAATAGGAGGCGAGACCCACCCCTTCCCAGCCGAAGAACATCTGCACCAGATTGTCCGCCGTCACCAGCATCAGCATGGCGAAGGTGAACAACGACAGATAGGCGAAGAAGCGCGGCCGGTTCGGATCGTGGTGCATGTAGCCGATCGAATAGATGTGGACCAGCGCCGACACCGTGTTGACCACCACCAGCATGACCACGGTCAGCGTATCGATCCTGAGCGCCCAGGAGGCGTCCAAGCCGCCGGATTGGATCCAGCGCAGTACCGGCACGGTGAACACCTCGCCTTCGCCGAAGCCGACGGTGAAGAAGGCGACCCAGGACAGCACGGCCGAGATCACCAGGAAGCCTGAGGTGATATATTCCGATGCCTTGGCGCCGAGCGAATTGCCGAACAGGCCGACAATCAGGAAGCCGAGCAGCGGAAGGAAGACGATCGCTTGATACATGTTAGCCCCGTCAACCCTTCATCTGGTTCACGTCTTCGACCGCGATCGAGCCGCGGTTGCGGAAGAAGACGACGAGAATGGCAAGACCGATGGCCGCTTCGGCGGCGGCGACCGTCAGCACGAACAGGGCAAACACCTGGCCGACGAGATCGCCCAATGCCGCCGAGAAGGCAACGAAATTGATGTTGACCGCCAAAAGGATCAGCTCGATCGACATCAGGATGACGATGATGTTCCTGCGGTTCAGGAAGATGCCGAACACGCCCAGCGTGAACAAGATCGCCGATACGGTCAGGTAATGTGCGATGCCGACGACCATCTCAGAGCCCCTCGCCTGACTTGACCTTGCGGACTTCCATGCCTGTCGCCGGCGTGCGGCCGACCTGGGCTGCGATCGACTGCCGCTTGACCCCTTCCTTGTGGCGCAGCGTCAGGACGATGGCGCCGATCATGGCGACCAGCAGGATGAGGCCCGAAATCTGGAAGTAGTAGAGGTAGTCCGTATAGAGGATGTCGCCGAGTGCTGCGGTGTTTGTCCGCGCGGCAAGATCCGGGATGGGTTTGGAGACCGTCGAGGCCAGTTGCGGCGCGAAGGTGTAGCCGCCGAGCACCACGATCAGCTCGGCCGCCAGGATCAGCCCGACCAGCGCGCCGATCGGCGCATATTGCAGGGCGCCTTCCTTCATCTCGGCGAAGTCGACATCGAGCATCATGACGACGAACAGGAACAGCACCATGACCGCGCCGACATAGACGACGAGCAGGATCATCGCCAGGAACTCGGCGCCGGTCAGCATGAACAGGCCGGCGGCGTTAAAGAAGGTCAGGATCAGGAACAGCACGGAATGCACGGGGTTGCGCGACGAAATGACCATGAAGGCCGACGCCACCGCGACAAAGGCGAAGAGGTAGAAAAAGGCCGCCTCTAGTCCACTCAGCATTGGGGATCCCCCGGGTTCCTGTCCAAACAGGACATCCGTCCTGTTTGATTTCTGCGACCGCCTCCGGCCGGCAAGTTGCGTTGTCCTTAGACGAGGCCCCTCGCCCCGTCCATGCGTCAAATGTCAGCGGTAGGGCGAGTCCAGCGAGATGTTGCGCGCCAGTTCGCGCTCCCAGCGGTCGCCATTCGCCAGCAGCCTGTCCTTGTCGTAGTAAAGCTCTTCGCGCGTCTCCGTCGCGAACTCGAAATTCGGCCCCTCGACGATGGCGTCGACCGGGCAGGCTTCCTGGCAGAAGCCGCAATAGATGCACTTCACCATGTCGATGTCGTAGCGCACGGTGCGGCGCGTGCCGTCATTGCGGCGCGGGCCGGCCTCGATGGTGATCGCCTGCGCCGGACAGATCGCTTCGCACAATTTGCAGGCGATGCAGCGCTCTTCGCCATTGGGGTAACGGCGCAAAGCATGCTCGCCCCGGAAGCGCGGGCTGGTCGGCCCCTTTTCGTGCGGATAGTTGATCGTCTCCTTCGGCGCGAAGAACTGGCGCATCGACAGGAAGAAGGCGCTGACGAAATCCTGCAGCAGCAGCGATTTGGCGGCCTGGCCAAGAGCGGACATCACGCAAACCCCGTGATCTTGAGGAAGGCCGCGGTGGCAACGACCATGAACAGCGAGATCGGCAAAAACACTTTCCAGCCGAGCCGCATCAGCTGGTCGTATCGGTAGCGCGGCACGAAGGCCTTCACCATGGAGAACATGAAGAACATCAGGCAGATCTTGAGCACGAACCAGATCACGCCGGGCACCCAGGTGAAGGGGGCGAAGTCGAAGGGCGGCAGCCAGCCGCCGAGGAACAGGATGGTGGCCAGCGCGCACATCATCACCACGGCGACATATTCGCCGAGGAAGAACAACAGGAACGGCGTCGACGAATATTCGACCATATGGCCGGCGACCAATTCGGACTCGGCTTCCACCAGGTCGAAGGGCGGGCGGTTGGTCTCGGCCAGCGCCGAGATGAAGAAAATGACGAACATCGGGAACAGCGCCAGCCAGTGCCAGTCGAGGAAGCTGTTGGGCAGGCCAAGCTTGGTGCCCAGCCCATCCTGCTGCGACAGCACGATGTCCGACAGGTTGAGCGAGCCGACGCAGAGCAGCACGGTGACGATGACGAAGCCGATCGAGACTTCGTAGGACACCATCTGCGCCGCCGAGCGCAGCGCGCCGAGGAACGGGTATTTCGAATTGGACGCCCAGCCGCCCATGATCACGCCATAGACCTCGAGCGAGGAGATGGCGAAGACGTAGAGGATGCCGACATTGACGTTGGCGATCCCCCAGCCGGCATTGACGGGAATGACCGCCCAGGCCGAGATTGCCAGCACGGCCGACACCAGCGGCGCCAGCAGGAACACGCCCTTGTTGGCGCCGGACGGAATGACCGGTTCCTTGAAGACGAATTTTAGCAGGTCGGCGAAAGCCTGCAGCGTGCCCCACGGGCCGACGACGTTCGGGCCGCGGCGCAATTGCACCGCCGCCCAGATCTTGCGGTCGGCGTAAAGCAGGTAGGCAACCCCGATCAGCAAAACGACGATCAGCACGACCGACTTTAAAAGGATGATCAGCGTCGGCAGCACGTAGAAGGAGAAGAAGGTGTCCATGTCTACTCTGCCGCCTGCCTGAAGCCGTTTTTCGCCAGCGCCGAGCATTCCGCCATGACGGCGGAGGCCCGCGCAATCGGGTTGGTCAGATAGAAATCCGTGACCGGCGAGGTGAAAGTGCCCTTGTTCAGCCGCCCGCCGAGCTTCGCCACCCTAGCGACGTCATCGGCATTGCCGGCTTCGACATGATCGATGCGGGCGAGATGCGGGTATTCGCCATAGAGTTTGGCGCGCAACTGCTGCAGCGAATCGAAGGGTAGTTTCTTGCCCAGCACATCGGACAATGCCCTCAGGATCGCCCAGTCTTCGCGCGCGTCGCCCGGCGCGAAGCCCGCGCGGTTGGTCTGCTGCACGCGTCCCTCGGTGTTGACATAGGTGCCGGACTTTTCGGTGTAGGCGGCTCCCGGCAGGATGACATTGGCGCGGTGCGCACCGGCGTCGCCATGCGTTCCGACATAGACAACGAAGGCGCCGCCGGTCTTGGACATGTCGATCTCGTCGGCGCCGAGCAGGAACAGAACCTCGCTCTCCCCCAGCATGCCGGCAACGTTCTTGCCGCCCCTGCCAGGCACGAAGCCGACATCGAGACCGCCGACGCGCGCGGCCGCAGTGTGCAGCACGGCAAAGCCGTTCCAGTCGGCGCGGGCAGCGTTCACGGCCGTGGCGAGTTTCGCCGCCTGGCCGAGCACCGCCGCGCCGTCGGCACGCGATAGTGCGCCCTGGCCGACGATGATCAGCGGATGCGTCGCCTTCTTCAGCACCTGGAAGAACTTGCCGTTGCCATCGGCCAAGTCTTTCAGCGACTCCGGACCGGCGCCGAGCTGTTCATAGTCGTAACGCGTGTCGCCGACCTCGCCGATGACGCCGACCGGCAGATTGCCGATCCGCCAGCGCTTGCGGATGCGGGCATTGAGCACCGAGGCCTCGAAGCGCGGATTGCCGCCGATGATCAGCACCGCGTCGGCCTGCTCGATGCCCTCGATGGTGGGGTTGAAGATGTAGCTGGCGCGGCCGAGCGCGGGATCGAGTGCGGCGCCGTCCTGGCGGCAATCGGTGTTCTTCGAGCCCAACGCAGCCATAAGCTGCTTAAGCGCGTAGATTTCCTCGACGGCGGCAAGATCGCCCGCAATCGCGCCGATTTTCTCGGGCGCCGCATTCGACACCGCATCCCTGATCGCAACGAACGCTTCGGCCCAGCTGGCCGGCGCCAGCTTTCCGTCCTTGCGGACATAGGGGCGGTCGAGGCGCTGCGTGCGCAATCCGTCCCAGATGAAGCGGGTCTTGTCGGAAATCCACTCCTCGTTCACCGCTTCATTGACGCGCGGCAGGATGCGCATCACCTCGCGGCCACGGCTGTCGACGCGGATTGCCGAGCCGACGGCGTCCATGACGTCGATGGATTCTGTCTTGGTCAGCTCCCACGGCCGCGCCTGGAAGGCGAACGGCTTCGACGTCAGCGCGCCGACCGGGCAGAGGTCGATGACATTGCCCTGCAGCTCCGAGGTCATGGCGCTTTCGAGATAGGTGGTGATCTCGGCATCCTCGCCGCGGCCGATCAGGCCAAGCTCGGAAATGCCCGCAACTTCCGTGGTGAAGCGAACGCAGCGCGTGCAGTGGATGCAGCGGTTCATAACCGTCTTGACCAGTGGGCCGATATACTTGTCTTCGACCGCGCGCTTGTTCTCGTGATAGCGCGAGGAATCGACGCCGAAGGCCATCGCCTGGTCCTGCAGGTCGCATTCGCCGCCCTGGTCGCAGATCGGGCAATCCAGCGGATGGTTGATCAGCAGGAATTCCATCACGCCTTCGCGGGCCTTCTTGACCATCGGCGTGTTGGTGAAGATTTCAGGCGCCTCGCCATTGGGTCCCGGACGCAGGTCGCGCACATTCATGGCGCAGGAGGCCTGCGGCTTGGGCGGCCCGCCCTTCACCTCGATCAGGCACATGCGGCAATTGCCGGCAATCGACAGCCGCTCATGGAAGCAGAAGCGCGGCACTTCCGCGCCGGCGTCCTCGGCCGCCTGCAGCAGCGTGTAGTGGTCGGGTACAGTGATCTCTTTCCCGTCGACCTTGAGCTTTGCCATCAATTGCCCCCGGCGGTCTGCGCCGTCTCATATGCCTGAAACAGATCGCTCAGCCTGATGCCATTGATCATCATGCCGGCGACTTCAGCGTTTTCTATCTTCAGATTGCTCATATTCACATTGCTGAAAAACGCGTTCGAGAGGTTCGCGTCGTCCACCACGGCCGCCGACAGGTCGACGTTGTGAAACTGCGTGTTCGACAAGTTCACATCGTCAAATCTGGAGTTGCTGACGATGGCATTGCGCACATCGAGAACATCGCTCCTGTCGTGGATCTCCATGCCTGCCACCCCTACTTCTTCGCCTTGGCAGCCAGCGTCAGCGCCGCGGCCTGGCGGGTCCACTCGTCGCGGCCGATGCGGCCGGTGAGCGACAGGTAGTCCTCGACCCAGGCGATCTCTTCCGGCGTCCACGCCGCGATCTGGGCAAAGGTCCAGATGCCGAGGCCGTTCAGCACCTTTTCCAGCTTCGGCCCAACGCCGGTGATCGCCTTGAGATCCGACGGCTTGGCCGGACGCGCCATGGCCTTGGGCTGTCTGAAATCCTCCGGCATCAATCCGATCGTCGCGCCTTCGGCGACGGCATCGGTCTTCTCCGGCTCGGCATCGACGGTGCGAGCGGCAATATCGGTCACATCCTGGGCAAAACTCTGCGCCTCGGCGATCAGGGTTCTGGTCGCCGCGCGCGCCTTGGTGGCCGGCGCGGTCTCGGAGAACTCTTGGGTGCGCTGCTCGAAATCGTCGATGATCGGCTGGAAAATCCGCTGCGATGCCTCGGCAGCACCCGACAAGGCGCCGAGCCACACGCCAAATGCATGGTTGGCAAGGCCGAAGCCCAGCGCCGACATCGCGGCGGCACCAGCGACAGGATGCGCGAGAAGGTTGACGGCGCTGGCCATCTCCTTCGGCATCATCCTGGTCAAATCCTGGTTCATCTTTTCAAGCTGGTCCAAATTGGGCATCAAAGGGTTCGAATACTGCGCCATAGACATCTCCTGGTCGTTTCTTCGCTTGCCCCGCCCCGCTGTGTCAGTCCCGGGCTTGCGCCCGTATTTCAAATCTACTCAGCCGCCACCATCACCGGTTCGGCCCGGTGCGCGTTGCGCGAAAACTCGTCGATGCGCCGCTCCACCTCGCCGCGGAAATGCCGCATCAGGCCCTGGATCGGCCATGCCGCGGCATCGCCCAGCGCGCAGATCGTATGACCCTCCACCTGTTTGGTGACGTCGAGCAGCATGTCGATCTCGCGCTTCTGCGCCTCGCCGCGCACCAGCCGCTCCATCACCCGCCACATCCAGCCGGTGCCTTCGCGGCATGGCGTGCACTGGCCGCAGCTCTCATGCTTGTAGAAATAGGAAAGCCTGGCGATCGCCTTCACGATATCGGTCGATTTGTCCATGACGATGACAGCCGCCGTGCCGAGGCCGGATTTCAGGTCGCGCAAAGCATCGAAATCCATCGGCGCATCGATGATCTGCTCGGCCGGCACCAGCGGCACCGAAGCGCCGCCCGGAATGACCGCGAGGAGATTGTCCCAGCCGCCGCGAATGCCACCGCAATGCGTCTCGATCAGCTCGCGGAACGGGATCGACATCGCCTCTTCGACGGTGCACGGATTGTTGACATGGCCCGAGATGCAAAACAGCTTGGTGCCGACATTGTTGGGGCGGCCGAAGGACGAGAACCAGGCGGCGCCACGGCGCAAAATGGTCGGCGCGACCGCGATTGACTCGACATTGTTCACGGTAGTCGGACAACCGTACAAGCCGACATTGGCTGGGAATGGCGGCTTCAGCCGGGGCTGGCCCTTCTTGCCTTCGAGGCTTTCGAGAAGTGCTGTTTCCTCGCCACATATATAGGCGCCGGCGCCGTGATGCATGTAGATGTCGAAATCGTATCCGGACGTGTTGTTCTTGCCGATCAGCCTGGCCTCGTAGGCCTCGTCGATGGCGCGCTGCAGCGCCTCGCGCTCACGGATGAACTCGCCGCGCACATAGATGTAGGCGGCGACCGCGCCCATGGCGAAGCCGGCGATGAACGAGCCCTCGACCAGGGTGTGCGGATCGTTGCGCAGGATATCGCGGTCCTTGCACGTGCCGGGCTCGGACTCGTCGGCGTTGACAACGAGATAACTCGGCCTTCCATCGCTCTGCTTGGGCATGAACGACCATTTCAGCCCGGTCGGGAAGCCGGCGCCGCCACGGCCGCGCAGGCCGGACGCCTTCATCTCATTGACGATCCACTCTCGCCCCTTGGCGATGATGCCGGGCGTGTTGTCCCAGGCGCCGCGCGCCATCGCGCCGGCCAGTGACTTGTCGAAGAGCCCGTAGATGTTGTTGAAGATGCGGTCTTTGTCAGCCAGCATGACTTACCTCTTTCCCCGCAAGACGATCGAGACCCACACCAGCACGCCTATGCCGGTCGCGGCCATCGATTCCAGGGTATCCGAAACCGGCAATTCGACGAGGCGCCGAAGCCCCTCCAGAAGGATGTTGGCAGCAGCGATGCAGACAACGCCGATGACAATGCTGCGCAGCGACAGCAAAGATCCGGTGCTTTGCGCTTCAGCCATCAACGTGGCTCCTTGCCGAAGACGCGGATGTATTCGGCGACGCCGCCCTTGGCGAGCGCCTTGGCCTGCTTGCCCCAGTCGTCGCGCTCGATGCGGCCCTGGAAAGCGAGATATCCATCCACCCAGTCGCGCTCGGCCTTATTCCAGGATGCGACCTGTGTGAAGGTGAAGATGCCAAGCGAATGAAGGATGCCCTCGATCTTCGGGCCAATGCCCGAGATCAGCTTGAGATCGTCGACCGCAGCCGGCCTGTCGATTCCGGCCGGACGGTTCTTGTCCTCGAGCGACGGCTTTGCGGGTCTGGCTGTCGGCGCCTTGACGGTCGGGGCCACCGGGGCGTTGGCCGCTGGCGCCTTGAATTCCGGAGCGATGAAGGCAGCTGCCGGCGTGGAGGTGGTCTTCGGGCCATTACGCTGCTTGGCGACCTTCTCGACTTCAGGCGCCGCGGTGTTGGCGTTGGCGGCCGAATGCAGGGGCGCCGGGACGCTCGCCGCTTTTTCCGCCGCCGGTGCAACCTTGGCCCTGGAGGGCGACTTCAACGCCGAGCTGGTTTCCGGCGCATCGGTTTTCGGTTTGCCGGCGTTGGATGGCGCGACCGGGGCGGCCGCTGCAGGAGCGGCAGGAGCCGGAACAGGCGCCGCAATGATTGCGTCGGGCGCCGCGTGGGCAGCCTTGCTCGCCGCCCTGGCTTCCTTGTCGCGCGTTGCTTTGAGGATCGCCTTTTCGCTCTTCAGCGTCGTCAGGCCAGGCGCCGGCTCCGAGCCGGTTCTGCCGTTTTGCGGTCCCGTGGGAACCGAGGCGCCCTTGCCCGCATCGTAAAGATCGATGATTTCGGCCAGCCGCTCGGGGGTGAGATCCTCGAACGTATCCTTGAAGACCATCACCATCGGCGCGTTGACGCAGGCGCCGAGGCATTCGACTTCCTCCCACGACAGTGTGCCCTTGTCGTTGGTGTGGAACTGGTCGTGATGGATTTTCGAGCGGCACACATCCATCAGCGCTTCCGAGCCGCGCAGCATGCAGGGCGTGGTGCCGCAGACCTGGATATGTGCGCGCGTGCCGACCGGATTGAGCTGGTACTGCGTGTAGAAGGTCGCGACTTCGAGGCCGCGAATGCGCGGCATGCCGAGCATGTCCGAAATCGTCTCGATCGCCGCCTTGGTGACCCAGCCTTCCTGCTCCTGCGCAATCATCAGCAAGGGAATGATCGCCGACTGCTCGCGGCCCTTCGGATATTTCTTGATCCATTGCTTCGCAACCGCCGCATTCGCCCGGTTGAAGGCGAAGGAGGCTGGCTGGACGCTTGCTTCTGCGAGACGGCGGACTGACATTTAGCGATCGGGCCCCTGCTCTGCTACGAGAGCTATTGCGGTTTCACATTCTTTCTGATGAGAAAACGGAATGCGTTCGGCAGATCGAGCAACACTCGCAAATCGCTCTGCGGGCAACATGTATTGCCACAGCCCCAGAACAGTTTGCCTTACTTGAGGCGAGATCCATGCCATGACCGCATCAGCGTCGATGTCATCGTCGAACAAGTGCTCGTAAAAAGCGACACCAGCCGCATTCCAAATCTGTTTGTTCGGGTGAACGGCAGCCCATTGGGCGAACCCGTGCATTCTACCCAGCTTGTCGACGTCATTGTCGCGGTGGGCAAGGCGCGTCTTGGGTAGCAGGGTAAAAAAGAAGTCATAGATCGAACAGTGCTGAGTCGAGTTGTAAGAAGCCTCTGCGAACTCGACCGGCAGCATGGCTTTTGCCAATTCGCGCCACCGCGGTAGGGCAGCGTCGGCATTCCCTCGAACACCGACCTGAGAGCGCACTGTAGGATTGGCTGCCGCCATCACCGATCAACCTCCCCGAAGACGATATCGAGGGAACCCAGGACGGCAGTGACGTCGGCCAGCATGTGGCCGCGGCAGAGGAAATCCATGGCTTGCAGATGCGCGAAGCCGGGCGCGCGCAGCTTGCAGCGATAGGGCTTGTTGGTGCCGTCGGAGACGAGATAGACACCGAACTCGCCCTTCGGCGCCTCGACGGCAGCATAGACCTCGCCGGCCGGCACGCGATAGCCCTCGGTGTAGAGCTTGAAATGATGGATCAGCGCTTCCATCGAGCGCTTCATCGCCTGGCGCTTCGGCGGCACCACCTTGCCGTCGAGGTTCGACACCGGCCCGGTGCTCTCCTTGCCGAGCAGAAGGTCGACGCACTGGCGCATGATTTTCGCCGACTGGCGCATCTCTTCCATGCGCACGAGATAACGGTCGTAGCAGTCGCCGTTCTTGCCGATCGGGATGTCGAAATCCATCTCGGAATAGCATTCATAAGGCTGCGACTTGCGCAAATCCCAGGCCGCACCCGAGCCGCGCACCATGACGCCGGAAAAGCCCCAGGCCCAGGCGTCGGCAAGCGACACGATACCGATATCGACATTGCGTTGCTTGAAGATGCGGTTGCCGGTAAGCAGCCTGTCGAGGTCGTCAAGCGACTTCAGGAACGGGTCGATCCACTTGCCGATGTCCTCGACCAGCTTCGCCGGCAGATCCTGGTGCACGCCGCCGGGACGGAAATAGGCCGCATGCATGCGCGAACCGGAAGCGCGCTCATAAAACACCATCAGCTTTTCGCGTTCGACGAAACCCCACAGCGGCGGCGTCAGCGCGCCGATATCCAGCGCCTGCGTCGTCACATTGAGGATGTGCGACATGATGCGGCTGAGCTCGGAATAGAGCACGCGGATCAACTGGCCGCGCTTCGGCACTTCGATGCCGAGCAACCGCTCGGTGGCGAGCGCGAAGGCATGCTCCTGGTTCATCGGTGCGCAATAGTCGAGCCGGTCGAGATAGGGCACTGCCTGCAGATAGGTTTTGTGCTCGATCAGCTTTTCGGTGCCGCGATGCAGCAAGCCGATATGCGGATCGACGCGGTCGACCACCTCGCCGTCAAGCTCCAGCACAAGACGCAAAACACCGTGCGCCGCAGGGTGCTGCGGTCCGAAGTTGATGTTAAAGTTGCGGACGGAGGTTTCAGCCATTCTGGCGCCTCTGGCGAAGAGTCAGTAGTGAGTAGTGAGTAGTGATCATCAATCTCAATGCCTGCTTCATTCCGCCTGCTTGGCCTGCACCGTTCGGATAAGAGATCTCATCATTTTTCCAATCTCTTCGCATCGCAGCGGCAGCTCAATCTCATTGTCTTTTCGCAGCAGGCCAACCCGACATGCCAGCAGTATGTGTGTCTCCAGTTCCTTCAACGAGCCTTGCGCCATGCGCAAAAATTGAACGAACGACCCTCTGTTCTCCCGACCGTATCCCTCCGCGACGTTCGCTGCGACCGAAACCGCCGATCGGCGCATCTGAGAGGTCATGCCGTAAATCTCATCCCTCGGAAACTCTTTGGTGAAACGGTAGCAATCCTCAGCAAGCGTCATCGCCGATTGCCACACCTTCAAGTCGCGATAAGATTCGATCCGTTGCTCCAAATCTTTTGCTACTGACTACTCACTACTTCCTACTCACTGTTTCGCCTTCTCATCGCCCGGCAGGACGTAGTCCGTCCCTTCCCATGGCGAGAGAAAATCGAAGTTCCTGAATTCCTGCTTCAATTCCACCGGCTCGTAGATCACGCGCTTGGCTTCGTCGTCGTAGCGCACCTCGACGAAACCGGTCAGCGGGAAGTCCTTGCGCAGGGGATGGCCCTCGAAACCGTAGTCCGTGAGGATGCGGCGCAGGTCCGGATGGCCGGAGAACAGCACGCCATAGAGATCGTAGGCCTCGCGCTCATACCAGTCGGCGCCGGGATAGACAGCGGTGAGCGACGGCACCAGCGTCTCTTCGTCGGCCTGCACCTTGATGCGGATGCGCAAATTCTGCTTCGGCGAAAGCAAATGATAGACGACATCGAAACGCTTGACGCGCGACGGGTAGTCGGCGCCGCAGATATCGATGATCGAAATGAACTGGCAGCCCGAATTGTCACGCAGGAAGCTTGTCACCTCGATCAGATTGTCTGTAGCAACCGAGATCGTCAGTTCGCCATAGGCAAGCACCGCATCGGTGACGCGGCCCGGCAGCTTTTCGCCGAGATAGGTCGACAGTTCGCTCAGGGATGCGGCCATGGGTCTACCGTTCGATCGTGCCGGTGCGGCGGATCTTCTTCTGCAGGAGAAGAATGCCGTAGAGCAGCGCTTCGGCGCTCGGCGGGCAGCCGGGCACATAGATGTCGACCGGCACGATGCGGTCGCAGCCGCGCACCACCGAATAGGAATAGTGATAATAGCCGCCGCCATTGGCGCAGGAGCCCATCGAGATGACGTAGCGCGGCTCCGGCATCTGGTCGTAGACCTTGCGCAAAGCGGGGGCCATCTTGTTGGTCAGCGTTCCCGCCACGATCATTATGTCCGACTGGCGCGGCGACGCGCGAGGAGCCACGCCAAACCGCTCCGAATCATAGCGCGGCATCGAGGTGTGGATCATCTCGACGGCACAGCAGGCGAGACCGAAGGTCATGAACATCAGCGAGCCGCTGCGTGCCCAGGTGATCAGCGCCTCGGTCGAGGTGACCAGAAAACCCTTGTCGGCCAGTTCATTGTTGATCTCGAGGAAGAACGGATCGTCGGAACCGACCGGACGTCCGGTATTGGGGTCGATCAGGCCTTTGGGCTTCGGCGCGACGAGCGTTCCGGAACTGTCGTTCAATCCCATTCCAGCGCTCCTTTTTTCCACTCATAGGCAAAGCCGATGGTCAGCACCGCCAAAAACACCATCATCGACCAGAAACCGAGCATGCCGATCTTCGAGAACGACACCGCCCACGGAAACAGGAAGGCCACTTCCAGATCGAAGATGATGAACAGGATCGACACCAGGTAGAAGCGGATGTCGAATTTCATCCGGGCATCGTCGAACGAGTTGAACCCGCACTCGTAGGCGGAAAGCTTCTCCGGATCGGGATTGCGATAAGCCACCAGGAACGGCGCGATGATAAGCGCCAGGCCTACAACTGCGGCCACGGCGATGAAGAGGACGATGGGCAGGTATGAACTGAGGAGTACGTTCATGCTCGGCTTTCCGTTGGCGGCCAATCCACTTTGATTACAGCAACCAACCCTAATGCGGAAGCGCGACAGTTTAACCGCTGAACCGTTTTAGGTGCCTTTGCTGCAACGCGGCGAGGGTTAGCGCACGGCTTTCAGCGAAGCAAGTCAAACCTTGTTCAAAAGACAGTGCTGGACGGCAGGCCGGGAAAAACTGGTCCGATCTCCTCCTGTTTGATTTCCTTCATCTTTCACTCCACTTTTGTCTCCTGACACATCTCCCGCCATTTGCCTGCTAGCATGACCGGAATCGCCGGCTAAAGTCGGGAAAATGGTTCGAGGCAAGACACTTTGACGAAGGACAAAATCTCACTCCCCGCGGCCAGGCGCATCGCGCTCGCCGCGCAAGGATTTCTCGATCCCCGCCCGGTCGGCACGCCCGATCACCGCCACCTCGCCCGCGTGCTGTCGCGCACCGGCTTGCTGCAGATCGATTCCGTCAGCGCGGTGGTGCGCGCCCACTATATGCCGCTCTATTCGCGGCTTGGCCCCTACCCGCTGGCTTTGCTCGACAATGCGGCCATCACCCGCAAACGCACGGTGTTCGAATACTGGGCGCATGAGGCCTCGTTCCTGCCGGTCGAGACCTACCCGCTGATGCGCTGGCGCATGCAGCGGGCCGAGCAAGGCGACGAAATGTATCTCGGCCTCGCCAAATGGGGCCGCGAGCACGCCGCCTATATCGAAGAGATCTACCGCGCGGTCGCCGAGCGCGGCCCGATTGCCGCTTCGGCACTGGAAGGCCAGAAAGGTTCGGGCGGCTGGTGGGGCTGGAGCCACGCCAAGCACGCCTTCGAATGGCTCTTCTGGGCCGGACGCATCACCACGGCGCACCGCCGTGGCTTCGAACGCTTCTATGACCTGCCCGAGCGCGTGCTGCCGCAGGCGATCCTCGATCTGCCGGTGCCGGCGGCCGAGGACGCGCACCGCGAATTGCTGCGCATTTCCGCCCGCGCCCACGGCATCGCGACGTCGGGTGACCTGCGCGATTATTTCCGCTTGTCGCCGGCCGACATGAAGGGCCGGTTGGAGGAACTGGTCGAGATGGGCGAGTTGCTGCCGGTAAACGTCGAAGGTTGGGACAAGCCGGCTTACCTCTATAGGGACGCCCGCCTGCCGCGAAAGATCGAGGCCCGCGCCTTGCTGGCCCCCTTCGATCCGGTGGTCTTCGAGCGCGCGCGCACCGAGCGTCTCTTCGATTTCCGCTACCGCATCGAGATCTACACCCCGGCCGACAAGCGGCAATATGGCTATTACGTGCTGCCTTTCTTGCTCGGCGACAAGATCGTCGCCCGCGTCGACCTCAAGGCCGACCGGCCTGCGAGTGTCTTACGCGTCCACGCCGCCTATGCCGAAGCAGGCGCACCGCCTGAGACCACCGCACAGCTTTTCGAGGAACTAAAGGAGATGCAGGGCTGGCTTGGCCTTGAGCGCATCGAAGTGACGCCGGCCGGCAATCTGGGGCCGGCATTGGCTAGCGAGAGAGATGGCCAACCCTTGCAGCGTCTGTCATAGAGGCCTCAATAAGCCTCGTAGGTTGTGCAATGGCATCGGACAAAGTGCTCGACATGATCCATGGCGCCCTCATTGCGCATGGAATAGATGCAGTCCGCAGAGATAGGGACGTCATGCTCCAATCGAAGCAGCTTCGGTTTGAGGCTGAGGTGTTCGAGACGAGTTCTGACCGGCTGGTCCTGGAAATCTACATTTTTTCTCCGCTGCTTGATGTTCAGCCGGTCATTGAATCCTTTGCTGGCTTCGGCGACACGCGCGAACAGGAACTGAACCAGGCGTTTGAAAAGTTTCTCCGTGGTGTTTTCCATGTGGCCATTGAGGGACTGGCCGATCACGTCTGCGAGACCATGCAGGCCGAAATAGAGCTTTGGCAGCGAAGCAGCGCCAGTTGGAAGATCTGGCGAAAAGATGCCCGCTGGAAAATCTATAGCGGCCCGGTCATTTCCCAGGCCACAACCGAGCTATGCTCGCTGACACCAGGCTATCCAGCATTCTATGCCAAGCTGGAAAAGCTATTCACAGCTTCGGTACCCCCCGGAAGCCATTTTGTCCGGACCTTTCTGGCAGGCTTGAAGGGCACGCTGATTAGTGCCGAAGTCCTTCTGGACAACGCGGTTTGGCATGAGGGACAGAATCTGGCTGTCGGCCATGACTGGGACTATAGCGATGGCTATCAAGCTATCCGACAGGTCATCCTGGCACTGCCGGAAGCCGGGACATGACAGCCCCTGCCGACATCGCCATGTCGTAGCCGTGCGTTGACACCGCCGCCCGCAAAAGCCTAAATCCGCTGCAGACGGTCCCCTGCCCGCAACGGCAAGGGCCAAGAGGGAATGCGGTGCGGGATTTCGGTCCCAAATCCGCGGCTGTCCCCGCAACTGTAAGCGACGAGCCAAGGCCGAAAGCCACTGGGTAACACCGGGAAGGCGGCTAACCAAGGCGACGACCCGCGAGCCAGGAGACCTGCCGTCTGAGACAAAGTATCCGATCGCCTGGCGGGTTTCCGGGCAAGGAGCACGGTTTTTGGACCAGAACAGCAGTTTTTCGGCTGGCACAGCGGACATTGCGTCCGGCGACAACGACGCCCTGACCGGCGTGACCGTCATCGTCTGCGCCTCCTGCCGCGATGAGACCGGTTCCGACGCCCATCCGCGCGCCGGCGAATTGCTGGCTGAGGACACACGCCGCGCCGCTGCCGGCGATATCCGGGTCCGCACCGCCGAATGTCTCGGCAATTGCAAGCGCCGCCTCAGCGCCGCGATCCTGCGCGATGGCTGCTGGAGCTATGTCTTCGGCGATCTGACCGCAACCAGCGGCGCCGACCTCGTTACCGGCGCAAAGCTCTTCGCGACTTCGGCCGACGGCCTCATCCCGTGGCGCGGCCGGCCCGATAGCCTCAAGCGCGGCCTCGTTGCCCGCATCCCACCCCTCGACATGCTGAAGGACTGACGATGAACGCTTCAAACCCGGCCGCCAACCTCTCCCGTGTTCCCTGCACTGTCGTTACAGGCTTCCTCGGCGCCGGCAAGACGACGCTGGTCCGCCATCTCCTGGAAAATGCCGGCGGCAAGCGCATCGCCATCATCGTCAACGAGTTCGGCGACATCGGCATCGACGGGGAAATCCTGAAAGGCTGCGGCATCGACACCTGCCCCGAGGAAAACATCCTCGAACTGGCCAATGGCTGCATCTGCTGCACGGTCGCCGACGATTTCGTGCCCGCCCTCGACAAGATCCTCGCGCTGACACCTAAGGTTGACCACATCCTGATCGAGACCTCGGGCCTGGCTCTGCCCAAGCCGCTGGTCCAGGCGTTCCAGTGGCCAAGCGTGAAGAGCCGGGTGACCGTCGATGGCGTCATTGCCGTGGTAGACGGCCCGGCGCTGGCCGAGGGCCGCGTTGCCAACGATATGAACGCCCTGCAGGCACAGCGCGCTCAGGACGAGACGCTCGACCACGACGATCCGGTCGAAGAAGTCTTCGAGGACCAGATCGCCTGCGCCGATTTGATCATCCTGTCGAAGAGCGATCTAATGGACGCCCCCGGTTCGGCCCGCGCCAACGCCATCATCAATGAACATTCCGCCCGCGCCGTGAAGATCGTGCCGACCGCACATGGCAAGGTCGATCCCTCGGTGCTGCTCGGCCTCGGCCTCGCCGTCGAGGACGACATCGAGAACCGCAAATCGCACCATGACGGCGCCTTCGACCACGAGCATGACGATTTCGACACCTTCATCGTCGACATCCCCTCCATCACCAATCCGGACGAACTGGCCAGGCGCGTCGCCACGGTTGCCGAGGAAGAGAATGTGCTGCGTGTGAAAGGCTTCGTCGATGTCGGCGGCAAGCCGATGCGGCTTTTGCTGCAGGCCGTCGGCCCGCGCGTCAACCATTATTATGACCGCGCCTGGACGGCCGAGGACGATCGCCGCTCGCGTCTCGTTGTCATCGGCCTGAAGGGGCTGAACCGCCCGGCGATCGAGCGTATACTCGCCGGCTGATCTCAGGAGCAATTCCAGGAAAAGTGTGAAACGGTTTTCCCACAGGAATTGCGTAAAAACAAGGAGATAGAGCGGTTCGCCGTTCCGTGAAACGGTGAAACGCACTAAGCCGCGATGCACATACTCGCCACGACCTCCGCCTCGCTCGACGATCTCGCCGAGCCAGTTGATCTCCGGCAGACGCCGGCGGATATCGTGGCGCTGTCCTTCACCGACAGCGACCTCGCCGGCCTCGCGGCGGCCTGGACGGCCGATGCCGTCCGCCTGCCGTCGATGCGGCTGGCGGCGCTGCGCGACCTGCGCCATCCCATGTCCGTGGACCTCTGGATCGACAGCGTCGCCCGCCACGCCAAGGTGATTTTGGTGCGCATCCTCGGCGGCTACGACTGGTGGCGCTATGGCTGCGACCAGCTTGCCGCGACTGCCCGTGCGAACGGCATCAAGCTGGCGCTGCTGCCGGGCGAGAGCCACGACGAGGATCTCAGGCTGATCGAAGCCTCGACGCTGCCGCGCGAGGAGCTGGACGGCCTGCTGGGCTATTTCCGCGAGGGCGGGCCGGAGAATATGGCAGCGCTGATGCAGCGGCTGGCGGGGTTGGCTGGGTCGGATGCGGCGGTTGCAGAGCCGGTCAGCGTGCCGAAAGCTGGCTACTACGAGCCAGGCCGCGGCGTCGTAGGCAAGTTGGATTTGGCCGATGTCGGCGTTCCTTCACACCCCCCTCTGTCCTGCCGGACATCTCCCCCGCAAGGGGGGAGATCAGCCGGCGCGGACCTCGGCACTTTTTCTGCCCAGTCGATAATAGATTCCTCTGCAACATCCCCGATTGGCGAAAGCGTCGATGACAGCGCAATCTCCCCCCTTGCGGGGGAGATGTCCGGCAGGACAGAGGGGGGTGGGCGGGAACTCGGCGCAGACAACATCAACCTTCCCATCATCCCCATCCTATTCTACCGCTCGATGCTGCTGGCCGCCGATGTCGCGCCAATCGATGCCCTCTTTGATGCACTCCGCCAGCGCGGCATGAGACCGATCCCGATCTTCGTCTCCAGCCTCAAAGACCCGACCTCCCTGGCCTTCGTCGGAACCGCGCTGGCCACGCTCAAGCCCACCGCCATCATCACCGCAACGGCCTTCGCTTCCGGTGCCGAACCCGGCGTCGAAACGCTCTTCGACCGCGCCGGCGTGCCGGTCTTACAGGTCATCGTCGCCACCACCCGCCGCGACGTCTGGGACAACAACCAGCGCGGCCTGGCGCCCGCCGACCTCGCCATGCATGTCGTGCTGCCCGAACTCGACGGCCGCATCCTCGCCGGCGCGATTTCCTTCAAGGGCGAGAGCGAGACCGACCCGGCGCTCGGCCACCGCGCCTTCGCCAACCGGCCGGAACCGGATCGCGTGGCGCAAGTGGCGGACAGGCTAGCGGCGTTCACACGGTTGCAGCAGACGCCCCGCGCGACGCGTAAGTTGGCGATCCTCATTCCGGACTATCCGAGTGCGCCCGGCCGCACTGGCTATGCCGTGGGCCTGGATGTGCCGTCCAGCGTGCTGGCCATGCTGCATGACCTGAAGGAGCAGGGCTACGACGTTGAAGGGATTCCGCAAACGCCGCGTGCGCTGCTGGACGCGTTGGAGCGGAGCGATGGTGGGCTGGGGCTGGATGAGTATCTGGACTTCTCAAAGGATTTGCCGGCTGATGCACTGGCTGCAGTCGAGGCGGCATGGGGCGCTCCTTCACCCTCCCCCTTGTGGGGAGGGTCGGTTCGCGACATTCGCGAAGCGGATGGCGCGAAACGGGGTGGGGGTAGCGGTGCACCACCCCCACCCGGCCCTGCGGGCCACCCTCCCCACAAGGGGGAGGGTAAGAGCGGCTTCCCCTTCCGCGCCGCCACCTTCGGCAACATCACTGTCGCTCTCGCCCCCGACCGTGGCCGCTCGGCCGACCGGCGCGCCGATTACCACGACCCGACGCTGCCGCCGCGCCACGATCTGCTGGCCTTCGGCCTGTGGCTGCGCAAATCGCTCCGCATCCATGCTCTCATCCATGTCGGCGCCCATGGCACGCTGGAATGGCTGCCCGGCAAGACGGTTGCGCTCTCACAAAACTGCTTCCCCGAGATCGCCACCGGCTCGCTGCCCGTCATCTATCCCTTCATCGTCTCCAATCCCGGCGAGGCGGCGCAAGCCAAGCGGCGCATAGCAGCCGTCACGCTAGGCCATCTGCCGCCACCACTGGCAGCTGCTGGCCTTGATGAAGAGCAGCACAAGCTCGAGCGCCTCGTCGACGAATACGCCCAGGCCGACGGCCTCGACCGCCGCCGGCGCGATCGTCTGGCCAAGCTGATCGTCGACACCGCGCAAAAGACCGGCCTCGCCTCCGAAGCCGGCGTCGCCAAAACCGACGCGCCCGACGAGGCGCTGCGCCGCATCGACGCCTGGCTCTGCGACCTCAAGGATTTCGCCATCAAGGACGGCCTGCACATCTATGGCCGCGCTCCCGACGACGAGCCCGACGCCATGCGCGTGCAAAGCGCGGAGGCCGAGAAAGCAGCACTTCTTGCCGCGCTCGACGGCCGTCACATCAAGGCGGGTCCGGCGGGCGCACCGGCGCGTGGCCGCTCCGACGTGCTGCCCACCGGCCGCAACCTGTTCACCTCCGACCCGCGCACCATGCCGACGCCGACCGCCTACGATCTGGGAAAGGCGGCGGCAGAAGAAGTCGTGCGCGGCTATATGCAGTCGCATGGCGACTGGCCGCGCTCGCTGGTCATCGACCTCTGGGGCTCGGCCTCGCTGCGCACCGGCGGCGAGCAGATCGCGCAAGGCCTGGCGCTGATGGGCTGCCGGCCGCAATGGGATTCGGCCACCGGCCGCATCACCGGCATCGAAGTGCTGCCGCCGGCCACGCTCGGTCGCCCGCGCGTCGATGTCACCTGGCGGATTTCGGGTCTGTTCCGCGACATGTTCCCGACCCAGATCGCGCTGATCGACGCCGCCGCCAACGCCGTAGCCGCGCGCGACGAGGACGATTCGGAAAACCCGCTCGCCGCCAGAACCCGCGCCGATGGCAAGATCGGCCCGCGCATCTTCGGCACCTCGCCCGGCACCTACGGCGCCGGCGTCGAGGACCTGCTGTCCAGCGGCGACTGGGTCGGGCGCGAAGAAATCGGCCGCGCCTATCTCGATGCGACATCGCATGCCTATGGCGGCGCCGAGGGCGAAGGCATTGCCTCCCCCGGCGCTTTCGAGACCCGCATCGCCGAGGCCGATCTGCTCGTCCACACCGGCGACGATCCCGGCCGCGACATTCTCGAGGGCTCCGCCGACGTCGCCTTCATCGGCGGCTTTTCGGCTGCACTTGCGACGCTCGGCCGAAATGCCGACGTCATCGTGCTCGACACCACCGACCCGCACAAGCCGAAGCCGCGCTCGGTCGGCGAGGCTGTGTCGCGGGTTGTGCGGGCGCGAGCCGTCAATGCGCGTTTCATCGCCGGCCAGATGCGGCACGGCCCGCGCGGCGCCTCCGAATTCGCCGAAACGGTCGACCGCCTCATCGGCTTCGCTGAAACCACGCACGCCATTTCAGGCGCGCTGATCGAGGCCGTGCATGATGCCTATGTCGGTGATCCCGATGTCCGCGCCTTCATCCTGCGCGAAAACCCGGCCGCAGCCAAAGTCATCGCCGAACGCTTCCTGTCGGCGCGCCGGCGTGGTCTCTGGCATCCCTTGCGCAACGCGATCGACGACGATCTCGCGGCGTTGATCGCCGAGGCCGAGGCGCTCGGGGTCGCGGCATGAACGCCTTCTCGCGCCGCGGCGCCTGTCCGGCTCTCTCGGCGCCGATGCAGACCGGCGATGGCCTGCTGGTGCGGCTCAACCCGGTTGCTGGAGGGCTTTCCCCCAAGTCGCTGATCGGACTCTGCGAATCCGCCTTGAAGCGCGGCAACGGCATCATGGAAGTGACCGCACGAGGCAGCCTGCAGATACGCGGCCTGACGGCGGAAAGTGCGGTGCTGTTGGCGGCGGAGGTCGATGCACTGGGGATTGCAGTGCGTACCGGCGTGCCGGTCGAGACCGGGCCGCTGGCCGGCATCGATCCGCGGGAGATTGCCGATCCGCGATCTTTGGCTGAGCGGGTCAGGGCTGCGGTCGAGGAAGCTGGGCTGACGCCAAGGCTCGGGCCGAAGGTTTCGGTGGTTGTCGATGGCGACGGGCAGTTGACGATGGATGGGGTGACGGCCGATGTCAGGCTGAAGGCGGTGCGGGACGGCGCTAGCGTTCTGTGGACTGTATCTGTCGCTGTTGACGGTCAAAGCGCGAGGCCGCTTGCGACGGCCGATGAGGATGCAGCGCGCGATATTGCGGTTGCTGCGCTGAGGATGGTTGCCGAGAAGGGGCGTGACGCACATTCTCGGGATTTGTCGGAGAGGCAATTGGCCTCTCTCGCAAGCTGGCATTCCCTCGCGCCCCCCTCTGTCCTGCCGGACATCTCCCCCACAAGGGGGGAGATCAGCAGGGTCGCCGGCGGCTCTCCACTTTCGACGCTGAAAATTGGCGAAATCGCCCACGAAGACGCAATCTCCCCCCTTGAGGGGGAGATGTCCGGCAGGACGGAGGGGGGTGTGCAGGATCGCCGGCCTATCGGTCTTTTCCCCTTATCCAACGACACCACCGCTCTCGGCATAGCCCTCCCCTATGGCAGCATGCCGGCCGAAAAACTCATCGCCCTCGCCCAAAGCGCCCTGTCCCTCGGCGTCGCCGAAATCCGCCTCGCCCCCGGCCGCGCCTTGCTTTTCCTCGGCCAACCATCGTCCGCAAACCACCTCCTGCAGGCCACCGCCACCGCGCTCGGCTTCGTCACCACCGCCGCCGACCCGCGCACCCGCATCGCCGCCTGCCCCGGCACCCCTGCGTGTGCCTCCGGCCGCATCGCCACGCGCGACATCGCCGAGACAATCGCCGCCGAAAACGCTGATATCCTCGACTTCACACTGCACATTTCCGGCTGCGCCAAGGGCTGCGCTCACCCCGGCTCTGCCGCGCTAACAATCGTCGGCGGCGAAAACGGAGCCGGACTTGTCGTGAACGCGACGGCAAAGGCCCTTCCTGCGGGCTACAGGCCGGGCTATGACGCCGCGCGCGGCATCGGTCGCGTCGCAGCGATGGTCCGCAGCGCTCAATATCCAGGTGAAACCGCCGCCGCCTGCCTGACAAGGCTCGGACCGGCGGCAATCGCCGAAAGCTACCGACAGGAATAAGCATGGCCGCCTACGATTACATCCATGACGGCAACGCCATCTATGAGCGCTCTTTTGCCATCATCCGCGCCGAGGCCGATTTGTCCCGCTTTTCCGAGGCCGAGGCCGACATTGCCATCCGCATGATCCATGCCTGCGGCCAGGTCGAAGCATCAAGTCATTTTGTTTTCTCCAGCGATTTCGTTGCCGCCGCCCGCAGCGCCTTGACGGCCGGCGCACCGATCTTCTGCGACGCCGAAATGGTCTCGCATGGCGTCACCCGCGCCCGGTTGCCGGCCGGCAACGAGGTGATCTGCACCTTGCGCGACCCGCGCACGCACGACATCGCCAAGCAGATCGGCAACACCCGCTCGGCCGCGGCAATCGATCTGTGGGGCGAGCGTATGGCCGGTTCGGTGGTCGCCATAGGCAATGCGCCGACGGCACTGTTCTATCTCCTGGAAAAATTGCGCGACGGCGCGCCGAAGCCGGCGGCGATCATCGGCATGCCGGTCGGCTTCGTCGGGGCCGCCGAATCCAAGGATGCGCTGGTGCAGAATTCCTATGGCGTGCCCTACGCCATCGTGCGCGGCAGGCTTGGCGGCAGCGCCATGACTGCAGCCGCGCTCAATTCGCTGGCGAGGCCCGGCCTGTGAACGCAGCTGTCAAAGAAGATCTGGCAAAAGGCCGCCTCGTCGGCGTCGGCACCGGTCCCGGCGATCCCGAACTCTTGACGCTGAAAGCCGCGCGCGTCCTGGCCGAGGCCGATGTCGTTGCCTATTTCGCCAAGCGCGGCAACAATAGCAACGCGCGCGCCATCGTCGAGGCGCGTTTCCGGCCGGATATGCTGGAACTGCCGCTTCTCTATCCCGTCACCACCGAGATCGACAAGGATCACGACGACTACCGTTCGCAGATCACCGATTTCTACGAGGAGTCGGCCGAGAAGGTCGCCGAACACCTCGAAGCCGGCCGCATGGTCGCCGTGCTCTCCGAAGGCGACCCGCTGTTCTACGGCTCCTACATGCACCTGCATGTCCGCCTCGCCCATCGCTTCCCGACCGAAGTCATCCCCGGCGTCACCGCCATGTCGGGCTGCTGGTCGCAGACCGGCGTGCCGATCGTCCAGGGCGACGATGTCCTGACGGTTTTGCCCGGCACGATGAGCGAGTTCGAGCTGACACGCCGTCTCGCCGACACGGATGCCGCCGTCATCATGAAGGTCGGCCGCAACCTGCCCAAGATCAGGCGGGCGCTGGAAGCCACCGGCAAACTGACCCGCGCCGTCTATGTCGAGCGCGGCACCATGGCCGGCAGCGTTTCGTTGAAGCTCGCCGACAAGCCGGACGACAAGGCCCCCTATTTCGCCATCGTGCTGGTCGCCGGCTGGTCCGGCCGGCCTGGCGTTATGGGAGGCACGCCGTGAGCGGCCGGCTCACCGTCATCGGCCTTGGGCCCGGCAATGCCGACCAGGTGACGCCGCAAGCCAGCCGCGCCGTCGCCGAGGCAAAGTTCTTCTATGGCTACAAGCCGTATCTCGACCGGCTTGATCTTCGCCCGGATCAAACCCGCGTCGCCTCGGATAATCGCGAGGAACTCGCCCGCTCCAAGGACGCGCTGGTAAAGGCGGCGGACGGCCATGACGTCGCCGTCGTCTCCGGCGGCGATCCCGGCGTGTTCGCCATGGCGGCCGCCGTCTGCGAGGCGATCGAGGCCGGTCCGGCCGAATGGCGCACCGTCGATGTCACTGTCGTGCCCGGCGTCACCGCCATGCTGGCGGTTGCCGCCCGCATCGGCGCGCCGCTCGGCCATGATTTCTGCGCCATCTCGCTGTCCGACAATCTGAAGCCGTGGGACTTGATCGAACTGCGCCTCCTGGCGGCGGCCGGCGCCGGCTTCGTCATCGCGCTCTATAACCCGATCAGCAAGGCGCGCCCTTGGCAGCTCGGCCGTGCCTTCGAATGCCTGGCCGCCATCCTGCCCGGCACCACGCCGGTCATCTTCGGCCGCGCCGCCGGCCGCCCGGACGAGCGCATCGAGGTCTTTTTGCTGGCCGATGTCGACGCGCAAAAAGCCGACATGGCGACCTGCATCATCATCGGTTCGCCGGAAACACGGATCATCAAGCGCGGCGACAAACCGGCGCTGGTCTACACGCCGCGCTCCGCGACGGGGTCGAGACCATGATCGATCATCGCGGCCAATGCTTCGACAGTTTCGGCCGACGGCACCTCCGGCAGGATGGGCCTGCGCACCATCACCACCTCGATACCGAGCGCCCGCGCCGCCGCGATCTTGCCGTAGGTCGCCTCACCGCCGCTGTTCTTGGACACGACACCATCGATGCGGTGCTCCTCGAGCAGTGCGCGTTCATCCGCCTCGCGAAACGGCCCGCGCGCCAGAAGGTAGGTCGCATCCGGCACCGCCAGTTTCGGCTCGACCGGATCGACGCTGCGGATGAGGTAGTGATGCTGCGGCGCCGCCTCGAAAGCCGCGACCTCTTGCCGGCCGAGCGCCAGGAAGGCGCGGCGCGGCGTCGATCCAAGCGCGTGCACCGCATCGCCTGTCGTATCGACCTGCGTCCAGCGGTCGCCGTCGACAGGCTTCCAGCCGGGACGGCGCAGCGCCAGGATCGGCACACCGGTCAGGCGCGAGGCTTGCGCCGCATTGGCGGATATCTGCGCCGCATAGGGATGTGTGGCGTCGATCAGCAGGTCGATGCCCGCCTCCCTGAGATAGGCGGCCAGCCCGTCGGCGCCGCCAAATCCGCCGCTGCGCACCGGCACGCCTTGCGCGACCGGGCTTTCGGTGCGGCCGGCCAGCGACAGGGTGACACGGAAATCTTCCACCAGTTTTTCGGCCAATTGGCGCGCTTCTGTCGTGCCGCCAAGGATCAGAATCTTCTTCATGAGCACCATGTTGAACAGCGTCGGCGCTGCCCCTCACCCCTACCCTCTCCCCGTGAAGAACGGGGAGAGGGAGGCGTCAGAGCCGGAGCTTCTCCCTTCTCCCCGTCACTACACGGGGAGAAGGTGCCGGCAGGCGGATGAGGGGCGGCGCGACATGTCAAAAAAACAGCCCACGCCAAAATGGCTTACAATCGTCGGCATCGGCCAGGACGGTTTAGCGGGTCTCGGCGACGAGGCCAAGCGGCTGATCGCGCAAGCCGAATTCGTCTTCGGCGGCAAGCGGCATCTGGCGCTGGTGGCCTCCCTGGCCAAGGGCGAGGCGCGCGCCTGGCCGGTTCCTTTCGATGCCGGCATGGCAGACGTGCTGGCGCTGGCCGGCCGGCAGGTCTGCGTGCTCGCCTCCGGCGATCCGTTCTTCCATGGTGTCGGCGCTACGCTTGCCCGCAAGGTGAAGCCTGGGCAAATGCATGTTATCCCCGCGCCGTCAGCGACTTCGCTGGCCGCCGCACGGCTCGGCTGGGCGTTGCAGGACATCGAAGTGATCTCGCTGCATGGCCGCCCACTCGATCTGATCCGGCCGCTGCTGCATCCCAGGGCGCGCATCCTGGCGCTGACATCGGACGGCGACGCACCAGCGACAATAGCGCGCCTGCTCGCAGAGCTCGACTTCGGCGGTTCGCGGCTGACCGTTCTGGAAGCGCTGGGCGGACCGAACGAGAAGCTTCGCTTGGCACGTGCCGACGCTTTCGATCTCAGAGACATCAATCCGCTCAACGTGCTGGCGCTTGAGCTTGAATCGACACAAGAGGCCCGCATCCTGCCGCTGACCGTTGGCCGCGCCGACCATCTGTTCGAGCACGACGGCCAGATCACCAAGCACGACATCCGCGCCATCACGCTTGCGGCGCTGGCGCCGAGGCGTGGCGAATTGCTGTGGGACATCGGCGCCGGTTCCGGCTCCATCGGCATCGAATGGATGCTCGCTCACCCCTCGATGCGCGCCATCGCCATCGAGGCCAACAGCGACCGCGCCGCCCGCATCGTCCGCAACGCCGCGCATTGCGGCGTGCCCGGTCTTGTCGTGGTGGAAGGGTCGGCGCCCAAGGCACTGGCCGGGCTGGACACGCCGGATGCGATCTTCATCGGCGGAGGTGGCAGCGACGCCGGCGTACTGAACGCCGCCATCAAGGCGCTGCCATCCCGTGGCCGTCTCGTTGCCAATGCGGTGACGCTGGAGATGGAGGCGCTGCTTCTCGCGGAGCACATCAAGCGCGGCGGCGACCTTACCCGCATCACCATTTCCCGCGCTTCTCCTGTCGGTTCGATGCAGGCCTGGCGCCCGGCCATGCCGGTCACCCAGTGGAGCTGGGTGAAGCCATGATGGTGGCGGGCATCGGCAGCCGGAAGGGCGTGAGCGTCGAAGACGTGCTCGCGGCGATCGAAACCGCCCTCGAAGCGCACGGGCTGGCGATAACGGCGCTGTCGGCCTTGGCGACCGCCGCGCTCAAGAAAGACGAAGAAGCGATCTCTGCCGCTGGCCGCACGCTCAACCTTCCCGTCATCATCGTTGATGACGCAGCACTTCAGGCCGTCTCGTCGGAGGCACTCAGCAAATCCGATCTCTCGCAGGATCTCGCCGGCACACCCTCCGTCTCAGAAGCCTCCGCCCTTACCGTTGCCGGCCCCGGTGCAAAGCTGCTTGGTCCACGCACCGTGCTCGGCCCGGTCACCTGCGCCATCGCCATCAGCGGAGACGCGCCATGACCGTGCATTTCATCGGCGCCGGTCCCGGCGCCGCCGACCTCATCACACTGCGCGGCGCCAAGCTGCTGGCAAGCTGCCCGGTCTGTCTGCATGCCGGCTCGATCGTCGCGCCGGAATTGCTGCAACACTGCGCACCGGGGACCAAACTGATCGATACGGCGCCGATGTCACTCGACGAAATCGAGGTCGAATATGTGACAGCCCACCAGGCCGGCCACGATGTCGCCCGCCTGCATTCCGGCGACCTCTCGGTGTGGAGCGCCGTGGCCGAGCAGATCCGCCGGCTGGAAAAACACGGCATTCCTTACACGCTGACGCCGGGCGTTCCCTCTTTCGCCGCCGCAGCCGCAGCCCTTCGCCGCGAACTGACCATTCCCGAGGTGGCGCAAAGCCTGGTGCTGACCCGCGTCTCCGGCCGCGCCTCGAAAATGCCGCCGGGCGAAACGCTGGCCGGCTTCGGCCGCACCGGCGCCACACTGGCCATTCATCTCGCCATCCACGCCATCGACCGAGTCGTCGCCGAATTGTCGCCGCATTATGGCGGCGATTGCCCGGTGGCGATCGTCTTTCGCGCTTCATGGCCGGACGAGCACGTGCTGACCGGCACGCTCGCCACGATCGAGGCACTGCTCGCCGCCGACCCGATGGAGCGCACGGCGATCATCTTCGTCGGCCGCTCGCTGGCAGCGGAAGGTTTTGGCGAGAGTTCATTGTACGACGCCCACTACCAGCGGCGTTTCCGGGGACGGGACGGATTGTGAGCGGCAAGACCAAAAGCGAAAACACCACGCTCGAACAGGCCCTTGCCCGGCTGAACTTCAAGCCGCGCCGGCTTGAGCCGGGCCATGTCTGGCTGGCCGGCGCCGGCCCCGGCGATCCCGGCTGCCTGACGCTGGAAGTGCTGGCGGCATTGGCCGAGGCCGACGCTGTGGTCTATGACGCGCTGGTCTCCTCTGACGTTGTCGCCGTTGCGGACAATGCCCAGCTGTTCTTTGCAGGAAAACGCGGCGGCAAACCGTCCATGAGGCAGGACGATATCACCGCTTTGCTGGTGCGGCTGGCACGCGAGGGCCGCCGCGTCGTCCGGCTGAAGGGCGGCGATCCCTATATTTTCGGCCGCGGCGGCGAAGAGGCGCTGGCGCTGGCGCGCGAAAAAATCCCTTTCCGCGTCATGCCCGGCCTGACATCGGGGCTGAGCGCGCTGGCCGCCACCGGCATTCCCGCAACCATGCGCGGCATCAACAAGGCGATCATCCTGGCGACAGGTCATGCCGCCGGCACAGATGACGATCTCGACTGGGGCGCGATCGCCCGCACCGGCCAGCCGGTGGTCATCTATATGGGCATGGCCAATCTGCCTGTTATCGCCGCGTCGCTGCTCGAAGGCGGGCTGGCGCCGTCGACGCCGGCGGCTGTCGTCGTTTCGGCGACGACACCGCAGGAGCGGACCGTCGTCGCGACACTCGCCACCATTTCCGAAGCGGCCGCCGCGGCGGAATTGGCCTCGCCGGCCCTCATTGTCGTCGGCGGCATCGTCGCCATGCGCGCGGCACTGGCGGGTAACGCATGACCCGCGCCATCATCATCGGCGCGCCGCGTTCCGGCTCCGGCAAGACCAGCGTCACCATCGGCATTTTGCGCGCACTCGCCCGGCGCGGCATCAAGGTGCGCGGCGCCAAGTCCGGCCCCGACTATATCGATCCGGGTTTTCATACCGCCGCCACCGGCCTGTCCGGCGTCAACCTGGACAGCTGGGCGATGTCGCCTGACCTGCTCAACGCGTTGGCCGGCAATGCCACCGAGGACGCCGATTTTATCTTCCTCGAAAGCGCCATGGGCCTGTTCGACGGCATCCCGGCCGGACAAGGCCGCACCGGCTCGGCCGCCGATCTGGCGCGGCTCTACCACCTGCCGGTGCTTTTGGTGCTCGACGTCTCGGGACAGTCGACGACGGCGGCCGCCGTCGCCAAGGGCTTTGCCACCTATGATCCCGATGTGCGCATGGCCGGAATCGTGCTCAACCGCCTCGGCAGCGAGCGCCACCGCAAGCTGTGCAGCGAGGCGATCGAAGCGCTCGGCCTGCCGGTCGTCGGCGCCATCCTGCGCGATCCCACGCTCAATTTGCCGGAGCGCCATCTCGGCCTCGTCCAAGCCGGCGAATATGCCGACCTGATGACGCATCTCGACCGCCTCGCCGACATGGTCGAGAAATCCCTCGACCTTGACGCCATCATGGCGCTGGCCGCGCCGTTTTCGCCGTCACCGGGCAGTTTCGAAAATGCCTTGCAGCCGCCCGGCCAGCGCATCGCACTCGCCGAAGATGCCGCTTTCACCTTCCTCTATCCGCACGTTGCCGCCCACTGGCGTCAGGCCGGCGCCGAGATCGTGCCGTTCTCGCCGCTCGCCGACGAAGCACCGGCGCAGGATTGCGATGTCTGCTGGCTGCCCGGCGGCTATCCCGAGCTTCACGCCGGCCGCCTCGCGGCGGCGACCAATTTCCGAGCTGGCATGGCAAGGTTTGCCGAGACCAAACCCATCCATGGCGAGTGCGGCGGCTTCATGGTGCTGGGCGAAGCGCTGGAGGACGCGGCCGGCGAGACGCACGCCATGCTTGGCCTGCTCGGCCATTCCACCAGCTTTGCCAAGCGCAAGATGAACCTCGGCTACCGCGAGGCACGCCTGCGCGCCGCCTGTCCGCTGGGGCCGCAAGGCGCGCTGATCCGTGGCCATGAATTCCACTATGCGCAGATGATCGCCACCGGCAATGACGAGCCGCTGGCCGACCTAGCCGATGGCCAGGGCAATCCGCTCGGCGCCTCCGGCTATCGCCGCGGCCTTGTCAGCGGCACCTTCTTCCACGCCATTGCGAGGAGTGCATGACCGCCGTGCCCTCACCCCGGCAAGCGCTCGACGACGTCGCGCTTTGCCTCGTCTTCTTCACCCGGCTGCCGCTGCCGGTCTTCGACTTTCGTGGCCGCAGCCTGGCCGATGCGATCTGGGCGGCGCCTGCCGCCGGCCTCGCGGTCGCTTTGGTCGGCGCCGTCGTCTACGCCATCGGGGTAAAGCTCGGTCTCGCCGCTGGGCCGGCGGCCGCACTTGCGCTTGCAGCAACCCTGCTCGCCACCGGCTGCCTGCATGAGGATGGGCTGTCGGATGTCGCAGATGGCTTTGGCGGCGGCAAGACGCGCGATAAAAAACTCGAGATCATGCGCGACAGCCGTATCGGCGCCTATGGCGCTTCGGCGCTTGGCCTGTCGATGCTCATTCGCTGGAGCGCGCTGTCGCAACTGGCCGATCCGACAAGCGTTCTCTTCGCGCTGATCGCCGCCCATGCCGCCTCGCGAGGCCTGCTCGGCGCGTTCATGCATCTGGCGCCGGCGGCGCGCAGTGACGGCCTGTCTGCCGGCGCCGGGACCGTCTCGACCCAGACAGCTGTTCTCGGCGCCGTGCTCGGGGCCATCCCGCTTCTGACTCTGGGGCTCGGCGGCGCCTTTGCCGCACTGATCCTGCTCGCTCTCGTGTTCAGCGCCTTGCGCGCGCTCTGCCTCAACCAGATTGGCGGCCACACCGGTGACACGATCGGCGCCCTGCAGCAGCTGGGCGAGATCACTGTCCTGCTCGTCGCTTCCGTTTCCCTGTCCTGATTCTTCCCCGGAGATTCCTTCCCCATGCCATTCAAATCATTCGACGAACTGCGCGCCGCCTGTCTCGATCTGCCTGCCGGCAGCGATACCGCCGCCAACGCCGTCGCCCGCCGCCAGGACACGCTGACCAAGCCTCAAGGCAGCCTGGGCCGGCTGGAAACTCTCGCCGCCTGGCTGGGGCGCTGGCAGGGTCGCGACATGCCGAAACTCGACCGCGTCAAAGTCTTCGTGTTCGCCGGCAACCACGGTGTGACGGCGCAAGGCGTTTCAGCCTTTCCCTCGGAAGTGACGGTGCAGATGGTGGCGAATTTCGCCGGCGGCGGCGCCGCCATCAACCAGCTTGCCCGCATCGCCGGCGCGGAACTCGACGTCATCCCGCTCGATCTCGATCATCCGACCGGCGACTTCACTGACGTGCCGGCAATGGACGAAAAAAACTTCCTCGCCGCCGTCTCGGCTGGCTATGACGCGGTGACGAAAGACCTGGACCTCGTCTGTTTCGGCGAGATGGGCATCGGCAACACCACGCCGGCGGCCGCCATCTCGACCGCCCTGTTCGGCGGCGGCGCTGAAAAATGGACCGGGCGCGGCACCGGCGTCGACGATGCCGGGCTGAAGCGCAAGGTCATCGCCATTGAATCCGGCCTCAAGCGCCATGCCGACGCGCTGTCCGACCCGCTGAAGATCGCCGCCGCCCTTGGCGGACGAGAACTCGCCGCCACCTTCGGCGCCACGCTCGCCGCCCGCCGCAACAATGTCCCGGTGCTGCTCGATGGCTTCGTCTGCACGGCGGCGGCAGCGCCCTTGGCGCGGCTGCACCCGTCTGGCCTCGCCCACACCATCGCCGCCCATGTCTCGGCCGAATCCGGCCACCGCCGCCTGCTCGAAGTGCTCGGCCTGCCGCCGCTACTCGACCTCGGCATGCGGCTCGGCGAAGGCTCCGGCGCCTGCCTAGCCGTCAACATCGTCCGCTCGGCGCTGGAGTGCCACACGGGCATGGCGAGCTTTGCCGAGGCTGGTGTTTCGGAGAAGTAGCTAGAGCGATTTGACGGGAGGGCGCCGGCCCGAACCTTCACTGACCATCGTCGGGCCGATCACTGGCATTCCGGGCTGGTGGCTCGAACAGCACGGCCGCTGAAAGATTCCCCACCTGGGGGTTGGCCCGCTGCTTCTGTGGTGGGCTCTTTTTACTGGCACTATTCGCCGCCGTTGCCGACAAAATGTGATTGACGTAACGGTGACCAGGCGCAATCATTACGGATTGGGCAGGGTGAGGGCGTTTTCAATGAAACTCGTTGTCTTTGGCGTAGCAATAGTATTGGCCGCTACCGGAGCAGCTGCTGCGAAAGAGAAGAAAAAGGTGGCCACCGCTCAGGCTACAACCTCGTGTTCTACAGCTCATAAGAAGGCTGGCAGCAAGCCGACCGCGAAACCGGATTGCAAATCGACAGGCACCGTGGTTGCGCGACCGTCAAATAGGGCCGAAAACTTCCTGGATCATTATAATCCGCGCTTAGGGTATGACACCAGTCCGTGGTTTCAAACTGGCTTTAATTGATGGCGGCTTCGGCTTCCGGGCTTTTCTTAATCCAGCGCGGCCTTCACTCCTTCGCCAAATAGCGCACCGGCTTACCGGCCGCCGAGTTTAAGGCAAACCTGCCCCAGCATGTCGAGGCGCGTCAACGCGTCCGGCATTCCAAGGTCTTCCACCAACTCTTCTAGAAATTTGGTGGGTGCGCACAGGATTGAACTGTGGACCCGCTGATTAAGAGTCAGCTGCTCTACCAACTGAGCTACGCACCCACTCGACCGGTAAAACCGGCGTTGGCGGGCATATAGCCGCCGATACCGGTCCTGTCCAGCCCTGCCGGAATCATTTCCCGACAAATCGCTGAACTGCCGCAGGCGGTCACACGAACAGCCTGCCTTCCGCCACCTTGATGGCATGGCCGCCGATGCGCGCGGAGGCCAGTTTTCCGCCTTCGACAGTGAGTTCCAAGCGGATACGTGACGGGCGGCCCATCTCCAGCCCCTGCTCGATCCACAGCTGCGAAATGCCGTCGGTGGGCGCATCGAAATGCATGATGGCGCCGGCAAAGGCCGCCGCCGCCGACCCGGTCGCCGGGTCCTCATAGGAGGGAGTACCCGGCACGATCATGCGGACATGGAAGGCGCTGTCATGGTTCACCGTCTGGCGGCAATAGACGTACGGGCTGGCGAAGGCCCATTCGCTCTTGCGCGGCGCCAGTTCCGACCAGGCCTGGTTGTCGAGCTTGATCCGGCCGGCAGCCTCCAGATTGGCGACCGGAATGGTGACGTAAGGCACGCCTGCCGACCAGAACGACACCAGGTGATTCTCGAAGCCGATCTCGTGCGGCGCCAGCCCGAGGGCGGCGCCGATCGCCTCCGGGTCGGCATCGAGCTTCAGCGGCTCCGGCAGCTTCACCAGGTCGAACTCGGCAAAGGTGGCGCCATCGTGCCGGCTGACGGCGCAGCGCACCGGGCCGATATTCTCCTCCAGCACGAAGATGCCGGCTTCGCCCTCGCCTGTCAGTTCGGCCAGCGCGATCGCGGCGCCAACTGTCGGATGTCCGGCGAACGGCATCTCATAGTCGGGCGTGAAAATGCGGATGCGGTTGCGATGTTTTGGATTGTCCGGCGGCAGCACGAAGACCGATTCGGACAGGTTGAACTCGCGCGCTATGGCCTGCATGGCGGCTGTATCCAGCCCTTGGCTGTCGAGCACGACAGCCAGCGGATTGCCGGCCAGCCGCTCCGTCGTAAACACATCGTAGAGCAAGTAATTGCGGGTCTGCATCTTGAAAAACCTTCCGCCTCAATCCGAACATGGCCGAAATTTAATTTGATATTCGAACCACCAAGCCTGATCTGTGCACAACTAGGGACATTACGCTTTCATAGGGGTCCGGCGTGGACCAGCTTGTCAATCTGCCAAAGACGGAATCGGATTCCGCCATCGAGGCGGCGCTCGGGCTTGATCAGCGCGGCGTGCGCAAGACGCGCCGCCGGGGCTGGCTTTACGCGCTGCTGGCGCTGATCGCACTTGCCGCCGGGTTGGCAGGCTACCAGTGGTTTGCCGGCTCCCCGGCCAAGATCGACTACACCACCACGCCGGCTACCATTGCCGACCTCACCGTCGCGGTTTCGGCGACCGGCACGCTGCAGCCCCTCACCCAGGTCGACATTTCAAGCGAGCTGTCCGGTATCATCCGCTCGGTCTCGGCCGAAGAGAACCAGCAGGTCAAGAAGGGCGACGTGCTGGCGACGCTCGACACGGTGAAACTCGAGGTCCAGATCGAACGCGCCGAAGCCTCGGCCAAGGCCGCTGCCGCCAATGTCGAGGACGCCACGGTAACCCTGAAGGAGAACGAAAGCGCCCTCACCCGCGCGGCCGAACTGACCAGGCGTGGCATGGCGACCGATCAGTCGCTCGAGGCGGCGACTGCCACGCGCGACCGCTCCAAGGCGGCGCTCGATAGTGCGCAGGCCAATCTCGCCATCGCCCAGGCCGATCTCAAGGCGCAGCAGACCGACCTTGCCAAGAGCACCATCTATGCGCCGATCGACGGCATCGTCTTGACGCGTTCCGTCGACCCCGGCCAGACGGTCGCCTCCTCGCTGCAGGCGCCGGTTCTGTTCATCATCGCCGCCGATTTGAGGAACATGGAATTGGTGGCGGCGGTCGACGAGGCCGATATCGGCGCGGTCAAACCAGGCCAGCATGCACGCTTCACCGTCGATGCCTTTCCGGAGCGGCCGTTCGACGCCGAGATCCGCGACATCTCCTACGCCTCGGTCACCACCGACGGCGTCGTCACCTACAATGCACGGTTGGAAGTCGACAATAACGAGCTTTTGCTGCGGCCCGGCATGACCGCCACGGTTTCGGTCGTCACCAGGCAGGCCAAGAGCGCGCTCACCGTGCCTTCAACAGCGTTTCGCTATCGGCCATCGGCACCTGCTGCCCGCACGTGGAGCCTCAGCGATCTGTTCACCGGCCGCATGGGTCGTGGCGGCAACCGCCGCCAGCCGGTGAAGGCGCCCACCGACGGCTCACGCACGCTCTATGTGCTGGAGAACGGCCGGCCGCACCCGGTCAACGTGAAGATCGGCTCCACCGACGGCGAACTGACCGAGATCACCTCCGGGCTGGATGAAGGTGCAGAGGTTATCACGACCTCGCAGCTGCGGAGCTGACGCCATGGCCGCGGGCCTCATCGGTTTCGACACGGTCTGGAAGAGCTATGGCCAGGGCGAAGCCAAGGTCCATGCGCTGGCCGGCGTCGACCTCGCCATCCAGCGTGGCGAATTCGTCGCCATCATGGGCCCGTCCGGTTCGGGCAAATCGACCGCGATGAACATCATCGGTTGCCTCGACACGCCGACTGCCGGAACCTATTCCTTCATGGGCATCGATGCCGGCCGGCTCGACCGCAACCGTCGCGCGCTTCTGCGCAATCTCTATATCGGCTTCGTCTTCCAGGGCTACAATCTGTTGCCGCGCACCACGGCGGCGGAAAATGTCGAGCTGCCGCTGATCTATCGCGGCGCTCCTGCCCGCGAGCGCCGCGATCTCGCCATGCAGGCGCTGGCGGAGGTCGGCCTGGTCGGGCGCGAACACCACACGCCGGCCGAACTCTCCGGCGGCCAGCAGCAGCGCGTGGCGATCGCGCGCGCCATCGTCACCAGGCCGACGCTGCTCGTCGCCGACGAGCCGACCGGCAATCTCGACACCGCCCGCACGCATGAGATCATGGAACTGTTGACGCGGCTGAACCGCGAGCTTGGCCTGACCATCGCCATGGTCACCCACGAGGCCGATGTGGCCGATTATGCCGAGCGCACCATCCGCTTCCTCGACGGCCACGTCGCGTCCGACACGGCCAAGTCGGAGTTGGCGTCATGATCTGGGAAACCGTCCGCCTCTCACTGCGCTCCATCCGCCGCAATGTGCTGCGCTCGTTCCTGACGCTGCTCGGCATCGTCATCGGTGTCGCCGCCGTCATCGCCATGCTGACCATCGGCTCGGGCACCACGGCCAAGGTCAAGTCGGACATCGCCAAGCTCGGCTCGAACCTGCTCGTCGTCCGTTCCGGCCGCCCGGCAGGCAGCGGCGGACCAGGCGGGCTCGACCAGGCGGTACGGCCTCTGGCCGACAAGGATGTAGCCGCCCTCGTCGCACATCTGGCCGGGGCGCGCGCCATTGCGCCGGCGTCGCAGAAACAAGTCCGCGTCATTTTCGGCACCGAGAGCTTGACCTCGGGCGTCACCGGCACCGACAGCGCCTATCTCGACGCTCGCGACTGGAAGCTGGTGTCGGGCCGCCCGTTCTCGGATTCGGAAACACGCTCCGGCACCGGCGTGTGCCTGATCGGCGAAACGGTGCGCCAGCAGTTCTTCGGCGCCGGCGAACCCGAGGGCGAGATCATCCGCGTCAACCGCACCTCGTGCAAGATCATCGGCCTGCTCGAACCCAAGGGCTATACCGGCTTCGGCCAGGACCAGGACAATGTCGTCTTGATGCCGCTTGCCGCCTATCAGCGCCGCATCGCCGGCAACCGCGACATCGACAACATCTACGTCGCCGCCGACGACCGCACCCCGACCACCGAATTGCAGCCGCGAGTCGAGGACATTTTGCGCGACACCCGCCGCATCACGCCGGACCGCGAAGACGATTTCTCGATCCGCGACATGACCCAGATCGCCGACGCCATGGCCAGCGCCACCACCACCATGACCGGCATGCTGGGCGCCGTCGCGGGCGTCAGCCTGCTGGTCGGCGGCATCGGCATCATGAACATCATGCTGGTCTCGGTCACTGAGCGCACCCGCGAGATCGGCATCAGGCTCGCCATCGGCGCGCATGAAAAGCACATCCTCATCCAGTTCCTGGTCGAGGCGACGGTGCTGTCGCTGCTCGGCGGCATTATCGGCATCCTGATCGGCCTGGCGCTGGCCGGCCTCGCCTCGGCAACGCTGGCCATACCGTTTGCGCCGAGCCCGGTGGTCATCCTGCTCGCCGTCGGTTTTTCGGCGCTGATCGGCATGGTGTTCGGCTTCTTCCCGGCGCTGCGCGGCGCCAGGCTCGACCCGATCGACGCGCTGCGCCACGAATAAGCGCCAGATCAGCTCCACCGCAACCAACCGCTATCCACAAGCATGGGTGCTTGTCGACATCGGCAATACTTGTTGTCGTCCGGTCTGCGATGCTAATTTTAGAGCAAAGCATCTGGTCAAGGAGTGGCAATGAGCAAGAAGGCGCGGCTGATTCTGACGATGGTGATCATCGAAGGCGCCCTTGCGGGACTTTGGTGGTATCTCGCCCGCTACGGCATGACCAATCCCGATCGTGTCACCGCCGATTTTCAGGCAGTCGTCGGCCAGACGATGGGCATGGTCATGGGTGGATTGCTGGGCATCGGCGTCATCCTGTTCCTCGTCGCCGCCTGCAACGACCGCAAGGCTGCGCAGAACAATCCGCGCCGTTAGCCCCCGCCACCGCCAAAATGCCACTCGACCAGCGGCTTCATATGCGGCGCCAGCCCTTCCGGCAGGTCGGCGGCGTGGCGGATGATCACCGGCCCCTCGATCTCCGGCTCGGTCTCGGTCGCGATGAAGGCGCCGATGCGCCGCGCAATCTCGTCGGCCGGCAGGTCGACGTGGTAGCGGCGGAAGAGGACCGTGCCGGTCGAAGTCGACAGCGCATGGTAGCGCTTGCCGCGCGCAGCGCCTGTCAGGTCAAGCCCGGTCTCCTCGCGCACTTCACGGATCATGTTGAAATCGACATCGACGCGGCCATCGCGAAAATCGATCGGCTCGAACGAGCCGGCAGCGAAGTAGACACTACCGGCCGGGACCGTGTGCGCGCCCATGCGGATCGCCACCAGGGCGTTGTCGCCGGCGACCAGCATGGCGTGGCCATAGGCATGCTCGGCGCCCGTCCCCTGCCGGTTCTTTCGCCACAGCAGGAAGGTCGAGTACTTCACCGCGTGACAACGCCCGACGATCCGGTTGTCGCGCCAGGCGAGCGCCGAGAGCAGCACCACCGTGCCGTCGAACAGCGCCGGATTGGCCGTAACCTCACGCCGCCAGTTGTCAGTTATCGCCTGCGCGTTGTCGCGCTCGAACGGATGCGGGCCGGGGTCGAGCCGGACGTCGATTTCGTCGACGGGCAGGATGACGTTGCGCGGCAGGTCGAAGCTCACCGCGCTCAAGCCATGTCCAGGCTAATTGCGACGGGACAATGGTCCGACGCCTTCGGCCGGTCCCAGCCGGCGCGCGGAAAGCGCTCCACCGCCTGTCCGGCCGGAAAGATGGTGCGCCAGGGCTGGCCGTTGCGGATGATGTCGGGAGCCGCCGTCGCATTCTTCGCCGCCAGCCCTTTCGACAGCAGGATGTAGTCGAGCTGGCACAGATGCCGCTCTTTCGGCCCGCGCGTGTGGTAGAAACTCCAGCGGTCCATCTCCGGCCGCCGCTCGACGACATTCTCGCAAAACCCGCCGGCGGTGAGCACATCGATACAGGACTGGCTTTCGTCGATCACCTGGAAGCGGTAGCCGTCGACGGCGTCGCCCTCGATCTTCACCCGCTGCCGGTAGTCGTTCATGTCGCCGCAGATCGCCCAGTTTTTGTCGGCTGCGTGCTCTTTGCCGAAGCGCTCGTCGATGATGCGGCGCACGGCTTGCGCCTCGGCGATGCGCACCGGCATCGTCGCCTCGCGGCCGTCGAGCCCATTGCGCGGCGAGCCCATCGATTTGAAATGGACGAGGTAAAGCGTCAGCGGCACGCCGCCGACCTTGATGTCGACCTCCAGGCAATCGCGCCGGAAGATGCGTTCATTGGCCAGGTTGCCGAGCGCCTCGAGTTCAGGCGTGTGCAATCCGAACTGCTCGAACGTGACATAGGCATGGCTGGTCATGCGCACGAATTCGATCGGCTGACCTTGCGCTGTCTCGTTGCGCATCATCACGGCAACGTCGATGCCGCGCGAATCATTGCCGGCGGTGGTGTATTTCTGCCGGTAACCCTCGCCCACCATCTTGAAGAGATAGCCATACTCGAACGCCTTCAGCGCCTCGATGTTGTCAACCTCCTGCATGCAGATGATGTCCGCGCGGGTGGCGGCGATGGCGAGCGCGGTCAACTGGCGCGTATCGTCGGACTGCGCGATGGCGCGCGCCTGCTCCAGCATCCGGTATTCGGCTTCGCTCTGGATGTCGAAAAGCGCCAGCGTGCGGTCTTCGTTGAGCTGGTTGCGGAAGCCCGAGTAATCGAACCTGTTCATCAGGTTTTCGACATTGAAAGTGGCGAGGCGCAGCGACATGGACTGACCTTTGCCTGCAAGCGCCCATGAAAACAAGGGCTGCTTGTCATGGCTGATGGAACCTTTCTGTTCATCCTCCGTTCAGACGCCAAGGTCCATCAATAGGCCACTTCCCTGGGATATCTGGGCGTGGGGCCTGTATCACTTGGAGAGTGCAATGAGCTCGCTCTTTTCGTCCACAGTCAAATCCGGGCTGTTAGCGCTCGGTCTTTTCTCGGGTCTCACGGCGCCATCCGCCGCCGGCCCGATCCTGCAGCCAAACCTGGCGGTGCCGACAAGCACCGCATTGTCTGACATCACACCGGTTCGCGACAGCTGGGCGGGCGGCAATGACCGCCGCTCCTTCAACGATTGGCAGTGGCGCCGCCACGACGGCCGTCGCTTTGCCCGGTCAGGCAACTGGAACAACGGCAACTGGAATGGCGGCAACTGGAACGGCGGCGACAACTGGCGCTGGCGCCATCACCGCCACCATCGCGGCCGTGATTTTGACAGCGGCGCCGCAGCAGTTCTCGGCCTCGGCCTGGGTCTCGGCCTCGGCAGCATCTACAACAACGGCTACTACAACAACGGCTATTACAATGACGGCTATTACGTGCAGCCGGCGCCCCGCCGCTATTACCGCACGCAGCGTCTGTCCAGCGCCCATGTACAGTGGTGCTACGACCGCTATCGGTCCTACCGGGCCTGGGACAACACGTTCCAGCCCTATGGTGGCCCGCGCCAGCAATGCTGGTCGCCCTACAGCTGAACTATAAACGACAATACACGACGGCGCCGCCCCATCGCGGCGCCGTTTTCATTTTTTGGGAAAGACGGCTGGTCTCGGTCACCGCTAACCATATGTTTATCGGCTCAGCCTATCCGTGATATCGTGCCCCATCTGACGATCGCGCCGATCCGGTCGCGAAGGACGTGCCGTCATGGCCGACAACGAATTGCGAAACAAACACCGGCAGCGCGTGCTGAAAGGCGCGACGATTCTGACCGGCCTCACCAATTCCGAGGTCAAGTGCACGGTGCGCAACATGCACGCCGGCGGCGCCGAGCTGAAAGTGTCTATAGACGCGCGCGTGCCGGACGAGTTCCTGCTCTATGTGCCGGTCGACGGCATCGGCTACAAGGCCATCGTGCGCTGGCGCCGCGACGACCGCATCGGCGTCGAGTTCACCGGCACCGAGCCGAAGCCGCATTGGCACTATGGCTGAGCATCCTGATCGATAAACCGGCATAAAAAGCCGGCGGATCGCTCCGCCGGCTCTTTGCTCCCAATCCGAAGATTGCGGGTTAGTTCTTGGCCTTGTCGACCAGCTTGTTCTTGGAAATCCAGGGCATCATGGCGCGCAGCTTGGCGCCGACTTCCTCGATCTGGTGGCTGTCATTGTTGCGGCGGATGCCCTTGAAGCGCGACATGCCGGCGCGGTATTCCTGCATCCACTCCGAGGTGAATTTTCCGGTCTGGATGTCCTTCAGCACGCGCTTCATCTCGGCCTTGGTCTCGGCGGTGATGATGCGCGGGCCAGAGACATATTCGCCCCATTCGGCTGTGTTCGAGATCGAGTAGTTCATATTGGCGATGCCGCCTTCATAGATCAGGTCGACGATCAGCTTGACCTCGTGCAGGCACTCGAAATAGGCCATTTCGGGCGCATAGCCGGCTTCCACCAGCGTCTCGAAACCGGCGCGGATCAGTTCGACCAGGCCGCCGCAGAGCACGACCTGCTCGCCGAACAGATCGGTCTCGCATTCCTCGCGGAAATTGGTCTCGATGATGCCCGAACGGCCGCCCCCCACGCCGCAGGCGTAGGACAGAGCGAGATCGAGCGCATTGCCGGAAGCATCCTGGTTGACGGCGACCAGGCACGGCACGCCGCCGCCCTTCTGGTATTCGCCGCGCACCGTGTGTCCGGGGCCTTTCGGCGCGATCATGACGACATCGACGGTCGACTTCGGCTCGATGAGGCCGAAATGCACGTTGAGGCCGTGCGCGAAGGCAATCGCGGCGCCGTCACGAATGTTTGGCGCGATTTCGTTTTTGTAGATGTCGGCCTGCAATTCGTCAGGCGTCGCCATCATCATCAAATCGGCCCATTTGGCAGCGTCCGCCACGCTCATCACCTTGAGCCCGTCGGCCTCGACCTTCTTGGCCGTCGCCGATCCCGCCTTGAGGCCGATGGCGATTTCCTTGGCGCCCGAATCCTTGAGGTTGAGCGCATGCGCCCGGCCTTGGCTGCCATAGCCGATGATGGCGACCTTCTTGCCCTTGATCAGATTGAGATCGGCGTCGCGATCGTAATAGACACGCATCTTTTGCTTCCTTCCCGTAGAGATTAGAGGCCTTGCGGCCCGGCTTTTGCTCCATAAAGAGCGAGAAACTGCTGCGTTGCCCGGACGGCATCGCCGCCGATCGCCGCTTCAGTCAATTCCAGTCTGTCGCCGAGCAGGAGACGGATCTGCACGTCGCGGGCGACCAGCCCGAAAAAGGTCCGGAACGCCATTTCGGCATCCGTAAAGTCGAGCAGCCCGGCCTGCTTGCCGGCAAGCAGCACCGGCTTCAGCCGTCTGGCCAGCGCGAAACGGCCATTCTCCAGCACGATCGCGCCGAGATCGTCCTTTCCGGATCCGGCATGGCCGACCGCGACGCGGTTCAGCGCGATCGAGGTATCGCTCGAAATCACCTTCAGCCAGTCCGAGGCGAAGCCTTCCAGGCTTGCCATCAGCGAGGCAAGATCGAGCCGCTCACCGTCGACCGGCACCACGCGCACTTTCGATGCCTGCCACTGCACGGTCGCCGTCAGCAGTCCGTCGCGGTCGCCGAACCATTTGTAGAGCGTTTCCTTCGAGCAGCTGGCGCGGCGCGCCACCGCCGTCATGGTCAGATTGTCGCCCTCCTCGACCAGCAGCCGCAAAGCCGCGTCCAGGACGGCCTTTTGCCGCTCTGTCAGCACTTCGCTGGTATCGATCTCGGCCCTTGCCTGCAACAATTTCCTGCCCATTCGATGAGGTCGCCGGGTCGCCTCAAACGGCGTACCGTACGTTACGGTTCGGCATATTGCGCAATCCTATGCTCGACGCAAGGGGTCAGGTAGAAAAATCGTCGACGTGAGAGCCGCCGAGCAAACCACGAGATTCTGACGGATCAATCATCGGCGGGCGGATGGCGCAGCTCTCCAAGCAGGCTCGCCAGTATCTTCAGCTCCTCGGCGGAGAGTTTTGCGCCGACCAATTCCGCAATCGACCGTCCATAGACAGCCCACATCCGTCGCCGCGTCTGACGGCCCTTGGCCGAGATGCGGATGGTCTGGCCGCGGCCGTCATCGGCAGCCCTGAGCTTCTCGACCAGTCCGTCGGCCTCGAGGCGCGCCAGAAGCCGCGAGATGTTATACTGCGCAAACAGTGTGCGCTCGGTCAGCTGGAATGGCCGCAGCCCGCCCTCACCCGCCTCGGCGAGTTCATGCAGCACGTCATACCAGTCGAGCGGCGGCAAGCCACTAGTCTTCAAAGCCTCTTCCGCCTTTTCGATGAGCTGGCGCGAAACCCGCATCAGGCGGGCCCAGGCCTTGACGGCTTCGGGCGAAGGCGTGGTTGTTTTGGTCATGACCCATCCTAGGCGGTAGATGCAGTTGCATCAAGCTTGACGGTCAATGCACTTGCATCTATATGCATTCAACTGCATCGATCCGGGAAAGATCCATGGAAACACGAAATTTGCAAAGTCGCCGACGTCCCACAGACGGGCAGCCTGATCGCACCGTTCTTCGGCCGCGAGGTCCATGTCTGGCGCAGCGGCGAGCGTGTCCGTGCCGCCGCCAATGTCTGCCTGCATTTCGGCGGGCCGCTCGACTGCAAGGACGGCAAGCTGGTCTGCCAATGGCACGGTGCCGCCTTCGATATGGAAAGCGGCGATCGGCTTGAAGGTCCGGCGCCAAAAGCGTCGCGACTGATGTTCCTGTCGACGCGCGTCGACGACGGCGCGTTGAACTATGTCTGGGGAGAGTGACATGCCTGAGAAGAATGAAATGCCTGGCAAGCTCATTCTCGTCAGCCATCATCTGTGCCCCTATGTGCAGCGCGCGGCGATCTCGCTGGCCGAGAAAGGCGTGCCGTTTGAGCGTGTCACCATCGACCTCGCCAACAAGCCGGACTGGTTCAAGGCGATTTCGCCGCTGGGCAAGGTGCCGCTGCTGATCGTCCAGGCAAATGGCGAGGAGACGGTGATCTTCGAATCCGCCGTCATTCTCGAATTCCTCGAGGAGACGCAAGCCAATCCTCTGCATCCGGCCGACGCCTACGCCCGTGCCCGGCATCGCGCCTGGATCGAGTTCGGCTCGGCGACATTGAACGCCATCGGCCGGTTCTACACGGCTTCGACGGAGGCCGCCTTCCTGGCAGAGTCCACGGCACTTTCGGCCATGTTCGATCGTCTGGAGGACGAACTGGCCGACCAGGCCGGACCGTGGTTCAATGGCGAGTGCTTTTGCCTCGTCGATGCCGTCTACGGCCCGGTCTTCCGCTATCTCGACGCCTTCGACCGGATCGGCAATTTCGGCATTCTGGACGGCAAGCCATTGGTCCAGGCCTGGCGCAAGGCGTTGAGCGAACGCGCCTCGATCAAGGGTGCCGTGGCGCCGGACTATCCGCAGCGGCTGCGTCTATTCCTGCGTGCGAGAAATTCGCTTTTCTCGACCCTGATCCCGCCGGATGATCTGGCCAGTGCACCTCCTCTAGCCCGATCCGCCTGAACGGATCGATCAGCGTGCCGGCCACCATCGAGGCAAGCACGCTTGGCACTGGCGGGATTTTGGCGATGGTTGCCACCAGCCTGTCGCGGAAGAAGGGCAGCATCGTGCCGTCCGACTGGTAGAACGGCGTCAGCGCCAGCGACAGCAGCTGGAAGATCCGGACATGCCATCGCCGCGCCCGGGCGTAGCTTTCCAGCGCTGCCTCGACGTTGCCCGTCTGTGCCAAGGCATGGCTGAGCGCTGCCGCGTCGAGCAGCGCCATGTTGGCGCCTTGCCCGAGCTGCGGGCTGGTCGAATGCGCGGCGTCGCCGATCACCGCCAGCCGGCGGCCGGTCGGCAGCTTCATCGTGTGATGGCCGTAGCGCGCCAGCGACAGCTGGTCGAAGCTGTCGATCTGGCTGGTGAACGCCTCGCACTGTGGCCACAGCGAGACCAGTCTCGCCTTCCAGGCGTCGAGCCCTGCCGCGCGCACGTTTTCGGCATCCGCCGGCTTCAGGCTCCAGAAGAACGCCGCCATCTTTTCCCCGCCCGGTTCCGGTCGGCCGATCGGCAGGACGCCGATCATCACGCTGGCCTTGTCGTAGCGCTGCAGCAGCGCATTTTCGTCGAAGCCTTGGCGCCAGCCGAGCGAGGCCCAGAACGCGCCGTAAGTGAGCTGCCGCGGCTGGGCCGGATCGTTGAGGCACCGGCGCAGCTTCGAACGCGAGCCGCTGGCGTCGACCACGAGGTCGAACGGCCCTGCCCTGCGGCCCCCCACCGTTCGGCTCTTGTCGAAGATCAGGATCGCCCGCTCACCGACGTCCAGCGTCTCGATCTCGACACCGGTTTCGATGGCGATGCCTTGGCGCTGCGCGGCGCGAAACAACATGTTGAACAACGCCGCCCGGTGCACCGCCAGCCCGAAACGGCCGCCAGGCTGCGCATCGTAGCGCACGGCGAGCACGGTGCGGCCGCTCGAGGCATCGGCGCCATGCAGACGCTCGATGCGGCTCCCCAGCGCCAGAATGTCGTCGAGCAGGCCGAGATCGGCGAGCACGCTCAGCCCGGTCGGCTGCAGGATCAGTCCGGAACCGACGGGCTTGGGTTCCTCGAAACGTTCGAAGATGGTGACGTTGTGGCCCGCGCGCTTGAGATAGAGCGCGGTGGCGAGCCCCGCCGGGCCGGCGCCCGCAATCGCGATGTCGAGAGATTTTTCCATTGCCCGCCCAACCACTGGCCGGACAATCCTTCAGCGCCATTGTCAAATCAAGCCTTTGCTGCATGGACCAAAATATCAGCCACCGGCGTCGAAGGAAGCGCGCGCCGTGCGCACCGCACCATGGTTGAGTTCGGCCCACAGGATCAATTGATGCAAGGCGCCGAACATCGAACGGCCGAGATCGGTCAGGCTGTATTCGACGCTTGGCGGCTTGGTCGGGAACACTTCGCGATGAACAAAGCCGTCGCGCTGCAGATCGTGGAGCGTCTGGGTGAGCATGCGCTGCGAGATGTCGGGCACCAGGCGCCGCAACTCGCCGAAACGATAGGGCTGCTCTGCGAGCGCCGCCATCAGCAGCGAACTCCATTTGCCGTTCACGCCCTGCATCACGTCGCGAACCGGGCAATCGGCAATGTTTGCGCCATCGCTGGTGGCTTTGAATATATTGAGCTTGGTTCTCAGATTGACGACCTTGCCGTCCATGGCTGCTGGTTCCCTGGCGGTGCCTACCTCCCTAAAAACTGCCTTCTTTACGGTGGCCGGTCAATTCTTATTTTAGTGCTGGTCTCTTTTTGAGACTGTCAGAAGCACCCGCCACCCGGCGCAATTTCAGGATCCCCCATGACCGCAACCCTTCTCGTCACCGGCGCTTCCGGCCAGCTTGGCCGCGGCGTCATCAACCACCTGCTGGACACATTAAAGGTCCCCGCAAACCGCATCATCGCCACCACCCGTACACCCGCCAACCTTGCCGATCTGGCGGTGCGCGGCGTCGTCGTCAGAGCCGCTGACTTCAACGACCCGCAATCGCTTGCCGAGGCCTTCGCGGGAGCCGACCGGGCACTCGTCATCTCGACCAACGAACTTGAGGTACAGGGGAAGCGGCGCGAGCAGCAGCTTGCGGCGGTGACGGCGGCCAAACAGGCTGGCGTCGGCCACCTGCTGTACACCTCGATGCCCAACCCCGAGCCTGGTTCGCCGGTTGTTTTCGCGCCCGACCACTACGACACCGAACAGGCGATCAAGGCGAGCGGGATCCCCTACACGATATTCCGCAACGGCTGGTATAACGAGAACCTGTTCATGGCGTTGCCGCAGGTTCTGGCGTCGGGTCAGTGGTACACCTCCGCCGGCGACGGCGCCATTTCCTACGGCACGCGCGACGATTTCGCGGCGGCGATCGCAGCGGGGCTCGCCTCGGACAGCAGCGAAAGCGCGACTTACACGCTCACCGGCCCCAGTGCGTATACGGCTGCCGAAGTGGCGGCGTTGGTCACCGAGGTCACCAGCAAGCCGATCAAGGTCATCCAGCTTTCCGACGAAGCCCTGACCGAGGGAATGAAGTCGGCCGGCCTGCCTGAACCCTTCGCCAAGGTGCTGGTTTCATTCGACGCCGCCGCCCGCGCCGGTGACCTCGGCATGGTGACCGACGCGGTCGAAAAACTCTCCGGCCGAAAGTCGGTGCCGCTGAAGCAGTTTCTGGAGACGAACAAGGCTGCACTGGCCGGCTGAAAGCTGCCGTTGCGGGACGCCGAGCCCTTAAGGTTCGGCCTCCCGCACAATTACTTACGTCGCTTGACCAGTCCCAGCCGGATCAGGCTTTCGCCCGTGGCAGTCAACGCATCTTCGCGCGAGCGTGGCGCCCAGCCGAGCACGCGCACCGCCTTGGCGTTGGTGGCGTTCTTGATCTTGCCCAGTTCCGTTGCGAGTTGTGCCGCTTCCGGATTGAACAGCCCGATGATGCGCACCAGCCAATCGGGAAACTCCCGCGTCGAGACGCGCGACGCCGCCGGCCCGAGCCGCGTCTTCACGGTCTGCGCGATCTCGCGCACTGTCATGAAATCGCCGGCGACAGCGAGGAACCGTTCGCCCTTGGCGGCGGGGTGGGTCATGGCGCGAACATGCAGATCCGCCACGTCGCGCGCGTCGACGACGCCGAAGGACAGGCGCGGCAGCCCAGGCACGGCGCCGTTCAGCATGCGCTGGACAAATTCGGTCGAGGTCGAATGGTCCGCGCCGAGCACCGGTCCAAAGATGCCAACGGGATTGACGACCGCAAGCTCCAGCGCGCCGCCCTGCTCGGCGATGAAATCCCAGGCCGCGCGCTCGGCGAGCGTCTTGGACTTCACATAGGCGCTGACCTTGCCTGCCGGATCGGTCCAGTTTTCCTCGTTGAAAGGCTGCCCATCCGCGCGCATCTTGCCATAGCCGACGGCCGCGAAGGATGAGGTGAGCACGACGCGCCTGACCCCGGCATCCCGCGCCGCCCGCAGCACGCGCAACGCGCCCTCGCGCGCCGGAAGGATCAGGTCATCCTCATGCGTGGGCACGCCGGGCGGAAAAGGCGATGCGACATGCAGCACGTAATCGCAGCCGGCCACCGCCGCCGGCCAGCCTGCGTCGGCCATCAGATCGGCATGGGCGAATGAAAGGGCGTCACCGGGCTCCGTGCCACCTGCCTTGAGCATGGCGAGCACATCGGCTTCGCGCCTGGCCGATCGCACGGAGGTGCGGACGCGGTAGCCGGCCTTCAACAGTTCGAGGATGCAGTGAGCGCCGAGGAAGCCGGACCCGCCGGTGACCAGCACCAATTCGCCGCTCATATTAGCCTCCTCGACGATTTATCCCTTCGAGACCCCTTAGATCGCCACCTGCGTGCCGATCTCGACCACACGTCCGGTCGGGATCTGGAAATACTCCGTCGCATCGGCCGCCGAGCGGGCGAGCCCGATGAACAGCTTGTCCTGCCACACCGGCATGCCGGAATTGGGCGATGCCTTGAGCGAGCGCCGCGACAGGAAGAACGACGTCGTCATGATGTCGAACTTCCAGCCCTGCTTGCGGCAGATCGCCAGCGCGCGCGGAATGTTGGGCTGCTCCATATAGCCGAAGGTCAGCGTCACCCGCATGAACAACTCGTTGACTGTCTCCATCTTGACCCGCTCGCTGTCGGGCACCAGCGGCTGCGGTGCGGTGACCACCGACAGAATGACGTTCTGCTCGTGCAGCACCTTGTAGTGCTTCAGGCTGTGCATCAGCGCTGTCGGCGCGCTTTGCGGATCGCTGGTCAGGAACACGGCGGTGCCGGACACCAGCTGCGGCTTCTTCTTCAGCAGATTGCCGGCGAGGAAATCGAGCGGGATTTCGTTGCGCCGGGTCTTGTCGAACAGATAGCGGCTGCCGCGCACCCAGGTCCACATCGCCAGAACGATGGTGAAGGCCACCGCAAGCGACGCCCAGCCGCCCTCGAACACCTTCACGATGTTGGAGGCGAAGAAGCCGATGTCGATGAAGCCGAACAGCGCCGTCATGGCGACCGCCACCCACAGCCGCCATTTCCAGATGCGGGTCATGACGACGAACAGCAGCACCGTCGTCACCAACATGTTGCCGGTCACCGAGATGCCATAGGCGGAGGCGAGCTTGCTCGATTCGCCGAAACCGACGACCAGCAACATCACCGCCAACGCCAGCAAAACATTGACGCGCGGCATGTAGATCTGGCCCGACTGCCGTTCCGACGTGTGCAGGATTTCGAGGCGCGGCAGCATATTGAGCTGCACCGCCTGCCTGGTCAGCGAGAAGGCGCCCGATATGACCGCCTGGCTGGCGATGACCGTCGCCGCGGTTGCCAATACCACCATCGGGATCAGCGTCCAGCCTTCGTTCATCTCGAAGAATGGATGGCCGACGTGACCGTTCTTCGCCAGCACGAAAGCGCCCTGCCCGGCATAGTTTAGCAGTAGGCAGGGAAACACGATGGCCAGCCAGGCGAGCACGATGGGCTTGCGGCCGAAATGGCCGAGATCGGCATAAAGCGCTTCGGCGCCGGTGACGGCGAGGAAGATGGCGCCGATGGTGACGAAGGCGACATCGGGCGAATTGATCAGGAAGGCGACGATGTAGTGCGGGCTGACCGCCCACAGGATTTCGGGATCGGCGATGATGTGGTTCAAGCCCGAAAGACCGATAGCCAGGAACCAGACCGCCGTGATCGGCCCGAAGATCAGCGCCACACCGCCGGTCCCGAAGCGCTGCACCGAAAACAGGATCGCCAGGATGACCAGCGTCAGCGGCACGACGTAGGGCTGGAAGGTCGGGGTAACGACATTCATGCCTTCAACCGCCGAAAGCACCGAGATTGCCGGCGTGATGACGGCGTCACCGAAGAACAATGACGCGCCGACAATACCGATGGCCAGGATGATCGCCGAGCGGGTCGGGAAACTGCCGCGCGCCAGCGCCATCAGCGACAGCACGCCGCCCTCGCCTCGGTTGTCGGCTCTGAGCACAAACATGATGTATTTGATGGTGACGATAATCGTCAACGACCAGATGATCAGCGACAGCACGCCCAGAATATCGCCGCGCTCGGCGATTTCGCCGCCGGAGGACGCAACAAGCGCTTCCCGGAAGGCGTAGATCGGGCTGGTGCCGATGTCGCCATAGACCACGCCGAGCGCGCCCAGCATCAGAACTTTGGTGCTGTGCTGTTCGATTTCGGGATGGCTCGATTGTTCGACGGGTTCTGCCTCAATACCAGCATTGGTAAGGGCCATGGACGACACTCCGATAAGCGCGCGGTGCTCTACGCTTGCTGCGATGCAATATCAAGTGCCGTGACGGTAGGGCTACCATGTTCCCAGCGCAGGGCTTGCCCCGCAATGACCGGTGCGTGGCGTCAAAGGCTGCCGGAAACCTCAGATCGCCACCTGCGTGCCGATCTCGACCACACGTCCGGTCGGGATCTGGAAATACTCCGTCGCATCGGCCGCCGAGCGGGCGAGCCCGATGAACAGCTTGTCCTGCCACACCGGCATGCCGGAATTGGGCGATGCCTTGAGCGAGCGCCGCGACAGGAAGAACGACGTCGTCATGATGTCGAACTTCCAGCCCTGCTTGCGGCAGATCGCCAGCGCGCGCGGAATGTTGGGCTGCTCCATATAGCCGAAGGTCAGCGTCACCCGCATGAACAACTCGTTGACTGTCTCCATCTTGACCCGCTCGCTGTCGGGCACCAGCGGTTGCGGTGCGGTGACCACCGACAGAATGACGTTCTGCTCGTGCAGCACCTTGTAGTGCTTCAGGCTGTGCATCAGCGCTGTCGGCGCGCTTTGCGGATCGCTGGTCAGGAACACGGCGGTGCCGGACACCAGCTGCGGCTTCTTCTTCAGCAGATTGCCGGCGAGGAAATCGAGCGGGATTTCGTTGCGCCGGGTCTTGTCGAACAGATAGCGGCTGCCGCGTATCCAGGTGGTCATGATCAGCCCCATGAGGCAGGCAACGGATATTGACACCCATCCGCCTTCCACGATCTTGACGACATTCGCCAGGAAGAAACCCATGTCGATGGTGCCGAACAGCAGCGCCAATGCCAGGGCGAGCCCAAGCTGCCATTTCCACAAATTGCGCATGACAACGAACAGCAGAATGGTTGTCATCAGCATCTCGCCGGTCACCGAAATTCCGTAAGCGGAAGCCAGCGAACTCGAGCTGCCGAAGCCGACAACCAGCAGCATCACTCCCAGGGCGATGAGCAGGTTGACGCGCGGCATATAAATCTGGCCGCTCTGCATTTCGGACGTGTGCTGCACCTCGATGCGGGGCAGCAGGTTGAGTTGCACTGCCTGACGTGCCAGCGAAAAAGCACCCGAGATCACCGCCTGACTGGCGATCACGGTGGCGGCCGTTGCCAAGCCGACCATTGGCATCAGCGCCCAATCCGGCAACATCTCGAAGAATGGATTGGTCGGCCTGCCGCCATTCGCCAACACAAAGGCGCCCTGGCCGAAGTAGTTGAGCAGCAGGCAAGGAAACACCACGGAAAACCACGCGAGCACGATCGGCTTGCGCCCGAAATGTCCAAGGTCGACATAAAGCGCCTCGGCCCCCGTTACCGCCAGGAACACTGCACCAACGGTCACGAAAGCGGCGGTCGGCGTGCCGGCTAAGTAGGCGATCGCATAATACGGGTTGATCGCCAACAGCACCGAAGGATCATCCATCAGGTGGTAGAGCCCGGAAACGCCGATGGCCAGGAACCATAGCGCCGTCACCGGCCCGAATACTGCCGCCACCTTCCCCGTGCCGAAGCGCTGCACGGAGAACAGAAACGCCAGGATGACCAAGGTGATCGGAACGACATAGGCCTCCAGCGTCGGTGTCACCACTTCGAGGCCCTCAACTGCCGACAGCACGGAAATGGCCGGAGTTATGATAGCGTCTCCGAAAAAAAGCGACGCCCCGCAAAGTCCGATGCCGAGGATAAGCTTGGCGCCTTTTGGATAGGCGCTGCGCGCCAGCGCCATCAGGGACAGCGTGCCGCCCTCGCCCTTGTTGTCGGCGCGAAGCACGAAAGCGACGTATTTTATGGTGACGATAATCGTCAGCGCCCAGACGATCAGCGACAGCACGCCCAGGACATCTATGCGCGTGTCGGTACCAGGCGAAGCGTGAAGCGCCTCGCGGAAGGCATAGATCGGGCTGGTGCCGATATCGCCATAGACGACGCCAAGCGCGCCCAGCATCAGAACTTTGGTGCTGTGCTGTTCAGTGTGGGAGTGGTTCGGTTGTTCGACGGGTTCAGCCTCGCTACCGATGCTGGAAAGAGCCATCGACTACTCCCCGATCACCGCGCGGTGCGCCTTGCTTGCTGTCATGCGATATCACCTTCGACACGAGCCTTCCACCGCTACCAACCGCAAGCCTTCAGAAACCGCCCCACCGTGCCGGCCATGCCATACTCCAACGCATCGGCTGTCAACCCGTGTCCGATAGACACTTCGGCCAATGCCGGAATGCGCTTTGCCAATGCCGGAAGGTTGTTCACCACCAGATCGTGCCCGGCATTGACCTGGAGCCCGGCGGCGAGTGCGGCATCCGCGGTTTTTCCCAATCTTTCCAGCTCCTTCCGCGCCTTGGCGGAATCGGAATGGTAGCTGCCGTAGGGCCCGGTATAGAGCTCGATGCGGTCGGCGCCGGTGTCGCGCGCGGCATTGACGCCGGTGGGATCCGGATCGGAAAACAGCGACACGCGGAAGCCCCCTTTTTTCAGACGCTTGACGATCGGGTTAAGGAACGCCGCCTCGGCGGCAAAGTTCCAGCCATGGTCTGATGTCGCCTGCGCCGGATCGTCGGGCACCAGCGTCACCTGCTCCGGCTGGTGCCTTTCCACAAGCGCCAGAAAATCCTCGGTCGGGTAGCCCTCGATGTTGAACTCCGCCTTGGGAAACTCGTCGTCGATCAGCGCCCGGATCTCCGGCAGGTCGGAATGCCTGGTGTGGCGCTCGTCGGGCCGCGGATGAACCGTCAGCCCGTGCGCGCCGGCCGCCAGCGCCAGGCGGCCGAGCCCGGTGACGCTCGGCCACGGCAGGTCGCGGCGGTTGCGCAGCATGGCGATGGCGTTGAGATTGACCGAGAGTTTCGCGGGCATGGCGTGAGGTCCGGCTGTTTGTGCAGCGCATCTATACTGCCTTTGATGGGAACAGACAGGGGCTTTCGGGTGTTCCAGTGATGACATCTGCTCGCAAGGGGGAACCCAGCCAATGAATTTTCTCCAATCCGTGCCCGCGATCCGCCGCCTCGAAACCGACCGTGAGGACCTTTTCGCCATCGACGTCGTCGGCCATGTATCGGCCGCCGACGGCGAAAATCTGTTCGGATTGCTGGAGGCTGCCTACGCGCTGCACCCGAGGATCGATGTCTTGGTGCGGCTGGTTGATCATGAGGGCGTCGACTGGATCGATATGGACGACGAGACGCTGAAACAGGGCACGGTGCACGCCCTGGAGCATATCGCCCGGTGCGCGACGATCGGTGAGCCCGACTGGATAGCGGATGCGCGGAACTTCCTTCCGGCTTCGCCACCCATCGAGTTCAGGCACTTCGCGGCCGAGGATGAAGCGGATGCCTGGCAATGGCTGGGTGCGACGCCACTCAGCCCTGCTGCGCCGGCTGCTACCTGACGCCGGCTATCTAACGCCAGCTATCTAACAATCGTCAGCCGCTCTGCCGCCCGCGTGATGGCAGTATAGAGCCAGCGCTGGCGGGTTTCCTTGAACGCCCAGCTCTCGTCGAACAGCACGACATCGTTCCACTGCGAACCCTGCGCCTTGTGCACGGTCAGCGCGTAGCCATAGTCGAAATCGTCAAAGCGCTTCTTCTGCTGCCAGGGGATATCGGCGTCCGGATCCTCGAAAGCCGACTTGAGCAGCTTGATCTTGGCGACGCCGCGGTCGGGATCGTCCTCCTCGGGCGAGACCAGAAGGTTGATGCCCGGCTTCACCGTCTCGCGCGACGAGGTCATCACCTTCCACAGCGAACCGTTGAGCAGGCCCTTGGCGGGGTCGTTGCGCAGGCAGACCAGCTTGTCGCCGGCCTGCGGATAATCGGCATTGAAACCCTTCAGCTCGCGCAGGCGCTGATTGTAGCGGCGGCGTGTGCGGTTGGTGCCGACCAACACCTGGTCCGCCTTCAGCACCAGCTCCTGGGTGACGTCCTCCTTGCCGATGACCTGCGCGCTGCCGTAGTCGCCGCGCATGAACTCGCGGCCCTCGCGCACGTCGAGCGCCAGCTGGATGATCGGATTGTCGCGCGCCTGGCGGTGGATTTCGGTCAAGAGCACATCCGGCTCATGCTCGGTGAAAAAGCCGCCGCCCGAGATCGGCGGTAGCTGCGCCGGATCGCCAAGCACCAGGATCGGCGTGCCAAAACTCAGAAGGTCGCGGCCAAGCTGCTCGTCGACCATCGAGCATTCGTCGATGACCACCAGCTTCGCCCGTGAAATAGGGCTTTGGCGATTGAGCGAGAAGGTCGGCGACATCGAGGTCTTGCCGGTCACCTCGTCCGACACCGATTCCTCGCCCTTCGGCCGGTAGATCAACGAATGGATGGTGCGGGCATTGACCGCGCCCTTGGAACGCAGCACCTGCGCCGCCTTGCCGGTGAAGGCGGCGAACTGCACCTGCCCGTCGACATGCTCGGCAAAATAGCGCGCCAGCGTGGTCTTGCCGGTGCCGGCATAGCCGAACAGCCGGAAGACCTGCGGCCGGCCCTCTTTCAGCCAGCGCGCCACCGCCTTCAACGCCTCATCCTGTTGGGGAGAGAATTCCATCGGTTCGACAGACCGGATTCGCGAGAGAAAGACAAGCTTGGTGCCAACCACCGCTTAAAACGATGGGATTGCCTCACCTTCAACGGGACAAACTAGCAGGCGCAAATGCGAACGTAAAGTGAACATGCAAGCGGATAACGAACGATTTGAGTTCAGGCACTTGAACCTAGATCGGGCAATGCCACTATCACGGACATGATCGAGATGCAGATCGGCGCAGACACCTATAAGCGAGGATATTGATGAGGTCGTTCGCAGACAGGCTGATCGGAAAGTCGATAAAGAAGATCGAAATCGGCGAACCTGGTTATGGCATCGTTGTCTCCTTGTCGGATGACGCAGGGTTCGCGATATATACCGAGGTCACGGCCTGTCTGAGTGACGAAAATGCCAGAACCATAGAACGTGTTACCATCAGCGACGAGCAAGTGATCCTCCACTTGGGTGACAACGACTTCGTCGCCATTTCCAAAAACCGTGGCCGCTTCGCCGTCGTTGAGGCGTTTGTCTATGGGGACGACGAAGGCATGGTCGTCGAAAATTAGTTGCATCGGCCGCCAGATTTCAAACACCAACCACAGGCGGACTATATGTTCGCGCCGCCGCCGCTACCTCTGGTCGGCCCCGGATCGTTCTCCAACAAAATCGGCTTGCCGTGCGGGGTTGCATGCGCGGCGCGTTCCCAGGCGGCGGCGAGCGTGTCGACGTCACTTTTTCCCGCGACGCCCTTGGCCGCCAGCAGCGTCTCCAGCGCAGCCAGCCAATGCTCGTAGTAGTCGTGGCCGTCGCTTGCGGCGCCCGGCTTCTTCACTTGCGCCGACAGCGCATCGGCCCATTCGCTCCACGAAAACAGGCCCTTGTCATGCAGCGCCACCGTCATGGCGAAGGCTTCGGCCTGCCAGGGTTCGGCGAATACCGGTTCGTCCAGACCCGCCGGCAATGCACCTTCAGGCCGGCTCAAGATAGCTCTCCCAGGCATCGATCGAGACGGTCAGCGTCGGGTCGGCGCCCTCGCCCCAGATTTCCGAGCCATCGAAGACCACGGTATAGACCCATTGCGGGTTTTCACCGTTGCCATGCGCGTTGCTGTCGGGGAACACAAAACCGTCACGCACGGCCTCGATAACTCCGTGCTTGCCGCGCGCATAACGCGGCAGCCTCGTGTGGGCGGTGGGATTGAAATTCCTTGTCCGCACCGGGTCGCCGGCCTTGAAGCGCGGCGCCGTCTCGACCGGCCGGTCGCAGGGACTGCCCTTGGCCAGTACCGCCGGCACGTTTTCGGCCTTCAACACCCTTTTGGGCGTCGCCGCCGGATCGACCGCCTTACCCTCCGTCAGATCGCGCTCGCTGACGAAGCCATGGCGCTTCAGCAGCACCTCGAGCGCTTTGATCCAGATCTGGTAGTAGCTCGAGGAATAATAGACGGCCGGATGCAGCGATTCCCTGGCGTGCCGGCTCTCGTCGATGTTCCACGCGCCCATGGCGCCGGCAGTCAGCGTGACGCCGAGCGCCCGCCTCTCCCAATCCGCATGAAAATACGGTTCGTCCTTTTCGGGCGCGACCGGCCCGAAACCCATCTGCCCACCGAGATCCTGCGGCCCGTTCATGCCGGTACCTTCTTTGTCCCGGGTTCTTTGGCCACCGCCGTGCCGATCATCGCATCGCGGCTGACCAGTTCGGCGAGCTGGTCCTCACTCCAGCCTTCGGTACCGCCAGGCCGCATCGGCACCACGAGATAGCGCAGTTCGGCAGTCGAATCCCAGACGCGGATGTTTTTCTCCGCCGGCAAGGTCAGCCCGAACTCCTCCAGCACGCCGCGCGGATCGATCACGGCGCGTGAGCGATAGGGCGGCGCCTTGTACCAGACCGGCGGCAGGCCGAGCACCGACCACGGATAGCAGGAGCACAGCGTGCAGACGACGAGGTTGTGCGTCTCGTCCGTGTTGAACACCGCCTGCATGTGCTCGCCCTGGCGGCCGGTGTAGCCCAGCGAGGTGATCGCCGCAGTCGCGTCGCGCTTCAGCCACTCGGCAAAGGCCGGATCGCTCCAGGCTTTCGCCACCACCCTGGCGCCGTTGCGCGGTCCGATCTTGGTCTCATAGGTGTCGACGATGACGTCGATTGCGGCCGGATCGATCAGGCCTTTTTCGGTGAGGATGGTCTCCAGCGCGCGCACGCGCGCCGCAAACGGGTCGAGCTCATTGTCGTGGTCATGATCATGGGACATGATCTCAGATTAGGATCGGCGGCCCATGGCCGCAAGCATGACAGCTTGGGCCACGGGCTATCCCCTATTCGGCGGCGGCCTTCTGGGGTTCGATGAGCCGGTCCTCGGGGCCGAACAGCGACGCCTGCTCGCCGCTCTCGACCGCATGCAGCGCCGGCTTGTTCTTCTTCGAAGAGAAGAAGCTCACCAGCCACCCGGAGAAATTCTCGAAATAGACATAGATGACAGGGGTGACGAACAGCGTCAGCGCCTGGGAAGCGAGCAGCCCGCCGACGACCGCGACACCGAGCGGCTGGCGCAGCTCAGCACTGGCGCCGGTGCCGAGCGCGATCGGGAACGTGCCCATCAGCGCCGCCAACGTCGTCATCATGATCGGCCTGAAACGCATCAGGCACGCCTTGTGTATGGACTCCTTGGCCGACATGCCTTCTCGTCGCAGCTCCAGCGCGACGTCGACCATCATGATGCCGTTCTTCTTGACGATGCCGATCAGCATCAGGATGCCGATCACCGCGATCACCGACAGGTCCATGCCGGCAAAGCGCAGCGCGACCACGGCGCCCAGCACCGCCGAAGGCAGGCCGGTCAGAATGGTCAGCGGATGGATGAAGCTCTCATAGAGGATGCCGAGTACGATATAGATGGTCAGAATGGCGCCGCCGATCAGCAGGCCCTGATTGGCCAGCGAGTCCTGGAAGGTCTTGGCGGTGCCGGCAAAGCTGGTCGAAATCGCCGGCGGCATGCCGATCTGCTCCTTCAGCGCGGCGATGCGGGCCGTGCTGTCGCCCAGCGCCACGCCTTGCGGCAGGTTGTAGGAGATGGTCACCGCGGGCAGCTGGCCGAGCTGGTTGACCGTCAGCGCGCCGGCGGTGCGGTCGACGCGGGCAAAGGCGCCGAGCGGCACCAGGCTGCCGCTTGCCGTCCTGACCTGGATGGCCAGCATGCGCTCGGGCGACCATTCGATGTTGGGATCGAGCTCCATGATGACTTCGTAGCTGTCGGCCGAGCCGAAGATCGTCGAGACCTGCTCCGTGCCGAAGCCGCCATAGAGACTGGAGCGCAGCGTGTCGGTGTCGATGCCGAGCGACGCCGCCTTGTCGCGATCGACCACCAGCGTCGCCTGCAATGAATTGTTCTGCAGATCGCTGGTGACGTCGGTGAAATTCGCATGATCGGCCGCCATCGCATCGTTGAGCTTTTGCGCCCATGTGTCGGTCAGGCCGGTATCGAGGCCCTGAACGACGAGCTGGTAGGCGCTGGCGGAAGAACGCGCGCCAAGTCGCAGGTTCTGCACCGGCTGCATATAGGCATCGATCCCCGGCACGACGGCCAGCTGCCGCCGCAGATCCGACAGCACCTTATCGATGTCGGGGCGCTGGCTCTTGTCCTTCAGCTGCACATAGAGCTGGCCCTGGTTCAGCGCATTGTTGCCGCCGCCGGCTGACCAGGCCACATGCGAGACATAGGGCGAACGCGAGAAGACACTTGCCGCCTGGTTCTGCAGCTTGACCATGGCGTCGTAGGAGATGTCCTGCCTGGCGATCGTCGTCACCGAGATCTGGCCGATATCCTCTTGCGGGAAAAAGCCTTTCGGCGAGACCTCGATCAGCCAGACCGACCCTGCCGCCGTGCCGGCGAAGACGAGGAACACCAGAAAAGTGTGGCGCAGGCAGAAGGTCAAAAGCCGGTCATAGCCGCGGGTGACGATATCCTGCTTGTGGCCGGGGGCATGCTTGTCGCGATCGGCCTTGGTCACCGACAGCAAGCGCGAACACAGCATTGGCGTCAGAGTCAGCGACACGAACATCGAAGCCAGGATGGCGACCGTCACCACGACGGCGAATTCGTTGAAGATGCGGCCGATGACGCCGCCCATTAGAAGCACGGGGATGAACACCGCCACCAGCGAGATCGAGATCGAGATGATGGTGAAGCCGATTTCGCGCGCGCCCTTCAGCGAGGCATCGAAGGCCGAGAGACCGTCCTCCTCCATGTGGCGAAAGATGTTTTCCAGCATGACGATGGCGTCGTCGACGACGAGGCCGACTGCGAGCGTCAGGCCCATCAGCGAGATGTTGTCGATGGAGAAGCCGAACAGGAACATGGCGCCGAGCGTCGCGATCAACGAGATCGGCACCGCCACGGCCGGAATGATGGTTGCAGTCACCCGGCGCAGGAAGACGAAAATCACCATCACCACCAGAGCGATGGTCAAGAGCAGCGTGAACTGGACGTCGTCGACGGCCTGGCGGATCGAGGTCGAGCGGTCGTTGAGCAGCTTGATGTCGGCGGCGGCCGGCATTTGGTCCTTGAACGACGGCAGCATCGCCTTGACCTTGTCGACGACGTCGACCGTGTTGGCGTCGGGCTGGCGCTGCACCGCCAGGATGATGGCGCGCGTGCCGTCGTACCAGCTTGCGGTCGTCGTGGTCTCGACCGAGTCGATGACGCGCGTCACCTCGCCCAGCCGCACCGGATGGCCGTTCTTGGTGGCGATGATGAGGTTGGAGAACCCGGCGGCATCGGTGAGCTGCGTGTTGGCCGTGATGGTCAGCTGCTGCTTGTCGTTCTGCAAGACCCCGAGCGGCGTGTTGGAATTGGCCGACGCGATTGCCGTCTGCAGCTGGTCGATCGAAATGCCGCGCGCCGCCAGCGCCGTCGGGTCGATCTGCACGCGCACCGCATATTTCTGCTGGCCGAAGATCGACACCTGCGCCACGCCGTCGATGGTCGACAGCGAGGGCGAGATGACGTTTTCGGCGAAGGCGTCGAGGTCGGTGAGCGGAACCGTGTCGCTGACCAGCGACATCAGAAGGATCGGCGCGTCGGCCGGATTGACCTTGCGATAGCTCGGCGGCGACGTCATCTCCGGCGGCAACTGCCGCTGCGTGCGCGCGATCGCCGCCTGCACGTCGGCGGCCGCCGCGTCGATATCCCGGTTGAGCACGAACTGGATGGCAATGGACGTGCGTCCCAGCGAATTGCTGGTCGAGATCGAATCGATGCCGGCAATGGTGGCGAACTGCTTGATCAGCGGCGTCGCCACCGAAGTGGCCATGGTTTCGGGTGACGCGCCGGCCAGGTTGGCCGAGACGTTGACGACCGGGAATTCGGCGCTCGGCAATGCCGCCACCGGCAGGAACTTGTAGGCAAACAGCCCGCCCAGCACGAAGGCGAACGACATCAGCAGCGTGGCGACAGGCCTGCGTATGCAGAATTCGGAAATCATTGGGCGGCCCCACCGGCCTTAGCCGCTTCGGCGACCTTGGGCGCGGCCTGGTCACCGCCGGCCGCCTTGCCTTCATGCACGCTGGCGCCGTCCTTCAGCCTGGTTTGGCCCTCGACGACAACCTTCTCGCCTGACTTGACGCCCTCGCTGATGGCGCTGTTTTCGCCTTCGGTCAGCGCCACCTGCACAGGCCGCATCTCGACCGTGTTGTCGGGCTTGACGACATAGACGAATGGCCCCTTCTGGCTGGGTTGCACGGCAACGGTCGGGATGGATGTCATCTGCGGCATGATGCCGGCGTCGAGCACGACATTCACATACTGGCCGGGCCACAGTGAAAGATCGGCATTGGGAATGCTCGCCCGTGTCGCGATCGTACCGGACGCGGTGTCGACGCTGGAATCGACGAAGTCGAGCGTGCCCTTGCCGATCGGCATCGGATCGCCATCCTTGGTCAGCGTCACCGCGCCTTGCTGCGGGTTGGCCAGCGCCTTGTGCAGCAGCGCCAGGTTGCTCTCCGGCAGGTTGAAGTTGACTTGCAGCGGATCCATCTCGGTGATCGTCACCAGCGGCGTGGCCGTGCTCGAGTTGCCGTTGCTCAAGGTAACCAGGTCACCGACCGAAACGTTGACCGCGCCCAGCCGGCCGGCAATCGGCGCCTTGATGCTGGCAAAGCCGAGCTGGACATTGTCGGCGTCGATCGTCGCCTTGTCGGCATCGACCGTCGCCGCGGCAGCCTTTTGCGCCGCCACCGCCTGGTCGTAGGTCTGCTGCGTGCCGGCCTGCTTGGCGACGAGATCCTTGGCGCGCTGGAGGTCGGAGCCCGAACTGGTTAGCAGCGCCTGGTCCTTGGCGAGCGTCGCCTGATCCTTGGCAAGCTGCGCCTTGAGCGCCCTGTCGTCGAGCGAGAACAGCAGGTCGCCGGCCTTCACCATCTGGCCGTCCTTGACGTCGATCGATACGATCTGGCTGGACACGCGGGCGTTGATGTTGACCACGGCCGGCGAAGACACGAAGCCGATGGCGTAACGGCGGATCGGAAAATCGGCCATTGTCGCGGTGGCCGAGACGATCGAGGCCGAACGGGCGGCATTACCGCCGGCGCCGGATTTGCCCCCAGCCTTGTCGGCCGAAGCCTTGTCCGATCCAGCCGGCTTGTCCGTTGCTGCCGCCTGCCTGGCGCCCGGCAGCATCTGCCGCAGACTGCTCATTGCCGTCGGCGAAAAATAGACCCATGCCGCGGCGACACAGGCCGCTGCCACCACCACCGCCAGAACGACTTTTCCGCGCATCGACTAAAAGCCCTATGATCCGACACGCCGAACCCGGTGGTCTCATTCTACCCAATCACGGCGCCTTGCCGCGATCTCGCCGAAGTAGATAGGACGCACATTTGTCGGAAAAGGGCCAAAACACGGCATTACGAAGATTTAATGTGCACTGCACAATGACTATGCAGCCGGCTCAGCAGTCGGAAAACCAGCCAGGATGCGGTTGAGATTTCAGGCCGGATGCGTCTATTTCAGCATCGGCCAGAGCGTCGCCGCCAAGAGCACGCCCATGGCGATGTTGAACCATTTCAGCCGCACCGGATCCGACAGGAATCCGCGCAGCGCCGTGCCGAAGCCGGCCCACACCGAGACGCTCGGCAGGTTGACGACGGTGAAGGCGATCGCGATCAGCGCCACCGACAGGAACGGGTGGTCCGGATTGGAGTAGACGGCCATGGCGGTGATCGCCATCACCCAGGCTTTCGCATTGACCCACTGGAATGCGGCTGCCTCGATGAAGCGCATCGGCCGTGCCTCCGTCTCACCCTTGCTGGACAGCGAGCGCGACATGGCGATTTTCCAGGCGAGATAGAGCAGATAGGCAGCGCCGGCGATCTTCAATCCGGTGTGCAGGGCCGGAAACGCCGTCAGCACCGCGCCCAGGCCAAAGCCGACAGCAAGCAACAGTACCAGGAAACCCATGCTGATGCCCAGCATATGCGGAATGGTTCTGACGAGGCCGAAATTCACGCCCGACGCCAAGAGCATGAGGTTGTTCGGCCCCGGCGTGATCGAGGTCACGAAGGCGTAGACCAAAAGTGCAAGGAAAGCGTCGAGGGTCATGACGGCTCACAAAGGTCAGCAATGCTGACTTAAGTCGACAGGGCGTTGGACGCAACTTCATTCGATTGGTCCAAAGCGCTCCGCCGTGATCCGTCTATCCGAGCCAGCCACGCCGGCACAGTCTACCTGCCGTGGGGCCGCGCCGACAACAGGCTGGGAGCGGCGGCCGCCTCCTGACGGCCAGCCACACGCCGCAGGCCTTTGCGCCTCGGCGTGTTCCCGGGAAGCTTCACGCCATGCGCGAGGCCGAGGGCAGCCAGGATGCGGATGAAGAGCCAGCCGAGATCGATCTGCCCGCGTTCCAGGCCGAGCTTTGCGGATTCGGGAAACGCATGGTGATTGCCGTGGAAACTCTCGCCAAAGGTCACCAGGCCGAAACGCGGCAGGTTGTAGCCCTGCACGGCAACGCCATCGACGCGCCAGCCCTGCTGCCCGCTGCGATGTGCGAAATGCCCGACCAGCCAATGCCCGGTCAGCGACACCGAGATCCGCACCGCAATGCCCCAGACCACCCAGCTCCACCCGCCGAGCAGAAAGAAAAGGATCGTCCACGGCAGTTGCTGCAGCATCCAGGTCCGCTCGACAAATCTGTAGAAGCGGTCGTTGCGGATCGACGGCTCGATGACGAAGTCAGGCGGATTGCGCAACGCCACGGCGCAATGCATTTGCCAGAAAGCGTCGGTGAAGAAAGGCCGGCGGTGGGCGTGCAGCTCGTGGCAGGCCGTCTGGCGCTGCGCCCAGTCTCGTATGTCATGCGCATAGATCATGCCGAACGGACCGGCCATGCCGACGAGCGTGCCGAGATAGACCAGCGCGTGTTCGAGCCAGATGTGAACCTTGAACGAGCGATGGATGAGCAGGCGATGCATGCCGACCGAGTGTCCGGCGCAGATCGTCACCGCCGTCGTCGCTACGAACAGGGCGAAAGCGCTCCAGCTGAAGGTCAGCGGCCCGAACACCAACGCAATCAGCGTCATCGCACCGACCCAGATCGACTTGGCCGGCATCCAGACGACCTCGCCATCTTCGGCATCGCTCAAGGGCTGCGAGATCATTCTGCCTGTGGATATGGTCTTCATCGGTACCCCTCCTCTGCAGGAAACATTTCCGTACCAAAGAGCCTTGCCTTCCGGCGCGCAGGCGCTTATTTAGGCAATAAGCTAACTATCTACTATTCCGATTTAGGTATTTAGGCAATAGACTAAATACCGGAAGCGAAACGACAGAGGCAGGCGGTGATCGAAGACAATGCAGCGGATGGCGACACGGCTATCGGGGCAAGCAGCGCCATACAGCGCGTGTTCGAGGCGCTGTCATCGCAGCCGAGGCGCAAGATCCTCGCCTATCTCGCCCACTCCTCGCTGACCGCGGGCGAGATCGCGGCGCGCTTCGACATGTCGAAGCCGTCGATCTCGCAGCATCTGAGCATCCTGGAGACGGCCGGCCTCATCGCCAGGGAGCGGCAGGGACAATTCATCCGCTACTCGCTGGTCCAGAACAATCTGGTTAACACGCTGAACGGCTTCGTCCAGGACGTCTGTCCGGTATCGCGCCCGATCAAAAGGGAGAGTAAGAATCTGGCGAGCGGCAAGGTCGATCCCAAGCCGGTAAAATAGTTGGACTGAGACTACATCCCCTGCGGGCCCCGGTTCATCGCCGCCACGCCGGTGCGGCAGATCTCGACCAGGCCGAGCGGCTTCATGATGGCGATGAACTGGTCGAGCTTCGAACCCTTGCCGGTAATCTCGAAGATAAAGTGCTCGGTGTTGGCGTCGATGACCGACGCGCGAAAAGCATCCGCCAGACGCAGCGCCTCGACGCGGGCTTCGCCAGTGCCGGCGACCTTGACCAGCGCCAGCTCGCGTTCCAGCGGCCGCTCCTGGCCGAACTCGTGCGAGCGCACGGTGAGATCGACGACGCGGTGCACCGGCACGATGCGCTCGAGCTGATGCTTGATCTGCTCCAGCACATGCGGCGTGCCGCGCGTCACGATGGTGATGCGTGACAGGTGCTTCTCGTGTTCGGTCTCGGAGACGGTGAGGCTCTCGATGTTATAACCGCGGCCGGAAAACAGGCCGATGACCCGGGCAAGCACGCCGGGCTCATTGTCGACCAGAACGGAGAGCGTGTGGTTCTCCGGCTTTTCCGTTTCCTTGGCGATGAAATAGGCGGAGCCGGTCGGTTGAAGCTGTGCGTTCATGACATGAATCTCGATTTCAGACTTTGAGCTAATTCTCTGTTTGCGCACGGCTTCTCGCGACAGCCCTGCCCCGGCTTGGACCTAGACCAGTTCCCTGCCCTTGGCGTCGATGGCGTTGGCCACGGCTTCGTCGGTCGCCTCGTCGGGCAGGAGCATTTCATTATGCGCCTTGCCCGACGGGATCATCGGGAAGCAGTTGGCGAGCGTCGCCACCCGGCAATCGAACAGCACCGGCTTCTTCACCGCGATCATCTCCTTGATCGCATCGTCCAACTCGTCCGGCTTCTCGCAACGAATGCCGTGGCCGCCATAGGCGTCAGCCAGCTTGACGAAGTCGGGCATCGCTTCGGTATAGGAATGCGACAGGCGGTTGCCGTGCAGCAGCTGCTGCCACTGACGCACCATGCCCATATACTGGTTGTTGAGGATGAAGATCTTGATCGGCGCATTGTGCTGCACCGCCGCGCTCATCTCCTGCATGGTCATCTGCACCGAGGCGTCGCCTGCGATGTCGATGACCAGCGCGTCCGGGTGCGCGATCTGCACGCCGAGCGCAGCCGGCAGACCGTAGCCCATCGTGCCCAACCCGCCCGACGTCATCCAGCGGTTCGGCTTCTCGAAATGATAGTGCTGCGCCGCCCACATCTGGTGCTGGCCGACCTCGGTGGTGATGTAGGTGTCCATGTCCTTGGTCAGTTCGTAGAGCCGCTGGATGGCATATTGCGGCATGATCACATCGTGGTTCATCTTGAACGCGAGCGAGTCACGCGCGCGCCATTTGGCTATCTGCTCCCACCAGGGATGGAGCGCCTTCTTGTCGGCCTTGGCGCTCGCCCGCCACAGCCGCACCATGTCCTCCAGCACCCGGCCGACATCGCCGATGATGGGCACTTCCGTGTGCACGTTCTTGTTGATCGACGATGGATCGATGTCGATGTGGATCTTCTTCGAGTTGGGCGAGAAGGCGGTCAGCCGTCCGGTGATGCGGTCGTCGAAGCGCGCGCCGATGCAGATCATCACGTCGCAATCATGCATCGCCATATTGGCTTCATAAGTGCCGTGCATGCCCAGCATGCCCATCCAGTTCTTGCCCGATGCCGGATACGCGCCGAGGCCCATCAGCGTCGAGGTGATCGGGAAGCCGGTGAGGTCGACCAGTTCGCGCAGAAGATGGCTGGCCTCCGGACCGGAGTTGATGACGCCGCCGCCCGAATAGATGATCGGCTTCTTGGCGCTGGCCATCAGTTCGACGGCGGCCTTGATCTTTTCCAGGTCGCCCTGGACCTTCGGCTGGTAGCTGGTGCGCGGCGCCGCCTGCGGCGGCACATAGATGCCTTTGGCGAACTGCACATCCTTCGGAATGTCGACCACCACCGGGCCGGGGCGGCCGGTCGTCGCGACATGGAAGGCCTCATGGATGGTGGCGGCCAATTCGTTGACGTCCTTCACCAGCCAGTTGTGCTTGGTGCAGGGGCGCGTGATGCCGACCGTGTCGCACTCCTGGAACGCGTCGGAGCCGATCAGCGAAGTCGGCACCTGCCCGGTCAGGCAGACCAGCGGGATCGAATCCATCAGCGCATCCTGCAGCGGCGTCACCGCATTGGTGGCGCCCGGGCCGGAGGTCACCAGCATGACGCCGGCCTTGCCGGTCGAGCGGGCATAGCCTTCGGCCGCATGCCCTGCGCCTTGCTCGTGGCGGACGAGGATGTGCTCGACCTCGTCCTGCTGGAAGATTTCGTCATAGATCGGAAGCACCGCGCCGCCGGGATAACCGAAGACATGCTTGACGCCGTTGTCCTTCAGCGCCTGCACCACCATTTCGGCGCCAGTCATTTCCCTGTTTGGCATTTCGCGCCGTTCGTTCTGTCCGTTGCTCATCGGTCTGGTCCCGTACTTCTAGCCATGAGGCGATTGCTGGTCGTTTAGTCGTGTTTCGGGCAATAAAAAAGGCCCCCGAGGGAGCCTGTGTGTTGCGCATGGGAGGTTTTCGCCCGGCGGTTACACCGCCTTGCCCACGCGCTTTCCTACGAGAATGAGTGCCTTTTTCATCGTGGCGGACACTACGAGGGTGAAAGGCAAGGTGTCAACGGGAAAAAAACGCGCGATGCGAAAGACAAAGCAAGTGGCCCGCCGCCTCTGGTCGGCGGGCCACCGCGGCGCATACGATACCCCTCAATCGCACCGCGCCGGGAACAAGAGCCACTGCCGTGTCACGTCAGGATCAGCACGATCTTGTACGTATCCGGGTCGACGATGACGATGCGCCCGTCGGCCAGCACGAAGTACTCATAGGATTCGTAAGCCGGGACGATCTTGACAATGCGCGCCGGCAGACGGTGCAGGCGCACTTTGTGCCGCGGCACCTCGATGCCGACCGAAATGTCGAAGTCGACGTTCTTCACCGGCTCAACCCTGGTCTCGTGGATGATCTGCGTGACCTGCGTCTTCTGCTCGACTGTCACGTTGTTGATCGAGGCCGTATTGCCCTGGTCGGTCTGGACGTTTGTGTTGCCCTGAGCGTTCTGCTCGGTGGTGGTCCCGGCCTTGCCCTGGGCCTGCTGGTCCGTGCTGGTGCCGGTCTGGCCCTGAGCGTTCTGCTCGGTGCTGGTCCCGGCTTTGCCCTGAGCCTGCTTCTCGGTGCTGGTGCCGGTCTGGCCCTGAGCGTTCTGCTCGGTGCTGGTCCCGGCCTTGCCTTGGGCCTGTTCATCCGTCTTGAGCTTGGCCTTGCCCTGAGCCTGCTTCTCGGTGCTGGTGCCGGTCTGGCCCTGAGCATTCTGCTCGGTGCTGGTCCCGGCCTTGCCCTGGGCCTGTTCATCCGTCTTGAGCTTGGCCTTGCCCTGAGCCTGCTGATCGGTCGTGGCGCCGGCCTGACCCTGAGCATTCTGCTCGGTACTGGTCCCGGCCTTGCCCTGTGCCTGTTCATCCGTCTTGAGCTTGGCTTTGCCCTGAGCCTGCTGATCGGTCGTGGCGCCAGCCTGGCCCTGTGCATTCTGATCGGTCTGTGACTTCATCTTGCCTTGCGCCTGTTCGCCGGCCTTGCCGCCCTTCTGGCAATCGGCCGCGCCAGCGGCGCAGTTGTCGCCGCCGCTCGGCTGCACAGCCTGGGTCTGGGCGATCGCGGCGCCGCACCCGAGGCCAAGCGCAATCATGCTCGTGATCAACACATGTTTCATCTGCTTTCTCCTTAAAGAGTCGGTCCCTCAGCCTAGCCAACTCTGTCAAAAATACTTTGTTCCGCATTTTGCGAATAAAATCGGGCTTCTAAGAAGACCAATAAATGTAGGCAGTAGTTTTGCCAACAATCAGCTACAGATTGCATCAAAAAATTAATGCAACGCAAGATTTTTGCTTTTTTCTGAGCTTGTGATCCCATAGCGATGACACCAGCCTCACAAGCTTAGAAGTACTCCCGTCGTCATGACCAGGATGGCTACCCCGAAAACAGGCAAGAGCAACCATCGTGCCTGATGGACGCTGTTGTCCATTAACGCCTCCCACAAGTGCTGATCTCAACGATGCCGAGAACCCTGTGTTCCGCCCTGAGGAGGCTCTAGGACCTCTACAGCCTGGCACCAGACTTTGGTCCCTCTCCCTATAGTCCATTGGCCCGATGACGCCCGGACCGAAGCCCCACGCGGGAACGCAGCCGCGAAAAGCCCGTTCGGCTTGCGGTGTGCATCAACCTCACCAACAACCACCGTATCGGAATCGAGCTCGCGCAAGATGCATGAGCGTTGATGAAGGAGAGAATCATGACGACCATGTACCAGTCGACCGCAATTGCCGGATTCTTGCTGCTCGCGAGCGCGGGCGTAGTTGCCGCTCAAGACGTCATCATCGCGCCGGAGCAGGAAACGGTTGTGCGCGAATACGTGAAAAAGCAGCCCCTTGCGTCGGTGAAGATTCCAGGTGTCGAATTGAACGTGGGGACCGCCATTCCCGACACGGTGGAACTGCATGAAGTGCCGAGCGTCAAGTATCGCTACGTTGTGGTCGACGGGCGAACCGTGCTGGTCGACCCCGGCACGCGGAAGATCGTCAAGATCATACAGTAACGCTGATCCCACCGCCGTTCCCCGCGGGTGGCGGTGGGATCATGCCCTGAAATTGCGGTTTCCCCGGCAATTCAACCTAGCGCTTGCTCGCACCATCGACCGTTCTAGATGTAGGATGGCTTAGGCATTTTGGCGCGGCCAAAGTCGCGGGGTCGGTTGAGACGTGCGCTACATTGATAGTCTCTATCAAAACTGGAACAGGCTATCGTTGGCTTGGCAGTTCATCATAGTCGGAAGCATTGGGCTGCTGTCGCTGATGCTGGTCGTCGGCCTATGGGTCACCTCGCAAATACGAGATGGAGTGATCCGCAACTCTGCAAGCACGACCGCGCTTTACGTCGACAGTGTCATCGCGCCAATCCTGCCGGATATGCGCAAAAGCCAGCAGCTCAGCGACACCGTTAAACGGGCGCTCGATGAAACCCTGGACCAGGGTGCTCTCGGCAAAAAACTGGCGTCGTTCGTGCTTTGGCGGCGTGATGGCAAGGTGCTGTACGCCAAAGACGCGGCTCTTATCGGCCAGACCTTCGAGCCAAATGCGAACTTGCTGCATGCGTTCGGTGGAAACGTGGTGGCGCAATTCAATGATCTGGACGAAAATGAAAGGAAGGAACGGAAGAGCCCCACCGCCTCGCTGCTCGAGATCTACAATCCGGTTCGAGAGCCGTGGTCGGGCGATGTTGTGGCCGTTTCCGAGTTCTACGAGATAGCCGACGATCTTCAGGGCACTTTAAACTCGGCACTATGGTCGAGCTGGCTGCTCGTGGCTGGCGCGACCGCGGTCGCCTTGGCGATGCTCTCGGGAATCGTGCTTCGCGGCAGCAGCACTATCGAAACGCAGCGTTCAGCGCTTGAGACACAAGTGGCCGAACTTCAGTTGCTTTTGGAGCAAAATTCCGCTTTGCGGGAGCGCGTCCAGCAGGCGTCGCGCCGCGCAACGGCAATCAACGAGCGTTACTTGCGCCGCATCGGGTCTGATTTGCATGACGGTCCAGCTCAGCTCGTCGCACTGGCTGCGCTGCGCATGGACAGCCCTCTGCTGCTCGATCCCGCCGCATCCCCAAGTCACCGCAAGACCGAGATCGCCGATATCCATCATACGTTGGACGAGGCGATGCGGGAGATCCGCGCCATCTGCACCGGCCTCGTGCTGCCACAGATCGAAGCTTCGACAGTCGCGGAGATATTGCGGCTTGCGGTTGCCGAACATGAACGCCGGACGGCCTCCTCCGTATCGCTTTCACTGCCATCTCGCCTGCCCGACCTGGGGACGTCCGAGAAGATAAGCATCTTTCGCTTCGCGCAGGAGGGGCTGAACAATGCCTGGCGACACGGTCTGGGCAAGGGGCAGGCTGTCAAGGCGCGAGTGACGCAGGGCAAGCTCCTCATTCAAGTGCTTGATCACGGCCCTGGATTCCAGTCGGGATCGTGTGAAGGGCTTGGACTCGCCGGCATGAGGGAACGTATCGAAAGTATCGGAGGTCACTTCGAGACGTTTTCGAGCCCCAGGGGGACCCGGCTGACCATAACGCTCAACATCGAGGACCAGAAATGACCGCTCCCATAAGGATTGCCATTGTTGATGATCATCCGCTGTTTCGCGAGGGTGTGGCTCGCAGCCTCGCCGAAATCGGCGGCTTCGAAGTCGTTGGTGCGGGCGAAACCGCGGCGGATGCCGAACAGCTTGCGGCCTTGGCAAATCCCGACATATTGCTGCTCGACATCAGTTTGCCGGGAGGGGGCCTAGCGGCAGCGGAAAATATTCTTGCAACTCAGCCTGACTGCAAGATCGTCATGCTCACCGTCTCGGAGGCGAACGCCGATTTGGCGACGGCGCTCAGGCTGGGCGTACGCGGATATGTGCTGAAAGGGATTGGGGCGGCATCGCTGGCCGAGGTGCTGACTTATATAGCCGCAGGAAAAAAATATGTTTCGCCGACCCTGTCAGCGCAGCTTTTGAATGAACTGATACGGCCGGAAAAGCGCACCACCGATCTCGTTGCCAATCTCTCGGGACGCGAGCTTGGGATAATCTCCTTGGTAGGCGAAGGACTGAGCAATAAAGAAGTCGCCAAACGTCTCAACCTGCAGGAGAAAACGGTAAAACACCACATGACTCGGATATTTCAAAAGCTAAAGGTGCGAAACCGCACCGAAGCAGCCATTCTTATGCACGCGCCCAAAACGGGTCTTGTATAGGGAGATCGGGGCTTGTCTGAAGGTCGGATGCTGGTTGGCGAACCAGCAGTCACAGCCCTTTCAGACGAGCAATGTCGGAGGCCCTTACGGCGCGTTCGACAATTGTCCTTCCAAGCGGATCCTTCATAGTGAAGCGGCCGGCCTCGATGCTTTCGCTGAATCCATCGCGATGCACGACCTGGATTTTGGAGCCCTGTACCGTCACCGTGTCGCCAGCGGCATTGACTTGGCTACTCGGAGCTTGGCTACCGGGGGCGTTGTCGCCGGCACCATTTTTTCCCTTTCCGTTGGCGTTGCCATTCCCGGCGTTGCCGCCTGAGCCATTACCATTACCACTACCGTTACCACCACCGTTACCATTGCCATTGTTTCCGCTCTTGGCGCTGGCAGCGGCGAATTCGATCTTGTAGCCGTCGACATGGCTCAACCGCAGACCAAGCACCGGCATCGTCACCGCAACCGCCGCGAATACGCGCAAGCTAAAGTACGCCCAGCGACGCACGGATGAAAACAGGGGCTGCCTTTCTCCATTCATGCCACCATCACATCATGATGTGTCACGGTATTCAAGAATGAACAGCCCAAAATTGCGGCTTACAAACGCTGAGGAAACTCTCCTTTCGTGCTTTCAGCTCGATTCTCAGACCTTCGTCTGAGTCAAATATACACCGAAGTCTGACCTACTGATCTTGGCCGCGCCGACGGATGTCGCAATAAAATCCGCGGTGACAAGGCTCGTCACCGGTAGGGATCGGCAGCGAGGCGCGAGCGCCTGCGGCACGCAGACGCTTGCGGCAGGTCTCCGGCATACGGTTAGCGCATGCTCGCCGTCGAAGCGGTAGCACATGCCGGTCCTTCTCCGGATTATGATCAGGCGCGATTGGCGAAGTCGCGGACAACCCGTTGCAGCAGCGGCATGTAGTCGCGAAATGCCCGGGTCTTCATGTTGGCGATCTTGCCGGCCTCGTCCCAGATGCGGACCCGAACCGCTTCCTCGTGGAACGGGTTCTTGCGGAACTCGGCCACCTCTTCGGCGTTCATCGGCCCGCCTTGCAGCGACAGCGTGTGGACCGAGGCCTGCGACAGCCTGCCGAAATAGGTCGGGTCGGTAGCGCAGAGGTAGCGCTTGGCCGCGACATGCAGCCTGACGCATTCGACGATCACCGGTGGAAAGAACGGCGCCAGCACCTCGCCGCCGGCTTCGTCATGATGCTTGTCCTCGACGTCGTCGGGCGAATAGGTGCCGAACTCGCTGGTGTAGTGGCCGATATCGTGCAGCAGTGCTGCCGCCACCAGCACATCGGGCGCGCCGTCCTTTTCGGCGAACCAGGCGCCCTGCAACATGTGCTCCGACATGGTGACGGGTTCGCCGAGATAGGATTCCGCCCCTCGGCGTTCGAAAATATCGGCGATGAATTCGACGATGTTGCCCGCGTTCAAATCCTGGCCGCTCATTCCGCAGCCTCCTTGAAGCTGTGTTCGATCGCCGACAGCGTCGACAAAAGGCCATCCTTGTCGGCGTAGCAGCCCTGCAGCCAGCGCTTGCCGGTGCCGGAGAACGCCTTGCGGGCATGCATGACGCGGGTGTTGTCGACGATGAAGGCCTCGCCCGCCTCGAGCCTGAAGGTGACTTCGAAGGAAGAATCCTCGATCAGTTCGGCAAACCGGCGATAGGCGGCGTAGTAGGCCTCCATCTCCGCGAACGGCACATCGACGGTCGGCGCCAGCGAGCGGTTGTTGAAGCGGATGGCGATGAGTTCGCCATCCGGCCCGAGCTCGATCATCGGCCGCTTGGCCTGCAATCGCACGCCCGACGAGCCGGCATATTCGAAGCGCGCCGGGTATGAACTCAACAGCCGGAAGCCTTCGGGGTTTTCGGCCTGCAGCGCGGCCGCCACGGCAAAACCATCGACGACGCTGGATTCGCCGCCCTCGACCGTGTTTTCGATACACGACAGGATCTGCAAGGTCGGCACCGGATCACGATAGGGGTTGTCGGTATGCGCCTGCAGGCCAAGATTGGTGTAGGCCAGATTGGTTGGATTGACCTCGGCGCGCACCTCGAACCAGCGGCCGTAATTGGTCTCCCTGATATAGCCGAACAGATCGGACACTTTGCACAGCGCCCCGGATTCGGCCGGCAGATCGTCCATCACCGCGAAGCCGTAGGTCTTCACCGCCGACAGCCATTGCCGCAAGACGGCGCGGTCGCGGCTGGCCGCGACATAGCCGGCGCGCGGCACCGAATTCTGCATAGAGGCCCTGGTCCATCGCACGGTGCCCTCGCCTGTCCAGCCGGGCTGTCGGGCGGCATCGCGGTCATAGGCATTGGCGCTCAGCCATGCCGCAGGAAAGCGCACCGTCTTTCCCTCCGGTTCGAAACTGACTTCAAGCGCATCGCCCTTGATCGCGGCTGCGCCGATCCGCGTTTGCGCCGGAATGTCGAGAATGGTGATCAGCCGCTGGCCGTTGCCGGCGCTGCGCGTCTTGTCGTCGAGCGCATTGTCGCGCAACCACATGGCGTGAAAGCGAGTGCGCGCGCCGTCCTTCCAACCGAGGTCGATCGTTCTTCCTTCGTCGCCGATCAGCGCCTGGGTAAGCATGGAGATCCGTTCCTGTCCGCTGCGCCCCGCAGCCAACTCCGCAGGGTTTCCGGTTGCATCGTGATGATGTCGAAGGCATAACTCAAATTATCATTTTGCGGCCAAAGGCCATAAACGGTTTATGCCTCAAACAACCCTGCCCTTGCCGCCGCTCGACTGGCTGCGGAGTTTCGAGGCCGCCGCGCGGCTGTCGAATTTCACCGCCGCCGCGGCCGAGCTTGGCCTGACCCAGGCTGCGGTCAGCCAGCACATCCGTTCTCTCGAAGAGCGGTTGAAGCAGCCGCTGTTCATCCGCCTGGCGCGCGGCGTCGAATTGACGCCGGAGGGTGCCGCCTACCTGCCGCATCTGCAATCGGCCTTTGCCGTGATCGCCAACAGCACGCGCGAGTTGTTCGAACCCAAGACCGTCCAGAGCGTGACGATACGCTCGCCGATCTCGTTTGCCGTGCTGATGATCGCGCCGAAGCTGCCGCAAATGGCCAAGGACCTGCCCTTCGTCCAGCTGCAGATCGAGACCATCCACACACCGGCCGATTACGGCGAGCGCTTTGTGGGTCTCGACATCCGATTCGGCATTGGCTCCGGCTCCTTTGCCGGACGGCAGGCCGACCGCCTCACCCGCGAAACCCTAACGCCGATGGCGTCGCCAAATGTCGCCAAGGCCAAGGATTGGACAGGATTGCCGAGACTTACAGTGGTCGGCGCGCGGGAAATGTGGGGCGAGTGGTTCGCCGTCGCCCGGATGAAGCCGGCGCTCGGGCCCACGCACAAATTCGACAGTTTCGTTACCGCGTTGGAGGCGGCGAAGCACGGCGCCGGCATGGTGCTGGGATCGCGACCGTTGGCCGACGCGGCACTGCGCGAAGGATCTCTCGTTACCCTGTCCGGCTTTACGCTGTCGAGCGGTGCCGGCCACTATCTGACCGCACCTTCGGGCGCGCATCTGAGCCCGGCCGAAGAAGCGGTCCGCCGCTGGTTCGCAACGGTCTTCGGCGTCCCGATTTCCCGATAAGCCCCTGAATACGCGGCAAACTATTGGACGACGTGACGCGGCGCATAATTTGTCGCGATACTGCGCCAGGCCGGACGTCAAGCTTCGGCAGGGTTCCGCTCGCTACAGGCGGCCAAGAAAAATCGCGGAGGAAATTCAATGCTCGACAAGGCCCCCAACAAGAAGCTTTCCGACCTGCTCGATCGCTTCGGCGCGGCACTCACCGCCGGCGACATCGACAAGGCGGTCGCCTGCTTCCAGGAGGATTGTTACTGGCGCGATCTCGTCACCTTCACCTGGAACATCAAGACGATGGAAGGCCGCGATCTGGTGCGCGACATGCTGGTCAGCCAGTTGGCCAGGACCAAACCGTCGAACTGGGCGATCGCCAGGGGCGAGGATGCCACGGAAAGCGACGGCGTGCTCGACGGCTGGATCAGTTTCGAAACGTCTGTCGCGCGCGGCTTCGGCCACATCCGGCTGAAGGACGGCAAGATCTGGACGCTGCTCACCACTATGGTCGAGCTCAAGGGCCATGAGGAGCCGGCCGGTTTCGACCGCCCGCTCGGCGCCAAGCACGGCCATGGCAAGAACCGCCCGACCTGGAAGGAGGAGCGCGAGAAGGAAGCCGCCGAACTCGGCTTCAAGACCCAGCCCTATACGCTCATCATTGGCGGCGGCCAGGGCGGCATCGCGCTCGGCGCCCGGCTGCGGCAACTCGGCGTGCCCACCATCATCGTCGAGAAGAACGAGCGTGCCGGCGACAGCTGGCGCAAGCGCTACAAGTCGCTGTGCCTGCACGACCCGGTCTGGTACGACCATCTGCCCTATATCGACTTCCCCAAGAACTGGCCGGTCTTCGCGCCCAAGGACAAGATCGGCGACTGGCTGGAAATGTACGCCAAGGTGATGGAGCTGAATTACTGGTCATCGACCGAGGCCAAGAGCGCCGTTTATGACGACAAGAAAAAGGAATGGACCGTTGTCGTGCGCCGCGACGGCAAGGACATCACGCTGAAGCCGAAACAATTGGTGCTGGCCACGGGGCAATCCGGCAAGGCCAACATGCCGAACTTCAAGGGCATGGACACATTCAAGGGCGACCAGCATCACTCCTCGAAGCATCCGGGACCCGATGCCTATGTCGGCAGACAAGCTGTCGTCATCGGCTCGAACAACTCCGCCCACGACATTGCAGCAGCCCTTTGGGAGGCCGGCGCCGACGTCACCATGGTGCAGCGCTCGACCACGCATATCGTCAAGTCGGACACGCTGATGGAGATCGGCCTGGGCTCGCTCTATTCGGAAAAGGCGGTCGCGAGCGGTATGACCACAGCCAAGGCCGACCTCGTCTTTGCCTCCCTGCCCTACAAGATCCTGCACGAATTCCAGATCCCGGCCTATGCCGAGATGAAGAAGCGCGACGACAAATTCTACAAGGGCCTGGAGAAGGCCGGCTTCATGCTTGACTGGGGCGATGACGGCTCCGGCCTGTTCATGAAGTATCTGCGGCGCGGCTCGGGCTATTACATCGATGTCGGCGCATCCGACCTGATCATCGACGGGTCGATCAAGCTGAAAAGCGGTGTCGACGTGAAGGAGATCAAGGAGCATTCGGTCCTGCTCAGCGATGGATCGGAACTGCCGGCCGATCTCATCGTCTACGCCACCGGCTATGGTTCGATGAACGGCTGGGCGGCCGATTTGATCTCACGGGAGGTCGCAGACAAGGTCGGCAAATGCTGGGGCCTCGGCTCCAACACCACCAAGGACCCAGGCCCCTGGGAAGGCGAGCTGCGCAACATGTGGAAGCCGACGCATCAGGAGGCGCTGTGGTTCCATGGCGGCAATTTGCACCAGTCGCGCCATTACTCCCAGTTCCTGGCCCTGCAGCTGAAGGCGCGCATGGAAGGCATCGCGACGCCGGTCTACGCGCTGCAAGAGGTTCACCACAAGGGTTAGGCAGCGCCGCCGATGCGCTTCCAGTAGATGAGCGTGCCGATCAGCCCGCCATGCGGTTTCAGGGCAAAGTCCGGTATTTCGCCAGTGAGCGTGAAGCCGAGTTTTTCGTAAAGGCCGGAAGCGCCCTCCTCGGTTGCGGTGTCCAGCACCAGAAGCGTGCGGCCTTTCTCGACGGCGAGCGTTTCGGCCGCGCGCATCAGCCGGCTCGCTATGCCCTTGCCGCGGTGTTCGACGCGGGTCATGAGCTTGGCGATCTCGGCCCGGTGCGGCTGATTGACCGGAAAGTCGAGCAGCAAGGTGACGGTGCCGATCAACGCGTCGCCATACCAAGCACCCAGCACCGCTCTTTCACCTCTCTCTGCTGCCATCAACGAGTTGCTCCAGAAGGTTTCCGCCGCTTGCCTGGATAAGGGATGCATGAAGCTGACGGAGCCGCCGGCCGCGACCGTCTCGATCAGGAGGTCGGCCAGCATGTCGCGTGTTTCCGCAGTCAGCGACCTGATTTCGATGGGACTCACCTGCACTTTCCCTTGCTAATCCAGACGCGCGACGCGGCGCCGCTTTCGTCTCGCCTTGATCGCGGCGATGCGATCGGTGTCTTTCGGCTGCAGATGCAGCCCGCGTTCGAGGATTTCGAGCGTGTATTCCTCATAGGTCAGGCCAAGCCGCTCGGCCTTTTCCATGCGCATCAGCATCACGTCACGGCTTGGCGCCTTCCACGCCTTGGCATGCGCTGCCTGCCAGGCCAGGAAGATGTAGGGATCGCCCCTGCCCCATGGCGGACCCTTGTAATCATCGAGCGGCGGTCCGCCATTGTCGGAGCGCTTGGGACGTCTTGCCACGATTTCAGCCCCTGACCAGCGCAACCAGATAGTCGGCCGGCTGCGGTCCGACGGCATGGAACGTGCAGTCCGACGGCGCGCCGAGCGCCAGGCAGTCGCCGGGCTCGAGACTATGCACCATATCACCCTCGGTGAACTCAAGTCGCCCGGAGATCAGCCACATCTGCTGCTTGATGAAGGCATAGGACGCCGCCGGGAAACTCACACTGGCGCCAGCCGGCAGTTGCACCCGGATCAATTCGAGCGGCGTGTCGGAAACCGGCGACAGATGCCGGCGGACATAGCCCGTACCGGGGTCGCGCCAAACCGGCTGCTCACTCTCGCGCAGCAGGCCGCCACCTTGCTGCTCGGCGCGTGCAATCAGCGTCGACAGCGTCATGCCGAAAGCAGCGGCGATGCGCACCAGCAGCGCGGCCGTCGGGCTGGTCATGCCGCGCTCGATAGTGCTGAGCATGGCTTTGGAGACGCCGGAGCGATTCGCCAGGTCGGCCAACGACCAGTCCCGCAAGGCTCTTTCGGCGTGGATTCGTCTGCCTATCGTAGCCGACATGTCATTCGCTATATCAGTCATTCGTCCAATATATCGAATATTTAGATTCGGAAAAGAGGCCGGCTGGTTGAATTTTCGCTGACCGGTTAACCCCTGCTACACCATCCCGCATCACGCCACCTTAACCCCGTCTGTGTAGGATCGACGCTCCACGAGAATGGGGATCGGATCGTATGTTTGTCGAGCGCGAAGCCTCCGTCGGCGAACCGACCTCGCAGGAGCGCCGCCGCGCAGAGCAGAGCGACAAGCGCATTCTCGGCAACGTCGTGCAGTGCGACGGTGCGCGCGCCACCATCAGCGCCTATGCCGACGACATCGAAGGCGCGGTCACCGGCCTGTGGACCGTCGGCAAGATGATCTCCATCAATCTCGGGACATCGCGCACCGTTGGTCTGGTCTACGAAATCGGCAAGTCGGATCGCGCCTGGAGCAATGAGGGACAAAATCCCATCGAAGTCAGCGTCGAGCTGATCGGCGAAGTGCGCGACGGCGCGGAGCCCGGCGCCAAACCGGTGTTCGACCGCGGCATCACCACCTATCCTCATATCGGCGCCATAGCGCACCGCATCCGTACCCGTGACCTGCAGGCGGTCTACGATCTCGCCGGGCGTCATTCCATCACCATCGGCACGCTGTCGCAGGATGAGTCGATCGACGCCAACATCGCCATCGACGACACGCTGGCGCGCCATTTTGCCGTTGTCGGCACAACCGGCGTCGGCAAATCCACCGCCATCTCGCTGCTGCTGCGCAAATCGATCGCCGCCCGGCCCGATCTGCGAATCCTCATTCTCGATCCGCACAATGAATTCGCGGCATCCCTGCCTGAGTTCTGCGTCCGGGTCGATTCCAAGACGCTTGACCTGCCGTTCTGGATGTTCAGGCTTGAAGAATTCGCCGAAGTGCTGTTTCGCGGCCGAGAGGTCGTGCCGGAAGAAGTCGATGTCCTGCGCGACCTGATCCCCGCCGCCAAGAACCTCTATCGCAATCCCAATTCAGGCTCTTACGTGCGCCGCGGCAGCGATGCGCTGACCGCCGACACGCCGGTGCCCTACCGAATGGTCGATCTCATCAAGCAGATCGACGAGCGCATGGGCCTCCTGGAAAGCAAGAACGACCGCCCGACGCTGAAATCGCTGAAGACGCGCATCGAGTCCGCCGCGTCCGACCCGCGCTATCGCTTCATGTTCAATTCGCGGCTGATCGAGGACACGATCCACGAGACGATCGGCAATATTTTCCGTGTGCCGCATCATGGCCGCCCGGTGACCTGCTTCGAGATGGCCGGCATGCCGTCCGAAGTGGTCAATTCCGTCTGTTCGGTGCTGGCTCGGCTCGCCTTCGACCTTGCGCTGTGGAGCGAGGGCCGGCTGAAGCTCTTGCTGCTGTGCGAGGAAGCGCACCGCTATATGCCGGCCGATCCGCGCCTAGGCTTCGCCCCGACAAGGCATGCACTATCGCGCATCGCCAAGGAAGGCCGCAAATATGGCTGCTATCTCGGCGTCGTCACCCAGCGCCCGGGTGAACTCGATCCGACCATCCTGTCGCAATGCTCGACCTTCTTCGCCATGCGGCTGGCCAACGAGCAGGACCAGGCGATCATCCGCTCGGCGATCGCCGATTCCTCCGCCTCGACGCTGGCCTTCCTGTCCTCCATGGGCCAGCGCGAAGCCATCGCCTTCGGTGAAGGCGTGGCGACGACCATGCGGCTGAAGTTCGAGAAACTGGCGGAGAACCTGATCCCCGGCACCGCCAAGCGAGAGCAGGACGAGTTCTCGCAGGACGGCAACGACGTCGATCTCGCCGCCATCGTCGAGCGGCTGCGCAACGTGCCGAAACCGCAGCAGCAGATGGCCTTCGCCGAGGTCGTGGACTCCGGCCGCCAGGCCGGCGATCCCGATTACCGCAAGCCGGCCACCGCCCAGCGCGTCCAGCCCGACGACGATTTCGACCTGCGCTACGGCCTCAAGCCCACAACCTTCGGCATGCGCCCGCAGAACGATTGACCTTCAGCGTAGCGACTTTTTTGCCGGCCAATTGAGAAGCCGCCGGAGCGCCAGGGCTCGGCTTCGTTGGCCCACTTGGGCAAAATCCCGAAAGGGAATTCATCAGGCCGGATTGAATGGCGTGGCTTTCGAGAAGCCGGAGCGGAGCGGACATTTAGTCCGTGAGCACCGGAAGTCGAGAAAGCCACGTCAGGCAACCGGCCTCATGAATTCTTCTTCGGGATTTTAGGCGCAGACGCGGTTGCGGCCTTGCCTCTTCGCCTCGTAGAGCTGGCGGTCGGCGCGGCGGTAGAATTCCTCGGCCGTTTCCTTCCGATCCCAGACGGCAAGACCGACGCTGGTGGTGATCTTGAGGCGGACATTGCCCGACAGCACCGACATGTTGGCAATCGCCTTGCGGATGCGTTCGGCGAACTTGCCCAACAGCTCCGCATCCATGTTGGGCGTAACGACGGCGAACTCCTCGCCCCCAAGCCGCGCCACCACGTCGTGATAGCGCGTCATGCCTTTGAGGCAATTGGCGACTGCCCTAAGCACCTCGTCGCCGACATCGTGGCCATGCGTGTCGTTGACCTGCTTGAAATGATCGAGGTCGAGGATCATGAGCCCGACGGGCTTTTCGATGCGGCGGAATTCCTCGAGATATTCCTTCAGCGCATCATCGAAATAGCGCCGGTTCTGCATGCCGGTAAGGCCGTCGGTCAATGCCGCATGTTGCAGCGTTTCCGAGCGGGCGCTGAGCGAAACCGTCATGGCGCGCAGCTTGCCCTCTTCCGTGGCCTGCCTACGAATCAGCGGGTAGATGAAGAACACGCCGAAGAACAGCGCTGTCGCCAGCAGCACCCCGGTGACAAACAGCAGCGTGTTGAGATAGGCGATCCTCTCGACCCGGGAAGTCGTATCGTGACCGACCGCGATGGACTGCAATTGACCATAGGCATAAAGCGTCACCAGGCCTGCGGCCAGGATCACGAAAATAAAGACGAAAAATGCGGATTCCGCCTTGTGGAAACGCATCTGCTCCCCGTTGGAAAAGTACCCCCCGGATCTATGGCATGCCGGCGCCTTACGGACGGTTAATCCAGACAACCGGAGCGGGAATGTTCATTCCTACTTCTGTTTCTTTAATTGTATTAGCAGCACGAAAATCAAATCACGGCTTGCAGGCCGTCGCCGGGCTGCAATCTCAGCCATTCCGGTCCCAGCTGATGGCGAAACCACGTCGTTTGCCGTTTGGCATATTGCCGCGTCGCTGCCTTGCAGCGCTCGATGGCCTGAGGAAAGCTGATGTCACCCGCCATGGCAGCCGAAAGTTCGCGAACGCCGATCGCCTTCATCGCCGGCAGGTCGGGATCGAGGCCAAGCGCCGCAAGCCGTTTGACCTCATCGAGCGCGCCGAGATCGAGCATGCGGTCGAACCTTGTTTCGATCCGCTCGACAAGGGCGGCGCGGTCCGGCTCGATAACGAAGAACCGAGCGCTGTCGCGGTCGATCAGCGGCCGGCCGCGCGCTGCCTGCCATTCGAGGATGGAGCGGCCAGATGCGTCGAGCACCTCCAGCGCCCGCACGATGCGCTGGCCGTCGGTCGGCTTCAGCTGCATGGCGACCGCCGAATCCTCATGCATCAGGATGCGGTGCAGCTTGGCTGCGCCTTGCTCCTTTAACTCGTAGCGCCAGCGGTCGCGTACCTGCTGCGGAATGTCGGGCATTTCCGAAATGCCCTCGGCAAGTGCGCGAAAATAGAGCCCGGTGCCGCCGACGAAAATCACCGGACGTTCAAAGCCGGCGTCATCGGGCTGTCGGGCGAGCGTGCCGTCATCGATCAGCTTCATCACGTCGCGCAGCCAGGCGCCGGTGGAATAGGCGGTGGAGGGATGCACGTGGCCATAGAGATAGTGCGGCGCGCGGCCGAGTTCGGCGGCATTCGGTCGCGCAGTCAGCACATCGAGCACCGAATAGCCCTGCATGGAATCGGTGTTGACGATGACACCGCCCTTGCGCTCGGCGAGATCGAGCGCCAGCGCCGACTTGCCGCTGGCGGTCGGCCCGGCTATCAGGATCGCGTCCTTCACGCGGCCCTCGCCCGCCTGCCCGCCCTCGCCTAGCTGCTTGGAAGCCTCGATGCCGCTCATTGCCACGCTTGTGTCTCACCCCGTCCGCCGCGCGATGTCGGCCTCGCTTGCGAATATGGCCTCACGGTCGGTCGGCGCAAGCGCTGTTCGCTGGCTGGGCGAAGGCGTCGCCTGCGATCTGGTGCTACCCGAGGGTGCGGAAGCCGCTGAGGCAAGTGCCGCCTTGCGCTTGGCACTTGGCTCCGAGCCGGTCGACGTGATCGTTCAGCAGGCCGAAAGCCGCCGCAAGACAATCCTGCTTGCCGATATGGATTCAACCATGATCGACCAGGAATGCATCGACGAACTCGCCGACGAGATCGGCGTCAAGGACCGCGTCGCCGCCATCACCGCACGCTCGATGAACGGCGAGATCGCCTTCGAGCCCGCCTTACGGGAACGCGTAGCGTTGCTGAAAGGCCTCGATACGGCCGTTGTCGACCGCATCATCGCGAACCGCCTGACGCTGGCGTCGGGCGGCCACGCCCTGGTGCAGACGATGCGCGCCAATGGCGCCTGGACGGCGCTTGTCTCCGGCGGCTTCGACGTCTTCACCAGCCGTGTCGCCGCCATGCTCGGCTTCCAGGAAAACCGTGCCAACCGCCTGATCGAGGAGAACGGGCGCTTTGCCGGCCTGGTCGCCGAGCCGATCCTCGGCCGCGCCGCCAAGGCCGATGCGCTGAACGATATCTCGGCCCGCCTCGGCCTGACGCCATTCGATGCGATTGCGGTCGGCGACGGCGCCAACGACCTCGACATGATCCGCCTGGCCGGCACCGGTGTCGCGCTCCACGCCAAGCCGGCCGTTGCTGCCGAAGCCAAGGTCCGCATCGACCATGGCGATCTCACCGCGCTGCTTTATCTCCAGGGCTACCGCCAGGAAGAGTTCGCCCAATGAAACCGATGCGCACCGAGCGCCTCATCCTGCGCAACTGGGAAGACCGCGATCGCGAACTCTTCCACCGCATCAATTCGGACGAGCGGGTGATGGAATTCTTTCCGTTCCGCCGCGACCGCGCCGAGACGGATGCCAAGATGGACGAGTTTCAGGGCTGGATCGCCGAGGACGGCTTTGGTTTTGCCGCCGCCGAGATCGCTGCGACTGGGGAATGCATCGGTTTCGTCGGCCTCTTAAAGACCGATCACGTGCCGTCCCTGCCCTCCGATACGATCGAGATCGGCTGGCGGTTGGCGCCCGAGTTCTGGGGCAAGGGCTACGTCACCGAGGCAGCCGAGGCATGGCTTTCTTATGGCTTCGAGACGCTTGACCGGGACGAGATCGTCTCCTTCGCCGTCGCGGCCAACCGCCGCTCGACGGCCGTCATGGAGCGTCTTGGCATGAGCCCTGACCCGGCTCGCGATTTCGACCACCCATCCATCCCTGACAGCCACCCGCACCTCAAGCGGCATGTCCTCTACACCCTGTCGCGCAAGGACTGGCAGGCAAGAAAAAGGGCGGCTAACTAGCCGCCCTTTTCATTTCGAAATCAGATCGTTGCAGGCCTGACCGGACTCAATCCATCCGGATCGTCACGAAGCGCAACTCGCCGGTCTTCGACGCCAGCATCAGAAGTGCATTCTTGCGGCCCTGCTCCTTCAGCGCGCCGATCCGGTCCATGACGTCCTTCGGGGTCGCGACCGATTCCTGGGCGATTTCGGTGATCACCTCGCCGGCCTGGATGCCGCGCTCGGCGGCGGCCGAATCCTTGGTGACGTCGGTGATGACGACGCCGGAGACGTCGGCCGCGATGCCGAATTTTTTCCGTGTGTCGTCATTGAGCTCGCCGACGGTCATGCCGAGCACCGAGGCCGTGGAGACCGCGGGCGCCTTGTCGCCGCCCTTGTCCTCATCGGTAGTGCCGTCCTCACCGGCAGCGACCTTCTCGCCGTCCTCAAGCCGGCCGAGCGTCACCTTCACCGTCTGCTCGACGCCCTTGCGCACGATGATCACGTCGACCGCCTTGCCGACCGGGCTTTCCGCCACGACGCGCGGCAGGTCGCGCATTTCATGGATGTCCTTGCCATCGAACTTGATGATGACGTCGCCGGCGAGAATTGTGCCGTTGTCGACCGGTCCGCCCTTGATGACGCCGGCCACCAGCGCGCCCTTGGCGGTCGCCATGCCGAGGCTCTCGGCGATGTCGTCGGTCACCGGCTGGATGCGCACGCCGAGCCAGCCGCGACGGGTCTCGCCGAACTGGCGCAGCTGGTCGACGACGCCCGAGGCAAGCTGCGAGGGGATGGAGAAACCGATGCCGATCGAGCCGCCCGACGGCGAGATGATCGCCGTGTTGATACCGATGACCTCGCCCAGGCTGTTGAACAGCGGCCCGCCGGAATTGCCGCGGTTGATGGCGGCGTCGGTCTGGATGAAGTCGTCGTAGGGGCCGGAATTGATGTCGCGGTTGCGGGCCGAGACGATGCCGACCGTCACCGTGCCGCCAAGGCCGAACGGATTGCCGATCGCCATCACCCAGTCGCCGACGCGCATCTTGTTGGAATCGCCGAACTTCACCGCCGTCAGCTTGTGGCCCTTCGGGTCGACCTTGAGCACCGCCACGTCGGTCTTGGTGTCGGTGCCGACCAGCGTCGCCTTGAGCGTCACGCCGTCGGAGAAATTCACCTCGATGTCGTCTGCATCGGCGATGACGTGGTTGTTGGTGACGACAATGCCTTGCTCGGCGTCGACCACGAAGCCGGAGCCCAGCGACTGCACCTTTTGCGCGCCGCCATCCTTGTCGCCGCCACGGTTCTTGAAGAAGTCGTCGAAGAAATCCTGGAACGGCGAACCCTCCGGCAGCTGCGGCATCGGCACCGCGCCCGGACCTTCCGTGCCCTTCACGGTCTGCGAGGTCGAGATGTTGACCACCGCACCGAGCAGGCCTTCGGCGAGGTCGGCAACCGAAGCCGGTCCGTCCGCGGCCACCGTCGGCGTCACCAAAGCCGGAACGGCAAGCGCGCCGACCATAAGTGCCGCAGCACCTGCGATGAACGTCCGCCGCGCCGCGCGCAGAAGGGTGTTGGATGTCATCGAAAGCCTCCCGGAATCTGAAAAGAAAAAGCGCTTCGGCAAAACGCCGCGTCGCGTCATGTTGGCAAGAAATACGGCACGTTTGCGGCTATGGCCACATCAGGAGGATAAATCCTCCGTTACACCTTAGAGCGGTTCGCCGTTTCGCGGAAACGGCGAACAGTTCAATCCCTTTGCTTTTACGCAATTCCGGACGGAAAACCGCTCACACTTTCCTGGAATTGCAGATCAGCGGTCCTCAGCCACGCACCAACCAGACGATGCCGACGCCGATGGCGATCGCCACCAGCCCGACGATGCGCAGCGCAATTTCCGGCGTCGACAGCACTTCGCCGGCAAGACGTTTGGCAAGGCCGGGAAAGCCGCCATAGACCAGGCCCTCGACAACGAGGACCAGGCCTATGGCCGCAAGGAAATCCTGCACCGCCCTACTGGGCGGGTGCAGGTTGTGCAGCCGGCGCGGCAGGTGCCGTCGCCGGCGCGGCAGGTGCCGTCGCCGGAGCCGCAGGTGTCGCCGGCTTCGCGTCCGTACCGTCCGGATTGCGGAAGAAGCGGAAGAACTCCGAGTTCGGCGAAAGCACCATCGTCGTCCCGGAGTTGTCCAGCGCCGTGCCATAGGCATTCATCGACCGGTAGAAGTCGAAGAACGCCGGATCGCGTTTGTAGGCGTCGGCAAAGGTCGCACTGCGCTGGGCTTCACCTTCACCACGCAGGATTTCCGATTCCTTGCGCGCCTCGGCGACGATTTCCACCACTTCGCGGTCGGCGCGGGCGGTAATGCGCTGCGCGGCCTCTTTGCCGCGCGCTCTCAGCCGTTCGGCCTCGGCCAAACGTTCGGCCTTCATGCGGTCGAAGGTCTGCTGCGAAACCTCAGCCGTCAGATCGGTTCGGCGGATGCGCACATCCTCGATCTGCAGGCCGAGCGAGGTGGCGTCGGGCCGAAGCTGATCGCGCACTTCTCGCATCATCACGGCCCGCTCTTCCGAGAGCGCCGCCTCGAAGTCGCGCAGACCGTAGACACGGCGCAGCGCCGCATCGAGACGCGTCCTCAGTCGTGCTTCGGCCAGTGTGATCTGGCCGGACACGGCTGAGCGGAACACCCGCGGATCCGAGATGCGGTACGCGATGAAAGCGTCGACCTCATAGAACTTGCCGCCCGAAACCTGGACGCGGATGTTATCGAGATCGAAGCGCAGCACCCTGTTTTCGATCAACTGCACGCTGTCGGCGTCGAAGAAGGCGAAAGGCGCCTTGAAATAGATGCCGGGTTCATTCTTCACGTCGACGATCTCGCCGAACCGCAGCACGAGCGCCTGCTGGCGCGCGTTGACCACGAAGACCGAGGAGTAGAGCAGGAACAGAAGCACGGCCGCGATGACCGCGATGATGGGAAGACGATTGGCCATCACTGGGCTCCTCCCGTGGTCGCAGGCGGCGGCGCCTTCGGCTGCAGTGCCGGCAGCGGCAGATAGGGAACGACCCCTTGTCCATTGCCCTGTTCGACGATGACCTTGTTGGATTCCTTCAGCACCTTTTCCATCGTTTCCAGATAAAGCCGCCGGCGCGTCACATCGGGCGCCTTGGCGTATTCGTCATAGACCGAGATGAAGCGCTGCGCCTCACCTTCGGCTTCCTGGACGACACGGTTCTTGTAGGCTGCCGCGTCCTCGCGGATCTGCGCCGCGGCGCCACGCGCCTGGCCGAGCTTCTGGTTGGAATACTGGTTGGCCTGCTCGACGAACTTGTCTTCGTCCTGCTCGGCGCGCTGCACTTCGTCGAACGCGTCGGCCACTTCACGCGGCGGCGCCGCGTCCTCGATCGAAACTGCGTTGACGTTCAGGCCGGCCTTGTAGCCGTCCAGCGTCGTCTGGATGATTTCACGCACCGACGCCGCAATGCCCTGACGGTCGTCGCGGAAGATGTCCTGGGCCGGTCGCCGGCCGACCGCTTCGCGCATGGCGCTCTCTGCGACCTGCTGCAGCATGCCTTCTGGGTCGGAGACGTCGAACAGATAGGCCCGGGGATCGGAGACCTGGTAGGCCACCGAAAACTGGACGTTGACGATGTTCTGGTCGCCGGTAAGCATCAGCCCCGACGAGTTGCCGCTCGTCGCGCCGCCACCACCGATATCGACGAGCTGTTCGGCGATGTTGGCCGTCTCGACGGTTTCGACGGGCCACCAATGGAAATGCAGACCTGGCTGCGACAGCTCCGCCTTCGGCTTGCCGAAGCGCAGCTCGACCGCAACCTCGTCCGGCTGCACGGTGTAGACCGCCTTGAACGCCCACAGCACGATCAGAGCCGCTGCGATCAGCGCAAACACGGCCGGGCTGGCGCCGCCGCCACCGGGCAGCGCGCGCCGCAGCCGGTCCTGGCCGCGGCGGATGATGTCTTCGAGATCGGGAGGTGACCCCGGCGGGCCGCTAGGCCCCTTCGGTCCCTGCCCCCAAGGTCCCTGATTGTTGCCGCCGCCGCCACTCCATGGGCCGCCGCCACCGCCGCTCTTGTCGTTCCAGGGCATGAATGTCCTTTCGCTTGGAATTCCCTCGGCGCCGGCGTTGCGGCGCAAAATCCAGTTGTTCTTCTATAGGGATGCCGCGATGCGCTTTCAACGCGATCCGCTGCCGAGCATGTCCGTTTTGGACGTTCGCGACCCTTTTATCGTCTCAATGCACGCCGCGGCGTCGCTCGTAAACCGAATAGCGCGTCGCATGGCTGTCCTTTTCACCGGCCGGAACGTCCTGAGCGCTGACAAGGCGCCACAAATCCGGATCGATGTCGGGAAAATGCGCGTCGCCATCGACCGCCGCCAGCACATGGGTGACGTGCAGCCGGTCTGCCAGCGGCAGCGCCTGCGCATAGATCTCGCCGCCGCCGATGATGCAGATTTCGTCGACGCCGGCCATGCAACGCCCGCGCACCGTGGCCAGCTGGATCGCGGCCTCCAGGGAGTGCGCTACCTCGATGCCCTCGGCGCGCCAGGCCTTGTCGCGGGTCACCACGATGTTCAACCTGCCCGGCAGCGGCCGGCCGATGCCTTCATAAGTCTTGCGGCCCATGATGACGGGCTTGCCCATCGTATCGGCCTTGAAGCGCTTGAGATCGGTGGACAGCCGCCACGGTAAGCCGCCGTCGCGCCCGATGACGCCGTTCTGCGCAATGGCGACATAGATCGCGACGTCCATCAGTTGGCTCCCCCGGTGCCGTCATCCGACGGCTCCAAAAGCAATATGTCGATGTTGTGCTCGGGATAGAGATCCTGCGCCGCCGTCTCGAAGGTCGTCGGCCCGACCTTCTTGACATTGTCGCCGCAAAACGAGATCAGCGCTTTCGGATTGCCCTTGTCGACGGTTAGCTTGAACTTGCCGATGCTGCCATTGGCCCAGTTGCCGCCGGTGGTCAGGATATAGGCTATGCGGTTCTCGTAAAAATGCGGATAACCGTCGGCCTTGGCGGCCTGCCGCACCGCATTCTCGAAGCTGTCGTCCATGCAGTAGCGGGTCTTGTAGGTCGTGTACTGGCTGCCCTCGGTGAACTTGCCGTCATAGAAGAAACTCACCGATGACGTGCCGCCGACGCTCGGTTTGTAGCGGTGCGAGACGTGGACATCCTTGTTGGCCGGAAATATCGCGCGCCACCAATAGGTCGAGCGCAACTGCCACCACGGCGTATAGACCTTGTTCGCCTCGGTACCGTCGCTGCCCGTATCCTCGATGATGATGCCGCGGTTTTCCCAATCCTCGGCGACCGTTTTCGGCAGCTTCGCCAGGGCCGCCTTGGCCGCATCGCCGAACGGATTGAACGGCACGTTCTGCGCCTTCAGATCGGCGCCGATATCGATGCCGACAGCGAACACTTTCTGCTCGAGCTGCGGCTTTGCCGGCGCTCCGTCGATCATCACCTCGAAGCCAAGGAAATTGTCGCTCTGGTTTTCCGGGATGGCCGGCATTTCCTCCGGATTGCCTTCGATGTCCGGCAGCGGAAAAGCGACGATGGCATTTACATCCGTGTCGGTGTTGTTGTGGAAGACGTAGTCGACCGTGATCTTTTCCGGCGAGATATAGAGATCCTCGCTTTGCATCGACACCGCGTCGCTACGCGACAGGATCAGGCCACCTGTGCCGAGTTCGGCGGTCGTATCATTGGCCAGCGCGGGCACGGCTAAAAGCGCCAGCGCTACGGACAGAACATATTGCAACATCGAAGCCCCTCGCCAAGAATGCCGCGACCCTAGCCGTTTCAATGTGGCGTTTCAAAGCCTTCCGTCTCCCAGCAGGACGCCACAGTGTCTGGACACGCCAATCGGCGGTCTGGACTAACAGGTTTCGATCGGGCAGGAGTTCGCGTCATGCGCAAGCTTCTCGTCATCGGCATCGGCGCCGGCAATCCCGACCATATGACCGTGCAGGCCATATCAGGCCTAAACCGGGCGGACGTCCTGTTTATCCCCGACAAGGGGGCGAAGAAGAACGACCTTGCCGAATTGCGCCGCCATATCTGCGACCGTTTCGTCAGCAATCCGAAATCGCGCCGCGTCGAGTTCGACGTGCCGGTGCGCGCCGAGCCGGCGCCTTCCTATCGCTCGACCGTCGATGACTGGCACGAGGCCATCGCCCAGATCTATGAGAGCCTGGTCCGCGACGAACTTGCCGAGGACGGCTGCGGCGCCTTCCTGATCTGGGGCGACCCCTCGCTCTATGACAGCGCGCTGCGCATCCTCGCGCGCGTACGACTGAGGGGCAATGTCGCATTCGAACTGGAGGTCATTCCCGGCATCACCGCCGTCCAGGCGCTAGCCGCCGGCCACAAGATGGCGCTGAACCGCATCGGCGACCCCGTGCTGATCACCACCGGCCGCCGCCTCGCCGAACAAGGCATGCCGCACAATGCCGGCAGCGCCGTGGTCATGCTCGACGGCAAATGCGCCTTCAACACGCTGGCAGACAAGGATCTGATCATCCATTGGGGCGCCTATCTCGGCACACCCGATGAGATCCTCGTTTCCGGTCGCCTGGGTGATGTCGGCGAGGAGATTGAGAGGACGAGAGAAGAAGCCCGGAAAAGAAAGGGCTGGATCATGGACACCTATCTGCTGCGTAAAGCAGCAGAGCCCGAGGAATAGCGCGCTCAAAGGTCGAGTTCCTTCGCGCCCCCCTCTGTCCTGCCGGACATCTCCCCCTCTAGTGGGGAGATTGGCCGTCACGGAGGATTTCGCCAATCGCCTAACAGATTAGCGCCCGTCTACGGGCGAGCTGATCTCCCCCCTTGCGGGGAGATGTCCGGCAGGACAGAGGGGGTTGTGACGGATCGCAAGCTTCAACCCTCACCCAGCATCAATCAATCTCGGCCTGCAAGGCGTCCATATGCGTGGCCGCCGCTGCCGCCGCAGCGCGCTCGATAGCGCGAAAACGGCTGACGACTGCAAGGCCAACTGATGTCAGCTGCGCGCCGCCGCCCTTTTTGCCGCCGGTCTGCGCCGCGACCAGCGGCTTGCCGAACACACGGTTCATATCTTCCACCAGATCCCAGGCGTGCTTGTAGGACATCTCCATGCCGCGTGCCGCAGCCGAGATCGAGCCGAAAGTGGCGATCTGCTCCAGCAATTCGATCTTGCCCGGACCTATGCGCCCGTCCGGATCGAGATTTATCCGCAGGCTCAGCGACGGCATCTCTTGTCCTCCACGGTCACACTAGCCCCTCTCGACCCATAGCGCTATTCCAAAACGATATAGCGGCTATCAGCCATCCGCTTCGGCCGGCAGCCCGGCGCCGGTGTTGGCACGGTCGAAACTGACCGTCTTGATCACCGCGAACACCTTGCCGCCGAGTTGAAGGTTCAGTACCTGCCTGGATTGTTCGGTGATGCGCGCAAGCACGGTTGCGCCATTGCAGTCGATGCCGATTTCGACCGTCGGCCCCTCGCCCGAGCCGATTGCGACGATGGCGCCCGGCAGGATGTTGAGCGCACTGAGACCTTTCGGCTGTTCGGTGGCGATCATCACGTCGCGGGCGCGGATTCGGATGCGCACAGGCGCGCCGACCGAGACCGCCAATTGCGGCACCCGGATTTCCCCCGCCGCCGAGCCGAGCACGGTCATCCCGAAGATCTCGTCATGGCGCAGCACCTTGGTGTCGAGAACCGCGCCGCCCTCGCCGCGTTCCTCCGCCGGCAGCAATTCGAGCCGTTGCATGATCGCGCCGGTCGGACCGGAGGCTGCGACCTTGCCTTGCGCCATCACCACCACGTCGCTGGCCAGCCGCGCCACCTCGGCGACGGAGTGGCTGACATATACGATGGGCAGCTTGGTCTCGTCGCGCAGCCGCTCGATATAGGGCAGGATCTCGGCTTTGCGCGCATCGTCGAGCGAGGCCAGCGGCTCGTCCATCAACAGCAGTTTCGGGCTGGCAAGCAGCGCCCGGCCGATCGCCACGCGCTGCTTCTCGCCGCCCGAGAGCTTTGCCGGTCGCCGGTCGAGCAGAGGACCGATGCCGAGCAGTTCGACGACCGCGTCGATATCCGCATAGCGCTCCGCCGGTGGCGTGAACCAGCGGCCATAGCGCAGATTGCCGGCCACGCTCATATGCGGAAACAGCCGCGCGTCCTGGAACACCATGCCGATCCGGCGCTTGTGCTTCGGCACGAAAATGCCGGCATCGGTGTCGACCAGCACGCGGCCATCGACCGCGATACGCCCTTTGTCCGGTCGGATCAGGCCGGCGATCACGTTGATCAGCGTCGTCTTGCCGGAGCCCGATGGCCCGAACAGCGCCGTCAGCCGCCCGGCGCTTTCGAAACGCGCGTCGACGGCGAAACCGCCGAGCCGATGGCTGATGTCCACCAGCACGCTCATTCGATGTCCATCCGCCGGCCGACGCGCCGCGCCAGCACTTCCGAGGTGACCAATGCGGCCATCGAGATGACGATGGAGATCAGCGTCAGCCTGAGCGCCCCGTCATCGCCGCCAGGCACCTGCGTGAAGGTGTAGATCGCCGAAGGCAGCGTCTGCGTCTCGTTGGGAATGTTAGAGACGAAGGTGATGGTGGCGCCGAACTCGCCCATCGCCTTGGCGAAGGACAGGATCGAGCCGGCGATCAGCCCGGGCAGGATCAGCGGCAGCGTGATGGTGGCGAAGACCCAAATCGGGTTGGCGCCGAGCGTTCCCGCCGCTGCCTCCATTTTGCGGTCGACCGCCTCGATCGACAGCCGGATCGCCCGCACCATCAGGGGAAAGCCCATGATACCGCAGGCCAGTGCGGCGCCGGTCCAGCGAAACGAGAAGACGATGCCGAAATGCTCGGCCAGGAACGCTCCCGCCGGCCCGCGCCGGCCGAAGGTAAGCAGCAAGAGATAACCTGTCACCACCGGCGGCAGGATCAACGGCAGGTGAACCACGCCGTTGAGCAGCGTCTTGCCCCAGAATTTTCCGCGGGCCAGCAAAAGCGCCATCAAGATGCCCGGCGGCAGGCTGAACAGCATCGCCACCGTCGCCACCTTGATCGACAGCCGGACCGCATTCCATTCGTCCGGAGTGAGGTCCAGCAGCCAGTTCATGCGTCAGCCGCTACCTTAATTGCTCGGCGTGAGCACGGTGAAACCCTGATCCCTAAACAGCTCCACCGCCTTGGCGGACTGCAGGCACTTCAGGAAAGCCGGGGTATCCTTGTCCTTCGAATCGGTGGTCTGGGCAACCGGATAGATGATCGGCGGGTGCGAATCCTCCGGGAAGGTGCCGACCACCTTGACTCCCTTGTCGGCATGCGCGTCGGTGGCATAGACGATGCCGAGCGCGGCCTCGCCCGTTGAAACCAGCTTGAGCGCGGCGCGCACATTCTCGGCCTGCGCCACCTTGCCTTCGACCGACGACCAGACGCCGAGCGATTCAAGTGCCGCCTTGCCGTATTTGCCGGCCGGCACCGCCTTGACGTCGCCCATGGCAAGCCTGCCGTCGCCAACCAGCTTGGCCAGGTCGAAGCCTTTCTCGATCCTGGTTTCGACCTTGGAATCCTGTGGCGCCACCAGCACGATCTGGTTGCCGAGCAGTTTCACCTCGGTTTCCGGCTTGGTCAGTCTCTTGTCGGAGAGGTACTTCATCCAGTCGAGATCGGCCGAAATGAACACATCGGCGGGCGCCCCGCTTTCGATCTGCTTGGCCAGCGCCGAGCTCGCGGCGTAGGAGACGGTCGCCGCTTCACCGACATCGGCTTCGCAGGCCTTGGTGACGGCGTCGAGCCCGTCCTTGAGGCTGGCTGCGGCAAACACGATCACCTTGTCTCCCGCGTGAGCCGCCGGCATCGCGGCCATCAGAGCTACGGCAAAGCCGCCAATCGCGATTGCCCTCATACCAAAACCTTTGTGCCCCAACATGAAAACTCTCCCTGGGCTTGAAATCTGCTGGCTCGACTCCTGCCGACCGATATATCTGGATGAATATAACAAGGGAAGGCCGCCTCCTGCGAAAGCGTATGTTCGGCATCGATTGTTCTGGTTTGGACGTGCACCGAAACCCGGAAAGGAACTCCGATGAAGATCAGCGCCCGCAACATCCTCAAGGGAACGATCGTCGAGATCGTCGAAGCACCTCGCCTGTCCGCGGTGATGTCGCCGGCTCCGTCGTCACGCTTCGATCACCAACGAGGCCGTTGCCGATCTCGAGCTCGAAAAAGGCAAGCAGGCCTATGCCGTGATCAAGGCATCGGGCGTCATGGTCGGCATTGATTGAAGGTGGGCGGATCAGACCGCGATCGGCGCCTTGATCGACGCGTCGGCAAAATAGTTTTCCAGCCGGAAATCCTCGAAGCGGAAGGCGAACAGGTCCTTCACCTCCGGATTGATCCACAGCGTCGGCAGCGCCTTGGGTGTGCGCCGCAATTGCTCGCGCGCCTGCTCGAAATGGTTGGAATAGAGATGCGCATCGCCCAGCGTATGGACGAACTCGCCGGGCTTCAGCCCGGTCACCTGCGCCACCATCAGGGTCAGCAGCGCGTAGGAAGCGATGTTGAAGGGTACGCCGAGAAAAATGTCGGCCGAGCGCTGGTAGAGCTGGCAGGACAGCTTGCCGTCCGAGACGTAGAACTGGAACAGGCAGTGGCAGGGCGGCAGCGCCATCGCCTTTACTTCGGCCGGGTTCCACGCCGAAACGATCAGCCGGCGTGAATTCGGATTCCTGCGTATCTCCTTCAGAACATTGGCAATCTGGTCGATCGACCCGCCATGGCCATCCGGCCAAGAGCGCCACTGCTTGCCATAGACCGGGCCGAGATCGCCATTCTCGTCGGCCCATTCGTCCCAGATCGAAACGCCATGATCTCTAAGGTATTTGATGTTGGTGTCGCCGGCCAGGAACCACAGGAGTTCATGGATGATCGACTTCAGATGCAGATTCTTGGTGGTGGTGACGGGAAAGCCGCGCGACAGGTCGAAGCGCATCTGGTACCCGAACACCCCACGCGTGCCGGTGCCCGTGCGGTCGCCACGGTCGGCGCCATTGTCCAGCACATGCTGCAAAAGGTCGAGATACTGGCGCATCGGCTTCGCCTCGATTCGGGGTTACCGCCATCATAACCGACTGGCCGCCGGCCGAACACAGCAAAAGGGACCAGAACGCGGCTTGCCCCATCACTCTTCAATGGTTAGCGCTGCCCCTCACCTGCCTGCCGGCATCCTCTCCCCGTATAGGGACGGGGAGAGGGGCGCTGTGATCAGCGGTTTCGCCAATCACAAGCGTTCGAGAGAGAGAGAGAGCCAAGGCTGCGGTCAGTGTCCAGCCGATAGATGGGTAACACTTTGAACCGGATACATAGGTGACACTTCTCTCCCCCTATGCGTCCGCCGCAGCGCCAAGCGGATTGGTTGGCGCGGCGCTGCGGCGGACAAGCTTCATGTGCCGTGTGTCGATGAAGCCGAGCGGGTGGGCATGGAATGAGAGTGTCCATTGTCCGTCTTCGGTCTCCAACGCAGCGACCGGTTCGCCCGCCAGCGCTTGCGAGACATATATGAAGCCGCCATTCCATCGGATCTCGCCATTGTGGCGCACGCGGCGGACCGAGGCCTCGGCCGGATAGACGGGCTCGGGTGGTGTCCTGGGCATGGCGCGCTGTGAGGACCGGTAGTGCTGGGCGGGCGTATCCATGCCCAGCGCCTCATGGGGACGTTCCTCATTGTAGCTGTGGCGGAAGGTCTCGAAGGCCTGGCCCTGTGCCGTTCGGTCGGCTTCCGGTGCCTCGGCCATCGGCAGCATGGTCAGGTGAAAGCGCTCGTGACGTCCGTTCTGCTGTGGCCTGCCGGGTGCGATCCGCTCCAAGGTGATGCCGAGCTTGATGAAGCGCACGACAAGCGGCGTCAGTCCGGTGACGCCGGCCGATGCGAAGGGTGGGCCATTGTCGCTTCTGAACCGATCTGGCAGGCCATGCTCTTCAAACAGCCGCTCAAACACCGGCCAGGCTTCGCTATCGGCCGTCGACCCCGTCGCTTCGAGCGCCAGGAGGTAGCGGCTCGACGCATCCATCACCGTCAAGGGTTCGCAACGCCAGCCGTCGCGGGTCCGGAACCAGCCCTTGTGATCGCCAGTCCACACCGCGTTCGGTTCTTGCGGCTGTGGCCAGGGTCCATTGCCGCAGGCCCGTAGCCGTGGCCGCTTGCGGGCGCGGACAAGCCCATGCCGCGCAAGGATCGCGCCGACCGTCGAGGCTGAAGGCCACATGAACTCGGGAGCCGTGCGCCTGAGCCGTGCCACGATCTTCTTTGGACCCCAGAGCGGATGCAGCTCCTTGGCCGCCACAATCCGCTCAACCAGGTCCTGAGCTGTCGCCCGGCCATGATTGAGCGGGGCTCGCGGCAGGTCGTGCAAACCCTCAGGCCCAAACGTCCGATAGCGTCCTAGCCATTTGTAGCCGTTCTTGCGTGAGATCCCGTAGGCCGCACAAAGCGCAACCATCGTCTTATCCCTAGAAAGACACTCCACAACAAACCGTAGCCGCTCGTCCATGATGCCAGTCTCTCGCCAAACCATCGCCGGTCCTCCGGCGGACAAGAAAACTGTCACCCATGCTATCGGTCCATTCTGTTACCTATCTATCCGGTTCGGACATCAGCCCTTTCTCCCCGTCACTATACGGGGAGAAATGCCCGGCAGGGCAATGAGGGGCGGTGCTGACCCCCGGAGAGGAGCAAATCAAACGCGCGCTTTGCCGATCGGCAGTAATCTTCACAAAGAGCCGAGCTTGCCCAGATCCTTGGCGACCAGATAGTAGAAAGTCACGCGGCTCTTGGAGCTGTCGGCGGCCAACGCCTTGCAGGTCTTCTCGATCGCCGAGTCGGCTTTCGCCCCGTCGGTCACGCCGAGTTTCTTGGCAACCCAGTTGGTCTTGACGCGCTCCAATTCCTTGGGGTCGGTGCAGGATACCAGCGAGGAATCGCGGTTGCGCAATGCAATGCCCAGATGTTTCACAATCTTGGCAACCGCATCGGCATTTGCGGCGGCGTCGTATTTCTTCACGTCTGCGAGATAATCGGCCATCAAATTTCCCCATGTCGGCGCCACGGGATCCGATCGATGAGGGCTGTGGCGCGCTGCCGCAACTTGTGCGCTATGTCGATGGTCCTCACCATCGCAAAGCTTCGGTTGAGACCGCGCGCGAGTCAACCCTCGGCGCCGCAGTTTGGTGCGGCCAAGAAGTGCCATTGCGGCCTTTCATTTTGTGCGCCGCCCCCCTATATTCGTTTTGTCGGCTTGACCGACTATGGCGATAAATGGGCGATGTAATAAGCCGTTCGGACCCGGGGGCGGTACCCGGCGCCTCCACCAAGAACCGCTCTGTGATCAGAGCGGCTGTTGCTGGGGGCGAAATAGGATCGACGAAGGTGTAAAGATCGTACTTTTGCCCGGCATGGTACCACCGTCATCGGGCTAAACCTGTAGTTGCAAATGACAACTATGCGGAAGCACGTCTCGCCGCGTAAGCGGTGCGATAGCTTCAAATCAAGCCCTAGAGGTTCGCACTTCTAGGCGGGGTTCGGAGGTACCTGGCAACAGAAACCTCCACTTCTCCCCTCCTCGATATCGTACGCTCAATGCCGGCTGCTGCTGGCCGGATTTCGCATGACGATGGGACGCGAAGCCTACACCAAATTGAGCCATGAGCTGGTGCAATTTGCCGCTGGCGTCGGTCGAAGGCCGTGGTTCTGGCCGGGGCCGGATTACCCCAGACGTGAAAAAGGCCGGGATGACCCGGCCTTTCCGGTCGATTGCGGTCAGATTACTCGGCCGGCGCTTCAACGGCTTCGCGCGAGCGGCCGAGCGTCAGTTTGGCCAGCGTGAACGAGATTACGGCGCAGAGCGTGATGCCGGCCACCATGGGCAGCGGGGTGCCGTCGAAGAAGATGCCGGCGACGCCCATCGCCAGCGCACCGATGGCGAAGTGCAGTGTGCCCATCAGCGCCGAGGCCGTGCCGGCGATCTCGCCATGCTCTTCCATGGCCAGCACCGACGTCGTCGGGATGACCAGGCCAAGGAAGCCGTAGCCGACGAACAGCAGTGCCGCCATCACATCGAGCCGGTCGACGCCGGTCGCCATGACTGCGAACAGCACAACCATCGTCGTGGCATAGCCGGTTACCGCCACCCAGACGACGCGCTTCAGCCCGAAGCGCTCCGACAGCAGTCCCGTCAGCTGCGACATGCCGATGAAGGCCACCGCATTGATCGAGAAGAACACGCTGTAGACGGAAGGCGACAGCCCGTAATGGTCGATCAGGATGAAGGACGAACTCGAGAGGTAGACGAAGAAGCTGGCGATGCCGAAGCCGGCGATCGCCACCAGGCCGAGGAAATTGCGGTCACCCATGAGGAAGCGATAGCCGGCGAGTGCGGTTCCGAAGGAGGAACCGACGCGTTCTTCCGCCGGCCGCGTCTCCTTCAGCGAGGTCGCCAGCAGAATGGTGGCCAGCAGGGCCGCGCCCGTCACCGTCCAGAACACGGCGCGCCAGCCGAAATTCTCGATGATCTGGCTGCCGGTCAGCGGCGCCAGGATCGGCGACACCGAAAACACCAGCATCAGCAGCGACATCAGCTTGGCGGCTTCGGTGCCGGTGTGCAGGTCGCGCACGATGGCGCGCGGCACCGCCATGCCGGCGCTGGCGCCCAGCCCCTGCAGGAAGCGGAAGGCGATCAGCCATTCGATGGTCGGGCTCATGGCCGAACCAATGCCGCCGACCATGAACAGCGCGAGGCCGCCGTAAAGCGGCAGCTTGCGGCCGACCATGTCGGAGATCGGTCCGACGACGATCTGGCCGAAGCCCATCGACAGGAAGAAGATCAAAAGGCTCATCTGAACGGCGGCGGTGCCGGCATGCAGATCTTCGCCGATCGAAGGCAACGCCGGCAGATACATGTCGATAGCGAAGGGGCCGATAGCGGACAACAGGCCGAGCACGACCGCGATGCGGAGGAATTTGGGACTCATGATAAAGGCTTCTTTCAAGTCTGGTTGGCGCCGCCAACGCGACGACTAACCCTAGGACGTTCCATCCCGTTGAAATCCGACGGCTCAGAGCGAGATTATTCGTCTCTACGGAGCGAATTCCCCATTTATTGTGTCCACAAATTTAGACAGCCTTGTCTAATTCGTCAATCACCTCTATATAGATTTCAATGAAGCTTGCCGTTTCTCCTGACATTTTCCCGCCACGCGGCCACGAGGCCAAGCGTATGTCGATTATCGATGCGGCGGCTTCGGTCTTTTGCCGGGAAGGCTTTGCCGGCGCCAATATCGACCTGATCGCGGTGGAGGCCGGCGTGTCACGCCAGACCATCTACAATCACCACCGCGACAAGGAAAAGCTCTTCATGGCTGTGGTGCGCGATCTGACGGAGCGCTGCAATGCCGGCATCTTCGCCACCTTCGCCTCTTTCCCAGACCAGCCGAAGGATCTGGAAGCCGACCTGATCGGCTTTGCCGTGCGCATGAATCAGAACTGCATCTGCAACCGCGACGGACGCTTCCTGCGCAAGCTGATCCAGACCGAAGGCGAGCGCTATCCCGAGCTCTTCGCAGAATGGCGCGACCAAGGGCCGGGCCGGACCTGGCCCGCACTTGCCGCCCGTTTTGCCCGCCTCGCCCATGCCGGCCATCTCGCGGTCGACGATCCCGATGTCGCCGCACGCCAGTTCCTGGCGCTAGCCAACGCCGAACTGCAGACCACCTTCATGCTAGGCGGCATGCCGTCGGAAGACGAAGTGTTGCAATCCGCCACCCACGGCGTGCGCACATTCCTGCGCGCCTTCGGCAAGCGCAGATCAGCGGCAGCGGTGGAAAAACAGCTGGCCAGCGCCTGAACGTCAAAGCCGGCGATCAAATCGTCCGTTACGGGCTTCGCTTCGGCGCATCAGCGATCTATATCCGGTTTACGCCGCGCTCAAGCTTGATTACAGCTATGCGGACGATTCAACGGAACCCGACCAGCACATGGCCGACGACCACATCCGCTACGACATTCTGGCCCAGGAGGCATTGCGCGGCGTCATGCGCAAGGTCCTGGCCGAAGTCGCGCGCACCGGCCTTCCCGGCAATCATCATTTCTTCATCACATTCCTGACCGGCGCGCCGGGCGTGCGGGTGTCCTCCAGGCTGCGCGAGCGCTATCCCGAACAGATGACCATCGTCATCCAGTTCCAGTATTGGGACCTCAAGGTGACCGATACCGGCTTCGAGGTCGGGCTGTCCTTCTCCGACGTGCCGGAGAAGCTGGAAATCCCGTTCTCGGCCGTACGCGGCTTCTACGACCCATCGGTCAATTTCGAACTCGAATTCGACGTTAAGACCGACGTCCCGGCGGAAGACGATGCAGCCGCCCAGCCGGCTGCCGAGCCTTTGGCTATCGTCTCCGAGAAAAAGCCGAAGGCCGAGAAGAAGGCAGCTGCCACTGAGGCGGAGAAAAAGCCCGCCGTGGCCGATGCCGCCGCCGGCAAGGGCGCCGACGTCGTGTCGCTCGACGCCTTCCGCAAGAAGTAGCGGGACGGTCGGCGCGACATGGGCGAAATCGTCAACCTTCGCCAGGTCCGCAAGCAGAAGGCGCGCACCGAAAAGGAAAAGCTCGCCGGCGAGAACCGCGCTCTGCACGGCCGTTCCAAAGCCGAAAGAACTCGTGACCGTCTGACATTGGACAAGGCCGAAAAATTCGTCGCCGGCCACCGCCGCGAACGCCCGGAAGACCAGGGCGATTGATGGACCGCCTGCGGTGAGCCCGGTCGAAAAACGCTCCGTGACCATCCGCGGCCATCGCACCAGCTATTCCCTCGAAAAACCCTTTTACGACGATCTCCTCGCCATCGCCGCCGCGCGCAAGCTGACGCTTGCTGCCCTGGTCGCCGAAATCGACGAAACAAGACCGCGCGATGCGAACCTGTCCTCTGCGCTCAGGCTCCACGTGCTGGACTGGGCCAAGCGCGGCGCGGTCTGAATGGTTCTTAATTGCCCAGCGACTTCAGCAAATTGTCGACCGAGAACGGATTTGTCCTGGGCTTCGGCTGCGCCGGGGCCGAACCGTCACTGACACCGGGAAGTGAGCGGTCGACCTTCGGCGCCTGCTCCTGAGCCTTGCGCTCGGCCTCCAGCCTGGCTTTTTCCTGCGAAGCGATCCGAGCCTGTTCGGCCTTCTTCCGTTCGTCCTCGGCCTTGGCGGCGTCTTCGGCAGCCTGCTCTTCCGCCTGGGCTTTCGCGTCCGCATCTGCCTTGGCCTTTGCGTCAGCCTCTGCCTGCGCTTTCGCATCGGCATCGGCCTTTGCTTCGGCATCCGCCTTGGCCTTGGCATCCGCTTCGGCCTGTGCCTTCGCATCGGCCTGTGCCTTCGCCTTGGCGTCGGCCTCGGCTTTGAGCCGTGCCGCTTCCTCCTGCTTGCGCAATTCCTCGGCGGCGTTGTCGCGCTCGGTCTGCAGGGCGGCGTAGTAGCGCACCTCGCGCCGCAGCCGCTGCTTCTCGAGCAGTGCGGCCTGCATCGCCTCGACCCGCTGCTGCTCCTTTTCCAGCGCGCGCTGGGTCAAAAATTGCGCCAGCGGCTCGCTGTCGAACTGCTTCTTCAGCGCCCCGAACGGCCCATCGACGCTGAAATTGACCGTCGGATCGGAGCCGATCAGCGCCTCGTCGCCAGGCTTGTAGGTGACAGCGCCCTTGGTGGCGACGGTGCCGGTGTTGAGGTCGGCCGTGATGTCGGCAGACAGCGTCGCCGCCTGGTTTTCGAATTTGATCGGTGGTGCCCGCAACGTGCCGCCGGCGACCGTGAAGGCGATGTCGGCATCGCCGGCAGCAAAGCTGCCGTCGCCAGCGATCTCAGGTGCAAAGCCCGCGGTCTTGGCCACGTCGATGTCGCGCCCGATCGCATCGGCCCTGGCAATCAACGCGCCGAAGGCGTCGGGATTGACGCCGGCAATGGTGAGGCCTTTCAGCGCCGCCGTGCCCGAGCCGGAGAGTGCGGCAATCATCGCGTCGACCGATTTGCCGCTGGTCGACAGCCCTGTCGAGAAATCGCCGTTGCCACTCAATCCGGCAGCCGGCAGCACAGTCGCCAGGTCGGCGCCGGCAAGCCTCATCTGGCCGGAGAACAGCCCCGTGCCGTCTGTGTTCTTCAACTCGAACAATCCGGTGAGCGCGCCGCCGAGCAGTTTTGCCTTCAGGTCCGAAACGCGGATGCCTTCCTGGTCCAGTTTCAACGACAGCGACGCATCATAGGCTGTCGCCAGCGGTCCGGCGGCAAGCGTCGCCGTCGTCAGATCGAGATCGGCGCTGAACGGCAGGCTGGATTTCTGGCTGAATGGCGCCGTCGGCCAGTTCGCGTTGCTGCTGAGGAACGACTGGTCACCGAACAGCGCAACCGCAATCGGGTCGAGGTCCAGTTCGTCGAGCGCCAGCGCACCGGCAAAATGCGGCAGCCCCTGCTTCGCATCGATGTTGACGTCGCCCGAAATCTCCGACTCGTTGATGGATCCGCTGAGACCGCTCAACACCAGCAGGCCATTGCCGAAATCGGCATCCGCGCTGAGCGAGGTCGAGGTGCCCGTTCCCATGCCCGGCAGGCCGGCGCCGGTCGTCATCAGCCAAGGCTCGATGTCGGAGGCGTCGAGGCCGATCTTGCCCTTGGCGGTGGTGCCTTGCGGTGTCTGGGCAACGGTGCCGTCGAACGTCGCCTTGAAGTCGTCGGCGGCGAAATTGAAGCTCGTCGCCAGGCCGCCGCCAAACGTGCCTTTGGCCGAAATATCGGTGCTTGCCTGGCCGAGCATGCCGAGCGGCAGCGCCGGCAGGCCGTAGAGCGCCAGCAGCACGGTGGCGTCGGGATTTTTGGCGTTGAAGGTCAGCGTCACCGGCGCGTCGAGCAACTGGCCGACGGCCCCCTTGCCCGACAGCGACGCCGAAAAGGCCGAACCGCCGGTCTTGCCTTGTCCGCTCACCGCCAGCCCGGTGGTGCCGTCGCCATTATCGGCGGCGCTCGCCACCAGATCGACGCGCGCGTCCTGGAACAGTTCAGGATAGGCGGCCGTGCGGCCAGCCAGCCCCTTCAGCACCTGATTGTCGGGATAATGTTGCGCGGCAATGTCGATCAGCGGCTTCAGATCGACGGCGACCACCGAGGCATCGAGCTTGCCGGTCGGGCTTGCCGGAAAATCCTTGATCCGGCCGGTGGCGCTGATCGAGGCGCCGGCAAGGCCGCCAATCGACAGCCGGTCGATTTCGAGCAGCCCGTCGCGGAGCCGGAGCGCGGTATCGACCGTGTCGGCGGTGAGCCCGCCGGCATTGACCGGCCCTGCCTTGATCTGAAAATCGAGGTCACGGTCGGAAAAGCGGTTGGCGCCCTTGTCGCTGACGAAGATCGAGGCGAAGGCCGTCAGCCCGTCGACATCGAGTTCGCCGCCCTCGAGCCGCATCAGCACCGAGGACTTGGCGTCGTCGGGCTGGCTGGAATCGATGCGGCCGGTGAACTTCGACTTGCCGAGGATCAGTTCGAGATCGCTGAACGCCTGGCGCTTCTCCGACAGGTCCACCTTGGCCTTGAAGCCGGCGGCCGGCAGCCGGCGGATCGCCTCGTCGACATCTTTGGACAACCAGGCAGCAAAGCCGGAAGGCTGCGCCACCGCCAGCAGCATGGAGCCGCTGAAACCGAAATGATCTTCGACGCTGAGCATGCCGCTGGCTTCCAGCGTCGTGCGCCCGGGCAAGGTCGCGGCCAGCGATTTCACCGACCAGCCGCCCTCGACCGGCTCGGCCGAGAGATGCACGTCGCGCACCGTGGTGTCGCCAGCCACCACCGCCGGCAGCTTGACCTCGACAGTGCCGGGGATGCTCGGCTTCGGCAGTTCGAGCAGCGCCTGCTCGATTCCGGCAATGCGCTGGTCCAGCGTCAGGCCGGCGCCCTTCTCAGCGCCCACCGCCTCGTCCAGTTGCACCTGCGCGCCATTGGCCTCGATGGCGAAGTTCGGCCTAAGGCCGAGATCGACCGAAGCCTTGCCGTCGGCTGTGTAGGGATTGTCGAGCGGCCCGGTCTCGAAGCGGAATTCGTCGACGCCAAGCTTCTGGTGGTCGAGCGAGAACTTGCCGTTCAGCCGGAAGCCCGGATCGGGTTTGCCGGCGCTGATTTTGACGCTCTCGCCATCGCTGCCGCGCAGTTCGGCGCTGTTTTTGTCGTTGCCGGAAATCTTGAACTGGCCGGAATAGACGGCAGCCCCATTGACGATGCCGGCATTGCCGTCGGTTTCGATGACCAGTGGATAGGCATCGGGATCGACCTTGAGCCTCAGCCGCATCTGGCCGCTGCCTTCGGCCTTGCCGGTCGAAGCCGCAACCGTCGAACGCAGGCCATCGAGCAGCAACGTTCCGTCCATGCGCCACGGCCCGGCCAGCGACTTGGCAGAGATGGTCGAATTGATCTCGGAAATCAGATGGCTGCGCCCGCCTGCGGCATGGCGGAGCGCAATTTCTCCCTCCGTCACCGTCAGCTTCTCGATCGAGATCTGGTTGAGGTCGAAGGGCGAGGACGGCCGTATCGCCCAGTCGACCGTGCCGTTATCGGCGATGTCGATCGTCGCCTTCGGATGCACCAGCCGCATGTCGAAAATCAGCACTTCGCCGCGCAGGAACGGCGCCAGTTCCGCGTCCATCGAAAAGGTCTCGACGGTCATTGCCTGCTGGCCGCCGGGGCCGCCGGCGACCGTGACGTTTGAGAAGGTCACCGAGGGGAACGGCAACAGCCGCGCCGTGGCGTCGCCTTGCACCGTCACCTTGCGGCCGAGAATGGCGCTCGCCTCGCGCTCGAATTGGGCGCGGTACCCGGTCCAATCGACAAAATACGGCACCACCAGCGCCGCAACCAGCACCAGCACAAACAAGCCACCGAAGATCACGAACAGGCGTGCGAGCATCAGCTCCGAACGGGTTGATTGAAAGTCAGCCGCACTCTACCCGCATCAGCGTGTCGATAAAGAGGCAATTCATCCAGAGTTGCTTGATCTCTGTATCTGGACGAGCAGAGATTTCGGACGCCTGTGACTGCGTGCCGGCCGACATGCAACAGACTAACCCGCCACCGCCCGTCGGCGATATTCGTTCAGCAGCACCACCATCTCCTCGGGCGACAATGTCCAGCCCTGGGGTAATGCGGCTTCGGCGCCCAGGCTTTTGGTCACGCTGCCCATGACGGAGCTTTTGTTGACCCCCGGTGCGAAATTGTACCCGATCATATCGCCGATTCTGCGCCGGCGATGGACGACGAAGAAGCTTTCGATATCCTTCCAGGGGACCAGCTTGGGCGATCGAACAAGGCCTCCGCCGAGACTGAAACCTTGTCCGTTCAGCACCAGAATCTGCGGCCGCACAAGCTGCCAGGCAAACACCAACGCGACCAGCCCGAAAAAGGCCACGCACCACCAAAGGCCGGCGGTGTCGCCGTCCTCGGAGACATAAATCAGGAAAGCGCAGGCCAGGACAAAGAAGAGGCTGGCCGACAGCAGTAACAGTGTCTTGCCAAGCGATGCCCTTATAATCAGGGTATCCATTGCCGCTCCTCACATTTCGGCTATGCAGGTAATATCTTGCCCGGGTTCATGATGTCTTGCGGGTCGAGCGCTTTTTTTATGGAGCGCATGATGTCGACACCATGGCCGAGCTCATGGCGCAGGAAGCCGATCTTGCCCTGGCCGATGCCGTGTTCGCCGGTGCAGGTGCCGTCCATGGCGATCGCCCGCATGTTCAGCCGCGCCACGAATTTCTCCGCCAGCGCGATCTCTTTGGGGTCGTTGACATCCATCAGCACCAGCACATGGAAATTGCCGTCGCCGGCATGGCCGACGATCGGCGCAACCAGGCCCATCTCGGCAATGTCGGCCTCGGTTTCGGCAACGCATTCGGCCAGCCGCGAGATCGGCACGCAGACATCGGTCGACAGGCCCTTGGTGCCCGGCCGCAGCGTCAGCGACGCCCAATAAGCATCGTGCCTGGCCTTCCAGAGTTTCGTGCGCTCCTCGGCGACGCTGGTCCAAAGGAATGGCCCGCCGCCATTGTCTTCAGCAATGGCACCGAAGGTTTCGGCCTGTTCGGCGACGCCGGCATCGCTGCCGTGGAACTCGACGAACAGGCACGGGCTCTCGGGGTAATCGAGCTTCGAGTAATTCTTCATCGCCCGCATCTGCAGTCCATTCACCAGTTCGATGCGCGCCACCGGAATGCCCATCTGGATGGTCGCGATGACCGCGTTGCAGGCCGCCTCGAGGTTTGGAAACGGGCAGACGCCGCCGGAGATCGCCTGCGGAATGCCTTGCAGCTTCAAGGTCAGTGAGGTGATGATGCCGAGCGTGCCTTCCGAGCCGACCAGAAGCCGCGTCAGATCGTAGCCGGCCGAACTCTTTTTCGCCCGCTTGCCGGTCGTCACCGTCTCGCCATCGGCCATGACGGCCGTCAGCGACAGCACGTTTTCACGCATCGTGCCGTAGCGCACCGCATTGGTGCCGGAGGCCCGCGTTGCCGCCATGCCGCCGAGCGAAGCATTGGCGCCGGGATCGATGGGGAAGAACAGGCCGGTATCGCGCAGGTGCCGATTCAAATCCTCGCGCGTTACGCCAGGCTCGACCGTGCAGTCGAGATCCTCGGGGTTGACCGACAGGATGCGGTTCATGCGCGAGGTGTCGACCGAGATGCCGCCACCCGGCGCGTTGGTGTGGCCCTCCAGCGAGGAACCGACGCCGAAGGCGATGACCGGCACGCGGTGCGCGGCGCAGGCACGTACGATCTCCTGCACCTCTTCTGTCGTCTCCGGGAACGCGACACCGTCAGGCGCCTGCGTCGGGATATAGGTGGTGGTATGCGCATGCTGCGAGCGGATCGCCGCGCCTGTCTGGAAGCGTTCGCCGAGCTGCTGCTTGAGAATGCCGAGCACGGCGGCGATGCCTTCCTCGTTGCGTTCGACCGGATTGAGGTCGCTCAGAGCCATGAATTCCTCCGCGAATGGACCAGCGTCCACGCTTGTTATGCGATTATGGATGCGTAGTCTCGACTGCCGCGCTCTGTCCAGCACCAGAACAAGGAACTTTCCATGCCCATCCCTGCCCCCTTCGTTTCCAAACCGATGGACATCGAGAACGACTGGATCGACTACAACGGCCATCTCAACATGGCCTATTACAACGTGTTGTTCGACCGCTGCTCGGATGAGGCGTTCGAGGCGATGGGCATGGGGCTGGACTATGTCAAAGAGCGGCGCCTGACCATCTACACGGCCGAAGTCCATGTTTGCTATGTCCAGGAACTGCACCTCGAACACAAGGTCGTCGTATCCTTCCAGCTGATCGATCACGACGACAAGCGGCTGAGGGCCTACCAGGAAATCCGCCATGTCGATGGCTGGCTTGCCGCCACCTCCGAAACCCTGTCGCTGCATGTCGACATGTCCGGGCCGAAAGTCGCGCCCTTCCCCGCCGATGTGCAGGCCAAGGTGGAAGCCATGCGCGCCGCCCATTCTGCACTGCCGATGCCCGAGCGGGCCGGCCGTTCGATCGGTATTCGCCCCAGGACCGCTTGAAGCGCTGCCGCGCCCGCGTTAACCTTACCAAGGTTTTAACGTGAACAAGCCATTTGAGCCATTGAACGACTCAGCGGACCGTTTGAGAACGGTGCCATGCGAGTTGCGATGCGGGCGGCGGGCAACAGGCGGTTCGAGGAACGTGCATGAAAACCGACATCAAGGTCGAGGTGGACAGGCTGGCTGCCGATCCGCGCATCACCGACTATGATTTCTGGCGCTCGTTGAAGAACGTCAACAACGAGATCTTCCACATCGCCAACAACAACGAGCCTATCCCCTTCGACATGATCCGCTGGCGCGCCATCCTGAAGCAGGCGCGCATGAAGCGTGGCCACGCCTGACGTTTCCCCTGCTCTGAGAAGCCGACACCGGCGAGCGCCGCCACGGACAAGTGCGATCTGATTATTTCCAAAGGTCTGCGCCAGCCCCGCTTTCAGCGAATCGGCTGCATCCGACAACCTTCAAAAACCGTTCATTTCGACAGTTTGCGCAACCGGCGATTCGGTTTCGCAAACGGCTGCCTGCGACAAGAAGATCAAGATTGAACCAATTCCACGTCTAAGCCGTTGTGACCCCTGAAAAACGGCTTGGAGTGAAAGCATGGACTGGAAAAGGACCAGGGAACCGGCCGACGCATGGCACATGACGGACAATCTGCATGCCGAGCACGGCAAGGGCGATCCGTTCGCGGCCGCCATCCGCGCCACCCGCATGTCGATGGTCATCACCGATCCCCGTCAGGCGGACAATCCGATCGTCTTTGCCAATGACGCGTTCCTGCGCCTGACCGGCTACGAGCGCGACGAGGTCATGGGCAAGAACTGCCGCTTCCTGCAGGGGCCAGAGACAGACAAGGCAGCTGTGGATAGCGTGCGCGACGCGATAGCAGCGGGAACCGATATCGCCATCGATCTGTTGAACTACCGCAAGGACGGCTCGACGTTCTGGAATGCGCTCTACATCAGCCCGGTTTCCAACGACAAAGGCGAACTCCTGTTCTTCTTTGCCTCACAGCTCGACGTCTCGGATCGCAAGCGCTCGGAGGATCGCATCACCGCCGACAAGAACCGTTTTGAAAAGGCTGTCAAGGAACGCACACGCGAGCTTGAGGCCGCCCTTGAGGCGCAGACCACGCTGCTGCACGAGGTCGACCATCGGGTGAAAAACAACCTGCAGATGATCTCCTCGCTGATCATCATGCAAAGCCGGGCAATCAAGGATGAAGCGACGAAGCGATCCCTGACCACCATGCTGGAGCGCATCGAGGCGCTGAGCACTGTGCATCGCCGTCTCTACCAGTCAAAGGATGTCAGCCGCTTCGATGTCTCGGATTTCGCCAGGGATCTGGTCACCGACCTGCTGACCGCATCGGGGCGCGCCGAGATCAAGCCGACGCTGGACCTCGAACCCATCGTCATTCCGGCCGAAAAAGCCACGCCTGTTGCCTTGATGGTCAATGAGCTTGTCACCAACGCGCTGAAGCATGCCTTCAAGGAAAAGCCGGACGGCACCACCGCGGGGCGCATCGGCATCAAGATGAGCCAGCCCGACGGCCACTTCAACATCGAGGTTTCGGATGACGGCGTCGGCATGGCCGAGGCCAGTGGCGATGCTTCTTTCGGCATGCGGCTGATCAAGTCGCTTGCCCGTCAGTTGCATGCCGACATCGAATGGCGCGACGCCGGCCCGGGCACAAAGGTCGTCATCTCGATGCCGAACGAACCGCAGCAGAAAGGGAAGCTGTCATGAACGAACCGCTCAAGGTCCTGATCGTCGAGGATGAGGCGTTGCTGGCGATGGAACTGGAAAGCCTCGTCGAGGAAGCCGGCCACAGCGTTGTGGGTTGGGCGACATCGTTGGCCGAAGCAAGAGGTATGATTGATACCGCCGATGCCGATATTGCCTTTGTCGATATCCACCTCGCCGACGGACCAACCGGGGTCGAGGTTGCCGAGCATATCCGCGAGGGTAACCGTTCCATGGTGGTGTTCATGACCGCCAATCCAAAACGCATCCCCGACCATTTCGCCGGCGCGATCGGCGTCATCGCCAAGCCCTACACGATGAACGGACTGGTGTCGGCGTTGCGCTATCTGCAGGAGGGCGTGCGGCGCCCGCCCCCGGTCTCGGTGCTGCCGGCCGGTTTTACGCTGTCGCCGGCCTATGAAAGCGTATGGGCGTCGTCGGCGGCCTGAAGCTTACGCCAGCTTCTCCTTGAGGAAAGCGATCGTCCGTCCCCAGGCGAGATCGGCTGCCTTCTTGTCATAGCGCGCGGCCGAGGTGTCGTTGTTGAAGGCATGGTTGACGCCGTCATAGACATAGACGGTGTATTCGACATGGGCGGCGTCGGGCGCCTTCTTGTAGGCATCGATGCCGGCGTCGATGCGCTCGTCTAGGCCGGCATAGTGCAGCAACAGCGCCGCCTTGATCTTCGCCACATCCTCGGCCTTCGGCTGCATGCCGTAATAGGCGACGCCGGCGGCGAGATCGGGCGCGTTGACCGCCAGATTGTTGACCGTGCCGCCGCCCCAGCAGAAGCCGACAGCACCGACCTTGCCGTTGCCGTCCTTCTCGCCCTTGAGATAGGCGATGGTCGCCAGGCCATCGGCGGTGACCTGGCTGGCGTCGAGCTTGGTGAACATGTCGCGCGCCTTGTCTTCGTCAGCGGGCGTGCCGCCGAGCGGCGACAGGAAATCCGGGGCCAGCGCCACGAACCCTTCCAGCGCAACGCGCCGCGCCACATCCTTGATATGCGGGTTGAGCCCCCTGTTCTCATGCACCACGATGACGGTGCCGAGCTTGCCGGACTGGTCCGCCGGCCTGACCAGATAGCCCTTCATCTCACCGCTGCTGCCGGAATAGGTGATATCTTCAGCCTTCACGCGCGGATCGTTGTCGGCGACGATAGTCGCCTGCGCCGAATTCGCCGCCAGCAGCGGCGCGATCGCGGCCGCCGCCGCGCCCGATCCGGCAAGCCTGGTCAGTTGCTCCATGAAGCGGCGGCGGTCGAGCGTCAGATGCGTGTATTCGTCATAGGCATCGATCATCGCCTGGGTGATGGCAGGTTTGGCAGGTTTGACGGCTTCGGCGGTGGGTTTCGTCATGGCGTGCTCCTCGTTAGGAGATGATCTCACGGTCACCTGGAAATGACCTTGCGGTCATTCCGGGTTGACCTCGAGGGTCAAGATAGGGTGGAGGCTCGCATGGTCCAGTCACGGATGGGTGACGCTTGCGCCATCGAACGATGCGGCGGCTGGCGGAAATCGGCGCGTGCATCACATTTTGGTCATTTCAGAGAATTTCGATGGTGCCGCCACAATATGGAAGGAAGCTGATGATGGTCTCGCCGTAGCGGCGAGCCCGACGAGAAGGAACAACGCCATGACCTTGTCCACTCCGATCCTTGCAAGCGCGCTCGTGCTTGCTGTTGCTGCCCTGCTGGCAATGCGCTCCGCTGCTGCCACAGCCGCCGCTCGGATGGTGAAGGTCCGCGTCGACCGGCGTCGTTCGAAAGCCCGATAAGCGAGCGCCTTACCGAGGCCGTGAACTTATAAACTACGGCGACTATATACTTTACAAACATGAGCCATAGAGAGGTCCCAGCGCTAGACCTTGTGGATTAGAACCGCTGCGAACTCATCCGGGTTTTTCGGCGTGATCGCTAGGAACCGGGGCCACCACCGCTTTTCGACTAAGACCCACCTTCGAGGCCAACGATTGCCGATGGTGACGGTATTCCAAGGATGCGAGCCTCGATTCAAGATAGCGGGGAAATTGAAACGACCTTCGATGACGTGTGCGGCGACGACGTTCGTCGTTTTCAACCGATAGATCGGCAGCAACCGAAAGAGCCGAATCGCAAAGCATTCGGGCGTCGCATAGAACTCCCAGAGCAGACCCCACATTTCTCATATCCGTCGCTTGGCTACCGCATCAGACGCCTTCGCCCGCGCGATCTTCCGCCCTATCGGCTTTAGTTTTGGTTTTGGCGCGGGCGGTGCGCCAGCTTGCCCATTAGAGCATTGGCGGCGGACTTCTTTTCGTCGGCTTCAAGCTGCCGAGCCGTCTCCAGGAACACCTCGCATTCGGATCGGGTCGGCGTCGTTGGCTGGTTCCGGGATGGCTGTTTCATTCGGTTGCTCATGTGTTTGCTCGAATGGAATTTTCGGATGCGCATCTTCTGGCGGCAATTCTAGGTCAGCCAGACCGACAATTCCCGCGCGATGAGGGGCGGCGCGACATTGCCAGAATATCTGCCGGGCCGACCACCCAGCTAAGTCACATCGCTGCTACTTCGGCAGCGTATAGGCCATCACATAGTCGCCGGGCTTGGTGCCGACCGAGCCGTGGCCGCCGGCGACGATGACCACGAACTGGCGGCCGTCGGCGACGGTGTAGGTCATCGGCGTCGACTGCCCACCGGCCGGCAGCCTGGCCTGCCAGAGCTGCTTGCCCGATGTCCGGTCATAGGCGCGCAGATAGTCGTCGACCGCCGCGCCCAGGAAGACGACGCCGCCGGCGGTGATCATCGGCCCGCCAATGCCGGGAACACCGACCTTCAGCGGCAAGGGCAACGGCGTCATGTCATAGACGGTGCCGTTGCGGTGCTTGTAGGCGATCTTGCCGGTTCTGAGGTCCGCTCCCGCCACATAGCCCCATGGCGGCGCCTGGCAGGGCACGCCGAGCGGCGACAGGAACGGCCCCATCACCACCGCATAGGGTGCGCCCTCATTGCGGTTCAGCCCCTGCTCGCTGCCGCGCCCCTCATCCGGGGGCGGCACCTGGTCGCGCGGAATGAGCTGCGATTTGAACGCCAGATAGGTCGGCATGCCGAACATCACCTGCCGCACCGGATCGACGGCGACGCCGCCCCAGTTGAAGGTGCCGAAATTACCGGGATAGACCAGCGAGCCCTGCACCGATGGCGGGGTATAGCGGCCCTCGTAGCGCAGACCCTGGAATTCGATCCGGCAGGCCAGCTGGTCGAACATGGTGATGCCCCACATGTCGGCGCCGGTCAGCGGCCTCGGATTGAAGGAGAGATCCGAGACCGGCTGCGTCGGCGACGTGTGATCGCCCTCGACAGCGCCGCCCGGCGCCGGCACTTCCTTGATCGGGATGATCGGCTCGCCGCTGCGCCGGTCGAGCACGTAGAGGTCGCCCTGCTTGGTCGGTCCAACCAGGCCCGGAACGACGCCGACAGCGGTGGTGATGTCGACCAGGGTCGGCTGTGCCGGCACATCCATGTCCCAGAGGTCGTGATGCACGGTCTGCCGCACCCAGCGCACTTGTCCGGTGGCCAGATCGAGCGCGGTGATCGAGGAGGAAAACTTCTCGACATTGGCGCTGCGGCCCATCCCGAGCTGGTCCGGCGTCTGGTTGCCGAGCGGCACATAGAGCAGGCCGAGCTTCTCGTCGGCGCTTGCCGTCGACCACATGTTGGGCGAGTTGTGGGTGTAGGTCTGGCCTGCCGCCAGCGGCGTTGTCTGGTCCGGATTGCCGGAATCCCAGTTCCACACCAGGGCGCCGGTGTCGACGTCGAAGGCCCGGATGACGCCGGACGGCTCTTGCGTCGAATAATTGTCGTTGACCGCGCCGCCGATGATGATCTTGCCGCCGGCAATCAGCGGCGCCGAGGTCGAGTAATAATAGCCCGACTTCGGATACGGCATGTTGGTCAACAGATCGAGCGTGCCGGCCTCTGCGAAGGTCGGGCAGACCTGGCCGTTGGCGGCGTCGAGCGCGATCAGCCGCGCATCCGAGGTCGGCAGATAGACGCGCGTCGCGCAAGGCTGGCCGGCGGCGATCTTGGCATCGGCATAATAGGACACGCCGCGGCAGGTCTGGTGCTGGCGGTCCTTGTCGAGCTTGATCTTGGGATCGAAACGCCATTTCTCCTTGCCGGTGGCGGCATCGATGGCGATGGCGAAATTGTGCGGCGTGCAGATATAGAGCGAGTCGCCCACCTTCAGCGGCGTCACCTGATAGGTGGTTTCGCCGACATCGTCCGGCCCTTTCACGTCGCCGGTCTGGTAGGTCCAGGCCGGCTGCAATTTGGCGACATTGTCGGGCGTGATCTGGTCGAGCGGCGAATAGCGCTGGCCAAATTGCGTGCGGCCATAGAAGTGCCATTCACCCGGAGGCACGTTGCCGCCGAGATCGGCAGTCGGCGTCACCTTGTCGGCGCTGAGGTCGCCGGCGATGTCCTTGGGATCGGCCGTCATCGAATAACCGGCGACGGCGAGCGAAGCGAGCACGGCCAGAATGAGCGGCGCTCGCGCGTCGGGGCCGGTCAGGCCCCGCCTTGCCCAAGGCGTCAGCAGCCACAGCGCCAGAAGCACGATGATGCCGCCGCGCGGTCCGAGTTCCCACCAGTCGAAGCCGATTTCCCACACCGCCCAGGCCAGCGTGCCGAGCACGATCGCCGTGTAGAGCCAGAGCGCCGTCGATTTGCGCCGGAAGAGCAGCCATGCGGCGATCAGGAAGGCGAGACCGGTGACGACATAGTACCAGCTGCCGCCGAGCATCGCGAGCCAGACGCCGCCGCCGCCAAGTGCGAGGCCGATGAGGAACAGGATGAGGGAGGTGATGACGACAGCCAAGACGATACTCCTTCGACTGATGCGCTTTGCAGCGCCTCACGGGCAGCCGCCCCTGCCCTGTCGCCAGCTTTCTCCCCCAGGCCGCGTGTGTCAAGCTGGCCCTGCCAGCATAAGGCGAGAGCAAACGCTCGACTTCATTCCGCTCCCACGCTGCAGCACCTCCACGACATTGTCGGGCGTCGGGACGACGAAATTCGCACTGCGCCCCAGAATCTCACTTCCAAAGCAGAACAAAACGTAGACACTTCTGGTCTTTCGCTCCCGAATCACTACATTCGGGGGAGATGTCCGGCTTTGCGGAAGACATGCCCTTTTTCGACGAACCCAATGCGCGGCCCGCGGCCCCGTCGGGCATAGCGGCGCGCGCCATGGCGGCCCGCAGCGGCCCCAACAGCGCGCCCGATTATCTCAACGGCCTCAACCCCGAGCAGCGGCTGGCGGTGGAAACCACCGAAGGCCCGGTCCTGGTGCTGGCCGGCGCCGGCACCGGCAAGACACGCGTGCTGACCACCCGCATCGCCCATATCCTGGCCACCGGCAGGGCTTTCCCCTCGCAGATCCTGGCGGTGACCTTCACCAACAAGGCCGCGCGCGAGATGAAGCAGCGCATCGGCCATCTCGTCGGCGAAGCCGTCGAGGGCATGCCGTGGCTCGGCACCTTCCACTCCATCGGCGTCAAGCTCTTGCGCCGCCACGCCGAGCTGGCCGGGCTCAAATCCGATTTCACCATCCTCGACACCGACGACGTCGTACGGCTGATCAAGCAGCTGATCCAGGCCGAAGGCCTCGACGACAAGCGCTGGCCGGCCAAGCAGTTCGCGCAGATGGTCGACGGCTGGAAGAACAAGGGCCAAGGCCCCGCCGACATTGCCGAGGGCGATGCCCGCAGCTTCGCCAACGGCAAGGGCCGGGAACTCTACAAGGCCTATCAGGAGCGGCTGAAGACCCTGAACGCCTGCGACTTCGGCGATCTGCTCTGCCACCCTATCCGCATCTTCCGCGCCAATCCGGACGTGCTGAAGGACTACCACAAGCGCTTCAAATACATCCTCGTCGACGAGTACCAGGACACCAACACCGCGCAATACATGTGGCTGCGGCTCCTGGCGCAAAGACCTACCTCCCCCTCGATGGGGGAGGTCGCGCCGCGTAGCGGCGCGGGTGGGGGTGGCAGCGCCGGCGCCAGTCACCCCTCCCCGCCGCTTCGCGGCGACCCTCCCCATCCAGGGGAGGGTAAAGCGCGCTCGGCCGAAGGCCGCAAGCCCGACCAGGCGTCCGAGCCGTTGCGAGGCGACTCCCGCGACGCCGAAGGCGCGCAAAAAAGAGGGGGCGGAGGGCCTGCGCCGGCAGGCGCGGAACGGCCCGTGAGCGAAAACAAAGTCAACATCTGCTGCGTCGGCGACGACGACCAGTCCATCTATGGCTGGCGTGGCGCCGAGGTCGACAACATCCTGCGCTTCGACAAGGATTTCCCGGGCGCCACCATCATCCGGCTGGAACGCAACTACCGCTCGACGGCGCACATCCTCGGCACCGCCTCGCACCTCATCGCCCACAATGAGGGTCGCTTCGGCAAGACGCTGTTCACCGAGAAGGTCGCCGAGGACGACGAGAAGGTGCATGTTCACGCCGCTTGGGATTCCGAGGAGGAAGCCCGCGCCGTCGGCGAAACCATCGAGACCTACCAGCGTGCCAAGCACAAGCTGAACGACATGGCCATCCTGGTCCGCGCCTCCTTCCAGATGCGCGAATTCGAAGACCGCTTCGTCACGCTCGGCCTCAATTACCGCGTCATCGGCGGCCCGCGTTTTTATGAGCGCATGGAAATCCGCGATGCGCTGGCCTTCTTCCGCGTCGTCGCGCAGGGCGCCGACGACCTCGCCTTCGAGCGCATCGTCAATGTCCCCAAGCGCGGCCTGGGTGAAGCCACCATCCGCCAGATCCACGACACGGCGCGGAGCTTGCGCATCCCGATGCTGGAGGCAGCCGCCAAGCTTGCGGAAAGCGACGAGCTGAAGCCGAAACCGCGCGCGGCCTTGCGCGAAGTGGCGGCCAATTTCGAGCGCTGGCAGAAGGCGCTGGAAACCACGCCGCACACCGAACTCGCCGAGACCATTCTGGAGGAGAGCGGCTACACCGACATGTGGAAGAACGACCGTTCGGTCGAGGCGCCGGGCCGGCTGGAAAACTTGAAAGAGCTGATCCGCTCGATGGAGGAGTACGAATCGCTGCGCTCCTTCCTCGAACATGTCGCCCTGGTCATGGACGCCGAGCAGAATGCCGAGTTGGATGCCGTCAACATCATGACCCTGCATTCGGCCAAGGGCCTCGAATTCGAGACGGTTTTTCTCCCCGGCTGGGAGGAAGGCCTGTTCCCGCATCAGCGCGCGCTGGACGAAGGCGGCCGCTCCGGCCTGGAGGAAGAGCGCCGTCTCGCCTATGTCGGCCTGACCCGGGCCAAGAAGAACCTGCATCTGTGGTTCGTCTCCAACCGCCGCATCCACGGCCTGTGGCAGTCGACCATTCCGTCGCGCTTTCTGGACGAACTGCCGGAAGCCCATGTCGAGGTCGCCGAAAGCGGCAACTCCTATGGCGGCTACGGCAATTCCTATGGCGGCGGTTCTTTTGCGTCGGGCCGTGGCGGCCAGGGCGCAGGACGGCAGAACCCTTACGGCGCCTCGCGCTTCGACAATGTCGGTGCGGAAAAATCCGGCGCCTTTTCCAACACCTATGCGACGCCGGGCTGGCAGCGCGCGCAGGCCAACCGCACCGAGGCGACCGACCGCAACTGGGGCTCGCGCTCCGGCCACCAGGTCGAGCGCATCGGCTATGGCGAGACCGACTCCGGCTACGGCGCCGGCCGTACCTCGGTCAAAGGCCGCACCATCGACGGCGAACTGGTCGCCAAATCCGTCGCCGACACGCCGTCGCCCTTCAGCGTCGGCGACCGCGTCTTCCACCAGAAATTCGGCAACGGCAACATCTCCAACATCGAAGGCAACAAGCTGACCATCGACTTCGACAAAGCCGGCCAGAAACGCGTGCTGGACGGGTTTGTGGCGGCGGTGTGAGCGCCCGCTTGTCCTGTTGTCCTACAAGCGACCACATTGTTGTAGTCTGGCGGAGCCCTCCCCGCCTCGTCATCCACGGGCGGAGCAAGGAGCGTAGCGACGCAGCGTAGACCCGAGGATCCATCCCGCGTCTTCAACGCGTTGCCACGGTGCGGAATCCTGCGCAGCTGCACTCCAAGGTCGCGGAATGGATTCCAGGGTCTACGCGACGGAGCTTCGCTCCTGCTCCGCCCTAGAATGACGAAGCGACGGGCGTCTGCCCAGTCGTCGGGGCATGCGGTCCGCAACATGAGCGTCCCCGTCAATTTAGCCCGCCCCTCACCTGTACCGCGCCTGGTTCCACTTGTGCCCCAGCAGCGACAGGATGATGATCAGCCCGTTGAAGAACTGGACGTAGAAGCCGCTCAGGCCCGCCGCCACGACGCCGGTCTGGATGAACGACACGGTGACCGCGCCGATCGCGCCGCCGGCGACCGTGCCGATGCCGCCCCAGGTCGGCGTGCCGCCGACGAACACCGAAGCCAGCACCGGCAGGAGATAGCCGTCGCCCGCGGTCGGCCACCAGGTGAAGTTGATCATCACCGAGAACGTACCGGCGATCGCGGCCCCAATGCCGGTGAAGATGAACACTTTCACCCGCACGCGTTTGACGTCGATGCCCATCTGCTGGGCGCTGTCGGGGTTGTCGCCGACCACCCTCACCTGCGCGCCGAAGCGGTGCCGGTTGTAGAGCATTGCCGACAAAATGACGAAGGCGAGCGCCCAGAAGACCTGTACCGGAAAACCCCACACCTGACTGGAGAAGATGGTATACGCCCAGCTGTCGCTGAGACCGGTCAATGCCGTCGACCTGCCCTCGTTGATGATCTGGATCAGGCCGCGCAGCAGGAAGTTCATGCCGAGGGTGGCGATCAGCGACGACAGCCCGCCATAGACGACCAGCGATCCGACGAGAAAGCCGAGCAGCATGCCGGTGATGAGTGAGGCTGCGATGCCGAGGAACGGATCATAGCCGGCCTGCACCACCAGCGCGAACACCCAGGAGGCAAAGCCCATGGTTGCGGGAAACGACAGGTCGATCTCGCCGCAGGTGACGACGAAGACCAGCGGCACCACCACGAACAGCGCAACCGGCAGCGTGGTCAGCACGGATCTGTAGAGATACCAGGTGGTGAACACGGTCGGGTTGGCGATCAGGAACGCCGCCATCATGATGATGAACACGGCGAGCGTGCCGAGCGCTGCGCGGTTGTCAATGACGAAACCGCGCAGCCAGTGATCGGACGGGTGCTTCCACTCGGGTCGGGCCTTGCCGCCGAGAGGGCTCTGCAGATCGGGTTCCATGGTCTTGCTCATCGTGCTGACCTCTCCGCGTCGCCGGCCTCGTGCAGCCCCGGCAATCCTCCGGGATGCGCAACGTCTTCCATGAAATTGATCAGCTCTTCGGCCGACTTGACCTCGGTGCGATCGGCGGTCAGCGCCACCTTGCCGCGGTCAATCACAACGAAGCGGTCGGCGATGTCGAAGACATGGTGGATGTTGTGGCCGATGAACAGGATCGAGCGGCCACTCGCCCGCACCTGGCGCACGAAATGAAAGACCTTGGCGGTCTCGGTCAGCGACAGCGCCGTCGTCGGCTCGTCGAGGATGATCAGCTCGGCCTGCTTGTAGATGGCGCGCGCGATCGCCACGCCCTGGCGTTCACCGCCGGAGAGTTGGCCGACGATCGAATGCGGCGTGAACACCTTCGAGGTAAAGCCGATCTCGCGCATCAGCCGGCTCGCCTCCTCTATCTCTTTATTGACCTTCAGAAAGCCCATGAAGCCGGTGAGTTCGCGGCCCATGAAGATGTTGCGCACGATGGTCTGCTGCACGGCCAGCGCCCGGTCCTGGAAAACCGTCTCGATGCCGGCGTCGCGCGAGCGTGCCGCACTCCAGCCGGTCACCGGCTTGCCGCGCACCAGGATCTCGCCGCTGGTCGGCTTGACGACGCCGGACAGGATCTTGATCAGCGTCGATTTGCCAGCGCCATTGTCACCGATCAAGCCGACCACCTCGCCGCGGTCGACCGAGAGATTGACCCCGCCCAGCGCATAGACCTGGCCATAGGATTTGCTGATGTCGCGCAGTTCGATGATGCGTTCGGCCATGGCGATCCTCGCTCCTGTGGTATCATCCCGGCCTGGTGCCGGCGGTCCTGCCGGCCGGGCTTGCGCCCAGCCGGCAGTTTGGGAGGTCAGCGCAGCGCCTGCTTGGCGAGCTCGGCGACGATCTCGTAATTCTGCGGCGTGACGAAGCCCGCCCCGGTGTCGACATTCATCGGCGCCAGGCCCAGCACCACCTGCTGGCAAAGGCTGAGGATCGGCAGATAGCCTTGCAGGAACGGCTGCTGATCGGCCGTCAGCTGCACCCAGCCGCCCTTGAACGCCTCGACGATCTGCGGGCTGGTGTCGAAGCCGAAGTTGAAGATGTCGCCGGGTTTGCGTCCCGCCGCCTGCATGTAGGTGGCGACGTTGCCCAGCATCTGGCCGCCGGGATAGCCGACCGCCTTCACATCGGGATTGTTGAGCAGGGCCGCGGTGATCACCGGGATCGCCAGATTGGGATCGGACGCCCATTCGCCGCTCGGCGGCGACGACAGCTGGATGACCTCGACGCCGGCCTCCTTGAGTGCTGCCACCGTGCCGCGCTCGCGCGCACCGCGCGCCTCGTTCTCGAACGGGCCGATCATGATCGCCTTGTCGCCGGACTTGAGATTGCCGAGCTTGAACGCTTCAGCGCCGAGCGCGCGGCCCTGCTGCTCCTGCTGGGCGCCGACATAGCCGCCGCCGAACGCAGCCACCACCGTCGGCACCGGCACGTTCTGGTACATCATCTTGATGCCGTCCTTGTGCGCCTGTTCGGCCAGCGGCATGATCGCGGCGTCGCCGGGATGGCCCATCATGGCAATGCCGTTGGGCTTCACGGCGACGGCCTCGCGCAATTGCTGAACCATCTTCTCGACGTCCCACTGCGAGAAGATGTAGTCGACCTTGGGTCCGAGATCGGACGCCGCCTGCTTGGCGCCATTGTAGACGATGGTGCCGAAAGCGTCGCCCTCGGCGCCGCCGACGAAAAAGCGGATGTGGACATCCTTGCACCACTGGGCGTCGAGCGCCTGCGCCGGCAGAGTGGAGATGGCAGCGCACAGCGCCGTGGCGGCGGCCACGACGGTCGAGCGCAGAAGTGTCGTTCTCATTGCGATGCTCATGCACGTTCCTCCCTTTTGTCCTCGGTGAGCCGAGGGGTTCGTCGTTCGCTTTTCGGCAGTGCTTGTCGGCAGTGCTTGGCAATCTGTCAGGCCGGCTCCTCCCACCGGCCCTCGGTCACGCTGGGTTCGGCAGGTAGGTCGCTCCTCCCCGGCATTGCTTGAGGTATTCCAGCCCGCGCACCTGGCCTGTGATTTCGAGGTCGCCGCGATAGACCGGGTCGTGCCAGCCCTCGATGTCGATGGCGCCCTTGTAACCGGCCAGCCGCAATTCGCTGATCACCCGCGTCCAGTCGCTGTCGCCAAAACCAGGCGTGCGCATCTGCACGAAGGGCAGCTTGCCGAACACGCCGTGCTCGCGGATCACATCCCAGCGCACCGTCGCGTCCTTGCCGTGGACATGGAAGATGCGCGGCGCCCATTTGCGGATCTGCGGCATCGGGTCGATGAGATAGACCAGCTGATGGCAGGGCTCCCATTCGAGGCCGAGATTGTCGTCGGGCAATTCGTTGAACATCAGCTCCCAGGCGTCCGGATTGTGGGCGATGTTCCAGTCGCCGGCGGCCCAGTTGCCGTCCATGGCGCAATTTTCGAAGGCAATGCGCACGCCCTTGTCGGCGGCGCGTTTGGCCAGCGGCCCCCAGACCTCACGGAAGCGCGGCAGGCTGTCGGTCAGCTTCTTGCCGCGCAGACGTCCGGTGAAGCCGCTGACGATCGAAGCGCCGAACAGATGCGCATTGTCGATGACGGTTTCCCAGGCCGCGAGCACGCCGCGATCGACCTCGCCATCCTCCAGCGGATTGCCGAACACGCCGATCGACGACACGGCGACATCGGCATCGCCGATCGCCTCGCCAATCTCACCGGCGAGCCGCGCCAAATCCTTGCCGCCCAGCGTCTGCCAGAAGAAGGGCTGGATGCTCTCGAAGCCGAGCGGCAGAATCTCTTTGATGTAGGCGGCCGGGTCTTCGAGATTGGCCCGCACCATGGTGCCGATACGGATGTCGAGAAGCGGGTTTGGCATCATGATGCTTCCTGTGTGATTGCGACGCGCCGTCCGGTCTCGGCGCTTTCGATGGCGCCAAAAACCATGGCCAGGCTTTTGATGTTGTCGCTGCCACGGGTTTCCGGCTCGCTGCCGGTCTCGATGGCGTGGATGAAATCCTTGATGATGCCGAGATGACCGCCGACGCGGTCGGCGGAATCGAGCGGCGGTACTGTGATGGGCTGGGTCAGGTCGAACAGGCCGTCGCGGACCGACAACACAACCTCGGCCTTCAGTCCGTCCTCGCCGTCCCAGAGCAGGCTGCCGTGCTCGGCGACGATGCGCCATGTGCTCTCCCAACTGGTGCGGAAGCCCGCCGCGCACCAGGAGCCTGCATAGGTGAAGCGCTTGCCGCCGCCGAGATCGAAGATAGCGCTGGCCGACGAGCCCTGCCGGTACCAGGAATTCGCCGGATCCCATTCCTGGCAATAGACGCCGGCGGGATCGCCTGCGACCATGTAGCGGGCGGCGTCGAATGTGTGGATCGCCATGTCGAGCAAGAGCACATGCGCCATCTCCTCGCGAAAGCCGCCGAAATGCGGCGCGACGAAGAAGTCGGCATGGATGCTGGTTGGCTTGCCGATGGCGCCGGAGTCGAGAAAGCGCCTTATGCGCCGGACATTTGCGACATAGCGGCGGTTCTGCACGACCGCATGGACGCGCCCCGCGTTACGCGCCGCATCGACGATGGCGCGCGCATTTTCCGGAGTATCGGCCAGCGGCTTTTCCGTCAGCAGATGGCAATTATGGGCAAAGGCGGCAAAGGCGACATCACGCCGGGCGGCTGGAACCACGACATCGAACACCGCGTCGGGCCTGGTCTGGTCGAGCACCGCGTCGAGGCTGGTGCCGATTACCGCGCCGTCGAGCCCGTATTCGTGCGCCCTCGCCTTCGCCCGTTCGGCGTCGAGATCGACAAGGCCGACAATGGCCAGCCCGTCGATCTGCCTCGCGGCATCGAGCCAGGCCTTGCTCATCGCACCACAGCCGACGAGGACGGCATTCATCATCCGGCATTCCTCCCGTCCGGTCCCTCCAGACCGAATGTCACGGCATTTCCGGCATCACCGTAAACGTTTCTCCGTAAACGTTTACGAGAACACACCCGATGGCGTAGAATGTCAATCGGCTGCCAGCGAAAAATCATCCCGAAGCCTTGGCCTGGGCGGCAGCCGGTGCTAGCCAAGACAGGGGGAGAACTGTCCTTGGCGTCCAGCATCCATGACCTTGCGCGTCACCTGAACATTTCGATCGGCACCGTGTCGCGGGCGCTGAACGGCCGCGCCGACGTCAATGCCGACACCCGCCAGCGCGTGCTCGCCGCCGCCAAGCAATTGAACTATTCGCCCAACCAGTCCGGCCGCAGTCTGCGGCAAGGCACCACCCATTCGATCGCCTTCATGCTGCAGCCGCATCCGGGCGACCAGCAATATGGCGAACCGTTCTTCATCCCGTTCCTGATCGGTCTGCAGGGCCGACTGGCCGAGGATGACCTGGATCTGATGGTCGTCATGGGCGAGCCCGGCCAATATCAGCAGGAGAGGCTGCGCCGCGTGGTTGAGACGCGCCGAGCCGACGCGGTCGTGTTGGCCAATACACGGCGGGAAGACGATCGGATCGACTATCTCAGCAAGGCTGGCTTTCCCTTCGCCACGCTTGGCCGAAGTCAATCCGGCGACGACACCTATCCTTCGCTCGATATCGATTTCGAGAGGGCGGGTGACGAAGCCGTCGACCGGCTGGTCGCGCGCGGCCACCGCCGCATTGCCGCCATCCGCCCTTCGCTGGATCTCAACTTCGGCTACCTGTTCCTCGACGGCTACCGCAAGGCGCTGGGGCGGCATGGCATCGAAGTCGACCCCGGCCTGATCGCCGACGGCTTCATCAACGAGGCCGGAGGCTACCAGGTGACGCCGCGCGTGATGCTCTCCAAGGACCGGCCCACAGCCATCATCTTCAACAATGACGCAATGGCGCTCGGCGGCTGCAAGGCACTGGCCGAGATGGGCATCAGGCCCGGCCACGACATCGCGGTGATCGTCATCGTCGACACGCCGCTCTGCCGTTATTTCTCGCCGGCGCTGACCGCCTTCCGTCCGTCGCTGGAGCCGATGGGCCGGCGGCTGGCCGAAATGCTGCTGGCCTCGCTTCCCGCCTTTGCCGGCCCGGAAGGTCCGCGCATCATCCGCGAAGTCTGGCCGCTGGAGCTGATCGCCCGCGACAGCGATTGATCCGCCGCGGAGGAAGGCCGGCGGGCCTCAATCCACCTTCTTCTCGCCCCGCTCGCCGGCCTTGACGATGTCGCCGGTGGTGAACAGGATTTCCTTCAGTTCCGTGCGCCAGTCTTTCTTCTGGCGCAGCAGGAATTCCAGATCCATGCCGAAATGCTTGAACTCCTCGCCTTGCGCGTTCTTCATGATCGCCTTGGCCTGAGGGTCTTTCTCGACCGACATGCGCTGTTCGTACCAGCTGATCGCCTCGGCCTCTTCGATCAACGAGGTGATCATGCGGGCAAAGGTCCGCACCTCCTGCGTCAGTTCTTCCGGTGGCTCGTGATACTGATCGAAACCCATTTATCCCTCCTGGGCCCGGGGCTCGACCGGCCATCGCAGGCGACGCTTGGGCTCGCGTGCAACGGATCAGGCTGGAAAATGGTTCCGGAGCGCGTGCGACACGGTCTGTCACGCAACTATCATCTTCGCGTCCTAGACCGCTCATCGGTGGGCGCGGCATCGTCGATTGCGGCGGCTTCGTCATCCGGCCGTTCCGGCCCGTTCCGTCACAAAGAGGTTATCCCATGAAAAATTGCACCGAACCGTGTCGCTCGGCGCCGCATTGGCGCTGTTTAGCGCCCTGACCCCTGCCCTTGCCGACAGCACCGCCACCGTTGGCGGCTTCGTCAACAAGGGCCTGGTCGGCGTCGGCCGCATTCCGGCCGATCAGAAGGACAAGTTCGGCGAGACCTTCGGCTCCGGCTCCGGCATGTCGATCGACGCCGCAAGCTGGACCCATGGCGCGGATGGCTACAAGGGTTCGCTGTGGCTGCTGCCGGATCGCGGCTACAATGTCGTCGGCACCACCGACTACCGGCCGCGGCTCAACACTATTCGCATCGAGTTCACGCCGACCGCACTGGGCGCCACGCCCACCGCCGGCCAGGAAAGGACCGGCGTCAAGGCGACGTTAGCCGATTCCCTGCTGCTCACCGACGACAAGGGCGCAGACGCCACCGGTCTCGATCCGCTCAACGGCTTGCGCGCGGCCAATGGCGACCTGCCGATCCTGCCCGAGGCCAATGGCAAGCTGGCGCTCGACAATGAGGCGATCGCGCGGCTGCCCGACGGCACCATGTTCATCTCTGACGAATACGGCCCCAACATCTACCGCTTCTCGGCCGACGGCCATCTGTTGTCGGCAACGCAGCCGCCCGCCGCTTTGGTGCCGATGCGCAAGGGCGCGCCGAACTTCGCCTCCGACAATCCGGGCCCCGGTGCAGCCGAACCCGATCCGAAGGATCCCGAAACCGGCCGCCAGAACAATCAAGGCCTCGAAGGCATGGCGCTGACGCCGGACGGCAAGTCGCTGATTACTGTGCTGCAGTCGGCGCCCCGCCAGGATGGCGGCGATTCGCCCGCGACGCGCCAGAACACCCGCGCGCTGGTCTACGACGCCTCCGACCCGGCCCATCTCAAGCTGGTGCATGAATATGCCGTGCCGCTGCCGGTGTTCAAGGACGCCAAGGACAAGACCAAGGTCGCCGCGCAGAGCGAAATCGTGGCGCTGTCCGACAAGACCTTCCTGATGCTGGCGCGCGACAGCGGAAACGGCCAGGGGGTGAAGGGCGATACTTCGCTGCTGCGCCAGATTTTCGTCGTCGACGTCTCTGGCGCCACCGACATTGCCGGCGGCGCCTTCGATGCCGCCGACAAGCCGCTGGCGCCCAAGGGCGTGCTCGACCCCTCGGTGACGCCGGCCAAGCTGACGCCGTTCATCGACATCAACGACAACAAGGAACTCGGCCGTTTCGGCCTGCATGACGGCAAGCCCAACGACAAGAACAATCTGTCGGAGAAGTGGGAAGCAATGTCGGTGGTCAGCGTGCTCGATCCGGCGCTGCCCGACGACTATTTCCTGTTCGTCGGCAACGATAACGACTTTCTCACCGAGGACGGTTTTCAGGTCAGCGCGCCCTACAAGGCCGAAGACGGCGCCGATGTCGACACCATGTTCCTGGTCTATCAGGTCACGCTTCCGGGCCTCGCCAAGAAGTAGCCGTATACGGAGAGGCGGACGCGCCCGGCGCGTCCGCCTCTAACCGTTTGTCGGCGATCAGCGATGCCGTGAAGGCACCTATTTCAAAATCTCCGCATCCCTTGGCACGCCGGCATCGATCGGCTCGGCGGTCCGGCTCGACACAGCCATGATCTTGCCCGCGGCCGACAGGTTCGGGCGCACATAGACCTGGGCTACGCCGTTGACCCGGCTGTAGAGGTCGATGATGTCCTGGTTCATGAAGCGCACGCAGCCCGACGACGCGTTCTTGCCGATGGAATCCCATTCCGGCGTGCCGTGCAGCCGGTACATCGTGTCCTTGCCGTCGCGGAACAGATAGAGCGCGCGCGCGCCGAGCGGGCTCTGCGGTCCGGGCGGCATGCCGTCCTTGTATTTCGCCAGTTCCGGCCGGCGCTGGATCATTTCCGGCGGCGGCGTCCACACCGGCCATTTCTTGCGCGCCTGGATCACGGCGCTGCCGGTCCAGCCAAACCCGGCCTTGCCGAGGCTTACGCCATAGCGCATTGCCTTGCCGCCATCGCGCACCAGATAGAGAAAATGCTCGGATGTATCGACGACGATCGTGCCGGGTTTTTCGCCGGTCGGATCGTCCACGATCTGGCGCACGAACTTCGGATCGAGCTTGGCCACGGGGATTGCCGGCAATGAAAAGCCCTCATCGACGCGCGCCGAATACATGGTGGCGGCATCGCCCAGAGCCGGTTCGGGCGCCGGAGCGGGCGTTGGCGGCACCACGACGTCGGTCGTGGTGCAGGCTGAAAGCGCCATGGAAGCGGCACCCAAAGCGGATATTCCAAGAAACGCGCGCCGGTTCAGGCGCTCGGAAAAAAGCGGATTGTCGGACATGATCCCCCCAGCCTATTCATCATATCCAACAGGATATGCGACCCCACGCGGCGACGACCCATATCCCATTCCGAATGTTTTGAGAACTGATTAGCGTGAAGCCGCCAGGTGGCATGTTCCAATGCCGCATCGACCTTGTCCGTTAAATCGGCGATCATTGCCGGGCGGACTTTGAGATGAACCTTCGCCGAACAGCCCATGGACGAAAAAATACTACCGCGCCGGCGCACCGGCGATCTCACCAGCGGCCCAATCCCTCGCACGCTGCTGTTGTTCGCGCTTCCGGTGCTCGGTTCCAATGTGCTGCAGTCGCTCAACGGTTCGATCAACGCCGTCTGGGTCGGCCGCTTCCTCGGTGAATTGGCGCTGACGGCGACCTCAAACGCCAATCTGGTGCTGTTCCTGATTCTTGGCACCGTGTTCGGCATCGGCATGGCCGCCACCATCCTGGTGGCGCAATCGGTCGGCGCCCGCGACCTGCCCGAGGCGCGGCGCATCGTCGGCACCAGCGCCAGCTTCTTCTTCCTCGTCTCGGCTATCTTCGCCGTCTGCGGCTGGATCTGGGTCGACGCCATCCTCAACACACTGGGCACCCCGCCCGATGCGCTGCCGCTGGCGCGCTCCTATCTGCGCATCATCTTCGTCGCCGTGCCGATGATGAATCTTCTGTCCTTCGTCATGACGGTGCTGCGCGGTGCGGGTGATTCGCGCACGCCATTCTTCTTCATGGCGCTCGCCGTCGTGCTCGACATCATCCTCAATCCGCTGCTCATTCGCGGAATCGGCCCCTTCCCCGAGCTCGGCATCGCCGGCTCCGCCACCTCGACGCTGATCGGCCAGACGGTGAGCGTGATCGCCATCCTCGTCGTGCTTTATGCCAGAAAGCATCCGTTGCGGCTCGCCGGCGCGAACCTCGCTCTGCTGCGGCCGGATCCGGCGCTGCTCAGGATCGTCGTCTTCAAGGGCGTGCCGATGGGCCTGCAGATGATCGTCATTTCGGCGGCGGCGCTGACCGTGATGGGCATCGTCAACTCCTACGGCTCGCAGGTCGCCGCCGCCTATGGCATCGCGGCGCAGCTGTGGACCTATATCCAGATGCCTGCACTGGCGATCGGCGCCGCAGTCTCGTCGATGGCGGCCCAGAATGTCGGCGCAGGGCGGTGGGACCGCATCGGTCGGATCGCGGCGTCCGGCGTCGGCTTCAACCTGGTGCTCACCGGCGCCCTGGTGGCGCTGCTGTTCTTCTTCGACAGGCCGGTACTCGGCCTGTTCCTTAGCGGGGACAGCACCGCAATCGACATTGCAGCCCACATCAACAAGGTGGCGTCCTGGTCGTTCATCCTGTTCGGCGTCACCATCGTGCTGTTCGCGACCGTGCGCGCCACCGGTGCCGTGATGCCGCCGCTGATCATTCTGGTGATTTCCGTGATGGTCGTGCGTACCGGCTTTGCCTACTTCTTCAGGAGCTACATCGGCGAGGAAGCGCTGTGGTGGAGTTTTCCGGCGGGATCGATCACCTCGCTGGTGCTGGCCGCCGCCTATTATCGCTTCGGCCGCTGGCGCACCATGCACATGATCGAGGACCGGCCGGCCGCCGGCGAGCCGCCCGACACCGGCCTCGGCATCCCGCGCGGACGGGCAAACATGGCGCCCGGGACGCCAAGCGGGTGAGGCTCAGCGCGCGTATTTGACGCCGAACCCCAGCGCTACGACAGAGAACAGCGTGATCATACCGGCGAAGGCCAGGCTTGCCGTCGTCGGAGTGGTCCAACTCGACAGCAGCCCAATGCCGATCACCGGCAGCGCATTGCCGCAGAAGCAGCAGATAAAGAACGCCGACACCAATTCGGCGCGACGCTCGGCAGGTGCGATCTGGTTCACCACCTGCAGGCCGCCGCGATAGCCGAGCGCCGCCGCCACGCCGCACACAGCGGTGGCGGCAACCATCAGGGACATCGACGCGAAAAACTGAGCAGCAACCATCAGCCCTACGGCCGGGATCATCAGCGCCAGCGCGGCCAGCATTCCGGCGCGGCTGGACAGTCGGGTCGTGGCCAGAATGGTCGCGGCCGCAACGATCGACAGTTCAAAGAACAGCGCGCCGGCCTCGGCATGGTTGGCCACATGCAGTTGCTGCGCCAGGATGCTCGGCGCCAGGGCTGCATAGAAGCCGACCAGCGCCATGGCGCCGAAACCGGTGACCGCCGGCGCCACGAAGGCAGCGCGGATATCGCTCGGCACCGATAGCCGTGGCCGCAACGAAACGTCGGTCAGCCTGCCCGGCCGGGACACGGTTTCGCGGGTACGCCAGATCAGCAGCGTCACCACCACCAGCAAGGCAAGATAGACCGCAAACGTTAGTCTCAACGGCCAGGGCGCATATTCGGCGAGCAGGCCCGATGCCAGCGCGCCGAGGCCAAGGCCAACGAAGTTGATGCTGGTGGCGATGATTGCCGCGCGCGATTTGTCCTTACCTTCGATCAATTCGGCAAGCCAGGCCGTGCCGGTTCCCGCGCCGACGCCGATGCCAAGGCCGCTCAATATGCGGGCGACATCGAGCCATGCGACATTCTCGGCCAGCAGGAACACCACCGCGCTGACCACCGCTATGGCCATCGACGCCAGCGCCGCAGGACGGCGGCCAATGCCGTCGGACAAGCGCCCGAACATCAGCAATGCGCCGAGATTGCCGACGACATAGACGGCGTAGACCAGCGTCAGCGTGATCTGCGAGAAACCGAAGGCCTGCTTGTAGATGACGTAAAGCGGCGTCAGCACCGTGCTGCCGGCGAACAGCGCGGCGATCATGGCGGCAACCGCGGCCATCGCGGGCCGGCCATCGAGTCCGTTGTCGCGCGTCGTGGTCTCGGCATAGCTGGTCATGGCAACCTCCGGCCAATCGCCCAACGCCCAATTGCGCCCCAACGTCCATGTAAGGATGGCCGTTCCACGCGCCGAACTTCATCCTGACAACCTTGTCAGGATGGTCTTGCCCGAAGTCCTCGCTTAACGTCTTTCCATCGAGAGGGAGAATCCATGGGAAAAGGTAGAGTCGAGGCATTCACCGATGGGGTGGTCGCCATCATCATCACCATCATGGTGCTGGAGCTGAAAGTGCCGCATGGCCAGGATTTTTCAGCGCTTCTGCCGCTGTGGCCGATCTTTTTCAGCTATGTCTTGTCGTTCATCAATGTCGGCATCTACTGGAACAATCTGCACAACATGTTCCACACCGTCCAAAGGGTCGACGGCCGCGTGCTGTGGGCCAACCTCAACCTTCTGTTCTGGTTGTCGCTGATGCCGGCAACGACGGCCTTCATGGGCGAGAACCATTTCGCGCCCGTCCCCGTCGCGGTCTATGGCATCGACCTGGTGCTGTGCGCGGTCGCCTACACCTTTCTCGCCACCAAGCTGCACCATTTGCACGGCAACGACACCGCCTTCGCCAAGGCGCTGGGCAATGACCGCAAGGGCAAGATCTCGGTGGCCCTCTACGCCGCAGCCGTCCCGCTTGCCTTCGTCAACCAATGGATCGGCGTTGCGATCTTTGTGCTGGTGGCCGCCGTCTGGTTCGTGCCGGACACGCGTTTTTCGCGGGTGCTGGAAAAGTAGCGTAGGACGTCTCTACTTGCGCATCGCCTTCAGCTTTTCGGCAACCGACGCCGCAAGGTCGGCATAGCGTTCCTCCAGCCGCTCGGCCGCCTTGATGATCGAAAAATCATGGCCGAATTTTTCCAGCGCCATGCGCAATTTCTCGACGAACTCGGCCTGTTTTTCGAGTGCCGAAAACAAGGTCTTCACCTGCGCTTCGCTTATGTCCGGATTGGCAAGCATCTGCGGCACCTCGCGGCCCATCTGGTCGCCGGTGGCGGTCTGCTCCTTCAGGATCGCAACCCAGTCGGTCAATCGGCAATCTCCCTGTTCGGCCGCAGCATGCACAGCCGCCGTTGATGCGGTCAACCCGAACACGCGGGACGGCCTTGCACGATGCGCGTCCCGCGCTAAGTTCGGCGCCACCCGAACCCTAGGAAAAAGATCATGACCTCCGACGCCGAAATCCAATCCGCTTTGCCCGCCCTCAGCCGAGGCAACGTCGCCGTCATCACCGGGGGCGCCAGCGGCATCGGGCTTGCCGCTGCCAAAAGGCTGGCGGCTATGGGCATGAGACTGGTGCTGGCCGACATTGGCGGCGCGCGCCTCGATGCGGCCCGCCAGGCAGTCGCCGCGATCGCCGGCGAGAATGCCGTGCTTGCCGTCGCCACCGACGTGTCGAAGGCCGACAAACTCGGCCGGCTGGCGGAAAAGACGCATGCCGCTTTCGGCGCCGTATCGCTGCTGATGAACAATGCCGGCGTCGGCAACAATCCGGGAAAACCGTGGGAGAACGGCGACGCCTGGAAGCGGATGATCGACATCAATTTCTGGGGTGTCGTACATGGCGTCGAGGCCTTCGCTCCGGCCATGCTGGCCTCCGGAGAGCCTGGCCTGATCATCAACACCGGCTCCAAGCAAGGCATCACCACGCCACCCGGCAATCTCGCCTACAACGTCTCCAAATCGGCATTGAAGACGTTCACCGAAGGGCTGGCGCACGCATTGCGCAACGAGCCGGGCGCGAAGGTCGCGGCGCATCTTCTCATTCCCGGCTTCACCTTCACCGGCCTCACCGAAGGAGCGGTCGAAAAACCCGCTGGCGCCTGGACCGGCGAGCAGGTGGTCGACTTCATGCTGGCTTCGCTGGCGCGTGGGGACTTCTACATCCTCTGCCCCGACAATGAGGTGATGCGGCCGACCGATGAAAAGCGCATGGCCTGGGCGATCGGCGACATCATCGAGAACCGGCCTGCTCTCTCGCGCTGGCACCCCGACCATAAGGACGCTTTCGCGGCCTTTATGGGAAACTGATCGTCGAACTCAGCCAAAGCCGAGACTCAGGCGGGCGCGCGTTTTTTCGCGGTGCGCTTTTGCGCGACGGCCTTCTTGCCCGCCAGTTCGGCGAGCTCGTGGTCATGGCGTTTTGCCGCCCGCTCGCATTTGTCTCTGATCTCCTCGACCTCGGATTCGGTCAGGTGCTCGATGCCGATGAAATGATTGTGGCCCTCGCTGACGCGGATCAGTTCGTCGAGCTTGGCCTGAACCGCGGCGCCGTCGCGGTTCTGGGTGTTCTGAATCAGGAACACCATCAAAAAGGTGATGATCGTCGTTCCCGTGTTGATGACGAGCTGCCACGTATCGGAGAAGCCGAAGAATGGCCCGCTTACCGCCCAGACGATAACGATGGCGCAACAGGCGATGAAAGTCGGCGGCAGGCCCGCCAAGTGCGAAACGGTGTTGGCGATTCTGGTAAACAGCTTTTCGATCATTCACATCCTCAACCGTTCAAAGCGCGACGAGCTGACCAAGGCCGCATTCATCGCTCCAACAATAAACAACCGGCAGCCGCTTCCGGTTCCCTGTCGCAGAGGGCATCGCTGGTGCAATTGTATGCACGCCAAAGGCGCAGCGCCGTGAAAAGCCGCCTTATCGGTTTGTTGCCATTAGTCACCATGCAGGCCAAAACCTGTTCGTTCCGCTTCACGGCGGATTTGTCTCCAAGCCCCTTCCGCTGCGCCACCCCCGCATGGCGGAAGGGGTCCGTTGCGTTGCCGCAGACCGGCGGAACTCTTCCCGACACGTGCCGTTCAGAATTTTGGCGCCAGGATTTCGGCCAGCCAGTCGATGAAACCGCGCACGCGCGGCGAGCTCTCAGGAATGCTCTTGCTCCCAACGATCGAGGAAATCCTCAATCGGCAAGGCCTGCATGTCGGGAACCGCTTTGGCGAGTTTCTCCGGCGGCCAGTCCCACCAGGCAAGGCTTTCGATCCGCGCCGCGATCTCGGAGGGAAAGCGCATGCGCAACGGCTTCGCCGGTACGCCGGCGACGATTGTGTAGGCCGGCACATCCCGCGTCACCACCGAATTGGCGCCGATGATGGCGCCATTGCCGATGCTGATCTCGGGCATGATGACGGCGCCATGGCCGATCCAGACATCATTGCCGATGCCGACCGCCTTGGCCTGCCGCCGCGCGCGGAACGCCGCGTCGACGCCCAGCCAGCGGAAATACTCGTTCGGCCGGTAACTGAGCTTGTGCTGCGTGATCCGCTCGATCGGATGCTCCAGCGCATTGATGCGGCTGTTGGCGGCGATCGAGCAGAATTTTCCGATCGTCGTGTAGATCGCCTCGGCGTGGCGCTCGAAATAGGAGAAATCGCCGACATTGACCTCGCGCAGCACCACCCGTTCGCCGATCGAGGCATAGCGGCCAAGCTTGCACGCTTTCAGCTCCGCGGTCGGATGGATGCGCGGCTCCGGATCTTTCAGGACGAGGTTTTCGGTAGGGTCCATCTGGCGGATTTACCCCCGCACAATTGCGGAAGCAATTGTCGCGTTGCGCCCGGAGAATCCGCTATTTCGGCTTGCCGCCGGTCCACACCACGTTCTGGCTGAACAGCGGCACGGTCGTCACCGACATTTTCGCCGAGCCGTCCTGCACCTGGCGCGAATGCGAGAGATAGATCAGCGTCTCGTTCTTCTTGTCGTAGATGCGGTTCACCACCTGCTTCTTCCAGATCAGGCTGATGCCTTGCTTGAACACCTCTTCGCCGCCCTCGCTCATGTCGATGTCGCCGATGGTGATCGGCCCGGTCTGGCGGCAGGAGATCGAGGAATCAGACGGATCCTCGAACCAGTTGCCCTTGTGCAGCCGGTCGATGACGCTGCGGTCGAAATAGGAGACATGGCAGGTCACGCCGTCGATCTTGGGATCCTTGATCGCCTCGACGATGATGTCGTTGCCGACCCAATCGACGCTGACCTTGCCGACTTCCTCTGCCGCTGCGGCACCGGCGCCAAGGGCAATGCATGCGGCCAGCGCGCCGCCGATCAGTTTCTGCCCAATCCGTCTCTGCCCAGTCCGTCTCTGCCCAGTCCGTCTTTGCAAGGGAGCCTCCTCAGGTTCAGTTTGCCGGTCTCAGGTGGGATAAGGGCCAGCTGTTTGCAAGGTAGCGCCCAGCCCGGTTGCGGCAACGCGGCATCTTTGCCTTGCCCCCTGCGACCGGCTAAGACTGCCGGCAGAGAGGCGCCGATCCGGCGCTCGATGATTTCTGCTACGGACAATTCCTGATGATGCGTTCAATTCTGCTCGGCATTCTCGTTCTGATGGCGGCGGGCATCGGCTGGCTCACCTTTGACTTCTATCGCGGCCACTATGGTGGCGAACCGTATGGCGCGCCATTCACGCTGGTCGACCAGAAAGGCGCGCCAATCACCGAAGCCGCCTTCCGGGGAAAACCCAGCATCGTCTTCTTCGGCTTCACCCATTGCCCGGAAGTCTGCCCGACCACTTTGTTCGAAATGGCCGGCTGGCTGAAGACGCTGGGCGACGACGGCAAGAACCTCAACGCCTACTTCGTTACCGTCGATCCAGAGCGCGACACGCCGCCGGTGATGAACACTTACGTCAGCAATTTCTCCGACCGCATCGTCGGCATATCGGGCGATCCCGACAAGGTGCACGCCATGGCGAAGTCCTTCAACATCTACTGGAAGAAGGTCGACACCGGCGACGGCGATTACACGATGGACCACACCGCCTCCGCGCTGCTGCTCAACGCCAAGGGCGAGTTTTCGGGCACCATAGCCTATGGCGAAAGCGCCGATACCGCGATCGCCAAGCTGAAGCGGCTGGCGGCAGGCTAGGCATGATCCCGAAATGTGGAATCCGGTTTTCTCGGACAGAAAAGTGTTGTCCAGAGATCATGCTCAAACAAGAGACCAGCTGATGGGTCAGACCAGGCTCCACTTCATCGCTGGGAAGATCGAGGCCGACCGCATCTTTGCCGCGCTCGAACCGGCTTTCGAGGATGAAGGCCTGCCGATCGCCGTGCTCGAAGTCGATGAAGACCGCGACATCTATGAGGTTTCGCTCTACGCCGACGGCAATGTCGACGCGGTTGAGGCGCGGCTAAGGGACAGCCTTGCCGGACTGTCCCTGTCGAAGCCGATCGAGCGCGAGGTTCTGCCCGACATCGACTGGGTGGCGCGCTCGCTGGAGGGACTGAAGCCGGTGCGCGCCGGACGTTTCTTCGTCCATGGCGCGCACGACCGCCGGAAGCGCCACAGCGGCGAACTCGCCATCGAGATCGAGGCTGGCCTTGCCTTCGGCACCGGCCATCACGGGACCACTGCCGGCTGCCTCGAAATGCTGGAACGGGTCGTGCGCCGCGAACGTCCCAGGAATGCCCTCGACCTCGGCACCGGCAGCGCGGTGCTGGCGATCGCCGTCGCCAAACTGGCGCATATTCCGGTGCTGGCGACCGACATCGATCCGATCGCCGTCAGGGTCGCCGCCGCCAATGCCCGCCTCAACCACGTCAAGGCGCTGGTCGAAACGGTGACGGCGCCCGGCTTCCACCACCCGATCTTCGGCAAGCGCGCGCCTTTCGACCTCATCGTCGCCAACATATTGGCGCGGCCGCTGATGCGGCTGGCGCCTGAGATGGCGAGGCACATCAGCCTCGGCGGCTCGATCGTGCTGTCCGGCATCCTCGAGCGGCAGTGCAATGCGGTGATCTCGGCCTATGTCGGCCAGAATTTCCGCCATGTCAGGACCTTGCATCGCGAAGGCTGGGTAACGATCCACCTGAAGCACTGAGACGCAACGCGCTTTGGACCATCCGAGGCTGTTTGCGATTGGCGAAAATCGATTCCGGTTTTCCGGGTCATGCGCTACGGTCGCGCCCGATACAGGAGGCATACCATGTTCCAGACCTTCGATTCCGCAGGCGACCCGAGCGTCGGCAAGCCGCGCGTGACGTTGCTACGGCAATGGCTGGCGGATAACGGCCTCGACGGTTTCCTGGTGCCGCGCGCGGACGAGCACCAGGGCGAGTATGTCGCCGATCGCTCGGCGCGGCTGAAATGGTTGACCGGCTTCAGCGGCTCGGCCGGCGTAGCACTTGTGCAGCGTGACCGCGCCTTCATGTTCGTCGATGGCCGCTATACCTTGCAAGTGCGCCACGAAGTCGATCTCGACATTTTTGCGATCGAGAGCCTGGTCGACAACCCGCCGGCCTCCTGGATCAAGGACAATCTCGGCAAGGGCGCCAGGCTCGGCTTCGACCCCTGGCTGCACACGATCACTGAGGTCAAGGCGCTGAAAACCTCGGCCGAGCAATTCGGCGCGACGCTGGTGCCGCTCGACAGGAACCCGATCGACATCATCTGGAAGGATCAGCCGGCACCACTGGCGGCGCCGGTCGAAATCCACCCGATCGGCTTTGCCGGGGAACTGGCGAAGGACAAGCTGGCGCGGCTGGCGGCGGCAATCGGCAAGGAGGGCGCGACGCACGCCGTGCTCACCGACCCCTCCTCGATCGCCTGGGCCTTCAACATCCGTGGCGGTGACGTGCCGCACACGCCGCTGGCGCTCGGCTTTGCGATCCTTGCAGCAGATGGCAAGCACCAGCTGTTCATGGACCAGCGCAAGTTTTCGCGCACGGTCGCCGCCTATCTCACCCAACTCGCCGATCTGCACGAGCCCGGCGAATTCGAGGCGGCGGTCGTCGCCCTTGCCGAGGGCGGCGCCAAGATCGCGCTCGATCCGGTGCTGGCGGCGGAAAAACTGAGAATGCTGGTCGAGGACAATGGCGGCACATTTGTTTCAGCAGCCGATCCCGCCCGCATCCCGCGCGCCACCAAGAACCAGGCGGAAATCGCCGGCAGCCGCGCGGCGCACCGCCGAGACGGGGCGGCGGTGGCGAAACTGCTGTGCTGGCTGGAACGGCAGAAGCCGGGCACGCTCGACGAAATAACCGTTGTCACCAAGTTGGAGGAAACGCGCCGGCAGACCGGCGAGGAAACGCAGATGCCGCTGCGCGACGTCTCCTTCGACACCATTTCCGGCGCCGGGCCGAACGGCGCCATCATGCACTACCGTGTGTCGCGCGCCACCAATCGCAAGCTGACAAAGGGCGAGCTGTTCCTGCTCGATTCCGGCGCCCAGTATCAGGACGGCACCACCGATATCACCCGCACGGTGCCGATCGGCCAGCCGACCGAGGAGATGCGCGAGCGCTTCACACTGGTGCTGAAAGGTATGATCGGCATTTCCACGCTGCGCTTTCCCGCCGGCACGCGCGGCTCGGAAATCGACGCGGTGGCGCGCATGGCGCTCTGGAAGCATGGCTGCGACTTTGCCCACGGCACCGGCCACGGCGTCGGCTCGTATCTGGCCGTGCATGAAGGGCCGCAGCGCATCGCCCGCACCGGCACCGAAAAGCTGCTGGCCGGCATGATGCTGTCCAACGAGCCCGGCTATTACAAGGAAGGCTCCTACGGCATCCGCATCGAGAACCTGATCCTGGTGACACCGGCTGAACAGGTGGAGGGCGGCGACATCGCCATGCACGGTTTCGAGACGCTGACGCTGGCGCCGATCGATATCAGGCTGATCCGCACCGACCTGCTGACGCGCGAGGAGTTGCACTGGCTGGATACTTACCATGCTTGGGTGCTGGCCGAGATCGGCCCGATGCTCGACGGCGAGACGCTGGCCTGGCTGGAGAAGGCAACAGCGCCGTTGCCGCACGACGCCAAGATTTGAAATGAGCTTCTTTCTCCCCGTCACTATACGGGGAGGTGAGGAGCGGTCCGCGAAGCGGACGAAAAGCCAATTGCTTGGCTTTTCGAGTGACGAACGCCCGGCAGGGCAATGAGGGGCGGCGCCGACCGTTCGAAACTGTTCTGCCCGGCAGGCGCCCTATGCCACAAACTGCCGCGCGAGGATCAGCACCACCGCCCCGGCCAGAAACATCGCCATCAGGCCGCCGCGCAGCGAGACCACAGCGGCGACGACCAGCGCCGCCCATTCCGCCGGTCCGGCGCTAAGTGCGGCGGGCGCCACCAGCGTCGTCAACACCGCGGCCGGCACGGCATTCAAACCCGCCTCGACGCGTGGATGGATGTGGTCGAAGCGCGAGATCACCAGATGGCCGCCGACGCGGGTGAGATAGGTGGCGATCGCGCCGGCAATGATGATCCACAAGGTCGCGCTCATCGTTTTGCCTCCACACCGCTATGGTGCGGCGGCAGGATGACGGCCAGAAGCACGCCGGCAACGGCGCCGATGGAGACGTGCCATGGCGATCCCACAGTTTTGTAGGCAATGATCGACGCCGCGGCGCTGGCGATCACCACCGGCAGCCACAGCGGCCGGTTGCGAAAGCCCATGACCAGCCCGAGGAAATAGATCGGCAGCAGGAAATCGATGCCCAGGGCATGCGTGTCGGGGATCAGCTTGCCGAACACCGCACCCAGCGCGCTTTCAATCCCCCAGAACACATAGACCGGCAGGCCAAGGCCCATGTACCAGGCAAAGCTAACGGTCTCGCCGGCTTCGGCCTTACGCTCGGCCACCGCGAATTGCGGATCGGTGAGCACGAAATAGCCCAGCGCTTGGCTGATAACCGGCCAGTGCGCGATTCGCCGGCCGATGCTGGCGGAGTAAAGCACGTGACGGAAGTTTACCGCGAAGATCGACAGCACGATCAGCCATGGCGCGACATGCTGGCCGAACAATTCGATGCCGACCATCTGGCTGGCGCCGCCGAAGATCAGCGCGCTCATCAAGAAAGCTTCGAGAACGGAAAAGCCGTTGTCGACGGCGATGGCGCCGAACAGCAGCCCAAATGGCGCCGCAGCGACAACCACCGGCATCGACAGCCGCACGCCGTCCCAGAAGTCGCTGGCCACGGAATTTTCGCTTAAGGTCTCTGCCGACATGTCACATTCCCATCTCGCGCTGCTATGTAGGAGCCGGCGTTTGAAAAGTCAGACGAATTCGCTTGAGCCAACAAATCAGCGAAACTGATGTTGTAAAAACAAATGAGGGGTTCGGATGATCGCTTATGATTTCACCGGCAGGCACGCGGTCGTCACCGGCGCCGGTGGCGGCATGGGCGAGGCGATCTCGCTGGCGCTGCTCGATGCCGGCGCCTCGGTCACCGCCATCGACGTCAAGCCGCGTCCGGCGTCGCTTGCCGCCTATGACGACCGGCTCACCTTTGCCCAGGGCGACCTCACCGACGCCGCCTTCGTCGAGCAGACCATCAATGCCGCGGGCCGCGAGCGCGGCGGCATCGATTATCTCGCCAATGTCGCAGGCGTGCTCTGGTTCGGTCGCGACAAATCGGCCCTCGAGATGGACCTCGATGTCTGGGATCAGGTCTTCAACATCAATCTGAAATCCTTCGTCCACACCGCGCGGGCGGTGGTTCCGCATATGCGGGCCGGCGGACGCGGCGGCGCCATGGTGCACTTCTCCACCATCCAGTGGTATCGCGGCGACCCGACCCCGCAGGATGCCTACCAGGCCTCCAAGGCCGGCGTCTGTGCGCTGTCGAAGTCGCTCGCCATGCAGTTGGCGGGCGATGGCATCCGCTCCAATTCGATCTGCCCGGGCATGGCGTTGACGCCGCTGCAGGCGCGCTGGGACACCGAGGAGAAACGCGCTGCCGTTGCCAATTATGCGCCGCTCGGCCGCATCGGCACGCCGCAGGACATGGCCAATGCCACGCTCTTCCTGCTTTCCGATGCGGCAAGCTACATTACCGGCATTGAGCTGGCAGTCGACGGTGGGCTTTTGATGCGGATGTAGCCGTGCAGTGCGCCGGGCTGATTTAGCTCCGCGGTGCCGTGCCCTGGATCGCCCTGCCCCAGTCGAGCAACGGCTTGGCGCGCAATGTGAAATCGACAAGCTCGTCGACCAGCGTCGGCGCGTGAATTCCAGCCGGATCGATCATGTGCTGGACATAGAAGTGCCGGTTGCGGATGGCGTCGACAAGATCGGGTTCGTTGACCTGCTCGAAGCCACGCGGCGTGCGCTTCATGCGGCCCTCGGTTTCAAGTTCGAAGCCGTTTTTCTTCAGCGTTGAGAGCAGTTTTCGGAACTCGGCCGGCCGGGCGACGATCGCCTTGCGCATCGCCAGCAGCAGGGACGGCTCCGGATTCCACCAGGCGACATCGGCAAAGCAGCGGTCGATCCCGACATAGACGAAGAACACGCCCTGCTCCATCTTGGTGCCATCCGGCGACAGCATGGCCGACAAATGCTGGTTGTAGGGCCGCTTGTCCTTGGCGAAGCGCACGTCGCGGTTGATGCGAAACAGTGACTTCTTGCGGTCTCCGCGCAAGCCCAGACCCGCCGCCGCGAAGCGCTCGGTCAGCGTCTCGACCAGATCGCAGAACGGCTCATGCAACTCGCTGTCGTAAAGCGCGCGGTTTTCCTGGAACCATTCGCGGCTCTGGTGGAAGTCGAGCGCCTTGAGGAACGGTATGGCCTTTTGCCCGAACCCTTTGAACGAACCGGCCATCACGCCTTGCCGACCCGTTGCAGCCAGGTGTCCTCGTCGATGACTTCGACGCCGAGTTCGCTGGCCTGCTTCAGTTTGGAGCCGGCGCCCGGCCCGGCCACCAGCAGATCGGTCTTCGTCGACACCGAACCCGCCACCTTGGCGCCGAGCCGTTCGGCCATCGCCTTGGCTTCGGAGCGTGTCATCTTTTCCAGCGTGCCGGTGAAGACGATGGTCTTGCCGGCAACCTCGCTGTCGGTCGACACGGTGACGACATACGGCTTCGGCTTGACCTGTTCGAGCAGTCTGTCGAGCACGTCGTCATTGCGTTCATTGCCGAAGAAATCGCGCAACGCATCGATCACTGTATCGCCAATGCCGTTGATGGAGGGGAAGACGCTGTGCGGATCCTCAGCCGCCGCCGTTTCCTTGCCGACGCGGATCAGCTCCTCGACGGTCGAAAACGTCCGCGCAAGCACGGCCGCCGTCGTTTCGCCGATATGGCGGATGCCGAGTGCGAAGATGAAGCGGTCGAGCTCCGGCTCGCGGCGCGAATCGATGGCCGCGAACAGCTTGTCGAGGCCTTCATAATTGCGGTCCTCGACACCGCGCACATTCTTGCGCGCCTTGCCCGATGCCGCCTCGCGCAGCCTGGCCTGCTCCTCGCGCCGCTCGGCCAGCGCCCTGGTGACGGCCGGGCGGCGATCCCTGAGGGTGAAGATATCGGCGGCGGTCTTGACCAGTCCCGAATTGAAGAACAGGTCGATATTCTCGGCGCCCAGCCCCTCGATGTCGAGCGCGCCGCGCGACACGAAATGACGCAGCCGCTCCACAGCCTGCGCGGCGCAGATCAGCTCGCCGGTGCAGCGCCGGCGCGAATCCTCCTTGCCGGTCTTCTCGTTGATTTCGCGCGTCGCCGGCGAGCCGCAGACCGGACAAATGTGCGGGAATTCATAAGGCACCGCATCAGCCGGCCGCTTGTCGACGACGACGCTGACGATCTGCGGAATGACATCGCCCGCCCGTTGTATGACAACCGTGTCACCGATGCGGACATCGATGCCGTCGCGAATCGGCAGGCCGTTGCTGTCGAAGCCCTTGATGTAGTCCTCATTGTGCAGCGTGACGTTTTCGACCACCACGCCGCCGACCGTGACGGGCGCTAGCCGCGCCACCGGCGCCAGCGTACCGGTACGGCCGACCTGGATGTCGATCTTCTGCACCGTCGTCATCGCCTGTTCGGCCGGGAATTTATGCGCAACCGCCCAGCGCGGCTCGCCGGTGACAAAGCCCCAGCGACGCTGCAATTCCAGCTGGTCGACCTTGTAGACGACACCGTCGATGTCGTAGCCGAGCGACGAACGCAGCTCCTCGATCTTGTGGTAGTGCGCGATCAGCTCCTCGACAGACTTCGCCCGCACCATCAATGGGCTGACCTTGAACCCCCATTCGGCGAATTTCTGCACCGAATCATATTGGGTCGGCGCCGGATCCGCTGTCGTATAGCCCCAGGCATAGGCAAAAAATTTAAGATTGCGGCTGGCGGTGACGGACGCATCCTTCTGTCGCAAGGAGCCCGCTGCCGTATTGCGCGGATTGACATAGTCCTGGCCGCCCACCGCCGCCGAGCGGGCCTTCAGTGCCTCGAATTCCGCATAGGTCATGTAGACCTCGCCGCGGATCTCGATGGTCTCGGGCCAGCCCGATCCTTTCAGCTTGGCGGGGATGTCGGCGATGGTCCTGAGATTGGCGGTGATGTCCTCGCCTACAGTGCCGTCGCCGCGCGTAGCACCCTGCACGAACACACCGCGTTCATAGCGCAGCGACGCCGACAGGCCGTCGATCTTCGGCTCGGCCGTAAACGCGATGTCGAGGTCCTTGTCGCGGTCGAAGAAGCGCCGGCCACGCTCGATGAAATCGGTGACGTCCTCGTCTGTATAGGCCTTGGCGAGGCTGAGCATCGGCACCGCATGGCGCACCTTGGCAAAGCCTTCCGCCGGCGCGGCGCCGACCCGCAGCGAGGGCGAATCCTCGCGCACCAGACCGGGAAAGCGCTCCTCGATGGCAAGATTGCGCCGCCGCAGCGCGTCATATTCCGCGTCCGTAATCGTCGGCGCGTCCTCGGCATGATAGCGCCTGTCATGACCGGCGATCTCCTCGGCCAGCCGCTGGAGCTCATCCGCGGCTTCGCTTTCGCTCAACGATTCGACTGGTTTTTCAGACATGCAGCGGTCCCTGGACAGTGGCGAGGCACCATAAATCAGGATTTCGGAAAAAGCATTCCTGAACAGCGGGATGGAGCCATATCCTGACTCAGTCCGAAAGCCTTGCGACGACTACGCTGCAGCAATATTCTCGCGCAGCAGCCGTTCGGCGGCTGCGCGCGCCTCTTCGGTGATGGTGGCGCCGGCCAGCATGCGCGCAATCTCTTCCTGGCGCGCCGCCCGGTCCATTTCGGCGATGCCGGTAGCGACCCTATCCGAGCCGCCGGATTTGGAAATCAGGAAATGCGTCGCAGCACGTGCCGCCACTTGCGGAGCATGCGTGACCGACAGCACCTGCACGCGCTTCGACAGCCTGGCCAGCCTTTGGCCGATCGCATCGGCCACTGCGCCGCCGACGCCGGTGTCGATCTCGTCGAAGACCAATGTCGGCGCCGAGCCACGGTCGGCCAGCGCCACCTTGAGCGCCAGCAGGAAGCGCGACAGCTCGCCGCCGGAGGCGACCTTCATCATCGGCCCAGGCCTGGTGCCGGGATTGGTGCGCACCCAGAACTCGACCTGGTCGATGCCTTCTTCCATGCGGTTCTCGCCATCGCTGGCCAGTTCGACGATGAACTCAGCCCGTTCCAGTTTCAGCGCCGGCAATTCGGCCATCACAGCCTTGGTCAGGCCGACCGCGGCCGCATGGCGAAGCGAGGACAGCTGGGCTGCGGAAATATCGTAGGCTTCGCGCGCCGCTGAGGCCTGCTTTTCCAGGAGATGCAGGCGCCCCTCGCCGGCATCAAGATCGGCGAGATCGGCGGACATGGTGTCGCGCAGTTGCGCCAGATCGTCGACGGCCACACTGTGCTTACGTGAGGCCGCACGCAGCGAAAACAGCCGCTCCTCCGCCTTCTCCAGCCGCTGCGGGTCGTATTCGGTGGCGCGCAATGCCGCCTCGACGCCCGATTGCGCGGCATCCAGCGACAGCATCGCCTCATCCAGCGACTTCACCAGATCCTCGAGCAGGCCCGGCGCTTCGCTGGCCTTGCGCTGCAGGCGCCTGAGCAAACTGGCCAGTTGCGGCAGTGGCGAGGACGGGCCTGACAGCACATCCTGTGCGTCGTGTATTTCCGAGGCGATCTTTTCCGCCCGCATCATCGTTGCACGCAACTCCGCCAGCTGTGTCTCTTCGCCGGGCTGCGGATCGAGCTTTGCCAGTTCCGCCACCGAGGCCCTGAGATAATCGGCCTCGCGCGCCGCCGCCTCGACCTTGGCGCGGTGCCTGGCGAACTCCTGCTCGCAGCCGCGCCAGTAGCGCCACGCCTCGCCTGTCGCGCGGGCGGCGCCGAGATGGCCGCCAAAACTGTCCAGCAATTCGCGATGCGCGCCTGGATCGACCAGGGCGCGCTCGTCATGCTGGCCGTGGATCTCGACCAGCGCGTGGCCGATGTCGCGCATCAGCGTGACGCTGGACGGCTGGTCGTTGACGAAGACACGGGTACGGCCATCCGCCGTCTGCAGCCGGCGCAGGATGATGTCGCCGTCATCCTCGATGGCGTTCTCGGCCAGCAGCGCGCGCACCGGGTGGTTGCGCGGCACATCGAAGACGGCAATGACCTGGCCCTGGGCAGCACCGTGCCGCACCAGCGAGGCGTCGCCGCGGGCGCCAAGCGCCAGCGACAGCGCGTCGAGAAGGATGGATTTGCCGGCGCCGGTTTCACCGGTCAGCACGGAAAGGCCGGGCTGGAAGTCGATATCCAGCTTCTCGATCAGGACGATATCGCGGATCGACAGTCTGGAAAGCATCAGAACCCGGACCTCAAGCAATTCCAGGAAAAGTGCGTAGCGGTTTTCCGTCCGGAATTGCGTAGAACAAAAAGTTAGGACGGTTCAGCGCCTCAATCAAACCACTGAACCGCTGTGAAGCGGCATGCGACCGATGGAGTCGCAGCGCCGCACTATCTTTTTGTTTGAGCGTCGGATCAATCCGAAAAGCGCGTTCCGCCTCAGTCGATGCTCGGGCGTCAGGCGCCGGTGATCAGCTTGCCGGCCTTGGATATCCACGATCCGGCATTCTCGCGCGGCTCAAGCCCGTTGCTCTGCAACAGCTTGTAGGTATCCTTGTACCATTGGCTGTCGGGATAATTGGTGCCGAGCACCGCAGCGGCGGTTTGCGCTTCCGAGGTCAAGCCCATCGCGTAGTAGCTTTCGGCCAGACGCGCCAGCGCCTCTTCGACATGGCGGGTGTTGGAATAGTTCTCGACCACGTTGCGGAAGCGCTTGACGGCAGCAATGTATTCGCGCCGCTCGAGATAATAGCGGCCGATCTGCATCTCTTTGCCGGCCAGCTGGTCGTTGGCGAAACGGATCTTTTCCTTGGCGTCGTCGACATATTCCGACGTCGGCCAGCGCGTCACCAAATCCTGCATCGTCTGCACGGTCTGGCGTGCTTCCTTCTGATCCTGGGTGACGTCCTTGATCTGCTTGTAGTAGCTCAGCCCGATAATATACTGGGCGTAAGCCGCGTCGTCGGTCGACGGATAAAGCGTCAGATAGCGCTTGGCCGAGCCGATTGCTTCGTCATAACGGCCGGCGCGATAGTCGGCGAAGGCGCCCATCACCATCGACTTGCGGGCGAATTCCGAATAGGGGTGCTGGCGGTCGACGGCGTCGAACTTCTTGCTCGCCTCATCCAGGCGGCCGGCATTGAGATTGGCAAGGCCTTGATTGTAAAGGACGTCGGCCGGTTCGGTCTGGTCGACATAGGTCGACAGGTCGACGTCTTTCTCGGACGACATGCAGGCCGAGAGGAACAGCGATGGCACAACCACCGAAAGCGCCAGGAAAACAGCCCGATACGGCGCTTTCGATTGACCAACTCGCTTGAAGAACATGATTGGATTGCGCCCTTTCGGCGTTAGTTCAATGCCTTTCGCATGGCGTTCCCTCAAAACTGATCCCCACTTTTGAGCGACATGCGCCTAACAGACGGCAGCAGCCATAAACCATAACTGCCTTGCCCAGCAACGCTATGTCTAGCCAATCGCACATTTTTGTGGCGGCTTGGTGTTGCCCGGAAAGCTATGCACTTTCACCGCCGGTGATGCATCCGTGCAACACCGGCCAGCGTTCAGAAAGCCAGAAATACGTTAAGAATCAGATCACCCAAGGTGCAAAGACAGGGCCGGTGACGGCGCTCATCTCGGCGGTGCGGCCGCGCTCGCGGCGCGTGGTCTCGACGACCTCGAAGGCCGAACGGTCGGACAGAAGTCGCCGCAAAGCAGCCGCATTCATCCGGTGACCGCCGCGATAGGAGCGGAAGCAACCGATGAAACGGGCGCCGGCCAGCGCCAGGTCGCCCATCGCGTCCATCGTCTTGTGGCGAGCGAACTCATTGGGATAGCGCAGGCCACCCATGTTGATCACCCGGTTGTCGTCGCCGATCACCAGCGAGTTCTCCAGCGAGGAGCCCAGCGCATAGCCGGCCGCCCACAGCCGCTCGACATCCTTCATGAAGCCGAAGGTGCGGGCGCGCGCGATATCCTGGCGAAAGATGTCGGGGTTGATGTCGGAGGCGAATAGCTGGCGGCCGATCGCCGGGCTTTCGAAATCGATCTCGACCTCGAAGCGCGTGCCGCTATAGGGCCTGAACTCGGCCCAGGACGCGCCATTCTCGATGCGGACGGGCTTGACCACCCTGATGTAGCGGCGCTTGACCGCCAGCGTCTCGATGCCGGCCTGGTCGATGGCTTCCACGAACGCCACCGCACTGCCATCGAGGATCGGAACCTCATGACCGTCGATCTCGATGACGATGTTGTCGATGCCGAGCCCGAAAAGCGTCGCCATCAGATGTTCGACGGTGGCGATATGCTCGCCTGCCGGATCGCCGAGCATGGTGCAGAGATCGGTCGCGCCGACTTCAGCAACCAGCGCGCGGAACTCGCGGCTCTCGCTTCCGTTCGAAAGGTGGAAGAGCACGCCGGTGTCGGCGTCCGCAGGGAGGAAATTGACGGTGACCGGTTTGCCGCTGTGAACGCCGGTACCGGTCAGCGTTGCACGCGATTTCAGTGTCGTCTGATAGTCTTGCAAGACAAACCCCATAGCCCAAACGCCTAAGTCCGCTTTAACCCAAAAGGCGCGGCTCTTTTTTTATCGGCAGGCAGGGCCACTTCCCCGAATGCCAGCACACCGAAAGTGCTGCGGCAAAGATAATGGTCTGTCAGGGAGACTCCAAATCACGGTTTCTTACTCTGTGTAACCGCGACAGACCTTGAGCGTCACATCGTAACGCCTTGTTATTAAACCCCTTTAAACGTTAACAGGCAGACAATCTCTCGTCTGCTGTTAACAAGTGTTACATACCGTTAACGGCTCAGTTGGCCTGGCGGCGCAGGAAAGCCGGTATCTCCAGCTGGTCGTCTTCCTGGGTCGACCTGGTCTGCGGCGTCAACCGGCCCTGATCGTCGAGCTGGCCGCGGCGCGGCGCGTAAAGCTGCGGATCCTGGCTGGCAAGGCGGCGCATTTCCGGCGCCGCCTGGCGCAGTTTCGGTTCGCGCGGCTGTGCCGGCTGCAACCGGGCCGGCTCTTCTTCGCGGCGCGTCAGCCCGTTGGTCAGCCGCTTGAGCAGCCCCATCGGCCCGCTGTTTTCATGGTCGGCCGGACGGCCCTTGGCTTCCACCTCGGCCCGCACCACAGGCGGAAAATCCTCCACCCGCGGCATGCGCTGCGGTGCGGCAGCCACCGGCTGCGGCATTTCCCGCATCGGCGCCGGTTGCATCACCTGCTGCACGACAGGCTGCGGCTGGGCAGGCGGGGCCTGGAAGATCTTGCTCTGCGGGCGGAAATCTTCCGCCTGGGCCATCGGCGCCGGACGAGCCATTGCCGCCGCATTGGCCTCGGCAAGCTGGATCGCCTCGGCCACCGGATCGGCCGCGCGCTGCTCATAGGTCTGCTGCTGGACCGGTGCCGGACGGCCTTCCGCCCCCGGAGCCGCTGGGCGGCTGACCGGCTTCTGCTGCGGCGGCACGGCCCGGATCGAGATCGGCGCCGCGGCAATTTCAGCTGCCGATTTGTCGATGCCGGTGGCGACCACCGAGACGCGGATGACGCCTTCGAGTTCCTCGTCGAAGGTGGCGCCGAGGATGATGTTGGCGTCCTGATCGACTTCCTCGCGGATGCGGGTCGCGGCCTCGTCGACTTCGAACAGGGTTAGGTCGCGGCCGCCGGTGATCGAGATCAGCAGGCCCTTGGCGCCCCTCATCGAGGTCTCGTCGAGCAACGGATTGGCGATCGCCGCCTCGGCGGCGGCCATCGCGCGGCCCTCGCCCGAAGCTTCGCCGGTGCCCATCATCGCCTTGCCCATTTCGCGCATCACCGAACGCACGTCGGCGAAGTCGAGATTGATCAGACCTTCCTTGACCATCAGGTCGGTGATGCAGGCAACACCGGAGTAGAGCACCTGGTCGGCCATGGCGAAGGCGTCGGCAAAGGTGGTCTTGTCATTGGCCAGCCGGAACAGGTTCTGGTTGGGGATGACGATCAGGGTATCGACACATTTCTGCAGCTCCTCGATGCCGAGATCCGCCGTCTTCATGCGGCGCTGGCCTTCGAAATGGAACGGCTTGGTGACGACGCCGACGGTGAGGATACCCCGTTCGCGCGCCGCGCGGGCAACCACGGGAGCCGCACCGGTTCCGGTGCCGCCACCCATACCGGCGGTGACGAAGCACATATGGGTGTTGGAGAGATGATCGATGATCTCATCGATGCACTCTTCCGCCGCCGCACGGCCCACTTCAGGCTGCGAGCCGGCGCCGAGCCCCTCGGTGACATGCGCGCCGAGCTGGATCAGCCGCTCGGCCTTCGACATGGTCAGCGCCTGTGCATCGGTGTTGGCCACGACGAACTCGACACCGCGCAAGCCCGCGGTGATCATGTTGTTGACGGCATTGCCGCCGCCGCCGCCGACACCGAATACGGTGATCCGCGGCTTGAGCTCGGTGATGTCCGGCTTTTGCAGATTGATCGTCATTGTCTCCGTCCTTTGCCTTTCCCGCCGCTTCGCCGCCGCGGCCACCTATGGGGCTGTCCCCGTCAATTAGAAACTGTCTCTCAACCACTGACTCATGCGATGCAGTTTTCCGCCCGTCCCGGTCATCCTGAGACCGGAAATTCCTTTCGCCGGATGGCTCTCGAAGCTCGCCATCTGCGGATAGATCAGCAGCCCGACCGCCGTCGAGAAAGCCGGCCCCTTGGCAGCTTCCGGCAGGCCCGCCACGCCGAGCGGGCGTCCGATGCGCACATTGCGTCCCAGAATGCGGCGCGCCGCCTCGGGGAGACCCGCAAGCTGGCTGGCGCCGCCGGTCAGCACGACGCGTTTTCCCACGGCATTGCCGTAGCCCGACTTGTTCAGCCGGTCGCGCAACAGTTCCAGCGTCTCGTCGATGCGGGCGCGGATGACGCGCGTCATCACCGAGCGCGGGATCTGCAGCGGCATCTCGCCGTCTTCGCCGATCGGCTGGATCGAGACCAGGTCGCGATCGTCGGCACTGCCAGGCAGCGCCGAACCATGCATCACCTTCAGCCGCTCCGCGGCGTCGAGCGAGGTCGACAGGCCCTTGGCCATATCGAGCGTCACATGATTGCCGCCGATGGCAATGGCATCGGCGTGGACGAATTTGCCTTCCGAAAACACCGAGATGGTCGTCGTGCCGCCGCCCATGTCGATGCAGGCCGCACCCATTTCCAGTTCGTCGTCGACCAGGGCCGCAAGCCCGCTGGCATAGGGCGTCGCCACCATGCGCTCGACCGAAAGATGCGAGCGGTTGATGCAGAGCTCCAGATTGCGCAGCGGCGCGGCATCGCCCGTCAGCACATGCATATCGACGCCGAGTTGGTCGCCGACCATGCCGCGCGGATCGCGCACGCCGCGCTCGGCGTCCAGCGAAAAGCCGACGGGCAGCGAATGGATCACGTCGCGTTCGGCCTTGAGCGCCTGCTTGGCGCCGGCGGCAAGCACGCGCTTGATGTCGGCTTCGTCGGCCTGATGGCCACCGAGATTGATGGTGGCCGAATAGGTTTCGCTCTTCAGCCGGCCGGCCGTCATGTTGACGATCAGCGAATCCACCGTCAGTCCCGCCATGCGTTCGGCGGCGTCGACGGACAGGCGAATGGCGTGCTCCGCGCGGTCGAGATCGACGACCACGCCCGACTTCACGCCTTGCGATTTCTGGTGGCCGATGCCGATCACCTGGATGCGGTGCGAGCGGCCGCGCAACAGCTTGCCGTCCTCGCGCGGCTTCAGTTTCGCCACCACGCAGCAAACCTTGCTTGAGCCGACATCCAGCACGGTGAGCGTGCCGGAACGCCGCGAAGAGGCATCGCTCTTGCCGCCAAGCCAGCTCATATCTTCGTCCCCGACTTGCGCTTCAGATTTTGCGGCTTTTCATTGAGCGCGGCCTGGCGCTGTGTCGCCGCTTCCGGCGTCAGCTGCACCACCAGGCGATCGGAGATGCGCATGTCGACGGCGGCGATGTCCCGCGTCAGAAGCCCGTTGTCGTGGTCCATCCGAACCAGGTCGGCAATCGCCTGATCCTCGCCATCCTCGGGCAGCTTGATCGTGATGCCGTTTTCCAGCTTAAGGTCCCAGCGCCGTTCGCCGATGCGGATATAGCCTTTGACCCGAGCCGCGAGCTCGGGAAATTTGTTGATCTTGGCCACGAAGTCGGGCGCCTTGGCCGGTGCGCCGGTGCCGATGATCAGCGGCAGCAGCGCCTGCTTGCCGCCGGAGAACGGCGCGATCACCGCGCCGGAGCGTTCGATGACCGAAAGCTCCGCGCCCTGCTGCCAGAGCGCGAAGGGCTCGCGCTCCTCGACACGCACTTCCAGCGTATGTGGATAGACCTTGCGCACCGCCGCCACTTCGACCCAGGGCAAGGTATCAATACGTTCACGCGCGGCCTCGGCATCGAAGCCGATCAGTGACGTCCAGCCGTCGAGCTCGAGCCGGTCCAGTATGTCGATCTCCGAAGTCTGGCGGTTGCCGACCACCTTGATCTGGTCGACGGCAAAGCCGGTCCGGGCGGTGATGCTCTGGACGATGTCGTCGGCATGACCGCCGAGAATGGCGCCGTAGAGGCTGCTTGATGCAATGAGCGAAGCCGACAGGATGGCCGCGGAAAAGCGCGGCGCGACGAAGTCGCCGCCGCCCAGGCGCGCCAGCACGCGCACCGGCCGGCGCAGCACGCGCGGCAGCACGAAATGGTCGAACGACAACGGCATGCCGAACAGCGCCGGCCCGGCGCCGCCCCTGACCTTGTCCTGTCCCCATTTCAACGCAGACACGAAGCGTCCTCCACCATCCAACTCAACAATTCGCCAAACGAGTGCCCGGCCTGGGCGGCGATTTCAGGCACCAAAGACGTCGGCGTCATGCCCGGCTGAGTGTTGATCTCGAGCCAGACAATCTCGCCGTTTTCGGAGTGACGGTCGTCATAGCGGAAGTCCGATCGGGAAACGCCCCGGCAGCCGATAGCCAGATGTGCCTTGAGCGCCAGTGTCTGTATTTTTTGGTAAATATTTGATGAAATTTTAGCAGGGATTTCGTGTTTTGATCCGCCGGCGACGTATTTTGAATCATAGTCGTAGAAGGAATGGCCGGTCGGAATGATCTCGCAGACGCCGAGCGCCACGTCGCCCATGACGGCGCAGGTCAGCTCGCGCCCATGGATGTAGCGCTCGACCATGACGGTCTCGCCATATTTCCATTCGGACGAGCCGATGACCTGCGGCGGATGCGACTGCCCTTCATGCACGATGACGACGCCGAAGCTTGAGCCTTCATTGACCGGCTTGACCACGTAGGGCGGCTTCATCGGATGCTTGTTCTGGATGGCAAAGCGGCTGGCAACCTTCGATTCCGCCACCGCGATGCCGGCAGCCTTGGCGACCTTCTTGGCTTGCTCCTTGTTCATGGCGAGCGCCGAGGCGAGCACGCCCGAATGGGTGTAGGGAATGGCCAGATATTCGAGGATGCCCTGGATGGTGCCGTCTTCACCGAACGGGCCGTGCAGTGCGTTGAAGACGACATCGGGCTTGAGTTCGGTGAGCACGGCGCCGACATCGCGCGCAACATCGACGCGGGTAACCTGGTAGCCTTCATTCTCAAGCGCATCCGCACACGCCTTTCCCGAAGACAGAGACACGGGCCGCTCGGACGAGAATCCGCCCAGGAGGACAGCCACATGCTTGTTCTTCATATCCCGTCATCCCTCTCACGGCGGGCCCGCAACCACGCATTCAGCGACCAAATTGAGTCCGAGTCTCCCGGCAGGTTGCCCCCCAGACGGAAAACGCGGTCGACGCGTCGAACGACTCAAATCAGGAAACGCTTTAAGGCAGAGAATCAGAGAGTTGATTCGCTGGCAAGTGCTTATGATTCCGACAGATTCACTTTCCGCGAAAACGGCCGGAAAAAGCGTGTTGTGAGTCTTTGGAGCAACGGTGGCGCTGTTGTTTCAGACCGTTTGAAGTTCAAGCATCACATGAACTTCAGCTTGCGCTAAAGAAGCTGTCCGAGGAATTCCTGCACGGCATGGCCGGGGCGGAAATTGCCGAGCCGCTTGATTTCCCACTGCAGGCGGATGCCTGAATTTTCAAGCACGCGGGCGCGCACCGTCTCGCCGAGATATTCGAGGTCGTATCCGGTCGCTGTTCCGGTGTTGATCATGAAGTTGCAGTGCATCGGCGACATCTGCGCGCCGCCGATCATCAGCCCGCGGCAGCCGGCCTTGTCGATTTCCTTCCAGGCCGAGGTGCCTTCCGGATTCTTGAAGGTCGAGCCGCCGGTCTTCTCGCGGATCGGCTGCACCGTCTCGCGATGCGTCTGGACGGCGTCCATGGCCGCCTTGATCGCCTCCGGATCTTCCAGAACACCTTCGAAAACGGCGGAGGTGAAGATCAGCCCGGCAGGTGCGGCCGAGTGACGATAGGCATAGCCCATGTCTTCATTGCTGAGGGTGTGGAGATTGCCCTTGCGGTCGAGCGCCCGAACCTCGACGACACGTTCCCGCGTCTCGACGCCATTGGCGCCGGCATTCATCCTCAGCGCCCCGCCGATGGCGCCGGGAATGCCGTGATAGAAATGAAAGCCGCCAATACCGGCCTCATAAGCGACGGCCGCGACGCGCTTGTCGGGCGTCGCAGCACCGGCCTTGATGACGGTCGGCGAAACCACCTCGGCCTCGCCAAAGCCCTTGGCCGAAAGCCGGATGACGAAACCTGGAATGCCGCCGTCGCGCACCAGGAGGTTGGAGCCGACACCGACGATGGTGAGCGGGATGTCCTCCGGCACGGCGCGCAGGAAGGCAGCCAGATCCTCCTCGTCGGCCGGCTGGAACAGGGCGTCCGCCAGACCGCCGGCGCGGAACCAGGTGATCTTGTCCATCTCGGCATTGGGCGTGATGCGGCCGCGCAGGCCGGCAAGCCGGTCGCCAAGTTTGTCGAGCAGGTCCTGGCCGCGCATCATGAGACGGTACCGCCGAGTTCCCCAGGCAGCGCATAGGCCCATTGGGTGATGTTGCCGGCGCCCAGGAAGATGACGAAGTCGCCCGGTTTCGCCAACGCGCGGATGACGGGCGAAATCGCGGCAGGGGTTTCGACGTAGCGCGCATCGCGATGGCCGCCGGAGCGGATGCGCGACACCAGCGCCTCCGAGGTCACGCCGTCGATCGGCTCCTCGCCCGCCGTATAGACCGGCGCCACCATCACCGTGTCGGCATCGTTGAAACAGACCGAAAATTCGTCGAACAGATCGTGCAGCCGGGTGAAGCGGTGCGGCTGCGCAATGGCGATGACGCGGCCCTTGGTGGCGCTGCGCGCCGCTTTCAACACCGCCGTGATCTCGACCGGGTGGTGACCGTAATCGTCGAAGATGTCGACGCCGTTCCACGAGCCGGTGTGGGTGAAGCGCCGCTTGACGCCCGCAAAGGACGACAGCCCTTTCTTAATCGCTTCGGCCGACAGGCCGAGTTCATGCGCGACCGCAATTGCGGCGGTGGCGTTGGAGACGTTGTGGCGGCCGGGCATCGGCAGCCGCAGATCCGATATCGTCGTCTGGCCGCCGGTCTTGCGGTCGCGGATCACCACGTCGAATGCCGAGACGGCACCGGCCATGCGGTGGTTGGTGAAACGCACATCGGCCTGCGCGTTCTCGCCATAGGTGATGACGCGGCGGTCCTCGATGCGGCTGACCAGCGCCTGTACTTCCGGATGGTCGGTGCACATCACGCCAAAACCGTAGAACGGCACGTTCTCGACGAATTGCCGGAAGGCCTCGCGCACCTTGTCGAAACTGCCATAATGGTCCAGATGCTCGGGATCGATGTTGGTGACGACGGCGATCTCGGCCGGCAGCTTGAGGAAGGTGCCGTCGCTTTCGTCGGCTTCGACCACCATCCACTCGCCATCGCCCATACGGGCATTGGTGCCATAGGCATTGATGATGCCGCCATTGATCACCGTCGGGTCGAGCCCGCCGGCATCGAGCAGCGTCGCCACCATCGACGTGGTTGTGGTCTTGCCATGCGTGCCACCGATCGCGACCGCCTGGCGGAAGCGCATCAGTTCGGCCAGCATCTCGGCCCGGCGGACAATTGGGAGCAACTTCTCCCGCGCGGCCTTCAGCTCGGGATTGGATTTCTTGATCGCGGTGGAGACGACCACCACTTCGGCCGCGCCGATATTCTCGGCCTTGTGGCCGACAAAGCATTCGATGCCCTTGTCGCGCAGCCGCTGGACATTGGCGCTGTCGGCCTGGTCCGAACCCTGCACCTTGTAGCCGAGATTGTGCAGAACCTCGGCGATGCCGCTCATGCCGATGCCGCCAATGCCGATGAAATGCACAAGGCCGATGGTCTGCGGCATCTTCATCAATGCGTCCCTTTCCTGAAATCCGAAACGGTTTTTCTGGACGCAATAGCCTCTGTGAGATCAGCGAGCAACCGTGCCGCGTTCGGCCGGCCAGCCGACTTCGCTCCGGCAGCCATGGCCGTCAGCCGCTCGGGAGTGTCCATCAGCCCGCCAATGAGAGCCGCGATGCGCTCCGGCGACAGTGACGATTGCGGATGCACCTCGCCGCCGCCCGCCGCGGCAAGGGCGGCTGCGTTCGCCGCCTGATCGTGATCCAGCGCATAGGGATAAGGCACCAGCAGCGCCGGCCGGCCGATGACGGCGATCTCCGAAACCGTCGAGGCGCCGGAGCGCGAGATCACCAGATGCGCCGCGCCCATGCGCTGTGCCATATCGGTGAAGAAGGGCGAGACGTCGACATGGACGCCGAGTGCCGCATAGCCGGCCTTCACCCGCGCCACGTCGTCGGCGCGGGCCTGCTGGGTGATCACCAGCCGCTTGCGCTGCGCCTCCGGCAGAAGTGCGATCGCCGTCGGCATGGCGTCGGAAAAGAACTGCGCGCCCTGGCTGCCGCCGAACACCAGGAGCCTGAACGGATCCGCCCCTTTGGATGCGGTGTAGGGCGTCTTTGCCGCCTCCAGGATTGGCGGCCTGACCGGATTGCCTGTCGTCACCGTCTTGGCGCCTGTGGCACTTTCATCTTGCGGCAGGAAGCCGCCGGCGATGGCATCGACGCGCCCGGACAGCGCCCGGTTGGCGCGGCCCATCACTGCGTTCTGCTCATGGATCAGCGTCGGCAGCTTGCGCCGCGTCGCGGCATAGAGCGGTGGCAAGGTCGGATAACCGCCAAAGCCGACGACCGCATCAGGCTTGATCCTGGCGATGACGGCGGAGGCTTGGCGCACGCCGCGCCAGATCTTCCAGAACGCGCCAAGCAGCGCGACAGGGTTTTTCGAGCCCATCGTCGCCGACTGGATCGGATGGATGGCGGCGGCCGGGAAATGGCCGGCAAAGCGCTCGGCGCGGTCGTCCGTCGCCAGATGCACGCCCCAGCCGCGCTCGATCAGCTCATGCGCCAGCGCCTCGGCCGGAAACAGATGTCCACCGGTTCCGCCAGCCGCGAGAAGGATCACACCCCGCGCCATATCACTCCGCCGGCAGGGCGCGCTGCGACAGGGCAAAGCCCATCTGCTTGCGCTTTTCCGGTCGCTTGCGGGTCAGCGCCAGCACCATGCCCATCGAGATGGCAATGGCGATCTGCGAGGAGCCGCCATAGGAGATGAAAGGCAGCGTCATGCCCTTGGCCGGCATCAGCTGCAGGTTGACGCACATGTTGATGACCGACTGCAGGCCGAACACGGTGACGAGACCGCCGACGGCGTAGCGGGTGAAATCATCATGTTCCTTCAGCGCCGTGCTGAGGCCGCGCAGCACGATGAAGGCGAAGATCGACATGATGAAGAAGCACATGATCAGCCCGAACTCTTCGCCGGCGACCGAAAAGACGAAGTCGGCATGCGCGTCGGGGATGACGCGCTTGACCGTGCCCTCGCCCGGGCCGACGCCGAACCAGTGGCCGTTGATCAGCGCCTCGCGACCCATGTCGACCTGGAACGTGTCGCCTTCGCCGGTCAGGAATTTGTCGATGCGGGCGGCGACGTGCGGGAACACCGTATAGGCGGCAAACAGGCCGCCGGCGCCGGTGGCGCCAAGCGCGATGATCCATAGCCATGGCAGGCCGGCCATGAAGAACATGACGCCCCAGGTGCCGGTCACCAGCATGGTCTGGCCGAGATCGGGCTGCGCCACCAGAAGCGAGATGACCAGGATCAGCAGCAGCATGGCAAACAAATTGCCGGGGATGTCGGGCTGGCGCTTGTGTTCGGCGAACAGCCAGGCGCAGACGATGACGAAGGCGGGTTTCAGAAATTCCGACGGCTGGATCGACATGCCGACAAACGACACCCAGCGCCGCGCGCCCTTCACCTCGACGCCGATGTAGAGCACGGCCACCATCAGCACCAGCATGATGCCCAGGATGATCAGCGCCATGCGCCGGATCTGCCGCGATTCCAGGAAGGAGACCGCCAGCATCACGCCGAGCGCCGGCACGGTGAAGATGATCTGCCTGGTGGCAAAGTGGAAACTATCGAGGCCGATGCGTTCGGCCACCGCCGGGCTTGCCGCAAAGGACAAGACGATGCCAAGCCCCATTAGCGACAGGAACGCCGCCAGGAACCAGCGATCGATCGTCCACCACCAGGTTGCAACCGGGCTTTTGTCGAGACGGCTTTGCATTATCGTGCCCCTCCGATGGGTTTGACACCCTCGATAGCATTCGCAGCTTGCCTGAAGGCTTCGCCGCGAACTTCGAAATTCTTGAATTGGTCGAAACTGGCGCAGGCCGGCGACAGCAGTACCACCACCTCGCCGTTGTCATCCTTGGCCGAGTCTTTCGCGGCATGGTCGACCGCGGCGGCCAGGGTGCCCGAGATTTCATAGGGCACGGCTTCGCCGAGCGTCGCCGAGAATGCGGGCGCCGCCTCGCCGATCAGATAGGCCTTGGCGACGCGCGGGAAGAAACCGCGCAACGGCTCGATGCCGCCTTCCTTGGGCAGTCCGCCGGCGATCCAGTAAATGCGCGAAAAACTCGACAGCGCCGGTGCCGCCGCATCGGCATTGGTCGCCTTGGAATCGTTGACGAACAGCACATGATCCTTGCGGCCGACCTGCTCCATGCGATGCGCGAGGCCGGGGAAGCTTTCCAGTCCCGCCTGGATTTCGCCCAGGCTCAAGCCGACCTTGAGGCAAGCTGCGACGGCGGCAAGCGCGTTCTGCGCATTGTGCTGGCCGCGCAACGAACCGATGCCTTCGAGGAAGGCGACGCGGCTGTAGCGGCCATGCACGGCTTCCATCAGATCAGAGCCGTCGGCGAAATAGCCGTCGGTCAGCGGCAGCCGCTTGGAGATGCGGATCACCTCCCGGCCCGCCCTCTCCAGCCGGTCAGCGATCTGCGCGCACCAGGAATCGTCAACGCCGACGATCGCCGTCTCGCTGCCGGCAACCAGCCGCTCCTTGATCGAAGCGTAATGCTGCATGGTGCCGTGGCGGTCGAGATGGTCGGGCGTCAGGTTGAGCAGGATGCCGGCCGTCGGGTTGATCGAGGGCGCGAGATCGATCTGGTAGGACGAACACTCGACGACATAGTCCCGGTCAGCCTGCGGTGGATCGAGCGTCATGATGGCCCGGCCGATATTGCCGCCCATTTGCGTGTCGCGCCCTGCCGATTTGAGGATATGCGCGGTCAACGCCGTGGTCGTCGACTTGCCGTTGGTGCCGGTGATAGCGATGAACGGCGCATCAGGCGCGCGCGCAATCCGCTCGCGGCAGAACAATTCGATATCGCCGATCACCTCGACGCCGGAGCCACGCGCCAACTCCACCGTCCAGTGCGGCTTGGGATGCGTCAGCGGCACGCCGGGCGAGAGCACGAAGGCCGAGAATTTCGACCAGTCGGCGCCGCGCAGATCGGCGGTCGCAATGCCTTGGTCAGCAGCCTTGGCGACGCTATCGGGATTGTCGTCCCAGGCAAGCACGTCGGCGCCGCCCTCGATCAGCGCGCGCGCCGTGGCGATCCCCGAGCCACCGAGCCCGAAGAGCGAAACGCGTTTGCCCGAAAAGGATGCGGCGGGGATCAAGCGGGTTCCTATCTCAGCTTGAGGGTCGACAGGCCGACCAGCGCCAGGATGACGGCGATGATCCAGAAGCGGATCACCACCTGGCTTTCGGTCCAGCCGAGCTTTTCGAAATGATGATGGATAGGCGCCATCAGGAAGACGCGCTTGCCGGTCATCTTGAAGTAGCCGACCTGGATGATGACCGACAGGATTTCCACGACGAACAATCCGCCGACGATGACCAGCACGATCTCGTGCTTGGTGGCGACCGCGACCGTACCGATCAGGCCACCCATGGCCAGCGAACCGGTGTCGCCCATGAAGATCGCCGCCGGCGGGGCGTTGAACCAGAGGAAGCCGAGGCCGGCGCCGATGACGGCGCCGAGCACGACAGCCAGCTCGCCGGTGCCGGGCACGAAATGGATCTGCAGATATTCGGCGAACACCGCATTGCCGGAGAGGTAGGCGATGACGCCAAAGGATGCCGCCGCAATCATGATCGGCACGATCGCCAGCCCGTCGAGGCCATCGGTCAAATTCACCGCATTGCCGGCGCCGACAATGACGAAGCAGGAGAACGGCACGAAGAACCAGCCGAGATTGATGATGAATTCCTTGGCGAAGGGGAAGGTCAGCGACGACGAGAACGGCGCCTGGCCATTATGCATGATCGCCCAGGCGGCGATGCCGGCGATGACGAATTCCAACGCCAGCCGCGCCTTGCCGGAAAAGCCGAGATGCGACTCCTTGGTTACCTTGAGATAGTCGTCGTAAAAGCCGATCGAACCGAAGCCCAGCGTCACCAAGAGCACCACCCAGACATAGATCGAGGAGAGGTTCGCCCATAGAAGCGACGAGCCGACGATGCCGCACAGGATCATCAGCCCGCCCATCGTCGGCGTGCCGGCCTTCTTGAAATGCGTCTGCGGGCCATCGGCGCGGATCGGCTGGCCCTTGCCTTGCCGCAGCCTAAGCGAATTGATGATGGTCGGCCCGAAGATGAAGACGATCAGCGCCGAGGTGATCAGCGCACCGCCGGTGCGGAAAGTTATGTAGCGGAAGACATTGAAGACCGAGACCTTGTCCGCAAAATCGACGAGCAATGTAAACATACGATTCCGTTCCCCGGACTAGTTCTGTTTCGTGCCTGCGGCTTCCGCCGGATATTTGCCGAGCAAGGCCTCGACCAGCTTTGAAAAGCCGATGCCTTTCGACGATTTGATCATCACCACGTCGCCGGCCTTCAGCGTCGACAACAGCAGCGGCTTCAATTCCTCGGCGCCGGCGCGGTATTCCGTTTTGATCTCGTCGGGCAGGATGTCTGCCAGCGCCCGCATTTCCGGACCGCCGAGAAAGACCGTGTTTGTGCCGGTGCCGACGATCAACTCGGCAAGGGCTGCATGCAGCTTGGCCGAATGGTCGCCGAGCTCGAGCATGTCGCCGAGCACGGCGATGCGCCGGCCCTCGCCCGTGACAGGCGTCGCGTTGAGCAGCGCCATGGCAGCAGCCATCGAGGCCGGATTGGCGTTGTAGCTCTCGTCGATCAGTGTGATCGGTCCCTTGGGGTGGCGAAGCATATGGCGCTTGCCACGGCCGCGTTCGGCGGAGAGATCGGCCAGCGCTTCCGCCACCTTTGCGATGTCAGCTTCAACGAGATGCGCCGCGCCAAGAACGGCGAGCACATTCTGTACCATGTGGCGGCCGGGCGCGCCGATCCGGGCAACGACATCCTGACCGCCGATCCTGGCGGTGATATCGGAATGATCGGCATGCAGCTCGCATTTGGTCAGCTTGTAGGTCGACCGTGTATTCTCGCCGAAGCCAAAGACATGTTCGACGCCGGCGGCCCGCGCCATCTTGTCTAGCAGCTTCCAGCGCGCATCGTCGCGGTTGAGCAAGGCCGCACCGCCGGGCTCGATGCCTTCGAAGATCTCAGCCTTGGCCTTGGCGATCTCGTCGAGATTTCTAAAGAAGCCGAGATGCGCCGCGGCAATCATCGTGACGATGGCCACATGTGGCCGGACCATCTTGACCAGCGGCCGGATCTCGCCCGGATGGTTCATGCCGATCTCGAACACCGCATAGTCGCAATCGCCGGGCATGCGCGCCAGCGTCAGCGGCACGCCCCAATGATTGTTGAAGGACTGCGCCGAGGCATGCACCGTGCCGACGGCCGACAGCACATGGCGCAGCGCCTCCTTGGTGGTGGTCTTGCCGGCCGATCCTGTCACCGCGATGATCTTTGCATTGGACCGGGCGCGTGCGGCGACGCCCAGTTTTTCGAGTGCGGCAAGCACATCCTGCACGACGATCATCGGCGCCGTCAGCCGCCCAAGCGACGGCAACTTGCCCTCGGCAACGACCAGCACGCCGGCGCCGGCCTTGATCGCCGCGGTCGCGAAGTCATGGCCGTCCATCGCCTCGCCCTTGATGGCGAAGAAGGCGTCGCCCGGCTGCAGGCTGCGGCTGTCGATCGAGATCCCCGAAATTCCCTCCGGCATCGGCCCGAGCGGCCGACCGCCCATGGCGTCGACCAGCGCCTCGGAAGTCCAGAGCACGCTCATGCGGCCCGCTCCCGCAGCGCCGACCGGACTTCCTCGTGGTCGGAGAACGGAAAAGTCTCGGCGCCGATGGTCTGGCCCTCTTCATGGCCCTTGCCTGCAACGATCAGCGTATCGCCCGCTTTCAGCATGGCGACCGCTTCGTGGATCGCCTTGCGGCGGTCGCCGATTTCGATGGCGCCGGGTGCGGCTGCCAGGATCGCGGCACGGATCGTTTCCGGCACTTCCGAGCGCGGATTGTCGTCGGTGACGATGACGACGTCGGCGAGCCGCGTGGCGATTCCGCCCATGATCGGCCGCTTGCCCCGGTCGCGGTCGCCGCCGCAGCCGAACACGACGATGACGCGGCCGGTGGTGAACGGGCGCACGGCGGCCAGCACATTTTCCAGCGCATCCGGCTTGTGGGCATAGTCGACATAGACGGGCGCGCCATTGGCGGTGGCGCCGACAAGGTCGAGCCGTCCCGGAGCCCCCTGAAGTTTCTCCAATGCCGTCAAAGCTTTGGCGACCGACGTTCCGGTGGAAATGGCCAGCCCGGCCGAAACCAGGGCATTGGCGATCTGGAAGTCACCGGCGAGCGGCAGGTCGATCTCGTAGAGCACGCCGTCGGCTTCGACCTCGGCGCGCTGGCGGTGGCGCTCGTGCTCGACCCGCTTCAGGCGCAGGAAATCGCCATGGCGGCCGACCGTCAGCACCTTGAGCCCGGCGGCCTGCGCAGCCTGGATGGTCGGCGCCGACCACGGATCGTCGGCAAAGATGACCGCCGGCGCGCCTTTCGGCAGCAGCGTGTCGAACAGGCGCAATTTGGCGCGATGGTAGTCCTCGACCGTCGGATGATAGTCCATATGGTCGCGGCCGAGATTGGTGAAACCGCCCGCGGCGAGCTTGACGCCATCGAGACGGCGCTGGTCGAGACCATGGCTGGAAGCCTCCATCGAGGCGTGGGTGACGCCGGCTTCCGCCAATTCCTTGAGCAACTGGTGCAAAGCCACCGGATCGGGCGTGGTCAACGAACCGTAGTCGTTGCGGCCCGGCGCCACCACGCCGGTGGTGCCGATGGACGCGGCGGCAAAGCCGGCCTGCTCCCAGATCTGCCTGGTGAAGGCGGCGACCGAGGTCTTGCCTGCGGTGCCGGTGACCGCGACCATGGTCTCCGGCTGGCTGCCGAAGAAACGTGCCGCGCTCAGCGCCAGCGCCAGGCGTGGGTCGTCGACGCTGAGCACCGGGACGGACAGACCGGAAATGGCGCCGGCCTTGCCCACGACAACCGCCGCTGCGCCGCGCTTTGCCGCATCGGCGGCATAGGCCGAACCATCCGCCTTGCTGCCGGCGAGCGCGAAAAAGACCCCGCCGGTCTTGACCGTGCGGGAATCCGACGAAATCCCGGTTACCTCCACATCGCGGGAAGATGTTCCCTCGACAGGCAGGATACCGGCTAAATCTCTCAGGTGCATCGAACCCCGTTTATCTCAACAAAATGGCGCGCAGTTGCCGGCGCGCCCTAAGAATCACTGATAGGAAACCAGCGTTGCGCCATTTTCATGGCTGAAATCTGGCTTCACGCCAAGCATGGCGGCTGCCCGCCTGATGATGTTTCCGGCCATGACACCCGCATTGTTGGCGGCGACGTCGGTCATCCCGGGCTTTTCCGGGTGCGGAGCGTCAGCGATCGTAAACACCAGATATTGCGGATCGTCCATCGGGAAGGCAGCGACGAAGGTGTTGAAATTCAGTTCCTTCGAGTAGCGGCCATTGATGACCTTCTCGGCGGTTCCGGTCTTGCCGCCAACGCGGTAGCCGGGGGCCCTGGCGTTTCTGGCCGAGCCTTTCTCGGCATTGAGCGTATAGAGGTAGCGCATGCCCTCCACAGTCTTTTCGCTGACCACTCTCTTGGCCACCACCATGGCATCCTGCTCGCTGCGGACCAGGAAAGTCGGCGGGATCAGGTAGCCCTGCATCAGCGCCGCGCAGCCGACGGCGGCCTGCAGCGGCGTCGTCGACACGCCATGGCCGAAGGCGATGGTGAAGGAGTTGACCTGTTTCCAAACCTTCGGTTCGGTCGGGCGCGCGACCTCAGGCAGTTCGGTCTGCATCCTGTCCAAAAGGCCAAGGCGATGCAGGAATTCGCGGTGCCCCTCGATGCCGACCATCTCGGCCTCACGCGCCGATCCGATGTTGGAGGAGTAAAGGAACACCTCCGGCAATGACAGCACGCGGTTCTTGCCATGGAAATCGTGGATGGCCTGATGGCCGACCCGGATTGGGTGCGAGGCGTCGAAACGGCTGTTCATATTCGCCTTGCCGGAATCGAGTGCCATGGCCGAGGTAAAGCTCTTGAAGGTCGATCCCATCTCGTAGAGGCCGGCCGACATGCGGTTCAGCCGATCCTTGTCCTGCGCATTGAAGGGATTGTTCGGATCGAAATCCGGCACCGAGGCCATCGCCACCACTTCGCCGGTCTTGATGTTGAGCACGACGGCGCCGGCGCCCATGGCGCGATAGCGCTCGAGGCCGGCGGCAATCTCGTCGCGCACCACATGCTGGACGCGCAGGTCGATCGACAGCTGAACCGGCTTCAGATCCTTGGCGATCGCCAAGCCTGAGGCCTGCAGGTCGCTCAGGCCCTGCTCGTCAATGTACTTCTCCATGCCGGAGATGCCCTGATTGTCGATGTTGGTGAGGCCGACAATGTAGGACGAGGTCACGCCGGCAGGATAGAAGCGGCGCTTTTCGGTGCGAAAGCCGATTCCGGGAATGCCGAGCTGCATGATGTCGGCCTGCTGCTTGGGCGTCAGCTGCCGCTGCAGCCAGACGAAGCCGGCGCCGCTTTTCAGCTTGTGATAGGTCTGCTCGGGGTCGATATCTGGCAGAATGGTCGACAGCTTTTCGATCGCCTCGTCGGCATCGACGATGCGGCGCGGCTCGGCAAACAGCGATGCCGTCTTGATGTCGGTCGCCAGCACCTCGCCGTTGCGGTCGACGATGTCGGGACGCGACGCCGTCACCCGGCTTTGCGGCCCATTCGACATGTCGGGGGACTGGAAACCGAGATAGACCAGCCGCCCGGCGATGGTCGAATAAATGCCGAAGAACACCGCCATCGTCATCACGATGCGGGTCTTGGCCTTGCCGCCGGTCGCCTTGCGCGCGCCTTCGACCACGATGGAGCCGTCCTCGCCGGTCCGTGCGCGGCGCTTCAGCAATTTGCCGACCGACGGAAGTTTGGCGCGCATTGGAAATCCAGCGATCATTGGACGATGGCTCCGGTCACCACGGGATCCTTGTCGGCTGGTCCTTTGCCGGAATTGTCGGCCATGCCGCCAAGCCGCTGCGACGATAGGTCCTCGATGTTGAGCGGTTTTGCCGGCAGGTCGTCGAACCCGACGATCTGCCGCGCATTGACCGGCTCGAGTGCGAGCTGCGATTTGTAGATTTCAGCCAGCTTCTGCAGGCGCGACGGCTGGGTCAGCAGGCTCCAGTCGGCCTTGAGCAGGTCGATCGTGTCCTCCTCATAGCGGATCTGCGCCTCGATCTTCTGCACCGAAGCCAGCTGTTCCTCGGCCTCGCGCTTGGCCTTGTAGGTCAGGGCCGCGGCCGAGACCATGACGGCGATCAGGACTATGTCGCTGGTTCGAAACACGTATTCACCTCTCTCGCGGCAGTTGGATGCCGGGAAGTTTTGGAAGTCCGAAAACGGTGAGATCACCGGCGCGCGCCGGCGCCTCGGTGCGGATGGCGGCACGCAGCCTGGCCGAGCGCGCCCGCGGATTGGCAGCGACTTCGGCATCGCCTGCCGTCACGCCGCCACCGGCCTTGCGGAAGGTCGCGGTGCGGGCATGCGCCTCGGGCAAATGACGTGAGCCGGTGGCGACGTCGGCGCGGTCGGCGATGAACCGCTTGACGATGCGGTCTTCCAGCGAATGGAACGTCACCACGGCAAGCCGCCCGCCGGGCTTCAATACCCGCTCCGACGCCACCAGAGCCTTGGCCAATTCGCCCAACTCGTCATTGACGAAAATGCGCAGCGCCTGGAAGACGCGGGTGGCCGGATGGATCTTGTCTTTCGGCGCGCGGCCGATATGCGTCTCGATGGCGTCGGCGAGATCGAGCGTGCGCTCGAACAACCGTTTTTCGCGGCGGCTCTCGATCATGCGGGCAATGCGCCCGGCGTTACGCTCTTCGCCAAGGAAGCCGAAGATGCGAGCCAAGTCGCCCATCTTGAATGAATTGACAACGTCGGCAGCACTCAACCCCGCCTGCGCCATGCGCATGTCGAGCGGCCCGTCCGTGCGGAACGAAAAGCCGCGCTCGGGCTGGTCGACCTGCATGGAGGAAATGCCGATGTCGAGCACCACGCCGTCGGCGCTTTCGACCTGCTCGTCCAGCGTCGAGAACGGCGCCTGCACCAGCCTCAGCCTGCCGCCGGATTGCTGTTCCAGGCCGCGCCCGGCGGCAATCGCATCGGGATCGCGATCGATCGCCACCACCGAGGCGCCGCTCGCCAGGATCGCCTTGGTGTAGCCGCCGGCGCCGAACGTGCCGTCGACGATCACATCGCCTTCTTTGGGCAAGAGCGCTTCCAGCACTTCGGCTAGGAGGACCGGAATGTGGCGGACCGGTCCGCCAACGGCGCTGAGATCATCGCCGTGATCCGCCATCATTCCGGTCGCTCCCCAGCCTTGCCCTCGTGAGCCTTCGTCCCCTGCCGAAGCTGCAAAAGCCGGGCCCGCGCCTGCGCCCCATAGGCGGTCAGCCGTCCAGGCTCCCAAACTTGAAAGAAATTGCCGCGGCCGACAAAGGCCACTTCGCTCGTGATGCCCGTATGCTCGCGGATGAAATCGCTCATCGTGATGCGGCCATCCTGATCGAGCTTCAGGAACGTCCCGTCGCCATGGCAGAAGAACGACATATCGTCGGCCGTCTGCAAAAAAGGGTCTTCCAGCGCGATGCGCTGCTCGTAGCGGTCGAGCAGATCGAGCCCGCCGACATCCATCGCAGGCACGTCCAGGCCGCGCAGCGCATAGAGTTCCGAATATCCACGCTTCTGCACGACCGCGCGGAAATGCGCCGGAACGGAGACCCGCCCCTTCGCATCGATCCTGTTCACCGCGCTTGACAGAAACCGGTCCATGACACGCTGCAGCCGCTTCCGCCGCCGCACCCCTCTCCATGTTTTCGTCCGCGCCGAAGCGCGTCCCCTGCCGAAAATCCGCTTCGATCCCAGCGGCAAAACCCCGCAAACGCACAGCCGCCGCGGCTGCCCGATTGGCGTACGCTTTACCCTGACGCGGAACGAAGGCTTTGGTATCGAAATGGGATATCATGGGGCACTATGGGCGTCAACGGGAACAGGCTTCACAAACGCGCGCGCCACAACCGGTGAGAGCAGCTCTGACAACACTCCCGTCTTTATCTCCCATTAAGCCTAACGAACCGTTAGAGCGGGCTGGCCCAAGCGGAAGCGGCTTGCCGCGCATCACTGCCGCGAATAGCGTCGTCAGTCTTTTCGCTGAGCAACAAGGTCAGAAATCCATGCCCGAAACAGCCAGGTCCCGCGCGGCCTCCCTTGCCCATCTGCGTCGCGACGGACTTGCCAAAGGCGACCCCATCCCATTGCCGCTGACCATGGCCGCTATTTTCCACAACCCGGCCGACGGCGCCGGCTACAGTCAGTACGGCCGTTACAGCAATGCCACCTGGGATGCAGTCGAGCACATGCTGGCGCATCTCGAAGACGCGCCATGCGTCGGCTTCCCCTCAGGAATGGCGGCAATCTCGGCGGTGTTTTTCGGCCTGTTGAAATCCGGCGACCGCGTGCTTTTGCCTTCGGACGGCTACCATGCCACACGCGCGCTGGCCGAACGTTTCCTCAAGCCCTTCGGCGTCGCCTATGATCTGCGGCCGACAGCTACATTCCTCGACGGCGGCTTCGACGGCTACCGCCTTGTCTACGTTGAAACCCCGTCAAATCCGCGATTGGACATTTGCGACATCACAGCCGTCACCGAGGCCGCGCACCAAGCGGGCGCGATCGTCGTCGTCGACAACACCACGATGACGCCGTTCGGCCAGCGTCCGCTCGATCTCGGCGCCGACATCGTCGTTGCTGCCGACACCAAGGCGGCCAACGGGCATTCCGACGTGCTGTTCGGCCATGTCGCCAGTCGCAATCCAGATATCATCGCGGCCGTCACCGGCTGGCGCGAGACCGCGGGCGGCATTCCCGGCCCGTTCGAGGCTTGGCTGGTGCATCGCGGCCTGGAGACGCTGGACGTACGCTTCGACCGCATGTGTTCTTCTGCCGAGGTGATCGTGAAGCGCCTGAAAGACCATCGCGCCGTTAGCGGCTTGCGCTACCCCGGGCTGGAGGGCGACCCGTCGCACAACCTGGCCCGGGCGCAGATGGAGCGCTTCGGCTTCCTCGTGTCCTTCGAACTCGCTTCCCAGGAGAAGGCCGAGGATTTCATCAACAACTGCACGCTGATGCAGGCGGCAACGTCGTTCGGGGGTGTCCACACCTCCGCCGAGCGGCGGGCCAAGCGAGGAGATTCGGTTCCGCCCGGCTTCGTGCGCCTGTCGGTGGGCTGCGAGCCGGTGGAAGAACTCTGGCAGGCGATCGAGGCATCGCTGGACAAGATCGGCATCTGAGGCGGCTTGCCCCTTCTCCCCGTCACTGTACGGGGAGAAGGTCCCGGCAGGGGGATGAGGGGCAGCGTCAACCTCTGAAGCGATCTCACTTCTTCGAGTCCCTTGCCTCAGTCACTGCGGCATATTTGGCTTGCAAGCGCTTCATGAACAGATGTCCGTCTATCCTCCCGCTCTCAAGGTCGTCAGACAACCTGTCCTTACGTGCTTCGGCTTTGATCTCGTCCATCGACGCAAATCGTCCCGGTCCGCTGTCGATCCCCTCCTGAATCAGCCTGCGCAATTCCTCGACCGTGTAGCCGAGAAGATCGCGGCGGTCTTTTCATTGCCGCAGTGCGTCACGGATCACTTCGCTGGCCGAGGCATATTCGCCGGCGGCCACGACGTCGTCGACCGCCCCCGCCAGTTCCGGCGAAAGCGTGATGCTGCGTTTGTCGACATGACCCATGGCGTGCTCCTGATCAAACCACGACGATCATGGTACGATTAATCGTACCAGCTTCAAGAATGCGTTTGTCTCGACCCACCCGGTGCAGTTGATTCAATCGCTCAAGCACCTGAATCGTCAGCTGCGCCCGAAGGCGCAGACTGCTGATCCCAAAGGATTAATCGCGATATGGGGAGAAATTGCCAGCTGGCCTGTAAGCCGGGTTTTGTATGGCCCTCGCCCCTTTCGGGGCGAGAACGTGGCGGCCATTCATCTTGGGCGCATGTTGCCATGCGCCTCACGCAACCTACCCGGACGGTGAGCCGGAAACAGCCCTGAAGGTTTCCCCTCGCACCGTCCCTATTCGGTCTTGCTCCCGGTGGGGTTTACCGTGCCGCTCCTGTTGCCAGTCGCGCGGTGGGCTCTTACCCCACCCTTTCACCCTTGCCCCGATAAATCGTGGCGGTTTGCTTTCTGTGGCACTTTCCCTGGGGTCGCCCCCGCCGGCCATTAACCGGCACCGTGTTTCCATGGAGCCCGGACTTTCCTCACCCGCAGCCTTTCGGCTTTGCGGGTGCGGCCGCCCGGCCAGCTGGCAGAGCGTATAAAGGGGTTCACGTTCCAAAACGCAAATGAAAAAGCAGACTTATGCCGGCGATCCCAATGCCGCCAACTGCACCTTGACCTTGCCGCAATAGGCCGCCGACACCGGGTTCATCCTCGTCGCGGCATGGCCGGCATTGTATTTCAGGATCGTGCCGCAGGTGGTGCCGCCGCCGAGATTGCGCGCCATGGCAAGGTACTTCATGCCGTATTTGATGTTGGTGTCGGGATCGAACAGACCCTTGGCGGAGCCGCTATACCCCATCATCCGCGCCGTTGCCGGCTTGATCTGCATCAGGCCGATTTCACCCGCGCTGCCGACGATGTTCGGCCGGTAGTTGCTCTCGATCTTGATGACCGCCTGGGCCAGCGACACCGGCACGCCTTCGGCCGCAGCATAGCGGGCAATGATTGCCGAATACTGGCCGCCAAGCGCGGCTGCCGCAGTCGACTCCGCAGCGGTGCTTGGGCGGATCGATGCGGTCGTCGTCAGGTCGACGCTCTTCCTGTTGCGCTTAAAATGCCTCTTGGCCGTGGCTTTTCTGGCTTTCACCACGGCTGCTTTGCGCCCTTTCGCGGTGATTGCCCTTTTTGCTGTTGGGTTTGCCTTCGTCATGGTGGCTTTGGCGGGTGCGGCGATGAAGCCCTGGTCCGCCCTCTGGCTCAGTGGTGCGGCATCGGCCGTGCTGAAGGCAAAAGTCATTACGCCGGCAGCAATAGCTGCCGTTACAACGGTCAATTTCTGCATGTGGTCCCGTTCTGTTTGGCCGCGCGAAGATCTTCACGCAGCAACGCCTAATCAATATCGGAGCATCCGGGGGGCTGGAGGTCCGATAACTTGCACGAACCGCCTTTGAGGGCGGAATTTGTGTCGAACAAGGCGAGGCAATTCACTTTCAGTGACAGGCTGTAACTTGAATATCAGAAAAAGATTATTTAGAGGCAACTGACGTAAGGGAAGTCAGCAGGCTTTGCAGCGTGCTAGACGTAGAGCCGTCGGCGACACCATCCACCAGGCGCGGTCGGAAATGCCGCTGAAAAGCTTCGACGACGATTTCGGTCTGGCGGTCGAAGACACCTGATATCTCAACGCCATAGCCATAGAGCGCCAGCATCGACTGCAGTGTCTCGACCTCGGCGCCGGTATCGCCGGCTTTCAGCACCGCGCCGCGCCGGACCGGCGCCGCAGGCACGAGATGGCCGACCCCGGCCGCAAACAGCGCATTCCAGGGGAATTTCTCGCCCGGGTCGATCTTGCGCCCCGGCGCGATGTCGGAATGGGCAAGCACCCTTTGCGCCGTAATGGAATGGCGTTCGATGATACCAAGGCAAAGCCCGATCACCGCTTCCACCTGCCGCTTGGGAAAGGCCGAATAGCCGAGCGAATGGCCGGGATTGACGATTTCGATGCCGACCGAACAGGAGTTGATGTCGCGACGACCGAACCAGGAACTTGCACCGGCATGCCAGGCGCGGTCGCTTTCGCGCACCATCTGGATGATGCGGCCATCCTCATGGACGAGGTAGTGCGACGAGACTTCGCTTTTGGGGTTGCACAACCAGGCTTCCGCGGCAGCACCCGTCGCCATGCCGGTATAGTGCAGCACGATCATATCGGGCCTGAGCGTTTCGCGCCGCGGGCCGAAATTCGGCGATACCCTGACCTCCGCGCTTGGCTCGTCGGGCGAGAAGCCGGTCATGCGTGCCTGAGGCCCCGCTCGATCATTTCATAGGCCGCGTTGATAGCCGCGACCCTGGTCGTTGCAATCTTGATGAATTCCTGCGGCAGGCCGCGCGCGATCAGGCGGTCCGGATGATTGTCGGAGACCAGCTTGCGGTACCGCTTCCTGACCTCCTCGAACGGCTTGCCGCGCTCAATGCCGAGCACGATATAGGGATCGCCGGCCCCGAGATTGACGTGCCTGGCCAGGATGGCTTCGTAGTGCACCTCGTCGATGCGAAAAATCTCGGCAATACGGTGCAGGAAAACGCCTTCGCGCTCATGCACCAGCCCGTCCGCCTTGGCGATGTGGAACAGACCGTCGAGTATGTCTTCCAGCATGACGCAGTTCGAATGGCCCGAGCCGCACATCTGCGCCATACTCTCGGCATAGGTCTCGAACCCGGCGACGTCGCGCTTGGCCAGATCGTAAAGCCGCGCCACATTGCGGGTCTGTTCTCGCGGCACCTCAAATATTTCCTGGAACGCGCGAACCTCGTCCTGGGTGACGATGCCATCGGCCTTGGCCATCTTGGCTGACAGCGCAATCATCGCCACAGAGAAGGCGACGCGCCGGCGCAGATCAGCGTCACCGGAGAAAACCGTGCGCACGGCCTCGACCACATCGGCTACACCGGACGTGGCTGAAGATGAAACGCGGTTGATGAAGTCGCCGAGGCGATCCCAAATCGACATGAGCGCTTATTAGGGCCGCCGGCCATTGCTATCAAGCCAAGACAGCGCCGCAGAGTGGATCGATTTGCGCAAGCAACCGACGCGCCAGATCCCAAACCGTAGAAAAGAGCCGGTTCAAGGCCCTTGAGCCCCGAATTGACCTAAACGCAGGAAGGCCGGCGCGGAGCCGGCCTCCTCTCTCGTCACGTCAAAGTGACCGGGACTGCTGCTACTGCGCGGGGGCAGGAGCAGGTGTTGCCGGAGCCGGTTCTGCAGGCTTCGGTGCATCCGGCGTCGCCGGCTTCATGGGCTCGGCGGCTGGCGGATTGGTGCTCTGGGTGGTGGTGTTATCCGTACCGCTGTCGCTGCAGGCGGCAACGCCGAACAGGGCCAGGGCGGAAACGGAAGCAAGAATGAGCTTTTTCATGACATCTCTCCTTCAACACACGCTCACGTTGCGGTGAACGGTCGAAGGCAAAATGCATCAAACGGCCATGAGTTTCGTAACGTTGCGTTTCCTGATGTAACATCCGCGCACTACCGATTGCGGGCCGGGCGATGCCGAACTAACAGTCTGGACCCAAATGCAATGCCGGAGTTCTGCGTGGACAAGAAATGGGATTTTTGGATCGACCGCGGCGGCACCTTTACCGACGTGATCGGACGTGATCCGCAAGGCGGTTTGCATCCCAGGAAATTCCTGTCGGAAAATCCCGAAGCCTATCCCGACGCGGCCATAGCCGGCATCCGCGAGCTTCTGGGGCTGAAATCCGGCACCGCTATTCCTCCGGGCCTGGTCGGTGACGTCAAGATGGGTACCACCGTTGCCACGAATGCGCTGCTGGAGCGCAAGGGCGACCGTGTGCTTTTGCTCATCACCAAGGGCTTTCGCGACGCGCTGAAGATCGCCTATCAGGCGCGGCCGGACATCTTCGCCAAGGAGATCATCCTTCCCGAACAGCTCTACGAGCGAGTCATCGAGATCGACGAGCGTGTGCGCGCCAATGGCGAGGTCGAGCGCTTGCTCGACATCGCCGCCTGCCGGCCCGCCATCGAACAGGCGAAGGCCGACGGCATCGATGCGGTGGCCATCGTCTTCATGCATGCCTGGAAATATCCCGACCACGAGAAGGCGGTGGCGAAAGTCTGCCGCAAGATCGGGTTCAGCCAAGTCTCGGTCAGCCATGAAGTCTCGCCGCTGATCAAACTGGTCGGCCGCGGCGACACCACCGTGGTCGATGCCTATCTGTCGCCGATCCTGTCGCGCTATGTGCAAAGGGTGGCGGGAGAACTGGGCGCGACGCCAATCTCCCCACTTGTGGGGGGTGAGGAGCGGTCGGCCAAAGGCCGAGAAAAAGCCAACGATTTGGCTTTTTCAGCGACGAACGCCCGGAGCCATAGCGAAGGGCAGTCGGCAAAGCCGACAGAGGGGGTTCTCTCAGGAGGCACCACCAAAGCGTCGAGCACTGCCGCGGCGACCCCACCCGGCGGCTTCGCCGCCACCCTCCCCTCGAGGGGGAGGGAGAACCCTCGCCTGATGTTCATGATGTCGTCGGGCGGGCTTACCGCCGCCGACATGTTTCAGGGCAAGGACGCGCTGCTGTCCGGCCCGGCCGGCGGTGTCGTCGGCATGGTCGAGACGGCGAAACTCGCCGGATTCGAGAAAGTCATCGGTTTCGACATGGGCGGCACCTCGACCGACGTCGCCCATTATGACGGCGAGTATGAGCGCGCCTTCGACACCGAGGTCGCCGGCGTGCGCATCCGTGCGCCGATGATGCGCATCCATACCGTCGCTGCCGGCGGCGGCTCGATCCTGCACTACGAAGCCGGCCGTTTCCGCGCCGGCCCGGATTCCGCCGGCGCCAATCCTGGCCCCGCCGCCTACCGGCGCGGCGGCCCGCTGGCCGTCACCGACGCCAATGTCATGCTGGGCAAGCTGCAGCCCGATTTCTTCCCGGCAATTTTCGGCCCAGGCCAGGACCAGCCGCTCGATGTGGCCGCCGTGCGCAAAAAATTCGCTGCGCTGGCCGTCGAAATCGGCGATGGCCGCACGCCGGAAGCCGTCGCCGAAGGCTTCGTCACCATCGCGGTGGAAAACATGGCCAATGCCATCAAGAAGATCTCCGTGCAGCGCGGCTATGACGTCACTGAATATCTCTTGAACTGTTTTGGCGGCGCCGGCGGCCAGCATGCCTGCCTGGTTGCCGACGCGCTCGGCATGGAGGCGGTACTGATCCACCCCTTCTCCGGTCTGCTCTCAGCCTATGGTATCGGCCTGTCGTCGGTTTTCGCGTCGCGCCAGCAGGCGCTCCTGAAGCCGCTTGCCGAAGAATCCAGGACCCAGATGGGCAGCCTCATCGGCACGTTGAAAAAAGCCGTCATCGCCGAATTGGTAGCGCAAGGCATCGCCGAGGACAAGATTGCGGCAAAGCCGGTGCTGCACATCCGCTATGACGGCACCGACACCACGCTGCCGGTGAATTTCGAAGGCGACTCGATCTTCCAGGCCAGGCGCGATTTCGAAATCGCCCACAAGGCGCAGTTCGGGTTCGTCTATGATGACAAGCCGATGATCGTCGAGACCGTTGGCGTGGAAGGCGCCGAGATCGTCGAGACCACGGCCGAAGCCGTTGCGCCCGCCGGACCGGCAAGGGTTGAAGCGGGTGCGTCCGGAACGCGGCGCATCTATACCGAGGGCCGCTGGCATGAGGCCGGCATCCATCGTCGCGAAAATCTGCGCCCATCCAACCTGATCGCAGGCCCCGCTTTGATCATCGAGCCGAACCAGACCATCGTCGTCGAGCCGGGCTGGCGGGCCGAAATCACCAACCTCAATCACGTCGTCATCCGCCGCACCGAACGGAAAGTTCGCACGGCTGCCCTCGGTACCGAAGCCGATCCGGTGATGCTGGAGGTCTTCAACAACCTCTTCATGTCGATCGCCGAACAGATGGGCGTTACGCTGCAGAACACCGCCTATTCCGTCAACATCAAGGAAAGGCTGGATTTCTCCTGCGCCGTCTTCGACCGCCACGGCGCGCTGGTCGCCAACGCGCCGCACATGCCGGTGCATCTCGGCTCAATGGATCGCTCGGTCGAAACCATCATCCGGCTGAACTCCGGCGACATCCACCCCGGCGACGTCTTTGCGCTGAACGCACCTTACAATGGCGGCACGCATCTGCCCGACATCACCGTGGTGACGCCGGTGTTTTCCCTCCCCCTTGAGGGGAGGGTGGCCGCGCAGCGGCCGGGTGGGGTCCTCTCAGAAGGCACCGCAAGGGCGTCGAGCACTGCCGCAGCGACCCCCTCCGGCGGCTCCGCCGCCACCTCCCCTTCTAGGGGGGAGGAAATCCTGTTCTGGGCGGCCTCACGCGGCCATCACGCCGATATTGGCGGCACCGCGCCCGGCTCGATGACGCCGCTCGCCACCACTGTCGATGAGGAAGGCGTGCTGTTCGACAATTTCCGGGTCGTCGATCGTGGAAAATTCCGCGAGGCGGAGTTGCAAACGCTGCTCACCGACCACCCCTACCCCGCCCGCAACCCGCACCAGAACATCGCCGACCTCAAGGCGCAGATCGCCGCGAACGAAAAGGGCGTGGCGGAATTGCGCAAGATGGTCACCCATTTCGGCCTCGATGTCGTTGAAGCCTATATGGGCCATGTCCAGGACAACGCCGCCGAAAGCGTGCGCCGCGTGCTGGAGCGGCTGCCAGATAGTTCCGAGTACGAATACCCGACCGACACCGGCCAGGTGATCAAGGTGAAGATTACCGTCGATCGGCAAAAGCGCGAGGCGACCGTGGACTTCACCGGAACGTCGAAGGTCGAGAAGAACAATTTCAACGCGCCCGAGCCCGTCGCCCGCGCAGCCGTGCTCTATGCCTTCCGTGTCATGGTCGAGGACATGATCCCGATGAATGCCGGCTGCCTGCGGCCGATCAACATCATCATCCCCGACGGCTCGATGCTGAAGCCCGCCTACCCCGCCGCCGTCGTCGCCGGCAATGTCGAGACCTCGCAGCATGTCACAAACGCCCTGTTCGGCGCCATGGGTGCCATGGCCAATGCGCAAGGCACGATGAACAACCTGACCTTCGGCAACAAGCAGTACCAGTATTACGAGACCATCTGCTCCGGCTCGCCGGCAGGCCGGATGAACTCCGGCCGCGGCTTTGCCGGGACATCCGGCGTCCACACCCACATGACCAATTCGCGCCTGACCGACCCGGAGGTGCTGGAATTGCGCTTTCCCGTGCTGCTCGAGGATTTCCACATTCGCGATGGCTCCGGCGGCAAAGGCAAATGGGATGCCGGTGACGGCACCAGGCGCACCATCCGTTTCCTCGAAAAGATGGAATGCGCCATCCTGTCCTCGCACCGCAACCGCCCGCCGCAAGGCCTCGACGGCGGCGGTGACGGCGAGGTCGGCTCGACCAAGGTCCGCCGCCAGGACGGCAGCGCCGAGACGCTGAAGGCCTGCGACCAGACCGTGCTCGACGCCGGCGACGCCGTCATCCTGACGACGCCGACACCCGGGGGATTTGGCAAGGCCTGAACTCGCGTCAACAGGCTGTCACCCGCCTGTCATGCCCCTGAGTTACCCGCTTGCGGCAAAGCAAATGGGGAATCACTTTGCCATGACGGACGTCTCCTCGGATCTCGTTTTTCGCCGCGGCAAGGAAGTTGGAAAAGCCGTCTACCAGAACCGCCCGCTGTCGAAGGCCGGCATCTCGGAGCGGCTGTTCGCCCTCTTGTTTTCCGGTCTCGTCTATCCGCAGATCTGGGAAGACCCTGAAGTCGACATGGAGGCCATGCAGCTTGGCCAGGGTCACCGCGTCGTCACCATAGCGTCGGGCGGCTGCAACATCCTCGCCTACCTCACCCGCTCGCCTGAACGCGTCGATGCGGTCGACCTCAACGCCGCCCACATCGCCTTGAACCGGATGAAGCTGGAGGCGGTGCGGCATCTGCCCTCGCAGGGCGATCTGTTCCGTTTCTTCGGCGCCGCCGGCACCAGCCACAATTCGCAAGCCTATGACCGCTTCATCGCGCCGCATCTCGACCCGGTCAGCCGCCACTATTGGGAGCGTCGCAGCTGGCCCGGCCGCCGGCGCATCACCGTCTTCGACCGCAATTTCTACCAGACCGGCCTGCTCGGCCTGTTCATCGCCATGGGCCACCGCATCGCCAAATTCTTCGGCGTCGATCCCGCCGGTATCATGGCGTCGAAGAGCCTCGCCGACCAGCGCCGCTTCTTCAACGAAGAGCTGGCGCCGGTCTTCGACAAGAAGCTGTTGCGCTGGGCTACCTCGCGCAAGGCTTCGCTGTTCGGCCTCGGCATTCCGCCGGCGCAGTACGATTCGCTGATCACCTCGGGCGATGGTTCGATGGCCAGCGTGCTGAAGGCCCGGCTGGAAAAGCTCGCTTGCGATTTTCCACTGAAGAACAACTACTTCGCTTGGCAAGCCTTCGCCCGTCGCTATCCCAATCCGGGTGAGGCCGCCCTGCCCGCCTATCTAGAAGAGGCCAACTACAAGGCGATCCGCAACAATGTCGATCGCGTCGGCATCCACCACGCCAATCTGATCGAATTTCTGGCCGGCAAGGACGCAAGCACCGTCGATCGTTTCGTCCTGCTCGACGCGCAGGACTGGATGACGAACGACCAGCTCAATGCCCTTTGGTCGGAGATCACCCGCACCGCCTCGGTCGGCGCCCGAGTCATCTTCCGTACCGCCGCCGAGCCCAGCCTGCTGCCGGGCCGCGTCTCGATCTCGCTGCTCGACCAGTGGACCTACGAGGACGAGGCCTCGCGCGACTGTTCGGCCCGCGACCGCTCGGCCATCTATGGCGGCTTCCACCTCTATGTGAAGCGCGCGGCATGAGCGCGAGCGAGCTGCCGGCCGACCATGCCGAACTGATGGACGGCGTCTATCGCTGGCAACGCCATATCTACGACCTGACCCGCAAATACTATCTGCTTGGCCGCGACCAGATGATAGCCGGGCTGGATGTGCCGGCGAATGGCAGAGTGCTCGAACTTGGCTGCGGCACCGGCCGCAACATCGCGCTTGCCGCCCGCCGCTATCCCGACGCCCTCTTCTACGGCCTCGACATCTCGGCCGAGATGCTGGAGACGGCGAGCAAGGCGATCGGCCGCGACGGCCTGTCCGGCCGCGCCGTGCTGGCGCGCGGCGACGCCACCGATTTCGACGCCAAGACGCTGTTCGGCGTCGAGCGCTTCGACCGCATCTTCGTGTCCTATTCGCTGTCGATGATCCCCGGTTGGGAAAAGACGGTTTCGGCAGCCCTTGCGGCACTCGCGCCCGGCGGCTCGCTGCATGTCGTCGATTTCGGCCAGCAGGAAGGCTTGCCCAACTGGTTCCGGACATTGCTGCGCGGCTGGCTCAAGAAATTCCATGTCACCCCACGTGAATCATTGCGCGAAGTCTTGGAATCGGAATCTCGGCGAACCGGCGCAAGCTTCTGTTTCCGCGCGCTTTATCGCGGCTATGCCTGGCTGGCGGTCGTCAAGATCGCGCACTCTTACCTCCCCCTCGATGGGGGAGGTCGCGCTGAAGGCGCGGGTAGGGGTGAAGTGCCAGGCACCCCGCCCGGCGCTACGCCCCCGCCCTCCCCATCAAGGGGAGGGTAAAGGGAGCTAGCGCAGTGCCTTCATCAGCGCGCCGACCATCACCTGCGGCCGGTAGCCGAGCTTGGCCGGCGTCAACCCCAGCCGCACCACCACCAGTTGCTCCGACGGGATGATGGCGACCGTCTGGCCGTCATGGCCCTCCATCCAGTAGGTATCGTTGGGCAGGCCGGCGGCGACGCCGGCGCCGGGATTTCCTTCGTCCCCCGGGGCTTCGATCCAAAGTTGCCCCTTGCCGTAGACTTTCGAGGCCGGTGCCGGTTCGCGCATCCAGTCGACGAAACCGGCCGGCAGGATCTGGTTGCCGTTCCAGACGCCGCCCTGCAGCAGGAATTGGCCGAACCGCGCCCAGTCATGCCCCGTGGCATAGAGGTAGGATGAGCCGACAAAGGTACCCTCCTCGTCGGTTTCGAGCACCGCGCTTTGCATGCCGAGCGGCCCGAACAGCGCTGCCCTTGGCCACATCAGCGCCTTGTCCTTGTCGCCGATAGCATCCTGCCACAGCCGCGACAGCATCACCGCCGTGCCGCTCGAATAGGAAAAGACCTTGCCGACGTCGCCGGTCAGCGGCTTGGCCTCGGCGAAGCCCGCCATATCCGGTTCGAGGTAGAGCATGCGCGTCACATCGGCAACGTCGCCATAATCCTCGTTGAACTCGAGTCCGCTCGACATCGCCATCATATCGGCAAGGCTGATGGCGGCGCGGCCGTCCGCCTTCCATGAGCCGAACAGGCCCTGATTGGTCACCGCCATCTTGCCGTCCTTGACCAGCGTGCCGACGAGCGCGGCGTTGACTGTCTTGGTCATCGACCAGCCCAGCAGCGGCGTTTTCGCCGAAAAGCCGTCGCCATAACGCTCCGCAACAATGCGGCCATTTTTGACCACCACCACGGCGCGCATGCCGATGCCGGTCATCGCCGCACCGTCGAGGATCTTGTTGATTTCGGGATTTTGCGAGGCATCGACTCGATCTCCCTCGGGCCACAGATCGCCCTTGGTGGCCGCCGACGCCTCGGCAGGGATTGACGTGCGCCGTGCCTTGCCGACGTCGCCATCAGGAACCGAGGCGCAACCCAGGCCGGCGCGCGCAACAGCAACGCTCTTGCCGAGGAAGCCAAGCAGCCCGGCCGAGACGGTCCCCCTGTTCTTGTCGACCGACACCTTCATCAGCCTGAGAAGCGGATGGCCGGGCGCCTGCACGTCGATGGCAAGCACCTCATTGGGATCACGGCCGGCGATAAAAACATTCGAGCAGACAATCTTGGCGGAATAGCCGGAACCGACGCGGATCAGTTCGGGCGGCGCGACGTAGAGCCAGGTAAACAGGGCGGCTATGGCCAACACGACCAGGCCGAGCAGCCATTTGATGATCTTCACGGCGATCCGCATCTTTCCGTCCCTGCTTTTCCGCTGCCCGTGGCTTGCGGCCCGATTTATGTCATCGATTTGCCGCCATTGCTTCCGCAAAATCGGTGTTCTTGTCGAGCGCCGTCAACCTGTTATCAACCATGATCGGCGATCACTGGTGCATGTCGCCCAAAAGTGCGCAGCGGTTTTGGAACAACGACATGCACGAAAATAGCGTATCAGGCGATGCTGTGGGGCGATCGCCTGAGGGGCACCTGCAACGACAACCCAACAGCGACCGGCTGATTCCGGCTCGGGAAATGCGATGCGCCGTTTCGCGGCCCTCATCACGTTGACGCTGCTGGCCGCCTGCTCGACCGCCGGCGATCTCGTGCCCTCGATGTCGCCATCCAGCAGCCCGACGGTTGCCGTGCGTGCACCGCGTTTCGAAGACTCCAAGCCGCATGAATGGGATAGCGGCGCGCCTTGGAACTATGCCGTTCACGGCACCGACGTCTCCAAATACCAGACCTCGGTCGACTGGCCGACGGCCAAGGCCAGCGGCATCTCCTTCGCCTTCATCAAGGCGACCGAGGGCGGCGACCGTTTCGACGAGTATTTCAACGAGCATTGGTCGCGCACCAAGGCCAATGGCATTCCGCGCGCGGCCTACCATTTCTTCTATTTCTGCACGCCTGCCGCCACCCAGGCGCGCTGGTTCATCCAGAACGTGCCCGTCGACCGCTCGGCCATGCCGCCGGTGCTCGACATGGAGTGGAACCCGCAATCGCCGACCTGCCGGCTGCGCCCGGATTCAGCGACGGTGCGGGCCGAAATGACCACCTTTCTCGAGATGATCGAGCGGCACTATGGCAAGAAGCCGATCATCTACACCTCGGTCGACTTCTTCGACGATAACGACCTTGCGACCTTCCGCGGCTATCCCTACTGGCTGCGCTCGGTGGCCGGCCACCCCCGCCAGAAGTACGGCAGCCACCCTTTCACCTTCTGGCAATACACCGGAACCGGTATCGTGCCCGGCATGAACGGCAAGTCCGATATCAACGTCTTCAACGGCACTGAGGCAGCCTGGAAAAAGTGGCTGCGGCAGAACACCCGTTGACACCGGCTCTGCCGCCTGCTTTTCGACGTCCCATGCGCACCTACCTGCAGCCACTGGGATATTTACGCCGGAAACAGTCGAAGAGCCGCCTGCGCTCCGGGCTGCTCGCGGCCCTGCTGCTCGGCGCTACGGCGATGCCGGCGGCGGCGCAGGAATGCGGCGGCGACTTCGAAACCTGGAAGCAAGGCGTGGCGGCGGAAGCCAAGGCAGCCGGTGTCGGCGCTGTCGGCCTTAACGCGCTGGAGGCCGCCACCATCGACGACAAGGTGCTCGCGCGTGACCGCGCCCAGGGCGTCTTCGCCCAGACCTTCATTCAGTTCTCCAACCGCATGATCTCGGCCTACCGGCTGAAGCAGGGCGCGGCCAATCTGAAGAAATACGCCGAAATCTTTGCGCGCGCCGACCAGCAGTTCGGTGTCCAGGCGCCGATCATCACCGCCTTCTGGGGGCTGGAGACCGATTTCGGCGCCGTACAGGGCGATTTCCACACGCTGAGCGCCTTGGTGACGCTGTCGCATGACTGCCGCCGCCCGCAGCTGTTTCGGCCGCAACTGCTGCCGCTGTTGACGCTGATCGATCGCGGCGTCGTTCCGGCCGACGTCACCGGCGCCTGGGCCGGCGAGATCGGCCAGACGCAGATCCTGCCTTCCGACTATCTCGCGCGCGGCGTCGACGGCGACGGCGACGGCATCGTCGACCTCAGGCGCAGCGTACCCGACGTGATCATGACCACGGCCAACAAGGTGCTGTCGCGCGGCTGGAAACGCGACCAGCCGTGGATCGAGGAAGTGCGCGTGCCCGAGGACATGCCCTGGGAGCAGACCGGCCGCACCAACAAGCTGCCGCTGTCTCAATGGGCCGCGTGGGGCGTCACCAATCCCGATGGCACGCCGCTGATCGACAATGGCCTGAAGGCCGGCCTGGCGCTGCCGATGGGCCGCAAAGGTCCGGCCTTCCTCGCCTACGACAATTTCGACGTCTATCTCGAATGGAACCAGTCCTTCACCTACGCGCTGACCGCCGCCAACTTCGCCAGCCGGCTGGCCGGGGCAAAGCAGTTCGACCCGCGCAATCCCGAAACCGGGCTCAATGGCGACCAGATGAAGGAATTGCAGACCAAGCTCGAAGCCAGGGGCTATGACGTCGGCACCGTCGACGGCATTCTGGGCACCAACACCCGCGAAGCCATCCGCAAGGAACAGATGCGGCTCGGCATGCCGGTCGACGGCTGGCCGACGCCGGAGCTTTTGGGGAAACTGTGAGTAGAATCTGCCCAAGCTGGGTTCCTTATTCCCTACTCCTTGCCCGGACGAAGTCGATAAATGCCCGCAAAGCCGGGGGGACGTGCCTCGAACTCGGGTGATACAGGAAGAAGCCTGGAAAGCTGGGCGACCAGGGCTCTAGAAATCTCATCAGCCTGCCCGCATTGATCCAGGACTGGACCTGATAGTCGATCATGTAGGCAACGCCTGCTCCACCCAGCGCCGCGTTCAGCATCAGCTCGGTGTCGTTAACAGTCAGGCTGCCCTCGACGGCGATTTCCAGAGACCGTTTGCCGCGCGCGAACTCCCATCGATAGAGGTTGCCGCCACCAGGCCACTGGAATGTTATGCATTGGTGCTGATGCAACTCCTGCGGATGGCGCGGTATGGCCCGATTTTCGAGATTAGACGGGAGCGGCCACCGCCGCCATCTGCAAATCCCCGCTCAGTTTCACTGCCACCATGTCCTTCTCCAGCCGCTCGCCAAGCCTGATTCCGGCATCGAACCGTCCTCGAACAATGTCGGTCAGCGTATCGTCGACGATGACGGTCAGCGCGATATCAGGATAGGCGCGTTGGAAGTCGCCAAGGATCGGGCCGATGAACCGCACCGCGGCAACACGCGGCACGTTTATTCGTAGCGAACCCGCCGGTCGATCACGCGCGGCATGAATGTCCGCTACGGCGCCCTCTAGCTCTTCGAACGCAACGGCAAGGCGCGCAAACAGCGTCTCGCCGGCACCAGTGGGTGAAACACTACGCGTCGTGCGATTCAGCAACCTGACGCCGATGCGAGCCTCCAGTTGCCGGATCGACTGGCTGAGCGCCGGCGGGGAAACACGCAGCCGGGCGGCGGCGCGGACGAAACTACGCTCTTCCACGATTGCGGCAAATGCCTTGAGCTCGGCGAATTCAGAACCGCGCATTGTGTATCCCTAGATTAACAAGCTAGTCAGATAATAGGCCATTATCTGATCAGTTGCATGGCCCTATTTCTCGACTAGCAGACCCGTCGGATGAAACCGGCACGGGCCTGAATGATTGAAGGAAACGTATCATGCCCAAGTCCTTGCAAGGCAAAACCGCACTCGTCACCGGCAGTTCGCGCGGCATTGGGCGAGCCATCGCCGAAGGCCTCGCCTCCAAGGGCGCTGCCGTCGTCGTCAACTATGTCGGCAACCACGAAGCCGCTGACGAGGTCGTGGCCGCCATCGCCGGCAAGGGAGGAAAGGCGATGGCCGTCCAGGCCGACATATCAAGCGTCTCGGATATTCATCGCCTGTTTGACGAGGCTGAGAGTGAGTTCGGCGCGATCGACATCGTGGTTGCCAATGTCGGCGTCGCCGTCATCAAGCCTCTGACCGAGGCAACCGAAGCCGATTTCGACCATGTCTTCGGCACCAATGCCAAGGGCACGTTCTTCGTGCTTCAGGAAGCAGCGCGCCGTGTGCGAAACGGCGGCCGCATCATCGCGGTCTCCACCGGCGGCACCAAGATGTTCTTCACGCAAACGGCGCTCTATCTCGGCAGCAAGGGCGCCGTCGAACAATTCGTCCGTGTGCTCTCGCGTGAACTCGGACCGCGCGGCATCACCGTGAATGCGCTGTCGCCTGGCTTCACCGACACGGACCTGCTTCCCGAGCGCGATCGCGCCGTGGCGGCCGGCATGTCTCCATTTGGCAGGATCGGCGCGCCCCGCGACGTTGCCGATGTCGCGGTCTTCCTGGCCAGCGACGAGGCCCGCTGGCTGACCGGCGAGAATATCCAGGCCGGTGGCGGGGTCGCTTAGTCCGCCATCGTCTCTAGGCTGGCGAATCCCTGCGGCGCATCGCCTTCATCGAAGGGTGTCGTCACCTCGACGAAGGTATCGGGATAAAAGCCGTTGAAGCGGGTTCTTAGCGACAGCGAATAGGCGCCGATATGGCCGATCTCGATCCAGTCGCCGGTGTCGACGGTTTCCGGCAGCCAGAACGGCCGCGACAGGATGTCGACGGAATCGCAGGTCGCGCCGCAGACCTTGAACGGCACGATGTTCTTCTCCTCGCCATTGCGCGAGCGGATCGCCGGATCGGGGATGAAGCGGGCCGGCAGTGTGATCTTGCCGGTCCAAGAATCCGACAGCGACGCCCAGATGCCGTCATTGATGTAGAGCCGCTTGCCCTTGCGCAGCAGCACCCGCACGATCAGCGACAGGCAGCGCGCCACGATCACCCGGCCGGGCTCGGCCACCAACGGGATCTGGTCGAACTGGTATTCCCTCAGGTCGCCCGACAGCCGCGACATGATCTGGCCGAGCGACGGCATCTCGATCTGCTTGCGATTGGGGTCATGGCCGTACTCGGCGGGAAAGCCGCCGCCGACATCGAGGCCCGCAATGTCGAAGGTCAGCCGGTTGCGCACCCAATCGGCGGAGGCCAGCGCCCGTTCATAGGTGTCGGGATCCTCGATCTGGCTGCCGACATGGAAGCACAGGCCGACCTTGTAGCCGGTGCGGTTGAGCCGCTCGGCGAGTTCCACCGCATAGGCCGGCCCGGCGCCGAATTTCTTCGACAGTTCATAGGCCGCCGAACCCTTGGTCTGGATTCGCACGAACACGCTGATGGAGCCCGGATCGATGTCAAGCGCCCGCACCACCCGCGTCAGCTTGGTGATCTCGTCCTCATGGTCGAGCGAAATGACCCGGATGGCGTATTTTTCCAGCGCAAGCTTGATGTCCGACTGCGCCTTGACCGGATGCATGTAGAGCATCTCGGCGTCGGGTGAGACGGCGCGCACGGCGGCGAACTCGCCGGGCGAGGCCACATCGAAGGCGGTGACGCCGGCTTCGACCAGCGCCTTGAGCACGATCTGCTCGCCATTGGTCTTGACTGCGTAGGCGGTCTTGCCGGGAAACATGCCCATGAACTGTTTGGCATCCGCCTTCAGCACCTGCGGGCGAAAGCAGTAGACCGGATCGTCCGGCCGAAGCGCCAGCGCCGCCTCGCGGGCATTCTCGAATTGCTGCATGGACGAATCCCCTGACTTCTCGGCTGCGCACAATTAATCCAAGCTAGCGGCCAAAGAAAACAATTCTGTGTCTGGCGGGCACTGACCCAGCGGCGCATCCTCCTGGCAGCACTGTTGCCAGCAATCAGGTTTCGGGTGGCTCTTGTCGCCGGACCCGATATGCCTTCTGCCTGAGTGGCTGGCATTGATGCCGCGGGGAAGGACGTTCACGATGGCAATAGCCACGACAGCCGTGCAGCGCGGACCGATGACGCTGAGGGACTGGGGACAGCTTCTGCTGCTCGGCGCCATCTGGGGCGGCTCGTTCTTCTTTGCCCGCATCGCCGTTGCCGAAATGCACCCGCTGGTGCTGGTGCTGTTTCGCGTTGCCATTGCGGCCATTGCACTGCAGCTCTATCTCGGCATTCGCGGTCCGTCCTTCCGCCTCGCCTTCCCGCATGCCGGCCTGTTTTTCCTTTTGGCGCTCGCCAACAATGTCGTCCCGTTCTCGCTGATCTTTGCCGGCCAGACCGCGCTTGGCGCCGGCGTCGCCTCGGTGCTCAATGCGACGACGCCGTTCTGGACGCTGATCCTCGCCAACGCGCTGACAGCGGACGAAAAGCTCTCCTGGAACAAGCTTGCCGGCATCGGGCTCGGCATCGCCGGCACCGCTGTCATGATCGGCCCCGGCCTGCTGGCCGGGCTCGGCGGCCCGGTCTGGGCGAAATTCGCGCTGATCGGCGCCTCGCTGTCATACGCCGTCGCGCTGATGATTGCCCGCCGCTTCAAGGGCGTGCCCTCGCCGGTCATCGCCACCGGACAATTGACGGCGTCGACCATCATCATGATCCCGGTGGTGCTGCTCACCTATGGCCCGGCCGGCCTGTTCTCGGCCTCGCCGCCGGTCTGGACGGCGGTGCTGGCGCTGGCGCTGCTCTCCACCGCCTTCGCCTACATCCTCTATTTCAACGTCGTCGCCTCGGCCGGCGCCACCAACGCCTCGCTGGTCACGCTCATCGTCCCGGCCAGCGCCATCCTGCTCGGCCTCCTGTTCCTCGGCGAGCGGCTCGCTCTGTTTGAGTTCTGCGGCATGGCACTAATCGCGCTTGGCCTGGTGACGATCGACGGGCGGTTGTTTGGTCGGCGCTAATGCCTGTCGACCAAAAGTGCGCAGCGGTTTTGGGACAACGACGCGCTTTAGGTCTGGTAGCGCTGCCATGCCTCGCTTTCGCCACGGCGGCGTCACAATTTATTCACAGGCTGCCAGCGGCTTTTGCCGAAGAGTTTCAACGCTTAACGACAGGTGGCAGGTCGCAAATTCCACAATCGCGTCGCATTGCAGCATATTTTCCGCTTGCCTGTGGCACAAATGCCCCTAGACTCCACCCATAGCTCTTGAAGAGGAGACTATGACATGGGACTTACGAGGCCAATCAACGCATTGATGATCTGTGCTGCATTTGCCTTCATTGGCGCCCTTATCATAGGTGTTCTTCCGTAACCGCCGGAGCGGAAGAACAGCAGCAATAGCCCACAAATTCGAAAGGCCGGGTGTTTCGCCCGGCCTTTTGCATTTCAGATTTCATACCACGATGAAGCTCAGGCGGCGGCGGATCCAGCTGCCTCTGTTTCGTGGGAGCGGATGCCGATCATATGGCAGATGGCAAACACCAGGTCGGCCCGGTTCATGGTGTAGAAATGGAAGTCGCTGACGCCGCGCTCGACGAGATCGAGCACCTGCTCGGCCGCCACGGCAGACGCCACGAGCGCATGCGTCTGCGGATCGTTGTGCAGCCCTTCGAAACGCTCGGCCAGCCATGCCGGCACCAGCGCGCCGCAGCGCGCCGAGAAATTGGCGACCTGGGTGAAATTGTGCACCGGCAGGATGCCGGGCACGATCGGGATGTAGATGCCGGCACGGCGCGCCTTCTCGACATAACGCTCGTAGAGATCGTTGTCGAAGAAGAACTGGGTGATCGCCCGCGTCGCGCCATTGTCGGCCTTGCGCTTCAGCATGTCGAAGTCGGTGGCGAAGTCGGGGCTTTCCGGATGCTTTTCGGGATAGGCCGAGACCGAGATGTCGAAATCGCCGGCGTCCTTCAGCGCTCCGACAAGTTCGGCGCCATTGGCATAGCCATCGGGATGCGGCCGGTAGGCCGTACCGACACCCGCCGCCGGATCGCCGCGCAACGCAACGAAGCGCTTCACGCCCATATCGGCGAATTCGCGGACCACGGCATCGACCTCATGGCGGGCGGCGTCGACGCAGGTCATGTGCGCCGCCGGCGTCAGCGTCGTCTCGTTCAGGATGCGCTTGACCGTGCGCGCCGTGCGCTCCCGCGTCGAGCCGCCGGCGCCGTAGGTCACCGAGACGAATCTCGGCTTCAGCGGCTCCAGCCTGGTGACGGTGTCCCAGAGCCTGGCTTCCATCTCGTCGGTCTTCGGCGGGAAGAACTCGAAGGAGACGCGCACCTTGTCGCCAATGTCGGGACGGCGGGAAAAGCGGAACTGGTTCATCAGGCGATTTCCCCCATAGGGTACGCTTTGGTAGGTTGGGTGTCATTTGAAGGCTCGGCGATCAGCATGCGGCGGTCGCGGCCGAGCCACAGCTTGACGGTGAGCCTGGCTTCGTTGCCGCCGCGCGGCTCGAATTCCTGGGCATCCTCGAGATCAAGCCCGGCCTCGGCAAACCATTCGGAGATCTGGCGGTCGGAAAAGCCCAGCCTGACATGCGCATGCTGGTCGCGCAGGAATTCCAGCGCATGCGGCGCGAAGTCGACGATCACCAGCCGGCCCGCCGGACGCAGCAGCCGCGCCGCCTCGCGAATGGCGCGTGCCGGATCGTCGAGATAGTGCAGCACCTGATGGATGGTGACGAGGTCGAAGGCGTCGCGCTCGACCGGCGGCGCGAAAATGTCGCCTTGGCGGACCTGCGCATTGGCGATGCCTGCCTTGTCGAGATTGGCCCGCGCCACCGTCAGCATTTCCCGCGACATGTCGATGCCGACGCCGCGCCGGTAGAGCGGCGAAAATATCTCCAGCAGCCGCCCGGTACCAGTGCCGAGATCTAGCATCGACTGGAATGGCCGCTTGCCGACCAGCTTGAGGAGTGCGGCTTCCACCGCGCGGTCCGGCACATGCAGCGAGCGGATGTGATCCCAGCTGGCGGCGTTCTCGGAGAAATACTCGGCGGCACGGTCCTGGCGCTTGCGCTTGACCGATGCCAACCGCTCGAGATCGCGCTCGACCTGTGGATCGGCGCCGCGAATGCCAGAGACCAGCCCCATGACGAAGTCGCGCGCGGAATCCGTATCCGACAGCCGGAAGAAGGCCCACGAGCCCTCCTGGTAGCGGCCGATCAACCCGGCCTCCAGCAGCAGCTTCAAATGCCGCGACACCCGCGGTTGCGACTGGCTGAGGATCTCGGTGAGGTCGGACACGGTGAGATCGCCGCGCGACAGCAGCGCCAGGATGCGGAGCCGGCTCGATTCGGCCGCAGCCTTCAACGTATCAACCATCGTATCGAGCGAAACATGCATCGGCGCGTTCTCGTTGAAAAAGATATAAACATATGTTTATGTCAGCTTTGACGACATGGCAAGGCCTATGTCGCTTCCTGACAAGAAAATGCCGCACACATGATCCCCGCCTGAGAGAACCGCTTTTCCCTGACGATCGGCTGGAAACTTGTGCTAGGGCGAAAGCCATGTTCGAGAAGCGCGACGGCGAAAAGCTCCTGCAGACTGACCCGGCTGACATGCCGGCGGATGGCCATATCGTGTTCATCGGCCGCATCGCCTCGCCATGGACATCCAGGCAAACCTGCCCAAAGAACATGCGCGCGGCGCGCGAGGCCGGACAGGCGGCCACGGTTCTCATCGACCCTGCCTATCGCGACGGCCTGCTTGCGCTGGAGCGGGCCAGCCACATCGTCATCCTGTCCTGGCTGCATCACGCGCCGCGGGCACTGATTGTCCAGAGACCCCGCCATGCGGCTGAGCCGAAAGGCGTTTTCTCGCTGCGCTCCCCTGCCCGGCCGAACCCAGTCGGGCTGCATATCGCCGGCCTGATCGCCGTCGACATCGACCACGGCCGCATCGCCATCGACGCCATCGATGTGCTCGACGGCACCCCGGTGATCGACATCAAGCCCTATTTCGCCTCGACCGACGCCTTTCCCGAGGCGACCATTGCCGGGCGTGACGAAAAATGAGCGCGCCCACCGGCCGCCGCCGCGCCATCGCCAAGGCGCTGACCGCACTGCTGCCCCTGGCGCCCTATGCCGATATGGAGAAAATCCGCACCGGGGCCGGCGCCGTGCACATGAAGACGCTGCCGCCGGGCATCGCGGTCTGGCTGGCGACGATCGCCCATATCAGGCACGGCCATACCGACTATGAAAAGCTGCTGGCCGAGGGCTATGACCGCGACTCGGCGCGGTTCTTCGTCATCGAGCAAACAAACATGGTGCTGACCCGTTGGCGCGCCACGCGCCTGCTCGATGCAGAGGACGAAGAGGAATAACTTCAGCTACCGTCGCTTCAATACGGCAACCGCATTGTAGGGCTGGCCGTCGGCCTGGCCAACCCAGGTCCAGGACAGGTTCCCTTTGAAAAATCGGACGGTGATGCCGCCACCGTCGATGCACTTGTCCTGGCCGTAGCTGATGTTTTCCCGGTATTCCGCCGAACTGTCGTCGCGAGAAATCTGGGTCAACGATCCGCCGCAGCCGAGCGACGGATAGTCGATCGACGCGGCGCCATCGCCGATGGTCATGGCGATCGCCCAATCGGCGCCGGCAGCCCCGGCCGGACTTTGATGGCCGCTGCCGGTCCAGATCCCGTTGAGCCCCGTCGCGTTGACCACGCAAGGCACGTTCTGAAAGATCGGCGTCAGTTCGCTGCCCGTCTTCTCGCAACGATAGGTCTGGCCGTTCTGGCACAGCGCCTCGCCCTCGCGAGCGCATTGCGCGAAGGCATCGCCAGTGACGAAGACGACGAAAATTGCAAAGCTGATGGTCCGAAAAGATTTGCCCATTTTGCCCCTCCCGGCCGGATATTTTCAAGCCGGACCATAGGGCATATCGAATGTGCTACCTAGGACAAACAGCGATGGTTGGGTGGCCCTATGCCGCCTGCAGGGGACCACTAGCTTGACTCTGCCGCATCAAGCCGAAGGGACCAATCGCCATGAACCGAAGCGCAGCAGCCGGTAGCATCGTGCCATTGCCGGCTTTGTCGGATCGCCATATCGATCCGCATTCCTATCCCGACGGCGTCGCCTTTCTCGATGGTCAGTATCTGCCGATGTCGCAGGCCAAAATCTCGGTGCTGGATTGGGGCTTTCTGCATTCCGACGCCACCTACGACACCGTGCATGTCTGGGACGGGAGCTTCTTCCGACTCGACCTGCATCTCGACCGCTTCTTCGCCGGCTTGCAAAAACTGCGCATGACGATCCCGTCCGACCGCGATGGCGTGGCCGAGATTCTGCACAATTGCGTGGCGCTGTCGGGCCATCGCGCCGCCTATGTCGAAATGCTGTGCACGCGCGGCGCCTCGCCGACCTTCAGCCGCGATCCGCGCCAGGCGGTCAACCGCTTCATGGCCTTCGCAGTTCCCTTCGGCTCGGTCGCCAATGCCGAGCAGTTGCGGCGCGGCCTGCATGTCGCCATTAGCGACAAGGTGCGCATTCCGCCGGTCTCGATCGATCCGGCGATCAAGAACTACCACTGGCTCGACCTCGTGCGCGGCCTCTACGACGCTTATGATCGTGGGGCCGAAACCGCATTGATTCTCGACTTCAACGGCGCTGTCGCCGAAGGCCCCGGCTTCAACGTGTTCTGCGTCAAGGACGGCAGGCTGTCGACGCCAGCCGCCGGCGTGCTGCCCGGCATCACCAGGCGCACCGTCTTCGACCTCTGCGCCGAGGCAGCGCTTCCCACCACGGCCGTCGACGTCAGCGTTGCCGCGCTGAAGGCTGCCGACGAAGTCTTCATCACTTCCACCGCCGGCGGCATCATGCCGGTGACAGTGATCGACGGCGCTGCTGTCGCCGACGGCAAGATAGGCGGGATCACAAAGCGCTTGATGGCGCTCTACTGGCAAAAGCATGACGACTCGGCCTGGTCGAGCCCGGTGCGCTATCCCTGACCGGCGAAGGTCCTGCTCCACACGATGTCGTGACCAAAAAGATTCCCCCTCGCCTCTGGAAAATCGCTCGACGCACCGTATATCGCGGAAGCGGAGAAGCCTCCGCTTCCCAGTTCACGGCCCGCATGGGCAAGGATTCCACGTCATGACAAGCAAGGTTTGGTTCATCACCGGATCGTCGAAAGGCTTTGGCCGAGTCTGGGCCGAGGCCGCACTCGCCCGCGGCGACCGTGTCGCCGCAACCGCGCGCGATGCCGGCACGCTCGCCGATCTCGTCGCGAAATACGGCGATAATGTCGCCGCGATCAAGCTCGACGTCACCGACAAGAAGGCCGTCGATGCGGCCATCGCCGAGGCGCACAAGCGCTTTGGCCGGCTCGACGTCGTCATCAACAATGCCGGCTATGGCCATTTCGGCGCCATCGAGGAAGTCAGCGAACAGGAAGCCCGCGACCAGATCGAAACCAATGTGTTCGGCGCGCTCTGGGTCACCCAGGCGGCTTTGCCGATCATGCGGGCGCAGGGCTCCGGCCACATCATCCAGATCTCGTCGATCGGCGGCGTCAACGCCTTTGCGTCGCTCGGCCTTTACCATGCCTCGAAATGGGCGCTCGAAGCCTTCAGCCAGTCGCTCAGCATCGAGGTCGCCGAATTCGGCATCCATGTGACGCTTGTCGAACCGGGCGGCTTCTCCACCGATTGGTCCGGCGCCTCGGCCAAGGTCTCCAAAGCGATCGAGGCTTACGCGCCGGCCCGCGCCAAGATGGCGGAACGCCGCGCCAACTCGGTCGCCGGCGACCCCGAGGCCACCGGACCGGCGATGCTTGAAATCGTCGACGCGGCCGAGCCGCCGCTGCGCGTCTTCTTCGGCGATGGCGGCCTGCCGATGATCAAGCAGGAATACGCCAACCGCATCGCGCTGTGGGAAAAGTGGGACCACGTTTCCGTCGAGGCGCAGGGCGCCAAGAAGAACCGCAAGGCGGCCTGAGCGCGTCTTGAAATCCGGCTGCGTCGCCCCGGCGGCGCAGCCCGTGCCCTAGCCCGGTACTAGGATCGATAAATCCACTGCTCGGGCACGCGCACCGAGATCTCTTCCCCTGTTGTCATACGACCCGGTTTCTCGACCCAGGCAACGAGGCCGCGCAGCCGTTTCGCCGCCTTCGGGAAGGCCAGCGCGCCGGCCTCCCGATCGGCCATCCCGGCGTTTTCGGCGATCGCACGTCCAGCAAGCCGGCAAGGCCCGTTCTGCGCATCGACCTTGATCGTCACGCCACCTCTAAAGAACAGCAGCGTGCCTGACGGCAGCATCGAGAGATGCGGCACGCCTTCGATCAGCAGATTGGCGCCGATCCATTCCGGCTTGATCTCGGCCAGCCCCATCCGCTCGGCAACGACGGCGAGTTCATCCGCTGCTACGATTGATATCTGCCGCTCGTTGCGGATTTCGGTGCCGCGCGGATACCAGGGTTCGCGACCGCCGGAACGACGGGTGGCGCCGGCGTGGAAGTCGCCGTCGATGCCTTCGAAACCGAGTTGCCATGCTTCCACTGGGCGCGTCTGGAAGTGATCTGACGGTGCGACGTACAAAGCGGCCACTTTGGCGGACAGCTTCCTGGCGGGGATGATGTCGACCGGCTTCTCAGACTCCGGGAAGAGGTCCAGCATGGCTTCGTTCCTTCTGCAGGATGACGTCGCATTAGCCGTAGCCGTGGGCTCGGGTCCAGTCGAAAGCGATGATGATTCGATCAAACCGGCTGATGGCGTCCATCGGCATCGTCATGAAGGCAAGGCTGGAGGAACGCTTTCTGCGCGGAGAACTCGGCAACGCCTATGATGACTATGCCCGCAGCGTACCGATGCTGGTGCCGTTCATGCCGGCCTGATTACAGCATCCGCAAAAGCGCGCCACCGATCGAATAGCCGGCGCCGAAGGCGCACAGCACGCCGAAATCGCCGGGCTTCATGTCGGCGTGGTTTTCCGACAGCGCGATGATGGCGCCGGCGCCGGCGGTGTTGCCGAGCCGCTCCAGCACCATCGGCGCGCGGTCGTGGTCGACCTCGTGGCCGAAGGCCAGTTTCAGGATCATGGCGTTCATTCGCGCATTGGCCTGATGCAGCCAGAAGCGCCTGATGGCTTGCGGCGTCAGCCCGTGCTCGGCGAGGAATTCGACAATGAATTTGTGGCCGGCGACGGTGACTTCCTTGAACACCTTGTTGCCGACCTGTTTGATCAGGTTGCCTTCGAGGTTGATCATGTAAGGATCGTCCTGGGCGGTGCGGGTGTGATAGCCCAGATTGGTGCGGATATTGTTCGACATCTGCGTCCAGGTGCGCGTGTCCAGCACCTCGAAACGCCCCGGCCGCCTCTCGCCCTCGCCCAGCCCCTCGACCACCATCGCCACCGACGCATCGCCGAAGATGAAATGCGTCTGCCGGTCGCGGAAATTGAGATGGCCGGTGATGATCTCCGGCGTGACCACCAGCACGCGCTTGTGCGCACCCGCCCGCACGAGATTGGCCGCAATGTGCAAGGCGGCCGCGGCCGATGAACAACCAAGCCCCATGTCGAAGCCGGCGCCCTTGGTGCCCAGCGCCTCCTGCATTTCGATGGCGATCGCCGGATAGGGCCGTTGCTGGTGCGAGGCCGAGCAGATCACCAGGTCGATGTCGGACGGCTTCAGGCCGGCATGGTCGAGCGCCTTCCGGGCCGCGGCCACTCCAAACTCGGCCTGCAGCGACAGCGCATCATCGGGCCGCGCCGGAATGCGCGGCGCCATGCGGGTCGGATCGAGAATACCTTCGCGCTCGATCACATGGCGGGTCTGGACGCCCGAGGCATGGACGATGAAGGCGCTGTCGGATTTCTGCAGCAGCGTTTCATCCGTGCCTTGCCGGCGCGCATTCTCGGTGTCGACCCAGGCATTGAAGCTGGCGACCAGTTCTTCATTGGTGATCTTGGCTTCAGGGATTTCAACGCCAATGCCGCTGATGATGACGCGATGCATATCCAGTCCGTCCATGCGCAGGCGTTGTCGTTCTCATGTGAACGACGAAGGGGCGCGACACAACACTTTTCTCACCCCACCGGTTTACGCCGGCTTAAACCATAGGCTGTGGCCGGATGTCATCGGGAGTGCTAGCCGGCCCGCTTGGCGACGATGAAGATACGCGGAAAGCGCAGCAGCACCTTGCCGTTTGCGGTCTTCGGATAGGCCTCGGTGATCTTGGCCGTGTAGCTGTCGAGGAAGGTCTTGCGCTCGCCGGCGTCGAGCCGATCGAGGAAAGGCTTCAGCCCCGTCGACTTCACCCATTCGACGATCGCCTCGGCGTCGGTCAGCGGATGATTGTAGGCCGTATGCCAGATATCCACCCGGGCGGAGAGCGGCGACAAGAGATCATAATAGAACGACACCGCCGGCAGCGGTCCGCGCGCAGCACCTGCCATCTTGGCGGCGAACGGCATTTCGGCGGCCGTCTCGTGCATCACCTGATGCGACGGCTCAAGCAGATTGTCGGGCATCTGGACGGCGAGCGCGCCACCGGGGGCGAGAAAGCCCATCAGCCGCTGAAACACAGCGGGATGGGTGGGCAGCCACTGGAATACCGCGTTGGCGAAGATGACGTTGACCGGCTCGGCCGGCCGCCATGTCGAGGCATCGGCGAGGTCGAAATTGACGCTGGGCAGGCGCGCCTTCGCCTTCTCGATCATGTCGGGAGAGGTGTCGAAGCCGCTCACCTCAGCGCCCGGCCAGCGCTCGACCAGCAGCTCGGTCGAATTACCCGGGCCGCAGCCGATGTCGACCACCCGGCGCGGGAAATCCACCGGCACCTGCGCAACAAGATCGCGCGCCGGCCGTGTGCGCTCATCCTCGAATTTCAGATATTGGGCGGCTGACCAGTCGGTCATTCAAGCTTTCCTCGTATCAGTTGAGAAATTCGCCGCCCCGGTTGCTCCCTTACCGCGTCAGCCTCTTGTAGGTCATCCTGTGCGGGTTGACGGCCTCGGGGCCGAGACGACGGATCTTGTCCTGCTCGTAGTCCTCGAAATTGCCCTCGAACCATTCGACATGGCTGTCGCCCTCGAAGGCGAGGATGTGGGTGGCCAGACGGTCGAGGAACATACGATCGTGCGAGATGATGACGGCGCAGCCGCCAAAGTTTTCCAGCGCGTCTTCGAGTGCCGCCAGCGTTTCGGTGTCGAGATCGTTGGTCGGTTCGTCGAGCAGCAGCACATTGCCGCCGGTCTTCAGCATTTTTGCCAGATGCACGCGGTTGCGCTGGCCGCCAGAGAGGTTGCCGACCTTCTGCTGCTGGTCGCCGCCACGGAAGTTGAACGATGCGCAATAGGCGCGGGTGTTGGCTTCGAACTTGCCGAGCTTGACCACTTCGGCGCCGCCCGAGATTTCTTCCCAGACGGTCTTTGACGGATCGAGCGCATCGCGGCTCTGATCGACATAGCCGAGCTTCACCGTTTCGCCGATGCGGACAGAGCCGGCATCCGGCGTTTCCTGGCCGGTGATCATGCGGAACAGCGTCGTCTTGCCGGCGCCGTTCGGGCCGATGACGCCGACGATGCCGCCTGGCGGCAGCTTGAATTCCAGACCCTCGATCAACAGCGTGTCGCCAAAGCCCTTCGACAGGCCTTCCGCCTCGATCACCACATTGCCGAGCCGTTCGCCATGCGGAATGACGATCTGCGTATCGCTCGGACGCCGCTTGTCGGCTGCATCCAGCAGGTCCTGGAACGCCTGGATACGCGCCTTGGACTTGGTCTGGCGAGCTTTCGGGCTGGACTGGATCCACTCGCGTTCGCGACCGATGGCACGCTGGCGGGCGTCGTCCTCGCGGCCTTCCTGCTTGAGGCGCTTGGCCTTGGCTTCGAGGTATTTGGTGTAGTTGCCCTCATAGGGGATGCCGCGGCCGCGATCGAGCTCGAGGATCCATCCGGTGACATTGTCGAGGAAGTAGCGATCGTGGGTGATGATCATCACCGCGCCGGGATAGGCGCGCAGGTGCTTTTCCAGCCACGCCGTGGTCTCGGCGTCGAGATGGTTGGTCGGTTCATCGAGCAGCAAGAGGTCGGGCTGACGCAGCAGCAGCTGGCAGAGCGCGACGCGGCGGCGCTCACCGCCCGAAAGCTTGGTGACCTCGGAATCCTTGGGCGGGCAGCCCAGCGCTTCCATCGCCATCTCGACCTGCTGTTCGAGATCCCACAGGTTCAACCGGTCCATCTCGTCCTGGAGCTTGGCCGACTCGTCAGCCGTCTCGTCGGAGTAGTTCATCATCAATTCGTTGTAGCGCTCGATGATGGCGGTCTTGGCGGCGACGCCTTCCATGATGTTCTCGAACACCGTCTTGTTGGCATCGAGCGCCGGCTCCTGCGCGAGATAGCCGACGGTGGCGCCTTCGGCGAGCCAGGCTTCGCCGTTCCACTCCTTGTCGAGCCCGGCCATGATCTTGAGGATCGTCGACTTGCCCGAGCCGTTGGGGCCGAGGATGCCGATCTTGGCGTCGGGATAGAAGGAGAGATGAACATTCTCAAGCACCTTCTTGGTGCCATAGGCCTTGTTGAGGCCGGCCATGTGATAGATGAACTGGCGTGCCACGCGCGCTTTCCTTGATGATTGACCGAAATGTCGGATTGAATGGAGGTTGGCCGCTATGTAGGCGATGCCGGGCCGAACGGCAATCGCTTTTGCCATTTCAAGCCGGGTGTACACCGCACGTTAAGTTTTCCGCCGGTTGCGGGGAGCGTTGAAATCCCCGGTTAACCCTTCAGCGTCAAAACAGGATCGATCGCTGGCCTGTCGCGATCGAAAGTAAAGATCGGCCCGAAGGTAGTGCTGAACAGTTTCCTGCTCCTTGCCGAAGCGGTCGTCTACTTCAGCGTCATGGTCACGCTGTTCCGCTTCAGGGATCGCATCGGCCTCGGCGTCTTCGTCTGCGCGCTGGGCGCCATGCATTTCCTCGAAACCTATCTCGCCAGCGTCTTCTACGTCGCCCTGCCCTTCGGCATGGTCTCGCCAGGCTCGGCGGTGCTGTTTTCCGGCAAGCTGGTGATGCTGCTTCTGCTCTACATGAAGGAAGATGCGGCCACGGTGCGCCAGCCGATCTATGGCCTGCTGCTCGGCAACGCCTTGATGATCGGGCTGGTCCTGATCCTGCGCCTGCACGATATTTCAGCCCTTTCCGACGGCAAGCTTCCCGATATCGGTTTCATCGACCAGTTGGGCTGGCTGATGGTGTGGGGCACGACGCTGCTCTTCATCGACGCCATCCTGATCATCCTGCTTTACGAAAAGCTCGGGCGTTATCTACGCAGGGCGCCGTTCTCCCGCATCCTGATTTGCGTCGCCTGCGTGCTCACCTTCGACCAGGCCGGATTTTTCAGCGCCCTGCATTTCGTCGCCGGCGCGCCGATTGCGGTCTTCTTCGGCGGCTGGTTCGCCAAGATGGGTGCCGCTTTTGCCTACAGCGCCATGCTTGTCGCCTACCTCAGATGGTTCGAAACGCGTCAGGTCGTGGCACCACGTGGGTTGTCCGACGTCTTCGACACCTTGACCTATCGCGAGCGCTACGAAGCCCTGGTCGAACATGTCGGCCGCGACGGCCTCACCGGCCTGTTGCACAGGGGACGCTTTGACAGCGACGGCGAACGTCTGGTCGCTGTCAGCCTGCGCACGGCCCAACCGCTCAGCCTGCTGATCGTCGACGTCGACCATTTCAAGTCGATCAACGATCGCTTCGGCCATGCCGAGGGCGACAGGGTGCTGAGATCGATCGCCCAGGTGCTGACCCAGGCGGCCGGCGCGCACGATCAGGTTTTCAGGATCGGCGGCGAGGAGTTCGCCATCCTTTGCTCGCAACCGCATGCGGTCGCCAGGTTGCTCGGAGAAAACCTCCGCCAGGCCGTCAAGGCGTGCGTAAACCGGTTCGACATCAGCGTCAGCGCCGGCATCGCCACTGTCGACGAGACCGTAGGCTCGCTTGCCGATCTCTTCGCCCTTGCCGACGAGCGTCTCTACAAGGCCAAGTCCACCGGGCGCGACCGCGTCATCGGAGAATCGAGGGACGATGCCGAAGACCTCAGCACGCGGACAGTGTCCACGGGCGGCGTCAGCGGATAACGCTGTCAGCTCCGCTTGCGTTGATGCAACGCGCCGACCGCAACTGAAACGGCTATCAGCGCGATGGCCAGCCATTTCAGCGTGGTGATGATCGGACTGGCATCGATGTCATAAGCGATGAACAACAGAATGCCGGGCACCAGCAGGCCGCACATGACCAGCATGATGCGGTTGATCTGCCAAGACACTTTTGCTGCCAGCGCTTCGTCACCGGCTTCGCCGACAAGACCGGCGCGCATCTCCCGGGAGATGGCCAACGCGCTCGACAGGCGCATCGAGATCGGCAAGCCGAGCCCGATTATGAGGAAGGCACACGCCGCCAGCAGAGCCGAGAATTTGAGCGCGCTGGTCTTGGCCGGCACCGGAAACAAAAGTGTCGCCAGCGGCAGGAAGACACAGACGATCCCGAGCGCGGCAATGGCGATGAAGATCGCGGCATTGACCCAAGTGAACAGCTGGTAGCGGCCTGCCCCGATCGGCGCGGCAAGCACGCGCATGCGCGCCCACTCGGCATCGGTATAGGAAAAGCCCGGCCATTCCATGCGGCCGTCTTTTATGGCTGTCATTCCCCTGGCCCAGAAAGCCAGCCGCGCCAGCGCGCCTGATGTCATGCCACTCATCGCCACCCCCGCCGAATGAAACACATCCAGACCATATCACCGCGTCACTGCCAAGCGACAGACGGATATCCTACTGGAACCCGGCCGCATCGACCGAGCCCTTCGGACAGCCCGCCTTGGTCGTCGGCGCCGAGGCGAGCATGAGAGTGCTCAGCGAACTGTCGGGGCCGATCGGGCCGGTCAGGCCGAGCGTCAGCTCGCCGATCAGCCGCCTGCCGCTCGACGGATCGACCAGGCAGGAGACACGCACCCGCGCGCCCGACCCGGCGCCGAAGGCGCTGTCGAAGGCGCTGCGGATCTGGTCCGAAGTCAGCTGCTTGCCGACATTCCTGGTGAAGAGCTCGCGCACCGGCGACGCATTCACCGCCCGCATCAGGTTCAGCGCCTCGGCAAAATACTCCTGCTGGCTCTTGCCGTAGCAGGTGCCGTGCTTGATCCATTCATGCCGCTCGAGCTTGGAGGCGGTGCCAGGCATCACCTGGTCGAGTTCGGCGCGCGTATTGGCATCGAGATCGACCGGCGGCAGGTCGGCCCAATGGGCCGGATTATCATTGGCCTTGTCGCTCGTCGGCACCTGGCAATAGAAATTGCCGTTCGGCTGCGGCCAGAGCCCATGCAAGGTGAAATGCGACGCGTCGAAGCCGCCCGCCGTCTGCGCCTGGCATTCGGGCTTGCTTGCCTTGGTTTCGCAGAAGGCCGGCTGCCAACTCAGCGCAAAGACATATTCGGGCTTTCCCGAAGCCGCAGGCTTGCCCTGATCGGCGGGCGCGGCCGGCTGGGCGGCTGCGCTGCCGCCGGCGACATGACCGCAGCTGATCTTGACCCAGCGACGCTCAGGATCGGCGCCCGGCACGCGGATGAGGTAATGCGTCGGCGCATCCTTGTTGCCGGCCAGGAGGTCGTAGCTCTGTCCAGCCGTTGTCGCGATATTGCCGGGGTTCTTGCCGCTTTTGATTGCCTGCGTCGCCGGGCAAGCCGCATCGGCCACGAAGGAGCCGCCCATCTTCACATCGGCGCGCGCCATGCCGACACCGGCCAGCGCCACCAACACCGCACCCCAAATCGCCGATATCCGCATTCCAGCACTCCTAGCGTTTCATAGCGCAAGCTAGAAACGTGTGACATGTCAGAATTACGATTTCTTTCGTCCGCCGCAAAAAACAATCGCTCGGTCGATCAGACCCCGCCCTCCTCGACCCGCTTCGTCAACATACGCAGCAGATCAAGCGCTGTCTCGAGCGCGCGAGCCTCGATGCCCTCGCTGATGCGGTTGGCCCAGACATGCTGGCGCGTGCCGATATCCCGGATCGCGGCCCGGCCGGCATCGGTCATCGCCAGGAGCTTCGCGCGGCGGTGCGCCGGGTTGTCCGCATAGGCGGCAAGCCCTTCGGCGGCCAGAATGTCGGCAAGGCGCTGCACGCTCTGGCGGGCAAGCCCCATGTCGCGGGCAATGTCGGCCACCGATTTCGGCTCCTTCAGCACCGCGCCCAGAACCTGCCAGCGCGCCGCCGTCAACCCGGCAGGCTCGGCCAGCCGGTCGGCCGCGTCGAGAAACCCGCCATTCAGCCGGAACACGGCAAGCACCAGTTCGCTGAGCACATCTCCGGCTTCGGTCCTGCTTGTCATTTCTGGCCGGCCTCGATGGTGGAAACGAAAGTGTTGACGGCTTCAGCCACCGCCTCCGGCTTGTCAAGCATCACCCAATGGCCGGAACCGGCGACGGTTCTGTGGCCAATTCCGATGCGCAGCCGAAACAGGGCCGCCGCATTGTCATTGGCCTCCGTGGCCAGCACGAAGATCGGCCCATGATAGGCGTCGAGCGTCGGCTCGGGATTCCATTCCGCCAGCGCCTTGCCGACGCCTGCCCGAGCCGCCGGATCGACCACCGCCGCATCGGCGATGACCTGTTTGCGGACATCTTCATTGGAGCCGGCGATCGAGATGTAATAAGCGCTCAGGACATCGCCACCGTTTGGCCCCGCCAGATCGCGCACGAACCCGTCGCGAATCTCTTTGGGCAGGGCGCGCGGATCGGTCGCCGGATCGACCAGCAGGATGCCGGCAACACGGTCGGCATGGCCGGCGGCATAGGCGAGCGCGGCCCCACTGCCGCCGCTATGTGCAACGAGGACAAACCGCTTCAGGCCGAACGCATCGGCCACCGCACCAATATCGTCGGCACGGCCGTCATAGCCGTAGTCGGCATCAGCTGCAGGCGCCGATGCGCCATGGCCGCGAAAATCGAAGGCGACCGCCTCACGGCCACCTGCGGTGAGCTGCATCACCCGGTTCCACTGTGTGGCGCGGCTGCAGTCGCCATGCGCGAACAGGATCGGCAGGCCGTCGCCGGATTTGATGTCGTAGCCGGCAAGCTGGCCCTGCGGGCCGGCAATGGTTGAGGTCTTCATGGTCATCTCCCTGGTCTGGCTGGAAGCAATGCCGGGCAGGAGCATTGCGGATGAAAGGCTCGCCAGCAGAAACGCGCGGCGCGAAACGGTCGAAACGGTTTCATGCTCATGTTCCCGACGTAATTTGACAGCACGCTGTCATATAGCCAAATTGACAGCACACTGTCAATAGTGACGCCGGCTGATTTCGACATCCCCTTGACGTCGGTCACGCCGTCGCCCAACAGTCGCCAAGGGAGCGAGACATGGCATTTGACAAGCAGACGACGCTGGCCTCACCGACCGGGGCCACGCTCAATCTCTATGTTAAGCACGCGGGGGGCTCTCCACGCGCGGTAGTCCAGGTCAATCACGGCCTGGCCGAACACGCCGCGCGCTATGCCCGCTTCGCCGATTACCTCAGCACCCGCGGCTTTCATGTCTACGTCCACGACCATCGCGGCCATGGCGCGACCAAGGCGCCCGATGCCCCGCTCGGCAGATTCGCCGGCACAAGCGGCCCGGCCAAGGTGATCTCCGATGTCGACGCAGTCCACGATTTGATTGCGAAGGAGCAGCCCGGCCTGCCGGTCATCCTGTTCGGCCATTCGATGGGTGCGTCGGTGGCGCTCAACTACCTGCTGGCGCACTCGCCGCGCGTCCACGCCGCGGCGATCTGGAACGGCAATTTCTCACAAGGCCTGCTTGGTCAGCTTGCACTCGCCATCCTCGCTTATGAGCGCTTCAGGCTCGGCTCCGATGTTCCCTCACGCGTCTTGCCCAAACTGACCTTCCAGGCCTGGGGCAAGGCGGTGCCCAACCACAAGACGCCGTTCGACTGGCTGTCGCGCGACGAGGCTGAAGTGGCCAAGTACATTGCCGACCCGCTGTGCGGCTGGGATGCCTCGATCTCGATGTGGCGCGATGTCGTGGAGATGGCGCAGAAAGGCGGCAAGGATGCGGGCTTTGCCGGCATCAGGCGCGACCTGCCCGTCAGCATCGTCGGCGGCGAGAAGGATCCGGCCTCCGACTATGGCAAAGGCATCGATCATCTCACCAAGCGGATGCGCGCGATGGGCTTTTCGAATCTGGTTTCAAAGGTTTACGCCGACACCCGCCACGAAAGCCTGAACGAGGTGAACCGCGACACCGTTATGGACGATTTCGCTGCCTGGGCCGATAGCGTGCTCAAAGAGTGACATCGCTGGCCTACCGCAAGGCCCGTGACAGCGGCATCCCGGGTTGATAGAGGCTGCGGTTCCGACCCGTTTTTGGTGATTTATGGCTGAACCTCCGCTGAAAGGCGTCCGCGTCGTCGAACTCGCCCGCATCCTGGCCGGCCCCTGGGCAGGACAATTGCTGGCCGATCTCGGCGCCGATGTCATCAAGGTCGAGAGCCCCGACGGCGGCGACGATACCCGCAAATGGGGTCCGCCCTTCGTCATGAGCCATGATGGCGAGAACCTGTCGGCCGCCTATTACCATTCCTGCAATCGCGGCAAGCGTTCCATCGCCGTCGATTTCTCGACATCGGAAGGGGCCGAGACGGTGCGCCGGCTGGTTGCCACGGCCGACATTCTGATCGAGAATTTCAAGCTCGGCGGCCTGAAGAAATACGGGCTCGATTACGAGAGCCTGAAGGCGATCAATCCAAAGCTCGTCTACTGCTCGATCACCGGCTTCGGCCAGGACGGGCCTTACGCCCCACGCGCCGGCTATGATTTCATCATCCAGGCCATGGCCGGCATGATGTCGATCACCGGCGAGGTCGGGCGCGAGCCGCAAAAGGCCGGCGTCGCTATTTCCGACATCTTCACCGGCCTTTACTCTGTGATCGCCATCCAGGCAGCGCTTCGCCATGCCGAAAAGACCGGCGAAGGCCAGCATATCGACATGGCGCTGTTCGACACGCAGATTTCCGCACTCGGCAACCAGAACCTCAACTATCTCGTCTCCGGCAAGGCGCCGGTGCAGATGGGCAATGCGCATATGAACATTGCGCCCTATGAGGTTGTCCCGGTCAGGGACGGCCACATCATCCTGGCGGTCGGCAATGACGGCCAGTTCGCCAAATTCTGCGCTGCCGTCGGTCTCGACCATCTCTCAGCGAATCCCGATTTCGCCACCAATCCGGCCCGCGTCGCCAACCGGGTGAACTTGCGCGAGCACTTGATCGAGACGCTGAAGAATTGGGATCGCGACCCGTTGCTGGCCAGGCTCGAAGCGTCAAGCGTGCCGGCGAGCCCGATCAACGACATCGGCCAGATGTTTGCCGACCCGCAGACGATCGCACGCGGCATGCGCCTCGACCTCGACGATGGCCATGGCAATCGTCTGCCCTCGGTGCGCGCGCCGATGGTGATGTCGGGCACGCCGCTCGTCTATGAGCGTCCCTCGCCTCGCCTTGGCGAACATACCGAAGAAATTCTTGCCGAACTGGAGAAGTCTGGACGATGAAGACCGGTGGACAACTGATTGTCGACGCACTCGAGGCGAACGGCACCGACCGCATCTTCTGCGTGCCTGGCGAATCCTATCTCGCTGTGCTGGACGCCCTGCATGACTCGCCCATCCGCACCATTGTCTGCCGCCAGGAAGGCGGCGCCGCCATGATGGCCGACTGCCAGGGGCGGCTGACCGGCCGGCCCGGCATCTGCTTCGTCACCCGCGGCCCCGGCGCCACCAATGCGTCGGCCGGCATTCACATTGCCATGCAGGATTCGATACCCGTCATCCTGTTCATCGGCCAGGTCGCCAGCCACGCCAAGGAGCGGGAGGCTTTCCAGGAGGTCGACTACAAGCGCTTCTTCGGCGACATCGCCAAATGGGTGGTGGAGATCGACGATGCCGCGCGCATCCCCGAACTCGTCACCCGCGCCTTTGCTGTCGCGACATCGGGCCGCCCCGGCCCCGTCGTCGTCTCGCTGCCCGAGGACATGCTGACCAGTCTTGTCGACGCGCCCGCGGCCTTGCCGCACACGCCGGTCGAAACCCGGCCCGGCGAAGCCGAACTCGATGCTTTGGAAAAGCTTCTGGCCAAGGCCAAGCGTCCCTTCGTCATCCTCGGCGGCACACGCTGGGACGAGGAAGCGGTGGCACGTATGCGCACCATTGCCGAGGCCTGGTCGCTGCCGGTCGGCTGCTCCTTCCGCCGCCAGATGCTGTTCGACCATCTGCACCCGAACTATGCCGGCGATGTCGGCATCGGCATCAACCCGAAGCTGGCCACCGCCATCAAGCAGGCCGACCTGGTGCTGCTGATCGGCGGCCGCATGGGCGAGATGCCGTCCTCCGACTATACGTTGCTGAAGAGCCCTTACCCCGACCAGACGCTGGTCCATGTCCATGCCGATGCCGGCGAACTCGGCCGCGTCTACCGGCCGACCCTGGCGATCAACGCTTCGCCTTCGGCCTTCGTCGAGGCTTTTGCCAAGCGCAAGCCAACCTCCACGCCAGCCTGGGCGGGTGAGACAGCGAAAGCACACGCTGCCTACCTCGACTGGTCGACGCCTCCTGAGACCGGCCCCGGCCCGGTCCAGATGGGGCCGATCATGAACTATCTGGAAAAGATTTTGCCCGATGACGCCATTTTCACCAACGGCGCCGGCAATTACGCCACCTGGGTGCACCGCTTCCACCGCTTCCGCCGCTTCGCCACCCAAGGCGCGCCGACCTCCGGTTCGATGGGTTACGGCACCCCGGCTGCGGTCGCCGCCAAGGCGCTCCATCCCGACCGCACCGTGATCGCCTTTGCCGGCGACGGCTGCTTCCTGATGAACGGACAGGAATTCGCTACCGCCGTGCAATACGACCTGCCGATCATCGTTATCGTCGTGAACAACGGCATCTACGGCACCATCCGCATGCACCAGGAGCGCGACTATCCCGGCCGTGTCGTCGCCACCGATCTGAAGAACCCTGACTTTGCCGCTCTTGCCCGCGCCTATGGCGGCCACGGCGAGACGGTCGAGAACACGGCAGATTTTGCCCCTGCCTTCGAGCGTGCCCGCGCCAGCGGCAAGCCGGCGATCGTCGAAATCAGGCTCGATCCCGAGGCGATCACGCCGACGCGGACGATGACGCAGATCCGCGACAAGAGCTGAGACGTTAGCAGCGAAAGCCGAGTTCCGTCACACCCCCCTCTGTCCTGCCGGACATCTCCCCCTCAAGGGGGGAGATTGGATGTCATGTCGCCCTTCGCCAATCTGCAGCGTTGCAGACAGGGCGCTATGGTCAGAGCTGCTGATCTCCCCCCTTGAGGGCATAGGCGCTAAGATAGCTTTGGCATGGACTGAAACTTGCGCTTTCGTGGTGGCTCACGCCAGCGATATCGCAAGGCACGGAGATTGTGGCGCAGGGTTGCCAAGGGAGGTTGAGCGAAGATCGCTGCGATCAGAGAGGCGACGATCTGGCGGGTGGCGCGCCACAGCAGCGGGCGCCCGTCGCTCAAGGGGGAGAGACACCCAACTCCCGCGAGAGGGGTTCGGTCACGAGCGCGATGAGGAAGTGTGCAAAGATCCAAGGCTTTGCGATCCTTGGGTCTTTGGCGGGAGGAGAGCGCAGCCCGATCAGGCTCTTCAGGCGCTTGAAGGCGAGCTCGATGCGCCAGCGCATGCGGTAGAGCTTGAGGACCGTATCGGCGGGAAACTCCTCCCGGTCAAGCGAGGTCACAAGCAGGACGAAGCCGGCCGCAATCAGCGTCTGCGGTTGAACCTTGTTGCCCTTGGCCCTGGCTTCCTTGTTGATTTTGCGCCGCGCTTCTTGTGCCGCGGCCTCGGATTTGCGCAAGGCGATCAGGCGCATCTTCACAGGCTCGCCCTTCTTGAGTGCCAGCCGGGCAGGCGTTTCGCAGACTTCCTCCCGGCAGCTCTCCAGGTAGCCGATGAGATCGAACGCCCTGCCGTTGGCGTCGAGCCATCGCGCGTTTTTCCACGACGCGCGCACAACAACATCGCCGCCTTGCGCCATCACCTTGGCGATCCGCTCGGCCTGCAGATAGGCGCGGTCACCGATGCGGATCTCGCCCGGCACCACCGGCACGCGGTCGATCAGCTCGGCCTCGCTCTGGTCGGTGATCTCGATGAAGTCGAACTGCTCGCGCTCAAGCTCGAAGGCGCAGTGCATGCGCCAAAGACCATTGTTCTTCTTCTCATACGCACCGGCCTTGGCAACCGCTGTCGCATCGAGGATGCGAACCAGTCGGCCTTTGGCCAAACCTGCATCCTCGCGCTTCAAAAGGTGCCCAATCAACTGCTGCAGCCATGGTCCTGCATTGCGCAGCCGGCCAAGCAACGCCACGTCCGAAATGTCGGCAATCCCGCTCGCCGCCGCCCAGGCCACGACGCCCCGCATGCCAACCTTGCCAAGGCAGTAAGCCAGTGTCAGGCGCAACAGGTCGCTCGCCGACCTGACGCCCCGCGGGCGCAGGAACGCCTTCGTCTCGCGGGCACTTCCTGCGATCAACTCTTCGCCGCCCAGAAGCTCAATCGTCTCGGCCCAGCCGTCATCAACAAGCGATTCGTGTGTCATCGCAGCGTAGAATCACACCCGATTCCGCAAGGCAATACCTATCTTAGCGCCTATGCCCTTGAGGGGGAGATGTCCGGCAGGACAGAGGGGGGTGCTGTCCCGCCGACGCTGCCAAGACGATCGCCCCTTTCCTGATATCTACAAGCGAGCTATCAGACCGCTGCCAGCGCCTGCGTCAGGTCGGCGATAAGATCGTCCGGATGCTCGACGCCGATCGACAGCCTGACCGTGGTCTCCAGCACGCCAATGCGCTGGCGCACGTCGAAGGGAATGCCGGAGTGCGTCATCGCCGCCGGGTGGCTGGCGAGTGACTCCGTGCCGCCGAGGCTCACCGCCAGCTTGAATATTTGCAGCCCGTTGAGAAATGCGAAGGCCGCCTTCTCTCCGCCTTTGATATCGAAAGAAAATGTCGACCCGGCGCCGCTGCATTGCGCCTTGTAGGCCCGTCCCGCTGCCGTATCCTCGCCCAGGAACGGCAGGTAATGCACCTTCTCGACCTTGGCGTGATCGCGCAGGAATTCGGCCACGAGCCGCGCATTGTCGTTGGCGCGCTCCATGCGGATGGAGAGCGTCTCCAGCGAGCGGCCGAGCATCCAGCAGGAATGCGGGTCGAGTTGCGTGCCGATGGCGCCGCGCAGCGCCTTGATCGGCTTGGTCACCGCCTTGCTGCCCATCGCCGCACCGGCGATCAGGTCGGAATGGCCGCCGACATATTTGGTCAGCGAATAGACGGAGACATCGGCGCCATGTTCGATCGGCCGCTGGAACACCGGGCCGAGCAGCGTGTTGTCGCAGACGATGATCGGCGTTGATCCTTGGCTTGCGCCGATCTCGTCGGCAATCTTCCGGATCAGCGCGATATCGACCAGGCTGTTGGTCGGATTTGACGGCGTCTCGATGAGGATGACCGACACACGCCCCTTTGCCACCGCAGCATCCGCAGCCGAGCGCACCGCCTTCTCGTCGACGCCGTCGGCAAAGCCGACAGCGCCGATGCCGAAGCCGGACAGCGTGCGCGTCAAAAGCGTCTCGGTGCCGCCGTAAAGCGGCTGCGAATGCAAGATGACATCGCCCGGTCGGGCATAGGCGAGCAGTGTGGTGGCGATCGCCGACATGCCCGACGAGAACAGGATGCAGGCATCCGTTCCCTCATAGACCGCCAGCCGGTCCTCGACGATCTCCGAGTTGGGATGATTGAAGCGCGAATAGACCAGGCCGGACGCCGTGCCGCTCGGCGGCTCCTTGCGGCCGGATGTGTAGTCGAAGAAGTCGCGCCCCTCCTCCGCCGATTTGAACACGAAGGTCGAGGTCAGGAACACCGGCGGCTTGACGGCGCCTTCCGACAGTTGCGGATCGAAGCCATAGCTCAGCATCAGCGTTTCCGGATGGAGCTTGTGATTGCCGATGTGGGTTTTCGACGGGCGCGGCGCGGTCATGGCTTTTCCTGCATCTGGAGGAGTCTCGTGCCGCAATTTATGCGATCCCGGTCCGCCAGTCCTTGCTATTTTCGGCGTCGCATGGCTGCATCCCGGCAACAAATTGCCGAGCGAGAGCAGAAGTGCAGCAGAAGATAGCCGACGATTTCGACCGCAAGATCCTGCGCGAGCTGCAGGCCGACGCCCGCATCACCAACAATGAGCTTGCCGAGCGCATCGGCCTGTCGCCGTCGCCATGTTTGAGGAGGGTACGCCGGCTGGAGGAGGCCGGCATTATCCGGGGCTATACCACGCTGGTTGATCCCTCCGCCTTCGGCTGGAACATGGTCGCCATCGCCACCGTTCGGCTCAGCCGCCAGAACGAGGACGAGATCGTCATGTTCGAGGACGCCATCCGCGGTTGGGAGGAGGTGCTGGAATGCCACCTCGTCACCGGGTCGCGCGACTATGTGCTGAAGGTGGTGACCGGCAGCCTCGAACAGTACGAGCGCTTCATCAAGGAAAAGATCGCGCGGCTGAAATGCGTCGCTTCGATCGAGACCAGCTTCGTCATGAACACCATAAAGGAACGGCGCCTCTGACATTTGGGTCAAAGGCGCCGCTCTCGAGGTCGAAATTGCCTGGCCAGGCTTATTTGATCGCCTTGTCGGTGATGGCTGTGGTGTAGGCGCCGGTCGGCGCCTTGGTGATGATCTTCTGGTCGAGCAGCGCCTTGGCGGTGCGCTCGTAGGTCGCCGGGTCGAGCTTGCCGTCGGCATTGTCGATCAGCTTGGCGACTTCGCTCATCATCCGCTTCTGATGGTTTTCGTCCTGGCCACCACCGTCCATGACAATGCCCGCGGCCTCGTCATTGTTGTCGATGGCATATTTCCAGCCCTTCATCGAGGCGCGCACGAAACGCACCATCTTGTCTTCGAAAGCCGGATCCTTGAGCTTGTCTTCCGAGGCATAGAGCCCGTCCTCGAGCAGGTCGTTGCCCATCGCCGAGTAGTTGAACACGGTGAGCTGGTCCGGCTTGTAGCCGGCATCGATCAGCTGCCAGTACTCATTGTAGGTCATGACCGAAATGCAATCCGCCTGCTTCTGGATCAGCGGCTGCACGTCGAAGCTCTGCTTCAAAACCGTGACGCCGTCCGGGCCGCCTTCGGTCTTCAGGCCGAGCTTGTTCATCCAGGCGTAGAAAGGATATTCGTTGCCGAAGAACCAGACGCCGAGCGTGTGACCCTTGAAATCGGCTTCGGTCTTGATCGGGCCATCCTTCGGGCAGACCAGCTCCATACCGGCCTTCTTGAACGGCTGGGCGATGTTGACCAGCGGCACGCCCTTTTCGCGCGCGGCGAGCGCCCCGCCCATCCAGTCGACGATGACGTCGGCGCCACCGCCGGCGATCACCTGCTCGGGTGCGATATCGGGACCGCCCGGCTTGATGTCGACGTCGAGGCCTTCTGCTTCATAAAAACCCTTGGCCTTGGCGACATAGTAGCCGGCAAACTGCGCCTGCGTGACCCATTTCAGCTGCAAGGTCACCTTGTCGGCGGCCATTGCCTGGAACGCGGCCAGCGACATCGCGCCGGCCAGCATCGGAATGATCAGTCTTTTCATGTTTTTACCCTCTGAAGTTAACACCCGAACCCACCGCCCTATCCACCACGGACAGAGGGATGCCAAAACGTGACGGCTCTCTCGACGAGAGCGACCACGCCATAAAAGACCGAACCCGCCAGTGCTGCAACTGCGATTTCGGCCCAGACCATATCGATGTTCATCCGCCCGACCTCGGTCGAGATGCGAAAGCCCATGCCGACCACAGGCGTGCCGAAGAACTCGGCGACGATGGCGCCGATCAGCGCCAGCGTCGAGTTGATCTTCAGCGCGTTGAAGATGAAGGGCGCTGCCGCCGGCAGCCGGAGCTTCAAGAGTGTTGGCCAGTAGCCCGACGCATAGGTGCGCATCAGGTCGCGCTCCATATGGCCGGAGGCGGCAAGACCGGCAACCGTGTTCACCAGCATTGGGAAGAAGGTCATGATGATGACGACCGCGGCCTTGGACGGCCAGTCGAAGCCGAACCACATCACCATGATTGGCGCCACACCGATGATCGGCAGCGCCGAGACCATATTGCCGATCGGCAGCAGACCGCGGCGCAGGAACGGCACGCGGTCGGCCGCAATCGCCACCAGGAAGCCGGCGCCGCTGCCGATGACATAACCGAAGATCACCGCCTTGAAGATGGTCTGCCTGATATCGGCGCCGAGCACCGGCAGGGAACTGGCGATGCGCACACCGATGGCGCTCGGCGGCGGCAAAAGGATGAAGGGAATGCCGGCGCCACGCGTCATCGCTTCCCATATGATCAGGATCCAGGCGCCGAAGATCGCCGGGATGATGAGGCGCAGCGCCATCCGCGCCCCTTTTGCCATCGGGCGAAGCCCCGACAGCACCGCCACACAGCGCCATGCCAGCAGCCAGGCAGCGGCGAGCAGCAGGAAATACGGCGCCAATGCCGTGCCTTCGAAACCTGTAATGCCCGAGATCAGCATCCAGGCGACGAGATGAGCGCCGATGAACAGCACCGCAGCCTCGGCCAGCGGCGAAATTCTGATCATCGAGATCAGCCCTGCCAGCACGGCCAGGCCGATCATCGGGATCTTTATCCCGAAATAGGGGTAGTCGAAGCTTGCCGTCGGGTCTGCAAGGGCGGCCGCTTCCGGCTTCGACATCGCACCGAGCGCGACGGCGACGAGGCACAGCGCAACGGCCAGCACGGCTTGCCAGGAGGGCTTCAGCCAGTTCATGCCGGCCTCCCGCCCATGGCGCGGTCAACGAGGCGCCCGGCTATGCCGACCACCATGACCAGAAGGGCCGCCACCACCGAGCCCGCCACAAGGGCGGACCAGATGTCGATGGACTGGCTGTAATAGGCACCTGCCAAAAGCTTGGCGCCGATGCCGGCGACAGCACCGGTCGGCAGTTCGCCGACAATGGCGCCGACCAGGCTCGCCGCCACCGCCACCTTCATCGAGGTGAACAGGAACGGCACCGAGGCCGGCACCCGCAGCTTCCAGAAGGTCTGCGAGACACTGGCATTGTAGGTGTGCATCAGGTCGAGATGCATGAGTTCGGGCGAGCGCAGGCCCTTCACCATGCCCACCGTCACCGGGAAGAACGACAGGTAGGTCGAGATCATCGCCTTTGGGATCAGACCGCTGATGCCGATCGCCCCGAGCACGACGATGATCATCGGCGCCACGGCCAGAATGGGAATCGTCTGGGAGGCGATGATCCACGGCATCAGGCTGCGGTCGAGCGTCGCCACATGCACGATGCCGACCGCGATGACGATGCCGAGCGCCGTGCCGAAGGCAAAGCCGAGCAACGTCGACGACAGGGTCACCCAGGCATTGTAGACGAGGCTGCGGCTCGATGTGATAGGCCGCAGGAAGGTGTTCTCGAAGAAGTTCACCGCCACCTGATGCGGCGCCGGCAGCGTCGGCTTGGGCTGCGACAGCGTCTTGCCGATGAATTCGACTGTGCCGTGGGTTTCCCCGGCGCGCCGGTCGAGGTCGCGCTGGAAGGGCGCGTTTAGGATGACGGCGAAGACATACCAGAGCACCACCACGCCCAGGAGGATGGAGGTCACGGGGATGAGTTTTTCGCGGAAGGTGTCCATCTAGCGCGCCTCGCCAGCGGGGCGCCCTCCTCTCCCCAACGGGGAGAGGGTGGCCGGAGCGAAGCGGAGGTCGGGTGAGGGGGTAGAAATCTTTCCGTCGAGACAAGCCAAGATCGTATCCAGGACCGCTCGGCGCTCAGCCAAAACTTCGTGATTCCAGAAGCGCAGAACCGAATAACCTTGTCCGTTCAGCCAGGCTGTCCTGGCGGGATCGGTCAGTGAATCCGCGTGTTGGCTGCCATCAAGTTCGACAATCAGCCCCTGCTCGCGGCAGACGAAGTCCGCGATGAAAGGTCCGAGCGGCACTTGCCGCACAAATTTGTAGCCGTTGAGATGACGTCCTCTCAATTCCCCCCAAAGCCGGTATTCAGCTTCGGTCTCGTCAAACCGCAGCTTTCGGGCGCGAGCGGTTGCCCCGACATTTCTCTTGGTCGGATCCGTCGGCGCCGCCCCCTCACCCGACCTCCGCTTCGCTCCGGCCACCCTCACCCCGTTGGGGAGAGGAGCCAGCCGGTCGTTCGCCCCCTCAATCATCATAGCTGTGCCCTGCCCGCAACCCATCGCGTACCCTGGCCGCGATCGCCAAAAACTCCGGTGTCTCGCGGATGTCCAGTGGCCGCTCCTTTGGCAGCGTCGATTCGATGATGTCGGTAACCCGACCTGGGCGCGGCGACATGACGACGATGCGCGTTGACAGATACACCGCCTCGGGGATGGAATGGGTGACGAAGCAGATCGTCTTGTTGGTGCGCGCCCACAATTCCAGAAGCTGTTCATTGAGATGGTCGCGCACGATCTCGTCCAGCGCGCCGAAGGGCTCGTCCATCAGCAACAGGTCGGCGTCGAAGGCGAGCGCGCGGGCGATCGAAGCGCGCTGCTGCATGCCGCCGGAAAGCTGCCAGGGGTATTTCTTCTCGAAGCCGGAGAGGTTGACGAGCTCCATCGTGCGCTTGATGCGCTCGGCCTGCTCCGCTCTCGAAAGGCCGATGATCTCCAGCGGCAGCGCCACGTTACGCTCGATCGTGCGCCACGGGAAAAGGGCTGCCGCCTGGAAGACGTAGCCATAAGCGCGTTTCTCGCGCGCCTGTTCCGGCGTCATTCCGTTGACCGAGATCGTGCCCGATGTCGGTTTTTCCAGATCGGCGATGACGCGCAGCAAGGTGGTCTTGCCGCAGCCCGATGGGCCGATGAAGGAGACGAACTCGCCCTTGCCGATGGTCAGGTCGACATTGGAGAGCGCCTCTACCGGACCGTCATTGGTCTGAAAGGTAAGGCCAAGTCTGCTTGCCGAGACGACGGCTGGCGATTGTCCCGTCATCGCTTGCTGCCTGCCTCTCGCAGCCGCCCAGGATGAAATGCCGTTGCATTCGCGTTGATGTTGCTTTCCACTCGTCCAATCCCACCCAATCGACGCCCGGAGCCTTGCCGATGTCGCCCAAACCCACTTGTCACCTTATCCGTCCTGAAAGCACTTATGAAGGCAAGCAGGGATTGACCTATTTTGCCGGCATTGCAGCCGAGACGGTCGGCTCGTCCGGCATCTGCATGCATCTGCTCACCCTGCCGCCTGGCGCCCGCGCCAAGGCGCATCTGCATGAAAGCCATGAGACGGCGATCTATGTGCTCTCGGGCGAGGTCCACACATGGTATGGCGACAGGCTCGAGAACCACATCGTCGTCAAGGCCGGCGACCTCTTCTACATCCCGGCCGGCGTACCGCATCTGCCGGCCAATATGAGCAACGCCCCGTCCTCGGCCGTCATCGCCCGCACCGATCCCAATGAACAGGAAAGCGTCGTCCTGTTGCCGGAGCTGGATGCGCTGGTGGCCTGACGCTGACGGGACTGCCGTCATTTGCACCGCGCCACTTCGCCCATGACATTGCCGTCCTCGTCGGCGACCGTCAGCTTCTTGGCGTTCTTGGCGCTGCGCTTGATGGTGAATTTGGTCGGCTCCTGCCCGTCTTCACCTTCCGCCTCGCACGTCGCCGTCACCACCAGCGAACCATCAGCCTGCGCTTGCTTCTCCGTGAAGGTGCAGGCGCTGGCGGCGGTGATCAACGCCTCGTCGGTCAAAAGCAGCATCCGATCGGCGGCGACCTCCTGGCCGTTGCGGTTGATGCAGCCATATTTGTCGCCATAGGGTTTCGACAGGTCGATCCCTGCCGCATGGGCCTGACCCGCAGCCAGCCCGGCAAGAACCGCTACGAATAGAACCAACCCACGCACACTCATTCCCCCGAAACCAACATCACGAACACGGCAGCAGCGGCCCCATTTCTTCGAGGCCGGGGATGGTCACGAAGAAACCACCCTCGCCCTTGTTGGTGACCACAACGGTTTCAGCCGTCGTCCCCGCCTCGCCCTCTGCGGAACAGGTCGCATCAAGCGATTGCGTGCCCGGCGCCCACGTCAATTGCTGCGCGAACCGGCAGCCGCTGCCATAGGTCTCGATGCCCTCGGCGGTCAGCACGATATAATCGTCGCGGCCCTGAAAGCCGGCCTTTGCAAAGACACAACCGGCATCGTTGCCCCAGAAGCCCACCAGCCTCTCGGCCCCTGTTGCCGGACCAGCGACCACCATCGCCACGACCAGTGAAATGAGCGCCCCCGGGCTCCGCAACGTCAAACGCCTGTCGCCGGAATGCCGGTGCGTTCGACCTTGCGCGGCGCGGTGATGTCCTTCCAGGTCGATAGAGCCCGGTTGACCGCCGCGTTCGGCTCGCGGGCGACGAATTCGCCATGGCCGGGCTTGGCCTTGACCTCCGCTTCCTCGACCGACAATTCGCCGCGCGAAAAGACGAAGCGCGGCAGGCCGGTCACCTCAAAACCTTCGAAGACGTTGTAGTCGATCACCGATTGCTGCTTCTTCGAGGTGATGGTCTTCTTGGCGCTGGGGTCCCACACCACGATGTCGGCGTCCGCGCCTTCGACGATGGCGCCTTTCCTAGGATACATGTTGAGGATCTTGGCGATGTTGGTCGAAGTCACCGCGACGAACTCGTTCATCGTCAGCCGCCCGGTGTTGACGCCCGTCGTCCACAGCACGGGCAAGCGGTCTTCAAGCCCGCCGGTGCCGTTCGGGATCTTGGTGAAATCGCCGACGCCGTTGCGCTTCTGCTTGGTGGTGAAGGCGCAGTGGTCGGTCGCCACCACCTGCAGCGATCCCGCCTGCAGGCCGGCCCACAGCGAATCCTGGTGCAGCTTGTTGCGGAAGGGCGGACTCATGACGCGGCGCGCCGCATGGTCCCAATCCTTGTCGAAATACTCGCTTTCATCCAGCGTCAGATGCTGGATCAGCGGCTCGCCGAAAACCCGAATGCCCTTCTGGCGGGCGCGGCGGATGGCTTCGTGGCTCTGCTCGCAGGACACATGCACGACATAGAGCGGCACGCCGGCCATGTCGGCGATCATGATGGCGCGGTTGGTCGCCTCGCCCTCCACTTCCGGCGGCCGCGAATAGGCGTGTCCCTCGGGGCCATTATTGCCGGCGGCGAGCAGCTTTTGCGACAGCGCCGCAACCACGTCGCCATTCTCGGCATGAACGAGCGGCAGCGCGCCGAGATCGGCGCAGCGCTGGAACGACGCGTACATCTCGTCGTCGTCCACCATCAGCGCGCCCTTGTAGGCCATGAAATGCTTGAACGAGGTAATGCCTCTGTCGACGACGGTGGCCATCTCGTCGAACACCTGCTTGCCCCACCAGGTGATCGCCATGTGGAAGGAGTAGTCGCAGGCAGCCTTCGAGGTCTTGTTGTCCCACATCTGCAACGCTTCCAGCAGCGATTGCTGCGGCGCCGGCAGGCAGAAATCGACCACCATCGTGGTGCCACCGGAAAGGGCCGCACGCGTCCCGGACTCGAAATCGTCGGCCGAATAGGTGCCCATGAACGGCATTTCGAGATGGGTGTGCGGATCGATGCCGCCCGGCATGACGTAACAGCCGCTGGCGTCGAACTCATGGTCGCCATGCAGGTTCGAGCCAATGGCGACGATCTTGCCGTGCTGCATCAGCACATCGGCCTTCCAGGTGCGGTCGGCGGTGACGATGGTGCCGTTTCGGATGACTTTGGTCATTGTCGTGTTCCCTTGTTCTCTTCGCGCTTCTTGTGAGCGTCGTTTTGAATACAGATCTTAGTTCACGCCACGATCCCCGCTGTCTCTACCACCGCATGGAACAGCACGTCGGCGCCGGCGCCGGCCCATTCCTTGGTGATTTCCTCGGCCTCGTTGTGTGACAACCCGTCAACGCAGGGGCACATCACCATGGCGGTCGGCGCGACGCGGTTGATCCAGCAGGCGTCGTGGCCGGCGCCGGAGACGATGTTGCGGTGGGAATAGCCGAGCCGATCGGCGGCGTCGCGGATCGCCTTGACGCAGCCGGCATCGAAGGTGACCGGATCGAAAGCGCCGACCTGCTCGACCTTGTACTGGATGTCGAGCGCCTCACAGATCGTGTCGATGCCTTCGCGTATGCGCCCATCCATCGCGTCCAGCACTTCCTTCTCGGGCGAGCGGATGTCGATGGTGAAGACGGTGCGCCCGGCGATGATGTTGCGCGAGTTCGGAAACACTTCCATGTGGCCGACCGCGCCGACGGCGTCGGGCTGGTAGTCCATGGCGATCTCGTGCACCAGTTCGATGACCCGAGCCATGCCGAGCCCGGCATTACGGCGCTTGGGCATCGGGGTCGAGCCGGTATGCGCCTCCTTGCCGGTCAGCGTTACCTGCAGCCATTTCAGGCCCTGGCCGTGGGTGACGACGCCAATGTCGATGCCTTCGTCCTCGAGGATCGGCCCCTGCTCAATATGCAGTTCGAAGAAGGCGTGGATCTTGCGATCACCGACTTTCTCGGTGCCTTTCCAGCCGATGCGCTCCAGTTCCTCGCCAAATTTCCTGCCCTGTTTATCAGTGTGCTGATACACGTCCGCCTGATCGAGCACACCGGCGAACACGCCGGACGCCATCATAGCCGGGGCAAAGCGCGAGCCTTCCTCATTGGTCCAGTTGGTAACGACGATCGGATGCCTGGTCTGGATGCCGAGATCGTCAAGCGAGCGAATAATCTCCAGCCCGCCGAGCACGCCGAGCACGCCGTCATATTTGCCGCCGGTCGGCTGCGTGTCGAGGTGGCTGCCGACATAAACCGGCGGCAGGCTGGGATCAGCGCCTTCCCGGCGGGCAAACATGGTGCCCATTTCGTCGAGCCCCATTTCGAGCCCGGCCGCCTCGCACCAGCGCTTGAACAGATGCCGTCCCTCGCCGTCCTCGTCGGTCACGGTCTGGCGATTGTTGCCGCCGGCAATACCGGGGCCGATCTTCGCCATCTCCATGATGGAATCCCACAAACGGTCTGAATTGATTCGCAGATTCTCGCCTGGGGCGGCCATTCAAAGTCCTCTCATTTCATATAACCAACCGGGCGGCGGTTCCCGCCGCCGCCCGACTGGCTGGATAGATTAGTCGATCGCCCTCAGCACTTCTCTGACATGGTCGATCAATTCGTTGATCTGGCCCTTGGTGATGATCAGTGGCGGCGACAGCGCGATGATGTCGCCGGTGGTGCGGATCAGCGCGCCGCGCTCGAACGCCTTGACGAAGGCCGAGAAGGCCCGCTTGGTCGGGCTGCCGGCGATCGGCGCCAGTTCGATCGCGCCGATCAGGCCGATATTCCGGATGTCGATGACATGCGGCTCGCCCTTCAGCGAATGCAGCGCATCTTCCCAGTACGGCGCCAGTTCCTCGCCACGGGCGAGCAGGCCCTCTTCCTTGTAGGTGTCGAGCGTGCCGAGTGCGGCGGCACAGGCGATCGGATTGCCCGAATAGGTGTAGCCGTGGAAGAACTCGATCATGTGCTCGGGGCCGGTCATGAAGGCGTCGTGGATTTCCTTCTTCACGAACACCGCGCCCATCGGGATGACGCCGTTGGAGACGCCCTTGGCGGTGGTCATGATGTCGGGCGTGACGCCGAAATAATCCGCTGCGAACGGCGCGCCGAGACGGCCGAAACCGGTGATGACCTCGTCGAAGATCAGCAAAATGCCGTGCTTGGTGCAGATCTCGCGCAGTTTCTGCAGATAGCCCTTCGGCGGCAGGATGACGCCGGTGGAGCCGGCGACCGGTTCGACGATGACGGCGGCGATGGTCGAGGCGTCATGCAGGGCAACGATGCGCTCCAGCTCGTTGGCGAGTTCCGCGCCATATTCCGGCACGCCCTTGGAGAAGGTGTTCTTTTCCGGCAGATGCGTGTGCGGCATGTGGTCGACGCCGCCGAGCAGCGTGCCGAACATCTTGCGGTTGGTGACGATGCCGCCGACCGAGATGCCGCCGAAATTGACGCCGTGATAGCCGCGTTCGCGGCCGATCAGGCGGGTGCGCGCGCCCTCGCCCTTCACACGGTGATAGGCGATCGCCATCTTCAGCGCGGTTTCCACCGATTCCGAACCGGAATTGGTGAAGAAGACATGGTCCATGCCCTTGGGCGCGAGATCGACCAGGCGGTTGGCCAGCTCGAACACGATGGGGTGGCCCATCTGGAAGGCCGGCGCATAGTCGAGTTCGGCCGCCTGGTGCTGGATCGCCTCGGTGATCTTGGGACGGCAATGGCCGGCATTGACGCACCAGAGGCCGGCGGTGCCATCGAGCACCTTGCGGCCGTCGCTGGTGGTGTAGTGCATGTCCTTGGCGGACACGAACATGCGCGGCGCCTGTTTGAACTGCCGGTTTGCCGTGAACGGCATCCAGAATGCGCTGAGATCGTTCGGCGTGACTTTCAGCCGGTTGGACATGACCAAGACTTCCCCTTGTAACCTGTTTCGGTGCGGCTAACGCTTGGTCTTTCCAAAGCTTGGTCTTTGCTGCGTTTTCATGCTACGCAAATTTTTGACCGATTGGACAAACGTTAGCACCGCCCTGTCGGCGGTCAAGGGATTACTAGCGGAAATGCGGCCTGCGAAGTGCGCTCCACGGGTAAGAGAAAAACTGGTCCAGAGAATTGGTCCAGATGACCCGCTCGGCCAAGGCTTGCAGGGGTGAGCGGCGCCATGGAAGGCTCAGCCCCTCGCCGCACCCGCATCCAGCAGGAAAAGCGCGAACTGATCCTGGAAGCAGCGCTCGAAGTCTTCTCCACCAACGGCTTTCGCGGCTCGACCATCGACCAGATCGCCGAGGCCGCGGGGATGTCGAAGCCGAACCTGCTCTATTATTTCCGCCGCAAGGAAGACATCCACGAAACGCTGATGGAGCGGCTGCTGGCGACGTGGCTGGCGCCGCTACGTGAACTCGACGACATCGGCGACCCCCTGACCGAGCTCAGGAGCTACATCCGGCGCAAGCTCGAAATGGCGCGTGATTTTCCCAGGGAAAGCCGGCTGTTCGCCAACGAGATCCTGCAAGGCGCGCCGCGCATCATGCCGCTGCTGGCGGGTGAGCTGAAAACGCTGGTCGACGAGAAGGCCAACGTCATCAAGGGCTGGATGCGCGCAGGAAAAATCGCCCGCACCGATCCCTGGCACCTGATCTTTTCGATCTGGGCGACGACGCAGCACTATGCCGATTTCGATGTCCAGGTCCGCGCGGTGCTTGGGCCCGATCGCGGCGGCGACGGCCGCTTCGAGGATGCGGCGCGGTTTCTGGAGCAGTTGTTCATTGATGGGCTGAAGCCGAAGGGCTGACCTTGGGCGTCAGGCGCTGCGGCGCTCCGCCGGCATCGCCTCAAGCAAATTCTGCAGCTTCTCGATCGAATTCTGTTCGGCCAGCGGCGTGTAGACGATCAGCTTCATGTCCGAGCCGTCGTCGATCGACAGGCTCATATGCTCGAACGTCATGGCGCCGGCGCTCGGATGTCGGACATGTTTCACCCCCGACAATCGGCGTGCCACGTCGCGTTGCGGCCACCAGTCGCGAAACTCCGGACTTGAGCGCGTCATAAGCACGATCAGCCGCTCGAAATCCGCATCGCCCACATAGTGGGCGCTTTCCGCCCGGAACGAGGCCAGCACGGTGCGCGCCAATTGCTCCCAGTCAACCAGCAGGCGCCGGTGATGCGGATTGGTGAACACCATGTGGACGATGTTGCGGGCGTCGCCCTCTAGCAGGCCATAATCACCGAACACCGCTACCGCCGCCGGATTCCAGGCCAGCACATCCCAGCGCCGCCCGACGACATAGGCCGGCTGCAGCACCAGGCTCTCCAGCATATGCATCAGCGGGCCATCGACCTTTTCCGGCGCAGCCACGCGGTTCTCCGGTTGCTGGCGGCCTGCCAGGATGAACAGATGCCGCCTTTCGACGGCGTCGAGGCGCAGCGCTTCGCTGAGCGCCGCTAGCACCTCCACCGAGGGTCTGACCTCGCGCCCCTGCTCTAGCCATGTGTACCAGGTGGTGCCGACGCCGGCGATCATCGCCACTTCCTCGCGACGCAAGCCGGGCGTGCGTCTCCGCAGACCGGTCGCGATGCCGGTGGCGGACGGCGTCAATCTTTCGCGGCGCGAGCGCAGGAAGGCGCCAAGCTCGCGCCGGCGGCTGTCTTCAGCGGAGTGCGTGGGAGCATCCATGAGAGCTATTATAGCAGTATTGATACCAGGATAAAGTTTGAACTGTTTGGGCTGCGTCAGGCGCCCCATCTTCCATCCAGAGAGATGGAGGCTCTGAATATGGATCTGAAAGACAAGACAATCCTCATCACCGGTTCGACCGATGGCGTCGGCCGTGTCGTCGCGCAACAGCTTGGCGCCGGCGGCGCGCGCGTGCTGGTGCATGGCCGTGACGCGGCTCGCGGCAAGGCAACCGTCGCAGATATCGAATCCGCCGGCGGCAAAGCCGAGTTCCTCGCCGCGGACCTCGCCTGGCTAGCCGAGGTCCGCCGCCTCGCCGAGGCCGTACGCGCAAAAACCGACCGGCTCGACATCCTCATCAACAATGCCGGCATCGGCACGGCCGGCGCCAAGCGACAGCTCAGCGCCGACGGCTTCGAACTGCGCTTTGCGGTCAACTATCTCGCCGGTTTCCTGCTGACCTCGGAACTGCTGCCGCTGCTCAAGGCGAGTTCGCCGGCGCGCATCATCAACGTCGCCTCGACCGGCCAGCAGGCGATCGATTTCGGCGATGTCATGCTGACACGTTCCTATGACGGCGTGCGCGCCTATTGCCAGAGCAAGCTGGCGCAGATCCTATTCACCATCGACCTCGCCGGAGAGTTGAAAGGCAGCGGCGTCACCGTCAACGCTCTGCATCCGGCGAGCTACATGAACACCACCATGGTCCGCCAGGCCGGCGTGACGCCATGGAGCTCGGTCGAGACCGGCGCCGACGCCATTCTCAACCTCGCGACATCGCCCGCGCTGGAGGGCCGCAGCGGCCTCTATTTCGACGGCCGAAGGGAGGCCCGCGCCGACGCACAAACCTATGACGCCAAGGCCAGACAGCAATTGCGAACCCTGAGCCTCGACCTCGTCGGCCAGGCTTCCCCAAAATCGAAGGAACAGCATTCATGACCGGCAAGATCGAACACACGGTCGTCATCGGCGGCTCATCCGGCATCGGCCTGGCAACGGCGCGAAAACTGCTAGGCCCAGGCATGAAGGTGACCATCACCGGACGAAACCAGGACAAGCTCACCAGCGCTTGGAAGAGCCTCGGCGGCGCCGCCGAAAAAGCTGCCTTCAATGCTTCGAAGCCGGGCGAAGTTCGCCAGTTCTTTGGGGAACTCGGACCGTTCGATCACCTCGTGCTGGCTGCCAGCGGCGGCAAGGGACTTGGGCCGTTCGAAACCCTCGACCTCTCAGACATCGCCGGCGGCGTCGACGAGAAAGTCAGGCCGCAGCTGTCCTGTTTGCAGGCAGCCTTGCCGACGCTCAACAGATCGGGATCGGTCACTTTCATCTCGGCGGTGTCGGCACAATTGTCGGCGCCCGGCGTGGCTGGCATTGCCGCCGTCAACGGCATGCTGCTGACGGTGGTGCCGATCCTGGCGGTCGAACTGAAGCCTCTGCGCGTCAACGTCGTGGCGCCCGGCGTCATCGACACGCCATGGTGGGATTTTCTGGCCGAAGACCAGCGGCAGGCGGTGTTCAGCGAATATGCCGGCAAAACCCCGGTGGGCAGGATCGGCCGCGCCGAAGACGTCGCCGGCGCAATCGCCTTTCTAGTCTCCAACGGCTTCATGACCGGCCAGGTGCTGACCTGCGACGGCGGCCTGCGCTACGCGGCGTGACCTTACAGCGACTGCGCGATCAGCGTGAGAAGGCCTCCGGCCAGTGCGACGTTGCCTACGAAACCGTTGATGCGCGACGCCCGGTCCGGGCCCTGATGGTCCCAGAAATTGTGGAACATCGGCGTGGCGACGATGAGAAACAGCAGCAGCACGGCGCAGGCGGTCGCAGTCCACAGGCCGGCCATCAACAGCGCGCCGGCAATGGTCTGCAGGACGATGCCGGCCCACAACGCCAATCTCGCCTGCGGCACGCCGCGCGCGGTCATCAGCCCGGTCAGGAAGGTCTCGTTCTGAACATTGCGCAGGCCGGCGCAAACGAAGGCGCCGCCGAGCAACAGGCGGCCGAGAAACAAAAAGGTCGAAGGCAAATCGACAGGCATGAAATCTTCCCCGTACTTAAGCATGAAACAGGTGGAGCGCCGCCCTTTCCACGGCGCTCCATGACTAACCGGACGGTCAGGCTGCTTTGGCAGCCGGCATCGGGTGAATGGCGTGGAACGGGATGCAGAGCCGGTTCCAGGTGTTGATCATGCCGATCGCGACCGACAGCTTGACCAGTTCCTCTTCCGAGAAGTGCTCGAGCGTGCGGGCATAGAGTTCGTCCGAAACGCCATTGTTGGCGATCAGGGTCGTTGCCTCGGTCCAAGCAAGCGCCGCGCGTTCGCGCTCGGAAAACAGCGGCGATTCCTTCCAGGCCGAAACCAGATAGAGCCGTGTCTCGGTTTCGCCATCGCGCCTCGCCTCGCGGCTATGCATCTCGACGCAGTAGGAGCAGCCATTGATCTGCGAGGCGCGGAGCTTGATCAAATGCAGCAGGCTCACTTCAAGCCCGCATTCGTCGACCGCCTTGTTGAGCGCTGACACCGCCTTCATGATCTCAGGCGCCTTGGCGAAGAATTGCAGTCTCTGTTTCATCGTCTTTCCTTTCACATCTGTTTGCGGGGGATTAAATCTGTTTGGTCGAAGCGGGTTTCTGCGGCCGCTGATGGCGCGCCACAAAGGCACAGCTGGCGGCAAACGATCGCGGATCGCCTTCGGCCTTGTAGTCAGCCACGATGTCGGACAACCGGGTTTCCGCGAGAGCGGCACGATAGGCGCGCTCGGCTTTCAGCATCGCGGCATTGATGCCGCACGGCTTCACATAGGCCGAAGCATCGATCTTGACCGGGCCGCGCTGGCGGATCTCGCCGCAGCGGAAGGCCGGCTCACGGCCTTCGATCGCCAGCACGATATCGAGCAGCGTGATGCGCTCGGCCGGACGCGCCAGCCGGTAGCCGCCCGCCGGTCCCGGCACCGATTCCAGGATCCGCGTAGCCGTCAGCTGGTTCAGATGTTTCAGCAGATAGCTCGGCGACAGGCCGAAGGACTCTGCCAAAGCAGCACCCGGCATCGTGCTGTTGCCCTCCACGCTGGCCAGGGTGGCCGCGCAATGGATGGCCGCTTCTACACCTTCGCCCAGCTTCATGATGTTGCGCTCCTATTCATGGATATCTTTTATCGCGGATAAAACTTATCTGCAATAGGAAAATGCGGAAATTCACATATAGCGATGGCTTCACAGAACTTGGGCATCCCGCTCTGCGGCCTGCACACATTTCTGGGCGGCTGGTCTGTGGCGATAGCGTGTATGGCGGCTTGGCGCATGCATTGTCTTATATTGCGCTGATCGACCCCCACTCCGTCTCGGCTTCGCCGGAGCCACCTTTCCCCGGATCGACGGGGGGAGAGGAACGGCGCCAAGTTTTTGCCGTCAACGTTCGTCAGTAAAGCTCCCTTCCTTTCCCTCCGAAGGGGGAAAGGTGGCGCTGCGAAGCAGCGACGGATTGGGGGAACCACGTGGCAACCAAGCCCTCACGCCGACCAGTCACAGAAGATGAGTGCACAACGTAGACGTCGATCGGGGCGAGGAACCCAAGTCTACTCCGCAGCCACCTTGGCCATCGGGTTGTTCGGGTGTGTCGTCCAATTGGCATAGACCGGCGACACCGGCTTGCCGGTGCGCTGGTCCATCACGCCGGCGGCCAGCGGCTCCATGGTGATGCAGTTCTCGACCGGGCAGACATTGACGCACAGATTGCAGCCGACGCATTCGGCCTCGATCACCTCGAAATGCCTGACACCGTCGACCATGTTGGTGATCGCCTGGTGCGAAGTGTCCTCGCAGGCGATGTGGCAGCGGCCGCATTTGATGCAGGCGTCCTGGTCGATATGCGCCTTGGCGATGTAATTGAGGTTGAGATACTGCCAGTCGGTGACGTTGGGCGTGGCGCGGCCGACAATGTCGTTGAGCGAGGCGTGGCCTTTCTCGTCCATCCAGTTTTCGAGACCGGCGATCATCTCCTGCACGATCTTGAAGCCGTATGTCATCGCCGCCGTGCACACCTGCACATTGCCGGCGCCGAGCGCCATGAATTCAGCCGCATCGCGCCAGGTGGTGATGCCGCCAATGCCGGAGATCGGCAGGCCGCGCGTTTCCGGATCGCGGGCGATCTCGGCCACCATGTTCATGGCGATCGGCTTCACCGCCGGGCCGCAATAGCCGCCATGCGAGCCCTTGCCGTCGATGGTCGGCTGCGGCGCGAAACTGTCGAGGTCGACGCCGGTGATCGAGTTGATGGTGTTGATCAGCGACACCGCGTCGGTTCCGCCGGAGAGTGCGGCGCGCGCCGGCTTGCGCACATCGGTGATATTCGGCGTCAGCTTGGTGATGACAGGCATGCGGGTGTTGGCCTTGCACCAGCGCACCACCATTTCGATGTATTCAGGCACCTGGCCGACAGCCGCGCCCATGCCGCGTTCCGACATGCCGTGCGGGCAGCCGAAATTGAGCTCGATGCCGTCGGCTTCGGTCTCCTCGACCACCGGCAGGATCGCCTTCCAGCTTTCCTCGACGCATGGCACCATCAGTGAGACGACGATGGCGCGGTCGGGCCAGTCCTTCTTGACCTGCTTGATCTCGCGCAGATTGACCTGCAAATCGCGGTCGGTGATCAGCTCGATATTGTTGAGGCCGAGCAGGCGCCGGTCCGCCCCCCAGATCGCGCCATAACGCGGGCCGTTGACGTTGACCACCGGCGGACCTTCTTCGCCCAGCGTCTTCCACACGACGCCGCCCCAGCCCGCCTTGAAGGCGCGGATGACGTTGTAGGCCTTGTCGGTCGGCGGCGCCGAAGCCAGCCAGAACGGATTGGGCGATTTGATGCCGACGAAATTGTTGCGGATGTCTGCCATGACAGGTCCCTTTCAACCGAGACGAAAGAGCATTTCCACGGGTGCGAGAATGCCGCTTTTAAGCGCGGGGGTGAGATTGGCGATCTTGGTGCCGGCGTTCTCGCCCATGATAAGATTAACGCCAGGCGGCGGCTTTTTTCCTTCCGCCTGCGCCGCAGCCATGCGCGCCCGTATCGTGTCGAAAAATTCGATGGCGAAGGCGCCACGAGGGCGCTCGGCGGTTACAGAGAACCCCGCGGCGGCGGCAGCCGAACGATAGTCGTCGGGCGTGGCAACGAAGGACATGCTCTCGTCGGATGCCCATGGCAGCGGATAGGTCAGCGCACCTGCCTTGAGCCGCATCACATCGTAGACGGCAAAGACGCCGCCCGGCTTGAGCACACGCGCCGCCTCGCTCATCAGCTTTTTCTTGTCGGGAAGATTCATGCCGACATGCAGGATCATGGCCGTATCAAAGCTTTTGTTGCTGAACGGCATGTCCAGCGCGCTGCCCTGCACGAACCGGACTTTGTCGGCCATTCCCACCCGCTTCGACAGGCTGGTCGCGATGTCGACATAGCTTTGCGTCAGATCAATGCCGGTGACATCGGCGCCGGCATTGTTGGCGGCGAAACGGGCTGGACCACCCACGCCGGAACCAATGTCGAGCAGCCTGGCCCCCGGCTTCAAACCCATCTGGCCGATGAGTTCCCTGGTGGCGGCGATACCGCCAATGTGGAACTCGTCGACCGCTTCGAGATCGCCAGCGCGTAGATGGGCAATTTCCACGCCGGTATCGGCGAGCACGGCAAGAATGTGCTGCTCAAGATCCGAGACGTCGTAGTGACGCGCGATGCCTGATTCCACTGAGGCCATGATCTCTATCCCTGTGCCAGACTCCGGTTGATGCTCTCCGCCGCATCGCGGCCTTGCGCGACGGCCGATACCGTCAAATCGTCGCCGCCAAAAATGCAGTCGCCGCCGGCCCAGACATTGGCGAGCGAGGTGCGCCCTTCTGCGTCGACCTTGATGCGGCCGGCTTCGAGTTCGATCGCAGCACCGCTGCCGTTAAGTGCCGCCGGCACAAAGCTCTGGCCGATCGCCTTGAACACCTGGTCGGCGGCCAGCGTCAGCCGCTCGCCGGTGCCGACAAGCGTGTCCCCGTTCATCGCTGTGTATTCGAGCTCGATGCCCGACACTTTGCCACCTTCGACAATGACCCGCTTCGGCTGCAGCCAGTGGCGGATGGTGACGCCGTTGGCGGCTGCCAGATCCTGCTCGAACTCGGAAGCGTTCATGTGTTCCTGGCCGCGCCGGTAGCAGATCGTCACCTCCTCGGCGCCGAGCAGCTTCGACTGCACGGCGGCGTCGATCGCCGTCATGCCGCCGCCGATGACGACGACGCGCCGGCCGATTGGCAGGCTCGAGAGATCGCTGGCCTGGCGCAGTTCGGCGATGAATTCGACTGCATTGACGACGCCACCGGCCTCCTCGCCATCGGCGCGCAGCGCATTGACGCCGCCAAGCCCCATGCCGAGGAAGACGGCATCATAATTGAGGATCAGGTCCGACAGCTGGTAGTCGCGACCGAGCGCCTTGCCGTTATGGATATCGATGCCGCCGATCCCAGTGACATAGTCGACCTCGGCCTGGGCGAAATTGTCGATGCTCTTGTAGGCGGCGATGCCATATTCATTGAGGCCGCCGGCCTTCGGGCGGGCTTCCAGAATGGTGACGTCATGGCCGTGGCGAGCGAGCCGGTGGGCGGCGGCAAGACCGGCCGGTCCGGCGCCCACGACGGCGACCGACTTGCCGGTCGATTCAGCGCGCGGATAAAACTGCTTGTGCTCGGCCATTGCGACGTCGGTGGCGTAGCGCTGCAGGCGGCCGATCTGCACCGGCTTGCCTTCCGCCACCTCGCGCACGCAGACCTCTTCGCAAAGCGTCTCGGTCGGGCAGACGCGGGCGCACATGCCACCCAATATGTTCTGGTCGAAAATCGTCTTGGCCGAACCGATCGGGTTGCCGGTCGATATCTGGCGGATGAACAGCGGAATGTCGATCGAGGTCGGGCACGCGTTCATGCACGGCGCATCGTAGCAGAAATAGCAGCGGTCGGATTCGACCAGCGCTTCGTGGTGATCGAGCGGCGGATGCAGGTCGGAAAAATTCTCGGCGTACTGGTCGGCGGCAAGCCGGCCGCCGGCAATGCCGTCCTTGAACTGGCCTTGTGGCATCGTCAGTTCCCCATGTTTTCGTTTTGGGGAAGGCTAGCACGTTTTATTTTTTTATCAATTGGTCAATTTTCACCGCAAGCCACTGAAAAGCCTAGCTGATAATATGATCGGACCACTCATGTTATGGCCTATGTCACGGGCGAAAAGCCAGTGCTCGTAGCGCCGCCATGGATCGACCTGATCTCGTTGGCAACCAGTTGCTGCAGCCGCCACAGATTGCGGTCGCGGATGCCGAATTCCTCAAGGTGGCTGACGGTGTTGTAGAGATACTCGGCACCCGAGCCGACATTGCCGCAGGCTCTGGCAAGCACCCTCGCCACCCGATCCAGCGGCTGCCCGAGCGAGGTTCCCCTGCCCGTCACCCCGACCCAGAAGCCGAGCGCCCGTATCCGGCCCTGCTCCGTGCGCACGGGAACCCACCGGACCGAGCTGACACTCTCATGGTCGTCGATCTCGCGCCGCAACAATCTTTCGATCTGCTGCGGCTTGTCGCCGTCGGGCAGGCGGTAGATGACGCCGTCGCATCGGCCGCCGCGTTCGAGCGCCATCATCAGCCCCGGCTGCGCTACGCTGCCGCGCCAGCGCACCATGTCGAGGCAGAAGGAGCGATGCCAGCCAAACGCAGTGGCGCGCTGGCGTTCGACGGACTCGAAAGCCGGCTTCCAGATCAACGAGCCATAGGCGAACACCCACAGAGGCCCCTCGTCTGCTTCATCAGACAGCCGCAAGGCTAATGTCCGGTAATCCTCGTCGTTCAGCTGCGTCCAGCTGCCGTCCGGTCCGGGATCGACCTCTTCGCGGTGACACAGTGACACAAGCTCAGGCGTGAGCGACATAAGGCGCATGAAACGACTACCCCTCGTTTGCCCAAGGAAAGTCGAAAACCGCCGCACGTGCAAGGCGTCGGTGGGGCGAAGTGCGGAACGATGTGTCAACGCAGCCGTTGAATTTTCTCCGGTTCGCTGTCGGATTCGCGTCGCTGAAAACGTCCTTTGATGGATCGGACGACGATCTATGCATAGGTAGGAGACCGAGAATGCCGAGATCCCCAATGCCCTTCTTCTGGTACGAGTTGATGACCAGCGACCTCGATGCGGCGCAAGCGTTCTACACCACCGTGGTCGGCTGGCGGGCTGAGCCCTTCGACAAGGCGCCCGGCATGCCGCGCTATATCGTGGTGAACTCCGCCGAGCGTGGCGTCGGCGGGCTGATGACCCTGCCCGAGGAAGCAGCCAGGACGGGTCTGAAGCCGGCCTGGTTCGGCTATATCCACACCAGCGATACCGATGCCTCGACCGAGGCACTGAAAGCCGCCGGCGGGACTGTTCACCGCGAACCCGACGACATTCCCGGCGTCGGCCGCTTCTCCGTCGTCGCCGACCCGCAAGGCGCCGCCTTCATGTTCCTGCAGCCCAATGGTCCCGACCAGCCCGTCCTTCCGGCAAGGACGCCGGGCCATGTCGGCTGGCACGAGCTTTATGCGTCCGACCGCCAGAAGGCCTTCGATTTCTACTCCAGCCAGTTCGGCTGGACCGATGCCGGTAGCATGGACATCGGCGAGATGGGCATCTATCAGACCTTCTCGGCCGGCCCTGAATCCGGCGGCGGCATCATGAACAAGCCACAACAGCTGCCGGTGCCGGTGTGGCTGTTCTACTTCAATGTCGATGCCATCGACGCAGCCGCCAAACGCGTCACCGACAATGGCGGCAACATCGTCATGGGTCCGATGCCGGTGCCGGCCGGCCAATGGATTGCCCAGTTCACCGATCCGCAAGGCGCTTATTTCGCGCTGATCGCGCCGGGCCGCTGATCCCCTCCGGTACTCGCCTGCACGGAACTGCTCTCATCGCGCCGCTGGTGCGATGAGAGGCGCGTCCGGGCGCGGTCACTCCGGCGCCAGCACCGCAACTTTGAGGTTCTCTTTCCTGGCGCCGCTGAGCTGGATCGTGGCTGCGCCAGGCGTCAGCTTGAAGCGCAGGCTCTTGCGGACGCCGAGGCAGGTCTTCACGCCGCTGAAACCGGCTGATTTCACGGCCTGGCCATCCTGAATGACGTCGACCCAGGCCTCATCGGACAGGCTGATCTGGAGCTCTCCTTCCGTTGGCACGGCCACGTTTGCCGTCGCGCCGAACGTGCCGGCTGCCGGCGCGCGTTGCGGTGAGACCATGAAGCTGACCGCATCGACCGGCTCCAGCGCCATATCCGCGGCTTCGCCGAAAGCAAGAGAGGCACCGGACTGCGCGGCGGGCGCTGCCGGAAACAGTTCCTGCTCGCGTGTCACCGGCCATTTGAAGGCATCGCAGCCAGCATCAGCGGCCATGGCGAAACTGGTGCTTGCGAGGATTGCGAACAGGCTGATGGCGACTTTTTTCATGGCGAAGGAACCCGTCTGGTTTGGAGTGTCTACTCGCAGATATACAACCTTAACGAGATGTATGCAACCATAACGAGAGCAAATTTCGAAGTCAGACTGGAAATAATTGCAATCACCGATTGTTGATGACAGGCCATGGGAAGTGAATGGTCCAGCGCCGGGTGATGATTTATGGCCGGGCCACATGGTTGGAAAAATGGAGTTTAGATGAAGCTTTTTGACGGTCTCGCCAGATTTCAGCCGCAGGCGCTCGGCGTCCTGCGCATCATCACAGCCCTGCAGTTCCTCGAGCATGGCTCGCAGAAACTGTTCAATTTTCCGGTCAGCGCCGAGCCTCACGCTCTTATCGGCCTGACGATGACTGCAGGCATCCTGGAGTTCGCCGGTGGCATCCTGCTGGCGCTCGGTCTGTTGACCCGCCCGGTCGCGTTCCTTCTGGCCGGCGAGATGGCCATCGCCTATTTCATGGCGCACTACCCGCGCGACTTCTTCCCGGTCAACAACAGCGGCGACGCGGCAATCTCCTTCTGCTTCATCTTCCTCTATCTGGTGTTTGCCGGCGCCGGCGCTTTCGCGCTCGACAACCGCCGCAGCACCTGACGCGCCTGATGCATGTCGCCCAAAAGTGCGCAGCGGTTTTGGGATAACGACTTGCACAAAACAAGAATCTGAAGCGCCTCGGCGAAAGCCGAAGCGCTTCAGGCGCGCATTCGCTCGAAGTTCGCGTCAAAGAGCGGCGCTGCCTGAACGCGCGCCGCGTGGCGCTTGCCCAAAAGTTCGATTTCGAAGCCGTCGCTCTCATCGGCGATCTCCTTCGGCACATAGCCGATGGCGACGGATTTCTTCGAGTGATGCGCATAGCCGCCTGACGTCACCCAGCCGCGCACCGCGCCATCGTACCAGATCGGCTCGTCGCCGATGACATCGGCATCGTCAGCATCGAGGATAAATGTGCGCAGCCTGAGCTTGCCGCCCTGCTTGCGCTCGGCAAGAGCGCCGGTTTTACCGATGAAATCGGCATCCTTGCCATAGGCGACGAAACGGTCGAGCCCGGCCTCCAGCGGCCCGTAGATCGGCCGGTATTCGCGCGCCCATGAGCCGTAGTTTTTCTCCAGCCGCAGCGCATTGAGCGCGCGCGAGCCGAACAGGCCGAGGCCGAATTCCTCGCCTGCCGCCATCAACGCCTGGAAGGCAGCGCGCTGATATTCCGGCCCCACCCAGATCTCGTAGCCGAGATCGCCGGTGTAGCTGACGCGGCCGACCAGGCACGGCGCCGTGCCGATGTCCATTTTCGCGACCGCCATGAACGGGAATGCGATGTTGGCGACATCCGCGCGGCTGGCCTTTGCCAGCACCTCCCTCGCCTTGGGTCCGGCGATCGCCAGACCGGTCAGTTTCTGCCCCAGCGCCTCTATGCGCACTGAGCTATCCGCAGGTAAATGCGCCTCGAACCAGCGCATATGATACTGCTCGGCGATACCGGAGCCGGCGATGAACCACTCGGTCCCGTTGGAATTGGGGGCACCGATATTGGCCAGCGTGAAATCGCCGATGAGCTTGCCGTCGTCCTTCAGCATCGGCGCCAACGTCATGCGGCCTGGCTTGGGCAACTTGCAGGCAAAGATCCGGTCGAGCCAAGCGGCCGCCCCTTCTCCCGTCACCTTGTATTTGGCGAAGTTCGAAATCTCCGCCAGGCCGACGCTTTCACGAACCGCCGCGACCTCATTGGCGACATGGGAAAAATCGCTGGAACGCCGCCACGAGAATTCGTCCCTGACACCCTCGGGCGCATACCACAGCGGCACTTCCAGCCCATAGGACACACCCCATTGCGCGCCTTTGGCCGACAGCAAATCGTAGATCGACGTCGTCTTGAGCTGCCGCCCGGCGGGCAGTTCCTCATTGGGGAAGCGGATCGAGAAGCGGCGCGAATAATTCTCGCGCACCTTGGCGTTGGTGTAGGCCATCGTCGCCCAGTCGCCGTAGCGCGCGACATCCATGGCCCAGATGTCGGCGCCTGGATCGCCCTCGATCATCCAGTTGGACAGCGCCAGGCCGACGCCGCCGCCTTGTGAAAAGCCCGCCATGACGCCGCAGGCGACCCAGAAGCCGGGAAGGCCACGCACCGGCCCGACCAGCGGATTGCCGTCCGGCGCGAAGGTGAAGGGCCCGTTGATGATCTGCTTGATGCCGGTCCTCTCGAAGGCCGGGAAATGCCTGAAGCCCACTTCGAGCGACGGCGCGATGCGGTCGATGTCCGGCTCCAGCAATTCATGACCGAAATTCCACGGCGTCTGGAATTCGGACCAGACCTTGTTGGCCTTCTCGTACGTGCCCATCAGCATGCCGCCGCGCTCCTGGCGCAGGTACAGCTCACCATCGAAATCGACGGCATGGATGATCTCGGTCCCGGTCTTGGCGTTCCACGCCGCCACCTCGGGCATATCCTCGGTGATCAGGTACATGTGCTCCATTGCCAGCACCGGCAGCTCCAGCCCGACCATGCGGCCGACCTCGCGCGCCCATAACCCGCCGGCATTGACGACATGCTCGGCCACCACTTCGCCCTTGTTGGTGATGACGCGCCACATGCCGTCGGGCCGGCGCACAATGTCCTCGACCTTGGTGAAGCGCTCGACCTCGGCGCCCAGTTTCCGCGCGGCCTTGGCATAGGCATGCGTAACGCCAGAGGGATCGAGATGGCCGTCCTCCTTGTTGCGGACGGCGCCGACGAATTGTTTCGGGTCGAGCAGCGGCATCAGCTCGGCCGCTTCATTGGCCGATATCTCCTCGAGGTCGATGCCGAGGTAACGCCCCTTGGCGACGACGCCGCGCAGCCAGTCGAGCCGCGCCTCGGTTGCCGCCAGAAGCACGCCGCCGGTCAGATGTACGCCGGTCGCCTGTCCCGACAGCTCCTCGATCTCCTTGTAGAGCGAGATCGTGTATTTCTGCAGCTTGGCGACGTTGGGGTCGCCATTGATCGTGTGCATGCCGCCGGCCGCATGCCAGGTCGAGCCGGAGGTCAGCTCGTCGCGCTCCAAAAGCACGACATCGGTCCAGCCATGACGCGCCAGATGGAACAGCACGGAGCACCCGACGACGCCACCGCCAATGACCACGACCTTTGCATGCGATTTCATGAGTTTTGCTCTGTTATCAATGAGTTGAGGAGATAAGGTGAATCAGAAAGGCAGCGCCGCGCGCCGACGCTGAAAAAGTCACGGCTCGCCCTGCCCGATCGCTTCCTTGCGCCTGGCCACATACGCCTCCAGCGCCTCGCGCACGGCGATATCCATCACCGGCTCGACATAGTCTTCCAGCGCCTTCTTCCACAGCCGGGTCGCGCGCGCCGTCGTGTCGAGGCCGCCGGCCTCCTGCCATGCCTCGTAATTCTGCCAGTTGGACAGTATCGGCTGGTAGAAGGCGGTGGCATAGCGTTCCAGCGTGTGCGGTTCGCCGAAGAAATGGCCGCCGGTCGGCACCGCGCCCAGCGCCTCGACCGCAAGCTCCGCCTCGTCGACGACGATCGGGCGCAAGAACTCCATCATGTGCTGGATCATCTCGACATCAATGATGAGCTTTTCGAACGATGCCGTCAGCCCGCCCTCCTGCCAGCCGGCGGCATGATAGACGAGGTTGCCGTGGCCGAGCACAGCGCCCCACAGCGCCATCAGCGTCTCGTAGGCGCCTTGCGCGTCCGCCGCATTCGATGCCGACCCCGGTGTCGTGCGGTAGGGCAGATTGTAGCGCCGCGCCAATTGCCCCGAGGCGATGTTGGCCTTGGTGTTCTCCGGCGTTCCGAAGGCCGGCGCGCCCGACTTCATGTCGACGTTGGAGGTGAAGGCGCCGTACATCACCGGCGCGCCGGGGCGCACCAGTTGCGTCAGCACCACGCCGAACAGCGCCTCGGCATTCTGCTGCGCCAGGGCGCCGGCGAGCGTCACCGGGCTCATCGCGCCCATCAGCGTGAACGGCGTCACCGCCACCGACTGGCCGAACTCAGCCATGGTCATCAGCCCTTCGGCCATCATCTCGTCGAAACGCCGCGGCGAGTTGACCGAGATGATGGTGGCAATGCCGGGATCATCGCGCATCTCGTCCAGCGTCAGCCCGCGCGCGATTGCCATCATCTCGATGCCGTCCAGCGCCCGGCCTCGTCCGATCGCCGAGACATGGAACGATTTGTCGGTCAGCGTCAGATTGGTGAAATAGGTATCCATGTGCCTGGTGTTGGCCGGCAGTTCCACCGGCGCGCAGACCTGGTTACCGAGCATGTGGATGCAGTTGAAATGCTGCGCTAGCCGGGTCAGATCGGCATAGTCGTGCAAGTTTCCAGCGCGCCGGCCGCGCTCCATGTCGTGCACATTGGGCGGCCCGGCGACGAGGGTGAAATTGATCGTGTTGCCGCCGAGATGAATGGTGTTGGCGCGATTGCGCGGCGTCAGCCGATAGCTGGACTGCGTGGTCTTCAGCGCCTCGGCGACAAGACCCCGGTCGATGCGGACATTCGCGGTCGCATGGTCGACTTTTGCGCCCGCCTTCTCGAACAGCGCCAGCGCCCGCTGAGACATCACCTCGATGCCGAAATTTTCCAGAATGTGCATCGACGCCTGGTGGATCGCTTCGACCTGGTCGACTGAGAGCATCGCCATCGGCGGATAGGGATTGGTCACCCGCCGCAGTGGAAGTTGCGGGATGGCGGCGGGCCCCCGGTTGCTGGTTCGCTCCGCGCCGCGCTTTCGTCTTGGTTCATTCATGCCTGGCATCAGAGCGCCGGCATCCGGATATCGCTGTCAGAAATCCGCCCTTCGCGGGCGTGATTTTAGCCAAGGCGGCATTTTTGAATTCGTATGGAGACAGAGGCGACGCAAAAGGTCGGAATAATGATAAAGGTCCCACTCAGCGGAGCCGGGCCGGCAAGCCGTTAAGAAACGCCGCAAGATTCCCTTTATGATTTCAGCCTATCCGTCTTCCATGCGTAGTTCGAATTTGAGTAAAATTGTAGCGGTTGGCGTGCTGCTGGCTTTGCCGGCCTGCGCGACGCCGCCCAACCATATCAACAATGTCTGCGCCGTCTTCGACCAGAACGACGGCTGGTTCGACAACTGGCAGTCGGCCGCCGAGCGCGCCTCGCAGAAATACGGCGTCCCCGTCCCCGTGCTGATGGCGACGGTGCGCAAGGAATCCGGTTTCAAGAGCAATGCCAGGCCGCCGCGTACCAAACTGCTCGGCTTCATTCCGTGGAAGCATGTCTCGTCGGCCACCGGTTTCTCGCAGGCGCTCGACGGCACCTGGTCGCAATACCAAAGCGAAACCGGCAGCTGGGCGGCGCGGCGGACCAAATTTGCCGATGCCGTCGATTTCGTCGGCTGGTACCATTCCAAGACATCAGACACGTTCGGCGTCGCCCGCAACGACACCTACAATCTCTATCTCGCCTACTATCTCGGCTGGACCGCCTACGGCCGTGGCAACCGTGGTGACGCCGGCGTGCAGGGCTATGCCAGGGCGACCGAAAAGATGGGCCGCGACTATGCCGAACAGCTGCAGCAATGCGGCAGCTGACGTTGCCAAGCGGTCTTGCAGCCACGCAGTTTGCGATCGAAGCGGAACTCAGCCATTCATTCGCTTGGGATCAGGTGGAGGATCGACCTTCCTCCCTTTACCGCTGCCGTCGACAGCTTTCGGTCAAACGTCGCCAATTGGCCGTCACGCGCCTTGGCGAGTCCCAACAGATAGCTATCCGTTACCTGTGCCGGGGTGAGGATCCTGGCTGCATCGATGTCGTTGGAACCGACAAGGCTGATCTCGTCAGGCCAGAACTGATGTCCTGAAAGGGCATGCAGCTTGCCGACAATCTGCGCCACCACGGCGGGCGAACCCGGAGAATTGGGGTATTTCGGGTTGCTTACAATCCTGATGACGCCATTCTCGGTAATGGGACATGTTGCCCATGACAAATGCCCGGTGGATTGGAACCACCGATGGGCATCTTCATGCGCGACGTGAGCCGGATCGATCAACGCAATCAACACATTGACGTCGAGCAGGAAGGTCACGGCAATTCGTCGCGAAGCGCATTGACCATTTCGAGATCGACCATCGGGCCGTCGGGCCGCGATGCAAGCAAGGGGATGCCGTTGCGTTCACCGCCGGTCGGGGGCCTGCGCAGTGAGCGGCGAGCCAGATCGGAAATGACGTCGCCAACACTGCGATCCTGCTGTCGCGCCATGGCCTTGGCCGCAAGTAGGACATCGTCATCGATTGCAAGTGTGGTTCTCACAACATGCTCCCTACGCGCATCAAACATCACGCATCACATAAAGCAATGGACAGCAATATTCAAGCGAACGTAGCTGTCGTTCCTTGAGCTATGGCGACGCTGCGGCAATGCGCCAACGAGCGGCATTGCCTCTATGGCTGGTCAGCTCGGCTTCTTGCCATGCGGGCGCTTCGGCGGTTCGCCGGCGAAACCGGGGCCGATCCCATCCGGTGCGTCTTCCGGCACGCCCTCGTGCGCTGCGTGTTCCCTGTCGAACTTGATCACCGGCTCCATCGTCGCCAGCACATCGTCCGACAGCCAGCACAGGCTCATATGGCCATCGCCGAGATGCTTCACCGGCGGCACCTTGGTCTCGCACAGATTGTCCGGCACCAGCCTCTTGTAGCCGCAGCGCGTCTGGAACGGGCAGCCGCTCGGCGGGTTCATCGCCGACGGGATATCGCCTTCGAGCACGATGTGCCGTTTGACCACGCTGGTGTCGGCGATCGGGATCGCCGACAGAAGCGCCTCTGTGTAGGGGTGGTAGGGCGGCGCGAAGATCTGGTCGGTCGTACCCTGCTCGACGATGTAGCCGAGATACATGACGACGACCCGGTCGGCGATGTAGCGCACGACGGACAGATCGTGACTGATGAACAGCATCGTCGTCTTGTTCTTGCGCTGGATGTCCATCAGCAGCTCGGTCACCGCCGCCTGCACCGAGACGTCGAGTGCCGACACCGGCTCGTCGGCCACCACCACCTTGGCATCGCCGGCAAAGGCGCGCGCCACGCCGATGCGCTGCTTCTGGCCGCCTGAGAGCTGACGCGGCTTGCGCGTCTCGAAGGCCCGCGGCAGCTTCACCAGGTCGAGCAGCTCCAGCATGCGCTTGCGCCGCTCGGCGACATTGTTGCCGACTTTGAATTTTTCCAGCGTGCGGATGATCTGCGAGCCGACGGAGTGGCTGGGATTGAGCGTATCGAACGGGTTCTGGAACACCATCTGGATCGACGACACCGTTTCGACGCTGCGCTTCTCGATGCCGGTCGACTGGATCTCCTTGTTGCCCAGCGTCACTGTGCCGGCACTTGCCGTCTCCAGCCCGAGCAGGACCTTGGCCAGTGTCGACTTTCCGCAGCCGGACTCGCCGACGATGGCGACGGTCTCGGATTCGCGGGCCATAAACGAGATCGTCTCATTGGCCTTGACGACGCGGCCTTCGCTGGAGCCGAACACTTCGCTGCCGCCGACCTTGTAGTATTTTCTCAAATCCTCGATCTTGAGCACCGGCGCGCCGGGCACGACCTTCTCATTGACCTTCTTGGCGCCGGGAGGCAGCGCTTCCCAGTCGATCTCGTTGAAGCGCACGCAGCGCGAGAAATGCCCTTCGTGACCGGCGACCTCGATCATCGGGATTTCGGCGGCATTGCAGACGCCCTCAACGAAATGGTGGCAGCGCGGCCCGAAATTGCAGCCCTTGGGCCGCTCATGCGGCAGCGGCAACTGGCCGGGGATAGAGATCAGCGGCCGCGAATTCTTGTCGGCGCCCGGCAGCGGAATCGAGCGGAACAGCCCTTGCGTATAGGGGTGACGCATCCGGTCGAACACGTCCTTGATCTTGCCGGTCTCGACCGCTTCGCCCGAATACATCACCGTGATGCGGTCGCAGGTCTCGAGGATGAGGCCCAGATTGTGCGACACGAAGATCATCGACGTGCCGAACTTCTCGCCCAGCCCCTTGACCAGTTCGACGATGCCGGCCTCCACCGTCACGTCGAGCGCCGTCGTCGGTTCGTCGAGCAGAAGCAGCGCCGGCTTCGACAGCAGCGCCATGGCAATGACGATGCGCTGCTGCTGGCCGCCGGACAGCTGGTGCGGATAGGAACGCATCATGCGTTCGGGATCGGGCAATCTCACCGAGCGCACCATTTCGAGCGCCCTTTTGTAAGCCTCTTCCTTCGACACCTTGTCGTGGATCAGCGGCACTTCCATCAATTGCTGGCCGACCTTCATCGCCGGATTGAGGCTCGCCATCGGCTCCTGGTAGATCATGGCGATCTTGTTGCCGCGGATGGAGCGCAACTCCTCGTCGGACAGCTCGCCCATGTCCTTGCCCTGGAACTTGATCTTGCCGCCGACGATCTTTCCGATGTTGGAGAGGTCGCGCATGATGCCGAGCGACACGGTCGACTTGCCGCAGCCGGACTCGCCGACGATGCCCATGGCTTCGCCCGGCATCACCGTGCAGGAAAAGTCCATGACGGCGGGGATCTCGCCCTTGCGGGTGAAGAAGGAGATCGACAGGTTCTCGATCTCGATGATCGGCGCAGCGCTTGGCCCAAGGGTCGGGTTGCCGGGATTTCGAACTGCCTCATTCATGGGTCGCTCCAATCCTATTTTCATGCTCGCGGGCCGAAACCCGCAGATCAGTCTTTCATCGATTGTTCGCGCAGCGAGTCGGCAAGCAGGTTCAAGCCCAGCACGAACGACATCAGCGCGATGGTCGGCGGCAGCGCCGGGTGGATGAAGGAGCGCAGCAGGCGGCTGGCGTCCTTGATCGCGGTGCCCCAGTCCGGGCTCTCCGGCGCCAGGCCCAGCCCGAAATAGCCGAGCGTGCCGAGCAGGATCGTGGTGTAGCCGATGCGCAGGCAGGCATCGACGATCAGCGGCCCGCGCGCATTGGGCAGGATCTCCCACAGCATGATGTACCAAGGCGATTCACCGCGCGTCTGCGCCGCCGCCACATAGTCGCGCGTCTTGATGTCCATCACCAGGCCGCGCACGATGCGGAACACGCCGGGGCTTGAAGCAAACACCACCGCCACGAAGATATTGAGCTGGTTGGGGTCGATGTGGATGATCTTGAACGGATCGGCATCGAAGACCAGGCCGGCATAGACCCAGCCGCCGATGATCAGCGTCAGCCCGAGCAATATATAGAGGCGGTCCGGCCGGTTCTTGTAGCGCGTCCAGAACAGTACGGAAAAGAATATGATCGGGAACAGGAAGAACAACCCGGCCATGGCGTAGGGGATGGGCGTATCCATGATGCCGGGCGTCACCAGCAGGTAGAACAGCAGGATCACCGGGAAGGCCAGCACCAGATTGGCTAGGAACGACAGCACGGTGTCGATCCGGCCGCCATAGTAACCGGCGGGCAGACCGAGCGTGATGCCGACCATCAGCGCGAAACCGGTCGCCGCCGGTGCGATGATCAGCACGATCTGGCTGCCATAGACCATGCGCGAAAAGACATCGCGGGCGAGCTTGTCGCCGCCGAAATAGTAGATGAGTTTCGATACCGGCTCGAGCGCGCCCGGCAGCGCATCCTTCATGATCGGGACCTGGGCGAGCGGATCGAAGGGCGCGACGGTCGACGCGAAGATTGCCGTGAACAGCCAGAACAGGCAGATGCCGACACCGACTATGCCGACGCCGCTGTCGAACAACTGGCCGTAGAGGCCGAGCCTTTTCTTGTAGGTGAAGCTCACCCCCATCACCAGGGCAAGCCCTAACCAGACTGGCCAGAAACGCCCAATCACGCCGAGCACGACATTGAAGGCACCGATATATTCGACCTGCATCTGCCCCAGCCCCCTATTGAACTCTGATACGCGGATTGAGGAACGCGTAGCCGACATCCGAAATGAGCTGCGTGATCAGCACGATGAACACCGAGACCAGTGAACAGCCAAGCAGCAGATCGATGTCGTTGTTGCCGGCGGCCTCGACCAGCGTGTAGCCAAAGCCCTGGTAGCGGAACATCACCTCGACGATGACGACGCCGGTAAGCAGCCAGGGAAATTGCAGCATGATGACGGTGAACGGCGCAATCAGCGCATTGCGCAGCGCGTGCTTGACGACGACGCTGCCGAAGGAAAGCCCTTTCAGCCGGGCGGTGCGGATATATTGCTGCGTCATCACCTCGACCATCGAGGCGCGTGTCATGCGGGCGATGTAGCCGATGCCGTAGATCGCCAGCGTCATCACCGGCAGGGTGAAATTGTAGAAGGTGATGCCCTGGCTTGCCGAGGCGGCCGAACCGTTCAGCCAGCCGAGCCAGGAGGCGAAGATGACGGTGAAGATGACGCCGGACACATATTCGGGCGTCGCGGTCGACGCGATCGATGCGACGGACAGCGTTCGGTCCGTTCGCGAGCCCTCGCGCATGCCGGCCAGGATGCCAATCAGCAGCGAAATTGGCACCATCACCAACAGCACACAGAGCATCAGGATACCGGTGGCGGCGAGTGCGGGGAAGAGCTTTGACGCAACGGAGGTTTTGAACTTGGTCGAGCAGCCGAAATCACCTTCCAGGATGCCGGAGAATTTCGGCTCCAGCGGATCGTTGCAGAAGGAGAAACGCTGCGTCGGCTTGCCGGTCGCCGGATCGGTCACCGGTTGCTTCGGGACGACGCCCAGCCATTGCCCGTAGCGCACGAAGAAGTTCTGCCGGTAGCCATGGTTGACCAGCCAGCTTTCGAGCTGTTCGGCCGATGTGTGCATTTCGGTCTGGCTGATCGCCAGCTTCTTCAAATTAGGCTCGAGGTTGATCAGGAAGAAGACGATCATCGTCAGGCACAGCATCGTCAATGCCATGGTGCCGAGACGCCGGATTACGAAAGAAAGCATGGCGGTCCCCTGCCGGTCTGGTTGGGGTTGGAGCCAGTTCGAAAAACCAGCTTTGCCGTTGCCGGCAGAGTTGGCCGTCAAATCGGCACTCGGATGCAATCAACCCAGTTTTATTGAACGGTCTTTCAGGAGAGTCCGCAACTTTTTGCTGCGGCGGCTTCCGGTTCTGGGCCATGCGAGGCGTGACGGGAAGGAGCGAAGCGCCCCTTCCCTGACGTTCCAATCACGCCTGGTCGAGCCAGACCTTGCCGTAGTCGCGCTCGAAGGTCGGATGCATCTTGTAATTCTGCACCGCCTTGACCGAGTGGCTGTAGAGCTTGCGCCAGTATGGCTGGATCATGATGCCGGAATCCTGCAGGATCTGCTCGATGTCCTTCATCATTTCCTTGCGCTTGGCCGCATCGGCGACAGCCAATGCTGCATTGAGCTTGGCATCCCATTCGGGGTTGGAATAGGCCGACTCGTTCCACGCCTCGCCAGTGCGATAGCCGATCGCCAGAACCTGAACGCCGAGCGGGCGCATGTTCCAGTTGGTCATCGACAGCGGGTACTTGGTCCAGTCGTTCCAGAACGTCGAGCCCGGCAGCACCGTGCGCTTTACCTTGAGGCCGGCGTCGCGCATCTGCGCGGCGATGGCGTCGCCGGTATTCTTGTGCCAGTCTTCGTCGACCGTGATCAGCTCATGCTCGAAGTCGGCCTGGCCGGCTTCCGCCATCAGCGCCTTGGCCTTGGCCGGATCGCGAGCGACTTTGGGCAGCTCGTAATATTCCGGGTGGATTTGGCAGACATGGTGGTTTTCAGCCACCGTGCCGGCATTTCCGTAGCCAAGCTGCAGAACGACATTGTTGTCGACCGCCAACTGCAGCGCGTTGCGCACCTTCTGATCGCCGTAAGGCTTGTTGTTGATGTTGGTGCGGCACACGATGGTCGAGGCGGTGACGATTTCGGACTTGACCAGGTCCAGTCCGTCGAGGATCGACACATAGTCGGCCGAGGTCTCGAAATTGGTATGGACTTCGCCCGCCTCGAAGGCACTGACCATGGCTGCCGGATCGGTGCCGTAGTCGACGAATTCGATGCCGTCGAGGAACACCTCGCCGTCCCACCACTTGTTGTCCTCGCGGCGCTTGTAGACCACCTTCTGGCCGACATCGTAGGAGACGAGCTCGAACGGACCGGTACCGATCGGGCAGGCTTTGAAGTCGCCGCCCTTCTCGTCGAAGCTCTTGTGGACGATGAGACCGGGATAATCGCACATGTTCGGAATGAGCGCGATGTCGGCCTTGCCGAGCTTCAGCTTGACGGTGTGGTCGTCAACCTTGGTCACGGCGCTTTCGTCGAGTTTGTCGTCCTTGACCAGCGTGCCGAGACGGCCAGGCATCGAATTGCCCTCGGCCTTCTTGTCGGCCCAGCGCTTGAGATTGAAGATGACGTCATCGGCGGTGAAGGCATCGCCATTCGACCAGGTCACACCCTTGCGCACATGCAGCGTGTACTCGGTGGCGTCGTCGTTGACCTCCCAGCTCTCCAGAAGGTACGGGCGGAACGTGTATTCGCTGGTGTACTTGACCAGCGGCTCAAGCGCCTGACGCTCGGCATTGGCGATTTCCGACCAGTCGGCCTTGCGCGGATCCTTGGGATCCTTGACCCATTGCGCGACTTTAAGGATGCCGCCCTTCTTGCCCTGCACCTCTTCGGCCCTGGCTTGGGTCGGCACGGCTACGCCGAGCATGCCGTAGGCCATCGCAGTCGACGCGCCGAACACGCTCGCCATGGCGAGGAACTCGCGGCGATCGACTTTGCCTGCCTTGGCTTCTTCGGCCATGGCCAGGATGTGATCGGGAACGCGATCGCCATTACTCTTGTAATTTGTCATACCTTAACTCCCATTGTTGGCTTTCCGCCTTTTAACATTCCGCATCCCTGCCGTGATGTCAAAGACGGCATGGCTACGGAACCTGTTAGGGAATGTGCAACTTTGAAAAGGGAGCGGTTCGCGTGATAACGACAGACTTGGCGCAAAAGTGCTAGCGCGCCCAGATTCCGCCGGAATCTGCTTAGGCGAGTAATTGATACATTTGGGCGGGTTGAGACAGCGCCAGTTCCGGTGGCGGTAAGGGCCAGGAACTCAATATTCCTTTTCGTAGAATATGCCGCCCTTGGCCTCGCCGCCATCGTTGGCCTCGCCGCGCAGCTTGACGCCGCGTCCCACATTGAGGTCGATCGTCGCCTTGCCCGATCCTGGCCTGTCGCCTTTCTGGATCGTCACATAGGTGCGGTCATTGAGGTACTTGCCCGCCGACACGGCGGTGCCGCCCTGGTCATCGGTGGTCACATCCAGGTCATCGACGCCGATTGCACTGCGCAGGTTTTCGAGCAGCGAGGTCGAGCCGCCGACGCCGGCCAGTTGGCCGGCGGCCTCGGCCAACTGCGCGATCTGAAGCGGCGACAGGTTCGACATAGAGCGGCCGAAAATCAGCTGCGCCAGCACCTCGTCCTCGGGCAGCGCCGGCACCGATGAGAAGTCGAATTTCGGATTGGTCGCTTCGCCCGAGACGACGATGGTGACGGTGGCGCTGGTCGTGGTCGATGTCGCGGTCAAGTTGAGGTAGGGCACCAGCGAGCCCGAAAAGCCGACCGTGCCTTCGGTAAAGGTCAGCCGCTTGCCGAGGATCGACAGCCGCCCACGCTGCAAGGTGAAGGTGCCGACCGCCTGCGGCGAAGCCGCCGGGCCGGTCAGCCTCAGCGAACCGCCGAACTCGGCATCGACACCCCTGCCCTGGATGAAGATCTGGTTCGGCGCATTGACCGTGACGTCGAGGACAAGCCCACTGCCGCCACCCCCGCTGGCCGCCGCCGGTCGCAAGGCCTTGTCCTGCGCCCGCACGGAGGCGGGCGCGTTCTTGTGCTTGACACCGAGCGCCGCCAGCGAGCCCGGCAGCTTATCGGGAACGGTGATGACGGTCTTGGCCAGGTTGACGGTGCCCGAAATCACCGGCGCCGAGGTGAGCGGCCCCTTGATGGTCAGGTCGCCGCCGAGATTGGCTGTCACCACCCTGCCGTCGGTATAGCGGCCGTCAACCAGCTTGATAGACAAATCGGCTGGGAAACCTTGCGCCGGATTGATGCCGAGTGTGCCGGAGGCCGACAGGCTGCCGCGTGTCGACAGCGTGCCGGTCAGCCGGTTGATCCGGGCAACGCCGTTGCCGATCGAAATGTCGGCGGCAATGTCGTTGACGGCAAGGCCGGAGCGCGCGTCGACCAGGCGGGCGCCCGACGTGCTGACCGTGCCGCCGATCACCGGCGACGCCGCCGGGCCGCGCATCTGGATATTGACGTTGGCGGTGCCGCTGAGCGACAGGCCTTGCGCCGCAAGCTTGGCGGCCAGGAAGGAAAATGGCACCTTGCCGTTGAAGTCGAGCACCAGCGCTGGTGTGCCGGCCGTCGTTACCGTACCGCCGCCCTTGAGGCCAAGCCCGGCGCCGTCGCTGATGTCGGCGTTGAAGGTGAGCTTCTTGCCGGCGAATGTTCCCGACGAAGAGATATTCATGCCGCTAAGACCGGCGCTGCGCGTCTGCGAGGTCTGCACCCCACCAGCATCGATATCGAAAGCGACAGTCGGATTGCCCGGCGCGCCGGTTACCTTGACTGTTCCCGAAATCGAACCGGCGGCCTGGAGGCCCGGCGAAAAACTGTTGGCGAGTGAGGCCGGCACCTTCGACAGCGCGGCGCTGATGTCGAGTGCCTGCCCGACCTTGCCGGTCACCGTCGCCGTGCCGCCACCGAGATTGAGCACCAGCTTGTCCAGCGTCGTGGTGCCGTTCGCGATGCTGACGGTCGAGGCCTGGGCGATGGCCGCCTTGATGCCCTGCACCGTGGCCTGGCCGGAAGCGAGTTCGATGGTGGTGGTGCCGCCAGCCACCTTTACCCTGCCCGCAGCCTTCGCCGGAATGCCCTTGACGGTGGCGCCGCCGGAAAACCCGGTCCAGTCGCCGTCGCGCTTCAAATCGACATCGATGCCGCTGATGGCGGTGCCGCCGGAAATGACGCTGTCGGCGCGAATTTTGCCCGAGATGACCGGCGCGGCGAGATAGTTGGCGACCAGCGCATCGATCGACACCGTCTTCGCCTGCAGATCGCCGCGCGTGATCGAAGCGGTCGCAGCCTTGACGGCGACGTTCGGGCCATCCGCGGTCTTTGAGAAGGCGATGGTGCCGCGCACGTCGCCTTCGGCCTTTTCCAGCGCCAGCGCCGCCAGCGGCCCGATATCCGGCAGGTCGAGCGCGATGGTGCCGACCGGCACGAAAGCCTCGTCGAGGGCGAGGTCGCCGGAAATCCTGTTCTTGCCGAGTGACAACAGCAGGCCGTTGATGGCGCTCTTGCCGTCGGCCGTGGCCAGCACCGCGCTGCCTTGAAGCGCCTGCCCCGCGACATTGCCGGTCAGTTGCACATTGGCTGCCGGGTTCGCGGCATCGGCCTTGCCGGTCGCAATCAGCTTAAGTCCGGTGATTTCGCGTTCCGCCACCAGCAGGCGGTCGCTGTTGACCGTCAGCGACAGGTCCGGCGCCAGGCTGGGCCCCTGCGCGTTGAGTGCAAAGCTGATCGCGCCTTTGGCATCTTTCGACAACAGCGAGATGTCGGCCAGTGCACCCTTGATATCTGCGCTAAGCTTGTTGTCGGCGAGGCTGGCCTGACCGTCCGCGGTCAGTGCGCCCGACGCCAGCGTGACCGGATTGGCGCTGACATTGCCATTGGCATCCCGCTTCAGCGTGGCGCTGAGCTGCGTGCGCTCTGCCAGCACGCTGCGCGCCGCCGCCGGCAACGCCGCCGACAGCACGTCGGCGTTGAGGTTGAGGTCGATTGCTCCATCGGCAAAGCCGACACGGCCATTGAAGGCACTGCCCAGCGCATCGCCCTGCACCGAGCCGCTGTCGATGGTGATCGCATCGGCCGCCAGGCTGCCCGCGACCTTGGCGGTGACTTTGCCGGCGATCAGCGGTGCGATGGTCGGATTGTCCAGACCGATCTTGTCCGCCGTCATCGTGCCCGAGATCGGACCGGTGCGGCTTCTCACATCGAACGCGTCGGAATGCAGCGCCAGCGAGATGCCCTCGACCTTGGTGAAATTCGTCGCCACCGACGGCAACACCGCCGAGATATCGAGCTTGGCTTGCGCAGCCTGCCCCGCCGCCTTCACAGACAGCGCCTGCAGTTCGAGCTTGATCGGGCCTTCCACGCTCCCGAACGCCAGCGGCAGGCTCGGACCGGAAGAGGTCAGGTCGAGCGCGAAATCGCTGGCGCCGTTCGGGTTGAGGGTGCCGGCCGCCTTGCCGGAGATTTTCTCACCCGAAAGCGTCGCCTGGTCGAGCACGACGCCGCCGGCCGCGGAATAGCTGCCGGCCGCATCGACATCGAGCGGCCCGAGCCCGGCCTGACGGGTCTGGCTGGTCTCGGCGCCGGCCAGCTTTGCATCGAAGTGGATATCGGGATTTGCCGATGGCCCGGCGATTTGCGCCGTGCCGTCGAGCGTGCCCCCGGCATCGAGGCCGGGTGAAAAGCCATTGGCAAGCGCAGCCGGCAGCGCCGAGAAGGTCGCCGCCAGATCGAGCGTCCGGCCCGCCGTGCCCGACAGCGTCACCGAGCCGCCGCCGAGATCGACTACCAGCTTTTGAATGTTGGTTATGCCATCGGCAATGGTCAGGCTCGACGGCTCGGCGATCGCCACCTTGATGCCGCGCACCGTCGCCTCGCCGGACGCGATCTCGACGCTGGTCGCGCCGCCGGCAATCTTCGCCCGCCCGGCAGCTGTCGCCGGAATGCCTGATATGGTTGCGCCGCCGGTGAAATTCGTCCAGTCGCCGTCACGCTTGAGGTCGACGCCGATGCCACTGACGACGGTCGTTCCCGAGGTCACGCTCTCGGCCTTGATCGTGCCGGAGATCGCAGGGCTGTTGAGATAGTTGGCGATCAGTGCGCTGACGGTGACTGCCTTGGCTGCCACATCACCGCGCGCGATCGACACGCTGGCTGCATTGATGGTGACGGTGGGCGCCTCGCCGTCTTTGGAGAACACCACGGTGCCGCCGATATCGCCGGCCACCGTCTGCCCGGCCAGCGACGCCAGCGGCGCGATGTCGGGGGCGGAGATCGTCAGCGTCCCCAGCGGCAGGAATTTTTCATCGAGCGCGAGGTCGCCCGACACCTTGTTGTCGCCCAGCGCTACGCTGAGCCCCTTGATGGAGCGCTTGCCGTCGCTCGTCACCAGCGCCGCCTTGATGGCGAGCGGCTGTTCGTCGACCGCGCCGGTCAGCGAGACATCTGCGGCCGGGCTCACAATGCCGGCCTTGCCCGATGCGGTCAGCTTGATGTCCTTGACGGTGCGGCCGGAGGCCGTCAGGCTGGCACTGTCGGCCGAAACCGAGAAATCCGGTGCGTTGCGCGCGCCGCTTGCCGTCAGCGCGAAATCGACCCCGCCGGCGATCGGCACGCCGACCAGCGAAGACAGCACCGAGACGTCGCCGAGCTTGCCCTTGATGTCGGCCTGGATATCGCTGCCTTGCGCGCTGGCGGTGCCGCTGGCGCTCAGCGAACCGGAAGTGAGTTCGATCGAGTTGGCGGCGAAAGAGCCCTGCGGATCGCGCGTCGCGGTCGCCGAGAATTTGACCCGTTCGCCGAGCAGCGAACTGATCTGCGGCGGCAGCGCCGTCGACACAGCATCGGCATTCATCTTGAGCGTCATGGCGAGGTCGGCCAGCGCCACCTTGGCCGTCAGCCCGGCATTGAGCGCATCGCTGCGCAGCGTACCCTCATCGAGCGATATCTCATCCTTGCTGATCGAGCCGGAAAGAGAGGCCGTCAGCTTGCCGGTGACCAGCGGGGCCAGTGTCGCCACGTCGGTCTTCAGCCCGGCCGCCGCCAGCGACACGCTGACCGGGCCGCTGCGGTTCTCGATGTCGAAACCGTCGGAATGGATCCGCGCATCAAGATTGTTCACCTGAGAACCGCCCGCAACCACCGAGACGAGCGAAGCGCCGGCGTCAATCATCGGCGCCTTGCCGTCACCGAAGGCGCGCGCGGTCACATTGTTGATGGCCACCATGATCGGCTGCGCCGGGGTACCGACATTGACCGTGACCGGCTTGGCTTTGGCCACGAGTTCGACCGAAAGGTCGCTGGCGCCCTTGGGGTCGACCATGCCGGCAGCGGTACCATGAACTGCGTCGCTCTCGATCGCAGCGCGCTCGATGTCGACGCCGCCGGTCGCGGTCGCGGTGCCGGCTAGGTCGAAGCTGGTCTTGCCGGCAAACAGCGACTTGAACCGTTCCGGCAGGAAGCCTTCGAACGAACCGTCGCCCTTGGCCTCGATCCGGTTGCCCTTGTCGGTGAGCTGGTGCCGGCCGGTGAGCTGGGTAACGATCTGACCGTCGACCATGAAGGTGCCGATGCCGCTCCAGTTGGCCAGCGGCCCGGTGCCCGAGACGACGATGTTGACCGGCGGCGCGCCGGGTAGCTTGAGCAGGTTGGCGATGATGCCGCCGGCCGGCTCGGAAGCCTTGAGATCGAGGTCGAGCTTGTTTTCATCCGGCGCGAAGTGGATGTTGGCGTCGACATTGCCTTGCTTGCCGTCATGGCGGGTAACGTTGAGCACCGTCTGGATCGCCAGCGGCGACGCATCGACCTTGGCCGATCCCTTGGCCGCAAGTTCGGCAATGCCGCTGCCGGCAAGTTGCTGGCCGAGCGCGATCTCCGGCAAATCGATCGCTCTGATATCAAGCGAAACCGGCAGGCCGGTCGACCCGCTCTTGCTCGGCTCGGTGCTCGCCATAGGCAGCCGTGCCAGTTCTATCCGTTCGGCCGCTATGCGGTCGGCGCTGAAATTCTTCGACAACAGCGCCAGCGGCGACCAGTCGACGGCCACCTTGCGGGCCACCAGCCAGGCGCCCTCGCGGTCTTCCAGCACGACATGGTCGACCGTCAGCGCGCCGGACCAGATACCGTTAATGCCGCTGACCGTGACTTTGCTGTCCCCTGACGAGGCCATGTCAGAGATGATGCCGGCGAGATTTTCGCGGCCGCGCTCGGTCTTGGTCAGCACGACCAACGCGCCGATGCCCGCCGCCGCCACGATCAGCAGCGTGTAGAAAAACAGGCGAAGGATGCGTTTCAAAATCTTCATCGTCAGAACGCCTGTCCGATCCCGGCATAGATGCCGAAACGCGGGTCGCCACGGTCGCGGTTGAGCGGCACGGCGGCGTCGATGCGCAGCGGCCCGAACGGCGTGATGTAGCGCAGGCCAACGCCCGCGCCGACCTTCACGTCTGAAAAGTCCGGCGTCGCTGTGGTCGAGACAGTGCCGGCGTCGACGAACGGCACGATGCCGATCGTGTCGGTCAGAGCAATGCGCATTTCGACCGATGTTTCGAAGAAGGAAAGCCCGCCGATCGGCTGATTGTCGATGTCCTTCGGTCCGATGCCCTGATAGGCATAGCCCCGCACCGAGCCGCCACCGCCGGAATAGAAGCGCCTGTCGGCTGGAACGTTCTGAAGGCCGGTGCCGACGATCGAACCCAGCGCGACGCGTTCGGCAAGCACGAATTTCGAGGCCGTGTCGAGCGACTGATAGGCCGACCCCTCGCCCCTGAGCTTGAGGAAGGCGGCGCCGCTCAGAATGTCGTAACTCGGTTCGGCATAGGCCAGAACCCTGAAGCCGCTGGTCGGGTTGAGCCGGTTGTCCCTGTTGTCGTAGACATATTGCAGCGGAATGCTGGCGATCAGGTATTTGTGCTTGCCGAAAGCGTCGGTGATCCTGGAGTAGTCGAGCGCGATTTCAGCCGAAACCGTCTGCTTCTTGTCGATCTCATAGGACAGGCCGGTGCTGCCCTTGACCGAAAAATGGTCGTAGGCGTCGGGATGTTCGAGTACGGTCTTGACGCTGGCGATGAATTTCGAGGCCGGCCCGACCACCCCCGGCTTCTCGAACATGATGCCGGCATTGTAGTTGAGCTCGCTGAGATCGTTGCTGCCGATGCCGCTGATCTTGCCCTCGATGCGCAGCTTTTCGGCCCGGCCGAACAGATTTCGGTGGCCCCAATAGCCTTCCAGGCCTAGCCCTTCGGTGTTGGAGAAAGTGCCGCCGACGCCGAAATAGCGTGGTTTGCGCTCGCTGACCTGAACGCCGATCGGAATGTTGCCGTCGGGGTCAAGACTGTCGGCTTCCTTCAGCGTCACGCTGTTGAACACTTCGAGCCTCAGCAGCCGGTCGCGGGCATCGTCGATCTCGTCAGGCGAATATTGCCGGCCGCGTTTCAGCCCGGTCATATATTCGGTGAACTCGCGATCGACCTTCTCGGTGCCATCGACGGTGGTGTCGCCGTAACCGGCAACCGGCCCGGCGGCCACCGTCAGCGTCACGTCGAGCGTCGAGGTGGTGTGCTCGGCCACGACCTGCCTGTCGGTGATCCGGGCCAGCGGCCGGCCCTCCTGCTTCAGCGCCCGCACGATCAGCGCCTCGGCCTTGAGCACGGCGCCCGAGCCGGCATCGCCGCCGGCTATCAGCCCGAAATCGGCGCTCGCCAGCCCGGCGGCATCGCCCTCCAGCCTGATATTGCCAAGTGTGAATTTGGGCCCGCTCGAAATGCTGATCACCACCGGCACCGGCTGCGGAGCTGTAAATTCGGCATCGGGCGGCAAATCGTCGAGCACCTTGCCCTGGATGGTGATGGTGACGACGCCTTCATAACGGGCGTCGGCATAAAGCGCGGCGACCAGCTGTTCGCGGTCGCTACGCGCCTTTGCCAAAAGGCCGAGCGAGCCGGAAACCGGGCGGTCCTCGTCGGATTTCAGCGACGAGGCGTTTTCGAGCTTCTTGATCAGGTCCTTGTCGGCATCGGGCGCTTCGATGGTCACCGCATAGCGCAGCGGGTCGACGATATCGGCGTCTTCGTCATTCGAAGAGCCCCACAATTTGATGCCGAAGAGCTCGAAGGCGACCGCCGACCCCGATTCGGCAACGAGCACGGTCGAGCACGCCAACGCCACAATCAGCGCGCGCGAAAGCGTGCGCCGTGGCGCACTTACCTTCCACATCTGCGCTTCATACGCCGGCATCAGGACAACCTAGGTTACAAAACTAAAATTGGAATGAAGTTTTGAAGCGCTCGTAAAGGGGCCACAATCCAATTGTCTGAAATAGGCAGGGCTTGGAATTCACACCTTCTGCGTTTTCGCAAGAAAGCGTGATCCCTTTCCCGTGGATGAACTATCGGCATACCGGTCATTGGCCGGTTTGGGAACCGTTGGCGGGCGGAAACCTGCCCGTCCTCGTGTTGACAAGCTTGACTGAAGCTTGAACATGCCGCGGACGTAGCAGTGTCTGGAGGGTGTTATGGCGATGCGCGCGGCGGCTCGTGGTCTGTCGATCTTGATTCTTCTCATTTTCGGCTGGGGGTCTGTAGCGCAAGCGGCCGAAGCCCGCCGGGTGGTGACCTCAAACAATTCCGACTATTTCGGCTTCGATCTCAGATCGGACCAGAATGTCAGCCTCGATCAGTGCAAGACGACATGCCTCGGCGATCCCGCCTGCCGCGCCTTTACTTACAACAACAAGGCCAAATGGTGCTTCCTAAAATCCGACTATAACCAGTTGAAACCCTTCAGCGGCGCGGTCGCGGGCAAGGTCGTCAATGTCGATGGCGACCCCGATATCGGCGCCCCGCCGGAACTCGCCTTCTTCCCCAACTGGATGGCCGACCAGGCCCAGCAATACCGCAACAAGCTGACCGATCCGGCCTATGACAAGCCGACCGACGGGCTGGAATCACTCCGCGCCGCCGCCGAACAGGCTGCACTGACCGGCGACCATGGCCAGGCCATGAACAAATACGAGGCCGCGGTCTCGGTCCTGCCTGACGACGGCCAGCTTTGGCTCGGTCTGGCGCGTGAAACGCTTGCCATACAGCCGGCCAGCGGCACCTCCGAATCCTACAATCTGCCGGTCAAAGGCACCTCCGCCGCCATCAACGCCTACAAGTTGCTGCGTACCACCAAGACCCGCGCCGAAGTGCTGGCGCTGCTCGGCAACGGCCTCGACCGCCGCGATCTCTACCGTCCGGCCCTGCAGGCTTATGAAGCCAGCCTCGCGCTGGTCAGTTCGCCGGCGGTCAAGGCCGAATATGAGGATCTCAAGGCCCGCAAGGGCTTCCGCGTCATCGATCACTCGATCGACGCCGACACCAGCGCGCCGCGCATTTGCGCGCAGTTTTCCGAGGAGCTGGTCAAGACCGGCGTCGACTACGCCCAGTTCGTCACCGTCGACAACCAGCCGCCCAAGGGCGTCGAGGCCAAGGACAAGCAGATCTGCGTCGAAGGCCTGGAGCACGGCCAACATTACGAAGTGACCTTCCGCGCCGGTCTGCCGGCCGCCATTGGCGAGGTCACCGCCGCTCCGGTCGTGCTGTCGATCTATGTGCAGGACCGTGCGCCGTCCGCCCGCTTCACCGGCGACAGCTTCGTGCTGCCCGCCGGCGCCCGCCGTGGCATCCCCATCGTCACCGTCAACATGAACACCGCGCAGATGAAGCTCTACCGTATCGGCGATCGTTCGCTGGCGCAGCTTCTGTCCGGCTATCAGTTCCTGAAGCAGCTCGACGGCTATGATATCTCCAGCATTTCCGACCAGATGGGTGAGCCGGTCTGGCAGGGGCAGCTCGATATCGCCAACGACCTCAACAAGGACGTCACGACTTCGTTCCCGGTCGACGAAGCCTTGCCGCAGCGCAAGCCCGGCGTCTACGTGCTGACCGCGCAAGCGGTAAATGAAAATGACGAGGACAATTACAATTCGCTTGCCACGCAGTGGTTCGTCGTCTCCGACATCGGCCTGTCGACCTATACCGGCCAGGATGGCCTCAATGTCTTTGCCCGCTCGCTCGGAACCGCCAAGCCGATCGCCGGCGCCGAACTGACGCTGCTGGCCAGGAACAATGAAATCCTCGGCACAGCCACGTCCGACGCCGAAGGCCACGCTGTCTTCAACCCCGGCCTGACGCGCGGCGACGGCGGCATGGTGCCGGCCGTTCTGATGGCCAAGCAGGGCGACAACGATTTCGTCTTCCTCGACATGGGCCGCGCCGGCTTCGATCTTTCCGATCGTGGTGTCTCCGGACGTGCCGCACCGGGTGCGCTCGATGTCTATGCCTGGACCGAACGCGGCATCTACCGCGCCGGCGAGGATGTGCATGTCGCAGCCCTTGCCCGCGACGGCGCCTCCAAAGCGGTGGAAAACCTGCCGCTGACCTTCATCTTCACCCGTCCCGACGGCGTCGAGAACCGCCGCATCGTTGCCGATGGCGTCTCGGCCGGCGGCTATGCCGTCGACCTGCCGCTCGAAGCCAACGCCATGCGCGGCACCTGGACGGTGTCGATCTATACCGATCCCAAGCAGGCGGCCGTTTCCAGCCAGATGTTCCTGGTCGAAGACTTCGTGCCGGATCGCATCGAGTTCGACATGAAGTCCGACAAGCAGGAGATCGCACAGGGCGAAACCGCCAACATCGACATTGACGGCCGCTTCCTCTATGGCGCGCCGGCCGCCGGCCTCGCACTCGAAGGCGAGCTGACGCTTTCGACGGCGCGCGACTGGGACCGTTTCGCCGGCTATTCGTTCGGCCTTGCCGACGAGCAGTCGGCCGAGCCTTCGGTCACCCCGTTCACCGGTCTGCCGGTGGTCGGCGACGACGGCAAGGCGACCTTCCCGGTCACGGTCGACCAATTGCCCGCGACCACCAAGCTGGTCGACGCCAAGGTCACGGTTCGCATGCGTGAAACCGGCGGCCGCGCCATCGAACGCTCGCTCAACATCGGCATCCGCCCGCAAGGCCACATGATCGGCATTCGTCCGGATTTCGCCGACAATGAGGTGCCGCAGGGCGGCACCGCCAAGTTCAGCCTCATCGCGGTCGACCCCGACGGCAAGCGCGAGACGCTGAAGGGCGCGCAGTGGTCGCTGGTCAAGGTCGAACGCAATTACCAGTGGTATCGCAACAACAACTCGTGGAACTACGAACCGGTCACCTTCACCAAGTCGATCGCCAACGGCCAGGTCGATCTCAGCGCCGATGCCGAGGGGACCGTGACGATGCCGGTCGACTGGGGCCAGTACCGGCTCGAGATCGAGACTGCCGATCCCGAAGGCCCGGCGACCAGCTATGAGTTCGACGCCGGCTGGTATGTCTCCTCGACCTCCACCGAAACGCCTGACGGGCTCGAGATCGCTCTCGACAAGGACAGCTATGCCGCCGGCGACGTGGCCAAGCTGAAAGTGTCGCCGCATTTTGCCGGCGAACTGCTGGTTACCATCGGCGCCGACAAGCTGCTCAAGACCGTCACGGCAACCGTGCCGGCCGGCGGCAGCACGGTCGACATCCCGGTCGGTGACAACTGGGGCGCCGGCGCCTACATCACCGCAACCCTGTTCCGGCCCGGCGATGCGCAGGAAACCCGCATGCCGGCGCGCGCCATCGGCGTAAAATGGCTGACGGTCGACCCAGGTTCGAAAAAGCTCGCCGTCACCCTGACGCCGCCGGACAAGACGATGCCGCGCCAGCAGCTGTCGATCCCGGTTTCGGTCGCCGGCGTAGCACCGGGCAGCAATGCCTATGTCACGGTCGCTGCCGTCGATGTCGGCATTTTGAACCTCACCAACTACAAGGCGCCGGATCCGGAGGGCTGGTATTTCGGCCAGCGCATGCTCGGGCTTGAAGTCCGCGACATCTATGGCCGTCTCATCGACGGCTCGCTCGGCACCAGCGGCAAGCTCAGGACCGGCGGCGACGGCGCCTCGATGCAGCCGCAAGGCAGTCCGCCGACCGAAAAGCTGGTCGCCTTCTTCTCCGGCCCGGTCCAGCTCGACGCCGACGGCAAGGCGAGGATCGACTTCGACATCCCGCAGTTCAACGGCACCGTGCGCGTCATGGCCGTCGCCTGGACCAAGGAGGCCGTCGGCCATGCCACGACCGATGTCATCGTGCGCGATCCGGTGGTGATCACTGCCGGCCTGCCCCGCTTCCTGGCGCCTGGAGATGCAGCTATCATGCGGCTCGACGTCGCCGACACCGACGGTCCGGAGGGCGACTATGCCCTGTCGATCGCCACGACCGGCGACCTCTCGACCGGCGACAAGCCCTTGCCCGAAAAGCTGACGCTGGCCAAGGGCAAGCGCCAGACGCTGACCGTGCCGCTGATTGCACAGACGGCGGGCAATGCCTCGATCACCATCAAGCTCGCCCATGGCGACGGCACCGCCGTCGAGCAGACGCTGTATGTTCCGGTGCGTCCGGCGCAATTGCCGGTCACCACCCGTCTGGTCGTCGACCTCAAGGGCAATGGCGGCTCGCTGCGCGTCGACAAGGAGCTGCTCGCGGCAAGCCTGCTCGACGGCGCCTCGATCAGTGTCGGCGTTTCGCAGGCTGCCGCCTTCGACGTGCCGTCGCTGCTGATGACGCTCGACCGCTACCCCTATGGTTGCGCCGAGCAGACCACCAGCCGCGCCATGCCGCTTCTCTACGTCAACGATCTGGCGTCCGGCGTTGGCATGCAAAGCGATCCCGAACTGCACGGCCGCGTGCAGGCCGCCATCTACAAGGTGCTGAGCTACCAGGCTTCGGCCGGCAGCTTCGGCCTGTGGGGTCCGGGCTCCGGCGATCTGTGGCTTGACTCTTACGTCACCGACTTCCTGACCCGGGCGCGCGAGCAGAACTACGACGTGCCGGCGCTGGCGATGAGCCAGGCGCTGAGCAATCTGCAAAACTCGGTCGGTTACGACCAGGACGTCCAGGATCGCGGCAGCGAAATCGCCTACGCGCTCTATGTTCTGGCCCGCAACAAGAAGGCCTCGGTCGGCGATCTGCGCTACTACGCCGACACCAAGCTCGAAGCCTTCTCGAGCCCGATGGCCGTCGCCCAGTTGGCGGCGAGCCTAGCGCTCTACGGCGACGCGCAGCGTTCGGAAGCAACCTTCCAGACGGCGCTGCAGCTGGCCAAGTCGACCACCGAATACGACTACTACCGGTCCGACTATGGCTCGCGGCTGCGTGATGGCGCCGCGATCCTGGCGCTCGCCGCCGAATCGAAGCCGGTGCCGACCATCGTGCCGGAGCTGATCCGGCTGGTGGCAAGGGAACGCGCCGATGCCCGCTGGACCAGCACGCAGGACGAGTCCTGGATGCTTCTGGCGGCCCGCGCGCTGAAGTCGGGCAACGACTCTATCACGCTGTCGGTCAACGGCGCGCCGCATGCAGGTGGATATTCCAACCACCTCAGCGGCACCGACATTGCCGACAGCCCGCTGACCATCGCCAACACCGGCGCCACGCCGCTGCAGGCGGTCGTCACCACGGTCGCCTCGCCGGTAGAGCCCTTGCCGGCCGGCGGCGACGGCTTCACCATCGACCGCACCTACTACAAGCTCGATGGCACCGAAGCCAACGTCACCGAGGCGACGCAGAACGAACGCTACGTGGTCGTGCTCAAGGTTTACGAGCAGAACCGCTGGCCTTCGCGCCTGCTGATCACCGACCTGTTGCCGGCCGGCTTCGAGATCGACAATCCGGGCCTTGTTTCCAGCGCCCAGCTGTCGAACTTCACCTGGCTGGCGCAAACCGACGCCGCCCATCTCGAATTCCGCGACGACCGTTTCGTCGCGGCATTCAATCCCAATGATGGCGATGGCGACCGTAACATCATGCTGGCCTATGTCGTGCGTGCGGTGACGCCGGGCACCTACGCCCATCCGGCGGCCACGGTGGAGGACATGTACCGGCCGCAATATTCGGCCCGCACCGCCACCGGCATGATGGAGATCAAGGCGCCGTAAGGCGCCTTGACGAAGATGAACACGCCGATGTCCGCGACCATCTCCTTCTCCCCGCTATGCGGAGAGAAGGAGCCGGCAGGCGGATGAAGGGCACCACCATGCTCTCCAGAAAATTTCTCCGTCGAACAGGCATCGCCGCCGCCTCCCTCGTCGGCCTTGCGGCGATCGCTGCCGCTTCTCTCTGGGAACTTGACCGCGCTTTTCCGCCGCCGCTGCCCGGAAGGCTCACCGTCTCCACCGAGGTCCAGGACCGCGACGGCCAGCTGTTGCGCGCCTTCGCCACGCCGGACGGTTACTGGCGGCTCGACACTCATCTCGACCAGGTCGACAAGCAGTTCGTCGACATGCTGGTCACCTATGAAGACAAGCGCTTTTGGGACCATGATGGCGTCGATGTGCTGGCGCTGGCGCGCGCCGCCGGCCAGTTCGCCACCAGCGGCCATATCGTCTCCGGCGGCTCGACCCTGTCGATGCAGCTTGCCCGGCTGATCGAGCCACGCGAAAACCGCAGCCTCGGCTCGAAGATCAAGCAGATGCTGCGCGCCATCCAGATCGAGCGGCGCCTGTCCAAGCAGGAGATCCTCGAACGCTACCTGACCTTGGCGCCCTATGGCGGCAATCTCGAAGGCGTGCGTGCCGCCTCGCTCGCCTATTTCGGCAAAGAGCCGAAGCGGCTGACCGTCTCGGAAGCAGCCCTGCTCGTCGCCTTGCCGCAATTGCCGGAAAAGCGCCGTCCCGACCGCAATCTCACCATCGCTCATGCCGCCCGCGACCGCGTGCTGACCCGCATGGTATCAGCTGGCCTGCTCGGCGAGCGCGAAGCCGCGCGCGCCGCACTAGACGATGTCTCGGGCCTGCGCCGCAAATTGCCGGCGCTGGCGCCACACGCCGCCTACGCCATGCTGCCCAAGGCCGTCCCCGGCAAGCCGCTGCAGCTGACGATCCGCAAAAGCGTCCAGCAAGGACTGGAGCAGGTGGCGCGCGATGCCGCGATCAAACTTGGGCCGCGCCTCTCCGTCGCCATGGTGATGGCCGATGCCCGCACCGGTGACATCCTCGGCGAAGTCGGCTCTGCCGATTTCTTCGACGCCAGCCGTTCCGGCTGGATCGACATGACCAGGATCGTGCGGTCGCCCGGCTCTACGCTTAAGCCGTTCATCTATGGCCTCGCCTTCGAGCAGGGGCTGGTGGCGCAGGAAATGCTGATCGAGGACAGACCGGTCGATTTCGGCGGCTACCGGCCGAAGAATTTCGACATGGGCTATCAGGGGGATGTCTCGATCCGCCAGGCGCTGCAGCTATCGCTCAACGTGCCGGCAATCCGCGTGCTCGACTCTGTCGGCCCGGCACGGCTGATGGCGCGCTTCCGCCAGGCCGGCGTCAGCCCGGTGCTACCGGTCAACGAGGCGCCGGGCCTCGCCATCGGCCTCGGAGGCGTCGGCGTAACGCTGCGCGATCTCGTCCAGCTCTATACCGGCCTCGCCAATGGCGGCAAGGCAAACACGCTGCATGACGGCACCGAGCCGGCCAATGCCGAGCGCACCACCGCCACCATCCTCGACGCCCAGGCGAACTGGCAGATCACCGACATATTGTCGGGCGTGAAGCCGCCCGAGGGCGCCTTGCAGCGCGGCATCGCCTACAAGACCGGCACGTCCTACGGCTACCGCGACGCCTGGTCGGTCGGCTTCGACGGCCGCTACGTGCTGGGTGTGTGGGTCGGCCGCGCCGATGCCGGTGCGGTGCCCGGCCTGTCCGGCTATGTCTCGGCCGCCCCCATCCTGTTCGAGGGCTTCGTCCGTTCAGGCCTCACCGCCGTCCCGTTGCCCAGCCAGCCGGCCGGCGTCGTCAAGGCCAGGCGCGAAGACCTGCCGGTGACATTGGCGCGCTTCGGCGCCGGCGCCGACGGACTGGTGCAGGCAGGCCCGACGGAACCGGCGCCAATGATCATTTTCCCGCCCAACGGCGCCCGCGTCGATCTCGCCACCAATTCCGCCGAGGCCTCGCCGCTGGTGCTGAAACTGCAAGGCGGCCGCGCGCCGTTCCGCTGGCTGGCCAATGGCAAGCCGCTCGTCGGCATCGACCGCCGCCGCACCGCGACCTGGCTGCCCGACGGCGCCGGCTATTCGACGCTCACCGTCATCGACGCCGTAGGACGCGCGGCAAGCGTGAAGGTGTTCGTTGAATAGATGGCGCCAAGCGATTCAGGGGATTGGGCTTCTTCGCCCGAGACCCGGCGCGAGGCACCCCCCTCTGGCCTGCCGGCCAATGGCCGGCAGGCCAGAGGGGGGTGTGCCGAAGCGCTTGCATCGAGGATTGGCCTTAGCCCTATCCATGTTCGTTTCGACTTGCTCCCCCGCCTCCGCCGATCCCCTGCCCGCCGGCTTTGTCCGCCTGGCCGATGTCGATCCCTCGATCCGCCAGGACATCCGCTATGCCGGCCTGGAAAATTTCCTGCATCGCAAGGCCGATGGCTACGACGCCCCAATCTGCATCCTCACGAAGCAAGCTGCGCAAGCGCTGTCCGGTGTCCAGAAAGCGCTCGCCGCCGATGGCCTGACGCTGGTCGTCTTCGACTGCTACCGCCCGGCCCGCGCCGTTGCCGACATGGGCAAATGGACCAGAGAGGGCGGCCCGCCCGATCCGCAATGGTACCCTCAGGTGCAGCGCGGCGACCTCATCGCCAAGGGCTATATCGGCGAATTGTCCACCCATTCGCGCGGCTCGACCGTCGATATCGCCATCGCCCGCAGCGACGGCAAGAACAAGTCATCCGCCGCTTGCGGCGCGGCCGGCGCCGGCACGCTCGATTTCGGCACCAGCTTCGACTGTTTCGACCCGGCAAGCGAAACCGCACATCGCCCATTGGCGGCAGAAGCGGCGGCAAACCGCAAAAGGCTGCTCGACGCCATGCGCGCCGGCGGCTTCAAGAATTATGCGCGAGAGTGGTGGCACTACACGCTTCGGGATGAGCCGTTTCCAAAGCTGCGCTTCGATTTTCCTATCACTGCGGGCTGAACCGCCCGGTGCTACACCGAGCCTTCCCTCGCTCGGCCTTGCTTCTGCGGTGTCAGCTCCTAGATAGCGTCAAACCGGCCGGATTTGGGTTAGACCAATATGAGGAAAATATTTCCTTCCGAAACCTAATATCGGCGAAAATTTCCTTCGAGTGGACAAAAAAGGCAACGTTGAATGCATCTAATTTCTATCAATTCGATAGAGTTCAGCCGTCATCAACGGAGGCGGGAATGACCAAACCTCATTTCAAGAAACTGCTCGGCGCACTGGTCGCCACATCGATCCAGTTCGGCACGCTCGGTTTCGCGTTTGCCGATACGACCATTCTGAACGTGTCCTACGACCCGACACGCGAACTCTACAAGGCCTATGACGAAGCCTTCGTCGCACACTGGAAGGCCGAGACCGGCGAGACGGTCACCATCCAGCAATCGCATGGCGGATCGGGCGCCCAGGCCCGCGCCGTGATCGACGGCCTCGATGCCGATGTGGTCACGCTGGCGCTCGAAGGCGACATCAACGCCATCGTCACCAAGTCGAAGAAGATCAATCCGGACTGGCGCAAGAAATTCGAAAACAATTCGGCGCCTTACACCTCGACCATCATCTTCCTGGTCCGCAAGGGCAACCCGAAGGGCATCCACGACTGGAGCGATCTGGTCAAGGACGGCGTCCAGGTGATCACGCCGAACCCCAAGACCTCCGGCGGTGCGCGCTGGAACTACCTTGCCGCCTGGGCCTATGCCAACGCCAATGATGGCGGCGACGAAGCCAAGAACAAGGAATTCGTCGGCAAGCTCTACGCCAATGCTCCGGTGCTCGACACCGGTGCACGCGGCTCGACGGTCACCTTCGCGCAAAAGGGCATCGGCGACGTGCTGATCGGCTGGGAAAACGACGCCTATCTGGCGCTCAATGAATTCGGAGCCGACAATTTCGAGATCGTCTATCCCCCGACCTCGATCCTGGCCGAGCCGCCGGTGGCGATCGTCGACGCCAATGTCGATGCCAAGGGCACCCGCAAGGTCGCCGAAGCCTATCTCGGCTGGCTCTATTCCAAGGAAGCCCAGACGATCATCGCCAAGAACCACTATCGTCCGGCCAAGCCCGAGTTGGTGGATGCGGCTGACATTCCGAAGACGCCCGAAATCAAGCTGATCTCCATCGACGATCCGCTTTTTGGCGGCTGGAAGAAGGCACAGCCTTATCATTTCGGCGATGGTGGTATATTCGACCAGATCTACAAGCCGGCCCAGTAGGATTTAGATCAGGACGACATGACCATAGCACCCGCCAAGGCGGGGTGGCGATTCAGACAGCCGAGTGTCATTCCGGGTTTCGGATTGACGCTCGGCTTCTCGCTTGCCTACCTCACGCTCATCATCCTCATCCCCCTGTCGGGCCTGATCTGGCGCTCGGCAGCCCTCGGCTGGACCGATTTCTGGGCGATCGTCACCGACCGCCGGACCATCAACGCACTCGAAATCAGCTTCGGCACAGCCTTCATCGCAGCCGCCGTCAACGTCGTCTTCGGCACGCTCGTCGCCTGGGTGCTGGTGCGCTACCGTTTCCCCGGCCGCCGCGTCGTCGACGCCATGGTCGACCTGCCCTTCGCGCTGCCGACGGCAGTAGCCGGCATTGCGCTGACCACGCTCTATGCGCCCAATGGCTGGATCGGCCATCTCCTGGCGCCGCTCGGCATCAAGGTCGCCTACACGCCGCTCGGCATCGTCGTGGCGCTCGTCTTCATCGGCCTGCCCTTTGTCGTGCGCACGGTGCAGCCGATCATGGAGGAGATCGACAAGGAAGTGGAGGAGGCTGCCGCGACGCTCGGCGCCAACCGCTTCCAGATCATCACCCGCATCCTGTTTCCGGGCTTGGCGCCGGCCATCATCACCGGCTTTTCGCTCGCCTTCGCGCGCGGGGTCGGCGAATACGGCTCGGTCATATTCATCGCCGGCAACCTTCCCTACAAGTCGGAGATCGCACCGCTTCTGATCGTCATCCGGCTCGAGGAGTACAATTATCCGGCGGCCACCGCGATCGCGGCGATCATGCTTTTGCTGTCGTTCGTGATGCTGCTGGTCATCAACCTGGCGCAGTCATGGAGTCGCAAGCGCTATGGCTGACCCCGAGATCAAATCCTACGAACCGCATCACGAGAGCCGGTCGGCGGCGGTGACTGAAAGCCGGCCGGTGCGGCTGCTGCTGATGGCGGTGGCCTTCGCCTTCCTCGCCATCTTCCTGCTGCTGCCGCTGATCATCGTCTTCCACGAGGCGCTGGCGAAAGGCATTGGCGCCTACACGGAATCGCTCTCCAATCCCGATACGCGCTCGGCGATCCGGCTGACGCTGCTGGTGGCGGTGATCGCCGTTCCGCTCAACGTCGTCTTCGGCATTTCGGCTGCCTGGGCGATCGCCAAGTTCGAGTTCAAGGGCAAGGCTTTTCTAACCACGCTGATCGACCTGCCCTTCTCGGTCTCGCCGGTCATTTCCGGCCTGGTCTATGTGCTTTTGTTTGGCGCTCAGGGACTGTTCGGTGAATGGCTGAAGGCGCACGGCATCCAGATCTTGTTCGCCGTGCCCGGCATCGTGCTCGCGACCATCTTCGTCACCTTCCCCTTCGTTGCCCGCGAACTGATCCCGCTGATGCAGGAACAGGGCAACGGCGACGAGGAAGCCGCGCTCTCTCTGGGCGCCAATGGCTGGCAGACCTTCTGGTACGTGACGCTGCCCAACGTCAAATGGGGATTGCTCTACGGCGTGCTTTTATGCAACGCCCGCTCGATGGGCGAATTCGGCGCGGTCTCGGTCGTGTCGGGCCACATACGCGGGCTGACCAACACCATGCCGTTGCATGTCGAAATCCTCTACAACGAGTACAACGCCGTCGGCGCTTTTGCCGTCGCTTCGCTGCTTGCCGGCCTGGCGCTGGTCACGCTGGTCTTGAAAACACTTCTAGAGATGCGCTACGGCGCCGAGATCGCCGCGACGCGCGGGCACTGACTAAATGCATGTCGCCCAAGACTGGGAACCGGTTTTGCGACAACGACATGCACCAAATTACTGAGGGATCTACATGGAAGTTCGCGTTGCCAACGTACGCAAGGAGTTTGACCGGTTTCCGGCCCTCCATGACGTATCGCTTGACATCAAGTCGGGTGAGCTGATCGCGCTGCTTGGGCCATCCGGCTCCGGCAAGACGACGCTGCTGAGGCTTATCGCCGGCCTGGAGCGGCCGACGCGCGGAAAGATCTTCTTCGGCGACGAGGACGCCTCGCACCGCTCGATCCAGGAGCGCAATGTCGGCTTCGTCTTCCAGCACTATGCGCTCTTCCGGCACATGACGGTCGCCGACAATATAGGCTTCGGCCTCAAGGTCCGGCATGGACCGTCGCGACCACCGGCGGCCGAAATCCGCCGACGCGCCTCCGAACTGCTCGATCTCGTTCAGCTTTCCGGCCTGGAAAAGCGCTATCCGGCGCAACTTTCCGGTGGCCAGCGCCAGCGCGTGGCGCTGGCGCGCGCCATGGCCATCGAGCCCAAGGTGCTGTTGCTCGACGAGCCGTTCGGCGCCCTCGATGCGCAGGTGCGCCGGGAACTCCGCCGCTGGCTGCGCGAAATCCATGACCGCACCGGCCACACCACCGTCTTTGTCACCCACGACCAGGAAGAGGCGCTCGAGCTTGCCGACCGCGTCGTGGTGATGAGCCAGGGCCGCATCGAGCAGGTCGGCTCCGCCGACGAGATCTACGACACGCCGAACTCGCCCTTCGTCTACTCCTTCATCGGTGAATCGAGCATGCTGCCGGTCAAGGTTGAGAATGGCGAGATCTGGCTCGCCGACCGTCCGATCGGCGTGTCGGCGCCGCACGCACCCGAGGGCGATGCGACGCTGTACTTCCGCCCGCACGATATCGAACTGCTCGACGGCTGCAGCGGCTGCATCGCCGGCACGGTCGCCGCCAGCCGCCGCGTCGCCGGCACAAGACGCGTCGAACTGGAAATCGGCGGCGAGCGCCAGCGGGTCGAGATCGAACTGCCTGTGGACCATCCTGCGGCGCAGAAGAGCCGGGTGGCGTTCAGGCCGCGGCGCTGGAAGCTTTTCCCGGCGACCTGAGCCGGCGCTATTCCAGCCAGTTCTCGACCTTCAGGCCCTTGATCCGGCTGAACTCACCGGTGTTGGCCGTAACCAGCGTCGTCCCCAGCGCGCAGGCGTGGGCAGCAATGAAAAGGTCATTATGGCCGATGACCTGGCCCCTTACTTCCAGTTCGGCACGAACCGTGCCGTATTCGGCATCCACCGGCACATCGAGCGGCAGCACAGGTAACTCGGCGAGCAATTGCTCGACCTTGGCGAGCAGCTTGGCCGATCCCTTGCGGGCGCAGCCATAACGCAGCTCCGAGGCGACAACGATGCTGGTGCACAGGGCACCGTCTCCCGCGCGAACCGCCGTACTGGCAGCCTTGCCGGCAGGGTTTCGGATCATGTCGCTGAGAATGTTGGTGTCCAGCATGAACCGCATCAAAAGATATCCTCAGGCCCCACGGGCGCATCATGGATCTCGGGAAAGTCGTCTTCAGGACCAAGCGGCGGCTCTTTCGCCCATTGGGTGAGCAAGGCGGTGAGGCCTGGTTTACGGACTGGCTCGATAACCAGGCGATCGCCGTCGCGGCTGATGAGGACTTTTTCGCCGGGAAGCTCGAACTCGACGGGAATGCGCACCGCCTGGCTGCGGTTGTTGCGGAAGAGCTTCGCCTCTCTCGGCGGCGTTGAATGGCGGTGTTGCGGCATCACGATGCATCCTTGTATATGCCAAATGTATATGCCACAGCGGCAAGATGCAATCATTTTGCATGGCGTTGGAAGGAAATCCTACCAATCGGCTGTTTCGGCAACGCTTTTTCTCATCGTCGAATGGCGAACCCGGCGCGCATGTCTGTCCGCGCTGGACATGGTCCTATTATGTTGGCGCATTATATCGATGCATCGACAAACGGCCTTCTCAAGGAGCTCCTTTTCATGAAGCGTTTTTTGCTCAGCGTAGCCGCCGCCGGCCTGATCCTCGCCTCTTCGCAGGCTTGGTCGGCCGACAAATTGCTCAACGCTTCCTATGATGTCGGCCGCGAATTGTTCGCCCAGGTGAACAAGGCTTTCGTCGCCGGCCATCCGGGCGTCACCGTCGACCAGTCGCACGCCGGCACCTCGGCGCAGGCGCGCGCCATTGCCGAAGGCCTCGGCGCCGATGTCATCACCTTCAACCAGGTCACCGACATCGACTTTCTGGTCAAGAAAGGCCTCGTCTCCGCCGACTGGCAGAAGGATTTCCCCGACAACGCCTCGCCCTTCTATTCGCTCCCATCCTTTCTCGTCCGCGCCGGCAACCCCAAGCACATCAAGGACTGGGACGACCTCGTGCGCGACGACGTGCAGGTGATCTTCCCCAACCCCAAGACCTCGGGCAATGCGCGCTACACCTATCTGGCCGCAACCGCCTACGCCAAGGAAGCCTTCAAGGGCGACGACGCCAAGGTGAAGGAGTTCGTCACCAAGCTGTTCAACAACGTGCCGATCTTCGACACCGGCGGGCGCGCCGCCACCACCACCTTCGTGCAACGCGAGATCGGCGACGTGCTGATCACCTTCGAGTCGGAAACGCGCGGCATCCGCAAGGAGTATGGCAACGACAAGTTCGAACAGGTCACGCCAACGGTCAGCCTGCTCGCCGAATTCCCGGTGGCGATCGTCGACAAGGTCGCCGACGAGCACGGCAGCCGTGACCTCGCCAAGACCTATCTCGATTTCCTCTACACGCCCGAGGGCCAGACCATCGCGGCTGAAAATGGCCTGCGCGCCCGCAACGCTGAAGTCGCGGCAAAATACAAGGCCGACTTCCCCGATGTCCGCCTGCTGACGGTGGAAGACGTCTTTGGCGGCTGGGACAAGGTACAGAAGGAGCACTTCGCCGCCGGCGGTCTGCTCGACCAGACCTATGGCAGCCGCTGATATCAGCAGCGTTCGACCTCACCTCACAAGAATGCCGGCGCTTTGCCGGCTTTTTCGTTTTCGCGCGCCGACAAACGGCTTTCATGCGGAATCTGTCGCGATCGGCGAAAAACGTTACAAAGAATCAACGCCTTTGTGCCTAACGTCTCAACCGGGCGGCTTGTTCTACGCGAAACCGGGTTGTTCAGGCGAAACGTCATGATTTGCACACAAACAACCGCCAGATGCGGGTGGTTGGGGTTTTCATGAACTGAACCGGGCATGCTTACCAAAAAAGGCAAATACGGCCTCAAGGCCCTCGTGCATCTTTCCGGCCTGCCGGTCGGCCAGCTTGCATTCGTCAACGACATCGCGATCGCCAACAACATCCCGAAGAAATTTCTGGATGCCATTCTGGGCGAGCTGCGCAATGCCGGCTTCGTCCTCAGCCGCAAGGGCAAGGAAGGCGGTTATCGCCTCGCCCGGCCGGCTTCCGAAATCAAGATCGGCCACGTCGTGCGCGTGCTGGACGGCCCGCTCGCTCCCATACCCTGCGCCAGCCGCACGCAATACCAGCGCTGCGAGGATTGCGACGAGGCGACCTGCCAGGTCCGGCACATGATGCTGGAAGTGCGCCAGGCGATCGCCGAAGTGCTGGACAATCGCAGCCTCGCCGCCATGCGCGACGCCGACAATGATGATTTTCCGGTCGAGCTGACGTCGCAGATTTAAATTAGAGCATGGTCCCGAAAAGTGCGAACCGGTTCGGACAAGATCATGCTCAAATGAGAGTCCTCAGACCAGGCCGAGCTTGCCGGCCAGGCCGACGCGCTGGATTTTGCCGGTGGGACCCTTGGGTATCTCCTGGAGAAACAGGATGTGGCGCGGCACCTTGAACTCGACGATCCGGCTGCGCGCGAAATCGCGTATCTGCTCGGCATCGGCGGTGGCGCCCTCGGCCAGCACGATGGCCGCACCCACCTCTTCGCCGAGCATGGCGTGCGGCACGGCGAAGGTCACCGCCTGCGCCACCAGAGGATGATCGAGCAGGACATTGTCGACTTCGAGCGGCGAGATCTTTTCGCCGCCGCGATTGATGATCTCCTTCAGCCGCCCGGTGATCTTCAGATCGCCATCCTCGTCGATCAGGCCCTGGTCGCCGGTGCGGAACCAGCCTTCGCTGAAGGCAGCTTCATTGGCCACCGGATTGTTGAGATAGCCATCATGGATGTTGGCGCCGCGCACCGCGATCTCGCCCTTTTCACCCGCCGGAAGGATCGTCCCCTTGTCGTCCAGGATCGTCACCTGCGGACCCGCAGGCAGGCCGACCGAGCCTGGCTTGCGGCGCGCAGGCGGCAGGCCGTTGGATGTCATCTGGTGCGCCGCCTCGGTCATGCCATAGGCCTCGACCACCGGACAGCCGAAGACGCGCTCGAGGTCGCGGAACACGGTGTCCGGAAGTGCGGCCGAAGACGAGCGGATGAAGCGCAACCTCGCAGCCGCGATGGTTTCGCCATTGCGGGCGGCGCGCGCCAGGATCGCCTGATGCATGGTCGGCACCGCGCTGTACCAGCTCGGCCTGAAGTCGCCCAGCCAGCCGTAGAATTTGAGCGGGTTGAAGCCCGGCGTGCAGACAATAGCGCCGCCGACTGCCAGCTGTGCGCTGAGCGCCGCCATCAGCCCGTGAATGTGGAACAGCGGCATCACGTTGAGACAGATATCGTCTGCCGAAAGCGCCAGGGTGCGGGCGATGTTGGCCATTGATGCCTGCAGATTGCGCTGCCGCAAGCCGACGATCTTCGGCCGCGCCGTGGTTCCCGATGTGTGCAGGACAAGCGCGAAATCGTCCGGCCCGTTGAGCTGCATATCGTCGAGGCGAGCCTCACTGGCAGCCTCCACCTCGGCGTCGCCCGCCAGGAGAAACTCGCCGGCCTTGGCGCCGTCAGTCACGACGACGTCGAGCACCGCAATGCCGAGCCCCTTTGCGGCGTTGCGCGCGGCATCGCCCATGCCTTGTCCGCACAGCAGCAGCTTCACATCGAGATCGCCGAGATAGAAGCGGAATTCGTCTTCGCCGTAAGCCGGATTGAGCGGCGCAGCCGTCGCTAGCGCCGAGACAGCCAGGAAACAGGCCGCCATTTCCGGGCCATTGGGCAAGACGATGCCGACGGCCGTCCCGCGGCGAACGCCACGCCTGGCGAGATCGCCGCAGAGCTTGTCGACAAGATTGGCGAGGCCGGCAAAGCTCAGGGATGGCCGGTCCGGCGCCATCAGCGCCACCGCAGCCGGCCGCCAGGGCGCCAGTTGGGGAAGTGCTACCGATAGGGCCTGTTTCAAGTTCGAACCCTGAATGGCGTTCACCATGGCCTTGCCGGCGCCGATTGCGCGCCCGTGGCAGACGCAGTAAAGCGATTTCCGGACGCACGCAAGAACAGGTGGACATCGATCGGATGAGGCTGCCGTGGTTGGGAAAATCCCGGAAAGCCGACCGGACACCATCTTCCGCCGTCATTTATCATACGGAAATCATCGCCGACATCCTGGTGCCCGAACGCGCCGAGCATGTCCGCTTCTTCAGCCGCAAGCAGGTTCGCGCCGGCAAGTTGCGCACCTTCAACAACAGGGATCTCCGCGAGCTGCTGCTGGCCGCCTTCTACATCGGCGTCGCGGCATCGCTGCCGGTCGATTGGTGGGCCGCGGTCTGCAGCCGCGTATCGGGGCTGCGCCTCAAGCGCCATATCCGCAAGGATTTCGTGCGCTACGCCGCCGCGACGCGCGCCGTGCTCGGCAACGGCATCGATGCGCAAAGGCAGTTCAGGGCCTTGCTCTGCGCCAACCACCGCCGGCGTCTGCTGCTTGCCGCGCATCTCATCGGCCGCCGCTGGTCACCTGATATCCGGCTGGAGGGCCTGGAAGGCCTGCAAGCGGCGCTGAAGCGCGGCCACGGCGCTATCATCTGGTGCGATCAGTTCACGGCACAGACCATCATCGGCAAACGCGCTCTCCATGAGGCCGGTATCGAGACACACCAGCTCAGCGTCAGGGCTCACGGCATATCCGATTCGACCTTCGGCTTGCGCTTCCTGAACCCGCCGATGGTTCGGGTCGAGAACCGTTTCCTGAAAAGCCGGATCGTGTTCGACCGCAGCGACGCCTACCAGGTCACCGGCCGGATCCAGAAGATCCTTGGCAGCAACGGCGTGGTGTTGGTGACCAACACGGTGCATGCCGGCTCGACATTCACCGAAGTCGGCCTTGGCGAGAGCGGCTGGACCCACCTGGCTTCGGCGCCGACGAATTTCGCTGCCAGAGGCAAGGCGGCGCTGTTTTCCATGTCGACCTTCGAGACCGATCCGTTCCGCCAATACCGCGCCGTCCTAGGTCCCGAACTGGTGCCGGCCCCGGCAGAGGCCGGCGAGCGCGCGGCCAGAGCCGGCGCCAAGAACATGGCGCTGCAGGCCGAGTACATATTGCTCAAGCGCGACCGCTTGCTGGAGGCGCTGAAACTCTATCCCGAGCAAATGATGGTCTGGTCCGGCGCCGACCGGTTCACCGAACGGCCGGAAACCGCCTTGCCCGACGAGGGTGGTTCATGATTTTGCGCCGGCCAGCAGGCTGGCAACGGCGGTGACGATCTCAGCCACTGGAAGTGTGGCGTCGGCCGTCAGCGCCCGCTCGTCGGCGCCAGGCGGCTCAAGGATGGCGAACTGGCTTTCGACCAGGCTTGCCGGCATGAAATGGCCCTTGCGGTTGGCGACACGCTGCTTGGCGGTTGCGGGATCGATCTTCAGATAGATGAAATCGATATCCCGGCGGAAGCCACGCAGACGATCGCGGTAGCTGCGCTTCAGCGCCGAGCAGGCGGCAACCACGCTTTGGCCGCTGCCGGTCAGGTCGGCGATCCGCTCGCCGATGGCATCGAGCCAGCCCTCACGCAGTTGATCTGTGAGCGGCTCGCCGCTCGCCATGCGGGCGACGTTTTCGGGTGGGTGCAGCCTGTCGCCTTCGACAAAGACGGCCCCTTCCTCTGCTGCCAATGCTTTGCCGACAGCCGATTTTCCGCAGCCGGCGACGCCCATCACCACAATGGCCCGAGGCACTGAGCCGGTAGCGCCCATTGGCGCCTTTGCGGTCTTTTCGTCCACGGTCAGCGGCTTGCCGGCGCGCGGCCGTAGAGCAGGAGCATGGCAACGATGACCAGGCCATAGACGATCTGCCGCCCCGCCTCCGGCATCTGCATGACCGAAAGGATGGACTGCAGGAGCGTGATCAGGATGACACCGGCGACGGTGCCGAGATAGGAGCCGCGGCCACCCAGGATCGAGGTGCCGCCCAGAACCACGGCGGCGATCGACGGCAGGAGATAGGCATCGCCCATCGATTGCGCCGCCTTGGAGGCATAGCCGGCGAGAAGCACTCCGCCAAAGGCGGACAGCCCGCCTGAGATAGCGAAGGCGATCATCACCACGCGCCTTGTATCGATGCCGGAGAGATAGGCGGCACGCTCGCGGTTGCCGATGCCGTAGACGGTGCGGCCGAAGCTGGTGCGGGACAGCACGAACACCATCGCAGCGCCAATCAGCGCCCAGATGATGACGGCGTTAGGCACGCCAGGAATGGTAAAACCTGTCGCAAGATAGCGCATGGCGCCGGTGGCCGAATCCTGTGGCGAGTAGCCGCCGGTATAAACGACCATGAGCCCTTGCGCGACAGCGTTGGTGGCGAGCGTGATGATCATCGAGGGTATGCGCAGATAGGCGACGCCAAAGCCGTTGACGATGCCGATCAGCACCCCGCAAAAGATGCCGAACGGGATGGCCAGAGCCACACCGATCGGGCCATAGGCGGCAGCCGCACACGCCATCATCGCGCCCGCCGCCACCGCCCACGGCACCGACAGGTCGATCTGGCCTAGCAGGATGACCAGCATCATGCCTGTGGCGATGACGCCGAGGAACGAGGCCACCTTGAGCTGCTGCAAGAGATATTCAGGCGACAGAAAGCTCCTGGAATAGAGGCTGCCTAGGAACAGCAACAGCACGATGCAGGCGAAGGCCGTCAGCACCGCCGGATCGGCGCGGCGGATGAATTTCGGCACGCGGCCGGCGATACCGCCCAATGTCGTTTCGCTCACAGGAACCACTCCAGCCGGTTGCGGACCCGAAACAGCGCAAACGCGCCAAGGCTGACCGCGACCAGCAGGATCACGCCCTGGAACAGCGGCTGCCATAGCGGGTCGAAATCGAACACGAACAACAGGTCACCGATGGTGCGGAAGGCCAGCGCGCCGAAGATGGCGCCGATGGCGCTGCCTTTCCCGCCGAACAGCGAGACGCCGCCCAGCACCACCGCGGCGATCGAAAACAGCGTATAGGCGTTGCCGCTGGCATAGGCTGCATCGCCGGTATAGGTGAAGAAGGTCAGGAACAGTCCGCCGATCGCGGCCAACAGGCCTGCGAGCGCGTAGGCAGCGAACTTGCCGCGCCTTATCGGCACACCGGACATGTAGGCCGCCGTCTCCGAGGATCCGGCCGCATAGGCCGCGCGCCCGAGCACCGAGCGGCTGAACGGTACCCAGACCACGAGCACGACGGCGAGCAGCACGACCAGGCTCGCCGGCACCACGCCCAACAGGCGTCCGGTCAGCGCGTCGGCGAGACCTTCGTTGACCGAACCGCCGGGAAACGGCCTCAGCAGCAGCGCGATGCCGAAATAGACCGCACCCGTGGCGATCGTGGCGACGATCGGCTGCAGGCGGCCGTAGATGACGATGGCGCCGTTGATCGCCCCGCACAGGAACCCGGTGCCGAGCACGGCGATGACGCCGAAAGCGGTCTCGAGGCCGGTGCCGATGACCAGCCAGGAGGCGAGGCAATTGGTCAGCGTGAAGATCATGCCGACGGAGAGGTCGATGCCGGCGGTGATCACGACCAGTGTCTGGGCCATGGCGACGAAGGCGAGCAGCACGCCCTTGTTGGACGCTGTCTGCACGACATTGGCGGTGAAGCCCGCCGGATGGTTCGAGGTGTAGATGACGAACATGACAATGAATATGCCGAGTGCCATCAGTGTTCCGCGCTGCTCGGCCAGCCAGTAGCGCCACTCTTTCACGCGTCCGCTCCCTGTCTTGCGCCGGCATCGTCTCTCGCGCCGTCATCGCCGTGGATGTTGAGCGCGCTTGCAATGAGCGCCCGCTCGGTGATCTCGGCCCCGACCAGCTCGCGCTTGACCGCGCCGTCATAGAGCACCAGCACGCGGTCGCAGCAGCCGATCAGTTCGTCATAGTCGGTCGAATAGAACAGGATCGCCGCCCCCGCATCCGCCAGCTTGCGCATCAGTTGATAGAGTTCCTGCTTGGTGCCTACATCGATGCCGCGCGTCGGATCGTTGAGCAGGATGATACGCGGCTGTCGCATCAGCCATTTGGCGATGACCACCTTCTGCTGGTTGCCCCCCGACAGCGCACCGACCGGAATGTCGAGGCCGGCCGTCTTGATCGCCAGCAGCCCGACCATGTCGTCGATCAGCCGCTGTTCGGCGGCGCGGTCGATGATGCCGGCCTTGGACAGCCGGTCGAGGGCGGCAAAGGAGAGGTTCTCGCGCACCGTCATCGGCAGCATCAGGCCTTCGGTCTTGCGGTCCTCCGGGATCAGCGCCATGCCGATGCGGTCGTCGCGCGCCGCTTGCGGGCTGGCGATCGAAACCGGCTTGCCGTCGATAAGGATCTGGCCGCCGAGGCCGCGCAGCACACCGAAAAAGGCAAGCAGCAATTCGCGCTGGCCCTGACCGTCCAGGCCGCCAAGGCCGACGACCTCGCCTGCCCCGACCGTCAGCGAGACATTGTCCAGCCGGTCCGTCCAGGACAGCTTGCGCGCCTCCAGCACGGGAACGGCGGCGGCTGCGGTGCGCGCGGGTTTCGGCGGGAAAATATGGCTGTATTCGCGCCCGATCATCAGTTCGACGACTTCGTTGTCGCTCTTTGTGCCTGCCTTGTAGCTGGCGACATTGCGGCCGTTGCGAAACACCGTGCAGTGGTCGGCAAGCTCGGCGATCTCGTTCATGCGGTGCGAAATGTAAAGCAGCGCCAGCCCTTCCGAGCGCAATCGCTTGAGCACGCTGAATATCCTGGCGACGTCCGTCGCGGTCAGGGCCGAGGTCGCCTCGTCGAGGATCAGGATGCGCGGCTTCCTGGCCAATGCCTTGGCGATCTCGACCATCTGTCTTCTTGAAAGCGGAAGATCCTTGACCAGCGCCAATGGATGGATGTCGGCCGCACCTGCGCGTGCCAGCGCATCCTCGGCAATGCGGCGCTGCGCCTTGCGGTCGATCATGCCGAAACGCTTCGGCGGATCGGAGATGACGATGTTGTCGGCAACGCTGAGTTCGGGAACCAGCGACAGCTCCTGGAAGATGCAGACGATGCCCGACTTGTTTGCAGCAGCAGGCGAAGCGAACGTCACCTCGCTGCCGTTCAGCATCATGCGGCCTTCGTCGGGCGCGACGACGCCCGCCATGACCTTGATCAGCGTCGATTTGCCGGCGCCGTTTTCGCCGAGAATGGCGTGGATGCTACCGGACGAGACCGAAAGCTCGGCCTTTTCCAGCGCCCGCACACCACCATAGCGCTTGGATATGCCTTCCATCCGGAAGAGCGGAACCGCACCGTCCATCGGCCCTCCCGAGGCAGTTTGACTTCAAGGGATATCGAGTGGCCGGCGCCGCGGAGATCCCGCGGCGCCGGATATGCCGCCTATTGGTCAGCCCTATTGGTCAGCTTTGGTCTGGCCCATGATTTCCTGCGCGGTGAAATTGATGCCGCAGGTCGGGAAGGAATTGCCGACAAAGAAATTGTCGGACTGGTCGGGGAAGAAATCCTGACCGGCCTTGAAGTTCGGATCCTCGACGATCGCCAGTGGCAGTTTCACCGCCTGCGGCACGACGTTGCCTTCGAGCGCGGCAATCGCCGTCTTGATGGCGACCGCGACCTGCGCCGGACCGGTGCCAGCCGATGAGCATTTCAGCCCGTCACCGGCATGTGCCGCGCAGAACTTGCGGAAACCGTTCTCGGTCTCGCCGCCGAACGGCACGAAAGCATGCTTGGCATCGATCATCGCCTGCACGATGCCGGTGTCGCCGCCTTGCCCGGTGATACCGTCGAACGGACCGTTGGTGGCAATGGCGTCGGCCGTGGCCTTCTGTGCCACGCCGTCGTCCCATTTGCCGACCACCTCGGTGACGTCCCATTTCTTGCCGGAGGCATCGAGCGCTTCATGGATGCCGTTGTGACGGTCGGTGTCGACGGAAGTTCCGGCAACGCCGCGCACCTCGAGCACCTTGCCGCCATTCGGCACATGGCCGACCAGCCATTTGCCCCACAATTCGCCAAGGCCCTTCTGGTCGACATTGACGTTGATGGCGTCCTTGGTATCGAGAATATTGTCGAAGGCGACGAGGATGACGCCAGCTTCCTTGGCGCGCTTGATGACCGGCCCGAAAGCGGTCGGGTTCTGGGCGTTGACGACGATCGCGTCATAGCCGGAATCGATGAAGTTGTTGATCGCCGAAATCTGAGCCGGCACGTCCTCGCCGGTCGAGACGACCTTGAATTCCTTCAGTTTCGCGGCGACCTCCGGCTGGGCCGCATAGGCCTTGGCGGTCTGCACCATCTGGATGCGCCAGGTGTTGGCGATATAGCCATTGGCGAGCGCGATGCGGTATGGGCCGTCTTTCTTGGGGAACTTGAAGAACTGCGTATCGGCCGCCCAGGGCGCAAAGCAATCCGGCTCAGCCGACGGGCCCTTGACAACTTCCGGGTCGGCCATGGCCGACGAACTCAGCATGACGAATGCAGTGGCGGCAACGATGCCACCAACAAGTGACTTGATCATCGATATTCCTCCCAGTTGTAGTTTTGTTTGCTGCTGCTTGGTTATTTGATGCTGTTTGTCGTGGTGTGGTTTCCACGCCTGCCGAAGGCCCTCCAGCCTGGCCGGCGCCACGTCTCAAGGGCCGAAGCCGGCCCGATCCCCTCCCCCTCGCCGCTTCACAGGCGAGAAACGAAACTAGCATATTATACATAATAAACAAGCATGAGCTGTTGCTTATGTATAATAAACAGGCACGGCCTCTCATCAAAACGTCTGCCCGACGAAAATGGTAGCGCTACCATGACGTTGTGTAAAGCACCATTTGCTGAGGCAGCCAAAGCGTGTTCAGCGTGCGGTGCTCTCGCGGGGCTTGAGTTCCAAACCAAGATCGACGACCCGCTGCTCAGGCCTTCGTCCTGCGATCGCCGCCAGCGCCATGGCAACAGACCGACGGCCGATTTCATAGCGAGGGGTGCGGATACTGGTGAGCGGCGGGAACGCCGCCTGCATCATTTCGAGGTCGTTGAAGCCGACAATGCCGATTGTTTTCGGCACGTTGAGCGCGGCGCTATGGCATTCGAACAAAACGCCGAGCGCGATGTCGTCATTGTTGCAGAAGACGCCGTCGAGCGCCGGCATCTTGGCCAGCGCATCGCGAAGCAGCTCGCGGCCGAGCGTCACGCTGGACAGTAGCGGCGTGGTGGTGACCAGCCGGGGGTCGAACAGGCCGGCCTTCTCCATTGCCGCGCGATAGCCGGCAAGCCGCCGCTGCGAGCGCGGGTCCATGCGTGCGCCGATGAAGCCGATCCGCCGGTAGCCGGCCTCGATCAGATGCTCGGTCGCGGTGCGGCCGCCGTCAAAATGCGAGAAGCCGACCAGCATGTCGACCGGATCGGACCCGGTCTCCATCACCTGCACCACCGGGCAGCCCGCGCTCTCCAGCAGCTTTCGCGAGGTCGGCGTCTGGTCGATGCCGGCCACGATCAGCGCCGCCGGGCGCTGCGGTGCGAACACCTGCAGCAGGCGCTCCTCCTCGAGGCCGGAATAATGGGTGTTGCCGAGCTGGACGCGGAACGGGCCGTCCGACAGGCTGTCATAGATGCCGCGCACCACTTCTGCGAAGACGTTGTTGGTCAGCGACGGCACCAGCACGCCGAACACATCGGCGCGCGCCGAGGCCAGTGCCCGTGCATTGGGATCCGGGACATAACCGAGTTCGTCGACGGCGGCCTGGATCTGGCGCCGCAGATCCTGGCTGACGCGTTCCGGTTCGCGCAGCGCCCGCGACACGGTAATGGCGCCGACGCCGGCCTTGCGCGCCACATCTGATAGGGTCGGGCGGCCGCCCCCGCGACGCGAGCGCGGCTTGGTCATGGACATCCTCCACGTGCCGGGCCCCGGCCGCTGCGCCCTTGCGAAACCATGTTCAGCTTTTCCACTGCCACCATGCCAACCGGCTGCTGCCGCACCCACTCGCCTGCTGGCGTCGCGCAGCCAATCGCCCTTGTCAAGCAACAGGGCAATCCTGCCTTCCTAAGCCATCAGGGCAGCACTGCGTTTTGCTTTCCACAGCAGCAGCCCGATGGCCACTATGTTCAGCAAGTTCCACGCGATCCCGTTGAGGAACGCGGCGGCGTAAGAGCCGGTCAGGTCGTAGATCCAGCCCGACATCCAGCCACCGATCGCCATGCCGAAGATGGTCGCCATCATGACGATGCCGATACGCTGGCCGGCCTCCCTGGCGGGCAGGTATTCGCGCACGATGATGGCATAGCAAGGCACGATGCCGCCTTGCGACAGGCCGAACACCAGCGACACGACATAGAGCGAGGCAAGCCCGTCGAACGGGATGTAAAACAAAAGCGACAGGCATTGCAGCACGGAACCGATAAGCAGGGTTTTCACGCCGCCGATGCGGTCGGCGACAAAGCCGGAGGCGAGCCGGCTGACGACGCCCGCCGCCATCATGATCGACAGCATGTCGGCGCCATGCGCAATGCCGTAGCCAAGATCCATGCAATAGGCGACGATGTGCACCTGCGGCATCGACATCGCCACGCAGCAGCCGAGACCGGCAACGATCAGCAGCACCTGTAACGCCGCCGGCGACAGCGAAATCGACTGCACTGGCCGGCTTCCGGGCGAACCGGCGGCAGCCGCCGCCGGAGCAGCGCGCCGCAACAACAGCACCAGTGGCACCATGGTGACCAGGCAGAAGACACCGATGCCGGCATAGGTGAAGCGCCAGCCTTCCGCCTTGATCAGTGTCGGCATGATGGTTGGCCAGAGCGCTCCGGCGAGATAGTTGCCAGCCGCCGCAGCTGTGACGGCGACGCCGCGCCGACGGTTGAACCAGTGCGAGATGTCGGCGATCAGCGGCCCGAAGATCACCGATGTGCCGACACCAATCAGCACGCCCTGGGCAAGGGTGAATTGCAGGATAGAGGTCGACAGCGCGGCGAGCAGCAGGCCGGCGGCGAGAGCCACCGAGGATAGCAGTGCCGGGATCCAATACCCCATGCGATCGACCGCGCGGCCAACCAGCACATTGCCGGCGGCGAAGCCGACCATGGTTGCGGTGTAGGGCATCGATGCCGCGGCGCGGTCAACGCCGAACTCGGCCTGCACGGCCGGCAGCACGACGACGACGGCCCACATGCCGACCGCACCGATCGTCGCCAGCAGCATGGAGATGGCAAGCCGCATCCAGGCGTAGCTGCTGTCGATGCCGGGGCTATCCGCCTGATTGGCGACGATCGGGGTCAAGGCGTTTCCTGTCTACGGTCCTGGGAAGTCGACCGTTGTGTCGCCACTATCGGCGCATTCACCGCGACGGGCAGCGCCACAGGGCCATGATCCGTGGCTCCAGCGGCCCGGCGATTTCTCGGGAACCGCGGCGGCCTGCCCGAGTTTTTGCGACAGGAAGGAGTTTGTCATGACCGCGAAGAAAAAATGGTCGGCCGAGGTGACCGAGCACAGCGATGCGATGGACCTCGAGGACCACATCTTCGAAGCCGACGACGCCAGGAAGATCGCGGCCTCGCTCAAGCGCTCGGCCGAGCACAGCGACCGCCGCAAGGCCGAGCCGTTTCAGTCGGCCATGTCGATGCTGAATTTCTACATCAACCGCGCCGGCAAGAACCTGCCGCAGGCGCGCCGGAAAGTGCTCGAGGACGCCAAGGACGAACTGCGCGCGGCCTTCGGAAGGCCGCAGCAGGATTAATGCATGTCGCTCAAAAGTGGCGCCGGTTTTGAGACAACGACATGCAAAGACCTAAGCGCGTCGACTTAGTCCGTTCAAACGGGACGCGCTTTAGCGCTCCCGATTGGCTCTACCAAATTCACCTCAACTGGACCTAGTGACAGGTCCTCTTTCCCCTCAGTTTGCCGGCCTCGGCTTTGTGTTTCCCCGAGCCCTTTGAAGTAGCGGCATGACGGTCAAGATCGGCATCAATCCCATCACCTGGAGCAATGACGATGTTCCCGCACTCGGCGGCGATACGCCGCTCGCGACATGCCTGTCGGAAACCAGGCAGGCCGGCTATCGCGGCACCGAACTCGGCGGCAAATTCCCCAGGCGAAGCGACGAGCTTGGACCGATCCTGTCTTCTTACGGACTGGAGCTCGTCTCCGGCTGGTATGACGGCCGCATTCTGGACCGCACGGTCGACGAGGAATTCGCCGCCCTCACCTCGCATCTGACCCTGCTGCGCGACCTCGGCGCCAAGGTCGTCGTCTATGCCGACACCTCGCGCGGCCGTCATGACGGCATTTTCGCGCCGATCTCACAGCGTCCGCGCCTCGCTGACGGCGAATGGACCGCCTATGGCGAGAAGCTGACCGAACTCGCCGACCGCATGGCTGCCTTCGGCGTCGGCATGGCTTTCCATCACCATATGGGCACCATCGTCGAGAGCGATGACGAGGTCGACAGGCTGATGGCCGCAACCGGCAAGAGCGTCGGCCTGCTGTTCGATACCGGCCATTGTCTGTTCTCAGGCGGCGACCCGGCCTCCCTCCTGAACCGGCATCTCGACCGCATCGTGCATTTCCATTGCAAGGACGTCCGCGCGGCCGTGCTGGAGAAGGCACGGCGCGAGGACATGAGTTTCATGGCGGCAGTGATGGAAGGAATCTTCACTGTGCCCGGCGACGGTTCCGTCGATTTCCTGTCGCTGTTGAAGCCGCTGGCCAAGCGCGGCTTCGAAGGCTGGATCGTCGTCGAGGCCGAGCAGGATCCGGCCAAGGCACACCCCTTGACCTATGCCACGAAAGGTTACGCTTCGCTTCTCAAATCGGCCTGCGCGGCCGGGTTCGACGTCGCGATACGAGACTTGGCCTAACCACCGCCGGGGGGCTGGTGGTTGGGCCGGTTGGGCGCGCGCCTCGGTAGGGGTAGCGACGCGAAAGCGCCCGGCGATCCGCGCCGCCGCCCTCCCTTGGCGGCGCGGATCGCACAGTTCTTGGCATCGAAATTTTTGCCCCCGAGTTGCCGGCCCGGCGTTTCCAGCTTGAGGCTGGCGACGAGGCATGCCTTGATGCGGATGGAGGAGCGACATGGCATTCGAGGCGGCACTCGGCATGGAACGGCTTTGCACCATCCGTGAGATCGCCGAGAAGGCGGAACTCGGCGCGGCAACCGTTCACCGCGCGCTGAAGAACAGCCGTGAGGTCCGTCCCGCAACCAGACGGCTGGTGCTCGAGACCGTTTGCCTGCTTAACGAAGAAAAGATCGCGCGCGCAGCCAGGCTCGTCGGAGACTAGCTTGGCCGACCACATGCGCCTTTCCCTCGACATCATGTCGGTCGACCGCGGCTCGGACGAACCGATGCACCGACAGATCTATGGCGCCCTGCGGCGCTTCATCCTCGACGGCCAGATCCAGCAGAACACGCTGCTACCATCGACACGCTCGCTGGCCGAGGATCTCAAGGTCGGCCGAAACACGGTGATCGCCGCCTACGACCAGCTGCTCGCCGAAGGGTTTATAGAGGCGCGCGCCGGGTCCGGCACCTGGGTGGCGCCGATCCAGCAGAAACGCCCGCCGGCCGCGCTGCGCGCCGGGCTTGCCGCTCCGCAAAAGCTCTCGCGGCGCGGTCAGACCATCGTCAACGGCCCGCAGCCGCCGCGCAATGCCGGTGTCATCAACTTCCATCCGGGCGTGCCGGAATCGGCATCCTTTCCCTTCACCATCTGGTCGAGCCTTCTGGTGCGCAATGCGCGCAGCCGCGACGAGAACTTGCTCGGCTATATCTCCTTTGCCGGCCATCCCGGTCTGCGCCAGGCCATCGCGTCGACCATCAGCCTGTCGCGCGGCATCAACTGCACCGCCGACCAGGTCATCATCGTCACCGGCGCGCAGGCGGCACTCGACCTCGCTTCGCGCGTGCTGATGGACGAAGGCGACCATGTCTGGATGGAGGAGCCCGGCTATCTCGGCGCCAAGAGCGCCTTTCTCGCCAGCGGCGCGCAGCTTGCGCCCTTGAAGGTCGATCGCCTTGGATGGCATCTCGCAGACCCAGAGCTGCCGCCGCCGCGCCTGATCTATGTGACGCCATCCTGCCAGTGGCCGTTCGGCACCATCATGCGCATCGAGGAACGGCTGCAGCTGCTCGACATCGCCGAGCGCCACGGCGCCTGGATCGTCGAGGACGATTATGACGGCGAGTACCGGTACCGTGGCCGGCCGGTGCCGGCGCTGCGCGGCCTCGATCATGCCGACCGCGTCGTCTATATTGGTTCCTTCGGCAAGACGCTGATCCCGGCGCTTCGCATCGGCTATCTCATCGTACCCCGCGAACTGTCCGTGCCCTTCGACCGTGCCGTCTCGATCACCGGCCAGTTCGCGCCGCTGATCCTGCAGGCGACGGTCAACGACTTCATCACGCAAGGCTATTTCGCCACACATCTGAAACGCATGCGCCGCCTTTATGCGCGCCGGCAAGCCAATTTCGTCAAGCTGTGCCAGGAGCATCTGGCCGAATGGCTGACAGTGACCGAGAACGATTCCGGCATGCAACTGCTGGCCAGTTTTGTCCGACCCTACAAGGACAGTGACGTCGTCGCCGCCGCCGTCAAGGAGGGCCTCGACGTGCAGGGCATCTCGATCAACTACCATTCGAGCGAGCCGGAACACGGCCTGCTGCTCGGCTATGCCGCGATGGACGAACGCCAGATCCTGCGCGCGGTGCTGGCGTTGCGCGCTGCCTTCATGCGGCTGGACCGGCAATAGGCCGATCCAGCGCTGAGCGCTTCAGTTCACACTATCGAATTTCTGCAGATCGACGGGCGCTGCCTTGCGCACCTCGACATCGTCCAGCGAGGCATTCTCCAGCGCCACACGGGCCGCCGCATCGATGTTATGGATCATGTCGTCGATGTCGGCGTCGCCATGCGCCGGATTCATCGCGATCATCACCGTGCGGTTGAGGATGTCGAGAGAACCCTTGCCGAGGTCGTCGGCATAGGTCAGCCGCAGGCCCTTGTTTTCCGGCAGCGTGTACGGATTGAGCGCCGGATGATGCGCGCCCTCATGCATCAGCACCTGGTCCCACTGGGTGAAATTGTGGCGGCCGGTCTTGCCGGCAATGACGCTCGGAATGGTCTTCGAAAAAGTCTGCGCCGCCTGTTCGCTGGGCAGCAGATACATTACCTGTGCCGCGCAATCGTCGTCGGGGCTGTTCATCGGCGACGGCGTCAGGCCGAGATTGCCGAGATGGCGCGTGCCGGCCAGCACCTTCTTCTTCTCCGCCCGCATCGCCTCGATGATGCCGTCCAGACGGTCGAGCTGGACATTGAGCATCGCGCCCATCAATTCCGAGGCGCGCGCGCCGATGCCGGCGAACGGCTTGATGCTGTCGCTGCGGCCCTGCCAGTAGAAATGGCAGGGGTCGATGGCGCAGCGCGCGCGCTCGGCCACTTTCGGATCGCTGGTGGCGATGCCGCCGCCCTCGCCCGACGTCATGTTCTTGAAGTAGTTGAAGGAGTAGGCGCCGGCATGGCCGATGGAGCCGAGCTTCCTGCCCTCATAGCCGCCGCCAATGCCCTGGCAGACATCTTCCAGCACGAGCAGACCGCGTTTTTTAGCGATGTCCATGATGGCCTTCATGTTGCAGGCCGCACCCCACATATGTACCGGGATGACCGCCTTGGTGCGCGGGCCGATGGCGTCGCGCAGAGCGGCCGGGTCGATGGTCAGGCTCTCGTCGATATCGACAATGACCGGAATGGCGCCGACCGACAGAACCGCAGTCGCGGTCGCCATATAGGTGTGCGCCGGCACCAGCACCTCATCGCCCGGGCCGATGCCGAGGCCGATCAGGCCGGCGGCGAGCCCATAGGTGCCGCTGGCGGCCAGCGCAAAATGCTCGACGCCGAGATGCCTGGCATAGCGGGCCTCGAAGCGGTTGCACTCGCTGTTCTCGCCATAGCGAAACAGCGCACCCGAGCGGATCACCCTGGCAATGGCTTCGATCTCTTCTTCGCCGGCAGTGTACATGGCAAGTCTCCACATCGCTGATGGTATGAAAGCAGTACGCCTGCGGCCGCTGTTTGAAAGAACCACTCCGCTGCGATCTGACCAAGCCATCCCGGTTGCTTGATGGCCGGGTTTGACGCCGAATGTGGGCATATCGAATGAAATCGACATTCCAGAATGCAGGCCCGCGGAAAAATCGTACCCATCCGAATTCGCTGAAGTGGCCCTGTCGGAAAGCCCGCATTGGGCGTTCCATCGCGTCCAGTTGGGCAAACGGTCGGTTCCATGCAGCACGGGACACACTTTGGAAGACCCTCGAAACCGGCATGCCGGCAAGATGGTGGCCCGCAAGATGGTGGCCGGCAAGATGGTGGCCGGCAAAACGGTGGCCGTCCATGACGCGACAGCTCGTCCTGCATGAAGACGATGTCGGCATGTGCCATGGCGCCAACAGCGCCTTCCTCGAACTGACCGCACTGGGCGCCTGCAGCTCCGGCGCCGTGATGGTGCCGTGTCCATGGTTCCCTGAGATGGCCGAAGCGGCAGCCGCCGATCCGCGGCTCGATCTCGGCGTCCACCTGACGCTGAACAGCGAAAAGCAGCACTACAAATGGCGGCCGCTGACGTCGCCGTCGCGCGCGGCCGGCCTGACGGACGAGTTCGGCTATTTCTGGCCCGATGTCGCGACCACCCGCCGCAAGGCAGCACCGCAAGCGGTGGAAACCGAGCTTCGCGCCCAGATCGACACCGCCTACCGCGCCGGCATCGACGTCACTCATCTTGATGCCCATATGGGAGCAGCGCTGTCGCCCGAGTTTTGCGACGTCTACATCAAGCTCGGCCTGGAATATCGGCTGCCGGTGCTGTTGACCAAAACGCTGTCGGCCTATTCGCCCAATGACAATCTCGTCGGCGTCACCGAAGCGGCGTTCCAGCGCGGCGTCACTGAAGCCCGCGCTAAGGGCTTTGTCATCTTCGACGCCGCCATTCAGACGACCTGGGGCCGTCCACGCTCCAAGCCGATAGAGCCCGTCTACAAGGCATTGGTCGAAGGGGTGCGCGAAGGCCTGACCTTTTTTTGCCTGCACTTCAACGCGCCGGGCGAGCTCGAACTGATCGAGCCGCGCTCCGCCTATGTCCGCACCGAGGAATATGAACTCTTCCGGGACCAGGGTTTTCGCGACTGGCTCGGCGTGCAGGACATCGACATCATCGGCATGAAGCCGCTGCGCGAGGAGCTTCGTGCACGGCTCGGGGCATCGACACCGGCAAAGGCCCGCAAAGCGGCCACCCGGGCAGCACCGTAAGCCGATCCGGTCGGCCGAGGCGCAAAGAGGGAATTGGAACTGCAACGACAATGGGAGAATGACATGAAGACTGTTCTGAAACTGGCGCTCGGCGCGCTTGTCTCGATGAGTATGCTGGCGGGTGTCGTGCAAGCCGCGGGCCTGAAGGACCCGAAGGATGTCCGCATCACCTTCGTGGTGCATGGCTCGGCCTCCGATCCCTACTGGTCGGTGGTCAAGCGCGGCGTCGACGATGCGGCGGCGCTCACCGGCGCCAAGGTCGAATATTATGCGCCGCAAGTGTTCGACGTGGTCGAGCAGGCCCGCCTGCTCGACGCGGCCATCGCCACCAATCCCGACGGCATCGCCGTCTCCATTGCCGACGCCAATGCGCTCGGCAAATCGGTCAAGGCCGGACTTGCCGCCAACATTCCGATGGTCGTGCTGGATTCCGGCGAGAAGGAAGGCGCCGAACTCGGCACCTCTCTCTATGTCGGCACCGTCTCCGAATATGATTCCGGCAAGAAGGCCGGCGAGCGGCTGGCCAAGGAAGGCACGCTCAAAGTCGTCTGCATCAACCACGAGGTCGGCAATGTCAGCCTCGACCAGCGCTGCCAGGGGTTGAATGACGGGCTGAAGCCGTCAGGCGGCGGCACCGAGGTGCTTACCGTGTCGCCCGATCCGGCCGACATCCAGCGCCGCACCGAGGCCTATCTGTCGGCGCATCCCGACACCCAGGCGGTGTTTGCGCTCGGCGCCACCGCCGCCAATCCGCTGATCCCGTTCTTCCGGCAGAAGGAACTGTTCGGCAAGATCAAGCTCTACACCTTCGACATCAGCCCCGAAGTCCTGGATTCCGTCGTCGCCGGCGAAATGGGCTTCGGCATGGACGCCCAGCAATATCTGATGGGATACCTGCCGGTGATCTATCTGGTCGAGCATGCCACACATGGCTTCTGGCCGCAGAACAACGCCTACACCGGGCCGCTGTTCATCGACTCGCCCGACAAGGCCAAGGCGATCCTGGCGCTCGCCAAGGACGGCATCCGCTAAGGCAAGACCAAAACGGATCGGGGAGCCGCCATGCGCTCCCCGTCTCTGGTCGAGATTGCGAAGTGAGCGATTGGGGAGCCTAATGGCTGTTGTGGAAGACAAGGCGATACCTCCAGAAGCGCCGGCCCCCGGGGTACTGGGCAAGGACCGTTTCGGCATGACGTCGAAACGGGCTGCCGGCACTGACGAGCGGCTGGCCAGCACCGGCCGGCTGACGCAATGGCTGCGCCGGCCCGAAGCCGGTGCCGCCGGCGGCCTCATCGCCACCGTCACCATCTTCGCCCTGCTGCCGGGTGCGTCGAACCTCTATTCGCTACAGGGGTCGATGACCTTCCTGACGCTGGCAGCCGAACTCGGCATCATCGCCACGGCCGCAGCCCTTCTCATCATCGCCGGCGAGTTCGATCTCTCCGTCGGCTCGATGGTCGGCTTCGCCGGCGTCGTCATCGGACTGACGGTGAAATATTGGGGCTTGCCGCTGTGGGGCGGCATCGCCTGCGCCTTCGCTGTCGCCATCCTCACCGGCTACGTCAACGGCCTGATCGTTGTGAAGACCCGCCTGCCCTCCTTCATCGTGACGCTGGCGTCGCTCTACATCCTGCGCGGCCTGTCGATCGGCATCACCCGCGCCGTCACCGGCCGCACGCAGATCCCCTACATCCTCGACGGCGCGCCGGACCCGGCAACCGCGGGCCTGTTCAACGGCCATCTCCTGACCGGCTTCTTCCAATGGATGGGTACGCAAGGTTGGATCGCCACCCGCACCGACGGCATTCCCTTCGTCGTCGGCATTCCGATGTCGATCGTCTGGTGGCTCGGACTGACAGCGCTTGCCGGCTATGTCTTGACCCAGACCAAATACGGCAACTGGATCTTCGCCACCGGCGGCGACCTCAATGCCGCCCGCAATGTCGGCGTGCCGGTCGACCGGGTTAAGATCGCGCTGTTCATCTACACCGCCTGTGCCGCGACCTTGCTTGCCACCATCCAGGTGATGGAGGCCGGCTCCGCCGACACCACGCGCGGCCTGCTCAAGGAATTCGAGGCGATCATCGCCGCGGTCATCGGCGGCGTGCTGCTCACCGGCGGCTACGGCACCGTCTATGGCGTGCTGTTCGGCGCGCTGATCTTCGGCCTGGTGCAGATGGGCATCTTCTACACCGGCATCGACACCGACTGGTTCAAGGTCTTCCTCGGCATCGTCATTTTAATGGCCGTGCTGGTCAACAACTACATCCGCCTCAAGGCGCTCGGACGCGGAGGCGGCAAATGACCTACCCAAACCCGTCCCCGGCCATCCAGCCAGCCATGGAATTGCGTGGTGTGTCGGTCAATTTCGGCTCGGTGCGCGCGCTGCAGGATATCGACATCAAGGTCTATCCCGGCGAGGTGCACTGCTTGCTGGGCGACAACGGCGCCGGCAAGTCGACGCTGATCAAGGTTCTGTCGGGCGTGCACCGGCCGACCAAGGGCGAGATTTTCGTCGACGGCAAGCCCGTCACGTTCCGCAGCCCGCGCGACGCGCAGGACCTCGGCGTCGCGACGGTCTTCCAGGACCTCGGCATGATCTCGCTGATGTCGATCACGCGCAACTTCTTCCTCGGCCGCGAGCCGACCAGAAGCCGCCTGCCCTTCTCGCGCTTCGACAAGGAGCGCGCCAACACAATTGCCCGCCAGGCGATGGCCGATATCGGCATCGACGTGCGCGACCCGACGCAGGCCGTCGGCACGCTGTCGGGCGGCGAGCGCCAGTCGGTGGCGATCGCACGCGCCGTGCATTTCGGCGCCAAGGTGCTGATTTTGGACGAACCGACCTCGGCGCTCGGCGTGCATCAGGCGGCGATGGTGCTGAAATTCATCATCGAGGCGCGCATGCGCGGCCTGGCCGTGATCTTCATCAGCCACAACATCCACCACGCCTACCCTGTCGGTGACACTTTCACGCTGCTCAACCGCGGCCGCAATCGCGGTACATACGCCAAGTCCGAGATCTCGCGCGACGAGGTGATTTCCATCATGTCGGGCGGCGAGGATTTGAAGGCGGTGGAAGCTGAGATTGCCGGGCTGTTGGCGCAGATCGGCAACCGGCCGGCCGCCGCACCCTGAGCCTGGAACACTTTTGCAGAGAGTATTAACAGCATGAGCAGGATACGCGTCGGCGTCATCGGCGCCGGCATGATTTCGCAGGTCGAGCATATTCCAAACCTGTTGCGGCTCGGCGACCTGTTCGAACTGGTCGGCGTTGCCGACCCGTCAAGGATTTCGCGGGAATATGTCAGCGAAATTCACGGCATCGCCAATTTCGAAACGCCGGAGCAACTGTTCGGCCAGAAGCTCGACGCCGTCGTCATCGGCTCGCCCGACCCGCTGCATCACGAGCAGGTACTGGCCGCACTCGGGCGCGGCCTGCATGTCTTCTGCGAAAAGCCGCTCTGCTATTCCCCGGCGGAAATCGCCGAGATCATCGCCGCGCGCGACAAGGCCGGCAAGGTCATGCAGGTCGGCTATATGAAGCGCTTCGATCCGAGCTACCGGCTGGCGCTGGCCTCGCTGCCCGGCACGGCAAAGACGTTGCGGTCCGTCTCGGTCGAGGTCAACGATCCCGATGCCTGGCCGTTCATCGCCCACCAGCGCTACAAGCGCGGCAACGACATTCCCGAGGAGCTGATTGCCGCCGCGCAAAGCAAGCAGAAACAACAGGTCGAGCGCGCCATCGGCCAGCCCATGACCGATCTGGCTTTCCGTGGGTTTACCGGCGCTTACAGCTCCGCCTTGATTCACGATGTGAATGCCCTGCACGGCCTGCTCGACGCGCTCAGCGTGCCGGAGGGCGAGGTTGTCGGCGCGCAGATCTTCGCCAATGGCGATGGCGGCCAGGGCGCGGTAAAACTGCTCGACGGCCAGGCGCTGTGGACGATGACGCATCTCACCGTGCCGAAGCTCGCCGACTACAAGGAACGCATCACGCTCTTCTTCGACGATGCCAGCCTTGAGCTCGAATTCCCCTCGCCCTGGCTCAACCATCATCCGACCCGGCTGACTGTGAAGACCTCGGACGGCCACACACTGTCGACAAGGGATCTGCGTGCCGGCTACGGCGAAGCCTTCGTCGAGGAACTGCGCGGCTTCTGGGGTGCGATCGTCAATGGCGACGAGGTGGTCAACCGCCCCGAGCACGCCGCCTGCGACCAGGCGCTGCTGGTCGCGCTGACCAGGCAGCACCTGGCCACTTCGCAGGCCGGCTGAGCACTCGCAGGATGTGTTGAGATTCAGGTCAGGCCGCGCCGAAAACATTGGGTTTCGAGAACCGGAGCGGAGCGTACTTAAGTACGTGAAGCGCGAAAGCCGGCGTTTGCAGGCCGGCCTCACCTGAATATCAGCACATCCTACCGGGTGTTGATGACGCCGTCGGTATTGGCGAGCAGCTTGCGCACCGCGTTGCGGGCCGCATCCGGCCGCTGCAGGCGGATGGCCTTCTCGATCGCCTCGTGCAGTTGCTGTGCATGCTGCAGATCGTCGAGTTCGCGCGTCGTATAGGTGAACAGATGATCGAAGGCGGATTCGATCAGCACGCCGAGCGGCACCAGCAGATCGTTGCCGGAGGCGCGCAGGATGGCGAGATGAAAGCGCGTGTCGGCGCGCGTGCGCTCCTGCAGGCTCGACGCCTCGCCCATCTCGCGGCAGGCCTGGCTGATCTCGGCCATCTGCTCCTCGGTGCGTCGCATGGCGGCGAAGGCAGTCGCTTCCGGCTCGATGATGTGGCGGAATTCCTGCACCGCCTTCAGGAACACCTCACGGTCGGGCGCGGTCGCGTACCAGGCGAGCACATCGCGATCGAGCAGGTTCCAGCGCTCCCTGGGCTCCACCCAGCTGCCGATTTTAGGGCGCGATGCCAGAAGGCTTTTGGCCATCAGCATCTTGATCGCCTCACGCACCGCCGAGCGGCTGACGTTGAAGGTTTCAGACCATTTGGCTTCATTGGGCAGGATGGTGCCCGGCGGATAGTCGCCGCGCACGATCCGAAGCCCGATTTCGCTGGCCAGCGAGGCATGCACGCTGGTGCCGGGCATCCGGGTGGCGTCAGCCCGCCGAACGGCAGCCGGGCGCTCGGCTGTCTCAGTCTTGTCAGACTTCTTTCCCTTATTCGGCTTTCCGTCCCTCATGCATCCACAAAGTCCGGATTTCGAAAGCTGTCAAGCAGAGGGCCGGGCGCAGGCGGCAAAGCCTGTGGCTGTGCACAGATCAGGTTACAACCTTGCCCCAAAGCCCAATTTGCCAGACCTATTTGACGTATTTGCGCCAGCTGTGCTCGGGACGGAAGCCGAGCATGTCCCTGGCCTTGCGGTTGGAAAGCAGCGTTTCATATTCGCCGAGCTTCGTCTTGACCGGCACGTCGGGATAAAACCGCTTCAACAGTTCCGCTGTCGGCAGGTCGGACGAGGTATCGTCATTGGCGGCGTTGAACACCTGGAAGCCGAGCCCGTCCGTTTCAACGGCGCGCAGCGCGATCTGGCCGAGATCGCGCGCGTCGACATAGCTCCAGGCGATGCGCTTGCGAAAGCCCGGATCGGCAAACCACTTCGGAAACAGCGAATATTCGTGCGGCTCGATGACGTTGCCGATGCGCAAGGCATAGATATCGGTGCCGTTGCGCTGCGCAAAGGCGCGCGCCGTGTGCTCGTTGACGACCTTGGACAGAGCATAGCTGTCCATCGGATCGACGTCGTATTCTTCATCGAGGGGAAAATATTTGGGGTCGCGCGGTTCATTGGCGAACACCACGCCATAGGTGGTCTCGCTGGACGCGATCACCACCTTGGGGATGCCAAGCTTCACCGCCGCCTCGATGACGTTGTAGGTGCCCATCGCGTTGGTGCGGAACACCTCATTGTCGGTCGTGATCATGATGCGCGGTATGGCGGCGAAATGCACCACGGCATCGACCGGCTGCGGGCGCAGCGACGGATCGAATTCATGCAGGCCCATATAGCTCGACAGCGCGTTGAACACCTGGCCGCTGTCGGTGATGTCGGTGATCAGCGTGCGTACCTTGGGATTGTCGAGCGGCTTGGTGTCGATGTTGAGCACCTGGCAGCCCTGTTCGACCAGATATTGCACGACATGGCGACCGGCCTTGCCGCTGCCGCCGGTGAACATGATCCGCTTCGTCATTTTCGTCTCCAATGCCTAGGATTTCTGTGTATTGTCAGACAATATGGCATTCTGCAACCACCCTTCGCCCGCAAGACGGCGCCGCCCAATATCAATCATCGCAACAGGACTTCAAGACATGACCACGACCGCCGCGAGCGAAAAGATCGGCTTTATCGGCCTTGGCCTGATGGGGCACGGCATTGCCAAGAACATCGTCGACAAGGGCTATGGCCTGACCTTCCTCGGCCGCAAGAACCGCAAGCCGGCGGAAGACTTGGCTGGCCGGGGTGCGAAGGAAGTGGCCACCTCGCGTGAGGTGGCAGCGGCATCCGATATCGTCTTCATCTGCGTCACCGGCTCGCGCGAGGTCGAAGCCATCATCCGTGGCCCCGGCGGCCTCAAGGAGGGTCTGAAAAGAGGCTCGGTTGTCGTCGATTGCTCGACCGCCGATCCGGTCTCGACCGTGGCGCTGGCGGCGGAACTGAAGGAGATCGGCGTCGACTTCGTCGATGCACCGCTCAGCCGCACGCCGAAGGAAGCCTGGGAAGGCACGCTCGACGCCATGGTCGGCGCGCCCGACGCGCTGTTTGCCCGTGTGAAGCCTGTCATCGAAACCTGGGCCGGCCGCATCGTCCATATTGGCGATACAGGTGACGGCCACCGCATGAAGCTGCTCAACAACTTCATCTCGCTGGGCTATGCCGCGATCTATTCCGAGGCGCTGGCGCTGGCCGAAAAGGTCGGCATCTCGCCACCGCGTTTCGACAGCGTCATCCGCAACGGCCGCATGGATTGCGGCTTCTACCAGACCTTCATGCGCTGGACGCTGGAGGGCGACCGCGACGCGCATAAATTCACCATCGCCAACGCCTTCAAGGACCTGACCTATCTGGAATCGATGGCGGGTGCGGCCGGCATCGCCAACCCGCTCGGCAACGCCACCAAGAACTCCTTCGCCGGTGCCCATGCCACTGGCCCGGCCGAGCAATTCGTGCCGATGCTGGCGACATATGTCGGCAAGGTCAACGGCGTCGACCTGATGCCCAGCAAGGACGGCAAGAAGCAGACGATTTGAAGGCGGCGAAAAGCCTGTGTCAGCGCCTCGACCGGCCGATAACATCGTCGGTGTTGGCGAGCAGTCTGTGCACCGCATTGCGGGCGGCCGCAGGACGCTGCAGGCGGATGTTCTTCTCGATCGCCTCATGCAGCGCCTGCGCCCGCCGCTGATCGCTGGTCTCGCGTGTGACGAAGACAAAGAGATGATCGAGCGCCGACTCGATCAGAACGCCAAGCGGCACCAGCAGATCGTTGCCCGAGGCGCGCAGTATGGCGAGGTGAAAACGCGTATCGGCGCGGATACGCTCCTGCAGGTTCAAAGCCTCGCCCATCTCACGACAGGCCTGGCTGATCTCGTCCATCTGCTCGTCGTTGCGCCGCGTAGCGGCAAAGGCCGACGCTTCCGGCTCGATGATGTGACGGAACTCCTGCACCGTGCGCAGGAAGGCTTCCCGGTCCGGCCCGGTCGCGTACCAGGCCAGCACATCGCGGTCGAGCAGGTTCCAGCGTTCCCTGGGCTCGACCCAGCTGCCGATCTTGGGCCGTGAAGCCAGCAGGCTTTTGGCCATCAGCATCTTGATGGCTTCGCGCACCGCCGAACGACTGACATCGAAGATCTCGGCCCATTTGGCCTCGTTGGGCAGAATGGTGCCGGGCGGATAATCGCCGCGCACGATTCTGAGGCCGATCTCGCCGGCCAGCGAGACATGGACGCTCGCTCCCGGAAAATGCGCGGCACCGGCTCTGCGCATGACAGCCGGACCGCGGCTGGCTTGTGCCTTGGCCCGCTCGGTTCGCTTCTTTGATTTCTCGTCCGGCATTCACGTTCCAATGCGTCGGCCGTCTGCGTCCGGACTGGTCCGAACCTGCACGGCGCGCCGATCTCGTTGCCGAAAATCCAAACTACAGACGCGTCAAAGCCGGAGCCTGCTGCCCCAACCGTTGCGTCCGTCCGGGAAGAGACGGGGCGCCCGTCAAAGGGCGCCCCGAAATCGAGAACCTACTTCTGGATGCAGGTGTCGACCGTGTCCTTGGTGCATTCGTCGAGGCCGGTGAACACCGGATCGGCGACGGCCTTGCCTTCGACCAGATCGATCATCACCGATGGTGCCTTGTAGCCCATTTCGAACGGCCGCTGACCGACCAGAGCGGTCACAAGGCCGTCACGGGCGATCGCCACTTCATCGCCGATCGTATCGGCGGCGCCAATGACGAAGTCGTTGCTGGCGATGCGGTCCTTGAGCGGCCCGAACAGGTCGCGATAGGGCTGCGGTGCGCCAAACAGCGGCCAGCCGCCCATGATGCCGAAGGCGTCGAGCTTGGGATTGGCGGCGAGGATGTCGGTCATCGCCTGCACGCCCTTGGCGCCGTCGTCATTGGTGAACACCGGGCAACCGGCGACTTCGGTCCAGCCGCCTTCGCCGGCAAGTGCCGCCAGGCCTTCCTTGCCCGACAGCGCGTCACGCATGCCCTGCGCCCGGCGCAGGATGTTGTCGGCCGCGGGATTGCCTTCGATGGTACAGATCGTGCCGCCATTCGGCTTGCCCTTCTTGATGTACTCGCCGATCTTGTGACCCATCAGATAGTTGTCGGTGCCGAGATAGGTCTTGCGCAGCGCGGCATCTTCCTTGCTGAGATCGGCGTCGAGCGTCATGATCGGGATCGTCGGATTGGCGGTCTTGATCGTCTGCGCGATCAGCGGCGCGTTGGATGGCGAAATCGCCATTGCCACCGTGTCGGCCTTGCTCAGCATGTCCTGAACGATCTGCGCCTCGCCGGCCTCGTCCGAGGTCGACGCCGGGCCGGTGTAGAAGCATTCATATTCCGAGCTGGCATTTTCCTTGTTCCATTTCTCGCAACCCTGGTGGATGGCTTCGAAGAATGGATTGTCGAGACCCTTCACCACGATGACGAGCTGTTTCTTGGCCAAAGCCGGCCCGGCGCCCAGCGCCATGGCGGCGACGGCGGCGAGCAAAAGTGTTTTCCTCATGTCAGTCCTCCCTTGAAACAGACGGACACGGCGTGCCCGCCACACAGATCGACCGGATGCTTAATGACCGAGGTTCGTTTCACGAGCACTCGTGTCGCCAAGACAGATCGATAAGCATTTCCAGATGCGGCATTGGCCCGGCTCAACACATGGGTGGCGCCGCAACCTCGACCGATAAACCTCCGCCGATTCCGCCCGGCTAACCGCCAGCGGCATCGGCATAATCTCCTCCGACGCTTAGCTAATATCGGCTTGCGGCCAACGTCAATGCTATTTGTCCTACAAAACGGATTTTTGGATAACCAAGGCTTCAATTCGTCCGACAATTGATTGACGAGCGCCGGCTTTTGCGTAAAAGAACGCTGACGCTGTTTCCGGGAGGAGATGGGGAGAGCGGGGCCAAAGCAGCGCCGGCATTCACGCCGGGAACAGCAGCGGGTCGCAAAACACGGGGAGGCAAAGACTGGTGGCGGTTCTCGAACTCACCAATATCTCGAGGCATTTCGGCGCCATCCAGGCGGTCAACGACGTATCGCTGTCGATCGAGCCCGGACAGGTGGTCGGCCTGATGGGCGACAACGGCGCCGGCAAGTCGACGCTGGTCAAGATGATCGCCGGCAATTTCCGCCCCAGCCATGGCGTCATGCGCATGGACGGCAAGGAGTTGATCCTGCACAAGCCGGCGGAAGCTCGCCAGCACGGCATCGAGATCGTCCACCAGGACCTGGCGCTGTGCAACAATCTGACCGCTGCCGCCAATGTCTATCTCGGCCGTGAATTGCGCCGCGGCCTCGGCCCTTTACGCATCCTCGACTATGCCGCCATGTACAAGCGCGCCGGCCAGCTATTCGCCGAGTTGAAGTCCGAGACCCGTCCGCGCGACCTCGTCAAGCAGATGTCGGGCGGCCAGCGTCAGGCGGTAGCGATCGCGCGCACCATGCTGTCGCAGGCCAAGATCGTGTTGATGGACGAACCGACGGCCGCGATCTCGGTGCGCCAGGTCGCCGAAGTGCTGAACCTGATCCGCCATTTGCGCGACCAGGGCATCGCAGTGGTGCTGATCAGCCACCGCATGCCTGACGTGTTCACCGTCGCCGACCGTGTCATCGTCATGCGGCGCGGCCGCAAGGTCGCCGACAAGACGATTGCGTCAAGTTCGCCCGAGGAAGTCACCGGGCTGATCACCGGCGCCATCGAACAGGTTTGATCTCAGCGAATTTCACCACGCACAGCACATGAAGGTCGACGATGGCACTGACAATTGACCAGCCGATCGAACAAAAGCAGCAATCCTTGCCGGCAAGACTGTTTGCCAGCCAGACCTTCTGGGTGGTGATCGCGGTCATCCTGGCTTGCCTGTTCCTGTCTTTTGCCACCGACGCCTTCGCCACGTCGAAGAACCTTTACAACATCACCCGCAACATCACCTTCGTCGCCATCATCGCGCTCGGCATGACCTTCGTCATCATCACCGGCGGCATCGACCTGTCGGTCGGTTCGGTGCTCTGCCTGTCGTCGATGGTGCTGGCCGTCACCATGCATGCCGGCTACTCCATCGAGGTCGGCATCCTCGCCTCGATCGCCACCGCGCTCGCCATAGGCGCCTTCAACGGCATCATGATCGCCTATCTCGGCTTTCCACCCTTCGTGGTGACGCTCGGCATGCTGTCGATTGCGCGCAGCCTCGCCATGGTCGCCTCCAACAACACCGTCGTCTTCCAGTTCGGCCCCGATCACGACAAGCTTCTGGCGCTGGGCGGCGGCGCCTGGGTGTTCGGCATCGCCAATCCGGTGCTCTACATGATCCTTTTGGCGCTGATCACCGGCTTCACGCTGCGCTGGACCAAGTTTGGCCGCCACATCTTCGCCATTGGCGGCAATGAGCACGCGGCGACGCTGACCGGCGTTCCCGTCAAGCAGATCAAGGTCGCGGTCTATATGATCTCGGCGCTGGCGGCGGGCATTGCCGGCATCATCCAGACCGGATGGCTTGGCGCCGTCACCACCAATCTCGGCACCGGCATGGAACTGCAGGTCATTGCTGCCACGGTCATTGGCGGCGCCAATCTCGCCGGCGGCGTCGGCACCGCCTTCGGCGCCATTGTCGGTGCCGCGCTCATCGAAGTGATCCGCAACAGCCTTGGTCTGCTCGGCATCAATGCTTTTTGGCAAGGCGTGTTCATCGGCGGCGCCATCCTGCTCGCGGTGCTGTTCGACCGGATCCGCAACTTCAGGCGCAATGATTGAATGTTTTTGGACTGAATCTTTCGGCTGGAAACCGTTGCTTTGACATCGAAATCCCTGTTCGACCTCAACGGGCGGCTGGCGCTGATCACCGGCTCCGGCCAGGGCATCGGCCTGGCGCTGGCGCGCGGCCTTGCCGAGCATGGCGCAAGTGTCGTGCTCAACGGCCGCGATGCCGGCAAGGTTGCCGGTGCTGTCGCCGGCATGCGCGACGCAGGCTTCAAAGCGCACCCCTCGACCTTCGACGTGACGGATTTTCGTGCGGTCGATGCCGATGTCGCCCGCATCGAGGCCGAGATCGGCGCCATCGACATCCTGATCAACAATGCCGGCGTGCAGTTCCGCGCTCCGCTCGAGGACTTTCCCGAGGAGCAGTGGGAGCGGCTGTTCAAGACCAATGTCTCCGGCGCCTTCCATGCCGGAAAGGCGGTCGCCCGCACTATGATCGCGCGCGGCAAAGGCAAGATCATCAACATCGGCTCGGTGCAGAGCGAACTCGCCCGGCCCAACATCGCGCCCTATACGGCCACCAAGGGCGCAATCCGCAATTTGACACGTGGCATGTGCACCGACTGGGCGAAATACGGCTTGCAGATCAATGCCATCGCCCCCGGCTATTTCCGCACCGAGATGAACCAGGCGCTTGTCGACAACCAGGAATTCTCCGCCTGGCTGGAAAAGCGCACGCCGGCTGGCCGCTGGGGGTATGTCGACGAACTGATCGGCGCCGCCGTGTTCCTCGCCTCCGACGCCTCATCCTTCGTCAACGGCCATACGCTTTATGTCGACGGCGGCATGACGGCTTCGGTTTGACGGGAAACCCTATCGCTCAGTCTGAAAATCCACCACTGCGGCCGGCAGCACACAGCGGCTTTCGCCCTGCGCCTTGACGCGACCCCGAACTCAGCCGCACAATCCCGTTGCAGGCGATAGGGAGGCCAGTCGTCTGCGGGAGGTATAACCCATGACGGACGCGATCAGGCTCTATTGGGGCCGGTTCGGACATGTTTCTGTCCTGAATGTCGCCAGCGACTTCGTCACCCATGCGCATGTCGAGGCCCACATCATCATCTGGCTGGAGGGCACGGCCGGCGAGATGACCGTCGGCCGCGAGACGGTGCCGCTGGGTCCCGGCACCGCCGCCGGCATCAATTCCTACCAGCCGCACAGCCACATTCTGTCGCAGAACGGCAGGCCCGGCCTGTTCCTCGCCTTCTACATCGATCCGGATTGGGCGCGCCGGCGCCGCGACCTGCCTTCGTCGGCGCCGTTGTTTGCACAGGCTGCGATCACGCTCGAACCATGGCTGCACCAGGCCGCCGCCAACCTACTCGATCATTTGAGCGATAATGAAAGCATCGACGACGTCGCCAATTACGAGATCGAACGCTTCATCGATAGCGTGCTCGACGCCGCCGACGCCTCGGCGCCGCAGGAGACGCGCATCCGCGTAAACACCATGCAGGATTTCCGCGTCCGCAAGGCAATCCAGCTGATGAAGGCCAATGTCTGCGAGCGCATTTCGTTCGACGACGTCGCCCGCAGCGTCGGCCTGTCGCGGCCGCATTTCTTCGCTTTGTTCAAGGAACAGACCAATCTGACGCCCAATGTCTACTGGAACACGCTGCGCATGGAGGAAGCCGTGCGGCAGTTGCAGTGGTCGCAGGAACCGCTGATCTCGGTCGCCTGCAATCTCGGCTTCACCACCCAGGGCAATTTCTCGCGCTTCTTCCGCGACCATGTCGGCGTGCCGCCGACGCTTTACCGCGAAGCGGCGCGTGCCATGGCCTGAACGGGCCGTTCGTTTTTCAGACTCCTTGATAGGGCCGCAAGACCCATTGATAAGCGCAGCACCAGCCGCCGCCCTACCCTGCTGCGTATCGATTCGTAGGGGAATGATCATATGGCTGAAGTCACCGTCTCCAGCGTCATCGACGCGCCGGTCGAAAAGGTCTGGGCGCGCATACGCGACTTCAACGGCCTGCCGGGCTGGCATCCGCGCATGGTCAAGAGCCATATCGAAGACGGCAAGAGCGCCGAAACCATCGGCTGCGTGCGTAATTTCGAGCTCGCCAGCGGCGCGCGTATCCGCGAGAAACTGCTCGACTTCTCCGATGCGAATTTCCGCGTCAGCTACTCCATCCTGGAGACGCCGCAGCCGCTGACCAATCACAAAGCGATGCTGCAATTGCGCCGCGTGACCGACGGCGACCGCACCTATGCCGAATGGACCGCAACTTTCGACGCGGCGCCCGAAGAGGCCGACAAGATCGCCGCCGGCATGGCCGCCAATGTCTTCCAGGGTGGCTTCAATGCGTTGAAGAGCCATTTTTCTGGCCAGAGTTGAGTGAGGGAGCCTGCCATGGCGCTTGCCGTCCAGACCTTTTCGGCCGTCAGGGATGCCAACGCGGCGCTGAAGGCGCCCGGCACCCGCTATCTCGGCGGCGGCACGCTGGTCGTGCGTGCCGCCAATGAAGGCGATGTCTCCGTCACCGGCCTCGTCCGCTCGACCGATCCGACCCTTTCCGGGATTACCGTTGCCGGCGGCAAGGTCCGCATCGGCGCTTCGGTGACAATGGCGGCCATCGCCCGCCATCCCGAGCTTGCGGCACTGTCCAAGGCCGCGCGCGCCGTCGGCGGCCCGGCGATCCGCAACATGGCGACCGTCGGCGGCAATTTGTTTGCGCCGGCGCCCTATGGCGATTTCGCCGTGGTGTTGCTGGCGCTGGATGCGACGGTTGGCACCGATGATGGGGAATTGCCTATCGAGGATTTCCTGGCCAAGCGGGACGGCAGCCGCGCCATCGTCACGTCAGTCGCCTTCGCGCTGCCGAAGGCCGAGAATTTCCGCTTCCTGAAAGTGTCGCGGGTCAAGCCGAAGGGCGTCTCCGTGCTCAGCATCGCCGCCGTTCTCGAACAGGCCGGCGACGGCACTGTCTCCTCGGCGCGGATCGCGCTCGGCTGCATGGCAGGCCGGCCGATGCGCGCCCGTGCTGCGGAAAAGGCACTGATCGGCAGCAGGCTCGAGCAGGACGGCGTCGCAGCGGCGCTGGCTGCAGCCGGTGAAGGCACTTCGCCAATCACCGACCCGATCGCCAGCGCCTGGTATCGCGCCGAGGTTCTGCCGGTCCATCTCGGCCGGCTGCTGCTTACTTAACCACCGCTTGGGGGGCGCGCGTCTGTCCGATCAACCGGGCAGGCGCGCTGGGAGGAAAACATGGCAAAGGTTCCGGTTCAGTTCACGCTCAACGGCTCGGAGAAGGCCGAATTTGTCGACAGCGGCACGACGCTGCTGCACGCGCTGCGCGACAAGATCGGCGACACCTCGCCCAAGGGCGGCTGCCACCAGGGCACCTGCGGCGCCTGTTCGGTCATCATCGACGGCGAACTCCGGCTCTCTTGCCTGACCCTGGCCGAGACCTGCGGCGGCGCCGACATTCGCACCACATCGGGCCTCGCTGAGGCCGGCGTCCTGCATCCGCTGCAGCGTGCCTTCCTCGACGCCTTCGCCACACAATGCGGCTTCTGCACGCCGGGCATGATCATGGCCGCCAAGGTGCTGCTCGACCATACCCCCAATCCGAGCCGCGAGGATGTGGTCGAGGCGCTGTCCGGCAACATCTGCCGCTGCACCGGCTACGAGCCGATCATCCAGGCGGTGCTGACCGCGGCCCGAGCCAATTCGCAGAACGCGGCCTAAGGACCAAAAGAATGGAACTGCGCAAAAACTATTTCGCCGATCAGCGCAAGGACGGCCTGTACGAGATCGGCCATGGGCGGCCGCGGCTGGATTCGCCGGGACATGTGACGGGCAAGACCGCCTATTTCGCCGACCGCAACGTCCCGAATATGCTTCACCTGAAAATGGTGCGCAGTCCGCACCACCATGCCCGCATCCGTTCGATCGACACTTCCGAAGCGGAGAAGCATCCCGGCGTGGTGAAAATCCTCACTGCCAGGGACGTTCCGCACAATGTCTACACCATCCTGATCCTGATCCAGGTCGGGCCGGAGGACGAGACGGTGCTGGCCGACGGCAAGGTGCGCTGGAAGGGCGAGGCCGTGGTGGCGGTGCTGGCCGAGACCGAGCGCGCGGCTCAGGAAGCGGCAGCCAAGGTCAAGGTCGACTACGAGGTGCTGCCGGCCGTCTTCGACATGGAGGAAGCGCTGAAGCCCGGCGCGCCTTTGGTCAACGAATATCACGGCCAGAACTATTATCTCTATGACAGCGGCGAGTGCCGCAAGGTGCGCTTCGGCGATGTCGAGGCGGGCTTTGCCGGCGCCGACCACATCCTCGAACAGAGTTATCAATCCTCGCCGATCGAGCATGCGCCGACCGAGACCACCGGTTGCGTCGTGGTGCCCGAAGGCAATGACCGCTTCACCTGCTACACCAACACCCAGGCGATGTTCTTCACCCTCGACAACGCCTCGATCATCCTGCAGATGCCCGGCTCCAAACTGCATTTCGCCGGCGGCACCGTCGGCGGCGGCTTTGGCGGCAAGGTCGACGTCATCGTCGAGCCGATCGCCATTCTTGGCGCCAAGCTGACAGGACGTCCCGTCTCCTTCATCTACAGCCGCGAAGAGGAGATGCAGATCTCCTCGCCGCGCGCCGCCGAAAAGATAATCATCAAGGATGGCGTGATGAACGATGGCCGCATCGTGGCGCGCAAGGTGACCGGCTATACCGATGCCGGCGCCTATTCGCGGCACTCGCCCTACGGTGCGCAGAAGGGTGCCGCGCACTATCCCGGCCCCTACACCATCCCCAATGTCTGGATCGACACCTACTGCGTCTACACCAACCGTACACCCTCCTCCGCCATGCGCGGCTTCGGCGTCACCATCGGCGACTTCGCGCTTGAGGTGCAGATGGACAAGCTGGCGCGGCTGATCGGCATGGACCCGCTCGAATTCCGCTTCATCAACGCCTATCGCGATGGCGACATGAAGGCGCATCGCCAGCCGACCGAAGGAGCGGCGCTGATCGAGTGTATGCAGGAGGCGTCGCGCGCCGCCAACTGGCCTGTGGCGGAGAAGTATATGGCGATGTCCTCCTACAAGAAGGGAGCTTGAGATGGCGCTAAGGCGCGGACGCGGCGTCGCCGCGATCAACTATCCGACGGGCATGAACCTTGGCGGCGACCCGACGCAGGCGCTGGTGCATTCGACGCCGACCGGCAATTTCATGGTGACGCTTTCCAGCGTCGATCTCGGTCAGGGCTTGAAGCAGATCATGGCGCAGATCTGCGCCGAGACCATCGGCGTGCCGACGGACCGGGTTACCATCGACACCGCCGACACCGACACCGGTCCGCACTGCATGGGCACCTTCGCCTCGCGCGGCACCCACCGCGCCGGCAACGCCGTCATCCAGGCGGCCAAGGAAGCGCGCCAGGTGATGCTGGAAGTGGCGGCGGAAGAGCTGGAGGTCAACGCTTCCGACCTTGAAACTGACGGCCAGGGCAATATTCTGGTCAAGGGCGCGCCGCAAAAGTCGATCTCGATCTTCGATGTCGCCTTGTCGGCGCATTTCAAGCGCGGGCGCTCGATATCCGGGCGCGGCATGTTCCTGATCCCGCGCTCCTATCCGGAGAAAGAGACCGGCGCGATGAAGCCGTCGACCTGCTACGCCCATGCCTGCACGGTGGCCGAGGTCGAGGTCGATGACGAGACGGGCGAGGTTACGGTGCTGACCGTCAAGAACGTCTTCGAGATCGGCCGCGCGCTGAACCCGAAAATGGTCGAGCAGCAACTGGTCGGCGGTTCCTGGATGGGCATCAGCCATGCGCTATACGAAACGACCGAGCCCTATTATCCCAACCGCGACCATGGCGGCACCGACTTCAACCAGTATCTGATGCCGGGACCGGGCGATCTCGCCCAAACCGAGATCATCGTGCTGGAGCGGCCTTCGGCCGACGGGCCTTATGGCGCCAAAGGGCCAGGCGAAATGTGCGCGAACCCGCAGATCCCCGCGGTTGCCAATGCCGTCTTCGACGCCGTCGGCGTGCGCATCGACACGCTGCCGATCACACCGGAGCGCATATTGCGCGCGCTGAAGGCGCAAGCGGCGAACTGAGGACGACATGCAGGAGCCGAATGCCGAGACTGTCGCGACCTCGCCGGAGGCGGTGGCACAGCATCTCGCTGCTTCGCGCTACCTCGCCGACGACAGCCTGGCCACCGCCATCTTCCTGGCGATACGGCTCGGCAAGCCGCTGCTGCTGGAAGGCGCGCCCGGCGTCGGCAAGACCGAAGCTGCCAAGGCGGTCGCACAGCTCCTCGGCCGCGATCTGGTGCGGCTGCAATGCTATGAAGGCATCGACGCTGCGCACGCGCTCTACGAATGGAATTACCAGCGCCAGCTGCTCGCCATCCGCCATGCCGGCGAGCACGAGGTCGACATCTACGACGACCGTTTCCTGATCGCCCGGCCGCTTCTGCAAGTGCTGCGAGCGCCCCGGCAGCGCGTGCTGCTGGTCGACGAGATCGACCGATCCGATCATGAGTTCGAAGCGCTGCTTCTCGAATTCCTTTCCGATTTCCAGATCAGCATCCCCGAGCGCGGCACGATCCGCGCCGAAGCGCAGCCGATCGTCCTCCTGACCTCGAACCGCACCCGCGAACTGGCGGAGGCGCTGCGTCGGCGCTGCGTCTATCACTGGATCGGTTATCCCGACGCCGAGCGAGAAGCCGCCATCATCATGCTGCGCGCCGGCGGGGTCGCCGAAGCGACCGCCCGCGCCGTGGCGGCCGCCGTGCAGGAGATCCGCGTCCGCCCGCTGGCCAAGCCGCCCGGCATCTCCGAGGCCGTCGAATGGGCCAACGCCGCCACCATACTGGAGAAAGGCGGCAGCCCATGGCCGCAAGCCTTCCGCCGCGCCATCGGCGTGCTGATCAAGGACGAGGAGGATTTGTCCGCGATCGCGCCGGAGCTTGGCCGGATTGTCGAGGAGGCGCTGGGGTGACGTGTGAGGTCAACAGCTCGTTCACAGCGAGGTGGCCTCACCTGGGCACTCTGCAACGCTGGCGGGACAGCGCCCCCCTCTGTCCTGCCGGACATCTCCCCCACAAGGGGGGAGATCAGCCGTCATCCTGGCTTTCGCCAATCTCCAGCGGCGCAGAAAGAACCGAAGCGCCGAAGCCGCCAATCTCCCCCCTTGAGGGGGAGATGTCCGGCAGGACAGAGGGGGGCGCGAAGGAATGATGCGTCAGGGAACCCTTCCTCTCGCCTCCGCGCCCTTCCTCCACTTCGCCCGGCTGCTGCGCCGCCACGCCTTTGCCGTCGCCCCCGAGCAGGTCTCCAGTTTCATGCAGGCCATAACCCTGCTCGGCCCGCGCTCCATGGCCGACATCCGCGAGGCGGCGCTCGCAACGCTTGCCCCCCCGCCCGATCGCCGCGGCGAATTCGAGGCGCATTTTCGCAATCACTTCCATGGCGATGGCCAACCCTCGATCGAAGGCGAGGAAGACGAGGAAACCCGCATCAAGGACGATCACGGCACGCGCCAGGAGGAGAAACAGACCACGCGCCAGGAGAAAGGCGGCGAGCTGTCGTCGGCAATCGAACAGCTCAGCAGCCGCGACTTCCTCCGCGACGACGATGGCCTTGGGTCCTTCCGCCGCAAGCTCGCTTCAGCCCTCCCCGCACGCCGCTCATTCCGCACCGTGCGCACCCATTCGCGCGGCAAGCTCGACCTGCGCCGCTCGCTCAGGGAAATCGTCAGCGCCGATGGCGATATCCCTGAGCCGCAGCTCCGCCGCCGCCAGACGGTGCCGCGCAAGCTGCTGATCCTGATCGACGTCTCCGGCTCGATGAAGCTGCACACATCGGATTATCTCAAACTGGCGCACGCCGCCGTACAAGCTGCTGACCGTGCCGAAATCTTCACCTTCGGCACGCGGCTCACCCGCATCACGTCCGCACTGCGTATCCGCGATCGCGACCAGGCTCTCGCCCGCGCGGCGGCACTCGTCGACGACTGGGACGGTGGCACGCGCATGGGACCGACCCTGCTCGCCTTCCTCTCGGTGCCGCGTTTCTCAGCTTTCGCCCGCGGTGCTGCTGTGATCATCCTGTCGGACGCGCTGGAGCGCGGCGACCATGCCGATCTCGAGACCGCAATGCGCCGGCTGAGCGCCCGCGCCTTCAGGCTCTCGCTGGCCACACCGCTGGCCGGCGACCCGCGTTTTCTTCCCGCCACGGCAGCGCTCCGCGCCATCCTGCCTGATCTCGACGATCTCATCGACGGCTCGTCGCTCGGGAGTCTCACCGATTTCATCCTGTCGCTCGCCCGCCCGGCCCCGGCGGCGTCGGCAATCTGGAAAAGGGTATCGTGATGCAGAAAGCCATCGACGCGCATTTCCACATCTGGCGCCAGCAGGACCAGCCATGGCTGGTCGGGCCGATGGTGCCGCGCATTTTCGGCCCCTACGAACCCATCCGCCGCGACTATCCGATCGAGGAATTTCTCGCCGATCAGCAAGGCGCAGGTGTCGAGAAGGCCGTCTATGTCCAGACCAACTGGGCCAAGGAGGATTTCGAAAAAGAAGTCGCCTTCCTGCAGAAGACTGCCGACGAGACCGGCTGGCCGCACGCTATCGTCGGCTATACCGATATGACCGTCGACGATGTCCGGCCCCAGATCGATCGATTGAAAAAGTACCCGCTGCTGCGCGGCGTGCGCATGCAGCTGCACTGGCACGAGACGCCGGCCTTCCGCTTCGCTGCCTCGGCCGATCAAGTCATCGACCCCAAGGTGCGGGCCAATGTGGCGCGGCTGAAAGACTATGGCCTGTCCTTCGACCTGCAGCTTTTCCCCGCCCAGATGAAGGACGGGCTGACGCTGGTCGGCGAGAATCCCGACACCAATTTCATCCTCACCCATGCCGGCATGCTGACCGGCATGGAGCCGGAAACCACCGAGGCCTGGAAAGCCGGCCTGAGTACTCTATCAACAGCGCCGAACTTCTACGCCAAGCTGTCGGGCCTAGGCACCTTCGCCCACCGCAACGATCCGGCGTTGATTGCCTACATCGTCGACAATGCGATCGACATTCTGGGCGCTGACCACCTGATGTTCGGCTCCAACTTCCCGATAGAGAAGCTCTGGACCAGCCACGCCGAACTGATCAAGGCGCATCGTGCAGCCGTGGCGAAGCACGGTCCGGTGGCGGAAGCGGATATCTTTTGGAATACAGCAGAGAAGGTTTACAGACCGGCATAGCGCAGGCTTTCCCTTCTCCCACAGGGGAGAAGGGAAAGCCGCCCCTCACTTCACTTCAAACTCAGGATCGACCGGAATCTGCATCGCAGTAACCAGATGGTTGGTCTGCCCGGCCAGCCCGATGATCGACACCAGCTCGCCATGCTGCGCATCGGTCAAGCCTTTGGCGCGGGCAGCTGCCGTATGCGAGTGGACGCAGTAGGAGCAGCCATTGGCGGTCGACACAGCGATGTAGATCATCTCCTTGGTCAGCGGATCGATGGCGCTTTCCGTAGCCATCACCACTTTCACCTGGTCCCATGTCCGTTTCAGCAAGGCAGGATCGTTGGCCAGCCCGCGCCAGAAATTGTTGACGAAGTCCGACTTGCGCGTCGCGCGGATGTCGTCGAACACAGCCTTCGCAACCGGGATTTTTTCGACCTCGGCATCGCTGAGGAGTTTTGTGGCGGCCATGGCGTTTCCTTTCGTTGAATCGGTCGATCAGGTGGTTGAATCAGGTCTCGAGCAAGGGCGGCTAACCGGATATTCCGATTCAGTTTTTGATGCTGACAGAACATGGCGATTGGCCGAAGCATCTCAGCTTCGTCATTCACGGGCGAAGCAGGCGCGAAGCGCCGTCGCGGAGACCCGAGGATGACGAAGGCGCTGAGGCCTTCGCCAATTGGCGACCTATGCGCACCCTCAAACACCGACCAGAAACCTAATGAACCGCCGCATACATGATCTTCTCCTCCGTCGCCTCGGCGGGCGAAAACTCCTCGACCATACGGCCCTGCCGGCACACCAGAATCCGGTCCGACAGGTTCATGATTTCCGGCAGGTAGGACGAGATCACCACCACCGCCAACCCCTCGTCGGCCAGCCGGTTGATGATCTGGTGGATCTCGGCGATGGCGCCGACATCGACGCCGCGCGTCGGCTCGTCGAAGATCACGATACGCGGCTGCTGCACCAGCCCCTTGCCGATCACCACCTTTTGCTGGTTGCCGCCGGAAAGCTCGACCACGCGGGCATTGTCGTTGATCGCCTTGATGTTCAGCGTCTTCGTCCATTCAGCGGAAAGCGTGCGCATCTCCTGCTGGTTAATCACCCAGGCCTTTTCGCGGCCCGCCGCCAGCAGCCCGCCGAACAGGTTCTCGGCGATGCCCATCGTCTCGAAAATGCCCTCGCTCTTGCGGTCCTCGGTAACATAGACGATGCCGTCGGCGACCGCCTCACTGGGCACGAGATAGCGCACCGGCCTGTCGTCGAGTTCAATCGCGCCACCGCGCAAAAAATCGCGCTTGTAGATGCCGGAGACGATCTTGAAGGTCTCGGTGCGGCCGGAGCCGATCAGCCCGAACACGCCGGTGATCTGTCCCTCGAAGATCGAGAAGGAGGTGTTGCGCACGACATTGCTCATCGAAATGTCCTGCACCGACAGCACCTTCTTGCCGGCCTTGCGCAGCCTGGCCTCGTCGCGCTGGCGATAGATCTGTCCCGACAGTGTACGCCCGACCATGGCGGCGACGATCTTGTCGCGATCGAAGGCCGATGTGTCGTCGGTTATGACCAGCTCGCCATCGCGCAGGATTGTGATGCGGTCGGCGATCATCAGCGCCTCTTCCAATGCATGGCTGATGAAGACGATCGAGACGCCGTTCGCCTTCAGCCGCCGGATCAGCGCGAAGAAGTGCCGCTTCTCCTCCGGCGTCAGCGTCGCCGTCGGCTCGTCGAAGATGATGATCTCGGCATTGTGGTGAACGGCGCGCGCGATCTCGACCATCTGACGCTTGGCCGCGCCCAGCGTCGCCACCATGGCGTTGGGGTCGACCGGAAAGTTCAGCGACTGCAAAAACTGCTGCGCCGAAATGTAGGTGCCGCGCAGCCGGTTGAGGAATTTTTCGGTGCCGAGATAGAGGTTCTGCGCCACCGTCATCGACGGCACCAGGCTGGTCTCCTGGAACACCATGGCGATGCCGACCTCGAGCGCCGCATGCGGCGACGCATAAGCGATCTCGCGGCCTTTGTGGAACATCTTGCCTGAGGTGGCGTCGACGACGCCGGCGATGATCTTGGTCAGCGTGGATTTGCCGGCGCCGTTCTCGCCGAGCAGCGCGTGGATTTCGCCCTTGCGCAGTTCGAAGCTGACTTGTCTGACCGCGGGCACGCCGCGATAGTTCTTGGTGACATTTTCCAGGCGCACGATCGGTTCCATCAGAGACCTCCTGCGTCGATGGCCAGCACGCAATCGCCGCCCCTGGAGGCGATGAACAGGCGGCCGTCCGTTTCCGCCACGCTGCAGATGCCATGGCGCGTGCCGTCGGCGCGGCTGTGCAGGCTGAATTGCGGCTGCATGTTCTGATCGAGCCTGACCACCAGCCCATAGGAGCGGCTCGGCGACCAGGGCTTGTGGATGCCCATGGTGCGGACGCCGCCGCATTGCAGCGGTTCGAGGAAGCTGCGATTGGAGGCCAAAGCCGGCGCGATCCAGTAGGCCGGCGCCACCTGGTCTAGCATGTCGCGCCGATAGTGGGTTTCCTGGAGAACGAATTCGATCAGCCGGTTGCGTGGCGCGAACAGAGCCAGCCACGCGCCGCCATCGCCGGCCGGCGCGAGGCGCGCGGGATAGCCGGGCAGATGCGTCAGCACGGTCGAGCGGCTACCGGTCGCACCATCGAAGCGAACGAGCTGATGGCGCCAGCTTTCGCTGACCAGCACATCCCGCCCAATGGGATGCAGCCCATAGGGAAAGGCGATATCGCCGGCCACTTTGCGGAACTCGGCGGCGGCCGCGTCCCGCCTCCAAAGCGAACCGGACGCGCCCTTCTTCATCAGGTCGGCGGCCCATTGCGACGGCGTGTGCTCAGCCGAGCCATTGGCCAGCCACAACGTGCCGTCGTCTGCATAGGCAAGCGCGGTGATGCAGCTGACGCCGGCCGGCAGCGAAACCTCCTTGCCGGCAACCAGCAGCTTGCCGCTTTCCAACCCCACCGTCAGTTCGCCCGACAGTGATAGAGCCAGCGCCGTGATGGGGGAAGGAAAGGTCCCGACAACCTTCGGCTCCACCCCTGCGGCAAGCGAATATACCGCATTGCCGCTGGAAACGAGCAGCCGGCCATCGGCAACCAGAAGATTGTCGGGCTCCGTCAAATCGGCGAACACTGGCGCCTCGTCCAGCCGCGTGTTGGGACGGAAGGCACCGTCGAGCGGTGGGATGGTCACCGCCTTGCCACGAAACAGGTCGAGCACAGGATCGAGGATCATGGCTTCGCTCCCCAATAAGAAGCGGAACTGGTCCAGTTCGGGTCGGCGCCCGCAATCTTGTAGCGGCCGATGCGGTTGTTAAGGATGCCGCCGACGAACAGGAAACCCTTGTGCTCGCGCATCGAGGTGACCATCGGATGCGCGCCGCCGGTAAGGTCGCCCATCGCCTCGACAATGCCGCCCTTGTCGTTGAATTTCACCACGCCGCCGGTGTTGATGTTGGGGAACAGCCACTCGTCCTGCGGCAGCCGGCGCGTCATGCGCTTGCGCATATCGGGATGGCGCAGCGACAGGTCGAAGCTCGGCGTGCGCATGCCGAGCCATGCCATCCAGTAATTGCCGTCCGACGCCCGGTTGATGTTGTCGGGATAGCCCGGCATGTCGCGGATGACGCATTCGGCGGTGCCTGCTTTCGGCCCTTCCAGCCAGTATCGATGCACACGGCAGGCCCAGCTCTCAGCGAAGAACAGCGATTTCCCATCATGCGCCATGCACACACCATTGGTGTAGCGGTAGCCGTCGAGCAGCGTTTTCGTCGAACCGTCCTTCGGGTCATAGACCAGCAGCCGGCCGGTGGCGCGGTTCTCGATCGAGTCAAGCGCCCAATCGTGGGCGTCATAGCGCTTGGTGGAGTCAGTGAAATAGATGCGCCCGTCCGGCGCGATGTCGCAATCATTGGGGTCGCGCAGCCGCGCATCGTCTACGATCGAGGTCCAGGAGCGCGACGTCTCGGCCGACAAGCGCCTCACTTCCCGATCCGGTGAGACGGAATAGAGCCCCATGGCGCCGACGCAGCTGATCAGATTGCCCGATTTGTCGAAGGCCAAGCCTAGCGGAAAACCACCGATATGGGCAAACACCTCCGACTTAACGTAATCCGGCGCGAAGAAGCGGACGATCTCGCCATGGCGCGTGCCGCAATAGAGGTGATCGTCGCGGTCGAGGATGACGTCTTCCGGCCCTTCCAACTCGCCGAGCCCGATATGGTCGGCCGCCGACAGCCGGTTGTCGAGCGCGTAGGGCGTACCTGATCCCGGCACGGCAGACTGTGTCTCGCCCATCTTGAGATAGACCGGCGCGACATAGACCTCGTTGAGCACCTTGTGGCGGTTCTTCAGCCAGCGGATGTCGATGGTAACCGCCACCGCCAGCATGATGCCCAGCACCATCTGGTTGGTGCCGGTGCCATAGCCCAGCCGGATCAGCCCGTTGGTCATGGTCAAGACGATGATGGCGCCCATCAGCCCCTTGATGACCGAGCCGCGGCCACCACCCAAGCTGACGCCGCCGACCACCGCCGCCGTCAGCGCCATGATCTCAAGGTTGAGGCCGGTGCCCGGCCCTGCCCCACTCAGGCGGCAAGCGATCAGGAAGCCGCCGATCGAGGCGCAGAAGCCGGAAAAGACATAGGTCATGAACACGGTGCGGCGCACGCGAATGCCGGCATTGTGCGCCGAGCGCCTGGATCCGCCGACCGCCAGCACATGCCAGCCCGGCCGTGAGCGCGTCAGCGCGATATGGGTGACGATGGCAAGAATGATCGCCAGCCACACCGAGACCGAAAGCCCCCAGAAGGTGCTGTCGCCGATGAAGTCGAGCACGTCCGATGTCGCCTGGGAAAGCTGCACGTCGGCGGCATAGGTGGTGACGAGAATATCGAACAGCGCCCGGCCGAAGATGAACGTCACCAGGGTGGTGAGGAAGGCGCGCAGCCTGAGGTAGCCGACGAGGTAGCCGTTGACGGAGCCGAAGATCAGGCCGGTGGCGAGCGATGCCGCCAGCGCCAGCCAGATAGACTGTTCGAGAATGAAGAAGACATAGACGGCGGAGAAACAGGACAGCGCGAAGATCGAGCCGACGGACAGGTCGATGCCGCCGCCCAGCATCACCACCGTCATGCCGGTGACCACCATCGAGAACTCGCCGAGCTGGCGGGTCGATTCCTGCAGCGAGGTCAGCTTGAAGAAGCCGGGAATGATCGAGCCGAACACGCTGAGCGTCGCCACCAGCGCCAGGAACGGAATGGCGTTGTCGGTCCAGCGTTTTGTCAGGATCTCGCCGACCAGATGGTCGGGCACGAGATTGTAGCGCCAGGACTGGAGGCGTTCGCGAAAGGACATCGGCGGCTGCTATTCCATGAGGGAACGAGGTGACCGGATTGTCCAGTCACCTCGTTTATTTCAGTCGAAAAGCGCGGCTTACTTCGCCGCCGCTTCGGCCTGCAGCGCCTTCAGGTCCCAGCAGCTGTCGGGCTTGAGGTCGGCTTTGGTCGTAGCCTTCTCCAGCGTGTAGATGTAGGTGTGCGACGTGCCGGCCGGCTGGCCGCTCTGCAGCAGGAACTTGATGATAGCGTTCATGTCGCCGGACTGGCGGGCAAGGTCTGTCATGACAACGGCGCCATAGGTGCCGTCCTGCAGCTTGTCGCAATCGGCCGCCTTCTCGCCCCCGCCGGTGGTGACCAAAAACACCTTGCCGTCGAGCTTGGCGTCGCGGATCGCGGCCGAAGCGCCGGTGGCGTCGCCATCCCAGAAGTCGATGATCGAGCAGATGTCCGGGTTCTGCTGCAGCATTGTCGTCGTCACGTTGCGCGACGTCGTCGGATCCCAGTTGGAGTCGGGCTTGGCCACGACCTTGAAGTCGGGGTGCTTCTCCAGCACCTTCATGATGCCGGCATACTGGTAGAGACTGGAGGAGTTGGCCTGATCGCCCTGCACAAGGCCGATCTTCTTCGACGAGTTCTCGCCGCAGCCCTTGATCGCCGCTTCGGCTTCGAGCTGGCCAAGCCGGTCCCAGTCGCTGCCGACAAAGGCGTCGGCCGGGAAGTTGGCGGGGTTGTCGACCAGTATGACGTAGGTTCCGGCGGCCTGTGCCTTCTTCATCAGCTTGGAATAGGAGTTGAGGTCCGGCGCATGGATGATCAACACGTCCGGCCTTGTGTCGGACGAGATCGCGTCGGTGATCGCCTGTGCACCGGCATCGACGACCCAGTTCGGATCGCGTGTTTCGAAGGTGCCGCCCCACGCCTCGACTTCCGTCTTCAGATAGTGCGACCAGCCCTGCGCAAGGTCGAAGCCCATCGCCAGCGGCACCAGCATGACGCGCTTGCCCTTGAGCGCCTGCGCGTATGCGGCCGGGCCCGGATCGTCGGCGGCGAAGGTCGGCGCGACGAAGGCGGTAGCGGCAAGCGCCGTGGCGGCCGCCATCAGTGTTCTGATCAGTTTCATGTCACATCCTCTGTTTTTCACTTATTGCCGGCCGGTCCGCATGACCCGTCGGGTACCCCTTAGATGTCGCCCTGCTGCGCGGTCTGTTCGTCGCGCGGATTGATGATGCCGTCGACGATGATGGCTCCGAGCAGGATCGCCGCCTTGATCAGGTTTTGATAGAGCAGCGGAATGTCGATGATGGTCATCGCGTTCGACAGGATGCCGATAAGTGCAGCGCCCACCAGCACATTGCGCACTCCGCCCCGCCCGCCGGAAAGGCCGATGCCGCCGATCACCGCCACCAGCACGATGTCATAGAGCAGCGTCGAGTTGACGACGCGGGTGTTGATCGAGTGCAGGCTTGCCGCCGTCAGCAGGCCGGCGATCAGCGCGACGAAGGCCGAAACCACATAACGCAGCACCAGCATTGGCCGCACCGGAATGCCGATGTTGCGCGCGGCGACCGGATTGTCGCCGGCGAAATAGATGTAGCGGCCCCATTTGGTGTAGCGCAGGAACAGGAAGAACAGGAAGGCGAGCCCGGCGAAGACGAACACTTCGATCGGAATGTCGAGGAAACGCAGGCCGCCGAGCAACTCCACCCAATGGCCCTGAGGCACCGGCACCGCATCCTGTGTGATCAGTTGCGAGCGGACATAGCCGAAGACGAAGGAGCCGGTCGCCAGCGTCACGAAGATCGCCGGCACGTCGGCATAGGCGACGAGAAAACCGTTGAGCAGGCCGATGGCGAGCACGCCTGCCAGCACATAGGCGAAGGCGAGCCCATCAGGCGTTCCGGCGTTGAGCAATTGTAGATACCAGGCGACCGACATCGCCATGATCGCCACCGCCGACAGGTCGATGCCCCTGCCGATTATGACGACCGCCATGCCGAGCGCCAAAATGCCCAGCACCGACACCGAGCGGACGATGGCAACGAGATTGTTGGCAGCGATGAAACCAGGCAGCCCAATGGCAGCGGCGACGAACAGCACCACGGCGATGGCAAAGACAATGCCTTCCTGATTCAGGCTCCTGACATTTGGCCAGCCAATCGTGTTCATGTCTGCATTCGCCCCGATGGCAGCTCTGCCACCCCTTCCGAAGAAAGCTAATCGGCTCGGCGCCGCTTCGTCAAATGAATCCGCGCTCGGAACACCCGTTGGCAGTGATAATCTTCCAGTGGACGCACCGATTGCTAGAACTGGCGCAATCCTAGGAAAAGGCTGCGCTTTTGGCATTTGGTTGCACCATTGCGCGTATGCGCGAAGGTGCCGTTCTGAGGCGAAAGCACAAGGCGGAATTAATTGCCGCCTGAGCGGCGAAAATTGCGAATTCAGGTCCTGGACGTGTGGCCTGAAACTTCGGCGCCTGCACCGGGCGGCAGCACGAGGAACCGCAACGCCGCCGCCAGCCCGATGGCGCCGATGACCAGGAAGGCGATGCGAAAATCGACGAGGTCGAGCGCCGGCCGGTGCCTGACGATCTGCGACAGGTTCAGAATGGCAGCCGCCACCGCTACGCCGAACAGCATCGACATCTGCTGCAGCATGGACGACAAAGTTGCCGCCGAGCTGCGCTGCGCCGCATCGATATCGGCGAAGGCCAGAGTATTCAGCGCTGTGAACTGCATCGAGCGCGTCAGGCCGGCGATCAGCATCAGCGCTACCACCAGCGCCTGCGGCGTCTCCGGCGAGATCGCCGCGCAGGCCATGATCGAGGCCGAGGCGATCAGGCCGTTGACGACCATGACCGTGCGAAAACCAAAGCGCCGCAGCGTCGGCGTCGTCACCGTCTTCATGCCGAGATTGCCGAGGAAGTAGGCCAGGATCATCAAGCCGGCATCGACCGGCGAAAGGCCAAAGCCGACCTGAAACAGCAGCGGCAAAAGGAACGGCGTGGCGTTGATCGCCACGCGAAAAATGGTGCCGGCGGCAAGCGTCGAGATGGCGAAGGTCTGCACCCTGAACGCGCTGAGATCGAGCAGCGGATGCGGCGCGCGCCGGAGATGCCGCACCGCCAGCCAGCCGATGACGATGCCGGCGGCAATCAGCAGCACGGCGGGCAAAGCGCCGTCTTCCGGATGTGCGATGCGCTCAAGGCCGTAGAGCAGCAGCGCGAGCCCCAGCGACGTGAGGAAAAACCCCGGCCAATCCAGCGGCTTGGGATCGGCCGCGCGGTCGCCCGGAATGAAGCGCGCGACCAGCGCCAGCCCGACCAGCCCAAGCGGGATGTTGATGAAGAAATTCCAGTGCCAGGAGAGATAGGTTGTGATGAAGCCGCCAAGCACCGGCCCGACCACGGGCGCAAACAACGCCGGCCAGGTGATCAGCGCCGTGGCGTTGAGCAGCTCCGACTTCGACGCATTGCGCAGCACCAGAATGCGCCCGACCGGCGTCATCAGCGCGCTGCCCAGGCCTTGCACGACACGGGCGGCAACGAACTGAGGCAGATTTTGCGAGAAGCCGCAGGCCAGCGAGGCCAGCGTGAACAGCACAATCGCCAGCAGGAAGATGTTGCGCGCGCCGAAGCGGTCGGCAAGCCAGCCCGACAGCGGCACGAACACCGCCATGGTCAGCATGTAGGCGGTGATGCCGATGCTCATCGCCACCGCCGTCACGCCGAAGGATTGTCCCATCTGCGGCAGCGAGGTCGAGATGATCGTCGAATCCAGCAGCTGCATGAAAAACGCGATGGCAACGATCAACGCCACGCGCCGCGCATTGCTGGCGGTTGCGGCGGAGGCCTCGGTGTCGGGAACGGCAGTCATAGCGAACCGCGTTGAACAGCATATGGCTGGCCCCGTCCAGAGCTTATCCAACAAACTTCCGTGTCGGCTCGCAGCCTGTTATGGATGGGCGGGCGGCCAAGGACATTGCATGAAGCCTATCTATATCGACTACCTCAATGCCCTAGATATCGAAGCCCTGGAGATGACCGACGGCGAAATCATTGCCGCTGTCGAAGCCGGGCTTATCGCGCAAGGCAATGGCCAGACGGTGATCGAGCCGCGCGTCCATCTTGAACCCGACCCTTCCTTCCATGGCCATTTCAACGTTCTGCGCGGCTACGTTGCGCCGCTCGATACGGCGGGCGTGAAAATCGTCGGCGACTATGTCGACAATTATCTGCACGGGCTCCCTTCAGAATTTGGCATTCTAAACCTGTTCGATCCGCGCACCGGCACGCCGCGCGCCATTCTCGACGCCACCGTCATCACCGACATGCGCACCGGCGCCGTCACCGCTATCGGCTCCAAACATCTGGCGCGCAAGAACTCCAAGGTGCTGGCCCATATCGGCGCACGTGGCACCGCCTATTGGAATGTCCGCCTGCTCGACCATCTCTTCGACTTCGACGAGATCCGCGTTCATTCGCGCCGCCCGAAAAGCCGCGACGGCTTCGCTGCCAAACTCTCGGCCGATCTCGGCAAGAAAGTTACCGCGGTTGCCGACTGGGAGAGCTGCGTCAAGGGCGCCGACATCGTCGTCGAGGCCTCGCGGCTGCCGGAGCCGCAGCCGCTGCTCAAGACCGAATGGATCAAGCCCGGTGCGCTGGTCGTGCCCTATGGTACGATGAGCGCGGTGGAGCTGTCATTGACCGACATCATGCAGAAAATGGTCGTCGACGACTGGGGCCAGTGCAAAGGCGGCAAGTTCGGCTCGCTGCGCGCCCATGTCGAGACCGGGCGGCTGGGCGAAGCGACGCTGCACGCCGAGCTCGGCCAGATCGCTGCCGGTCTCAAGCCGGGACGCCAGAGCGACGACGAGACGATCCTGTTCTGGCATCGCGGCCTGTCGCTGTCCGACATTGCGCTGGGCAAGGCGATGCTGGCCAAGGCTGCTGATAAAGGCATCGGCCAGAGGCTGCGCTTCGCATGAGCGCGCTCGTCCTCACCGGCGCCGGCGTCAGCGTCGAGGACGTTGCGCAGGTCGCCCGCGGCGGCCGCAAGGTCGAGGTTGAACCGACAGTCATCGAGAGGCTCGACAAAGCGCGAAAAGTGCTCGATCAGGTCGCCGCGTCCGGTCAGCAAATCTATGGGCTCAACACCGGGCTCGGCGCCAATCTCGGCACATCGGTCGAGGGCGATGCCAGCGCCTTCCAGCGCCAGTTGCTGGAAGGGCGAAGCGGCGCTGTCGGCGAACCGTTGCCCCAAGAGGCGGTGCGGGCGACCATGCTTGCGCGCGCAGCGATGCTGGCAGTCGGCGGCTCCGGCATTTCGCCGGCGGCTTTCACCGCCCTTGTCGATGCGCTCAATGCAGGCGTGCATCCGGTAATGCCGCAGTTGGGCTCGATCGGCGCCGGCGATCTCGTGCTGATGGCGGCGCTCGCCCGTCTGCTGACCGGCGACGGCGAAGCTGACTATCAGGGTCGGCGCATGCCGGCGGCCAAGGCGTTGATGATGGCGCGGTTGGCTCCGATCAGCCTGGCGCCGAAAGACGGCCTGTCGCTGATCAACGCCTCGGCGGTATCAGCCGGCACTGGCGCGTTGGTACTGGCCGACGCGCTGTCGGCCTTTGCGCAACAGCAGCAGGCCGGCGCGCTGACCATGGAAGGGTTTGGCGCCAACCGCACCATCCTCGATCCGCGCGTGCATCTGGCGCGGCCGGCAGCCTGCCAGCAACTCGCGGCCAAGGGCCTGCGCGACCTGCTTGCCCGTGACGAGGAGCCGGCGCCGACCACCTTGCAGGACCCGTTGTCGATCCGCTGCATGCCGTCGATCCATGGTGCATTGATCCAGGCGATCGATCAGGCGCGGCTGGCGCTGGAGATCGAACTCAATGCCGCCGCCGACAATCCGCTGGTGCTGGGCGATGACGGGCTGGTTCTGTCGACCGGCAATTTCCACACCGCATCGCTGGCGCTTGCCTTCGAGACGCTCGGCCTGGCGATCGCGCAATGTGCCGCGGCAAGCGTTGCCCGCTTCATCCAGCTCGCCGGCTCCGGCCGCAACGGCCTGCCAAAATATTTGTCGCCGGTCGGCGGCGCCTCGGCCGGTTTCGTGCCGCTGCAAAAGACCGCAACGGCAATCCTGGCCGGCATCCGCCACAAGGCCAATCCGGTGATGCTGGATTTCCTGGCCGTGTCCGAAGGCGTAGAGGACCACGCCACGCAGACGCCGCTTGCCGTGTCGAAATGCGCCGGGATGATCGCGCTGTGGCGACGGCTGATCGCCTTCGAACTGATGGCCGCCGCACAGGCCGTGGACCTGCGCGACGGTCTCAAGCTGGCGCCCGGCACAGCAGCGGTCCATACCGCGGTGCGCGCGCATGTAGCGATGCTCAGGGAGGACCGGCCGCTGGGAACGGAGGCCGAGGTGCTCCATGCCATGCTCGCTGACGGAACATGGCAAGGTGCAGCGATGATCGGCAAGGAGGCCGAGTAGTTAGCCCTTTGCGTCCACCCGTTTCATGAACAGGCTGAGCTCGGCCGGATCCATGCGCACGACATGCCTGTCTTCCGGATAGGCGCCGCTATCGACGTCGGCAACGTACTCGGAAAACGCCGCGACGCGTTCGGCCTGCAGGCGATCGTACTCGGCGGCGAAGTTGCGGTAGACCTTGGAATGGCGCGGCATGTGGCCCCGGTTCTGGCCAAGAATATCGTCGGCGAACAGATACTGCGCGTCGCAGCCGGTGCCGGCACCCATCGACAGCATGATCAGCGAGGTCCGTTCCGAGATCGCCTTCGCCACCTCGACCGGCACCACTTCGATCTCGGCGCCAAGCGCTCCAACGGCCTCATACTGCTTGACCGCCTCAAAAATCTGCATGGCGGTGTCGGCGGTCTTGCCGACGGCCTTGAAGCCGCCGGTCCAGGTGGCGCGGGACGGAATGAGGCCGACATGGCCGATGACGGGGATCGCGTCGTCGGCGAGCCGCTTCACGGTGGCGAAACCGGCGCTGCAATAAACGGCGTCGGCGCCAGCCTTGTAGAGCCGGAACGCCCAGTGCAGGAAATCGTCCGCCGTGCCGATCTCATAAAAATTCTCGCCCGGCATGGTGAACAGGCTGGGCGCCGCATCGCGATACTCAGGGTTGAGCACCAGCTCGGGCGGCACCGAGACGATATCGACCCCTGCCCGCTCGGCGGCCTCGGCCTCGTCCATGGTCAGCACGCGCAGCATGGTCAGCTGGCGCTTGCCCTTCATGGCGCGCAGATCGGCGACGGTCGGTCTCTTTCGGCTCATCGGGATGTCCCTGTTGGCTGGTTGCTTTTCCCGGTCACCTTACCGGCCCCGTAACAGGCCGGATAGAAGGCGGGCTGGTTTATTCGCTACTCGGCCGCCGCCGACATATCGAGCTCGTGAAATTCACCGCGATAGGGCCGCGCCGTCGGCGGCAATTCGCGCTTGAGGAAATAATCCTCGTACCGCAGCTGCTTCAGCAGCACCGGCCAGACCTCGCGATAGGCATGCCACATGGACGGGTTCGCCGCCGGCAGGTCGTGCTTGATCAGCTCGTGCAGCCTCGGCAGCGCATGGTAGGGCACCATCGGAAACATGTGATGCTCGACGTGGTAATTCATGTTCCAGTAGATGAAGCGGCTGACCGGGTTCATGTAGACGGTGCGGGTGTTCAGCCGGTGGTCGACGACATTGTCGGCCAACCCGATATGCTGGAGCAGGCCGGTCAGAACCATGTGCCAGCTGCCATAAAGACGCGGCAGGCCGATCAGCACCAGCGGCAGCCATGAACCCAGCGCGATCGCGAGGGCGATCGTCGCAACGTACACGGCGACATGCCAGCGCGCCGCCGTGATGGCCTTGCCCTGTTCGGTCTCAGGAATGTAGCTCTTTTCGTCGTCCGACAGCTTGCCCAACGCCTGGCGCGCCAGGATCGGCAGCGAATAACGGAAATCGAGAATGCCGGTGAAGGCAAGCGCCGCCTTGACCAGATTTGGCGGCCGCATTACCGCGATCTCGGCGTCACGGCCGACGATGATCGTGTCGGTGTGATGCCGCACATGGCTCCAGCGCCATTGCACCGGATTGCGCACCACCATGAAGCTGGCGATTTCGTAGATCGCATCGTTCATCCAGCGTGTGCGGAAAGCGGTGCCATGGCCGCATTCATGCCAGCGCGAGTCGCTCGACGATCCATACAGCACGCCATAGACGAGCAGGAACGGCACCACCCACCACGTGCCCCAGAACCAGATGATGCCGGCGGCCGAGCCCAGGATGGCTGCGATCCAGATGATGGTATCGCGGATCGCCGGCCCGTCGGAGCGCTGCATCAGTTCCTTCATTGCCTTGCGCGGCACGTCGGTGTGATACCACTCGGCCGAGGCCAGCCCGGTCTCGATCGCCCGGCGGGTGCTTTCGCCGACCAGGCCGTAATCGCGCTTTGTCTTGGCCGTCGGCATCACCGTCTCGCCCTGCCCTTAGAGACCGTTGGCGCGGAATTTCCCGTCGAGGAATGTCTTTGCGCGCGGCACGTCGTCCTCGGTCAGATGCTCGATGATGACCGGGATGTTCGGGTGCTTTTCGCTGAGCCGCTTCAGATAGAGGTCGTAGTTGAGCGAGCCGAGACCGGGCGCCGGCAATTCGATCTCGCCGACGCCGCGGAAGGTCAGCCCCTCATGCGCATCCGCATCGCCGATATCGGCATGCTTTTCCGTCTTGTCGCTGCCGGAGCGTTTCACATCCTTGGCATGCGCGATCCGGATCTTGTCGGCCAGCGTGTCGAACACCTGGTTCAGCACCTGGTCCATGCGGTCGATATTGTGCGCCTCGAAATAATTGGTCGGATCCATCAGCAGGCCGAGGCCCGGATGGTCGACCTGCGCGAACATTTTGACCGTCTCCTCGACCGAACCGACGACATTGTTGACATAAGTTTCGAGCAGGAACACCGCGCCATGGTCGTAAGCCGTCTGGGCAAGATCCGAGATCACCTTGCGGCATTCCTCGAAGCCTTCCTCGGTCTTGTTTTTGGGATGATGCACCCAGTCGGATTCGGTGTTGTAGGTGCCGGTCTCCGAGATCACGTAGGGCGAGCCGAAGTCGCGCGCATTGCGGATGATTTCCTTGAGATAGCCGACGCGCTTCTCGCGCTCGGATTTGTCGGGATGGATGATGTTGGTGTAGCCCGAGATGCAGCAGACCGGCAGATTGTGGTCGCGAAACGTGTCGCGCACTGTCCTCGCCTTGTCCCCGGTGATCTGCCCGGCCGTGAGATCGACATCCCTGAAATGCATGTCGAGCTGCACCGTGTTGAAGCCGAGTGCACGGATGCGGCGGGCGGCCTCGGCGAGCTCATAGGGGAAATAGCCGGTGAATATACCTGCCTGCATCATGATGTGAACTCCTCCCTGTGAGCGATTCAGCCGCCACGCTATTCGGCGGCATGTTCAGTCGATCGATATCTCGGACAGCTTGACGGTGCGGCCCTCGTGGATCGAGCGATAGCCGGCCTCGACCAGTGCCATTGTCTTGACGTTGTCGGCGACGGAGAGCGCCGGCGGCGCGCCTGTCTTCACCGCATGCTGCAATTGCTCCATCACGCCGATGAAGGCATGCGGGAACCACATCGTGTCCCAGCTCGGGCTGACCCACTTGCCATCCGTCGTCTCGGTCGACGCATAGGTCAGCGTCGAGGCAGCGCCTTTCGGCCAGCCGATGGTGCCCTTCGCGACACCCTTGGTGCCGTCGACGCGCCAGTTGATGTGCTGGTCGTCCAGATAGCCCTCCTGGCGCGGTCCGGACCAGACATCCTCCAACGACACGGCGAGCACGCCGGAGGGAAAGCGCAGCGTCGAGACGGTGATGCCGTCGCTATGCTCGAATGTCGTGCGCGGGTCCTTGCGTGTCAGCGTGGTGATTTCCGAGGGATCGCCGAACAGGAAGCGCAGCACGTCGAGATGATGCACGCTCATATTGGCGAGCGTCAGCCGGTCGTAGTCCTGAAGGAAAGTCTGCCAGTGCGGGATCGCATGCATGTCGATCTGCGCAAAGACGATGTCGCCCAGCGCGCCGCTGTCGATGATCTGCTTCAGGACGCGCATCGACTGGTCGTAGCGCATGTTCTGGTTGACCGAGAGGATCTTGCCTGACTTGGCTGCCTCGTCGCGCAGCTTCACGGCTTCATCGACCGACAGCGCCAGTGGCTTCTGCGCCAGGATCGCCTTGATGTGAGGCTGCTTCAGCGCATGGCGGATCAGCGCCGGCTGCTGGTCGGGCGGAAAGGCAAGGTCGACGATCTCGACCTCAGAATCCTCGATCAGCTGTTCCGGTGTGTCGTGGACGGTCGCAATGCTCCAGCGCTTCGCCACCTTCTCGGCGCTGGTCTTGGTGCGCGAGGCGATGGCGACGACTGGGAAACCGGCCTGCGCATAGGCGGCAAGATGGCATTCGGCCATGATCATGCCGGCGCCGATGCAACCGATCCGGTATTCGCTAGTGCGAACCCTCACATCCGGCTCGAAACCCTGGCCTGCCATCCATTCCTCCCTTGGACGACAGGATATAACGCCATGGCCGGCCCATCAGCCAAGGTCCGCTCCATCAATTCCCATCAGAACCATGCCGGGGTGACGGTGCGAACTAGTTTGCGGCAATCAGCACGGTGCTTTCCGGCGACCAGCTGAGCATTACATTCTGGCCCTCGGCCAGCCGGTCACTGCCGGTATTCTGGACGATGACTTTCAACGTCTGGCCGGCACGCTCGACGAAATAGGTGCTGTTGTTGCCGGCGAAAATGCGCTTGGAGATCTGGCCCTTCAGAGCGTTGGCATTGGCCGCATCCGCAACCCCGGCATCGGTCGCGATGCGAATGCGTTCGGGACGCACGGCGCAGCTGGCCTTCGTACCGGCGGCAAGCCGATCACCCACCCCGGCGGCGATCGCCGTGCCGTCAGGCAGCCGGATGCCGTTGCCGGTCGCATCGCCGCGAAAAATGTTTGCGTCGCCAAGGAAGGTGGCGGCGAATTCGCTCTTCGGCCGGTCGTAGATTTCCTCCGGCGGCCCTTCCTGCACGAGCCTGCCGTCCCGCAATATGCCGATGCGGTCGCTCATCGTCAGCGCCTCTTCCTGGTCGTGGGTGACGAAGATGGTGGTGATGCCGATCTCGCGCTGGATGCGCTTCAGCTCGATCTGCATGTCGACGCGCAGCGCCTTGTCGAGCGCGCCGAGCGGCTCGTCGAGCAACAGCACGCGCGGCTTGGTGACGATGGCGCGCGCCAGCGCCACACGCTGGCGTTGGCCGCCGGAGAGCTGGTGCGGCCGGCGCTCGCCGAGCTTGCCGAGCTGAACCAGATCGAGCGCGCGCTGCACTTCGGTGGCGATCGTCGCTTTCGTTTCGCCGCGCACCGACAGGCCGAAGGCGACATTATCGGCGACGCTCATATTGGGAAACAGCGCATAGTTCTGGAACACCATGCCGATGCGCCGCTTTTCGACCGGCACCCGTTCGACGCTCTCGCCGCCAATGGCGATGCGGCCGGAGTCGGGAAAGTCGAAGCCGGCGATTTGCCTGAGCAGCGTGGTCTTGCCGCTGCCCGAGGGGCCAAGCAGCCCATAGAAACCGCCATCGGCGAAATCGATGGAGACGTGGTCCAGCGCCTTGTGCGCGCCAAAACTGCGGGAGACGTTCGATACCTGCACGCCGGCCATTATTTCTCTCCGCCGAATTTGAAGAAGCGCGCCGTGAGCAGCATCAGCGCCATCGACACGACGATGATGATGGTCGAGACCGCGTTGATCTCGGGCGTGAACCCCTTGCGGATCGCGGCGTAGATTTCGACCGGCAGCGTCGTCTGGCCCGGCGTCGCCAGGAAGTAGGAGACGACGAACTGGTCGAACGACACGGCAAATGCGAACAAGCCGCCGGCAATGACGCCGGGCATGATCCACGGCAGCGTCACACGCCTCGTCACTTGCCACTGGTTGGCGCCGAGCGAGCGCGCCGCCTCTTCCAGCTCCGGTGCAAAAGTCTGCAGCCGGGCCGAGACGACGACGATGACATAGGGCAGCGCCAGCGCCACATGGCCGAGCAGGATGGCGAACAGGCCGCGGCCAATGCCGACGCCGAAGAAGAAGATCAGCATCGCCGTGCCGGTGATCAGCCACGGAATGGCGATCGGCGGAAACAGCAGCGCCTGCAGCACTTTCTTGCCGCGGAAATCATAGCGGAATAGCGCTAGCGAAGCGGCCGAGCCAAGCACCACTGAGATGAGCGTGGTGATGACCGCGATCTCGAGGCTGTTCCAGGTCGCCGCGATCAGCTGGTCGTTCTGCCAGAGCGAGGCATACCATTCCGTCGTCCATTCGAACGGCAATTGGTAGAAGGGCGAGACGTTGAACGACATCAGCGCCATGATGATGATCGGCAGATAGAGGAAGGCGAGCAGCAGGAAGATGTAAAACCGGCCCAGCCCTTGGAGGATGCGGGTGGTCTTCATCACGCGGCCCTCTTCAGCACCGGCGAGGCAACTGCGAGGATGACCAGCACGACGGCGAGCAGGATGAACGACAATGCCGCACCAAGCGGCCAGTTGAACACGGCGACGAACTGGTCTTCGATCACCGTGCCGTAGAAGGTGCCGGTGCGACCGCCGAGAATGCGCGGCTCCATGAACGAGCCGACGACCGGCACGAAGATCAGTGCCGCACCTGCCACCAGGCCGGGCATAGACAGCGGGATGATCACCCGCTTCAGCACCTGCAGCCGCGAGGCGCCCAGCGAACGTCCGGCCTCGATCAGCGAGTCGTCGATGGCCTGCAAAGTGAGGTAACAGGTCAGCACCATGTAGGGCACGTAGGAGTGCACCAGGCCGATGATGACTGCGGGGTAGGAATACATCAGGTCGATGTTGATATTGAACGGCAGCACGGCGTTGAGCGCCGTGTCGAGGATGCCGCCCTCGCGCAGCACCATCGACCAGGAGAAGATGCGCACCAGCCCGTTCGACCAGAACGGCAGGATGACCAGCAGGAAGATCGCCTCGCGGCTGCGCCCCTTCAGCACCTTGGCCAACATATAGGCTGCGGGATAACCGATGACGACGCACCACAAAGTCACTTCGAGGCCGAGCCGCAGCGAAGCGAGCAGCAGCGTCAGGTACAGGCTCTGCGAGAAGAAGGCGGCGTAATTGCCAAGGGTCAAGGCCCACGGCTTTCCCGACAGCGGCAGGTCGGTCATGAAGGAGAAGAACACCATGGCCGAGAGCGGCAGGAAGATCGCCACCGTCAGCCAGAGATAGGCCGGCGCCAGCAGCGGCAGGGCCGATCTCAGCCCGCTGCGCGACGCGACCGCACCCTGTACCGCCATGATACCCTCCTCCCCAGGATTGAAGGGCCAGCCGGCGCCAACCGCCGGCTGGTCCGGACGTGAGCGTTACTTCACGTCGACTTTGAGCTGCTGCCACAGCGCCAGATAGGCCTCGCGCTGCGCGTCGGTGATCGGCGCCTGGAACTGGATGCGCTTGGCCACCTCGGGATCGCCCATCACCTTGCGGTTGAAGGAGTCTTCAGGCAGCGCTTCCACCGCCTTGGTGTTGGCCGACACCGGAGCGCCGACCTTGGTGACCCATTCGACATAGAATTTCGGATCGATCATCCAGTTGATGAAGGCCTGCGCACCTTCGACATTCTTCGAGCCCACCGGGATCGAGAACGCGTCGAGCCAGGCGACGGCGCCTTCCTGCGGAACGACCAGCGAGACCGGCAGCTTGAAGTGGGTCTTGGCGCGATCGGCCGAGCCGCTCCAATAGGTGCCGATGTCGATCTGGTTGGAGGCGACCATCTGGTTCCAGTCGTTCTCCGAACTCCAGAACGTCTTGATCTGCGGCATCAGCGAGGTCAGCTTCGCCTTGACCGCTTCCATATCCTTGATGTCGTTGATATTCTGACCGGTGGCGATGGCGCCGAACTGCACCGCTTCGACAGCGTCGTCGCGAATGACGACCCGGCCCTTATGCGCTGGGTCCCACATTTCGGCGATCGAGGTCGGTGGCTTGTCGAAGGACTTTTCGTTGATTGCCAGCGCCGTCAGGCCCCACACCCACGGCACGCCATAGACCTTGCCGTCATGGTCGAGCATCGGCGATTGCGCCTTGTCCTTGCTGATGTCGGCATAGTTCGGCAGCTTCGAGACATCGATCGGCTGGATCAGCTTTTCCGCCATCGCCTGATCGTTGAAGGCGGCGTTGATCATGACCACGTCATAGAGGCCCGGATTGGTGCGGATCTTGGTCAGCATTTCCTGTTCGGAATTGAAGAAGTCGTTGACGACCTTGTTGCCGGTCGCCTTTTCGAAGGCTTCGATCGCCCACGGCTCGTCGGCGCCGTAGCCCTTCCAGTTGAGCACATGCACTTCGGCGGCACTGGCGGCCAGCGTGAGCGCGGAGGTGATGACGGCGGTCGCCGTCAGCAGGGCAGTCAGTCTTGGCATGCGCATGTTCGTTCCTCTCTTGTTTGCCCGCTTGGCGGGTCAGGCTGTCTGATGGGCCTTCTGGTTCTGGCCCGGCTCGCCCGTGGCGGCCTGGCTCAGGAAAGTCTGGATCTCGCTGTCGGTCGGCGCCGATGAGCCGCCATGGCGGGTGACGGAAAGTGCTGCCGCCGCATTGGCATAGCGCGCCGCCTCGAAGGGATGCACGCCGCGCGAGAGTGCACTGACGAAACCGCCGATATGGGTGTCGCCGGCGCCATTGGTGTCGATGGCATCGACCTTGAAGCCGGCAATGGTCTGCGTCTCGCCATTGACCAACCTCACGAAACAGCCCTTGGCGCCGGCGCGGATAACGACGCCTTCGGCCTTTGGGCAGTGGTCGGCGAGCAGCCGGGCGGCGAGTGCCTCGACATCGCCTTGCCCAGCGATCTCGACCGCTTCCGTCATGTTGCAGCTCAGCCATGTCGTACGGGCAAGCACCCGCGAAAGGATGGGACGTGGGATATCCGCGATGACCGGCGTTGGATCGAAAACGAAGGGAATGTTTTCTGGCAGCGCCTCGATCCAGTCGGTCAGCGCGTCGCGGCTGCCGGAATAGCTCAGCGTATAGCCCGACGTGAACACCCAATCATCAGGCGCGACCACCACGGGCCTCATCATCTCGAGGCTGAGAAAGCTCTCCGCACCGGGCCACGACACGAAGGTGCGCTCGGCATCCCCGGAGATCATGGCGACGCAATTGCCGCTGTCCATGACCGGCGATGGCGACGTCAGCGTTATGATGCCTTCGGCCGCAAACGCGGCGCGCAAGAAATCACCATTCGGTCCGCTGCCGAGCTGGCCGCCGAACACAACCGTCATGCCGGTGCGGCTGGCCGCGACCATCATGTTGAAGCCGCCGCCGGCGACCTGCGCAAAGCTCGACGCGGTCTTCTCGCAGCCCGGCGCCGGCAAGGCGTCGATGCGGTAGACATAGTCGACGACGGCGCTGCCGATATGGACCAGACGCCCACTCATGCCGCGGCATCCTTGCTGGCCTTTGCCGTGCGCGCCGCGACGAGGTCTTCGGCAAGCGAGCGCACCTCCCCCATATCTATGCCGACGAGCCCGGCAATGTGTTGTTGCGGCAGTTGCGAAAAGCCGACGCAGGCGCCGGCCATGCCTGAGGCAATCGCGCCGATCGTGTCGGTGTCGCCGCCGAGATTGGCGCTGATGATTGCCGCTTGCCAGGGATCGCCCTGCGCGACTTCAAGCACGGCGAAAGCTGCCGGCACGGACTCCTGGCTGGCCACACCGGTGCCGACGAGATCGGTGATGAGCCCGATCGCATCCCGCGTGGTCTTGCCGCGCACGAGCTCCTGCGCCCAGGCGATACGCGCGGCGATATCGCCACCAGTCACCCAATGTCCGAGCCTGGCGCCTCGCCGCGCGGCTGCTACCGCGCTGTCGGAAGCGGCACGCCAGTCGCCGCCGGCGACGCCACGGCTGACGGCGGCGGCGACGGCGGCAGCCGTGGCAATGGCGATCGAGGTGTTGTGCGTCGCGCGGCAGGTCTCCGCCACCTTGGCGATAAAAGCGTCGAGCGGTTCCAGCGGCATCATGATGCCGACCGGCGCGATGCGCATGGCCGCGCCATTGGTGTCGCCCCGGCTTCCCGCCTCTTCCGCCGGCACGCCGTCATTGATGGCGTCGATGGCGCGCTTGGTCGATGGTCCCAGCAGGTCATAGCTGCCGCGCGCCTTGACCTCGCGCTCCCAGTCGAGCAGTGCGTTCACCCAGCGCGCATGATCGAAGCGGTCGCCGGACTCGACGAGAATGCGACCAAGCAGCAGCGCCTGTTCGGTATCGTCGGTGATGGTGCCGGCAACGAGCCCCTTCGACACCGGATGATCGGCAAACGGCGCCACGAAATCCTCGACATGGCCGTATAGCTCGGCGATCCGCGCCGGCGACAGAAGCTGCGTCGGCATGCCCAGCGCATCACCGAGCGCCCCACCGACAAGCGCGCCCATGGCGCGATCGAGCGTGTCGTTGGTTCTGTCCGGCATCGCTCAAAACCTCATATGCAGCGCGAAATGCGCCGGGTTGAGCAGGCTGGTTACATATTCGATCGGCCGGTCGTCAGCCGCACGCGTCAGCCGGCGTCCGCGCAGGAACGGCGTGCCTTGCGGGCAGCCGAGAATGGCGGCGTCTTCGGCATTCAGCATCTCGATGCCGACCCATTCCTCGCCATGGTCTGGGATGAGGCCGGCGCCGCGCAGCGTCTGGTGCAGCGAGCCTTCGCGCAGACCGCGCAGCGGCACGTCCTCCAGTTCGGGCGACAGCGGCAGGCGGCTGCGTTCGATGGAGATCGCATGGCCGTCGCTGGCATTGGTGCGCACCCGATCGACGGCGATGAAGAACGGGCTTTCGATGCCAAGCAGCGCGGCAAGATCGGCATCCTCGATCACTTCAAGCCGCAGCGTCCGCGTCTCGGCATTGGCGCCGGCATTGGCCAGCGCCCGCGACCAGCCAATGCTGTCATCGACCGGCTTGCCGTCGAAAGTGACGAAGGAGCCGATGCCGACCTTGGTCGTGATCAGCCCACGGCTGGACAACTCCTCGAGGCCCTTGCGGACCGTGTTGCGGCTGACGGAAAAGCGCTGGACGAGTTCGTTCTCGCTTTGCAGGCGGTCGCCGAAGCCAAGCACGCCGGAGCGGATCTCATGTTCGAGAACGGTGGCGATCTGCTCGGGCTTGCCCGTGCCGGGAGAAAGTTGAACCGCGCGCCGCTTCATATGGGTACCTGTTCAGTAAACCTGTATAGTCCTGTTCGATATTGGAGTTGAAGGGCGGCGTCAACGATATGCGTTGTGCTCAGGTGCCCCAGGGCATCGTTTGTTCGCATGGCGACGCTAACCGCGTAGGGCGTCCCGTCTCCGAGACAGAGCGGGGGCAGCGCTTCCCTCAGGCGATTAGCCTTGCGCTCACACGAAGAAAAATTCCTCAATCTGTTGCTTGGCCGTCCGCAGCGCTGGCAGGATATCCCGCTCCATCGCCTCGACGGAGAACCGCGCCGACTGCGCCGAGACGTTGATCGCCGCCACGGTCTTGCCTGCGCGGTCACAGATAGGCACCGCGATCGAGCGCAGGCCAAGCTCCAGCTCTTCATCGACGACGGCAAAGCCACCCGCCCTCGCCGCGTCGATGGCCTTGGCCAGCGCGGTGCGGCTGGTGATCGTCTTCGGCGTCCGCCGTTCGATCTTGGCTTCTGCAAGGAAGGCCTTCAACTCATCCGCGCCCAGCCCCGACAGCAGGACGCGCCCCATCGAGGTGCAATGCGCCGGCAGCCTGGTGCCGACATCGAGCGAAACACTGAGGATGCGGCGGCCGGGAATGCGCGCGACATAGACGACATCCTCGCCTGACAGCACCGCAGCGTTGCAGGCCTCGTCGAATTGGCCCGCGACGTCGCGCATGATGGATGCCGCGAATGTCCACAGCGAGGCGCCGCCGAGCCAAGAGCGCACGATGGCGAGCAGGCGCGGCGACAGCGAAAACTGCCGGCCGGATTGCGTGGCATAGCCGGTGGCGGTCAGCGTCAGCAGGAAGCGACGCGCGCCGGCGCGGGTCAGCCCCGCCTCCTCCGCCATTTCGGTCAGCGTCATCCCGGCCGGATGCCGGGCCAGTATCTCCATGACTGCAAGGCCGCGCTCCAGCGAGCCGACATGGTCGCGCGTCTTTGCCTTGTCCTCCATGCGGCCTCCGCAAGACAATGCGCCGCCTTGACTCGTCTCGGCGGCGCGATGTAAAAATATCTCATACAAAACAAATGTTCGCAATACGAACTTTTTGAACTTCGGAGTTCTTGGCGATGGTCAATTTCCTGCCGCTCAAACAGGCCGTGGCTGAGAACCTGCATGATGGCGATACGGTCGCCTTCGAAGGCTTCACGCATCTGATCCCGACGGCGGCGGCGCATGAGGCCATCCGCCAGAGCTTTCGCGACCTGACGCTCATCCGCATGACCCCCGACCTGATCTACGACCAGATGATCGGCATGGGCATGGCCAAGAAGATCATCTTCTCCTATGTCGGCAATCCCGGCGTCGGCCTGCTGCGCCGCGCCCGCGACGCCATCGAGAACGGCTTCCCCCGGTCGATCGAGATCGAGGAGCACAGCCATGCCGGCATGGCCAACGCCTACGAGGCGGGAGCTGCCGGCCTGCCTTGCGCGGTGTTCCGCGGCTATCGCGGCGCCGGGCTGGCGGCAGTCAATCCCAACATCCGCTCGGTCACCTGCCCGTTCACCGGCGAGGTGCTTGCCGCCGTTCCTTCCATCCGACCGGACGTGACCTTCATCCACGCTCAGAAGGCCGACAAAAAAGGCAATGTTCTGGTCGAAGGCATTATCGGCATCCAGAAGGAAGCGGTGCTCGCGGCCAAGCGCGCCGTGGTGACGGTAGAGGAAGTCGTCGACGATTTCGACGACCTGCATCCCAACCTCACCGTGCTGCCGCGCTGGACCATCGCTGCGATCTCGGTGGTATCAGGCGGTTCGCATCCCTCCTACACGCACGGCTACTATGCCAGGGACAACGCCGCCTATCTCGAATGGGACGACATCGCCGCCGACCGCGAAAAATTCCAGACCTGGATGCAGGCCAATGTCCTCGATCGCACGGCGGACGATTTCGCCGGCCGCGTAAAGCATCTGAGGAGCGCGGGATGAGCGGCTTTACTCCCAATGAGATGATGACGATTGCCGCCAGCCGAGCCCTGAAAAACGACGATGTCTGCTTCGTCGGCATTGGCGCGCCGTCAGCCGCCTGCAACGTCGCGCGGCTGACGCATGCGCCCGACATCACGCTGATCTATGAAAGTGGCACCATCGGCACCGCGCCCGATGTTTTGCCGCTGTCGATCGGTGACGGCGAACTTTGCGATACCGCCGTCACGACCGTCTCGGTGCCGGAGATGTTTCGTTACTGGCTGCAGGGCGGCCGCATTTCGATCGGTTTCCTCGGTGCCGCCCAGCTCGACAAGTTCGGCAACATCAACACCACCATCATCGGCGACTATGCGCATCCCAAGACCCGCCTGCCCGGCGGCGGCGGCGCGCCGGAGATCGCCACCTCGTCGAAGGAGATCTACATCACCATGGCGCAGTCCAAGCGCGGCATGGTCGAGAAGATCGACTTCTTCACCTCCTTCGGCCATGGCGATGGGGGCGATCACCGCCAGCGCCTAGGCATCGACACCGCTGGACCGACGCTGCTGATCACCGACCTCGCCATCTGGAAGCCCGACCCGATGAGCAAGGAATTCACCGTGGTGTCGTTGCATCCCGGCGCAACGCGGCTTGAGGTGCAGGACAGCTGTGGCTGGATCGTAAAGTTCGCCGAGGCGCTTGACGAAACGCCGGCGCCGACGGAACTCGAGCTGACGACATTGCGCGACCTGCAGGCCCGCACCAAGGCGGCGCATGAGGGAAGCGGAAAAGAAAAGGCCGCATGACATGACCGAGGCATTCATCTGCGATTACATCCGCACCCCGATCGGCCGTTTCGGCGGCTCGCTGTCGTCGGTGCGGGCCGACGATCTTGGCGCCATCCCGCTGAAGGCGCTGGTCGAGCGCAATGCCGGCATCGACTGGCAGGCTGTCGACGACGTCGTCTATGGCTGCGCCAATCAGGCCGGCGAGGACAACCGCAATGTAGCCCGCATGTCGCTGCTCCTGGCCGGACTGCCGAAGGAAATTTCAGGCTCGACCGTCAATCGCCTCTGCGGGTCCGGCATGGACGCGCTCACCATTGCCGCCCGCGCCATCAAGGCGGGCGAAGCCGAGTTGATGATCGCCGGCGGCGTCGAATCGATGAGCCGCGCGCCCTTCGTCATACCCAAGGCCGAGACCGCCTTTTCACGCCATGCCGAGATCCATGACACCACCATCGGCTGGCGCTTCATCAACCCGCTGATGAAGAAACAATATGGCGTCGATTCCATGCCGGAGACCGGCGAGAACGTCGCCGAGGATTTTTCAGTGTCGCGCGCCGACCAGGACGCCTTTGCCGTGCGCAGCCAGGACAAGGCCGTCGCGGCACAGGCCAATGGCCGGCTGGCGAAGGAGATTACCCCGGTGACGATCCCGCAGAAAAAGGGCGACGCGATTATCGTATCGAAGGATGAGCATCCGCGCGCCGGCACCACGGTCGAGTCGCTGGCCAAATTGCCGACGCCGTTCCGGCAAGGTGGCACGGTGACCGCCGGCAACGCATCGGGCGTCAACGATGGCGCGGCGGCGCTGATCATCGCCTCCGAAGCGGCTGTGAAAAAATACGGCCTGACGCCAATCGCCCGCGTTCTCGGCGGCGCTGCTGCCGGCGTGGCGCCGCGCATCATGGGCATCGGCCCTGCCCCGGCGACACAAAAGCTCTGCGCTCGCCTCGGCCTGACACCGCAGCAATTCGATGTCATCGAACTCAACGAAGCCTTCGCCTCCCAAGGCATCGCCGTGCTCCGCCAACTCGGCATCGCCGAGGATGCGGAGGACGTCAACCCCAATGGTGGCGCCATCGCACTTGGTCATCCCTTGGGCATGTCGGGCGCGCGTATCACTGGCACCGCGGCACTGGAACTGCGCGAGCGCAGCGCCCGCTATGCGCTGGCCACCATGTGCATCGGCGTCGGCCAGGGCATCGCGGTGGCGCTTGAACGGGTTTGAGTTTGCACCGCCCTTAATAGGGCAAACCGACATAGTTTTCAGCCAGCGCGGTCGACGCCGCTTGCGAATGCACGAGATAGTCGAGCTCGGCTTCCTGGATGCGCTGGCCGAACTCGCCCGTATCGGGAAAGCGGTGCAGCATCGTCGTCATCCACCAGGAGAAGCGCACCGCCTTCCACACCCGAGCCAGCGCTTTGGCTGAATAGGCGTCGAGCCCGGCCGGCGACTTGTCCAGATAGAATTCGCGAAACCCGGCAAAGAGATAGCGCACGTCGCTGGCGGCGAGGTTGAGCCCCTTGGCGCCCGTCGGCGGCACGATATGGGCGGCGTCGCCGACCAGGAACAGCCGGCCGAAGCGCATCGGTTCGGCTACGAAGGAGCGCAGCGGCGCGATCGATTTTTCGAAGGACGGGCCGGTAACGACGGCGGCTGCGGTCTTTTCCGGCAGGCGACTGCGCAACTCGTCCCAGAAGCGATCGTCGCTCCAGGACTCGACCTGTTCGTCAGCGGGGACCTGCACATAGTAGCGGCTGCGATGCGTCGACCGCATCGAGCATAGCGCAAAGCCCCGCTCATGGTTGGCGTAGACCAGTTCGTGATCGGCCGGCGGCACTTCGGCCAGCACGCCGAGCCAGCCGAAGGGATAGGTCCGCTCGAAGGTTTTCAGCGCCCGCCCAGGCGCCGATTTGCGGCTAACGCCGTGATAGCCGTCGCAGCCGGCGATGAAGTCGCAGTCGATGCGATGGCCGACGCCGTCCTTCCCGTAGGTGACGTAAGGCGCCTCGCCATCGAAACTATGCAGCGCGACGTTGGCCGCCTCATAGACGGTGGTCAGCCCGGCCGCCTCGCGCTTGTCCATCAGATCGTGCGTCACTTCGGTCTGGCCATAGACGGTGACATGCTTTCCCCCAGTCAGTGCCGTGAGGTCGAGCCGGTGCAGGCCGCCGCCGAAGGCAAGCGAGATGCCGGCATGCAGCAGGCCCTCGGCATGCAGCCTTACAGCTGCGCCCGCCTCTTCGAGCAACTCGACGGTGCCTTGTTCGAGCACCCCTGCCCGCACCCGGCCAAGCACATGCTGCCGGCTCGAACGTTCGAGGATCACCGTCTCGACGCCAATGGTGCCGAGAAGCTGGCCAAGCAGCAGCCCGGACGGTCCGGAGCCGACAATGACGATCTTTGTGCGCATCAGTGTCCCAGGCTTTCGATCTGTCCGGCGAGTTCGGCGGCGAGCCGTAGCGCAGCCGCGGTCGCTATCGCCATTTGCGGCAAGAGCAGCCATTCCAGCGTCCAGGCAGCACCGGAGCGCTCCTGCTCATGCACCAGCGCCTGGTGCATGCCGGAAAGCTGGGTGGCGTTGAAGCGCGCCAGCGTCACCAGCACTTCCGCCTTCACCGGGTTCTGCTTGTGCGGCATGGCCGACGAGCCGCCGCCGCCGGACAGCTTGATGTCGGTTCCACCTTGCGCCATCAGCGCAACGTCCTGGCCGAACTTGCCGAGACTGCCGGTGATGAGCGATAGCAGCCCGGCGAATTCGGCCAGCGCATCGCGCTGGTTGTGCCATTGCGGCGCATCGCCAAGGCCAAGCTTTGCGGCAAGGGCGGCGCGCACTGCGGGGCCTTTGTCGCCGAGCTTTTCCAGCGTGCCGGCGGCGCCGCCGAATTGCACTACCAGCAGACCCTTGGATTGCTCCGAGAGTCTCTGCTGATGCCGTTGCAGCGGCGTGCGCCACACCGCCACGCGGTCCGACGCCTGAATTGGGATCGCCGGCTGCATGCGCGTAATCGCTGTCAATGCACGGCTGCCAAAACGTTCTTCCAGCCCCACCAGCCGCAAAATGTTCTCAGTCAGCAGCAGGTCGAGATGTTCAATGAGCCGGCGCAGCCGAAGAACCAGGCCAGTGTCGATGACGTCCTGGCTGGTTGCGCCGAAATGCACGCCGGCGTCGTGCGGCGCGCCGACCGCTGCCTTCAACTGGCGCACCAGTTCGGGCACGATCACGCCATCCTTCGCCACACCGGCCCGCAGCCGCGCGGTGTCCGGCTTGTATGACAACAGGACAGGTATAATCGCCGCGGCGGCATCCGTGCCGATAATCCCGCTTTCGGCTTCCGCTTGCGCCAGCGCGCGCTCGAAATCGAGCATGGCGGCGATTTCCCCATCCACCGAAAAATGCCGAGCCGCCTCCTCGTCGCCGAGCAGGCCGGAAAGCAGCGGATGGTCGAAGGGCGATACGGTCATGTCATTGGTTTCCTGACCGTCAGCTGTCGAAGAAGACCGTTTCCTTCTCCCCCTGGAGATGGACGTCGAAAATATAGTCGTCGCCTTGCCGCTCGGCGATCAGCGTCGGCACGCGCACCTTGTGCTCGATGCGGGCCAGGATCGGATCCTCGGCATTGGCCTTGGCCTCGTCGGAGAAATAGAGCCGCGTGTGGAGGCCGATATTGATGCCGCGGGCGACGATCCACAGGCTGATATGCGGCGCCATCAGCCGGCCGTCGCCATACGGCACGCGTCCCGGCTTGATCGTCTGAAAACTGCACAGGCCGGTTTCCATGTCGGTCGGCTGACGGCCCCAGCCCTGAAAATCCGGATCGGCATCGCCGCGCAATTCGGCCGGCGAATTGTAGAAGCCATTGGCATCCGCTTGCCAGATCTCGATCAACGCATCCCTGAGCGGCGTGCCGGTGCCGTCGAGCACGCGAATGCGCAAACCGATGCGGTCGCCCTTGGCGTTGTCGTTGAGCATCGTGGCGCCCAGGTCTGTCGGGTAGACGCCGCCGATACCGCCGAAATTCGGCGTCAGCCCGATATGCACGTAGGGCCCGGCGGTCTGCGACGGGCTCTCCTTCAGCCGGGTCAGCGATTGCGCCATCAATTGCCCTCCGGACGGTTTTCGAACAGCGCGGCGCGGCGTCCGCGCAACACGATGTCGAACTTGTAGGCGCGCGCGTCGAACGGGATCGTCGCCTGCATGTCGAGCGCCGCTACCAGCGTCTCGATCGCCGCCTTGTCGCGGATACCGCGCACGATCGGGCATCGCCAGATCAGCGGGTCGCCCTCGAAATACATCTGGGTGATCAGCCGCTGTGCGAAGCCGTGGCCGAACACCGAGAAATGGATGTGCGATGGCCGCCAGTCATTGGGCCCGTTCGGCCAGGGATAGGGACCGGGCTTCACCGTGCGAAAGGCATAGCCGCCATCGGCATCGGTGATGGTGCGGCCGCAGCCGCCGAAATTCGGATCGAGCGGCGCGAGATAGCCGTCCTTCTTGTGGCGGTAGCGGCCGCCTGAATTGGCCTGCCAGAATTCGAGCAGCGCGCCGGAGACGCCCTGGCCGCGCTCGTCGAGCACGCGGCCATAGACGATGATACGCTCGCCGATGGCGCTCTCGCCGGGCTTTGCGAAATTGTGGATCAGGTCATTGTCGAGTTCGCCCAGCATGGCGTGGCCGAACACCGGACCGGTGATTTCCGACGCCGTGTTGTCGAAGGCCAGCAGCGCCTTTTGCGGCGAGCGCAGCACCGACGTCTTGTAGTCGGGCGTCAGCGCCGGCGGATGCCAGCCGCGGTCGCGCTGGAAGAAGGCGCCGCTCTCGGGCCTGCGGTTCGAGCCGGCATCAGCTGGCATGGCCAGCCCTGCTTCCGTCCATTTCCGAAAACACCTCCTTGGCGATCCTGAAGGCGCGGTTGGCGGCCGGCACGCCGGCATAGATCGCGACATGCAGGAACGCTTCGCAGATATCGTCGCGCGACGCACCGGTGTTGGCGGTGGCGCGCACATGCATGGCGACCTCTTCATCATGGCCAAGGGCGGCCAGCAGTGCCAGCGTCACGATCGAGCGTTCGCGCCTGCTGAAGCCCGGACGCGTCCACACAGTGCCCCAGGCTGCCTCGGTGATCAGTTCCTGGAACGGCCGGTCGAAATCGGTGACGGCATCCTCGCTGCGATCAACATGCGGGTCGCCGAGCACCGAGCGCCTGACGGTCAGCCCGGTCTGGTATCTGGTTTCGTTTTTGGGCAGTTCATCCATGGGTCTGCTTTCTCAGGGGAAGCGCCGCGACGAAATCGCGGATCAGGGTGGTCAGCGCCTTGGGCTGTTCGACGCAAGGGATGTGCGCGGCGTCACGAATGATTTCGAAATGTGCGCCTGGGATCAGATCGGCCAGCCAGCGGACGAGATCCGGCGGCGTCGAGCCGTCCTGGTCGCCAACGACGCAAAGCGTGGGTACCGCGATCCCCTGCGCGGCCTCGGTGAAATCGGCATCGCGCACCGCGGCGCAGGTGCCGACATAGCCGGCGACGGCTTGCCGGGTCATCATGTTCCAGTAACCGTCGAGCTCGGCGACACGGTCCGCGTGGAAGGCAGGCGTAAACCACATTTTGAGCACGGCATCGGCGATGGCCTGGATGCCTTTGCTTTCGACCGTTTCGATGCGGGTGTTCCAGCTGTCGGCCGTGCCGATCTTGTGGGCGGTGTCGCACAGGATGAGGCCGTCGACGATTTCGGGGCGCCGGGCATAAAACCCTTGCGCAATCAGGCCGCCCACCGACAGGCCGCACAGCACCGCATTGTTCAGTTCGAAATGATCGATCAGGCCCGACAGATCATCGACATGCTCGTCGATCGAGCTGACGCCACCAATGTCGGACAGGCCATGGCCGCGCTTGTCGTAGACCAACACAGGCATTTCGCCACCCAGTTCGGACAACACCTCGTCCCAGATGCGGAAGTCGGTGCCCAGCGAATTGATGAACACGATCGGCCGCGCATTTCCCTTCGCCTTGATATGGCGATGGTGCAGCGTGATGCCGCCAATGTTGACGAATGGCACGATTTCAATCCTCCGTGTTCACATTGCACAAGGCATTTAGTTTGGTAAAATGATATTTTACGCCGTTTCATTAACTGCTAGGTTATGAGAACATGTCCGAAAGCCGCATAAGGTTCCGTCACCTGCAGGCATTCCTTGAGGTAGCGCGGCAAGGCAGCGTGGCGAGGGCGGCCGACTTTCTCCATGTCAGCCCACCGGCCGTGACCAAGACGTTGCGCGAATTGGAGGAGGCGCTTGGCATCGCTGTCGTCGAACGCGACGGCCGCGGCATCAGGGTGACGCGGCTTGGCGAAATCTTTCTCGGCCATGCCGGCACGGCGATCACGGCACTGAAGCGCGGCGTCGATTCCGTCCGCCAGGACGGCGCCATCAACCGGCATCCGATCCGCATCGGCGCGCTCCCGACAGTGTCGGCCAAGGTGATGCCACGCGCCATAAGCCTGTTCCTGAGTGAAAATACCGGTGCTGCGATCAAGATAGTCACCGGCGAGAACGCGGTCCTGCTGGAACAGTTGCGCGTCGGTGCGCTCGATCTCGTCGTCGGCCGGCTTGCGGCGCCGGAAAACATGACCGGCTTCTTCTTCGAGCATCTCTATTCCGAACCGGTGCTGTTCGTGGTGAGGGCCGGCCATCCGCTGCTGCAGCCGGGCCAGGACATCTTCGCCCGGCTCGATGAATTCCCGGTGCTGATGCCGACGCGGGAGTCGGTCATCCGCCCGTTCGTCGACCGCCTGTTCATCACCAACGGCATGACGGCGCCTGCGACCGAGATCGAGACCGTCTCGGATTCCTTCGGCCGTGCCTTCCTGCGCCAAAGCAATGCGGTCTGGATCATATCGACAGGCGTCGTCGCCAACGAACTCTCCAGCGGCGCCTTCGTCGCCTTGCCCGTCAACACCGAGGAAACCAAAGGGCCGGTCGGCCTGACGATGCGGACCGACACTGCGCCTTCGCCGGCCTTCACCATCCTGCTGCAGACAATTCGCGAGGCGGCCAGCCAGAACGCCTGAGCACCTTTCGCCAATCTGGCGCAGAGCGGGCCTTCAGCCGTATTTCCATAACCTGTTGGTTAACGAAACACCGCAAAATATCATTTTACCAAACCAAACACCTAGGGCACTGTGACGATGGGAGGATCGAAATCGTGCCGTTATCGGCATTGGCGGCGTTCCGCTGCCGCCTCAAGGCCTGCCGGGGCGATCTCCGATCTTAAGAACGGGCGGCATCGATTTTGAGCAGGCCGGCGGTGACCTCCAGGTGCCGTCAGGAAAGGGAGGAATACCAGCATGACCTCAAGCAAATCCGGCGTCTCGCGGCGCCAGTTCATCGCCACATCGCTCGCCGGCGGCGCGGCACTTGCGCTCAGCCGCGGCCAGGCATTCGCGCAGGCCGCCGACACGCTGAAGGTCGGCTTTGTCAGCCCGCGCACCGGGCCGCTCGCCGGCTTCGGCCAGACCGACGGCTATGTGCTCGATCTCGCCCGCAAGGCGCTCGCCAACGGCCTCGACATCGGCGGCAAGAAATACAGTGTCGAGATCATCGACCAGGACACGCAATCCGACCCGTCGCGCGCCGGCCAGCTCGCCAAGGACCTCATCAACAACCAGGCCGTCGACCTGATGTTGGCGGTGTCGACGCCGGAGGTGATCAACCCGGTCGCCGACGCCTGCGAAGCCGCCGGCGTGCCTTGCCTCTCCACCGTTATGCCGTGGGAGGCCTGGTATTTCGGCCGCGGCGCCAAGCCCGGCGAACCCTCGCCGTTCAAATGGACCTATCATTTCGGCTTCGGCGTCGACGAGTTCTTCCGGACCTACATCTCGCAATGGAACCTGATCGAGACCAACAAGAAGGTCGGCGTCATGTATCCCAACGACGCCGACGGCAATGCCATCCGCACCCATCTGGCGCCGTTGCTGGCAAAGCAGGGTTTCACCATCGTCGATCCCGGCGCCTACGAGACCGGCACCACCGACTATTCCTCGCAGATCGCTCTGTTCAAGCAGGAAGGCGTCGAGATCTTCAACTCCTTCCCGATCCCGCCGGACTTCGCCGCCTTCTGGCGCCAGGCCGCGCAGCAAGGCCTGATCAAGCAGATCAAGATCTGCCAGGTCGCCAAGACCGGGCTGTTCCCGTCCGACATCGAGGCGCTCGGCGATCTCGGCAACAAGATTTCGAGCGCCGCTTACTGGCACAAGGCCTTCCCCTACAAGTCGCCGCTGACCGGCGTTTCGGGGACCGAACTGGCCGACGGTTATGAGGCCGCCAGCGGCAAGCAATGGACGCAGCAGCTCGGCGCCTCGATGTCGCTGCTCGACGCCGGCTTCGAGGCCCTGAAGGCAAGCACCGACGCCAAGGACAAGGCGGCCGTCGCCAAGGCGCTGAGCACGCTCAACACCGAGACCATGATCGGCAAGGTCGACTTCACCAGCGGCCCGGTCGCCAATGTCTCTCCCGGCCCGATCATCGGCACCCAATGGGTGGCGGCCAAGGAAGGCGGCAAATTCCCGCTCGACTACGTCGTGACCGAGAACGCCACCGACCCGAAGGTTCCGGTCGAGGCCAAGCTCCAGCCGTATAACGGCTGACGGACGGCTACGGGGGTCGCATCGTGAACGGTTCAGCAAACGCCGCGATCCTCCGCGCTGCCGGCATCCAGAAACGCTTCGGCGCGCTGGTGGTGCTCGACGATGTCGACTTCGCCATGAATGCCGCTGAGGCCGTCGGCATCGTCGGCCCGAACGGCGCCGGCAAGACGACGCTGCTCAGCATCTTGTCAGGCGCCTTCCCGCCGAGCGCCGGCACGGTCGCCTTCAAGGGCGGCGACGTGACGGCGCTGCCGGCCACGGCGCGCTGTCGTCTCGGCCTGGTGCGCACGCACCAGGTGCCGAAACCGTTCAGCGGCATGACCACGTTCGAAAACGTCTTCGTCGCCGCGTCGCATGGGGCGGGTCTCGCCCGCGACGAGGCCTATGAAGCGGCGTTGGCGTCGCTGAAACTGTGCGGCATGCTGGGCGTCGCCAACCGACGCGCCGAGACACTCGGCCTGCTCGACCGCAAGCGGCTGGAACTGGCCCGCGCGCTTGCCGCAAGGCCGACCCTGCTTCTGCTCGACGAGATCGGCGGCGGACTGACCGATGGCGAGGCGAGCGAACTCGTCGATACCATCAAGGAATTGCGCCGCCGCAAGATCGGCATCGTCTGGATCGAGCACATCGTCCACATCCTGCTGCAGGTGGCCGAGCGGCTGATCTGCATGGATGCCGGAAAGATCATTGCCGATGGCGAGCCGCAAGCCGTGATGGCCGATCCCGAAGTCGTGCGCGCCTATCTCGGTGGAGGCCCGAAATGAGCCTGCTCGCAATCGAGAATCTGGTCGTCCGCCACGGCCTGTTGCAGGCGGTGCGCGGTGTGAGCTTTACGATCGAGCGCCGCGAAACGCTGGCGCTGGTCGGCGCCAACGGCGCCGGCAAGACGACGCTGCTGCGGGCAATCGCCGGCGCGCATCAGCCGACTGCCGGCCGTGTGCTGCTGGACAGCGCCGACATCACCGGCGTGCCGTCGCACAAGCGCGTCGTGTGGCGCTGGTGCCGGAAGGACGAAAGCTGTTCGTGCAGATGACGGTCGAGGAGAACCTTCTGCTCGGCAAGACCGCCGGCCGGCCCGGCGACTGGAGCGTGGAAAGGGTGCTCGACACGTTCCCCAATCTGAAGCCGCGCCGCCACGCCAAGACCGGGCATCTCTCCGGTGGCGAGCAGCAGGCCACCGCCATCGGCCGCGCGTTGATGAGCAATCCGGAGCTGCTGCTGCTCGACGAGGTCTCGCTCGGCCTGTCGCCGCTGGTGGTCGATCGCGTCTACGCTTCGCTGCAAGGGCTGATCAGCTCCGGCACGACGATCATCCTGGTCGAACAGGACCTCAATCGCGCGCTCTCGGTCTCGGACAAGGTCATCTGCATGCTCGAAGGACGCGTCGCGCTGGAAGGCCCGAGCAAGGGCATGTCCCGCGATGAAGTGACGAAAGCCTATTTCGGCCTGCACAGAAAAAGCGCCGGGAGTGTGCCGGCATGAGCAACCAGATCGTCCAGGGCATCCTGCTCGGCGGCTACTACGCGCTGATCGCCTGCGGCCTCTCCTTCATGTTTTCGGTGATGCGCATCATCAACCTCGCGCATGGCAGCCTGGCCGTGTTTTCCGCCTACGCGCTGTGGTGGCTCGCCTCGCAATTCCATATCTCGCCCTTCGTCGGCCTGCTCATCGTGCTGCCGCTGATGGCGGCCATCGGCTGGGCGCTGCAGCGCTTCCTGCTCGAGCGCAGCGCCCGCGGAGGCGCGCTGCTGCCGATCCTGACCACGTTCGGCCTCGCCATCGTCATCGACAATGCGCTGTTCGAGCAGTTCGGCGCCGACACACGTTCGCTGGCGCCCTATATCGGCAGCCTCTCCTACGATTCCTGGGAATGGCCGGGCAGCATCTATGTCGGCAAGCTTGCCGTGATCATGTTCGCCGCCGCCGTCATATTGCTTGGCGGACTGCAGCTGTTCCTTACCAACACCAGGCTTGGCCGCTCGATCCGCGCCACGTCGGAAGATCCCGACACGGCCGGTCTCGTCGGCGTCGATGCGCGCCGCGCCAACGCCCTCGCCGCCGCCATCGCCATGGTCACGGTCGGTCTTGCCGGTGCCTTCCTCGGCATGCGCGCCACCTTCGATCCCTATACCGGCGCACCTCAATTGCTGTTCGCTTTCGAGGCGGCGGTGATCGGCGGCGCCGGTTCGCAATGGGGCACGCTGGTCGGCGGCATCGTTCTGGCGCTCGCCCAGACGCTCGGCGCGCAGATCCATCCGCAAGGTTTTCTGATCGGCGGCCATGTCGCCTTCCTGATCGTGCTGTTCATCCGGCTCTCCACCTCCGGCCTCGGCCTGCGCGGCCTGCTGCGCCTGCCCGCGAGGAAAGCATCATGAGCGCGGTTTTAAACGCCCCCGTTATCGAGCGCGGCACCTCCGCCTCGCGCATCTCGGCGATTGCGGTCGTCGTCATCATCGCGCTACTTGGCGTCGCGCCGCATTTCCTTTCGGCCGGCGCCGTCGACCGCGTGACCGCCTTGTTCATCTATGTGATCCTGGCGGCGATGTGGAACGCGCTGGCCGGCTTCGGCGGGCTGGTTTCGGTGGGACAGCAAGTGTTCTTCGGCCTCGGCGCCTATTTCACCATCCGCCTGGCCGATGCCGGCCTCAACCCGTTCGCTTCGCTGTTCGTCTCCGCGATCATTGTCGGCGCGATCTCCTGGCCGATGTCGCTGTTCATGCTGCGGCTCAGGAACGGCGAGTTCGCCATCGGCATGTGGGTGATCGCGGCGCTCACCCATCTCCTGGTCAATCTCGACCGGCTGGTGCAAGGCGAGACCGGGACGTCGCTGATCTCGCTCAACGTCTATGACGCCGGCGTCAGGCGGGCGACGATCTACTGGCTGGCGTTGGCCGCGATGACGGCGCTGCTCGCCACCCTGTTTAGCCTGCTGCGTGGCAGCACAGGTGCGGCCATCCGCGCCATCAGGGACAATGAGGAGGCCGCGGCATCGGTCGGCGTGCGCGTCACCGGAACCAAGCGGCTGCTCTTCGTGCTCGCCGCCTTCGGCATCGGCATGGCCGGCGCGCTGTGGTTGGCCACGTCGATCACCTTCCAGCCGAAAACCTACTTCAACGTCCAGTGGACCGCCTACATGATCTTCATGGTGCTGGTCGGCGGCATCGGCACCTTCGAGGGCGCCATTCTGGGTGCGCTGCTGTTCTTCCTCATCGAGACCTGGTTCGGCGGCACCGGCGTCTGGTATCTGATCGGCCTTGGCGCCACGGCGGTGCTGTTCTCGCTCTTCCTGCCGCGCGGCCTGTGGGGAACGCTGGAGGAGCGCTTTGGCCTGCGCCTGCTGCCGGTCGGCTACCGTGTCAGGCTCCCGCCAAACGCCGCAGATGGCGACGCCACGCCTTCGCCGCAACAGACCGCAACACATAGTGAAAAGGCGTGACCATGCTGTTCGGCAAGACCATCCTCATCACCGGTGTCGCGTCCGGTATCGGCGCCCGCACCGCGGAACTTGCCGGCCAACTGGGCGCTGACGTGATCGGCGTCGACGTGCGTGAACCTGCCGCACCGGTCGGCTTCTTCGTCAAGGCCGACATCTCGTTCAAGGCCGGCGTCGTCGATCTCATCGGGCGCCTGCCGGAGCGCATCGATGCGCTCTGCAATGTCGCCGGCCTCCCCGGCAACACCGGTGCGGTGTCGACACTGACCGTCAACTTCTACGGCCTGCGCGCGCTCTCGGAAGGCCTCGCACCAAGACTTCGTGAAGGCGGCGCCGTGGTCAACGTCGCCTCGATCGCCGGCTATGGCTGGCGCGCCAATCTCAACCGCGCGGCATCGATGATCGGCATCGAAGGCTTTCCCGATGTGGCGGAGGTGGTCGCCGACCATCAGGTGAAGAACGAGGAAGGCTATTCCGTTTCCAAGGAACTGCTGCTGTTGTGGACGCAGCGCGCCGCACATCAGGACCTGTTCAGGAGCCGCGGCATCCGCGTCAATGCAGTGAGCCCCGGCCCGGTCGAGACGCCGATCCTCAAACAGTTCCGCAATGTGCTGGGTGACGCCCGCGTCGACAGCGACATCGCCAGGGTCGGGCGCGCCGGAACCTCGGGCGACATCGCGCCTGTCGTGCTGTTCCTGTGCTCGGACGGCGCACGCTGGGTCAACGGCGCCAATGTGCCGGTTGACGGTGGGCTTGAAGCATCGATCAATGCCGAGGTGCTCGGCTTCTAGACCATGATCCCGAAAAGTGGGAGCCGGTGTTCGGATCAGATCGTGGTCGATAATAGATAGAAAAGACGCTCGACGGCGAGCGAGGGAGAGAACAATGGACATCGGACTTCTGATCGACGGCGACAAAAGGGATGCGTCAGGCTCCGCCTCTTACGAGCGCATGGACCCGTTCACCGGCAAGCTGGCCACCCGCGCTGCCGCAGCCAGCATCGCCGACGCCAATGCCGCGGTGGAAGCCGCGGCCCTCGCCTTCAAGAGCTGGTCGAAGACCGGACCGGGCGAGCGCCGCGCTTTTCTGTCCAAGGCGGCCGATGTCATGGACTCCAAGGTCGGCGAATTCACCAGATTGATGATGGAAGAAACCGGCGCCACCGGCCCCTGGGCCGGCTTCAACGTCATGCTCGCCGCCAAAATGCTGCGCGAGGCAGCCGCCATGACGACGCAGATTTCGGGCGAGGTCATTCCCTCCGACAAGCCCGGCACGCTGGCCATGGCGATCCGCCAGCCGGCCGGCGTCTGCCTCGGCATCGCGCCGTGGAATGCACCGGTCATCCTCGGAACCCGTGCCATCGCCATGCCGATCGCCTGCGGCAACACGGTTGTGCTGAAAGCTTCGGAAATGTGCCCAGGCACACACCGGCTGATCGGCCAGGTGCTGGTCGAGGCCGGCCTGCCCAAGGGCGTCATCAATGTCGTCACCAATGACCCCAAGGACGCAGCGGCAATCGTCGAGGCACTGGTCGCGCACCCTGCAGTCAGGCGTGTCAACTTCACCGGCTCGACCAAGGTCGGCAGAATCATTGCCGAACTCGCCGGCCGTCACTTGAAGCCGGCGCTGCTCGAACTCGGCGGCAAGGCGCCGCTGGTCGTGCTCGACGATGCCGACATCGATGCGGCGGTCAATGCGGCGACCTTCGGCGCCTACATGCATCAGGGCCAGATCTGCATGTCGACCGAGCGTCTGGTCGTCGATGAAAAGGTCGCCGACGAGTTCGTCGCCAAGCTCGCCGCCCGCGCGGCGCAGCTGCCTGCCGGTGACCCGCGCGGCCATGTCGTGCTCGGTTCGCTGATCAGCAGCCAGGCCGCCGACAAGATGGAAGAACTGGTTGCCGACGCCGTCGCCAAGGGCGCCAGGCTTGTGGCCGGCGGCAAGCGCACCGGAACCGTGGTCGAGGCGACATTGCTCGACCACGTGACGCCGGCGATGCGCGTCTATTCGGAAGAATCCTTCGGCCCGGTCAAGCCGGTGATCCGCGTCAAGGGCGAGGACGAAGCGGTATGTGTCGCCAACGATACCGAATACGGCCTGTCCTCGGCCGTGTTCAGCCGCGACATCCGCCGTGCCATGGCGGTTGCCGCGCGCATCGAAGCCGGTATCTGCCACATCAACGGCCCGACCGTCGGCGACGAGGCGCAAATGCCGTTCGGCGGCGTCAAGGGTTCAGGCTACGGCCGCTTCGGCGGCAAGGCCTCGATCGCCGAGTTCACCGACCTGCGCTGGCTGACGATCGAGGATCCGGGGCAGCACTATCCGTTTTGACTGCACCTTCTCTCACAGGGGGAGAAGGAAAGGAGCCCTCAGGGCCGTTGCCTGGCGAGCCAACGGATTCCCGCATCAAAACCCGGCAAGGCTCGAGCCGCGCGATCGGCGGCCCCTCCCGGAGTTGTAAATCGTTTGATGGTGGGTATTTTACCCCTCAAGCACATGCCGCCGGAAAGCGGCAAGTGGTTTTGGGACTACCACAAGTGCAAAGCAAAATACGCGATGCGGATCGCGCCGGGGAGGAATCGTCATGCCAAACAAGGCCTTGCCGCTGGTCATCAGCGCGCCGGAACCACGCACGCTCGACCTGATCTTCACCCCACCGCAGCTGGCGCGCCTCAAGGCGCATTACCGCGTCGTCGAGACGACGGCCGAGGGCGTGGCGAACTTGCCCGCCGACGTGCTGGCCGAAGCCCGCTATATTATCGGCCAGCCGCCGATCTCGCCCGAGACTTTGGACCAGATGCAGGCGCTGCGTTGCGTCTTCAATGTCGAGACCAACCTCATCAACAACATGCCCTATGAGACGCTGTTTGTGCGCGGCATCCATGTCGTCACCACCGGCCTCGTCTTCGCCGAGCCGGTGGCCGAGCTTGGCCTCGCCATGGCGCTCAACCTCGCCCGCAACATCGTCGATGCTGACCTCGCCTTCCGCAAAGGCGAGGAGCTGTGGGGCGGTGACGGCAATTTGACGGCGCGGCTTCTGTCCGGCGCCGATGTCGGCATCATCGGCTTCGGCGATCTCGGCCGTGCGCTGAACCGGCTGCTGTCGGGTTTTCGCACCCGCACCAAGGTCTTCGACCCTTGGCTGCCGCCGTCGATCCTGATCGACAATGGGGTCAAGCCGGCCTCGCTGGACGAGGTGCTGACATCAAGCGATTTCGTCTTCGTCGTCGCTTCGGTGACCTCGGAGAACCAGGGTTTCCTCGGCGCTGAGGCCTTTGCAAGTATGCGCAAGGGCGCCGCCTTCATCCTGCTCAGCCGCGCCGGCGTCGTCGACTTCCCTGCCCTGATGGCGGCGGTGAAAAGCGGCCACATCGTCGCCGCCAGCGATGTCTTCCCAGAAGAACCGCTAGCGCAGGACCATCCGGTCCGCACGATCCCCGGCTTCCTGCGCTCCGCCCACCGCGCCGGTGCGCTCGACATCGCCTTCAAGCGCATGGGCGACATGGTGCTGGAGGACATGGACCTGATCGACCGCGGCCTGCCGCCTCTGCGCTCCAAGCGCGCCGAGCGCGAGACGGTGTCAAGGATGCGTTCGAAGCCGGCGGACAGGAACTAGTTGTCGCGAGAAATCCGCCTGAGATGGATTTCGCAGTTGGCCAAAACCCCTTTGTCATCGCCGCTCAGGATGACCGGGAACCTTCCGGCATTGGCGTTTTTCAGCCGGATCGCTCCCATTTTATTCACTCCGAGCAAAGCCGGAGGCGGCCCGCTCGCCTCGCTCTATCCGGCAGCAACGCCGGCTGCCGAGCGATTGGCCAGCACCAGCCCGACCTCGCCGACAACCTGATCGACGCGCTTCAGGATGGGTTCGGCCCGCAGCACGCCGTCGGAAAAGTCCTTGTCCGTGGCATAGACCCCTGTCGGCAGCGTCAGCGCCTCGAAGAAGCCGAACAACGGCCGCAACTGGTGCTCGACGATCAACGCGTGGCGATCGTTGCCGCCGGTGGCAAGCAGCACCACCGGCTTGCCGCGCAAGGAAGCGGGATCGAAGAGGTCGAAGAAGTGCTTGAACAGGCCGGTGTAGCTGCCCTTGTAGGTCGGTGACCCCACCACCAGCACATCGGCATTGACGACGCTGTCGAAGACTGCCCGGGACTGGCCGTCGAGATCGCGCGCCCATTTGGCAGCGCCGAGCGACGGGCCGAGGTCTTCGATGTCATAGGTGCTCGCCGACAGGCCATGCTGGCGCGCAATATCCCTGACAACCTGGTCGACAAAACCACGCGTCTTGGACGGCCTGGTGAAATTGCCGGAAAACCCGACGACGGTTGGATTGGGCATGTTTCTCTCACCTCTCGCGGCGGGGTTTCATACCGCATATTTACAGGCTTGCGCCTGCCGCAAGAAGCAAATGACTGACCTTGCAGCACCATAGTGAGGAATTTTTTCCGTTTGCCCGCTCGTCTCAGGCCGCGAGAAGCGGGCCATAGGATTCCAGGTAGAAGCCGGGCGACCTGGCGCAGGTCCGCACCGCCTCCCTGGCGGCAACCGTTTCCTGCCACCGCAGCAGGCGCTCGCATTCGGTCGGCATGACGAAGCCCAGATATTTCTCAAGCACGCACAGCTGTTCGAACCAGGGATAGAAGGCGATGTCGGCGGCGCTGAATTCCGAGCCCAGCAAAAACCGTTCGTCCGCCCCTCGCAGGGCGAAGGCATGCTGTTCCACAAAGCGCAGATCGTCGGCAAGCTGGGCCTTGATCCGCTTATGAACCATAGCGTCGGAAGTGTGCATCATGGTTGCCGTCCGGGCGTAAAGCTGCGTGTCGGCGAAGCTGATCCAGATGCGCGCCTCAGCGCGGGCCTGAGCATCCCTGGGGAAAATCGGCCGTTCGGGGAATGCATCATCGAGATATTCGCAGATGATCGACAACTCCCTGACATATTGCCCCTGATGGCGCAGCAGCGGCACCTTTCCCGTCGGCGTGAGTTTCAGGAACCACGCCGGCTTGTTGCGCAGATCGATTTCGATTTCCGTCGCCTGCAGGCCTTTCTCGGCAAGGGCGAGCCTGACACGGTGCGCATAGGGACAAAGCTGCGCGACAAAAAGCTCGATTGGCGGCATGAATAACTCCTGAGTTTCGTTATCGCCGACAAGCGGCCTGTCGGGCATAGCTAGGTCCAGTAAGGCCGGCGCGCTATTCGACAGCGTCTGGATTGATATATCGATCGTCTGTTTCTGGAGCGAAGCGTGGACCTCCTGGCTACCCTCATGCGCGAATTGCACTTCGCAGCCGCCGGGTACCGGCGCCTCGAACTGGCCGCGCCCTGGGCGATCTCGTTCAGCCAGGCTGGGCTTCGCGGCATTCACGTCGTCATCAAGGGGCGATGCGAGGCGGTGTTCGGTGAGGAAGATGTCGAGCCTCTCGATGCCGGCGACCTGATCATTGCACCGCGCGCCGATCCGCATGTGCTGCGGTCGCCCGGCGCGCTCAAAAGCGCGAACGTCCCCGCCGCCGAACTGGCGACCCAAACCGCAGCCGGGCGTATTCGCAGCGGCGGCGAAGGCGAAAAGACCGTCATCCTGTGCGGCGCCTTCGCCTTTCGCGACGCCGACCATCCGGCACTTGCCGGCCTGCCGCGCATCGTTCACATCCGGGGATCGAATGGCCGTCTGCCCAAATGGCTGCGTGGCTATGTCGAGGCCTTGCTGGTGGAAGCGACCGACGAAGGTCCCGGCAGCGACGTAGTCATGGCTCGCCTGTCTGGGGCCATCGTCACGCGCGCCTTGCGCTCCGGTCTGGAAAGCATGGACAATCCAGGTTGGCTGAGGGGATTGCAGGACCCCGCGATCGCCAGAGCGCTCGCGACCCTGCATGAAGCCTATGACCACGACTGGACGATCGAGACCCTGGCACGCGCGGTCGGGCTCTCCAGGGCAACCTTTGCCGCCCGCTTTCGCGATCTCGTCGGCGAAGCGCCCATGGCCTATCTCTTCGGCTGCCGCATGCGGCAGGCCAGCCGGCTGCTGCACGAGGGCAAGAGCCTGGGCCAAGTCGCCGAGGCGGTCGGCTACAGCTCGGAAGCCGCCTTCTCCACCGCCTTCAGCCGCCACGCCGGCGTCTCGCCCGGCCAATTCAGGAAACGGAAGGATCTGTAAGGCAGAGCGATATTGGCGGCGGCCGCGCCTCGCGCTAGGGCTTTGCCAGCACTATGTCTGATCATATCCCGACGCGGTTCGCCGCCGCTTTGCCCAGGAGATGCTTCGTGCCCAAAGGTTCTGACCTGCTTGTTGCCGCCCTCGAGAATGAGGGCGTCGATCGCATCTTCGGCATTCCCGGCGAAGAAAACCTGGACGTCGTCGAATCCATCCGCAAATCCTCGATCCAGCTCATCCTCACCCGTCATGAGCAGGCGGCGGCGTTCATGGCCGCCACCCATGGCAGGCTCACCGGCAAGCCAGGTGTGTGCATCACCACGCTGGGACCCGGCGCCCTGAACCTGACGACGGGTGCCGCCTATGCGCTGCTCGGCGCCATGCCGATGATCATGATCACCGGGCAGAAGGGCATCCGCTCGTCGCGCCAGGCCCGCTTCCAGATCGTCGACATCGTCGCCGCGATGAAGCCGTTGACCAAGCTGTCACGTCAGATCATCTCGGCGAAGACCATTCCCGCCGTGGTGCGCGAAGCGTTTCGGATTGCCGAGGAGGAGCGTCCGGGGCCGGTGCATCTGGAACTGCCCGAAGACATCGCGGCCGAGGAGTGCGATGATGTCGCGCTGATCCCGCCGCATCCGGTCGAGCTTCCGCTGGCCAGCCCGCTGGCGCTCGACCGTGCCGCTGAGATGATCATCAAGGCGCAGCGGCCGCTGGCGATGCTGGGCGCCGCCGCGTCGCGGCCGCGCTCGACCTCCGACCTCGCCCAGTTCGTCATCAGAACCGGCATTCCCTATTTCACCACCCAGATGGGCAAGGGCACGGTGCCCGGCGGCACCGAACTCTACATGGGCACAGCGGCGCTGTCGGAGCGCGACTATGTGCATGAGGCGATAGAACAGGCCGACCTCATCATCACCATCGGCCACGACACGATCGAGAAGCCGCCCTTCATTATGGGCGACAAGGGACCGAAGGTGATCCATGTCGGTTACCAGCCAGCCAATGTCGAGCAGGTCTATTTCCCGCAGACCGAAGTGATCGGTGACATCGGCGCTTCGCTCAGGCTGCTTGCCGACCGGATCGAGGGCAAGATCCCCAACGCGCAAGCGTTGCTGCCATTGCGCGAAGGCATTTTGACCCGCATTGCCGCCCGCGCCACCGAAGACCGTTTCACGCCGCAGCGTCTGGTTCATGACGTGCGCGCGGTGATGCCGGCCGATGGCATCCTGGCGCTCGACAACGGCATGTACAAGATCTGGTTCGCGCGCAATTACCGCACGCGCGTCGCCAACACTTTGCTGCTCGACAACGCCCTGGCCACGATGGGCGCCGGCCTGCCCTCGGCGATGACGGCCGCGATGCTCTATCCCGCACGCCGCGTCATGGCGATCTGCGGCGATGGCGGCTTCATGATGAACAGCCAGGAACTGGAAACCGCCGTCAGGCTGAAGCTCAACCTCGTCGTGCTGATCATCGAGGACAATGCTTTCGGCATGATCCGCTGGAAGCAGGCGGTCGACCGGTTCCCCGATTTCGGCATGACCTTCGGCAATCCCGATTTCGTCAGATATGCCGAGGCCTATGGCGCCAAGGGAACCAGGGTCGGCGCCGTCTCAGAAATACAATCGACGCTTGAACAGGCTTTTGCCGGCGGTGGCGTCCATCTCGTCGTCGTTCCGATCGACTATTCGGAGAACGAGCGCGTGCTGGTCCAGGAACTGCGCCACCGGTTGCCGGCGCCACCGGAGGCCTGACGGTGGAGTAGATACCGCCGCAGCAGCGCTCAGGCGGCCCGGACCTTGGCGCTCCCACGCGCCCAGGTCGGCAGCCAGTCGCCATGTGTCGCCAGCAACTCATCGACCAGCGCCCAGATCTGGTCGAGATCGAGTTCGGCCGCCGTATGCGGGTCCATCATCGCCGCGTGGTAGATGTGCTCGCGGTTTTCGGTCATCAACGCCTGCACCGTCAGTTCCTGCACATTGATGTTGGTGCGTATCAACGCGGTGAGTTGCGGCGGCAGCTCGCCAATATAGGTCGGCTGGATGCCGGAGGCGTCCACCAGACACGGCACCTCGGCGGCGCAATTGTCCGGCAGCGAGGTGATGCAGCCATTGTTGCGGACATTGCCGTAGATCACCGAAGGCTCCCCGGTCCACACCGAGTTCATGATCGAGGACGCGTATTCCTTCGATTGCTCGACTTCGATGCGGTCGGCCGAGCGATAGGCCTCGGCCTGGCCCTTCCAGCGCTCGATCTGTTCGATGCAGCGCTTGGGATATTCGTCGAGCGGAATGCCGAACTTGTCGATCAGGTCGGGGCGGCCTTCCTTGATGAAATAGGGCGTGTATTCGGCGAAATGCTCGGAGCTTTCGGTGACGAAATAGCCGAGCCGCGTGAGCATCTCGTAGCGCACCTTGTTGGGGCACCGCGGGTTCCAGCCCGGCTTCGGTGCCCTGCCCTCGCGATAGGCGCGGACGAGGTCCGGATAGAGGTTGCGGTAAGAGCCATCCGGCTGCCGGTGCTCGAACTTCAGGTAGAAGGCCATGTGGTTGATGCCGGCCGAGCGGTAGCGTATCTCGTCGTAGGGAATGTCGAGATCGTGCGCCAGTTCCATCGCTGTGCCTTGCACCGAATGGCAGAGGCCGACCTGTTTGATGTCAGGAAATTTCTCTGAAATCGCCCAGGTGTTGATCGCCATCGGGTTGACGTATTGCAGCATGATCGCGTCGGGGCAGACGGCCAGCATGTCCTCGCAGATCTTCCACAGATGCGGCACGGTCCGGAGGCCGCGCATGATGCCGCCGACGCCGAGCGTGTCGGCAATGGTCTGGCGCAGGCCGTATTTCTTCGGCACCTCGAAATCGGTGACGGTGCAGGGCTCAAAGCCGCCGATCTGGAAGGCGACGACGACGAAGTCGGCGCCGGCGAGCGCCCTGCGCTGGTCGGAATAGGTCTCGGCCTTCGCCTTCACGCCCAGCGTTGCGATCAGCTTGTTGACGACGATGGCGCTCTCTTCCAGCCGCTGCGGATTGATGTCCATCAGCGCGATCGTCGCGGCTGACAGCGATGGCCGCTGCAGCACGTCGCCGACAATGTTCTTCATGAACACGGTCGAACCCGCGCCAATGAAGGTGATCCTGGGATGTCTTGCCACTATTAAACCTCCGGCACTTTGCTACGCCACGTCGAAGGCGGCCCTGACGAGCCGTTCGGTGTAGGCGGTCTTGGGATGGGTGAGGACCTCGTCCACGGGTCCCTGTTCGACGATCTTGCCGTTCTGCATGACGATGACACGGTGGCAGAGCGCGCGCACGACCTTGAGGTCGTGCGAAATGAAGAGATAGCTAAGGCCGCGTTCGTCCTGCAGCTTGCGCAACAGGTCGATGATCTGCGCCTGCACCGAAAGGTCGAGCGCCGATGTCGGTTCGTCGAGCAGGATGAATTCGGGCTCCAGCGCGATGGCTCGGGCAATGGCGATGCGCTGCCGCTGGCCGCCGGAAAATTCGTGCGGGAACCGCGACAGGATATCGCCGGGCATGCCGGCGCTGACCAGGGCGTCGCGCACCCGACCGACCCGCTCGCGCCGTGTCGCGCCGATCCTGTTGACGACCAGCCCTTCCTCGATGATCTGGCCGATCGTCATACGCGGGTTAAGCGACGAGAACGGATCCTGAAAAACGACCTGCATGCGCGAGCGCAGCGGCCGCATCCCGGCGCGCGACAGGCCGTGGATCGGCTGGCCGTCGAAGCTGACCTCGCCGCGCTTGGCCTCGGTGAGCTTGAGCAAGGCGAGACCGAACGTGGTCTTGCCGGAGCCGGATTCGCCGACCAGCCCCAGTGTTTCGTGGCGGCAAAGTTTCAGGCCGAGATCGTCGACGGCGACCAGTTCGCGCCAGTCCGGCTTCAGGAAGCTGCCATGGCGCAGCATGAAGCAGACGCGCATATCGCGGGCCTCGAGGATGGTGCCGCTGTTTTCCGGCAGCGGCTGCGGCTTGCCGTGCGGCTCGGACGCGAGCAGCCGCTTGGTATAGGCATGCTGCGGGTCGGCGAACAGCCGCTCGGTAACGTTGTGCTCGCACATCTCGCCATGCTGCATGACATAGACATAGTCCGAGAATTTCCGCACCACGGTAAGGTCGTGGGTGATCAGGATGACCGCCATCCTGAGTTCTTTTTGCAGATTGCGGATCAAATTGAGGATCTGTGCTTGCACCGTGACGTCGAGCGCTGTCGTTGGCTCGTCGGCGATCAGCACATCAGGGTCGTTGGCGAGCGCCATAGCGATCATCACGCGCTGGCGCTGCCCGCCCGACATCTGGTGCGGATACTGTTTGATGCGCGCTTCCGGCTCGGGGATCTGGACATGCCGCAAAAGCTCGAGCGCCCGCGCCCAGGCTTGCTTGCGGCTGACCTTTCGATGCACTCTGATCGCCTCGACGATCTGACTGCCGACCGTATAGATCGGGTTGAGCGAGCTCATCGGCTCCTGGAAGATCATCGAGATGCGATTGCCGCGCAGCTTGCGCCGGGCGCTCTCGGGGAATTTCAGTATGTCCTGCCCGCAATAGTCGATGGTCGAGTTCGGCGACACGGTGGCCCGCTTCGACAAGAGCCCCATGACAGCGCGCGCCGTCACCGACTTGCCGGAACCGGACTCGCCGACGATGGCGATCGTCTCGCCGCGATAGAGCTGGAACGAGACATCCTTCACCGCGTCGACGACGCCGTGCTCGACCTTGAAGGCGACCTCGATGTTGCGGGCATCGATGATGGGTTGGTCGTGGCGGCCGGCATGGTCGAGCCGGACGGCTGGTGCGAAGGTGGCTGCGAGCGCAACGGTCATCCCGGCCACCTCAATAGGGATCGACGGCATCGCGCAGGCCGTCGCCCAGCGCGTTGAAGGCAAAGACGGTGATCAGCACGAAGCCGACCGGCGACAGGATCCACGGATAGGTGCCGATGACCGAATAGGTAGCCGTGTCCTGCAGCATCAGCCCCCATGAGATCAGCGGCGGTTTCACGGCGAAGCCGAGGAAGCCGAGAAAGGCTTCGAGCAGCACCACCGTCGGGATGGCGATCGTCACGGCGACGATGACGTGGCTCATCACATTGGGAAAAATGTGCTGCATGATGATACGCATGTCGGTGGCGCCAACCGCCATGGCAGCGCGCACATAGTCGATCCGCGCCAGCGCCAGCGTCTTGCCGCGCACCTCGCGCGACATCTGCGCCCAGCCCAGCGCCGACATGACGATGATGACGAAGGCGAGGAAAACGTTGGTCGGCGCGGTCACCGGGATCAGCGTCGTCAGCGCAAGATAGAGCGGCAATTGCGGGAAGGCGAGCACCAACTCGACGAAGCGCTGCATCCAGACGTCGAAGCGGCCGCCGAAATAGCCCGAGACCATGCCGACCGTGGTGCCGATGACGGTGATGATGAACACCACCGTCAGCGCGATCATCAGCGAGACGCGCGAGCCCTGGATGGCGCGCGACAACACATCCCGGCCGAATTTGTCGGTGCCGAGAAAATGCACCGGCTGGCCGTCGGCCGAAGCGAAGAAATGCCGGTTGGCGGGGATCAGTCCAAGCAGCCGGTAGTCGGCGCCCTTGACGAAGAAGCCGAGCAGGCGCGGATGCTCGTAATCCGGCCCGACGACCGGCTGGAAGGTGACCGGGTCGAGGTCTGCAGAATCCGCCAGCGCATAGACCCGCGGCTGGAGCACGAAATTCCCGTCTCTGTCGTGAAAACTCATCACTTGCGGCGGGGCGAAAGCGACATCGGTCACCTTGGAGTCCATCGGCGCGAAGAAATCGGCGAACAGCGCCATCAGCACCAGAAGCACGACCAGGATCAGCCCGGCCATGCCGGTCCAGGAGCGCCTCAGCCGGCGCCAGACCAGCGCCATATAGCTCTCATTGCCGCGTGGGGTCGCAATCGCGGTTGCTTCAGCCGGGGGCGGCGGCGGGGATGGGTCACGCGCCAGCATCTAGCTCTCCCTGAACTGGCGTACGCGCGGATCGAGCAGCGCGAGCAGCATGTCGGCGATGATGTTGCCGACGATCAGCGTTGCCGACAGCACCATCATGAAGGTCGCCGTGACATAAACGTCGCCCACCGCCATCGAGCCGACGATGGCGGGCCCGACCGTCGGCAGCGCAAAGATGATCGCCGTCTCGATCTCGCCGGTCAGCATGTAGGGCAGCACCACGCCCTGATACATGATGAGCGGGTGCAGTGCGTTGGGCACGGCATGGCGCATGACGACGGCGCTGCCGGTCAGGCCCTTGGCCTTGGCCGTCTCGACATATTGCGCGTTCAGCGTATCGAGCAGATTGCCGCGCATGACGCGCATATTGTAGGCGAGCCCGCCGAAGGTGGCGATCGCCACCACCGGCCAGACATGCTTGACGAGGTCGGCGAATTTCGCCCACGACCACGGCGCGCCGCCATATTGCGGCGAGAAGAAGCTGCCGATCTCCGACACGTTGAACTGAAAGACCAGGAGATAGACGATGATCAGCGCCATCAGGAAGCGCGGCACCGTCATGCCGAGGAAGGAGATGGCCGACAGCACCGAGTCGATCCATGTGTATTGCCTGGTCGCCGCCCAGATGCCGAAGGTGATGCCGAGCACCGACGCCAGCAGATGGCAGACCAATGCCAGCAGCAGCGTGCGCGGCAGCCGCTCGCCGACCACTGCGGCGACCGGCTTGTTGTAATAGAGGCTGTAGCCGAAATCGCCGCGGGTGATGATGCCGGCGACCCAGTTCAGGTACTGGACGGGCAGCGGTTTATCGAGGCCGTGCTCGACCCGATAGGCCTGCGCCTGCGCGTCGGCTTCGGCAAAAGACGCCCCGCCCTGGTTGATGAGCTGCGAACGGATATAGTCGGCATAGTCGCCCGGCGGCGCCTGGATGATGGCAAAGGTGACCAGGCTCAGGATGACCATGACCGGCACCGCCGATGCTATGCGCATGGCCAGGAATCGCAGCATCGGACCGTTTCTCCTCCTTGGATCTAATCTGTTGCCGCTGACCTTACTCCGTCCCGGCCGCGCGCGCAGCGCGGCCGGGCGTCAGCCAGGGGAGGAAACTCAGTTCGTCGGACCCTTGTCGCCGGGCTTGCCGGGAAGCTGGTCGGGAAAGAGTTCGTATTTCTGCTGCTTGTCGGCGGCGACGAAGACGCGTTCGCGCACGATCGAATCCTCGGCCCAGTTGAACATGAAGATCGGCGTTCCCTGCGGGATGTTGGAGAAGCGCTTGTTGATGATCAGGGCGCCGGGATATTCGGTCAGTCCGATATTGTAGACATGCTCCGTCGAGATCTTCTGGAACGTCTTCATCAGGCTGGCGCGCTCGTCATTGTCTGACGAGGAGACGAACTTGTTGACGATGTCGACAAGCTCCTTTTCGAACGGCATCAGGTCGACCACGCCGCTTTCGGGCGCGCGGTGATCCCAGCTGGTCTTGGGTCCGACGGGCGCGAGTTGCACGGTATTCTGCACGACGGAAGTCAGCTCCTGCTCGTTGCGCCTGATCAGCCAGTCGAAGCGGCCGGAATATTGCGAGGCATCACGCTGGGTGCCGTTGAGGCCGTTGAGCACGACCCTGATGCCAAGCTTTTCCATCTGGCCGACGACGCCTTCGGCGAGGCTCTTGTCTGTGCCGTAGTCATTGTTGACCAGCATCACGATCTCGACATTCTTGCCGCCGGCGGTCCCGGCCGGGAAGTTCACGAAGCCGTCGCCATCCGTATCCTTGAGACCAGCCTTGGCCAGTTCCGCCTTGGCGCCCTCGATGTCGAAGGGATAGTAGACGGTCGAGTTGCGGTCATAGAAGCTGGTGCCCGAGGAAAAGCCACCGGGGTAGATGGCGGTGAACGGCCCCTTGACCAGCGAGTCGCCGAGCGCCTTGCGGTCGAGCGCCATGGTGATGCCCTTGCGGAAGTCCTCATTGCGATTGAGCTCGCGGATCGCCTGGCCGCGTTCGTCGGGATTGCCCCAGCCATTGGCGGAAAAGTTCATGCGCAGATTGTAGCCGATCAGGCGCGGGCCAAAGGCGAGCCGGGCCGGCGCGTCCTTGTCCGCCGCTCGCTTCAGCGAAGCGACGAAATTCTCCGGCTGCTCGAGGTTGGAGAAGTCGGCGGCCCCTGCCACCGCCTGCACGTCGCGGTCGGCCCAGGTCGACAGCTTGTAGTGCAGTTCGTTGAGATAGGGCAGCTGGTTGCCCTTCTCGTCGACCTTCCAGTAGTAGGGATTGCGGCGCAAGACGATGATGTCGTCGGGCCTATACTCCACCGGCACCCAGGCACCCATCACCGGAATGTTCATATATTCCGGCGGGAACGCGTTCTTGAACTGCTCGTAGGTATTCTTCGAGTACTTCGGATGCTGCGGCTTCAGGATATGCGCCGGGCCGGGGCAGAAGGTGCCGTAGGCCATGGCGTAGAGATACTGTTTGGGGAAAGCGTCCTTGAAGGTCCACTCGACGGTGTAGTCGTCGACCTTCTTCAGCGTCGTGCCGACACCGAAGGTTTCCGCTGTGGCGCCGTTCAACGGCGAGACATTGGGGTCGACGACCTCATCGTCCCAGTAGAACATGACATCGTCGGCATTGAAGGCAACGCCGTCAGACCATTTGGCGCCTTCGACCAGGTGCATGGTCAGCGTGTGGCCATCCTTCGACCAGTCCCAGCTCCTGGCGAGGTTGGGCAGCGGCTCGGTGTCCTTGGCCTCGACCTGGAACAAAGGCGCGGTGCGCGTCAGGCATTCCGAAAGGCCGATGTCGATGCCGCCCCATCCTTGGGTCTGGCCGGCGCCATAATTCCAGCCTTCCGGCCGGCCGCCAATGACGTGGCGCATGGTGTCGCCATAAACGCCGATGCCGTCCGGCATGTTGCCGGTCTTGAACATCAGCGGCTCCTTCGGCAGGCGATCCTTGACCGGCGGCAGCTTGCCCGTCTTGACGTATTTCTCGGTGACCCAGTCGGGCTCGTGATATTCGGGCAGCGCCTTGAACTCCAGGATGGAATCGCGGGCGACGTATTTGATCTTGCCCTCGGCGGGAAACGCCGCCGGCGCCGGCGGCGTGGTCGGCTCGGACGCGTATGCACTGCCAAGCGCCGATGCCGAGACGCTCAGCGCCAGCCCGGCGAGAATGCCAATTCTTCGCCCGGCGAGAATCCCCATTCTTCGCCCGGCGAGAATTCCAATTCTTCGACCGGCGAGAATGCCAATTCCACGAAAGTTCCTCATTGTGTTCCTCCCAGATGTTTCGACGTCTGCTGCTGCCCGCATCTATTCATGATGGCTGATTGGCGAACCGGCCTCCCGCTGTCCGCCTGCCAGCATTCTCAGCCGGCCTGTTTCAGGGCCGTTTTTTCGGCGCGCAGTTCCTCGATCGAGCGCACTTTGCGCCGCGCCGCACCCGCCCAGTCGCGGGTTTTCACCATCGATTTCGAAAGCCGCTCCATGGCGGCCGGCGCGGCATCGGCGTATTGCGGCAGCCAACGCGCCTGGGCGACGACCATCTCGTCGACCATCTGCCAGACCTCTTCCGGCGTCGACACCGCACCCACCAGCGGATCGTGCAGCACCGCGAGCTTGAGCAGGTCAATGTCGCCCGTAACAGCCGCATGCACCGACATGCGCTGGACGTTGATCGAAGCCATGCAGGTGGCCGCGCAGGCTTCCGGCAGCGTGATGCCTGACGCCATGTTGATGCCGAAGCGATCGACGAAGCCGGGCGATTCGATGATCGCGTCCTGCGGCAGATTGGTGATGATGCCGGTGTTCTTGACGTTGAAGTGGCCGCGATAGACGCGGTTCGTCTCCAGCGCTTCGAGAATATGGCTGGCATGTTCGTTCGAGCGCTTCGATACGTCGAGCGGCTTCGACGCCGCTTCGAGGAATTGCGGATATTCCGTCTCGAACCAGTTGCGGGTTTCCGTTGAGTAGCGAAGATAGCCGCCGGTCTCGCCATGGATCCAATCGGACATGTCGATCCAGCGGGTGATTTCGTCCGGCCGCTTGCGATACCAGGGCAGATATTCGGAGAGATGACCGTTGCTTTCGGTGGAGTAGACGCCGAAGCGCTTCAGCACGTCGATGCGCAGCTTTTCCTGCTGCGAATAGACCGGATGCGCCTCGAAGGCAGCCACCAGTTCGTCCTTGCCGATCTTGCGGCCGTTGAGCCGCAAATCGATGAACCAGGTCTGGTGGTTGATACCGGAGCAGACATAATCGAGTTCGCTGTGCGACTTGGCGCCGAGCACTTCGGCGATCTGTTCGGCGCCGTGCTGGACACCGTGGCAGAGGCCGACCGTATCGACCTTGCCATATTCGATCGCCGCCCAGGTGTTCATCGCCATCGGGTTGGCATAGTTGAGGAATTTGGCGCCTGGCTCGGCGACCTCCAATATATCCTTGCAGAAGTCGAGGATGACCGGGATGTTGCGCTGGCCGTAGAGGATGCCCCCGGCGCAAATCGTGTCACCGACGCACTGGTCGATGCCGTATTTCAAGGGAATGCGGATATCGTCGGCATAGGCTTCGAGCCCGCCCACCCGCACGCAGCTGATGACGTAGCGCGCGCCTTCCAGCGCCTTGCGGCGGTCGGTCGTCGCCGTCACCCTGGTCGGCAGCTTGTTGGCCTCGACGATGCGGTCGAGGATCGCCTTGATCATTTGCAGATTGTGTTCGCTGAGATCGGTCAGCGCGAATTCGATGTCGCTGAATTCCGGGACGCACAAAATATCGGTGAACAGCTTCTTGGTGAAGCCGACGCTGCCGGCGCCGATAATAGCGATTTTGAAACTCATTACCTCACCTCGATGCATTCGAATGCCGGGTAAGGAGCAACAGGAAAGGGAATGGCGGCTCGCCTCGGCGCGCATGCCATTCGAGCCGGAATTCCGGCTCGTTCTCCTCCCCGCCCGCTCCTCGACCGCGGGTCTTTCGCGTTCTCAGGATTTGGATTATGCCGTTATTCCAAGGCGCGGCCAGAGAACGATTATGCTTTCGAGGGTAATTTTGTGCTGCATGATCTGATCGCCAACGGACAGTTGATGCGAACCATCTCGCTGCCGCGCGGCCGCCAGCGCCTGCATGCCATGCCAACCAGCACCGGCTATGAAGTACGCGAGGGCGTGACCTATGACTGGGATGGGCGCAAGCGCGGCCAGACACCGTTCACCGTGCTGCAGCACACGATCAGCGGCACCGGCCAGCTGCGCTACGAGAACCGCAACTACCGCCTGCAGGCCAACGACACGCTGCTGGTGCTGGTGCCACACAACCATCGCTACTGGCTGGAGAAGGGCGACCGCTGGGAATATTTCTGGATCTCGATGAATGGCGAGGAGGCGCTGCGCGTCCACAAATCCATACTCAGCGTCTCCGGCCCGGTGTTTCGGCTGCAGCCGGAGACGATCGATCATCTCGCCGATTGCAGCCTGCGCCTGATCAAGGCCGGCGCTTCGCCGGGCGCTGCTTCGGCAATCGCCTATGAGGCGGCGATGGCGCTTTACGACGATGTCTTCGGCTCGCACGCCTTTACTGAGAAACAGAGCGTCATGCAGCCGGTCATCGATCATATCAACGCCAATCTCGACAAGCCCTTGCCCGTGGCCGAGCTCGTCCAGATCAGCGGCCTCAGCCGCGCCCATTTCTCGCGCTGCTTCGCCGAGAGCGAAGGCGTTCCGCCGGCCGAGTTCGTGCTGCAGCAGCGGCTGCAGCGGGCGGCGAAGCTGCTAACCAAAGCCGATTTCCTGCCGGTCAAGGAGGTCGCCATCCTGTGCGGCTTCGAGGACGCCAACTATTTCTCGAAAGTCTTCCGCCGGCTCTACGGCATCAACCCGACGCAGTTCCGCACCACCGGCATGTATGCCAGCCTGGGCAGCCTTCGATAGGATTACCCGATGCGGTTGCCGCTTGCGGGATCGAACAGATGCAGCGCCGCCGGATCGGCAGACAGCCGCACCTTATCGCCAGGCCGGATAGTGCTGCGTCCCATGACGAAGACACAAACCAGCTGGTTGGCGAGCCGGACATAGAACTGCGTCGACAGGCCGAGTGGCTCGACCACCTCGACCTCTGCCCTGAGCGGACCATCGTCGGCAAGCTGGATGTGCTCCGGCCGTAGCCCGACGGTGAGCACATCGCCATCCTTCAATGGCAAGCCATCAGGCAATCTCAGCTTCTGGCCGTCGGCCAGCACCGCGTCCACCTTGCCGCCCTTGGCCACTGTCGCCGGAAAAAAGTTCATGCCGGGCGAGCCGATGAAGCCGGCGACGAAGGTGTTGATCGGCCGATCGTAGAGTTCGAGCGGATGGCCGACCTGCTGGACGTAACCGTCATGCATGACGACGATGCGGTCGGCCATAGTCATGGCTTCGATCTGGTCGTGGGTGACATAGACCGATGTGGTCTTGAGCTGCTGGTGCAGCGCCTTGATCTCGGCGCGCATATGCACGCGCAATTTGGCGTCGAGATTGCTGAGCGGTTCGTCGAACAGGAACACTTTGGGATCACGCACGATGGCCCGGCCCATGGCGACGCGCTGGCGTTGGCCGCCGGACAGTTGCCTGGGCAGACGGCCGAGAAAATTGTCGAGGCCGAGCCGCTTTGCTGCCGCCCCTACCCTGCCGTCGATCCTCGTCTTCTCCGCCTTCTTCAACAGCAGGCTGAAGCCCATATTCGACGACACATCCATGTGCGGATAGAGCGCGTAGGACTGGAACACCATGGCAATATCGCGGTCCTTCGGCGCGACATCGTTGACCAGCCGATCGCCGATATGGATCTCGCCGCCCGACACCTCCTCCAGCCCGGCAATCATGCGCAAAAGGGTCGACTTGCCACAGCCGGACGGGCCGACCAGCACGACGAACTCGCCATCGGCGATCTCGAGGTCGACGCCGTGCAGGATGCGCAGCGAACCGTAGTCCTTCTCGACGTTTTGCAGCGTGACGGAAGCCATCGATTATCCTTTGACCGCGCCGGCGGTAAGGCCGGTGACGAGATAGCGTTGCAGGAAGGCGAAGAAGATGCAGACCGGGATCAGCGCCAGGATCGACGCCGCCATCATCTGCCCCCAGTCGACGGCGAACTTGCCGATATAGGTGAGCAGGCCGACGGCAAACGTCTTCTGGTCGTCGCTGGAAATGAGCATCAGCGCGAACAGCAATTCGCTCCAGGCGGCGGTGAAGACGAAGCCGAGCGTGGCGCCCATGCCGGGCAAGGTCAGCGGCACGATCACCTTGCGCATCGCCTGCGCCCGCGTGCAGCCGTCGATCATCGCCGCTTCCTCCAGATCCTTCGGAATGCCGTCGAAGAAGGACTGCATCAGAAAGGTGGCGAAGGCGGTGTTGAAGGCGGTGTAGATGATGATCAGACCAACCAGACTGTTGGTCAGGCCAAGCTCGCCCATGACGCGGTAAATCGGCGGAATGACCATCACCAGCGGGAAGGTTTGCGTCAGCAAAAGCATGATCGCCAGCGTTGCCTTGCCGCGAAAGGTGAAGCGCGACATGGCGTAGCCGGCGAGCGTGGCGATGACTGTCACCAGGGCCGCCGTCGACACTGAGACGATAACGCTGTTGAGGAAATAGCGGGGGAAGTCAGAGGCTTCCAGGACAGTGATGAAGTTGCGGAAGGTGGTCTGCGACGGCCACAGCGTGATGCCCTCGGAATAGAGCAGCCGCTCCGGCGTTACCGAAATCTTCAGCGTCCAGAAGATCGGAAACAGCGCAAAGATCATATAGGCGGCAATCGCCGCGTAGAGGCCGATGCCGCTGAAGATGCGCGAGGAGGTGGAGCGTCCGGCAATCATCAGACGTGCCTCACCAGCAAGCGGCGGATGGCGATCAGCGCGATCGCATAGGCGATGAGCAGTACCAGTAGCAGCACCGCCACCGCGGAGGCATAGCCCTTGTCCAGCGACTTGAAGGCGCTGACATAGATGTAGACCGGCACCGTGCTGGTCGAGCCGGCCGGCCCGCCCTCGGTCATGACGAAGATCAGATCGGCGAAGGTCGCGATCCAGATCGTACGCAGCATGACGGTGATGACGATGGTCGGCGCCAGGAACGGCAGCGTCACCTTGGTGAAGCGCTGCCAAGGCGAAGCGCCGTCGATTGCGGCCGCCTCATGCAGTTCCGACGGGATCGACTTCAGCGCCGCCAGCAGCGTGATGGCGAAGAACGGAATGCCGAACCAGATGTTGGCGATGATCGGCCCCCACATGGCGGTCGCCGGATCGGACAGCACATTGGTCGGCTCGGCCTTCAGCCCGAGCGTGAAGAGCCAATGCGGCAGTGGTCCGATGATCGGATTGAACAGCCACGCCCAGGTCAGGCCCGACAGGAAAGATGGCACCGCCCAGGGCAGGAACACCACCGCCTGCACGAACTTGCGCCCGACAAACGGTTTGTCGAGCAGCAACGCCAGACCCAGGCCGAGGAAGAACTGGAAGAACAGGCTGGCGACGGTCCACCACAGCGTGTTGACCAGCGCCTGCCCCAGCACCTGGTCGGTCAGCATCGCCTGATACTGGCCTAGACCGACATATTCGGATTTGAAGGCGGAGAACTTCCGGAACGAATAGCTAATGCCGATGATCAGCGGCACCAGCAGCACCACGACCAGCAGAACGATCGCCGGGCTGAGATAAAGCCAGGGCTCGATTGCTGCATGCGTCAGCCGCTTCTTTCGCGGCCGGCCGGCGGATCGTATTTCGGACACGGCATAAGTCATTAGCGCTCAACAATCATGGGTGGGTGCCGACAGCAGCAACAGCACCCTTCTCCCCGTTCACGGGGAGAAGATGCCGGCAGGCAGATGAGGGGCGGCGCCAGCCTTGGGGTGCTCGCGCTGCCCCTCATCCGGGCCTGTCTGTGCATGTCGTTGTCCCAAAACCGCTACGCACTTTTGGGCGACATGCATTCGGGCCACCTTCTCCCCGTAAACGGGGAGAAGGTGGAAGAACTACTTCTTGTTCTTGGCCAGCCAGTCCTGCTGTTCCTTGGTCAGGAACGCGGCCCATTGATCAGCAACGTCCTTGGCCGACTTCTGGCCGAGCAGCACTTCCTGGAAATTCTTGATCGCCACCTGGTCGACGAAATTGCCGAGGTTCTCCAGATGTGTCGGCGGCGTCACCATTTCATATTTGGAAGTGTCGCTGAGTTCGGTGAACCAGCCTTTGAACTGCTCGGTCTTGAAGTGGGGATCCTGGTCGGCGCCATTGTGGATCGGCACGACGCCGACTTCCTTGGCCCATTCGAGATTGTCCTTGGGCGACAACAGCGTCGCCATCAGCTTCCAGGCATCGTCCTTGTGCTGCGAATTGGCGAACATCGCCCAGCCGGCATAGCCCAGCGTCGGATAGGATTTGCCGCTTGGCCCCACAGGCAGCGGCGCCACGGCAAAATCGTCGGCACTCATCTTGTCGGCAATGCCGATCAGCGCATCCGGATCCTGGTTGAGCATGGCGCAGGTGCCGGAATAGAAGCCGGTGACGGTCTCGTTAAAGCCCCAGCTCACCGCATCCTTGGGCGCCAGCCCGTCCTTGTACATGTCGGCCAGCATCTGCAGGCCCTTGACCGAGCCCTCCTCGTTGATGGTCGAGGTGCCGTCCTCGTTGAAGTAGCCGCCCTTGCCAGCGGCGATGTTCATGAACATGTGCATGCCGTTGAAGGCGCCCGGCCCACCACGCAGGCAATAGCCGTACTTGCCTGGAATGGCGGAGATCTTCTTGGAGTCGGCGATGAAGTCGTCGAGTGTCGCCGGCGGGCCGTCGAGACCGGCCTCCTTGAACAGCTTCTTGTTCCAGAACAGCGCATTCACATAGTAGCCGTACGGGATCATGAACTGGGTGTTGTTGACGGTCGAGCCGAACTGCTTGGCGCGGTCGCCGAGCGTTTTGGCATCATCCCATTTGGCCATGTAGGGACCGAGATCCTCGAGCTGGCCGTTGGTGGCGTAGAGGCCCATCCAGCGCTCCGGCATCTCGACGATGTCGGGCGTATCGCCGGCCTGCACCATGGTGAGGAATTTCTCGAACGCCTGGCCCCAGGGCAGCGAGACCACCTCGACCTTGACGCCGGCATTGGCGGCCTCGAACTCGGCGATCTGCTTCTTCAGGAATTCGGTGCGCTGCGGGCTGGTGATGACCTCGACCAGCTTGAGGGTGGTGTCGGCCAGCGCGCCGCTGGCGGACATCGCCAGGCCGGCAGCGGTGGCAAGCATGATGCTCAGTCGTTTCATGTTCAGAACTCCCATTTTGAACCCAGTCATTTTTTTGCTTTGTCGAAGGCCTGGCCGATGTCGGCCCAGAGGTCTTCGACGCTTTCCAATCCGACATTGAAGCGGATGGTTCGGGGGCTGACGCCGAAGCGCGCCATCGAATTGAGACCCGGTGTCTGCTCGAGCGAGGCCTTTGCCGGCACGACCAGGCTTTCATGACCGCCCCAGCTGACGCCGATGCGGAAAAATTTCAGCGCATCGACGAAAGCGGGAATGTCGACATCCTCCGTCACCTCGAAGGAGAACAGCCCGGCATAGCCGGCAAGCGTCTTCTTGCCGGGATGGTTGGAATAGGCGGGATGATTGACCCGCTCGACCTTGTCATGCGCCTTCAAGCGCTCGGCGATGATGAGCCCGCTCTTCATGTGATGCGGCAGTCTCAGCGGCAGCGTGCGCAGGCCGCGCAACAGCAGCCAGCCCTCGAAGGGCGACAGCTTTGCGCCAAGCTGCGAGTAGGTCTGGTCGTTGATGTGCTTGATATGGGCGGCCGAGCCCGCCACCACACCGGCGACGGTATCGCTGTGGCCGCCGAGATATTTCGAGGCCGAGTGCAGCACCAGATCGACGCCGTGCAGGATCGGCTTCTGGAACACCGGCGTCGCCCAGGAATTGTCGATTGTGGTGACGATGCCCTGCTCTTTCGCCAGCCGCGTCAGATGTTCGAGATCCTGCAGCTCGAACATCATCGAGGTCGGGCTTTCCAGGTAGAGCAGTTTCGCACCGGGAAGTGCCGCGGCCACCGCATCCGGATCGGAGCCGTCGACATAGTCCACCTTGATATGCAGGCGCGGAAACAGCCGCTCGAACAGTCGGTAGGCGTCGCCATAGCAATTGCGCACCGCAAGGATGCGTTCGCCTGCGCCGACGAAAGCCAGCAACGTCGCGCTGATCGCAGCCATGCCGCTCGAAAAACCACGTGCGGCTTCAGCACCTTCAAGCGCTGCGACGCGCGACTCGAATTCCATCACCGTCGGATTGTCGCCGCGCGAATAGATCGGCTGTTTCCTGCGCCCGGCAAAGGTGTCGGCCATGTCGGCATAGCTGGCGAAGGTGAACAGCGAGGTCTGGTAGATCGGCGGCACCACCGCATTGCCGGGGAACGGGTCGTCATGCGCCAGAAGCGTCGCCGCCTCGGCGAGATAGTCGCTGCCGGAAATGCCTGGGTCGAAGCTGTGCTCGTTCATGTGCGGACCGAAAGTTTGAGGTTGGCGGCGCCGCGCTTCAAATCGTCCTCGACCGTGGCGATCAGCTTCAGCGCTTCGGCCCGGGCGCCTTCCGGATCGTGCGCGGCGATGCAGTCGAACATGGTGCGGTGGTAGGGAAAGCTTGCGTGGCCGAAATCGCGCACGCCGAGCGGATGTTCCCAGAAGCGGTGGAACAGTTCGTGCATGGCGGCGATAATCTGCTCGAACAGCGGATTGCCGCAGGCGCGGTAGATCGCCTGATGGAATTCCCAGTCCTCTTCCGACGACATGCCGGCGCGGCTGAGAAACTCTTCCTCCATGATGTCGAGCTTGCGCTCGATCTCGGCGAGGTCGTCCTTGTCGGCACGAATGGCGCAAAGGGCGGCGGCTTCCGCTTCCAGCGCGCGGCGGATTTCCAGCGTGCGCATCAGACCGGTGAAATCATTGCCGCCGGCAAGCGTCAGCGGCATGTGCAGCATGTCGAGCGAGACGGCGGCCTTGAGATAGGTGCCCGAGCCCTGCCGGCGCTCGACCAGGCCAAGCCCTTCCCAGCGCGTCAGCGCCTCGCGCACCGTGTTGCGGCTGACCTTCAGACGCTCAGCGAGGATGCGTTCGGTCGGCAGCCTCTCACCGGGTTCCAGCTTCTCGCGCATGACGAAGCCGGCCAACGCCTTCAGCACCGCGTCGTCGCGGGCCGTCGTCTGGATCGGCGGAAGGCTGAATTCGGTCACCGGGGCTATTACCGAAGTGGTTCAATGGTCCAACCAATTTCTGCACAGACGAAGGGACCTGTCAACAGTGGAAACGCAGCAAGGCCGAAGGGCCAGGGGATGCACCTTCGGCCTTGCTGCTTCAGCCGTGGATGCGCGCCGGCGCAGCGGCGGCGCGAGCCTCGCGCCAGCGAGCGAAGATTGCCTCGCGAACCCGCCTCGAACCAGAGAGGCGCTTTTTTGCCTGCGCCAGCACCGCAGGCGACGCCTCGGCGGGCGTGCCGGACCGAAAGGGAGGAGCCGGGGCGTATTCGAGCGAGAGCTGCACGATCTCGGCCTCCTCCTGTCCAAGCAGCCTCGCAACCAGCGCCAGGCCGAAGTCGATCCCCGAAGTGACGCCGCCGGCGGTGATGAGCTTGCCGTCTTCGACGATACGCTCGTCGACCGGGATCGCTCCGAACTCCTCAAGGAAATCATGCGCATACCAGTGCGTGGTCGCGCGCTTGCCCCTCAGCAGTCCGGCCGCCCCAAGCACCAGGGCACCGCTGCAAACGGAGGTGATGTAGCGCACCTGCCCCGCGCGCTCCCACACGAAATCGAGGACTGTCTGGTCCTCCAGCAGCGCGTTGACCCCGCCCCCGCCAGGAATGCACAGCACGTCGAGGGGCCGGCAATCGTCAAAGGTCGCGGTTGGCGTCAGCGAGAGGCGCGTCGATGACGTCACCGGGTTGCGATCCTTCCAGATCAGTTCCACCTCGGCATCCTTGGCCGATGCCAGGACTTCGTATGGGCCGGTGAGGTCGAGTTGTTGGACGTCGGGGAATACGAGGATGCTGAAACGAAGGGGCATGGAAATCTCCGTGGGTTGACTTCCGGCAATCTACGGCATCATGGTTTGGCACGATTGCCATTCATCCCTCGCTTCGGGCCAAACCAATGCGCCGTATCGAAGTACTTGCCTATCCCGACATCCAGCTCCTCGACGTCAGCGGACCGCTGCAGGTCTTTGCCAGCGCCAATGATTTCAAAAGGCAGGCCGGCGAACCGGCTCCTTACGAGGTCGTGGTCGTCGCCGCCTCACCGCGCATCCGGACATCGGCCGGTCTCGTGCTGGAGGCAGCAGTGCTGCCAACCCACGGAGGTAAGATCGACACGCTGCTTGTCCCCGGAGGATGGGGCGTCAACGCGGCCTGCGACGATCCCGTGCTGGTCCAGTGGATCGCCGGTCGCTCGCGCGATGCCACCCGAACCGCTTCCGTCTGCAGCGGCGCCATGCTGCTGGCGACGGCTGGCCTGCTCGACGGCCGCCGCGCGGTGACCCATTGGGGACGCTGCGCGGAGTTCGCCCGGCGCTTTCCCGCGGTCCGGCTCGAACCCGATCCGATCTTCATCCGCGACGGCAATGTCTGGACATCCGCCGGCGTAACGGCGGGGATCGATCTCGCCCTCTCCCTCGTCGAGGCCGACCTTGGCCGGCACACGGCGCTCGGCGTGGCGCGCGAGTTGGTGGTCTTCCTGAAACGTCCCGGTGGCCAGGCGCAATTCAGCCAGACCCTCAAGCTGCAGCAAGGCGACGGGCGCTTCGACCGGCTGCATGGCTGGATCCTCGAAAATCTGGCCGGTGACCTGTCGCTCACGCAGTTGGCCGACCACGCCAATATGAGCTCGCGCAGCTTCTCGCGGCGCTATCGCGAGGCCACCGGCCGGACACCTGCCCGCGCGATCGAGGAGATCCGGATCGAGGCGGCGCGGCGGATGCTGGAGCGGGGCCAGCCCGTCAACCAGACGGCCCGCCGCTGCGGTTTCGGCTCGGAAGAAACCATGCGGCGCGGCTTTCTGCGCGTGCTGGGCACCAATCCGCGCGCCTATCGCGAGCGTTTCTGATCGCGACTGCTTGCTCCATTAGGCCGGCGGTCGATGCGGTAGAAATAGAGCCTCTCCAGCGTTCAGGCGGGATGCTGTAGCTGGCTGAGCCCGCCATCGACGACGAGGGTCGCCGCGTTCATGAACGGGCACTCCTCAGAAATCATGAACACAGCGGCCAGCGCGATCTCGCGCGCCGAGGCGATGCGGCCGCCGGGATGCAGCGCCAGCGTCTTGGCGCGCGCCGCAACCGGATCGGCAAAACTGTTCCAATAGTCGGTCGCCTTCTGCGTCTCGACATAACCGGGCGCCAGCGCGTTCACGCGCACGCCCTGCCCGGCATATTCCAGCGCCAGCGACTTGGTCAGCCCAAGCAGCGCGTGCTTGGCCACGGGATAGGGGAAGGTATGAGGGATGATGGTGAAGCTGTGCGTCGAGGCGATGTTGAGGATCGCGCCACCGCCATTTGCGATCATTGCCGGCAGCACCGCCTTGGCGCAGTTCCAGGCGCCTTTGACGTTGACATCGAAATTGCGATTCCACTCCTCCTCGGTCGCCTCGAGCGGCGTCGAGAACACATTCATCCCGGCATTGTTGATCAGCGCGTTGATCGGCCCGATCGCGTCGGTCGCCCGGCTGACGGCAGCGGCAATCGCGGCCCCGTCGCTGATGTCGGCTGCGGTATGTCCGACATGGCCCTGCGGTGCGGCAAGGCCGGCGACCGTTTTGTCCAGCAGCGCGCCGTCGCGATCGACCAGGAACAGTTTTGCCCCTTCGGCCAGGCAGGCCTCGGCGATGGCAAGCCCGATGCCTTGCGCGGCGCCGGTGAGGAAGATGCGTTTGCCGGACAGGCGCTCAGCCATGGCTGTCACTCCACTGGAAGACGGATCAGCGCCGGCCCAGTGCCGACGAACGCAGATTGTCGAGCAAAACGGCAAGCAGCAGGATCACGCCGCGCACAATGTATTGGTAGAAGGCTGCGATGTTGAGCAGGTTCATGGCGTTTTCGGCGATGCCCATGATCAGCACGCCGACGATGACGCCCGACATGGTGGCGCGGCCGCCGGCAAGCGAGACGCCGCCGAGCACGCAGGCCGAGATGACCGAGAGTTCAAGCCCCACCGCCGCATTGGGCTGGCCCGACGTGATGCGCGAGGCCAAAAGGATGCCGGCGATGCCGCAAACCACGCCTTGCAGCGCAAAGATCCAGATGCGCGTCCAGTCGACATTGACGCCGGCCAGGCGCGAAGCCTCCGGGTTACCGCCGATGGCCAGCGTGTTCTTGCCGAACACGGTACGATTGAGGACAAAACCGAAGATGCAGAACAGCACGGCCAGGACCCAGACCGGCGTCGGAATGCCGAACAGCTTCGACAGCGCCAGTTGGTAGAAATCCGGGCTGTTGATGCCGACGGCGCGGCCATCGGATGCGATCAGCGCAAGGCCGCGCACGATCTGCATGGTAGCAAGCGTCGTGATCAGCGCGTTGATGCGGAACTTGGCGATGACGACGCCGTTGATGAAGCCGACGAAGGCGCCGCAGGCGATTGCCGCAAGAAGCCCGAGGATGATCGATCCGGTATAGTTCGACGCCATCACCGCGACCATGCCGGCGAAAGCAACGATCGAACCGACCGAGAGGTCGAAGTCGCGCGCGGCGAGGCAGAACATCATCGTGCAGGCGACGATGCCGACGGTGACCACCGATTGCAGCAGGCCGAGCATGTTGCGGTCGGTCAGAAAATTCGGCACCAGCAGCGACACCAGCGCGAAGGCGACGATGAAGATCACGACGAGGCCCTGTTCGCCGAGCAGGATCTTCTTCAACTGATCGGTCATGGCAAAGATCCTCAGGATGCGATCGCGTCGGGGGTTTTCTGATCGGGAAGAGCGGCGGCCAGGATCGCTTTTTCGGCGAACTGGTCGCGCGCGAGTTCGGCGCTGATGCGCCCGCCGCACATCACCAGGATGCGGTCGCAAATGCCCATCACTTCCGGCAGTTCGGACGAGACGACGACGATCGCCATGCCGTCTTCGGCAAGCTGGTAGAGCAGTTCGTAGATTTCCGCTTTGGCGCCGACATCGATACCGCGTGTCGGCTCGTCGACGATAAGCACGCGCACGCCCTGCTCCGACAGCCAGCGGCCGAGAATGACCTTCTGCTGGTTGCCACCGGAGAGGTTGATGATGTCCTGCTTGCGCGACGGCGTGCGCACCTTGAGCTTCTTGATGAAGGTCTCGGCGGTGGCGATCTCGCTAGCGCGGTTCAAGATTCCGAAGCGTGTGTGATGACGCCGCGACGAGATGTTGATGTTCTCCTCGATCGAGCGGCCCTGGATGATGCCGTCATGCTTGCGGTCTTCCGAGCACAAAACGATCCCGGCGCGGATCGCGTCATGCGGATCGGTGGCATGCACGACCTTGCCATCAACGGTAATGGTGCCACCTGAGCGCGGGTCGGCGCCGAACACCAGCCGCATCAGTTCCGAGCGCCCCGCGCCGATCAGGCCGAAGAAGCCGACGATCTCGCCCGCCCTCGCCTCGAAGCTGGCGGGCGTCGTCAGTTTTACTCCGCAAACAGCGTCGACCTTCAGCCGGACATCGCCGGCCGGGCGTGGGCGAAACCCCCAGATATCGGAGATTTCGCGGCCGACCATTTCGGCGACGACCTGGTCGCGTGTGACGTTTTTCAGCGACGCATGGTGCGCCGCGAGCTTGCCGTCGCGCAGCACGGTCAGGCTGTCGCAGAGGCGGAACACTTCGTCCAGCCGGTGCGAGACATAGATGATGACCTTGCCCTCGCCGCGCAGGCGGTCGATCAGGGCAAACAGGATTTCGCTTTCGCGCGACGACAATGACGAGGTCGGCTCGTCCAGAGCGATGACGCGCGCGTCGAGCATGATCGCCTTGGCGATCTCGACCATCTGGCGCTCGCCGATCGACAGCGTCTTGACCTTGCGGCTGATATCGATGTCGATGCCGGCTGATTTCAGCTTGGCGCCAACATCGTCCAGCATCCTGGCACGGGCGATGATGCCGGCGTTGGCGGGGAAGCGGCCGAGGCTGAGGTTTTCGGCAACAGTGAGCTCGGGAACCAGCTGCAGTTCCTGGTGGATGACGATGACGCCATTGTCGAAGGCATCTCGCGTCGTTGCATAGGCTTGCATCTTGCCGTCGATGAGGATCTCGCCGTCATCGGCATGCTGGTCGCCGGACAGGATCTTGATCAGCGTGGATTTGCCGGCGCCGTTCTCGCCCATCAGGCCGTGCACGGCGCCCTTGTCGACGCCGAACGAGACGTCCGACAGCGCCTTGACGCCCGGATAGGTCTTGGTGATTTCCGAGAAGTCGAGAAAGGACATGGGGCGCCTATCCTTTTGCCATGCCAAACAGGCGGCGACTGTGAGCCGCCGCCTGTTTGTACAGGGAGGATTATTCGATGCCGAGATCCTTGCGGACCGTCTGGTAGTCGTCGCGCTTGGCCAGCGCACCGGCGGTCAGGATGAGCTTCTCGGGTTCCTTGTTGTTGGCGACCCAGTCATACATGTTGAGCGCAGTCTCGTAGCCGTGACGCTTCGGCGAGATGATCACCGTGCCGACGAAGCCGGTGGCGGTCGGCTTCTTGAACTCGTTGATCGCCGAATCCGCGCCGCCAATGCCGACGCCGATCACGTTTTCGGCCGGGATGCCGACGCTTTCGGAAGCGCGCACGGCGCCGAGAACGGCTTCGTCGTTGAGGCCGAAGGAGACCCACTTCTTGATGTCGGCATGGGCGTTGAGCACGACCGTCGCCGCATTAAGCGCAGCCTCGGTATCGGTCTTGGCCTGCGGCGCGTCAAAAATGTTCTCGGCCTTGAAGCCGTTGGCCTTCAGCACCGAAATGGCGCCTTCGACCCGGTCGACGGCGGTCGGCAGTTGGTCGTAGGAGACGCGGATGGCGCCCACCTCGTCGGCTTTCCAGCCGCGTCCCTTCATTTCGTCGACGATCGCCTGGCCGACGGCCTCGCCGATCTTGGTCGCCGAAATGCCCATATGCGGCACGTCTTCCAGCGCCTTGCCGTCTGCGCCGACCAGACGGTCATCAACCGTCATCAGCTTCAGATTGTTGGCGGCGGCCTTGGCGACGATGCCGGGGCCGAGCTTCACATCAGGCGTGCAGACGATGAAGCCTTGCGCGCCCTGCGCGCCCAGATTGTCGATCGCCGACATCAGCTTCTCACCGTCCTCGGCGCCGATCTTGACCAGGGTAAAACCCTTCTCCTTGGCGGCCTGGTCGGCGAACTTCCATTCGTCCTGGAACCACGGCTCTTCCGGCTGTTTGACGATGAAACCGATCTTGGTGTCCTGAGCATATGCAGCGATGGTCGTGACGGACAGCACGGCAAGCGCGCCCGCGACGAGCGCGGTCTTCAGAAGTCGCATGATTACCTCCCAGCGATGGCCGGGCGCTCAGCCCGGATGCAGAGTCTCTAATTCTTTTTATCATACTCGTCAATTGATCTGGTATGATAATTGAGCTATATGCTCTGACAAGCGATCGCTGGCGCAAATCCTCCGCATCCGGTAAGGCCGGGGACGCGAGATCAGTGGTTTCGCCGCCTTGGAGGAGGGCTGAGGTGACCGAAACTTCGAAGAAGGCATCAGGCGACACCCGCCGCCCGCGCGTCATGCCCGATGTGACCAAGGCGCTTGCCGCAGACATCTTTTCCGGACGCTATCCCGCCGGCTCGTCCCTGCCGACCGAAAACGAACTCGGCGTCGAATATGGCGTCAGCCGCACCGTCATCCGCGAGGCGCTGAAGGTGCTGGCCGCCAAGGGGCTGGTGCTGTCGCGGCCGCGCATCGGCACGGTTGTATGTGAACAGGACAACTGGAACATCATCGACCCGCAGGTGCTGGCCTGGCACGCGCCGCATGCGCTGGACGACAAATTGTTCGACGCCATCCTCGAAACGCGCCGCGCCATCGAGCCGCTGGTCGCCGAACTTGCGGCGACTCGTGCGACGCTGCAGGAGATCGCCGATCTCGAAGCCGCCTGGCGCGGCATGGCCAATGCCGGCGAGGATCTCGCCGCCTTCTCGCGCTCGGACATCACCTTTCACCAGATCGTCTATGCCGCGAGCCACAACCCGATCTTTCGCCAGATCGGCAATCTGATCGACACCGGGCTGAAATTCTCGCTCGAAGCAACGGCGACCATTTCGCTCAGCCGGCGCATGGAAGCGGTCGCGGCGCATCGCGAGGTGGTCGAGGCGCTGCGCATGCGCGATGCCGCGGCGGCGCGTGCAGCGGCAGGCCGGATCCTCGACCTTGCGGCGCGCGACCTGGTCAGCGCCAAGAAACTCAAGAACAACTGAGACCAGCATGAAAATCATCTCGCTCACCACCTACATCGTCCCGCCGCGCTGGCTGTTCCTGAAGATCGAGACCGATGCCGGCGTCACCGGCTGGGGCGAGCCTGTCGTCGAAGGCCGCGCGCTGACGGTCGAGGCAGCGGTCAAGGAACTCGGCGATTATCTCATCGGCAAGGACCCGCGCCTGATCGAGGACCATTGGACGGTGATGCATCGCGGCGGCTTCTACCGCGGCGGGCCGATCCTGATGAGCGCCATTGCCGGCATCGACCAGGCGCTGTGGGACATCAAGGGCAAGGCGCTCGGCGTGCCTGTGCACGAACTGCTCGGCGGCAAGTTGCGCGACAGCATCAAGGTCTATTCCTGGATCGGCGGCGACCGGCCGGCGGAAGTGGCTGCTGGCGCCAGGGAGGTCGTTTCGCGCGGTTTCCAGGCGCTGAAGATGAATGGCACCGAGGAACTGCAGATCGTCGACAGCCATGGCAGAATAGATGCGGCTGTCGAACGCGTCGCCATGGTGCGCGAGGCCGTTGGTCCTGGTATCGGCATCGCGGTCGATTTTCACGGCCGCGTGCATCGGCCGATGGCGCGCATGCTGGTCAAGGAGCTGGAACCCTACCGGCTAATGTTCATCGAGGAGCCGGTGCTCAGCGAAAACCGCGAGGCGCTGAAGGAGATCGCAGCGCTGGGCTCGACGCCGATCGCGCTCGGCGAGCGTCTTTACAGCCGCTGGGATTTCAAGTCGGTGTTCGAGCAAGGCGCCGTCGACATCATCCAACCCGACCTCTCGCATGCCGGTGGCATCACCGAATGCCGCAAGATCGCGGCGATGGCCGAGGCTTATGATATTGCGGTCGCGCCGCACTGCCCGCTCGGCCCGATCGCGCTCGCCGCCTGCCTGCAGCTCGATGCCGTCAGCTACAACTGCTTCATCCAGGAACAGAGCCTCGGCATTCACTACAACGCTGCAAACGATTTGCTCGATTATGCCGCCAACAAGGACGTCTTTCGCTACGAGGATGGCTATGTCGCAATCCCCGATGGTCCCGGCCTCGGCGTCGAAATCGACGAGGACTACGTCAAGGAACGCGCCAAGGAAGGCCACCGCTGGCGCAACCCGGTCTGGCGTCACAAGGACGGCTCGTTTGCCGAGTGGTAGTCCGGCCGATCTTGCTGCCAGGCCTTCAGGACCTCGAGCTCAATTTCGCGGTGGCGCCAGCGTAACGCAGGCCTCTGATGGGCCGCGGCGCCGAGCACCAGCGCATGGGAAACGTCGGCGCCGGCAAGCCGCAACTGCTGACCGCCTCGGTTGCGGCAAGCGATCGAAAGCGGTCGCTATCCTGGGACATGGCGGATGTCCTGTTCTCATCGACCTTTTCTTGGCCCGCCAGCCGCGTCACCTGCCCGCGGCGTGCCGGCCTGCGTTCCTGCCGGAGAAGATGCAGCTGCCGAGAAATGTCCCTTCCAGCGCATTGTAGCCGTGATAGCCGCCGCCACCGCCGCCGGCCACCTCGCCTGCCGCATAGAGCCCGGCAATGGGCGCGCCATTGCCATCGAGAACCTGCGAATTGAGATTGGTGTGCAGGCCGCCAAGCGTTTTGCGCGTCAGGATGTTGAGGCGCACCGCGATCAGCGGCCCGTGCCTGGGATCGAGTATCTTGTGCGGCTTGGTCACCCGGAAGATCTTGTCGCCGATGTAGTTGCGGGCGCCGCGGATGGCTGTGACCTGCGCATCCTTGGTATAGGCATGGTCGACCTCTCGATCGCGCGCCACGATCTGGGCGTTGAGCCCGTCGTAGTCGAGCAGATTGTCGCCTGACAGCGCGTTCATCCCGGCGACCAGGTCGGCCAGGTTGTCGCGGACGACGAAGTCCTCGCCCTTTTCCAGGAACGCCGCCACCGATGGCGGCGCCTTGCCGCCGCGCCGGTTCTTCAGCACGGCCCGCCAATCCTTGGCCGTAAAGTCTAGGTTTTGCTCCGAGCCCGACAGCACGAACTCCTTCGAGACGATCGTCTTGCTCAGCACGAACCAGGAATAATCGTGGCCGGTCGACAGGATGCGCTTCAAGGTGCCGAGCGAATCGAAACTCGGGAAGAACGGCGCCTCCATGCGTTGTCCGAGCGCATCGAACCATAGCGGCGACGGCGCCGACAGGATGCGAATGCCGTGGTTCGGCCAGATCGGATCCCAGTTCTTGATCCCCTCGACATAGTGCCACATGCGGTCGGCGTTGATGACGGCCCCGCCGGCGTCCTGGGTGATCGCCACCATGCGGCCGTCGACATGGTGCGGCACGCCGGCAACCATACGCTTCGGCGCTGGCCCCAGCCGCCCGACCGGCCAGACCTTGCGAACCAACTCATGATTGCCGCCGATGCCGCCGGAGGTGACGATCACGACACCGGCCGAAAGGTCGAAATCGCCGACGGCCGTGCGGCTCGACTGCTTGCCGCGCTCGACATCGGATGCCTCCAGGATTTCGCCCGCGACGCCGGTGACCGCGCCGTTGGTCTTGATCAGCCGGCTGACCTGATGACGGAATTTCAAAGTGATCAGCCCTTTGGCGACGTGCTCGCGCACGCGCCTTTCGAACGGCGCGACCACGCCCGGCCCAGTGCCCCATGTCAGGTGGAAGCGCGGCACTGAATTGCCGTGGCCATTGGCCAGCGCGCCGCCGCGCTCGGCCCAGCCGACCACCGGCCACCAGCGCATGCCCATGGCGTAGAGCCACGGCCGCATCTCGCCGGCGGCGAAATCGACATAGGCTTCCGCCACTTTCCTTGGCCAATGGTCCTCGGGCCGGTCGAACTGGGCAGAACCCAGCCAATCCTGCCAGGCGAGGTCGCGGCTGTCCTTGATGCGCAGGCGGCGCTGCTCGGGCGTGTTGACCAAAAACAGGCCGCCGAGCGACCAGAATGCCTGGCCGCCGAGAAAACCGCCACCCTCTTGCTCGACGATGATCACGCGCTTGCCGGCATCGCCGAGTTCCGCGGCTGCGGCCAGGCCGGCCAGCCCGCCGCCAACGATGATTGCGTCCGCGTCAGCCATTGTCGTAGCTCCTGTGCCGGCTTTTGTTTTCGAGATCGGATGCTCGTTGCTAGCCGCGCAGCGCGTTCCAGATGATGCGCGGCAGCTTCAGGAGGCTCGGCTGGTAGTTGAACTCGGTGATCAGGCGGCCGACCATGTGTGCCCTTTTGTGGGTCAGGAACCAGGCCGGCTTCGGCATGATGCGGAACGGCGCTTCGAGCACGCTGCGTTCCGGTCTGTCGAACAAATAGGTGTTGTGGACGACGCCGATGCCGCTCTGCACGTCGTCGAGCGTGTGGCCAGGGAAAGCACCCCAGGTCGGGCGCAGCAGCGCGAACAGAACGCCGCTCCAGGAATTGATGCCGATGCCGCCATAGCGCAGTTCGGCAATGATTTCCTCGAAGCGCTGCCGGCCGATCTCGGCGATCGTCCTGGGATGGATGAGGATGTTGGCGGCAAGCGTGCCGTGCAGCTTTTCATTGGCGTAGGCGACAGCGGCGCGCAGATAGGATTCCGCATTGCCCGCCGGCAGCCGCATGACGCTGAGCGCCGGCGCGAACACCTCGGCATTTTCGAGATAGGTATCCGTGCCCGGCCGGAATGGCACCACCACGCAGGCCGGCCCGCCGGGCCGCTCGAATTTCTGTACGCTGTCGGCATGCGCCTCGAAGGCGGCGAGGCGCTCGGTCGCGCCGGGATAATAGGCCGGGCGCGACGGGGCTTTCTGCATCACCTTTTCGAGGGCCGCCAGAAGCGCGTCGGATTTGTCCCAGCCTTCGGGCAACACGAGCATTTGGCAGGCGATACAGTTGAAACCGGAATTGTTGAGCTTCTGTGTGGCGATCAGTTCGGCATGGTAGGCGATGTCGGCATTCGACCATGGGCCGGGCACCACGATGGTCGGCGCCACGCCGCCAAGCTCAGAGGTGATACGCCGGCTGTTGCGCGGCTTGCCCGCCGCCTTGTTCTTGCGGCCCTCCTCGCCAGGCCCCCAGACGATCGCGTCATGCGAGGCCGCGGCACCGGTGATGTGGATGTCGTCAACGAGATCGTGGTTGCACAGATACGCACCGACATCGGCGCCGCCGCGCACGATGCGCAGCGCACCGAATTCGATCAGCGGCCGCAGCGCCGGCCGCAGGAAATCGATCAGATAGTCGTTGACCGGGTTCATCTTGAGCAGAACCACCTGGTGCTCGACCAAAAGCTTGTGCAGGCAGTCGAGCGGCGCGATCGAGGCGACATTGCCGGCGCCGAGCACGAGGCCGATCTTGCCCTTGCGGCTGGTGCGCGGCGCGTCATAGGCCGAGGCGGTGTTTGCGGCGAGGTTCGCCTTGGTCACGCCGGGCTGCATCCAGATCTCGGCCTTCAGCCCGGTGAACAGCACCTTGTCCCAGAGCGAATTCGGAACCACCGTCACAGCCACCTGTCCGTTGGGCAAGGTGCGAACCGGCAGACTGTCAAGGAACTTCTTGCCGTCCATCAGGCTCAGCGTGTGGATGAACTGGTTGCAGCCATCCATCAGCGCCGCCGGGCCAGCCAGCCATTCCTCACCTTCCAGCGGCGAGCCGGTCGGGATGCCCTTCTTGCGCGTCGCGGTTTTGACCCACGCCTCGGCGACCTCGCGGATGTGATCCTTGACCTGCCGCAGCAAGGCGATCCGCTCGCCATTCGAGGTCTGCGCCCAGTCGTCCTTCCTGGCGTCGAGATCGGTGAGCGCGAGGTCGAGTTCGGCTGCCCATTCAGGCTGCACGGGCTGGGTTTTGACTGCCTTGGCAACCATCCTATCCTCCTCCACTTCGATCTCTTTGTTTGACGCAATTCCTGTGGGAAAACCGCTTCACACTTTTCCTGGAATTGCTCTACGAAAACGGCAGTGCGGCCCATTGCTCGACGAATTTCCCGCCGGAATAGACCTGGATCGAACCGAACTGCTGTAGCACGAATTCGCTCTGCGTCGGACGCAGGAAGGCGTAGTCGTCAGGCCCGACATTGACGTTGTCGGGCAGCGCCATGAATTGCTGATTGGTCGAAAAGCCGAACGTCTTGTCGGTCTTCATCCCCACGGGATGGACGGGCTTCGCCATCCATTTTCCGCCATAGAGAAAACAGCCGCGCCGCGGCAACAGCCCGAGCTTCTGCAGCAGCCAGGAGCGCTGGTCGAGGCCCGGCGCCTGGACATCGACCACTTTCAGGATCGGCGTCGCGATGAATGCCGCAGGCCGCAATTGGCTGAGGCTCGGCACATCGAAATCGGTCGGCAGCATAAAAGCCGATCCGATGGACAATTCATTGGCGCCGACCCAGCTGTCATAGAGCAATGCGGTGCTGCTGCCGCCAAGATTGAGGATCTTGCGCTGGTCGGCGGCAAGGCAAGCGACATACTGGCGAAACAGGCTGATCGCCTTGACGCGCGCCTTGGCCGGTCCTCCCAGCAGTTTGGGGATATGGCCGATATGCGCCTCGTAGGCCATGACGCCTTCGCATTTCAGCCGCGGGTAATTCGCCAACGCGGAAACTGCCCGGGCCAGTGAGTCGGGATCGCTGATACCGCCGCGATGAAGGCCGACATCGACCTCGAAGCAGACGCGCAGCTCGCGGTCGAGCTCGGCGGCAAGCGAGCCATAGGCGGCCAGCCGCTCCTCGGTATCGATCAGCCAGACGATGCGCGACGTAGCTTCGCCGAGCCCGGCGAGAACGCCCTTCGTCAGCGCGTGCCTGGCGCCGGCAACCGGCATCGGCTTGCCTAACAGGAGATCGACATCGGGAAACGCTTTCAGCATCTCGGCGCTGATCGGCAGATGAAAGGTCATCAGCCTGTCGGTCGCAAACGCCGCACGGATATAGTCGATCAGCGGCAGGCATGGCAGCGACTTGTCGACGAGGCGCAGATCGAGGCCCGTGGCGAACTTCGCCTTGATCGCAGCGATGTTGTGATCGAGCCGGTCGAGATCGAGCACCAGGCAAGGCTGAAAGATCCCGGCTGCCCTGAGCGCGCCCGACATTTCCGCGAAATAGGTGTCGGTCAGGCTCATGCCGCGACGCCGAGCAGCCTGGCAATATAGGGCGACACGAAGCGGTTGTCCGGGTCCATCTCGCGGCGGACCGCCATCGCATCGTTCCAGCGCGGATAGAGCGCGCTCAATTCCCTTGATGTCAGGCTGTGCATCTTGCCCCAATGCGGGCGGCCGCCGCGCTTCCTGAAGATCGGCTCGGCGGCGTTGAAGAACGCCATCGGATCGCGCTCGACGCCGTGATGGATGGCGATGGAACAGGTTGGGCGCTTGTAGAAGGGGCTGAGCCAGACATTGTCGGGCGCGACGACGCGCACCTCCATCGGAAAATAGACCTCTGGAAACCGCGTCTCGAGCAGCGCAATGATTTCGCTGAGTGTGGCCGCCCCTTCCTCGAACGGCAGGTGGTATTCCATCTCGTTGAACTTGACGTTGCGCTCGGAGGTGAAGACCTTCAGCCACTCCTCGATATAATCCTCGGCCGGCACCTTGGCGAAGGCCGAGCCGATGAGACGGCGGCGCAGCCAAGGGAGCCAGCTGAGATAGTCGCGCAGTTTTCTCAGCGTCGTCACCGCATCGTCGTCTTCCGTCGGCGGACGCACCGTCGCCGGCGCCTCGGTGATGTCGCTGGCAATCAGCAGCGCCTGGCCCGAAAACGGCACGTAGTAGAACTCGGCCGAACGATGCGCCGTCATGGTGCTTTCGAATTGCGCAAGCACATCGGCGATCGGCGCCGTCCAGCGGCGGTGCCGCATCCGGTAGCTCGCCACGTTGCGGATCGTCACTTCGGTGACGGCGCCGAAAGCGCCGAGCGAAGCGCCCATGGCTTCGATCATGTCGGGGCTCTTGGCACGGTCGAACTCTTTCACGGCGCCACGCCCGTCGACGATCTGCATCGCCTCGAGCTGGGTATGGTAAGCGCCGAGCGTGATGCCCGAGCCGTGGGTGGCGGTGCCCAGCGCCCCGCCGAACGCCTGCTTGTCGATGTCGCCCATGTTCGGCAGCGCCTGGCCGACGCCGTGCAACAGCTTTGCCAGCGCGCCGATCTTGGTGCCGGCGCCGACCCGTGCTGTCAGCCTTTCGGGATCGTGCGACCTCAGGCCCTCGAAGCGATCAAGCGACAGGATCGTCCCGTCATTCTTAACCAGAGGCGTGAAGGAATGGCCCGTGCCAGCGAATCGAACTGGTCCCGGCGCGTTGCGAATGGCACCACTCAGCTCATCGAGACTCTGCGGTTCGGCAAAAGCCTGCGGCGTGGCCGTGACATAGCCCGACCAATTGCTCCACTGGCTGATAGCCTCTCCCACGATCCCTCCCTGGGGCGCCGGCTTTGCCGGTCTTTCTCCTAGCGCTAGATAATATGATACATAGTCAGCTTTTCCGGATATGATACATTGTCAGCTTTCTGTCAAGCTGGCAATCGGAGGTGTCTTGCGTCCGCGCCGGCCACATGGATCTATAGCGACGCACGCTGAGCCGGCGTCGGCATTGAACGCAGTTCGTTGCCCCTTCAAGCCAGCCCAAACGTTTCCACGGCCCGCATGATGCCGCGCAATTCGGCCAGGCCCTTCAGGCGGCCGATCAGCGAGTAGCCGGGATTGATCCTTGTCTTGCCGATATCGTCGGCGAGCAGGTGGCCATGGTCCGGCCGCATCGGGATTTGCCAGTCGGCGCGGCCCTCCTTGCGGCGGCGCGCCTCCTCCTGCATCAGCGCCAGGATGACATGCGCCATGTCGGTGCCGCCTTCGAGATGCTCGGCCTCGTAGAACGAGCCGTCATCCTCGATGGTGATATTGCGCAGATGGGCGAAGTGGATGCGGTCGGCGAATTCCTTGACCATGGCGACGATGTCGTTGTCGGCGCGCGTGCCGTAGGACCCGGTGCAGAACGTCAGCCCATTGGCCTGGCTGTCGACGGCATTGAGAATGAAACGCGCATCCTCGGCGGTCGAAACGACGCGCGGCAGGCCGTAGAGCGAAAACGGCGGATCGTCGGGGTGGATACACATGCGCACCCCCTCCTCTTCCGCCACCGGAATGATCTCGCGCAGGAACCACGCGAGGTTGTCGCGCAACTCCTTCGACCCGATCCCGTCATAGTCCGCAAGCGCCTCGCGAAAACTGTCGCGGTCATACTTGCGCTCTGTAGCCGGCAGGCCGGCGATCAGATTGCGCTCGATCTGGTCGATCTTCTCGGGCGGCAATTCCTTCAGCCGCGCTTCCGCCTGCGCAATACGCGCCGGCGTATAGCATGCCACGCCGTTTCTGCGCTTCAGCACGAACAGATCGTAAGCGGCGAAATCGATCGCATCAAAACGCAGGGCGTAGCCTGTCGTCGGCAGACGGTAGGCTAGATCGGTGCGGGTCCAGTCCACCACCGGCATGAAATTGTAGCAGATCGTGGCGATGCCGGCCTTGGCCAGCGCGCGGATCGAGTCGCGGTAATAGCCGGCATAGCGCTCGCGTTCCGGCGCGCCGATCTTGAAGGAATTGTGGACCGGAATGCTTTCGACGACCGACCAGGTCAGTCCTGCTTCCTGGATAATGCGCTTGCGCTCCAGCACTTCGGCCTCAGGCCACGCCCGGCCGTCATAGATATGGTGGAGCGCCGAGACCACGCCGGTGGCGCCCGCCTGCTTGACATGATCGAGCGTCACCGGATCATCGGGCCCATACCAGCGCCAGCATTGTTCCATTTTCGGCTTTCCTTCTGCGAGAGGTTGGCAACTTATTGTTGGACCCCGATGGGAGTCGATAGAAAATGGAGGAGTTTTTGGAAATGATGGATTTCGACGGCAAGGTCGCCCTGGTGACGGGGACGACCGGCATTGGCCTGGCAACCGCCAGACGCCTTGCGGCCGGTGGCGCCGCAATCATCGCCTGCGGCATCGACCGCGCCGCCAATGCGGCGATGAAGGCGCAACTGGAAAGCGCTGGAGCTGCGGTGCTGGTCATCGAAACCGATGTGTCCATCTCCGACCAGGTGCGCGACGCGGTGGCGGCTGGCGTCGCAAGGTTCGGCGGCCTTGATGTCATCGTCAACTCCGCCGCCGTCCATCCCTATGGCACCGCGACGACGACCGACTGGGAAACCTGGAACCGAACGATGACGGTCAATGTCGGCTCGATCTACCTGACCGCGCATTTCGGCATCCCCGAAATGATCAAGCGCGGAGGCGGCGCCATCGTCAACGTCGCCTCGGTGCAGGGCTTTGCCTGCCAGCAGAACGTCGCCGCCTATGCCACGACCAAAGGGGCCATCCACACGCTGACGCGCTCGCTGGCGCTCGACTACGCGGCATCAGGCGTTCGGGTGAATTCGGTCAGCCCGGGCTCGATCCGCACGCCGATCCTGGAGAAGGCTGCGCGCGGTGACGGCGGCAGCGATGCCGATGTCGAAGAGGCCTACAAGCGCTTCGGCGCGGCGCATCCGCTCGGCCGTATCGGCGAACCGGAGGAAGTGGCGGAACTCATCGCCTTCCTGTGCTCGTCGAAGGCCGGTTTCTGCACCGGCGCGGACTACAGGATCGATGGCGGCCTGACGGCAGGTATTGGCGTGAAGTAGCGCTATGATGGCGTTCTGCGCGCTTGCAGGCAATCGGTGTCCGACCGCGCTACAGCTTCCACATCCGCTTGGCATTGCCCGACAGCAATTTCGTCCTCTCCTCAGGGCTGGCGCCCGCGATCAGCGCGTGTGTCGCCGCCACCCAGGTGGCAAGGCCACCGCCAAGCGTGCACACCGGCCAGTCGCTGCCCCACACGACGCGGTCCCAGCCGAAAATGCCGATCGTGTGCTCGACATAGGGGCGCAAGGTCTCGACGGTCCATGAGCCGGCATCGGCATAGGCGACGACACCGGAGATCTTGCCGATGACATTGGGACGCCGCGCGATCTCGGTCATATGCTCGCGCCACGGATGTTCCGCACTGGCCTTGATGTCGGGCACGCCGCAATGGTCGAGCACGAACTGCACATCCGGCGCCAGATCGGCGAGCGCAACCGCCCTTGGAATCTGATGCGGCAGGACGACGAGGTCGAAGGTCAGGCCGGTGCCGGCAAGCCGCTTGATGTTTTCGCGAAACAGCGCGCTGTCCGAAAGCTCGTCCGGCATGACATGCAGCACGCGGCGGAACCCCTTGACGAAAGGGTCGGCTTGCTGGCGCCCGAGATAGGCGGCGAAGCCGGCCTCCTCCGGGCGGCAGGAGGCGATCGCCCCGCGCAACAGACTGCCCTTCTCCAGCGACTGCGCCTTCACATGGCTGGTCTCGGCCTGGATGTCGGCTTCATCGACGTCGACCTCCATATGCAGCGCGGCCTCGATACCGGCGCGGCGGGCCTGGATCGCATATTCTGCGTGCGGGAAATCGCGGTTGAGCGCCGGCTCGCGGCTGAGCCAGGGATAGCGCAGCGCCGACAGGTCGATCAGGTGCAGATGAGTGTCGATGATCATGGCTGTCCTCCTCGGTGATTTCAGATCATCGCCAAATGCCTAAACCCAGCGCATGACACAAGCTTTTGCTCAGGCCCGCTTCGGGATCTCTTTGTCCTCGAGCAGCAGCGTCAGCCCCATGGCGACGAAATAGAGCGCCGCCACCCAGATGAACATCACGTTGAAACCACTGGAGTAATGGTCGAGCACCACTTCGCGGATCGCGCCCGGCAGGCTCGACGCGAGGTGCGGCGTCAACCCGTTCAGGCCACCCGGCAGCAGGGCGGCGGCGTCTGCAGGAAGCTCGGCTGTCTGCCGGTTCAGCGCCCAGATCATCACCGCGCCGTTCAGCGCCAGACCCAGCGATGCTCCGAGCGTCCGCGCCTGGGTGATCAGCGACGTCACCGCGCCGATATCCTGCAGCGGTGCTGCCGCCTGGATCGCCACGATCAGCACCTGGAACTGCAGGCCCATGCTGATGCCGAACACTGCCATCATCGTCGCCAATACCCAGATCGGCGTATGCTGGTTGGTGAGGACGAAGCCCAGCATCAGAAACCCGCCAATAGCCATGGCGACCACCGGCATCCATTTGTAGCGTCCGGTTGCCGCGATCACCCGCCCGGCGACGATCGAAATGACCATGGACGTGAGCGACGCCGGCAGGAACAGGAAGCCTACCTCGGCCGGGCTCAGGCCCGTCAGCGTCTGCATGTAGAGGGCAAAATAGAAGAACATGCCCAGCGTCACCGTTCCAGCGACCAGCGACACGCCCGAGACGATGCTGACCGTCGAATTGCCGAACAGCCGCAGAGGTACGATCGGCTCTTCGGCCCGCCGCTCGACCATGACGAACAAGGTGATGGCGACTAGTGCCAGCAGCGGCAGCGCGAAGGTGATGAGGTCCGGTCCGCTGGGGTCGAGCACGTGGTAGCCCCAATAAACGATCGCCGTCGTGCCGGTGGCGAGCAGCACGCCGCCGAGATAGTCGATGCGGTGCCGCTTTTCGTTGAACCGGCTGCGCATGGCGAAGGCCAGCACCGCCAGCACGATGATCCCTATCGGCAAATTGACCAGGAACACCCAACGCCAGCCGAACAGGCTGGTGATGTAGCCGCCGGCCAGCGGGCCGAGCACCGACGACAGCGCGAACACCGCCGAACTGTAGCCCTGATATTTGGCGCGGTCGCGCGGCGAAAACAGTTCGCCGATCATGGCGAAGGCCGAAACCATCAACCCACCCCCGCCGATACCCTGCAGCACGCGCGCGGCGATCAAGCTCTCCATCGACCATGCCATGCCGCAGACCAGCGAGCCCAGCAGGAACAGGCCGATCGCCGTCAGCACGACATTCTTGCGGCCATACATGTCGCCAAGCTTGCCGTAGAATGGCGAGACCGCGGCGGTCGAGAGCAGGTAGGCGGCACCGACCCAGCCGAACAAATGCAGATTGCCGAGTTCGCCGGCAATGGTGGGCAAGGCGGTGACGACGATCTGCATGTCGATGGTTGCCATGAACATGGCGATCAGCGCGCCGAAATAGACGATCAAGGTCGTAAGGTCGGGCCTGACTTGGGCCTCCACGGGCGGCGCATCCGGCAGCGTCTGCTCGACAGTCATCGGTGTCTCCGTAGCTTGGGGCGCGATTTATGTCCCCACAACCAAGAGGTGTCAACCAGATATGTGCGCGTAGCATATAATTGACATCAGCATATATTCTTGCTAACGCGCTATGGGATGAGCAGCAACGCATCCGGCAGTCCGGACCGATTTCCAGCCCTGTTCCAGACGCGCGGCGACCGGGATCTCGCCGATCTGGCGCGCGGCAGCGGCCTGTCCGAACCGGCGGCCGAGGCCGTGGCCGCCATCGATGCGGTAATGAGCAAGGTGCGCCGCTCGATCCAGCGCCGCGACTTCGGCCGCATGATCCTGGCGCGCGTAGACCCTTCGCTGGAAGTGAGCCATCTCGATGCGATCAGCGCCATCGCGAACAATCCGGTTTTCAGCGCTACCCAGCAGGATGAGGTGACGGTTGGCGTCATCGCCGAGCGCCTCGAGATCGATCCGTCGCGCGCCAGCCGCATCGCGGCCGACCTCGTCGAACGCGGCTATGCCTGCCGTGTCGCATCGCAACGCGATGCCCGCCGCATCTGCCTCAAACTCACCGCCAAGGGTGAGCGCCTCGTGGCGGCGGTGCGCCAGACCAAATGGCGGATTTTCGCCGGATCTCTGGCACAGTGGGATGAGCAGGACCTAGTAAGGTTCGCCACCTTGCTGGAACGCTTCGCCGGTTGGGCCATGGACGAAGCCGGGATGAAAAGATCCGCCGAGGCCGTCAAGCAGTTGATGGACGAGATGCTGCCCGAAACGAAATAGGCGGCACGGCGTGGACGCTCACCCATGTGTGCGAGCCGTTCGATAGCCCTTGACGCTCGAGCCGCGTCGGATCGTTATCGGTCGAAGAAACCGGCGTCCTCTTCCGCCAGGTATTTCTTCGCTGCCTTGGCGTCGATGTCGAGGCCGAGTCCCGGAGCTTCGAGCAGGTCCACCATACTTTCCCTGACGATCTGCCCCTTGGGCAGGCCGATGACGATGTCCTCCCACCACGGGTCGGAGGCGCTGGGATATTCGAAGGCGATGTAGTTGGCCGGCAGCGTGGCGCAGACATTGATCAGCGCACCGAGGCCCAGCAGACCGTTCGCCGTGCCGTGCGGCGCCATCATGATCGAGTGCATGTATGCGTGCTCGGCCACCCATTTGAGCTCGGCGATGCCGCCGATGTCGGCGGGATCCGGACCGATGACGCGAACCGCCTGCGTCTCGATCAGTTCCTTGAAGTTATGGCGCAGGTAGATCTGCTCGCCGGTGTGGATGGGGGTGGACGTCGATGTCGTGAGTTCGCGGTAGGCCTGCGGATTGACCCATGGCACGTAGTCGCCGGTCAGCATGTCCTCCAGCCACATCAGATTGTATTTTTCCACCGCCTGAGCGAAGCGGATGGCGTCCGGCAGGAACCACCCGGGGCCGCAATCCAACGCCAGCGAGACCTTGTCGCCGAGCACATCCTTCATGGCGATGACGCATTCGATCATATGCGCCATGCCGCGCTCGCTGATCTGCCCCTGGTCCATCGCGCCGTGATAGGTCGGCGGCTGACGCACGCCGTAGTGGAAGTCGGGGACGCTGGTCTTCATGTTGGAATGAAAGCTGATGCCTTGCTTGACCATGAAGAAACCTTCCGGCCGCTCCATCATCCATTTGACGTCGGCCGCGTAATCCTCCGGCCTGTCGCCGGTGCGCTTCTTGCGGATGGAACCGTTATAGACCCGCACCTTGTCGCGCACCTTGCCGCCGAGCAGCTTGTAGACCGGAACGCCTGCCGCCTTGCCGGCGATGTCCCACAGAGCATGCTCGATAGCGCTGACGGCGGCGCCGTAGGGCTTGAACGAGCCGCGCTGGCGGATTTTCAACATCACGCGTTCGACATCGGTCGGGTCCTCGCCGATCAGCGCGTCGCGGAAATGCAGCACCCAGGGTTTCAGATAAGGCTTGGTGTACTCGACCTCGCCGAGGCCATGGAGGCCTTCGTCGGTGACGATGCGCACGATGGGGTGCCTGCCGATGACGGCGCACCTGAGATCGGTGATCTTCATGATGTCCTCTATTTCACCGACGAGAAGGCGGTTGGCGCGAGAAACTGGCTGGAAATATTGGCCAGGATCGGGCCATCGCGCTCGGACTCGTCGCGGGCCTTGAGCCATGCCGGATCGGTGGTGAAGGCCTTCCATCTCACTTCGCGCTCGGCAAGGGATTCCCAGGCGACGAAATAGATCAGTCGATTGCTGTTTTCGCCGACCACCGTGGTGAAGAACCCGGCCTGGCGGATGCCGTGTCTATCCCACAGCGCCAAGGTATGGTCGTTGAAACGCTTGAGCAGCGCCGGCAGCCGGCCCGGCACGCAGTCGTAAATGCGAAGTTCGTAGATCATGGTCCATCCTTCTGTTCACCTCTCCCTCCGAGGAGAGAAGTGTAGAGTCAGCTCCAGGTGCGGTCCCAGGAGTATTCGTCGTCCCAGTGATCGGTCGGTTGCCAGATGCCGGTGACGCCGGGCTGCAGGTGCTGGCTGATCACTTCGTCGACGATGTCGTCGATGCCCAGACCAGGCTTGTCGGGCACGGTGATGAAGCCGTCCTTGACCAGCGGCTTGGGCAGGCCGGTGACGATATCGTCCCACCAGTCGACTTCGACGCTGTGATATTCGAGCGCCATGAAGTTTTCCGTCGCCACCGCGACATGCGCGGCGGCCATTGCCGCGATCGGGCTTTCCGCCATGTGAATGGCCATGGCGACGCCATGCTCCTGCGCCGCGTCGCCGATCTTCTTGGTCTCGAGAATGCCGCCGGTGGTCAGCAGATCCGGATGGATGACCGAGATGCCGGCGTTGAGCAGCGGCTCGAAGCCTTCCTTGAGGTAGATGTCCTCACCCGTGCAGATCGGCACCGAGGTCGCCTGCTGCAACTGCCGATACTGCTCGGTGTACTGCCAGGGGATCACGTCCTCGAGCCAGGCCGGTGCGTATTTCTCGATCCGCCGGGCCAGACGGATGCCGTCCTGCAGCGAGATGTGGCCGACATGGTCGATGGCGAGCGGAACCTCGTAGCCGATCACCTCGCGGACCTCGTGGATATATTGGTCGAGCAGGTCGATGCCCTTTTCGGTGAAGTGGAGGCCGGTGAAGGGATGCGGCACGTTCTGCGCGTCATAGGCGGCATTACGCGCCCGGCGCTCGTCCAGCGTGCGTGCCGGACCGCGCGCGGCATGGCTGCGGAAACCGTCGAGCACGCCGGCCGGCGCCACCACTGCGCCCGATATGTGCGAAATCTGCGCCAGACCGAGATCCATCTTGAGGAAGGTGAAACCGAGATCCATCCGCGCCTTGAGCCGCTTTCCGGTCTCGGTGCCGCTGGGCTTGTCCGCGTCGGTGTCGCAATAGACACGCACCTTGTCGCGAAACCGTCCTCCCAGCATCTGGTAGATCGGCACGCCATACGCCTTGCCGGCGAGGTCCCAAAGCGCGATCTCGATTGCCGAGACACCGCCACCTTGCCGCCCATGGCCGCCAAATTGTTTGATGCGGCGGAACAGCCGGTCGACGTCGCAAGGGTTCTCGCCCAGCAACCGGCTCTTCAGCATCAGCGCATAGGTCGCGCTGGCGCCGTCGCGCACTTCGCCCAGGCCGACAATGCCCTGGTTGGTGTAGATCTTGACCAGCGCGGAGGTGAACGGCGCGCCGACGATCTCGGCAACGCGCAGGTCGGTGATGCGCAGGTCGCTCGGCCTGGAGTTCGTATTTACCCGATTGAGCGCCTCGCCGGCGCTACCCGTCTTTGCCATGGCTTATCCTCGTTCTGATTGGTGGCGCCCCGCACCCCCGGCCTGCATAAGCGTTGCTAGCCAAGCTCTATCTCGTGGGCCTGCAGGTAGTCTCGGTTCATCTCGACACCGAGACCCGGCTTCGACGCCAGCTTGAGGCTGCCGTTCGAGACATCGAGTGGCTCGTCGATGAGGTGATTATATTTGTCCAGGTTCCACTCCGACGTTTCGAGCTTGTAGAAGTTGGGAACCGTCATCATCACCTGCGCTCCCGCAACCACATTGATCGGTCCCGCGGCGTCATGGGGCGAGACCGGGATGTAGTAGGCTTCGCACAGGGCGGAAATCTTCTTCAGTTCGGTAATGCCGCCGGTCCAGGTAACGTCCGGCATGATGTAGTCCGCAAGCCTGTTCTCGAGCACCGGCACGAAATCCCATTTGGTGTGGCCGCGCTCGCCCCACGAGATGGCGGCACTGACCTTCTCACGCACTTGCTTGAGAGCATTGAGGCTTTCTGGCGGGCATGGCTCCTCGAACCAGTCGATCTGGCCGGCTTCCTCGAGGCTTCGGCAGAGGCGAATGGCGGTGGGGACGTCGAAGCGGCCATGCGCGTCGATGAGAATGTCGACACCGGGCCCCGCCGTTTCACGGATCAAAGCCGTTAGTTCGGCAGCCTCGCGCTCGTCCTTGCGGGTCATGCTGCCATCGAGGTAGCCGTCCCGCTGTTCGCGCGCCAAGCCATCGGCGATGCGGCCTTGGTGGGGGAAAGGATCGAACTTCAGCCCGGTGTGTCCGGATTCGACGATGTCTCGAATTTCGCGGACCACAGCCTCCTTGCTGGTAAACTTGGCCTGGTTGGGATGGGTATAGAGCGCGATTTCATCGCGCACCGGTCCGCCCAGCAGCTCGTAGATCGGCTTGCCTAGAACTTTGCCGCGAATGTCCCAGAGCGCTATGTCGATAGCGCTCACGCATTCGACTGCGGCGCCGCGGCTGCCCATATAGGTGAAGCTGCGGAAAATCTTGTGCCAGAGATGCTCGATGCGCGCCGGATCCTCACCTGTGACGGCAACACCGATCTGCCGCAGGATCGTGCACAGCGCGCGGTTGGCGAGCCTTGTGGTGGTGGTGATTTCCCCCCAGCCACTCACCCCTTCGTCGGTCGTCACCTCGACGAACAGGAACTCTCCCCAATAGGAAGCATCGGACTTGATCAGCCACGGCCGAACGCTCGTGATTTTCATCTCTCAACTACCTCTGTCTGATGGCTGGACCAATGATGTTCTGGGCTGGAAACTCTATCCGGCCCGAGCGGCATTGCGCGCACGCATCTGTTCGAGGACGTGCCGACCGGAACCCTCGACATGGCGGGAAATGAGTTCGGCCGCCTCGTCGGCATTTCCCGCTCTGATATGCGCGATGAGCTCGCGGTGTTCACGCATAATGGCGGCCCGCCGCGCGAGCGTGAAATTGAAACGCCGGCTCACGGCTCGCAGCACTTCGCGATGCTTCCACCAAAGCTCGGCGGCATGGCGGTTGTAGTGGCGCTGGTACATCACGGTGTGGAAGGCGGTATCCAGTTCACTGTGCCGCAATGTGTCGGTGAAGTTGTTCTCTTCGATCAGAGCCTGGATGCGTTCGAGTTCGGCGATGTCCTCGCCGGTCGCCATGTTCACGAACCATCGCGTCAGGGCCGGCTCGATCAGGACTCCGATCTCGTAGATATCCCGGACAAAATCCTGGTCTATGGGCCGGACGCGCGCGCCACGGTTGGCGACAAAGGTGACGAAGCCCTCCCCTCGCAACAGCTGCAGCGCCTCGCGTACGGGGTTGGTCGAGGTGCCGTGACGCCGGGCGAGATCGGTGACCACAAGCCGTTCGTTGGCGGCGAGCCGTCCCTCGATGATGTCTTCCCGGATCAGCTCATAAAGCGAGGCGCCCTCGCTGGACGCCCCGATGGGATCAATCCCCACGGGTGGCTCTGCTTTGAAATCACTTGTTTCGGCCAAAGCCGGCTCCCCCGATTAGTACATCGCATGCTCGATATCATACACGCGTTTTGCAAACAATGTACGATCGGGTGCGTTGACAGGCAATCCACGATCTGAAAACGTACCAGATGATCGAAGGGATACATTGAGCAGAAGGACGCATCCCGCACGGTCGGACGAGCCCCTTGGCGCACAGCGGCATGGGAGAATCTGGGAGGATACTATGACGAGGATTACACTCGGCGGTGCCGTCCTGCGCGGCACTGTCGCCACTGCTTTGATGGCGTCGCTCATGTCGGGATCGGCGCTGGGTTCGCCGCCAGTCGATTTGAGCAAGTGGTCGCCGGAATATGTGCGCTCCATCGCCGGCACACAGGATTTCGACACGGCCGCCGATTGCGGCAAGGTCACTCCGCTCGACTACAAGGGGCGACTGACGTTCTGGTATCAGGGCGTGTTCGAGGGCGACCCCGACCTGCTGCGTCAGTACTACAAGGATTTCTTCGAGACCTTCCGCAAGACCTATCCGAACATCCAGCTCGAGGATCAGGCCCTCACCTACAACGACCTTCTCGACAAGTTCCGCACGGCGCTGCTGGGCAATGCCGCGCCGATGGCGGTCCGCCTGCAAATCCTGGGTGGAACCGAGTTCGCCTCGAAGGGTTATCTGCAGCCGCTCAAGCCGGAAGATGTGGGCTATCCCACGGAGGATTTCTGGCCCGGCGCCATGAAGGCGGTAACCTGGGATGGCGTGACCTACGGCATTCCCACCAACAATGAGACGATGGCGTTCATCTGGAACGCCGACATCTTCAAGCGTGCGGGCCTCGATCCGGACAAGGCTCCGGCGACCTGGGACGACGTCGTCAAATATTCCAAGCAGATCCATGACAAGCTCGGCATTGCCGGCTACGGCCTCGTGGCGCGAAAGAACGCCGGCAACACGCCGTACCGCTTCATGCCGCAACTATGGGCCTATGGCGGCGGTGTCTTCGACGAAGCCTCCGCGAACCCGACCTATAAGGAGGTCGAACTCAATAGCCCGCAAAGCAAGGCGGCGTTGCAAGCCTCCTACGACATGTATGTTCGCGACAAGTCGGTTCCGGTTTCGGCGCTCACCAACCAGCAGGCCGATAACCAGCCCCTGTTCGTCGCCGGCCAACTCGGCATGATGGTCTCGCACCCGTCCGACTATAACGTCATGCTCGACCTGCAGAAGAAGGCAACGGGCGCCGACAAGGAGAAGGCGCAGACCGTCATCGACAACATGCGCTACGGCCTGATCCCGACCGGCCCCGACGGCAAGCGCGCCGTCGTGTTTGGCGGCTCGAACATTCACATCCTGAAGCCCGAATATGTCGAGGGCGGCAAGGTGGACGAGCCGGCCGCAAAGGCCATCATCTGCATGTGGACGAGCCCTGAATGGTCGCTGAAGATGGCGTATGCCGGCTCGAACCCGGGCAACCTCAACGGCTTCAAGACCAAATGGATGAAGGAACGTCTGGACAACATCAAGTTCCTCGATGTCACCACCTCGATGTTGCCATACGGCATTCCGTTCCCGGCGCTGCCGCAATCCCCCGAGATCATGAATATCATCGTCCCGGACATGCTGCAGAACGCCCTGACCGGAGCGATGACCGTCGACCAGGCAGCGGACGACGCGGCCGAGAAGGTGAAAAACCTGATGGACGGACTCTAGTCCGGGCCTGACCTGCGATCCGACCGGCTGCGCCGATAGTGCGTGCAGCCGGTTTGCTCCGAACAACAAGGGCACGCCATCGTGACGATCGTGACCGGCAAGGCCGAGGCTCGCCGAAGATTGCAACCCGGTAGCTCCGGCGTGCTGCGGAATATCTGGGAGCATCGCGCCGACTACGCTTACGTGCTTCCAGCGATCGCCGTGATGCTCATCGTCATCGCCTATCCGATCTACTACACGGTCGAGCTGTCGTTCTTTAAGACGCCGCCTGGCCTGCAGCTCCGCGACAAGACCTTCATCGGATTGGACAACTACACGGCCATCCTCACCAGTCAGGTGTTCTGGAAAGTTACCCTGAACACCCTGATCTGGACGATCGCATCCACCTTCGTTGCCTTTGCCCTTGGGTTTGCCGCCGCGCTGGCGCTCCACCGCGAGTTTATCGGCCGGGGCGTCCTGCGCGCTATCCTGATCATTCCCTGGGTCATCAGCGCGGTTGCCGCCTCCTATATCTGGAAGTGGATCTACCATTCGGACTTCGGCATCATCGGCGCGGTGCTGGTCGGCCTCGGATTGGCCGACCGGCCGCCGAACTTCATCGACAACGTCAGCACGGTGCTGCCCTCCTTGATCGTCGTCAATATCTGGCGCGAGTTTCCGTTTGCCATGATCATGATGATGGCCGGCTTGCAGACGGTCCCCGACCAGTTGCTGCGCGCCGCCGAAGTCGACGGGGCCAATGCATGGCAGCGTTTCTGGCACGTCACCTTCCCGCATCTGCGCAACGTCTCGACGGTGACGATCCTGCTGCTCGCGGTGGCCAATTTCAATTCCTTCATCATCCCGTGGATCATGACCGGTGGCGGGCCGTCGAACGCGTCGCATATCTGGATCACCCACATCTATGAGCTCGCCTTCGGCCGGCAGCGATGGGGTGTCGCATCGGCCTATTCGGTACTCCTGTTCCTCATGCTGATGGTGCTGGGCTACTTCTACGTCCGTGCGCTGGCCGGCAACGAGCGCAAAGAGGGGAGCGCATGAGCACGATCGTCGAGACAGTCCCTCGACGTCCGGCCCGGCGCCGCATGCGCATCGACGGATGGCGTTGGGCCGGGCGCATCTTCCTCGTGTTCATGCTGCTTTACACCGCGTTGCCGATGATCTGGATGCTGATCACCTCGATCAAGTCCGGCTTCGCGGCGATGCAGTTCCCGCCGCAATGGTGGCCGGAAGAGCCTACCCTGGCCAGCTACCAAAAGCTGCTCGATCCGCAAAACAGCGTCGGCCAGGACTTCCTGCGTTTTTTCTGGAACAGCCTCTACGTGTCCACGGTCACCACAATCCTTTCGGTGATCGTGGCCGTTCCTGCGGCCTACGCGTTTTCGCGCTTTCGTTTCCCCGGTCGAAACTTCCTGTTCTTCACCGTGCTTTTGCGCAACATGTTCCCGGCGGTGATCTTTCTCGTGCCGCTCTTCATCCTGATGCGCGCGATCGGGCTGGTGAACACGCATGGCTCGCTCATTCTCACCTATCTCACCTTCGGCCTGCCGCTGGCGATCTGGCTGCTCAAGGGCTTTTACGACAACATTCCGGTGCAGCTCGAGCAGGCGGCGCGGATCGATGGGGCGACCCGGTTCCAGGCCTTCATCCTGATCGTGATGCCTCTCTCGACGCCCGGAATCATCGCCACCGCGATCTATTCCTTCATTGGCGCCTGGAACGAGTACATCTATGCCTACACCTTCCTTTCCAAGAACGAGCAGTTGACCCTGCCGGTCGGCATACAGCGTTTCTTCTCGGAGAATACGACGGACTTTCCGGGCCTGATGGCGGCCAGCTTCATGATGAGCGTGCCCGTCGTGGTGCTGTTCCTCCTCCTGCAACGATACTTCGTACGCGCCCTTACAGAAGGCGCGGTCAAACACTAGAGCCGGATGATTTCAGGTCTGTTCGACCTGAAATCTGAATGCGCCTCTAAATCAAAGAGATAGAGCATGATGTCGTCCGAAAACCGCTTCACACTTTTCGGCATCATGCCGTAGGGAGTTGCCGATGGCCCACGTGGTCCTGAGAGATCTCGTCAAGACCTATGGCGGCTTCAAAGCTGTCAACGACGTTTCGCTGACGGTCAATGACGGCGAGTTCGTTGCGCTCGTCGGCCCTTCGGGCTGCGGCAAGACAACCACGCTCAATCTTGTCGCGGGATTGATCCCGGTCACATCGGGCGACATCGTCATCGGCGACCGCGTGGTCAACGACCTCGACCCCAAGGACCGGGACATCGCGATGGTGTTCCAGAACTACGCGCTCTACCCGCAGAAATCGGTCTACAAGAACCTGGCGTTCCCGCTGCAGATGCGCAAGCTGCCCAGGGACGAGATCGACAGGAAGGTCAAGGAAGCGGCGCGAGTGCTCGACATGACGCACCTTCTCGAGCGCAAGCCGCGCGAACTTTCAGGCGGGCAGCAGCAACGTGTCGCCTTGGGGCGCGCCCTCGTCCGCGACCCTGCCGTTTTCCTCATGGACGAGCCGCTCTCCAACCTCGACGCCAAACTGCGGGTCCAGATGCGCTCGGAGATCAAGCGCTTCCACCAGGACCTCAAGGCGACCATCATCTATGTCACGCACGACCAGCTCGAAGCCGTGACCATGGCCGACAAGATGGCGGTGATGAACGGCGGCTACCTGTTGCAATACGATTCTCCGGCGCAGGTCTTTGCCCATCCGGTGAACATGTTCGTCGCCAGCTTCATCGGCAGCCCGGCGATGAGCCTTGTTCCACTGGAGGCATCGACAGCAAACGGCAACACTGCGTTGACCGGCGCGGAGGGCTGGAGCCTTGAGCTCTCGCCGCTCAACGCCCGGAAGGTTGCGAAGGCAACGTCGAGGAAAGTCGTGCTCGGCGCACGTCACTCGACCATCAGGCTCCACAAGAGCGCGGTGCCAGGCAGCGTCCCGGCCAGGGCCTATACAGTGGAGCCGACCGGAGACGTCACCTTCGTGCAGGCGTTGCTGTCAGGCGCCATCGTCAACATCAGCGTGTCCCCCAACATCGCCGTCGCACCTGACGAGCAGATCTGGCTCGAGTTCGACCAGGAGCGGCTGCATCTGTTCGATGGCGAAACTGAACTGGCCCTCAAGGCCGGCTGAGACAAGACGGGGTTCATTGGGAAGGTTGGGGATGACTGAAAAGCTTAAGATCACCGCGATCAAACCCTATCCTGTATGGGTTGGAACGCGTAATCAGATGCTCGTCAAGATCGAGACCGACCAAGGCGTCTTCGGCTGGGGCGAGAGCGGCTTGAGCGGGCGCGAAAAGGCCGTTGCCGGCGCGGTCGAGCATTATCGCGAATTTCTCATCGGCCGCGATCCTATGCAGATCGGGCGGATCTGGCAGGAGGCATATCGCAGCCAGTACTTCGAAGGCGGGCGCGTTCTGCAGGCGGCGATTTCCGCCATCGACATCGCCCTGCACGACATCAAGGGCAAGGCGCTGGGGGTGCCTGTCTACGAACTGCTGGGCGGCAAGCAGCGCGACCGCATCCCCACCTTCGCCTCGACCGGAGACGAGGCCGAGGGCGACGTCGCCATCGAACGAGCCTGGGAGCTGCGCGCACGGGGGTGGCAGGCGATCCGCTTCTTCCCCGTAGGGCAAAGCAGCAGGGACATCTTCGAACCCCGCGAGTCGATCGGCGCTACCGCGAGCATGCTGAACAAGGCGCGCGAGGCGCTGGGCGACGACGTCGTCCTCGGCATCGACTATCATCATCGGCTGTCGGTGGCAGAGGCGGCGAGCTTCTGCAACAAGCTCGGCCGCGGCGTGCTTGATTTTCTCGAGGAGCCGATCCGCGACGAGACACCTGAAGCCTACGAATCCCTGCGCAGGATGACCGACATTCCCTTTGCCATCGGCGAGGAATTTGCCAGCAAGTGGCAGTTCCTGCCCTACATCGAGCGCGGCATCCATCAGTTCAACCGGCTCGATGTCTGCAATGTCGGCGGGCTCACCGAGGCGATGAAGGTCGCTGGCTGGAGCGAGGCGCATTATGTCGACCTGATGCCGCACAATCCGCTTGGTCCGGTGTGCACGGCCGCGACCCTGCATCTCGCCGCCGCTGTACCCAACTTCGCGTGGCTCGAGACCAGGGAACCCGAGACGAAGCTGGGCTTCGACAATTCCGACTTCTTCCCCGTGCAGCCACGGCTCGACGGTCCCGACTATCCGGTCAGCGACCTGCCGGGGCTCGGCGTCGAGGTCAACGAAGCGGCGGTCCGGGCGGAGGCTTTTCGTTTCTGGGAAGCGCCTCACCTCAGGCGCCGCGACGGGTCTGTTACGAACTGGTAGTCCCAATTGAACCGGAGTCCACAATGACGCATACCCCTGACATCACGCGGCCGCCCAAAGACCTCATTGACGCCCTGAGGGAAATCGGCGCCGCGACGGTTGCCGGCACGCTTGGCCATATGGGTTTCCGCAATCCCCACATGGTCGGTCCGGTGGCGCAGAACCGTGGGAAGTCGATCGTCGGGCCGGCGCTGACGCTGCAGTTCCTGCCGCAGCGGCCGGACCTCTTCAGCGAGGGAGAATACGCCGACCCGGAAACGCAACTGCACCGGCACGTGCTCTATCACGCGCAGGAAGGCGATGTGGTGGTCGTCGACGCGCGCGGCGACATGAGCTCGGGCGTCTTCGGCGATATGATGTCGACATATTTCAAGGGCAGAGGCGGCGCGGGCATCGTCATCGACGGATGTATGCGCGACCGGCCGAATGTCGAAAAGCTCGATCTGCCTTTATGGCTGCGCGGCTGGACGCCCAACTACCATGTGCAAACCAGCATCTATCCGAACGCCGTCAACGTTCCGATAGCCTGTGGTGGTGTCACGGTGATCCCGGGCGACATTATCATCGCAGACGACGACGGGGCGGTTGTGCTTCCCGTCGCAATGGCGGCAAAGGTAATTGAAGAATCGAAAAAACATCACGATTGGGAGGAGTTCTCGCGCGAGAAGCTCATGCAGGGCGCCCCGCTGCAGCGCTACTATCCGCTGCACGACGATGCTCGCGGCGAATATGAGGAGTGGCGCAAAGCCAATCCAGTGAAGGGCTGAGGCCCGGCAGCAACGGCATTCGGCATGCAGCCGTTCAAGAGGTGATTGTTGCCCGCAATACGTGGGTTTTGAGACCCTTGCCTTCGGCTACATGCCTGGTCCCACTCGAAAACCCTGCCGACGGGCCTCCCGATCCAGAAAAACGCTTTCCTCGGGTGAAGCGGCGGCTCCGATACGGAAGGCGAAGGACGTCACATGCGTCGCATTGGTGTCGATCCCACAGTGAAAGCGCACATGATACCAAGTCGTCGCGGTACGAAAAGCGGTATCCGGGGCGTCCAGAAGATTGCCGACCTCTAGTGGAATGCTTGGGAGCAATACGGGGCGATAAGCGGCGTCGTTCAGTTGCTGACCCAGAAGATTGGAGCAAAGGTCGGCTACGCGTTGCCCCCGTGGCACGTCGGCCATCGAGTTCGTTGCGAAGGGATCGCCGGTAGCGCCTTTTGAAAAAAGCTTGCGAACACCCGGAAGCCCCGCATACGCTAGTGAGTTGGCCGTGGGGTTTGGCTCTGCGGCCTTTGCGCGCGGCGGCTTCGCGGCCTTCGCCGGGCTGGGTTTCGGTGCAGTGTCGGGTCTGGCCTCAGGCGCCTGAGCCGACGCAGGAAGCTCGATCTCACCGCCATCATCAGCCGAAGGTGTTGCAGCGGCCGATTCGTGCCTGTCGGCGTCAGGAGCTCCCGCCTCCTGTTTGTCAGCTTCCGGCTTCTCATCGATGCTGGCTGGCTCCGCCGGCTTTGCAGCGTCGGGCGTCGGTTCAGATCTGCTCTCCGCATCGGTTGGCGTGGCAGCCGGCTTGGGCTCGCTGTCCTTGGCGGTGGACGACGCTTGGTCCTGAGCGCTTCTCCCATCCAGCGATTTCCTGGGGCCGGTGTCTTTGTCACCGAACTGGAATGCAGGCTTCAGGACTTTCTCTGACGGCAGGTTGTCCGGTACCGACTTTTCGACCTTCTTTTCAGGCTGACTTTTGGCTTCGGGTTTCGGCTTTGGTGGTTCGGGCGGCGGCACGAGTGCGACATTGATAGGTTGCTCCTCCTGCGGCTGCTGGGCAGGAACGGGCAGGCCGTAGACCAGGAACGCAGTGATAAGCGCGTGCAGGACCAGCGAGGCGGGCAAGGCCCACAGCAAAGTCCGCCGCCGCTCGGATGTCTCGGTCTTCATCCCTTTCGATGTGGAGCGAAACTGCGGCCGCATCAAGCATGGCCACTGCATTGGCACAATTTAGCCGCAGCTCAGCAGTGAGGAGACGACGCCTGATTGCTACTCGCCGCCGGCTCCATTCTGCATGGTCGCCTCCAATCTCAGCGACGCAGGCTGGCGTCGCGGGCACGCTCGCGGATCTCTTCGCGAGAAAGGCCCGCATCCGCCAATATGCTGTCTGGAAGCCGCCTCAAGCTCGCGATCGTCTGGCGATAGGCAAGCCAGCAGGCGAAACGGTGTCGAAGTTCATGCAACATGATCGTCTCCTTGGCGAGCGGGATACCCACGCTCTTGGATTGGTCGAAAACGCAAAACAATCGCGCAAAGCGTATGCACGATCGAACGGATTGCGCTGACTGCCTGGCCAACCGAGGTGCCTGTCATTTTCCCGCCAGGGCAGAATTATCAAGCGCTTCCAGTGCCTATATACTTGCGCGTGATGGCCGCTTCGCGCTACAGCCACGGTCGCAAGGAGTTTTTCATTTCTGCAAAATGGATATTGGCTGGGACGATCTGAGGTTGTTTCTCGACGTTGCGCGGCTGGGTGGCCTGAGCGCGGCTACGGCAACCACGCGCCTCAGCGCAGCCACACTCGGACGACGCGTCACCGCGCTCGAAAAGCAGATCGGTGAAGCGCTGTTCGTACGTCAGCAGACCGGCTACCGGCTAACCCCGGTCGGTGAAGAACTGCTGCGGCGCGCCGAAGACGTCGAAGCAGCAATGCAGTCGCTGACCCGCAGGCGCGAGGGAAACCTCCCCGACCGCATTGTCCGCGTCTCGGCCGGGCCTTGGACCTCGGCCTTCGTTTCGGCCCATATCGGCGAAATCTGGACGGTCGATGACGGCATCAGGGTGGAACTCGTCACCACCACCGACCGGGTCGACATCGGTCGCCGCGCCGCCGATATCGGCATCCGCAGCGAGCGTCCAACCGAACAGTGGCTGGCCGGCCGCCAGAGCGGCAAGGTCGCGTATGCCATTTATTCCGGACGCCACCTGATCAACGGCATCGCTGCCGGCTTGTTCGTCGGCGTCACCGGCGAAGGAGCAAACGTCGCCTCGGCGCGTTGGCTGCAAGCCCATCACGGCGACCGCATCGGCGTGCGAGGCAACAACACCCATTCGGTGCGAGAACTTGTGGCCGCGGGCGCCGGCCTTTCCGTGTTTCCGTGTTTCGTCGGCGACAGCGATCCGCGGCTGGTTCGCGTCGCTCAGCCTATCCCCGAACTCGAAACCGACCAGTGGATCGTCACCCATCATGAGGAACGCCACTCCCCGCCAGTACGAAAGATTGCCGACCGGATTGCCGCTCTGATGCGGGCCCATCAGCCGTTGTTTCGCGGCAAGATGCCGATCCGCTAAGCGTCAGGCGTCGATCGGCCGCCAGATTCTCAAGGTTCTGGCGCGTAAGGCGGGCGCGTGAAGCTTGAAGGGGTTGGATCCCGGATTGTGGATTTTCGCTGGCCAGAAGCCGGGCCAATTCCGGAAATTGGCTGGAGACTCGTCCAAAAGGTCGGCTCGTTCAGGGGTATATGGTACAAGTCCCACATCTTGTCTTGCCGCAAAGTTCACCCTCTGATTCCCTGTGCCAAGGCGATAGAACCTGATTCTTGCACCTGGCGTGTTCAAGCGGCGCGTTCCGGGAACTTTTTTATCGATCAATTCCAAGGAGACAAGACGATGAGCACCGCGGCAAGGCCCGTCATCTCGGAAATGCGGCCGAAGATAACCGTTATCGGTGTCGGCGGTGGCGGCGGCAACGCGGTCAACAACATGATTGCCGAAAATTTGCAGGGTGCGGAGTTCATCGTCGCCAATACCGATGCCCAGGCACTGACCATGTCGAAAGCATCGCGGCTGATCCAGCTGGGCGCCCATGTCACGGAAGGCTTGGGCGCCGGGTCCCTGCCGGCGGTCGGCCGCGCGGCAGCCGAGGAATCGATCGACGAGATCAGGGACCACCTTGCGGGAACCCATATGTGCTTCGTGACCGCCGGCATGGGAGGCGGAACTGGAACCGGTGCCGCGCCCGTCATAGCGAACGCTGCACGGGCAGCCGGCATCCTGACCGTGGCCGTCGTCACCAAGCCGTTCACCTTCGAAGGGAAGCGCCGCATGCAAGCCGCCGAAGAGGGCATCGAGCAGCTTCGCGAATGCGCCGATACCGTGATCGTTATTCCGAACCAGAACCTCTTCAGGATCGCCGACGCAAAGACGACTTTCGCGGACGCCTTCGCCATGGCTGATCGCGTCCTTTATTCCGGCGTCGGCTGCATAACCGATCTCATCGTCAAGGAGGGGCTGATCAATCTCGACTTCGCCGATGTGAAGTCGGTGATGCGCGACATGGGCCGCGCGATGATGGGTACCGGGGAAGCCACGGGCGAGGACCGCGCCAGGAAAGCCGCCGAAGCGGCGATAGCAAACCCGCTTCTCGACGAAGCCTCGATGATCGGCGCCAAGGGCGTCCTGGTCTCGATCTCGGGCGGCATGGACATGACGCTGTTCGAAGTCGATGAGGCCGCCACCCGTATCCGCGAGGAGGTCGACGCCGACGCCGACATCATCGTCGGCGCCATATTCGACCGGGCACTCGCCGGAAAATTCAGGGTCTCAGTCGTGGCGACAGGATTGCGGCAGGGCCTGGCGATACCGCAGTAGGCAGGATCCGGGCTGCTGATTTATGAGTCTGGTGGACCGTGGTCATGGGCTTCGCCACCGAAAAGTCGGCCCGCAAGCCCGCACCATTGAACTTGCGGGTGAATTCGCGTTGCCGGCCTAGGGACCGAATTCGTTTCGAGGCCGCTGCCACGAATGCGCGAACTCGCATCAGCGCCGCCGCAGAACCGCTCCCAACTGCAACCGCGCCGCGAATGCGCATCGACCCGGATCCCCAACAGGAGGCCATACAGATTGAACACGGCAGACATTTCGCCTGCGATATGGCCAGCATCTGCTGACCACATGATCGGCCCTTTTTGATCGGTGATGCGGGCTCGCTGGATATGGCACAATAAAACCGGCATGGGTCAGACGTCGGGAGCATCCAGTGGCGGCCAGCCTCGCAAGCACTATATCGAAGAAAAACTCAGGTCTACCCGACAGGAGCATACTCCATGGCTGACACGCCGACACCCGATGCTTCGTTTCTCGCGGCCCTGACGACAGAGCATTTCGTGCAGCAGACAGCGATCAGCACGTCTATAAGTGAAATGGCGTCGCGAACGACCATCTACATTATGTCTCTGTCGAGCGCTCTGGTGGCAACGGGCTTTGTTACGCAGTCCTCCGAGTTCTTCCTGCCGTTTGTCGCGGTTGTGCTGCCATCGGTCTTTTTACTGGGTGCCTTTACCGTCTTGAGGTTGGTCGACATCGCCGCTGAGAACATGCAGGCCCATATCGGCATTGCCCGGATCAGAGCCTACTATCGAACTTTGGGCGACGAGGCTGCCTTCCAGTTTTCCAAGGAATTCGGGCGCTGGCCCGAAAATGACGCCGAACCTTCTCTTCGTACTGGGCCTCTCCTGGCGTACCTGACCACTGCAGCGACTATGATCGCATTCATAAATGCCATCGTCGCTGCGGCGGGCGTTACTCTGCTTGCGTTTCGTGTCGGTGCAGAACTATTGCTCGCGCTGTGTCTTGGCGCTGGAACAGCAATCGGCTTGATGACGATTTTCTATTTATACCAGCGCCTCCGGACGAAAGGCATGGTCCGCATTGCCAAACCCTATGGTTCTGAGAAGAGCGTGCTTTGAGCGGGTAATGAATGTGGTGTTTGTCTGAACGCCACCGGCATGGCAATTCCAGTCTCATTGACGACCAATGCTCCACGCTCCTCGCGGGCTGTTCGCAATGGCGAGCCCTTTCGGGATCGAGATATTTGCGCAAACTTTTTTGCCCGGCATGCGTTGTTCGTTCTCCGAGCACAGGAGAAAGCCATGCAGACTAAGTCGCAGACTTCAGCTGAAGCCGCCAAGCAACGCCATATCCAGCGTGGTATCGACGCCAAAGACGAGACGAAGAGCAATGGCAAAATGCAACAAGCGATGCAAGCCGGCGCCCGCAAATATCCCGAGCCGCCTTTTCCCGAGCAGCATCAACCCAAACCGGGGCATGAATGGGCGATCGAGCCCGCTCCGCTCTACGATGCGCCTTACTACCTCGGATCGAAAAAACTCGACGACAAGGTAGCGCTTATCACGGGTGGTGATTCCGGCATCGGCCGTTCGGTGGCAGTCTTGTTCGCCCGCGAGGGCGCCGACATTGCGATCGTATACTTGAGTGAAGACAGGGACGCCGAAGCGACCAAAAACGCCGTCGAAAAGGAAGGCCGGCGTTGCATACTGATAAAAGCCGATGTCAGTGAACGCGAGCATTGCCGCAACGCCGTGGCGCTGACGGTCGAAAAATTCGGCAGGATCGACGTGCTGGTCAACAACGCCGCTTTCCAAATCCATTCCAGTGACTTCAACGACCTGACCGAGGAACATTTCGACACGACGCTGAAGACCAATCTTTACGGCTATTTTCATATGGCGCAGGAGAGCGTGCCGCACATGGAGCCGGGCTCCGCGATCATCAATACCGGTTCGGTGACCGGCATCGACGGTTCCAAGCAACTGGTTGACTATTCGATGACCAAGGGCGGCATTCATGCCTTCACGCGAGCGCTTTCGGGCAATCTGATCGGCAAGGGCATCCGGGTAAACGCGGTCGCGCCAGGTCCGGTGTGGACGCCGCTCAACCCTTCGGACAAGGAAGCCGACGACGTCTCGAAATTCGGCGCGGATACGCCGATGAAACGGCCAGCGCAACCGGAAGAACTTGCCCCGGCTTACGTGTTCCTCGCCTCGTCGCATTGCTCGAGTTACATCACGGGAGAGATCCTGCCGGTGGTCGGTGGCTACTGAAATCGCGGAACGTATTTCATTGCATTGGGCTACCGAGTAGACGGCACGCGACGACGTCGTCTCCAGGGAGACGCTTGCCGTGCTCGGTCGCTTCAAGAAACGCGTGATCGGTGCCGTGCGCCGCCGCTACACGGCACCCGCCACGGCTCCGGAGCAATAGCGCTCCGCGTTGGTCGAAATCCTCGCCCGCGTTTTCAGTTTTCTGAATTTCCGCTTGGAACTCTCCCGCCGGCATCCCGTTCAAACATCATTGAGCCAGGAGAACGACCATGCCACGAGGCGACAAATCGAAATACAGCGACAAACAGGAACGCAAGGCCGACCACATTGCCGCAGGCTATGAGAAGCGCGGTGTTTCCGAGAAGGAATCCGAGCGCCGGGCATGGGCGACCGTCAACAAGGACGATGGCGGCGGCAAGAAAGAAGGCGGCTCGGGTCGTGGTAAACACACCGGACACCCCGCGGCCCACAAGGGTGGGAAAAGCGGCGGCAAGGCATCGGCTTCACGGTCAGCCGCAAGCCGATCGGAATCGGCAAAGAAGGCAGCGGCAACCCGCAAGCGGAATGCCGAGCACCATGCCCATTAACTGCCCCGCAACAGGTTCGGAACGCCATGAAACCCAAGCTCGCTAATCAGGTCAGCGGGCAAAGAATTTTCGTCGTCGTGCTCGACCTCGGCGACGAAGGCGTCGGCGAGCTGACAGCCTTCGCAACCGACCAAAACCTCGGCAGTGCCTCTTTGACTGCGATCGGAGCGTTCGGCGCCGCCTTGATCGATCTTAATGCGTGAGGTTGGCAAGCGCCTACCCGGCTCCTTGGCCATCAAGGGCGGATGTCTCTGTGGCAGGATCCGATTCAGCGCCGGGATCGAACCGAGGGTTCACTACTGCCACTGCGATATGTGCAGACGAGCGACCGGCAGCGCGTTTGCAGTTCTTGCCTGGATGCCCTGCCAAAGCCTGACCTGGAATTCCGGAACGCCAACATATCGAAGGTCTTCGCCGATCGCGCAAAGAGGCTTCTGCCCAGAATGCGGGTCGCCGCTCAGCCTTTGCTACGACGCGTCGCCAACCGAGATCGCGCTGCACGTCGGTACCTTCGATGATCCGGCTAATCTGGAGCCTCGGTACAACTATGGTTCAGCGCAGCGCCTTGGTTGGGTGTGCTGCGGAATAGACCTACCGGACCGCGACACCGAGGAACGCTGGTAGCGCCGACTGTTGCGAATGACCAAGATTGCCGATCAGGAATGCGGCCCTTTGCGACGTGGCCAGACCGTTGACAACCCCTAAGCGCTAGCCGGTTTTGATCTTTTGGGGGGCCGCATTCTCTATCGCGAGGAAAATCGCTTCGAACAGATCCTCGTCCCGGAAGGGCTTGCCGAGCAAGGGCACGTCGGCCGGCCGATCGGCAATCTCCCGGGCATCGGCATAGCCCGTGATCATGACCGCTGGCCAGTCCGAGCGCAAATTGCGCGCGAAGCGGATCACGTCGACGCCGGATACGAGTGGCATGGCGAAATCGGTGATAATGACGTCGAACTCGTCGGGAGTGCGCTCCATCATGGCCAGCGCCTCCGCCCCTCCTCCCGCGCAGGTCACCTCGAAACCACGCTGGCGAAGGGACTCGGCGGTCAATTGCCGCAAAACATGGCTGTCGTCGATCAGGAGGATTGATGGGTGCTCCATTCCGGCATCGGCGAACGCTCGTTCAATGCCGGGTTCCACCACAGGATCGACCGGCTGTTCGGTCGAACGTGGCAGCCAGAGTTGCATGGTAGTTCCGCGGTTGACGACGCTTTCTATGCGAAGTGTCCCACCTGACTGCTTCATGAAGCCGTAAACCGTGCTGAGGCCGAGGCCCGTTCCCTTACCGACCGGCTTGGTGGTGAAGAACGGTTCGACGACCTTGGCGACAAGATCGGGGGGTATGCCGGATCCGGTGTCCTTCACGGCGATCAAGACATAGTCGCCCGGCGGAATATCCTCTGTTTGCGTCCCGATCGATCAATTCTGCGCATGCACGGTTATTGTCCCGCCAGAGGGCATGGCGTCACGCGCGTTGAAAACCAGATTCATCAGGGCCAATTCAAGTTGGCCTGCATCGACATGCACCGGCCAGATCGTGTCATCGATCTGCCAGTCGAAACGGATCAACCCCCCCAGTACGGGCGCCACCAATCCATTCATCGTGTCGCCCAGCGCAGCAAGGCGCACCGCTTCCGGCTTCAGGGTCTGGCGCCGCGAGAATGCCAGCATTCGCGCCACAAGGTCAGCGCCTTGTTTTGCAGAACGCCGCGTCAGGTCGAGTACCTGTTGCGCCTGATCATCCAACGTGGCTCGGCGTTCAAGCAGCCCTAACCCACTGAGAATTGCGGCGAGCAGGTTGTTGAAATCATGCGCCAGGCCGCCGGTTAGCTTGCCGATAGCGTCGATGCGCTGGGATTGAAGCAGCTGATCCTCAAGACCGCGCCGCTCGGTGATGTCAAGCAATGTGCCGATAATTTCCGGTTCACGGCCATCTGAGCCGTCCGACATCACGCCCTGGTCGAGAAAGATGCGATACTCGCCATTGGCGCATTGCCAGCGGAACTCGCACGTATAGGAGCCGGTGGTTTTTGCCGCCAGCAGCGCTTCCCTCAATCGCGGCAGGTCGTCCGGATGAACGCGGCTGAGACCGAACTCTGGATCCGATGTCAGGTATTCAGGCGCAAAGCCGGTCAAGCGCTCGACGCCCTCGGTAACAAAGCGCGCCGCGAAGGGTGGCTCGGCTGCCCGAGCATGAAAGCAGACCGGCAACGAATTCAGGATGGCATCCTGCCGTTGCTCGGCGCTGCGCAGCGCGCGTTCGGCCTGAAGCTTGTCCTTGTGCGCCTGCAACGCCTGCGCCAATAGTCCCTGCTCGACCTCCGCCTTGCGCTGGATCTCGAGCGTCTTCTCGTGGAGTTCGACGAAAACCGCGACTTTCGAACGCAGCATGATCGGATCGAATGGCTTGAACACATAGTCGACCGCGCCGGCATCATAGCCGCGCAGCATATGCGCATCCTCCTTGTTGATGGCGGTCAAGAAGATGATTGGGGTGCGCTTGGATTGCTCGCGCTGGCGGATAAGTGCGGCCGTTTCATACCCGTCCAACCCTGGCATGAGGACATCCAGGAGAATGACGGCGAACTCCTCTTTCAGCAGAAAGCGCAGAGCCTCTTCGCCCGATTGGGCGCAGATGACCTCTCCGATAGTCGCGAGCACTTCGCTGATCGCCAGCAGATTGCGCTCATCGTCGTCCACCGCCAGGATGCGGGCTCTTGCCGGCCCTTCGGCAAGAGCTGCCACCTCAAGTTTCCTAACCCTGTTTCTTGCCAGCTTTTGCATCGAAGGGCCGTCAGTTCGCTGCCAGGAGAATTTTTTCCGGGCTCTCGACACGGGATCGGGCACGCCCGATCCAGACACGAAGCAGCGCCAGCAGGAGATCCAGGTCGACGGGTTTGGCGATGTAGTCGGAAGCCCCGGCATCCAGACATTTTTGCCGATCCCCCTTCATCGCCTTTGCGGTGACGGAAATCAGCGGGATATGAGCAATCGCCGGTGTGCCGCGAATGCGCCGCATCGTCTCGTAGCCGTCCATCTCCGGCATCATGATATCGATCAATGCCACGTCGACATCGGGCGCCTGTTCAAGAAGCGCGATGCCATCACGGCCCCGCTCGGCATGCAGAACCTGTATGTCATAGGTCTCCAGAACACTGGTGAGCGAATAGATGTTGCGAATGTCGTCGTCGACGATGAGAACTTTCGCCCCGGCGAGATCGGACTTGTCGTTGTGTTCAGTTCCTGCCCAGGCCTCTTGGCGACCTTCTCCCGGCAGCGTTGCCGAAATATGCAGCGCCAATTGAGCGAAGTTCTCCGCCCGCGGTGCTTCCGCCAAGGCCGGGTTCAATGCCAGTACCTGTTCAAGCGCGTCCGGGTGAGGCGTAAAGAACAGGAGCTGCGGCAAGGCTTCGCCGAATTGGCCGGTGATCTCGTCTAGCGCCTTTGCGTTGTCCTTGGCGGAGCGTCCAAAGCCGAGCACGACGGCATCATAGGAGGCGAGGCCAACGTCTTCTGCATTGGCCGCAACACGACCGATCGCGGTGACCGACGTTACGCCGTCGCGGATTGCCTCGACCAGCGCCAGACGCCGCTCCGGGTCAGGGTCCACGACCAAAACGCGGCGCTGAACGCGGAGCTTCTTCGAGTGGATATCCTGAAACACCTTCATCAGCTCGTCCGAGGAAACGGGCTTGGTGGAAATGCTGGACGCCCCCTTGCGTGCGAGACTGTCGATGTCTTCGGCACCCGAGATGACATGGATGGGAATTCCCCTCGTCTTCTGGTCATGCCGCAGCAGATCGAAAAGCACCCAGCCATCGATATCCGAAAGTCCGAGATCAAGTGTGATTGCGTCGGGAACGAGCTTGCGGGCCAATGCCAGCGTGCCGGAACCTGCAGTCGACAGAACGCCTTTCAGCCCGGCCGACCGGGCGAGGCCAAGCAGCAACCCGCCAAAGGTCGGATCGTCTTCGACGATCAACACGATCCGATCGGTGGGTAGGATTGAATCGCGGTCGTCGATCAGCTCTGCCGAGGGCGGACTGCTGAGCAGAGCTGTCGCAGCAACCGCCTCCGCCGCCGGAGCCAAGGTCGACTGTACTGTCGTCACGCGGGGGCCGTCGAACGGGATGATGAGGGTAAATGTCGACCCCTTGCCCGGCGTGCTTTCGACCCGCAATTCGCCGCCAAGCAAGCGAGCGATCTCGCGGCTGATCGAGAGCCCAAGGCCGGTGCCGCCATACTTGCGGCTGGTGGTGCCGTCGGCCTGCTGGAAGGCCTCGAAAATCAGCTTCTGTTTGTCTTCTGGAATGCCAATGCCGGTGTCGGTGACGGCGATCGCGAGAGCCTTCACCGGCTGCGTCGCGCCATTGCGGCGGCCGGCCTTTTCAACCCGGAAGTTCAGGCTGACCTCGCCTTCCGAGGTGAATTTGAATGCGTTGGAAAGCAGGTTGAGGACAATCTGCTGCAAGCGTTTCTCATCTGTGCGGACCGTGTCGGGAAGCGCCGGATCGACCTTGATGGTGAAGCCAAGTCCCTTGTCGGCTGCCAGCTGACGAAAAGTTCGTTCCATATGCTGGCGAAGATGCGTCACCGGCATATCGTTGATGTCGATGGAAACAGTGCCCGACTCGATCTTCGACAGATCGAGGATATCGTTGATGAGGCTGAGAAGATCGGTTCCTGCCGAATTGATGGTGCGGGCGAACTCTACCTGTTTTTCGTTGAGGTTGCCGTGCTGGTTGGTCGCCAGCAGGTTTGACAAAATGAGCAGCGAATTGAGCGGCGTGCGCAGTTCGTGGCTCATATTGGCCAGGAATTCGGATTTGTATTTCGACGTGAGCGCAAGTTGCTCGGCTTTCTCCTCCAGCGCGCGTCGCGCCATCTCGATTTCGAGATTCTTGTTTTCGACCTGCTTCTTTTCGTTCTCGAGCAGCTGCGCCTTTTCCTGCAGCTCCTCGTTCGTCGCATGCAGCTCTTCCTGCTTTTTTGTCAGCTCGGTTTGACGCGCTTGCAATTCCGACGTCAGCAGTTGCGACTGCTTGAGCAGGCCCTCCGTGCGCATCGTCGCAGCGATGGTGTTGAGAACGATGCCGACGGATTCCATGAGCTGGTTGAGGAACGACTGGTGTGTGTCACGAAACTCGCCGAACGAGGCGAGCTCGATGACGGCTTTGACTTCATCCTCGAACAGAGCAGGCAGGATGATGACATTGGCTGGCGAGGCGCTGCCAAGACCAGATGTGACCCGAAGGAATTCTGGCGGCACATTGTCCAGCATGATGGCGCGCTTGTCGGCGGCACTTTGCCCAACCAGGCCCTCTCGCAGATCAAGCCGCTGCTTGATGGCAGCTTTGCTCTCGGCGCCATAGGAAGCCGCCAGCTCAAGATAGGATTCCTCCTCGTCGCGATTGGTGACGTAGAACACCCCATACTGGGCGTTCACCAGAGGAGCGAGTTCGGACATGATGAGCCGCGAGACGGTGGCAAGGTCGCGCTCGCCTTGCAGCATGCGCGAAAACCGGGCGAGATTGGTCTTCAACCAGTCCTGCTCGGCATTCTTCAGCGTCTGATCCTTCAGATTGCGGATCATCTCGTTGATGTTGTCTTTTAGCGCGGCGACCTCGCCGGAGGCTTCGACGCTGATCGAACGGGTAAGATCGCCCTTCGTCACCGCCGTCGAAACCTCGGCGATGGCACGCACCTGGGTGGTCAGATTGGCAGCGAGTTGATTGACATTGTCGGTGAGGTCGCGCCAGAGGCCGGCGGCACCTGGCACACGCGCCTGACCACCGAGCTTACCCTCGATGCCCACCTCACGGGCGACGTTGGTCACCTGGTCGGCAAAGGTGGCAAGCGTCTCGATCATGCCGTTGATGGTGTCGGCCAGCAGGGCGATCTCTCCCTTCGCGTCGACCGTCAGTTTGCGCCTGAGATTGCCTTGCGCGACCGCCGTCACGACATCGGCGATGCCGCGCACCTGATTGGTCAAGTTCGTCGCCATCAGGTTGACGTTGTCGGTCAGGTCCTTCCAGGTACCGGCAACACCTTCGACGCGCGCCTGGCCACCAAGCTTGCCCTCGGTGCCAACCTCACGCGCGACTCGGGTGACCTCGCCGGCGAAGGAGTTCAACTGGTCCACCATGGTGTTGATGGTCGACTTGAGCTCCAGGATTTCGCCCTTCACATCAACGGTGATCTTCTTCGACAGGTCGCCGCGCGCCACGGCGGTCGTGACTTCGGCGATGTTGCGCACCTGGCCGGTCAGATTCTCGGCCATCGAGTTCACATTGTCTGTGAGATCCTTCCACGTGCCGGCAACGCCGCGCACCTGCGCCTGGCCTCCCAACTTGCCTTCCGTGCCGACCTCGCGTGCCACGCGCGTGACTTCCGAAGCGAAGGAATTGAGCTGGTCCACCATTGTGTTGATGGTGTCCTTCAGCTCCAGGATCTCGCCGCGGACATCGACGGTGATCTTCTTCGAAAGGTCCCCGAGCGCCACGGCGGTGGTCACCTCGGCGATGTTGCGCACCTGGCCGGTCAGGTTGGCCGCCATGGCGTTGACGTTTTCGGTCAGGTCCTTCCACGTGCCGCCGATGCCGCGCACCTGGGCCTGGCCGCCGAGCTTGCCATCGGAGCCGACCTCGCGCGCCACACGTGTCACTTCCGAAGCGAAGGAATTGAGCTGGTCGACCATCGTGTTGATGACGTCCTTGATCTGCAAGATCTCGCCCAGCGCGTCGACGGTGATCTTCTGGGTCAAGTCGCCGGTCGCGATGGCCGTTGCCACCTTCGACACGTCACGCAACTGCACCGTCAAATTGCCGGCCATGGCGTTGACGTTGTCGGTCAGATCCTTCCAGGTGCCACCGACGCCTTCGACATGCGCCTGGCCACCAAGCTTGCCTTCCGATCCCACTTCGCGGGCCACACGCGTGACCTCAGAGGCGAAGGAGTTCAGTTGGTCGACCATCGTGTTGACGGTGTCCTTGAGCTCCAGGATCTCGCCTTTGACGTCGACGGTGATCTTCTTCGACAGGTCGCCGCGCGCCACGGCGGTGGTGACTTCTGCGATGTTTCGAACCTGGCCAGTCAGGTTGGCGGCCATGAGATTGACGTTGTCCGTCAAATCCTTCCATGTGCCACCGACGCCCCTCACCTCGGCCTGGCCGCCCAGCTTGCCTTCGGTGCCGACCTCGCGCGCCACGCGCGTCACTTCCGAGGCAAAGGAGTTCAGCTGGTCGACCATCGTGTTGATGGTGTCCTTGAGTTCCAGGATTTCGCCTTGCACGGCGACCGTGATCTTCTTCGACAGATCGCCCGACGCGACCGCCGTCGTCACCTCGGCGATATTGCGCACCTGACCGGTCAGGTTCTCGGCCATCGAGTTGACGTTGTCGGTGAGGTCCTTCCAGGTGCCGGCGACGCCGCGCACCTGCGCCTGGCCGCCAAGCTTGCCTTCGGTGCCAACCTCGCGTGCCACGCGCGTGACCTCGCCCGCGAATGAATTCAGCTGGTCCACCATCGTGTTTATCGTGGATTTCAGCTCGAGAATCTCGCCCTTCACGTCGACCGTAATCTTCTTCGACAGGTCGCCCAAAGCCACCGCGGTCGTCACTTCGGCGATGTTGCGCACCTGGCCAGTCAGGTTCTCGGCCATGGAATTCACATTGTCGGTCAGATCCTTCCACGTGCCACCAACACCCTCAACGCGCGCCTGGCCGCCAAGCTTGCCTTCAGTGCCGACCTCGCGCGCCACGCGCGTCACTTCCGAAGCGAAGGAATTAAGCTGGTCCACCATCGTGTTGATGGTGTTCTTCAGTTCGAGGATTTCGCCCTTGACATCGACTGTGATCTTCTTCGACAGGTCGCCCGACGCGACTGCGGTCGTAACCTCCGCGATGTTGCGCACTTGCCCGGTCAGGTTCGTGGCCATCGCGTTGACGTTGTCGGTCAGATCTTTCCACGTGCCGGCGACACCCTTGACCCGGGCCTGGCCGCCGAGCTTGCCTTCCGTACCGACCTCGCGCGCCACGCGCGTCACCTCAGAGGCGAAGGAGGCCAACTGGCCGACCATGGTGTTGACGATCTTGCCGATGCGCAGGAATTCGCCACGCAGCGGTCGGCCGTCAATTTCGACCATCATGGTCTGCGACAGGTCGCCCTTGGCGACGGCGCCGATAACGCGCGCAACCTCAGCCGTTGGCTGAACCATGTCTTCTATGAGATCATTGACTGAACGGACACTGGATTCCCAACTGCCGGTGGCATTGCGAACCCGGCCGCGCTCGCCTATCCGCCCTTCCTTGCCGACGACCCGGCTCAAGCGCTCGAACTCGCGCGTCACTTGGTCGTTGAGGTCAGCGATCTCATTGAAAGTCTCAGCTATCTCGGAATCGAGGCCTTCATAAACATTGTCGATGCGGACGGAGAAATCGCCGCGCCGGAAGGCTTTCAGAGAATTCAGAATGCTTCGACGGTCCAATTGCTTCTTGGATGCCTGCACGGTCACAGCGCCACTCCCAGCCCTATGGATTTATACGGATAAAATTGCCCCCGCGGCCAATGTGGATCGCGCCGCAAGACCCCAAACGCGGCATTTTCCATTTTGTTCCATCGTGCCGTGAATTCCAGGCCGACGATTGCGCCTTGGTTTGAACGCCGGATTCATGATGCGGTTGTGGATTTATCGGGCTTTAGCCGACCACGACACGTCATCGCCGTTTGCCATTGCCAGAGAGGCATGAATTGCGTTGCGCAACTCGGAAGGCGAGGCAGGCTTTGCGACCCATGTCCCTTGAAGGAAAATCGGATCGTGAAAACCCGAATTGGCGTAGCTTGCCGAATGGACGACAAAGGGGATGTTTCGGGCGTCAAGCAACGTAGCTATTCGTACGCAATCCCATCCGCCAGGCCGATATCCATGACAACAATGTCGGGAGAACTGCCCCTGAACCATTCCAGCGCGTCGACGCAGGACGAAAAGACCCCAGCGATGTCGAACCCCGCGTCGCGCAACATGTCTTCAAGTTCGAGCGCGATAAACGCCTCGTCTTCCAAAATCGCAACGGACCTATGGTGGTCCAATTATCGCAGTCCTTTGCTCTCCGAAGCGATCGGCAGCGCAGCACGCCGCCTGACCGGTTCCACCCGGTGGTCGAAGCTCACGGCAATTTTCTTACCGGACATGGCATGGACCATAAGCCCGACCAATTCCTCGTCGTCGCAGCGACACTCAGGAAACCTTGCGCGGATTTCATCGACCGCAAACGCCGTCGAGATAATGTCGTCAGCGCGATAGCCAGAGATCACCGCGTAGACTGCGCTATAGGTTTCAAGGTCAATGACTTCGGTTTTCAGCACATCATCCTCCCTGCGGAAGGCCGACGGCAGAGGCGCCGGATGTCTCGCAAAGATTGCTAGATGCCGGCATCGAGTCTTCGGCGCTGTATCCTGTTCATTCTATGACGGTTGGCCGCGCTGTCGATAGCTCTGCAAGGCTTTGTACGCTTCCAGACACTGATTCACGCGAGCGACCAGATCAGGCAATCGTGCCGTTCATATACGTTTTCCGGTTCACTGTAGTGCCGTCCGCCAACTGAAACAGTCCGCCCGACCAGAATGACGATTGTCGGCCCTTTCACTTGAAGCCCCCCAGATCAGCGAGTGAGTTGTGGCCAACACTCCAAAACCTCCGCCATGCTGGCCGCCTCAATCTGCTCACTGAAGCGGGAATGGTATACTTCCATCAGTGCGTCATGGGTCTGGTCGGCAGAGCTGCAGATGGCATCGGTGACGAGAATGACGCGAAAGCCACGATCGATGGCGCCAAGCACGGTCGCGAGAACGCAAACGTCGGTTTCGCCACCGGTGATCACGAGCGCACGCACGCCGGAGCCACTCAGCAGCGCGTCGAGCCGCCCCTCGGTCCAGGGCGAATAGACATGTTTGTCGACGACCGTCGCCGGCGGTACAAATCGTGCAAGTTGAGGCATCAGCTCGATCAGGCGCGGATCGATGTTGGAAAGGGTTACCTCCGCCCACCGACGATAGTAGTTTGCCCACATTCCCGGCGCCTCGCCCAGGCGGGCGGCAGGAATGAAGCGCGTGAACAGGGTACGGCTGGCATGTCTGGCGACCAGTTCTTCGATCGCCGGGACCACCTTTTCAGCCCACGGCACGGGCCAAGGTCCACCCGGCGCAAACAGGCGCTGCATGTCGACGCACAGATGCAGGCCATCGTCGCCTATTGGTCCGTGAATCAATCCTTGGGCGGCCACTGGTGGATTCCGTCGGGTTTGGGTTACTGGCCTGCCTGCCGCGCTGCATCGGCCTCAGCCACATCAACAGTGTAAAGCAATTCACCGTTTTCGTTGGATACCCTCACAAGCCAGCCGGACAGAGCGTCCGTGCCAGGCTGCAGGTCGGCGAGAAGATCGATTGCGCAGCGGATAGCTTCGGACCGGGCCGCCTCAAGGCTCGCCATCCTCGACGGCGGTATGCGTCGGCTGGTTTCGCCATCGCGATACTCAAAGACATATACGTCGCCGGCGCCGTCGCTTGCAGAGGTTATCTCGACCTGGTCGAAATTGCCGTTGCTGCTCGCGTCATATTCATTGGCTGCGAGATCAAAGGTCGCTGTCTGGACCAGGATTGCCTTTGCGCGGGCAAGCACGTCATCTTCAGCTTGTATCCCGACGTTTGCCATGTCCACCGTAACGCAGTCGCCGCCCTCGCCGCAAAATATCACCCGGCGAACCGACTGCCCGTCTGGCGCCCTGGCATTCACCACTTCGGTCCGAACGACTTGCATGACACTCTCCTGCCTGTGTCTGACAATGTTCATGGTGCGCTTTCGGTTCCTGCGGATGCAGGCGCCGGCCCGGCTGTCGAGACTGACAGGACTTCCCCACCGGACATTCACGGTGCACCGAGCCCCCGCCGCAGGAACAATTCGAACGGAAACGCGTTGCCCTAGCTGGAAACGGGATAAGCGCAAAATGGCCGCGCCACGTGCTGCCTGGAAGGGCTTCTTGAAGGTTGGTTCGGTTACTTGCGGCGTGAAGATTGTCGGCGCAACCAGCGAAGCATCCAAGATCCATTTCAAGATTTTGAACCGCAAGGACGGTCTGCCGGTCAGGAGCGTCTACGCCGACGAGGAGACCGGAAAGCTGGTGGATGCAGCGGATCAGGTGAAGGGTTTCGAGATCGCAAAGGACGAATTTCTCCAGATCGAACCTGACGACATAAAGGCGTTGAAGCTGACGTCGAAGCACACGCTCGAAGTCGGCGAATTCGTATCGATTGACGATATCGATACGCGCTATCTCGAGAAGCCCTACTATCTGATCCCGGCCGACAGCGCCGCAATCGAAGCATACGGAGTGATCCGCGATGCCATGAAGAACAAGGGCGTGGCCGCTCGATCCTGCGTGGTGCTCTACCAGCGCGGCCGCGAAGTGCTGATTCAGCCCTATGGCAAGGGGATGGTGATGACCGAGCTTCGCAACCACAACGAAATGGTTTCGGAAAGCACTGTGTTCGATGGATTGGCCAAGCAGAAATACGACCCCGATCTGCTCGAAATCGCCGGCATGCTTATTGACAAAAAAGTGACGACCTTCGATCCCTCGAAATTTGAAGACACCTATGAAGACGCGCTGATCGCCATGATCGATGCAAAGCGCAAAGGCAAGAAGCTGCCGAAGCCCGCACCAAGGCCACAGGAGAATGTCATCAACCTCGCTGAGGTGCTGAAGAAGAGCCTCAAACAGGAAGGGCTGGCGAGATCCACAAAGAGAGCCTCACCGAAACGCAAGACAGCATAGTTGATAACTGCCCAGCCAGAAGGTCCGCACAGCAGCTCCAGCCGCCCTTAATAGCTCGGAACAATTCTCGCGGTTGCCCGTTGGCCACCAAGGACGATGCCTTATGGCCGAGATCAAGAACGTCGACAGGGCAGTCCTCAAAGAGCCAGAGGCAGCGGATGCCAACATTGCGCTCAAAGGAGCCGGAACGCAGGACTCTGATCGGGCGCCGACAAGCCCCAGGACCGCTGGCCATCGGTAAAAATACATGGGGTGTGAAAAGACCCTTTCGCCTCCAGACGCGGCGACGCGCGACCGGTGGCGGGCCGAACCCCACGCCCAAGCGAAACCCGGAGAATAGATGTGCCCCCCAAACCAGAGCCAACCGAAGAGCCGCCAGTGGATGCGCCGACGTGGACGCCGGACATACGCGAGCCTGAGCCGGATCTTCTTCCCGACGAAGTGCCAGTTCCTAATCCGGACGAGAACCGTGATCCGCCAAAGCGAGGCGTGGTGACAGACTGAACAACGGGTTTGGTCCGGCATCCTCCTGCAAAGGCGTTTATCTCGCCGCCGGGTTCAAGATCGCCAGTGAAATGCACTGGATTTGGCTGCGCCGAATGCTTGACGGATTTGGTCTCGATGGTGTGGACCTGCCGACGCCTCGCCAAGCCTCATTTTCCAAGTATCTGTTCGAACGTGCATTGCTTCGGGCTTTTGTCAGGACGCCATCGCAGAAATTTGGTGCCATGACGGAAACGATCGCCGGTGACATGATCGAACCGCACCTCCGCCACCAGTTCGGGCCGCAATGGCTCCCATTGTCCGCTTCTTTCCGTGCTCCACCGACTGGGACCGCCCGGCGCTTTTCCCGTGAAGCCGGGAGCCGATCGCAAAGCTTCAAGTTGTCGCGTAAGCTTGGCCCTGTCCTCCCGGGCGATGGTCGAAGTGAACCCGACATGGTCGAGTTGCCCCTGGTCATTGTACAGGCCAAGCAACAGGGAGCCGACTTCACGCGAATTCGCCAGGTAGCGGAACCCTCCGACGACACAATCGGCCGTGCGCAGGCGCTTGACTTTGACCATGGCGCGCTCGCCGGGTCGATATTCGTCATCGAGAAGCTTGGCAACGACCCCGTCGGTCGAACCTTGTCCGGATTGGCCAAGCCATCTGCCTGCCGCCGCCAAATCACGCGTCGCCCGAGACAGTTCGAGATCCTTTCGCCCGGCCGACTTTACGAACAGTTCGAGTGCAGCGCGCCGAACCGAGAGCGGCTGCTGCATCAAGGCGCCCTCGGAGGTCGCCAACATGTCAAAGAGGATCAGCTTTGCCGGCGTCGCGACCGACAGTTTCCGGATCCTGCTTTCCGCCGGATGCAGCCGCATCTGCAAGGCGTCGAAAGAAAGAGCGCCTGCAATTTCGATGACGATCTCACCATCGACCACGAACTCTTTTGTTTTCAGTTCATGCAACATCGCGACGACTTCCGGGAAATACCGCCCTAACGGCTTGCCGGATTTTGCACGCAACTCCACGGCCGCGCCGGCTTTAAAGGCCAGGCAGCGGAACCCGTCCCATTTGGGTTCGTATTGCCATCGGCCAGCATCGGCCGGCAACGTGTCGGCAGCCTTTGCTTCCATCGGCGCCGTGCTCAACGCCACGCCGAAAGACGATTTTACACTCGTCGGCAGATCGCGAGAGATGGCAGATTCGCCCGTCATGAAAGTTCCGTGGACAACGATGGAGATCGACTCAACGCAGCACTGGTGCCGGTTTTGGAAAAATCATGCTTCAACAGGGTTAGGTCATGATGAGATTTCAACCAGATCTCATCATGACCTGGGACGGTCTACTCGGCAGCCTGCATGTTGATCTTGCTTTCCGCCATTTCGGTGAGCTTGCGATCGGTCGCCTGCTCTTCCTTCAGGTTCTTGGCCAACACGTTGGCACAGTCGCTGCGGCCAAGCTGGTTGGCCCAGGCGATGAGCGTGCCATATCTGGTCATCTCATAGTGTTCGACCGCCTGCGCCGACGCTATCAGCGCCGCGTCTAGGACCTCCTTGTCGTCAACGTCGCCGCTCACATCGTCGGCTTCCTCCAGAATGCCGTCTATCGCCGGGCAGTTGACCTCCTTGGCCTTGACGCCATGCAATTCGAACACCTGTTCGACGCGCTCGATATGGCCTTTGGTCTGCTCGAGGTGTTTTTCGAATCCGGCCTTCAATTGCGGATCGGTTGCCTTGCCGATCATCTTCGGCAGCGCTTTCTCGATCTGCTTTTCGGCGTAATAGATGTCGCGCAGCGTGTGCACGAAGAGATCGTCGAGTGTCTTGATGTCCTTCGAAAAGAAGCCCATGGCCTTACCTTTCATTGTGCAGAAGTTCGGGTTCGGCGGCGGCTTGCCCGCCACCCGCGGAGGCCGGGAACTCGTCCCGGCTTGCTGGTCAACGCACCGGCGCCGGAGGAGTTCCTGATTCCGAGCCGGCCGTTACTCCTTTTCGGGACGCTGCGGTCCATCTCCGGAGGAGCTTTGACCCGATCACACGTTCCATGGTCCAGACGAGGACCCTCGGGCGCACGCCGGCGCGGAAAAACTGACGGCCAGGAGAGCCGAAACGTGCTGTGCGCCGCAAGCTCTCAGGCGATGGCTGCTTCGGCAGATGCAATGCCAGCGCCGGGCGCGCACTATTGTCGGGAGAACTCTTGGTCAAGTATGCGAAGGCCCTCTTCATATTTGGCCGCCGACGCTCCGACCTGCCTCGACTGCCAGATGTTGTCCTCCAGATCGGCGCGTTTTACGGGGAGCGCCACTGGGTTCGACGCAGCCCGCCGGACAAAGGCGAAATACTCCTCATCCGGCCTGCGCGACATGGCATCGACCGCCGCGGTAATTGTCGGTCCGAAGCCTGCTTCTTCGAGCTTGGCGCGGGTCCAGCCCTCGCCTTTCTCCAGAACGTCATGAAGGTAGGCAACAGTCTTCTGATCGATTGTCTCGACAGCGTCGACGACACGGCGGCAATGCTCGATGTAGGGCCGCCCGGTCTTATCGCGCTGCGACGCGTGAACCTCCTCCGCAATCTTTGCCGCCTGGTAGAAAATGCTCATCGCGCCTGTCGTTACCGTGATTGACTCTGGCTGATGAAACCTATTCGACGATATGTGGCGTGTGTCGCTTGTCCTCGGCAGGGTCGACATCGATACGGGCTTTTTCCGGATCGAAAGCGCCGTGACCTGCAATAGCCAGAGCGGCCGCATCGGGCGTTTCGTAGGCCCACATGAAATCGTCGGAAGAACTGCCGACGGCGTGGACACGCCAGTAGCTTGCGGTGCCTTTAAGCGGGCACCGGGTGGTGGTGTCGGTCTTTTCGAAAAGATCGAAATAGATGTCCTCAAAGGGGATATAGAAAACGGGCTTGTGCCCGTCTTCACGCAGGACCTTCGCTCGCTCCGTAGCTGCGACGATGGCGTCGGAAAACCGCACCGTCACCGTGCCGGCAAACGGTTCTATGGCCAATCGGCCAAGGTTTTGCTGTGAAGTTGCGCCTGAAGTTTGCATTTGGATTTCTCCCTGGCGATTACCGCAAGATCGGTCATGCTTGGAGACGAAATGCGCGGCGGCGCTTCAGGTTCCGGCATGTCCGATGAACCTGAATTGCAGCCGGACTTAAAGCGCCTACCGGTTGCCGTATCCAGCAGTACTCGTCGGTAAGGCGCGGCGAAATGCTCGTCCAACCCATTCGAAGACTTTGGAAGACGACACGGTGGTCGCTTCCGTGGAGCGTCAGGGCTGGCACCGAAATGATCTTCGCCGCTACTTACGGGCGGGCGAGTTCCTGGCAGGAGATGCTCCAGCTGTTTGGCCGTCGTCAGCTGCCGCCTCACGTACGGGCTCCGGGGCGGCCTCAGTTGCTGCCAAGTGGGCCGCAAGGTCCCTATAGACCTTGTCCCTGCCGCCATCGTGTTTAGCGATCAGGCCAAGTAAGTCATGACGGCTTAGCTTTGCAATCTTCATTAGGAATTCGAATTCGTGCTTCGGAATGGAGGCTGCTAAGCGATCGAGTTTGGCCCGCCGGGTCTCTTTGGGCACATGTGCTCCTATGTATCCAGCCATGCGAGGCACGTACTCGGAGGCCCGCCATTGTCTTGATGGCGGGCCTCCGGGCGGCCGAAGCCGCTAGGTCCATCGGCTACTTGTTGCAATTTTGCACGGTCGAGGTCGTTGCGCCACTTGCAGTGTTGTTATCGATGTCATTGCCTGCGGCGTCCTTGCAACGGTCGGTCATGCCGTTCGATTTTGTAGTCGAGTTTGTGGAATTCGGATCGGTTGGCACGGCCGCATTCCCGCTTCCAGTGCCATTGCCAGCGGCGCCGCCGCTGCCAACAGTTCCAGTACCAGTTCCATTACCCGTGCCAGCCGTGCCGCCAGCACCCGTTCCATTTGTCTGCGCCAAGGCGGAACCGGCCAAGGCAATAGTTAGCACCGACGCGGCTAGAATTTTCTTCAACATTGGAGTCTCCGTGTTTGAATCGCCGAATTGCGATCGCTTTCCCAACGACAGGTTTTTCTCATTGTTCCCGGCGTAATGGATTGTGATCCGCAGCAGCTTCGTCGAGGTGGACACTCTTGACGGCGCACGAATTGTGATGAGACCTGACAAGGGCAGGATGGGCTTTGTTCAACACCAAAGCGATATGTTGGGCGCGGCTGCATGCATCCGACGCGGATCGCGATGCGGAATGTGGGCAAGACGGGTTACAACAGAAGCGGCGATCAGAGCTGCGAGCGAACCGGCCGCCTTGATGTTAATCTGACGGTTGAATCTCAAGACCATTCCGACGCAGGAGCAGAACGCATGCCGGCTCGATCCGAAGGATTTACAATCGCTCTGGCTCACAACGGGGATGCACGAACGCAGGCGGCCGCTGCGCTCTATCGACACAACATCGAACAAACCGGAATCGATGACCGGGCAGTGATCGGCGCGGAGCTTACCGACCCCTCGGGAAAGATCTGGGGTGGAATTTGGGGCAGAACGGAACTGGGGCTCCTGTTTCTCGACATGTTCTTCTTGCCTGAAAAATTGCTTGGCCGATCCTATGGATCACAGCTTCTTATGGCGATTGAGGAGAAAGCCATTAGGCGTGGATGCAAGAGAGCCGTCGTCGAGACGAGCAGTTTCCAGGCGCCTCAATTTTACCGGCTTCATGGGTTTGAGGAATTCGGCAAAGTCGAATTCGTTATTCCAGGACACGCCCGCATCTTCCTTCGCAAGAACCTGCAGTAATCTTTGCGGAGGCGCCATCTGCACGAACGGCTGTTCGCCGGCAAAACGCCGGCGCCTTAGCCCTCCCGAGCCGTAGCCATCTACTCCCGAAGGTCCTTTTGCCCTTTCCATCCGGGAAGCTCGGTCATCGGGCATAGCAGCCGCGGTCGCGCCGGATCGGAGATATCGAGTTTATCCCAGGGAATGCGGTACAGGCCGTCGCGACGGCGCAGCCGAAACAGGTCGAGCATCGCGATGCCGATGGTCGAAGCCGACAGACGCTCGAACGCGGCGTAGATGCCAACGTGGAATTCAGTAACGACGAGCTCGTCGCCACGCTGTTCGGCGAGAATCTCTTCGATGTGACCGATGCTCTTTCCACGCTGCGAGAGCACGCGTCGCCCGGCAAGATGTTCGAGGTTGACTGTCCTCATCATCACGCTCCTGGGATGCGCCCGATGACATGATCGCGCAACCAGTCCTGCCAGGCGAAAATCGACGTCTCGCCCACCTCGATGTCACATTCGATGTCGAGCCCGTTGTCCTGCACCTTTTTCCACGCAATCCTGTGTGGCTCGGCGTGGCGTTTGCCACCCACCCTCGTCGCCAGTTGCGCCATCCATTCCCCGGGCCGCGCGCCAAGGCGGCGCGCCAAAGTGATGGAGCCGAGTTCTATCGCGACAATCCTTGGTGGTTTGCCCAGCCGCAACTCAGCCACCACTCCGTCGACCTTGCCGATCTTGACCCGCCGGCGGTCGAACACCTGCTTGTCCAGGAGATCACGCATCAATTCCATCATGTGCCTCCGAATATCTGCAGCGGAATTGTCACCACGGCGAGCACGAAGGCAAGCGCGATAATGAAGACAACGGCGGCATTCGAAATGATGCCGTTGCGATGTTCGCCGACATAGCGTTCGTCATTCAGCAGGAAGAGAAATGGAACTACCGTCAGCGGAAGGCTCGCCGCCGTTACCGCCATGGAAAAGATGGTCAGCCTCAGTGGGTCGAGGCCAAGCATGATCGGAATGGCGGCCAAAAACAATGATGCCGTATAGACGGCACTGAAGCCCGGATCATCGCGCGGCTTGCGATCCTCGCCCCAGGTCCAGCCAAAGCCCTGTGCCACCAGATATGCCTGTTGCAACCCGACTTCGAGTGCGGCGCCGAAACAGGCAATGGCTAGCGAGGCAACGAATAGAACGAACCCCCAGAAGCCGAATATAGGGATCAGCATCAACGGCAGTTGGTGATAGTCGTCCACCTGGTCGATGCCGTGCGTCGCGAGAACGAGAGCAGCGATGATCAACACGCCGATCGAAATGGTCCCACCGAAGGTCATGCCCAGCCCGGCGATGGCACGATTGGCCCCAAGGTGGCTTTCATCCCACTTGTCCTCGATAGCTCCCGAGGAATAAAACATGAAAAGATAAGGCGAGATCGACGCGCCGAGAATGCTGGCCGCCATGAACCAGTAATTGATGGCATCGTGAGCCGGCAGCGAAGGCACGGCGCTGCCAGCGACCGCTGTCCAGTCGGGCTTTAACATCACCGCACCAACGACGAAGCACAGCGTCACGAGGCCGAGGACCGAAACGCCTTTCTCGATAAAGCCAAACGTGCCTTTCCACAGCAGCAGCCATGCCAGCAACGCCACCGGCAGTGCCCACCACTGGAAGCCTATGCCGGTGGCAAGTTCGAGTGCGATGGCCACACCGCCGATCTCAGCGGACAGCACCATGAAATTGACGAGAAAGACGACGAGCAACGGCCATAGGAAGACGTTGAACCCAAACCTTTCACGAATGCCCTCTGAGATCGTGTGATGGCTCATCGCGGCGAACCGACCGGCCATTTCAACCAAAAAGATGATGCATATGGTGCCGAGAACTATGGCCCAGATTAGCTGGAATCCGAAGGCGGCACCCGCCTGCGCCGCCGTAGCCATCGACCCGACTTCGAGGAAACCTCCGACACTGGTGACGACGCCAAGCGATATTTCCAGAAGCTTCTTCACGGCTTTGGTCCGAAAGCGCTGGTGTAAGCGGCGAGCGAGCGCATGCCCGCCCGAAGATCCTGTTGTGCGCTTTCCACCTCAGTGCGATTGTTCACCCGCAATCCCGCCTCGGCATGCGCCACCGCCACCGACAAACTGTTGACTGCTGCCGTCAGTCCTGCTCGCCCGGCTGGTTCAGCGGTCTCGGCCGATCGAATTTGCGCCTCGACATCGGCCAGCGTTTTTCCGACCGAGTGCAGTGCGGCCGTGGCATAGGCGGACGGTGCCGCTCCCTCCACCCAGGCATCCAGCACCATCGATACGGTCTGTGCCGCGGAGGCCGCTGTTCGTGATTGCTGCGCCACCTGATTGGAAGACGAGCATCCGGCCAACCCGGCTAGCATCAGAAGCAAGCACAGGCAGCCAACCGGAAAATGACGGTCGTTATGGGGTACAGCGCGCGTTGGATGCGCCACGCGGATTTCCTCCCCGGCCCGAACCAACTGCGTCCGGCATCAATGATCTAGAGCGCTCGGAGAGCTCGTCAAACGAAACCGACGACGAGCCTGTGAGGTCGGCTAGTTCAACGTAACAAAACGCTCCATCCCGGACAGCCGTGAAAGTGGGGGGGGGGCCCGCGCTTCTCTTTGGCGCGGAGAAGCGCGGGCAGATCGGGCTGAGGGGATGACCCGATCGCGCAGCATCAACATGGGAGGGCAACAACGCTGCACGGTTCGAACTTCCAACCGGGCCACTTGTTCCAACTTCAACTGATCCGTTCTGAGTACTCAATCCATGCGTTCGGGGGGCCTTTTTTTGAAGGTAGGCCATCGCGAGTTCTCATGGCGTAGAACGGTTTTTGTCGCAACGGCCCATCCATGAATGCGCGACGACCGCGACGACGACCTTCGCCTGACCGTCATGACAGCGCACTATCAATCCAGCCCAAACGCCGCGGAACAATTGTGCCCGCTCGTGGTTCCGATGGCACGAAGATGGAGGATATGATGACGGACGCCAAACTCGCTGTGGTGACCGGCGCCTCGAGTGGCATCGGAAGGGAAATCGCAAAGCTGTGCGCTAAAGACGGTTACGACCTGATCATCGCCGCCGACGAGCCGGCTATCCGGCAGGCGGCAGAGGCACTTGAGACCCACAATGTAACGGTCGAAGCCATTGAGGCCGATCTGGCGACCGTCGAGGGCGCCGATCGGTTGATCTCCCAGATCGGCGATCGCGATATCGACCTGTTGTTTCTCAATGCGGGACGCGGGCTCGGCAACGGCTTCGTCGACCAGGACTGGCGAAAAGTCCGCCGGATCATCGACACCAATGTCACTGGAACGGTCTATCTGGCGCATGAGCTCGGCGCCAAGATGGCCCGGCGAGGTCGCGGGCGCATCCTGTTCACCGGATCGATCGCCGGCTTCATGCCCGGCACATTCCAGGCCGTCTACAACGGCACGAAGGCGTTCATCGATTCCTTCTCGATCGCGCTCCGCCATGAGCTGAAAGATAGCGGGGTGACGGTCACCGTGCTGATGCCTGGCCCTACGCAGACGCGATTCTTCGAGCGCGCTGAAATGATGGATACCAAGATCGGCACCGATGAAAAGGACAATCCGGCCGATGTCGCCAAAACGGGTTACGAGGCGATGATGGCCGGTGATGAACAGGTCGTCAGCGGTTGGAAAAACAAGCTGCAGGTTGCCGCCGCGCATGTCACGCCGGCAGCCACTTTGGCCGAACAGCACCGTAGGATGGCCGAGCCGGGGTCGGCGTCCAGCGACTGAGCTGATATTTCGCGTCATCAAACGGGCTGGCATTCGCAGAGACCGCATGTGCTGCGCGAGGCAATCTATCGCTGCCGCAAGGCGGCACCATCTCGGTTCCCGGCGTCTGTGTTGGCCTGGTCGATCACATCCCGTTTGGCGGCGATGAATGAGGGACCGGCTTTCCGGATGGGCCAGACGCATACGCAACGCTACCTGGAACCTTTATTGGCGATGGTCCAGAACGGCGAAATCGATCCCTCCTTTCTGATTACCCACCGGCCGATCTGGAAGCAGGGCCGGTCTGTACAAGACGTTCCGCTACAATCAGGAGGTTGTGTCAAAGTGGTGATGCGGCCTCACGGCCGAGACGGGCAAGGCGAGCGACACCTCACTGCAATCACAAGGGAACATTCGCGTCGACGGCCGGTTAGGTGCCACTTCCGTAACGGTCACCTGCCGTCAAAGCGAGCCCATGATGAACCACGACCAGCATGACAATGTACCAGACGCAGCGCGTAGACTTGTCGCTGGAAGCATGGCGGGAGGAATTCTCGCCGCTTATGCTTCCACGGCGTCAGCCGATACGGGAACAGTGCCTGCTAAAGCAGGCCCTGCGAGCCCGATGCTCAAACAGAACCCGGTGACGCAATATCCCCAGCCGCCGTTCAAGCCACAGGAACAGAAGTGGCCGGGTTTGGCCAGCAAGATGGTGCCGCGCCCGGATCACGGCGAAACGACCTACAAGGGACCAGGCAGGCTTGCCGGTCGCAAAGCGCTGATAACCGGCGGCGATTCCGGAACCGGTCGTGCGGCGGCGATTGCATTCGCGCGCGAGCGTGCGGACGTTGCTTTCGGCTACCTCCCCGAAGAACAGGAAGACGCCGACGAACTGGTGGACCTAATAAAAGCGGCAGGTCAAAAGGCTTGCCGGCGATATCCGCAATGAGGCCTTTTGCAGAAAGCTGGTCGATGAAGCAGCAACGCCCCTCGGCGGTCTCGACATCCTGGTCAGCAACGCTGCCCGCCTCACTCGAGTCCACGGTCCTCAAAAAGGGCCGCCAGGCCCACCGCTCCTTAGGCGTGGTGGGCTTTCAGTCTGTCTACAGGAGGAACCAATGGCTGGCGATGATATAGAAAGAAGGCGACTGCAGATGTTGATCGAACAATATCTGGAGACCCGTAAGCGACGGCACGATTTCGTGTCGATCGCGAATGCCGAACTCGCGATCAAGGCTGTCATGCCGCATTGCCCGGTGTCGAGCGCAGCGTTGGCAGAGATGATTGCCGCTGGCGCCGTCACTTACGGCCTTGGCGTCCTATTCGACGCGAGGAAAACCGAGGGCGAACTGCCCGTTGTTTGATAAGCTCACACGGCTGACCAATCGTCGCGCGGTGGCGAACTTTCGCCCAGCGCTGGAGTACGCCAGACCGCGAGAATGCCAATCGTGCCGGCCGGATCGCAGGCACTTGCCGGCGACGCCGGCTCGGGCCTGGACCCGAATGTCGTCGCATCTCTGGTGAAAAACCAGTGTCTTTGTGCAGTTATCGGGCTTCTCGTTGGGTTGGCACCGTTCCGCTGTCCTGGTGTCTTGCCAAAGCTGTCGGTTGAACACCGAGCATATTTCGCACGGCCTCGACCAGCGCGGCAGCCCACACGGGTTTTGACAGCATCTTGTGATGACGCAAATCTTGCGGGATGTCGGATGCCGTGTACCCACTGACGAAAACAAACGGAATTCCGCGTTGCGCTAGAAGAGGGACAAGGGCAGCGCTGGTCTCGCCGCCGAGACCAATGTCCAGGACCGCAGCAGATATGACTTCACTCTCGATCAGCTTTTTCGCGCGAGCAACGGACGGCACTGGCCCGGCGATGGCGAAGCCGGCCTCTTCCAGGATTGCGCGGTGCTCCTCCGCGACCAGCCATTCATCTTCGACGACAAGGATACGAGATGCAGTCACGTTTCGCTCTCCCGATGATCAAACGGAAACTCAATCCGCAAGCTCAAACCATCGGAACCGAAAGATGTTTCAAAATTTCCGCCAAGCCGATACTCAATTTCGCCCTTCACCAGCGAAAGACCAAATCCCGTCTTCTCAGGCGGACTGACAGCGGGACCGCCGCTTTCTAACCATTCGAGCTGAAAACCGTGATCCGACGCCGACCAAGTCACGGACACCACGCCGTTTGGCACGGACAAGGCGCCATATTTTCCAGCATTCGTGGCAAGTTCATGGATCACCATGCCAAGCGACAGGCCCTGCTGAGGCTTGAGCCGAATGTCCTCGCCTGTGGTGTTGATGCGTTCCAGCCCGAACGGCTCGACTTCCTGCCGCACGATTTCCTCGACCGAGACCTCTTTCCAGCTTTCGCGCGAGAGCACTCCGTAGGCCCGCGCCATGGCGCGCAGGCGACCGATGAGCGCTTCGGCGAAAGCCTCCGAAGAGGGAGCATTTTTCAGAGTCTGACTGGCAATGCTGACCGTAACAGCCAGCATGTTCTTGACCCGATGGTTGAGTTCCGAGATCAATACCCGCTGGTGGGCTTCGGCTTCAGCCATGGTCGTCACATCGACAAAGGTCACCACCACGCCCTGGATTTTCCGCGCGCTGTCGCGGTAGGGGATCAGCCGCACGAGATAGTGGATGCCGTTGCTATCGCGCGGCAGCTGGTGCTCGATCATCTCGCCGGCCCTGAAAACCTGGGCAATATGGTCGCGCAGGTGCGGATAATCGAGCCGGCTGGCAAGATCGGTCAGCGGTCTTCCGATGTCGGTCGGCAGCAAGTTGAAGAACGAAGACGCCGCCGGCGTGAAGCTGCGGATAACCAGCTTGGTATCGAGAAAAACAGTCGCGATCTGTGTGCTCTCGAACAGGTTCTTCAGATCGCTGTTGGCACGATCGAGATCCTCGATCTTGGAAACCAGTTCGGCATTGATGGTGTTCAATTCCTCATTGAGGGACTGCATTTCTTCCTTGGAGGCCTCGAGCTCCTCATTGGAGGACTGGGCTTCTTCGTTGACCGAGACGAGTTCCTCATTGGAAGATTTCAACTCCTCCAACGCGGTCTCATATTCTTCGATCGTCGATTGCAGGCGCTCGCGCGTATCGCGGAGCTCGCGTTCGAAATCAGCAATCCCAGATGCCACCGGCTGTCGAACCTTTAGAGCCTCCAGCCGCGGCTGCGGCTGGCCCACCGGCTCGAACAGGACGAGAAACAGCGGCTCGCCGCTGCCGCGATCAGTCAAGGGCTCGATCGTCAATGTGACGAATTGGACACGATCTTCATCTTCTTCAATGGCTATCGCTTCGCGCACAACCGTGCGCCGGCCCTCGGCGGCTTCCCGCAAAGCGCCGCGCAATTCCAGACGCAGGCCGCTGCGTGCCATTGTGAGCAATTGTCTGCTCGGCACCCCTTGCGGCGGCTCGAGATATTTGCCGGTTCGGACCGAGTAATAGACGACATCTCCATCACCATTGACGACGACGTGAGCCGGAGCGAAGCGTTCGAGAACCTGCGCTTCAACGGTTTGCCTTAGGGAATAAGACAAGCCGCGGCGGGCATGTGTGTCATTGGCGCTGGAAAAGTTGCTTGCAGGCGCAGCATTCAACAAGATCGGCAGCCGCGGCGGCGCCGTATGTTCTCGTGCCTTGAATATCCGTTGTTTCTTGTCGACCGGTGCAAACAGATCGGCATGCTGGCTTATGCTCTCGGAGGTGCCAAGGAACAGATAGCCGCCGGGCTTCAGCGAATAGTGGAAGGTCGGAATAACCTGCTTTTGCACATCGGGGCCGAAATAGATCAGCAGGTTCCGGCACGACACCATGTCCATGCGCGAGAAGGGTGGATCACGGATGACGCTGTGCGCCGAGAAGATGCAGAGATCACGTACGCTCTTGCTCAAGATGAAACTTGTGCCGTCATTGCTGAAGAAGCGTTCGCGACGTTCAGGCGAAACGCCCGCAAGCAATGACTCCGGATAGCGCGCCGAACGTGCGATGCCCAACGCCGCGTCATCGATGTCCGTGGCGAAAATCTGGATGCGCGGCACAGCCGAAAGTGTATCCATATGCTCGCGCATCAGCATTCCGATCGAGAAGACTTCCTCGCCGGTTGCGCAGCCGGGCACCCAGACGCGGATCGTATCGTTGGCGTCCTTGCCTTCGAAAAGTTTGGGGATGACGGTCTCTTCCAGGGTCTTGAAAGCGTCCGTATCGCGGAAGAAATTTGTCACGTTGATCAGCAGATCGCGAAACAGCGACCGCACTTCCTCCGCATTTGAACGAAGCAACTCTATATAGGCATCGATCGCGGTGTTCTGCGTTATTTGCATGCGTCGCCTGACGCGACGCAAGAACGTCTTGGCCTTGTAGCCCGAGAAATCATGTCCCGAATGGCTGCGCAGGATCGCGTAGATTTCCTCCTGGCCCTTGCGGAGTTTCAAAGCACTGGCCTTGCCATCGTCAGCTTCAAGCTCGTCGAGCAGTTCAAAGCTATGGGCAAATTCCATGAGTTTCGCACCCATCTCATCGGCCGGGATGGCGATATCGATCAGACCGGAACTGATCGCGCTGCGCGGCATGTCGGGATTGCTCGGACCCGACTCGTCGGAGAGTTGCGCCAGCGTCAGGCCGCCATGCTCCTTGATTGCCTTGATGCCCAACGTACCGTCGGAATCGCCGCCCGACAGGACGACGCCGACGGCGTATTCGCCCTGATCCTCGGCCAGCGCGCTGAAAAAGATATCGATGGGCTTGCGCTCCCTGGACACGGAATTCGGTTGGCGCAGCTTTAGGCTGGAATTTTCGATGGTGAGGATCGCATTGTGCGGCATCACGTAGACGGTGTCAGGATGGATATCCATTCCATCTTCAGCGACACGAACCGGAATTCCGGTGTAAAGCGCAATCACTTCGTGCAGCAGACTTTCCCGTTCCGGGCTGAGATGCGTGACGATCACGAACGCCATCCCGCTCGAAGACGGCATCCCGCGAAAAAATCCCTCCATGGCGGCAATGCCGCCCGCAGAGGCGCCAATACCGACTATGGGGAACCTCGGCAGCTTTTGCATCAATTGTCCTGCTTCAGTGAAATGCAACGCGGCAGCGCTGATTTCGATCCAATGTGTAAACCGTTCCTACTCAAATTCCCATCCCGCACCGCCGATAGCCACGGAACCGATGGACGCGACCGCCGTTTAAAGCCCGGAGGGCTGCTATGTTATTAGGCATGCGAATTCTGCTCGTCGAGGACGAATTCTTGCTGGCAAGCGAACTTGCCTCTTATTTCAGCGATTGTGGGGCGACCGTTTTGGGGCCGGTGTCGTCAGTCAGCCGGGCTCGACGATATATCGATTCAGCGGATGGGGCGGTGCTGGACATCGACCTCAACGGTGAGACTGTTTTTCCCCTCGCCGACGAGCTGACGGACAGAGGCATCCCGTTCGTATTCTTCTCCGGAAACGATCAGATCACCCTGCCGGAGCGGTTCCGGTACACCCAAAACCTCTCCAAGCCGGCCGGGTTCAGGACGGTTGCCGGGATCCTCGCCGCGCAATCAACAGCGCTTGGTGAAGACAATGTTTTCCGCGCTCTTCCAAAACTGAGGCTGTCCGCGCGGCTGCTGCTGGGCGACCCACAGGCGGCCGATCGCCTCGTCGAACGGACATTGAAGGCGGCGCTGGAGGAGCGGTTGTCGACGCGGCATGACCTTCCCTTGAGCGAATGGCTCAATACACTCATGGAGGAGGTGCTCCGCAACGACAGGTCTGGCATCATGAATTAAGATTGTCCGATAGTTTGCCGCAGGCCGCCCTGTCGACCGCCCCCGCTACGGTACCCCTCCCCAAGAGCGCTTCGCTTCGTCTTGCAAATACGGCCGCATTCCTGCTAGAAATCCTCGTGGCCAAACCTCCGCAAACCAAACCTGACTCATTCAGCGATCCTGTTGAGGGCGACGCACTCGCAGCGCTGCTCGACGAAATCGCGGAAGAGGAAACACCTGAACGGCTGTTGAAGCTCGCCCTTGAGCTGCAGCAGCAACTGCTGTTGTCAAAGCAGCTGAAAAATCCCAACTGAACGGCCTGCAGCTAGGCATCTTGATGTGCCTCGAGTTCCACGATGGCGTCATCGCCTCGTTCGCCAGACCGATGCTGCTGCGGTAATCTTTCTGCGCTCGATGTGGGCGAAACCCCAGTCTCAATAGCTCAGCGGTTCCTGCGCCCAGAAGGCCCTGATCCCATCATGACGCCGATGAGACCAGGAAGATCAGGGCCAACTTGGGTCGCAGCCCAAGGTCGATCACTGCTGCCCTGGCATCTCGGTATTTTCTTGCGGGTTCTTTTTAACGCCGGGCGCGGGTGATGTCTCGGCGGGGGCATTGCCGCCTTGGTTCTGTTCCGGGGTGCGCTTTACTGGCGATGTCTGCCACGATCCGCCTGAAAGGGGTATGAACACAAAGAAGGCTAGCAGTGCGACGAAGATCACAGCCGCAATGACGACGCCCCACCCGAGTACATTTCGGGTGCCACGCTGTTCTTCCTTCCGGGACACATGCTCCGTCATCACTGGACTCCTTTGTGTCATTCGATGAAGTACAAATTTATCGTGCAGATCGACCGCACGGTCTGCTCTTCCCCGGCGCCGGCCACCGGCACAGCTGAAGAAAGCTGAAGCTAATCTTCTCCAGCTTTTCGGCTGCCTGGTTTGGCGACCCGCTTTGGCGTTTCCGGCACTGCCGGTTTCTGCTCGGGTGCAGGCGGATTGACCGCCTCATGCGCCAAACGGGCTTTGCGCAATCGCGCCGTTTTCTCTTCCCGCGCTTTACGCTCGGCTTCCATTACTCCTTGTGCGTAGAGGGTGGCTCGTGCGTCTCTGTCGTTTGGGGATCCACTGGCCGCCATAGTCAGCCCTCCGCCTTGTAATTCCTTGCTTCCTTCTTGGTGCCGTCTTTGCCGTGCTCGGCTGCAAGCTCTTTGGCCTGCCCGGGTGACACGTCGGTGACTTCGGCCAACTTGATTGCCTCTTTTTCAGAGAGATCACTGTCCTTTCGCGTGGGGTTCCTTGTCATCGCAGATCTCCTATCAGAGCCCAAACGACCGGACCGGCGGTGTGTTCCGTGGAACCTTCGATAGTCCACCGATTGAGGCGGGCTATCGCGCTTCCGGCAACGAGCGAAAAGGTTCTGATGCGGACGGACAAGATACACGATCAGCTTCAAGGCCTTTCGAACTGCTAGGCAAGCCGGGTTATGGCCGGGCTATGACCGTGTGGGACGCGTGACACACGGGCGGATTCAGGCATCGATGCCAGACGCTAGTTCTCGCCCGCGAGCGTGGCGAGAAATGACCGCCGCCATTCTGCTGCGTCATTGCGCCTGATGCGCTTGAGCAGTGCACTATGCCTTGCAATTCTTTCCTCAAGCGGCATCGCGAGCGCTTTTGCGATCGCATCGGCAACCTCGTCGACCGCATACGGGTTCACGATCAAGGATTCGGCAAGTTCTTCGGCCGCACCTGCAAAACGCGACAAAACCAGCACTCCGGGGTCGGCTTCGTCCTGCGCGGCTATGTATTCCTTGGCGACGAGGTTCATTCCGTCACGCAGGGGCGTGACCAATCCGACCTGGCTAGCGCGCAACAGGCCAGCAAGCCGAGAGCGTGATACGGCACGGTGGATGTAGCGGATCGGGGTCCAAGCCAAATCCGCGTATCTTCCGTTGACCGCGCCGGCGGTTGCTTCAAGCTGGGCCCGGATGTCGGCATAGGCGCTGACCTCCTCGCGCGTCGGCGACGCAATCTGCAAATAGGTTGCCGCCCGCTCGTGTTCCGGATGCCTTTCCAAAAGACGCGCGAAAGCCTGCATGCGGCCGGGGAGACCCTTGGAGTAGTCCAGCCGATCGACGCCGATGATTTGCTTGAGGCCCAGAATCTGGAGGCGCATGGAATCGATCTGCACATCCTCCGCCGCCTCATTGGCCATGCGTGCGATTGAATCGACGTCGATGCCTATCGGAAAACACCTCGATAACACCGTGCGGCCGTTCATCTCAGCCGAACCATTGATATCAAAAGTAATGGAGTTGGCCGCCTGCACTGAGCGCCGGAAATTCCCCACGTCCGTTTCGGTCTGGAACCCCACGACGTCATATTGAAGCAGGTCATCGATGAGTTCTTTATGATCGGGCGTGGCTACAAACAGGTCAGGCGGCGGGAACGGTATGTGAAGAAAAAACCCGATCCGATTCCGGACTCCCAGCCGCCGCAACTGGGCGGCCAAGGGGATAAGGTGGTAGTCGTGAACCCACACCAGGTCGTCGTCGCCCGACAGCAGTCCTGCGAGCGCCTTCGCGAACCGCGCATTGATCTGCCGGTAAGCCTGTAGAAACTCTGCCCGGTGGTTCACGAGGTCCAGTCGGTAATGAAAAAGCGGCCACAGCGTGCTGTTGGCATAGCCATTGTAATAGAGCGAATACTCCTCATACGGCAGGGTAAGCGCAGCTGTCTCGATCTTTCCCACGCGTTCCAAGCGGATCAGCGGTTCGTCGCTCGCGGCGTAGTCCTGATACTCGGCGCTTGCTCCTAGCCATAGGCCTCCACGCTCGGCCAACGCATCCCCGATGCCTACAGCAAGTCCGCCGGCTTGCAGATCGCGAATGTTCCCCAGCCTGTTCGAGACGACAACCAGACGACGCGGGATGGCGCGATCGCCCGTTAGCTCAGCCTCCCCACCTACGGCGTCGCGCTCAAGGGGATCACCAACCGTTTGCGAGGCCTCGTTGAGAATTTCGTCCGGTCGCTGCAACAAGAGCAAATCCTGAGCGTGAAGATTTGCTTGGGGAACGGTCCGCGCGTGCGATTGTTCCCGACGTAAGTGTCCAGCCGGATTCGCTGGTTCTCGGCCCGCTCGGGCGCCTTTTTCAGCGGCTCTCGCAGGATCGTCGTCGGACGCACCGGTGATGAGGCCTTGATCCAGCATGCCGAGCAGCCGTGGCTTTGGCGACGGCCGGACTTACCGCTTTGGTATTCATGCTGCCGGATCTCCTGCCCTGTCATATCAACTCCCCACCTTGGCAAAAGCGTCAACTGACCAAACCGTCAGTCCACCTCGATTACCTTGCGCGTCGGCTTTCGTTGACGGGGCGGCGGCTTTACCGCTGCGGGCGCGGGCGGGGTCTGCGCTATCGATGCCTCCAATAACTGTCGCTGTTCTCTAAGCCGCGCCGTCTTGGCTTCCCTGGCATGCCGCTCCGCTTGCAACAGCAACTTGGCTTCTCGATCCGCCCTCTCGATCTTTTCCCTGTCGATGCGTCGTGTTTTCAAGGTCGCCTCCTTTGGTCAGACGGCGAACAAAGTGCGGACCTGAAAAAATGTTCCCAACAAATTAAGGCCTGACCTGCCTCAAATGATATTGACGAGCAGCCCGCCGGTTGCGCGTCTGCGGCTCTCTGACGTCCAAAGGAACTGCTTGCCGTCCGCGGCGTTACGCCACCACGCTGGCCGGAAGATTACCATGGACGACAAACCCCGAACGACGATCAGAAAACCGGCCCGGATTGATCGAGGGCGTTGCTTTTGCGGAGCCATCACAGCTGAATTCAGTGGCGATCCCTTTTGGATTTGTTTCGACCACGACGATGACTGCCGACGAGCGATCGGCGCCCACTGACGATCTGGATTGGCTATCGTCCAGATCAGGTCGATTGGCTCGGCCCAAAACCAAAAACATTCTCGAAAACCAGGGGCGTCGTGCGCTCCTTCTGTTCGGAATGTGGCACCTCGATTGGGTACACCGATGAAGGCTTGCCAAACGAGTTCTACATCTCGATCGGATTCATGGACGCGCCCGAGAAGTTCCATCCCCAAGCTCAAGCCTATTGGGAAATGCGACTGCCGTTTATCAGGATGGATGACGGTTTGCCTCGCGTCGAGGGCTACACCCGGGCGCGCGACCCCGCCCTGGGCAATCCCAGAGACCGGTGAGGCAGGAGGTTGGACTTTGGGCCTCGTACCTGCAAGCCAGCGCGAACCGACGTCGTCATGCGGCGAGCTTTGCTGAACCGATCCGTTTGATGGCGATGCTGATCGACCGTTCGCCATCGTCGTAGTCGGCCCAGGCGACGGTCTTTTTCAGGTGGCCCGGAACCGTGCGAACGGTGTATTTTTTCGGATCGAGATCCGCCTTCACCTGACTCCAGGTCAGCGGCATGGATACAGTCGCGCCTTCCCTGGCGCGAGGGGAGAGAGGGGCGACGGCTGTCGCCATGCGATCATTCCTGAGATAGTCGAGAAAAATCCGGGATGTCCGCAGCTTCTTGGCCATGTTGACGAGGTAGAGATCCGGGCTATCTGCCGCCATCTGGATGCAGACGGCCTTTGCGAAGGCCTTGGCCTCGGCCCATGTCGTCTTGCTGCGTTCGGCCGCCAATGGCGTCACGACATGCAAGCCTTTGCCCCCCGTGGTTTTGCAGAAGCTCACCAAGCCCAGATCTTCGAGACGATCGCGCATTTCCTTGGCTGCCGCGACCACCTTCGCAAAAGGGACTTCCGGACCGGGGTCAAGGTCGAAGACAAGTCGGCCAGGTATTTCGGGATGACCCGGCTGGCAATTCCAGGGGTGAAGCTCAAGGCCGCCTATCTGGGCGATCGCGGCCAGACCCTCGACGCGGTCGATTTGCAGATACGGTTTGTGATCGCCGAAGACTTTTACCAGTTCCAGCAGATTGGATGTGCCTGGCATTGCGTGGCGCTGGAAAAACTGCTCGCCGGCGTAGCCATCCGGCGCGCGCACGAGTGAACAGGGACGACCTTTGATATGTCTGATCATCCAGGGGCCAACGGTCTCGAAATATTCTGCAAGATCGAGCTTGTCGACGGGCTGACCGTCGCCGGCATTCGGCCAAAGCGGCTTGTCCGGCTTGGAAATGATGACGCCCATGACAACCGGGCTTTTTCCTGTCTTGCCAGTCACCTTGGCAGGGTCGGCAATCGGCGTCTCTTGAGGATCAGCTGGACGCTCGGCCTCGACGTCTTTTGCGGGCTTGTCTTCACGCAGGCCTTTGAAGGCGGCCTGCCGGATATTGCCACCCCCGGTCCAGCCGGCGAACTCGATTTCCGCGACCAATTCCGGCTTCGTCCAGAAGACGGTTGAATTCCTTTTCGGTGCGCCATCGCCGGTAAACGGCGACGTCGCGGCTTTCATCTCCTGCAGCCTGGGCATCAGCTGCTTGACCTTTGCCTCGCTGAATCCGGTCCCCACACGGCCGATATAGGCGAAATGTTCACCGCGATTGACGCCGACGAGCAATGACCGGAATTTGCCGTTGGTCGTCGACCAGCCGCCGATGACCACCTCATGCCCGGCGCGGCATTTCGATTTGGCCCAGGTGTCGGTCCTCCCCGAAACATAGGTTGCATCGGCCCTCTTGGAGACAATCCCCTCAAGCGAAAGGCGACAGGCAGAACGCAGCACCGCGTCGCCGCCATTGCTGAAGTGCTCGACATAGCGGATGAGATTTTGCGCGCCGCGATCGACTTCGCCGAGCATCTCGCTCAGACGTTCCTTCCGTTGTGAGAGAGGCATCTTTCGCAGATCGACGCCATTAGCGAAGAGCAGGTCAAAAGCAAAGTAGATCAGGTCTTTCGTCCGGCGCTCCGACAGCGCCGCCTGCAGTGCGGCAAAATCGGGCGCGCCGTTCTCGTCAAGCGCTACGATTTCGCCGTCGATGATGACGTTGGGGAGGCTGGCGGCCTCCTTTGCGATGGCGCCAAATTTCTCCGTCCAGTCAAGACCCTTGCGGGTCTTAAGGGCGATGTCCTTGTCTTCCACGCGCAACTGGACGCGATAACCGTCAAACTTGATTTCGTGAACCCAGTTCGTCCCGGCCGGCGGCCGGGAAAGCGTTGCGCAAAGCTGTGGTGGGATGAAGTCGGGCATCTTCGCCGCTGAGGCACCAGCGGCTCGCTTCGGCCGCGGAGCAGGCTTTGCCGACTTGGCGGCGCGCTTGTCGGCATGGCCGCGCTTGCTGTCCCAAACGGCATCCGCATCGGCCAACGATGAACCTTTCATCATGAACGGCTTCGGACCTGCCCCCTTCCCCGCTGCAATCCTCTCCATGCTCCGACCCGAGGCGACGGATCGATCCTGAGCCAGCACCGCATCGCCATTGCCCTCTGTCGCGTATTTGTCGCGGTGTTTTATCAGCAGCCAGTTGGTCCGCTTCCCGCCATTGCGGTCATGCTTCATGCGCACGAGGACGAAGCTTCCATGCAGGCGCTTGCCCTGCAGCGTGAATTTCAGGTCGCCTTTTTCCAACGACTTTTCGGGAGACATGGCGCCTTCCGGTTCCCAATATCCGCGATCCCACAACTGCACCGTGCCGCCACCATATTGTCCTTTGGGAATCGTGCCTTCGAAGTCGCCGTACTCCAGCGGGTGATCCTCAACCTCCACGGCAAGTCGTTTGTCGTGAGGATCCAGTGATGGACCTTTGGTCACAGCCCATGATTTGAAGACCCCGCCAAGCTCGAGGCGAAGATCATAGTGCAGCCGCGTGGCCGCGTGTTTTTGGATGACGAACCGGAGTCGGTTCGAACCCGCAATCGAGCTTTCGCCGCTGGGCTCTTTCGTCTTCGCGAAATCCCTTTTGGCCCGGTAGGTTGAAAGCTCGCCCGTTTTCATGGAAGTGCCCCGACTAATGACGCAACGCCGGGACTCAACGCAGTGGGTGAGATTTGGTTCGGTTCATAGCCGAGACGACGCCGATGCTGCTTTTCCGCTTCAGAGTGGCATCGGCGTCAAATGAGGCCTTCACGGAGACTACAGGTGTCGTCACCGCTGACGTTAAGGTTCCTTGGTTTGCCCAACCATTTTTGCAAGCTCTGAAAATGGTGGGATGTCCAGTTCGCCTTGCGCGTTGTTTGCGATCTGCAGAAGCCGGATCGGGAAGCAGATCGCGTCACGGTTGGCCGGTGTCATGTCTTCGTAGGTCCGCTCGTCACTTGTCATGGACGCCTCTGCCTTTCGCAGGGCGGTATCGATCTCGTCAATTGACAGCAGACCTTTGTGAACGAGCAGATTGTTGATTGACGCGACCGCCATCATCAACCCTTCAAGCTGAAGATTGGCAACGTTCATGGCTTGACCGTGTTTCCGCCGCCCGGCCTCGCCGGGGCGTTCTGGCCATCGGATTGGTGCGTCTTGTCATCCACTTCGTTGACTGGCCGCGTCAGACCGACCCCACTCTTGGGTTTCTTGTTGCCGGCCGCATCCTGAGAGAACGCATCCGAAGGATCAGGACCTGTTCTAGCCGGGTACTTCGTTGCGCCGGTCTCGCGACGGTTTTCATTATCAGGCATTTTTGATCACTCCAATCGGATGACCGATAACCATTACGAGCCCGGCGAGTTCCGGCGCCGCATGGAACATTTCTGGCCGTAGGTGCAGAGACAAGCGGGCGTGTCTCGGCAATCGCGCCTCGCGCACTGGCGGCAGGTCTCGCTTTCGTTGCCGACAGCATTAGGTTGCTCGTTGAGGTAAAAGGAATTCCCCATGCGGGTGGCACGCGAAGCCTGGGTTCTTGGCAAGGAGAGCATCCTCGGATTCATCAACGACAATGCCCTCAGCCACGGTGCGGCGATGGCATTCTATGCCGTTACGTCCCTGGCCCCGATCTTGTTGATCGTTGTTGCGATTGCTGGACTTGTCTTTGGGCATGAAGCAGCTCAACTCGCTCTGTCGGCCGAAATCGCAGGCGTGATGGGATCGCAAACCGGCGACCTTCTGCGCAGCACCATCGAAAGCGCTTCTCACAGAACCGCCGGCACTGTTGCCACTTTGGTGGGCATTGTCACCCTCTTCGTGACAGCCTCAGGGGTGTTTGGCGAAATGCAGCTTTCGCTCAACACAATCTGGAAGATTGAGCCACCACCCATGTCTGTGTCGCGATTGGTGCGGGCGCGGGCGGCCAGCCTGGGTCTGGTTGCAGCGTTGGGATTTCTACTGCTTGTCTCGTTGGCGGCGAGCGCCGCCATTTCCGCACTTGGCGCTGCCATCAACGCCCATCTGCCGTTCGGCACGATCATTCTCGCGTCGATAAACGGCATTGTATCGTTCGTGCTGATTTCCGCTCTGTTTGCCGCGATCTTCAAGATCCTGCCGGACCGGTCGCTCGCTTGGCGCGATGTCGCAATTGGCGCGGCAGTGACCGCTTTGCTCTTCACCATCGGCAAGTCGCTGATTGGCTGGTATATCGGAACCAGCGCGATCGCATCCTCCTATGGCGCGGCGGGTGCACTGCTGGTCGTGCTGCTTTGGGTTTACTATTCGTCTGAGATATTCCTGCTCGGCGCCGAGTTCACGCGGGCCTATTCCGTCCGTCTCGGCAGTCGGTCCGACCTTCAACCGATAGTGGAGGCAGAGAGCCCGTCGCGACAGACATCGAACCCTGGGCCAACCATCCAGCGCGAGGTGCAGGCCTGGATTGTGATCACGGGTTTGCTGACCTTCGTGGCGACACGGGTCTGGCCATCGCGGCGATCTTAGCTGCTTCCCACCAATTCTGTTTCTTTGGAACGCAACCCGGACACCGGAATTGCATAGGAACAGGAGGTTGCCCATGCCAAATTCCGCTTTGAGACGACAGTATCCGGCCAGACTACCGCTCTCGAGGAAGAGCTAGCGAGTGCGGAGATGGCCAGTCCGAGAGCAATAGAGATGGCGCGCGTAGCGGTGGCGGCGGATCCTGGGTCAGGAACCAAGCAATCGGGATCGACTATCAAGGTCTACGATGAAGCCGGATACCTGGTCGCCACAGTCAATTTTTCCGACGTGTTGCCGAGTGATCCGGACGCCGGACAGCATGGGATTGGCGACGCGGTTGTCGAAGAACCGGGTGTGATGCGGTCTGGCTGACCCGTGGTAGATCAGGGTTTCACGTTTCGCTCACGCGATCCCCGGCAGGGCAATTCGCTGAGATCGCGAGGTCCTCGGCCATCATCAGATGCTAGAGCTGAGATTCGATCGGGAGGTGACGGACGAAGACCGCCAGGATACGGCGAAAAAATCCGGCTTCTGGTTCATGCGTATAGTCCTGAATCTTGCCTTCGCCGCATCCATGCCAATGCAGAACATTGTGCTTCAGTTCGAGCCGATAGCTTGTTTCCGGAGATATTTCCGATTGGAATCGATGCCGCAGCTCGGCGACCAATTTCGGATCCTCAAACAGCACGCCCATTTCCGAGTTCAAGGACACTGACCGTGGATCGAAATTGAAGGAACCGACGAAGCCGATATTGTCGTCGACGGTGAAAGCTTTCGTATGCAGACTGGCGCCCTTCGAGCCAAACACCGAGATTGCGGAGCGCCGGTTGAACGGCTGAAGCTCGAAAATATTGACGCCATTCCTCAGCAGCCGCTTGCGATAATTTGCGTAAGCGCCATGGACTGCGGCGACGTCCGTGGCGGCCAGGGAATTGGTCAGAACCGAAACGTCAACACCGGCGCCGACAAGGTCCAGCAAGATCGCTGTGCCCCTTTTGCCGGGGATGAAATAGGGCGACACAATTTCCAGACACCCGCGCGTGGATTGGATGATCGGACGCAGCTCTTTCATAAGCCAGCTGCGACGTCTCCAACCACGAACCTTCTCCGGCGGATCGGAAATGACCCGCACGCCATCCACCCAATGAACGTCGTTGCTGGCCGCAATAAACTCCGTGATCGAGCCCCGGTTGCCGATGCCGTTCAAGAATTTGGGATCGGGGCCGGTATCGCTTCCTTCAAGCCATTTGGCATGCTCATGCTCAGCCACTGATCCCAAGGTTTTGATTGGCTTGGCTTCATTGCAAGCCCAGAAGGCATCGAATATCGCCGCGGTTTGCCGTACCGCAGGCCCCAGGAGCAGCAGATCGAGGTCCCGGAAATTGGTTTCTGCCGCATCGAAATAGGCATCGCCAACATTCCGACCGCCGACAATGGCAAATTTGTCGTCAACGATCCAAGCCTTGTTGTGCATCCGTCGCGTCAATGCAAAGAGCCGCAACAGCACTTCCACACCACGCATGATCCGGCCGCGCCTGATACCGCTCGGATTGAACAACTTCAATTCGATGTTTGGATGGTTGTTCAGCGCCAGATATGCCGCATCATTTTTACGCGGATTGACGTCGTCAAGGAGCATGCGCACCCGAACACCGCGCTCAGCAGCTCGAAAAACCTCGCGAAGCAGCAAGCGGCCGGTGTGGTCATCATGCCAAAGGTAATACATCAGGTCGAGGCTGCGCTCAGCGCTCCTTGCCGCCAGCACGCGCACAGCGAAAGCGTCATAATTGTCCGAGACAAGCAGCAAGCCGCTCTTGCCGGTTTTGATGTTGTCGTCTGCGGTTCGCGAAAGTGATACGTCCATAAAAATTGCCACCTTTGGACGGTGCTCGCTGCCATCCCGCTCAAATCATAGCTAGAACCATTCTGAGGTATTCTGGTTGCATACGCATTGTCCAATCACCCAATTGCTGGATGCAAGCAGGGCCAGCAATCAAGCGGCTGCAGAGCGGTCAGGAGGCTTGAGAGGCGTTGCCCCGACTGCTCTGCTGCCGCCGCGGAACTTGCGTCTCCTGCAGTCAGACCGCACGACCGTTGGCGGGAGCCCGATGGCGTGCGCCCCGCCGCGGCTCTTCGACGAGAATGACGTGGTCGTTGTTCTCAGTGAAGCGCAGGACCCTTTAAATTTAGATATCTCCATTATCCCGGAACCGGGTTCGGGTTTCCGAGTTAAGAAAATGCTCGCGACGGGCAATTTTCAACAGAGGAGACGGCACAATGCCCACTGCCAAGAAAGCCAATGGCAACAACAAGGACCTGGAGGACCTTTTCCTCGATGGCCTCAAAGACATCTACTATGCCGAGAAGAAAATTCTGAAAGCCTTGCCGAAGATGGCCAAAGGCGCATCCGAAGAGCAAGTTTCGGCAGCATTCGAGAAGCACCTCGCTGAAACCGAGGGGCAGGTCGAACGTCTGGAGGAGGTCTTCGAGATTCTCGGCGCGGCCGCGCGCGGCAAAACCTGCCCGGCGATCGACGGCATCCTGGAGGAAGGATCTGAAATCCTTCAGGAGTACAAGGGTTCGACTTCGCTCGATGCAGGGCTCGTCGGTGCCGCGCAAGCCGTGGAGCACTATGAGATTGCCAGGTATGGAACCCTGATTGCCTGGGCTACGACGCTCGGCAAGGATGACGTGGTTGCGCTCCTCAATGCGACACTTGAGGAGGAGAAGGCCACCGACGAGGCGCTGACTGCCCTCGGTGAAGCCGGCGTCAACGAACGAGCGGCAGAACGGAAAGCGGCTTGATTGATCGCCTACCCAACCGCCTCGGCGACCTATGTGCCGAGGCGGTCCCGGGAGATGAAGGACATGATCACGCATATCTACAAAGGACTGGAATGTTTCCTGCTTGAGTGTTCGGCCGCGCTGGTCAGGCGCCGCGCCCTTGGTGGTTCGCGCAGCGATCCTCGGCAGTTGCGAGAACAGCGCAGAGATGAGTTCAGGGCCCGCAAAGGCGCCGAATGAGCGCCAAGATGGAGAGTCGGATGGGCTTCTTTGGAAAATATTTCTCAGGACTGTTGAGCAAGAAATCGACTGACGGCAAGGGGAGCGGCGATATGCGTAAAGCTACCGGCGCGGGTCCGGCGATTGCCGCGCATTCCAAAGATGCAAAGACATCCGCTGCTTCCGGTCAAAGCACCAATGCTTCGAGCAAAAATGCAGATGGACGATGACAAAAGGCAAGATTTGGCTACCGACCCTATGTCGCATCGAAGCGGCGCAAAGACGTTAAATCGTCGAGATGACCCGCATCGCAACCTTCAACGTCAATGGCGTCAACGGCCGACTGCCAGTGCTTCTCAAGTGGCTTGGCGAAACCGGCTATGACATCGTCTGCCTTCAAGAACTGAAGACCTCTGACGAAAAATATCCCGTCGATGCGATTAGAAACGCCGGCTATGGCGCAATCTGGCACGGACAGAAGTCCTACAATGGCGTGGCAATCCTCGCTCGCGGGATTGAGCCGCTGGAACGTCGTCGAGGTCTGCCGGGCGATCCCGACGATTCGCACAGCCGCTACATCGAGGCAGATGTGAATGGGCTTGTTGTCGGCTGCCTGTATTTGCCCAATGGCAATCCAGCGCCGGGGCCGAAGTTCGACTACAAACTTCGCTGGTTCCAACGTTTGATCACCTATGGCCAGGTGCTGCTCGGCGATAGCTCACCGACCATCCTGTGCGGCGACTATGACGTCGTTCCAGGCTCGATCGACGCGGCGGTGCCGGGGCGCTGGGTTGGCGATGCCGTTTACTTCCCCGAGAGCCGGAGCGCGTACGCCGAAATGCTTGCTCAGGGCTGGATCGATGCCGTCCGTCGCATTCATCCAGAAAAGGGAATTTACACCTATTGGAACTTCTCCTACCGCGGCGGGTACGATCGGAGTTCCGGGCTCCGGATGGACCATCTCTTGCTGAGTTCATCCCTATTGGATCGCCTGAAGAATGCCGGAGTAGATGCCGAAACGCGTGCATGGGACAAGCCGAGCGATCATGCGCCAGCCTGGATAGAACTTGATTGAGCTTCCTCGGCAAGGAGCCTGAAGACCTGGTGGCGCTCCTTCGTGATTAGATTTGGCCGCATGTCTATCGCCAACAATGAGGACTGCCGGCGCCAAGCGATTCAAAGGACGCAATGATGACAAACACTCAAAAGGAAGCTGAACTGATTGCGCGCCTTGCACGCCAGCATGGCGTCACTGATGGCGCTGTCATGGCTGTCCTTGAGGCGTTGCGGCGTGGTGGTGGAACCATGGCCCAGTTCAGCCACGTCGACTTCGGAGGAATGTCACAATGGTCCTCCGGCATGACGATGGTCGGCGACATGTTCGATGACAGCCTCAAGGCGAAGCTCAACACTATCGCGGCGGAGCTCTCGGCCTACCTGCGCGATCATCCCGCCAAGCCACAACGCGACGACACGAGCTATCGTTCTGCAGCTATGGCCCACGCCGGCTCATGGTGGCCTGAGGAGTTTGGGAGCCCATCTGCCGCTGGTTCTCCAAACAATATGCGCTACGCAGCGTTTCCTGAGCAAAGCCGCCTGGTCATCGACGATCATGGAAAGATGGAGATTTATGACACAGGCGACCATCGCATATCCGGTGTTTCGCAGAGCCAGAGCACGGACTCCACCCTGACCTTTGTCAGCCAGCACGGCGTGGTCCGCGTATCTGATCTCAAGCGCGTATCTGCGACGTAGGTCAGGGCCGCTTCAATGCAGACAGTCACGCTCATCGGCTATCTCGCGACCGTCTGCTCGATGAGCAGTTTCACCCCGCAAGCCTGGAAAATCATCAGGACACGAGAGACAAGCGGCATCTCCGCACCGATGTATGCCATCACTGTGTTGGGCTTCGCCTTGTGGCTGGCCTTCGGCATCATGAAGGCAGAGTGGCCGATCATAATCACGAATGGCGTCTGTCTCCTGCTGTCAGCCTTCATTCTCACAATGACAGTCCTGCCGCAGGCTGAGAAAGACGCAGTTGCCAAGGCTTTCGACCCCGACGACTAAAGCGCGTCGCGTTTGAACGGACTCAGAAAACGCGCGCTTTGGGTCTTTGTTTTATGCATCTCGTCGTCTCAAAACCGGAGCCACTTTTGAGCGACATGCATTAGCGCTTCCAACTTTTCAGAAGCGGACCTTGGCTACCATATGCAGGATCCTTGCGCGGACGCCCCACCTTGGGGATGGTTGCGAGCGCATCGCTATGCTGATCCTTGCTCCTACATTCGTCATAAGTCCCAAACGGAGGATACGCGCCGACAACCAAAAAATCATCGGATGCCGAGAGGCATTGGTGCCCGGTGCCTGCCGGGAGGACCGCGACGTCGCCAGCCTTCAGCGACAGCGTTCGTCCTTTCTTGCCCCCAAACCGGACTTCAGCATTTCCGCGGGCAATGCCCAGAACCTCGTGTATTTGCGAATGATAGTGAACGTAATCATAGATGCCGTTTCGCCAGCTATCGCCCCATCCGTTTGCATCGAAAAGCACCTCCATGACGGCTGCTGGATCAAGTCCTTCGGGCAATTCGACGGCGCCTCGATAAACGACGAGCGGCCATGCTGGATTATTGGGTACAAGTCCATCATCCTTGAACCAGAACTCATTCGACTTTCGCTGCCTCACAAATCCGGCGACAGCTTGCTTGCGCGGTCTTGCGAAACCGGTGACGTTCTCGATCACTTTCTTGCTGGTTTCCAAAATGCTCATCGACGCTGCCTCTAAAGCAGAGGTTAGTTTAGCCGCTCGCTCAGAGCTCGACCTTTGCGTTGTCGCCCACATTCGGCTTGGCGCCGGTAACGGCCGCAAACACCATCGTTGCGGTAGCCATCATTAGCCCCGGGCTGTCCCACAATTCGCCTTCCTCGGGTTTCACCGTTATCAGACGAATCTCGGGATCATCGGCATTATCCCACCAGGCTGAGTCAGTTTTCTCCCAGAGCTCGGCGATCTTTTCCCTGTCATTTGTCACTGTGGCCGGGCCTGACATCGTGACGTATTTGTAGTGGCTGTTGTCACTCCAGGCCAATGTGACCTTTGGATAGGTCGACAGCTGCTTGCTCTTGGCGCTGTCGTCATTGACGAGGAAGTATATGGCGTTTTCCTCACGGACCACACGCGCAGATAGCGGACGGGCTCGATTGTACTCGCCGTCCCAGGTCACGAACATGCAGACGTCGATGTTTTCGGCGAGTTCCCAGATGCGGTCTGTTGCCTCGGCGGGCGTGAGGTCCGTCTGCTGCTCTCGGCGGTTAGCCATAAGATGTCCTCCTGCGGGTGAATATCCTTGCTGACAACTCACGTCCCGCCACGACGTTCCAACTCACTGGTTCCTTCGACCTGCTAAGCGGCGGTGGAACTTTCGAAATTGCCGGAAGTTTGGATGGCAAACGCGAGGCCATGATGGCGGACAAGACGCTTCGAACATCAAAACGGACACCCGAGCAGGACGCAAAGGGTCAGTCGGAAAAGGACCACAAGGGCGGCGGAAGCGATGGCGTCGCCAGCGCCGATCCGCGGGTGATCTCCGGCAAAAAAGACGGCGACGCGACATTCCCTGTCAAGGGACCGAAGAAATAGCTATGAGCTCATTGGCAGGGCATCTGGCGGTGTCATCAATGCCACGGAGAAAATTGACGAACGGCTCAAGTCATTTCGCTAAGAGCGACAGAGTTAGGGCCGGCCTTCCCGACTTGCCGCCCGCCAAGTGCGATCGCGGCAATCGTCAATCCGCATCGGCCATGTCGTGTCTCCTACTGCGTCGGATGACACTTTACTTGCCGTCACCGACGCGGATCACCTTCAACCCTCAGGAGTTTCATGGCCGCATGACGCGCATCCGCCTGAAGGCGCTAATGGCAGCCTGGAAATTACGCGACCTTTGAAAAGAGAGCGACGTCGCATCTGGCTAAACCATAGCGCCATCGGTGATCGGTTGTGGCAACCCGGCTCTGGTAGAACAGTGAAAGCTGACTGCCATCGATCATCACTGTCGAGTGGCCGTTCTCGCCCGGTTGACCTGGCTCCAGCACCGGGCCGATCGAAACGTAAGGCCCGCTGACCTCGTCGGCGATGGCAAAAAACACCCGTTGCCGGTTTCCCCGAAGGCCATTCGGAAGAAAGCAAGTGGCGTTGAGAAGCACCCGGCCGTCCGGCAGCTCGATCAGTTGCGCGCCCTCAATGCCCCATTCGTAGTCGGGATCATCTCTGGTGTTATGGTGGGGAACATCGTTGTGGTCGAGGATTTTGCCGATCCGCTTCCACGGACCGAACCACGAGTCGGACTGGCTACGTGCCAGATAGATGTCGGGCTGAGGCACCCTGGTGAATTTTGGCATCGCCGAATAAACCAGGTAGCGCCCACCGCCAATGACTGCTGGATGCGGATCGTAAATGCCGTCCTCTTCCGTGTCCGGGATGGCCAGAATGGCCGGACTGAGGACTACCCAATGGAACCCGTCGTTGGAAACCGCATGCTCGCAACGGCCACCCGACTTCATGAATTCCGTCTGAATGAACATGTGGAAGACGCCGCACTCGTGGGTCACACCGGGAGCCGCAACACCAGTGCCGTTGATTGGAAGTTCGATCGGATCATGCTCGGCCCACGGCCCATAAAGATCGGGCGCCGTGGCATGCAAGATTCTCCACGTCTCGGTGGTGACCGTGCCGCTTGACCCGAAGACGTGCCAGACACGGCCATCGAAGACAGGACACGGGTCCTTGAGATCATCCACGCTTTGCGGATGAAACAGTGGAAAAACGTTGGTTTCAAAGTTGATGTTCATGTCAGCCCCGGAATTCGCCTCGGCAGTCGGAGACGCGCAGAGATACAGGCGAATCATTGATGTTAGGCACATTCTATAGCCAACGAGTTGAACGCAAATACGGCAATGCCGCTGTCCACCAGCATTCGTCGTTCAACCACGCTTTCAGTGGCGGCCGGGTCCCGACAGCCGCCCTCGCCTACGCAACCAGATCCCGCTTCGTGCGTGGACCAAGCGGGCGACCGGGCCTTCTTCATTTCAGTTGGAACAACTCACCTGATCGAAAGTTAGGAGCTGGAACTAAGTAGTTCTCTCCATTCGCGATTAACAAATGTTAATCGTAACATAAATAGTGTCACAGAGGGAGTATGTCAATGGAAGCGGCCTTTGGCGGGGTAACCGGCAGTCAATATGTTCGTCGCGAAAATATACTGGTTTGCTTCTCCCACTTACGATGGAATTTTGTTCACCAGCGTCCGCAGCATCTCCTCACTCTCGCATCCGCTCAGCAGCGAGTGGTCTACTTTGAAGAACCCGTTTTCGAAGAATTGCCGCAGCCGCTGATGCGGACGAGCGTGGCATCGGAAAACATTCTGATTGTCACACCAGTGCTGCCGCTTGGCACGTCGGCCGCGAAAGCAGATGCCGTCCAGCGGAGATTTGTGCAGCAGACCATCGCTTCTATGCCGCATAGCCGGCTGATCGCCTGGTACTACACCCCAATGGCTCTTCGCTTTACGGAATTCCTCGACCCAGACATATGCGTCTATGACTGCATGGACGAACTCTCTGCGTTCAGGAATGCGCCCCCCGAGCTGGGCCAGATGGAAAAGGCGCTTCTGCGCCGCGCGGATCTGGTTTTCACCGGTGGTCTAAGCTTGTTCGAGACCAAGCGTCACCTCCATCCCGCCATCTTTCCATTTCCGAGCAGCATCGATGTGAGGCACTTTCACACCGCAAGACGGCCAGGAAGGGACCCAGCGGACCAGGCGGGCATTCCTTCCCCGAGGGTTGGATATTTCGGCGTCATCGACGAGCGGCTGGACGTCGATCTCGTGGCGCTAGCGGCAAAGACAATGCCGGACGTGCATTTCGTCATGCTCGGTCCGGTTGTCAAGATCGACCCTGCAAGCCTGCCGCAAGCCGAAAACCTGCATTGGCTTGGCCCGAAAGCCTACTGCGATCTGCCCGACTATCTGCGCCATTGGGACGCCGGATGGATGCCGTTTGCCCTCAACGAGGCGACGCGTTTCATCAGCCCGACCAAGACGCCGGAATTTCTCGCGGCGGGTCTGCCGGTGATCTCGACGGCAATCGTCGACGTGGTGCGCAGTTACGGTGCTGCCGGGCTGGTGGAAATCGCCGACTGTGACGATCTGGAAATCAAGCTGCGCTCCGTTCTTTCGCGACCGCGTCAGATGCTCCTGCAGCAAGTCGATGCCTACCTTGCGGACATGTCCTGGGAACGGACATGGAATGCCATGGCAGCTCACATTGAGCGCGCCTATCAACGCAAGAAGGTCGTGCCCCTTCGCAGGAGTGCATAGCCATGTTCGATTGGCTGATCGTCGGCGCGGGTTTCGCCGGCAGTGTGCTTGCCGAAAGGATAGCGTCGCAGCGTCAGGAAAGCGTTTTGCTGATCGATCGCCGCAGCCATGTGGGAGGCAACGCCTACGACTGCTACAATGAAGCCGGCATCCTCATCCATCGCTACGGCCCGCACATCTTCCACACCAACAGCCAAACGATCGTGGACCACCTTTCGCAGTTCACGCAATGGCGGCCGTACGAGCACAGGGTGTTGGCGGCCGTGGACGGGCAACTGGTTCCCATCCCGATCAATCTCGACACCATCAACCGGCTTTACGGGCTGGACCTGACCTCGGCACAGCTGGAGGATTTCTTCGCGTCGCGACGCGAAACGGTGGAGGACGTCCGAACGGCTGAGGACGTCGTCGTCAGCACCGTGGGGCGCGAGCTCTATGAAAAATTCTTCCGCGGCTACACTAGAAAGCAATGGGGCGTCGATCCCAGTCAGCTGAGCAAATCCGTCACGGCACGAGTGCCGACCAGGACCAACCGTGACGACCGCTATTTCAGCGACAGCTTCCAGAAAATGCCGGCCGGCGGGTACACGCGGATGTTCGAACGCATGCTCGATCATCCAAACATCAAGATCATGCTGCAGACCGACTTCCGTGAAATTCGTGAGAAGATACCGTTCAGGCGCATGGTTTATACCGGCCCGATCGATGAATATTTCGGCTGGCAGCTCGGGCACCTTCCGTACCGTTCGCTTCGTTTCGAGCACGTTACACTGGATTGCGAGCAATTTCAGCCGGTTGCCGTGGTCAATTATCCCCAGACGGAGGATTACACGCGCATTACCGAGTACAAACATCTGACCGGCCAGCAGAGTTCGCGGACCAGCCTGACCTACGAATACCCCACGGACATCGGGGACCCGTACTATCCCGTGCCCCGGCCCGAAAACGAAGTGCTCTATAAGCGCTATGAAGCGCTCGCGGCAAGCTGCCCAGACGTGTGGTTTGTCGGTCGGCTTGCAACTTACCGCTATTACAACATGGACCAGGTAGTCGGACAGGCTCTGGCCACTTTCGCGCGCATCCAAAAAAGCCTCCCGGCCTGGGCACGCACGGAGGAGCCGTTGTTGGCCGAGCCGAGAAGATAGTTTCTTCCAAGACGGAAGATCGGGCGGGTATCAGAAGGAGAAACTCGATGGATACAAACTTCAACTCGGAAAGCCGTGAGATATTTATCGTCGGCTTGCGCAACGCGCACGCCATGGAAAATCAAGCGCTGTCGATCATGAAGCCTCAGGTCGAGCGTATAGAGAACTATCCGGAGGTGGCCGATCGCTTGCGCCGGCACATTCAGGAAACCGAAGGCCAGATCACGAGACTCGAGTCCGTCCTGGAGGGCCTTGGCGAGGAGCACTCCACCCTCAAGGACACTGCCTTGTCTATGGTTGGCAGCGTGGCCGCCATTGGACATTCGATGGCTGGCGACGAGATCATCAAGAACAGCCTGGCGAATTTCGCATTCGAGAACTACGAGATTGCTGCCTACAATTCGCTGCTGGTACTGGCCGACGCCGGGGGCTTCCAGGATGCTGAAAGGGCCCTCAAGCAGAACCTGAACGAAGAGGAAGCCATGGCCAATTGGCTCAAGGAAAATCTGAGCGACGTTACCATGCGGTATGCCAGGTTGCGCGAGGCTGGGGCGACTGCAAAAAGCTGATGCACCGCACCGGCGCGGGCGGCGTTTCAAAAACAGACGCTCGCCCGCCCCTCCCTCGTTGAGGCCTCTTCAAGGCGTCGTGTTCGCCACGAGAAGAGCTTGCTGACGGGCCAGTTCATCTGCTGTGGGTTTGCGCAGGTGTCGCCTGCCATCAGCCTGGATGACGGAAAACAAACCAACCTCGGCATGTCGCGAATTGTCCCAGCCCGGGTAGGCCGTTATCGGGTACAGGCAAATACCCTCGACCGGCGCTCCGAGACTGATTGCGGAACGCACCTCGTCGCAGACATAGTGGAGCCAAGCCGGCCCGCCGGATCCCTCGGAACCGGTCTCCGCAATGAACATCGGCTTGCCGTAGCGATGAGCAACTTCTAGCAACATTTCCGACAGGGCGCGGTACTCGTGGTGTCCCATCGGAATCGTCGGCCCGTTTACGTACCATTGATTGTGCGGGTAAAAATTCAAGCCCACGACATCGACAACATCTTCGCTCCCGCCCAACTCAGGTTCGACGCGGCCCAGCAACATGTCGTAAGCTTCGAACTGCCCCTGTCGGGCGTTTTCGGCCCGGCGCCGTTCGCTGCGGGTCCGGTCACGAGGGGCGATATGGATAAGCGGCTCGGCCCAGACAAATCTGCAGGCGGGATCGATCTCCCGCATTGCACGAACACCCGCGATGGCGGCCTTCACGAGGTGCCGCTTGAACCATCCACGTTTGTTCGGCCCCACACGCGGGAAATAGCCGACCTCAACAGCCCATGCGAAAAAGGAGATTTCGTTGATGGGACACAACAGAGGCGATGTTCCGGTGATCGAACGGTGTACCTTGACGGCTTCTGCCGCGAACGAGGCATAGGCGTCGATGAAATGCGGCGAGCCCTGATCGACATGGTCCGGAGATCCGTAGTGAAAGATGTCCCAGATTACCTGAACACCTGCCGATCGGGCTGCCTCAACCATTGGCGCCCAACTTGACCAGTCATAGGTTCCGGGAGCGGTTTCGATCAAATGCCAACGCAGGCCGTCGCGGATGGTGCGAAGGCCGAGTTCGGCGCAGCCGCGGTAGTCGCCCAGGGCATGCAAATTATGCGAGGTCGCACGAATAAGATCGAGGCGAACGCCGTCCTTGCGCCGGTGCGAGGAGCATTCAAAGCCTGCCATGAAAAAACTGGCGAAGCGCGAAGCTTCCGGAACCGAGGCCTCCGTCTGGCGTCCCACTTCGCTCATTTTTCGAAGTCTCCTTTGGGCAATCGGCTTCGAACTCGGCCGCCTTGTCCGGACCGGGAACCGCGTTGGCGAAATACCGAATTCAGTCGGGCGCGCCCCATGTTCGTTGCTCAGTCCAGCTCGTCCTTGCGTGGCCGGGTAGTGCCGAACCCATTGGTAGAGCCTTTGTTCCGGTGGTGAACTGTCCGGGCGCCGCGTGCAAATGAGGAACAAGGAGGCCCGTCCCAAGTTCGGGGCGATGTACAGCCGCCGTCATCCACTCGAGCGGCTGCTCGGCAACAACAGAGGCATGGGATCACATGACCGTTCAGATTCGACTTTCCGAGATCGACCACGCCAGGCGCGAGGATCGTGGCGACGGCGCTTGGAGCATCGCACCGGACCTGGGTTACTTGCGGCTAGCAATCGTCAATGTCGTGTTCTTCGGCGCACCGGGCAGCGGAGATCGGAACTGGGTGCTGATCGATACCGGGTTGCCGACGTCTCGCAGCAGCATTCTAGCGGTCGCGGAAAAGCGGTTCGGCGTCAACGCACGGCCGGCTGCAATCATCCTGACCCATGGCCATTTCGACCATGTGGGAACGGTTCTAGAACTCGCAAATGGCTGGGACGTGCCTGTCTTCGCCCATCCACTCGAGCACCCCTATTTGGACGGAACCACATCCTATCCGCCACCGGATCCCTGGGTTGGGGGTGGACTGATGGCGCTGCTTTCACCGCTTTTTCCACGCGGGCCAATCGATCTTGGCAGCCGTTTGCAACCCTTGCCCGCCGATGGATCGATCCCCGGAATGCCCGGATGGCAATGGCTGCACACACCCGGACATGCCCCTGGGCATATCTCGCTCTGGCGCGAGCAAGACCGCTCGCTCATCGTAGGAGACGCTTTCATCACCACCGGTCAGGAGTCGGTCTATGAAGTCGCCATACAGGATCTCGAGATGCACGGTCCGCCGCGCTATTTCACGCCAGACTGGGATGCAGCGGAAAGGTCCGTGAAGCATCTGGCTGCCTTGGGCCCCCAGATGGTCATCAGTGGACACGGTGCGGCTGCTGCGGGAGTGGGCATGCGTCAGGCTCTCGATAATCTGGCTGAGCGATTTAGGGTATTCGCCGTCCCGCCGAAATTGAAATTCGTGCGGGAGCCAGCGTCGCCGATAGCTAGGCCAATCGAGCCGCCATCGTTCTGAATGGCCAGATTGGGCCAAGGCGGGACCATCGGACAGAGTAACTCGGTCCAGCGGAACAAACCCGGCCGGCGACAGTTGGGGCACTCGCTCAGGTGGCGACACCCTGCGAAGTGCCGCGAGGTTCCGCGCCATGGGGAGGCTCAGATGGAAACCCGACGAACGCATGCCTCTAGCCCGCGTTCCCGCAAAGAGAGATTGCAGAGCCGGTGTTCTTGCCATCCAGCCCTAAGTTGACACGCCAACTGCTCTGGATCGTCGGAGGCGCATTCTTGCCCGGTTGCGCGGGGGGAGTGCTCGATCCCCAAGGACCAATTGGTGTCGGTAATCGCACGATCCTTTTGAACTCGCTGGCGGTGATGCTGGTGATCGTTGTTCCCACGCTTGTTGCGCTTCTGGCATTCGCCTGGAAGTTCCGCGCCTCGAACAGCAACGCCCGCTATAACCCGGAGTTCACCTATTCGGGACGCGTGGAGTTGATCGTCTGGTCGATCCCGACGCTCACCATCCTGTTCATTGGCGGTCTGATCTACTACGGATCGTATCAGCTCGATCCGCGCAAACCGATCCCTTCTAGCCAGCCGCCGCTCGACATTCAGGTGGTGGCGCTCGACTGGAAATGGCTGTTCCTATATCCCGAGCAGGGCGTGGGCGCTGTCAATCAACTGGTTATCCCCGCCGGTGTTCCAGTGCGTTTCAAGTTGACCTCGGCCAGCGTGATGAACACGTTCTTCGTGCCCCAGCTTGGCAGCATGGTCTACGTCATGAACGGCATGCAGACCGAATTGCATCTGCAGGCCGACCGCGAGGGCAGCTTTTTCGGCCAGTCGGCGCACTTCAGCGGCGACGGCTTCTCGGATATGAATTTCAGTGTGAGCGCGGTTTCAGCCGATGCCTTCACCCGCTGGGCGTCATCGCTGCGTGGCGGGGGCGGCGTGCTCAACGCCAACGCCTATCGCGAACTCGCCCGGCAAAGCACAAATGTGGCGCCGGCTTCCTTCGGTCATGTCCAGCCTGGGCTGTTCGAAACGGTCGTTCAGCAGACGCTCCCACCGGGTCCGGGGCCTGCTGAGAGCGCAGCCAGCGGCGAGCCACAGGTGAGCCCAAGGGCATTACCCGCGGCGGCGGCAACGATGACCCATCATCCACAAGGCGCAGAATGACGATGCTGGGCAAGCTCGACTGGTCGGCCGTTCCTTTCGATCAACCCATCCCCCTCGGCGCAGCCCTTGGCGTCTTTCTGGCAGCAGCCGCCGTGCTTGGCTGGATAACGGTGAAGGGGTACTGGCCGTATCTGTGGAGCGAGTGGATAAGCTCGGTCGACCACAAGCGCATCGGCGTGATGTACATTGTGCTGGCGATGCTCATGCTTCTTCGTGGTTTTATCGATGCTATCATGATGCGCACACAACAGGTGCTGGCGATTCACGGGCCGGGCTACCTCCCGCCGGAGCATTACGACCAGATCTTTTCCGCGCACGGCACGATCATGATCTTCTTCGCCGCGATGCCGTTCATGATCGGCCTGATGAATTTCGTCGTGCCGCTGCAGCTTGGCGTACGCGATGTCGCTTTTCCGACGCTCAATTCCGTCAGCTTCTGGCTGACGGCTTCCGGAGCCCTGCTGGTCAACATCTCGCTTGTGATCGGCGAGTTCGCGCGCACCGGCTGGCTGCCCTATGCCCCTTTGTCGGAAACCACCTACTCGCCGGGCGTCGGTGTCGATTATTATCTGTGGGCGATCCAGATCTCCGGCGTCGGCACGCTGCTCACCGGTGTCAACCTGGTGACGACCATCCTCAAGATGCGGGCGCCGGGAATGGGCTATCTGCGAATGCCGATGTTCTGCTGGACCTCGCTCGCGTCCAACCTGCTCATTGTCGCAGCCTTCCCGATCCTTACCGCCACGCTCGCAATGCTGACGCTGGACCGGTACCTCGGCTTCCACTTCTTCACCAACGAAGCCGGTGGAAATCAGATGATGTTCGTCGACCTGATCTGGGCGTGGGGCCATCCCGAAGTATACATCCTGGTGCTTCCCGCCTTCGGAATCTTTTCCGAGATTTTCTCGACTTTTTCATCGAAGCCGCTGTTCGGATACCGTTCGATGGTCGCGGCCACGATGTTCATCTGCATCGTCTCGTTCATGGTCTGGCTGCATCACTTCTTCACCATGGGTGCCGGAGCGGACGTTAATGCCGCCTTCGGCATCGCCACGTCGGTCATTGCCGTGGGAACCGGTGTGAAAATCTACAACTGGCTCTTCACCATGTATGGCGGGCGCGTTCGTTTCGACACGCCGATGCTTTGGGCACTGGCTTTCGTGACCACCTTCACCGTCGGCGGCATGACTGGCGTCCTGCTTGCCGTCCCGCCGGCCGACTTCGTGCTACACAATTCCCTTTTCCTCGTCGCGCATTTCCATAACGTCATCATCTCGGGCGTGTTGTTTGGAGCATTCGCCGGCTTCACCTACTGGTTCCCCAAGGCGTTCGGCTTCCGTTTGCACGAAGGCTGGGGAAAGGCGGCATTTTGGGTCACCTTGGCCGGCTACATGCTGGTCTTCGTACCGCTCTATATTGTCGGTCTGCTCGGCATGACGCGGCGCCTGCAACATATCGATATGGACCTTTGGGCACCGTGGCTGGTGGTGGCCGCTTTCGGCGTGGTGGTGATGATCGCCGGCGCGGCGCTGCAGATCACACAGCTTTTCGTTTCGATCCGGCATCGCGACAAGTTTCGCGACGAAACCGGCGACCCGTGGGACGGGCGTTCGCTGGAGTGGTCGACATCTTCTCCTCCTCCTGTCTTCAATTATGCACGGCTGCCTCACGTGGAAGACGAAGAGCCCTACTGGAGCATCAAGCAACGAGGGATCGAACAGAGCTCGGACGAGGAAAAGGCATATGAGCCGATCGAGATGCCTCGCAACAGCCCGACTGGCTTCGTCACCGCCTTCTTCAGCACACTGATCGGCTTCGCGCTGATCTGGCATATATGGTGGCTGGCGATCGTCGGCTTCATCGGCGCCTACGCAACCTTCGTCGTATTCGCCTGGCGCGATCATGGAGACTACGAGATCCCTGTCGACGAGGTCGCCCGCATCGATCATGACCACAAGGCAGCCCAGTTTGCCTGGCTGCGCGGGTGGGAGCGCCCGGCATGAGCGATCATGCATTCTCCAGCGTCGGCACCCACGCACGGGACCCGTATCGGCTTAATCACACCGGTCGGCATGCGGTGCGCTCTGCGACGGGCCACGGAGAAGGCGGCCCGGCCTCAAAGTTCGTCACGGTGACCTACGGCTTCTGGATCTTTCTCCTGTCCGACATCATCATGTTCTCGGCATTTTTCGCCGCCTACGCCGTGCTCGCCAAGGCAACCGCCGGCGGACCGACAGGCAAGGATCTGTTCGAACCGACACGGGTTGCGGTCCAGACGGGCCTTCTGCTCACTTCGAGCTTCACCGGCGGCGTGGCAACACTCGCCACCCGTCGCAGATCAATGGCTGCCACGCAGTTCTGGCTTCTCGTCACGGGGTTGCTCGGGGCAGCGTTCCTGTTCCTGGAACTACAGGAGTTCGCGGCAATGATCGGCGAGCAGGCAGGCCCCTCGCGCAGCGCATTTCTTTCTGCCTTCTTTGCGCTCGTTGGCTGCCACGGTGCCCATGTCGGTCTCGGCCTGCTCTGGCTGGGAACGATGATGGCGCAGCTGTGGGTCAAGGGCTTTCGGCCCGACATTTTGCGGCGGCTCCACTGCTTCGGGCTCTTCTGGCACGCCCTCGACATCATCTGGGTTGCCATCTTCACCCTGGTCTATCTGCTGGGAGCATCGTCATGACCGAGTTCGAGAGCAAGACCGGCGAGTTGCAGGACCGCCGCGATTCAGCGCCGGGCGAGGAACACATAAGCGAGCACGAAACGGCTGGGGGCCTCTCGGGCTATGTGCTCGGCTTCGGGCTGGCCATCCTGCTCACGATCGCGTCATTCCTGGCGGCGCGAACCGACCTGATTTACCAGCCCGCGGTCATCTCGGCCCTGGTGGTGCTCGCCGTTGCGCAGATGGGCGTGCATCTTGTCTTCTTTCTGCACCTGACCACCGGGCCGGACAACACCAACAACATCCTGGCCCTGGCCTTCGGCGTGCTGATCGTCGCGCTGGTGGTTCTGGGCTCTATCTGGATCATGGCCCATCTGAATGAAAACATGGCTGCCATGACACCCCATCAAGCCGGAACGATGCCTTGAACGCTGCCCTGCGAACGCACAGCCGCCACAGTGCACCATTCGCACCGTGGGGCGAGGAGACAAAAGGCTCGTCAGATCTCGTGCTTTGGCTGGGCTGCACGTAGGGCATCAAGCGCTAAGCGGACCGCATCGATGCCTGAGACGCCGGGCGGGATTGGCCTGAAAATCAGGCGGCCGTTCCGGTACTCCAGGCCCAAAGCCTTGCTGTTCCGCCATCGGGACGCCGACGGCTTGTTCCTAGGGGTGATCGCGATGGCCTCGGGACCCACATCGACTTTGCCGACGCCCAATTCCGACGCTGCTATTCGCAACCTGGTAAATTCCAGCAAAAGGGTTACTTCGCCAGGCATGTCTCCAAAGCGGTCCTCGAGCTCTTCGCTGAATGTATCGAGGTCCGGCTCCGAACGGATGCGGGAGAGCCGCGCATAGAGGCCAACGCGCACCGTAGGCTCGTCGACATAGCTCTCGGGAAAAGCCCCCTTTCCCGAGCCATTGATCTCGGCAAGTTGCTTGCCGAAGTTGGCCCCTCCGCCAGCCGCCGAGACCGCGCGCTCCAGCAAGTGCTCGTACAAGCCCACTCCGATCAGCTTCATATGCCCGGCCTGGTCTTCTCCGAAAAGATCGCCGGCGCCACGCAGGTCGAGGTCCCTTTGACTGATTGCCAGGCCTGAGCCGAGCCGATCGAGCGCAAGCATCGTCGAAAGCCGGGCCCTGGTGCTGTCGGTCAGTTCAACGCCAGGCTGGGTCAGAAGAAACGCAACGGCCTGCACCGCCCCCCTTCCGACCCGGCCCCGCAGCTGGTGCAACTGCGCCAGACCGAACCGGTCGGGGCGCCAAACGATGATGGTGTTGGCCCGCGGCACATCGAGGCCGCTCTCGATGATGTCGGTGCTCAACAAAATGTCGCCATCACCGTCGGCGAATCCGACCATGACTTCGTCCAGCTGTCTCCCCTTCATTTCACCATGCGCCGTCTTGACCCCGAGTTCCGGCACCAGTCTGTTCAGCTGGTCACAGGCCGGGGCAATATCCTCGATACGCGGGACCACGAAGAAGCTCTGTCCACCCCGGTGAAATTCACGCAGGAGGGCCGCGCGCACCGATGCTGGATCGAACGCTGCCAAGATCGTGCGAACGGGACGTCTTTTGGCGGGCGGAGAGTTTAGGACGCTGACGTCCTGGATGCCTGACAACGCCGATTGCAACGTCCGGGGTATCGGTGTGGCGGTCATGCTCAGCGTATGGAGGCGAGGCGCCATGGTCCGCAGCGCGCGCTTCAACTTGACCCCGAACCGGTGCTCCTCGTCGATCACCAGCAGTCCAAGATTGGCGAAGGTGACGCTCTTGGACGCCAGGGCCTGAGTACCCACAACGACCGCAACCTGGCCGCTCCGCAGACCCTCTTTTGCCGCTCTCGCCTCCGCTGCCCCGACCATTCTTGAAAGGTGGGCGACCTGCAGGCCGGTTCCTGCGAAGCGGCGGCTGAACGTCTCATAGTGCTGTCGTGCCAACACCGTTGTCGGCGCTATGATAGCAACCTGTTTCCCGCAGAAAGCCGCGGCGGCGCAAGCACGCAGGGCGACCTCTGTCTTGCCGAAGCCGACATCGCCGCAGACGAGCCGGTTCATTGTTCTTCCCGACGAAAGATCATCGAGCACAGCGCGGATGGCGGCCGCTTGGTCGGGCGTCTCCGTATAGGGAAATCTCGCCGCAAAACGGGCCAAGTCCGTGCGGGAGGGCTTTATGATCTCGGCAGGCTGGCTGGACCTGATTTTGGCAAGACTCAAGAGGCGTTTGGCCAGCCTGTCGATCTCGCGCAACGCAGCTTCGCGTCGCTTCGGCCAGCCCTCGCCTTTGAGGCGATCAAGCGACACTGCCTCCGGTTCCGAGCCGTAGCGCCATATTCGTCCAAAGTCGTCGACCGGAACCAGCAAGGAAGCCCCGCCATGATATTCCAGTCTGACGACATCCTGTTGCTGGCCAGCCAACTCGACCTGTTCGACCGCGGCGAGCACGCCCAGGCCATGGTCTTCATGGACGACGACATCGCCAATGCGCAACTCGGGTTCGAGTATGCCCGTGGTCGCGCTCCCGCTCGCCTTTAACGCGGGCCCAAACAGGTCGGATGCGGCCACCACGGCGATATTGGATTGCGCGTCGACAAACCCTTCGTCGAGGACGAATTCAGCCTTGAGAACAGAGCCCCTCGCGGCCGAAAGGATTTGCGGCAAGTCGGCCGCTTCCTCTGCCCGCCGGCCTAGTCTCCTATCGAGCAGGCGATCTGCTCGCTGCAGTTCAGAGGCATCGCCGGTGAACACTACTCTGACTCCGGCACTCGTCTGCCCTCTGATGAATTCCGCGAAATCATACCCGGGTCGGGCCTGGCGGAAGAATTTGGGAACTCCCACGGCAGAAACGGCTAGTCTCACGCAGCAGCGGTTAAGCAGAGCAGCGTCCCACTCTTCACGGGATAGGTAAAATCGTCCCGGCAAAGGTTTTTTCGTTCCGGCTGCCTCCTGCCTGGCACGACGTGCATCCTCGACCAGATCCAGAATTCTGCCGAGCGGCTGCCCGTCGGTCCCTTCAAGGAAGGAGATCGAAGCGCTGGATGCCGCATCGAAGACGGATGGCATAGCGCCATACGATGCGACCAGGCGCTCCTCCATCGACGTCGCGCGCATCGCTGTCAACTCAGGATGCTCACCAGCTTTAAAGATCAGCTCGGATGCCGGTCCGACCGTAATCGAGTCTCGAACCTGATCGCTGAGCTGACTGAGCGGGTCGTAGGTCTTGAGCTGCCGGATGCAGGCATCGGGATCAACGATGACGCGAACGGGGCCATCCGCGCCAGCAGGGAAAATATCGATGAGATCGCCCCGAAAGGCTATCTCACCCGGTTCGTCGACCCTCTCGTCGACGACATAGCCAATGGCTTCGGACCAGGTTCTAAAATCGTCACGGTCGAGCTTTTGTCCCACCTCCAGAATTGTGAAACCGCCAGCGATGACCGGAGCAGGCGGCACCCGCTGCAGAATGGCTTCGAGCGACATTACAGCGATGCGCGGGCGATCCGGCTTCGTTGCGATCTCACGCAACGCACGAAGCCTTCGCCCCATATTGGCGCGTGTGGGCCACACCCTGTCGTAGGGCAGGCAATCCCAGGACGGCAGCAAGATTATATCCGCGTCAGGCAGGAACTGACGCAAGGCGCCGGCGATCTCCTCGGCACTGCGTTCCGAGGGAGCTATATGGATGATGTGCTTGTCCCGACTGGTCTCCAGGCCACGGGCCAGCGCTACCGCGATTGCTGAGGTTGGCGGTCCGCCGTGCTCTATCGCAAACCCGCTGTCATCCGTGTGATCGATTTGTTCGACATCCGTCCGCGAAATATGCCTGTTCACTGAAATCTCACCTTGCCACTGAGACAACGTCAGCGGAGCCACCCCGTTCCTGGTGGCGCATCAAAGAGTTCCAGGACGGGCTGCGGGTGCAGCCCTCGAAAGGGCGGAGCGAAGGGTCAAAGCTGCGCCGTGATCGGCGAACTCCTGGGGCTGGCTGCCCAGCGGGACAATTTCTAACCGAGCCTATGTCATAGGTTAATGCATTGCTGCCTGCCTCACCTATGGCTGTCCTAAAAAACTGTGCTTCGATCATTCCGGGATCCTCAACCACCCTCGACGCTGGCAGAACGCTCCAGGCATGGGACCATGCCGCACGGCGGCGCCTTCTGCCGCCGCGCATATGTCCCCATGCCAATCGGAACTTTTGGCGCGGATAATAGTTCGATCACCAACATCAGCCAGGTAGTCAATTTGTTCCCCACCTCATCCTCGGATGTACTCATTCGCAAGCTTCAGACCATCTCGGATCTTCGAGAGGCCGACATCGGCGTTCTGAAAGGCATTCCGATCCAGGAGAAGGAATATTCGGCCAACCACGATCTGGTGCGTGAGGGCGACCGTCCTGTTTACTCGTTTATCGTTCTTGATGGCTTGGTCGGTTCCACCAAACATACGGGCGAAGGAAAGCGACAAATCACATCATTCTTCGTCGCCGGCGACATTCCTGATCTGCATGGGCTGCATCTGTCCGTCATGGATTGTAACTTCTCGACCCTTACGCCGGCGCGAATAGGTTTCATGCGGCATGACACTCTGCGTGCCGTTTGCGACCAGCACCCTCGCATCGCCACCGCTTTTTGGCGGTCGACGTTGATAGATGCCGCGATTTATAGGGAGTGGGTCATCAATGTGGGAAGGCGCGAGGCATACACCCGCATGGCTCACATCCTGTGCGAACTGATTTTTCGCTTGCGCTCCATGGGGCGCATTGAGGATCACGTGGCGGATATTCCCATTACACAGGCGGCCCTTGGCGATGCACTGGGTTTGTCCACGGTCCACGTCAACCGGATGCTCCAGGAACTACGACGCAGAGGCCTCATTGCCACCTCGGGATCAAAAGTTCACGCACTGGACTGGGCTGGCCTCACTCACGCAGGAGATTTCGACACGACCTACCTGCACCAAAGGAACCCCGCAGATTAGCAGTGACGGAAGCTCTCCGATGGCACGATTTTTCTTCGACAGCGGCGATGGCGATCTCATCTTCGAGGACGAAATAGGTGTCGAATGCGCTGGCCTCGAGGAGGTCCGCCGCGCGGGATTCGAGGGCCTTGTCGACCTCACGAGAGAGTCACTGAAGAGCGTCGACGGGCAGCAATTGTTTATCGAAGTGCGCGATGAAAATGGCGCCAAGATTTTGCGGCTGAGCCTCTCGCTTCGGGTAAAATCGAACGTATAAATTTGCACTCTACGCGCAGCGTTAGGCGAGCGGACTGGGACTGCAAACATCCACTGGCACGTCGTGTCTCAAAACCAGGGCCACTTTTGAGCGACATGCATTAACCCATAGATTGTGCCTCGATTTGTGTACAGGACGGGGAACCATCAAAGAGCCGCCGAGTTCGTCCAACGGACAAGCTCGGAATCTAACATGGAAGAAATCGGCAAGGCACAACAAAAGGTCATAGCCCGCCTCATACGGCAGTGGATTTCATCGGACGCCAATCGTCGCCAGCTTCGCCAGTTGCTGGATCTGCCGACAGATACGGACATGCCCAGCGAGCATCGGTCATTGCTTGACGAACTCGACCGAAAGCTCAACCAATGAGCGCCCCTGCTTTCGGGAGGGCTCCCGAGTGGATGCGAGCCGGTGGCGAGGGGAAGGAGCTGAGGTCGACATCTGGTTGAGGCCGCCGGCCCAAGCAGACGCGAACGCTTTACGCCAGACAGCGCCGATTGAATGTTCCGTGGTTTTCGTGGAGCCGCGGTCCGATTCCTAGAGGTGAGTTTCTGCACCTTGCTGCGCGTTTAAAAGTTGAGAAACGGCAGTTATGATCTGCGGCAGAAAAAAGGGCTTGGTGATCATTATGCTGTTGGGCACACCTTCCGCTCCCCAGTGTACCGCGCTGTCGCCACTGATATAGACAACGGGGATGGTAGAGTTGGACCTTCGCAAGTGCCGAGCGACCTCCCACCCCGACTGTCCTGGTCCCAAACGGATGTCCGTGAGTACGGCCTTGAACTTGGTCGGATCGGGGTCGAAAGCCGCCAGCGCCTCGGCGGCACTCCGAGTGCCGACCACCTGGAAGCCGGCCTCCTCCAAAGCTGACTCGAGGTCGAGCAGGATCATTGTCTCATCTTCGACGATCAGAACAGCACCTTCGCTCATCCGGAATCTCCCCAAGCCGCCACCGCTAATACGATTTCGGCGTCAACTTGGTTCCATCTGACCCGCAGCAGCCTTTTGGCTATCGAAGCTCTACGCTGCCTCGATTGCGCGGCGGACTTGTGACGTCGGGAAGCCACCCTGGAAAAGGCCGACACCGGCTTAGCTGCTTCGACAGCCTTGGCAATGAGGCTGAATTACAGGTTGTAGCCGACGCTGAACCGTCGCCGACGAGGTCGCTTTGATCAAGCGTTCTCCTGATCTTCAGAAGCTTGCTGGATTTGCGTCATCACCTTTTGGGGATCGACATTCTCGGCGAGTTCCGGCAGCTCTTTGTCGGCCGGGGTCGAGATATTCAGACGCGCCGTCAAGGCAGCCACCATCTCGATCAGCCGCGTGGTTTCATGTTCGTTTAGAAGGCTGATCTGCAAATCCAGTTCGGCTCGGCGCTCGCTGTGTGCGGCCATTCTGTTCTGATTGATCAGCACGAAAGTAGACAGGAAGATTGCCTCAACCGAGGCGACCATGGCCAGGATCACGAAAGTCGGGTCCCAGGCTGGGACGGCTGGTATCGCGCCAAGGTTCGCGAGGACCCAGACGACAAGAATTGCAAGGTGCAAATAGACGAAAGTCATGCTTCCCGCGAAGCGCGAAACAACGCCGGCGACCCACGCTTGAACACCTTGGTGCTCCTCTTGCTGTCGCCTGTGCTCGACCAGGGCCTGTATGTTCTGGTGGAGCACCGACTGCATGTCGGCTGGACGTTGGTCGCTCATTTGAAAGCCCCGTTTGGAGATCATTCCGTGCAAGCGGCGTCGCTTATCGCCGGTGGCTCCCGCGAGGCCGGATCTGCCTTGAACTCGTCGGCACGCGACTTGGGTCGCTGCCGACGGCCCGCTTGGAACAAGGCGTGCCGCCCTGCAATGGTGTGCACCATGCCAACCACGGCTTGCGGGGCGCTCTGATGAACCATATGGCCGGCGCCCGGAACCACCTCAAGGAGAGACCTACCGACTTCCGCGTGCAAGCGTCGTGCATCGCGTTGCGCGTCGAACAACCGGTCCCCGGATCCCGCCATGATGCCGGTGGGCACGGCAATGTCCCTATAGTTGGCTTTTCCCAAGAGGGACGCGGCCAGCATCGATGCTGTCTCCAGAGAAACCGCCCGCAGTTGGGAAGGGCGGCTGGCGACATCTTTGGCCAGTGCGGCGAAGTCGCTGGCGACGACGGCGGGTTTAAAGATCTTCTCCATTGCCCAATGCCAGGCAAGCCTTACAAGCGGGGGCAGCAAGGTGTGACGAAACGCGGTGCCGATCACAGGCAATGCAGGGAGTGCGGCCAGTGCAAGATCCAGCCGCGGTGACGGATAGTAGTAACCCGAGACCAGCACGATGCCGGCGACCGATGGAGAATGCCTTCGCGCCAACTCGAGGGCGATCCAAGCTCCCCAGGAATGTCCAAGCACGAGGTATTTCTCTATACCCAGCCCGCAGGCGGCGGCATGTATAAGGTCGGCTTGGTCGCGAGCGGACCAACGCCGGCCGCGCGGCCGTGAGCTTCGCCCAAAACCGGGACGATCAAATGCAATCACCCGGTAGGTCTTTGCCGCCTCATCGAAGATGCCGCTCGACTTGAAATCCTCCGCCATGGATCCATTGCCATGCAGGAGAAGCAGCGGCATGCCGGTTCCGGCTTCGATAAAATGCAGGCGCAGACCATCGATCTCCATCACACGTCCGCACGCCCGGCCGGCAATCGCACGTTTGGCGCGGATGGCGTTGTATGCCGCCAGCGCCGCCAACGAGGCCGCGAGCAACCCGGTCGCGAGTTTCGGTCCATCTCTGTCGAACGCCATGCCCGTGCCTGTTGGAAACTATCTGCCGACCCCAACTCTCGGGGCGAAAGCTTGTTCCGCCAGACAAGACAACGCTGTACAACCGGCTCAAGCGGCTAAAGTAGGCCTTCTCCATGGAGTTGGGACCGTTAAGCCTGGGCAGCGCTGCTGCCTCCCAGTTTCCAATCACCCTGCCAACGTGCGCGCACGGCAATCATCAGCATGGCCGCTTCCGTCATCCCGGTCTGGAAAAGTCTGACCAACTCTCTCGCGATGGATTCTGCCGCGGTAGTGTCCGACGAAATCTCAAATTCCTCACACAGCGCGTCGAAAACCGACCGAAGCGTTTTCAGGTCGTCTGGATAGAGAGCGTCCGTATTCGTAAGAATGGGTCGGTCAAGCATCAAACGTCTCCAAACGAGTGAAGTGCGGTTCGGGCACCCAGCCAGCGGGAGCTCGTCAAGTGCCCGCTGGTTTCCCCCTTTATCCGCCACAGCGCGCCAAGCTGTCATTAACCTATGACCGGTGCGGCGTGTTCGGCTGACCGGCCCGCCAAAGAAACTGCCGTCCTGCGGGGAACTCTTGGCCGCAGACTGCATTTAAGTCCGGGCAAAACGGGGGCGAAATGGGGGCCACTTCAAGCAATCCGCGATCTGAACTGCAGCGCTTCGAGCTTTTGGCAGCGCTGGGCGACCGTATTCGCGAGATTACGGATCCCGCAGAACTGGCCTACGCAGCCGCGGAACTGCTGGGGAACCATTTTGGCATCAGCCGAGCCGGATACGGCACGATCGATCTAGAGAAAGAAACGATCACCATCGACAGGGACTGGAACGCGCCAGGCATCAAAAGCCTGGCTGGGACGCTGAATTTCAGGAACTACGGCTCGTATATCGAGGATTTGAAGCGAGGCGAAACCGTTGTCTTTGAAAACGCCGAGACAGATCCGCGAACCAGCGGCCATGCGGAGGCACTCAAAGCCATCAGCGCCCAATCCGTCATCAACATGCCCGTCACCGAGCATGGCGGGCTGGTGGCGCTGTTATACCTGAACCACTCCGCGCCCAGACGCTGGGCGACGGAGGAAGTAGCCCTCATTTCGGCAGTCGCGGACCGGACGCGTACGGCGATAGAACGCCTTCGCGCCGAACTGGCCCTGCGTGAGAACGCCGAACGCCTTGCTTTTCTCGACCGCCTCGGCAGGGAGATAGCCCTCGCGGCCGACGCCGATGCTGTCATGCAGATCACCACTCGGCTCCTCGGCGAACATCTTGGCGTGTCGATTTGCGCCTATGCCGACATGGAGCAGGACCAAGACCATTTCACCATCCGCGGCGATTGGAGCGCACCTGGCTCGCCCAGCATCAGGGGATATTACAGTCTTGCCGATTTCGGTCGCCTGGCTGTCACCAACCTCAGCGCCAACAAGCCGCTTATCATCAACAACAACCTTGAGGAAATTGCTCCCGAGGAAGCGAAGACCTTTCAGGATATCGGGATAACGGCAACCATCTGTATGCCTTTGGTCAAACAAGGCCGACTGACTGCCCTGATGGCCATCCACGACAAGCAGCGCCGCGTCTGGTCGCAACGCGAACTGTCCTTGCTGACCGAGGTGACGGAGCGGTCCTGGGCTCACATCGAGCGCGTTCGCTCGGAACAGGCGGCACGGGCCAGCGAGGAGAGGCTGAGGCTTGCCACCGACGCGGCCGCTATTGGCACCTGGGATTACGATCCCATCAGCGGAGTGCTGCGTTGGGACGACCGGTGCAAAGCCCTTTTTGGTTTGCCGCCGGACGCGGAGGTGACATATGAAAGCGCCTTCCTGGCGGGCCTCCACCCGGAAGATCGCGCACGGGCCGACGAGGCCGTACGCCAGTCGCTCGCGCCGGGCACCCCCTCCCGCTACGACATCGAATACCGGACGATCGGCCTTCGGGATGGCAAGGAGCGCTGGATTGCCGCAACGGGGGAAGCGCTTTTCCAGTCCGGCCGTGCGATCCGCTTCATCGGCACCGTGGTTGATGTCACCGCGCGAAAGCGGGTGGAGCATCAGCTTCAGTTGATGAACGCTACGGTGGCAGCCGTGGCGGCCGAGCTTGACGTGGAGCGAATTGTCCAGACGGTAACCGATGCCGGCGTCGTGCTGTCGGGCGCACAATTTGGAGCTTTCTTCTACAATGTGATCGACGACAAGGGCGACAGCTATGTGCTCTACGCCCTTTCGGGGGCACCTCGTTCTGCTTTCGAAAACTTTCCCATGCCGCGCAACACCGCGGTGTTCGAGCCCACTTTCCGCGGCACAAGCGTGGTGCGTTCCGACGATATCCTCACCGATCCGCGTTACGGCAAGAACTGGCCCCGCAAGGGAATGCCGGAGGGCCATCTGCCGGTGCGTTCCTATCTCGCCGTGCCGGTCGTCTCGCGTTCGGGCGAGGTCCTGGGCGGCCTCTTCCTTGGTCATTCAGAGACCGGCGTGTTCGCCGAACAGCAAGAAGCGGCCTTGCTGGGGCTTGCCGGCCATGCCGCGACGGCCATCGACAACTCCCGGCTGTTCAAGGCGCTGCAGACACTCAACGGCACGCTCGAACAACGTGTCAAAGATGAAGTTGCGGAACGCGCCAGAGCAGAAGAGCACCTGCGCCAAGCCCAGAAGATGGAAGCTGTCGGACAGCTCACCGGTGGCATCGCGCACGACTTCAACAATATGCTGGCCGTCATCATCGGCGGCCTGAACCTTGTGCAGCGCAAGCTCAGAAACGGCGATACCAACGTCCACCAATTCGTAACCGGCGCGATCGATGGAGCACAACGTGCCGCAGAACTTACCAGGCGACTGCTCGCCTTTTCCCGCCAGCAACCACTGGCGCCGAAGCGGCTGAATCCAAATCGCCTCGTCTCCGGTATGAGCGAATTGCTGAACCGGACGCTTGGCGAGACCATCCAGATCGAGACCGTGCTCGCTGCGGGCCTATGGCATGTCGAGGCCGACGCAGGGCAATTGGAAAGCGCGCTGCTCAACCTTTGCGTCAACGCAAGGGATGCCATGCCTGCTGGCGGCAAGCTGACGATCGAGACATCAAACGCCCACGTCGACGATCGCTATGCCAGGGAGAACGCGATCCCCTCCGGCCAGTATGTGATGATAGCGGTCACCGATACAGGAACGGGCATGACTGCTGATGTTGTCGCAAGAGCCTTCGATCCGTTCTTCACCACCAAGGGGGTCGGCAAAGGCACCGGGCTGGGACTCAGCCAAGTCTATGGGTTTGTTCGCCAGTCCGGCGGCAGTGTGAAGATCTATTCCGAGCAGGGCATCGGAACCACCTTGAAAATATATTTGCCGCGCTCGCACCATGGCGTGCTCGACAGCCAAATCGACGTCGTGGCAGGCGAGCACCCCGGCTGTGCAGACGAGATCATCATGGTTGTCGAGGATGAAGATCGCGTCCGGCTGATGGCCGCGGAAGCGCTGCGGGAACTGGGCTACTCCGTGCTGGAAATGCAAGGTCCACGCGAAGCGCTGGTGGCCGTCGAAAGCGGGCAAGTGCCGTCGCTTCTGTTCACCGACGTGGTGATGCCGGAGATGTCGGGCCGGGAGCTGGTGGATCAGGTCAAGACAATGCACCCGTCGCTAAAAGTGCTCTACACCACCGGCTACACACGAAATGCGATTGTCCACAACGGCACGCTCGATTTCGGAACCGAACTTTTGACCAAGCCCTACACGATCGACGAATTGGCAGAGAAAGTCCGGAAGGTGCTGGATCGAAAGTGAACGGGCAACAGCCCGCGACGCTCGCCGTGTGACCGAACCCGGCGTTTGCCGCGTAAGGTGTGCGGCGAAACGGGCCGAAGGTGTCGACACCGACATCGTATTAATATGGCCCGGCTTCACTTTTCCGAGCCAGTATCCCTCCAGATTTTGTCGACCTCTTGCCCATCCGCGGCCTTGCTCATTGCCGTGATGGCGCAGCACGATCGAAATCTCGTTGCCGCCGGTCGCCAGTCGGAGAATCCCAGCGAGAAATAAATGCCGCCTCTGGCTCCCTGCGATGCTCAACACTGAAGCTGCCGTAAAAATGCTCGCTGGCCGATGGCCGGATGGAACAATCATCTTGCGGGGATGTTCGGATGATCTAACCGGAGAGATGTCCATGTTCATGCACAACAAGCGCCTGCAGTACACCGTTCGCGTCTCGGAGCCGAATCCTCGCCTGGCCTGCATGATCATGGAACAGTTCGGCGGCGCCGATGGCGAGCTTGCAGCGGCCATGCGCTATTTCACGCAAGGGCTTGGCGAGGACGATCTTGGCCGTCGCGACATGTTGCTCGATATTGCGACCGAAGAACTCAGCCATCTCGAAGTGGTGGGATCAATCGTCACCATGCTCAACAAGGGGCTCAAGGCACAGCTGGCCGAGGGCCAAATGAAGGAAGCCGACCTTTACCTAATGATCGGCGCCAGCGGCACAACAGCCAAGGAATCAATTCTGTTCGGCGGCGCTCCCGCGCTGTGCGACTCAGCCGGCGTTCCCTGGACCGCGGCCTATGTCGACTCGCGCGGTGAACCTACGGTGGATTTGCGGTCGAATATCGCCGCCGAAGCCCGCGCCAAGATCGTTTACGAACGCCTTATCAACATCACCGACGACCCGGGAATCAAGGACGCGCTCGGCTTCCTGATGACGCGCGAGATCGCGCACCAGAAGTCGTTTGAGAAAGCACTTTACGCGATCGAAAACAATTTCCCTTCCGGCAAGCTCCCAGGCGTAGAGAAGTACGCCAGCATGTACGTCAACACCTCTCAAGGCGACGGCGATGTCGCTGGCCCATGGAATTCCGGCGAAGAGTGGGATCGGATCGATGACCTTGAAGAGGTGATGCCCGTCGACGGTGGAGACGGCCTTGCAACTGTCAAGCTGGGGGCCAAAGACATGAAGGTGGTGGCCAGGATGGCCGACCGTACGCTTTCCGATCCGGCTTCCGATCCGACAACAGGCGCTGATCTAGGGGCTGGCCCGGGAGCTGGCCGTACCAAGAACGCCGATTTTGGCGGCGCGGCAAGCATTCAGGAGGCCCCGGCCGTGGCAGAGGCTGCTGTCAAACGCGCACGTAGGCGTTAGCACAGAGCCGACATCATTGCGGGCATCTATGTTCCGCGATGCGGCCGGAAGCTAACACCGACGAAGGCAGGGCATCCGACCAGCAACGGACTGGCCGGAGCGCTCGCATCGACATCTGTGCTGAATGTGGGTGAAGCAACCATGGCCACCGCCGCACCACGATCAGATTCGGAGCGTGCGGGCCAGCCGGATAAGGTCCGTCCCGACGGTTGCGAGAACCGGTGCATCGTGACAATCGGAGCATCGGCCGGCGGCGTCGACGCGCTGAAGAGACTTGTCCGCGATCTTTCGCCGGACATCCCGGCGGCTCTCCTCGTCGTACAGCACGTTGGTCCCACGAGTTACCTCGGCGACATTCTCGGTCGCGCTGCCAACATGCCCGTTGCAAATGCCTCCAACGGCATGAAGGTTAAAAACGGGCACATCTTCGTTGCACCGCCCGGAGCTCACCTTCTGTTACATGACGATCATATGCTGCTGCGGCGCGGGCCGCGCGAGAACCTGGCGCGCCCCGCCATCGACCCCCTGTTTCGATCGGCGGCCTGCAGCTTTGGCGGCAGCGTGATCGGCGTCGTGCTCACAGGCAGCCTCTCCGACGGCACCGCCGGCCTGCACGCAATCAAGATGTGCGGAGGCGTCAGCGTAGTCCAGGACCCCGGCGACGCTGCGGTACCCGACATGCCGCTGAGCGCCTTGCAGAATGTGGAAATCGACCATTGCGTCCCTCTGTCCGAAATGGCTGGCCTGTTGCACAGGCTTGCTTCCGAAATCGCAGGACCGACACCAGAAATCCCGTCCGGCATCCGCCTTGAGGCAGCGATTGCAGCTCAGGAGCACAGCACAATGGAACTGACCGAAGGCCAGCTTGGCGCCCCCTCGACATTTGTCTGCCCCGAATGTCATGGCCCCCTATGGGAGATAGAAGACGGGCCGATTACCCGTTACCGCTGCCACACCGGACATGCGTTCGGAGCGGACGTTTTAATGCAGGCCCAGGCTGACGATGCGGAACAGGCTCTTTGGAGCCTTTTAAGAGCGCACCAGCAGCGGGCTGAGTTGGCGAAACGTACGGCAAAACGCGAAGCCGCGCGGGAAAGACACAGCCTGGCCAGCCAAATGGCTGCGCGGGCCGCGGAGTACGAAGCCGACGCGAAACTTATTGAAGAGATCATCCATCGTCGAACGCCGTGACAAGGCAACAGCGTTTGTCAGGGCGGGTGCGTCTGCGTCCTTCCGATCGCATTTTCCTGGATCAGCCGCGTTGCCTCACCGCTTGGCCTGTGGCCACGGGTATCCAGGTCCCATGCTTTGATTGAACACCTGCACCCAAATCCAACTGCACGAATTTTATGCAAAGCAGGAACATAGAAGCATTACGCGAGTTAGGCACTGACCCATTGGACGTATCCTCGCATTCTGCGGTCTGCCTGGGTGGTCCTTGTTTTGTAAACGAATGCCAGGACAATGTATCGCTCGCAGCTTTTCGTACCTCTTTTTGGCCTGCTGTTGCTGATGGGTGGCCTGTTCCACGGGCACGAGGCCATGGCGCAGGAACCCTGTCCGGCCGATCACGATAAGCTGCTTGCAGCCCTCAAAGCCAACGTGAAGGCAAGCGGCGGACCAGCCAATGGCGGCTTTGAAACCAACGAATGGGCAGCCATCGTTGCCCGTGACGGCACTGTCTGCGCGATTGCGTTCAGCGGCCCCACCCCCGACTCGCAATGGCCGGGAAGTCGGCTCATAGCAGCGGAGAAAGCCAACACGGCCAACGGTCTCAGCCTGGCTCAGATGGCCCTCTCGACGGCCAATCTCTATGCGGGGGTGCAGCCCGGCGGACCGCTATTTGGCCTGCAGGAGACCAATCCCGTCAACCAGGCCGCGGCCTATACGGGCGATCCCAAAACGTTCGGAAGCGCCGGCGACCCGCTCGTCGGCAAGCCGATCGGAGGCGTCGTGGTGTTTGGCGGCGGACTTGCCCTCTACGACGGCAAGAGCATTGTCGGCGGCCTCGGCGTTTCAGGCGATTCCTCATGCGCCGATCACAATGTCGCTTGGCGTATCCGCGCGGCGCTCGGCTTCGACAAGGTCCCGGCAGGCGTCAATCCAAATCGCAAGGATGCCATTGTCTACGATCTGGACCCCGGCGGCAAAAGCGCTTCGGGCTGGGGCCATCCGCTTTGTGCCGGAACGGAGGCCGACATCGCGGCCGAACTCGGCGCCGGCGTGGGAGGCTCGATCAATAAATGAAAGCTATGCCCCAGTTGGCATTGACGCGCGTTGACGTAGAACGCCATACCCGCAAATTGGCTGCCGGGAATTCCTTTGGCGCTATCCTTCTGGTGACGCTGCTCGCCTGCCTGCCGCTTTTGGGCGCTGCGTCCGAGCCACCTAAAACACCAGCGATCGTACCGCCAGCCGCAGCCTCGCCACCCGATGACGGCCAATGGACGATGCCGGCCAAGAACTACGCGTCGACGCGCTTCAGCGAACTCTCCGAGATCAACGAAGGCAACGTCAAGAACCTGCAGGTCGCGTTCACGTTCTCGACAGGCGTGAACAAGGGCCAGGAAGCAGCGCCGCTGGTCGTCGGCAACACCATGTATATCGTGACGCCCTTTCCCAACTTCGTCTATGCGCTCGATCTCTCCAAGCCCGGCGCCCCGATGAAGTGGAAGTACGAACCCAATCCCGAGCCGGCGGCACAGGGGGTGGCCTGCTGCGACGTCGTCAACCGAGGGGTGGCATTCGCCGACGGGCGCATCTTTTTCAATACGCTGGACGGCCACACGATTGCCCTTGATGCGAACACGGGCAAGCCGATCTGGAACACTCATGTCGGCAACATCAACATCGGCGAGACCATCACCATGGCGCCGCTTGTGGTGAAGGGCAAAGTGCTGGTCGGCAATTCCGGCGGCGAGATGGGCGTTCGCGGCTGGGTAAAGGCGCTCGACGCCGGCGACGGTCATGTCGTCTGGATCGCCTATAGCACCGGGCCGGACAAGGACGTGCTGATCGGATCGGACTTCAAGCCGCACTACGACATGGACAAAGGCAAGGATCTTGGCGTCACGACGTGGCCGCCGGAAGCCTGGAAGATCGGCGGCGGCAACATGTGGGGCTGGATTTCCTATGATCCCGATCTGAACCTGATCTTCCACGGCACCGGCAATCCCGGACCATGGAATCCGGATTTGCGGCCGGGCGACAACAAGTGGACGTCTGGCATTTTCGCGCGCGATCCCGACACCGGCGCGGCGAAATGGTTCTATCAGTGGAGCCCGCACGACCTCCACGATTATGACGGCATCAACGAGCAGATCCTGCTCGACATGACCTGGCAGGGCAAGCCGCGCAAGGTGCTGATCCGGCCGGAGCGCAACGGCTATCTCTACATCCTCGACCGGACAACCGGCGAGGTGCTGTCGGCAAAACCGTTTGGTCCGGTCAACTCCAGCAAAGGTGTGGATCTGAAAACCGGTCGGCTGATCGTAAACCCGGACAAGAAGACCGGCACCGGCAAGGTCGTTCGCGATATCTGTCCGACGGCGTCGGGCCTCAAGGACTGGCAGCCTTCCGCGTTCTCGCCGAAGACCGGCCTGCTCTACATCCCGCACAACAATCTGTGCATGGATGAAGAAGGCGTCGAGGTGAACTACATCGCCGGCACGCCCTATGTGGGCATGAACGTCCGCATGATACCAGGGCCTGGCGGTAATCGCGGCGCCTTCACCGCCTGGGACATCGCCGCGGAGAAACCCGCCTGGAGCCTCAAGGAGAATTTCCCGGTGTGGAGCGGCGCGGTAGTGACCGCCGGCGACGTTGTGTTCTATGGCACGATGGAAGGCTGGTTCAAGGCGGTTAGCGCCAAGACCGGAGACCTGCTTTGGCAGTTCAAGACCTCGTCCGGGATCATCGGCCAGCCCATCACCTATCGCGGTCCCGACGGGCACCAATATGTCGCCATCCTCTCAGGCGTCGGCGGCTGGGCCGGCGCCATTGTATCGGGCGATCTTGACCCGCGTGACGCCACCGCCGCGCTCGGTTTCGTCAATGCCATGAAGGATCTGAAGAACGCGACAACCTCGGGAGGCACGCTTTATGTGTTCCGGCTGCCTTGATGGATTGTACTTGACCGTAGGTCCGGCGCGAAAGGCGTGTCAACGGCTGGTGATCGGCATGGCCGCCATCGCCTTCGTGTTCTTGACGGCCACAGCCGACGCACGTGAGCTGAGGGTCTGCGCCGATCCGAACAACATGCCGTTCTCCAACGCGGCCGGTCAGGGCTTCGAGAACAGGATCGCCGAAATCGTTGCGTCCGATCTCGGCGCGAAGCTGACCTATACCTGGTGGGCGCAGCGCCGCGGCTTCATCCGAAACACGCTGAAGGCCGGTCTATGCGATCTCGTGCCGGGCACGCCGAGCAACCTCGAAATGCTGCGCACCACCACGCCCTACTACCGATCGTCTTATGTCTTCGTCACCCGCAGGGACGGCCCCGACGTAGCATCGTTCAATGATCCGCGGCTGCGCGACATGCGGATCGGTGTTCAGCTCATCGGCGACGATGGCGCCAATTCGCCTCCGGTCCAGGCGCTTGGCCGCCGAGGTATCGTCGGGCACCTCGTTGGCTATCCGGTCTATGGCGATTATTCCGCCCCCAACCCGCCGGCGCGCATCGTCGAAGCGGTGGCGAGTGGCGAGATCGACCTTGCCGTGGTCTGGGGCCCCCTCGCCGGCTACTTCGCCGCCAGGCAGAAGGTGCCGCTCCGCATCACGCCGGTTGCGCCCCGCATCGACGGACCGCAACTGCCGATGATCTACGACATCTCGATGGGCGTCCGCCGCGAAGACGATGCGCTGCGCGGCGATGTCAATGGCGCCCTGTCCAGGCACAAGGTCGAGATAGATGCCTTGCTGTCACAGTATGGCGTGCCGCGCCTCGATGCCCCGGGGAGCCCGGTGCGATGAGAGCCGCGGTGGCCATGCTCCTGTTTCCAGTCCTGGCGCTCGCTGCCTGCCAGCGCGAGGAACGTGACACGCGCCCGCAATCGGCGCTCGGATCGGGCGAGCAGCCGACGCCTGTGACCACGCTGGAGCCCGGCGGACAGCGGCCCCCCGCCAGCGACAACAAGGCGGCGAGCTTCGAGGCCAACGCCTTCCACATGAGCGAAGGGAAACGGCTTTTCGGCTGGTTCAACTGTTCGGGATGCCACGCCAATGGCGGCGGCGGCATGGGGCCGGCCCTGATGGACCAAAAGTGGCTCTATGGCAGCTCGATCGAAAGCATCCATGCCACGATCCGCGACGGTCGGCCAAACGGCATGCCGAGCTTCCGCGACAAGATTCCCGACGACCAGATCTGGGAGCTTGCGGCTTTCGTGCGCTCGCTGAGCGGCAACGCGCCGTCTTCCGCCGCGCCGCAACGCAATGACGACATGATGGCGCATCCTTCGGAAAACCGCATGCCCGACGCGGCCACGCTGGGGAAGTCGCCGTGAAACGTCTCGTCTCGATGGCGTTCGCCACCGCCGGGGCTCTGTTGCTCCAGGGATGCGCGGGCTGGCAATCCGCCCTCGACCCGAAAGGTCCCGCGGCGAGCGAACTGGCATGGCTGATCTGGTTCTTCACCGCGCTCTGCGCCGTGGTGTGGGTGCTGGTGATGATCGCCCTTGTCGTGCCTTTGATGATGGGGTCGCGCGCGCAGGCGGAGCCGCTCGCGATCGAGGCCGGCGCCGACGACCGGAAGCTGCGCGCGGTGATGACCGCCGTCGGGTTGACCGCCATTGTCCTGATCGGACTGACCTTGCTGAGCTTCTTCGCCAACAGGACGCTCGCCGCGATCGGCTCGGATGCCGCGCTGACCATTCGGGTCACCGGCCATCAATGGTGGTGGGAGGTGCGCTATGAGGATGCCACGCCAAGCCGCATCCTGACCACGGCGAACGAGATCCATATCCCCGCCGGGGAACCGGTGAAGCTTCTTCTGACCTCGACCGACGTCATCCATTCCTTCTGGATTCCGAGCCTTTCGGGCAAGCTCGACCTCATTCCCGGCCACATGAACGTGCTCGACCTCAAGGCCGACAAGCCTGGTGTTTACCGAGGTCAATGCGCCGAGTTCTGCGGGGCGCAGCACGCAAACATGGGTACCTTCATCATCGCCGAGCCGCGTGCGAAGTTCGACGCCTGGTGGAACGACCAGTTGCAGCCGGCAGCTACTCCGACGGGGGACGAGGCCAAGGCCGGCCAGGATCTGTTTCTGAAGCGCCCTTGCGTGATGTGTCACAGAATAGGCGGCACGCCTGCCGGAGGAACGGTCGCCCCCGACCTCACCCATATAGCCAGCCGGCAGACGCTTGCCGCCGGGACATTGACCATGAGCCGCGGCAATCTCGCCGCCTGGATAGCCGACCCACAGGGCATCAAGCCCGGATCCCACATGCCGGTGGTGGAGCTCAGCGGCGACGAACTCAACGCCATGGTCGCCTATCTCGAGGCGCTTAAATGAGCAGCGCGGATCTCACAAGCGAACGCGACCTGCCGCGCGAAACGCCCGCCACAGGCGACGTCGCACCCGAGCATGACGGACCGCGCGACACCGGCATGGACGATGCCAGCCTGGATCGCTGGCTGGCGCGGACATGGCGCACGCCCCCCGGCATCATCGGCGCGCTGTCGAGCGTCGACCACAAGGTCGTCGCACGGCGCTATCTGATCACCGCCTTCGTGTTTCTGTGCCTGGGCGGGCTCAACGCTGTCGCCATGCGCATCCAGCTCTCAGGGCCGCAGCGCGGTCTGATCGGCCCGGACCTCTACAACCAGCTGTTCACGATGCATGGTGTGACCATGATGTTCCTGTTCGCCGTGCCCATCGTGCAGGCGACAGGCATCTATCTCGTCCCGCTGATGGTCGGCAGCCGCAACATCGCCTTTCCCCGCCTGAACGCGTTCAGCTACTGGATCTATGTTTCGGGCGGCATATTCGCCTGGGTGTCTTTCGCGCTCAACATGGCGCCCGACGTCGGCTGGTTTGCTTATGTGCCGCTGTCAGGCCCCGAATTCGCGCCGGGCAAGCGGGCCGACGTCTGGGCCCAGATGATCACTTATACAGAAGTATCCTCCCTGGCCGTCGCGGTGGCAACCATCGTCACCGTGTTCAAGCAGCGAGCCCCCGGCATGTCGCTGGACAGGATTCCGCTCTACGTCTGGGCAATGCTGGTTACCTCCTTCGTCGTCGTCTTCGCCATGCCCGCGGTGATGATCACCTCGACCTTCCTGATCCTCGACCGGCTGGTCGGCACACATATCTTCAACCCCGCCGAGGGCGGCGACGCACTGCTCTTCCAGCATCTGTTCTGGTTCTTTGGCCATCCCGAGGTCTACATCATCTTCCTGCCGGCGACGGGCATGGTCTCCGCGATCATCCCGGTCTTCGCCCGGCGTCCCGTGTTCGGGCATCTCGGGCTGGTCTTGTCGCTGATCGCCGTCGGTTTCCTTTCGTTCGGCCTCTGGGTCCATCACATGTTCGCGACGGGGCTACCCAAGCTCGGCGCCAGCTTCTTCACCGCGTCGAGCATGCTGATCGCCATCCCCAATGGCGTTCAGATCTTCTGCTGGCTGGCGACCTTGTGGGACGGCAGGCCGGTGATCCGCACGCCGCTGCTGTTCGTGTTCGGCTTCTTTTTCATCTTCGTCATCGGCGGCCTCACCGGCGTCATGCTCGCTTCGGTGCCGCTGGACCTCCAGGTGCACGACACTTATTTCGTCGTCGCCCATTTCCATTACGTGCTGATCGGCGGTTCGGTCTTCCCGCTGCTGGGCGCGGCCTATTTCTGGTTCCCCAAGATCAGCGGCCGCATGATGAGCGAGCGTCTCGGGCGCTGGCATTTCTGGCTGGCTTTCATCGGCTTCAACGCGGCTTTTTTTCCAATGCATCTCGTCGGGCTCTGGGGCATGCCACGAAGGGTCTACACCTATCCGGCCGAGCTTGGCTGGGGCAACATCAACCTGTTCATCAGCGCCGGCGCGGTGCTCTTTTTCCTCAGCTTCGTACTGTTCACTTTCAATCTTGTACACGGCGCGTTGAAGGGCGCACTGGCCGGAAACAATCCCTGGGATGCCGGTACGCTCGAATGGGCGACGTCTTCGCCGCCGCCAAGCTATAATTTCGCGCGGATACCGATTGTCACACATGTCGAGCCGCTCTGGGCCGAACGGGAGGCGATGCCTGTGGCGACCGGACTCCGCGTCGATGTCCGTGAGCTATTGATCTCAACCGTGGCGGAAGCCCACCCCGACATTCGCGAGAAATCGGCGACACCGTCGATCTGGCCGCTGCTGGCGGCAATCGCCGTCGGCGGTACGTTTGTCTATTCGATCTTCACGCCCTGGGCGATCGTCTGGGGCGCCGCGCCGATCGCCATCACCTTGATCGGCTGGTTCTGGCCCAAGGACGACCCGGAGGATGAGGGATGAGTGAGCGTCCCAGCTTGGATCTTTCGGACCTCCCAACCTTTGGACATGGTCCGCGCAGCCCGACTTGGTGGGGAACGCTCGGCTTCATGGCGCTGGAAGGCATGGGCTTTGCGTTGGCCGCCGGCGCTTATCTCTATCTCGCCACTTTGTGGCCCAACTGGCGTCTAAGCGCCCCGCACCCCAATCATTGGCCCGGAACGATCGTCACCATCCTGTTTATCATCAGCGTGGTGCCGAATCACATCCTCCACGGCCATGCCAAGCAATGCGCGATCGTACCGGTCCGGATCGGGCTGGTGGTGATGTCGCTGCTCGGTCTGGCCCCGCTTGTCGTGCGCTGGTTCGAATTCCCGGCGCTGAACATCTACTGGGACACGAACGCCTATGGCTCGATGCTCTGGGTGCTGCTCGGGCTGCACACCACACACCTGATCACCGATGTCGGCGACACCATCGTTTTGACGGTGCTGATGTTCACACGCCATGGCTATAGCGGCCGGCGCTTCGGCGATGTCGGCGATAATGTCTTCTATTGGGATTTCGTGGTGCTGACCTGGATCCCGATCTATCTGCTCATCTACTGGATGCCGAGGCTAGGCTGATGCGTGCGTTGAAAATGGGAACGTCCTGGGGTGGTCTTCTGTCGGGGCCGATGGCTTGGGCAATCTCGACGCAGCTGAACTACGCACTCGTACCATGGCAGTGCAACCGCCAGGTGCCGGTGGTGCTTCCCGTGGCACTGGTGCTCGCCGTGCTTTCGCTGCTCGGCGGTGCCTTGTCATGGCGGGCGAAGCGGCAGGGCGGCGCCGCCTTCAAGCCTGAGCGCACGCGCAGCACCGAGCAGTTCGTCGCCGATCTCGGCATGCTTGCGGCATTGCTGTTTGCCCTCGTCATCATCATGCAAGGCAGCGCGGCTCTCATTCTCGACGAGTGCCTGCGATGAGCTTCGACGCGTTCTTCTCGACCTCGATCTGCTACGGCGCCGGCGCGCCCGAGGCCGGATGGACGCTCGCATTTCCCATCACGTTTCCGCTGGCCGCGATTGCCTTCCTTTATACCATCGGAGCGACTCGGTTGTGGCGCCGCAGCAGCCGAGGCCGTCCCGAGCGGATGCGGCAGGCGTTGTTTTTCGCCGCCGGTTGGGGCGTGCTGACGGCAGCACTGGTCAGCCCCATCCATGCGCTCGGCGAGCGGGTGTTTGCCGCCCATATGATCGAGCATGAACTGCTGATGGCGGTGGCGGCGCCCCTCCTTGTCGCCGCTTGCCCAGGCGCAGTCCTGCTCTGGTCCTTGCCGGCCGCACTTCGCCGCGGAACGGGCAAGCTCACGCGCGCAAAGACGCTGCAATCGGTTTGGGCCCTGGTGATCCGCCCCCTCAACGCGACGATCATTCACGGCGTCGCCATCTGGATCTGGCACATTCCGGCGTTGTTCCAGGCAGCGCTCCAGCAGGGCTTTCTCCATTATGCCCAGCATGCGAGCTTCCTCGGCACAGCCTTGCTGTTCTGGTGGGCGCTCCTACCGCGCCCCGGTCGGCAGCAGACCTATGGCAACTCCGTCATGCATCTTTTCTTCACCTCGCTTCATACCGGCCTGCTCGGTGTCCTGCTGCTGATGTCGCCCAAACTCTGGTATCCGGAGAATGGCGCCGGCGCGGCATTGTGGGGACTGACCGCGATCGAGGACCAGCAGCTCGCCGGATTGGTAATGTGGGTTCCGGCCGGCTTGATCTATGGCGGCGCCGCCTTGCTGCTCGCCGGCCTCTGGATAAGCAGCAGCGCAACCAGGGAGGCAACACATGCGTTCCGACCTGGTTAGGCTGATCGGGGGCGCCCTTGCCGCAATCCTGCTGCTGACCGCGGCTGTGGCAGCGGCGACCTTGTGGTCCGACCGGCGCGAGCGCGTCCGGCACGAGTCGGATGCGGCGACCGGGGGCGTAGGCGCTCGCGCCATTCCAATCATGACGGCGAATGGCTGCTCCGGCTGCCATACGATACCCGGCGTGCCGGGTGCGCAAGGCCAGGTCGGACCCCGCCTGGACGGTGGCCTTGCCGACAGGGTCTTTATCGGTGGCCTGCTGGCAAACAATCCGGAGAACATGGTCCGCTGGATACGCTCGGCGAGGGAAGTCAATCGGCACACGGCCATGCCGTCGACGAGGATCACCGAGCAACAGGCGCGGGACATCGCCGCTTATCTCTACGCGTTGAAGTAATTCATCCCTCGCCGCCGCGCCGGGACCACAAGCCGCGGCCGGGGTCATAGCCGATGACCGCCGCGAGGAAGAAGGCGATGAGGCAGCCAAGGACCACAACCGCCGCGACAGGATCGAACCGCAGATAGAGCGCGAAGCGTATCAGCTCGACCGCCGAGCTGAACGGGTTCCAGGCGGCGATTGTTGCCAGCACCGGTCCCGCCTCGGCAAGCCGCCACAGCGGATAGAGCGCCGTCGAGGCAAAGAACACCGGAAAGATGACGAAATTCATGACACCGGCAAAGTTCTCCATCTGTGTCGAAACCGAGGAGACAAGCAGTCCGAACGCGCCAAGCATGAGGCCCGCCAGCACGAGCGCCGGAAATACCGCGACGTAGCCGAGAACGGGCGGCCGCACATCCCAGAAACGCGCGATCAACAGAAACAAATAGACCAGCGGCACGCCGACGATCACGCTGGCCAGCAGGCGCGCCGCAAGCAGGTACCAGCGCGGCAATGGTGCGGTCAGCAACAAGCGCATGCTGCCCATCTCGCGATCGTAGACCATGGCCAGCGAACTCGCCATGGCATGGAAGAGCAGCATCATGGCCGCTAGCCCGGGCACCACATACACGTCATAGAGAACATAGGTCTGGTAGGGTGGCGTGATCGACAGACCGAGAACGGAGCGGAAGCCAGCGGCAAAGATTGCCAGCCAGACCAGCGGCCGCACCATCGCCGAGAGCAGCCGACCGCGTTGCCGCAACGTGCGCAGCATCTCCCTGCGCAGGATGCCGTTGAGCGCGCGCACCGCGTGAGACGTTTTCATTCGGACTCCGTCAGCGACGCGAAGGCCTCGCCCGTGCTCGCTACACCGAGATCGGCAGCCAGACGATCGGCGCGGCCGGCCCACCGCATTGTGCCTCGATGCAGCACCACCACATCGTCATCCGCCGTTAGTTCTTCCAGAAAATGTGTTGCCCACAGGACGGCAATGCCGCGCTCGCGGCAAAGCTCCCGCACGTGCCGCTCGAGCGCGCGGCGGCCCGGCACGTCGAGCCCGGTGGTCGGCTCATCCAGCAGCAAAAGGCGTGGGCTATGCATCAGAGCGCGTGCGATCTCGACACGGCGACGCTGCCCCCCGGAAAGCGCTCGGGCAGGATCGTCGATCCTGTCCAGCACGTCCAGCCGGCCGAGTTCGTGGATGGAGCGCTCCTTGCTCAAGGCCTGGCTAAGCCCATGCAAGGCCGCGTGGTAACGCAGGTTCTCGCCGGCTGTCAGATCGAGATCGAGGGTCGGCAACTGGAAGACGACGCCCATCTGCGCCAACGCGGCGGACGGGTTGACATCCATCGCCTGGTCGAAGAAATGCACCGAGCCGGAGCGGGCGTGATAAAGACCGGTGATCAGCGAGAACAACGTCGTCTTGCCGGCGCCGTTGCGGCCTAGCAAGATGCACATCCTGCCTTGGGCCACAGAGAAAGAGACGCCGTCGAGAACCCGCCGGTTTCCGAAACTATGGCCCAGATTCTCGACCGACAAGGCGTTCATGGCCCGATCACGACGCCCCACGGCCCCCGCCCTACCGGCAGCGATTTCACCACCTCCTGGTTTTCCAGATCGATAAACGAAATATCGCCGGAATTCCCGTTTGCGCTGACCAGGCGCTTCTGGTCGCCGGAGAGCGCAACGTGCCAGGGTCGTTGACCAACAAGGTAGAGCCGACGGACCGCCAGCGTTTTCACATCGACTTCCGCAATCCTGTTGGCGGGGCCGAGCGCCACATAGACGGTCGTGCCATCGCGGGACGTCGCCATGCCGACCGCCTGCACGCCCTCGCGTCGTATACCCGGCACCTCGAACTCGACTTTGCCGGTCTGCGCGCGCGTTGCCGTGTCGAAGACGGTGACGGTGCCCCGGATCTCCGAGGACACCCAGAATTGCTTACCGTCCGGCGAGAATAAAGCCGCGCGCGGCCGGGTATCGACCAGCAGATTGTCGACGAGTTCAAGCGTGCCTGCGTCGATCAGATGCACCATGCTGGTGGTCTCCGAAGTGCAGGCGACATAGCGGCCGTCGGCGCTGGCCGCCATTCCTTCCGGTTCGACGCCGACATCCACGGTGCCGATGACCTTGGCCGCGGCGATGTCCACCACCGACACCAGATTGTCATTCTCGTTGGCGACGAACAGCCGCTTGCCATCGGGATGGACTGCGAAGAATTCCGGATCGGCTCCCGAAGGCAATTCCCCGACGACCCGCCGCTTCGCGACGTCGACCACGTCGATGCGGTTGTCGTCGCCTTCCGCGACGAACAGCATCTTGTTGTCGATCGACAGTGCCAGCCCGCGCGGACGGCGGCCGACATCGATCGTCGCCAGCAAAGTCATTGTCACGCCGTCGACGACCGCGACGGTATTATCCTGCTCATTGGAAACGTAGATGGTCTCGGCGGCGGCGGGAGCAGCAAGAGCGAACGCCGCCAACAACAGCGTCATCAGAACTTGCATGTGCTCTCCTCCAGGTCGATGCCCAGCGTGTCGAGCTGCGTGCGCTGATGCAGGAAACCCGGTTGCGGTGAGCTGGAAATCAAGAGGCGAGGCCCGGCGATCAAAATGGGCTGGCGCATCTGTCCGTCCCAGGGACGGAAACTAAGCCCCTGCCCCTTGAAGCCAGCGAGAAGAAACGCGTCGCCGCGTATATATCTGCCGATTGCCGCGGGATCGAGACTGTGCAGGCGCGTCGCCGCTTCGCCGATACTGCGCACAGCGAGCCAGGCCGCGTAGTCGCTGGGCAACATCCAGCGCCCTGCCTGCCTGTGGAAACGGTCCTGCAGTTGCGTGGCGCCCCATTCCTCGCTGACAGCGCTCCAGCCTGTGGCGACAAGCCCTTGCGTACCGGCGACGATTCTCGGCAGCGCAGTGCGGCCCTCCAGATAGGCGCCGAATTCATCCGCCTCGTCGGCGACCACGAGCACATCATAGTCGCTGACCTGCGTGACCGCCGGTATTTCGGTCTGCAGCGTGACATGCCCTGTATCGGCACGTCCGTTGGCGGGCCTGAATGTCCACGGCTGGTCGATCTTGATCTCGGCTCCGAAGCGAGCCGCCGCCCGTCGAAAGGCCGCAGCCATCGCCTGATCCTGCGAATGCGGCCCCACAAGCAGGAACCAACGCTGCCAGCGCTTCCAGGCGAGATATTGCGCCAGCCCGTCGGCGAGCATGGCGCGGCTCGGGATCGTGTGCAGGACGTTCCCACGGCAGTCCTGCTGGCGAAGCACGTCGTCCGGCGCCCGGCTGTTGAGCAACGTCATCTGCTCGGCACCGGGCGCGGCACTGGCCTGTAGAAGCTGACTGGCGTCGAGATCGGCGACGACAAAGGCGATGCCGGCATCGGCGAATTGTCTTACCGCGTCGTCCGGCGTTTCGGTTGGTTTCAATAACCTTTCCTCCAGCCGAAATTTCTGCCCAAGAAACCGGCCGGTGCTTTCGTCGTCGGCAATGCCGAGCCGTGCGCCTTGCAGGCCGTCGTCGGTGACGGTTTCATCAAGGGGTCCAAGGGGCAGAGCCGGTTTGCGCTCCTGGCCGATATACCCGATCACCATCGTCTGTTGCTCGGTGGCGCCAGGGCCGGTGATCAGCAAAAGAAAGAGAAGGCCCAGCAACAGTCTCATTGTGTCGCCCCCAGCCCAAAGCGCGACGATCCCGCTTCATCGCCACGAGAGATTGCGACATCGCGCACGATGCGGGCCGGCGATCCCTCCAGAACAATAACCCGATCACCCAGCGACGAGGCATATGCGAGATCATGCGTAACCAGCAGCGTGGTAGTCCGCCGACTGGCGAAACAATCCTGCAGCAGGCGGCGCATGTCTTGCGCGGTCGCCTCGTCGAGTGAAGCGAATGGCTCGTCGAGGAGCAGGAGCGCAGGCTCCACGGCGAGCGCCCGGGCAAGCGCTACGCGCCGCGCCATGCCGCCCGAGAGTCGCTGCGGATAGCTCTTCTCATTGCCTTTCAGGCCGACAGCGGCAAGCCACCGGGCCGCATCGGGCGCGCGATCCGGGATGGCCATCTCTACATTGCGCAAGGCGGTGAGCCAGGGCAGCAGCCTCGGTGTCTGGAACAGCATGCCTATCGGAAGCGGTCGTCCGCTCACGCTGCCGCGAAATTCGCGGTCGACGCCCGAAACGATCGACAGCAGCGTCGACTTGCCGACACCGGAAGGGCCGGTCAGGACGCAGACCTGTCCGTCGGCTATATCAAGCGACAGCGCGCGAAAGATCGTCCGGCGCTGTCCGTCATCACCGGGGAAAGTCTTGTCCTCGATCCTGATCCTCAGCATCAGCGTCGCCAGGCGAACAGACGACGTTCCAACGGCACAAGCAGTCCATACTCTATGGCAAGCATCACAACGCCGAAGCTGATCGCATAGGCAAGGATGTGGGTGACGTCGAAGTTCTGAAAATAGACCTGTAGCTGGAACCCGACGCCGTTGGAGCGGCCGAGCAGTTCGGCGAGCAACACGATCTTCCACGTCAATGCCAGCCCGCTGCGCAGGGTGACGAGAAAGAACGGCGCCAATTGCGGCAGCACGACATGCTGCAGCTTTGCAGCACGCCCGAAGCGATAGAGCTCAGCCATTTCGGCAAAGTCCTTGTCCAGCCGGCTGGCGCCTTCACGAATAGTCACCACGACATTGGGGATCTTGTTGAGCGCGACCGCAAGGACAAGCGCAGTCTCGGCAAGACCAAGCCAGATATAAATTAGAATGACCGTGATCAGCGCCGGCATGTTGAGGAGTAACACGATCCAAGGCCTCATCCATATGTCGGCTCTGTGCGAGCGGCCTGCCGCGTAGCCAAGGGCCGCGCCGATGACGATTGCCGACCCGAGGCTTGCCACGACGCGCGCAAGCGAGATGCCCAAATGGTATGGCAGCTCGCCCCGAACCGCTTCGTGCAGGAGAACCGAAACAACCTGGACCGGACCAGGAAACAGCCGATCGGCGGCGATTGATGATGCAATCTGCCAGACGAGCACCATGGTCAGCAATGCCGCAGTGGATTGACAACGCTGCATTGTGATGGGGAACGCTGGGACATCGGTCATTGGCGCGAGCTCAAGCCGGTATGGCCCGGAAGACACCAGGATCGAGGCTCGTCGCCTTGCCGACCAGATCCTCGCCGCCCAATTCGGCCAGGATTGCAAACAACCGGGCCGCGCCATCACGTTCGTCTTTGCCGAACCGACGAGGGATTCCGGCTCGATAGGCGGCGCGTAACGCCGCCTGTAGGTGAGGATCGTCCGTGCCCAATAGGGGCGCGAGCACCCGCCATTCGTCGTCCGAAGACTCGAGCAGCGACTTCGCTGCCGCGGTCGCGCTCGTGAATCGCGCGAGGGCTATCGGGTTGGCCCGCGCCCAGCTTTCATGGAAGACGTAGCCGAGCATCGGCAAGTCCACGGATACGCCAAGCCCCTGCAGGATTTGCGCGACACTGAGCAGAGGCCTTGCCCCCTCTGACTCGAGACGGGCGGCGAAATTCCAGAACGTCAGCAGTGCATCCAGTCGCCCCGCCAGAAATTCCTGCTCCAACAAAGGCGGCGCGCCGAACACTGGCTCCACCTCTTCAGCAAGATCGCGCTTCACCTGACGGAGGCCGAGCGCGCGCAATAGGATCCAGCTTTTGTCCAGCGGACCACCTGCGATCCCCAGCCTTTTGCCCTTGAGGTCCGCAAGAGTTCGAATGGGCGAGCCTTGCGGCAGTTCCAGCGCGCCGACGGCACGAGAATAGGGATAGAAGACCAGATCAGCGCCTTCGCTGCGCTGGCGCATGACCCACACCCAGTCCGAAACGATGACGTCGACGCTGCCCGCCAGCAATGCGGTCTTACCGGCTTCGGTACCGGCAAGCCGCTGAGCCTCGATTGATACGCCGTGAACAGTGTCCAACGCATGTCGCCGCATGACGTCAACTTCCCAGGCGGCGGTGCCAAATCCCAGCACGCCAAATCGCACGAGCGGCGATGGCTGTGGCGCGGCTTCTGCGGAAGCACCCAATAGCCAGCAACAAATACCCGCAAGAGCGGCCCGCCGCGAGATGTGACCCTGATCATGCCGGGTCAGCCATTCGCCTGGAAGGGTAGCAGTCAGCACGGGCGCACCGGGTGTGAAGGAACTTTCCTAACGCCGTAGCGGCAGGAATGTTCCTCAATGGTGCATGGAACTAACGGGAAAGCACCTAAGGTCCGTTTTTCAGCTCGTATAGCAGCCCGGGGGGCTTGTTCAGGCGAACAGAAGAAGGTGTCAGGGGCTACGGTCCGCTCTTGGCATCATCGACCTCCAACGCGTCCATTACAGGTGCCGGATCGCTCTTTTCGGAGCTCGGGCTCTGCACCCCGGACCCGGCGTTCTCGATCGCTTGCACGATAGCATCTTCGATGTTTCCGAGTTCGTCCTCCCTTACTTCACGCCCATAACCAGCCACCTCGGCATCTTGCTCGAATTGCTGAGCGAGCACCGCGACGCTGACTTCCTCTCGACCAGGAAGTGTGCCGACATTCTCCTGTAGCCAGTTTTGAAAAAACTCTCTGGTCGCGCTCATCTCAGACCACCCTTTCGCCAAACTAAGCGCGACGATGAGCCGAAGTTCCATGATGCGTTCACTTTCCCAGTGGCGCTGTACTCACAGCGTTGGGAGCCACGAGGTTTTTGCAGGCTTGATGAGGCAGTGGCCTTTCTCTTCACGACTCGATTGGAGTTCACTCTTATCGCGCAGTGTGCATCCTGATTGCGTCCATTTCGACCCTGTGGAACAAGCTTGTTGAGTTGAAGTTAGGCCCTATGCCAAGCTTTTCGGGCGAACCAAGTTTTTCGGGCGAACAAGTTTTTGACGTTGCCATCGTCGGCGGCGGCCCCGCGGGGCTCGCTGCAGCCATGTATTTAGCCAGGTTTCTGCGTTCGGTGATCTCGCTCGACGCGGGGCATGCGCGTGCCAAGCTCATCCCAAAATCCCGCAACTGTCCCGGTTTCCCCCACGGCATCAGCGGGGAAGAACTGCTCGGCCGCCTACGAGCCCAGGCACAGCTATACGGCGCGAGCCTTGTCCATGGTTGCGTAGGCCACGCCGAAAAACGCGAGGGTTTTTTTGTCCTGACGACCACCTGCGGGATTGTCCAAGCAAGGCGCGTGATTCTGGCAACGGGCATTGTGGACAAGGCACCTCCCATTGAAAGACTGGAGGAGGCGATCGCAACCGGCATTGTCAGACTGTGCCCGGTTTGCGATGCATATGAGGCCCGGGGTAGCCGCATCGGCGTTGTTGGTCCGGAGCATCTCGCCGTCAGGGAGGCTCTGTTCCTGAAGGGATATGGCAGTCAGGTCGCCTTGCTCGCCAATAACCAGGATGATGTTTCCGAAGCTGCCCGCGGCGCCGCCTTGGCAGGCGGAGTTGAAATCTGGGACGCTGTCGATGACCTGATCCCTCGACGAACCGGGTTCGATGTCGTCATGGCCGAGGGCGCCCCGATGCGCAACATCGATGTGGTGTACCCTTCGATGGGTAGCGACGTACGCTCCGAACTCGCGGTTGCTCTGGGGGCTAACTGTGACGCAGAAGGCTATGTCCTGGTCAACCGACACCTTGAGACTTCAACGCCAGGACTCTATGCCATTGGCGACGTGGCCGAGGGGCTCAATCAAATTGCTGTTGCGTTCGGAGACGCCGCCAAGGCTGCAACTCACATTCATAACGACCTCCGCGATTGCGCCGAGCCGGCGACGAACTTCCGGCGAAGTTGACCTGCAGATGCGAACGCACCGTACCGGCTCACCTTTGGCTGCGTTGATGCCCGGAACCCGTTCCACCCGGCGTGAGACTACCGGCTTCGGCTTTGCTAGAGTTCTCCCAGGCGCAGCCGCTGGGTTGATGGACGGGCACGCGCTGGCGAACGGCTGGAGGAAGGAATGAAAATTCTCGTCACCGGCGCGTCAGGTCTGATTGGAGCCGCGCTTTGCGCGCGCCTGACCGGCGAGAGTCATGAAGTGGTCCGCGTGCTTCACCACGCAGACACTGGCGTCCACCCGGAGATCCAAACCGTTTCCCTGGATATGGCGCGGGCCTTGCGACCTCAGGACTGGACCCCCTATCTCGCCGGTGTGGACGCCGTCGTAAACTGTGCCGGCGTCCTGCAGGATAGTGCCCGGGAAAACACCCGGCATGTCCATTCTACCGGCGCCTCGGCTCTCTTCACCGCGTGTGAGCAAGCAGGTGTGAACAAGGTGATCCACTTTTCTGCCATCGGGGTCGATCGCCAGCAGCCGTCCGCCTTTTCCGCCAGCAAGCTCGCTGGCGATGAAGCACTGATGGCACGTAGCCTTAGCTGGGTCATCCTGCGCCCCTCCGTAGTGCTGGGAAGGCCGGCCTTCGGCGCAAGTGCACTGTTTCGCGGCCTCGCGGCTTTGCCGCTCTTGCCGTTGATGCCCGACACGGGCCGTCTCCAAGTCGTCCAACTCGATGACGTCATCTCCACCGTCCTGTTCTTCCTCCAACCCGGCAGCCCATCGCACCTCACGCTGGACCTGGCTGGGCCCGAGGCACTTTCGATGAGCGAGGTCGTGGGTCGCTATCGCCGCTGGTTCGGATGGAGCAGTGCTCGGGAGTTCATCTTGCCGAATTGGGCCGCAGCTATCTTGTACAGGTTCGGGGATGCCGCGGCTCAGCTGGGCTGGCGCCCGCCGATGCGCAGCAATGCAGCAAAAGAGATTGCCCGTGGCGCTGTCGGCGATCCCCAGCCGTGGATGACGGCGACCGGCATTCAACCATCAAGTCTTACATCTGCACTGCGTTTAAATCCTGCGACCGTGCAGGAGCGATGGTTCGCCGGTCTTTACTTCGTCAAGCCGGCGCTCTTTGTCGTCTTGCCGCTCTTCTGGATCATGACCGGCATCATTTCCCTCACCGCCGGCTGGCGCAGCGGAGTTGACTTGCTGATTGGCACTGCTGCCGGCCCCTTGGCCGAACCGGCGGTAGTCGCCGGCGCGCTGGCTGACATCGCCGTCGGGGCGCTTATCGCCTGGCGCCCAACCAGCCGGCTTGGTCTTTTCGGCGCAATCGCGGTATCGCTTTTCTATGCGACCGCTGGGAGCATTCTGCGGCCGGATCTTTGGCTTGAGCCACTCGGGCCGCTGATCAAAATCCTCCCGATCCTCGTTCTGCATTTTGCAGCGCTGGCCATTCTGGAGGAACGCTGATGATGTACTTCGTGCTTAAATACCTGCACGTGATCGGCGCTGCTGTGCTGCTCGGAACTGGTGCCGGCATTGCTTTTTTCATGCTTTTGGCACACCGGACCGGGAATGCCGCGACGATCGCAGCCGTCGCCCGCATTGTCGTGCTGGCTGATTTCCTGTTCACGGCTACGGCCGTTGTCGCACAACCTCTGACCGGACTGGGCCTCGCTAGGGTTGCGGGGTATTCGCTGTCCGAAGGATGGATCGTTCTCTCGATCCTGCTCTACATCTTAACGGGCCTGTTCTGGCTGCCTGTCGTGTGGATGCAGATCGAGATGCGAAATCTAGCCACACAGGCCGCACTCTCCAACCAACCTCCTCCCGAGCGCTACCATCAGCTGTTCAGACGCTGGTTTGTCTTCGGCTTCCCAGCTTTCGGCGCCGTGCTCGCCATTTTCTGGCTGATGATTGCGCGCCCGGCAATCGAGTGGTCATCGTTGTAGCTGCGATCGGTAAGCACTGCGCCGTGAATTCATCCGTCGCGCCTAGCTGGCTCGTGCCGGCGCGATGCACTGCGGTCGGGAACCACGGTCACTGCCGCGAGTTCCTTCGCATGGCCAATCATCCCGTCACCGGCGTGCTTACTTCAATCGGCACATTAACCTCCCGCCCCGCGGCATTCCTGATCCTGTTGGTCTACGCAATCCTTTGGATGATCTTCGAGCGACAGACCCTGGACTGGCATGGAGCGGCTACCTTGTTTACGTGGGCCATGACGCTGTTCATCCAGCGAGCCGAGCACCGCGACACTCAGGCCATTCACGCCAAACTGGATGAGATCCTGCGATCAGACCACAATGCCTCGAACATCACGCGGATCGACGGTGAAGAGCCCGAGGAAATCGAAAAACACCGCCACCGCAGGCAGCAGGACGACTGATGAGCGGCGTTTTGGTTTCACGGCAGGGCGAGTAGAGGGTTTCCAGCTTTTGGCGCCTATCCAGCCCCGCCGCCTCCTGCGCTCAGGCCCAGGCCTTCGATCCTTGCTGCGGATGTGGTTCAGCGACCGAAGGATCGGAGCCTCTATTGTTCCACCGCATCCAGAAATTGGCCCGAGAACCAGGTCGGGCAAATCGGCCGGCTCGAAATGTGTCATTCGCCTTTCTGGTTGCGCTCGACGAATTTGTTGAAACGGCTGGTTTGTCCGTCACCAGTCTTGGACTGGTAAAGAAAGGCCAGATCGTTCTCGTCGAATATGCGGAAGAACTCGTCCCATTCCACCGGCTCGAATGCTTCCTCGGGTTTGCCGAAGTCGATCCGCAGGATGCCGCCCGCCCCTTTGGTGCGAACCACTGCCGGCCGTCCATCCCGCTCCTCGGCCCATTTGCGGATTTCGTCGTGATTGGTGGTCGTTTGCGACTGGGACATTGAAATCTCCTTTGATCATCGGCGTTGCCAACATCGGGCATCGTCGGGGCTGCCGGCGTCCTAACAGCACAAGGGCGGCAATGTTCCGGCACGGCGCGGCGAGCGCGATGTGGCTGCTTCCGAACGAAGCCGGCCAAAGGAACTTTGTTGAAGCCAAGGGAACAAACCTTTTGCCGAAAAGTTCGGGTCGCCAAGATTACCTGTCTGAGGAGTGGTCGTGAAACGGATATTGGTTACAGGGGGCTGCGGCTTCATTGGCCGGCATGTCGCCCAGGAACTCATCGAGCAGGATTATTCGGTTCGCATTTTGGATGTGCTGCTGGAGCAGGTGCACGCAGGCGAAACAGTCGCCCTTCCCGCCGGGGCCGAGCTGATCAAGGGCGACATTCGGGACCGGGAGGCGGTCGCCAAGGCGCTGGAAGGCGTTGACGCGGTCATTCATCTGGCGGCGGAAGTCGGCGTCGGACAGTCGATGTACGAGATCGCGCGCTATGTCGGCACCAACGATCTCGGCACCGCGACGCTGCTCGAGGCGCTGATCAAACATCCGGTCGAGCGCATTGTCGTCGCCTCATCGATGAGTGTCTATGGCGAGGGCCTCTATGCTACATCGGACGGCCGGCGCATCGACAATGCCCGGCGCAAGGCGAGCGACATCAAAAACGGGCAGTGGAATCCGCTGTCGCCGGAAGGCGAGCCCCTCTCTCCCCTGCCGACGGACGAGGAAAAGCCGGTCGACCTCGCCTCTATCTATGCGCTGACGAAATACGCCCAGGAACGCGCCGTGCTGATCTTCGGCGAAGCCTATGGCATCGATGCGGTCGCGCTGCGCCTGTTCAACGTCTTCGGCGCCGGCCAGGCGTTGTCGAACCCCTATACCGGCGTGTTGGCCAATTTTGCTTCGCGTCTCGCCAACGGCCAACGGCCAATGATCTTCGAGGATGGCGAACAGAAGCGCGATTTCGTCCATGTGGATGACGTCGCCCGCGCCTTTCGTCTTGCGCTGCAGCAACGCCAGGCAAGGGGTCACGTCATCAACATCGGCAGCGGCCGAGCCTATGCTATCAGCGACGTCGCGCGGGTACTTGCCGAGGCCATGGGAACGCCGGACCGCTCGCCAGAGTTGCTCGGCAAGGCGCGCTCCGGGGATATCCGCAACTGCTTCGCCGATATTTCCAAGGCCCGTGAGCTGCTCGGTTTCGAGCCGAGGCAACAACTGGAGAATTCGCTCGCCGATTTCGTTTCCTGGGTGCGCAACTCGTCCGCCATCGACCGCGGCGCCGACATGAAACGCGAGCTTGAAGAACGTGGGCTGGTGTCATGAATACGCGCAATCGACGCGACGCGCCCGTCGCCATTGTCGGCGGCAGCGGCTTCATAGGATCGAACCTGGCCGACAGCCTGTTGTCGGATGGCGAGCCGGTGCTGGTGATCGACAATCTCAGCCGCCCCGGCGTCGAACAGAACCTTGAATGGCTGGCGCAGAAACACGGAAGCCGCCTCATGGTCGAAACGATTGACGTGCGCGACGCCAACGCGCTTGCGCCCGTTCTGAAGAGTTCCAAGGCGATCTTCCACCTGGCCGCGCAAACCGCCGTCACAACGAGCCTGGTCCAACCGGACGAGGATTTCGACATCAACCTTCGAGGAACGTTCAATGTCCTCGAGGCGGCGCGGCTGAGCAGTGAGTTTGTTCCGGTGGTCTTCGCCAGCACCAACAAGGTCTATGGCAGCCTGCCAGACGTCGCGGTTCGCGAGGACGGCGATCGTTACCTGCCTTGCGACGGCATCATCCAAGCGAATGGCATCGACGAGACCCACGGCCTGGATTTCTGCACGCCCTATGGCTGCTCCAAAGGCGCGGCGGACCAATATGTGCTCGACTATGCCAAATCCTACGGCATGCCGACGGCGGTGCTGCGGATGAGCTGCATTTACGGGCCGCGCCAGTTCGGAACCGAGGATCAAGGCTGGGTCGCGCACTTCCTGCTGAGTGCGCTGACGGGACGTCCAATCACCATTTACGGCGACGGCAGACAAGTGCGCGACATACTGCATGTCTCCGATGCGGTCGCCGCCTACAGGGCCACGCTCGATCGTATCGAGACGACCAAAGGCCAGGCATTCAATCTTGGCGGCGGCCCCGATAATGCGATCAGCCTGCGCATGCTGTTGAGCGAGATCCGTAGCTTGACCGGCCGTGAGCTTTCGATCCGCCATGATGGCGAACGCACCGGCGATCAGCCCTTCTTCGTCGCCGACACCCGCAAGATCAAAGCGATGCTTGGCTGGAAAGCTCGTGTTTCATGGCGCGAAGGCATTCGCGATCTCGCAGACTGGCTGCAACAACACCGGCTCCAGCCTCGCCCCGAAGTCGTGAGGTACGTCGCATGAAAATCGCCCTGGTAAACCCGTTCTGGACCTACGACGACAGCATTTATTTCGGCTGCCGCCAACCACATCTCCCTCTGGAACTCGGCTATTCGAAATCCCTGCTCGAAACAGCCGGCCATGAGGTGTTGATGCTGGATGGGCAATTGCAGGAGCTCGACAACTCGGACCTCTCCGAGCGTGTGGCTGATTTCGGGCCGGCAATAACGGTCGTCAGTACCGCCCCGACTTATCTGTTCTGGCGCTGCGCACCACCCGAGTTGCGCGTGCCGGCCGATTTCCTCAACCGTCTCGCCGGGCGCGGTGGACGCACAGTCGCGGTCGGGCCGCATGGCTCGGCTACGCCCGCGCCAACCTTGCGCAAGCTTGGCGTCGACATTGTTGTGCGCGGCGAATGCGAGGAAATCGTCGCGGAACTTGCCCGGCGCGACGACTGGAGCGCGGTGCCCTCGACCGCTTACCTGCGCGACGCCAAGGTGGTTTTGACCGGCGGCGTCCACGCCAGTTCGTTTGTCGATCATCCGCCACTCCAATGGCCATCAGACTGGATCACAGCCCATTCGCACCACCATCACAGGTTCGATGACAAGCAGGTTGGGTTCGGCGCGGAGGTCGAAGCATCGCGCGGCTGCCCCTACAATTGCAGCTTCTGCGCCAAGATCGATTTCCGCGATGCCTATCGCCGCCGAAACCACGAGGCGGTCATAGCGGAAATCGATGGGCTGATTGCCCAGGGCGTCGGCTACATTTATTTCATCGATGAAATCTTCCTGCCGCAGAAAGCGCTGCTGGAAGCGTTGATCGATCGCGACGTGAAGTTCGGTGTGCAGACCCGCATCGACCTTTGGAAACCCGATCTGCTGGAACTGCTCGGTGCGGCCGGCTGCGTCTCCATCGAGGCCGGCCTCGAAAGCCTGACCGTGGAAGGTCGTGCGATGCTGGCGAAACGCTGCCGGCTGGGTACCGAGGAACTTGCCGCGCTGCTCGTCAATGCCAGGCGTCACGTTCCGTTCGTACAGGCCAATCTGATCGGCGTCGTCGAGGATGACCCTGCCCTTGTGGACTACTGGCGAACGCACCTGATCGACAACGGCGTGTGGGCCAATGAACCCGTACCGCTTTATCCATATCCGAGTTCGCCAAGCTATCGCGAGCTTTGGGGCGAACCCGACGACCTCGCCTGGGAGCGCGCCCATGATCACTATCTCGCATCATTCCAGAAGTTCAGCGACATCCAGGAAAGGCGCCCGCGTCCGCTGGCGGAACTGGAGGCGACATGTTGCGGACACTGACGCCGCGCTCGCGGCGCATCCTGATGACGGTCGACGCCGTGGGCGGCGTGTGGCGCTATGCGCTCGACCTGGCCAGGGAACTTGTCAATGGCGGCGATAGCGTAGTGCTTGCCGGTCTCGGTCCGCCACCGTCCAGGCAGCAGGCCGACGAGGCGGAGGCTTTCGCGAAGCTGATCTGGCTCAACACGCCGCCGGATTGGATGACCCGGAACGGCGGTGATCTCGACGCGCTGCCTCGGGAGTTGCATGCGCCCATGCGCGACCACGCCATCGACCTTGTCCATTTCAACGCGCCTTCGCAGGCGGCGGGATTCGACGCGCCATGCCCGGTCGTGGTGGTCTCCCATTCCTGCGTGACGACTTGGTTCCATGCGGTCAGAGGACAGGCGGCGGATGGGGCATGGGCCTGGCAGAAGGAGCGCAACAGACGCGGCATGGATCGGGCCGACGCGGTCATCGCGCCGAGCCGCAGCCATGCCGACATGCTAGAGACCTGCTACGGCCCGATCGCGCGCTTGAGTGTGGTCACAAATGGTGCCCGTCCTCTGCCGAAGGCCGAAAAGCATCAACCGCTCGTCTTCGCCGCTGCCCGCTGGTGGGACGAGGGCAAAAATGCGGCGGTGGTCGATCAGGCGGCGTCCCTGACGCGATGGCCTCTGTTTGCCGCCGGTTCGACGAACGGCCCAAACGGCGAGCATGTCAGCTTCAGCCATGCTGTTCCTCTGGGAGCAGTGCCGTCCGATGAGGTGCGTTCGTTGATGGCTCGCGCGGGTATTTTCGTATCGCCATCGCTCTACGAGCCATTCGGCCTGGCCGCGCTGGAAGCCGCCATGTCGGCTACGCCCCTGGTGCTTTCCGATATCGCCACCTATCGCGAACTATGGGACGGGGCCGCGATATTCTTTGACGCGCGCGATCCGCACGATCTCGCTGCCTGCCTCAACCGTCTCTCCAGCGATGCCGAGCTCCGGCGAGAGCTTGGCCAGGCAGCCATCCGACGCAGCCGCAGGTTTAGGCTGACAAAGCAGACAGCGGCTATGCGCGGCGTGTACGACAAAGCGGCCTTAGCGATGGCGGAGCGCTGATCATGCGCTTTGTGTTCTACACCCACTCGGTCGTTTCCGACTGGAACCATGGCAATGCCCATTTCCTGCGCGGCGTCATGCGAGAGCTGGTCCAGCGCCGGCATCAGGCGATTGCGCTGGAGCCGGCGAATGGCTGGAGCCGGTCGAATCTGCTGGCTGAGAAGGGGTCGTTCGCCATCGAACGCTTCCGCAAGGATTTTCCCGAACTGATGCCGGTGACCTACGATGCCGGATTTGATCACGAAGCCTGGATTGCCGAGGCCGACGTTGTGATCGTTCATGAGTGGACGGATCCGGAGCTTGTCGCACGTATTGGCCGTGCCCGGGCCGCCGGCGGCAACTTCATCCTTCTTTTTCACGACACCCACCACCGGGCCGTGTCTGCGACCGAGGCACTCTCGGCGCTCCGGCTGGAGCACTATGACGGCGTTCTCGCCTTTGGCGAAACCTTGCGCGAGAGCTATCTGCGCGCCGGCTGGGGCAAGCGCGTCTTCACTTGGCATGAAGCGGCGGACGATCGCCTGTTCAAGCCGCACCCGGAGATCCACCCCACCTCCGATCTGGTCTGGATCGGCAACTGGGGCGATGATGAGCGGACCGCCGAACTCAAGGAGTTTCTGATCGAGCCGGTGCACGATCTCCGCCTTGATGCCGCTGTTCACGGCGTACGCTACCCCAAGACCGCACTTGCGGATCTGGCCACCGCAGGACTGCGCTATGAGGGGTGGATCGCCAATGCCGACGTGCCGAAGGCCTTCGCCGCGCATCGTGTCACCGTTCACATCCCACGGCGCCCCTATCGCGAGAGGTTGCCCGGAATCCCGACGATCCGCATGTTCGAGGCACTCGCCTGCGGCATTCCGCTGATTTCAGCGCCATGGTCCGATGTCGAGCAGCTTTTCAGGCCCGGTGTCGACTTCCTGTTTGCCGAGAATGGCTCGCAAATGCGGCAACAGCTTCGGACGGTGTTGTCCGACGAGGACTTTGCGGCCTCCCTGGTGACCTCGGGTCTCGAGACCATCCGCTCGCGGCACACCTGCCGCCACCGCGTCGACGAGTTGCTCGGCGTGCTCACGCAATGCGCGAACCGACACACCGCCGTCCCGACAGCCGCAAAGGAAGCCGTCGCATGAAGATCGCATTCTATGGATCGAGCCTTTTGTCGTCCTACTGGAACGGTGCCGCGACGTACTATCGCGGTTTGCTCAAGGCACTTTCGCAATTGGGTTACGAGATCACGTTCTACGAACCCGATGTCTACGACCGGCAGAAGAACCGCGACATCGAAGCTCCCGACTGGTGCACTGTCGTCGTTTATGAGGCGACCCAGCATGCGCTGATGCAGGTCGCGGCACGTGCCGCCGGCGCCGACATCGTCGTCAAGGCGAGTGGCGTCGGTTTCGAAGACGAGGCGCTGCTTCGCGCCGTTCTCGACCACGCCCGCAGCGACGCGCTTGTCGTATTCTGGGACGTGGATGCGCCAGCCACGCTTGCCCAGTTGCGCGACGAGCCGGACCACCCGCTCCATCGTGCACTGCAGGAGATCGACCTCGTGCTGACCTATGGTGGCGGCGATCCCGTTGTCTGGGCCTATCGTGCCATGGGCGCCAAGGAGTGCGTGCCCATCTACAATGCGCTCGATCCCGAAACGCACCATCCGGTCGCCAGCAAAGCGCGTTTTGCCTGCGACCTGGCGTTCCTCGGAAACCGGCTGCCGGACCGTGAAGCGCGTGTCGAATCGTTTTTCCTCGATCCCGCCAGCCAGCTGCCGAAACAGCGTTTCCTGCTCGGAGGCTCGGGTTGGGGCGACAAGCCGCTCCCCACCAATGTAGGCTGGCTCGGCCATGTCGGCACCCGCGATCACAACGCCTTCAATGTCACCCCAAAAGCCGTGTTGAACATCAGCCGCGACAGCATGGCCGCCAACGGTTTTTCACCGGCCACGCGAGTGTTCGAGGCGGCCGGCGCGGGCGCCTGTCTCATCACGGATGCATGGCTGGGCGTGGAACTGTTCCTGAAACCAGGCGAGGAGATCCTGGTCGCGCGTGACGGCGGCGATGTCGCCGAAATAATGCGCTCGCTGACCCCCGGGCGGGCCAAGGCAATCGGCCAAGCCGCACTTCACCGCGTGCTGGCGGACCATACCTACGCGCTTCGGGCGGATGTGGCGGATGCCGTCTTCAAACGTCATTTCGAGCACGGGGCCGTGGAGGCAGCGGAATGACCAAGAAACTGGACATCGTCTTTCTCGGCCTGTCGCTGTCCTCATCCTGGGGAAACGGCCACGCCACGACTTTCCGGGGTCTTTTGAAAGGCTTGCACGGACTCGGTCACCGGGTGACTTTTCTGGAGCGCAACGTGCCGTGGTACGCCAATCACCGCGATCTGCGCGATCCGGAGTTCTGCGCCTTGCGCTACTACGAAACCACTGCGGAGCTGCAACGCGACTACGCACAGTGCCTGGAGCAGGCCGACATCATCGTCATCGGATCCTTTGTTCCAGAAGGACGCCAGGTCATCGACATCGTCGCCTCGCTTTGCAAGGGGCAGCTCTGCTTTTACGACATCGACACCCCGGTGACCCTGGCCAAGCTTTCAGCCGACGATTGCGATTATCTGAGTTCGCGGCAAATTCCGTACTTCGATGTCTATTTCTCCTTCACTGGCGGACCAACGCTCAACCATCTGGCGCAAGACTTCGGCGCACGCCATGCCGAACCTCTCTATTGTTCGGTCGATCCAGAACGGCATCACCCGACAGGAGATCCGATCCGCTGGGATCTCGGCTATCTCGGCACCTACAGCATGGACCGGCAGACAACGCTGAACGCTCTGCTGCTCGAGCCCGCACGGCATATGCCGAACCTCCGTTTCGTCGTGGCCGGCTCCCAATATCCATCCGACATCATCTGGCCGGACAATGTCGAACGCATCGAACATTTGCCGCCAGCCGATCACGCCGCGTTCTATAGCCGTCAGCGCTACACGCTGAATGTCACACGCAGTTCCATGATCACCGCAGGATGGTCGCCCAGCGTGCGCCTGTTCGAAGCGGCGGCTTGCGGCACGCCCATCGTCAGCGACCACTGGCCAGGGCTCGACAGCTTCTTTCCCGCATCGGCGATCCACACCGCCGCGGAGACGGACGAAGTCATCGATATCCTCGTTGGCGAGTCCGAGCGCGCACGCCTGGCCATGGCCGGCCGGGCTCGCAAACTCGTCCTCGCTTCCCACACCGGTGGGGCCAGGGCTCGCGAATTCGTGGCGGCGCTGACCCAACCAAGGGCGACGGCCCTCGATCTCGACATTGGAAGTGCAGCATGAACGGCAGACAGGAGAAAACAGCGATGCGACAGACAAGAAAGGCGCACAGGGCAAAGACGGTGCTTGTTGCCGGCGGCGCGGGTTTCCTCGGTTCGCATCTTTGCGAAGTATTGCTCCGCAACGGCTGGCGCGTGATCTGCGTCGACAATTTTCTGACCGGGCGCATGGAAAACATCATCTCGATCATGGACCGGCCGGGTTTCCGGTTGATCGAGCAGGACATCTGCCGGCCACTGGATCTCGGCGAGCCCGTGGATCACATCTTCAACCTGGCCTGCGCCGCCTCACCGCCGCGTTATCAGGCCGACCCGATACACACCACGCGTACCTGCGTGATCGGAACCCTCAACCTGCTCGAACTCGCTGTCCGCAATGACGCGCGACTGCTGCAGGCCTCGACGAGCGAAGTGTATGGCGATCCGGAACAACACCCGCAAAGGGAGGACTACGTCGGTCATGTGAACTGCACCGGCCCACGCGCCTGCTACGACGAGGGCAAGCGCACCGCCGAAACGCTTTGCTTCGACTATCTAAGGGCCGGCAAGGCCGACGTCCGCGTCGCGCGCATCTTCAACACCTACGGTCCGAGAATGGATCCGGCCGACGGTCGCATCGTCTCGAATTTGATCATGCAGGCGCTCGAGAAGCGTCCGCTGACGATATTCGGCGACGGCCAGCAAACGCGATCCTTCTGCTATGTCTCCGACTTGATTGATGGATTGATGCGCCTGATGAACATCGACCCCAATCCGGGCAAGCCGGTCAATCTGGGCAATCCCGGAGAATTCACCATCGTGCGACTGGCGGCATTGGTGAAGGCGATGACCGGCACCAAGTCGGATCTGAAATTTCTGCCCCTGCCGCAAGACGATCCTCGGCGCAGGCAGCCTGATATTTCGCGTGCGAAAACGCTGCTCGGCTGGTCGCCGAGAGTGCCGCTCAACGAAGGGCTCAAGCTGACGATCGATTATTTCGCGGCGCTCGAAGGCACCGGCATCGGCGATCAGATGACAGGCCTTGCCAAAAGGAGACCCGCAGGCGGGCTGCAGAACCTTCCTGCATGACGTGGGCCGCGGCCGGACCTGCCCGGAGATCGTGCGGAACATCCATCCAACCTTGTAGTTTGGCGGGAGGGACCCGATACGGAGGATCATCCTCATGCAACCCAAGCGACCCGCGAAGGATGTCGACAAGATTGCCGAACGCGAGGCGGCTGCCTATTTGCGGCGCTCCTCGATCACCTATCTCGAGTGCTGCGTCAGCTTGATGATGACGCATCTGCAGCGCGAGGAAGTGGCCGCTATTCTTGAGCAGGAAGCAGACATGCTGCGAAGGCTGGATTGATCGAAACGTTACACCTGAGATTCGTCCAGGAATCGTATCAGCCCCGCCCTGTATCGGTCTGCCGTCGCGGCCAGCCTTGCTTTTTCCTGGCCATTTTCGGATTGCGCAGCCGTGCTCCAGAGCCCGATTTGGAACGCCAAATAGCAGGGTTCGAAAAAATCGATGTGGCCATTGTCAATATCGAGCCCCATCCCCTCGACCAATGTCGTCACATCGCTGTCGGACAGTCCATATTCGACACAGGCGCCGGCAATGTCCCACTCTATCGGCTGGCAGCCAATCAAATCGTGTGCCCGGCAATGGTCGACGGCATCTGTCTTGACCACCGTGCCATCGGCACAAACGAGAAACTCCCACGCGTGAAGCTTTCCGTCGATTTCCACCCGCTGCAGAACATGCGCAGGGGTTTTTTTCGAGAGCCAATGGCGCAACGTCGCCGCTCGGTTCTCGCCCAGGGCTTCAGATGTATTGGAAACAGCCATTTCCGCGAGTGCGAGCAATGATGCACCCGGTTCGCAGGTTCGGAGATTGAGCGCCCGCCAGGCTAGATAGCGCGTCAACTCCGCGACCAGCCTTCCTCTGGGCAGCGGCGCCTGGTCCATCGTGGTGCCGTCAATCCACCGTTCGACCAGAAAGCCGTGGCAAAGCCCGACCACTTGCGATCCGAACCCGGCTTTCCCCAACATTTCCGCGGCTCGTCTCTTACGCCGTCCGGTTTCGCCGAGGCCGGCGAATTTGACGAGCCAGCGACCACACCCCGCGGACGCCAGGAATTTACGCCGCTCGATGCCGCGCGGGCTCGGCGGCCAATGCTTTTCGTCGACGTAGTGGACGCTCCTCCATTCGCCACCAGACAGTTCGGTCAGGCGTAATTCGGGGCTGCCGACCGCCTCGGCCACCCATTCGCTAAGCGTGGGAATGTTCGAGCTTTCGGGGAAGGTGCATTCGAGCGCCGTCGCCACATGTTTCGGACAGCGCGACCATGTCTCCCTAGCCTCCCGTGACGCTTCGATGCCCGGGTTGCCAGGATGGCTGGGAAACAGGTGAATGCGGTCCATACCAATACCCAGTTCCCGCAGCCACGCGACGACGGCGTGCATCGAACTGCCGGACAGACCGGGACCTTCGTCTACAACGGCGAAGCGTGCCGATGGATTGTTCTTCCAGGAAGCGATCGAGCGCGAATCGGCATTGATGTGCCTGCGGAAAGGATGGCCGACCGGACGAACGCTGAACGGCGCCGGCGCGCCAATCGCGGCAGCCACTATGGCGGCAAGCCCCAGGCCGATGCTGCGGATGCCGATCACGCATGTGTTCGCATCGAGACCTGACTCCTGCGCCGCTCCCAAATAGCTTTCGGGATAAAGCGCGTAATGCGCGTAACCCTCGGCAGAACCGGTCAGAACCTCAGCCTCGCAATCCAACCCGTCCAGCAGTTGGAGAAGTCCCGGCTCGATGCCACCGCCCACGGCGAAACCGCTTCGCCACGACTTCGCCACCTCTGCCGCAAGACCAACCAGCAATCTGGCGCCTTGCTGTTGCCGCGGCGAAAAGATGTCGATGCCCCTGTTCTCGAAATCGACATCGGCAAGCGCGCGAACCAGTTCCGATACGCTGATGAATAGGCCGACCAACGCGGCATGGCGTCGGACGCCATGAGCCATGCGGTCCAGACTTTGAGCAATTTCGCTCGCAGCATCGCGAAGCCGTTCTGCGCTCTGCCTCCGCTTCTGGTCGCCGTAAACGATCATCGATCGGTTTTCCAATGCTTTGCCTTGCGCCAACGCAGCGAGCGCTGCTTCGATCCAGTGTCTTGCGCAATTTTTCGGCAGGCCAAGGAACATTCCGGCACGCTGGTGGTTCGGCGGCAGGAACTTACCTTTGAACAGCATAGGGCGGCAGTTTCGTGGGATCGAAAAAGGTTCGTGTCGGTATCGTCGGGGTCGGCAATTGCGCATCCTCCCTGGTGCAGGGCCTCTCCTATTATCGTCACGCAAAAAGCAACGAACCAATCCCAGGGCTGATGCATGCCGACCTCGGCGGTTACCATGTCGAGGACATCGAGATTGTCTGCGCATTCGACGTCGCCAGGAGCAAGGTTGGCCTCGACGTCGCTGAAGCAATCTACGCCGCCCCGAACAACACGTTCCGCTTTGCCGATGCGGCGGCAAACGGCGTTCGCGTCGAGCGCGGACCGACACTTGACGGCATCGGAAAATACTTGCGCGACGAAATCGAGGAGGCGCCGGAGCCGGTTGCCGACGTCAGCGAAATCCTGCGCAACAGCGGCGCCGACGTGCTGGTCTCTTACCTGCCGGTGGGCTCCGAGGAGGCGACGCGCTTCTACGCCGAATGCGCGCTTGAGGCCGGCTGCGCCTTCGTCAACTGCATACCCGTTTTCATCGCCTCACGTCCGGAATGGCGCCGGCGCTTCGAGCAGCGAGGGCTGCCGCTGGTCGGCGATGATATCAAGAGCCAGGTCGGGGCGACCATCGTTCACCGCCTGCTGGCCAATCTCTTCCGCGAGCGCGGCGTGCGCATCGATCGCACTTATCAGCTGAATTTCGGCGGCAACACCGACTTCCTCAACATGCTGGAACGCGAGCGGCTGGAATCAAAGAAAATTTCCAAGACCCAGTCCGTGGCCAGCCAGTTCGATGTTCCCCTGGAGCCGGGCAATATTCATGTCGGACCCAGCGACCACGTACCGTGGCTGACTGATCGCAAATGGGCCTATATCCGAGTGGAAGGGACGACCTTCGGCGGCGTGCCGCTCAACGCCGAGCTCAAGCTGGAAGTCTGGGATTCTCCAAATTCAGCCGGCGTGGTGATCGATGCGATACGCTGCGCCAAGCTTGCGCTCGATCGCGGCATAGCGGGAGCACTGACCGGCCCCTGCAGCTATTTCATGAAGTCGCCTCCCGAACAGTTCACCGACGCCGAAGCGCGGCAGCGCACGCTCGCTTTCATCGCCGGCAAGGACGAGCCTTTGCTGGATGCCGCGGAATGACGACAACGTTCTTTTTGATCCGTCATGCAGCGCACGACAATGTCGGCTCCTATCTTGCAGGACGAATGGACGGCGTTTGCCTTGGCGAGGCTGGGAAGGCGCAGGCCGCGCATCTTGGTGGCCGCATGGCCCGGGAGCCGATTGAAGCCATCTTGTGCAGCCCGCGTGAGCGTACGCAAGAGACGGCCGTGCCGATCGCGCTTGCCTGCGGCGTCGGTGAAATCGCGATCTGCGCCGAACTCGACGAGATCGATTTCGGCGATTGGTCGGGAAAGACCTTCGACGAGTTGAACGGCGACGCCGGCTGGCGGGCGTGGAACGACCAGCGGCAGGAGGCCAGGACACCGAGCGGCGAGACCATGCTGGATGTCCAGGAGCGGATCGTCGCACTGATGAACGCAGTACGCGAGCGGCATCCGAATCAGTGTGTCGCCCTGGTCAGCCACGCCGACGTGATCAAAGCCGCCGTCTGCAAGGTGCTTGGCTTGCCGGTCGGCGACTGCTTCCGCTTCGACATCGATCCAGCCTCGATCACGACGATCGTGTCGGGTGACTGGGGCTCCAAGCTCCTGCGAATGAACGAAGCTGCCTGACGAGGACTTTCCGGATGCAGATGGTCATTTTCGGTCTCACCGTTACATCATCATGGGGCAACGGCCATGCCACGCTCTGGCGCGGACTGATCCGCGCCCTGGGTCGGCTGGGATGGTCCATCACCTTCTTCGAACGCGATACCCCCTACTATGCCGGGACGCGTGATCTCGATCGGCTCGATGGCGGCAACGTCGTCATTTATCCGGACTGGGAAGACATCCGTCGCGTTGCCGAGCGGGCAATGAAGCAAGCGGATGTCGTCGTCGTTACCTCCTACTGTGCCGACGCCGTGGAGGCCTCGCGGCTGGCGCAGCAGACAGGTCGCGGATTGCGTGTCTTCTACGATCTCGACACTCCGGTCACGCTTGCCCGCATCGAGCAAGGCGAGCGTCCGCCCTATTTCGGACCTGAGGGTCTTGCCGATTTCGACCTCGTTTTGAGTTACACCGGCGGCTCTGCGATCGAGGCGCTTAAGTCGGTTTTAGGCGCGCGTCACGTGGTGCCTCTCTATGGGCATGTCGATCCCGACCAACACCGGCCGGCAGAGAAGCGGGCCGAATTCGCCGGTGATCTGTCCTATCTCGGAACTTACGCGGCGGATCGCCAGGCCGGCGTCGAAAAGCTGCTGGTCCGCCCGGCCGCGCGCCTGCCCGACCACCGTTTCATCATTGGCGGCGCGCAATATCCGCAGGAATTCCCATGGAGCGACAACATCTTCTTTGTCAGGCATCTTCCGCCAGCCGACCATCCGGCTTTCTTCTCATCATCTCGCCTGACACTGAACGTCACCCGGGAGGCGATGGCGCAAAAGGGCTGGTGCCCGTCGGGACGGCTCTTCGAAGCGGCCGCGTGTGGGGCTGCCATCGTCACCGATGCATGGCCGGGCCTGGCCGAATTTTTCGAACCCGGCCGCGAAATCTTGTTGGCGCATGACACCGATGATGTGGTCGCCGCATTGCGATTGCCGGAGCGCGAGCTCGACGGCATTCGAAGGCGTGCCCGCGACCGGGTCTTGGGCGAACACACTTCCGCACGGCGCGCGGCGGAACTGGATCGCATCCTGAACGAGGCCTTTCAAAGATCTCCCGGCGAACCGATGAGGGAAGCGGTCTGATGTTGGGCATCGTACCCGCTGCCGGGCGCGGCAGCCGCATTCAGCCGCTCGGCTTCTCGAAAGAGCTGCTGCCGGTCGGTAGCCGGATCGATGGACAGACCGAGCGTCCATGCGCCGTGAGCGAGTATCTGGTACGGCGCATGGTGCAGGCCGGCGTCGACAAGATTTGCTTCATCATCGGATCGGGCAAATCCGACATCCTTGAATACTACGCCGCCGGCTACGGTGACGCGGCGGCTCTCTTCGTGGTGCAGCCGAACCCCGTCGGTCTGTGCGATGCGATCTTCCGGGCGGCGCCCCTCGTCGCGCCCGACGAGGTCGTCCTGGTCGGCCTTCCCGATACGATCTGGTTTCCCGAGGACGGTTTCCGCCATTTGCCCGACGATCAGCTCTCATTTCTGCTTTTCCCGGTGGATCAGCCGGAATTCTTCGACGCCGTCGTCATCGACGTCCAAGAGCGCGTGATCGAAATCCAGGTCAAGCGACAGGATGCCGCCACGAACTGGGTTTGGGGTGCGTTCAAGATGCCGGGCCATATCCTGCATCAGCTTGCGGCACTCTGGCGTGAGCGCGAGCGCAGTGACGAATATATCGGCACTTTGGTCAACGCCTATATCGCGGCCGGCGGTACAGCTTTTGGTGTCAGGGCTGGGTCGGACTATGTCGATGTCGGCACTTTCAACGGCTATCGAACAGCTCTGCGGTTGCTTGAAAACGACGCCTCATCCGCGCAGCGCCGGCCCACCATGATCATGCCCGGCGCGCAGTCGCATGTACCCGTCGTTCCTGGCGAAGGAGCCTGAGCCATGCTGCATTCCCATGCCGAAATCCGCCGCCGCATCGATGCGCTCGGCCCATGGTTCCACAACATGGAACTTGCCGGCGTCGAAACCGCTCCCAACCATTTTCTGGGCAACTACCCGCTGATCAAATGGCGCAAATTTGCCAATGCCATTCCCGCTGATCTGAGGGGCAAGGCCGTACTCGATATCGGCTGCAATGCAGGATTTTACTCCATCGAGATGAAACGGCGAGGTGCTGACCGTGTCCTCGGCATCGATTTCGATGACGCCTACCTGGCGCAGGCTCGCTTTGCCGCCGAGGTTGCCGATTGCGAGATCGAATTCCAGAAGCTTTCGGTCTACGACGTCGGCTCGCTGCGCGAGACGTTCGATGTCGTGCTGTTCATGGGGGTGCTTTACCATTTGCGCCACCCCTTGCTCGCGCTCGACCTGATCCGCGAACATGTCGCCCGTGACCTGATGATCTTCCAGTCCATGCAGCGCGGCAGCGCGGATCTGCCCGAGTTGGAAGAAAACTATCATTTCTGGACGCATGACCTGTTCGACCAGCCGCAGTTTCCCAAGCTGCATTTTATCGAGCACCGCTATGCCGACGATCCCACCAACTGGTGGATTCCAAACCGCGCCTGCACCGAAGCGATGCTGCGCAGCGCCGGTTTCGAGATCGTTCTGCATCCCGAGCAGGAGGTCTATTTCTGCCGCGCAGCCGGGGACCCGGCCGGCGGCGGCGCCATCTACCCCTCGAAAGGACAGCTCCATGATTGAAGCCGCCATGATCTGGAACGAGCCCAACAACAAATCGCATTGGGACCCAGAGCTCGATCCCGATTGGAGCCGCTTTGCCAGGATGGCGATCTTGTCGGCTGACGCAATCGCGTCAGAGAACCCGTCTTTGACGAAAGTACTCGGTGGCATCTCGCCGATAGATCCGGGCTTTATCACCCGCATGAAGGAATTCGGCGTGCTGGACCATGTCGATGCCGTCGCCGTGCACGGCTTTCCGCTCGACTGGAACCTGTGGCAGATCCACGAATGGCCACAGAAGATCGGCGAGATCGCGACCGTCACCAACCTACCCATCTGGGTCAGCGAAGTCGGCGTATCAACCTTCGGCGCGGAAGAAATCCAGGTTTGGGGGCTCAAGCGCACCGCTGAGTTGCTGATTGGCAACGCACCACGCATCCAGTGGTACAGCCTCTACGACCTTCCGCGCGAATGGGAAGCAACGACGCGGCATCGCGAGGCGGAGGGCTCTTCTTACTACCGACATTTCCACATGGGGCTGCTGCGCCAGGACGGTACGCCAAAACCTGCGCTGGAGGAGTTCCTGCGCTATACGCCCGCAATGGGGCTGGTGCAGTGGTTTCATTTCGAGGACCCCCGGCTGGACGATGCCGTCGCCTGGATGAAGCGGCTGGGCGTCACCAATATGCGCACGGGGCTTTCCTGGGCAGACAGCTTCCGGCCGAACGCGCTGGACTGGTTTGACCGGCAGATGGAGGCACTCGCCGATTTCGACGTGACGGTCACCTTTTGCTTTACACCGCAGCATCGCGGAATGATGCCCCACCACACCAGCCCACCTCTGGTGCCGGAGGAGTTCGCGGAATTCTGCGCAACCATGATCCGCCGCTATGCGCCCGGCATGACGTCCGCTTCGCTCCCGACGCGGCGGGCCTCGGCAGCGTGAAAGTGTCATGCTGCCAATGCATCAGACGCCTGACACATTGGACGAATTAGCGGCATCATCGACAGGTGGTGCGGCATACGGGACCGAGGCGCAACCAGCCGCGGCGCTCACTGTCCTCAATGTCGCCTACCCTCTCGCACCCGTCGGACCCGATGCTGTCGGCGGTGCCGAACAGGTTCTGTCGATGCTCGATCGGGAGCTGGTTCGCGCCGGCCACCGCTCTATCGTCATTGGCTGCCGCGGCTCCAGCGCGAGCGGTACCCTTGTGGAAATACCGGCTGAAAGCGGCGTGCTCGACGAGGCGGCGAAGAGCCGCGCGCAGCAGGCTCATCGCAAAGCGATCGCCGCTGCCCGCGCCCGATGGCCGATCGATGTGGTTCATCTGCACGGCATCGATTTTCATGCCTATCTGCCCGACGATGGTCCGACCCTGGTGAGCCTGCACCTACCCTTGGACTGGTATCCGGCCGAGGCTCTGCGACCGACGCGCGACGACCTGTGGCTCCATGCGGTCTCGCCCACCCAGCAGCAAACGGCGCCACCAGGGGCCAGACTGGTGGCGCCGATTCCCAACGGCGTTGACATCGAAGCATTGAACCTGGTGCAGCTGAAGCGAGACTTTGCCCTGGTTCTCAGCCGGGTCTGCCCGGAAAAGGGCATTCACCTGGCCCTGGACGCGGCCAAACTGGCGGGCGTGCCCCTGGTCATCGGCGGCAAGGTCTATCCCTACGAAACACATACGCGCTACTTTCGCGACGAGGTCCAATCCCGTCTTGATGCTCGCCGCCGCTTCCTGGGCCCGCTCGGTTTTAACACCAAGAGGCGTTTTCTCAACGCAGCCCGCTGTCTTGTCATTCCAAGCCTGGCCGCCGAGACAAGCTCGCTTGTCGCTATGGAGGCCCTCGCCTGCGGTACCCCGGTGGTCGCATTCCCGAATGGTGCGCTTGCGGATGTCATCGAGCACGGCAGGACGGGCTTTCTCGTCAATACAGTCGACGAGATGGCCCAAGCCATTCTTGCGGCGCCCAGCCTGGACGCCGAGGCGTGCCGGGTTGAAGCGCGGCGGCGGTTTTCGCTGGAACGGATGATCTCGTCGTATATGGCTGCCTATCAGGCCCTGGCACAACTTGGCACCGATCGCAGGCGCTTCGCTGCGGCACCGTGAGAAAAGCAGTGTTGCGCAGCGAAATCATCGATGACCTCGTAAAATTCGATGCCTTGACACCGCACTGGTGGAAACTGTGGGAGCAGAGTTCCTCTGCGACGCCGTTCCAATCCCCCGCCTGGCTGGTGCCATGGTGGCGCGCATTCGCACCCGGTGAACTGGCGACAGTCGCGGTCTGGCGTGGCGGCGATCTGGTCGGGCTGGCGCCACTCTATCTCGAGCATGGAACGGCCGGTTCGAAGCTGCTTCCGGTCGGTATTTCGCTCAGCGATTATCTGGACATCCTGGCTGTCCGGGATATCGAGGCGGCGGTCGTGTCCACAATTGCCGAAACGATCTGCTCGGTCGGGTGGTCACAATGGATCTTGTCTGATCTGCCGCAAAACAGTGCCGGTCTTACGATCGCGCATCCCGGTTTAACGGTCGAGAGGCCGGTAATTCATGCAGCCTGCCCCGTGCTTGCTGTTGCCGGCGACGAAACGTTGGCCGGCTGCGTTCCCGCTCGGCGCAGGCGCCAGTTGCGCCGGGCGCGCCAAGCTGCGTCCAGACGCGGCCGGCTCGCGTTGGCGTCAGCTAGGGGTGATCACCAGAACTTCCTGAACCAATTGATCCGCCTGCACCATGCACGCTGGGTTGGACATGGAGGTGGTGTATTGGCCGACCCCGCCGTGCAGCACTTCCATGGGCTTTCACTTCCCTTGCTCGATGCTCACGGTCTGGTCCGCTGCTGGTTGCTCGCGATCGAAGGCACGACTGTCGCCGCCTATTACGGATTTCACCACCGCGGCCGCGCCTATGCCTATCTCGGCGGCCTCGATCCTGCTTATGCCGAGGAGAGCCCAGGTGCGATTCTGATCGGCCACGCGATCGCGGAGTCGATCCGCGAGGATGCGCGCGAGTTCGACTTCCTGCGCGGCCAGGAAGCCTACAAATATGGCTGGGGCGCCGTCGACAGGTGGACGATGCGGAGGATCTGGACGCGGAGTTGATGTCATGAGTGTGCACGCGCAGCGCCGGACATCGGTCAGACGGGCGGTCGAAGGTTGTGTGGCCGATGGTGCCTGCGCCGAAGCTGTTCTCGTCAGGCTGGCGCTTCACCTGCCGCCCACAATTGAAGCGGCGGAATTGGCGGAGGTCGTGCTGAAAGTCCGTCCGGCGAATACCGGCGATGCTGAAAGACTGCGAAAGGTCGCTGGACTGCTGCGCCACAAACCGGGCGTCCTTGCCACTTTGCGAGCGACAGGCGGCGCCGTTCGGCATGAACGCGGTAACGGCGAGACGGATATCGCCGTGGTCAGGAGGCTGGCCTCGAGTTTTGATGCCGCGGCAGCAATTTCGACCGCGGCAAGTGTCCAGTTAGGATCCCTTGGCGATGACGAGCGGCTGACAGCCATGACCGACGAAATCGTTGAATGGCTCGAGGCGCGAGAATTCACCGGAATTCAACGAGACATTCTCGACATCGGTTGCGGCATCGGACGTTTCGAGCGCGCGCTGTCCAATTCCTTCAAGCGGATGGTCGGCATCGACATATCATCGCGGATGATCTCTATCGCCTCCGAGCAATGCGCAGCGCTCGGCAATGTCGAACTGCGCCAAACCTCCGGTCTCGATCTGGCCGACTTCGACGACGACAGTTTCGATTGCGTGTTGGCGGTCGACAGCTTTCCCTACCTGGTTTTAGCCGGCATGGCTGAGCGGCTTTTCGATGAAATTGCGCGCGTTCTCAAACGGCCGGGCCGGCTCGCATTGCTGAACTATTCTTATCGCGGATCGCTTTCTTTGGACCGGGCCGACATCGGCCGTCTTGCGCAAGCTCACCAATTGCGGGTCGTCATCTACGGCGAGAAGCCGTTTCGATCATGGGATGGCGACGCCTTCTTGCTTGCTGGGTGAGACGGAACATTACAGCGCGATGCCGGTTCGGGCGTCGGCACCGATCGGTGTCCTGGATTCGAAGGAGGAGATCATGGCATCCGGCGGCAAAAAGCATTTCGGCCAAGGCAGCCAAGGCAAAGGTGCCGGCGCCGGCGCAATGACCACCTTGGAAAAGGACAAGATCGAGGAAAACGCGGTTTTGTCCAACCGCGACACGAAGCAACATGGCCGAGAGCGCGGGCTGGACGGCAATCGGATCAAGTCCGATCAATTTCAGGATCACGCCGCAAACCGGTTGCTGAAGGACTGACGCCACCGCGCCGCGTCTTGCCGCGGCACGGAGGAAAAACTGTGCAAGGGCCGCCGGTGAGCCTCTCGGCGGCCACAACGCCTTGTAGTGCCGAGCGCTCATCCACCAGACTTGGATCTAGGGATGCTATCAAGAGAACGTGATGTCTCATTCGAGCGACGATACCACGGATCTGCTTGTCGAGATGGCTGTGGATCGGGAGATTGCTTCCCTGCTGGCCGCCATAGAGCTGGAAAAGATACCAGACCGCCTATCCAAGCTGGCGATCGAATTGCAAAATGCTCTCGTCGAGAAGCATCGGCGAGACGTGAAGAGCTGATTATCTGCGGCTGTCGACCTCTATATCGAGCTGACCATCCGACAGCTGATTTCGCCTTTCTATCAATGTCTGCAACGAGCTCTCCCCGAGTAGCTCAAGGATGTTGGCGCGGGCACGGTTCAGCCGGCTCTTGACCGTCCCTACCGCGCAGCCGCAGATTTCGGCGGTTTCCTCGTAGCCCACTCCTAAAACGCCGATCAGCATCAGCACCTCGCGCTGATGTTCGGGCAGCTTTTGGATGGCGCCGTGAACTTCCTTGCTCTGAACGGTCCATTCCTGGGTAGCTTCCGAAATCGGTCTCGAAGACGCGCAGTCGAGAAGGCCTGGCGCTTCCCGTGCAGCGATCTTGATCCGCGTGTAGTAGGTGTTGCGCATGATGGTGAAGAGCCACGACTTCATGCGTGTACCGGGTTCGAACTTGTCGATGTTGGCGAGCCCTTTGGTCAACGTTTCCTGCACCAGATCGTCGGCATCGTCTGGGACGCGGCAGAAGGTGCGCGCGAAAGCCCGCAGGGCAGGTATCAGATCAACGATGGAAACGTCATTGGTTTGTTGGTCGGCCAAGAGATAGCCTCCGGATGACAATGGTCCAGCTCCCAGAAGAAAGAGTGAATGAACGAAGCCAGAGCTAAATGCATGGAAGTTTGGTTCGTTCCCGCCGTTGGAAACAACTCTTCGAAAATTCCACCGGGCGCGAACACGCCGACTACGGTCTTCCCCCAAACACGCCCACTTCAAAGGAACGAAACACCATGCCGAGCTTCATTCCCGGGAACCTCGCCGGTGCGTTTGGCTGTGCAGGGCATGGACCGAGTCGTGCGGCTGGTAACGCGCAAACCACTGCCTGACAAACCTATTGGCGAACCACGTGGCGAACTCGGCTACCATCGATACATAGCGATAATGGTTGGCCCGGAGGACATGTTAAAGTCGTTGACTTTATCGATTTGTTGGCGCGGGTGAAATCCAGCAATCGGTCGAAGTTGCCGGGCAGTCGGCCAACGAACATGCTCGTCCAGCACTTGCTCTATTCTGCCCTCCGATCAGGCTAAGCCGATGAAATACCGGGTTGATTCACCCTTGACGGCGTCGCCGAACGGCGTGCTGTGGCGTACAATCTGCAGCTGCTCTCCGAAGCTGGCTGTTGCGGTGCTGTGCAACTCGCTTTGGCGAAGATCACGGATGACGATCAGCGCTTGAGTGAGCGCCCGAACCGGTCCTCGATCCGCGACTGAAGGAACTCGAGCCCCATCGAGAGCAGCCAATAGATCATCGAGGCGGTGATGAGCATCTCGATGTGGCGGAACTCGGTCTGGCCCTGCGTGCGTGCGAGATACATGATCTCCCAGACCCCGACCACCGAGACCAGCGAAGAATCCTTCAGCATCGCAATGAACTGGTTGCCGGTCGGCGGCACGATGACGCGCATCGCCTGCGGCAGGATGACCAGGAACATCGTCTGGTTAGCGCTAAGGCCGAGTGCCGTAGCACCCTCGGTCTGGCCGCGCGAGATGCTTTCGATGCCGGCCCGGAAGATCTCGGTCATGTACGCGCCGTAGCAGAGCGACAGCGCCATGATGCCAGCCGGCACGGCGCCGATCACGTAGCCAATCTGCGGCAGGCCGAGATAGATGATGTAGATCTGCATCAGCAACGGCAAGCCACGAAACAGAGAGGTATAGAAGGTCGCCAAGCCATAGACCACGCCGTTGCGGGAAAGTTTGGCGATGGCGCCAACGAAGGCGATGAGGGTGGCGATGGCGATCGAAATGGCCGAAATGTAGAGGGTCGTCACCACACCCTTCGAGACGAGGAAGCCGATCTTCTTGGCGATGAACGCGAAGGACAGGTCGAAGGAATAGAAAAACAACATTAGCAACACGAACAGCTCTATCCAAACTGCCACAATCTGCTGTTTGCGGCTGAGATACCGCAGCGCGTTCCAGTTCGCCACCAAGATCAATGCGATCAGCACCGCCGAGACCGCCCGCCCGACGTCCGGGTTGGCGGCGAGCCACTCGACCGACCCCGGAACGAGCTTGCCGAGCCAACTGGCTTTGATGCCGAGCCCATACAGGCCGGCGGCGATGGCGGCGAGCACGAAGAACACGCCAACGCGGCGCGCCGCGTCCGGGTGGTTGAGCAATAGTCGGCCGATCACGTCTTCGATCTCCCTGCGGTCAGCGGGCCCGCTCGCGCCACCAATCCTGCGCCTGCAGCTTCCAGTAGGTGAGTTGCGCAACCGCAAGTCCAGCCGGGCCGCCCGCCCAGGCAAGGCCGAATGGTGCAAACAGCCGGTAACGGTCCGATTGTCCCAGTATGGCTTCGGCGATCAACTTGCCGGCGATCGCCGTGGTGTTGATGCCATGGCCACCAAAAGCCGTGAGGTACCAGACGCCCGGCTGCAACGGGCCTATCTGGGGCATCATGTGCCGGGCATAAGACATGAGCCCGGACCAGGCGAGTTCGGTCTTGAGGTGTTCGAGCTGCGGATAAGTGGTGACCATCTCACGGCGCAATTGCCTCGCCAACACGCCCGATGAGGCTGCCCGGGTGGTGATGCGCCCTCCCCAGAGCAGCCGCCTGCCGCCTTCGACAACACGGTAATAATCGCCTGCGCGACGGTTATCGCCGACGGCGTCGGTCGTCGTAATCGCCTTGGCGATGAGGTCAGGCGCCTCCTCGCTCACCATAACGTAAGTGGCGATAGGCAGGAATGCCCGCTGCAGCCGGCCGACCAGTGGGCCCGTATATCCGCCGGTGGCAACTACGGCCTGGCGGGCGCGCACTTCGCCGCTGTCGGTACGCAAGATCTTTTCGGCGCCGTCAAGGTTGGCTTCAACGGCAGCCGTTCTCTCGTATATCCTGCCGCCCAGCCGCTCGATCTCGCCAGCAACGGCGCGCAGATAGTTAAGCGGATGCATGTGGAAGGCGCTGGGATCGCGCAGGCCTTGGTGGTAGCGATCCGAATGCAGCACCGCTCGCACCTGGTCGCGATCGAGATAGTCGAGCCGGTAGTCGAAATCCCGCGCCAGTTGCTCGGCATATGCCTTGAGCACGGCGCCGCCATCGTGGCGAAGCACGCTCAATATACCGGAGCGCGGCTCTGCCGCCTTGACGTCGAGATCGCGGATCGTCTGCCGCACGAAGTCGACGCCTTCGATGGACAGGCGGTGCAGTTTTTGTGCCGCGTCGACGCCGGCCATCGCGGCGATGTTGTCGGTGCCGGTGGCGAAACCGGGATTAACGAAGCCGCCATTGCGACCGGAAGCGCCGAATCCTATCCGCTGCGCCTCAAGCACGACGACCTGCTGGCCGGCGCGAGCCAGCTGCAACGCCGTCGTCAGGCCGGCCAGTCCGCCGCCGACAACGACTGTCTCGCACTCGGAAACGCCGCTCAGCGGCGGTCTGATGGTGTTGTCGGCAAGCGTGCGTCGGTAATATGTGTCAGGACATGTCATGATCAATATGATGAGGTGGCGGCACTAGAGCATTTTGCAGGCAGGCGGAGCCGCCCGGTGTCGTGGAAATGCGGCTGAAACAAAACAGATGGAGCGGGATGTTCAATTGAATGCACCCCGCTCAAGCTTTATCCACGATGCCTCTCAGTCAGAGCTGTAATCCTTGCCGTACCACTTGGTGGTCAGTTTCGCGAGGGTACCGTCCTTCTTCATCTCGTCGAGAATGCCGCCGATCTTGGCATTCCACTCGGCATCACCTTTTTCCGCGATCACCACCAGTGGCTCACGGAAGGCATAGCCGCCTTCCAGGACACGCAACGGGTAGCCGTTCTTTATCGCGTTCTGAGCCGTCTGTTCTGGTGCGATGACCGCGTTGAGGCGCACGCCGTCGCCGAGCCTCAAATCGTCGAACGGCAGCATTGAGTCAGCGAAAGTCCTGATCTCACCGGGCTCCAGCTTGTATTCGATGGGCGGCAGGCCGGGAGCATCGATCTCGAGTTGTCTACGGATGAAATCCTCCGACGTGGTGGCGGTCTCGACGCCGATGATCTTGCCGTTCAGGTCGGCGACCGATTTGGCCGGGCTGTCCTTGTGAACCACGTAAACGTAGGGGCTATAATAATAGATGCCTTCGAAATCGATCACCTTGGCGCGCGCTTTGGTCGGCGTCACCGAGCCGACACCCAGATCGTAACGTCCCTGCCAATGGCCGCCCGTCATCGTCGCCCAGTCCGGCGTATCGAAACTGACCTCGACACCGAGGCGCCTTGCGATCTCTTTCGAGACATCTATGTCGAAGCCGACCAACTGATTGCTGTCGTCGAGGAAACTCTGCGGCGGCCAACCGCTGTTTGTGGCGACCACCATTGCCTTCTTCGAGGTAACCCGGTTGATGGTTTCACCCGCCGAGGCCGCAGACGCGAACGCGAGCGTGGTAGTGGCCAAGGCCAGCCACGCGATCAATTTCCTCACTTGAACCTCCCTCTTCATCGTCATTCAGACATATGCTTCCCAGAGCGCGCTCCCGTAGAGAAACAGCAATTGAGAGCGCGGCATGAGATCGATCTCATATCAGCACACATATCGACGAGGGGATCAAGTCCTTTTTCAAGTAGCCAGTTGTCCTCCGGGGGCGCAAAGCATCGGCACCCGCACGGTGCGGCGGAACCCGCGTTTGATGTGATGCGCGTGACTTTCAAGACAGAGGAAACGAAGATCTACTTCAACCTATCACATCATTGCCAGATGGGCGGCACAGGATGGCTTGCTGTCTACGAGTTTCCGATGTTCCGGTTAAGCATGGGTGCGCGGCACACCGGCAGCAGCACCAGCAGGATGATGGCGGAGTCGACCCAGAGGACCCTGTTCACGCCCATCGTGTCGACGATCTGACTGGTCGCTAGGGTACCCACGGAGATGGCAAGATTGAAAGTGAAGCAGTAGATGGCCGTCGCGGTCTCCGCGCTTTCTGGTGCTGCACTCAGCACCCACGTCTGCAGCGTGATGGGCGCCGCGCCATACGCGAAGCCCCACACCAGCAGCAGGATGGTTCCTGTGAGCGGCGTGACCCCGAGCAACGGGAAGAGAGCCAGCGTGGCGCCGAGCCCAATGACGATGCAGGCCAATGTGCGACCGACGGATTTGGCGGCCCAGACGCCTGCGACGGCGTTGCCAATCATTCCGAGAATGCCATACCCCAACAGTAACCAACCTATGCTCCCTGCAGTGACGCCCGAGACCTCCAGCAACACCGGGCTCACGAAAGTGTAGGCACCGTAGTGGGCAGCCACCAGCAGTGCGGTCGCAACCACGCCCGACAGGAGGGCGGGATTGCGCAATTGCGCACGCAGGGCTTTCACCTCCACAGGCTGCGCCGCCTCCAGCTTCGGAAGCACAAGCAGGGCGGCGAGCAGTATGGCAAAGCTCAGGCCGGCGAGAGACCAGAACGCGCCGCGCCAGCCGACTAGATCACCGATGATCGTGCCGGCCGGCACGCCCAGCACCGCAGCGGCACTTACACCGCCGAAGACAATAGTCATGGCGCGCGGCACGGACGGTCCAGGAACAAGGCGTACTGCGATGCTTCCGGCTATCGCCCAAAAGCCACCGATGGTGATCCCGACGAGCAGCCTGGACGCGAGCAGAACGGGAAAGTTCGTTGCGAGCGCTGAAATCACGCTCGCCGCAGCCATTACCGCGAGCAGGCCCGCCATCAGAATACGCCGGTCGAGCCTCCCCACTGCCAACGGCAAACCGATAGAAGCGAACGCCGCAATTACGCCGGGTATCGTCACCGTGAGACCGCCACTCCCAATAGAGACATTCAACTCGGAAGAAATTGCCGGAATCAGCCCCACAGGGAGTTGCTCCGCAGTGATCATCGAAAAAATACCCAGCGATACAGTGAGCACGGAGAGCCACATGCGAAAAGTGGCTCCCTGTTTCTCCCGAAGGGCTGCTTTGGTCAGAGACATGATCACCTCCAGCCCGCGAGAAGGCACTCGACGCCAACGTTTCGGGCAAACGTTAGAGAGACGGATCGGGCAATTGATCCCGGCCTGGTTTCAGATAATCTGTCCACTGCGGATTGATAATCGAGGGAGATATGGATGGTGAATTCACGAAACGTGAATGAAAGAGGTGATTGCAGTTGGACCGGCTGACCAGCATGACCGTGTTTGCCAACGTCGTCGGTGAAGGCAGCTTCGCTGGAGCGGCCAAGCGGATGCGACTATCGCCAGCGGCTGTGAGCAAGCATGTCCAAATGCTGGAAGAGTGGCTTGGCGCACGCCTTCTCAACCGGACGACCCGGCGCATCAGCCTGACAGAGCTCGGCGCCTCCGTCTACGAGCGCAGTCTGCGCATAATCGAGGATGTCGAGGAAGTTCGTACGAGCGCGGCCGAGAGCAAGACACGTCCGACCGGCTCACTGCGTGTCAGCGCGCCGATCTCCTTCGGCGCGATGCACCTTGGGAGAGTCGTTGCAGAATATCTCGCGGTCTACCCGGAGGTGTCGGTTGAGTTGGTGTTGGACGACCGTGTGGTTGACATCGTGGAAGAGGGCCTGGATGTCGCGGTACGCATCGCTCCACTCACGGTTTCCAATCTGGTTGCTCGCCGAATCGCGCCGTCACGCGAGGTGGTCTGCGCTTCGCGCGATTATCTGGACAGACGCGGGCGTCCCACAAAGCCGTCGGATCTCCACGACCATGATTGTCTGGACTACGCGTTGCGCGCCAGCCGCGGAAAATGGCGGTTCGACGGACCAAAGGGGCAAGTGGCGGTAAAAATCACTGCACGGATGACGGCAACGAACGGGCAGCTCCTGCGCGATGCGGCGCTGGGTGGAGCAGGCATAGTACTTTGCCCCACTTTCCTTGTTGGAGAAGCCATTCGTTCGGGCCAACTGGAGACAGTGATGCCCCAGTTCAAGCCGGTAAGCCGGTCGATCTACGCTATGTACCCGTCAAGAAGGCATCTTTCCGCCAAAGTTCAAAGCTTCGTAACGCTTCTCGCCGCCCACTTTGGTGAGAACCCACCTTGGGACAACTTTGGACCATGACGACTGGAATGTTGAGCCCAGAGGCCGCGCGCACTTGCACGGCCTTACTGTGCATGGGACCAGCACCCAGGGCCAAGGGGCGGTGCATATCGAGCCGTCCAGCACCTTTTCGAGACTGAAGCATCCGCTATTTGCCGACGGTCAGTCGCTGAGGCTCAATCCACCGCCCATCCTAAGCGCCGCCACAGCGCGAGTTGTAGCATCTGCGGTGTCTCTGGTTCTCTGCGGCTACCGGCGGAACGGGTTGTAAGCAGGCGCGTTCCTCCAGCGTCAAGCTTGGAGAACATACATGGATGACGAGCTGCGCCTGAAGTTACAAGAGCTGAGCCAAAGCATGCAAACGCGAGCGGCCGAACTTTCGACGCTCGGCGGCAGCGCAGACATAAGTACGGTGATGTCGGGGATCGCCGTCGCTCTGGAGGCGCTACTGGTGATTGCCGAAGAGATGAAAACGCCACGTTCCGGCCCTTCGGTCCTGCCCGACGCTACATGAACATCTCCGATCGTTTGGGAGAGGCTCCAGAGCGAGAGCGCCTACCGCTCACCAGCAAATCGCTCGCCGAGGAACTGGCTTTAATCCACATTCTGGGTTGGAGAGTGGAGAGCGCAATCTACTCGGTGGAGTACTCCAGGTGGGGTGAGCGTCGGCAGAAATGGATTTTGCACTCGACGATGCCTTTTGGGTAATCGGGGACGGCCTTAGGACGGAGGACCACGATGGCTTGGATGGCCGCAATTTGCCCGATTACAGATGAGCAGGCGCTCGTTAATTCGGAGACAGTTGGTGACATCCGGGAGTTTCGCTGTCCGAGTTGCGGCGACTTCAAAATCACGAACTCGGCCACCGCGATGTTCAAAGGCCTATCGGCAGAACAGAAGTTGGAGCGCTTCGAATACGCTAGAGCAATCGCGGGCGACAACGCGATCACAGTGACGACGGAACATGGATCTATCGATACCGAAGATCAATAGAATACCCGCCCGATAAGCCGGTTCCCAGCGCATCTCCTCACTTGCTGCCCTGAGACCATTTGACTGCCGGTCCAGGTAGTGGGCAGTTTGAAGGTAGAAGCTCACGTCAACATGGCCAGACCATTTTTACACTGCCGATCTGCGCGGCCAGCAACGCCTCTCGTGAGGGGCAAGGCATGGGCATCAAACGTCTCGGACCGGTCGGCAGCGTAAGGCTGGTTGCCTATGATCCCCTACCGGCGAATGGAACCAGATCTGCCACAGCGCGTCATAGAAGCAGATCAGGTGCGATTTAACGTAAGGAGTGAAATCGATGATCAGGCTCCTTCTCCTCCTCGCCATTGCACTCGCCTTCGCATGCGGCGGGACGGAGGCGGCCAAGCTGGACCTAGCCGCGGTAAATCAGGCGCAATTCTCCGCCGGCGATCCGAAAGGGCTCGATCCTGCCGTGCTGAAGGCGCAAATTTTTTTGGATCGTGCGCGCTTCTCACCGGGGCTCATCGACGGCCGCCTTGGAGAGAACTTCGCCAAGGCGGTCAAGGCCTTCCAGGCGTCGAACGGACTGGCGCCAGATGGCAAGCTCACCCAGGCGACTTGGGACAAGCTGATGGCAACCTCCACCAGCCCAGCTCTGATCACCTATGAACTGACCCGCAAAGATGTACGCGGCCCCTTCACCAAACGCATTCCGGGGCGCATGGAGAGGATGGCTCGCCTGAGAAGGCTTGGCTATCACGACTCGATCGAGAAGCTGGCGGAGCGCTTCCATGTGAGCGAACCATTGCTCAGGAGGCTAAACCCAGGCACCGGATTCAGGAAAGCTGGAACCACGCTGCTGGTACCAGATGTTGGCCGGGGTGAACCTCCCGCCACCATTGCCGGCGTCGAAGTCGACAAAGGCGCTCATCAGGTGCGCGTGCTCGACCCCTCCAATAAAGCGCTTGCCGTCTACCCTGCCTCGATCGGGAGCGACGAGAAGCCGGCACCAAGTGGGCAGGCAGAGATCCAAAGGGTGGTGCACAACCCGACCTATCACTACGATCCCGATTTTGCATTCAAGGGAGTCAAAACCAAGCGGCCCTTCACCATTGCTGCCGGCCCTAACAATCCCGTGGGATCAATCTGGATCGACCTCTCCATCGAAAGCTACGGCATTCACGGCACGCCCGAACCCGGCAAGATCGGGAAGACCTTCTCTCACGGCTGCATCAGGCTAACGAACTGGGATGCCGAGGACCTCGCCTCAATGGTGCACAAACATATGAAGGTGACTTTCAAGGACGAGTGACGCAAGCCGTCGCATCCCTCGATGTCGCCGAAACAAGATGTCCGTCGGTGCCCGTGACAATCGCATCCTGCGACCCGTTGGCCGATCAGCGCGTGCTTCGGGTTCGGGGTGCAACATCAAGCGGCGCCATTTGCACGGATGGCGGCGAACCAACCACCATGGCGGGGGCGCCAGATTGCTCACCACGTTGGCTCTCTACTTCGCGGCTCATACCTTGTTGAGCAGCTTGCATCTCCGGAACGGTGAAAACCGGGACCTCGCCCTTGAAACCCTGGAGCTCAAAGGCGCCCGCCTGGACGACCGGCATCGATGCTCCTGCCGCAAAGCCGGGTCCAAGCACCAGGGGGATGCCCAGCTTCTTGGTCGTCGATTCGAGCCGTGCCGCGCGGTTCACGGGGGAGCCGATCGCGGTGTAATCGAAGCGCCGTTCGGAGCCGAAATTGCCTACCGAGCAGATGCCGGTCTCGATGGCGACGCCGATTTCGATGGAGCGATGGCCATCCGCGGTGAAGGCGGCGTCTTCGCGCCTCACCCGCTCGATAAGGGCCAGGCCCGCGTCGAGCGCACGCTCACGATGATCGGGTTGATCTAGCGGTGCGTTCCAGAAGGCCAGCACCGCATCGCCCATGAACTTGTCGATGGTGCCGTCGCGCTTGAGGATCTCATCGGTCGCAATGCCGAGGAAATGGTTGACCACCTTGGCGATCTCTTGGGTGTCGAGCTGTTCGCTCATGGTCGTGAAGCCACGTATGTCGCTGATCAAAATTGTGATCTCGCGCTTCTCGCCGGACAGGATTGCCTCGGTGTCCGAGCTTGCGAGGCGCTGCACCACGGAGGGCGACAGATATTGGGAGAACTGTCGCGTCAGGGTGGACCGGCGCTGCTCGCTGCGCCTGTAGAGGACATAGCCTTCGAAGCCCGCAACCATGATGGTTGCAAGCGCCGGCTGCAGCGGGTCATAGAGTGCACCCTGCAGGCTGTACTCGAGAGCGCCGAACACGAACGGCGTGACGGCCAGCAGCGCCAGGGAGATGGCGCCAAGCACGACACGCCCGGCGAGCACTCCAGAAAGCCCGATGAAAACGACGGCACTGAGGAGAAACCAGAGCCGCTCGAGCATACGCGCGTGAGCTGGCTCTGCCAGGAAGCGCCCGGCAAGCATCTGGCCGATCGCATCGGCGTGGATCTCCGCTCCTGGTCGCGCTGGACTCGTCGGCGTGGGCAGGTACTGCGTCAGGCCCACAGCCGACAGGTCGACAATGGCGATGGCGTCCCGCAGCCGCGGATCGCCATGGCCCGAAAGGATAGTGCTGGCAGACAGGCGAGGCGTGTCCGTGGCGGTTTCCCAGAGGCGGATGCTCCCCTCCGGCTCGAGCGGCACAATGGCGCCTGCCATCCTGAGTGCGTCGAACCCGGCTGCATTCATCCGGGCTGTGTAACCGTCCTGTCCAGCGTAAAGGCGCAGGAGCTCGAGTGCGAAAGACGGCCACAGCTGCGCGCGTTGAGGGGTATTGCGAAGCCAGAGCAGCGGCACATGGCGCAGTACGCCGTCGGGATCGGGCAAGGTGCGAATCACGCCGAGGCCTGCGGCGGCGTTCGAGAATTCGGCAAGCGAGCCGGTAAGACCGGTGAAGCCGGGAAGTGTATCGGGCACTTGCCCGACGATCGACCAGCCGGCTTTGGGTTCTGCTTCTGATACCGTCGCTTCATTGCCCAGGCTGACGGCAAGCGCCGTTCGACTTTTGGACAGCGCCGCTGCCAGGCGCTTGTCTCCGGCGATGCCCTCAGGCGAGGTGTCAGCCTCGGGGAGTACCAGCGCAAGCCCGACCACCGCCGCACCGGATTGCGTGATGCCATCGACCAGATCGGCCAAGAGGCCACGGTTCCAGGGCCATCGCCCATGTGCCTTGAGGCTGGCGTCGTCTATCGAGACGATCACGACAGGATTGCTCGTCGCCTGACGTGGGGCGAGAAACTGATAGAAGTCGTACGTCCGCTCACGCAGGCGCGACAACGGCCCGTCAAAAGCCAAATGGCAAGCGAGCAGCAGGAGCACGACCACAAGGCCGGATATTTTGCGCCTGCCGGCTTGCCGCCAATCAGCCCAGCGCCTACCGACCGAGTGGCTCATCTCGTGCAGCCAGGCCTAATCGCAGTTGTAGTAGTAGCAGCAACCCTCACCCTCACACTCGCCCCGCCGCCCCCCGCTGCCCGCAGGTGGCGTTGGGCTGTCAGGGAATTCCATGACCACTCCTGGCAGTGCGCCGTCCCTGGACCCGCAGACTTTGAGCGAGGAGCCTAGAGCCGACGCACAAATTGCGCTTACGTCCAACCCAGGACCCGGTGCGCCCGGCAGGCCAGTTCCCGCTATCCGGTCGATACTGTCCAAGATCGGGAAGGCGTCGATGCCGCCGTAGCCGGCCAGAAGCTTGCCATCGTCCGACGTGCAGGCGTAGCCCGGGTTCGTGATGACCAGCCGTTTGCCATTGATCGTGCAGGTCATACGGCCGGCGCGCAATATGCCGACGGTCTGGCCGGCTGCCACCAGCACTTCGATGATGCCGCCTCTCGCTCCGAGCACCATGTGCGGCGTCGCAACCTGCATGACGCCCCCTTTCGAAACCTGGCCGCCATAAAAACGGGCCAGGCCGCTGTTCATCCCGATGTCGATCTTTCCCGACCCGGAGCCCGGATTGTAGACGAACTCATCGATCGTCAGGCTGGTGTTTGGACCAATCTTGGCGCTCGATTCATCCCGGAACACCAGCATTCCGAGACCGGTGGGATTGCTGCGCAACTGGTCGCCGAGTTCGACGCCGGCGCCAACGTTCATCGTCCCGCCGTTATTGCGGACGATGATGGTCTGATAGGCCGTCATCGACCCGACCGTCTCAGCAGCGGATGGTGCCGCGAAGGCGAGGCAGGCGATAAAAACGACGATCTGATGATACCTCATCGCGGCCTCTTTCAATTGAGCGTCAACGTATAGCTCATGAGCATTTCGAACGATTTTCGGTCGCGGTTGGCGAGGGCGAAGTTGGTTTTGCGGTAGGCGAGATCGACGCTGATCTTCTGCGCTTCCGTCAGCTGAAAATCGCTTTCCGAGGCAATGCGCCAGAAGTCGCTCTTGATATTTGTGCCGATGCCGACGGACAGATCGGGAGTGTCGCTGTGGCCGGCCGATAAGGCGATCTGGTGCGACCATGCGAAAAAATCCGGTACGTTAATCAACAGGCCGCCATAGCGGACCTCGCCCGTATAGCTGCGGCTGATTTCGCCCGATCCGGAAGCGAAGTCATTCGAGCCGACAAAGCGCAAGCCGAGCGCCTGGCCATTGCGGAAGCGGTAGCTGCCGCCTGCCTCATAGAAGACCCTGCTATCCGCGAAAATGCCTTGCGAGGCGCTTAGATCGATGTAGCCGCCACCGGCGAAGAGCGTCGTCTCGACCGTCGGGCGAACGACGAAACGTCCACTGAGGCCGATGCCGGTTTCGTAAATGTCGCTGTCGAAACGATCCGTAACGGTAAACGCGGAAAGCAGCAGGCGCAGCGAATCGATCCCGCTGTTGGGCAGTCCCTTGTCCCAGGTAATCGCTGCGTTGCCGTGGATAAAAGTCTTCTCGCCACCCGGAACCGACAGGTCTTCCGTGAAAAGACGCTCAGTCGCGGTCAACGACCCCGAAAGAACGAGCGCGTCGGCACTTGGCGTGCCGAGGTCCCACCGCACAAAACCTTCCGCCTGCCCGTAAGGCGAGACGAAGCTGTCGTCGTCTTGCGCCCCGCCTGGCTCAAAATCGGTGAATGCGCTGAATACGCCGCCGGTCAGGGCGAGTTCCCAGGTGACGCCACGCAACGCGCGCTCGATGCGGGCGAGCAGGCGAACAGCTTCCTGTTGCTCACTTGCGGTCAGACCCCCGACTTCGATGCCGTACTGCACCTGCCGCCGGGCCAATTCATAGGACCCGACATGGTAATACAACCGGCTGGCCGCAAGCCGGGCGCGCGCATCGCGGGGGTACTGGATCAGATACTGCTCGATCGAGGAGATCGCCTGATCGTATTGCCCAGCGTTGACCGCAACCGTGACGAATTGGGCGAGCGTTCCGTTGTCGGCCGGACTGGCGATGCGGGCCGCAAACGCATCGTCATAGGCCCCAAAAAGACCTTGTGCGCCGGCCGGCAACACGCCGGCACAAAGCAGCGCTGCGGCGACGCCGAAGATCGTTCGAAACGAAGATTGCATGCCGAGAACCCACCCCCAAACCCGACTAGTGCGAGAGATTTAGCACGACTGCAAGAAAAAGGCGACTGAACGGTCGCCGGACTTATGCGAGTCCTCAGCAGCTGTTGCAGCTGCGCAACAAGATATCGGGTTTATTCCTGTTTCGGATGCGCTGATTGTCAAAAACTATTCTCGACATTGCTGCACGTGATTGAAGTATTTGGCCCAAGGCTTAACAAACTCAAATCTCATCAGTAGTGGATCGCACAGCCGACAAGATTAATATTGGGTGGGCGATTCTGCGTATCTGGTCACCAGGCTTCAAGGTCACCCACGGCTTTTCCAAAGGCCTTCCGTCGCGTTTCGCAAGAGGCCGGAGAGCTGCCGGAAGGTGCTTCTCACGAGGCGTGTGCGATTCGGCCCGGGTCTTGCAATTTCTTTGAACGCGAGGTCAGCTCATTGCCTCAACGCCCAGGGACGCGTCACCGCACGCAGCTTGCTACAGCACGAGCATGGTGGCCAGCCCCAGCATCAGGCCCATGCCTACAATATCGGTCACGGTGGTGAGGAAGATCGCCGAGGCGACCGCCGGATCGGCGCCTACCCGGCGCAGGCCCAACGGGATCAGCACGCCGGAGATGCCGGACATGAGGCACGATCCGGACATGGCAAGCAGGATCACAAGTGCCAGCATCGGCGCCTGCGCCGCCGACGCCGGTTGCCTCGAGGCATAGAACCACATCGCCGCAGCCGCAACAACGCCGACGAGCGCGCCGTTGGCGGCCGCGAGCGCGCCCTCTCTCATCACCAAGTGCAGCTTCGGTCGTTTGTCCACATCCCCCAGGGCAAGGCCACGCAGCGTCATAGCCAGTGCCTGGCAGCCGGTGTTTCCGCTCTGCCCGGCCAAGACCGGGAGAAACGCCGCCAGAGCGACGATCTTCTCGATCGTGCCTGTGAACGAACTGACCACGAATGCGGCCATGAAGGCCGTCAGGAGATTCAACTGCAGCCACGGATGACGCTTCAGGAAGGCTGAAAACAGCGGCGTAAAAGAGCGCTCCTCCTTCTGGAGGCCTACCATCTGGCCAGACTGGGCGGAAATCTCGATGATTTGCTGCTCGAACAAGCGCCAGCCGCGAACCTGCCCGAGCAGCCGGTTCTCCGCATCCACCACCGGATAGACAGGATAGTGACGCCGTACCGCCGCCTTGCATGCGTTACTCAAAGAGAGACCGACATCAAGAGCGAACGGCCTGGGCAGCATGATGTGATCGACAATCGCGTCGGGTTCGCTCAGCATCAGATCGCGCAGGACCGCTAGGCCAACCAGTCTATTGCCCTCGTCCGTGACGTAGAGATAAGTGAGCTCGGTCGGCACCTGGGCGCCTCTGACAGCTTCCACAGCGGCAGCAACCGTCGTCCCGACAGGAACGCTGGCGGGGATCGGGTCCATCATCTCGACGAGCGACTCGGGGATCGCGAAACCCATCTCACCGTCATGAGAGCTGATGGGCCGCATATGCAGTGGCAAATGCTCGGCCACCTTACGGGCGTGCCCGTCCGGCAACAGCTTTAGTGTGTCGCGGATGAACTCGGGAGACTCTCTAGCGAGCAATTCAGCTGCGTCATCAGGTGCTCGAGCACGCAGCGTGCGCACCAACTTCTGAACGCCGGTCTCTTCGTTCATTTGCTATGGCCCCCCAATTGGAAAGTGAAAAAGTTGTGAAGTATCGGATCGCACCGGGGCGGAAATACGACAGCTTCTTCCGGCCCCAGCAGTCCGCTTTGTGGTTGTCGCAAGCGCCGCCTGCACACTCCTAGCTTGAGAAGGCAAAGCAGACGTCTACATTTTGGGCGTGCCTTCGGTCAGGTCAGCATGGGAGTGTCCGCGCTACTTCCCTCGCTTTTCAATCTTTAGATCTGGGAGGTCGGGTCGCTTGGATAACACACCGGCCTCCTTCAAGGCTGTATATCCAACCTTTTTGAGGAGCTTCTCTGTTTTGGCGCGCTCCTTGTCCAGAGCGGTATCACCTTTGACCTTGGGCATCCGTCCTCCATTTGGTCGTTGTCGTTCGCCGGTAAATGAGATTGCCGGAAATGTCCCGCAGTGTCGTGCTTTGACCCGCGGCCGAGGACTGCATTGAGGCGCATTGCCGCCCGGCAGCCTTTGGGCCGGAAGCGGACGGGCAGGCTATTCCTGCTGGAATTGACAGGGCCAATCTTCTGGCCTCGTCATGCCAGAAGGCAACTCGGTCCGGGCGTCTCCGCAAGCCATGTTGAGCTGCCACTGGGACAGACCCGCCGAATTGGACAGATCGAGGCCCTCGATACGGGTCAGAAAGAAAAAAGCGCCGTCAAAGTCTATCGGTGCGGTGAACTTCGCTCCTCGGAAGTCCGCCCGCGCGAGATTGGCAAACGAAAAGTGGCTGCCGCTGACATCGGCGTCATGGAACTGTGCACGCCCCAATTCCGCCTTTGTGAAATCAACATTGACCAGATTGGCGTCCTGGAAATTCGAGCGCTGCACTTCCGCGCCCGCAAACACAGCGCCCTGCGCGTCCATATGGCTGAAGTCGGTCCTGTAAGCCTCGATTTTGTCGAACCGGGCGCCTTTGGCGGTCGAGCCGGCCAGGGAAGCGCGCACAAGCGTTGCCTTCTCAAAATTTGCCGCAAGGAGATTGCTGTTCCTGAGGTCGGTCGAAGTGAAATCAACACCGAACAGGTTTGCCCCGCTCAGGTCCTGTCCTTCTAGGATGAGAAGCTTTTTGTCACACTCCTGCCAATTGACGCCAGGCGTCGCGGCTGCGTAGCAATCTTGAGCGGCGGAGGCGTTTTGCCAAGCCAATACAGTGCAAACCGCCAGAACCAAGCCGGATCCGCCGTAAGCTCTGGTTCGTCTCAAAGTCATTGTTGCTGGACCCCTCTGCTACTCGTCGACAATCAGCCTTACCACATCTGCTGACACTCGAGCCACGGTAACGACCGCCGTCACAGTTTGCGCATCAACGAACCGCCGATAGCCAGCGGCAGCTTGCGGAAATTATCGAGAGTGGGGAAAGGCTTTGACGGCAGAGTGCCTTTTCGCAGACGCGCATGAGCGCCTCAAGTGCACGAACGGAGCGTGAGCAGCGCCTGGAGGAGCGTCTGACGCTCGCGAAGGAAATGACGGGGAGCGTAGATCCGTTGGATTTCATAGTTCGCCAAGCCGTTTCTCTCGTATTCTCTCGTATGGTCTGGCGAACCAAAGGACCAAGAAGACAACTAGTTTCATGCGAGCTGTATTTGACCATGGTAATATGAGCGCTGCCGCATTTGGCCGGAAGCTGACTGGCCGCTTCTGGCGCAAAACGATAACGGATGTTTAACCTGGTCTGGTTCAAGCACCGTTGTCGGGTTCAAATCGCGTGACCACGCCAATGGTACTCCAGTATGGCGCTTCGGAACCTCCAGGTTGCGGGGCCTTGTGATCGCAAGTAAACAGTCGCGGAATTTGGTCACACGAAATGGCCAATCACCGGTTTCGAACGTCCGCAATTCGTGGCGTGAACGATATATTGCACACCTACGGGACCTTACTGACCGATGCCGGCCTGCTCGCCTGTAGGCTGGCGAGGAGCGGCCTGGGGAGTCTCTGGGCCGGCGTCGGTCACCGCTGGCTACGCTGTTGCCTGCGGAAGCTGACAGTCATTGTGATGAGGGCAATTTGCCCACCATCGTCGTCAAACTGCGCGGCGCCGTGAATGACCTACTGCATTCCGCGGAGGGAATTCACGTCGGCGCAGAACTCGGCGTAGGGCTTGCTCATTGCCGCGTCATTGCATTCGCGCAAGATCATTTCGCGCATGGCCTTAGGCTTGTCCATGAAGACCGCCTCCCGGCCTGGTCGGGCGGAGCCGGCGACTTTTTCTGTTCGCCGAAATCGTCAAGCACGCCCCTGCTGGGGCGAAGCTTTCTAAAGCACGTCCGACCACATATTTTAGGAGGGCGCCACCAACGCTCTACCAATCACGGTTCGGAACACTGCCGAAATAACCGTTAGTCGGCGCTAATGTTTCGGTCTGGACTCGCTACCGCTTTGGAAGCATTCTGCACTCGGGGGAGAGGGCGTGGGCAAAGTCCAGCGTCATCAAGGTGCGGATCAGGCCGACCGCTGGCGCAAGAACGCAAAGGGGCGGTGGATGTGGCGACGGCAATATCTGCCGGCGCTGGTGATGGTTCCCTGACCGGTTTTCAAAGTGAACCCAAGCTCTCGACAAGCTCGTCGGGCTCATCCCAGCTGGCTGGCTGAGTGGCACCCGCACGGCCGGCGCGGGGAGCTGCGATATCAAGGGCAACATTTCCACCAGTACCGACGAGCGATTTATCACGTTCCAGGGCAGGAGCATTACTGCCAGACGACGATCAGTTTCAGTACAGCGAGCGCTGGTTGTGCAGCGAGGCTAGGCATGGGCCGCCGGCTGGCGCAAAGCAAGGCGGTAGCGCGGTAGCCACCACCATGTGCAGGCCCACCAGCCCGTCATCATGGTCCGAACCTGATCGCACCCGCCGACCTTGGTCTCAATGTCGTTGATTGGCACTGCCACGCGGCTTTCCTTCATTCGCATGGTTCGCAGACATTAGCATTATCGCATACTCTCATCATCCGGCGTCGTCACCCTCACAAAGCAGCGCCGGTAAGGCTCGGCGCCCTTCTTGTTTGTCCCATGTGCCAAAGGAGGTCGCCGGGCCTGCCGTTGCTCATCTTTGCGGGTTGCTCCTGATGGCTCCGCTTGGCGCCGTGGCCCTGCGTCTTCCTTCAGGTAAGGCCGGCGAGGCGCTTGTCAGACGGCCTGGCATGTAGGATTATGGTCCTCGTCGCGGCGACGCCCTCAATGGAGAGCGCCAATGGCCAGAACAAACCTTCCGAACAGCTTTCCCGGGCTGAAATCGAGCGCTTCCTGGCGGCAGCCGAAGCGCTGCACAAGAGCATCGCCGGGCCGCTCCTGGCGTACCACAGGGAGCACTGCCAAGCTCTACCTGAGGCCCATGGACCCCTGTTGAAGTCGATTGAGACGGTCACCGGCCAGAAGGCGCAGTTCATCCGCTGGAACGGGACAGGACCGGCACAACCCCGGAGAAGCCTCCGGGCTGGTTGTCCTCGCGCAACTCTCGCGCCGCATCACCTCTAAGAGCAGTTCGAAGACGCTTTCGATTTCGCCGTTGATTTGGTCGGCAGGGATGCCAGGCTTCTCGGCCGCCGTCGTCAATTGGTCTGCTAAGTCGCTGGCAGCGATCGGATCGCCTCGCGTCACAATCGCGGCGCGGAGGGGTTTTATTAGCTCCCCCTCATCTTGACGCCGGTGCCGGCTGCTCCAAAGTCTTGGGCATGGCTCGGGGAAGTATCAAAGTTGGCGACGAGGTCGCAGTCACGGCGATTGTGCGCGGCCGGGTGACGCCCGATCGCATAAGCGTCACGATCCCCTCCTACGACTTCCCGCATTCTGTTGTCGATTCGGCTTCGAAGGCTGTGATTGGCCAGCATATGGAATTGATCGGCCCTATACACGCATCGACGGGAACAAGGTAACCGTCAGCCTCCGGCCATTGGTGACTGTCGAGGCCGAGCACGTGCGCCTGGTCGAAAGCCACGTGGCGCTTCCGCGAGCGCGAAAAAGGCCGCTCGTTGACAAAAGTTTAACTTGCCTGCCCCCCAAGGAACGGCCAGTGAAACTTTCCCCATCACATCGGCTCTGGTCGCCTCCCGCTAGCTGCCGGCGCGTTGCGATATCGGCGCAGTAGACGGGTCGGCATTTTCCGAACTTTCCGCCATGTCGTCGCGATGACGTTGGCGAAGGCGCTTCAGCAAATCGCGTGAGGCTTGAATCGCCCTGCGCGATTGATCCATTTCTGGCGAAACGTGGCGCGTTCCTCCATGGACTTCTGCCACTTCAGCAAGGTAGCCGTAGTCGCAGTGGCCGCTTGAGCGATATCTATGGGCGTTGCAACCATCGCATCCTCCCAAAAAAGGCAATGGTAAACGCAATCTTTATAGGCCCGCCGAAACCCTTTCTTCAATCAAAAACGAACATACGGCACATGGCAAAATGGCTATTCGTCGGGCCGCTCGACGGCGGCTTCGTCGACCTCGGCCTCCATCTCGTCGTTGACGGTTTTGGTCTTGCCAAAACCGTCCATCGCCACACCGTCAAAGCCCTGCAGCCATGCTTCCGCATATTCCTGCCAGTAATGGCACCTCACGCTCCTTGCCATCCTTGCGCGACTGCGCACCGTACATCCATGCATAGGTGACGCGCTCCTGGTCCTTTTTAGCTACGGCCATTTCCGTTCTTCTCCCGGAAATCCAGCAGCCTTGCGTGCCGCAGCTTCTCTTCGCCTTTGAGGGTCTCGACCCAGCCAACCAGTCCGGGCTTCAGCCACTCGGCCTTTTCCTTTTTATGTCCCTTCGGGACCGGGCCGCCAACCTTGCCCTGGACACGATCCCAAAGCGCTTGCCGCTCAGCGGCATTGAAGTTGACGAGTGCGCCGCCTTTGTAGAGGCCCTTTTCAGCCATGATCACCTGGGTAGCTTTGCCGCGCTCGCGCTGTGCACCGATGATTTGCATTTCCTTTTCCTCAAAGCACTTGATCTTGCGCCAAGCGCTCGTTTGCCGCTGCGATATGGACTGCCCCTTGAGCTTCGAGACCATGCCTTCTAGCCCGTCTCGTCGACCAGGTGGCAAACGGCGTCACCAGTGCGGCATCGCTCCTCTGAATTGAATGCGCCCGCCGGCAGGGATCATTTCGTGCAGGATCTCGCCGCGATCTTCGGTCGGCATCCCGCGCAGGTCATGATGCGTGGAACCCTGCCGGTTGCTGACCGTTCTCCGTCTATGGAAGCCCCGAACCAACAGAGCCAAACGATCCTCGTGGTTGACGGCGACGTCATCGCCCGATGCGTCATCGCGGACTATCTCCGCCACTGTGGCTACAGGGTGATTGAGGCCCATTTCGCACGTGAGGCGCAACAAGCGTTGAACTATGCGGAGTTCGGTGTGGACACCGTCTTGTGTGACGTTGACCTGCCGGGCAACATGGACGGGTTCCAACTGTCGAAGTGGGTTCGCGAGAACAAGCCCGAGGTCAAAATAGTGCTTTCTGCCGCAGTAGAACGAACTGCGATCGCGGCGGGCGACCTTTGTCAGGAAGGCCCGCACCTTGCGAAGCCGTATGAGCCGGCCAACGTAGTGGACCATATCAGGCGACTGCAGCGTGTTTGGAGCTTACGATCCAGGAACCCTGGTGCAAAGCGCAATTGATCTCTGTCCAGACGCCGAGAGGCTCGTCTGCATACCAATGGTGATTTAGCCCTGCGAACTGGACGCCGCTCAAAGGAAGAACGGCGTATAAGCCGCAGTCCTGCGTGCGGCCGCAACAGTGGACGGTTGTCGCGCGCAGGACGGAGGAAATTCGCCCTCATGCGCGGGCGGTGAACGGGATACCGTAGGAGCGTCAGCATAGCGCCGGCCACAGGATGGGACGCGGCACCGACTGTCCCCGTCCGGTAGTCCGCATGTTTTGGTCGAAGCCGACCGGCTGAGATCGTGCGCATTTTGGTTCTCGACGGTACGGCCGCTGATCGGCGATGATGCGAGGACCGAGTTGCCTGGAAGAAATCGATCTGGTCTTGCACCTTTTTTGCTTCCTCATTCGCGGGGCAGCTTGTGATTTTCCAGCCTGACAGACCCTCCCCTGTCTATAAGAAATTTCCCGACGCATGAGCGCACGTCCAACACAGTGCGGGCTCCAATGCTCACCGGCAGCGCGAGAATGGTAACCACCTACCTTGAGGGGAGCGCCACGTGCGTATTCAACGATGCAGGCGCTGCCAACCTCGGCATCCCCGGGAATAGCAGGCTTATAAATGAATATACCGTTGATCAACGCTATCGGCGCAGCCGCCGGGAGATGGACAGACCGCGTTCCAGCTAGGGGGATCGATGTTCCAGGCTAAAGGCATTGGCATGCCCGAATTAGAAAAAAGACCTGAATCCCGTAAAGCAGCAACAAAATGCCGAAAGCTATCCAGAAGCCGGGTCGCGTAAGCAATGCCAGATCTTTTCTTAGCTGCTCCATTCACATCAACTAACATGGCCAAGCGTCGTTCCCGTCCGCTGGGGACAAATTTCAACTAAGCTAATAGGCTTCGTCGCATAATGGCCGCGCCACTGCGGATCGAGACACCTCAGCGCCCCGCATGAGCACGCGCAACTCGATCGGAGGCGCAAGGAGAAAGTTCGGAACGGTTCCAAGAACCCCAAGCAAATTGAGCGCCGCAGCGGACGATAAGGTTCACGCATATCCCGGCGAACATCCGCACAGCAATGGTCAACATCAACGGCAGAAGGGCGTCCGAAAAGAAACGCATCTCTGCGTCACCGCCTCATCGAGAGTCACCGCTGCGGCATCTTGAATAAAGGTCGGCGATCCGAAGAGCATGCATTGCGCAAGATTTTGTAAATGACCTGATGCCGAGACCGGCCCAAGCGTCCACCCTAGCCTCCAGCCGGTCATTGCATGAGACTTCGACAGGCTGTTCACAATTATCGTCCGCTCTCTCATTCCGGGAATGGATGCTATTGAGGGAACTCGCCGTCGAACACTGTGCTGCGGTAAACCTCATCGCTGATGATCCATAGATTGTGCCGCTCGGCAAATGTGGCAATTGTTCCAGATCGTCCCTGCCGAACTCATATCCGCCGGGATTGTTTGGGGAATTCAGCAAGATCGCCCGCGTTCGATCTCCTACCTTTGCACTGAGAATATCCTCGGATGCCTTCCGCCGCGCATTTTGCAGCGATAGTTTGGCGGGTCGGACCACTGCTCCACCGGCGCGTATTGCCGCTTCGTATGTAGATACCAAGGCTCAAGGCAAAGCACCTCGTCGCCAGGTCCGGCAACGGAAGCTTAGTGTGATTGGGCGGCCAGGCGGCCGGTCCCCAATTCGTTCGAATGATGCGCTTGCCTCGCCAAGGTCGCATGGTGAGTCAGCCGGCAAACCAAAACACTCAACCGCCGGTTAGGCCCGGCCGCCTGATGCGCCCCACAAGAGGCTGTGCCGGGCCGTTCGTCGGGGCTTCTGCACCTGAGCGTTAATGGGCCCAGGCAACACACCATTGACGCCAAGACGATGGCAAGAAGGGGAGTCGCGCAGTCCTCAAGAATAAGTCAGCAGGCACCTAGACCGATGTAGGGCCTTCCAATCGCAGCTCTCGGCTCCTCGCGACGCCGGCGCCCTGGCATCGTTTGATTGAACGAAGACGCTGAGTTGAGCTCTCGATACAAAAGCATCTCAGTCCTCGTGCCTCAATGGTTCCGGGCATGCGGCTGCAGGGGATGAAGTCATGAAGTTCAGGGATTTGATCAGACGCGCCGAGGACAATGTGGAGAGGTCGTTCGACGATCTCGAAGCTGACTTGGCTAACGCTGTCGACCAGTGCCTCGATTTGGAGGATGTCGCCGACGTGCCAAACATGGCAGGCGACAACAACGAACAGGATGACAGCGTACGGAGTGAGGGCGGTGCCGGCGACGACGATGATAGCTCGCCGATACCAGCGCATCGGCTGACCTCACACACGCAGAGCCGAATTGCTGCAGTGAGCTCGTTCAACGGCTTGTTCCACGATGCCAAGCTCCATTTCGAGGAGATCAACGCAAAAATCTCCGAAATTACAGGCACATGTCAACTGACGTTCGAGTTTTTTCACATCCTTCACGCGGACATTCTCCGTGCGAACGAACTGGAGCTGGCGAACCAAAATCTGATCGCAGATCAAAGGAACTTGTCGGAAACACTCAATGACCTGAACAGACGGTACTGTGAGCGTCAAGGCACCATCGAGACATTGCAGCAGCGCCAGGCAAGCCTTGTTCAGGAGTGTGAAGTGCTCCGTGGCGCGTTGGCCGCGGCAAGGCTGGAGCTGGTCGAAGCGGCGAACACCACCACAAAGAACGAAGCGGAATTTGGCGACCTCACGAACATGCTTGCCGCCGCAAATGTCGAGGCCGACAGGCGCTCCCGAGAGAACAAACAGCTGCGTGAAAAGAATGTGAGCCTGTCTATTGACCTGGAAAAGGCCATGAAGCGGGAGGAAGAGGCACGGCATAGGCTGGATGCCTTCTCGACGATCCATGCCAACGAAGCTGCGCGAAATTCCGAAATGCTGAGTGCGCTCGGCAAGAGCGAAAAAGAGGCAATCAAATTGCACACCTCACTCGAGGTTGCGCAGGCGAAGTTATGGGAGGTGACCGAAGCAGCCAGGATTATGCAGGCGGACATGGATGGCGAGCTTAAACGCTGCCAGGCTGAGAACCGAGGATTGCGCTCAGAAGTTCAAAGCCTCCAATCGCGCTTCGAACTCGCCTCAATCGCAAACACCGAGGCCGCGGCCGAGATCGCCAGGCTCCAGCTACAATGGAGCGACGCCCTGGCGGAAAAACAGGTGACCGACGAAAGGTTGGCCGCACTCACCGAGGAGGCCGAAACCAACAAGGTGAACCTTTCCAAGATCGCCGCAGATTTTGCGCAACTGTCCATGCAGCAGGCGTCCGATCAGATCGAACTCGATGTGAGACGGCAGGAATGCGAGGACTTGCGGGTCGAAATTGCCTCGGTCAATGCTCGGGTCAGGGAATTGCTGCCCTACAAGAGGTCGCATGGAAGCGCGAACGCCTTGCCGCATACATCTGACGTGGCAAATGTAGCGGTGACTGCAGACCGAACGGTGCATGCCGCGCGCCGTGGCCGCCGCAGGGCCCTCGCTGCGTTGTAGGAGCAAAGAACCTCTCCTCCCGAGGCAGTCACTCCTGTCGATGACAATGTCCCAGACGAGCCTCGCGCGTCGGCCGCCGGCGTCACCCCTGTCGGCCTCACGTCGCCTACCCCAATATGTCAGCATGCACGCCTGCAGTGTGCCTGCGATCGACCGCTGACAGCCGCCATGTCACTGCCGGAAAGCCCTCGACATCTGGTCGGTAAGCGGCTTCAGCAGATAAGACCAGACGCTGTGTTCGTCCGTACTTATGTGAACCTCCGCTGGCATACCGGGTTTGAGGACTTTGGCATCGGTCAGACAGGTGGACTTGTCTTCGACATTGATGCGCGCCGAGAAATAAGAAAGCTGGCGCTGTTGATCTTTTATCAGGTCCGCCGAGATGCGCTTGACAGACCCTTGGCAGGCAGGCGTGGTGCCGGCGTCGAAAGCCGGAAACCGGATCGAGACCCGCTGACCTGGACGAACGTCATCTATGCGCGACGGCGCAATCAGCGCGTCGACCACAAGGTTGCCGGTGTCAGGGACGATCATCATCAGAACTTCGCCCGCGGCAATCACGCCGCCGATCGTGTGAATGGAAGATTCCTGTACCGTTCCCGATTGCGGAGCGCGGATGGTGGTTTTGGCCAGTTCGTCCTGTGCCACAACCTTGCGCTCGCTGAGTTCGGTTTGCTTGGCTTCCGTTTCACGAAGTTCGCTCGTTACGTCACTACGCCTTTGTTCATCGAGCTGAAGAATCTGCAATTCGGTCTCGCTGATCCGGGCCTGCGCCTCGGCAACTGCCGCCGCGAGGCGCCCTGATTCTCCGTGCGCCCGGGTGGCATCCAGTCTGATGTTGCTAAGTCGCTCTTTGGACACCAGTTTCTTTGTAAAAAGCGCCTGTACATCGACAAGATCGCCATCCAGCAGGACCACGGATTGTTCTTCCGCGGTCTGTTGCGCCTTGAGGCCCTCAACTTGGCGTTCGAGTTGCTTTGAGCGGCTTTGCAATTGTGCCTTCTGCCCGTTGAGGGCCGTAGCGCGGCTGTCGAACAGCGTGCGCTCGCCGTTCACCAGCGCAGCCAGCTCCGGCTCGCCCATTCGCGCTTGAAGGCTGAACGGAAGCTGCATCTCCGACAGGCCTTGCCGCTCTGCCTCCAGCCGCACAAGCCGAACCGTTGCCCGATCAAGATCCTTGCTAATTATCTGCAGATTGGCCCGTGTCAGTGTGTCGTCCAACCGTGCCATCACATCGCCGGCCCGTACATGATCCCCGTCTTGCGCGAAGATGCCACCTATCGTGCCGCCCGTCAGATGCTGCACCTTCTTTATGTTGCTCTCGACCACCACGGTCGCCGGCGCAATTACCGCGCCAGCAATCTTGGTCAGACCGAGCCAGAGCCCGCCGCCGGCAAGCAACATAACCGTGACCGCCGCACCCAGGATCAGGTTGGCCCCGATTCCATCGCGCGTGCCCGAAATCGCTTTGCGCCGGCTCCCATTGCCGATCGGGGCCGATGGAGCCATCGTCGCCTCAGACAAAAAAATATCCCTCATGCGTGACCGCTCACCCCTTTGTGCATCGCGACGGCCGCTGCCGGGCGTTCAACCGGCGCAGCAAAGGGGCGGATGACGTTGGCCAGGACCTCCTCGCGTGAGCCGAAGGCGTGAAGCATCCCATTGGACATTACGAGTACCCTGTCGATGTTGGTAAGGGCAGAAGGACGGTGCGCAACTACGATGACGATGCCTCCACGTCTGCGCACTGCCAGGATCGCGCCGGCCAAGGCGGTATCGCCATCGACGTCCAGATTTGAATTCGGCTCGTCCAGAACGACGAGAAACGGATCGCCGTAAAGTGCCCTGGCAAGCCCTACGAGTTGCCGCTGTCCAGCCGACAAGGCTGTTCCTCCCTCGCCCATGCGTGTTTGAAAACCGTTCGGCAATCGCAGGATCATTTTGTCGACGCCCGCTGCCTTGGCAGCTGCAAGCACGCCCTTGGCGTCGCCCTTCCCGCCAAATCGCGAAATGTTATCGGCAACCGTTCCATCAAACAGTTCGACGTCCTGGGGCAGGTAGCCAATATGCGCGCCAAGCTGTTCTTGGTCCCATTGGTCAAGCGAGGCGTCGTCCAGCCTCACCGTGCCGCGAAGTGGCTGCCAGACGCCCACCAGCGCGCGCACAAGCGTGCTTTTGCCAGAACCGCTCGGGCCGACAACGGCCATTCCCGTCCCTGCAGCCAGGCGGAAGCTGACATTGGCTACCGTCGGTTTTTGCTGGCCCGGTGGCGCTATAGTCAGGTCCTCGACCGCAAGCTCCGCTTGGGGGCGCGGAAGTTCCATATGTTCGTCCCGGTCAGGAAAAGCGGCCAGGGCCGTTGCCAGTTGCGAATAGCTTTGCCGGAACGCGGCGAAGCCTCGCCAGTTCGCGATAGCGGCGTCAACAGGAGCCAATGAGCGGCCCAGCAAGATGGAGGATGCGATGATCACGCCTGGCGAGGCTTCGCCTCCTATCACCAGGTAGGCACCCAGTCCAAGAACGCAGGACTGCAAGGCCAAACGCAGTGCCCTAGAGAGTGCCCCGGTGGCGCCGACGACGTCGGAAAGCTTCTCTTGGTGCCTCAGATATGCGTTATTGATCTCGCCCCAGCGGTGGGCAAGCCTTGCGGAAAGGCCCATCGCGCGCACGACCTCCGCGTTGCGGCGTCCGGATTCGGCGAGATTGCGTTGCGACACCAGCGTCTCGGACGCGCGTGTCACCGATGTGCGGCCAAGAACTTCCGCCATGACCGTGAGCAGCACGACAATGATCGCACCGCTTGTGGACAACAGACCGAGCGCAGGATGCAGGAAATAGATGATCAGCAGGTAAAATGGAATCCACGGAGCGTCGAAGATGACAGTCGGCCCCATTCCGGAAAGGAAGCCGCGTAACTGATCGAGATCACGGAGGGGCTGTATCCGGTTCGCATCCTGCCCGCCAATGAGCGGCAAGGACAGTGAGAGGCCGAACACCCTCTGCTTCAAATTCCTATGGACACGATTGCCCACTCGAACCAGCAGGCGCAGCCGCACGAAATCCAGCAGCCCGTAGACAGCGTAAAGACCCAGCATTCCGATCGTGAACCCGACAAGCGTCGGAACGCTCTGCGAAGGTAGAACGCGATCGTAAATTTGCAGCATATAGACCGAGCCGGTCAGGGCGAGAAGGTTTATGACTGCCGAGAAGACGCCGACGCCTACCAGGCCAGGCACGGTCCCAAGCATTGCGCCTCGCAGATCCGACGAACTCCTTCCACCAGGGTTCATGGGTTTCGACCTCCCGTGAGAGATCGTTGCGCAAGCTCACTGGCCCCACTGGGCACGGACAATCTCTTGCTGTTCAGGAGCGTATCCCCTTAGCCTTCTAATATTACGCCCCACTAACATGATTGGACTTTAGTCAAAATGTAGCAAAATCGTGGCGCTGACCCGAGAAACCCGGAACCCACATATTAAATCGGGGGAAAACTGCCGTTCCACCGTATTTAGACGGGCTTCATGCCGGGCGAGCCACCCCAAGAAAACCGCTGCCTGCCGTTTTCGGGGCTTTCTCGGGATTTAGCGCTTCCTCGCAACAACCAGGAAGTGTTGCGCCAGCTGGCCAGGAACGCGAAGCCTTCTGCAGGCCTTCTCGACAGGCTGCATCATCATTTCACAGAACCCTGGCAACAGGTTTCCCGGCCGAGGCAGGTAACCATACGGTATCGTCTGCTCGACGGTGAATCCCGAGGCAGTCAGGAGGGCCTTGAACCTCGCTGCGCTCAGCGTGTGGCGAATTGTGCGTCGAGACACTCGATTGAGCAGCCGGCACGCCAGGCCGACGGGCGACGTCGCATTCATGTGAACGTTGCACACAAGCCGCCCGCCATCTTTAAGGTGCTCATTGATCGCTTTCAGTGCATGCCATCTCAGTTCATCCTCTGCGTTCAGGAAAAAACGAAATGCGGTTACCACATCGAACGTCATACCCAACTGCTCCCTTGTCACGTCGACGTGACGCAAACTCACATTGGGCGGTACTTGAGCGCTGTCGAGCATAGTTCTGGAAACGTCGGCGCCAACCACCTCGCTGAAGAGGCCGGCGGCTACCTCGGCGATGCGACCTGTTCCGCATGCGAAATCGAGGCAGTTTCGGCTCGCTCCGCTCAAGGGGCGAAGAACGTCGAGGATCAGGGGCTTTTCGATATTCTCCCAAAGCGCGCCATAATAGCCGGAACTGTGCGTTTTGTTGTAATGTAGGCCGTAGCCGGGCGCGCAATGGCTGGTCCTGTAGCCGTCCGACACGAAGCCGCCCTGCGCATTGCTCTCCTTGCTAGACGTAAATTCCTGCCAATTTCCGGACTCACCGGCGCGTGACCTGGACCGCACAATTCGCGCTGACGGCATATGGAAAGCATAACTTGACGACTGCGTCACCTGATCCGCGTTCGTTGAGGGTGTCAGGGTCGCTCCCTGGTTGAAAATGCGCCTCACCTTGGATCTCCGTTCAGTTGGGTTCGCCCCCCCGATAGAACAGTAAGCTCCGCACGGACTGCGGCTGACGCCCTATTGGACTGCCACACTTTGCAGTTCACTGCTGAATCTGGCTTCGACAGTATCCCCCGGCAGCACAATCGCATCTTCGTCAACCAACAGCTTGCGCCATTCATTGCCGATCTTGCGTACGATGGTCACCTGGGCCCGTACCGTTTCGCCGGCAATCGGCAATGGCTGTGTGGATGCTCCGGTCGGCTGCAGCTTCTCGCTGGCGGCATGGAGCCTGGCGGTGACATCCGCCAGCCGGGCGTTGGTGTCCTTCAGATCCGTCAGCAGGCCAATCCTCCTTTGATTGTCGTTGCGTTCGTGCTGTCTGACAAAGTCCTCCTGCTGGCGCCGCGCCCTCATCAGTTCGACCGAGGTTTGAAGCGCGCCGCTTGAAGATAAAAGCAACGCGCGCCTGACATCCGCGAGCCGGGTGTTGGTCAGATTGCCTGCATCGAATGCCTTCGTCACTCGCGCCAAATCTTGCTCATCCGCCTTCACGCTCTCGCCCTCGACTCGTTCGCGTTTCTGCAAAACGCCAATTTGCTCGGCAGCGTCCGTCCGGCCCTTCTCCAGAAAATCCTGCTCTTGCCGGAAATCACTCAGCGCAACCTTCAGCGCCTCTGCTTCAGCCTGTGCCATCGCGGCTACAACGCTCGGCGAAAGAGGTGATCCCTGTGGTGTCTTCTTGTCGAAATCCGCCTGGCCCTGAAGCTCGGCGCGAATGCGGGCAGCGTGAAGGTATTCTTTCGTGTAATCTCCCCAGAGCATTTCGTAATCGCGCTTGAGATCGACCGGATCAGGCCCGGCCTGGCCCGCCCGTGATCGCAAGAAACTGAAGCCGCCGGAAACGGCCAGCGCCTGCCGTACAGTCATGAGCGGACGGTAGGCCTGTTGTCCCGGGGTGAGCACATCGCCCGTTACATAGATCGGGCGATAGTCCGCTATGATCGCTGTGACATCGTCGGGCTCGACAGTAACTGTCTGCTCCCGCCCATCAGTCAGACGCACGTGAAAAATCTTGCTTGGCAAGACCTCTTGCATGCGCCTTTGCAGTTGGGACGCCGTCAGGCCTGCGACCATGATCATTCCAGCCTCCGGAAGGGCGATATTGCCATCCATCTGGACTACGGCGCGCTGCGTCCGATCAGGGATCGGCGCTATTCCTATCTCGACCGTATCGCCAGGTGAGAGTTGATAGGGCTCGACCTCGCCTGCGCAAGCCATCGAGGTTAGCGACATCATCACGACTGCGCCAAGAACGTATCGTCTACTGAAGGTCATTTGCGACAATCTCCTTCCGGTCAAACACCGGCTTCAAAGGCCATTCAACACGACTAACGAAATCGTATACCGGGCCACCGGGCACGCCCCAGTTGCTGGACCAGACCACCTGGGAGCCGTCCGGAGAGGGAGAGGCATGCGTCTCGCTCCAGTAGTCGAAGGGCGCGTTGTGCGTGTCTGCGACACGGCGGACCTCTCCACTGCCGTCTAGACGCAGAGCAATGACTTGCTGAGCGTAAGGCGCCCAATCCGGGTGCTGCGATAGTTCGGCTGGCGTGCCGCCATAACTCAGAAACACCCAGCCGGGCCTGCCGAGCGACCTGAGTGACGCATGCATGGCCTCGCCATATTTCATCAGCGAGGTAGCCTTGCCATCAGCCAAGCGGCGCTTGATCACCTGATATTTGTCAGGATCCGATTTGCTGATCCCGACATAGATTTCGCTTCCGTCGGAATCGACCGTCATGTCGCCATGGCCCGGTCGATGGTGCTCCATCCACTTCTGGCGCAATATGCCGTCGATGGAGAAGACGAAACTCGCTTCGATTCCGTCCGGTAATTGCTGGGAACACACTATGTTGATTCCGAGTGGTGAGATCGAGCAGGAGCCGGTCGTTCCCGGGAATTCGGCAAGATCGATATCCGGGAATTTCCGCCGTTGCTTGAGATCGTAGCCAAAAACCACCGCTCGGCCGTCATTGTTCGTTGCACGCACCGCAATCCGGCTGCCGTCGCGGCTCGGATTGCCTTTGTTGGGTCCAAATTTGAGGTTGGAGTACGCTCCGGAGGCGAACACGACGTCCTCATGATCGGTACGTGGGGCCCATGTCGCAATCTGCCGGCCCCCGACACAGATCATCAACTCGGGATCAGTGGGATGCCATTCGCATTCGGTCGCGCGGTTGCGGTGGAACAAAGGCAAGTAGGTTTGTCCGTCGAGAAAGCACAGGCCACCGCAGCCATTGGCGATCAGGAGCAGGCTCTGGTCGGCATTCCAAGCCTGTGCGCTTGAGTAACGGTGGGTGCAGTACTTCTTCCCGCATACACCCGCCCGGCCGAGAACGCCCGGTCTGGTGATCCGTGCGAAAACCATGCGAGACCAAGGATCCCTTGTTTGGCGCACATGGCCCGGCAGGTTGTCCACAACCGCGGTGGCCGCCGCCTCCGCTGCCTTGCTTTGACGGCCACCGGCAACGTAGATGTTGGGAGATATGGCACCGGCAGCCAGCAACAGCGCCAACGCATGACGGCCGCCCAGGGTCATGTCATGTAACCCACTTCGCGCCGTACCCGGCCTTCACTAAGACGCTCGCGCCACCACGTGATTGTTCGCTCCAGCCCATCGCGCAGGCTGGTCTGTGTCCGCCATCCAGTCTCGCGTTCAAAGCGCGAGGAGTCGGCGAGCAAGGCGCGAACTTCGGAATTTTGCGGCCTCAGGCGCCTTTCATCACGACGGACCGGCTTTTTGCAATCGGTCAACTCAAGAACAATGGCCAATACGTCCGAGACGGTCGCAGCGCGTTGGCTGCCAGCGTTGTAGGCGTGGCCGAACTCGAGCTGGGCGAGACCTGCGGTCAGGAACGCTGTCGCGGTGTCTTCGACATAGGTCAGGTCGCGGATCGGGCTGGTATCGCCGACCATGATCGCAGGACATTTCGGGTCGAGGACCTGCCGGATAATGGTCGGCACGATGGCGCGTTCACTCTGGCGCGGGCCGTACGTGTTGAAGGGTCGCATGATCACCACAGGGACATCGAACGACCTGGCGTAAGACTCCGCCATCATGTCGGCGCCGATTTTGGATGCCGAATATGGTGACTGTCCCTGCAGGGGGTGTGTTTCGCCGATCGGCATGGTTTGGGCAGTTCCGTAGACCTCGCTCGTGGAGGTATGGATCACCCGCTTCGTCTCCCATAGGCGCGCCGCTTCGAGGACGTTCACCGTGCCTAGGATGTTGGTTTCCACATAGGACTGGGCAGCGGCGTAGGAATATGGAATCGCAATAAGCGCCGCCAGATGAAACACCGCGACTTGGCCGCGCATGATCCGGTTAAGGAACGCACTGTCGCGGACGTCACCACGGACGAGCCTCAACTGGCTGCGGATGGTGTCCGGCAGATCGTCTAGCCATCCATGGCTGTCGAAGGAATTGTAAAGGGCAAGGGCTGTGACATCTGCCCCGTTGCGAACAAGCGCCTCCGTGACATGCGAACCGATGAATCCGTCCGCGCCGGTCACCAGGACTTTCTTTCCATTGTAGCTCATCACTGCGCATTCCCTTGGCTGTTTGGAACGCTTCCCTTGGATATTCAAACGTCGATCGGCGGTACCGGAACCCAACCGACCACTGCCAGCACTCCCCGCACCATCCACGCGAGGTCGGAGACGATGGTGCGTCGCGGATAATATGAGAGGTCCAGTGTTGCCTTGGCGGGGAACATGACCTCCCGGTAGAACACGATCGGATCTACGGATTGGGGGAAGTAATGCGCTTCGTGCCGAAAAACGACCTGGGCTGGTCCCAGCAGGCCTGGCTTGTATTGCAGCACGGCCCTAAGCTCGCCCCGGAAACAATCGGCGAAAGCCAGGCTCTCGGGCCGTGGGCCGACGATCGCCATTTCGCCTTTGAGGACATTCCACAGCTGCGGTAGTTCGTCCAGCTTCGTCGCTGCGAGAAAGCGGCCAACGGTGGTCATGCGTGTATCGCCCACGACCGTCAGCGCAAGGCCTTGAGAGCCGCAGTTCACACCGAATTTGCGAAATTTGTACATGCGGAAGGTTCGGCCGCCGGCCCCGATGCGGGTCTGAGCGAACAAGATCGAGCCACCGCCCTCGAGCAGAAGCGCTCCGGCGATCAGCAGCATCAATGGCGCCAATGCGACGGTAGCGATGCCCGCCACCGCAAGATCGATTGCGCGTCTCGCAAAGCCGTGATCAGGATTTGGAACGAACATCCGGTGAAAGGCAGGGTCTAACGCATTCATGCAGCAGTTCCTCTTTGGGCGCCTGCTTTGAGCGCGCCTGTTTTGAGCGCGGCTGCCAGGGCAGCCACGACTGATTCGGCGGCGGCGGAAGTGATCTGGGGGTGCAGCGGAATTGTGAGCTCTCGCTCAGCGAAATCCTCTGTTCGGGGCAAACTCACGCCGGGAAAGCGCTCGCGGTAGAACGTCATTTGGTGCACCGGCGGGTAGTGGATGGTGGTCTGTATGCCCTGTGTCCGCAGCTCGTCGATGACATCCTGCCGGCTCGCGTAGCGCGGCAGGACGATCGGCATGATGTGGTAAGCCGACGTCCGGGGTTCGCTAAATGGAATGACAATGGCTGGGCAACGGTCCGCGATCAGGCGTCGGTACAAGACAGCTATGATACGCCTGATTTCGTTCCACTCTTGCAGGTTCTGCAACTGAACCAGCCCTATTGCCGCTCGCATCTCGTCCATTCGGTAGTTGAACCCGAGCATCGTGACATCATATTGCGGCGTACGACTGTTCAGCCGCTGATGCGTCCCCGTGGTCATTCCGTGCCCGCGGGCCAGGCGAACCCTGTCGAGCAGATCGGGGTCACGTGCGATCACGGCGCCCCCTTCGGCCGTTGTCATGTTCTTGTTGCCATAGAAGCTGAACGCGGCCGCGGCGCCGAATGTCCCGACTTCCCTAAGCCCGGGCGCGTGCGCAGCGTCCTCGATGATATGCAGCCCGCGAAGCCGGGCGAACCGCTGCCATTGTTCCCGATCGGGGAGATACCCGGCGAAGTGAACGAGAATGACCGCTTTCGTGCGCGTCGTGCACCGCGCTTCGGCTTCCGCAACCGAGATCAACGGCACGTCGACGGACTCGATATCGACGAAGACCGGCGTCGCCCCTACATACAGCACCGCATTCGCCGTCGCCACGAACGTCAGCGAAGGAACCAGTACTTCGTCGCCAGGGCCGATGCCCAAAGCATGGAGGAGAAGATGGAGCGCTGCGGTGCAGGAACCAACCGCAACGCAATCTCGCGCGCCATGCATGCCGGCAAAGGCCTGTTCGAACTCTCGTACCCTGTCCCCCATCGTAAGCCAGCCGCTATCAATCACCTGCGACAGGGCTGCCTTCTCTGGCACGCCTAGGATGGGGGCGCTCACCAAGAGCATCTTGACCTCCTGAAAGCCTCGTTAGTGGCTAGACCTCTGCATCAGACTTTCATGCGGCTGCAGCGGCAGCCGCGACCTCGATTGAGGACGACTGATCTTCCCAGGCAATTGCCTGTGCATTCTGGAAGTCATCGACACGACCGATGTCGAGCCAAAGACCGTCATGCTTGTAAACATGCACGGTCGTGCCGCCCTGCATCATCTGCAGCATCAGGTCATCGAACCCAAATGGGATCCCGGACGGAATGAACCGCAGGACATCTGGGTTCATGCAGTAAATCCCCATGCTGACGAGATGGGAAAGCGTCGGCTTTTCCCGGAAGAGCTGGACGGTATTGTCGATCTCGTCGATGACCCCGAAGTCCATCTTGATATGACGGCACGCCGTGGCAATCGTAACGGGATCCCTATGCAAGCGGTGCGCGGCTACAAACCGGCTCAGGCTTAGATCTGTGAGGACATCGCCGTTCAGAACGACAAATGTTTCGTTCAGTTCATCCCTAATCAGAGAGAGAGGTCCGACGGTGCCGAGTGGCTCCATTTCCTGGGTATATTTGATCTTCAAGTTCCATTGCGATCCGTCGCCGCAGACGCTACGGATCAAATGCCCTAGATACCCTGTCGTAATATACACGTCTTCAATGCCGTTGCGCCGCAGCCACTTCAAAAGCAACTCAAGAACAGGCCGGGCCCCTATCGGCATTAATGGTTTCGGCAGGACCGATGTAAACGGTCGAAGGCGCGTACCCATCCCACCACATTGAATCACCGCTTTCATTCGATCCTCCTGATCTGCAGTTGGCTTTGTTCGGGATCGGTGTTCCATTGTCCGGCCAGGGCATACCCTCAAATCCGGCCAAACCTCGGCGGCAATCCGAACATCATATGTGAAAAGGTATGTGACAGCCGGGGCGGCTGTCGTCGTGCATTCGAATGGTAGGGATTCAAAACGTTCAAGGTATTAGATGGCCACGAGATCAACAGCCGATAGAAGCGCGATTGGGCACTGATCATGACGGCGATAAAACGAAAGCAGTTGCTTTCAAAAAAGCTGCGATCCGCCCGGGCCGGGCCGGCCTACAGGTCCAGCGACAGCGGGTGGCGACATAACAGAAATGGTCCTGAACAGCTGGCTTTGGACCCACAAATGGGGAACCGGCATCGTTTTGCGGACAGGCACCGCACGCCAGGGTTAAAAATCTATGGATGAGCTTCGCAATTTAGTATTATATTAGACGTTCTGGATGTGCGTGGATGGGACGCTGCGGACATCACTGTGATGCGTTGACCAGTGGATGGCCGCCATTTTAGGACCACCACGGATTGTCGATCATAGGCGAATGGGAGGTTCCAGCGGGTTTTCTCGTCGGGAACCGAGTAACGCGTTGGGGTAGTTGCATGGCTCGGATCGTCATTGCCGACGATCACGGCTTATATCGGCGTGGTCTCCGGCTGGCACTCATGGCTGGAATTCCAAGCGCCGAAATATTCGAAGCTTCGTGTTTCGATGCCGCGGTCAATCTTTTAGAGGAGCAGGCGTCCATCGATCTTGCGATCCTCGATCTGAACATGCCTGGGCTGTTCCATCAGGAAGTGCTCAGCGACTTTATGGCTGCCTATCCTGACACTCGCTTTGCGATCGTTTCCGGGGATGATTCCCGCTCGGAGATACTGACCGCGCTTTCGATCGGACTTCACGGGTATATCGTCAAATCGCAGAGCGACGAAGAAGTCGTGCTGGCTGTAAACGAAATCCTCGCTGGCCGGATCTATGTGCCATCTCTCCTATCTCGAACGTCTGCCGACCAGAGATCGCATGCCCCCCCACCTCCGGTTCAAAATGCCAGCCGCCGGCACGAGGGCTCGGGCGACGTCGCTAGGCTGACGTCTAGACAGAAGGACGTCCTCAAGCTGATGGCAGAGGGGTACTCGAATAAGGAGATTGCCCGCAATCTGGACATTGCCGAGGCGACAACGAAAATCCATGCCGCAGCCGTGCTGCGTGAGCTTGGGGTTAGAAACCGTACCGAAGCAGCTGTGTTGCTCCAAAGCTGGCTGACGAGACAGGCGAGTTGACGTATGCCCCTCGAACCGGCCCGAGTTTCCTTGCAGGAAATCGCAGCAAAGGGCCCACACCATCGGTTAATTGGCCAATTCGGCTTCGACTTGGAGGGGCTCTATTGCAATCCAAATTCCTCAATTTCTTTGCGCGATACACGCAGCGAATATCGAAGGCCATCTTCGGTTATTTCCATATTCGGGGAATGCCCGACAAGCGGCGTGCTGTCCACACCGATTATCAGTGACCCGAACCCGCGGCGTACGGCTTTTGAACTCTTCCGTCGGCCCGATTCCACCCAATCGAACACGAGGTCGTCACCTTCGTCCTCGGATGCAAATCGCCACTTAACTTCGACCTTGCCATTCGGGTCACCCAGCGCACCATGTTTCACCGAGTTTGTCGTCAACTCGTGAAGGATCATCGCCAAGCCCTCGGCGGCGCCGCTTGGCACAGTGAGGGAAGGTCCACTGATCGTAATGTCGCGTGTCTCCTTGAAGGGCTGCAATTCCCGGTCCACGAGTTCATGGAGCATCCCTGACAGGTTGGCATGACGAGAAAGGATGCGATGGGTCGCCTCCAGTGTTCGAATCCAATCGATCAACATCTCCTTGTATTTGGCAACATCATTGTCGGGAATATCGATCATGTTGACCAGAGCTCTAATCACTGGAAACACATTGCTGAACCGATGGCGCTCTTCGCGCATTATGCGCTCGCGTCTCTTTACGGCGGCGCGAAGCAAAGTTGTTTGTCGACGTTCGGTCAGATCCGCCGCCACCCCGATGCGCATTTTGCGGTCGCCGTGCTCTTCCTGCCGTCCACGCAATGCAATCCAGCGTGTGTGACCATCCACTTGCCGGACGCGAATCTCGACGTCAAAGTTCAATGCCGATGAAGGCTTTGCCGAGGCGGACAACTTCGGCCAGTCGACGGGATGGATTACGGCCGAGAGTTCTTCCAAGCGGCGGACTGGGGCCGGAGGCAGACCAAGGATGTCCCAGAACTTGCCGGAGCCGGCGACTGTCCCATCCTCAATGTCTATTTGCCATGTGCCCAGGCGCCCGGCAGATACGGCGAGATCGAGCCATTCCTTCTGAGCCCGAAGGGCCTCGCGTGCCGCTTGTCGCTCGGAAATATCGTCAATCACCGCGAATACGCTCTCATTTGGCGCCTCTTCCGGCCGCGACGAAGACAGGGCCAGGTGAGCCCAGAATGCCGTGCCATCCTTGCGCAAAACGCGGATATCCGTAGCAGACGCGGTCCCATTGCCCAAATCTTGCAAAAGTTTCCGCACAGTACCTCGATCGTCGGGGACAATGAGTTCCTCCAGCTTGAGTTGGGCAAGTTCCTTGTGCGCGTAGCCGGTCATCTCCAAAAGCCGTCTATTCGACTGCAGCAGTTCGCCATGGCGATTGGTATTAGCAAAGCCCAAGGCGGCAGCGTCGATGGCACCGAGCCTCGCTTCTGCCACCCTGAGCGCACCATGCAGATCTTGTCGCAGGCGGTGGAACACAGCTGCGATCAGGCTACCCGAACCCAGAAGGAAGACGGCCCCGGTCCAGTCTCCACCAGTGAGGTGACCGTCCAGCAGGTGTCGCATCCACAAGCCGGCGACCGCCATCAGAAGCGTTGCTGCGATGGCAACAAAACGGCCCTCAAGATACACGATGACAACGGTTATGGGGATAAACGCAACAAGCGGCAACGGCTGGCCGCCATATACCGTACTTATCGCCTCGAATGCTATCGATGCTGCAAACACCAAAAGCGAAGCTAGATGAGCCCACGTAGTGCTCGACACATTCGATTTGAGCCAGCGCAGGTCCGAACCCATGCGCAAAGACTACAACTTTCGGTCTAGTCCGTCGAGACTAGGCCGAAGGGGTGGCACCTAATCCCAATGCCCGATTGCCATGACTTTGCCGGCGAATAAAATCATGGTGTCAGGAGCGCTCTTCAGAAAGATATATCCAAGAGACGCTGCGGAAAAACCATTCGCAGATTTCTCGCGTATGTGGAAATTCAAGTTGAAGCAGCAACTTCATCAGATTTGATTTGCGTCAGTAGCAATGGGTTGGGTGGAAGCGATGACACTGATTGAAACGCGAAACGATGCGCTTGCAGGCAGGCAATACATTGTATTGAACGATACCCGCCACGAAAGGCCGATAAGCCTTGTGGACCGGCCGGACGCAAGGGTCGGCGGATCTCGACGACGCAGCCTGGAATCCATCACCGGCATGCTTGATCGTATGGGTTGCGGCTATCTCGTCCTGGACCGAGACAAGAAAGTAATAGAATGGAACGCTGCCGCTCGGGACACCCTCGCACGCCAGGGCGAAGCAACTGATACAGCCGTCGAGCTTGCTGCCGGGTTGAGGCGGCTGGTCGCGAATGTTCCGGTCCACCTCCAGCCGGGCTCACTCTCATGGGTAGTGATCCACAGCAGAGGCGACAGGCCGGTGACCATGAACGAGACGGGCGTCGTTACACCGGACGGGACAACCGTCGTCGCATTGCTGGACCGGGATAACAAATCGGCGGCCAACCCTCGCACGTTGCAAAGGATGTTCGGTTTGACCAGCGCGGAAACGCAGTTGGCGCTACGCCTGGCCCATGGCGACGCGCCCTTGGAGATCGCCCGTAGCTGGCATCTCAGTCGCACGACTATTCGCTCTCAGCTCGCCTCGCTGTTCGCCAAGACCGACACGAGGCGTCAGGCGGAACTAGTGGCTCTTTTGGGGCGCATTTCGGTTTTGCCATGAGAAATCGACTGCTGTCTGCATCCGCTTTGATTCAGACAGCGGCGGCCCGCATTGAGCGCGCTGTCGCGTAGATCACAAGGCCGGCGGCGCCATTTCCGATCGTTCAAGCGCTGCCGAGATAGCGCGGAACGCGGAACCTGGAAACGGGAGTGACTTGCCATGGCCGAAGCAGATTCGAAGGTCAACAAGCTGGCGGATATCGTTCACGGGCTGCAGGATGGTGCTGCGTCGACCCTTACGCACACGGGGCCGATCATCGTCACGGGCGCCGCTGGGTTCATCGGATTTCATGTTGCGTTACGCCTTTTGCGGCTCGGCGCCGAGGTCATCGGCGTCGACAACTTCACGCCTTACTACGACCTGAAGCTGAAGGAGGCGCGATTTACACGGCTCTGCGCCGAGCCGAGGTTCACGCCGATGCGCTTCGACCTGGCGGACCGGTCGCTGGTGAAAGCGCTGTTCTGCGAATTCCAGCCATCGCACTTCGTGCATCTGGCCGCCCAGGCCGGGGTACGTCATTCGCTCGTGGACCCGCATGCCTATGTGGAGTCAAACATAGTCGCGTTTCTCAACGTTCTGGAGGGCTGCCGACACGCCGGCGTCAGCCATCTCGTTTATGCCTCGTCGAGCTCCGTATATGGTGCCAATCGACGCATACCCTTTTCCGAGCATCATGGTGCCAATCATCCGGTGAGCTTCTACGCCGCCACCAAGGCCGCCAACGAGTGCATGGCGCATTCCTACAGCCATCTGTTCGGCTTGCCCGCAACCGGACTGCGCTTCTTCACCGTCTATGGTCCCTGGGGCAGGCCCGACATGGCTGTCTATACTTTCACCCATGCCATCGCCGAGGGCCGAACGATCGAAATCGCCAATGCCGGGCGCGTATGGCGGGATTTCACCTATATCGACGACATCGTAGAGGGGGTTGTTCGCGTGCTCGCCAAACCACCGTGTCAGGATCCCGGTTGGGACGGTCGCGCTGCCGATCCTGCCACCAGCTCGGCGCCGTATCGGCTGTACAATATCGGCAATGATCGGCCGGAAGAAATCAACCATCTGATCGCGCTCATCGAGACGGCGCTTGGTCGCCGCGCCCTTCGCGTCAACGTACCTTTACCACCAGGTGACGTCCTGGAAACCCGCGCCGATGTCAGGGACCTCCGCCGCGCCGTTGGCTTCGCACCGGCGACAACACTGGAGGACGGCGTGCAACGTTTCGTGGAATGGTATCGGGAATTCCATGCATGCCCCGTCGGACAGGTGCGACCAGCCGGCCTTACGGTAACGGCATAGTGAGCACAACAGCGGCATTTCCTTGGTGTGGCAGGGTCGCGGCTCGCCATCAATCTGTCTTGGGATAGGCCGGCACTGGAAGGGGCCCAAGCTGCCGCCCTGTGCTGTGCCCGACCCCCAAAAGGCGCCGCGCATAGCGGGTGAGCGGCTTCTCGAACAGACGGTGGGTGATAAATGCCACGCCCAGGGTTATCGCCAAGGCCGAACCGATGAAAGCCCACGGGCCGAGCACAAAGATCAAGCCTGTACGCCAGAAAATTATGCGCATGGCGCGGATCACGAATGGATGCATGAGGTAAAGAGCGTATGACGCATCGCCAACGCCAGCGGCCCACCTCGCCGCCAGGCTGTCATGCCTCAGTTTACCCGGCTCTGCCAGGGCAGCACTCCAAACAATTAGAGACGCCGGAATGCCATACACGACAGGGCGACCAAGGCCGGCCGAGATATCGGGAAACGCCGCCGCAAGCATCAGGGCACCCAGTCCCGTTGCGGCGACACAGGCCCTGATTGGGCCGGAAGGCCGCAGGCCCGAGGCGCACATGACCCCGATCATCGCGCCGAAAGCGAATTCGAGGATGATCGGATTGGTCCAGAAACCCCACGGCTCTGGCAAAGGAGCCGCAAGAGCGCCCAAGAGCACCATCCCAACCAGGATCGTGAGCAGGACCGTAACTGCCCACCGCATGGGCAGCACGATCGTCGCCGTGAACAGCACGTAAAACAGCATCTCATAATTGAGCGTCCAACCCAACTCGTAGACCGGCTGAACGACGCCGTCAGGGCGACTGGCCGGAACGAATAAGTAGGATTCGACTACAAACCTGAAATCGACGTAGCTCTGGTTGAGAAGATTTGGGGCGGCCACCGCTACCGCAATGTAGAGCGAGGTGAGCGCCCAATATAGCGGGACAATTCGCGCGATCCGGCGGGAAATGAAGAGACGCGCGCCCCCGGGCTTTGCGAACAGCTGTCGCGACGTATGCACCATGATAAGGCCGGAAATCACGAAGAAAATATCGACTCCAGCGCTCCATGGTATCGGATTCCAGCTCTGAAAGGTGCGGCCGGCCTGTAATTCCAGGGTGGCCGCATCATGCTGGGCGTGTCGCAGCGCGACCGAACTAGCCGCGAGGGCGCGCAGGACCTGAACTTGGGTGAGGGTTTCGCGTTGGCTGCGCTCGACAGGCGTCGATCTCTCCGAGCGACGGCGCACTGCAGGCGCCGAGGCGCTCGCCATTCGGGCTTGTTCCATGGATGCTCCGCAGATTGTGAGCACACCCTGGGGCGCCTCCGAAACTGATGCATCCTTCAAATGACGGACACAGCCCGCGAAGTATCGGCTGCCCGCGCGGGTGTCCGGAACAGAGATACGCCGAAGCGTCTGTGCAGCCCTATGGCCTTTGTGCGATCCGGGCTTCTTGACTTCCTGCCCGAACGACGGCAATCACCGTAGCCAAAACAGTGCTCTCATTTGCTCGCCCTCAAGAACCAATGCCATTGACGGGCATCGACCGCGCTCGGCCTGATCGACAGCAAGGCAAAAACCAAGCCTGGCATGATTTTCAGTCGCTTGCGGATATAGACGGCCATGGCAATGCTCCAGATGCTCAGTGCAAGTGCCACACCCACCGCAGCGCCAAGCAGGCCGTACACCGCAACTCCGGCTGCACAGGCAATTATATTGGCCACAGCACCCGCTACCATCGTCGTTGCCGCAGCCCATTCATTTCCAGTCATGGTCAGGAGATTCTGTTGGGGCCCGCACAGCGCGACAAAGACATATCCCAAAATCAGAACCCGTGCGATCGGCGCTCCCGCGCTATAACCCTCACCGAAATAGCTCAAGAACGGCTCGACTATCACCATCATTGGGACGGCCACCAGGATGGCACCGCCAGCAGAAAGCAGGGTTGCGCGCGCGAACAGCTGTTGTAGGCCTCTGCGATCGCCTCTGACGTAGAGATCGGCTGCTGTTGGCGAAAACATGGTTGCCACGGCGATACGGGACAGGCCCACGAGCATCGCGACATTCAAGGCCAGCGCGAAAATACCCGCTTCAGCAATATGGCTTGTCCAGCCCAAAACCAGGACTCCTGCCCGACTGACGAAAACATCGAGCCCAGTGATGAGCATGAGCGGGGGGACGGCAAGCCACCATTCCCTCGAGGCATAACTTGGCTTGGCGTGTCCCAGGCCGGGTGGTTCAAACCTCCTAGCGATGATGAACACCAGCGCCGCTGTGAAAGCGGAACTCACAAGCACCGCCAGCGTCACCGAGGGCGCATCCACTGTTCGAAATCCCGACAATGCCAGGAGCGCTACCAACACGAGCAGGAGCCCGTCTCGCATGATGCGCTCCGGCAACAACGCCGAGACAACGCCGCCGAAAGCACGCACAAGCGTGGCTCCGAGAGCATAGGCCGTAACCAAGGGCACAGCCATCATGCCGAGCACGATGCTTGTCTCAAGCCCTCTTTCCGTTGGATCTGAAAGGAACAGGACGGACGCAGCGCCGATCATCCCGAACAAGGTTGCCGCTATCAGCGATCTCTGCAGCGCAAATCTTATCACCCCGCGGGCCAGATCAAGCCTGCCACTGGCCCTATAGGCCGGGAGGAAACGCAACAATGATACATTAAAACCAAGCGTTGCCAGATAGGCGAGCACTGACGTCCAAGCCTGAACGTAGGAATAGATGCCGTAGTTGTGAGGTCCGATAAGGCGTGCAATTGCCAACTGGGCAAGACTGGTCAAACCAGCGCCACCAATATAGATCAGCAAGGCGAATATGCTTGCCCAAGCGAGCCGCGAGCCCATGTCCTTGTTGCGCGGCGGTGCGGTTGCTGAACCAGTTACATCTGCGCGATGAGCCGGCAACTCAATTTGCTTTTCGCCGACCGCCCTATCGAAGCGCGACAATGCAGAAAGTATTTGTCTCTCAATCCGACAAATACTTTTAAAGGTCGATGGACCATCGGTGTTTTCGACGGAGATGATTTCCCGGCCAGATGTTGTCAGGAGGTCATGCATCGCTTCAAAAACGGCGAATGAGCGCATGTTAACGTTCAAGTCGGCCTCGAAAATCCGTTCCGCCGGCGGCTCAAGCTCCATCCGCCGACGAAGGCGACTTTCCACGACCGCAGCTGGCACCAAGAGCCTGACGGTGAGATCGGCCGCCGGTGCGAGGCTGAGCGCCTTTTCCAGCGCTCTGGGGTTGGTGCTCCCATTAAACATCGCAAGCGAACCAATCGCTTGAACATATCCTTGATCGAAAATTATAATTTCGGGCGATTGCTCCGCAGACTTCCAGCAACGCGAAAGGTGCAGGATGTATCGCCAGATTCGCGCGCGCCATATTCGGTTTTTTGGCGGTATCATCCTCACTATTGCAAAGGAATTGGAAATATCATCGGCTCGCCCTGCCGAAAAAAGCAGTATTCTGGCTGTTGAAAACATCGCCGATACGATCCGTGATATGAACAGAAAGATTCCGAGATCATATTTGGCGGCCCTGGTGCTTGGCTTGTAGCTGAGAGCGACCTTGGCGTGATAGCCTTTCCCGCGCAGCTGCTGCGCAAGTGCATGTGCGAAGGTTGTTTTGCCGGATCCTGGAGGTCCGAAAAATTCAATGATCATCGTGTAGCTGGCTCGATTTAGGGGCGCGATCGCTCCCTGGACCTTCTGTTGAAGATCGCACACGCATCTTCAAACCCTCTCCAACAGAAGATCGGCGTTGTCTCCGAGCCTGGAGCCGGCTAGCCTCTTCAGGTTCACCCGGGTGAGCACACTCCCTACTGGAACGGTGGCGGATCCGCCGGCCCCTATTGCATCCAGAGCACCACGGGCAATGCTGCGCCTCGTCCTTGCCCAGCGAACGGCAAAAAGCACCGAATCGGCCCAGCGCTTAAGCAGCCTGGTTTCAGGCCCCCCGAGGCCCAGGGGACCGTTCATGATGACCACGTCGTAGGCCGAACGCAGCTCCTCGGTGAACTGGCATTTGTCGACGGTGGACAGAAGCGTCAGGAGATCATCGGAAGGTGCTGGAGCGGCCATGAGGTCGATACCGATTTCCGGCATCCTCGTGATTGCATCCTTCAGCACGCAACGTTCATTCACATAGTCGCCGAAGGAGTTCCGGGCCTTGTCGGTGCTGAATTCACCACGAAACCCGTTCGTGAGCCGTACATCCTTGCGATCGAGATCGAGGAAAAGCACTCTTCCTCCCAGCCGCGTTGCCGCCAGCGCCAGGCTCCATGCCAACTCGGTCTTGGCATCGTCCTGGATGCTGGACGTCACGAGAATGATATGCGGCGGCTGCCCCTTCCCCTGAGTTGGCGCCGCAGTGACGAGCAGCGAAGTCACGGCGCGGCTGAACGGCAAGTTCTGCTGGCTCAGAACCAGATGCCGCAGCTTTCTGGCATTAAGTCCCGCAACCCTGGGAAGCAGTCCTACGCACGGGACCCCAAGCTCGGCCTCGGCTTCGGCTTCACTGCGCAAGGTTTGGTTGAAACCGTTGCGGACCAGGACAATGACCGCCCCCATGAGACCAAAGACGACCATGCCGGGGGGAATCAGGAAAATCGGCGACAATGTCACGGGGGTCGACGGCGGCCAGGCGGTCGAAAGGACCGCTACGCCTGGCGAAGGAGCGGCGATGCGACGTATCAGATCCTGCTGCCGGCTCAGGAGTTCGTTGTAATGCTGCGTCACGATGGCTACCCTAGGCTCAAGGGAACGCAGCCCCGAAAGTTGGCTCGCCGTGTCGGCCACGGCCGCGTCGAGCATCGCCTTGCGACTTTCAAGAGCCGTAGCCTGAGACCGGTAGACATTTGCCTCGGCAGCGATTCGGGCAACGCTTTGCTCCATTTCGCGGGCGATCGCGTAGCGCAGATCGCCGTCGGCGGCGGCACCCGACTGGCGTGTCACCAGGTCCGTCAACACGGGCGACCCGATTTCTTCAGCGATGGCCGTGACCGGGGCGCCCGCCTTGCGCAGGTCCTCAATACGGCGAAGGCGCGCTTCCGACGCGGAAAGACTGGCTTTCGATAGGAATATCTGCCGGCCGAGTTCCGCTGTCTCACTGGCTGCGTTGTTGGCCGCAGTCTGATCGACGGCGCCATGCGTGAGCCGGTATGTCTCCAGCCGATCTGTCGCTTCGACAAGATCCCTTTGTACTTGCGGAAGGCTGGCGACTATCGAATCCAGATTAACCTGATCCGATGCCCGGCTTTTTTGTACCAGATCTTGAATGTAGACCTGGGCAAACGTGTTCGCGACAAGTGCCGCACGCGCCGGACTTGGATCGGTGAAGCCGATGGTGATGACGCGCGATCGCAGCTCTTGTCCGACCCTCATTCCGTTGCGTAGCGCCTTCAGCTCGGGCGCGTCCGCTGCGTCCGGATTTTCCGCCACCGTGTTATCCTGTCTCCAGGCCCTGTTCAGGAGATCGATGAGGAACGAGCCAGCCGCGGGCGGGACGGCATTGACGACGGTCTTTCCGTTACCGTCGACTGGTTGGGCTTTGCGCAGTGCTGCCAGGACCCGACGCAGGTGGCCTTGCGAGGAGAGCATCGTCAGATGATCATCGATGTTCGATTCCAGCGAGTCCTGGGCGGATGCCACGCCGCCCGAAGCACTGCTGCTCGGGGCATCGATGATGACCTGGGTCGTTGCCTCGAACAGCACCGGGCGGGTGAAGCCTGCCAGTCCGGCCAGGATGCCGCCCAGAAGGGCCATGGCAAGCAAGAACCATTTTCGCGTCGTCAGGATGATGACGAGCTGGTGGAAGGGTGACGATTGCGTTGGCTCGCGTGGCGGCCGCATCAAGCGCAGATTGGTTTCAAGTGTCCCAGCTTCCATCTGCTTGGCGCGCGGACGCCGGGCGCGGTTGGCTATGGAACCTTCCATCTCAATCCCCTGTCAGTTCGATATGGTAAGAAGGGTGCGTGGCGACCGTCGATGGCCGCATGGCTTCGTTGCGCCACGCCTGAAACATGAGCACCGGCCACAGCTCGCGGAAATTATCTTGGCTTCCATGCAGATGATTGCGCCAGCATGCGTCGACCTTCTCACGGTCGATGACCCCGTCCCCGGAGCGGCCGATCGTGGCAATGATATCGGTTGCCCAGCCGCGCAAGGGCCCTTTCAACCAAGTCCCGACCGGAACGTCGAAACCTTGCTTGGGCCGGTCGACCAGTCGGCGTGGTACATAACGATCAAGCAGTCGGCGAAGCAACCATTTGCCCTTCCCGTTTCGGACTTTGGCACGGGCTGGCAAGCGCCAGGCGAATTCAACGACGCGATGGTCCAGGATCGGGCATCGCCCCTCGAGGCTGTTGGCCATGGTGGCTCGATCGAGCTTCACCAAAATGTCGCCCGGTAGATAGCCTGTCATGTCGGCGAATAGGAGACGCGAGAGCAGGCCGTCGAGCTTTGTCGTGTCGGTAGCTGCTGTCGACGGCTTGCGATGAACAAGGTCGTTGGCTGAAGATTTTGTCAGTTGCAGAAGGAGTTCGTCCTCATCTCGCGCCGCGAGCAGGCGGGCAAGGCGAGCCAGGCGGTCACCGCGCAAGCCATGCCGCATATTCGCCGAAAGCGGCAGATTGCCGAAGATATCTTTCTGAGAGGCCTGGGCCAGCAACCCAGCCCCCGATGCCAACAGCCGGCGAAATGACAATGGCAGCTCATGCTGCTTTGTGAGGCGGGTTGCCAGGAAGTGTCGAGAATAGCCTGCGAAGCACTCGTCGCCACCATCGCCTGAAAGCGCCACGGTTACGTGTTGCCGCGCGAGGCGCGACACCAGCAGCGTAGGTATCTGCGATTCATCGGCAAACGGCTCGTCCCAAATCCGGGGCAGCTCCGGAACGACCTCAAGCGCGGCGGCCGGCGAGAGATGAAGTTCCGTATGATCGGTGCCCAGATGCCGAGCAACCGCGGCCGCATGGGGAGCTTCATCAAACCCACCTTCCCCGAACGCTATGGTGAACGTCCGAACGGGGTTTCGGGACTGTGCCTGCATCAGGGCGACGACAGTCGAGCTGTCGATCCCGCCCGACAGAAAGGCGCCCAGCGGCACATCTGCAACCATTCGTTCCTTGACGGCCAGTCGGAGCAGGCTGTCGAGCTCGGTCGCGAGGTCCTCGTCGCTGGCGGCTATCGGATCGCGCTGTCCCTTGCCGGCGACATCGGCCAGCGACCACCAAGGGTGAATGCGATGCGCAAGCGAACCGGTGCCTCGGGCGTTGGCGAATTGCGCCGCAGTGACCGACAGGACTGAACCAGGCGGCAACTTGAACACGCCCTGCCAAATGCAACGGTCATCCGGCACCCAGCCGTTGGAAACCATCGTCGTCGCCGCATCGACATCGAGTTCCGGGGTGAAGCCTGGGAAGCAAGTGATCGCCTTCAGCTCCGAGGCGAAGACAAGCGCGTCACGTGTCAAGGCGACATAGAGTGGCTTCTTGCCCATTCGGTCGCGGGCAAGCTGAAGCGTTCGGTTCTTCAGGTCCCACAGCCCAAAAGCAAACATGCCAGCGAAGCGCGCGAGTGCTGCATCAAGGCCCCAGCTTTCGATCGCGCACAGCATGACCTCCGTGTCACTGGCGCCGCGGAAATGATGGCCCGCCCCTTCCAGTTCACGGCGCAGATTGCGAAAATTGTATATCTCGCCATTGAAGGTGATGACATACCGACCGCTCGCGGAGAGCATTGGCTGGCGACCCGCTTCGGACAGGTCGACGATGGCCAGTCGCCGGTGGCCGAAGGCTACCCCCCCTTCACGGCTCACCCAGAAGGCCTCACCGTCAGGTCCGCGATGACGAAGCGCCGTCGCCATCGGTCCGATGGCCCTGAGCGCACTTGCGTTGGCTGCATCGGGCGCCAACAAAATTCCGGCGATCCCACACATTCTAGCATCTCCTCTGGCGAACAATCGCGGGGATCGCTTCCGGCGTCCCAGCGGCAAGGCAGAGGGTCAGACAGAACCACACGATCGGATGGCGGATGACCAAATGCGGAGCACTGAAAACGGCGATCGATGCCACGAGCGCCACCAGAGCGTCCAGCTTCGCCCGCCAGGCGGACAACGCAGCCGAGCCGAAGATCCACATCAGGGCTAGAACCGAAATCAGGCCGCCCTGAGTGTAGAGATCCAGGATGGTGCTGTGCGCCTCGAAGGGCCGCGGCAAAAACTGTTGATTGACCACGGGCGGACTATCTAGGTGCGGGCCCGGACCCAGTCCAAGCGATCCCGATCGTGCCCCCTTCTCCAAGGCTGCATTCCAGAGGTAGAGGCGAAGCGCCGCGGTTTGGGCAGTCGCTTCCCCGCCCTTGTCTTTGGTCAGGCTCTTGGCGAAGTCTTCGGCGCTGGAGGCCTCGCTGAGGGCATAGGGCGCTATAGACAGGGCCAGCGGCAGGAAGCCAACGGCCATCAGGACGGCAAGCTGCCTTGAAAGGCTCGCCTTATTGCCGTCGCTCGTCAGCCAGGCCCGGACCCGCAGCCCGAGAAGGATCAGACAAGCCAGGACCGTGGTATAAAGGTAGGTATCGCTTTTTGTCAGCCTTCCGACGTAAACGGTGAATATGAGGCTGCATAGGGCAAGGCATCTTCCCCATTTATTGCTGGTGGTTGTGGCAAGATGCAAGGCCAGTGGACCGAGTAGGGCGCAGTAGAGCGCAAGCTGGTTCGGATTGTCGGACCATCCGCAGAAGCGGTCCCAGTACCAGGGCTCGACCCCAGCCTGATGGAGCCAGCCGAAGCCAAGCCCTACCTGGATGATGAAGCCCGCATTCGCGATAGCAACCATCCACCAGGCGATACGACGCAAACGGAAAGACGCGTTGGGCTCCGCAGCGGCCAGACAGGTGACGCACGCCAACAGCACATAGGCCAGCGTGTCGTGCAACAACGGATCCAGGAACAACGTGGTTGTCAGAAAACCGATGATGTAACCCACGCCCATGGCAAGCGCCAGGATCAGCCAGAAAAGCCCAAGCTTGGCCAGGGCCGGCGTAACCTCCAGTTGGCCGCCAGCAAGGATTCGCGTCATCGACAGCATTATCCAGAGCGTGAGGCATAGTTCGCTGTAGCCGAAGGGCAGCCCTGGGATGCTGAGTTGCGCCGCGTAGGACATCGCGACGCCGAAGGCCAGAAGCGCATCACGCATCATTGCCGCGCCTCGCCCAGTCGATGGGGGCTCGGCACCGCCTCTTCCCTCGGATTCGCCTGCGCAGCTTGAACAAGCCTGCTGCGATATCTGCCACCCAGGATTGTCTTGTACAGGTCGCAATACTGGTCGATGACCCACGACAACGAGAACCGCTCCCGCACGAATCCGACGGAACGGCTCCCCATGGTCTTGCCACGGGCGGGGTCGGAAAGAATATCGACTATCCGGGAGGCCAAGCCATCCGCATCGCGCGGCGCCACGAGATAGCCGTTCCAGCCATCCTCAACCACATCGTTGCAGCCCGGCATGTTGGAGGCGACGATCGGTAATCCGGACAATCCCGCCTCCAGCAGGACACGCGGAATTCCCTCGCGATATTGCGTCGGAAACGCAAACAGATCCGCCATCCCAAGGAGGGCTGGAATGTCGCGCCTTGGCCCCAATGCGACAACGTGGGGAACATGGCGCTCGATATCGGCTCTGCTGACGGCAAACGGACCTTCGGAGTCTTGCGGGCCGACAAGTACGAAACGCGCGTTGGGCCTCTCGCGGATAACGCGAGGAACCGCCTCGATGAGGGTTGGAATCCCCTTCTGCCGCGTGAGCCGGCCGACAAATATTATGACCTGGGCCGATTGAAGGCCAAGTTCCTCGCGCATCGTGGCAGCCGAAGGACCACGATACCTTGCCATCGAGAATGCATCGGGGTCGATGCCAGAACTCCGGATCAGTCGCCCTTTGCCGCGAGTCACCAGCCGGTAGCGCTCGAAGAAGGCCTGATCATCACTATTCTGGAAGACGGTCATGGCTGTCCAACGAGACGCCACCCCCTGAAGGCCGCAAAAGAAAGGACGCAATGCCAGGGCACGCGGCTCCCGCGACGAGAATGTCCAACCAAGCCCGTTGATGGTGCGAACGACGGGAACGTGCCCGCGCACCGCCAGTGGAGTTAGGATATTGGGCTTGGTGTCGAAACTTTGAATGATGTCCGGACGCAGTTCGGACATCAGTTCACGGATCGCGCTGACAGCACCCCATTCTGCACCGCCGCTGCCAAAGCGGTCGAACCCAAATCGGCGATGGGCAATGCCATGGGGTGAGAAGGCGGCTCCGAGATCACTCGAAACGGCAGTGACTTGAAAACCCCTTTCGCGAAGCGCCAAAAGAAACGGGATTCTTAGTCTATGATCCTCGCCTCCAACGCAAACCAGATGCGGACTCATCCTGTCGCTCCTGGATGCGATACCAATCGCATAAAACAGCTGACCCTATCCGCGGTTTCCATGGCCGGTTTCATCGCCCCTGAACACACAACAGCCAGTCCCACGCTAGGAGCAGGCTTTCGTGCTGTCCTCGTCTGTTTGCATGAAGCAAGCTGATCAACGATGCGGCAATGCAGCCACAATCGCTGTCACCTCGGTCAGTGAGTTGGATTCATCCGGTCTGACGGTGCAAGGACGGCACCTTCGCGTACGACACGGCGGGCCGGATATAAAAAAGGGCTGTGTTCGAAAGGTCCGCGCGCCGCGTTCAAAGCAACTTCCGCCCGCCTTCTCACGCCGGATCAACATCGCACCCCAGATGGTGTGATGACTCGCACCGCCAGTTCTCCCGACCGCTTCGTCTGGAACAGGCTTTCACCCGGTCTCTGGATATGGTCGGACCACCAGCCGCCTCTTCCCACGGATGGGCGACCGCGTTGCCATGCTCGCCGTCATTCGGACCGGCACGCCCGCCTTTCCGTTGAACCCGGTGGGATCCAGTTCAGTGCCTCTCCGCAATTGCCAGCGGCGCGCGTCTCGCATGACCTTTTGGAGTACTGCCTTGCTCATTTTGGCGCCGAGGCTTTTCACGAGGAGCATTGAGCGGCTGCAATGGGAGGGCTTCGCCAGGACGCTATTCCTTTGCGGTCTGAGCTCGAAGAAATCCTGCGGAAGCGCGCATTTGGCGGTGGCTCAACCGAACGTTCATTGGCCGATTGCCGCCACTGCAAACGCACAAGGCGCTCCGGCAGACTTCGCTGCAATGCTTTCGTTGCAGGCTTGAGCACCCATACTTGGATCATCTACATACCTCTGAGGCAAGCGTAGCATCGAGGCTGTTGTGTTTTTCGGACGCTGATCAAAGATTCTATCAAGGGGCGCCGGTATTTGATTTGTCGCTAATGGATCCTTTCCCTAGGCAGGTGTGGGGCGCCTACCGAATCGGACGAAGGGTATGTCAATGACAACACTCCATTACGCCTCGGGCGGGTCGGCCTCCGAGGTCGCGAAAGCCGGATTCAATCTTGTTGATGTATCTTCCTTGGACCAGCTCAACGCCTTGCCGGCCGGCCAGAAAGGCCTAGTGTGGCTCAATGAAGCCGATGGTGCAACCTCCTCCTTTATCCAGAAGGTCACGCCCTTCATCGGCAATCCGAAAGTGTTTGGCTTCTTCCTCGTCGATGAGCCGGACCCGACCGGCAAATGGGGAACTTATGCCACCGCCGCTGATCTGAAGGCGGAGTCGGACTGGATCCACAGCCACCTGCCCGGCGCCAAGACCTTCATAACCATGATGAACATGGGGTCTTCCGCTAACCCCGACTTTTCAAACACATTCAATCCTGCCAACACGCATATCGACTATTACGGCTTGGATCCCTACCCGGTACGGACCGGAACAAGCACGATTGACTACAACATGATCGACAGGACTGTGGCGGCGGCCGTCGCCTCGGGCATCCCGCTCAGTCAGGTCGTTCCCGTGTATCAGACCTTCGGCGGCGGCGACTGGACGACCGACACGGGCGGTCGCTATGTCCTGCCCAGCGTTGCTCAGGAAAAGACTATGTTGGACCACTGGGCCAAGGTAGCGCCTTCGCCCGCCTTCGACTATGCCTATGCTTGGGGTTCTCAACAGGGCGACACGGCGCTTGAGAGCTCGCCGACGCTGCAGGCTCTGTTCCTTCAACACAACCAGAGCACCGCAAGCGGTCCTTCGGCCAGCGAACCGACGCCGCCGCCTACCAGCACAGTGCCTCCGCCCACAAGTGTCCCTCCGACCAGCACCGGCGATCACATTTTCTACGGCACGGGTAGCGCGGATGTGCTTCGCGGCACCGCTGGCGCGGACACGATGATGGGCCGCGGCTACAACGACACCTACTATGTCAACAACGCCGGCGACAAGGTGGTGGAACTGCGGCACAGCGGCAACGATAGCGTGCTGGCATCGGTCAGCTACGCGCTGTCGGCCGGTTCGCAGGTCGAGCATCTTGCGACCACCAGCAAATTGGGAACTGCCGCCATCAAGCTCACGGGAAACGAATTCGCCCAAACCATTGATGGCAATTCCGGGAGCAACACTATCAACGGCGGTGGCGGGAGAGACGTTCTGACGGGACATGGCGGCAACGACGTCTTTGTCTTCGATTCGGCTCTCAAGGGCGGCAATATCGACAAGGTCACCGATTTCAAAGTGGGCCACGACAAGATCCAACTCGACCACACTGTGTTTGCCGGCCTGCATACCGGCGCCCTCCCCTCTTCGGCGTTCTACGCCGGCAGGGCCGCGCACGACAGCGGCGATCACATCGTCTATAACAGCACGACCGGCGCGCTTTCCTTTGACAGCGACGGCTCGGGCGGCGCACATCAGATCCAATTTGCCACTCTATCGCCACACTTGGCTCTGACGGCGTCCTCGTTCATCGTGACGTGACCGCGGGAACGTCAGCCTGAGTAAGATGGTCTGACGTTCTTGAATATGGCTGACGGAACCAACAAGCCCCGCCGAGCTTGTAGTTGGTATGAGCGCGCGCGGCATCGAATTCCTGCAGAAATGGATAGAGGATAAGATCCCGCTCTACACCAAGGCCGATCCGGCTCTTGCGGCGAAACTTGCGGACCAAGCAACGGCGGATGCCATCAGAGCGGGAATCCGCCCCGAGGAAATCTCTGAGGAAGTCGGAAGCATGTTGACGACCATGCTCGAAGTGCTCGATCAGCACGATTCGACATGATTGCGCGCTTGGCGGCAGATGCTGCCCGGCTTGGCGCGAAATGCATAAAATGTGTCATGGATCATAGGTTATGGGCCAGCCTAGACAGCATGACCAACATGCTCGCCCAGAACGCGCGCGACGACCCCGTCCACGTCGTGAGGTTCAGCACCATTGACCTGTATCAACGGCCATCGGTCCTGGCGCAGGCACTCGCCGACCTCTCTTGAGATTTCGGCCTGCCTTAATCCTTTGTCCACGCCAAGTTCGAACAGCATAACCTCGAGGAGCGGTTGCTGCGCATGCCTATCCACAAGACGGCGGCGTAGCGTTTCCTGCGGCGCGTCGAGTTGCACAACGAGATCCGGCCGCGGCAGGAACGCCAGGCACTTGCGGACCGCCTCCAGGCTTGGAGTTCTAGCCAGCACACCCAGCGCACACAAAGCCTGAATCATGCCCTCTTCGAAGATGAAGCAACCGGGCGACTCCCGCGCTTGGCGCCAGGACTGGCACAGTTGGGCGATGTCGACCTTCATTCGCCATGACCACACGCGGCTTCGAAGAGGGATTGATGCCAGAAGCCGGGCCGCGACACTGTCCTTCGGCAAGGTCGACAGCAAGATAGGACCGGATGTGGCAATCTTCTTGCCAATTCGCCCTATGCCGTGGCGGATTTCCGGAGCGTCATCCTGAACCGATCCAGGTTCAATCAGGCGATACCCATTTACTGTCTTCACATTGATGCCGTGTCTCGCCAGCCCTTGGCAGAGGCCGCGAAGCAGCGTGGTTTTACCCGCGCCAGGCGGCCCAAACAACTCGATGATCATATGCTCTCGTCTCCGAACGAGCAGTCATTCCCCTACCGATCAAGCTTAGCCGGATTTCAGATCACACCAACGTTCATTTGAATGATTGTTCCAGTCAGTGAATCTGGGCACCGAGCCCGGATTCTAGCGGAGATGCCGATCGCATCCGTTCGCCTGGGCAAGCCGTCTTGCGCTCCACGGAGCTTGCAAGGAAAAACGACCGGTGCTGGACACAAATGGCAAAACATCTGAAGGACGCTCGGGAAGCGCTGGCTAGGCAAGATCGAGGCATCATCCGAATGATTGATGAAAAGATCTCCGCGGCGAGCGATGTTCGACCGTCAGCTTGGCGGGGCCCTGAATGTCCTCAGTGTGTTTGCATTCGGAAGTGGCAAATCAAAACCTACAGGTGGATCTGCGACCCACCCGAAGGTGGTCAGTCGTTCCCGAATATGATCTTGACCAAGGGGGGCCAGTCTGGCGCCGTTACCGACAGATGGGTGCCAAATTTGCGGACATTCCAATCTTCGATCACCTTGGAGATGTCGCCAGGCGGTATCCTGACAAGCTCGCAATCAGCGACGGCGCCAACCGCCTGACTTTTTCTGAGCTTTTCCGGGCGGTCGAGACGCTGGCAACTCATATCGGTGCCGTCGTCCCCGAAGGGCAGGCCATCGGCATCCTGCAAGCAAACTCCGCTTGGTATCCTGTGGCGATGTTGGCGACCATGACGGCGGGACGGCCTTCGGTTCCGCTCAACATAAGAGATCCCGCCTCTCGCATTTTCGATATAGTCAGTGCCGCGCGGCTCGGCGCGATTATAGGCGCCGAAAATGTTCGCTCGGTCGAATTGGCCCAGGAGATCGTCTGGATCGATATTGCCGCCGCCGTGGCGCCCAACGATCAACACCCGGAACAGCAGCATAAGCACCCTATCGTTTCGGTCGATGCGCCTGCATTGGTGCTTTACACTTCAGGTAGCACCGGGCGCCCCAAGGGAATTGTCAACAGCCAACGAAGCCTGCTATGGCGGGTCCGGCAATATGTCGATGCGTGCCATATCAGCGCGGATGACGTTTTCCTGCCGCTGACCGGGCCAGCCACGATCGCCGGTTGCCGGGAGATCTTTGCGGCGCTGCTGACGGGCGCCACTTTGCATCTTCTCGAGGTGGAGGCTGTCGGCCTGCGCGCTACGCGCGCTCGATTGCAGTCCGAAGGTGTGACGATCGCCTATCTTGTGCCGGCACTGCTTCGAGCCCTCCTGGCTGAGGCGCCCGCCGACGCTTCCTGGCCGCTCAGAGTGGCCCGGATCGGTGGGGAGAAAGTGTCATGGACGGACATCGCTTTGCTGCGCAAAGCCGTTTCGGACCAGTGCCTGATCCAGATCGGCTACTCATCGACTGAAACCATCGGTTCGCAATGGTTCTTGCCGCCTGACTGGCCCGAGCAAGACGCGTCGGTTCCCGTCGGCAGGCTGCTCCCTGGTATGGCATTCGCTATCGTCGACGAAGCGGAGCGCAATGTAGGGCCAGGCGAAAGTGGAGAGCTTCTGATCAAAAGCCGCTATGTCCTGCTTGGTCATTGGGAGAACGGTGTGGTCGTTCCCGCGCAGCCGGACCCCGACGATCCCGAGGCTCGGCTTTTTTCGACCGGGGACCTCGTTCGGCTCGACGATGATGGCATCTTGAGGATCGTCGGCCGCAAAGGGCGCCAGATCAAGATCAATGGTCGACGCATCGAGCCCGCCGAACTCGAACGGGTCTTGCGTTGCGCGCCTTCGGTGGCGGATGCCGTAGTGATGGTAACGGCCGCGCAGGAACTCATCGCCTTCGTGGTTCCCCAGCGCTTCGCAGGCGGCGCTTTTGCGGACGACCTTCGCCAGCTCCTCAGGATGACCTTGCCGGCACCATTGCGTCCCTTGCGATTGCACACCGTTGACGCAATCCCACGCCTGTCGGGAGGTAAGGTCGATTTGGCAACACTGGCCGAGATAGATCGTTCGCACGGAAGGAGGGCGCAAGCCGCCCGGTCGTCCACTCTCGATGCTCCGCCAGCCGGAGGAGCAAAGGACACGCGTCAAATAGTGCAGCACGCGTGGACGCAGGTTCTCAACACAGGCACTGCCGCGGGAAACTGGGATGATGCTGGAGGAGATTCGCTGCAACTGCTGCACTGCGTGATGGCGATCGAAAACGCCATCGGGCAAGAGCTAGGCCTCGAGGCATTCACCGTCGGCATGAGCTTGGACGAGATGGTTGAGGCGGTCGTCTCTGCACGGTCGGGCGAAGGGCGCGAAAAGAAGCACCACCCCCCGGTTCTTTTCCTGTTTCCAGGGTCCGTTGGCTATGGTCCGAGCCTGGCTGCGTTCGCAGCCGCCATGGGAAAAGTCGCCCGTGTAAACCCGATCCGATATCCGAGCCTTGCGGCGATACTGGACGGACACAACACCCTCAGCGCCATGGCTGGCGCCGCACTCGAGCAGATAAGCCGCATCCAACCTGCGGGCCCCGTGCGACTTCTCGGCCATTCTCTGGGTGGCGCGGTTGCATTCGAGGTTGCCGCACGGCTCATGAAGGCCGGGCGAACGGTGCGGTTCCTGGGCATCCTCGACACGAGCCTTCTGGACGAGCCGAGCAACCATTGGGAGACAGTTACCCGTACGTTCTATCGTATTCGCACCAATCGCATATCCGCGCACCGGATGGCTTGCAGAGCCCTTGCGAAGATCACCGTCGCGGTGGGCGGCGAAGCGCGTCTGGCCAGGATACTGGACAGATTTGCCAATGGAGAGTTCAACCCGACGATCTTCAGGACCAAACTGGAACTGCAGGAGGTTTTAAGGGCGAAGTCATTCTTCCAGTGGCTTGAGGCACCGAAACCGGCTCTGCCCCTCTCCGGTACCTTGTTCCGATGTCGCAGGGTGGGAATGCCGCGGGCCTTGGGCTGGGACAGCGTCTTGGCACACCTGGACGTCATTTCGATCAAGGGCAGCCACATCGACCTTGTCGTCGAACCAAACCTTGCCACCAACCGTCCGCTTATCGAGATGGCCATCGTGCAGACCTATTCCCCCGCCGAATCTCGCAAAAGGGAGGACTTGTCATCGACATAATTCCGGAATTCAGCAAGGACATGCTGACGCTCGATGCCCGCGCGGAGGTCGATCGCATCGTTGACACCTTGCGCACTCAGGTTCTCGGCACCCTGCATCGTCGCGGCGTGGTTGTCGGTCTTTCCGGCGGTATCGACAGCTCCGTCGTCGCGACCTTGTGCATGCGCGCGTTCGGGAAAGACAAGGTCCTGGGACTGTTCATGCCGGAGCGGGATTCTTCCGGCGACTCCCTGAGACTTGGCCGCCGCGTCGCGGCACAGCTTGGCATTGAAAGCGTCCTTGAGGACATAGCACCGGCACTGGAGGCCATCGGCGCCTACCGCCGGCAGATCGATGCGATCCAGACCGTCGTTCCCGACTATGGGGAAGGGTGGAAATGCAAGCTGGTGATCGCGTCGGTTCTGGAGAGCAGCGGGCTCAATATAACCCGCCTCACGGTCCAGGATCCGCAGGGTAAAGTAGATACCGTGCGTCTGCCGCCAGCTGCCTATCTGCAGATCGTTGCTGCGACAAACTACAAGCAGCGCCTGCGCAAAATGACGGAATACTATCACGCCGATCGCCTCAAATACGCGGTTGTCGGCACTCCAAATCGCCTCGAGTACGACCAGGGCTTTTTTGTCAAGCAGGGCGACGGAGCCGCCGACGTGATGCCGATCGTTCACCTTTACAAAACCCAGGTTTATCAACTCGCGGAATATCTCGAGGTGGATGATGAAATCCGGCGGCGGCCACCGACCACCGACACTTTTTCCATGGCCCAAAGCCAGGAAGAATTCTATTTCGCGCTGCCCTATCACCTGATGGATCTATGCCTCTACGGCCTGAACCACGGGGTCGCCAGCAATGAGCTCGCGGCGGTTGCTGGCCTCACCGAGCCCCAGCTTCAGAAAGTGTTCAAGGACATCGAAGCGAAACGAAGGGCGGCCCACTATCTCCACGCGCGGCCTTTGCTGTCCGCCGAAGGCGGAGATTGACCGAGCATGTGCGGCATCGCTGGAATCGTGGCGCTGAATGCCACAGCGGCTTCTCCTTCGCGGCAGGCGCTGATGCAGATGATGGGCGCGCTGGCGCATCGCGGTCCCGACGGGCGCGGTCTCTACCGGGACAGACGCGCGGGGCTGGCGCATGTGCGCCTGTCCATCGTCGATCTCTCCAGTGGCCAGCAGCCGATGGCCGATACAGGCGATACGACGTGGATCGTGTTCAACGGCGAGATCTTCAACTACGTCGAATTGCGTGAAAAACTCACGGCGCTCGGCCACCGCTTCCGAACCCGCAGCGACACGGAGGTCGCGCTGCACGCCTATCGTGAGTGGGGAGAAACGGCCTTCGAGCGGATGAACGGCCAATGGGCAATTGCGATCTGGGATTCAGTGGCCAATCGTCTCGTATTGTCGCGCGACCGCTTCGGCATTTGCCCGCTGTATTTCAGCGAGCATGCGCACCGGCTTTATTTCGCCAGCGAAGTGAAAGCCATTTTCGCAGCCGATCGAACCATACCTCGCGCCTTTGATCCCGCCGGCATCGATCAGACGTTCACGCTCTGGACGGTCGTTCCGCCGCAAGGAGTTTTCCACGGAATCAACGAACTCGAGCCGGGTCGTGTCCGCATCTATCAGGATGGCACCGTTCGTGAGCGGATTTTTTGGCAGCCTTCCTATCCCGACAATTTCGGATCGCAGCAGGGCGAGTTCCCCGGGTCCTCCAACGACGCGGTGGACCGCGTGTCTAGCGCTCTTGAGGCCGCGACGGCGCTCAGAATGGTGCGCGCCGACGTGCCTGTCGGGTGCTACCTCTCCGGAGGGCTGGACAGTTCGCTTGTGGCTGCGCTCGCAAGGCGCTTCGCGGGCGAGCGCTTCCAAACCTTCTCCTTACGTTTTGCCGACGCCGAATATGACGAGACCCGCTTCCAGCGAATGGTTGCCAAGACGATCGGCAGTGAGCACCATGAAGTGGTCGTTTCGCGCAGAGATATAGCCGGAATCTTTCCGGAGGTAATCCAACACACCGAACGCCCGATCCTGAGGACTGCCCCGGCGCCACTCTTCCTGCTCTCGCACCTGGTGCGCGAGCGTGGCATCAAGGTCGTGCTGACCGGCGAAGGCGCTGACGAAATGTTCGCCGGCTACGACCTGTTCCGCGAAGGCAAGGTCCGCCGCTTCTGGGGGCGCCACCCGACTTCGGCACGACGCTCTCGGCTCCTGGAACGCCTTTACCCCTATCTCACCCGCTCGCCGGTGCAACAGCAGGCGATGGCGCGTCAGTTCTTCGGGCGAAATATTCACGCTTACGACGCGCCGGGCTTTGCTCATGAAACACGCTGGCGAACCACCAGTGCCATCAAGCGCTTGTTTACGGCCGATATGCGGGCTCGAACGCAGGGCCGCGACGCCGTGTCCGAGTTGCTCGCCCGTCTGCCCGCGCAGTTTGCCCGTTGGAGCCCTCTTGCGCAGGACCAGTATCTCGAGGTGCAAACACTGATGTCGGGCTATCTGCTCTCCTCGCAAGGCGACAGGATGCTGATGGCTCACTCCGTCGAGGGGCGCTTCCCGTTCCTGGACGATGAACTTGTGAGGCTCGCGAATTCGCTGCCACCCTCCTTCAAACTCCGCGGCCTCGACGAGAAGCACGTGCTGAAGCGCATGGCGGCACCCATCCTGCCCTCCGAGATCATAGCCCGCAAGAAGCAGCCCTTCCGTGCGCCCAACGCGCTTTGCTTCGTCGGCGCAGACGCTCCGGATTACGCACGCGAGGCGGTTTCGCAGGCGGCCCTGCGCGAGGCGAATGTCTTCGATCCAAAGGCGGTCACGCACCTGCTTGCCAAATGCCAGGCCAGAACTGGCGATGGCGACCTGTCCAATGCCGACAACATGGCGCTGGTCGGCGTGTTGTCGACCCAACTTCTTCATCAGCAGTTCGTCGCGGGTTGTCCCAGTGCAACGCTCGAATGCACACTCAGCGTCGACGTCGACTGCGAACATCGGGAAGAGCGCCTGCATGTTGCATGATGCCGTACCATTGCTGCATGACTACCTCGCCCATTCAGCCGTCCGACACGGAAGTAAGGTGGCGCTGGTGTGCAACAGGCAGCGTGTCACCTACCTCGAACTCGAAACGCGAGCCAACGCGATCGCCCGGGACCTTGCCGCATCCGGCGTCGTTCGCGGTGATCGCGTGATGATCTTCGCCGACAACACCGTCGAGACGGTGGTTAGCTTCTGGGCGGTGCTAAAGGCGAATGCGGTGGTGTGCATCGTCAACCCGCTCACCAAGAGCGACAAGCTCGATTATCTGCTCAACGACTGCCGGCCGACGGCGCTCATCACGGACGGCCATCTGCACGCGATCTTCCGCGAGCCGGCGCGCGGCTGCCCGTCACTTCTGCGAGTGATCGTATCGGGACCGATCGACGACGTCGAACTCGCCCAGCTGCCGTTTGCCGTGCGCTGGGACGCCGCCCTCGCCAATGGCGCGGATACGCCGCCGGCACGGCAGTGCATCGATGTTGATCTGGCAGCCATCATCTACACGTCTGGGTCGACGGGCGAACCCAAGGGCGTGATGCTGACGCACAGAAACATGATGGCCGCGTGCGCGTCTGTCGCTTCCTACCTGGCAATTGCCGAGGACGAGGTGATCCTCAATGTCCTACCCCTCGCCTTCGATTATGGACTGTACCAGATGATCATGGCTTTTCGTACCGGCGCCCGGCTGGTGCTCGAACGCTCGTTCGCTTTCCCGGCACGGATCCTCGGGTTGATCAGGCAGGAGGGGGTTACGGGCTTTCCTGGCGTGCCCACAATCTTTGCCGCACTCTCCGAACTCAGGTCCCTCAAAGACCAGGATTTCTCGAGCATCCGCTACGTCACAAACACTGCGGCAGCCCTACCCCTCAAGCATATTTTCATGCTTCGCGAGCTGTTTTCGGGTGCACGCATCTATTCGATGTACGGTCTCACCGAATGCAAACGTTGCACCTATTTGCCGCCAGAGGACCTCGAGCGAAAGCCATTGAGCGTAGGGATCGCAATCCCGAATACGGAGATGTGGATCGTTGACGAGCATGACAGGCGGATAGGCCCCGGCGTTGTCGGCCAACTCGTCATTCGCGGCGCAACGGTGATGAAGGGGTATTGGGGCAAGCCCGAGGCAACGGCCAGGAAACTCAAACCCGGCCCGCTGCCAGGCGAGCAAGTCCTATACACCGGCGACTACTGCCGGATGGATACGGAGGGTTACCTCTACTTCGTTGGCCGTGGGGATGAGATCATAAAGTCGCGAGGCGAGAAGGTGGCGCCAAGGGAAGTGGAAAACGTACTCATGGACATTCCAGGAGTCCGGGAAGCGGCCGTCATCGGTGTTCCCGACGAGCTCCTCGGGCAAGCGGTGAAAGCCTTTGTGGTGATGGAGCATGGAAGAGCCATTGGCGAAAGGGAACTGCAGAAGGAGTGCCAGAAGCGTCTGGAAAACTTCATGGTCCCGAAATCCATCGTCGTTGTGGCGAACCTGCCGATGACGGACACGGGAAAACTCAAGAAAACGGCGCTGTCATGATGCGGGGCCAGAACCAAGTCGCGTTAATGGTGTCGTTAGGGAGGACGAATTCATGTTGACCATCAAGGAACGCACCGGAATCTACAGCGAGCAGATTCGTAGTTTCTTGGTTTCAAATTTCTACGTCAGCGACGTCAAGGCATTGCTGGATGACGCATCCTTGCTCGATCAAGGCATTGTCGACTCGACGGGTGTGCTTGAGATTATCGGGTTCATCGAGGAGACCTTTGGCATTACCGTCGAGGACAGCGAACTTCTGCCTGAAAACCTCGATTCCATCCAGGGGATCGAGCAATACATCATCCGCAAAATGAACTGATGGGTGAGCGTAACGCCCAGAGCAGCCCCGTATTTGGTCTGACTGTCGCAGGATTTATGCCTGCGTCTTGACTTGCCCCAGAACCACCCGGCCCTCGCCTGCTTCGTTCGAGACCGAACGGATGTTCTCGAATGCCTTGCTGCGTTCCAGCAGACCCGCTACCTGTCGGTCTTGGCCAAGCCCGACCTCGAAGAGCAGGATGCCGCCACGCCGCAGGTATCGCGGTGCGTCTTTCAGTACGCGCATATGAATGCTCAGGCCGTAAGGGCCGGCTGCGAACGCCTCGCGCGGCTCAAGCTCGATCAGATGGGCGCGGTCGCCCTCGAGCCGCTTTTCAGAAATGTAAGGCGGATTGCAGACGATTACGTCGATAGTTCCGTCTAACCCAAGGCCGATGAGAGAGTCGAACAAGTCGCCCTGAAGCACCGAAAGACGCTCAGCCATGCCGTGATGTGAGGTGTTGCGGCGTGCCGTTTCGACGCATTCATCGGTGAGATCGCTTGCCCAGACAAGGGCGCTGGGCACATGGTAGGCGATCGCGCACGCCAGATTCCCAGTGCCGCAGCACATATCAACTATGCGCGGAGCCGGCAGGTTCATCTGATGCAACACACCAAGCGCGGTCTTGCCGAGCAACTCGGTCTCAGGTCTGGGGACGAGCGCACCGGGCGAAACCAGCAGTTCAAGTCCCATGAAGATGGCGCGGCCGGCGCCATAGGCATCAGCTACACTGAACTCTTTGCTCATGGCCGACCCCATCGCTTGATCTCCCCAGTATAGATCTGCGGCGCTCATGCGCCAGCCAAACCTGCTCCGAAATCATGAATTCTCAAGCCTTTCCTTCGAAAAACTGCAGGTACAAACTCGGTGCATCGCACTTCTGACGCTCATTGACCGACCGCAATCTCAGGTCGCCCAAGATGGAGAGAGAGAGAGAGAGAGAGAGAGAGAGAGGTGCTACTCATGCTTGAAGAGCCAATGGCGTGGTACGGAGGCTTTTAGATTTTGCGGATCGTGGAGAGGGGTAAGCGCCTATCCAACTCTCGATGGAGCGGAGGCGGACCGCAGCTCCATTGACGCGCTAATCTTCGGCTCCGGTAATTCAGCAAGTGGTCGGTGGAAGCGCCTGCGCTCCAGCATCAGCCTCACCTTGCTGCATGGAGAGGTTACCTATAGGTTTGCGGACATGTCGAAACAACTGTCCGAAGGTCTCGGATCGACATCTCATTTCCGGTCAATCGCAGAGAGGGGCCGTGAGCGAAAGCGTGAGTGTTCTGATTGTTGAGGATCAATGGCTAGTCGCGCAGGACACTGCCGCGCGGCTGCGTCGCGCCGGTTATCAGGTGGTCGGACCTGTGCCGTCGGTATCTGCCGCTCTGCGTCTTGTCGAATCGGACAAGATTGACGTGGCGTTGCTAGACATCCAGCTGAACGGTGAAACGGGTCTGCCGGTGGCGAGGATATTGCAGGCGCGAGGCATCCCCTTTGCTTTCTTGTCGGGATTTGGCCCCGCCGACGTTCCCGCGGCTTTCCGCGACTGCAGATTCCTGCCGAAGCCGGCAACCGATGCTGTCATCCTTGCTGCTGTCAGCGAGTTGGCGTCCCTGCGCACAGCTTCGCGCTGACATTCGCTCCGACCGAATTATTACCGGAGTTGCGCCCTGGCGACCTGATAGGCCGGGCGAGGTCAGTTTCACACAAGGCAACATTGGAGCTTTGGCCAGGAGGACGGCGGACTACGACCGTCGAGGACGGAAATTCAGCGTTCAAAAAGCATCCGCCGGGGTTCCACTTCTCGGCCTGTTGGCGGCGATTTGGACTTAGGTCCGATCCCGGTCGCCAGAGGTCGGATTGCGGAACATCTGCCAAGGACCCACGTTCGGGTTTGAGCACGGAGGTGCCGGCCGATCTCGAAGCGCAAGTTTCACGGGCAACTGTTGGGGAGTGTCGTAGTGCCGATTTCAAACGATATGGGGGACGAGTACCTGGAACTGGAATGTCCAAACTGTTCTCATGTCATCATAAAAAAGGGATCGTGGTTGAAGGTGATATCCAACTTCAACTGCACCCAATGCCATGCAAAAATCAGAATTGGTTATATGACCAAGCTCGCGCTTTTCGAGAAAAAAAGGCAAAGCATGAACCCGGCTGCGCAGTGAGCGTCCTGGCGGCCCGACAGTCGTTTGGGGTGGTGCGTTGAACCGTCGGGCCTGACCGGCCCGATGGCGGGGGAGCCAGGCCGGCTGGGTGAATCGTATACATTAGATCGTGCTTATCAAGCCCAAATCCGCGGCGCGACATCGCCTGGTGGGCAACGGTGAAACCCGCGCCCGTATACGCGCTAGGAGGAACGTCGGCGGTCAACATGCCGCTCATTCGTAGAGAGTGCGAACAGCTTCATCAAACAGCTCCACCTCGGCTTCAACCTTTTCAGCCGCTTTATCGACCTTGTCGAAACGCTTCAGCATTCGGTTGTGGAGCATGGACAAGCGTGCGGCATGGTAGACCACACTGCGCTTGTAACCTTCAGAGTCGAGTGGTTCGAACAACATTGTCATGGCAGCAATCCTCAATGTTTTCCGTCCTGCAATCCTTCCCTAGTAAATCGTCAATTAACTCTTTCGTTCCGCTGGTGATGCGAAGGCGCCCGAATGAATAACTCGTTGCGTCTCCAGACTGCACGAGCGTGATTCGTCTGTCCGAGGTTGGGCCTCAAGGCTTGCGCTTGCCTCGCCTGTTCGGCTCGTGCTGCGTCAGTCACGATGGACGGCCAGCTTCAGTTTTCAATCGCGTTGGGCGTGAGTTGAATACCGGCGCTGCCAAGAAATTGCCGATGATCAACCTGCTCTGTGGGACCGATCAACCCGTCAGGAGCGACGAACCGAGCCGGCTTGTATGATCGGCCCGCCGCTGGGACGCGAGCGGATCGAAGATCACGTCGGCAGGTGCTCTGCCCTCTCTGGGACGCCGGCGCCGCGCGCACTTACTGAAAAAACCCAAACAGAATAAGAGCGAGAAAGGCAAACAGCAGCGCTGCAGCCGCTAGCAACACACCTTTGTTGGAGCCCCGCCGAGGTTGAGGGTCAGGCACGAGTTTTTTCCGGTTTGGGAGTTCATTCATTGGACATTAATTTGCGGCTGCAAATTAGGTTCCGCTCATGCTTGGATGCCTACAATGCCGCCCCACAGCGCCCTACAGGCGCACGACCTTCGCTAGCCATAGGCGTATCCGCTGGCCTTCTGCAAAGGACAACGCGAACGATTCCTGATTGAATGACCGGGCAATTTCCTGATCTTTCTCATTGATTTCGTTTAGCTGGTTTACTTACTGATGTTGCGAACGACAGATGTCGCCGAAACCACAACGTAGAAACACGGCGACTGCAAATCCTAGTTTAAGCCACTCGAGCAGAAGATCGGAGCGATGCCTATGTGCCGCCGAAGCGCAAGAAGCCGCTGCGGGACATGCCAGTCTCGCCAGCGCTAGTTAGGGCTGCCGGCGCGAATCTAGCGTTTCTTCGGCTTCGGCGTGATGTCCTGCGACCCGCGCCTTGTCGCCATTTTTCGCGAGAACACCAGATTTTGCCTTGTCCTTACTGGTCGGCAACTCTGGACCGCAGCGACCGACGGCGCCGGGCGCCAGTGGCAGATCGGTCGTGGCCTTCAACGGCAAGCACCGCATGCGCGCGGGCATGACTTCTTCGTTGCCGTAGCAATCGCAATCGGCTGCCCAACGGCAGTGCCTGGCCGCTACGCGCCACGGAAGAATTGTTCCTCTCAAGCCTCTTGCTGGAAAAGGGCTTCCGCAAGTTCAACAACAACGCGCAAAGCCCGTATTGGCTCACATCCAAACAATCGCACATAGTGCTCCCGCGCCATCTCGGTCGCGTTTTCGCATTTTGGGTGTGTGCGGCGCGTCTCGGCGAAGGGCTATGGAGAATTCGTATTTCGTTCCTTTCGCCGCCTTGAATGAGACCAAGAATTTCATGGCTGTCAGAAAACGACACGTACCAACCCGCTCACGACGATCCATAGGCGCCGTGATGATAGATCAGTGCCGGACCGGGCTCTCCGCTCACCACATGCCGGACGCTGCCGAGGATTAGCGCATGGCTGTGGCGAACTATGGTATCCTCGACGGTGCAATCGACCGCGGCAAGCGCACCTTCGAGCGCCAATGCGCCGCTTGCAAGGGTGGACCAGCGTGCACCCTCGTAGCGAGCCTGCCCCTTGAGGCCGCCTCGACCAGCAAAACGGTCGGCAATCGCGATCTGGTCGGCGCGCAGCACATTCACGCAGAAGTGCCGATGCCGGCTGATGGCTGCCCATGTCGACGAGCTCAGGTTGATGCTGACGACCATCACCTCCGGTTCGACCGACAAGGAATGGGCTGTGGTAATTGTTGCGCCCGTCCGCTCGTCGCCGATGCCTGCGGTGACCACGGACACGGCTCCGGCCAGGTGTCGCATCGCAAATTTTAGGGAGATCCGGGTTTCATCCGGCAGAATGCGTTCGGTTAGTGTCATCTGGATAGCCTCATCGTGTTTGCAGTTTCACGACGCCCTGCGACGCAACGCCGTCTTGTATCCCAACCATTGGTGAATTCCGGTGGCGATGCTCTCGGCATGGGCGGTGACTTCAGGGATGCCCATCAGCTCGCCGACGCTGCCGCGCGCCAGCGGTCCGCTGATGAAAATATTGTCGGCCGGGTGACCTGACGCACCGACCGCGCGGCCGTGGCTGTCGATGTCGAGACCAAGGCCGGTTGGGTCGAGACGGACCAGGCCCAGATGTCCAAGGGTGGCGATCGCCGTGTTGGTGCGAAGAATGTCGGCATGCGCCGGCCCGGTGGTCACGATCACGCTGTCGAACGTCTCGACGATGAGGTCGTGTCGGCGCCTTGACCGCTGCGTGACGCGGAGACGCCCGTCGGCCTCATCGGCCTCGACAATCGATGCGGCGCGATAAACAAGCGTCCCCTCGACAAGGCGGCGATCCAGCACGGCCGCTACCTGTGGCGCGATGCGGAAGCGATGCACGTCCCAGAGCGCGCGAAGATGGCGCAGCACGCGGCGCTGCTCTGCGAGCGGCAAGGCCTGCCAGATCAACTGCCCCTGACGCCGGACAGCGTCGAGGACCGGATACCAGTCTTCGCCCTGTCGCGTCGCTGCCGCGATCGTGGCCCGGATGTGCCCGAGCAGCACCGTGGCGCTGCGTAAAGGCAAGCTGGTGAAGTCGCCTATCGGGTCGCCCTGCATGGCGGCCTGCACATGCGAGCGATAGCCATGGCGCGACAGTGCCGTGATGCGGCCGCGATGGCCCTTGCGGTCGAGCGTTGCAATGACGTCGGCCGAGGTCAGACCGGTGCCGACGATGAGAACATGGTCGTCGCGCGCGATCGCCTGCAGCCGTTCGAGATCGTAGGGATTGGCCACCAATCCGGCGACTGAGGCCACGCTGCGCAGCGGCGCCGGGAGGGCCGGCAATGGATGCGTCGCCGCGATCACCACAGCATCGGCGGAAAGCGTTGCGCCATCGGACAGGACAAGCCGGTAGCCCTCGCCACTGCGCTCGACCCAAGCAACTTCGGCCCTGACATGGCGGATCGCCTTGCTTTGCAGGAAGGGCTGCAGATGGGATTCGACATAGCGGCCGAAGACCCGACGCTGCGGGTAAATCGCGCCGCTGGCGGCGATGGCCTGCGTATCGTCCAGAATAGCGCCGGTCTGCTCCAGCCAGTCGGAAAAATGGCCCTCCTCACCTGAGATCAGCGTCATCCTGGACGCCCGCACGTTGATGCGGTGCGAGGGATCGGCCGTCGAATAGGCCAGACCATAGCCGAGCGCCTCGCGCGGTTCGACGACCACGATATTGGCTGCATCGGCGGGCAGCAGCCGCGCCAGGTGAAACGCGGTTGCGGCGCCGGAAAAGCCGCCGCCAATGATGGCGACCGTCAGTTTCCCAGCCCTGCGGGAAGCGCTCAAGACTGGCTCGCGCGCAGCGCCGATGGTCGATGATCTCCGGCCACCGTTTCGCCGAACGGTCCCATGTTCACCGTCGTCGGCCGGGTCGAGATTTCGTGATCGAGCGGTAGCAGCGGCAGCACCAGTTCGCCGAAGCGATAGGCTTCCTCCAGATGCGGATAGCCGGACAGGATGAAGGTATCGATGCCAATCCTTCGGTATTCGTCGATCCGTTCTGCCACGGTCGCCGCGTCACCGACCAAGGCGGTGCCGGCGCCGCCGCGCACGAGGCCAACGCCGGCCCAAAGGTTCGGGCTGATTTCGAGCTTGTCGCGGCTGCCGCCATGCAACCGGCTCATGCGCGACTGGCCAACCGAATCCATGCGGGCGAAAACCTTCTGTGCCTCGGCGATCGTCTTGTCGTCGAGGCGGCTGATCAGCCGATCGGCATCGGCCCAGGCCTCGTCATTGGTCTCGCGAACGATGACATGCAATCGGATGCCAAAGCTCACTTCGCGGCCGGCCTTTTCGGCAAGGCCGCGCACATGCTCGACCTTGGCGGCGACGTCCGCCGGCGGCTCGCCCCAGGTGAGGTATTTGTCGATCTGCTCGGCGGCGACCGCATTGGCCGCGTCCGACGAGCCGCCGAAATAGAGCGGCGGGTGCGGCGTCTGCACCGGCGGGAACAGCAACCTGCCATCTTCGATGTGGAAATGCTTGCCTTCGAAGGCTACGGTTTCGCCGCTGAGCACGGCCTTGTAGATGTCGAGAAATTCCCGCGTCACCTCATAACGCTCGTCATGGCTGAGGAATATGCCATCGCCCTTGTTCTCGACCGGATCGCCGCCCGTGACCACGTTGATCAGCAAGCGCCCGCCCGAAATGCGGTCGAGCGTCGAGGTCATGCGCGCGGCGAGCGTCGGCGACTGCAGCCCTGGACGGACCGCAACGAGAAAGCGAAGTCGTTGCGTTAGCGGCGCCAACGCCGACGCCACCACCCAGCTGTCTTCGCAACTGCGCCCGGTCGGCAGCAGCGCGCCATAATAGCCGATGGCGTCGGCCGCCTTGGCGACCTGGGTGAGATAGGGCAGGTCGACCGCCCTGCCGCCCTCGGAGGTTCCGAGATAGCGGCTGTCGCCATGGGTGGGCAAGAACCACAGGACCTTGATCCTGTCGGGGGTGGCAGTGCTCATGAATAGTCCTTTGTGACTTTACGGCGTTCCCGCTCAGCTCCAGGCGTGGAGGGGCGGGTTGACCTCGTTCAGGTAATAGTTGCCGAGGATCGCGTATTTCCAGCGGACGGGATCGTGCAGGGTGTGGGTGCGCGCATTGCGCCAGTGGCGGTCGAGATTGTGCTCGGCCAGCGTGGATCGCGTGCCGGCGAGTTCGAACAGTTTGTTGGTGGCGTTGATGGCAATCTCGGTGGTGAGGATCTTGGATTCGGCGACCGCGATCTGCGCTTCCGCGACCGTCTTCTCGTTAGGATCGGCCACGGCGCGGTCGACCGCAAGGCCGGCCTTTTCCAGAATAGCCTCGGCCGCATTGGCGCGCAGGCGGAGGTCGCCGATCGCCTGGATCGTATAGGGATCCTGCCAGGCATGATCGACGCCGCTGTCGATCCACGCGCGCGATCTGGTGCGCACGAAGCTGACCGTCTCGTCGATCGCCGCCTTGGCGATGCCGAGATCGACCGCCGCCTGGATGATCTGGAAGATGGGTCCGTCGGCTGTCGGTTTGTCGTACCCCTTGTAGCCGGGGACGAGATGCGTCTTCGCCACCTTCACATTGTCGAGCAGGACCGTGCCGGAGAGCGTCGTCTTCTGGCCGAAGCTCGACCAGTCATCGATGACGGTCAGTCCGGGCGCGCCGCGATCGGCGATGGCATACCAGGCGCGCCCCTCGTCATCGAGCGCCACAATCGGCACCAGATGGGCGAGCAGGGCGCCGCTTGAATAGAATTTCTGGCCGTTGACCACGACATGGTCACCGGCATCGACAAACTTGGTCTCGAAGTCGGCGGCACGCCTGGAGCCGAACTCGGAAAACGCGTTGCCAAAGCGCGTGCCGGACAGTGCCTCGGCGAAGAGCAGCTTTTTCTGCGCCTCGTCCGAAACCGTGCGGATGGCGGCGACCACGCCGAGATGGTTCTGCGGAATCTGGCCAAGCGAGGGATCAGCCGCCGAGATGATGGTGATCACCTTCGAGAGCGTCACATAGGAAACCTCCGGCCCGCCATGGGCCTTCGGCACATTGATCGACCACAGGCCGCTCTGCGAAAACGCATCCAGCTCTTCCTTCGGCCAGATGCGCTCGCGATCCCGCTTCGACGCTTCCCTGGTGAATTCAGTGGCAAGTTTTTCGGCGATGGCGATCGCCTCGGCATCGGTCTTGATGATATGCGCCTTGGCCGACGGGCGCTCGACCGGAGGCACGGCGACGCGCGCGTCGGACGGCTGCTTGGATTGGATGGTCATGCTGCAGTCTCCTGGGGAAAGTGTTGCGATGGAAGCGGCGCGCCGCCGAGATAGTAGATCTTGATGTCGTCGCGCTGGCGCAGGTCGGCAGCCGACCCTTCCAGCACGCTTTTACCGTTTTCGAGCACGGTGGCGCGGTCGGCATATTTCAGCGCCACCGCCGAATTCTGCTCGGCGACAAGGATCGAAAGACCCTCGTCCCGATTGAGCCGCTTCAAAGCGCTGAAAATCTCGTCGACGATCAGCGGCGCGAGCCCCATCGAGGGCTCGTCGAGCACGAAGAGTTTCGGCCGCGACATCAGCCCGCGACCGATCGCCGTCATCTGCTGCTCGCCGCCGGAGGTGAGGCCGGACCGCGTGCGCCGTTTCTCGAGAAGCCTCGGAAACAGCGCGTAGACACGCTCAAGGTCGGCCTTCACGCCAAGGCGCGAGGACGAGCGCCCGAGCGCACCGGTCAGAAGGTTCTCCTCGACCGTCAGCGAGCGGAAACAGTGCCGGCCCTCGAGAACCTGGACCAGGCCCTTGCGGACAAGGTGCGAGGGGCTTGCCCTTGAAACATCCTCGCCATCGAAAATGATCCGGCCGGCGGTAACGGCGCCGCGCTCTGCCGGCAGAAGATTGGATGCGGCTCGCAACAACGTCGTCTTGCCGGCGCCATTTGAGCCGAGCAGCGCAACGATCTCGCCCTTGCCGACCGAGAGGTCAACGCCATGCAAAGCGGCGATGGCGCCATTGTAGACGGCCTCGACGCGGCTGACCGACAGGATCGGATTTTCCGGGCTGGACATCGATAACTCCGCTGCGAAGATGGATGGCACGGCCGGCCCGCGGGCCGGCCGTGAGCTCTTCAAACTCAGTTGCTGACCACCGCATCGGCGTCTTCGGCCGTGCGGATCTTGAGGCCCTTTTCCTTGGCATAGGCCTCGGACGACTTCTCGATGATCGGGCGCAGCAGATTCCAGTCCGGCGCGATCCAGTCGGACACGACGTTCCACTTCTTGCCGTCCCACTGCTGGAAGGTCACGTAGCCGTCACCTTCGTGATTGTCCCAAGAGACGTTGATCGAGTGGAACAGGTCCTTGGCACCGAGCGCCTCGACGCGCGCCGGGTCGAGCTTGAGGTGTTCGAAGCCCCAACGGACCTCATCGCCGGTCAGCGTGCGATTGCCGAATTTGGCCTGCGCGATGCGGATGGCTTCGACATTGAGGATGCCGTTGACGATGCCGAGATTGTGGTAGACCGAGCCGATGCGGCTCTTGTCCTCGAGATTGCCCTTGCCGGCGTCGTAGACCGTCTTGACGATCTCCTTGACGACCGGGTAGTCGGCGCCAGACGCCTGGGTGGTGATGGCGGTGTAGCCCTTGGCGGCGTCGCCGGCGGGGACGACGTCCTCTTCAGAGTTGGACCAGACGTTGCCGACGATGTGATCGGCCGGGAAGCCGGTCTTCTGCGCGGTCTTCAGCGCAACCGGGTTCATCACGCCCCAGCCGCGCAGCACGACATAGTCGGGACGATCGCGACGGATCGTCAGCCACTGTGCCTGCTGCTCGTTGCCGGGGTGCGGAACCTCGATCTGCGACAGTTCGAAACCGTATTTCTGCGATAGCAGCTCATAGATCGGGATCGTCTCCTTGCCGTAGGGCGAGCCGTGATAGAGCACGACGATCTTCTTGCCCTTGAGCTTGTCGAGGCCGCCTTCCTTGGAGGCGATGTAGTTCACGATGCCCGATGTTTCGCTGTAGGGGTTGAGCAGCAGCGGGAAGACGTAAGGGAATACCCGGCCGTCGGTGGTGTCGGTGCGGCCGTGATTGATGGTGATAAGCGGCACCTTGTCGTCGGTGATGCGGTCGATCATGGCGTAGGCGATGCCGACCGAGAGCGGGTTCCAGGCGGCGATGCCGGGATTGCTCTTCAACCGTTCGTAGACCTCGACGCCCTTCTCGACCTCATACTGGGTTTCGCCCTCGCTCCAGGTCAGCTTGACGCCATTGACGCCGCCGTCGCGGATGTTGATCAGGTTGAGATAGTCGATGAAGCCGCCGAAGAAGCCGGTGCCGCCCGCGGCATAGGGGCCGACGCGGTAGCTCTGCAGCGGGAAATATTGTTCGTCGGCATGGACGGCTGTCGCGCCGAGCACGAAAGCGGTGGCGATCGCCGCTTTCTTGAGGTGACTGAAGAAGGTCATGAGTTGCGTCTCCTGAGGTTTTGGGTCCGTGAGAGAATGTCGAGCGGCGCTCAGCTGGACCTTGAGCCGATCCGTCGTTTCAGGCGGTCGAAGAGGGCCGACAGCCCGTTCGGTTCCGCGATGAGGAAAATGATGATGAGCGCGCCAAGCACGATGCGCTGGCTCATGTCGAGCACACCAGAATCGAACAGGCCGCCGAACACGAAGGCGCCGAGCCGAGACAGAACGAGCGGGAAGACGACGATGAATGCGGCGCCCAGAAACGCACCGCGTATCGAAGCCAGCCCGCCGATGATGATAATGAACAGGATCTGAAACGAGCGGTCTAGATTGAAGCCGGCCGGCTCGACCGTGCGCAGATAGGTGAAGGCCCACAGCACGCCGGCGATGCCGATGATGAAGGACGAAATGGCGAACGCCAGCAGCTTGGTCCGCAGCACCGGCACGCCAATGACGCGCGCGGCGGTTTCATTGTCGCGCACGGCAATGAAGTTGCGGCCGGTGGCGCTGTTGACCAGCCGCCAGACCAGTGCCGTCAGCAAGGCGACGGTGGTGACGGAAAGTAAATAGCGTCCGGCGGCACCGTCGAGCGAAAACCCGGCAACGGCAAGGTGCGGTGCAGAAATTACCCCGGACGGATTGTCGTTGGAGAACCAGCCGAACTTGGTCAGCGCCCACTGCACGAAAAACTGGGCGGCGAGCGTCGAAACGGCGAGATAGAAGCCGCGCAGGCGCAGGCTCGGCAATCCGAAGATGACGCCGATTCCGGCGGCCGAAATCCCGGCCAGGATCATGGTGGCAGCCAGCGGCAGTCCTTCGACTCGCAGGTTGAAATTGTATGCGGCGAAGGCGCCTACCGCCATGAAAGCGGAGGAGCCAAGCGCAAGCTGGCCGCAATAGCCGGTCAGGAGGTTGAGGCCGACTGCCGCCAGGCTGAGCGCAAGGAACGGCAGCAGGATCGCCTCGACCAGATAGCTCGACGCAAAGGCCGGGACGAGGCCGTAGACGACGACGATCGCCACGGCCGGCAAAGCTAATTTCCGGGCGAACCTCAGCCAGTCGATTGGAGCCCTTGCGGCATCGAGCGCTTGCACGGCCATCGGTCAGACCCTTTCGACGGTTTTCTGGCCAAACAGGCCGGAGGGACGCACCAGCAGCACGACCAGCGCCAGCGCATAGGCGAACCAGCCTTCGATGCCGCCGCCGACGAAGGGGCCGAGATAGACCTCGGCGAGCTTTTCGCTGGCGCCGATGATCAGGCCGCCGACGATGGCGCCAAGGATGGAATCGAAGCCGCCAAGCACCAGCACCGGCAGCGCCTTCAACACGATCAGTGACAGCGAGAACTGGACGCCGAGGCGGGCACCCCACAGCAGTCCCGCGACCAGCGCCACGAAGCCCGCGGCCGTCCACACCGTTCCCCAGATCCGCGGCAGCCGCAGTCCGACGGCAAGGGCCGCGAACTGGTCGTCGGCGACGGCGCGAAACGCCAGCCCGATCCGCGTCCAGTAGAAGAAGGCGCTCAAGCCCGCCACCATCGCTGCGGCGATGCCAGCTGCCAGAAGGTCGAACGACGAGATCAGGATGCCGCCGACCTCGAAGGGCGTGTCGTCGATGCCGAGATCAAGCCCGTGCACCTGCGTGCCCCAGATCAGTTGGGCAGCGCCCTCAATGATGTAGGACAGGCCAAGCGTGGCCATGAACATTGTCATCGGCGAGCGGTTCACCAGCGGCCTGAGCACGGTTCGCTCGATTGTGAAACCCAGCGCGACCATGACTGCGAAGGTGATGAGCAGCGCAAGCGCAAACGGGATGCCGCGTTCGACCAGGCTGACGAAGGTGAGTGCCGCAAACAGCACCATCGACCCTTGCGCGAAGTTCAGCACACCCGACGTCTTGTAGATCAGCACGAAGCCGATGGCGACGAGCGAATACATGACTCCCGACAACAGGCCGCCGACCAGCACTTCGACGACGAAGAGAAAATCATAGTAGCTCATCAGATGCCCTCGCCATCCTCGCCCTCGGCGGTGCCGAGATAGGCCCGGATCACGTCCGGATCGGCGCGCACTTCGGCCGGCGTGCCGTCGGCGATCTTGCGGCCGTAATCGAGCACGGCGACGCGGTCGGATAGGCCCATGACGACCCCGATGTCGTGCTCGATCAGGATGATGGTGACGCCATGCCGGTCGCGCGCGGCGCGCACGAACCCGGCCATCTCGGCTTTCTCGGTCGCCGTCATGCCCGCCATCGGTTCGTCGAGCAGCAGGATGTTCGGCTCGGCAACCAGCGCTCGCGCCAGTTCGACCCGCTTCTGCAAGCCGTAGGGCAGCGTCGCGACCAGCTGATCGGCGACCGTTTCCAGATGCAGGAAGGCGATTGTCTTGTCGACCTTTTCGGCAATCGCAGCGTCTTCGCGCCTGGCGCGTGGCAGGCCGGCAATATGTTCGACGAAACTGGCGCGCCTGGTGTGGACGCGGCCCGACGCGATGTTGTCGTGCACGGAAAGCCCGGGAAAGAGCGCCAGGTTCTGGAAGGTGCGCGCGACGCCCAGACGTGCCAGACGGTTCGCTGGCACACGGGAGAATGACTGGCCGGCGATCGCGATCTTGCCGTGGTCGGCGTGATAGAGGCCGCTGATGATGTTGATCAGCGAGGATTTGCCTGCGCCGTTGGGGCCGATCACGGCGCGGATTTCGCCGCTCTTGACCTCGAGATCGACATCGCTCAGCGCCGTGACGCCGCCGAACGAAATGCCAATCCCGCTCAGAGTCAGGATCGCATCGACCTTTGCCGACAGGCGCGCCGGGCGCGTGTCCGTGAGTGGACCAGCGCCAGCAAGAATGCCGGGGATTTCGGGCGCACGCTCGTATGCGGCGGCTCCCAGCGAAGCACCAATCATGACACGTTCCTGATTTTGAAGGAGTGCGCGGCCCGCAGGCCGCGCCCTGGCCTATTCGGCGGCGACAAGCTCCCTGTCACGCGCCGCTTCCAGTTCGCGCACCAGCGGGATGATGCGCTTGCCGAAGAACTCGACCTCTTCCTGGAAATGCAGGAAGCCGAGCAGGATCAGATCGGCGCCGGCATCCTTCAGCTTGAGGATGCGTTCGGCGATCTGTTCCGGCGTGCCAATCAGATTGCTGCGGAAGCCGTCATTGTATTGCACCAGATCCTCAAGGGACGACTTCGCCCAGTTGCCCTCGCCTTCCGGCGAGGCCTTGCCGGCATTCTTGACCTGGTCGGCAAAGCCCTGCACCGCTTCGGGATTGGCCTTGGCGACGATCTCGTCCAGCACGGCGCGTGCTTCCGCCTCGGTTTCGCGAGCAATGGCAAAGGCGTTGACCCCGATCTTCACCTTGTGGCCATTCGCCTTCGCCTTGGCCTGGATATCGTCGACCTGCTTCCTGATCTCTTCGGGCGTGTTGCCGTTGGTGAAATACCAGTCGGACACCCGCGAAGCCATGTCACGCGCGGCGCGCGACGAGCCGCCCTGGAAGATCTCGGGCTGCGGATCGATCGGCTTCGGCTTCATCGAGTAGTTGGTGAAGCGATAGAAGTCGCCCTTCAGCGTAAAATTGTCCTCGGTCCAGATGCCGCGCAATGCGCGGATGAACTCCTCCGAGCGGCGGTAGCGCTCGTCATGGTCGAGCCACAGCTCGCCGATGGCGGCGAACTCGCCACGGAACCAGCCGCTGACGACATTGACGGCCACGCGGCCATTGGTCAGGTGGTTGATGGTGGCGATCTGCTTGGCCGCCAGCGCCGGGTTCCATGGACCGGGCAAGACGGCGGCAATCACTTTCAGCGTTGTGGTGGCGGCCAGCAGTGCGTGGCTGAACGACACGGATTCGTGCTGGTTGTCGGCGCCGTAGCCGGCGGTGAAGCGGATCTGGCTCAGTGCGTAGTCGAAGCCGTTGGCCTCTGCGATCTGGGCGAGCTTGCGGTTGTAGTCGATGTCCCAACCGGTCCGCTGCTCGATATTGGAGATGACCAGGCCGCCGGAGACGTTCGGAACCCAGTAGGCGAATTTCAGGCCGTCGGAATGAGACGTCATGTCGTTGTTCCCTTTTTGGTTGGCTCAGCCGACGCGCGCTGCGGCGGCGGCATTTGCATGGTTGGAATTGAGCAGTGAAACCGCTTCGGATGCGGCCCGTGAAATGCGTTCGCGTATCGCCTCGCCGACGATTTCGGCGCCGATAAAATCGTCGGGCGCCCCATAGACGCCGGTCGGTACGGTGACGGCGCCGAAAAAGCCGAATAATGGCCGCAGCTGATGTTCGAGAACCAGGCCATGGTATGGACCTCCGCCTGTCGCCGCGAGAAGCACGGTCTTGCCGGCGAGCGCGCGATAGTCGACGAGGTCGAACAGGTGCTTGAGGGCGCCGGTGTAGGAAGCCCGATAGACAGGCGTTCCGACCACGAGCAGATCGGCCTTCTCGACACGCTGGATGATCGCTTCGCCGGACGCGCCGAGGGCGCCACGGGACAGTCCGACGAAAAGCGAAGGCGCCGCCTCGGTGATTTCGATCAGGCCCGTGTCTGCCGGGACGCGCAGCGCGACGTCCTTGACCAGCGCGTTCACCACCGCGGTTGTGCGCGATGGCGTGCTTACGCCGCCGGATATTCCGAGAACCGATAGCCTTGCCAACTCGTCAATCTCCCAGACCCTGCATGCGCATCGGTCATTTCCAAACCGGGGCAGACGATATTCGACAAAATCTATAGAGATAAGGAACGACGTTTCGATTTTTCGCCTTTGGCGAGAAAAATCCGGTTCTGCTAATGTGCGGTAGCAACGTCCATCTGGCGATGGCCGGGAAGGATCAAAACGGCTCGCAGTCATCTATCGACATTTTTGAAAGCGCCGATGCCTTTGGGCAATAAGGTTCGTTGCCATGATGCCTGGCGTCGCCGTCGCGCAATACTACGAAGCGGCTTCCCTTGCCGGCGACATCACCAGTTTCTGGGTGCCCAATCGGGATTGTCTCTTTCCATGGTGCGCGACATTGGCTTTAGGATTAACCGCAGCGACAGTTGGGACACACGCATCCTTGTGGACGCCTCGAGTGCGACAACGTCCAGCAGCGCTGGACGGCTGGACGGCGCCAGTTGCTCGCGATCGACACGGGCAAGCTCTATGGCGGGCGTGGGGATTTCCTGCCGGTGGCCGAGGCGATAGCCCAGCAGATCGTCCATCTCGGTAAGCGACGAGATCGTCACCGCCTATCACCCACGGCGTCAATGACGGCCCAGGGATCTGGTGGGCTTTTCTGCTGGGTCAGGTGTTGAATGTGGGCCGATCGTACGTCCGCGATCAATCCGCCGCAGCTCGGCGGCCTTGACCACCCGTTGCAGCCCGCCGACGTCACGAAATGACGGACGGGCACCAGGAAGTCCCACGGGTTGCCTCTTCACGCCAGCACGCCTGTGTCACCGTCGCTGCCTAAGAGGCGGCGACGGTGGCCGCTTGAAGCAGAACCCGCGCGCCGGTAACCGCGTGGGCAGGCTCCACATATTCCGCCTCGTTGTGGCTCAGCCCGTCACGGCACGGCACAAAGATCATCACGGCAGGCGCCACCCGGGCGAGGAACAGCGCGTCATGGAATGCACCCGAGATCATCTGTTTGTGCGGCAGCTTTAGGCTATTGGCGGCCTCCTCGACGGTTTTGACCATATCGGCAGAGAATGCCGCCCCCGGCATGTCGAACGACCGACTGATCGTTACCGTGCAATGCTGAGCTTCTGCCTCCGCCGCGCACACCTGGCGCAGTTCTGCTTCGATGGCATCGAGCCGCTCTACCCGCGGATGCCTGATATCGGCGGCGAAGACCACAGACTGCGGTATGGCGTTGATCGATCCCGGCTGGGCGGTCACCCGGCCCACCGTCAGCCTTGCCCTGCTGTCCAACGGCATGATCGTCGTCTGGAGCCTGTGAATCGCGGCAACGGCCGCGACCATCGGATCCCTACGGTAGGCGAGGTCGGTTGTACCGGCGTGACCGGCGGCGCCCTCAATGCAGACCTCCAGCCAGCGCGTACCTTGCACGGCTGTGACGATACCGATCGGCAACCGCTCCTTTTCCAGCGACGGTCCTTGTTCGATATGCAGCTCGATGTAGCCGGATATCGGCATGCCGAGGGGGCGAAGGGTTGCCTCTGGCAAGGCGGAGATCGTTGCCCCGAGCTCCTCTGCGAGGGACGCACCGTCGCTACCGACTATGGACCGCCATGCGCAAATGTCGGCTCCGGTGAAGGCCATGGAGCCCATGACACCCGGCGTAAACCGGCTGCCCTCTTCATTGGCCCAGGCGACGACCTCGATCGGCATCCGAGTCTCGGCCCTCGCGTCCTCCAGCGCTTCGAGCGCCTCGAAGGCGGAAAGCGTGCCGAGCGCTCCATCGAAGCGCCCGCCGGTCGGCTGGCTGTCGAGGTGGCTGCCGATCAGCAGCGGCGGCAGGGTGGCATCCGTGCCCTCGCGGCGGATGAAAAGGTTTGCCATGGCGTCCTGGAAAACCGCGAAGCCGCGCGCGAGCGCCAGTTCCGCCAACAGGCGCCGGGCGCCGCGATCCTCGATGCTGAACGCCTGTCGGTTTACGCCACCGGCTGGCGTCGCGCCGATCCGGGCGAAGGCATCGAGCCGGCCCAGCAGCCGCTCGCCGTCGATCTCCGGCACTAAAGTCACCGCTTGAGGCCGCGGATGAAGGCCTTCACCCGTTGCGGATCGACCTGATTCCACCACACTCCATCATGTTTCAGCGAGCTGGCGACAATGACGCCGTCGACGATGTCCAAGATATCGTTGGCGTTGTCGGGTGTCACCCCGCTGCCGACAAGCGTCGGCAGTCCGGCGGCGTCCTTGATCATCCTGATGTAGCTGAGGTCGGCGGCGTGGCCAGTGCGCTGGCCGGTGGCGATCACCGCGTCGGCATCGAAGAACACGAGGTCCTTGACCTGCTCCTCGATCGGCCGGTCGCCGACGATCGCGTGGGCGCCATGCTTGACATGCGCGTCGGCGAAGATGCGGATACCGTTGGCCCGAAGCCTAGCGCGGAAACGCATGGCGCGCGCCGCTTCGCCTTCGATAAAGCCCTCGTTGGCGACATAGGCGTTGGCCCATTGATTGACGCGCACGAAGGAAGCACCGGAGGCACTGGCGATCGAAAGCGCGGGAATGGAGGCATTGGCAAGCACATTGATGCCGATCGGCCGGCCGAGTTCTCTGCGGATCCGGTCTGAGACGACAGACATGTAGGCGGAGGTTTCCGGCCCGATATCATCCGGCTTGGAAAACGGCACGTCACCATGGTTTTCGGCGATCACGCCGTCACACCCTCCCTGCAAATAGGCTTTGGCGTCGTCGAGGCCGCGTTGATAGATGGCCTCGATCGCCTCGCCATCGTACCGCGGCGCCCCCGGCAGGGGGGCGAGATGAACCACGCCGATCACCACCTTGCTTCTGCCGAAGATCGACTGCAGCGCATCATTCGTCACCTGGCCGACGGGTTTGGGGGATTGTGTCATGCGGTTTCCGCTTCTGTCGTTTCCATGAGCAGTTTCATCTCCCGCCTGTCGGGGCAGGACTCAAGCGTGCCGGCGCGTCCGACCGAGACAGCGGCCGCGCGGACCGCAATCCGCGCTGCCGCGGGGAGCTCCATGCCGGCCGCAAGGCAACCAGCGAGGCAACCGCAAAAGACGTCGCCCGCGCCGCTGGTGTCTAGCACGGCCACCCTGGGCGCCGCGATCCGGTCGATCCGTCCTTCGCCATCGGCGACAAGGCAGCCGAGTGCGCCAAGCGTCACGATGGCAGCGCCGGCGCCCTGACGGATCAAGTCGCGGGCCGCCATGGCAGGGTCGCCAGCCCCGGTCAGTTGCGCCGCTTCGCCCGCGTTGGCGATGACGACGCTGACGTCGCTCAAGCCCGGTGTGTGGTCGGCAGCAAGCGGGCTCGGATTGAAGATCGTCATCGCTCCCGCGCCGCGCGCCACCTTCAGGCAAGTGGCCGTGATATCCGGAGCCAGATTGCCCTGAAATACCACGATATCGCCGCGTTCGATCGCTCGGGTAAAACCGCAGTCGGCCATAGGATTGTACGCGGCGGCGCAACTGGCTCCGGTGACGATGAGGTTTTCGCCGCGCGCATCGACCATGATCGTCGACCGATCGCTGGGCAGTGGCAGTACCGCCAGATGGCTGGCATCGAGATCGCGGCTCAACTGCTCTGTGATCCAGGCTCCGGCGGGATCGTTGCCGATCGCGGCACGGAAGCGAACATCGGCTCCGGTGCGCGCCGCGGCCACCGCCTGGTTCGCACCCTTGCCGCCAAGTCCGTCAGCATGTTCCGATGCGTTCAGCGTCTCGCCTGCCGCCGGAAACCGGTCCAACTGAAAGGTTGTATCGACGCAAACATTACCGACGACATGGACGCGCATGGCTAATCCCTGGCCGTTGCCCAGCCTAGCATCTGTTCGAACAACGTCTTGTAGCCATTCCAGGCGATGAAGCCCGGCGGCAGCCAGTGCGGGCCGACATCCGACGTCCAGGCGACGGTGCGGCCTTGGCCATATTTGCCGGTCACCAGCAGCGGCAGCGAACGGTAGTCGGAAGAGACGGTGGCGAGAACTTCCGCGCCGTCCTTGACCGTGACCTCGTTGAAGCCAAGAAGGATTGGCCAATCCTTGCCGAGGCCCTTGAGGATCGGATGGGTCTGCGGGCCGACGACGACCGGCGCATAGCCTTCTGGAACCTCGACACGGTCGTCCACCGGCAGGCAGATGACCGGCAAAACGTCCTCAACCGGCGTCTTGTGATAGCGCGCGCCGCCATTGATGCCTTGGAAGCTGTAATAGCCGCCGAACATCAACAGGCCGCCGCCATTGCCGACATAGTCGCGCAACAGGCGCAGCCGGTTCGGCGCCGGTTTGGAGTGGATCCATGTATCGGGGTGAAGCAGCAGCGTGTTGGCTCCAAGATCGGAGAGCACGACCGCGTCGTAGGCCGAAAGCGCTTCCATGGTTTGCGGGAAATTCCGCTGTGCCTCATGCGCCGGCATGAAGGTGACGTCGAACAGGCTGTCCTTCAGCGCGGCCAGCAACTCATCGGCACCGGTGTGATAGGTCACGGTGGGAAACTGATCGAAGCCTTTGATGTGGGTCGCGGTCGAGACCCAGGACTCGCCTGCGAGAAGAACCTTCTTCCTGGACATGTAGTCTCCCTATCTTGTTTTGGAGCCGCGGCTCAGAGGCCCTCGGCGAACACAGTCTTTGGATTGTCGATGAGCATCGTGTCGATTGCCGACTGCTCGACACCATGGCGTTTCAGTCTCGGCACGAAATGCTTGAGGATGAAGCCGTAGCCGAAACCGCCGAAGCGGGTCAGCATGATCTTGAGAAAGACGTCCTGCGACAGCAGAATCCTGTCGAGCAGTCCCATATCGATCAGCGAGCGGATCGCCCGCGCATTCTGCTCGTCGGACGGCGACTGCGCATCCTGGTCGGCATAGTAGAAATCCATGCCGATCATGTCGTATTCCAGGAAGGCGCCACGCGCGGCGAGGCTTTGCTGGTAGGCAAGATCGTTGTGGCTGGGGTTCATGTGGCAAAGCACCGTATGCCGGAGATCGGCGCCTTCTGTCTCGACCACGTCAAGCACATCATGCGCCAGCCGCTCCCAGCCGGGCAGATGGATCGTCAGCGGCACGCCGGTCATCTTGGCCGCACGAGCGGAGGCCCGCAGCGACTTGCGCTCCTCGTCGGTAAAATCCTTGCTGACGCCAACCTCGCCGATGATGCCGGCAATGATTTCGGGCTGCGCCGACCCGCCGCCGACATCATTGACGAGGAATTCGGTGACATCGTCGACGTCCATCGCTTTCAGCCAGCCGGGATGGGTGTGCTGCAGGTAGAAGCCAGTGCCCATGACGATGCGCAGTCCCGACGCGCGGGCAATGCGCGCCAGCTTCGCCGGATCGCGGCCAATGCCGATATTGGTTGCATCGACCACGGTATGGCCGCCGAGCGCCCGGTACTTCGCCAGTTCTGACAGCGCCAGGTCGCTGTCGTCGAGCGAGACGTTGTCGCGGTTCATGTAGGGGTTCATCCGCAACTCGCCGATGATCTCCATGCTGACCGGCTGCTCGGCGATCTTTTTCTCGTCGGGATGGCAAGGGCATTTCCACGATGTCGCGCCATCGAGCAGGATATGCTCGTGCATCAGCGTCACGCCCATATCGGCGATCGCAACCGGGCCGGTGACGGTCATCACCGTGCCGGAGCGAACACCGATCGGCGCCCGTTCCCTTGGCTTGTCGTCGAACAGATGATCCATGTCAGCGGCTCCGCGTTGCGCCCTTGAACAGGCGGAAATTCAGCCAGATGGCAACGAGGATGATTGTGCCGGTAACGATCGGCGTCAGGAATGGGGACATGTGCGCCAGGATCAAGCCGTTGCCGATGACCGCGACGGTCAACGCGCCGAGCACAGTGCCGATGATCGTACCGCGCCCGCCGAACAGACTGGTGCCCCCAAGCACCACGGCGGCGATGACATCGAGCTCGAAACCCTGGCCGGCATTCGACGAGCCGGAACCGAGCCGGGCGGCGAGGATGATGCCGGCCACCGCCGCCGCCATGCCCGACAGGATGTAGACGAAGAGCGTCATGAAGCGCGTATCGACACCGGCTCGGCGCACGGCCTCTGTATTGGCGCCGATGCCGGTGACATAGCGGCCGAACGGCGTCTGGTTGAAGGCGAGATAGGCAATGATCAGCACGACAAGGGCGAGCAGCGCCGGTACCGGCACGCCGAGAAACCAGGCCCTGCCGATGTTGACGAAGAAGCTGGTCGGTTCGACCGGGATCGAATAGCCGCCGGTGATCAGCAACGCCACGCCGCGGATGACGGAGAGCCCGGCAAGGGTGACGATGAAGGGCGGTATCCGCTCGTAGGCGATGAAGAAGCCGTGCAAGGCGCCGATCGCAGCACCAAGCGCCAGCATGGCGATGACGACCAGCGGCCATGGCAGGTCGGCCTGCAGGAAAACCGCCGACAGCGTTGCCGTCAGCGCCAGCACGGAGCCGACCGAGAGGTCGATGCCGCCGGTGGTGATGACGAAGGTCATCGCGGCCGCAACGATCAGCAGCGGCGCCGACTGGCGCGCGATGTTGAGCAGATTGGGCGTCGTCAGGAAGGAACCGGTGATCAGCGAGAAGACCGCGCAGACGACGATGAAGAACAGCGCAATCGAGACGACGCTGCCATTGGCGAACGCCACATCCTTCCACGTGCTGTTGTGAGCGCGTTTGGGCGAGGCGCCAACACCGGCGGAGGTAACGTTCATGGTTGGACCCCCTCATCGCGGCTTGCGCGGGCCGAGCGCGCGGTGAATTTGCGGCCGACGATCAGGTTGACGACCTCCTCGATGCTGGTCTCGCCGATCTTGCGCTCGGCGACATTGCGGCCTTCGTACATGACCTGGATACGACCGCAGACCAGGAACAGATCCTGCAGGCGATGGGTGATGAGGATGACGCTGACACCACGGGCGCTGACGGCGCGGATGAGTTCCAGAACCGCCTCGACTTCCGCCACCGCAAGGGCGGCCGTCGGCTCGTCCATGATCAGCACCGACGGATCGAAGGAAGCGGCGCGGCCGATGGCGATCGACTGGCGCTGGCCACCGGAGAGGTTTTCGACCTTGAGCCTGGTATCGGCAATGACGATGCCGAGCCGGTCGAGCATCTGGCGCGTCTCGCCATGCATGCGCTTGTTGTCGAGAAAGGGGACGCCGAGAACGCGGCGACGCGGCTCGCGGCCGAGGAAGAGATTGCCCGCCACATCCACCGTGTCGCAGAGCGAAAGGTCCTGGTAGACCATCTCCACCCGCGCGGCGCGGGCATCGGCCGGCGACGAGAAAGACGCCGCCTTGCCATCGATCTCGATGGTGCCGGCATCAGGAATGACCGCACCGGACAGGACCTTGCTCAAGGTGGATTTGCCGGCGCCATTGTCGCCGACCAGACCGAGCACTTCGCCAGGCTTCAGGTTCAGCGAGACATCGTCCAGCGTCTGGATAGGGCCGTACCGTTTGGAAATACCGGTCATCCTGACGCGGTAGGTCTCGCCATCGCTCATCATGGTTCCAATTCTCTGGGCGCGACATGTTCAATCGGTCGCCGGGCCGCGCAGGCAACCCTCGGGTCAATGCGCAGCCCAGCGGTCCGGGGAGGATACTACTTGAACATGTCCTTGAACTGGCCGACATTTTCCTTGGTCACGATGGTGATCGGAACGTTGATGATCGGGTCGATCTTCTCGCCCTTCTTGAGCTTGACGAAAGCTTCGATGGCAGCCTTGCCTTCACCGGCCGGATCCTGCTGGACGACAGCGACCACCCAGCCCTCTTCGAGACCCTGCACCGCCGACTTGGTCAGGTCCCAGCCGAACACCTTGACGTCGCCCGTACGGACCTGGCTGGAGACGGCGGAAACCGCGCCGAGCAGAGCCGGCTCGCCGGTCGCGTAAAGCGTCGTCATGTCAGGATTGGCGGTCATCAGGTTTTCGGAGGCGGACAGGGCGACGTCCTGGACGTTCTGGCCGTCGACCGTGTCGAGGAAGGTGACCTTCTGGCCGCTGTCGGTGACAGCCTTCTTGAAGCCGTCGAGGCGCTGGTTCTGGATAAACGAATTGAGCGCGCCAACGACGCCGATCTTGGCGGTGCCGCTCAGCTTAGTCTTCACGTATTCGGCGTAGAACTTGCCGATATCCTCGCCTGCCTTCGTGTTGTCAACGCCGACGAAGGCGACGTTGTCGCCATTTGGGATCTGCGCGTCAATGGCGATGACCGGAATGCCGGCGGCTTTGGCCGCGGTGATGGCCGGCTTCACACCGTTGACATCGATGGCGACGAGAATGATGCCGTCGACCTTCTGGGTGATGTAGTTCTCGATGGCGTCGTTCTGCGCGCTTGGTACATTGTTGGCGTTGAAGATGACGAGGTCCACGCCGGCAGCCTTTGCGGCAGCCGTTGCGCCGTCATTGATCTGGTTGAAGAACAGGGCCTGCTGGTTGATGGTCACCAGCGCATAGGTCTCGGCCATGGCGGAAGCAGAGCCGAGGGCGAGGGTCATGGCGATGGCTGCGGCGCAGCCTGAAAGGATCTTGGTAAGACGCATTCCGGTTCCCCTTGGTTTTCTCGAAAAGGCCCTTGATCGGGCTCACGTGGCGCCTGAGCGCAGAGCATATTTCAAGATGCTTGATTTCTTGTCAAGTGACTTGAATTGGCATCAACGAAGAGAAATGAGGGGCTCGCCCGATCAGAATGTTGCCGGCGTGTTCACCCAGAAAATGCTGGCGCGTTCGTCGCCGACATTGCGGTACCAGTGCGGCAGTTCGGAATTGAAGACGAAGGAATCGCCGGCCGACAGGCGAAACGTCTTTTCGCCGACCATCAATTCGATCGCACCTTCCAGGAGGTAGCCGACTTCCTCGCCAGCGTGCTGGATCGGGCCGGCGCTCTCACCTCCCGCCTCGATGTGATGGATGTTGCACTGCAGGAGATGGCCGGGCGAATACGGAATGACGCGCTCGAGCGAAATGCCTTCGCCGCGCCGAAGCGGATCGAGCGCGATCAACGGCCGCGATCCAGCCCGAAAGACGATGCCTTCCTCACCATCGGATTCCTCGAACATCCAGCCAATGTTGGTGCCAAGCACCTCGACAAGCCGGTGCAGCATGGGAAGCGAGGGCGAGACCTTGCCGTTCTCGACCTTGGAAAGCAGGCTTTCAGAGCAGTTCGCGGCGGCAGCTAGCGCCTTCAAGGTCAGCCCACGCGTCTGCCGGGAGAGTTTCAACCGTATGCCGAGCCGCAGAAGGCTGGTGGCGGTCGAGCGCTCGTCGCCGCCCTTGCTGTGTTGGGTGTCCATCTTGTTCATTTGGGGACGCGAACATCTCCGCTGGTTGGGCTGACTCGTAAAACCGATCCCAGGCGTTGTCCATCCTGTGAAAAACGGACGATGCATCCAATCGTCGGTGGGCCTTTTCAAAACCATCATCCCCCACTAAACGCTACGACGCGTTCGGCGCATTTGCGAGTAACTGCCCGATGCATGCCGCAGAAGTTAGGACAACGCAGGCGTTGATCTCGCAGTACCGCACACCATGATCGAGGCGACCCCAACCTTCCGGGACAAAGTGGTGATCGCTCACTGACCGCGCCGCTGGGGACCGACGCAGCGAACTGCGGCCGTCAGGGCAGCGGGCCATTACTACGACCTGCAATGTCTCATGCAGTCGGAAACCGGCGAGGCCGCGCTCGCCGACCTCGATCTCGACGCCGACTGCGTGCGCCATGCGCGCGTGTTTTTGATCGGCCCGATTATGACCTCGCTTCTGCCGTACCAAGGACCTTCGCGATCGAGCCAACGCCCAAGATGGTCGATGCACTTGCGCGCGACTACGACGTGGCGCATCACTTTTGCCAACCGGCCGAGTATATGGTGTTTGACCTCCATGCGATCCGCACGAGCAGGTACTAGGAAACGATAGGATAGAAGGCTGCGTCGGCTGAACAACACCATCGCCGCCCTTAGCAGCGACACCAAAGCTACGCCGCCCAACCCGTAATGGTCAGGGCCACATGCTCTCTTGGTTCTGTCGCACCACCTGAATTCCTCGAGCGATCCGCGCGCCATGTAGACGTCGACGCTCGGATCGTTGACGGCCGCCACCATTTCGGTCCGCCTGCCTTTGTAGCGTGAGCCCACGATCACCGCGCGCAGCTTATGTTCTCCGAGAAGGGCATGAAATAGTGCATCTCACAATTGACCTCGACACCGTCTTTGAGCGCGACGTAGGCGCGATATTCTTGCTCATAGGCCACCCATCGGCCTTTGTCCGGATTAGACGTTTGATGTCTTCGGGGGTGATTTCATCCAGAATGTTGAGGCCCATGTCAGTGAGCGTCGGACGCTTTTTCACATAGTCGACATCATAGAGTGCCTTTTCAGGCACGTCGAAGCCGAGGACTATACCCTTATGGCTGCCTGCGTAGTGCGCCCACATGAGGGGCTGTCCCAGTCCTTGCTCATGCAGATCACGCCGTTCTTGACGCTGAGGTGCCGGCGCATTTCTCGCAGTGCGATCCGATCGGCCTTTTGAGACAGCGTCACGCCGATGAATTCAAAGTCGTCGTTGAGCTGTTCGATTCGGCCGATCCTGATCCGGGGTTCCAAGATCGAGCGCACTTCGACGGGGTTTGATATCGTCCAGGCCAAGAACAAGGGGAACCGGCGGCAAACGGCTTTTCGTGCCAATCACGCCGATGCTGTCCGAGATCCTGGATGCGGCTGACAGGCGCGGGGAGACCGTCTTGGTCAACGCCTATGGGGAGCCCTTCTCCGCCAAGTCCTTGACTGGAATGATGGCGCATTGGTGCAAGCTTGCCGGTCTTCCGAACGGCCTTACCCTGCATGGTTTGAGGAAATCGCTCGGTGTTTATCTGGCGAAGGCCGAGGCCTTCACCAGGCAGATGATGGACGTCTCGGTCACGACGATATCGATCATGCGGAGCTCTATTCGTGCGAGGCATCGCAGGTGCGGCTGGCGGTCCCGGGGATGGATCGAGTCGTGCGGCTGGTCACGCGCAAGCCGATGCTTGGCGAACCTGTCGGCGAACCTCGTGGCGAATCACTCCATAACAATGGTGGTGCTGGCAGTCATTGGCGAACCAGTCTCTGTCTGATTTTCCCTGTTAGCCGCCGAAAAACAGCGAATTTCGGCGATTTTCCGCGCTCAAGGCGAATTTGCGCCGGAATCTCGGCGCAGATTCAATGCCTTAGTAAGGGATTCCCTGCGCGGGCTAACAGCGAAATGATCGTGGCCCAACAGGGAAATCCAAACAGAACGGCGCTTCAACTTGAACGTTCTGGCGATGTAGATGCCGGGGGCGTTTGCGAGATCTGGCAGAGACGTCGCCGTGCTCGATCTAGCCGGTTGGATACTCATTTGCCTCGAAGACATGATGATGAACGCGCCCAGTGAACATCTTCAGCAATTCCCCCGTCACGTCGCGGCTTTGAAATCTCACATCCGACTGAAGCGCCCGGTTGCAGGTGTCCATGTCGGGATAGCGAATGGCGAGAGCCATTGCGTAGACGGGAGCACCCTCGTCACGCGCGGTACCATCCAGGACGCGAACCTCTTGCGCCCCGGGAAATTGCGTCCACAGCGGCACCAGCTTCTCCTTGACAAAGTGCCGGAATTCGTTCTCACGCCCGGCATGGATTTCACCTTCGAAGAGGGCGTAGCGGATGATCATGTTGAAGTTCCTGATTGTCTGCATGGATGAGGGCGCATCGGTGATGCGCCCTCCTCGGTGGCCTATTTGCCCCAGATTTTCTTGTACTGATCGCGGTAGCCATTCTCCGGGTCGAAGGCGTTCTTCGGGCCGCCGTCGAACTCGACATTGTCGGCCGTCACCACATGCAGCGGCGACAGATAGCCCGACCATTTTTCACCGGCGATGGCGCGGTTCAGCTCGTCAACCAATTGCCAGCCCTGCAAGTTGAGCGGTTCGGCGACCGTGACCTTCTGGAACTGCCCGGCGCGGATGCGCTGATAGGCCGATTCCGAACCGTCGCCGGCGGCTACATTGATCGGCGCGTCGGTGCCGGCCTTGCCGGCAGCGGCAAGCGATGGTCCCATGAAGTCGAAATAGAGGTCGTTAATCGCCAGCGAATGCGTCCAGGCATCGCCGTATTTCTGCAAGAGCGAGGTGGTCAGCTGCGGCATGCGCTGCGAGGTCTCGGCGATCGGGGTGTCGACATATTCGAGCACCTTGCCGCCGAGCCGCTCGATTTCGGCCTTCATCTTGTCGGCCTTGGCGATGGCTATGGCGTAGGTCGAATCGGTGAAGATGACGACGCCGGGTTTGCCCTTGGCGTCGGCATAGGCCCAGTCGGCCGCAGCCGTCGAGACCTGCATGGCGTCGGTCGAGACGTTGGCGAACACGCCGCTCTTTTCGTCGGGTCCGATCACCGGTCCGGCATGCCAGGAAACCAGCGGGATTCCGGCGGCCTTCGCCTGTTCCAGCGCCGGCGCCTGCTCAATGGCGTCGAAACCGTTGATGACGATGCCATTCGGCTTCAGAGCCATCGCCTGGCCGAAGGCGGCGGTGCGGCCACCGATCGAGCCGGCGCCGTCGATCACCTTGACCTCCCAGCCAATCGCCTTGGCGGCTTCCTCGACGCCGGTGGTGACGCCCAGAATGCCGCCATTCTTGAGGTCGCCGGCGAGCACGACGATCGTCTTGCCCGGCTGGGCCTTCGGACCGGTGGCCGGGCCGTCCCAGGCGGTGACCTTCTGGGCATATTTTTCGACCACCGCCATGGCGTCGGCCATCGCGTCCGCCCGTGCCTGGCCGGCGAACAGGACCGGAGCAGCGATTGTGATGGCCATCAAGGCGATGGATGATTTTAGAAATGTTCTGCGTTGCATGTTGGTACCTCCCTTGGTTTCAAAAATTGTCTGGTCTTCCGGAACTCGATTTCGGGCGCCAAGTCACTGGCTGATTTGCCCAGCCACCGGGCCCAAACCGGCTGGATGCGCGTTGACATAGATGGAATAAAGCGACGTCTGGGCGGTGATGTAGAGCCGGTTGCGCTTCGGACCGCCGAAGCACAAATTGGAGACGATTTCGGGAACCAGGATGCGCCCGATCAGCGTCCCGTCCGGCGCGTAGACGCGAACCGCATCGGCACTGGAGGCCCAGATGTTGCCATCGCGATCGACGCGGAAGCCGTCGAAAAATCCTGCCTCGCATTCGGCGAGCGTGCCGTGCGACCGCAGCGAGCGTCCGTCCGCGGCGACATCATAGGTCTTGATCGCCCGCGGCAGGCCCTGAACATGGCTTGCGCCAGTATCCGACACGTAGAGGATGGTCTCGTCGGGCGAAAAGGCCAGCCCGTTCGGCTGCACCAGATCAGTGATGACGACACCCACCTCGCAGGTTGCTTCGTTGAACCGGTAGACATGGGACCCGCCGATCTCTGGTCGGGCAATCATGCCTTCATAGTGGCTGTCGATGCCGTACACGGGGTCGGTGAACCAGATCGTCCCATCGGATTTGACCACCACGTCATTCGGTGAATTGAACCGCTTGCCGTCGATGACTTCGACAAGCGACTGCCATCGCCCATCATGCTCAAGCCGGGAGATGCGTCGACCGCGATGGTCGCAAGCGACGACGCGGCCTTCACGATCGAGCGTATGGCCGTTCTGATTGTTGCAATGGGTTTCGAAGACACTGACCGAGCCGTCGCTTTCGTCGTAGCGCAGCAACCGGTCGTTCGGGATATCCGACCACAGCAAATGCCTTGCCGCCGGAACATAGACCGGTCCTTCCGCCCAGCGGCTCCCGGTCCACAGCCGTTCGAGCTTGGCATGCCCGATCGTCAGCTTTCGGAACCGGTCGTCCAGAATCTCGTAGTCGCTCATTCCACTATTCCCGGATGGGTTCGGCTGGTCACTTCGAGGGCTGCGTTGCGGTCTTGGTCCTGGCCCTGTTCGCCGCGCCGCGCTTGCGTTGGGCGTAACCGGCAATGCCGATGGCGACGAGCAGCGTCACGCCGTTGAACAGCGGTTCGACGAAGAACGAGCCACCGAACTGCTGGATGCCGGAAATGCCGACCGCCAGGATGACAACGCCGGTCATCGTGCCCCAGACATTGACGCGTCCGGGCTTGATGGTGGTCGAACCGAGAAAGGCGCCGACGAGCGCCGGCAGCAGATATTCCAGCCCGACGCTGGCCTGGCCGATGCGCAGCTTAGAGGCGAGCAGCACGCCTGTCAGCGCCGTCAGGAAGCCCGACGAGATGAAGGCACCGATGACGAAGCGGCGCACCGGAATGCCGTTCAGAGCCGCAGCCTTCGGGTTGGCGCCGATGGCATAGACGTAGCGGCCGATCGGCAGATATTCGAGGATGATCCAGAGTGCTGCGGCGATCGCCAGCACATAAAGGCCGGTGATAGGCAGCCCGAATACCATCGTGCCATTGAGGGCGTAAAAGCCGTTGGGCAGCACGCCGACCACTTGCCGGCCGCCGGTGTGCCAGAGCGCCAGCGCATAGAGCACGGTGCCGGTGCCGAGCGTGGCGATGAAAGAGTCGATGCGGGCAACTTCGACCAGTAGTCCGTTGAGGAAGCCGGTCGCAGCGCCGAGAAGCAGCACGATGATCACCGCCAGCGGCCACGGAACGCCGAACATGGTCTGCAGGCTGATGGCGAGAATGTGCCACAGCACGATGCCGTAGCCAACGGTGAGGTCGATGCGGCCAGAAGCCATCGGGATCATCGCCGCCAGCGACAGCAGCGCGATGATTGCTTTGTCGGAGATGATCGAGCGCAAATTGAGCAGGGTTGGAAAGGTGTTTGGCAGCAGGATCGAAAACAAAAGGATCAGCAGCGCCGTCAGGATCACCAGCCCGTAGACCGGCAGCAGCCGGATGATTTTCTGCCCCAACGACAAGCCTGCCATTTCGCCACGGGTCGGTTCGAGTGCGCTGGATTCGATCGATTGCATGAGGTTCGCTCCCAGAAAGATCAGGCGGCTTCCGAAGCCGATGCCGCGGTGATCACGGCGGATGTGGTCAGGTCGTTGCTGGTGAGTTCGCGCACGATCTGTCCGCGTGAAAACACCAGGGCGCGGTGGCAGATATGGGCGATCTCCTCGAAATCGGTCGACACCACGACGACGGCGAGGCCGGCTTCAAGTGCGCGGCCGATCAGCCGGTAGATCTCGGCCTTGGCGCCGACGTCGACGCCGGCGGTCGGGTCTTCGGCGATCAGCAACTTTCGGTCGGTGTGCAGCCAGCGGCCGACAATCACCTTCTGCTGGTTGCCGCCGGACAGTGCTTCGATCGGCAGGTTAGGATCGTTGGGGCGAAGCCCGACCGTCCCGCCGATCTCACGCGCCAGCGCCGCCTCCTTGTAGGGCGCCAAAAACGAGAACAGGCCACGCTTACCGGCGCCGGGATTGAGAAAACTGTTTTCGCGGATCGACAAGGAGGCTGCTATCGATTCCTCGGTCCGGTCGCGTGCGATGAGGCCGACGCCGGCCGACATTGCCGCGATCGGGCTCGACAGGTCGGGCACAACGCCATTGATCGTCACCGAGCCGGAGAAAACCTGACACCCGAACAGCGTCCGACCAACCAGTTCCTGCCCGGCGCCGCGAAGGCCGACCAGACCGAGCAGCTCACCCTTGCGCACGTCGAAAGAGACAGGGCCGGCACCGGCGCAGACCAGGTCACGGACCGTGCACACCGTTTCGCCGGCCTGCGTCTGAGCCTTGCTGAAAACCTGGTTCACCGGGCGACCAACGATCATCTCGACAAGTTCGTCCGGGCTGGTATCGGCGACTCTCTTCTGGCCGACCAGCCTGCCGTCGCGCAGCACGGCGACCCGGTCGGCGATGCGGAAGATCTCGTCGAGCCGATGCGAAACGTAGATCATACCGACACCGCGTTGCTTGAGCGGGCGGATGGCGTCGAACAGCCGCTCGACTTCGTCAGCGGGAAGACTGGCTGTCGGCTCGTCGAGCACCAGCACATCGGCCTCGGTGGCCAGGGCGCGGGCGATGGCAACCAGCGACTTTTCGGTGCGCGTCAGATCCTGAACGCGTGTCGTCGGATCGAAATCGCATCCGACCAGCTTGAGCGCCTCACGCGCTCTCGCCTCGGTCGATCGCCAGTCGATGAGCCCCGAGCGGAGCGAAAAGCCTTGGGCCAAGCCGACATTCTCGCCGACCGTCATCCATTCGATGAGACCGAGATCCTGATGGATGAAGGCGACGGGCTGGCGGTGGTTCGGCTGCGGCGGACGATGGTGATAGGGCTCGCCGCGAAACAGGATGCTGCCGCCGTCCGGCCGGTGGATGCCGGCGAGCGTCTTGATCAGTGTCGACTTGCCGGCGCCGTTCTCGCCAAGCAGCGCCAGGATCTCGCCCTTGTGCAGATCGAGCGACACGTCGGAGATCGCGCGGGTGCCGCCGAACTCCTTGGTAATCGACTTGAACTCGATCAGTTTTTCCTCGGTCACAATGCGTTCCTCCCAAGATCGCCCCAATGATGTTATCGATAACATTTCTAAGCGTCAAGCGACGACGAAAATTCAGGCCAGCCAATCAACTGGTCTTGCCGTCGAGCAGAAGCATCATCTCAGCCGAATCCCTTGGCCCCAGCCCTGCGGCGCAAAGCAGACGGTGGATCTCTACCACCTGCCCGGTCATTGGCATCGGCGTCTTGGTTTTCAGCGCGAAGGCCTGCAGCGAATCCAGATCCTTCAGCATATTATCGATGCGGCCGGTCGGCGAAAAATCGCGGGCAGCGAATTTTGCCATGAACTCCTGCATAATGCTGGAGTCGGCCCGCCCGCCCTTGAGTGCCGCGGGGATTGCCTTCGCATCGACGCCGCCGGCCTCAGCAAGCTTGACCGCTTCGGCGACGGCCTGAAACAGCACCGCGCAGAAGAGCTGGTTGATCAGCTTGGTCGTCTGGCCTGCCCCGCTCGGTCCCATCAAGGTGTAGTTGGCGCAGAGATGCTGCATCACCGTGCGCGCGTGTTCGAAGTCTGCCGCCTCACCGCCCGCCATAACGGTCAGCCGGCCGGCCAGCGCGCCGGGAACGCCGCCCGAAAGCGGGCAGTCGAGCCATCTCATGCCGGTCTCGGCAGACAGCTTCCCGGCCATCTGCGCGGTGTCGACAGGATCGATCGAAGACATGTCGATCAGCAGCTTTTCCGACGACGCCGCAGCCGCCACACCACCATCGCCAAACACCACCGAACGCACGATATTGGCATGGTTGAGACTGAGGATGACGAAGCTGCTCTCCCGCGTTGCTTCGGCAACCGACACGGCCGCAGCCGCACCCTTTGCAGTCAGCGCTGCAACCTTGACCTTGTCCAGATCGAACACCGTCACGGCTAGCCCAGTCTCGATCAGGCGGGTGGCGATCGCCGACCCCATGATGCCGGCGCCGACAACGGCGACTTTTGTTGGTTGCGTCATTTCAACGTGCCTTTTTCCTTGATCCCGGCAGGGTCGACCCCAAGTGCACCCAGGCCCTGCAACACTCTATCGGCAATCGTGTCGACAGGCGCGTCGATGTCCACTGTGACCACCAGCGGCTCGTCGCCTGGATGCTCCAGGGTGGCGAACTGGCTGTCGAGCAGCGCCGGTGGAAAGAAGTGGCCGCGGCGCGCGGCTAGCCTGGCTTGCAGCAGCGAATGCGACCCCTCCAGGAATACGAAAACCAGCGACTCGCCCGCCGCATCGCGAAGCCTATCGCGATAGGGTTTCTTCAACGCGGAACAGCTGACGACTAGCCCGCGACCCTCCTCACGAGCCTGGCGCAAGGCTGCGCCGACCAGATCCAGCCAAGGCAATCGATCGCAGTCTGCAAGCGGTATGCCCGCCGACATCTTTTCGACATTGCTGCGCGGATGCAGCGTATCGCCTTCAACGAAGGCAAGGCCAAGCCGCGCGGCGATCTCGACGCCAACTTTGGTCTTGCCGCAGCCGCTGACACCCATCACGACGATGAGCGCGGGTTCAAAGGCAGGTCGTGATGCCACCGTCGACATAGAGCGTGTGTCCATTGACAAAGGATGAGGCCGGTCCCGACAGAAAGATCGCCGCGCCGACCAATTCGCCGACATCGCCCCAACGACCCGCCGGTGTGCGGTTGGTCAGCCACGCCGAAAATTCGGGATTGTCGACCAGCGCCTGGTTGAGCGGCGTCTTGAAGTAACCCGGCGCGATGGAATTGATCTGCAAGCCATGCTTCGCCCAATCGGCACACATGCCGCGCGTCAGGTTGCGCACAGCGCCTTTCGTGGCCGTATAGGGCGCGATGTTCGTCCGTGCCAGTTCGCTTTGCACCGAGGCGATGTTGATGATCTTGCCGCGCCGCCGCAGGATCATGTGCCGCGCCACCGCTTGTCCCACGAAGAACACGCTGGAGATGTTGGTGCGCAAGAGTTCCTCCCATTTGTCAGCGGGGAAATCCTCGAGCGGCATTCGGAACTGCATGCCGGCATTGTTGATAAGGATATCGATGGCGCCGATAGTCGCCTCGATCTCCGCGACGCCGTTCGCCACCGCTGCATGATCAGTGACGTCGAAGACGGCGCTATGGGCCTTATGTCCCTTCGCTGTCAGTGCATCCGCAGCCGTTTTCATTTTTTCGGCGCTGCGTCCGTTGAGCACGATTTCGGCGCCGTGCTGCGCCAACCCCTCGGCCAGCGCCAGGCCGATCCCTTGCCCCGAGCCGGTGACCAGCGCCCGCATGCCGGTCAAATCGAACAACGAACTGCCCAAACGCTCCTCCTGAGCAATGTTTCCTGGAGCGGCCACGATTTCCAACGCACCTGCCGCCAGTCCCTATTGACATGAATGTTATCGATAACATAGTCAATTGGAAAAATGCACAGGAGATGACGCCGTGACCGACATTTTGATGACAGGTCCCTATCCGGATTGGGACATGGGAGATCTTGAAGCGAAATATCGCGTCCATAAACTTTGGCAGTCCGAGGACAAGGACGCGCTGCTCTCAAGCCACGCCGGCGCGATCCGCGCCATAGCTACGCGCGGCGAGCTTGGCGCAAGTGCTGCGCTGATGGCGAAGCTGCCGCAGCTTGAAATCGTTTCCTGCTACGGCGTAGGCACCGACGCCATCGACCTTGCCTATGCCAAGGCGAATGGCATTCGTGTCACCAATACACCTGATGTCCTAACCGAGGACGTAGCCGATATCGGCATCGGGCTGCTGCTCGCCGTGGCGCGAAAAATCCCGCAGGCCGACGCCTACGTGCGCGATGGAAGCTGGCGCAAGGGCAATATGGGGCTGGTCACGCGTGTCTGTGGAAAAAGGCTGGGCATTGTCGGCATGGGCCGCGTCGGTGCGGCGGTGGCGAAGCGCGCCGCTGCATTCGACTGCACGATTTCTTATTTCGACAACCGCAAGCGCGACGATCTTCCTTATACGTTCGTCAGCGATCTGCTCGAACTGGCGAGCGATAGCGAATTTCTGATCGTAACGCTCGCCGGCGGCGAAAGCACGAAACACATGATTAATGCGTCGATGCTGGCAGCGCTCGGAGCAGACGGTATTGTCATAAACATTTCGCGCGGCAGCACGATCGACGAGATTGCGTTGCTCGCGGCCCTGGAATCCAGTGCCATAAAGGGTGCCGGGCTCGACGTGTTCTGGAACGAGCCAACCATCGACGAGCGCTTCCTGAAGCTTGCCAACGTCGTGCTGCAACCGCACCACGCCAGCGGCACGGTGGAGACCCGCAAGGCCATGGGTCAGCTCGTTCGCGACAATCTCGCGGCCCATTTCGGCGGACAGGCCTTGCTGACACCGGTCGTCTGAGAAAGGATCCCATCATGAAGTCGATCGTCATCCATGCGGCAAAAGACCTGCGGGTCGAGGAGACCGATCCGGGCTCCCCTGGCGACGGACAGGTCGAGATCGCAGTCGAAGCCGGCGGCATCTGCGGCTCGGACCTGCACTACTACAATCATGGCGGCTTCGGCGCGATCCGCCTGCGCGAACCGATGATCCTCGGCCACGAAGTCGCTGGCACGGTGAAAGCCGTGGGCAGCGGCGTTTCCGCGTTTGCCATTGGTGACCGCGTCGCGATCTCGCCCAGCCGTCCCTGCAATACCTGCCGCTACTGTCTGCAAGGCATGCAGAACCAGTGCCTCAACATGCGCTTCTATGGCAGTGCCATGCCGATGCCGCATATACAGGGCGCGTTCCGCCAGCGCCTTGTCGCCGAGGCGTGGCAGTGCCACAAAATCGCCGACCATATCTCCATCAACGAGGCCGCTTTCGCCGAGCCTTTTGCGGTTACGCTGCATGCCATGAACCGCGCCGGCTCGCTGCTCGGCAAGCGGGTTCTGGTCACCGGCAGCGGGCCGATCGGCGCGCTTTGCATCCTTGCCGCACGCGTCCACGGCGCGCGCGAGATCGTCGTCACCGATGTCATAGACGCCGTGCTGGCCAAGGCCCTGGAGATCGGCGCCGAGCGTACGATCAATGTCGCGACCAATGGCGAAAAGCTCGCCGCTTACAATGTCGACAAGGGCAGTTTCGATGTGATGCTCGAGGCCTCCGGCAACGAGCGCGCTGTGCGTGCAGGGCTCGATGTGATCAAGCCGCGCGGCGTGCTCATACAGCTCGGTCTCGGCGGCGATCTGTCGATCCCGCAGAACCTCATCGTCGCCAAAGAGATCGAGATGCGCGGCACTTTTCGTTTCCACGACGAGTTCGCCCTAGCGGTCGACCTGATCAATCACCGCCGGGTGGATGTCAAACCACTGCTGACCGGCATCTATCCTCTCGACGAGGCTGTCGCGGCTTTCGACATCGCCGGTGACCGAAACAAATCCATGAAGGTTCAGATCGCGTTCTGAAGATCCTTCGGTTGCGCTGGAGGCGCATCGGCACATCGCCTTAAATCACGTCGGCGCCAATCGCCGCCAGCGCGGCGCGTGCCACATCGAATCCTGATCGCCGGTTCCCGAACCGACGCCGATGCCGCCCGCAGAAGCGGATCGGCAAGCCCCCGGGCAAATTGGTCACGCCGCCCTGCGAAGTGATACCGGCTGAGAGCGCCGCTTCGAACGCCATGCCGCCGGTAGCGGCGTTTATTGACGCTGCGGTGCGCGCCTTCGCCTGCGCCGTACGCATGCTGAGGAACCGCGCGCCATCCATGCGCAGGCTGGCGAGGACTTCGCCGCTCGCATCGACGACCACGAGACATTGCGGCACGCCCGTCGTGACGGCGCGCGCTGCTCCGGCTGCAACGGCCTTCAAAGCACCGTGATGCGTGAGGGTGATGGTCTCGCGAAACATCGCTATTGGGCTGCCCTTCGCTGCGTTTGAATCGATGCAGGAACTCAGGTGCTTTCGCGCTCGACGACGCGATAGCCGGTGAGCACGATTTCTTGGCCGTGTCGTTTCTCGTCGCCTCGGATCACCTGGATCAATCTGCGAGCGGCCTGTTGCCCGATCCCGTAGCAGTCGACATTCACGGTGGTGATGCCGGGATGGCAAAAGGCGGCTACCTCGTAGTCGCCGAAGCCGGCAATTGCGATATCCTGCGGGATCCGCATGCCCCGGCGCTTGCATTCCATCAGTGCGCCGAAGGCCGAAAGGTCCGAAACGCAGAGTACGGCTTGCGTGTCCGGCCAACGCTCCAGCATGCTGACGACGGCCTGGCCGCCCTGCTCGATGGATATCGGCGGCACGCCAAAGGAAACGAGGCGCCCGGTCGGCAGGCCGAGCTCCTCAATGGCTCTGACAAAGCCTTCGCGCCGCTGGCTGCCGCGCGTGTCGCGCGAGGTCGTGCCACCGATGTAACAGAATTTTCGGTAACCCTTCCTGGCGAGCGTCTTGACGAGAAGCCCCATCGCCTCCTCGTTGGAGAACCCAACCACTTGATCGATCGGCTTTACCGGCAACTCCCAGGTTTCGACTACTGGAATTCCGGCGTTTTTCAAAAGGCGGCGGGCGCGATCCGTGTGAGCGCCGCCGGTTAGGATAATGCCTTCCGGCCGCCGACGGAGCATCGCTTCGATCAACCGTTCTTCCTTCTCAGCCGTGTAGTCGGTGTAGCCGAGCAGAAGTTGCAGCCCCGTGCTTTCAAGCTCGTCGGTAATGCCGCGAGCGGTATCAGCGAAGTTGGAATTGTTGATCGACGGGACGATAGCCGCAACGAACCCTGTCTTGCGCGAGGACAGGCTGCCGGCTGACTGGTCAAGCACATAACCAAGGTCGTTGACCGCGACCATGATTTTTTCCCGTGTCGCCTTGGAAACCCGGCTGCCCTCTTTCAGTGCGCGTGAAACGGTCATGGTGGACACACCTGCCCGCAGGGCCACGTCAACCATAGTTGGCGCATGGTTATTGCCGGACGTTGAGGACACTGCCTTGGCCATCAAGCCACTCCGGCGGTTGCTCGCGCCGCGAACGTTTCACGCTTCGCGAAACGGCTTACCTGGTCTCTATTCGCCTTCATGAACCACCTCCGGAACCCGATACCAAGAACATGTTATCGATATCATGAGGGACTGGCAATAACTGGAGACCCGGGTGAGGCGCGGCGGTGTCAATATTGGCTTTCGGCTGCTGTTGGGTGTGTCTGTAAGCACGATGAGCGTTTCGGGCCATCCCAAATCGCCCTTCCAGCTGCGGTCAAAGAATCTCTGTCTTTAGATTGAAGAGATTCGAGCATCCAGTTGTGATAGGTGTAGGAACGAGCGTTTTACGACCGAGGCAGGCGAACGCCACTTGGGCCTTTGAACCTCACTGCCCATTCACCGGCACCGATACGTCGATATCCTTCATCAGCTGGAATCGGTCGTCGTAGGAGCGATTGAGACAGGCTCTGCTCCCACCGCACGCATTCCGGTGCTGTAGCCATTCGCGTTGGTTGGCTAGCAGGGATTTGCGAACGTTCACATTGTTGAAGCCCCGAATATATCGGTAGATTGCATTCATTGCCCGGTCCTTGGCCCACAAGTGGTCGTCAGAGCACACCGCGTTCTCAGTTGCCGTCATCGCTTTCGAGCAATCGAAACTTGGGCTGCCAATACCGGTTGGCTGCTGGTGGTCTGCCATGAACGCAACGGTTTCCAAGCAGACGAAGAGAGCTCCTCGGCTCTTTAGTGCCGACTTCACCTCGTCGAGCATCGGCGTCCATAAGCCTATCCAGTTCTCCTTACCGGCAATGCGATTCCCTTCATCAAAGGCTTCCCTGACAGCCCGATCGATAACGTCCTTGTCTGGTTGGAAAAACTCCGCGCAGCGTGACTGCAAGAGCGTGTAGGACACGAACCGATCGGCAAAGACGTCCGCAGTCGGCGCGTCACTCGGGGTGCTCAGTTGCCCGCTGTCCTGTTCAAAAACATCAATGCCGAGAGCTCTCGCACTTTCCGAGGAAAGGAGCCGCACCTCGGTTGGCCCAGCAATCGTGAAGAAGCGAATAGCTTCGATACGAAGTCCAAGATGGGTCAGATACGATCCGACCTCGGCGTTCGCGACCCCGCTCTCTTTGTACTGGCCGTTCTCTTCCGTATAGGCCGCATGGAATCCGATCTTCGAGGTGGGCGACATATAGCGGCGAACACCAGCGACCCAAATCAAACCACATGCCGAGTAGCATTCTCCATCTGCACCCACCGATGTCACATAGCTGCTGAGACGGATTCTGGCCCCAATTTGGAGCGCTTCCTCTATCAAGCCTCCGGGGCTTTGGAGGAGAACGAGGACACGCCCGCGGTTCAGCGTAAGATCGTAAAAGCGATCAGCATCGCCCTGAACGATCTCGCCCGAAACGCCAATGATATCGACTGTGCCATTGGAGTCGATAAGTTGAATATCCGCCGCCGCTGCGCGCCCCGAGATCAGCGCAAACGCCAACCACGCGCTGAAGAATGCCCATCGCATAAGAAACGGAGAACCCCCTGCTGACTGAAGTTGGCGCCGCGCCGCGCAGCTTGATCTCGGGCGCCTATAGTCCGCTTTAAAGAGTCGCTCATACTCGAAACGTGACTTCGGTATTTCGAATTGACAACGAAGTCAGCTTCAGCATTGGTCGTCGCCATGAAGTCTACTTCGTATCTCCTGAAAAACATGAACAGTGACGTAAGGGCGGCACCAATCAGAAATGAGCGCCTTGCTTCTATCCCCCGCTGCGGTCGCGTTCCCGGCATGGATTCTTGGCCGCGATCCGTCGAAGAAAATGATCTGCGTCTCTTATGCTCAACCTCTTGCGGTCAAGCACGCCAACGACTTTCGAACAGTCGTCAACACCGCCTGGTACCGGTCGATGTTCCCGACCTTCAAGGTTAGCCCGCGCAAGAACACTGAAAATGAACTGCAGACCACGCTCGGCGGTGGACGCCTGGCGACCTCGACCGGTGGTCAGCTAACCGGCCGGGGTGGCGACATCATCATTATCGATGACCCCTTGAAGGCAGATGAAGCGCATTCGGAATCGGCTCGCAATAGGTGCGCCGACTGGGTTCGGACGACTTTGATGTCGCGCTTCGACAATCCGGCTGCCGGTGCCGTCGTCCTTGTCATGCAAAGATTGCATGTCGACGACCTAGCAGGCGTGCTTCTGGAGACTGGCGGCTGGGAGCATTTGAACCTGTCGGCGATTGCCGAGCAGGACGAACGCGTCCAGACAAGTGTAAATCGCTGGCACGATCGCAAGCTTGGCGACTTGCTGCACCCCGCGCGTCTGGGACACGCCGAACTGGACGGTCTAAAGCGCCTATTAGGATCGCTCAATTTTTCCGCGCAGTACCAACAATCCCCTGCCCAACCGGACGGCAACATGGTCAAGAGGGTGTGGTTTCGCGACTACGATCCACATCAGTTCGACCGTCGGTCGATGACCATCGTTCAAAGCTGGGACACCGCGCTTAAGGGCGACCCCTCCAGCGATTACTCCGTCGGAACGACATGGGCCAAAGCGACAACAACTATTATCTCCTCGATCTCGTCCGCGTCCGGGCAGCTTACCCAGACCTCATCAAGGCGGTAAAAAACTCCCTTCTGGAGCACTCCCCCGACATCATCCTCATTGAGGATGCGGGTTCCGGCTCAAGTCTCATCGCCGACTTGGAAAGCCAGGACATCAGCACCACGCCGGTAAAAGCCAGAACCGACAAGGAAAGCCGGCTGTCACGTGTTGCCGCAATGATCGAAAACGGCAACGTCAATCTTCCGAAAGACGCGCATTGGAGAGATGACCTCCTGCTTGAGGTGCTCGCATTTCCGCACGGAAAGCACGACGACCAGGTCGACTCCATGACCCAGGCGCTGATTTGGATGAAGGACGACAAGCCGACGGGTAGGTTCTATTTCGGCAAATTTTGAAGTCCTGCTCCAAAGTCTGGGCGCTTCGCCAAATGTCAGCTATGCGCCGCAATTCGGCCATTGGGCCGAGCTCTGCCGCCGATTGAAGCGGACTCTGGTGGCTGGTTGCGCGTAGGCAGGGGTGCCACGTTACAGCAAACCCACGTGTAGCGCCGGAGGGGATCGTGGCGCGCCCAGAACGAAAGCTTGTGGCGGTTTTGGCAGCAGAAATGACGGAAGCGCCGTATGATTGCGGCAATCCTAGTGGCGGGTTCAGCCGTCTGGGGCGAACGACCAGGATTGTGGGCTCCTTGTCGCGGAAAGCCTGGCCATCCGCATCTCGGAATTCACCTATCGAACGTCGCCTTCGAAAACGGGATCCTGTATTCTGTGCTATGCCACTTAGTCGACAGGAGTGGGCAAAGTGAGCCAGACGCGGAAACTTGCGGCGATCCTGGTCGCCGACGTGGTCGGATATAGCCGGTTGGCGGGCTCGGACGAAGATCGAACGCTGGCACGGCTACGGGCGCTCCGGAGCGATCTCATCAATCCGACCATCGCTGTCCACAATGGGCGCGTTGTGAAGCTTATGGGTGACGGTACCCTCGTAGAGTTCCGGAGCGTTGTTGACGCCGTACGCTGTGCAATCGAAATGCAGAACGGCATGGTTGAGCGCAACGCTGGCTTACCGCCCGGGCGACGCATTGAATTTCGCGTCGGCATTCATCTCTGCGATGTTGTCGAGGAGAGCGACGGCGATCTGATGGGAGATGGTGTCAATATTGCCGCCCGTCTAGAAAGCATCGCTGAGCCGAACGGCATCTGTTTATCGGCCGCCGCTTACGAACAGGTGCGCGACAAACTGAAGGAAGAATTTGTCGATCTGGGCGAGAAAGAGCTCAAAAATATCGCACGCCCGGTGCGCACCTATCGTCTACGTATGCGCGACACAGTCCCAAAAACCGATCTGGCTGCGACTGCCGGGTCCTCCGAACAGCTGGCGCTGCCCGACAACCCTTCGATTGCTGTCTTGCCATTCCAGAACATGGGCGGCGACCCCGAACAGGAATACTTCGCCGACGGCCTTGCCGAAGACATTATTACTCGGCTGTCGCGTCTTCGTTGGCTCTTCGTGTCCGCCCGCAACTCTTTGTTCACCTACAAGGGAAAAGCGGTCGACTTAAAACAAGTCGGTCGAGAGCTTGGTGTGCGGTATGTGCTGGACGGAAGTGTAAGGCGCTCAGGTCATCGCCTCCGGATAAGCGCGCAAGTCAGTGACACATCGACCGGGGTACAAGTGTGGGCTGAACGATACGATGTGGAATTGTCGGAATTCTTCGCGCTTCAGGATCAGATTGCCGAAAGTGTCATCGCTACGATCGAGCCGCGGCTCTACACGGCGGAACAGCAACGCTTTCAGAGCAGGTCCCCCACCAATCTTGACGCTTGGGGATTCGTCATGAAGGCGATGCCATATGTCTGGACCTGGAGTTCGGCTACGGAAATCGAGATTGCACAGGGATTTCTGAAGCAGGCTACGGACCTCGATCCTGACTATCCCCGCGCCAACAGCCTGTTGGCGTGGGCTCACGCGGCCCGCGTTTTGTCAGGATGGGCCAACGCAGCAGACATTCTGCCCACCTCTCGCGCCCTCGCGCAGCGGGCAATCCAAGGCGACCCCGAGGACCCGTGGACGCATTTAGCGGCAGGGTTTGTCCACATGATTTCGCGCGGCTTCGACTCTGCTGTGAGAGAACTAAATGAAGCGATCGAGCTAAACCCGAGCTTCGCCTTTGCGCATTCGATCCTGGGCTCAACTTACGGATATGGGGGCATGCCCGCCGAGGGGCTCGACCATCTTGAAATCGCGGGTAGGCTAAGTCCTCGCGATCACACATATGCTGCGAATTTCTCCATCCTTGGCTTATGTCATTTCATGGCTGGACGATATGCAGACGCGGTCGAATGCGAATGTCGCGCGGTTGAACTCCGGCCCCATTTTGGGTCTGCATGGCGGACGTACGCGGCGGCCGCTGGGATGGCCGGTGAAATGGACATCGCGGTTCATGCGCTTTCGCAGGCCAAGCGCCTTCAACCGTCCCTATCCCTTCAATGGGTAGACAAGTTTCATCCGATCGTTCACTACAAGCACCGGGCTCTCTATGTAGAGGGGCTGCGCATTGCCGGGCTTCGATAGTTGCGGATCGTGCCGTGCTCGTAGCTCGCTATCGGACCTACTATACCGCACGAGCGTGCGCTCAGCGCCTCAACTCGGTTGTCAAAGCTTCGGTGGGTTTCTTCCAACAGCAGACGTTCCTCACGATGAATCCGAAGAGCCGGCCGACCACTTGGAAGTATGCATTCGAATCGCTTCGGCGCGCTAGATCTCTGAAACCAAGGCGCTACTGGGGATGGCCCTGAGTTCGGCTGATCAATTGCCGCCGTCAAAACGGCTTCCGCTCCCGGGGCTCTCCCTTCTCACCAATTTCCCGTGCGGTTCTGCGCTGCACTCTGGAGCGCGCGAGAGGCGGACCTATCGAAGCTGTCGGCGCAGGCCGCTTCGACGTCCGCTTCGGTCAAGCCAACGTCCCGCAGAAGGAAGTTGGACAGGTGACCGAGCCCGCGCTCTATGTTGCGGCGGGTCCTCCACTCACGGACAAGGGCCAGCAGGCGTTCGAGCGGAGGGTCAAGAAAAGTGCGCGGCACGCGCCGTGCGGTCTGGCCTGGTGTAGTTTGCGTCATGTTACGCCAGGTCATGGTGAACCTCCGTTGATCGGGGATGCGAATGACGATCACGTGACGGCAGAAGGCGAGAAGGCACCAGGGCAGCTTCGGAAGCGTTCCGCTTCAGATTGTGAACTGGCCTCAGACCTCCGAAAGGCCTAACCTGCGGCAAAGGAGCGGTCAGCCATGACGCGACGGCCTTACGGACTGGTCTGCCCGATCTCGCACGCCTGCGAGTTCCTGGAGCCACGCTGGACAATCCAAATCCTGACCGAGCTCTGGAACGGCTCGACCCGCTTTAATGACATTCGCAAGGGGGTGGGCAACGTCTCGTCCGCCCTCTTGTCGAAGCGGCTCAAGGAAATGGAAGCGTTGGGCCTGGTCGAGCGCGTCGAGGACGGGGCGACGGGCACCATCAGCTATTTCCGTACCGAAAAGTCGATAAGGCTCGAGCCGGCGATGAACGCGCTGGCGGAATGGGCGCAATGCAACATCCAGGCGGAGATCGCGCTCGCCGACGTGGATGTTTCGACCCTCATGTGGGCCGTGCGGCGAAAGATTGACCTCGCTGAACTGCCGCGGCGGCGCGCCGTCATCCGCTTCCATTTCCGCGACGATCCCCCACCGAGGTGTCCCCATTACTGGTTTGTGGTCGAGCCAGGCTCAGACTTGCCCGAGCTATGCTCGCTCGACCCCGGCCGGGACGTCGATCTTTACGTCGAGACCGGCGTTGTTTCGCTGGGAGCCATCCTGGAGGGCCGCTCCAGCATCGAGCGTGAGAAAGAGAGGGGCGGCCTTTTCCTCATCGGCGACCCCGGCCTCGCGCGAAGCATGGACCGTTGGCTGCGAATCTCGGTCTACGCGGCGCTTGAGGGAATCGTCCAGCTTTCTTGAAAGCCATGTTTGGAGTGCAGCCTTATGCAACCCGCCCAGGACGACAATGCCATTTGGCTGGCCTCAAAAGCATGGTGCAATCGTCCGTTGTTGATTGCTGCTCACTGAAAGCCGCCAGTCCGCATTCGGCCCAATATTTCCGACCGCAATGCGCCTGAATTCAGCCGTTAAGCAGAAAAACGTGAGTACCGCAAAGTGGACGCGGCGTACTCTGGCTTCTGGCGCGATGTGGGTTAGGCGAGCAAGATACGCTCAGCGAGCGTGCGATGACCTTCTTTGGGGCAGGCTATCATTTTGTCGATCAAAGAGCGCAGAACTCCTTTGACCCATTCGTTGCCCACGGCACGGATCGCGTACTGCGCGCCTCGATAATCGTCGAAATTCGGGATCAGTCTGCCGCCGATAGAACCCAGCGACGGACAGGCTCGCTATCATCAAAGGCCGCCTCGAAAATTGATGATGCGAGCACGGCATATATGTGAAGGGTTTCAGAGCCGACGTTTCGAAACCCGTGTTTTCGATTAGCCGGAACAACAAGTGATTGCCCTTCGATTATGCTAACCGACTCGTTGTCGATCCAAATTCTGCTTTGCCGGTGACCACAGAGAGCACTTCTTCAACACGGTGACTGTGCGTCGGGGCGCCCATAGCCGGCGCTACCCATTGCTCGAAAATGCACAGCTGAAGCGCGCCGTTCTCAGCGGATATAAGCATCCGGGTTTCTACTCCAACTCGCCATTCCTCCCGCCGCTGTTCCGCATGTGAGATTATCTTCATGATGATTGTGGACCCCTCTCACTTCAAGCAAATGTTCTTCTCCTGTAAGGACCCGCCCGCCACTCTGAAATGCACATCGAAGCAACGTCCCAACCTTGGCCAGAGCACAAGTAGATGGTCCGTGTCGGCATCCCCGGAGCCCTCAGCGACATCCATCCCCCTGCTTGTCACCAGATGAGACTTCGATCAATCTCGCCAATTGAGGTCCTCCCGGTTAACGCCATTGCCGTTTCAAATTCCCGGCGTAACAGGTCAACACAGTGCCTGACCCCATCGGATCCGCCCAAGGCAAGCGCATAAACATATGGGCGGCCGATCATCACCGCGGTTGCTCCAAGAGCGATAGACTTCAAAACATCCGTTCCCCGTCTGATGCCGCCATCGATAATAATTGGAATCCTGCCGGCCACCCGCTCGGCAACTGCCGGCAGTGCATCGATCGTTGCCGGCAGCGTGTCGAGGTTCCGTGCGCCATGATTGGAAACCACAATGGCGTCGGCGCCTGAGCTTATCGCCAGTTCAGCGTCCTCAGGATCAAGGATGCCTTTCAACACGATAGGCAGAGCTGTGAGAGAACGAAGCCACTCAACATCCGGCCATGTCAATATTGCACGCTTTGGCGAACCACCGATCTTGAAGAGGCCTGTATTGCGGTCATTGAAATAAGGGGTGGCGAGCGCATCGGGAATTTTGAAACCGGCTCGCATTTGCCTTCGCCGATCGCCGAGTGTTGGCATATCCACCGTTACGCAGATCGCCTTCGCTCCGCCCGCAGCGACTTGGGCGACAAGGTCACGGTTGAAACCTCGATCGCTCTGCCAATACAACAGGAACCAGATCGGCACAGGGCTTGTGGCCACGCATTCCTCGATGGTTGCTGTTCCGCTGGTCCCCAGAGTGAATATCGCACCGGCTTCGCCCGCCCCGCGAGCGGCAGCCACCTCGCCCTCGGGGTGTGACATGCGTTGGAATGCCGTTGGCGCCAGAAAGATCGGATGAGAGAGCCTTTCACCGAAGAGCGTAATGCTTGTGTCGATCTTCGAGACGTCCCGCAAAACCCGCGGCCTGATCCGCAGCAGGTCAAACGCACCTACATTGTCCCGCATCGTAATTTCGTCACCAGCCGCGCCGACGATAAACTCATAGACGGCATGGGGCAAACGATCACGTGCAGCAGGTTCGAAGTCTGCCAGGCAAAGAAATTCATTTGCGAGATCAGAAGGCATTTGCCACCCGGCTGCGGTGTTCAAGACGTTATGCTGAGTTGTTACGCTGTTCAACAGGCCGCCCGTGCTCCACGCCATGTTGAGCTTCTTTCCAGAGCGCGGGCGATACAATCGCGCTCGAATCGGAGTGACATTGAGTTGAGCCCATCCGTGCCTGACCAGAAGCCAGAAGGCCCCTGCTGGACAACGCGCTTTTGTCGTCTGCCGTGCTGGTGGCCAAGCCGTCGCGCCCTCTCTGAAGGACTTCTCTCGTTTGAGGTGCGCCTAGACGGCACCCTTGCAGATATTTATGTTAGACATCTCTAAAGTAGGCATGAGCCGCTCGGCTTCGGATTGCGCCAAGGCCTGCATTCAAGCCCTGATTTGTTGTGCTTTTTCATCCGGGGGACGCCAGTATGACAAGCGAACGTCAGCACGAATACGAGTTGGGACATTCGGAACGAGAACTGAGAAGGCTGGCGACGCAGGCGGCATTGGTTGACCCGATGACGCGGGATTACCTGCGGCGAGCTGGCCTTCGAGCGGGAATGCATGTCCTTGACGTGGGGAGCGGCGCTGGCGATGTCGCCTTTCTCGCGGCTGATATTGTCGGACCCACAGGTCTTGTTATCGGCACTGACAGGTCGGCGGAGGCTCTTGACGCTGCTCGGGCGAGAGCCGCGCAACGTGGTTTGGAGAATGTAATCTTCCACCAGTGTGATCCTGCCACCTTCACTTTCGATATAGCGTTCGACGCCGTTGTTGGCCGATACGTCCTAATGTTCGCGCCCGATCCGGCCGAGATGTTGAGAGGGGTTGCGCGGCATCTTGGTCCCGGGGGCGTGATGGTATTCCACGAAGTCGACTGGACTGGCGCTGCCTCGTTTCCCTCCGTCCCAACGTACGACAACTGCTTTCGGTGCATTGTGGAGACATTTCGTCGTGTAGGGACCAACCCCAACATGGGCCTGCAGCTCCATGCGACCTTCGTAAAAGCCGGGCTGCCGGCCCCTAGCATGGCGGTAAGTGCTCTCGCCGGAGGTGGATCAGACAGTATGAGCGGCATTGATCTGATCTCCGATCTCGCGGCGACCATGGCTCCGGTCATGGAGCAGATGGGCGTTATCGCAGCTTCAGAACTCGGTCCCGAAACGCTGCAAGATCGAATTCGCGCCGAGGCTTATGCAAGCGGAAGCGTGGTGGTCGGCCGATATGAGGTGGGCGCCTGGTCACGACGAATGTAGGCACCACGGTCATGCGCCCGCGCTTCCCCCGTCCAGCCCGCTCGAGCTGAAATTGACGCTCAACGATGGAGGCGGAGAAGGCGCACTAGAGCCGTCCGACCGCTACAGCGATAGCGCCATCAAGACAGCGCTGCTACGTCAGGGCAGCAGGTGAATTGCCACAAGCTCGATGATCAGCAAAACGGCGCGCACCACGCCTCCAATACGCGCGGATGTCCTGATCGGTTTGGAATGCTTCTAGCCAGAGCCCGTCGGGGGAGACGCCAAGGCAAATGGGGATAGGCATCGCGGCTGGCACGATTGTAGTAGGTGCTAAAGCATCTCTGCCCAACATGCAGGCGGCTCTCTGACCGCGAAGAACACATATTAGCCTGCGCTAACTAATGGCGAAAGCCCCCCTCATCGAAATATCGCCGGCCTGTCCTGATTGTCTCTTTGGTTCTTTCAAACTGGGCAATGGCGTGTCGCCGGAGGAGAGCGGGACAAAGAACAACATCGTCGGTGTACGATCTGGAGCTCGCTGCCGACCAGGTCATAGCTTGGCTCCGGCGCTGCCAAGACCTGGTGACACCGGTCTGGCCGCTGGCGAAAATATGCGATCCTGCTAAACTTAGCCCGTGTGAACACGCATGAATGGGGGCTTTGTGCCGGTATCATATGACCTCATTGGCAAGACAGCCGTCGTAACCGGCGGAGCAAAGAGTATCGGCAAGGCAATCGTAGAGCGCCTTGTAGCGTCGGGTGCTGCAGTGCACGTGTGGGATCGAGATCAGATCGAACTGAAGGGTGTGGTGTCTACGAAGGTCGATATTACCAGCCGCGATCAGGTAACCCATGCGATCAACATGATCGTCGGTCGTGGCCAGCGTATAGACGTTCTGGTTAACAACGCCGGTTATCTAGGAACCCTTCACCCGTTTGACCAACACGAACCTGCAGACTGGCGAAGCATCATCGAAACCAATCTGATCGGCACGATGCAAGTGACGCAGTTGGTTTTGCCCCACATGCGAAAATGGGGTGTTGGCCGCATTGTCAATATGGGCTCTTTGGCGGGCAAGGAAGGTCTTGCCAACCTTGCCGCCTATTCAGCCTCCAGCGCAGGTATCGTAGTCTTCACAAAGGCGCTTGGGCGTGAGGTCGCCAATACAAACATACGCGTGAACTGCGTCGCTCCTGGGCCAATCGATACGGACATGATCCGAAACCTCGGGGTCGCAGCTGTCGAGACAATGATCGTCGATAGTCCAATGAACCGGCTCGGCCGGGTCGAAGAAGTTGCCCACATGGTGGCCTGGCTGTGCTCGGACGCCAGCAACTTCAATACCGGCGCGGTATTCGACATGTCGGGTGGGCGGGCGCGTTACTGAGCGCCGACTGTGTCTCGGTGCTTTCAGGCGGCCCCGCGTCACCGTGGACCAAATATTCCCACCCTAACGGCGACCTATGTGATCCCCTCATGGCAACTCTGCGGTACGAGGTAAGGCGGGAACCGGATGGGACGTGGGCGGTGTTCGACGTTTTCACCGGGCAGCCGGCTATTGTAGTGGGCCACCCTTCTGTCGACCTTCCCGACATGGAGTATGCTGAAGAGCTGGCAGCCATCCTGAATGCCAACGACCTGAAGCAGAGGCTATCTCACGGGAGGCTCCCCGGAGGGCTCGCCTGACCGAGGTGGCATGACAAGTTAGCCATTCAACGCCTTCGTACTGCCCTTCCAGGATGGCTCGTCCGATTCCGAGCAAGCATTTGTTATTGAATTCCCGACTACGACCGTCTTAAATCGACTTGCCATTGCGTTTCGTAGGGAGGATGTGATGGGCACGTGGTGCCAATTCGCAGGGCCACGCGTTGCGTGGAAGTAGTCGGAGCCAGTGGCGAATGGGTCGTCCGCATCATAGAGACCGACCAGGAAATTACACGCTCATTGGGCCTGGAATCCTTTGCGCTGTCCTTCGCGGAAGGCCAGCGGATACGCCTGCATCTCGACAAAACGCTCTGGGTTGAACGGTGCTAAATCCACGAGCCGTCCAGTTGCTGGCTGTCTTGCCTCCCCAGGGCGCCGGCATGGAGGCTCGGTTTTTCGGCAGTAACCTCGAGACGGCTCGACAAGCCTGAAGGTCGATCGTAAAATCGGCTCAAAGCTCCTGCCTCGGGCCGCGTTCTCGCCGCTCAATGATCGTCAAACTGCCTGCGTAGGTGATCAGGTGAAACCAGGACCTATTCCTTGCGCGTCACGCCCCTCTTTCAGCCGCGACGACTACATGCTGGCCCGCTTTCTGAGGATTTTCACCGCGAAGCTGACGGTCCGCTTGCGGCCCCAATGCTGCCCAGGAGCAATGCGCCTCTGAGGTGACCAGAGTGAAGAAGCTAGGCCAAACCCGCACGACGGGCGCCTTCTCTGATTGCAGCAATGGCGACAGGATTGGTAACCGGATAGGTTCTGATGAACACCTCAGCCGTGAAATTCGGGAACTCGTCCTTCAGTCGCGAATTGATCCTGGCGACCTGAGGAGTTTCATTGAGCATCGCATGAGCCATTGCCACAAACAGAAGGGTGGCGGGCGAATCTGGCGCAGATTGACGTAGCGCGACCAGTGATTCACGGTAAAAGCCTAGAACGTAGCTGCATCGAGCGAGCATTCCATAATACCAGGGAACATAAGGATTTAGCCGGACCGCTCGCTTGGCCAGTTCGTAGCCACGCTTCGGGTCGCTGCCAACAAGAGCAAGGCTACCCGCAAGAAAGGCAAGTGAGTCCGCGTCATTTGGAGCAGCCACCAACACTCGGTCATGTTCTTCGACAGCAGCTTCGACATCGCCCTGCAATGCCCGAAGATCGGCAAGCATTATGCGGGCGTAAATGTCGGCCGGATCAAGCGCCAGCGCTTGCTTGACACATTGGCTCCAGCTCTCGATCGAGCCGGAAAGGTTGTCGGTAAACCCGTTGATAGCTTCCACAGCATGCGCAAGTGCCAGCGCCGTCCAAGCTCTTGCTAGACCCGGGTCGAGTTCGATCGCACGCGCCAGTAGCCGTATCGCCTCCTTGTTCGACTCACGGGTGAAAAGGTGCTTCTGCTCAAGCCCAAGCAGATAGCAGTCATAGGCCTGCAAACTTGCTGGAGCCTTCCGACGAGCCGCATCGCGTCGCAGATTGGCGAGCTGACCGTGGCAAGTTGCAAGGACATTGATGACGTTTTCGGTCACGCTGTCCAGCATCGCAAACAGGTTGTTCGCGGAACGATCGTAACGCATCGTCCAGACATCGACCCCTGTGTGGGCGTCGACGAGTTGGACGCGGATGCGCACCCGCTGCCCGTCCACTTGAAAACTTCCCTCGATCACATAGTCGGCATTCAACTCTCGTCCGAGAGCTCGCACGTCAACACGCCGTCCCTTGTAGGAAAGCATTGTTTGGCGGGCGATCACCGCAAGGTCCCGGTAGCGAGAGAGATCAACTATGAGGTCCGCCGACAAACCATCAGCGATACGAGTCCAGCGTTCTTCTCCGCTTAAATTGTCGAACGGGAGAACTGCGAGGACCGGCGGACCCGGCTCGTCGGTCGAAAGACTTCCGGGTGGTGCATGGCTGCGGTCCTGCTGGCGGTGATCGGCAAGTAACCCAGCAAGCGCCACTTTACTGCGAACATCGAGCTTCCGATAAATGGCCGAAAGATGGGTCCGAACGGTGGTAGGCGCTATGAAAAGTGTTTCGCCGATTTCGCGATAAGTCATGCCCTCCGCAAACTTTGCCGCGACCATCAACTCCCGATCCGATAAGCCGGCGAGAGGATTGCCTACGGCGCGAAGCATCGTTCCATTTTCCTTGCTGCCGACCTGTGGCCAGAACCCGATGGCCTTACATCAGGATGAAAATACTACAGATGCGATATCGAAAACACTGCATTTGCACGATTCCATGCGACGGGTCAGCATCCTAGTCTCTGCAGATCGGCAGGGCAGGTTGCTTGGCAGGCCTGGTCGATCCAGAACACGGAGGGCTCCATGACAAAGTTGTCTGTCTTGACCGTAATACTGGTGCTTTTGGTGTCGGTGGGGCCATGCTTGTCCGAAGGTACCCAAACCAACAGCAAACTGACTTCCGAAGAAGCGCTGCAAGCTGCCAGCTCTGAACTGTATTCCGACATTCTCGTGCGAGCATGCAGGAACGGATGGCGGTATCCGCGCAGCTACATCGAAAATGGATTCAGGCGCCACCTCGCGGAGCTGAAACTGCAGCTTGTCGATCAGGGTTACAGCGTCGTACCCAACATGACCGCGAATGATCTGCCCGTCCGAGGACCGATATCGGAGACCAAACGCCGTCTGGTTGGCTCGCGCCAATTCAGCTGTTCCCACCCATACTGGCGCGATGAATGACTCCACGCGACGGTGTGCATCTGACAGCCTGATTTCCGGCGGTTCTCCCCAGGTTGGAAGGAGGCGTTGACGAATGGCAGGTTGTTATTCCAGGAGGGGTGACACTCCTCCTGGAGCTGTAAGCAACGTCATGGAATGACCGCTCTTCGGCTGCGTGGCTCCGCAAGCTGCCGATCCGCTACCGGCCCTGTTCCAGCCGCCAAGGGGCCGGCCGGTAAGAGCGCCCGCTAAACTTGGTCGTCAAAGCAGCGTATTCGTCAGTTGACAAGGCAAACTTCGCTCGATGACCGTGAACTCGAACGGCAGCTTACCGACGAGCGCTTCCTAGAAGCAGACCGTCCGGATACGGCCCCAAATGAGACGTTGGAAGCATTGAGGGCAGGGGACAGTTCGTGGCGCAAACGAGATAGCAGCTCCGAGTAGTCATCGCTGTTCGCGAAACGGTCAATTCCTGGACATCGCAATGTCGTGTATCGACTAACGCGCTATCTCGGCTCGAGGACCAATTCAGGTACGCGCCTGACATTAGCTGTTGAGCATAGATCCGTGCGTCCCGGAAAGCGGACGCGGCACGATCCGGGTTAGGCGAGTAAGATACGCTCGATGACGGCGGCGCGCGCGGAACCGTCGCAACCAAGGATGAAGCTGTTGCTGGAGTCGAGCGGGCATTCACGCGGCCATTGCCGGAGCAGATCGGCGCTAGGACGGCCCAGCAGCCTTTGTAGCGGGGGGACACTTTGCGGCGGGCGGGCCGCTGGGCTCGACCGGTGAGACTCAGCGCCGTCCGGCAAACAATATGCGCACGACTGCCAATGCCAACGAATCATACAAACGGAGGAAGGAGCGATCTAACCAGCGATCGCCATTTCCGATGCCAGCGCCTAAGTCTTTTATGAGACCTAAGCGCAGCTTGCCGGCCGCAGCATGGTCCCAATTTGGGACGAATAGTTTGGCGCCCATATTGCACCCACATCTTTCGCCGGCTGATCCCCGGTCCTGATCGCGTACTCTGATCAGGTGTAGGCTCGCCGGGCTCGAGGTAGTTGGGGTCTTCGCCCGGCGAGTTGTCTACCAATGCGCAGTCACAGCCACACGGTGACGCCATACTCCGAAATGCCGCAAGCATTCCGCAGTTGTGCATCGCCCGACCAAGTCGATCGGTATGGGACTTCAGTCGCGCAAAGGGCGATACGGTCTGCGACTCCGGATTTTTTGCTACATTTCAGAGGGTTACAAAGCGCTCCGCAGTCGTCAGTCGCTCATTGCAACAAGCATTTATCTAAAGTTCATTCAGTCGAATTAGGAAACTCTTATAAGCCGCTCTATAACGAATCGGCGAGGTGGCTATTCGCCTGAGGAGGTACCATGACATCCCGAAAAACGCTGTTGGCAGCGCTTGCCGCGCTTGCGCTAGTGACCGCTCCTGCTTTCGCTGGCGCGGGTGGAAACGGTGGTGGTCACGGCAATGGTGGTGGTCACGGCAATGGCGGTGGTCACGGCAATGGCGGTGGTCACGGCAATAGCGGCAAGTCCGGCAACAGCGGCGGGAAGTCCGGCAACAGCGCTTCGCACAGCAAGTCGGCATCGGCTCACGCCGGAAAGAAGGCCTCGGGCGAAGACCAGGTCGCCGTCGACGACATTGAGGTCGCCGCGACGCCTAAGGACAAGAACATTCACGCCAAGCTTGGCCGGCTGAACTCGCTGCAGCGCAACATCAACGCTTATATGAACTCCAAGAGCAAGAAATTCGCCGGCATTCAGGCTTATGTGACAGCGTCGGCGGCCGCCAAGGGTGCCCAAGCCGCGGTAGATGCCGCCCAAGCCGAAGTCGACGCGTTGAACGCCAAGTTGAACGACCCGAATACTCCGGCCGACCAAGTCCCGACCCAGGAGCAGATTGACGCAGCGCAGGCGGCTCTCGATGCCGCCAATATAGCGGCGGCCGATGCTGCTGCCGCCGTCCCGTCGCTGGATGACGCGCTCGCCGATATGGCCAACAAGCCGGTCGACGCCGAGGTCACCGAATGGGCCAACGGCGTGCTTGCCGAGAAGATCGACGAGATGGCTGCCAAGCAAACTCCTGCGGCAACGCCGTAAGGCGGTCACAGGTGAAGCGACCCTAGTCGAACGTGCAAGCCGCCGGGTCACCCCCCCGGCGGCAGGGCGACCCGAGCTTGCCACCTTATTCTCCTCTTTGAGGGCGACCCCCAAACAAGCGGAGTTGCTACCGACGCGTAGGAACAAAAGTGCCGAAATACCGTGTTGAGGAGATGGCAGGCGATGCCGTGACGGCCACCCACACCGTCAACGCGAAAACTCCGATCAGGGCGGCGCGCGAAGCGGCGGAACGAGACGTCATTCTACGCCCGGCCACATCTTCGAATACAGTTCAGCCTGTAGGGCGGTCCATACCCGGCTGGCCGCGGCTCACGCTGGTTTCTTGAAACGCACCATGCCGTCGACCTCGATGCCCAAGTTCGACTATTGACCCGGACCAGGGTTCTCTGTCTGGTTTTGAGCCAGGGGGGAAGCAATACGATTTCCTGGACGTGCCGCTTGAGGCGTTTGTCGCGTTCAAATCTGCCTTCGCCAAGGCCGCTTTCAACAATCACATCGCAACCAACTATGCATTCCGGCTCGCCCAAGAAAAGGCTGCAGGCTCGTTGGACGATTAAGGGAGGTTCTTTCAGAAAAACGGCCCGCACTGATCGAAGGCGCACGGGCCGGACCGTTGCCGCCGGTCGGCAGCGGGAGGCATCCATTCCGGCCGGTGCAAACAGGCCTCTCCCGGCACAATTAGCAACCTTCGGCAGTCGTTTTCATCTGTCCAGGGGCTGCGGACTTGGCACTGGTGTCATCCTGTTGACCAGGAGCGGCCTGCTTGGCACTGCCACTCTGCTGGCCCGGCGCACAGTCCTTCGCTGAGTTCGAATTGGTCGACTTCGTTGTGGTCGAATCCGTGTTGTTATCTGTCGTCGGCATCGTTGTGGTAGTGGAGGAGCCACTCGACGTCGTCCCTGTTGTCCCCGTCGTCCCCGCGAACGCAAGCCCGCTGGAAACAGCCATCATGGCAGTGGCAAAAAGAAGCCGCTTCATTCTTCATCTCCTAATGACAAGTAATGTCCCTTCCATTCGATAACGGGGGATGCGAAGGATCGGTTCCAATGCGATCTTGTGTTGACCGGCAGCTTTGGGGCGGCCATTAGCGGACTGGCAGCCTTCAGGCGGCGGATCTTCGGTAGCTGACATTCCGGCTAGCGCGGACATCGCCTTCCCATGGGCAGAAATTAGTCTCCTGGGCCCGCCCACGTTTCTCTCAAGCCTCCGATTTCATGGCCGACAGGTTATCACGATGTGTCTGAAGGTGCAGAAGCTGATCGTGCCCCTTGGTTGTGCAGGGCCAACCTCCCAACACCCTTGAAAAGGACTTGAAGTCGTCCCGCACCGGAGCGAACGTCTTCGCATGATCGGGATAACACGGCGGTCACCAGACACCTGACGAGTTGAAGGAATGGGAGCGACGCTCCCTGGAAGGCGACTTCTCGCAAATGCCGCGTCCCTTCCGTTGGCGTCAGTCAGCGCGCTTTGCGCATTTCATGAATGGCTATAAGGAGGCGGGCGGTTTGATCAATTCGCTCGTCTGCACCGCAGAATTGCCAGAGATGTCCTGGACGGCCGTTCGCCGTGGTACGGAAGCGCGCGGGACTTTATGGCTCTGGCTGAGGGCGTCCTTGACGGCCTGTGCGAAGACAACGCGAGGATGGAGGGCATCAATACAGCACCCGCGTTCCGCGACGCCTTCATGTCCAAACGCTGCCTGATCCCTGCCGACGGCATCTCGCCGTGAGGAAGAAATGACGCTGAGGACGCCAACTGTCGTCGGGTCCGCTGGCTGCATGGGTCACGCCGCAGGCGTTGCAATCCCTTCTAAAGCGATGATCCTGGTGTTAGCGGAACGTTTGCGGATCTCGATCAGCCGGGCGTATTCCGGCGAATTATACCAGCCCATCAATGACGCCATGTCGGGGAATTCGACAATGACCAGTCGGTGTGGATCCCAATCACCTTCCAGAACCTTGGTGGCGCCACCGCGGCCCAGATACCGCCCACCGTACCGCTCTTCGGTAGCGGGAACGTCCCGCCGATATTCCTCGAACAAGGCAGCGTCTTTTACGTCTACATCCGCTATCAGATAGGCAGCCATCTGTGTTTCCTCCTTAGACCTACCTCGCGCTCCTCGGCTTCGGCGTCGTCGGTCCGCACCCTGTCGACGATCTCCGTGGCGACATCCAGCGCCAGCGCGCTTTTCGATGATTGTTGGCGCTGCCACGGCTTTCCTTCATTCGCATGGTTCGCAAAGATTAGCATGATCGCATGCTCTCGTGTCTGGCGGTCTCCCTCAAAGCGTCATCGACCGCCCTTCAGATGAGACACCGCCGTCTCGACAGGTAGGCTCGGCAGGGTTCGGTTTTTCTTCGGTCCTTTTCATCCAAAACTTGTCGAAAAGCGCGAATGAAAATAGGAAATATGCAACCTGAAAGATGATAAAAATCAGCAAGGTCCATGCAAGGGACTTCCAGAACGAATCCGTTGCTAGGGCGTGTACTCATAAACGACGTTCAGTCGGTCAACGTTTTCGACCAACCTCGGCCCTTTTGCCTAATAGCTCCTAGGGCAGTGGGAGCGGTTTGTCGCTGAGTGTACGCAAGTAGGCGATCAGGTTGACCCGTTCGGTCTCGTCCGGGACGCCAGGCACCTCCATGTAAACACCCGGCGTGGTGAGCATGGGCTCAAGCAGATATTTGTTCAGGTCCTCGTACGTCCATACACCCTCTAAAGCCAGCAAGGTGTCGGAGTAACGCATGTTTGCCATGGATGCCTTATCGCGGCCGACGACGCCCCATAAGTTCGGTCCCGTTTTGATCCCTCCCTGTGGCTCGGCATTGTGGCAACCGTGGCACACGTGTGTGAAGTAGGTTCGGCCTTTCTCGACATCGGCAGCAGCCAACTTCATCGAGATCGGAGCTGGCGTTGGCAACACGACGCCGTGCGACATGAGATAGTCAGCAACTTCGCGTTGCCCCTTGAATTTTGCCAGATGGAGCGGTGTCTTGCCGTCCTTTGTCTTCGCATTCACGTCCGCGCCGGCCTCAACCAGTGCTTTCACGCAATCGAGGCAACCGAGATTGACCGCGATGTGGATAACGTTTTCGCGGCTGCGCTTCGAATTTGGATTTGCGCCCCCGTCCAGCAACAGATTGATCAAATCGGTTCTGCGTTTTGCCAAAGCCAGAATAAGGGCAGGACCCAATCGCGGGTCCGGGACGGCGTTGACGTCGGCACCGCGTTCAATGAGCAGTTTTGCCGCTGCAAAATGACCGCCTTTGACCGCAAGATAGAGTGGTGTCGTGCGCCCGTCGCTCTCATCGACGCCGGCACCAGCGTCGAGCGCTGCCGTGATCGCCGCGACATCGCCCTTCATGGCGGCGTCGTGAATGCCGGCGGCATGCGATACAATCGGTGCAAGCAGTAGTGGAATGAAAAGCAAGGACATGCGCATTTGGCATCTCCCAAGGCAAACTGCGGTACGGGTCATGCTTTCAAGGCCGCAAAAACATACCACGAATGCCGGATCGTAGCCACCCAACCGGTGCCTGGAAACGAATCGCAAGGTCGATCCGTCCGGCTGTGGCTTCGGGCTTATGAGTCCACAACCTAGAACCGCGTCGGGTAACACCGCCCTGCACATACCCTAGATGTCTTCCCTTTTGTGAACCCTCCGCCTTCCGAACTCTCGGAAGAGCCCAAAAAGGTCCCGGGTCGCCCAGATCCCACTCGCCCGTCAGACCTATTCGATTTCGTCCGCCATCCTTCTAGCTGCAAGGCCCGTGCAGGCGCTCAAGTCCGCATTATTGGAGCTGATGGTCAACCGGTCGCCAGTTCCCGACTGCATATTATGCGACTTTGGGCGCCGTGTGCCCAATTCGCTCGCCGAGAGCAGATGGCCTCGACAATTCGAGTTGACTGTCGTTCCAGATCGAGCGCAAATCCGTCTCATGAATTGTCGTGAACGTCGGAATAATATAATCGAAATATTTCCTATGATGGTTTCCATTTTCATGACAAAATATTGGAGATGGCGACCCTCGAATGAGTGCTTTATTATTTTCCGACTTCAATTCAACAGATACCGAGACACTGGCCCGTCGTTCTCTAACGCAAAACGCAACGCCTAGATCAGGCCAGGCGCCAGATTCGAATGCGCTGTCGCAGCACGCTTATGACGAGCGTTGGCTACAAGATCTGCTGTTTCGGCATCCAGAGTTGATCGTGGCCGACCGGCTTGATGGCGGCTTGAGCGATGTCGTCCCCTTATGCCGGGAACTCGCCATTCCTCGTGCAAGCGGGACAGTGTTCGCGGATATTCTGGGCGTGGCAAGAACCGGCCGACTGGTCATTATTGAGTGCAAGCTTTGGCGTAACCCGCAGGCGCGTCGGGAGGTGTTGGCGCAAATCCTGGAGTATGCCGCGCTGCTGCGACGCTGGAGCTTTGGCGATCTGACCGCGGGGATAAGACGCAAGCTGGCAACCCATGTGCCGAACCCGATCTTTGCCGCGGCGAAGCTTCGGTGGCCAGAGCTCGAGGAGGCTCCATTTGTTGATGCCATGACGCAATCGCTAAAGCTGGGTGACTTTCAGCTCATTATCGCCGGAGATGGCATCCGCTCGGATACGCATGCGATTGCCGAGCATCTAAATTCGCAAGGCGCCGGCCTGGCGCAACTGACATTGCTTGAGATCCAGCTTTGGCAGGCGGCATCAGGAGCCATTGTCGTGGTGCCAATGGTGCCACTGCGTACCGAAGTCCTTCAGCAGAGAGTTTTGGTCAACGGTGAAGGCATACCGCTCCAATTGGAGACCCAAGAGATAGGGGCTACCCAGGCTGACGAGAGTATGGAGAGCGTTGTCGATCCAGACCGCGTCAACCGGCGAAGCATCAACCGCGCGTTCTGGCAGCGCTTCATTGATCAGGTGCAATTCGACCACTCAGACCAACTGCCCCCGCGGCATGGCGGCGACAATTGGGTCAGGATTCCCCTACCCGAGCCAATCGGCTGGATAACAGGCTTTCGTTCGACCGGCACCAGAGCTGAGGTCGGGCTGTTCCTGACCTTTCGTGACGAGGACGGTCAGACCCTTTTTGATGAGTTCCACAACGACATTGCAGAGCTGCGCAGCGAAGGTAGCCTTGACCTGATCGCGAGGTCGAAATCCGCCGCACCGTTCTGTGCGGAACTCGGCGTGTTCAGGCCACGCTCGGACTTCGCGAGCGATGACCAGCTACTCGACTGGCTCTGCGATGCAGCAAATCGCTTTGTCTCTCTGATCCGGCCTCGGCTTAGCGTACTAGCGGAAGCCGCCGAATGACACGGCTTCTCAAGTGGGAACGACTGGCCTTAAAGGGCGACTTCTCGGCGATGCCGATACCGTTCGCCTGGGATCAATCAGGGCGTTTCGCACATTTCCTGAATGGCTACGAGGTCACCGGAGGAATGGACCCTCTTGCCGAACTTTCCAACGCGATGTCAGCGCGAGTCCGCGAGACCGGCAAATGGGAAGGCAGTGCGCTCAAGCTTTGGCTCTGCCTTTTCTTCCAGCATCGAGCGCATCGTCATATGGGTTCGGAACGTAGCGAGCCGATGCTCGACGGACTTTGCGAAGCGCTACGTATGGCGCTCAGTCGGCTGTCTCCAGCCGAGGCCAAAGCATTGGCTTCGCGGCTCAACCAGAACGCTAGTTAGGCGATGTGCTTTTGGCTTGCGACGCACGATTGCTTAATCGATGAACTCTTGCACGTCAGCTGTCGGCTGACCCAGTCGCGCTTTGGGTGATGAACAGTTGAGGCAGGCTATCGTTCCTCAGTATCAGAGTGGACGACTGCAGACGCCGAGAAGGTCAAAGTAAAAATATTTGTCGGTACCTTGTGATTATCATATGTCCCGACAAACTTTTTTGCCGGGCCATCCCGCTCTCTAGTGCCGATCATTTGCGTCCACAGAAATCTTTTTACGGCAGCAAATCGGTGAATGGCCACTTCTTTCACTTTTCTTGAATCAGAAACATTGAGATTTCTTCTCAGCGAAGGGGCGCTGTCAGTTAACGCGCTCGACGTTCAGAGGATCTCATGGCCACCAAAATCAACTCAGTTTCAATCGACGCACTCATCCCCTACAGCAACAACGCACGGACCCATTCCAAGAGACAGATCAGACAGATTGCCGACAGCATCCAAAAGTTCGGCTTCACCAACCCAGTTCTAACCGACGAGAGCAACAATGTCCTTGCTGGCCATGGTCGCCTAGCGGCAGCGCGCCTGCTCGGGCTGAAGGAGGTGCCGACGCTTTCCATCACCCATCTCAGCGCTGCCGAAAAACGCGCCTACATTGTTGCCGACAATCGGCTCGCCGAGAAGGCCGGCTGGGACAAGCAGATCCTGGCCATTGAGCTACAGGCGCTAGTCGATCTCGACTTCGACGTCGCGATCACCGGCTTCGATATCCCGGAGGTCGACCTGATCATCAGCGAGTTCTCGCCCGACAATCAGGACGATGAAGTCGATGAGGATGAGCCGGGCCTTCCGGAGAAATCAACAGGACCAGCAGTAACTCGGCCTGGCGATCTGTTTCTGCTCGGCGATCATCGATTGCTTTGCGGCAACGCGCTTTCGGCAGCGAATTTCGAGACGCTGATGCAGGGGGAGAAGGCGTCCGTCTGTTTCACAGACCCGCCCTACAACGTTCCGATCGGCGGACACGTCAGCGGGCTTGGCAAGACGAGCCACCGGGAATTTGCAATGGCATCCGGCGAGATGTCCGACGACGAGTTCGCAGGGTTCCTGGAACAGTCGTTCTCACTGATTGCTGGGTCGAGCAAGCCGGGCGCTATCGCCTTCGTGTGCATGGATTGGCGTCATATCGCAGAGACCACATTGGCGGGTAAACAGACGTTCGGCGATCTGCTCAATCTGTGCGTCTGGAACAAGACTAATGCCGGCATGGGCAGCCTCTACCGCTCTCAGCACGAACTGGTGCTGGTGTTCAGGAATGGCAAGGAGCCGCATCGCAATAATGTTGAACTCGGCAAACATGGACGTCACCGCAGCAATGTCTGGACCTATCGCGGCGCCAACAGCTTTGGCACCTCGCGAATGGAAGAGCTCGAAGCGCATCCCACCGTCAAACCTGTCGCTCTGGTTGCCGACGCTCTGCTCGACGTCAGCCGCCGCGGCGACGTCGTGCTGGACTCTTTTGGCGGCTCGGGCAGCACGCTACTCGCATCGCACAAGACCGGGCGCCACGCACGCCTTATCGAGATCGATCCTGTCTATTGCGATCTGATCATCCGCCGCTTCGAAAGGCATACGGGCAAGCAGGCAACGCTCGCCACCACGGGCGAGACTTTCGAGGAACTGTTCGAGCAGCGTGGAAGCGTCAAAGCTTCCGGCGTACTCGCCAAAACAGCGTCCGCCACCCCAGCGCCTGAAACTGTGGGAGGCGTGCTGTGACCACCCGGAGAAAGAAATCTGCCGACTACTCGATAGGCTACGGCAAGCCTCCGGCTGAAACCCGGTTCCAGAAAGGAATGTCAGGCAATCCGAAAGGCCGGCCGAAAGGCAAAAAGAACATGAACACTATCGTACGCGAGACGCTCTTTGGGCCGATCCAAATCCAGCAGAATGGCAGGACGACGACGGTGACGGCGCTCGAGGCCATCCTCCTCAAAATGCGCAACAATGCGCTTTCAGGCGATTTCCGGTCGGCGGCCCATGCTCTTCAGCTCGCATCCCGTTGTGCCGAACTTGAGGAAAGCCGGCAACCCGATGCAGAGGTCGACGTGTTCGATCCGCAAACAATGGTCGACATGATGCGGGATTATCTCGACCACAAGGACTCGCCAGAGAACGATACCGAGACCCGTTCCAAGACCGGCGACGAGGGAGACGAGGAATGAACGCTCCAATCCCCCTACCGGGCCGACCATCCTCTTCGCCCGTTGCACCGACTGCCCTTCAGCTGCTGTTGGGCGCGGCCCGCGTTGACCTGGCGACCTTCGTGGCGCTGGCTTTCTCCGCCGTCGATCCAGGCGCCAAGTATTTGCCCAACTGGCACATTCGCGCCATTGCGCATCAGCTCGACCGCGTGTCCGCGGGCAAGTGCAAGCGCCTGATCATTACGATGCCGCCAAGATCGTTGAAGTCGGTCACAACCTCGGTCGCGTTCCCGGCATGGATTCTTGGCCGTGATCCGTCGAAGAAAATGATCTGCGTCTCTTATGCTCAACCACTTGCGGTCAAGCACGCCAACGACTTTCGAACGGTCGTCAACACCGCCTGGTACCGGTCGATGTTTCCGACCTTCAAGGTTAGCCCGCGCAAGAACACTGAAAATGAACTGCAGACCACGCTCGGCGGTGGACGCCTGGCGACCTCGACCGGTGGTCAGCTAACCGGCCGGGGTGGCGACATCATCATTATCGATGACCCCTTGAAGGCAGATGAAGCGCATTCGGAATCGGCTCGCAATAGGTGCGCCGACTGGGTTCGCACGACTTTGATGTCGCGCTTCGACAATCCGGCTGCCGGTGCCGTCGTCCTTGTCATGCAAAGATTGCATGTCGACGACCTAGCAGGCGTGCTTCTGGAGACTGGCGGCTGGGAGCATTTGAACCTGTCGGCGATTGCCGAGCAGGACGAACGCGTCCAGACAAGTGTAAATCGCTGGCACGATCGCAAGCTTGGCGACTTGCTGCACCCCGCGCGTCTGGGACACGCCGAACTGGACGGTCTAAAGCGCCTATTAGGATCGCTCAATTTTTCCGCGCAGTACCAACAATCCCCTGCCCCACCGGACGGCAACATGGTCAAGAGGGTGTGGTTTCGCGACTACGATCCAAATCAGTTCGACCGTCGGTCGATGACCATCGTTCAAAGCTGGGACACCGCGCTTAAGGGCGACCCCTCCAGCGATTACTCCGTCGGAACGACATGGGCCAAAGACGACAACAACTATTATCTCCTCGATCTCGTCCGCGTCCGGGCAGCTTACCCAGACCTCATCAAGGCGGTGAAAAACTCCCTTCTGGAGCACTCCCCCGACATCATCCTCATTGAGGATGCGGGTTCCGGCTCAAGCCTCATCGCCGACTTGGAAAGCCAGGACATCAGCACCACGCCGGTAAAAGCCAGAACCGACAAGGAAAGCCGGCTGTCACGTGTTGCCGCAATGATCGAAAACGGCAACGTCAATCTTCCGAAAGACGCGCATTGGAGAGATGACTTCCTGCTTGAGGTGCTCGCATTTCCGCACGGAAAGCACGACGACCAGGTCGACTCCATGACCCAGGCGCTGATCTGGATGAAGGACGACAAGCCGACGGGTAGGTTCTATTTCGGGAAATTCTGAAGCGCTGCTCCTGAATTGGGATGGTATCCTCGGCGCTGATCAAGCGTGGTCACCTTATTCCGGATATCGACATAGCGCCTACGCCAACCGTTCTCTTCCCCCTGTGCGCCCAAGAACCATGCGATGGGGCCGTTGTTGGCTCCGCTGGCGTGCGGCATCCCAGTCAGAATTCTGCGCTCTGGAACTCCGACCTCGCCGCCAATTCTTGCCAATACCTCCGAGACCATATCTCCCATGGGGACAAACACGGCGTTGGGAAAAGCTGAGAGTTCTTCGGTGAGCCACTCTCGGGCCTTGTCGAACAAGAACGGGACTTTGTTCATGTCAGGCGAGCGGCTGTAGTTCTCGCCATCGACGAAGGTTGGATAGCGGATCGCCGACGTGAAGTGAGCACGCTGGCTATCGACGGTCCACAGGGTTGCGGTCGACGTAATCCCCAGCCAATCGTTGAGGCCAACGGCATCCATCAGCCTCACGAGATTCTTTCTCATGTCCCCAGCAAAGCTGGCATGCACCTTCGCTCGTGCAAGGATATCTTCGCGCGATGCTCCGCTCGCCATCGCCCGTTTGGCCTCGAGAAGAGCCTCCCGCATTTGCTGGCGGCCAGGGGTGATGCCGACAATCACGATGTCCGCTCCAGCATTGACGTAGCCGAACGGTGCGTATGCGATGTCGAGCCGCTTCGATTTGTAGACGTGCGACCCCATCAGAAGCGTGCGCGGATTCTCGATTTCGCCCGCAAGCTCGGCAAGCGAGATCTCCCGAACGAGCCTGATGTAGTCTTTGTCGTTGCCCGATGATGCCAGGGTCCTCTCTGTATGGCTTGCAATCGGCGCGTTTTGCCACGGTACTTTTTGCGCAGGGGCAGGTTTGACAACACGCTCGATTGAAATCTGTCGGCTCACTGGCTCCGCAGGCACAGCATCCCCGAGCGCAGGTGGCTCGGCGTCCACGATGTCGGCAGAAATTAGTCGGCGATCCCGCGTGCCCCTGATTTCCATCCAGATCGGCCAGCCTCTCCGCAAGTAGGTTCGCAGTTCGTCGAGCGTCGTTGCCTTCACCCTATTCGCGATGTGATGCCGTTCCCGGCCAAGCGCCGGATCGGCCGCCCCGTATGTGGTATCCGCGAACCTGTGCGGGACGAGAATCTCTCCAGTATCAGCCTTTATGCGGTACATGCGGTCCCCCACCAGTTGCTAAAATTTGGGATAGTGCATTGCGGAGAAGCCGCAACAGGAATTTTTGAGGTTTTTTCAGAGGCCAGCGATGATGCTGCAAAAGCCTTCATAGACGCCAACCTCGCGCTACAACCGAAGTTTGTTCGTTGGCTGACTAGTGGTCTGAAATGGGGCCGATTCCTGTCAGGCGGCTTTCGGGAACCGCCCTGCGAAAGCGGGCCTCGGTCTTGCGAATATAGGCCCGCCGAAGGCGCTCGACACACGCTTGGTCTGGTCGCGTGGCTCGATAATACCATGGGCCATGAGCATCCGACGACCAGCCGGCGGATCGCCGAACTGGGGGTAGGCATCAAGGTCTGCCAGCTTCCAAACTTTGTGAACTGACCGCCGGAACGCGTTGCTCACGAATGCTTGATCATCACATGGCGTACTGATGTGTAATCCTCCAGCGCATAGATAGACATATCCTTGCCATATCCAGATTGCTTGACGCCGCCGTGGGGCATTTCTGTCGCGAGCATGAAATGGGCGTTGACCCAGGTGCAACCGTACTGGAGCTGCGACGCGACGCTCATCGCTTTGGAGATATTGCTTGTCCAAACCGAGGAGGCCAATCCGTAGTCGCTGTCGTTCGCCCACTCCACGGCCTGTTGGTCGTCTGTGAAACGAGTAACTGAAACGACCGGCCCGAAGACCTCACGACGCACGATCTCGTCGTCCTGGGTCGCACCGGCAATAACGGTTGGCTGATAGAAGAACCCTTGTTCGCCACTGGTGGCACCGCCTGTGGTGACCTGGATGTGCTTTTGCTCGTCCGCCCGCTCAACGAAACTTGCGACGCGGTCCCGTTGGCGCTTCGAGACAAGGGGGCCAATCTCGTTGCTGTTGTCGTCACTTTGATTGTAGCGGATTGTAGAAACCGCAGCACTCAGATCTGCGACGAAATTATCATAGACTCTATCCTGCACATAGATACGGCACGGGGCCGTACAGTCCTGGCCCGCGTTGTAAAATCCGAGCGGCATGCATTACTTTCTTCCCAGTGCCGATGTCGCCCGTGATCGACACCATGCTAATGCTGGGGTGATTGATTAGCGCATTTCCCACCGTTTCCCCGCGACCAAGGATAACGTTGACGACGCCATCGGGAAGAATGTCCGCCAAGAGCCGCGCCATCTTCAGTGCGGTAAGCGGGGTTTGCTCTGAGGGCTTGAAAACGACTGTATTGCCGCCAGCTATTGCTGGTGCGAGCTTCCACGCCATCATCATCAGAGGATAGTTCCACGGCGCTATCGAACCGACAACACCCACTGCATCGCGGCGGATCATCGAGGTATAGCCGGGCAGATACTCTCCGGCCACAGGCGCGTGCATAGATCGGACGGCGCCAGCGAAAAAGCGCCAGCAATCAATGATCGCAGGCAATTCATCATTGCGCACCGAGTTGATCGGCTTGCCGCAATTCAGTGCTTCGAGTGCGGCAAAATCTTCGGCATGTCTTTCAACGGCGTCAGCGATCTGCAAAAGACAAGCCGAGCGCTCGGCTGGCGTGGTGCGCGACCAGCGGCTGAATGCTTTTTCAGCAGCATGGACCGCTGCATCGATTTGGCCTTCAGAAGCTTCAGCAAGGTCGATGATTCTTCCACCGGTCTTGGGGTTAAAAATCGTCTCCTCAAACTCAGTTCCTGGTTCGAAGCTAGAGCCGATCAGCAACTCAGTGTCCATGAATTCTCCTTATGGTCTCAGTTTGCCGCGATCTTGTCGCCGCAAGACTTGTCCTTGATCAGTTCGCCAAGTGCAGAAAGTTACGCACGGCGCAGCACAGTCAAACGGGCGATGTGCTCGAGCGACGCTTCGATATCATTCCAACCAGGAAACCGAGTTGAGGTGGCTCGATCAGAACGCGCAGGGCCGGGCTAGGCCATTGAAAATGCAAATCTAGGCGTGTCCGCTAGAAGTCTTTGTGTCTCGTCTGCGGCTGGCGCGCGTAGGACATCCTCAACCCTACCGAACTCCACGATGTGCCCGCCCTGCATGACCGCAACATGCTGCGCAATATTGCTCGCCACCGCCAGGTTGTGTGTGACGAAGAGCATCGCGAGATTGTGATCGCGCTGAAGCTGCTGAAGTAGTTCGACCACAACGGCTTGAACCGACACGTCCAGAGCGGAGGTTACCTCGTCACAAATCAGCAATTCGGGGCCGACTATCAACGCGCGTGCGATCGCCACGCGCTGTCGTTGACCCCCCGAGAGCTGATGCGGATATCGATTGGCGGATGCGGAGGGTAAGGACACTTCATCCAATGAGGCAAGAACGCGCCTACGCATCTCTGCGCTCGACGTTGACTCAAACTGTTCAAGCGCCATGGCCACCGACTGGCCGATTGTTCTCCTCGGGTTCAGGGACGCGTACGGATTTTGGAAAATGTACTGAATCCGACGACGCGCATGGACTGACCGGTGAGAGGCGTGCGGGGGTATCATCTTACCATCGAAGATGATTTTGCCATTTTGATTACGATGAAGCCCAGCCAGACAACGTGCCGTTGTCGTTTTACCCGATCCCGATTCCCCCACCAGGGCAACACAGTTGCCTTGACGAATTTTGAAGGAAAGCCCTTTGAGTATCCGAGCGCTTCCATGAAACGCTTCCAGCTCTATAACCTCCAAAGCGACTGGGCGGTCGGCGGCGGATTCAAGCTCAATCGATCGAATCGGAGTTGAGATAGCCTGAATCTCATCTGCCCTTACACAATTTACGTACTGACCCTTTCTGATTTCTGTAGCCTCTGGGATTGAGGTGGTGCAGCGATGTTCCGCTGCGTCGCATCTCGGGGCAAACGCGCACCCTCTGGGACGGCGAGACGGCTCGGGCGCACTGCCCCGGATGCCGCTAACTGCGGATTTGCGGTCTAGATCAGGCACCGCGTGAATTAGCGCCCGCGTATAGGGATGTGCTGGGCTAGAAAGCAATTGTAAAGTGCTTCCCACTTCGACAATTCGCCCAGAGTACATAACAGCTATTCGGTTACAGAGTGCTCCGACAACCGCAAGGTCATGGCTCACATAGATCGCCGCGACGGAGTGTTCGTTGCATAGACTGCGAATGGTGTCGAGCACGTGGGATTGCGTCGTCACATCAAGGCCCGTGGTTGGTTCGTCCATCACGATTACCCGCGGGCGGTTTGCAAACGCCATGGCTATGCCAACGCGCTGCTGTTGCCCGCCGGAGAGCTGGTGCGGATACGCGCGAAGAAATTCAGGCGATACAGGCAGCTTCACCAGACGAAGCAGCTCCAGCAGCATTTCCTCCGTGACCGAGTTCTTCTGATCGAAGCATTCGGCCAGTTGGGTTCCGATGCGAAGGATCGGATTGAGCGCAGTACCTGGGTCCTGCGGTATTAGTGATACGAGGCGCCCTCGAACTTTCTGAAGCTCTCCGGCTCCCATTGACAGGACGTCTTGTCCGTCAATCTTTATCGACCCTCCGCCAATCGTGAGGCCCTTCCGACAATAACCCAGGACTGCGAGCCCCACCGTCGTCTTTCCGGAGCCAGATTCTCCGACCAAGCCCAGAATTTCTCCGGGGGCAAGCGCAAGTGAAACACCCTGAACGATGTCCACGTCGCTTTCGGCGACTGACACACGTAGATTGCTGATTTCTAGCGCTAGACTAGCAGTACCAAGGCCGTCCGTTTCTCTGGGATGCACAGTCATAGCCTCTCCTTGCCCGCACCAGGGCCATTACCGAAGCCGGCTACCTGTCCATCGGCGAGTATCTCATCGCTGATGGTGTCGTCGACATCCGCGGCGGGCATTCCACGCTTCGTCCGAGCCAGCGAGTCAGTAAAAACGTTGGTTCCGATAGTTAGAACCGCAAGAATGAACACTGGCGCCGCGACGGCCCAAGGGTTCAAAAGGAGGCCAATTCGATTTTCGTTGATCATCATTCCCCAATCGGGAACGGAAGGATCCGCCATCAAACCGAGAAATCCCAGTCCGGCGATCAGTGCAATCGAATAGGAAAAGCGCAGGCCCAACTCAACCATTAAGGGCGCGGCCAGATTTGGAAGGATCTCTCGCGTAATAATCCGCGTCGTAGACACGCCGATCGCCTCGGCGTAACGGATATAATCTTCCTCCGATACACGAAGAGCCACGGAGCGCATGACGCGAGCAACTTGCGGCGCATGGATTGCGGCGACGAGAAGTGCGATCAGCCATAGCTTTGGCCCGACTATGCTAACGAACAGGAGCGCAAGAACAGTTTGTGGAAAGGCCATCGCCACGTCCAACAGCCTCATTATGACGTCGTCGGTTTTCCCTTTCAGATATCCGCAGATAATGCCCAGCAATGTACCGATGAGTACCCCGGCAACCGTCGCGACGGCTGACAACCCGAGGACCTGTACACCACCCGAGAGCACGCGCGAAAATACGTCTCTGCCCATGAAATCCGTTCCCAGGAGTGCATATGGCGAGGGAAGGTCAAACGGCGAACCGACGAAATCAGTGGGCGGCACAGGAGCCAAAAAAGGGCCGAAGATGGCGCCGCCGATAATGAGAAGTCCAATCACCAGACCGGCTGCGCCGGCTTTCAGATCGCGAAACCACCGCCAACACGTGCCTATCATGGACGGTGCGCTTCTTCCGTTTAAGTCGATTGCCATTGGTGAGCGCTCATCTTTGGTGTGAGTAACACTGCGATCAAATCAGCGGTAAGATTTAGAAGGACGTAGACCGCAGCGAGAAGAAGGACGATCAACTGAATCACCGGGATGTCCCGAGCAACGATCGAGTCAAGCAACCCTTGACCCACGCCGGGATATCCAAAAACGAATTCAACCAACACCACGCCACCAGCGAGATAGGCTAAGGTAAGGGCTATAACTTGAACGACTGGGGCAAGTGCATTTGGCAATGCATGAACGAATATGAGCCTTGGAGTGCTGACCCCCTTCAGCCGGGCCATTTCGATGTATTCGCTCCCCAGAACTTCAATCACTGACGCCCGTGTCATGCGAAACAAATACGGGAAGCAGACCACCGAGAGGGTCAGTACCGGCATCACAAGAATGATCGGGTTTTGCAGGACCGAACTACCAGGTGGGACCAGGGAAACCGCCGGCAGGAGATGGAACACGGATGTCGACAGCAGAAGGATCAGGAGGATGCCAACCACAAATTCAGGCAGCGCCGCTAGCGACAAGGCGACGATGGAAATTCCGGTGTCCATGAAACGGCCAGAGTACAAGGCTGCCACCACGCCCAGAATTATCGAGACCGGGAAGCTGACGGCCGATGTCAACAACAGCAGCATGGCGGAGTTGATTACGCGCGGATAAACGAAGGCCGAAACCTGTGTACCGTTTACCAGGGATCGACCCGGATCGCCGGTCAAGATTCCCGAAACCCAGGTCCAGAACTGCATCATCAAAGGCTGATCAAGGTGCAGTTGAGTCCGGATTTCCTGCAGGCGTGCCGGCGTCGCACTGCGCCCGAGGACCGCCTGCGCCGCGTCGCCAGGCAGAACTTGGGTCGCCAGGAAAACCACAACGCAGACCGCGAAGAGCGTTAGCGCGCCAAGACAGACACGACGAACGGCAAACCTCAGTAACTGATGCTGGGCTTTGGCCGTTCCGCTTGATTTCTCCTGTGTCGTCACGATAGCCACACAGACTTCCATCCGAAGTGTCCCATCGCGTAACCGGTGCGAGCCTGCGTGAGTCCCTCCACGTTATTCGCCAAAAGATCTACCATCTTGTTGAATGACGGAATGATATATCCACCTTCTTCGAAGTCGATTTTCATCAGAGCATGAACAATCTCTTTCCGAAGAGCCGGGTCTGTTGTCCCAACGGCTTGGTTATACAGTTTAATATACTGCTCGTTCCCCCAGTGAGTCTCGTTGAAGATAGCGCCTGGCAAATGGCATTCAGCAATTTGGGGCAGGTATGGAAAATGCAGCCAGAAATCCTGAGCAAAATTCCACTGGCGATACTGGTCACCGTAAAAAACGTCCGGCGTTACCTGCCGCACCGACACCGTGACGCCTGCGTCTCGAGCTTGTCGTGCGAATACCTGCGCCATTTGCGGAACACCGTTAGCGAAGTCAGATGTGACCAGTTCGACCGCCAAATTTTCCTCGCCGGCCTTTTTCAGCAGGAACTTGGCCTGATCAACGTCGCGAGTTCTCTGTAGAGAAGTGTCATAGAAGGGGTCCCAGCGGGAGAAGACGTCGTTGCCAACTTCGCCATAGCCGCTCAGGGCAATATCGATCATCTGCTTGCGATCGACCAACAGCCGGAAGGCTTTGCGGACATCGGGCTTGTCGAATGGCGGTTGATCGACACGCATTGTAAACGGAGTCCATTGCCCAGGCTCCGAAATCAGGGCCTTGATGGCGCCGCCGGCTCCTACCTGGCGGACCAGCGAGAGAGGGGCCGCTGCGAGCGCGTCCACCTGCGCGCTCTGCAGCGCGTTGAACGCCGCAACGTCGGAGGCGAAGGACGTGATCGTAAGCGTATCGATATATGCGCCACCGCCATGGTAGTCGTCAAATCGCACGAACGTGCTTTGCTGTCCCGGTGTAAAGCTCTGGAATTTGAAGGGGCCTGTGCCGACGGGCTTGGCCGGGTCAAACCCCTCCGGCACAATCGCATAGTAAACCGCCGAACAGATGCATTCTGGGAAGACCGCAAACGGCACCTTCATGGGGATCTTGAGCGTCAGATCGTCAACCACCTTCATGTTGTCGACATCGAGCGGCGCCAGGGTAATGGCCCCGCTCAGCGGCGCCTTGGGATTGACAATCCGCTGAAAGGTGAAGGCCACGTCCTTCGCCGATAGCGTCTTTCCGTCGTGAAATTTGACGCCGCTGCGAAGTTTGATGGTCCATTCGGTGGCATCCGCGTTCGGCTCCATGGATTCTGCCAAAGCGTTTTTGATGCTGGCATCCGCCTGCATTTCCACCAGCGGCTCATAAAGTCCGAGGGCGCGCGCGAAGTCCTGCTGGACCACCCCCGCGTGCGGATCCAGCGTCTCGGTCGGGGTCGCGCCGAGAAAGGCAACACGTAGATTGCCACCTCGTTTTGGAACCGAGCTTTGAGCAAAGGCCGACAGGCCCGAGGACGATGCGAAGGCAAGGCCAGCACCTCCAATTAGGCCGCTTCGTAAAACGTCGCGACGCGAAATTCCTGAAAGGTTTGGGTTCTGCAGATTCGACATTTTTGTTCCCCTTGGTTGCTCGAATTCTCACCTAACTTGCTATTTTGGTGAGCGGCCCGTTCATGCGATTGCAGCTTCTCTAAGGACGACGTCGAGTGGCTCCGGCCGTAGGAACCGGCGAAGCACATTGCCGGTCATTCGTGCGACGTTATTGTCATAGCTGTTGTGCGACAAAGAGCCGGTGTAGGCGATCGAGCCTACCGAGAAGAACCCGCCGCCACCGCTTAGCGGACAAAGAACAATGTCCGCGCGAACGCCCGGCTGTTCCGTGCCCCCAATTCCAGGAATGGACTCATAAACCTCCTCAGCAGCCAGCAGGTATGCGTCCGACAGCGGGCCAGATGTCGCAAGGAGCAGTGCTTGAGGGGGCGTTCCGAGGACCGGCTGATAGCAGTCAACTTCGGCGCCGGCCGCCCCACCACCCATTATTCCGAATCCGCCAATCTGCTCGTCGGCGCCGATGCCTTCGAAGACAAAGCCGGCTATGGGATTATGGCTGTCTTCCAGACGCTGGTAGTAGGTGCAACGGTCGAACCCCTGCGCCGCAAAACCAACGCCGACGAGACGTTGCGGAGGAAGCCCCTTGTTGCGCCAAAGGCCCGCGATCTCACCCGACGTGGTGTGGCGCCTATCGCCAAACGGCGACTGATGCGGACGGGTGCCAGCATCGGAGCGCCGGAGCTCCATCAGGGACGGTTGTTCGGGGTCGAACGACACGGTGGCGAAGAAACCATTCCCGCCCAAATACATCAGGCGACCGCCGCGGCTGCAGAACTGGTCGATCGCGGCGATTTCGTTGCGTGTCACGTATTCGGGATGGCTGCCGGTTATCACCACCTTATAGTCCTGCAACAGCTCAAAACCTTCGCGGTCCAGGTCTTCGTCCGTGATTGGATCGAACCCGAGCTCCATGATCTCAAGCCAATGGACAATGCAGAGATCCGCCGGCAGACCCCACACGCCCTCCGCCTGGAACCACGCACGATGCTTGGGCTGCAGGGTCAGTATGGGTCGGCGCACACTACCGAACACCACGCCCGAGCCGTCATTGTGGATTTCGTAGCAGGACCTTCCAAATTCGGGATGATCCTGAAGGGTTAGATCGGCGCGGTCGATGATCGGCGTGCGGCTGACTATGATTTCGGCGCCGTTCGCCTCGAACGCAATTCTGTCATTGGCGTAAGCAAGATAGGTCGCAGTGGAGAACAGGACGGCAATGTCGGCCTTTTTCTTCCCTGCTCGGACGAAGAATGGAATGTAATATTCGGCATCCTCGCTGGTCAATTTGACCGCATAGACGCCACTGGGCAGGGCCTCCGGGATCTTGAACGAAAAGGCCGCCGGCCATTCCGCATCCGTGATGTCATCGTCATGGAAGTGGATGGCGTCATACTCATCAGGCGCGAGGCGGAAATCGTCGATCAGACCGGCAAACCGGTGCCCAGCAACACCGCGGGTCGGCGCATTGTAGCAGCGCCCATGGAGCTTGTTGGGTGATTGATCCATGACGTCGTCAAGCAGCAGGCTGTCGGCGCGGTCGCTGCGCCCGAAATGCCAGGCCGCAACGAGGTCTCCCGTGCGGTCCGATTGGCCTCGCCAGATCTTGATGCCGCCGATCTTTCCGTTGAAGGCGTTGGCCGAGAGCCACCGGTATCCGTCCCGCCGCGCCAACGCACCGATCCGGAACGGCGCCTCGCTCAGCGACCACTGCCCGGAGGTCGACGCAGAAGCCGATTGCGGGGCCAGCCCGGTCGCCAGGGCAGAGAACCGATTCATTATGTTGCTGACTGGGGTCTGCTCAAGGTGGACCTTGCCGTCGCGGGCGACGATCCGAACCCTGAGCCTATACCATTGATGGGCTTCGACCGGGGCGTCCAGACATAGCTTGTTTGTGGCGACGCCGTCGTTCCAGATGAAAGCCGGTTTGCCCTCGTCGAGGACCAAGGCGTAACCGGATTGGGTAGCCTCGGACCAATTGCCCAGTACGGCCTGAAAACCCGAACTTTCGCCGAACGAGTTTTGTGTCACATGGTAGGCGCCGAAATGCCCGGAGCGCGTCCCCTGAGGCAGTGTGGGAAAAATATGGGCCTCGATCAAGAAGTCGTCGGGGGCACCCAGCACACCAGTTTCGTCGAGAACTTCGACATAGGAGCCAGGCTGACAGGCGAACCACGCCCCGCGATAGGTTCCTTCAAACTCTGCCGGGACCGCCGTTTCCAGGAAGCCGGGGCCGGCCTGTCCAGTAAAGCCGTGACGAAGGCTGACAAGTGACGCCTGATAATTTGCCACATATTCACAGCTGACGTGAAAGGACAACGCCTCACCCGGCCGCGCCGCGAACCTATCGCTGTATCCAAAAATCTGCTGGGGGCGGCTCGTCATGGCTTGTTCCCCGCTCCCTCGTTCAGGCGCAATTCACCGGGAGATCTGAAAGTCGCAAGAAATGCTTGGTGGCGTATTGAAAAGACGCTTCTCAGCGCGTCCTGGTAGCTGGTGAAAGTATCCGCCAGGCGCACAAAATTTCCGGCCTTGCCCAAGGCGATCCGCCCGATAGCCCACGGCCCATTTGCGCCGAGCGAGATAACGATCTCCTTGTCAGCAATGGCGGCACCGCCCAAGGCGCGAACCACCCTGGCGGTTTTGTCATCGTGCGGGCCAAGCGGAGCGTTTTGATAAGCCGCGACGACGTCATCCGTAAAATCTGCAAGGAGCCGAGCGTTGAAACGTCGCTTGAAAACGTCGCTCAACTCAGTCATGCGGTGCTCACTGGTGCGCATCGCTATGCCTCTCAGATCTGCCCGACAAACATGATCTCGCCGGCTTCGCGTCCTGGGCGCTTGATCTGCATTCTACTATCTCCTCAGGCGGTAGGTGACGATTGATTGATGCACCCCGAGAGTTGGGCACCGCATGCTTCTGGCCTGGTGCCATCACAGCAGGTCAATTTTGCAGAGAATAGGAGTGGGAGGGGGCACCGTATATCACCACAGTGAACGGTGACTTTTCCGAGGGCGCACGGGCTCCAGGCACGCAATTGGTGAGGGTACCAGATTTGAACCGCTGTAAAGCGGCGTCGCCCATGGAAGGCCCAGGGTTCCTTAGGTCGGCAGCCCGGGGGTCAAAGCGCAACCTAAGAAAGACCGGGCGCGTCGAGCTGTCAGAAGGTGTTGCGGCCGAGACCTCAGCGCTGCGTCCTCCCTCAAGTCTCGATATTGACAAGACGGATCAAAAAGGGAATTGCCGACGCTTTTCACGCTGTGGGTCTGCACCGTTGGCGATGACCCGCGGCCGATTGATGCCTGGATTAAGGCCGCAGGGTCCCGACTTGCTTGACCTGGGGTGTGGCTTGCTACTACCGTTGCTGACCGTGCGCGGGAGCAGTGGAGCGTGCAGCCTTTAACCAAAACATTGTTCACAACTCGAGAGGCGAGACAGGGTCGTAGCGCACAGCTTTGGTGCGACTACATGCAGGAAGTCTACTTCCCACTGGAATGCACTCCCACGGATCCGGCCTCGTTTGAGGGCAGCCTCACTGCCTTGCAGCTTCATAAAATCGGGATCTCAAAATTCTCGGCCAATGCCGTTCGAACTGTACGTCGCCATCAGTCGACCGATACCGAAGATGTGATATTCATCTTTCCAACAAGGGAACGCGAGCGTTTTGGCCAACGTGGCATTGAAGCCGACGTTGGACCTGGAGAAATGTATATTCTGAATTCTTCCGAGGGTTATTGGACCCAAATCGGAAACGAAACACAGAATGTCACAATCAAAGTGCCTGCTAATTTCATCCGCGAGCGGCTTCCCTTCCTCGACGATAGGTACGGGCGTCGAGACGTAGCAAATGCAGGTCTGGTGCCCATTGTAGCGCAATTGGCTCTGCAAACTTTTCATATGGTGCCGTCGCTCGATGCCAGCGTTCTGAAACGCACCGAAGACAACATTCTCGATCTGATGTGCCTCATGCTGGAGACTCGTGACGTTCGCGACATCCCCGAGAGCACCACGGCGGCTGTGTCCGACGTTACGTTCCAGCGGCTTTCGGCTTTCCTCTCATACCACTTCGGGGACCCGGACCTAGCTCCCGAGCACGCGGCCAACTCGTTGCGGGTTTCGCCGCGCTACGTCCACAAAGTCTTTCAGATACACGGGACCACGTTCGGCCGCGAGCTCTTGAGGCTTCGACTTCGCGAAGCGGACCGCCTCTTGAGATCGTCTTCTGTGCGCAGCTCGTCGCCCGTTCCGATTGCCGAGATTGCTTACTCTTGTGGTTTTTGCAGCCAGTCACATTTCGCCGTCCGCTACAAAGAGTACTACGGGATGACCCCAAGTGAGCGCCGGCTAGGTGGTTCACACCTCGCTAAGGTCGATTAGAGGGTCCGTGCAAAATGTTCTCACGCCGAGGCTGAAGTTGCGGTCGGCATTCGTCAGCGTCTCCTTACCCGCACCGACCAAGCGGCATCCCGACGGCCGCCCGCGCTCGGCGAATCAGATCGCTGACAAAACGCGTCCTGGGATCATGGTGGGATATCAATGGGCGGTGGGCGACCTGTCAGTCCGCGGCCCCCACGCGGCCACCCATCGGCCAAGTGATCACGACCGGTCTTCTTCTTCATACGGCGAAGTCACTCGGCTGCCAGTCCGCCCATGCATGCATATTTGAGTTCTGTAAATTCCAGGATGCCGTGGGACGATCCTTCACGGGAGTTGCCGCTCTCCTTGACGCCGCCAAAGGGTGCGAGTTCGGTCGAGATCAATCCGGTGTTAATGCCGACCATGCCGTATTCAAGTCGCTCCATAACACGGAAGATGCGGCCCACGTCCCGTGCGTAGAAATAGGCCGCGAGGCCAGTCTCTGTGTCATTGGCCGCTGCGACGACCTCGTCATCCGTCTCGAAGCGGAACACCGGCGCTAGTGGGCCGAAGGTTTCCTCTTGCGCCAAAGTCATTTCTGCCGTCACGCCGGTAAGAATCGTGGGCTGGAAGAAGGTGTGTCCGAGAGCATGCCTGCCGCCACCCGTGGCAACATTTGCGCCCTTGGCAAGCGCGTCGGCAATATGCGCCTCGACCTTGCGGACCGCCGCCTCAGTGATCAATGGCCCCTGATTGACACCCTCGCTGAACCCGTCGCCGATTTTGAGGGCGTCGACGCGTAATGTCAGCTTGTCCACAAAGGCGTCGTGCACCGTGGACTGCACGTAAATGCGATTGGTGCATACGCAGGTCTGGCCCATATTTCGAAACTTGGACAGCATGGCACCGTCCACCGCGGCGTCCAGGTCTGCATCATCGAAAACGATGAAAGGGGCATTGCCGCCTAGTTCGAGAGCCACTTTCTTGACAGTCGTGGAGGCTTGCGCCATCAGCAATTTGCCCACCGGTGTCGAGCCAGTGAAGCCGACCAGTCGTACCTTAGGATGGCTGGTGAGCACGCCGCCAATAGCACGCGCATCGCCGGTCACGACATTGACGGTCCCTGCCGGAAAGCCAGCACGATGAGCGAGTTCGGCCAGTGCCAACGCCGTCAACGGCGTCTCAAGGGCCGGCTTGACCACAACGGTGCAACCAGCAGCCAACGCTGGTGCAATCTTGCGGGTGATCATCGCTGCGGGGAAGTTCCACGGGGTGATTGCCGCCACCACTCCGATCGGCTGGCGTAACACCATGATGCGGGCATCGGCACGATGCGACGGCAGCACTTCGCCCGCGATGCGCTTGGCTTCTTCGGCATAAAACTCAACGTAGGACGCCGCGTAGTCGATCTCGCCCAAGGATTCGGCAAAAGGCTTGCCCTGCTCGGTTGTCAGAATGGTTGCAAGATCCTGGCGGTTGGCAAGAATCAGGTCGAACCACTTGCGCAAAATGACGCTGCGTTCCTTTGCCGTCCTTGCGGCCCAGGGGTGGAACGCCACAGAAGCGGCATCTACAGCGGCGGTCGCTTCAGCCGCCCCTTGGTTCGGCACCCATCCGATCACGTCCCCGGTGGCGGGATTCGTCACATTCACGCTGGGCGTGCCGGAGTAGGCACCGTTGATATACGCCTGTGATTTCAGAAGGCTGGGATCGTTGAGGGCGCGCATTTTGACTCGATCAGACATTGGCAGATGCAAGAGCCTTACCGAGCATGGCAAGTCCCTCGTCGAGGAGGGCATCGCTGATGGTCAGAGGGTTTAGGATGCGGATCGTATTGCCTCCAACACCGCACGAAAGAAGGATCACGCCTTCGGCCAAAGCCGCTTGGATCACGCGCTTGGTGGCATCTGGGTCTGGCCTGAAGCCGCCTCGCTCCCTCACGACGTCGAAGGCCACCATAGCACCCGGGCCGCGGACTGCGGCGATCGGCACGACGTTGTTCCGCGTTGCGAAGCCATCGAGAGCGGCCTTGATCTTGCCGCCGAGGATCTTGGCGCGTTCCAGCAGGTTCTCCTCGACGATGACATCGAGTACGGCAAGTGCGGCCGCACAAGCTACCGGGCTGCCGGCGTAAGTACCGCCTAGGCCGCCAGGTTCGACCGTGTCCATGATCGCCGCCCGACCGATCACTCCGGACAGCGGGAATCCGCCCGCCAGCGATTTTGCGACGGTCACCAGATCGGGCTCAACTCCGGAGTTCTCGATGCCGAACATTTTGCCAGTACGCGCGAAACCGGTCTGGATCTCGTCTGCGATCAGCAGGATGCCGTGCTTGTCGCAGGTCGCGCGAAGAGCCACCAGCAGTTCGGTCGGTGCAGGGAGGAAGCCGCCTTCGCCTTGCACAGGCTCGATGATGATAGCCGCGACATCGGTCGGATCAATATCCGCGCGGAACAGGAAATCCATCGCCTTGATCGTGTCGGCAACAGTAACCCCCTGGTCTTCTGCGGGGAACGGCAGATGATAGATGCCGGGCGGGGATACGCCAAACTTCTTCTTGTACGGCACGACCTTGCCGGTCAGCGCCATGGTTAGCGTCGTGCGGCCGTGGAAGCCTCCGGCAAAGGCGATGACACCTGGTCGGCCGGTCGCAGCGCGGGCAATCTTGATGGCGTTTTCGACGGCCTCGGCACCGGTTGAGAAAAGCACCGACTTGGCGTCGCCGCTGAACGGCGCCAAGGCGTTGAGGCGCTCGCAGACCTCGATGTAGGGCTCATAGGGGAGCACCTGAAAGGCCGTATGCGTGTAGGCTTCGAGCTGCCGAGCAACCGCAGCCATCACCTTGGGATGACGGTGACCGGTATTGAGCACGGCAATGCCACCGGCGAAATCAATGAAGCGGTGCCCTTCGACATCCCAAATCTCAGAACCCTCCGCGCGCTGCGGATAGACCGGGAAGGCGTTGGCAATTCCGCGCGGAATGGCAGCACCGCGACGAGCATGGAGAGAAGCATTCTTTGTCATGGAGACCCCTTGTCTGCTGAGAAAATACGGCCAACACGGCACCTAGGAAAAGCAGATGGATTGAACTACCGTGGTGCATCAGAAGCACCACTCGGACTTCCCTATGGCACCGAAATCCCCAGAAACGAGCCCTCACATGGTGCGTGCTTTTGAAGCCGCAGGGCGCACAGGCAGCATGCGCAGAGCGGCCGAAGACATCGGCGTCAGCCACACTGTGATTAGCCGCCACGTCCGAAACCTCGAACATTGGCTTGGTCGCACCCTTGTCCGCGCGGGTCCCCGCGGCGTCGAGTTGACGGCCGAGGGCGAAAGCTTCCTCGCCACCGTGTCCCGGGCCCTCGGGGCCATCGCCCATGCCGCACACGAACTCCGCCCATCGCACAAGCGCGGACAGTTACGCATATGGTGCATCGCGGGCTTGGCGACGCGCTGGCTCACACCACGCTTGTCCGCCCTCGAACGCGCATTAGAAGGCGCTGATATCGAGCTTCGCGCGACCGATAGCAAACCCGATTTCGCCCGCGCAGAGGCCGACGTCTCGATCGGCTTCAACGTGCTCGAGCGACTTCCCCAGGGTGCGATGCACCTCATCAGGCCCCGCATGTTTCCGGTGGCTGGACGAGATTGGCTCGACCGGCATGGCATACCGGCTGATCTGACCGAATTGGCCAGGTCGCCGCTACTACACGAAGGCAACCACATGCAATGGACCAATTGGTTCGAAGCTGTCGGCGAGCCCCTCAGTCATCGCCTTCTTGGCCCACGCCTGTCGGACGCCAGCATCAGCTATGATGCAGCGCTTGCCGGCCAGGGCATTGCCCTTGTAAACGCGCTGATGGCTGCCGACGAACTCGCAAGTGGGCGTCTGGTCGAGCTGTTCGACACCAACGTCGAGCTAGGAACTTATTATTTGCTGACGGCCCCGAACCGGTCTGGCGACCCTCTCGTTGGGGTCTTCAAGGATTGGATTGCCGACAACATCCGCCGATCGACTACTGGTGACCCGGCCCATTAGCACAAGGTCACACCAGTCGACACTGTGCCACTTCTCACTGGTGAAGACCATCCAAGAGTGGTGCCTCGTCGCGGAACTTTGCCGCGCTAGGCTCCAGGCTCCTGAGCAAGGGTGACCAACACACTTCTGGCGGTTTGCCCACAGCCGCGATGTCAGCTTTCGGGAGATCACCCAGTTCTGCTGAACGGCCGACTTGAGGCGCAAAGCAGCTATTCGCTGAAGCTTGGTCAGACTGAATGTCTGAAATGCGCCTCGAAGGCGACATCAAGAGTCGGCGTACCGAACGTCCTGGTTTGGGGGCCGATAGCGGAATGGCGGCTTTTGGGCGGCCGACCAACCAAAGCTGTCGTTTAGCCAATTGAGGGCCAAGAAATGTTGGTGCCGCTCTGCGTGAATTGGCAACACGTCGTACATCATCGAGATGAGGCATCGCGCTAGGATACACGCGGAGGCCACCTTTTGCGCTTCTAGCAGCACGACGGCGTCGTCGAAAAGGTCGATGACCCGATTGTTGATCGAGCGGGCGAAGTTGACAAAAAGTATTCCGGCGGAACCGAGATCCGTCTTTCCGTAGAACTCGACGGTGCGCTTGGTTATGCAGGCCCGCGTCGACTTCGAGCAGGATGCTCTCTGTAGCCGCCCAGAAAGTCCTTCACGTCCGCTTCGCTCACAACCCGTATCGACCGTGGCGCCCTGCGTCGACGAGCCCGGCGCGTAGAACCACCGACAGGATCCTCTCCGAAACCTTGCCGGGCATTTGGGCCGCATCCAAAACGTGGCACCGGCCGGGGTCGCGCTTGGCGGCGGTCAGCAGTCCCTCGCGGATCCGCGCGAAGTCCCTGGTCGCCTCGGAAGGATCCGGTCCGCCCGAGCCGCCGCGGGCAGAGCGCCGCTCAAGGGCGGCAGCCGGATCGATATCGAGCACGAAGGTCAGGTCGGGCATGGTTCCGCCGACGACGACCTCGGCGACCTGGGTGAACAACTGCTCGGGAACGTCGGAGCCGTAGACCTGAAACGCATAGGTCGAGTCCAGGAACCGATCGCTGACGACCCAGGCACCCGCGTCCAGCGCGGGGCGGATCACGCTTCTGACATGGTCCACCCGCGCCGCTGATATCAGCAACATCTCCTCAAGGGGCGACAGTCGGCTAGGCCTCGGCTCCACCAAGATGCTCCGTACCCCCGCCCCGATCCAACCGCCGTCCGGCTCCTTGGTCTTGACAACCTGCAAGTCCATCGCGAGAAGCGAGGCGGTCAGATACTCGACCTGTAATGACTTTCCGCTGCCGTCGATGCCCTCGATACTTACAAACGGCATTGCGCCCTCCTATGTACTGCTGCCGGAGTTTTGGAAGCGGTCCGAATGATTAGATCCAGCGTCGTCAATTTTGTCTCAGCCGGCATGCTCTCGCCCAAGAAGCGCGACCACGCGTTGGCCCGCCGGCAGCTGTATCTGAACTACGGCGCCCTGTCTTTGGCTACCAAGCTGCAATTGGCCGGTCACGACGTCGCTCTCTTCCACGGCGAGCATCGTGATCCCGAGGAGGTGTTTCGCCGGTTGCGGGAGAACGGTCGCTTTCCGTCGATCTATCCGCTTATGGTTTCCATCCCCAGTTTCTACGCGTTGCCGTGGGCACAGGCGTTCTGCAGGTTGGCGAAGGAGGTCGACTCCGAATGCCGCATCGTCGTCGGCGGGCGGTGGGTCGTCGGACCCGATCCCGAATGGCTTCGGAGACTTTTGCCCGAAGCAGACGTACTGGCCCCGGGCCTCAGCGAAGGTGTCATCGAGCAGCTTCTGACCGAAAGTCCCGTGTTGAAGCGTGTAGCCGAGCCGACGCCCGGTTTCACGCTGAACCATCTGCTCGTCGACGGCTATCGCCGATACCAGCCCAGCGTGGAAGCGTCGCGCGGTTGCGGCATGGGCTGCGTTTTCTGCGAGGAGCGGGACATTAAGGTCGAGAAGTTGGGCGACGCAGCCGCTTTGGCCGCATCCATGGCGTTGGTCAGCGAGCAATACGGCGGTGAGGAGATCCGGCCCTATCTGCAGTCGTCAATGTTCATGCCCACTGCGCGTTGGGCGGCCGGATTGGCGGACGAAGCTGCAAGGATCGGGCTCGACATGGCCTGGCGCACCGAGACAAGGGTCGACGCCATGACCCCGCAGACGCTGGCCTCGCTTGCGGGCTCGGGCTTGCGGGTGATCGATCTGGGCCTCGAGACCGCCTCGCCCCGCCAGATCCTGGCGATGAACAAGACGGGCGACCCCGACCGCTATCTGCGTCGGGCGTCGGAATTGCTGGAAGCTTGCCGGAAGCATGGCGTGATGGCGAAGGTCAACGTGCTGCTTTATGCGGGCGAGACCGAGGAGACCGTGGCCGAGACGACGAGTTGGCTCGACGCACACGCCGGTTCCATCGCCGGGGTGTCGGTCGGACCCGTCATCGCCTACGGTCCGCCCAAGACGGCCGGAGTTTTGCTCGACAACTGGCGCGCTCTCGGTGCGCAGCCGGTGGACGAGACTGCCGCGGTCACCACCGGGATAACGACCATGCACCTCAGCGCCGACTTTCCCGCGGAGGCCGCGGAAGCCGCGAGCCAGCGGCTGGCCCGCAGGTACATGGACGATGACGCCTATTTCGCGCTCAAGAGCTTTTCATACTACCCGCGGAATTACGGTCGCGCCGATTTTGACCGCGACGTCGCCGCGTCCGACCCGTCGGCGCTGCCATTCACTCTCCGTCGGCGTGAAACCGGCTCGCTGGCAGAATATGACTGGATTTAGATAACGCAATTTTCGACTGAGGAGGATTTCATGACCAAGATGATCAAGGACCCGATCCACGGGTCGATCGAGTTCGAAGGGGAGTCGGAGCTTCAGCTAAAGTCAATGCTCGCCGACCCGTTTTTCCAGCGTCTGCGCCGTGTCAAGCAACTCGGCTTTTCCGACTACGTCTTCCCCTCGGCCGCCCATTCCCGGTTCGCCCACTCGCTGGGTGTCTACTCGGTAGCCAAGCGCATGTTGTCCGTCGTGGAGCCGGAGGCACGGAACGGCGAATGGACCCCGAAAGGACGGGCTTGCTTGGCGGCTGCTCTTCTCCACGACATCGGCCACGGCATGTTCAGCCATGCGTTCGAAAGTGCGATGGAGCTGTTCGTGGAGCGCAATCCACAACCGGAGGACGGCGCCCTTCAAGCCGCGGTGAACCACGAAAAGGTCGGTCAAAAGATCATCACGGATTCTTCCATCGCCATGACGCTGACCGAGATGGGCGGCCCCGACTTTCCTTCCATGGTGGCCGGCATGATCAATAAGGCAGACAAGAGGTGCGTATACACCTCGCTCGTTTCCAGCCAGTTGGACGCCGATCGCCTCGACTACGCCAAGCGCGACCCCTATTTTGCCGGCGTTTCCTCGGGCGGCCTTGATCTCGACTGGCTGATCCGCAATTTCCAGGTCGGCTCCGGAGAGAACGGCCAATTCCTGTACGTAAACAGCAAAGCCTACATCTCGTTAGAACAGTTCACAGTGACGTTGTTCCAACTGTATCCCACCCTGTACCTGCACAAGAGGACGCGGGGTCTTGAATACATGTTCTCACTGCTGATGAGTCGCGTATTTGAGCGTTTCGCGGAGGGCGACGAAAAGCTCGCCGGCCTGTCGTCGAGCCACCCGCTTGTCCGCTTCTTCAGGGATCCCGAGCGGCTCGAGAATGCACTGCTTCTCGACGACACACTGTTTTGGGGCTCGCTGCACCTCTTCCAGGAAGCGAGGGACAAGTCGATCAGCACGGTTGCCGACCGCATCACATCGCGCAAATTCTACCCCATGCTCGATGTCTGGAAACTCGCGGACGAGGTCGCAGCCAAGGACGGCACGATGAAAGGTCTCGACGCCGCCAAGCGCGTGGGCGTGCTGCACAAGGTCTGCGAGAAAGTTTCGCAAGACCTTCGCAAGAAGGACGGGCTGTGGACGGAAGCATGTTACTACGACAGGTATCCGCGCCCGATCTACAAGCCGCTTGGCGCCGAAGGCGGGCACCCGCAGCAGATCAACGTGGAAGTCGGCGGCAAGATCGTCGACATCGCGTCGATCTCGCCGATCGTCGCCAGCGCCGCCAGCTTTAACATCCATCGCATCTACTTCGACGACGTCGACGAAGGCCTGCAAGACCGGCTAGCGTCGGAAATCCGATCAAGCATCCGAAGAGAGCTCGCGGAGGCGGCGGAGAACGGTTTCCGCGTCTAGATTTCGAGGGCGGCGGATCCCGGACCTCATCGGTCCGAGGTTATGGCCGCCATGACTGGGTGGGGCCGTCAGCGGAAGGTGCGCTTTTGGTACCGTAGCTTAGAAAATAACTGATCATCATCCTGGAAATGCGGTCAACCACCGAATAATTGGCACTCGGTCAGCCAGCCATCCTTTCGGGCAGATTCAGGATCGTAACCACGTCGCCAGTTGGTAGCTTGAATGATTGCTCGGTGATCTCGAACTCAGCTGCCGAGTGATGATCGAACCATGCGTCCGCGCCGATCTTCCGCGGGAAACCCTCTGTTCGAGCATCATTGCCGTACATCATTGTGAACGCGAACGAGCCCGAATCGAGGTCCTCGCGAGCAAACCAGCGACGCTGCATCGAGGGAGCCCGCGTGACCCAAGGCTTGCCGGATGCGCGGTGAGTGACGACCATGCTGCAAGGGAACTGATCGCTATCGATCATCCTGATTAAGGTTGCGGTCAGGCTCGCTGAGAAGAGCGCGGCTACGGCCCGCAGCGCATTGATGTCCAAGCGCTTGTGCAGGCGCACCGCAGGCTTGAAGAGATACCACGGCATGAGAAGATCGGCGGCGTATGCGTCGGCGGCCCGCTCTTTTGTCGCTTGTTCGTTCCTGTAGTTCCCGATATCAGCCGCGCGACACACGGCACACTGTCCGCGATGATGCGCCCAATGCCCAAGTTCGTGTCCGACCGAGAATCGCCGCCGCTCTGGAGGCGAGGCGGCGTTCACAGAGATGATCGCCTTGTCGTCAAGCCCGATGATGCGGGCCTCGCAATTAACCAAGGGACGAACCTTGATCTTGGCACCGACGTGCCACGCGATCGCTTCGAGATCAATATCTTTGGGCTCGTCGATGCCCAAAGACTGAAGCAGGCCTTCGGCTCTTGTTGGCCGTTTCATCATTTGCCGCTATTGTCGTCGCGATCGCGCTCAAGCTCGGCAATGTCTTCGAGCATACCATCATCGTCCTCATTGCCACCCTGACCAAAGCGGGCGGCGAGCGTCAGATTAGCGTCGTCATCATTGGCTCCGGTCCTCAGCGAGGTGAGCCGCCGCTTTGCGTGTCCCATTTCCGAGTCGGAAATAGGGGCGGACGCGAACACGTCCGAACGAACTGCCTGTCGTGCCGCTTCGAGCTTACGTTTGGCCAGCTGCGAGCGTCCGGCTGCAACCGCAGCGTCGAAGGCTCTGACTTCGGCTTCATCTACCGGCTCGTCATCCTTGCCATGCACGATCTCGTCGATCAGGAACTCGTGCAGGTGGCCGAGCCACTCTCTATCTTTCCCTGACATGCGGACCTTCCAATCTGCTTAGCGCTAGCGCGCTACCCTTGACAGCCTCTTACCGAGTTGTAGCATCTGCCTCCTGAAGCGCCTGCGAACCGTCGCCAGCGCAACTGTGTCCATTCCCATCCATTCGGCCAAGTCCTTTCCGATGAACGAGGCGGACATGCCCTCGAAAAGCAACTCGAACTCCGCATCGCCGGCGATGTCGGCAAGCAGCGCCTTCCGATATTCGTCTGGATCCATTCGATCGGTGACTTCGTCGGTATCGGCGATGGCCTTGTCGATCTTAATGCTCCCATGATCGGCGTCGTGTTCGACGACGCCATACTTGCCCTTTTCCTTCCCGGAACCCATGCGCCGGATCCGTGCGCGTTCCGTGACGAAGTGACGGTCGGAAGCCAAACTCTTGATCGTGCCCATCAGAACCGGAAACAGGTCGTTATTGTCGCTTAGGCGCGTACGGCGCCCGTCGCACATCCTCACGAAGGCCTCGTTGATCAGTTCGTGAGCGTCGGCAAGGCACGCCGCCGAACATTTGACGGCAAACTGATAAGCGTCCCGCTTTTGGACAGACGTCATCCGATCAAAGAACTCGCTTACCTCCTCTTCCGAGCAAGGTATGCGCTTAATGCCGATTTCGGCATCCATTCGACGTCTCCCACAACATCCCGTCGGCTCTCCTCATGAATGTTATGCGCGCACCAAAACGGATTCAGACAAAAAATAAAATTGTCTGAATTCCGAGGTCCCGCGCCTTTCTTTTAGAGCGCCCCCAAGCATTTCCGAAACCTTCGAATTCAGGAACATAACTATGACTACATTCGCATACCAGGGGAAGAACCCCTTTGAAGATCCGCTTGATCGCATCCTGGCGGAAATCGCCTTCAGCGTTCAGTTGCCGCCGTTCCTCCATGGCAAGGCCTGCCAGCGCTACAAGGCTGTGCGCGAGTACCTGGAAGGCACGACGTCGTTCCATGATCAGATCGAGCACTTCTATGTACAGGGATCGATGGCGATCGACGCGACTATCTCCACGCGCGGTACCGACGATGAATACGATATCGACATCGTAGCCCAGCTCGGCAGTCAATATCGTCACATGACGCCGCTCGGGATCCTCAAGGCGCTCGCCGCGGCCCTGAAGGACTATCCAGTTCAGAAGATCGTTCAGCAGACCCGCTGCATCACGCTGTTCTACGCCGACAACATGCATCTCGATGTGACGCCGGCGCTTCGCGACTACGGCACCACCGATCGCCAGTCGGCGATCACCCATGCGAAAGGGCCGCTGCCGTCGAATGACGACTGCATGGTACCGATGAACGCATACGGCCATGCGGAATGGTACATGGCGTCGACTCCGAACGAAGAGCGTGTGATCGAAGCCTTCAAGGACCGCTGGTCCGGCGACGATCGTATGAGGATCCGCGCGGACGCCGATGTCGACGAAGTTCCCGATCAGACGCAGTTCGTTGTGAAGAACATGGCAACCGTCGCACTGCAACTGCTGAAGCGCTATCGTAACGTTCGCTATGCAAACTACAGTGGCCGCATCCCGCCGTCGGTGATGCTGTCGTACTTTGCCGGCGCGGCGGCGCTTCCCGACATGAATCTCTCGGACATCTTGATCCGCATCTGCCGGTGGATCATCGGCGAGATCGAGCGGGCGACGATCAACCGTCAGAAGCTTCACGTCGTCAATCCGACCTACAGCGCCGACGTCTTCACCGACCGCTGGCCCGAGAACTTGGATCAGCAGAACCAGTTCGCCCGCTATCTCCACGATCTCGTGGCCGGCATCGAGCGCGCCAAGCGCGGCGAGTTGGACCCCGTCAAGCTTCGCAACTGGCTGCGCGAGATGTTTGGCGACCGCGTGGTGACGCGCGCGGCTGACAGAATGGCGGACGCCACCGGCGCTGGGATCGTGGCAGGGTCGCAGGTCTACAGCAAGAAGGGCAGCATTCTCCTGCCGGCTGCGGCCACGATCGTCACATCGGTGGCTCCGGTCGTCGCCAAGCCGCACACCTTCTTCGGAGATCCGGTTGATGAATAGTCGACCAATCTCGATCGAGGAGCAGGTCGCTTCAATGAAGCGTGACTGGCCCGGCTTTCGGGTCAGTCACCTTTCCCGCCGCGACAGGGCGGCTCGCTGGACCGGTGACCTGAAGCAATTCCAGATCCATCGGATCGAGATCCGTTACCGGGTGGACTATGCGCCCGAGGTGCGGGTTCTGTCTCCGGCTTTGATCAGGCTGCCGGAAAATCCGGAGGGCTCGCTTCCCCATGTCTATGACCGTGACAGCGACCCGAGACTCTGCCTCTACGACCCGCCTGCGGGTGAATGGGATGCAACCATGCACCTGTCCCAGACGATCGTCCCCTGGAGTGCCGATTGGCTCGCCTGCTACGAGTTGTGGCTCATGACCGGGCGCTGGACCGGCGGTGGGCGTCACCCGACCCCTCTTACAGCAGGAGTTGCACCATGACCTATCATCCGCCTCGCCGTTCAGACGGCACTCTTCAGCAAACGCGGAAAAGGGAGCCGTGGCCGGAAGGTCGGATCTTCCGCATCCTGTCAATCGATGGCGGCGGCATCAAGGGCGTCTTCGGCGCATCCTATCTCGCCGAGATTGAAAGGCACTTCCTGAACGGGCAGTCGATCGCCAATCATTTCGACATGATCACCGGCACCTCAACTGGCGGCATCATCGCGCTGGCACTCGCCGTAGGCATGACGGCTCGGCAGGCTGCCGCGATCTACACCGAGCGGGGATCTGTCATCTTTCCGAAGGGCAAAGGGATCTTCGATCTCCCACGGTGGTTGCAGCGTCCGAAGCACGACCAGAGCGTCCTGAAGGACGAACTTCTGAACGTGTTCGGCGAGCGTCTTCTGGATGATGCGACGACGCGTCTTGTGATTCCGAGCTTCGAGGGCCGTTACGGCGAGCCCTACATCTACAAGACCCCGCACCACCTCGATTACAAGAAGGATCGGCACGCGAAGGCAGCGTACGTGGCACTCCACACTTCAGCGGCTCCGGGATACTACCCGGGGGTCGAGAACGACGGCCACATAATGATCGACGGGGGCATCTGGGCGAACAACCCTGTCATGAACGCCGTGGTCGATGCGCTCGCCTGTTATGATCTTCCGCGAGAAAACATTCGCATTCTGTCCATCGGCACCGGTGACGAGGTCCTTGGGCTGGACGAAGGCGTTCGGAACGGTGGACTGTGGCGCTGGATCTTTCCCGGCCTGGGAAAGGCGCCGATGATCTTTCGCGCAGCGGCGAAGGCGCAGTCTCACAACGCCCTTGGCCAGGCCTACCTTCTCGTCGGCAAGCAGAATGTCATTCGCATCGATCCGCCAGAGTCGGAAAAGCCGATCGGTCTCGATGATGTCGAGCGCGCGGTAACGGAGCTGCCGCGTTTGGCCCGCTCGCACGCTGAAGCGACCGGGCACTATGTGAATCAGATGTTCCTAGGAGACATAGCGGACCGGTTCATAAAATGCGCGCTGTCATAGTTGCCAAACTGGCCGCTGCTGATCGACGACCGCTCTTGGGATCACCAAATGATCATTCGAACGTCTGGGATGAGACGCAAAGGTGCTCTCGGGGACCTGTCGAATAACCACGAGGGAGCGACATTCGACTGGACTTCATACGGCAAGGAAGCATTGCTGTTTCCGCGCAGCAGAAGAGCAGCGGATTAAGACCGAGCAGAATCTCCAGCCCGCCAGGACAGCGGGCTTCGGTCAGTACAAGCGCCGGAATGGTCCGGGCGGCTTCGAACTGACGGAGATTTGAAATGGCTATCCTCAATGACATGACGACCGATGCCGACGACGCCCAGTCCGGCGAAACGGCAACTAATCTCAACCAGAGCAGCTCGACCCGCAAGCCGCGCCAAAGGTCCGGTATGACCACCTCTGTGATGGCCAAGAAAGCTAAGGACGAGCCGCCAGCGGCGCCGACAAAAACCGACGTTGTCATTAAGAAGCTGAAGTCGGCCAAGGGCGTTACGATCCAAGCCATCGTGGAAGCGACGGGATGGCAGGCGCACTCGGTGCGGGGCTTCCTCTCCGGCACCGTCAAGAAGAAGCTCGGCCACGAAATCCTCAGCGAAACCGGCAAGGACGGACAACGACGATACCGCATCGCCGAGGCGAAGACCGCCGGTTGATCTCTATGCGCAAGCGACTTGATTTGGATGGTGAGATCGCCGAGGTCGGCGATCTCACGCGTGATGAACTCACAGCAGCTTGGACAAAGGCCTATGGCTGCCCGCCGCCCAAAGGGGTCAAACGTGGGCTGCTTGAACGGTCGGCCGCCTGGCATCTTCAAGCCAAGCGCTTGGGTGGTTTGACTTCGACCGTCAAGAAAACAGTCGCGACAGGCAACGCGCGGAGGACCAAAGTGAATGCTTTCCAACCGGGCAACACTAGGTCGGATCGCCAAGACGGAGTTCCGTCGCTCCGGCCCGCATCATCGGATCAGGCATCCGCCTCGCCGCCGCGATCGATTCCACCCAAGGCCGGCTCCCGCCTGATGCGGGAGTGGAATGGCCGGATGCACATCGTCGAAGTTGTCGACTACGGTTTCGTGCTTGATGGCAAGACCTACGGATCGCTGTCAGCTGTCGCTCGCCGTATCACCGGCGCCCATTGGTCTGGCCCGAGGTTCTTTGGGCTATGACAGCGACCCCTCGCCTCAACTGTGCGATCTACACTCGCAAGTCGACCGAAGAAGGATTGGAACAAGAATTCAATTCGCTGGATGCACAGCGCGAAGCTTGTACGGCCTTCATTGCTTCGCAGGTAGGTCTTGGCTGGAAGTTGGTGCCAGACCAATACGACGACGGCGGCATTTCGGGCGGCACGATGGAGCGCCCTGCCCTGAAGCGTCTCCTGCAGGACATCCGGGACAAAAAGATAGATGTGGTGGTCGTCTACAAGATCGACCGCCTCACCCGTTCGCTGATGGATTTCTCCAAGATCGTCGAGATCTTTGATGCCAGCTCCGTCTCGTTTGTCTCGGTGACCCAGCAGTTCAACACCACGACCTCGATGGGCAGGCTCACCCTCAACGTGCTTTTGTCCTTCGCTCAGTTCGAGCGAGAGGTCACAGCCGAGCGTATCCGGGACAAGATTGCTGCATCGAAGAAGAAAGGCATGTGGATGGGCGGCGTGGTGCCACTGGGCTATCGCGTCGAAAGCCGCAAGCTGGTGATTGACGAAACCGAGGCACAAACAGTCAGACACCTCTTCGCCCGCTATCTCACTCTGAAGTCGGTCCGGGACCTCGTTGATGAGGCGGCGAGCGAGGGACTCTCGACACGATCGCGACAGCGCAAAGACGGATCAGTTGCAGTCACCATGCCGTTTGGTCGCGGCAATCTTTATCACCTGCTTTCGAACCCGGTCTACGTCGGCAAGATCAGGCACAAGGGTCAGGTTTACGATGGAGAGCATAAGCCGATCGTCACGTCGGCCACGTTCGAAGAGGCCCAGGCGCTGCTCGCCTCGCAGGCGCCGCCGCGGCGAAGCGATTCCAATGTCACGCAACCGCATCTGCTCTCCGGTCTGCTCTTTGATGAAGCGGGCGAGAAATTGCGATCGGTTCACGCCAACAAGCAAGGTGTCCGCTACCGCTACTATGTCTCGAAGCAATTCGTCGACCGGCGGCGAAACGGGTCCGAGGGTTGGCGTCTTCCCGCTCAGGCCGTTGAGTCAGTTGTTGAGCATCGCCTGAATCGTATTCTCAGCGATCATGCCCAACTGTCCGATTGGATTCGGCAATCGGTCGACGCTGGCGAAATCGGGGCGGCGATCCGGCGAGCCGAAGTGATGCGGACGTGCTGGGCATCGGCCACTGCGAACGCAAAGCGATCCCTGCTCCAAAAGATCGTTCGCAAGATCACCCTCAAGCCGGGATCACTGACCATCGAACTGGATTGCCGCTCGCTATCGGAATTGCTTCTCGACCGGATTCTGCCGCACAGCGATGGGGCGCAATTGACTTCCATCGAATGTCCAATCGGTATGAGGCGGCGCGGCGTCGAAACACGCATCGTGCTTACAGATGGATCTAGAAGCAGCCGAGAACCCGATGGCGCCTTGATCGACCTTCTGCGTCGAGCCCACTTGTACCTAGATCAGCTTACGGACGGAGCCAACCGCAGCCTCACCGATGTTGCCATGCTCAACGGCACAGATACATCTGAGGTAAGCCGCCTGCTGCCCTTCGCTTTCCTTGCCCCGAAAATTGCGGCTAGCATCGTTGCAGGTGATCAACCTGTCGAACTAACGGCGCACAGGCTCTCGCGCGCCTCTGACCTGCCCCACGCTTGGATCAGCCAGGCTGCGCTCCTGGGCTTCTAGCACCATCGAGCAAGCATCAAGCCAAAGCCTAAACCATCGCTCTGCCAAACACTTGGCTACGGAATTCACCCGACTGAGACGGATCACCAAAAATCAGGTGTTTTGCGCGCTCACCCCGGCGTCTCAGCCAAGTGTTGCGGACAACCCGCCGCTAACCTACGGAAATGTCGACGCTATCCTGAGACGGATGAAAAACCCGGAAATCGGGCGGACTGAATGGTGGTGGTGGCAGTCTGGAGCGAACCCGTCTCTGTCTGATCTTCCCTGTTTCGCCCCGAAAAACAGCGAATTTTGGCGATTTTGGGCGCCCGAGCCATTTTCGGCCTAGAATCCCGGCGCAGTTTCAACGCCTTGGCATAAAATTCCCTATTCAGCCTAACAGAGAAATGGACGCGGCCTATCAGGGAACGCAGCGGCTTTAGAGGCCAGGAATGCGCGTCCCCTGTTCGCCTTTGAGCGGGCTTACGAATTGGTTCGTCACGCCGCCATGGAAAAAAAGCCGAGTGCAGCACACCTTCACCGCCAAGAATTGTATGACCTCGTTTGGTCGACGCCCATCGTCACGCTCGCTGAGCGGTTCAATATTTCGGATCCAGGACGAGCGAAGAGTGAAACGTCCCCACACCCGGTCGCTGGACTAGTGGCAGCGCTGAGATCTGCAAATCCAGACCAACACGGCGAGGTCTCAGTTCCGGGTGTAAGCGTTTATGAGCGGACTGAAAATCCGCGTGTCGGTGGTTCGAATCCGCCTCTGGGCACCATCTCTTTATGCTGATAAATCAATTGGCTGGAACAACTCCTGGCAACTTGAATAGGCCGTTACGTGTCGCGCCATGTTGCAACTGGGTTGCATTGATTTTCAACGGTTTCCTGTGACAAGCGGCTAGTCGACGCGACATAGAATGCAACATGATCCACACGTCTCGGCCCGGAGGCACCGGTCTTGAAATTCGGTTGCTGCCATCCCTGCCCTTCCCTTTTGGTACTGCGAAATCCTTGTCTGTAACGGCGTTGAGCCGCTCCCAAATATCGCTCCTGCTACGCTGTCCCGGTGCATACCGTAGCGTTGCGTTGCAAAAACCGTAGCAGTGTGTTCGCAACCTGATCTGTCTCGAACTCCTAGTCTTTCTAGGCAAGATCGCGCAATAAAAAAGGCGCCAGACGGCGAGGCATTCGGCTGCGGGCCGCCCCTGCGCGACGTCGGACCGACCTCGCGCCGAATGAGTGTGGTTGCGCGCTTCGGGCCGGAGTCGAATAATCAGAGACAGGCTGAGAATGCTGTGGCTCAACAACAGCTAGGGCAACCGTGGAATGATTGGACTTTACGACGTATGGCCGGCGCTCCGTCTCCCGATGACGCGGCAAGCCTCAGCAAGTGGCGGGCGGCTCGACGTCGGAGAAATCAGTCCCCTAGGCGCCGCAAAGCATGAGTGACGTAGGGCGGTGGGAGTCCTGGCTTTCTAAGGCGCCGACTCACCTTCAGCCACACGAGCCTTCACCGCCGAGCGCTTACCCGCGAGCCGGCCGCCTCGACCTCCACCCGAACGGATGCAGGCTCAATTCGATGCAGCGACTGGGCGTCGTGAGTGCCCGCCCCTACGGCGGCGACGTGGTCGACGATGATGTAGGACCCACCAGGCCTCAGCCGATCGTAGACGTCTCGATTGAAGTCGGCCGCGGGCGCGACTTTCTTCTGAATTATCGCGGTGTGGAAATCGAGAGGCCACATCCGTCACGGTCAAGGGGCGTCTATACCCTGTCAGGCGAGCAGCCGATGAAAGGCGGTAAGCTAAAGAGGCGCGGGCTTGAAGCGGTTGTGGCATGCGACCCGGGTTGCAGCGTGCTACGACCAGCAGGATCCCCGACCGCAAGTGCGACGCGGCTCTATGCGGCCGCTGTTCAGCGGGCACTGCGGTCTCACCCGTGGAAGCATTGAGGCTTCTCAACCAGTCGTCGAACAAGGTTCCGCTTTTAGTTTAGCCCGCTTCCTGGCCGCAATCACCACGAAGTCGCTTCCGATCGTACCGGCAGCCATGAGTGCATCCTCGATTTTAAACAGCATGTCGAGAACCAGCATGGAGGACGCATCGTCTTCGCGGAAGTTTCCGGCGATGCCACTCAGCAGAAATTGCAGGATTGTCCCGCCGCACGCATTTATTGCGAGGATATCGAAATTGTCGGCTATAGCGGGAACGATGTCCTGCGACCGAATAGCTTCCGACGGATCGACACGCCGAACCTCGGCTGGATCCGGTATGGGTGCTTGAGTCGCCACTTGACCAAGGCTCGCGGGGATAAAACTCCGTCGATATTGGTGCGGGATCAAATGGAACGCGTGTGAGATCGCCTCCCGTTGGGCAGGCGGAAAGCCGAAATGGTTCGCTCCGACATACTCGTTGACGAACAGCAGACCACCCGGCTTGAGGCTATTGTGGACACGTTCGAGCACGCGCTCAAGCGCTTGGATATGGTGAAGTGATCCGTTGAACCAAGCGGCATCATACACTCCCTGCTCTAGGCCCGCCGTTTCGATATCCGCACAGCGATAGTGGATGCCGGCGAATCCTTCTTCAGTTGCTGCCCGAATAGCGCCCTCGATTGCCGCTGGCGCGATATCGAACGCATCGCACATTATACTGGCGTCAATTCGCATGAGGTGCCGCTCAAGGTCGCCGTAACCGCAGCCGATGCTAAGCATGCGAAGGTCGTGACCTTGCGGGGCGAATGACCCAAGGCAATACTCTACCCACGACCCATAATTCCCGCCGGCGCAAGCGCGACGCTGGTGACGCGCCATGACGGCTGGGACAGCAAGCCAATAAACATTCGACGAGAACTCGTCAGATCCGCTGCTTATATCAGACCAGCGCTCCGCGACGCGCGCTTTGTCGTCGTCAGTCATCGCAACTTCTATCGGCATGCGTGGCTTTCTCCGTCCTGCTCTGAACTGGCTCACAGCGTCTAAACTAGGCAGTAGGCCCATTTTTGACTTTAACGATCTGTCCGACGTAGCGTGTTTCCACTGACAATTGCGTTCAACGGGTATCTTAGCGTATCTCCTTCATTGGGGAACACTGGCGTGGCCAGCGTGAGATCATGCCACCGCAGGGCGCGTCTACAAAACAGCTTTCAGGAGCTTCTAATGTCGTCGCGTAGAGAGGCAGGACAGAAGCCACCCGCCCCACTGAATAGCGAAACCTATTGGTCGCGCCGCTTCGAGACCGACTGGATTGTCAACCGCGGCCGGGAGCAGTCGGTTTTCTTTGGCCGGATCATTCTCGACAATCTGCCGGAATGGTTGACCCGATCGCTGCGTGACGAGCGCTGGACGCTCTGCGATTGGGGTTGCGCTCTAGGCGACGGCACTGATCTCCTGGCCCAAGTATTTCCCGGTCCAGTCACCGGTATCGATTTCGCGGAACCCGCGATTACCTCCGCGCGTGCGACATTTAGCAAGCCGCATTTTCTGCAAATCGACGTCTTGCGCGAGCTTTTCAATGAACGTTTCGATGTGGTCGTCTCGTCCAACACGCTTGAGCATTTCGATGATCCCGTGGCTGTCCTCGAGCGTCTCGGCGAAATGGCAACCGAGGCTCTTGTGATCCTCGTCCCCTTCCGAGAATATTTGAGGTTGGACGAGCACAAAAGTACGTTCGAACCCTCGAACATCCCGGCAACGCTGGCAGGGGGCGGACTAGTGCTGGCTGCCTCGAAAGTTATCGACGCTCGAGCGATGGATCCGACGTACTGGGCGGGCGAGCAAATCCTTCTCGTTTATGCCCGAACGCAACGTCTCGCCGAGCGTGAATACCGCCTCAGTGACCTCGCGTTCGAGCATTGCCAGTCCGCCCCTATCGCGAGTAGGCAGCTCGTAATGGAGGATGAGGCGCGGGCCAGGAACTTCATCGACGAACGCGCGCGCTGGAACGCCGAGGTCGCCAGGCTGGCTAGGGAACTCAGCGACGTCACGATCAAACACGCGGAATCCGAAGTGGTTCATTCGGCGACGAAGCGTCGAATCGCCGAATTGTCGGAGGAAGTCCAGGCGGCGAACACACGAGGGCTTGAGACCGAGCGTATCCGCACGGCGCTCGCTGATGAGCTCGCACAGCTCAGCGACTCACTATCGGCTGAACGGCATGCCACCAATGCCGAACGGGTCAAAGTCGCCGAGCTTCTCGCGGCTGCCAACCTGGCTGCCCTTGATCACTCACGGCAGATCCAGGCGCTACATGAGGAGTTTCGGGTCGGTCGCGAACCCGTAAAGGACACCAGCGAGTTCCTTGCCGGCCGTTCGCCAATCGCAAGACACGGCGAGGTGCGGAGCAATTCCGCCAAAGACGAGGAGATCGCAACGCTGCGAACCCTCCTTCAGGCGCGCGACGACGGTATCGCCTGGCTGCAGGGCGAGATCCAAGTCCTAGCCGGCGAGTACGAGCGGCGACGTACCAGCTTCCGCATTCTCTTGGCTGACCTGATCATCCTGATCCGGCGTAGATGGCCCTGGCTCCGGGGCATCGGAAAGGTCCTCCTTCCGCGTCGTCTACGTTTCAGGATACTATCCCGGGCGAATTCCTCGCCACTCCTGACGCTCGTAAATCGCGCCGGTGGTCAACCGCGGGCCGTCATGGCTCCAAGTGTTGCCAGGGCTGGGACACCGGGCGCGCCCCCGCCAGGAGCGGAGCACGCCGGCCTCCTAGACATAGTATGCTTCGCCAACATCGCTTGGTCAGCGCGTTACCAGCGTCCTCAGCAGCTAATGTCGAACCTCGCTGCCCGCGGCTACCGCGTGTTCTATATCGTACCCTCGCGCACGCCTCCATCGGGCCGGGATTACGACCTCATGGAGGTTGCGAACGGCGTGTTCGAGGTCTCATTGCGAGCCGACGGAGTGCAGGATTTCTACAGCAAATCTATGAGCCGTGAGAACCAGGCCACCTTTGGGGAAGCGATGTCGGCACTCGCGCGCGATCTCAGGATTAAAACGGCGATCACTGTCGTCCACCTCACATACTGGACACCGCTCGCACTCGCGTTGCGGACGTCCCGCGGCTGGCACGTGCAGTACGATTGCATGGACGAGTGGGACAATTTCCCGAACATTGGCCGCGACCTTCTCCGTGAGGAGGAGGCGCTTGTTCGTGAAGCCGACCTCGTGACGGTCACAGCGGCCCTGCTACAGGATAAGTGGCAAGTCAAGGCGCGCCGTTGCGTCCTTGTTCGCAATGGGGTGGACTACGCGTTTTTCCAAGAGCGGTGCGTTCATAACGATCTCTTGGCAAGCATGAAGGCCCCGATCATCGGCTACTATGGTGCGCTCGCCGAATGGCTCGATTTCGAGCTAATCGCTGCTGTGGCCCGCCAGCGTCCCGACTGGTCCTTCGTTTTGATCGGCGATGATTTCTCCACGGACCTGGCCGGCCTCGACAGCCTGCCAAACGTGCATCTGCTTGGACTTCGTCCGTACAGTGAGATGCCTCGATACCTCTATTGGTTCGACGCATGTTTGATTCCGTTCCGGGTCTACAACGTCACGCATGCCGTCGACCCGGTGAAGTTCTACGAATACATGAGCGCCGGAAAGCCTGTAATCGCGACGCCGACCGCTGAACTCCAAGTCTACAAGGACTATCTCTCATTCGCGGCCACTCCTGATGAGACAGTGCAGGCCATAGAAGCCGCGCTTGCCCATAGCGACCAGGCGCTGTCCCGTCGCCGACGGGAACTGGCAAAAGCTAATGACTGGTCCGAACGGGTGGACGCCACGCTAACGGCTCTTCGTCACGGCTTTCCAGTGGTGTCGATCATTGTTGTTACTTACAACAACATCGATCTCACTAAGGCCTGCATCGACAGCTTGATCCGGAATACCACTTACCCGAATTACGAGATCATCGTGGTCGACAACGCGTCGGAAGACGGAACGCAGTCCTACCTTAGACAACTATCCGGCTTGGAGATGCCCGTCAGGATCGAGCTCAATCGGGATAACCGCGGGTTCGCTGCCGCAAACAATCAAGGCCTGCGTATAGCGACTGGCGACGTACTCGTTCTTCTGAATAACGACACCCTCGTGCCGAAGGGATGGCTCGACCCCCTCATTCGTCACCTCCAAGACCCATCTGTCGGCCTTGTCGGTCCTGTCACCAACGAGATCGGCAACGAAGCGAAAATCCCGGTGGACTATCTAGACACGGAAGGCATGGAGGCGTTTGCTGATAAGAATGCGGCTCGTCACGCCGGTCAATCCTTCGACATTCCAATGTTAGCGATGTTCTGCGTCGCGATGCGTCGTGACACGATGGAGCTTGTGGGACCACTCGACGAGGCATTCGGGTTGGGGCTGTTCGAGGACGATGATTATTCGCGCCGCATTCATGAAAAGGGCTTGCGCACAATCTGTGCGGAAGACGCCTTCGTTCATCATATTGGTGGCGCAAGCTTCACCAAGCTCCCGCAGGCGGAATACGCCGAACTCTGGCAGCGCAATCAAGCCCACTTCGAAAGTAAGTGGGGCGGGTGGACGCCTCACCGCCACCGTGATGTATGAGCCAACTTGCCGAAGGGATGACGGCGATTCCGCGCGACGACGCGTCGACAATCATGCGTGCGAGCACCCCGGCTGCGGTGAGGATGGAGGCTTGGGCTTCGCCCGACCGAGGCAACTATCGCACTGGTTCTGCCTGAAGCACCGCGACGAGGGCGAGCGATACCTATAGGCGCATCAATATCGCTATTTCATACGGTGACCAAGCGTGGAATGTGGCAACTTCACCGCAGGCACATGTGAGCTTGCGCACGTAGAGTTGGTTCATTAGAGAGGTCTCAAAGACAAGGGACCACCACATGACTGACGAAGACAACCATGCTGTCGAACTGGCGGAACTTACAGCGGACGTCGTTTCCGCATACGTAGCCAATAACCCACTACCGGTTGCCAACTTGCCCGACCTGATTGCATCTGTGCACGCTTCATTGTCAGGTTTGAGCAGCCAGATCGCACCGGCTGCGAAAGAGCTTGTGCCTGCGGCAAATCCAAAAAAGTCTGTGTTCCCGGATTACATCATCAGCCTGGAAGACGGCCGGAAATTCCAGTCTATGAAACGCCACCTTGGCCTACTTGGCATGACTCCCGACGAATACCGGGAGAAGTGGGGCTTGTCTCACGATTACCCCATGGTCGCGCCGAACTACGCCGCGAAGCGATCGGCCCTTGCGAAGGCGTCTGGTCTAGGTCGAAAGGCCGCGCCTGTTAAGGTGTCTGCCAAGCGCAAGGCGAAGGCTTGAATCACGCGCCTAACGACGTTCAAAGAAAGGCCCGCTGCCGGCTTAGTGAGAGCCACGGCAGCGGGCTAAAGCTGGGAACGGCTTGAGGGGACACTCTTAGCCGTCAGCTTCCAACACCCTGCGCATATGTCCATGAGTGTTGCCTTAACTAGCTGTCGAACATTTTAAGTCATTCCGCGATTATGCCATTGCTCATCCGACTACTCGCCAATGCTCATCTATCGGCGTCGTCCCCACCCATCCCCCGCCAAATGGCGCCGGCCATTCCTTGCAAACATCATCGGCGACGGACCAGTGTGGGTTAGTTGGCTCCGGCATGAGGTGCCGGTTCCTCGGTCGAGATTGCGTCGACTGTCAGGCCCAGGGGCTCGATTGAGCCGTCCGCATGCTCGATAGTAATTTTGACCGGCCCCTCATCGATGTCGCCGAATTGCGAAGCAAACGTGATCTCAGACTGCATCGCGACCGACACCGATGCGAACGAAACCGTCCAGATTGGCCTGCCTAGTGCCGTCGAAAAGCCACCAGCGGCCACCCAGGTAGGCTTCGAACACGGCGTGGAAGTCACGAGGTTCGACCCCATAGGCGTAGCAGTCTGATGCCAGATCGACGCTGGCATCGCGTAGCTACTTCTGCTCGGACGACCAAGGGAAATTTATATATCGGTCGCGGCTGTCATAGCAGATGTTTCCATACATCTTGAGGGATGCATCCCGGCGCGCCGCGTTGGCATACACCGAGGCGGGGTCCTTGAGATCGGCCTCGTATTGCGCGAGATTGGCACTTGTCAGCGCTATAGGAAGGATGTCCATCGCCTGCGGGATGCTTTTGCCCTCAAGCCAGTCGGCCGCAAACTGTCCCATGGCATAGCCGAAGACGGGCGAGGACAACGAGATACTCGCCTTGTAAGGGCTGTTGCCTTTCCTGATTTCAGCGACAGCTTCCGCCTCTCCGTCAATTCCGCCAAGGAATTGGTCAGGTCGGTCTTTGCCTGCCGCGCGCAACGCTTCAAGCGCACCCAGCACGACCGCATCCGCGCCGAGCACGACGTCAACATCCGGATTGGCCAGCAGGATGGTTTTCATGGTAGCGGCGCCGCCTTCCTTGGTAACCGGCTTGGGTGCGATATCGGCGACGATGATCACGCCAGGCATCGCATTCAGGCCATCGCGCATAGCCGTGAACCGGGGCGCCAGAAACTCCATCGTATCCTGGGTCAGCAGAACGACCTTGGCCTTACCGCCGAGCTTGGTGTTGATATGGTCAATGGCTGCATCGGTCAGCACCTTGCCAGTTCGATATTGCGGGGCATTGAGCAGCAGCGTTGCCGGTGGGGGCACAATCGTGCCAACAAACGCCCCCGACCAGATCGCCTTCTGAAGAGCCGTACTGAAAGCCACTGGATCCGATGAGGTGGCAACCATGGCGCCAACCTTCGCCGCGACCAAAGACTGCACGTGGGCTATCGCCTTACCCACATCGTTTTCCGCCAACACTCTTCGATATTCCAGGCCGCGGTTCTTTGCAGCCATGGACAGACCGTGGTCGACCCCTTGCAGGAAGTCGCGCTCGTTCTCCTGCACGTAGGCCAACACTTTTGTGAGGCCAACCGGAGCGTTGCAGGAGGGCGCATGGGGATCGAAGGCGGGGAATACCGTTCGCTGGGTAATGCCGGGGGCGCCTTCCTTGGCATCCGCGACGGTAAGCCCGCCCATCGCGGCGACCAAAAGCAGCGCTGTCCCGATCAGCCGTAGACCGGCAATTTTATTGCGATCAACCATTTTTGTCCCCCTCGACATCACCTTTTGGCGGTGAACGCGCCAACGCTGGTGATGCCGCTGCAGTCATTTCACCTTGCGATGAACGGGTCTACTATCCAGCAGTAGCGCGCCGTGGTTTTGTCGAAAACACCAAATGGGCGGCCGTTCCGGGCTGGATATCCCGGTAGTCCAGTTTGGCGCCGAGGCTGATGCACATCGCATTGATGATTCTGCTGCCAACGCCGGTGCCTTTGGCAGGTGCGCCGTCTGCCTTTCCAACACCGTCGTCTTCGACCACCAGCTCCGCCTGGCCACCTGGCAGCCTGCTTAGCCGGACGCGGATTTCTCCGACACCATCCGGATAGGCATACTTGAAAGCGTTGGTGACCAGTTCGGTGACCACAACGCCCAAATTGATGCTGATGTCCGTTTCGAGGTCGATTGGTTCGATCTTGTAAGACAGGCTGACACCGTGAACCTGGCTGCGCATCGACGTTTGCAGATGATCGAGCAGGCCGGTCAGATATTCGTCCAGGTCAACCGAGCGAGCGTTGGCCGAGCCATACAGCCGCCTGTGCACCAGCGAGATGGCAAAGATGCGGTCCTGGGTTTCGGCCAGCGCTTCCTTGGACGCGAGATCTCCGACAGCCTTCGCCTGCAGTTTCACCAGAGACGACACAAGAGCCAGGCTGTTGGCGACCCTGTGATTGACCTCTGACAAAAGCACTTCGGCTCGATCGCGCTCCTTTGCCAGGTCCTCGGTGCGGGTGGCGACACGTTGCTCCAGTTTGTCATTAAGCGCATTGACCTCGTCGTGGGTATCGCGAAGTTCCCTGGTGTAGCGAGCAGCACCATAGGCTGCTCCGCCAACCACAGCGATGATGACAAATCCGCCGATTGCCGAAATGAGCCGCAGCCACGCGCTGTTAGCTCGTTGTTCGACGACACCGGAGGTAAGCCGGTTATCTGCTTTTACAATGATACCCGAAAAGAACACATTGGCTTCGTCAGTCGAAGCCTTGCCTTTGTTCGTGCGGAATATCGCCAATATCTCGGCGTCGCGGTGATCTCGCTTGAGAGCGATTGTCTGGTCCAGCTCATCAAACTTGGCGGCAATGATTGCGGAAAGCCTTTCCAGTGTAGGCTTCGAATCGAGATAGGACGTCAGCAAGGTCTGCAGCGCTTGCATGTGGCGCTGTGCCCCAGCCTTGGCGGTTTCATATGGCCCCAAATAGATTTCGTTCCCGGTGATGACAAAGCCGCGCTCGCTCGCCTCGGCCGTCTGCATTGCATTTCTCAACTCGACAGCAGCGACTCGTATATCGCGCGCTTCAATCGCATTGTCGAAATAGGATTGAGCCCGCTGCCCCAGCCAGAAGTTGGTGGCGACAATGGCCATAAGCGCCGCAAACCCTATTAGCAGGGAGGCGGAAGTGAATCGGACAATTTTTCGGTTGGAGAATTGCATCGGCGCATTCCTGCCCGATTTTGGGCGAGTGCGCCATCAAGTATCGAGAGCTAATAAGCCCCGCGTGCAAAACTAGCCTCTTAGCTTTGCCCTTGCGACGCGATCGACCAACCAAGAAGGTAATCAGGTCGAGTTAGCGCCGATGATCGTGACTGGTAGCAGTTCAGTCAGAGTACAAGGCCACCGGTGCTGCACCGAGGGCCTTTGCTCTAGGGACCATCACTTCCGCCGTGACCAGAGTACCAGAACGTCCATCTCCCGACCCAGTGGCCCAGATGGATGTCCGCAGGCGACATCAAAAGTCGAGTGATCAGTTTGTCCTGTTGATCGATGTTATCGCAAGGTTCGTCAGCTTGTTGTTGGTGGCCTTCTCCTCGTCGAGGATCTCGCTGAGCAGCTTATGCGCCTCGTCATGCCCCAGTTCCTTTGCCCATTCCCGCAGAGAGCCGTACCGGGAAATCTCGTAGTGCTCGACGGCCTGGCAGGCGGCCAGCAGGCCCGCATCGAGGGCTGTACCTGACGCTTCCTCCATCAGTCCGTCGGCTTCCTTGATGAGCCCCTCAATGGCGTCGCACTTCTCGCCGACGGCCTTCTTGCCGATAGACTTGAACACCTGCTCCAGCTTCTTGATCTGCCCCTTTGTCTCAGCGAGGTGATCCTCGGCCGCCTTCTTCAGCTTGGCGTCGTTCGCGGCGGCAGCTACTTTGGGTAGCGCCTTCGTAATCGCGTTCTCCGCATAGTAGATGTCCTGGAGGGTATGTTCAAAAATTTCGGCTAGCGTTTTCATCGTGATGCTCCGTTCGCCCGAATTGGCTTCGGGAGAAAGTGGGAGCGAGGCGAATGGTTCCTTCAGGTGGGGCGGACTTCAGACTGAGATATCCGGTATGAGCGGGGAACGATGGAAAACCCTATATCCCGGAACTTTATTGGCGTTCGGCACGTTCTCCGGCCGAACCAACTGAGGTTCAAGGAAAAGGGGAAAATATGGAAAATCCAGGTGTGGGTTGGATAGCAGCGATCGTCATCGGCGGTATCGCCGGCTGGCTTGCCGAGATGTTCATGAAAAGCAACATGGGCGTGCTTATGAACATCATTTTGGGGATCGTCGGCGCAATCGTCGCCAATGTCCTTCTCGGGCTGCTGGGCGTATCGCTGGCCGGCTGGCTCGGCTATCTTGTCGCAGGCTTCATCGGCGCGTGTATTTTGATTGCCGTGGCGCGAATGATTAAACGCTGAGCCTCAAAAATCGACCTTGCACACACATCCTCGAATATGCAGGCGCGTGATCGAAAGATCACGCGCCTGCTATTCACAGCGGAGGTAAGCGGGCCCTGTCCGGATTACTCTTTGTTAAGGTGACGGCGCAGCAGTCTGATGTTGCGATTGTTAGCTTTGAAATACACATCGAAGATAGAGCCGAGAACTGGGACACTTCCCACGACCGTATCCAGCAGCACGTTGCCTAGCATGCGGGCGACCAACCCATTTCCGGCACCGACGTTTCGAGCTCGCAAGACGATGTAGGCCGAGACAATGCCCGTCGCCGCATCTCCGAGTACGGGAACCAGACCTACGAGCGCATCCAGTCCAAAACGAATTGATGTGCCTGGAATGCGCCAGCGGGAATCGAGTAGCGCGGCCAATAGATCCAACTCGGCAAGTACGTTTGCTGTATGACCACCGTGACCGCCCTGCCCGATCATGCCAACTCGCGCGCCAGTACGATTTAGTATCTCTCCCTGATGGATAGCCGTCACCTTAGATATCGCTTTGACCGCCTGAATTCGCTTGCGTCCTGTGCGATGGCACGTCGTCGAGCAAGGTCGTCTCACCGGAGCTTTTCGGCGCCTCAACGGGCAATTCACCAGTAGGCGTCATTTTGCTGACGGCCTCAGGCAAATCTCGCGTGATCCGGCTTATGAGCTCCTCGCGCGAAAGGCCGGTCTGCATCGAGAGGGAAGTCAGGGTGTCTTCGTCTATGGCTGCTTCCACCTCGCTTGGCTGGATCGGCTCGTTCGGCCCGGTGCCTACCCACGAATCGACCTTCGATCCGGCGCCTGCCCCTCTGAACCGGTCGAGAATATCGCCAAGCGCGGTCCCCGAAACGCCTTTTGAAAGCTGATCTAGAATCCCGCCTTGCGGATCATTTGGGTTGCGATCACCCGCTCCACGGATCATGTCGCCGATCTTGTCGCGATTTTGGTATGCCAGGACGCCGAGCATCGCGATCGCCAATTTTCCCAGGTTAGCCATTGGTACCTCCACTGTTCAATGGACAAGGGCTCAACATCACAAAAGTTCCGAGGGCGACGATCTAATTGAATAAGGGCTGGCGTATCGACACCGACGTGAGCGGTGGCTTCGCCTAGGTGTTTAGTCCCAAGGTTTGATGGGTTGGATCGAGCCTGAATCGTTCGGGCTCTTTTGTCCAGATTTTGCAGATGTATTCAAAGGGCGTGAGGCCCTTGAGGGTCTTCAGTCGACGGCCGAAATTATAGGCTAAGACGAAATCGGCGAGATGCTGGCGCAGTTGGTCATGGCTCTCGTAGTAGAAGCGTTTGACGGTCGCATCCTTGATCGTGCGGTTCATGCGTTCGACCTGGCCGTTGGTCCATGGGTGCCTTGGCTTTGTCGTTCGGTGGTCGATATCGGCCTTGGCGCAAGTATGTTCGAAGGCGTGCGCCCATATGATTTCTCCCGCTGCCATGGCTTCCTTGATCAGCGGAACGGCCGAGCCGCCGGCACCTGGGGTCGTGAACTGAATGCCGTTGTCGGTAAGCACTGTGTGGATCTTGTAAGGGACAGCATCAAGAAGATGGCGCAGGAAATCGGCGGAGACCGCTGTCGTTGCCTTCTCGTGCAGCTCGACGAAAGCGAACTTCGAGGTCCGATCTATGGCCACGAACATATGCAGCTTGCCCTGCTCGGTTCGGACCTCGGCGACGTCGATATGGAAGTAGCCGATTGGATAGGCCTTGAACTTCTTCCTTGCCGGCTTGTCGCCCTCGACATCCGGCAACCTGCCTATCCCGTGACGCTGCAGGCAGCGATGCAAGGATGACCGCGACAGATGCGGGATCGTCGGTTGGAGAGCATAGAGGCAATCGTCCAGTGGCAGCAGCGTATAACGCCGAAAGGCGACGATGACCGCCTCTTCCTCAGTTGATAGCACTGTCGACTTCGGATCTCTGGGGCCAGTCGGAAGATCGGCGGCCGACGTCCGGTTCCTCCACTTCCTAACCGTCTTCTGATTGATGCCGTAGCGCTTCGCCAGCGCCCTCAGGCTCTCTTGACTATGCTGTATCGCTCGACGGATCGCCTCTGTCGTCGTGGCGCTCCCATGAACCTGGCCCATAGCGCATCCTTTGATTCGGACGAAAAGTATGCGCCATCAAAGCCTGGGATCAAACACCTAGGTACCGTGGAACAGGCAGCGAGCTGCGGTCACGAACTCCCCTGTCCCGCAATTGCCATTTGCCTAAAGCGGCGTGTTGTCGTTGGCCTGCCGGGCGGCTTCGGCCTCGGCGACGTCGATCGTGCAAAGCTCGTTGCCTGCCTGATCGCGCATCCGTACCAGCCATCCAGTCAAATCGTCGTCGCCGGGTTGCAGATCGAGTCGATCGCGCAACGGATCGCCTCGGCGCGAGCAGCCTCAAAACTTGGCATCACGGCAGGCGGAACCTGGCGAGATTGGTCGCCGTCGCGATATTCGAACGTTTAGACATTGCTCTGCCGGCCGCGGACATTGCCGGATTCCGGTGTCCTATTGAAACCGCCAATTCTATCGACAGGCATTTCGAAGGTCGCGGTCTGAACAAGCAGGGCTTTTGCACGGTCGATTGCCCCCAGCGCGCCGTCGGCGTCGTCGCCTCGCGCCATTTCGACCGCGATAGATTCACCCCCCGGCCCTCAAACACCACTCTAACAAGAGGCAGGCCGGAAGGCGCGGCCGCCTGTCCAATGTTGATTCCGACGATATGCATGGGGGATACCTTTGACGCTCAGTTTCGCACTCTCAGTGCTTTCGCTGCTCGTGCTCATCCGCGTGGACGAGATAGTCGCTAGCTGCGGCCAGTACGGCCAGGAACGCAGCGGCATATCTGGCAAACCCGAAGGCCTGCGCGGCGGCCAATTTCGCACCGCGTGCATGCTCGGCGATAAATGCATCCGTCGCATCCTGAACTTCAGCTCCAGCCTTGCCGAATAGGGTGCGCTCCTTCGCTGTGGGCTCAAAAGCCTTACCGATTATGTGGCCGAGCAGCAGGCCACCCGCAGATCCAGCGAGCACCTTGGCCCGAAACAGGTTTGTGATCGCCTTGCGCGGATGGGCTTCATAACGAATTGACGCGGCGTCGGAATGCGAGGCGCCGCAGACCTTATCTACAGCTATATCGTCGGCGCCTGCCGGGCCATGCGTGCTACGCCTGCCGGCGTCAAACACCGCAACTGCACCCAGTGCGACCGCGGCAGCAGTGCCGCCATTATTCTTGACGGCGTCCGACACACCGCCTAGCGCCTTCGCCACCTTCTGCTTCGCGTACCGGGTGGACGCATCGACCAGATTTCGGGGCTGCAGGCGCCGGCTTATCTCGCTGACAGGTTCAAACAAAGCCTGCCGCTCTGTGCGGCTTTGCAGCATGATCTCGCGCATCTCTTCACTGGGTTGAGCCAAAACGCATCCCCTGTTTCAATGCCGCGATGTCAGTGCGCACCTGGTTGACGGTTTCGACAGGTGTGATGGTCCATCCCGCGAGCGCTCGCTTCGCAAGATAGAGAAACAGCACGCCGCCTACCCCCAGAAGCGCTGCGACGATTAGGCAAGCTACCATCGGACCGACACCAAAGTGGATCATAGCGAGGATCAGGAACTGGACCATGGCGAATGCAGCCAAGACAAAGAGCACCAGTGCGGCGATGCCGCACGCGCCTGACGAGACGATCGTAGACGTCTTAACCTTCATCTCGGCTTGGAGAAGACGAAGATCGAGGCGCATCAGCGAAGCGAGATGGCTATACCCTTCGCTGAAAACGCTTCCCAAGGGTCGGAGATTGGAACCATCATCCATCTGGAACGCTCTTCGTGTCAGGACCGATCGGAGCTTCGCATGATCCGGGTCAGCACAACGCCGGCCAGGATGCCTACGCCGAAAAAGGCCGCCGGTTGGCGCTGGGCGAATTTCGTGACCGAGTCGAGCAGTTCACCCACGTTGCGGTCCCTGATATCCGACGAAATCCGTTCGACACCTTCGGCCGCGCTCCGAACCATGCCTGCAACCTGCGGAGATTGCTTCTCGATTCCATCAGCCGCCTCCTTCACGGAATGGGCAATGTTGGCGATCGCGTCGGCGCCGGCGGTCTTGTTCGACTCCACCGCTTCCTTGAAGGCGCCTGCAGCATCCGACGCAACCGAACCGGCATAATTTTTCGCGTCAGTCGTCACCGAAGCGGCAGCGGTTTTGAGATGCCCTGCGGTTTCGGCAGCGCTCGACTTTAGTTTGCCGAGCGCTTCCTTGCTGCTGTCGGCCACCTCGGCATCGTTAGGGTGTAGCCAGTTCAGGTCGCTCGATGATCCAGTGGGGTCGTTGCTGATTGACGTGTTCACGGTTTTCCACTCCTGTTGTTGTGAAGTGAACTCGGCCAATGGCAACCTGTTCCTACCCCGAGCGAATTTTCCTGCCGCGATTTGGCCTGCTGCCGGAACAGAGCAGAAGGGTCGGTTGGCCCTAAACCCATGTTTTCGATGATGTCCGGCGTGTTGTTGCGCGGGCTGTCGATCGGCCAAGTCGCTGGAGGCGATCGGGTCACCTCGCGCGCCGATGGGACTCATTCTCGTTTTTTGCGTCTGGATGAAGGACGGGTTGAGGCCTCCTTCTCAAGCTTGCCAAGCCTTGTCTTGATCGTCTCGGGATCCTCGTGTTCCAAACCGACAACGTCATTCCGGGTCTCGTTTAGAGCCACAATGATCTCGTCCAGTTTGGCGTGAATTGCTGCAGTGTCGCGATAGCCCTGGATCAGTACGACCCCAGTGATGATGATTGCAGCGACAGACAAAGCATAGGTGACCGCGTTCGTTAGGCCAAACGGCACCAGCATCGTGCATATGGCCATCACAACTAGCATCACGTAGAAGCCTGGCGGCCGCGAAAGGAAATCGGCGGCTGAAAACAACAATCGATTCATTAACTCACCTTTTGTGAGAAGGTCTGCCGCTACAGCAATCGGCGCCTTTCACAATGAGGCATTGCAATGCGATCCGCTATTCCTCTTTGCGAAATCCTGCAGCGATGCGTGCCGCAGGTCAGCCTCGGCGCGCAGGTGCTTCACGCGACCGATCAGGCCCGGCTTGACACATTGCGTCGCCGTCCGCTTCATAATGCCCTTGTGCGCCGTGGCCGTCACCTGGCCGCTGTGATTCGGGATCGAGGAAACCTTTTCAAAGCTTCGCTGTTAGGGCACCATGGCCCGCTTCTTCTTCGATCTAACCGAAAACGGAATCCCCTACCCGGATACCGAAGGCACCGAGCTTGCAAACTCGGCCGCCGCTGAAGATGAGGCGGCAAGGGCGTTGTTTGAAATCGTGAAAGACCAGGTGCCGGGCGGCACATTCCGCCAAGTCGCCTTCCAAGTTCATGACGGCACCAACATTTCGCTGTTTGAGGTGAAAGTCACGTGTGAGGTGACGCGGGCTGCACATTCCGATGACGGACCGTTGGAAGCCTGACGATTCATACCTCGAAAGCGCTCGCCGGAACCAACGCCGGGCGGTTGGCGAACTCAACTCCCTACCTACGACCATCGACGAGACACGCCGCGTCCTAGCTGCGTCACGGAAGCTCTTGGAACAGATGGCCGAACGCGAAGATCCCCAGCCGCCAGGTTAAGGCGCCTTCTATTGGAATCCGCTCATCTTGACGCGAGAGCTGGCAGGTCCGTCAACCGGCTACCCGCAGAAGCAGTGCGACACCGATCCCATAAGGGATCAGCAGTGCCGTCAAGGCGACCCACAGGCCCGGATCGGCGAATACCTGCATCTGGCTGCGAAGCTGTTCCATTGCACCCAACGGCGAAAGGCCCGCTGTGTTCCAAAACTGAAAAGGCCGGCGCACTCAAGCTGGCGATGGGCATTAGGTTCCATCGGTAGATCACGAGCAAGCGCGCTTACCTGCAGCGGAACCTGACAGCCACTACGACCGTTTATTCGAAAGGACAACGAAGGGAGATCACCATCATGGACTGGAACCGCGTCGAAGGAAATTGGAAGCAATTCAAAGGCAAGGTCAAGGAGCAGTGGGGCAAGCTCACTGATGATGATCTTGACCGCATAGCCGGCAACCGCGATCAGCTCGAAGGTACGATCCAGGAACGCTACGGCATTGAGAAGGATCGCGTGCGGCGAGACGTCGACGACTGGTATGGTCGGCAAGACTCGTAGGATACGACAGTTGAGCCTGTTGAAATAAAGGGCGCGTCACGAACCGCGCCCTTTTCGCGTTTTTGGCATCCGTGCGCCGTTCGGCTCGGCCTTGAACAAGCGATTTTTGGGAACGTGTCGGCTTCCGGCCGCGTTTGTCTCCACAATGGAGATTGTAGAAATGTCCATCCACAAAGAAGACTATCGAACGAACAAGGCTGACTACCTGATAGCGAAAAGGCCAGATCTGGTTGAGAAGACCAAGCCGAAAAAGAAGACGTTGCGGCGTGACGATCAGCGTTCCGCAAAGTTATTGGAAAGCCCCGCCGCGTTACCCGAGAGGCCGGCCTCACGCCGTTAGAAATCGCAGAAGTCAAGAGGAACATTTTAGCGATATTGAATGTTCGACTGTCTATGGACAGTCGAACCGTACTCTCAGCAGATCAATCCAGAGCAGCACGAGCCCTACTGAACTGGTCGCGTGTGCGACTTGCCGCAAAGGCCAATCTTAGCGAAATGGTGATCAGCGATCTTGAGAACGGCTTCAGGAGACCGCGTCCCCACAACATCGCGGCCGTCCGCAAAGCGTTTGAAGACGCCGGAATCATCTTCACAGTCGAAGGCACTCCATCGCTAGCCCGCTCAGAAGGTGATAGCAGCCTCGCCACCGATAATAGACAGTGGCGCCGCAGGGAGAAAAAAGGATAAGGAGAAAAGCCCGTGTACCCTCCTCTGCAACCCGATCTCTAAAGCGGCCGCTAACAAGGGCGGTTGTTCAGTGACTTTGTGCTGGCGCTCACCTTTCTAAGGTGCCGGTCGAATATGGCCAGCTTCTCTTCGTAGCCGATCCGCACTCTGGACCTGCAGCTATCGCAGTTGAAACCGGCAATCGTTTTCAGCCAGGATCCCCTTCTCACCATTGGGCACGAACAGGAGGGGCATTGGAATTCTATAGGTACGTCGCGCAGTTCATTTGATAGAGGCACTGTGTATGTTCTCCTAAGCGGCACGGCCAATGCAACAAAGTAGAAGGAGAAATGTTTCGCGGCTCGGCCATTTACGCGGAGGGATCAGACCTAAGTCCAAATGCTGAGGAGGGCAGGCAAGCTGTTAGTTGGCCCTCGATCCCGGTTAGTCGCAGTGGCCTCACCAGACTCAGCCGTAGCTCAAAGTCTCGTATCACCGGCCAGAAGGCACAGTTCATCCAGTGGAATGGTGACAGAACCGGCAAAGCCGCGCGACCGGTAAAATTAAAGCCGCACGAACTTGTCGAGATTCAGACGGATCCGTTCCTTCTTCCACTTCAGCAAGGTGGCCGTAGTCGCAGTGGCGGCTTGAGCGATATCTAGGGGCGTTGCAACCATCGCATCCCCCCAAAAGGCAATGGTAAACGCAATCTTTATGGGCTCTACGAAACCCTTTCTTCAATCAAAAACGAAAATGGCTATTCGTCGGGGCGCTCGACGGCGGCTTCGTCGACCTCGGCTTCCATCTCGTCGCTGACCGTCTTGCTCTTGCCCAAACCGGCCATCGGCACACCGTCAAAACCTTGTAGCCAGGCGTCGGCATGCTCCTGCCAGTAAGGCGGCGCGGCGCGCTCCTTGCCATCCTTCTGCGCTTGAGCACCGTACATCCACGCATAGGTGGCACGCTCCTGATCCTTCTTAGCCACGGCCATCTGTGTCGTCCTCTCGAAAATCTTGCAGAGAAGCGTGCCGCAAATCTTCCTCACCACGCAAGTGCTTCACGCGGCCGATGATGCCGAGCTTAACCCCACTGTGTCGCCGGCCGCTTCATGCCCTTCGGCGCCGGCCCAGCGTGCTCCTGGACGCGCTTCCATAGCCGTTCGCGGATTGCCTGGCTGGAGTTGATGAACGCTGAGCCGACATACTGCCCGGTTTTCCGATCGGCCATCAACGCAAAGGCCGGCTTGCCGGGTTCCCGCTCGACGCCTAGCAAATCATATTCCTCCACCATGTAGCTTTTGATCTTCAGCCAGGCTGTCGACCGGCCGCTGCGGTATTTGCTGTCACGTCGCTTCGACACCATGCCTTCTATGCCCGCCTCGTCGATCAGGTGGAATATGGCTTTAGCATCTCCGGGCAGCGCTTGGCTGAACTGGATGCGGTCATCAGGGAAGATGAGGCCTTCCAGGATTTCGCGACGGTCTTCGAGGTCCATTTCCCGCAGATCGTGACCGTTCAAATAGAGGAGATCGAAGGCAACGAAATAGAGGTCGTGCTGCCGCCGCGTGATCGCCTTGCGCAGTTCGCCGAAGTCCGACAGGCCGGCATCGTTCAACACGACGATCTCACCGTCTATGATTGCGCTCTCGGCGCCGAGCTCTGCGCTTGCCGCCACGATGTCGCGGTATTTGGTTGTCCAGTCGAGCCCGCGACGGGTGTAGATCCGCGTCCCGTCCTCGTCGATGATCATCTGGGAACGGTAGCCGTCAAACTTCACCTCGTGAGTCCATCCATCGCCCTCGGGAGGCTTCTCCACCAAGGTCGGCATCAAAGGCTCAATGAACTTCAAACGCATGCACTGACCCACACCCGGCGATTCAAGCCGCGAGCCCGAAATAGCTCAAATGCATGAAGCCGACGAATGCCGAGCAGCGTTGACGCTCATCCGGCGCACAATCGAGGACCACTGCCCGCCCGGCGTGCTGCCGAGCGAGGAAGCGGTGAACGGTCTCTATGGGCCGGGGCTCATGGATGAGGCGGAAGCGCTGGCGGCTGCCATCGTCGCAACGATCGACCAGATGCAATTGCGCGTGATGACGAAACCGCCTGACCGCGCTGCCCCATTATAGGACGGCGCGGTCAAACCCCAACCTTGGCTGCGCAGGCGGCTTCGGCATTGAGTTCCACCCCTAACTCCGGCCGGCGCTGATCAGGCAATCTCCCACTGCGGCGCCGGCCATTTTCGTTGCACCCCGCGCGGGAGCCGCCTTGGCTGACGTCCATTAGCTCCCGCTCATCTTGACCCCGGGCGCAATGTATTGTCCGTATATGAACTCGACGAGTGAGGGCACTGCATTGCCATGTAGGCGGTCGGCCCTCGCGGCTGTCGAGCGATGTTTGAGGGAGCAGCGCATTGTTCGTCGATTACTACGAACTCTTGGAGATCAGCCCAAACGCCAACTCGGAGACACTTGAGCGAATATTCCGCTACTTTGCGATGCGCTATCATCCCGACAATCAGCAAACTGGAAACGAAGCCCGCTTCAGCGAAATAGTAGAAGCACACAACGTCTTGAGGGATCCCGTTAAGCGCGCCCAGTACGATATCTCCTATCGAGAGCATGCCGGTGAGCGGCTTAAATTGGTCGAGGAGGCAAGCGACCCCAAAGGGGTCGAGAAGGATGCTTTGGTCCAGGCCAAACTGCTTTCGCTGCTCTATGTGAAGCGCCGCCAGGATGTCGGCAATCCGGGCATTGGCGACGTCGAAATCGAACGGTTGTTAGGCTGTCCACCAGAGCATCTGGAGTTTCATCTCTGGTACATGAAGGCAAAGGGATGGATTGCAAGAATTGAGAACGGGACAATCGCGATCACGGTTGAAGGCGTCGATCGCGCCGATTCCGAACTGCGTCGCGATACCAGCATTCGGCTCCTGAGTAGAGAATAGAGAGGGTATCTGCCCAAGATTCCGCAAGGCTCCAGGGGAGCCTCGCGCGTCATTTTGCCGAGACCAGATAGGCTGAGGAAATAGGGTCTTCGGTGGCCGCTTGCGGACGGGGGCAATGAGGATCATGCTGACGCTGGTCCTATCGCTTCCCTCGAAGTAGGCCAGCGAGCCCTATTGTGAGGCAGTCCGGCATGTAGGATTGTAGTCCTCGTTGCGGCGACCCCCTCAAGCGGAGATCGCCAATGGCCAGAACCAAACCTTCCGAACAGCTTTCCCGGGCTGAAATCGAGCGCTTCATCGCGGCAGCCGAAGCGCTGCACAAGAGCATCGTCGGGCCGCTCCTGGCGTATCACAGCGAGCACTACCAAGCTCTACGTGAGGTCCATCGACCGCTGTTGAAGTCGGTTCAGACCATTACCGGCAAGAGGGCGCCATTCATCCAGCCGAACATGACAGGACCGGCACAGCCGCGGGAGAAGCCTCCGGGCTAGTTCTCCTCGCGGAAGTCCTGCAGTGAGGTGTGGCGGAGGTCCTCCTCGCCGCGCAGGTGCTTCACAGCTCAAACTCATACGGGCACTCGGGAAGGGACCGAGTTTAAATCGGGTTATGGTTGCAGCGCGGATTAGACCATCAGGCTTAATTGCTGCGCTGTCATTCTGCGGGTAGGATCGGGGTGTGGTTAATGCCACTCTCCAGTGTGGTCGGCACCGTCACGTCACCCAACTGTAACGTTGCCCCCGACAGCGCCGACCACGCTCAATGTTGGCCGATTAGGCCGGGGCCTCCCCTGTACGAAACCGTACCTTTGAACCTCCTTTGCAAAAAAGAGTGAATAAATCCCTTCGCCGGAAGGGAGGCCGCGATGGATCTAAAGCATTTAGAAACCGCACTAATGTCAGGCGAGGAATTTTCTAGAGCAAGCGCTCATCCATCCTTTTTCGAAGGCCTGTTGGATGTTGGCGCCGAGGTGAAGTGGTGTTTTATCTGCGGCGCTTCGATCACTTGCTTGAGAGCGTGTATTCGCATGCGTCAAAGACTACCTTACGGGCCCCATCGAAGTCGCGGAATATCAACTCGATTTCCAGGAAATCCTGCGACCGTTTGTTGCGGCACTCGGCGCGATCGTGTTGTCGTTCGACCATACAACGCCAAATTTTGGCCCGGCGAACCGATCGGCCAGGATTTCTTCTCTGCGATTGGCTTGCCTCATCTCTGGGGCGCCATGAGAAAGCCGGCCGGCCCGATCAACGAAAGCCTGTCACGGCCGGAAATATACGTGCTTTCAGTGACTGAAGGTATTGCTGAAAAGCAGCGCCTGATGGACCACTTCCGAGCCCGGCCCTTCGCGAATTGCGGCAGGGCCAAGTTCTTCCGGTCACCCGATTTTCGCGTTGACTTCAACCTGAGATATTTGGTTTTGAACTCTGGCGTTGCCGCCCTCAATGGCGGGGTGGACATCACCGAATTTCTCGATCTGGCCAACGTCGACGATGATCCACATTGGCAAGCATTGGACCCGAACGACCCTCAAATAGTCGACTATCTTGAAACCTTCAGGGCCAAGCATTCGGACTCAGACGGTGGGATTGATTGGGAAGTGCAGTGAAGATCGCGATGGAGCGGGATGCGGCGCGGTAATCGGGCGGAAACACTTACCCAACCGTAGGGTAAGGGCCGCTATCTAAAAGCCCGCCAACCTTTCGGTGGGCGGGCCTCCAGTGTCGGAACTGGAGAGTGTCATGTCGACAGCTCCGGCACTTGCGAACGATTGGTTAGTGGCGCCAGATCAGCAGGCAGAGCTGGCGCAGGTCACGATCATAAGCGCCCCGGCTCTCGATCACGTCGATGCAGCGCTTCTTGAACCGAGTGATTTCGGCGCTCGACATAGCGTCGACAATGCGAGTCAGATCCGTATTGGTCGGATTGTCGGGGGACTCGGTTCCGACAGTGGCACCGCTCGTGCCAATGGGTGCAGTGGTTCCGTCGTCGCCAACTGCGGCGTTCGCCGGCATGCAAAGATTTGCGAGAACGGCTCCAATGGCCATGCTTCCCACCAGGATATCAAAGATCTTTGTCATAATGCGCCTCCAAGGCTGTCAGCCCATTTTTCAAACCAAGGCCGGCGGTGTTTTAGCTCGCAACCAGCGGGACGGTGTGGTCGTTGAGTGATTGATTGGGTATTGATCGAAAAACGGGAACGCGATCAGATACGCGTATCGGCCGTAAGATGTGCCATGCGGAAACCTCCGCTGTCGGCATTAATTATGATCGTGACCACGACATCCTCCAAACCAGATCCGGGTGAAGATGCTGAAAGACATAGCTCATTAGAAGCACGAATAGATGAATGAATATCTAAAAACTCCATACCTATTCTTGGCAATGACAGTGACGAAGTGAATTGTGTTAGGCGTTCTTAGCCGTGTTAACCGTTGACAAGCGTGAGGCGAGTTCCTGCGGTATCGCGTTCAGCTCCGCCTTTGCGGCGTTAGGATGCGCGCCTCTCGCAAAAGCATGACCAGTTGTGGAGCTGCTATTTGTTCTCCTCGCGGAAGTCCTGCAGCGATGCATGCCGCAGGTCATCCTCGCCGCGCAGGTGCTTCACGCGGCCGATCAGCCCTGGCTTGATCCATTGCGTCGCCGGTCGCTTCATGATGCCCTTGGGCGCCGTGCCTGGGTGCTCCTGGACGCGTTTCCATAGCCTCTCGCGCATTTCCCGGTTCAAGGTGACGAATGCGCTTCCGACATAACGCCCGGTGCCGCGCTCAGCCATCAGAGCGAAAGCCGGCTTGCCCGCTTCACGCTCGACGCCGAGCAGATCGAACTCGTCGATCGCATAGCACTTGGCCTTCAGCCAGTTGGTCGACGGACCGCTGCGGTATTTGCTGTCCTTCCGCTTCGAGACCATGCCTTCAAGTCCGGCCTTGTCGAGCAAGTGAAAGATGGCCTTGGCTTCCCCCGGCAGCGGCTCGCTGAACTGAATACGCCCGCCCGGCCCGATCATGCTGGACAGGATCTCGCGCCGTTCCTCCAGCGGCATGTCTCGCAGATCATGGCCGTTAAGGTGAAGCAGATCAAAGGCAACGAAATACAAGTCGTGCTGCCGGCGGGTGATGGCTTTGCGCAGCGCTGCGAAGTCCGAAAGGCCCTTGTCATTCAGAACGACTATCTCGCCGTCGACAATGGCGCTTTCGGCACCAAGGCGCTTGGCCTCTCTCACCAGGTCACGATATTTCGCCGTCCAGTCGTGGCCGTTCCGCGTATAAATGCGTGTGCCGTCTTCATCGATGATCATCTGCGATCGGTAGCCGTCGAACTTGACTTCGTGGGTCCAGCCTTCACCCTCGGGAGGCTTCTCCACAAGGGTCGGCATCAACGGCTCGATGAACTTCAAACGCATGTACTGACCACCCTCCGGCGATTCAATAAGATGAAGCTAAAATAGTTCCGAAACCGGAATCAGCCTCTTGGGTGCAACAAACACGTCAACTCGGCGTTGCGGGATGAGGGAAGGAGGAATCGATATGGCCGACGACAAGAGCAAGCGGGATTTTCGTGATCGGGACCGTGTCTCGGCCGATGAGGATTATGAAGTTGAATATTTCGCAACAAAGACCGGCATCACACCCCAGCAGGTCAAAGAGCTGATCGCGAAGCACGGCAACCAACGCGAGACTTTGGAGCGGGTAGCCAAGGCGCTGCGGAAACAATGACCAGGCTGTCTGATCTCGGCAGACCACTAATCGGGCACCGACATGAAGGCCCGCCCGCGAGCGAACTCGCGCATTTCCTCCCTTGCCCTGTTTGCGGGCAACAGATTGATATGCGCGATTTTCGCCAGGTCACGCCGATCAGGGCGGCGCGGGAAGCGACAGAGCGCGACGTCACTCTGCGCACCAGCGAGCCCATCTGGATCAGGGTTGCCGACGAAAAGCGCGGCCACATATTCGAATACAGTTTCAGCCTGTAGGTGGCGATCCAACTCGGCTACTGAGTTTTTGAATGGCATACCATGCCGTCGACCTCGATACGCAAGTTCGACTATGACCCGAACACCAGGGTTCTCTCGGTTTGGTTTGTAGCGAGCGGGAAGAAATACGAGTTTTTGGACGTACCTGCTGAGGCGTTTGCCGCGTTCAAAGCTGCCTTTGCCAAGGGCGTCTATTTTAACAGCCACATCCGGAACCGTTATGCATTCCGGCTCGCGCTAGGCAGGCGCGAACTTGCAAATCTTCCATGATAAACGGCGAATGATAAAAAGCCCGCTGACGTCTGGCGACGCTGCAGGGATGGCCCGCGCCTGCTTCGGGGGCTGCGCGGGCCGACCATGACGAGTGGAGAGGACATCTTGGTCACCGGCACGGACCGCTGAAGAACGAGCCAGCTGTGGCCAAACAGCTTCAGAGCGGGAATGTTCCCGCCTGACGCAAAAACACCCGTGGCTCAGCCGGCGGGCTCTGTTTCAGGGGCACTGTGCACGGGCGCGGCGTCTGCCGTCAATGCAGTTTGCCGACTAGCCGAGCGTATTCGGCTTCAGCCCTGCCATAGGACCCATCAGCCAGCGCAATTAGACGCGCGCGATCAAGGATGACGACCTCTCCTCGCATCGATCGTATCAGACCTTGGCCCTCCAAGGTTTGCAGCGCTATGGTGACGCCGGGCCGCCTGACACCGAGCATGACTGACAAGAACTCGTGCGTAATCGCAAAGCGGTTCCCGTCGACGCGATCATCACACATCACCAGCCATCTTGAGAGCCTGTCGACGATGTTCATCCGGGCATTGCCGAGAGCGGTGAAGCTTGCCTGGAGGTGAAAGTAGTGAACGTAGCGGAGCAGAAAAGTTCGCAGGGTTGGGCTTGTCAAAAGCGCCTTGCTGAAGAGGCCCGCGTCTATACCAAAGGCTCGGGCTTCTAATTGCACGTAACAATCGTGCGTTGATCGGTCATCGCCCATGACGAGCGCTGAGCCGGTCATGCCCTCACAACCAATGATTCCGATCTCAGCTTCGATACCAGGCCGCAGCTCGCCCACCACTGACCCGAGACCGCTCTCGAAGAAGTACACGGTGCTGATTGGTGACCCCGCCACTTCGAGATGCGTCTTCAGCCCAAGGGAGACGCTTTCGAAATGAGGTTGCAGCAATGCCAAATCTGCCGAGCACATTCGAAGCAGCAGCGAATTGCGATAGATCGAATTTTGGCCGGTGTCGCGTTGCGCGGCAGTGTGAGTTTGTGACCTGGAGTCTGTCATAGCTCCCTCTCCCTATCGGGGCGGAAGCATGTTGATCGCTCACAGCCGACGGACGCCCTTGGAGTTGCCGTCGATGGCACACTCTATGCCTGCGGACCGCGGATGTCCCATTCTTAATTTAATTGCATTGATCGGCCCGAGCCAACCTTTGGCGCGCCCGCGCTAAGACGGCATTCAGATGCTCCAGGAATTCGTCATCACTTTTCGTTGACAAACCGCGTTGTCGAACGCGAGTGACAATGCGCTCCTGGAGTGAAACCGCTGTCTCATAGTGGTCCACGATCAGCTGATATGAAGCGTTCACTGGGGCGGATTCGAAGAGCTGAGCCATTGTGGCAATGTAGTTCCAAGATGATGAGAGTCGATGCGGCCGCTGCTTTGCGTAACAATCGTACAATGTGCTCAAGAATGTGCGGTTACCTGATCTATACGGCCTATCCGGAGGTGGTGTGGAATTCTGCTGACTTAGCAGCACGGATAGAACTCGTGATCCGCCACGCAGCACGCGCCAGATAGACCAATAGGGCGTAACTAGCGACGCGAGCGCCGCCGCTGCGATGCAGTGAGCCGAATGCGCCGAGGCCCATCAACTTCCACAGGGTCACCTCGGCAGTGGCCGCCTCACCCCGGTCATGTCTTCGCTGAAGGATTTCACCGCGTCTTCAGCCTTGGCAAAACGCTGAACCAGCTTGTCGGTCTTGGCGTACATCTTCGATCGGCTGGCGGCTGGGCGCTGCTCGGATTGCTCGTAAGAGAGCGCGGCTCAAGCATCGCTGTCGTTTAATGTCGCGCCGGATCTCGGTTGCGTCTCGCTGAACGCCCTCCATGGACGCCCTTCATCGTTGGGCCACCAGGGTCTTTCTTGTTGTCTGAATAGCCGCCTTCGCGCGTGAGCACCTTGGCAGGCGCTTTCTTTTCGCGCGAAATTGCCACCGTTTTAAAGCGGGAGGGTCGGGATGCAGGTTTTCGATGACATCGAGGCGCTGCTGGATGCGGGTGAAGCCTCGACGGCACTTAAGGAAGTGCGGGCGCTGGTGCATCAATTTGGGCGCGGGTCCAGTGTCTTGGCGGGCGCGATCGACGACCTCCTTATCGACCTGTCGACGCTATCATTCGTCGCCGATGCTTACGGAGACCGTATCGCAGAGGCGGCGAGCATGCTGGCTCGAAAAAGACTATTGAAGATCAAGTTGCTCGCACCTCGTCAGAACGTGGAAGCGGTCAGCTAGAGATTGGTGGTCGCTACCAGAAACGTGTCGACCTGCTCGGTGCTCCGAGCGCATCGAAACCTCTCGCCATCATCGGTTCCGTATGGACGAAAGAGCCTCCTGACCTTGCGACCAGATGAAAGCTTGGACTTGCGGCAGACCGCAAGCAGTTGGAGCTTGAATTGCCGACACACTCTCAGGAACCGTTGCCGGGATCGCACTCCATTGGTCGTCGGCCCAGATCCGGCGCGCTCGCTTAAGGTGCCGGTCGAATATGGCCAGCTTCTCTTCGTAGCCGAGCCGCACTCTGGACCTGCAGCTATCGCATTTGAAACCGGCAATCGTTTGCAGCCAGGATCCCCTTCTCACCATAGGGCGTGAACAGGGGGGCATTGGAATTCTAAAGGTACGTCGCGCAGTTCATTTGATAGAGGCACTGTGCATGTTCTCCTCAGGGGCACGGCCACTGCAACAAAGTACAAGGAGAAATGTTTCCGGGTTCGGCCATTTGCTCGAAAGAATCGGACCTAAGTCTAAATGGTGAGCGGCCCTGAAACCCATTCGCCTTGGTGTCGGCCTTTGCGTCGGAAATTGAAAATAGCGAGGGTTCGAGGGCGGCCCCGGGCGTGAGGCTGGCAAGTGGGCCAAGACGGCGGCGGTAAGGCGGAGCCTGTGGCGATCAAATAACCGGTTCCCCTAGAATCTCCTTCACCCAGCTCATAGTTCTCAGCCCGTATGCCATTCCGGCGCAGTCGGCAAACCAGTCGAAGACGCTCATGTCACGCCCTGTGACGCATTGAAGGATTTCGATCGCTGCGCCCGTTAAAGCAAGTAGAACCGCCAGCCGGACCACCTGTTGGGGCCAGCCGAGGCTACCCAAAGCCGACAAGGTGGCGAACGCAGCGGCGTGGTTGAGCTTGTCGTGATGAGACGTAAAGGCCAATCCGAGGGCGTGCAGCAGGTGGTCTGGCAATAGGGCGAGCAACAGGACGACTGCCAACGTGGAGAGAAAGGCAGCCCTTGCCATGCTCTGATAAAAGGTCGACTGCGGCAATCTATTCGTAGCACTCCCGGTTCCTAGTTCTCGCTTCCCCGACCGACGCACTGGGCAGGGTCAAACCTGCATCTGAGCTAAGAGCGCGAACAACTGGCATGCTTAACAGGCCTCCTGATGTCATCAGTAAGTTCCATGAAACAGCCCATGTCACTCTGGATGGTTCCATAGGGCGCTGCGAATGTCGCCCTCCATTGTGATGAGGCCGAGGGATTCCTGCCGAAAAGGCGCGGCGGAATAGGCGAGCCGTTGGTACCGCTTGCGCCCAGGTGCGATGCGTATCATGCCGGGCACGGCTGGGCGGGAGCGGAACTCTTTCCAGCCTTGGCCCGGCTGTGCAGCCCGGCCGACGCCCTTCTGAATTCAATTATCGCCCGCGTCGCGGCTAACAGACGAAACCGTTATTTAGTCTGGTCATCCCTCCCTCGGTGATCTCGCCTTTACAGATTTCAATCCTAGACGCTAAGCCAGCAGCGGCCACTCGCTGCTGTCCAATCAACAAGCCTCAAACATCAGGTCGCGGTTATATGCAAAAAAGCCGGCCACCTTTCAGCAGCCGGCCAGTGCAAACAAGGAAGGGAACGTTGCACTGATGGGGCAGTGCACCGTCCGAAGCGTTTCCAAGCGACAATGTTCCACCGACGAGAGAACAAAGAAGGCTTCACCGCCAGCGCACATTCCCCTTAGCCGCGCTGTGTTGCCGTCGGCTAGACTAGTGTCTAAAGGCCTTTAACCAGCCACGGATCGGTGTCGTATCCGAGGCGCGGCTTTTCCGGCGTTCCACCGGCCGGCAATTTGGCGGTTCCGGTCGGCCTGCAGTCCAGCTCGAGCACCTGCTTCTTGGCCGAGTGCTTCGTAGAGCAAAGGTCCGTGGCGTCACTCACCACCACCTTCTTCTCCTTGGAAACAGCGACACCAGTCCCAGCGATCACGATCGCCGCGCAAAACACAGCTACTCTCATCATACTCCCCACCGTTGCTCCTCCCCAAAAAGGCTGAGCATGACGTTACGGCACATTTAAATTAGCGCAAGCGAATATTAGCTGCCTAGTCCCCTTCACATCGGCTCTGGTCGCCTCCCCCTTGCTGCTGCGCCTTGCGAAACCGGGAGCGCGATATGGTAGGATGGGCGCATGCCTGCTCATGATCGGAGGGCCGATGTTCATGACTTGAGCTCGACATGGCAGAGGGCTGCAACCGTCAAGTTTCCCAAGTCGTCGTGGCGATGAACGATCGCGTCGAGGATCGCTTACTAAGCGGCGTTTACTAGGTTCCGCTGGTCTAGCCCTACGCGATCACACCATAACCACGTGATGACAAATCAGCCATGTGTGGGGCGCGGCGGGCCTGTTCCGCTTGTGGCCGGCGCCTACCCACCCGGGTTCCCCAACCATGGGCGTCGGCCATTTTCGTTCTCTCAGCTATTATAGGCCTTTGCTATCGGCCTATGTGTTGGCCTTGGATGGCGAGATCGCGGTTAGATCACCTCGTTCGTTTGGATGTTTCGCTGGCGTTGGGAGGAGGCGCATATGTTCGCCAGCCGGCGGATACCACACCGCCCCACCGGTCAGGCCCAGCGCGCCCGCTGCAAAGTCCCGCAGACGGCTGCTGGGCCGCTGGCGGGCAGCGGCTACTTGCTGATGATCCAATCCACCAAGCCAGTTTCGATCAGCTCGCACCCAGTGAAATCGCGCACCAGGGCCTTGGCTAAATCACGTTATTGACACTCACGCGTACCCGTTTCCCCTACTAGGGCTCGGAATGCAGAGCGGAAAACGTCGGCTTGAAACGCGGAGACGGCAACAGTAGACGGGTCGGCATCTTCCCAGCCTAGCGCCACGTCGCGACGACGTTGACGAAGGCGCTTAAGAAGCTCGCGTGAGGCTCGGATGGCCCTGCGCGATTGATCCATGTCCCAGCGAAATGTGGCGGGTTCCGCCATGGACTTCTGGCGCATGAGCAGGTGGCCGTAGTGGCCGATCGAGCGATATCTATGGGCGTTGCAACCATCGCAGCCTCCCAGAAAAGGCAATGGCAAACGACACATTAATAAGCTCGCCGAAACTCTCTCTGCAATGAAAAGAGTTGTACGAATTTGACCAACCCGCACCTTCAGTGATGCCGGGCCGCTACTATCCTCGCTCATGTTCTGTCATCGCAATGAAGGACGACATCTCCGAGCACCCGTAGCACACCTGTTGCATGGAAAAAGCTGTAGGCGTTTATAGGTGCCCGGGCACTCCGCCATTAGTTTGCGTTGTGGCGCGGGACAAAGCAGGTTTCCTCACTCAGGCTGACTACCGTGAAGCGGGGCACAAGCCCGACTTCGACGCATTGCCTTGGGAAGCTGAATACAGGGCCGCCAACTCAACCAAGCCGGCCGTATCCTAGCTTGCAACCAGGGGCACCGTGACAGTCGTGGCGTAATTTATCGGATACTGGTCGAAATACGGGAAAGCGATGACGAAAGCATAGCTGGCGGTCAGATGCGCCATCTTGAAACCGCCGCTGGCAGGGTCGGTCGCGATCGTCACAATGACGTTCTTCAGACCCAGGTTCACCAATTTCTGCGTGGCGATGGCCTGGATGTCGCTCTGCGAAAGCGTGTTGTTCAGCTGCAGCGCCCGGGAAGAGGTTTCCAGTGTATAGCGGACGGTCGACACGGCATTCATGGCCCAGCCGAAGGCGAAGATTCCGAACAAAAGCATCACCAGGAAAGGCGCGATCAAGGCGAATTCCAGCCCGGCTGCGCCGGAGCAGTCACGGCGCCACCTGGATCCGATCCTTTCAGCGGACACGGATCACCTGCTGATGACTGATCGCGCGCGGGTCCGGGAAGACACCGAAGTTAAACGGGGGCACCCAGGTGCCCGTCGCCGTTATCTGGACGAAGACGGTCGGCAGCTTCGTTCCGCCGCAGATGGTGGTCGCATCCACGACCGTGGCGCCGCACAAATAGGAGCGGACCAGTACGACCGCGGCGTCCTCGGGCTTGTCGTTCCAGCTCGAAAGCGCGACCGCCTGCGTTCCGGTGTCATTGGACGCGCCGGCCATTACGAGATTGGCCGCGGTTTTGACGCCCGCGCGCATCTGCAGGTAACTCGTCACGTAGGACCAGCCGTCGGCGATGCCGAGGCAGACGAGGCACAGGATGGGCACCAACATGGCAAACTCCACGGCAGCTATCCCGGATTTGTCCAGGACAATGCGCAAGGTCCGCCCACCCATCCCGCTACTCGACAAGCTGAACGGACAGTGCCGCCGGAATGTCGTCCATCCCGAGGCCTTTGCAGTTCTGCTTGATCGTCGTACTGCCTGACCACTGGATAGTGTCGGCGACGACCTGAGTGCAGCCACCGTTCCCCGAGAAGTTGCCAAGGTAGTTGACCTGCTGCCTGGGAAAATAGATGGCGCCGGTCAAAAGCGAGTCCGCTGTGCCGTTGAAGGTGCTCTGTGCCGCAGTCCCGGTCCTGTCGCCGTAGAACAGCACGCCGGAATAGGCTCCGGAGGTAGGCGCGCTCAGCGTCACCTTGGCGTTGCCGTTCATGCTGACGGTGTTGCTGCCTGCCATGAAGATGGTTACCCCGCTGCCGGCGACGACCGCGTTGGCGTTGACCTTCATACCGCCCTGCACGACGTAGACGCCGGGCTGCAGGGTGACGTTGCCGCTGAGGCTCATGCCGCTACAGTAGGTGCCAGGCTGGAGTGTTTGCGACGTCTTGTTGCCGTTGACATTCTTGCAAGGGTTGCCTGCTGTCGGCGTCGCCAAGCCGGAGAAAGGATCGGCTGCCGGCAAGGCTCGGGTGATGTTGGACTTGCAGACCGTGGTCGCTGGATTGTTCAGCACCATGCCGCCGACCGTGATCAGGCAGTCGGCCTTGAGCACAGCCGAGCCCTGCGTCTTTATGGCGTCCGAGGCAATCGAGTCCGACATGACCGAACAGCCGGTGAGGTTGACGGTGGTGTTGCCGGAAAAGAGCGCAGCCTGGGAGGCCGACTGACTAAGCGCGAGTACGCAAGCCTTGGAGGCGTCATTGATCAGCGCCACCGCCCTTGCCTGTTCGGCAACGGGCGCCTGGTTGAAAATCGCCGTGAAGTAGCGATCGAGGTTCTGCTTGACGATGACCTCCACCGCCTTCTTTGCGGTGTTCGGGCCGGACAATGGCGGCGTGTTGACCTGGATCGTGCCCGGCGTGGCGAAATTGTTCGAAGTCGCGGACTGCGTGGCGGCGGCGATGATGGTCGGGTTGTCGGAACCCGCGACTTTCTCGAGCGCACCGGCATAGGCCGCGGCATCGGCAACGGCCTGCAGCTTAAGGCTGCTGTAATACCAGAAGGATGTCTCCATACCGAGGCCGGCGCCGCCAACCACGACCGGCAAGGTGAAGGCAACGATGACGGCAACGTTACCGTTCGTGGCGCGCCTTAGGCGGCTCAAAGCAAACCAAATCCGGGTGAACGCGTTGGATGCCATATGTATTAGAAACCACGAATAGATAAACGAATGTGTAAAAAACCCATTCCGATTCGATGGAAGTCCGACCTGCCAGACGAAACAGGTGTGCTGCAAATCCTCCTCGCCTCGCATGTGCTTCATGCGGCGTCATCACTACGGCCAATGGAGGCGCATTGCTGACCGGCAGCTTTGGGTCGCAATCTGACCGTCCGTGATTGGGAGCCACATGGCTGCGCGGCTGTTCCGCTATTGAGCCTCGACAGGAGTCCTAGATCCGCACACAGGCGTATCTTGGGTCGATCGCGCTTCGCTCATGCGCCAAATTGCCAGGTCGTGAGTTCGGACAGCGGAAGCATTCTCCTCATGGGTGTGGCTTGTCGAGCAGAAGATTTCACGATCACCACCGTAAGCAAGTTTCGGGATGACAGCTTCGTGTTGATCCCGCTGCTCGGCAGCGTCTGCGGTGAAGTCTCCGTTTAGCGGCTTACCCGGATATGACGGCAATGCAGGAGATCGGCAATCTCCTGTTCAAGCACATCCATGGGCCATCACCGTCGCGGCCCTGAGGTTACCCATCCGCAGGAGGGTCCTAAAGCCGCACAACCTTGTCGAGATGTAGCCGTATCCGCTGGCCTTCAGCGAAGGACAGCGCAAACAATTCCAGGCCGAATGAGCGTGTAATTTCCTGGTCGGTCTCTATGATGCGCACGACCCATTCGCCACTGGCTCCGACCACTTCCACGCGAGGCAACGCCTTGCGGATTGGCACCACGTTGCTCATCACATCCTCCCTACGAAAAGCAATGGCAAGTCGATTTAAGACCCTGGTAGTCGGCAGTTCAATAACAAATGGTTTTTCGGATCGGACGAACCACCCTGGATGGGCAGTACGAAGCCGGGCGAATCACACCTCAGTCAGGCGAACCCTCCCGGGAACCTTCCGTGAGATAGCCTCTGCTTTAGGTCGTTGGCATTCAGGATGGCCGCCAGTTCTTCGGCATACTCGATGTCGGGAAGGTCGACAGATGGGTGGCCCGCTACAATAGCCGGCAGCCCGGTGAACACGTCGAATACCGTCCACGTCCCATCCGGTTCCCGCCTTACGCCGTACCGCAGAGTTGCCATGAGAGGATGCTAATGGAAGCCACGAATATATGGTACAAAAAATGCGAGCGGGCGATCGGGCAACAGGCACGCCTTTCCGGAACTTTTGCCGCTGCGACGGGTTCGGTCGGGCATGACCAGAATAGCCGACCTCGGACCGCCCATGCCCGGCAAGCCACATGACCTGACTGGGAAGAGCATTTCTATGCGCGCCCCATTTGCGCGCAAAAGGTAGACCGTCGCGATTTCCGCCGAGTGATGTGGCACGAGCAACCGGTCCACCAGCCGCTGGAATTCGACGCCTAAGAGCGCAGCACAACCCAACTGATCATCGCTATCGAAGCAGCGTTTGTGGGGCCGCCGCTTGTAGGCGCATGGTGGCTAGACCCGAATACGGGTGGGATCGGATGGCGCCACGATTTATAGCGAAACCACTGTCCTTGGCCGACCGGAATCGGCGGCTGGCTGGTCCGGGCCGGAATGAACCGGGGCAATGCTCGGCTCAAGCTACGCTCTCGATGAATTGCAACTGGTCCTGGAAGATCGTGCCGTGGAGGTCGGTTTCGGCGGCGCGTTTTACTGCCGCACCTTCTCGGTGGGGCAGCATTCGTTTGCGGTGTTGATCGCTCGCAGGATGTCGTGAACGCTGCCTCCCACCGGTTCGCCGATGCAGTGCGTGCCGGACGAGCCGAGTTCCGAACCGGGCTAGTCGAGGACTTGCCCTTGCCGGATAGCACATTCGACAAGGCTCTCAGCGTCCCACAGTGTACTTCTGGCAAAGCCTTCGAGCTGGATCCGCAGAGCTCCATCGCGTCCTCAAACCAGGCGGTCGCGTCGTGCTTGGCTTCCTCCCGAAGGCGCATATGGACCGGATGAACATGCCGGCCGATATTTTTACACCTCACGAGCCGGATGAGGTCATTGCTGCCTTGCGAGAGGCAGGGTTCAGCGACCCTGAAGTGCGGAGACCGAGCACGGAAGCCGCCTGGCTCGTTGTGACAGGCATGCGAAGGTAGGTTTCGGCACCTAGACGCGGAAAAGCCCACCGCCGAAGTAAGTGAGCTTTGTTGCAGGGCCGTAGTTTGCCTAAGTTGCTCTGGGTTCAACACTGGGTGCCGATTGCGCTGTCACTGCGCTGAGACGCCCACGTTTGGCCAGTACTGGCTTGCTGTATTCTTTCTTCACGGCAGTCCCTCTCTAGCGAATTCGGCAAAGCGCCGGTCTAAATGTTGTCACTCATCGGTGCAGGTTGATGGCGTGCACACAGCCGTTACGGCCGAGAGCTTCTCGCGCTTCTTTAATTCAGGCTTCTGATAAGGCTTCTTCATGCAGGGTCCCCACGTTTGTCCCTCAACGCGAAAAATGCAGTGAGGCCGCCACGATTGTCAACCAGAAACACTGAAGTAGCGGCCGACCGACGCCAGGGGACCGGCACGCGCGGTCAGGGCGGCGTGCGCAGCGTGGATGCTGCAATTGCCTGGCCGGTTGCCATTGCCTGCTAACGAGCGCACACTGCTGCGGTCGCCTCGAAAAATCAAAAACAAACAGGCACGAGGCGCTTGGGAGCGATCATCAGGCTTTCGCCCGACTACTTGGGAGAAGGCCCATGCCCACACCGGCACAGAGCCGGCTCATGTATTTTGTCGTGTTATCCCGATCATGCGAAGACGTTCGCTCTGGTGCGGGACGACTTCAAGTCCTTTTCAAGGGTGTTGGGAGGTTGGCCCACGGCTGAAGGGCTGCACAACCAAGGGGCGACGATCAGCTTCTGCACTTTCAGACACATCGTGATAACCTGTCGGTCATGAAATCGGAGGCTTGAGAGAAACGTGGGCGGGCCCCAGGAGAATAATTTCTGCCCATGGGGAAGGCGATGTCCGCGCTAGCCGGAATGTCAGCTACCGAAGATCCGCCGCCTGAAGGCTGCCAGTCCGCTAACGGCCGCCCCAAAGCTGCCGGTCAACACAAGGTCGCATCGGAACCGATCCTTCGCATCCCCCGTTATCGAATGGAAGGGACATTACTTGTCATTAGGAGATGAAGAATGAAACGGCTTCTTTTTGCCACTGCCATGATGGCTGTTTCCAGCGGGCTTGCGTTCGCGGGGACGACAGGGACAACAGGGACAACGTCGAGTGGCTCCTCCACTACCACAACGATGCCGACGACAGATAACAACACGGATTCGACCACAACGAAGTCGACCAATTCGAACTCAGCGAAGGACTGTGCGCCGGGCCAGCAGAGTGGCAGTGCCAAGCAATCCGCTCCTGGTCAACAGGATGACACCAGTGCCCAGTCCGCAGCCCCTGGACAGATGAAAACGACTGCCGAAGGTTGCTAATTGTGCCGGGAGAGGCCGGTTTGCACCGGCCGGAATGGATGCCTCCCGCTGCCGACCGGCGGCAACGGTCCGGCCTGCGCGCCCTTCGATCAGCGCGGGCCGTTTTTTCGGATAGTACCTCCCTTAATCGTCCAACGAGCCTGCAGCCTTTTCTTGGGCGAGTCGGATCTTGGGCGAGTCGGAATGCATAGTTAGTTGCGGATGTGATTGTTGAAATAGCGGCCCTTGGCGAAGGCAGATTTGAACGCGACAAATGCCTCAAGCGGCACGTCCAGGAAATCGTATTGCTTCCCCCTTGGCTCAAAACCAGACCGAGAGAACCCTGGTCCGGGTCAATAGTCGAACTTGCGCATCGAGGTCGACGGCATGGGCCGTCGGCCAGCCGGGTATGGACCGCCCTACGGGCTGAGCTGTATTCGAAGATGTGGCCGGGCGTAGAATGACGTCGCGTTCCGTCGCTTCGCGCGCCGCCCTGATCGGAGTTTTCGCGTTGACGGTGTGGGTGGCCGTCACGGCATCGCATGCCATCTCCTCAACACGGTATTTCGGCACTTTTGTTCCTACGCGTCGGTAGCGACTCCGCTTGTTTAGGGTCGCCCTCAAAGAGGAGAATAAGGTGGCAAGCTCGTCGTCGCCCTGCCGCCGGGGGTGTGACCCGGCGGCTTGCACGTTCGACTAGGGTCGTTTCAGCGCTGACCGGTCTTACGGCGTTGGCGCAGGATCCTGTTTGGAAGCCATCTCGTCGATCTTCTCGGCAAGCACGCCATTGGCCCATTCGGTGACCTCGGCGTCTACCGGCTTGTTGGCCATATCGGCGAGCGCGTCATCCAGCGATGGGACGGCGGCAGCAGCATCGGCCGCCGCTATATTGGCCGCATCGAGCGCCGCCTGCGCTGCATCGATCTGCTCCTGGGTCGGGACTTGGTCGGCCGGAGTATTCGGGTCGTTCAATTTGGCGTTCAACGCGTCGACTTCGGCTTGGGCGGCATCTACCGCGGCTTGGGCGCCCTTGGCGGCGGCCGAAGCTGTCACATAAGCCTGAATGCCGGCGAATTTCTTGCTCTTGGAATGCATATAGGCGTTGATATTGCGCTGCAGCGAGTTCAGCCGGCCAAGCTTGGCGTGAATGTTCTTTTCCTTGGGCGTCGCGGCGACCTCAATGTCGTCGACGGCGACCTGGTCGTCGGCCGAGGCCTTCTTTCCGGCGTGAGCCGATGCCGACTTGCCGTGCGAAGCGCTGTTGCCGGACTTCCCGCCGCTGTTGCCGGACTTGCCGCTATTGCCGTGACCACCGCCATTGCCGTGACCACCACCATTGCCGTGACCACCACCGTTGCCGTGACCACCACCGTTTCCACCCGCGCCAGCGAAAGCAGGAGCGGTCACTAGCGCAAGCGCGGCAAGCGCTGCCAACAGCGTTTTTCGGGATGTCATGGTACCTCCTCAGGCGAATAGCCACCTCGACGATTCGCTATAGAGCGGCTTATAAGAGTTTCCTAATCCGACTGAATGAACTTTAGATAAATGCTTGTTGCAATGAGCGACTGACGACTGCGAAGCTCTTTGTAACCGTCTGAATTTTAACAAAAAATTCGGAGTCGCAGACCCTATCGGCCTTTTGCGCGACTGAAGTCCCATACCGATCGGACCTTGGTCGGGCGATGCACAACTGCGGAATGCTTGCGGCATTGCGGAGTATGGCGTCACCATGTGGCTGCGACTGCGCAATGTAGACAACTCGCCGGGCGAAGACCCCAACTACCTCGAGCCCGGCGAGCCTTACACCTGATCAGAGTACGCGATCAGGACCGGGGATCAGCCGGCGAAAGATGTGGGTGCAATATGGGTGCCAAACTATTCGTCCCAAATTGGGACCATGCTGCGGCCGGCAAGCTGCGCTTAGCTCTCATAAAAGGCTTAGGCGCTGGCATCGGAAATGGGGATCGCTGGTTAGATCGCTTCCTTCCCCCGTTTGTATGATTCGTTGGCATTGGCAGGCGTGCGCATATTGTTTGCTGGCCGGCGCTGAGTCTCACCGGTCGGGCCCAGCGGCCCGCCCGCCGCAAAGTGTCCCCCCGCGACAAAGGCTGCTTGGCCGTCCTAGCGCCGATCTGCTCCGGCAATGGCCGCGTCAATGCCCGCTCGGCTCCAGCAACAGCTTCATACTTGGTTGCGACGGTTCCGCGCGCGCCGCCGTCATCGAGCGAATCTTACTCGCCTAACCCGGATCGTGCCGCGTCCGCTTTCCGGGACGCACGGATCTATGCTCAATAGCTAATGTCAGGAGCGTACCTGAATTGGTCCTCGAGCCGAGATAGCGCGTTACGACACACGACATTGCGATGTCCAGAAATCGACCGTTTTCGGACAGCTTGTGGCGGCCGTAGCACAGCGGGTTGTTTCGCAGGTGCTGTGTCCGGAAACTCTGTCCGGATTTCTATTGTTCGGCATACGCGATTTGCGCCGCCACCCGGCTATGTTCCCGACTGCATATTATGAGACATTTGGCGCCGTGGCCCAATTCGCTCACCTAGGGGAAATGGACTCGACAATTCGAGTTGACTGTCGTTCCCGATCGAGCGCAAGTCCACCTCACAAGTCTGGTGAACGTCTGCCAATATAATCGAAATATCTTCGACGACGATTTCTAGGTGGCATATTGGAGAAGGTGACCTTCGAATGAGTGCCTTGTTATTTTCTGGCTTCAGTTCAACAGTTCCCGAGCCCCTGGGCCGTCGCTCGCTGATGCCAAACCAAACGCCTGCCCGAGGGCGAGTGCCAGTTTCGAATGCTTTTTCGCAGCATGCTTATGACGAGCATTGGCTACAAGATTTGCTGTTTCGGCATCCCGAGTTGATCGTGGCCGACCGCCTTGAAGGCAGCTTTGGCGATGTCGTGCCTTTATGCCGGGAACTCGCCATTCCTCGAGCGGGCGGGACAGTGTTCGCGGATATTCTGGGCGTCGCAAGGACCGGCCGACTGGTCATTATTGAGTGCAAGCTTTGGCGCAACCCACAGGCGCGACGGGAGGTGTTGGCGCAAATCCTGGAATATGCCGCGCTGCTGCGACGCTGGAGCTTCGGTGATCTGACCGCACGGATTAAACGCAAGCTGCCATCCCATGAGCCGAACCCAATCTTTGCCGCGGCGAAGCTCCGGTGGCCAGATCTTGAAGAGGCTTCATTCGTGGATGCGGTAACGCGGTCGCTAAAGCTGGGTGACTTTCAGCTCATCATTGCCGGAGATGGCATTCGCTCGGACACGCACGCGATTGCCGAACATCTTAATTCGCAAGGTGCGGGCCTAGCTCAGCTGACACTGCTTGAGATCCAATTGTGGCAGGCGGCTTCGGGTACCATTGTCGTGTTACCAATAGTGCCCTTGCGGACTAAAGTCCTTCAGCAAAGAGTTTTGGTCGACGGCGGCGGCGTGCCGCTCCAGCTGGAGACGCAGGAAATCGCGCCTCAGAAGCCAGCGAAACGATGGAGAGCGTTGTTGATCCGGAAAGCGGCAGTCGGCGAAGCGTCAATCGTGCGTTCTGGCAACGGTTCATAGACCACGTTCAATTCGATCATTCCGACCAGTTGCCAGCGCGTCACAGTGGCGACAACTGGGTCAGGATACCGCTCTCAAAGCCCCTAGGCTGGATTACAGGTTTTCGCTCCACTGGCGCAAAGGCTGAAGTGGGTTTGTTTCTGACCTTCAGGGACGAGGATGGGTAAGTTCTTTTCGATGAGTTCGACGCCCACATTGCAGAGCTGCGCAGCGAAAGCGGCCTCGATTTGGCAGCAAGGTTGAAATCCGCCGCACCGTTCTATACCGAACTCGGCGTATTCAGACCGCGGTCGACCTTCGCTGACGAGGAACAGCAACTCGACTGGCTCTGTGATGCTGCAAATCGATTTGTCTCTCTGATCCGGCCTCGGCTTAGCGTGCTGGCGGAAGCCGCCGAATGACACGGCTTCTCAAGTGGGAACGACTGGCCTTGAAGGGCGACTTCTCGGCGATGCCCGGGCCCTTCGAGTGGGATCAGTCAGGGCGCTTCGCCCATTTCCTGAACGGGTACGACGTCGCCGGAGGAATGGACCCTCTTGCCGGCCTTGCCATCGGAATGTCGGAGCAAGCTCGCAAGATTGGCAAATGGGACGGCAGCGCGCTCGACCTTTGGCTCTGTCTGTTCTTCCAGCATCGAGCGCATCGTCATATGGGCTCCGAAGATAGCGACCCGATACTCGACGAACTTTGCGAGGCGCTGCGAGTGAGGCTCAGTCGGCTGTCTCCAGCCGAGGCGAAAGCATTGGCTTCGCGTCTCAACCAGAACGCCGCTTAGGCAATGAGCTCTTGCCCTTCCGACGCTCGATTCCGCATCTGCCTGATCAATGTACTCTTGCACATCGGCGGTTCGCGGCTCGACCGTCAGTATATCGTCGCAAACGCAATCCATTCGCGGAGCGGTGTCCAAGGCGACGGGGGATCAACGAAGCCTTTGAACATTCGGCTGCCTCTATCCGTGCCGGTCAACCTGTCGCGACGGCGTCAGAAAACTCTCCTACGCTATCTAGTTGTATAGATCGAGAACCGCTATTTTTGGCGTGTGCCCCAGACAAGCCAGGGCAAACCGCCTCGCGCCTCAAGCAGAGCGCCATCAAGGCCGCTTTCCGCAGTTGTTCGCATATCGAAATAGTTGATAGCTAGTTCCGAAAGGGGGAGCAAAACAGTTTGTCGGCAATCGCTGTATCGCAAGGAGCCGACAAAATTTTTTGTTGCCCCATACTTACACAAAATCGGTGATTTGTGAATCCTAGCTCGAACGCTGCCGAAACACTCTGTGAATTCCGGGTATGGCTAATTTAGATGGTTTTTTCGAATCGTCGATTCTGCGACCTCACAGGCGCGTTACCATGCGGCGCGCACGAATTTCAGAGGATCAAATGGCCACCAAAATCACCACAGTTTCGATGGACGCACTCACCCCCTACCGCAACAATGCTCGCACCCACTCCAAGAAACAAATCCGACAAATTGCCCACTCCATCGAAAAATTCGGTTTCACCAATCCGGTTTTGGTCGACGAGAAGAACAACGTCCTTGCCGGCCATGGCCGGCTCTCAGCAGCGCGCCTGCTGGGTTGGAAGGAAGTTCCAACCCTCTCAATCACCCATCTCAATGAGGCGCAGAAGCGCGCCTACATAGTTGCCGACAATCGCATCGCCGAGAAGGCCGGCTGGGACAAGCAGATCCTGGCCATCGAGTTGCAGGCGCTGGTCGACCTCGACTTCGATGTGAGCCTCACCGGCTTCGACATCCCAGAGGTCGATCTGATCATCAGCGAGTTCTCGCCGAACAATCAGGATGATGAATCGGAAGAGGATGAAACGGGCCTTCCGGAGCAATCAGCAGGACCAGCAATAACGCGGCCCGGCGATCTGTTTCTGCTCGGCGAACATCGATTGCTTTGCGGCAACGCGCTTTCGAAAGAGAATTTCGAGACGCTGATGCAGGGGAGAAGGCGTCCGTCTGTTTCACAGACCCGCCCTACAACGTTCCGATCGGCGGACACGTCAGCGGGCTTGGCAAGACGAGCCACCGGGAATTTGCAATGGCATCCGGCGAGATGTCCGACGACGAGTTCGCAGGGTTCCTGGAACAGTCGTTCTCACTGATTGCTGGGTCGAGCAAGCCGGGCGCTATCGCCTTCGTGTGCATGGATTGGCGTCATATCGCAGAGACCACATTGGCGGGTAAACAGACGTTCGGCGATCTGCTCAATCTGTGCGTCTGGAACAAGACTAATGCCGGCATGGGCAGCCTCTACCGCTCTCAGCACGAACTGGTGCTGGTGTTCAGGAATGGCAAGGAGCCGCATCGCAATAACGTTGAACTCGGCAAACATGGACGTCACCGCAGCAATGTCTGGACCTATCGCGGCGCCAACAGCTTTGGCACCTCGCGAATGGAAGAGCTCGAAGCGCATCCCACCGTCAAACCTGTCGCTCTGGTTGCCGACGCTCTGCTCGACGTCAGCCGCCGCGGCGACGTCGTGCTGGACCCTTTTGGCGGCTCGGGCAGCACGCTACTCGCATCGCACAAGACCGGGCGCCACGCACGCCTTATCGAGATCGATCCCGTCTATTGCGATCTGATCATCCGCCGCTTCGAAAGGCATACGGGCAAGCAGGCAACGCTCGCCACCACGGGCGAGACTTTCGAGGAACTGTTCGAGCAGCGTGGAAGCGTCAAAGCTTCCGGCGTACTCGCCAAAACAGCGTCCGCGACCCCAGCGCCTGAAACTGTGGGAGGCGTGCTGTGACCACCCGGAGAAAGAAATCTGCCGACTACTCGATAGGCTACGGCAAGCCTCCGGCTGAAACCCGGTTCCAGAAAGGAATGTCAGGCAATCCGAAAGGCCGGCCGAAAGGCAAAAAGAACATGAACACGATTGTACGCGAGACGCTCTTTGGGCCGATCCAAATCCAGCAGAATGGCAGGACGACGACGGTGACGGCGCTCGAGGCCATCCTTCTCAAAATGCGCAACAACGCGCTGTCAGGCGATTTCCGGTCGGCGGCCCATGCTCTTCAGCTCGCATCCCGTTGTGCCGAACTTGAGGAAAGCCGGCAACCCGATGCGGAGGTTGACGTGTTCGATCCACAAACGATGGTCGAGATGATGCGGGATTATCTCGACCACAAGGACTCGTCAGAGAACGATACCGAGACCCCTTCCAAGACCGGCGATCAAGGAGATGAGGAATGAACGCCCCCCTCTCCCTACCGGGCCGACCATCCTCCTCGCCCGTTGCACCGACTGCCCTTCAGCTGCTGTTGGGCGCGGCCCGCGTTGACCTGGCGACCTTCGTGGCCCTGGCTTTCTCCGCTGTCGATCCAGGCGCCAAGTATTTGCCCAACTGGCACATCCGCGCCATTGCGCATCAGCTCGAGCGCGTATCCGCGGGCAATTGCAAGCGCCTGATCATTACGATGCCACCGAGATCGTTGAAGTCGGTCACCACCTCGGTCGCGTTCCCGGCATGGATTCTTGGCCGCGATCCGTCGAAGAAAATGATCTGCGTCTCTTATGCTCAACCTCTTGCGGTCAAGCACGCCAACGACTTTCGAACGGTCGTCAACACCGCCTGGTACCGGTCGATGTTTCCGACCTTCAACGTTAGCCCGCGCAAGAACACTGAAAATGAACTGCAGACCACGCTCGGCGGTGGACGCCTGGCGACCTCGACCGGTGGTCAGCTAACCGGCCGGGGTGGCGACATCATCATTATCGATGACCCCTTGAAGGCAGATGAAGCGCATTCGGAATCGGCTCGCAATAGGTGCGCCGACTGGGTTCGCACGACTTTGATGTCGCGCTTCGACAATCCGGCTGCCGGTGCCGTCGTCCTTGTCATGCAAAGATTGCATGTCGACGACCTAGCAGGCGTGCTTCTGGAGACTGGCGGCTGGGAGCATTTGAACCTGTCGGCGATTGCCGAGCAGGACGAACGCGTCCAGACAGGTGTAAATCGCTGGCACGATCGCAAGCTTGGCGACTTGCTGCACCCCGCGCGTCTGGGACACGCCGAACTGGACGGTCTAAAGCGCCTATTAGGATCGCTCAATTTTTCCGCGCAGTACCAACAATCCCCTGCCCCACCGGACGGCAACATGGTCAAGAGGGTGTGGTTTCGCGACTACGATCCGCATCAGTTCGACCGTCGTTCTATGACCATCGTTCAAAGCTGGGACACCGCCCTCAAGGGCGACCCCTCCAGCGATTACTCCGTCGGAACGACATGGGCCAAAGACGACAACAACTATTATCTCCTCGATCTCGTCCGCGTCCGGGCAGCTTACCCAGACCTCATCAAGGCGGTAAAAAACTCCCTTCTGGAGCACTCCCCCGACATCATCCTCATTGAGGATGCGGGTTCCGGCTCAAGTCTCATCGCCGACTTGGAAAGCCAGGACATCAGCACCACGCCGGTAAAAGCCAGAACCGACAAGGAAAGCCGGCTGTCACGTGTTGCCGCAATGATCGAAAACGGCAACGTCAATCTTCCGAAAGACGCGCATTGGAGAGATGACTTCCTGCTTGAGGTGCTCGCATTTCCGCACGGAAAGCACGACGACCAGGTCGACTCCATGACCCAGGCGCTGATTTGGATGAAGGACGACAAGCCGACGGGGAGGTTCTATTTCGGCAAATTTTGAAGTCCTGCTCCAAAGTCTGGGCCAAATGTCAGCTATGCGCCCAATTTCGGCCATTGCGACGCTCCCGTCCATTCACCAGAAGCGGACATTGATGTTTTCGGGGGCCACAGTTAGCTTTCATCAGCTTTCGCATTCATGAATGCAGACTGGTTAGGAAACTGCACAGATTGTTGGGAGGCTGCGTCCGATGATGTGCTGTGAGCGTGCTCCCCAGTTGGCCCCGTTATGAGTTAGCCCTGTTCACGTTGTGATCCTGTCTTTCGTGTCGGGTACTAGCGTTAGATTTACCACTAGCTGGCCGGGCGGATGTTCTGGTTGATGTGGAAAAGGTTGGTAGGGTCGAACTTGCCCTTTAGCGCGGCGAGTCGCGGGTAATTGTCGCCGAAGCTCGCCTGGACGCGCTCTTCGCCTTCGTCATCCATCATGAAGTTGGGATACGCGCCGCCGACGTCGAACGGATGCACAGCTTTCCAGTAGTCGGTGGCCCATTCCTTGAGGACCGGCGCCATTCCCGGATCTGGATCTATCCCGGCGATCACCATGGACCAAGTCACATCACGAGCGTTCCAGGCGCTGTCGCCCTTGCCTAGGCGGTGCACCGCCCCGTCGATTGGGTAAAGATGCATGCACGACGCCGGGCCGGCCCTGCTTGCATGCAGGAGATGCGCGTGGATGGCGGCATCTGGCAGCGCTCGGACAAAGTCGCCCTTCCAATACCATTGCTGCCCGGCCGGATAGAGCGCGTCGAATAAGGTCTGCAACCCTGTGTAAGGAATCGGGCCCGCCCAGTCGATGAGTGGCTTGGGGAGAGCCGCCCGGATGGCATTGACAGCCGCTTCTCCACCCTCGCCGTTATGCGCGACAAGGAGGACGCACATCTTCTTGTTCCAGTGCTCCTGCGGGAATGGATCGCCGCCGGGCACGGATTGCAGTCCGAGGAAGATGTAGAAATCCTCCGGAGCATTCGCCTGGAAATCACGATACCAGCGCATCACCTCAGCGGCATCGCCAACATCGAAGATGATCGGCCCGCCATAGAGCATTTTCGCCGGGTGCGTGCGAAATAAGAAACTGGTCACGACGCCGAAGTTTCCTCCGCCGCCGCGAAGCGCCCACAAGAGATCCGCATTCTCGGTTTCGCTGGCGGTCATGAAACTCCCGTTCGCCAACACCACGTCGGCTTCGATGAGATTGTCGACGGCAAGCCCATATTGCCGGCTGAGGTAGCCGTGGCCGCCGCTCAGCGTCAGACCGGCGACCCCGGTGGTCGAGATGATGCCGAACGGCACTGCCTGGCCAAAGGCGTGGGTAGCATGATCCACGTCGCCTGTAGTGCAACCAGGCCAGACCCGCACCGTGCGGTTCTGTGGATCGACGCGAACGCCCTTCATAGTCGAGAGGTCGATGACGAGGCCATCGTCGACACCGCCGAACCCCGGTCCGTTGTGCCCGCCGCCGCGGATTGCTATGGGGAGTTGGCTGTCGCGGCCGAAGTTCACCGCAGCAATCACATCGGCGACGTCCATGCAGCGCGCAATTAGAAGAGGCCGCTTGTCGATCATGCCGTTATAGAGTTTGCGAGCTTCATCATAGTCAGCGTGATTGCGACCGATTAGCGTGCCTCGGAGATCCTGCGCGAATTTGGCAATGGCGCCGCTGTTCATTCCACCCCCCCCGAGAAATCGCAATACCGAGTTTCCGAGTTCGGATCGAAGGTTGATCAGATAGTTTCTGGCGCGCCGCCTCCCGGCACGGGCCGCCTAGCTGACAATGTTGACCGGCAGCCATCACTTAAGAACAACGCCTACTTTGCCCGAAAATGAGCCCTTGGTCCAAGGGAATCGTGAAATGGGGCCTCATCGCAACTAAGCTGACCCTCAGTGCGGCATGGTGCTATGGCTAACTTCGCGCTAGTTTAGCATGGTGACATCGGCAAAAACGCGATGCAGACGATCGAACACTGGCTGAGCCAGCTCGGCCTCGGCAAATACCTGGAGGCGTTCGTCCAAAACGACGTGGACCTGCGAGCGCTCCCTCATGTCACTGAACGCGACCTCCAGGAGCTTGGTGTCTCACTTGGGCATCGCAAAATTATCATGGCTGCTGTCGCCGGAATTGCTCAGCCAAATCTCGCCGGGTCCCTGGTCCCTTCACCTTCTCCTGCGGGTTCGGAACTTCAGGCCAGCGACCTCGCTCAAGAACCGACTGCAGACCGACGGCTGCTTAGTGTGCTCTTTTGTGACTTGGTCGGGTCGACTGCGATATCTGCCCAACTCGACCCCGAAGACATGCACGAGCTTACGCGACGCTATCAGGACAGTGTTGCAGGCGCGATCACGCGCTTTGGAGGCTACGTCGCGAAATATCTAGGCGACGGCGTGCTTGCATATTTTGGATGGCCCATGGCTTACGAGGATCATGCCGAGCGTGCGATTCGTGCAGGCCTTGAGGCCCTCGCTGCAGTCGAGGCCTTTCAGTCCCCCAGCGGCGAGCAATTGAAGGCGCGGATCGGCATTGCATCGGGGCACGTGGTCGTCGGTGATATCGCCGGCAGCAGTGCAAACGAGCGGGCCTCAATCGCAGGAGATACTCCGAATCTCGCGGCTCGCCTGCAAGCTGCTGCTGCGCCTGGCCAGATCGTGGTGGCAGACGCCACGCGGCGGCTCGCGGGGCAATCCTTCGAGATCGAGAGCCTCGGCGCGCAGGAATTGAAAGGCTTTCGACTGCCTATTGCGCTGTTTGCGGTCCACGGGGAACGAGAAGTGGAAAGCCGTTTCGATGCCGCGCAAACTAGTGCGCTCTCAAAATTCGTTGGCCGCAGCAGTGAAATTGGAATGCTGCTGGATCGCTGGGAATTGGCTAAAAACGGCCAAGGCCAAGCAGTCTTTGTATCGGGAGAGGCGGGAATCGGGAAATCGCGTCTCGTCGACGCGCTTGAGGAACGGTTGCATGAGAACCAGCCCGAGTTAATACGACTGCAATGTTCGCCCTATCACTCCACCTCGGCCTTTTATCCCATCATTCAGCGCCTGAGCCGGCTGGCAGGTCTTTCAGCCGCCGACGAACCTCTGATGCGAGCAGACAAGCTGCGCGCAATTGTTCAGCGTTACGGCGAAGATCCCTCAGAAGTCGGCTCCACATATGCCGAGCTGCTCTCCCTCGATCTGGCCAGTGAATTCACGCCGCCCGATCTCTCCGCCCAACAGCGCAAAGAACTGATCGTCCGCACACTGGCGAACCGGGTGCTGCTCGCGGCAAAGATGGCGCCCGTTTTGTTTGTTGTTGAGGATGCTCACTGGATCGATCCGTCGACCAATGAATTTCTAACAGAGGTTGTCCGTCGCATGCATGGCGCGGCCGTCCTTGTGGTCGTAACACACCGGCCCGAATGGACGCCGACCTGGCCCACGGGGCTGGTTCACGTGACGACGCTGGCCATTGGTCGGCTGACGAAGCAACAGATGCGCGAGCTGATCGACTCGATGCTCGCAGACGTTCCGGATCAGCTTGCCGACAGGATCGTGGAGCGAACTGATGGTGTGCCGCTGTTTGTGGAAGAATTGACACGTTCGATTCTGGAAAGCGGAAAGGCGGCGTCTCTCAATGTTGAGATTCCCGACAGTCTGCAGGGATCTCTCATGGCTCGACTTGACCGTTTGACAGCGGCAGCCAAGGAGGTGGCGCAAATCGCCTCTGTCATAGGCCGGGAATTTGACCGCGGCTTACTTTCCAAGGTTGCCGGTCTCGATGACCCAACTCTCGGCGAAGCGCTCAATGAGCTCATGTCTACCCAGCTCGTTGTCGTCGGCGGTGTGGTGCGAGACGCGCTGGTATTCCGACATGCGCTCATTCAGGATACGGCATACCAATCGCTGCTCAGCAAAAGGCGCCGTCAATATCATGAAGCCATCGCTAATGCGCTCATTGACGCATATCCGGATCTCATCGTGACCCAACCCGAGCTCATTGCCCAGCATTATGTCAAGGCACAGCAAGGCGCGCTCGCGCTGCCATACTGGATGAAGGCCGGCGAACGGGCGCTAGGGCAATCAGCCAACTATGAGGCGGTTGATCACTTTCAGAACGCTGTCGACATCGCGGAGCACCTGCCGGGAGGACCGGCCCGGCAAAAGGAAGTGCTCGAGGCGACCCTAAAGCTCGGGGAGGCACTGAGTGCCGCAGGTCGCTTGTCGGACTCAGTTGCAAAATACAAGCTGACCGCGCACTTGGCTCGCGAGACCCATGACACGAAGGCCTTCGTTCGTTCTGCTCTTGGTTTTGACGGCGCCCAGTTCCTGTCTTCGAAGCTGCTAGACGAATCGCTTCAGCTGCTCACTGAAGCAATGGGTATGCTCGATCCCGAGGATCAGAGGTCGCGGAGCCAACTCCTCAGCCGCCTCACGCGTGCATATTTTTACCTTAGCGACAGTAAGAACAGCGCCAAATGTCACGCAGAAGGGGTTAAATTGGCTCGGCAACTAGGCGACCAAGCTTCGCTTTTTGAACTTTCTGTCCTGCCTTTCTTAACGCCCCGGACCGTGAAGTCCGCGGCAGAGGCAACTCAACTGATGGCGCGGGTAGATGAGATAAAGCGCCTCGCGGCCGGCATCAACGACGATGACCTGCGCGGCCGCGCTCTCGCGCTTGACGTCTACGTCTCGACTGAGCTTGGCGACCGCGCGCGCGCCGATCAAGCCGTGGAGGGGCTGGAAGAGTTGGGAACGTTGCGACAACGGCTCAACATTCTATGGCTTGCGTGGAACGCAAGGGCAATGATGGCCATCCTCGATGGAAGGTTCACCACCGCCGAGAAGCTGGCTGGAGAAGCCTTGGGTCTGGGCAGACAGACGCATGGCGCGGAAGTCGAAGGCGTCTATGGCATGCAGATGTTCACGATCCGACGCGAACAGAATCGCCTGTCGGAGGTGGCTCCGGTGATGAAGAATCTTATCGATGAAAATCCGGATGAGACCACATGGTTGCCAGGGTTTGCTCTGGTTGCGGCCGATTTGGGATACCGGGACGCAGCGCAACGCAGGTTGAGTGAACTAGCGCGTGCTAATTTCGCAATGCCGCCGGATGGAAAGCGAAGCGCATCCCTCTCATTCGTGGCTGAGGTTGCTGTTAGTCTGGGCGACACGGAGGCGGCTCGGACAATCTACAACCTTATGCTCGCCTACAAGGATATGACGATCACGGCAGGAGTCGCAACGGTCTGCTTTGGAGCGGCAAGTCGCTATCTGGGAATGTTGTCGACATCGCTGGGCGATTTTGGGAAGGCCGCCGAGCACTTCGAGCATGCGATGGATATGAACGCAGCCAGCGAATCACGACCTTGGCTGGCGCATTCCCAGGCTGAATATGCGAACTTGCTTATGAAAAAAGGTAGCAAGAAAGCGATTGAGAGGGCAATGTCACTTTCGGAGCAAGCCTCGGTGACCGCGGCTGAACTGGGTATGGTCCGTTTGCAGAAGAGGCTGGAGACAACGGTTCACTAAGTAGGCTCTCATGCCTCACTGCTTCACCACGTTGAGAAGGAGCATGCTTATGCCACGCTACGTAATCGAAAGGGAGTTCGCGGAACAGCTCAACCTCACAAAGGAGGGCGTTGAGAGTGTCAATTTGATCAATGACCAGGAAGGCGTGCAGTGGATTTTCTCGTTCCTCAGCGCCGACAAGAAAAAGAGCTATTGCCTTTACGAGGCGCCTAACCCGGAGGCTATTCGGGCTGCGGCACGAAGGAACAACATCCCCGCAGATGCGATCATTGAAATTGGTGGAGAGATCGGTCCGAATATGTTCTCGTAGCACAATCCTGACCGGCAAAACCGTCGCGAGTACGCCAAAAAGCCGGAGGCCGCTTTGGTAATGCACCTAAGCATCCGCTTCCCGGCCGATTGACCGGAAGGAATATGCCCTAGGTGGCATCTCAGCCGAATGTCCGCTTCTTAGACCGTTGACCTAAAACAACCACTCGGTCTTTTCCGGCCCCAAGGCTGCCGGGCGGCTATGCGCCCAATATCGGCCATTCAGCATTCCGCGGTCACTGCCTGAAAGCAGACATTGTCTACATCGCTGTGCGGCGGTACGGCCATGGCTGGAGGCCGGTCCGGGCAGGAATTGGCAGAGCGCCCCCACGTCGGCAGAGGCTGCCTCATCGAGCCATTTCGCCGGACCACCAGCTGTTGCGGAAATAGCCGAGATGGACGACTGGTGCCCGCATGGTCTTGGGACATCATATTGGTTCGCGGCACTCGTCGGAGATCAGTGCCGATGTTGATGATGAAGGTCTGGATAGTGCACATGAGAATGCCGCATAGGCTTATGACTGTGCCAATGCGAATGCGGCTCCGTCACCGGCCCGTCATGGGTATGTTGATGGTGTTCGTCATGAACATGGCTGTGCTCGTGCTCCAGCGCTTCGTGGTCATGCTCGTGCGCGTGCCGTTCAGCGAGATGAAGATAAAGGCCGGAAGCCATCAGGGCACCCGCCACAAGCAGCCGCAAGGTCAGGGGCTCACCGACAAGCACAATGGCCAGGAAGGCCCCGATAAAGGGCGCCAGCGAGTAGTACGCCCCCGTGCGTGCCGTACCGAGATGGCGCAAGGCCAGGATGAACATCACCAGGCTGACGCCGACGCCGAGAAAGCCCACGACGGCCGCCGCTCCCAACGACGCGGCGTGGGGAAACACGGCGCCGGACACCACTGCCAAACTAATGTTGACAGTGCCGGCCACCAAGCCCTTGAGCATGGCGATGGTCACCGGGTCAGTCGCCGAGATTTTGCGGGTCATGTTGTTGTCGATACCCCAAGCGACACAGGCGCCGACGACCAGCAGGGCACCCGCATTGACCGCAATCCCTTGCCCCGCCCACGACAGCACAATGGCACCGGCGAGGATGGCGCCCGCGCCGAGCAGCAGCCGACGATCGACATTCTCATGAAAGACTAGCCAAGCAATCGCCATGGTGGCCAAGCCTTCAACATTCAGCAGCAATGCTGCGCTCGACGCCGTGGTCAGAGCTAACCCGGACATAAGCAGGACCGGTCCAACGATGCCGCCCATGGCAATCGCTGCTGCCAGCCACGAAATATCGGCCCTGTGCAGCGAAGCTTCTGTTTGATCCCCGCCGGTCGAACGGCGGTACAGCCAGAACAACGCCAGCCCTAGTCCGGCGCCGAGGTAGAGCAAGCCCGCGAGCATCAGCGGGCTCACTGAGTCAAGGATAAGCTTGGAGAATGGCGAAACCGCTCCGAACAGGGCGGCGGAGCCTAGCGCGAGGGGGACACCGGGCCAGAGATGCGAATGGGAGTGCGATTCAGCCATGCTTCAAGTTTAGCACAGAGGACCGCTTGTTTGTCACGCCGCCCCTTTCCAGCGCAGGAGGCGCATGGCATTGGCCGTCACCAGAACGGTCGCGCCGGTATCGGCCATGATCGCCGGCCACAGGCCGGTGATTCCCAAGACCGTGGTCACGAGGAAGACGGCCTTGAGGCCGAGGGCCATGGTTATGTTCTGTTTGATGTTGGCCATGGTCGCCTTCGACAGCGCAATCATGGCGGCGACGTCGCCGACACGGCCATGCAGCACCGCCGCATCAGCAGTTTCGAGAGCCACGTCAGTGCCGCCGCCCATAGCAATACCCACGTCGGCCGCCGCAAGGGCTGGCGCGTCGTTGATGCCATCGCCGACCTTTGCCACGATGAGCGCCTGTCCCTTCAGCTCTCCAACAATACGCTGCTTGTCTTTTGGCAGTAGCTCGGCGCGAACCTCGATGCCGAGCTGTTTGCCGATCGCGGCAGCCGTGCGCTTGTTGTCGCCGGTCAGCATGACGGTCTTGATGCCGGAATCCGTCAGCGCCTTGACACCAGCCAAGGCGTCCGGGCGCGGTTCATCACACATCGCAATGGCGCCGGCCGCCTTGTTGTCGACGAGGACGACCGAGACGGTTTTGCCCTCGTCATTGAGCGCTGCGATTTGAGATTTTTGATCCTCAGTGAGCTTCGCCGTATCCTCGGCAGCCTGTGGCGATGCAAGGAAAACTTCGGTGCCTTCCACGTTCGCCTTGACCCCCTTGCCACCTAGAGCCTGCGCTTTGGACGCGGCCGGAGCCTGAACCTTGTCTGCAGACGCCTTTGCGAGGATGGCGATGGCAAGCGGATGGCTTGAGCCGGTCTCTAAGGCGGCAGCAAGACGCAGCACTTCGGCCTCCGATTTTCCGAAAGAAACCACGTCGGTGACCTGGGGCTTGCCGAGCGTGAGCGTGCCGGTCTTGTCAAGCGCCACGGCGGTGACCTTGCCGAGAGCCTCGAGGACCGCCCCGCCCTTCATCAGCAGGCCGCGCTTGGCGCCAGCCGAGAGCGACGCGGCGATTGCCGCCGGGACCGAGATGACCAGGGCACAGGGGCAGCCGATGAGCAACAGGGCGAGGCCTTTGTAGATCCATTCGTTCCAGTTGCCGCCGAAAACGAGAGGTGGAACCACGGCCACCATCGCGGCCACGCCGACCACAGCAGGCGTGTACCAGCGCGAGAAGCGGTCGACGAACCGCTCAGTTGGCGCCTTGCTCTCCTGGGCTTCCTCGACCAGCTTGACGACGCGCGCGATGGTGTTATCGGTGGCAACGGCGGTGACCTTGATGCGCAAAACAGCGTCGCCATTGATGGTGCCGGCGAAAACCTTGTCGCCGACGCATTTGCGCACCGGCACGCTCTCGCCTGACACCGGGGATTCGTCGATCGCGCTCTCACCCTCGGTGATCTCGCCATCGGCGGGAATCCGGTCACCCGGCCGCACCATGATCATGGCGCCGACTTCAAGGCTTTCGGCCGGCACCTCGCGCGTCTTGCCGCCCTTTTCAATGAAGGCCGTTTTCGGGACTAGCGTGGTCAGCGCTTGAATGCTCGAGCGCGCCTTTCCGGCGGCAACGCCCTCGAGAAGCTCACCGACAAGGAACAGGAAGACCACAGTGGCAGCTTCCTGGCCGGCGCCGATAATGACCGCACCGACGGCCGCTATGGTCATGAGCATTTCGATGGTGAAGGGAATGCCTGCGACGGCGGCCATGACGGCCCGTTTGGCGATAGGCACCAGGCCAACCAGCATGGCCGCGATAAAGACCCACACCCCGGACGCCGGCCACACATAGTGAATGGCAAACGCAAGGACCAGCGCCGCGCCGCTGGCGATCGTCAGGCGACCCTTGGGACTCTTCCACCACGGCCCCGAGGTTGGCGCGCGGTCGTGCCCGTGAAGGCCCTCTATTCCCTCCTCGCGGTCATCTTGACTTTCGCTGACCTGATCGTGGCTGGCGTGAGCATGGCCCGCATGGTAGTCGCCCGCATCGTCGTGGTCATTGTGATGGTGCTCTGCCCCGTCCAGCCCGACCTTTCCCTTTACCTTGAGTTCGGCAACCGTGTAGCCGAGGCCAGTCACCTTCTTTTCAAGTTCGGCGAGGTCACTCTCGGGCGTGTGCCTGACCGTCATGGTGCCGGCGGTGACGGACACGCTGACATCTTCGACGCCAGGGATGCGACGTACCGCTTTATCGATTTTGGTGGCGCAACCGGCACAGTCCATGCCTTCGACGCGATAACGTGTTTGTGCCTGGGACGCGGTCATAACATTCCTCTTGTATCGTTTGACTGCGACGCTACATCCTCTAGCGACTAGAGGAGCAAGCGAAATATGCTGAATGGAGTGACCATTGGCGAAGCGGCCCGGCAAAGCGGCGTGAAAGTACCGACCATCCGCTATTATGAGCAGATCGGACTTCTGCCTGCCCCATCCCGGAGCGAGGCTAATCGCCGCCACTATGAGGCTGCGGACCTGCGTCGGTTGACGTTCATTCGTCATGCCAGAGAGCTGGGCTTTGAAATCGACGCTATTCGGGCGCTTCTGACGCTGCAGGACGACCCAGGCCAGCCCTGCGCCACGGCCGACGCCATCGCCCGGATTCGACTAGGCGAGGTCAAACAGCGAATTCAGAGCCTGAACGCGCTCAAAGCCGAACTGGAACTGATGGTCGAAGGCTGCCGTCATGGTAAAGTCGGCGAATGCCGGGTGATCGAGGTTCTGGCCGACTATGATCAATGCCGAAACGATCACTGATGTCTTCGTATTTACGGCCACGTTCTAGGCAGCCGGTATGAGCGCAATTTTTCCTGCGACATCGATGCCAGATCGGGACTGGTGGACCGTATTGTGGCCGGATCCAGCAGGCCTCCTGCTGTCTTTGGGCGTGGCACCGGGTATGACAGTGCTCGATCTGTGCTGCGGCGATGGATATTTCACAGCTCCCCTAGCAAAGATCGTCGATGGCCGCGTTTACGCGCTCGATCTCGACCCTGCAATGATCGAGATGGCTCGTGCGGAAGCAGAGCAGGAGGGCGTTTCGGTTCTAAAATGGATCATAGCCGACGCCGGCGAGATCTCGCGATTGATCCCGGAAAAGCTGGATCTCGTTTTGATCGCAAATACACTCCATGGTGTTCCCGACCAGCCTGGCCTTGTCCAGGCCGTTGCCAAAACGCTCAGGCCTGGCGGCGTGTTCGCTGTCGTCAACTGGCACCCGGTGCCGCGCGAACAGACGACGGTACTCGGTCACCCGCGCGGGCCAAAGACGGACATGCGGATGCCTCCCGAGGCGGTGAGAGCCGTCGTCGAGCCGGCCGGCTTTCACCTGATAACGCTGATCGATCTGCCGCCCTATCACTACGGCATGACTTTTGAGCGCGCGTGACGACAGCTCGGGACGATCGTCTATCTACTACTCTAGGCGCCGGCGCACGCATGTAGCCACCTAGGTCTCCATTTCCAACGATGGGCGGACAGGTTTGCCATCTTCCGAGATTGCGACTGGCGCAATCTCAGGAATTCCGCCGTTGAGTAGGCTGCCAGGAAGGTTTCTGCCTGGTCCGCTATTTGACCTGAGCGCCCACAAGCCTTTCGGGTTAAGGTTCCTCTCGGAATTAGGGGCAGGCCCATACGGAATTTGCCAATTCTGTTTCAAACAGTAACTTCTGCTTTGTGTCGCTTTTGGGAGGCGTCTAGGTGGTCATTGACATTTTACTGGTTGCCCCGACCGATCTCCATCGGGTCCGGGACCTAGCCCTGGTCATCTGGCAGGCCCACTATACACCCCTGATCGGCGCAGACCTGGCGGCGGGCATCGTAGCCGATATCTATTCCATGCCCAGTCTCTACGCGGACATGCACGAGCGACGGCAAAGCTATTGGATCATTACGACAGACGGGAAGGACGCAGGTTATGCCTCCGCGTATGTCCAAGGCGGAACCCTGTGGATCAAGAAGCTGTATCTGCTGCCCGAAACCCGAGGGCTGGGATTGGGCAAACTCCTGATCGAGACAGTTCGCAACTACTTCGGCGTAGGGTATCCGCAAGCGCTCTTTGTCGCTGAAAAAAACCAATCCGCGATCGATTTCTACCGTTCCCAGGGGTTTTCGATCGAGCGTCTGGAGCCTGTAATGATGGGTCCACACCAATTCCATGACTACTTGATGACCAGAGCGGGTTCACCGGACGCAGCAGGAAAATAATGGCGCGTGACCCGGCTGGCGGCTATCGGCTCATTAATCCAATATATCTGTGGGCAGGCTCGTGTCCTCCCCTGCCTTGTCCCAAGCCTGCGCCGCAATCTTCCAGTTGCCCTGATCCTTCACCAAAAGCATCATTTCAACCACTCGCTCCAAGTTGATCTCGTTTTCGACATTCTCACAGGCTATAACTGCCACTGCTACATTGCCAAACACCTGTATCTTGCTGCCGAGAACCCTTTCATCAAGCGACAACAGGTCGCTTCCTGCGAGAGAACTCATTCGCTTGATGAACGCGGGGACGGATTGGGGCCGGGCCGGCCGCGATGAAGGAAACATTTGCGCATCCGGGAAAAAATCGGATCGGAATTTCTTCCAGTCGGGCTCGCCCGCCGCCTTCCAACTCATGCTTGCAAACTGGCGCGAGATCAGAGCCCGTATGGCGTTACAGTCGCTCTCAACGGTTGTGTCCATTGCAGAAACCTCCTCAGATCATACTCAGGGGTTAGCAGAGGATTCCCGGGCCGATTGGAACGCTGCACCCTTTGCGATAGCTGCTCCAAAACCTGGTCCAATAATGTGCTTTCCGCAACATCATTGGCATGCCATCCGAAACAGAACCGCTTCCTCCTGTTCTAGAACAAAGGTTGCATTACAACTGATGCCGGTGGGGACAAACGCATCCGTGATTGGATCCCCGCAGGAGGGCAGCTTCGATCTGCCGCCAGCTAACAGTGGACGTTCAGCTCTCGGCCCAAAACCGACATGTTGACTGAATGTCTGAAATGCGCCTAGAAGCCGACATCAGGGTTCGGCGTACCGAACGTCCTGTTTTGGGCTGATTCCGGACCGTCCGGTTTTAGAAGATTTCGGTGATAAGCCGCCGTTCGGCCACTGACATCATTCCGGAAATTCGGAGCATTTCGGCCGCCTCCCGAAAGCGGCCACTCCCATGCTTTTCTATCTGCAAATATCGCGCGGCATCAGGTTCTCCTGCATACTTGCGAGGATGATACCGAATGCGAATCGGGTCTACAAGCCGGGAGGCAATTGGTGGTCGTGAAGGCGTTAATCGACCATCCGGTAGCGGACTGGGTCTCGAGGAAGGTTTATGACTGGCTGTCGGGCCGGGCTTTATCGTGCGCTGTGAACGCTCGGAACCACCTGGTCAGAGCTCAGAAGATTGCGGACATATCCACGACCGTCTCCTACTTCTGTGCGACGCACGCGACTGAGGAGGCGGTGGCGTGCTTCGTCGCTTCGGCGAAAGCGAACGGCTACAGGTCGTGGGCGAGCAAGATGAATATCCGGGATCACGCCCAGAAGGTCGTGGTCGCGTCCTACACCCAGGTGATCGCCGACCATGCGGAACAGATCGAGCTGGCGATCGCTCACAGTCCTGCCGCCGATGACCTGCTTGCAAAGGTCAGATCGGGAGACAAAGAGGTCGTGTATCCGCTGGAGCTTCGGCTGTTCTCCTTCAATGAGGACGGGGAGAACCCGTCTCCCGCCGCCGCCAATGATGCCTTTGTGAGCCGATTCCCGGATATCCGAACTATGGTGGAGTATGTTCACAAGCGCGCGAACTTCCGAGATACGGCACTCTATGCTTGTGATGAGGGTGCTCCCGATCTAAGCAGAGAGCAGCTGGACATCGGTCTTCGGGAGCACACGTTCTTGACGATCGGCCTGATCTGGTCGGCTATAGATGTCACCTACCACAAAGTACCAGAGCCATTCGTCGACCAGATCCTGGGCGCGATATCGGCAGTGATCGACGAAGTCAGGCCTCCGCGGGTCTGCAAACATTGCGGGCAATAGTGGCAGAGAAGGCAAATCACCACTTCATCCCTCAGTTCTATCTGCGGAATTTCAGCGTTGGCGGTGACAAGCGGAAAGCCAAGGTCTTCTGCTACGATCAGTCGACGAGAAAGTCGTTCGAGACCTTGGTCCGGAACGTCGGCAGCCGGCGCCACTTCTTCCGCATCGACGTCAAGGGCTTCGACCCCAATCACATCGAAGACGGGATGGCTGAGATCGAGAGTGAAATCTCAAGGCATCTCGCCGAGGCGATCGCCGCCAAAGGCTTCCCTTCCGACGCCCATTTTTCCTCGATCATGCTGCTGATGGCGAATGTGGCCGTGCGCAATCCACGCTTCAGGTCGAACGAAGAATTTCATCTCAAGATCGTCAACGGCATGATGGTTATGATGCTGAAAGACAGGGATCGATTCGAGGACTCGGTGAAGGAGGCTCGAGAGAACGGCGTCCCGATCCGCGATGACATCAACTACGAGGATATGAAGGCTTTCATCGATCGCGGCGGATACGAGATCGCGATCGATCGGACCTACCTGATCGGATTGGAGCTCAAGGCGGTCCAGCCGGCCCTCGAACAGCTCGCTCGCAGGAGCTGGTCTCTCGTCTCGGCCGAGCCTGGCTGCACCTATGCGACGTCCGACGATCCGGTAATCCTAGATTGGGCTGACGGAAAGCCGAGGCCCTACTCGCCAGGATTCGGCCTCCAAAATACGATCGTTATGTTCACGATCTCGCCTGAGCTCGCCTTGGTCGGGCTTTTCGTCAAACAGCCCGCGCAGCGAGATCATCGCCGCGACCAGGTCGCCGCACTGAATACGAGCATTGCTCGATATGCGACCAAGCAGCTCTATGCTCGCGACGGGTCGTTCGAGCTCCACACCAGGACAGAGCCTTACGTCCGAGGCCAGGACCTTGGCGGGGCTTTGGAACGACAGGCGAGAGGTGGGGGCTGATGTCTGCTATTGGCGCGTAGCAGCAGTGTGTAAGGGCCGAGCGCATGTCCGCTTGTCCAATCAGATTGCCCAAAGGCGCCATTCTGCTTCCCACCCAATAGGTGCCGTAGACGTCGCCCCAGGTGCTTCCACGTAGGAAATGATTTCCCGTCGCCGATATGGGGCCGAAACCGGTACGGCAACTTTCGAGCCGATCGCTCATGATAGCAGACCTCGCCCTTGAGGCCGGCTCCGACACATCGCGACCTTGAAGATCAAGCGCTCAGCCAACTAGAAGCCAATCCCTCTACGCCAGGTTTAACGCGCACGCACGTTCTCACACCGCGCGTAAGCCGCCGAGCAAGACGGCGCTAGGGCGCGTTCTCCAGTCCAACCTCGGGAAGCTGACCGCCACGGTCTTGGCCCCAGGAGCACTCCCTGTCGAAACCAGCCCGCAAGGTCGTTCGCGTCGGGGACGTTGATCTATAGGTTTGGGCTAACATGCACTGCACTCCAACTCACGCGCGCCGCTTCCATGCCGGGTCTGCTCGCGGAGAATATAGGTTTTGTCCACAGGCTGATTACCGCCGCCAATCACCAAGCTCTTTAGGCGAAAATGGATCGCAAGCGGACTGGCAGCTTGCAGGCATTCGCAAACGAAAGCGGACTTGTGTGTGAGACTAGCGTCGCTTCAGAAATGACACAGACGCTCCAGACCGTCGTCAGCTTCCTAGCTCATTTTGATACCAATAGTATGGTCATCCCGCGTGTAGTAACGGCCGATGGTGTAGGCTTCGTCGTCCAGCTCCGGCGCAATCATTGAGGTCGCATAAATGACCTGATGATCGACGGCGCTCTCCTGAGACACTCGTGCGATTTGCAGTTGAAAATTGTGGCTTCGCTGAACCTCCATCCCCTTGTCCTCTGTGATGTCGATGATCGCAAAACGAGGATGTCGGAAGAACGCATTTTTATTCGCTGCGGCGAAGAACCCGAGATAAAAACTGCTTTTCAGGATGACCCGTGAGCTCGCAGAGAAATAGCTTTGGCCGTCAACGCTGATCCGATTTGCGCCAAATTCGAACTGAACGCTTCTAGCCGCTTCAAATGCCTCTTCGCGTCTGAGATCGTTGTGAAGCAGTTTCAAGATTTCGGCTTCGATACGACTGTAAGCTAATTCCAATCGAGTGCTTTGAGATGCCTTCAGCACGTCATTCTCGTTGCGCAGCTCTGTGATCCGCGCATTTAGTGCCCCCTTGGTTTGTGAAAGGTCATGCACCCGTTGCGCTATCTTAGCTGTCTCTTCGAGGTTCTCGCGTTGCCGCTCAAGGTATCCCGCCTCGCGTTGGAGTTTGCGGAGCGCTGAAGTGCCATCCGTTGTAGGCAGTCTCTGAAGTGCAGCAAGGTCTTCCGCAGCCTTGTTCCATTCGGCGGTCAAATCGTGAAGTCTGGCGTCCAACTTAGATAGCTCAGAGCGGCGCTTCTGCTGGAGATACGTCGATTGCTTGATCTGTAAAGCGGTGTCGTTGATAAGCGCTACAATTCGATCGCTGGCCTTTGCGCTCTCGAACGATGTTTTGCAGAGATGGCACTTGGAATGGTCATCACTCTCATCAATCGGTGAATAGCACGATGGACAGAAGGCAAATTTCACTTCACCCAAATATTGGGCCACGGTCGAGGTGTCGGTCAAAGCAGTGAGCTTGCGTTGCAAGCTTTGAACGAATGCATCGGAATCAGCGATCGTTAGCGCGATTGAGTCACGTTGAGAGCGCACCTCACTTATTTGCCCCTGCAAAGACCGCAGGCGATCGTACGCTTGATGTTGAGCTTGGAGCGTCACCTCCACAGCTTTAGCACCCGCAAAAAGGTCGCGTTCGGCCGTCTCGATAGCAGTTTGAAGTTCGGCCTGACGAGCCAACAGAACAGAACGCTCCGCCTCAATCCAATCCATTGTAAGGGGTTGTCCTGACCCACCGACGACAGACAAGAGCGTTCGCAACTGCGCACTCACTTCATCGAATTCGCGAGTTCGAACTCTGATTTCAACTTCGTTTTCGTACAGCGCATTGTCATAGGCACCGCACAACAGCCTTCCGATCGTTTCGCGCAGCAAAGGGGGATCAAATCGTTCGAACCTGAAGATGTCTTCAAGCGGGCTCAGTTGGTCGGCGTACAGGAGTCTCAAAATTTGATGCATTGTTAGGTTCTGAGCGGCCTCGCCACTCTTAACCTCAGGAATGCCCAAAAGTCGGAACAGGGCTTGAGAGAAGCTTTCTTTGGACTCTGAGCGCTTGTACGGGTATCTAACCCACTCCGTTCTTGGCGCGCGTTCCGAAGCCTCAAAGTCGCCACCAAACAGTTCCATCGGCTGACCACTTTGCTCAGAGATTTGACGCGATAGGGTCGCGCTATTTCCATTTATTGAAACTTCGACGCTGACGCTTGAACATAAAAGCGCCACGGCGCTCCAATCGGCGAGATCGCCGCCCAGCCCATAGAAGAGGAAATTCAACACCGTGGACTTGCCAGACGAATTCTCACCTCGAATCACATTGACGCCAGGATGAAAGAGTTCGTCAAAAACGCGATTGGTGTTGCGATACACCACTAGGCGTTTGACGATCAGGGTTGGCTCAAACTGCATCATAACGATGCTCCAATAGGCCAGTGCGGTGCTTTAGTCCGTCCATGCCATTAAGCGGAAATTCTGCCAAAGCTCCGAGAACAGCGAGAAGGTCCGCCTCGGAGGCGTTGGCTGCAAGAATCCGCGTAACAACAGCTTCTGGAAGCTGCTCCGCAGTCGCCACTACAGTGCCGTTTTCAAGCGCCTCCTTGTCGATCAGTGATCGCAGCGCCAAGGCCTGAAGAGCGGCCTTCTGCATCGGTTCCATACGATTGAAGACCATACGATCATCGGGCTGCTCCCCGTATGGAACGGTGTGCTGGTAGCTCTTGGCAACTACTTTCAGCGTGCGCATGGTGACGGGAGCGCGCATGCCGGCAAGCCTGAACGGAAACAGGAGATAGAAATCTAAAATTCGGACGTGATCTATGGCCAAAGGCTTAGGAGGTTTGCGGAACAAATCTCGCAATCGCAGGAGCCGGAATACTGCATGCAGTGGGTCAAATGCCGGCTGGAAGGCGATTTGATTCACTTGTGCCACCTCACAAAACAGCGCTCGGCCAGCCAATAGATCATGCCCATCGCGGCTGCATGAGAGAAGTCTACGGTTTCGGTGCCGCATTCGGAAATGGTAGGCGTGACTACGCGATCTGTGATGAGTTGGTTGATACCACTTTCGTCCAGCGAGCCAATTTTGGGTGAGATAGAATAGGTAAATTCGTGAACCGCGCGCCCTAAAAGGTGCGCGAATATCTCTTGGGCTGAAGGATATAGAGACCAGCGTTCGAGCAGCTTTGCGAATGCCTCTTTCGTTTCCAGAGCAATGTCTTTCTCGTGGGAGCGGCCTGCCTTGTCGAGCTTTGCTTCGAGGCCAATCACTCCGTCGGAAACGGATTTATATTGCTGAAACTGCTGAAGCTTTTCTATAACATGCTGAATTTCAACCTTTTTCTCAACCTCCGTCTGAAGCTTTTTGATTAGCACTCCGACGAAGCCCAATTGAGCCTGATGATTCACAATCGTGAGTTTGTTACCGCCGACGATGTCGCCGTGCGCAGTGGCACTGTTCTGATCGACGAGCCCCTTCATCAAGCGGTCGGGACCGAGCTAGCTTCGGTCAGACTTGTTACCGCCGACGATGTCGCCTCCGGCCCGTGTGCGACTTTGGTCCACAACTGAACCGCTGCCCTTAACGCTGTTTTGGCGAACCATTTTCAGCGTGAGAAGCGAGCCGCCAATACCGCCTCCGACCAGACCACCGAGGAAACTCCAAATTTCGAACGAGTACTGACCAAACATACGCCCTCCCGATTCGTTTTTTTGCTTGCCCAAACGCTTATTAACACAGTTCGTGGACGAAAGTCGTCTGATTGAAGAAAGGGTCTTGTTAATCAGGCGTCTGTCTGCGGCGCATGTCCGACCCAGGAACAGATCTGCAATAATGTCTGCTTTAAGGCAATGGCAAGCTTGGCCGTTTCGGCCGACATGCGGCGCAAAGCTGCCCAAGGGGGAACCTGTCGAATGACCACGAGGGGGCGAGATACGACTGGACTTCATACGGCAACGAAGCATTGGTGTTCTCAGCGCTGCGTAAGAGCAGCGGATTAACACCGAGCAGAATCTCCAGCCCGCCAGGACAGCGGGCTTCGGTCAGTACAAGCGCCGGAATGGTCCGGGCTTCGAACTGACGGAGATTTGAAATGTCTATCCTCAACAACGCCATTGCGAAGGCCGACAATGCGGAAGCCGCTGATACGGCGTCCACCGTCGACAACAGCACCCCAACCCGGAAGCTCCGCGCGAAATCGGGGGCGACCATCTTGGTCAAGAAAGCCAAGGATGAGGTTCTGGCGGCGCCTACCAAAACCGACATCGTCCTCAAGAAGCTGAAGTCGGCCAAAGGCGTTACAATCCAAACCCTGATGGATGCGACTGGATGGCAGGCGCACTCAGTTCGCGGCTTTCTCTCCGGTACCGTCAAGAAGAAACTCGGCCACGAAGTCCTCAGCGAAACCGGGAAGGACGGACAGCGGCGGTACCGCATTGTCGAGGCGAAGACGGCCGGTTGACCTCAATGCGCAAGCGACGCGATCTAGATGGTGAGATCGCCGGAGTCGGCGATCTCACCCGAGATGAACTGGCAACAGCCTGGACAAAGGCCTATGGCTGCCCGCCGCCCAAAGGGGTCAAACGTGGGTTGCTTGAGCGGTCGGCTGCCTGGCATTTTCAGGCCAAGCGTTTGGGTGGTTTGACTTCGACCATCAAGAAAACTCTTGCGGCAGGCAACGCGCGTCGGACCAACGTGAACGCTATCCAACCGGGCAATACCGGATTGGATCGCCAGGCTCGCGTTCCATCAGCCCAGCAGGCCCCGAAGTCCTCGCCGCAATCTCTTCCGCCTAAGGCCGGCTCCCGCCTTATGCGGGAATGGAATGGCCGGATGCACATCGTCGAAGTTGTCGACGAGGGCTTCGTGCTCGACGGCAAAACGTACGGATCGTTGTCGGCTGTCGCCCGCCGCATCACCGGCACCCATTGGTCTGGCCCGAGGTTCTTTGGGCTATGACGATGACCCCTCGCCTGAACTGCGCAATCTACACTCGCAAATCGACAGAAGAAGGCCTGGAACAGGAGTTCAATTCGCTAGATGCCCAGCGCGAAGCGGCCTTCATCGCATCGCAAGTAGGTCTTGGCTGGAAGCTTGTCCCAGACCACTACGACGATGGTGGCATCTCTGGTGGCACGATGGAGCGCCCTGCCCTGCGGCGTCTCCTGCAAGACATCCGGGACAAAAAAGTCGATGTGGTGGTGGTCTACAAGATCGATCGCCTGACCCGATCGCTGATGGATTTCTCCAAGATCGTCGAGATCTTCGATGCCAGCTCCGTCTCGTTTGTCTCGGTGACACAGCAGTTCAACACCACCACCTCAATGGGCAGGCTCACCCTCAACGTACTTTTGTCCTTCGCTCAGTTCGAGCGAGAGGTCACGGCAGAGCGTATCCGGGACAAGATTGCTGCATCGAAGAAGAAAGGCATGTGGATGGGCGGGGTGGTGCCACTGGGCTATCGCGTCGAGTACCGCAAGCTGGTGATTGACGAAACCGAGGCACAAACAGTCAGACAACTCTTCGCCCGCTATCTCACTCTGAAGTCGGTCCGGGACCTCGTTGATGAGGCTGCGAGCGACGGACTCTCGACACGATCGCGACAGCGCAAAGACGGATCAGTCGCAGTCACCATGCCGTTTGGTCGCGGCAACCTCTACCACCTGCTTTCGAACCCGATCTACATCGGCAAGATCAGGCACAAGGAACAAATCTACGATGGAGAGCACGAGCCGATCGTCACGTTGGCCACATTCGAGGAGGCCCAGGCACTTCTCGCCTCGCAGGCACCGCGGAGACGAAGCCAGTCCAATGTCACGCAAGAGCATTTGCTCACCGGTTTGCTCTTCGATGAAGCGGGCGAGAAACTCCGATCGGTTCATGCCAACAAGCGAGGTGTTCGCTACCGCTACTATGTTTCAAAGCAGTTCGTCCATGAGCGCAGGAAAGGTTCCGGGGGCTGGCGTCTTCCGGCACCCGCATTTGAATCAGTTGTTGAGCATCGCTTGAATCGGATTCTCAGTGATCAAGCCCAACTGTCTGATTGGATTCGGCAATGGGCCGAGGCTGGCGAAATCCGGTCGGCGATGCGGCAAGCCGAAGAGTTGCGGTCGCGCTGGGCTTCAGACACTGCAGACGCGAAGCGATCCATGCTTCAAAAGATCGTTCGCAAGATTACCCTCAAGCAGGGGTCATTGACAATCGACCTGGATCGCCGCTCGCTGTCGGAATTGCTTCTCAACCGGACACTGCCACCAAACGAGGGCGCGCAGGTAACTTCCATCGAATGCCCAATCGGCATGAAGCGGCGCGGCGTCGAAACGCGGATCGTGCTTACCGACGGATCCAACATCAACCGGGCACCCGACGGCGCGTTGATCGACCTTCTACGCCGCGCCCACCTGTATCTCGGCCAACTTGTAGATGGAGCCGGCCGCAGCCTCACCGATGTTGCCATGCTCAACGGCACCGATATATCTGAGGTCAGCCGCCTCCTGCCCTTCGCTTTCCTCGCTCCAAAAATTGCGACCGACATAGTTGCAGGTGATCAACCTGTTGAGTTAACGGCGCACCGGCTGTCCCGATTGTCGGACCTCCCCCTTGCCTGGGCCGACCAGGCTTCACTCCTCGGCCTCTAACGATCCGGCGAGCATCTCGCTGATCAGTCGACCATCACTTTGGCAAACACTTGGCTACGGAATTCGCCCAACCGAGACGGACGACCAAAAGTCAGGTGTTTTGGGCGCTCACTGCGTCTTCTCAGCCAAGTGTTGCCGACTACTCGGCGCTAACCCACGGAAATGTCGACGCTATTCTGAGACGGTCGAAAAACCCGGAAATTGGGCGGACTGGATGGTGGGCCCGGAGGGACTCGAACCCCCAACCAAGCGGTTATGAGCCGCCGGCTCTAACCATTGAGCTACAGGCCCCACGCGCGCTGGATTAGTGTTTTTCCTTGCGCGGCACAAGGCTTTCCGGACGGGCTGGCCGAGATCGCCCAAATCAGCCCATATTCGCGCCCTAGTCGACAGGCGCGACTGGATCGCACATCGAGGAGATTTTCATGACCAGACATATTTTGCCGCTCGCACTTGCCGCCGCGATCGCTTTTCCGGCGATGGCAAGCGCTGCCGATTCGCTGCCCCCGCCCCGCATCATCGTGTCGGGTGAAGGCCAGTCGACCGTGGCGCCCGACCTGGCGCTGCTGACGCTCAGCGTCATGCGCGAGGCCAAGACCGCACGCGCGGCACTCGACGCCAACAACGACGCCATGGCCGCCGTGATCGCGGCAATGAAGTCGGCAGGGATCAAGGATCGCGACCTGCAGACCGCCGGCATCCAGATCAACCCGCGTTACAATTACACCAACAAGCCCGACGGCAGCCAGGAAGCCGAGCTTGTCGCTTACCAGGTGACCAACACACTCTCGGTGCGCATTCGCGACATCGACAAAACAGGTGAGGTCCTCGACAAGGCTGTGTCGCTCGGCGTCAACCAGGGCGGCGGCATTTCGTTCTCCAACGAGGATCCGAAGGCTGCCGTCACCGAAGCCCGCAAGAAGGCGGTCGCCGATGCCATGGCCAAGGCCAAGACGCTGGCCGAAGCCGCCGGCGTCAGCATCGGCCGGGTGCTGGAAATCACCGACCAGAACGTTGCGCCGGCGCCGATGCCGATCAATGCCAAGGCCTTCGATGCGGCAGGCGCCGCGGTTCCCGTGCAGGCCGGCGAGAATGCCTACGCCGTGCAGGTAACAGTGACATTCGAGCTTAAGTAGCAGGCCGCCGGGCCGGGCGCGGTTCTGCTGAACCCGTCGGCCGGAACCGCTATCGCCGACATGAAAAACCCCGGAGGACTGGCCTCCGGGGTTTTTTCGAGCCGCACCCTTCCGCGGAGGGAAAGGGGCTCCTGGCTGACCCTAGAAGGGTCATGCCGCTACTCCAGGCTGATCCTCGCGGAGGAACATGCCTCCGGATCGACCTTCGCAGAAGGTCGTATCCCAGACTGATCTTCGCAGAAGATCAGTCTGGTTCTCTTAGCGATAAATAACCGGGCAGCCGCGCTCATTGGCGAACACGATCACAACGCGATCGCCATACTGACGGCCGGCGACCTTCACCACGCGGCGATTGACATCGACGATGCGGACGCGGTGCAGGCCCATGCGCTCGGCCTTGTCGAGGGCGCGATCCGGCGAGCAGCGGCGCCAATTGCGGTCACGGCGAAAGCCGTCCTCATCGTCGCCGGTGTAGACGCCGACGCGGCGGTCATGGTTGTTGCCGAAGCCGAGATAGATCGAGTCCGCCTGGGCGGGCACTGCGGCAAGCGTGCCGAGAGCTACGAGACCCGAAAGGGCTGCCGTCTTGAATGAGTTGAACATTGTCTTCTCTCCTTGTTGAGGGCTTGCGCCCGTCTTGGTCGAACCGATGGGGGGAGAATGCTCCTTGCAATCTGAACTCTTCGCGAACCGGCCGTTCATTTTCGGTTAATCTGCCCGACAGGTTGAAAGCAACCGCCCCTTCCACCGCTGCAAACGATCCTGACCGTCAAAAACGTCCAATGGCGCAGAACGCCCTATGGCAGCGTCCGTTCCAGAATGCTCAGGGCTCGTCATCGAGCATATAGTCGAAATAGTCGTCCGGCTCGGCCAGATCGGTCTCACTGGCGCGGACGCGGCCGCGCATGGAGATGCCGGCATCATGAACGGTCTCGGCACTTCCCGACACCAGCCTGTGCCACCAATAGAGGTCGTGCCCCTCGGCAACCAGCCGGTAGGCACAGGTTTTCGGCAGCCACGTGATGGTGCGCACATTCTGCGGCGTCAGCCCGACACAGTCCGGCACGCGCGCCAGCCGGTTGGCATAGTCCGAACAGCGGCAGCTTTGCCCATCGAACAGCCGGCAGCCGACTGATGTCCAGTAGATCTCGCCGGTGTCCTCGTCCTCGAGTTTAGACAGGCAGCATTTTCCGCAGCCGTCGCACAGCGATTCCCACTCGGTGGGCGTCATCGCTTCCAGCGTCTTGGTCTTCCAGAACGGCGTTTCCATTATGGGTCGAGATGTGGCCTCCGCATGCGGCAAGGTCAAGCTGTTGTGTGACTTCAAGTTCCGGCCGCACCATAGGAAAAACATGAAGTTGCCTTCAAAACGCCGGTCAATCGTCCTTGGGTGCGGGTAATGCCCGCAAACCGGAACCAATCCGGTCAAGGACAGTTTGGGCAGGGATGGGACCCCACAAGGAGAATTTAAGATGAAACGCCAACCACGGGTACTGGCAGGTACGGCACTTGGCCTGCTTATGGCATCCGCGCCGTTGGGCGCATCCCCGTTGCAGGGCAACGCCGTTTTCGGCCCCTTGCAGCACACGGCCGCGCCACTGATCCTGGTCCAGGACGACCCTGCTGCAGATGGTCAGCAGACCGACCAGGAACTGCCGCGCAAAAAGAAACGCCAGCAGGCCGAACAGGCAGCGCCGGCCGCCGAGCAGCCTGCACCGGCTGCAGAGCAACCCGCCCCTGCCGCCGAGGAACAACAGCCGCGCAGGAAGAAGCGGGATCAGCAGCAGACCGAGCAGGCCCCGGCCGAACAGGCCGCACCTGCCGCCGAGGAACAGCAGCCGCGCAAAAAGAAGCGCAATCAACAGCAGCAGATCGAGGCGGCGCCTGCGGATGAGGGCGGCGCCCAGGCAGCGCCGGCGACCGATGAGCAGCCGCTCAAGCCACGCAAGAAGAAGCGTGACCAGCAGCAGATCGAGGCAGCACCGGCTGAACAACCGGCCGAACAGGTAGCTCCGGCAAATGAAGAACAGCCGCTAAAGCCACGCAAGAAGAAGCGCGACCAACAGCAGATCGAAGCGGCGCCCGCTGAACAGCCGGCCCAGCAGCCTGCCGAGCAGGCAGCGCCCACCGAACAGGTGGCGCCGGCAAACGACAACAAGTCGGGCAAGAAAAAGCGAAAGCAGGATCAGCAGATTGAGGCCGCGCCTGCCGACAAAGCGCCAGACGTCAAAGTTGCGCCTGCCGAAGAGCCCGCGCCGCAGGCCGAGCCGATTCAGCCCCCGGCCGATCAGCAAGCGGCTCCCGCCGAAGGTGAACAGCCGAAGGATCAGGCGAAAAAGCACGGCAAAAAAACTGTCGGCGAACAGCCGGTGACGGGCGAACAGCAGCCTGCGACCGGTGAACCACAGCCTGCGGAGCAACCGGCCAATGCCGAGCAGCCCGCGCAACGTGAGACGCCGGCGCAAGGCGAAGCCACGGCCAACCCCGACGAAGCACCCATCCTGGACAGCCAGAAGGATGCCAGGCGCAAGCACCGCAAGGACCAGGGCGGCAACAGCCAAAATGGGAACGGCCAGAATGCTGGCGGCCAGACGGGCGAGCAGCCCGCTCAGGGCGGCACCGAGGCGCAAGCCCCGAAGCCGGCTCCGGTCGACCAGGGACCGCCGCCCATCGACGACAAGTCAGCTCAGCAGGCAATTCAGCCAGAAAAGATCGCCCCGGTGACGGAGGAAAAAGGCAAACGCGTCGAGCGTGCACCCGATGAGAACGTCCGCGACCGCCGGCGTCCGAAAGGCGTCGACGTCGTCAAGGAACTCGGCGACCGCGTCATCCTGCAGTTCAACAACCAGACGATCGTGGAAAGCAATGACGCTCCGCGCATGCACCGCGGCGCCAGGAATGTTTACTATGAGGAACTGTCGGGCGATCGCTCTCGGGAAATCGTCGAGCGCGACAATGGCATCCAGATCGTCACCATCCGCAACCGCAATGGCGACGTCATCAGGCGATCGCGCATCACGCCGGATGGGCACGAATATGTGCTGAGCTATGTCGACGAGCGCAGCTATGACGACGACAATGACTGGCGCGATCCCGGTGACGACCTGCCGCCGATGCGGCTCACCATCCCGCGCCGCGAGTACATCCTCGATTCGGAAGATGTCGAAAGCCCGGACGATTATTACGAGTTCCTCGAACAACCGCCGGTGGAGAAGGTCCAGCGCCTCTATTCCATCGACGAAGTGAAGCGTTCGGCGCGCGTGCGCGACATTGCCCGTCGCGTCGACCTCGATACATTGAACTTCGAGTTCGGCTCGGCCTCGATATCCGACACCGAAGTGCAGAAACTGGAAGGCGTCGCCACGGCCATGGAGAAACTGTTGAAGAAGAACCCGGCCGAAACCTTCCTGATCGAAGGCCACACCGATGCGGTTGGCACGCCGGAAGCAAACCTTGCTCTGTCCGACCGGCGCGCTGAGTCTGTCGCCGAAGCGCTGACCAATGCCTTCGGGATCCCGCCGGAAAACCTGACCACTCAGGGCTATGGCGAGGAATACCTGAAGGTCAACACCACGGCGCCCAACCGCGAGAACCGCCGTGTCGGCATCCGTCGCATCACCTCGCTGGTGGCACCGGTGGCGAGTAACAATTGATCTGCTTTCCAATGGCTTGAGCAGCTTTCTGGAATCAGATCGACAACAAGGACCCATCCCGGCAGATCGGGATGGGTCGAGCTGCGGACAGCAATCCCGGTTCAGCAAGAATTGTACTGGTATTAGAACCGGCTCATTGAATAGAGCGGCCGCCCTCCCCAGATTCAAGCCTGGGCGTTCCCTGCCCCGTCCCGACTCCAGCGGGATGCATTGAACCCCGCCGGCCCTCCCGGCGGGGTTTTTTTGCGTCGCAATTTGCCTTGCAAACTGCGGCAAGCTGATCGAAATACCCCAGTCGACCTCAGAAAGCTGACCGGAACCGCTGCATGAAACGTCTCGAACTCGCCATCGAATCGATCATCCTCGCCTCACGCTGGCTGCTGGTGGTTTTCTACATCGGGCTGGCCCTAGCGCTCGCCGTCTATGCGCTGTCCTTCGGCAAAAAACTCTACGAGTTCGTCATGGTCGCCTTCACACTCGACGACACCGACACCATCCTGAAGATGCTCGGCCTCATCGACGCCGCACTTGTCGCCTCGCTGGTGGTGATGGTGATCATCTCCGGCTACGAGAATTTCGTCAGCCGCTTCGACGACCAGGATGGCGGTGTGCACTGGCTGGGTACGATCGATGTCGGTTCGCTGAAGGTCAAGGTCGCCTCGACCATCGTCGCTATTTCCTCGATCCACCTGTTGCAGGTGTTCCTGAATTCGTCTTCCTATACGATCCACCAGCTGATGTGGCTGACCATCATCCACCTCGCTTTCGTCGTCTCGGCGCTGATGCTGGCCTATATCGACCGGCTGATGGGACTGAGCAAAGGCAAGAAGGGCGAGGAGTGATGAGCCCCTTTCTCCCCGTTCATGGGGAGGTGAGGCTGGTCCGCACAGCGGGCGAAAAGCCAATTGCTTGGTTTTTCGAAAAACGCCGGCAGGTGGATGAGGAAGCAGCGCCGTCGGCCCGTGATTTCCGTCAGTAGATGCTTTTGACGTTCGTCGGCGAATTGGCAAATACCGCGTCCGGCACGAAAAAGTCGCCGGCCAGCGGCCCGGTCGCGCCCGGCGCATAGACCGCGAAATCGGTCACGCCCTCGGCCCGCAGCACCTCTTCATCGATGTAGAAATTGCCTGATGTCTCGCGCGATGGCCGCAGGAAGATGGCGTGTGCGGCATCGGCCATGATGTCGGGTAAGCGGCTCATCGCCGCCACCGTCGCGCCGCCGAGCAGATTGCGCACCGCAGCCGTGTCGATGGTCGAGATCGGCCACAGCGAATTGACCGCGATGCCGTCCTTGGCAAACTCGGCGCTCATCCCCAGCGTGCACATCGACATGCCGAACTTGGCCATGGTGTAGGCGACATGGTTCTTGAACCATTTGGCCTTCATGTCGAGCGGCGGCGCCAGATTCAAGATGTGAGGATTGCTTGCCAACTTCAGGTGCGGAATGCACATTTTCGACACCAGGAAGGTGCCGCGCGTGTTGATCTGGTGCATCAGATCGTAGCGCTTCATGTCCGTCTCCAGCGTGCCGGTGAGCTGGATGGCGCTGGCATTGTTGACGCAGATATCGATGCCGCCGAACTTTTCGACGGTCTTGGCAACCGCCTCAGCCACCTGCGCCTCCTCGCGGATGTCGCACAAAACAGGCAGCGCCTTGCCGCCGGCCTGCTCGATCTCCTCAGCTGCCGAGTAGATCGTGCCCGGCAGCTTCGGATGCGGCTCGGCGGTCTTGGCCGCGATCGTCACATTGGCGCCGTCGCGCGCAGCTCGCAGCGCGATCGAAAGACCGATGCCGCGCGACCCGCCGGAGATGAACAGCGTCTTTCCCTTGAGCGACATGTCTTGGCACCTCCCTTGCTACATCACTGACGCGAACCATTGCGCGGCGGCAATGCACTGCGCAAGGCCTCGGCAGCCTGCAACGGGTTACGCAACGTAGGCTCAAACGGAAAAGGGGGTTAGACCAGCACCAGGCCCTGCCGCATCGCGATCGCGATGGCATCCGTGCGGTTCGCAGCACCCAGCTTGATCAGGATCGCGGCGACGTGGAACTTTGCCGTATGCACGGAGATGTTCAGCCGCCGCGCGATCACCTTGTTGGGCGCGCCTTCGGCCAGCAGCGCCAGCACTTCGGCCTCGCGCGGCGACAGCGCCGGACGGGCGGTAGCGCCATCGTCCAACAGCTCCTCGCCGAACAGCCCGCTATGGCTTCCGCCGTTGGCGGCGCCATCGAAATCGTCGTGGCGAGCGGGCGTCGAACGCCCATCCCTGGACACCCGGTAGCCGGCCGCCGCTAGTCTGACGGCAGCCGCGATCAGATTCGCATCCGACGCCAAAGGCAGCACGGCAAGCACCCGGTTTTCTGGCCGGCCAGCGCTCGCGGATAGCAGCACCCGTGGGATTGCGCTGTTGCCACCATCGGCCCGATCGAGCCAGGCCGCACTGTTCGCAACAGCGTCATCGACGACAGCGACGTCGGCAATCCCGCTGCCGGCCACGACCGGAAGCAGATCGTCCGCCATGGCAAGCGAAGCCGACAGGCGCTCGGCACGCGCGGCATCGTGCAGCGCGATCAGCACCACGAGCTGGCGTCCGCCGCCCGCCACCTCCGGCCCACCCACCTCCGGCCCACCCGCCTCCGGCCTTGTCAGCGTGGCGCTTTCCATCGGCCCTCTCAGCTCAGCGGCTTTTCACCGACGGTCAGCGCGACATCGCGCTGCTCGCCGCCGCGCACCACGCCGAGCGTCACCGCGGCACCCGCGCTATCCGGCCCGAGCTTTCGGATCAGTTCGCGCGGGCCGTGCACGGCCTCGCCATTCCACGCCACGATGATGTCGCCCAGCGCAAGGCCGGCGGCCTTGGCCGGACCATTGTCGTCGAGGCTCATGACCATGGCGCCGCGCGCCGCGCCGTCACGGATCGGGTGCAGGCCGGCGCCGAGATAGCCGCGCGCGACATGGCCCTTTTCACGCAGCGTCGCCACGGCCCGCTCGACCGTCTCATAAGGCATGACCAGCGCACGACCACGCGGCCCGAACAGCAGCATGCCGATCAGCGCGCCCTTGGCGTCAAGCACCGGCCCGCCCTCGAAACGGCCGCCGGCATTGACGGCGAGATTGATGCGCCGATCGATGCTGCCGCCGCGCATCGAGCGCCAGGCGGGGCCGACCTCGCCGACCGAGCCCGAGACAGCCAGCGCCGAGCCCTGACTGCTGCCGACAGCGATGGCGACGTTGCCCGGCCGTACCGCGTCAGCCTTGGCGAGCGCAGGCGCCGCGACCGCGCCGGCCGGCTTCAGAAGCGCTACGCCGGTCGACGGATCGCGACCGACCAGTTCGGCCTTCACCACTTCGCCCGAAGCCAATGTCAATTCGATCTCCTCACCGGCCTCGACAGCTTCCTCGGCGGTGACGAAATAGCCGTCACGCCAGTGGAAGGCGCTGGCGGTGCGATGGTGATGGGTGGTGAAACTTGCCGTTGCCGGCGCAGCCTTGGCGGCGAGATCGGCGATGGCCTCGGAAAATGCATTAAGGTTGAAGTCACTCATGATGATCTCCTGGGTTTTCTCATGCCCCAGATATCGCTCGGCAGTGCGCCCGGAGGTACTCGTCTGACGGCTAGTTACTGGTTTGACTGGCCATCTGGTCAGGTCGCGGCAGTTCGAGCCGCTCCGCACATATAGTCATCATCGCGCCTGAAAACACGGAGCCCTGCCAATGGCCCTCGCCGCCCACAAATTCGAGACCGACGACACACTGCTCGACGCCTATTCGACGACAGTCGCCGACGCCGTCGACCGCATCGGCCCAGCCGTCTGCCGCATCGAGCGCGTCGGTGGCCAAGGTGGCCATGGCTCCGGCTTCGTCATCACCCCGGACGGGCTGGTGGTTACCAATTTCCATGTCGTTGGCGATGCCAAAACGGTGCGCGTCTCTATGCCCGACGGCGCCTCCAGCGAAGGCCGCGTGCTAGGCCGCGACCCCGACACCGACATCGCGCTGGTGCGCGCCGATGGCAGCTTCACCGAAGTCGCGCCGCTCGGCGATTCCAAGCGGCTGCGGCGCGGCCAGATCGCCATTGCCATCGGCAATCCGCTCGGCTTCGAATGGACCGTAACGTCAGGCGTGGTCTCCGCACTTGGCCGTTCGATGCGCGCCTCGACCGGGCGGCTGATCGACGATGTCGTCCAGACCGATGCCGCGCTCAATCCCGGCAATTCCGGCGGACCGCTGGTGTCGTCGGCAGGCGAAGTCATCGGCGTCAACACCGCCATGATCCACGGCGCGCAAGGCATCGCCTTCGCGGTCGCTTCCAACACCGCCAACTTCGTCATTTCGGAGATCATCCGCTTCGGCCGCGTGCGGCGCGCCTTCATCGGCATCTCGGCCGACACCACCAGTTTGCCGCGCCGCGCAGCGCTCCTGTCGCAGGTGACCACCAGTACTGCGGTGCGGCTGCGCAGCGTCGAGAAAGACGGACCCGCGGCGAAGGCCGGCCTCAGGGAAGGCGACATCATCGCGGCGATAGACGGTCGCCCGGTCACCGGCGTCGACGACCTCGTGCGCATGCTCGACGCCGAACGCATCGGCCGCGAGACGCTATGCACAGTGGTGCGCCGCACCGGCGTCAGCCAGGTGACGGTGACGCCGGTAGCAAGGGCGAGCTGAGCCTTTATCGAGGCTTGAGCACCCGCCCGAGCAGCGACACCAGCAGTCGCGCAAGGTCACCGGTCGGGTCGAGGTCGGGATCGTAGATCGTCATGTCCAAGCCGGTGCAGCGCTGGTCCGCTGCCAGCGCCGACAGAATGGCAACGAGTTCATCGGGGTCGATGCCGGGGCTGCCGGGCGAATCCACCGCCGGCATCACCGTCTGGTCGAGCACATCGACATCGAGATGCAGCCAGTAGGGACAGCCGGCGCGCGCCAGCGTCGCTCTTGTCTTTTGCAACACTCCAGCCGCGCCGAGTTCCTGCGCGGCAAAGACGTCGATGCGCGTCACGGCGGTCGCATTGATGTCGGGCCAGGCAAAATCGGCATCGCGGCTCTCGCGTTCGCCGATCTGAACCACCGCCTCGTCGGCGACGAGCGGACCGACAACACCTGGCCATTGCGCCAGCAAAGCCTCGCCGCGTCCGGTGGCAAGTGCCAGATCCATGCCGGCAACCGAGCCGAGTGAGGCATTGACATCGTAGTTGCCGGGATGGCGGAAATCGCTGTGGCCATCGACATGGACCAGGGCGACTGCGCCCGAGCGCCGCGCGGCGACCAGTGCGCCAAGCAGGATCGAGCAGTCGCCGCCGATGATCAGCGGGAACTCGCCTTGCCCAAGCGCACGGGTGACGATCTCGGCAAGATCGAGGTTGAAGCGGCGGATCGCCGGACCATTACGCAGCCTAGTGCCCGGTTGCGGTTCGGTACTGTAGGCGGGTCTGTCGAGATCGACCACCCGCCCCGGCGCCAGCAACTCGATCAAACCAGCTTGGCTCAGCGCCTGCGGCGCACGCCAGGTGCCGGGGCACATGGCCCGGCTCCAAGGGCCGAAGGCCGAGATTGGATGGCGCCCGAACAAGGCAGATGTCACGCATGCGGCAGGCCCAGCTTCAACGTCACCAACATAGACCGCATGGTGCGGATCCGGCCACAGCGGCCGGAGCCGCTGCCGACATTTGCTGCCATTGTTCAGGCGCCCGCCGCGCCCGCCGCGAATTGCGCCTGAAATTCCGGGCTGAGCGGGATCGGCTTGATGACGTCGATCAGCACGCCATTGGGATCCCTGGTGATGAAATGGCGCTGGCCGAAGGGTTCGTCGCGCAGCGGGCACAGGATCGGCAGGCCGGCCGCAACGATCCGTTCATAGACAGCATCAGGATCCCTCACCTCGAAATTGATCAGCAGCCCCGATGTGCGGCCGCGCCCCCCCTCGGGGATCGTCTCGTGGTCGCCCTGGACGATACCGAGATTGACCCGGCGATCCTCGGCAGACTGCAGATGCACATACCAGTCGCTCGCAAACAGCGGCTTGAAGCGGAAGTGATTGATATAGAAGGCTTTTGTGCCGGCTACGTCGCCCGTCATCAGCACCGGATAATAGCTCGTCGTCTTCATCTTTCTTTCTCCCGTCAGCCAACATACAGTTTGCATGTAATTCGAAATAACATACAGGCTGCATGTATGCAACGAGAAACCCCGCGCCGCTCCAACCGCGACCGCACCGAAGCGACGCGCGCCGACCTGATCGCTGCGGCGCGCAAACTGTTCATCGAAAAGTCCTATGCCGAGACCGGCACGCCGGAGATCGTTGCGGCCGCCGGCGTCACCCGCGGCGCGCTCTATCACCACTTTGCCGACAAGCAGGCGCTGTTTGCCGCCGTGGTCGAGCAGGAGGCGGCGGCGGTGGCGCAAGAGATCGAGCGCGCCTCGCCGCCTTCTTTGTTTGCCCGCAATGCGCTGATTGCCGGCTCGGACGCCTATCTCGCCGCCATGCGCGCGCCCGGCCGCACGCGGCTTTTGCTGCTCGACGGGCCGGCCGTGCTTGGCCGCGCCGCCATGGATGCGATCGACAATCGCCACGGCAACCGGTCGCTGCGCGAAGGCCTGGTTGCGGCAATGCGCGAACAGTCGATGACCAGACTGCCGGCCGATGCGCTGACCGCTTTGCTCGCCGCTGCCTTCGACCGCGCAGCACTTGCCGTCGAGGCCGGCGCCTCGGCCGAAGACTATCGCGCCGTGCTCATGGCTCTGATCGATGGGCTGTCTCCGGCTCATCTTCAGGCAGGTCGTCCGGGTCGAACTCGTTGAAGCAGCCGAGCTGGCGTTTGAACTGGTCGATCAGCCAGGCCGCCGCCGGTTTCGGGCTACGGTCGGCGCGGTGCATGGCATAGAGCGATGAGCGCACCTCGCTAAAAGGTTCAAGGTCGAGTTCGACCAGCCTGCCGCTGGCCAAATCGTCCGCGATCAGCCAGCGCGGCAACCCGCCCCAGCCCAGCCCCTCGCGCATCAACGTATGCTTGATACGCACATCTGTCAGCCGCCATGTACGATAGGCAAAGACGCCGAAGTCGCGTCCCTTGGTGCGTTCCGACTGGTCACTGACAACCAGCTGGGTGTGCTCTCGCGCATCCTCGAGCGCCACCGGTTTCGGCAGCAGTGCCAGAGGGTGGGTGGGGGCGGCAGCCAGCACGATCGACATGAAGCCGATGCGCACGAGATGCACGTCGACCTCGCCCAGCAAGCCACCGATGCCAAGATCCGACTGTCCGCTGACGACATGGTCGGGGATCAGACCGAGCGTGCCGATATGCAGTCGCATCATCACGGTCGGGAACTGCGCCTCGAACGCCTTCAGCACCCGCACCAGCACCGGCGAGGGCAGCGCCGCGTCAACCGATAGCGCAACTTCAGCCTCCAGCCCCTGATGGTGACCGTCGGCACGCGAACGGATGCGCTGCAGCACGCCGACCATGCGCCGGGCGTCCTCCAGCATCGCCCGGCCGATTTCGGTCAGCTGCGGCTCGCGCGTGCCCTCGCGCTCGAACAGTTTCAGGCCAAGCTGCGCTTCAAGATTGGCGATGCCGTAGCTGATGACGGACTGCGCGCGGTTAAGCTTGCGGCCGGCGGCTGAGAAGCTGCCGGTGTCGGCGACCGCAACCAGGATCTGCAATTGGTCGAGCGTCGGATTGGGCTGCACGGCATACCTACTTTATGGATGGATCGTATAGAAAATATACCAGTTTTTTGAATGGGTCGGTAGGCCCATATCAGGCGGGAGAAATCAATTCCCACTGGAGAGAACCGCTATGTCTATCCTGCTTGTAACCTCGAGCCCGCGCGGCGCTGCCTCGCACTCGACCCGTATCGCTACCGAATTCGCTGAAAAGCTCGTCGCCGCCGACCCGTCGAATACGCTCGTCGTACGCGACCTCGTGGCCAACCCGCTGCCGCATATCGACACCGATTATGCGACCGGCATCTACACCCCCGTTGAAGCCCGCACGCCGCGCCAAGCCGAAGTCGTCGGCGTCTCCGACATCGTGCTTGACGAACTGTTCGCAGCCGACACCGTGATCCTGGCCACCGGCTTCATCAACTTCAACATCTCCTCGACCCTGAAGTCCTGGGTCGATCACATCTCCCGCTCCGGCAAGAGCTTCTCTTATGGCGAGGGTGGTCCCAAGGGCCTCGTCACCGGCAAGAAGGTCTATATCGTACTCGCCTCGGGCGGCATCTATTCCGAAGGTGCGGCCGTGCAGTTCGATCACGCCATCCCCTATCTGCGCGGCGTGCTCGGCTTTCTCGGCATGACCGACGTCGACGTCATCCGGATCGAAGGCGTCGGCATGGGTCCCGACGCCGTGACCGCCGCGCTCGCCAATGCGACGGCCAAGGTCGATGCCGTGGTGGCTGCGAGCCAGCAGGTTGCTGCAGCGGCGTAAGCGCAGGCCCTTCCCACCTGCATTAAAAAAGGCAGGCGCTCCGGCGCCTGCCTCTTTTGTTGTTGCACGAATGTCGACCGGAACGGAGTAGCGCATGTAGTGAAACGCGCCGCGAGATCGCCACGTAACCGTGTACGCGTTGTCGGGTGAATTTTCTTCACATGGGTTTTATCATTCAGATAAGTTCCATTTTGAGTTTTATGCCAAGTACAGTATGCGCAAGTCACATACGTCTTAATGACAAGCCACCTCGAAACCGCTCATGGAGACTTGTTTGTCTGAGTTCCCAATTCTCGGCATTGACCTTGGCACGACCAATTCGTTGGTAGCTCATTTTACCGAAGAAGGCCCCATATTGATCCCCAATGCTATCGGCGCTTTTCTGACGCCTTCTGCCGTGGGGCTTAGCGACAATGGTGACTTGCTGGTCGGCCAGGCAGCCAAGGACAGGCTCGTGTCCAATCCCGATATAAGCACGGCACGATTCAAGCGTTATATGGGCACGGATCACATGGTTCGTCTCGGCCGCAAGGCATTTCGACCGGAAGAGTTGTCCGCGTTCATTCTGCGCTCCTTGAAAGCGGACGCCGAGGCGCATTTCCAGCACCCTATTGACGATGCGGTTATTTCCGTGCCGGCCTACTTCAACGATGTGCAACGCAAGGCAACGATCGCTGCCGCACAACTCGCGGGTCTTAAGGTAAGCCGGCTGATCAATGAACCGACCGCGGCGGCCTTGGCTTATGGCCTGCATCGCAAGGACGATGAAAGCACCTTTCTTGTCGTGGATCTTGGCGGCGGCACATTCGACGTTTCAATTCTGGAGATGTTTTCTGGCGTCATGGAGGTGCGAGCGTCGGCCGGGGACGCATTTCTGGGCGGAGAAGACTTCACGGATATCCTTGTGGCGTTGTTGGGCAAGGATCTTGGCCGTGAAGATTTGGGAAAGGGAGATCTGTCACGGCTGCGTGCGCTGGCTGACGAAGCAAAGCACAAGCTTTCAACCAGCAAAGACGCCGATATCCGATATGTCCTGGACAGCGAACAGAAGCATCTTTCCGTCTCTGCAGATCGTTTTGAGGAGGCAACGACGCAGTTAGTCAACCGGATGAAGGCCCCTTTACAGCGCGCGATGCGCGACGCAAACCTAAGCAACGACCAGATCGACCGGATCATTCTCGTTGGCGGTGCAACGAGAATGCCAATCATCAAGTCTACAATAACCAAGCTTTTCAAGCGTTTTCCGGAACATGATCTCGACCCTGACCATGTCGTGGCCTTGGGCGCGGCGGTACAGGCCGGGCTTGCTTCCCGGCATCAGGCGCTCGACGACATCGTCATGACCGATGTTTCACCCTTCACCTTGGGTATCGAGACAAATCATTAAGTCGGACCGAATAGCCAAACCCTGCCCGGATATTTTGCTCCAATCATCGAGCGCAACACGGTTATTCCAGCGAGCCGGGTTGAGCGTTTCAATACTGTAGTTCCTGGTCAGCAGAAAGTGGAACTCAATGTCTTTCAGGGCGAGGCGCCGCTGGTACGCGACAATGTGAAGATAGGTACATTGAGCGTTCCTGTTCCCGTCAACCGCAACGCAAATGAAGCGGTCGATGTTCGCTTTACCTACGATACGTCCGGAGTGCTTGAAGTCATCGCAACGGTCGTCACTAATGGCAAGGCTCATCGACTTGTCATAGAAGGCAATCCGGGCGCTCTTTCGCAAAAAGACATTCTGCAACGCCTGGCAGAACTTGAACGGATCAAAATCCATCCACGCGAAGAAGCGTTTAACGCGGCGCTCGTCGCGCGCATCACGAAAGCTTTTGAAAATGCCTTGGGGCCGCAACGCAAGATGTTGTCGGCATGGCTTGGGGAATTCGAGGCAATCCTTGCCCGGCAACATCCCAAGGAAATCGCCGCAGTGCGATCCCAAATCACGGGAAAACTCGAAGCGTTAGAGAAGTACGATGTTTATTGATGCGTTTTCCATGCTCGGAATATCCGACCGGGAAGACGTCACCGAACGCGAGATCAAGCGCGCCTACGCTACAAAGCTCAAACTAATCAACGTCGATGAGGATCGCGACAGCTTCATTGCATTGCGTCACGCATTCGAGCAGGCGCGCGATCAGGTCAACCGGCGGGAGTATTTCAAGAAAATTACTTCCCCTGACGAGACACAAATTGCCGAAGACACCGACACGCCCGCGTTGAAGAACGTGCCACTGTCCAACGAGAGTCCGCTTCCCGCTATCCTCGAAGCACGCGCTTTGCGGGCCATGGAAGATGATATCGAGACGCTCCTTATCGAAAATATCGAACCAGATGCACCGAAAGAAGCGGCTCCAGCCCGCACGGCTTCAATTGCCACCGAAGCGCCTGCCCTTCGCGCCATGAAAGCTGTCGAGTCGCTTATCACCGAACCAAGAAAATGGCAGAGAATAGACAGCTGGCTGGCAATTCTGGATGGCGAGCTCCTACAGACGATTGATGACATTCAAGAGTTTGAAACCCGCATGCGGACCTATGTTTGCGAACAATCAGGCTTCGGCGAGCGGCAGCGTCCGTCGGCCAAGCCCTGGATGATGCAGCGCTTGCTTGACTTGCTTGACGAACGCTTTGGCTGGACACACAATCGCGGATCAAACTATTGGGAGCGTCAACAGCTTGACTGGTTGCACGCGCTAATCGATCCTGAGACGGCACCCCAATATCGTATGGCGTCCGCGCCGCAACAGGACCCTGAGCCCGAAACGATCGCACCATCGAGCCAAGCCACCGGTTCGGCGCGTCAATCACCTATTTCCGGGTGGGTATGGGTTATGATCATCTTTGTGCTTGTTAAACTTGCTGCCGCGCTTTCTGGCTCAAATGAGCCCGCGAAAACATTCTCACGGCCCGATGCCACACAACAAGTGCCCGCAGGCGTTCTTCGCGACCTCTGTCGTAATCTGTCGTTTGACGAATGTTTCAAAAAGATGAGTGGGATGCCGGAGCCATAGGCCGAAAAATTATCGAGCGGAAATCGGCGGAAAAGATAAACAACCGGTGCAAATGTTGGCCACCGCAGGCCCTACCCAAAGATCTTCTCGCCTTGCTCGTCAACCAACTGCATGCCCTTCTTGATCGAGATGTCGACGGCGTCGTCCAGTCCGGCAAAGCGATCGGCGCGGATGAATTTGTGTTCCTTCATCACGCCGTCGACTTCCTTCGAAACCACGCCGCAGGTCTGGTATTGGCCCCCCTCCGCCTTGTAGGGCGTGGCGCTGATCAAAAATCCCTTGTGCTCAACCTGCTTTACCGGTGCTGCGCTCTTGGGCTCGCCCGCCTCACCGCCGCCACCACCGAAAAGACGTTTCAGAAAAGACATGGGGCTTCCTCCAACGGCAATCATCCTGCACCACGTCTCGCGGTGCAGGATGATTTTCAGTACCGTTCCTCAGTCGAACGGGCAAGGGTTCTCGCCAGGGGTCAACCGCGCGATAGCGCTTCCAGGGCTTCAGCGGCGGCTTCCAGGACTGCAATCGCCTCGGCCTGCTTTTCAGCCGGCGCGTCGACGAGATCGCCGAGCGCGGCACGCAGCCGGTGGCGCACGGCGCGGAACTCGTCGCGGGCTTCCGAGCGACCCCGTCCACCACGCCGTCCGCCTTCCTCGCCGTCGTCGTTCCAGCCGAACCAGTCCCGCGCTTTCGCCATCTTGCGGCCGAAGCGCTCCAGATGCTCGAGCACGCCGTCGATCATCTCGCGGTTCTCGGCGAGATGCGCCTGCCCCGCCTCGGTGATCGAAAACACCTTCTTGTTGCCGTCCGCGGCTGAAGCCGCATAGCCGGCCTCTTCCAGGAAGGTCAGCGTCGGATAGACGACGCCCGGGCTCGGGCTGTAGATGCCGCTGGTGCGCTCTTCCAGCGCCTTGATGATGTCGTAGCCGTGGCGCGGCGCCTCGGCCAGCAATGACAGCGTGATCAGCTTGAGATCGCCGTCGGCCAGCATGCGCCCGGCGCGAAACATGTCGCCAGGGCCGCCGCGTCCACCGCCACGTCCGCCGTGGCCGAACGGCCCGAAGCCGCCCCCTCTGCCACCAAACTTGCCGGCCATATGCAGGAAAGCGCGCTCGGCGCGCTCGCCAAAGGGATGATGTCTGTGCATGAATTGCTCCTTGAGTTATATCTTACGATACATCTTAATTAGGCTTACCCCCGCCGACGAGTCAAGATATATCTTACGATGTATCTAAAGGCGGCGCAGCCGGCAGCTAGAAAGCGCGTGAGGGCCAAAACCTCTCCGTAAGCGTCTGACGTCAAGCAACGCATCCACCCCGGTCTTTCCGGGCAGTTCCGCCGGAAACCCGGCGCAATGGATGCCAAATGCGACGGACCGGATGTTTCAGGAAAATCAAAAAATGACCACGACCCGTAAGCGCGGCAAGCTGCCGGCGCGCTATGCCGCGATCGTCAGTCCGCTGGTGCTGTCGCTGCTGATGACCTTCATCGTCTCGTTCATATCGACGCTGAAAAGCCTTGGACTGCGACCTGATTTGCCGGCTGTCTGGCTCACTGCCTGGGGCCTGTCCTGGCTGGTAGCGTTCCCAACGTTGCTCATGGTGCTGCCGGCGGTGCGCCGCATTGTCGGCTGGCTTTGCGAGCCGGCGTCCCGGCAACGCCCAGGACGGCAAGGCCCGCAGATATCTTCGGGCCTTGCCTCGCTACCAGCGACCCTTGCGCCGGTTCCAGGCATAGAGAAGATCGGCGAAACGATCATAGGCCAAGCGTGTCAGCGGCAGCGCGACCGGATTGCCGAAGAGCGCCGCCAGCCAGCCCTCGCCCGGCGTCGCCCGCCAGACAGCAACCGCGACATCGGCGCCGACCAGCAGCCTGCCCTCGCCATCGGTGGCATGCAGCCGGCGGCGAACGTCGTCCAGCGAGGCACCGTGGCCGGCCAGCGCCGCCGGTTCGAGATTGATGTCGCGGAACGCAATATGCCCAGCCTTGATCGCCTCGATCAGCCGCCGTTTCTGCCGGGTGATGCCGCCATCGCAGACGGGGCAGCGTGTGTTGTACCAGACGGTCAGCGCAGGCTTGGACATGGCGCGACTATCGCCCTGACGGCACGGCCCCGCAATATGACGCCGAGCCGCACGGACCCACGCCCAGCGCTATCCAAGCGAGGCGACGATCTCGCGATAGGCAAATTCCGGGAAAGCCTTGAGCGTTCGCGTCTTGACGCTGCCGCCCGTTGCCAGCATCAGGGCGAAACGAGCAAGCACAGCGTCGTCGGGCGCCTCGATAATCGCCACCATGTCATATTCGCCCATAGTCAGGTAAAACGCCTTGAACGAGCCGCCCATGTCGGCCAGTTGCTTCTTGGCGGCATCGAGCCGCTTCGGCGACTCTCGGATATTTCTGGCGCCCTGTTCCGTCCAGTTCATCAGCAGGATGTAGGTTGTCATCACACACCTCCCTCCGGCGCCACGGAGCACGGCTGAGGACATCAGCCGGGGCGGACATCCGGTTTTTCGCCCAGAACATGCATCCGACCAGGCAAGTATCCTCCCGACGGAGATGGGCGACAAGAGCCCTCCCCGGGCAACAAAAAGGGCGCCGTCGGCGCCCTTTTCGAATGCTGGTCTGTTGCCGCTATCAGCTGTCGAGGAAGCTCCTCAGCTTGCGGCTCCGGCTCGGGTGCTTGAGCTTGCGCAGCGCCTTGGCTTCGATCTGGCGGATACGCTCGCGGGTGACCGAAAACTGCTGGCCGACTTCTTCCAGCGTGTGGTCGGTGTTCATGCCGATGCCGAAGCGCATGCGCAGCACCCGCTCCTCGCGCGGCGTCAGCGAGGCGAGCACCCGCGTGGTGGTCTCGCGCAGATTGGCCTGGATCGCCGCATCGATCGGCAGGATCGCCATCTTGTCCTCGATGAAATCGCCCAGATGCGAATCCTCTTCGTCACCCACAGGGGTTTCGAGCGAGATCGGCTCCTTGGCGATCTTCAACACCTTGCGCACTTTTTCGAGCGGCATTGCGAGCTTTTCTGCCAGTTCCTCCGGCGTCGGCTCGCGGCCGATTTCATGCAGCATCTGGCGCGACGTGCGCACGATCTTGTTGATCGTTTCGATCATGTGCACCGGGATGCGGATGGTGCGCGCCTGGTCGGCAATCGAACGCGTGATCGCCTGCCGGATCCACCATGTCGCATAGGTCGAGAACTTGTAGCCGCGGCGGTATTCGAATTTGTCGACCGCCTTCATCAAGCCGATATTGCCTTCCTGGATCAGGTCGAGGAACTGCAGGCCGCGATTGGTATATTTCTTGGCGATGGAGATGACGAGGCGCAGATTGGCCTCGACCATTTCCTTCTTGGCGATAGCGGCTTCGCGCTCGCCCTTCTGCACCTGGTTGACGATCTTGCGGAATTCCAGGATCGAGATCGCCGTCTCGGTGGCGAGGTTCTGGATTTCCGAACGCAGATCCTTGATCGCGTCCTTCTCGTTCTTGGTGAATTCCTTCCAGCCGCGCGAGGTCAGGTTGCCGATCGAGCGCGTCCAGTTCGGGTCGAGCTCGGAGCCCTGATATTCCTTCAGGAACTCCTCGCGGCGCACGCCATAGCTTTCGGCCAGGCGCAGCAGCTTGCCTTCGTTCTGCACCAGCCTCTTGTTGATGTCGTAAAGCTGCTCGACCAGCGCCTCGATGCGCGCCGTGTTGAGCGACAGCGACTTCACCGCCTTGATCAGCTGGTCCTTCAGCTCCTTCAGGCGGCGGTCCTGGCTTGGCGACAGCGTGCCGGTCGCGGCCAGACGGTTCTCGACCTGCTGGTCCTGCAGCTTGCGCAGCTTCTTGTAGGTGTCGGCGATGACGTCGAGCGTCTCCATCACCTGCGGGCGCAGTTCCGCTTCCATCGCCGCCAGCGACAGGCTCGCCTCGTCCTCGTCTTCCTCGTCGTCATCGACTAGGCCGCGCGTGTCGGCGCCGACATTGGTGATGTCGTCTTCTTCGTCGCGTCCACGCCTCGGCTTGTCCTCGGCCTTGGGCGCCTCCTCGATGCGCTCGACCACCGGCGCCTGCTTGGCTTCGGGGCCGGCATAGGTGGCTTCGAGGTCGATGATCTCGCGCAGCAGGATCTTGGATTCGTTGAGCTCGTCACGCCAGATGATGATGGCCTGGAAGGTCAGCGGGCTTTCGCAGAGGCCCGCAATCATCGTCTCGCGGCCGGCCTCGATGCGCTTGGCGATCGCGATTTCGCCCTCGCGCGACAGGAGCTCGACCGAGCCCATCTCGCGCAGATACATGCGCACCGGGTCATCGGTGCGGTCGGTCGGCTCTTTCTTGGTGGTCGTGGCGGCGACGGCGGTGCCGGTCTGCTCGGCCAGCTCGTTGGCGTCTTCCTCGGCGTCGGCATTGCTGTCGGCGGCCTCGGGCTCCTCGCTCTGATCGTCGTCCTCGACCACGTTGATGCCCATGTCGGACAGCATCGCATTGATGTCTTCGATGCGATCCGGATCGGTCTCTTCCGACGGCAGCACCGCGTTCAGTTCGTCGAGAGTCACATAGCCGCGCTTCTTGGCGGCCTTGATCATCTTCTTGACAGCATCATCGGAAAGGTCGAGCAGAGGCCCATCGGTGGCGCCTTCACGTTCGGTCTCGACCTCTTCCTTTTCCTTTGTCGCCATAGTCTTTATCTTCTCCTAGCGGCCGAGCATCGAAGCCGCGTAGCTGCCGCACCGGTCAAACTACATGCGCTGGTGGCGCTTAACCGGGCCGGTAACCGAATCAACTCTTTTGTTTGTTCATATCGTGCCCCCAAAACCGGTTTTCACTTTTGGGCGATATGCATTAAGTCCAGATTAACCCTGATATCTGTGGCAGGCTGACAGCCTGTCCAGTGATCAGCACCTCGCGTCAGTGCATTTCCATCGACGCCGGCACGGGTTAAGGTTTCGAATCGTCCTGATTCCGTCATTCTGCCAGAAGGTCAAGCGCCTCTCGCATGATTCGCATCAAAAAAGCGAATCAATTACCCGACTTAGAGGCGTCGATTCGACGCGCAGCACGTACATCATCCATTCTTGCGCAGGTTTCGACCTACACGCGCCCACCCCTGCCCGAGGACACACCGAAGCCTTCGATCAGCGCTTCCGTTGCTTGTACATCACGGAACTGCGCCTGAATCTCGATGAGGTGCCGGTAGTTTTCGTCAGTGGGATCGCTGGCGAGCGCTGCTTCCGCCTGTTTCAGCTCCTTATGTAAGGTGCGCGCGCTGCGCTGCAAGTGCAGCGCCTGGTTGAAGGCGTCGCGGGCATCGTCAAGCGCTGCGGTTTCCAGCGCGGGCCATTGCCTGGCCCGTTGGATCAGCGCCACGGCGCGCCCCCAGATATCGCTGCAGCCGGCACGTTCGATGGTGGCGATCACCGCGCTACGGTCATTGGCCATGTCGTGCGCCATCGCATCGAGGATGGCGGCGTGCAGCCGCTGCAGATCGGTGTTGGCGAGATCGAGGAACTCGACATGGGCGAAGTTCTCGTCGATCAGCGCCGGATGGTTGACGAGGGCTACGATGATCGTCGCCTCGCGCACCGACATCATCTCGCCACCGCGTTTGACCATGGCGGAGCGGCCGAGGCTTTCGGTGATCGCGGCGCGCGCGCCTGCCCCGCTGCCTTTGGCGAACTGTCCGCCGGGTGCGGGCGTTTTGCCCTGCCCCGGTTTCCAGTCCTGGCGACCTTGCCGCACTTCGCGCTGGGCGCTGAAGAAGGTCAGCTCCCGCTCGCGCATCCACTGCTGGTAGTGGTAGCGCTGGCTCTCATCGCGGATGCGGCTGGTCAGTTCGCGCAGCGTCTTTGTCAGCCCCGCCCGCCGCTCCGGCGTGTCGAAGACGCCACCGGATGTCTCACGCATCCACAACAAATCAGCGAGAGGCCGCGCTTCCGCCAGCACGGCACGAAACGCGTCCGGCCCTTCTGCCTTGACCAGATCGTCGGGATCCTTGCCCTCCGGCAACAGTGCAAAGCGCACCGACCGCCCGGCCTGCACCGACGGCAGCGCGAGATCCGCGGCCCGCCACGCCGCCTTCAGCCCGGCCTGGTCGCCGTCGAAGCACAGCATCGGCTCAGGCGCCATGCGCCACAGAAGTTCGAGCTGGTTTTCGGTGAGCGCGGTGCCGAGCGGCGCCACGGCATTCTCTAAGCCGGCCTGCGCCAGCGCAATCACGTCCATATAGCCTTCGACGGCAATTACCGTGCCGCCTTTCGCCAGCGCTTTGCGGGCTCGGGCGAAATTGTAGAGCACGTTGCCCTTGTGGAAGAGCTCTGTGTCGGGCGAATTCATGTATTTGGCCAGCGCATCGGGCGCCAGTGCGCGGCCGCCAAAGGCGATGATCTTGCCGCGCGAATCCGGGATCGGGAACATGATGCGATCGCGGAACCAGTCATAGGAGACCGGGATGTCGTCGCCATGACGCACCAGCCCGCAGGCCTCGATGTCGGCCTTGGGCACACCCTTGGCGGCAAGATGTTCCTTCAGCGCATTGCGGCTGTCGGGCGCAAAGCCCAGCCGGAACGATTGCTGCGTCGCCGGCGTCAGCCCGCGATCCCTGAGATAGGCGCGGGCTTTTGCACCCTCCGGTCCTTGCAGCCGCTCCTGGAAGAAGGCAGTCGCCATCTCCATGACATCGGTCAGACTGGCGCGTTCCTTCTCACGCTGTTCTTCCCGCTCGTCGCGCACCGGCATCGGCACGCCGGCCATGTCGGCGATCTTCTCGACCGCTTCGGGAAAGCTTAATCCGTCGAGCTCGGTCAGGAACTTGAAATGATCGCCCGACACCGAACAGCCGAAACAGTGATAGCGGCCCTTCTTGTCCTCGCAGTGGAAGGAGGGGCTCTTTTCGCCATGGAACGGACAACAGGCCCAATAGTCGCCGCGCGAGGCGTTGGTCTTCTTCCTGTCCCATGCGACGCGCTGGCCGATGACCGATGAAATCGGCACACGGTCGCGTATCTCATCGAGAAAGGCGGGCGGAAAGCGCATTGGGGAACTCGTTTGTCCCTCATATAATCATGCGCGCGGAATCCGACGACCCTTATTGCGGACCATACCCGGTTTCCACAGCCAAAAAGCCCGGTTTCTACAGCCAAAAGAAAGGCGGCCGTTTCGGGCCGCCTCCTTTCAAGTCTCGGCATTGCGCCGGCGAGGCCGGGCTTAATGCGCGGCAATGGCGCCGAAGATGATGCCGGACAGGACACTGACCAGCACATAGTCGTTGCCGACGCGGATCCATTCCTGGCCGCGGCCGGGGCGATGCAGGCCATAGCGGCCATAATCGCGGATCGGCTGGTGCCGCTTCCAGCTGGAATATTTCTGGCCATTGCGCCAATGGCTGCGCTTGACGACCACCGTCTTCTTCACGACGCGCTTCCTGACATCGACATGCTTGCCGGGCCTCTGCCAGTCGACCTGCGTGTAATTCGACTGCGGTGCGACCGGTGCGTTCACCGGTGCGGCCTGGCTGGTAAGCGAAGTGGCGGCCAGCATCGAGAAAGCGAGGGCGGAAAGAACAATGCGTTTCATAGCGGGGCTCCTTGGTTGTCGATGCCTAGGGAATAGCGCCCGAAGGATGAACCGAAACTGAACACTAGCATTACATTTACGTAATGAAATCTTGTGCTTATCCTGGATATTTGAACATCATCGCAAAGGCGATTGCCGGGAGTCCGGCAAACCGGGACGATCCGCTGCCATCACCAGGGATCCGCCATGCAACCATTTGCGCATCCGTCCATTTTCCGACACGCCCTGTCGCGCCGCGACGGCTCTTGAAATCGACAAGATTTTATTACCCGGCTAAAATATTCCGGATATTGTTCAAGACTGTCATGCCCATGATTCGCAGCCCCGTTTTCCTCCCTGCACTGCGCGCCCTCCGCGTCGCGGTCCCTGTCTGCGTGCGGGTTTCGAAATGAGCGGCTCCGTCGTCCTGCTGCATCTGGCGGGCGCGGTGGCGCTGATGTTGTTTGCCACCCGCATGGTCAAGACAGGCGTCGAGCGCGCCTATGGCGACGTGCTGCGTCACCGGCTGCGCTCCACCATGCGCAATCCGATCATGGCGGTTTTGGCCGGCTGCGGCCTGTCCATCGCGCTGCAGAGCTCGACCGCCGTCACGCTTCTGGTCGGCTCCTTCGCCGGCGCCGGCATCGTCTCGGGCATGTCGGGCCAATTGGCTGTGCGCGGCGCCGAGATCGGCTCGGCGCTGGTGGTCAAGCTCTTGACCTTCGATCTGACTCTGCTGGTGCCGATCTGCCTCGTCGCCGGCACGGTCATGTTCATGGCCACCGAGCGGCGCGACTGGCGCCAGTTCGGCCGCATCCTGGTCGGCATCGGCCTTTTGGTACTGTCGCTGGAGATGATCGGCCAGGCCTCGGAGCCGCTGCGCCAGAGCACGCTGATGCCGCTCATCATCGAATATTTCTCCAGCGACTACGTCACCGCCTATCTGCTCGCCGCGCTCGTCACCTGGCTGTTCCACTCCTCGATCGCCGCCGTGCTTTTGATGGTGACGCTGGCCGGCCGCGGCTTCATCCCGCCCGAACTCGGCATCGTGCTGGTGCTCGGCGTCAATCTCGGCTCGTCGATCATCGCGCCGCTGCTCACCCGAAGTGCCGAACCTGGCGTGCGCGTCGTGCCGATCGGCAATCTGTTGATGCGCGGCATGGGCTCGCTGGTGATGCTGATCCTGTTCATGACGCTGAAGCCACCGGTCGCCTTCCTCGGCGCCACCGTGCCCGACCAGATCGTCAATGCCCACATACTGTTCAATGTGCTCATCCTGCTCGCCGGCCTGCCGCTTGCCAGCCTGATCTATCGTGCTTCTGAGAAGATCGTCGCAATGGGCACCAAGCCGGCGCCGGCTACAGAGCTCGATGTGGTCGAACTCTCCGCCCTCAACGACGGCGCGCTCGACGTTCCGAGCCAGGCGCTGGCCAACGCCACCCGCGAGGTGGTGCGCGTCTGCGAGACGGTCGAGATCATGCTCAAGCGTATCATCGAGCTGTATGAAAGCGCCGACGGCGACAAGATCCAGGCGCTGGCCGCCCTTGACGACCGCGTCGACAGGAAGCACGCGGCGATCAAGCTCTATCTGGCCAAATTGACCAGGAACTCGCTCACAGAGGGCGAGGCGCTGCGCTGCCAGGAGCTGATAGGCGCCTGCGTCAAACTTGAGCAGGTCGGCGACATCATCGTGCGCAACATGCTGGTGCATGTGAAGAAGAAGTTCGAGCGCGGGCTGGAGTTCACGCCCGAGGGCTGGAGCGAGCTGCTCGCCTTTCACAGCTCGGTGCTGGCCAATGCCAGGCTTGCCTTCAACGTGCTGGTGTCGCGCGATCCTGAGACCGCCCGCCAGCTGGTGCTGGAAAAGGACCGGCTGCGCGACCGCGAAAAGGAAACCAGCGCCAGCCATTTCGTGCGGCTGCGCGACGGCACCGCCAAGAGCGTCGAGACAAGTTCCATCCACCTCGACACCATCCGCGACCTGAAGCAGATCAACTCGCTGCTGGCGTCGATGGCCTACCCGGTGCTGGAAGAGCGCGGCCTGCTCGGCGGCTCCAGGTTGAAGGCGAGCTGATCAAGAAAACCTAAACCGGCCGCAAAAATTTCTGCATTGCCGGCAAGCGCCATCCATGATTTGAGGCCAACTCGTTCAAGGATCGCTTCCGCGCCATGCTTCCGCTCATTGCCCTGTTCATCGCCGCCTTCGCTTTCGGCACCACCGAATTCGTCATTGCCGGCGTGCTGCCGCAAGTGGCCGACGGCCTTGGCGTTTCGATCCCGACCTCCGGCTATCTCGTCTCAGGCTATGCCGGCGGCATCGCGGTTGGCGGGCCATTGCTGGCGCTCGCCACCAAGGGCATTTCCCGCAAGACGCTGCTGCTTTGCCTGACCGTCGCCTTCACCATCGGCCAGGCCGCTTGCGCGCTGGCGCCCGATTTTACCTCGATGCTGCTTCTGCGCATCGCTGTGGCCATTGCCCATGGCGCCTATTTCGGCGTCGCCATGGTGGTTGCCGTCGGCCTTGTGCCCGAGGACAAGCGCGGCATGGCTGTCGCAGTCATTCTCTCCGGCCTCACCGTCTCCAATGTCATCGGCGTGCCGGCGGGTACCGCGATCGGCAATCTCTGGGGCTGGCGCGCCACCTTCTGGGTGATGTGCGCGCTTGGCGTGGTAGCCTTTGCCGCCATGGCTGCGCTTTTGCCGCGCACGACAGGCGCATCAAGGCCATCCGCCAGTCTTGGCAGCGAGGTTCGCGTGCTGGCGCGCCAGCAAGTCTGGACCTCGCTGATCCTGATGCTGACGTTGATGATCGGCCAGTTCGGCCTGTTCACCTACATCACCCCGACACTGCTTGAGGTGACCCATCTCGACGAGAGCCTGATCCCCTGGGTGCTGCTGCTCAACGGCGTCGGCGCCACCGTCGGTGTGTTTCTCGGCGGCAAGCTTTCCGATTGGAAGCTGATGCCGTCGCTGATCACCATGCTTGCGCTGCAGGCGGTGATGTTGGGCGTTATCTATGCCGTCAGCCCCTACCCCGTGCCGATGGTCATCGCCATCGTTATCTGGGGTGGCCTCAACTTCGCCATCGGCACGCCGATCCAGACCCGCATCCTGGCCTGGACGGCGGACGCCTCCAACCTCGCCTCCTCGCTCATCCCCTCCGGCTTCAATGTCGGCATCGCGCTCGCCGCGTCGCTGGGCGCTGCCATGCTCAATGCCGGCTACGGCTATCGCAGCCTGCCGGTTGTGGGCGCTGCCGCCATGCTGGTGGCGGTGGTGGTGGCACTTGCCTCCTACATCTGGGAGGGGCGCAGCCGGGCAGCGCCGCCGCTGCCGGCACCGGCCGAATAGCGTCGGACTACAAATCGATCCGGAACAACAAACTCTCGGCGCCGCCATACGCGGCGTCCTTGATGAACGGACCGACCACACGGCCGCCATTGGCCAGCACCACCTTCTGCGAGGCCGGATTGTCGAGGTCGGTGGTGATCTCGACATATGGCAAACCAACAGCCCTCGCCTCGTCCAGCATCAGCCGCAGCGCCTCGGTCGCATAGCCTCGTCCGCGCTTCCACGGCACCACGGCATAGCCGATATGGCCGAGCACATGCGACGGCAGCGCGGCCGTACCCGGCTGCCAGCGAAAGCCGATCGAGCCGGCGGCCTCGCCGTCCCAGATCCAGCGCCGGAAGCCCGGCAGCCGCGGCACGGTCGTGCCGTCCGGCAAGGTAATCGGGCCTCCTTTGGCCTCGGGATCGTCGAGGCTGGCAAGGAACGCCGCGGGATCCTCGTCGATCGCCGCAAGTTGCTCGCGCGTCGCTTCCATCAGCCGGACATTGTCCGGCGACCAGCCACGCTCGAGCGCCGCCTTGTAGGAGGGCAGATGTTCGAGCGTGGGTTTGACGATTTCGATTATGGTGGGGCTCTCCGGCAGGTCAAGGCTTGGCTCGCTTAAGCCGGTGCGGACCGTTTCTTGCCCAGAGGTGATGTCCCGCCCCCTGCTCTCCTTCGCCACTGAAGCGGTGTCGGCTCTTACTGCAGCAGGCCTTTGACGATGCCGCTGGCCTTGCCGAAATCCATCTGGCCGGCATATTTCTGCTTCAGCGCGGCGATCACCTTGCCCATGTCCTTTTGGCTGGCGGCACCGGTCGCAGCGATCGCCTCGCGCGCCACAGCTGTTACGGCGGCGTCATCCAGCTGCGTCGGCAGGAAGCCGCGGATGATCTCCATCTCGCCACGCTCCTGCGCGGCCAGATCCGGGCGCTTGCCGTCCTCGAACGCCTTGGCCAATTCCTCGCGCTGCTTCACCATCTTGGCCAGGATCTGCAGGATCTCCTCGTCGCTGGCGGGGTCCTTGGTCGAGCCGCGATTGGCGATGTCGCGGTCGTGGATGGCGGCCTGGATCAGCCTGAGCGTCGGCAGGCGGTGCTTGTCCTGCGCCTTCATCGCGCTTTTCAGGGATTCGGCGATTTTTGCGCGCATGATGCTTTCTCCTTCGAACGGCGCGGACAATAACCGCGGCCCATCCGCAAATCAAACGCGCCAAAGCTCTGATATCATTCGCTGAAACAAATGCTCGCCGTTTTGGCACGGCATCATTGACCGCTCTGGCGCCTTTCCCTATGTACTCGGCCTTGCATAAGACAAAGAATTGATGCGCGCAGGCTCGAGAGATCGGCCGCGCCGTTTGCTGCGCAGATGGCCCGCCATCGAAGCGCGCAGCGTGACAGGAGCGTCGCCATGGCCGAGATGACCCCCGAACTGACCCCGCCTTGGGCAACCGAAAAGCCGACCGCCGTCCTGGTGCTGGCCGACGGCACCGTCATCGAGGGTCGCGGCCTCGGCGCCACCGGTTCCGCCGTTGCCGAAGTCTGCTTCAACACCGCGCTCACCGGCTACCAGGAAATTCTCACCGACCCGTCCTATGCCGGCCAGATCGTCACCTTCACCTTCCCGCATATCGGCAACATCGGCACCAATGACGAGGACATCGAGGACTTGAACCCGGTCGCCCGTGCCGGCGCCGTTGGCGCGGTGTTCAAGGCCGATGTCACCAACGCGTCCAACTACCGCGCCGGCACCGGGCTGGACCAGTGGCTGAAGAAGCGCGGCATCGCCGCGCTGTCGGGCATCGACACAAGGGCGCTGACCGCGCTGATCCGCGAAAAGGGCATGCCCAATGCCGTCATTGCGCACGCGCCCGACGGCATCTTCGACATCGACGATTTGAAGCGGCGCGCCGCCGCCTGGTCGGGCCTGATCGGGCTTGACCTCGCCAAGGAAGTCACCTCGGGCCAGTCCTCGGTCTGGCGTGAAACGCCCTGGGTGTGGAACGAAGGCTTTGGCGAACAGGCCGAGCCGTCGATGCACGTCGTCGCCATCGACTACGGCGTCAAGCGTAACATCCTTCGCCTGCTTTCCGGCCTCGGCGCCAAGGTCACCGTGGTTCCGGCCGGCACCGGCTCGGAAGAGATCCTGGCCATGCAGCCCGACGGCATCTTCCTCTCCAACGGCCCCGGCGACCCGGAAGCCACCGGCGACTACGCGGTGCCGGTGATCCAGGACCTGCTCAAGACCGAGATCCCGGTATTCGGCATCTGCCTCGGCCACCAGATGCTGGCCCTGGCGCTCGGCGGCAAGACCGCCAAGATGCATCAGGGCCATCACGGCGCCAACCACCCGGTCAAGGATCATACCACCGGCAAGGTCGAGATCGTCTCGATGAACCACGGCTTTGCCGTCGATGCCGACTCGTTGCCCGAGGGCGTCGAGGAAACCCATGTCTCGCTGTTCGACGGCTCCAACTGCGGTATTGCGCTCACGGGCCGTCCGGTGTTCTCGGTCCAGCATCACCCCGAGGCCTCGCCCGGCCCGCAGGACTCGCACTATCTGTTCCGCCGCTTCGTCAACCTGATCCGCGAAAAGCGCGGCGAGGAACTGCTGGCCGAACGGGTTTGATTTTACAGGTCTTCGCCTAGCCGTTGCCCAGATCGTGATGCTCCGAATAGCCGGAGTTACAAACGCGGCGCGATTGCCCTTGTCTTGGGTCAATGGAATAACCGGTCAACCGGTCTGTTTGTGACGGCGCGAAGCGACGAAGGCTTCGAGAGCGCCGACGGCATCCCGTGAGCCCAAGCCCTCCTCATCGCTTCGCTTGCGCGCCGCATTAACGGACGAAGCACACACCTATGGCGGGTTCGAAGTTCGCGCCTGGGTGACCTTACGCCACCGGCCGGCCTTCGCTGGCCTCCAGTATGGCGAACCATTGCTGGCGGTCGAGGCTGATCTCCAGCGCCTTGACCGTGGCTGCCAGCCGCTCGGGCTTCATCGTGCCCAGCACCGGCGCCAGCCGCGCCGGATGACGCAACAACCAGGCGATGGCGACGGCGGCGAGATCGCCGGCGCCGATCTCGGCAGCCACCGCCGCGATTGCCGCCCTGACCCGCGCCTCGCGCCCTTCCTTGCCGGTGAACAGCAAGCCGCCGCCGAGCGGCGACCAGATCATCGGCGCATAGCCGAGGCGTTGCGCGTGATCGAGGCTGCCATCCACCAGCGCATTGGTTTTCAGCACCGACATCTCGATCTGGTTGGTGGCCAAGGCAAACGGCAGCCGCGAAGCCAGAAGGTCGAACTGCGACGGCGTGAAATTGGAGACCCCGACCGCTCTCACCTCGCCCGACTTGACCAGCCCGGCAAGGGCCGCCGCCGTCTCGTCGGCATCCATCAGCGGATCCGGCCGGTGCAGCAGCAACAGGTCGAGATAGTCGGTGCCGAGATTGGCGAGCGAACGGTCGACCGAGGCCGCAATATGGGCGGCACTGGTGTCGTAATGCTTCAGCCGGTTCTGAGGCCGGTTGGCCGATGCCAGCATGATGTCGCATTTCGAGATCAGCTCGATGCTGTCGCGCTTGCCCTTCCAGCGCGACAAGCCGGCGCCAAAGGCAGCTTCCACCTGGTAATGCCCGTAAATGTCGGCATGGTCGAAGCTGGTCAGGCCGAGATCGACCGCGGTGCCGATCAGCCGCGCGACCTGATCGGCGTCCGGGCGCGCGGCGTTGTCGAGCAGGCGCCAGGCGCCGAACACCAGCCGCGACAGCGACACTCCGTCCTTGGTCAGCTCTATGCGGCTGTCATGGCTCATATCTGGGCTCCATCTTCCGCAGCGCTGTTGGCAACGCTTTTCACCGCCGTCGGCCTCGCAACTTTCGTTACAAAGACAATGACGGCAAGCGTCAGGAAGCACGCGCCAACCAGATAGGGCGCGCCGCCAAACACCACGGGCGCATTAGGCCCGGTGAACCAGGAAAAGATCGCGGTGTACAGCAGCGGCGTGATGATCGAGGTGATCGAGAAGATCGACGTCATCGCGCCCTGCAATTCGCCTTGCGCCGATGGCGGCACCTTGGCGGCGGCGAGGCTTCTCAGCGGCGGATCGGCCAGTGCTTCCAGGCAGCCGACGACGATCACCGCATAGATCATCCAGCCTTGCGAGGCGAAGGCGTAGCCGAAGGCGCTGGCCGCCGTAAATGTCAGGCCGATCACCGCCGTCTTCCACTCGCCAAGTTTGGGGATCACGCGCGGCAGCACCGTCGCCATGACGATCGCCCCACACAGGCCGAAGGCGCCGAGCGAGAAGCCGATCTGCTGCTCGCTCCAGCCATAACGATAATTGGACACGAACGACCACACCGCCGGATACATCATGTGGCCGAGCGTCATCAGGAAGAAGGCGAGCCCGATCCAGCCGATGCCCTGATATTGGCGCATCTGCAGCAGCGTGCCGACCGGGTTGGCGCGTTTCCACTCGAAGCGGCGGCGGTGCTTTTCATCGAGCGTTTCAGGCAGGAAGAACATGGCGATGAGGAAGTTCACGAAGGCAAGCCCGGCGGCAAAGTAAAACGGCACTCGCGGCCCGAACGTGCCGAGCAGCCCGCCCAGCACCGGCCCAATGACGAAGCCGACGCCGAAGGCGATGCCGAGCAGACCGAAATTCTTCGCCCGGTTGTCGTCGTTCGAGATGTCGGCAATGAAGGCCGACGTCGTCGAGTAGCTGGCGCCCGAAATGCCGGCCAGCACGCGGCCGATGAACAGCATCGGATAGGACCAGGCGATGGCGCAGATCAGATTGTCGATCGAGAATGTAAGCACCGAGGCAAGCAGGATCGGCCGCCGCCCGAAGCGGTCGCTCAACCCGCCCATGATCGGCGCAAAGAAGAACTGCATCGCGGCATAGACGAAGAACAGCCAGCCGCCCTCGATTGCCGCTTCGCTGATGCCGACGCCGGAAAGCTCCCTGAGAAAGGCCGGCAACACCGGCATGATCATGCCGAAGCCGATAATGTCGAGCAGCAGCGTGGTGAAGACGAGCGCAAGGCCCCGCCTGGCGGTTTTGGGGTCGATCATGATGGCGTCTGCTCCCTCGGACCGCCCTTGGGCGGGCGCCCGTTATAGGCGAGGCGTCACTTTGGAACAATAGGAGAACGCCTCAGGCGTTCTCCTCCTGACATCTGTTGCCGGTGGTAAATCGGCCCGCCGACGGATGCGCTTTGAACCGCGGTCGGCTGGAACTTGCGAGCGCCTCAAACCGGACCGGTCAGCGTGTTGCAATCCGACAGCTTGCCGCTCTTGTAGCCGCGCGCCAGCCAGGTCTGCCTTTGCTGCGACGTCCCGTGGTTGAAGCTTTCCGGAACGACATAGCCCTGCATCTTCTTCTGCAGCGTATCGTCGCCGATCTGCTTGGCGGCGTTGAGCGCCTCTTCGATGTCGCCCTGTTCCAGAATGCCCTTCTGCGCGGTGAAATGCGCCCAAACGCCGGCGAAGCAGTCGGCCTGCAGCTCGATGCGCACCGACATCTGGTTGGCTTCCGCCTCACCCATCGACTGCCGCATCTGGTTGAACTTGGGCAGGATGCCGGTGAGGTTCTGCACATGGTGACCGACTTCATGGGCGATCACATATGCCTGGGCGAAATCCCCCGAGGCGCCGAACTGCTGGTCGAGCTGCTGGAAGAAGGTGGTGTCGAGGTAGACCTTGTGGTCGCCGGGACAATAGAACGGTCCGGCTGCCGTCGAGGCGGAGCCGCAGGCCGAGCGGATCTGGCCGCTGAACAGCACAAGCTTCGGGTCCTCGTATTTCAGGCCCTGCGACTGGAAGATGCCGGTCCAGGTCTCTTCGGTCTCGGCCAGCACGGTCGCCACGAACTGCTTCATCTCGTCGGAAGCAGGCGTGCCGGCGCCGTCGTCCTGGCCGCCGCTGTTGTCGGTAATCTGGCCACCGCCACCCGGCAGCACGCCGCCGCCGTCGCCGCTGCCCAGGATCTGCGACGGGTCGAAGCCGAAATACCATCCGGCCAGCACCACGAGGACGACCAGCAGGATGCTGCCGCCGCCGCCGGTGCGGCCGCCGATCGGGATGCGGAACTGGCCAGGGCTGCCGCCGCCGAAACCACCACCGCCGCCGCTGTCGCTGCGCTCGTCCTCGACATTGTCACTCTGACGGCGGCCCTTCCAGAGCATGGCAACTCCCCGTATGCAAATTTTCGGCTGGCCTGGCCGATTGTCGTGGCCCAGTCCGACCCAACAGACAATTATCGCAATGGTTGCGCCAAGTCACAGTATTTTTCGTGGAAGCGGCATCGCGCGTTCGCACTCTGGTCGAGGCGGCATGCGCGCTGTAGCATCCGGTTCGAACGGGGTATCGGGGACTTGCTGACGATCGGTCGATTTCTCCTGCTGGCGGTGGTGCTATGCCTCGGCCCGGCGCCGGCGCGCGCCGTGACACTCGATTCCAGCGTCGCCGTAACCGATCCCGAGACATTGCAGGCGCTTGAGCGTGGCGGCCTGTCGATCAGCCGCCTGCTCGGCCCGGCGCTGGGTCTCACGCGCGAGGTCGACAATCGCGGCCTGTTTTCGGTGCGCGCGCTGACCCCGGTGCGCAACGCCGTCAAGCAGGAGATCGCCGATGAGCCTACCAATAGCCCCGATCCCTATGTCGCCGCGCTGGCGAAGACGAGGGACCCCAGCCAGAAATTCAACCCGAAATACATCGACGATGACGGTTCGACGCTCGACCTGACCGGCATCGTCAACCGCATGGACCGCGGCTATCTCGGCCACACCGAATGCGGCGAGATCAGGCTGATCTACCGCTTCCATTACTCGGTGGCGGAAAAGCCGGCGATGGGAAAGACGGCACAGCGAATTTCGTCGCGGCTGCCGCTGACCATGAGCCTGGTTTTCAACGCCAGGCCCGGCGAGGCTCGCCCTCGCGCTTCGAGAGATCGCCCAAGCGCCACCGCCGTTTCCTGTGCCGAAATCGCCAAGCGCTGGCTCGCCGCCGGCCAGAAGAACCTTGCGCCCGAGCAACTGGCAGCCTGGCTGCGCTCCGACGAAGGGCCGCTCTCCAACGCCATGCTGAATTCGTCGCAGATCATGCGGCTTGAGCTGAACATGCAGGTTCTCCGGCTGTCGGCCTCGAGCCGCCGCGACTTCGGTGGCCACGCCGAATATCTCCTCAAGATTTTCAAATGGGACCCAACGACGTCCACCTTCCAGGAATCGAAGATGGAGAACCAGATCGACCGGAAAGTGGTTCTGGCCGACCGGCCGGCCTTCGCCAAATGGCTGCTCACCGACCGCAACATCTACGATCTCGACCGCGGCCGGCTGGTCATCGACGACAAATTCCTGGCGACCAGCGCCGTCTCGGTCGCACCCGGCGGCATGGCCAGATCGCAAAACAACATCGCCTATGGGCTGCTCGACGATGCTGACATCGACAAGGCGTTGCAGGATTATGTCGCCAGGGGCAACACGCTGCGCAGCGTGAAATCGGTGGCCGGCTTCAATCTGCGTCTCAACGAAATGACCTGCACCGGCTGCCACCAGACGCACGGCATTGCCGGCTTCCATTACACCGGCGCCGATCCGGCCAGCGAGCCGCGCCGCAACGCCGTCTTCGTCCCCGGCTCGGCGGTGTTCTTCGCCGACCTGCCGCGCCGCCGCGCCATCGTCGAGGACTTCGCCGCCGGCGGCCATCCGGATTTCTCACGCGGCTTCGCCGCCCGTCCGGACGCCAAACTCGCCGAAGCGCTGAAAGGCACCGATCTCTACAATGGCTGGGGCTCGATCTGCTACAGCGGCGATGACGCCAGCTTCAAGGACTGGAGCTGCGGCGAAAGCCTGCGCTGCGCCGGCGTCCATGAAAGCGACATCCATCCGGGCTTCGGCACCTGCGTCAGCGAGGCGGCCACCGCAGTCGGCGACCCCGTCGAGTTCGGCGAGATCAAGATGTCGAGCTGGGGCAGCGACAAATATTGCCGCCTGTCGCCGGCCACCGCAAAAGCCTGCGCCATCGATCCGGCGCGCGACAAGAAACCGGTGATCAAGCTCGCCGGCTATGGCGCGGCGCGCCAACGCTATGACTACCCAGGGCAGAAGACCGGTGGCTTTCCCGGGGGCATGCTGCGCAAGGCAAGCTGCGACAAGCTTCCCGACGAGGCGACTTGCGGCCGCCTGGCCAAGACCGGTTTCAACGACTGCATCGCGTCGGGCAAGGATCACAAATTCTGCACCAGGGAATTCACCAAGACCGCCGGCCTGCGCGCCTGCGACAAGGCGCATCCCTGCCGCGAGGACTATATCTGCACCGCCGGCTACGACGATCTGGCCGCAGCCAAGCCTGGCAAGGGCTCCTGCATTCCGCCCTATTTCATCTTCCAGTTCCGCGTCGACGGCCATCCGCGCAGTTGGGTGCAGGACACCGAGGAATGAGCGGCAGGTTGCCGCTTGCGAACAGAACTCAGATCTTCTGCTTGGTGCCGGCGCTTTTGCCGTCCGAGCTTTTGGAGCGTTCCTCGAAACGCGCGGCGCCCTTTTTCAGCGCATGGCCGGTTTCGACCTCGGTCTTGCGTTCGTCCTTTGCCGCTGCCTGCCTCAAACCCTCGGCCGCCTGCTTGCCCTTCGCGGTCGGTGCCTGTTCGACGCCCATGTTTTCCTCCTTGGCGCGCAACAATCACGCGCAACGTCAGGAGCAACGAGCCTGACGTGCGGAGGTTCCAGTGGTGCGGCCCCGGCACCCCTCAGCCCGGCGCGATCATCGCCTTGCGAAAGGCTTCCAGCGTCTCGGCGCTGACATGATGCTCGATGCCCTCGGCATCGATGCGCGCCGTCTCGGCGCTGACACCGAGCGAACGCAAAAACGCTTCTACCGTCTGGTGGCGGATGCGGCTCTCTTCCGCCACCTTGCGCCCGGCGTCGGTCAGGAACACACCGCGATAGGGTTTTCTGGAAACGAGCCCGTCGGCGCACAGCCTGGTCAGCATCTTGGCCACCGTCGGCTGGGCGACACCCAGCCGCGCAGCAATATCGACCTGACGCGCCTCATTGCCGTCCTCGATCAGGTCGGCGATCAGCTCGACATAATCCTCGACCAGCGCGCCGCGGCGCGCTTCGCGCTGCTGCCGGAACCCTTTCGAATGAATCTCGGCGTCAGGCAGCGGCTCCTCGCGTCCAACCGGTCTGTGCTTCAGCGCCAACACGCGCTCCTTCCCATCTTTTGACAAGAATCGGCTTTGGGCAAAGCAATCGCCCTTTGCCATTCATAGCACGGGCTTAACTGTTCCAGCCGTTTATTTCCATTCCATGGCAGGCGCAACCGGCGTTTGCGATCCCCTGCCGGCCTGCCGGTCGGCGCAACAGGAAGCACATACAATGAAATATAGCCTATTGCATAATGTTGAGCCCTGGCATAGATAGGATGACGTCAACCGATCCACCCAGTGGAAAGCCCTCCATGTCCGAAGCTGACGCTACCTTGGGATCATCCTGGCGATTTGACAGGCCGGAGGACAATCCTCCCAGCCTGCGCGAGGTGAACTCCACGATCGCGGTGCCGCAGTCCGGCGTCTGGTTCCGTCGCCTGTTCGCCTTCATGGGACCGGGCTACATGGTCTCGGTCGGCTATATGGATCCGGGCAACTGGGCCACCGACCTCGCCGGCGGCGCCCAGTTCGGCTACACGCTATTGTTCATCATCATGCTGTCCAACCTGATGGCGATCCTGCTGCAGGCGCTTGCCGCCCGGCTTGGCATCGCCACCGGCCGCGACCTCGCCCAGGCCTGCCGCGCCTATTATCCGCGTCCCGTCAGTTTCGTGCTGTGGATCGCCTGCGAACTCGCCATCATCGCCTGCGACCTCGCCGAGGTGATCGGCACGGCGATCGCGCTGCAGCTTCTGTTCGGCATTCCGCTGATCGGCGGCGCGTTGCTGACGGCGCTCGACGCCTTCATCGTGCTGCTCTTGATGAACAAGGGTTTCCGCTATCTCGAAGCCTTCGTCATCGCGCTTCTGATCATCATCTTCGGCTGTTTCGCCATCCAGATCTTTGCCGCTGCCCCTCCGGTCGGCTCGATCCTGCATTCGATGTTCGTGCCGTCGACGGAGATCGTCACCAATCCGGCGATGCTCTACATCGCCATCGGCATCATCGGCGCCACGGTGATGCCGCACAATCTCTACCTGCACTCCTCGATCGTACAGACACGCGCCTATGAACGGACCGAAAAAGGCAAGCGCGACGCCATTAAATGGGCGACGACGGACTCGACCATCGCGCTCGTCCTGGCGCTGTTCGTCAACGCCTCGATCCTGATCGTCTCGGCGGTGGCCTTCCATGGCACCGGCCATCAGGATGTCGCCGAGATCGGCCAAGCCTTCGAGCTCTTGTCGCCACTGCTCGGCCTCGGCATCGCCTCCATCCTGTTTGCGGTGGCGCTGCTGGCCTCCGGCCTCAACTCGACCGTTACGGCAACGCTTGCCGGCCAGATCGTCATGGAAGGCTTTTTGCGCCTGCGCATTCCGCAATGGGCGCGCCGGCTGCTGACGCGCGGCATCGCCATCGTCCCGGTGGTGGTCGTCACCGCGCTCTATGGCGAAAAGGGCACCGGCCAGTTGCTGGTCTTCAGCCAGGTGGTACTGTCGATGCAGCTGCCCTTCGCAGTCATCCCGCTGGTGCAGTTCGTCTCCGACAAGAAGAAGATGGGCAACCTTGCCATTCCCCGCGGCGTGGCGGTCCTCGCCTGGGTCGTCGCGGCGGTCATCCTGGTGCTCAACTTCAAGCTGCTCTACGACACCGTCTTCGGCGTCGGCTGAGTTTCTTCTTGAGCAGTTCGCCGTTTCGCCGAAACGGCGAACTGCTCAATCTCTTGTTTTGACGCAATTCCGGGCGGAAAGCCGCCTCACACTTTTCCTGGAATTGCTCAAGACGGCGACAAACCGGCGGCTTGCGCTATCTTACCGGCCATCATGACAAGTGTCGAAGACGCCAGGAAATTTTACGCGCAGCTGATGGCGGCCAATGCCGGCTCGGCCGATCCGCGCCTCGAAGAGGCGTTCGCCACCGTTCCGCGCGAGGCCTTTCTCGGTCCCGGACCCTGGGCGGTAGTCGCCGGCAGGGCGCTCACCACCGGCAACGGCAAGATCATGACGCCGAGCGCCGATCCTGTTCACATCTATCAGGACGTGCTGGTGGCGCTCGATGCCGACAAGGGCATCAACAATGGCGAACCCTCCCTGCACGCCATGTGGATAGGCAGGATCGCCCCCAGACTGGACGAGGCCGTCACCCATATCGGCGCCGGCACAGGCTACTACACCGCCTTGCTGGCGCGGCTGGTTGCGCCCGGCCCGGTGACCGCCTTCGAAATAGAGGCAGATCTTGCTGCCAGAGCAACAAAGAATCTCGAAACCTACGGCAATGTAAGCGTCGTCCACGGCGATGCCGTCACCGGCGATCTGCCGCCGTCCGACATCATCTATGTCAATGCCGGTGTCGTCGCACCGCCGGCTGCCTGGCTGCGGGCGCTGAAACCCGGTGGCCGCATGATCTTTCCCTGGCGTCCGTCCCAGGGCGTCGGCCTGGCCGTGATGGTAACCCGCAACGACAAGGGCTTTGCCTGCGACCCCTTCATGCGCTCGTGGTTCATCCCCTGCGTCGGCGCCTCGGCGGCCGGTTCGGCGGCCAAAATCCCCGACCTCCAGAAGGCGGCGCGCAGCCGTTCGATCTGGCTGACATCAGACAGGGCGCCGGACCGGACCGCCACCGCCATCATCGGCGACGTCTGGTTTTCGTCGCAGGCGCTTGGCGGCGGGCGACGGCGGTAGGTACCCTTGTCGGCCGGCAGCGTTTTTTTGCCAACGCCTGTCGGGCGGCCGCCGGCCTGTCCGTCCTTAGATCGAAATCCGGCCCTGACGGCGCGGATCCTGGAAAAGGAAAATCCAATGCGAAAGATCATCGCTTCCACCTTCGTCAGCCTCGACGGCGTCATGCAGGCGCCAGGCGGCCCGGAAGAAGACCCGGTTGGCGGCTTCGAATTCGGCGGCTGGACGTTCCACTACTTCGACGAGGTGGCGGGGGTGGCCATAGAGGAATTGTTCTCCAAACCCTTCGCCCTGCTGCTCGGCCGCAGAACCTACGACATCTTCGCCGCTTACTGGCCGTATCAGAAAGATGCCATCGGAGATGCCTTCAACCCTGCGACTAAATGTGTGGCGACGCATCGGCCGGATTCGCTCACCTGGGAAAATACGCAATGGCTTGGAGAAGATATCGTCGCGGCGTTGCGCCGCCTCAAGAAGGAAGATGGGCCTGACCTGCTCATCCAGGGTTCGAGCGAGCTGATCCAGACTTTGCTCGCCAACGGGCTGATCGACGAGATCCGGTTGATGATCTTCCCGCTGCTGCTGGGCAAGGGCAAGCGGCTGTTCGATGGTGGTGCGATGCCCGCCGCTTTCAAGCTGGTCAAGTCGCAGGCCACTACCACAGGCGTCATCATGGCGACCTACGAACGCGGGGGTGAGGTCAAGGTCGGGTCGTTCGCTACGCAGAAGCCGTCAGAGGCCGAGCTCGAGCGGCGTAAGAACTGGAAGTAACAGGGACAGGCTTGGCACCTTTCCTCTCCCCCGATCGACGGGGGAGAGGAAATGCAAGTTCTGTCAAGCCGCCACAGCCCGCCGTGCCAACCCACCCCGGATATACCGCGCGAACTCCTGCGCTGCCGGCGCCGTGCCGTACTTCGGCAAATGCAGATTGATGGAAAAATTCGGCAGCGGCGGCAGCCCGGCATCAAAAGCCAGGATGTCAAGATCGGCAGGCACGGTGGAGGCCAGCCAGGCGGTGACGGCAAGGTCGGAGCGCACTGTCGCGGTCGTGGCGTCGATGTTGCCGTTCTCGAACACGGTGCGCCATTCCAGCCCGTGCTCGTTCAGCGCCGACAGCACCACCGGGCGGAAGGCGCAGGTGTCGGCGACGATCGACACCGGCAGCGGCCGCTTGGCGCGGGCGACGCCGCCCTTGGCCCCCACCCAGACCAGCCGGTCAATGGCCAGGCACTCACCGGCGGACGGGCCGACCGGTTCCTCGATGACGGCAAGGTCGATGGTGCCGGCTGCAAGAGCCGCGGCAAGATCCGGCGAGGCGGCGCAGAGTAGGGATATCTCGATCTTCGGATAGGTCTCGGCATAGGCTTTCAGCACCGGCGCCAGCAAGGTGCCGACAAGGTCATAGGGAACACCGAGCCGCACCTGGCCGGCGACCTCGGTGCCCGCCATCTCGGCCCAGATCTCGTCATTGAGGCCAAGCAACCGTTTGCCCTTGCCGAACAGCCGCTCGCCGGGCCGCGTCAGCCGCAAGCCACGCCGGTCGCGCTCGAACAGGCTGCAGCCCAGCGCCTCCTCCAGCCTTTTGATCTGCTGGCTGACGGCGCCTTGCGTCAGATGCAGCGCGTTCGCCGCCGCCGTCATGCTGGCCTTGTCGGCGACAGTGACGAAGGTGCGGATCAGCGCTGTGTCGAGGTTACGGATCATGGTTGGCATTATACCTACTAATGCCAACCATCGCAAACATTGCATTTACTGAAGTATGCAGAAGTCTACCGTAGGGCCTTCGATGGAGGACGCCTCATGTTGCAGCCCATCTTTCCGCTCATCCTGTTTGCCTTCGTGGCCACCGTCACGCCGGGAATCGCCACCACCCTGTCGACTGCTTCAGGTGCGCAGTTCGGCTTTCGCCGTTCCGTTCCCCTATTGATCGGCAGCGCTGCCGGCCTCGCCACCGTGACCGCTGCTGCCGCCGCCGGGCTCGCCGGTCTGCTGCTGGCCATGCCGTCGCTGCAACTGGCGATGAAAATCATCGGCTCGCTCTATCTCATCTGGCTGGCAATCAAGATCGGCCGCGCCGGGCCGCCTGATCTCGATGTGGCGATGGCAAAACCCAACAGCTTCTTCGGCGGCGCCGGCATTCAATGGATGAACCCGAAGGGCTGGGCGATGGGACTGGGTGCGGCGGCCTCGTTCGCAGCCCTTGCCGACGGTCCGGGACAACTCGCGCTGCTGCTCGGCTCGACCTTCGGCTTCACCGCAGCCATCTCGCTGTCGATCTGGTGCGTGGCGGGCATGGTGCTGGCACGGCTGCTCAAGACCGAATGGCAATGGCGCGCGCTCAACATCGTGCTGGCGCTGGTGCTGGCTGCGTCGATCATACCGATGTGGCGGGGAGCGTAAACGCAGAGGTCGGCGCCAGTACCGCACCCGGACCTGCGGTCCGACCTCCCCACAAAGGGGAGGTAGGGGAGCGCGCACTTTATCCTCCCCCTTGTGGGGAGGGCCGCGAACGAAGTGAGCGGGGTGGGGGTCCTGGTTCGCGAAGCGAACCAGCTACTCTCAAGCCGCGTAACGCGCCGCCGGCTTGTCGGCGTGCAGGCTGCCGTAGAAGACTTGCCTTGCGCCGAGGAAGGTGTCGAGCTTGGCTGTGTCGGCAAGTGCCGGCACGGTGACGGCTTCGCCCCTGGATAGGCCCACAAGCGCGGCATCGACCATATCGTCGGCGGACATGATGATCTCCTTCGGCAGATTGTGGATATCGCCACCGGCGAGCTCCCAGAAATCGGTGCGGGTCGCGCCCGGCAGCACCGCCTGCACCTTCACATTGGTGCCGGCGACTTCGCGGTGCAGGGCCTCGGTGAAGTTGACGACATAGGCCTTGGTACCGCTGTAGATGCCGCCGAACGAGGTATCATAGGCGAGCACAGAGGCGATGTTGACGATGGCGCCGCGGTTGCGCGCAAGAAGCCCCGGCAGAACGGCGCGGGTCAGGCGGGTCAAGGCGATGACGTTGACCTTGATCATGCGCTCGGCCTCGTCGGCGTCGGCCGTTGCCACCACGGCCTGGCCGCCAATGCCGGCATTGTTGACCAGCAGCGTGACGCTATCGTCGGCTGCGATCGCCTGCTCGACGCGGCGCACATCATTGTCGTCGGCGAGGTCGGCTGATATCACGCTGACCTTGCGCTTGTAGGCATAACGCAGCTTTTCAGCCAGTTCCTGCAGCCGGTCGGCGCGCCGCGCCACCAGCACCAGATCGTAGCCTTGCCCGGCCAGCCGGTCGGCATAGACAGCACCTATGCCGGCCGATGCACCAGTGACGACTGCGGTACCCTTGTTGTCCTGTCCACTCATTGTCCTGTTCCTTTTTCTGCCCGGCGAGACAGGTCGATGACCCTCGTCCCGCCCTGATCTCCAGTTAGTGGCATATACCACTTTCTGGGAAGTAGGCATATACCACCATCTTGTCAACGGAGGCGGCAGAAACTATTTCTGCGACAGGCCGGCAGCGGTTTTGCCGGCAAGGAGTCGTGATGAGCAAGACCGTGCTGCCGGGATTCAGCCTTTGCAACAACGCCACGCTGCGGCGCGCCGCGCGCAAGCTCGGCCGCTTCTATGACGATGTAATCTCGCCTTCGGGTCTGAAGGGCACGCAGTACGGCCTGCTCTACCAGATCCATGTCAGCAACGAGCCGGCGATGGGCACGATTGCAGAAGAGATGGTCATGGACCTGTCGGCCCTCGGCCATACGCTGAAGCCGCTGATCCGCGACGGCTATGTCGACACCTTCGCTGACAAAGACGATCGCCGCGTCAAGCGGGTGCGGCTGACGCCGCAAGGCCAGACCAAGCTCGAGGAGACGACGCAATTGTGGAGCACTGCTCAGCAGCGCTTCGAGGCGCTGTTCGGCCCGCAACGAGCGGCAGATCTGCGCGCTATGCTGGATGAAGTCGCGGCGCTGGAATACGACGTGCCGGCGGCCGCCCCTTCAAGCTGAAAGAGCGGCCGCCGGTCCTTTGCAAAGATCTATTCGGCCGGCATGGCGACCGGCCGGGCCGCCCAGCGGCCGGCCAGCACCACCCCAAGCCCGATCAGCGGGAAGATGGCGGCGACCAGGCCGAGATCGGCCGGCACGCCGTAGCGCAGCACGGCGCCGCCGACCACAGCACCCAGCGCCACGCCGAGATAGAGCGCCGAAGCGTTGAGCGACAGCACGATCGGGGCGGCGTCGGGCGCCAGCTTGATGATGCGGCTGGCCTGCGCCGGCGGAAATGCCCAGCCAACCATGCCCCACGGCACCATCATGGCCATCAATGCCGGCCCGGCGAGATGCTGCGGCAGGAAGGTCGGGATGACCGAGAGCATCACCAGCATGACGGCGCTCAGCGCCAGCGACCAGCCGACGGTGCGCGTCGCACCAAAACGGTCGGCCGCCTGGCCGCCGGCTATGTTGCCGATGACGGCGCCGACACCGAAGGCGAGCAGCATGCCGGGCAGCGCAATCGGGCTGAGGCCGCCGCTCTGGATGGCCAGCGGTGCGATATAGGAAAACACCGAGAAGGCGCCGATGAGGGCAAGAGCGGTGGTCAGCAGGATCGGCATGACGCCGGGGCGCAGCGCCGCGGCCAGCCGCCGCCTGAGCGGCAGCTTGGTACCGACAATGCCGCGCGGCAGCCGGTACCACAGGATGGCGCCGACCAGCGCGCCGAGCCCGGCAATGGCAAAGAAGGTCCCGCGCCAGCCGGCTATCGTGGCAACCAGCGCGCCGAGCGGTGCACCGAGCGCAACCGCCACCGTGGTTCCGCCGACGACGACCGCAATGGCCCGCGCCCGGTGGTGGTCATCGACCAGCGCCACCGCCGTGCCTTGAGCGGTCGCGGCAAACAAGCCTGACGACAGCGCCATGATGATGCGGGCAATGAGCAGCAGTTCGAAGGACGAGCTCAGCGCCGCCACCACATTGCCGATGACGAAGAACGCCAGCGTCCACAAGATGACGCGGCGCCGGTCCCATTCGCCGGTCAGCGTTGCCAGGATCGGCGTGCCGATGGCGTAAGCCAGCGCGAAGGCGGTGATCAGCGTGCCGGCGAGCGGAATGGAAAATGCGGGCGTCGGTGGCGATGTCAGGCAGCAGGCTGGAGATGACGAAGCCTTCGGTCGAGATCGTGAACGATCCGAGCGCAAGCCAAAAGAGGCGCTTGTCCATAGGGCGTGTCCTTAGTTCAAAACTTATTGAACAATTGGACATAACAGGACATGATGTCAATGAAGCCAGGTGAAAATAGCTGAAGCCTGCTGACATCCCTGTGTCAGGACAGCCGTTGGGCCAATCGCGAAACGGACTGTGCATGCCCGCGAAAGATCGACGCGTTGAAATCGCCACCGACTGTGCTTAGTTTCGGGCCATGACTTTGCCGCACCCCAATACAGACCAGATCAGCCTGCCGGTTGTGCTCGGCGTGCTTGGCGACCCGACCCGGCTCGCCATCGTGCGCTATCTCGCCAGCAAGGAAGGCGTGCCGCTGAACTGCAGCCGGTTCCTCGACCTCGGCTCCAAGACCAATCTCAGCTATCACCTGGCCAAACTGCGCGAGGCCGGCGTCACCCGCGCCGAAGTGGCCGGCACCAACCGGATGATCACGCTGCGCCGCGCCGACCTCGACGCCCGCTTCCCCGGCCTGCTCGACAGCGTGATTGCGGCGGCCGGAGATGACCCGGCTCTACCCATCGTCGGCGGCCACGACATCGAAATTCCGGCGTAGCTGGTGCCGAAGTCAGGCCGCTCCTAGCGCTGCCAAAAACCGATATGCGGGGCGAGGAGTTCCTCGTCCATCTCGGGGAAAGGGCCGTGGACCTCGACCGGCTTCTGCCCGGAGCCGAGGACTGTGCGCGACGAGAGGTTCATCGTCGGGTTCTCTGCGTGATTGCCGGTCAGCGCGAGAAGCTTGGTTTCCTCGAAGCCGTAGACCAGCCGGCCGATATTCGCCCAGTACAGCGTTCCCGTGCACATCGCACAGGGCTCGCCGGTTGTGACCAGCGTGCAAGACCAGAGGAAATCCGGCGGATAGGTGTCGGCGGCACGCCGGGAGAGCTCGGTTTCGGCGTGGCGCACGGTGTTGATGTTGCCTTGCCGCATCAGGATGCGATCGTCGGGGCCGACGAGCACGCAGCCGAAAGGATGGTGCCCGTGCGCGGCAGTCTCGCGCGCGACGTCATTGGCGGCGCGAAGGTGGGCAACCATCTGGTCGCGGGTCATCGCCTGTCCTCCCCCGGATGAACTCTGGAGCGGCGTGGACGCTAGCAGATGGAGTGCTTCCGCGATAGGCGGGGCTCCCGGCTGTCTCGAACGATCTCAAGGGCTTGATAATGAAGGCAGGGGCTTGATAACGAAGACGGGCCGCAAGCCTCAACGGGCTGCACCAAGGAGCCCGCCGCATGCGCATTGCCGTTCTCGCCGACATCCATGGCAATGTGCTGGCGCTGGATGCCGTGCTCGCCGATCTAGCGCGGCGCGGCGGCGCCGATCTCACCGTCAACCTTGGCGACTGTGTCTCCGGCCCGCTCTGGCCGCGCGAGACATTCGAGCGGCTCGAAGCGCTCGACCTGCCGACGGTGCGCGGCAACCATGACCGCCGCGTCGCGGTCGATCCGGCCGACGATATGATGTGGGCTTCAGACCGCTATGCGCAGGAACGGCTGACATCAGCGCAGCGCGAAGCCCTGCTCGCCCTGCCCTTCACGCTGGAGATTGTTCCCGGCGTGGTCGCTTTCCATGCGCGGCCCGACCATGACGAGAAATACCTGCTCGACGCGATCGTCGATGGCCAACTGGTGCGCGCGCCGCTTGCCGCTATTCAGCGGCGGTTGCAGGCGCTGGACGCGGCCTGCCGCATCGTGCTGTGCGGCCACAGCCACCGCGCGGAACTGGTCCGTATCCCCGGCGGCCCCTTGCTCTTCAATCCCGGCAGCGTCGGCGCCCCCGCCTATGAAGATGACACGCCCCCGGCGCATGTTTCGGAGCAAGGCAGCCCGCATGCGCGCTACGGCATCCTCACCTTGGATGGCGATGGTCCAGACCGTTTCGAGACCATCGCCGTCGACTACGACCACGAAGCGGCGGCGAGACAGGCCGCACAGGCGGGCCGACCGGAATGGGCGCATGCGCTGAGGACCGGCTTCATGCCCAAACCCTCTTGGCCAGGCTCCGCTTGACCGCACGGCTGCGCCCTGCCTCGGCCTCGCGGCACCAAACATCGGACGCATTTTCAGACTTACATGGCCGCGTATCGTCCCTTATAAAACCGCCTTGGCATACGGCAGGACTGCTGCCGCAAGGGTAATCGGCGCACGGCCAAATGATGAGGCGCACAATCCGAACCATTTTGCATCGACTGACTGGCGCTCCGCTCCTGCGGGCAGCCCGGTTGTTGGCGGGTCCGTTGGTGGTGGGCCCGTTGTTGGTGAGCTTGCCGGCCAATGCCGAGGACGCGCCTGCCGACATCGTTTCCATAGTGACCGAGCTCGGCCCAGGCGATCTCCTCAACATCCGCGCCACGCCGTCGCCGGTCGGCAGAACCCAAGCGCGTCTGCCGATCGGCTCGAGCGTCAGGAATTTCGGCTGCAACGAAGTGGACGGCCACCGCTGGTGCAAGGTCGAGGAGATCGACAATCCACTGGTCAAAGGCTGGGCGCCCGCGCGCTATCTTATCCCCGACAATCCGACCGTGGTCGAAGTTGAGGCCGCGCCGCCCCAGGTGACCGCCAGCGCTGAAGCCGGCGGCCCGACGCTCGCGCCCGACATGCCGACGCAGCCGGCCGACGTGGCCGCAGCGCCCCGGACGACTGCACCTGCCGCCTCTGCCGCTCCGGCTGCACCCACTCAGGCTCCACCCACCCCGGCTGCACCCGCGCCGGCTCCACTCGACCTGACGGAGCGCCTTGGCGGCACGAATCCAGGCGCGCCGAAGTCCGCCGCCGAGATCGGCAGGACCGCCATGCAGGATGCTTACGGCCTTGCCTTCGCAGCGAATGAAAGTCCGCCGACGGGCGAGATCGCTGCCACGGAGGCTCCGGCGACGGAGACCACAGGGAAGCCGGTACAGGATTCCGCCGCGAATGCGGAAGTCGCACCAGATGCGACGTCCGCGCCGAGGGTACCATCCCCGACGCCACGGCCGGACCAGGCCAAAGCTGCGACCGCTACGCAAACCGTTGCACGGCTGGAACCCCCGCCCGCCCTCGGCGCCACCGCCGAGATCCCCTGCGCTCGTTATGTCGGCCAGCCGATGACCCGCTGCGCCGTCAACATCGTCCACAATGGCGCCGACAAGGCAGACATCACCGTGACCTGGCCCGATGGCGGCACCCGCGTCATCTCCTTCTCTGCCGGCATGCCGGCCAACTCGGATTCGCCCAGCGAGTTCCGCTTCACAAGGGAAGGCAGCCTCAACATGATCCGCATCGGCGCTGCCGAGCGGTTTGAGATTACGGATCAGCTCGCGCTGGGGGATTAGGTGTTAGGCAGTAGGGATAGGCAATAGACGGCTTAACCTCGCTCCTGCCTAATCCCCACTGCCTGATCCCTACTGCCTAATCCCTACTGCCTGGCCTCATTTTCGGGGTTACATCTCCCAAAACTCTTCCCTATAAGGCCCTCCTAGCCTGATACCAGAATCGCAAGCACAACCGGCCGGGTCTTCCCGTCCCGGTTTTTCGTGCAAGCCGCTCGCCGAACGGAACTCACAACGATGCCAAGACGCACCGACATCAAGTCGATCCTGATCATCGGGGCCGGCCCCATCGTCATCGGCCAGGCCTGCGAGTTCGACTATTCCGGCACACAGGCCTGCAAGGCGCTGAAGGAAGAGGGCTTTCGCGTCATCCTGGTCAATTCCAACCCGGCCACCATAATGACCGACCCGGAACTGGCCGACGCCACCTATATCGAGCCGATCACGCCTGAAGTCGTCGCCAAGATCATCGCCAAGGAGCGGCCCGACGCGCTGCTGCCGACCATGGGCGGCCAGACCGCGCTCAATACCGCTCTGTCGCTGCGCCGCATGGGCGTGCTCGAGCGCTACAATGTCGAGATGATCGGCGCCGACGCCACGGCGATCGACAAGGCTGAGGACCGGGCGCTGTTTCGCGAGGCGATGAAGAAGATCGGCCTGGAAACGCCGAAGTCGATGCTGGCCAATGCCACCGACGTCAAGAACGCCGACCGCAAGACCCATGAGGCCGAGCGCGCCGCCGTCAAGGCCGAGGCGCCTGCCGACCTCGATGCCGCGCTCGACGCGCTGGAAACCCGCTGGAACCTCGGCGAAGGCGACCGCAAGCAGCGCTACATCAGCCATGGCATGGCGATTGCCGCCCAGGCGCTCGACCATGTCGGCCTGCCCGCCATCATCCGCCCGTCCTTCACCATGGGCGGCACCGGCGGCGGCATCGCCTACAACCGCGCCGAATTCTACGACATCGTCCAGTCCGGGCTCGACGCCTCGCCGACCACCGAAGTGCTGATCGAGGAAAGCGTGCTCGGCTGGAAGGAGTATGAGATGGAGGTCGTCCGCGACAAGGCGGACAATTGCATCATCGTCTGCTCGATCGAGAACATCGACCCGATGGGCGTACACACCGGTGACTCGATCACCGTTGCCCCCGCGCTGACCTTGACCGACAAGGAATACCAGATGATGCGCAACGCCTCGATCGCGGTGCTGCGCGAGATCGGCGTCGAGACCGGCGGCTCCAACGTGCAGTTCGCCGTCAACCCGGCCGATGGTCGGCTGGTCGTCATCGAGATGAACCCGCGCGTCTCGCGCAGTTCCGCTTTGGCTTCGAAGGCGACCGGCTTCCCGATCGCCAAGATCGCGGCCAAGCTCGCCGTCGGCTACACGCTGGACGAGCTGGAGAACGACATCACCGGCGGCGCCACGCCCGCCTCCTTCGAGCCAAGCATCGATTACGTCGTCACAAAAATCCCGCGCTTTGCCTTCGAGAAATTCCCCGGCGCGGAGCCGGTGCTGACCACCGCCATGAAGTCGGTCGGTGAAGTCATGGCCATCGGCCGCACGTTCCAGGAGTCCTTGCAAAAGGCGCTGCGTGGGCTGGAAACCGGCCTGACTGGTCTCGACGAAATCGAGATCCCCGGCCTCGGCCACGGCGCCGTAGCTGCCAACCACGCCGACGACCGCAACGCCATTCGCGCCGCACTCGGCACGCCGACGCCCGACCGGCTGCGCATGGTGGCGCAGGCGATCCGCATGGGCACCTCGCTGGAAGACGTGCACGCAATGTGCAAGATCGACCCGTGGTTCCTCGAACAGATCGCCGGCATCGTATCCATGGAAGCCCGCATCCGCGAGCACGGCATCCCGCAGGACGCCGTCAATCTGCGCATGCTGAAGGCGATGGGCTTCTCCGATGCCCGCCTCGCCTCGCTGACGAAGAACGACGCCGAAGTGATTGCGAAGATTCGTGAAAAGCTCGACGTTCATCCGGTTTATAAGCGCATCGACACGTGCGCCGCCGAGTTCGCCTCGCCCACCGCCTACATGTACTCGACCTATGAAGTGCCCTTCGCCGGCGCGCTGGCCAATGAAGCGCAAGTGTCGTCGCGAAAAAAAGTCGTCATCCTCGGAGGCGGTCCGAACCGCATCGGGCAGGGCATCGAGTTCGACTATTGCTGCTGCCATGCCGCCTTCGCCCTGCGCGACGCCGGCTATGAAGCGATCATGATCAACTGCAACCCGGAGACGGTTTCGACCGACTACGACACCTCCGACCGGCTGTACTTCGAACCGCTGACGGCGGAGGACGTGCTGGAGATCCTGCGCGCCGAACAGGCCTCGGGCGAACTGGTCGGCGTCATCGTCCAGTTCGGCGGCCAGACGCCGCTGAAGCTGGCCGACGCGCTGGAGAAGGCCGGCATCCCGATCCTCGGCACGTCACCCGACATGATCGATCTCGCCGAAGACCGCGACCGCTTCCAGAAGCTGCTTCACAAGCTCAACCTCAGCCAGCCGAAGAACGGCATCGCCTATTCTGTCGAGCAGGCCCGCCTTGTGGCCGGCGAACTCGGCTTCCCGCTGGTGGTGCGCCCCTCCTATGTGCTCGGCGGCCGCGCCATGCAGATCATCCATGACGAGGGCATGCTGCAGAGCTACCTGCTCGACACCGTGCCCGGCCTGGTGCCGGAGGACATCAAGCAGAAATACCCCAACGACAAGACCGGCCAGATCAACACGCTGCTGGGCAAGAACCCGCTGCTGTTCGACACCTATCTCTCGGGCGCTATCGAGGTCGATGTCGATTGCCTGTGCGACGGCAAGTCGACCTTCGTCTCCGGCATTCTCGAGCACATCGAGGAGGCAGGCATTCATTCGGGCGACAGCGCCTGTTCGCTGCCGGTGCACTCGTTGCCCTCGGAGCTTGTCGACGAATTGGAGCGCCAGACAGCGGCGCTCGCCCGCGCGCTCAATGTCGGCGGGCTGATGAACGTGCAGTATGCGATCAAGGACGGCACGGTCTATGTGCTGGAGGTCAACCCGCGGGCATCGCGCACCGTGCCCTTCGTCGCCAAGACCATCGGCCGGCCGATCGCCAAGATCGCCGCCCGCATCATGGCCGGCGAAAAGCTGGAAGACGCCTTCGCCCACTACGGCGCCATGCCCGATCCGAGAAACCCCGGCCACATCGCGGTCAAGGAAGCCGTCTTCCCCTTCGCCCGCTTCCCCGGCGTCGACATATTGCTCGGCCCGGAAATGCGCTCGACCGGCGAGGTCATGGGCCTCGACCGCGACTTTGCGCTGGCCTTCGCCAAGAGCCAGCTCGGCGCCGGCGTCGACCTGCCGCGCTCCGGCACACTGTTCGTCTCGGTGCGCGACGAAGACAAGAAAGGCATATTGCCGGCGGTGAAGCGCCTCGCCGGCCTCGGCTTCAAGGTGCTGGCGACCTCGGGCACGCAGCGCTTCCTCGCCGAAAACGGCGTCGACGCGCAGAAGATCAACAAGGTGCTGGAAGGCCGCCCCCACATCGAAGACGCCATCCGCAACCGCCAGGTCCAGATCGTCTTCAACACCACGGACGGCCAGAAGGCGGTGTCGGATTCGAAATCGCTGCGCCGCGCCACGCTGATGCAGAAGGTGCCGTATTACACGACGCTGTCGGGTGCTGCGGCGGTGGCCGAGGCGATTGCGGCGCTGAAGGCGGGGAGCCTGGAGGTCAGGCCGCTGCAGGAGTATTTTGCGTAAACCTCAACGGAGCCTTCATCAAGCGACGGTGTGCCGTTCATTCTGCAAGGCATACACCAGCTTGGCGCGCGGATTTGTCACGAGATTGAAGTTGAGCTCACGTTTCAGGGGATATCTCATGAAAAGAACATTGTGTGAACATCCTGTTTAGCTATTAAGGAAAGACTAAGGGATGTGCCGATTCGCGAATGCGACCACGGAGCCACCATGGACGAAACATATAATCTGAACGGCGGATTTAAGCCCACGGCGAAGCGTTCAGCCGATCTTGATGGCCCAGATTTCTTCCCTACTCCGGCATGGGCGACATTTGCGTTGCTCGATAACGAAAAATTCGAGGGAAATATTTGGGAGCCAGCTTGCGGCGACGGGTCTATGTCCCGCGTGCTTGAAACGACAGGAAATGAAGTTTTTGCGAGCGATCTATATGACAGAGGCTATGGGACAGCCGGCATTGATTTTTTAAAAGTCGACCGCGTATTTGATAACATAGTGACCAATCCGCCCTACAACTCGGCTGAAGGTTTTGTACAAGCGGGCCTGCGCAACAGTAGAAATAAATTTGCACTTCTACTTCGGTTAGCTTTCCTCGAAGGAGCAAACAGAGAGAGAACCATATTCAGTAAAACCCCCCCATCGACGGTGTGGGTATTCAGCGAGAGAATCACATTTTACCTTGCGGGAGCGGAGAAAAAAGGGAGTGGGACTACCGCATATGCCTGGTTTGTCTGGGACAAAGACAAAAAAGGACCCACCGAGCTGAGATGGTTTAAACCTGGCTACAAACACCGACTGGACTATGTCGAAGAAAACCCAAGGCTATTTAAATAAGCTAACCCATCGTCAGTTACGGTCATGTTCGGACCGTTTTTGATTGCATAACCCTTTTTGAAAGGTCCACTTTTAGTTTTCTTGTGTGAAACCACATTTCCTACGATTTGCTGCCAGAGCTGTTCGTTTCGGCGCTTTGGAGACCGAACTTTGTCTCCTCTGGACAATGGATAGTATTTTTGTACTGTTTTTTTCACGTAAGATGTTGTGGTTGTATGGCCTGGACAGATTGAAGCAATCTTCAGCGCTAAAATCCTCGCCTCCGGCTCGCGGAGCCGATCATCTGGATCGCGCGGCAGATGGCCAAACTCAAACTGATCGCCTCTTATCCAAGCAATTGCTGTCTGGGGAAGCTCCAACCCCGCAATAACAAGTTGAATTCCTTCAACAATTTCCTCGCTAGACGCCAGCTCTACCGGAAAATATAATGAGCAAGTAAAGTCTGGATGACCCTTGTAGTGACGAATATCAAAGCTCAGGTAGTTTCCGATACAAAACGACGCCACTTCAAACTCGTCCAAATCATCCTGTTCCGTTCGCAGCTCGGTGGCAAAATAAATAGCGGGTCTCCAAAAAATAGCATGCGCAACCATGTCGCAGTCTGTACCCATACGTATGAAAGTAACATCAACCATGGTTACGGCTGCGAATTTGTAACTTGAGCGACAATACAAGCATATTCGACCCCGCACTTCGTTCGAGCTTGCACACCTGCAGTTTTTCCAAGGTACCAATGAGCCTCCAATGGCCCACCGCCAAATTCTGGAACGACCGAGGTTAGAAATTCAATTCCTCGAACTCCGCGTAGCTCTCCGGTATATGCCCTGACGGCAGTCAGTCTGCCTTGTCGTCCGGGTCCGCCCCAGACCTCGCCAGTTTTAACCTGCTCGACAGCGTCCACGATAGTCTGCGTTGGAGACTCTTTTCGATGATACATCTTCCCACCCTTACCCACTACACCAAACCATCCTACTCCCTGAGCAGTCAAGATGAGTTTTTCAACTGGGTTCACAGCGACCCCGATCGGCAGCAGTTCGCGCAAGAAGCATCCTCACGCCACCGCCACACACTCGATCTCGATATCGAACTCCATTGGCCATGACGCCACCGGCACAAAACTGCGCGCCGGCGGGTTGACGCTGAAGTACCGGGCATAGACCCGGTTGATGGCGTTGTAGAAGCCGGAATTGACGGCGTAGATGCGCACCATCACCACATTGTCCAGCGAGGTGCCGGCGGCTTCCAGGCAGTGTTTCAGCGCCTTCAGCGACGCCTCGGTCTGCGTTTCGATATCGCCACGCACCATCTCGCCGCTCACCATGTCCACCGGCGGCGTCGCCGAGATGAACACGAAGCCATTGGCCCTTACTGCCGTCGAGCAAGGCAGCCCGAGCGCCCGCACCTTGGCCGACATGACGGGCACTTCGATGACTTCTTTTTTCATGGTGATCTTCCCCTTGTTTGCCAAGCTGGCGCCAAGGCCCCCTCACCCAGCCTCCGCTTCGCTCGGCTGACCGTTCCGGGGCGAGCCACGTGTCTCGCCCGTCCTTCAGACCCCCGAGGGGAGAGGAGCCGGTCAGCGCCAGCGCTTCCCTCTTCTCCCCAGTGGGGAGAAGGTGGCCGCGAAGCGGTCGGATGAGGGGGCCTGCGCCACCTTTGATTGTGAGGAGCTTATCCCCCCGCCCAGCGAACGCCAGCGCCGGACCATAGTCCAGCCGTCACCCCTGCCCCGGATAGGGCATGCCGTCCTTGTGCAGGAACCTGCCATCCGAACTCGGGCTCATCATGTCGATGTCGGAGCAGGTGATGAGATCATCCGGATTGCGCGATCCGACCTCGAGATAGCGCGCCGTTGTGGACGAGCGGTTGATCATGTGGTGGCCGTTGCCGCTGTTCTTGGCAAAGGTCGCGCAGTCGCCGGCCTTGAGCAGCGTCTCGCCGCCATCCTCGACCAGCACCAGTTCGCCTTCCAGCACATAGACGAGCTCGTCCTCATGGCTGTGCCAGTGGCGCTGGCTGGACCAGCCGCCTGATGGCAATGTCATCAGGTTGACGCCGAAATCGGTGAGGCCGCCGGCATCGCCGAGGCGCTGGCGTGTGCGCTCGGCGCAAGGGGCGTCGAAGGGTGCGGGGTAGCCGGAGCCCTTGCGGACAGGCACGGTGGACAGGTCGATCTTGGGCATGGGAGCTCCATTGAATTGGTGGCGGCAGTGTATGTCACTGCCGCCGCAGCCACAGAGCCACTTTGCCGCAATGCCTTGCCAACGGCAGGCATCGGCCGTCGCACTCTACGGCGCCCCCCTCTGTCCTGCCGGACATTTCCCCCACAAGCAGGGAGATTGGCTGTCGCCTCAGCCTTCGCCAATTTTCACCGTCGGTAGAAAAGCACGGCGCCGACGCTGCTGATCTCCCCACTCGTGGGGGAGATGTCCGGCAGGACAGAGGGGGCGCCGTAGAATGCTATTGCTGGCCAGTCACCAACCCTCAACCCTGATGCGCGGCCGCGAGTTCCTTCACGTGCTTCTCGTGCATCTGCAGCGTCGGCAGCGTCTTCTTGGCGAATTCCTTCATCGCCGGGTCGTCGCCCGAGTTGGCATAGGTGCTGAACAGGGCAACGGCCTCCTTGTGCGCGTCCGTCTGCATCTGGATGTACTTGGCGTCAAAATCCTTGCCGCTTGTGCTCTTCAACTCGTCGAGCATTGCCTGCTCCTTCGGCTGCAGGGCCGGTCCCGCGGCTTTGGTCGAACCGGTGGTCTGGCCCTGGCTCAGCGCCGCCTTGAACTCCTTGCCGGCTTTGGTGTGGTCCTTGACCATCTGCTTGGCGAATTTCCTGACGTCAGCCGCCTTGGATTTCTCCTCGGCGAGCTTGCTCGACTGGATTTCGAATTCGTTGGAGCTAGGCACGGTCTTGACGAAGGTTGGGGTATCGACCTTGCTGGCGGCCATGGCAGGCGCGACCGCAGTCGAGTTGGCCGCAAAGGCGGCAGGGGCACCGGCGAACAAGGCGACGGCGGCAATGGTGAGAAGCGTTTTCATCTGAGGTCTCCGATTTGAAAATTTCCCTCGGCTAATCAAACGCGGCATTGGCGGCAGGGTTGCGTCCGGAGAACTATTCGTCAGCGACCATCTGCCGAAGAGCCGTCCCGAGCCCCTGGCGGACAAACCTCAGGACAGCACGCCTCGCCATATTGCAGCTGTTCGTTCCAGTTCGGCCGACCCTCAGGCGTGAAATCCATAAGGTTCCACAGGATCTCGCAGATGCCGATGGCGCGCTGATCCTAATGGACGGCGCTGCATTGGGAGCCGGTTGCACTTGTATTGCGTCTGCAGGTTAGATTTCCGGAGCTGGGGAGACACATGCAAGAGGATGAAGAGATCGATCTGCGCTGCCCGCAAGTGGTGGCCGACAATGCCGCCAAGGGGTTGAGGCTGCGAAGAGAATTCGGCCGGGGCGGCACCGAGATCGGCGTGGCGCGGGCGACGGAACTCAAGAACCGCGAAAAGCTGGCGCCATCCACTATCCGCCGCATGGTCAGCTACTTCGCCCGCCACGAGGTCGACAAGCGCGGCAAGAATTACGGCAATGAAGACAATCCATCGGCCGGCCATATCGCCTGGCTGCTGTGGGGCGGCGACGAGGGCCGCGCCTGGGCGCTTGAGCTCAAAAAGAAGATCGGCAATGCGCCCGATATCTGAGGGCTGCCGTAAAACGACTGGCGGGCCCCAAACCCCCGCCTGGGACCCGCCAAGGAGTGGCTGAACACATGCCGGTGCAGCCCCTCCACATCTGCCAGTCGTCGATCCGCCATCGGTCGAAAGGCATGGATGGTGAGGTAGCATCCGGTTGCGGCGGCCTATGTGAAGCAGTTCACAATCCGAAGGATTTCAACAGCGCTCGAGCAATTCCAGGAAAAGTGGGAACCGGTTTTCCTGGGAAAAGCGCGTAGCGTTTTCCCCAGGGAATTGCGGCAAGAAAAAAGCCCTTACCCTTCCCAGGCGACAGGCACCATTCCCAGCCGCTCGTAGAGCCCGAGCGCGGCGGCGTTCTCGACCGTGTTGGTCTTGAGGTCGACATGGGCCGCGCCTCGATCGCGAAAGGCGTTGAAAGCCTGCCACATCAGCGCTTCGCCAATGCCTTTGCCGCGCGCTTCGGGATGGACCGCGAGGTCCTTGACGAAGGCCCTGGTCCAGCACAGCGCTGCGGCCGCCAGCCGTCCCTTGGCGTCGATGACCAGGAAACACAGCGCCGGGTCGAATTCGGCATCGCTGGATATGCGCGGCCACCATTCGTCGAATGGGCCGTCGGTGCCGTCGTCGAACACCTCGGTCAAAAGCGCATGCAAGGGCTGCGCGTCACCATGTTCGAAGCAGCGCATGGTAAAGCCGGCCGGCCAGTGCGGTGCAACGAGCGTCTCGTCGAGGATTTTGCGCAGCCGGATGTCGTTTGGAGCCGGCGGGCGCGGTTCAGGCATCGCGCTCAGGCGTCGGGCTGCAGCCGGCGGCGCTTGCGGTCGACACCGAGGCCGGTGGCCTCGAGCAGGCCTTTGCGCTTGGCGTCGAAATAATAGCCGGTCTGGTAGAGCCAATCGGCCTTCTTGGCGTTGCCACCCGCCACCAGCCAGGCGCCACGCAGATATTTGACCGCGTATTTCAGATTGGTTTCGGCGTCGAACAAGCCCTTGGCCGGCCCGTCATAGCCCATGCCGCGCGCCGTCGCGTGCTTGATCTGCATCAGCCCCCAATGGCCGTTATTGTAAGCCTTGGGATTGTAGGTGCTTTCGCGGTTGACGACGTGGCGCACCAGATCGACCGGCACCTCGTAGAGAGCAGCGTATTTCTGGATCAGCCGGTCGACGTCGCCGCGCATGCCGGTCGCATGCTCTTCTTCCGGGAGACCGAGGGGCGCGGCGGGGAACTGGCCCAGGGAAGCAGGGTTCTGCGGCACGACATAGGCTACCTGCTGCACGCCGGGCATGGCGTTCTGGCCGCCCTTGGCGGTCGCCGGCATGACAAGGCTGGCGGTCGTATATTGCGCCGCGACCGGCTGTCCGGCCTTGGCGGGCGCAGGCGCCTGCCAGGCGTTGGCGGCCATCACCGCAGGCAGGGCCGGGGCCGTGGGCGTCGCGCCGGCAAAGGCCGCGGTCGCGGCAGCCGGCTGCGGGGCGGCATCGAGCGCTGGCGTCGCCGGCGTCGCTTCGGCCGACTGAACGGGTGTTATGCCCGAGGATTGCGGCAGCACCGAAACCGTATCGGGCAGCGGCACGGTGAAGCCGGCATCGCTGCCGGCGGTGGTCGCGGTTTCGGTCAGCGCAGGCGTGGCCTTCATCTGCGAGGTCGATTGGCAGCCGCTGAGGGCAGCTGCGCCGACGATCACAGAGATCGCGAAAAGGTTGAATTTTGCTGGCAAGCCGCGCGGGTCCGATTTGTCGGTTGTTAAGAAGTCCTTACACCAGCGATTCCTGGTGGGCAATCGGGACCATCTGGTGGTTTTCGGGTGGCGAGAGCCGGGCTCAGATGCCATATTGTTCTGCATATGTACCGGTCGATATCCCGGTTTTCGCCGCTTTGCGGAAAGGAGCGCATCATGGAAACGGCATCTTCGATCACAGCCGGCCACGCAGTGTTAGAAACAGTGATCGGCTTCATGGGCATCGCCTGGAGCGAAAAGGGCCTGATCCGGCTCTGCCTGCCCGAAAGGAGCCGCGAAGCGGTGGAACGCCGGCTGATGCGGCATGCCGGTGCTGCCGCCAATACGACTGCGAACACTGGGCAGCCGCAATGGGTGGTCGAGCTGATCGCCTCGATCAAGGCGTATGCCACAGGCGAGGACGTCGATTTCTCCGGCGTGCCGGTCGATCTCGACGGCGTCGACGACTTCCGTCTCGCCATCTACGACGCGGCGCGGAAACTGCATTATGGCGAAACCACCACCTATGGCGAACTGGCCAAGCGCGCCGGCCAAGCCGGCCTGCCGCGCGAAACCGGGGCAGCGCTGGGCGCCAACCCGGTGCCGCTGGTCATCCCCTGCCATCGGATTCTAGCCGCGGGCGGCAAGATCGGCGGCTTCTCGGCGCCCGGCGGCTCGGCCACCAAGGAAAAGATGCTGGCCATGGAAGGCGTGCGCGTCGGCCCGCCGCCGGCGGCGCAGGTCTCGTTCGGGTTCTAAGAGCTTGAATGGTATGCCGGCTGGGTATGTTGAGATTCAGGTCAGGCCGCACCGAGAACTATGGTCTTCGAGAACCGGAGCGGAGCGTACTTAATGTACGTGGGCACCGGAAGCGCAGAAGACCATCGTTCGCAGGCCGGCCTCACCTGAATATCAATATGCCCTAATGACGGCGCAGGAAGCGGCGGTGAAAATGGTCGTTCTCGATCCGCTTGCAGAGATAGACCGGGCAGGATTCGGTGTCGGCGCTCGGCACATAGGCGCGCTTCCTGACCTCGCCGACATTGCAGAATTGCTGGCTCTGCACATAGCGGTCGAAGAGCGGCAGCCCCGGCACGCGCCTGGACTGATAGCGCAGGATGACTGCGCCCTGGCGGGCGATCGTGCCTTGCACCCTGTCGCAGCTCATACGAGTGGGGTCGTAGCGCGAGATCGCCTGCGCCTCGGCGGCCGCCAGCGTCAGGCAGGCGGCAAGCAGAATGGTTTTCACAACCGTTTTCATGACAGTCTCCCAAAACCGGACTAACGCCGTCGGGCGTCCCGGTCTTCCCGATTGCTCGACGCTTTCATGCGATTGGGGCGGCCTTTGGGCGGCGCCACCGCAACGCCATTTTTCGAGCCATCTTGTTTTTGGTGCGAAACCCGCCTATATCAGCTCCATTGATATTTCGGCCGATCGATCCGGGCCTCGCGATCTTCGCGTTTGCTGACGTCTATCTCCAAAATCTCGATACAAACCGGCTGAACCTCGGTTCGGTCAAACCAAAGCAAATGCGAGGACTATTCATATGGCAACTGGTACGGTCAAGTGGTTCAATGCCACCAAGGGCTTCGGCTTCATTCAGCCTGATTCGGGCGGTGCGGACGTTTTCGTTCACATCTCCGCTGTCGAGCGCGCTGGACTGTCGACCCTGGTCGAAGGCCAGAAAATCAACTTCGAGATCGAGCAGGACCGCCGCACAGGCAAGTCGTCCGCTGGTTCTCTGAGCAAGGCAGCCTGATTTTGCGATAGCGCGCGCCGGACGAGAGTTCGGGGCGCGCGGCAAGTCACGGATGTACTGACGGTCGCGCGAGAAGCGCGCTGGAGCGGAAAGACCCGACAAGCTGGATCAGCAGATAGCTGCCGGCCCGGACTTAAAGCTCCGATCAGGCTACCGAAAATGGGAAGGCGGGATTTATCCCGCCTTTTTGTTTGTCTGGAATTGGACGATGGCCATGCTAGTTTCGCCCCATGACCAAGCTCGAACAGATTGAAAGATCCATCGCAGCCCTGAACACCAAAGAACTAAAGGCCTTACCAAATGGTTCGCAGCGTATCGGGCAGAGGTGTGGGATATGCAGATCGAGGCGGACGCCAAGGCTGGCCGGCTGGATAAGTTTGCCGAGCAGGCTTTGGCTGAACTTCACGCGGGCCGAGTTCGCCCTCTTTGAATGCGCGCTACGGCCGAAGGCCGCAAGCCCAACCGGGCATCGCGCCCGTTGGCGTCCCGTCCGGAACGAGCCGCGAAGCGGCGGCAAGCGCGAATACAAATCAGCGCCGCAGATGCAGCGGCACCACCTTGTTGTCGGCGCCAAGCAGCGCCTCGATCGACAGCGGCTCCCGGTTGAAGATCGTGCCGGCCAGCGCCGGGCGGCCGAGATGGAACCCCTGTAGCAGGTCGACGCCGCCATCCAGCGCGACGCGCAGATGCACGGATTGCTCGATGCCTTCGACCAGCACCTTGGCGCCGCGATCGTGCAGCGACGAGACGAGCGGCCGGAAGAAGCGCTCGGCGGCAGCGTGGCGGCAGAATTCGGCGAACCAGCCGCCGTCGATCTTCACAATCTCCGGCTGGAGCAGGTTCATCCGCTCCGCGGTCGAGTGGCCGGTGCCGAAATCGTCGATGGCGATGCGGATGCCGTGGCGCCGCATCTCGCGCACCAGCGGGGCCAGCACATTGTCGTCGGCCGCCTGTTCGGTGATCTCGCAGACCAGCATGGCGGCATGCAGTTCGAGATCGCCGAGATGCCGCGTCATCAGCCGGATCTCGGCCAGCGCCCGCCCCAGATGATCGTTGATCATCGGGTTGTAATTGAAGAACAGGCCGAGCCCGTCGACGCCGATGTTGCGGAAGTTTTTCAGATGCAGCATCCGGCACATCGTCTCGACAAACAGGCGGTCGCCCGGCGCAACACTGTCGAAGAACATGGCCGGTGCAACCGGCATGGAGGCGCGCTGCGGTTCGATCAGCGCCTCGACGGCAACCGCGGCCAACGCGCCACCGCGTGGCGCAAAGATCGGCTGGTAGGCGCTCTTCAGCCGGAACGCGCCATAGACGCCGTATTCGATGCCGACCTCGTCGGCAAAGATCGCTTCGCCGATATCGCGACGCCTCTCGCGTTGCCCGGTCATGGCCCGGTCCTGCGCCCGAACACCCTGCCCGACCGCGCCGGAGGCGCTGCAGTCGGGCCGGCAGGCGTCTTGCCAGGCTCGGCCGCCGCGACAGATGGCTGCCCATCCTTGCCGAAAGCGCGAAAGCTGGTCGGCGCCAGTTCCGGCTTCGCCAGCACGAAGCCCTGCACCATCGATGCGCCGGATTTCTCGGCCAATTGAAGCTGCCAGCCTTCCTCGATGCCTTCGAACACCGTCCGGATGCCCTGTAGTTCGAAGTTCGTCACCATGGCAGTCAGTAGGGCAAAGCCGGCGCCCGATTCCATGAGCTGCGTGATCCAGTGCGCATCGAATTTGACGATGTCGGGCTTGAGCTCCTTGATGCGGTTGATGTCGGATTCATCGGCGCCGTAATCGTCGACGGCGATGCGAAAGCCATTGGCCCGCAGCGCCTCGACAAAGCTGTAGAGCGTTTCCTGCGACGCCGACTTCTGCTCGGTCACCTCGCACACGATGCGGCGCGGATCGATCCCCGCCTCGTGCAGCACCAGCCGCATGTCGCGCAGCGCGTTGTCGGCAACGGTGCGCTCGGTGAACACCGACGGGTCGAAATTGACGAAGATCGAGGCTTCTTGCGGCAGGCAGGCGCCGGCATTGAGCAAATGCAGCGTGCGCGTCAGCGCCTCGATGTGCAGGCGGTCGCCGGCCGGACAGGTGCGGAAGAAGTTCATCGGCGATTGCGGCTCGCCGTCACGAAACGGCCGGATCAGCCCCTCGAACGCTGCGATCGAGAGCTTGCCGTCCTTGAAGGCGAAGATCGGCTGAAAGGCGCTCTGCAGCGTGTAGGGACCCCAGACACCTGAAGCGGTGCCGTCATCGTGACGGATGATGTGGGCAAGCCCGGTGCTGCGCGACAAGGGTCCCTCGCTCCGCGAGACAGGCGAAATGGCTGGCGATCCTGCAGCCAAAGGTTTTAGCGCCCGTTGATGAATTTAGTCTTGCCGGGGATAAGCCGTCGATTGCAGAGCCCGCAACGCAGAGTGAAACCGTCATGCACGCGCTCCAAAAAGCCGATCTTCACGGGTCCTTGACCCTGGCTCATCCGACAATGCTTGCACTTGCCGGGTCGATGCGACATGAGAGGCGCCGCAGCTGTTTGCGGTTGCGCCGACCCCTCTGGAGATATCTGGTCATGGCCTTTCTTGCCGACACCCTTGCCCGCGTAAAGCCTTCCGCCACCATCGCGGTGACGCAGAAAGCCCGCGAGCTGAAAAATGCCGGCCGTGACATTATCGGCCTCGGCGCTGGCGAACCGGATTTCGACACGCCCGACAACATCAAGAATGCGGCGATCGAGGCGATCCGCCGCGGCGAGACCAAGTACCCACCGGTTTCGGGCATCGCGCCGCTGCGCGAGGCGATCGCGAAAAAATTCAAGCGCGAGAACAATCTCGACTACAAGCCCGAGCAGACCATTGTCGGCACCGGCGGCAAGCAGATCCTGTTCAACGCCTTCATGGCGACGCTGAACCCAGGCGACGAGGTCATCATCCCCCGCCCCTATTGGGTCAGCTATCCCGAAATGGTGGCGATCTGCGGCGGCACCTCGGTGTTCGCCGATACTTCGATCGACAATGGTTTCAAGCTCACTCCCGCCGTGCTGGATAAGGCGATCACGCCGAAGACCAAATGGCTGTTGATGAACTCGCCGTCGAACCCGTCCGGCGCCGCATACACGGAAGCCGAGCTGCGCGCGCTGGCCGACGTGCTCTTGAAGCATCCGCATGTCTGGACACTGACCGACGACATGTACGAGCACCTGACCTATGGCGACTTCGTCTTCAGGACGATCGCCGAGGTCGAGCCGAAACTCTACGAGCGCACGCTGACCATGAACGGCGTCTCGAAAGCCTATGCCATGACCGGCTGGCGCATCGGCTATGCAGCGGGTCCCGTCCAGCTGATCAAGGCGATGGACATGATCCAGGGCCAGCAGACCTCGGGCGCCTGCACCATCGCGCAATGGGCCTCGGTCGAGGCGCTCAACGGCCCGCAGGATTTCGTCGCCAGGAACAAGGCGACCTTTCAGGGCCGTCGCGACCTCGTCGTGTCGATGCTCAACCAGGCGCGCGGCATAACCTGCCCGTCGCCGGAAGGCGCCTTCTATGTCTACCCGTCCTGTGCCCAGCTGATTGGCAAGAAGACCAAAGCCGGCAAGATAATCGACACCGACGAGACTTTCTGCTCCGAATTGCTCGAAGGCGAGGGTGTCGCAGTGGTGTTCGGCTCGGCCTTCGGCCTCGGCCCCAACTTCCGTATCTCCTACGCCACGACGGAGAGCCTGCTGGAGGAAGCCTGCACGCGCATCCAGCGATTCACTGCATCGCTGACCTGATCAGGCTCCGAGACATGAAACCGGCCTTTCGAGCCGGGTTTTTGTCAAGAGCAGACCTCAGCCGCCATACTGCTCGCTCGTGACCGCTTCCATCCAATCGGCATGGACGCCGTCCAGCGCTTCCTGCATGGCGACGTGGGTCATTGTCGTCTTTGGACCCGCGCCGTGCCAGTGCTTCTCGCCCGGCTCGAACGAGATGACGTCGCCCGCCTTGATCTCCTGGATCGGCCCGCCCCATGTCTGCGCAAGGCCGGCGCCCGCAGTGACATAAAGCGTCTGCCCCAGCGGATGCGTGTGCCAGTGGGTGCGCGCACCGGGCTCGAAGCTGGCCAGCGTGGCTCTGAGCCGGGCCGGCGCTTCCTTCTCGATGATGGGCGTCTGCAGCACGCGGCCGGTGAAATACTTCTCCGGTGCGATGATGGTCGGCACGCTGCCGCAGGCAATGATCTTCATCTCTGGTGATCCCTAAGTTCAGAAGCTACCCTGCTCCGGTGCCGGCTACCACCCCAGCCGGGGCCAGAACAGGCCGGCACGTACGCGATAGTCCGCGTAGGCTCCGGCCAGCGGCGTGCGCGAAAATTTCTTCTCTTCGTCCAGCGCCGCAAACACATAGAGGATAGCGATCCCGGCGACCGGCACCAACGCCCAGACCGACCAGGTCGCGATCCCCCAGCCGATCCAGAAGACGATGTAGGACGTATAGAAGGGGTGGCGGACATGGCCGTAGGGGCCGTGGGTCAGCAGGCTGTGCGGATCGTCGGGTGCGAAGACGAAGCGCAGCCGCACCTTGCGCGACGTGACGATCGCCCACCAGAACAGGGCAGAGCTCGCCAGTTCGACGGCAAGTCCGGTGAGCTTTGCCGAACCCGGCTGCGATTGGATCCAAAGGGTGGCGAGAAAGAACAGCGCCGTGGCGATGACCGCCGCCGAAATCACCATGGCGCCTGGAGACATCGCCTGCGGTTGGAAATGCGCCCGCATCGACCAGACATATTGGCCAAGCATCGCGATGCTGCAGATCGAGACAAGAAGATCGAGGACTGGTTCCATTGTCGGGATTCCGCGCGTGATGCCATGGAGCCAGCGATCGTGCCGGCTATCTCTTTAGAAATCCTTTCTTAACCACATGTTTAAAGAACATATAGAGCCAGCGATGCGATGTTGGCGGTCAGGCAAATCTCAAGGTCTAATCCAGCATGAGCATCACTCACCGCACCATCCGCACGCCGCAGGCCGACTTGCGCCTCAGCCAGTCGTCTGGGTCCGGCATGCCCATCGTCATGATCCATGGCTCGGGCAGTTCGCGCGCCGTGTTTGCCCGTCAGTTCGATAGCCCGCTTGCCGACGCCCATCGGCTGATCGCCTTCGACCTTCCCGGCCACGGCGAGTCCTCCGATGCCCGCGACCCGGCGACCGCCTATACGATTACCGGCCTTGCCCAGACCACAGCCCGGCTTCTCGACGCTTTGGGCATCGGCCACGCCATCATCTTCGGCTGGTCGCTCGGCGGCCATGTGGCGGTCGAACTGGCCAGCTTTCACCATGCGGTCAGCGGCCTGGTGCTGACCGGAGCGCCGCCGGTGTCGCGGGGGCCGCTTGGCATGCTGCGCGGCTTTCACGCCAACTGGGACATGCTGCTCGCCTCCAAGAAGGTCTACTCCGAACGCGACATCGAGCGTTTTGAGGCTCTGTGCTACGGCGACACCGCCAGTCCGTCTTTCCGCGAAGCCATCAGGCGCACCGACGGCCGGCTTCGCGCCGGCGTGGCGCGCTCCATGTTTGCGGGCAAGGGCGCCGACCAGAAACAGGTGGTCGAGCACGCTCCGTTCCCCGTCGCGGTGATCAATGGCGAGCATGATCCGCTGGTGCGGCTGAGTTACTTCGAGACGGTGGCCTACAGCTCGCTGTGGGAACAATGCCATGTCATATCAGGCGCCGGCCACGCACCGTTCTGGGAACGCCCAGACCTGTTTAACCCGCTGTTGTCGCGCTACGCCGAGACGGTGGTGAAGCAAAGCGCAGCCAGGCCGGCGCGCCGCACCCAGGCCTGCTGAAATCTACCGGCGGTTCTGACCCCGGCTCTCGCTCCGTCCGTCTGACGGCGGCGCGATTTCTATTTTCCTTGCCCTCCCGGCCAACCCGTGGGACGATGGGTTGGGCAGGTGGCTAAATGAAAACAACCCCGCCCGCGACGGTCGAACAGGCCGGCCGCCGCTCACGACAGGGTGCGATCGGCGCAAAACCGTTTCCACTTTTGCTGATCGCACTCCAAGGGCAACGCCTGAGTGGAGGTCAGCCATGGGTACTCGCGCCGGAGGACGACGCACGGGACCGAAATGCATTGCCATAGTCGGTCCCTTTGCAAGCGGTAAGACGACACTTCTCGAAGCCATCCTCGCCCGTACGGGCGCCATCCCCCGCCAAAATCCCGTTTCATCGGGAAGCACCGTTTCCGATCATTCGCCCGAGGCGCGGGCGCACGCCATGAGCGTCGAGGCGACATTTGCCACCACCGAATTCATGGGCGAGCAGATCACCTTCGTCGACTGTCCCGGATCGATCGAATTCTCCTTCGAGGCCGAGCCGGTGCTGGCAGCCTGCGATCTCGCGGTGGTCGTCGCCGAGGCCGACGAGAAGAAGATCCCAGCCTTGCAGCTCATCATGCGCAAGCTCGACGATCTCGGCGTGCCGCGCATCCTGTTCCTCAACAAGGTCGACAAGGCAATCGCCGGCGTACGCGATACGCTGAAGATGCTGCAGCCGACGAGCGCGGCGCCGCTGTTGCTGCGCCAGATTCCGCTGCGCAAGGACAATGTGGTGATCGGTTCGATCGACCTGGCGCTGGAGCGCGCCTACATCTACCGCGAATATGCCGAAAGCCAGGTTGCCGAAATTCCAACTGACGACAAGGCGCGCGAACTGGAGGCTCGCTTCTCCATGCTGGAGACGCTTGCCGACCATGACGACCAGTTGATGGAGCAGTTGCTGGAGGAGATCGAGCCGCCGAAAGACGCGGTCTTCGACGATCTGTCCGCCGACCTGCGCGCCGGCGCCATAACGCCGGTGCTTATCGGCACCGCCGAAAAAGGCAACGGCGTGCTGCGCCTTTTGAAGGCGATCCGCCATGACGCACCGGATGTCGAGGCGACGCGCAAACGGCTCGGCGTCCCCGACGGCAATCACACCGTGGTCCAGGTGATGAAGACCATCCACACCGCGCATGGCGGCAAGCTGTCCGTGTCGCGCGTACTCTCCGGCCAGATCGCCGATGCAGCCGAACTCTATTTGTCGAATGGCGAGACGGCGAAGGTCTCCGGCATCTACAAGATGCTCGGCAAGGACCAGTCCAAGCTCACCGCTGCCAAGGCCGGCGACACGGTGGCGTTGGGCAAGCTGGACGAGGTCAAGACCGGCCAGACGTTGAGTTCCACGAAGGGCGGTATCAAGCCGCTGGTCACGCTTACGCCGCCGCAGCCGGTCTTTGCCTTTGCGCTACGGCCGAAGGAGCGCAAGGACGAGGTCAAAATGTCGGCGGCCATCCAGCGCCTGGCCGAGGAAGATCCCTCGCTCACCTTGCGCCACAACCAGGACTCGGCCGAGACCGTGCTGTCCGGCCATGGCGAGATGCATCTGCGGGTCGTGCGCGAGCGGCTGGAAGGCAAGAATCAGATTCCGGTCGAAGGCCATGCGCCTGCCGTCCCCTATCGCGAGACGATCCGAAAGACGGTGCAGCAGCGCGGCCGCCACAAGAAGCAGTCCGGCGGCCATGGCCAGTTCGGCGATGTGGTGATCGAGATCAAGCCGCTGCCGCGCGGCTCCGGCTTTCAGTTCTCGGACACCATCACCGGCGGCGTCGTGCCCAAGACCTACATCCAGTCGGTCGAAACCGGCGTGCGCGATTATCTGAAATCCGGCCCGCTCGGCTTCCCTGTCGTCGATGTCGCCGTCAACCTCTCCGACGGCTCCTACCACGCCGTCGATTCCTCCGACATGGCTTTCCAGATGGCGGCCAAGCTGGCCATGAAGGAAGGCATGGCGGCCTGCTCGCCGGTGCTGCTCGAGCCGGTCATGAAGGTCGAGATCGTCACGCCGTCCGAAGCCACTTCGAAGATCATCGCGCTGATCCCGCAACGGCGCGGCCAGATCCTTGGCTACGACGCGCGGCCTGACTGGCCGGGATGGGATGTCGTGGAGGCGACCATGCCGCAGGCCGAGATCGGCGACCTGATCATCGAACTGCGCTCGGCGACCTCCGGCGTCGCCAGCTATCGTTGCGCCTTCGATCACATGGCCGAGCTGACCGGTCGGTTGGCCGACGAGGCGATGAACGCCAACGGCAAGGCTGCCTGACAGGCCGAAGGATGATCCGCACAAAAAACGGCGCCCGGATGACCCGGACGCCGCTCTTATTGCGGACCGTCTTCTTGGGAGGAAAACGGCAGGTCCGCCGCACGTATCCGCCGCGCCATGCGGCACTGACAGACGAATAGGTTCGGACGCGGTAGCCGCCTGAGCCCGGATCTTCCGAGTGATGCCCCCATCTCCCGGTCGAACCACACCGCGTCCTATGATCTGCTTAAACGATGAATCGCGCCTGCGGCATGTTACCTGAGGTTACATGTCACTGTTACGCGGCGATTTTGCTCGATTTTTCGCTGGCTACGGCAGGCCCGGAAACAAAAAAGCCGGATCAATGAAGATCCGGCTGAGTTTGATTGGAAGTGCCTGTTAAGGCTAACCTCCAGAGGGGAACACTCGAGGGCGCTAATGGGAGGAGAACGCGCCCAGGAGATGATCTATATATGTGCTGTTCATGCCCAAGAAACAAGCATCTATTTTGCAACACACGCATGCAAAAAGGTACAGGCTGTGGTCTAACCCATGTCTAGGGGCCATAGGACCACGAAAAGTTGCCAAATGAATGGCGCGACCGTGCGGTTGCCTTCGCAGAACCGCAAGTCGGGCTGATTCTCGCGCTCGCGGGCAAAAAGCCGAATGACGTTGAATCGGGCAGCAGGCGTTTATTTTTGCGGCAGCGGGATGGGAAGGGTCGGCCGGAAGAAGGGAGACCTGACATGCGGACACCCCAGGCGATCGCCGGCAGCGCGGTCTTCTTCATCGCCGCACCTTGTGTCGTGGCCGGGCTGGTGCCCTGGCTGCTGACGGACCGCTACCGTCTGCCGCTGTCGACGGTGCCCGGCTTCGTGCCGGCTGGCTCCATCCTAATCGTCGCGGCCATCGCCCTGCTCGTCCATTCCTTTGCCCGCTTCGCGCTCGAAGGCATGGGCACGCCGGCGCCTGTAGCACCCACCGAGAGACTGGTGATCGGCGGCGTCTACCGCCATGTCCGCAACCCGATGTACGTCGCCGTGCTGTCGATCATCCTCGGCCAGGCGTTGCTGTTTTCAAGCTGGAGCGTCGCTGCCTATGCCGCCATCGGCGCGATCGTCATGGGCTCTTTCGTCAGGTTCTATGAGGAGCCGACTCTCGCCCGCCGCTACGGTGGCGAATACGAGACCTACCGCCGCAATGTTCCCGGCTGGCTGCCACGGCTGACGCCTTGGCGGGGGTGACCAGCACCTCCCAAGGGCATGTTTAAAATGACCAGCTGCGCGCTTTGGCGATGATGAAGTCGCGGAAGACGTGCAGCTTGGCCTGGTTCTTCATTGCATCGGGATAGGCGAAATAGGTGTCGAAGGACGGCACCTCGGTCTCCGGCAAAAGCTGCACCAAATCCGATTCCTTGGAGATCACGTAGTCGGGCAGCATGGCGATGCCGGCGCCGCCCTGCACGGCGCGCTTGATCGACAAGATGTCGTTGATCTGCAGCGTCGGCACCCTTTGCCCACCGTCGAAATCGCCGATCGTTTCCAGCCAGTTCAGCTCCGACAGATGCGACGGCACCGGCACACCGAAAGTGACGATGCGATGGTTCTTCAGATCGGCGACCGAGGTCGGCTTGCCGTGCTTGCCGACATAGGACGGCGAGGCATAGAGGTGGAAATGCACGGTGAACAGGCGGCGCTGGATAAGGTCGGGCTGCTGCGGCTGGCGCAGCCGTATCGCGCAGTCGGCCTGGCGCATGGTGAGGTCGAGTTCCTCATTGGCCAGGATCAGCTGCAGGCTGATTTCCGGATAGAGCTCGATGAATTCCTGCACCCGCTCGGTCAGCCAGCCGGCGCCGAGCCCGACCGTGGTCGTTACCCTCAGCACGCCTGAGGGACGGTCCTTGGCCTCGGTCAGCTTCGACTTGATGGTCTCCAGCTTCATCAGCACGTCATGCGCCGTGCGGAACAGCATTTCGCCCTGCTCGGTCAGCACCAGGCCGCGGGCATGGCGATTGAACAGCGGCACCCCGACATCATGTTCGAGCGCGCTGACCTGGCGTGAAATCGCCGATTGCGACAGGTGCAAAGTCTCGGCGGCATGGGTAAACGACCCAGCCTCCGCCGCTGCGTGAAACACGCGAAGCTTGTCCCAGTCCAACGCCATTGAGTTCCCCTCGTTCTGTTTTTGGCGTCTGAATGAAAAATCAGGCTTTTGAACGGCTTGCGACGCCGTCTTGATAGATTTTATTCCGCCGCTTCGCGGTGCACCTCGATGCCGGCCAGGTATTTTTCCGCCTCGAGCGCGGCCATGCAGCCGAGCCCGGCGGCGGTCACCGCCTGACGGTAGATATCGTCGGTCACGTCACCGGCGGCGAACACGCCGGGCACATCGGTGCGGGTCGAATTCGGCGCCGTCCACAGATAGCCGTTCGGCTTCTGCTTCAGCTTGCCGACAAACAATTCCACCGCCGGCGCATGGCCGATCGCCACGAACACGCCGTCCACCTGGAGATGGCTGACCTCGCCGGTCATCGCATTTCTGAGCTTCAGCCCTTCGACCGAAGGCGGCAGCGGCGTCTTGCCGGGCCGGCCGGTGATCTCGTCGACGATCGTGTCCCAGATGACTCGGACATTGTCCTTTTTCAACAGCCGCTCACGCAGGATGCGCTCGGCGCGGAAATCGTTGCGCCGGTGGATGACGGTCACGCTCTTCGCCAGATTGGAGAGATAGAGCGCCTCCTCCACCGCCGAATTGCCGCCGCCGATGACAGCGACATCCTTGCCGCGATAGAAAAAACCATCGCAGGTGGCGCAGGCCGACACGCCGAAGCCCATGAAGGTTTGTTCGGTGGGGATGCCCAGCCACTTCGCCTGCGCACCGGTGGCGATGATCAGCGCATCGGCCGTGTAAGTGGTGCCGGAATCGCCCGTGGCGCGGAACGGCCGCACATTGAGGTCGACCTCGGTGATGATGTCGTTGACGATGTCAGTGCCGACATGCTCGGCCTGCTTCAGCATCTGCTCCATCAGCCACGGGCCCTGGATCGGATCGGCGAAGCCCGGATAGTTTTCGACATCGGTGGTGATCATCAGCTGGCCGCCCTGCTGCAGGCCGGCGACGAGCATCGGCTTCAGCATGGCGCGCGCGGCGTAGACCGCCGCCGTATAGCCGGCCGGGCCGGAACCGATGATAAGGACAGGCGCGTGCTTGGTGGTCATCTAAAGCCTCTGCGGGGCGGACAATCGAGTGTGCCTTGGAAAAAGACGTGAAACGGTGCTGGTAATGTAAGGGTTGCCAACCACACCAGCAAGACGATCAGGCCGTCGTCCCCGGAAAGCTTCGGCCCACAGGCTTATTCGCGCAATGGCCGCTTCCGTTACGGTCGCAAAATCGCCCGACCAAGGGCTGGCATCGCCACAAAAGTCGTTTAATGACGAGATCGCGAAAGATTCTTGCGCTAAGCAGAGACCGCCATGCCCCTGAAAGCCGACCTCGACGCCATCGACTGGAAGATTCTGCGCGAGCTTCAGGCCGACGGGCGCATGACCAATGTCGAACTGTCGAGCCGCGTCGGCATTTCCGCGCCGCCCTGCCTGCGCCGTGTCCGGCGGCTGGAGGAAACCGGCATCATCAAAGGCTATCGCGCTTTGCTCAACGCGCCGGCGCTCGGCATGGATGTCGTCGCCTTCTGCCTGATCGGCCTGCATCACCAGGCCGACGCGGAACTCAAAACCTTCGCCGAGCGCACTCGCGGCTGGCCGATCGTGCGCGACGCCTGGATGGTCTCGGGCGAATCCGACTTCCTGCTGCATTGCGTGGCGAGTGATCTCGGCACCTTCCAGACCTTCGTCATCGAAGAACTGGCTTCGGCGCCGAATGTCGACACGGTGCGCACCGCGCTGACCATCCGCCGCGTCAAGGACGAAGGGCTGGTGGCGTTCAGCGCCTGATAAGCGAGATTAACTTCGAAAAAGCATGTGCGACGCCGACCAAGACATACCCCAACAGACACACTGCTACCTCTCCGACAACTGGCAAAAGAATGAAGCCGTCCCCAGGGCCGGGGCTCTCACCAGGGGACATCTCCGGCAAAGCTAAAAAGGCCAGCAAAATAGGTGAGCAAGCAAGCCAGACGAATGTGATGACATGCGGCAACCATTTGAGACGGAAAATGTTTTTTGACGTGAGAACGCCGCGCCGATCACAATCATGTTGACGACGAATATGAGCCAGAAAGCGAATTCTGGCGCCGAAATCGTAGGGTATTCCGGGTCAGATTGCGTGAACATGAGCGGCCAAGGTTGAATATGCCATCCGGTTTCAGCTACGGAATCGGGAGTACTTTGACCCACCCTGCCAAGGGCAGGATCTGCTACCTGCGCTCCACCGTGAGAACAACAGGCAATCCCCAGGGCACATCTAGCGATGCTTGAAGCAGTGAGACGTCGCCATCCGCGACCTGGGCTTCCCACTTGGCATAGTGTTTCAACCGGTAGTTCCCGGAGCGGACGCTGAGGCAGGCAACAGGCCCGCCATCGAGGTTTAGCGCCGTCTTGAGATCGAGGTCGGTCTGCAACAGGAAGTTTGCTAGCCGGTCCAGCGAGAAGAAAGCGTCCTTGGTCGAACCGACGATGATCCAGCCCTGACGATCTTCCGCGATAAAGGTGCGGTTGGCCAACCAGTTGCTCTTGGCGCGTACATTGTTGCGGCCGTCCTCACCGACAAGCAATGGATAGGAAACCATAGCGTTTTCGGCATTCTCCGTGACTGCGCGCCAGTCACGTGAATTGAGATCGACCACATGCGTGCCGGAGGCATTCACGAACCAGGCGCCGGCCTTCGCATCGTATTCATCCGGCCCGAGCCTCGCACCCATGCTGACAAAGGGCGTGTCGGCTTCGCCCTTCAGTCCGAAATAACTGCCATTGACGATCAGAACGGTGCCGCCTGTGCCTTGTGGATTGAGTGCCGCTTCCCACTGGTCGATGTCCTTGGCACCACTGGGCTCGTTACGGGCAACGAAACGGAATTTGGCTGGATCGAAACGGTTGAGATAGAGCCGGTCAATTTCACGGTCGCCCGCCATGACGGGGATTTCTCTGACCTGGAATCCAGGCTCGGTTTCATTCCATGAGCTGGCTCCACCGGTCACATCAGGAATTTCCGATTTCAACGCAAGCTGCATGGCAGGCGAGAGACGCGCATCGTCGGGTGCAACGGCGATCCAGTAGCTTCCGCCGCGGCGAAGAAGTGCATTGAGCCCATACACGCCGTGTTTTTGCCAGACATACCCCACGGCTGAAAGCACAGCCAATATCAACAAGACAACGGCAACAGAGATTGCTTTCTTCAATGAATTCCCCTCGTTCTTCGATGGAATGACATCTGCAAATTTCTTGCTTGAATGATGTCTGATCTCTGCAGTTTTTCCGCAAAAGAGCGTGGTGCTTTCCTGGGGAATAGCGTCAAAGCAAAGAAATGGATCGGCTCGCCGTTTCTGCGAAACGGTGAAACGCTCAAGCTAACCCATTGAGATTGCGTCGCAACAGATCCGGAAAGCTAAATCAGTCTCGATCCGAGCGACTCGACAGCTCTCAAAAGCCGTTCCAGATCATCGGGGTTGCGCAGCGGCAGAACCTCGAAGCCCGGCTCATTACTTCCCTCGCCATCCACCAGCCAGCCGCGCGGCAGGCCGGCACGTTGTCCGGCCTGCATATCCGCGGCCTTGTCGCCGACTATCAGCGAGCGCTTGAGATCGAGGCCGAGACGCTGCCGGGCCTGTAGCAGCATGCCCGGATTGGGCTTGCGCATTGGATGGTCGGCGACCGCCAGTGGCCCGCTGCCCGCCTCGTGGTAGGCGCAGGCCAGAACCATGTCGACGAAGGCATCGCCGGCGGCAAGCAGCTTGAGAACCCGGCCGTTGACCGCGGCAAATTCCTTCCAGCCGAAATAGCCGCGCGCGATGCCGGACTGGTTGGTGACGATGACCACCGGGATGTTGCCCCGGTTGGCCGCCGCGATGACCGGCACGATGCCGTCGCGCAGCGCCATTTTGGCTGGATCGTCGGGATAGCCGGTGTCGACATTGATGGTGCCGTCGCGGTCGAGGAACAGCGCCGGCGCGCTGGCTGGAAACACCCGCGAACCCACCCGCTCAACCCACAGGCCGGGCTCAGCCAGCGGGTATGGACCGTAGGCCCCGGTGTCAGCCATTCGACAGACGGTCTTCCACCACCTCGCAGAGATAGTGGTAGAGGCAGAGATGTCCCTGCTGGATGATCGGCGTCGAGGTCGAGGGCACGTTGAGCAGTATGTCGGTGAGCGGCTTGAGTTTGCCACCGCTGTCGCCGGTGAGGCTGACCACCGTCATGCCCATCATCCGAGCCTGTTCGGCGGCAGCCAGAATGCTCGGCGAATTGCCGCTGGTCGAGATGGCAAGCAGCACGCCGCCGGGCGCGCCATGCGCCTCGACCTGGCGCGAAAACACGGTGTCGAAGCCATAGTCATTGCCCCAGGCGGTCAGCATGCCCGCGTTGGCCGGCAGCGCAATCACATTGTAGGCCTTGCGCTCCTTAAGGAAGCGGCCGACCAGTTCGGTGGCAATGTGGATGGCGTCGCTGGCCGAGCCGCCATTGCCGCAGACCAGCAGCGCCTTGCCCGAGGAAAGCGCGGCGACGACCGCACTCACAGCACGTTCCATCTCGGCGGTCAGGTCACGCTCGACTGTCGCGGTGATCGCGGCCGCCGAGCGGACCAGATAGTCATTCAGTCCGGACATGAAATCCCTCAGTTGGTACCGCCGCCGGCGCGCAATTTGCCGATCGTGCCGGTGGTGCTCTTGCCGGCGACAAGGTCGACCAGGACGACGCGCCCGCCCGCCTTCTGCACCACGTCGGCGCCGACAACGGTTTCGACCGTGTAGTCGGCGCCCTTGACCAGAATGTCGGGCAGAAGCGCCTCGATCAGCGCCAGCGGCGTATCCTCTTCGAACACCACGACCGCATCGACCGAGGCCAGGGCGGCGAGCACGCAGGCACGATCATGCTGATCGTTGACCGGGCGCCCTGCGCCTTTCAGCCGACGCACCGAGGCATCGCTGTTGAGGCCGAGCACCAGCCGGTCGCACTGGCTGCGCGCCGCGTGGAGAAGACTGACATGGCCGGCATGCAATATATCGAAGCAGCCATTGGTGAAGCCGACGCTCAGGCCCTCGTCCTTCCACGCCGCCACCATGCGCGCGGCCGATGCGGCATCGAGGATGGCGTCCTTATGGGCGGTGGGGCCGTGCGAGCGGAACAGCGCGCCGGTGAGTTCCTCCACGGTCAGCCGCGCGGTGCCGCGTTTGCCCACCACCACACCGCCGGCGGCATTGGCGATGGAGGCGGCCATGACGCGATCGGCGCCCGCGGCCAGAGCCAGCGCGAAGCTCGCGATTACCGTATCGCCGGCGCCCGAAACGTCGAACACTTCGCGCGCCTGGGTGGCGATGTGGCGCGCCTCATCCGCGCCGACGACGCTCATGCCCTTTTCGCTGCGGGTGGCGACGACGAAGTCGAAGCCATGTGCCGAAATCAGCTGGCGTGCCGCCGCGACGATCTCGTCGTCGGCGAAAACCGGGCGACCGACAGCTTCGCCAAGCTCCTTGCGGTTGGGCGTGATGGCGGTCGCGCCGGCATAGCGCGCATAGTCGCGGCCCTTGGGATCGACCAGCACCGGTTTTCCCGCCTCGCGGCAGATGGCGATCAGGTCGGCGGCGACGCCGTCGAGCAAGATGCCCTTGCCATAGTCGGACAGAATGACGATGTCGGCGCGCGTGAGTGCGGCGCGAAAATGCCGGACCAGGTCCGCCCGTTCCTTGTCGTCGAGCGGCTTGATCTCTTCCTCATCGAAGCGCAGCACCTGCTGATTGAGCGCGCTGAAGCGGCTCTTCGACGACGTCATGCGACCGCGCTCCTGCGCCATATCAGCCGTATCGGCGCCGAGTTCGCGCAGCATGCGCACCAGATTGTCGCCGGCCACATCGGTGCCGATCACCGATATGGGAATAGCGCTGGCACCCAGCGAGACGATGTTGGCGACAACGTTGCCTGCGCCGCCCATCGTCGAGGTCTCGCCGCGCCCGTGCAGCACCGGGATCGGCGCTTCCGGCGAGATGCGCTCGATGACGCCGTTGACGAAACGGTCGAGGATGAAGTCGCCGACCACCAGCACGGCAACGTCGCCAAAGCGGGCAATGGCGCGGTGCAAAGGTTCGGGCGAAGGCGGATTGTGCTTGATCATGTCACTGGCAATGCGAGGGAAAGGCCGACCTCAATCACGCTGAAAATTGTCAATTTACGGGCCGGATCCTTCATGGCGAAGCCGATATACCGCAAATCCGCGCAGCGCAACGTCAGGGCGGCCGTCAGCTCTTCTGCAACGCGACGTGGACGCCCAGTCCGACCAGCACCGCCCCGCCCGCCCGCTGCATGATGCGCTGCGCACGGCTGGAGCGCTTCAGCCGGGCGATCACCATGCCTGCCAGCAACACGCAGACAATATCTGCCGAAGAGAACATTAAATTGACGATGGTGCCCAGCACGACGAATTGCAGCCACACCGGGAAACCCGCCGAGGCATCGATGAACTGTGGCAGGAACGCCATGAAGAAGATCGCCGTCTTCGGATTGAGCACTTCGACGGTGATGCTCTCGAAAAATGCCCGGCGCGCCGATTTGCGCTCGATCGCCGGCAGCGCCGTGTCACCGTCCCCGCGCTTGCGGAACAAGGACACGCCAAGCCAGATCAGATAGAGCGCGCCGATGAGCTTGACCGCCATGTAGAGCGGCGGCACCGCATGGAAGAGCACCGACAGCCCGGCGGCAGCCGCAAAGACATGGAAATAACCGCCAAGATGGATGCCAAGTGCCGCCGTCAGCCCCGACCAGCGCCCGCGCGCCATGGTCTGCGCGGCGGCATAGAGCATCGCCGGTCCTGGAATATAGGCAAAGATCGCCGTGGTGGCGAAAAACGCAATGAGCAGTTCGGTCGACGGCATTTTTTGTCCCCTAGCTTGCGGGCCTCGAATAAAGCGGCCGCTTCGCGGTCTCACTGTGGCGTCGTGGTGCTTCATCGACAGTACGCTTGGCCTCCCTTATAAGGACCGGAATCGCAAGCAACCAGAGGCATTCATGATCATCGTCACGGGCGGGGCCGGCATGATCGGCTCCAACATCGTCGCCGCACTCAATGCCGAAGGCCATGATGACATCCTCGTCGTCGACGACCTCACCGACGGCCACAAGATCGCCAACCTGGCCGATTTGCAGATAGCCGACTATCTCGACAAGGACGAATTCTTGGCCACCTTGGAAGCCGGCGACCTAGGCCGCGTCGAGGCCGTCTTCCACCAGGGCGCCTGCTCGACCACCACGGAATGGAACGGCAAGTTCATGATGGACGTGAACTACGCCTTCTCAAAGCGCTTGCTGCATGGCTGTCTTTCGCTGCGCATACCGTTCCTCTATGCCTCCTCGGCTTCCGTCTACGGCGGCGGTTCGGAGTTTCGCGAGGACCCCGCACTTGAGCGGCCGCTCAACGTCTACGCCTATTCGAAGAAACTATTCGACGACTATGTCAGGCGCACTGTGTTCGACACCGATCATTCGCAGGTCGCCGGCTTGCGCTACTTCAACGTCTATGGCCCGCGCGAGGCGCACAAGGGCGCCATGGCCTCGGTCGCCTTTCATCTGTTCAATCAGGTCGGGCGCGGCGAAAACCCAAAGCTGTTCGGCGCCCATGACGGCTTCGGGCCTGGCGAACAGAGCCGCGACTTCATTCATGTCGGCGATGTCGCCGACGTCAATCTGTGGCTGTGGAAGCGCGGCTCGAGCGGCATCTTCAACTGCGGCACCGGCCGCGCCCAGCCGTTCCGCGCCATTGCCGAGACCGTGATCGATACGCTGGGCAAGGGCGAGATCGAGTTCATTGAATTCCCCGATCACCTCAAGGGCAGCTACCAGAGTTTTACCCAGGCTGATATGTCCCGTTTGCGTGCAGCCGGCTATAACGGGCAATTCCGCACAGTGGAAACCGGCGTCAGAGACTATGTCGAATGGCTGAAAGCCCAACGATCCTCGTGATCGGCCCACGCTGGGTGGGCGATATGGTCATGGCGCAGTGCCTGTTTTCAGCGCTGAAGGACGTCCATCCCAACGCCGCCATCGACGTGCTGGCCCCGGCCTGGGCGGCCCCGCTGGTCAAGCGCATGCCCGAGATTCGCCAGCAGATCGATTTCCCGCTGCAACCGGGCGCGCTCGAATTCACCATTCGCCGCCGCTTCGGCCGCCTGCTGCGCGGCCGCTACGACATGGCCTACGTCCTGCCGGGCAGCTGGAAATCGGCGCTGATCCCGTTCTTTGCCCGCATCCCCCACCGCTTCGGCAATCTCCGGGAAATGCGCTACGGCCTGCTGACCGACATCGTGCCGCTGCCCGATGCCGTCAAACGGCGCACCGCGCAGGCCTATTTCGGTCTTGCCCAGGGTGGCCATTTCCGGGCGCCGCACCTGACCGTCGATGGCGGCAATCAGAAAGAGTTGCTCGCCCGCTTCGACCTGCAGCCGGGAAAATTCGTCGCCATGATGCCCGGCGCCGAATTCGGTCCGGCCAAACGCTGGCCTAGCGAAAGCTATGCCGGCCTCGCCGGAGAGATGATGGCGAAAGGATTCGAGGTCGCGTTGTTCGGCTCGAAGAACGATCGCGACGTCACCGCCGAGATCGCAGCACTCGCGCCCGGTGTCGTCGATCTGGCAGGAAAGACGCGGCTGGAGGACGCCATCGACCTGATCGCCGCGGCCAGGCTGGCGGTGTCCAACGACAGCGGGCTGATGCATGTCGCGGCCGCCGTCGGCACACCGGTCGTTGCCGTCTACGGTTCGACCTCGCCGGAAAACACGCCGCCGTTGGCTGAACAGCGCGAACTGATCTGGTTGCATCTGTCCTGTTCGCCCTGCCACCGGAAGATCTGCCCGCTCGGCCACCTCAACTGCCTGAAGACGCTGGACGTTGCCCGAGTGGCAGCGGCGGCGGACAGGTTGCTGGAACTCCCGGCCGCCGCATGAAGGTTTTGATCGTCAAGACCTCCTCGATGGGCGACGTCACCCACACCTTCCCCGCCGTCGAAGATGCACGCCGCAAGCGCCCCGATATCGCCTTCGACTGGTGCGTCGAAGAAGCCTTTGCCGCCATCGTCGCGCTGCATCCGGCGATAGCAAAGATCCATACCGTCGCCATCCGGCGCTGGCGCAAGCATCTGTTCAACGCCGGCACATGGCGGGAGGCGACAAGCTTGCGCCGCGCTCTGCAAGCAGGCGAGTACGACCTCGTCATCGATGCTCAGGGGCTGCTGAAATCGGCCCTGGTGGCGAAACAGGCAGCGGCACCAATCGCAGGTTTCGACCGCGCGAGCGCGCGGGAGCCCTTGGCAACGTTGTTTTACCAGCGCAAATACGCCGTGCCGCGCAACCTGCACGCCATCGAACGCACGCGCCGGCTGTTCGGGCTGGCGCTCGGCTACGAGCCCGACCTTTCGACCCTGGCATCCGGGATTGTGCCGCCTCCGGGCCGCCTGGCCGGCATCGACGGCAAGACGGCCTTCCTGCTGCACGGCACCAGCCGCGAAGACAAGAAATGGCCCGCCGAAGACTGGATCGAAACCGCTCGCCTGCTGGTTGGTACCGGAATGACGCCGGTCACCACCTGGTCGAACGAGCGTGAGAAGGCGGTCGCCGAGGCAATCGCGAAAGCCGTGCCGTCAACGATCGTGGTGCCGAGATCGCCGCTGGCAGACATCGCCGCGATCCTTGGCCGCTCGACGCTGGTTATCGGCGCCGACACCGGTCTGACCCACCTCGCCAGCGCCTTCGGCCTGCCGACGGTCGCGGTGTTCCTGGCGACCGAGCCGGGTTTGACCGGCCCGCGCGGGCAATATGCCTCAACGTTGCTGGCCGCATCGGGGGAGCGCCTAACGCCGGCGAAGGTGGTGGCGGAAGCTAAGAAGCAACTGGCGCTCAAATCACGAGCACCAGCCTAGAGCCTTTCAGAAGTATCTGAGGTGCTAGATAAATTGCACCTGGACGATCTCATAACCCCTGGCGCCGCCAGGCGCGTTGACCTCGATGGCGTCGCCGACTTCCTTGCCGATCAGCGCGCGCGCGATCGGCGATGAGATCGAGATACGGCCCGATTTCACGTCCGCTTCCTGGTCGCCGACAATCTGGTAGGTCTTCTTTTCCTCGGTGTCCTCGTCGACCAGCACCACCGTGGCGCCGAACTTGACCTTGTCGCCGCTAAGCTTGGTGACGTCGATCACCTCGGCCCGAGCAATATAGTCTTCCAGTTCGTTGACACGGCCCTCATTGAGGCTCTGCGCCTCTTTGGCGGCATGATATTCGGCATTTTCGGACAGGTCGCCATGCGAGCGCGCTTCGGAGATCGCCTCGATGATGCGTGGCCGCTCCTCCTGCTGGCGCCAACGCAGCTCTTCCTTCAATGACGCGAACCCCTCGCCTGTCATCGGGACCTTGTTCATGATGCCTGACCTTTCCTGCCGCCACCCCCGCATTTCGGGGAAAGCCTTGTCGATGGGTATAAAAAGAAAACGGGTCCGGCAGCCTCGGGCTAACGGAACCGTTTCACCGCAATTTTCCCCAATATAGCGATCCTCGCGCGTTTTTCACGCTGAAAAAGCAGGCTCTTTGAAAAATCATGAGCCGACTTGCGCAATTGCCGTCACGGCATGTGCAGCGTGTTGCAGTTGCGACAACAAAAACCGGCTGCGATTGCTCGCAGCCGGCCCAGAGAAGCCGTTGGGGTGGGGTCAGCTTCTCATGAAATGGTAGATCTGTTCGGCCAGCATGCCGTATTCGCGGGAACCTTTGCCGGTCCGCTTCTCGATCTCGGCCAGCTGCTCCTGGGCGCCGGCCAGGTCGCCGATCTGCAGATGGGCCTCGCCGAGATATTCGCGCACCAGCGTGTAATCCGGGTTGATGCGCAGCGCTTCCTCGTAATAGCCGAGGCCGACGGTGACACGGCCGGAATGGCGATGCGAATAGCCGAGATAGTTGAGGATGCGCGGATCCTGCTTGTTGGCGGCAAGGCTGAGCACGGCAATCGCCTCATCATAACGCCCGGCCATGGCCAGGTCGTGACCAGCATCGTAGATGTTGTCGTCGTCCAGCATGCCGTACTTCGGCGCGACGCATTTCTGCTTTTTCTTGTCCCAGACCTGCCCCTTCTTGCACTGGGTGGTGGTCTCGGTACCACCGCCACCGCCGCCGGCCGCAAACACCGGAACCGCAAAGAACTGCAGCGCCACAAGCGCCGCAGCCGCCTGGATCAACACTCTTTTATGCATCGAAGCCTCCTTGAGGGATAATGACGATCTTGAGGGAAAATGACGATAATGAAAAGCTAACGCCGGGATGCAGACTTTTCATCCCGGAAACCCGCAGCCGCCGAAACTATTTGTGCGGCCGTGCCTAACCTGAATTCGGTCAAAGGCGGGAGCCAGGGATCAGAACATGACGTGACGCGCGCTGCAAATCCGCTATCATTCGGGAAATGATCAGCGGGGGTGCCCGAGAGTGCAACAGCGCCGTGAGCGGGAATGGGAGCTATCGATCGGCCCGGACACCGTGCGCCTGTTCATTCTCAAGGCAAAGGGACTGAGTGCTGCCGTCAACGAAGACTATGCCGACGGTGCCGAGCATGAGGTCGAGCTCGATGGTGAATCACATGCCAATCACCACCATGACGGTCTGGCGGAGGAAAGCGCGGAAGACCTCACCGAGGAAGAGCTGCGCGAGCTGATCAACGACCTCAACGTTGACGAAGCGGCCGAGTTGATCGCGCTGGCCTGGGTCGGCCGCGGCGACTATGACGCTGCGGAATGGTCCGATGCGGTTGCCGCCGCGCGCGACCGCGCCAACAAGCGCACGGCGAAATACCTGCTCGGCATGCCGCTTTTGGCCGACTGGCTGGAAGAAGGGCTGGAAGCGATTGGCGCGTAACGGCGTGGTTACCGTTCGTGATGGGCCGCAGGCAACCTCCGGGCGCTCGCGCCGTTGAGGACGATGGGGTCGCCTGTACTTTCCCGAACATGCAGGGTTGCACTGGTCATGGTCGTCACGGCTCTGCTGCTGACGCCCCTGCTGACGCAAGCCGACGCCAAACAGCGCAAGAAGCATTACACGCCGCTGTCACAGCGGTTGGAGCAGCTGTTTTCACCGCGGGTCGACTCGCATCCTAAGCCGCGCAGCAAGCACCGCCAGAAGCCCAGTCCAAAGCGGCACATCACGCCAAAGCAGGTGGAACAAAAGACCCCGGATAAAAAGCCCTCGCCCGCCGATGTTCCGGTGCAGCCCTCGCGCGTTGTCCCGCTGCCCGAGGCGCGTCCTTCAGAGGCGCCGAAGACCGGCGCGGCACCGACAAAGGCCGAAGGTCCGAACCCCCTTGGCGCGCCCAACCGGTCCAATGACGATCGATTCAACGAAGAAAAGTCCCGTTTTAAAAAGCAGGCGCGGCCCGGACCGTCAGCCCCGAAGCCGTCGACCGATAGGCAAAGCGAGCCCGAGCCGCCGGCCGCGGTGCCGATTCCGACACAAAAGCCAGACACTTCGGAACCTGAAGCTCAGCCGCCGGCCGTTGCCCCGCAACCACCTGAAAAACCCGATGCCGGCGACAAGAAGATGCTGCCCGATGCGCGCTCGGCCGATGTGCCCGATGCAAAAATGCCGGCGGCGGAAGTCGCCTGTCGCGAGCGGCTGACGGCCCTTGGTGTCGAATTCGAGGAGCATAAGGCGGAAAGCAATCCCGACATCGGCTGCTCGATCCCCTATCCCCTGGTGCTGAAGTCGCTCGGAAAATCCATCGCCATCGGCCCCGCGACCGAACTCAACTGCCCGATGGCCGAGGCTGCAGCCCGCTTTGCCGCCGAAATCATACAGCCGGCGGCGAAAGCCGAGTTCGGAGCTGACCTGAAATCGATTAACCAGGCATCGGCCTTTGTCTGCCGGCCGCGCAACGGCACGCGCCATCTGTCGGAACATGCCTTCGGCAACGCGCTCGATATTGCCAGCTTCACGTTGTCGGATGGCAGAAAGGTCGAAGTCGGTCCAACGCCGCCCGAGAAGGACGGCAAATTCCTCAATGCGGTGCGCAAGGCCGCCTGCGGACCGTTCAACACCGTGCTTGGACCGGGCGCGGACCCGGACCATTCCCTGCATTTCCATCTCGATCTCGAACCGCGCCGGAATGGTGGCACTTTCTGCCAGTAATGGCCCTCCAGTGATCGTCATGCCGGTGATGGTCTGGCTGCCGCATTTCGGCCGCAGGCATGAACGGGAACGCTGAGTTTTCCTTTACCCTTGATCGTTAAAATCCCACCGATCAAGGACAGGATTCCGCCCATGGCCGCAATATTTCGCGCCGCGAAGGCAAAAAGCGCAGCGATACTGGCCACCGGTCTTGCGCTGGCCGCCGTTTCGGCTTGCAACACTGGCAGCGTGCTGTCGCTGCAGCCGGCCGTCGATGTCGGCTCGCAGACCGCGGCCGTGCCGCAATATGAAGGCATGCAGAAGCTCGTCCCGTCCAATCCCTATATGACTGCCGCCTATCCGCGCATGGACGAGCCGATGTCGGAGCCGCAGCAGATGCCGGCCAGCGAAACCGATTGCCGTGGCGAGCTGAAGCGCCTTCGCGTCGTCTACACCGATGTCCAGCCGATCCATGAGGGACAGTGCGGCATAGACTGGCCGGTCAAGGTCTCCGCCATCGGCGGCATCCAGATGAAGCCCGCCGCGACATTGACCTGCGACATGGCCGCAAGTTTCGCCGCCTGGACCAGCAACGAACTGGTTCCTTCCGCCCGCTGGCGCTATTTCTCGGGCGTCAAGACCATCCACCAGGGCTCGAGCTATTCCTGCCGCAACATCGCCGGCGAAGGTGTCCTGTCCGAGCACGGCAAGGGCAACGCCCTCGACGTCATGAGCATCGAGCTCAACAACGGCGACGACATCGACGTGCGCAAGCCCGGCCTGTTTGCCTTCCGCACCCGCGGCTTCCTCAACAATGTGCGTGCCGACGGCTGCCAGTATTTCACCACCGTGCTCGGTCCCGGCTACAATTACGATCACCGCAACCATTTCCATTTCGACATCAAGAACCGCAAAAGCGGCTACCGCGCCTGCCGCTAAGGCGTTTCACCGTTCAGAAATCAGTCGGGATTGGCGTTCCCGGTGGAAGCGATGATTTGCTCGGCCACCAGATCCTGGATGCGCCAAAGGTTCCTGTCGCGGATACCGCTCTCTTCCAACTTGCTGACGGTTCGGAACAGGTATTGAGCCGACGAGCCCCAATGCCCGGCAGCCCGCGCCAGCGTGTCGGCAACCTGCTCCAATGGCAGCCGGCCGGCATAGGCCCTGCCGTCTGGCGCGGCGACGAAAGCCAAGGCCCGCAACGGCCCATCCTTGGTCTTGACCTTGATCCAGCATGGCACGTTAGTCGGCGGATTGGCATCGATCTCGCGGCGCATCAACTGGCCAAGTTGCCCGACATGGTCTTCCGCGGGCAGCCGATAGACGATGCCGTTGCAGCTGCCGCCTCGATCGAGCGCCAGCATCAGCGCCGGCAAATCACGGGTTCCGCGCCAACGGGTCAGCGTCAGGCAGAACGAGCGGTGCCATCCTGGCGCCGTGGCCGGGCGCTGCTCGACATGGGCAAATTCGGGGTTCCAGATCAGCGACCCGTAGGCAAAGACCCATAGCGCTTCAGGCCGATGCTCCGACAGAAGTTGCTCGACAAGACTATCGAACTCCGCGTCTGTATGCTCGGTTGTTCCGGGCTCGGGACCCGGATCCGGTTCGACACGCTCCACCCTTGCGACAAGGTCCGCGGTCAATGCCATCGAGCTGCGACCCACCGGCTTCTTATCCATTGCTGCTCACCCCCCGCAAAAACGATGGCCGACGATAGAACGGCTGCTCGCCGCTGGCCATTGATTTCCAGGGTCCGTCAGGCACAGATACCGCACGGATCGAGCCGCTTTCATGAGCCGACGAAGCCTGCAACGACGCGCATTGACCTGGCTCGCCGCTCTTCTGGCGGTCTGGCTGGCCCTCGCCTATGTCGCTGCGCCGGAATTCTGGACGGTTCGCGACCGCGGCTTTCGCACGCAGACTTTCGAGATGGTGACACACACGCCGCAAGGCATTCCGGGCGACCCGATCAATATCGGCCTTGTCGGTACCGAAAAAGAGATGATCCATGCCTTCGCCATGGCCGGATGGGATACGGCCGATGGCGTGACGCTAAAGACCGCGATCGAAATCGGTGAGAGCGTGCTGTTCGATCATCCCTATCCTGACGCCCCGGTCAGCCGGCTGCTGTTCGAAGGCCGCGCCCAGGATCTCGCCTTCGAAAAGCCGGTCGGCGGCAGCGCCGACCGGCGCCATCATGTCCGCTTCTGGCGCAGCGATGCGACCGGCGACGACGGCCGAACGCTCTGGATGGGCTCGGCCAGCTTCGACCGCGGCGTTGGTCTCAGCCACGATACCGGCGCCATCACCCACCATATCGCCCCTGACATCGACGCCGAGCGCGATCTCGTGATCCACGACCTGTCGGCGGCCGGCATGGTGATCTCGGTGAGCGACATCCCGGGCATCGGCGCCACCAGGACCGGACGCAACGGCGGCGGCGATCCCTATTTCACCGACGGCAAGGCTGTTGTCGGGGTGCTCAGGCAATTCCCCTGAACCACTGTCATTTTCCAAAAATCATCGCGGACTATTTTCCTGCGGCCCGCCGCAATGCTATTGAGCCCTGATGCTATACGTCGAAATCGCCACCGTGGTCGTCCTCATCTGTGTGAACGGCCTTCTGTCGATGTCCGAGCTCGCCATCGTGTCGTCGCGCCCGGCGCGGCTCAAGGCGATGATCGACCGCGGCGTTAATGGCGCCGGGCGTGCGCTGACGCTCGGCTCCAATCCCGGCAAATTCCTGTCGTCAGTGCAGATCGGCATCACTCTGGTCGGCGTGCTGTCGGGCGCCTTCTCCGGCGCCACGCTGGGCGACAGGCTGTCGGTGTACCTGGCCTCGACCGGCATGCGCGAAAACATCGCCGATCCGCTCGGCGTCGGCATTGTCGTTGCGATCATCACCTATTTCTCGCTGATCGTCGGCGAACTGGTGCCCAAGCAGATCGCGCTGCGCGATCCCGAGCGTGTTGCGGCCCGCGCAGCGCCTGCGATGACCATCCTCGCCACCGTCTCAGCGCCGCTGGTGTTCCTGCTCGACATTTCCGGCCGCGCCATATTGTGGTTGCTCGGCCAGCGCGGCGAGAGCGAGGAAAAAGTCACCGACGAAGAGATCAAGATGCTGGTCGCCGAGGCCGAGCACCACGGCACCATCGAATCTGACGAGCGGCGCATGATCGCCGGCGTCATGCGGCTCGGCGATCGCGCCGTGCGCGCCGTGATGACGCCGCGCACCGAGGTCGACTGGATCAACTTGCAGTCCGATGAGGGTGCCATCCGCAAGCTCTTGATGGAGACCCAGCATTCGCGCCTGCCGGCCGGCGACGGCGGCGTCGACGTCATGGTTGGCGTTGTTCAGACGCGCGACGTGCTGGCCGCCCTGCTCGCCGGCCGCGCACTCGATCCGCGCAAGCATGTGCGCGCCGCCCCCATCGTCTACGACCAGGCCGACGCGCTGGATGTGCTGCAGAAGCTGAAGGAATCCGACGTGCCGATGGCGCTGGTGCATGACGAATACGGCCATTTCGAAGGGATCGTCACACCTGCCGACATTCTCGAGGCCATCACCGGCGTCTTCCGGGCCGATACCGACGCCGGCGACGAGGAAAACGCCGTCAAGCGCGAGGACGGCTCATGGCTGCTCGCGGGATACATGCAAGCCGACGAGATGGCTGACGTTCTCGGTATCGACCTGCCGGAAAATCGCGACTACGAGACCGTCGCCGGTTATGTGCTGTCGCACATGCACCATCTGCCGGCGACCGGCGAATGCGTCGACGCGCAAGGCTGGCGTTTCGAGGTCGTCGACCTCGACGGCCGCCGCATCGACAAGCTGATCGCCACCCGGCTGCCCAGCGGCCATCGCGAAGTGGTGCGTTGACACTCTGCCGTCAAAGCGAATAGCGCCCTCAGACCGCGGCTTCGATCGGTTCGGCAAGCTTCGGATTGGAGCGCGAGGCGATCAGGCAACTGGCCACGATCAGGGCCGCTCCAGCCAGCGTGGTCCAGGTCGCCGCCTCGTCGAAGAACAGCCAGCCAAACACGATCGCCCAGATGAAGGCAGAATACTCCGTCGGGATCAGATATTGCGCTTCGGCCCGCGCGTAGGACCAGCTCATCAGGAACTGCCCGGAGAGCGACAGCGCCGTCACCCCGGCCAGCGGAAGCCAGAGATTGCCCGGCAGGGCAACCGCGAGCCAGGGAGCGGCGGGGAGAAGGACGGCGGCAACGCACAGGTTCTGGAACAGCATGATCTCGACTGGCTTGGCCACCAGCGCCTGCCGCCGCGAGAGGATCAGATTGTAGGCGTAGAACACCGTCGATGCGAGCACCGCCACCGTGCCAAGCAGGGCATCCCCGGTATAGTTCCCTTGCCCGAACTGTCCGGCCATGATGATGACGACGCCGGCGATGCCCGCCAGCGACGCCCAGATCGCCTGGCGCTGTATGCGTTCGCCCAAAAGCAGCGCCGCCAGCAGGAGAGCGAACAGCGGCGCGACGAAACTAAGCCCGATCCCATCCGCCAGCGGCAATCTGGCAAGGCCCCAGAAGAACGACAGCAGAACGATGCCCACGACCACGGCGCGCAGCGCGTGTAGCCGCAGCACGGAAGGCGTGGGAAGGGAACGCGGCCCCGCCGCCCAGGCCGTGCCCGCGACCACGCTCGCAAGCATGCTTCGCCACAGCACCGTGTTGTAGACACCGACGGCGATCACCAGGATTTTCATCGCCGCATCCATGGCGGACAGAAGGAAGATCGCAAGTGCACAGATCAGCACCGGGGTCATGGGGGAAACGACGCCTGACGGGCTGGGTGACTTCACGGGGCATGCTCATGTGATGGATCGCAGCCGGATATATCAGGGGAGGACGGCCGGGCCAGATGGCAGGGCCGTGCATATGGCGGTCCAACCGATCTTCGCAGCCCCTCGATTTGAATTCGGTGCGTCGGCAGCGCCTTTCGCTATCGGCCCCAGCCTGCCCTCACCCATGATTGATCCGCTGGAAGAATGGCAAAAGCAGCCAAAGCCTCTATATCGATTGTCATGGATGCATCGAACGAACACGCGCTAAACGACGAGCTTCTCCAAGATATCCAGCGCCTGTCCTTCGAGTATTTTCTCAACGAGGCCAACCCTGCCAACGGCCTGGTCGCCGACCGCAACACGCAGGCGTCGCCTGCCAGCATAGCCGCCGTCGGGCTCGCTTTGTCGTCCTATCCCGTCGGTGTCGATCGCGGTTTCATGACGCGCGATGCCGCAATCGAACGGACGCTCGCCACGCTTCGCTTCTTCTGGAACTCCCCGCACGGGCCGGAGCCCGATGCCACCGGCTACAGGGGTTTCTACTATCATTTCCTCGACATGAAGACCGGCCGCCGCGTCTGGAATTGCGAACTGTCCACGATCGATACCGCCCTTTTGCTTGCCGGTGTTCTGGCCGCCGGCGCTTATTTCGACGAGGACGATGAGCTCGAACTGGAAATCCGCCAGCTTGCCGATGCGCTCTACCGCCGTGCCGACTGGCGCTGGGCGCAGAACGGCGGCGCCACCGTCACCCATGGCTGGCGGCCTGGAAAAGGCTTTCTCCGCTACCGCTGGGAAGGATTTGACGAGGCGCTGATCCTGTACGTCCTGGGTCTCGGTTCGCCGACCCACTCGCTAACTCCCGAGAGCTACGCGGCCTGGCTGTCCACTTACAAATGGAAGACCATCTACGGCCGCGAGATGGTCTATGCCGGCCCGCTTTTCATCCACCAGTTCTCGCATATCTGGATCGATTTTCGCGACATCCGCGATGCCTTCATGCGCGATCACGACCGGGACTATTTCGAAAACAGCCGCCAGGCGACGTATCTGCAGCGCGATTACGCAATCCGCAATCCGAGGGGGTTCGCGGGCTATGGCGAGAATTGCTGGGGCGTCACCGCCAGCGACGGCCCAGGTCCGATCGCGCGGCGAGCCGATGGACGCCGCTTCTTCGGTTATCTCGCCCGCGGCGCACCGTTTGGCCCCGATGACGGCACGCTGTCGCCATGGGCGGCAATCGCCTCCTTGCCTTTTGCGCCGGAAATCGTGCTGCCGGCGCTGCGCCATTTCCACGAGATGGACCTGCGCGACGGCAACCCTTACGGCTTCACCGCGAGCTTCAACCCGACGATCGCTGCCGACGACGGCCGCGCCTGCGGTTGGGTATCGCCGGACCATGTCGGCATCAACCAGGGGCCGATCGCCCTGATGATCGAGAACTACCGGTCCGACTTCCTGTGGCGATTGATGCGCCGCGTGCCGGCCATCACCACAGGACTGCGCCGGGCCGGGTTTTCCGGCGGTTGGCTGTGACAGGCGGCGATCCTTCGCGCGGGATCGTCAAGGCATCAGCGCGACCTTGCCGGTCCGACTCCACCATCCGGCCAAGGGAGCCGAGAGCGCCTCTTCACGTGAATGAAAAAGGGCGGCGCAAACGCCGCCCTTTGGAAAAATCATCGATCCTTGGGAGGATAAGGCTCAGGCCGCCTGGGCTTCGCCGGCAATCGCGTCGGCCTGACGCGCTGCCTTGAGCACGCGGGCCCACCAGGCAACGTCGTTGACCAGCGCCGTGGCAGCCTGGTTCAGATGCTCGATCTCCTCGAGCTTCTTCTCGCCATGGCGCACCGCCAGGAAATCGCTCCAGGCAATGTGAACGGCGGATTTGACCGGCGCCATCTGCAATTCGACCGCGGCAAGACGCAAATGTTCGACAGCGCGCGAGCCGCCGACGCTGCCATAGCCGACGAAACCGGCCGGCTTCTTGTTCCATTCATTGGCGGCGTAATCGATGGCGTTCTTCAGCACGGCCGTCGGGCCATGATTGTATTCGGCGGCGGTGAAGATGAAGCCGTCGAATTCGGCGACCTTCTTTTGCCAGCGCTGGGCAACTTCGTTCTGCGACGGCGCCCAGGCGGACGAGGCGACCTCGTCGAAGAAGGGCAGCGGCCAGTCGCGCAGGTCGACGGTCTCGACGTCGATGTCGGCATGAGATTTCGCGATCTTGGCGATCCACTGGGCGGGCACATCGGCGAAACGCGCGGCGCGTGTCGAACCGACGACGATGGCGATTTTGGGCTTGGACATGGGGCTCTCCATATATGCAGAAGCTGGTATCGTTTGGATACCGGCGCTATATGAGATACTGACAAATGGCAGCGCAAGGAGGCACCGTTATGTTACTGAGGCACCCGCACAACACCGAAGACTGCCGCGCCGTCTCGGAAATCCTGCAGCGCGTCGGCGACAAATGGACCGTTCTGGTCGTCGGCAAGCTGGGCGGCGGACCGCTGCGTTTCAATGAGTTGCGCGCCGCTGTCGGCGGCATTTCGCAGAAGATGCTGACCACCACCTTGCGCGGTCTTGAGCGCGACGGCTTCGTCACCCGAACCGTGTTCCCGACCATCCCGCCACGCGTCGACTATGAGCTGACGGAGCTCGGCCATGAGCTGCTGGTGCCGGTCGGCGCGCTCGGCGAATGGGCGCGGAAGAACACCTCGCGGGTCCAGGCGGCGCGTGAAAGATTCGATGGCGTGCACGCCTGAAAACCGTTGCCCAGCAATAGTTTACGGATTTTGCCGTCGACGACGCGTACCCGGGTTTAACTGGATCCGCCCGTGCATCGTTGGTCACGCCATCGCGACATAGCTGCAGCGTTTCGTTCGCCGGCGCATCATCATTTTGAGGCTGACGAGGTCTTCCGCTGACGGGCCCTCAGGCACTTTGACGCAGGGTTGCTGCAACACACTGCGCCGCACGTCTCTACCCTTGCAGACCGCTGGGCAGTCCGCTCGTTGCCAACGGTCCGGTCGTGCGTGCAGGCGACGCTTGGAAGCTCTTTCCTGATCTCGGTATAAGCGGTCGTGCCAAGCACGCAGATCACCGCGACAAGGGCCGCCACGAGCCAGCCGTTCAGCATGTGTTGACGCATTGTCTTCCCTCCGCCGCCCGCAGAATCGGATGTGGAAGGCAACCATTGGATGTCGCGCAGCGCATCGCCCGCGCGGGGGATGTTACATAAGCGCAAGCTTGGCAGAATCGACGATGTCAACTTTCGGTTGGAATCGGCTTCGGCTTGCCGTCGCTATCCAGCGCCACCATGACGAAATCGGCGTGGGTGACCTTCTCCATCAGGTCGGAGAGGTAGCGTTGCGCCCAGGCCTCGACCTTGAGCGTCATGGAGGTGCGGCCGACGCGCTCGACATGGGTGTAGATGCACAGCGTGTCGCCGATCTTCATCGCCTTGGCGAAGGACATTTCCTTGACAGCCGCCGTCACCACGCGACCCTTGGCCCGCTCGGCCGCACGGATGCCGCAGGCAAGATCCATCTGCGCCATCACCCAACCGCCAAAGATGTCGCCGGCCGCATTTGCATCGGCCGGCATGGCGAGCGTACGCAAGGTCAGATCACCGATCGGCCGTCCGTCCGCGTAATGCACCATCCGAGATTCCCCTGAAGCGATAGCCCTTGATCCCGTAGCGTCATGGACCCAAGAGGTCAACGCGACGGGCGAGGCTCCCGGCGCAATGTCGGTTCCATGGTGGCTTTTCCGACCAGGCGTCTCACGGTCGCTTTTTTCACAAGCCATGCCGGAAGCCGCAGGGGCGCGGCCAAGCCGTCGCGGATAGGCTGCGCTCAGTTTTGCGGAGCCGCCAACACCAATCATGCAGACTTATGACTTCATCATCGTCGGCTCCGGCTCGGCCGGCTCGGTTCTGGCCGACAGGCTGTCGATTTCGGGCCGCTTCTCCGTGCTGGTGCTGGAGGCCGGCGGCAGCGACCGCCGCTTTTATGTCCAGATGCCGCTCGGCTACGGCAAGACCTTCTTCGATCCGGCGGTCAACTGGAACTACAAGCCCGAGCCGGACCCCGGCCTTGCCGGCAATGTCGACCATTGGCCGCGCGGCAAGCTGCTTGGCGGCTCCAGCTCGATCAACGCCATGGTCTGGATCCGTGGCGCGCGCGAGGACTTTGACGACTGGCGCGATGCCGGCAATCCCGGTTGGGGTTATGACGATCTGTTGCCGGGCTTCAAGGCGCTTGAGGACAATGAGGCCGGCGCCGATAGATGGCGCGGCACCGGCGGGCCGCTGCATATCACCGACACGACGAACGCCGTCCATCCGCTGACCAGGCGCTACCTCGCCGCCGGCCAGCAAGCCGGGCTGCCGCTCAACCCCGACTTCAACGGTGCCGCCCAGGAAGGCGTCGGCACCTACCAGATCTCCACCAAAAACGGCCGCCGCATGTCGGCCGTGCGCGCCTTCCTGCGCCCCGCGATGAAGCGCAAAAACGTCCGCGTCGAGACGAATGCGCTGGCGAGCAGGATCCTGTTCGAGGGCAAGCGAGCCGTCGGCATCGAATATCTGCAGAACGGCGAGACCAAGACGGCGCGGGCCGGCCGCGAAGTCATCCTGTCCGCCGGCTCGATCAACTCGCCGCAGCTCTTGCAACTGTCCGGCGTCGGCCCCTCGTCACTGCTCAAGGGGCTTGGCATCCCGGTCGTCCACGCCAACGAAAATGTCGGCGCGCATCTGCAGGACCATGTCGGCATCAACTATACCTTCAAGGGAAACGTGCCGACGCTCAACCAAATCCTGCGGCCCTGGTGGGGCAAGCTGCTGGTCGGCATGCAGTACATCCTCACCCGCTCCGGCCCGCTGTCGCTGTCGATGAACCATGGCGGCGGCTTCTTCCGAACCGACCCGGCGTTTTCGCGCCCCAACATGCAGCTTTATTTCCAGGCTTTCTCGACCGTCATTCCGAAGAGCGGCGAGCGGCCGATCCTGACGCCGGATCCGTGGCCGGGCTTTTCCATCGGCCTCTCCAACTGCCGCCCGTCCAGCCGCGGCGAGATCATGATCCGCTCCAGCAATCCGCTGGACTATCCCAGGATCGTCGCCAACGCCTATTCCACCAACGCCGATGTCGACGAGATGCTGGCGGCGGTGAAATTCGTGCGCAAGATAGCCTCGATGCCCGCCATGGCCGAGATCATCACTGAGGAGGTTTTGCCGGGCCCATCGATCCAATCGGATGCCGACCTGATCCAGGATTTCAGGAAGCGCTCAGGCACCGTCTATCACCCGGTCTCGACCTGCCGCATGGGGCCGGACGCCGGGGCCGCCGTCGTCGACCCGCGCCTGAAAGTGCACGGGCTCGAAGGTCTGCGTGTCATCGACGCCTCGATCTTTCCCGCCAACATCACCGGCAACACCAACGCCGCCTCGGTCATGACCGGATGGAAGGGCGCCGAACTGGTTCTGGAGGACCAAAAATGAAGATCACCGACGTCAAGACCTGGGTAGTCGGCAACCCGCCGCCCGGCATCGGCGGCAAGTATTTCATCTTCGTCAAGCTGACCACCGATGGCGGCGTCGTCGGTTACGGCGAGGCCTACAACGCCACCTTCTCGGCTCACATAACAGCGAAGCTGGTCGAGGACATGGCCGAGCGTTACCTGATCGGCCACGATCCGCATGACATCGAGACCTTCTTCCGCCGCGCCTATTCCTCAGGATTTACCCAGCGCCCCGACGTTACCGGCATGGGCTGTTTCTCGGCGCTGGAAATGGCCTGCTGGGACATTGTCGGCAAGGAAGCCGACAAGCCGGTCTACAAACTGCTCGGCGGCCAGGTGCACGAGACGCTGCGCTCCTACACCTATCTCTATCCGCACACCGGCAGCGTCCATTCGGAGGACGCGCCGGACGGCCGGAACGTCTACAATGACCCCGAATTGGCGGCCGCCTGCGCGCTCGAATATGTCGAGCAGGGGTTCAACGCCGTCAAGCTCGACCCGGCAGGCCCCTACACCGCCTTCGACGGCCACCAGCCGCGCCTGATCGACATCGATGTCTCCACCCGCATGGTCAAGGCGATCCGCGAAGCGGTCGGCACCCGCGCCGATATTCTGTTCGGCACGCATGGCCAGTTCACCGCGTCGGGTGCGCTGCGCATGGCACGTGCCATCGAGCCCTACGATCCCTTGTGGTTCGAAGAGCCGGTGCCGCCCGACATGCCCGAAGTGATGGCTCAGGTGGCGCGAGGCACGTCGATCCCGATCGCCACCGGCGAGCGGTTGACGACCAAGTTCGAATTCGCCCGAATCATCGAGAACCGCGCCGCCACCATCCTGCAACCGGACCTTGGCCGTTCCGGCGGCATTCTCGAAACCAAGAAGATCGCCGCCATGGCCGAGGCCTACCACATCCAGATCGCGCCGCACTGCTATTGTGGGCCGATCGTTGGCGCCGCCAACATCCAGCTGGCGGTGACGCTGCCCAATTTCCTCATCCTGGAATCGCTGAAGCAGTGGGACGGCTTCCACGCGACACTGCTCAAGAAGAAGATCGAATGGCAGGACGGCAATGTCATTCCATCGAAGGAGCCGGGCCTCGGCGTCGAGCTGGACGAAGCGGTCTGCGACGCGCATCCCTACACCGGCAAGGACCTGCATTTGCAGATGATGCAAACGCCGCTGATGCCGTGAGCGAACGCTACGCCTTCATCGGCCTTGGCCATCTCGGCGCCAACCTTGCCGCCAGCCTGTTGCGCAACGGTTTTGTCGTCATCGTCTTCGACCGCGACCCCGCCGCCGTCGAACGCCTCGTGGCGCTCGACGCCACGGCCGCGACCAGCCCGGCTGAAGCGGCAGCGCTAGCCGGCAACGCCATGACATGCCTGCCCTCGCCCAAGGTCAGTGAAGCGGTGCTGGCTGGTCCCGGTGGACTGCTGGAAGGATTGCCCAAGGGCGGCACATGGATCGAGATGTCGACGAATGGCCGCGACGAGATTCTGCGCCTCGCCGCCCTCGCCTCGGCCAAGGGCGTCGAAACGCTTGAGTGCCCGGTCACCGGCGGCGTGCATCTGGCCGCGGTCGGAAAGATCACCGCGCTTGTCGGCGGCGATGCTGCGCTTTACGAGCGCCATCGTCCGGCCATCGAAGCGATGTGCGCAAAGTCGTTCCTGATGGGTCCGGTCGGCTCGGCGGCGGTGATCAAGGTGATCACCAACATGCTGGCCTTCATCCATCTCGTCGCCGCCGGCGAGGCGCTGATGTTGGCCAAGCAAGGCGGCCTCGACCTCGCGCAATCCTACCACGCCATCGTCGCCTCCTCCGGCAACAGCTTCGCCCATGAGACCGAAAGCCAGCTCATCCTCAACGGCTCCTACGACATTGGCTTCACCATGGACCTGGCACTGAAGGACCTCGGCTTTGCGCTTGCGATGGGCAGGGAGTTCAGACTGCCACTCCAATTGGCGCCGCTTGTGAGTGAGATTTTCCTGATGGGCAAACAGGAATATGGCGGCGGCGCCTGGTCGACCCAGATCGTCAAACTGCTTGAGGATGCCGTCGACATGGATCTGCGCGCGCCCGGTTTCCCAGCCAAGCTGGAAAGCTAAGCCGGGTAGATATGTCCTGCGATTCAGGCCCTTGGCCGGTTCGCCGCTCAACCACCTGAATCAATCCCTCAACGCCTTGATTCAATATCTCAGCGTCAGCGCTCCGGGCAGGATCTCAAACGTCGCGGGTATACGCCCCGGCGACTCGCCATCTATGTCGACCAGCGCGCCGTTCTTCTCGACATCGCCGATAGGTTCGACCACCACTTTCCGGCCACGCAATATGGTGATGGCCGGATGGTTGCGGTGCCGGCCGCCATAGAGCAGCCGAATATCCCAGATCAGCTTCAGCTTGCCGGCCGCGCGCAGGATGACGATGTCGAACTGGCCGTCGGCGAGTGCGGCGTCCGGGGCGATCATCATGCCGCCGCCGAAGAACTTTCCGTTGGCGACCGCCACCAGCGCCATGCGCGCCTCGACCGGGGTGCCATCGTCGACGGTGATCCTGACGTCCTGGAAGCGGTAGCGGATGAACTCGACCACGGTGCGCCAGAAAAACAGCGCCTTGGCCGACATCCTGCCCTTGCGCTTGTCGGCATTGACCGCACGGTCCGTGGCGCCGGACAGGCCGAGGCTGGCGATATTGATGAAGTGCCGGCTGGCCAGCGCGCCATGGTCGTCGATGTAGCAGATGCGCCCGGCATCGACCTTGCGCGCCTTGGCTTCGGCGATCCGCTTCAACGCCGCATCCACCTCTTTCGGCAGGCCAAGTCCGCGCGCGAAATCGATGCCGGTGCCGCAAGGCAGCAAGCCAAGTTCGGTTGTCCGGCCGCTCTCATCGAAAGCCTGCAGCAATCCGTCGGCCACCTCGCTGGCGGTGCCGTCGCCGCCGGCCGCGATCACCAGCTCGAAGCCGCTTGCCGCGAGGTCGAGCGCCAGCCTTTCGGCGTCGCCCTCGGCCTGCGTCTCGCGCAGCTCGAATTCGCCGAAATGCTTTTTCAGCGATGCGGCGACCTCCGGCCAATGCCGTTTCAGCCGGCCGCCGCCGGCAATCGGATTGAGCACCACCCCGACTTTCAATGCGCACCCTCCCCGCACCGAGCCGATAGGCTCGATGCTTTGCCTGCATTGAAGCCCGCGCCAGCCGGCGGAGCAAGGGGCACAGCCGATCAGGCGCCAAAAAGCGGGCGGGCTGTCTAATGCAGCTGGAGTCGAAATTCCGAGCTTTGTGGCAAACGATCCCCGATAATCCCGTTATCCACAGGCTCACGCCCATTCCCCAAAACCCTTACCCGGCGTAAGTTTAACCATCTCAGGCGGCTACCGATCGCCACGCCGAAAGGCAAAGCGAAAAGGCGGATTTCCTGAGGCCCGTACGGCCCGAAGCGAGAGCAGGCTTGCTTGTTCGAGGGACGGATGCCGAGACCTACGGGGCCGCGGAAAGCGTGCGAACGCCAACGGCGGACCGATGCTGCCATGAAGGACGGCGAAAACCTTCGATGGCGCGCCGAACGAAGCTCGCAAGGGTGGAGAACGGCGTGGTCTGGAACGGGCACTGCCCTCGGGCGGTGACTGGCAGGACCGTCAAAATCAAGGCCGGCATGGCGCGACGACTTTGCGGAAGTTGCTGCCGCGACCGTGTCCTGATCTGACAGGGAGGCGCTGGGAGAAATCCCGGCGCCGACTGTCTTTTGGGCCAAGGTCCGGTCGGCGAAGCGACGCGTGAAGAAGCCGATACTTTGCTGGAACGAGATTTCGGCGCTGACGGAACCATCTTCATCACCAGGCGCGATCAGCAATTCACCGACATGATCCCGCGCCTGATCGACAGAGGCGTGTCCTTCGTCGAGATCGGTGGCAATGACGCGATCATGCTCACCGTGCTTTCGGCGGCAGACTTCGCTCCGCCCGAAGGCGCCCGGGCGCTGTTCAGCCAACCGTTCCGATCGATCCGGCCACCCGTCGCACCGGGCTGATCGTCGCCGTGCGCAAGCTGCACATCGTGCTGCCGGCGCTGTTCGAAGCAGGCGCGAGGCTGGAGCGCGTCTACAACTGAAGCCGCGCCCTGCACCGCGGCCTGCCCGGCGGGCCAAGCTACTTCTTCGGGCCGATGCCCGGGATCAAATTGAGGCCAGCGTTTATATATTCCGGCCGTATGGCGCCGCTGATGAGCGTGAAGGTGGCGAGCATGATGCTGGCCAGCGCACCGTCATGCCATGGCCTGAGGGCCAGCGCGTTGACGGCATAGGCCCAGAATGGGAAGGCGAGCATCGACATGACGATGTTGGCTCCCGGAGCCTCCGCATTGTCGGCTGAATCGCTGACCGATTTCAGATACACCGGCGTCATCGCCAGCGCGACGATCAACATGATCCATGAAATGGTCCAGACGCTGATACCGGCCATTTCAATCTTATAGATGGCTGCCTGCACCTTACCCGGAATGTCCCCCGGATTGCCTTTGGTCTCTTCCGCCACCGCATCGGTCAACGCCTTGGCAACCGGCTGCTCAGTGGCATTGACCAGGATGGAGTTGACGAAGATGAAAAATGCCACGACTTCGGCAGGCACGTACTTCGCAACCCGGTCGAGATAGCCGTCGCCGCCTTTCGATCCTTGATCTTCTTGCTTGTCATCGTCGACGCCGAGCGGAGCATCGCCTGGAATGCCCTCGAGCGTTGAATCCCTTTTCGGCACAGGCTCAGCGGACCGGACAATTCTTCCCATGACAAACCCCTCCTATATTGTTGTATCGCCCCGTGAGTATCGTAGTAGAAAACCGGGCCAAGAAACAGTTGTCGCGGCCATAGCCGACAAGATTTATTCAGGCTTCTTCCTGCAAATGCATCACGCTCCCGCCCTATCTGCTACCGGGTGTCTCGAAATCCACCTATAGTGAGCCGTACCCGAAAAACGCATCCCCCGGCTCATCGCGTGATCGCGGCCAAAATCCCGCCTTGTTCGCGCGCGATGGAAGGACTGGCTGCCGGGGGGCAATCCGAAGGACAAGACCGTGATCAAGACCGCCCTTGTCGCCATGACCATTGTCGGCTGCGACTGCGACGCCAAGCTTTGCGAATATATCGGCGAGACGCCGGCGAAGTGGGCGACTATCGCCGACTGCGAAGCGGCGATGAAAAGCCAGATGCTGCACCAGAAGAACTTCGACTATCCGCTGGTCTCCGGCATCTGCCGCAGCAAGGGGTCGGCGTCTTCTTCGCAACTGGCGGCGGCCGCATCCCGCCCGGAACTGAAGCCGGCCAGCCGGAATGTCCAAACCCCGTTGCCGCCGGAACTGAGCCATCGGCCGAGCGTTCCCGTCGGCTCCCCGACGACGGCCATGGAGGCAGCAGCGGTACGGCCCGTCGCCTACGAGCAAGTGGTCGATGGCGGAACAGGCGTGCTCTACCGCACCAGGAACGGCTACGCCGTGGTCAAGACAGATCTCAGCCGCGTCGCGTCGGCAACGGTCGGCATTGCCAAGCGGTCCGCGAACTGGCTGGCAGGGCTGGTGCCGAGCGGGTTGTGAGCGGCCTGCCGTTCGGACCATACCACGCTGTCGCACTGCCGTTGAAAACTCCAGATAGATGCATGATGGTGTCAGGCATCGACACGCAGGAGCGCCATTTCATGAAGCATGCAGTTCGAACCGTGCTGTCCCTGGTGCTGGCCTTGGCGCCGATTCCGGCCGGTGCGCAGGATTCCGGCCAGGGCGGCGACAAGGTTGTAGGCGTCGCCAGGGACGATCCGGACATGGCGGCGGCCATTGCGCAGGCGCGCGCCAGCCTCGATGAATTCCTGTCCTTGTCGGATGCGCCGCCAGCCGGGACAACCAGCTACAAATTGAAAGTCGAGGTCAGGGACGGAGACGCCTCGGAGCATTTCTGGATCATCCCCTTCCACAAGACCGCGACCGGCTTTGCAGGAACATTGGCCAATGAGCCGCAAGCGGTGCACAATGTCGTGGCCGGCCAGGAACTCGAATTCAACCGGACGATATTTCCGACTGGGGCTACACCAAAAACGGTCGCCAGGTCGGCAGCTTCACCGTCTGCGTGATGTTCAAGACGATGGCGCAAGAAGACGTCGAATATTATCGCCAGAACTACGGCTTCGCCTGCTGACGCGCGGCAGCCTGGCTAATGCATGCGCCCAAACAGGACCGCCGTTTTGGGGCAACGATATGCATGAAAACAAGACCTGAAGCGCGTCGCATGAATTCGTTTCGACGCGCGGCGCTTTAGGCCTCGCCATCCGTCGCGCCGATCTTGCGCACCAGCGCCGCCGTCGCCAAGATCGCGCCCATATCGGCGATCATCGGCGCGATGTGCTTGGTGTAATCGAGCGGCACGGAAATGGCGGGCAGTTCGAAGAAATTCTTCGGCTGCGGCAAGAGCAGGAAGCCATCGCTGCCATTAAGTGCCACCCGCGCCGGATCATCGCGCCATGTCTCGTGCAGCCATTTCAGCGCCTGCGCCAACCGGCCGCTCACCAGCGGCTGCGCGGCGGCGACATTGTCGGTGCGAAATTCGTAGTCGCCGTCGAGCAGCGGATCGCCGCTGGACAGTTCCTGCATCTTGCCGGCGAAGATGCCGCGGAAGAAACCGACCACCGCGTTGCTGCGGCGCGTCGCGACCAATATGCCGGGGAACGGCGCGATCGTCTCGAACGCAACGATGACGCCCTTGAAGACCGTCGACGAGCCTTTGCCCGAACCTTGGCGCAACTCCGCCTCGTAGAGCTCGAACGGAAAATCCTCGTAGCGGCCTGACACGATGTCGTCGAAGCTCTGCCGGTTGAAGGCGCCGACCACGGCGCGCGGCAGCCGGTCGAAGGAATTCGGCGTCACGCTGTGCTGATAGCGCACATCCCTGATGAAGCCGAAGATGATCGGCAGCAGCGTGTCACGGAACGATTGCTGCAGCCGCGTCGCCGGCCTGATCGCCAGGAAGTACAGCAGCAGCGCCGCGAAGAAACCGCCGACATAGAGGAACACATGCGGCGTCGAGAACCATTGCTCGTTCAAGTCGGCGACCTTGTTGAACAGCCAGGCCACCAGCACGACAAAAACCAGCAGCAGCCCCAGAAACACCGGCACCCGCCAGCGCACCTGGCGGCAGGCCGAAGCCCGTCCAGCCTCATAGATCTCGATATTCTTCCTGATGCCGGCGACCACCGCTTCATCAGGCATGAACTCAGCTGCTTCCATCGCCCCCTCGCAAAGTCCTATTATGCCTATGATAGCGGGAAAGTCGTCAGTCGCCAAAGATCGCCTTCAGCCTGGCCTCGACCTTGCCCTTCATCCGGCCAGTCAGCGCCTCGACCGGAACCAACCGCTCATGCCCGCCTGAGCGCAGCCGCATGAAGGGATGCATCCGGTAGCCGGCGATCGCGCCGCGCTTGCCGAGATCGGCGCTGACATCGACGACGAAAATGCCGCCGATGCGGCCGGGCCAGGGCTGTCGCGCCAGCGCCGTGCCGAGGAAGTCGCCAAGCCCGTACGCCACGAGCGTCTTGCCGACCCATTGCACCGGCTGCACGACATGGGCGTGGTGCCCGGCAATCAGTCCGACGCCGTGACCGGCCAGCAACCTCGCCAGCGTTTGCGTTTGCGGCTGCGGAAAATGCCGGAACTCCCAGTCCCAGTGCGGCACCGCACAGGTGAGGTCGATGTTCTTGTCGGCCGCGCCGCTCGGCCATGCCGCCGGATCGCTTTGCATCGACACACGCTCATTGAAAACTGCGGCGTCGGCATTGCGCCACAGTGTGAAAGCGGCAAAGCCGATCGTCAGCGGCCCGGCCTTGACCTGTTCGACCGGCCCTTTTTTCGCGGTGCCGATGGGGCGGATGCCAAGCCGCTTCAGCGCCGCAACCGTCTCGTCGAAACCGGCGACGCCCTGGTCGAGCACATGGTTGTTGGCCAGCGACAGCACGAGCCTTTCGCGCGCGATGCCTACGGCGGCAAGCGCCGCGGCAAGAAACCGCTCGCTCATCGCATGGTGAGTGCCAAGCCGCGTGCCAAACGCCACGCTCGGCCGCTCGACGACCGGACTTTCGCAATTGCCGATCACCAGATCGGCTGAGCCCAAGAGCTTTGCGATCTCCGGATCGCACTCCGGCGCACTATGGTTGGCCACGGCCGAAATATCGCCGACAAAGGCCAGCCGCACCTTCCGCCCTGGCGGTGGATCAATGAGTGTCGTTGCCGCGATCGGCGCAAAATCCCTGACATCGCCGCCAAGCGACGGTTTCAGGAAGCGCGGCAGCCATGACAGTGTGTAGGAAAGCGGATAGTTCGACACGCGATGCTCAATCGTTTGCCCAATCGGTTAGCTTGTGTAGACGGTCTGCCCGGGGAGTGTCGACCGTCAGTCCTTGAAACACTGCCGCCGGCAGACACGGCGCCAAATGCGTGTAATGTCTGCGCAATGGCATAGTGGAGGAATGAGATGACACGTTTTGCAGGCCTGCTGGCGTCCGCCTTCCTCCTGTTGCTGCCTTTATCTTCGGCCCGCGCCGCCGCGCCCGAAGCGGCGACCGCGCTGTTCGAGGCCAAAACGGTGGCTGAGCGCAACCGTGCGCTCACAACGCTTGAGTCTGCAGCGAAAGGCGATCCGGCGTCAGCCTACGCCGCCGGCGCCGGCGAATTCTTCACCGCCCTGGAAATCCTGGCCGGCGGCCTGCACCGCCACGGGTTCGAAAGCCCGCAATCCTTCATGCTGCCGCTGATGCGGCTGCCGATTCCGGACAATCCCAATCCCGAACCGCTGACCTATGAGCGGTTCCGCGCCATTCTGGTCGCCTTCCGCGACCGGCTGGAGACATCCGCGGCGACTCTGGGCTCGGTGCCCGCCGATGCCGGCATCGGCATGGTCGTCGACCTCACCCGTGCCGGCATCGATCTCAACGAAGACGGCGCCATCGCGCCGGATGAAAGCATGGCCGCGATCATGGCCTCGCTGTCGCGCGGCGGCGTCTCGTCGGACGCCGCCGCTCCCTCGCTCGCCTTCCGCTTCGACCGCGCCGATGGTTTCTGGCTGCAGGGCTATGCCGAATTCCTGATGGCGCAGGCCGATTTCTGGCTGGCGCATGATTTCAGGACCATGTTCGACGGCTCGTTCCACATGCTGTTTCCGCGCGCCAAACTGCCGCTGCAGGACATTCTCGTGCCTCCCGCCGGCGACATGGGCAGCAGCATCTTCTCATCGGAATGGCGCATCGCGGATTTCATCTCCATGGTTCACCTCGTGAACTGGCCGGTGGTCGAGCCCGAGCGCCGTCAAGCGGCGCGCCGCCATCTGCTCGAAATGATCCGGCTGTCGCGCGAGGACTGGAAGGCGATCCGCGCCGAGACCGACAATGACCGCGAATGGCTGCCGGGACCGCAGCAGAAGGGCGAGAACCCGCTCACGGGACTCGAGGTCGGCGAAGAGCAGGTTCAAGCATGGCTCGCCACTCTGACCGTGGCCGAAGACCTTTTGGAGGGCCGCAAGCTGCTGCCGCATTTCCGCATCACGGCCGGCACCGGCCAGGGCATCAACATGAAGCGTTTCTTCGAAGAACCGAAGCCTTTCGACCTCGTGCTGTCGATTACCGGCCCGGCCATCGCGCCCTACCTCGAGAGCGGTGAGATCGTGACCAGCGGCGAGTTCGACCAGATCCAGCGCCAGTTCGGTGGCGGTGGGTTTTTGACCTTCGCGCTGTGGTTCAATTGAGCAGACGACCCGGCTCGCGCAACACAGCTCCTGACACCCTTGTGTCAGGAGCTTCGACCCGCTTAGTGTCCCTTGCCACTGCACTCTTTCCATTTTGGCGGACTCTGCCCATATTTGGGGCATGGCCAAACTTCCCGAGAAAAAGACACCGTCTCCGGCGGGTGACAACAGCGCTTCGCCGCCCAAGCGGCGCAGCCCGTTGACCGATTTCCTCGATGCTTCGGAGCCCTTGCACAAGGGTGGCTTCGCCGAGGCGCCGCAGGCTGACTTCACCGGCACGCCGCTGAGCGGCTCGATTGCCGACTGGGCCGAGCAGATCGAGCAGGAGGCCGAGAAGGAAGGCCGTCTCACCGGTAAGGGCGATGGTAGATCGCCAAAGTCCGCGAAAAAGATCCCGGAGCGGTCCGCTGCGCCCGGCCGCAGTTCGCGCGGCACCTCGATGGGCGGCGCGGCCACGGCGCGCGAACGCACCGCAGCCGGCCTCAACCCGGTCGCCGGTCTCGACATCTCGCTGGAAGACGCCGAGACCATGGCCTCGGGCAGCGTCACCGCCACGGTCGCGGCGCTGTCGGCGCTGATCGAATCCGGCAACCCGCTGCACAAGGACGGCGTGCTGTGGACGCCGCACCGCCCTGCCCGCCCGGAAAAATCCGAAGGCGGCATCGCCATCAAGATGGTGTCGGATTTCGAGCCGGCCGGCGACCAGCCGACCGCCATCAAGGATCTTGTCGAGGGCGTCGATAACAATGACCGCACCCAGGTGCTGCTCGGCGTCACCGGCTCCGGCAAAACCTTCACCATGGCCAAGGTGATCGAGCAGACGCAGCGCCCTGCTTTGATCCTGGCGCCCAACAAAACGCTGGCCGCGCAGCTCTATTCCGAGTTCAAGAAATTCTTCCCCGACAATGCGGTCGAGTATTTCGTCTCCTACTACGACTACTACCAGCCGGAAGCCTACGTTCCGCGCACCGACACCTTCATCGAGAAGGAATCCTCGATCAACGAGCAGATCGACCGGATGCGCCATTCGGCCACGCGTTCGCTGCTCGAGCGCGACGACGTCATCATCGTCGCCTCGGTGTCCTGCATCTACGGCATCGGCTCGGTCGAGACCTATACTGCGATGACCTTCCAGATGCAGATCGGCGACCGGCTCGACCAGCGGGCTCTGCTCGCGGATCTCGTCGCCCAGCAGTACAAGCGCCAGGACATCAATTTCGTGCGCGGCTCGTTCCGCGTGCGCGGCGACACGATCGAAATCTTCCCGGCCCACCTTGAGGACCGCGCCTGGCGCATCTCGATGTTCGGCGACGAGATCGAGGCGATCACCGAATTCGATCCGCTCACCGGCCAGAAGACCGGCGAGCTGAAGAGCGTCAAGATCTACGCCAACTCGCACTATGTGACGCCGCGTCCAACGCTCAACCAGGCGATCAAGTCGATCAAGGAGGAGCTCAAGCACCGGCTGGTCGAGCTCGAGCGCGCCGGCCGCCTGCTGGAGGCACAGCGGCTCGAACAGCGCTGCCGCTTCGATCTTGAGATGCTGGAAGCCACCGGCTCCTGCGCCGGCATCGAGAACTATTCGCGCTATCTCACGGGACGCCAGCCGGGCGATCCGCCGCCGACATTGTTCGAATATATCCCGGACAATGCGCTGGTTTTCATCGACGAAAGCCACGTCACCGTGCCGCAGATCGGCGGCATGTATCGTGGCGACTTTCGGCGCAAGGCGACGCTGGCGGAGTATGGTTTTCGCCTGCCCTCCTGCATGGACAACCGTCCGCTGCGCTTCGAGGAATGGGACGCCATGCGACCGCTCTCCGTCGCGGTTTCTGCGACACCCGGCGCCTGGGAGATGGAACAGGCCGGCGGCGTGTTCGCCGAGCAGGTCATCCGCCCGACCGGCCTGATCGATCCGCCGGTCGAAGTCCGCCCGGCGAAAAGCCAGGTCGACGATGTCGTCGGCGAAATCCGCGACACCACGGCCGCCGGCTACCGCACGCTGGTCACCGTTTTGACCAAGCGCATGGCCGAAGACCTGACCGAATATTTGCATGAGCAAGGCGTGCGCGTTCGCTACATGCACTCCGACATCGACACGCTGGAGCGCATCGAAATTCTGCGCGATCTCCGCCTCGGCGCTTTCGACGTGCTGGTCGGCATCAACCTGCTGCGCGAAGGCCTCGACATTCCTGAATGCGGTTTCGTCGCCATCCTCGACGCCGACAAGGAGGGCTTCCTGCGCTCCGAGACGTCGCTGATCCAGACCATCGGTCGCGCCGCCCGCAACGTCGACGGCAAGGTCATCCTCTATGCCGACCAGGTCACCGGCTCGATGGAGCGGGCGATGGCCGAGACCAACCGCCGCCGCGAAAAGCAGATGGAATGGAACGCGGCCAACGGCATCACCCCGGAATCGGTGAAGTCGCGCATCTCCGACATTCTGGACTCGGTCTACGAGAAGGACCATGTCCGCGCCGATATCTCGCAGTTCACCGACGGCGCCGGTGCGATGATGGGCAACAATCTCAAGGCTCATCTCGACGCCATGGAAAAGCAGATGCGCGACGCCGCCGCCAATCTCGACTTCGAGAAGGCCGCCCGCATCCGTGACGAGATCAAGCGGCTGCGCGAAATGGAACTGTCGATCGCGGAAGACCCGCTGGCCAAATATGCCGACATGGAAAGCCCGGTTTCGGGCCGCGAGAAGGGCAAGCACAACAAGGGCGTGGCCAAGCACCGTACGGCTGAGGAACAGGAGCGGTTCCGCAAGTTCGATGAGGCACGTGCCGCCGAAGAGGCGGCCAGGGCTGCCCGGTCCAACCTCTTCCGCAAGCCGGCGCTCGACGAAATGGGCGCCGACGGCGCCGTGCCGGTGAAGAAACCGCTGTTTGCCAAGCCGTCGATCGACGATATGGGGCCTGGTACCGACATGCCGACACCGTCAGGCGCGGTGTCGCGCTCGCTGTTCAAGAAACAGTCGGCGCAGGAAGCGCACGGCTCCGACTTCGGCATTCCGGGCGGCGCCACCAAGCCACTGTTCAAGAAGAATTCGCTCGACGAGATGACCGTGCGGCGCACGGAAAAGCCGGTCGAAGGGAAAGTGCCGGCCAAGCCCCAGCCAATCTCCCCCCGAGTGGGGGAGATGCCCGGCAGGGCAGAGGGGGGCGCGAAGGAACGCGACGATTCCCCAAAACCATTCGTTCGCCAGCGCGCCGGCATCGGCTCCTACGAAGACCCAGGCGACGCCCGCCGCGAAAAGCGCCGGCCGGGCAAGACGGGGCGGCCGGGGAAATAGCACCTCTTTCCTTCTCCCCTTGTGGGAGAAGGGAAGAGCGCTCCACCACCGCCGCATCCGTCGCCACTTGCCTCCACCCCCGCCTTTGGTGTAATCGCTCCACACACTCAAAGTTTTGTCTTGAAAGGAGGGCTGCGTGTCTATCGATCACCATCGTCAGCGTGGCCCGATTTCGGCCCTGCGAGTTCGCTTGCAGGGCTGACCAGGGACATCACGGGTTTTTTCCCGTTTCGATTTTTTGGTCTGCCCTTCGTGGTGCGCAAAGCTGAGCCTGACGGCCGGCAAGCACACCGTCAAAGTGCATCCGGAGTTGTCTCCGGCAAGACCAGAGAAATCGCAATGGCCCTGATCAGCCTCAAATCCCTCGGCGTCACCATGAGTGCGCCGCTGTTTTCCAATCTCGACCTCACCATCGGCGCCGGCGACCGGCTCGGCATCGTCGCCGCCAATGGCCGCGGCAAGTCGACCTTGCTTAAATGCCTGACCGGCGCGCTGGAGCCGACCTCGGGCGACATTTCTCGCACGCGCGGCCTGCGTGTCGGCCATGTCGAGCAGTCGGTTCCGCCAGCCCTTCTCAGCCGCAGCTTCCATCAGGTGGTGGCCGATGCCTTGCCGGCCGAGCAGGCCGACAGCGAGATGTGGCGCGTCGACGTGGTGCTGGATTCGCTCGACGTGCCCGAGCCGATGCGCGAACGGCCGATGCAGGCGCTGAGCGGCGGATGGCAGCGGCTGGCGCTGATCGCCCGCGTCTGGGTCACCGATCCGGATGTGCTTTTGCTCGACTAGCCGACCAATCATCTCGACCTCGCTAAGATCAGCCAGCTGGAAAGCTGGCTGAACGCCCTGCCGCGCGAAGTGCCGGTGGTCATCGCCAGTCACGACCGCGCCTTTCTCGATGCCGTCACCAACCGCACGCTGTTCTTGCGCCCGGAGGACTCGCCGGTGTTTGCACTGCACTATTCCAGGGCGCGGCAGGCCCTGGACGAATTGGACGCCTCGACGGCGCGCCGGTTCGAGCGAGACATGAAGGTGGCGCAGCAACTGCGCAAGCAGGCCGCCAAGCTCAACAACATCGGCATCAATTCCGGCAGCGACCTTTTGACGGTGAAGACCAAGCAACTCAGGGAACGGGCGGAGAAGCTGGAAGACGCCGCGGTATCGGCGCATCGCGAGAAATCGGCCGGCGCGATCCGGCTGGCCAACCGCGGCACCCATGCCAAGGTGCTGATTACGCTGGATGACGCCGCAGTGGAAACGCCGGACGGCACGCTGCTGTTCAAGACCGGCAAGCGCCACATCTGCCAGGGCGACCGCATCGTGCTGCTCGGCCGCAACGGCGTCGGCAAGTCGCGTTTCGTCGATCTGATCCGCAACGCCATCGCCGAGCCGGACACGGTGCCGAACGTCAAGGTGACGCCGTCGACGGTGCTTGGCTACAGCGACCAGGCGCTGGCCGGCATCAGTGGCGACGACACGCCGCTGGCCCTGGTCTCGCACCGCTACGATGTCGGCGAGCAACGCGCCCGCTCGCTGCTTGCCGGCGCCGGCGTGGTCATTGAGATGCAGGAGAAAAAGATCGGTGTGCTGTCCGGCGGCCAGAAGGCGCGGCTGATGATGCTGGCGCTCAGGCTCACCCACCCCAACTTCTACCTGCTGGACGAGCCGACCAACCATCTCGACATTGACGGCCAGGAAGCGCTGGAGGAGGAACTGCTCAAGCACCAGGCGAGCTGTGTGCTCGCCTCGCATGACCGCTCCTTCATCCGCGCCGTCGGCAACCGCTTCTGGCTGGTCGACAAGCGGAAGCTGACCGAAGTCGAAGACCCCGAGGATTTCTTCCGCTCGGTGGCTGAAACGGTGGGCTGAGGAACTACCACCATGGGCCGCACTGTGTTGCGGCCCATGGTTTCACATCTCCCAGAATATTTTCAGCGCTCTGTCGGATCGCCTGAACCTGCTGCGTCCTTGGGATGCCGACACGATGATGCCGGCTTCATCTGAGGAGAACGCATCATGTCCATCCTGTCATCCATAGGCCGCGTCGCCGCCCGTTACGCACAGAACCGCGCCCGCTATCGCAGCGAGCGCGAGCTTCTGGCCCTGCCGATCGAACTGCGCAAGGATATCGGCTGGCCGGAAATCCTCATCGACGCGCAAAACGGCCCGCGGATCTGCAGGGCGCCCTGACCATGCGGTCGGGAAAGATCGATGCAGGCCGCCACGGGGCGACCGTTGCTCAGTCATGCGTATCGCCAGACAGCGGCGTCGCCTGCATCGATCGACGCTTTTCGAACGCCTCGAACCAGCGCGTCAGCCGCGCCCGCGCGCGAAAGGACGGCAGCTGGCGGAACGCCATCCAGGACAGCGTGGTGGCAAGCGCTATATGGCCGACATGGAGCGATGTCTCGGCGTTCAGCGCGCTTTCGATCCAGTCATAGCTGGCCTCGATTTTTTCCCGGTAGCCTTCGGCAAGCGCTGCATAGCGCAACTGTTCGGGCCGCCTTTCCGTCTCCCAGCGCAGGCCTATGCCCGTCTGCGCCAGGCCTTGGGCGACCGCCTGCAGCCGCAACGCCTGCCAGCGCGCTTCGCCGTCCTGCGGCAGCAATTTGCGGCCGTCATGCAGCGTATCCAGATAGGCGCAGATGACATCGGAATCGAAGAGCGGCGGCGCATCTGGCCGCAGCAGCACCGGCACCTTGCCGAGCGGGTTTTCGGCGTAGACACGGGCATTGCGCAAGGTCGGGCTGGTCTCGTGATGAATGACCTCGAGCCGGTCGGCAAGCCCGACCTCATGGGCGAAGACGAGCGCCTTGCGCGCAAAGGGCGAATGGGTCTGGTAATAGAGGATCATTGTCGTCTCAGCGGGTTGAAGAAGCGGTCCCCTTTCTAGCCTGCTGACAGCGAGGATTGCGCTCTGATTGGGCGCCGCCGACGCAAGTTCGTTTCGCCAGAAAATCGCATCGGCCCAGAAAATCGCATCAGACATGTAGGATCGCCGCCGGCTCGTTCGTCCTAGGGTTCGCAAGGCCAAACCAAATGCCCAGACCAAACCCAAAGAGGAACAAGACATGACCGACCAGACCCCCATTCAGCCGGCCGCGAAAGTTCTCGGTGGATTGACCCCCTATCTGCAGCTGGACGGCGCCTTCAAGGCCGCCGAATTCTACAAGAAGGCTTTCGGCGCCGAACAGGTGTTCTTCTATCCGCCCGATGAGCAGGGCCGCACGATGCACATCCATCTCCACATCAACGGCTCGACGCTGATGATTTCCGATTTCTACCCCGAAAACGGCATGCCTGCCGTCAAGCCGCAGGGCTATACCATGCAGCTCCATCTCGGCGCCGACGAGATCGATGGCTGGTGGAAGCGCGCGGTCGGTGCCGGCTGCGAAGTCGCAGTGCCGCTGCAGCTGATGTTCTGGGGCGACCAGTGGGGCAACATGCGCGACCCCTTCGGGGTCGAATGGGCGATGAACGCGCCGGCGAAGAAAGACTGACCACCGCTGACAAAGCTCCTCACCGGCTGACGCCGGTAAGGAGCTTTGTGAGATACTCCAAGGAGAACCTCATGTCCTATGTCGATGGTTTCGTGCTCGCCGTGCCGAAGGCAAATATCGATGACTACAAGAAGCTGGCCAACCTCGCAGGCCCGATATGGAAGGAACACGGAGCGCTCGCCTACGTCGAATGTACCGCCGACGACGTGCCCTATGGCGAGTTGACCTCGTTTCCGCGTGCCGTTCAGGCAAAAGACGACGAGATCGTCGTCTTCGCCTGGGCCGTCTATTCGTCCAGGCAAAGCCGCGACGCGGTAATGGCCAAGGTTATGGCCGATCCGCGTTTGACGCCCGATTCGGGGCCCATGCCCTTCGATATGAAGCGCATGATCTTCGGCGGCTTCCAGCCCTTCATCGAGCTTTAGCCGCTGCTCAGGCCAGCTTGTCCAGCAGCGGCTTCAACCTGTCGCCATAGCGCTTCCAGAGATCGACCGAGCCCTGATACATCGGCTGGCGCACCTGCGCGGCCGAGGCCGTGCGCACCGGGCGGTCGGTCTCGTGGAACGACAGCGCCTTGTCGTCCCAGGACAGGCCGAGATGCCCGATCAGCGCCCGCGTCTGTCCCTCCTGGTCGGCCACGAAATCCTCGTAACGCACGTCATGGACGACGCCCGGCAGAACATCGTGCCAATGCGCCATGATGTCGGTGTAGATGTTGTGGAAATCGGCGAGCTCGCCCAGATCATAGCCGTAGCGGTGGTTGTCGCCGCGGAAATGCACCTTGTAGATCGAAAGGCAGGTCGCCGCCGCATCGCGCGCGCAATGGATGATCTTGGCTTTCGGCAGCATCATATGGATGAAGCCGATGAGCAGGAAGTTGCCGGGCATCTTGTCGGTGACATGCCTGAAGTTGGGATAGCGCTCATGCAGCATGTCGAGATAGGCTTGGCCCGCCTCCGCAAACTCCGCGTCGGATACATCGACCAGTCCCCAGGGGAAACCTCCCGGCATGGTCAGCGGAAATCGCTTGCCGACCGCGGTTTTCAACATGCTGAGCTCGCCCGCGCCATAGACTTGTGGATGGCTGGCGATGATCTGTTCGACCAGCGTGGTGCCGGAGCGCGGCATGCCGACGACGAAAATCGGCGTGTCGTCGGAGATTGCACTTGGCTTGTGCTTTTCGAAAAAGCCGGCGTTGAACACCGTCTTCATCGCCTCGAATTCGGCCCGCGTCCTGACCGGATCATAATCGATGCCCTTGCGGCGGATCGCATTGCCTTCAGCGAAATAGTCGAAGGCCCTGTTGTAGTCCTTCAAATCGTCATTGGCCTTGCCGAGACCGAAGGACAGCTGCATGCGCGCCAGGCTGTCGGCCGGCGCCTTGGCATGCTGGGCCTCCATGCCGGCGAGTTCGGCGTCGCGCTCCTTCTGGCGCTTGACCTGCGTCAGCATCAGCCAGGCCTTTGCCATGCCTGGCGTGATCGCCAGCGCCTGCCGGAACAGGTCGGCCGCCTCATCGAGCTTGCCTTTTTCCATCAGCCCGACGCCGAGCCCGTGCAACAGGTCGGCATCCCTGGGCCGGATCGTCAGCGCCTCGCGAAAGGTCGCCAGCGCCTCGTCCAGACGACCGGCTTCCTGCAACGTTTCGGCAAGCCCGATGCGGGCGCGGACATGGAAGGGATTGCGCCCGATTGTGCCGCGATAGATGTCCTCCGCAGCCTCGAACTGGCCGAGCTGTTTCAACGCCGAACCCAGATTGTCGCGTGCCGCGAGCTGGTCGGGCTTGAGATCTACCGCGCCGCGGAAGAAATCGGCGGCCGCTGCGATGCGGCCGAGATCGCGCATCACCGTGCCGAGATTGTTGAGGAAATCGGGATTCTTCGGCTGCAGACGCACAGACTGCTCGATCAGCTCCAGGCCTTCGGGGTTGCGCCCGGTCTGGTGCAGCAACAGGCCCAGGAAATGCGCCGCTGCCGGGTGATTGGCCTTGCGCGCCAGCACCTGCCGGTACAGCGTCTCGGCCTCCTGCCGGCGCCCGGCCTGATGCAGCTGCAGCGCCTGCTGCACATATTGGTCGAGGCCCAGCGGCGGCTGTCCGCCAGCTCCAGCACCCGCCGCTCTTCTCTGATCTCTGTTGATGGGAAACCTGCCGTGTTTTGTCCGCTTGCCGCGATCTAGGCCATCGGCGCTGCAGGTTCAAGGGAAGAGTGGGCTCGCCAAGGGCGCGGACCTCTTCGAAACTCTAGAGGAATTCCAGGAAAATGTAGCGTTCAAATCAGCCGGTTGCTCTCGGCGAGCCGGCGCTCCCGCCGTTGCGTGCCGTCGGTGTCGGCAATCTTGCGCCGTGCCGCTTCGTCGCTTCTTATCGTCAGGCGCACTGATATTGCCTTGGGGAAGAGGACGATTGGCTCGATTGTTGCGGTCGGAAGATCCGGCGTTTTCATGAATCTCATATATTTTTGCCTTTCGTAAAAAATAATCTTAGGGGCACCGGAATAATTATTCCGATGCGCTCTAAATAAGAAATTGGCTGATATTGTTCCACGATAGCAGATTTATTAGGGGTTTATACGAGAAATTTTTTATACCGGTCGAGCCGTGGCGGAAATCAGCTTGAATAGCCAACAATTTCGGATTATTGATCTGAGATCGTTTTTTGGGTCAAGCTTGGCATATAGCGGCGTCGGAGATACTCGACCCGCCAAACTCATTCCAATCGCCGATGGTTGAGTTCCCGGTTGATGCCGGAAAGCATCGACGAACCAGAGCCAAGCCAATGCCGGATCGCACCACCCGTTCCATCGCCCATTTCGCGGCACCCTTCGTGCTTGGCGGGCTGGAAGGGCAACTGCCGGCCGGCGACTATGACATCGATCACGACGAAGAGCTGATCGAGGGCATGTCGCGGCTTGCCTGGCGTCGCGTCGCCACCTTCATCCATTTGCCGGCAAGGGCGGTGAAGAACCCGGCCACCAGCCAGCTTGTCGCCATCGACTACCTCGAACTCGAAACAGCGCTGAGGCGCGACCAGGAGAACGCAGCATGATCCGCTTCCAGCAGAATGCGCGTCCGCGCACCGACACGCCCTCGCACCTCTTCGCCATCGGCCAGACCGTGCGCATGAAGAGCCGCAGCGGGCTCGCCCAGAAGACCGCCGAGCTGTTTCAGATCAAGAGCAGATTGCCGGTCAAGGATGGCTCGCCGCAATATCGCATCCGCAGCGAGGAGGAGACCTATGAGCGGGTCACCACGGAAGACAACCTCGAAGTAGCGGACGCCCCGGCTGTCCCCGACAGCCAGGCAGTCTGACACCGCACCCACCCAGCACGTACGAAGGAGCAGACAGATGGCCAAGGGTCAGCAGCGCAGCAATCGCGAAACGCGCAAGCCCAAGAAAGACAAGGTGGTGGCCAAGGCCGCCTCCCCGTTCGGTTCCTCGGTCAAGCAGGCAGAGAGCAGCCTGAAGCCGAAGTCGAAGGGCTGACCAGGCAGGGCGCGCCTGGCGCACCTGCCGGCAATGGACTGACGATCTCGGACTGACGATCTCGCCCAAAACTCTGCAACGGAGGCTTGCTTGACGTTCTTCGTCGAGCCGCTCGCGCGACGTCGACGAAGCCACGCTCGACAAGGTATCGCTGGACGCGCCGAACCTGCGCGCCGCCCTGCAGGGCGCCACCGCGCTGTTCCACAGCCTCGCCATGCCGCAGATCCCCGACCGTCTGCGCATTTGGACGGCGCAGAGCTTTATGCCGGCCCGGCCGACGGGGCGTATTCGGCGTAGGCAACCACTCCGATCCGCGACCTTGCCTTCTCCCTTGGGGGTGAGAAGCGGTCCGCGCAGCAGACGAAAAGCCAATTGTTGGCTTTTCGAGTTTCGAACGCCCTGAGCCTGCGAAGGACCAAGGGTGGTCCGGTCCACCCGCCCGGTCCCCGCTGCTTCGCAGGGTCCCGGCATTCGCCGCCTTTTTATCGTGTCAGTGGGACGGTGAATTCGCCTCCGGCGGACTCACCCGACAGGGGAGAAGGAAAAATCAGCAGGGGCCGTCCTCGACGACGCGGTAGTCGGCGGCACGGGCCTCGCAGGCGTTGGGAAAGGTGCGCAGCTCGCCATGGCGGCGGGCGCAGACCGGGGCGTATTCGCGCGTGCAGAATGTCGGCTCTTCGCCACCACCGCCACCACCGCCGCCGTCGCGGCAAGGGCCGTCGCGAACGATGCGGTAGCCTTCCCGTTCGGCAAGGCAGGCATTGGCGAAGGTCTGGCGGTCACCGCCGCGCCGCGCGCAGACCGGCTCGTATTGCCTGGTGCAGAATTCCGGTTCCGGCCGTGGCGGGCGCGGACGTGGTCCCGGCCCGTCATCAACGACGACGGTGCAGGCCGCAAGAAGACCCGACAGGAAGAGAATAGTAAAACCCTGGCGCGAGAAGATCGTCGCAAGAAATCTCATGAATATGCCTCCCTCGAGACCCCCGTCCCCGGCGCAAAACGCGCCTGTCGATCCTCGCCATTCCCTTGCCAAATGCAACCCCCGTTTGCGGCGCGGGAGCCATGCGATGCCCGGCCCGCGCATTGCTTTGGCCCTGGACCAAACCGCTGGACCATGCGTGGCCGGGCTCTGGCTGATGAACTCTTAAGAACCCAGGTTTATCGAAGCGCCTTCGTTGGGACGCGTCGATGGACGCGGCCCGCGGCGCTATCTTGCAACGATCACGTTTCCGTGCGATAAATTTTGTGTTCGGGCATTTGCGACCCGGAGAGCGGAACGTTTTGGACGACCTTTCCCCGATACTGTGAATCTCTGACGGCCCCATTTTCGGCGGGGGGTTTTACCATGCGCAAATGCAGGACTGCCGAAGCAACCACCGGGACTTGCCCACGATGCCAGGCGGCGGGCAAACCATAAGACTGACACGGGTGAAGGAGTTTCCCCAATGGCCCAGACCGGCACCGTTAAATTCTTCAACGCGACCAAAGGCTTCGGCTTCATCACGCCCGACGGCGGCGCCAAGGATGTGTTCGTCCACATTTCCGCGATCGAGGCCTCGGGCCTGCGTACCCTCGTCGACGGCCAGAAGGTCACCTTCGACGTTGAACCCGACCGCATGGGCAAGGGTCCGAAGGCGGTCAACCTCCGCGCGGCCTGAACCGGCGGTGCCCGCGCGCCCGTCAGGGCGCTCGAAAAAGCACCTAAAGCGTGTTTGAACCGGCTTTGTCAGCCGTCCAGAGTTTCGAAGGCGCGACGTTTCCCGTTGCGCCTTTTTCATGACGCCGTCGCCGGAGGCAAAGGACGCTTTATCGGTCAATGCCGTGGCTGATCGCCGGAGCAATCGTCTGGCGCGAATTGCCTTCGGTGCCACGATCTATTTGAGCAGCCTTCAGCGTTGCCGCCGTCGCCAAAACTTTCTCTTGCCGATAGCGCTAAAATAAAGGACAAATTTCCCTTCGGGCATTTGCCGGCCCGAAACTGGACTTTATGGGATCAAAGGGAGCTTCCCATGCCGCAGACCGGCACCGTCAAATTCTTCAATCATGCCAAAGGCTTCGGCTTCATTACGCCCGACGACGGGCAGAAGGATGTCTTCGTTCATATTTCGGCCGTGCAGGCTTCGGGTCTTTCCGGTCTGGAGGATGGACAGAAAGTGACATTCGACACCGAGCCGGACAAGCGCGGCAAGGGTCCAAAGGCCGTCAACCTGTCGGTCGGCTAAGCCGGCTCAAGACAGTCCGGACGGAGATTGACGAGGCGGAGCGCCTTGCGTACGCGCTTGGTTTTGCCGCAAGAACTGGATCGTATCAGCCAATTCCGTTCAGCCCCCGTTCAGCCACGGTCTTCTATTAATCGTCCCCTAGGCTGGACCGCATCCCCGAAAACTATCCGGGCCGGCACGAAGGAGACCAAAATGAATCGCATTTTCAAGACCGCCATCCTGGGCGCCGCTCTCGCCGCGACCACCCTCGCCACCTTGCCTGCCGCCAATGCCAAGGACTGGAACCACTGGCATCATGGCCATGGTCGTCATCATAATGGCGACGCGCTTGCGGCCGGTGTCGTCGGCCTTGCGGCCGGCGCTCTGATCGCCGGTGCGCTGAGCAACCCGCAGCCGCGCTACAGCAGCTATGATGACGATTACGACTACCGCGAAGTGCGGCCGGCGCCGGTGCGCCGTTACTATGCCGAACCGCGGGTCGTCTATGCCGACCGCTATGCCGAGCCGTGGACCCGCGACTGGTACGAATACTGCTCGGACCGCTACCGGAGCTTCAATGCCCGCAGCGGCACGTTCACCGGCAATGACGGTGAGCAGCATTTCTGCGTCGCGAATTGAGCTTCCCTGTCCCACAAAAAGCGCTGACCGCAAGGCCAGCGCTTTTTTTTTGGCAGAAAGACATCGCTAAGTCAGGAAGGGATTGGTCCGCCTCTCCTCGCCAAAGCGGCCACCCGGGCCGTGGCCGCAGATGAAGCCGATCTCGTCACCGAGCGGCAAAAGCTTGTTCTTAATCGAGGCGATCAGCGCCGCATGGTCGCCGCCCGGCAGGTCGGTGCGCCCGACCGAGCCGCGAAACAGCACGTCGCCGACATGAGCGAACTTCGCCGCGCGATTGTAGTATACGACATGGCCGGGCGCATGGCCGGGGCAGTGCAGCACCTCGAACATATGTGAGCCGAACGAAACCGTCTCGCCCTCTGCGAGAAACCGGTCGGGCACGCAGTTGCGCGCCCCGGCAATGCCGTAGCGCTGGCCCTGGTTCTCGAGATTGTCGAGCAATAGCTTGTCGGCTTCGTGCGGGCCGATGATCTCGATGCCGAGTGCTTCCTTCAGCTCCATGGCGCCGCCGGCGTGATCGATGTGGCCATGGGTGATCCAGATCGCAGCGGCGGTGATCGCATTGTCCTTCAGCACCGCCAGCACCTTGTCGATGTCGCCGCCCGGATCGACGACGACGCCATGCTTGTCATCCATGTCGAACAGGATGGTGCAGTTCTGCTGGAAAGGCGTGACCGGCACGATGCCGGCATTGAGCTGACCCATGATTGTCCTTTCGCTGTTCCAGCGTGATGTAGAGGCGCGGGCGAAGGCCGTCCACTGCTGAAAGGCAAACAGTCCGTCCCAAAACAGAAATGGGCGGCCCAACGGCCGCCCATTTGACGAAGCCTGAGTCTCGAGCAATTCCAGGAAAAGTGTAAAGCGGTTTTCCGTCCGGAATTGGGTAAAACAACAAACTAGATCATTCGCCGTGAAACGGTGAATGATCTAGAGGCTTACTTCTTCATCGCGCCCATGACCGCACCGATGATGCCGGTCAGGATGGCGCCGCCGCCGGCGCCGCCGAGCAGGTTTTTGAGGTTCAGCGTATCGCCCAATCCGCCCGCTGCCGTTGCAGCCGCTGCCGGGTCGGCCGTGCCGCCGAGCAGGCTGCCGAGGATCGCCGCCCCGCCAACGCCGCCAACCGCGCCGCCGAGGATTTTGGTCAACTGGCCCATCGCCGCATTCTTCAGCGCAACGCCGACCGCCTGACCACCGACAACACCTGCAATTACCTGTACAACGAGCGCAATGAGCGTATTCGTATCCATGTACCTAGTCCCTCCATAGCTGCCAGCCTCCCGGGCCGACACCATCATGAGACGCTGAATTGTACGAAAGTCAAATGCACAGATGCTGAAATAAAGGGGCCGGCCTCAAAACCGCCCCTGCTTGCGAAAAAAGCTGTGACTTTCGTTATTCTGCGGCTATCGCATGCTTAGGTTGCACCGCAGCAGAATAGTCGTTCATCAAAGTCTTGGCGATCTCGCCGACCTCGAATCGGTACGGACCGATCTCGGAGACCGGCGTCACTTCCGCTGCCGTTCCGGTGAGGAAGCACTGTTCGAAGCCTTCGAGTTCCTCAGGCATGATGGCGCGCTCGACGACTTCAAGGCCGCGGTCCTTGGCGAGGCCGATGACGGTGCGGCGGGTGATGCCGTCGAGGAAGCAATCGGGCTTCGGCGTGTGGATCTTGCCATCCTTGACGAAGAAGATGTTGGCGCCCGTTGCTTCGGCGACCTGGCCGCGCCAGTCGAGCATCATGGCATCGGCATAGCCCTTGGCCTCGGCGGCATGCTTGGACATGGTGCAGATCATGTAGAGGCCGGCGGCTTTCGACTTCGACGGCGCGGTGCGCGGATCGGGCCGGCGCCATTCCGCCAGATCGAGACGGATGCCCTTGAGCTTCTGCGCCGGGTCGAAATAGCTCGGCCATTGCCAGATGGCGATGGCGCAGTTGATGCGGCTGTTCTGCGCCGACACCCCCATCTGTTCGCTGCCGCGCCAGGCGATCGGCCTGACATAGGCGTCCTGGAAACCCTGCTTCTTCAGAAGCGTGGTCGAGGCGTCATTGAGCTCGGCCACGGAATAGGGAATATTGAAGCCGAGCAGGCGCGCCGATTCATGCAGACGCTCGGTGTGCTCGTTGAGCTTGAAGATGGCGCCGCCATAGGCGCGCTCGCCCTCGAAGACGGCGCTGGCATAGTGCAGGCCGTGGGTCAGCACGTGGATCTTGGCATCGGCCCATTTGACGAACTCGCCGTTGATCCAGATGAAGCCGTCCAGTTGGTCGAAGGGAACGGATGCCATGGAAACCTCCCGCGGGCGGCGACCCGCACATCATTAGTGTTGTTCTTGTTGCGCGACAGCCGCGTCGGGCGGCCCTTGAAGCGTAAGCGGAGAATCGAACTCTGGCAAACTCAGGAAGTTCCGGAAAAACCGCACTCCCTTGCCTTTTCGTTCGCATTCAGCCGAAAAGCTTGTCAAAAATTACCATTGCGGGGAAATTACGTCAATAGTACTGACATAATTTCCCTCTATGGACGGAGAAATGATGACGGATCGAAGCCCAGCTGCCGGAAAACCGATCAAGACGCCGATCACCGACGAGGACGGCATCGACTTCGCCATCATCGAACTGTTCTTCTTTGCGTATCGCGATTTCACTTCCGATCCGGACCAGATCCTGGCCGATTACGGCTTTGGCCGCGCCCATCACCGGGTGCTGCATTTCGTCAACCGCCGGCCGGGACTGACGGTCGCTGAACTGCTCGACGTGCTCAAGATCACCAAGCAGAGCCTGGCGCGGGTGCTCAAGCAGTTGATCGACACCGACCATATCGTGCAATTGCAGGGTCCGCGCGACCGCCGCCAGCGGGAGCTCTATCCGACAGCCAAGGGGCGCGCCCTGGCGCTGGCCCTGGCGCGGCCACAGTCACGCCGCATCCGTGCTGCATTGGAAGATTCCGGAGCCAGCGAGCGTCCCTTGATCGAACGATTCCTGGAAGCCATGGTCAATCCGGAACTAAGGGCGCAGATCGACATTGTGCCTGCAAACATGTCAGGGAAAAGCCATGGAGACCATTGAGAGGGTGGACCAGCCGACGGCGCCGGACGATGACGCGCCGCATCTGCTTGTGGTCGACGACGACACCCGCATTCGCAATTTGCTCAAGCAGTATCTGACCGAAAATGGTTTTCGCGTCACAGTCGCCGGAAATGCCGGCGAGGCCAGGCGAAAGCTTGCAGGACTCGACTTCGACCTCCTTGTCCTCGACGTCATGATGCCCGGAGAGACCGGCGTCGACCTCACCAAGGCGCTGCGGGCGGAGAAGAACGTACCGATCCTGATGCTCACCGCGCTATCGGAAACCGACAGCCGCATCACTGGGCTCGAGGCCGGCGCCGACGACTATCTGCCCAAGCCCTTCGACCCGCGCGAACTGATCCTGCGCATCAATAACATTCTGCGCCGCGGCGGCCCGGCGACGACGCCCAAGGTCGAGCAGCTGGTCTTCGGCCCCTACACCTTCCAGATCGCCAGGCGCGAGCTGAAGCGGGGCGGCGAGGCGCTGAAGCTGACCGACCGCGAGCAGGAGATCTTGGCGATCTTTGCCGCGCGGGCCGGCGAAACGATCCCGCGTCACGAGCTTGTCGGCGACGATTCGGAAGTCGGCGAGCGCACCATCGACGTCCAGATCAACCGCCTGCGCCGCAAGATCGAGCGCGATCCGTCCAATCCGGTCTGGCTGCAGACGGTGCGCGGTATTGGGTATCGGCTCAGCGTGGAATAGAATGCCGCTGACGGCCGCCCTTGGCCATAGATGTGTGGCCATCGACCAGCGGCCATCGACCAGCGGCCATTGACCCAGCGAAAGGACAAATGGCGACCACGCAACTGGAACGGCCGGAACAGGGCGGCTTTGGCGCGCGCGTATCACGCGCGCTGAAAGCAATGCCGCGTGCCTGGAAGCGGTTCTGGCGGCTGGTTGCGTTCTATATGCCCAAGCGGCTTTATGCCCGCTCGCTGATCATCGTCATCGCGCCGATGATCCTTCTGCAGTCGGTCGTCGCCTTCGACTTCATGGAACGCCACTGGGCAACCGTGACGCAGCGCCTGTCGCAGGCCACCGTGCGCGACATCGCCGCGATCATCGACATGATCGAGACCTATCCGCACGATGGCGACTACGCCAACATCATCCGCATCGCCCAGGACCGCATGCAGTTGAAGGTCGACCTCTTGCCGCCCGACCCGTTGCCGGCGCCTGGACCCAAGCCCTTCTTCTCGATCCTTGACGACGTCCTTTCCACCGAGATCACCCGCCAGATCAACCGCCCGTTCTGGATCGACACGGTCGGCAATTCCAACATCGTCGAGGTCCGCATCCAGCTCGAGGGCAAGGTGCTGCGCGTCTTCGTGCGCCGCAGCCAGGCCTATGCCTCCAACACCCACATCTTCCTGATCTGGATGGTCGGGACGTCACTGGTGCTGCTGACGATTGCCATCCCCTTCCTTCGCAACCAGATCCGGCCGATCCTGTCTCTGGCCGAGGCCGCCGAAAGCTTCGGCAAGGGCCGGCCGATGCCGCGCGATTTCCGCCCACGCGGCGCCGAGGAGGTTCGCCGGGCCGGCTTTGCCTTCATCCAGATGCGCGAGCGCATCGAACGCCAGCTGGAACAGCGCACCGCCATGCTGACCGGCGTCAGCCACGATCTCAGAACCATCCTCACCCGCTTCAAGCTGCAGCTGGCGCTGGCCGGCGGCAAGCCCGAGACCAAGGCCGCGCTCAACCAGGACATCGACGACATGCAGTCGATGCTGGAAGGCTATATCGCTTTTGCCCGCGGCGAAGCGTCGGAAGATGCCGGCCATTTCGATCTCGAGGCCTATTTCCAAAAGCTCGGCGAGGAGGCGTCGCTGCACAAGCGCAAGCTATCGACCGTGCTTGCCGGTGATCCGGACGTGCATGTGCGCCCGCACGCTTTCGCCCGGCTGTTGTCCAATGTCGCCGGCAATGCCTTGCGCTATGCCAAGACGGTGGAGATCAGCGCCGATCACGGCCGCGGCTCACTCGTCGTCACCATCGACGATGACGGTCCGGGCATCCCGCCGGAAAAGCGCGAGGACGTGTTCAAACCGTTCGTGCGGCTCGACGAGGCGCGCAACCTCGACGCCAGCGGCACCGGCCTTGGTCTCTCTATCGCCCGCGATATTGCCCGCAGCCATGGCGGCGACATCATGCTGGAAGACAGCCCGCTCGGCGGCCTGCGGGCGGTGATCAAGGTGCCCGCCTGACCAAAGCATGATCTGGAAGTCGGGCTCGGCCAAAAACCACCTTCATCCGCGCGTCATGAAACCATGGTCAAGAGCGCGCATGAAGCGCGCGACCTCAGTTGATTCGGCTCAGCCGCCTTACTTCGACCTCGTGCCTGCCCGGGTGCGGTGGAGCGAAGCGAGGGCAGCCGGGCCGTACCGCTATCGCATCAAGGCAACCGTCGACCCGAGCAAAGGACCGCCATGCGCATCCTGATGGTCACCGACGCCTGGCGGCCGCAAGTCAACGGCGTCGTCCACACGCTGGAGCGGCTCACCGAAACGCTGAAAACCTTCGACGTTGCGGTCGACTTCCTGACCCCGAACATCTTTCGCACCTTGCCGTTGCCGACCTACCCCGACATCAGGCTGGCGCTGACCACGCCCGGCCATGTCGCGCGGCTGATCGAGGCTCGCAAGGCCGACCATATCCATATCGTCACCGAAGGCCCGCTCGGCATCATGGCGCGGCGCTATTGCCGCAATGCCGGCCGTCCCTTCACCACCAGCTATCACACCCGCTTTCCCGAATATCTCAGCGCCCGCCTGCCGGTGCCGGAGAGCTGGGCCTATCGCTGGCTGCGTGATTTCCACAATTCCGGACAAGGCACGCTGGTCGCCACCCAGTCGCTGGCGGAGGACCTTGCGTCGCGAGGCTTCACCAAGCTCAGGCCGTGGACGCGGGGCGTCGACACCGATCACTTCCGCCCCGACAAGAAGAAGGACCTCGGCTTCCCTGGCCCGGTATTCCTGTGCGTCGGCCGCGTCGCCATCGAGAAGAACCTGAGCGCCTTCCTCGATCTCGACCTGCCCGGCAGCAAGGTGATCGTCGGCGAAGGACCGGAACTGGCCAGGCTCAGGGCGAAGTACCCGCAGGCGCATTTCCTCGGCCATCGCCCGAACGATGAGCTGGCCGAGATCTACGCCTCGGCTGATGTTTTCGTCTTCCCCAGCCGCACCGACACGTTCGGCAACGTCATCATCGAGGCGCTGGCCAGCGGCACGCCGGTGGCCGCCTATCCGGTCACCGGACCGATCGACATTGTCGGCGACGGCATCGGCGGCTCGGTGTCGACCGATCTGCGCGAGGCCTCGCTCGCCGCGCTCAATGTCGACCGCGCCGAGGCGCGCGAACGCGCCATGCGCTACAGTTGGAAAGCCTGCGCCGAAATGTTCATGGACACGGTCGAAGAGGCGCTGAGCACAAGGCGCAAGCTGGCCGCCTGACGCAATCTTCCTAAAACAACCTGCCGCCGTCCGGCACCTTGCGCTCGATGGCGCCAAGGACCACGGCGCCTTCCTCATCAGGGAAGCCGAGCGTGAGCACTTCCGACATGAACGGACCGATCTGGCGCGGCGGGAAATTCACCACCGCAAACACCTGCCGTCCCACCAGCGTTTCCGGCGCATAGTATTTCGTGATCTGTGCCGAGGATTTCTTCACGCCGATCTCAGGGCCGAAATCGATCTTCAGCTTGAACGCGGGTTTGCGCGCCTCGGGGAAAGGCTCGGCCTCGACGATCGTGCCGGCACGGATGTCGACACGATCAAAATCGGCAAAGCTGATCTCGGGCTTGCGCGCGCTGCTCGAACTCATGGAAGCTCAAGCGTTACCATAGGTCTCGAACAGGACGCCGGCCAGCGCATCCTTGGCCGAGGTTCCCGACCAGACAACGAACTGGAAGGCCTGGAAATAGCATTCGCAGGCTTCAAGCGCCGACGACAAAAGCACCTCGACCTGCTGGCTCGACGGTTCGACCCCGCCGGCGAGCAGCAGCGACTGGCGAAACATGATCGCGCCCTCCTGCTCCCAGAGATCGAAATGGCCAAACAGCATCTGCTCGTTGATCAGCGACAAAAGCCGCATCACTTCCAGCGCGCGGGCTTCCGGCACCTTGATGTCGAAAGCACAGGCCAGATGCAGCGCCTCGAAGTCCTCCATCCACGAGAAGGAGACGTGATAATCGGTCCAGCTGCCGGCAACCGAGATCGAGATTTCGTCATCGCCGGCCCGTTCGAAGGACCAGTCATTGTTATGGGCGACCTGCTCGATGACATCCACCGGATGGATTTCGCGGGAGAATTCGAGTTCGAGAAGTTCCATGGAATGCTTCCTGTGTTCAGGGGAGCGCCACACGCTCCGCGGGGCACACACGACGAACAATTTGTCTTGAACTCGGACGGCCAGGACTTCACGACACAAAGACCCCGGACCGGACCCCACCGCCCGGCCGCATGACCCTGCTCCGAATCATGCAACAAATTCAGTCTATTGATCGGGAGTCGCGTGAACAGCCTAATTTTTCGCACTGCGTCATCAGCATGTGGAAAGGCGCTGTCACAAAGATTCATGCATTGCCGGTAAACGATTCACGGCAAAGCACTTTTTCGGATTGTGCTTTGTGGAAAAGTTCAAATTTTATTTTTTTGCTTTGGGCTTTGCCGCAGCCGCAGGTGCGGCCTGTCCGGTCAATTCGGCAAGCCTGGCCTCGAGCGCGTCGATGCGGGCGGCCAGCCTGGTGTTTTCTTCGCGGGCCTTGGCAGCCATGTCGCGGGCAGCCTCGAACTCCTCGCGCTGCACCACATCCATGGTGTTGAGGATGCGCTCGGCCTGCCCCTTGAAGGCAGTCTCCACCTCGCGGCGCACGCCTTGTGCGGCACCCGCGGCATCGGTCATCAGCTTGGCGAATTCGTCGAGAATGCGGTTCGGTCCGGTCGACATGGCAAATCCTCGCTTGCTGGAATTGACGTAGTGGCACTGCCTGCGGAATGCAAGAACGTTGAAGCTGGTGCGGCTTCATGTCGGACGCGATTTGGCTCACGGTCCGGCCGACAGATTGCTATTATCGCAAATGGATTCTTGGAACGACGGTTGCCGTGACGGACAGTGCGGACTTGGAGAAGCGCTTTGCAGCACTCGATGCAGCACTCGCAAAGGGCATTTCGGATGCCAGTGCGGGCCGGGTCTAGCCTGGCGACGAGGTGCTGGACAGGCTTGAAGCCAAATACAGGGCAATGGCAGAGAGAACCAAGTGAAGTTACTGGTCTTCACAGACCAGCGGCCTAGTTTTCCTCACGACTTGCTCCAGGCAAGAGTCACTCTCATTCAGGATCAACCAATGGCAACGCCCCCGCGCCGACCGACCAATCCGATGGAAGCCGCTGAAGCGGCCTTCAAGCCGGTCAAGAAACCCGCGCCTCCCATTCGCGAACCCTCCGCCGCACCAAACGTTCGCGAGCTTGTCTCGATCAGGATCGATCGCGCCGTGCTCGACCATTTCCAGGAAGATGGCCCCGGCTGGCAAGACAGGATCAACGATGCGCTCAGGCAATTGGTCGCCGGCAAGCCGCAGGGTTGAGCCCATTATCTCTGACGATCAGGCTGTCGTCACCTTGCCTTGACCCCGCCAAAACCCTGCCGCATGGTCCGCGCCCTAACGCGAGCCCTCCCAGGAGATCCTGTTGAACGACTATTTCCCGCTGCCGATGGCGTCGCTGTCCTTCCCCAACATCGACCCGATCCTGGTTCAGATCGGCCCGCTGGCTGTGCACTGGTACGGCATCGGCTATATCGTCGGCATCCTGTTCGCCTGGTGGTACGCCAAGCGGCTCGTCACCAACACAAGGCTGTGGCCTGATGGCGTCTTGCCGATGAAGCCGATCGACCTCGACGATTTCATCGTCTGGGCCGCCGTCGGCGTCGTGCTCGGCGGACGCACCGGCTATGTGCTTTTCTACGATTTAAAGCGCTATATCGACCACCCGCTCGACATCTTCGCCGTCTGGCAGGGCGGCATGTCGTTCCATGGCGGCCTGCTTGGCGTCATCCTCGCCATGACGCTGTTTTCCCTCAAGCGCGGCATCCGCACCTGGACGCTGTTCGACGTGGTGGCAGCCGGCGTGCCGGTCGGGCTCGGCCTCGTCCGCATCGCGAACTTCGTCAATGCCGAACTCTGGGGTCGCGTGACCGACGTGTCGTGGGGCGTCGTCTTCTGCAACGAGCGTCTCCAGCAGACCGTGGCGGGTTGTGTCGCGGGCCTGGAGCCTCGCCATCCGAGCCAGCTCTACGAAGCGCTGCTCGAGGGCGCGGTGCTGTTCCTGGTCCTGCGCTTCCTCACCCATTCGCGGCTGAAGCTGAAGACGTCGCGCTTTGTCGGCGGCGCCTTCATTTGCGGCTACGGCCTGTCACGCATCTTCGTCGAGTTCTTCCGCGAGCCCGACCAGCAGCTCGGCTACCTCCTCGGCGGCTGGCTCACCATGGGCATGGTGCTGTCGCTGCCGATGGTGCTGGCCGGCATCTGGGCGATGGCCACCGCCAAACCGGCGCCGCAACCACAGCCGGCATGACACGGCTGAAGACCCGCATCGTCGACCTGATCGGCGCGCTCGGGCCCCTCCCCGTCAACGAGTACATGGCGCTCTGCCTTTTCGATCCCAGCGACGGCTACTACACCACGCGCGAGCCGTTCGGCGCCGCCGGCGACTTCGTCACCGCACCCGAGATCAGCCAGATGTTCGGCGAACTCGTCGCCGTCTGGCTCTATCAGGCCTGGCTGGCGATCGGCCGACCGCTGCCGGTCACCATCGCGGAGATCGGGCCTGGCCGCGGCACGCTGATGAAGGACATGCTTCGCACCCTGACGCGGCTCGATCCGGCTATCGCCGCCGGAGCGTCCTTCGCTCTGGTCGAGACCAGCCCGCGGCTAACCGAAATCCAGAAGCAGACGCTTGCCGAAAGTTCGGTTGAGCTCGGCTGGCACGAAACCATCGCCACGCTACCGCAGGCGCCATTGCTGATCGTCGGCAACGAATTGTTCGATGCCGTGCCGATCCGCCAGTTCATCCGCGCCGGCGTCGGCTGGCGCGAACGGGTGATCGGCCTCGATGTCTCAGACGAGTTGAGCTTCTTCGCCGGCGCTGGCTCGGTCGAGGCGACGCTGCTGCCGGAAGACGCCACCGAGGCGCCACAAGGCTCTATTTTCGAAATAGCACCGGCCCGCGCGGCACTGATGGCGACCATTGCCGAACGCATAGCCGACCACGGCGGCGCCGGGCTGTTCCCCGATTACGGCCATCTCCAGCCCGGTTTCGGCGACACATTGCAGGCCGTGCGCAGGCACGCCCCCGAAGATGTGCTGGCCAATCCCGGCGAAGCCGATCTCACCGCCCATGTCGACTTCGCTGCACTGGCCGCCGTCGTGCGGGCGCATGGCCTCGATGTGGAATTGGCGACGCAGGGCGACTTTCTGCTTGGCACGGGATTGCTTGAGCGAGCTGGCCAGTTGGGCAGCCAGGCAAGCCAAGAGGCACGACAAACCATTGCCGATGCCGTCGAGCGCCTGGCCGGACCCGACGGCATGGGCACGCTGTTCAAAATCCTGAAAATCCTGCCGCATCAGCCAGTCTGACCCTCAGAGATCGTTACAAGCCGTCCCGCCATGTCGCTTGTGGTCGCATGCCTGCTTTTGGCCAATGCAAAGTCGACGCAGCAGCACTGTCGCAATCACTCGGCCGAACTTCGCCTTGACGAAAACGCCGGCGCGGACAACAAACCCATCCATGCTGAATCAGACCAAACCGGATCCTGTTCGCTCGCCGCTGCTGGAAGCGGCCAAGCCGCGAGGTATCCGCCATGGCTATTTCACCCGTATCGGCGGCGTCTCCGGCGGCATCTATCAGGGACTTAACATCGGCACCGGGTCGGATGACGATAAGATGCTGGTCGCCGAGAACCGCCGCCGCGTCGCTGCCTGGATGGGTGTGCCGGCCAGCCATCTCCTGACCGCGCATCAGGTCCACTCGCCCGATGTCGTTATTGCCAGGGAACCCTTTCCCGGCCCGCGGCCCAAGGCCGACGCCATCGTCACCGACCGGCCGGGCATCGCCATCGGCGCCTCGACGGCCGATTGCGGCCCGGTGCTGTTCGCCGATGCGCAAGCGCGCATCATTGGCGCTGCACACGCCGGCTGGAAGGGCGCTTTCACCGGTGTGCTTGAAAACACCATTGCCGCGATGGAAAGCCTCGGCGCCCGCCGTGAGCGCATCATTGCGGTTCTCGGTCCTTCGATCGGCCCCGACAATTACGAGGTCGGGCCGGAATTCGTCGCCCGTTTCGTCGAAGCCGATGCCGAAAACATCGGCTATTTCGCGCCTTCGGCCAATCCGGCGCATGCAATGTTCGATCTGAACCTCTATACGGTCGACCGGCTGAAGAAGGCTGGCGTGACCGCGCAGGGGCTTGGCCGCTGCACCTATGCCGAGGAGGATCTCTTCTTTTCCTACCGGCGCGCGACGCATCGCAAGGAACCGGACTACGGTCGGCAGGTTTCGGCAATTGTTTTGGAGAACGGCTAATGGCGCTGCATTTCGAACGGTCGGAATTTGACGCCCGGCGTGACCGGTTGATGATCGAGATGACGGAAAAGAAGCTCGATGCTGTACTGCTTTTCGCCCAGGAGAGCATGTACTGGCTAACCGGCTACGACACGTTCGGCTTCTGTTTCTTCCAGTGCCTGGTTATGAAGGCTGACGGCTCGATGGTGCTGCTCACCCGCTCGGCCGATTTGCGCCAGGCGCGCCACACATCGATCATCGACAACATCGTGCTGTGGACCGACCGCGACGGCGCCAACCCGGCGGTCGACCTGCGCAACCTGCTCAACGACCTCAATCTCCTCGGCGCCCGCATCGGCGTCGAATACGACACCCATGGCCTGACCGCCTTCAATGGCCGCCGCGTCGACGAGCAGCTGCAGACCTTCGGCCAGATCGCCGACGCCTCCGGTATTGTCGGCCGTCTGCGCCTGTTCAAGAGCCCGGCTGAAATCGCCAAGGCCGAAAAGGCCGCCAACCTTTCCGACGACGCGCTCGAAGCGGCCCTGCCGCTGATCAAGCAGGGCGGCGACGAAGCGCTGATCCTTGCCGCCATGCAGGGCGCGGTGTTTGCCGGCGGCGGCGACTATCCGGCCAATGAATTCATCATCGGCTCGGGCATCGACGCGCTGCTCTGCCGCTACAAGGCCGGGCGCCGCAAGCTGACCAAGAACGATCAGCTGACGCTCGAATGGGCCGGCGTGTTCCATCACTATCACGCGCCGATGATGCGCACCGTGCTGACCGGCAAGGCGTCGAAGCGCCATCAGGAGCTGTTCGACGCCGCCCGCGCGGCTCTTCTGGCGGTCGAGAAGGCGATGACGCCCGGCAACACCTTCGGCGACGTCTTCGACGCGCATGCCCGCACGCTGGAGGCGCACAGCCTGACCAAGCATCGGTTGAATGCCTGCGGCTATTCCGTCGGCGCCCGCTTCACCCCGTCCTGGATGGACATGCCGATGTTCTACCAGGGCAATCCCGAGCCGATCGCGCCCAACATGACATTGTTCGCGCACATGATCATCATGGACTCCGAAACTGGGACGGCGATGACGCTTGGCCGCACCTACCTGACCACCGAATCCCAGCCGAAGCCGCTTTCACGCCATGATCTCGACTTGATCGTACAGTGAATCCATAATGGTTGGTCCACGCGGGGGCGTTCACGACTAAGGAGTTTTCGGGCAGATGAGACGATCGCATGTGACGACCGTGTCATTGCTCGCAGCGCTTGTGCTAGCCGCTTGCACCAACGCCAAGGACGTCCTTGAGCCGTCCGCCATCACGCCGCCGGCAGCCTCGGCTCAGCCCTTGGCTGCCCCGGGCATTGCGCCCGCCGCCACACCAGCGCCGGCCGTCGGCGCCACGACACCCGCCAACCCCGCGCAGAGCGCCGCCGCTTTGTCGAAGACCCGGCTGCAGATCGCGCCGATCGTCGGCGCCTCGGTGGAAGCGGCAACGCCGCTGACGGCCGAACTGCAGACACGCGCCAAGCAGCGCGGCATCACCCTTGCCGGCAGCGCCGACCAGGCCGCCACCCATGTGCTGAAGGGCTACTTCTCGACGATGACGGAAGGCAAGGACACCACCGTTATCTATGTCTGGGACGTCTATGACCCCGCCGGCAACCGGCTACACCGCATCAATGGCCAGCAGAAGGCGCCCTCGGTCAATGCCGCCGAAGGCTGGCCCGCGGTTGCACCCGCTACCATGCAGGCGATCGCCGACCAGACGATCGACCAGTTCGCGGCCTGGCTCGGCGGCAGCGCCGGCTGATCCGCCTGTTACCGGCTTCCGTTCACTGTTGACGTTTTTGAGATTAGCCGGCGGATTCCCGTCAACGAGGCTTGCAATACCGGCACGGCTCGCTACAAGCCCGATTAAGAGGACCTCCCCATCCTTCGCCAGGAACGGTGCATGAAGCTTTTCGCGGGCAATTCCAACCGGGTGCTGGCCGAAGCGGTCGCCCGCTATCTCAATGTCCCGCTGGGCAAGGCCAGCGTCAGACGCTTCGCCGATCAGGAAATCTTCGTCGAAATCCAGGAAAACGTGCGCGGCGAGGATGTCTTCATCCTGCAGTCGACCTCGTTCCCGACCAACGATCATCTGATGGAACTGCTCATCATGATCGATGCCTTCATGCGCTCCTCGGCCAAGCGCATCACCGCGGTCATCCCATATTTCGGTTACGCCAGGCAGGATCGCCGGGCCTCGGGCCGCACACCGATCTCGGCGAAGCTGGTCGCCAACATGATCACCCGCGCCGGCGTGGACCGCGTCTTGACGCTCGACCTCCATGCCGGCCAGATCCAGGGTTTTTTCGACATTCCGACCGACAATCTGTTCTCGGTGCCGGTGATGGCCCGTGACGTGAAGGCAAAATACAAACAGCTTGCCAATGTCGTCGTCGTCTCGCCCGACATCGGCGGCGTGGTGCGCGCCCGCGCGCTCGCCAAACGCTTCGACGCACAACTGGCCATCGTCGACAAGCGCCGCGAACGTCCCGGTGAATCCGAAGTGATGAACATCATCGGCGCGGTCGCCGGCAAGGATTGCCTGCTGATCGACGACATCGTCGATTCCGGCGGCACGCTGTGCAATGCCGCCGATGCGCTGCTCGCCAACGGCGCTACCAGCGTCACCGCCTATATCACCCACGGCGTGCTGTCGGGCGGTGCGGTCGCCCGGATCAGCGGCTCGAAGCTGCAGGAACTGGTGATCACCGATTCCATCCAGCCGACGCAAGGCGTGCTCGACGCCCCGAATATCCGCGTCATCTCCATCGCCGACCTGATGGGCGAGGCGATTTCGCGCACAGCGACCGAAGAGTCCGTGTCGAGCCTGTTCGATTAATCCATGTTGCCCAAAAGCGTGCCCCCGGGCCTGGCTCGGGGGTAATCTCGTTTTTGGAATCTGCCCCAAACCGTCGTGAAAGGAGCGCAGCTGATGCGCAATCGAATCAAGGCTGCAGGCATCGCAGGAATGCTTCTCGCAATCGGCATCGCCAGCGCGGCCTATGCGCCGACAATCGCTCCGGTTTCGACCGCGCAGGCGCAAACGGAATATCTTCCCACCGAAAAGGATTTCATCGGCAAATGGAGCATCGCAGGGTCCGCAATCCGGCCACCGCGTGATCTGAAAGAGCCGGCGAAGCCCGACCAGGAAGCGGCTGCGACCGAATTTCAGCAGACTGTGACCGCCTTTTATGGCGCCTTCGACTATCTGGAGATCACGGCGGACGGCCGCTACAATTTTCACCAACCGGGTGACCCGGCATCGGGGCCTTGCGTCTGGTGCGGGACATGGTCGTTCAAGAACGATTCCCTGTGGCTCGAACTGGACACGGCGCCCAGGCTCGACATCTACGCCGAGGGCGGCGACATGCAGATGACCTACACGGCCGAGCCTGAAGAGACGTCAGGATACAAATGGCTTGTTTTCAGCTGGACCAAGGCTGATTGAACTGAGGGGTGAGGCGTTCTCGCGCACGCCAACCGAAGCATCGGTGTCAAGCCCGATCTCCTGAGGCGGGCAGTCAGTCCATGGTTGCATTGTGCGAGGAGTTCACCATGGCCATACTGCCCCTCCAATCAACGGAGGAGTAGCAGATGCGGCGTAGGACTTTGCTCGGGCTCGCGGTTTCCATCGCAGCCACCCTTTCAGTACCGGCGGCCTGGGCCGCCGATTTTCCGGACCGGACCATCACCATGGTTGTCCCCTTTTCCGCCGGTGGCTCGACGGATCTGGTCGCGCGCCTAGTCGCCAACAAGATGTCCGAAAAGCTGGGCCAGCAGATTGTCGTCGAAAATGTCGGCGGCGCCGGGGGCAGCATCGGCGCTGCCCAGGTCGCCCGAGCCGAACCGGACGGCTACACAATCCTGATGGGCACGGTCGCAACCCACGCGCTCAACCCGCTGATCCTGAAGACAAAGCCCTACGATGCGGAGAAGGATTTTGCGCCGATATCGTTGCTCGTGCTGGTGCCAAACGTCCTGGTCGTAAACCCTGAATTCCCCGCCAAGGACGTCAAGGAACTGATCGAGATGCTGAAGAAGGACCCGGACAAATATGCCTACGCCTCATCAGGCAATGGCACCCCGCTGCATCTCTCCGGCGAGCTTTTCAAGACGATGGCCGGCGTCAGTATGCAGCACATTCCCTACAAGGGCGCCGGACCGGCCTTGAACGACGTTATCGGCAATCAGGTGCCGATGATGTTCGACAACCTCCCCTCTTCATCGGGCCATATCAAGAGCGGGACGCTGAGAGCGCTTGGCGTCACCACCAAGGAGCGCGTTCCCTCCTTCCCCGACATACCGGCCATTGCCGAAACCATTCCCGGCTATGAAACCTACAGCTGGAACGCTCTGTTCGCGCCCGCAGGCACGCCGCCGGAGGTCGTCGCCGTTCTTCAGAAGGCGGCAGTTGAAGCCCTGAAAGACCCTGATGTGATCGCCCGCATGGCCCAGTTCAGCGCCTCGATCGTGGCCTCCACCCCGGAAGAGCTTGGAGTGCATGTGAAGGCCGAACTCGCCAAATGGGAACCGATCGTCAAGGCCAGCGGCGTTCAGCTGGACTAGGGCCTACGGCAAAGTACTGCGGGCTTTTCCTGGCGCTACGGCGCCGGGGCCTCAAGTCGAGGCTGAGCCCGCCGCATGCCTTCGTCGCGGGCGCCGCGCATATAGCCGCGCGGCGAGGCGCCGAGCATGCGCTTGAACATGGTTATGAATGCCGGCACGCTGTCATAACCGAGGTCGAGCGCCACCCTGGTGATCGGCTCGCCATCGGCGAGCCTGGGCAGGGCCGCAAACAGGCAGGCCTGCTGGCGCCATGTCGACAAGGACAGCCCGGTCTGGCGGTGAAAGGCGCGGGTGAACGAGCGCCGGCTCATGCCTGCGGCATCGGCCCACTCGTCGATCGTGGCGTGCGGCGAAGGTGCCGCGACAAAGCGTCGGCACAATGCCGCCAGCCTCGGATCGGACGGGAACGGCAGCCCGAGCGGCCGTTCCGGCAAGGTCGGGATCTCGTGCAGCAAGAGGTTCATGATCAACCCGCCGCGCCCTTCCAGTTCACCGCCTTGCGGCAGCTTTTCCGATTCCACGATCAGGCTGTGCATCAACTCGGTGACGCCGACGACGCGCAAGCCTTCCGGCAGGCCGGGGATCGCGCCCGGCATGACATAGACCGAGCGCATCGAGACATCGCCCAGCATTTCGACGGAATGCTCGGTGCCGGCCGGTATCCACATTGCGTGGTCGGGCGGCACCATCCAGCGCCCGTACCTGGTCGTCACCAGCACGACACCGACCAGCGCATGCAGCAACTGGCTGCGGCTGTGGCGGTGTTGCGGCACGTGGTAACCATCGGGGTATTCGGTCGGCAAAGCCACCGCCGGCCCGGAAACTTCTTCCAGCCACTGCCAGCGGCTTTCATGCAATCGGCCGAGATCGGCATTGCCGACGCGGAAGATGTCCCTGCCATGTGGCATCGGCTATGGCCCACTTGCGAAACTATTGGACCAAACCACGAAAGAAGTCGCCTCGCAAGCAGCTTATAAGGAACCATCCCCAAGGCGCTCCGTAGGGGCGTCCTTCAAGGCGCTTCAGACGAGCGTCCTTACGGCGGTCCGCGGGAGCGGCCGCCCAAGCCTGCCTGCGGGTAATGCCCCGCCAAAAAGACCTCGGAGCCTGCCTTGACCGATACGACAGCCACCAGCATTGCGCCGCAGCCAAGCGCTAGCCTCCCCTCAGTCCAGGCAACCGCCTTCACCGTCATCCTGGCCGTAAGCTTTTGCCATGGCATCAACGACATCATGCAGTCGCTGCTGCCGGCGATCTATCCGTTGCTGAAAGAGAATTACGGTCTCGATTTCTGGCAGATTGGTCTTTTGACCTTCACCTTCCAGGTCACGGCGTCGCTGCTGCAGCCGATCATCGGCATGATCACCGACAAGCGGCCAATGCCCTATTCCCTGCCCTATGGCATGGCGTCCTCGCTGATCGGCCTGGTCGTGCTGGCCTATGCCGGTCATTATGCGCTGCTTCTGGTCGGCGCCTCGCTGATCGGCATCGGCTCGGCGATCTTCCATCCGGAATCCTCGCGCATTGCCCGCTTTGCCTCGGGCGGCCGCTTTGGCCTGGCGCAATCGCTGTTCCAGGTCGGCGGCAATTTCGGCCAGTCGATGGGACCGCTGCTCGCCGCCTTCATCGTCGTGCCCTTCGGCCAGACCAGCATTTCCTGGTTCGCCATCGGTTCGCTGATCGGCATCATCGTTTTGTCGCGAGTCGGCGGCTGGTACAGCCGGATGCGCGCCGCGCAAGGTAATCGCAAGGCAGCAAGCTTCGTCTCGCCCTTCCCGCGCAAGAAGGTGATGGGAGCGCTGGCGGTGCTGACGCTGCTGGTGCTGACCAAGAACGCTTACATCGCCTCGCTCTCCAGCTACTACACCTTCTATTCCATCCATAAATTCGGCGTTTCGGTGCAGATGAGCCAGGTCATGCTGTTCCTGTTCCTTGGCGCCTCGGCGCTGGGCATCCTGCTCGGCGGCCCGTTCGGCGACCGCTATGGCCAGAAGGCGATGATCTGGTTCTCGATCGTCGGCGTGCTGCCGTTCACGCTCGCTTTGCCCTACGCCAATTTCGAATGGACGATGGTGCTGACGGTGCTGATCGGGCTGATCCTGTCCTCGGCCTTCTCCAACATCGTGGTGTTTGCCCAGGAGTTGGTGCCGGGACGTGTTGGCACGATCGCCGGGATCTTCTTCGGCTTCGCCTTCGGCATGGGCGGCATCGCCGCAGCCGTGCTCGGCGTCGTCGCCGACATGAAAGGCATCGATTTCGTCTTCCAGATCTGCTCGTATCTGCCGCTGCTCGGCCTGCTGACGGTGTTCCTGCCCAACATGAAGGAAGCCAGGAAGGCGCAGGCGGCGGCCAGATAAAACCGGTCGATTTTGCGGATTTGACGCAGGGCGCGGCATTGCTGCGCCCTCTGTGATTCTTTCACCATGCGCTGGTTGAAAAGCCTGCTAGAGATAGTCATCAACGAAGGCTTGGGGCCTTCGACGTCTCTGGGGGATGACATGCGCAAGATCGTATTGGCCGTATTGGGTGTGCTTCTTGTTACCTTGCCGGCGACGGCACGCATCGTTCCTTTTCCGCCGGGTTTCAAGACGCAGTCCGTCGAAACCAACGGCACCAAACTCTATGTGCGCGTTGGCGGCAAGGGTCCCGCCGTCGTGCTGCTGCACGGCTTTGCCGATACCGGAGACATGTGGGGCGCCGCGGCCATCGCCCTCGCAAAGGACCACACCGTCATCGTGCCGGACCTGCGCGGCATGGGTCTGTCGGCCCACCCGGAAGCGGGCTACGCCAAGAAGAACCAGGCCGTCGACATCGCCGGCGTGTTGGATGCCCTGAAGATCGACAAGGCAGATCTCGTCACCCACGACATCGGCAACATGGTCGGCTATGCGCTTGCCGCGCAATATCCCAAGCGCATCACCAAATGGGTCATCATCGATGCGCCGCTGCCCGGCATCGGCGATTGGGAAAAGATCAAGCAAAGCCCCCTGCTTTGGCACTTCAACTTCCGCGGCCCGGATATGGAGCGGCTGGTCGCAGGGCGCGAGCGCATCTATCTCGATCGCTTCTACAACGAACTGTCGGCAGACCCCAAGAAGATCGACGAGGCCACGCGCAAGCACTACGCCAGACTCTATGCCCGCCCGCATGCGATGCATGACGCTTTCGAGCAGTTCAAGGCGTTTGACCAGGACGCGATCGACAACCAGGCGATGCTTGCCGCCGGCGGCAAACTGACCATGCCGGTGCTGGCTGTCGGCGGTGAAAAATCCGCCGGCACCACGCAGGCCGATCTCCTGCGGCTTGTTGCGACCGATGTCACGAGCGGCATCGTGCCCGCTTCCGGACACTGGATCATGGAGGAAAACCCCGACGCGACCGTCAAAGTGATCACTGGTTTTCTCGATAAATAAGGCACCGCCTCGCTGACATTTCGATGAAAGCAAAGGCACCCGCCCGGCGGCGGGTGCCTTGCTTATCCGACTGGACGATGTCTATTCAACTGAACGGTTCTACGCCTTGAAGAAGGCCAGGAGGTCGGCATTGATGACATCGGCATGGGTCGTCGCCATGCCGTGCGGGAAGCCCTTGTAGACCTTGAGCTCGCCCTTTTTGAGCAGCTTGACAGCCAGCAGCGCGGAGTCGGCGATCGGAACGATCTGGTCGTCGTCGCCATGCATCACCAGCACCGGCACGTCGATGGCCTTCAGATCGTCGGTGAAGTCGGTTTCCGAGAACGCCTTGATGCAATCGTAATGCGCCTTGGTGCCGCCCATCATGCCCTGGCGCCACCAATTCTCGACGACAGCCTGCGACACCTGGGCGCCGGGGCGGTTGAAGCCGTAGAACGGGCCGGCCGCAACATCGTGGAAAAACTGGGCGCGGTTGGCTGCCTGGGCGGAGCGGAAACCGTCGAAAACCTCGATCGGCAGGCCGCCGGGATTGGCCGCCGTCTTCAGCATGATCGGCGGCACCGCGCCGAGCAGCGCGGCCTTGGCGACACGGCCGCCGGAGCCGTACTTCGCGACATAGCGGGCCACTTCGCCGCCACCGGTAGAATGGCCGACATGGATGGCGTCCTTGAGGTCGAGATGCGCCGCAAGTTCCGCGACATCGGCGGCATAAGTATCCATCTCGTTGCCGGTATCGGTCTGGGTCGAGCGGCCATGGCCGCGCCGGTCATGGGCAATGACGCGGTACCCCTTGGACAGGAAGAACAGCATCTGGGCGTCCCAGTCGTCGCTGCTCAGCGGCCAGCCGTGATGGAAGACGATGGGTTGTCCCGTTCCCCAATCCTTGTAGAAAATTTCGGTGCCGTCCTTGGTGGTGATCGTGCTGCTGCCGGGCTTGGTCATCTCGCTCTCCATTGATTGCTTCCGCGATAATCAATATCGCGATAACCATATGACTAGCGCAGGTCCAAATCCTTGTCTACAGAAAATATGTACCGCGATATCATTTTTCGTGGTACATATTGGTGTGCTCAGTCGGCAAAGGAATGCCTCGTGCCTCTCCCGTTGGACAACCAGCTCTGTTTCACGCTTTACGCCACCAGCATGGCAATCAACCGCACCTACAAGCCCATGCTGGACGAGATGGGCATCACCTATCCGCAATACCTCGTGCTGAACGCACTTGCCGAAGCCGGCGGGATGTCGGTCGGCTCGATTGCGCACAGGCTCGCTTTGGAATCGAGCACCATCACGCCGCTGGTGAAGCGCATGGAACAGGCCGGTCTCGTCACCCGCCAGCGCAGCCAGACGGACGAGCGCCAAGTGCAGGTCGACCTGACGCCTGCCGGCCGCTCGCTGCTCGTCCAGTGCAACTGCCTCAACGAAACCCTGATCGAACGCTCGGGCATGACGATGGCTGATCTCGATGCCTTGAATCGGCGGATCCAGGCGCTGCGCGAAGCGTTGAGCAGCAAGCCGGACTAGCTGCCCTACAAACACGCCAGGCTTAATCCTTGCCGGCCAGCCAGCGCACGACGTTGCCCATCAGCTTGCCGTAGAGCGGCCATCCCAAAAAGTCCTGCGACAGCCAGTGCGGGCCGATGTCGGTCGCCCACGCGACGGTGCGGCCACGGCCATGCTCACGAACCGCAAGCAGCGGCCAGTCCGTGCCACGATAATGGCAGGTCGCCAGAAGCTGGGACGAGCCGTCGCGCCTGAAATCGAGTTTGTTCATGCCGAGGATCGGTGGCACCGGACCCGCGACACCGGCAAGGATCGGATGCGACGCCTGAAGGATCGACGGCTGCAGGCCTTGCGGCACTTCCAGCCCGTCCGAGAATGGCAGGCAGCGCACGGGCAGCACGTCCTCGACCGGGGTGTCGTGGAAACGCGCCGTGCCGAACATGCCTTGGAACCCCATATAGCCGCCGGCCAGCATCAGCCCGCCGCCGCCTTCGACATAGGCCTTGAGGACGTCGAGGCGGTTGACGCCGATGCGCCCGGCGCGGGCCTCCGGCGTGACCAGCAAGGTCAGCGCGCCGATATCGGAGATCACCACCGCCTGGTATTCGGCCAGCGCGTCGAGGTCATACGGAAATTCGGCCGCGCAGCGATCGCCACCGATCTGCGTCACCGCTATGCCCTCTGCGGCAAGTGCGGCATTGAAGGCCGTCGCGCCATTCACCCATGTCGCACTTGTCAGAACGTCGCCGCCGACAGCGACCGACGTCGTCGCCGCGAAGGTCTCGCCTGCCAGCAAGAGTTTCATCGTCGCCCTCACGCTTTTCGACTGAGCGGGCGCCGGCTTGAACCGGCGCCCGCCGGTCCTTGGGAGGCTTAGAACTTGAACTCGGCCAGGTTTTCCGGCGTCACGATCTTGGCCGGGCCGAGGATCAGTTCGCCGCTGGCCCCAATAGTGTACTCGCCGAGCCTCCCTGCCGTGAACTTCTCACCTTCCTTGCCGGTGATCTTGCACTGCGCCAGCGCCTGGGCCGCCTGATAGGTCAGGTAGCCGAGATCGGTGACATTCCACCAGATATCCTGGGCAGCGCCATCCTTGATGTATTTCGAAATCAAAGTGGCCGGCGCAAGGCCGGTCAGCTTGACCTTGCCGATCATGCCGGCTTCCTCGAGTGCGCGCGCGGCCGCCGGAAGGCCAATGCCTGCCGGCACGATGATCACCTTGAGATCCGGAAACGCCTGCACCAGCGCCAAGGCCTGCTGCTGGTTGACCTGCTCGCTCTCCTCGCCATAGGCGACCTGCATCAGTTTCATCTTGGCGTATTTCGGCTCTGCCGCCATCTTCGCCTTCATGAAGTCGATCCAGGCGTTCTGGTTGGTCGCCGTCGGCGTCGACGACAGGATGGCGAACTCGCCTTCGCCGCCGCTGAGGTTGAATGCGCTTTCCAGCATCATTTCGGCCAGACTGTCGCCCTTCACCTGGTTCACGAACACCGCGCGCGCATCGGCCGCGACGTCGGAATCGTACGAGATCACCCGGACGCCTTGCTGAACGGCGCGCTTCAGCGCAGGCGCAACCGCATTGGCGTCGTTGCCGGCGATAGCGATGACCCCGACCTTCTGCGACACCAGGCTGTTGATGAATTCGATCTGTGCCTCGGCCGTCGCCTGCGACGGGGCGACCTGGGTGGCGGTGCCGCCAATTTCCTTCGCCGCCTCTTCGGCGCCGCCGAAAGCCACCTTGAAGTAGGGATCGGTGTCGAGCTTGGGCAGGAAGCCGACCGTTACAGGTTCCTTGGCGCATTCCTGGCTGTATGCCAGCGAGGCCGGCGCAAGCAGAACCGCGGATGCGAGCAGGGCTATTCTAAACGCTTTCATTGTGTCTCCTCCGTCAGAATTCGGGCTTGAAGAAAGGGGCCCGAGATCACCCCTTGGTTTCGCGCAGGACGCGCGATCTTGACAGCCGCTCCTCCAGGGAGCGCCAGTAGTTGGAGACCAGCAGCGAGCCGATCAGGAGCAGGCCGATGATCATGCCTTGGGCGTCGCCGCCGATCTGGTTGAGCGCCAGCACGTTGCGGATGATGGCAATCAAGAGCAGCGCCAGCATGACGCCGGTGAGCCGCCCCTTGCCGCCAAAGACACTGACGCCGCCGAGCAGCACGATGGTGATGACGTCGAGCTCCATGCCGAGCGCATTGTTGGCGCGGGCATTGGAAAGGCGCGCGGTGTAGACGATGCCGGCGATGGCCGCGACGACACCGGAGACGACGAATAGCCTCAGCACCATCTTGCGCGTGTCGATGCCGGAATAGCGCGCCACTTCCGGACTGCCGCCGAGCGCGTAGATGCGCTTGCCGGTCGGCGTCTTCTGCAGCACCACCGCGAAGATCGGCGCCAGCAGCAGGAACGGCACGATGGTCCACGGGATTTGTGTGCCCGGCAGATTGCTGATGCCGAAATCGACAACCGCCGGCGGCAATATGTTGACCGAACCGGTGCCGAGCAGGATGTAGCCAATGCCCCGATACAGCGCCATGGTGCCGAGCGTCACCACCAGCGACTGCAACCCGAGGCCCGACACCAGATAGCCGTTGAAGGCGCCGAGCAGGCCGCCGAAGACGAGCGTCAGCGGAATGGCGGCCAGCGTCGGCACGCCAGCCTGGACAAGCAGGCCAAAAATCACGGATGTCAACGCCAGCACCGAGGCGATCGACAGGTCGATCTCGCGGGTGATGATGAGCAGCGTCATCGGCAGGATCAGCAACGCCTTTTCCGAGGCGCTCGCCGCCAGCTGAGAAAGGTTAAAGCCGGAAACGAAATTCGGCACGAAGACCGCCGCATAGATGAAGACGGCGAGGCAGGCGGTCGCCAGCAGCAGATCCCAGAAGTCGATCGAGCGGATAAACTTTCTCATCTCGCCCTCGCCTGTCTTGCCTATTCGGCACGCCGCACGATGAAGGTGTCGATGCCGATGGCAACCAGGATCACCAGGCCATAGACGCCCTGCAGCCAGAGCGGGTCGACACGCACCAGCGTCAGCCCATTCTTGATGACCAAGAGAGTGAGCGCGCCAAGGATGATGCCGAGCAGCGTGCCCGAGCCGCCGCGGATGGCGACGCCGCCGACCACTGCAGAGGCGATCACCGTGAGTTCGAAGCCGAGCGCGACGCGGGCATCGATGGTGGCATAGCGCGATGCCCACAGCGCCCCGCACAGACCGCCGAGCAGGCCGGCCATGCCGAAGGCCAGCAGAATGCGCCGGTCGACCGGAATGCCGATCAGCCGTGCGCCGTCGGGATTGGAGCCGGTGGCAAACAGCTCGCGCCCGGTTGCGGTGCGATAGAGCAGCACATAGCCGGCGCACAGGATGACAACAGCGATGATGACGATCAGCGGCACGCCTGCGATCTTCAGCCCGGTCATGTCGAGCCAGGCTTGCGTGACTTCGTCGGCGCTGACCTGGTCGCCCGCCGCCCAGATCGAGTTGAAACCGCGGAAGATCGACATCGAAGCCAGCGTAACGACGATGGCCGGGATCTTTCCCCTGGTAACGACAAGGCCGTTGAGCAGTCCGGCAAAGCCGCCGACCGCGCAGGCGGTGATCAGGCCGATGCCGATGTCCAATCCGGGATAGGCCTGAACCATGCTGGCCGCCATATAGGCGGAGAGGCCGATCACAGCTGCGATCGACAGGTCGATGTTGCGGGTGATCAGCACCAGCATCTGCGCCAGTGCGGCGACAATCAGCAAGGCCGCGTCCATCGACACAGCGGTGAGGTTCGCCGCGCTCACCATGCGCGGGTTGATGATGGTAACCGGGATGGCGACGGCGAGCATCGCGGCGAGCAGCCCGAACTCCCGCCGCTTCAGAAAATCGAACGGTCCTTTTGCCTTTTCCTCCCGGGCGGCGCGTTCTATCTGCGCTGCCTGGCCGGCGCGTTCATCGGTCCTGGTCGCCGCTTCCAGTACTTTTTCCTGCGTGGCTTGCCCGCGCGAAAACTCGGCAGTCTGGCGGCCTTCGCGCAGCACGACAATGCGGTCGCACATGCCGATCAGCTCGGGCATCTCTGACGAGATCAAAAGGATCGCCATGCCTTGCGCGGCAAGGTCCGCGATCATTGCATGCACTTCCGCCTTGGTGCCGACATCGATGCCTTGCGTCGGCTCGTCGAGGATGAGCACGCGCGGCTCGGTGCGCAGCCACTTGGCCAGCACCACCTTCTGCTGGTTCCCACCCGACAATTCCTTGACCGGCTGTCCGTAACCGGAAAAGCGCAGCTTCATGCGCTTTAGCCAGTCCGCCACCAGACCGATGGCGCGGTCGGTGCCGTAGAGACCGCGAGGCGCGGCCTTGTCGAGGACCGGCAGCACCGCATTGTCGAGGATGGAGAAATCCATCACCAGGCTCTGGCCCATGCGGTCTTCCGAGACATAGGCAATGCGCGCGTCCATGGCGTCGCGCGCAGAGGCGAAATGCACGGGCTTGCCGTCGATCAGGATTTCGCCGGTGTCGGGCCGGTCGATGCCAAACAGGACGCGTGCAATCTCGGTCCGCCCGCTGCCGACCAGGCCGCCAAGCCCCAGCACCTCGCCGGCGTGAAGCTTGAGGTCGATACCGGCAAACCCGCCGGCGCGCGAAAGTCCCTTCGCCTCCAGCACCAGCGCGCCTGAGGCATGGCGCCGTTCGGGATAGAGGTCGGTGACTTCACGCCCGACCATCATGCTGATGGCGGCAGCGCGGCCAAGCTCGGCCTTCGGCTTGACGCCGATCAGGCGCCCGTCACGCAGCACGGCGATGCGGTCGGCGATGCGGAAGATTTCATCCATGCGGTGGCCGACGAACATCATCGCCACGCCGTGCAGCCTGAGATCGGCAACGACGGAAAACAGCCGCTCGACCTCGCGTTGCGACAATGCGGCCGTGGGCTCGTCCATGATCAGCACGCGCGCATCCAGCGATAGCGCGCGGGCAATCTCGACCAGTTGCTGTTCTGAGGTGCGCAGTGTTCCCAGCCGCGTTACCGCCGGCACGTCGAGGCCGACGGTCGCCAGCACCTTGCGCGCGCCGGCCAGCATGGCGGCATTGTCGATGCCGCCGAAGCGGTCGCGCGGCATGTGGCCGAGATAGATGTTTTCCGCCACCGAAAGATCGGGAAACAGGCCAGGATGCTGGTGCATGACCGCAATGCCGGCCGCCTGCGCGTCGTGCGGCGAATGGAAAGCTGCTGGCTTGCCGTCGACCTCGACGTGACCGCTGGTGGGGGAATGCACGCCGGCCAGAAGCTTCACGCAGGTGCTCTTGCCGGCGCCGTTTTCGCCAAGCAGCGCCAGCACCTCGCCGGAGCGCAATTCGAAGGAGGCGTCCTTGAGCGCAATCGTGCCGCCGAAAGCCTTCGTCGCCTGAACCAGGGCAATGGGAACAGCCCGCACCACCGCAGCGTCGGCTTCGCTTTGTGTGCCCGAGTGCAGCACGTCTCCTCCCTGCCTAGTTATTTTTTCAATTTGCTATATTAAATAGCGCAAAGGCGCAACGGCAAAATTGACTTCCATGGTTCCGACGCGCACTGTCGCCGCCAGCATAGGCACCGCAGGGTGCGCTCGGCCGCAGGTGGTTTGCGGGCTTCGCGCCGGGAACGGGACATTTGGGGAGTGTTCGGGTTTTGTCAGGGAAAGGCAGCAATTCTGTCAAAGTTCGGCACTATAATGAGCGTTTCGTGCTCGACGCCATCCGTCGCCTCAAGGAAGCCTCCAAGTCCGATCTGGCGCGCGCGGCAAGCCTGACGCCGGCGGCCGTCGCTGCCATCGTCGACGGCTTGGAATCTTCCGGATTCGTAAAGCAAGTGGGAAAAAGGTTCGGGCAGCGCGGTTCGCCCTCCACGCTGTACCGGCTGACGCCGGAGCGCATCTACAGCGTCGGCATCAAGATCGGCCGGCGTGCGCTGGAAGCCGTTCTGGTCGACTTCGCCGGTGAAATCCGCGCAAGAGAGTCGCACGAATACCGCTTCCCCGATCCTGATCTGGTGCTGAAGGCCGGCAACATGGCGCTGGCCACGTTCGAGAAACTCGTCGACGGACTTGGCGATGCAAGCATCGTCGGCGTCGGCATTGCCTCCCCCTATTTCCTCGGCGGCTGGAGCGAGGAACTCGGCTTTCCCGACGATCTCGGCAGCCGCTGGGAAGCGATCGACCTGACGACATGCTTTGCCACGCCGGCAAAGACGCCGGTGTTCGTGGAAAACGACGCCACGTCGGCGGCGCTGGCCGAACTTGTCCAGGGCGCCGGCGCCCGCTTCCGCGATTTCATGCACATCTCGATCGACACCTTCGTCGGCGGCGGCCTGGTGCAAGGCGGCAGGGTCCATACCGGCCCGCATGGCAACACCGCAGCACTCGGGCCCTTGCCGGTCTCGCCCTCGAGCCTCGATTCGGTCGCGGCCAAACCGGCGCGCTACCAGAGCCTGCTGCATCGCGCCTCGATCTATGTGCTGGTCAATCACCTGAGGTCGCGCGGCGTGGTGATCAACCGCGTGCGAGAGCTCGATCCGTTGCCGCCCGAGGCGCGCGCGCCCTTGTTCGAATGGATCGACGATTGCGCGAGCGCGCTGGTCGAGGCGATCATCGCCATCACCTCCATCATCGATATCGAGGCCATCGTTCTCGACTCGATCCTGCCCAGGCCGATCCATCTCGAACTGCTGGCAAGGGTGCAGGCCCAGTTCAACCAGGCCAGCGCCATCGGCATCGTGGCGCCGGAGATCGTGCCGGGGCAATTCGGCCCCGAAGCGTCCTCGATCGGCGCCGCCATGCTGCCGTTCTCGGCGCTGCTGGCGCCCGACAGCGGCGTGCTCATGATCGGCAAGGACCGGACGAAACTGCTGAGCGCTCTGTCCACGCTCGGTGGCGCCAAGGGAAACGGATCAAATCCGCCCACCGACCTGCCGGCCTGAGCGCAATGCGGCGCGCCCAACGCAGGCATCGGCCGCCCTTGCCCGCCATGGCTTGCACGCCTGCCCGCCTTCCGCTATAGAGCCGCCACCCGCGTAGACACCCTTGGAGGCAACGCGGCGGAAGGCTGCCTTCCCTTGTGATCCCGAACAAAGCTCCGCGTATGCGGTTTCTGGCATTCGGACATCCAGGCCTGGCGGCTTTCGACGTTTACGGTCCAGGCACACTGCCACCGCAAACGCTCCATAAAACGCGAAAGGAAATGCCATGAGCCACGATACTTACGAGCTCAAGGCCGAAGCGCGCGAACAGGTCGGTAAGGGGTCCGCCCGTGCAGTTCGCCGCAACGGTAAAGTGCCTGCAGTTATCTACGGCGACAGACAGCCTCCCCTGGCGATTGCGCTGAACTACAAGGACGTCTTCTACAAAATCCATGGCGGCGGGTTTTTGACCACGATCGCCACGATCGATGTCGACGGCAAGAAAATCCAGGTTCTGCCCAAGGATTTCCAGCTCGACCCGGTCAAGGATTTCCCGGTCCATGTCGACTTCCTGCGCATCGGCAAGGACACCGAGGTCAACGTCGACGTGCCTGTCCACTTCATCAATGAAGACAAGTCGCCCGGCATCAAACGCGGCGGCGTGCTCAACATCGTGCGTCACGAAGTCGAGTTCCACTGCCCGGCCAATGCGATCCCGGAATTCATCACCGTCGATCTCACCGGCGCCGACATTGGCGATTCGATCCACATCTCGGCGGTTACCTTGCCGGCCGGCGTCAAGCCGGTGATCTCCGATCGCGACTTCACCATCGCGACCATTGCCGGTTCCTCGGCGATGAAGCCGGAGACGGAAGAGACGGCGGAAGCGGCAGCCCCCGAAGCGGCGGCCCCTGCTGCCGAAGAGAAGTAATTTTCGGGCCCGGAGTTCACGATGCTTGTCTTTGCAGGCCTCGGCAATCCGGGCGCGAAATACGCTGATAACCGGCACAATGTCGGCTTCATGGCGGCGGACGCAATTGCCCGCCGCCATTCGTTTTCGCCCTGGTCGAAGAAGTTCCAGGGCCTGATCGCCGAAGGCACGATTGCCGGCGAGAAGATTCTGCTGATCAAGCCGCAGACCTTCATGAACCTGTCGGGACAGGCGGTCGGCGAAGCCTTGCGCTTCTACAAGCTCGGCCCCGAGGCGCTGACCGTCTTCTATGACGAGATCGACCTGCCCGCCGGCAAATTGCGGGTCAAGGTCGGTGGCGGCGCCGGCGGCCACAACGGCATCCGCTCGCTCGACCAGCATGTCGGCAAGAATTTTCGCCGCGTGCGCATCGGCGTCGGCCATCCCGGCGTCCGGGAAATGGTGCATGGCCATGTGCTCGGCGACTTCGCCAAGGCCGATCGCGAGTGGCTGGATGTGCTGCTCGACACCATCGCCGACGATGCCGGGCTGCTGGCCAAGGGCGACGACAGTTCCTTCATGAACCGCATTACTCTGGCCCTGCGTGACAAGCTGGTGCCGACCAGCGACGACGACCGGCCGCCGCCCAAGGCGCCGAAGGCTGAAGGTCCAAAGGCTCAAAGCCACATCCGCCAGGCCCGACCGCAGCAGGCGCCAGCCAAGCTGCCGGAAAGCGGCCCGATGGCGGCGATGTTGAAGAAGCTGTTCGGCAAGAAGGACTGAGCTTCGATAGGATCGGGACCGCAGGGCTTGACGTTCCTTACCCCTATCGCCCATAGCCCTCATCAAATTTCTAGTTTCCCGATAGGACCGGACGAACATGGGTTTCAAATGCGGTATCGTTGGCTTGCCCAACGTCGGCAAGTCGACGCTTTTCAACGCGTTGACCAGGACGGCGGCGGCGCAGGCCGCCAACTATCCGTTCTGCACCATCGAACCGAACACCGGCGAGGTGGCAGTGCCTGACCCGCGGCTGCAGAAGATCGCCGCGATCGCCAAGTCGAAAGAGATCATCCCGACCCGCATCTCCTTCGTCGACATTGCCGGCCTGGTGCGCGGCGCCTCCAAGGGCGAAGGGCTGGGCAACCAGTTCCTCGCCAACATCCGCGAGGTCGACGCCATCGTCCACGTGCTGCGCTGCTTCGAGGATGACGACATCACCCATGTCGAGGGCAAGATCGACCCTGTCGCCGACGCCGATACAGTCGAGACCGAGTTGATGCTTGCCGACCTCGACAGCCTCGAGCGCCGCATCGTGCAGTTCCGCAAGCGCGCCGGCAGCAAGGACAAGGAAGCAACCACCGTGCTGCCGATGATGGAGGCCGCACTCGAGCTCCTCCAGGCCGGCAAGCCGACCCGCATCCTGCTCAAGGGCATTTCAGCCGAGGATTTGCGCATCCTGCAGGGGCTGAACCTGTTGACCTCGCACCCCGTGCTCTATGTCTGCAACGTCGCCGAAGCCGACGCCGCCACCGGCAACGAGCACACCAAGGCCGTGGAAAAGATGGCGACAGCGCAGGGCGCCGGCACCGTCGTAATCTCGGCCGCGATCGAGGCCGAAGTCGCCCAGCTCTCGGACGAAGAAGAGATGGAGTTCCTGTCGTCGCTCGGTCTCGACGAACCCGGCCTCAACAAGGTCATCCGCGCCGGCTATGATCTGTTGCATCTCATCACCTATTTCACCGCCGGGCCGAAAGAGACGCGCGCCTGGACCATCCACAAGGGCGACAAGGCCCCGCAGGCCGCCGGCGTCATCCACACCGACTTCGAGCGCGGCTTCATCCGCGCCCAGACCATCGCCTATAACGACTACGTCACGCTGGGCGGCGAAGTGGCGGCCAAGGAGGCCGGCAAGGCGCGCGACGAAGGTAAGGAATATGTCGTCCAGGACGGCGACGTGCTGCTGTTCAAGTTCAACACCTGAGACGCCGAGGCATCTCGCGGCTCGCGCGCTGACCGCGGCCGATCACAGCTGCGTCAAGTGGAGGAGCCAGCCTGCCGCTTCGCTTGACTGCCCTTGGCACCGGGTCTAAGGCCCTCTGCATCCGACTGGCCGTGGCCGTGGGAACTGCCGCGCGTGCAAGACCATCGCTATCGAACGGAACCTCTTGGGCTCAACCAATGGAGAGCGGCGATGATCAAGGCCTTCGTCGTCGGCAATGACCGCCTGCGCCCCGCCGACGATCTCGTGGCCAATGGCGATCACGTCGTCTGGGCCGACCTTCTCAACCCGACCAAGGAAGAAGAAACAGCGATCGAGACCTGGCTCGGCGTTGCCATCCCGACGCGCGAGGAGATGGAGGAGATCGAGATTTCGAGCCGCCTCTACATCGAGGACGGCGCCTACTTCATGACCGCCACCTTGCCGGCGCAGACCGAAATCGATGATCCCTTGATGTCACCGGTTACCTTTGTGCTTGCCGGCCCGAGACTGGTCACCATCCGTTATCATGAGCCGAAGGCGTTCAAGACCTTTCCCCTGCGCGCCGAGAAGGTGGCGACAGGCTGCACCACCGGCAACACCATCCTGATCGGCCTGCTGGAGGCGATCGTCGATCGCCTAGCCGATATTCTCGAACGCGCCGGCCGTGACATCGAGACGATCTCGCGCGATATCTTCGAAGCGCGGTCGACCAAGGTGAACAAGCGCAATCGCGACTTCCAGGAACTGCTCAAGGCCATCGGCCGCAAGGAGGACATTGCCTCCTCGATCCGCGACAGCCTTATCTCGCTGCAGCGCCTCACCGGCTTCCTTGCCCATGTCGCGACCCAGATCAAGATGAGCAAGGACGTCCGCGCCCGCATCAAGACAGTATCGCGCGACGTGCTGTCGCTCGCCGACCACGCCACCTTCCTGTCGCAGAAGATCTCGTTCCTGCTCGACGCGACGCTCGGCATGATCTCGATCGAGCAGAACGCCATAATCAAGATCTTCTCGGTCGCCGCCGTCATCTTCCTGCCGCCGACGCTGGTAGCTTCGATCTACGGCATGAATTTCGACGTCATCCCGGAGCTGAAATGGGAGCTCGGCTATCCCTTCGCCATCGGCCTGATGATCCTGTCGGCGATCCTGCCGTTCTGGTATTTCCGCCGCCGCGGCTGGTTGTAGGCCCAATAGAATTCGCTTGACCAAACGCCGCCCGGACGGCATCCGGATGCCCGGTGATCGTACAACCGGATTGGGATCATGACCGCAAAAAGCTGGGCCTACGAGGATTTCACCGAGGGCGCATCGATCGACCTCGGCGCCAAGCAGGTGAGTGCGGCCGAAATCATCGAATTCGCCACCGAATTCGACCCGCAGCCGATGCATCTCGACGAAGCCGCCGGCAAGGCCAGCATCCTTGGCGGCTTGGCCGCCTCCGGCTGGCACACCTGCGCGATCTTCATGCGCATGCTGTGCGACGCCTTCCTGCTCGACTCGACCGCGCAAGGCGCGCCCGGCATCGACCAGGTCAAATGGAAGAAGCCGGTGCTGGCCGGCGACACGCTGGCCGGCAGCACCAGCGTGCTTGCCAGGCGCCTGTCGAAATCCAGGCCTCAGCTCGGCCTCGTCACCTTGCGCAGCGAACTGTTCAACCAGCGCGGTGAAAGCGTCTTCGAACTTGAGAACACTGTCATGTTCTTGACCCGCGAGGCCGGCGCATGAGCCTCGACGCGTTCTTCCGCATCGGCGATACCATCAACCTCGGTTCGCACACATTCGAAGCCGAGGCGATCAAGGCGTTCGCCTGCAAATACGATCCACAGGTCTTTCATGTCGACGAGGAGGCGGCGAAGAAAAGCGTGTTCGGCCGCCTCTGCGCCTCAGGCTGGCACACCGCGGCCACCTGGATGAAGCTCAATCTCAAAAATCCTATGGACGCTTCTCAATGGACCGGACCCGGCCCGGTACCAGAATTCGGCCCCTCCCCCGGCTTCAGGAACCTGAAATGGCCAAAGCCGGTCTATGCCGGAGAAACCGTCACCTTCATGCGCACGGCCCTGTCCCACCGCCCGCTTGCCACCCGCCCCGGCTGGCGCCTGCTGGCGCTGCGCTCGGAAGGTTCCGATTCGGCAGGCGACAAGGTGCTGGAGTTCGACAGCGCCGTGCTGGTGAAGGCTGGGTAGAGGGTAGGTTTTAGGCAGTAGGGATTAGGCAGCAGTGGGTGCTGCGCCTTGCACGGAATGCGGAGCTTCCCTCCCTACTCCCTACTCCCTACTCCCTAATGCCCCTCAAACCCGATCAACGTCCGCACCGGCACGCCCAGCGCTTCGAGCTTCGCCCGTCCGCCGAGATCCGGCAGGTCGATGACGAAGCACGCGGCAAGAATATCGGCGCCGATCTGCCTCAGCAACTTGACCGCCGCCTCCGCCGTGCCGCCGGTCGCGATCAGGTCGTCGACCAGGATCACCTTCTCGCCCGGCGCAACGCCGTCCTTGTGCATCTCCATCTCGTCCAGCCCGTATTCCAGGCTGTAGGCGACGCGTACCGTCTCGTAAGGCAGCTTGCCCTTCTTCCGGATCGGCACGAAACCGGCCGAAAGCTGGTGCGCGACCGCACCGCCGAGGATGAAGCCGCGTGCCTCGATGCCGGCGATCTTGTCGATCTTCTGGCCGGCATAGGGATGCACCAGCTCGTCGATGGCGCGGCGGAAGGCGCGCGCATTGCCGAGCAAAGTGGTGATGTCGCGAAACAGGATGCCGGGCTTGGGGTAGTCCGGAATGGTGCGGATCGCGGCGAGCAGCGTGTCTTCGAGCGAGGATTTCATGGGTCGAGATTACCTGAAACGGAGGTTGTTGCGCGACAATTGTTCGATCGAACTGCAGCCCATCAGCTTCATGCCGCGCTCGATCTCGACCCGCATCTGCTCCAGCGCCCGCTCTACGCCCGGCTGGCCGGCCGCCGCTAGCGGGAACAGATAATAGCGGCCGACGCCAACAGCCTTGGCGCCGAGCGACAGCGCCTTCAGCACATGGGTGCCGCGCTGCACGCCGCCATCCATGATGACGTCTATTCTGTCGCCGACGGCATCGACGATCTCGGCCAGTTGGTCGAACGCCGCCCGCGAGCCGTCCAGCTGCCGGCCGCCATGGTTGGACAGCACAATGCCGCTGCAGCCGATCTCGACGGCGCGCTTGGCATCCTCCACCGACATGACGCCCTTGAGACAGAACGGACCTCTCCACAGTCTGACCATCTCGGCAACATCGTCCCAGGTCATCGACGGATCGAGCATCTCGGTGAAGTAGCGGCTGATCGACATCGTGCCGCCGCCCATGTCGACATGCTCGTCGAGCTGCGGCAGCTTGAACCCCTCATGGGTGAAATAGTTGATCGCCCAGCCCGGCTTCAGCGCGAACTGCAGCATGCCGGCAACGTTGAGCTTGAAGGGGATGGCAAAGCCGGTGCGCTTGTCGCGCTCGCGGTTGCCTCCGGTGATGCTGTCGACGGTCAGCATCATCACTTCGACTCCAACCGCTTTCGCCCGCTGCATCATCGCCCGGTTGAGGCCGCGATCCCGGTGGAAATAGAACTGGTAGACCTGCGGGCTGCTGCTGATCTTGCGCGCTTCCTCAAGACTGACAGTGCCGAGCGAGGACACGCCGAACATCGTGCGGAATTTGGCCGAAGCCTTGGCCACCGCGCGCTCGCCTTGATGATGGAACAGCCGCTGCAAGGCGGTCGGCGAGCAATAGACGGGCATGGCCAGCTTCTGGCCCATCACCGTCACCGACATGTCGATCTCGCTTACCCCGCGCAGCACGTTGGGAACGAGGTCGCAGCGCTCGAAGCTCTCGGTGTTGCGGCGATAGGTGACCTCGTCGTCGGCCGCGCCATCGATGTAGTTGAAGATTGGCCCAGGCAACCGCTGCTGGGCCATGCGCCGGAAATCGGAAAAGTTGTGACAGTCGCGTAGCCGCATCATCGATTCCCAGGTGTCTTATCGCCGGCAATCCTTCATCACCGGTCGCGCGTGCATACCAATCACATGGCGCCCTGCCAACGGACTTGTTCGACCAGGCGGGTGGTTGCACCCAAGGCGACAGCCCCCTGCCCGCTTCGGCAAGCAAAAAGGGCGCCCGAAGACGCCCTTTCCGATTTCACAGGGGTAGCGGCGGTTAGTGGGCCACGCCTTCCCATACCTTGCGCTTGGTCAGATACATCAGCGCCCCAAACAGAAGCAGAAACACCAGCACGCGGAAGCCGGTCTTCTTGCGGTCTTCCATATGCGGCTCGGCCGCCCACATCAGGAACGCCGAGACGTCGCGCGAATACTGGTCGATCGTCTGCGGCGAACCGTCATCGTAGGTGACCTGGCCGTCGGAGAGCGGCTTGGGCATCTTCAGCGACACGCCGGACATGAAGTATGGATTATAGTGGGTGCCTTCGGGGATCACCATGCCGGCAGGTGGCGTCTCGTCGTAGCCGGTCAGCAGCGAATGGATGTAGTCCGGGCCGCCCTGCGCATATTGCGTGAATATGTCGAAGACGAAGCGCGGGAAGCCGCGCTCGACGCCGCGGGCCTTGGCCAGCAGCGACATATCCGGTGGGGCAGCGCCGCCGTTGGAAGCGGCAGCCGCCTCCTCATTGGCGAACGGCGCCGGGAAATGGTCGGACGGCTTGCCCGGCCGGTCGAACATGTCGCCGGCATCGTTGGGTCCATCATGGATGGTGTACTCAGCCGACAGGGACTTGATCTGCGCTTCCGAATAGCCGAGGTCCTCCAGCGTGCGGAACGCCACCAAATTCATCGAGTGGCAGGCCGAGCAGACTTCCTTGTAGACCTTCAAGCCACGCTGCAGCTGCGCCTGGTCGTAGGTGCCGAACGGACCGGCAAAAGTCCAGTCCATCTCCTTCGGCTCGTGGATCGGGAAATGCGTCGGTGCCGCCGCGTTGTGCGCCTCTTCAGCGGCAATCGCCACACTGCCGACGGCTCCGATGCCAGCGGCAAACACGCCTAGCAGGGCGAGCGAGGTGAGAATCTTTTTCATGCCAAATCCCCTTAGATTCTCACTCAGCCTTTGGTTTCCGGCGCCGCGGTCGCACCGGCCGGATGTCCCCCTCCGGCACCCTTGTTCTTCTCCAGCACCGCCTCGGTGATCGAATTCGGCAGTCTGCGTGGCGTCTCGATCAGGCCAAGCACCGGCAGGATGACGAGGAAGAAGGCGAAGTAGAACAGTGTCGCCGCTTGAGCGTAGCCAACGTAGTTGCCCGAGACCTCACCTATCAGGAGGGTCAACAGACCGCCGCCTTCCGCCGGCTGCGAGCCAAGCCAGCCAAGCAGGACAGCGTCGGCGACGAACAGCCAGAAGAACAGCTTGTACCAGGGCCGGTAGACCGCCGAGCGCACCTTGGAGGTGTCGAGCCACGGCACCAGGAACAGCATGACGATGGCGCCGAACATGCACAGCACGCCACCGAGCTTGGAGTTGATCGGCCCGATGTTGAAGGTGATCGCGCGCAGGATCGCATAGAACGGCAGGAAGTACCATTCCGGCACGATGTGGGCCGGCGTCTTCAGCGGGTTGGCGATCGTGTAATTGTCCGGATGGCCGAGAAAGTTCGGCAGGTAGAAGACGAAATAGGCGAAGAAGAACAGGAACACGATCATGCCGAATGCATCCTTGATGGTCGCATAGGGCGTAAAGGCAACGGTGTCGGTCTTCGATTTCACCTCGATGCCGGTCGGGTTCGACTGGCCGACCACATGCAGCGCCCAGACGTGCAGCACGACGACGCCGGCAATCATGAACGGCAGCAAATAGTGCAGCGCAAAGAAGCGGTTGAGCGTCGGGTTGTCGACGGCGAAACCGCCGAGCAGCAGTTCCTGGATCCAGTTTCCGACCAGCGGAATGGCGCTGAAGAAGCCGGTGATGACGGTGGCGCCCCAGAAGCTCATCTGACCCCAGGGCAGCACATAGCCCATGAAGCCGGTCGCCATCATCAGCAGATAGATGATGCAGCCGAGGATCCACAGCAGCTCACGCGGCGCCTTGTAGGAGCCGTAATAAAGCCCGCGGAAGATGTGGATGTAGACAGCGACGAAGAAGAACGAGGCGCCGTTGGAATGCATGTAGCGCAACAGCCAGCCCGAATTGACGTCGCGCATGATCTTCTCGACCGAATTGAAGGCGAGGTTGGTGTCGGCGGTATAGTGCATGGCCAGCACGATACCGGTCAGGATCTGCGCCACCAGCATGATCGTGAGGATGCCGCCGAAGGTCCACGCATAGTTAAGGTTGCGCGGCACCGGATAGGCGATGAAGCTGTCATATACCATGCGCGGCAGCGGCATGCGGGCGTCGAACCAGCGTTCGATACCGGTCTTGGGCGTATAGGTCGAGTGTCCCTCGCTCATCGAATTATCCCCTGCCTCAACCGATGAGGATTTTGGTATCGGAAATGAACTTGAATACCGGCACGGCCATATTTTCCGGCGCCGGGCCTTTGCGGATGCGGCCGGCGGTATCGTACACCGAACCGTGGCACGGGCAGAACCAGCCGCCGAAATCGCCTTCCTGGCCAAGCGGAATGCAGCCCAGATGCGTGCAAACCTGCACCATCACCATCCAGGCTTCCTTGCCGGGCGTGGTGCGGTTGGCGTCGGTCGCCGGCGCATCGGCGGGCAGATTGGCGTTGCGGGCGATAGGATCCTTGAGGTCGGCAAGGTTCACGGCTTCGCCGTCCTTCATCTCCTGCTCGGTGCGATTGCGCACCACGACCGGCTTGCCGCGCCATTTGACAATCAGCGACATGCCAGGCGTCAGCGAGGCGACATCAACCTCGACCGAGGCGAGCGCCAGCGTCGAGGCATCGGGGCGCATCTGGTCGATGAACGGCCAGGCAACGGCGCCTGCGCCAACGACTGCGGCCATGCCGGTGGCGACGTAGAGAAAATCACGACGGTTGGGATCCTGGGTGTCGGTTGCGCTCACGGGTGCCTGATCCTTTCGCCTCTTCCGAGCCGGCGGCCGAGCTTTGTCCCCGCTCCATCGCGCCGGCCCGACAGCGCATGGCGAACAAGCTAGCGAATTCCTCCGGCATTTGGATTCGGTTTATGCGTGAAGCCCGTTTTTGTCCAGCGGGCTGAGGCCACAAGGGCAGATTGTCGCGGGGACAGAACAGCGCGTCAGTTGGCCAGATGCCCAAAGGTCGGCAAAGGCGGCTAAACAACAGGGAAATATCAGCAAATCCGAGGCTCCCCGCCTGTCTCGACAGGACAGGTTGCTGTGATCTAGTCTCGCCGGCATGGCACACATCATCGACCGCGAGACCTGGACCAGGACGCCCGGCCGCTGGCAGGGCGAACTGCAATGCGGCGCCTACGACTCCAACTCCTGCCTGATTTTCAACTATCAGGAAGAGATTGGCGGCGGCCCGCGCCTGCACACGCATCCCTATTGTGAAATCTTCATCATCCGGCAAGGCATCGGCCTGTTCACGATCGGCGACCAGCAGATAGAGGCCACGGCCGGCCAGATCCTGATCGTGCCGCCCGATACGCCGCACAAATTCACCAATCTTGGCCCAGGCCCGCTCGAAACGACCGACATCCACGAAAACGGCAGCTTCATCACCGAATGGCTGGAATGATTGTTGCCGGCTGGTGACCTCTAGCTTGCACCGAGCCTGACCAGCACGGCCCTTGGGATATCGTATTCGCGGATGGCCGACTCATGCCGGCGCAGGCCGCAGAGTTCACGCTGGATGAAATAGGCGTGCACCGCCGCGGCAGCCTCCTTGAGCAGCCGCGGTCGCTGCTCCTCGTCGCCGTTGTTCTGACGGAGCTTGGCCAGCGTTTCCTCGACCCGTTGGCCGGCACGGCCGAGCGCTGCGGCCTTTTCAGCCAGTATCTCATGGCCGAGGGCGTCGAACGCGGCTTCGGCAGCCGAGGCGCCTAGGGATGGCGGACGCAGTGACATCTCAGCCTCCTTTTCTGTCTTGAGAGAGCATCATGCGGTGCGTGACGAATTCTTCGCCCACCACCGGCTGGAAGCCAAGCCGTTCATAGAACCCAAAGGCTCCTTGTGGCGCGCGGGTGTTCAGCACGGCAAAATGCTGACGTGCCCTGTCAATGACGGTCTCGACCAGCATGCGGCCAACGCCGCTGCGGCGATGACGCGCGCTGACGAACAGGTGCCTGACCCGGCCGTGGTCCCTGCCTTCGAAATAAGGATCGATGTTCAACCCGCACACACCAGCGAGTTCTCGGCCATGCCATGCACCAAACAGCGCCTCGCCTCGTTTCAGGAACTTGTTGCGGCCGCCCGCCCAGCCATCCGCCAGCCGCACCAGCATCCAGTAGCCTTCCAGCCGGCTCTCCTCCTTCAGCGCATCGAAGGCCGGCGCGGTTGGCCGCAGCCGCTTGAGGACGTAGCCGATATCAGGCGACGCTGCCATGCCCTACTCCGCCGGCCGTGTCTCTTCCAGCACGCTTTCCTCGTGGTAGAGGAAGCCGCCGGACTGCCGCTTCCACAGCCGCGCATAGAGCCCGTCGAGCGCCACCAGCTCGTCATGCGTGCCCTGTTCGACGATGCGGCCTCCGTCCAGCACCACAAGACGGTCGAGCGCGGCGATGGTCGACAGCCGGTGCGCTATGGCGATGACCGTCTTGTTCTCCATCAGCCTGGCCAGATTCTCCTGGATCGCCGCCTCGATGTCGGAATCGAGCGCCGAGGTCGCCTCGTCGAGGATCAGGATCGGCGCATCCTTGAGGAAGACGCGGGCGATCGCGACGCGCTGGCGCTGGCCGCCCGACAGTTTCACGCCGCGCTCGCCGACAAAAGCCTCGTAGCCGGTACGGTCCCGGTTGTCGCGCAGGCCCAATATGAACTCGTGCGCCTCGGCCTTCTTCGCCGCCGCGATCACCTCGGCGTCAGTTGCATCCGGCATGCCGAGCTTGATGTTGTCGCGTAGCGAGCGGTGGAACAGCGCCGTGTCCTGGCTGACCACGCCGATATTGGCGCGCAGCGAGTTCTGCGTCACCTCGGCGACGTCTTGCCCGTCGATCAGGATTTTCCCGCTCTCGAGGTCGTAGAGGCGCAGGATGAGATTGGCTAAGGTCGTCTTGCCCGCACCGGACGGCCCGACCAGCCCGACCTTCTCGCCAGGCTTGACCACAAGGTCGATGCCATTCAGCACGCCAAAACCCTTGCCGTAGTGGAACTCGACATTCTTCACCTCGATGCGGCCGCCGGCGACGACAAGCTCTTTCGCATCCGGCGCATCGACAAGGCCAAGCGGCTGCGAGATCAGCGCCTTGGAGTTTTCCAGGACGCCGAGATTTCGCAATATGCCGTTGAGCTGCATCATCACGCGCCCGAGCAGCATGTTGAGCCGCAAGACCAGCGACAGCGTGAACGCGACGGCGCCGACGGTGATCGACCCTTCGACCCAGAGATAGACGGCAAAGCAGCCAATCGCGGTGATCATGATGCCCGACAGCGTCGTCAGCGCCATGCGCACGCCGGTCAGCCGGCGGGTGAAGGGCCGTAGTGCATCGAGATAGATGTCGAAGCCGTTCTTGATGTAGCGGTCGTCGCCGTCGGCCGAGAATAGCTTCAGCGTCTGCACGTTGGAATAGGAATCGATGATGCGCCCATTGATCATCGAGCCAGCTTCAGCCGTGGCCTCGGCATGCCTGCGGATCGAGGGCAGATAGAGCTTGGCCAGCCAGGCGAACGCGAGGATCCAGATCACCACCAGCACGGCCAGGCGCAGATCCAGCCCGGCGACCAGCGCCAAGGTCGTCACCGTATAGATGAGCATGAACCAGATGACCTCGATGAAGCTCTCCATCAGGTCGCCGGTCGCCTGCCCCGCCTGCCAGACTTTTGTCGCGATACGGCCGGCGAAATCGTTCTGGAAGAAGGTGTAGGACTGGCGCGATACGTGCCGGTGCGCCTGCCAGCGCACCAGATTGTAGAAGCCCGGCGTGATCGTCTGTTCGTTGACCAGCGCCGACAGGCCGACGACGATGGTGCGGATGACCAGCACCACTGCGATCATGAAGACAAGCTCAGGCCCGGCGGCGGTCCACAGCGCGTCCCAGCTGCGTTCACCGGGAAGCTGGTCGAGAATATCGACCAGCCGCCCGACGAAGTAGAAAAGCCCGGCCTCGATCAGCGGCGCGATGCCGCCGATGACCAGCATGGCGAAGAAGGCGAACTTCGCCTGGCCGACATAGTGCCAGAGGAAGCCGCCGACGCTTGGCGGTGGCCGAAGGTCCGCCGGCTCCCTGAACGGATAGACCCAGTCCTCGAACCAGCGATAGACGGCTGTCATCATGCTGACGTCATCACTCTGCGGCTTCACCCTTCACGCCGATGTCGTTGGCAACAGCGTCATTGGCGGCATCGACCGGACCGTCGTCGAGCAGGAACCCGCCCGACTGGCGCTGCCAGAGCTGCGCGTAGAGCCCGCCGCTGGCAACGAGTTCCTCGTGCGACCCCTCCTCGATGACACGGCCCTTGTCGAGGACGACGAGCCTGTCCATCGCCGCGATGGTCGACAGCCGGTGCGCAATGGCGATGACGGTCTTGCCTTGCATGAGCTTGTAGAGATTCTCCTGGATGGCGGCCTCGGCTTCGGAATCCAGCGCCGACGTCGCTTCGTCAAGGATAAGTATCGGTGCGTCCTTCAACATAACGCGAGCAATGGCGATGCGTTGCCGCTGGCCGCCGGACAATTTGACGCCGCGGTCGCCGACATGAGCATCGAGCCCTTTACGTCCGGTGTGATCCGAAAGCCTGCCGATAAACTCCAGCGCCTCGGCCCGCCCGGCTGCCTCGACAAGCATTTCCTCCGTCGCATCGGGCCGCCCGTAAAGGATGTTGTCGCGCACCGAACGATGCAGCAGCGAAGTGTCCTGCGTCACCATGCCGATCTGCGCGCGCAGCGAATCCTGCGTCACCGAAGCGATCTCCTGGCCGTCGATCAGGATCCGGCCGTTCTCGAGGTCGTAGAACCGCAACAGGAGATTGACCAGCGTCGACTTGCCCGCACCCGAGCGCCCGACAATGCCGACTTTCTCGCCGGGCTTCACCGTCAGCGACAGGTTCTCGATGACGCCCTTCTGCTTGCCATAGTGGAAACGAATGTCGTCGAAGCGGATCTCGCCCTTGGTGACGGCAATGTCCTTCGCCCCCGGCCGGTCTTCGACCAGGCGCGGCAGCGAGATCGAGGCGATGCCGTCTTGCACCGTGCCGATGTTCTCGAACAGGCTCGACATTTCCCACATGATCCACTGCGACATGCCCCACATACGGAGCACGAGGCCGATGACCACGGCGACGGCGCCGATCGTCACCGCCTGGCCGAGCCACAGCCACAGCGCCAGCGCCGTCACCGAAAACAGGAGCAGCGCGTTGAGGATATAGAGCAGCCCGTAAAGCACCGTCACCAGCCGCATCGACCGGTAGACCGTGTCGAGGAAGCCTGCCATGCCTTCTTTGGCGAACGTTGCTTCGCGCCGTGCATGGGAAAACAACTTGACCGTCTGGATGTTGGTGTAGCTGTCGACGACGCGGCCGGTCATCGTCGAGCGCGCATTGGCCTGCGCCTCGCCGACCTTGCCCAGCTTCGGGATGATATAGCGCAACAACCCGATATAGCCGAGCAGCCAGACGCCGAGAGGTGCCGCCAGCCGCAAGTCGGCCGAGCCGACGATGAACAGCATGCCGAGGAAATAGACGATGACGTAATTGAGCACCTCGATCACCTTGATGACGCATTCGCGCACGGCGAGTGCCGTCTGCATCAGCTTGGTGGCGATGCGGCCGGCAAATTCGTCCTGGTAGAAGCTCATCGACTGCTTCAAGAGATAACGATGCACCTGCCATCGGATGCGCATGGGGTAGTTGCCCATCAGCGTCTGCTGGTTGAGCAAAGAATGCAGCCATACCGTACCCGGCAGCGCGAACAGCACGACGAAGGCCATGCCGGCAAGCTTCCAGCTCTCGGTCTGCAGGAAGGTTTCGCGGTTCTGCCCGGACAGCCAGTCGACGATGTGGCCCATGAAGCCGAACATCCACACTTCCGCGATGGCAATCGCCGTCACCAGCACCGCGTCGACGATGATGTATGGCCAGGCGCCGCGCGTATAATGCACGCAGAAGGCAACCAGCGTCTTCGGCGGCTCGACCGGTTCCGCTGCGGGGAACGGATCGAGCCTTCTTTCAAACCAGCTAAACATAGTGATGCTCACAAAACTGTTGTCCGCTCATGCGGCGCGGGAAAAATCCCCGGGGCGCTCCGCGTCCCCAGACCGTACGTCGGCGGGGACTGACGGCCCGGAATCACCCGGGCCATCGGTCCTGCTTCGCGCAATATAGGGACTTGCGGGCTTTTCACCGACAGAAGCCTTCGACTGAGCTGACGGCACGCCGCCGCCAGTCCGGTTTTTCGCGCCCGGCCGGATCAGCCGGATGATCCGGCGCACCAGCGGCGGCCGGCTGTGGTCGGGAACCGCACGCGAGAAATCGACATCCGGCAACATGCCGCGATGCGGACGCCGGCGCGTCTCGGCATGAACCGCCGACGAATAGGTCTCGCCGACTAGCAACGCCCAGGTCGCCGTCTTGCGTTCGTGCAGGCTTCTTGAACCAGGTATCTTATAGGGATCGAACATCGGTCCGTCCTCCGTGTGAAAATAGACATAAAAAGGCGAAGCAATGTCGTGCGCCGGCCTTCGGCCGGAGGCACGGATTGCATCCGTCGGGACACGAGGATAGGCCTCGGTCGCGACATGCTCAGCTGGGGCGCTTGGCCCCTTTGACCGTTTGAAAAACATCGCAGGATTCCTTCGAGAGCCGAAAATTGGGTTCGGCGGGAATCGGTGCGATCAGATCTAAGAGATCAGGTAAATCGTCGTACCGAAACCGCCAGCAGGCAGGTAAGCCCACGGGAGGGGCGCTGGATGTGCATGGTCATCATGAAATACCCCTCCATCGGTTCGGGTTGACAATGCGTGCGGTATAATCGACTTCGCAGAAAATGGCCACCCGCAGGTCCAGCAATTTCCAAAACCAGCCACCCGCTGTGGCCGATCTGCCACTTATTAGAAAGACGCGGAAATGAACCACCGTCTCCGCATCGCCCTCTACCAGCCTGACATCGCCGGCAACACCGGAACAATCCTGCGCTTCGCCGCCTGCCTCGGCCTTGGCGTCGACATTATCGAACCAGCCGGCTTTCCGCTCTCCGACAAAGCGCTCAAGCGCGCCGGGATGGACTACCTCGAAATGGCTGCCCTGACCCGGCATGTCGACTGGAACGCCTTCGAGGATTGGCGCAAGGGCCAAGCCTGCCGGCTGGTGCTGCTCACCACCAAAGCCGCGACCCCCTATACGGGCTTCAGCTTCGCCCAAGGCGACATCCTGCTGTTCGGCCGCGAATCCGCCGGCGTGCCGGATCCTGTCCATCAGGCGGCGGATGCGCGGCTGACGATCCCGATGCAGCCGGGCACGCGCAGCATCAACGTCGCGCTGTCCGTCGCCATGGTCGCCGGTGAAGCCATCCGGCAACTCGGCTAGAACCTTCAACGCGTTGTCGTCATCGCCAACGGCCCTTGCGTCTTGCATCATTCTCACCCAGGCGCACATCGCCTTCTCCTCAATTGCCCTATCGACATTTCCTGGCTACAAGCTCAACTTAAGTTGAGGTCAAGCGGAAAATCGAGATGGCTCCGGTAAAGGAATTGACGGTCGGCCAGTTGGCCATGCGCAGCGGCGTGGCGGTGTCGGCGCTGCATTTCTACGAGGCGCGCGGGCTGATCCGCAGCCACCGCACGTCGGGCAACCAGCGGCGCTATGGCCGCGACGTGCTGCGGCGGGTGGCGATCATCCGGATCGCCCAGGAGGTCGGCATCTCGCTGGCCGAGATCGGCGCCGCACTTGAATCGCTGCCAGAAGGCCGTACCCCGACGCGCGAGGACTGGAACCTGTTGTCGACCGGCTGGCGCGACGACCTCGATCGCAAGATCACTCAGCTAAAGAAGCTGCGCGACGGCCTTACCGACTGCATCGGCTGCGGCTGCATGTCGATCGACAAATGCCCGCTGCGAAACAGGGAAGATCGCTTGAGTGCGCAAGGGCCGGGCGCAAGGCGACTGCTTGTGGAATCCTAATCCGCCGCGGGCAGCCGCCGTATGGTGAATTCGATTACGTCGCCCGGCCGTTCGAACCAGCTTTCGATCTCGGTCCAGTAGGCCTGCTTGGGAAAACGCTCGAACCATTCCTTGGCCTTGAGCCGCGCATCCGGGCGCGGCAGGACGAAGGTCTCGCGCAAAAACCCGTCACGCGGCATGCGCTCGCGCTCGGCGCGTGAACGATCGAGCCTTTTCTTCAGGCCATGCAGCGGCGGTCTTGCCGGCGTGCGCATGAAAGAACTCCTGGGCCGAACCAGATGACACTTGACCCTTGCCCCTAAGAGATTAGGGATCGCGCCCGGAAAAGGCTAGTGGTCCGATTCCAACATTCGCCTCCCTAATCCCCAGGCGCCGTTGCGAATGTTGGAATCACAAGGACCACTAGCAAGTTTATGTTTCTGGTGGAGTTTTCGAATTTGACATTTGCATCGTGCCCTGCGCCACGCTGTGTGCAAATGTCAAATTCACTCCACTAGGTCCTTTGTCGGCCGCGACCGGAGACAGCATTTTGGAACGACCAGAAATACCGGCAGGCCTGCCACCCGACATCGAACAGAAGAAAATGAAGGCTAGGCTCTGGTTCGAGACGCTGCGCGAGCGCATTTGCACAACCTTCGAGCAGATCGAACAGGAACTGCAGGGACCACTGGCCGAATGGTCGCCCGGCAGCTTCGAGAAGACGCCGTGGGAACGCGACAATGGAAAGGGCGGCGGCGGCGCCATGGCGATGATGCGCGGCCGCGTCTTCGAGAAGGTCGGCGTCCATACTTCGACCGTCTATGGCGAATTCTCGCCCGAATTCAGGAAGCAGATGCCCGGCGCCGAGGAAGACCCGAGCTTCTGGGCATCAGGCATTTCGTTGATCGCGCATCCCTGGAACCCCAACGTGCCGGCCGTGCACATGAACACCCGCATGGTCGTGACGTCGCGCCACTGGTTTGGCGGCGGCGCCGATCTGACGCCGGTGCTCGACCGCAACCGCACGGAAGATCACCCCGACACGGTCGCCTTCCATCGAGCCATGCAGTTCGCCTGCGAGAAGAACGCTGCGATCGCCGACCACCCCAAATTCAAGGCCTGGTGCGACGAGTATTTCTATCTGCCGCACCGCCACGAGCCGCGCGGCGTCGGCGGCATCTTTTTCGACTGGCTGCATTCGGGGGAGGAGAAAGGCGGCTGGAATGCCGATTTGAATTTCGTCCAGGATGTCGGGCGTTCTTTCCTTGTCGTCTACGGACACCTGGTTCGCGCCCATTTCAACGAGAACTGGACCGACGACGACCGCGACGAGCAGCTCATTCGCCGCGGCCGTTACGTCGAATTCAACCTTCTTCACGATCGCGGCACCATCTTCGGCCTGAAGACCGGCGGCAATGTCGCTTCGATCCTGTCCAGCCTGCCGCCGGAGGTCAGGTGGCCGTAAAAAATCGGTGAGCGAAACGTGAGCCGCATTGACGTCCCATTCGCCGAATCTGGGCAGCCAATGTGGCATCGCCATTATCTTTTTCGTCTAATAGGCAATTGAAATAAAACGACTATTTGTCGTTTCGGGCCGGGAAGCGCCGGCGGTTCAGTCCCGAACCGCGACACGACGCTACCGGACGGCCCTGAACAAGGCGGAGCATTTTCCAAACGGATGCCCGCATTTCCAGGAGTATTACATGCGAAAGCTCATTGTATCGGTAACCGCCGCTGCCCTTCTCGCTTCCGGCTCGATTGCCTTTGCCGCAGTCAAGCACACCACGGGCACGGTCAAGACCTATGATGGCACGGCCATGAGCCTCGTTCTGGACGATGGATCGACCTTTACGCTGCCCAAGACCTTCAAGGATCCTGGCCTGAAGGCAGGCGAAAAGGTCCGCGTTTCCTGGGACATGAGCGGCAAGAACAAGGTTGCCGAGTCCGTCAAGATCGAGAAGTGATCGGGACAAGACCGAACGTTCTCGCCTTGGCTTAGCCTGGCAAGAGGGGGCGGAGCAGCGCTGCTCCGCCTTTTTCGCACCCACGGCAACCAAACTCGTGGAACCGTGTTATGCTAACTCCCCCGTGCGCGCCCCCGAAACCGACTGCTGTGACAGGGCGCGGAACAGAGATGGCGGAGCTTCGTGTGCCCATGAGAGGCACAGGCTCCAAGGAGGAAAAGGAGAAAATCCCATGAAGGAATTCCATTGCGGCTCGCTGGTTCCCGGCTGTGAGTGGCACACGCGTGCCGGTGAGGAAGCCGAGGTCATGCGCCGCGCCGTCGACCATATGCGCGAGACACATGGCGAAACGGTCATTCGCGAGACGATGATCGAGGCGATCCGCTCGCGCATCGAGAAAGTTCGCGACGCGGCCTGAGCAGTCCTATCTGGCCTTCAAGGCTTCCGCGGCGCGCTCCAGCAGCGCGTCGCGATCGAGCGCAAAGCCGGACCCGATCCATTCCTTTTCCAGGTTTTTCAGGATCGCACCGAGTATTGGCCCCGGCGACGCGCCAAGCGCCGTCAGATCGCCGCCCTTGACCGGGAACACCGGTTTTTCCCATTTCAGCGCAAAAGCGAGCAGGCGCGAAAACCCGCCGGCCTGAACCAGCGCGTCATTGTCCTCGAGAGCCCGCGCTCGCGCCGACGCCAGCGACAGCCGCAGGCGATCGAGAAAACCCTGGCGCTCGCCGGAATAGAGTTTCTTGGCCAGTTCCGCTTCGCTTGTCTTGGGCTCGACCGCAGCCGTCAGCGCCCAGTGGCGCAGGCGCTCCGCCTCAGTGGTCGAAAGTTTCAGCCGCTCGGCCAGTGTCTTCATCCGCGCCGCATCGGGCGGCACGATCGCCTCCAGCCTGAGCAGCGGCTCCGGCGCCCAGCCCAGATCCTTTTCTGTCTTGGTCAGCCCATGAATGGCATCGATGCCCCATTTCTCGCTTTCCGGCAGCGCGCTGGTGAGCACGCCGGCCTGGCGCATCCACAGCAAGGCGCGCGACGGATCTGGGGCCGATAACAACTTCTTCAGCTCGGACCAGATGCGTTCGGCCGAGAGATGGGCGAGACCGTCCTTGAGCCGGGCGCAGGCCTTCAATCCCTCGGCATCGGGCCGACCCTCGCCATACCAGGCGAAAAAGCGGAAGAAACGCAGGATGCGCAGATAGTCTTCGCGGATCCGCTGCTCGGCATCGCCAATGAAGCGCAGCCTTCGTGCCTCGATATCGCCGACGCCGCCGACCAGGTCGACCACCGTCCCGTCAGCCTCCGCATAGAGCGCGTTGATGGTGAAATCGCGCCGTTCGGCGTCGGCCTTCCAGTCGCGGCCGAACGACACTTTGGCGCGGCGGCCATCGGTCTCGATGTCGGCGCGCAGCGTGGTGACCTCATAGGGCGCGCCGCCGGCAATCACCGTGATCGTGCCGTGCTCGATGCCGGTCGGCACCGCCTTGAAGCCCGCCGCCTCGGCGCGGCGAACGGTTTCCTCGGGCAGGCAAGTGGTAGCAACGTCGATATCGGCGACCAGCTGCCCAATCAGCGCATTGCGCACCGCGCCGCCCGCGATGCGGGCTTCCTCGCCGCCCTGCGCCAGCACGGCAAGCAGCCGCTGCAGATGCTTTTCACCCAGCCAGTCGGCTCTGCCCGCCAGCGATATCGGATCACTCAAGCATAGAGCCTTTCATAGAGCGTGCGGATGATGCCGGCGGTGACGCCCCAGATGCGCTGGCCGCCATAGGGCATATCGTAGAAGAACCATTCCAGGTCGTTCCACATGCGGCTGTCCCTGGTGTGGTTGGCCGGATCCATCAGGAACGAAAGCGGCACTTCGAAGGCGGCGTCGACCTCGTCGGAATTGAGCGACAGCGTAAAACCGGGCTCGACGATCGCCAGCACCGGCGCGATGCGATAGCCGCTGCCGGCGACATAATCGGGCATGCGGCCGATGATCTCGATGCGGTCATGGCCGAGGCCGATCTCCTCGAAGGTCTCGCGCAAGGCCGCTGCTTCCGGGGTCGCATCGGTGGGATCAATGGTGCCGCCAGGAAAAGCCACCTGCCCGGAATGGCTGCGCAGTTTTTCCGCCCGCTTGGTCAAAAGCACGGTCGCATCGCGTCCATGATCGACGACCGGGATCAGCACCGCGGCGTCGCGCAGCGCTTTGAGCTGCGTCAACCGTGGATGGCCGGGGTTGAAGCGATGATCGCCATAATCGTCGCCGGCATGGGCTTCAGCTTGCGCGGCGACCCGCGCGCGAAAATCCGCTGTGGAAAACGGCGGCGGCCTCACCTGATCCATCATGCGCTCAGCCGCTTCAGTTTTTCCGCCGGCATGATCGGATAGATTTCGCCTTTCGAGCGCACGGCAAACATCGTCTTGCCGCCAATATCGATCTCCTCGCCATGCTCGACCAGTTCGTACATCACCGGCCGCGCCACCAGCGCTTCCAGCCTCCCGCGCACCAGCACATAGGGCTTCAGGCCGCCGGTCTCGTTCTCGTCGACGAAGCGCAGCGGATGGCCAGGTCCGGCCTCGACGACATCGCCGACATTGGTGCGGAAAGTGATGGTCTGCTCGGCGCCGGCGCCGGAAACATCCATTTCAACCGCGATGAAAGGCGCGTCCACGACGCGGATGCCGACCCGTTCGACCGGCGTCACCAGATAGGTCCTGCCATCCTCGTCCTTGCGCAGCACGCTGGAAAACAGCTGCACCAGCGGCATGCGGCCGATCGGCGTGCCGAGATAGAACCACGTTCCGTCTTGTTTGATCTCCATGTCTAGATCGCCGCAAAAGTCGGGATTCCAGCGCTCCACCGGCGCCGCGCCCTTGCCGGCGCGAGCCGCACGCGAGATCAACGCTTCGAGACCGCGCGCCTCGGTTGCGGCAGTAAGGCTGTGCTCGCGATGTTCGGAGCGTTCCGTCATGGTCACGAAATAGTCACTGTTGTTCCGCTTGTCAGCCTAAGTCTGTGATTTAAATTCATTCGTAGGCGCCAGGCGAAGCCGAATCGCGGCATTCTAAGGCACTACAGTGCAAGCCGGTACTTCCAGCACAAGGATCGATGCGGCATGAGCGTAATGGTCAAGGAAAGCCCAATCAACGAAAAGGACATGATCGCCCAGGCCGAGACGGCGCTGGCCGATATTTCCAGGGTGCGCGACGGCGTCGGCCGCGTCATTTTCGGCCAGGAAGTGGTGGTCGAGCGCACGCTGGTGGCGCTGCTTGCCGGCGGCCATGCGCTGCTGGTCGGCGTGCCCGGCCTTGCCAAGACCAAGCTGGTCGAAACGCTCGGTGTCGTGCTCGGCCTCGATTCGCGCCGCATCCAGTTCACGCCCGACCTGATGCCGTCCGACATTCTCGGCTCCGAAGTGATGGAGCAGGACGAGGCGGGAAAGCGCTCCTTCCGCTTCATCTCCGGCCCGATCTTCGCGCAATTGCTGATGGCCGACGAGATCAACCGCGCCTCGCCGCGCACCCAGTCGGCGCTGCTGCAGGCAATGCAGGAATATCACGTCACCATCGCCGGCATTCGCCATGACCTGCCCGCACCCTTCCATGTACTGGCGACGCAAAACCCGCTGGAGCAGGAAGGCACCTATCCCCTGCCCGAAGCGCAGCTCGACCGCTTCCTGATGCAGGTCGACATCCTTTATCCCGAAATCGAGGCCGAGCGGCGCATTCTGCTGGAGACCACCGGCATCGAGGACGCCAAGGCGCAAAACGTGCTGCAGCCGGCGCGGCTGAGGGAAATCCAGACGCTGATCCGCCGTATGCCGGTGCCCGAAAGTGTCGTCGACGCCATCCTCAAACTGGTGCGTTCGGCGCGTCCCGGCCAGGGCAATGCCGAGACCGACAAGCATGTCGCCTGGGGTCCCGGCCCGCGCGCCAGCCAGGCGCTGACGCTGTGCGCCCGTGCGCGCGCGCTTTATGACGGGCGGCTGGCGCCGTCGGTGGACGACATCCGCGCGCTGGCCGAACCGGTGCTGCAGCACCGCATGGCGCTGACCTTTGCCGCCCGCGCCGAGGGCACGACCGTGCGCGACGTGGTAGCGAAACTGGCCAAAGGAATCTGATGGCGCGTATCGGCGAAGTCCACGCACCGGCAGCGACGCGCGACGCGCTCGCCAGGGGCCGCTTGCGGGCTTCGCTGGTGCCGGACCTGCTGGTCGAGGCGCGCCGTATCGTCAATACGGTAATTGCCGGCTGGCATGGCCGCCGCAAGCGCGGCATCGGCGAGAATTTCTGGCAGTTCCGCCCCTATGTCGAAGGCGATTCCTCGCGCATCGACTGGCGCCGTTCGGCCCGTGACGACCACACCTATGTGCGCGACCGCGAATGGGAAGCAGCCCACACGGTGTGGCTTTGGGCCGACCCATCGCCCTCCATGCTCTACAAATCGACTGGCGCCAGCGTTTCCAAGGAATCGCGCGCGCTGGTGCTGGCACTGGCCATGGCCGAATTGCTATCTCGCAGCGGCGAGCGCATCGCCTGGCCCGGCCTGACCGATCCGTTCACCGCCCGCAACGGCGCCGAGCGCATCGCGGCGCAATTGATGCACGCCACCGACCCGCCGGCAAAGCCTGACCTGTCCGCCATCCGCCGCTTCTGCGACATCGTCGTCGTCAGCGATTTCCTCGACCCGGTCGAGGAGACCATGGAATGGCTCGATGTGCTGGCGCGGCATGGCGTGCGTGCGCATCTGATCGAGGTTGCCGATCCGGCGGAGGAGACCTTTCCCTATGCCGGCCGCACCGAATTCACCGATCCCGAGACCGGCGACAAGCTGACCGCCGGCCGCGCCGAAATGCTCGGCGACGAATACCGCCTGCTCTACACCGCCCGCCGCCAGGAGTTGGCCAGCTGGTGCAAGCGCCTCGGCTGGAGCTACACCGTCAACCACACCGACCGCCTCGCTTCCGAGGCGTTGGTGCGCATCCACATGGCGATGACCGCCGATGGCGCATTCGTGGGAAAGGCCGGCGCATGAACTGGCTGCCGCTCTCCTTTGGCGCTCCCATGGTGTTGTGGGGCCTGCTGGCGCTGCCGGTGATCTGGTGGCTGCTCAGGCTCACACCGCCCAAGCCGCAGTCCGAAATCTTTCCGCCGCTGAAGATCCTCGCTCGCGTGCTGAAGCGCGAGGAAACGCCGCAGCAGAGCCCGTGGTGGCTGACGCTGCTGCGGCTGTTGATGGCAGCCCTTGTCGTCGCGGCATTAGCCGAACCCGTTTTCAATCCGCGCGAAAAATTGCCGGCCGAGGGCGCCGCCCTGGCGCTCGTCATCGACAATGACTGGGCGAGTGCCGCCGACTGGGGCAAGCGCGTCGCCACCGCCCAGCGGCTGATCGCCGATGCCGGTTCGAACGGCGTACCGGTCGTCATCGCCTTCACCGCCGAAAAGCCGAACGCCGAGATCGGCCCCTTCGATGCGGCGGCTGCCCTCGACCGGCTGCGCGCCGCCAAGCCGAGGCCGATTCCGACCGACCGACCCGCTGTCTATGCCCGCGTCGCCGGCGTGCTGGAAACCTTGCCCGGCGCCAGCGTTGCCGTTCTCGCCGACGGCCTTGCGGCAAAAGGCGACGAGGCCGCCTTCAACACACTGCTGTCGAAAAACGCCGCCCGTGTCGTCTGGGCCGATTCCGACCGGCTGGCGCTGACTGGGCTCACCGGCGCCGAGAACGAGGTCGACGGCTTCGCCCTGACCGCCATCCGCGCGCCCGGCGACCCGGCGCCGGCACAAGTCACCGCCGGCGCCTTCGACGACAAGGGCCGCCGCATCGCCGACGCGACGCTGACCTTCGCGCCGGGTGAGACCACCGCCACCGGCACAATGGCGGTGCCGTTCGAACTGCGCAACGACTTCGCCTCGATCGCGCTCGACGGCGAACGCCAGGCAGGTGCGGTGCGCGTGCTCGACGAAAGCTCCAAGCGCCGCCGCGTCGGACTTTTATCGCAGGCCGAGGCCGACCAAGCGCAGCCGCTTCTGTCGCCGCTCTATTACATCAGGCGCGCGCTGCAGCCTTTCGCCGATCTGGTCGAACCGTCGAGCGTCGATCTCGCCGACGCCATCCCGCAGCTTCTCGACCAGAAGCCGGCGATGATCGTCATGGCCGATATCGGTACCATTCCGCCGCAGGTCCATCAGCGGCTGGTCGACTGGGTCGACAATGGCGGCACGCTGGTGCGCTTTGCCGGTTCGCGGCTGGCCGCCGCCGGCAATGACGATGATCTGTTGCCGGTCAGGCTGCGCACCGGCGAGCGCTCGCTTGGCGGCGCGCTGTCATGGACGACGCCGCAAGCGGTGACCGAATTCCCGAAGAACGGCCCGTTCGCCGACCTCGCACCGCCGGCCGAGGTCACGGTAAGCCGGCAGGTGTTGGCCGAACCGACGCCGGACATCGTCGAACGCACCTGGGCAACCCTTGCCGATGGCACCCCGCTGGTGACCGGGTTGAAGAAGGGCAAGGGCACGCTGGTTCTGTTCCACATCACCCCGGAAGCGACATGGTCGACGCTGCCGATCTCCGGCAGCTTCGTCGAGATGCTGCGGCGCATTGTGCAACTGTCGCGCAACCAGGGTGCGGCGGTTGCCAACGCTGAAGCCGCTGCTACGTCGCTGGCGCCTTATCGCATGATAGCCGCCGACGGCACTTTGGTGCCGCCGACGCCGGACGCACGACCGCTGGTCCCTGGCGCCGGCTCGCTGCCGGTGACGTTCGAGAACCCGCCCGGCCTCTATGGCTCGGAAACCGGCGTTTTCGCCCACAATCTGCTCGACCCGGCCACCGCCTTCGCGCCGCTGGTGCGCCCGCAATTCACAGTGCCGGTGACCAATATCCAGTACGCTTTCGATGAATCGCGCGACCTCAAGGGATCGCTGGTCACAGCGGCACTTGTGCTTATGCTGCTCGACACGCTGGCGGTGTTCTGGATGGGCGGGCTGATGTCGCGCCGACCGCGCCGCGCCCGATCGGCCGCGGCAACGACGGCTGCGCTGCTGCTTGGCCTCGGCATGCTGTTTGGCCATGCCGACCTCGCCCGCGCCGACGACGCCAAGCCCGGCGATGCCGCCGCTATCGAGGACATTGCCAAGACCCGCATCGCCTATGTGCTGACCGGTGTGCCCGGTGACAATTCGATCAGCCGCGCAGGGCTCGAAGGCTTGACCCGCTTCCTGATCGAGAAGACCGCGCTCGAGCCGGGCGCGCCGGCGGGCGTCGATATCTCGAAGGACGAGCTTTCCTTCTATCCGCTGATCTACTGGCCGATCGATCCCTCCGCGCCGATGCCGAGCCAAGCCGCGATCGCCCGCATCGACGCCTATATGCAGCAGGGCGGCACGGTGCTGTTCGACACGCGCGACCAGTTCGCCAACGGCATCGGTGCGGATTCGGCGAGCCCGGCGACGGAACGGTTGCGCGACATTCTCGGCAATCTCAACGTGCCGCCGCTGGAGCCGGTGCCCGCCGACCATGTGCTGACCAAATCCTTCTTCATCCTGCCCGAATTTCCCGGCCGCTTCTCCGGCAGCCCGCTCTGGGTGGAAGCCTCGCTCGAGGCCAGCAATGCCGAGAATCGGCCGGTACGCGTCGGCGACGGCGTCTCGCCGATCCTGATCACCGCCAATGATTTTGCCGGCGCCTGGGCCGTCGACGAGAATGGTGACCCGCTTTTGCCGACCGTGCCATCGGATCCGATGCAGCGCATCTATGCGCTGCGCGCCGGCGTCAACATCATGATGTACATGCTGACCGGCAACTACAAATCCGACCAGGTGCACGTGCCGATCCTGCTCGAACGGCTGGGGCAGTAGAATGGCGGTATTGGCTAGTTACGTCTCGATCCTGTCTGGCGCCGGCGGCGCAGCCTCACCCTCCCCCTTTTGGGGAGGGTCGGCTCGCTGTCGCAGCGAAGCGAAGACAGTGAGCCGGGGTGGGGGTGCAGCGCTAGCGTTCTGTCGCCTACCCGCACCCCGCTCCGCTACGCGGATCGACCCTCCCCACAAGGGGGAGGGTAAACGATGAACTGGTCGATTTCCTTCGAACCGCTGCTGTCCTGGCCCTTGCTGGCTTTGGTGCTCGCACCGCTGCTGGTGCTGGCGGCTGTCGGCTTGTGGTTTCGCCAGCGCGGCGCGATCTTCCGCATCGCGGCGCTGATTGCGCTGGGCGCAGCACTCCTCAATCCGGTTTTCCTCGATGAGGAGCGCGAGGCGCTGAAGAGCGTCGTTGCCGTCATCGTCGACCGCAGCCAGAGCCAGGATATAGGCGACCGGACCAAACAGACCGACGAAGCGCTTGCCGGTTTGCAGCAGCGCCTTGGCCGCTTCAAGCAGTTCGACGTCCGCGTCGTCGAGGCCGGCAAGTCGGAAGCCGCCGACGAGCGCACCGAGACCAAGCTTTTTGCAGCGCTTGAAGGCGCCTTCCGCGACGTGCCGCCCTCGCGCATCGGTGGCGCCATCATGATCACCGATGGCGAGGTGCATGACGCGCCGGCCGCCCCCGACTTCAATGCGCCGCTGCACGCGCTGATCACCGGCAACGAGCACGAGAAGGACCGCCGCATCCGCTTCGAGAACGCGCCGCGCTTCGGCCTCGTCGGCAAGCCGCTCGACATGACCTACCGCGTCATCGCCACCGACGGCGAAACCGGCCCGGTCGATGTCCGCGTCTCGGTCAATGGCGAGCAGGTCGCGGTCGAAGAGGCGACCATCGGCCAGGCGATGCCGCTGCAGGTGACCATCCCCGGCGCCGGCCGCAACATCGTCGAACTCTCCATTGACCGCGAGCCGGGCGAACTGACCGACGCCAACAACCGCGCCATCGCGTTGATCGACGGCATCCGCGAGAACTTGCGCGTGCTTTTGGTTTCCGGCGAACCGCATGCCGGCGAGCGCACCTGGCGCAATCTGCTGAAATCCGACGCCTCGGTCGATCTCGTCCATTTCACCATTCTGCGGCCGCCGGAAAAGCAGGACGGCACGCCGATCAACGAACTGTCGCTGATCGCCTTCCCGACCCGCGAGTTGTTCGTCGAGAAGATCAAGGATTTCGATCTCATCATCTTCGACCGCTACCAGCACCGCGACGTGCTGCCGATCCTCTATTACGACTACATCTCCGAATATGTCGAAAAGGGCGGCGCGCTGCTGATCGCCGCCGGGCCGGAATATGCCGGCGACGCCTCGATCGCCCGCACCCCGCTAATGTCGTCGCTGCCGGCAATGCCGACCGGCGAAGTCATCGACAAGGCCTTCTATCCGCGCCTCACCGATCTCGGCCAGCGCCATCCGGTGACGCGCGGCCTCGACGGCTCGGCGACCGAGCCGCCGCGCTGGAGCCGCTGGTTCCGCACCATCGGCGTGCAGAACCCCGAAGGCGAAGTGGTGATGAAGGGCGCCGACAACCGCCCGCTGCTTCTGCTCGATCATAAGGGCGAAGGCCGCGTCGGCATGCTTCTGTCCGATCAGGGCTGGCTATGGGCGCGCGGCTTCGAGGGTGGCGGGCCGCATGTCCAGCTTTACCGCCGCATCGCCCACTGGCTGATGAAGGAACCTGAACTCGAGGAAGAGCGGCTGACCGCCGACGGCCGCGGCATGATGCTGGAAATCCGCCGCCAGACGATGAGCGACGATCCCGGCCCGGCGCAGGTGATCACCCCTTCGGGCAAGGCGCTGATCGTCAAGCTGGAGAAGTCCGAACCCGGCGTTTTCCTGGGCAGCATCGAGACCAAGGAGATCGGCCTCTACCAGATCGGCAATGGTGACCTGACCGCACTCGCCCATGTCGGCCCGGTCAACGCGCCGGAATTCTCCGACGTCGTCTCCACCGAGGACCGGTTAAAGGCTCCGACTGAGGCCACCGGCGGCAGCGTGCGCCGGCTGGCGGCCTCCTCCACCCTTGGCCAGCTCACCGGCAGTGTCGCCCTGCCCTCCATCGTCCCGGTCCGCGCCTCCGGTGCGGCCTCGGGCGCAGACTGGATCGGCCTGCGCAGCACCGACGACAGCGTGCTCAAAGCCGTCTCGCGCGTACCCCTGTTCGGCGGCTTCCTCGGCCTTTGCCTGCTGCTGCTGGCCATGGGCGCGATGTGGTATAGAGAAGGAAGGTGATGCCTTCTCCCCGTCACTATACGGGGAGAAAGACGCTCAACCTACTCCTCCGGCTCCGTCGTAAACAGCAGCGGGTACCCCTTGGCCTTGGCCGCGTCGACGGCCCGTGTCGCCTTGGTCTCGGCGACATCCCTGGTGAAGACGGCAACGACGCAAACGCCGAGCCGGTGCGCGGTGATCATCACCCGGTTAGCCTGGTCTTCGCTGAGCTTGAACTCGCCCTTCAGCACCGTCACCACGAATTCGCGCGGCGTAAAATCGTCATTGATGAGGATGACCTTGTAGAGCTTCGGCCGCTCGGTCCGCGGCTTGGTCTTGGTGCGGGGTTTGGAACTGATTTCAGGCATCGGGAACCGGTATCGCGCGAGGGGTCGCTCTCACTTTGTCATGGGGGAAAGCCGTCGTCCATTTTGATCGGCGCGCCAAACCGGCTTCCCGGAAGTGCTGCCGTTCACAAATTTAGGAAGTGTATGCTGCGGTTCAACGGCCCTGGCGATTGGCGACGCGACGAGCCTGGAATTGCCGTGCGCTGGATGCCGCATCCGGCCTTGATCCGGCCGCCTTGTATTCGACCCAGGCGACCGCGAGCCAGCCGAAGAAGCAGGCCAGCGCCGCGCCGGTGATCACGGTAAGCAGCAGGCTTTGCCATGGTGTGATGTATTGCCAGCTGCTGGAGATTGCCGGTGCAAACAGCGACGGCTCCGTGCGCCCGCTCACCGGATCGGGCACCGGGCTGGCGGTGAACTGGATCAGCACCCTGACCATTGCCGAGGCCACAAGGCCGCCGATGGCCATCGAGCGCAGAATGGATGAAAGCCGCTTCTTCATGCGGGCTATCCTACCGGACCGGCATTGCAAACGGGTTAAAGTCCTGGGTGGCCGGCACCCATCAACGGGTAATCATGCTCACACGACAAGGCCGCTCCAGCCGGGGGGGTGCTGGAGCGGCCTTGTTACAGACAAGCCTGTTGGCTGTCTGGATCAGGCCTTCGGGGCGTCCGTCTTGACGACCTTCTTCGCCTTCTTGTGCTTCTTGACGGGCTTCTTGGCGACGACCTTCTTCACCGGGGGCTTGGCGGTCGTGGTCGCCGGAGCGGTGGTCGTGGAAGCAGCCGGAGCAGCGGTCGTGGTGGCAGCGGCATTGCCCAGAGCCGGCATTGCGAAAGCGAGAGCGACGGCGAGACCGGTGGCGGAGAGGATGGACTTTTTCATGGCTTCATTTCCTTCTTTGTGCGGGTCGTGTTTCGAGTGTCACTGAACCGGGTCGATCGGTGTCACTCCAAGCAGCTTCAAAGCGTTCGCGAGCATCCGGATACCCTGTGCCTGTTTCTTGTTGGCGCAGAACCGGTTTCCCTTTCTTTGCAGTGCTTTCGCCGCGGTGACCTGCGTTGCCGCGGCATGGGTTTCAAGGGCTTCGTCTACCTGGCGATTGAGATCGATGCAGCGCTCGCTCCTTGTGATCGGCGTCACCTTTGCGGTTGTGGCTCCGACCGCGGCTGTGACGAGCGGAATGCTGAGCAGCGCACCCATCAAGCTGATCGTGAACCTGTGCATTGGTGATGTCCGTTACTCCGGAGACTTCGCGTCGCAGCCGATGTCCTGACCGCCACGGCACCCTTTATGCCCTTGATTCTTTTCGGGAGTTTTTCCGGACTATAGAATTTTGTTTCTGAATTGTTTCTGGCAAATCGGCTTTGCGGGCGATCATCGCCGCTGGCCAACATGTGGCCAGAATTCTATCGTGTGGGTGACGCCACAGAAGCAGACTCAGAAGGCAGCCGCCGACCGGCCGCCAGCAATGACAGGATCGCCGTGAAATCCGATGCGCACATACTGATCGTCGACGACGACAAGGGCATTCGCGACCTGCTTCAGGAATTCTTCCAGAAGCGCGGCCTGCGCACCACGGTTGCCGCCGACGGCGTCGAGATGGAAGACATACTGCGCCGCACGCAGGTAGACCTGATCGTGCTTGATGTGATGCTGCCGGGAAAGAGCGGGCTGGAGCTCTGCCGCGACCTGCGCGCCAGCTACTCGACGCCGATCATCATGCTGACGGCGGTCACCGAGACCACCGACCGCGTCGTCGGCCTGGAAATGGGCGCCGACGATTATGTGCCCAAACCCTTCGATCCGCGCGAGCTGCTGGCCCGTATCCGCGCCGTTTTGAGGCGCAATGGTGCTGCCGAGCCGAAGCGGGCCACCACCAAGCAGATCTATCATTTTGCCGGCTGGACGATGGACTGCTCGCGCCGCCGGCTGATGGCGCCGGGCGACGTCAGGGTCGAACTGACGATGGCGGAGTTCAACCTGTTGCAGACCTTCGTCAAAAGCGCGCAGCGCGTCCTCACCCGTGACCAGCTCATCGAGCTTTCCGGCGGTGACAGCGACTATTCCTTCGACCGCAGCATCGACATCCTGGTCAGCCGTCTCAGGCGCAAGATGGAAGACGACCCCAAGACGCCGAAACTGATCCTGACCGTGCGCAGCGGCGGCTACCAGTTCCTGCCCGAGACCACCTCCGAATGAGACGTTTCCTGCCGCAAACCCTGCCGGTCTGGGTTTTGCTCATCGTCATTGCCGGCCTGCTGATCAGCCAGGTCGCCACGCTCTACATCGTCTCGCGCGATCGTGCCGTCGCCAATGACGAGGTCGATCTCTACCGGCTTAACGACCGCGCCTATTCGCTGGTGCAGCTGATGCATGACGACACGCCGGAGCAGCGCAAGCTGACGGCCTCCGGTCTGTTCAACGCCACCTATGCGCTCACCGTTTCGGACACGCCCGCGGTCACCTCGTCGATCGCCGGCGACGACGAACTGGCCGAACTCGAGGACATCCTGGTCGGGCGGCTGTCGAAATTCGGCATCACCGACGCCCGCGTCCGGCGCGATCCGGCAACCCAGGCAGCCAACGCGCCTGGCGGTGTGGCCGTGACCAAGGATGTGGGCGCGGTGGAGCGTGACCTGTTATCGCTGGCGGCCAGCTTCGCCCAAAGCGACAAGCTGACGGCCTCTGTCCGCTTCGCCGACGGCCAATGGCTGAATTTCACCGAGCCCAACACGCCGGTCGGACCGATATTGAGCTTCGACAGCCTGCCGCTCTATTCGCTGATCGCGGCCCTGGTGGTGATCATGTCGATCTGGTCGCTGCGCCGGCTGACGGCGCCCTATCGGATGATGGAAACCGCGGTCAACCGGATCGGCACGGATCTGAAGAGCCCGCCGATCGCCGAGACCGGCAGCCGCGAAATCCGCGCCGCGGCCAAAGCCGTCAACGCCATGCAGGTCCGGCTGCGCGACTATGTCGAGGACCGCGAACATCTGGCCGCCGCGCTCGCCCACGATCTGCGCACGCCGCTGACCCGCATGCGGCTGCGCCTCGAACTGTTGCGCAGATCGACCGCGCGCGAGGCGCTGGCCCACGACCTCGCCGACATCGAGAGCATCGCCAGCTCCGTCATCGACTTCGCCACCTTCGAAGTCACCGAGGAGAAGAGCGAGCGGATCGATTTCTGGTCGCTGGTGGAATCGATCGCCGACAGTTTCGAGGACGTCACGTTCGACCATGACGGCGCCAGGCCGCGTGGCATGATCTGCATCGCGCGACCGGTGGCGCTGAAGCGCTGCGTCAACAATCTGGTCCAGAATGCCGTGACCTACGGCAAGAAAGCCCATGTCAGCCTGCGGCAGTCGGACGGCACGGTCACGCTGGTCATCCGCGACGAGGGGCCGGGCATACCGCAGGCGCAGCTCGACCAGGTGTTCGGTTCCTTCGTGCGGCTGGAGCAATCGCGCAACCGCCAGACCGGCGGTCTCGGCCTCGGCCTGACCATTGCCCGCAACATTGCGCGTGCCGCCGGCGGCGATGTCAACCTGTCCAACCGTCCCTGCGGCGGCCTGCTGACGGAGCTCAGCCTGCCGCTGGCGGCATGAGGCAGCAGACTAGCGTCTCGATGGGCACCGGGGGTGGATCAGCCAACCCAACCTTGCAATAGTGCAGCCGCTCGAACAGGAGGAGATCGCCGCATGTTTTACGCCATCCTGGCCTATCACGTCGAACAGACCATCCAGTCCCTGACGCCGCAGCAGGATGCGGCGCTGATGCACGACCTGCTCGAAGTCAACGCCAGGCTGACCCGCGAAGGCAAGCTCGGGCCGGCGGCAAGACTGGGCGCGACCGCCGACGCCGTGACGCTGCGCGGTCCGGGCGAAGGCATCGTCATCGACGGGCCGTTTGCCGAGACCAAGGAACAATTGCTGGGTCTTTATGTCCTCGACTGCGCCACGCAGGAGGCGGCGATTGCAGCCGCGCGCGACTTGCGCCGCGTGAATCCCTCGGCAGTCTACGAAATCCGGCCGATCACATTTTACCTTCCCGGCCTGGCGTTCCCCGTGACGAAGGGCGATTTCCAGGAGGCCGCCAGCGGCTGAGAGCCGCTTGCTCTACCCCATGGCCGGTCAGGCAGAAGCGATCTCGTTGCCCAGGCGGACCGTTTCGGCGACGAGAAGGTCGAGATCCTCGCGCCGGGTCCGGTGGTTGTTGATCGCCACCCTGAGGCAATGCCGGCCTTGCACCGTGGTATCGGAAATGGCGGCGGTTCCGTCTTCCTGAAGCCTCAGCATGATCTCGGTGTTGAGCGCTTTCGCGCGCTCGCCATCGAGACCATCCGCGCGATAGCGGAAGCAGACGATGTTGATGCTGGTCGGCGCCGTCAGTTCGAGCGCTGGTTCGGCCGCGATCAGCCCTGAGAGATACTGCCCCTGCGCAATGTTCTGGTCGATCAGGCGGCCGAATTTTTCGACGCCGTGTTCTCGCAATGCCATCCACACTTTGAGTGCCTTGAAGCCGCGTGACGTCTGCAGGCCGTAATCGTGCAGCCATTGGCCGGAGGCGAGGCCGCGCGGTGTCGACTCCAGATATTCCGGCGTCACCGCGAAGGTCTTGCCATGCGCCGAGGCATCCCGCACCAGCGCGCAGCCTGCCTCGAAAGGCGCATGCAGCCATTTGTGCGGATCGAGCGCGATGGAATCGGCCCATTCGATGCCGGCGACGCGATGTGCATTCTCAGGCGCGATCGCGATCAGCGCGCCGATGCAGCCGTCGACATGGAACCAGAGGTCCTCCTCATGCGCCAGCTTGGCCAGCGCCTGCAGATCGTCGATGGCGCCGGTGTTGACAGTGCCGGCGTTGCCGATGATGCAGGCCGGCTTGAACCCGGCCGCGCGATCTTCCGATATCGCAGTCCTCAAACCTTCAATGTCGATGCGCAGGCCGGCGTCGCTGGCAATGCGCCGCAGCGCCTTGTTGCCGAGGCCGAGCGCTTCCATCGCCTTGCGGTGACAGGAATGGACCTGGTCCGAGCCATAGAAACGCAACGGCTTTTCGATGGCTCCAACGCCGTGCTCGCGCACGTCGATGCCGGCCTTGGTGTTGCGCGCCACGGTCAGCCCGATGATGTTGGCCATCGAACCGCCGCTGACCAGCGTGCCGCTAGCCGAAGCCGGCATGCCGGTAATCTGCTTGCACCAGTCGACGACCTGTCCATCCATCAGGGCGGCGGCATGATTGCCGCCGCCGAGATTGGAGCCCTGGATTGCCGCCAGGAAATCGCCGAGCGCGCCGGTGAAGTTGCTCGACCCCATATACCAGGACCAGAAGCGCGGATGGATGTTGCCCATCGGATAGGGCATCACCTTGTTCACGACATCGCCATAGATGTCGGCAAGCGGGGTCGGCGATTGCGGCAGCGAGGCGGTGAAGAAATCCCTCACATCTCCAGGCATCTCCTGCCACACCGGCCGTTGCCTGACATCGCGCAGGTAAGCGACGGCATCGTCAACGATCCGATGCGACAGGCTTTGCACATCGGCCCAGTCCGAGGGGTCAAGCGTTTCCTCGGTACTGGTAGCCGAGTGTCCAGGCATCGCGTCCATGCAGATTGCTCCCGCGTCATCATGCCGGGAACTGGCAACCGGGCGTCGAGCGCGAGAGAGCAAGCTCTTCCGCATTCATCTCGGCCTCAATGCCATCGAACAGCGGCGTCGACATATAGCGTTCGCCGGTATCGGGAAGCATGCACAGGATCACCGATCCGGCCGGCGCTGTGCCGGCGATCTGGCGCGCCACGGCAAAAGCCGAACCGCCGGAAATGCCGGTGAAGATGCCTTCCTGCTGCGCCAGCGCCTTGGCCCATTTCATGCCCTCCGACCCGGCGATCGGCATCACCTCGTCATAGAAGTTGCCAGCGATGGCCTCCTGCAGGACGTGCGGGATGAAATCCGGCGTCCAGCCCTGGATCGGGTGCGGTTCGAAAGCCGGATGGCTGGCGGCCGGCGCTCCGCCGGCGCCACGCATCTGCGGCTTGCCGCTGCCGACAAGCTGCGCATTGGCCGGTTCGGTGAGCACGATCCGGGTCTCAGGCCGCTCGCGGCGCAGCACCCGCGCCACGCCGGCGACGGTGCCGCCGGTGCCGTAGCCGGTGACGAAATAGTCGAGCCGCGAGCCGGCGAAATCGTTGACGATCTCGCGTCCCGTGGTTGCTTCATGGATGTCGGCGTTGGCCTTGGTCTCGAACTGGCGGGCCAGGAACCAGCCATTGGCTTCGGCCAGTTCCACCGCCTTCTTGTACATGCCGAAGCCTTTCTCCGCGCGCGGCGTCAGCACCACCTTGGCGCCCAGCATCCGCATCAGCTTGCGGCGCTCGACCGAGAAACTGTCGGCCATCGTCACCACCAGCTTGTAGCCCTTCTGCGCACAGACCATGGCAAGACCGATGCCCGTGTTGCCGCTGGTCGCCTCGACGATGGTCTGTCCTGGCTTGAGCGCGCCGGTGCGTTCACCTTCCTCGATGATGTTGAGCGCCAGCCGGTCCTTCACCGACGCCGCCGGATTGAAGAACTCGGCCTTGACGTAGATGGTGGCGTGCGCCGGTCCGAGATTATTGACGCGGATGACCGGCGTGTCGCCGATGGTGTCGAGAATGCTGTCGAACAGGCGGCCGCGGCCGGCCGTGGTTCTGATTTTCTGCTGATGCAACATGGGTAAACTCCTGGTTTTGGTCACGGGCCGGTTACACACCGGCGGTTTGGGCGACGAGGTTTCGACACCTTGCCGCACTACAGGTCCTTGACGTACGGCAGTGTGGTAAACACCACATTCGGCGCACAAATTTTGCGAGCCGGGTGCACTTTGTCGTGCTCGGTGGTAAAGCAGGGGCCGGCAGGTCAGCGTGGGAGCAGGCGTGGTATCTGGCGTGGAATCGAGCCTGGCGAGCAGCCATCAAGGTGTTGTCGTGCGCCTGTTTGGGCCGCCGACGATTGCGCGCGACGGCGTCCCGGTGGTCTTGCCGGCATCGCGCAAGCTGCGCGCGCTGCTGGCCTATCTGGCGCTGGCGCCCCATCCGGTCGGACGTGGCAAGCTCTGCGAGTTGCTGTGGGATATTCCAAATGATCCCAGGGGTGAGCTTCGCTGGTGCCTGAGCAAGCTGCGGGCCGCGCTCGACGAACCGGGCCGCCGCAGGATCGAAACATCGGGCGATACGATCGCGCTCGACCTCGACGGCATCTCAGTCGACGTTCTGGATGTCGCGGCGGCGGCTGCCGCAGGCATCGAAACGCTCGAGCCGACGCGACTGCAGTTGCTCTCCGACCTGTTCGTCGGCGACTTCCTCGAAGGGCTGGAGATCGACCGCAGCCCTCTCTTCAACAGCTGGCTGACCGCGCAGCGCCGCCGTTTCGGCTCCTGCTACGCGGCTATACTGGAACATCTGGTCAAGACGCTGCCGGCCGATTCCGAAGACGTCTCCGCCCATCTCGAAAAATGGCTGGAATTGACCCCGTTCGACAGCAGCGCCCATGTCGCACTCCTGGTGAGGCTGGCGCGGCGCGGCCAGTTCCGTGCCTGCGAGGACCATCTTGCCGCAGCAGCATCGCTCTTCCAATCGGAAGAGCTGGATTTCGGCCCCGTGCGCCAGGCGTGGCTTGCCATTCGCGCGGAACGTCACTGCGCCACTTTGCCGGCACAGCCTGCGGTTGCGCCGGTGGCGGGCCACAGTCCGATCGCGCTTGCCGCCACCGAAGCCGCGACGCCGCACAAGGCTGCGCTGGCCGTGATGCCATTTGGCGAAGACGCCGGCAGCGGCGTTCGTGGCGGGTTGGCCGATGGCTTGACCCACGACATCATCACCCGCCTCGCCAAGCTCAGGGACTTCTTTGTCATCGCCCGGGGCTCGGTCTTTGCGCTGGCAGAAAGGAACATCGCGCCGGAAGATGCCGGCCGAAGGCTGAATGTCGACTATGTCGCCACCGGCACGGTGCGCAGCTTGACCGGCCGCCTGATCGTCACCGTCGAGCTCGTCGAGGTCCGCACAGCCAGGATCGTCTGGGCCGAGACCTTCGAGCGCAAGCCCGACGATCTTTTCGCCGTGCTTGACGATATCGGCAACAGCATCGTGGCCTCGGTCTCATCCGAGATCGAGACCGTCGAGCGCAACCGCGCCATGCTGAAAGCGCCCAATTCACTTAACGCCTGGGAGGCCTACCATCGCGGCCTCTGGCACATGTATCGCTTCACCCGCAGCGAGAACGACCTCGCACGGCATTTCTTCGACATTGCTGTCAGGCAGGATCCGACCTTCACCCGCGCCTATGCCGGCCTCTCCTTCACCCACTGGCAGAGCGCCTTCCAGCGCTGGGGCGACCGCGACCAGGACAGCGTGCTTGCCTTTGAGGCGGCCGGCCAGAGCCTTTTGGTCGACGATCATAATCCCGCCGCGCACTGGGCGATGGGCCGGGCGCTGTGGCTACGCGGCGAGGGTGACGCGTCCGTGCTCGAACTGCAAAGAGCCGTCGACCTCAGCCCGAACTTCGCGCTTGGCCACTATGCGCTGTCCTTCGTGCATTCGCAGTCGGGCGACCCGCAAGCGGCGATCGGGTCGTCGGATCATTCGCGCCATCTGTCGCCGTTCGACCCGATGCTGTTCGGCATGCTGGGCGCACGCGCCATGGCGCATGTCCGCCTCGGCCAGTTCGACGAGGCAGCCGAATGGGCGCTGAAAGCGGCTGCCCGCCCCAACGCCCATGTCATCATCCTGTCGATCGCCGCTCACTGCCTGGCGTTGGCTGGGCGGCTGGACGAGGCGAAAAACTTCGCCGCCGCCATCCGCAAGACGCTTCCGGACTACCGTGCGGACGACTTCATCCACACCTTCCGCTTCGACCGGGATGCCACAGCCCTGTTCAAGCTCGGCGCCACGCGCATCGGTCTGGCTTAGAGCATGATCCCAAAAAGTGGGTACCGGTTCTTGGAAAAGATCATGCTCCAACAAAGGGTTAGATCATGATGAGATTTCAACCAAATCTCATCATGATCTAGCGCCGCAACACCGCGCTCAGCACGTCGCGTATGCCGATCGCCCCGACAAAGCGCGACTGGTCGTCGAACAGCGCCACGGGTGCCGTCTGCGAGCGGTGCATGGCCAGCATCACCGTCTTCAGCGAGGTCCCGGGATTGGCCCAGAACACTTGCGCCGTCTCCTCCGGCTGCGCCTCGACATCGGCGCATGAAACCCATACCGCCGGTTTGCCGTCGCGTTCCGCCGCCGCCACCAGCCCGTGCTCGTCGATCTTGAAGCGCGTCGTCTTGCGCCGGTCGAGCCACACCCAGCCATTATCGCCGTGCTCGAGGTCGCGGCTGTCGCGCATGACGTTCCAGGCGGTCAGCACCGACAACGGATTCACATTGGCGATGAAGTCGCGGACATAGTCATTGGCGGGCTTGAGCACGATGTCTTCCGGCGCCCCGGTCTGCACGATGCGCCCGCCTTCCATGATGGTGATATGGGTGCCGATCTTCAGCGCCTCTTCCAGATCATGGCTGACGAAGATGATGGTCTTCTTCAGCTCCGCCTGCAGCTGCAGCAATTCGTCCTGCAGCTTGGTGCGGATCAGCGGATCGAGCGCCGAGAACGGCTCGTCCATCAGCAGGATCGGCGCCTCGGTGGCGAAGGCACGGGCCAGGCCGACGCGCTGCTGCATGCCGCCGGACAGTTCATGCGCGTATTTCCTCGACCACTGGTCGAGATTGACCAGTTTCAGCTGGCGTTGCACGCGCTCCTTGCGCTCTTGCTCCGGCACGCCGGCAAGTTCGAGGCCAAGGCCGACATTCTCCTCCACCGTACGCCAAGGCAGCAGGCCAAACTGCTGGAACACCATCGCCACCTGCTTCTGGCGCAGCCGCCGCAGCGTCGCCTGATCGCAGGTCACGACATCGACGATATTGTCCCCGTCCCTGACCAGCACCTGGCCGCGCGACACCACATTCAGCCGGTTGACTGCCCGCAGCAGGGTCGACTTGCCCGAGCCGGACAGGCCCATCAGCACCGAGATTTCGCCCTCATGGACGGTCAGGCTGGCGCCGGCGCAACCCAGCACATTGCCGGTCTTTTCGAGGATTTCGGCGCGCGTGGCGCCGCCATCGATCAGCGCCAGCGAACCGGCCTGGTCGGACCCGAAGACGATATCGACATTTTTGAAATCGACGGCGACGGTCATTTCTTGCCTCCAACGCCGATACGCGTCATTCGGTCGAGCACGATGGCGAGTACGACAATCGCGAGGCCCGCCTCGAGCCCGAGATCGATGCGGCGCGAGCCGAGCGCGCGGTTGATTTCAGTGCCGAGGCCGCCGGCGCCGATCAGTGCTGCAAACACCACCATCGACAGCGACAGCATGATCGATTGCGTCAGCCCGGCCATGATGGTCGGCAAGGCCGAGGGCAGCTCGACCTTCCAAAGCAATTGCTGTTTGGTGGCGCCGAACGCCTCGCCTGCCTCGATGATCGACTTCGGCACCGAGACGACGCCGAGATGGGTGAGCCGGACCGCAGTCGGGATGACGAAGATGATGGTGACGATGAGGCCGGGCGCGTTGCCGAGACCGAACAGGGTCAGGACCGGGATCAGGTAGACGAAGGTCGGCAGCGTCTGCATCAAGTCGAGCACCGGCAGCATGATGCGGTAGACCTTCGGCTTGTGCGCGGCCCAGATGCCGAGCGGCACGCCGATGGCCATCGCCATGGCGGCGGCCGCCACGACCAGCACCAGCGTCTGCACCGTCTGCTTCCAGAGGTTCTGGTTGATGATGAAGATCAGGCCGAGAAAGACGCCTATGGCCAGCGGGCGCGAGCGCTGCAGCAGCCAGGCGATGATGGCGATGATCAGCGCCAGCAGCACCGGCGGCACCATCAAAAGGATGCCAACCAGCCCGTCGAGCAGGAAATTGAGGCCATTCGAGAAGGCCCTGAACACGGTGTCGAAATTGTCGGTGAGGAAACCGAAGAACGCCTTTCCCCAGGCGCCGATCGGTATCTTGTGATCGACCATGAATTTCGAAATCGGATCCATATCGCCCCTCTCATGCGAGAGACCGCCTGCTTCCGGCCTCCGCTCTCATTAGGTCATCTTCTCACAGGATATGAAAAAGGGCAGCCTTTTCTAGATTGGCTGCCCTTCCTGGTTCGGCTTGGCCGAATTAGTCGGCTCAGCTTCCGAGCGCGGTCTTGACCGCCGCTGCCGCATCGCCGCCATCGAAGGTGGTGACGCCGGCAATCCACGGCGCAACCGCGTCAGGGTGCTTCTTCAGCCAGTCGGCTGCGACCGTGTTGGCGTCGCCGCCCTTCAGGATCGCGTCCATCATCTCGCCTTCCATGTCCAGGTTGAACTTCAGGTTGGCGATGAACTTGCCGGCATTCGGGCATTCGGTGGTGTAGCCCTTGCGCACATTGGTGTAGACGGTGGCGGCGCCGAAGCCGCTGTCGCCCATGCCGTCGAGATAGGTGAGCTTCATGGCGCCCATCACCGGATGCGGCGTCCAGCCGAGGAACGCGATCCACTCATTGTTCTTGATCGACTGCTCGGCCTGCGTCAGCATGCCGGCTTCCGAGGACTCGACCAGCTCGAAGCCTTCGAGATTGTCCTTCGGGTTCTTGATCATGTCGAGGATGATGCGGTTGCCGTCATTGCCCGCCTCGATGCCGTAAATCTTGCCGTTGAACTTGTCCTTGAACTTGCCGATGTCGGTCAGCGACTTGACGCCGGCCTCCGCGACATAGGTCGGTACGACGATGCCGTAGCCGGCGCCGGTCAGGTTGGTGCCGATCGTCTCGACCGAACCATCGGCGGTGTAGTCCTTGATGTCGTTGGTCATCGACGGCATCCAGTTGCCGAGGAAGACGTCGAGATCCTTGTTTTTCAGCGACGCCATGGTCACCGGTACCGATAGCTGGATCGTCTGCGGCTCGTAGCCGAGCGCGGTGAGCAGCACCGAAGCGACGCCGGTGGTTGCCTGGATGTCGGTCCAGCCGACATCGGAAAGGCGCACCGCCTTGCAGCTCTCCGGATCGCCGGCAAGTGCAGCGCTCGTGGACAGAAAAGTCGCCAGGCCGAGGCCGGCGACGAAGGTGTTCATACGCGACATTGGCAGTCTCCCATTGTGATTCTTTGGCGAAGCGTAGTTACGGTTTCTCTGCCCGCCTTGTTTCGTCAGCCAAACACCATTCTGGTGTGGTTTCAAGCGCTAAGACAATCACGATCAACGGCGCGGACTGGCCAAACAGCGACACGCCCGCCGCTTTTTCGATTGCAGACGGCTTTTCCCATCAAATGCAGCGGTGCCCTCTCCCCGCGCCGCGCCAACTCGGCTTAAAAGGACGGCATGGCCAAGCTCTACTTCCACTATGCGACGATGAATGCCGGCAAAACGACAATGCTGCTGCAGGCGTCCTACAATTATCGCGAACGCGGTATGACGACGATGCTGTTCGTCGCCGGCCACTACAGAAAGGGCGACACCGGGCTGATCTCGTCGCGCATCGGCCTGGAGACCGAGGCCGAGATGTTCCGCGACGGCGACGATCTCTACGCTCGCGTCGCCGAGCATCACGAACATACGACGGTGCATTGCATCTTTGTCGACGAGGCGCAATTTCTCGAGGAAGAGCAGGTCTGGCAGCTCGCCCGTATCGCCGACCGGCTGAACATCCCGGTGATGTGCTACGGCCTGCGCACCGATTTCCAGGGCAATCTGTTTTCCGGTTCGCGAGCGCTTCTGGCCATCGCCGACGATCTGCGCGAAGTGCGCACCATCTGCCGCTGCGGCCGCAAGGCGACGATGGTCGTGCGTCTCGGCGCTGACGGCAAGGTGGCCAGACAAGGCGAACAGGTGGCGATCGGCAAGGACGTCTATGTCTCGCTCTGCCGCCGCCACTGGGAAGAGGAAATGGGCCGCGCCGCGCCCGACGATTTCATTGGCTTCACCAGAGGCTGAACGGCCGGGACAACATGAAAATTCTGCAGTTCACAGTCGATTGCCCGTTTCCGCCGGTCTCCGGCGGAGAGATCCGGAACGCCGCCAATGCACGCGCCCTGGCATCGATGGGCGAGGTCCTGACGGTAAGCCTGACTGGCGCCCCGGCACCCTCCACACCGCCGAACATCCGTCACCGGATCATCGAGGCAGCGCGCGGCAGGGCGCCCTGGGGCAGGCGCAGCCCGCACCCGACCGTGCATATGATGCCGGACGACGAGCTGGCCGAAGCCGACGCCATCTGGAGGGAATTCGCGCCCGATCTCGTGGTGATCGAGGAGATCGTGCTTTCGCAGCTGCTGACGCTGGCGCCGAAGCATCGCGCGCGCACCGTCCTTGACCAGCACAACATCGATTCCCGGACGGTGTCCGACCGGATCGCCGGCCTGACGCTGTGGCAGCAAATTCGTGACTGGCGCCAAAACAGGCGAAGGAAGGCAGAGGCGCGCGAAGCCGACAGGTGTGCGGCTGCCCTGGCCGACCAGGTCTGGGTTTGTTCGCGGGCCGACGAAGCGCTTCTGTCCGCTCTCGGCCCCGTCAACGACGTCAGGTTCGTCGCCAACCCCATTCCAGACGAGAGCGTGCTTTCCCTGCCGATTGCTGCCGAGCGCTTCAGTGAGCTCAGCCTGTGCTTCATCGGGCATCTCGGCTATTTCCCCAACATCGACGCCGTCAAGCAGATCGGCCGCGCGATGGCGCCGCGCCTCGCCGCTTCCGGCCGGCCCTGGTCGATCACCGTCGCCGGCAGAAACCCGCGCGATGTGGTGCGCGGTCTATGCACCAGGCATGGTCTGCGGTTGATCGAGAACCCGCCGCATCTGCCGGAATTGCTTGGGCGTGCCGGCTATGCGCCGATCCCGCTGCGCTTCGGCGGCGGAACCCGCATCAAGGTGCTGGAGGCGATGGCGGCGGGCCTTGTCGTCGCCGCCACAGAAAAGGCCGTCGAAGGGCTTGGGCTGCAGGCGGGCAGGCATTTCCTGTCCAGCGACGATGCCGGCAAGTTGGCATCGAAAATCATCGATCTCGCGACACGCCCGCAAGCGGCCGCCGAGATGGCGGAGATCGGCCGCGCTTTCGTGCGCGATAACCATTCGTCGGCGGCGATTGAAAAGCAGGTCAAGCAGGCGGTTGCGGCGATCCCGCGCACGGATTGAGCCGGTCCGCTATCCAGCCGCCATACTGCGTTTGTTAAGGCCTGCAGCCTATTTTGCCCTCAGCCATAGCCAGCCGGGAACCGCCATGCTTCGAGCCATTTCATCAGCCCTTGTCATTTACTTGGCCGGTATCCTCGCCGCGCAGGCCGACGGCGATGCAGCACTTGGCAAGAAAGTGTTCTACCGCTGCATGGCCTGCCACGAGGCGGCAAGCGACCGCGACAAGGTCGGCCCGCATCTCCTCGGTATCGTCGGCCGCACCGCCGGCACCGCCCAGAATTTCAACTATTCGCAGGCCATGAAGGACGCCGGCGCGGCCGGCCTCGTCTGGGACGAAGCCAACCTCAAAGCCTATCTTGGCGCTCCCAAGCTGAAAGTACCCGGCAACAGGATGGGCTTCTCCGGCCTGAGCAGCGACGAGGACATCGCCAACGTCATCGCCTATCTGAAGGCCGATCCGAAGCCTTGAACGGGCGCGATGCGTAGCGTGATCTCGCGCTTGCAACTCATTGGGCCCTCTATCGAATTCGGACACCTACACTGTCCGAGATCGACTGCTTCGCAGACGCCAAAGTTCAATGACGGTTGAACAATACTTGGCCGGCTGGTTAATCACGCCATGACCCCGCCTTCATTGCCTTTCAAGACGACCGCGTATGTTTTTGTTTTCGGGGCGGGTCTTGTCTTGCGTCTTTCAATCCCCTGATACCCCACATATATTCGCCGCTGTTCGCAGCCAGCGACCGGAAGCCGAAGCGGGAGGCCCCTATGGCGACATTGCAGAATTTCGATGCCGAAATTGCCAAGACCAGGCAGGTCGTGCAGGACATGCGCTCCAAGATCGAGCAGTCGGGCACGGTGCTTGATACGCTGGCCACCGCCGACAAGAAGATCGGCGACGCCAATTTCGACATCGAGAATGCCCGCATTGAGGACGTGCTGAAGCAGCAGAAGGTGATGGAAGGCAACATTGCCGACCTGATCATCGGGCTGGAAGACGCCACCAACGTCTTCGGCACCGAATTCGAGAGCATGAAGAACTACACCGGCTGGGAAAGCTTCGTCGGCGTCTTCTCGGCGCAACGCAAGCAGCGCATGCGCACCGACCGCGTCCGCAACATGTCGCTGGCCGGCAATCTGCAGGAGCTTCTGGTCAAGTCCGACACCATCGTCGGCATCCTGAAAGCGCAGAAAGAGGTCCTCGACCAGCGCTACAAGACCTCGGAAAACAGCCTGTCGCAGGTGATCGAGCGCCGCAAGGTCACCATGACCAACCTCGAGGCGGTGCAGAAGCGCATCGAGGAGGTCAATCCGCTGCTGCTCGACATCGAAAACAAGATCGCCGCTTCTACCAGTCAGAAGGAGCGCACGCATCTTGAGGGCGAGCGCTCGAAACTGGCGACCGAATACAATGAAAAGCAGGCCAAGGAGCAGGAGCTTCTGGCCGAAAGCCAGACGCTGGAACGCTACACCTCGATGTTCCAGACCTTCGTCGATTCGCTCAACAATCAGATCGCAGCGCAGTCGACGCTTATCAACAAGCTGACCATCGATACCGAGCAGCGCATCGTGCTCTACAAGGCACTGGAAGATTCCTTGAAGACCGCCGCCCAGCAGGATGTCGCCCACAAAATCAACACGCTGGGCAGCCAGGTCGACAACACCGCCGAAGAGACCATGGCCGGCATTGGCGCCGCCTCGCAAAAGCACATCGGCGATCTTCTCGAAATGCACGAGAAGAACATGGTCGCCAGCTCCGACATCCAGCGCCGCAAGAAGCTCGCCGACGACGCCTTCGCCCGCCGTTTCGACGACGTGATGAAGAAGCACAATTCGGCCAACTACGTGCAGTCGTAAGGAGCGGCTGCACGCGGGCACACCGGCATGACTCCCGAAAACGAAGCGGCGGCGCGCTATTTTTCCGCCATCACGGCGGCACTCAGCGGCCTTGAAGTGTTCATGCGCGACGACCGCTCGCCGCTTTACCGGCACGGCATCGTTGCCAAGATCGTCGCCGAATACATTGCCCGGCTGGACAAATCGTTTTCCTGCTGGCGCAACCGGCTCGGCTTCATGGACACGTTCCGCATTTCGCGCGCCGACAGCGGCTATCCCGTCTTCCAGAACCTGCTCGAACTGGAAAATGACCGCCGCCAGGCCGAGGCGCGGCTGGCCAACATTCCGCTGGCCGGCGAATTGCGCGAGGAAATGGCCGACTTCATCCTGCGCCACAAGGAATTCCCCGAAGCGCTGCAGAAGTCGATGGCCGAGCGGCTCTATCTCGAGGACGTCAAGAGCGAACAGACTTTTGGCCCGTTCTCGCTGGCGCAGACGGCCAAGGTCTCGGTCAATCCAAAGACCGGGCGTCCCTATTACCTCGTGCACTGGGCGAGCTTCGACGGCAGCGCCAACCTGCCGCTCGTCTACATGGTGACGGTGGAGGATTCTTCCGAAAGCATGATCCGGCAGCTCGTTGACAGCAACGGCAAGCTCAATGAACGGGTCGACATCCCGCTGCCGGTGGACGGCCTGCTCAACCCCGAACTCGCCCATCGCTTCGACGATTTCACCGAGAAGAATTCCGCCTACACGCTTTCGCCCGCAACGATTGCGGTCAATCTCGACAAGGATTTCGAGCCGCTGCACCCTAAGCAGCTGCGCCGCGTCGTGCTCGGCCCCTTTTATTCCGCAGGCATTACGGACAACAATTCGACCGTGACCGAGGTGCTGGCCAAGGTGCGCAAACCGGAAAATGCCTGGCTGCTCACCTGGACCATCCAGGAGGTCTACTCCAAGGGCGAGAAACCCGGCCGCAAGGGCCTGTTTTCGAGCGAGAAGACCACGCAGGAATTCTTTATCAACACCGACGATCTCGAAGCCGCGCGCCAGGGTGTGTCGAGCTACGAGAACCACGCCCTGATCCCGCACGAAGCCTATCAAGCACTCTACGCCGCCGGCGAAGCTCAAAAGATCTTTTCCGGCTACAAGGTTCACATCCTGTCAAATGGGCAGGTGATTTCAGATGTCTGACCGTCACATCGCGGAGCATCCTTCATGGACACCGGCCTGACCACCATTCCGGAAGCGGCTATCGAAAAGCACCGCGCAACCGCGCAAAGCTTCATCACTCGCGTCGTCGTGCTGGAGGATCCTTCACGCGAATCCGGCACCGCGCTTGCCGGCACCAACCGCCGCTTCGTCTCCACCGTCTCGGTCGGCTCGGTGCGCCGTACCCGCGAGGTCGAGCTTACCAAGACCGTCGCCGCGATCCATCCCGACGACCAGTTGATGAGCATCCCGCAGCACACGCTGCTGTTCCGCGCCCGCCGCGGCCTGGCGATTGCGCTCGCCATCTCCGACGTCTTCGCCGAGGGCTCCGACCTCGAAAGCCTCCAGGCCAAGAACACCCGCGCGCCTCTTGAGGGCGATGAGGCGGCGACCTTCAAGAAGCTTCTGTCAGCCTCGGCTTACGTTTCAGCCTTCAGCCTCGCCTCTTACCTGTTCCAGCTGATCGACAGCGACGGCGAGGCTCCCAACGATATCCCCGAACCGGACTTCCTGTTCGACACGCCGCAGGACGCGGTGAAGTCGATCGTCGCCGGGTTGGACAAGGCGATTGCAGGCTCCAAGGACGATGGCGACCTGACGACGCGCGCGCGAGCTTTTGCACGGGTCGCCATTGATGGGCTGCTGGCCCGCAAAGGCCGCTTCGACGGCATCGGTCCGTTCGAGAACGCCCATATCCGCATCGACGCCGACGATTTCACCCTCGACGGCTTCGACGTCGCGCCCGGCAAGCGTTCGAAACCGCTGGTGATGACCTTCAAGAAGCCCGAAGAGGTCGTCGGCAACCACATCGCCAAATACCAGTCGGTCAAGCTCGCCAAGATGCTGATGGCCTATGATTTCGAGCGCGAGCTGAACCCGTTCGTCGAGCTCGGCGGCTTCCTCTTCACCTTCATCGGCGATGGCGCGCCGGGCACCGGCAAGACGACGCTGATCCAGATGATCGCCGGCCTCGTCAACAATTATTGCCAGGTTGCCGGCTATCCCTTCGCCTATGAGAATTTCGGCGTCGACCAGATCTCGTCCTACCAAGGCAAATCCGGCCAGAATTGCCGCCAGTTCATCAACAATGTCTTGAACCCACGTGTCATCGGTTTCGGCACCGTCGACGACATCGACCAGGTGGCGGCCCGCCGCTCCGACGACCGCGCCTCGGCCGGCCAACAGGAAATCACCGGCGTCTTGATGGACGCCTTTGCCGGCGCCGGCACGGTGGTGCGCGGCAATTGCTCGTTCGGCATGTTTTCCAACTATCCCGAAAATGTCGACGATGCGCTGCGCCAGCGCGCCGGGGCCCGCTGGCTGGTCGACGGCCCACAGAGCCGCGACGACTATATCGACATCTTCGTCCTGCTTGCCGGCAAGAACCACAAGATCCCACTCGGCGACCACAAGCTCTACGCCGCGCAGGAGATCCAGCGCGCGGTGACCGAAGCCTATGAGAAGCACGAGAAGCCTCAGGAAGACGGGCTGATGAAGGTCTATGAGCGCTACATGAAGGAGAATGGCGCGCCGAAATCGATGGCCGACATCGGCACTTATCTGCACCTGATCAAGGATGCCGAGCCGCGCTTCACCGGCCGAGCCATCAAGAACGTCACCGACGCCATCAAGATGCGCGCCATGGACATCGAGCTGCCCGACGACTGGTTCGAGAAGCCGGAAGCCTTCATGCACAAGGGCTACGACGAAAAGAAGGCCATGATCGAGGAACTGCGGGGGCCGTTCTCGATGGACATGGTCATGCAGGAGATCAACCGCTACGCCGACTCAGAGTTCCGCTATTCCGACAAATCCGACGACGCCGCGGTGGAGAAGCTGCTGCGCGACGCACGCCTGCGCGAACGGGCGGGGCGCGAGATGGAGGAGATGAAGAAGAAGGGGCTCTGGAATGCGTGAGCTTCCTTCGCTGCCCGCGGGTGCTGAAAGGCTTGGCGCTAACGCTGACGCCCCCCTTCTCCCCGTCCTTCACGGGGCGAGGGCAAGGGTGAGGGGCGGCGCATGTGTGGACCAGAGATCGCTACGACCATACTGGCAGCTATCGAACAGCGCCTCGATCGGCACATCCGGACCAATGATCTTCGATTTATTGCCGCCAAAGGCCATGGGGAGACATGTCCTTGAATGCTAGCGCTGCCCCTCACCCTTACCCTCCCCCCGTGAAGAACGGGGAGAGGGAGGCGTCAGCGTTGGCCCTTCGCCACAACAGGCAACGCCGCTCGGAACGTTCTGCATGAGCCACGCCAAAAAACCCGACCTCCTGCGCGACAATGAGCTGATCTACGGCCGTCTGCTGACGGTCGACGAGTCGCACCTCATCCAGCGTTACAACAAGGCGCTTGTCGCCTTTGGCCTCAAACCGACCAAGCTGAAGAGCTTCCAGATCGACCGCACCGGCTTCTCGCCCGAAGTGGCCGAGGAATGCGGCGACTACGACTATCTCGATCCCAACGAGGTCAACCGCCGCTTCATCATCCTGACGCCGTCGCAGATCGATCTGCCGGTGGTGCACACCGCCTTTTCCAACACCTCGCAGCTGATGTTCGAGTTCATGTCCAAGAACCAGCGCGCCATCGATGCGCTGACCATCAAGGATGTCATCTACGGCGAGATCGAGGATTCCGTTCCCCTGGTCAACGACATCGAGGATCTGCTGTCGATCAGCCAGGTCGAGTTCAGGGTGCTTTCGGCCGAGGACGTGCTGGGCAAGGCCGCCGAACTCGGCAAGCTGGTCGACCGGCTGAAGCAGGAGCCCGATGCCTGGCGCGACAACACCATGCTGAGCCGTATGGTGGAGCTGGCGAAGGTCTGCGGCGATATCCGTGAGAATGCGCTGGTGCCCGACCAGGTGATCTTCCGCCACAACGCCTACTGGACCAGCCATTTCGGCGGCGTCTACGTCTTCGTCGATCCTGATATGACCACCGTCATCGGCGACCCGGCCGCCCCCGGCTTTCGCCGTTCGCGGCCCTGGCAGGTCAGCTATCTCTCGATCAACGATGCCGACAAGGTGTTCAAGTTCCTGGCCAGCACCGGCCGCATCGAACTGCCCCGCGCGTCATGGGTCGAAAGCTCGGGCTATCTCGAGCATCGCGCCGAGATGGTGGTGCGCGCTCTCATCCGCGACACAGAGCCGAACCGCAATTTGACCGAGGTCGACAAGGTCTGGCTGCAGACCTGGATCCATGGCCATGCCGATCTGATCACCAAGGACGGCAATTTCCCCTTTCTCAACGCCGCCAAGCGTGAGATCGCCCAGCTCGGCCATCTCAAGATCGAGGATGTGTTTCCGCAACAGCGCTTCCTGGTCGTGCGTGGCAAGCCCGACCATCCCGACGCCTGGCTGACCAACCAGCTGATCTCGGATTTCGTGCCGCAGGACTTCGTCTCGCGTTACGTCTTCAACAAGCCGGGCTTCTACAAGGACTATGACGGCTACAGCGACGCCTGGCGGTCGCATGTTGTGGACGTTCTGAAAACCACATATTTGAAAGACAAAGTGGCGTTTCGCACGCGCCTTTACGGCCTGACTGACTGAGGGGTGAACGAGAGCCATGCTTGATCCGATCGTGAATTTCTTCACCCGCATCTTCCAATGGATAGGCCGCGGCATCGGCCTCGTCATCGGCGCGATCCTGTGGCCGTTCCTCTGGGCTGGGCGCTGGTATACGCAGCGCGGCTGGATCCTGAAGGCTGTGGTCGGCCTCGCGCTTCTGGTGTTGATCGGCCTCTACGCCAATTTCTTCTACGCCACCCAGTGGTGGAACAAGTTCGATCCCAACTACGTCGACAAATACACCTTCGAGAACCGCAACATTTCCGCCGGCGAACAGGTCGCCGCCGGCGCCGGCACCGACACCGCCAAGACCTGCGGCAATTCGGGCATCGCCCAGGTGGCGGCCGACCTGACGGACTTCAACGTCAACCAGAATGCCTGGATCTCGTCGATGATCCTCTACAAACTCGGCCTGTTCGGCATCGACTGGGACAACACGCCGTTCATGGACAACAAGGCCTCGTTCCAGCGCGGCATCAACCAGGCGGTGCGGCGCACCGCCACCGAGCTTGCCGACAATCTCGGGCGTGTTCGCACCACATCGCAGATCGACGGCGACCTGCAGGATGCGCGCGGCAATCTGCAGTTCGACGAGGAGACCTGGTATTTCGGCATCAACCCGTTCGGCCCCAAGACGCCGACGCCGAGCTATTATCGCGATGCCGTCACCAAGCTGCGCTCCTTCAACGCCCGCCTCGGCAGCTGCCAGGCGACGTTCGATGCCCGCGCCGACAATCTGAAGCAGTATATCGACCGCATCTCCTCCGACATCGGCTCCACCTCCGCGATCCTCAAGGAGCGCGCCGAAAACCACAACAATGGCTGGTTCGACTTCCGCGCCGATGACCGCTTCTGGTTCGCCTATGGCCAGCTCTATGCCTATTACGGCCTGATGAAAGGCGCCCAGGCCGACTTCGAGGACGTCATCAAGGAAAAGCATCTCAGCAATCTGTGGGACACGATGGATGCGCAATTCGTCTCGGCGCTGCGCATCCAGCCCTTCATCATCGCCAATGGCCGCGAGGATGGCTGGATCATGCCGACGCACTTGACGACGATGGGTTTCTACGTGCTTCGCGTGCGCTCCAACATGGTCGAGATCAGCAACGTCCTGACTCAGTAGCGTTCACAGCTTTCCCGGCGAGCGATGGCGAATTTGCGCCGTCGCCTCTGTCGCATTCCGTGCATTGGGCGGCTGTTTTGAGACGGCGGAACGTCGCGTCCTCTGGCTTCTATACGGCGCGGCAACGGAGCCAGGAAGAACCGGCGACAGGTCGGCCGGCCGCGGAGACACTTTCTTCATAGGAAACATAGTTGCATGCAAGTTGACGCCGCGGGAGCGACAGGGTTAGAACATGCCCGCGCCCGGGTTCAACATGCCTGCGAGTGAGATCAAACCCGTCCCCTCCACCGTCCAATCCGAAGGAAAGCCGTCATGGCCGAAGTGAAGTCCGACATCGAGATCGCGCGCGGCGCCAAGAAAAAGCAGATCCAGGAGATCGGCCAGAAGATCGGCATCCCGACCGAGCACCTTTTGCCCTACGGCCACGACAAGGCGAAGATTTCGGCCGAATTCATCAAATCGGTGAAGGGCAACAAGGACGGCAAGCTGATCCTCGTCACCGCCATCAACCCGACGCCGGCCGGCGAAGGCAAGACGACCACCACCGTCGGCCTTGGTGACGGTCTGAACCGCATCGGCAAGAAGGCGATCGTCTGCATCCGCGAGGCTTCGCTCGGCCCGAATTTCGGCGTCAAGGGCGGTGCTGCCGGCGGCGGCTACGCGCAGGTCGTGCCGATGGAGGACATGAACCTCCACTTCACCGGCGACTTCCACGCCATCACCACGGCGCACAACCTTCTGTCAGCGCTGATCGACAACCACATCTACTGGGGCAATGAGCTCGGCATCGACACCCGCCGCGTCGCCTGGCGCCGCGTCATGGACATGAACGACCGGGCGCTGCGCGAAATCATCTGCTCGCTCGGCGGCGTCGCCAACGGCTATCCGCGCGAGGCCGGCTTCGACATCACCGTCGCCTCGGAAGTCATGGCTATCCTGTGCCTTTCCACCGACCTCAAGGATCTGGAAAAGCGCCTCGGCGACATCATCGTCGCCTACCGCCGCGACAAGACGCCGGTCTATGCCCGCGACTTGAAGGCCGATGGCGCCATGGCGGTGCTGTTGAAGGACGCCATGCAACCAAACCTGGTGCAGACGCTGGAGAACAACCCTGCCTTCGTGCATGGCGGCCCGTTCGCCAACATCGCGCATGGCTGCAACTCGGTGGTCGCCACCACCACGGCGCTGAAGCTCGCTGACTACGTCGTCACCGAAGCCGGCTTCGGCGCCGACCTCGGAGCCGAAAAATTCTTCGACATCAAGTGCCGCAAGGCGGGTTTGAAGCCGGCGGCTGCCGTCATCGTCGCCACCGTGCGCGCCATGAAGATGAATGGCGGCGTCAAGAAGGAAGACCTCGGCAAGGAAAACGTCGAGGCGGTGAAGAAGGGCTGCGCCAACCTTGGCCGCCACATCGAGAACATCCGTCAGTTCGGCGTGCCGGCGGTGGTTGCGATCAACCACTTCTATTCCGACACCGACGCCGAGATCCAGGCGATGAAGAACTATGTCGCCTCGATGGGCGAGGAGGCGATCCTGTGCAAGCACTGGGCCAATGGCTCCGCGGGCATCGAGGAGCTCGCCAACAAGGTGGTGGCGCTGGCTGAATCCGGGGCGTCGCAGTTCGCGCCGCTCTATCCCGATGACATGCCGCTGTTCGAGAAGATCAACACCATCGTCCAGCGCATCTATCGCGGCTCGGAGGCGATCGCCGACAAGTCGGTGCGCGACCAGCTCAGGGCCTGGGAAGACGCCGGCTACGGCAAGTTGCCGGTCTGCATGGCCAAGACCCAGTATTCCTTCTCGACCGACCCGAACCTGCGCGGCGCGCCGACCGGCCACACCGTGCCGGTGCGCGAGGTCAGGCTTTCGGCGGGCGCCGGCTTCGTCGTCGTCATCTGCGGTGAGGTCATGACCATGCCCGGCCTGCCCAAGGCGCCGTCCTCGGAAAAGATCTTCCTCAACGAGGCCGGCCAGATCGAAGGCCTGTTCTGAAAGTTTCGAGATCGTTGCGAGATCCAAGAAGGGCGGCCACTGGCCGCCCTTTTGCTTTTCGGGCGCAGATTGCCTATGCGGCGTTGCGCGCCAGCGCGCGCTGGTTGGACGCATAAGGCGTGTCGCGTTCGGGCAAAGCACCGGTCTTCAGGCAATCGATCCATTCGGCGGTCTTGAGCACGGCCGCAAAGCGCGACTGCAGGATGATGCTCACCACGCGGTGGATCTCCTCGGCCGAGGCGTAGCCGGCGCTGTTGGCGTAAGGCAGCGAACCGGTGGCGTCGGACAAGAACTCGACCGCAAAGCCGACATGCGCAGCGTGGATGATGGTCGACAGGTCGCAATTATGCGTCATGTAGCCGATCACCGTTATCGTATCGATGGTATTGGCGCGCAGCCACGCCTCGAGGTCGGTGCCGGCAAAGGCGCTAGGCAGTGACTTCTCGACATAGTGGTCGCGGCTTCGCCGGGCGATCTCGGGATGCAGTTCGCCGCCATGGCTGCCCTTGGCGAAGACTGGCGAGGTCTCGGGCGCCATCTGCTTGACGACCACCACCTTCACGCCGGCCGCAGCGGCGGCATCCATGGCGCGCGCGACATTGACGACGCTGTCGCGGAACGGCGGATACTGGATGGCGAGGTCGCCGCCGTCATAGTCGTTCTGGACATCGATGACGATGAGCGCGCGGCGCGGGGTGTTGGCGGACATGGTGTTTTCCTCTCAGGCTTGAATGGGACGGGCCGAAACTAGGCGGATCGCCCTGTTGCCAAAAGTGTCCCGATTGACATCATTCGAAAGAATTGGGACAATTGTCCCTTCCTTGCTGGATACTTCTCATGACCGATCCGATCATTGCCGTTCTCGCCTTTGACGGCATCAGCCCGTTCCATCTCTCCGTGCCGTGCCTGGTGTTCGGCGCCGACCGCACCAAGCTCGGCCTGCCGCGCTTCGACTTCCGTGTCTGCGGGGTCGAGGAAGGCATGATCCAGACCGACGCGGGGCTGAGCATCCTCGTGCCGCATGGGCTGTCCGCGCTCGATGACGCCGATATCGTCATCGTCCCGAGTTGGAAGGATCTCGAAGCTCCTCTCGCCAAGCCCTTGAAGGAAGCGCTCGGCCGTGCGCACCGGCGCGGCGCGCTCATCGTCGGGCTCTGTCTAGGCACTTTTGCCCTTGCCGCCGCCGGCCTGCTTTCGGGCCGGAAAGCGACCACGCACTGGGCCTATACGGACCAGTTGCAGGCGCTTCATCCCGATATCGCCGTCGACGCCGATGTGCTCTATGTCGACGACGGCGACATCGTCACCTCGGCCGGCGTCGCCGCCGGGCTCGATTGCTGCCTGCACATTGTGCGCGCCCGCTATGGCGCAGAGGTAGCGCTGCGGCTGGCAAGGCACATCGTGCTGTCGCCGCACCGGCAGGGTGGGCAAGCGCAGTTCATCGAGCGCCCGCTGGCGAAAACCCCGGCCACCGACCGCTTCACCCTGGCGCTCGACACGGTGCGGGCAACGCTCGGACAAACGCACAACCTCGACCGCGTCGCGGAGGCCGCGGGCCTGACCCGGCGCACTTTCACCCGCCGTTTCCAGAAATCGATCGGCACCAGCTTTGGCGAATGGTTGGCCGGCCAACGCATCGAACTGGCGCAACGGCTGCTGGAGGCGACGGAAAAATCGATGGACATGGTGGCCTTCGAAGCCGGCTTCGGCAGCGCCACCTCGCTGCGCCAGCATTTCGCCGCACGGCTCAAGACGTCACCGGCCCAATACCGGCGTGAATTCTCGCGGCGAGCCGGTCCGGACGAGCGTATGGCACGCACGGCTTCATACTGACCGCCCACGACGAGTTCAGCCCCGCTTGACCGCCCGCGCCGGATTGCCGACCACCGCGGTGTTGTCAGGCACGTCGCGCGTCACCACCGCGCCGGCGCCGACTATGACGCCATTGCCGATGCTGATGCCGCCGAGGATGATGGCGCTGCCGCCGATCCAGGCGTCATTGCCGATGGTGACCGGCCGGGCAATCTCCAGTCCCGACTGACGGCCCGCGGCCTCCTTGTGGTGCTCGGCGCAGTAGATCTGCACATTGGGGCCGAGAAGCGTCCGGCTTCCGATACGCACCGGCGCGGTGTCGAGGATGGTGCAGCCGGCATTGAGGAAGGCGCCGTCGCCTAGATGGATGTTGAAACCGTAGGCGCAGTGGAACGGCGCCTCGATGCGGCCGCCCTCGCCCGTGCTGCCGAGCAGCACCGATAGCGCTGGACCGATATTGCCGCGTTGCTGGGGCGGTATCGTATTGTGCTCGAACACCGCATCGCGCGCGATCACCCGCAGCGCCTCCAGTTCGTCGTCGATGCAGGTGTACCATTCGCCTGCAATCATCCTTGTGCGTTCGCTATCGGCCATCACAGCGACTCCGTCCCTTCGTCGTGTTCGACTGTTTACCAAAGTACAATGCTCACTGATGGAAGAAGCACCATCGCCTACTCTCGTCAAACGCAGGACCTATGCTAGCTTGCCCTCGTGGGCCAGTCCCGGGCCTGCTTTCGAGGGGATCGACATGCTCTATTTGCTTGCACTTCTGATCGGCGTCATTGCCGGTCTTCGCGCCATGACCGCGCCGGCCGCGATCGCCTGGGGCGCGTATCTCGGCTGGCTGCCGGTGGCCGGCACCTGGGCAAGTTTCATGGGCCATTGGGCCGCCGTCGGTATCTTCACCATCCTCGCCATCGTCGAACTGGTCACCGACCAGCTGCCCTCGACGCCGAGCCGCAAGGTGCCGCAGCAATTCGGCGCCCGCATCCTGCTTGGCGCCTTCAGCGGCGCGGTGATCGGCGCCACTGCCGGTTCCACCATTGGCGGCCTGATTGCCGGCGCCATCGGTGCCGTCATCGGCACCTATGGCGGCGCCGAAGCGCGCGGCCGGTTGGCCGCCGCCTTCGGCAAGGATTTGCCTGCCGCCCTCATCGAGGACGCGGTGGCGATCATCGGCGGCCTGCTGATCGTGGCGGCGGTGGTATGACTGCCCAAGCCTCAGACGCCAAGACATACGACGCCATCATCATCGGCGCCGGACAGGCCGGCCCTCCTCTCGCCGGCCGGCTGACGTCAGCCGGCATGAGCGTGGCGCTGATCGAGCGCAAGCTGGTCGGCGGCACCTGCGTCAACACCGGCTGCATGCCGACCAAGACCATGGTCGCCAGCGCCTATGCCGCGCATCTGGCGCGGCGTGCCGCGGACTACGGCGTGACGTTCTCAGGCCCTGTCGGCGTGGACTACAAGAGGATCAAGGCGCGCAAGGACAAGGTCACCAACGACTCCCGCAGCAATCTGGAGACGTGGATCGCCGGCATGAAGGGCTGCACGCTTTATCGCGGCCATGCCCGCTTCGAATCCGCCAACACCGTGCGTGTCGGCGACGACCTTCTGACCGCCGAAAAGATCTTCCTCAACACCGGCGGCCGCGCCTCGGTGCCCGACCTGCCGGGCGTCAACGACGTCGACTACCTCACCAACTCCTCGATGATGGATCTCGATGTTTTGCCGCGCCATCTCATCGTCGTCGGCGGCAGCTACATCTCTCTTGAATTCGCGCAGATGTTTCGCCGCTTCGGCTCTGAAGTCACCGTCATCGAGAAGAGTTCGCGCCTGACCGGCCGCGAGGACGAGGACGTGTCGGCGGCCATCCTATCGATCCTCGAAAACGAAGCCATAGAAGTCCATGTCGGCGCCGACGACATCCGCTTTGCCAGACAGGGCAAGGACATCGCCGTGACCTTCTCATCCGGCAAGCCGCCGGCGGTCGGCTCGCATGTGCTTCTGGCACTCGGCCGCACCCCCAACACCGACGATCTTGGCCTCGATAAGGCCGGCGTCGCGGTCGATCTGCGCGGCTTCGTCACCGTCGACGACCAGCTGCGCACCAGCGTGCCCGGCATCTGGGCAATGGGCGACTGCAACGGCAAGGGCGCCTTCACCCACACCTCCTACAACGATTATGAGATCGTCGCCGCCAATCTGCTCGACGACGATCCGCGCAAGGTCAGCGACCGCATCGAGGCCTATGCGCTCTACATCGATCCGCCGCTCGGCCGCTGCGGCATGACCGAGGCGGCGGTGAAGAAATCCGGGCGCAAGGCGCTGGTCGGCCAGCGGCCAATGACCCGCGTCGGCCGCGCCATCGAAAAGGGCGAGACGCAAGGTTTCATGAAGATCCTGGTCGATGCCGACACCAGGCAAATCCTCGGCTGCTCCGTGCTCGGCCCCGGCGGCGACGAGGCGGTGCACTGCGTGCTCGACCTGATGTACGCCAAGGCGCCGGTCGATACGCTGGCGCGCGCCGTGCATATCCACCCCAACGTCTCGGAGCTGTTGCCAACCATCGCCCAGGAGCTGAAGCCGCTCGCCTGACATAGCTCCGCGTCAAGCTCAGCGCTTTCTGCATTGGTGCGTTGCAGCAATGTGCATTGCGCGCGGCAAGGCTTCTCGTTCAGTCTGAATTGAACCGATTCAGTCTGGATTTTCCATGCCTTTGCCGATCCTTGCGCTTGCCATTGCGTCCTTTTGCATCGGCACCACCGAATTCGTCATCATGGGCCTGTTGCCGGAGGTTGCGGCCGATCTCGGCGTGTCGATCCCCTCGGCCGGCCTGCTGGTCACCGGCTATGCGCTGGGCGTCGTCTTCGGCGCACCCATCGTCGCCATGGCCACCGCGCATCTGCCGCGCAAGCCGGTGCTGGTCGCGCTGACGGCGATGTTCGTCGTCGGCAATCTGCTCTGCGCCATTGCGCCCAATTACTGGCTTCTGATGGCCGCGCGCGTCTTCACCGCGTTCGGTCATGGCGCCTTTTTCGGCATTGGTTCCGTCGTTGCCGCCAGCCTGGTGCCGCGCAACAAGCGCGCCAGCGCCATGGCGATGATGTTCGCGGGATTGACGCTCTCCAACATTCTCGGCGTTCCTGCCGGCACCGCGCTTGGCGAAGCCTTCGGCTGGCGCTCCACCTTCTTCGCCGTCGTCGGCATCGGCCTGATCTCTGTTGCCGCCATCGCCTGGCTGGTGCCATCCAATGTCGTCGAACCGAGCGGCGGCGGCCTGCGCAGCGAACTGCGCGTGCTGGGCAAGCTGCAGGTCTGGCTCGCCATGCTGATCGCCTCGCTGGCCTCGGCCAGCCTGTTTGCCGTCTTCACCTACATCAAGCCCTACCTTACCGATGTCTCCGGCCTGTCGACCTCCGCGGTCACCTGGGTCCTGCTGCTGTTCGGCGCCGGCATGACCATAGGCAACATCATCGGCGGCCGGCTGGCCGACTGGAAATTGATGCCGACGGTCATCGGCACGCTGCTTTTGATGGCAGTTCTGTTTGTCGGCTTCATGCAGTTCGGCGCTATCGCCAGCGTCGCCATCGGCGTCGTCTTCTTGTGGGGACTGCTGATCTTCGTCGTCGTGCCGCCGCTGCAGATCCGCGTCGTCGAAGCGGCTTCGGAAGGGCCGAACCTCGCCGCCACGCTCAACCAGGGCGCATTCAATATCGGCAATGCCAGCGGCGCCTGGATCGGCGGCGTGGCTCTGTCGGCCGGCGTTTCCTATGCTCATTTGCCGCTGGTCGGCGCGGTGCTGGCCCTGCTGGCGGTCAGCGTAGCCGTTGTCTCGCAGGCGCTCGAAGGATCGGCGCCGATAACGACGGTTCCGGCCGCCGCCGAATAATTCCATTGCGCCCATGGCGGCGCGAACTGGACCAATCGACAGCCCTTCGGCAAAAGTGCATGTGTTCTGCCTCTTATCCTGGAGGCATCCCATGCAGAAATCGATCGAACGCATCGCCGGCGACACCGAAGGCGTTTCCTACGAATTCCCGGTGTTCCGCTTCGCCGGCACTGATAAGGCCGCACCCTCGGCCTATCTGCAGGCAGCACTCCACGCCGGTGAATTGCCTGGTGTCGTCGCCATCGACGCGCTGATGCCGGCGCTGAACAAGGCCGAAGCGGAAGGCCGCATCAAGGGCAGCATCACGGTCGTGCCCTGGGCCAATCCGATCGGCCGCGCGCAATATCATTTCGGCGAGCACCAGGGCCGCTTTCATCTCGGCACCCGCAACAATTTCAACCGCGGCTTTCCGTTGCTCGCAGCACCGGACGCCAAGCTTTTGCCCGACACCACGCTTGGCACCCCCGACCAGCGATTGAAGACCCGTCTGGTGCAGCTGTCGCTCGGCCACGACATCGTGCTCGACCTGCATTGCGATGACGAGGGCCTTGCCTATCTCTACGTCCACGCCAGCCTGTGGCCGGCGATGGCCGATTGCGCCGCCGCCATGGGTATCGACGCCGTGGTGTTGTGGAGCGAGGACACCGACGGCACCTTCGAGGGCGCCACGATCATGCCCTACCAGAACGTCCCCGCCAACGTGGCGAAGCTCGACCGCCGCGTTGCCACCACGGTAGAATACCGTGGCATGCTGGATGTCGACGGCGCGCTGGCAAGTTCCGATGCCGAAGGCCTTTACCGGCTGCTGGCGGCGCGCGGCGTCATCGCCGATACCGCCCTTCCCGCACCCGGCGCGTTCAAGGGCCTCGTCGCGCCGCTCGAGAACATCGACATGATGCCGGCGCCCCGGGCCGGCGCCATCCTCTACGACGTCAAGCCCGGCGACCGAGTCGCCAAGGGCGCGCGCCTCGCCACCATCGTCCACACACCGGGCGAGGCCGGCGGCCGCACCGAAGTGCTGGCGCCGCAGGACGGCGTCATCCTGACCCGCCGCTCGCGCCGCATCATCCGCGCCGGCGAGGATCTCTTGAAGCTGGTCGGCGACAAGAAGAGCGCCGACGCGAGGTCAGGCACGCTGGAGGACTGAGCTAACCCGAAATCGCCAGCCGCGCCTTGGCCTCCAGCCATTCGGCCATCTGCCGGTACGGCACCGGGCCGTGGCTGACACGGGCGACACCAAGCTCGGCCAGGCGCTGGCGCGGCGGCACATGCGCCAGCGCGATGATGTTGACCGGCAATGCCGTCGCCTTGCACAGCGCCTCGATCAGACCCTCGTCGCCGAGCCCCGGCGCAAAGAAGCCGCTAGCTCCTGCCTTTTCATAAGCGTGCGCCCGCTCGATGGCCTGGTCGAGCAGCACGCTGTCATGCGCATCCGGCTTGGCCTTGAGGAAAATGTCGGTACGGGCGTTGATGTAGGCGGGAATGCCGGAAGCCTTCACCGCCGCCGCTGCCGCCTCGATGCGCTTCACCTGTATGGCGATGTCGTGCAGACCGGCGCCGCCGACGATCTGGTCCTCGAAATTGAAACCGATGGCGCCGGCCTGCAGGGCACGTGTCACCGTCTGGGCGACAGTCACCGGCTCGACGCCGTAGCCGCCTTCGAGGTCCATGGTCACCGGCAGGTCGACTGCCGCCACGATGCGCTTGATGTTGTCCAGCGCCAGCTCCAGCGGAATTTTCTCGCCATCGGCATAATCAAAAGCAGCCGCGACCGGCCAGCTTCCGGTGGCGATCGCCTTGGCGCCCGCCTTCTCGACGATCTTGGCCGAGCCCGGATCCCAGGCATTGTAGAGAACGATCGGGTTGCCCCTGACGTGGAGCGCATGGAACCTGCGTGCGCGCTCGATCTGCTCGGTCATTGCTGTCTTCCCGTCTTTCCGATGTTGGACGAACAGTCTAGGCAGGACCCCAAGCCTTGGCGATGTGCCATGGGCTGCAGAAGCGGCGGCCACAAACAGGCCTTTCAAACCTGTTGCGCATCCGGCTTTTCGCCGCTATGGATTTCGCCCATGAACATGCGCTCGATCAAGACCATTTGGTGGTGGGCCCGCTGACAGCGGCCTGTTCGAACGCGTGCGCGTGAAAATAGAGGGTGGCCGCAACGGAATGTCCGGGCGGCCATTTGTTTTTTCAAAGCCAGTCCCGGGTCCGTTGCCCCAACAAGCCATATGGAGACGGCAATGACGATCAAGGCTCTGGAAAACGGCGCGGAAAGCTTCGTGACCGCAGGTGGTGTCACCATCACCCGCGAACGCCACGACAAGCCTTACGCCGGTGCGATCGACGCTTATGTCGACGGCTTGAACTCGCGCCGTGGTGCGGTGTTTTCCTCGAATTACGAATATCCGGGCCGCTACACACGCTGGGATACGGCCATCATCGATCCGCCGCTGGTGATTTCCGCGCGTGGCCGCGCCATGCGCATCGAGGCGCTGAACGGCCGTGGCGAAGTGCTGCTGCCGGTGATCGGCAAGACGCTGGCCGGCATTACCGAGGTGACGATTGCTGAAACCTCGAAAAAGCTGATCCGCCTCGATGTCGCCAAGCCCGGCCGCGTCTTCACCGAGGAAGAGCGCAGCCGCGTCCCCTCTGTGTTTACTGTGCTGCGCGCCATCACCGCTTTGTTCAAGACCGATGAAGACGCCAATCTCGGCCTTTACGGCGCCTTCGGTTACGACCTCGCCTTCCAGTTCGATCCAGTCGACTACAAGCTCGAGCGCAAACAGAGCCAGCGCGATCTCGTGCTGTTCCTGCCTGACGAGATCCTGGTCGTCGACCATTATTCGACCAAGGCCTGGACCGACCGCTACGACTATTCCGGCGACGGTTTTTCAACCGAGGGGCTGCCGCGCGACGAAATCGCCGAACCGTTCAAGCCCGCCGACCGCATCCCGCCGCGCGGCGACCATGAGCCGGGCGAATATGCCAATCTGGTGCGCAAGGCGATGGACAGTTTCAAGCGCGGCGACCTGTTCGAGGTCGTGCCCGGGCAGATGTTCTACGAACGCTGCGAGACGCAGCCTTCCGAAATCTCGCGCAAGCTGAAGTCGATCAACCCGTCGCCCTATTCCTTCTTCATCAATCTCGGCGAAAACGAGTATCTGATCGGCGCCTCGCCCGAAATGTTCGTGCGCGTCAATGGCCGCCGCGTCGAGACCTGCCCGATATCCGGCACCATCAAGCGCGGCGACGACGCCATTTCCGATAGCGAGCAGATCCTGAAGCTGCTCAACTCCAAGAAGGATGAATCCGAGCTGACAATGTGCTCGGACGTCGACCGCAACGACAAGTCCAGGGTCTGCGATCCGGGCTCGGTGCGCGTCATCGGCCGCCGCCAGATCGAAATGTATTCACGCCTGATCCACACCGTCGATCACATCGAAGGGCGCCTGCGCGAAGGCATGGATGCCTTCGACGCCTTCCTGTCGCATGCCTGGGCGGTCACCGTCACCGGTGCGCCGAAACTGTGGGCGATGCGCTTCATCGAGCAGAACGAAAAGAGCCCGCGTGCCTGGTATGGCGGCGCCATCGGCATGGTCAATTTCAACGGCGACATGAACACCGGCCTGACGCTCCGCACCATCCGCATCAAGGACGGCATTGCCGAGGTGCGAGCCGGCGCCACATTGCTCTTCGACAGCATCCCCGAGGAAGAAGAAGCCGAAACCGAACTGAAGGCATCCGCCATGCTCTCCGCCATTCGCGACGCCAAATTGGGCAATGCCGCAGGCGCCGAACGCACCACCGCGCGCGTCGGCGACGGCGTCAACATCCTGCTCGTCGACCACGAGGACTCCTTTGTCCACACACTGGCCAACTATTTCCGCCAGACCGGTGCCAATGTCTCGACCGTGCGTTCGCCGGTGCCGGAAGAAGTCTTCGAACGGCTGAAGCCCGATCTCGTCGTGCTGTCGCCCGGACCGGGCACGCCGAAGGATTTCGACTGCGCCGCGACCATCAAGAACGCCCGCGCCAGCGACCTGCCGATCTTCGGCGTCTGCCTTGGCCTGCAGGCGCTGGCCGAGGCCTATGGCGGCGAACTCAGGCAGTTGCACGTGCCGATGCACGGCAAGCCGTCGCGCATCCGCGTCTCCAAGCCCGGAATCATCTTCTCCGGCCTGCCCAAGGAAGTGACCGTCGGCCGCTACCACTCGATCTTTGCCGATCCGGTGCGGCTGCCCGACGATTTCATCGTCACCGCCGAGACCGAGGATGGCATCATCATGGCCTTCGAACACCGCAAGGAGCCGATCGCCGCCGTCCAGTTCCATCCGGAATCGATCATGACGCTCGGCCACAATGCCGGCATGCGCATCATCGAAAACATCGTTGCGCATCTGCCGCGCAAGGCCAAGGAAAAGGCCGCTTAGAAACGATGGCGGCGACGGACAACATGGCGGCGATCGCAGCGAAGGCAGCGGCCAGGCAAAGGATCGCCAGCCTTGCCTTCTGGTCGATTGTCATCGCCTGCGTGGTGCTCGCGCTCAAGCTTGCCGCATGGTACGTCACCGGCTCCGTTGCGCTCTATTCGGATGCGCTGGAGTCGATCGTCAACGTCATAGCCTCGGCCGCCGCCTATTGGGCGGTCCTGGTCAGCTACAAGCCGGCCGACCAGGACCATCCGTTCGGCCACCACAAGGCCGAGTATTTTTCGGCGGTGCTGGAAGGCGTGCTGATCGTGCTCGCCGCGCTTTTGATCCTCAACGAGGTCTGGCGCTCCTGGCAGACGCCGACCCCGCTCGAACAACCTTGGGAGGGCCTGGCGATCAACGGTGTCGCCACCGTCATCAACGCCTTCTGGGCCTGGACGCTGATCCGCGCCGGGCGCAGCGCAAAATCACCGGCGCTGGTCGCCGACGGCCGGCACATCATGACCGACGTCGTGACCTCGGTCGGCGTCTTCGGCGGCCTCGTCGGCGCTATCCTGACCGGTTGGCAGATCCTCGATCCGGCGCTTGCCGTCATCGTCGCGCTCAACATCCTGTGGCAGGGCTGGCACGTCATCGGCTCGTCGATGAACGGGCTGATGGACCGCGCAGTGGACACGACCGAACACATGCACATTCGCGACATCATCTCGGCCAATTGCAAGGGCGCGCTGGAGGTTCATGACCTCAAGACCCGCATCGCCGGCCGCGCCACCTTCATCGAGTTCCACCTGGTCGTCGACGCCGACATGACGGTCGGCGCCAGCCACGTCATTTGCGACCGCATCGAGGACGCGCTGAAGGCCGAAATCCCCTCGGTGCGCGTCACCATCCATGTCGAACCGGACGACGAGGCGAAGCTGCCGAAAGGCACGACGGCGGTGCCGTTCGCGTGAGGCGAGTTACCACGTTTCGATAGTGAGATCTTTGATCCGCTCGAATTCCCGGATATTGCGGGTTATCAGCGTGAGGTCCCGAGCACGTGCCTGCCCGCCAATCAGCGCATCGTAGGGACCAATCGGGGTTCCCAGTGCCGCAAGCCCAGCACGAATCTCACCGGCATGTCTCGCGTCGTCTCGGTCGAATTCAAGTACCGGGAACTGCAAGGCGTCGATGCGCGCCAGATTTTGGACCTTTCGCTGGCTCTTTTCAGCGCCGTAGTACAGCTCATGCAAAACGACCGCCGAGAGAGCAAAGTCTTGTGGTGCATGCCGTTTGAGCAAAGCCAGCAGACCCTCGTCGCCCGCGATGACCGCTATGACGGCATTGGTGTCGAGCAGGTAGGTCACTTAAAGAGGTCATCCAAAGCAGGTCGATCCTGACCATCCTGACGCTCCAGCGCTCCCTGGACGAAATCGTCGTCAACCGGTCCGATGACCTGGTCGAGCCATGCCCAATCCTGCGCAAGCGGCTCCAAGATGACAGTTTGCCCATGACGACGGATCGAAACCTCGTCTGCCTCGAACCGAAACTCCTTAGGCAAGCGCACAGCTTGTGACCGGCCTGACCAGAACACCTTTGCCTTGTCCATGTGCTATCCTCAAATGAGATATAGCAAAGATATATACCATGGTAGCGTCATAGACAAGATCGAACTCAACGAGTGCAGGCCGACTGCGGCATAGCCTCCAACCGGTAGACCTTGTCATCGGACTTGGTCTTGCCATCCGCCGAGCACAAATCGACGATCGCCAGGCTGCTATTGGGGTTGGCCAGCATCAGGGTGCCGTTGGCGCCGCGCTTGAGGAAGATTTCCTTTTGCGCGATATCGCAGGAAAAGTTGCTCATCTTCGAACTGGCCGCGCAGCGCCATTGATCCGCTTCACCCTGGCAGGAATAGGTCTGCGTGACCTTCGTCCCGTTCTTCCTGGTGGTCACCGAAACGGCGACATCGGAGCCGTCGGGCCAGTTGGCGACATCGCCTGAGGCAAAGGAGGCGAGTTCGACCGGCCCGCGGAAGACCCGGATCGACTGCGTCACCTGGTCGGGATGCGAGGAGAGATGCGCGGCATCGTAGTCTCGCCCGAAACAGAAAGGCTGGTCCGGCTTCAGTCGCTCGCGCAAGGGAGCCCCAAGCGCCGGATCGATCGGGTCGATCTTGGCGAATTCAGCCTGGCAGGTTGCGGCCGGCATCGGGTCGAGGCGGAAATTATCGTCCTCCGAGCCCAGAGCCTGCCGGTCATATTCGGCTTCGCCCAGTTCGTCTTCCGATCCGGCGTCGAGATAGAGATCGGACGAGACGTCGGTGAGGATCAGGCGGCCTTTGTCATCGAGCTTCAGCGACGCCATGGTGCGGTCGCAGTCCATGCCGCAGCGGATCGGACCTGACTTGCCGTCCTCGGACTCGTGATTGCACCAGCCGCCGGCCCATTGCGGCGCCTTGGCGCCGCGCACCGTGGTGGTGAGAAAACCGTTGTAGGAGGTGTCGGCGTTTGCCATCGGCTCTTCGTTCGGATGGCTCACCGGATCATGGCCATAGAGGAAGAAGATCCGCGCCACCTTCTGCTTTGGATGCGCCTTGAGGTGCGCCGCATCATAGACGCGGCCGAAACACGCATCGGCGCCATTCGGGCTGAGTTCGGGTAATTTAAGCGCATCGCCGGCAAGGGCCGAACTTGCAAGCGCGCCGAGCAGCACGGCGCCAAATCCAGCGCTGGCAACAACCTTCCACTTCCTGAACGCCATGTGACCCCCTCCTCGCATCGACAGGACGTAACGTGAATTTATGCTAGTATCATGGCCGCAGCCACGCAATTTGCGGGGAGCGCCAAGCCGAGAGGATGCCATGCGTCGACGCGACATGTTCCGGGCCAGCCTTGCCGGTGCCGCCGGCCTGTTCGGGCTGAGCCGGGCCGCCGCCGCTGAAGACAGACCGAAGGTCGCCTATCACCTCAGCGACCTCGATAAGGTCAACTTCGTGCTCGGCAACATCAAGAACCACTATGAAGGCACCGGCGGCAATGTCGACATCGTGTTGGTCGTGCATGGTCCGGCCCTCGCCGGCTTCAAGTCGAAAGGCATATCGGCGGCGATCTCGGGACGCTTTGCCGGCCTTGTCCAGCAGGGCCTTGAGCCGCATGCCTGCGGCAACACCATGCAAGGCATGGAGATCACGCTTGCCGACCTGCTCGAGGGCTTCCACGCCGCCGACAAGGGCGGCGTCGTCAAGCTCGCCGAACTGCAGCGCCAGGGCTACGCCTATCTCCGGCCCTGAGCCGCCACGGGCTTGAACGTGAAGGCCATGAGAGCCTACGAAGGGTGGCCAAACAGCCCGAAGGAAAGTGCTCATGACCGCGACCACCCTCGTCATCCCCGATCTTGCCGGCAAGGCGGTGCTGGTCACCGGCGCTTCGACCGGCATCGGTGCCGCCCTTGCACTGGCCTACGCCGCCCAGAAATGCCGGGTCGCCCTGCACTACAATTCGAGCCGGGAGGCCGCAGAAACGCTGGCCAAAAACATCCGCGACAGCGGCGGTGAGGTGTTCCTGACACAGGGCGACTTCTCACAGGCAGCCGATGTCGAGCGGGTAGTCGAGGAGAGCGCCGAAACATTCGGGCGGCTCGACGGGCTGATCAACAATGCCGGCGGCATGCTCGGCCGCGTACCTTATGCGGAGCAGACCGAGGCGCACTACGACGCGGTGATGGACCTCAACGCCCGCTCGGTGCTGACGGCCTCGCGCAAGGCGATGCCATGGCTGAAGAAGCAGGGCGGCTTCATCGTCAACACCTCGTCGATCGCGGCGCGCAATGGCGCTGGCGGCGGCGCCGGGCTGTACGGTTCGGCCAAGGCCTTTGTCTCCAATGTGACGCGCGGCATGGCCAAGGAACTGATCGGCTTCGGCATCCGCGTCAACGCGGTGGCGCCGGGCACCATCGCGACACCCTTCCATGAGCGCTATTCCACCGACGAGCAGATGAAGGGCATGGTCGCCACCATTCCTCAAGGGCGTGCCGGCACGGCCGAAGACTGCGTCGGCGCCTATCTCTTCCTGTCCTCCGATCTCCTGAGTGGTTACATCACCGGCCAGGTGATCGAGGTGAACGGTGGCCAGTTGATGCCGTGAGCCGGCAATTGCATACTGCGTCTCGCAACCATGCATGTCGTGCGCACGTTTGCTGAGGTTGGAAGAAGGGGAGAGGCAATGTACGGATTGATCGGAAAGATGCGGGCGTCGCGCGGCCAGCGCGACGCGATCATGGATGTGCTGCTCGCCTCGACCGGCGCCATGCCGGGTTGCCTGAGTTATGTCATCGCCCGCGACCCGGCCGATGCCGACGCGATCTGGGTGACCGAAGTGTGGACCGACGCCGCAAGCCACAAGGCTTCGCTGCAGCTGCCGGAGGTCCAGGCAGCGATCGCCAAGGCCCGGCCGATCATCGCCGGCTTCGAATTCCAGGTCGAGACCCATCCGGCCGGCGGTTTCGGCCTGCCCGCCATCAAGAACGAGTGACATCCCAACGCGGGGTCGGGGTCGTGAATTTCGTCCGAGACAGCGTTCGCATTTTTCTCTTCCAGGTCTAAGACCCAAACATGGACTCTTCGCCAGACCAACCGGCCGTCGAACGCATGGCGCGCATGCGTCCGGTTCGGCAGTGGGTGGTGCTGCTGATCGTCTCGCTGCTGTTCGCCGGCGCGCTGGAATACGCCGCACTGCCGGCGGCGCTGCTGATCGGCCCGATGCTGGCGGCGATCCTTGCCGGCACCAATGGCGCCACGGTGCGCGTGCCGCGGCCGCTGTTCGCCGCCGCCCAGGCCTTGGTCGGCTGTCTGGTCGCGGCGTCGATCTCCACCGACATTTTTTCGGTGTTCTACAAGGAATGGCCGCTGGTCCTTGTCGTGGTGCTGGCGACCCTTGCGGCGTCCAGCCTGCTTGGCTGGTTGATCAGCCGCTGGCGCATCCTGCCCGGCACCACCGCGGTCTGGGGCTCGTCGCCGGGTGCTGCCACTGCCATGGTGCTGATGGCCGGTGCCTTCGGCGCCGATCAGCGCCTCGTCGCCTTCATGCAGTATCTGCGCGTCATCTTCGTCTCGATGACGGCAGCACTCGTCGCCAAGATGTGGGTCGACACTTCGGGCATCGAGGTACCAGCCATCGTCTGGTTCCCGCCGATCGAACCGGCAGCCTTTGCCGCCACGCTCGGCGTGGCGCTGGTCGGCGGCCTGCTCGGCCGGTTGTGCCGGCTGCCGTCACCCTTCTTCCTCGGCACCTTCATCATCGGCACCATCGTCCATCTCGGCTTCGGCGTGGCGATGCAATTGCCGCCATGGCTGCTGGCGCTGTCCTATGCGATGGTCGGCTGGTCGATAGGGTTGAACTTTACCCGGGCGATCCTGCGTCATGCGACACGGGCGCTGCCGCAGATCGTCGGCTCTATCGTCGTGCTGATCGCCTTTTGCGGCGGGCTAGCCTGGCTGATCAGCCACGTCCTTGGTATCGATCCGCTGACCGCCTATCTCGCGACCAGCCCCGGCGGCATGGACAGCGTCGCCATCATTGCCGCCGCCGCCCAGAACGTCGACATATCCTTCGTCATGGCCTTGCAGTCGGCCCGCTTCCTGGTCGTGCTCATCGCCGGGCCGAGCATAGCGCGGCTGGTGGCGAGAGCCGTCAGGGACTGAGATTCAAATATGCAGGGAAGAGGAAAAGTGCCCATGAACCGTCGTGTGAATGCCGTCGATCTCTCAGGCCGGGTCGCCGTGGTGACCGGCGGCGCGCAAGGCATCGGCCTTGCCGTCGCCCGGCGACTGCTGTCATCGGGTGCCAGCGTCGCCATCTGGGATGTGGACGAGACCGCCATGGCGAAGGCCGTTTCCGAACTCGCCCCGCTCGGCCGGGTCGAGGGTTTGCTGTGCGATCAATCGCTGATGGAGGCCGTCGACAGCGCCGCGACCGAAACCGAGCGCTCGCTTGGTCCGGTCGATCTGCTGGTAAACAATGCCGGCATCGCCGGACCGGCAGCGACGGTGGCGGATTATGATCCTGCCGCCTGGCGCCAGATAATCGACATCGACCTCAACGGCGTCTTCTACTGCTGCAAGCGCCTGGTGCCCGGCATGATCGCGCGCAGCTACGGCCGCATCGTCAACATCGCCTCGGTCGCAGGCAAGGAAGGCAATCCGAATGCCGCCGCCTATTCCGCCGCCAAGGCCGGCGTGCTCGCGCTGACAAAATCGCTCGGTAAGGAGTTGGCCGGCCACGACATCGCCGTCAACGCGCTGACCCCATCGCCCGCCCGCACCCGCATCCTCGAACAGCTCACTGAGGCCCAGGTCGCCTACATGCTGGGCAAGGTGCCGCGAGGCCGGTTCGTCGAAGTCGAAGAGGCGGCCGCGATGATCGCCTTCATGCTGTCGGACGAAAATTCCTTCACCACCGGCGCGACCTTCGACCTCTCCGGCGGCCGCGCCACCTACTGAGAAGCAGAGCTATTCCTCGCTGTCGCCGTCGCTGTCGGCCGCGAAGGACTAGATCATGATGAGATTTCGTTGAAATTTCATCATGATCTAACCCTTTGTTGGAGCATGATCTTTTCCAAAAACCGGTACCCACTTTTTTGGGATCATGCTCTAAGAGCCGCTCAGCGTCGCGGCAAGCCGGTCGGGAAGAAAGTCGACGAAGGCGCGAACCTTTGGCGACAAATGGCGATTGGACGGCCAAAGCAACCGGAACTGGCCGCGGCCATCGACATGGTCGTCCAGTACCGTGCGCAGCAAGCCGTCACGCAGCGCCTGGCGGACCAGGAAATCGGGCATCGAGCTGATGCCGAGCCCGGCCATCGTGGCGCCCTTCAGCGCCTCCGTGTTGTTGCAGGTCAGCATCGAGCGGACCTGCGGCTCGGCGCTGCCGCCGATGAACGGCCAGCCTTGCAGCTTGCCGCTGTTGGGAAAGCGGAAGCGGATGCCGTAATGGTTCACGAGATCGTCCGGGCCGCTCGGGTTGCCGTGCTGCTCGATATAGGAGGGTGCCGCACACAACAGCAGCCGGAAGGGTGCAAGCGGCCGCGCCACCAGGCGCGAATCCGGCAGGTCGCCGCTGCGGATCGCGATGTCGACGCCTTCGTCGATGAGGTCGACGATGCGGTCGTTAAAGTCGATGTCGAGTTCGATTTCGGGATAGCGCGCCATGAACTCCGACAGCACCGGGAACAGCAAATGATAGGTCACGATCGGCGTCGAAACGCGCAGCCGCCCATGCGGTGTTTCGCGGCTCCGCGACAGCATCGCCTCGGCATCGTCGATGTCGTCGAGGATGCGCCGCACCCGCTCGTTGAACAGCTTGCCCTCTTCGGTCAACCCGATGCGGCGCGTGCTGCGCTGAAGCAACCTTACGCCGAGATCCTGCTCGAGCCTGGCGACGCTCTTGCCGACGGCCGATGCCGAGATGCCGAGCGTGCGGCCCGCAGCGATGAAGCTGCCGAACTCAGCCGTGCGGGCAAAGGCCAGGAGCCCATTGAGGCGTTCCATCGCATCTCTCCATTCGAGCGTTTCAGTCCGGTATATCTGGAGATTTAACACTATTTTTCTCGAAGTGTCGCGAGCCTATCTTCCCGTTACGACCGGCGCAGCAAGCTTGCGGCAGACCGGCGGATCCTGGTTCAGATAGGAAATCCATGACCTCGAAGACCACAAACGGCGCGGTCGCGCCATGGCTTGTCCTGTTGTCGGTATGCCTCGCCGCCATGACAATGCCCTTGACCTTCACCGGCCCGGCCGTCGCGCTTTCCCGCATTGCGGCCGACCTCGGCGGCAGCCCTATCGCGCTCAACTGGGTGACCAACGCCTTCATGCTGACCTTCGCCGCCACCTTGATGGCATCAGGCGCGCTGGCCGACAATCATGGCCGCAAGCGGCTCTTCCTTGTTGGCCTCGCCACCTATGTGCTGGCATCGCTGGGATCGATGTTCGCCCCTGATATCGTCTGGTTCGATGTGCTCAGGGCTGCGCAAGGGCTCGGCAGTGCCGCCGCCTTTGCCGGCGGCGCCTCCGCTCTTGCCCAGGAATTCGATGGGCCATTGCGGCTGCGCGCCTTCTCCTTCCTCGGCACCAGTTTCGGCATCGGCCTCGCTTTTGGGCCGATCGCGTCGGGCCTGCTCATAGATGCTTTCGGCTGGCGATCGATCTTCGTCTTGGTGGCAGTGCTCGCGATTGCAGCCGCTTTGCTCGGCCTGCGCACCATCAGGGAATCGCGCGATCCGGATGCGACCGGCCTCGACTGGGCGGGAGCCGGCACCTTTACGATCGCGCTGGCATCGCTGACCTACGGCGTGCTGCAAGCGCCGCAGAGCGGCTGGACCGATCCCCTGGTGATCGCGCTTCTCGTGGCGGCCGCCCTTTGCTTTGCCGCTTTCGTCGTCGTCGAGCGGCGCGTGCGCCGGCCGATGCTCGATCTCTCGCTGTTCCGCTTTCCCCGCTTCGTCGGCGTCCAGTTCCTGGCGGCCGCTCCCGCCTATGGCTTCGTCGTCCTGCTGGTGCTGTTGCCTATCCGCTTCATCGGCATCGAGGGGATGAGCGAGATCAAGGCGGGGCAGTTGATGATCTGCCTGTCGGGACCGCTGTTGATCCTGCCACTGCTCGCCGGCCAGGTAGCGCGCTGGATCGCTCCGGCAACGATCTGCGGTGTCGGCCTGCTTGTGGCCGCCGGCGGCCTTGTCTGGCTGAGCCTGACACCGCCTGTCGTCGCAGCGCTGGTGGCGCCGCTGATCCTCATCGGCGTCGGCATCGCCTTGCCTTGGGGGCTGATGGACGGACTTGCCGTCGGCGTCGTGCCGAAAGAGCGTGCCGGCATGGCGGTCGGCATCTTCAACACCACCCGCGTCGCTTGCGAAGGCGTGGCGCTGGCGATCGTCATGGCAGTCCTGTCGGGTTTCACGGCAGCCCAACTGGCGGCTCAGGGAACGGCGTCTTCCCTGGATGCAACCGCCGCCGCGCAGCTGCTGGTGACCGGCAACATCGGCGAAGCGGCAGCCCGCTTGCCGGGTGCCGGAGCCACGGTCCTGGTCCAGGCCTATGAGATCGCGTTCGACAGGCTGCTGATCGTGCTGGCGGCAATCACCATCGTCACCGCCCTTGTCGTCTTTCTCGGCTTGCGCCGTGGATCGGCGGTGGAACACGAGACCATTGCTCTGCCGGTTTGCCAGGAAGGGTAGCTGAGCCGCGTCAGGAGATGACGAGGCTCGCTATGCGGTGGCCGTCGAGCACGAAGGTCATGTCACCCTCACCGTTGAAGCCATTGCCTTTCACGGCAATGCGGACGCGGTAGCTGCCCTCGACCTCGGCGATGCGGACAATGCGAAGATTGGACTTCACGCCGATATTATCCGACTGGTTCCAGCGCGCGATCTGCTGGCGGCCTTGGAAGGACCGCCCCCAGTCGGTCAGGGACGCGTCGGCTGTGAACGTGTGGAGAACGGCTTCGCTATCACACGCATTGGTGGCCTCGATAAAGCGGCGGATAGGTTCGGGTGTGGTCATCAATCTAGCCGGTGCATCAGATCATCATCCAGCCAGCGGCCGAAGAAATAGACCAGCTGCTTGTGCCACCATGGCCAGTCATGACTGACATCGCCGCCCCAATAGTCGACCCAGGCGGGAATGGATTTGTCGCGCAGGATCTGTTCCAGCCTGCGGGTCTCGACCAGCATCCGCTCTTCCCAGGCGCCCTGCCCGCAGCAGAAGATCATCCTCAGCGCCTTCAGCCGGGCAAGCAGTTTTGGGTCTACGATGCCGGGCAGATAGTCGAGCGGCGAATTGTAGAAGATATCGCCTTCCAGCGCCTTGCCGAAGAAGTCGCCCGCCGAATAGACGCCCGACAGCGCGATGACGCCGCTGGCGAGTTCGGGAAAGCGAAAGACGAAATTCGTGGAATGATAACCGCCCATCGAACAGCCGGTGAACAGCGGCTTTAATTTGCGCCCGCCATTGGCTTGCTCGGCGGTCGCCAGAAACTCCGGCAGCGCCTCCTCGCGCACATATCGGAAGTAAGCCTCGTGGCGACCGATGCGGTGGGCGGCGCCGGCATGCTTGTTGAAGAACGATTCCGAATCCACGCCGTCGACCGCGAACAGCTGGATGCGGCCGGTGTCGATGAATTCGGCCAGCGCTCCTACCCCGCCGGAATCCTCGAACTGGTAGAACCGCCCCTGCGACGTCGGGAACACCACCACCGGCCGGCCGGCATGGCCGTAGCGCTTGTATTCCATGTCGCGGCCGAGATTGCCGGAGAAACCCTTGTGATAAGAGATGTCCATCGCGTCTAAGCCTTTTCCGCGTGGATGTAGGCGACAGCCGCGCGCAGTGCTGCTTCGTCCTTCGAGCGCATCTGGTAGGCGTAATTTCCCATGGCGCGGCTGAAAACCTTTTCTATCGGCTGATGATGGACGATCTTGTCGCGATGCGCGGCTAGCACGTCCTCATGGCTGTGCAAATAGTGGAGGTGCTGCTTGCGGCTGGCATAAGCGGTGAAATACTTGCCCTCATAAGGACCACCGGCGGCATCCTTCACCACCATGTCCGCCCAAGCCGCGTAGACGTCGATGTCGAACGTGTAGTTGATCGCATCGGTCATCCAGGCGCCGGGCGGCCGCATGTTGACCTCAAGCGCGATGACGCGGTCGTCCTTGGTTTCGAACAGCTCGATGTGGAAGAAGCGCTCGCGCACGTCGAACGCCTTGAGGATTTTGCGGCCGGCCTCTTCGATCGCCGGTCGGACCTTGGGAAAGCAGGTGTAGCTCATGTGGCGATCCTTGTTGACCACTTCCATGATGCTCTGGTCGTAGCGGTGGCTGGCCGCCAGCACCACCTCGCCGTCACGGTTGACCAGCCCATCGAAGGTCACCACCAGCCCCTCGATGAATTGCTCCATGACGAAGGTCACGTCCTCGGGCTTGTCTCTGAAGAACTGGTCGAGTTCCCTGGCGTTGGAAATCTTGAAGGTGTTCGAGGCGCCGGAACCGGAATCGGGCTTCACCACCACGGGATAGCCGACGCGGCGGATGAAGGTCATGGCACCGGCCCGGTCGGAGCATTTGCGCTGGGCGATGGTGTCGACGCCGCTCTTGCGAAAGAATGCACGCATGCGGCTCTTGCGCTTCAAATTCTTCACGAAATCGAGCTTGGTGCCGTAGATGTTGAAGTCGGTGCGGATATTGGCCTCCAGCTCCAGCCAATGTTCGTTGAGGGACTCGAAGCGCTCGATCCGGCCCCATTTGTGGATGAAATGACCCATCGCCCGGAACACCGGGTCGTAGTCCTCCATGTCGGCGATGCGGTAATATTCCGACAGGGCCACCTTCAGCTTGCCGTCCAGCGCCTCATAAGGAGCATCGCCAATGCCCAGCACCGTGGCGCCGGCCTTCTTCAGCCGGTCGCAGAAATCGGCGCCGTTGGCGGGAAAATGCGGCGAGAAGAAAACAAAATTCACGGATGACCCCTCCGACGGCGAAGCATTGCGGCCTCGGCTACACGCAAGTCTGGCGCATTTGCCGCGCATGGGGAAGAGTGCTCGCGAGTGGTGGAATGGCAGCCCACTTGCCTGTCCATGGCGGCTCCTGTATGAAACCCGCCATGAACACGCGCGTCTCCTCCGTCGCTTCCCGTCCGACTGGCTTTGCCGGCGAGACGGTGCGCGCGCTGGCATCGACCCTGCTTCTTCTCGGCCTTATCGGCGATCGCCGGGTTCGCTGAAGGAGCGCCCGGCGGTCGAACCGCCGCTTACGCGCACGCTCCTTGGCCAGTTCAGAAAATGGCAATTCACATCAACGAACGAAAATCTGATAAGGCGCTGCTCGCCTTGGAATCCGTCCGAAGACCGATCCGCGAGCCGCCGGGAGAACAAGACGATGAACGCAGGAGAAGACATCCGCGCCGGCGAAGCCGAAAGCGTAAAACGCGCGGCCGGCCACATGCCGGGCGCGGCCCGAAAATACCAGCCCTACCCGACGGTCGGTCTCACCGACCGCACCTGGCCCAACAAGGTCATCGACAAGGCACCGGTCTGGTGCTCGGTCGATTTGCGCGACGGCAACCAGGCGCTGATCGATCCGATGGGTCATGAGCGCAAGGCGCGCATGTTCGCCCTGCTGCTCGACATGGGTTTCAAGGAGATCGAGATCGGTTTCCCCTCGGCCTCGCAGACCGATTTCGATTTCGCCCGCTGGTGCATCGAGGAAGGCAATGTGCCGGCTGATGTTTCGCTACAGGTGCTGGTGCAGTGCCGTCCCGAACTCATCACCCGCACCTTCGAATCTCTGAAGGGCGCCACCAACCCGATCGTGCATTTCTACAATTCGACCAGCGAGTTGCAGCGTCGCGTCGTCTTCGAGAAGGATGTCGGCGGTATCAAGCGCATCGCCACCGACGCGGCCAAGATGATCACCGACATGGCGGCCAAGGCCGGCGGCGGTTATCGCTTCGAATATTCGCCCGAAAGCTTTACCGGCACCGAGCTCGAAGTCGCGCTGGAGATATGCAACGCCGTCACCGAGATCGTGAAGCCGACAGCCGACAACAAGCTGATCATCAACCTGCCGTCGACGGTCGAGATGTCGACGCCCAACATCTATGCCGACCGGATCGAATGGATGTGCCGCAACCTGGACGACCGCGAGAACCTGCTGATCTCGCTGCACCCCCACAACGATCGCGGCACCGGCATCGCCACCACCGAGCTCGGCCTGATGGCGGGTGCGGACCGCGTCGAAGGCACGCTGTTCGGCAATGGCGAGCGCACCGGAAATGTCGACATCGTGACGCTGGCGCTCAACATGTACACGCAAGGCGTCGATCCCCATCTGGATTGCTCCGACATCAACCGGATGAAGGACGTCTACGAATATTCCAACCAGCTGAAGATCTCCGAGCGCCATCCCTATGTCGGCGAACTCGTCTACACCGCCTTTTCCGGCTCGCACCAGGACGCCATCAACAAGGGCATGAAGGCCTTGAAGAAGGCCAACACGCCGGTCTGGGAAGTGCCCTATCTGCCGATCGATCCGGCCGATGTCGGACGCAGCTACGAGGCGATCATCCGCATCAACTCGCAGTCGGGCAAAGGCGGCATCGCCTATGTACTGCAGGCCGATTACGGCCTCAATCTGCCGCGCAACCTGCAGATCGAGTTCAGCCAGGAGATCCAGGCGATCACCGACGCCGAAGGCAAGGAAGTGCCGGCAAAACGCATCCATGACCGCTTTATCGAAACCTATGTCGACCAGCCCGGCGCACGACTGAAGTTCCTCGACCATCACACCTATCCCGATACCGAGAAAAAGGGCCGGCGCGTGGTCGAGGCGGTGATCCTCGACAACGGCAAGGAGACGACAATCGCCGGCTCCGGCACCGGCCCGATCGACGGCTTCGTCGATGCGCTGTCGCGTCATGTTGGCGTCGACATGTCGGTGCTTGATTATTCCGAACATTCGCTCCAGCGCGGCTCGAACGCCTCGGCGATTTCCTATGTCGAGATGGAATATCCCGGCAGCAAGCTGTTCGGCGCCGGCATCAACACCAACATCGTCGCCGCCTCGCTGGAAGCCGTTGTTTCGGCCGCCAACCGGATAATCGGCCGCAAGGCCGGCTGATATTTCCCGGGCGCCGAATGTCCGCGGCGCCCGGAAATCCCCCATTTGCCGAGGGAAATTCCGGTTTTTTGTGTCAACCACCGGCAACTATCCGGTGTGTTACGCGATCGCATAACATAAGCATGCTTGTATGGAAGTGCAGGCTCTATATGATTGCGCCTCAACCTGTGCCGACTTCGAGAGGATCGACACTTGCAGCATGCCACGCCTGCCGCCCCCGCAGTGCGCGAGACACTGGAGCGACTGCTCGCCAGCGAAACGTTCGGACGTTCCGAGCGCGCGCGCAAGTTGCTGCGCTATCTTGTTGAGCGCGAGCAGGCCGGCGAAGCCGACAGGCTCAAGGGTTTCTCCATCGCCATGGACGTCTTCGGCAAGGACGGCGATTTCGATTCGTCGACCGACGCCGTTGTCCGGGTGCAGGCAGGCCGGCTGCGCGAACTTCTCCAGCATTATTTCGCCAATGAAGGAATAGCCGAACCGGTTCGCATTGCCATTCCGCGCGGCGGCTACGTGCCGTCCTATGAGCTCAACGCCATACGCCTGCCGGTTGGGCAGGAGCCGCTTGCGGCGGCGGTAGCCGCCTTGCCCGGATCGCCCGACCAGACGGCTCTTGACGCCGTTCCCGCTGGCGCGACGGCCGCGGGGGTTACAGAACCTGGGCCTTCGCTGGCGCGCCATCTCCAGTTCTTCTGGGTCGCCATGACGCTGGTCATCCTCATGCTGGGCGTGCTCATCCTGCGCCAGGGCAGCGGCGCATTGCTTGCCAGCAGTGATCCGACCTCGGTGGTCGAGACCGCTGGCGTAACGAGCAGCATCGCATCGCCGTCGATGGAGGCCCTGCCCCTCGTCTACATCGCCGTGAAGGCCACCGGCCCCGAGGCCGGCCGCGTCGCCGCTTCGCTGCGCGCCGGCCTTGCCGGTTTCGACACCATCGACTTCATCGGCCGCGACGCCGACAGCAAGCGCGACCCAAGCACCGACCCGACCAGCTTCGTTTTCGATGTCCTGCCGGGACCAATGGCAGGTGACGTGACGCTCGAACTGCAGAGCGTGGCGACCGGCCGCGTGCTTTTGTCCCGCAGTCTGACGGCCGCCGACAGCGCACCTGGCACCGTCGAGGATCGTATCGCCGCCATCCTCAGCTCGACCATTCCCGCCTCCGGCCCGCTCTACAGCTACATCGAACAGAACGGCATTCAGACCGGGCTGACGAGCTGCCTGATCCTCAACGACAGATACTATCTCGACCAGAGCACCAGGACGCACGAGGCTGCCTATCGCTGCCTGGACAAGCTCGCCGGCCAGGGTGCGAAATCGTCCTTGGTCTATTCGGAACTGGCCTCCCTGACCCTTGAGGCCGCCACCGATCATTACGCCTATCCGCCTGGCGCGACGGTCGAACAGGCAATGTCTTTCGCCCATCGCGCCATCCAGATGGGACCGACCAGCCCTTATGCGCACCGCGCCTACGGCTACCTCAACTCGCGCCTCGGCAACACCGAGGAATCGATCCGCTGGATGCGCAAGGCCTATGAGCTCAACCCCTACGACCTCGGCATGGCTGCCGCTTACGGCTATGGCCTGATCTTTGCCGGCAAATATGCCGAGGGAACACCCATCCTGACCCATGCCGTTGAGACGTTCAGCGGCCATCCGACATGGTGGGATTTTGGGCTTTTCGCCGGGCAATTCATGCTGGGCGACATGAACAAGGCCGCGATAGCCAGCGAGTCGCTGCGCACGACGGCGATGAAATCGCACTATCTGGCGGCGCGGCTGATCGGCGCCAAGGCTGCCGGCCGCGAACAGCTGGCAGCCAAGCTTCTGGATGAGCTGACCACCAAATTCCCGAAATTCGCCGCCGATCCGCGCGCGGCCTTCGCCGAGCGCAAATATCCCGCCGATCTGACCGACCGGCTGGTTGAGGCGCTGCGCGCCGCGGGCCTCGGCAACGCCAGCTAGTCTTTCCGGATCGCGAAAACTTTACTGGCCATCGGTCTGGACTGGGAGCAATCCAGCCTCGATTCGAATTTCCTCTCCAGTCTTGCAATAATCGCACATTTTCATGGTCTCATCCCTCTATGTTGCCGAGCGGGGCGCCGGGCCGAAGACGGTCGTCCTGCTGCATGGCTTCGGTGGTTGCCATGATATCTGGCGCGAGGTGACCGCGTCGCTAGGGCCCGATGTCAGGACCTTGGCCTACGATCTTCCGGGACACGGACTGTCTCTCGAATTTCCTGGCAGCGGCCCGGCCAAAACAGCGGCGCGAGCGGTTCTCGCCGATATCGCCGCACGCGGGATAGCAAGGGTGCATGTCGCCGGTCATTCGATGGGCGGCGCGGTCGCCTCCCTGATGGCGCTTGCCGAGCCTGAAAGGATAGGTTCGCTGACGCTTCTGGCGCCGGGCGGTGTTGGCCCCGAGATCAACGGACCGCTGTTGCGCCGCTACGCCGCGGCCGCCGACAGACGGGAAATCCGCGCCTGCCTTGCCGCCATGTCGGGACCGCGAAGCCCGCCGCCCGAACGCATCGTTGGCGTCCTGGCGGACCTACGCCGTCGCCCCGGCCAGTTGCGCAAGCTGATTGAGATATCGGCCGTCATGACCAGGAACGAGCGGCAGGGGGTCATCCCCCGCGAACAGCTGGACACCCTCGACATGCCGGTGATGGTGGTTTGGGGAACGGACGATCCGGTGCTGCCCTTTACCCAGGCTGATTGTCTGCCGGCGCATTTTCATATTCATCACGTGCTCGATGCCGGCCATATGCTGGTCGAGGAAGTGCCTGATGTGGTCGCCCAGGCCGTGCGCCGAAACATGGCACGCCGCGGCAGGCGCCTGCGTCCGACATTCGAGGCCGCGGCGAGCTAACTTACTTGCGCCCCGCATCTCGCCAGTGCATTTTGCCGCCGCCTGTGTTAACTCGCAATTAACCATATCAGCGAGGCGACGCCGATGAAGGACACTGGCGAAAACATCACCCCCATCGACACCTCCCGCAAACTGTCCGACGCCGTTCGCGATGTGAAAAATGCCTTCGCCGATCGCGACGATGTCGTGGTCGACATGCGCGAGGCGCACCGGATGCGGCTTGATCTGCTCGCGGCCGAGCTCGCCCCGGTCTTTGCCGACGTGCCCGCCGACATGGACAATTTCGACTTCGTCGTCTCCTCCGGCCTGCAGCCCCGCCTGTGGATCGACGCCGTCAGCCATGTCGCCATGGGGCGCGACCGCCGCACCTACCGCTTTCTCAGGGATACCCGCATCGGCCGCGTCGTGCTCGCCGAATCGACCGATATGAAACCGGTCGCCGATCAGGTCACGCGCTATGTGGCGGAGCGTATCGTCGAGCGCCAGCGCATGATGGAGGGCGGTGTCGAGCCGGCCGTCGCCGACCTGAAACGCCCTGCGGTGGTCGAAGCGGAGCCGCCCTTGCAAGCAGCCGCGCCAGGCAAGAGCTGGTCAACCTTCTTTGCAGGCCTGGGCTTCGTCGCCGCCGGCGCGCTTGTTGGCCTGGCGGTGGCGGCCGCGCTGTTTTGGGATCGTCTGATGGCGATGAAGATCAGCTTCTGATCAACGATCTGAAGGCCTCGGTGTCTGCGCGCCGAGTTCAATGACCTGCAGGTCCGATGGCGGCAAGGCCGGCCCGGTCAGGCCGCGCCGCGTCAGGCGAATCAGCCAATTGCCCTTCTCCCCGTCAATATCGAGCAGATTGTACTGTGCCGCCGGGTTCTTGCTGCCTGGCGACTGCCCGGCGGCGGCGACGCCGACGACCGGAATCCTGGCGCCGCGCCCGCCGATGAAGAACAGCGACGGCAGATGCGAATGGCCGTGCAGCACGAGTTCGGCGCCATGCCTATGAACGGTCTTGTGGAAGCGGGAGATGCCGAACAGGCGCTTTTGCTGGGCGACGGCGCCGCGCACCGGCGGATGATGGATCATGATCACCCGCAACAGGCCGCGTTTGTTCGTTGCGTCGAGCACTGTCGCCAGCCTTTGCGCCTGACCTTCGAGGAAGAAGCCGTTGGCCATGAACGGCGCCGTGGCGCGCGCCGTCGAAACGCCGATCAGCGCGACATTGCCGCGTACGCGCAGATAGGGAAAAGCGTTGCGGTCGATCGGCGCAGTCACGCCGTCGCCGCTCATCCACGCCGCCCAGGAGCGGCAGACCTTGTCGAAGGCGCCCGGCACATAGGCGTCGTGGTTGCCCGGCACCACCGAGACATCCTCCGGCGAACCCAGCGTCTCAAGCCAGTGCTTGGCCATCTCGATCTCGCCGTCGAGCGCCAGATTGACCAGATCGCCGGTAACGGTGAGGTGGTCGGGTGTGCTCGCCTTCATGTCGGCGACGATGGTGTCGATGACGGCATCGTGCATATGGCGGCGGCGGTTGCGCTGCCAGTTGACGTAGCCGACGACGCGCTTGGACGCGAGTTCGCGATAGGTTACACCGGGAAGCGGCCCCAGATGGACATCGGAAATATGCGCGAGCCTGAACATCCTTCCTTCATAGGCGACGCGCTCCCCGCTTTCCACTCACTGTTTCCTGCCCATCCACGGTTTCGCTAGTCATGGCTATATCGGACCCGGAGCAGGCGTTTCGCCAGACCGGCTGGGCAGGCCTCAGGGCAAGGCTGTTCCATCTCTATTTCCTTCTGCGGCGGCCGATGACGCTGGGCGTGCGCGGCCTGATCCACGATCGCGCCTCGAACACTGTCTTCCTCATCCGCCACACCTACGTTCCCGGCTGGCAATTGCCGGGCGGGGGCGTCGAAGTCGGCGAGACGCTCGGTGAGGCGCTGGTGCGCGAACTGGCCGAGGAAGGCAACATCGCGCTGACAGCCCAGCCGGTGCTGAAATCGATGCATTTCAACCGCCGCTCCAGCCGCCGCGACCATGTCGGCCTCTATCTCATCGAAACCTTCAACCAGACCGCGCCGAAACTGCCGGACCACGAGATCGCCGAAGCAGGCTTCTTTCCGCTCGACCGCTTGCCGCATGGCACGACGCCGGCGACGCTGCGGCGGCTTGCCGAGGTTTTTGAAGGCCAGCCGGTATCGCCGTACTGGTAGGCTGTCAATCCGATGCTCACGCCGCCTGCCTGAACCGCGCCCGGTCGTGCGGCGCGCCATAGTCGAGCCCAGGCCCGACCGGCACGATGCGCGTCGGGTTGATGCTCTCGTGGCTGCCGTAATAGTGCATTTTGATGTGGTGCAGGTTCACCGTGCCGGCGATACCAGGCACCTGGTAGAGGTCACGCAGATAGTTCGAAAGGTTCGGATAGTCGGCTATACGGCGCAGATTGCATTTGAAATGGCCGAAATAGACCGGGTCGAAACGCACCAGCGTGGTGAACAGCCGCCAATCGGCCTCGGTGACACGCTCGCCAGTGAGATAGCGCTGTTTTGACAGTCGGCCCTCCAGCGTGTCGAGCGCCGCGAACAGCTCGCCGAACGCCTCTTCATAGGCCGCTTGCGTGGTGGCAAAGCCGGCACGGTAGACGCCGTTGTTGACGGCTGGAAAGACCAGCGCATTGACCTTGTCGATCTCGCCGCGCAGGCCTGGCGGATAGGAATCGAGAGCGGCATCGCCCCACTCGTCGAAGGCCGAATTGAGCATGCGGATGATTTCGGCGGATTCATTGGAGACGATGGTCTCTTCCTTCTTGTCCCACAGCACCGGCACCGAAACCCGGCCCGAATAGGCTGGATCGGCCTTGGTGTAGATTTGGTGCAGGAAGTCGAGGCCGTAGAGCGTGTCGCCGGTGGCGCCATCCTCGGCCAAAAACGTCCAGCCCTCAGCACCGAGGAAATGATGCACGACTGAAACCGGGATGATGTCTTCTAGCTTCTTCAGCGCGCGAAAGATCAGCGTGCGGTGCGCCCACGGACAGGCGAGCGAGACATAAAGATGGTAGCGTCCGGGCTCGGCCTTGAAGCCGCGCGTACGACCTTGCGCCGGCGCGCCGTCGCGCGTGATCCAGTCACGCCACTGCGTCTCGGCGCGGATGAACCTGCCGCTGCTATCGACATTGGCCGGACGGCCCTGCCATTTGCCTTCGACCAGCAATCCCATACGAAATCTCCTTGCGTGCCTTGGCCAATGTAGTCGCAAGGCGGCAATGCCGAAGCCGTCATCTGCTGAACAGAGCGTCACTCGTATGAAACGTCGGATGAAAACAGCCGATTGCAGCCGCCGGAAATTGATGCTAGCGGACACTCCGCATGTTCGATCTTGGCTTGATCCGGTTTGACCGACGACGAAAGGGCGCCCGCGCTTAGAAAGCGCTGACTGGCGAACGCTGCCGCTTGCAGCAACCTTTCCTCTTTATCGGACCGCGAAGACCATGAGCCTTGCCGACGTGAAATACCTGCCGGAAACTCCGGCGCATGATCCCGAAATCGAAGCCATCAACGACGAAGCCTTTGGCCCCGGCCGTTTCGTGCTGGCCGCCTACAAGATCCGCGAGACCGGCGGCCACGAGCGCTCGCTGTCCTTTGTCGCCATGGATGGCGACATCGTCATTGCTTCGGTGCGCATGACCCGCATCGCCGCCGGCGCCGGCCGCGCGCTGATGCTCGGGCCGCTTGCCGTGCGGCCCGCCTTCAAAAATCTCGGCATCGGCCGCCGGCTCGTGGCGATCGCGCTGGAGGCGGCCGCCAAGGCCGGCGCGCCGGCGGTGATCCTTGTCGGCGACGAGCCTTATTACGGCCCGCTCGGCTTCAGAAAGATCCCCCGCGGCCAGATCTCCATGCCGCGCCCGGTCGACCTCGACCGGCTGCTGTCGCACGAGATCGTGCCCGGTGCCGTGGCGCGGCTCTCCGGCGAGGTCGGCCATGCCAGCCTTGCCAGGATCGCGGAGCAGGCACCAGTGATGGCCTGAGCTCCAGGATCGGTCACGGCACCGGTCGCGATGGATCCCCATTGGTCAGGTTGCACCATGGCGGCGACCTCCGTAGCATGACCCGGAACAGCACGGAGCATGCAGCATGAACCCGAACGGCCAGATTGCGATCGTAACCGGCGGCGGCTCCGGCCTCGGCGAGGCAACCGCCCGCGCGCTGGCCGACAAGGGCGCGCGCGTCGCCATTTTCGATATCGGCATCGACCGGGCATCGAAGGTGGCGGGCGACATTGGCGGCGCCGCCATCCAGTGCGATGTGAGCAGCGCCGACAGCGGTGCGGCCGCGGTCACCGAGGTGGAAAAGAGACTTGGGCCAGCGCGCATCCTGGTCAATTGCGCGGGCATTGCCATCGGCGTGAAGACGATCGGCAAGGATGGTCCACATCCGCTCGACCAGTACCGCAAGGTGATCGAGATCAATTTGATCGGCACCTTCAACATGATCCGCCTCGTCGCCGACCGTGCCGCCAAACTCGAACCGCTGCAGGGCGGCGAGCGCGGCGTCATCGTCAACACCGCGTCGGTGGCCGCTTATGATGGCCAGATCGGCCAGGCCGCCTATGCCGCATCCAAGGGCGGCGTCGTCGGCATGACGCTGCCGGTTGCCCGCGACCTGGCGCGCTCCGGCATTCGCGTCTGCACCATCGCGCCCGGCATCTTCAAGACGCCAATGATGGCCGGCATGCCGCAGGAGGTGCAGGATTCGCTCGGCGCGGCCGTGCCCTTCCCGTCCCGCCTCGGCGAGCCGTCCGAATATGCCGCGCTCGCCCTGCATATCGTCGAAAACCAGATGCTGAACGGCGAAACCATCCGCCTCGATGGGGCAATCCGCATGGCGCCGAAATAGACGGCCATGGCGGCCGGCGCAGTGAAGACCGGTCCGCTGGCCGGCCTGAAAGTCATCGAGATGGCTGGGCTTGGCCCGGTGCCGCTGGCGGGGCTGATGCTGTCGGACATGGGCGCCGAGGTGCTGCGCATCGAGCGCACCGGTTCGGACCAACCCCTGCTGCCGCTCTCCGATGCGTACAATCTCGACCGTCACGGCCGCTCCATCCTGCGCGTCGACCTCAAGCAGGCAAAAGGCACGGAACTGCTGCTGCACCTTGTCGAAAAGGCCGATCTGTTTGTCGAAGGCTTTCGCCCCGGTGTGATGGAGCGGCTCGGTCTCGGCCCGGATGCTGCATTGGCGCGCAATCCGGCGCTGATTTACGGCCGCATGACCGGCTTCGGCCAGGACGGGCCGCTCGCAGGTCGCGCCGGCCACGACATCACCTACCTCGCCTATTCCGGTGTGTTGCATGCCATCGGCCGGGAGGAAGGCCGGCCGGTGCCGCCGCTGAATCTGATCGCCGACAATGGCGGCGGCGCCATGATGCTGATCGCCGGGGTGCTTGCAGCGCTGTTCGAGCGCTCGCGCTCCGGCAAAGGCCAGGTGATCGACGCGGCGATGGTCGAGGGCGCTTCGATGCTGGCGGCTCCCATACACGCCTTCATGTCGGCAGGTCTGTGGAGTGACCGGCGCGGCGCCAACCTGCTCGATTCCGGTGCGCCCTTCTACGATAGCTATGAGACGGCGGATGCACGCCACGTTGCGGTCGGTTGCCTTGAGCCGCGCTTCTTCGCCGCCTTCGCAAGGCTGCTGCCGCTCGGCGAGGATTTTGTCCGCGGCCAATACGACAAGGCGTTGTGGCCGGACATGCGCGCGGCCATTGCCGACAGGTTCCGGCAGAAGACACGCGACGACTGGGACGCGCTGTTTGCCGCAAGCGACGCCTGCGTGGCGCCGGTTCTGTCGCTGGCCGAAGCCAGGGATCATCCGCACAACCGGGCGCGTCACGCATTTGTGAAAGCCGGTGCGCTCGAGCGCCCCGCGCCCGCGCCACGCTTCTCGGCCTCGCAGCCGGCGCTTGCCGGCATGCCTGAAGATGACGATCAGCTGCCCCAGACTGTGCTGGCGCGCTTCGGCTTTTCGACAGCCGAGATCAAAGCGCTTGTCAAAGCCGGCATGATTGGCCAATAACTGGATTTAGAAAATCAACTTACCTGGTGAGCATTTTGGACCAGCCGAAGAAGGACGTCATACGCGCGACGGACGCCGAGGCGATCAGGCTCGCCGCAACGCTGATCCGCAGCGCCCGGTTCGGCGCCTTCGCGGTGATCGAGCCGTCGACCGGCGCACCGCTGGCCTCCAGGGTCGGAGTCGCCACCGACATCGATGGCACGCCTCTGATCCTTGTCTCGGCGCTGTCAGCCCATACCGGCGCCATCCTTGCCGAGCCGCGCTGCTCGCTGCTTGTCGGCGAACCCGGCAAGGGCGATCCGCTGGCGCATCCCAGGATAACGCTGGTCTGCCGGGCGCAGCCGCTGGAACGCGGGTCGAGCGCGCATGCCCGCGCCGAGCGGCGCTATCTCAACCGCAATCCCAAGGCAAAGCTCTATGCCGGGCTCGGCGATTTCTCGATCTTTCGCCTCGAGCCGGAGCGCGCCAGGCTGAATGGCGGCTTCGGCAAGGCCTACCTGCTCGACCGTGCCGATCTCATCACCGAGGGGTTGATCGTCGACGAGCTGGCCGCCAGCGAACAATCCGCTCTCGACCACATGAATGCCGACCATCTCGACGCCATCGCCGTCTATGCCCATCATTTCGCCAGGGTTGAAGGTGATGGTTGGACCATGACCGGCTTCGATGCCGATGGCATGGACCTGGCATCGGGCGACACCGTTTGCAGGGTCTATTTTCCGCAGCCATTGAAGACCGCGCGCGACCTGCGGCCGGTTCTGGTCGACATGGCCAAAGCCGGTCGTGCGCCAGCTACGCAAGGATAATCGTCATGAATCAAAAGCACGTCTTGAGATTTGGGCGAAATCATCTACGATTCAGGCGACGCTGAATCAGCAGCGTGATCCATAGCTGAATTATAGCAGCCAACGCTATTTGCCCCCATAGCGTTTGGATGAGCAGGAAAACATGGGGCATCGATGGTCTCGACCAAACTAATCGCCAATGCCGAATCGGCGGCGACATTTCTGACCCTTATGGGCAACGAAAAGCGGCTCTTGATCATGAGCTATCTGGCCGACGGTGAAATGTCGGTCGGCGCCATCGCCGAAAAGGTGATGCTCAGCCAGTCCGCTTTGTCGCAACATCTGGCCAAGCTCAGGGCGCTCGATCTTGTCGAGACCCGCCGCGACCGGCAGATGATCTACTATTCCTGCAAGTCCGAAGCGGTGCGCGAACTGTTGCGCATGCTGGACGGCATTTTCGGGATAGGCGACTTGTCCCAGATGGCAACGCGTCTGCGCCGCGCCGGGACTTGACCTGCAGGGCTTGACTGGCGGCTCCGATCGCTCCTTACCTCGCTGACGATTTTTCGCCGGCCGAGGTATTGATGGATCCGATCCAGATCGACGACGCGCGCGATCCGCGGGTCGCCGCCTATCTCGACATCCGCGAGCGCGATCTCACCGGCCGCCATGGCCGGTTCGTTGCCGAAGGCAAGGTGGTGCTGGACGTCCTGCTGTCAGCCGGACGCTTTGCTGCGGAGTCGGTCCTGGTCCTCGAAAACCGGCTGGCCGGGCTCCACGACATCCTGCGCAAGGCCCCTGCCGACCTGCCGGTCTACGTTGCGGCAAGCGCCGTCATGGACAGGATCGCCGGCTTCCACATGCATCGCGGTATATTGGCGATCGGCAGCAAGGGCACGCCACAGCCCGCCGAGGCCTTGCTCGACACCTTGCCTGCCGAAGCGTTGATCGTCGTTCTCATCGGCATCGCCAACCATGACAATATCGGATCGATCTTCCGCAATGCCGCCGCCTTCGGCGCCGATGCCGTCTTCGTCGACGCCACCTGTTGCGACCCACTGTATCGCAAGGCGATCCGCGTCTCCGTCGGCGCCGCGTTGAAGGTGCCCTTTGCGTCCTTCGGCGACACTGAAGCTTTCATCGCGAAGCTCGGCGAGTTGGGCTTCGGCCAGGTCGCTTTGTCGCCGCGTGGTGAGGCTGACATTCGTGATGCCGCGCGACCGAAACGACTGGCGCTCTATCTCGGCACCGAAGGCGAGGGCCTCCCGGAGAGCCTGCTTGCCCGCCTGCGGACGGTGCGGATCGCGATGTCGGAAGGGTTCGACAGCCTGAATGTCGCTGCCGCGTCAGCCATTGCGCTGCACCATTTTTCGCCCTGATAGGCGTAGTCAGGCAATTCCAAGCCGGGGCTTGAAACTCAGCTCGGCAAATCTGCCTTCTGCAACGCCCGCACGCGATCGGCGAGGCTGGTGGTTCCCGACCGCGTTTCCTGCGGCGCCGCCAGCGCCTTGGCGATCGGTGAACCGGGTCCTTCGAGCTTGGCCGTCAAATGGACGACCTCAGCCGCCAGATTGTTCATCTGTTCGCGCAAGGCAGAACCGGCATCATTGCCATTGCCGGGGCCATTCCCGGGCTTCGCGGATCCAGAACCGCCAAGCTCCGCCTTCATCCGCTTGTTTTCGCGGGCCAGCGTCGTCAGCCTGGCTTCGAGCCGCTCTCGGTCGCCTTCGAGCTTGGCGAGCGTCTTGTCGATGTCCTCGTTCCTGGCGCGGGCGCTGTCTTGCGCACCAACTAGGCCAGCAGCCGCGGCGCCTCCCGCAGCCTCGCCCTTCACCCGTTCGCGAAGCCGGGCCAGTTCCTTTTCGCGGCGATCGAGCTTGTCCTCGCGATCGGCAAGCGTGGCGAGCAGACGCTCGAGCTTTCTGTCGAGATCAGCGGTTCTTTTCTTTTCGGCCTTCAAGGCATCGCGCGTGGCCTTGGCCTCGGCGACGACTTCCTGATGGCGCCTGTCGGCCTCCTTGCGCTGGCCGCGCAGCACTGAAATGTCGTTGGCAAGTTTTTCCAGCTCGGATTCGCGAGCCACCAGTTCGATCTGACGATTGCTGGAGGAGAAGGACGCGTCGTCGTACATATGCTCGAGCTTTTCCAGCTCGAGCGCGCGCTTTTCCATCATGCGCTCTGTTTGTGCAAGCCTGTCCGACAGCTGTTGTATCTGCTGCTCGCGATGCAGCAGCAATTCGTTTTTTTCCCCGAGCTCCGAAAGCGCCTGCTTCTTGTCTTTGCGCTCGACCGCCAGGCCCTTCAGCGCCTCGCGGCCGCGATTGATTTCGACGAGTTGCTCATTCGCCTGCTCACGCAGCGTCTTGATGCTGATTTCGAGCCGGCGCGTCGTCATGGCGAACTCGGCCCGCAAGCTGTCCTTGTCGGCCTGGATCTCGGCCAGCGTTCGCGGCACCGACGCCTCGACACGCTTGCGTGTCAGCGCGACCGCCCGCCGCCAGATGGCCGGCGCGACCAGCAGCGCCAGAAAGCCTGCGCACAGAAAGCCGAGGGCGAAGAACAGGATCGACTGAACCAAGGTGACTACCCGTTACGGGCGGGCCGCTATCCGGCAACCGCCAAGTCTGGACTTTGCCATGTTCGCATGACGCAAATCCAGCGCTGCGGCAAGGGTTTGCCGCAGCTGCACCGGGTCAGAATCTGTTGATCGGGTCGAAGTGTGGTCGGAATCGCTCAGAAAGGATTCCAGGTCGGCCTCTGCGTCAGCTTCAGATAGCCGAGATTGACGCCAAGCCGCGCGCCGACGCCGGTGCGGATCGGCACCAGCAGCACCCTGTTGTTCTGCAGCACGTTGAAGCCGACGCCGGCCACGACATAGGCCGAACCGGCAACGCCGCCGAACCGATTGTAGAGATTGCTGACGTCGTCGAGGTTATAGACGAGCATCATCACCCGCGATCCCTCGCCGCCGAAATCCCAACCGAGCGAAGGCCCTTGCCAGAACACCTTATGGTCGCCGGCATTCTTGGTGTAGAGCGTACCTTCGCCATAGGTCAGGCCGCCAATCAGCGCGCCGGATCCCTCTTCGCCGAGCAGATAGCCATTGGGCAGGCCGTAGGAGGCAAAAATCTTCTCGACGACGGTGGCGAGACCGCCCGACGTCGCGCCGAAGAACTTGTGACCGGAATCGACGATCTCCTGAGCGGTGTATTCCTGTGCCCGCGACGCAGAGGTTGAGAAAGCGAGAGCGCCCATGAGGGCAATCGCCATGAAGAAGACGCGGACAAACGTCCGGTCGTAGAATCGGGAAACCATGCTTCCAATCTCCGTCAGGGAGCACTTTCGCCGACGCCTCGCACCCCGTCCGGCTCTTTAGGCGGCCGTTAAGGATGACTGTTACGGGCAAACTATGCCGTAATCCTTTTTCAACCATTAACCTCCCACATGAACATGGCGGTTCGAAGGCTGTTTCTGACGGTCTGCGCGGGCGCCCATCCTGTGCAAAGTGCCGTTTTTCTCACAAGAATTGTGGATTGTTGCTGCACGCTCGGGCGCTGTGTATTCAGAATGCCTGGGGGGAGAGAGCGTGATTCGGGTGGTGAGCGTGGCTGTCGGCCGCGCGGCCACCAGGATGTGAATTTTAGCAGGGATTTTTCGCCGATGGCTGAGCTTTTCTCTCTCTCCGCACCCGATCTCGCAGCCTTGTTGTGCAGCCGAGTCTGCCACGACATCATTTCGCCGGTCGGCGCCATCAACAACGGCCTTGAACTCCTGGACGAGGGCGGCGCCGACGAAGACGCCATGAAACTGATCCGGCAGAGCGCCAGAAACGCTTCGGCCCGCCTGCAATTCGCCCGCATCGCCTTCGGCGCCGCCGGTTCGGCGGGCATGATGATCGACACCGGCGATGCCGAGTCCGTCGCCATCGCCTTCCTGAAGAACGAGAAGCCGGAATTGATCTGGAACGGGGTTCGCGCCCTGCTGCCCAAGAACAAGGTCAAGCTGCTGCTCAATTTGCTGCTCGTCGCCAATGCCGCCATCCCGCGCGGTGGCAGATTGGTGGTCACGCTGGAAAACCTCGACACCGAGCCGCGCTTTGCGCTTGCCGCAAGCGGCCCGATGCTGCGCGTGCCGCCGAAATTCCTCGAGCTCCATTCCGGCAACAAGCCCGAGGAGCCTATCGACGCCCATACCGTCCAGCCCTACTACACGCTGCTGCTGGCGCGTGAGGCCAACATGACGATCTCGATTCATGCGACCGCCGAAGAGATCGTGCTGTCCGCGGCTTGAGCGAAGCCGTTCGGCAGGACGCCGAGCATCAAGAACAATCAAGTATCTTTTCCCGCTGATATTTGCGGCAATTCAGAACAGGCAAGTTTCAGCGCCGGCAACGCCCCTGCCGAATGGGGCTGCAAACGACATGTTTGTAAAAACTTTACCTAACGGCTTTTCTGCTTCTTTACCAGATCGGCCTAGTGTGCATCCCGATACCCGGATGCCGCCGGTTCGCCCCATGGCAAAGAGGACCCGGAAATGAAGCGCTGCATGTTTGTCGACGATTCGAGCGTCATCAGAAAGGTTGCAAAACGGATTCTTGGCGGCTCCGACATGGTGGTGATCGAAGCGGCAACTGGACTTGATGCTGTCGAGATGTGCGCTGCCGAGATGCCTGATGTGATTGTCGTCGACGGCGCCCTGCCGGACATGCAAGCGGTCGACGTCATTCGCCAGGTTCGCGCCATGGAGAGCACGATCAAACCGCAGATTCTGATCTCACTGGTCGAGGTCGATGTTGCCTCGATCATGAAGGCAAAGCGCGCCGGCGCCCAGGGTTATCTGTTGAAGCCGTTCAACCGGCCGCAACTGCTCGAACGTTTTCGTACCTTGAAGGTTGCCGCCTGACTCGGCACGTCCTCGGCCAAGAAGGACAGCAAAAAAACCGGCCTGAGCCGGGTTTTTTGCATTGGTTCAATCGGATGGTGTTCGCTCAGGCGCTGACGCGGATGTCTTCCGGCTCGCGCAGCACATAGCCGCGACCCCAGACCGTCTCGATGTAGTTCTGGCCACCGGATGCTGCGTCGAGCTTCTTGCGCAGCTTGCAAATGAAGACGTCGATGATCTTCAGTTCCGGTTCGTCCATGCCACCATAAAGGTGGTTGAGGAACATTTCCTTGGTCAGCGTGGTGCCCTTGCGCAGCGAGAGCAACTCCAGCATCTGGTATTCCTTGCCGGTCAGATGCACGCGCTGGCCGCCGACTTCGACGGTCTTGGCGTCGAGATTGACCACCAGGTCGCCGGTGGTGATGACCGACTGGGCATGGCCCTTGGAACGGCGCACAATGGCATGAATGCGGGCGACCAGCTCGTCCTTGTGGAACGGCTTGGTCATATAGTCGTCGGCGCCGAAGCCCAGGCCGCGCACCTTGTCCTCTATACCGGCCATGCCGGACAGGATCAGGATCGGCGTCTTCACCTTGGACAGGCGAAGTGTCCGCAAGACTTCGTAGCCGGACATATCGGGAAGGTTGAGGTCGAGAAGAATGATATCGTAATCATAAAGTTTACCGAGATCGACACCTTCTTCGCCGAGGTCGGTCGTGTAAACATTAAAACTTTCAGATTTGAGCATCAGCTCGATGCTCTGAGCGGTTGCACTGTCGTCTTCTATCAGCAGAACGCGCATTTCATTCCCCTTTTCTGCCGCCGGACCATGTCACGACCCATCCGGGACCGGAGCAGTGATTGCCTGAACAGAGGCTGCCATCGAATGGTTAACAAAACCTAATTCCGCACCAAAGACGGTACCAGATTTTTTAACCCCTTTCTACACCCTCTTGAATCTAATGATGAATCACAGAACCAAATCGCTAATGCAACACATTAATAAGTCGGACTAAGTGACTCAAGGGACTCGCTGGCCGGCTTCCGTATCGGGAGCCGGAATTTTTACCCGGCCTTAAGTCCTCGCCCTTATGATTAACAATGCGCGTAAACGAATGGTTACCGCCGGCAAAAAACTTTAGGGATTTGTTTCCCATAGTTCGGGGAATGCCGGTGGATACGGGCGGCGCCAGGCCCTGGCGGGCGGATTGGACGATATGTGCAGGTGTGCGTTTCCGGGAGTACCGAATCATGAAGTCACGTGAAAACCTCGTTCGGCTGAAGCAATTTCAGGTGAATGAGAAGCGGCGGCAGCTGCTGCAGCTCGACATGATGATCGCCGAGTTCGAGCGCATGGCCGTTGAACTGGAGCTTCAGATCACCGCCGAGGAGAAGAAGGCCGGCATCACCGACATCAATCATTTTGCCTATCCGACCTTCGCCAAGGCGGCGCGTCTGCGCCGTGATAACCTCAGAAACTCTCAAAGCGACCTCGCCCAGCAGCGAAGCGCTGCCGAATCATTACTCGGCGAAGCTGAAGCGGAGCTTTCCAAGGCCGAGATGCTGGAATCGCGCGACACCAAGATCCGCGACGCGGAACTCGGCGGTCGCAGCGCCATGATCGGCTGACGGCAGGGTTTTAACCCGACCGGCGCCGCCTGACGCCGCGCTTTGCTTTGCGTGTAGCGCGCCAAAAGGCTCCGGCGCTGCTGATCCGGCCCGTAAGGCGGCCGCAGCTTCAGGCCCGTGCCAAATCCCTGTCCAGGTTCGCCGCTGCCCTCGCCCGCGCTTGCTTGATGTCAGGCACATGCTCTTCCGACCAGGACCGTATCTGGGTGAGCAGCCCCGCCAGGTTCTGGCCAAGTTCGGTCAATTCATATTCGACCCGCGGCGGGATCACCGGAAAGATTTCGCGCCGCACAAGCCCGTCGCGCTCGAGGACGCGCAGCGTCTGCGTCAGCATTTTAGGCGTGATGCCTTCGAGCTTACGCGCCAGTTCGCCGTTGCGCATCCGGCCACGGCGCAGCGCACAAACCGTCAGATAGACCCATTTGCTGGCCAGCATCTCGAGCACGGCGTGCGAAGGACACGTCCGCTGGAAGGCGTCATAGCCGGAGCCGCAATCATTATCACTATCCATTAGGTGCCTATATATGGAAAAGGTACATACTGGACAAGGGAATATTACTATCCAAATGATAGTGGCACAGAAACCCCAGCAGGAGCCTCCCATGCGTGCCGTTGTCCAGAATTCAGTCGGCGGACCCGACGTCCTCGTCATCGCCGATCGCCCCGCGCCCTCGCCCAAGTCAGGCGAAGTGCTCGTGCGCGTGCATGCCGCCGGCATCAATCCGGTCGATGGCTCGGTGCGCGCCGGTTACTATCCTTTGCTGGGCGAACCGCCCTTCACTTTGGGCTGGGATATTTCAGGCACGGTCGAGGCGGTGGGCCCAGGCGTCGATGGCGGCCTCAAGGTCGGTGACGCCGTGTTCGGCATGCCGCATTTTCCCAAGCAGGCCGCAGCCTATGCGGAACTCGCTGTCACCCCGGCTGATGAAATCGCACCGAAGCCGCAAGGCATCGATCACTTTCATGCAGGCGCGCTGCCGCTGGCCGGCCTGACCGCCTGGCAAGGCCTTGTCCGCCATGGCGGCCTGAAGCGCGGCCAGCGCGTGCTGATCCATGCCGCGGCCGGCGGCGTCGGGCATCTGGCGGTGCAGATCGCCAAGGCGCACGGCGCTTATGTCATCGCCACCGCCAGCCCGAAGAAACTCGATTTCGTCCGCTCGCTCGGCGCCGATGAAGTGGTCGACTACACCAAGCGAGATTTCACCGCCGAGGTCAGCGACGTCGACCTGGTGCTGGAGCCGATGGGCGGCGACCATGCCGACCAATCGCTGACAGTCCTGAAGGACGGTGGCGCCCTGGTGTCGCTGCTCAATGTCCACGACACCACCCGAGCCAAGGCTGCTGCGCGTGGGATCCGCGTCGAGCGCATGTCCGTCGTGCCCGACCGTGAAGGCCTCGTCGAACTTGCCAAACTGGTCGATGCGGGAAAGCTTGCGGTCCATGTGGCAAAGGCGTTTCCGCTCGAACAGGCGGGCGCCGCGCACGCTTTTCTCGCCACTAGGCCGATCGGCAAGGTGGTGCTGACGGTCTGAAGCAGGCATTACCGACAGGCAAAAGGGCGCGGTTACCGCGCCCTTTTCTATTGTGGTCCTGGCTCTAGTGCCGGTATTGCTGGATGCGCGTCGTGCGCAGCCCGGCAAGGCCGTATTCGTCGATCGACGCTTGCCAGGACAGGAATTCCTCGGTGGTCAGCTTGTAGCGCTGGCATGCCTCGTCGAGGCTCAAAAGCCCGCCGCGCACCGCAGCAACCACTTCCGCCTTGCGCCGGATAACCCAGCGACGTGTATTCGTCGGCGGAAGATCGGCAATCGTAAGAGGGCTGCCGTCAGGCCCAATAACATATTTGACTCGCGGTCTAACAAGATCGGTCATCGTACTCTCTACTAAAAACTCAAAGACCCAATCCCCACCACATTACCGCCACAGCTTTAAAAATTGCCTAAGCGAACCCTAATGAGTAGGTAAGGATCATGAACGCCGCGTTAGTCTTTTCGTCGGCATTTGAGGCAACGGCGGGCAGGCGCGCAATTTTCCCGCAAAATCGGCACCGCCGCAAAGCTGGCGCCGCTGGTGTGGTTGACCTATATTCGCGCCACTGCCATTGAAGCGCCGCGCAGAACGAAAGAACCATGAACAGCCTCGACCTTCCCGCCAGCCCGCAAAACACCCGCATCGTCGTCGCCATGTCGGGCGGTGTGGATTCGTCTGTCGTTGCCGGCCTTTTGAAGCGCGAAGGCTATGATGTCGTCGGCGTCACGCTGCAGCTCTACGACCATGGCGCCGCAACGCACCGGGCCGGGTCGTGCTGCGCCGGCCAGGACATTGACGATGCCCGCCGCGTTTCCGAGACACTGGGCATTCCGCATTACGTGCTCGACTATGAGGAGCGCTTCCGTAAGGCGGTCATCGACCCGTTTGCCGAAAGCTACGTCGCCGGCGAAACGCCCATTCCGTGCGTCTCTTGCAATCAGACGGTGAAGTTCGCCGACCTTTTGGCCACCGCCAAGGACCTTGGCGCCGATGCGCTCGCCACCGGCCACTATATCCGCTCCGGGGCCAATGGCGCCCACCGCGCGCTATTCCGGCCCGTCGATGCCGACCGCGACCAGAGCTATTTCCTGTTTGCCACCACGCAGGCGCAGATCGACTATCTGCGCTTTCCGCTGGGTGGGCTGTCCAAGCCTGCGGTGCGGGCCATCGCCGAAGAAATGGGGCTGACCGTTGCCGCCAAGCAGGACAGTCAGGACATCTGCTTCGTGCCGCAGGGCAAATATTCCGACATCATCGCCAAGCTGAAGCCAGCTGCCGCCAACCCAGGCGACATCGTCCATATCGACGGCCGCGTGCTCGGTCGCCATGACGGCATCCTGCGCTATACGATCGGCCAGCGCCGCGGCATCGGCATCGCCTCGGGCGAGCCGCTTTACGTCGTCCATCTCGACGCCGACCGGGCCCGTGTCATCGTCGGCCCGCGCGAGGCGCTGGAGACCCACAAGATCTATCTGCGCAACATGAACTGGCTGGGCGATCGCGCGCTGTCCGACATTCCGGCCGCCGGCATGGAGCTGTTCGCCAAGGTCCGCTCGACGCGGCCGCCGCGCCCGGCCGTGCTGCATCACCGCGCCGGCAGCACCTTTGTCGAACTGGTCGACGGCGAGTCCGGCATCGCGCCCGGACAGGCCTGCGTGCTCTATTCCGACGACGGCAACGAAGCCCGCGTCTTCGGCGGCGGCTTCATCGAGCGCTCCGAGCGCGGCGCCGAGGCCGAAGCCATGCTCAGCCGGCTCGCAGCCAGGCCGGCGCAGATTCCCGCAGAGTAAACACTACCCCTCTCGGAGACAGTTTTAGTTTCGATCTGCCTTACGGGCAGAGTTTCGAAACGGTCTCAGGACTTTGTGTGCGTGACTGTACCCGCCGTCAGGATGCGGAGCACCCTGATGGCTTCCTCGCCGCTGGTGCGCGGCTCGGCCCGCGTCTCGATACACTGGATAAAGTGCTCGAGCTCGCGCGTCAGCGGCATGCCCTGGCCGACCGCGACATAGGATGGCTCGTTGGTGGTGAAGGCCCACTGGCCGCTGTCCTGCCACACCGCGTGGCGGTAGACGGCCAGCTTGCGCTCCCAGGGCTCGACATCGTCGAACACCGCCATTGCCTTGGTGCCGACCACGGTCAGCCGCCGCTCGCGATAGGGATTGAGCCGCGAGGTGAAGAGATGGCTGCGCAGCCCGTTGGGAAAACGCATGTGCAGATGCGCGAAATCGCTGAGATTGTCGAGGAGTGCCGCCCCCTCGCCCCTGACCTCGATCGGCTCGGTGCCGGTGATGGCCAGGATCATCGACAGATCGTGCGGCGCCAGATCCCACAGTGCGTCGTTCTCGGTGTGGAATTTGCCGAGGCCGAGCCGGTGCGAGTGGATGTAGCGGACCTCGCCGAGCTCGCCATTGTCGATCAGCGCCTTCAGCGTCTCGAAGGCGGGATGGAAGCGCAAGACATGGCCGACCATGAACACGCGGCCATTGTCCCTGGCCGCCTGCACGGCGCGCTCGGCGTCGGGCACGGTCAACGCAATCGGCTTTTCCACCAGCACGTCCTTGCCGGCCTCAGCGGCGCGCACGGCAAGATCGGCATGGAACTGCGGCGGCAGCGCCATGACGATGGCGTCGATATCATCACGCACGAACAGCTGGTCGGGCTCGATCGCCAGGCAGTCCTGCTCGCTGGCAAAGCCTTCGGCCCGCGCCCGATTGGCATCGGAAACCGCATGCAGCGTGCCGAGCGCCTTGAGGGTGCGGATGTGGTTGCTGCCCCAGTATCCGCAACCGAGGACTGCAATGCGCGGCTTCATCAGCTTCAAACTCTAATTTCTTGGCCGAGACATAGCGGCGTGCCCCGTCGAACTCAACCCCGGTGGCTTACCGGAGATGCCAGCCCGGCAAAGCTTTTACCGGCGACAATATGCCGGCGCCCCTCGCGCATCGATGCTTGACAGGCTCGCCCTCCCAACCTTATATCCGCGCGACCTTGGCGAACGCCTCGAAATGCCTTTCGATTTAAGGCGGATTTCGGGCCTTTCGCCGCCCTGGCGGGGTAGCTCAGTTGGTTAGAGCACGGGAATCATAATCCTGGGGTCGGGGGTTCAAGTCCCTCTCCCGCTACCACCATTCCCCCCGCTCGTTTGACGCCGTGGGGGAAGGCACCCTCGCCCAAGAGTGCCGTTAACCGCCCAGCGATTTCGACTTCGACGCCGCCGATCCTCGATGGATCTCGAAACACCGTGACGGTTTCGACCAAGTCGCGCATTGCCTCTGCACATTCGGAATCGCCAAAAGCAATGCCCTTAGCAAGCCCGGTCCGAAGTTGGTTTAGTTGTTCCTCGTAGCGAGCGAGCACCGCAGGGTGCAGCGCGATCACTCCCGTAGCGGCGGGCACCCGATCCAACTCGGCTAGAATGCCCTTACGCTCTTCATTCAGCGTTGTTGATTGCGGTCCCAGCACGGCTGGGTCGCCATAGCCCTTGGCAATGGCGTTGACCAGGCGCTCGATCTCCCGAGTTAGTTCTTCAAGCCGTCGCTCCAAACGGCTGCGCCTGGCATCGGTGTCGGCTGCCAAGCGCTTCCGTTCTTCGTGGTAGGTCTGGACGTACTGGGCAATCACTTCGGGATGGCGCAACTCGGCGGAAAGGCCGTTCAGAACTGCAGCTTCGACCGTATCCAAATAGAAGGTCTTGGGATCGGCGCATGTTCCGCTTTCAGTCGCGGCGGAACAGCGGATGCGAATGCGCTTGGACTTGTCCACGCCTTTCGACGACATTCCCGCACCACAGGCACCACACCTCAGGAGCCCCGTCAACATGTGCCGTGGTCGGCGCTGGTGGCTTGGATGAGTGGCTGCACGCGCCTTCTTGCGTGCTTGTGCTGCGTCGAACAGGTCGGACGGAACAATAGCGAGGTCGGGCACTGCGACTACTCGCCAGTCACCCTTGGGATTTGGGCGCGAGACACGTTTCCCCGTGTCAGGATCCTTGATCATTCTGACCCTGTTCCAGATCAGGCGGCCAGCATAAAGCTCATTGTGAAGCAGCCCCGTCCCTCTCTGCACATTTCCATTGATGGTGGAGGCATTCCAGGCACGACCGCGAGGCGGCGGTATGCGGTCTGTGTTTAGATCGTGAGCGATATCGCGCGGGGTTTGCCCTGCGACATACTCTCGAAAGACACGACGCACGATTTCCGCTTCATCCTCTGCGATCATCCGCTTCCCGGGATCGCCTAGCACGTACGAATAGCCATAGGTCAGACCGCCGGCGTGAAGCCCTTTGTTGACTCGGCCGGCTTGGCCCCTGCGGACTTTGTGAGCGATGTCCTCTCGGTATAGCTGGCCAACGAGACCGCGCAGGCCGACCAAGACCGTGTTCACCACGCCTTCGTGAACGGCACGAATTTCGATGCCGAGAAATGAAAGGCGTTTGTGAATGCCCGCAAGGTCTTCCATGTCGCGCGAAAGCCGATCAAGTGCCTCTACGACGAGCACGTCGAATTCGTGCTCACGCGCTTTGTCCATGAGCTGAAGTAATCCGTCACGGCCCAGGACGGAGCCACCGGAGCGTGCTCGGTCGTCAAACGTTGCGACAACGTTCAACCCCTCACGTTCTGCATATGCTCGGCACAAAGCGAGTTGATCGTCGATTGATCGCTCATTTTGGAGGTCGGTTGAGAAGCGTGCGTAGATCGCGGTTCGAGTCATGATAAGTTTTCTCGGCCTGTTCACGCTCGTGGTCTTCGCGAGCCGCTTGGCGCGCAAGTGCTTTTGCAAGGCGCAGAATCGCTCTATCAGGCGCTCGGAACAAGGCCCTTTTTTGGTGCCTCACAACCATTGCGAGTAGCGCTCGCTACGGATCGGCTGGGCTTCTGCTGAAAATAAGAATGCGCGGCTTGGTTCGATCCTGCCGAGATCATGATCTTGGTCCATGTCTCCCAGATGCGCGCATGCAGGAGATGAGAAAAGCCATCAAATTGATTAGTCGCAGAATTGGATAGCAAGGCGTGCTTTTCGGAAATCCGTAAGTCCCAACCTCAAGCCGCAAGCTATTCCGGGCGGCTCTGGAGAAGCTCTCAGGCATGTCTGGCGGGATCGCCTGACTACACCCACCGCCGTCTTTCCGAGGTTGTAGGCAACAAGTGGCGCGGGCCCTCACGACCTCCTCAACCTCGTTTCTAATACTCGTCTGGGCATTGCACAGGATCGATTTCCTTTCCCAATTCAAAGAGCAGAGACGACACGCGGTTGCGCACACGCGGGGGGAGTCGCATCAGCCTTTCGATCAAGCGTCTGCCTTCCGCGCTGGCGATGAATCCCAGGCGTTCGTCTACGGTCAGGAGCGGAGCGGTTGCCTCGCCATTGCCCGGCAGACCATCGAAGAAGCGGCTGACAGGAACATCCAGCGAGCGGGCGATTTCGTAGAGCGTGGAAGCGCTGACGCGGTTGCGCGCGCTTTCGTATTTCTGGAGCTGTTGAAAGCTGATGCGGATCGCACGGGCCAGTTGCGCCTGCGAGACGTCCGACTGGACTCGCAGAGTCGCGATCTGCCTGCCGACGTGACGGTCGGCCGGATGGGGACCGACCTCACCGTTAGGTGCCACACCGCTTTGAAAACGATCCAAGATTTTCATCAAGGCTTCACCTGCTCTGTGAGTTTTGCTGCTTTTCTGAGCTTGGGTTCGTCGCAACGTCTAAACGGTGAAGACGGACGAGGTCATTCAGTACCGATCGGATGTGCGGCCAGGGAAAATCGTCTGGATGTTCCCAGTGCTCACCGTCACGCAGGATGACCTTGAGCTTGGCCAAAATGCCTTCGATGGACGTGGCCGCTGTCTGCGGTAGATCATCCAGAAGTGCCCCTTCGACTGTTTCCGATTGCCGGATCAGTTCGTCTGTTCTCGAATAGCCGATCTCAGCATCAGCAGCGTCCCAGCGCGCCTGGTGTGCCACGAAATCCGCAAGCGCCCTGCCCCATTCGACTTCATTTTCAGGAGAGTGGGCATCGTTCAGGCTCTCGATGGAATGGAGCGTCACGTCCGTACCATCGGCAAGCCGCACCTTGGCGCAGGGAAAGCCAACTATCCTGGCGAGGTGTGTCTCCAACCGCTGCTGTTCGCGGCACAGCGCCAGTGTCTCATCATGGATTCTTTGCCAGCTCCCACACAGACGAAGAGCAGGATCAGCCGCGCTGCCGTCCGTCAGTTCGCCAGCCAGCGATTTTGCCTGGAAGGGCCATGCCGCCGCGCCCGTGGCCGTTCCCGTCAGCAAGCGCCGCCGGGTGATGAAAAACAAATTCATGCTATCGTCGGAATCATCCATGATCCGAGCTCCAAACAGCTTTGCATGGTTGGTGATACAGCCAAACGCTTTGGCGGCCTCAGCTAAATATCTGAATTTAAGATAACTGAAAATCAGATATAAAGGAAGCCCCCATCTGAGTTCAGATGAGGTGATAAGTGGTCGATACACTCGGTACGAATCGGCACAAAGCTTTGATCGCGCTGCTGATCAAAAACCGTGAAGCGGCAGGCCTTACGCAAGTTGAGTTGGCAACCAGGCTCGGCCAATACCAATCGTTCGTAGCTCGACTAGAAAGCGGACAGAGACGTGTTGATGTCGTGGAGTTTATAAACCTCGCCGAGATTCTCGGTTTTAGCGCTCCGTCAGCCATCAAGAAGCTATCGGAAGTAACAGGTTGAGCGATGGGAGCGTGTGACCGCGCTAGTGCAAATTGACAATTTGCAGAACCGGCAAGGAAGCCCCCAGGTTGTTGCACCTACCCGTTCAATCGGACCTCTTCACCTCAGCCTTCGACCCCCATCGAATGGGATCCTCAACCCAGCGGTTGATCTCGGATTCATGCCACCCGGCGCCATTGGTGCTGATCCTCAGTTGAGCCGGGAACGTGCCGTCGGCGATCTTGCGATAGATTGTCGAGCGGGACAGGCCGGTCCTGGCGAGGACTGTTTTGAGACGAACGATACGATCCGGCTCGGACATAGCTTGCGTCCACCTGAATGGTTGTTGCTGATTTCTGTTGGGACAGACAGGACGAACCCATGCCGGAGGCAATCCGATTTTTCGCTTCATCCGCCTGTAGCGTGAAAACGGTGGCAAATCGGAGGGGTGTCAGAGCCCAAGGCCCCGCCCCTTTCCGATGCCATGGCTGAATGCCAGTTCCACACCCAGACGCCGGCCGGATTCGACCTCGATGCCAAGCGCCTTCTTATGATTGGCAAGCATGGATTCAAGCTGCGGATCGCGTTCAAGGCTCTTGGCCATATCGGACATGGCCGAGCGCGTTGACTTGTAGCCGGACATGTCGCCGGCCTGATATTGCTCCCGTCCCGTCCGATCGAGCTTTTGCCAGCGTTCGACGAAACGGTCGGCGCGGCGGCCTGGATCGATGTCCATCCCGGTGCGGATTTCCGTCTCAAGCTGGAGAGCAAGCACGATGCGGCGGACGCGGCCAGCCCCCGCCTCGTGGACAAGTTCGGGATTTTTCACATAAGCCGCTTCGGCATCGCGCCAGCCAAAGGGCCGCACCTTCTCGAAGGCCCTACGGGCATCCCTCAACTCGCGCATCTGCTCGGGACTGCCCAGCCCATCCGCATCTCCGTTGTGCGATATCGCGTCGATAGCGCGCGCGTGACGAATAAGCGCCTGGGTGCGAGCGCTGCGCAACGCCGCTTCCGCGTCCACCGGCACAGACGTGTCGCGCTGCGCTCCTCTGGCGGAAGCTTCCCTTCCAGGCGCGGCGACGGCATCGTCGCCTCGCGCTCCACCGTCTTCCCTTCCCGGCCTGCGCCCAAGGTCTTGGTCAAGCCCGGCGTCGCCAGGCGAGCGCAACCCGTCCAGCAGCCCGCCGATCCTGTCGCGAAGCTTCTCCGGAACGATGCGGCGCACGATCTCTATCACGCGCTCGCGGAAGGTTATGCCGCGCCGCTCGGCATAGCTCTGCGCCGGGTCGACCTTCTCGTAATCCGACGCCATGTCCTTGGCGCGGTCGCGTGACAGCGTGCGGACCAGCCGTTCGGGGGTCGCGAAGTCATCGGCCCCATAATGCAGCTCCATCCTGTCTCGATGCCGCGACAGTGCGACGTAGCTGCCATGCGCATCCATGCCCGGCGTGGCGAGCACATGGGTCCGGTCGACGGTCATGCCCTGCGCCTTGTGAATGGTTGCGGCATTGCCGTGGTCGATGTGCGCGTAGTCTTTCAGGTCGAACCGCACCGACCTGCCATCATCGGTGCGCACGGTCATGCCTTGTTTGCTGACTTCTTCCACAATGCCGAGCGTGCCGTTCTTGACGCCAAGCCCGCGCTCGTTGCGCAAGAACATGACCCGGTCGCCGCTGGCGAAGTTTCTTGGGCCGCGTTCCACATCCACCTGAACCTCGTCGCCGAGATCGCCAGCAGCGCGCATGCGCTCGCGCGCTGCCTGGTTGAGCGCGCTCACCTCGTTGTTTGTGTGGGTGAGGATGATCCGGCTTGCCTCTGGATGCGCCTGCCTGTCGCGATCCCAGCGCTCGACGAGTTCAGCTCGCGCCTCGTCGCGCGTTGCAGCCTGATGCACCATGCCTTGCGCATCGTAGGTGCCGATCGCGGCGCCGATCCTGCCGGTTGCCAGATCGCGCGTGGCATCGCGCTGCCAGTCCTCACGCTGCCGGCGAACCTGACCGATTTCGACGCCGCCATGACGCTCGTGGATGGAACGGAATGCGGCGCCGGCCTCGATCGCCTGCAACTGCTGCGGATCGCCGACGAGTACGACTTTTGCGCCAACGTCGGCGGCATGGGAAAGCACGCGCTCCAACTGGCGCGTGCCGACCATGCCGGCCTCATCAATCACCAGGACATCGCGAGCTGTGAGCAGATCGCGGCCCTGTCCCCAGCTATGCTCCATACTGGCGATGGTGCGTGATGAGATGCCTGATCCGCCTTCCAGATTCTCGGCGGCAATGCCGGAGAGTGCGGCGCCTCGAACCTCGTAGCCCGCCGCTGCCCATGCCTGGCGCGCAACGCCCAGCATGGCGCTCTTGCCCGTTCCGGCAAAGCCGACGACGACACCAAGACCGTTTCTATCGGTGATATGCGCCAGCGCATCGGTCTGCTCGCTCGAAAGGACAAGCCCGCGTTGCGCTGCGCGCGCCAGTGCCGCCTCGCGATGTGCGTTACTCACCGCGTGTCTCTCGTCCAAATCGATACGCTCCGCAGCGCGGTGAAGGCGCTGTTCGGTGTCGATCATCTGCCGAGTGGTGAAGCGATCTTCGCCACGTCCGTCCTTGCCGAGTTCAATCAGATCGGGTGCGTTGCTGATGGCTGCCACGACCGCGTTGAACTGCTCCACTCCGTCGCTGTGCCGATGCGAGAACTTCGCAATGTCCTTTCGGGTGAAAGTCGATTGCTGGTGCGTGATGGCATCGAGCGCCACGGATGGATCGGCAATGATGCGCGCACCATTGTTGCGCGCGATGTCGCGATGCAGTTCGGCGCGATCTGCTTCAATGTCGCTAGCAGCAAGGCCACTGCCCTCAATGCGCTGTGCTGGCGCACCAATCTGGGTTTGCGGCTCCAGTGAAATGCCCTGCGCTTCCAGACTGCGATGATCGATGTGCGCGTCGATGTCGAGTTCGGCCAGGCGTTCATTGGCCAGCTCCGCCCATCGCTCGCGCCAGCGCTCAACCAGCTGGGTAGCATTCCAGTCTCGAACCTTGGCGCCAAAACCATTCTCGTCCACGGCCCGCATGGTCAGCATGACATGAGCATGCGGCTTGGGGCTTCCATCCTCTGCGCGGTCCCAGTGCACATTGAGATCGGCGACCATGCCCCGGCTTACGAACTCAGCCTGAACGAAGTCGCGCGCCAACTCGATGCCTTGCGCCTGGCTGAGTTCACGCGGGAGCGCAAACTCGACCTCGCGGGCAAGTTGCGCATCCTTCCTCACCTCGAACGCCTCGACATCGTTCCAAAGCCGTTCGCGGTCGCGCCAGGCCTCCGGTGCATCCTCCGGCAGCATCACCTCGGAATGAACGACACCGCGCTTGGCGGAGAAGTCGTGGCTGCGTTCTATCCGCTCGTCACGCAGCCGCGAGGCCGAGCGGTAGGCGGCGGACGCCACAGCGCTTGAGCCTGCCTTGCGGCCAATGACCTTGACGTGAAGATGATAGATCGCCATCGCGACCAGATCATTTGCACGTCAAAGCCCACGTCGGCACGACGTATAAGCGCGCCCTCCCTCGAAAAAATCTCGGGATGGACCAGCCCGTCCCGGGCTGTCTCGGCGACCCTGAAGCCTTCCGGCAGCCGCTCCCCTATCATCCTCCGACCGACAACCGATGGAGACAGCCATGCGCAAACCGCGGGACTTCGACGCAGAACTTCAAGCCCTGGAAGAAAAAGCGCGAGAGCTCAAAACCAGAAAGGTGCAGCAGCTTGGCGAGCTGGTGATCGCCACCGGCGCCGATCAGCTCAGCGCGGACGAACTGGCGGGCGCACTGGTCGCAATCACTGAGACGAAAGACACGGCAAAGCGTGAGGCATGGGCTAAGCGTGGGGTGATGTTTTTCGAGAGCAGGTCCCGGCGAACTGCTTCGGCATCTCAGCGCAACCCTCGCGGCGCTCCAGCGCAATCGGGCAGCGCGCAATCGCCGGCAGGCGGCACAGGCTCGCAATGACATGAGAACATGGCAGGTGGAGCGTCGCAAACGCACCCGACAGCTGATCGAGCTTGGCGGTCTCGTCCTCAAGGCAGGCATTGTCGAGCTCACCAATGACGATCGCGCAATCATCTACGGCGCGATGCTCTGGATCGCCGCGAAGCTGCAGGGCCATGACGGTAAGCATGCCCGGGAGCTTTTGGCCGCGAAGGGAAAGCAGGCATTCGATGGTGAACGGCGTGAAGAGCAGATGGACTGGCGAACATAGCCACAGTTGGCGAGCAGCGGCCAGTCCGAAGTCGGAACAGCAAACTTCCGCCGGTGTGCCAGCGCCGCAGTCAAGCGCTTGCGCAGGAAGCTTTCGCGATCTCCTCGCGACCGCCGACAATCTTCTCTCGCGAGCCTTGATCCTGATCATATAGAGCGCAAGGCTCGCGTTGGCGACGCTCGTCAAAGCGGGCGCTGCCCTATGAGCGAACTTCAAAATCCAGATCGTGCCCTCGAAACCTCCCACGCCCTCCAGATTCGATCATGCACACTGCGCATTGATACAAACTCTATAGCCAGGGTGAGAGCCAGCGGCATTGCTCTGCACAGCTGGAACGGGCGGAAAAGTGAAGGAAGCTCCTCGCTTTAGATGAGATAGGCAAAAGCATCCCAGCCGATGGGACAACAGAAGCGAAACTTACTCTTGTCATGTTGCGCAAAAGAGGTGGATTTTACGAAGAAACGTACTATTTGCGCCGTGGGCAGGCTAGAAAAATCAAACGTCGCTCAATTCATCCGATACAAAAAAGGGAAATCATATGACCACTGCTCTCGAGCAAGGCAACAAACTGGATACCGTGTCGATAACGGCTGACATTGTCGCCGCCTATGTATCGAACAATCCAGTACCGGTTGGCGAGTTGCCGAAACTCATCGGCGACATCCATGCCGCCCTGAATGGCATCGGCACGCCGGCGGTAGAACCTGTGGTAAAACAGGACCCGGCAGTTTCGATCAAGAAATCGGTGACACCTGACTTCATCATCTGTCTGGAAGACGGAAGGAAATTCAAATCGCTCAAGCGGCACCTTCAGCACTTCAACCTGACCCCCGACGAATACCGGCAGAAATGGAACCTGCCGTCCGACTATCCGATGGTGGCGCCGAACTACGCGGCTACCCGGTCGGCTCTGGCGAAATCAATAGGGCTCGGGCGCAAGGCGGCGACGCCCACGTCTGCCGCGGCGGAAAAACCAAAACGGGCTACTCGTGCGGCGGCAGCGGCGACGACTGCGGCGGCCATGAAGTCGCCGCTGAAGAAGGTCCGCAAGGCGCCGGCCAAAGCGTAACGCGCTGCACCTAGCGGACGTGCCAAGTTGTATAGGACCTGAACATGGCAAAGCCCCGCCTTGCGGCGGGGCTTCGTGTTTTGTCGGGTCACTCTGCGGCGCGGCGTGACCAGATGAGCGAGAACTCACCCTCGGTGTCGGTCTCGACCAGGCTCGCATAGATCGGAGCGGGGAAGCTGGGATCGTCGAGCTTGACCGAGTGGTAGTCGCGTCCCTCGCGCGAGGTCTTCTTCCATGCCGCCCCGAACTCGGTGGCGCCAGCGAAGATGCGGAAGTCGGGACCCTTTTCATTTTCGCCATCCGTCGGAGCGAACGTTACCGTCTTGACGTTGAGATTGAGGGTCTTGACCGAGCCGGAGAAGCCGTTCGCGGTGCGGGAGAAAGTGCCGATCGTAGCCATGGTGATGTTCCTTTGTGTTTTCTCGGGCCGCGCCCATCGCGGCCTCGATGGTGGACGTGAGACCGGAAACGATCGGTCTGCATCCCGAAGGGGCTGAAACGAAGTGGAAGACGGCGACGCGAGGCTTTCTTGGACCGTGAGGAATGGACGCGCAGCGGACAGGGGAAGAAAACGCAGCGCCGACGTTGCGAGAAGACGATCGAGACGGAGTGAAACGAAGACGGTCTTCGGTCAGACCCAATCCATTCGAGGACGCCTTGGGCGTGGCCTGGAAAGAATACCCGGAAGGAACGCCACATTGGCTAAGATCAGTCAGGGCCATTGTAGCTTGCGCCCTGCGCTTCTGAATTTCGGCCACAGACCTTCCTCACGCGCCAGGGCGGTGTTGGTCCTACTCCTAACCGGTGAAGAAGGGACGTCCGATTTCCCTAATCTTTGGGCTGAATCGTCATCGCGTTCAGGGCGGCTCCGAAGGCGACCAATTGATTGCTGAGGGCAGCACTTCTAAGCCGACAGATGCCGACGATTTCCTATAGATGCGCCACACCTGATCCTCCACCGCATGGCCGAATGTTCCCGCTGCGGTCACGCCGACGCGCGGTGAGGCATTGCTGGAAGGTCGGATTCACGCCGGGCGTCTGACGCCGAGGTGATGCGCTGCGTGACTTTCCCGATAAGAGTGGTGGAAATTCCCGGTTCGACCATTGGTTTGGAGGTGCATCCCGAGCATCTGCCGAAGCGCTTGATGATCCACAAGCCGATGAAGATCGACGGCAAGGTCGTCTGGCACACAGAGAGATTTCGAGGATAGGACATGGCCAGGTCGAAAGGTTCGCAGCAATTATCACAGGCTGAAATTGAGCGCTTTGCGACGGCAGCGGAGGCACTGCACTTAAGTATCATCAGCCGTTTATATCGCCCCATAGCGACGACTACCGGCAGACGCGCGTCCTGCATGAGGTGCTGTTGAAAGCCGTGCGGGAAGTCACCGGGAAGGAAGTGGCGTTCATCCAGTGGAACGGGACAGGGCCGTCCAAGCCGTAGCGTGGCTCTAGCCGTTTTCGCAGCCGATCCCATCGCCGTCGCGGTCCAGATCATAGATATCCCTGCCGACAACAGTGACCGGGCCGCGTACATAGGCGGACCATTGCCCTTTCCGGAGGAGCAATCGACGTCGCTGGCGATTGGAACGCAGGCTCCCGCGTAGTTTGGGTCGCACGCGTCTTCGGCATGAGCGCAGCCGATGAAAGATGCCACACCAAAAGCGACCGCGCCTACACGACGGGAAGCCGCCGGCTGGATCCTTATCCGAATCAGCGCTGTATCTCAGTCGTCTATCTCTTCGCCTTCATCGTCTTCGTCCGAACCGCGAGACGGGTCTTCGACGAAGGTTTGGCAACCCTCATTAAATGATTGGCTGTTTGAGCTGCAGTCGCTGTCGTTGGAAATCTGATTTTGCTCAGCCCAGTCGTAGCCAGCTTTATGCCCGGAACAATCTTCGGTGCAGTCATTTCCTCCGAAAGTCCCCTGCGCATGACATGGCGTGGCTGATGCCGCCGCAAGCATCAATGTGCCCAAGTGGAACAGCCTTCGAATTCTCATCTGCGCCCCCCCATGGTGAGCAACGCTGCTATCCAGGCGCCGCGAATATGCCTACTCGCACGAACCCAAATCACGCAATTTGGTCCTGATATCAGTGGCAGTGATACTCGCCAGTCTTGTGGTTGGTATGGCACCCATTGGCATCGGTGCCGCCGCCGTGTGCGAAGGTATCCACCGAAAATGCCAACATGGTCAAAGCCGCCATGGCGGCAAGAATTGTGGATTTCATATCGCCCTCCCAAGATAATTCGGACAGAAGAGCACTATCGTGGAGTTAGCACAACTGGCTGATTGCAAATTACCTACTGGTTAAGTGCCGATGTTCAATATCCAATATTGCTCCCGCGCATCAAGATCGGCCGATGAAATGGCGAGCGACGGACTTAGACGCCCAATTGCGCGGCCATCTTTTGCGTGGCCGCCGTTGTCCGGTCAATGCCGCTGGTGATCGACAGCAGATGTCGTTTCGTCGAAAGAAATTCGGAGTCGCTGCAATCGGCCACAGCGCGCTTGAACAGGGCTCGCATGGCGATGAGCGCGACCTCGCCGTTACCAGATCACAGACCAGCGAGGCATCTGTCGGCGCAAGTTGATTTGCGACGGCCTTTCGGATCGCAAAGCTTCGCGAACTCGGCTTTCTCAAAGCGGGTCAACGGCGCGGCGGCGGAAAATCAGGGGATTTGGGATTGGTCTTGGCCATGACTTCTGTACACGATTCAAAAATCATTCTTCGCCGCAAAAAATTGCCGCATGCCGCATCTGTGGTCGTTCGTCGACACGCAACCGACATGTCCCTCCGTCGCGCAGTCGCTGTGGTAATGGGGGTGCCACCGCCCCGGCGGTCACAACGGCCTGTGGCGAGTGTCGATCAGCCTGGCTGACTCATAGCAGCCCGAATGCCATTGCGGTGAGAAAGGCCACCACTAGCACCACCAGGACCCCAATAATCAGCCAGACGGCGCTCTTGGCGTCCATTTAGACCCTCAACTGTCGGTTCCATTGATCACATAGCGCGACGCGAAGACGCTCACCAGTCACTGTGACTCCAGCGGATACGCGTCCTGGGCGAACTGACGGGCGTTTGTGGATAGGGACTACTGTGGGAGCGTGGGTTCGAAAAGTGGGAATATTCGCGCGCAAAAGGCCGGCCGGCTTACCGGCCTGTCGCGCGGTCAGTCTCAACTGGTTGCCGGCTTGGATGTAGGCGGCTCACGGCGAGCGAGCAGCTTGTCGATCCGCCTTCCATCCATATCGAGGATCTCGAAGCGCCAGCCCTCGTAGTCAAAGTGCTCACCGGCTTCCGGCAAGTGCCCAAGGCTTGACAAGGCGAACCCAGCGATCGTGTGAAAATCCCCTTCGGCAGACCCCGATCGGAATCCTAGGCGAGCGAACGCATCGTGCGCCAGCATCATTCCGTCGATGAGCAAGGACCCGTCATCGCGCTCGATGACATCAGGGTCCTCATTGTCCAGGTCAGGAAGGTCGCCTGCGATGGCTTCGAGCAGATCGGTCTGGGTGACGATCCCCTCCAGAGCGCCATATTCGTCGATGACGATCGCCAGACGCACCGGCGTCCGCTTGAACTGATCGAGTACACGGAAAATCGGCGTTGCCTCGTGAACGATCAAAGGTTCTCGGATGACCGCCATCGGGTCAAGCGTTTTGCCGTCGAGCACCTGGTCGAGAAGGTCCTTCTTCAGAATCATGCCAAGCGGTTCGTCTATCCCCCCACGGCCGACCAGAAGCTGCTCATGGCGACATTGCCGGATGGTGCGCAGAATCTCGTCAGGGATGTCGTCGGTATCGATCCAGTCGATATCGCGTCGCGGTGTCATGATGTCGGCAATGCGCCGATCGCCGATGTTGAAGACACGCTCGACCAGTTCCTGTTGCGTCTGATGAAGGAGCCCTGCCTCCTGGCTTGCCGCCACGAGCAGCTTCAGCTCTTCGGGCGAATGCAAGGACTCCTCGCCTGTGCCCGGACGCAGACCGCACAGACGCAGCACCAGATTGCCGAGACCGTTGAGAACAAGAATCGCCGGCCTGAGCAGGAACAGGAACAGACCGAGAGGGCGGACGACCCGAAGTGCCGTGCTCTCGCTGCGCTGGAGCGCCAGACTTTTCGGCGCTAGTTCACCCAGGACAATGTGTAGCGCGGTTATGATGATGAAGGCGATTGCGACGGCAATGGTGTGCGAAGCTGCCGTGGCCAGCGACCCCATCACTCCCAAGAGGAGTGGCTCGATCAGATGAGCGAGTGCAGGCTCGCCGACCCAACCGAGCGCCAGCGATGAGATGGTGATGCCGAGCTGAGTTGCTGCAAGGTTCGCATCGAGATTCACCAAAGCCCGTTGAAGGAGGCTGGCGTTCGAGCGTCCAGCTGTAGCCAATTCGTCGACGCGGCTTCGTCTAACCGCGACCAGCGCAAATTCGGCGGCGACAAAGAAACCGTTGGCGCCTACGAGTAGGAGAACCAACAGAATTCCAAGAATGTCGCGTAGACTACCATCGTCCGCAGGCATGATATCCTCTTTATGAAACAGCCACTCTCATCTCTCAAGCGCGTATGCCGTCGTGAAACCGCCGTTGGCCATCATTGCGGAGCGATCACCGCAGCTCCGCCTCTGACAATCAGGGGCAAGATAGCCAAATCCGCGCTGAGTATCCTACCCCCGCAAAAAATCCGCCGGCGCGAACCGGCGGGCCAGAAATCGGATAGAAAAAGAACCGGTCATGCCGGCCGAACTAAATGTGGCGTCTGGGTAGTCGAAGTCAATGGACCCGCCGCGTAGAGATCGCCTTTGATCCAGTGATTTAGCAATATCACCGCGATGCCGGCGAGGATCGCCAGCGCTATCATCCAAATGATCTTCTGACGGTCGCTCAATGTTCTAAACCCAAACCCGAACCACGCGTGCCGGCACTTAATGGCACGACGTCGTTAATTGCAATGTGATCCCTATGAGAATCGCTGTGGCCTTGGCGGTCGGTCAAACTTTCTCATTTCGACGAGATTTGCCAGACAGCCACGCCAGTAAGAATAAGGCCGGCGGTACCTTCGATAGTTCGCGATATCACATCGAACAGGCGCGGCCGACGGTCGAAGAAATGCACCAGCCGTTCCCGAAACAGGATCGACAGAACTGCCACGCAAGACAACGTCAGTGCCACGCCGGCCATCATGGTGATTGCAAAGAGTATGCCCGCGACCGGAACACCTCTTGAGATCGCGAAGGTCATCGCGAAGAGCGTCAATGGACATGGGATCAGGCCGGCCATGACGCCCACAACCTCGCCTTCATGCTGATGGTGATGACCGTGGCTGAGCGCCCGCCAAAGCATCCACAGACCAATTAACCCGAGCAGGCCACGACTGACATCCTCCAAAAGCGGCGCCCGGCCGACGCTGCCCAGCGCAATCGAGACCAATGGCAACGAGAGGGCTGCAATCACAACGGCAATCGTGACATGGGTGAAGGAGAGTGTCAGCGACACCAGTAGGCCGCGACGGATGCTGGCATCCGATCCGGCCAAATAGGTAGCCAGCACGGCTTTGCTGTGTCCGGGTGTCAAAGCATGCGCAGCTCCGAACAGGACACCCATCGGCAGGAAGGCAGTGAACGCCAGCCAGTCGCCCCCGGCTGACAGCAATTTGATCTGTTCGGCGAGCGCCAAGTATATCGTGCGTTGAAACTCGACCAGGGTTTGGAAAAACACGTTCTATCCGTTCCGCCGCTTCAACCGCACGTCAATTCAAGGCGTGTCGCGAATATCTTGCCGAGATCGGTTCCGGTCGGATCGCTGAAGAAGGCATCCGTCAATTTCGTCTGATTCTGTGCGATTGCGGTATTCGGATCGGGGCGGACGACTGCCCTCGTGCAATCTTTCGGTAGGCCAGCCACGGCGATCTTATCGTCATCGGTGAAATCGATCGCGGTGTAGAAGGTCGGATCGTAGACGCCGATGCTCACCTTGCCGGCGAGCGCCAACGTGTCTTTCGGCTGCGTCTCGAATTGGATGACGAGTTGATTGTTCTCGTAGCTAGTGACCAGCCTCGCCGGCGGCGTCATCGCCACGTCCTTGCCTTCCACAGTGACCATTTGGAAATAATTGTATTCTTCCAGTGAGGCATGGATGGTGAGGGCGGCGGCGTCGAGTTCTTCGGCGTCCAGAGTAAGGTCGGAATTCTTGTCGAACTCCATCAGCACCGTCGAGGAGAAGAGCTCGTCGAACCGCCAGAGATGCTTGAGCGACTTGACCGACTTGTCAGCGCCAACCGTTAGGTCCAAACGGGCTTCCGCGAAGACATGAGGATGAGCGCCGACCGCGACGGTGGAGGCGAGCAGGAGCGCCATGCCAAAAATCGTGCTGGTCAGTCGCATTTGCGCTCGCTTTCTCGTCATTGCGCGCCAACCGAGTGATCTGGCAGCGCAAGCAGGCTAAATTGGGACGCGGCCCGCGAAGCCTTTTCAATCATCGACGATCGAACTTGCTATGATGGCGTTCGCTGTGCTCCGAACGGCTGGCGACGTCAAATGCACGAGCTGCTTGCGATTGCCCGCGATCAGTATGAACAGCCGGGAAACCTGCCTGCCCTTCCTCTCCTCGCCGATTTTTTCGGCGTCGGTGCGGTGGAAGAACCGTTTTTCAAACTCGGCGCGGTCGACATCGAAAAGCTTGAGCGAGCAGGTCTGGACGGACCTGCCGTCCATGGTAGCCCTGGTCACCGCGACCATCGTTCCGGCCGGAAGGTCGTCGCCGGTGACCTGCCATCCGCGGAACGCCTTCATGGCATCCACAGGAGCAAGTGCCGCGCCGTCGACGAGCGGCGTCCATCCGCGCGTCTTTGCCAATGTCGCGGTTCGCTCGAAGTCGGGGCCGTGCGCCAGGCATGTCGCGTGGAAGGCATCCAGCGCCCGGTCGACGCCATCGGCATGCGCAAGCGGTGATGCCAACCATGCGGCCGCAAGCGTCAAGGACAAGTAGGTCTTGGGCATTCGGTAGACTCGCGTATCGAAGCAGGCCGGGATAGCCAATCGGCAAGATAGCGCCGCGGCGGCTACGCACGCAATGCAGCGCGGCCCGCGACTACCGGCCCGCGCGTGTTCCTGGCGGCGGCGCGCCCGGTCCGGTCGCCGCGGCATGCCGCGCTCAGGCAGGCAGGATCTTGTCCGTGGTCGCGCGCACATAATCGAGGTTCATGGTCCCGACGGCGCCGGTATCGTCGACCCTGAAGCCTGTCTCGACCAGTAGAGTTCCGACCGCATTCATGTCGATATGCCCGTGCCGATGGAGCCTCGGCAATCTGGATTCGTGCAGCGGCCTTCCGAAGTCGATCAGCAGCAGTCGGCCTCCCGGCTTCAGAACCCGCTCCGCTTCACGGAAGAAGGTCGATCGGTCGGGTTTCGGCAGGTGATGCAGCATGAGCGTACCGATCACGATGTCGAATTGGCCATCCTCGAAGGGAAGTTCCTGGGCCGTCGCCTGGACGAAGGTAAGATCAACGCCGGCTCGCGTAGCCTTGACGCGCGCCCTCTCGACCATTTCGACCGATGCGTCGACGCCCGTGACGCGTCCGACCGCTCCGACCAACCGTCTCGCGGCTATGGCAAGCGTGCCCGTACCGCAGGCGACATCGAGCATCGCCTCGCCGGGCTGGAGCCTTGCCAGACGCAGCATGAATTCACGGAACCGGTCCTCGCGGCCCCAAGTCAGGACGCGCGCAAGCAGGTCATAGCCGACCGCCCTATGCAGGACGATGCCGATGCCCCTTTCGCCGGCGCCATGCGCGCCGGCAGTCCGCATGTGATGGAAGCCGCCCCAGAGTGCGAATGCCGCGACCGCAGCGAGGATGAGGCCGTGGACTGCAGCCGTCCAAGCACCGGCATTGAGATAGCCGTCCCCGAAATGAAGCATTAGTAGAAAACCGCTGACCAGCGACAGTTTGACGAGCACGGCAAGCATAATAACACCCTTTCGCGAATGCTGTCCGTTTCCAGCCCGATGACCAAATTGGTGCATTTCCTTTTGCCTCCTCGTCCGTTTCCGGAGTGCTCAAGGCATTCTTGAGCTTCTGGACTCGGCGTATCATACTGGACAGATTGTCCATTAGCGCTGTTGCTGGACAACGGACCGCTGAACGTTCCAAACCGCACGGTGGAAAGAGCAATGACCATTAAAATCGAGCGGCCCGACGACAGGGGTACGATCGACCGTCGTGTCGCGCGCACGCGCGCCATGCTGCAGGACGCGCTGATTGCTCTGATCCCAGAGTGCGGCTATGCGGCTCTCACCGTGGAAGACATCTGCCAGAAAGCTGATGTCGGCAGGTCGACCTTCTATACGCACTATGCCGGCAAGGACGAATTGCGCAGCGCGGCCCTTGAGGCGCATCTGCTGTCGCTGAGCAGGCGCGTGTCGGCAGACGAAAAGACAGGCAATCGCCTGTTCGAATTCAGCCTGCCGATGTTCGAGCACGCGCGGGCGTTCCGGTCGCTTCACAAAGCGCTACTTGCGAGCAGCGGCGACACGATCCACGATCAATTGCGTGAACGCATACGGCGCGCAGTGCGAACCGAACTGTCTGGCAAGCGGATCGGCGACGCGGGCGTGCCGCTGGAATTCGTCGTCCAGTTCATATCGGGAGCCTTTCTCTCGGTGCTTGCCTGGTGGATCGCCGAGGACTCCAGCCTATCGCCGGCCCAGGTCGACGACCTGTTCCAGCGGATGGCGGGTTCAGCTCTTCCGGGGCGGTCACCCTAGCAAGACCTTCCAAATCCAGATCTCGCGCCGGTTGAGGCTAACGTTCCTCGGGCGGCCGAATCTTGCGAAACGTCATGAGCAAAGGATTTCGTAGATGGTGTTCAAGCCACCGGCGACGAGAATTGGTCAGCCGAAACCGGAAACGGCAAGCAGGGGTCCGGCGACCATCGGACTGACCGCCGAACCGCGTTCGGCCAGAGCCTCACTCGGACCGCCAATCTTCGTCGATTCAAAATCGCATGGCAACGAGTCGAGCTATTTCGGCCGGCGCTTGATCGGGGATGGCAAAGACCGAGCTGACGTTGATCTCACAAAGCACATACGTGTCTTCACCTGACACAGTCCGTGGTCCGTAGAGAAAATCGGCATCCCAAATGATCGGCAGCGACCTGGCATCGACGCCTAGCACAGCCATCATTTGCGGCGTCCACCCGGTTTCCATATTGGTCCGCAGCGACTGAAACGGTTCGGCCGTGGCGGGATGCATTATCCGCGGCCCTGGTTGCGCAGCCTCGGAATCTGGCCCTTCAGGAGGTGGCGGGATTAGGGCCTTGATGAACTGGTGGCCAAAGCCGACCACCTTGTCGGCGCCCATGTAACAGCGGATCATCCCGTCGGGTAAACGCGGTTGGAATGGCTGATCCACGATGCAGCCATCGGGTGTCAAATACACCTCGCAGCGCGCCATGAAATCCGGCAGTGCGAGTTCTTCCGGCGTACTGCCGCGTCGCGCGTGCAGCACCCGAACCGCCGGCTCTCCGCCAGGAAGCGAACCGATCAGCTCGACCTTCCATACTCCCTGGCCGCCATTGCCGCGGTTCTGCTTCAGCACCCGTGGACCGGCCGTTCGAAGCCGCTCCGGAAACGCCTCGCGAAAAGCCTCGGCGGAGCCGTAGAGGTAAGTATCGGTTCCCCATCCGAGATGCTTCGTACGGTGCAGAACTTCCTTCACGCCCATTTTCAGGATCACGTCTGGATGTGCACTCACCCAGGGGCCGCGTGCCGCCACGTCGCGCAGCAGCGGGTCAAGCACCGCACGGGTTTTTCCCTCGTGCAAGGGATCGACCCAGACCAGCACGCCGTCCGTCGCCAGGAGCTGGGTCCGAACCTCCTCGGCAAACTCTTCGTCATAAACGGCCGGTTCGGCGTGAACACCGATCGCAGCGAGTTCCTCGAACACGCGATGAAACCGGTTGTTCTGCGGTGTCGCCGTGCGACGCGCCTCCCGGTCACCGCGCCAGACCAAAGCCACTCGCCTCGTGCCCATTATACCTCGCCTCCTACTTGCTCGCCCATCAGGCAGCCCCGATACGAAATAGACTGCGATGCTCGCATCCGAGCAGAAAGATCGCCCTAGACCGAGCCCGCCGCGACGCCGAAAAGCACGCCCAGGATCGAACATGCCGCTAGCATCGGGATCACGCCGACCTTGAAGCGGAATACCGCCAGCATCGCACCGAGGGTCAGTACGAGAGACGGAATGTTGAGGGAACCGAGGACTGGCACGTCGAGCCTCATGCCCAGCAAGCCGATCTCATGCAAATCGCGAAACAGGACATGAAGCGCGAACCACACCGCGAGGTTCAGGATCACTCCAACCACCGCTGCCGTGATGGTCGACAGTGCGGCTGACAGGGCCTTGTTGCTGCGCATCGTCTCTATGTACGGCGCGCCGAGAAATATCCACAGGAAGCACGGGACGAAGGTCACCCACGTCGTCAGAAGGCCGCCGAGCGTTCCAGCGACCAACGCGTTAAGAACCCCCGGCTCCCGGAATGCTCCCATGAAACCAACGAATTGAGTGACCATGATCAGCGGACCCGGCGTTGTTTCGGCCATGCCGAGGCCATCCAGCATTTCTCCAGGCTTCAGCCAGCCATAGTGCTCGACTCCTTGCTGGGCGACATAGGCAAGCACCGCATAGGCCCCGCCGAACGTCACCACCGCCATCTTGGAAAAGAAGATGGCGATGTCGGTGAAGACATTGCCTTGCCCAAGAAACAGCAACAAGAAAAGGACCGGAACGAACCATAGCAGCAGAAACACCGCCGCAATCTTCAGCGACCATTCGATGGATGGCCGGGCATGCGCCGGCATCCCTTCGCCAAGCGCCGAGTCGACATCATCGACCTGCTTGCCACCAAGCTTGCCATGTCCATTGCCTGGCTGGAATGCGGCCCAACCCATCTTGCCCCCGACGTAGCCGATCACGGCCGCAACCAGGATGACCAGCGGGAACGGTGCATGGAAGAAGAACAGGGCGATGAAGGCTGCCGCAGCGAGGCCGACCATCACATTGTTCCTGAGCGCCCTCCTGCCGATCCGCAGGACCGCTTCGAGCACGATGGCCAGAACCGCCGCCTTCAGGCCGAAGAAGAGCGCCTGGATAGCGCCAACGTTGCCGAAGATGGCGTAGATCCAGCTCAGGACCATGATGGCGACCGCGCCTGGCAGCACGAACAGGATTCCCGCGACGAGGCCGCCTTTGGTCTTGTGCATGAGCCAGCCAATATAGATGGCCAATTGCTGCGCCTCCGGACCGGGCAGCAGCGTGCAGTAGTTGAGCGCATGCAGGAATCTCGTCTCGCCGATCCAGCGCTTTTCCTCAACGACGATCCGATGCATCATGGCGATCTGGCCGGCCGGGCCGCCGAAGCTGAGCATTGCAACGCGGGCCCATACTCGCATGGCGTCCGCAAACGAAATGTCATGGTCGTGGGTTTCGGCCAGAGATGGCGGCGTCGTGACGGACTGCTCCAGATTGGCCATAGTTTGAGTCCCTGCGGTCATCCGCGTTTCTTGCGGAAATACTGATAGAGGTTGTCGAAGACAGGAGCGCCCTGCGCGATCCGCTGTTCGTCGCTCTCGTTCGCCATGGCGATGCCTGCAATCAGACTGGCAATCCCAGTCGCCTCCTCGCGACCGAACTTGTTGTCCTTGAGGTCGATGTCATGGACGATCTCGGCGATGGCCTGGAGTGCCGGATCATTGATGCCGGCGCGGGTAAGCAGAACTTCGAAGCTGCAGCGATCGCCCTCATGGGTGATTTCGCCTTCGAACATGTCGAAGCGCAATTCCCCCTCCTTTGGCACGTATCCCTTGCCCGCTACGAAGCGGATGATCGCGTCAGCATCGATGAACCGGCGGATCAGCCAACTGCAGGCGATGCGGTCGACATGCACGTCCCGGCGCGTGACCCAGATTCGGCCCTTGAGCTCGCTCGGCTCGGCGGCCTTCTTCGGTTCCTTGGTCATGGCCTTGTCCTCTGTAAGCTGTGTTTCAAGTTCGGCGATCAGTCCCTCGATCGTGAGGCGACCGCTGGCACCAAAAAAGTCGATCATCACCACTTCAGTGAGCCGCTTGCGCAAGCGACCAAGTTGCGGACGCGCTTCTGCGTGTTTTTCCGATGTCGCGTCGGCCCCAATCGCTGCAGCCAGCTCGCGCGCTTCCCCAGCGATCTCCGCATAGTCGGCATCACGGGCCGCGTCGAACATCGCCCGCACCTGCGCGTCCGACAGACCGTCGACAAGGCGCGCCTCGCAAATCATGGCCTCGCCGCCGCCGGCGACGATCTCCTTCAGAAGCCATTCGAAATCCTCCTGCATCTCGGCATTCGCCGGCAGGGCGTAAACGGTGCTTTTGACTGCGACCGCGCCGATGCCTTGCAACCGTCGCCAGATCTTCACCCGGAAATAGGCGGGCTTGCTTGGCAGCTGATAAATCAGGAGCAGCCAGCGCTGCTCCTGCGATTGCCCCTCACTCATAAGTGAACCGTATCATGGACTGAATTAGATGCAACACTTGTATCATGACTCATGCGCAAACCATACTAAATGGCCAAAATCCGCAGAGACACCATACTTCAATGCGGGCGAAGCTCATCGTCGGTTGTCGAAGCGCCCCAGCGCACTTCCGGGCGAAGAAAGAAAGCTCATCTGGCGCCCCTCGAACGTCGTCCGGCAGGAATGGAGGCCCCGGAAGTAGTGGCGACGGCACCTTCGTGTACACAGTTACGGACAATCGCATCACACGCCTCGCCATCAAGGCTGGTGTCACCGACAACGGTCGCGTCGAGGTGACCGCGGGCCTTTCGGAAGCGACATCGGTGGTGGCAACCACCCAAGGCGTGCCGCCCCTGAGGACTGCGGTTCAGCCGCAGATGGTTCGCTCCTCGTCCTTGGTGGAATACCCGGCGCAGCTGGGATCGATCCCCTCTCGCCCATAAGTGACCGGTATCAAACGTCTGAGCAAGATGCAACACTTGTATCATTTCTCGTTTGGGCATAACGTGCGCCTGCTCACGGATGGCCGTGCCGCCGAGCGAGGAAATCCAATGCCGCACCAGATCATGCCGCTGCCGTTCAAGCCGCCCAGGCTCGTCGGACTGTCCGAACGCCTGCTGGCCAGCCATTATGAAAACAATTACGGCGGTGCGGTTCGCCGCCTCAACGCTATCGAACAGCGGCTCGATGAACTCGACTGGGGCGCAGCACCCGTCTTCGACATCAACGGGTTGAAGCGCGAAGAGCTGGTCGCGGCAAATTCGGCGATCCTGCACGAGATCTATTTCGATGGGCTCGGTGGTTCCGGCGATGCCGGAGGCGATCTTGCCGCAGCACTGGAGCGCGACTTCGGCAGCGTGGCGGCATGGCGCGCCAAGTTCATGGCTTGTGCTAAGGCGCAGGCCGGAGGCTCGGGATGGACGCTGCTGACCTGGTCGGAGCGCCGCGATCGGCTGACGATTCAATGGGCGGCGGATCACACCAATTGTCTCGCCGGCGGCATGCCGATCCTCGCGCTCGACATGTACGATCATGCCTACCACCTCGATTTTGGCGCCAAGGCTGGCGCCTATGTCGACGCGTTCATGAAGAACATCCATTGGGAGCGGGTTGCCGCCCGCCACCGGCGGGCTGTCGCGCAGCGCGATCCTTCAACAGGACCTGCATCGGACAATAAGGTTCCAACTGTTGCGCCAGAGGAACTGCGGGCCCGACTCGACCAGGGCGAAGATCTGGTCGTGCTCGACGTCTGCCTGGCCGACGATCTGGCAAAACGCAGCGATATGCTGCCGGGCGCCAAGCTCCGCGCTCCCGAGACCATTGCCGATTGGGCCGATGAACTGCCGAGGGACAGGCCTGTCATCGTCTATTGCGTCTACGGCTTCCAGGTCAGCGGCGACGCAGTCGCCGAACTGCGTCGCCGCGGCGTCGATGCAACGGCGCTCTCAGGCGGCATCGCCGCCTGGCACGCCATCGGCGCGCCAACCGTCCCTCTGGTGATGAGCGAAGAAAGGATTGCGTCATGAAATGGGTTACCCGTGAACGCCCGGTCATCGACCGCATCGCCTGCCCCTGGCTGATTGCACGCTTCATCGACAAGGAACCTGATTTCCTGTTCGCGGCACCTGATCAGGTGATCCGTGTTGCCCAGGAAGCGGGCGCGACACCCTACGACGTGCCCGGCGTCGAATTCACCCATGTCGGCGACGGTTGCAGCTTCGACACCTTCGTCTCGAAATTCGGCCTCGATCGCGACCCGGCGATCGTGACCATTGCCGCGATCGTGCGCGGCGCCGACACGGATCGGCACGATCTCACGCCACAGTCTGCAGGACTGCTCGCGATCTCCATGGGGCTGCGGGACGTGACGCCCGACGACCACGAGATCCTGAAGCACGGCTTCGTCATTTACGATGCGCTTTATGCCTGGGCCTCACGACGCAAGGCGGAGACCCATAGCTGGCCACCCGTCACGAAGCCGGCGGCGGCCTGAAGTAGCGGGCAACGAGGGCAGATCAAGTCGGCACTCAAATCACCGGCCGCCGCTCGCCGTCGGCCAGGTGGCAGGCCGCGACCCCGCCATGCGGCACCGAGCGCAACATCGGCTCCTCGGTCCGGCAGACATCGATCGCCACAGGACAGCGGGTGTTGAAGCGGCATCCCGGTGGCGGCGCGCTGGGGCTTGGAGGGTCGCCCGCGAGGATGATTCGGCGACGGCCGGCCTCGATACGAGCATCCGGCGAAGGAACCGCCGAAAGCAGTGCCTGGCTGTAGGGATGGGCCGGCTCGCGAAACAGCGGCCGCGTCACGCCGGCTTCCGCGATGCGGCCAAGATACATCACCGTCACGTTTGAGCAGACCTCGCGCACGATCGCCAGGTCATGCGCAACGATGACGATGGTAAGGCCAAGCTGTTTCTGCAATGATGTGAACAGGTTGACGATCTGCGCCCGGATCGAAACGTCAAGCGCGCTGAGCGGTTCGTCGCAAACCAGGATCGATGGCTTCAGCGCAAGCGCGCGAGCGATCGAAACGCGCTGGCGCTGGCCGCCGGAAAGCGAACGCGGCAGGCGGTCGAGCACGGTCGCTGGCAGCGCCACCAGATCCAGCAGCTCGCCAATACGGCGCCGGCGCTCGGCCGGAGATCCGAGGCGATGGATCTGCAGCGGCTCTTCCAGCGTCTGGTAGACGGTCTGGCGACGGCTCATCGAGCCCAGCGGATCCTGGAAGACGAACTGGACCTCGCGGCTGAACGATTTGCGGTCCGACTTCAGCCACTGGGCGCGATCCCGCCCCGAGATCAGCACCGTACCCTCAGTCTCCTTCTGCAGGCCGACGACGCTGCGAGCCAGCGTGGTCTTGCCACAACCGGATTCGCCAACGATGCCATGGAAGGCACCACGCGGAATGGTCAGGTCGATGCCGTCGACCGCCCGCACGGCGCCTGTTCCGGAGCGGTTGGCGAAATGGACCTTCAGGCCCTTGACCTCAATCGCCGCAATGTCAGCCATGGATTGCTATCCCTTCCCGCCTCAGCACCACCGGGCATCCCACCTTGTGCGGCGTCCCGCCCGTCGAGATCGTCTGGAGCGGCGGCCGATGCACGCGGCATTCGGGCTCAACCAGTTCGCAGCGGGCAGCGAAACGGCAGCCCGGCTCCAGCCTGATCTGGTTCGGCGGCAAACCTGGTATTTCCTTGGTCGCGGCGCGTTCGTCGGCGCGGAAATCCGGTACAGAGGCAAGCAGCCCGCGTGTATAGGGATGCGTCGGCCGCGTCAGCACATCCATCGCGGTCCCCTCCTCCGCCACCTGCCCGGCATAGAGCACCATGACCCGGTCCGCGACCGAGGCGACGACGCCGATGTCGTGCGTGATCAGCACGACCGCGATGCCTTCCTCGCGCTGGATCTGGCGGATGAGCTCCAGGATCTGCGCCTGCACCGTGGCGTCCAGCGCAGTGGTCGGCTCGTCGGCGATCAGCACGCGCGGCCGGCTTGCCAGGGCCAGTGCGATCATGGCGCGCTGCAGCATGCCGCCAGACATTTCATGCGGATAGCGATCGTAGCGGTCTTCCGGGTCAGGGATGCCGGTGCGGGCGAGCAGCGAGACCGCTTCCTTGCGGGCATCCGCATGCGAGAGATTGGCAAAGCGGCGCGCCTGGCGCGCCAGTTGCGGTCCGATCTTCAGCATCGGGTTCAGCGCGCTCATCGGGTCCTGGAAAATGACGCCGAAATAGCGGCCGCGAAGGTCAGACAAGCGCCTGGACTCCATTCCGACCAGTTCGCTCGCTTCGGCTCGGGCCGATCCCTTGATGTCGACGGTGACGCCCTCGGGCAGCAGGCCGAGCGGCCCAAGCGTCATGACGGTCTTGCCCGAACCGCTCTCGCCGACGACGGCGACTGTCTCGCCGGGACGGACGTTGAACGACACCCCATCGACCGCGCGCACGGAAACGGTCGTGGCGTAGAGATCAATGACCATGTTTTCTATGGAGTAGATCGGCTCGTCGCTCATGGCGCGGCTGTTCCCGTTTCGACGGCGTTCCGCTCCGCTTCCTCAACGGCGCGCGCCTTGCGACGCTTGCGCAGCAAACCGCCGCGCACCGGCCTCGGCACCTTTTGCAACGCGAAGGTCTCGCCCAGCAGATTGAAGCTGACCACCACCAAAGTGAGCGCAAGGCCCGGAAGGACGACCAGCCTCGGGTATTCCTCAATGTAGCTCATGCCGTCGACCAGCATCTGGCCCCATTCCGGCGCCGGCGGCGCGACGCCCAGGCCGAGGAAGCTCAGCGTCGCGATGGCCAGGACAAGGGCGCCAGCATCGGCGCTGGCATAGACCACGACGAGGGCCAGGACATGCGGCAGGATATGGCGCACAAAGATCCACAGATGGCTGGCGCCCATCACCCTTGCCGCTTCGATATAGGGCTGTTGCAATTCGGCGGTGACCACGGCGCGGCTCATGCGGGCATAGTTCGCCCACCACGCCAGCGTCAGCGCCGTGATCATCGACCAGTAGCCGGTGCCGAGAATGCCGATCAGCGCCAGCGCGATCACCAAGCTTGGCAGCGCCAGCGCGATGTCGATGAGGCTGATCAACACCAGCTCGACGCGCCCGCCGACATAACCGGCGAACGAACCGATGCTGACGCCGATGGCAAGTGCGGCCACCAGCACGATCACCATCGCCACCAGCGATATGCGGGCGCCGCCGATGATGCGGCTCAGAATATCGCGGCCGAGATAGTCGGTGCCCAGCCAGTGAGCCCAGCTCGGTCCCGCAAGCGTGACGTCGTAGTCTTGCGCGCCGGGATCGTAAGGCATGATCGAGGGACCGAGCACACCGACCGCGACAAAGAAGACGACTGGCAGCAGCACCAGCCAGGGCCAGTCCTTCATGCTCCTGAACAAGGAAGTGTTCATCGGATCAAGCTCCTCTCGCCCTACGCATGCGCGGGTCGACAAACATGCAGATCACGTCAACCATCAGGTTGACGACAACGAAGAACACCACGAACAGCAACAGAACCGACTGCATGCCGACGAAGTCGCGGAAGCGGATTGCATCGATAAAGAAGGCGCCGACGCCGCGCAGCGCAAACACCGTTTCAACCACGATCGAACCGATGATCATCAGCGTGAACTGGGCGCCGAAGGTGGTCAGGAACGGGATGGCGATGTTGGGCAGAGCCTCGCGCATCAGCACCTGTGTCCTCGTGTAGCCCTTCGCGAAGCCCGTCGTGGCGAAGGGTCGCGACATGGCCTCCTGGAGGTTGACGCGGACGACGCGGCTCAGCACCGATGCCGGAAACAGGGCGATTGTCACCCACGGCAAGAGCCACGAGGTGAAGCCGCCGACGCCGAAGGTGGGCAGCCAGCCCAGCATCACCGAAAAGACGATGACCAGCAGCGCCGCCACGAAGAAGTTCGGCGTCGAGGCGCCGACCAGCGAGAAGGCGTGGAGGAACCGGTCCAACGCGCCACCATTGCTGACCGCACCGGCAACGCCGAGCGCCAGCGACAGGAAAAAGGCGAGAATGCCGCCGCCCGCAAGCAGCGCCGCCGTCATCGGGATTCTGGCGGCGAATTCCTGCGCGATCGGCTTGCCGGTGCGCAGCGAGACGCCGAGATCGCCGGTGATAGCGCTGAAAAGCCATCGGCCGTAGCGGACCGGCAGCGGATCATAGAGCCCGAGGTCCTCGCCGATCTTCTTGATCATTTCGGCATCCGCGCCCGGGCCTGCCGCACGCTCGGCCATGAGCGCGGCGACGTTGCCCGGCGCCGCGGCAACCAGGGTAAAGGTCAATGCCGATGCCGCCACGACAAGCAGACAGGCAAGCAACATCCTTCGCAGAATCGTGCGTCTCATCGGAACTCCCCCAGGAGATTCGAGGCGTTCAGGCCTTCAGCGTGATCGCCTTGAACGGCAGGTCGTAGTCCGTCGCGGGAAGCGCGAAGTTCTCGACGCGAGGATTGTGCGCCCACAGCCGCTGGCTGACAACGAGCGGGCAGATCGCCCGGTTGTCGTGCAGCCAGTCGTAGAGCGCCTGCATCTTGGCTTCGCGTTCGTCGCCGCTCGCTTCGAGCGCGGCCTTGACCACGCCATCAAGCTCCGGGGAAACATAGATCTTGCCGTCCGGCCCGCTGTCGGCGGTGGATACGAACGCGTTGCCGAGCGTGCCGTGCGGATCATAGGGCGCGCCATAGGTGGTGAAGAAGGCAAGATCATATTCGAACGCCGGGCGACGGTCGTGCATGGTGGCGTTGTCGACTGACGAGACCTGAACCTGGAAGCCGACCTCGGACAGCTGACCCTGGATCATCTCGGCGATGCGGCGCGAACCCGGCAGCGATTCCTCCGATACGAGGAAATCGATCGCCAGCGGCGCGCCCTCCTTGCTCCAGGCGCCTCCGCTTTCGCTCCAACCGCCATCGGCAAGGATTTTCCTGGCCGCGGCGACGTCGCGTACCGGCACGTTATGCCGCTTGCCCGAGGAAGGCACGTTGGTCGGAAAGAGATCCGCCGCCGGATCTGCGTAGCCTTCGAACAACACCTTGGCGATCGCGGCGCGGTCGACCGAGACATAGATGGCCTCGCGCACGGCCTTGTCGGCCATCATCTTGGCCTTCGGCGAATAACCGAGCAGCATGGTTGCGGTGCCGGCCTCGGCCACCACTTTCATGCCGTCCTTTTCAAGCGCGCGGGCGCGGCGCGGCGACAGCGTCGCCACCCAGTCGCCGCCGATCACGTCGAGGTCGCCGGAACGCAGCGCGTTGGCGCGGGCGAGTTCGTCGGGAACCACCTTCAGTTCCATGCGAGCAAACAGTGGCTTCTCGCCCCAGTATTTGTCGTTGCGCACCAGCACGGTGCCGGAGGAATCGTAGCTTTCGACGATCCACGGTCCGGTGCCGACCGGAGCGGTCTGCTTGCCGCCGGCGTCGACCGCCTTCGGCGACAGGAAGCGCACCGGACGCACTATGGTGAGCTCCAGCAAGGCGGCGGGCACCGGACGCTTTAGCTTGATCGTCAACTTGCTGGGTCCATCGGTGACGATGCTGTCGAATGCGTCGGACACACCGATCCATGAGAAATCCGCGACGCCCAGCCAGCGTTTGAGATTCCATTCCGCGGCGGTCGAATCGAAGGGCGTGCCGTCACTGAAGGCAACACCTTCGCGCAGGTCGAAGGCGATCGAAAGCTGGTCGCCGGCGACAGCCCACTTGGTGGCGAGCCCGGGCTCGAGCGCGCCGTCCTGGCCATAGTGTATGAGGGCGTCGAACACGACCGTGTAGGAACTCAGCGTGGAGACGTTTTGCAGCAGGTCGAGATCGCCGGTTTCGGCGGCAATGGCGACCTTCAACGTTTCATGCCCCTCCGAGTACGCGGCGCGTGGAAACGCGGCAATGAAGGCCAGGCCGGCTGTGGAGGCCAGGAAATTGCGGCGGTCGAGAGTCATCATGTTAGTTCCCCTTTTTGTTTGATTGGCAACGATCATGTGCACGCTTGCTAATTTGTATAGACATAAGACATAAAGTCGGAAAACCGTTTGAGAGTTTTACCCCAGCGACCCACTTGGTCGCGGTTGCGGCCTACAGCCAGTTCAGCGCCGCCGCCGAGAGCGCGAGATAGCGGCCGGCTTTCGCCATCGTGACGATCGCAACGAAGCTCCAGAGCGGCTCGCGCAGAACACCGGCCATCATCGTCAGCGGATCGCCGATGACGGGAACCCAGCTCAGCAACAGGCTCCATCGTCCGCAACGGCGGTAGCGCGCCGCGGCGCGATCGAGCGCAGTGGGCTTGACCGGAAACCATTTGCGGTCGCGAAAGCGGTCGATGCAGCGGCCGAGCAGCCAGTTGACAACCGAACCAAGCACGTTGCCGATCGTCGCGACCAGGATCAGCGCCGCCGGTGACTGGCTTCCGGTCAGCAGCAGGCCGGCCAGCACCGCCTCTGACTGCAGCGGCAGAATTGTCGCTGCGGCGAACGCGGTGAGGAACAGCGCGCCGAAGGCACCAACATCTCCCAGCATTGGGGCCGCTCAGCTCGCTTTCGGCCATTTTGGGTGCCTATCGTTAACGACATAACCATGCGCATGCTCGAAGCCTGCTTCGGTCCAGACGGCGTCCTCGAGGTGCGAATGCCCGTCAGACAGATCGTCATGGGCGTGGCTGAGAACGTCGGGATCGTGACGCGGCCACAACCACATCGCGGCAAAGAGTGCCGCGGCGCCAATGACGCCAAGCAGGATAAAGGTGAAGGGCAGGCCCATCGCCGCGCCGACGAGTCCGGCGATCGGATAGGTGATGAGCCAGCAGGCGTGCGAAAGCGCGAATTGCGCGGCAAACAATGCCGGCCGGTCGACGGGATCGGCCGAGCGCTTGATCAGCCGCCCAGACGGGGTCTGCGCCAGCGAATAGCCGAGCCCGAGCACGAACCAGAGCGGCAAGAGCAGCTGATAGCTGATGGCAAACGGCCCTGCGAACAAGCCGGCAACCAGCAGGCCGGCGCCTGACAACATCGCAACCCGATCCGGGATGCCGTCCAGCAGCCGCGGCAGGACCAGCGCCGCGATCATCGAGCCGCCCCCGAAGGCGGCAAGGGCAAATGCCGTGTCGCTCTGGGAGAGGTCGAATTTTGCCTGCACCAGGACCACCGTGTTGACGATCACCATGGCGCTGGCCGCCGCGACGGCAAGATTAAGGGCCAGCAAACCGCGCAAACGCGGCGTCGTCAGATAGATGCGGATCCCGCCCGTCGTGCGTTCATAGATGCCGCGCGGCTCGGAGGGCTGCGGGCTGGGCAGCACCACGGAGACGACCAGCGCCGCTGACGCCAGGAACCCGACAACCGTGCCGGCGAACAGGCTATGGAAGCTTATGACCGAAAGCAGCGCCGCCGCGAGGAGGGGGCTGACGACGCTTTCCAGGTCGTAGGCCAGTCGCGAGAGCGACAAGGCCCGTGTGTAGTCCTTCTCTTCGGGCAGCACGTCAGGGATCGAAGCCTGGAAGGTCGGGGTGAAGCCGGCTGACGCCGACTGCAGGATGAAGATGAGAAGATATATCTGCCAGACTTCGGTGACGAAGGGCAGGAATACGGCAACCCCTGCCCTGATGAGGTCGAGCGAAACCAGCATGGTACGGCGTGGTAGGCGCTCGGCGAACGCGGCGGCAACGGGCGCCACGCCGACATAGGCGATCATCTTGATGGCAAGCGCCGTGCCGAGCACCGCGCCGGCATCGGCGCCGGCAAGGTCATAGGCAAGCAGCCCGAGCGCCACGGTGGCAAGGCCAGTGCCAATCAGGGCGATGACCTGGGCCAGGAAAAGATGGCGATAAGTGCGATTGGCAAGGACTTGCAGCATATGTCTGTCTTCTTGGAGGAGCGATGGGTCGTTGATCCGTGGCGATTGAATGGCGGGCCTGATCTCAGTGATGGTGGCCTTCCGGCTCGACCATTTTGAACGGCAGCACCTGCTCGCGACCCTTCGCGGCCAAGACCAGCCTCGCCTGGAACTCATGCGGCTCAGCAGGAGCCACGGTGCTCTCAAGGCGATGATGGTTGTCGGCGATGGGTTCGAGGCGAAGCGTCTCCGGCCCGCCAGGCCTATCGATGATCACCGTTGCCATCAGATCGTCGGCATGCCGGTCGATGGTCAGCCGCATCCGCTCGCCAGCCGGCGTGTCGACGATTTCCAATGTCCCGGCAGCCAGATCGCAGTCGACCTTGAAGGGCTCCGGCGCATGATGACCATGTGAGTGAGAGGGTTCCGTGCCCGTCGCGGCAGACCCGGCCGAACTCTCCAGACGAACATTCGCTTCAGCCAACGCCGGCAAGTGGGCGAACAGTTCCTCCTTGAGGGCTTCGGTGACGCCCATCACGTCCTTGGCCGTCGCCGCGTCGGCGACACTGATGGCGACGTCGGCATGCAGGCGATGGCCGATCCAGCGCGCCTGCACGCTTTGGACACGTTCGATACCGGACACATGCTCGGCGGCATGATGGATTTCATCGACGATGCCGGGCTCGACACCGTCGAGCATGCGCGTGAGGACTGCCTTCGAAGACTGCCAGACGATCGCGAAGATGGCCACCGTGATCAAGAGCCCGATGATCGGATCGGCCAGCGGAAACCCCAGCCATACGCCGATAGCACCCAGCACAACCGCCAGACTGGTAAAGCCGTCGGTGCGCGCATGGTAGCCGTCGGCGATCAGCGCCGCGCTGTTGATCTCGCGGCCGACCCGGATACGGAACACTGCAACGGCCTCGTTGCCTAAGAAACCTATAATGCCGGCTATGGCGACCCAGCCAAGAAATGCGATCGGCTGCGGATTGATCAACCGGTCGATCGCCTCGTAGCCGGCAACGATGGCGCTGAACAAGATGATGAGGACAATCAGAATGCCGGCCAGATCTTCGACGCGACCCAGCCCGTAGGTGAACGTCTTGCTCGGTTTGCGACGGGCCAGCATGAAGGCGACCCACAATGGGATGGCGGTGACCGCGTCGCCGACATTGTGGATCGTGTCGGCCAGCAGCGCCACGCTGCCGGAGAGGAACACAACCACCAACTGCAGCGCCGCCGTGATGGCCAGAACGACGAATGACCATTTAATCGCCCAGATGCCGCGCGTCGTCGTGGCGATCGTCGGGTCGATGACGCCATGCGTGTGGCCATGGCCGCCCTCGCCGTGATCATGTCCGTGGCCGCCCATGCCTTGCGTCATCGGGCCGAACCCGAACCAATCGCGAACTTTGTCCATCATGGCGCTTCTCACAGGTACTTGGTGATATCCTTGAACTCGTCGATCGAGCGGCGCTGCTCGAGCGCCAGCGGTCCGACGACGTCTTCAAGGCAGTGGTTGAGGTGGTCCTGGATCAGCGTCTTCTTGGCCTGGGCGATGGCCTTCTCCACGGCATGAAGTTGCTGGGCGATGTCGAGGCACGGTCGCCCGGCCTCGATCATCTCGACGATCCCGCGCAGATGGCCGTCGGCGCGCTTCAGCCGCTTGATGATGGCAGGATGGGTTTCGTGGACGTGGGGACGCTCATTCATGCCCTTGATGCTATCCCCCCCGAGAGGATATTCCAAGCCTCAAAGTGGCCTCGATTCTGGTGCATGCCACCATTCGTTAGGATTTTAGAGAATAATCGTTAAGCATGCCGAATTGGATCCCTAGCACAGCCTTTCGTCTCATCGTCGCGTTCGCGATGACTCTCGGCGTGCTGCTCTCCCCAGTGGGTAGTTCGGCCTCGCATAGCCCGATTGCGCTCGCTGCCGCCGAGGCAGCGCGTCACGCAGAGCTGACAGCACAGATCGGAAAACACGGCCACAGCCATGACGATGGCGAAGCCGATGAGCAGAGCTTTGGTCATACCCACGGCCACAATCCGGCCGACCACACCCATGAAACGGCGAGCACGCTTCCGGGCTTCGCGCAGCCAGCACCGCCGATAGGCCGGAGCTGGCTGGTTTACCCGCCTTCGTTTGCCGACCTAGAAATCCGTTTCCGGCTTGAGCGCCCTCCCAGGCAGATCGTCATCGCATGATCGCGGCCGCACGCGCGGCCATCCTCAACGACGACGATTGGAATTCTCATGCAAGGATCCTTCTACAAGGGTCCGCCACGCACGCCTTGCGCGCGCTGGCGGTTTGCCCTTCCTGTGCTCATTGCTCTCCTGACCCTCCCATTGCTTGGGTGGACTGCCCTCGCCCATGCCGTTGCCGAAGGCGACAAGGGCTATATCCAGGAGATCACGGGCATCAATCTGCTGCCCTTCATCTATCTCGGCGCCAAGCACATGGTGACGGGATACGACCACGTCCTGTTCCTGTTCGGCGTGATCTTCTTCCTCTACCGGATGAAGCACATTGGCATCTATGTGAGCCTGTTCGCGCTCGGCCATTCCACGACCATGCTGCTTGGCGTCTATTTCAACGTTGGCATCAACAGCTACATCATCGACGCGATCATCGGCCTGTCGGTCGTCTACAAGGCGCTCGACAATATGGGTGCCTTCCAGAGGTGGCTCGGCTTCCAGCCGAACACCAAGATCGCGACGCTGATCTTCGGCTTTTTCCACGGCTTCGGCCTGTCGACGAAGATCATCGAATACAACATCTCGCCCGACGGGCTCGTGCCCAACCTACTTGCCTTCAACGTCGGCGTTGAGGTCGGTCAGCTTCTGGCGCTCGCTGCTATCCTTATCGTCATGGGCTACTGGCGCCGGACCGACAGTTTCTGGCGCCACGCATACACCGCCAACACCATCATGATGACCGCCGGGTTTGTGCTGATCGGCTATCAACTCACCGGCTGGGTCGTCTCCTGAACCTCCAAGTAAAGATCAAAAAAAGGAATTCTCCCATGTACAACACAGACATCCCGACCCGCGCTGAACTGCCGACATCCATGCAGCTCCTCCGATCTACCCTCATCGCCATTGTCGCGGCAGCGGCCATCCTTGTGACCATCGTGCTGCCGGCCGAATACGCCATCGATCCCACCGGCGTTGGGCGAGCGCTCGAGCTCACCGAGATGGGCGAGATCAAGACACAACTCGCCGAAGAGGCCGAGCAAGACCGCCTTCGCGAATTGCAAAACGGCACGCCGACCGCAGTGCCAGGCCAAGATCAGCAGTCGAGTCTTCTGGAGCGCGTCTTCGCTGAACTGGTGATTGGTTCCGCCTCTGCCCAGGAACTGCGGACGGACGAAATGTCGGTCACCCTCAAGCCCGGCGAAGGAGCTGAGATCAAGCTCGTCATGGCCAAGGGCGCAAAGGCAAACTACTCTTGGACAGCCAATGGCGCGGCGGTGAACTTCGACACCCATGGTGACGGCGGCGGCGAAAACATCTCATACGAGAAGGGACGCGGTGCTGCAGAGGACGAGGGCGTACTTGAGGCAGCCTTTGACGGCAATCACGGTTGGTTCTGGCGCAACCGCACCGGTGCCGACGTCACCGTGACGCTGAAGACGAATGGCGCGTACACCGACATCAAACGCATGATGTGATCGATACGGCACGTCTTATCCGGCGCCGTTTGGCGCCGGGGGAGATCAAGCAGGTGAAATAGCCAACTCGGACCAACACAGTTTGATAATATCCAACCTGTGTTGGTCCCCTTCGGATGTCGTTGGTTAGAATCAGCTCGCAATGATGTAACAGGAGCGTCGCGCTAGCTTCCTCAAAGCGTAATCACGCCGCATTGGCCGCGAGCGCGCTCAAAACCCCTTGCGGCAAAGGGCTTCAAGATCCGTCTTTGTCATGTTCTCGATGCCGAGCCCAGGAAGAATATCATTATCTCCCTTGAGATCCCGGCCATAAGCCGCCGACAATATGGAAATTCCGGATTCATGGAGAACCGCCGGATTTCCGCTGATCTTCCCCAGGACTGCGGTTGGTAACAGGCCGAACGGAACGTCCTCGAGAATATAGCGGCTCTCGATAGTCGTCGGGCCAAAGCCGCCACGACCTTGGCGATCCATCTCCAGGTTCATTTCCGAAACGGTGCTCATGGGGACGTGGAACGACAATGAAAAATGTTCCTGGACGGTACGAACCGCGATACCGAAATTGCCAGCTATGGCCAATCGTTCGGCATCCAGAGCCTCGATGAAGCGAATCTAGACAATTCGCACGATATACAGGATTTTGCCAAAGGGTTCGTGTAGACTTTCCTTGGTGTATCCAACGGCGTCAGCCGGGCAGGATAGGTGAAGTAGGCCCACCCGCGAGCGGGTGTTCCTTCTTCACTGTCCCTTATTCGCACCTGGCGGTGCTCAACGGGAATCCTGCTCTGCGAGGCTGGCCGGCTACCGCCGGCGTAACAGATGAGGGCAAGCGGATGGAAGCTCTAGTCTGATTAAGCATTGGTAACTGTCAGACCAAGTTTACTCATATATACTTTAGATTGATTTAAAACTTCATTTTTAATTTAAAAGGATCTAGGTGAAGATCCTTTTTGATAATCTCATGACCAAAATCCCTTAACGTGAGTTTTCGTTCCACTGAGCGTCAGACCCCTTAATAAGATGATCTTCTTGAGATCGTTTTGGTCTGCGCGTAATCTCTTGCTCTGAAAACGAAAAAACCGCCTTGCAGGGCGGTTTTTCGAAGGTTCTCTGAGCTACCAACTCTTTGAACCGAGGTAACTGGCTTGGAGGAGCGCAGTCACCAAAACTTGTCCTTTCAGTTTAGCCTTAACCGGCGCATGACTTCAAGACTAACTCCTCTAAATCAATTACCAGTGGCTGCTGCCAGTGGTGCTTTTGCATGTCTTTCCGGGTTGGACTCAAGACGATAGTTACCGGATAAGGCGCAGCGGTCGGACTGAACGGGGGGTTCGTGCATACAGTCCAGCTTGGAGCGAACTGCCTACCCGGAACTGAGTGTCAGGCGTGGAATGAGACAAACGCGGCCATAACAGCGGAATGACACCGGTAAACCGAAAGGCAGGAACAGGAGAGCGCACGAGGGAGCCGCCAGGGGGAAACGCCTGGTATCTTTATAGTCCTGTCGGGTTTCGCCACCACTGATTTGAGCGTCAGATTTCGTGATGCTTGTCAGGGGGGCGGAGCCTATGGAAAAACGGCTTTGCCGCGGCCCTCTCACTTCCCTGTTAAGTATCTTCCTGGCATCTTCCAGGAAATCTCCGCCCCGTTCGTAAGCCATTTCCGCTCGCCGCAGTCGAACGACCGAGCGTAGCGAGTCAGTGAGCGAGGAAGCGGAATATATCCTGTATCACATATTCTGCTGACGCACCGGTGCAGCCTTTTTTCTCCTGCCACATGAAGCACTTCACTGACACCCTCATCAGTGCCAACATAGTAAGCCAGTATACACTCCGCTAGCGCTGAGGTACCGGGTCAGAAGAACTCGTCAAGAAGGCGATAGAAGGCGATGCGCTGCGAATCGGGAGCGGCGATACCGTAAAGCACGAGGAAGCGGTCAGCCCATTCGCCGCCAAGCTCTTCAGCAATATCACGGGTAGCCAACGCTATGTCCTGATAGCGGTCCGCCACACCCAGCCGGCCACAGTCGATGAATCCAGAAAAGCGGCCATTTTCCACCATGATATTCGGCAAGCAGGCATCGCCATGGGTCACGACGAGATCCTCGCCGTCGGGCATGCGCGCCTTGAGCCTGGCGAACAGTTCGGCTGGCGCGAGCCCCTGATGCTCTTCGTCCAGATCATCCTGATCGACAAGACCGGCTTCCATCCGAGTACGTGCTCGCTCGATGCGATGTTTCGCTTGGTGGTCGAATGGGCAGGTAGCCGGATCAAGCGTATGCAGCCGCCGCATTGCATCAGCCATGATGGATACTTTCTCGGCAGGAGCAAGGTGAGATGACAGGAGATCCTGCCCCGGCACTTCGCCCAATAGCAGCCAGTCCCTTCCCGCTTCAGTGACAACGTCGAGCACAGCTGCGCAAGGAACGCCCGTCGTGGCCAGCCACGATAGCCGCGCTGCCTCGTCCTGCAGTTCATTCAGGGCACCGGACAGGTCGGTCTTGACAAAAAGAACCGGGCGCCCCTGCGCTGACAGCCGGAACACGGCGGCATCAGAGCAGCCGATTGTCTGTTGTGCCCAGTCATAGCCGAATAGCCTCTCCACCCAAGCGGCCGGAGAACCTGCGTGCAATCCATCTTGTTCAATCATGCGAAACGATCCTCATCCTGTCTCTTGATCAGATCTTGATCCCCTGCGCCATCAGATCCTTGGCGGCAAGAAAGCCATCCAGTTTACTTTGCAGGGCTTCCCAACCTTACCAGAGGGCGCCCCAGCTGGCAATTCCGGTTCGCTTGCTGTGGATCCATCGGCATTTTCTTTTGCGTTTTTATTTGTTAACTGTTAATTGTCCTTGTTCAAGGATGCTGTCTTTGACAACAGATGTTTTCTTGCCTTTGATGTTCAGCAGGAAGCTTGGCGCAAACGTTGATTGTTTGTCTGCGTAGAATCCTCTGTTTGTCATATAGCTTGTAATCACGACATTGTTTCCTTTCGCTTGAGGTACAGCGAAGTGTGAGTAAGTAAAGGTTACATCGTTAGGATCAAGATCCATTTTTAACACAAGGCCAGTTTTGTTCAGCGGCTTGTATGGGCCAGTTAAAGAATTAGAAACATAACCAAGCATGTAAATATCGTTAGACGTAATGCCGTCAATCGTCATTTTTGATCCGCGGGAGTCAGTGAACAGGTACCATTTGCCGTTCATTTTAAAGACGTTCGCGCGTTCAATTTCATCTGTTACTGTGTTAGATGCAATCAGCGGTTTCATCACTTTTTTCAGTGTGTAATCATCGTTTAGCTCAATCATACCGAGAGCGCCGTTTGCTAACTCAGCCGTGCGTTTTTTATCGCTTTGCAGAAGTTTTTGACTTTCTTGACGGAAGAATGATGTGCTTTTGCCATAGTATGCTTTGTTAAATAAAGATTCTTCGCCTTGGTAGCCATCTTCAGTTCCAGTGTTTGCTTCAAATACTAAGTATTTGTGGCCTTTATCTTCTACGTAGTGAGGATCTCTCAGCGTATGGTTGTCGCCTGAGCTGTAGTTGCCTTCATCGATGAACTGCTGTACATTTTGATACGTTTTTCCGTCACCGTCAAAGATTGATTTATAATCCTCTACACCGTTGATGTTCAAAGAGCTGTCTGATGCTGATACGTTAACTTGTGCAGTTGTCAGTGTTTGTTTGCCGTAATGTTTACCGGAGAAATCAGTGTAGAATAAACGGATTTTTCCGTCAGATGTAAATGTGGCTGAACCTGACCATTCTTGTGTTTGGTCTTTTAGGATAGAATCATTTGCATCGAATTTGTCGCTGTCTTTAAAGACGCGGCCAGCGTTTTTCCAGCTGTCAATAGAAGTTTCGCCGACTTTTTGATAGAACATGTAAATCGATGTGTCATCCGCATTTTTAGGATCTCCGGCTAATGCAAAGACGATGTGGTAGCCGTGATAGTTTGCGACAGTGCCGTCAGCGTTTTGTAATGGCCAGCTGTCCCAAACGTCCAGGCCTTTTGCAGAAGAGATATTTTTAATTGTGGACGAATCGAATTCAGGAACTTGATATTTTTCATTTTTTTGCTGTTCAGGGATTTGCAGCATATCATGGCGTGTAATATGGGAAATGCCGTATGTTTCCTTATATGGCTTTTGGTTCGTTTCTTTCGCAAACGCTTGAGTTGCGCCTCCTGCCAGCAGTGCGGTAGTAAAGGTTAATACTGTTGCTTGTTTTGCAAACTTTTTGATGTTCATCGTTCATGTCTCCTTGAGCTCATTGTTTGCCTCCCTGCTGCGGTTTTTCACCGAAGTTCATGCCAGTCCAGCGTTTTTGCAGCAGAAAAGCCGCCGACTTCGGTTTGCGGTCGCGAGTGAAGATCCCTTTCTTGTTACCGCCAACGCGCAATATGCCTTGCGAGGTCGCAAAATCGGCGAAATTCCATACCTGTTCACCGACGACGGCGCTGACGCGATCAAAGACGCGGTGATACATATCCAGCCATGCACACTGATACTCTTCACTCCACATGTCGGTGTACATTGAGTGCAGCCCGGCTAACGTATCCACGCCGTATTCGGTGATGATAATCGGCTGATGCAGTTTCTCCTGCCAGGCCAGAAGTTCTTTTTCCAGTACCTTCTCTGCCGTTTCCAAATCGCCGCTTTGGACATACCATCCGTAATAACGGTTCAGGCACAGCACATCAAAGAGATCGCTGATGGTATCGGTGTGAGCGTCGCAGAACATTACATTGACGCAGGTGATCGGACGCGTCGGGTCGAGTTTACGCGTTGCTTCCGCCAGTGGCGCGAAATATTCCCGTGCACCTTGCGGACGGGTATCCGGTTCGTTGGCAATACTCCACATCACCACGCTTGGGTGGTTTTTGTCACGCGCTATCAGCTCTTTAATCGCCTGTAAGTGCGCTTGCTGAGTTTCCCCGTTGACTGCCTCTTCGCTGTACAGTTCTTTCGGCTTGTTGCCCGCTTCGAAACCAATGCCTAAAGAGAGGTTAAAGCCGACAGCAGCAGTTTCATCAATCACCACGATGCCATGTTCATCTGCCCAGTCGAGCATCTCTTCAGCGTAAGGGTAATGCGAGGTACGGTAGGAGTTGGCCCCAATCCAGTCCATTAATGCGTGGTCGTGCACCATCAGCACGTTATCGAATCCTTTGCCACGCAAGTCCGCATCTTCATGACGACCAAAGCCAGTAAAGTAGAACGGTTTGTGGTTAATCAGGAACTGTTCGCCCTTCACTGCCACTGACCGGATGCCGACGCGAAGCGGGTAGATATCACACTCTGTCTGGCTTTTGGCTGTGACGCACAGTTCATAGAGATAACCTTCACCCGGTTGCCAGAGGTGCGGATTCACCACTTGCAAAGTCCCGCTAGTGCCTTGTCCAGTTGCAACCACCTGTTGATCCGCATCACGCAGTTCAACGCTGACATCACCATTGGCCACCACCTGCCAGTCAACAGACGCGTGGTTACAGTCTTGCGCGACATGCGTCACCACGGTGATATCGTCCACCCAGGTGTTCGGCGTGGTGTAGAGCATTACGCTGCGATGGATTCCGGCATAGTTAAAGAAATCATGGAAGTAAGACTGCTTTTTCTTGCCGTTTTCGTCGGTAATCACCATTCCCGGCGGGATAGTCTGCCAGTTCAGTTCGTTGTTCACACAAACGGTGATACGTACACTTTTCCCGGCAATAACATACGGCGTGACATCGGCTTCAAATGGCGTATAGCCGCCCTGATGCTCCATCACTTCCTGATTATTGACCCACACTTTGCCGTAATGAGTGACCGCATCGAAACGCAGCACGATACGCTGGCCTGCCCAACCTTTCGGTATAAAGACTTCGCGCTGATACCAGACGTTGCCCGCATAATTACGAATATCTGCATCGGCGAACTGATCGTTAAAACTGCCTGGCACAGCAATTGCCCGGCTTTCTTGTAACGCGCTTTCCCACCAACGCTGATCAATTCCACAGTTTTCGCGATCCAGACTGAATGCCCACAGGCCGTCGAGTTTTTTGATTTCACGGGTTGGGGTTTCTACAGGACGGACCATGGTTATACCTCCTTCTTAAAGTGTCCACATCATATAGAAGTTATCCGCTCACAAGTCAAGTAAGTCGACCTTCGGATGTCGTTGGTTAGAATCAGCTCGCAATGATGTAACAGGAGCGTCGCGCTAGCTTCCTCAAAGCGTAATCACGCCGCATTGGCCGCGAGCGCGCTCAAAACCCCTTGCGGCAAAGGGCTTCAAGATCCGTCTTTGTCATGTTCTCGATGCCGAGCCCAGGAAGAATATCATTATCTCCCTTGAGATCCCGGCCATAAGCCGCCGACAATATGGAAATTCCGGATTCATGGAGAACCGCCGGATTTCCGCTGATCTTCCCCAGGACTGCGGTTGGTAACAGGCCGAACGGAACGTCCTCGAGAATATAGCGGCTCTCGATAGTCGTCGGGCCAAAGCCGCCACGACCTTGGCGATCCATCTCCAGGTTCATTTCCGAAACGGTGCTCATGGGGACGTGGAACGACAATGAAAAATGTTCCTGGACGGTACGAACCGCGATACCGAAATTGCCAGCTATGGCCAATCGTTCGGCATCCAGAGCCTCGATGAAGCGACCAACGGCAGGAGTGACATTTCCCCCCTGGCTCCATCGCTCGGCCCTCTCCATTCGTGTGAGATTGAGAAGGGCAATTCCCAGATGGTTCTGCGGATTGAGGTTGCTGAGCGCAATTGCCAGCAGACCATCGCGCTTGACGAAACGATCGCCGAACAAGGCCGTGCAAAGCTTGTACCCTTGATCGAGCGCATCGAAAGGCAGCGTCGCAACATCAAGCTTCTGGCGAATGGAAGTGACCTGGACTTCTGTTGGTCCGAGCTGGCGGCCGGTCAAGAGCGTTGTGCCCCAAACGACGATCGGCAACCTGACCTTGCGCTCGGCTAACCGCTTGGAGAGATACAGCGCGCCGAACGAACTGTGCGAACTGACGATGACAGGAATACCATCTGCCAGGTGAGGGACCGCGGCATCCATCACCATCTTGTGGCCGTAAGCGGGAAGCGCGATCACCACCACATCCGCGTGATCGATGGCATCTTTACAATCATTGGCAATACGCACCGGCACCGTCGCCTCGATATCCCCCGTCGCCTTCAATAATTCGCCAGTCGCCAACGTTCTGGTGCGGTCTCCCGACGGTGACCAAAGTGTTGGCGTATGTCCCGATTGTGCCAAATAGGCCGCAAGGCCATAGGCAATTGCTCCAGCGCCCAGAATACTCACGCGCATAACATTCCTCCTGTCGCCGGCTTTATGGTTCGAGAATCCTTGCCGTCCCCGCCTACAAGTTTTTTCATCGGGAGGATCCGAATTGAAGTCACGTCGGTTGCCATCAGCCGTTTCGATCAGGACTCCGGCTCTGAGCCGGCAAACGCCGCAACGACTATTAGTTTCCGCTTGACATATATCAAAAATGAATGAGACGATGTCAATCATACGAATTACGCATGTAGGGAGAACATGGAAACCCGGGACCTTCAGACCTTCCTTGCGGTTGCTGCCAGCGGCAGCATCACCAAGGCGGCTGACATGCTCGGGCGTTCCCAACCTTCGGTGACACGCACCATTCAGGAGCTCGAGGCCGAACTTGGCTTCGAATTGCTGCATCGGATCGGTCGACGGGTGCAGCTGTCTGAAGAGGGTGTCGCATTCGAGGAGGAAGCGCGGCGATTGTTGATGTCTTTCACCGAACTTGCAGCGCGGGCCAAGATGATCGCCGCCGGCCGTGGGCGGATCCTGCAGATTGTCACAACCTCCGCGATCGGCACCGGCTTGATCCCGGCGGCCCTGGCCGAGCTCAAGGGTGTCGAGCTTCCGCACGAGACGCATCTCGGGCAGTTTCTTCCCTCGATCGTCGCCCAGGAAGTGCGCAGCGGACGTGCCGAGATCGGGTTTTCAAGCCTGCCGCTCGATACGCCCGGTCTGGATGTCCTACGGCTCTATTCGGCGCCTGATGTTGCTGCCGTGCGGGAGGACGATGCGCTGGCTGAACTTGATGTCATACCGCTTTCGGCTTTTGCGGGTCGTCGCGTGGCTACGTTGCTCAATCCGCTGCGGTTTCAGTTGCATGTCGCCAAGGCACTCGCTGCCCGGGGCATCGACACCGGCCCGGTGATCCGGACCAATACTGCCTACGGCGCGTTGCAGATCGTGCGCCATACTGGTGTCGCGGCCGTCATCGATCCCCTCACGGCCTATGGCGTCGCCCTGCCTGGGGTCGTCATTCGCCCGATCGATGTAACCGTTCTCTTTTATTGGGGCGTTGTGGCTGCCTCAAAACGTCCCCTTCGCCCAGTCGCGCAGGCGCTGATGGATGCGGTCGAAGCGGTGGCTGAACGGTCGATCGTCGGTTTCAAGAAGCTCGATCCAGCTTTGGCCAGCCAATTGGTGAACGATCCCGCGTCGGGCACAAATAACGGAACTGGAATATGAAGCATACTCCCACCCCGGCAGCATCGACGGGCCTTGCCGCGTTGGAAGCCCAGCTTGCGCAGGATCTCGACTTTGTCGAGCTGCCCGCCAAGCCCTGGGTCCCCACACGCATGCATGAGGGCGCCCCGGTCCGTGATGTCGTGGTCATTGGCGCTGGCATGTGCGGACTTGCTGCCACGGCAAAGCTGGTGCTGGCAGGGATCACCAATGTCGTCGCCTATGATGCGGCGCCGGCTGGGCTCGAAGGACCGTGGATAACGTTTGCCCGCATGCAAACACTCCGGTCGCCGAAGACCCTGCACGGTCCGTCGCTCGGCTTGCCGCAATTGACGTTCCGCGCCTGGTTCACGGCGCAATGGGGCGTCGACGCCTGGCGGTCGCTGGACAAAATCCCCAAGGGCCAGTGGATGGATTACCTGGTCTGGTACCGCAAGGTTCTTGCTCTGCCTGTGCGCAACGGCGTGCGCATGACCGGCGTCGCACCGGTTGGTGATCTGATTGCGATCGATATCGAAGGCGCGGAATCCGGCCGGGTTCTCACCCGTCATCTCGTTCTGGCCACCGGCCGCTCTGGTCTGGGCGGTTTTGCCGTGCCCGATTTCCTCAGGGGCATCGATCGCGCTTATTGGGCCCATTCTGCGGACGAGATCGATTTCGACGCGCTGCAAGGTAAGCGTGTGGCGGTCATCGGCGCCGGTGCCTCGTCCATGGACAATGCCGCAACCGCACTCGAGGCGGGCGCCGGATCTGTGGACATGTTGATCCGGCGCAAGGAAATGCCGCGCATCAACAAGCTGACCGGAATCGGCAGTCCGGGTATTGTACTCGGCATGCATCAATTGCCCGATGCCTGGAAGTGGAAGTTCTTCGACTACACCGCCTCAACCCAGACGCCGCCGCCGCGTTCATCGACGCTTCGCGTTTCTCGCCACCCCAATGCCCGGTTCTTTCTCGACTGCGGCATCGTCGCGGTCACGGAAGATGCGGGAGGCCTGCTTATCGAAACCACCCAGGGGCTGATGCGCTACGACTTCCTGATCGCGGCAACCGGCTTTTCAAACGACTTCAACGGCCGCCCGGAATTTGCAGCCATCGCGCCACATATCCGCACCTGGTCGGATGGCCGATATACACCGGACATGGGGCCGGCGCGTGCAGGCATGTCCGATGCACCGGACCTAGGTCCCGCCTTCGAGTTTCGTGAGCGCGTCCCCGGCTCCTGCCCGATGCTGTCGCATATCCACTGCTTCAACGACGCCGCCATGCTGACGCACGGCAAGGTCTCCGGTGATATCCCAGCCGTCAGCGCGGGTGCCGACCGTTTGGTCCGCGGCATTGCCGCATCGCTGTTTGCCGAAGATGTCGAAACCCACTTCGCCAACCTGATCGCTTACGACACGCCCGAACTTCTGGGCGACGAATGGGTCGATTCAACACCCTTGTTGGAGAAGGAGGCCGCGCTGTGATCGACGCAATGGACAAGGCCGCCGGTCTATCACCGCACGATGCGCTTTTCAGCGCGCGTCGGTTTCGGCCTGAATTCGTGCTGGGGGCCGAGGAATGTCGCCTCTCCGTCCTGCAGCCAGCAAACGACCAAGGGCTTGCGCCTAATTTGCGGGTTGCTCTGGCCCGTCGCATGGCCGCTCTGAATGCCGATCCGGTCCTGATGGCCGAATTTGATGTGCAGCTGGCTCAGCTCGATCCGACTGAGCAGCTTCTGGCCTTAGCCCAGGGGGAAACGGATTTGGAAGAGCCATTGGCGACCATCGCACGTCATGTGGACCTGATTACGCTGACACCGAAAAAGGCGGAAGCGGGCCACATCGCCCTGCTCGCCCAAGCTGGATTGAACAATCCTCAGATCGTCGCCCTTTCCGAGCTCATCGCCTTCGTCAATTTCCAGACGCGGGTGGCAACCGGCCTGCGATTGTTGAGGACGGCATGATTTCCGCGGTGCGCCTGAAGCCATTGAATTGGCATCCGTACATAGCGCCGGTCGAGCTATCCGAGGCCACGCCGGAACAGCTTGAAGCGATGAAGGTCACGCCATCAGCCAAGAAAGTTTCGGAATATGTGCGCACCCTTGCGCATGACCCTGAGAGCTACCTTGCCCGCACCATCTTGTTCAACGCCATCATGTATGTCGAAGGCGGGCTTGCCCGCCCTGACCGCGAGCTTGGTGCATTAGGTGCGTCCATCGTCAATGGCTGCAAATTCTGCGCCGTTGTTCACGCCCGCAGGCATGCAGAGCTGACCAAGAACGACGAAGTGGTCACCGCGCTCTATCTCGATAAACCTGAAGCGCTCGGCCCACGCGATGCGGCAATCTACAGTTTTGCCCGCCGCCTGTCGGCGGCCCCGTCGGAAGCGACGGCAGACGATATCGCCGCGCTTCGATCAGTCGGCATGGACGACCGCGAGATTATCGACCTGATCCACGCCATATCGATCTTCGGCTGGGCAAACCGGCTGATGCACGTTCTCGGCCATGCGGAGAGCGGGTGATGATGTCGCATGCGGTCGAAGCAGTCCGTCTCACACTTTCCGAAGGGACAACCAGCAATGCTTGAACTCAAAGATGTAAAGCTGTCTTACGGAAGCACGCAGGTTCTGAACGGCGTCAATCTCTCGGTAAAGCGGGGTGACGTGGTTTCGATCATCGGCCCCAGCGGCACCGGCAAGACCACGTTGCTGAAATGCATCAACTACCTGGCCAAGCCGTCGTCAGGAACCATCGCGTTCGATCAGATCCGGATGGATTACCAGCGTGCCGACAAGGTCGCTGTCCAGGCGATCCGGTTGCGAACGGCGATGGTCTTTCAACAATTCAACGTCTTCAAGAACATGACGGTCCTGCAGAACGTGATGGATCCACTGGTCGTCGTGCAGCGCAAGTCCGCGGACGAGGCGCGGGAGATCGCCTTGCGGGAGCTCGAGCGGGTCGGCCTCACCCCGAAGCGAGACAGCTATCCCTCCCAACTGTCGGGCGGCCAGCTCCAGCGCACCGGCATTGCGCGCGCCCTGGCAGTTCGTCCCGACGTGATACTCTTCGATGAGCCTACGTCATCGCTGGATCCAGAACTCGTCGGTGAAGTCCTGAAGGTGATCAAGGACGTCACCTCGTCAGGGATCACTTCGCTGCTTGTGACCCACGAGATGCAATTCGCAAGGAACATCTCCAACCGGATCGTCTTCATGGACCGTGGCGTGGTCGCCGCCGATGGCAGCCCGGCTGATATCTTCGACGCGCCTTCCAGCCCACGACTTGCTCAATTCCTGCAGTCAGAACTCGCTTTTCAATAATCCAACAACAAGGGAACCTAAGAAATGTCTGTAATCACATCCCGCTTTTCCCGTCGTCATGCCCTGGCTGTCGTCGGCGGCATCGCAATAGCCCTTGCAACCGCAGGAGTCAGTTATGGTCAGACCGTTCGGACAATCAAGATCGCGACGTCTGCCGAATCCAAGCCGCTGGCATGGGGCGCGATCGGCGTCGAGCCGCAAGGCTATGAGCCCGATCTCCTGAGGGCGATCAACGCAAAGCTGCCGCAATACAAGTTCGAGATGGAAGGTGTCTCTGACATCGCGCAGGAAACTGGCCTCGCCACGGGCAAGTACGACATCGCGGTGGGTGGCTACTACAAGTCGCCCGAGCGCTCCAAGCAGTTCTTCATTCCGGAAAATCCCATGGGCGCCAGCCTGATGAAGATCTACAGCAAGAAAGACAGCGGCATCAAGGAAATGAAAGACCTGGTCGGCAAGAGGATCGTTCCGACCACGGCCGGCGGTGGAACCTACAAGTTCATCATGAACTGGCAGAAAGAAAACCCGCAATACAAGCTCGATGTCACGGCATCGAGTGCAGGCATTCCCTACCCGAACCGGCTGGACGAAGTTCAGAACGGCAAGTTCGACGCTCTCGTCTTGCCGTCCAATCTCGGTGAGCAGACCGTCATCGAGCAAAAGAAACTCGATATCGTGGCGTCCGAACCAGTGTTCAGCAACAACACCTACATGCTGATCCACAGATCAGACGAGAACAAGGTTCTGGCTGACGATGTGAACAAGGTTCTCAAGGAATTGAAAGACGACGGCACGATCGAGAAGCTCTCGCAGAAGTGGTTCGGCGAGGGCATCGTCCAGTACATGAAATAGCACGGCCGTTGAGGGCCATATTCGCTAGTCAGCGGCAAGGCTGAATTGCAAGAAGGAGCGTTTCAAAGTGGATGTATCTGCTATGATTCCCGAGTTGCTAACGGCACTGCCGCTGACGCTCGCCATCACGTTTACGGCCCTCATTTCCGGGTTCTGTCTGGCTCTCATCGCGACAACACTCCGTGTTCGCAGGGTGCCACTGATCAGTCACCTGGTGGACCTCTACGTGTCCTATGCCCGGAGCGTTCCTGTCGTCCTGCAGCTGTTCGTCGCGTTTTATGGGCTTCCGCTGTTGGTGATCCTGTTCGGCGCCAAAGATTTTATTTCGCCGACGATGGCTGCCATGGTGGGGTTGAGCCTCTACCATGGAGGATATCTGTCGGAAGTCATGCGGCCTGCATATCTTGCCGTCGATCGCGGCCAGCACGATGCGGCCGATAGCCTTGGATATACGTTCCGGCAGAAAATTACTCGCGTCGTCGGCCCGCAAGGGGTGCACTTCGCACTACCGGGCTACGGGAACTCCGTCATCTACCTGATCCATAACGTTGCGCTGGTCATGTACATCGGCGCCGCCGACGTCATGGCGACTGCGCATTTGATCATGGAGCGCGACTACAACCAGTTCCAGTTCGAAACCTACCTCGTCCTGGCGGTCATCTATTCGCTGATGTGCCTGGTCGCATGGCTCATCGTGCGCTTCTTCGAGCTTCGATCACCGATGCAAGCGCCAGAGGCAACGACAACAACTCAGATCAAGAACGAGCTCCTCGCGAGCGTCTGACGTAAGGGTATTCAACCATGTTTGATACCGATATTTTGCTCCAGGACACGCAGGAAATTCTGAGTGCCGTACCCGTGACCGTTGGAATGGCACTCTTGATTTTCGTCCTGTCGACGATAGTCGGCAGCATATTCGCGCTGATCGAATACAGACGGGTGCCGGTTCTGCGAGAGCTCATCATGACTTACAAGATCGTCTTCAAGGGCGTTCCAATGGTCATCGTGATTTTCCTCGCCTATTTCGGTCTGCCGCCCGCATTCCAGTTCCTGTTCTCGTTGCTCGGGATCAACTTCAACGCTCACGAAACCCCCAATTGGGTCATTCTTGTCGTTGCGATTACCGGCTGTGTCGCCGCGTTCCAATCCGAGATTATCAAGGGAGCCCTGAATGCATTCGACACCGGTCAGTCGGACGCGGCCCATTCGCTCGGCTATACGGGCGGCCAACTGTTTCGACGTATCCTGTTTCCCCAGGTGGCCCTCACGGCAATTCCCGACCTGACGACTTCGATGATGGTCATCATGAAGGCGCTTTCTCTCGGATTCGCCATCGAGGTCGTCGATATCTTCGCCCAGTCCCAGCTGACCGCCGCCCTGAACTACTACTACCTCGAAGCCTTCGTGATTGCCGTCGTGATCTACATGGTGATTGCCTATATCGTCACACAGATTGCCGACAGGCTGGAGCAGGCGTTGAGGGTGCGGACGTGAGGCGAATGTGGGATAGAATCGTCAAGCTTCGGATATCGAGCCGCACCTGGGAGGCAATTCTTTCGGGGATGAAAAGCTTGAGGAGAAACCCAAGTAGCCGATGCATGTACCGCTGAATGCCGACTGAAGCACCGATCGCGCCGACGCAACGTTGCGACTGTGCCGACCAGAGGAATCCGGTCTCCGGCTACTGGCATGGAGATCCCCAAGCCGTATTCGGCGCCGCGAGTACGCATCAATATTGGAGAACCTGGGCCTCTCCGTCTCCCACGCCGGTTTATCCGACTTGTCTCACGTCGTATTCCTGCAGGATACCCGCTTTGATCCGACCAGCGAAATGACAACTTGCGAGATTCGATTCCGACAAGCTGTTGACCGGAGGCGATGTCTCACAAACACTTTGCACGGCAGGGCAGCGCGTACGAAAACGGCATCCGGTCGGCGGATTCACAGGGCTTGGCACATCTCCCTTTAGAATGATCCGCTGACGTTCGCGCTCCTCAACTGGATTTGTCGACGGGACCGCGCTGAGCAGCGCCTGTGTATACGGATGTGCGGGCTGGCTATAGAGCGCGCCGCTCTCACCTTCTTCCATGACGCGGCCGAGATACATCACGTAGACGCGCTGTGCGGCCTGGCGAACGATGGCCAGATCGTGCGCAATGAGAAGACATGACATTCCGAAATCATCGCGCAGCTTCAGAAACAGGTTCATGATCTGCGCTCTGACCACGCATGCGCATCGGCTTCACCCCTCGGGAGATTTGCGCTCGCTTGTCGGGCCTTGCCTTCGATCTCGATCTTGCTCCGCGCTTGAAGATCGAAGCGCACCGTTACGGTGCGCATGCGTGCATGCAGCACATCGTCCAGCGTGCCGCGCATTTCATGCAGATAGGTCAGAGACGACTTCCCAACCTTTTCGACAACCGAGCGAATGGTGACCAAGGTTCCAACCGCGGTTTCGTGCGCATAGTCGATCTCCATCCTGACGTCCGCCCAGCCGAGAGTCGGCGTTAGATTGGGAGCGGCAATCCTGCCCAGCAGTTGAAAGCTGGCATCATCGAACATGGCGACGTAGTGACGAACGTTGAGATGGCCCATCGCGTCGCACATCCAAGGGTGCACGACGCCGACATAGGTTTCAATGCCGGGCGCGGTCAAAACCCGACCTCGTTGCCACCCTTGAGATCCAGCAGCTGCCGCGCCTCTTCGGGCGTCGCTATTTCAAGCGAGAGTTCGCCAAGGATTCGCTTGATCTTGGCGACCTGCTCGGCATTGCTCTTGGCAAGCGCGCCCTTGCCGACATAGAGACTGTCTTCCAGCCCAACCCGCACATTGCCGCCCATGATCGCTCCCATCGTGCAAAGGTTCATCTGATGCTTGCCGGCTGCAAGGATCGACCAGAGATAGTCGTCTCCGAACAGTCGCTCCGCCGTCCTGCGCATATGCATCATGTCTTCGGGGTCAGAGCCGATTCCACCTAGAAGTCCGAAGATCGTCTGGACGAAAAGCGGTGGCTTCAGCAGCTTGCGGTCGAGAAAGTGCGCCAGCGTGTAGAGGTGACTGACATCATAGCACTCGAACTCGAACTTCGTCCCATAGGCCTGGCCGACCTCGACGATGATGCGCTCGATCTGCTGGAACGTGTTGGAGACGATGCCGTTCTTGGTGTCCTCGAGATAAGGCTTTTCCCAGTCGAACTTCCATTCGGTGTATTTTGGCGCGATGTGGTGCAAGGCAAAATTCATCGACCCCATGTTGAGCGAGCAGAGTTCGGGCTTGGCGGCATGAGCGGCTTCGAGACGTTCGTCGAGCGTCATCTTGAGGCCGCCGCCGGTAGAAATGTTCATCACCGCGTTGGTTTGCTGCTTGATGCGCGGCAGGAAGTCCATGAAGAGCTTGGGATCGGGGGTCGGTTTGCCCGTCTCGGGGTCGCGGGCATGCAGATGGATCACCGAGGCGCCAGCTTCGGCTGCGCCGACGGCGGCATCGACGATCTCTGACGGCGTTATGGGCAGATGCGGGCTCATCGTCGGCGTGTGGATCGAGCCGGTGACCGCACAGGTGATGACGACTTTCGGCGATTTCTTCATGGTTAGAGTCTCCCTTGTCTGCCTTTTGTTGTTATCTATCGAGCGCGAGGCAATCCTCACGACCACAGCCCAGCCGGATCGCCGTACCTGGATCGAGCTTCGGCTGAGACGATGAAGTGGCTAGCTTGACGATGAATTTCTGGCCGCTCGCGGTCGCGGCGACGAGCCGGACATGATCGCCGACGTAGATTGATTGAACGACCGTCGCCGGAATCTCGTTGAGCGCCGTGACGCCGTCCTGCAGAACGGACAGGCGCTCGGGCCTTATCGACAGCGTCACCCTGACACCCGCAGAAAGCGCAGCACCGCAGGACATGGCGTTCAACACAACGTCGCCGTCGTCGAGGCGGACGGATACGCCGCCATCCTCGCTCCCGGCCAGCACGGCACCCAACATGCGGTTGCTCTCGCCGATGAAACTTGCGACAAAGCTCGCCGCGGGACGCTCGTACAGTTCGCGCGGCGTCGACAGTTGCTCGATGCGGCCGGCGCTGAACACTGCGATCCGGTCCGACATGGTCAGCGCTTCAGTCTGGTCGTGCGTGACGTAGACGAAGGTCACGCCCAGCCGGGCGTGAATATCCTTGATCTCGAACTGCATCTGCTCGCGCAGCTGCTTGTCGAGGGCGCCAAGCGGTTCGTCCATCAAGACAAGATTTGGTTCGAAAATCAGGGCCCGGGCAACCGCCACGCGTTGTTGCTGCCCGCCCGAAAGCTGCGCTGGCCGCCGATTGCCGAATTCGGGCAACTGGACCATGTCGAGAACGTTCCCGACACGTCGCCTGACCTCCTCGCGGCCAAGTTTGCGGACCTCGAGCGGGAAAGCCAGATTTTCGGCGACCGTCATGTGCGGGAAAAGCGCGTAGTTCTGGAACACCATGCCGATGCCGCGACGATTGGCGGGAACGTTGTCGATGCGCTGACCGTCAATGAGAATTTCGCCCTCGGTCGTATCTTCGAATCCTGCCAGCATCATCAACGCCGTCGTCTTGCCGGACCCGGAAGGGCCTAGCAGCGTCAGGAATTCGCCGCGCATGATTTCCAGGTCGAGCTGGCGCACCGCTTGGACCGCATGCCCGTAGCGCTTGCTGACGCCGCGAAACTCGACGTGAACCGGCCCACGCGGAGATCCGCCCATCACCGAGCCTGCGCCTTCGGATCACGGCGCACCGAAGTCGAGCGCTTTCGAGCAGGCTGCGCCTCAGCCGCCGCCGCGGCGCGAAGAATGATGTCGGCGGCCTCGCGCAGATCGGCCACCAAGGCCTTGCGCGCAGCCGCGCCATCGGCGCGACGCAGCGCCGCGAGCATTTCGTCGTGATGGTCCAGGCCCAGGCCGTAGGTCACGTCCGAGCGGACGATGTTCAAAAACGGTCCTGCCTGCAGCCACAATTTCTCGATGATCTGCTGGATGAGAGGTGACCGCGCGGCATGGTACATCGTGAAATGGAACCGCCTGTTCAGGCCGAGATAGTTAGCCATGACGTTGCTCTCGACGCACTCGCGCATCAGGCTGTTCAGCTTCGCCAATTCATCGAGTTCTTCGGGCGTGATGGTCGTCGCAGCCCATTCGGCCGCGGTCCCTTCGACGCTGCAGCGCACACGCACGAGATCCGAAATACGCGCCACCGTGGCCTCGGGGACGATGACGCCCCGGTTTGGGTGGTCGAACATCGCCTCGTCGCTGACGAGTTGCCGCAAGGCCTCGCGCACCGGCATGGCGCTGGTCCGGTACTGTTCGGCAAGCTGTCGCACGACCAGTCTTTGGCCGGGCAGGAAGTCACCGTTCATCAGTGCTTCCTTCAAGCCCGTATGGACACGAACATGAGCTGTCTTTTGCGCGGCCGAGCCGGCGGTGGCATCCTTGCGATCGAGCATCAGTTTGTCCGGCGGGGCAGTATTTTGAGGTTGCTCGACAGGAAATCGTCGAATGCGGCGGCGAAGCCGTCGAGTTCGGCGTCGCCAAATGGCAGTGACAACGCCAGCATGCCGCGCGGCGTCACGTAGTACCCTCGCAACAGCATCTCGATATGCCACAGCGCAATCACCGATGGATCGGCATCGTCGAGCCGCGCCGGCTTGTCCACCGGCCCCCTGACGAAATGCAGGTTCATCAACGACCCGCGCCCTATGACGATGCCCTCGACGCCATGTCGTTCAAGGGAGACGTTCATCGCTTCACGCAAGCGATCGCCGCGCGCATTGATGGCGCGGCTCGCCTCTTGCGTCAGCACCTGCGTCAGACCGGTGAAACCAGCAGCCATGCTGAGAATATTGTTGTTGAACGTCCCGCCATGCGAGAACGCACCAGGCAAAGCCGGATCGAAGCGGTCGACGAGGTCGGCGCGTCCACCGAATGCGCCAAAACTCGCACCGCCGCCGATGTACTTTCCGAGCGTCACGAAATCGGGAAAAATTTCATGCGCACCATGGAGCGCTCGATAGTCGAGGCGCGAGGTCATGACCTCGTCGAAGATCAGCAGCGCGCCGGTCTCCTTCGTCGCTGTGCGCAGCGCCTGCAGGAACTCGCGTGTCGCCGGGATGCAGCCGCCGCCGCCCATCATCGGTTCGACGATGACGGCGGCAAGCTCGTCGCCCTGTTCCTTGATGAGCGCCACGGCGCCTGCACTATCGTTGTAGTCGGCGAAAACAAAGGGGAAAGGCAAATTGAGCGGTGAGCCGCCATGCGCAAAAGTCAGTACGCCGCCGTGATAGCCTTCCCGGAAGGCGAGTATCTTCGAACGCTTCGTGATGGCGCGAGCGGCGGAAATCGCCATGATGTTCGCCTCGGTGCCCGAGTTGCAGAAGCGCACGCGCTCGATGGCTGGAAAACGCTCGACCACCGCCGCTGCCAGGCGCGCCTCGTAGCGGTTGGGTGCACCCAGCATGATGCCGCCCTGTATGACGTCCACAAGGGCCGCCGAAATCGCCTTGTCGGAGTGGCCGTAGAAGCCGGCGCTGTATTCCGAGACCAGGTCGACATAGGTATGGCCGTCCAGATCGGTCACCCTGCAGCCCTCGCCGGAGACGAACGAAACAGGGAATGGCGGGTACCAAAGTACAGCCCTCGTATTGCCGCCCGGCAACGATGCCGCGGCCTCGTTCTGACGCGCCAGGCTGTTTGGGTTGGCGTCAGCGAAACACTGTCGCGCCTCGTCCAGAACAGCAGCGAGACTGACATTGGCGCGCACGTCTCTAGTGCCTTGCAGCATTCGATCAAATCCCCTTGTCTTTTTAACTTTTTTGCACCCTATCGCAAATTCCTGTTGCTAATCAATCCATTTTGCGTTTGAAATTTGATCAAATCCGCAACGATAAGAAAGGGGAACTGCGATGAGGACTTATCTGCAAGCCGTATCTGCCGCCGCTATCTGCCTCGCGACCTCGACTTTTGCCGCGTCCGCGGCCGATCCCGTCACGGTGGTCGGCTGGGGTGGTACATGGGACAAGGCCTACAAGGATGGAGTCTGGGACAAGTATACCGAAAAGACGGGCGTCCCGATCATCATGGAAGAGTGGGGCGGCGAGGTCGCCAAGGTGCGTGCCCAAGTGCAGGCGGGCAACATTACCTACGACGTCGTCTCGGTGGAAGCGCCCGCCATGGAGGTCGGCTGCGCCGAAGGCCTGTTCGTCCCGCTGACGCCCGAGATCACCGGCGACGCGGCGAATTATCTCCCAGGCACCCTGCATGAATGCGGTGTCGCGTCCGACACATGGGCAACGGTTCTTGCCTACAACACCGATGTCTATAAGGGCGACGCCGCGCCAAAGAGTTGGGCGGACTTCTGGAACGTCGAGAAATTTCCAGGAAAGCGCGGCCTCTACCAGCAAGCGCAGTTCACGCTGGAAAACGCGCTCATGGCCGACGGCGTGAAACGCGAGGACATGTACAAGGTGTTGGCCACGCCGGAAGGTGTCGACCGGGCTTTCGCCATGCTCGACAAGATCAAGCCGAACGTCGTCTGGTGGTCCACCACGACGCAGGGCATCCAGAACCTCGACAGCGGCGAAGTGACGCTCAGCGACGCGTTCAATGCACGCATCACCAACGAAGCCATCAACGAGAAGAAGCCCTACGCCATCGCGTGGGACGCCGGCTTCTTCTACGGCACCGACTACTGGGCCGTGGTGAAGGGCGCACCGCACCAGCAAGGCGGGCTGGATCTCCTCAAGTGGTTCTCCATCCCTGAAAACCAGGCCGGCTTCTCCAAGCTCTATGCCTATGGCACCGGCCGCAAGGAAGCCGCCGACCTCATTCCCGCGGACTGGAAGGCCAACCTGCCGACGTCGCCGGAGCACCTCCAGTACGGCGCCGCCTATGACAACGACTTCTGGACCGAGCACAAGGAAGCGTTGGAAGAACGCTTCAAGGCCTGGCTCGCGAAGTAACTTGGGCATGTTGGTCGGGACAAAACCGGCTATGAAGCGACGCCAACGGGGCGGCATGCTCGCCCTGTTGACGGCTCCGCTTATATTATTCGTCGTCATTCTGTTTCTGTGGCCGGTGGCGCGCTTCCTCGCTCTGGCCGTCGACAACTCGGATTTCTCGAACAACCTGCCGCGCACCATTGCCGCTCTTGCCGGCTGGAAAGCAGAGAGCGGCCTGCCTGGCGAACCCGTCTTTGCAGCACTCGTCGAGGACCTGGCCGACGCGCGGCGCGCCGGGAAGGAAGGCGTCCTGGCGCAACTCGTGAACCAGCGCGTTGTCGGTAGCCGTTTCCTCGTCATCAAGACGGCAAAGGATGCGGCCGACGGCAAGCTCGGCATGCGCCCCGTGCGCGACGAGGTGCTCGCCAAACAGGCCGGCTGGAAAAACATCGATCTCTGGCAGGTCATAGCGCGTCAGCAAAGCGCGCGAACGGACTATTATCTGCTTGCGAGCCTCGACCTGAAGCGCGGCGCGGACAATTCGATCGAAGCCGTTTCGGCCGACCGCGCCATCTTCGTCGACGCGCTGCTGCGTACGATCTGGATCAGCATCGTGGTGACGGTCATCTGCGCGGTGCTCGCCGTGCCGCTGGCGCAGGCGATCGTCAGCGCGCCGCCTGCCTGGTCGAAGCTGATGTTCGCGCTGATCCTGTTTCCGCTCTGGACATCGCTGCTGGTGCGCACCGTCATCTGGATCATCGTGCTGCAGAAGAACGGTCCCGTGAATTCCACACTGCTCGGATTGGGTATCGTCAGCGAACCCCTCGACCTCATCTACACCCGCTTTTCGCTGTATCTGGCGATGGTTCAGGTTCTGCTGCCCATGATGGTCCTCTCCGTCGTCGCCGTCATGCGGCGGGTTCCGACCACCTACATGCGCGCGGCGCTGTCGTTGGGGGCGCCGTGGCTCACGGCGTGGCGCCGCGTCCAGTTGCCGTTGATCCTGCCCGGGATCCTGTCCGGCGGGGCGATCGTTTTTGTCTTCGCGCTCGGCTATTACATCACCCCGACGCTTGTCGGCGGGCCGACAGACCAGATGATCTCCAGCTACATAGCCTTCTACACCAACAGCACGCTGAACTGGGGCATGGGCGCAGCGCTTTCCCTGCAACTGCTGATGATCCTCGTATTGTTTGCGTTCCTGTTCTGGACGGCATCCGTCCTCTTCCGCAGCAAGGCGCATGTCGCATGAGCGCCGACCGCTTCCGGAAAGGGCTGATGTATGCCTATGCGGCGACGTTGCTGGCTTTCATGATCCTGCCCCTGCTGATCGTGGTCCCCATGTCGCTGACCTCGAGCAATTCGCTGGCATTTCCGACGCCGGGCTGGTCGTTGCGCTGGTATGCCGAACTGTGGATCGACGAGCGCTGGCCGAACGCGCTGTGGAACTCGGTCGTCATCGGGCTATCCACCACGGTTCTGGCTTTGCTGCTCGGAATACCTGCGGCGATCGGGCTCGCCTGGGGTGATTTTGCCGGGAAACGGATCCTCTACGCGATCATCGCCGCGCCTTTGGTGACGCCGGTCGTCATCGTCGGCGTCGCGGCCTTTTCATTCTTCGCCACGCTGGGACTCGTTGGCAACAAGCTATCAATCATTCTGGTGCACACGGCGATGGCCGTGCCTGTGATGCTAACCACCGTCGTCGCCAGTCTTTCGACCTTCGACCGGACGTTGGTTCGTGCGGCGGCATCGCTGGGCGCCGGCGCCATGCGCACCTTCTTCAAGGTGGTGCTGCCGCTGATAGCGCCGGGCGTCGTTACAGGGGCCATCATCGCCTTCATCATTTCTTTCGACGAAGTCGTCGTCGCAAGCTTCCTCTCGACGGGCGCGGAGCGAACCTTGCCCCGCATGATATTCTCCGGGGTGCGCGAGTCCATCAGCCCTGCCATCGCGGCTGTCGCCGTGCTGCTGATGGCTTTCTCGGCGATCCTGCTTGGGCTCATCGCTATCCTGCAGAGCCGCTCGCAAGCTCTCCGCGCAAAGGCATCGGCATGAAACTGGTTCCGCCGGTGCAGCAACTCGAGACCGAGATGACGGCGTGGCGGCGGCATCTCCATGCCAATCCCGAGCTCGGTTTCGAAGAGTTCGAGACGGCCCGTTTCGTGGCGGACAAACTGCGCGCGTGGGGCATCGAGACGACCGAAGGCGTCGGACGCACAGGTGTCGTCGGCACGCTCAGGGGCAGGCTTGGCGCTGGTCGCAGCCTTGGCATCCGCGCCGACATGGATGCCCTGCCGATGACTGAGGCACGGCCGCTGGCGCATGCGTCCCGCACCCCCGGGCGGATGCATGGCTGCGGCCATGACGGCCATACCACTATGCTGCTCGGCGCAGCCTCGGCGCTTGTTCGCTCGCCCGACTTCGCCGGCACGGTGCATTTCATCTTCCAGCCGGCCGAGGAGGGTCGAGGTGGGGCGCTTGCCATGCTGAACGAGGGCCTTTTCGAGCGTTTCCCCTGCGATGAAGTCTACGCGCTGCACAATTGCGAACGGCCGCTCGGCGAGATCGCCGTCCACCGCGGAACGGTGGCCGCGGGGGCCGATCGCTTCGAGATCGTCGTCCACGGAAGGGGCGGCCATGCGGCGATGCCGCATCTGGCGATCAATCCACTCCCCATCGCCGCGCGCATCCTGCTGGCAATCGAAGCCCTGCCCGGCCGCGTCACCGATGTGCATTCTCCCGCAATCGTCACCGTTGGCAGCCTGCGCGCAGGCGAAGCCTTCAACACCATCCCCGATACGGCGTTTCTGACCGGCACCGTGCGCACCTTCGACCACCAGGTTCAAAAGGCGCTGGAGACGGCAATCCGCCGCATCGCGAAAAACGAAGCTGAAGCTTTTGGCGCCGGCGTCGACCTCCGCTACGAAACGCCCTTCGCACCGACGATAAACACTGCGGCGCAAGCCGACGCGATGATCGCGATTGTGAACGAGGTGATGGGACCGGCAAGTCTCGTCATCGATCCGCCTCCCGAGATGGGTTCTGAAGATTTCTGCTACATGCTGGAACAGCGGCCCGGCTGCTATTTCCTGCTCGGCCAGGCCGACGATGCGCACCAGGCCGCGGCTCACGACACCAACTACGATTTCAACGACGCAATCCTGCCGATTGGCGCGAGCCTTTGGGTCAGGCTCGTGGAGCGCCGCCTATCAGCCAGAGGCGCATCGTGATGCAACTGACGGAAAAGGACATCGTCTGGCGAAGCCATTGGCTGCGGCAGGCCCTGCCCGAGGACCCAGACCTTGCGCCTCCGCTCGAAGAGGCGACGCAGGCTGACATCTGCATCGTCGGCGGCGGCTATCTGGGCCTGTGGACCGCTATACGCCTCAAGGAGCACAATCCCGCCTTCGATGTTGTCATCGTCGAGCGCGACATTTGCGGCGGTGGCCCGAGCGGCCGCAACTCCGGCATGGTGCTCTCGGCATGGACGAAATACAGCGCGCTCGCCGCGCTGCGCGACGGAAACGATGCACTTTCGATCATCAAGGCATCCGAAGCCGCAATCCGCGGCATCGAGGCTTTCTGCAAGGCCGAGGGAATAGACAGCTGGTTTGATCGCATCGGCTGGATCTGGGGTGCGACGTGCGAAGCCCAGCTTGGCGCCTGGGACGACGCGTTGAACAAGCTGGCGGCGCATGGCTACGTGCCGGCGCGACGAGTTTCGCGCGACGAGATCGCAGCGATAGCCGGCACGACGAGCCACCTCGGCGGCGCGTTCGATGCGTCGTCGGCAACCGTGCATCCCGGTTTCCTCGTGCGCGGCCTGCGCCGGGCAGCACTAACACGCGGCGTGCGCATCTATGAAAAGTCGCCGATGACGCGGTTTTCGCGCGACGGCACGCTCAAGGTGGAGACGGGGAGAGGCACTGTGTCCTGCGGCAAGATTGTGCTTGCCATGAATGCATGGTCCGGCGCCATTCGAGAACTGGCGCCGGCAATCTTCAACATCTCCAGCGACGACGCCATGTCAAAACCCATTCCAGACCTTCTCGACAAGATCGGCTACCGCCGCGCGCCGCTGATGATCGATTCCCGCGTTTTCGTCGGCGGTTGGTCGCCGACGCGCGATGGTCGGCTGTCTGTCGGCGTCAGTGGCGGCGTCATCGGCCTCGGCGGCATCGTCGACAGGCGGTTTCATGGTCTATCGCCACGGGTCGCCGACATGCGCCGCGCGTTGCGGGATGGTCACCCGGCGCTCGCCGACTTTCCGCTCGATACATCATGGAACGGCCCGATCGATCGGACCGTCAGCGGCGTGCCACTGTTCGGCGCCCTGCCCGCCAACCGCGACATCGTCTACGGCTACGGCTTCTCCGGCAACGGCACGACGATGGCCTATCTCGGCGGCAAGATCCTGACCGGCCTGTTGACCGGCGGCGAATCCGAGCTCACCCATTCGGCGCTCGTGCGCCCAGTGACGCGAGGCTTCCCATCCGAACCATTCCGGTTCGTCGGCGCGCATTTCGTTCGTGGCGCGGTGCGGCGGCGCGACGATCTCGAACATGCCGGCCGAAAACCCGACCTCTTGACCAGATGGCTCGCGGGACTGGCCCCGTCCGGCGTCACCCCTTCGAAAGCCAACCTCCGCGCAAGGAAAGGATAAACGGTGTCCAAGGCCAAGATCTTCAAGCACAGCGAATTGACCCTGAAGCCGTCGGTCACACCGACTGGCACATCCTCGATTGCCCGCGTCATCAATGCCGATATAAGTCGGACCATGGGCGGCGGCATCGAGTATCTCGAGAACGCCTCGATCGACTGGACCGTGACCTACGACGAGGTGCTGTTCATCCACGAGGGCACCTTGACGATCGAACTGGACGACGGTCGCCATGAGTGCAATCCCGGCGATATCGTCTGGCTGCCAAACGCCACCCACCTGAAATACATCGCCACCGAGCGTACCGGCTATTTCTATTGCCTTTACCCGTTCGACTGGGCAGCGCGGCAGGGAACGGTAGAACCCTGAACTGACAGGCACTCCTTTTCCATGCGTTGGCCATCCGCAGCGCAGTTCCGAACCCGGGGCGTCCAGACATCGACTCCGGCTCACACTCCTTGGGTTGTCACGTTCATCATATGTCATGCTGGCGCGCATGTCTGGCGGGAGATTGCAGCGACACAGCTCAGCCGCAGCACCTAAGCAGGAACCGGTAGTTCGACGAGTGGGCGGAAAGGCGGTAGCGCTCTCCCGCTACCAAATTTATCCACACTAACTCAGCAACTTAGGTGCAATCGTTGGCATCTGAGTGGCTGATTTCTTGTTGCGGCATGTTGCAAACCACTACCGTTGATTTCCAAGGGTTTCCTGCGACTATCGGCAGGTCCGTGCGACATGGGATGCGACATGCGTCGCCTCATCGCCCGGCCCTCAGTAGAAGTGATAATGCGCCGATGGCGAAGCCGCCCCCCAGCCCAAAAATCTACCATATCGTGAATGTCGACCGATTGGCGTCGATAGTCAAAACCGGCGGACTTCTCAGTGACTCCGAGATCGTCAAACGCGACCTCCCGGGGACTACTATCGGTATGGGCGCTATCAAGGCTAGGCGCCTTGAGCTTCCTGTGAAGTGCTATTCGAAGGCTAAGGTTGGCGAGTTCGTACCCTTCTACTTTTGCCCGCGTTCAGTGATGCTCTATGTGATCCACAAGGCAAACAACCCTGAGTTGGCCTATAAGGGCGGCCAGGGGTCGATCATTCATCTGCAGTGTGACTTGAACAAAGTCATTGCGGAGTTGGACAAGGTGAAGCACAGCTGGGCTTTCAGTGCATCGAATGCCGGAGCGGTCTATTCGAGCTTCTGGAATGATGCCAGCAAGCTCAATCAGATCGAATGGGGTCACATTGGTGCTAAATATTGGCAGGAACCTACGGTGATGAACGCCAAACAGGCCGAATTCCTAGTGTATAAGAAATTTCCTTGGCGTCTTGTGGATCGAGTTGGGGTGCAGAATCAGGCCACGTTCAATGCCGCTACGAATGCGCTTGCGCAAGCCGCGCACAAGCCAACGGTCGCTATAGAGACGAACTGGTACTACTGAGGAGGGGAGAATGGTCGAATTCCGCACCGGCAATATCCTTGACGCAGACGTCGACGCATTGGTGAATACCGTCAATTGCGTGGGTGTGATGGGCCGTGGCATTGCCCTCCAGTTCAAGAACGCCTACCCAGACAACTTCAAGGCCTATGAGGCTGCGTGCAACCGCGGGCTTGTCAAACCCGGGCAGATGTTCGTTGTCGAGACTGGACGCCTATCGCCGCGATTCATCATAAACTTCCCGACCAAGCGCCACTGGCGAGGAAAAAGCCGCATCGAAGACATCGAAAGCGGCTTGATCGATTTCGTCGACGTCCTACGCTCTCGTATGATTAAGTCGGTCGCGATACCTCCTCTTGGTTCTGGTCTGGGCGGCCTGCTCTGGTCTGACGTTCGCCCGCTCATTGTAGCAGCCGTTGCCCCACTGCCCGACGTTAGGTCGATTATCTATGAACCTGCTGGCACTCGAGACTCCGCTACGTTAGCTCGCAACCGCCCAGTCCCCAAGATGACCGAAGGGCGAGCCGCGCTTGTCGTCCTTCTCCAGCGATATCTGAACGGACTGATGGATCCGTTCGTGACGCTGCTCGAGGCCCATAAACTTTTGTTCTTCATGCAGGAAGCCGGGCAGCCCTTGCGCCTGATGTTCCGTAAGGCAACTTATGGTCCGTATGCGGAAAACCTTCGGCACGTTCTGAACGAGGTGGAAGGTCATCTGATTGCTGGGTATGGCGACGGCGGGGATAATCCTACGAAGGCGCTGAGCATTATTCCAGGCGCCTATGAAGAAGCAGCGCGCGTCGTCGTCAGTGATGCTGCGACTAGGGAGCGATTTGATCGTGTTGCGAAGCTGATCGACGGATTCGAAACGCCTTATGGAATGGAGCTTCTGGCTACCGTCTATTGGGCAGCGCAGCGCGAGGGAGCTAGTAACTTCAGTGAGGTCCGTGATGCGGTTCATGGATGGAGCGAGCGGAAGCGCCAATTTGCATCCGAAGAGATTAAACTGGCATATCGGACGTTGATCGAGCGCGGGTGGCTGAATGCCAAGATGCCGCCGTTGATCGTCCCACGCAGCATCTCCACCCCGAAAGCGGGGCCTCGTTTATCGAGTTAAATCTCTAGGCGCGACGAAAGCCCGCCACCATAGGGCAGCGGGCTATTATGCGTTTCGCGCGCGGAATGATTAGAGCCCTTGCCCGGACGATATTAAGCCCGGGTGATTATAGTCGCAATGGTCGAACTCGCGCTCGTCGATGGCTTCCCGCTCGTCGTCGCCCTCGCAATCGTCGCCAGTATCTTCGACCTGCCACGGCAGCGTGCTCAAAGTGGCTCGGGCTTTGCTTGGTTTCTCTCGCCAGGGAGCCCGCTTGCGCGTGCCCTCTAGTTGCGCGATGCTAATCTAGGGGGATGTAGAAATGGGCTTTCTTATATTATGGCTGGTATCATGACAGGGCCGAACGCGGTGCAGCGTACACGGTCGGCTGCCGACCGCCGGCCGCGCATCAGCTACCCTGAGGCGGGGCTGCGCACGTTGTTCGAGAGCGGACAGACGCTTCAGGATCCGCGGGGATCGCGATGACGTCGGTGTTCTTCAACGAGGCGGGCTAGCGGGGATTCGGGCGGTTTCCGACGAAGACCGTGTTCTACCAGTGCGCTGATGCCTCGTGGCGCACTGAGCAGCATTCCGAAGAACAGGATCAGCAGGACGGCGCCGAGCGCCCAGAGAATGATAGTCAGCCCCATGGCCGACACTAGCAGAGACTATCACATTTGTCGAATAGCCCACCGATCAGTCGAGTTCATTCGAGGTGCAAACGGCCGCGGCTTCGGACCGATTTTCGTGTTGCTTTGGTGCGTACTGGCGCTAGACCGGCGGGACTCTATTCGGCCCAGCGGGGCAGCGCTGACGCGGGAATAGACCAGGATTTGGGCAACAGTCTCGGCCGGCGCGCGTCTCTCGTTGGGGAGGGCTTGTGACATCGTTTGATGTCGGCCGACCGCAGCATCGACGTACGGGCGGGCCAGCGCCAACAGTGACTGCAAGTCAACTGCATGCCTCTCTTCTGGCTTGACCAAGTCCGCAACGGAACCGTCGGCTCGACCCCAAGTTGGTATTCGGCTTGCCAGTTTGTCAGCGGCCCAGTAATACGTTCGGGGGTGGGGATGTAATGGGATGTTATTGGTTATACTGGGCTTTGTTATCGTGATCGGCTTAGCAGTCGTTCTCTTGGCGAGTTTGAGTCACGTCGGCGATGAGCCGGGCGCTCATCGCTTCAATGAACTGCCGTCCGAAGATGAACATCGGCGATGAAGATGACGCTTTGGTTCTCTCGGCTTAAGGTTCATATTGCCTATGTGTGTGGGTGCGGAACAGGTTTCGTGCGCAACAGCGCCAAGACTGTAGCGTCCACGTTGAACCTTTCCCGAACCCGCTTGGCGAAGAAATAGACTTGGAGCACGTTGCACACCGCCGCTGCAGCGGCGAGCCAAAAAGGGCCTCCAGCCAAAATGCCCAGGCAACATAGAGCAACAGTTGCGACACCCGTGACAAGGGTGATGCGAAAGGCGACCCTTTCGTCGCCCAGGACCATTAGCAAAATACCTGAGGAACCGCCGAGAACGTGCCCGAGTTGGCCGGCGCCTAGTATCAGTGCGAGCCAGAGAGAATTTTCATAATGTGGATTCCAAAGATGGACCAGGGTGTAGCCAAGAGTTGCAAGGCCGGCATACATTAGAAAAGTTAGTAGGGTCGCCACTGAAACCAAGGGCCGCAGCGCTTTCTGGAGACCCGTGTGATCGTTAAGCGTCCAGAGGTGAACGGCTGTGGGTGCAAAGGCCGAATTGGCGATGCTCAACGGCATGATGAGCACTGTCGAAATCCGCAGGGCGATGCCGTATTGCGCGATCTCCTGAAGACTGCTGAACAGCGCCAATAGGATCATGTCCACCTGAGACAGCCCAAACAACACTAAGGTGGTCGCTAGATTGGGCAGGGTCCGGTGGATGATTGCTCCCGCGCCAATGGGTTCTTTGGCTGACTCGCTCCAACGTCGGCAAGACGAAGAAATGCTGAAGGCTCCAACTCCCGCAGCAATCGCATATCCGGCAAGGCTGCACAGGAGCACCTGATGCAAATCTGGTTGCAGGCGAGTCGTTAGGGCGAAAGCCAGGAAGAGAGCGACCACCGTGCTCGGAAACGCCATAAGAAAGGCTGAACTCCTGATCGAATGAACTGCTCTGAGCAATTCCACTTGCACAGCTCCAAGTGCGGCGCATGGGACCTGCAACGCAACTATCGCCAGGACCCCGTGCCAAATCGCGGCGTCTTTCCCGAATGCAATCCATGGATCGGCAAGCCAAAAAGCGCATGCGACCAGGAGGCCAAATCCGCCTACGATGCCTTGGATCTTCATGATGACGTCTCGCGCACGCCCAAAATCGCCTTGAGCTGCAGCGGCTGAAACGAGTGCTGGGGCCGTAAACGTAAGACCCATCATCGCCAGAATTGCGAACCCAGATGTGAGAATCTGAGCGATGAAGTATATGCCGACCTTGTCTTGCGATAGGCCGAGGGGGAGAAGAAGCGAACTGCCTAGCCCTGCCGCCAGTATTGCTACGCGGCCTGCAGCCGCGGCCCCACTGGCCCTCAACATGGAAGGCAAATTTGCTCTTCTAAGCGGGGCAGAGATTGGGTCGGTCTGCCGGCCGTTCATTCAGTTGCCACATGGCCTGAAACGATGCAAAATTGACAGGGTGAAATCGTTAGCGGAAAAGAGTGACCCGACGTCCGTAGCGGCAGACCTTGGCACACAATGCAGGGTTCGGTACTCCAATTCGGAACAGCGATCATCCAACGAAAAACCTAGCCCATTGCGTCCGGGCGAAATGGTCCTTCAACTCCGCGTAGTTCTCGAGGATATCGGATTGAGAACCGGAACGCTGCCTCCTGAAAGGGCTATGCAGCGGAACTTTGCGCAAATTGAGGAACTCCAGCGAGCGAAACACACCCGACCCGTCGACCAACTCTTCGTAGGTAACATGCAGGTTGGGCAGAGTCTCTACTAACTGCGCGAGTCTCGAATCCCACTCTGTCCATTTTTGAAACGCTTCCGCCACATCTTCCGGTTCGGCCGCAAAATGGGTGATCTTCATTGAACCGCGGTCGGACCTCCAGGCGTTGTTAATCTGTGCTAGCTTGAATGATATGTATTGGTCCAAGAGATTGTCTCGTGAGAGGCGGATAACTTTGTACCCAAACGCCTCAAACGCTTCTCTCGCTTCAGGATGCTCGACCAGTGACAGATACGGCATTTTGAAGCCGATTGCGGCGCTTTTTTTCTTGTGCAGCTTTCGACTCAAATATGCCGCGACGTCTCGTTGTCGAGAATTTCTATACGATATCGTGCGACGCCTTACCAAATCCGCTAGCAAGCGAACGGTGGGAGAGAATAACTCACCCTCGCAAGTTGCGTCCGGGTGAGAGTCGATTAGGCCCTGCAAATAGCTGGAACCCTGTCTGCCAACGAAAACTATTGCAAAGAATGTTTGGGTGCCCATCGCCGTGCGATTCGAATTTATGATGCGGTCGATCTTTAACAACGTTTAGCAATCGCCATGGGCTTTTAACAGCCTCATTGACAGTCAAAGGGGTCGCGTGGCTTTACCCACAAATGTCTGCAAGCTTCAAATATATGAAGGTGTCGCGAGGCCGTGCGTTTGTAGCGGGCATTGTGCATCGGAATGATGTCAAATAACGGCGAGTTGCATTGGATGGAGATGAGGCTATGGAACCAGATCCAGGAGTTGCACGGGACATCGCAAGAATCGTCGACCAGGAAACGGCTCTTATTTTCGAACGTTTCGACGAAATTATTGCGTTTGAGATCGGCTGCGCAATCCGAGCCGACGCTCTTGTCGAGAAGCAACCCATCGTCGTGGAGCTCCGATTGTGGGACCGGGGTTTGTTCTATGCCGCTCTTCCGGGGGCAGCCCAATTCACTGCGGAATGGGCGCGACGCAAGCTCAATAGCGTCAGAATGTTTCACAAGAGTTCGTATCGCTTAGCTCTTGAGCAACAGCGTGCCGACCGGACCTTTCCGCCAGGATATGGCCTTGATCCGGCTGACTATGTTTTGGCCGGCGGAGCTTTTCCGATTCGTGTCCGAGCGGTGGGCGTGATCGGCGCCATTTCAGTCTCAGGTCTAAGTCAACGCGCCGACCACGAGTGTGCAGTGTCTGCTCTCGGCGCACATCTCGGTAAGGAAAGGAGTTCGTTGGCGCTAGATCCTGAATAGGCGACAGGATTTACTTCGCGGAAAACGCGCCGCGCGCTATTAACAAGATATGTTTCAGTGCCTTCAGCGACGCCAGCGTCGGTGGATGCAAGGAAGCCGCGGCGAGCCGGCGCAGGGCAACTCCTGTTCGACCGGAACGGCCATGGATCGCTGCTGAAAGAAGACTGGCGTTTGCCCTGGTCTCGCGCTCCCACCTCCGAATGTCGTCGGGTAAGTCTTTCCGCAGAAAGAAGGCATCAATCATCAGTTGAGGTTCGTTTCCTCTCTCGAATGAAACAGAACTGTAGGTCGTTGATGCGCTATGCATTCTAAATTCAGCGAGCACCTCCGGAAGATGATAGAAGCTGCCTTCCAACCCCATCCGGAGGAAAAAATCGAGATCGGGTATCTGACGTAGATCCGAACGCCAAGCTCCAGCTCTTTCATAGGCGCGGCGCCGAAAGAGCGCACCAGGGCCGGGCAGGCAATGGAGCCTCGCGTAGAGAGCGCGTCGCGAATAATCTGGAGGTCGCAGCGTCGAGCGAAACACCGAACGTTCGTCTATGATGTGAAAGTCAGGGTAAACGAGCACGATTTCAGGACGTGCCATCAACTCCTCGACACATCGCCGAATAGCGGCAGGGAGAAGACGGTCGTCTGCGCTAACATAGCCAAGCACCTCCCCGGTGCTCATCGCCCATCCTTCCGTCATGGCTGCACTCTGGCCAGCGTTGGCTTGCCTGTGCGATTTCACTTTCGCGCCGAAGCTGGCCACGACATCGCTTGTGCCGTCAGTGGAGCCGTCATCCACCACGATGATCTCAAAGTTCGGGTAGTCTTGGATCAAGAGACTTTCGATGGTCTCCCCGATATATCCCATCGCATTGTACGCCGGGACCACTAAAGAAACGCGGGGCGTTGTATAGAGATTCTGTCTTGGTGTGCTCATTTTAAGAAATTGCTTTTCGTTTCTTCTTCTTCTCTAAGCGTTGTCATGCCCCGACGAGAAAATTCCTAATCTAGGAGATTCGCGAGCATGCTTCGGAAGTGTGAAATTAGGCGATCCACGATCAATGGCCACGTAAACTCTCCGCGAACGTAGGTTTGAAGGCTTCGTCCCTTCTCGTCTAGAGAATGACGATCCGCCAACATCGACCGGAGGCCACCTCGGAGCCCCTCCACAGTCGCCGGTACGACGAGGCCACCACCGATGCGCTCAACTTCGTCAAACCCACATTGATCGGTAAGCAACACCGGCGTTCCAGCAACACCAGCCTCCAGCGCGACAAGCGACATAGCCTCGGCGCGCGATGGCACGGCAAGCAACAGAGCTCGCCTATAAAGTTCGCTTCGTTCAATCTCGCCCAGGTACCCCGTGAAGACGACCCGATCACCAAGTCGCCTCTCGCTGACGAAGGTCTCCAGGCTGGAGCGCATTCCAAAGTCAGGTCCTGCTATCACCAACCGTACATCGCCGTATTCCGACGCCACATCTGCGAAGGCTTGGACAAGTAGGTCTGGGCCCTTCACCTCGGCAAGACGTCCCATGAACAGGATGTAAGGTGCTTCCAGTCTAGAAGGCGAATGGGAGACTGCCTCGGCATCCTCCTCCACCCCGTTGGGGACGACGGCTACACGGTCTTCTGCAAGCCGAAATCGTTCAAGAATTTGGCCTCGCTCTAGCGGAGTAACCGCAACCAGCAAGCTGGCATGGCGAATTACCCGCTTTCCAAAGAGGATGTGAAAAAGACGCGCTATCGGGCGCGGGTGCTCGAGGCCAACGAACTCGCCAGCAGCGGAGAATGCGTAGGGCTTGCCGAACTGCGATGCCAAAAACGCGGTGGCGACCGAAAGAAGGTTCCAATAGCCAAGAATGTGTACAGCATCTGCTCGGCGCACGCTTTGGGCGAGCCGAAGAGGGTTGATAAACGGCACCGTGAAACGCAGGCGAACTGAACCCGTCGCGTATACCCGGATGCCGCGCTGGCGAAGGTTTTCCGCCAAGTCACCGTCCTGCATGGTAGCGATCTCACACCGACATCCCTTCGCCGCTAAGTGAGCCGCCAGGCGCCGCGTTCGTTCTGCGGTTCCTCCGCCTTTTTGGGAATCGAGGGATATGGTGGTGAGAAGTATGTTCATTCGGCGCGCCTTCCGATCTCGCCGGCCAGATGCTGAGCATATTGCTCCAATCGGTCCGCGAATGCCTCGGAAGGCAACCCGAGCTCGGAGGCCTTTCTGTGTGAAAAACGCCGGTCAATGTTCCGATCCGGCAGGCCTCGCATACGAAGGAGCAACCTCAGTAACGATCTCGGCGCTGTAGCGCCAATCTTGGGTAGGTCACGATGAAACGCCGCCGCAAGACTATCCTGAACGAAGGCAAAATTGTTTTTAGGGTCGTGGTCGTCCGTAACGAGCACCACTTGAGGGCCAAGGCGCTTTTGGTCAAGCGACAATTGAACCAGTGTCCGGGCTACAGTCTCGACGCTCACAAGGTGCATTCGTCTGGTGCCATAGAGTGAGCGGCGAAGCGCGATTTTCCACTGCGGCGCCTGGCTCATTTCTTCGGCCAAGCTGACCAGATTGCGGCCACCGCGGCCAAACACCGCCCCCAATCGCAACACGATTGTCTCGGGGAATGACCCCCTTATCACCGATTCCACAGCAATATGTTCGGTCTCATAAGGCGACAGCGGCTGGGGATTCGTACTCTCGTCAATGAAGTGGTCTTTTACGCCCGCATAGACATCAATGCTGCTCGCGTGGATGCAGCGATAGATCCCGGATTCCCGAAAGACCGACTTCAGGCTTTCCATCGCACCGCGATACCAGCCGCTGCCATCGGGGCGCAGAAGGTTCACCAGAACATCATGGCCGCGAAGCGCGCTCAGCACTTGAGCTGGGTTAGCAAGATTGACGTCGTTTAGTTCAATCCCCCGCAAGCCGAGCCATTTTGGCCGCGACCTGTGCAAAAGATATCGGCTGGGACGAGCCGCGGATGACTCAGTCCAACACCTAGCAAATGCCTCACCGACGAAACCAGTCCCTCCGAGCACGACCACGCGTGGCTCGTCTTCGAATCGGTCGTCCTTCATGAAGGGGCTTCTTCAGGATTTGATGTGCGAGTGTCATCGCGTTGATTGTGTCCGGTTACGGCAACCAAGCCAATCCGCATATGGCCAATAGCATAAGGCTGACGCTTTGCGCAACGAGGGCCGCAGCGCGCCCATTAAGCCAATTGGGGAAAAGGAAAGTCTCTCTTGGGCCGCACGTTTATTTCAGCCTATAAACATGAGCATGACTGAGTCTCTGCCAAAATTCCAATCCTCTAGGATCGTAGGTTTCGCACTGGCGACAGGAGCAATCGTAGCCCTCCCTCTGTGCTCATTGCTTTTAGCGAGCAATCCCGGTCCCTCGGTGCCTATCATCCTGTGGTTCTATGCTTCCGGTTGCGCCGCTCTCGTCGTATCGCTTGCATTCCCCTCCTCTTTTTTCGTTTTCTTATTGTCTTTGTTCCTCTTCGTAGGGTTCATAGCCAAGGCAATTGCAAACTTCGTATATGGCGTTGCGCTAATAGAGCCCATTAGCACTTTCACTTCGCAGTGGGATCAGGCTCTGACTTTTGCCGCCAGCGGCTTGTCGGGCGTGTGCTTGGCCAACCTTCTGGCCGCTCTTTTTCCCTCTTTCTCCAACACGTCGATGGCTTCGGGACCTGCTCGTCTCGCTAACTGCGTCCTCGTTGCTTTTGCGTCCCTCCTAGTCATCTCGATCGTCGTATATTGGGCCAATTACTCGTTCCATATCCTCCGAATCGGCTACCCCCTCGGCATCGGCATAGATGCTCGGGTCTATGCGGTCGCCGCCTTCATCATCACGTGGGGTGCCCTTGTCGGCGGACTTACCGCAGTCCTCTGGCTCATAGAGCTCAGAAGATGGCCGTATGCTTCCTTGGTAGCTACGGCCACGTTTCTTGGTGTGCTTGCCGCGTTGTCGATGGGCAGCCGAATCCAGCTTCTCCTCTACGTCCTAGCTGCAGTTGCAGTCATCGTGTTCCGCCGCCAGCAAGTTCGGGACTGGATCGCGATTGCCCTGGCGATGTGTTTGGCCGCGATTGTTTTTGCAGGCTCACTTGCGGTGGTCAGTTTCGAGCGCACGTTCGATTTTGGGCAGACTGCGCCCTCGTTCCAGTCCGCACCCCCGGCCCTACAATCCCTCGCTCCCCCGCTGGCATCCCAAACGACATCATTGAGCGACAAGGTGGAGGCCGTCACAAGGGACCGCTTTGCCCTCCAAGGTTTATTTCACCAACTCCGCAACCTAGCGGTCATGAGATGGGTCGGGCTGGAAGGCGTTATGACAGCAGCGGCAAATCCTGAGCAACTCAGCTTCGACTTGTTCTTGAAAGTCATGTCTGAGGATCCCGCTGCGGGCTCTCACGCAATCTACCAAAAGATGTCCGGAGATCGTTACGGAAAAGTCGAGTACTACACGTTCCTGACCCTTCCTGGCCCTATCGGTATAGGAAGCCTGTCTGGATCGCCGCTGATTGTGATGGCATTTTTGTTTGCACTGACGCTGTTGGGCCACTTGATCGAATGGGTAGCTGCTCGCTTGACTCAAAATCTGGCAACCGCGGCTGTGACAGGAGTGTCACTGGCATATCTAACCGTCCAGATGGGGTTCCCGTGGACGTTACTGATTTATGCCATCGAACTCCTCCTTTCGGTTACGTTCGTTGGGGTCGTGTGGTGGGTCACAAGAGGGCTGACGTCAGCTAGGTCAGGTTGAGAGCGCGCGCGTGCGCTGCAATGAGTTGAAACCCCGAAAACACCAACCTAGCCGCTATTGTTTTCTCCAAACTCGTCTATTTACGAAACCGGTATAGCTTAGGACAATTCGCATCACCTTGTCAGACACGTTGTCGGGTTGGTAATCGCTTGGCAAACGCAATAGCCGATCCGCACCGCGCGGCTGGGTTTCGAGGATGCGAAGTCCGTCATAAACCCGCTCGAGTTCCAGCCCCACCATCATAACAGAGGCTTCTTCGAAACCTTCCGGACGTTCATGCACTTCTCGCAGATTCAGAGCGGCGAAGTTGAGGATCGCGCTCTCTTCCGTAATGGTCCCGCTATCCGATAACACAGCGCGCGCAGAGCTTTGGAGTTTCACGTAATCAAGGAAACCAAAAGGCTTTTCAAATCTGGCCTTCGGATTGCGATCGCCACCAAGCGCATCAAGTCGCTTTCTCGTTCGGGGGTGGGTCGACACTATCACGGGTACATCGTACCGTTCCGCAATGCCGTTGATGATCTCTAGAAGTCGTTCTAGCCGTTCCGGATCGTCAACGTTCTCTTCGCGATGTGCGCTGACGACGAAGAAATTCCCCCCGGTAAGCCCAAGGCGGCTGAGCACATTCGAGCTGTCGATCGCCGCATGATAGTACTCCAGAACTTCACGCATCGGACTTCCGGTGACGATTATCTGGTCAGGTGGAATCCCTTCCCGCAACAGGTAGTCGCGAGCAATTTGGCTATACGGCAAATTGATATCGGAAATGTGATCAACGATTCGGCGATTGATCTCCTCGGGCACCCGGAAATCGAAACACCGGTTCCCCGCTTCCATGTGGAACACTGGGATTTTGCGTCGTTTCGCTGCGATCGCAGCAAGACAGCTATTCGTGTCGCCTAGGATCAGCAACGCATCCGAATTGTGTTTAACCAGGGCTTCGTCAGCGGCAATAATCACCTGACCTATCGTTTCGGCGGCTGATCTGCCGGCTGCATTGAGGAAACTATCTGGTGTTCGGATACCAAGCTCCGAGAAGAACACTTCATTCAGTTCGTGGTCGTAGTTTTGTCCTGTATGTACCAACGTGTGCTCGAAATTCGTATCAAACTTGGCGATAACTCGCGACAGCCTTATGATTTCGGGGCGTGTCCCAACGACTGTCATCACTTTAAGCACTGATGGCCTCCTTTATGAGGTCAAGCTGGCTCAACAGTTTCTTTACCTGCTCAATATTCAAACGCTCGGTGTTGTGAGATGTGTAATCTTCCAGTGTCGACAGCTCTTTTTCCCCCTCGACAAAATATTTGTCGTAGTTCAAATCCCGTGAGTCGGCTGGGATTCTGTAGTAACTGCCGAGGTCTTCCGCCCGAACCATTTCTTCTCGAGACACAAGAGACTCGAACAATTTTTCCCCATGCCGCGTGCCGATGATCTTGATGGGATTGTCGCGCCCAAGGACTTCTCGCATCGCGTTGGCCAAAATCCCGACGGTGGATGCCGGCGCCTTCTGAACGAAGGTGTCGCCAGACCGAGCATGCTCGAAGGCATAGAGTACCAGGTCCACGGATTCGCTCAGAGACATCAGGAAACGAGTCATGTTCGGATCGGTCACTGTGAGTGGTTGACCGCGCAGCAGTTGATCCAAGAACAGAGGGATAACCGACCCGCGGGAAGCCATAACGTTCCCGTAGCGGGTAGCGCAGACGACCGTTCCGACGGATTCGCTGAGCCGGGATTTGGCGATCATAACTTTTTCCATCAGAGCCTTGGACATGCCCATAGCATTGACCGGATACACCGCTTTATCGGTGCTAAGAACAACACACCTCTGCACACCATGGCTTACCGCTGCACGCAGCACATTCTCCGCCCCGTGGACGTTCGTTTTGATCGCTTCCATCGGATAGAACTCGCAGGAAGGAACTTGCTTCAGCGCTGCGGCATGAAAGATGTAATCAGCACCGCGGACTGCATCGTCGACGGCATGATAGTCGCGAACATCTCCAATGTAGAACTTGAGGCGATCGTCTCTGAGCGCCAACCGCATATCCTCCTGCTTCTTCTCATCGCGGCTGAATATGCGGATTTCCGCGAAATCACTCGCCAGAAACCTTGAAAGCACCGCGTTTCCGAAAGAACCAGTGCCTCCGGTTATGAGCAGCGTTTTGTTAGAAAACATACTCTTTGTTCTCAATTTGGATTAGCCGAATTCATGCATTGCCCGAATAAGTTCAGGCCATTCCGGGGGATCGTAGCCCGTGGCCTTGCGGAACCGCGATGAGTTAAGCGATCGATCAATTGACAATCCCTCATCAGGCTCGATCCGAATTTGCTTGGCGTAAATTTCGGCCACTAGCCTGAGGAGATCGTACTTGCTGATTGCTTGCGCGGAGACATGGTAGAGGCCTCTGAGGTCAGGACGCGGAACAACGAAATCCCGGATGATTCTGGCGAGCTCCACCGTGGGCAGACCAGAGAAGATTGCTCGCGTAAAGCCTCTAACAGTTCCTTCCTGAGCGAGAAACCAATCGATCAGGCTATGTGCGCTACCTAGCTCGCGGCCGATAATCGAGGTCCGCAACGTGACGGCGTTAACGTAGTCCACCTCTCCGAGAAGCTTGCTCTTTCCATAGAGGTCATATGCATTGGGGCGGGAGTTCTCACTGTAACTTCCGTCTGCGCCATCAAACACACAGTCGGTGCTTACGTGAACGAGACGAGCTCCTGCGATCTGACAGAGGCGCGCCACCCGATGGGGAAAGATCGAGTTTATGGGTATCGCCGCCAAAGGGTCGCTCGCGGAGGAAAGCTGCTTGACTACACCAATGCAGTTTACCACGACATCAGGGCCGACCTCAGCGAACAGTTTAGCGAGTGCGTCGTGGTTTTCGGCATCGGGGAGAGTAACTAAATTTCCTCTGGTTTCCTCCGCAAATAGGCGGTGATGCGATTGCGAGCGGGTTGAGCCAAAAGCCCGGTAACCAGGGCTGCTTAAGAAAAACCTGAAGACCGCATTGCCGAGCATACCCGAGGCGCCAAGCACTAGCACTTTGAGAGGATTTCGCTTGTCCATCGCCTATTCCTACTTCGTCACCGCAAGCGGGTACGCCGGTCAACTGCATACCGAAAGTGGTTAATGAGTTCACGTGCAAGGGGTGCCGGAGCTAGGTGCGCGTCGTAATAATGGCGTCCGGCCTTTCCCATGCATTCCCTTGCTTCCTCCGGCATGTTTTTTAGCCGCACCATCGCCTCTGCAAGTCCGATAGAATCTTCCGCGGGAACCGCAAGGCCCGCGTTGGAGTCCTGAATGAGCTCTGCGGCCTCACCATCTAAACAGGCCAGGATTGGGCGCCCCGCGCCAAGATAGGTCGGAATTTTGCTTGGTATCGTCAGGCTGAGGGCTTTCGACCGATTGAGTGTAACAAGCAGGGCAGATGCCTGGGCGAAGATGCTCGGCATCACCGCAGAGGGAAATCGCCCGGCCAACACCACGTTAGTCAACCGACGTTTCTCGATCTGCTGTCTAAGCCATTCAGACCGGATGCCACTCCCGACGAAAACTACCCGTATATCTGGATCTTGAACGTGACTGGCTGCGTCTAGCACGGTTTCCAAGGCCTGGGCTGCGCCTAAGTTACCCGCGAATACGATATTAAACCCTGCTGGCAGGCTCAACGGAGGGATTTCCTCGATATCACCTCGCACCGGCGGCAGATCGCCCGGATTTGGATGATACGCGATTGGGATGTTGTCTCCCGCAACGGCCTTGATTTTCCCTATAAACCCGCGAGATTGCACCAAAAGAAGGTCGGCTCGCCGGTATATGAAGCTTGTGAGCCGCTCAACCGCCGCTAGCGCCAACCTGTTTCTGACAAAGCCCGTTACTTCAAGACTCTCCGGCCACAAATCTTGTACCCAAATGACATGCGCTGCACCTTTGATTTGGCGGAAAACGGCCCCTACCAACCCTTGCAGGATGGGCGAGATCGCGTAAACAAACACAACGTCGCACGGCCTCCCTCGTGTGAGATATGGGCCCAGCACCACTCCAAACATCACGAACGAGAGGTAGTTCCAAATGCGCCGAAATCCTCCTCCGCGGCCTCGAAGCACCAACGGAACCCTGTGAATCATATAACCCGATGGGTGCAGTTCGGTGCCCAATCCGAAAGCACTGTACCCTTTAAATATCATGCCATGGGGGTAGTTCGGCTGCCCAGACAGAACTTCAACGTCGCAGCCTTCGGAGCGTAGTGAATCCACCACCTCGTTGATTCTGAAGTTCTCGGGCCAATAGTGTTGGCTGACGACCAGCACGCGCAGGCCTTTACCAAGCCCGCCACCTGCTATCTCAACATCCTCTGGTACCAGCTGGGCGTGCTTCATTGCCGAAGCGAGCGGACGCTGCTCATTGTCGCTTGAATTTCGGATCCCGGAGTGAACTCTGGTACCGTTGATTGGAGAAGACGCAGCGCGCCCTCTACATTCAGGTCATTTATCATGCGTTGCATCTCATCGAAAATGCGCTCGATCACGGCCCGCTCGATCGATCGCGCAGACGCGGCCAAGATTCCTGGCGAGCCCGTCTCACTCAACTTTTCATTGCAGTCGAATAACTCCTCGTAGAGTTTTTCCCCAGGACGTAGCCCGGTGTAAGCAATTTGAATGTCGACATCTGGACGCCGCCCAGACAGACGGATCAGGTTCTTTGCTAAGTCGGCAATTTTCACTGGTGAGCCCATGTCGAGCACAAAGATTCTGCCGCGCTCGTGAATTATGTCCGGTTCATGAGCTGCGGCCGCTTGCAGCACCAGCATGCATGCTTCCGGGATGGTCATGAAGAAGCGCACGATCTCCGGATGAGTTACGGTTAAAGGCCCGCCGGCTTTTATCTGCTGTTCAAACAGAGGGACGACCGACCCAGCCGATCCCAAGACATTGCCGAATCGCACAGTCATGAAACGGGTGGATAAGGTCGCCTGGGCGAGGTCCATCGCCTGGCAATACATTTCCGCCATGCGCTTGGTGGCACCCATAACGTTCGCAGGGTTCACCGCCTTGTCCGTCGAGACCATGATCATCTTAGAGACGTTCCAGCGCAGCGCCGCATCGGCCACGTTCCGCGTACCGATGACGTTGGTATAAATGCCCTCGATCGGTTGAGCCTCAACCATCGGTACGTGCTTCAAAGCAGCAGCATGAAAGATAAGATTGGGGGCATGGGCTTCAACAACGCTGCTTGTAGCCTCCCTCTCACGTACATTGCAGAGTACTGCATGGATTCGTGAAGCGGGATGTTTTTGGCTCAGCTCGGATTTGATGCAGTAGAGCGCGTATTCATTGGCATCCACAAGTACGAGGTTTAGCGGGGCGAGATCGGCTACCTGCCGCGCTAACTCTGACCCTATTGAACCCCCGGCTCCAGTGATCATCACGTTTAAGCCACCTATCATGGCGGCGATTTTTTGCGTGTCTGACCCGACGGGCGCCCGCTGCAGAAGATCCTCCAACTTTATAGGCCTGAGTTCGATTTCTGCGTCGATGCTTTTCATGTCGAGCATGTTAGGGAGTGTCAGCAACTCAATCTTATGCTGCGCCGCGACGTCTACCAACTCCTCTAGTTTGGCGTATTGCTGATATTCATCTCGTGATCGAGTAAGGATTATCGATTCAACCCGGCGGCCCCGCGCCTCGAACCGCTCCAATATTTGCGGCAGCTTTTCTAACGGGCCCACCACTGGGACACCACGTATGGCCCTACCAGTTCTTCGGCCGCGTTCATCGAGAATTGCTAGTACCTGGAAAGAGGCACGTTGCCTCTCATTGTTTGTTCTTATGAAAGCTTCGGCGTTATCCGTTGCTCCGATGAGTAGAACGTTTTTAGCGCTTCCCTTCGCAACCTTTCCCCTTCTTACGTCGTGCTGATTCCGATAGGCTCGGTACACAGCGCGCGGTCCGGCCAGAAGCACGATTGTAAAGGCCCATGCAATGAGAATCGAGGAACGCGGAATTGAATTCAGTCGGTTCACCAAAAACTCTAGGACCGAGAAGATGGCGATAGATGCGGTGGCGACACCCGCAATTGCCAGGAAATCTGAAAGCGACGCGTAACGCCATATACCGCGATTCAATCCAAGGAAAAATCCAGTGGTGCTGACTACGCATCCAAACAGGGCGGCAGCAGCGACGAAGCTCCAAACGTTTGCCGAAAATCCGGTAATATCCAGCCTCAACGCGAATGAAAGCAACAACGCGGCTGCCCCCATCAAGCCGTCGTGCAGCAGGGCCAGTCCTCGCAACGTCAACAGCCGCGAGATCACGTGAGAGGTCTTGGATCTCGTACCTGAAGAGGCAGCTTCAATCCCGTCGAGAACAGGGCGATGCACTAGATCACTTCCTGAAGGCTCAAGTTGCGAGCTCTGTCGATTGATCTCAAGCTCGATCGCTCACGCTGTGTCCGGGCCGGCAGCGGTGCCTGAGACGTTGGCTGCTGCGGCCAAAAAAAGGAAAGCGTCAAATGGGGCGGTTCCATCGTAAGCAATTTGTCCTAGTATTTTCTTCTTAGCGACACGTAAGTTTGGCACCAAAGCAGATGCTCTGATTCTGTACCGCAAATGACGTGGTCATCCAATACTTAATTCCCGACGTTCGCCACAATGGCAGGAGCATCACCGGCACAATTTTGTTTCTGTGAAGCTGCGTTTGACGCGACAATCCTCCCTGGAACGTCCATCTGAATGAGCAGTCTTAAGGGCCGCTATCACGTGGCGAGCGAAACTGCGAGGGCTCAGAGGGTGGGAAGGCTCGGGAGTCTACGCGAAGGTCGGCATCAAACTTCCAAGGCCAGCGCTTTCGAGCTCGCGCAAAAACTGAAACGAGGCGGTGTGCCGATCGGCTTCGTCAAAGTTATTATCAGGAAGCGATCTCCGAAGCCACGCGCCTTTAAAAGCTTGCCGAAAACCAAACCGTGGCGTTGGCCCAGCGTGGTCAGGGTTCGTTCAATTGGAAGAGATGAAGCATTTCGGCGGTTGTGCAACTGCACCTGCCATATTCGGCTCGACGCTATCACGCCTAGGCCGTTGGCATTGGCATCTTGCCGTCACCGTGCATCTGTTGGAACCAACTACAAGTGCCGCTGATCGGAGATTCAGTCGGTGCTGCATATTAGCAACACGTTGTGGAACGATCGGGCGGCGTTGGCCAATTGCTTTTGAACGCTCTTGCACCTACGGAAATTCACCGACAGCGCACCTGACGACGGCATGATTAGCCCGGATTGTCTGGCGCTAGCGTCCTAGCCAAGCCTACCCGACCATTGCTCATCTTGCGGTTGCTCCTGACGGCTGGGCTCGGCGCCGTGGCCCTACTGCTTTCTTCGGGCAAGGCCAGCGAGCCCTCTTGTCAGGCAGTCCGGCATGTAGGATTATAGTCCTCGTTGCGGCGGTCCCATCAAAACGGAGATCGCCAAATGGCCAGAACCAAACCTTCCGAACAGCTTTCCCGGGCTGAAATTGAGCGCTTCCTGGCGGCAGCCGAAGTGCTGCACAAGAGCATCGTCGGGCCGCTCCTCGCGTACCACAGCGAACACTACCAATCTCTACGTGATGTCCACGGACCGCTGTTGAAGTCGATTGATTACCGGCAAGAGGGCGCCATTCATCCAGCCGAACATGACAGGGCCGGCACAGCCGCGGGAGAAGCCGCCGGGCTAGTTCTCCTCGCGGAAGTCCTGCAGTGAGGCGTGGCGGAGGTCCTCCTCGCCGCGCAGGTGCTTCACACGGCCGATCAGGCCCGGCTTGACCCATTGCGTGGCCGGTCGCTTCATGCCCTTTGGCGCCGGCCCAGCGTGCTCCTGGACCCGCTCCCATAGACGTTCGCGGATCGGCCGGCTGGAGTTGATGAACGCCGACCCGACATACTGCCCGGTCTTCCGATCGGCCATCAGAGCGAAGGCAGGCTTGCCCGGCTCCCGCTCGACGCCGAGCAGGTCGTATTCCTCCACCATGTAGCTCTTGGTCTTCAGCCAGGCTGTCGACCGGCCGCTGCGGTACTTGCTGTCGCGGCGCTTCGAAACCATGCCTTCAAGGCCGGCTTCATCGATCAGGTGGAATATGGCTTTAGCGTCGCCGGGCAGCGCCTGGCTGAATTGGATGCGAATGTTGGCGGGGATCATGCTTTCAAGGATCTCACGCCGTTCCTCCAGGGCCATGTCGCGCAGATCGTGGCCGTTGAGGTGAAGGAGATCAAAGGCAACGAAATAGAGGTCGTGCTGCCGGCGTGTGATCGCCTTGCGCAGCGCGGCGAAGTCGGAAAGGCCGGCTTCGTTCAGGACGATCATTTCTCCGTCTAAGATTGCGCTCTCGGCTCCGAGCTCTGCGCTTGCGGCCACGATGTCGCGGTATTTGGTTGTCCAGTCGAGCCCGCGGCGGGTGTAGATCCGCGTCCCGTCCTCATCGATGACCATCTGGGAACGGTAGCCGTCAAACTTCACCTCGTGAGTCCATCCATCGCCCTCGGGAGGCTTCTCCACCAAGATCGGCATCAAAGGCTCGATGAACTTCAAACGCATGCACTGACCCCACCCGGCGATTTAAGCCGCGAGCCCGAAATCGGTTCCGGAACATTTTAGACGAATTGCATGTTTGAAGAGTTATGAAGATTGAAGCCGACGAATGCCGGTCAGGCAACCTCCCACTTCGGCGCCGGCCTTTTCATTGCACCCCGCGCGGGAGCCGCCTTGGCTGACGTCCATTAGCTCCCGCTCATCTTGACCCCGGGTGCAATGTATTGTCCGTATATGAACTCGACGAGTGAGGGCACTGCATCGCCATGTAGGTGGCCGGCCCCCGCGGCTGTCGAGCGATGTTTGAGGGAGCAGCGCATTGTTCGTTGATTACTACGAACTCTTGGAGATCAGCCCAAACGCCAACTCGGAGACACTTGAGCGAATATTCCGCTACTTTGCGATGCGCTATCATCCCGACAATCAGCAAACTGGAAACGAAGCCCGCTTCAGCGAAATAGTAGAAGCACACAACGTCTTGAGGGATCCCGTTAAGCGCGCCCAGTACGATATCTCCTATCGAGAGCATGCCGGTGAGCGGCTTAAATTGGTCGAGGAGGCAAGCGACCCCAAAGGGGTCGAGAAGGACGCTTTGGTCCAGGCCAAACTGCTTTCGCTGCTCTATGTGAAGCGCCGCCAGGATGTCGGCAATCCGGGCATTGGCGACGTCGAAATCGAACGGTTGTTAGGCTGTCCACCAGAGCATCTGGAGTTTCATCTCTGGTACATGAAGGCAAAGGGGTGGATTGCAAGAATTGAGAACGGGACAATCGCGATCACGGTTGAAGGCGTCGATCGCGCCGATTCCGAACTGCGTCGCGATACCAGCACTCGGCTCCTGAGTAGAGACTAGAAAGCCGTCACACGGGTCGAGAAGGACGCCGTAACGGTCAGCCTGGGTGGCCCGGTGGTGACGGTCGCGCCTGATGTTGTGCGGCTGGTGAAGGTCTAGCTTTCCCGACCTTACCGCCCTAACGGCTGCTTCGAAAGCGAGAGAAGTTCGGCCTCATCTTTTATCCCGGCCATGTAGTTGGCAATGATCCGAGAAGCCAACCGGCTCTGCCCATCAGGTGATTGGTCGTCGACCAGTTTAAGCTGCTCGAAAACGCGCCCTAGCAAGGCCAATTCGGCAGGCTTAAAAATCCCGGCATCCACGGCTTTTCGTCTGATGGGCATGACTAGTGTTCTTCCCTCACAGTCTCAAGCCGCCAACCTGAAATCGGTTCCGGAACATTTTAGCTAAAGTGAATGTTTCAATTTTATGAAGATCGAAGCCGCTGAATGCCGGGCAGCGTTGACGCTCATCCGGCGCACAATCGAGGACCACTGCCCGCCCGGCGTGCTGCCCAGCGAGGAAGCTGTGAACGGTCTCTATGGGCCGGGGCTCATGGATGAGGCGGAAGCGCTGGTTGCTGCCATCGTCGCAACAATCGACCAGATGCAACTGCGCGTGATGGTGAAACCACCGTCCCCAAGTATCAAATAGACACCGACACAGGGAAGTTCGCTTCGGCGCGACGGTGGGCTCGCACCGACCGGGCAGGTGATGCGAGCCCGGCCGAGTCTTGCGGGACCTCGACCAGCAGCGATCACCCACTCGCTGCCGTTTTATCAACAAGCCCCCAAATTTCAGGTTCCGCTTATGCACAAAAAAGCCCACCAACCGTTGAGGTAGTAGGCAGTTTTGGGAGACACTGATATGGGAACAGTGCGACCGCCCGAAGTGTTTCGAGGCGACGATGTTCCAGGGGGATTCACAGATTCGCGCTTTTGATGTTCAGCGAAGGGCGGCAAGTTGCTCGCTTCGGGGGAGCTTCCAAACCTAGACGAGAAGACTGATCGCCAGCGAAAGCGACGGCATCTGCCTCATTTTCGAATGCTCGGGAATACGTTTCACCGTTCCTGCCTACGATGCGAACAACCCACTCGCCCAACGAATGGCCGATCTCTAGGAAGAGGGAAGACGAAGAAGGCGGCCGGTACGTGACGCTCGGGAGGCTTGTCCCGCCAAAATCGGCTTCATCATCGGAGGAATGAACTTCACGCATGCACTGACTCCCGAGACCGCGAGTCAATTAGCGCGTGCTTAATTAGTTCCGGCGCGTTTTAACGAATCGTTGACCGCGCTGTCCCAGAATAGGACGGCGCGGTCAAACCCCAACCTTGGCTGCGCAGGCGGCTCTGGCATCGAGTTCCACCCCGAACTGTCGGAGCCGCCACCCACATTCCACAATTTACCAGCAATGGTTGAATCAACCGTTACTGCACGTGCTTTCCATTGCGCTTCCCTGATCGTTAGACTTTGGCGGAACAAACAGGGGATTCACAGATTCGGCGCTTCGATCTAGACTCGACCGATGGAAACGATCTTTGACGATCTCTCCCAAGCCCTGAGAGAGCCCCGCCAGGACGCGTGGCGCCCTGTCCGCGCCTTCGCCCTCGATCTTGCCGGGAAGCTGTTCCTAGGCCTCGCTATAGGCCTGGGTGTTGGCTTTGGAATGGCAATCGCGGGTTAGCCGGCCCCGATCAGGTAAAACAATGCGCTAAGAACCGCAGCGACTGATGCCCCGGCTAGGAGCATGAGGCGGCGGTGCTGTTTGCGCCGATTGGCAGGCTTCTTCCCGTCCGCACCCGCGTATGCGCTGTAAATTCGCCGCCCGTCGTCACCGAACCTATCGCTGTTCGGGTAAGCCTTCTTAGGCTTGGATCTCGGTCGAAGTATTTTCATGGCCTAGCCCGGATCGTGAACAACACCCGAAGTTTAGCGGCTCCTGATGTATGGACTCAAGCGTGGAATGGACGCATTCTTTGCACGGGGGAGAGAGGGCGTGGGCAAAGTCCAGCGTCATGGAGGGGCTAACCAGGCCGACCGCTGGCGCAAGAACGCCAAGCGGCGGCGGTTGTAGTACGGCGAGCGCTGGTTCTGCAGCGAGGCGGAGGCATGGGCCGCCGGCTGGCGCAAAGCGAGGCGGTAGCACGGTAGACACCACCACGTGCAGGCCCGTCAGCCCGTCATCATGGTACGAGCTAGCGCACCGCCGACTTTGCTTCAACATCGCTGATGGCGGCTGCCACACGGCTTTCCTTCATTCGCATGGTTCGCGGAGATTAGCATGATCGCATATTCTCACCGCATCCGGCGTCGTCTCCCTCACAAAGCAACGCCGGTAAGGCTCGACGCCCTCCTTTCCGTCCCCGTTGTGTGTGTCCAAAGGAGGTCGCCGGGCCTGCCGTTGCTAATCTTTGCAGGTGTTTGCTCCTGATGGCTGCGCTTGGCGCCGTGGCCTACCTCTTCCTTCGGGTTAAGGCCAGCGACGCGCTTGCCACGCGGCTTGACATGTAGGATTAAAGTCCTCGTTGCGGCGATCCCATCAGAACGGAGCGCTGCACAAGAGCATCGTTCGGGCTGCTCCTGGCGTACCACAGCGAGCACTACCAAGCTCTGCGTGAGGTCCATGGACCCCTGTTGAAGTCGATTGAGACCATCACCGGCCAGAAGGCGCAGTTCATCTAATGGAACGGGACAGGATCGGCACAGCCGCGGAGAAGCCTCCGGGCTAATGCGAAGCTTCGCGCACCTCTCGCCGCCGCATCACCTCTAGGCTTCGAAGACGCTTTCGACCTACCGTTGATTTCGTCGGCAGGGATGTCCGCCTTCTCGGCCGCTGTCGTCAATTGGCCGCGATGGGATCGCCCCGCGCCACAAAGGGGAGTTGCTCGGCCACCCATCTGTCCAGAAACTTCAGGCCGCGAACACTCATTCCGGTAGCCCAGAATTAGCATCGAGGAGCGTACGATAAAGGCTGTCGACCTCCTTGTCATCGAACGCCTCGGTCAGCTCGCTTTCCGCGATCCCCTCTGCCTCCGCGTCGGCGACTAGGCGTTTTGCGAGCTGCTCGATCTCCGCTCGCTCTTTCGGCGCACCAGCGTCGGACAGATCGTGTTTTTTTATCCATTGGTTCAAGAAGAGAACGGCCGGCTTGCTCATTCGGGAACACCTGGGGCAAAGTGCACGACGGCATCGACCAGCGTCCGATATAGGCTGTCAACTTCTTCGTCGATCTCTTCGCGCTTGATCCTCAGGGCTTTAGCGTCGGCATACAATTTGTGTGTGTACTCACTTATCGAAACGGCGTCGGTCTTAGCCGTTTCGGGGAGATTGTTGCCGATCCAGCGATCGAGAAAGTTGACGCCGCGTGTGCTCATGAAGCCTAAGCTCGATCTAGCGCTTAGGTTCCAGCAGGGCGCTCGACGGCGGCTTCGTCGACCTCGGCTTCCATCTCGTCGTTGACAGCCCTAGTCTTACCCATGCCGGCCATGGGCACACCGTCGAAGCCTTGCAGCCACACGTCGGCATGCTCTTCCCAGTAAGGCGGCACCGCGCGCTCCTTGCCATCCTTCTGCGCTTGAGCACCGTACATCCACGCATAGGTGGCACGCTCCTGATCCTTCTTAGCCACGGCCATCTGTGTCGTCCTCTCGAAAATCTTGCAGAGAGGCGTGCCGCAAATCTTCCTCGCCGCGCAAGTGCTTCACTCGTCCGATCAGTCCCGGCTTGACCCATTGTGTCGCCGGCCGCTTCATGCCCTTGGGTGCCGGCCCACCGTGTTCCTGGACCCGCTTCCATAATCGGTCGCGGATCGCACCGCGCGAGTTGATGAAAGCCGAGCCCACATATTGCCCGGTGGCCCGATCGGCCATCAGGGCGAAGGCTGGCTTGCCCGGCTCTCGCTCGACGCGAGCAGGTCGAATTCGTCCACCATGTAGCTCTTGATCTTCAGCCATGCCGTCGATCGGCCGCTGCGATATTTGCTGTCTCGGCGCTTCGAGACGATGCCCTCGAGGTCAGCCTTGTCGACGAGGTGAAAGATGGCCTTCGCTTCCCCAGGCAGAGGCTCGCTGAACTGCATACGGCTACCCGGCTCGATCATGCTGGCCAGGATCTCGCGACGCTCTTCCAACGCCATATCGCGCAAATCGTGGCCGTTGAGGTGCAGCAAATCAAAGGCGACGAAATAAAGGCCGTGCTGCCGGCAGGGTGATCGCCGAGCGCAGTTCGCCGAAGTCGGACAGACCGGCATCGTTGAGCACGATGATCTCGCCATCGATGATCGCACTCTCGGCGCCGAGCTTGGCAGCCTCTTTGACGAGGTCGCGATAGTTGGCTGTCCAGTCGAGCCCGCGGCGGGTGTAGATGCGCGTACCGTCCTCGTCGATTATCATCTGAGGGCGGTAGCCGTCGAACTTCACCTCGTGCGACCAGCCATCGCCCTCGGGAGGCTTCTCCACGAGAGTCGGCATCAACGGTTCGACAAACTTCAAACGCATGCACTGACCCACCACCCGGCGATTCAATTAGCATGAGCTGAAAATAGTTCCGGAACATTTTAATCGACTGGAAATTGTTCGATAGCGATGTCGAAGCTATCAGACCCCGGCCCGCCCGTCCCGGTTAAGCGACACGGCGCCGAGCCGATGGAGCGGTTTGCCAAGAAACTCACTCTTCGCGCGAAGGAACAAGCGCTAGCACAAGTGCACGAGCGGGAAACCCTGCGAAACCAAATCGCCGAAGCCTACAAAAGCCTGGCTGAGATGTCCGAAATACTCAAGGCCGCAGATCTTGCGGACGGGCGCCTGAAAATGTACCGGCCGCACTATGGAGGCAATTTCACTTGCCCAATCTGTTGGGTGGAACGCGGCACTGTCAGGATTCTCCGTCCCGAAGATGAGCCGAATCATGCGTACCGCTGCAAAGCATGCGATTTCAACGAACTGAATGATCAATGACAGAAAAAGCACGTCAGCGAGCAATACCGTGCGCTTTATCGAGATAAAAAAGCCCGCTGCCGGGCCTTCAGGGTTATAATCGTCAGCCCACTCAAGCCCGGTCACCGTTTGCGCCCTGGTTGCCAAGCGCGAGTGGCGTGCAACCAAATCGATAACTCGTCGGAGCCTCTATTCTCATTTGCGCCCTGAACTGCCCCCTGCCCTCAATGGTCTAGCGTCTGATTTGGGGCCGAGAGGGGACTGTCCGCTAAGGCAGAGTTCTGTCAGCAAGCTGCCGTTTAGGAGCAAGCTAGATTCAGAGTGGTTCAGGGAATTTCAGCATGTGGGGCGCTGCAGACAACGTCCTACCCGCGTGAGCGGATGTGCTCCTGGAAAACTTTGCGCCAGTCCTTGACGGTCTCGAACCCGAAGCATCGGGCAAACAGCCAACTTAGACTAAGAACGGAACTCGGCTTCATTCTGCTCTGCCAATTTCCGAGGGGTGTTCTTAGCTCCCGATAATGGACAGCAGGCCGTCGGTTAGCGTCTCCTCAAGTAGGAACACGTTGATCGAACGAAGGCTACCAGGGCTCGTTGGTCGTTCCTTCTGTCAGTTGACGTGACCGCGCGAATGCGAAGTTAGCGATAGCGGTGTCTTGAATCCCTGTTCCGGTGAGATCCGCGATCGTAATCTGGTCGGCACTGGTGCGCCCCGCCATCTCACCGGCAATGATCTGTCCGAGTTCGGCAAAGCGCGCGTTCTCGTCAACGACACCCGCATTGATGGCGTGATGCAGTTCGCCGAGACGTCTCGTTTGTGCCAGGCTGTCGGCCACATAGATGTCGGCAATGGCGATCACCTGAGGCTCGATCTCATTCTTGTGTTCAGCATCTGAGCCCATTGCTGTTATGTGCTGTCCGGGTGCAAGCCAGCGCGATAAAAAGATCGGGCTCACAGCCGGCGTCGTCGTGACAATGATATGCGCGCCTGCAACAGCCTCCTCCTGGGTCGGGCAAGCGACAACGTCGATCTCCAACTCGTCGGACAGTTCTCGCGCGGCAAGGTGGGCTTTGACTCCCCCGCGTGCCCATATTCGGGCCGAACGGATCGGGCGGACAAGCATGAGTGCTTGCAACTGAAGACGGGCTTGCAGTCCCGCGCCCAGGATGGCGGCAATCGAGGCGTCTTTGCGGGCGAGGTACTTGGCGGCGACCGCGCCGGCGGCGGCCGTGCGCAGATCGGTCAGATAACCGTTGTCCAGCAGAAGCGCCTGCACCAAACCCGTCGTGCTAGAGAGCAATATCATCAAGCCATTTGTGCTCGCCAAGCCGATCTCGGGATTGCCGAAGAAACCCGGACTGATCTTGATGGCGAAGCCGTCCAGGCCTGGCACATACGCCGTCTTGACGTCGACTTCCCCGCGATGCTCGGGAATATCGAGCCGCAGGATGGGCGGCATGACAACCTTTCCCGCGGCCAAGGTGCGAAATGCCTCCTCCACGCAGCGGACGATGTCGAGATCTAACTTCACCAAGCCCCTCAGTTGAGGCTCGGTCAAGATCTTCGGTTTTGCGAAATTCATTTGGGGCTCGCTTCGTCTGTTATGATACGGCGATGCAGTTGCATATCTATGTTGCGGCCTGACAGAACCGTCACGGTGGGACCTCGCAGGCTGCTGACCTTGTTCGCCAATAAAGCTGCTATCCCAACGGCACCAGCGCCTTCGACAATCTCGTGCTCTTGCAGGTAAGCGTGTCGGATACCGACGGCGATCTCGGCCTCGCTCAAGACAACGACATCGTCCAGGAGATCTCCGCACATGGCAAAGGTCAGCCTGTTGCGAAGACCAATGCCGCCACCCAGGGAATCCGCGAGGCTCTCGAATTCTTCCACTTGGATCGGGTGACCAGCATCCAGGCTGGCTTTCATCGCCGCGCCACGCTCCATCGTGACCCCAATAACGCGCGCTTCGGGCCGCTTGGATTTGATCGCGCGTGCGACACCCGAGGCGAGGCCACCACCGGAGAGCTGAATGAGTACGGTCGCGACATCCGGCAGGGCATCGATGATTTCCAAACCTAACGTCCCTTGGCCGGCAATGACCGCTGGATGATCGAAGGGCGGAATCGGATTAAATCCCTCGCTCAAGACGAGCCGCTCGGCCTCTTCCTGCGCCTCATCCTGTGACCGTCCTACAATGTGGACATCGGCGCCAAGGCGGCGAATCTCGACAATCTTGTTGTCCGGCACCAGGCTCGACATACATATCGTCGCCTTCACGCCACACGCTTGCGCTGCGAATGACAACGCTCTTCCATGATTGCCTGTAGAAGCAGCGATGACGCCTCGCGCGCGCTCCTCGTCGGTCAATTGAAGAAGCGCGTTGAAGGCGCCTCGCAGCTTAAAGCTTCCCGTAGCCTGATGATGTTCGAACTTGTGGTGGACGGGCACACCACAGAGTTCCGATAGCGAACGCGACGGCATGAGCGGGGTCGGAAAAATGCAGCCGCCGATCCGATCGCGGGCCCTTTCGATGTCTTCTAAATCAACCATTCAACCGTACCTTGATCGACATCGATGCAGCGGATTCGCCTGCGGTATTTGAGAGATCCATAACCCAAGCTCATCAATGACTGTGGTCCGAGGTCTGTCCGACGTGGACACCTGGCAGTCCCCAGCCCCACGCAGATCGATCGCCCTACCAGCTAACCGCGATGTATTTGGTCTCGCAGAACTCGAGAATCCCAAGGTGGGCGCCCTCGCGGCCGAGCCCGCTCTGCTTCATTCCGCCGAATGGCGCTGCGGGGTCAGATACAAGACCGCGATTCAGCCCGACCATGCCACAGTCCATTTGTTCCGAGACGCGCATCCCGCGCGCCAAATCTCGGGTGTAGACATACGATATGAGACCGTATTCCGTGGCATTGGCCAGTTCGATAACCTCGTCTTCGGTATCGAAAGTTGTGAGTGCGGCAACCGGGCCGAAAATCTCCTCAGCCGAAATCCTCGAGTCCGGCAAGACGCCGGACAACACGGTTGGAGCAAAGAAGTATCCTTGACCGTCGAGCGGTCCGCCGCCGACAAGCACCTTGGCGCCTCTCGCTGTGGCGTCGGTTACCAATTCAGTGAGGCGCTCGACGGCCTTCCAGTTGATCAACGGACCGCATTGCGATTTGGGATCGTAACCGGCCCCGACCTCCATCAACTTCATCTGCTCGACTAGCCCGGCGGAAAATGCTTCGGCGATCCCGGACTGGACGTAGAAGCGGTTCGCCGCCGTACAGGCCTCCCCGCCGTTGCGCATTTTCGCCACCATTGCGCCCTCGATGGCCGCATCCAGGTCGGCATCGTCGAAAATGATGAAGGGGGCATTTCCGCCAAGTTCCATAGAGCACGACACGACGGTTCCAGCTGCTGCACACAGCAGTGTCCGGCCGACCTCGGTCGAACCCGTGAATGAAAGCTTGCGCACACGGGGATCGTTCAGCATGGCGCTGACGACTGGGCCGGACTGCGAGGTGGTTACGACATTGACCACGCCGTCAGGCACTCCGGCTTGCTTGTAAAGGTTGGCCAGCACGAGCGCGGTCAGCGGCGTCTCCGTAGCAGGCTTCAAGACGCATGTGCAGCCCGCCGCCAGCGCCGGTCCAATCTTGCGCGTGGCCATGGCAGCCGGAAAATTCCAAGGGGTGACGAGAACAGCGATCCCGATTGGCTGGTGTTGAACGATGATCTTGTTTGCACCGCCCGGCGCTGTCGATATCTCGCCATTGAGACGAACGGCCTCCTCCGCAAACCAGCGAAAGAACTCCGCCGCGTAGGCCACCTCTCCCTGCGCGTCGTTCAAGGTCTTGCCGTTTTCCAGGCTGATGAGTTCGGCCAACATATCCCTGTTTTCGATCATCAGCTCGAAGCAGCGGCGCAGGATCTCTGAACGCTTGCGCGGAGCGGTGGCCGCCCAGTTCTTCGCTGCTCTGTCGGCGCTGGCAATCGCCTCCATCGCGTCGTCGACACTCGCATCCGCAACGGACACGATGACGTTTCCGTTGGATGGATCAATGACGTCTATGGTCTTCCCCTCCGTACCGCGTCTCCATTGTCCGTCAATGAAAAGGCCGGTGGGTAGAGAAGCGACGTCTAGGGGCGAAGAGAATTTTGCGGCAACGTTCATGTCCGCCAGCCTTTCGTTATCTTTGATCGGAGAAATTGGATTCGGAGAGTTCCGCGAGATCCACCAGTCCCGTTGGATCAGCGCCGACGAGAAGACGCTTGACGTTCTGCACGGTCGTTAACGCCGCGCTTTCCGCCTGCGTGCTTGCCGCGATATGCGGTGTGATGACCAACCGCGGATGCGCCCACAGAGGATGCTCTGGTGGCAGCGGCTCGGGATCGGTCACGTCGAGGAACGCGCCCGACAGCCTGCCGCTATCCAACGACGACACCAGCGCGTCGGCATCGAGCTGACGTCCCCTGCCGGCGTGAACGAGGCAGGCCCCGTGCGGAAGGGCGCTGAACAGGTCATCGTTCAGAATTCCGATCGTATTCCGAGTTAGCGGCAACAAGCAGACAAGTATGTCCGTCCTTGCAAGCATCTCCCGCAACCCGGCTTCGCCCCTATGGCAAGTCACGCCGCCTATGAATCGCAGCGACCGGCTCCATCCCGAGAGTTGGAAACCGAAGGGCTGCAGCCCGCGAAGGGCGGCTTCACCCAGCACGCCCATACCCAGAACGGACACCCTGCGGTCGACGGCCTGCGGATGTTGCTCCAACTCCTCCCAGACTCTACGCCGCTGCTGATCGATGTAGAGATGCAGGTTTCGATGAAGCGAAAGGACAGCCATAGCGACATATTCGACGACCATCCCGGTAATGCCCTGATCCACCATGCGAATGAGCTTCACACCTGGAGGAATCGTGGCCCCGGCAAACTGATCGACTCCCGCGCCGATGCAGAACACAGCCTCAAGGTTGGGATATCGCCGAAGGTTTTCCGGCACGTTCCAGGTCATGATGAAGCGGATGTCGTCGTCGTCGACGGCCTCCGGTTCCATGCAGAACCGAACGTCCGGCAGGTGCCTTGAGAACACCTCGGCGAACACGGTCCCTCGCGTCGCGTCACAGAGGAACAGGAACGTCATGCCGCCTCATGCATCCTTGCGACGGCGCAGCGTCTTCCGATCATGGTGCTCATACATCCAGTACACGAGCGGAATGAACCATGGACGACCGCGGAAAAACGGTACGGCCTTGGGAGCCTGATCGAAATCGAAAGCCGAGCGTGGCTGCTCCGTGTCTTCGAGGATCTTGAGCGCCGCCTTCTTGCCGAGCCACCGCGCCCACACGATGCCGGAACCGCAATAGCCGGTCGCGTAAGTGGTGTTGCCCCGCGAAAAGATGCGCGGGATCATATCCCGGTGCATGGCGACATTCCCGAACCAGCTATGCGTGATGCCGATATTGTTCAGTTCCGGGAAAAGTCTGGCGAGTTCCGTTCGCAAATGGACGGTCGGCGTGAGCGGATCGCCGGCGGTCGTACCGTCGCGCCCGCCGAACAGGATACGCGACCCGTCGGGCGTCGGGCGGTAGTAGTAGCTCAGTCTACGCATGTCGCCATACATCATGCGCGCGGGCATCAGCCGGTCCATGACCTGCTTTTCCAGCGGTTCGGTGGCTATGATCCGGCTGCGAACCGGCACCAGGCGGCGGCGTAGCCATGGATCAAACCCGTCGGTGTATCCGTCGGTGCATACAAGGAGTTTCTTCGCCGTAACGTCGCCGCGCTCGGTGGTGACCCGCACGCCTGCCTTATCGCTGGCCGATCGCAGGACCGCGGTGTTCTCGTGAAGAACGGCGTTGGTCGCGCGCGCGACGCGGATCATGCCGGCCAGCAGCTTCGCGGGCTGTAGACCGCCAATATCCATACGGACCATGCCACCAACATAGAGGTCGGTTCCGATATATTTTCGGACGTCCGATCCCTTGACGGCGAAGGTCTCGATGCCAAGGCTGTCACCCAGAAATCCGGCATGACGCCGAAGCTCTTCCGTCTCCTCGACTGTCATCGCTCCCTCGAACAAGCCGGACAGCAAGAAGTTGGCGTCAACATTCTCCGCCTCGAGGAACCGCCAAAGGTCCTGCCGCGCGGCCTGGCCTTCCAGGAGGATGCCGTTCGCCCTGTCCAGACCGAAGCGGCGGATCAGTTCCTTGCGGCTAGGCCTGATGCTGCCGCTCGCCATACCACCGTTACGGCTGGAAGCAGCCTGGCCGAGCGACTGGCGGTCGAACAGCTGGACGTGCTTGCCGGCCCGCGCCAGCTCAATCGCGGCGGAAAGGCCCGTATAGCCGCCGCCAACGATCACCACGTCGCAGCTCCCATCGAGCTTGCTGACGGGCAAAGGCGGAAAGGCGCAGTCCTCCCACCAGTATGGTGTCGATTTGATCGATATGGAAAGCGTCTGTGTCATGGGGCGATACTGCTGCTGGGTTGCAAGGAAAGCTGGGACGCCACTAGTCGCGACTAACCCAGAGCTTGCGTGTGGTTTCGATGACCTTCCAGACGCCGGTGAAACCCGGATGCATGACAAAGGCGTCGCCGGCCGTGATGCGACGCGGCTCCTTCCCGTCCTCTATCAGTTCGGATACTCCTGACAGGATAACGCAGACCTCGAAAGTCTTGCCCCTTATCGAGCGATAGGCTCCAGGCGTCGCCTCCCACACGCCGGACTGAACTATTCCGTCGGCCGTCTGTGCGATGTCCCAACTAAGAAAGCGCGGATCGCCTTCGATCAGCCTGTCTGGAGCAGGCTTGCCTTCGCGGGGTTTGGGCAGGTTATTCTGGTCGATGAAAGTGAGGTTGGACATGGTCTTTCCTTTCAGGACTGGTTTCAAGCCGGGATGGCTAAACGGCGTTCAAGAAGTTTCATCGCCATCAGCGCAATGACGCTGATCACGAGGTAAAAGGCGGCGGTTATGAGGAAGATATCCATCACCGCGAAGGTTTCGCTCATCAGGCGCTTGGCGTAGCCGGTGATCTCTAGGACCGTGATCGCGGAAGCCAAGCTCGATTCCTTGACAATGATGGCCACCTCGCTGCTGTAGGCGGGAAGTGCCTGTCGCAGCGCGAGCGGGAACTTGATACGAAGGAAGATGTGCCATGGCTTCATGCCGCAAGCTTCGGCGGCTTCGATCAAGCCCTTGGGCAGCGACTTGAAAGCCGATCGGAATGTCTCTGCGGTGTAAGCGCCGGAGTTCAGTACGACGGCGAGGATGGCTGCATGAAGCCCATCGCCGATCATCCACCACAGAACCGGGTTGTGGCGTATGAAACTCACCTGGGCCAAGCCGTAGTAGATCACGAAGATCTGCACCAGCATTGGCGTGCCACGAAATATCGCGCAATAGGCGTCGCAAAAACCGCGAAGCACCGGGTTCTTCGATCCGCGCGCAAGGCCGACCAGGACTCCCAGCGGCAGACCCAGAACAATGCCGAAGACTGCGATGAGAAGCGTGATCTTGACGCCCTCAAGCAGAAACGGGAACGCATACGCCACGATGCCCAAATCCATGTCACATCCCTCCGAAGCCGCGATTGAGGACCCGTTCGATCCTCGAGAATGCGGTTTGGCTGGCGAGCGTCATGGCGAAGAACAAGGATGCGGCAATGCAGTAGAAAAACAGCGGCGACCTCGTAATGCCGGCGGCGATCGCCGCGGTCCGCATCAGTTCCTGCAGGCCAACGACGGAGATCAGCGACGTATCCTTGATCGTCATCTGCCACACATTGTTGATGCCGCCGAGTGCGAGCCGCAAGGCGAGCGGAAAGGTAATGCGAAAGAATGTCACCATTCTCGGGAGTGCCAAGGAGCGGGCGGCTTCGAGCATGCCGAGGGGCACGGCTTGGAGAGCGCCGCGGATCACCTCGATCGAGTAGGCGCAGGATATCGCGGCAATCGCTATGACGCCGACGATCATCGGATAGGCATTCTCGGCAGCCTGCTCGTAGCCGAACGTGCCAGCAACGGTTCTTACCCAGTCCAAGGAGCCGTAGAACAGCAGGTAAATCACCAGCAGTCCCGGAATTCCGCGGATCAGGATGCTGTAAGCATCCACCATCTGTGAGACGACCACCACCTTCTGCCAGCGCAGGATGGCCAGTGGCGTCGCCACCACGAAACCGAGCAGCATGCCGAGCAACCCGATCACAATTGTCACTGCGCTGCCGCGCAGGAGAGCCAGCGCCCAGCCATGCTCCACCATCAGAACCCAGAAATCCTGCATAGACGCCTCCCATCCGCCTGCCTTGGGCAACGCCAAGGCAGGCCGCTACTATCGAAGGATCACTGCTTGCAGGGAATGGTGTAGTCGTCCTGGAACCACTGCATGGAAGCTTTTTTGACCGTGCCGTCGTTGATCATCTTGCACAGGGCCGCGTCGATCTTCGCCTTGAGATCGGTGTTGCCTTTGCGCATCCCGACGCCCATGCCTCGGCCGAGGACTTCCGGGTCATCCGTGGAAATTATCTTGACGTCGACTTTCGCGAAGTTCGCGCCGTCCGGCGTTGCCAGGAAATCGACCCACGTCGGTGAATCTCCGAAAGCTACGTCGATGCGACCGCTAGCGAGATCGGCCGTCAACTGGGTGACGGCGTCGTACGTTTTCAGATCGACGCCCGTCATCCGCTTCTCTATGAACCTGGCATAAGTAGTGCCTGTGGGGACACCGACACTCTTGCCCACGATCGCCTTCTTGATTTCGTCAAGGCTTTTCAGGCCGGCCAGCGGCGAATCCTTTGCAACGACGAAGTAAAGAGGTGTAGTTGCGTAAGGGATCGAATAGTCGATCTTTTTTTCTCGCTCGGCCGTAATGCCAAGACCTGAGATGATGACGTCAAATCGGTTGCTGTCCATTGAGGGCACAAGCGAACTGAACGTCTGGACGACGAACTTACACTGGACCTTCATTTCGGCGCAGATCCCATTGGCGATGTCAGCGTCGAAGCCGGTGACGTTGCCGCTTGGGTCGGCCATGCTGAATTTTGGCGCGTCGCCTTCGGTGCCGATTCGCAAAACACCTTCCTCGGCCGAGGCCATGTTCGCCGCCCCGGCAACGAGCAGGCCGGATGCGAATGCGGACTTGATTAGCTTGCTGATTTTCATCTCAGTTCCCCTTGTTTGGTTCTTGATTGTCCAGTGCCTGCCTTCAGGCATTGGCCGGCATCACGCTCGAAAGAAACCGCTTTACCGCTTCGCTCGCGGGGTTTCGAAACAGTTCTTCCGGCGTATCATCCTGCTCGAGGCGGCCCCTTTGCAGGAATAACATTCGGTTCGACAGCTCCCTTGCGAACCGCATTTCGTGCGTCACGAGGAGGATTGTCGCACCTTCCTCTGCGAGTTTGCGTATGATCTTCAAGACCTCTCCGACCAGTTCCGGATCGAGTGCGGAGGTCGGTTCATCGCACAGCATCAATTTCGGGCGCATTGCCAGGACACGCGCGAAGGCGACACGTTGCTGCTGACCGCCCGAAAGCTGCTGCGGGTAGCGGTCGCGGAAGGTTTCCATGCCGACCTTCGACAACGCCCACACCGCAATCTCTTCTGCCTCTTTCCGAGACTGCTTGAGCACGTAAACGAGCGCCTCGGTCACGTTGCCGAGAACGGTGCGATGCGGCCAGAGATTGAAGTTCTGGAATACCATTCCGACGTGGCGTCGAAGCTCTCTGACCGCAGCTGCGTTGACAATCTTCGGCTCTCCGCGCGCGTCGGTGGTTACCGAGATGGCCTCTCCCATGAATTCAATCTGCCCGGAAGTCGGCGTCTCCAAAAAGTTAGTGCAGCGAAGCGCGGTGCTTTTCCCGCACCCCGACGATCCGATCAGCGAGACGACCTCGCCCTGCCTAACGCTGAAGCTAACTCCGTCCAGCACCTTGGTGGAGCCGAACACCTTTGCGAGATCTTTGACCTTCAGGACTTCGGCCGGGCGTGAGATCTTGCTATGCTGCATGCTAACCGGCCACCGCGCCTTGCGCATCCATGTCTGCGAGCACGCTATCTACAGCCGCCTTGGCAATACCGACCATCTCATCGATCTCCGCCTCGGTCATCACCAGCGGCGGCGCGAACCCCAGAATGTCTCCATGCGGCATGGCGCGGGCAATGAGTCCTCGGTCGCGGGCTGCCTGCGAGATGCGTGCGCCAACCTTTAGGTCTGGATCGAAACTGGCCTTTGTTCCGCGGTCGGCGACGAACTCCAAGGCTGCCAGCATACCTATGCCGCGAACCTCGCCAACGATAGGATTCTGTGCGAATTCCGCCTTCAACCGGGCAAGAAGGTAAGCACCTTTCCTGGCGGACTGACCGGCAAGATCCTCGCGTTCGACGATGTCGAGGACGGCGTTCGCCGCTGCCGCGCTGATAGGATGTCCAGAATAGGTATAGCCATGTGAGAAGGAGCCGACGCGTGGCGTCGCTTCCTCCATTACCTCGTAGACTTTCTGTGACACAATAGCCGCCGAAAGAGGCGCATAACCCGATGTCAGGCCCTTGGCGACGGTTACCAGGTCGGGCTCGATGCCGTAGAGGTCCGATCCGAACATGGCGCCGGTGCGCCCGAAGCCGCAGATTACCTCGTCGGCGATCAACAAGACATCGTATTTGCGAAGCACAGCCTGGATCTTCGGCCAGTATCCGATCGGCGGTGGCGTTATGCCGCCGGTGCCCAGCACGGGTTCGGCGATGAACGCGCCCACGGTATCGGGGCCTTCACTCAGGATGAGCGCCTCCAGTTCATCGGCGCGCCGCACCGAAAAGTCCTGCTCGGTTTCTCCCGGATGCGCACCGCGATAGAAATGCGGGACGCCGGTACGGAGAATGCCAGAGACCGGCAGATCCATGTGGTCGTGATAGAAACTCATGCCTGTCATTGAGCCGGAAACCACGGAACATCCATGATATCCGCGCTCGCGCGCGATTATCTTCTTCTTACGCGTCTTGCCCCTCAGGTTGTTGTAGTACCAGACGATCTTCGCTTGGGTCTCGTTGGCGTCCGACCCTGACAGGCCATAGAAGACTTTTGACATCTTGCCCGGTGCCATTCGGACGAGCCGGTCCGAAAGACGCGCGAGTTCTTCCGTCGTGTGTGCAGCATAGGAATGATAATAGGCGAGTTTGTAGGCCTGTCGCGCGATAGCCTCTGCAACCTCGGTACGGCCATAACCTATGTTGACGCAGTAAAGGCCGGCAAAGCCATCGATATATTCCCGGCCGGTAGCGTCTTGAATCCTGACGCCCTTTCCCGTCTCGACGATCGTCGGATCAACGTTGCCGGATGCATAATCCTTCAAATAGGTGAAGGGATGAAGGACCGTCCTGCGGTCCATCTCCGCGATTTCAGCAATATTTACCATCTTCGTTCGCCCTTACGCGGCCAAGCCGCCGAAGCAGACATACTTAAGTTCCATAAATTCCTGCAGCCCGTGGCGCGATCCTTCCCGCCCGAGCCCCGACTGCTTCCACCCGCCGAAGGGGATAGGCGCACCCGTAAACGACGCCGTGTTGATCCCGACCATGCCGTATTCGAGCGCATCCGAAAGGCGCATCGCGCGCTTCAGGTCCCGGGTATAGACATAGGCGGCCAGGCCCATCTCGCTGGCGTTGGCCGCGGTGCGCACGTCGTCCTCATCGACGAAGCGCAGGACGGGCGCGACCGGACCGAAAGTCTCTTCCGAGGTAATAAGCATGTCGTGGCGGACATCGACCAGAAGAGCGGGCGCGACGAAGTTTCCGGCCTCCGGGCCTGGTATCGAACCCATCAGCAATCGGGCACCTTTGCTGACTGCGTCTGCCATGTGGGCGCGGCACTTCTCGACGACGGTCGTCTTCGTCATCGGCCCGATGTCAACCCCATGCTGGAAGCCGGAGCCCACGCGCAGCGCTTCGATCCGAGTCTTCAGTCTTGCCACGAAGACATCGTGGATGCCTTCCTGGACATAGATCCGGTTGGCAGCAAGGCAGTCCTGGCCCGAGGTGGTGAATTTGGCGGCGACGCAGCCTTCCAACGCCTCGTCCAGGTCGGCATCGTCGAACACGATGAAGGGTGCGTGCCCGCCGAGCTCCATAGAAACCTTCTTGATCGCTACCGCGGCCTTGGCGAGCAGAAGCCTGCCGACCTCGGTGGAACCCGTGAAGGAGAACGCACGCACCCGTTCATCGGCGAGCAGGCTGTCCGTCAGACGTGTCGGGTCGCCGGTTAGGACCTGGAAGACGCCCCGTGGCAGGCCTGCGCGATGCGCCAGTTCCGCCAAGGCGAGGGCTGAGAGCGGCGTTTCAACGGCCGGCTTGACGATGACCGGGCAGCCAGCTGCAAGGGCGGCGGCTGCCTTCCGGGCGATCATGGCGCTCGGAAAATTCCACGGGGTGACCGCGGCGCTGACGCCGATCGGCTGCATGGAAACGAACAGGCGGCTCCCCGGCTTGTGCCCGGGTATCGTCTCGCCGTAGGCACGCTCGCCTTCGGCGGCAAACCATTCGATAAAGCCGACGCCATAAAGAATCTCGGCCTCGGCTTCGGCCAAAGGCTTGCCCTGCTCGGCCGTCAGGATGATGGAAAGGTCATGGCTATGGCGTCTGATCAGCTCCGCCCACGACAAGAGTATTTTTCCGCGATCGCGTGCGAGCCTGTCGCGCCAACCGCCAAAGGCGGTATCGGCGGCATCGATCGCCCGATTGACGAGCGCCGCGTCACAGTCTCCTACATGGGCTATGACATCGCCAGTCGCCGGATCGGTGACCGCGCTAACACTGCTATGCGCTTGCCATTCGCCGTCGACATAGGACCCTGCACGCAGCAACTCCGTATCGCTGAGACCAGCGAGGGCCTGCCGTGCCGTCATGATCGTGTTCAACATATCGGCCCCTTGCCGTTGTTATTTCAACGAAGCCTAATGGAGCAAGTCAGCAGATTTTGTGATGAAACGATTGCATAGACGCAGGATTCCTGTCTTATTTTGACCAGATCAAAGAAATTATGCGGGAAGCCTTATGCGGCTTGATCGATTAGACGCGCGTCTGCTGAGCATCGTGCAGGCGCACAACCGCCACACGAGCGAAGAACTCGGTGAGATGGTCGGCCTTTCCGCCACCGCGGTACAGAGGCGCGTCAAGCGCTTGCGAGACGAGGGGGTGATCGAGGCCGACATCTCCGTCGTGAAGCCGAAGGCCATCGGCCGGCCAATCGCCATGCTGGTTTCGGTGTCCCTGGAACGCGAGCGGGTGGATATCGTAGACCGCTTCAAGCAGTCCATCCGCCAGACGGCGGAGGTTATGAACGGATACTATGTGACAGGGGATGCGGACTTCGTGCTGATCGTGACAGCCCGGAGCATGGAGGACTACGAAGTTTTTACGCGAAAATTCTTCTACGAGAACCCTGACATTAAAGGTTTCAAGACAATGGTGATCATGGACCGCGTCAAGGTCGGCTTCTCAGTGCCGATCGACGCTGCTGATTTCTCATGATGTCAAATCAAAGGCCTTCTGCCTCGAAATTAGCGAGTCGAAACGTAGGGAGCGGCAGCTGGCAGCAATGGCAACTTTGAGCGCGAAGCTGTATGTGCGTTGGGCATTCTATGTCGGCTTTTGGTTAGTGGATTGAGCGCAGGAATGACTGCCATGAGGCGCAAAGCAGCCACGGAACCTCTGCCGCTACCAGGCAGGCCGAAGGCATACGTTTGAACCGGTTACTCTACTCGTCCATCAGGCTACGACCAATAAATCCGACAAGGGAGATTTTACCCGCTGGCCTTGGCGGATCCCATGTCGCCCCGACTTCCTCCGCCAAGGTGCGCATTGACCCTGCCCATCCCGAAAGCTTTGCTGTCCATTCAGGCGTCATGCGGCTGTCGAAAGACCAACCCTCGAACACGTCAGCCAAGTGAATCATATGACGATAGCCGAGCTCCTCGCGCAGGTCCTCCGACCAGCGTAGCTCTGCAGCTTGATCGAATATGCGTGCGAGACCATCGGCCGAGGACTTCGACTGGTTCCTTCGCTCTTCCATAGCGTTCAACGCGAGCAGGTTCTTCGCCGCGCGGCTAAGCTCTATTCTTTTCTCTGGGGTCAGTCCTTCCCCGGTCGCAGCGCGAGCCTCAAGCGTCCGAGCCAGTGCAATCCTTTGCTGCGGAGTCAGGCGGGGCATCCATACACCTTTCGCGCGGTTCGAGGCCCGAGCCCCTCATCTTTAAATCTAGGATCGCCGCTATTGTTCGATTGAACACTTGCGCGAGCGAAGCCGCAACTCAGGGACACTGGTCCAGAAATACAATCACGACGAGCACGGATCATTGCGGAAGTGTGAAGCAGTCTCCCTCACAGGTAATTTTGCCCAGGTCGGGTTTTGGGATGAGCACGGGCCGGAAGACATGAACGACGGCGGGCTTATGATCGGCGTCAACGTACACCCGCCACCCGTTAGCGTAACCCTTCTGAGACCCGTGAATGTTGGCGCAATCAAACTCGACGGTGGTTTTTTCACATACTCGCCGGAAGCAGATCGTTGCCTCGGGCGCTAATACATCGAGCGAGCCGTCCGTGTAATTGGCGCACCCCGCCAATGCTGGCCCGGGGATGATTGCGGCGAGAATTGCGGTGGCGGGAGCAATGATCAGAGCTTTCATAACGATCCCATTTCGTGATCATTCTTGGAAGAAATCAGCCGTCAGTCGATCATCGCCTACCCAGCTGCGCCAAACGGATTTCGGCAGGGCCCCAAGCCGCGTATCAACTCAAAAGCCGAACAAGTCAGCCCTATGCCGAGGCGGGTTGGTTAAGTGCAGTTAGCTTTGCCTCTGGCCGGATATACCGTCCCCGATCCAATTCAAAGAAAAAGAAGAAAATCCACTTTTTGGATAATACGAAAATCGGATTACCGCAAGGTCGAAGCGAAACTTGCTCGACGAGCGGATGGCCAAAACACTGCATTCGGACCGCCATCGGCGACTTGCTCAGCTGCTGACCGAGAAGCGAAAGCAGGCAGGATTGACGCAGGCAGCTGTCGCCAAAGCTCTCGATCGACATCAACCTTTCATTGCCAACATAGAAAACGCCGATCGTCGCGTGGATCTCATTGAATTCCTCGATCTGGCGAAGGTCGTAGGGTTCGATCCATATGAAGTCTTGCAACAGATCGAGGCCGTCGATCCGCTGACGGATTAGCAGTTACTAGGCCCCGGAAGTTCCGCGACACGCTTGCAGACCGTGAGCTACCTGAGGCCAGCAGCCGTAAGCGCTCGGTAGACTGACCCCCGACCGATGCCGAGGGACGCGGCGATCTCTGACACGGACTTCTGTTGCTGAAACAAGACGACTGCTTCACCGGCCTTTGCTCGCGCCGTAGGCTTCCGCCCCTTGTATTTCTTGTCTGCCTTCGCCTTCGCGATGCCTTCCTTCTGTCGCTCCTTCATCAGGCCCCGCTCGAACTCCGCGAAAGCGGCGAACATGTTCAGCATAAGCCGACCGAACGCTCCGGTCGTGTCCAGCGTCTCCCTACCGAACTGTAAGACCTTCAGACCTACACCACGTCCATGCAGGCCATCGACAATATCACCTAGGGTCCGCGTATTACGCGCCAGGCGATCGATCTTGGTGATCACCAACGTATCGCCCTTGCGCAGAAACTTGAGCGTACGATCGAGCTCCTGCCGATCCCCCAGGGCTGAGACCTGCTCCGAAAAGACTTCCTCGCAACCGGCGGCTTTGAGATCACGTATCTGGGCCTCGAGTCCCGCGACCTGCTCTTCTGTTGAAGTTCGTGCGTAGCCGACCTGCATCCAACTCTCCCATGTCCAGTAGCCTCTAAGCTTTTGAGTCAGAGCCGTCCAAAAGTCAATAGGAACCTTATTGGACGGCGCTAGGGCTTGTTGCAGGGCGTCCGGTAGACCCTGCCCATATGGACGTGTTGCGAGCTTTCTAATAAATCCTGGGATCGCGCACGGCGCTCGGCCAGCGGGTCGACCCGATGAACAGTTTGCGGGTTTCAGGATGATCGGAGGATCTCACTGTCCGACGGCATTGAGGCGCGGTGCAGGCATTCCTTCTTTGGGGCCGACAGCCGTCAGTCCGGTTACGGGGAAAGGTGGGGGAAATATGCCGGTCACCATCTGACTCTTCTTCGACGTTCGCGGCCTGGACGGCGCTCGTGAAAGCGGACATTCAAACTGGTCCGGTTCAGCGCGCCATGCGGCCCGACTACATGACCCGTGGCGGACGAGAAAGAAGCGTACAAGCGCAAATTGGCCCGGTCGAGACGCGTCGACAGATCGGTGCTCAAGCGGCCGGCTGTTTAGGCTGTCTTTGCTGATCCGTCTGCTTCCCCGGCATCGACTTCCCAGCCTTCCTGTGTAGGTAAGATCCGATCTTTTGGATCGCGTCCCCTCTCGTAGTGGCGAATCAATCCCAGCATCGTCTCTTTCGACATGGAGCGGTGCGGCTCGTGCCACTGGTCGACCTTGCCGATCACGGCTTGATAGACCTTCCGGGCCCAAGGTATCTCTGTCATGAGCGGCTCCCCATGCCTCCCGTGACTATAACGGTAAGCCAGAAGTCTCGAGCCCACGTTTAGTGCGGGAACGTCGCTTGCTATCAGGTTTGCCATCCTGTCGACGTCGATGCCGAGTAGTACTGGGTTCCTCGACAGATCATCGTTTATCATGTTGAGCTTATGGAGTGCGTCAAGATCGCCGGCCTCGGCTTCCTTGACTATCTCGTCGGCGCGATTCTCCAAGTCAACCTTTCCAACATCCGCCTGCTTGGCGGTCAGGTATCGGTAGATTTCCTCGAACTCCGGAGTGTCCTTCGAGTTGAACCCCAGCCCATTAGCCGACTCGTATTCGATTGACAGGGTGTCAATCTCGTTTGCTTCAAGTGATCCGTTTGCGACCAAATCATCAACGTAGGACTTGAAGAACGACACCGTTTCCGCACCGTTTGTCAGACGAGTGTCCCCCGCCCTGCCATGTTTGATGGCCAGACCGGCGGCATGAAGGATCTGCCCGCGCTTATTATGTACGCGCTTGGCAAGCTCTTCCTTCAGCTCCTCCACAGCCATATCGGTGTCAGCCATCGGCCTCTCGTAGCTGTGCCACAACCGCCGCCACGATGGCTCGGATCGCCCTTCGCCGAAGCCGAACTGAGACTTGGTCCACATTGTGAACTCGGCGTCGTTCAGGATGCCGCTGGCTTCGAAGTCGATGATGCGTCCATATTCCAGAGGCGGCGACTCTACTGCTACGTCCGCGAAGGTTTCCGAGAACTGCTTCGCGGCCGTCGTCTTCGGATCCTCTTGCTCCTTCTGTTCATGCCGGCCCATGGAACGGACCGCGAGCGTCATGGACAGGCTGGGTAATTTGTTCAAGGCCTCTGCGCTCAGCTTCTTGGACCGATACCAGAGGGTCGTCGCCACCACGACAAGCATGGTTCTGGCAACGTGATCTGCAGGTATCTCGGGATCGGTAAGTAGGCTGCGGACGAACCGCGCACCGTTGACGATGGCCCAGGAATGATTGCGGAGGTTCTCGACATGAGAACGGCCGGCAAGATCGATCAGGACGTCAACACGTTCCTTCATGAACGACTTCGTAGGGCCATCGGAGACTTCCTCGACCGAACGTCGGACCAGGCTTTCGACGTCTGCCTCGATGCGGGCTCTTCGACCGACGATCTTCTCGTTCTGCTCGTCCCAGTTCGCATCTATATGGATCTCAAGCAGCTTCGCTTCGTCTCCGACCAGAATGACACGGCGTTCTCCCGTCGTGATCAGGGTGTTTACGAGGCCCATGATCTCGCCGAAGGCGCCCTTCTCGACGCGTTCGAGATCGTCGAAGACGAGGATGTAGTCGACGTGTCGCCGTGCAGCACGCTTCTCGACGGCGTCGAAAGTCGTCTTGGTAGCGTCCTTTATTTTAAGGGCTTCCAGAACGCCTGAGATGAGTGTCCCAACAGTCTTGCCGACCGCGACCTCGCCAGGGCTCGCCGCACGGTGCATCCGCTTCTCGACATCGGCGGCCGTCTTTACGCCAAAGAGGCTCACGAAGAGAAAGGGCGCCTTATAGAACCGCCTCGCTTTGGCGCTCGCCTGCCGGTCGACTTCGTAGATCTTCTCGAGGAAATAGGTCTTGCCGCTTCCCCAGGGACCTTCGACCAATATCGCATGGGGAACCGGGTGGACGTCCGCTTCAAGGTAGGCATCTATGACTGCGGTCGCGTGTTCGTTCTTCAAGTCGGGCGTCTCCTTTTCCTACAGTAAGATCGGCTTCGAAAAGCTTGTCCAGCGCGCTCCCTATACCGAAGGTTCTTGCGGCGACTTGGCTTCAATTCGAGAGTGAGGTGTCTGCTTTCGCGGAATCCATTCCGGAGCCTCTACGCCCGATTGAGCGCGCATGGCGGTCAATCTCGATCTATGTAAAATGGCATCATGACAGCGATTCACACTACGATCTGGGGTGCTTCCTCCAGTTTTGGACTCAATACCGCTGCGGCGATGGCGCACAAACTTTATCGTGACTATCAGAGGTATCGCAACGCGACGTCGACTGATGACCGAAGGGACGCAGCAATTAACGGAGCTGTCACCGCTTGGCACATGTGCGAATGGGTATGGACGGGCATAGCTACTTTCGACCGGAACAGCACGAACATAAAAGCATTTCTAGGGATTGTCGGCCGTCCGATGGAACGTGGCGATATTCAAGACTGGGCGGAGAGAGAGTGCCCATCACTCTCGATCTGCAGATCGATTTGTAACGGATCCAAACACGTCATATCCGACAAGTCCATGCGCACCGAGATGGACACGCCAGATCCGAACGAGCGCGGACCCGGTAAGCAATTGGTCGCTCGTGCAATTATCCAACACTCAAATGGATCAATCACCGATATGGAACAAGTGCTCCACGACGCTTTCGTTTTCTGGGGTCGCCAAGTCACGAATGAGAGTGCCATGCGCTAATCCGTGCAAAAGCGAAACCGTAGAGGCAGCTTTCGGGTGCGGCAGCAGCGCAAATGAGCGACCGAAATGGGGCGCAAAGCGGACGCCAGGAAAGGTCTAGAATGGGGGCCGAATGCGGACTGGCGGCTTTCAGTGCACAGCAATAAACAACGGATGATAGCGTTATAGCTTTTGAGGCAAGCCCAAACGGCTTTCTCTTTCGGGCCGGGTTGCGTAAGGCTGCACTCCAAACATGGCTTTCAAGAAAGCTGGACGATTCCTTCAAGCGCCGCATAGACCGAGGTTCGCAGCCAACGATCCATACTGCGGGCAAGGCCGGGGTCGCCGCTGAGGAAAAGGCCGCCCCTTTCTTTCTCACGCTCAATGCTGGAGCGGCCCTCCAGGATGGCTCCCAGTGAAACAACGCCGGTCTCAACGTAAAGATCGACGTCCCGGCGGGGGTCGAGCGAGCAGAGCTCGGGCAAGTCCGCGCCTGGCTCGACCACAAACCAGTAATGGGGACACTTCGGTGGGGGATCGTCGCGGAAATGAAAGCGGATGACGGCGCGCCGCCGCGGCAGTTCAGCGAGGTCAATCTTTCGCCGCACAGCCCACATGAGGGTCGAAACATCCACGTCGCCGAGCGCGATCTCCGCCTCGATGTTGCATTGCGCCCATTCCGCCAGCGCGTTCATCGCCGGCTCGAGCCTTATCGACTTTTCGGTACGGAAATAGCTGATGGTGCCCGTCGCCTCGTCCTCAACGCGCTCGACCAGGCCCAACGCTTCCATTTCCTTGAGCCGCCTCGACAAGAGGGCGGACGAGACGTTGCCCACCCCCTTGCGAATGTCATTAAAGCGGGTCGAGCCGTTCCAGAGCTCGGTCAGGATTTGAATTGTCCAGCGTGGCTCCAGGAACTCGCAGGCGTGCGAGATCGGGCAGACCAGTCCGTAAGGCCGTCGCGTCATGGCTGACCGCTCCTTTGCCGCAGGTTAGGCCTTTCGGAGGTCTGAGGCCAGTTCACAATCTGAAGCGGAACGCTTCCGAAGTTACCCTGGTGCCTTCTCGCCTTCTGCCGTCACGTGATCGTCATTCGCATTCCCGATCAACGGAGGTTCACCATGACTTGGCGTAACATGACGCAAACGACACCAGGCCAGACCGCACGGCGCTTGCCGGGCACTTTTCTTGACCCTCCGCTCGAACGGCTGCTGGCCCTTGTCCGTGAGTGGCGGACCCGCCGCAACATAAAGCGTGGGCTTGGTCACCTGTCCAACTTCCTTCTGCGCGACGTTGGCTTGACCAAAGCAGACGTCGAGGCGGCCTGCGCCGACAGTTTCGATACATCCGCCTCTCTCGCGCTTAAGAGTGCAGCGCAGAACCAGACGGGAAATTGGTGAGAAGGGAAAGCCCCGCGGGCTGAGGCCGCTTGAGGGCGGCAATTGATCAGCCGAATTAGGGCCCATTTTTTAACAACGATTTTGAGGCGCAACCGCGGCGTCCGGCGTGGTTGCCGGCGATGTCTCCATCCGCAGCAAAATTGAACTCTCTGGTCGAGTTAAGGCGCATTGCTGACCGGTAGATTTTTTGAGCCGAAAGCTGATCGACTGGTTGTAGAACAAGGTGCAAAGGTCGGGCGTGATCATCGTGTCCCGGACGGTGCGTGATCTCGTGGTCGGCTCCGGCCTGATATTTGAAGAGCATGGCGCGATGGAAGCGAGCGGGCTGCCCGGCGTGCTTGCGTCTTCTCCCTCAGTGGAGCGCCGATCGGTCATGGCGGGTGACCAGTCACAGATGGGTTTTTCGGCCACGCGTTTGCCGGCGGCTGCCCTTCGTCATCCTCGAGAGCGATGCCGGTCCGGACGTCAATTCTATCCGGATAGAAGGCAGGAGCGGGGCGCTGGCGGCCATCAGGCATCTGGCTGCTCTTGGACATCAGCGTTTTGCGATCCTGTCCATTCGGCGCACATCGGGGCCACCCATCGTCCATTTGCCGGGCAATTCCCCGCACGCTTGCGCGTCGACCTACCGCCTCGCCGCGCGGCGATCGCCCGGCATGGGACTGTGGGCGGGCGGCTGCTTTGTAGCTAACCTTGCGCATCGTGCCTGGCGGCTGCAATTAGATACGCCTTCGGCAGGCCTGCGTCGACATGCTCTCGATCTTCCCGACGCCGGAACATGTTGACGTGGAAGAACCAGCCGATGAAATCTTCGTATTGCACAGCTGGCGAGGATCCGCACCACAGCAGGTCAAATCTCTCGAGAGCCTGGCGCATGAGTTCCGAAGCCCGTTGCCGATCGCCGAGGTAGGTCAGGTTCGCGGCATGAAATGCCAGGATGTCAGGCCAGGTTCTCGGCGCCAATGCGAAGTACTCTTCAGCGGCGTCGTAACGCCTGGCAGTGACGTGAACAATTGCTCGCACGGCGGAGAACCAATCGCCGCCGAGAGGATGCAGAATCGAAGCGATCTCGGCTGCTTCATCAGCCGCGTTTTGCTCGCCGAGAAACGCCAGTGCGAGCGCACGATCGATACAGAGGCTTGCGTCGTTCGGATTGAGCGAAGCTGATATGGCGAACCTCGACCGGGCGCGTTCGAACTCACCAAGATAGAGGTGACTCCATCCCAGCGCATGGTGTGCTCGCGCCTCCGCTGCATCGAGCCGGACAGCCTGTTCCGCGCTTCGAAGCGCTGCCTCCTCGATTTTGCGGATGTTTGGAGAACCCGGTGACATCTGAGAGGTGCGTATGTGGCAAAAGGCCAGGCTTGCATGCGCTCGCGCGAACATCGGATCCTTATTTATCGCCTCTTCGAGCAACCGCTCGCAGGCAGCGTTGCCATCGAGTGTCCAGACATCGGACCCATGCATCGCGCGCAACCAGAGATCATATGCATCAAGGCTTTCAGTTCGTTTTGTCTTCGCCCGGGTTTCCGTGTGTTGCTCCACTTGTCCAACTATGGCGCTGACAAGCCTTCGGACCAACTCGTCGTTCACGGCAAAGAAATCCTGAGCCATCCTGTCATATCGTTCTGCCCAAACGTGCCTGGCGGTCACGGTTTCGATAAGCTGGGCAGTTACCCTGACGCTTGCGCCTATCTTGCGCACGCTGCCCTCAACGACGTAGTGCGCTCCGAGCCTGCTCCCGATCTCCTTGATGTCGACTGTTGTCCCCTTGAAGCAGGCAGAGGAGTGGCGCGAGACGACGGCAAGGGGACGGTATCGCGACAATTCGGTGATTAGATCCTCGGTGATCCCGTCACTGAAATATTCCTGATCCGGATCACCACTCATGTTGCTGAACGAGAGTACGGCAATTGTGGTCTTGCGGTCGGCAGGCCGAATGTCGGTGGTCAGGCTCCCATGCAGCTCAGATCCATCGAAGTCATCGGTATCAACCTCCACAGGCCGCGGCCCGGCATATTTGTAGCCCCGGCCATGAACGGTCACTATCATGCCGGGGTCAAGCGCCTTGCGCAGCGCAGACACTTGTACCTGCAGGGTATTGTCCCCTACCACCATGTCTGGCCAGACGCTGTCGAAGAGCTCGGTCTTCCCGACCACAGATTCAGCCTTGTTCAGCAAAGTGCCGAGGATATCGAAGCAACGCGCTGGAAGCTCTACCAGTCCGTTCGGGCCGAGCAATTGCCGTTTCGCGCGTTTCAGCCGGTAATGTCCGAAGTGGATATCCATTCGAGAGGTGCCCCGTCCGAGGACAGCAGCTTAGCTGAAGCGACGGCGAAAGCGAACTTCAGTGTTGTTCAGGATTTTTCAGGTTCGCGCCAAGGACCTGTGCGTAAACCTAGGCGAAGCTCGTGGCTACAGGAGGACGCCATGGTCGATATCGCCACCCACCGAGTCACCCATTCAAGACTGCTTCCCAAACTCGGTTTCGGCACCGCACTGCTTGCAATGACCAAGGTTCTGGGCGGAGCCTTCGAGATGGCGTACGTGATGCCTTATGAGACCATTGCTATTGCGCGCCGGCCACCTCTCGCGGACCCATCTGATCTTCAGCGTCGCGATCCGAATTGGTAAAGGGCATTAGGGACGAAGGTCTGCTTTCGGGAAGTCGCAAACTGATCTCTTGCGGCCGGAGTTGAGGCGCAAAGCAGCCACGTCAAGTCGCCTTGGCCAAGAAGTGCTCGACCCGCCGGAATTCGGAGAGCTTTGGATGGGTCCGGCATTGCCCGCTTATCGCAGCCGGCCTCTCCATCAGTGCTCCATCTCGTTGCAATCTGCGCCCTCTTGTGCGGGCACCGGGCGTATCCCCTTCGCTGCCCTTATTTCATTGATCATGGCAGCGATCTCGAAATGAAGCTCCGAGTTTGTCATCTGGTTGACCGTCGCAGTGAGATTGACGTTGAGCTCCTTCGGAGCTTCGATCCCGAGCAGACGCGCTTTGGCTATGCTGGCGGCGGTCGCCGCCGCTGACTGGCCATGCTCATGAGCCAAGGCACGGGCTTGTTCGAGCTCTGCGCAAAGTGATTCCTTGCTGACCATGAGACTTTCCGCAAGACCTTCGAGCAGATGCCGCCGCCGATTCTGGATGTCAGGCTTTGTCAGGAGTTTTGAGGACTCGACAGCAGCTGCTCGGATAGTACATTTGTAGCCCGCTTCGAGGTATGCCTTATAGGCGGGCAGGCCTTCCACGTAGCCTCGCACGAACGCTTCGTGACGCGGATTTCTAAGTGGTGCTCTCATTGCATTTCCTCAGGCAAATCAGCCACGTCGCTGAGCTAAAGGTGGCATCCCGCGACCTCCTCCCGCTCAATCTGAAAACCCGCTTCCAAGCGAAGCGGCGTAGGCAATGACCATTTGCGACCGTGCGGGACGGCCGCCCAAGTGCGTTCCACCTTTTGGGTGATGCAAAGCTTGAGGGATCTAACTTTGCTTCCTGGTCGCTCATGGTTTCCCGATCTCCAAACGAACCCACGTACACATATTCTGCCCCATAAATTCTGAACGGGCTGCAGAGCGCCGCGGCAACGAGTAGGATGGTGAAGCCACCGCGCGACAATTAGTTGCTGATTGGCGTCGACACGTGCCCAATGATTCAGCGGGAAAGAAGTTGTAGGCCGAACCAATCGCGCGCCGACATGAAGAGTATGTCAAAGATGCCGAAAGAGGCCGGTGGCCACAGCCTAATGGATTGAATAGCTGGCCTGCGGCGCCTTCTGAAATCTGCTGCGGGTCATGGCAGAGATCGAAGAGCGCTGCATTCTGGAAGAAGGATCGCAGAAGGGTTCGCAGACCTCATTCCAATTTCCAAGCAAATGCCGGTCTGCTAGCGACAGGTGCTCAAATTTTCCGAGCCGCTTTGAACGGGCGTTCACGTTGCGCACTGCAATCCAGGATTGGCGGCGCATTCTCGTCCATGGCAACCCGATGGTCTTGCCGCTTTCGACTTGGCGCTCGATATCGGCAGTGGGAATATTGGCTAAGCGGATCGCCTCGCCTGATGCGGAGATATGTGCTTGAGCAGTTCCCCTGCCCTTCGGATAGCGCGGCCGCGGACGCGCCCCGGATGCGTCGGAACCGTATGTACGGTGCGTACAAATATGTATGCACGATGTACGGAGAGATTTCGGTTCAGCGGCCTGATGTAGTGCTCAACCTCCAGCGTCGGCGGGCTGTATCAGCGTTGCCTTCCGCCTTGACGGCGGCCCTCCGCATTTCTCTTCACTTCTGTCGGGGAGGGTTTGGGGTTTGCATGGTTGGTGGGGCGGTGGTGGGACACACTTCACCCTAGCCGGGTGAAGCGTGAGGCTTGCACGGTATGGAGCCGGCGTATGGAGCCCAACACAGTGGCATTTGCAGATTCCGACGGGAGAGGCTTTGCCAATGGTCGGGCGTGCCGGGGTCATACTGTCGGCGCTACTGCATCTTCTTTGGCGGTACCCCGGCAATGCCAATGCCACAGACATTGAAGGGGCTCCTGGTGCTCGTGGCCCAGGGTCCAGGTGTATTGTGCCTCACCGTTGATGCGGTATTAGCCGCTTCCGGTATCCCGACGGACGGGCTGGGCCTATGGGCTAGATTGCGCTCAGGAAGCGGCGCGAGACTTCATGCGTTGTTTCTTTCCGGGGCGTCGGCGCTTGCTTTTGCCCTTGCCAATATTCCCGATTGACAGCGTTGCCTTTTGGCGCGGCTGGCGTCTCGGGGTTCGCCCGGTCCACTTTTCTTCAACGAGCCTCTCCTTCCAGCCATTGGAGCCAGCTAGGCCCTTTTTGTGGGGGAAGCCCCGATTCTTGATATTGTCGGCAGCCGATGCCTTCCCAAGCGGGCAGACCGTCACCCAGGCGCCAAGCTGATCGTCAAAGTATCGATCGCTCATGCTTCCCTCGAATTGTTGCCGATCGCCTCCGCGCAAGCCGTTCATGCCGCGCGCGCCCGGCGCAACGTGATCTCACGTATGACGATGATCGCCTGGTGCGACGTCAGCAAGAATCGGCGCCGAAGCGCTGGCACGATCGGCCTTTCGCAGGCGCCATAGTTGGCCGCGTACCACTCGATTGCTTGGTCCACGGCGGCCGAGTGCTCGTGCTCGGCCGGCGTCAAGTCGGCGGCGGTCATGCGGCTTCATCCTTCAGGAAGAACGCCCTCAGTTTGCCCCGCTCAGCCACCCATTGGTTGCCGACCTTCTTGGCCGGCAGGAGACCCTTTTCCAGCATGTGGAATGTCTGCCTGGGCTTCCGTTTGATCTCTTTTCCGATTTCTACGGCGCCCCACACGAGATCGATTGCCGTTATCGCTTCCATGCACTGTCCTTCGCTCCGATAGGTGCAACTCGCACCCACAATATATGGGCTACTCGATAGGTGCAAGTTGCACCCTTGCATTTGTTGGGTGCAAGTCGCATCCATAGCGAATGGATGACGATGAACAGAAATACCCGAGCCAACTTGCCGAGCGTTTTCAGGTCCGGTTGCCGGTTGGCCTCCGAGACAGGATCAAGGCGTATGCCGAGCGCCATGGCCGATCCATGAACACGGAGATTGTGCGCGTCCTTGAGCGCGAGTTTCCAGAGCAATGGCCTGTAGAAACGCGGTTGAATGACCTTGCAGAGATGATGGCGATTCTTTCGGCGGGGGCGTCCGACTCGCGCATCGACGAGGTCGTTTCGAAATTCGAAGAGACGGTTGAAGGAATTGTGTCCGGGCGTGTCACTGGCGTGGATTTGGAGACGCGCGAGAGCATCATGGGAATGTGGCAAGCATATCGCTCACGCGAGGACGAGAAGAACTACGAAGCAGCCCAAGAGGCGATGACGGAATACGACGACGAGGAGCAACGATCATTGGAGTTGACGGGACGGTCGGAGAAGTTTGCCTTGCCGCCACCTCGTCGCAAAGAGTGGGGCGAGATGTCTGAAGAAGAGCAAGATCGCCACATCAAGGAACAGCTTTTACGCGAAAATGAAACGGGGGAGCAGTCGAAGTCATCGGATTTTCCGCTCCCCGAATGGGAGCCGTGACCTATGTCCATCCGCAAGCGCACATGGACCAACGGCAAGGGCGAGAAGAAGACCGCCTGGGTTGTCGACTACCCCGACGGCAAGGGCGTCCGCCGCCTGAAGACCTTCGGCAAAAAGAAGGATGCCGACCAGTTCGCGGCCACGGCCAGGGTCGAGGTCCGGGAAGGCTCGCACGTTGCCGACACCGCCAGCGTTACAGTGAAGACAGCGGGAGCCTTCTGGATAGCGACCGGTGAAAATGAAGGGCTCGAGCGCTCATCGGTCGATCAGCGCAAGCGCCATCTGAAACTGCACATCGAGCCGTTCATCGGAACAACTCTCCTTTCGCAGCTCACCGTGCCTGCCGTACGCGAGTTTTCCGACAAGTTGCGGGAGCATGGACGCTCGCAAGCCATGATCCGAAAAGTGCTCGGTTCGCTCGGCGCCCTTCTGTCTGACTCCCAAGAACGCGGCTTGGCTTCACGCAACCCGGTCAAGGATCTGCGCGGCACTCGCCGCAGGGGCAAGGACCGGCAAGCGGACAAGCGCCAGAAAGGCAAATTGAAGTTGGGCGTCGACATACCGACCCGGGAGGAGATCAAGGCCATGGTCCGCGCCGCGACCGGCCGCTGGCGTCCGCTCCTGACAACGGCGATCTTCACTGGCATGCGTTCGTCCGAACTGCGGGGGCTGCGATGGCAGGACGTCGATTTTGAGCGGGCTCTGATCAGCGTCCAGCAGCGCGCCGACGACTATGGGGAAATCGGTCGTCCGAAGTCCGAGGCCGGCGAGAGAACGATTCCGGTTCCGCCGGCGGTGATCAGTGCGTTGCGCGAATGGAAGCTCGCCTGCCCGCGTCGCACGACCGGCAATGACCCCGACGGCAATCCGATCAGGGAATTGCACTATGTATTCCCGACCGGAAACGGCAACATTGAAAGCCGCTCGAACATGACCAAGCGAGGCTTCCTACCGACCCAAGTTGCGGCCGGAGTATCGGTTGCGACCGACGAGAACGGGAGCATCATCATGCTGGCCAAGTATGGCGGGATGCATTCTCTCCGCCACTTCTATGCGTCATGGCTGATCAATCGGCCACAGGACGGTGGTCTCGGTCTCCCTCCGAAAGTCATCCAGGAACGGCTCGGACATAGCTCGATCGTGATGACCATGGACGTCTACGGGCACCTGTTCCCGCGCGGCGATGATGCAGACGAAATGGCCGCAGCAGAGCGGGCTCTTTTGGGTTGAACGCAACATAGATGTGACAAACGAACGATTTCAGCAACGAAATCAACATCAGGACCAAGCATCATAATCCTGGGGTCGGGGGTTCAAGTCCCTCTCCCGCTACCAGCCCACCTTAAGCTATTGAAATAATAGCAAAGACGCGGACCTATGGTAGGCGCCCTGTCCGAAAAAGTCTTCAATGATTTTAGGACCTAGCCTGCTGCCATTGTGACGCCAACGAACGTGTTGCGACGCTTCGCAGACAACAAACTGCGCCTCGAAAGTCTCCACCTGCGGACCCATTCGGTCCCGATTCCGAGGCGCAATCGACGCGGATTTTCGAATGGCGCGCCCGTGTCGCCCGCCAAGCCCCTGACGCTCGGCGGCTTCTGCCCGAGTTATCCAGCTAAATTAAGCAGTCTCATCGGGCGGGCGCTCTGGATTCGCCGACGCCAATCCGCGTGAGCGTACGCGGATCGTCTGACAGATACGATCAGCGAGAGAAGCGAGCGCGCCCTGCACAGTGCGTGCCCCGAGAACGGATTGGAGGGTAACGGCCTGTGTTGCAAACCTATGTTTGAAGGCCTCTCCGCCACAGAGGAAATCGACCAATCCCAAGCCGTGATCAAACGACCACTGTATATACTCCGTAATCAGGACCGCACCCGGCGACGCTCGGCTAAAATCAGGGTCGTAGGTGGTAACGAATGCCATCATGACGTTGTGCTGGACGATGTTGATGGAAACCGCGACCATCGCACCATTGCATTCAAGTACGAAAATGCGCAGCACACCGGCGCGTGACAGCGCGTCCACCAGGGCGGCAAAAGCCGGCTCGCCCTCTTCGAAAAGGTCGGATTCACGCGTGTGCTTTTCCAGCCATCTGCGCTTCAGCGCCGACAGTCGCTCCAGCAATGGCTGCAGCGGCTCGTCGGCCGACAGGAGGCGGAATTTCACTTCGCCTGTTTCTTCCAGTATCTTGATGCCGCGCCGATAGTTCTGGCGCATCTTTTTCGACTGGTCCGCCAGCCACGCTGCTCCGCTGGCCCACTGTCCACCGACGCGATAACTGACTTCCTCCCGGTGATTGGCGCGAAGCTTGACGCCGCTGGAAGAGCCCGGTGTAAAAATCCTGCGGGCTGCCGCATCCGGCGACAGACGATTGATAAAAGCAAGATCGAAGCCACCCGCCGAACAGATCCGGTTCCAGAGGTTCTGGAGGGCCGATAGGGAGCATTCCGGCGCGACAAGAATATCACCATAGTCCGTATAGCTATTGGCGGCCCATTCGAGGAGCCGAAGTCCTTTTCGTCTGCCGATCGCCAGGGGAATGACAGCGACCAGCCTGTCATCGCGCCATACCAGGCCGATCCGCAGCGAGCGCCGGTCGCGGTCGAACACGGTGCTCCACCATGCCGAAACCCAGGCATGGCTCTGAAAGATCAGTGCATGGGTACGATGCCATAGGTCTACCCATTCGGCTTCGATGGCGGCCAGGCGATCCGTCGAACTGACGATTTCCAGTCGCTCCGCACCAACAGCGTCAATCGAAGCCATTTTGTTCATGGTTGGAGACGGTCCTGCGGCCGCGCGACATCGATGCGCTTTTGAAAAAGTCGCACGATATGGTTTGCCATTTTCCTGAGCGGCAGCACGTAAAGTCCAAAAAGCGACTGATAGTCGCGTACGTCGCGATCTATCAGTCCAAACTTGAGGTCTTCGTCCGGATCCGGGATGAACTGCGTTCCGAATATGCGATCCCAGAATGAAAAAAGCAGCCCGAAATTCTTGTCGTAGTGGCGAGGGTCGACACTGTGATGCACCTGGTGCCAGTGCGGACACAAGATGACGCCGTTCAACCGGCCGAAGGAAATCTTCAGATGCGTGTGGCGAACAAAGTCCATCATGAGAATGTTGCGAATGACATAGACGTTGATGCCAAATATGGCGATCTCGACCGGATTAAGCGCAATCAGGCTCCACAAGCCGAAACTGATCCCCGGTATGACGCCGTCCCAGATCCGGTTCATCAGATCGTCCAGGGGGTGAACCCGGTCCTTGGTGATCCCAACCATCACTTCGGCCGAATGATGCACCTTGTGCAATTCCCACAGGAACGGAAAACGGTGCTGGGCAACGTGATATAGGTAGTAGGAGATATCGTAAGCAACGAGCATGGTTGCGGTGAAGAGGATGATCGTCACTGGGCCGGCGGGGCCGGGTATCAGCGGTTGCGAGATGCTGAAGAGCCAGCCGACTGCCTGGTTTGTTGCATATCCCGTGGCGGCAACGAAGGTGACACCGGCGGGAATGAGCAGGAAGGGCATCACCAGTCTTTTCGTGATCCAGAACAATGCGTCCGCTCGCGCGGATGGGTGCATGATGACTTCCGCGGGAAAGGCGAAGTCGAAAAAGTCCCGGAAGGATTTCTGTTCGACCGTTCGCCAGTAGGCGACCACCGCGCTCCCCAGCGCCGTGAGCAACAGGAGACCGAGTGTCAGCAGATCGATGTGTGAGAGTTTTTCCACGATCACTCTGGCGAATTCCGAAAACATCGATGCAGTGGCTCCTAGGTGGTGAAATGGCGATCCGGCTCGTCGCGAAGCACATATTGCCAAGCCCATCATATGCTGCCGGCAACTGTGTATCGGGGTGCGACTGGCAAAACAATCATGGCCAAATTAGCAGATCAACAGTGTCAAAACCGCTAAATATCTGAACGTAATTAATGTCGAACACTGCGCCTGCAACCTGCCCGTTATCGGGTCTGCGGCGGACTTGGCGCGAGCCGGATGACTACTCCCTTTTCGCCTACTTGGCCACGCCATGCGAGGCGTTCGGCTGGCTGCCTTGCACCAAAACGCGGCGAAACCCAGCCGCCTTGGCCCGGTGTGTCGCCGCCGGAACGGATGTCGATCGCTGCGTCTGGAAAGTGGATAGTCATCAAAGGTTCAGCGCCGCGCAATATCGTGACAATGTTTCCATCCCTGTTGGCCTGGAGGTCGGCGGCGAGTTGGAAGACGATCTCAGCGACGCGGCTGCCGCCGAGCAGTTGGTCGGTCACGAGGATGCCGTCGCCATCGCGTGTCACGGCGCGTTGATGCACAACGCCGAAGCGGCCTTTGTACCCGTCATGTCGGGCACACAGCCTCCAGTGCGGCCCCGGCTCGCTCTCCACCAATGTCGCAACCGCCTTGTGCGACCAGTTGAACGCCCCGGAGATGATGCTTTGGCTTTTACCCTCTAGGTTCAGCGTGTTGTGCGCCGGCGTCGAGCGGAACCAGTCGCGCCAGCCTCCCCCCGAACCATAGAGCCATGTGCCGGGGTCGACCAGCACCGGATCGCCGTCAATGCACAGGGTGAGCGACAGCGCGTCGGCATGACCGTGCGCCGCTATCGAAAGGTAGCCCAGCGGGCCATGGTCGTATGTCAGATGGACGTTGCGACCATTCATCTCGCCGCGCCAGACGGAGAGCCCGCCTTGCGTGAATGTATGCAATCCATTCGGCACCGGCGCCGGCCGCGGTGGCGCGCCGAAGAAAAGCGCACGAAAATCGCCAGGCTCCGGTGCGCTGCCCGCCATCCGTAGAAAACCACGGATGGCGGCCGCGACCGATCCGACATAATCGGTTTCGCCCCCCAGCGTGATCACGCGGCCTTCATCATTGTCGCCGAAGCCGCTGGCTTTCGGCGGGAACCAGCCTGCGAAATTGGCGAAAGCGGCCAAACGCGCTTCGACGGGCTGGGGAAAAGGCAGTCCGGCCTGGCGCGCCGCCGCAGCGCACAGCAGGAAAAGCTCGGCACTGAAGGCGGCGTAGGTCGGGGTCTGCTCGGCCCCGGCGCCATCGGCCAGGATCTGTTTGAGCACCTCAGCCAGGAGCGACTCGCGAGCCACCTCGGCCCCGAAAGCCAGACCGATCAGATATTCGCCAGCCAGTTCCGCGACGAGATGGTTGTTGGCGGACGAAAAACGGGAGGGAAACCGCGGCAGCCAATAGGCGCTTGCCGCCAGTATTTCACCGACTTTTTCTCGCGTCGCCGCGCCAAGCCGCTCGCCGACGAGGTCGAGCGTGACAATCAGGCTGATGGCTCGTAGCGCGACCTCGATGCCCGAGGCCCAGCCAACGCCCCGAAATGGTGGGTTGGCGAAATGCCAGCTCTCGATCGCCGCCTCGATCGCCGCACGGGATTGATCATCGCCGGTGAGAAGCAGATGGGCAGCCAGTGGCGGCAGTTGCTGCAGCCGGTTGATTTCCCAAACATATTTTACATCGCCACGGCCGGTGGCATGGCGAAAATCGATATCGAAAGTATGGGTCTTGGGGCCCGGCCAAAGCCGGCCGGTCACCGGATCAAGGCGCCAGAGCTCGGGTGGAAAGAGAGTATAGGGGTCTCGCTGTGGCCAGGTCTGCCCAAGTGCTGAAAACTGGCCTCGAAGAGCGTTTTGCGCAGCCGCCTCGATAGCTTGCCGCTGGGCTGGTGTCGCAGCGGCCGGCACAGCATTCCGCAATCCGTGCAGCACCGGGTGCAACTGCGGCGACGCATAGCGCTGCCAGCCGTTGTCGCGGCGGCGCGAAACGGTCCTCCGGCGCTGCTCGTCCAACCGATGCAATATCTCGGCCAACTCCATGCTGCGCAATCGGTTGAAATACCACCCGACCCTCATCCGCGCTCCGCCAAGATTTTGATCCTCATACACCATCCCGTCGAAAAAGCGTGTGGCGGCATCCTCTTTTCCGTTCCCGCGGTTAATATCTTCGGCCATGACGCGGAGTTTTGCGATGAGAAAAGTTGTCTACGTCATAGCGTGCGCACTTGGCATGGCTATGTCAGCCGAGGCGGCGCCGATCCCGCTTGAGCGCGGCGTCGGCGTCCATGAATGGCTCAACTGGTCGCCGGTGGAGAAAGATGGTTCCTACAAATGGCCGCCCTATCGCAGCGAGAAGGAATGGCTTGCGGGCGGCAGGCCGCTCACCGATTGGCCGGACGGCGACCAGTTTGATCGCATTCGATCCATGGGCTTCGACTTTGTCCGGCTGAGTGTCGACCCTGGCCCTCTGCTTGCCAGCGAGGGCGCCAAACGACAACAGGCGCTGGACATGCTTGCCGCTGCGGTGCAGCGGGTCGTTTCAAGCGGGCTCAAGGTGGTTTTCGATCTGCATGGCGTCAGCCAGGTTCCGGCCTACAGCATGGAAATGATCTATGGCGGGGCCGACAGCGAGGGTGTTGCCCGCTATCGCAAAATGGTAGTGGCGGTGGCTGCCATGCTGATCAAAATTGGCGCCGACAAGGTCGCCCTCGAGCCCTATAACGAGCCCGCCTACTACCCGTGCGATTCAAGCGGCAGCGATGACTGGCAGCGGATCATGGCAGGCACGGTTCGCGATATTCGCGCCGTCAGCGGCGAACTCACCATCGTCGCGACCGGCGCCTGCGGCGGGAGCATCGCGGGACTGGTCAACCTGGACCCCAACTTCGACGACCCCAACGTCTATTACAGCTTCCACATGTATGATCCGCACAGCTTCACGCACCAGCGGGCCGATGACAAGAACGCTTTCTCCTCCGGCCTTCCCTGGCCTGCCGACGCCAGCACGCCCGAAGTGGTCGCCGAAACCCTCAAGGCGCAGATGGACGCCGCCGGCTTGAGCCAGATCGAAGAGGTGATGAACATGGCCTCGGCGCGTGAAACGATCGCCCGATACTTTGAGCAGAATTGGGGGCAGAGCCAGCTCGAAGCGGGTTTCCGTCAGGCGGTCGACTGGGCTGAAGCCCATGGCATAGCGAGCCGACGCCTGTTCGTGGGCGAATTCGGCGTTATCTTGATGTCTGCGGATGGCCGCATGGGAGCTTTCGATGCTGATCGCCTGCGCTATCTCATGGCAGTGCGCAGAGAGGCGGAACGCTTCGCGATGCCGTGGTCGGCCTGGGAATTCTCCAATCCTTACGGAATGAGTGTTATCCAACCCAAGGGGCCTGCGATCCCGGACCGGGAGATGTTGCGGGCACTGGGCCTGCCATAACTCGTCATCGCGTCAGGATCGGCTCGAGCGGTCTGCGTGGTTGCTGGCGATCAATCGCGTGAAACCCAAGGACTGTCGTCTCCAGTTGCAGCCGAGAGAGCCTGATCGAACCAAATCAGGCTCAGTTTTAAAATCACTCCACCGAGCAGCTATTTAATATATTCGCTGTAGATTGGTGTCCTCAATCATACGCAAACAAGGGAAAGAGGGCCAAGGGAAAGAATGTGCGGAATTGCCGGCTGGATTGGGCGCAGGGTCGAGAAGCCACAAGATCGGGTCGCCGGGATGTCGAATGCCTTGCAGCATCGTGGTCCCGATGCCGAAGGCATCGAACTCTTGGACCTGAATACAGGCGAGGACCAGTTGGCATTGGTGCATCGCCGCCTGGCGATTATTGACTTAAACGCCGATTCAAATCAGCCGATGCAGACCGAGGACGGACGGCTCCGGATTATTTTCAACGGCGAAATATACAACTACATCGAGCTGCGTGAGGAGTTGATCGGTCTCGGTCACCGTTTTCGCACACGCTCCGACACGGAAGTGCTGCTCAGGGCTTATGACCAGTGGCGCCTGGCCATGTTCGACCGGTTGAGCGGGATGTTCGCTTTTGCGCTGTGGGACGCTCAACGGCGCGAATTGATCCTCGCCCGCGACCCCTTTGGAAAAAAACCCCTTTACCTCATGCAAGGCAGAAATTTGCTGTCGTTTGCCTCGGAGATCAGCGCGTTGTTGTCTGCGCAGCCAGATGGCCAGCAGCTCGATCTGGATGGAGTGCGCGAGTATCTGACCTGGCGGTACGTGCCTGGACCGCGGACGCTTTTTAAACAGATCCGCAAGCTCAACCCGGGAAGCTACGCTGTGTGGTCGCAAGGGGAAGTAACGGAAACGCGCTATTATGCGCCCCCGGATCAGACCGATCTGACAGCGGATATCGATCCAGGAACCGCCAAGCGACGATTTCTGGAATTGCTCGACCGTTCTGTCGAGATCAGGATGCGCAGTGATGCGCCGTTTGGCGCCTTTCTGTCCGGGGGGCTCGACTCGTCGGCAATCGTTGCCCTGATGACCAGGCACAGCGACAACCCCATTCGTACGTTTTCGGTCGGTTTCAGCGAACAGGCTTACAGCGAGCTTCCATTCGCCCGGCGCGTCGCCGATCATTTCAAGACCGATCATTGCGAAATCGTCATCCAGGCGGATGACCTGATGAATCATCTGCCCAAGATGGTCCGCCATCGGGGGGCACCTGTTTCACAAAGTACGGACATTCCAATTTACCTGATGTCGGTTCGAGCCTCGCGGGACGTCAAGATGGTGCTTACGGGCGAAGGGGCGGACGAGATTCTCGGCGGCTACCCCAAACATCGCGCAGAGTCTCTGGCGGGTGTCTACCGGTCACTTGTTCCAGCGTCGCTTCACAACAATCTCCTCGCCCCTTTGATGCGCGCATTGCCCGGCGCATCGGCCAAGTTCGACATATTTGCCCGAAGCGCGGGTGAACGGGACTTTGCCACCCGGATGATCTCCTGGTTTGGAGCCATGACGGCGCGGGAACGCGATTCGCTCCTCGGTGGATTGGCCACTTGCGGCCATGACCGCAATGATTTCCCGTTCTCTTCGAGTGTGACGGAATCTCATCTGCGCCGTGTGTTGTTTTTTGATCAGACATCGTGGTTGCCCGACAACCTCTTGGAACGGGGCGACCGAGTGATGATGGCCGGTTCAATCGAGGGGCGAATGCCATTCCTCGATCGCGATCTGGTTTCCTTCGTCAGCCAACTGCCCGATCGTTACAGGCTGGGCCTCCTGCACAGCAAACAGATCCTGCGCGACTGCATGGCCGGCATGGTTCCCGACGAGGTCCTCAACCGCCCAAAGATCGGCTTCAAGGTGCCCGTCGCCGAATGGTTCCGCGGGCCGATGAGCGATTATGTACGGGACCATCTGTGTTCGTCCCATTCGGTCATCCGTAGCTATTTGAGCGCCAAGAAGCTGGACCAGATTGTCAGGGAGCACGCCGAGCGCGCCGCGGACCACGAAAAACTGATATGGGCGCTTTTGAACCTGGAGATATTCCACCGCGAATTCGCGCTTGGCCCGCCGCAGTGACGACAATGAAGGACAGCGTCAGCGCTTGACCGATCGCGCCTCGGACGCGACCGATCTCCAGACATCGCAGATCGCGTCGACAAACGGTGCAAGCTCAAGCCTTTCCCGGTGCACCGCCATGGCGGCGGCGCCAAGCCGCGCGCGCAGCGCCGTATCCTCGACCAGCCGAGTTAACGCCTCGGTCAACGCCGCCACATCGCCGGGCGGCACCAACAGACCGGATTGTTCATGGGTGATGATGTCCTCGACCGCGCCCACCGGGGTGGCCACGACAGCCAGGCCGGCCGCCATGCCTTCGATCACCGACATTGGCAGATTTTCGGCGAACGAGGGGAGCACCAGAATATCGGCCGAAGCGATCAGTGATGCGACCTCGTCAGGTCCCACCCAGCCCGGAAAAGCAACACGGTCGGCAATCCCTAGAGCGACCGACCTCGCTCGTGCCGGCTCGACCTCACCATCGCCGGCGATCGTGGCACGCCAACCCCTGAGATGTTTCATCCGCTCCAGCGCCTCGCCCAACTGCGGCACGCCCTTTCGCTCGCCGATGCGGCCGAGGAACAGGATGTGCACGTGATCGCCTCCGCCGACATGCGCCAGGGAAGGAACTGCCGTGGCGTTGGGAACGATGACAATATTGCCGCCACTCGCCGGTGCCCGGCTGGCGACGAAATCGCGCCAAAGCCCCCCCAGGACAATCACCCGGCCGGCATGCTCGAACAGAGCCCTGATACGGCGGCTCATGAAACTATGATCATCTTTCCAGAATGTCTGATACTGCGCCCCATGCAGATGAAGGACATACGGTATCGACAACAGCCTGGCGCAGGCGGCGATAATCATCTTGCGATAGGTGCTGCCGGAGACCGATATATTGATGTGAATGACGTCGGCGCGTCTGTCGAGGCGGGCCGCAACCATCCGCGCGCAAAAACCAAGCATGTAGAAGATCGAAAGCCCGACATGTCCCGGGCCACGGCTGGAAAGAAAGCGCAGATCGATGTCGGCGATCTCTTGCCGTTCGAACTCCTGCTTCAGCGCCCCCATGATCCGGTCGATGCCGCCTTGTCCCGAAACGCCCGAGGGCGTTGCGACCAGGACATGTATTTTTCTATTGTGGGCGAGACGCTGCAACATGACACCGTTTGGATTGCGGATGCCGGGTGACCGTAAAGCAAAGGTTCCAAAAAAGGTTTACGACAAATCTTTTGGTTCAAACTGTATCCGTTCACCCTTTGCCGTCATCATGCTGGAATTCCTGTCGGTCAACGGTTAATCGACGGCAAATTTTCCGGGACAACCCTTTGCTGCTCCGTTCCACGCTCATCTATGGCCCAGCTATTCTGCTGACGCGGGTTTCCGCTCTGCTCCTGCTGGTCGTCATGACGCGGTTGATCGACCAGACCGAGTATGGCCTGCTGACCCTGGTGGTCACCGTGGGCGAAATGACGGATGTTGCCGTTACCAACTGGCTGCGCATTGCCTTGCTGCGGCTTGGTGGAAAAGGCGACGTCAGCCGTGGCAGCCTGATGCTTGCCGGACAGGTATTGCTTGCCACCACGGTGCTGGCCCTGATCATATCCGTGATCGCCTCGGCGGTGATCGTGCCGGAGCGCTGGATCGAATTTGCAATCGCCGTCTGCAGCTATCTGATTGCCGGCTCCATCAGCCGGTTCGCGTTGACGGTGCTGCAAATGCAGCAGCGTCATTCCCTCTATTCGATGCTTGAATATCTGCGCGGCCTGCTGCAACTCGCCTTGCCGATCGCCGCCATCCTTATCTTCCAACGCTCGTTTCTGACGGTATCGCTCGGCTCGAGCCTCGCCGTGCTGATTGCCGGCATCGTGGCGTGCGTGGTGGCATCCGGGCGCGTTATTGGCGGCCCGCCGCGCTTCACCCACAAGGAGTTTTTTGCCCTCGGCGTGCCCCTGGTCATCATGGCGCTGGTCGGTTTCGGTCTCAACAGCGCTGAACGCGTCTTCCTCAAGCTCTACTACGATGCCGGCGCGGTGGCCGTCTTCGCAGCCGCCTACGCATTGGCTCGGCAGCCGATCGATATGGTCGCCAACGCAATCAACATGGGCGCATTTCCAGAAGTGGTCAGCCGCTTCGACGAAGAGGGATCCGAGGCGTCCGGGCGGTTGTTGTCGCAACTCATGGCCTTGATGATACGCCTTTGCCTGCCGGTCGCAGCAATGCTTATCGCGCTCAGCGGCGACATCACGCGACTCCTGCTGCCCGCGGAATATCATGGTCGCTTCGGCCTGCTGTTCCCGATCATCGCCTTCAGCGTTCTTTGTGCCAATCTCACAAGCTTCGTTTATGGCGTCGTGGTGCACGCACATAAGCGGCCGTGGTTGCTGATCATCGCCAATTCCTTCGGCTCGGTGGCAACGATTTCACTGTCTTTTCTATTGATTCCCACCATGGCGGAGGTTGGCGCGGCGTTGGCGTTGGCGGGCGGATCGCTGGCAGGTCTTGCAGCCTGCATCGTCATCGCCGAGAGGCTCACGCCGGTGCCGGTGCCCTGGCGCGACATCGCTGTCTCAATCATAATTTCTATCTGCACCGGATTGGCCGCCAGCCTCGCCAGCACTGCGCTGGGCTATATGCCGGCGATCTTTCCGCTCGCGGCGGGCGGCGTCGCCGGCGCTGCGGCTTTCCTGGGACTGACCTGGTTGTTTCACCCCGCGGCCGTGACGCAGTTCATCGGCAAGCTAAGGGCACGGCTCCGGATCGCATAAATCCCGCGCTATGAGGCATGCTTGTCTGAAAGTCGCGAGCTTACGGATTGACGTTTCGGCGTCCCCGGCGAGACCAGAACTCACGCCACAGCAGCAGTGCATAGGCGGTGTTGGTATCGTAGTAGCGGCGCCACAAGCGTCGCGGCTCCTGCGCCACGCGGAACAGCCACTCCAGGCCGGCCGCCTGAACCAGTTTCGGTGCCCGGGCGACCTTTCCACCATAGACGTCGAAGCTGCCGCCCACGCCCATGACGAAACTCGGAGCGAGTACGTCGCGATAGCGCTTGAGAAAGCGCTCCTTGCTCGGCGTCGGCATCGCCACAAACAGGCAGTCGGCACCTGAAGCGTTGATGGCCTCGACGATCGCGGCCTCTTCCTCCGCCTTGAAATACCCATTGCGCCGGCCGGCAATGGCCAGGCTCGGATGATCTCTGGCAAGTCGGCTTTCAACAGCGTCGAGAATGTGCTGTTCAGCGCCCAAAAGGTAGGGGCGATAGCCACGCTTGGCGCACAGCGCAAGCAGGTTGATCATGACGTCGACGCCGGTCACACGCTCCGGCAACTCGACGCCGCAGAGCCGCGCGCCCCAAAGCACGCCTTTGCCGTCGACATTGACCATATCCGCCCCGACGACATCCTCGCGCAGTTCGGCATTCTTGCGCATGTTCACAAGCTTGGCGACGTTCACGACAACATGATGAAGCGGTCGCCGCGTCGCCATCGCCTCGTCTGCGATGGCCAGCGTCTCGGCCATGGTCAGCGCATGGATGGTCGCACCGAGAAACTCGCGGCGGCGTGATGCCAATAGAGAGTGTTGCGCCCATGCCGGGTCATGCGAGTTCATGCCGCTTCTCCGGTGCGAGCGAGAGACTGCGAGCGTTCCATTTCGGATTTCTTGCCTTCGATGCGGGCGTCGGGCTTGCGCGCCTTGCGCCAGGTCCACAGGCCCCGTGTGTCGACGAGCTTCTTGTCCTTGAGCGCTTCGGGATCGATCAGATTGAATTGTCGATGGTCGACCAGCAGGACGACGATATCGGATTGGTCAATAGCGGAAAGTGCATCGGTGAACATGACGCCGCTGCCCTCGAGCTCGTGTGGCAACTGACGCGCATTGGGCTCGGCAGCGACGATCTTGATATTGGGAATCTTGGACAGAAGCTTAACAACCTCGACAGCGGGGCTCTCGCGCATATCGTCGATATTGGGTTTGAAGCTGAGGCCAAGACAGGCGATCGTCTGCTTGCGGGTCGGGTCGAGCAATGCCTCGATGTCCCTGACCACCGACAAGGGTCGCTCGGAATTGATGCGCCGTGCCGAACTGATCAGCCGCGTATTGTTCGGTGCGGCGTCGATGATAAAATACGGATCGATCGCAATGCAGTGGCCGCCCACGCCCGGGCTCGGCTGCAGGATGTTCACGCGAGGATGCCGGTTGGCGAGATCGATTACCTCCCAGACGTTGAGCGACAGATCCTGGCACACCGCCGCAAGCTCATTGGCGAAGGCGATATTGACATCGCGGAACGCATTTTCAGTCAGCTTAACCAGTTCCGCGCTTTCGGCCTGGGTTATGAACAGGTCGCCGGCGACGAAGCTTGAATAGAGTGCCGCTGTCCGCTCCGAAGACTTTCGGGACAGTCCGCCGATCGAGCGATCATTGTTGATCAGCTCGGTCAGCACCTTTCCCGGCAGCACGCGCTCGGGAGAGTAGGCGACCAGGACGTCAGCTTCCTCGCCATGCGCAACGGGAAATTTGAGATCGGGTCGCAGTTCCGCGAGCAGCGCTGTCATGACACGCGTCGTACCGACCGGCGATGTTGATTCCAGCACCACCAGGTCGTCCCGTTTTAGCACCGGAGCGATGCTTCGCGCTGCCGCAAGCACGTAGCTGACATCCGGCTTGCGGTCCGGGGTGATCGGAGTTGGAACGGCGATAATATAGGCATCGGCCGGCTGAGGCGTGCTGAATGCCTTGAGCTTGCCATTGGCGACAACTTTCTGGATCAAACCATCCAGGTCCGGTTCGATGATGTGGATTTCGCCGCGGTTGACCTTCGCGACCACCGCCTCGTTGATATCGACACCGATGACATCGAGTCCGCGGCTGGCAAAAATGGCACAGGTCGGCAGGCCGATATAGCCCATGCCGATAACAGAAACGGTTTTGATTTCAGCCATGATTCAGCAATTCCTCAACGATCCGGCTCGCAGCTTGGCCATTGCCGTATGGATTGTGCCTCTCCGCCATGCCGCGATAGACGCTCTCATCATCGAGCAGGCTATTGGCATTGGCCAGAATTTTTTCGATATCGGTGCCGACCAGCCGGGCAGTACCAGCGGCGATCCCTTCGGGTCGCTCCGTGTTTTCCCGCATCACCAGCACCGGCTTGCCGAGTGAAGGCGCCTCTTCCTGCACGCCGCCGCTGTCGGTCAACACCAGGTAGCTCTGTTTCTGCAGGTACAGGAACGGCAAATAGTCCTGCGGGTCGATCAGGTGGATGTTCGGCACCGTCCCGATTTCGGCCTCGACCACGGAGCGCACATTCGGGTTGGGATGGACCGGGTAGATGATCTGCACATCCCTGCGCGCCGACAATGCCTTCAGCGCGGTGCAGATTCTCTGGATGCCGCCATCGAAATTCTCACGGCGATGACCGGTGACGAGTATCATTTTCTTGGTCGGATCGATGAAGGGGAAACGAGCGGCGAGCTTGGCGTTCATCAACTTGTCGGCATCGATCTCGCTGGAGAAATGCAGCAGCGTGTCGATCACGGTATTGCCGGTTACGAAGATGGTGTTCGCAGCCTTTCCTTCGGCGATGAGATTGTCGCGCGCCTCGGTGGTCGGCGCAAAATGCCAGGTGGCGATGTTGCCGGCAATCTTGCGGTTCAGTTCCTCCGGAAAGGGAGAGTTGATGTTGTGGCTGCGCAATCCCGCCTCGATATGGGCAACCGGAATGCGCTTGTAGAAGGCAGCTAGAGCCGCGGTCATCGCGGTGGTTGTGTCGCCCTGGACGATGACGATGTCCGGCTTCGCCTTCTCCAGCACCCCCGCCATTCCGAGGAGCACGCGCGAGGTCACGTCGAACAACGTCTGACCTGGCTGCATGATGTTGAGATCGTAGTGCACCGGCAGGCCCGTCAGTTCGATGACCTGATTGACCATCTCGCGATGCTGGCCCGTCACACATATTTCCGTGGTGAAGCCTGGATGGGCGAGCGCGGCCCGCGCCACCGGAAAACATTTGAGCGCCTCCGGCCTCGTGCCGAACACGATCAGCAGTTTTCGCCTTGAGGGCAAGTTCGGATGTGAAACGGCGTTCATGGTTGACCCTGGTCACCGAAAGCGTGGGCGCCCGGCTGACATGTGCTTTCAGCCTAACAATAGCGCCCTGAACCGCCTTCGTATTCAAAAAAATTAACGTATGATTAACGCTAGAGTCCGCAGCCCCCCTTGGGCAACCCTTGCCAGGAACTGTGGGGAAAGATACCAGAGCAAAGCCATTTTTTGCTTTAACGAGAATAACTTGGGTTGACTAATATTTTAATCATCGGCCACGCCGTCGCATCCCGGCGCTGGGAAAATGAGCTTTTCATGCGGTTGGGTGCGGCAGGTTATGTGGTCTCGAGTTGCCACGCGCCGGCGCCGGCGCCAACCGCTCGGGGGCTGGACACTGTCTTGGCGATCGAGAGCCGGCGTTTCGGTCCCTCGCTGGCGGGCCGGTCCGAGCCGTTGCCGCCCATCGATCGCGGCCCTCCGGACCTCGTCATAGATCTCACTGCCAGCGCAACGGGGCAAGACGCGCCAGTCCTGAGGCTCGAATTTTGCGGTCGCAACAGCTTTCCAGCCGGCGTTGCCGCAATGTTGGCGAGCGGACAATTGCCTGAACTTGGCGCTCGCCTCGATGGCGTTGTCGTGGCCCAGGCTAGACCGATGCTGGCAGACAGGCTCTGGCTATCTCGAAGCTGCAACGACCTGCTCGCCGGCGCCATGTCGCTGATCATGCAAACCGTCGCCCGCTTCTTTGCGGGCAAGCTTGTGCCGGTAAGCGACAACCCGGTGCCGATCCTGAAGAACGACAGTTTTGTTCGACACTATGTGCCCTTTTTCGGCAGGGCTTTGATCGATCGCGCCGTGCAAAAAATCAGGCGGGGACGACGCCCCTTCTATTGGCAGGTTGCCTATCGGGTGATCGACGGACCAGGCATCGCCGAAACCGGGCAACTCGACGGCAAACCGTTCACAGTCCTGCCGGACGATGGCCAACGCTTCTATGCCGACCCGTTCGTCTTCGAGGCCGACCGCCGCCATCATCTGTTTGTCGAGGAATTCCCCTACGCGACGAGTCGCGGCGTGATTTCCGTCGCCGAGCTCGGTGACGATGGCACTTTCGGTGTTCCAAGGGTTGTATTGGAGGAAGCGCACCACCTGTCTTATCCGCAGGTGTTCGCACACGATGGCGAGATTTTCATGATCCCCGAAAGTGGTTCGGCTCGCGAACTTGTGCTCTATCGCGCCGCGCAGTTTCCCGACCGCTGGGTCCGCGACACGGTGCTGATGGCGGACAGGGATTTCAACGACGCGACGCTGCTCGAATCCGACGGTCGCTTCTGGCTGGTTGGAACGGAGCGGTTCGGCTACGGCAGCGCGTCGGACACGATGGCGGTCTATTGCGCACCCTCGCTGCGCGGGCCATGGGTCGCCCATCCGCTCAATCCCATTGCCGTCGATCATTCGGCCACCCGGCCGGGCGGCGCCTTTATCCGCCACGACGATGCCCTGGTGCTGCCGGTGCAGAACGGATCGAGGGCCTATGGCGGTGGTCTGGGGCTGATGCGGCTTGAGCGACTCGACGCGTCCGATGTCCGTTTTGCCTCGCCCCGGCCGATCGGCGCGGGTCCGGCATGGGCACGCACGGGCATTCATACGCTTAACCGCGCCGGCAATGTCGAGGTCGTGGACAGCGCGGGCTGACTGAAGCGCTGAAAGCCGTGACCGTCCCGTTGCTTGGCCTGCTTATTTGTTCTCCGTGGCAATATGAGGAAGCGGTGTGTTTCTCGTCTTCCTTTTGCCGTTCAGGGTCTGAAGAATCGGCTTCTCGATCATCTCGTAAATCACCAGACTGACGAGGCAGGCTGCCACGATGCTGACCACCGACACCAACAATACCGTTGTCGGATGCTCGTATCCGACGGTGCGTCTGGCCAGGTACGCCACAGCGCCGATCACGAAGATATGCGACAGATAAAGCGCGTAGGAAGCGTCGCCCAACTGCTCGAGAAGGCTCCAGTGCTTGAGTTTCGGCTCCAGAATGAGGCTGAGATGAAGTAGGCCCGCCGCCCACATTGCTTGTCCCGCGAAGCTGATCTGACCCAAGAGCGGCGTACCGTCATCGACGAATGAAAGCACCCCGCCCGCAGCGGTCATTACGCCGAATATCCAAGCATGGCGTATGTCGGAAGTGAAATCACCGTCCAAATAGCGCCGCCCTATCCACATACCGATGACGAATGCCACCGGAGAAGGGTTGAGATAGAACTGGATAACAGGGTTGGTGGGAGCCAGCCACAGCCCGGCTATCCACATCGCAATGAAAAAGACCGTCAGCACAAATACGCGCGAGGTCACGGACAGGAATGCGAACACCGCAAAAGCGATATAGAAAAATACCTCGTAATTGAGCGTCCAGCCGAGTGAGAGGATTGGACTGGCGCTATCCCGTCCAGGCGCTTCGTGAACAATGAAGAGGAGCGACTGAAGATAGTGGGGCCACGTAAAGACGGTCTTCTGGAAGAGACTTGGCGCGAGCGCCGCCAGAACCGCGGCGAGGCTGGTGAAAAGCCAGTAAAGGGGGATGATCCGGATTGCTCGGCGTTTCAGGAAGGTGGCAGCGGAAAACGGACCATCTCCCGTAATATGGACCATTATGAAACCGCTGATGACAAAGAACAGAACGACGCCCAGGCGGCCCGCCGTCACAATAATCAGATTGTCCACGCCAATCTGATAGGAAAAGGCGTGTGCGAACAGAACCAGCAAGGCGGCGCAGGCGCGAAGATACTGAATCGAATAGAACTTCTTCACCTTGATCTCCTGCGCTTTGCCGGCGCCTGATGCCATTGTGCCGTCCACAGGCAGCGCGTCGGGCGCCGTGCAAAGCATCGCCATCAATACGACCGGCCAATTAAGTGTGGGTTACCGACTTCATGAAATAGCCCATGCCGGGCATCGCCACTGTTAAGATCGGGTTATCCATATTCCTTTACGTTCTTGCAGGAAAATGTACCCGGGGATGCGTTCGTCCCCTGCCATCTCAATCGCAAGCCGCAACGCTGGTCAGATAATCGTGAGTGTCACCCCCACAGAGCAACAGTTCGTGACCGCGCAGGCCAGCCGCCAAGACGCCCTCACACTCCTGTTCTTTCTCCTCGCGGCCTTCGCTTTCCTGCTCCGCTCGACCATCCCTCCGCAATTGATGAATATGGTGATGTCCTATTCGACGGAGGGGGGGTCGTTTCCCGAAAAGCTGCATATCGGGACCTATGCCATCTTTCTGCTGCTTGTCGTCATCGCCACGACCCGGCCAATTCGGCTCGAAGGCGATGAAGTCAGGCTGTTCAAGGCGACATTGTTATATTCGCTGCTGCTGTTGTGGCTGGTGCCTTATCTCTTCGTGATAGGCCGTGCCGGCTCGGCCGGCTTCATAATCGATTCCTATCTGGTCTCTTGTGCCGCGGCGATGATCATGCTTGCCCTGGGTGACCATGTGCGCAGGGCGCTTGGCAATGTCATCGTCGGCATGATCGTCCTCAGCGCCATCATCGGAACGATCGAGGCCGTCACCCAGCATCGATTCCTGCCCTATCCCCTCGTTGAGCTGGACTTTCGGCCGATCGGACTGTCGGCCCATCCGCTGGCGCTGGGCGCGCTTTGCACCACCGCCATAGGTTTCGTTGCATTGACGCGGTGGCGTATCTGGGTGTGCGCGCTTTGCATCTTCATTCTCTTCATCGGCACGGCCGCTTCGGGCGCGCGCACCGCCCTGCTGCTCGCTTGCGGCGAGATCCTGTTCCTGCTCGTGTTCCTGCCTTGGCCGGACTTGTCACCCAGACATCAACGCCAGGCCAAACTCCTGGTGCTGATGCTGACGCTGGCCGGTGGCGCCATACTGATTGCGATACTCTTTTCGGCGGGGCTGCTGAACCGCTTCAGCAACACGCTCTTTGATCAAAATTACGACGCGCGCGTCAAGATCTACGATGTATTCAAGTTCGTTGAATGGAGGGACATCCTGCTTGGCATGAATCCCAACGAGTTGTTGAAGATCGTCAACGAAAAGCTCAACCTCCCCTTCATCGAAAGCACGCCGGTCGTTCTTACGCTTTTGTTCGGCCTGCCGATCGCCCTGCTCTTCGCGTTTGCTTTCTTCCGGTTCCTTTTCAAGCTCCTGCGCAATACGCCTCGGGCCGCCCATATCGCAGCGGCCGCGTCCATTCTCGCGGCATTGTCAAACAATGCCCTTTCTTCGAAGGCGCCGGATATCATGCTGCTCGTCATCTTGTTGCTCGCTTATCGAAAGCCGGATGGGCGCCTCGGCACGCCCCTTCAAGGCCAACCAGCATCAACAGCGACATGACGCCAAGCCCGCTCCTTGCGGGTGCCCTCGCGACGACCTCTTGTATTTCCATTTGAAACGCCTGCACGCTTTGCCAGGCTACGACGGGCGTGGCAGAATACCGACCAAGGGTGGATAGATCGCTGTTCCGGAACGCGCCTGACACGCCTGGAAAATGAAATGTTAACGATGTTTCCGTAAAGCAGGCTGTGCGTATTGAATATTAAAGGGTTAGCATGATGTCCGCCGCTTCCGGTCCTCCTCCAGCCGCGGCCGCCGCCGGCATTAGCCCCTATGAACGGATCGAAAATGCGCGGCGCGCCAGCAGGCCAAAGCCGCAACAAACCGCGCCGATCATGGCACATGCGGCGGCACCCGCTGTAACGTCGGCCCCTGTAACGTCGGCCCCTGTGTCGCCTGCACCCGTGGCGCCGCCTGTAGCCGAGCCCGTCACGACGGTGACGCTCAACAAGATCGGAACCTTTCTCGAACTCGATTTCGGGCGTCTGTTTGTCTGGCTGCGCGCCGGCCTCGCTCTGGTATGCCTGCTGGCAATCGCCGGCGGGATCATCGGCGGTGCCTACGCTCTGCTGAGCAAGCAGCGCTACACCGTGACCACGGACATCCTCATCAATCCCGCCAATCTTCAGGTTGTTCCGAATGATCTTTACCCGCAATCGGCCCAGGTCGATGGACAGCTGCTCAGCGCGCGCAGCAAAGAGCGCATCTTGACCTCGGGCAGCGTGCTTTCACGTGTTGTAGACGATCTTGACCTGGCCAGTGACCCGGAGTTCTTCGACGCGGACCGAAGCCGCACAGGGACGGACGGCGCCAAACCCGACCCAAAGCTTACCGCCCTGAAGAACCTGGCGGAACGGGTTAGCAGCATCGCGGATGAAAAGTCGTTTGTCACGACCTTGATGGTATCGGCGGAAACCCCCGCTAAGGCGATCCTGATTTCGCAGGATATCGTCAAGACTTTCCAGGAAGAGCTGGCCAGCGCCGAGGCTTCCGGCGCCAGCCGTGCCGCGGCCGCGCTGGACGGGCGGCTGGGCCAGCTCAAGAGCGATGTGCAGGCGGCCGAAGAGAAGGTCGAGGCCTATAGGCGCAGCCACAATCTGGCCACCAGCAATGGGCAGCTTGTTTCCTCGCAAACCATGACCCAGCTCAACGGCCAGATCGTGGAGACGCAATCGCGCGTCATCGCCGCGCAGGCAAGTTACGACGCCCTGCTTGCCGCCGGCGCAAACGGCACCAATTCCGGTCCCGCCACGTCGGAGGCGCTTGTGGCGCTGCGCGCAACGGCCAACGGCCTGCGCCAGCAGATCGATTCGCAGTCGATGACCTTTGGCCCCCGTCATCCGTCGATCGTCAGGCTGAAGACGGAGTACAACACGGTCAGCGCGCAACTCAGCGCCGAATACGCGCGCACCCTGCGCCTGGCGAAGGTCAATCTCGATGCCGCCAAAACCTCGTCGGCCTCCCTCAATGCCAAGATGAATGACTTGAAGGGCAACGTGTTCTCGGATAGCGATTCCGAGGTCGCCTTGCGTGAACTTGAACGTGACGCCGCGTCGAAGACGGCTATCTATGAAAGCTTCCTGTCGCGGGCACGCCAGATAACCGAGCGCGAACAGATCGACAGCACCAATGTGCAGGTGATTTCCACCGCAGTGCCGCCAAAGGGCCGTTCATGGCCCCCGCGCACGGTCGTGATGATCGGCCTGGGGGCCATTGGCGGCATGATCCTTGGCATGTTGCTCGCCATTACCCTGGGTATCGTGCGCGACATGCGTCTTCCGCCGAACCGCCCGGACGTCATTGCCAGCCGCGCCTGAAATGGCGAAGCGGATTGTCTTTCACATTGCCAGCCTCAGGGGCGGCGGCGCCGAGCGTGTGTTCGTCCTGATAGCGAACGAGCTGGCATCGCGCGGCCACAACGTCACGCTTTTTACCTGGAACGCGCAGGGGCCCAATGCCGCCCTGCTTTCGCCTGCCGTGCATCTGGTCGATTTCGGCCTCCCCATTCGCGGCGAGGGTTATGGCAAGTGGGCGACATTGAAAGGCATCGTGCGAAGCGCGGGCCTGCTTGGCCGCCTTTCTCCCGACGCGATCTACAGCGCCCCGGAATTCGCCAATCTGGTCGTGGCGCTGGCGCTTTCCCTCGCGCGAAGCAGGGCGCGGTTCTTCCCGAGTTTCCACGCCGCCGCCTCACTGCCTTCCGGCAGCCTTGGCGCGAAAATGGCGGTCTGGCTTTCGGCCCTGGTTGCGGCCCGCGCCACCAGGGCCATCGCGGTTTCTGAGGGTGTCGGCGGCGATCTTGTGGCCCGAGGCTTCCCGAAATCCAAGGTCGTGGTCATCAACAACCCGCTGCCGCCGGCTGCGGCATCCCAGCAACGCTCCTACGCCTGGCAGGCAGAGCTCGCGGCGATGGGCGACGGCCCCATCATCATCACCGCCGGACGCCTGGTGCCCGTTAAGGATCATTGGACGTTGCTGCGGGCCTTCGCTGTGCTGCGCGCCGGCCGCCGGGCCCGGCTTGTCATCTTCGGCGAGGGTCCGCTGGCCGACGAGCTGCGCGCCTATGCCGAAGAATCCGGTATCGGCGCAGACGTTCTGTTTGCGGGCTATGTCAATGATCCGGCGGCCTGCTACGCCGTAGCTGACTTGTTCGTCCTATCATCGACCAGCGAGGGCTTCGGCAATGTTCTGGTCGAGGCCATGGCAGCGGGGATTCCGGTGGTCTCCACGGACGCGCCGCACGGCCCGCGCGAAATACTTGATGACGGCCGCTTCGGCGCCCTGGTGCCGGTCGGCGATGCCGCGGCCCTGGCAGTGGCGATGGCCGGAATGCTCGACCAGCCGACAACCGCCGCGATCCTGAAAAGCAGGGCGGCGGATTTCGAAATTGAAAAGATCGGAGACCGGTACGAGGCGTTGCTCTGAATTAGCGCATGGATCGGCTTGCGGCGGCACAGGAATTCGCCATTGATGGGACAGGACGCCGCCAACATAGGCCGGTTACTCCCAATCCAATCATGATCTTTAACATCAATTTACCCGGAGTTGGTAACAACAGGGAACCCGCGTTTTATCCTCAGGATAGGGATTTTCCTTGCCGCAGCATCACAGCCTTCCTGCCGGCCGTGCAAACGATCGCAATTGGCCGCGATTGCACCGCTTCATGCGGGTTGAGCTGGAACTCGCGCCTGACGTCCTGGTGCCGCGAGCCGAAACGGAACTGCTTGGCCGGACGGCCGCGGCCATTCTTGGCGAACAGGCGCACGAAACGATCCTGATCGACATGTGCTGCGGCAGCGGCAATCTTGCCGTGGGCATCGTCAGCGAATGTCCTCGGGCTCGGGCATGGGCGGCGGACCTGACCGACAGCACGGTTTCGCTTGCCCGCCGCAATGTTGTGCGCCTCGCCCTGCAGGACAGGATCAAGGTCCGGCAAGGCGACCTATTTGCCGCGATCGAGGGTGACGGCCTCCACGGCGCTGCCGACATGGTTTTGTGCAACCCGCCCTATATTTCCTCATCCCGTCTCGATAGCGAAAGCGCGCATCTGTTGGAGAACGAACCTCGGGAAGCTTTCGACGGCGGCCCTTACGGTATTTCGATCCTCCAAAGGCTGGTCCGGGATGCCGCAGCTTTCCTCAAGCCAGGCGGATGGCTGCTATTTGAGTTCGGCGAAGGTCAAGATCGGCAGATAGCAACCCTTTTATCGAGAACGAAATCCTACGAAACCCCAACCTTTGCCGTGACGGCCGACGGCCAGCCCCGTGTCGCCATGGCGCGCAAACATGGTGGCCGGGTTCCCGGAACCGGGAGCCCGGCGTGAGCGTCGTCCGCGCCCTCGATCAGGCCGACCTTGCGGCCGTCGCGGGCATGTTTCAACGCATGCTGCGCAAGAAGCGGGGGCCAGCGCCGGCCTCCCTCGTCGATTACATGAGGCGGTTTTATCTGGAGGCACCCGACTGGGGCAGCGGGCTCCGTTCGCTTGTCCATGTCAATGACGCCGGCCAGGTTTCCGGGTTCGTCGGCGTTCATGCGCTGCCAATGAAATTCAACGGCCGGCAGCTCTACGCTGCCATCTGCAGCTCGCTGATGGTCGAGGATCACGAGACCGATCCGATGGCCGGTGCCCGCCTGTTGAAGGCCTTCCTCGATGGTCCGCAGGACATCTCCTTCAGCGAAACCGCCAATGATACGTCCGTGAAACTGTGGACGCGGCTTCGCGGCGTTGTGCTGCCGCAATACAGCCTTGACTGGGTTCGCGTGATGCGGCCGGCGACCTTCATGCTCAGCCTTTTTGCCAGTCACATGAAGCTTGCCTGGATGTTAAACCCGCTCGCCCGGATGGTCGACCGGCTCTACCTTCGCAAAATGGAGGGCGGTCAACGACGCTGGACCGGCGTCGTCGCCAACGCATCGAGCCGGGGGGCATTTCGGACCTCCGAGATCGACAGCGGCAGCTTTGCGGGGCTGCTGGAGCCGCTTTGCGCCCAGTTTCCGCTACGTCCGCAGTGGGCGGAAGGTCAGCTCAACCATATTCTGGGCGATGCGGCGCAAAAGCCGGATTTCGGAGAGCTTGTCTGCGTGTCGGTGGCATCGCCGAACGGCGCCAATGTCGGCGCTTTCGCCTACTACGCTCGACCGGACGGGATCGGCCGCGTGCTGCAGGTCCTCGCTCTTCCCGGCCAGGCCGGGCCGGTGATCGATTGCCTGGTCGAGCATGCCGCCCGGCGCGGTGTCTCCGGCTTGCGCGGCCGCGTCCAGCCCGCACTTCTGGAGGCCATGCTTGTAAGACGCATAGCCTTCATACCGGTCGCCTCGACCGTCGTGCATTCACGCGATCCCGAGCTTCTGGATGCCATGAAGAACGCGCAGGTCTTTCTGAACGGGCTTGCGGGCGAGCAGTGGAGCCAGTTGATCGGCGGCCGCTTCACCTGAAGCGTTCCGCCTACAGCAATTCCAGGAAAGGGTGCGCGGCTTTCCGTCCGGAATTGCGTAAAGACAAGAGCTTAGTATTTCTTTCATGCATGTCGTATCGCAAGACCGGATCACTTTTGCTCGATATGCATAGGTCAGGAGCCGACTTCGTCCACGCCGTCAACGAGCTGCGGGCGCAGGTGCAGATAGCGCGTTGCCTTTCGCTTGGCGGCGATGTCGGCCCAGACGCGTTCGATCTGTGAGGCGGCCAATCCCGCCGCTTGCCCTACCACCTCGGCGGACACGCCGTTGTTGAGGCCGTAGAGACACAGATCCATCCGATCGTAAGGCAGGGAGAAGTAGAATTCTTCCTGCGTCTGCGCCAGCGAGTAGGTGTCGGTGGTCGGCGGCCGGTTGCGGACCTCTTCCGGAATGCCGAGATAGGCGGCTAGCGCATAGACCTGCGTCTTGTAGAGATGCGCGATCGGCTTAACGTCGGCGGCGCCGTCGCCGTTCTTGACGAAGAACCCCTGGTCGTATTCCAGCCGGTTCGGTGTGCCGAGCACGGCGAAGTTCAGCCGGTCGGCATGATAATATTCGAGCTGCTTGCGGGTGCGCTGCTTCATGTTGGTGGCGGCAACGATGCCGAGATAGACCGCCACCGGCATCCGCAGTTTCGTCTGCTTGCCTTGCGGGTCCTGCACCACCAGCGACGAGATGTTGTAGCCCTCGCCTTCGAGCACGTTCGCGATCACGATCTTTGAGGCCCAGCCCTTGCCATAGTCCGGGACCATTTCGCGGATGAAGGCGTCGCGGCGTTCATAGCAGCCCATTGCCCGCAGGGTCGGCCCGATATCCTCCACAACGGCCTCGACGCCGAAAGTGTCGGCGACCAGATGGCCGAGCCGCAGGCTTTCGGGGTCGGAATCGCTTTCCGGCATGAGCACGCACAGCACATTCTGGTGGCCGACGGCCCGCGCGGCCAATGCAGCCGAAACGCTGGAATCTATACCGCCCGAAAGACCGAGCACGAGGCCGCGCTTGCGAATGCCGCGCAACTGCTCGCGCAGGGCCGCCACGATCCTGTCCGTTTCGGCGGCGGGATCGATGACCAGGGCTTGCGTGAAGGCCGGCGCATCCTGGGTTGAGCCGATGTTCATTGCTCGGCCTCCATCATCTCAGCCGCGAGCCGGCGGCTGACCTTGCCCGACTCCGTCTTCGGTAATTCGCTGCGGAACTCTATGATTTTGGGGACCATGAAATCCTCCAGGTGGCGCGCGCAGTGACGAATGATGTCCTTTCCGCCAAGCGCCGGATCGGACCGCACGACGAGCGCGCCAATCGCATGCCCCAGCACCGGATCCGGCACGCCGACGACCACCGCTTCCGCGATACCTGGATGGGCGTGGAGCACTGCCTCCACTTCCTTGGGGGCGACCTTCTCGCCACGCGTCTTGATGATATCGTCCTTACGCCCGACAAAATAGAGAAAGCCGTCCTCGTCGGTCTGGAACAGGTCGCCCGTATAGAGCACCTTTTCCCAAGGGTTAGGCCCCGGCCGGAGCGCTCGTTCCGTCGCGGCCTGGTTGCGCCAATAGCCCTGCATGACGTGCGGACCGCGGATAACGAGCTCACCTGCCACGCCCGCCGGCACGCGTTGTCCAAGGTTGTCGACGACAAAGGCTTCCGTGTTGGGGATGGCTATGCCGACCGACCCTGGCCGGCGGTCAAGTTCCTCGGGTGGCAAATAGGTGCAGCGCTTGCATTCGGTCAGCCCATACATCGAATAGATCCGGACGCCGGGCAGCAGCGAGCGCAGGCGTTCTATGTGGGCTGGCGGCAAGGCGGCCGCGGTGTTGGAAATATAGCGGAGGCTGGGCAGGAAACCCGGCGCCAGATCACGCATCTGCAGGATCATCGCCGCCATGGTAGGCACCAGCGGAAGGCCGGTGACGCCCTCTTTGCGGATGCGTTCGAAGATCTCGTGCGGGAAGGCGAAGGACTTCTCGAGCACCAGCGTGGCCCCGAGCCTGACTGCCATCAGCAACTGGTAGAGGCCATAGTCGAAGGCAAGCGGGAGGACGTTCAGGATGATGTCGTCCGGCGCGTTGCGCAGATAGGTGGCGATCGACCCCGCGGCAGCGTCGCAATTGCGATGCGTCATCATCACACCCTTGGGCCGGCCGGTCGAACCTGACGTGTAGATCAGCATCGCAAGGTCGACGTCGATGCCGCGATGGTTCACCTCCGCGCCATCGAACGTCAGGCAGTCAGTCAGGGACGCGGCCCCTGCCGGGCATTGCCCATCGGCCCCAGGGGTGGAAGCCACGAAGATGCCGGTCTTGCCTTGCGATGCGCAGGCTTCGGTGACCACGGGCACCAGCTTCGCCTGCGTCAGGACCGCCCTGGCGTCGCAATCGGCGATGACGTAACCGAGCTTGTCGGCCTTTGTGGAGGGGTTGATCGGACTGAAGGTCGCACCTGCCTTGAGTGCGGCAAAGATCGATACGGCGGCCTCCCAGCAATTGTCCATGAAGATCAGGACGCGGTCGTCGCGCCTGATCCCATTCATGAAGAGAGCGGTGGCCAGCCGGCTCGAAAGGTCGTCGAGTTCTTCGTAGCTCAGCCTTTTGCCCCTGGTGACCAATGCCGTCTTGGCCGGGTGGGCAGCAGCCTTCGCCACCAGAAAATGCTCGATCCGCACGGGACGTTCCTCGCCGTTGGCGCTTACGCTGCCAGCGTTTGTGCTCTCGCCTCGATGAAGGACGAGATGCGGTCAAGCGAGTCCAGGTTGGTCGGAACGATGTCGGCATCCACCATCGCGATGCCGAAATTGTCCTCGATGAAGGCCACCAGCTCAAGCACCGCAGTCGAGTCGATAATGTCGTTCTCGATCAGCGAGGCTGAATCCGACAGTTTGTAGGAGGTGTCGCCGAACAGGAAGTTGTCGACGATAAAGCTTCTGACCCTGTCCTTGATTGCCGTCATCGTGTCTTTCCTTTTCCTCGCCGTCTCAGGCCGCTCTTGCCGCGCCGACCGCTTGGCCGGCGAAATTCTTCTGCCACAGCTGCGTCGACAGAATGCCGACGAAGGCGGCGTTGTCGCGAAATCCGGTCGCGGTCTCCATGCGGCATTTCTCGTGGAGCTTGGCCACCGCCTTGGCGTTGAACAGGCCGCCGGCGGTAATGCTCGCCTCGCCCAGGCAGTCACGAACATAGTCTAGTTCCTCCGCCCCGACGAAGGAGCGGGCCTCCGGGGCGCGGTAAGGTTGCTTGGTGCGTTTACCGATCGCCGCCGGAAGGTGGTGCCTGGCCACCTTGCGCAATATGTGCTTCTCCATCAAGCCTTTCAGTTTCATCTCCGGCGGAAGTCTTGCCGCGAACTCTACCACGCGATGATCCAGGAAAGGAAACCGCCCTTCGATGCCGTGCGCCATGGCCATCCGATCGCCTTGGCTGGAGAGGATGTAGCCGGGCAGGAGGAAGCGGGTTTCGAGATATTGCGCCTGATGCAGCGGATGCCATAGGGAAAACGCCTCGGGTAGGCGGCTGGTCAGCTCTTCAGCTGCGTCATAACCCTTCAACGTCGCGCGCAGGTCGCCGGAAAAGAAGATTTTCGCCGCCGCCGTGGTCTTGAAGCGTGGCCGATGCGAGAACAGCGGATCGTCGAGGGCAGCGTTGCTGGTGCCGAAGAAGGCAGCCAGATACTCCACCGATTGCTGTTGCAGGCCCGGCAGATACGGGTAAAGCCGGCGGAACAGCTGCGGCCTCATGCGCGATGTGGGCTGCCGCCCGCAGAACCGGCGGACACGCGCCTCCTTGAAGACGTCGTAACCGGCGAAGACCTCGTCGGCGCCTTCACCCGTCAGCACCACCTTCAGGCCGGCCTGGCGAACCAGGGCGGACAATTTGTAGAGTGGCGCTGGCGCCGTGCGGATAATCGGCCGCTCGGCAAAGCGGATGACCTCAGGAAAGACGCTGGCGATATCGCGGGCGCCGCATTCTATGGCGTGGTGGCGCGTGCCGAGCGCCGAGGCCATTTCGGTCTGAAAGGCGCTTTCGTCATGCTCGGCGCTGTCGAAGGTTACGGAAAATGTCTCCAGTCTCCGAGGAGTCATGCCGGCGGCAAGCGCCGAAACGAGCGACGAATCGAGCCCTCCGGAAAGATAGGAACCGACCGGCACGTCGGCCCGCATGCGAAGCCTCACCGCATCGGTCAGAAGGGCTTGCAACTCCTCTGCCGCGTGGTCCTCGTTCGTGATCTTCGACGGCTCATCACGATGCGGATAGTCCAGGTGCCAGTATCGTCTGACCGTGACCTGCCCCTGCGTCGCGATCATCACACTTGCCGGTTCCAACTCGTGGATATTGCGGAACGCCGTGCGCGGAGCGATCGGCGCCCACAGCGTAAAGATCTGATCCAGCGCAATCGGATCAATTTCAGCGGAGACGCCCGGGACCTTCAACAGGGCTTTGATCTCCGAGGCAAAGTAAAGCACCCCGTCATTACTTGTGTAGAAGAGCGGCCGGACACCCATCCGGTCTCGTGCAAGCACCATTCGTCGCTGCCGATTGTCCCATATCGCCAAGGCGAAATCACCGTTCAGGAGAGACAAGCAGTCTTCGCCCATCTCCTCATAGAGCTGAAGGATGACCTCTGTGTCGCTCGACGTCCGAAAGTGTCGGCCCTTGGCGATCAGCCCTTCGCGCAGTTCTATGTAGTTGAAAATCTCACCGTTGAACGCAATCGTCAAATTGCCGGCCTCGTCGGACATCGGTTGCTGGCCATCGCCGATGCCGATCACCGACAGCCGCGCATGCCCGAGCCCGGCATCGGGTGCTACGAATTTCCCTTGCTCATCCGGCCCACGATGGGCAATTGCGGCTACCATGTGCGTGAGCAAAGCTTCCGCATCCCGGATTGACCCGAAATAACCCCCGAATCCACACATCCCTTGAACTCATATTGAACGCTAAGGAACGGAACATAACCTCGATAGTGGCATCTGAGGTTAATCCGATATTTTCACCGAGCATGTGGTTAACAAGAAGTTTGCCACGATGTGGTCTTCGTGGCTAGGACGCGATGGCTCTCCTTCACCTCGCGGTTGCGGCCGTAATAGCCGGAACGATAGCCCAGGCTCGCTCTAGGCCTTTTTTCCGGGTTGGCATGGCTGGACACGGGCAGCTAAGGCTGGAAATGTGATTGCACGTCTTCGCTGCCGGGGGGCTGGCCGGAGGACGAGGAGGATGGCGCTGAATTTCGAATATATTGCCGGCCATCCGGCGCTGCACCGTCATGTCGAGGCGCAGTCGAAGGCGCTGCTGCATATCTATGAAACGAGCCCACGCCTGGCCGCCGTGTTCGCCACGCAACAGCGCTGGTTGCTGGCTCACACCGGCCTAGCCCTGCATTTCGCCCGCGACCCGCGCGATCCCCGCACGGAACTGACACTGGCCCGCTTCATCGATGCCGTGCTTCACTATTCCGTCGCCAGCCGCAACACGGCCGAAGCCTTCATCAAGGAGATGCTGTACTATCACATCATCGAATACCTGCCGCACACCGGTGATGGACGAGCCCATCCCTTTCAGGTGACGGCAGCGACGCTGAAGGAATTCGATGGCTGGGTGGTTGCGCATCTGCGCACGCTCGACGGTCTCGACGGCGGCGACCGCCTCGCCGCCTTTCTCGAGCAGCACGGCATGATTGCCAGGCTGCAGCCGCTGGTGGCGGAAGGCCTGCTCTCCTCCAACCCTGTGCGTGAGCCCAAGCAGACGTTTTCGCTGTTCATCTGGCTCAACAATGGCGGCATCGTCATGGATTGGCTGATGTCCGGCATCGATCCCGACAATGCCGGCCTCGACCGGATCCCGACCAGCGTGGTTTCGATCGGCGAATTCGCCAGTTGGCTAAAACTCTCGCGCACCCATCTTGCGCGCAAATTGCGCGACGCCGAAAAGCTCGGCAGCGTCGGCTGGCTAGGCCAGCGCGGGCATTCGGTGATGTGGGTGTCGAACAGCTTCTACCAGGAATACATGACCGTCCAGGCCGCCAAGCTTGCCGTTATCGATGCCGCGTTCGAAGCCTGCCGACCGGCGTCGCCGCACGCTGGCTGAACGTTCGGCGCAGACGCTGTTGCGCAGCCGGTCGTGCCGACCGCGAGGACCCGTCCGGGCGCATGGCCGAGGTGGCCTTTCCGCCGTCGGGATACGGACATCTGGACAGCGGGGGCGAAGCCTGAAAGCGGAACGATCCGCGCGAGCGGCAGCGATCCGCCCGACGGGTTCGGGTGGATCAACTGGTCAAAAGCCGGGCGCAGCATCTCAATCGATGTCGAATGACACGCCCTGCGCCAGCGGCAGCGCCTTGGAATAGTTCACCGTGTTGGTGGCGCGGCGCATATAGGCCTTCCAGGCATCGGAGCCGCTCTCGCGGCCGCCGCCGGTTTCCTTCTCGCCGCCGAAGGCGCCGCCGATCTCGGCGCCCGACGTGCCGATGTTGACGTTGGCGATGCCGCAATCCGAACCATCGACGCCGAGGAAGCGCTCGGATTCCTGCAGGTCGCGGGTGAAGATCGACGACGACAGTCCGGCGCCGACCGCATTGTGCTCGTCGAGCACGGCATCGAAATCGGAATATTTCATCACATAGAGGATCGGCGCGAAGGTTTCTTCGGTGACAGGAGCCACCTGCTTCGGCATTTCGACCAGCGCCGGATGCACGTAATAGGCATCGGGATGGCCATTCTCGACCCGCGAACCGCCGGTCAGCTTGCCGCCGTGAGCGGTGGCTTCCTTGAGCGCCTTCTGCATGGCGTCGAAGGCCGCCTTGTCGATCAGCGGCCCGACGAGCGAAGACGTCTCCAGCGGATTGCCGACCGAGACGCTCTCATAGGCCTTCTTCAGCCGCGGCAGCAGCGCGTCATAGACGCTGTCATGCACGAACAGGCGCCGCAGCGTCGTGCAGCGCTGGCCGGCGGTGCCCATGGCGCCAAAGGCGATGGCGCGCAGCGCCATGTCGAGATCGGCGGTCGGGCAGACGATGCCGGCATTGTTGCCGCCGAGTTCGAGCACGGCGCGGGCAAAGCGCTTGGCCAGACGCGGGCCGACATGCCGGCCCATGCGGGTCGAGCCGGTGGCAGAAACCAGCGCCACCTTCGGGTGGTCGACCAGGATCTCGCCGACGGAGCGGTCGCCAATCAGCACCGGTGCCAGGCCCTGCGGCGCATCCGCGCCGAAGCGCTTGACCGCGCCGGCAAAAATCGCCTCGCAGGCGAGCGCCGTCAGCGGCGTCTTTTCCGAAGGCTTCCACACCACGGCGTCGCCGCAGACCAGCGCCAGCGCCGCGTTCCACGACCACACCGCGACCGGGAAATTGAAGGCCGAAATGACGCCGACGACGCCGAGCGGATGCCAGGTCTCCATCATGCGATGTCCCGGACGCTCGGTGGCGATGGTTAGACCGTAGAGCTGGCGGGAAAGGCCGACGGCGAAATCGCAGATGTCGATCATTTCCTGGACTTCGCCGAGGCCTTCCGACGGGATCTTGCCGACCTCGATCGACACCAGCCGGCCAAGCTCGGTTTTGTGCGCGCGCAACTCCTCGCCGAGCAGCCGCACCAGTTCGCCGCGCCGGGGACCCGGCACCATCCGCCAGGCCTGGAACGCCGTGTGCGCGGCATCGATGGTCTTGGCCGCATCGGCCGGCGAAATCGTCTTCAGCGCCGCGATCTGTTCACCCGTCACCGGGCTGCGCACGACGAGGTCGCCGCCGGTCAGCGCGTCCTTGGCCACACCCAGTTTCGCCAGAAGTTCGGCCGTTTCCTTCGCTATCGTCATTTTTATCCCTTTCAGATCCGCTCGCCATCATAGGGCGGCGGTCGAGCCTTGGCGCCATTATCGCCCGCATGCCGCGGGCGCTGTCATGGCGTGCCATTACTCGTTTCAGGGGAAAATCGCCACCCCGGCATGGTCCAAGCCGGGATTGCACGATTGAGCCAGAGGAGGAACAGGCTTAGTGCGCTGTCTTCGCCGGCGCCTTCACGGCTCCGTCCCGCATCAGCCGGTCGATATGCATGCGGATATGGGCGGCTTCCGCTGCCGTGTTGGCCAACGCAATGGCGCGATCGAAGGCGACACGCGCCTCTTCGCCACGGCCGAGCTGCATCAACAGACCGCCCTTGAGGCCGAAGAAGTGGAAATAGCCGGACAGCCTCTCGCCAAGCGGCTCGATCATGGCAAGGGCAGCTTCCGGCCCGCGCACCTTGGCGACCGCAACGGCACGGTTCAGCGTCACCACCGGCGAAGGTTGCATCGCCTCCAGCAGGCTGTAGAGCAGGTCGATCTCTGTCCAGTCGGTCTCCTCGGGGGTTGCCGCCCGCGCATGAAGGGCGGCGATCGCCGCCTGCACCTGGTAGGGTCCGGGCTTCTGGTGGCGCAGGGCCTTGTCGACCAGCGCCAGGCCTTCGTCGATCATCTTGCGGCTCCACAGCGAGCGGTCCTGGTCGTCGAGCAGCACGATCTCGCCATTCTCGTCGAAGCGGGCCGGCGCGCGCGCATGCTGCAGCAAAAGCAATGCCGTCAGGCCCATGATCTCCGGCTCGGTCTGGAACAGCCGCAGCAACAGGCGCGCCAGCCGGATCGCCTCCTCGCAAAGCGGCGCACGCGCCGGCGCCTCGCCGCTGTTGGTGGAATAACCTTCGTTGAAGATCAGATAGACCATGGCGGCAACGGCGCCGAGCCGCTCCGAGCGCTCGACCGCGCCGGGCGTCTCGAACGGCACGCCGGCATCGGCAATGCGCGCCTTGGCGCGCGTGATGCGCTGTTCCATGGCGCTTTCGCCGACCAGGAACGCACGCGCGATCTGCTTGACGGTGAGACCGGAGACGATGCGCAGCGCCACCGCGATCTGCTGCGTAGGCGGCAGATCCGGATGGCAGCAGATGAACAAGAGCCGCAATATGTCATCGCGGTAGTGCGCGCCGTCCAGCCGTTCGGCGATATCGCTCTCGGCATCTTCCAGGTCCGAGATCTGGTCCTCTTCCGGCATCGGCGCCTGCTTGGCGCGCTTGCGCACCGCGTCGATGCCGGTGTTGCGGCCGACAAAGATCAGCCAGGCCGCAGGATCGCGCGGCGGCCCGTTCTGCGGCCAGTTCTTGAGTGCCCTCAGGCACGCGTCCTGGAAAGCTTCCTCCGCCGTATCGAGATTGCGGAAATAGCGCAGCAGCGCACCCATAGCCTGCGGGCGGGCAGCGCTGATCGCCGAGCTTATCCAGGCGAGGTCTGTCATGTGGCTACTCTGGTTGGGTTGAAGACGGAAACCGGTCGGATCTCATAGGATCCGCCGCTGGGATTGACCTCGGAAAGCTCGCGCGCGAAGTCGACGGCTTCGTCGAGATCGGCGCATTCCAGCGTGTAGAAGCCGAGGAACTGTTCCTTGGTCTCGGCAAACGGGCCGTCGATGACGACCGATTCGCCCTTGACCTTGCGCAGCGTCGTCGCGGCGGTGGTGGGCAAAAGCCGCGCCACCGGCCCAAGCCGGCCGGCTTGAGCATATTTTTCCTGCACATGCATGAGCTTTGCCATGACCTCGTCATCCTGTGCCTTGCTCCAGGAGGAGACGACATCTTCGGAGGCATAGCAGAGGATAGCGTAGAGCATGGGACGTCCTTTTCTGTCTCAAAGGACGAAACAGTAGGGCCTGTGCCGACATGGCGTCGACAAAAAAGTACGCCATTTTTGTCAGCCTTCGCTTGCCTTCAACCATCTCAGCACAAGAGCCTCTTCATCATCGAGACCGTCGATCGCTCGCTTGCGCTTGTTGGCCTCGGTCATTTCGCTAAGCAGCCGCCCTTCCACCCAGGCTTCGAAAACCTGTGGATGGATGTAGCATTTGCGGCAGACGGCGCGTGTGTTGCCGAGACGCTCGGCCACCTTGTCGATGACCGCGTTCATCACACGCTTGGTCTGCGCCTGGCTTTCGGGAAGCTCCGTCCGCGCAAACAGCGACGCGGCATGGATGGTGCCGCCCCAGGTGCGGAAATGCTTGGAGCTGAAATTGGCGCCGATCGCGTCGCGGATATAGCGGTTGACATCGTCGGAGCGCACTCCATGCCGCTCGCCGTCCTCGTCGAGATATTGGAACAGTTGCTGCCCCGGAATATCCTGCGCGCCGCGCACGACCCGGGCGATGCGGCGGTCGACCAGCTTCAATTTCCATTCCTTGCCGGACTTGCCCTTGAAGGCAAAGCGCAGGCTCGATCCCTTGATGTCGACGTGGCGGTCGCGTAGCGTCGTCAGCCCAAAGCTCTTGTTGTCGCGGGCATAGGCGGCATTGCCGACCCGGATCATCGTGTTGTCGAGCAGCCAGACAATTGCCGCCACGACGCGCTCGGCCGGCAGGCCACGGCGGCGCAGATCGGCATCGATCCGGCGGCGCAGCTCCGGCAGGCTTTCGGCAAAGGCGACAAGGCTGGAGTATTTGGCGCCGTCGCGCTCGGCGGCCCACAGCGGATGGTAGCGGTACTGTTTGCGCCCGCGCTGGTCGCGGCCGGTCGCCTGGATGTGGCCGGCGGGATCGGGCGAGATCCACACATCCGTCCATGCCGGCGGAATGGCCAGCGCCTTGATGCGGGCAATGGCTGCCGCGCCGACGGCCTGTCCTTTCGCGCCCTTGTAGGAAAAGCCTTCGCCCGCCTTCAGGCGCCGGATCCCCGGCTCGCTGTCGCTGATATAGGTGAGCGAGGCCTGTTCGGCAGCGGTCTGCGCGCCGTTCTTCGGCGCTCCATCGTCCCCCCGTCCGGCAGCCGACCGGCCGGATGGCGTCCCAGATTTGTCAAGCATGCCCGCTCCACGAAATTTTTCTCGTAGATAAGCGCCAGGCCGACTGCTGGTTCCGCGCTCAAGCTTTTTCCAGCGCGACCGGGATGACGTCGACGGCCTGGTCGCCGACCTGGCCGCCGGTGGTTTTCAGCACGCCGACGATCGGAGCCACGTCGGAATAGTCGCGGCCATAGCCAACGGTGATGTGGTCGTTGCTGGCCCGCATGCCATTGGTCGGGTCGAATTCCTGCCAGCCGGCATCGCGCCCACACCACACCTTGACCCAGGCATGCATGGCATCGGCGCCTTCGAGCCGCGGCTTCCCTTTCGGGGGAATGGTGCGCAGGAAGCCGCTGACATAACCCGCAGGAATACCTAGCCCGCGCAGGCCGGCGATCATGATGTGGGAGAAGTCCTGGCACACGCCCCGCTTCAAACGGAAGGCATCGCTGGCCCCGGTACGCACCGTGGTCGCTTCCCCGTCATAGGTGAAGTCGCGGTGGATGCGGTTGCACAGATCGATGGCCATGCCGACCGTCGAGCCGCCGGCGCTGTCGCGGGCATAGGCGGTGATCGCCGCATCGATGCCGGCATGATCGCTGGCGGCGAGAAAGTGATGCGGTGCATCCGGCGCCAGTGACCGTACGGCGCCGAGTTCTTCCCGCAGGCGCTGCAGATCGGGCGACACGTCGAGCCCAGGCTCCGGCCGTGACACCGACACGCGCGCGCTCATTCTGATGTCGAGCCCGTCATGGACGTCGCGAAAGGCGATCGCGGTGACATTGTTGCCGAAGAAATCGGCAAAATCCGTGCGCTCCGATGGGGTCGGCACAAACGAAAGCGAGGCCGCGATCACGCGCTGCACGCCGGCAATGGTCGGCGGCAATACACGCACCTGATGCCGGCTGCCGCCGGCCGCGGCGTCATAATCGTAGCTGAGATGAAGCCTGATATCGTACAGCATGTTAACCGAAATACGCTTTAGCCAGGCTGCTATAGAGGTTGCCGATCTCAGTTGCGAGATCGTCCAGCACCTCCGCCGACATCTCCGATGGCTCCATGACGGCAATTGCCGTGTTGAGCTGCAGGATTTCCTTGGCCGCGACCGACATATGCCCCTCCGGCCCAACCGATGGCAACAGGCCGATCTCCGCCTTCAGCCGTTCGAGCTGGAACAGGATCGAGCGCGGGTTGAGTGGGTCGAGCGCCAAGAGGTCGATCACCGTGCGCCGTCCGGCCCGCACCGGATATTGCCGGCGGTGGGTCATGACGCTGTCACCGATCTCCAGCATCATGTCGAGCGAGCCGTCCGGCGCACCGGACCTTGTCAGTCGGGCTAGCGTACGGGCGATCTGGATGCCGCGCTCGATCCGCCGACCGATCTCGAGGAAACGCCAGCCGGTGAAACGGTACATATTCTCGTGCAACAGGCCGGAGAAACCGGCGAGCTTGCGCAGCATGACCGTCATGGCCCGTGTCGCGTCGTCACCCGGCGCCACCGTGGTGGCGAACTGATGAATGGTCTTCGACAGGTCCTTCAGCGCCAGCCAGCCATCGGGCGAAAAACGGTCGCGGATCTGTCCGGCGCTGTAGACGGCGCTGTCCAGCGTGCCGATCAATCCGGGCGGAATGGCCGCTTCGAGATCGACGCCGAACGGTTCGAGATAGTCCCTGATATCGGCGAGCAGCAGCATGTCAGGATCGGACGTCTCGGCCAGCCGCACATGATAGGCGCGCAGGATGCGAACCGTATCCTCCGAGCGCTCGATATAGCGGCCGAGCCAGGTCAGGTTTTCCGCCGCGCGGCTGGGCAGGCTCCCCGGCATGGTGCGGACGAAGCTGTCATGCTCCTGCGGCAGCAGCGTCTCGCGCTCGACCGACCGGTCGCTGACCACCCAGACGTCGGCCGCCTGGCCGCCGCGCTGCATGGCGATGGCCGTCGGGTCGAGCGACAGGCCGACGCGAGCGAAGCCGCCCGGCATTACCGTCCAGCCATCGGGCGTGCGCGCGAGATAAACGCGCAGGCTTGCCGGCCGTGGCTCCAGCCAGCCTCCGACATAGACCGGCGTCGTCGACAGCGTCACCGCTTCCTGGCCGACGAAACCGCTGCCATCGCTCTCGATGCGCGCAATCAGCGCGATGCGTTCCTCCGGCGTCAGTGCCGAACCGAGCCTGGTCTGGCCGTCATCCTCGAAGGCCAGCCGCGTCGACAGCGCCGGACCGATCACCATGCGATCGATATTGGCAAGCACATGGGCCCGTTCGGTTGCTTGCCCGCACCACCAGGTGGCCACGCTTGGCAACAGAAGTTCTTCGCCGCGCAATGCGCGCGAAATCTTCGGCAGGAAGGCGAGCAGCGCCCGGGTTTCCATCAGGCCCGACCCCAGCGCATTGACCGTAGACACGGTGCCGCGGCGGATCGCCTCGACCAGCCCCGGCGTGCCGATATGCGAGTCCGACCTCAGTTCCAGCGGATCGGCAAAGGCGGCGTCGAGCCGCCGCCACAGCACGCTGATCGGCATCAGCCCGGAAACCGTGCGCACCATCAGCTTGCCGCCGGACACTGTCAGATCCTCGCCCTCGAGCAGCATGATGCCGAGATAGCGGGCGATATAGGCGTGCTCATAATAAGTCTCATTGAGCGGCCCCGGCGTCAGAATGGCGACGCGGCCGTCATTCTCCTTCGCCATGCCGATCAGCGCATCGCGAAAGCGGCGGAAGAAACCGGCCAGGCGATGCACATGCATCTCGCCATAGACGTCGGACAAAGCCCGCGTCGTGGCGACGCGGTTTTCCAGCGCAAAGCCGGCGCCCGACGGCGCCTGCGTGCGGTCGCCCAGCACCCACCAGCTTCCATCCGGCCCACGGCCGAGCTCGAAGGCGCAAAAATGCAGGAAATGACCGCTGGCCGGCATGGTGCCGACGACGGGGCGCAAAAATTCGGGGCTCGCCGCAATCAGGCCTGCCGGCAGGATTCCCTTCTCGATCAGCCGGTTCGGGCCATAGATATCAGCGACTATCTCCTCGAAAAGGTCGGCGCGCTGGACGAGACCGGCGCTGATCCCGGCCCATTCCTTGTCTTCGATCAGCAGCGGGATATGCGCCAGCGGCCATTCGCGCTCATTGGCGCCGGCCTTGTCATAGACGCGGTAATAAACCCCGGCGTCGCGCAGATACTGGTCGGCGCGGGCAAAGCGCTGGCCGAGCTTTTCCGGGCCCAGCTCCTCCAGCGCCTCGATGAAGGGCGCCCAGGCCGGACGCGGACGGCCCGAAGCATCGACCATCTCGTCGACGACGCCGTCAATCGGCTGGTAGTGCTCCAGCAGACTGTGCCTCAGCGGCTTGCCGCGGACCTTTTTCTGATTCCCCTTTGCCATCGCTGATCAGAGTCTTGCTGGCCGCCTGAGGTCAAGGGTCATGGGGAAGTCTTCAGAGGCTTCTTCATTGCGCACCACGTAGGCCGACGGCGTATGGCCGCGCGGCTCGAAGCGGGCGAGACGCCGCGCCTCAGCCTCATTGCCGTTGACCGGGAAGGTGTCGTAGCTGCGCCCACCTGGATGCGCGACATGGTAGACGCAGCCGCCCACCGCCCGCCCCGACCAACGGTCGTAGATATCGAAGACGAGCGGCGTGTTGACCGGCAGCGCCGGGTGCAGGCCCGACGAAGGCTGCCAGGCCTTGAAGCGCACACCGGCTACCGCGACCTCGCGATTGTCGGTGACCTTCATCGGCACGATTCGGCCATTGCAGACAATGGCATGACGTTCCGGGTTGAGGCCTTCGGTCCTGACCTGCAGCCGTTCGACCGAGGAGTCGACGAAACGCACAGTGCCGCCGATTGCGCCTTGCTCGCCCATGACATGCCACGGCTCCAGCGCCTGCCGCAGTTCCAGCTTGATGCCGGCATGCTGGACTTCGCCGCAGAACGGAAAGCGGAACTCCAGCTGGGCATCGAACCATTCCGGCCGGAATTCGAAACCGTTGAGCTTGAGGTCGTCGAGCATGTCGAGGAAATCCGCCCAGACATAATGCGGCAGCATGAAACGGTCATGGAGCGAGGTGCCCCAGCGCACGAAGCGGCCATCAAGCGGGTTGTTCCACGCACGGGCGATGATGGCGCGTACCAGCAATTGCTGCGCCAGCGACATGCGCGCATTGGGCGGCATCTCGAAACCGCGGAACTCAACAAGCCCAAGCCGGCCGGTCGGGCCATCGGGCGAAAACAGCTTGTCGATGCAGATTTCCGAGCGGTGCGTATTGCCGGTGACATCGGTCAACAGGTTGCGAAACAGTCGGTCGACCAGCCAAGGCAGCGGTGGGTTGCCCTGGCCCGGGTGCGGCACCTGCGCCATCGCGATCTCGAGTTCGTAAAGCGAATCGTGCCGCGCCTCGTCGAAGCGCGGCGCCTGGCTGGTCGGGCCGATGAACAGGCCGGAGAATAGATAGGACAGCGACGGGCGCCGCTGCCATTGCAGCACCAGGCTCTTCAACAGATCGGGCCGGCGCAGGAACGGGCTGTCATTGGGCGTCGCGCCGCCGACGACGACATGGTTGCCCCCGCCGGTACCGGTGTGGCGGCCGTCGATCATGAACTTGTCGGCGCCAAGCCGCGTCTGCCGTGCTTCCTCGTAGATCGCCGTCGTCGTCGCCACGCAGTCCTGCCAGTTGGCAGCCGGATGGATGTTGACCTCGATGACGCCGGGATCGGGTGCCACCCTGATGACGTTGAGGCGCGGATCGTGCGGCGGTCCATAGCCTTCGATATGCACGGGAAGGCCGATCGCCTTGGCCGCGTTTTCGGCGGCTGCGACGAGTTCGAGATAGTCTTCCAGCGCCTCGACCGGCGGCATGAACACGCACAGCCGCCCGTCGCGTGGCTCGACCGAAAGTGCTGTACGCACCGCGCCGCCGATCTCGGTGATCTCCTGTTCGACCCTATCCTGCTGGCCGGTCGTCGCCGTGAAAGAAATCGCCTGCTGGCGTCGTGCCATCTCGTCGGCGCCTTCCAGCTCGGCCGGAGCCGGTTCTGGCAGTATGGCTTCCCGCGCCGGCAGCGGTCCACGCGGCAGCGACGGATCGACCGGCACAATATAGGGGAACTGCGCCGGCGGCACATAGGGCAGCGTGCCCAGCGGCAGGCGGTAACCGACAGGGGAATCGCCCGGCACCAGGAACAGCCGCCCGCGCCGTGTCTTCCACTTCTCCGAGCGCCAGCGCGGGTCCGAAGCCTGGCTGTTCCAGCGCTGCACCGGCAGCACGTAGCCCGACGGCTTGGTCAGCCCGCGCTCGAACACTTTCGCCATGCGGCTGCGCTCTTCCGGGTCTTCCAGCTTGGAGTTGGACGGATCGACATTGTCGGGCAGCTTGCCTTCTTTCAGCAGCCATTCGGCCGGGTCCTCATAGGCCTCGCTGACCATCGCCTTGTCGATGCCGAGTTCGCCGGCGATTGCCGTCAGCAAGCTCTCGGCCTGCTGCGGCCCCACCTTTGCGTCGCTCTTTTCGCGTGCGATCAGCGACGGATCGCTCCACACCGGCTGGCCGTCGGTGCGCCAATAGAGCGAAAAGGTCCAGCGCGGCAGGCTTTCGCCCGGATACCATTTGCCCTGGCCGTAGTGGAGGAAGCCGCCCGGCGCGAAGCGTTCGCGCAATTTACGGATCAGCGCATCGGCCTTTTCGCGCTTGGTCGGGCCGACGGCGGCGGTGTTCCACTCGGCGGACTCGAAATCGTCGATGGAGACAAAGGTCGGCTCGCCGCCCATGGTCAGCCTGACGTCGCCCGCTTGAAGTGCGGCGTCGACCTTGTTGCCCAGCGCATCCAGCGCCTGCCAGCTTTCGTCCGAGAATGGCTTGGTGATGCGCGGATGTTCGGCGATGCGGTCGACACGCATGTCGAAGCCGAATTCGACATTGGCGAAGCTCGCCATGCCGGAAATGGGTGCGGCGTTGCGGAAATGCGGCGTGGCCGCCAGCGGCACATGGCTTTCGCCGGTGAGCAGGCCCGACGTCGGATCGAAGCCGATCCAGCCGGCGCCCGGCAGATAGACCTCGCACCAGGCGTGCAGGTCGGTGAAGTCGACGGCGGTTCCGGCGGGGCCATCGAGCGCGACCAGATCGGGCTTCAGCTGGATCAGATAGCCGGAGACGAAACGCGCGGCGAGGCCGAGATTCCTGAGGATTTGCACCAGCAGCCAGCTCGAATCCCGGCACGATCCCTTTTTCGCGGCCAGCGTTTCCTCCGGCGAGAACACGCCGGTTTCCATCCGCACGATATAAGCGATCTCCCGCTGCAGCCGCGCATTGAGGTCGACGACGAAGTTGACGGTGTTGGTGGCGCTACGGTCGATGTTTGCGAGGAAAGCAGACAGCAGCGGCCCCGCCGGCTCCGGCGTGCGGTAGATGGCGAGATCGTCCCTGATGTCTTCGGGGTACTCGAACGGGAAGGTCTCGGCCGATGGTTCGACGAAGAAATCGAACGGATTGTAGACCGTCATGTCGGCGACGAGGTCGACCTCGATCTTCAATTCCGTCACCGGTTCCGGGAAGACGAAGCGGGCGAGGAAATTGCCGTAGGGGTCCTGCTGCAGATTGACGAAGTGGTTCGCCGGCCCGACCTTCAGTGAATGGCTGAGCACCTTGGTGCGGGAATGCGGTGCCGGCTGCAGCCTGATGACCTGGGGCCCGAGAACCACCGGCCGGTCATATTTGTAATGGGTCAGGTGGTAGACGGCTGCCAGTATTGCCATGGGGCCCCGGAGATCGGCGTTTCTTCAGCCGAACCCTGACACATCTATTGGCCATTCTCCAAGCAGAGATGTTGCGCTGCACCTAAATTAAGCAGCCGAAGCCGGCTACGCTGTGTCGAGATTCAGGTCAGGCCGAGTCGAAAATGGCTGATACCGAGAACCGGAGCAGAGCGTACTTTTCGTACGCGAGCACCGGAAGCGCAGGCATCGGCCATTTGCAGGCCGGCCTCACCTGAACATCGGCACAGCTTTAGAAAAACGCCTGTATTCCCGTCTGAGCCCTGCCAAGGATCAGCGCATGCACGTCATGCGTACCTTCATAGGTGTTGACCGTCTCCAGGTTCTGCGCGTGGCGCATAACGTGGTAGCCGATCTGGATGCCGTTGCCGCCATGCATGTCGCGGGCCTGGCGGGCGATGTCGAGCGCCTTGCCGCAATTGTTGCGCTTGACGATCGAGATCATCTCCGGTGCCATCTTGCCTTCATCCATCAGCCGCCCGACGCGCAGCGAGCCCTGCAAGCCGAGCGCAATCTCGGTCTGCATGTCGGCGAGCTTTTTCTGGAACAACTGCGTGCCGGCGAGCGGCTTGCCGAACTGCTTGCGGTCGAGTCCATACTGCCGGGCCCGGTGCCAGCAATCCTCGGCGGCGCCCATCGCGCCCCAGGAAATGCCGTAGCGGGCCCGGTTGAGGCAGCCGAATGGGCCGCCGAGGCCCCTGGCGTTGGGCAGCAGCGCGTCTTCGCCGACTTCGACGCCTTCCATCACCACCTCGCCGGTGATCGAGGCCCTAAGGCTGAGCTTGCCGCCGATCTTCGGCGCCGACAGCCCCTTCATGCCCTTCTCCAGCACGAAACCGCGGATTTCGTCCTTGCCGTTGTCGCCCTTCAGCTTCGCCCAGACCACGAACACGTCGGCGATCGGCGCGTTGGATATCCACATTTTCGAGCCGGAAATCCTGTAGCCGTTCGCGGTCTTCTCGGCCCGCGTCTTCATACCGCCGGGATCGGAACCCGCATCCGGCTCGGTCAGGCCGAAACAGCCGATCCATTCGCCCGAAGCCAGCTTCGGCAGGTATCTCTTGCGCTGCTCTTCCGTGCCATAGGCATGGATGGGGTACATCACCAGCGACGATTGCACCGACATCATCGAGCGGTAGCCGGAATCGACCCGCTCGACCTCGCGCGCCACCAACCCGTAGGTGACGTAATTGGCGCCGAGCCCGCCATATTCCTCAGGGATGGTGATGCCGAGCAGGCCGGCCTCGCCCATCTCGCGAAAGATGCCGGCATCGGTCTTTTCCTCGAGATAGGCCTCCTCGATGCGCGGCGCGAGCTTGTCGGCGGCAAAGGCGGCCGCGCCATCGCGCACCATGCGCTCATCCTCGGAAAGCTGGTTCTCGATCAGGAAGGGGTCTTCCCAAACGAACGCGTTCTTGTCGGCGGCCATGGCTTCGCTCTCTCCCAAAATCTTGAAGTGCTCGGGCTTATCCGCCTTCGCGCCGGAAAAATCAAACAAAATTGCATCACCGATCAATGAGGTTTAGTAATGGATCATGAACGTCCAACGCCGGCTTTTGCCCAGCACCAGCGCCCTTGCCGCCTTCGAGTCCGTGGCCCGCCTTGGCTCCTTCACCGCTGCCGCCCAGGAACTCGATTTGACCCAAGGGGCCGTCAGCCGCCAGATAGCCCTTCTGGAGGAACAGTTCGGCCGCCGGCTGTTCGAGCGCGACAGCCGCAATGTTCGGCTGTCCACGGCGGGCGAAATCTATGCCGAAGCCGTGCGGGCGGCACTCGGGCAATTGCGCGACGCGGCGCTCGGATTGATGAGCAATCGGCATAGCGGCATGCTGAACCTCGCCATACTGCCGACCTTCGGCACGCGCTGGCTGATGCCGCTGATCCCGGATTTCGTCGCAGAAAACCCTGACATCACCATCAACTTTGTCACCCGCATCGGCCGCTTCGACTTCGCCCGCGAGCGGCTCGACGCCGCCATCCATCATGGCCAGCCCGACTGGCCGGACGCCGACTCCACGCTTCTGATGCGCGAGACCGTAATGCCGGTGGTCTCGCCAGACTTCCTTGCCAGCCGCGATATCACCACGGCGGCCGACATCAGCCGCCTGCCGCTGCTGCACATGGCGACGCGTCCCGGGGCCTGGGGCGAATGGTTCGAGGAACAGGGCTTGAGCGCACCGATCGGACCCGGCATGCAGTTCGAGCAATTCGGCACCGTTGCCCAAGCCTGCATGGCGGGGCTTGGCGTCGCGCTCCTGCCGCAAGTTCTTATCGCCGGCGAATTGCAGCGCGGTCAGCTCGTGCAGGCGCCGGGACAGCCGATGCAAAGCCGCAGCGCCTACTACCTCGTCGTCCCGAACGACAAGCGCGGCCACCCGCCCGTCGTCAGCTTTCGCGACTGGCTGCTGGGCCAGGTTGAGAAGGAACCGGCCGTTCTGGCCTGGTAGCTACTTCCGCTTCATCGACTCGGTTTCCGGCTGGAAGCGCAGCGTTTTTGCGACTTGCGTTCGGCAACTTTCGCATCGAGCTTGCTTTTGATCCGGGCGAAAGCCTGGTCTCCATCGACCGAACTGCCACTCGCCATGCCCTCGTCCCAAAGACGCCCCAACTCTTGGACACTCACTTTCTCGAAACTTGCCATATCGCGCGTATCTCCACACAAGGATGGGATTGCAAGGAACCATTCGAGGCTACTTCCGCTTCAAGGCATCGGCCAGTGCTGCGCCAAACGCGCCTTGCTGTGCCGGTCCTTCCGGCTGACGCTGCGGCATCGGCGAAGGTTGCGCCGGCTTGCCGCCGCCATTGTCGCGCGGCCCCTTCGGCGTCCCGCCCTCGCCGCCGTCCTTGCGCATGGACAGCGCGATGCGCTTGCGCTTGATGTCGACATCGACGACCCGCACCTTCACCACATCGCCCGCCTTCACCACCTCATGCGCGTCCTTGATGAAACGATCGGCCAGTTGCGAGACATGCACCAGCCCGTCCTGGTGCACGCCGATATCGACGAAGGCGCCGAAGGCCGCGACATTGGTGACGGTGCCTTCGAGAAGCATGCCGGGCTTCAGATCCTTGATATCGTCGACGCCGTCGGCAAAGGTCGCCGTCTTGAAGCCGGGGCGCGGGTCGCGGCCGGGCTTTTCCAGCTCCGCAATGATGTCGCGCACCGTCGGCAGGCCGAACCGTTCGTCAACGAAGACGCGCGGATCGAGCGCCTTGAGCGCGGCACTGTCTCCCATCAGCGAGCGCACATCGCGACCGCAGGCGGCGACGATCTTCTTGGCCACGCCATAGGCTTCCGGATGGACCGACGAGGCGTCGAGCGGCTCGCTGCCATTGGCAATGCGCAGGAAGCCTGCGGACTGTTCGAACGCGCGCGGTCCGAGCCGCGCTACCTTGAGCAGCTCCTTGCGGCTGGCGAACGGCCCGGTCGCATCGCGATGCGCGACAATGGCATCGGCAAGCGACGCGCCTAGGCCTGACACGCGGGCCAAAAGCGGCGCCGAGGCGGTGTTGAGATCGACGCCGACAGCATTCACCGCGTCCTCCACCACCGCCTCCAGCGAGCGGCCAAGCCGGTACTGGTCGACATCATGCTGGTACTGGCCGACGCCGATCGATTTCGGCTCGATCTTGACCAGTTCGGCGAGCGGGTCCTGCAGGCGCCTGGCGATCGACACCGCACCGCGCAGCGACACGTCGAGCCCGGGAAACTCAGCCGCCGCTGTCGCGGAGGCCGAATAGACCGAGGCGCCGGCTTCGCTGACGATCACCTTGAGCGGCTTTGGCCCACCATCCGAAGGCATGTCGGACAGCATGTCGGCGACCAGCTTTTCAGTCTCGCGGCTGCCGGTGCCGTTGCCGATCGAGATCAGCTCGACCTTATGCTGGCGGATGAGTGCTGCGAGCTGGGCCTGTGTGCCGCGCACATCGTTCCGCGGCGGAAATGGATAGACCGTCGTCGTCGCCAGCACCTTGCCGGTGCCATCTACCACCGCGACCTTGACGCCGGTGCGGATGCCGGGATCGAGCCCCATGGTCGGACGCGATCCGGCGGGCGCTGCCAGCAGCAAATCCTTGAGGTTGCGTGCAAAGACATGGATCGCCTCTTCCTCCGCCCGCTCGCGCAGGTCACGCATTAAATCGAGCGTCAGGTGCAGCGAAAGCTTGATCCGCCAGGTCCAGCCGGCGACTTCCATCAGCCAGCGGTCGCCCGGCAGGCTGCCGCCGATGGCGTAGGCATTGGCGATCATCCGCTCGACCGGCTTCACCGGCGAGGCATGGTCGGCATCGACCTCGATGTCGAGCGACAACACCTCTTCGTTGCGGCCGCGCAGCATGGCCAGCGCACGGTGGCTCGGAACATTTGCCCAACGCTCGACATGGTCGAAATAGTCGGAGAATTTCGCCCCGGCCTCCTGCTTGCCGTCGACGACACGGGCACGCATGAAAGCGCGCTCCTTCATGTAGGTTCGCAATTTGCCGACCAGATCGGCATTTTCCGCAAACTGTTCCGACAGGATGTCGCGTGCGCCTTCCAGTGCGGCCTTGGCGTCGGCCACATCCTCGGTCACATAAGCCAGCGCCGCCTCGGCGGGCACCAACGACCGGTTGGCCAAAATAGCCTCCGCCAATGGCCCCAGCCCGCGCTCCCGGGCGATCTCGGCCTTGGTGCGGCGCTTGGGCTTGTAGGGCAGGTAGATGTCTTCCAGTTCAGCCTTGGTGGCGGCAGCCACAATTTTGGCCTCAAGTTCGTCGGTCAGCTTGCCCTGCTCGCGAATCGAACCAAGGATCGTATCGCGCCGCGCATCGAGCTCGCGCAGATAGGCCAGCCGCTCGGCAAGGTCGCGCAATTGCGTGTCGTCGAGCCCGCCGGTGACCTCCTTGCGGTAGCGCGCCACGAACGGCACCGTCGCGCCCTCATCGAGCAGCCCTATAGCTGCTGATGCCTGCTCCGACCGCGCCCCGATCTCTGCCGCGATGATGGATGCGATGCGTTTGCTGTCTGCTGCCATGCTGGTCCCTGTCGCAAAGAGCGGCGACCATAGGCGCTGATGTCCGTCACGCCAACCGCAGTGTTCTCAAGCGTCAAAGAGGTCCACAGGAAAGCGCCTTGCTTTGGCTCGTCCTCAGACCATCCCGCTCAGCGCCTCGAAAAAGGCAACGATCTCGCGTTCGAGCGGATAATCTTCAGGCACCGGCTGCGACCCCATTTTTGCAATCACCACTTCCGTCTTCGGGTTGACGTAGAGCCATTGGCCGTGGATGCCGATGCCGCAGAAGGCGCCGTTTGCCGCCCCCGTCTGGTACCATTTGTTACGGTAACGGCCCTTCGGGAACAGATGCACCATTGTGCCGCGCTGCCAGGCCTCCGCGCTGCCGCCGGCAACGGTCGTATCGCGCACCCAGCCTTCCGGCACGATGCCGCGGCCATTGGCCGTGCCGCCCTGCCGCATCATCTCGCCGATACGCGCCAGGTCGCGCGGCGTCACCGAAATGCCGCCGGCGGTGCGCGCCGTACCTTCCATGTCGACGCCGATCGAAGCCTCGCTGACTGCACCCAGCGGTAGCCACAGTTTCTCGCGCATCAGGTCCGGGAAGCGCTGGCCGGAAGCTCGTTCGAGCAGCAGGCCGAGCAGATCGGAATTGGGCGAACGGTAGCGGAAGGTTTTGCCGTGCGGTTCTTCGAGCCGCTGCAAGGTCAGAATGAATTCGCGCAAGCTTTCAGTGCCGCCGCCCGGATTCCACAGCGTCGCGCGGCGGTAACGGGCAAAGGCGCTTTCGGGATCGAGATAGGCCTCCTCGAAATCGAGGCTGACGCTCATGTCGAGCACATGCCGGCAGCTTGCATCGGCATAGGCCGAGCCGGCGGCTTCCGGAATGTACTGGGTCACCGGCGCTTCCGGGTCGAACACGCCCTCGCCTTCCAGTATTCCGGCGATGATCGCGGTGACCGATTTGCTGATCGAAAAGATGATGTGACGGGCGCCGAAATCCATATTGGGCGCGAACCAGTCGCCGATGACCTTGCCAGCCTTCATCACCGTCAGCGCGTCGCTGCTCGAACGTGTGAGGAATTCGGCCACCGTCTCCGGCGCGCCGGCGACGGAGACGTTTTCGCCGAGCAGGCCGCTCAGGTCCCGCACCGGTGCCTCGACGCTTCCCGGCGTCGCCGCCACGGGGGCGGTAGGAACCAGCTCGCCAAGGTTCTGGAACGACCAGCGGTTGAACGGGCTTTCGCGCCAGTTGGAGAGCAGCACCTCATTGCGGGCAAAGCCGTAGCGGGTCTCGAACGCGGTCTTGCCGGTCATGAACGTTTCCTCAGAGGGTGATTTGTTGTGGGTCAACCAAGCGCCATGGCGATGGTGTGCACCGCCTTCAGCGTTGCCACCGAATAGGCGACATTGCTGAAATCCGGATAGGTCGAAAGCTTGACCACGAGCATGCCGGTGCCCCAGTCGATATGGATCATCTGCCCGAACACGCCTCGGCACATCAAAGCGCGCGTGCGCGGATTCTCGATCCAGAACTGGTTGCGATAGCTGCCCTCCGGCAGGCTCGGATTGAAATCCGGCGCATGCCTGCCGTTGCGCGTCGCCTCGATCCAGTCGGCCGGCACGATGCCGCGGCCCTTGTCGAGGATCAGCTGGCCGAAGCGGGCGTAATCGCGCAGCGTCGCGTTGAAGCCGCCATCGGCCAGCGCATAGCCGGCGCTGTCGACCGTGAAGCAAGCGCTTTCGTCGGCGCCGAGCTTTTGCCACAGCTCCTCGGACACCAGCTGCGCCAGCCGTTTACCGGTGACCCGCTCCATGATGAAGGCAAGCACGTCGGTCTCGATCGAGCGGTACTCGAACGCGGCGCCATGCGGCCGCACCTTGTCCTTCAGCTGCAGGATCAACTCGAACAGATGCGGCGGCCATTGGAAATCCGGATCGCTGTCCGGCGGCACCGGCTTCCAGCCCGTGGCGACATCAACCTGGCCGATGTCGGAGTAACGGTCGGTGTAGTCCTCGGAAAACCGCACGCCGGTGGTCATATCCAGCACATGCTGCACGCTGGCGCCGTCCCAGCCGGTCGCGCCGAGCTCCGGCAGATAGGCGGTCACCGGTTTGGCCGGGTCGATCAAGCCGCGCCCAACCAGAATACCGAACACGGTGCCTGTTACCGACTTCGCCATCGACTGCGACAGATGCAGCGTGCGCTCGGCCATGCCGTTGAAATAGCGCTCATAGGCGACCTTGCCGTCTTTGAGCACCAGGAAGCCGTCCGTGTAGGTCTCGTCGAGCAGGCCAACGAGCGTCGTCGGACGGCCCTTGCTGTCTTCCACCGGCAGCGCGTCGAGATCGGTCTCTGCGCGCTCAAGACGATGGCGATGGCCGTTACCGCGCCAGACCTCGATGGTCGGCAGGAATTCGCGGATGTGTTGGAAGGCCCAGCGATTCCATGGCGGCCGGTCCCAGTCGAGCTTCGGCAGCACCATTTGAGGCGGCGAGCCCTGCATGATCGACGGCCGCGGATCGCTGTTGCGATAGGAGTCCATGAAAGCCATTCCGGAAAAGAAAAGACCCGGCGGCGCATGCCGCCGGGTCTGTCAGACTGCGGTTATTTCTGCAGTTCGGTCCAGATCTTGGTGTAGATGTCCTGGATCTCAGGCGCGCACATCTTCTGGAATTCGCCTTGTGCCTTCGCAGCCTCCGGAATGACGACTTCCGGGGCATCCTTCATATCGGCCGGCATGTACTTGTCCGAGCCGGTAATGGCGTTTGCGTAGCGATGAAAGGCCGAGAGGCCGGCCGCGTTTTCCGGATCCATGATGAAGTTCTGGAACAGCTTGGCGTTCTCGACATTTTTGGCTTCCTTGAGAACGACGACGTTATCGCTCCACAGGCCGTAGCCTTCCTTCGGATAATTGTAATGGATGGCCGGATTGGCCAGCCGCTGACGCAGCGCCGAACCGTTCCAGTCGCTGGTCGCCTTGAAGTCGCCGGCGCCCATCTTTTCGATGGTGTTGTATTCCATGGCGATCCAGTTCGGCTTGGCCGCGACAAGCGTGTCGCGCACCTTCTTCAGCACCGTCTTGTCGTCGGTGCACTGCTGGCCGCCGACATATTTGATCGCCGCGAAGATAACGTCATTCATCTCGGGAACGACATTGGTCTTGCCCTTCAGCTCGTCCGGCGTGTTGAAGATGATGCCCCAGCTGTCGGCTGGTCCCTTGTAGGCATCGGTGTTGACGACGACGCCGACGGTGCCCAGCGCCCACGGCACGGAATATTTGCGGCCGGGGTCGAAGTCTGGATTGGCCCATTCCGGCGCCACGTTCTTGAAGTTCTCCATCTTGCCCGGATCGGTCTCCTGCACGAGGCCCTCCTTGATCCAGATCGGCACGTAGGTTTGCGACGGAACGGCGATGTCGAAGCCGGTGCCGCCCTGGCGTACCTTGGCGAGCGCCGTATCGTTGGAATCGTAATCGGTGATGGTCACCTTGACGTTGTATTTGGCTTCGAACTTTTTGATCACGTCGGGGCTAGTATAGTTGCCCCAATTGTAGATGTTCAGCTCGCCATCGGCGCTGGCCAGGCTCGTCGTTGCGAGCAGCGCCAACCCCATGGCGGCTGTCGTTGTTTTCCAGTTCATGGTTTTAGCTCCCAATTGTCGGTTCAGTCTCTTTTCCTGCTGACGAAGAAAAACAACGTGACGATCGCGACCGAAAGCAGCAGGAAGGCGGTCGATATCGCGTTGATCTCAGGCGTGATGCCGCGGCGGATCTGGCCGAGCATGTAGGTGGGCAGCGTATCCTGGCCGCCCGATTTGACAAACTCGGTGATGACGACGTCATCGAGCGAGATGACGAATGCTAGCATCAGTCCGGCCAGTATGCCGGGCCACAAAAGCGGCAGCGTGATGCGGCGGAAGGTCTTCCAAGGCGTCGCGTACAGATCGGCGGCCGCGCGCTCCAGCGTCAGGTCCATGTTTTCCAGCCGCGCCCGGATCGGCAGATAGGCGAACGGGATGCAGAACGCCGTGTGCGCGGCGATCAGATAGCCAATGCCGGAATAGCCGGTGAAGATCTTGATGCGCGAGAAGAAGATCAGCAGCGCCACGCCGGTGACGATCTCGGGCACCATCAGCGGCTGGTTGATCGCCGCATATTTGAAGGTGAGGCCCGGATAGGACGCGGTGCGCGTGGTGGCGAGCGCGGCCATGGTGGCAAAGATTGTCGACAGCACCGCAGCGACGGCGCCGATCTGGAACGAGCGTAGCGTCGCGTCGATAACTTGCACGTTCTGCCAAGCCGACTGGAACCAGCGCATCGAAAAGCCGCCCCATTCGGACGTCGAGTTCGCCGCGTTGAAGGCATAGGCGACCAGCACGATGATCGGCAGATAGAGCACGATAAAACAGGTCGCAGCGATCACCGTGAAGCCGGTCTGGTGCTTGATGGAAAAGTTCTTAGCCATGCCGCACCCCCGACTTGCCGGCATTGCGCACATAGGCAAGCAGCGCCACCATGACGATGATCATCACCGTGATCGACAGCGCCGAGCCGAGCGGCCAGTTGCGGCCTTGGCCGAACTGCAATTCGATCAGGTTGGACAGCATCATATTCTTGCCGCCGCCAAGCACGCTCGGCGTCACATAGGCGCCAAGGGCTGGAATGAAGACCAGGATGGAGCCGGCAATGACGCCGGGTTTGACCAGCGGGAAAATGATCTTCCGCAATACCTTGAAACGGGTCGCGTAGAGGTCGTAGCCCGCCTCGACGAGGCGAAAATCAAGCTTCTCCATGCTGGCATAGATCGGCAGCACCATCAGCGGCAGATAGACATAGGCCATGCCGATCAGAATCGCCGTGTCGGTGAAGAGGATCTGCACCGGCGCCGAGACGATACCAAGCTTGATAAGGATGGTGTTGATGATGCCTTCGTTGCGGATGATCTGCAGCACGGCGAAGGTGCGGATCAGAAGGTTGGTCCAGAACGGAATGGTGATCAGGAACAGCCAGAGATCCCTGGTTTTCTCGCTGCGCGTCGCCATGAAATAGGCGGTTGGAAACCCCAATGCCAAAGTGGCGATCGTCGTTATCACCGCCAGCTTGATCGAGCGCCAGAAGATGGTGACATGCGCTGCCGCAAGCGAAAGCGTATCGTCGAAAATGTCGCGTTCCATGAACACCGACAGCCAGGCATCGGGCGAGAACTGCCACTTCACATCGCCATAGGGGCCAGGCGTCAGGAACGAGTAGATCAGCACGATCAGCAAGGGGCCGGTCGCGGCGAGGAAGATCACCAGCAAGGCTGGCGCTGACAGCAGCCAGCGGTCGCGCATATCGCGTCGCTGCGCTGCCTTGGCGACTTGTTCCGCGGTCGCCATGATCAGTCCTTCAGCACTTGCGCGGCGTCGTTGCCGATCGTGATGCCGATCTGGCCGCCCTGCACGAAGCCGTCACCGGCGCCGCGGCTGTTCTGACGCCGCACGATGAACGGCTCGCCACCGGCAAGGCGCAGATGGAAGTGCGTGTCGGTGCCGAGATAGACGATGTTTTCGACGGTGCCGGACAGCGAAGCGCTCGGGCTGGCCGTGCCCAACTGCGCATGCTCTGGACGCACGACGATGGTGACCTTGCCGCTGGGGCTGAAGCCTTCCGGCAGCGAGGCTGGGATTTCCACACCAGACGGCAGCTTCACCGTCGCCCGGCCACCAGTCGCGCTAACCACATCCGCCTTGAGGAAGTTCGACTCGCCGATGAAGTCGGCGACGAAACGCTCGGCCGGCCGGTCGTAGATGTCGCGCGGCGAGCCGACCTGCAGGATTTTGCCCGACGACATCACCGCGATGCGATCCGACATGGTCAGCGCTTCCTCCTGGTCGTGGGTGACGAAGATGAAGGTGATGCCCGTCTCGTGCTGCAGCCGCTTCAATTCGATCTGCATTTCCTTGCGCAGCTTGTAGTCCAGGGCCGAGAGCGGTTCGTCGAGCAGGAGCACCTTGGGCTGCGGCGCCAGCGCCCGGGCGAGCGCCACGCGCTGCTGCTGGCCGCCGGAGATCTGGCTGGTGCGGCGGCCCGCCAGCGCCTCCATCTTCACCAGTTTCAGCATCTCGGCGACGCGCGCCTTGATCTCGGCCTTCGGCTTGCCCAGCATTTCCAGGCCAAAGCCGATATTGTCGGCGACCGTCATATGCGGGAACAGCGCGTAGGATTGGAAGACGGTGTTGACCGGTCGCTTGAAGGGCGGCAACGGCGCGATGTCCTGGCCGTAGAGGAGGATTTCGCCGGCGGTTGGAAAGTCGAAGCCGGCAATCAGCCGCAGCAACGTGGTCTTGCCGCAGCCGGATGGTCCCAGCAGTGTAAAAAACTCATTCTCGCGGATGGATACCGAGACCGTATCGAGGGCAGCGACCTGCCCCTCACCCGATCCGAAAATTTTACTGACGTTTACGACTTCAATTGCATTCCGATCCGGTTTTTCCGGCACGATACGCCTCACTGTTGACCCCGCTCTTGCTGGCGGAGTTTTTCCCCTGTTCGATGTGACCACACGGCCGGTAGGTTGGCAAGTCCGGCATTGAATCACAGTTCAGTCGGTCATTTCGTCTTGCAAGCGGCAAGCTGTGCAAGCCGCATGCCATTGTCAGGCCTGGTAGGTGACCTTGCCACCGCAGACCGTCGTCACCGGCCGCAGCTTGTGTAGATCGGCCGGCGCCGTCTTCTCGATATCGGCCGACAAAACCACCAGATCCGCCATATAGCGGGGTTTCAGAACGCCTTTGCGATGCTCGGCGAACTCGGCATAGGCGCCCTCGACCGTGTAGGCGGCAATGGCTTCCTGCAGCGAGAAACTCTGGTCAGGATCGCCTTCTGCCCATGGTTTGCGCTGCACTGCCGCCTGAATGCTCAGGATCGGGTCGATCGCCGCCACCGGCCAGTCCGAGGCGAACACGACATGGGCGCCGGCGCTTTTCAGGGTGCGCCAGGCATAGCTCAGCGGCCAGCGGGCCGGTCCGATGCGTGACACCGTCGGCTCCAGTGGAAAATCCATGGCGCCGGGCGGATGCGACGGCTGCATCGAGGCGATGACGCCGAGTTCGGCAAAACGCGGCACGTCGGCTGCTGTGGTGACCTCGATGTGCTCAACCCTGTGCCGGCTGTCGCGCTTGCCATTGAGCTTCTGCGCCGCCTCGTAACCGTCGAGCACTGCGCGCACCGCGCCGTCACCAATCGAGTGCACCGCGATCTGCAGCCCGCGTTTGTCGATAGCCACGGCGAGATCGATAAATTGCTGCGGCGTGAACAGCGGCTCGCCGACCCAGTCGGGACGATCCGCATAGGGTTCGACCATAACAGCGGTCCAGGAATCGAGCACGCCGTCATAGAACACCTTGACCATGCCCGATGACAGCCACTCACTGTGGTAGCGCTCGGCCATGACGGACGCCTTCTCGAGCATGTCGAGCGTCATGAAATTCTTGTAGTGGAACGGGATCTTGACGCGGCAGGGCAATCCCTCCTCGGCCTCGATCTCGGAAAGCAGTTCGAGCTGGTAGAGATTGCCGTCCATGTTCTGGATCGAGGTGATGCCGTGGCGCGCGCACCATGCAAGCCCGCGCCGCATGATGTCACGGTCAGCGGCCCGCTCGGCGGTCGACGGCATTGGGTCGGGCTCACCGCCGGTCGACAGCCCCAGCCGCACCCGGCTTTCGCCGGCAAGGTCGAGCACCGGACCGAAGGCCTCGCCCTCGCGCAATTCGCCCGCGGCCAGGCCGTCGTCACCCATCACGATCTCGTTGCCCGGACCGAGCGTGCGTCCCTTCAGGATGCCGGCCATCTCCAACGCCTTGGTGTTGGCCCACATCGTATGGTGGTCGGGTGCCGCCATGCAGAAGGGGCGGTCGGGCAGGATGGCGTCGAGATGATGGCGTGTCACCCGCTCGTCGCCGAGCACGGTGTAGTCGACGCCCTGTCCCACAAGCATCTTCGCCTCGGGCCACGTCGTGGCGTAGTCGCGGATGGCGCTTTGAAGCGCCTCGAAGCCATGGATACCGCCGAGTTGAAGATGCGCGAGCTCGGCCCCTCCCGAGAACAGATGCATGTGGGCTTCGATGAAACCGGGCAGGACCGAACCGCCCTTGGCGTCGATCACCTCTGTGGTCGTTCCCTTGAGTTTTTCGATGGCGGCGTGGTTGCCTATGGCGATGATGGCGCCGTCCTTGACGGCAATCGCCTCGGCGGCGGGATTGTCATCGTCCATGGTCCGCACGCGACCATTGATGACGATCAGATCAGCATTTTGACCCGCACCCGTGACAGACATCGCGACTCCGCGCTTTTGACGACTGGCTGAGACCGACAACCCTCTTGTCCGACAAGCTGCCACTCCGCTGGAGCGGCGTTATCGGACGAAAACTGATGCCAGTGCGCTGTTTCGAAATTCCCCTTGTGATCTCTCGAAACAGCGTGGATAAAAGAATGCGACTAATTATTCGCGTTTGTCAACGTGCCGAATTTCGAATGTATTGTGGACAACACACCACGCCAATGTTGAGACCGGGACCTGTGTTGAAACCGGCAGGGAACGAAGGCATCAATCCGTGAAGCGCAGTCTCAGCCGCGAAACCAGGATGGCGCTCGAACCGCGCAAGCAGCCGCGGCAGGAACGGTCGAGCAAGGTGGTCGACAGGATACTCGACGCTGCGCTGATCCTGACGCGGGAGCAAGGAACCAAGACGCCGACGACGCTCGCCATTGCCCGGCGCGCGGGCCTGTCGGTCGGTTCGGTCTACCAGTACTTTCCCAACAAGGAAGCCATTCTCCTCGACCTCGCCCGGCGCTGGCTGTCGTCGTTTCCCGAGGTGATCGCCAGGCGCATCGAGGTCACCCCACCCACCAACCGCGACGAGTTTCGGCAGGAGGTGCGCAAGCTCTTCATCGATACCTCCAGAATATATCTCGAAAACGCCACCCTGATGCCGGTGATCGAGGCGATATCCGGCAATGCCGACCTCAGGCCGATCCAGGACGAATATGACGAGCAGATCATCGCGCTTTACGCCGCGTGGCTGCAGCATGTGAACCCGGCCCTTGAAGACAAGATCGCCAGCCGACTCGGCGTGCTGATGATGGATGTCGGGCACGCCTGCCGGCTTGTGGGGTTGAAGCGGGATCGCAAAACATACGACCTCATCGAGGACGATGTGGAAAGAATGTGGCTCGCTTTGGTCACCCCCTATCTCAACCTTGACTGATTTCGCTATTTCGAGAGGAAATTCATGAAGACTGTCTATTCGCCGCTTCATGCCGGCCATGCCGGCCAGATGGAACTGGTCACGTCGGCAATCGTGCCGGGTTTCGAAAAGCCATCGCGGGCCGAGTTCATCAAGGCGCGGGTCGAGAGCGAGAAGCTGGGGCCGATCATCGGACCGGTCGAGCACGATCTCACAGCCGCCAAGCGCATCCACAAGGCCGACTATATCGACTTCCTGCCAACCGTCTGGCCGGCGTGGAAGGCCGCCGGCCTCGAGGGCACGGCGATGCCCTTCACCTGGCCGACGCGCGGCCTGCGCGGCGACGTGCCACCCAAGCGCGTCGACGCCTTGCTCGGCTACTATTCCTTCGACGCCGGCGCCACCTTCGTCGAAGGCACATGGACCGCGATCAAATCGTCCTATGACGTGGCGCTGACGGCGGCGGCCTTGGTCAAGGGTGGCGAGCGGTCGGCCTTCGCGCTTTGCCGCCCGCCCGGCCATCACGCCGGTGCCGGGTTCATGGGCGGCTACTGCTACATCAACAATGCTGCGGTCGCCGCGCAGTGGTTCCTCGACCAGGGCGCCGAACGCGTCTCGATCCTCGACGTCGACTACCACCACGGCAATGGCACGCAGGAGATCTTCTATGAACGCGCCGACGTGCAGGTTCTCAACCTGCATGGCGATCCCATGGTCGAGTATCCGTTCTTCCTCGGCCATGCCGATGAACGCGGCGCGGGCGCCGGCGAAGGTTTCAACGTCAACTATCCCATGCCCTTCGGCACCAATTGGGACGCCTGGAACGCCTCGCTGGAGGATGCCTGCGTCAAGCTCGCCGCCTACGCCCCCGATATCGTCATCGTCTCCCTTGGCGTCGACACCTTCGAGAAGGACCCGATCAGCCAGTTCAAGCTGAAAAGCCCGGACTATCCGAAGATCGGCCGGCGCATGGCCAAGCTCGGCCTGCCGACGCTGTTCGTGATGGAAGGCGGCTACGCCGTCGAGGAGATCGGCATCAACGCCGTCGGCGTGCTCACCGGCTTCGAGGACAAATAGGAAAGCAATTCCAGGATAAGTGTGAGGCGGTTTTCCGGCCGGATTGCGCCAAAGAGATATGGGGCGGCTCCGGCCGCCCCGACCATCTAGGCGGCCGCAGCCGGGTTAGGTGCAACCACCGGAACGGCTGGCCTTCGCGACCGGCCGATGCGGTAGACAATCACCGCCGCAATCACGCCTGCCGCCAGGATGGCGAGCGCCAGCAACGGCCGGTACCAGAACCAGGCAATCGCGATCGTCACCGTGCCGACCAGGATCGCCAGAACGAAGGCGATGATGCCGGTGCCCATCCGCGCCATGCTGCCGAGGAAGGGTATGACGTCGAGGATCACCCCGATCGGGCTGAGGAACAGCGCAAAGCCTATGGTCAGCAACAGCAAGCCGGCGCCGCGCAGCAGCCAGGTGATCAGCGTGTTGGCGCTGACCGCGTCGGCGAACATCTTTTCGGCCGGGACGTTGCCGGTATCGACCATCAGCAGCGCATCGCCGGCTTGCGTCTGGTAGGGCTCCAAGCGGCTGCCGGCCTGGCGCGCGATGATACTGATCACGCCCAGCGGCGCCAGTTCGTAGCCGATGCGATAGTCACCCAAAGCGGGCGTCGTGTTGTCATTGCCGAGATAAATCTTGCCATCGACGATGCTGAGCGGTTTCGTTCCGATATAGGCAGCCTTTATCGCCGCCGACTGGTCGGCTGAGAGCGAATAGTCCTTGTCACCCTCGATACGGTCCAGCACTGGCGTATCGAGATCGAAGGCGACAAGCTTGCCCTCAGGAATCTGGAAGGTCCGGCCGTGGATTTCCATCGGCGGATTCTGGTGGCCGTCCGGCTTCTTGAAGTCCGACGAGTTGATCTGGCTGTCGTCCCACACCTTGGAATAGCTGTAGGTGGTCACCGTCTCTTCGCCACCGCCGAGCTTCTTGGTCGTCTCCGACTTGGACTCTTCCTTCCACTGATACATCTCGACACTGCGCGACAGCCGCAGCCCTTGCGTGGCGATGCCGAAATCCGGATCCGCCAGGCCGCTGTCCGCCGTCACCAGTCCGCTGACATGAACCAGCTTGCCGTCATTGGCGGTATCGACGCTGTCGGCGCCGACCGAAACCACCGCTCCAGAACCTTCGGCCAGCGAGCGCGCCGTCTGCACGGCGCGGCCCTCGTTCCAGAACAGCCCGATCACCATCAGCGCGATCAGGATAAGGCCGAAGATGACCCCGCCGACCGCGCGCTTGATCCGCCCGAACCACGAGACGGACGTTACTTCCCGAAATGAATCGCTCATCGTTTCCCCCGAAACAAAGTTATCCCAAAATTACAACGCGGCCGGCGGCTGCGCGTTTAGCCCGTCAATCGGCGTGGATCTGCGCGCCGCAATCCCTTTCGCCGGCGCAGGCGTGCACCGCCCGTGTCGTGCCGCCATCGCCGACCCGCCATGGCGATGCGGAGAGCGGCGCCTGGCGATTGCCCCCGAGAAGATCGAGCGCCCGCATCGCCGTCTCTTCGCCGACCTCGTCACGCTTGACGATCTCGACGTCCTTGAAACCGATAGCTGCAAGCTGCGGCATCACCACATCGGGGTCGCCCGCCACCACGATCAGCGACGGATCGAGCGACGCCAGGGCCAGCGCCTGTTTCTGAACCGCATCGAGTGTCAGCTTTGTGCGCGCCGCCATGCGGGTTTGCTGGTCCTCCAGCGTCGATCCGCTGCCGACCGCGCCAATCAGCGAGGAGAACAGACCAGCCGACGTCTCGGCCGATCCAGCCAGCGCCCGGCGATAGACAGTCACCGTGCGGTCGACTTCGTCCTGCGCCACCGGCAAGGTGGTCAGGCCGGCAAATCCTTTCAGGATTTCGGTAATCGCCGGCCCGGTGTTGGCGCGCTCGACGGTGGTTGCCACGACCAATCCCGAGCCGGCCTTCATCGGGCTCATCAGATAGCTCGACACGCCATAGGAGTAGCCCTTCTCCTCGCGGATCACCGAATTCAGCCGGCTGGAGAAATCGGCGCCAAGCAGGTTGGAGACCGCGGTCGATTCAGCGCGCTCGCTCTCGTCGGTGCCGGGCGCCGGCCGCGCCACGAACAGCGCCGACTGGCTGGCGCCGGGTTCGGGCACCAGCAGCACTTTCTGTCCCCCGTTGAAATGCGCCGCCGGCGACGGCTCGACGGCATAGCCGGCGGTGTCGCTTGTCCACGCGCCGAATGCTTTTTCAAGGCTGGCGGCGACGGTCGCGACCGGCATCGGGCCGACGCTGTAGAAGGTCACCGCCTTCGGCGTGAACTCCGCCTTGAATGCGTCCCTCGCCTCGTCGAGCGAGATCGAGGTCAGCGCCTTTGCCGACCAGTCCACCGCTGCCTTGCCCGGCACCTGCGGGATCAGCGTCGCCTTTGCCATGCGGCCGGCAACGCCGGGCAGATCCGCCTCGCGGCCGTTTAGCCAGTCGACCGTCTGCGCCATCAGCACCGTCCATTCGGTCTTGTCGAAACGAGGCTTCAGTACCGCGTCGGCGAGCAGGCCAATACCCTGGTCGAGCTTTTCCGGCGGCACGCCAAGCGTCATCATCGTGGTCAGCGTTCCGGCCTGGTGGCTGACGCCGGCGCCGATGTCGCTGGCCGCCTTGGCGAAATCAGCCGAGCCGCGATCGGCGGCCCCGCGTGTCGCCATGCTTGCTGCAAGCTCCAGCAATCCCTCCTTGCCTTCCGGCACGCTGTTCCAGCCGCCGGCGGCACTGGCCGCGACATAGACCATCGGCGCTTCCGGCATTGTGTAGTGGACGAGTTTGATGCCATTCGAGAGCGTCGCCGTTTCCATGGCGGGCAGTGTTGCCGAAGGCGCTTGCCCGGCCGCATGCTTCGGAATGTCGATCGCCGCTCGCTCCGGTGCGGTGAACGGCTGCGGTGTGCCGGACGAGCCGATCAGTGCATCGGGATAGCTGCCCCGCGGGCCGGGCTTCAGCATCAGTACGCTGGCATCTTCCGGTTTCAACAGCCGCTTCATCGTTGCCTCGACATCCGCCACGCTGGCGTCCTTCACCCGCGGGGCGTCGACCAGCGCGCTCTGCGCATCGCCGAGCACGTCGGCATTGTAGGAGACGACGCCGGCGCGATCCTTCAGTGCTTCGCTGCCGAGCCGCGCTGCCTGCAAGATGCCGGTGCGCGCACGCTCGACATCGACCGGATCGAGCGGGGTCTTCAGGAAATTCGCGAACGCCGTTTTCATCGCGCTTTCCAGCGCTTCCGGCGCCACACCTTCGGCGGCACCCGCCTCGAAGGTAAAGCGGCCACCGAGCAGACCGCCGGTCCAGCTCGCGCTGGCATAGGTGGCAATGCCCAACTGCGAAACCAGCCGGTTGCGCAAAAACCCATATTCGCCGTTGCCGAGCAGTTCGGCGGCAATGCTGAGCGCACCATTGTCGGGCGACTGCGCCACCGGGCCACTGAAGCCGACCACGACGATGGGGCTTGGCACACGATCCTCGAGCACCAGCTTGAGCCGGGCCTGCGTCGGTGCCGGCACGGCGGGCCGCACCACATCGGCGCCGCGCGCCACGCGGCCGAACGTGTCGGCAATCAGCGCCTTGGTGTCGTCGATCTCCAAGTCGCCGACCAGCACCAGCACCGCATTGTTGGGCAGATAGTAGCTGTTGAAGAAACCCCTGACATCGTCGAGCGTCGCCGCATCGAGATCGGCGACCGAGCCGATGACCATGCGGCTATAGGGATGCGGCTTCGGGAACAGGCCGGACCAGAAAGCTTCCCAGCCGGATGCGCCGGCCTTGTCGAGCACGTTCTGGCGCATCTCGTTCTTGACCACCGAGCGCTGCAGATCGAGCTTGGCCTGAGTCACCGAGCGGCCGAGATTGGCCATGCGGTCTGCCTCAAGCGACAAGATCATCGGCAGTGACGACGACAACCCGTCGACATAATAAACCGTGCCGTCCTCGGTGGTCCAGGCATTGATCTCGTTGCCGAGCGCGGCGTGCGCGCCGAACACGTTCGGCCAGGCCGGCGTGCCGGAAAACATCAGATGTTCGAACAGATGCGCAAAGCCCGAGCGTCCCGCGGGTTCATTCATCGACCCGACGCGGTAGCGCAGGTTCATCACCACCTTCGGCACGCGATGGTCGGGCACCAGCACCACCTGCAGCCCGTTGTCGAGCGCATAGGTAACGGTCGGCTCAGCCTTGGCGGGCGCTGCCATGCCGGCAAGAACCGCAAGCACCACCGTGAACGCCAGGAAAACCTGCTTCATCATGACCCCCGATGCTGATGGCCGCGAGCAAGCGCCGCCAAATCCGCCGTATGACCGAAGGGATGCCCATCCCTGCCGGCTGCCGAGACCCTATCGGAATCGATCGGCCCTCGATACGGCAGTATCGCAACACCCTCTGGCTTTTTCGTGTCGGCGTTTCAGGCCTTTTGCGGCGGAAAGGCCGCGAAAGTCGCGCCTGAGTCGCTTGAGTCCAATAATATTGATTTTGTCAAATCGCGTTTGATGTCGGATTCATCTGCGGGTAGATTAGACCCGAATCAGCCGGTCCTTGGGGGGCGCGGCGACCACCCAAAGTCTCAAGTTCCGGCCAATGACCGGCACCAGACGCGGACGGCTTCGCGTTCCCTGAATGGATTCGGTGATCAGCGCGACCGCCGCGCCGTGTGAGTGCTTCGTAAACGTGATGCGTCTTCAAGTTCGGCCGCTGCTAACCCCAGCGTCCGGGCTCAAGAAAAGACTCCGGCCATGACATACAACCAAAGCATCCAATGAGCAGTTCCGCCGCGCTTCTCCAATCCGATACGTTAGGCTCGCGCCTCGAATCGCGCGGCGATCTCACCTCCTTTTTCATGCAGCTTGCCGCCGAGATCGGCGCCGACAGCTACATGCTCGTCGCCATCGTCCACGACCAGGACCGCAACGACGCCCGCATCGTCTCATCCAACTGGATCTTCGACGCCATTGAACTGATCGGCAAGCGGCTGATCGCCGGCCTTGCCCAGGGACCGCTGACCGTTGCACCTGGCATCCGCCCGAGGCCCCTGGTCGCCGCCGCGGCACCCGACGCCGGCGGACTGCTCACAGGCGAAGAGGCGCGCCTGCTCGACGTGCTTGGACATGCCGAAGTCTATTCACTGCGGCTCAATGTCGGCCGCCAGCGGCTGTTTGCGCTTTTCTCGGCGGCCGAGGCCGGCAGTATCGACCAGCCGGCGCTGATGAAGGCTCAGTTGAAGTGCTGTTACGCGCTGTCCGCCATCCCGCAATTGATCGCCGCCGTCGCCATGCAGGACCCGCTGTCCGACCGCGAGCGCGAATGCCTGTTCTGGGTGTCTGAAGGCAAAACCACCGATGAGGTCGCAGTGATCCTCGGGGTCTCGTCCAACACCGTCAACAGCTACATCACCCACGCCATCCAGAAATTCGCGGCGTCGAACCGCGCGATGGCCATCGCCACGGCGATCAGGAGCGGCATCATTTGAAACACGCTGACATCAAGGCGGCGGCCGAAGCCCTTTTCAACGAGCAGCGAAATCCGTTCGGCGCCTTCTCCATCAGTTCCGAGACGCACCATGCCGTTACCATCCCGGACGCGGTGCGCCGCTGCCGCTGGATCGCCGTCGACATCAACGCGTCGGCCTTCGGCCTCTACTTCGTCAGCCCCTCGCCGGAACGGGCGCGCCTGGTGCCGAGCTTCGATTCCGACTATCCCGCCACCGCGGTGACAACCAAGTTCATCGCCGGCGCCAATGGCGAGGAGATGGTGCACCACAGCGGCGCCTCGACAGCGCCGCGCTGGTGGGCGGACGACGGCATCGCCGGCTCGGACGCCGTCTTCCAGAACCTCGCCTGGGCGGAGCGGACGGCGCCGCTGGCGCCGGGCACCAACGGCATTGCCTTTCCCGTCCATGCCGATCGGGGCCATTGCGGGCTGGTGGTGTTCCTCGGCTCGACGATCGCTTTGCCGGAGGACACGCTCTACGAAATCCACGCCCGCTGTTTTTCGCTGTTCGCCGCCGTCGCCCGAATTCGTCCGAACGATGCCGGCCGGATGCGGTCGATCTCCAAGCGTGAACTGGAGTGCCTGAAGCTGACCGCCAACGGCAACACCAGCGAAGAGATCGCCAGGCTGCTGAAGCTGTCGGTCCACACCGCCAACCAGTATCTCACCCAGTCGACGCAGAAGCTCAACGCGGTCAACCGCAACCAGGCGGTGGCCAAGGCGCTGCGGCTGGGGCTGATCGAGTAGTCAGCGTCCAGCGATTCGGCTTGCGAAAGAAAATCAGCGATAGGCGAGCGGCTCGGTCCGGCGAATGCGCGCCTCTTCGATGACCGTCTCCAGCAAGGCGGTGTTGTGCTCGGGGTCTTCGCCGGGCTTCTCGAACGACACATAGTTGACCGCGACCGAAGACCTCTCCTCGCTCAGCGTCAGCTGGAAATAGACGGTGACGCCCGGCGGCCGAAGCTCGAGATCGAGCACGATGCGCGGGCTGCCGCTCCAGTCGACATGTGCCTCTCCGCCATGGCCGAGCCTGAGCGTGCCCGGCAGGAAGAACAGCTCCACCGCCGAATCCACCAGATCCGACAGGCAAGCGAAATGCTCGAGCCGGATGAAAGCGATGTAGTCGGCGACATCGATCAGCCGCAACTCGTCGACCACCTGCTCGATGGCCTTGGCGACAATGAGTTCGCGGGATTTTGCGTGCGGTTGGCGGTTCATGAAATTTGTCTCCGCTCAGCCTTTTTGGAGTAGACGATCCGCACCAATTCGGCGACGGCCTGGTAGAATTGCGACGGGATCACGCTATCAACCGAAACTTGCTTGTACATGGAGCGGGCGAGCGCCACGTCCTCGAAGATCGGGATGTTGTGCTCCTTGGCGATCTCGCGAATCTTGAGCGCAACCAGGTCCTGGCCCTTGGCCAGCACCAGGGGTGCTGAATCCTCGTCGCGGACATATCTGAGCGCGATGGAAAAGTGCGTCGGATTGGCAATGATCAGCGTCGCGCGCGGCACCGCCGTCATCATCCGCTTGCGCGCCCGGTCGCGCGCCAGCGAGCGCAGCCGGGACTTGATGATCGGGTCGCCCTCGGACTGTTTGAACTCGTCCTTGACCTCCTGCTTGGTCATCCGCAGATCCTGCTTCCAATGGAAGCGCGACCAGACGACGTCGACCGCCGCGATCAGCCCCATGACGAAGACGATCGCCACCAATATGTCGACGGTGATGCTTTTGATGACGAGGCCGAAAGCGACGGGGTTGGTGATCATGCCGGCCAGGAGCTGGCGGTAGTCCTGCGACAGCGTGAAGTAGAGCACGATACTGGCGAAGCCGAGCTTGCCCAGCGATTTCAGGAATTCTACCCAGCCCTGAATGCCGAACATCCTGGTCCAGCCCTTGGCTATCGAGATGCGCGACAGTTGCGGCCGGATCCGCTCGCCGACGACTTGCGGCATGTTCTGCAGCACCGAGGCGCCGATGCCGGCCACCACCAGCAGCACCAGCAGGCTGACGACGGCGTTGCCTATTTCCATCATCACGGTCTTGTAGAGCGCGATGACGTCGGTCTCGGTGTCCATCGGCCACGCCTCGGGCTTTTCCAGGAACATCGACAGGAACATGCCGAGATTGACGACCGCGTCCTTGGCGTAGAAGACGGTGAACACCAGTAGGGCGATGAAGGACGCCAGAAGTGCGGCCTCCCTGGAATGGGGCAGTCTGCCCTGTTCGATGGTGTCGCGGATCTTCTTTTCGGTCGCGTCTTCGGTTTTGGAGTCTTTGTCCGCCGCTTCAGCCATTCAGCTCTCGGCGTTAAGCCGCTTCGCTCTGCTGCGACGAGGGCAGTTCGAAAGCCCCCTCGCGCGAAAGCCGGATTGTCGCCACCGCGATGTTCTTGCGCGCCGTCATGATATCGGCAAGCTGAATGCCTTCCGAGCCCTGTCCGAGCTCGGACTCGATCATGCGCCGCGACCGTGCGCCGATCGCCGAGAGCGCCGATTCCGTCAATGCGGGTGGTGCACCGCGCAGCGCCAGCGTAATCAGTTCGGTCGACAGCCCGTCGAACAGAAGCACCCGCGCCTTCTGCGTCAAAAGCGGCAGATCGTCGAAGGCAAACAACCTGGAGCGGACACCGCCGAGGTCCGGCGTGCCGGCCTCTTCCAGATCCTGCATGACCTCTTCCAGCTGCGGCTTGTCCATTTCGTTGAGCACACTGGCGACGCGCGCCTGTCCCGCCGAGATGTCCTTGGTCGCGGTCTGCGCCAGCACGCTGGCGCGCAGCTGGTTCTCGATGATCCTGGTGGCCCCGTCCGGAATGGTCGCCATCGTCACCATGCGCTTGATGATCTCGCTGCGCATCGGCTTTTCCATGGTCAGCAAAATGTTGGCGGCGGCCTGCGGCGCAAGCTTCGACAGCACCATGGCCGCGGTCTGTGGATGCTCGGCGGCAAGGAACGTGCCCAGACGCGTCGGTTCGAGCTTTTCCAGCTGCGGCCAGATCGGCGGTGGTCCTTCCGGCGCAACCTCGAAGCGCTTGTCGCCCATGATGGCGCTCATCTCTTCGGGCGACAGCGATTCATTGAGGATCGTGTCCATCCGGTCGGCGGAATCGAGCAGGCCCGCACCTTCGGTGAACTCGGCCTCGAATTCGGCGACGATGCGTTCAAGATCGCTTTGCGGAATGGTGCGCAGCAGCCGCGCCCCTTCGATCAGTGCCTTCAGTTCTTCCTGCTTGAAGAATTTCAGGAGCCGGCTGGCCGAAGGTTTGCCCATCGCCACCAGGATGGCGGCGGCCTTTTGCGGGCGCGTGAGCGTCACCGGCGTCGTCATGGCATCCGCTCCTGCTGAGACCGCATGTCATTCATTGCTCAAGCGCCCTTGGTCGCCGCGATAATTTCGGTCAGCCTGATGCCGAAGCGCGACGGATCGCTTTCCAGCACGGTGATCTCGCCGCGCGCGATCTTGCGGCCGTTGACCACGACATCGACCGGTTCGCCGATGCGCCGGTTGAGCGCCACCGTCGAGCCCTTCTGCAGCGCCATCAGGTCCGACACCGGCATTTCCGTACTGCCGAGGATGATCTGCACATCGACCGGGATGCTCATGATGATGTTGGAATTGGCGCCGGACGTGGCAGCCCGCAAGGCGGCGTCGGGCCGCTTTTCCTCCTCCTGGAGGACACCGCGCAATTCCTCGATGGCGCGGTCGAGCTGTTCGTCCGGCTGGTCGATATTGGCTTCCACCTTGGTCTTGGCCATCAGTCGTCTCCAAATGCTTGGGCTTGCCCGGCGTCAGCCCGGCATGAGCCCATCGATAAAATCCTGACCGGCATCGTAAGGATGCCTGATCCGGACGGTGTAGTTCTGCCCGAGTTTACCGAACTCGCAGACAAACAGCGTCTTGTCGCGCGCGCTCAGCTTGGCCTGCGACTGCGCGGTTTCCTCGAACTCGATGATCTGGCCCGGCTCGAAGCCGGCGAGGTCGCCGAGCGTCAGGCGTGCCAACGGCATGGTCGCTTCGAGCGTCACCGTCGAGCGCATCACCTCTTCGGAAAAACGTGCCCGCCAGTCGGAGGTCGTGCCTTCGCTGTCGTGGACATCGGCGATACCGCGTGTGGCCAGCAGGATGCGCTGCGGGATCATCACCGTGACCGTTCCGCTGTCGGTCGGCGTCGAGATGCCGAAGACGATGCGCACCGCCGCGCCATCGCGCAGCACGCGGCGCTTGGCTTCGCTGCCCGAAAGTGCCCGCGGCACCGGCAGCCGCAGCTCGAGCGAGCGCCGGCCTGATCCGTTCAACGCCTGCGCAACTTCCTGGAAGACCGTGGTCGCGACATCGGTCTCGATCTGCGACAGAGCGCGCTCGATCGGCGAAACCGGCTGATCCGGATCGCCGCCGAACAGCGCGCACACCATCACGGCGATGGCCGGCGCATCAGCCACCAGCGTCATCGCATCCGAAGACGTCGGCGATGCTATGATGGCCATGGCAAAGGCATCGCCGGCATTCGTGCGGGCATCGGGAACACGGCTGATCTCGACCGTGCGCAGGTCGACGGTGACCGGTGCACCGAGCTCGCCGGCCAGGCTCTTCTGCAGCAGCGGCAGTGCGCGCTCCCCCATCGAGCGCCCGGTGCCGATGACGTGAGCGGCCTCACCGCTTTCACCGACCAGACGCTCGATGATCAGCGAGCGGGCTTGCGAGGGGCTGCCAGGACTTGTCATGACGGCGTGCGGTCCTGTCTGTCTTCATGCATGGCTCAAGCCGCTTTCTTCTCGGCGGAAGCTGTGTTCATCGTGCTTTGCTCGACGGCATCGATCGTCGGCCGCTCATAGGACGAGATGGTCTTGCGGCCGAACTCGATCGCCACCTGCGGCAGAGCGCCGTTCATATAGGCAAGCAGCGTCTGCTTGACGATGATATAGAGGCGATTCTTCTTCTCGCGCACCGTCTTGATCTTGGTGGCAACCGGTCCGACCACCGCATAAGACAGGAAGATGCCGAGGAAGGTTCCGACAAGGGCGGCGCCGATCAGGCCGCCGAGGATTTCGGGCGACTGGTCGAGCGCGCCCATCGCCTTGACCACGCCGAGCACGGCGGCGACGATGCCGAGCGCAGGCAGACCGTCGCCCACCGCCACCAGCGCATGGTAGGCCTTCATCTTGTCGGACTTGATGGTCTGGATTTCCTCGTCCATCAGCGCCTCGATCTCATGCGAGCGGGCATTGCCGATGATGATGATGCGGCAGTAGTCGCAGATGAAATTCGTCAGGTCGTGGTTCTTCAGCACGGTCGGGAACGCCTGGAAGATCGCCGACTCCTCCGGATTGTCGATGTGCGCCTCGACCTCGCTGCGCGACTTCGAGCGCAGTTCGCGCATCAGGCTGTGCAGCACGCCCAGCGTCTCCAGATAGTCGCGTTCTTTCGGTACCGCCTGCTTGAACGCTTCGAGGATACCCCTGCCGGTGTCCTTGACCGTCTTCATCGGGTTGGCGACGAGAAAGGTGCCAAGTGCGGCGCCACAGATGACCACCGCTTCCCAAGGCTGCATCAGCACATGCAGATGGCCGCCCATGGCCATGAAGCCGCCGAGAACACAGCCGAGCGTCACCACAAGTCCGATCAGAATGCCCACGCCAGATCCTTCCGCATCACGTCAGGCCTAACCGATAGCCCCCGTGCCTTGTGTGAGGCTTGAATCATGCAAGGTGAGGCGATTCAGCCTCGCGCAAGCAAGTCCGCATACTCTTGCTTTTGAAGCTGCGACCGGAGGCATGTCGTGTTGAGCACTTTTACCAGCTACCAGCTCATCGCCAGGGACATCCCCAAGGCGATCGACCGCATCGAGGCGGAGCCGATCACCAAGCGCGACACCGACTACTATCTCGCCAACATCGGCAGCGTGAAATCGATCGACGATTTCGTAAAGAACGACCGGCTGTTCAAATATGCCATGAAGGCCTTCGGTCTCGGCGACATGGCTTACGCCAAGGCCTTCATGGTCAAAGCCCTGAAGGAAGGGGTGTCGGATTCCGACAGCTTCGCCAACAAACTGAGCGACAAGCGTTATGCCGAGTTCGTGTCGGCCTTCAATTTCGCCGCCCTGGGCCCTAATGCCACGAGCTACAATTCGGCGCAGCAGGGCGTGACCAACAATTATGGTCTCCAGGTCTCGGTCGGCCCTTCGCAGAACGGCTTCACCTATTACAAGGGCGAAACCTCGTACTACCTGAGCAACATTTCCAACGTAAAATCGATCGACGACCTGATGGGCAACGATCGCCTGCTCACCTATGCGATGGCCGCGTTCGGCCTGGACGCCGACGCCGAGCCGGCTGCGACCGTGCGGGCCATGCTGGAAGGCGGCGTCACCGACCCGAACAGCCCCGCAAACACGTCGACAAACAAGGGCTATGCGGCTTTCGTCGCGGCTTTCGACTTTGCCCAATATGGCGACCAGGCTACGGCGCGCGACGCCGTCCAGCAGGCGGTGCCGAAGGCTGTGATCGGCGGAACCGGACTGTTGCTCGTCAAGCCGACCGCGCAATACATCAAGGGCGAGGCCGACTACTACGCAGCCAACATCTCCAAGGTGAAGTCCATCGAAGACCTGCTGAAGGACAAGCGCCTGCTGACCTTCGCCATGGCTGCCTATGGGCTTGATGCATCGACCCAGACGACGAAGCAGATCCGCACCATGGTCAATGGCGGCGTCACCGATCCGTTGAGTCCCGCCAACCTGTTGACCGACAAGAGCTACGCCAACTTCGTCAGCGCCTTTGATTTTGCCCAGTATGGCGATCAGACGACCACGCGCGACGCGGTGCTGAAGACCACGCCGAAGCTCTACACGACCGAGTCCAGTCTTGGCCTCATCAAGCCGAATGCGGACGCCGTCCAGGCCGAGACCAGCTACTACCTCGCCAACATCACCAAGGTGAAATCCGTCGACGATCTGATGGCCGACAGCCGCCTTTATAAGTATGCTCTGTCCGCCAGCGGGCTCGATCCTGCGACCACCAACAAGGATCTCGTCCGCGATGTCCTTGAGGGTGGTGTCCGCGATCCCGCCAGTGTCGCCAACAAGCTCTCCAACAAGGCCTATGCCAGGCTCGCCACCTCGTTGAATTTCGAGGCCTACGGCGAAGCGGCAACGACCCGCAGCCCGTCGCAGCAGCCGGTGGTCGACAAATACATGCGCCAGACCCTGGAAGAAGACGCCGGCAAGACCAATGAGGGCGTGCGGTTGGCGCTCTATTTCGAGCGCAAGGCCTCGACCATCACCAACTGGTACGACGTGCTGGCCGACACGGCCCTGGCCAGCGTGCTACGCACCGCCATCGGCCTGCCCGATTCCTTCGCTGCCGCAGATATCGACAAGCAGGCGCAGGCCTTCGAGGCAAAGCTCGACCTCACCGATTTCACCGACCCGGCCAAGCTCGAGAAATTCCTCACCCGCTTCACCAGCCTTTGGGAAATCAATCATCCGACCTCGACCGCCCAGACATCGATCGGTGTGCTGTTTGCGCAGCCGACCACCGTCGGCATCTCGACCGATCTGATGATGGCCATGCAGAAACTGAGATTCTGAGAACACCATGCAGGACAGCCTTTACGTCGCCCTTTCCTCGCAGATCGCGCTTGAGCGCCGTCTCGACACCATCGCCGACAATGTCGCCAATGCCTCGACCATCGGCTTTCGCGCCACCGGGGTGAAGTTCGAGGATGTCGTCTCCGGCACAGGTCCCAAGTCCGTGTCCTTCGCGTCCTCCGGCAAGACCTATTTGTCCGGCGCCCATGGCGCGATGACGCAGACCGGCAACCCGTTCGACTTCGCCGTCCAGGGCGATGCCTGGTTCGGCATCGACACTCCGGCCGGCACCGTGATGACGCGCGACGGGCGGTTTTCGATGAACGAGAACGGCGAGCTGATGTCGCTCGAGGGCCATCCGGTGCTGGATGCCGGCGGCGCGCCGATCCAGCTTGACCCGCGCGACGGTCCGCCCAAGGCGGGCGCCGACGGCTCGCTGCGCCAAGGCGACAAGCTTGTCGGCGCCATCGGCCTGTTCAATTTCGACCCCGGTCCGAACTTCGTCCGCTACGGCAATTCTGGCATCGTGCCCGCGCGTGCGCCGGAGCCGGTCACGGACCGTTCCGATCTCGGCGTCGCGCAAGGCTATGTCGAGGAATCCAACGTCAATCCGGTGCTCGAAATGACGCGCCTGATCATGGTCCAGCGCGCCTTCGAGAACACCGCTGCGCTGATGCGCCAGACCGACGCCTCGACCGACGACGCCATCAAGACGCTCGGCTCCAAGTCGTAGCAGCATGTCGAGCAGCAAATCATCGATACGCGCGCTTGAACGGCAACCGGAGACAGCACCGGAAAACCGGCTGGCTGCGCTGGAGCGGATCTGGCGCCGCTTCGATGACACCGAGACGTTGCTGCGGCGCGGCGGCCGTGTTTCGGAGGTTTCGCCAACGCATTACAAGGTGCGCGGCCTGTCTGAAGTCGCCAGGCTTGGCGACCTCGTCGAGCAGCGCGGCAATGCCGGCACGCGCCGCGGCGAGATCGTCAGGATCGGCCGCGACGAAGTCGTCATCGCCCCTTTCGAACGCAGCGCCGACGCCGGCATCGGCGACGCCGTGTTTCGCCGCGGCCCGCTGACGGTAACGCCGCATGCTTCGTGGCGCGGGCGCGCCATCGACGCGCTGACCCGCGTCATCGACGGCGGCCCGCCGCTGATCAGGATCGGCGAGGCTGCGAGCGGCGACGGCACAACGCCCGGCGCCATGGCGCGGCAGCGCGTCGGCACCGCCTTCACGACCGGGGTCAAGGTCATCGACATCTTCACGCCGCTCTGCCTCGGCCAGCGCCTCGGCGTCTTTGCCGGTTCCGGCGTCGGCAAGTCGACGCTGCTCGCCATGCTGGCCGGCGCCGACGCCTTCGACACCGTGGTCGTGGCGCTGATCGGCGAGCGCGGCCGCGAGGTACGCGAATTCCTCGAAGACACGATCGGCGCAGAGAGCATGGCCAAGACGGTCGCCGTCGTCGCTACCAGCGACGAGAGCGCCATGATGCGCCGGCGCGCGCCGGATACCGCCATGCGCGTTGCCGAACATTTTCGCGACCAGGGCCATCGCGTGCTGCTGGTGCTGGATTCGATTACCCGCTTTGCCCATGCGCTGCGCGAGGTAGCGACCGGCACCGGCGAGCCGCCGGTCGCCCGCGGCTATCCCGCTTCGGTTTTCACCGATCTGCCCAAGCTGCTCGAACGCGCTGGCCCGGGCGCTGAAGGCCCCGGTATCAAAGGACAGGGATCAATCACTGCCATCATCTCGGTGCTGGTCGACGGCGACGACCACAACGACCCGGTCGCCGATTCGGTACGCGGCATCCTCGACGGCCATGTCGTGCTCGACCGCGCCATTGCCGAACAGGGCCGCTACCCCCCGGTCAATCCGCTGTCGTCGATCTCGCGCCTCGCCGACAAGGCATGGAGCCCCGAGCAACGCATGCTGGTGACCAGGCTGAAGTCGATGATCTCGCGCTTCGAGGACACGCGCGACATCCGCCTGCTCGGCGCCTATCAGGGCGGCGCCGATGCCGAGCTCGATATTGCCGTGCGCCAGGTGCCGCTGATCTACGAGGCGCTGACGCAGTCGCCCAGGGATCGCGCCTCGAGCGACGCATTCTCCGACCTCGCCCGTCATCTGAAAGGCAAGCAAAGTGTCGATGCAGGAGACTGAGCTTCAGTACACCGAGCGGCTTTTGCGCGAGATGATCGCAGAGGCCAGTGCCGCCGAGGAAGCCCGGGCCAACGAAGCGAGAGCTGTCAGGGCAAAGGCCGATCTCGACAAGGTCGCCAAGGCTGAGGCCATTCTGGCCAGGGCCGGCAGGCCATTCTTGCCCAGGGTAGCCAGCGTAGTCGAGTCCACTGTGCCTCGCTTGGCCGAGCCTGCCTTGCCCAGCGTCGTCAAGCCTGAATTGCCAAGGACCCCTCGCGCCGGCCCCGAAGAAGCTATGGAGACCAGTCGCGACTCGCTTCTCGACGGGCTGTTCCCGGTCACCGAATGGCCGCAGCCGCCAAGGCCGCAATATCCCAGGCTCGATAAGAAATCCGACCGCCGCAGCGATATCGTCTTTGCCGCGCTCGGCATCACGCTCGGCCTGATCTGCGCGCTGTTTCCCTGGTATATCTTCTTCAATCAGGACCAGTTCGGCGTGCAGGCGATCAAGTTCGGCGGCAGCGGCACCAATGCAGGGCGGGTCAGCGGCGGTTCGCAGATGGAAAACAGCGGTCAGCCGCTGACGGCAAACGATGTTCCCGATGTCGACCTGTTCGCCACCGGCACGCTGCAGGACCCCGAGGACAAGACCCAGCCTCCCGGCGTCGACGAGCAGCCCTTCCCGGCGGATCCCAAATTTCGCATGGTTCATGTCGCCAATGGCCGCGCCATGATCGAGGACGATGCCGGCCTGTGGATTGTCCAGCGCGGCTCGAAGCTGCCCGACTCCAGCGTCGTCTCGTCGATCGAGCAACGCGGCGGCAAGTGGGTCATGGTCACCAGCACCGACCAGGTGATCGAACTCTCCAAATAGCGGCACACCGGCTTACGCCTAGCCCGCGCAAGGTCCGCGCAAGACTGGCAGCCTAGTCTTGTACGTACCAGCCTGGAGATCCCCATGGAGCCCATCAATCTTTTCGATCTCGCCGCCAAGCAGTCGCAATGGCTGTCGGTGCGCCAGTCGGCCATTGCCGGCAACATCGCCAACGTCAACACGCCGGGCTACACCGCCGGCGATGTCGAGCCGTTCGAGAAGGTGCTCGACCGCACGGCAGTGTCGCTGACCGCCACCCAGGCAGGCCACCTCGGCACTGCCGCCACTAATGCCGGCTTCACGGTCAAGCCAGAAGAGACGACCGGCGCCATCATGCCCTCGAAGAACACGGTGGTGGTCGAGAACGAACTGATGAAGGCCGGCGAGGTCCGCCGCTCGTTTGAACTCAACACCGCGATCGTCAAGGCCTTCCATTCGATGATGATGATGGCGGTGAAGAGCTGACCATGGACGCTTTGACCTCAGCCCTCAAGATCGCCGCGTCCGGCCTCAGCGCCCAGTCTGACCGTTTGCGCGTCGTTTCGGAAAACCTTGCCAACGCGCAGTCGACCGGCAACACCCCGGGCGCCGACCCCTATCGCCGCAAGACCATCAGTTTCGTCTCGGAACTCGATCGTGCCTCGGGTGGCACGACGGTTGAGGTCAACTCCATCGACCGCGACCCCAGCGACTTTCCCGTCGAATTCCAGCCCGGCAACGAGGCCGCCGACGACAAGGGCTACGTCAAGATGCCCAATGTCAACGTGCTGGTCGAGATGGCCGACATGAGCGAAGCCAACCGCTCCTACGAAGCCAACCTTCAGGTCATCAAGCAGGCGCGTGATCTGATCTCCATGACCATCGACCTGATGAGGAACCAGTAATGATCAGCGGCATTGGCGGTATCGGATCGCTTCCCCTCAAGCCGGAGATCGGTGGCGCCGATACCACGACCGACCTGTTCCAGGGCACCAAGGCGCCGATGGCCGGCAGCGAAATCGGCACCACCTTTGCCGAGGCGCTGAGCCAGGCCGCCTCGAAGACCGTCAACACCTTGCAGAATGCCGAGCAGGTGTCGATCCAGGCACTCAGGGGCGACGCCGATACCCGTCAGGTCGTCGACGCCGTCATGAGCGCCCAGCAGGCCCTGCAGACCACGATCGCGATCCGCGACAAGGTCGTCTCCGCCTATCTCGAAATCAGCCGTATGGGCATCTGAGGAGAACTTGCCGTGAAAGCACTCGCCATCGCAGCGACCGGCATGAATGCCCAGCAGACAAATCTGGAAGTCATTGCCAACAACATCGCCAACATCAACACCACCGGCTACAAGCGCGCGCGCGCCGAATTCTCCGACCTGCTCTACCAGGTCGACCGCACGCAGGGCGTGCCCAACCGCTCCAATTCATCGCTTGTGCCGGAAGGCGTGTCGATCGGCCTCGGCGTCAAGACGACGGCGGTGCGCAACGTCCATACGCAGGGCGAACTGACCTCGACCGGCAACAGTTTCGACATGGCGCTGACGGGCCGCGGCTGGTTCCAGATCGAGGGCGGCGACGGCGGCACGCTCTACAGCCGCGCCGGCGCCTTCAATACCAACGCCACCGGCCAGCTGGTGACCGTCGACGGCGCCAATGTCATCCCGGCCATCACCGTGCCGACCGATGCCATCGAAGTTGTCGTCAACAAGACCGGCCAGGTCTTTGCCCGCATCGACGGCCAGACCGACCTCCAGCTGCTGGGCCAGCTGCAGCTCGCCAACTTTGCCAATGAAGCCGGCCTGGCGCCGCTCGGCGAAAATCTGTTCCAGGAGACGCCGGCCTCCGGCCCGGCCAATGTCGGCGTGCCCGGCGATCCCGGCTTCGCCTCAGTCGAGCAGGGTTATCTCGAGGCCTCCAACGTCGATCCGGTCAAGGAAATCACCGAGCTGATCTCGGCGCAGCGCGCCTATGAGATGAACTCCAAGGTCATCCAGGCCGCCGACGACATGGCCTCCGTCGTGTCCAAGAACATCAGGTAAGGTTTGATGGTCTCTCCGGCCTCCCGCTCCGCGCTTTGCCGCACCGCGCTGATGCTCGCGCTGGTAGCCGGCGGTGTGCCGGCGTTTGCGCAGGAAGCGGCAAATCAGGAGACCACCACCCAGGTCGCAAGCAGTCAGGCAACCGGCGAGATCGTGCTGATCCCCAACCGGGTCATCTATCCCGGCGAGATGATCGACACCGGCGCGCTGAAGCCGGTGACGCTGCTCCCCGGCAAGCACAGGCCGGATGCGGTCGCCACGCAGGCCATGGAACTCCAGGGCAAGGTCGCCAAGCGCACGCTGCTGCCCGGCCGCTATATCCCGGTCGCCGCCATCCGCGACGCCTGGCTGGTCGAACAGGGTGCCGCCGTGCAGGTCTATTTCATCGCGGGCGACCTCACCATTTCGGCCACGGCGGTGTCGCTGCAGCCGGGTGCCGCCGGCGATTTGATAAAGGTCCGCAACACAGACAGCGGCAAGATCTTTTCCGGCACGGTGATGGCTGACGGCACCATCCGGGTCAGCGCGTCATGAGACGCGGAGCTGCCCTTCTGCTCGCGGCCGTTGTCGGCCTGCAGCCGGCGCTGGCCGACGGTCTTACGCCGAAGCAAAAGCGCGATCTTGCCGGCCAGAATGGCGGCGCCTTTGTCGATCCCGAATACGATCCGGCCACCACCAACCGCATGTTCAGGGTCTCCAACGGCCCAAGCTCTCTGCCACCCGGCCAGGTCGCATCGCGCATCAAGGACATTGCGCAACTGCAGGCTTCGCGCGACAACCAGCTCGTCGGCTACGGCCTCGTCATCGGCCTCGCCGGATCGGGCGACAGCCTGCGCAATTCGCCCTTCACCGAACAATCGATCCGCGCCATGCTCGAAAATCTTGGCATTGCCACCGAAGGCGGCAGCGCGCGTGCCAAGAACGTCGCCGCCGTCATCGTCACCGCCAACATGCCGCCTTACGTGCAGTCGGGCGCCCGCATCGACATCGACGTCTCCTCGATGGGCGACGCCACATCGCTTGCCGGTGGCACGCTGATAATGACGCCACTGAAGGCGGCCGATGGCGAAATCTATGCTGTCGGGCAAGGCTCGGTCATTGTTTCCGGCTTCACTGCCCAGGGCGATGCCGAAAAGCTGACGCAAGGCGTGCCGACCGCCGGTCGCGTGCCCAACGGCGCCATCGTCGAGCGCACAGTGCGCGCCGAATTCGAGGATCAGGCGCTGCTCACCTTGCAATTGCGCAATCCCGATTTCTCCACTGCCGTCCGCATCGCCGACGCCATCAACGGCTACACCTCGCAACGCTTCGGCACGCGCGTGGCGGCGGAGCGCGATGCACGCACCGTGCAGATCAGGCGGCCGAAGAATGTTTCGGCGGCGCGTTTCTACGCCGAGATCGAGAATTTGGTGGTCGAGACAGACACGCCGGCACGCGTCGTCATAGACGAACGCACCGGCACCATCGTCATCGGCAACGAGGTCAAGATCTCGCGGGTGGCGATCAGCCACGGCACGCTCACCGTGCGGATCACCGAGCAGCCGAAGATCGTCCAGCCCGAACCGTTCTCCAAGGGCGTGACAGCGGAGGAACCGTTCACCACCATCGACGCCACGCGGCCTGACGCCCGCGTCAATGTGCTCGACGGACCGAACCTCGAAACGCTGGTGTCGGGCCTCAACCGTCTCGGCGTCAAGCCGGACGGCATCATTGCCATTTTGCAAGGCATCAAGTCGGCCGGCGCTTTGCAGGCCGATCTGGTTCTCCAATAGGCCATGCCGATGATCGATTTCTTTTCCCAAAAGCAGCACCGCCGCAGCGCAGCCTTGGCAGCTTGCGTCATCGCCGCCACCGTCCTTGCCGGCGGCACTGTCCGCGCGGAAGAAGCGGTGCGGCAGGTTCTGCCTGGCGGGCAACAGCCGGCGGCAGTGCAGCAGCTGGTCCGCGAGAAGGTGCCCGATGAAAGCGAGATCCAGCGCTTCTGCTCCAACATCGCCGACGCCGCCCGCGACCGCCGTTACGCGCTGCAGGCCGAAGAGCTGAAGCAGCTGCAGGCCGGCATCGACCTGCGCATGAAGGCGCTGGACGACAAGCGCGCCGAATACGAGCAATGGCTGAAACGGCGTGAAGTCTTCCTGGCCCGCGCCGAGGATGGCGTCGTCAAGATCTATGCCGGCATGAAACCGGATGCCGCGGCCGAGCGCCTGGCCATGGTCAACGCCGATCTCGCCGCCGCCATCCTGATGAAACTCGATTCGCGCAAGGCCGGCGTCATTCTCAACGAGATGGACCAGAAGGCAGCGGCCACACTCACCGGCATCATGGCCAGCGCGGCCCGAAGGGTAGATCCGTCATGAAGTCGCATATTCTCGCCCTGGTCGCCACGGCTTCACTTGCCGGCTGCGCCTCCGACCCCAGGGAGATCGGCAGGGAGCCGGCGCTGTCGCCGGTCGGCACCGGCATTACCGGCAGCGTCAATGCGCCCTACTCCTATCCCGAAACGCCAGCCGCGCCGGTGAAGAAATTCTCGCTGTGGGACGACCGCCAGAGCCGGCTGTTCACCGACCCGCGCGCGCTGCGCGACGGCGACATCCTGACCGTCAGGATCAAGCTCAACGACAAGGCCAACTTCAAGAACCAGAACGATCGCAGCCGCACCGCCGGGCGCAAGCTCGGCTATGACGTCAACCTCGGATGGGAAGGTGCCACCACCAGCGGCAAGGGCGACGCGGGGCTGAGCTCCACCACCGAAACCAATGCGGACGGCGAAATCAAGCGCTCGGAGAACCTCGAGCTCAACGTCGCCGCCGTCGTCACCGAAGTCCTGCCCAACGGCAATCTGATGATCCGGGGCTCACAGGAGGTGCGCGTCAATTACGAGCTCAGGGTGCTGACCATCGCCGGCATGGTGCGTCCATCCGATATCGGCGCTGAAAACACCATCTCTTATGAACGCATCGCCGAGGCGCGCATCTCCTATGGCGGCCGCGGCCGCGTCAGCGAAATCCAGCAGCCCGCTTACGGTCAGCAGATCCTCGACCAAGTCCTCCCCTTTTAGGACTGGAGAACGGCGCCGTGGCAAATGTCGAACAGGTTCAGCAAAAAAAGGGCCCGTCGCTTGTCATCCAGCTTGCGATGCTGCTGGCGGTGACGGGCGCCGCGATCGGCATGGGCTGGATGTCCGGCGGCTATCTGAAGGGCGTCGGGGGACCGGTGCCTGTGCCCGCCGCACCGGAGAACCAGTCCAATGGCGAGCAACCGAGCAAGGCGGCCGAACATGCTCCCGGCACCGGGCCGACGCTTGTCCAGCTGGCGCCGATCACCACCAATCTGGCTTCGCCTGCTGACACCTGGATAAGGCTGGAAGCGTCGGTGGTCTACGATGCGCCGCAGCCGCCGGAACTTACCGAAAGCATTCACCAGGACCTGCTTGCCATGGTCCGCACCCTGAAGATGCATCAGATCGAAGGCGCCAGCGGCTACCAGCATTTGAAAGCCGACCTCGAGGAGCGCGCCGCAATCCGCAGCGGTGGCCATGCCAAACAGGTTCTGATCAGGACATTGCTGCTCGAATGAGAAAACTCGTCCTCGCCGCCGCGATCGTCGTCGCCGCCACCTCTGTCGCCGCCGCCCAGCAGCTCGATCTCGGCGGCATCGGCAAGGCCGACGGCGCCACCGTCGGCTATATCATCCAGATGTTCGGTCTGCTCACCGTGCTGTCGGTGGCGCCGGGCCTGTTGATCATGGTGACGAGCTTCACCCGCTTCGTCATCGCCTTCTCGATCCTGCGCGCCGGCATCGGCCTGCAGTCGACGCCGGCCAATCTGATCCTGATCTCGCTGTCGCTGTTCATGACCTTCTACGTCATGGCGCCGACCTTCGACCAGGCCTGGAACACCGGCGTCAAGCCGCTGATGGACAACCAGATCAGCCAGACCGAGGCGTTCGAAAAGATTTCGGACCCGTTCCGCACCTTCATGCTGCACAATGTCCGCGACAAGGACTTCGACCTGTTCGCCGATCTCGCCCGCGAACGCGGCCAGGTCGTTGCCAGGGACACCGTCGACCTGCGCATCCTGGTGCCGGCCTTCATGATCTCCGAAATCCGCCGCGGCTTCGAGATCGGCTTCCTGATCGTGCTGCCGTTCCTCGTCATCGACCTGATCGTCGCCACCATCACCATGGCCATGGGCATGATGATGCTGCCGCCGACCGTCGTTTCGCTGCCCTTCAAGATCCTGTTCTTCGTCCTCATCGACGGCTGGAACCTGCTTGTCGGCAGCCTGGTGCGCTCCTTCACCTGACCGTCCGCGCGCCCTTGGCGCCTTGCTAAAATTTTATGCAATATATTTCCGGTTAACCGTCCCGTTTAGCCCTTTGGTAGGGACTTGCCCGCATATTGCTCGCAGATGGCGGGTGATCGGGTTTCACGATCATTGGCATGATGCCGCTCCGTCATACCGGAAAAGCCGGTATGTCAAAAACACCCTGTAAAAATCAAGGTACGAGTAGCCATGTCCAGTATCATGACGAACGCCTCGGCGCTGACCGCGCTGCAGAGCCTGAACAACACCAACAAATCCCTCGAGCAGACGCAGGCCCGCATCTCGACCGGCTATCGCGTTGCCACCGCTTCCGACAACGCTGCTTACTGGTCGATCGCGACCTCGATGAAGTCCGACAATAAGGCCAACTCGGCCGTGCAGGACGCCCTCGGCCTCGGCGCCGGCAAGGTCGACACCGCCTACACCGCAATCAACGACGTCAAGGACCAGGTCGACCTGATCAAGACCAAGCTGGTCACGGCCCGCAGCGCCTCGAAGGAAGATCAGCAGAAGATCGCGACCGAAATCAACGCCATCCAGGCGCAGATCAAGTCCTCGGTCGCCAACGCCAACTTCGCCGGCTCGAACCTGCTGCAGAACGACGCTGCCGCTGCGTCCGACCTGAAGATCGTTGCGGCTTACAACCGTACCGGCGCGACCGTCACCATCGACACCATCGACGTCAAGGCAGCCGATACGCAGGTTCTCGATGTCGCCGGCACGGGCGGCATCGTCGGCGGCCTGCTCGCCGCTGCCTTCTTCGACCCGAGCACCACGGCGGTTACCCCCGCCGCCATCGACACCGCGCTCGGCACTGTTGAAACCGCGCTTGCCAAGCTGTCCACCGGCGCTGCCTCGCTCGGCGCTGCCAAGTCGCGCATTGACACCCAGAAGGGCTTCCTGTCGAACCTGTCGGACTCGATCGACAAGGGCGTCGGCGCTCTGGTCGACGCCGACATGAACAAGGAATCGACCCGTCTGCAGGCCCTCCAGGTCCAGCAGCAGCTCGGCATCCAGGCGCTGTCGATCGCCAACGGCAACTCGCAGTCGATCCTGTCGCTCTTCCGCGGCTGATCTCTCGACATTACGACTGACACCATCCGTCGGGCCGCGCCAACAGCGCGGCCCGATTTCTTTTTGCGGCTGTTGATTTTCTTGCTAAATGGCTGCCGATTTTTGCTCTTGGCCAGCGCCCTGAATGGCTTGGTTTAACAGGCCGTTAACCATATCCCGGTAGTCATGGTTAACCATTCCATGGCGGGCAGACCATACGGTCGATGGGCTTATGCCTACCCCCTTGATGAAGTTGATCCGGCGCGTTCGGGACACGCCAGTGTTTGAAAAGGGGTAAATATCTTGGCTAGCATCATGACGAACGCTTCGGCTCTGACCGCGCTGCAGAGCCTGAACAACACCAACAAGCAGCTTGAAACCACCCAGTCACGCATTTCGACCGGCTACCGCGTCGCCACCGCCAGCGACAACGCCGCCTACTGGTCGATCGCCACCACGATGAAGTCCGACAACAAGGCGCTTTCGGCCGTTCAGGACGCGCTTGGCCTCGGCGCCGGCAAGGTCGACACCGCCTACACCGCCATCACCGACATCAAGGACCAGGTCGACCTGATCAAGGCCAAGCTGGTCACTGCACGCAGCGCCAGCAAGGACGACCAGCAGAAGATCGCCACTGAGATCAAGGCTATCCAGGACCAGATCAAGTCGTCGGTCACCAACGCCTCCTATGCCGGCTCGAACCTGCTGCAGAACGACGCTGCTGCGACCTCCGACCTGAAGATCGTCGCGTCCTATAACCGCACCGGCACGACCGTCGCCATCGACACCATCGACGTCAAGGCGGCCGACACGCAGGTCCTCGATCTTCCCGGCACCGGCGGCATCGTCGGCGCTCTGCTGGCGACGACCTTCTTCGATCCCAGCACAACCCAGGTCCTTCCGGCAGCCATCGACACCGCACTTGGCGCCGTTGAAACGGCGCTTGCCAAGCTGTCCACGGGCGCTGCCTATCTCGGCGCCGCCAAGTCGCGCATCGATACCCAGAAGAGCTTCCTGTCGAACCTGTCGGACTCGATCGACAAGGGCGTCGGCGCGCTGGTCGACGCCGACATGAACAAGGAATCGACGCGGCTGCAGGCCCTACAGGTCCAGCAGCAGCTCGGCATCCAGTCGCTGTCGATCGCCAACGGCAACTCGCAGTCGATCCTGGCGCTGTTCAAGCAGTAAGCCTGACCCGGCTTTCTCTTCCTTGAATAGGCCGCGCCAACAGCGCGGCCCTTTCCTGTATGGGTGTGTTTTGACGCATGTCGTTGACCCGGAACCGCTGCACACTTCCGGGCGACATGCTCTATCATCTTCGCACAAGCTTCGCGGTCTAGTGTTCCCACGGAATATCATGCTGGGAGCGCTTGAATCGTGCCGCAACAGATCCAGAGCATCATCTCGAATCTCAGGGCATTTGGCGTCAGGCGCCTTGCCATGCTGGCCGGCATTGCCGCATTGGTGATGGCCGTCATCGGCATCGGCTCGGTCTATCTCAACCGCCCGGCCTATGAGACGCTCTATGTCGGGCTCGATCGCTCCGACGTGAACCAGATCGGCCTGGTGCTCGGCGAAGCCGGCATCGGCTTCGACGTCGGCTCCGACGGCACCTCCGTGCTGGTGCCGGCCGGCACCACCGCGCAGGCGCGCATGCTGCTCGCCGAAAAGGGCCTGCCGACCAGCGCCAATGCCGGCTACGAACTGTTCGACAATGTCGGTTCTCTTGGCCTGACCTCCTTCATGCAGCAGATCACCCGCGTGCGCGCGCTGGAAGGCGAGATCGCCCGCACCATCCAGTCGATATCCGGCATCAAGGCCGCCCGCGTTCACATCGTCATGTCCGAGCGCGCCAATTTCCGCCGCGACGAACAGCAACCCTCCGCCTCGGTGGTCATCCGCTATTCCGGCATCGACGCCGAAAAGAGCGCCATTTCGATCCGCCATCTCGTCGCCGCCGCCGTGCCGGGCCTGTCGGCCGACAAGGTTACCGTGCTCGATTCCAACGGCAACCTTCTCGCCGCCGGCGACGATCCCTCCAACACAAGTGCTGCCCGCACGCTCGGCGTCGAGCAGACCGTCGAGGCGCAGATCGGCGACAACATCCGCCGCGCGCTGACGCCTTATCTCGGCCCCGACAATTTCCGCGCCAGCGTCAAGGCCGATGTCAACACCGACACCCGCCAGACCGAAGAGACGATCTTCGATCCGGAGTCACGCGTGGAGCGTTCCGTGCAGTCGGTGCGCGCCAACGAAAACAGCAATCAGAGGCAGGCCTCGACCCCGGCCACCGTCGAGCAGAACCTGCCCGAGACCCAGGCGACCAGCACCGATGGTCCGCAGACGTCATCGGAGAATGATCGCAAGGAGGAGATCACCAATTACGAGATCAACTCCAAGAAGATCGCCACAGTCTCGAACGGCTATTCCGTCACCAAGATGTCGATCGCCGTCGTCGTCAACCAGCAGCGGCTGATGACCATCCTCGGCAAGGACGCCACACCCGAACAGATCGCCAAGCGCGTCGCCGACATCCAGAAAATGGTCGCCTCAGCCACCGGCTTCGACGACAAGCGCGGCGACATCATCGATGTCTCGGCGGTCGAGTTCATCGACGGGCTGGACGGCGAGCCGGTCGAACAGCCGGGCATAATGGCGTCGATCGGAACCCATGCCGGTACGATGATCAACGCCGGCGCGTTCATCGTCGTGGTGTTCCTGGTCGCCTTCTTCGGCCTGAGGCCAATGGCCACCGCGCTGAGCGCGCGGCCGACGCCGGCACTTGCCGGTCCGAGCTTCGACGACGTCCAGCGTTCGCTGCCGACACCCGAAGCCGCCGGCGCCGAACCGGCGCCGGCTGCCTTGCCCGGCAGCCGCCCCGGCCCGACTCCACTCGATGATCTTCGCCAGAAGATCAGGCCGGCGCCACAGGAGCGGCTTGCCCGCATGGTCGACATCAATGAGGAGCGCACCGCGCAGATCCTGCGCAAATGGGCGGCCCAGGAAGCAGCGGTATAGACCATGGCCTCGGCAGCGCTTTTCGACCTTTTGCCGGATTTCGGCGCACGCAGCCAGCGTGCCGGCCAGCCCTCGCTCGCGGCCATGGCCGAGCCAAGGCCGGAGACGTCGGCGCCGCAGGCCGACATCGGCGCGCTGATCGCCGAAGCGGTCATCGATGCCGAAGCCGCCCTTGAAGCCCGCCTTGCCATCGCCCACCAGGCAGCGCTCGAGGCGCAGAGACAGGCCAATGCCGATGAAGCAAAGGCCTTTCTGGAAAGTTTCGGCGGCGATCTCGGCGCGGTCGTCACTGCCCGTATCGAGATCATGGAGGCCAAGGTCAGCGACCTCGTCGGCGCCACCATTGCGCGCATCATTGGCGGCCTTGTCAGCGACGATCTGCAGAAGCGTTCGCTGGAAGCCCTTGCCGGCACGATCCGCGAAGCCGTCGGCGACAGCGAGGCGGTGCGCATCGCCGTGCGCGGACCGCTGTCATTGTTCGAGGCACTGAAGGCTTCGCTCGGCCCACGCGCGGCCAATCTCGATTTCATCGAGGCGCCCGGCTTCGACCTTACCGTCGCCATTGACGAGGCGGTGTTCGAAACCCGCATTGCCGAATGGTCGGCCGCCTTGTCGGAGGCCCTGTCATGCGCGGGGGCCCTATTATGAACGAGTGGACGTCATGAGCGTTGTCGAGGCCGCAGACGCCAGGCACGAGATCATCATCGTGCGGCGCAATCACGACGACCACGACGACGCCCACCATGGCGGCGTCTGGAAGATTGCCTTTGCCGATTTCATGACCGCCATGATGTGCTTCTTCCTCGTCATGTGGCTGATCAACGCCGCCAACGAGCAGACCAAGGCGGCGGTTGCCAGCTACTTCAATCCGGTCAAGCTGGTCGATCGCAACGCCAGCCGCAAGGGCCTCGAAGACCTCGGCGATGGCCCGAGCAAGGTCGGGCTGACGGCGGACGACCCGCGGGACAAGACCAGCAAGGCGGGACAGGACGGCATCGGCGGCGCCGGCACCTCGGACAAGAAGCAATCGAAGGAATCGGCGCCGAAGACCGATCTTTCCGACGAGCATCTGTTTGCCGATCCCTATGCGGTGCTGTCGGAAATCGCCACCGACACCGGCGTCATGCAAAATGTCAGCGAGAAGGGCGATGGCGGCGCGCAGGCGTCCGGCCCGGCTACCGGCGCATCCGGTGGCCAATCCTACCGCGACCCGTTCGCGCCGGATTTCTGGTCGCAGCAGGTGGCTGCACCAGGCGCCGAAGCCACCGCCGAACGCAGCAAGATCGAAGGCGATCCGCTGAAGCCGGGTGACAAGGCGGCACAGACGCAAGTGGCGGAGGTGAAGGCCGTGCCGGCCGCGCCGCCAGTGGCCGCGGCGCCGCTCGAGCCGCTGGCGAAATCCGTTTCCGATAAGCCACTGACCAAGGCTGAAGCCAAGGCAGAGGCCAAGGCTGAAGCAGCGAAGGCCCAGATTGCAAAGGCCGAAGCTGCCGAAGCACAACCCGCACCCAAACCCGAAGCCGCGGAAAAGGCGCCGACGGCCGCCACTGTTAGAGCCGCGGCGCAGGTCAAGCAGGAACTGGCCGAGGCCTTCAAGCCAGGCGACAAATTGCATAATGGCGTCTCCGTCGAAGCCACCGACAAGGGTGTCGTCATTTCGATCACGGACCAGTTCGATTTCGGCATGTTCGAGATCGGATCGGCGGTGCCTAGGCGTGAACTGGTGCTGGCGATGGAAAAGATCGGCCGCATCGTCAACGAGCAGAAAGGCACGATCAGCATCAACGGCCACACCGACGCGCGGCCGTTCCGCAGCGACACTTACGACAATTGGCGGCTGTCCACGGCGCGCGCCCATTCCGCCTATTACATGCTGGTGCGCGGCGGCGTCGACGAGCGCCGCATCACCGAGGTCGCCGGCTTCGCCGATCGCGAGCCGAAAATTGCAGCCGACCCGATGGCGGCCGCGAACCGCCGCATCGAAATCCTGATGGCGACCGACGGATGAGGCGCGCCGCGATCATCGGCCGCGCCGTCGGGCTGCTGCTGCTGAGCGCTGTCCATCCGCCATCGGCCTTCGCCGAGGACGGCTTGCAGCCCTATCAGCTGGTGCGCTCGCTGCAGCTTGTGCAGGACCGCATCGCCGCCGGCGATCACGCCGCGCTGCCGATGCAGGCCAAGCTGCTCGAAATGGCCGACACAAGGCTGCGCGCGGCGGACGCAGATGATTTCAGCGACCCGAAGAATTTTCGCGCCTTGCTGGTCTATGGCATGAGTGGCGGCAACCCCGTCACCGTCGAGGCGGCGGTGTCGCGCGCCAAGACCGACCCGCAAAGCCTGACCATCGCCAAGGGCATCGTCGATTATCTGAACGGCCGGCCGGCGGCTGCGATCGAGGCGCTGAAGCCGATCGATCCGATGACCCTGCCCCCCGATCTCGGTGCCTTTCTGGCGCTGGTCAAGGGCTCGCTTCTCGCCACCGAGCAACCGGTCAGCGCGCTTGCGCTGCTCGACGATGCTCGCCTGCTCAGCCCCGGCACGCTGGTCGAGGAAGCAGCGCTGCGCCGCTCGGTCGGCATCGCCGCCGCGCAAGGCGACGGTGCGCGTTTCGCGCTTGCCTCAACCCAATATGTCGAAGACTACCTCTATTCGCCCTATGCCAGCCAGTTCGCCGACGCATTCGTCTCCGGCGTCATCACGCTGCACATGGCAATCAGCCAGGACAAGCTCGCCGACATCACCGCAATGATGGATCCCGAGCGCGAGAAGGTGATCTATCTGCGCATCGCCCGCCGCGCCGCGATCGACGGCTTTGCCGATCTCTCCGCCTTCGCCTCGGCCAGGGCTGAACGGGGCCGCGACGGCATCCACAATCAGGACGATCCGCGCGCCCAGCTCTATTCCAGCCTGTCCACGGTAACGTCCGGCACCATCGGCGAGGTCCGCGCCAAGCTGGACAAGATCGATCGCAACCAGCTTTCGCAAAGCGACCGCGACCTGCTCGATGCCGCGCAGGCCGTGGCGGGTGAAGTCATCGCCCCGCCGGCGCCGCTGCCTGCCGAAAAGCCCGCACCTGCCGCGGCCAGGCAGGAGCCGGTCAAGACCGCGGCCGTGGAAAGACCCGACGAGCCAGAGCTGCCGCCGGTCGAAGGCGCGATGCCGGAACAGCCAGCCGCCACAACGTCGAGTGAACAGCCCGCAACCGACCAACCGAAGGCGGCAAGTGAGCCGGCCGCGAAGGCACCGAGCACGCCAGAGGCAAAGGCGGCGGAAACGCCTGCAGTGGCCTCGGCCAGCGATGCGGCTCCGGTCGTGCCGGCATCGGTGCCGGCCCCCGCCGCAGTAGAGCCTACCGATCCCACCGACGCCGCCATGGCGAGGACGCGTCACCAGCTCGATTTGATCGACCAGATGCTTGGAGCAGCCCCGAAATGACCACCAATGTTGGCCAGGCCCTGCCGGCTCCCGCGCACGCCGGATCGAAGCAGTCGGCCTCAAACGCCAAAGGTGGCGACAAAAGCTTCGGCGACATGGTGCGCGGCGACGACGATGCGCCGACACCGATAGGCCAGGGAGCAATTGAGGCCGCGTCGCACGAGCTGCATTGGGCCAAACGCAGCCCTGCCGGTCCCGGCAAAAGCGAAATCCCACACACCCAGTCTGGCAAGACGGGGACGAAATCCGCTGCCGGCAAGGCCGCAAAAGAACATGCCGATAGTGGCCCGGACAAACCATCCAACGACGCTGAAGTGGCCGGACGAGACGCGGATGCAGGACCGCTGCAGGATCATTTGCCATTGGTGCTGGCGCTGCACGATATCAGGCATTTCTCAACGGTCCGGACAAGCGGGAACGGCATCGCGACGAATGGACAGACTGGGCAACCGGCGCCCGCTGGCGAGGCCATTTCTGCACAGACGTCGCCTCTGAAGAGACACCGCGCAGCTTCCGGCATTGACGACAGACTCGACACGACGACGCGATCCGAACGGGCCAAGACCGGTACCAGCGTATCAGCACGGGATCAGGGGCAAAAGCTGCCCGCGATCGGGCTCCAGTCCGGCAAACTGCCGCATCAGGATGGTCCGACGCCTCCTCTACCGGCGGACCAGACGGCAAGCGACGTTTCGGCACCCGAGGCAAAACGGTCCGCGCCGTCGGCGAAGTCCGTCGATGGAGCCCATTCCGCGGCATCGTCCACACAGGGAAAACAGCCGCCATTCGCTGCGCGCGTCGACATTGTCGCCGAGCAGAGTTTCCCGGCCCCGGCGCAAAGCCCGATGAACCAGACGACTTCGGCGCTTATCGACGCGCTGGCCTCGGATAGCGGCCTGCGGCAAGCGGTTTCGACGCCGTCGACGACCGCCCAGACGGCCGGTTCTGTTGCCGTTCCGACACATATATTGAAGATCGAGCTTCACCCGGCAGAGCTCGGCATGGTCACCGCCAGTCTCAGGCTTTCCGGAGAACAACTTTCGATAGAATTGAAGCCCGAAACCCATGAGGCTTACCGCCGTCTCGCCACCGACAGCGACGCCATCGTGAAGTCGTTGCGCGGGCTCGGCTTCGATGTCGACAAGGTCACCATCCTGCAACCCTCGATAGCGATCCACGCAGCGGCCCGCAGCGATGCAGCGAACTCGCATATGCCGCAAGGCCGCGACCAGTCCGCTTTTCAGCCCGGAAACTCGAGCGGCAACAATACGGGTTCGGGCGGCCAGCAGTCGGGAAGAAGCCGCAATGATGATGCCCAGGAATTCGGCCGCGCTGGCGCGCCTGCTCGCGAGCGCGCTGGCGACGATATGTTTATCTAGCCTCGCCACCAAGCCGGCCACCGCCGCCACCAACCCTTGCGAGCCCGAGATCTTGCGTGCCGCCGACCGCTATGGCGTGCCCGCCGGCATCCTCTATGCGGTCGGGCTGACCGAGACCGGCAAGAAGGGTAGCTTGCAACCTAACGACATGAATATAGAGGGAAAAGCGGTATTTCCAAGGAGCCGCACTGAGGCCCTAGCCGCCTTCGAAGCAGCCCGACGTGAGGGCAAGACGCTGATCGACCTCGGCTGCATGCAGATCAACCATCACTATCACGCCGCGCATTTCCGCAGCGTCGACGACATGCTCGACCCGCGCCAGAATGTCGACTATGCCGCGCGCTTCCTGGCCAGCCTGCATGCGCGTCATGTCAGCTGGTCGATGGCCGTCGCCCGCTACCACGCCGGCCCCGACAATGACCCCGCGCAGAAATTCTATGTCTGCCGCGTCATCGCCAATATGGTCGCCACCGGCTTCGGCAAATGGACCCCGAACGCCCGCAACTTTTGCAACCCTTAGGTGAATCATCTCTTGCGAACGGCTGCAAATCCACGCCCGGCGGGTGACGTGCCACGTCACCCGTTCGGCAACCAACGATACAACCTCCTGATTGCGGTTATTTCGAAACTCGAAATAACTCCCAAGAAAATAGCTACAAGAAATGATGGTTGTTCAGGATTCCCGGCACCGGTTACGGCTCTTCCCACGGGGCAGATGATCTGATTCGGGGGCGGGGCCGATGATTGTAATCGTTGACGAGCGAGAGCTCGTAACTGAAGGCTACAATTCACTTTTCGATCGTGAGGGCGTTGCCTGTGCAGGCTTCGCGTCCGGTGAATTCGGCGAGTGGGTGACATCGGCCGCCGACACGGATTTGCGATCGGTCCGAGCCTTCCTCATTGGCGACTGCCGCGAAGGCGCCATCTCGCCACGCCAGATCCGCGACCGCACCGGCGCTCCGGTCATTGCGCTGAGCGAACAGCACTCGCTCGAGAATACGCTGCGGCTGTTCGAGAGCGGTGTCGACGACGTCATCCGCAAGCCGGTCCATATTCGGGAGATCCTGGCCCGCATCACCGCCATCCGCCGCCGCGCCCATGAGGACGTCAGCTACACCGAGATCGGCGCCATGCGCATCTTCATGGATGGCCGCGATCCCGAGATCGATGGCCAGCCGCTGCCTCTGCCGCGTCGCGAACGCCGCATCCTCGAATATCTGGCGAGCAACCGCGGACGCCGGGTCACCAAGACCCAGGTCTTCAACGCCATCTACGGCATCTTCGACGAAGAGGTCGAGGAGAACGTGGTCGAGAGCCACATCTCCAAATTGCGCAAGAAGCTGCGCGAAAAGCTCGGCCAGGACCCGATAGATTCCAAGCGCTTCCTTGGCTACCGGCTGGTGTTCTGATGGCGGTCTGCGCCAGCCTCGCGCAAGACAGAAATTATATCCTCGCGACCACAGATGGGCCCAACGATGTTGGGCATTGAGGAGACGTTCGATGAGCCTTTACGGAATGATGCGGACCGGCGTTTCCGGCATGAACGCGCAGGCCAACCGCCTTTCGGCGACAGCCGACAACATCGCCAATTCCGACACCACCGGCTACAAGCGATCCTCGGCCGAGTTTTCGACGCTGATCATGCCGCAGGTCGGCGGCGCCTATAATTCCGGCGGCGTCAACACCACCATCCGCTCGGCCATCAGCGCCCAGGGCGTGCTGCAGTACACGACCTCGGTTTCCGACCTTGCGGTCAACGGCAACGGTTTCTTCGTCGTCCAGGACCCCAGCGGAACGCCTTTCCTCACCCGCGCCGGCGCATTCGTTCCCGACGCTCAGGGCAGGCTGGTCAACGCCGCCGGCTACCAGTTGATGGCATACAGCTACGCCAACGGCACGCCGGCAGCCACCGCCAACGGCTTCGAAGGGCTGGTTCCGGTCCAGATCTCCGACCAGGAAATGACGGCGACGCCCAGCACCACAGGCAATTTCAACGCCAATCTGCCGGCTGGCGCCACGCCGCCCGCCGGTCCGCTGCCTTCCACCAACAGCCCGACCGCCGAATACACGTCGAAGTCCTCGATGGTCACCTACGACAATCTCGGCAACAAGAAGCTGCTCGACGTCTATTTCACCAACACCGGCACCGGCGCCTGGTCGGTCTCTGTGTTCGACCAGTCCCAGGCGACGCCGGGCACATCCTTCCCCTATACGGGCGGCGCGCTGGCCACGGCCAACCTGACCTTCGACACCACCACCGGCAAGCTAACCGGCGCGGTCGACAGCATAACGATCCCCGTACCGGGCGGTGCGTCGCTCGACCTCGATTTGTCCAAGCTGACTCAGCTCGGCACCGGCTTCACAGTCTCCGAAGCCAAGGTCAACGGCAACGCGCCCAGCACGATCGAAAAGATCCAGATCGGCGAGGACGGAGTCATTTACGCCCAGTATCAGGACGGCTCGACCAAGCCGCTGTTCAAGATCCCGCTGGCTGACGTCCAGAGCGCCGATAACCTCACCGCACTGCCGGGCAATGTCTATGCACAGTCCACCGACTCCGGGACCGTGCGCATCGGCTTCGCCAATGAAGGCAAGCTCGGTAGCATCATCTCCGGCGCGTTGGAAAATTCCAACGTCGATATCGCCGAGGAATTGACCAACATGATCGCGGCGCAGCGCAGCTACACCGCTAACTCGAAAGTGTTCCAGACCGGTTCCGACCTCATGGATGTCCTTGTCAACCTGAAGAGATAAACGACGGGCACTAGTGGGATGAACCCAAACCAGAGCAGCGCGGTGCGCGGATTTCGAATTCAAGGCCACACCGGCAAACCGGCCGGGGTGGTCTGGAATTGCAGGTTTCCGAACGCCGACGCCGCCGACAGGGCAGAGACGTCATCCCCTCCCCACTGGCCTCGTGAAAGACCCGCATGTCGCTGACTTCCGCATTGACCATAGCCCAACAGTCGCTTCAGACCACATCGAAGCAGACCAGCGTCCTTTCCCGCAATATTGCCGACGCCAGCAACCCCGACTATGCCCGCCGCACGGCGGTCGTCGTCAGCAGCGCGCCCGGCGCCCGCTCGGTCGAGATCCAGCGCGCCACCAACGCCCTGCTGTTTCGCCAGAACCTTAGCGCGCAATCGGCATGGAGCGGCCAGAGCACGCTTTACAGCGGAATTGACCGCCTCGCCGTTGCCGTCAACGGCGTCGACAACGCCTCCTCTGCCTCGACCGCGATCGGCAAGCTGCAGAACGCGCTGCAGCTTTACGCCGCTACGCCATCCAACCAGAACCTCGGCTCCAGCGTCATCGACGCGGCCCAGCAGGTGGTGCGCGCTCTGAACGACGGCACCAACGCGATCCAGGATTTCCGCACCCAGGCCGATGGCGAGATATCAACGGCGGTTAACGATCTCAACTCGCTGCTTAGTCAGTTCCAGGACGCCAACAAGGCGGTCATCTCCGCAACCCGTTCGGGTACCGACGCATCCGACGCGCTCGACCAGCGCGACGCTTTGCTGAAGAAGATCGCGGACTATGTGCCGGTGTCGACCTTCACGCGTGGCGACAACGACATGGTCATCACCACCAAGGATGGCACGACACTGTTCGAGACCATTCCGCGCTCGGTAAGTTTCACCCCGTCGGCGGGCTACACGGCCGGCACACCAGGCAACACCATCTACATCGACAATGTGCCGGTCAGCGCCGGGGCTGGCGGCAACACCAGCGCCGACGGCAAGCTCGCCGGGCTCATCACCTTGCGCGACGGCGTCGCGGCGACGATGCAGAGCCAGCTCGACGAAGTCGCGCGCGGCCTCATCACCGCCTTTGCCGAAACAGCACCTTCGCAGCCCGACCGAACCGGCCTGTTCACCTGGTCGGGTGCGCCCGCCATTCCGGCCGCCGGCACACTGATCGACGGCGTTGCCGGCTCGATCAAGGTCAACGCCGCAATGGACCCGAGCGTCGGCGGCAATCCGGTGCTGCTGCGCGACGGCGGCGCCAATGGTGCGGCCTATATCGCCAACACCGCCGGCAACGCCTCCTACTCGCAGCTCTTGATCGGCTATGGCGACAAGCTCGACAAGCCGATGCCTTTCGACGCTGCGGCCGGCATCACCGTGACGTCCAGCGTCTCCGACTACGCCGCCAATGCCATTGGCTGGTTCGAAGGCCAGCGCCAGCAGGCCTCGAGCAACGCCGACGCCAAGGAAGCGCTGGCATCGCGCACCGCCGAGGCGCTGTCCAACGACACCGGCGTCAATGTCGACCAGGAGATGTCGCTGCTGCTCGACCTCGAACACACCTATCAGGCCTCGGCGCGCATGATGAAAACCGTCGACGACATGCTGTCGGCCCTGCTCGATGCCGTGGGATAAGCCATGAAAGCCACATCCGTCTCCTCAGCCGCTCTCTCCAACGCCGCGCGCTATCAGCAGATGCGCATGCAGGGCGAACTGGTCAAAGCCACTAAGGAATCGACGACCGGCACCGTCGCCGATGTCGGTCTGGCGCTCGGCGCGCGCACCTCGCAGGCGGTCACCTTCTCGCGCGACCTCGACCGGTTGAACGTCATCATCGATTCCAATTCGCTGGTCACCGCTCGGCTGTCCTCGACGCAGGCTGCGCTTGGCCAGCTTTCCGACACTGCGCAGAATTTGCTGACCGCGCTGACCGCCGCCGGCAATTCCTCGAGCACCATCACGCAGCAAGCCGGCAAGGCCGCCGTGCAGCAGATGACCTCTATCCTCAACGCCAGCGTCAACGGCGAATATCTGTTTGCCGGCACCAACACCGACGTCAAGCCGATCGACGATTTCACCGCCGCCGGCTCGCCGGCCAAGGCGGCGTTCGACGCTTCCTTCTCGTCGTATTTCGGCTTCACGCAGACCGATCCGCTCGCCGCCAACATCACCGCCGCCCAGATGGATAGCTTCATCACCAGCAATGTCGTGCCGCAGTTCATGGGCGCCGGCTGGCAGGCCAACTGGTCGAACGCCACCGACCAGCAGATCGTCAGCCGCATTTCGCTGGGGGAAACCACCCAGACCTCGGCCAGCGCCAATGACGACAGCATCCGCAAGCTCGCCATGGCTTCCGCCCTGATCACCGGCCTGCTCTCCGGCAATATCAGCCAGGCGGCGAAGACCGCCGTTGTCGGCCGCGCCCAGGCGATGGTCGGCGAGGCGCTGGGCGGGCTAGGGCAACTGCAGGCCGAGACCGGCCTTGCCGAGAAGCGGGTCTCCGACGCCAGCGACCGCATGAAGACGCAGGTCGACCTGTTCGAGCGCCATATTCTCGATCTGGAAGGCGTCGACCCCGCCGAGGCAGCCACCCGCGTCGCGGATCTGACGCAGCATATCGAGACGTCCTTCGCGCTGACCGCGCGCCTGCAGCAGATGAGCCTGCTGAACTACCTGACCTGACAATCTCAACTGCAACGGTAGAGCCAAACGATGTACCAATTCTCCTACGCCGACATCCAGACAGACTCCGTTGCCGATGCGAAAGATCGCGAGCGGCAGCTTTTGACCCGCTCGATCGAAATGCTGGCGGCGGCGGCGGCGGTCGGCCACACCTCGATGGAAGCGGTCGAGGCGCTGCACTTCACCAACCGGGTCTGGACCACCTTCGTCGAGGATCTCGGTTCCAGCGACAATGTCCTGCCCAAGGAACTGCGCGCCAACCTCATCTCCATCGGCCTGTGGCTGCTGCGCGAGGCCGAGGACATCCGCCAGGGCCGCACCGACAATTTCGAAGGGCTGATCGAAGTGTCCCAGATCATCCGGGACGGCATTCAATGACCAACACGCTGAAGATATCGCTGAAGCCGAACGAGAAGATCTACATCAACGGCGCCGTCATCCGCGTCGACCGCAAGGTCACCGTCGAGCTGATGAACGACGTACAGTTCCTGCTTGAGAACCATGTCATCCAGGCCGACGACGCCTCGACGCCGCTCAAGCAGCTCTATTTCATCCTGCAGGTGATGCTGATGAACCCGGCCGGCGCCATCGAGGCGCGCGCCATGTTCCGCCGCTCGCTGCCCTTGCTTTTGGCAAGCTTCGAGGACGAGCAGATCAGTGGCGCGCTGAAGCAGATCGACCGCATGGTCGGCGAAGACCATATCTATGAAGCGCTGAAGGCTATCCGTGCGCTTTATCCGCTCGAACGCCACGCACTTGGCGGCAATGACGATGTTCAGGGTGCGAAGCGCCCGCTGGCCGTGGGAGCACAATACTGATGAATGTGGACATGACGACGACGATCCCCACGGGCGCCAACCAGGGCACCCAGCAGACGTCGAAGACAGCGGTCGACTACCAGTCGTTCCTGAAGCTGTTGATCGCCGAGATGAAGAACCAGGATCCGACGAAACCGATGGATTCGACACAGTATGTCGCCCAGCTCGCCACCTTCTCGCAGGTAGAGCAATCGGTGCAGACCAACACCAAGCTCGACCAGATCATGCAGTCCTCGGCGCTGTCGCAGGCCGATGCCTTGATCGGCCGCTCGATCACCTCGGCCGACGGCAAGACGACCGGCGTCGTGGCCTCGGTCAAGCTTGCAAGCAACGGCGTGATCGCCGTGTTGCAGAACGGCACCGAAGTGCCGGTCGGCGCGGGCGTTTCGATAAAGCCGGCCAGCTAGACAGTTCCATAGAGGCGCGCTCACATGAACGAGGCCGACGCACTCGACATCGTCCAGTACGCGGTATGGACGGTGCTTGTCGCTTCCGCGCCGGTGGTGCTGGTCGCCATGGTGGTCGGCATCGGCATTGCCCTGATCCAGGCCCTGACCCAGATCCAGGAAATCACCCTGACCTTCGTGCCCAAGATCGTGGCCATCATGCTGGTCGTGGCGCTGACCGGTCCGTTCATCGGCAGCCAGATCTCGGCCTTCACCAACGTCATCTTCGAGCGCATCGAAAACGGGTTCTAGGCAGCGCTTGCAGGCGGCTGTGTTCCGGCTAGATTGCAGGCCATGACTCAGGCAGAACTCACCGGCAGGCCATGTGCGGAATAGCCGGCGTCTGGCGCAAACGAAACCCGATCGACGCCAACGACCTGTCGGATGTCGCCAGCATGATGCAGGCGCTGGTACATCGCGGCCCCGACGATCATGACAGCTGGCACAACAATCGGCTGGCCCTCGGCCACCGCCGACTGACCATCATCGATCCCTCGCCCGCCGCCCGTGAGCCGATGCTGACTTCTTCCGGCGATGGCGTTCTCGTCTACAATGGCGAGGTCTACAATTACCGCTCGCTGCGCGAAACGCTGCAGGCGCAAGGCGTCGTCTTTCGAACCATCTGCGATGCCGAAGTGGTGCTCGAAGCGTTGCATCACTGGGGTCCCGAAAAAGCCGTGCCGCTGTTCGACGGCATGTTTTCCTTCGCCTATTTCGACGCTCGCAACAGTGCGCTGTGGCTTGCGCGTGACCGTCTTGGAATCAAGCCGATGTCGGTGGCCGACACGCCGGAGCGAATCCTGTTCGCCTCGGAGGACAAGGCGATCCTCGCCTGCGACGGTTTTCCGCGCGACATCGACAGCCGCGAGATGACCTTGCGGTTGGCCTGGCAGAGCCGCGATTCCAGCTACAGCCTGTTCGACCGCATCGAGCGCCTGCCGCCCGCCGGCCTGTGGAAGATCACCGACCAGGGTATCGAGAAGCGCAGCTTCTGGCATGTGCTGGACGTGCTGGAGACCGCGCGCATTACCGGTGACGTATCCTCTGATGCTGAGCACATGGCGACGCTCGAGGCGTTGCTCAAGGACAGCGTCGGGCTTCACTGCATCGCCGATACCAGCGTTGCCACCGCCTGCAGCAGCGGTGTCGACTCCGGCCTGATAACGGCGCTGGCAAAGCGGTTCAGGCCGGAAGTCCACGGTTATGTCGTCGACCCGCAGCTCGGCAACAGCGAGGCCGAAGACGCCGAACGCACCGGCCGCCATGTCGGCGTGCCCTTGCGCCGGGTGCCGGTCGACAGGAACCGGTTTTTCGAACTTTGGCCAAGGGTAATCTGGCATCTTGAAAGCGATGGCTGGCACGCCAGCCATGTCGCGCTGCTGGCGCTTGCCGAACAATGCCGGGCCGATGGCGTCAAGGTGCTGCTCACCGGCGAAGGCGCAGACGAATTGTTTGGCGGCTACCCATTGCAGGCCTTGAGCATGAAGAAGTGGCGTTCCTGGTCGTGGCCCCGGCGCCTGGTCCATTCGAAGCGCTCGCTCGACCGGAGATTCGAGCAACAGCGTCATGCCCCCTACAAGGTCTCGGCTGGAAGCCACTCACAAATGGATCGCAGCATGGTCCTGCGTGCTTTGTCGCCGGAGCTGAATTTCCTGCAAACCGAGATCTTCGACCGGCTGGAGCCGGTGACGCCGCCCGCGGATCGCGCCTTTCTCGGTAGTTGCCTCTACGACCTCTATTCGCATCTGCAGGACATACTGCACCGGCACGACCGGCTGAGCATGGCAGCGTCCGTGGAACTGCGGGTCCCGTTCCTGGAAAACCGCCTGATCGACTTCGCCATCCATTTGCCGAGGCGGCAGAAATACCGCGACAAAACAGGAAAATGGCTTTTGCGAAAGGTCGCTGAAAAGCATATTCCGCGCCAGAACGTCCATGCGCGCAAGATCGGCTTCGAGATGTCGTCGCAATTTTCGGCCGGCACGGAGACTTTGCTGCGCGGCGGTTTCCTGCGCGATGCCTTGAAATGGCCCGCCGCGAATTTGGAGGACATGGTCCAGCTCGCGCGGCGCGAGCAACCATCCAGGCTGCGGCTTGTCGGCATGGAGCTTTTCCTGCGCCTTCACGCCGGCGGCGAGACGCCAAGCACGCTGACCGAAGCCTTGCATGCCGCTGCCCGGGACAGAAGCTGACTTCGCGCGCGGCCGACAGCCCCGCGCAGTGGACCAATGAGAACATCGCTCTGGGTAGCGGACCCTTCCCGGCTGACGTATTTTCGCCTTGCTATCCTGTTGTTGGACCATGATCTTTTTCGAAGACGCGTTCGCCCTTTTGGATGTCGTGCTCTATTTCAAACGGATGCCATGATTGTCGTCCCGGCGGACGAAACCAGCACGTGAAGGTGGGACAGGTCCAATGATCGATGACGAGCCGGACAGCGAACGCGTCTCGGCGCTGGCGCCGTTCCGGCACGGCATCTTCCGCGCCGTCTGGTCGGCCAGCCTGGTGTCGAATTTCGGTGGCCTGATCCAGGGCGTCGGCGCCGCCTGGATGATGACCACCATCGCCACGTCGCCCTATCAGGTGGCGCTGGTCCAGGCCTCGGCCACTCTGCCGATCATGCTGTTTGCACTCGTCGCCGGCGCCATCGCCGACAGCTTCAACCGGCGCAAGGTGATGCTGATCGCCCAAATCTTCATGCTGGTCGTCTCTGCACTTCTAACGCTGTTCACCTGGAACGGCTGGATGACGCCGTGGACGCTGCTTGCCTTCACCTTCCTGATCGACAGCGGCACGGCGCTCAACAACCCGTCCTGGCAGGCATCGGTCGGCGACATGGTACCGCGCAACAAGCTGCCGGCCGCGGTTGCACTCAATTCACTGGGCTTCAACCTGACACGCAGCGTCGGCCCGGCGATCGGCGGCATCATCGTTGCCGCCGCTGGTGCGGCTGCTGCGTTCGCCGCGAATGCGCTGAGCTATATAGGTCTCATCATCGTGCTATTCCGCTGGAAGCCGGAGCTGCCGGTCTCGACGCTACCGCGCGAGACGCTGGGCGCCGCCATGGGCGCCGGCCTGCGCTATGTCGCCATGTCGCCCAATATCGGCAAGGTGCTGGTCAGGGGCTCCGCCTTCGGCTTCAGCGCCGGCGCGGTTTTGGCGCTGCTGCCGCTGGTGGCGCGCGACGTCGTCAAGGGCGATGCCTTGACCTACGGCATCATGCTCGGCGCCTTCGGCATCGGCGCCGTCGGCGGCGCGCTGATAAGCGTGCGTCTCAGACAATTGCTGTCCAGCGAAACGATGGTGCGGATGGCCTTCGCCGGCTTTGCCGTCTGCGCCTTCAATGCCGCCATCAGCCTCAATGCCTGGCAGACTGCGGCGGGTTTGCTCATCGGCGGCGCCTGCTGGGTGATCGCGCTGTCGCATTTCAACGTCACGGTGCAGATGTCGACGCCGCGCTGGGTCGTCGGCCGGGTGCTGTCGGTCTACCAGACGGCGACCTTCGGCGGCATTGCGCTGGGCAGCTGGATCTGGGGCGTCGTTGCCGATGCGCATGGCGCCGAAACCGCGCTGATTGCGGCGGCCATCGCGATGCTTGTTGGCGGCGCCATCGGCCTGTTCCTGCCGCTGCCGCAGCAGACGACTCTCAACCTCGACCCGCTCAACCGCTTCAAAGAGCCGCATCTCGGCCTCGACCTGAAGCCGCGCAGCGGCCCCATCGCCATCATGATAGAGTACATTATCCGCGACGAAGATGTGCCCGAATTCCTCGCCACCATGGCCGAGCGCGGGCGCATCCGCCGCCGCGACGGCGCCCGCAACTGGACGCTGGCTCGGGACCTAGAAAATCCCGCAGTCTGGATCGAACACTACCACACGCCGACCTGGCTGGAATACATCCGCCACAACCGGCGCGCCACCCATGCCGACGCCGTCGTCGGCGAGCGGGTGCGGGCGCTGCACAGCGGCGACGAACCGCCGCGCGTGCGCCGCCTGATCGAGCGCCCGACGACCGCCGGCACCGCGCTGGTCTCGCCGAAGGGGCCGATCGATCACTGAGCTCGCCATAGCCGTAGCGCCGGTCAGCCGGCGCTCTGGATCATGTAGAGCTTGCGCGTGGTCTCGCGTATCAGCCACTCGCCCTTCCAGCCCTGCGGCAGGACGAGGAGATCGCCCGGACCGAGTTCCCGCACCTCGCCATCGATGCGGCTCAGTTCCACGCGCCCCGAAATGATGTGGCAGATCTCCGACGAGTCCGAACGATCGGCGGTGAAGCGGCCGGGCGTGCATTCCCAGATGCCGACATCGACAGTCCCGTCCGGCGATTGAAAGAATGAGCGCACGGCCTCGACCTGATCCCCTTCAATCGAGGTTGGCTTAGGAGAGAACGCGCCGATCTCGGCCTTGGCGAGATCGTGGAAGGTCGAAAGATCGATCAAGTCTAGCTCCATGGATAAGAGCAATTCCAGGAAAGGTGTCTGCCCCGGAATTGCGTGAGAACAAATGGCTTTAGTGGCCGGTGATGCTGTCGGCCAACGCGGCCAGCTTCGAGGTGCGCGCAAGCCCTGCCGCCTCGCGGCCATCGGCAATGCGATAAAGCTGGTACATCGAATGCACGCCCAGCCAGCGGAAGGGCTCCGGTTCCCATGGCCTGACCTTGCGGTTGACCCAGGGCAGCTTCGTCAGCTCGGTGTTTGCCCCGAGAACAAGGTCAGCCAGCGTGCGCCCCGAAAGGTTGGCGCTGGACACGCCGAGGCCGACATAGCCGCCGGCCCAGCCGATGCGGGTCGCGGGGTCGAGGCCGACCGTGGTGCACCAGTCGCGCGGCACGCCGAGCACGCCGCACCAGGCGTGATCGATGCGGCATCCCTTGGTCTGCGGCAAGAGCGTCGTCAGGATCGTGTGCAGCTGGTCGATCGTGGCCTGCTGCGTCTGGCCGTTGACGTCGGTGCGCGAGCCGTAGCGATAAGGCACGCCGCGTCCGCCCATGGTGATGCGTCCCTCACGCGTGCGCTGGGCATAGCAATAGGCATGCGCCGCATTGCCGAGCAGTTCGTGCCCTTCCCAACCGATGTCGCGCCACAGGTCGGGCGGCAGCGGCTCAGTCACGATCTGCGCGCTGTTGAGCGCCAGCCAGGTCCGCTCCTCGCCGGGGATGCCTGATGTAAAACCCTCGGTCGCGCGGATGATCGTCTCCGCCTGCACCGTACCGCGGTCTGTCGTCACACTGCCCTTGGCGATGCTTGTCACCGTCGTCTTCTCATAGATCGGCACGCCCAGCCGCTCGACGGCATCGGCAAGCCCACGCACCAGCTTGGCCGGCTGCACCCGCGCCTGGCCATGCACGACGAAGCCGCCCATGACGTTACGGATGTTGATGCGCGTGCGCGTTGAGGCGGCGTCCAGCATCTCGGCGCGGTTCGGGTCGACATCCCAGGAACGGATCGTCTCACATTCTTCGCGCACGCGCTCCAACTGCGCTGCGTTGGTGGCCACCGTCAGGTTGTCGACGCGGCGAATGTCGGCGTCGATGCCTTCCTCGGTCGCGACCCGGATCACTTCGTCAACGCAGCCTGCCATCGCAGCCTGCATCGCCATCACGCCTTGCCGGCTCGATGTCTTGAGATATTTTTCGCGCGACCAGCTGAAGCCGCCCGACAGCCAGCCGCCATTGCGCCCCGAAGCGCCGAAGCCGGCAAATTCGCGCTCGACGATCACGACGCGCAGCGATGGCTTCGCCTTTTTCAGATAGTAGGCGGTCCACAGGCCGGTATAGCCGGCGCCGACAATGGCGACATCGGCCTCGATGTTTCCAGGCAAGGGCGGGCGCGGAACGGGAACCGCCCCCAGATCCGCATACCAGAACGATATGTCGCCGTTGCGCTTGGCTTGCATGGAATGACTTTCAGATGGGATCAGGCCAGATGGGATCAGGCCAGATGGAATCAGGTGAGTGTGGTGTCGGCGCTTGCGTCGTCCGCGAGCAGCTTGGCATCGCTGCCGTCGAAGCAGAGCTCGACCTTGTCGCCGAGGCCAAAACTCTCGCCGGTTAGCGGTGAGCGCACGATCGCGGCCGAGCCGTCGGCGAGCTTAACTTCGTATTTCGATTCCGAGCCGAGATAGATGGCTTCCGCGATCGTCCCCGACAGGCGGTTGGCGCCATTGGCAGCACTTTGGCCGGCTCTTCGGATCGCGAGCTTTTCGGGACGCAGCAGCATCACCGGACTGGCTTCCCCCGACAGCTTACGCGGTACCGTCACCGTCTCGCCGGCGATGCTCAGCGCGGTGCTGTTGCCATCGCTGCGCGCCTTGCCGCGCAGCACGGTGGAATCGCCGATGAAGCGGCCGACGAAGAGCGTTGCCGGCTCGTCATAGAGCTGGCGGCCGGTGCCGACCTGCTCGATGCGCCCGCGGTTGAACACGGCGATGCGGTCCGACAGTACCAGCGCCTCTTCCTGGTCGTGCGTGACATAGACGAAGGTGGTGCCGAGTTCGCGATGGATGCGCTTGATCTCGAGCTGCAGCCATTCGCGCAGCTTCTTGTCGAGCGCGCCGAGCGGCTCGTCCATCAGGAGCAGCGGCGGGTCGAAGACGATGGCGCGTGCCAACGCCACGCGCTGCTGCTGGCCGCCCGACAATTCGCTGGGATAGCGATGCGCGAAATCGCCCATCTTGACCATGTCGAGCGCCCTTGCCACGCGTGTCTGCCGCGTCGCCTGGTCGACGCCGCGCAGCGTCAGCGGATAGGCGACGTTGCGGCCGACGCTCATATGCGGGAACAGCGCGTAATGCTGGAAGACGACGCCGATGTTGCGCTTGTGCGCCGGCACGCCGACGACGCTTTTTTCCCCGACCAGAAGCTTGCCGCTGGTGACATCGGTGAAACCGGCAATCACGTTGAGCGTCGTCGTCTTGCCCGAGCCGCTGGGGCCGAGCAGCGTCATGAACTCGCCGGGCTCGATGCGCAGCGACACGCCGTCCAGCGCCTTGAAGCCGCCATAGGCCTTGCTGATCGCTTCGAGATCGATCGCCGCGCCCTTGCTTGTCGGCTTCGGATTCATTGGCGTCCTTTCCGCTCGCGGCCAAGAAGGAGCATGCCGCCGCCGATCAGGATCGTGGTCGCGAAAAGCAGGATCGTGCCGATAGCCGCCACCGTCGGATCGGCGTCGCGCGTGATCGAGGCAAAAATCTGCACCGGCAATGTCTTGAGATAGGGGTTCGTGATGAACAGCGACACGACAATCTCGTCGAACGACGTGGCGAAAGCGAACAGCAGGCCTGAGAGCACGCCCGGCGCGATCAGCGGCAGCGTCACCGTGCGAAACGTGGTCAGTGCGCCGGCGCCCAGGCTCGCGGCGGCTGTCTCCAGCCGGCGGTCGAACACTTCGAGACTGGCCGAGACCGCGATCAGCACGAAGGGCAGCGCAAGGATGGTGTGGGCCAGCACGAAGCCGAGCAGCGTCCCGACGAGCTGCGTGTCGAGATAGACGGCATAGATGCCGATCGCCAGCACCACGCCCGGCACCACCATCGGCGTCAGCATCAGCATACGCAAAAGGTTCGCCGGCCGCGCCTTCATGCGGTCGAGGCCGAAGGCGGCAAGCGTGCCGAGCACCGTTGCCAGGACGGCAACGATGGAGGCGACTTTCAGCGAGTTCAGGAAGCTGTTCGACCAGTCCGGATTGGTGGCGAAATTCTGGTACCACTGCCAGGAAAAGCCTTGCGGCGGAAACGCCAGCGATTTGTTTTCGTTGAACGACATCGGCACCACGACCAGCGTCGGCGCCACCAGCCATATCGCCACCAGCAGGCAGACGAGCCCGAGAAGAACGCGGGTGAGCGGCTTCATCTCCATCAGCGCCGCCCCGCTTCCCGATGCCTGGACCGCATCACGGGTGCTGCCAGCGCCAGCAGCACGAAGGTGGTGACCAGCAGAACGACGCCCATGGCGCCGCCCCTGCCCCATTGCAGCAGGCTGAGCACCTGCGTCTGCACCAGCGTCGACAGCATGGTCGAGCGCGGGCCGCCGAGCAAAGCCGGCGTGATGTAGAAGCCGAGCGACAGGATGAAGACGATGATCGCGCCGGCATAGACGCCGGGCAGCGACAGGGGCAGATAGACGGTGAAGAACGCTCGGGACGGCCGCGCGCCAAGGCTTTGCGCCGCCCGCATCAGCCTGAGGTCGATACCTTGCATCACGGAATAGAGCGGCAGGATCATGAACGGCAACAGCACCTGCGCCATGCCGATAACCACGCCGGTCTGGGTGCGGATCAGCTTGACGCCGCCGAACCCGACCGATCGCAGCAACGAGTTGATGACGCCCGAATCCTGCAGCAGGATCACCCATGACAGCGTTCGCACCACACCACTCACCCAGAACGGGATCAGCACGCAAAGCACAAGCACCAGCCGGACGCGCGGCCCGACCGCGGTCATAAGATAGGCATAGGGATAGGCCGCGATGACGCAGACCAGCGTCACCCAGGCCGAAATGACGAAAGTCCGCTGCAGCACTGTCAGGTTGACCGGCGCGCCGAAGAACCAGGCATAGTTCTGCAGCCCCCACTCAGGTTCCGACAGGCTGCGCAGCACGATGGTGAGCAGCGGATACCCGATCACCGCGACGAGCAGGATGAGCGCCGGCGCCGTGAGCGCGAACGGCCGCCATGCCCGACCCGACCGCGCATGGGCGGCGGGTTGGGCGATGGGTTCGGACGCGCTCACGGCCTGGCTCTCACTTGGCTGTTCAGTTGCCGGCCATCAGCGCCGACCACTTCTCCTGCGCCACCGGGAAGTTCTCGACCCAGAACTTGATGTTCTGCTTGTAACCCTGCTTCTGGCGCTCGGGCGTGTTGGTCAGGAAGGCGGCGACCGACGCATCGACCTTGGGCTGCGCGTCATTGTTGATCGGCGTATAGGAGGTCTGCTGCGCCAGGATCTCCTGCGCCCCCTTGCCGAGATAGGCATTGAGCAGCGCATAAGCCGCATCCGTATCCTTGATGCCGACCGGAATGGTCATCTGGTCCATCACCACCAGCCAGTCCTGCCAGGCCGGCGCATATTTGGCGCCGTTCTTCACCGCCGTCATGGCACGTCCGGTCCACATCATCAGCATGTCGGCTTCGCCAGATTCGGCAAGCTGCTGCGATTCAGCGCCGGTCTTCCAATAGATCGTGTCGGGACCGAGCTTGCGGATGACATCGATGGCCTTGTCGATGTCGGCCACCGTCATCGCCTTCGGGTCGCCGCCAGACGCCTTCAACGCCTGCTCCAGCAGGCCGCCCGTCGGGTCGCCCGAACCGTCGAGCGCGCGCGTGCCGGGGAATTTTGCCGTGTCGAAGAAATCGGCCCAGTTCTTGGGCGGGTTATCCCCATACTTCTCCTTGTTGTACATCAGCACGACGCCGTAGTTCATGGCCGGCACCGAGCATTCGCCGACCTGGCCCTCGGGCACCTTGGAGACGTCGAGCTTGCTGAAATCAAGCTTCTGGAACAGCTTGCCGCAATAGACGTAAGGCGGCAGGTCGGCGGTGTCGACGACGTCCCAGGTGACGTTGCCGGATTCGACCTGCGCCTGCAGCTTGGCGATCTCTGTCGGCCCGTCATTGAGCAGCGTGGCGCCGGACTTTTCGACGAACTCCTTGAGCGCGGCGGCCTGGCCGTCCTGGTAGATGCCGCCATAGGAGACGAGCGTCAGCGTCTTGCCCTTGAGCGAGCCTTCCTTGACCTCACCCGCGACAGGCTTTTCCTGCGCGAACGCTGCGGTTGCCAGAACGCCGAGCGCCAGCACGGCGCCAAGGCCAAGATGTCTTGTTTTCAGCATGATTATTGTTCTCCCATTTGACCCGCATGGATTGAACCTACCTGGCTGCGAGCGGTTTCCAGGCCCTGTATTGATCGAGTTCGGCGCGCACCGAAGTCGGTGGCGCAATGATCCACATCACCTCGGCTCGGCCACTGCCGATGTTCTCTGAGCGATGTGCTGTCGATGTCGCGTATTCGATGCTGTCGCCCTCTTCCAGCACATGCCTGACATCGCCGAGCGAAACCTCGACGATGCCGCGCAGCACGACGAGCATCTCGTGCGCGTCGCCATGGGTGTAGAGCGCTGGGCCGGTCGAGCCGCCGATTTCGAACTCGCCGACATAGACTTCCATGTCGCTTAAAGGGGGACGCGAGAGCAGCATCTTGCGGCAGCCGTCGCTGGGCGGCAGGCTCGGCCGCTCGCTGCGCAGCAAGACCCCGCGCTGCCCGGCGGCACTATCCTCGAACAGCATCGCCACGCTCACCCCAAGCGCCGAGGCCATCTGGTTGAGCGAGGCGGTGCTGGCGCCGGTCAGGCCGCGCTCGAGCTGGCTGATGAAGCTGGCGCTGGTCCCGGTCAGCTCGGCGAGTTCGCGCAGCGAAAGCCGCCGGCCGAGACGCAGGCTCTTCAGCCGCTGGCCCAACATCTGATGGGCATGCGTCGCCGTCGAGGCGACGCCATTCTTGACCGGAGCCTGGTCGGTGCTCATCCCGTCTTTTTCTCCCACTGAACAATTTGTACAGTGACACTGTACACGTGGCAAGCGCCGAGTAGGGACATTTAAGATGCCGGCCGAGGCCTAGTCTTCGCCCGACAGGTCGCGCCGCGCCTTGTCGAGTTCCTCGGCGTAGCGCCGCATCAGATGGCCCTCGGTCAAAAGCCCGACAACGGCCCGGTTGTCGAAATTCTCGACCACCTCCAGTTCCTCCGCGACGGCGCGCTGGATGGTTTCGGCGGTGGACTGGACGTTCATGGTCGGCACCAGCACCGCATGCCGGAATTTGGCCGGCGCCAGCACCGGCGTCTCACCATCGGACGGATCGCTGTGCAGTTCGGCGACGATCAGCACGCCGACATAATGCCGGCTGCTTGCGGCGCCATTTTGGCGCTGAGGCGCAGTCAGGCTTGCCGCCCCGCTTCAATTCCCCGCGAGCGCGTCGAGGTATATGAGCGATCGCTTACGCAATCGACGCAGCTGTGTTATTTTTGGCCGTCTCTATTTCCCTCAAGGAGGAGAAGATGAGTGCGCGGGGATTTTTTTCATTAGCTGTTGGCATGATTTTTTTGAGCTCGTCTGCGGTGAGCAATTCAAGCATGGATATGCCGGTTAGGTCTGTTGTGTCACACCCGATGTCTCTTTTTTTGGCGGGAGGCAATCCGGAAAACCAAAGCCGGCCGGCAAAGGAATTTATCCAGACTGCACAACAAGATGTTTGCTGTCCTGGCGGCTATCCTTGGTATCGCAATTCGACGAACACCTGCTACGGCAGCTATGAAGACTGCCACGATACCGATGGCGGCGGATGGTCTGCAGACAGGTCAACGCCTGCTAGACTTTCTTGGGCCCACGCCTTCTTGACTGTGCCTGGTCCTCAGATCGGCTTCGGCTCGCCGGCCTCGTAGAGCATGAGGTTGCGCTCGCCTATGCCGAGCGATGCCCAGCTCGCCCGCCAATCGGCGATGTGAGGCGAGCGGAAATGCGCGTCGAGCGCGGCCCTGTCGCTCCACACCTCGATTACATGGATGAGCCCGGCGTCGAGCACGTCCTGCGCGTAGGAGTATTCGATGCAGCCGGGCTCCGCCCAGCTGCCCAGTATCATGCGCCGCATGGCCGGCCTTGCCTCGTCGAGCCGTTGCGCAGGCAGGCGAATGGTGCCGATGATCACCAGCATGATCTCTCTCCTCAAGGCCTCTGTCGTCCTGGCAAGTAACCAGTCCTCCCACCCTCGCGCAAGCTTGACCGGTTAGGCTCGAAGGGCTGTCGCGTGCTCGGCAGGCTTGTGATTGGGGACGATATGGCCGTCAGCGAAAGCTTAGCGACAGGAACAGTGGCCAAGAACGGCCGCGATGTCTTCTTCGCCATCGGCATCGTCATCATCCTGGCCGTGCTGTTCCTCCCGATCCCTGCCTTCCTCATCGACATCGGCCTCGCCTTCTCGATCGCACTGTCGGTGCTGATCCTGATGGTGGCGCTGTGGATCCAGCGGCCGCTCGATTTCTCGTCCTTCCCGACCGTGCTGCTGATCGCCACCATGCTACGGCTATCGCTCAACATCGCCACCACGCGCATGATCCTGTCGCACGGCAATGAGGGCACGCACGCCGCCGGCTATGTCATCGCCGGCTTCTCCAAACTTGTGATGGCCAGCGATTTCGTCATCGGCCTGATCGTCTTCATGATCCTGATTGTGGTCAACTTCATCGTCATCACCAAAGGCGCCACCCGTATTGCCGAAGTCGGCGCCCGCTTCACCCTCGACGCCATCCCCGGCAAGCAGATGTCGATCGACGCCGACCTGTCCGCCGGCATGATCGACGACAAGACAGCGCAACTGCGCCGCCGCGAGCTGGAAGAGGAATCCTCCTTCTTCGGCTCGATGGACGGCGCCTCGAAATTCGTCCGCGGCGACGCCATTGCCGGCCTCATCATCACCGCCATCAACATCGTCGGCGGCATCGCCATCGGTTACATCAGGCACGGCATGGGCATGGGCGAAGCCGCCGATGTCTTCATCAAACTGTCGGTCGGCGACGGCCTCGTCACCCAGATCCCGGCGCTTATCGTTTCGCTCGCCGCCGGCCTGCTTGTGTCCAAGGGCGGCACGCGCGGCTCGACCAACCAGGCGGTGTTCGGCCAGCTCGGTGCGCATCCGCGCGCGCTCTATGTCGCGGCCTCGCTGCTCGTCCTGCTCGGCCTGATGCCCGGCCTGCCGTTCTTCCCGTTCTTCACGCTAGCCGCCGGCATGGCCGGCCTTGGCTACGTCATCCCGATGCGCGCCAACCGCGAGGCTGCCGCCGCCGAAGCGATCAAGGATCTGGAGAAGGCGAACAAGGTCGAGGAAGAGAAGAACTCGGTCAAGGCTTCGCTGACCACCGCCGAGATCGAGCTTCTGATCGGCAAACAGCTGTCGACGCGGCTGCTGGTGTCGCATCAGGAACTGGTGTTCCGCATGGCCAAGATGCGCAAGAAATTTGCCACGCAATATGGCTTCGTCGTGCCGGAAGTGCGCGTCGCCGACGATTTCGGCATCCCGCCGAAAAGCTATCAGATCAAGGTCCACGGCACCGTCGTCGCCGAATACCAGATGCGCGTCGGTGAGATCATGGTGCTGCTCGGCAACCGGGATTTGCCCGACGTTCCCGGCGAGGAAATCCGCGAGCCGGCCTTCGGCATGCGCGCCTTCTCGGTGCTCGAAACCTTCGCCGAGGATCTGAAGCGCGAGAACTATACCTTTGCCGACAACATGTCGGTGCTGCTCACCCATTTGTCCGAGGTGATCCGCAACAACCTGCCGCAGCTTCTGTCCTACAAGGACATGAAGGCGCTGCTCGAGCGCCAGGATCCGGAATACCGCAAGCTCGCCGACGAGATCTGCACCTCGCACATCTCCTATCCCGGCCTGCAGGCGGTGCTCAAATTGCTGCTGGCCGAACGCGTATCGATCCGCAACCTGCATTTGATCATCGAAGCTATCGCCGAGATCGCGCCGCATGTGCGCCGCACCGAGCAGATCGTCGAGCATGTCCGCATCCGCATGGCCCAGCAGATCTGCGGCGATCTCTCCGAGGGCGGCATGCTCAAGGTGCTGCGCCTCGGCAACCGCTGGGACCTCGCCTTCCACCAGAGCCTCAAGCGCGACGCCAAGGGCGAGGTGCGCGAATTCGACATCGACCCGCGCCAGCTGGAGGAATTCGGCCAGGACGCGACCAAGGCGATCCGCAAGCATCTCGAGGCCGGCGAGCGTTTTGTCCTCGTCACCGCGCCCGATGCTCGCCCCTATGTGCGCATGATCATCGAGCGCCTGTTCACGACGCTTCCCGTTCTCTCCCATGTCGAAATCGCCAAGGGCGTCGAGATCAAGGTGCTCGGGACGATCTCGTGAACATACTGTCGCAAGGCCTCGTCATCGCCGCCTTCCTCGCCTTCTGTCGCATCGGCGCCTGCTTCATGCTGATGCCGGGCCTGTCCAGCGCCCGCGTGCCGGTCCAGGTCCGGCTGTTCGTGTCGATCGCCGCCACCGGTGGCCTGCTCGCCTTCCTGTGGGACAAGATCTTTCCCTTCGTCGATGCGCGTCCGCAGGTGCTGGCGCCGATGATCATCTCCGAACTTTTGGTCGGCGGGCTGATCGGCGCGATGACGAGGCTCTACATGGAGGCGCTGCGCTTCATGGGTTCGGCCATCGCCATGCTGATCGGCTATGGCGGCACCGGCGGCCCCGCCATCGAGGAGCCAGAGCCGCAGGCGGCCCTCGCCGCCATCATCTCGTTTTCAGCGTTGCTGCTGCTCTTCGTCTTCGATTTCGACCACGAGATCATCCGCGCTCTGGTCGCCTCCTACACGGTGGCGCCGGTCAACGTCTTCTTCAATCCGCAGGCCGCCCTGGTCGATCTCACCGACACGGTGTCGGACGCCTTCTTCCTGGTCATCCGGCTCGGCAGCCCGTTCATCGCCTATGCCATCCTGGTCAATTTGACGATCGGCTTCGTCAACAAGCTGACGCCGCAGATTCCGGTCTACTTCATCTCACTGCCTTTCGTCATCGCCGGCGGCATGATCATCTTCTACTTCGCCATCGGCACCATGCTGTCGCTGTTCGTCGACGGCTTTGTCGATCTGACGCTGGCGAGGTGAGATGAGCACGCGCAAGGAACGGCTGAAGAAACTGGTCAAGGTGCAGGAGCAGCTGAAGGCCCTGCACGAGACGCGCCATGCGGCCTTCCTGGCGGCAGCGGCAACCGCCGAAACCGAGGCCAGGGAACTTGTCCAGCATTTCGACGCCGACCAGTCGATGGCGGTGCTGTTCCCTGACCTCTACCATCGCCGCATCGCCAATGCGCTGGTCCGGCAGGAAGCGAGCCTGGAAGGCGCCAGGCAGGAGGTCACGCTCATCGCCACTGCGACGGCGCGCACCAACATGGTCGAGCGCGCCTACAAGGACGTGCGCCGACAGGACGAACGCGAACGCTCCGACCGCGACCGGCTCGATCTGATCGCGCAGAGGCGAGGGCAGGAATAATCGGAAGTTAGAGCCGGGTCACCTGCGGACGGCGTTCGGTTTCGTTCCGTGCGGCGGGCTGTGTTGGGTGTACGGCGCCGTGTTCGGCCTCTGCGCCTACGCCACCTACGATCTGACCATGGCGACGCCGGCAGCGCCCACCGCAAACGACCAGATCGCATCGACCCAGCCGGAGTTGCCGCTGCTGATAGCAATGGCCTAGCATCCGGCGAAGGATTTCGAGCCGGCAAGCCTGCCACAAGCTTGCTGCGGCATGGTCGCTCAGGAAACCCGGCAAAGAGGCGGACTTTCTTGGCGATTTCTCCACCCAGCGACATCGTTCTCGATGTTGCCCGAGCCGTCGACCCGGCGGATATCGAGGCTGCCCGTGCCGCGCTGGCCAAGCGGGCCAACGGCGTTGGCGGCGCCTTTTTGGTCGACATGGCGGCTTCGGTGGATACCGGCTCGATCTTGTCGCGTGCCACGGCCGACAAGGCCGCGGCAGGCGCCGATCCCGCGGGAAAATTCAAGAAGTTCGAGGCCATGGTCTTGCAGACCTTCATCCAGAACATGCTGCCCAAGGACACAGAGGGCGTCTACGGCAAGGGGCTGGCCGGCGACATATGGAAATCGCAGCTTGCCGAGCGTGTCGCCGACGTCATGGCCGAGCGCGGAGGGATCGGCATCGCCAAATCGCTGCTCGCCGACCACTACAAGGACGGCAAGCGCACCGTGCCGATCGGCCCGGTGTCAACCGGGCCGCACAAGACCGAGATCGACCAGCAGACCCGGCTGTCCACCTCGCTGGTCGAGGAATTGCAGCGCAAGGCCGCAGGGTCGATGACCGGCGACGAGACGACCATCAAAACCGAAATCAAGATCTAGACCAGGATTTTCAATGGCCGATTTTTCAAAATACTCTTCCAACCTGCCGGCGCGTACGTCCGAAGCGCCGATCCCGTTTGCACGGCCGGGCAACCTTGCCGCCATCATCGGCCGCATCGAGGAAGCGGTCGAGGAAGAGACGGCCGGTTTGAAGAACGACACCAGCTATGACCTCAAGGCCTCCAACGCCCGCAAGAGCCGCTACCTCTATGAGCTGACCCGCGCCATGAAGGGCGCCAACGAGATCGAATTCCTGGAACAGCATCGCGACAGTCTGGCGCGGCTGCGCCAGAAGCTCGCGAAAAACGAGGCTGCAATCCTCGCCCACCTCAACGCGGTCAACGAAGTCGCCACGCTGTTGAAGAACGCCATTCAGCGCGCCGAAGCCGACGGCACCTATTCGGCCGGCGAATTCGGTTGGGCGAGCTGATGATCTCGGCAACAGGCGGGAACAACCGGTGATCAAATTCATCGCTGCCGCGATCTGGATCTGCGCCGCCACGCTTGGCGCGGTGTTCTATTCGTTCCAGGCGGCCGGTGAGCGCGGCGTCGGCGAGACGCCGAAACCGATGCTGGGTGGCCTCGACTACGTCAAGACCGACATCATCTCGGTGCCGCTGATCCGCGATTCCAAGATCGACGGCTATTTCCTCACCAAGCTCGTCTACACGGTCGAGCCGGCCGAGATAAAGAAGATGTCGATCCCGGCCGAAGCGCTGATGACCGATCAGGTCTATTCCTATCTCTACTCCAATCCTCAGATCGACTTCACCAAGAAGGAAACCATCGATCTCGATGCCTTCCGCAAGGCCATACGCGACACCGTCAACGCCCGCGTCGGCGCCGACCTGGTGCATGAAGTGCTGATCGACCAGGTCAACTTCCTGACCAAGGACGAAATCCGCGACAACGCCATGCGCCGCCGCAAGGATCCGGCCACGCCGACCGAACCGGCCCCGGCGGAATCGGCCCAGGCCGAGGCGGCGAAGCCCGCTGCTGAACACTAACCTTCGTCGCAGGGCGAATGTTCTCTGCCGCATTCCTTCCGACTGAAACGAGATGACGCATCGCGCGTTGACGTTTACGTCAACTCGAAGCTATATGCGCCAAGCGACCAGATCGCGGTACGCGCGAGACAGTGACTTCGGCGGAGGCCGGTCACTGAAGCGCGGCAAAACGCAACGAGACCAGGAGAACAGTCATGAGCGTTCAGGATATTGCCGAGAAGATGAGGTCGCGCGTGGCGAGCGCCGGGTTCGAACATTCCGTGAAGTTCGATACCGGCAGCAACGGCGTCATCGTCATCGACGGCGCGACCGTCTCGACCACCGACGCGCCGACCGACTGCACCATAAAGCTGTCGCTCGACGATCTGGATTCGCTGATCGCCGGCGACCTCAACCCGACCATGGCGTTCATGTCCGGCAAGATAAAGGTCGAAGGCGATATGTCGGTCGCCATGGCGCTCAGCCAACTGATCGGCTGAGCCCTTCGCAACAACAAAACGCCGCCCTCGCTGAAATGCAAAGGACCGGCGGCGTTTGTTTTTGGACAATCAGGCGGCCAGCGACAGCCTCTGTGCCTTGAGCTTGCGACCTGCAGCCTTCAGCGTGCCATGCGCGCCGTCGAGCGCACCATCGATCAGTTCCAGCGCCAGCAGGCGGTGCCGCTCGTACGGACCAGGCATGGCGAGCGCGCCGGTCTTCTCCGCCGAGAAGCCGAAGCGGCCATAGTAAGGCGCATCGCCGACCAGCAGCACCGCGGCATGGCCGAGACGCGCGGCCTCGGCCAAAGCATGGCGCATCAGCGCCGAGCCGATGCCGGCGTTCTTCAGCGCCGGATCGACGGCGAGCGGTCCGAGCAGAAGTGCTCCCGGGCCACCCTCGCCAAGACGCACGTCCCACAGCCGCACCGTACCAGCAACCGCGCCGGTTGCATCGCGCACGACAAAAGCGAGGCCTTCGGAAGGCCGGCGGCCGCGCCGCAGCTTCTCCGACGATTTCTTGCGCCGCATCGGCCCCATGGCGCGATCGAGCAACGCTTCACGCGATGCAATGTCTGCCGCAGTTTCGGCGACGATGGGAATGGCGCCGGCCATCTCCCCCTCGGGGGGGGAGAATCCAATGCCGTCAATGTAATTTACAATGTCCATTTCCGCGATCCTTCACGAGCGGAGCTTGTTCCACAGGCGAACCCGGGCGGACGCAAACGTCCGCCTGGGGTGATCTGAAGGCCGAAGCCGTCAGATCACGTAGGATCGGAGAGGCTCGAAGCCGTTGAAGGCGACCGCCGAGTAGGTGGTCGTGTAGGCGCCGGTGCCTTCGATCAGCACATCGTCGCCGATGGTCAGCGACAGAGGCAGCGGATACGGCGTCTTCTCGTACATCACGTCGGCCGAATCGCAGGTCGGGCCGGCGAGCACGCAAGGTGCGGTCTCCGAACCGTCATGGCGGGTGACGATCGGATAGCGGATCGCCTCGTCCATCGTCTCGGCCAGACCGCCGAACTTGCCGATGTCGAGGAACACCCAGCGCACATTGTCGTTTTCGGCCTTCTTCGAGATCAGCACGACTTCCGACTTGATGACGCCGGCATTGCCGACCATGCCGCGACCCGGCTCGATGATGGTCTCAGGGATCGCATTGCCGAAATGCTTGCGCAGCGCCGAGAAGATGGCCTGGCCATAGGCCTGGGCCGCCGGCACGTCACGCAGATAGCGCGTCGGGAAACCGCCGCCCATATTGACCATCTTGAGGACGATGCCTTCATCGGCGAGCGTGGCGAACACCTTCTTGGCGTCGGCCAGCGCACGGTCCCACGCCGTCAGGTCGGTCTGCTGCGAGCCGACATGGAACGACACGCCATAGGCGTCGAGGCCGAGCGTCCTGGCATGGCGCAGCACATCGACGGCCATCGCCGGCACGCAGCCGAACTTGCGCGACAGCGGCCACTCGGCGCCTTCGCCATCGGTCAAAACGCGGCAAAACACGCGCGCGCCGGGAGCGACGCGGGCGATCTTGTCGACTTCCTCGACGCAATCGACGGCAAACAGCCGAATGCCGAGCTGGTAGGCGCGTGCAATGTCACGCTCCTTCTTGATGGTGTTGCCGAAGGAGATACGGTCCGCCGGCGCACCGGCGTCCATCGCCATCTCGACCTCGGCAACGGAAGCGGTGTCGAAGGATGAGCCCATCGCAGCAAGCAGGCGCAGGATTTCCGGCGCCGGATTTGCTTTCACCGCATAGTAGATCCGGGAATCGGGCAGCGCCTTTTCGAAGGCGCGAAAATTGTCGCGCACGACATCGAGGTCGACGACGAGGCAGGGGCCGGACGGACGTCGGGTGGCGAGGAAGTCGAGGATGCGCTGAGTGGCCATCGGGGTCTCTCCATTAACGCCTTGCGGCGCGCAATAAGGCTGCGGACGCGGGCTCTCGGCCTCGCGACGCGCGGTCAAACAAAGGCGGGACGGAAATTCATGGAACCAGCCGGTGGAGACCCCGGAACCATGAAACGCCGTCTCGCGGCGGTGAACCTTGGCCTTGCCCGGCCTCGGTTCGCTTTGTCTGCCTTGGCTTGGATGGGAGACCCGTCCGCACTGCCGGCAATGAAGGTGTGCCTCTTCAGTAACCCCGGTCTTTGGACGACCGGCAGAACACCAGAAAGGCCCGCACCGTCGTTGCTTCAAGGTGTCCTCGGGCTGGCGGTTGGCCGCTAGACCGACTGGAGGGGTTAGCTCCAGTTACCTTACCGATTTCCCTCACCATTCGAGGATCGGCGGACACCCACAGGCACGTGCGACTTTGGGCAAGCGCGATATAAGATCGAAAGATTTCACAATCAATAAAAATCGTATCCCAGGTTGTAAAATTTCCGGCATCGAACAATGCTGGGCCTACTGTATACGGATATCGAACGATGCCAGGCACGCACGGCCCGCTCAACGCCTTTCTTGACCTGCGCCGCATGCCGGTCGCCAATGCGGAACTGGGGCCGCTGGCCGGGCTCAGGCTGGCGGTAAAGGACATTTACGACGTCGCCGGCTACCGCACCGGTTGCGGCAATCCGGTGAAGTTCGACGAGGCGCATGCCGCGTCCAGCACGGCACCGGCCGTGCAGATGATTCTCGACGCCGGCGCGCGCTTCATCGGCAAGACGCAGACCGACGAGTTCGCTTTCTCGCTGATGGGCCAGAACGCGCATTTTCCGTTTCCGGTGAACCCGGCCGCTCCCGATCGCGTCACCGGCGGTTCCTCGTCAGGCTCGGCGGCGGCGGTGGCCGGCAAGCTTGCCGATATCGCCACCGGCTCCGACACCGGCGGCTCGATCCGTGCCCCGGCGAGCTTTTGCGGGTTGATCGGGCTGCGCACCACGCATGGCCGCATTTCGCTCGAAGGCACGATGAAGCTGGCGCCGAGCTTCGACACATTCGGCTGGTTCGCCGACGACATCGAGACCTATGAGACAATCGGCAAATTGCTGCTCGGCCGCGACCCGCATCCGTATCCGCTCACCCGGCCGCTTTCGATCCGCTGGCTGGACGCTTTCGTGGCCGGCCCCGCTGAGGCAGCCGAATATGCCAGGATGAGAGCGCTGGCCGCCAGTCTTATCGGTGAGCCGGCGCCGGTAGAGTACAGCTTCGCCTCCTTCCCCGACGAGCTCTACTGGTGCTTTCGCCGCCTCCAGGCCGCCGAGGCATGGCAGCAGCATGGCGCCTGGATCATTTCTGGCGAGCGCGATCTCGGGCCGGGCGTCGAGGAGCGCTTTGGTTTTGGCCGCACGATCGACGAAAAGACCGCGCGGGCCGAGGCGGTGCGCCGCCTGACGTTCCGCTCCGAGCTAGCCGCGCTGCTCGGCCAGGACGGGTTTCTTGTCCTGCCCACCGTTCCAGGCCCCGCACCTCTGGTCAAAAGCGAGCCGCAGCAGCTCCAGGCCTACCGCGAAAGGGCCTTGCATCTTTTGTGCCTTTCGGGTCTTTCAGGCTTTCCGCAAATCACCCTGCCGCTGGGCTCGGTTGACGGTGCCCCTTTCGGCCTCTCGCTGCTCGGCCCTCCCGGCAGCGACATTGCCCTGATACGGCTCGGCCGGCGAATTCTCGATGCGGCACGAAAGGCCTGATGATGGATACACTGACCCGCATGCGCGCCTTCATCGACGTCGTCGAGGCCGAAGGCTTTTCGGCGGCCGCGCGCAAGATCGGTCGCTCCAAGGCGCTGCTGTCGAAATATGTGCGCGAACTCGAGGACGAACTCGGCGCGCTGCTGCTCAACCGCACCACGCGGCAGTTCTCGTTGACCGAGGCCGGCCATACCTATTACAGCCGCGCTTCGGAAATCGTGCGCGAGGTCGACAGCCTGGCCGACGCCGTGCGCGAATCCTCCGGCGACGTGCGCGGCAGGATCAAGCTGTCGGCGGCGCGCACCTTCGCCGATGCGCCGATTGGCCAGTCGCTCATCGACTTCGCCAAGCAGCATCCCGACATCGTCCTCGACATCCATCTCGACGACCGCTTTGTCGATCTGGTCGAGGAAGGTTTCGATCTTGCCGTGCGCATCTCGCGGCTGGAGAACTCATCGCTGATCGCCCGCCGCCTGGGGCCGTTTTCGATCAAGCTTTGCGCCTCGCCGGAGCTGATCGCCAAGCACGGCAAGCCGACGCGCCCGCAGGATCTCGCCAACTTGCCCTGCATCGTCGACACCAATGGCCGCTCGCTCGCCAACTGGCGCTTCAGGGGCGATGGCGAGGAGTCAGTCAGCGTCAACGTATCGGGTCCCATCGAGGTCAACAGCCCGATGGCAGCGCGAGCCGCCGCCGTGTCCGGCCTGGGCTTCACCATCCTGCCCGATTTCATCGCCGCCCCCGACCTCGCATCCGGGCTGCTGGTGTCGTTGCTCGACGACCGCATCCAGTCGGGCAGCGGGATTTTCGCCGTCTACCCGCACCGTCGCTATCTGCCGGCCAAGGTCCGTGTCTTCGTCGATTTCCTGGTGCAGTGGTTCAAGAACCGCGAGAGCGCCTGACCCGGTCTTGCCGTGCCGCGGTCCCAATTTCGCCCCGTTTCTGGTAACCTCTCGACATCTCTCCGAGGCCGATGGAACAGCGACCGAGAATGCATCTGAAACGGCACGCAATCATGCTGGCTTCGGCCTTGGCGGCGCCTTTTGCCGCCGTCGGAGCGGCTGGCGCGCATCCTCATGTCTTCGCCGAGGCCCGCCTCGACGTGATCCTCTCTCCGGATCACCAAAGTGTGAAAGCGCTGCGTCACCTCTGGCGTTTCGATGATCTGTTTTCGAGTACGGTGATGATGGAGTTCGACAAGAACTCCGACCTGAAGCTTGACGACAAGGAGCTGAAGGATGTCGCCGACACCGTTCATGCCTCGCTGGCCGAGTTCAATTATTTCCAGCTCGTCACCGTCGACGGCAAGGACGTGCCGATGACGCCGCCACCGCATCTTATGGCCAATTTCGAAAACGACCAGCTGATCATCCTGTTCGAATCCGAACCCAAGATGCCGATCAAGCTCGCCGGCAAGATCGATTTCGGCGTCTACGATCCAACCTTCTATACGGCGATCGACTTCACCGAGGATAGCAACATCACGGTGGAAGGCCTGCCCTCGAACTGCACCAAGAGCGTCATCCGGCCCGACCCGGACGAGGCGATCAAGGAAAACCAGAAGACCCTGACGGACGCGTTCTTCAACGACCCGACAGGCACCGACATGAGCAAGATCTTCGCCACCAAGCTCGAACTGAATTGCCCGCCAGAAGGATATATCCGGTGATGAAACCGTCCCTGCGTTTGGCATTCGGCCTCGTGGCCGCTGCCCTGCTGATGACGCACTTTCTCGGGCAGGCCCATGCCCAGAGCTCACTCGGCATCGGTGTCAATGACGGCATGGCGCCCACCACCGGCCCGTTCGCCCACATCCTGATGTGGATCAATCTGCGCCAGCAGGAATTCTACCGCGCATTGGCCACGGCGATGAAAGCAATGCGCGAGGACGGCAGCAAGATGTGGCTGCTGATCGGCCTGTCCTTCGCCTACGGCATTTTCCACGCCGCCGGCCCCGGCCACGGCAAGGCGGTCATCTCGTCCTACATGGTGGCCAATGAAGTGGCGCTCAGGCGCGGTATCCTGCTGTCCTTCGTCTCGGCGCTGCTGCAGGGCCTGACCGCGATCCTGGTGATGCTGCTTGCCTATTTCGTCCTGCGCGGCACCGCCATCTCGATGACCGACGCAGCCTGGTTCATGGAGATCATGAGCTATGTCTTCGTCACTCTGTTCGGCGCCTGGCTGCTGTGGCGCAAGCTTGGGCCCACGGTCCAGCGCTGGTTCGGCAGGGCGCCCGCCTACAGCCTGTCGGCAGCCCACGCCGGTCATTCCCATAGCGGCCATTCGCATGCCGGTCACAGCCACGCGGCGCAGGCGCATTCGCACGCCTTGCATGTGCATCACGACCATTCGCATGATCATCACGCAGCGCACGACGACGACACGCACGATCATTCCCATCACGACCACGCCCATCACGATCACGCCGCTCACGATCACCCAGCCGGCGAGGTCTGCGACACATGCGGCCATTCGCATGCGCCCGATCCGGCGCTGCTGTCGGGCGATCGCTTCGACTGGCGCACGGCCTGGTCGGCAGTAGCCGCCGTCGGCATCCGTCCCTGCTCCGGCGCGCTGATTGTGCTCAGCTTCGCGCTGCTCAACGGCCTGTGGCTCGGCGGCCTGCTCTCGGTGCTGGCGATGTCGATCGGCACCGCCATCACAGTCTCGGCGCTGGCGACGATCGCGGTGACAGCCAAGAACTGGGCGGTCTATTTCGCCGGCGATGGCCGCATGGGCAACCGCATCCACACAGTCGTCGAAATCGGCGGCGCCGCCTTCGTCTTCCTGTTCGGGCTGTTGCTGTTGTCGGCGAGCCTGTCCGGAGCTGTGTGACCTCGGCGGGTCAGGCCTGACCCGCGATATCTCCGCCCAGCTCATCCTCGATATGAGCGCGGATGATTTCATCGAAACTGTTTTCGGCGCTGAAGCCGAGGCCCCTTGCACGGCGCGCCTCGAAGCGCGTCGGCCAGCCCTTGACGATCGCCCAGATCGTTTCGTCGGGCTCCTCACGGATCAGGCTCGCCACCTCGGCGCCTGCAGTGCGCTCCAGCGCCTCGATCTGCTCGCCGACGGTGACGGCAACGCCGGGCATGGTGAGGTTGCGGCGCGGCCCGACAGCGGCACCGTCGAGCCCAGCGGCATGGATCAGGAAGTTCACCGCCGAACGCGGGCTGGCATGGGTATGCAGCACCGAACGCGGCACCGGCAGGATCGCCTCCTGCCCGGCGAGCGGCTCGCGGATGATGCCGGAGAAAAAGCCCGAAGCCGCCTTGTTCGGCTTGCCCGGCCGCACACAGATGGTCGGCAGCCTTATGCCGATGCCGTCGAAGAAGCCGCGCCTGGAATAGTCGGCAAGCAGCGCTTCGCTCATCTGCTTCTGCGTGCCGTAGGAGGTCAGCGGCGTCGGGTGGAAATCGTCCGGGATCACATCCGGGAACGGCGCGCCGAACACCGCGATCGACGAGGTAAAGACGAGGCGCGGCGAAAAGCCCGCCAGCCGCACGGCGTCGAACAGCGCCCGTGTGCCGTCGAGATTGACGCGGTAGCCGAGATCGAAATTGGCTTCCGCCTCACCCGACACGATGCCGGCGAGATGGAACATGACGTCGGGGCGTGAGGCGACCAGGCTCTCGGCAGCACCGGCATCGGCAAGGTCGCCGGTATGCGTGGCGATGCTGACGCCGTCCATCGCCGGCGCCTGCGGCGGCACGATGTCGTGCAGGTCGAGCCCGGTGATCTTGCGGCCGTTGAGCGTGCCGTCCTTGGCCAGCCGGTCGACAAGTTTGCGGCCGACCATGCCGGCGGCGCCAGTAATCAGGATGCGCATTTCAAAGCCTCTTATTTGCCCTTGTCTGGCTGCGGCCCCGCAACCAGAACACCAGAAAGAATGCCAGCACGAAGGCGATGCCGACGATGCCGGCAAGTACGGTCGAGACATTGCCGACGGCCAGCATCACGGTCGGCAGATAGAACGCCGCGATGCCGAACAGCAGCATGATCCAGGCTGCGGCAATCAGCGCGTTTCGCGTGTCGCGATCCATCATGCCGTCCCGCCACAGCGGGAACTCGTCAACTCGGATGCCAATGCCATGAAATTCCCTGTCAGTGATAATGGCCGTGATGCGGTGGCGCACCATGGTCGTGGTCATGATCGTGCTCGTCATGGCTGTCGGCGCACTGGCCGAATTCCGGTTCGACCGTCGCGTGGCTGATGCCGTGTTCGGCGGCGAGCCGCTTCTTGATGGCGCTGACCGCCTGGTGCGGATCGACGCCATCGTTGAGGCAGGCATGCAGCGTCGCCATGTTGCTCGACCCGTCCAGCGACCAGACATGCATATGGTGCACCTCGCGCACGCCCTTGATCGTACCGGCAATATCCTTGGCGATGAGATCGCGGTCGAGCCTTGCCGGCACGCCTTCGAGCAGCACATGGGCGGCTTCGCGCATCAGCGACCATGCGGTGGACAGGATCAGCAGGGAGACCAGCACCGACAGGATCGGATCGATCGGCGTCCAGCCGGTGGCCAGGATGACCAGCGCCGCCACGATCGCCGCCGCCGAACCGAGCAGGTCGCCCAGCACATGCAGGATGGCGCCGCGCATGTTGAGGCTGTCGTGGTCGCCGCCATGCAGCACGAAGAACGAGGCGAAGTTTACCAGAAGGCCGGCGATCGCCACCACCAGCATCGGCCCGCCCAGCACCGGCGCCGGCGTCATCAGCCGGCCCCAGGCTTCGTAGACGATCCACAGCGCAATGGCGAAGATGGCAATGCCGTTGGTGTAGGCAACCAGCGTCTTGACTCGGCCGAAGCCGTAGGTGAGGCGCACCGTCGCCGGCCGCCCGCCAAGATGGAAGGCGTACCAGGCAAGGCCAAGCGCAATCGAGTCGGCGAGCATGTGGCCGGCGTCGGCCAGCAGCGCCAGCGATCCCGTCAAAAGGCCGCCAAGCCCTTCGGCCACCATGAAGCCGGCGGTCAGGCAGGCTGCGATCAGCACACGCTTCTTGTCGGTCGAGCCATGCACGTGGCCGGCGCCATGCCCAGCATGCGAACCATGATCATGGCTGTGCGCCATCGAAAAAAACTCCTGTTACGCGCCGAACTCGGCGCGGAAATCCTCGAGCCGCCGCTTCTGCCGGCCTTCGCCATCGAAATTGGCAGGATCGAGCCATGCCTCATAGGCTTTGCGCAGCGCCGGCCATTCCTTGTCGATGATCGAGTACCATGCCGTATCGCGGTTTTCACCCTTGACCACAAGATGCTGGCGGAAAATGCCCTCGAACTTGAAGCCGAACCGTTCCGCCGCGCGCTTCGAAGGGTCGTTGCGGTTGTTGCATTTCCACTCGTAGCGGCGATAGCCCAGCCCGTCGAAAATGTACTTCATGAACAGGAACTGCGCCTCGGTCGCTGCCGGCTTGCGCGAGATCAGTGGCCCCCAATAGATGTTGCCGATCTCGATGACGCCATAGGCAGGATCGATGCGCATCAGCGTCTGTCGCCCGGCGACCTTGCCGCTGGCCTTGTCGATGACGGCGAAGAACAGCGGATCCTCGCTCGCCTCGACCTTGTCCAGCCATGGCTGGAAATCGGCGCGGGTTTGCGGCGGGTGGTCGGGCAGCCAGGCAAAGCGTCCATCGATGTCGGGCACCGACGACGCCTCGTACAACCCATCGCCATGCTTTTCGGCGCTCAGCGGTTCGAGCCGGACATAGCGGCCGTCAATGGGCTTGCGCTCGGGCCGCGGACGCGCTTGCCAATCTTTGAGATTTTCCGACACGCAAAACTCCAATCCGTTTGACTTTTGTGAGCAGACGCTCACAAAAACGCGACCTAACAGCAAGAACCACACGGACGGGAAAAATGCTCCACACGATTTCGGCCTTCGACCGTCTCGGCGAGGAAAACGCCTTTGCCGTGCTGGCGCGGGCGACCGCACTGGCTCAACAGGGCCGCGACATCGTCAATCTCGGCATCGGCCAGCCCGACTTCAAAACGCCGCAGCACATTGTCGAGGCCGCGATCAAGGCGCTGCGCGACGGTCACCATGGCTACACCCCGGCCAACGGCCTGCTGGCGACGCGCGAAGCGGTGGTGCGGCGCACGCTGGCCACCACCGGCGTCGAGGTCTCGCCGGAAAATGTGATGATCCTGCCCGGCGGCAAGCCGACCATGTTCGCGGCCATCTTGATGTTCGGCGAACCCGGCGCCGAGATCCTCTATCCAGACCCAGGCTTTCCGATCTACCGCTCGATGATCGAGTTCACCGGCGCCGCGCCCATTCCGGTGCCGATCCGCGAGGAGAACGGCTTTGCCTTCTCGGCAGAAGAGACGCTGGCGCTGATCACGTCGAAGACGAGGCTCCTGATCCTCAACTCACCGGCCAACCCGACCGGCGGCGTCACGCCGCGCGCCGAGATCGAGAAGCTGGTGAAGGGACTGCAAGCGCATCCGCAGGTCGCTATCCTCTCCGACGAAATCTACGACGTCATGACCTATGACGGCGAGACGCATTTTTCGCTGCTCAATTTTCCGGAAATTCGCGACCGGCTGATCGTGCTCAACGGCTGGTCGAAGACATGGGCGATGACCGGCTGGCGCATGGGCTGGTCGATCTGGCCGAATGGCGACAAGGGCGCGCATCTCTACGACAAGGTGCGCAAGCTGGCGGTCAATTGCTGGTCCTGCGTCAACGCGCCGAGCCAGTTCGCCGGCATCTCCGCCATCGACGGCCCCCAGGACGATGTCGACAAGATGATGCGCGCCTTCGACAACCGCAGGAAGATCGTGGTCGAGGGGCTGAACGCGCTGCCCGGCGTCTCCTGCATCACGCCCAAGGGCGCATTCTATGCCTTCCCGAATGTTTCGAAGACCGGCTGGAAGGCCAAGAAGCTCGCCTCGGCACTGCTCGAGGAGGCCGGCGTGGCGCTGATCGGCGGCCCCGATTTCGGCATTCTCGGCGAAGGCTACATCAGGCTCTCCTACGCCAATTCCGAAGAGAACATCTTGCGCGCGCTGGAGCGGATCGAGTCGTTTTTGAAGAGGTAGGCCTTCGGCTCTTCACCCACGCCCCACGAACGGCATCTTGGTCGCCATCACCGTCATGAACAGCACATTGGCATCGAGCGGCAGGCTGGCCATGTGGACGACGGCGTCGGCGACGCGCTGGACGTCCATCACCGCTTCGGCGGCGATGGTACCATTGGCCTGCGGCACGCCGACCGTCATTGCGTGCGCCATATCGGTCAGCGCGTTGCCTATGTCGATCTGGCCGCAGGCGATGTCATGGGGCCGGCCGTCGAGCGCCAGCGTCTTGGTCAGCCCCGATATGGCGTGCTTGGTCGCGGTATAGGGCACCGAGCCCGGCCGTGGCGCATAGGCCGACACAGAGCCATTGTTGATGATGCGGCCGCCCATTGGCTTTTGCTTGCGCATGACGCCGAAGGCGGCGCGGGCGCATAGGAACGATCCGGTGAGATTGACGCCGACAATATCGTTCCAGACCTCGACCGGGATCTCGTCGATCGGCGTCGACTTGTAGCTCATGCCGGCATTGTTGAAGAGCAGGTCGACGCGGCCGAAGGCTGCGGCCACCGTCTCGAACAGGTCATCGACTTCGCCGGCCTTGCTGATGTCGCAGGCAACCGCCAGCGCCTTGGCGTCCGTTTTCCCGGCCTCGGTAATGGCGGCATCGAGCACCGCTTTGCGGCGGCCGCAAAACACCGTGTTCCAGCCCGCCTTGAGCAGCGCCGTGGCGACGCTCTTGCCGATGCCGGTGCCGGCGCCGGTAACAATGGCGGTTTTCTCTGTGAGGACTGTCATGATTTTGCTCCTGCGCGCCGCGCATCCCCGGCACAGATCGGGGTGCATCCGAATGCACCGACCCATCGCAAATGAAGGCGATCATGGCAAGTCGGACACTAATGCATGTCGCTCAAAAGTGGCCCCGGTTCTGAGAGAACGACATGCATCCGGACAAAAACATGAAGCGCCACGCGCTTTATGTGATCGGTCCGACAAAAAGGGCGGTCATTGGCGACCGCCCCCTGATCTGAACCGGGCTTGGGAGGAGGAAAAGCCGATCCGACTAACTAAAATCATGCGCTTCCTCGGTAAACGAGAAGTTAACGCTTTTCCCGCCGCGGCTGCGTTGTCTACCAGCGCGGGTTCGGCGCCGTGCCTGACGGAACCGGCACCTTGGCCGCCGACACCGTCGCCTCGACATGATCGACGAGCGCATCCGGCAGGCCGAGCCGGCCGGCGAGCAGGTCGAGATAGCCGCGTTCGGCGCGCGTATCGGGGTCGATCGTCAGTCGGGACGCCGTGTAGAGCTCGAGCCTCTGCTCATCGGTCTTGGCGCCTGCGACCAGCGTATCGAGGTCGAGCGGGCTGTCCAGCTCGGCCATCAGAAACTTTTCCGCTTCCGTGCCGATGCCGGCCAGACTGAGCTTGCCGGCGATCTTTTGGCGTTCCGCGTCATCGACATGGCCATCGGCCTTGGCCGCCGAGATCATCGCCCGCACCAGGGTCAGCGTGAACTCGTCCTCCCCCTGTGGCGCCTGTGAAGGATGAAAGCCGGTGTCGGCGGGCGGCGGCAGCAATTCCGGCTGGCCGGCCGCCGGCGCCTGCTCGGGTGCATTGCCGGCCTTGTAATTCTGGTAGGCCTTGTAGGCGAGACCGCCGATCGCAGCCAGTCCGCCGAGCTTCACGGCCGTGCCGGTGACCTGCCGTCCCGTGCCGGTTCCAAGCAGCACCGCGGCCAGCGCACCGGCGGCCAGCGGATTGTCCTTGGCCATCTGCACAGCCTGCCCGGCCTTGTCGCGAACGGTGCCGGTTGTGCCGGGAACTTGCGAGCCGAGCAGATCGTCGAGAAGCTTCTTGGGGTCGAACATGGTGCCTCCAGAAAAGGGCCCGCGCCAACGTGGACGGGCAGGTTTTGGACGTTGCAGACGTAGGTCCCGATTGTTGACATTACAATGACGGACCGGCGCTTTGCTATCGGCGCCGGCAATGCCGCAAATCAAATTCGATGTGTCGAAACCCGCCTCGGCTTCGGTTAGTGTCGCCGCAACGTCGGCGAGGGAGGAGTTTTGCCGTGACCGATCAGCCAGACCGCGACCAAGCACGAGATCCCCAGGATCTGGAGCGCCTGCTAATTGATCGGCAATGGGCGGGAGACATTGAGGGCATGGTAGCGCTGTTCGAACCCGATGCCGTCATCGACACCGGAGCAGCCGAATTGACGCGTGGCCATGAGGCGATCCGCGCTTTGTTCGAAGCCTTTGCCGCGAGCTGGCGAAAATTCCAGCGCGGCGAGCAGCGCCCGGCGGCCATTAACGGCGACCTCGGGTCGACCAGGCTTGCCGACGGCTCGATAACCTCAGAGGTCGCGCGCCGGCAGGCCGACGGCACATGGCTGTGGGTGATCGACCGCTATTCTGTCGTGTGGTGATCCAGTCAGGGCGTCGGCGGCACTTAACTGCCGATATGTCCCCTGCCCTGCGCCTGCGCAAGTTCGACCTGGCGCTGGCGCTCGGCATAGCGGGTGCGATCCTCATCCGAGCGTGCCTCGTAGCAATGCGGGCATGACACGCCGGTGGAAAAATGCGGCGACAGCCGGTTCTCCGGCGTCAGCGGATGCCGGCAGGCGCGGCAGAGTTCGGCCTCGCCTTCGGTCAACCCATGCGACACCGAGACCCGCTCGTCGAAGACGAAACACTCGCCCTGCCACAGGCTGTCTTCGGCCGGCACCTCTTCAAGATATCTGAGGATGCCGCCCTTGAGATGGAACACATCCTCGAAGCCGAGCGACTTCACATAGGCCGTCGCCTTTTCGCAGCGGATGCCGCCGGTGCAGAACATCGCAACCTTGCGGCCGTCGAGTTGGTCGCGGTGTTTTTCCACCCAGGCCGGGAATTCGCGAAAGCTCGACGTGCGCGGGTCCACCGCGCCCTCGAACGTCCCGATCGACACTTCGTACGCGTTGCGTGTGTCGATGACGATGGTGCCGGGGTCCGAGATCAGCGCGTTCCAGTCGGCCGGCGCGACATAGGTCCCCGCACCCGTCGCCGGGTCGAGGTCTTCGACGCCCATGGTGACGATCTCGCGCTTCAGCCGCACCTTCATGCGATGGAACGGCATTTCGGCGGCAGTGCTGTATTTGACCTCGAGATCGGCAAGACCCTCGATGGCCTCGAGATAAGCGATCAGGTCGGCTATGTCGGCTTCGCTGCCGGCGACCGTGCCGTTAATGCCCTCCTGCGCCAGAAGCAGCGTGCCCTTGATGCCGCGCCCGCAGCAGAAGGCGGCAAGCGGCGTGCGCAAGACCCGCAGCGCGTCGAAGTCGCCCAGCCTCGCAAATTTGTAGAGCGCGGCGACGCGCAGGGGTTCATGGTTGGTCATCGCCAAGCCACTAGACCGTGGTCAAAGCGGATTCAAGGCAGAGCTAAAGACACTTCGTCGGTATTCGCCCGCAGGCTCGTTGGCCGACATGTGACATCGCGGCAGGCCGGGTTTCGTGGACTCGGAATCGGCCTTCTGCTAATCGGTTGAAATCACCCAGGGAGAGAAAAGCCAATGCCCAGCAAGACCGAAAAGCTCCTGTCGCTGCTCAATGGCCAGCCGGTCATTCCGGTGCTGAAGATCGCCAATGTCGCGGACGCCGTCCCGCTCGCCCGGGCGCTGGCCGCCGGCGGCCTGCCGGCGATCGAGATCACGTTGAGAACCGCCGATGCGCTGGAAGCGATCCGCCGCGTGGCCGGTGAGGTCGAGGGCGCCATTGTCGGCGCCGGCACAATTCTCGATGCCAAGCAGTTCGACCAGGCAGCGGCGGCTGGCTCGAAGTTCATCGTCAGCCCCGGCATCACGCGCGAGTTGCTGGCGGCGGCCAAGGACAGCGACGTTCCCTTGCTGCCCGGCGCCATCACGCCCGGCGAGATCATGGCTGCCCGCGAGGCCGGCCTGCGGTTCCTGAAATTCTTCCCGGCCGAACAATCCGGCGGCATCGCCTCGCTGAAGGCCTTTGCCTCGCCGCTGGCCGACGTGAAATTCTGCCCGACCGGCGGCATCTCGGCCAAGAACGCCGCCGACTATCTCAGCCTGTCCAACGTTATCTGCGTCGGCGGCTCGTGGGTGGCGCCGGACGAGTTGGTCAAGGCCGGCAAGTGGGATGAGATCGAGGCGCTCGCACAGAGCGCGAGCAAGCTCGGAAAATAACCTCCGCTACTTTATCTTTGCGCAATCCCAAGGGAAGCGCTCCGCGCTTTCCCGGGAAAATCACAGTGTTCCCGGAATTGCACTCGGCACAAAAACCCGCCAGCTGCGCCGACCGGGTTTGCTACGCGTTGAGATTTTGGTTCCCGCTCAAGGGCTCGAACCTCGATTCACGCCTTCAAAGGGCGCTGTCCTACCATTAGACGAAGCGGGAATGCAGGCTGGTGGTTAGCATTCCGGGACGCTAGAAGCCAGCGCTGGAGATTCGCCAACAGCAAAAAGCCGCGCGGGTTGCCCAGCGCGGCTTCGATGTTTACCCCGTCGAGCTCTTACTTCGTCTGGAAGCGGGCGACCGAAAGGAATTTCACGGCATTGCCGGTGAAGCGGTTGGCATCGGCCATCTGGTTGTCCGCCTGGAAGCCTGCGGTGTAGACCTCGCTCGGCGGCGTATGCACGATGTTGTAGGCATAGCGCGGCGCTGTCGTCGGGCTGGAAACGGTGGCGATGTTGTCGCCGCTGCTCAGCGCCCAGCGGGCCGCCTGCGGTTCGGCCGCCACCACCACTGCCTTCGGTCCTGGCTTCAGGTCGCGGGCCGAAGCCCTGGCTTCCTTGCGTGTCGTCTTGACGCCGGCGCCGATCACCGAGGCTGGATCGGTACCGGCGGGACGGGCAGCAATAGCGCCGCGCGGCGATGCGGCATCGACACCTGACGGATCGTTGAACGCAGAGCGCGGCTCAAGCGACGCAACCTGATAGTCGTCGGTAGCACCGGCTGTATCGGCGGCGCTGGCCTGTTCGAGAACCGCCTTGACCTCGTCCGGACGCTGCGACGGCAGCACCGAGAACGCGTCGGTTGCGGTCTGCTTGTGGGCAGCCGTATCGGCCAGCGCCAGCAGAACGCCCTTGTCCTGCGGCGCAAGCTCAGCCGGCGGCGAAGAGCGGTCGGGACGCCAGGTCGGCAACGGGACGTTGACCGCGACCTGCGCCGGAGCGGCAGCTTGATCGGCCCCCTGGTCGGCATTGCTCGCATCGGCCGTTCCGAACGGCACATTGGCCGGCGCCTGCGCCGTCGCCACCGTCTGTTCGGTGGTGGCATCGGCCACGCCGAACGGCACGGTCTCAGGTTGTTGCGCGCCGACATCGGCCTTCGGCCGCGGTGCGAAAGCGGGCAGCGGCACTTCCTTGGCGGGCAGCGCGGCGATGATCGTCTCCGGCGTGTCCTGCGGCTCCGCATCGTCAGCGCTGTCGTCGGCAAGCTGCGGAATGTTGGCGCGCTTGGCGTTCTGCGGCGACACGATCGCGATGCCAGGCAGATTGCTGTTGTTGTTGCTCGTGGCAGCCAGCACCGGCTTCACGCTTCTCGGCGGCGGCGCGGCGGTAGCGACATCGGCGCTGTCGTCGGCTTCGTCTTCACCGCCACCGCCAAAGAACGCGGACAGGAAGCCACCGGATTTCTTGGTGCTGCCGCCTGCGCTGGCCATCATGATGGCAGGAGAACCGGCGCCCTTGCGTGCCTTGTAGGAGGCGAGCGCTTGGTCATAACCCGGCAACGGCCTGCCGTCGCTCGGCACATGCAGCGTCTTGCCATTGGGGAACAGGCTGACCAGTTCCTGGCGGCTGATGCCTGGCCAATGCCGCACATTGCCGACGTCCATGTGGACGAAGGGCGAACCCGACGACGGATAGTAGCCGACGCCGCCGCCCTGCATCTTCAGGCCGATGTTGCGCAGCTTTTTCAGCGGCACACCCGGAATGTAGAAGTCCATCGCCTTGCCCAGCATATGCTGGCTTTCCTTGGCGACACCGCGGCTGCGGCTGCGCAGCATCGAATTGGTCGACGGCGAGCGATAGCCGCAAACGACCTGGATGTAGTCGGTGGCGCCGGCCTGCCGGTAAGCTTCCCACACCAGATCGAGCAGGCGCGGATCCATCTTGGTCGGTTCGTTGCGACGCCAGTCGCGCAGGATGATGTTGATCTTCCTGAGGCCTGCCGGATCGTAGCGGCCATTGCGCTTGTAGACGATCTCGGCCTTTTCGTGCGTGTGGAGGTGATAGAGCTTGAGCGAGCGCGTTTCAGCGCTAGCGCCGGCAGCAGTTGCGGCGAGGAAAGCGAACGCAACGATCAACGCTGCCAGCCATCTCGGCCAGACGCCCATGTGATCGCGCCGCCCGTTTCTGTGTCGTTCGACTTTGTTCAAATCAAAAGGCCTTGCAGGCTGCCGTTTGTCCCCGGATTTGTCCAAACGGATGCGTGGTTCTCACATCCGAATATCGATCCTAATGGTTAATCATCGCTTATTGAAGCCGAAATGCGGTAACACCGTGGCGATATCCCGTCAAAAATAATACACAGGATTTCTTGGTAAACTGCTGGTTTAGATCAAGATTCAGCCTTTTCCCGCTACACGATCTGTTACCGCTGGCCTTAATGCGTGAACAACGGCGTCGCATCAGCCATATTCCCGCCCCAACCCCTTATGCAGCGCCGGATGTGGCATGGCAAGCTGGTCCCGGCGTTGCGTTGGCAAGCTGTGGAATTCGGCGTTCAGGAGGCAAGGCGGTCGAGGCGGCCGGTTTCCGGGTCGATGCCGTATTCCTTGAGCTTGCGGTAGAGCGTCGAGCGGCCGATGCCGAGACGCCGTGCGACCTCGCTCATCTGGCCGTTGTAATGGTCGATGGCGAGCTTGATCATTTCGAGTTCGACATCGGCCAGCGCACGCACATTGCCACGCTCGTCCAGCGCCCTCAATGTGCCGAAACGCTGAAGCAACCTGGCCGGAGGGGCGAGCTCGGCAGCTGCCGTACCGGCGTCATCAGTCTGCGCGCCATCGCCTTGCGATCCGGTGCTCAAGGCCATGCCGGGGTCCGACAAGGACGCATCGGCGTCGAGATTGACGGTGCCGTCGACCTGCGCCCGGATCTGCGGAAATTCGTCAGTCGTGAGCACATCGCCTTCGGCAAGCACCGAGGCCCTGAACACGGCGTTTTCCAGCTGCCTGATGTTTCCCGGCCAATCATAGGCCTGCAGCATGGCCAGTGCGGCATCCGAGATGCCGTGCAGGCGATTGCCCGCCGGCGCCACCTTGTCCATGAAATGCTTGACCAGATAGGGGATGTCGTCGCGGCGGTCGCGCAGCGGCGGCACGACGATCGGGTAAACGTTGAGCCGGTAGAACAGGTCCTCGCGAAACTTGCCGTCCTTGACCTGCTGCAGAAGGTTGCGGTGCGTGGCCGAGATCAGCCTGATGTCGACCCTGACGGTGGAACGGCCACCGACCGGATCGACCTCGCCATCCTGCACGGCGCGCAACAGCTTGACCTGCACGTCGAGCGGCAGGTCGCCGATCTCATCCAGGAACAGCGTGCCCGAATGCGCCTCGACGAACTTGCCGGTGTGCTTTTCGGTGGCGCCGGTGAACGAGCCTTTTTCGTGACCGAACAGGATCGATTCGACCAGATTGTCGGGGATGGCGCCGCAATTGACGGTGACGAACGGTTTTGTGCGGCGTTCGCCGCTGCCCTGGATGGCGCGCGCCACCAATTCCTTGCCGACGCCTGATTCGCCCTCGATCAGGATCGGGATGTTGGAGGCCGCAGCCTTCTGGCCGAGGCGGATCACCCGGTCCATCGCCGGGCTGTGCGTGATCATGTCCTTGAAGGTCAGGTGGCCGCCGCGACGCCGCGACGTGCGCTTGACCTCGTCCTCGACCGCCTCGACCTTGAGCGCGTTGCCGATCGCGGTCTGCAGCCGGTCGGGAGACGCCGGCTTGACGACAAAATCGAAGGCGCCGTGGCGCATCGCCGAAACCACCGTTTCGATGCCGCCCTGCGCAGTCTGCACGATGACGGGAACAGTGATGCCGCGCTCGCGCATCGCCTTCAGCACGCCGATGCCGTCGAGGCCCGGCATGACAAGGTCGAGGATGACTGCCGAAATATCCCTCGCATTGGGTCCGTCAAGCGCGCTCAGACCGGCCTCGCCGCCATCGGCAACGATGGCGCTGTGGCCGAATTTCGTCACCGCCGCCTCGAGCAGCCGGCGCTGCACGGGATCGTCATCGACTATAAGAATGGAACCTGTCATGACTGATTTGAGTTGCCCGCCTTGGGAAATTCCCATGGATCATCTTGGCACAGGGTTCTAAACAAGGTTTCAAAAAACCCGGTGAACGAATTCCTTAGGATTTGACCGGCTTGTCCTTTCCCCTTGATTCCAGAAGGTAATTGTTGATGAGCAGGATTCTCGGTCGGCAGCTTGCGGCGGTAGCGTCCGGTCAGGGCGCGGCGGAACTCGGCGACCTGCCGGAATGGAATCTCGCCGATCTTTATTCCGGCATGGAGGCGCCCGAACTGAAGCGCGACCTTGCCAAGGCGGCGGCCGATGCCGTCGCCTTCGAGAACCGCTGGAAGGGCACGCTGGCTGCGGAGGCCGAGCGCGGCAGCGCCGGCAGGCTTGGCGAGGCGCTGACAGCCTATGAGGCGCTGGAGGAACTGATCGGCCGCATCGTCTCCTATGCCGGCCTGATCTATGCCGGCAACACCGCCGATCCGCAGCGCGCAAAGCTCTATGGCGACATCCAGGAGAAGATGACCGACGCCAGCGCGCATCTTCTGTTCTTCGCGCTGGAGCTGAACCTGATCGACGACAAGGCGCTCGAAGCAGCCCTCGCCGCCGACGCCGGCTTTGCCCATTACCGCCCCTGGGTGCTCGACCTCAGAATGGACAAGCCCTACCAGCTCGAGGACCGGGTCGAGCAGCTGTTCCATGAGAAATCGATCACCGGACGCGGTGCCTGGAACCGGCTGTTCGACGAGACGATGACCGATCTGCGCTTCGACATAGACGGCGAGGAACTGACGCTGGAGCCGGCGCTGAACCGCCTGCAGGACGCCGATGGGGAGGTCCGCCGCCGCGCCTCCGAAGCGCTGGCCGCAACCTTCCGCAAGAGCCTGCGCACCTTCACGCTGATCACCAACACGCTGGCCAAGGACAAGGAGATTTCCGACCGCTGGCGCGGCTTCGAGGACATCGCCGATTCACGCCATCTCGCCAACCGCGTCGAGCGCAGCGTGGTCGATGCGCTGGCGTCGGCCGTGCGCGAGGCCTATCCGCGCCTGTCTCATCGCTACTACGCGCTGAAGGCGCGCTGGCTCGGCATGGAGGTGATGAACCACTGGGACCGCAACGCCCCCTTGCCCGAAACGCCGCAGGCCGTGATCCCTTGGGACGACGCCAGGAACACCGTGCTGTCGGCCTATCAGCGCTTTTCCCCCGATATGGCGGAGATCGCCCGCGTCTTCTTCGACCGCAACTGGATCGACGCGCCGGTCAGGCCCGGCAAGTCGCCCGGCGCCTTCGCCCATCCGACCGTGCCTTCGGCGCACCCTTACGTGCTGCTCAACTACATGGGCAAGCCGCGCGATGTGATGACGCTGGCGCATGAACTCGGCCACGGCGTGCATCAGGTGCTGGCCGGCGGCCAGGGCGCCCTGATGGCTTCGACGCCGCTGACTTTGGCCGAGACGGCCTCAGTATTCGGCGAGATGCTGACCTTCCGTTCGCTGCTCGACCAGACCACCGACAAGCGCGAGCGCAAGGCGATGCTCGCCCAGAAGGTCGAGGACATGATCAACACGGTCGTGCGCCAGATCGCCTTCTACGAGTTCGAGCGCAAAGTGCATGCAGAGCGCAAGAACGGCGAACTGACCTCCGACAAGCTCGGCCAGTTCTGGCTCGAGGTGCAGGCCGAAAGCCTGGGGCCGGCGATCAAGCTGCGCGAGGGCTATGAGGTCTTCTGGACCTACATCCCGCACTTCGTCCACTCCCCCTTCTACGTCTACGCCTATGCCTTTGGCGACTGCCTGGTGAACTCGCTCTACGCGGTCTACCAGAACGCCGAGCATGGCTTCCAGGACAAGTATTTCGAGATGCTGCGCGCTGGTGGCACCAAGCATCACTCCGAACTTCTCGCCCCCTTCGGCCTCGACGCCACCGACCCCGCCTTCTGGCAGATCGGGCTTGGCGTGATCGGCGGCCTGATCGACGAGTTGGAAGCGCTCGACAGTTAATGCGCGCACCCATTGGACCGATGGCGCAGAGTGGCAGGTTCAGGAGCGGCCTCGACTTTGCAGAATCGCAGAACAGTTTAGCCGGAATGCATGTGACGGCAGCTCTGTTCTTGTTCTAAATATCTGTTCTTGAATAACTCTCCGGCGAAAATTCCGTTAGCTTTCCCGAAGCCGTATGATAGCTTTCCGACTGAAGCTCAGCCGGGCGCGCGGCTTAAGGCCGGACAGCATCCCGGCCCATGGCAGCGGTCTGACGAATGCGACAGCGACGGTTGGCAATGGGCGGAAAGCCGAACGCCGACACTCGACGACAGACCGGCTGTTCCCTGAGCCGCCGAACCACATTGGATGATCCGATCTGCCAAGGTCATGACTTGGGACGGCGGCGGACGGATCCGACTGGAGAGAGACGATGACCTTCTTTTACATTGTCCTGGCGTTCCTTGTAGGTGTGTTGGTTGGCTGGTTTATCTGGGGCCGGCTGCGCGGCGAACTCGACAGCCTGCGCGGCGATCTCGACCGCACCCGCAGCGAGCGTGACAGACTGCGCGCCGACGCCGATCGCCTGACTGGCGAACTCGACGCCTGCGGCAAGACCCGCGCCGATCTCGAACGCCGGCTGCGTGAAACATCGGCTCCATCCGCCAAGCCTTCAAGTTCGGCGCCGGCGGCGCTGGTATCGAAACCGGCAAAGGCCAAGTCCGCCCCGGCCGCGAAACCGGCCCCCGCCAAACCCGCCGCGGCCAAACCAGCTGCGGCCAAATCCGCGGCCGCAAAACCAGCGGCCAGCAAACCTGCCGCCGCCAAGGCCGCGCCCAAAGCCGCTGCTTCAAAGCCCGCTGCCGTCCCGAAGAAGGCCGCCCCGGCAGCTGGGAAGGCCGATAATCTGCGCCGCCTGATCGGTATCGGCCCGGTCAACGACAAACTGCTCAAGGGCCTTGGCGTCACGACCTACGCGCAGATCGCCGGCTGGACCGCGGCCGACGTCAAGCGCATCGAGGACACGCTGAATTTCGACGGCCGCATCGCCCGCGAAAAGTGGGTCGAGCAGGCCAAGCTGCTTGCCACCGGCGACGAAAAGGAGTTCGCACGCCAATTCCCGAGCGCCGGGACCGCCAACAACAGCTGATCCGTCATCGGCAACATAACCAGAAGGCGGCGCTTTCGGGCGCCGTCTTTGTTTTTGCATTCGCCACTGTCTTTGCGCCCTGCGACGCCGCTCCCTCGATTGCACGCCGCCCGGCCCCCATATAGAGCGGTTCTGGCGTCATCGACCGCAGTACCCGAGCCCCATGCCCCTGCCCTCTGCCATTTTCCGCAACGATGAAAGCGGCCGTCAGTTGGTCTTCGACCACCCGGCCGACATCATCATTGCCTATGATGCCAAGGATTTTCTGCCGGCGCTGGCGGCTGCGCAGGCGGCGAGCGATGCCGGCAAATGGCTGGCCGGCTATTTCTCCTACGAAGCGGGCTATCTGCTCGAACCGAAACTCGTGCCGCTGCTGCCTGAAGGCCGGCGCGCGCCACTGGTTTGTCTGGGTGTCTTCGATGCTCCGGTCGAAGAGGCGATGCCGCGCAACGATGCGCCGGCCACCAATGGCCCCATCTTCGACGCCAGGGCCAGTTGGTCCGCTCAGGATTACGCCAAACGCTTCGCGCGCCTTCACGACCACATCCGCAAGGGCGACTGCTACCAAGGCAACCTGACCTTTCCGGTCCGTGCCCAATGGTCGGGCGATCCGGTTGCTGCCTTCGACGCACTGACAGGACGCCAGCCGGTCAAGTATGGCGCACTGATTTCGCTCGGCGATCCCATCGTCTTATCGCGTTCGCCCGAGCTGTTCTTCGAGATCAATGCCTTAGGCATGATCGAAACCCATCCGATGAAGGGCACCGCACCGCGCGGCGCGACCAAGGCCGAGGACGCGCGGTTGAAGTCCTTCTTGCGCAGCGACGAAAAGAACCAGGCCGAGAACCGGATGATCGTCGATCTCCTGCGCAATGACATCTCGCTGATCAGCGAGGTCGGCACGCTGGAAGTCCCGGAACTGTTCCGCATCGAGAGCTACCCGACCGTCCATCAGATGGTGAGCCGTGTGCGGGCGAAGCTTCTGCCTGATCTCGGCATCCGCCAAATCTTTGGCGCGCTGTTTCCCTGTGGCTCGATTACCGGCGCACCGAAAATCCGCGCCATGGAAATCCTGCACGAGCTGGAAGAGACACCGCGCGACGTCTATTGCGGCGCCATCGGCTGGATCGCGCCTGGCGGCATGATGCGCTTTTCGGTGGCGATCCGCACCATATCGCTCTTTTCCAGTGGCGAGGCCGTTTACAATGTCGGCGGCGGCGTCGTCTTCGATTCGACGGCGCAAGGGGAGTATCAGGAGTGTCTGCTGAAGGCGCGCTTCGCGACGGGGACACCGCCGATTTCGAGCTGATCGAGACGATGCGCTGGGAGCCCGGCCAGGGCTTTCTGCGCTTCGAACGCCATCTCGCACGCCTTTACGGCTCGGCGGAAGAACTCGGCTTTGCCTGCGATCCGCAGCGGATCGGCGAGGTGCTGGCGAATACTATCGGGGCGCAGCAGACGGCGCTGCGCACCCGGCTCGTCCTGCAGCGCAATGGCGAGGTGACGGCTTCTGTTCAGCCTTACGAGCCACTCGCCGCCGACAAGGTCTGGCGGCTGCGACTGGCGCGGGTCCGGCTCTCCTCCACCGACACGCTGCTGCGCCACAAGACCGGCCGGCGGCAAGTCTACACTCACGCCCGCTCCGAATATCTGATCACCCAGGCCGACGAAGTGTTGCTCGCAAATGAGCGCAGTGAAATCTGCGAAGGCACCATCACCAACGTCTTCGCCGATTTCGGTGATGGCATGCTGATGACACCCAGGCTCGACTGCGGCCTGCTGCCTGGCGTATTGCGCGCCGAGTTGCTGGACGAAGGCCGCGCCCAGGAGGCGATCTACAGCTATGACGAGTTGAAATCCGCCAAAACACTGTTCGTCGGCAATTCTCTGCGCGGCTTGATCCCGGCAACATTGGCCTGATACGAAGCGGCTGCGAGAATAACCGCCGGCATTGGACACTTTCTAGCGAAGCATGAATTCTCGTCAGCCCACGCACACGCCCTATGATGGCTCCTCAAAGCTCTTCACCATCGGGCTGAAGCCGCTCGAACTCGACAAGTGGATCGAGGTCGACCGGTATCTCTTCGACCATCTCGCCGAAAAGCGCCGGCTGTATGCCGAAATTCCCGACAAGGTGTTTGTCGAGGAAGACGGCACGCGCGACGCCCAGCGCGAAGTGGGCGGCCTCATCGAAGCACATCTGCTGTCGACATTTCCCGGGATGTACCGGCGCACCAATGCCGGGGTTGAGGTCATTGGCGCCAAAGCCGACTCTGACGCCACCTTCCCCGATGCCCCGCTGGTCGCAGCGTCGCTGCTCGTTCAGGAAGACCTGATCCTGATGCGCCGTGACGACACCGGCTGGCGGCTCGCCGCCGGCTCGCTGTGTTTCCCGTCATCCTGGTCGCTGGTCGAAAAATTCGGCCGGCCGCTGCAGCAGATCCACGCACCGGTGCCGGGCTTCGGTCCGGGCACCAGGCCGGCCGAGCTCATCAACCGCATGTTCGACGGCCTGCAGGGTCAGGCCGTCGAACGCTTCAACTGGTCGATCCAGGCCGGCGACGCGCTCTATCATCCGCTCTCCAATGTCGAGCGCATCGACCGTGCCACCAACCGCCCCTCGCGATTTCCCGACGGCGACGTCAACGCCCACGCCTTCATCCGCGTCGAGCGCCAGACGCTGCGCAAACTGCCTCTGTCGCGCGACATCCTGTTCACCATCCGCATCCATCTCGACCCGCTGAAAGTGCTGGCGCGGCATCCCGACCGGGCAACGCTTGCCGCCTCTTTCGCGGCGCAATTGCAGGCGCTGGATGAGGCTCAACTCGACTATAAGGGGATGACATCAGACCGTGACCGGCTGGTGCAACGCCTGCAAACCATGGCTCAGGAGTGACGATGATCCGACATGTTCTGAAGCTAGCCGTCCTGCTCGGTGCATTGCTGGCGTTGCCGGCAACAGCGCATGCGGAACCGGTGACCTATGCGGGGAAGCTCGGCAACATCGACATCGTCGTCGAGTTTACCGGTGATCCGGCGACGGCTGGAGAGGCACTGGCGGGCCGCTATTTCTACCGCTCCAAGGGCGTCGATATTCCTCTGCAGGCGAAGTCGAGCAAGGGCGCCACCTTTCAATTGGCCGAGGAAGAAGCCTGCGATGCCAAGAAGTGCGGCGACGGCCAGGCTCCACCCATCGGCGCCGTCTGGCGATTGAGTTCCGCCGACAATGGCAAGACGCTGGAAGGCACCTGGACGGCCAAAAAGACCCTGCCGCTGAAGCTGACAAGGATCGCCAGCCGTGCCCAGACGGAGACGCCGGCGACGACGCCACGCGATCTCTATGATTTCACCGACATGACATTCTCGGGTGACGATGCGCCGATCACCATGGCGGCATCGCCCTACGACTATCTCAAGCTGGATTTCGCGCCCGAGGCAGACGCCAAGGAAGGTTGGCCGGATGCAGCCTACAACTATGTCACCGATCCACGCACCAAATTCGCCAGGCCGCGCATCGTCGATCTCGCCGGCGGCGCGCCGATCGAAGCCGCCAATGCCTTGCTGCAGAACCGCCATTGGCATGACAGCCTCAGCGCCTTGACGTGCGCGGCGCTGCAATACGCCGGCTTCCACGATGGACCACCGATGGAGGGCATGGATGACGATTCGCTTGGCGGCTATGAAGACTCGACGTTCAAAGTTACGTCATTGACGCCGAAGCTGATGAGTTGGTCCGAATCCGGCAGCCTCTATTGCGGCGGTGCGCATCCGAACAACTATTCCGACGCCTATGTCATGGACGTGCGCCGTGGCGCCTTGCTTACCCTTCAGGACATGTTTTCCGATACGGTCGACGGCAAGCCAGGCCCCTCGCTGGCCACCTTCGTCAAAGAGAAGCGCAAGAAGCCCAGCGACCAGACCGAGGTGGATTACGAGGCCGAATGCGGCATCGACGATTTGATCGGCGACTTTCTCGGCGCCAGCCTGAAGCGCGATGGCGACAGGCAGGTTCTGGTCTTCGGCCTGCAAGGTTTGCCCAACGTCATCCAGGCTTGCGGCGGCGATCTCGTTGAAATGCCGGTCTCCGAAGCACAAGCGCTGTTCACACCGGAATTCGCGAAACTGCTCGAACCGTAGGCGTATCTGCGCGGCCGGGAACTAACCTTATCCCTGCTTTTCGCTTTATTGTGACAATGATCTATGGTTTGTCGCGCGGCGGTCGAACGGCCGTTTTGGCGCGTTGCTTGAAGGAGTGCTCGATAAAATGGCGAATGAAAACTGGCCCGTTTACGGTGAAATCACCGGCCCTGTCGTGATGATCGGCTTTGGTTCGATCGGACGGGGAACGCTGCCTCTGATCAAGCGCCATTTCAAATTCGACAAGTCGCGCATGACGGTCATCGACCCGCTCGACACCGACCGCAAGCTGCTCGACGAGCGCGGCATCGCCTTCGTCCAGGAGCACGTGACCGAGAAAAACTACAAGAAACTGCTGACGCCGCTTTTGACCAATGGTGGCGGCCAGGGCTTTTGCATCAATCTGTCGGTCGATACCGGCTCGGTCGACCTGATGCGGCTCTGCCGCAAGCTCGGCGTGCTCTACATCGACACCGTCGTCGAGCCGTGGCTCGGCTTCTATTTCGACGCCAAGGCCGACAATGCCAGCCGCACCAACTACGCGCTGCGCGAAGCCTTGATCAAGGAGAAGCACGACAAGCCCGGCGGCGCTACCGCGGTTTCGACCTGTGGCGCCAATCCGGGCATGGTCTCGTGGTTCGTCAAGCAGGCGCTGCTGAACCTTGCCGGCGACCTCGGCCTCGAGTTTTCCGAACCCGCGCAGGACGACCGTGACGGCTGGGCGAAGCTGATGAAGAAGGCCGGCGTCAAGGGCATCCACATCGCCGAGCGCGACACCCAGCGCACCAAGAAGCCGAAGCCGATGAACGTGTTCTGGAACACCTGGTCGGTCGAAGGTTTCATCTCGGAAGGGCTGCAGCCGGCCGAGCTCGGCTGGGGCACGCATGAGAGATGGATGCCGAAGAACGGCAAGGAGCACAAGCATGGCTCCAAGGCTGCGATCTATCTCGAACAGCCCGGCGCCAACACCCGCGTGCGCTCCTGGTGCCCGACGCCGGGCGCGCAATACGGTTTCCTGGTGACGCATAATGAGGCGATCTCGATCGCCGACTTCTTCACCGTGCGCGGTAAGAAGGGCAAGGTCCAATACCGCCCGACCTGCCACTATGCCTATCACCCCTGCAACGACGCCGTGTTGTCACTCCACGAAATGTTCGGCGCTGCCGGCAAGCCGCAGCCGGTCCACCATGTGCTCGACGAAAACGAGCTGGTCGACGGCGTCGACGAGCTTGGCGTGCTGCTCTACGGCCATGCCAAGAACGCCTACTGGTACGGTTCGCAGCTGTCGCTGGCCGAAGCCCGCAAGCTGGCGCCCTACCAGAACGCTACCGGCATGCAGGTCACCTCGGCCGTGCTCGCCGGCATGGTCTGGGCGCTGGAAAACCCGGAAGCCGGCATCGTCGAGGCCGACGAGATGGACTACAAGCGCTGCCTAGAAGTGCAGTCCCAGTATCTCGGACCGGTCAAGGGCTACTACACCGACTGGACGCCGCTCGATAACCGTCCGGGCCTGTTTCCCGAAGACCTCGACAAAAGCGACCCGTGGCAATTCCGCAACATCCTCGTTCGATAGCGGTTCCATACCCCTGCCTCACTGCCTTGCAATCGCCCGGAAATCGGGCGATTGAAGGATGCGGACGAGAGCAGTGTGCATCCATTTGGACGCACGAGGGACGGCTCTGGAAACTTGAGGCCACGCACATCGTGTTCCCCAAAACGTCGTTTGACGATTGGGCCGATGCGTCAGGAGAGGATTTGATATGACGATTGCGCGCAAAATTCTTTCTGCGGGCGCGGCGGGCGTTCTTGCGACGATGCTTGCCGCCTGCACCACCGGCGGCTCCGACGGGCCACCGATCTCAGCGCAGGCGCGAGGCGTCGAAGGCTCATGGCTGAACGCCGAAGGCAAGGCGGTCTCGACATTGAACGGCGGCGTCTTCACCACCGTTTCGGCGGAGACCGGTGAGAAATTCGCTGACGGCAGCTACACCAAGACCGGCGCCACCTCGGTCGAGATCAACGGAACCTCGCTGATCCGGCAGCAGCCAATCGCTTTCAACTGCCTGCTGGTGTCCATAAACCAGCTGAATTGCACCAGCTCCGCCGGGCAGAACTTCGTGCTGACCAGGCGTGGCTGAACCTTTCCCATGCGGCTTTGCGGATGGCGGCGGCGCGATGCCGCCGCCTTTTTTATGCCGGCAAACCGATGCCGGTTATCCGCCCTGATTCTTCTTGCATCGCCACAACCGCGATGTGAACATACCCGAAATGCTGGCTGTTATCCTGCAGTCGGGCAAGAGCGTTAAACGCCTTTGATCATATCCGGGAGACGAAGATGAAGAAGCTCGCCGCCATTGCCGCCCTCTCTGCCTCGACACTCGGCCTGTCGGCCGCACCATCCTTTGCCGACTACACGTTGAACATCCTGCATTTCAACGATTGGCACAGCCGCATCGAAGGCAACAACAAATACGAGTCGACCTGCTCGGCCGAGGAAGAGACCAAGGGTGAGTGCATCGGCGGCGCCGGCCGGCTGGTCACCGCGATCGCACAGGAGCGCAAGAAGCTCGAAGGCCAGAACGTGCTGCTGCTCAATGCCGGCGACAGCTTTCAGGGATCGCTGTTCTACATCACCTACAAGGGCACGGCGGAGGAGGAATTCCTCAATCAGATCAAGTCCGACGCGGTGACGCTCGGCAACCACGAATTCGACGATGGCGAGAGCGCGCTGGTGCCTTATCTCGACAAGGCGAAGTTCCCGATCGTCAGCGCCAATGTCGTGCCCAACGACAAGTCCGGCGCCGCAGGCAAGATCAAGCCGTCGATTGTGCTTGAGGTCGGCGGCCAGAAGATCGGCATTGTCGGCGCCGTGACCAACGACACGCCGGAACTCGCCTCTCCCGGCCCCAACATCACCATCGCCGACGATGTCAAGTCGATCACCGCCGAGGTCGAGAAGCTGAAGGCGCAAGGCGTCAACAAGATCATTGCCGTCACCCATATCGGCTACAGGCGCGAGCGCGATGTCATCGCCAAGATCCTGGGCATCGATGTGGTGGTCGGCGGCCACAGCCATTCGCTTCTGTCCAACACCGACCCGAAGGCTGAAGGCCCCTACCCGACGATGGTCGACAACCCCGACGGCTCCAAGGTGCCTGTGGTGCAGGCCGCGTCCTATTCGAAATATCTCGGCGAATTCAAGGTCGTGTTCGACGACAATGGCAACGTCAAGGAAGCCAGCGGCGACCCGATCTTCCTCGACAAGTCGATCACTCCCGATCCGGCCGTTCTTGCCCGCATCAAGGAGCTCGGCGCGCCGATCGAGGCGCTGAAGAACAAGGAAGTGGCCGAGACCACCGAGGCCATCGACGGCAGCCGCGAAAGCTGCCGCACCAAGGAATGCGCGATGGGCAACCTCGTCTCCGACGCCATCCTCGACCGCGTCAAGGGACAGGGCGTCGAGATCGTCGTCTCGAATGGCGGCGGCCTGCGTGCTTCGATCGACAAGGGCACCGTCACCATGGGCGAGGTGCTGACCGTGCTGCCGTTCCAGAACACGCTGGCGACCTTCCAGATTTCCGGAAAGGATCTGGTTGCCGGGCTGGAAAACGGCGTCAGCCAGGTCGAGGACGGCGGCGGCCGCTTCCCGCAGGTGGCAGGTCTCAAATACTCCTTCGACAAGTCGGTCGCGCCCAATGCCGGCCGAGTCAAGTCGGTCGAGGTGATGCAGAACGGTGCCTGGGCGCCGATCAATCCGGACAAGGACTATCTGGTCGCCACCAACAATTACGTCCGCCAGGGCGGCGACGGCTACAAGGTCTTCGCCGAGAAGGCCAAGAACGCCTATGATTACGGCCCGGGCCTCGAACAGGTGGTCGCCGACTATCTCGCCGCGCACCGGCCCTACACGCCCAAGCTCGACGGCCGCATCACCGAGGTTGCCGCAACCGTAGCGGCTGCCCCGGCCGCCGAGCCGGCAAAACCAGCCGAACCGGCACCTGCTCCAGCGGAACCGGCAAAACCGGCCGAGGCTGCACCGGCGGAGCCGGCGATTCCCGCATTGCCGGCAGGCTCCGGCGACATCACCACCACGCCGCCGACTGTCCCGGCGGAAACCGCCCCGGCAACGCCGGCTCCGGCCGAACCGGCAAAACCGGCCGAAGCCGCACCTGCTCCGGCAAAGCCGGCTGACGCCGCCCCGGCCGAAGCCAGCCATGTCATCGTCGCCGGCGATACCTATTGGGATCTCGCCAAGAAGGCCTACGGCGACGGCGCCAAGTGGAAGGTGATCTCCGAGGCCAACAAAGGCTACGAACCACGCCGGCTTCCTGTCGGCGCGACCTTGACCATTCCGGCGAAGTAACCTCGCTTCGCACTCACGACCAGCAAAACCCGTCCGGGTAACCGGACGGGTTTTTGGCTTTCAAGGTAAGGTGCGGCCAGACGCAGCATTGAAAACTTGCTCCGCATCGCTAGGTTCGCCCGACATCGTCGGTTTTCGCGGTGTCGGGAGACCTTCATGACGCTTTCCACGCCTGTCGACCCCAAAGCCGCGAAAGCGCTCGACCCGCTACCGGCCGGACATCCGCCGGTAAAGGCAGGCAAGATCGGCGTCATGCTGGTCAATCTCGGCACGCCGGACGGCACCGATTTCAAGCCGATGTGGCGCTATCTCCGCGAATTCCTGTCCGATCCGCGGGTCATCGAGCTCAACAAGGCCGTCTGGTATCCGATCCTCTACGGCTTGGTGCTGACCACGAGACCGAACAAGTCCGGCGCCAATTACGCCAGGATATGGAACCGCGAGAGGAACGAGTCGCCGCTGCGCACCTACACCCGGGCGCAGGGCGAAAAGCTGGCCGCAGCGCTCATCGACCTACCCGATGTCGTGGTCGACTGGGCGATGCGCTACGGCAACCCCTCGACCGCGAGCGTCGCGCAAAGGCTGGTCGAGCAAGGCTGCGACCGCATCCTGTCGTTCCCACTCTACCCGCAATACTCCGCGACCACCACCGCGACCGCCAACGACCAGCTGTTTCGCGCCTTGATGAAGATGCGCCGCGCGCCTGCCGTGCGCAGTGTTCCGCCCTACTATGACGAGCCGGTCTACATCGAGGCGCTCGCCCATTCGATCGAACGGCATCTGGCAACGCTAGACTTCGAGCCCGAGGTGGTCATCACCTCCTATCACGGCATCCCGAAGCCCTATTTCGAGAAGGGCGATCCCTATCACTGCCACTGCCAGAAGACGACACGGCTGTTGCGTGAACGACTGGGGTGGGATGAAAAGAAGCTGATCATCACCTTCCAGTCGCGCTTCGGCGCCCAGGAATGGCTGCAGCCCTACACCGACAAGACGGTCGAGAAACTGGCGAAGGACGGCGTGAAATCGATCGCCATCGTCAACCCAGGCTTTTCCGTCGACTGCATCGAGACGCTGGACGAAATCGGCCGCGAGGCGGCCGAGACCTTCCATCACGCCGGCGGCGAGAAATTCGCCCACATCCCGTGCCTCAACGACAGTGCAGAAGGCATGGCGGTGATCGAGGCGATGGTGCGGCGCGAGCTGTCGGGCTGGGTCTGAGGCCGCCACGTTGCGGCGATCGATCGCCGCAGTTGCGCTATTCCATGCACTAATAATCAACGATCACCTGATTGTAACATTATTGAAACACACCTAAGTGTTTGGTGAAGTCGGTTGCATGGAATCAACGCCATGGCCGGCATCTGAGGGAGATTCAAATGGACTTCAGTGGTTTCGGTATTGCGATTGGTGCGCTTGCCTTTCTGGTATTGGTGCTTCTTATCAAAGGCATCCGGACAATCCCGCAAGGCTATAATTATACGGTGGAGCGCTTTGGTCGTTACACCAAAACACTAAGCCCCGGCCTCAACCTCATCGTGCCGTTCGTCGACCGAATCGGCGCCAAGATGAACATGATGGAGCAGGTGCTCGACGTTCCGAGCCAGGAAATCATCACGCGCGACAACGCCATTGTCGGCGTCGACGGCATCGCCTTCTACCAGATCCTCAATGCGGCGCAGGCCGCCTACCAGGTCGCCGGCCTGGAGAACGCCATTCTCAATTTGACGATGACCAACATCCGTACCGTCATGGGCTCGATGGACCTCGACGAATTGCTGTCGAACCGCGACGCCATCAACGAGCGCCTGCTGCGCGTCGTCGACGAAGCGGCCCATCCGTGGGGCATCAAGATCACCCGCGTCGAGATCAAGGATATCAATCCGCCGGCCAACCTCATCGAATCGATGGGTCGTCAGATGACGGCTGAACGTAACAAGCGTGCGCAGATCCTCGCCGCCGAAGGCCTCAAGCAGTCGCAGATCCTCGAGGCCGAAGGCCGCAAGGAAGCCGCCTTCCGCGACGCCGAGGCGCGCGAACGCTCGGCCGAGGCCGAAGCGCGAGCCACCCAGGTTGTATCGGAAGCCATCTCCAAGGGCGACGTGCAGGCACTCAACTACTTCGTGGCGCTCAAATACACCGAAGCGATGGGCAAGATCGGCACCGCCAACAACAGCAAGGTCGTGCTGATGCCGATGGAAGCCTCGGCGCTGATCGGCACGCTCGGCGGCATAAGCGAGATCGCCAGGGAGGTGTTCCGCAGCGAAGGCACCGCCGGCGCCGCCAGGCAGGCCGCCCGCCCTCCGGTGGTTCGCCCAAGCGAGAATTGAGGCTAGCTGAGCACTGAGATCAGGAGCGCACTCCCATGTTCGACCGCATCATTTCCGAACTTGGTCCGTGGAACTGGATGGTTCTGGGCTTCGTCCTCCTGGTGATGGAGGTCATCGCGCCAGGAATATTCATGCTGTGGATCGGCATCGCCGCATTGGTGATCGGTGTGATTTCCCTGCTCGTCTGGGACGCAAGCTTCTGGGCCTGGGAAGTCCAGGTCCTCGCCTTCCTGGCCCTGTCGCTGGTCTCGGCCTTTGCCGGAAAGAAGCTGGTTGGTGGGCGTAATACCCCTAGCGACCAGCCGCTGCTCAACCGGCGCGGCGCGCAGTTGGTCGGCAGGATGGCAACGCTGGCCGAGCCGATCAAGGACGGTCGCGGCCGCATCAAACTCGGCGACACACTGTGGCGCGTCTCCGGTCCCGACCTGCCGGCCGGCACGCAGGTGCGCGTCGTCAGTTCGGCCGACACCGATCTGGAACTGACCGTCGAGGCAGTTTGACATTTCGAAAGCGCATGGCGCTTTCGATCCGGAAAATCAGGCCGCGTCGCCTAGGGCTTCCCGAACGCGACGCGTCCTTTGATTTTTTCAGGCGGCGCCGATGCGCAGCAGGTCGTGCAGATGAACCAGTCCCACGAGCCGCCTGCCTTCGACCACCATCAGGCTCGTAATGGCCGAATTGTTGATAATCTGCAGCGCCGTCGCCACCAGCGTGTCCGGTGTGGCCGTCTTCGGCTTTTTCGTCATCACCTGATCGACGCTCATTTCCATGAGATTGCTGCCGATGTGACGCCTGATGTCGCCATCGGTGATGATGCCCACCAACGCGCCATCCGCCGTCGCGATCGCCACGCAGCCGAAGCCCTTGTTCGACAATTCGAGGATCGCCTCGCGCATGCCCGTGCCGGAAGCCACCAGCGGCAGCCTTTCGCCGACATGCATGATCTCGTGGATCTGCGTGAGATTGGCGCCGAGCTGGCCGCCGGGGTGGAACGTGCGGAAATGGTCGGGCGTGAAGCCGCGCGCTTCGAGCAGCGCTATGGCCAGCGCATCGCCGACCACCAGTTGCAGCAGGGTCGATGTCGTCGGCGCCAGACCGTGCGGGCAGGCTTCCGGCGCGGACGGCAGGAGCACCACCACGTCGGCCGCGCGCGCCAGCGCCGAGGCCGCGCCCGCGGTAATCGCAATCAGCGGGATCGAGAAGCGCCTGGAATAGGCGACGATGCCCATCAATTCTTTGCTCTCGCCGGACCATGACATGGCGATGATGGCATCGTCTCTGGCGATCATGCCAAGGTCGCCATGATTGGCCTCCGCCGGATGGACGAAGAAGGCAGGCGTGCCGGTCGAAGCCAGACTAGCCGCGATCTTAGTGCCGATATGGCCGCTTTTGCCGACGCCGGTGACTATGACGCGGCCATTGATGCGCGACACCATGTCGACGGCGCGGGCGAAAGGTTCGGCCAGTTCGTTCTCCAGCGCGGCGGCCAATGCCGCCACGCCGGCCTGTTCCGTGGCTACCGTTCTCAGCGCCGAGGCGATCGAAGCCTCCAAAGGCTTCTTTTCTTGGGATCCCGCATGCATGGCTGATGCGATTAGCGCTTTGCCGTTCGCCTGTCCAACAGAATTGCCGTCCAGCCATGTCCGACAGGCCGCCCTTCAACCCTCCGTTAACCATCCCCGTTTACGGTTCGGTAAGTATGGCGCGCTTGCGCCGCGCAAGCAGTGGTGACGATGTCGCGGGCCCAGCCTCAAGAGAAAAAAGGTCGAACGGGCAGAGCCTTTTGCGCTCTGCTTCTGGCGACGAGCGTGCTCGCTTTGCTGCGGCCAACTGCGCTTCATGCCCAGGAGACGGAGCTGCGCGGTGAAGTTTCGGAATCGGCGATCCTGTCCGACCAGCAGCGCCGGGCCAGGCAATTGAGCAAGGCCAACACGCAGGTCAAGCCCGCCCCTGCCGACACCGCCCCCACGGGAAACACGCCAACCGCCTATGTGCCGGCCAGCGATGGCGCCTTGCCTGACGACACCGACCCGTCACAGGCCGGCGCAAACAGCATTTTCGACCCGCCGGCGACCATCGACAATTCGTTCGCCGACAAGCCGCCAACCGTCCAGCCACGCCGTCTGTCGACGGCAAAGCAACGCGCCGCCGCGGATGCAGACAAGGCCAAGGACAAAACCAAGGCTGCCGACAAGAAGAAGCCTGGCAAAGCCACGGACCAGACCACCACCGGAACGACCCCGGACGGCACTGCGGCAGGCGACGCCGATCAGGACACAGCTAACCGCCGTGTCCTCACCGTCGACGGCGTCGACCGACGAAAGCTCGACCCCGGCGCCGAGCGCACCAACGCCATCGAGGGCCAGAAGAAGAAGCTCGAGGACGACCCGTACGCGGCAACCGGCATCAAGGTCGGCTCGTTCCTGCTGCGGCCGACGCTCGAGCAGGGCGTTGCCGTCACGTCGAACGCCGATTCCAGCGCTGGCGGCAAGTCGGCGGTGCTGTCCGAAACGGCGCTGCGTTTCTCCGCCGCCTCCGATTGGCGCGAGAATTCGGCGGTCATCGACGGCTACGGCAATTTCCGCAACACCATTTCGGGCCAGAAGATCAATGAGGCACGCGGCCGTATCCAAGGCACGTACAATGTCGACCTCGACAATGAACTGCGCGCCATCGCCAAGCTCGGCTACGAGATTGCGCCGGAATCGGCCTCCGCGCCCGACGCCATTGCCGGCGTCAAATCGCAGCCGATCCGCCAGACGGTCGACGGCAGCCTCGGCGTCGAGAAGGACGTTGGCAAGATGCGCTTTGCGCTGACCGGCGCAGTCACCCACGACATCTATGGCGATGCCGAACTTACCGATGGCACCTCGCTGTCGCAGAAGGACCAGGACAACACGCTCTACACCGCAACGTTGCGGACTGGCTATGAAATTTCCCCGGCTCTGACGCCCTTTGCCGAGATTGAGCTCGGCCGCCGGGTATATGACCAACGGATCGACAACAAGGGCTTCGAGCGCTCTTCGACCCGGCTTGGCGCACGCGCCGGTATCGAAGTCGACATGGGCGAGAAGCTCAAAGGTGAGTTCTCGGCCGGCTGGCTGCGGGAAGCGATCGACGACAAGAACCTGGAGGCGATTTCGGGAGCCACCATCAATGCCGACCTCAAATGGTCGCCCGAGCGCGGCACCATCATCGGCCTCACCGGGCGAACCACGGTCGAAGGCACGACGAATGCCGGTGAGAGCGGCGACATCCTCTATTCCGGCCGCCTCACCGGCGAGCGGCAGATCCGCGCCGACCTGACCGGCAACGCAGCCCTTGGGCTCGACTGGCGCAATTACACCGGCTCCGACGGCCATGACATGACGCTGAGTGCAGAGGCCGGGCTGACCTGGTGGCTGAACCGCTATGTCGGCCTCACCAGCCGCGCCCGCACCGAAAAGCTGACCAGCAATCTGCCCGGGCGCAACTACACCGCCAACAGCATCTATTTGGGGCTGAAGCTGCAGCGGTAGCTAAAAAGCAGCGCCGCGACGCTCGGACGGCTTCATCTCATCGAGCAGCGTGCGGATGACGCCGGCCATGTTCTCGTTCATGTCGCTGCGCCACAGCGCGAAAGCGACATTGGCCTCGACGAAGCCTTCCGGCGAGCCGCAATCGAAGGTGCGGCCCTGAAAGTGGTAGCCAAAGAAGGGCTGCTGCTTTTCCAGCTTCAGCATCGCGTCGGTGAGCTGGATCTCGTTGCCGGCGCCCTTTTCCTGGCTTTCCAGGATCTTGAAAATCTCGGGCTGCAGGATGTAGCGGCCGTTGATGTAGAGATTGGACGGCGCGGTGCCGGTCTTCGGCTTTTCGACCATCTCGGTGATGCGGAAGCCGTGATGCGTGTCCTCGCCCCGGCCGACAATGCCATATTTGTGGGTTTCGGCCGGATCGCATTCCTGCACGGCGATGATGTTGTTGCCCGTCTCCTCGTAGAGCTCGACCATGGCCTTCGTGCAGCTCTTCTCCGACTGCATGATCATGTCGGGCAGCAACAGCGCGAAGGGTTCGTCGCCGACCAGTTCGCGGGCGCACCAGACGGCGTGGCCGAGCCCCATCGGCACCTGCTGGCGGGTGAACGAGGTCTGCCCCGGCGCCGGCTGCAGCCGCTGCAAGCGGGCCAGCTGATCGTCCTTGCCGCGCTGTGCCAGCGTATCATAGAGCTCGAACTGGATATCGAAATGGTCTTCTATGACCGCCTTGTTGCGGCCGGTGACGAAGATGAAATGTTCGATGCCGGCCTCGCGCGCCTCATCGACGACATACTGGATGACCGGCCGGTCGACGACGGTCAGCATCTCCTTGGGAATGGCCTTGGTAGCCGGGAGAAACCGTGTGCCGAGACCGGCGACCGGGAAAACTGCCTTGCGAACTCGCTTCATGCGTCAATTATCCGTTTGAGGGCGTGCCCGGCAATCCCGCCTCGCGACATTTTCGCGCCGGAATTGTGGATTATCGGGCCATTGAGGGAAACATCAACCGGTAAAGCATCCAGGTGTCTTTTCGTTCCAGGCGCCGCCTATGGTAAACCAATTGCTAACCCGGTTCGGCGATGAATGGTCTTTCCTGAGATAGAGAAAGGGGAAAATATGTCCGTTCGCAGTGCCGCAAAACTCTTTACCAGCGTGCTGACGGCGGCCAGCCTCTCGCTCGCCTTGCTGATGCCGGCCGGACCGGCCTTCGCCGATGCCGGTTTTCGGCAATGGGTCGCCGGATTCCGCGCCACGGCCGTGGCGGGCGGCGTTTCCGGCGGGGTCTACGACCGAGCGTTCCGGGGCATCAATGAGCCCGACCCGGTGGTGCTGGAAAAGGCACGCACCCAGCCCGAATTCACCGCACCTGCCTGGGACTATTTCGACAACCGCGTCCACGACCAGTCCGTTGCCGTCGGCCAGCAGATGGCCAAAAAATGGAAGCCGTGGCTGGAACGGATCGAGGCGAGGTTCGGCGTCGACCGCTACATCCTGCTCGCCATCTGGTCGATGGAATCGAATTATGGCGAGATCCTCAAGCGCGACGACATCATGCGCAATGTCATCCGCTCGCTGGCAACCCTCGCCTATGGCGACCCGAAGCGTTCGAAATTCGCCCGCACCCAATTGGTCGCCGCGCTGAAAATCCTGCAGACCGGCGACATCGACGAAAGCCACCTGATGGGCTCCTGGGCCGGCGCCATGGGCCAGACCCAGTTCATCCCGACCAGCTACCAGCATTATGCCGTCGACATGGACGGCAACGGCAAGCGCGACATCTGGAATTCGATCCCCGATGCGTTGGCGACATCAGCCAATCTGCTGAAGAAGAATGGCTGGCAGGGCGGCAAGACCTGGGGCTACGAGGTCACCATTCCGGCGGGCAAACTGCCGGCCGGCTCGAAGACATTGGCGCAGTGGCAGGCGCTCGGCGTCGCCAGGGCCAATGGCAAGCCGTTCAAGAACGCAACCGACAAGGCGACCCTGAAAGTGCCGGACGGCCGCGGCGGACCGGCCTTCCTGATGATCAAGAACTTCTCCGTCATCAAGGCCTACAACAACGCCGACAAATATGCCCTGGCCGTCGGCCTTCTTGCCGACGAAATCGCCGGTTCTAATGGTCTGGTGCAGGACTGGAAGCGGCCTTTCACCAAACTGTCCTTCGAGGAAAGGCAGGAGTTGCAGAAGCGGCTTTCGCAGCACGGACTTTACGACGGCAAGTTCGACGGCAAGATCGGTGACGGCACGAAAACCGCCATCATGACCTATCAGGCAACGGTCGGCTTGACCCAGGACGGGTATCCGAGCATGGAAGTGCTCAAATGGCTCAGAAAGAAATAGAGCCAGCGACGGCAGCTTGCATTTGCGACGCAAGGGATGCCGTAGCATCGGTCTGTGCATGATCGCCTGCGAGGGCCATGCACCAAGGGATGGAGAGGGTGCTTGGTTTCGGCAGCGCGTATCCGTGTGATCGTTTTCCGCTTGCCGATCCTCATTCTGGCCATCGTCGTCCTGGCGACGGGGGTCGCCGGCAGTTTCCACACACCGGCTTTGGCGCAGGAGCAACCGCAGAACCGCGGCTGGTCGCTGCGCGACCTTCTGTTCCCGCGCCGCAGCGAACGCATCGAGCCGCCGCTCGATGTCCGCAAGGCAAAGCCGAAGGTCAAGAAGAAGCCCCGTGCACCGGTTGAACCTTCCGCTCCGATTGTCGAGAAGACACCGGATGCCCGCGTCGTTCTGGTGATCGGCGATTTCATGGCCAACGGCCTGGCCGAAGGCCTCGAAACAGCCTTTGCCGACAATGCCAACATCAGGATCGTCGAGCGCGCCAACGGTTCTTCGGGTTTCGTGCGCGATGATGTCTACAACTGGCCCGAACAGGTCAAATCGCTGGTCGAGAGCGAGAGGCCCGCCGCCGTGGTCGTCATGCTGGGCTCCAACGACCGCCAGCAGATGCGCGTCAACGATGTGCGCGAGCAGCCGCGCTCCGAGAACTGGACCAAGGAATACGAACGCCGGACCGAGGCCTTGGGCAAGGCGCTGGCGGCGACCAAGGTGCCTTATCTGTGGGTCGGCATGCCAGCCTTCAAGACGCCGAAGATGACCTCCGACATGCTGGCATTCAACGATATCTACCACTCGGCTGCCGAGAAGAACGGCGGCGAATTCGTCGATGTCTGGGATGGGTTCGTCGACGAGAACGGCGCCTTTGTCTCGACCGGCCCCGACATTAACGGCCAGGCCGTGCGGCTGCGCTCCGACGACGGCATCAACGTCTCGAAAGCCGGCAAGCGAAAGCTCGCCTTCTACACCGAAAAGCCGCTGGCCAAGATCCTCGGCCTGGCAGCGCCGGGAAGCGTGGTGACGGCTGCCGCACCGGCCGGCGCCCCGGTCGAGGCGCCGTCGCTGCCCGCCGCCCCGATCGTGGTCGACCGCACCGTTCCAATGCTGCTCAACGATCCGGCGCTCGACGGCGGTACCGAACTTCTCGGTGCGGCGGCGGCGCCGAAAGCCAATCCGGATCTGCCCGGCGAAAAACTAATCCTCGAAGGCAAGGCGCCCGAGGCCTCGCCCGGCCGCGCCGACGACTTCTCGTGGCCGCCCAAGGCCGCTGCCGCGACGGATACGACGACGGCGATCAACCGTTAACGGGGGAGTACCGTCGACCCCATCAGCGCTTCATCGATCGAGCGCGCGGCCTGGCGGCCTTCGCGGATCGCCCACACAACCAGCGACTGGCCGCGGCGCACATCACCTGCGGCGTAGAGCTTGTCGACGCTGGTCTTGTAGTCGCGATCGTTGGCTTCGACATTGCGGGAACGGCGGCTGTCGGTGGTGATTTTCATCTCACCGTCCAGCTCTTTCGCGACGCCGGCGGCAGCCGGTCCGGCAAAGCCGATGGCGATGAAGGCGAGGTCTGCACGGATGACGAATTCGGTGCCGGCGATCGGCTTGCGCTTCTCGTCGACTTCGCAGCATTTGACGCCGGTCAGTTGGCCGTCCTCGCCGATGAATTCGAGCGTCGCCACCTGGAATTCGCGCTCCGCACCTTCGGCCTGTGAGGACGAGGTGCGCATCTTGGTCGCCCAGTAAGGCCAGACCGAAAGCTTGTCTTCCTTCTCCGGCGGCTGCGGGCGGATGTCGAGCTGGGTGACGCGCACCGCGCCTTGGCGGAAGGCGGTGCCGACGCAGTCGGACGCGGTATCGCCGCCGCCGACGACGACGACATGCTGGCCGCCGGCGATGATCGGATGCGACGGCCAGGCCACCGACTGGATCGGCTCGCCGCCGACGCGACGGTTCTGCTGCACCAGATAGGGCATGGCGTCATAGACGCCGCCGAGATCGTCGCCCGGAATGTTGGCCGGACGCGGCGATTCCGAACCGCCGCAATAGAGCACCGCATCGTATCCGGCGAGCAACTCTGCCACCGGCTTGTCGACGCCGACATTGACGCCGCAATGGAAGGTCACGCCCTCGCCCTGCATCTGCTCGATGCGGCGGTCGATATAGTGCTTCTCGATCTTGAAGTCGGGAATGCCGTAGCGCATCAGCCCGCCGGGACGGCTCTCACGCTCATAAACGCTGACCTCGTGGCCGGCGCGGCCAAGCTGCTGCGCCGCCGCCATCCCTGCCGGGCCGGAGCCGATGACAGCGACCCGCTTGCCCGTCTTCTTCTCCGGCGGATAAGGCCGGATATGGCCGGTTTCATAAGCCTTGTCGGCGATTGCCTGTTCAACGGTCTTGATGGCAACCGGAATGTCCTCGAGGTTCAGCGTGCAGGCTTCCTCGCAGGGCGCGGGGCAGATGCGGCCGGTGAACTCGGGGAAATTGTTGGTCGAATGCAGGTTGCGGATCGCATTGTCCCAGTCGCCATTGTAGACGAGGTCGTTCCAGTCCGGGATCTGGTTGTGGATCGGGCACCCGGTCGGCCCGTGGCAGAACGGGATGCCGCAATCCATGCAGCGCGCGGCCTGTTTCTCGACCTCCTTGTCCGACATCGGCAGCGTGAATTCGCGGAAATGCCGGATGCGGTCGGAGGCCGGCTGGTACTTGTGCACCTGCCGGTCGATTTCGAGAAAGCCTGTTACCTTGCCCATAGTCCAGTTCCTGCTGTCCAGATGGTGCGGTTTTCGCACCCGTTAACCCCTTGAGGCAGCCATGGCAACCTTGCATCCGAGGTCAAACTGTCGCTGAAAGTTCCGCCGGGAAGCCTGCGCCTCCCGGCAAGTCGAAAAACCTATTCCGCCGCCACGCCCATGCGCATGCGTTCCATCTCGATCAGCGCGCGGCGGTATTCGACCGGCATGATCTTGCGGAATTTCGGCCTGAAGATCGTCCAGTCGTCGAGTATCTCGCGGCCGCGTACCGAACCGGTGAAATGGACGTGGTTCGAGATAAGCTGGTAAAGCCGTTCCTCGTCATGGGTGGTCATGTCGCCCGAGACGTCGACGCGACCCTTGTGGTCGAGGTCACCGCCATGATGCAGCAGCCTTTCCATCAGATCGTCTTCTTCCGGAACCGGCTCCAGCTCGACCATCGCCATGTTGCAGCGCGCGGCGAAATCGCCGGCCTCATCCAGAACATAGGCCACGCCGCCCGACATGCCGGCAGCGAAGTTGCGACCGGTCTGGCCGATGACGACGACGATGCCGCCGGTCATGTATTCGCAGCCATGATCGCCGACGCCTTCAACGACGGCGGCGACGCCCGAATTGCGCACCGCGAAGCGCTCGCCGGCGACACCTGCGAAATAGGCCTCGCCCTCGGTCGCGCCATAGAGGACGGTGTTGCCGACGATGATCGATTCCGCCGCGACGATCCTGGACTCCTCCGGCGGCCGGATGACGATGCGTCCGCCCGACAGGCCCTTGCCGACATAGTCGTTGGCCGCACCGACGAGATCGAACGAGATGCCGCGCGCCAGGAAGGCGCCGAACGACTGGCCGGCGGTGCCGGTCAGCTTCACCTGGATCGTGTCCTCGCGCAGGCCCTTGTGCCTGAAGCGCTTGGCGACTTCGCCCGACAGCATGGCGCCCGTGGAGCGATCGACATTGCGGATGTCGACCTCGATCTTGACCGGCTGCTTGCTTTCGAGCGCGGGCTTCGCCAGTTCGATTAGCTTGCGATCGAGTACATCGTCGATCGGGTGTTTCTGCCGTTCGGTCCAGTGCACCGCCTCATGCGGCGCGTCCGGCTTGAAGAACATCTTGCCGAAATCGAGCCCACGCGCCTTCCAATGCTGGATCATCTCGCGCTTTTCCAGCAGGTCGCTGTCGCCGATGATCTGGTCGATATGGGTGTAGCCCATCTCGGCCAGCAGCCCCCTCACCTCTTCCGCAACATAGAAGAAGAAGTTGATGACATGCTCGGGCGTGCCCTTGAAACGCTTGCGCAGAACCGGGTCCTGCGTCGCGACGCCGACCGGGCAGGTGTTCAAGTGGCACTTGCGCATCATGATGCAGCCGGCCGCGATCAGCGGCGCGGTCGAGAAGCCGAACTCGTCGGCACCGAGCAGCGCACCGATGATGACGTCGCGCCCCGTGCGCAAGCCACCATCGACCTGCAGCGCAACGCGCGAGCGCAGCCCGTTCAGCACCAGCGTCTGGTGCGTCTCGGCTAGGCCCATTTCCCACGGGCTGCCGGCATGCTTGAGCGAGGTCAGCGGCGACGCGCCGGTGCCGCCATCATAGCCCGATATGGTGATGTGGTCGGCGCGTGCCTTGGCGACGCCGGCCGCAACCGTACCGACACCGACTTCCGACACCAGCTTGACCGATACGTCGGCCGCCGGGTTGACGTTCTTCAGATCATAGATCAGCTGCGCCAGATCCTCGATCGAATAGATGTCGTGATGCGGCGGCGGCGAGATCAGGCCGACGCCAGGCGTCGAGTGCCGGACCTTGGCGATGGTGGCGTCGACCTTGTGGCCGGGCAGCTGGCCGCCCTCGCCGGGCTTGGCGCCCTGCGCGACCTTGATCTGCATGACATCGGAATTGACGAGATACTCGGCGGTGACGCCAAACCGCCCCGAGGCGACCTGCTTGATCGCCGAACGTTCGGGGTTCTTGCCGCCGCCGGGCAGCGGCAGATAGCGGTCGGCCTCTTCGCCGCCCTCGCCGGTGTTCGACTTGCCGCCGATCTGGTTCATGGCGCGCGCCAGCGTCGTGTGTGCCTCGCGCGAGATCGAGCCGAACGACATCGCCCCTGTCGAGAAGCGCTTGACGATATCGGCCGCCGACATCACGTCCTCTATCGCCACCTTCTTGCGGCCGGTCTCTTCCGCAAGCTTGATCCTGAACAGGCCGCGTATGGTCTGGGCACGGGCCGTCTCGCTGTCGATCTGCGCGGAATACTCCTTGAACGTCTCCCACGAGCCCTGGCGCACGGCGTGCTGCAAGGTGGCGACGGCGTCGGGCGACCACATATGGGCTTCGCCGCGCATGCGGTACATGTACTCGCCGCCGACCTCGAGGCTGTTGCGCAGCACCGGATCGTTGCCGAAACCGTCGGTGTGGCGGCTGAGCGTCTCAGCCGCGACCTCGTCCAGGCCGACACCTTCGATCAGCGTCGCTGTGCCGGTGAAGTACTTCTCGACGAAATCTGACTTCAGCCCGATGGCGTCGAATATCTGCGCGCCGCAATAGGACTGGTAGGTGGAGATGCCCATCTTCGACATCACCTTGAGGATGCCCTTGCCGATCGACTTGATGTAGCGCGAGACCACCTCGTAGGCGTCAACCTCAGCCGGCAGTTCGCCACGCTTGTGCATGTCGAGCAGCGTATCGAAGGCAAGGTAGGGGTTGATCGCCTCGGCGCCGTAGCCGGCGAGACAGCAGAAATGATGCACTTCGCGCGGCTCGCCGGATTCCACGACCAGGCCGACCGCGGTGCGCAGACCCTTGCGGATCAGATGGTGGTGCACCGCAGCCGTCGCCAGCAGTGCCGGAATGGCGATACGGTCGGGACCGACCTGGCGGTCGGACAGGATGATGATGTTGTAGCCGCCGGCGACAGCGGCTTCCGCCCGCTCGCACAGACGTTCGACCGCGCCCTGCATGCCGGACGCGCCCTCGCTCGACCCGTAGGTGATATCGATGGTCTTGGTGTCGAAACGGTCTTCCGTGTGGCCGATCGAGCGGATCTTTTCCAGATCGCCATTGGTCAGGATCGGCTGGCGCACTTCGAGCCGCTTGCGGCGCGAATTGCCAACCAGGTCGAAGATGTTCGGCCGCGGCCCGATGAAGGACACCAGGCTCATCACCAGTTCCTCGCGGATCGGGTCGATCGGCGGGTTGGTGACCTGGGCGAAATTCTGCTTGAAGTAGGTGTAGAGCAGCTTCGACTTGTCCGACATCGCCGAGATCGGCGTGTCCGTGCCCATCGAACCCACCGCTTCCTGGCCGGTGGTCGCCATCGGCGACATCAGCAGCTTGGTGTCTTCCTGGCTGTAGCCGAACGCCTGCTGGCGATCGAGCAGGCTGACATCCTTGCGCAGCGCGCGCGGCTCGACCGGCTTCAGATCCTCCAGGATCAGCTGCGTGTTGTTGAGCCAGGTCTTGTAGGGATGCCTGGTGGCGATCTCCGACTTGATCTCCTCGTCGGAAATGATGCGGCCCTTGGCGAGGTCGATCAGAAGCATGCGGCCGGGCTGCAGCCGCCACTTCTTGACGATCCTCTCCTCCGGCACCGGCAGCACGCCGGCCTCTGACGCCATGATGACGCGGTCGTCGTCGGTGACGATGTAGCGCGCCGGGCGCAGACCGTTGCGGTCGAGCGTGGCGCCGATCTGGCGACCGTCGGTGAAGGCGACCGCGGCCGGCCCGTCCCACGGCTCCATAAGGGCTGCGTGGTATTCGTAGAAAGCCTTGCGGTCGGCATCCATCAGCTTGTTGCCGGCCCAGGCTTCCGGGATCAGCATCATCATGGCGTGGCTGAGGCTGTAGCCGCCCTGGAACAGGAATTCGAGCGCATTGTCGAAGCACGCCGTGTCGGACTGGCCGTCATAGGAGATCGGCCACAGCTTGGAGATGTTGTTGCCGAACAGTTCGGAATCGACCGAGGCCTGGCGCGCCGCCATCCAGTTGTTGTTGCCGCGCACCGTGTTGATCTCGCCATTATGCGCGACCATGCGGTAGGGGTGCGCGAGCTTCCATGACGGGAAGGTGTTGGTCGAGAAGCGCTGGTGGACGAGGATCAGCGCGGTCTCGAAACGCGGATCCGACAAATCCTTGTAATAGGCGCCGACCTGGTAGGCCAGGAACATGCCCTTGTAGACGATGGTACGCGCCGATAGCGACACACAGTAGGCGCCGATATCCTTGTTGTTGTTCTCGGCGTAGATGCGGCCGGAAATCACCTTGCGCAGCAGGTACAGCCTGGCCTCGTATTCCTCGTCATCTGGAATGTCCGATGTGCGGCCGATGAAGACCTGGCGATGGAACGGTTCGGAGGCCGCAATATCGGGCGCCTTCGACAGCGATGAATTGTCGACCGGCACGTCGCGAAAGCCGAGCAGCGGCAGCCCTTCTGACTGCGCCGATTCGGCGATGATCTCTTCGATATGGGCGCGCAGTGCCGCATCCTGCGGCATGAACCAGTGGCCGACGCCGTATTGGCCTGCCGCCGGCAGTTCGACGCCCTGGGCCGCCATCTCTTCGCGGAAGAAATGATCGGGAACCTGCACCAGCACGCCGGCGCCGTCGCCCATCAGCGGATCGGCGCCGACAGCGCCGCGATGCGTCAGGTTTTCGAGCACGAAGAGCCCGTCCTTGACGATCTGGTGCGACTTCACGTTCTTCATGTTGACGATGAAGCCGACGCCGCACGCGTCATGCTCGTTGCGCGGATCATAGAGACCCTGCGCGGCCATGCCATTGGTGGTCAGGCCGTTGGTGGTCTGGCCTTCTTTGGTCAGAACGGTATTTTTAACGGCTGCCGCTTTCGTCTGCGCGGCCTGGCCGATAATCGCAGATGGCGTCAGTTCCGTCATCGTCCTGTCCTCCGTTCCGGCCCCTTGCACGTCTAGCATTTGGGGCGCTGGTCTACCTTGGGAAGCGACTGGCTTCCGCTCTCATTCTTGCGGCACGTCTTTTCGAAATCCTTGGCGGACCGTGCGGTGCACCGCCGGTTCGTATCCGGTATCGTACAGGCCACAGCCGAGCCGTCTACCCGTCGCTCGCGGCAACGGCCGGAGTGGCCCAAATGATACGCCAATCCAGCCTGACTTGTGCGACAAAATAAGACAGCACTACTGTCCTAAATTTTTATGGCAGAAATCCTAGGCGCACACAAGACCGATTCACCAAATTCTTGGACGTTTGGCGACAGAAAATTGCGTCGGGCGCTGTTGAAACGAAATTTCGGTCCCGGCACTCCTTCGTGATCGCCTTTGGCTTTACCGCTTTTTCAGCCCTTGGCCCTTGCGCGTCAAACCCCGAAACGGCCATGGTCGCGCTCTTGTCGCAACCAGACTTTCTCAACCAGGCAGGGACTTTCCTGATGTTCTTTGCATCCGACAACTGGGCGGGCGTCCATTCCAACATTGCCGCCGGGCTGTCAGCCAATGCTGGCGGCTTTTCGACCGCCTATGGCGATGGCGATCTCGACCGGGCCGTCTACCAGCGTTTCAGCGAGATCTTCGAACGCGAGGTCGCGGTGTTCTTCGTCGCTACCGGCACGGCGGCCAACTCGCTGTCCCTGGCCGCTTACAACAAGCCCGGCGGCATTTCCTTTGCGCACCGCGAATCGCACATCATCGAGGACGAATGCGGCGCGCCGGAATATTTCAGCGGCGGCTCGCGTCTCCATGCTGTCGACGGCGCCCTGGGCAAGATCGATCCGCACAATCTTGAACGCGCCGTCGCCCGTTTCGCACCCGAAATCGTCCATTGGGGACGCCCGACGGCCGTCTCGATCACCCAATCGACCGAAGTCGGCACAGTGTACGGGCTCGACGACATTTCCACCATTTCGGAGATCGCCAAACGCTTTTCCCTGCCGCTGCATATGGACGGCGCCCGTTTTGCCAACGCATTGGTCGCGCTTGAGACGACGCCGGCCGAAATGACCTGGAAGCGCGGCGTCGACATCGTCTCGTTCGGCGGCACCAAGAACGGCTGCTGGTGTGCCGAAGCGGTGGTGCTGTTCGATCTAGACCGCGCCAAGGAGTTGTCCTTCCTGCGCAAGCGCGCCGCACAGCTGTTCTCCAAGTCGCGCTTCATCGCAGCGCAGTTCGACGCCTACTTCACAGACGGCCTGTGGCTGGACACGGCCCGTCATGCCAATGCCATGGCCGCGCGCCTGGCGGCTGCGATCGAGGATTCGGCAACGGCGAAGCTCGCCTGGTTGCCGCAGGCCAACGAGGTGTTCGCGGTGATGAAAAAGGCGGAAGCCGAAAGGCTGCAATCCGTCGGCGCAGCCTTTTACGACTGGCACAGGCCGCACGGCTTCGACGGCCATGTCGGCGAGGACGAGTTGCTCTATCGCTTCGTCACCAGCTTTGCCACGACTTCAGATGAGGTCGATCGCTTCGGCCAGATGATCGCCTGAACCCGCGAGACCGCGCCAATGACAAAGCCACCTCTCGGCTCAACCATGCGGCTGGTTCGCCCGGCGCCAAACGTGCTCGGCTTCTACGATGGCCGCGTTGACGGCGTTCGCGCCTGGTCGGACGAGCCGAACTGGCTGGACGACGGCGCCTATGCCCTCGGCATCTGCACCTATGCGATCGTCGATGGTTCGCAGGCGCTTGTCTACGACACGCATATTTCGCTGCCTCACGCGCGCTTCATCAGGCAGACGCTCGAAGAGATGGGCGCAACATCGATCCGGGTCGTGCTCAGCCACTGGCATGACGATCATATTGCCGGCAATGAGGTGTTTCAGGATTGCGAGATTATCGCCAACACGCTCACCGCCTCGGCGCTCGCGAACAACCGGGCTGAGATCGAAAGCGGTGTTCCACCGATCAAGCCTCTCGTGCTGCCGAACAGGACCTTCGCAGGCAGTCTTGACCTCGCCGTTGGATCGATCGCCGTCGAACTGCGTCAGGTCGAAATCCACAGCCATGACGGCACGGTGCTGTTCATGCCCGAAACCGGCCTGCTCCTGGCGGGCGACACGCTCGAGGATCCGATCACCTATGTCAGCGAGGCGGATCGGCTGGCGCAACATCTGGTTGATCTCGAACGCATGGCCGGCTGGTCGATAGACCGCATCTTGCCCAATCACGGCTCGCTCGAAGCGATTGAGCGAGGCGGCTACGACAAAGGCCTCATCGCCGCCACGCAAGCCTACGTTCAAAAACTGCTTCGCTGCCGGCGTGAGCCTGATCTTGCGAAGCAGGATCTGAAAACCTTCGGCGCCGACATGTTCGCCACGGGCGCGGTCGAGTACTTCGCGCTGTACGAGCCCGTCCACCGGCAAAACGTCGAGGCCGTTCTCGCAACCGGCACCGGTCGCTAAGCAAGGAAAGGCCGCGCCAAAAGCTCGAGGCCAAGCAAGATCAGGAAAATAAGAAACCAGCGCCGGAAGGTCGCCGGGCTGATCCGCTGCCGGAGCAACTGTCCGAGCCACATGCCGAGCAAGGCCGGCGCAACCGCCAGCGACGACATGGCGACATGCCCGACCTGGAACGCGCCGTGCGAGGCAAGGCCGGCAGCGAGCGCGATCGTCGACACGGTGAAGGACAGGCCGAGCGCCTGGATCAGATCGTCACGGCTCAAGCCCAGCGCCTGAATGTAAGGCACAGCGGGCACGACAAACACGCCGGTGCCGCCGGTGACGATGCCGGTAAGGAAACCGACGATGGGCGACGACCAGCGCTCGGCTGACGCGGGAACCGTCAACTGCCGCGCCAGCAGCGTATAGACGGCATAGACGATCAGCGCCGCCCCGAGGCCGGCCGTCGTCCATTTGACATTGTCGCTGGCCAGCAGCCATGAGCCGGCCAGCGTGCCGGCGACGATGCCGACCATCATCAGCCACAGCCGACTGAGGATCCATCCGAAGCTCGGGCCGGCAAACAGCTGCCAGATATTGGTGACGAAGGACGGCACGATCAGCAGCGAAGCCGCGGCGACCGGCGGCATGATTGTGCCCAGCAGCCCCATCGCCAACGTCGGCAGTCCCATACCGGTAACGCCCTTGACGATGCCGGCCAGCAGGAAGGTCACCGCAATGGTTGCCGTTAGGGCCAGGGAAAAATCAGCCGAGAGATCAGACATCGCCCTTCATGGGAAGACGGCGCCCGCCGCAAAAGAGCCAGAACTCTTCGGTTGGGGTGACAGAGGCTGCGGCGAAAAAAGCGGCGCCTCGCGGCGCCGCTTTCGTCTCGGGAGGAGACGCTTTTAACCTTGGGCGTTGTGACGCCGCCGTCTTGGTCACGCGGCGTTCTTGGCCTCGATCTGCTTGGCGTTGGCCGAAGAGGCGGTAATCGCGATCTTGCGCGGCTTCAGCTCCTCGGGGATGTTGCGCTTAAGGTCGACGAAAAGCAGGCCGTTCTTCAGCGTGGCGCCGACGACCTCGACATGGTCGGCAAGCTGGAAGCGGCGCTCGAACGAACGCGAAGCAATGCCGCGGTAGAGCAGCTCGGAGCCTTCGCCATTGCCTTCTTCCTTGCGCTCACCCTTGACGGTCAGCACGTTGCGGTGGGCTTCGATCGAAATCTCTTCGTCCGAGAAGCCGGCAACCGCCATCGAGATGCGATAGGCGTCCTCGCCGGTGCGCTCGATGTTGTAGGGCGGATAGGTCTGCGCGCCATCAGGCTGGGCCAGCGAGTCGAGCATGGTGAACAGGCGGTCGAAGCCGACGGTCGAGCGATAGAGCGGGGAAAAATCAACGTGACGCATGAGGTGTTCTCCTGTTGAGCAACATGTTTGCGTGTGGCCGGTGCGAAACCCTGGAAAGGCGTTTCGGTGGACCAGCAGCCCCAAGAGCGGCGGCTGCATCCGACATTTGGGGAGCGCAAAAGCGCATTTCAAGGATTTTTGAAGAGCGCCAATCGAGGCGTCGATGAACGGCAGATGAACCGCCGCTTCGGCGCCCGTTCAGCCGGCCGGTGCCAGAGTGCCCCACGATAAAGAACCAGGCGGCGCCGGATGAAAGCGCCGCGACGAGGCCGACCGGGTGTAACGTCCCTTCCTCCCGGATCGACAGAGGCCGGAAGCACGCCGCCGCAGGCTGCTTCCGGCCTTGCTCGTTGTTCGTCCGCCCCCTTGGCGCCCTCCCTTTGCTTTTCATCCATTGGCGTCTATCACCATGCCGACGCCCCTGCCGGGTGAGACACCACGAACACGCAAGCGCCTAATGACGGATCTCTTCCATCCCACGCCAGGCAATCCGCCGCCGCAAAATGTCGGCGGCGGCTTTTTCACCACGCGCGACGGCAAGAAGATCCGCTACGGCCTTTTTGCCGCGGTCACCCGGCCGCTGAAAGGCACCGTCGTGCTGCTGCCCGGCCGCAACGAGTGCATCGAGAAATATTTCGAAACCATCCGCAACCTGACCGACCGCGGCCTCGGCGTCGCCACCCTCGACTGGCGCGGCCAGGGCGATTCCGACCGGCTGATCGCCGACCCGCAACGCGGCTATGTCCGCTCCTTCTACGATTACACCGGCGACCTCGAACAGTTCTTCGAGGATATCGTGCTGCCCGACTGCCGCGGCCCGTATTACATCCTCGCCCATTCCATGGGCGCCGTGATCGCGCTGCTCGCGGCACCGTCGATGGTCAACCGGGTGCGTCGCATGGTGCTGATTGCGCCTTTCCTGACGGTGCCCGACTCGCCCGTGTCGGCAAAAACCGCGCGCCGCGTCTGCTCGATATTGTGCTTTCTCGGCCTCGGCCGGCTCTACGCCGCCTGGGGTCCGCGTCCCAGGGAAACCCTGCCCTTCGCCCTCAACAAGGTGACATCGGACCCCGGGCGCTATCAGCGCAACACGAAAATCTACGAGCACTATCCGCAACTGGCGCTCGGCGGGCCGACGATCCGCTGGCTGCAGGCGGCAATCAAGGCAGGCGAAGCCATCAGCGAGCCCGACTTCATGGCCAGGATCCAGGTGCCGCTGCTGATGATCGCCGCCGGCGCCGATCAGGTCGTCTCGACCAAGGCCGTGGAAGCCTACGCCAGGCGTCTGCGCCTCGGCTCGCTGCTGATGATCGATGGCTCGAAACACGAGATCCTGCAGGAGGCCGATGTCTATCGCGAGCAGTTGCTCGCCGCCTTCGACGCCTTCATACCCGGCAACGACGACCCGACAGCCTGATGCCGCCGGCGCTGCATGTTGCGGCGCCTTGAGCTTGCGCCTGCTGACAGCCTTCTGTCAGGAGCAGCGCCGGCAGCACCCAAAGAGCTAAAGATTCTGACAGCCGGTGCCGCCCCGGAATGCTCATCTCTCCGCATACTGAACGCCAAGGGGATGACGTCATGACCGAGAAAACCTGCGCTGCCTGCGATTGCCAGCTGGACGCCAACCCGATCCGCGTCAAGGTCGGCGGCAAGACCGTCGAGGTCTGCTGCGAGGAATGCGCGATTGCGCTGAACGAAGCCGGCGCCTCAGTGGCCGGCGCATCAGTGGCCGGCAACGGGGAAGCCTGAGCGATGCGCCCCGATCATGCAGCGGCGGCGCAATGCCTCGCACATCAGCCGACAACTCAAACCGCGACGTTCCGGCGGTCCTTGCGGACACAAGGCATCGCGGCGGCCAACTGGATCGGCCGTCAACTGGAAAGGCGCCGAAGCCGCCTTGCCTTGCTCGAAATGACCGACGAACAGCTCAAGGACATCGGTCTGTCGCGCAGCGACGCTCACTGCGAATACATGCGCCGTTTGTGGGACTGAGCCATGGCCGTTACGAAGGGCCCGACAGGTGAAGTCTCCTGACAGGTTTGGACAAGCCAATCGCCTAAATGTGCCGGAGCAGCTTTCGGTGCAAGGGTAGAATGCAACGGCCATGTCTCAGCTCACCATGTCGCAGTTCACGGTACAGACGCTTCTGGACACCGGCACCGTCAGGGTGAGGGATGTCCTCTGCAGCGGCGAATGCCGGCACAAGAGCGAAGAAGAGTGCACCGCTGCCACGCATCTTGTGTTTCCCTATCGCGGCGTCTTCGTGCGCCATGTCGGCCGCAACGATGCGGTCGCCGAAGCCAACCAGTTGTTGTTCTTCAACAACGCCGAAGGCTACCGGATCAGCCATCCCGTCAAGGGTGGCGATTCCTGCCTCGATCTCGTTGTCGAGGAGGCGCAACTGCAGGAGCTGACGCCGAAGGAGCAGTTGCGCTCGGGCAGCGCCGTGGCGTTTCGTCGTCAGCGCCGCCGCATCGACCCGCGGGCTCAGGCGCTGGTGGCGGTGCTGCGCCACAGCCTGAGCCGCAACATTGCCGAAACGCTGGAGGCCGAAACCCTGGCGCTGACGCTGGTGCGGCGCTCCCTCGGCGAGCGCACCTCGCATGCCGCCGGCGCAAGCGCTGGCCGGCAGAAGCTGGTCGATCGCGCCAAGCTCGTCCTGTCCTCGGATCTTTCGCGGCGCTGGACGCTGGCCGAGATCGCCGCTGAAGTCGGGGTATCACCGGTTTATCTCACGCAGGTTTTCCAGCAGGTCGAGGCGATGCCGCTCTATCGCTACCATCTGCGCATGCGGCTGGCGCGCGCGCTCGACCTGCTTGGCCGCTACGACAATCTGACCACGCTCGGCCTGGACCTCGGCTTCTCCAGCCACAGCCATTTCAGCTCAGCGTTCAGGCAGGTCTACGGGCGAACGCCGGCGGAATTCCAGCGCTCGATCAAGCCGCGCTGATCGGGTCGACTATCAGCCCCGCAGGGCTGCCATTGCAGCCGCATGAAGCTCCGGCGTTGCGGCGGCCAGGATGTCGCCGCCCTTTTCCGCCGGACCGCCCTCGAATGTGGTGACGACGCCGCCGGCCTTTTCGATGATCGGGATCAGCGCCACGATGTCGTAGGGTTTCAATCCGGGATCGGCGACGATGTCGACGCTGCCCGAGGCAATCATGGCAAAGGCGTAGCAATCGGCGCCGTAGCGGGCGAGCTGGATCTGTTTCTCGAACGCGTCGTAGCGGGTGCGCGCCTCGCCCTTGAAAAGCGCCGGCGTGGTGGTGAACAAGGTCGCCTCGTCAAGCTTCGTCCTCTTGCGGGTCGACAGCTTCCGCGGCCCACCGGGGCCTTCGTAGTGGGAGCCGGAAGCGTTGGCGTAGAACAGCTCGCCGGTGAACGGCTGCGCCATCATGCCGGCGACGGCGTCACCGTCGACCGTCAATCCGACCAGCGTTCCCCACACCGGCAAGCCTGAGATGAAGGCGCGGGTACCATCGATCGGATCGATCACCCAGACATGCCTTGAGGAGATGTTTTCGCTGCCATGTTCTTCGCCAAGGATACCGTGATCGGGATACTCAGCCGAGATCAGCGCCCGGATGGCGCGCTCGGCCTCGCGGTCGGCCTCGGTGACCGGGTCGAAACTGCCTTTTTCCTTGTTGGCCACCGCGCCCTGTGCGCGGAAACGCGGCAAGGTTTCAGCCGCCGCCGCTTGCGCGATCCGGCGCATGAAATCGATGCTGATGTCCACGTGATTCTCCCGCATTGCAGAGTGCCAACCCGGTCTGCCGGCACTTTCCCGCCAAAACAAGCCGGTTTGTCGATTTATCAGAGACATCAGCGTTGCCGAAATGTCACACATCGGGACCATCGAAACGCATTTTCACATCAGAGTGAATTAAAAAAGCGTGGAATCGATTGACATTTGTGCATCGCACAATAAATTTGTTCTCGGACAGGTTTTCCTGTCCATGCCCTCCTTGGGCGTTTCCTCCCTAGACTTCGACCGTGTCGTGCAAACGATGCGGTCTTTTTTTACGCTGCGGGATGGCCAGCGCGGGATCTCATGAACAGCCGCCGCTCCGGCGTCATTCGGCGGCCAGCGGCAGGTCGATGAAGTGGTGGTCGGGCATCGCCATCAGGTCGGCCGAAAAGCGCGCCATATCGTCGGCCAGCGCATCGAAGCCGGCCGATTTCTGGAACGTCCGCTCATTCATGTAGAGGCCGCGATTGACCTCGATCTGCAGCGCATGCAGATGGCGCGCCGGCCGGCCGTAATGCTCGGTGATGAAACCCCCTGCATAGGGTTTGTTGTGGGCGACGGTGTAGCCCATGCCGATGAGCAGGCCGATCGCCGTCTCGGTCAGGGCCGCCGTGGCCGAGATGCCGAAACGGTCGCCCACGATGAAATCCGGCCGCAGGCCGCTGTCGCCCACCCTGATGCTCGCCGGCATCGAATGGCAGTCGATCAGCACGGCATAGCCGAACCTGGCATGGGTTCTGGTCAATAGCCGCTTCAGCGTCTCGTGATAGGGTTTGTAGACCGCCTCTATGCGCTGGACGGCCTCCGCCAGCGGCAGACGGCCGGAATAGATGTCGAGCCCCTCACCCACCAGCTTGGGCACGGTGCCGAGCCCGCCGGCAACGCGCGCCGAGCGGATGTTGCAGAAGGACGGCACCGGCTCGGCGAACATGCGCGGGTCGAGTTCCCAGGGTTCGCGATTGACGTCGAGGTAGGCGCGCGGAAAATTCGCCGCCAGCATCGGCGCGCCCAGCACCACCGCGCTGCCGAACAGCTCGTCGACATAGCAATCCTCGGAGCGGCGGATGGCGTTCCGGTCGAGCCGCGCCATGGCCAGGAAGCGGTCTGGATAATAGCGGCCGCTATGCGGTGAGTTGAAGACGAAGGGAACGCGCTGCTCGGCGCCCGATCGGATTTCGAAGGGTGGAACGACCGAAAAATCTTCGGCTGCCGTCGTCAATTTGAACGAACCCGGAAACAGCAATGCATCATGATGGGAAACTGCCACCTCATCGGCCGCATGTCCAGCATTTCGGCATGTCAGGAACCCCGTCAAATCAGGATTAATGCCGCCAACGTTCACTTGATGTTTACCGTCAGCTCCTCATATACAGGATGGTTAACGGGCTTGCCGGACGGCAGGCTTGGCTGGGGTGATTCGGACGGGACAAGATGGCACGCATTCTGCTGGCGGAAGACGACGACGACATGCGCCGGTTCCTGGTCAAGGCACTGGAGCGGGCCGGCTACCACGTCAGCGATTTCGACAATGGCGCCAGCGCCTACGAGCGGCTGCGCGAAGAACCTTTCTCCCTGCTGCTGACCGATATCGTCATGCCGGAGATGGACGGCATCGAACTCGCCCGCCGCGCCACCGAGATCGATCCCGACCTGAAGGTGATGTTCATCACCGGTTTCGCGGCCGTCGCGCTCAACCCCGATTCCAAGGCGCCGAAAGACGCCAAGGTGCTGTCCAAGCCCTTCCACCTGCGCGATCTCGTCAACGAGGTCGAAAAAATGCTGCAGGCCGCCTGAAGCACGCACAGTGTGATCTCGCCGCTTCGTCGGCGGCGCGACAAAACGAGCCTTTCTTTCCCTTTCCGGCTATTGACGCGCTGGACCAAAAATGGTGTATGCGCGGCTTCGGATGGGCGTGTAGCTCAGCGGGAGAGCACTGCATTGACATTGCAGGGGTCACAGGTTCAATCCCTGTCACGCCCACCATCCTTTCAATAACTTAGCCAAGCCCGTTTTTGGCTGACCCCTTCGACGACTTAGCCGGTAAGGCGGCCACCGCTTGTGGCAGCCGCCTCGTTCAAACGCGACGCGCTTTAGACGTGGTGCGGGCTTAGCGTCCTTGAAGGCGCAGGCTCGATGCCGTCCTCCATAAGAATATCCTTCTTGCGAGCGAACGCGACGAAGACGCCTCGTGCTGTCTCGGGTTCCACATCACCAATCAGAGCGGCTTTGCAAGCGCGAATAGCAGCTCTCTGCTCCGGGCTGTTGCCACACCATTCGGCTGCGAATTGATAGGCATCTGCGACCGTGTTGAGTTGGCGGGGAAAGCCCAAGCCCACCCACACCCGGACCGGCTTTTCAAAAGGTTTCGATAGCATCATGACCTCCTTTCCTAATGCATGTCACCCAGAAGTGTGCCGCGGGTCTGGGACAACGACATGCATCAAAACAAAGACTTAAAGCGTGTCGCATGAATCGGTTTCAGCGCGACGCGCTTTAGGCAGTCACTCCTCCGCCTTCGCCACCTCTGCCCATCATCCACGGCATTGTCGTGGATGCTTCTTCAAGGATTCTGGCTGCTTTCGCAAAACCGCTGAACGCGTCTCTGGCTGCGGAAAGCGGATAATCGCTATCGAAAGCTCGCTGGCAGGCCCGCAATGCGGTTTGGTGAATGGGGCCGCGCCTGTCCTTTGGCCATTCATAGAGGAACTCCAGAGCATCCTCGAGACACGTGATTTCCTGAACAAGGTTGTCGCCGCTTTTCACGAAAACGGCGCTGTCGAACATCCGATCGTTCATATGATCCTCCAAATCGAACGAACCATTGAGTTTCATGGTTTGCGCGGTCCAGGCCAACTGCGGGAGCGCGACAGAGGCGCGCCAGTACGTCCTGCAGTGATCATCTTCGTTTCTCCGCAATCACGGCCTCCCGGCCGAAGCCGGGAGGCGGACCCGCAGTTCAAAGTGACAGATCGACAGGATTACGCGGCTTTACGCGCGCGGTCCGTGTCTTGCGTGATCTGAGTGGCGACCGTTTGCGTGTCGCCCACGCCGATGCTGATGCGGCGCGGTTTCAGCTCTTCGGGAATCTCACGGACGATGTCGATCGAGAGGAGGCCATTCTCCAGTTTGGCTGCCTTGATCTTCATGTGGTCGGCAAGCTTGAACGTCTGCCTGAAACTGCGATAGGCGATGCCCTGGTGCAGCAGCTGGCGTCCGCTCTGATCATCAGCCTTCTGGCCTACCACGACCAGTTCGGGTCCATGCTGGGTCAGCTCCACCTCATCCTGGCTGAAGCCTGCGATGGCCATCGAGATACGGTAATCGTTCTCGTCGACCTTCTCGATGTTATAGGGCGGCCAGTCCGGACGCGTGCCGCTGTCGAGCATGTCGAAAAGCCGGTCGAAACCGACGGTGGTCCGATAGAGGGTATCAAAGGTTCTCATAGCCACATCCTCCTTGAAGCAACATGGGTACAAGGACGCCGCCCCGTGCGGCGCCGCCATTTTTTGCCGAGCCTTATGGCCTTGGCGGAAATCGAATTAGGAGGCGCCCCAAATGAGTTCAAGAGCATCTCGAATTTTTTTTAGTAGCATCCTTCGCATCGACGGAAAGCGAAATCTGAGTTTCTACGGGACCTTCCCTTCGAACAGTCGAACAGCCCCTTGAAGTACAGATCCGGCGGGAAGTTTTCGCGCGATCTGCGCGACCGCATCGTCTACTGCCCCGCCGTCCCGTTTCGTGTTCAAATGCCGGCCAGCAAGGAACCGGGTAGCGGCCTTCCGATCCGTATCCGCCCTGTCGGGGGCGAAACGTCCCGGCACGTGCCGGGACGTTTCTGGCTCGCGGATCACTGTGGCCGCGGATCGGGCCTGTCGGGCTTGTCATGAGGGGCGTTGCTGCCTTCACGGCACGGGGTGCCGATGCCGCAGCATTTGCCGTTGTAGGTGACACCGGGCTTGGTCTTCTCGCATTCCCTCGGCGGTGCCGTCTGACACCCTGCCAGCACCGAAACCGCGATGGCGGCGAGAAATGCGTTTCTTGAAGTGATAGACATTGACGTTCTCCTTGATGGACCGTGTTTGCTACACACCGCTTGGTCGCGGGCGGCAGCGAAATGGTTCAAGGAAAATTGGAATCAGGCCGCGCCGAGGCGGACATCACCCTTCTCAACATGGTTGAGAAACCACGCATATGTCTGTTCCAATCCACCGCGAAGCGCGTAGCGCGGGCGCCATCCCGTCGCAAACAGCCGCGAAACATCCATCAACTTGCGCGGCGTGCCATCTGGCTTGGTCGTATCGAAGGCGATATCAGCCTCGACGCCGGCGACCGATGCGACGGTCTGGGCAAGCTCGGCAATGGTGACATCTTCGCCCGAACCGACATTGACGTGGCTGTCGCCGGCATAATTCTTCAACAGCCAGACCAAGGCATCGGCGGCGTCGTCGACATGCAGGAATTCACGCCGTGGCGTGCCCGAGCCCCAGACCTCGAGGCTGTTGCCGCCGCTCAGCGCCAGCGCATGCGCCTTTCGCATCAGGGCCGGCACGACATGGCTGGACTGGAGATCGAAATTGTCGCCAGGACCGTAAAGGTTGGCCGGCATCGCCGAGATGTAGTCGACGCCATGCTGGCGCCGATAGGCCTGGCACAGTTTGAGCCCGGCGATCTTGGCGATCGCATACCATTCATTGGTGGGTTCGAGCGGACCGGTCAGCAGCGCGTCTTCCCTGATCGGCTGCGGCGCGAGCTTTGGATAGATGCAGGACGAGCCGAGAAACAAAAGCTTGCCGACCTCGCTGCGAAAGGCGCCGTCGATGACATTGCCCTGCATGACCAAATTGTCCTGCAGGAAATCGACCGGGAACCGGTCATTGGCCAGGATACCGCCGACCTTGGCGGCCGCCATCACCACCGCATCCGGCCTGTGCTCGGCCATCCAGCGCTGCACCCCTGCCTGGTCGAGCAGGTCGAGCCTGTCGCGCGATACGGTGAGTATCTCGCAGTCCTCGCTCGCCAGCCGGCGCACGACGGCCGAACCGACCATGCCGCGATGCCCGGCGACGAAGACACGCTTGCCTTTCAGATCAAATGTCGCGTCCATGAACCTGCCTCACGCAGAACGGCTGTTCTGCCGCGTGCCGCCGGCGGTGCGCGCCAGATCGGCCTGCACCATTTCCGCCACCAGATCCCTGAAGCCGGTCGTGTGCGACCACCCCAGCCTGGCTTTGGCCTTGGCGGGGTCGCCGAGCAGCAGGTCGACCTCGGTCGGCCGGAAATAGCGCGGATCGATGCGCACCAGGACAGTGCCCGAACCGGCATCGACACCGACTTCATCGACACCCTCGCCTTGCCAGCGGATGGTGCGTCCGGTCTCGGCAAAAGCCAGTTCGACGAATTCGCGCACCGAATGCGCCTCACCGGTCGCCAGCACGAAATCGTCGGCTTCACTGTGCTGCAGAATGCGCCACATGCCCTCCACATAGTCGCGCGCATGGCCCCAGTCACGCTTGGCGTCGAGATTGCCGAGATAGAGCGTGGCCTGAAGGCCGTGATGGATCGAGGCGACGGCCCGCGTGATCTTGCGGGTGACGAAGGTTTCGCCGCGTGTCGGGCTTTCGTGGTTGAACAGGATTCCGTTGGCGGCGAACATGCCGTAAGCCTCGCGGTAGTTGACCGTGATCCAGTAGGCGTAAAGCTTGGCCGCGGCATAGGGCGAGCGCGGATGGAAGGGCGTCGCCTCGCTTTGCGGGACCTCGCGCGCCTTGCCGTAAAGCTCCGACGTCGATGCCTGATAGAAGCGTACCGACTTCTCCAGGCGCAGGATGCGGATCGCCTCGAGCAGCCTGAGTGTTCCCAGCGCATCGGCATTGCCGGTGTATTCCGGCGTCTCGAAACTCACCTGGACATGACTCTGGGCGCCGAGATTGTAGATCTCGCCGGGCTGTGTCTCCTGCACCAGGCGAATAAGGTTGGTCGCGTCGGTCAGGTCGCCATAATGCAGGAAGAAACGCGCACCGCGCTCGTGCGGATCGACATAGATGTCGTCAACGCGCTCGGTGTTGAACGAGGACGAGCGGCGTTTGACGCCATGGACAATATAGCCCTTCTGCAGAAGCAATTCTGCGAGATAGGCCCCGTCCTGCCCGGTTACACCGGTGATGAGCGCCACTTTTTCCATCATTGCCACTCCGTCCGCATCCAATCCCGGCAACCGAATACAGATTTGGCGCGAGAACGCAAATCCCCCATACGGGGGACAGGTTTCAGCCAGCGATTGTGTCGTTCTCAGGCACCTGCAATCGCGCAGAAATGCTTCATCCTGGCCAGCGCACGCTCGGGATCGGCGAGCAACCCTGCCTGGTCGGCAAGGCGGAAGATGTCGGCATAGTGCAGGATACCGCGCGCCGACTGCATGCCGCCGACCATGGCGAAATGGTCCTGATGGCCGTTGAGCCAGGCCATGAAGACGATGCCGGCCTTGTAATACTCGGTCGGCGCCTCGAAGATCTTGCGCGACAACGGCACGGTCGGCGCCATCAGCGCGTCATAGCCGGCGCGGTCTCCGTCAGCCAGTTTTGCGAGCGCCGCATTGGCGACCGGCGCGATGGCGTCGAAGATGCCGAGCAAGGCGTGCGAATGCCGCTTCCCGCCGCCGGCAATCAGTTCGGGATAGTTGAAATCGTCGCCAGTGAACATGACGACGCCTTCCGGCAGCCGGTTGCGCAAGGCAACTTCCTTGCCGGCATCGAGCAGCGATATCTTTATCCCCTCGACCTTATTAGCATGGCGCTCGATGATGGCGACGACGGTGTCGAGCGCGGCCTCGAAATTGCCGCTGCCCCAATAACCTTTCAGTGCCGGATCGAACATGTCGCCCAGCCAATGCAGGATGACCTTGCCGGATGCCTGGCTGAGGATGCGATCGTAGACGTGCACATAGTCATCTGAGCTCTTGGCCACGGCTGCCAGCGCCCGGCTTGCCATCATGATCGCCTTGCCGCCCTGCCCTTCTATGAAAGCGAACTGCTGCTCATAGGCGGCGGTCACCTCGTCGAGGGTTTTGGCAGCTCCCGGCGCCAGATGATCGGTGCCGGCGCCCGAGGCGAGGTCTGCGCCTTCGACGCTGCGCGCCTCGATGATTGAACGCCGGATCAATTCCTGCGCATTCGCCCAGTCGAAACCCATGCCGCGCTGGGAGGTGTCCATCGCTTCGGCGATGCGGAAGCCAAGCCGCCACAGATGATGCCGAAACGCCATCGTCTTGTCCCAATCGACCGCAGGCTTCGACCAGGGGTCGGTCATCGCGAAAGGGTCGGCGACGACATGGGCCGCGGCATAGGCGATGCGCGAGAAAACCGCGCCGATTGCAGCCTCGACCGGACTGCCCGCGAGCTTGTAGCTGACGCGGCCGCCATTCTGCGTAGGCAGGGTGATATCCATGGCAACCTCCGTTTTAGGCATCCAATAAATGGAACGTTCTAATAAATCAAGAACCTTTATGATTCCGGCGATTGAACCGGTCCAACTGCCGAAGAAGGCTAATAGTCCTTGCTGGAAACCACATTCGTCACCTTTTCGATCTCCGCAAGAATCCTGATTGACTCTCGTTTGGCAGAGTGATTAGAACGTTCCAATAGATTTGCCCATTTAGGCGGAGGAACCACCGACATGGCCAGCCGGGCCAAGGCAACGATCCTGGACATCGCCCGCGAGGCTGGTGTGTCCAAATCGACGGTGTCGCTTGTGCTGCAAGGCTCAGGGCTGATCCGGCCTGAAACCGCGGTCAAGGTTCGCAAGGCGATCGAGGATGTCGGCTATGTCTACAACCGCGGCGCCGCCAATCTGCGCAAAGCCCATTCCAACGTCATCGGCATGGTCATCAACGATCTCACCAACCCCTTTTTCGCCGAACTGGCGGTCGGCATGGAGCGCGTCTTCCAGTCAGCCGGCATCGTGCCCTTCATCGCCAACACCGCGGAGAACCCGGTGCGCCAGGAAGAAGTGCTGAAGTCGCTGATGGAACAGGGCGTCGCAGGCCTGATCGTGTCACCGGCGCGCGGCACCACGCCGGGCGCCTTCCGTCGCCTCGAGATGGCGGGCGTGCCGGTCGTCTTCGCCATGCGCCGCCTGCCGGACAGCCGCATCCCGGTGATCGCGCCTGACAATCATCGCGGCGCGTATCTCGCCGCCGCCCATCTGATCGGCAAGGGCCATCGCCGGCTGGCCTTCTTCGGCGGCACCTCCGACCTAGTCGTCTATCAGGAGCGCCTGGGCGGTTTTCGTCAAGCTTGCGAGACATTGGGCATTGCCAGGCGCGACGTGCTTGTCGTCGAAGGCGAGACCAGCCGCAGGGGCGGCATCGCGTGCCTGGAAACCGCCCTTGCCATGGCCGAGCCGCCGACGGCGGCACTGTGCTTCAACGATGCCGTCGCCTTCGGCGTCATGCTGGCGCTGCGCAAGCGCGGGCTGGAGCCCGGCGCGGACTTTGCCGTCGTCGGCTTCGACGACGTGGTCGAGGCCGAGCATTATATGCCGGCGCTGACCAGCGTCTCGGTCGACACACCCGGCCTCGGTGAACGCGCCGCTCACGTCATGCTGAAGATGATCCAGTCGCGCATCACGCATGCCGAGGACCATGTCGGCGCGGTCAATCTGGTCGTCAGGGACAGCTGTGGTCCCGATCGCCGCGCCCAGGACACATCAGCAGGATTGGGAGACGCGGCATGAGCGTCAAATGGGGACTGATCGGCGCCAGCACGATCGCCAAACAGTTCATGATCAACGCCATTCGCGCGCAAGAGGGTGGCGAAATATCAGCGGTGATGAGCTCCAGCCCGGAGCGTGCCAAGACCTATGCCGATGAACACAACATCCCGCTTGCCGTCTCGACGCTCGATGACCTGCTCGGCGCCGACATCGACGCCGTCTACATCTCGACCACCAACGAACTGCATCTCGAACAGGCGCTGGCCGCGATCGACGCGGGAAAGCATGTTCTGTGCGAAAAGCCACTTGCGCTGACCAGCGCCGACGCACGCACAATGGTCGCTGCCGCCAAGGAAGCCGGCGTCGTGCTTGGCACCAACCATCATCTGCGCAATGCCGGCGCCCACCGCGCCATGCGCGACGCCATATCAGCCGGCCGTATCGGCAAGCCGATTGCCGCGCGTATGTTCCATGCGGTCTATCTGCCGGAGAACCTGCAGGGCTGGCGCATCACCAAACCGGAAGCCGGCGGCGGCGTGGTGCTCGACATCACCGTGCACGATGCCGACACGCTGCGCTTCGTGCTCGGCGACGACCCGATCGAGATTTCGGCCTTCACCCAGTCGGCCGGCATGGCCGGCAGCGGGCTGGAAGACGGCGCCATGTGCATCTGGCGCTTCAAGTCTGGCGTGATTGCCCAGTCGCATGAAGGCTTCACCACCAGCTACGCCGATACCGGCTTCGAAGTGCATGGCTCGGAAGGCTCGCTGATTGCCAAAAATGTGATGACGCAGAAGCCGGTCGGTTCGGTGCTTCTACGCACCGCCAAGGGCGAGGAGGAACTGAGCTTCGACCGCGAAGACCTCTACGTCAGGTCGCTGCGCCAGTTCCATGCCGCTATCAGCGGCGCGGGCCAGCCCTCCGCAACCGGCGAGGACGGCGTCTGGTCCCTGGCGTCGGCCGAAGCAGCGTTGCAGTCGGCAAAATCCGGCAAGGCCGTCACTATCGATCCGAAAGGTGTCGCGTGAGCAAGCTCGTCTCCGCCGCTGAAGCAGCAAGCCTGATCAAGGACGGCATGACCGTCTCCGTCTCGTCGTCGAGCGGCCTCGGCTGCCCGGATGCCGTGCTGGCCGCCATCGGCGAGCGCTTCGACGCCGAAGGCCATCCCAAAGACATCACCACGCTGCACCCCATCGCCGCCGGCGACATGTATGGCATCAAGGGCATCGACCATCTGGCCAAGCCCGGCTTGTTGAAGCGCACGCTCTGCGGCTCCTATCCCTCAGGCCCCTCCTCGTCCGAGCCGCCGCAGATATGGAAGATGATCGGCGACAATTCGGTCGCCGCCTACAACGTGCCCTCCGGCATCCTGTTCGACATGCACCGCGAAGCTGCCGCCAAGCGGCCGGGCGTGCTGACCAAGGTCGGCCTCGACACTTTTGCCGACCCGCGCCACCAGGGCTGCGCCATGAATGAGGCTGCAAGCGAGCCGATCGTCTCGGTGCAGCAGTTCGACGGCGAGGAATGGCTCTATTTCCGCTCGATCGTGCCCAACGTTTCGATCATCCGCGCCACCACCGCCGACGAGCGCGGCAACCTCACTTACGAGCATGAAGGCGCCTATTTGGGCGGCCTCGAACAGGCGCTCGCCGCGCGCAACAATGGCGGCATCGTCATTGCGCAGGTCAAGCGGGTCGTCGAGAACGGCACGCTGAAGTCGCATGACGTGCGCGTGCCCGGCGTCCTGGTCGACCACATCGTGGTGGCGCCGGACCAATTGCAGACGACGCTGACTCCTTACGACCCGGCGATTTCGGGCGAGATCTTCCGGCCGTTGTCCAGCTTCCGCAACGCCGACATGAACGTCCAGAAAGTAATCGCGCGCCGCGTCGCCATGGAATTGCGCGACGGCATGGCGGTCAACATCGGCTTCGGCATCTCGGCCAACGTGCCGCGTATCCTTCTCGAGGAAGGCCAGCACGGCAAAGTCACCTGGGTGATCGAGCAGGGCGCCGTCGGCGGCGTGCCGCTGCTCGACTTCAAGTTCGGCTGCGCTTCCAATGCCGAGGCGATCATGCCCTCGCCGCACCAGTTCATCTATTTCCAGGCCGGCGGCTTCGATGCCTCGCTGTTGTCCTTCCTGCAGATCGACCGCCATGGCTCGGTTAACGTGTCGAAGCTGTCGGCACGGCCTCATGTCACAGCCGGGGCCGGCGGCTTCGTCGACATTACCGCGCGGGCGAAGAAGATCGTCTTCTCCGGCTTCTTCAACGCCGGCGCCAAGCTTTCGCTCGCCGATGGCGGCATCCGCATCGACGCGGAAGGCAAGGTCAAGAAGGTCGTCAACGAGGTCGAACACATCTCCTTCTCCGGCAAGCGCGCCGTCGCTCAAGGCCAGGACATCACCTACGTCACCGAGCGTTGCGTGATGAAGCTGACGCCGGACGGCCTGATGGTGACGGAACTTGCGCCGGGCGTCGACCTCGAGCGCGATGTGTTGGCTCAGTCCGAAACACCGCTCGGCGTCGCCAACGACCTCAAGGTGACACCGGCGGCGCTGTACCAGGATCGGCCGATCGGCCTGTCGCTCAATGGCGGCGCTTCGCTCGGAGGCGCGCATGGCTGAGCGCCTCGTCACCTTCGAACAGGACGGCGCCATCGGCATCGTCACGCTGCGCCGGGCGGAAAAGTTCAATGCGTTGGACATTCCGATGCTGCGCGCGCTCGAGGCAACGCTCGACGAGGCCGAAATGGCTGAAGGCGTGCGCGTCGTGCTGATCCGCGGCGAAGGCAAAGGCTTTTGCGCCGGCGGCGATGTCGAGGCCTGGGGCGAGATGAGCGCTGCCGACTTTCAGGTGCAATGGGTGCGCTACGGCCACCGCGTCTTCGACCGACTGGCGCGGCTGCGGCAGCCGACCGTCGCGGTGCTTTCCGGCCATGCGCTGGGTGGCGGGCTGGAACTGGCGGTCGCCTGCGACTTCCGTGTGGCCGAAACACAGGTGAAGCTCGGCTTTCCCGAGACATCGATCGGCGTCGTCCCCGGCTGGTCCGGCACGCAGCGCGCCGTGCGCCGCTTCGGTGCGCAGATCGTGCGCCGCATGGCGCTCGGCGGCGAGGTCTTTGCCGCCCCCGACGCGCTCGCCCTCGGCATTGTCGATCGTGTGGTCGAGACCGGCCAGGCGCTGGCCGAGGCGAAGGCGTGGGGAGAAAAGATCGCCGGGCGCGGGCCGCTCGCAACGGAAGCCGCCAAGCTGATGATCGCAGTCGCCGAAGGCGAGGAAAGTGCGGCCGCCACCGAGGCGCTCGCCAGCGGCTTCATTGCGCTGACCGGCGACCTCAAAGCCGGCGTGAGCGCCTTCAAGGCCAAGCAGAAGCCGGCCTTTTCGAGATCCTAGAGAAAGCACGATGAACGCACCGCTCAACATTTCCATGCCAGCCGAGGCGTCCAAGGCGCCGAAGGCTTACAAGCTCCTGATCGACGGCAAGCATGTCGATGCCCGCGATGGCCGCACGCTGGCGCGCAACAGCCCCGGCCATGGCTTCACCGTTTCGCGCTATGCGCGGGCCGGCGAGGCCGAGGTGGAGGCGGCCATGCAGGCCGCGCACAAGGCATTCGAGACCGGCCCGTGGCCGCGCACGAAGGCGGCCGAGCGCGCCGCCATCCTGCTCAAGACGGCCGACCTGATCGAGGCCCAGCTCGAAGACATCGCCCGACTCGATGCGCTGGAATCCGGCAAGCCGATCGCCCAGGCGCGCGGCGAGATCGGCGGCGCCATCGACATCTGGCGCTATGCCGCCTCGCTCGCCCGCACGCTGCACGGCGAAAGCTACGCCAATCTCGGCGACGCCATGCTGGGCGTGGTCCTGCGCGAGCCGATCGGCGTCGTCTCGATCATCACCCCGTGGAATTTCCCGTTCCTGATCGTCAGCCAGAAACTGCCCTTCGCGCTCGCCGCCGGCTGCACCGCGGTGGTCAAGCCGAGCGAAATGACCTCGGCCTCGACCTTCGTGCTCGGCGACATCCTGATGCAGGCCGGCCTGCCCGCGGGCGTCGTCAACATCCTGGCCGGCCTCGGCGCCGATGTCGGGGGGCCGATGGTCAGCCATCCGCTGGTGGAAATGGTTTCTTTCACCGGCTCTACCCGCGTCGGCAAGATGACCATGGCTTCCGCCGCGCAGTCGCTGAAGAAAGTCTCGATGGAGCTCGGCGGCAAGAACGGCCAGATCGTCTTCCCCGATGCCGATCTCGAGGCGGCCGCTGACGCGGCTGTCTTCGGCGGCTTCTTCAATGCCGGCGAATGCTGCAATGCCGGCAGTCGGCTGATCGTGCATGAAGCCATCGCCGACGATTTCCTCGCCACTGTCAAGGCCCTCACCGCCAAGGTAACGGTCGGCGACCCACTCGACGACCGAACCAAGGTCGGCGCGATGATATCAGCCGATCATCTGACCAAGGTCGCGGGTTACGTCGCGGTGGCAGCAAAAGACGGCAGCAATGTCTATTGCGGTGGCGGCCAGCTGGCGTCCAATGCCGGCCAGTACCTCGATCCGACCATCATCCGCGGTGTTACCGAAGACATGGCTATTGCGCGCGAGGAAGTGTTCGGCCCGGTGCTCTCCGTGCTGACTTTTGGATCGATTGAAAAGGCGTTGCACATCGCCAACAACACGCCCTATGGTCTGTCGGCAGGGGTGTGGAGCGCCAGCATCGACACTTGTATGTCGGTGGCGCGTGGTGTGCGTTCGGGGACCGTTTGGGTGAACACATTCATGGAAGGCTTTCCCGAGTTGCCATTCGGGGGCTACAAGCAGTCCGGCATAGGACGCGAACTCGGCAAACGCGCTGTCGAGGATTATACCGAGGAAAAGACAATCCAGTTTCATCGCGGCCAGCGCACCGGTTGGTGGGTCGGCTGAGTTTGGAAGAACCCGGTGGGCTTCCACCGGTCATGTAATGCAACAAGGGAGGTAGAACATGTTGCGCAAACTGTTTATCGGAACGGCTCTGGCGACGGCCTTTGCTTTCTCGGCCCATGCCGAGGACGTCAAGGAAGTGCAGATGCTGCATTGGTGGACGTCGGGCGGCGAAGCGGCTGCTCTCAACGTCCTCAAGGGCGACCTTGCCAAGGAAGGCTATGCCTGGAAGGACGTGCCGGTGGCCGGTGGTGGCGGCGACGCCGCCATGACTGCGCTGAAGGCGATGGTCGCGGCCGGCAATTACCCGACCGCGTCGCAGATGCTCGGCTACACCGTGCTCGATTATGCGGCGGCCGGCGTCATGGGCGACCTGACCGAGACGGCGAAGAAGGAAGGCTGGGACAAGTCGGTTCCGGCAGCCCTGCAAAAGTTCTCCGTCTATGATGGCAAGTGGGTCGCTGCTCCAGTCAACGTCCACTCCGTCAACTGGCTGTGGATCAACAAGGCGGTGATGGACAAGATCGGCGGCACCGAGCCAAAGACCTTCGACGACTTCGTCGCCCTGCTCGACAAAGCCAAGGCGGCTGGCGTTATCCCGCTCGCCCTTGGCGGCCAGAACTGGCAGGAAGCCACCATGTTCGACTCGGTCGTGCTGTCGACCGGCGGGCCTGAGTTCTACAAGAAGGCCTTCAACGACCTCGACGACGAGTCCCTCAAGTCCGACACGATGAAGAAGTCGTTCGATAACCTCGCCAAGCTCGTCACCTATGTCGACCCGAACTTCTCGGGCCGCGACTGGAACCTTGCCACCGCCATGGTCATCAAGGGCGATGCCCTGGTGCAGGTGATGGGTGATTGGGCCAAGGGCGAGTTCAACGCCGCCAAGAAAACGCCGGGCACCGACTTCCTGTGCTATCGCTTCCCGGGCACGGAAGGCTCGGTGGTCTACAACTCCGACATGTTCGGCATGTTCAACGTTCCGGACGACCGCAAGGCCGCCCAGGTCGCGTTGGCCACCGCCACCCTGTCGAAGAGCTTCCAGTCGGCCTTCAACGTCGTCAAGGGTTCGGTTCCCGCCCGTACCGACGTTCCGGACACCGACTTCGACGCGTGCGGCAAGAAGGGCATCGCCGACCTGAAGGCTGCCAACGAAGGCGGCACGCTGTTCGGCTCGCTTGCCCAGGGCTATGGCGCGCCTCCGGCAGTCGCCAATGCCTACAAGGACGTCGTTTCGAAATTCGTCCATGGTCAGATCAAGACCTCGGACGAAGCCGTGACCGAACTGGTAAAGGCGATCGACGACGCCAAGTAAGCGCTAGCCAGAAACACACCTTCCCCGCTTCGGCGGGGAAGGTTTCACCTAAGGATTGGCCAGCTGGCGCAATTCCAGGAAAAGTGTGAGCGGTTTTCCGGCCGGAATTGCGTAAAAGAAAGAGTTAGAGAGGTTCGCCGTTTCCGTGAAACGGTGAAAACGCTCTTGAACACCATGCCGACCAGAGACCCGTATGCACGGGGTCGCCTTGCCGCCTGACGGCAGAGCACGGACAACCCGAAACGGGAGGAGCCTCATGAGCAGTGTAGCGACAACCCAGATCAAGCTGACGCCGGAGCGGTCGCGCCCCTCGGTGCGCGCGCGACTGCAGAACGCGCTGCCGAAGATCGTGCTGGCGCCGAGCTTCGCCATCACCATCGTCTTCGTCTATGGCTTCATCCTGTGGACGGTCTATCTGTCCTTCACCAATTCCAAGACTTTTCCGTCCTATGTCATCACCGGACCGCGCGCCTACCTACGGCTATGGGGCTGGACGTTCGACTCCGACCCGCCATCGAGCTGGTACACGTCGATCGTCAATATGGGCATTTTCGGCTTTCTCTACATCGCCATGTGCCTGGCGCTCGGCCTGTTCCTGGCCATCCTGCTCGACCAGAAGATCCGCGGCGAAGGCGTGTTGCGGCCGATCTATCTCTACCCGATGGCGCTGTCCTTCATCGTTACCGGCGTCGCCTGGAAATGGTTTCTCGATCCCGGCCTCGGCCTTGAGCAGACCCTGCATCAATGGGGCTGGACGAGCTTCCATTTCGACTGGATCAAGAACAAGGATTTCGTCATCTACACGGTGGTCATCGCCGGCGTCTGGCAAGCCTCCGGCTTCATCATGGCGATGTTCCTGGCCGGCCTGCGCGGCATCGACGGTGAGATCATGAAAGCGGCGCAGATCGATGGCGCCACTACTTTCCAGCTCTACCGCCGCATCGTCATTCCGCTGCTGCGGCCGATCTTCCTGTCGGCCTTCATCGTGCTCGCCCACCTCGCCATCAAGTCGTACGATCTGGTGGTGGCGCTGACCAGCGGCGGCCCCGGTGGCTCGGCCTGGCTGCCGTCCAACTTCATGTATGAGTACACGTTCAAGCGCAACGAAATGGCTGTCGGCTCGGCGAGTGCCGTGATCATGCTGATGACCATCGTCGCCATCATCGTGCCCTATCTCTATTCGGAACTGCGGGAGAAGCCGCAATGAGCGCCGTTGCCACCCCTGCCCGCCAGGCCTCTAGCGGCATGAGCACCAAGACCCTCAACCGCATCGTCATCTACGGACTGCTGGCGCTGTTTGCGTTGTTCTACCTGATGCCGCTGTTCGTCATGCTGGTGACCTCGTTCAAGACCATGGAGGAGATCCAGAACGGCAACATGCTGGCGCTGCCCCAGGCGCCGACCTTCGACCCATGGATAAAGGCGTGGAGCGAAGTTTGCTCGGGCCTGACCTGCGTCGGCATGAAGGGCTATTTCTGGAACTCGATCAAGATGGTGGTTCCGGCAGTCATCATCTCGACCCTGCTCGGCGCGCTCAACGGCTATGTGCTGACCAAATGGCGCTTTCGCGGGGCGACGCTGGTGTTCGGGCTGATGCTGTTTGCCTGTTTCATCCCGTTCCAGTCGGTACTGCTGCCGATGGCAACGATCCTCGGCAGCTTGGGCCGGTTCGGCGTCAAGCTGCAGAACGCGACCGGTTTCACCTTCGGCTTTGGCAATCCGACCGTGAACCTGGTGTTCGTTCACGTCGTCTACGGCATCGGTTTCACCACCCTCTTCTTCCGCAATTACTACGAAGCGTTTCCGAACGAGCTGGTGAAGGCGGCGCAGATCGACGGGGCAAGCTTCTTCCAGATCTTCCGGCGCATCATGCTGCCCAACTCGCTGCCGATCATCGTGGTGACGGTGATCTACCAGTTCACCAACATCTGGAACGACTTCCTGTTCGCCTCCGCCTATGCCGGCTCCGGCGACGTGATGCCGATGACGGTGGCGCTCAACAACGTCGTCAACACCTCGACAGGCGTCGTCGAATACAACGTCAACATGGCTGCGGCGATGATCGCAGCCCTGCCCACCCTTCTCGTCTATGTGGTCGCCGGCCGCTACTTCGTGCGTGGCCTGATGGCGGGCGCGGTCAAAGGATAATCTGATGGCTTTTCTGGAAATTGATGGGCTGAAGAAGCGCTTCGGGAATGTCGAGATCCTGAAGGGCATCGATGTCGAGCTCGAAAAGGGCGGCTTCCTGGTGCTGGTCGGCCCGTCCGGCTGCGGCAAGTCCACCTTGCTCAACACGATTGCCGGCCTAGAGCAGATCACCGAGGGCGAAATCCGCGTCGACGGCCGCGCCATCAACGATCTGCACCCATCCAAGCGCGACATCGCCATGGTGTTCCAGAGCTATGCGCTCTATCCGAACATGACGGTGGCCGGAAACATCTCCTTCGGCATGGAGATGCGCGGCGTGCCGGCCGACGAACGCCAAAAGGCGATCGACAAGGTGGCCAAGGTCCTGCAGATCGGCCACCTCCTGCAGCGCAAGCCGAGCCAGCTTTCCGGCGGCCAGCGCCAGCGCGTCGCCATGGGCCGGGCGCTGGTGCGCGACCCTAAGCTGTTCCTGTTCGACGAGCCTTTGTCCAACCTCGACGCCAAATTGCGCGTTGACATGCGCATCGAGATCAAGCGCCTGCATGCCACCACTGGCACAACCATCGTCTACGTCACCCACGACCAGATCGAGGCGATGACGCTGGCTACCAAGATCGCCGTCATGCGCGACGGCGAGGTGCAGCAGTTCGGCACCCCGGCCGAGATCTACAACAACCCGACCAATTTGTTCGTCGCCGACTTCATGGGTTCGCCGGCGATGAACCTGATCCCGGCGACCATTGCCACGTCGGGCAATGCGCTGTCCGTCGTGTTGGAGCGCGAGGCGCGCGAGCCCATTACGCTGCCGATGGCCAATGCGCCGGCGGGCCTGTCGGCGTTCCAGGGCAAGCCGATCATCTTCGGCGTGCGCCCGGAAGCGCTGACCGATCCGGAAGGTGCGGAACGCAACGCCTCCAACATTGCCACTGCCGACCTGCACATCGAAGTGGTCGAGCCGGCAGGGTCCGACACTTTCGCGGTGACCAACCTCGGCGGCAAGGGCGTGGTGGCGCGGTTGCGGGCCGACGCCAACATCCAGCCGGGCACCAGCACGCCGCTCGCCTTCAACCTGACCAAGGCCGTGTTCTTCGATCCGGCGACCGAACACCGCATCCGCTGATCGAGATGGTCAGCCCCGATATCGTCATCATCGGCTCCGGCATCGGCGGCGCTACGATCGCTTCCGGCCTGGCCGGCAGCGGCGCCTCGGTCCTGATGCTGGAGCGCGGCGAGCCCTTGCCGGCAACGCCGCATGCCCGCGACACGCGCTCGATCTTCGTCGATGGCCACTACCGTCCGAAGGAGATGTGGCGCGAGGCCGGCGGCGGCGCCTTCAACCCCGGCAATTACTACTATGTCGGCGGCAATTCGAAATTCTACGGCGCGGTGCTGATCCGCTACCGCAAAGAGGATTTCGCCGCCATGGAGCACTTCGGTGGCGTCTCGCCGGCATGGCCGTTTTCCTACGATGAATTCGAGCCCTGGTATTCGAAAGCCGAGCAGCTGTTTCGCGTCCGCGGCTCACTCGGCGAGGACCCGACCGAACCGTTCCACTCGGTCCCCTATGCCTTCAAGCCGGTGCCCGACGAGGCGCCGATTGCGCGCGCCCGCGCTGAGTTGAAAGCCCTCGGCCTGCATCCGGCCTCGCTGCCGCTCGGCGTCGACATCGACACCTGGCTGAAAGAGGGCAAGACCGGCTGGGACGCATTCCCCAACACCGCCCAGGGCAAGGTTGATGCGCAGACCGGACCGCTGACGGCTGCACTCAAGGACAGCAATATCCGACTCGAAACCGGCTGCCATGTCGAATATCTCGAAGCGTCGTCCGACGGCAAAAGCATCGCTGCCGTTCACTACCGTCAGAATGGCGAGCTGAAGAAAGTCGCGCCGAAGCTGGTCATCCTGTCCGCCGGCGCGGTCAATTCCGCCGTCATCCTGCTGCGCTCGCCTTCACCAGATGGCAAAGGCTTCGCCAACCGCTCCGACCAGGTCGGCCGCAATTTCATGAACCATAATTCGAGCGCCATGCTGGCGATCGATCCGCGCCGCAGGAACGACAGCGTCTACCAGAAGACGCTGATGCTGAATGACTACTATCTCTCCGACGGCAAAGGCGGCAAGCCGCTCGGCAACGTCCAACTGCTCGGCAAGATCGACGGCAACATGTTGAAGGCCAACGTCAAACGCGTGCCGAAATTCGCGCTCGATTACATGGCCGGTCGCGCCGTCGACTGGTATCTGATGTGCGAGGATCTGCCCGATCCGGAAAGCCGCATCATGGTCGACGGCAAGGACATCGTCATGCAATGGCGGCGCTCCAACATGCAGTCGCTGGACGGGCTGACCAAGGTGATGCGTGAGAACTTCCGCGCCTGCGGTTATCCCATCGTGCTGTCGCGTCCCTTCGACAAGCGCACGCCCTCGCACCAGTGCGGCACGGTGAAAATGGGCGATGACCCGGCGACGTCGCCGCTCGACCCCTTCTGCCGCGCCTTCGACCACCCGAACCTGTTCGTCGTCGACGCCAGTTTTCTGCCGAACTCCGCAGCCGTGAATCCGGCGCTGTCGATTGCCGCCCAGGCGTTGCGCGTGGCCGAGCATATTCGCCGAACGGACCTCGCGGCATGACCCGCCCCGCAGCCATCGTCACCGGCGGCGCGCGCGGCATTGGACTGGCCTGCGCCGAGGCGCTGGCCGGGGACGGCTTCGACATTTTGATCGCCGACCTTGCCGAACAAGCGCCGGACGAACTGGCCGCCAACATCACCGCACGGGGTGCGGAGTTCGCCTATGTCCGTTGTGATATCGCCAACCTCGAGGATCACACGGCCCTCGTCGACGCCGCCATACGTGCCTTCAGCCGCATCGACTGCCTCGTCAACAATGCCGGCATCGGCGCCGTGGTGCGCGGCGATCTGCTGGAGCTGAAGCCCGAGAATTTCGACCGTGCGCTGGACGTCAATCTGCGCGGCACAGTCTTCCTTAGCCAGGCCGTCGCCAAGGCGATGCTGGCGGCTCCCAGCAATCATCCGCGCTCGATCATCACCATCACCTCGGTCAGCGCCGATATGGCCTCGCCGGAACGCGCCGACTACTGCATCTCGAAAGCCGGCCTTTCGATGTGGGTGAAGAACCTGGCGCTACGGCTTGCGCCGGAAAACATCGGCGTGTTCGAACTGCGGCCGGGCATCATTCGCACCGACATGACCGCGAGCGTATCAGCCAAATACGACGCGCTTATCGACAGCGGCCTGGTGCCGGCAAAACGCTGGGGCGAAGCATCGGACATCGGCGCCGTGGTGGCGACGCTTGCCGCCGGCAAGCTCGGCTTTTCCACAGGCTCGATTATCAATGTCGACGGCGCGCTCTCCGTGCCTCGACTGTAGGTGGATAGGGTTATGACCGACTACATCATCGTAGGTGCCGGCCCGGCCGGCTGCGTTCTGGCCAACCGGCTGAGCGAGGATCCAGCGAATTCCGTGCTGCTGCTCGAGGCCGGCGGCAAGGACTGGCACCCCTACATCCACATGCCGGCGGGCTTTGCCAAGATGACCAAGGGCATCGCTTCCTGGGGCTGGTCGACCGTGCCGCAGAGGCACATGCAGGACCGCGTCTTCTGGTATACGCAGGCGAAGGTGGTCGGCGGCGGCTCGTCCATCAATGCCCAGATATACACGCGCGGCAACGCTCGCGACTACGACGCATGGGAGAAGGAAGAGGGCCTCGCGGGCTGGGGCTATCGCGACGTGCTGCCTTATTTCAAGCGCGCCGAGAACAACCAGCGCTTCGCCAACGATTTTCACGGCGACCAGGGGCCGCTCGGCGTGTCGAACCCTATTTCGCCGCTGCCGATTTGCGAAGCCTATTTCCGCGCCGGCCAAGAGATGGGCATCCCCTTCAACCCGGATTTCAACGGCGCTAGCCAGGAAGGCGTCGGCTACTACCAGCTGACCCAGAAGGACGCCCGGCGCTCATCCGCTTCGGTCGCCTATTTGAAGCCCATCCGCGCCCGCAAGAACCTGACGGTCCGAACCGATGTGCTGGTCACCCGCATCGTCGTCGAGAAAGGCCGCGCCACCGGCGTCGAGATCGTCGACAAACCCGGCGGCGAGAAGACCATCATGCGCGCCGAGCGCGAAGTGATCGTCTCGTCCGGCGCCATCGGTTCGCCGAAGCTGTTGATGCAGTCGGGCATCGGCCCGGCTGATCACCTGAAATCGGTCGGCGTGACGCCGGTGCATGATCTGCCCGGTGTCGGCTCCAACATGCAGGACCATCTCGATTTGTTCGTCATCGCCGAATGCACCGGCGACCACACCTATGACAACTACGCCAAGCTGCACCGCACCGCGTGGGCCGGCTTGCAGTATCTGCTGCTGAAGAAAGGGCCGGTCGCCTCCAGCCTGTTCGAGACCGGCGGCTTCTGGTACGCCGATCCGACCGCCGCCTCGCCCGACATCCAGTTCCATCTGGGACTGGGCTCCGGCATCGAGGCCGGCGTCGAGAGGTTGAAGAACCCCGGCGTGACCTTGAACTCGGCCTTCCTGCGCCCGCGCTCGCGCGGCACGGTGCGGCTGAGCAGCGCCGACCCGGCCGACCACCCGCTGATCGATCCCAACTATTGGTCGGACCCTTATGACCGCGCCATGTCGATCAAGGGCCTCAGGCTTGCGCGCGAGATCATGCGGCAGAAGGCGCTTGCGCCTTACGTGTTGCGCGAGGTGCTGCCCGGACCATCGCTCGCCAGCGATGACGAGCTGATCGACTATGCCTGCCGCACCGCCAAGACCGACCATCACCCCGTGGGTACCTGCCGCATGGGCCATGACGATATGGCGGTGGTCACACCGGACCTGCGTCTGCGCGGCATCGAGGGCCTGCGCGTCTGCGATGCCTCGGTGATGCCGCGCGTGCCTTCCTCCAACACCAATGCGCCGACCATCATGGTCGGCGAAAAAGGCGCCGACATCATCCTCGGCCGCGAGCCGCTTCCGCCGGCGGTGTTCTCCGGCAATCGGGCCGCATAGCCACTTAGGAGAACGAACCAATGATCAGACACTGCGTCTTCGTACGCTTCCGCAGCGATGTGCCCGCCACCGAGTGCACGGCAATCCACGCCGATCTCGAAGCACTGCGCTCCGTTGTCGACGGCATGGACACGGTCCATTTCAGCACCAATGTCAGCCCGGAGCCGTTCGCGCGCGGCTTCAGCCATGCCTTCACCATCGACTTCCGCGATGCCGCCGCCCGCGACGCCTATCTCGTGCATGAAGCGCATCAGCGCGCCGGCGCCCGATTGGTCGCAGCGCTCGAAGGCGGCACCGACGGGCTGATGGTGTTCGATCTCGACATTACGAAAAAGTGACCGCGCTTCTTTCGAAAGCCGGCTGACGCCTGTTCACTTTTGCGCCCCAAGGAACATATCGTTCCCCGGGGGCGTTTAGGAGGAACGTCGTGGCTCTCACCGCAGCAGGAGAAAACCGTCCTTGCCTCCTTCCTCGGCTGGACGCTCGACGCTTTTGATTTCTTCCTTCTGACCTTCCTGCTCACCGATATCGCAACCGATTTCAACACTGACGTCCCGGCAGTCTCCAAAGCGTTGTTCCTGACGCTGGCGACACGCTTCATCGGCGCCTTCTTCTTCGGCAGGCTGGCCGACAAATATGGCCGCAAGCCCATTCTGATGCTCAACATCGTCAGCTATTCGGTGATCGGCGCGCTGGCTGCCTTCTCGCCCAACCTCGGCATTTTCCTCGCGCTGCGCGCTCTGTTCGGCATCGCCATGGGCGGCGAATGGGGGTTGGGCAGTTCGCTCGCCATGGAGTCCATTCCGCCCAGTGCCCGCGGCATGGTCTCGGGCATCCTGCAATGCGGCTATCCCACCGGCTACCTTCTGGCGGCCGTGGTTTACGGCGTGCTCTACCAGCAGACGATCGGTGGTTACACGATCGGCTGGCGCGCCATGTTCCTGCTCTCCTTCCTGCCGGCACTGATCGTGCTCTTCATCCGCTCGCATGTGCCGGAATCGCCGGCCTTCGTCGAGGCGCAGAAATCCGTCAGACCTGGCCTTCTTGAAACGCTGCAGAAGCACTGGGGCGTCGCCGTCTATGCGGTCGTGCTGATGATGTTCTTCAATTTCTTCAGCCACGGCACGCAGGACCTCTACCCGACCTTCCTCAAGAAGCAGCATGGCTTCGACCCGCACACGGTGAGCTGGATCACCATCGTCGCCAATATCGGCGCCATCGTCGGCGGGTTGGCGTTCGGCGCACTGTCGGAGAAGATCGGCCGCGTCAACGCGATAACGCTCGCCTGCCTGATTGCCTTGCCCTCGATTCCGCTCTGGGCCTTCAGCTCGACACCGTTCATGCTGGCCATCGGCGCCTTCGTCATGCAGGTCGCGGTGCAGGGCGCCTGGGGAGTCATCCCGGTGCATCTTAACGAGCTGTCGCCCGGCGCCGTGCGGGCAACCTTGCCCGGCTTCATCTACCAGGCCGGCAATCTCGCGGCGTCCTATGGCGGTCCCTACCAGGCCGGCATCGCCGAGGCGTCTGGAGGCAGCTATGGCTACGCGCTGGCGCTGTTTGCCGGCGTGGTCGCCGTCTGCATCATCCTCGTCATCCGCTTCAGTCCGGAACGGCGCGGACAGGTGATGACGGTGCTCGGCTGAAGTATCAGAATCTCAGCCCAGCCTGAGGGCCACGACACCGGCGACGATGCTGAGCGCGGCCCCGCCGCGCCAGCCTGTCATCTTCTCGCCGAGCGCGAAAACCGAGATCATCATGGCAAACAGGATCGACGTCTCGCGCAACGACGCCACCGAGGCGATCGGCGCCTTGGTCATCGCCCACATGACGATCCAGTAGGCCGCGCCGCTGAGCACGCCGGTGAACAGGCCTGCCTTCCAGTCACGCGCCAGCACGGGCAGCGCCTTGGGCCCGCGAAAGATGAGGCACAGCACCAGCGCCCACGTGGCATCGCAGATGAACAGCCATGCGGCATAGCTCGTTGCCGTTGCGGCCAGCCGCGCGCCGCTGCCGTCGGAGAGCGTATAGCTGGATATGAAGATCGAAGTGCCGAGCGCAAAGCCGACCGCCCGCACATTGATCCGCTCCAGATGCGCGCCGCCGCGAAACGACATCACCAGCGTGCCGGCCGACAGCAGCAGGATGCCGAGGATGGCGAAAGGCGCCGGCATCTCCTGCACCACGACAACGCCGCCGAGGGCGGTCAAAAGCGGCGCCGTACCGCGCGCCAGCGGATAGGTTTGGGCAAAGTCGCCTGCCTTGTAGGCGCCGATGAGGAAGGTCCGGTAGCCCATGTGAAAGAGCACCGAGGCGATTATAAAGGGCCATACCGCGGCCTTTGGAAACTCGACGAAGGGCAGCACGAACAGTGCGGCAAAACCCATGCCCAGCGTCATCAGCGTGATCGACAGGAAGCGATCGAGATGCACCTTGACCAGCGCGTTCCAGATCGCGTGCATGGCGGCGGCGGCAAGCACCGCGAAAAAGACGAAAAGCGTCATTGAGGGCTCACCGATCTCCTGAGCTCAAAGGCGTTTCGAGATCGATATCGATCCGGACCGGAAAATGGTCTGAAGCGATCTCGCCTATATCGGCACTGACCGAGCGCACACGGTCCGCGAACATACCGCCGACGAAGCAATGGTCGAGCCGGCGTTTTGCCACTTTCCCGTCGATCGTTTTCACATGGGTGTGGAAATCGGCAGCCGGCTCGCTAGCGACGGCAGCGGCATCAACAAAGCCGTCGAGATAAGCTGCCCCGCGATGATAGGGCGTGCTGCCGACGATGCGGCTGTATTCGGCGCTGCCAGGCTCCATGTTGAAATCGCCCATCCAGATCGCCGCCGTCGGGTTCTCCGGCTCGGCCTCGCCACTGGTCCAGTTGCGCGAAGGCTCATCGTCCGCGCCGCTCCACGGGCCTCCCTCGAACGGCGCGCGGCGATGCTCGGCCAAGAGATAGTCGATCTGCTCCAGACGCTCCTCCGCCGCGATATGGGCGAGATGCAGCGACAGGACCCTTACCGGTCCGGCCGGCGTGCGGATCATGCATTCGAGCGCGGCGTTGCGCGTGTTGAGCGGCCGCAGCGTGCGGCGCATGGGCAGCGCGTGCAGCCGCGACCAGGCGATCGGCAGCTTCGACAGCAGCATGGTGCCGAACTGGCGGCGGCGGTTGACCACCCGGCCGTCGCGCTGCTCACTGGCGTCCATGTCGAAGGCCGGGCCATAGACCCAGTAATAGCTAGGCAGCAGCTTGGACAGGACCTCCGGCTGGTCGTCCTCATTGGTGCGCTGCCAATGCCGCTCGACCTCCTGCAGCGCGATGATATCGGCGCCGTCGACCAGCTTGGTGCAGCGCGAAAGATCGTAACGGCCATCGCCGCCGAACCCGTACTGGATGTTGTAGCTGACCAGCTTCATTGCTTATCCGGCTCAATTTCGCTTTGGCAGTAGCGGTTCGGCAGACGGGTTGCAATGTACCGGCACGACGGCGGAACTGGGCCAGCGTCTATGATGTGGTCAGCGGCTGGAACCGGCCCGCCGGCGATGCCGCCAGTTCGGCCCAGTCGATCTCTTCCTCCAGCCGGTGGTAGGCTTCGTCGCCGATCGTGCCGTTGCTGCGCAACTCCTCGAGCGTGTCGCGCTGGCGGTTGATGGCATAGAGGCGCAGCCGGTCGTATTCGGTCGCGGCCTGAGCGTCCTCCGGGTTTTCCGCAATCAGGCGCTGCGCTTCATACTGTTCGCGCACGACGGCGGCGGCCGCAGATGTCTTGCGGCTCAGCACGTCCAGTGCTGCCTGCATGATGGCGACGCGCGCCTGCGCCACCTCATTGTCGACGGTTCTATCGGGGTCGAAGTTGATCCAGCGCAGCAGCGGCTTCAGCGTCATGCCTTGCAGCACCAGCGTGCCCAGCACCACCGCGAAGGCGGCAAGCACGATCGGGTCGCGGCCGGGAAAATCGGCCGGCAGCGCAATGGCCACCACCAGCGTCACCAACCCACGCATGCCGCACCAGCCGACAATGACGGCGCCGCCGAACGTCGGCAATTCCCGCCTTGCCTCTTGGCTGCCGAAGCGGGCAAGCCACCGGATGATCGCGACGTAACTCGCCACCCAGACAAGGCGCGCGACGATAACGACGACCAGCACCGTTGCGGCGAAAAGGAATGCTTCGCCTTGCCCGTCGCCGGCCAGCCTGCCAACGATCGTGCGTGCCTGCAGGCCCATCAGCACGAAAGCCAGCACGTTGAGCACGAACACCGCCGACTCCCAGACCGAATAGGTGCTGACGCGGCGTCTCGCCGACGACTGGCGCGGCGCCCTGCGCGCAATGGTCATGGCATAGACGACGATGGTGATGATGGCGGAAAGGCCGAGCCTGTCGGCGATGATCCACACGGCGAAGGTTCCGGCAAACTGCACCACCGTGCTGCTCGCCGCATCCTCGATGCGGCCGAGCGCCAGCAGCGAGACGCGGCCAAACAGATAGCCCGCGATCACACTGCCGATCGTTGCCAGCAGGATCACCGGAACGGCGTTGCTGAGCATGATCGTGCCAAGCGCGGCCGAAACCGCCAGCCGGTAGATCAGCAGCGCCGTGGCATCGTTGAGCAGGCTCTCGCCCTGCAGGATGGCGGTGATGCGGTGCGGTACCTTGAACTGGCTGAGCACGGCGGATGCGGCCACCGCATCCGGTGGCGCGACGATGGCGCCAAGCGCGATTGCCGCCGCGATCGGCAGGCCGGCCATCTTCCAGCCGACCAAGGCAACCACCACGGTGGTGAAGACCACGGCGCCCAGCGCGAGCAACGCGAGCGACAGCCGGTAGCGCTTGAGGTCGCGCAGCGACGTGTCATAGGCGGCGTCGAGAAGCACCGGCGCGATGAACAGGGCAAGCGCCAGCTCCGGATCGATCTCGATCGTCGGCGCACCGGGTACGAAGGCAATCGCGACGCCGGCCAGAGCCAGCAGGGACGGATAGGGAATTTCCAGCCGCCGCGACAGCGCCGTCAGCGCGACGGCAGCCAGAAGCAGGATGAGGGTAAGTTCGAATAGCGCCATGGCCCATCGTAGCGGCGAAGCGGCATCATGGGCAGTGGCTGGATGGCAAGATGCTGTTGATTGTCCAGCAAACGCCCGACCTTGGCAGGATACGGCCGTTCATCGCGCTGGCCTGATTCGACCGTCTCGGTTCCCTTGGGATGCTGCTTTTACTAGTGCAGCACCAGCATGTCGCTCGATGAAAACGATATCTCCGCCTTCTCGCCAACAGCCGGCGGTGGTGTGGCCGGGCTGTTGAAGGTGTCGAGCGACACCGTGTTGCCGCCGATGCCGACGCGAACGCGGATCACCGAGCCGAGGAAGTGCACTTCGGAGATTTCGCCCGACAGGCTTGAATCGCGACCGGGCTGGCGCCCTAGCGAAATCGCCTCGGGACGCAGCGCCAGCGACAGGGTGTCACCGGACTTCGAGCCGTTGAGCTTGCCCTTGAGCGAGACTTCCTGCGTGTTGACTTGCACCGTGCCGGCCGCGGCGTCAGTGACCTTGCCTTCGAGCACGTTCAGCGTGCCGACGAAATTGGCGACGAACTTGGTCGCCGGCCGGTTGTAGATCTCGAACGGCGTGCCGACCTGCTCGGCCTTGCCGCCATACATCACCGCGATGCGGTCCGAGATCGACAGCGCCTCTTCCTGGTCATGTGTGACGAAGATGGTGGTGATGCCGAGCTTCTTCTGGATCGAGCGGATTTCCTCGCGCAGCGAGACGCGCACCTTGGCGTCGAGCGCCGACAGCGGCTCGTCGAGCAAAAGCAGCTTCGGCTTCGGCGCGATGGCACGCGCCAGCGCGATACGCTGCTGCTGGCCGCCTGAGAGCTGATAGGGATAGCGGTCTGCCATCTGCGGCAGCTTGATGATGTCGAGCATCTCGGCGACCCGGGAATCGATCTCTGCCCTTGCCATGCCGGCGACCTTCAGGCCGAAGCCGATATTTTGCGCCACGGTCAGGTTCGGGAACAGCGCGTAAGCCTGGAACACCATACCGACATTGCGCTGGTTGGGCTTCAGCCGCGTAATGTCCTTGCCTGCGACGACGATCTTGCCCGCCGACGGCTCTTCGAAACCGGCGACCATGCGCAGCACGGTGGTCTTGCCGCAACCCGATGGCCCAAGGAAGGAAACGAACTCGCCCGGCTCGACATCAAGATTGAAATCTTCGACCACGGTGGTGGCGCCGAAGGATTTTCGCACATGCTGGATGGAGAGGAATGGTTCGGCCATGGCTTTTTCTTTCGATCAGTACTTTGTCGATCAGTTCGGGCGGTTCGCCGATCTCGGCGCGAAACGGGACAGGATCTGGATCAGCGACATACAGCCCCAGGTGATGGCGAAGGCGATGATGGCAAGCGCCGCCGGCTCATAGGCGCGGTTGGCGCCAACGTTTTGAAGATAGGGGCCGAAGGCGGGCCGGTTGAGCAAGCTGGCCATGGTGAATTCGCCAATGACGATGGCGAAGGTAAGGAAGGCGCCCGACAGCACGGCGATCAGCACATTGGGCAGGATCACACGACCAATGATCGTGCCCCAACCGGCGCCAAGGATCTGCGCCGCTTCGGTCAGCGTCCTGACGTCGATGGTGCGCAGTCCGGTATCGACCGCGCGATACATGTAGGGCAGCGCCAGCATTGCATAGCCGATGACCAGCAAGGCATTTGTGCCCATGTCGGTCGCCAGGAACGGCAGCGGCGAATTCGAACCGTACATCCTGATATAGCCGAAGACGATGACGATGGCGGGAATGACTAGCGGCAGCAGCGTGATGAACTCTACGATCGGCCGCAGTTGCGGCAGGCGCAGTCGAATCCAGTAGGCGGCGGGCACCACGATCAACACGCCCAGAATGATGGTGAAGATGGCGGCAAGCACTGAGTAGCCAAAGGTCGCCTGAAAACGAGGGTCGCCAAGCACGATCTGATAGGCGTCGAAGGAATAAGCGCCGCGCCGCATGCGCAAGGAAAATTCCACCGTCGCGATCAGCGGAATGAAGAAATAGGCCCCACCCAGCCCGAAGACGACCCAGGCCCAGAATTTTCCGGACTTCATTTCAGCCACCTCTCCGAGCGCGTCCGGAACCAGATGTAGAAGACATTGGCCAGCCCGGTGATGACGATCATGCCGAAGGCGATCGCATAGCCGAGATGGGCATTGTGCAGCACGTCACCGCGTATCTGCGCATAGAGCAGGATCGGCACGATGTTGAGTGAAGAGCCGGTCAGCGCATAGGCGGTGGCGATGGCGCCGAAGGCATTGGCGAAGAGCAGGATGACCGTGCCGAGGAAACTCGGCCAGATCACCGGGATGACCACCATGCGCCAGTATTGCGTCTGGGTGGCGCCAAGCGTCGCCGCAGCCTCGCCCCACTCCTTCTTCAAGCCGTCGATCGCCGGCGTGATGATGACCACCATTAGGGGAATCTGGAAATATACATAGGTCAGCGTCAGACCCCAGAACGATAGGATGTTGAAGCCGTGCGCATAAATGTTGAGGCCGAACACGGTGTTGAGCAGCACCGTGGCGAGACCGAGGCGTCCGAGCGTGGCGATGAAGGCGAAGGCCAGCGGTACGCCGGCGAAATTGGAAGCCACGCCGGAGAATGTCAGCGTCGCCGAACGTATCCACTCCGGCAGGCCGCCGCGCACGATGGCGATGGCGATGCCGAGACCTGCGAAGGCGCCGATCAGCGACGAGGAAAGGCTGACCTTGAGCGAGATCCAGTAGGCGGCGACAATCGATGGCTGCGCCAGTGCTGCTATGTTTTCGAACGTGAATTCGCCGGCATCGTTCTGGAATGCACCCAGCATCAGATAGAGCGTGGGTAGGATCAGGAACATGATGGCGAAGATGAAGAATGGCGCAACGCCGAGCCATTGCATCGGCAGTCGCATTGCACGCGCCTCGCTGGGGGGCGCGGTCTTCCCGGCAACTGCGTGATCGGAAAGCGAGATATCTGTCATGCGCCGGCTACCGTCTCCGAGGAACACCGGGCGGCCGCGAGGCCGCCCGGTTGGTTTCAAGCCTTACTTGACGTTGGCGCCGACGACGGCATCCCAGTTCTTGGTGACGGCTTCCTTTGCCTTGCCCTGCTCGTCCAGCGTCGGGAACACCGCGGCAGCGTAAGCCTCGGCCGGCGGCAGCTTGGCCATCACGTCCGCCGGGAGCTTGCCGTTCTTGGCAAGATCGTTGAAGCGGATCGGGTGGCAATAGCCCTTCAGCCAGCCGATCTGGCCTTCGTCGGAGTAGAGATACTCCAGCCAGAGCTTGGCAGCGTTCGGATGCGGTGCGAAAGCACTGATCGCCTGCACATAGACGCCGGCAACGACACCGGTCTTCGGCACGACGACGTCGACGGGCGGATTGCCCTTCAGCGTGTCGCGACCGGCAAGTGCATTGTAATCCCAGGTCACCAGGATCGGCGTTTGGCCTTGTGCCAGGGTCGCCGGTTTGCCGATGACCGGCACGAAATTGCCGGCGGCGTTAAGCTTCTTGAAGAAGTCGAGACCAGCAGTGCCAGCAGCTTCGCCGGCAGCCGCACCACCGGAAATGCCGGCCGCGTAGACGGCCTGGATGGCCTGGTTCGAGGCGCGCGGGTCGCCGGCAAGCGCCACGGTGTTGGCGAATTCCGGCTTCAGCAGGTCAGCCCAGTCAGCCGGCGCTTCCTTGACGAGGTCCTTGTTCACCAGGAAGGATAGCACGCCATAGTAGTCGCCGGTCCAGTAACCATCGGCATCCTTGGCGCTGTCGGGGATCGAGTCCCAGGTCGACACTTTGTAGGGCTGGATCAGGCCGTCAGCCTTGGCGGTCGGGCCGAAGGACAGGCCAACGTCGATGACGTCGGGCGCCTGCGGGCCCTTGTTGTCCTTGTTGGCCTTGATCGCCTCGACCTCGTCGCCGGAGCCGGCATCGGGGTTGAGTTCGTTGATGGTGATCTCAGGATACTTTGCCTTGAAGCCGTCGATGACGGCGCCGTAGCCGCACCAGTCATGCGGCAGCGCGATGGTCGTGAGCTGGCCTTCCTTCTTCGCAGCGGCAACCAGTTCATCCATGGACTGGGCCGACGAGATAGCAGAGGTCGCCATGAGGGCGACGGCCGAAAGGGAAAGCACTTTCCCTGTGAACTTGAACATGTGTTCTCTCCGTTGAACTGGCGTCCTGGACGCCTGCGATGCGGTATCGGTTTCATATGACAGCCAGATGAAAGCTTTTTGAAACTGGCCCCCGGCGGTACGAAAAGTTAACTCTTTTTAACCGGCTGTAGCAATTAGCCTCGACTTAATTTCCCGGCTAATGGTTTATTGCCTTGCTTTTTGCCCCCTTGCCCTTCCTTTCCCTTCGTTTTTAGATCACGTCCGGCGCAGAAACCGCCTCAGACAGTGCCGGCGATAGTGTTCTCGAGCAGCGTCAGCGCCGCCTTTTTGGTCAGCCTGACCGGGTTGCCGCCGGCGGTCGGATCGACCACCGCCATGTCGGCGATCAGCCCTTTGCGCTTCTTGTCCATGTCGAGCCCCTTGATCAGATCGGGCAGCGCATGCGGCACCTTCAATTCCTTGCGCAGCTTGATGATCGCTTTGGCAAAGCCGTCGAAGCCACCCTTGATGCCGCAATAGGCAGCGAGCCGGGCAATCCGCTCCTCGATGGAGTCGCGATTGAAGGCCAAGACATAGGGCATGAACACCGCATTCGTCATGCCGTGATGGGTGTCGTAGAGCGCGCCGATCGGATGCGACAGCGAGTGGATGGCGCCAAGACCCTTCTGGAAGGCGGCAGCACCCATGGCGGCCGCACTCATCATGTGGGCGCGCGCGACAAGGTCCTTGCCGTTGGCGTAGGCCTTGGGCAGGTTCTCGAACACCAGGCGCACACCTTCCACCGCAATGCCGTCGGCCATCGGGTGATAGCCCGGCGCGCAATAGGCTTCGAGGCAGTGCGCCAGCGCATCCATGCCGGTGCCGGCGGTGATGAAGCCGGGCATGCCGACCGACAGTTCCGGATCGGCAATGACGATTGCCGGCAAAAGCTTCGGATGGAAGATCACCTTCTTGGTGTGCGTCGCCTCATTGGTGATGACGCCGGCACGCCCGACTTCCGAGCCTGTGCCGGCAGTGGTCGGCACGGCTATGATCGGCGCGATGGCATCCGAATTGGCGCGCGTCCACCAGTCGCCGACATCCTCGAAGTCCCAGATCGGCCGCGTCTGGCCAGCCTGGAACGCGATCAGCTTGCCGAGATCGAGCGCTGAACCGCCGCCGAAGGCGATGACGCCGTCATGCTTGCCCTTCTTGAACACGGCGATCCCGGCGGTGAGGTTGGAATCGACCGGGTTCGGCTTCACCTCGGAGAACACGCCATAGGATACCTTGGCGTCGTCGAGGATTTTCAGCGTCGAAGCGACGACCGGCAGTTTCGCCAACCCCGGATCGGTGACGAAAAGCGGCCGCTTAATGCCGGTGGCCGCGAGCACCTCAGGCAGTTCCTTGATGCGCCCGGCACCGAAGCGGACGGTGGTCGGGTAGTTCCATTTGGAGATCAGCTTGGACATGTCTTGTCTTTCAAAAAATCAGATGGCTTCGCGCAGATGGAAGGATTTCGGCCGGGTCAGATTGTCGTAGCCGAGCGCCGAAAGGGCAACGCCTTTGCCGGTGTCCTTGACGCCGGTCCAGACCAGCGCCGGATCGAGGTAGTCGCAGCGGTTCATGAACACGGTGCCGGTCTCGACGCGGTCGCCGATCGCCACCGCATGCTCGATATCGCCGGTCCAGATCGAAGCGGTCAGCCCGTAGGGGCTGTCGTTCATCAGCGCGATCGCCTCCTCGTCGTTACGCACCTTCATGATGCCGACGATCGGGCCAAAACTTTCCTCGCGCATGACGCTCATCTGGTGGTCGACGCCGGTCAGCACTTCCGGCGCCAGATAGGGCGAGCCGGCCTTGTCGTTAGCCACCTTCATATTGATGTGTGCGATTGCACCCTTGCGCAGCGCCTCGGCCTTCTGCTCGCGGATCAGGTCGGCAAAGCGCGCCTGCGCCATCGGCCCCATTGTCGTCGCCTGTTCCAGCGGATTGCCGACGACATAATTCTTCGTCTCGGCGATGAAACCTTCGACGAACTGGTCGTAGACCTTCTCATGCACATAGACGCGCTCGATGCCGCAGCAGCACTGGCCGGAATTGTAGAAGGCGCCGTCGACCAGATTGGCCACCGCATGGTCGAGCTTGGCGTCGGGCAGCACATAGGCCGGATCCTTGCCGCCGAGTTCGAGCCCGAGCGTCATGAAGGTGCCGGCCGCCGCCCTCTCGATGGCGCGGCCGCCGCCGACCGAACCGGTGAAATTGACATGGTCGATCTTGCCCGAGCCGAGCAGCTTCTCGGTCTGGGCATGGTTCAGCACGACATTCTGGAACACGCCCTTGGGCAGCCCAACCTTGTCGAACGCCTGCTGGAACCGTTCGCCAACCAGCAGCGTCTGCGCCGCATGTTTGAGGATAACGGTATTGCCGGCCATCAGTGCCGGCACGATGGTGTTGACGGCGGTCAGATAGGGATAGTTCCACGGCGCGATCACCATGACGACGCCGAGCGGATCCTTCTTCACATAGCGTCGGAAGCCGTCCTTCGGGTTGGATGCCGGCACGGATTTCAGCGCGGCTTCAGCGATCTCGACCATGTAATTGGTGCGTTCCCTGACGCCGCCGAACTCGCCGCCATAGCGCACCGGTCGCCCCATCTGCCAGGCGATCTCCGGCACGATCTCGTCGGTCATCGCGACCAGCGCTTCGAGCATCGCCAGCATAAATTTGCCGCGCTCGACGATCGGCGTCAGCGCCCACTTCTCCTGCGCCGCCTTGGCGCGCTCGACCGCGGCATTGATCGCCTGGTCGGTCGCGATCGGCCGCTCGGCGTAAATCGAACCATCGATGGGCGCTTTGAGTTTTACGGTTTCCAAAGGATACTCCAAGTTAGCAGGCTAGGGTGCGCAGATGGCCATTGCGGCCATAGCGAAGGATGGGCTCGTCACGCGTCACCAGAACCATGTCCAACGCTCTCGCACTTGCCATCAGTATCCGATCCGTGGGATCACCATGAGGCGGACCGGGCAGGTTGGATGACGCAATCAGAATGGCTGGTGAGATAGCGCTGAGCTTTGCCGACATTCGCTCGATGAATTGCTCCACGAAGTCGAGTGGCGCCAATGGCAGATTGAGCCGGCCCTTGGCTACGCCAATTCCGATCTCCCATGCCGACATCGGCGAAAGATACAGACGGCCGTCATAGGCCGCTTCCGAAATCTCCCGGCTTGCGTGCGGATCGATCAGACTATCGTTGGCGACAAAGATCATCGCACATGTATCCAGAAGCAGGTTTGGCCCTTCGCTCATTTACGCACCGCAAGTTTGCCGTCACGCGCGTCAGCCTCACCGCCCAGATAGCCCCGGTCCCATGGCTCGTCATCGAAAGGTTTGGTGATATCAAATCCGGCTTCGATTGTTATCAGGCCCTTCATGAAACCAAAACCGGGGTGGCGATCCGCGCGCGCCTCCTTTGGCGCGGGAGGCACGCTACCACTGGGCGGCGCCGAAATGGGCACTTTGCGAACGCGGCGAAATACCAGTTTCCCACTCCCTATATTGACGGATTCGGTCTCGAACCCGGCCTCAAGCCACTCCCTTGTCATGGGATTGTTGCTCGGATTGTTGCTCCACCATGCAGGGTATTGCTTCGATGCGGGCAGCGGCAGATTGAGCACTCTCTCGATTTCGGCGAATGACATCGGAACGCGATCGACATTTTGGGCAATGAGAAAGTCCTTGAGCGGCGCATATTTGGACATTGCAAACTCCTCAATGTAGCGCACTGTAGTTTACAGATACCATATGGTACTAACTTCACTACATTGTCAACATTAAAGCTGTATAAAGTTTTAATACCGCTCGAACCCCCTGTGCAGTTCCCAATCCGTAATCCGGCGGTCGTATTCGAACTGCTCCCACTTTGCGGTGTGGACATAATGTTCGAGCACGTCATCGCCGAGCGCCTGCTTCAGCATCTTCGACTTGGCCAGCGTCTCGGTGGCGTCGCGAAGCGTCTTCGGGATCTCTGGCAGGCGCGAGGCCTGGTAGGCATCGCCGACGAACGGCTTCTGCAGTTCGAGCTTCTCGTCGATGCCGGCAAGGCCGGCGGCGATCAGCGCGGCGAAAGCGAGATAGGGGTTCAGGTCGGCGCCGCCGATGCGGCATTCCATGCGGATGCCCTTGGTGCCCTCACCGCACAGGCGGAAGCCGGCGGTGCGGTTGTCCTCGCTCCACATGATCTTGGTCGGTGCGAAGGTGCCGGCCTGGAAGCGCTTGTAGGAGTTGATGTAGGGCGCCAGGAACCAGGTAAACTCCCTGGCATATTTGAGCTGCCCAGCCGCCCATTGCTGGCCAAGCGTGGACAAAGTCCAGTCCGCCTTCTTGTCGAAGAACAATGGCGTCTTGCCGTCGGCGCTCCACAGCGAATTGTGGATGTGGCTGGAATTACCGGCGAGCCCGTAATTGTATTTCGACATGAAGGAAATCGACTTGCCTTCGGACTCGGCAATCTCCTTGGCGCCGTTCTTCAGGATGACGTGGCGGTCGGCCATGTCGAGCGCTTCGGCATAGCGCACATTGATCTCTTCCTGGCCTGGGCCCCATTCGCCCTTGGAATTCTCGATCGGAATGCCGGCCGCTTCCATCTCGTTGCGAAGCCGGCGCATGACGCCTTCTTCCTTGGTGGTGATGCCGATCTGGTAGTCGCCAATATAGGGCGAAGCGGTATCGAGGCCCTGCCAGTGCTTCTTGCGGGCGGAATCATAGGTCTCGTTGAACAGGTAGAATTCGAGCTCGGAGGCGAAGTAGCCGATATAGCCGCGTTCGGTGAGCCGCTTGACCTGCTTTTTCAGCATCGCGCGCGGCGAATGCGGAAGGTCGTCATGGGTGTGGTGGTCGAGCACGTCGCAGATCACCAGCGCGGTCTTTTCCAGCCACGGAATCCGCCGCAGCGTCGCAAGGTCCGGCTTCATGACGAAGTCGCCATAGCCCTTCGACCAGCTTGCCGCCTTGTAGCCCGGCACCGGCTCCATATCGATGTCGGCGGCGAGCAGATAGTTGCAGCCATGCGTCTCGTCATGAGCAGAATCCACAAAGTACTGCGCCAGGAAACGCTTTCCCGCGAGCCGCCCCTGCATGTCGACGATGCAGGCCAGCACCGTGTCGATCTCGCCACTGGAGACCGCTTTCTTCAACTGATCGAACGAGAAATTTCCGGCCATTTCCTTTGGCACTCCAGTGCTTGGTCGTTGAGGACGAAACCATAGCCGGCTGCACGCCGGCCATGGCCATGATGGTGACGTCAGTGGCCGGTTTCGCCGACCGCCTGTTCGGCGGCCTTGATCGCTGCCTGACGTGCCGCGATGATGTCCCCCAGCGGCGGGCCCTGGAAGCGATTGCGCTCGAAGGCGAACCAGACAATCGCCGTCAGGATGAAGAAGCCGACGGTGATGTACAGCGCCCAGTCGTTCGGCGGCTGGATGCCGATGATGAAGATCAGGATCATCGACACGATCGAGAGAACGCCGAACAGCATGAAGATGCCACGGCCCAGGTTCCACGGTCCCATCTTGTCCCACTTCGGCGTTCCCCAGGCCACCATGCCGAGCACGATCGGCACGGTGAAGGACAGGAACAGGAAGATGACGGTGCAGGACACGACGATGGTGTAGGCCGAGGTGCCGGCGACCGAAACCAGCGTCGAACCCCAGACGAACAGCACCGACAGGACCGACGCCGTCCAGATCGCCGCCACCGGCGTGCGATAGGTCGGGCTGACCTTGGCCAGTGCAGACGAGCCCGGCAGGCCGCCGTCACGCGAGAAGGCAAAGATCATGCGCGAAGCCGAGGTGACGGTTGCGAGGCCGCACAACAGCTGGGCGATGAACACGACGAGGTAGACGAACTCCTTGAGGCCGGGACTGACGCGCTGGTCGAAGGCCCAGAAGAACACGTTCCAACCCTGCTTGGCGGCGTCGTCCATGTTGGGGATCATCAGTACGAAGGCGGCCAGGAACAAATAGCCGAAGACCGCCGACCAGATAACCGACATCACCATCGCACGCGGCACCGATGAGGCCGCCTTGATGGTTTCCTCGGAAGTGTGTGCCGAAGCATCGTAGCCGGTGATGGTGTAGATCGGCAGCAGAAGGCCGAGAGCGAACACCCAGGCGTTCGAGACGGACGGCCAGACGCTGGCGCCGGCCTCACCCGAGTAGTTGTGGAAGGTGAAGAGCCGGCTGAAATCCCAGGTCTCGGCGGAGAACAGGCAGACGACAGCAATCAGGATCGAGCCGAAGAAGATCAGGTAGCCCGAAAAGTCGGTCAACTTCGCAGTCAGCTTGATGCCGAGATGGTTGATCAGGGCCTGGGCGCCGGTGATGATGACCAGGAAGATCATCTGATTGGTCAGCGTACCCTCGATGCCGAGCGTCGGCCCGAAGGCGCCGATGAAGAACGTCCAGGTGCCGACATTGATGGCGCCGAGCACGGTGATCAGGCCGAGCAGGTTGAGCCAGGCCGTCACCCAGCCGGTGCCGCGATTGCCGAGGATCGAACCCCAGTGATAGAGGCCGCCGGCCGTCGGATAGGCCGAGCTGATCTGCGACATGGCGACCGCGAAGGTGAGCGAGACGAAGCAGCCGACCAGCCAGCCGATGCCGATGCCGATGCCACCGGCGCCCGACGTTGCCTGCGCCAGCGAATTGATGCCGCCCGACAGGATGCAGATGATGGAGAAGGAAACGGCGAAGTTGGAGAAGCGGCTTAGCCGCCGCTCAAGTTCCTGGGCGTAGCCCATGGAATGGAGGTGCTTTACGTCTTCCGCCTTGTCTGTGTCTGAATAACCCGGTGCTGCCATTGTAGTCCCCTTTGCATTCTTAACTGGCCGGCCCTGCCCCGGTCGGCTTGCGCCGGCCGGAGCATCTAGTCTTTGCTGTTAGCCTGCCGTCTGGCCGACGGCTGCTTCCGCGGCCGCGATCTCGGAAGCGCGGCGAGCAATGTCGGCGCCGATCGGCGGGCCCTTGAAGCGGCGCGATTCGATGCCGAACCACAGCACCACGAGCAGAACGATCAGGCCGATGGCATAGTTGATCAGGATGTCGAAGGGCGGCTGGATGCCGGCATACATCAGCACCAGAACGCCAAGCACCGTGATGACGGCGAACGGCTTGGACCAGATGCCGAGGCGGAACGGGCCGAATTCGGTCCAGCTCTTGCCCTCGGCAAGCAGGCCGGCGGCCACGGGCATGGCGTAGGACACGTAGAGGAACAATGCACAGCCGGCCGCCAGTGCGGCAAAAGCCGGCGAGTACAATGTCGCTGCGACCGCGAGCACCGCTCCGAGCCAGATTGCCGCCACCGGCGTGCGCCATGTCGGGCTGACGGTTTTCCACACCGACGAACCGGGCAGGCCGCCGTCACGCGCGAAGGCAAAGATCATGCGCGAGGTCGACGTCAGTCCGGCGAGAGCGCAGATGAAGTTCGCCAGCACGATTGCGATGGCAATGATGCTCTTCAGCAGGAATGGTGCCGGCAGGTTGTTGAAGAGATTGAACCAGGCATTAGCGCCATCCTTGGCCGTCGCTGCCAGATCGGGGCTGGCCAGTACGAACGAAACGGCCATGACGAAGCCGAACACCAGCGACCACAGGACCGAATGGATCATGCCGCGCGGCACCGCCACGCGGGCATTGTGGGTCTCTTCGGACGTGTGGGCCGAAGCGTCGAAGCCGGTGATGGTGTAGAGTGGGTAGAGCAGGCCGATCAGGAAGGCGACGAGTGCCGTCCGTGCGGTCGGAACGTAGCCTGCGCCTGGATCACCGGTGTTGTTGACGAAGGTGGTGAGCCGCGAGAAATCCCAGCTTGCGCCCCAGATCAGGAACATCGCGGTCAACACGACGGCGACGACCAGAATGAGGTAGCCCGAGAAATCCGTCAGCATGGTGGTGAGCCTGATACCGAAATGGTTGATCAGCGCCTGTGCGACCGTGATGATCACAACGCCGATCACCTGCTCCTGATAGCCCCACGCGGAGACGTCGTTGCCGAACACGCCGGACCAGACAAGGTCCTTGAACAGCGCGTAGACGCCGACATTGACCGAGGCGACGACGAAGACCAGGCCGAGCAGGTTGATCCAGGCCGTGGCCCAGCCCCAGCCGCGCCCGCCGAGAATTGACGACCAGTGGTAGAGACCGCCGGCCGTTGGGTAGGCCGAGCCGATCTGGCCAAGGGACGCGGCAACGACAAGTGCAAAGACGCCGCCGATGACCCAGCCGACAGTCGCCTCGAAGCCGCTGCCGGTCGCCATGGCCAGCGGGAAGGACGTGATGCCGCCCGCCAGAATGCAAATGATCGAAAAGGAAATAGCGAAGTTCGAGAAGCCGCTCATGCGGCGAGCCAACTCCTGGGCATAGCCCATGCTATGGAGGGTTTTTACATCCTCCGATCTTTCAGCGTCTGATTTGTCCGGTCCTGCCATTTTCGTCCCCTGTTTTTCTAGCTGGCCGATTGAACTGACTTTCCCACTGCGTGTCGCCGGGAACCCTTGGCCTCCTCGGGTTCCAGGTCAGAAAAAATGCCTGTGAGCAGATCCGCCCATTTCCGCTGCCCGGTCTCGCCGGAGATCTCGTCGTTGCGGATTTCGATCATTGCGCAGGCAAGGCCGCGCGAGCGTGCATGGCGCTCCAAAGTGAAATAGACGCGGTCGGCCGGCGAATAGGGCTCGTTGATGCCGACACTGACGCCGGAGAGCCGCTGCAGCGCCGCTATCAGCGGCGACGCCAGCCGGCGGTCGTCATCGTGGATGATGCCGATATGCCAGGGCCGGTTCTTGCCCTTGTAGACCGGGGTGAAGGAATGCACCGACACCAGCCGGGTCTCCTGCCCACGCGCCTGCCGGTCGTCGATGATCGATGCGATCGTGTCGTGGAACGGCCGCCACGACAAAGCGATGCGCTCGGCGCGCTCACTGTCCGACAGGCCGGCATTGCCCGGAATGGCCGTCGTCTCGCTGACCGGCGGCACCAGGTCCGGTGCGTCGAGCGGACGGTTGCAGTCGATGATCAGGCGCGAGATGCGGGTTTCGATGAGCGTCGCATCGAGGGCGGTCGCGATGCGGCGGGCCACCGGCAGCGCGCCGGGGTCCCAGGCGATGTGGCGGGAGAGATCTTCGGCCGGCAGGCCAAGCGTGCCGAATTCGGATGGCAGGAAGTTGGAAGCGTGGTCGCAGGTCAGCACGAAAGGGCTGGACCCGCCGGGGTTCGTCACCCCTACGGTATCAGACGATGCAAGGCTGGCGGGCCGTGCTCTCTCCATAGTCTGCCGTCCCCTGGGGAGCGCTGTATCTTATGTTACGTATTTTGCCTCATTGCGTCCCTGTGGATGATTTCATACAGTTTGTCCGGCTTTGTCAAACGCGATTTCGGGGAAGCGGTCTGGACGGGCTCAGGGGTGGGGAAAACGATGATTTCCAGCATTGCCGAACTGATTTCGGACCGCATCGGCACGATGCCGGCCGGCGAGCGCCGCGCCGCGCAAACGCTGATCGCCAATTATCCGCTGATCGGGCTGAAGACAGTCGCCGAGTTCTCGACCGCCGCCGGCGTATCGTCGCCGACAATCCTGCGCTTTGTCTCGAGGCTAGGGTTCCAGAACTATCCCGAGTTCCAGTCGGCGCTGCAGGACGAACTGGCGGCGCAATTGCAGTCGCCGGCATCGCGCACGCTCAACCCGGCCTCGCCGGGCAGCAGTGCCGTGTCGCCGATGCTGGAGGCGACGCTGGACAATATGCGCGAGACCTTCAGGCATCTCTCCGACAGACAGCTTGCCGAGATCGCCGCAAGGCTCGCCGAACGGCGCGGCAAGACATTCCTGATCGGCGGCCGCTTCACCGATCCGTTGGCGCGCTACATGGCCGCCCACCTCGCCATCATCCAGCCCGACGTTTATCACATCGCCGGCCAGGAGAGCATCTGGCGCGACCGGCTGATCGACATGGGCAAGCGCGACGTGCTGGTGATCTTCGACATCAGGCGCTACCAGGACAGTCTGGTCCGCTTTGCCGAGACCGCGCATCAGCGCGGCGTTCAGATCGTGCTGTTCACCGACCAGTGGCTATCGCCGATCGCCCGCTTCGCCCGCCATGTCATTGCCGGACGCACCGCCGTGCCTTCGGCGTGGGACTCTTCCGCCGCTCTGTTCGTTGTCGCCGAGACGCTGATCGGCGCCGTCACCAGGCAGCTCGAGGCCGACAGCGCCAGGCGCATCCGCGACCTGGAAAGCCTGCGCTGACACGCTCAATCCCGGCCGCAGGTGCGCAAAATTACGCAGATTTAATGTGCATGGAAGCGGCAGAATTGCCATAAAGCCATGATATTGCGGCGGCTTCGCACATACCGGGTGCGTCGCTGCGCGTTTTTTTGCTTGGTGAAACCGGTAGACGTTTTGCCAACCGGAGTGTCGATGGTCGCCTGGAAACAGATCGTTTTTGCGCTTGTGGTCCTGGCCGCGGCTGTCCTCGCCTGGGCGCGATTCTTCCCGGGCGCGCCGGAGGTTCTGGCACGCTGGGGCATCGACTGGACCTATGCTTCGGCGCCCGCCACAACCGGTGCGGTCGACACGACAAAACAGGCAGGCGGCCGCAACGCTGCCGGCCGCCCGGCAAATGTCGTCGCCTTGCCTGCGGCCACCGCCACCATCAACGATCGCCTGCAGGCGATCGGCACCGGCCGCGCCAACGCCTCGGTGACGGTTAACCCGTACAGCTCCGGCCGGCTGGTTGAATTCCTCGTCCAGTCCGGCACCCGCGTCGACAAGGGGCAGATCATCGCTGTTCTCGATTCCGAGACCGAGGTGATCTCGCAAGATCGTGCCAAGCTCGCCTTGCAGGATGCCCATGACAAGCTCGAGCGGGTGAAATCATTGAGGGCCTCCAACGCCGCGACTCCGGTCGCCGTCGCCGATGCCCAAGTGGTGCTGGCCGGCGCCAAACTGGCGCTGCAGGATGCCGAACTCGCCTTGCAGCGTCGTTCGATCGTCGCCCCTATCGCCGGCACGGTCGGCATCCTGCCGATATCGGCCGGCAATTACGTCACCAGCCAGTCGGCGATCGCCACGCTTGACGACCGCTCCTCCATCCTGGTCGATTTCCTGGTGCCCGAGCGCTTCGCCGCCGCCGTCAAGGTCGGCGCTCAACTGTCGGCGACGCCGATCGCCAATCCGAGCAAGGCCTATACCGGCACTGTGTCGGCCATCGACAACCACATCGACGAAAAGAGCCGCACTCTGCTGGTCAAGGCTGCAATCGCCAATCCAGCGGATTCGCTGCGCGCCGGCATGTCGTTCGGCATCACCATGCGCTTCCCCGGCGACACCTACCCGGCCGTCAGCCCGCTGGCGATCCTGTGGGGTTCCGACGGCGCCTATGTCTGGCAGATCGAGGACGGCAAGGCCAGGCGCGTTCCCGTGCGCATCATCCAGCGCAACACCGAGACGGTGCTGATCGACGCCGAGATCGAGGATGGCGACATGGTTGTGACCGAGGGCACCCAGAGCGTCAGCGAAGGCGGCGCGGTCCGCATCGCCGGCCAGGATCAGCGCGCCGCGGACGCGGCCGAAGGCTCATGACCGCGCCTGTCAGCACCGCCAGCGAAACCGGCTTCACCGCTCTCTTCATCCGCAGGCCGGTCATGGCCTTCGTGCTGAACACGCTGATCGCAGTGGCCGGCCTTGCCGCTTTCTACGGCGTCGAAATCCGCGAACTGCCCGATGTCGACCGCGCCGTGGTCACCGTGTCGACGGCTTTCGAGGGTGCCGCCGCCGAAACCGTCGACCGTGAACTGACCGACACCATCGAGGGTGCGGTCGCGCGCGTCTCCGGCGTCAAGTCGATCTCGTCGACCTCTTCCTTCGGCCAGAGCCGCGTCACCATCGAGTTCAACGACGGCGTCGATTTGAACGTCGCCGCCTCCGACGTGCGCGACGCGGTCGGCCGTGTCGCCAACATGATACCGGAGACCGCCGACCCGCCGCGCATCGTCAAGGCCGATGCGAATTCCGATGCCGTGATGCGACTGGCCGTCACCTCCGACACCATGTCGGTGCAGGACATGACGGTGATCGTCCAGGACCAGATCGAGGACGAACTGGCTGCCGTGCCTGGCGTCGCCGACGTTCAGGTCTATGGCGACCGCGACAAGATCTTCCGCATCGATGTCGACCAGAACAAGCTCGCCAGCCTCGGCTTCACTGTGGCCGATCTGAGGGCAGCGCTTGCCTCGGTCGCTTTCGATTCACCAGCCGGTTCGATCACCACCACCAACCAGGATCTCATCGTCCGCACCACGGCCGATGTGACGACGCCGGAAGAATTCGAAAACATCATCATCGGCGGCACGACGCGCATCCGCGACGTCGCCACCGTCACGCTCGGTCCCGACATCGGCCAGACCTCGTTGCGCTCCGACGGCAAGACCGGCATTGGCCTTGGCATCATCCGCCAGGCGGAATCGAACACGCTGGATATTTCCACCGGAGTGAAGGCAGCCGTCGCCAAGCTGCAGGAAAACCTGCCCAAGGGCATGTCGATCAAGATCACCAGCGACGACGCAGTCTTCGTCAACGGCGCCGTGCACGAGGTCGAGATCGCGCTCGGCCTGTCGATCTCCATGGTGCTGATCGTCATCTACATCTTCCTGCTCGACTGGCGCGCGACGCTGATCCCTGGTCTGTCAATGCCGGTCGCCATGATTGGCACCATCGCCGCCATCTATCTCGCCGGCTTCTCCATCAACATCCTGACGCTTCTGGCGCTGGTGCTGGCAACCGGCCTTGTCGTCGACGACGCCATCGTCGTTCTGGAAAACATCGTGCGACGGCGCAACGAAGGCATGGGGCCTCGTGCCGCCGCCGTGCTCGGCGCCCAAGAAGTGTTCTTCGCAGTCATCGCTACGACGCTGACGCTCGTTGCCGTTTTCGTGCCGATCTCCTTCCTGCCGGGACAGACCGGCGGCCTGTTTCGCGAATTCGGCTTCGTCCTCGCCATGTCGGTGCTGCTCTCCTGCGTGGTGGCGCTGACGCTGTGCCCGATGCTGGCCTCGCGCATGTTGACCGGCGCATCGCTCCACCATGAAGGCGGTCACGGCATTGGCGCGCGCATGGGCGGTGCGCTGAACGCGGCCTACAAACGCGCCCTGCATGCCTGCCTCGGCGCGCCGTGGATCGTGCTGCTGGTCGCGGTGCTGTTTGCGGGCGTCGCCTTCAGCCTGTTCGGCACCATCCGCCAGGAACTGACGCCGAGCGAGGACCGCGCCGTCGTGCTGTTGCGCATCAACGCGCCGCAAGGCGTCAGCCTCGATTACACCACGCAGCAGATGCAGAAGATCGAGCGGCTGATCCAGCCGCTGCGCGATTCCGGCGAGATCGTCTCGACCTTCGAAAACGCCGGCCAGAACGGCGCCTACAATTCCGGCTTCATGGTGATGACGCTGGCGCCGTGGGACGAGCGCACGCGCAGCCAGCAGGAGATCATGGCGCAGATAAGCCAGCTGACCCGGCAGGTGCCATCCGTGCGCATCTTCCCGGTGCAGGCCAATAGCCTCGGCATTCGCGGCGCCGGCAACGGCCTGCAATTCGCGCTGGTCGGCAACGACCGCAAGGCGCTCGGCGACGCGGCGGTGAAGATCATCGCCCGGATGCAGGCCGATCCGCGCTTCGAGACGCCGCGGCTTTCCATCGACCCGACGCAGCCGCAGCTGGCGGTGGCCATCGACCGCGAGCGCGCCTCCGATCTCGGCATCGACATATCGGGTCTCGCCAACACCTTGCAGGCGATGCTCGACGGCAACGATGTCGTCGATGTCTACATCGCCGACCGCAGCTATGGCGTGAAGCTGGTCTCGACCACCAACCCGATCAATGATCCGACCGATCTGGAAAACATCTTCCTGAAGACCGCCGACGGCCGCTTCGTGCCAATGTCGACCATCGCCACGCTGACCGAGCGCGCCGTGCCGCCGTCGCTGACCCGCGAACAGCAGCAGCCTTCGGTGGCGATCACCTCGAACCTGAACGGCAATTTCGCACTGGGTGACGCGCTCGGCGTTGCCGAGCAGATCGCCGCCCCGCTGCTGCCGCCGGGCAGCCGCGTCCTGCCGCTGGCCGAAGCCGCGACGCTCGGCGAGACCAACAGCGCCATGATCACCATTTTCGGCTTCGCGCTGGTCATCATCCTCCTGGTGCTCGCCGCCCAGTTCGAAAGCTTCGTCAGCGCCGTCATCATCATGGCGACGGTCCCCCTCGGCCTTGCCTGCGCAATCTTTGCGCTGCTTTTGTCAGGCACCAGCCTCAATGCCTACAGCCAGATTGGCCTCGTGCTTCTGGTCGGCGTCATGGCCAAGAACGGCATCCTCATCGTCGAATTCGCCAACCAGCTGCGCGACCGCGGCCTCGGCGTGCGCGAGGCGATCGAGCAGGCCTCGATCATCCGCCTGCGGCCGGTGATGATGACGATGATCTGCACCATCCTCGGCGGGGTCCCGCTGGTGCTGGCCGCCGGCGCCGGTGCCGAAGCGCGCATCGCGCTCGGCTGGGTCATCGTCGGCGGGCTGGGTCTCGCCACCGTCTCGACGCTGTTCCTGACCCCGGTCGCCTACCTCCTGCTCGGCCGCTTCGTCACGCCGAAGGCGCATGAGGAAGCGAGGCTGAAGCGGGAGCTTGAGGAAGCGGCGTACGCCAATGTCGAGCCGGCGGAATAGCTCCGCTTACCCTCCCCCTTGTGGGGAGGGTCGGACCGCAGGTCCGGGGTGGGGTGCAGCGCCAACTAACGTCGGTGCAGCGCTCCCGCGAATAACAGAGGTAGGAGCCAAGACCCCCACCCCGACGAAAGAGCAAAATTGCTCTTTCGTCGACCCTCCCCACAAGGGGGAGGGTAGAAAGTCACGGCCTAATAAACACCTTCCCGTTCGGCTTGGCCAGCTCCGCCGGGGCCTTCGCCATCGCCTCATCCAGCGGTAGCACCGCCGTCACGTCGGTTGACCAGCGCCCATCCGAAAAGCGCTTCTGTGCTTCCATGATCGCCGGGCCGCGCTTGTCGCGGAACTGGCGCATCCATTCGACCAGCCAGAAGCCTTCAATGTGCTTGTGTTGGAAGATCATCTGGCCGGGCTCACGGATGACAGTGGTGTCCAGATCGAGCCGTCCATAGATGATCCAGCGCGAGCGCTTCGGCATGGCGTCGAAGATCGCCGAGGCCAGCGGCCCGGTCACGGCATCGAGGAAGATGCGCGGCTGCTCGGCCTTGACCACATCGCGTAGTGCTGCCTTGAAATCCGGCGCCTTCTCGTTGAGCACATGGGCAGCCCCGATCTCCTTCAACAGCGGAATCTGCTCGTCGCGGCGCACGGTGACGATCGGCCGGAACCCAGCCTCCTTGGCGAGACCCGCGATCAGCTTGCAAAGCTGGCTGGCGCCGGCGGTCATGATGAAGGCTTTTTCGCCCGTCTCCTTGACGATGTCGAACATGGCGAGCGCCGTGAGCGGGTTGACGATCATCGCCGCGCCATCCTCGTCGCGGACCGTGTCGAGCAGCGGAATGCAGCCGGCAGCTTCGGCAACTGCATAGTCCGCCCACGCGCCCCAATTGGTGACGCCTGTGGTGAAGGCGATGCGCTTGCCGATCAGGCTTTTCGCATAGGGCTCGTCGCCGCTGGCAACGACCGTGCCGACACCCTCGAAGCCGGCCGGCTGGCCCTTGGCGCGCGGCTGACCGTACTGGCCCTTGATGAACATGACGTCGGACGGGTTGATCGAGGCGAGGCTGACCTTGATCAGCACCTGGCTCGGTCCGGGCGTCGGCACGCCGATGCTGCCAAGCTTGAGATACGGCTCCATCGCCTCCAGCGCACTGCCGGAGGGCGTCCTGGTGTAGCCGTCGCCGGTCAGCAGCAGTGCTTTCATGTCTGAGGGGATCGCCATGGCGGGGCTCCTTACAGTTTGAGGATGAGCTTGCCGGATGCGCCACGGCCAAGCACGCGCGTCACCACGGCGGCGGCATCGGCCAGCGGATAAGTGCCTTCGATGACCGGCCGAACCTTGCCGGCGCGATGCCAGCCGACCCAGCTCCTTCAGATTGTCGGCATAGACGAGGTGGCCGAGCGGCGCGATCGCGGGCGATGAGGGTTTTCATCCACTCAGACCTTTTCCTGCGTGTATTTCCTGAGCTCCGTGCGCGCCACCTGCCGGCGGTGCACGGCGTCCGGCCCGTCGGCGAGGCGCAGGGTTCGCAGATGCGTCCATGAGCGTGCCAGCGGCGTGTCCTGGCTGATGCCTTGCGCGCCGAACATCTGCACTGCCTCGTCGGTGACCTTGAGCGCGACGCGCGGTGCGATGACCTTGATCTGGCTGATCCAGGGCGCGGCTGCGCGCGCATCGCCCTGGTCGATCATCCACGCCGCCTTGAGGCAGAGCAGCCGCGCCATCTCGATCTCCATGCGGCACTCCGCGATGATGTCGAAATTGGCGCCGAGCTTGGCCAATGGCTGGCCGAAGGCCTCGCGGCGCACCGAGCGCTGGCACAGCAGCTCCAGCGCCATTTCGGCCTGGCCGATGGCGCGCATGCAATGGTGGATGCGGCCGGGGCCAAGCCGCCCCTGGGCGATCTCGAACCCCCTGCCCTCGCCGAGGATCAGGTTTCCGGCCGGCACCCTGACATTGTCGAAGCGGAGGTGCATGTGGCCGTGCGGCGCGCCGTCATCGCCATAGACCTGCATCGGTCGAAGCTTGATCACGCCCTTGGTGCCGGACGGCACCAGGATCATCGAATGGCGGCGGTGCTGCGGCTCGGCTTCGCCGCCGGTGCGGACCATGACAATGTAGATGGCGCAGCGCGGGTCCCCGGCCCCCGACGCCCACCATTTCTCGCCGTTGAGTGCATAGTCGTCGCCTCGCCGTTCGCAGCGCATGGCGATGTTGGTGGCGTCGGAGGAAGCGACGTCCGGCTCGGTCATCAGATAGGCCGAGCGCATTTTCCCCTCGAGCAGCGGCGCCAGCCATGCCTGCTTGTGATCCTCCGAGCCATAGCGCTCCAGCACCTCCATATTGCCGGTGTCGGGCGCCGAGCAGTTGAAGGTCTCGGCGCCGAGATGCGCCTTGCCCATCTCCTCGGCGAGATAGGCATATTCAACGGTCGAGAGCCCGTAGCCGCGCTCGGACCCGGTCAGCCAGAAATTCCACAGACCGCGCTCCTTGGCCGTCTTCTTCAACCCTTCGAGGATCTCGGTCTGCCGCGCGGTGTAGACCCAGCGGTCGCCGCCCTTGCCGACCTCGCTCAAAAACTCATGATCGAGCGGCATGATCTCATCGCGCACCATGGTGGCGACGCGGGCGTGGATCGGCTTCAGCCGCTCGGTCATGCCGAGATTCATGTCCGCCATCGGTCTCCAACCCTTTCACGCATCTGGGGCACTTTACCCGTGGCAAGGATGACCGTACTTCGGGTAGCCTTGTCAACGCGAGCCCTTTCGCCCCAGACCGTGAGCAGAGAGGCGCGGAGGAATTGCGATGAGCTATCTGGAAGAACTGTTCTCAGTCGCCGGCAAGACAGCGCTGGTGACGGGAGCCGCGACCGGCATCGGCCGCATGGTGGCGACCGCTTTGGTCCAAGCCGGCGCTACCGTGATGATCGCCTCGCGCAAGGGCGAGGATTGCATCAAGGTCGCCGCTGAGTTGAACGGGCTCGGCGGCTCCGGCAGTGCCGAAGGTTTCGCCGGTGACGTCTCGAGCGAAGCAGGCATTGCCGCGCTGGTCAGCGAGGTCAAGGCGCGCACCGAGAAGCTGCACATCCTCGTCAACAATGCCGGCATATCCTGGGGCGCCTCGCTGGAGGATTTTCCCTATAGCGGCTGGGCCAAGGTGTTCGCCGTCAACGTCACCGCCGTCTTTCATCTGACGCGCGAATTGCTGCCGCTGCTGGAAGCCGCCGCCAGCGATGCCGATCCGGCTCGCGTCATCAATCTGGGCTCGGTGATGGGCACGCAGCCGCTGGCCGACGACGCCTATTCCTATACCGCGTCCAAGGGCGCCGTTCACCACCTGACGCGCACGCTGGCGATCGAACTCGCGGCGCGGCGCATCACCGTCAACGCCTTCGCGCCCGGTCCCTTCCAGAGCCGGATGACCGCCTTTGCCACGGGCACCGACGAAAAGGCCAGACATGTCGGCAGCCATGTCCCCATCGGCCGTATCGGCGTGGCGGATGACATCGGCGGCGCAACGCTCTATTTGTGCAGCCGTGCCGGTTCCTATGTCACCGGCGCCATCCTGCCGATCGACGGCGGGCAGTCGGTGCAGCATGGGCTGACACTGTTCAAGGAATGAGCCGCGGTCGGCGGCGAGGGGAGGACACCGCAGTGGAACCGATCAGTCTCGATGTGCTTCTGGCCAGCGTCGGCAAGGAAGTCGGCGTCTCGCCATGGCGCGAGGTCACACAGACCATGATCGACCAGTTCGCCGACGCCACCGACGACCACCAGTTCATCCATTGCGACCCCGAGCGGGCCAAAAACGAGACGCCGTTCGGCGGCACCATCGCGCATGGCTTCCTGTCGTTGTCGCTGCTCTCGGCGATGACCTTCGAGACCATGCCGCCGCTGGAAAAGGGCAAGATGGGCGTCAACCACGGTTTCGATTCGCTGCGCTTCCTGGCGCCGGTGAAGACCGGCGCGCGCATCCGCACCCGCTTCGTGCTGGCCGACGTCAAGGTCAGGCCGTCGGGCTGGGTGCAGACGGCGCATGACGTGACCATCGAGATCGAAGGCTCGAAGAAGCCGGCGCTGACCGCGCGCTGGCTGACGCTGACGCTGATGGAGCGTGAGCCGGAGACCGCATGAGCGGCGACGCCAATGCGCTGGATCAGACAGAACTTGCGCCCTATCTCGAGTTGCACATCCCGGGTTTTGCCGGACTTCATTCCATCGAAAAATTCAAATCCGGCCAGTCCAACCCGACCTATCTGCTGACCGCGGCCAGCGGCCGCTATGTCCTGCGCGCCAAGCCGCCGGGCCAGTTGCTGAAATCGGCGCATCAGGTCGACCGCGAATTCACGGTCATGAAGGCCCTGGCCGGCACCGCCGTGCCGGTGCCGGCGATGCTGCATCTGTCGGCGGAGGCGACGCCGATCGGCCGCATGTTCTACGTCATGGACTTTCTCGACGGCCGCATCTTCTGGGATCCGGCAGTGCCGGAGGCCGCTGGCAACGATGAGCGCGCCGCCCTCTACGATGCTATGAACGCCACGCTTGCGGCCCTGCACGATGTCGATGTCGAGGCGGTCGGGCTCGGCGATTTCGGCAAACCCGGCAATTACTTCGAACGCCAGCTGGCACGCTGGACCAGCCAGTACCGCGCCTCGGAGACCGGCACGGTCGCCGACATGGACCGGCTGATCGCCTGGCTGGAGACGCATATGCCGACCGATGACGGCCGGATATCCCTCGTGCATGGCGACTACCGGCTGGACAACATGATCTTCGCGCCCAGCGAGCCGAAAGTGCTGGCGGTTCTCGACTGGGAACTGTCGACACTCGGCCATCCCTTCGCCGACATCGCCTATCAATGCATGCAATGGCGGCTGCCGCACGCCTCAGGCTTTCGCGGCCTTGGCGGCGTCGACCGCGCCGCCCTCGGCCTGCCCTCGGAGGAAGCCTATGTCGCGGCCTATTGCAGGCGGCGCCGGCTGGGCGGCATCGACAATTGGAGCTTCTTCCTCGCCTTCTCCTTCTTCCGTTTGGCGGCCATCTGCCAGGGTGTCTACAAGCGGGCGCTCGACGGCAACGCCTCAAATCCCGAAAAGGCAAAAACCTATGGCGAAGCGGTGAAGCTGCTGTCGCACCTTTCCGCCAACCTGATCGACCGAACCTGACTCGACAATGAGATATTGTGGTCGGCGCGATTTGATGACAGATCGGATCAGTTCCGTTCCCCGACCGGGGAGCAAGCCCATACGGAGGTGGTGGCAACCGGCCTGGAAACAGGACGCAAACCGATCACCGTCTGTAGACAGAGCATGATGCCGAAAAGTGTGAAGCGGTTTTCGGACGACATCATGCTCTATCTATTTGATTAGAGCCGGTTTCAGATTTGAGGTCAATTCGACCTGAAATCATCCGGCTCTAGCGCGCATCGCTGGAAATGAACTTCATGTGCCGGCTGACTTGCAGGGCGATGTAGACGACCAGCGAGCATCCGATCGGAAACACGATCTCAATGAGGCCGGTGGCGACAGCCTGCGGCAATGCCAGCGCAATGTCCTTGGCTGCGGCAGTCTCGATCGTCAGCGCCGTGATCCCGCCGCCGAACACCGCGCCGGCCAAGGCACCCGCCAGCATGAAATGCAGCGAGCGAGGTTCTTCCTTGGATGCGAGCGAAGCCAGCATCCAGCCCAGCAAACCATACTCGATCGCCCGCAACATACCGAGCGTGGTGAGCGACAGGATCACGGGCTTTGCCGATACATCAAGCGCGCTCACCATCACCTTTTGCGTACCTTTGGCGATGCCCATGGCCAGCGGCCCCGAGATCATGGCGATCAGGCCGCCAAGCGAGGCTCGCACCTTGGTGATCGCCGTGCCGAGGCTGACGCCGGCGCAGACGAAGAATGACCAGGTCACGCCTTGCGCCAAGTCGATCAGAACCTGGGTCGGGGCCGGGTGCGAACCTGCCGCAAATCCGGCAGTCAGAATAAGCGCTTCCATGGCGAAGCCGATTGCGATCGCCAGCCATGCGACTATCACGACTCGCCTGAGCGCCAGCCTGGCGCCATGAGAAAGTGGATGTGCGCCCGGCAGCCCGGACGAAAGCTCTATCGCAGCCATAGAGGCCCCCCAAAACCGAAATTTCTTGCAGAGCCGCCAGATAGGCTTTGTTTGTAACGGTCCGATGTTGCCTGCGAGCGCCCATGTTACACATGCTGTGACATAGATGCTGGCGAAATAGACCAGAACGGACACGACTATTCGAGAGATAGCTTGAGGGTCGCTTTTTGATGTCCCTGGCAGCGCCCTTGCCCGTTTCCGTACAGCGTATATATTTAGCCATGCACAACCAACCAAAGGCACCGGGTCTTGCCACTGAGCGTCCAGAAACGCCGCGAAAAACAAAAAGCCGAACTGCGTTCCGAATTGCTCGACGCAGCCCACAAGCTCGTCAAGGAAGAGGGCTATGAAGGCCTGACCATCCGCAAGTTGGCCAAGCGGGTCGGCTATGCTCCGATGTCGGTCTATTCCTACTTCGCCGACAAGCAAGACATCCTGTTTGCGCTGGCCGAGGATGCCTTCGAAACACTTGCCCGCCGCATCGAGGAGCATCCTTCCGACGATCCGATCGAGGCCTTGCGTGCGGTGATGACCGAATATGCTGCCTTCGGGCTCGGCAATCCCAACGAATACCGCACCGTGTTCATGACCGAAAAGACCAAGCTGCCGGAAGGCAGAAGCTATGAGGACATGGAAGAGGCCAACCCGGCGATGAAAGCGCTGATATCCAGGGTCGAGGCCTGCGTTGCTGCAGGCAAGCTGCAGGGCGATCCGCGCGCCATCGCCACCATGCTTTGGGCAGTCGGCCACGGCACCATCTCGCTTTTGATCACGTTCCCGTTCTACCCCTTCGGCGATCCACAGGCTTTCGTGACGCGGATGTGCGATTTCACACTCGCCACGCTCAGCACCCAGAATGTGCCGCCGCTGACCGAGACCCCGGTCGACTGCTGAGCATCCCCGCCCCTCCAATTCAACGTCCGGCCTGACAGCTTCGGCTGTGTCAGTGCGCCACAATTTTCGGCGTTCAAAAAGATTTTTCGTACGCGTACGTTTTCCGACTTGAAAACCCATCTCGGTGGGCGTATGTGTACGTTGTATCGTACATGTACGAAAAGAATTTAACCGATGGAGACAGACATGAACAAGACCCTTCTCGCCCTCGCCACCGTGCTGGCTCTCTCCGGCTCGGGTTTCGCCGCCAACAACACACACTCGACCAAGCAGGCCCCCGCCGCCACCTGCGTCGACACCACGACCAATGCCAAGCTCGATTGCGCCGTGACCGGCTCGGTCGAAAAGTCCGACGTCAAGGCCAAGAGCCCGCGTCTCGGCATCGAGATCAACCCGTGGATCGTGCCGAGCACGTTCTAAGTTGATCGGGCTCGACCAGAGCACAACGACTAATTTAAGGGCGGCAGGATAATCCCGGCCGCCCTTTTTTCCTCGGCGCAAGCCGGCTTTTCCTGAGTTCAAACCTGGCGTAGCCGAACGGGTTATTTCTTGCGCGGTTTGCGACCCGGCACCGTCTTGGCCTTGCCGGGTCTTGCCGGCGCGCCTGGGATGGCGGTCGAGGTGATCGACACCGGATCGCTGGCCGGAAACGTGTCCTCGAGGCCTTCCTCGAGTTCCTCTTCGGCAGTCACCTCGTGATGCTGCTCATGTTCGAGTGAGCGCACGGCGGACGTCTTGCCAGCTGACTTCGGCGGCGCTTTCGACGGCATCGTATGTTCTCCCTGATGGGGGAAGCAGAACGGCTTGACCCGTCAAACGTTCCTACGCCGCCGCGTCGCTGGCTGCTTCCGACAGGAAAGTAAAGACATAGTCCGAGAAGGAACGCCAGCACTCGACCCGGAAAGCGTCGGCTGCCGTGCGCAACAGCAGGATTTCGCACTTGCCGAGAATGGTGCGCGACGCCGCGCCCACCGGAAAAGCCTCGAGCGACAAATCCTGCGGGCAGCCTGCATTGATCGCGGCGGCAGCCGCCGGGCCGGTGACGGCGAAGGCGACGTTGCGGTGCGAGATGCCGACCGCCGAATGCAATGCGGCAACCCCAGCACGATCGGCCAGCGGATCCTTGCCAGCCTCATCGATAACCAGCCACTCGTCAGGGCCAAGCCACAGCGCCGTGCGCCCTGTCTTCGACGCCGAAGTTTTCGGCTGCTTCGGCAAGGTCAGGCCGAGCGCCTTCGACAGCGCCGCGACGGAAGCCTCCGGCGCGCGCAGCGACATGCGCTCCGCCGGCGGCAGCACCTCGACCTTGACATCCGTTGCGGAAACGACGCGTTCAGCCAGGGCCGGGCGGCGCTCGACCGACGGCGCTGCAGCTGGGGCCGTCTTCTTTGCAGCAGCCTTAGCCATTGAGGCGCCCTCCCGTCTCGTCGAAGAACACCATGCCGGTAACCTCCACTTCGATCATCCCGTTCGGCATCGGCACATAGAGCGTGTCGCCCATCCGGTCGCGCCCGCCGGCAACCAGCGCCAGCGCGATCGAGCGACCGCAATTTTCCGACCAGTAGCTGGATGTGACGTGACCGATCATCTTCATCGGGATCGCCTGCTTCGGGTCGGCGACGATCTGCGCGCCTTCCTCAAGCACCACTTTCGGGTCCTTGGTCTTCAAGCCGACCAGTTGCTTGCGGCCCTTGGCGACAAGGTCGGGCCGCGTCAGGCCGCGGATGCCGACGAAGTCGGTCTTCTTCTTGCCGACCGCCCAGTCGAGCCCGGCATCGTTCGGCGTCACCGTGCCGTCCGTGTCCTGGCCGACGATGATGTAGCCCTTTTCGGCGCGCAGCACGTGCATCGCCTCGGTGCCGTAAGCAGTCGCGCCATGCTTTTGGCCTTCGGCCCACAGCGCCTCCCAGACAGCCTGGCCGTGATCGGCCGGCACGTTGACTTCAAAACCGCGCTCGCCGGTGAACGACATGCGAAACAGCCTGGTCGGAACGCCGCAGATCTTGCCTTCGCGCACCGACATATGCGGCAGCGCCTCGTCCGACATGTCGATGCCTTCGACCAGCGGTGCAATGATGTCTCGCGACTTCGGCCCCTGCACGGCGATGACCGCCCATTGTTCGGTGATCGACGTCAGCCAGACATTGAGATGCGGGAACTCGGTCTGGAGATAATCCTCCATGTGGTTCATGACGCGCGGCGCGCCACCCGTTGTCGTCGTCACATGGAAACGATCCGGCGCCAGTCGGCCGACGACGCCGTCATCATAGATGAAGCCGTCCTCGCGCAGCATGATGCCATAGCGGCAGCGGCCGGGCTCAAGCTTCTCCCATGGATTGGTATAGAGCAGTTCCATGAACCTGGCCGCATCCGGTCCGACCACTTCGATCTTGCCCAGCGTCGAGGCATCGAACAGGCCGGCATTGGTGCGCACAGCGACGCATTCGCGGTCGACCGCCTTGTGCATGTCCTCGCCGGGTTTGGGGAAATACCAGGCGCGCTTCCACTGGCCGACATCCTCGAACACCGCGCCTTGAGCTTCCGCCCAGGGATGGATCGCGGTCTTCCGTGTCGGGTCGAACAGCGGACCGCGCGAATGGCTGACGATCGCGCCGAAAGTAACAGGCGTATAGGGTGCGCGGAACGTGGTCAGCCCGACCTCGGGGATCGGCTTGCCAAGCGTCTCGGCGGCAATCGCCAGGCCGTGCATGTTGGAGGTCTTGCCCTGGTCGGTCGCCATGCCGTTGGTGGTGAAGCGCTTGACGTGCTCGATCGAGCGCATGCCTTCATGCACCGCCTGGCGGATGTCCTTGGCGGTGACGTCGTTCTGGAAATCGACGAAGGCCTTGACCGTCCTGTCCGGCCCGGCGCCGGGCGCCGCGCCCAGCATGCCGCGCGACCAGCTTTCCGACGCGTCGACCTTCGGCTTTACGCCCTTGGCCACTTTGCCGCCCGCATCCTTCGCCGCCTTTGCGCCGGCCGCATAGGCCTCATCGATCGACGCCGAGAGCCCATCCGTACCGTTGCAGGCGCCGACCGAAACGCAGTCCTGCGCATAGATGCCCGGCACGAAGCGCTTGGTCTCGTCATTGAAGGCGACCTTGCCGCGCGACTGTGAGAACAGATGCACCGACGGCGTCCAGCCGGCCGACATCAGGATGGCGTCGACCGGAATGGTGCGCTCGCCGCCCCCATTCTTCGGCTGCACCGTCATCGAGGTCACGCGCAACTTGCCGCCGGCGCGGATCACCGCGCGGCCGAAATTGACCTCGATCCCGAGCGCCCTCGCCTCGTCGATCACAGGTCCGGTCGGATGGTCGCGCAGGTCGACGATCGCCGCCACGTTGACGCCGGCCTTCTTCAGGTCGATCGCGGCGGAGTAGGCCGAGTCATTTGCGGTGTAGACGCCGACATTTTTGCCGACCGCGACACCGTACTGGTTGAGATAAGTCCGCGCCGCCGAGGCCAGCATGATGCCGGGCCGGTCATTGTCGGCAAACACCATATGGCGTTCGATGGCGCCGGTCGCCAGCACCACGCGCTTGGCGCGTACCTGCCATAGGCGCTCGCGCGGCAAATCGTGGCCGGGGTTTTGCAGATGGTCGCTGACCCGCTCGACCAGGCCGACGAAGTTCTGCGCGTAGTAGCCGAACGCCGTCGTCCGCGACAAAACGCGGACATTGTCCAGGGCGGTGAGCTTGGCCACCGCGCCTTGCGCCCAGGCATAACCGTCCTGGCCGTCGATCTTCGCCCCGCTCTCGAAGCGCAGGCTGCCGCCGAAGCTGGCCTGTTCATCGGCGAGGATGACACGCGCGCCGGTTTCGGCAGCGGCGAGCGCTGCCGCAATGCCGGCCGCACCGCCGCCAAGCACCAGTACGTCGCAATGCGCATAGCGCGACGAATAATGGTCGGGATCTGGCTTGTCAGGCGAAACGCCGAGGCCGGCCGCGGCGCGGATCTTCGGCTCGTAGAGGCTCTTCCAGGCCGCCTTCGGCCACATGAAGGTCTTGTAGTAGAAACCGGCCGAAAACAGCGGCGATGCAATGTCGTTGACCGCGCCGACGTCGAAGGCGAGCGACGGCCAGCGGTTTTGCGAGTTGGCGACGAGCCCGTCATAGAGCTCCTGCACCGTGGCGCGGATGTTGGGCGCCTTGCGTGCCGCGTCGCGCTTGACCTCGACCAGCGCGTTGGGCTCTTCCGCTCCGGCCGACAGGAAGCCGCGCGGACGGTGATACTTGAACGAACGTCCCACCAAATGCACGCCATTGGCAAGCAGCGCCGAGGCCAGCGTGTCGCCTTCGATGCCGGTGTAAGACTGGCCGTCGAAAGAGAACCGCGCGGTCTTCGCCTGGCTGAGACGGCCGGCGCTCGGAATGCGGAACGCGCCGCTCATTTGGAAGCCATTTCGTTGGAGTTTTTGGGCAGCTTGGACGGTTTCGGCTCGCCGGCTTTGTAAGTCATGACGAACTTGTCGGTGACGGTGTCGCGCACCGCATTGAAGAAGCGTGCGCAGCCATGGATGTGGCGCCAGCGCTCATAGATGATGCCCTTGGGGTTCGAGCGGATGAAGAAGAACTTTTCAAAATCGTCGTCGCTCTCGCCCGCCATGTTGGCCGAACGCGCAATATGCGCCTCGCCGGCGTTACGGAACTCGAGCTCCGGGCGCTCTTCCTCGCAATAGGGGCAGCGGATGAGAAGCATTATCGTTCGTCCCTACAATTCGCCGTGGCCGACATGCGCGCCGGCCGGTTGGTTGCAAAGCCTCTGGCCCATCGCCGCAAAAGGCGCGACGAGCCGAATGCGCTCCTCTACACTTGCGGCGGGGCGAAACAGCTCGCGATACGCCATGTTGCCGATCGTGAGCTGAAACGGATCGGTCGTCACGATGACGCTGCGCGGCTCGAATGTGTCGTCCTCGCCGAGATCGGAGGGCCTGTTCTCCATGAAGATGACCACCTTCTGGCCACCACTCCACACGCATCCCAGAATGCCGGCGTCGATCGAAAACGGCCAATTGGCTTCGTTGCCGGCGCGGCTGATCGGCTGCGTGCGCACTTCGTCCGGTGACGGAAAGTGGAACAGGTCCTGCTCCCCCGCCAGCACCAGCGGCACCGCTACAGCCAACTCCACCATCATCAGTGCGCCACCGCCGCCGCCGCTGCCTCGTCGATGAGGCGGCCGGTACGGAAGCGCTCGATGGTGAAGGGCGCGTTGATAGGATGCGCATCGTCCTTGGCAATCGTGTGGGCAAAGACATGGCCTGAGCCGGGCGTTGCCTTGAAGCCGCCCGTGCCCCAGCCGCAATTGACGTAGAGGCCGGGCACCGGCGTCTTGGCCAGGATCGGCGAACGGTCGGGCGTCACGTCGACGATGCCGCCCCACGAGCGCAGCATCTTCATGCGGGTGAAGATCGGGAACATCTCGCAGATGGCGTCGAGCGTGTGCTGCAGGATATGCAGGCCGCCGGTCTGCGAATAGGAGACATACTGGTCGGTGCCGGCGCCGATCACCAGCTCGCCCTTGTCGGACTGCGAGATATAAGCGTGCACCGTGTTCGACATAACCACGCACGGCACCACCGGCTTGACCGGCTCCGACACCAGCGCCTGCAGCGGATAGCTTTCCAGCGGCATGCGCACGCCGGCCATGTTCATGATCACCGAGGAGTGGCCTGCAGCCACCACGCCGACCTTCTTGGCGCTGATGAAGCCGCGCGTCGTGTCGACGCCCATGACCGCGCCATTGGCCGCCCGCTTGACGCCGGTGACCTCGCAATTCTGGATGATGTGCACGCCGCGCGCCGAAGCGCCGCGCGCATAGCCCCAGGCCACCGCATCGTGACGCGCCGTGCCGCCTCGCCGCTGCAAGGCAGCGCCGACGACGGGATAGCGCGCCTGCCTGGAAATGTTGAGCGGCGGGCAGAATTCCTTCGCCTGCTCAGGCGTCAGCCATTCATTGTCGATGCCATTGAGACGGTTGGCATGGACATGGCGCTTCAGCACCTGGATGTCGTGCACATTGTGCGCCAGCATCATGACGCCGCGCGCCGAATACATGACGTTGTAGTTGAGTTCCTGGGAGAGCCCATCCCACAGCTTCAGCGCATGGTCGTAAATGCCGGCGCTCTCGTCGTAAAGGTAGTTGGAGCGGATGATGGTGGTGTTGCGCCCGGTGTTGCCGCCGCCTAGCCAGCCCTTTTCCAGCACCGCGACATTGGTGATGCCGTGAACGGTGGCGAGATAGTAGGCGGTGGCCAGGCCATGACCGCCGGCGCCGACGATGATGACGTCATATTCCTTCTTCGGTTCCGGCGAGGACCATTGTTCCTCCCAGCCCTTGTGGCCGCGCATGGCCTCGCGGGCGATGGCGAATACCGAATATTTTTTCAACGTTCCAGCCTCGCAATGGCGGTGGGGTATTTTACGCAGCCCCGGCGCGCGAGGTGTATCACTAGCGAAACGGCGCTTCCACCCTTGCGCTGTTTGCGACGGCGCTTGCCGTTTTGCGCCGCGGTGGAAAAGACCTGCCCGGGCTGGCAGGCATGGCTGCGTTCGGACACACTGGCGATCGCGAGACTCTGGAGGACGGATATGGGCAACGCCTGGTGGAATCTGACGTTGCGTTTCCTGCTGGAACTTGCCGCCTTGCTTGGCCTCGGCTTTGCCGGCTGGAGCCTCTCCGGCGGATGGTGGCGCTGGCTCTTCGCCTTGGCCTTGCCGTTCATTGCAGCTGCGCTGTGGGGAACCTTCGCGGTGCGCGGCGATCCGAGCCGGTCCGGACGCGCGCCGGTTCCTGTACCAGGCGCAGTCAGGCTGGTGCTTGAACTGGCCATCCTGTTTGGCGGTGCAGCCGGATTCTATGCCGCCGGTCACACAACCACGGGCGTTGTCATCACGCTGCTCATCGCCATCAGCTACGCATTTTCGCTCGATCGCCTCGGCTGGCTGCTGAAGCAATAGTCCGGCGCGCGGCGCTTGTGCCGCTGCGAAGCCATTCAGCAAGTCGAGCACGTATCGGGTGGCTAGCACCGTCCCGAACTGCGATCAACATCCCGGTTGCCGGCACAGCCGGCGCGATGAAAGGATGTAAAAAATGTTCGCACTCACCAATAAAATAGCGATCGTCACCGGCGCCAGTTCCGGCATCGGCCGCGCCACCGCAAAACTCTTTGCCGAAGAAGGCGCCAGGGTCGTCATCGCCGCCCGCCGCCAGGCCGAACTCGATGCGCTGGTCGTCGAAATCGAGGACGCCGACGGCACGGCAGTCGCGCTTGCCGGCGATGTCCGCGACGAAGCCTATGCAAAAGCCCTCGTCGATCTCGCCGTCGAAAAATTCGGCGGGCTCGATATCGCCTTCAACAATGTCGGCTCCGTCGGAACGATGGGTCCGATTTCGGAACTGTCGCTGGACGGATGGCGCGAGACGCTCGACGCCAATCTGACCAGCGCCTTTCTCGGCGCGAAATACCAGGTGCCGGCGATGGTCGAACGCGGCGGCGGATCGCTGATCTTCACCTCGACCTTCGTCGGTCACACAGTCGGCATGCCGGGCATGACCAGCTATGCCGCGAGCAAGGCCGGACTGATCGGCCTGACGCAGGTGCTGGCCGCCGAATACGGCCCCAGGGGCGTGCGGGTCAACGCGCTGATGCCGGGTGGCACCGACACGCCGTCGGCAACATTCAAGACGCCGGAATCACGCGCTTTCGTGGAAAACCTGCATGCCTTGAAACGTGTCGCTGTGCCTGAAGAGATCGCCCGCGCTGCGCTCTTCCTGGCATCGGATGCGTCGAGCTTCACCACAGGATCGGCGCTGTTTGCCGATGGCGGCGTCTCGATCACCCGGACGTGAAGCATTTCGCGGGTCATCGCCCGCGCCGATCAGCCATAGAACCCGAAACCGGACTTGCTTTTTCCTCGCGATTTGGCGATTCGGTTTCGGGTGAGGAGGACGGACATGCTGCTGATCAGGACCTATGTCGCCCAGAGCGCAATCGAAGGCGTCGGCGTGTTCGCCGCCGAGCCGATCAGGAAGGGCGCCTCGATCTGGCGGCTCGATCCGGATTTCGACCGGCTGATCCCGATGGACAAATACGAGGCGGCGCCGCCGCACCTCAAGGAATTGCTCGACCGCTATGCCTATCCGAGCCCCGACCGTCCCGGCTTCATGGTCTATGAAGTCGATAATGGCCGCTTCATGAACCACGCCGAGCGGCCGAACACGGATTTTTCGCAATATGGCGGCGCCACCGCCACTCGAGATATATCAGCCGGCGAGGAAATTACCTGCGATTACGGCGAATTCTTCGAGGATTTCGCACGGCTCCATCTGGCCAGCGCCTAGTTGGCGCCCTATCTCGGGGCTGCCGTGGCAAATTGGCGGTTGTCCTTCATTTCCAGTGTGGACAGCGCGGCCTGATTCTGCTATCAGCCGCCACAATTCGTGGTGTAAAGCGCCGCGGAGGCATGTGGCTATGGCCACTTGCCTGTTGATATCAAACCCGAAAGACAGGATTGCCCGTGCAGGTACTCGTCCGCGACAATAACGTTGATCAGGCGCTTCGCGCTCTCAAGAAGAAGATGCAGCGCGAAGGCATTTTCCGCGAAATGAAGATGCGCGGCCATTACGAGAAGCCTTCCGAGAAGCGCGCCCGTGAAAAGGCCGAAGCCGTTCGCCGCGCCCGCAAGCTGGCCCGCAAGCGCGCCCAGCGCGAAGGCCTGCTGCCGATGACGCCGCGCCCGGTTGCTGCCGGCGCCGCCGGTGGTCCTGGTGGTGCTCCGCGTCCGCCGCGGTTCTGACGCCAATTTTTCGTCCTTTTCGAAGGATACTCAGAGGTGGCGCGATGCGGAATCGCCGCCACCTTTTTGTTTGGAGCGCCGCCATTCTGTTGGAGGCCGTTCCCTTGAACGCGCAAACGGCGTTCTAGATTCTGTTACGAGAATCTGTGACCCGGCCCGGAGGGGGACCTGGACGGCGAGGCTGAAGTGAGGACAGGGCAGACATGAACGCAATCGGCGTAGAGCGCAGAACCACAATGCGCGGTTTGGCCCTGGCGGCAGCCCTGATGTCCGGCCTGGTGCTTGCCAGTTGCCAGAGCGTTCCGACCGGCGAATTCAACAACATTGACAAGGCGCAAGGCTCGAGCGAGAACATCTCCTCGCTGTCGGCGGTGATCCAGCGCAATCCGCAGGATCCGGAAGGCTACAATGTGCGCGGCTCGGCCTATGGCCGTGGCGGCCAGTATCAGGCGGCGCTGAAGGATTTCGACACCGCCATCCAGCTCAACCCGAATTTCTACCAGGCCTATTCGAACCGGGCGCTGATCCAGCGCTTCCTCGGCAACCAGGCGGCCGCCCTTGCCGACTACAACCGCTCGATCCAGATCAATGCAAATTATGACGCCGCCTATATCGGCCGCGGCAACCTCTATCGCAAGGCCGGCCAGACCCAGCAGGCCTTCAACGATTTCCAGAAGGCGATCCAGCTCGACACCACGGATGCCCGTGCCTACCACAATCGCGGCCTGATCTATCAGAGCCAAGGCCAGCACAAGTTTGCCATCGAGGATTTCTCGACCGCCATCTCGCTGGCGCCGGACGCCGCCGAACCCTACAACGGCCGCGGCCTCTCCTATCTCGCCATGAATGACGAGGACAACGCCTTCTCCGACTTCAACATGGCCATCAAGCTCGACGGCAAGAACGCCGAAGCCTGGTCCAACCAGGCCCTGATCTACGAGCGCCGCGGCGACAAGGTCAAGGCCTCGAAGGCCTACCGCGAAGCCGTCCATCTCGACCCGACCTACCAGCCGGCCAAGGACGGCCTGTCGCGCACATCGGGCGCCACCGCCGGCTGAGATGCAGCCGGCGCGCCGCCATCGGCGGCCTTTTATAACAACGTTCTATTCCTGATGCAGTGCGCCGCGTGAGCGGTTTCTCCCAAGGGAAAGCGCAGAGCGCTTCCCCTTGAGATTGCGTATCCAGAAAACCCCACTATCACCCAATCTTAACCACCGGGGGCAAAGCGTTAACCCCTGCCTTGATCGCGCCAAGTTTTCAGCGGAACGCTCCGGGCCATTCAACCGTTGTTGAAGGCATTTTCGAAAGGACTGACCCATGATCAAGAAAATCATCTGTGCCGCGGCACTTGCCACGACGCTGCTTGCCGTTCCCGCCAGCGCCGGCAAGCTTCAGCTCGGCACGCTCGATTGCACCATCGACGGCGGCGTCGGTTACGTCATCACGTCGAACAAGGGCGTCGACTGCACGTTCCGCCCTTATCACCATGGGCCGTCCGAGAAATACACGGGGATGATCTCCAAGCTCGGCGTCGATCTCGGCCAGACGCATCAGGGCCAGCTGGTGTGGGCGGTTCTGGCCGCCACCCGCGGCCATGACGAGGGCGACCTTGCCGGCCATTATTACGGCGTCAACGCCGAGGCGAGCGTGGTGACCGGCGGCGGCGCCAATCTGCTGGTCGGCGGGCTGGACGGCGCCTTTGTGCTGGAGCCGCTCAGCGTCCAGGCGCAGACCGGCGTCAATGTAGCGGTCGCCGTGACCTCCCTGGAGCTGATCCACTCGTTCAAATAAGCATCGGCAAATAAGGATCGACTGATCCCTCTACGCGCGGCGCGGAACAGGTTACTGTTTCGCGCCGCATGCTTTTTGGGGGATCCGCCGTGCTGAAACCAGCCATCGCCGCCGCTATCACCATCATCTGTACCCCAGGCCCAAGCGCAAGGCCAGGGTATCGAACTCGGTGTGCTCGATTGCGCCATCGGCGGCGGCACCGGCTTCATCTTCGGCTCCAGCAAGGATCTGAGCTGCACCTTCACGCCGGCCGACAAGAGCTTTTCGCCGGAAGCCTATTTCGGCGCCGTCAACAAATACGGGCTCGACATCGGCACCACCAAGCAGACCGTCATGCAATGGCTGGTGCTGACGCCGCTGAGGAACATCTATGCGCCCGGCGCGTTGGCCGGCGACTATATCGGCGCCAGCGCCGAAGTGACCGCGGCGGTCGGCGCCGGCGCCAATCTCCTGGTCGGCGGCTCCTCGCAGGCCTTCACCCTGCAGCCGCTCAGCCTGCAGACGCAGACCGGTATCAACATTGCGATCGGCGTCAGCCAGTTTCAGCTGCGCAGCATTGAGAACTGACCGGCGCATCAAGCGGAGAGGCTTCCGGCCAATCTCGACCGTTTGCACTTCGATAAAAAGCCACTTGAGCTCAACTGCGCTTGAGGTTTTACAACTCGCCTGACTGAAACAGCGCGCATGGCCCCGCCGGAAAGCCCGACTGGCTTCTGGCGCCATGCGCCGGCATCGAGATATGCAAAGGCAGGGTAAAAGAATGACTGGAATCACCAGCAACAAGGTCGACTGGCGGGCATTGTGGGCAAGCGGCGACCTCGCGCGCTTCTGCTTCATCAGCCTCGGCATCCTGCTGCACGCCACCAACGAGACGATGGTGGCGACGGTCATGCCGGCCATGGTCGGGGACCTCGCCGGTGTGCAGTTCGTCGGCTGGTCGCTGGCCGTCTACGAGCTCGGCGCCATTGTCGCCGGCGCAGCGGCCGGGCGGCTGGTCAGCTATGTCGCTCTACGCTCCAACGTCACGGTCGCCGCCCTGCTCTATGCCGTGGGCGCACTGATCTGCGCCACCGCGCCGTCCATGCCGGTGTTTCTTGGCGGCCGTCTGGTCGAGGGTCTCGGCGGCGGTGCGCTGGTGTCGCTGGCCTTCGTCTCGGTCGAGCGGCTGTTTAACCGCAGCATCTGGCCACAGCTGTTCGGCATCATGTCGGCGATCTGGGGCGTCGCCGCCTTCAGCGGCCCGATGCTCGGCGCGATCATGGTCGAGCTCCTGTCCTGGCGCTGGGCCTTCGGCGTCTTCGTGCTGGGTGGCATCGCCATGGCATCGGCAAGCTTCATCGTCCTGAACACGCCGGAAGCGACGAAGCCGCAAGCCGCCGCCGGCACCTCGCCGCCCTTCCCCTTTGCAGCACTTGGCTGCCTCGCCATCGCCGTCGTGCTGATCGCCACCGCAGGCGTCGACGTCGCCTTGCTGCGCTCGTCGCTGCTGCTGGTCCTCGGCCTCGCCGGCCTGGCGCTGTTCGTTTTCGTTGACGCCATGAAGCCGCAATCGCGACTGTTCCCGTCGGGCCTGTTCTCATGGCGCTCGCCGGTCGGCAGCGGCATGAGCATGGTTGCCGCCTTCTCGGTGGCGACAGTCTCTTTTTCCATCTACGGGCCGCTTCTGCTTACCACGCTGCACGGCATCCCGATCCTGACCACAGGCTACATCATCGCCGCCGAATCGATCGCCTGGTCAATCCTGTCGATCGCCGTCGCCAATGCGCCGCTGCAGCGCGAACGGCAGATCCTCGTTATCGGCGCGCTGATGATTGCAGCCGGCCTCGCCGGTTTCGCCTATGCCATCCCCGCCGGCTCGATCCCGGTGATCCTGCTCTGCGCTTTGTTGCAAGGCGGTGGCTTCGGCATGTCATGGCCCTTCCTGACCCGCATCATCGTCGCCTCGGCCCGCAACGGCGAGCAGACGATCGCCTCGGCCGCCGTGCCGACCATGCAGCGCATCGGCTACGCCGTGGGCGCCGCCATGGCCGGCATCATCGCCAATGCCAGCGGCTTTTCGGACGGGCTGAACCGCGAGGCAGCAGCGCACGTCGCCGGCTGGCTGTACCTGGCCTTCGTGCCACTTGGCATTGTCGGTTGCCTGGCGGCGTTGAAGATGGCTTTGGCGGCACGCCGGCCGCAATTGGCGACAGGCTGAGGGCACGGCGGATGGAGAATTTGGCGACAGCATTCCGCCGGCGCTGTCGGCGTCAAATGCCCTCGACCACAAGGCTGCTTGCAAGACCATGGCCCGTGCCTGATTGCGGACCGGCGGCCGCTCAGGCTTGCAAACGCTCGGCGATGAGCGCGGCGAGCCGCGCCGCCACCTCGTCCTTGCCCATCTCAGGCCATTCCTCGACGCCGTCCTTCGAGACGATGCGCACCTTGTTGCGGTCGCCGCCCATGACGCCGGTGGGGCCGACGCCGCTTTCACGCGAGACATCGTTGGCGACAATGAAATCGGCGCCCTTCTTCTTCAGCTTGGCCTCGGCGTTGGCAATCAGGTCCTGCGTCTCGGCGGCGAAGCCGACAACCAGCCCCGGCCGTTGCCCGTGATGACCAACACCGGCGAGAATGTCGGGGTTTTCGATCATCTGCAGCGCCGGTGGGCCCTGGCCCGCCACCTTCTTGATCTTCTCGCCGGCCGTGCCAGCGGTGCGCCAGTCGGCGACGGCAGCTACGAAGACCGCAGCGTCCGCCGGCAACAACTGTTCGACGGCCGCCTTCATCTCGGCCGCGGTCTCGACATGTGTCGTCACAACGCCGGCCGGATCGGCAATGCTGACCGGACCGGAGATCAGGCGTACATCCGCGCCCAGTCTTGCCAGCGCTGCCGCAATCGCATGGCCCTGCTTGCCCGAAGAGCGGTTGGCGATGTAGCGCACCGGGTCGATCGGCTCATGCGTCGGCCCCGAGGTGACGATGATCCTGCGGCCGGCCAGCGGCTTCGGCCTGCTGTCGAGCTGTGCCTCGATCACTGCCACGATCTCCAGCGGCTCGGCCATGCGGCCCTCGCCCGCCTCGTTGCTTTCCGCCATCTCGCCCTTGGCCGGGCCGACGAAGGCGATGCCATCCTTGGCGAGCGTCGCCCGGTTGCGGCTCGTCGCGGCATGCGACCACATTTTCGGGTTCATCGCCGGCGCCATCAGCACCTTCTTGTCGGTGGCGAGCAGCACCGTCGAGGCCAGATCGTTGGCATGGCCGTTGGCGAGCTTGGCCATCAGATCGGCAGTGGCCGGCGCCACCACCAAGAGGTCGGCCTCGCGCGACAGCCTGATATGGCCGACATCGTGCTCGTCATTGCGGTCGAACAGTTCGGTGAAGACATGGTCGGCCGAAAGCGCGCCGACCGAAAGCGTGGTGACGAATTCCTGCGCGGCCGATGTCATCACCACGCGCACGCCAGCACCGCGCTCGCGCAGCCGGCGGATCAGGTCGAGCGCCTTGTAGGCGGCGATGCCGCCGCCGATGATCAGCAGGATGCGCTTGCCGTCGAGGGTTTTTTGCGTTTTTGTGGATTGACCTCGCTGGGGCAGATCGATGTCAAAACCTCCATGAGGCTCAACCAAGCGGCGGATTGTTGCATAGAGGGTTTCGCTCGCGGGCATGCCGGCTTCCGCCGACAGCACGCTCTTGGCAAGCGCATCACGCGCCTCTTCCTCCATCGACACCCCGCGCGCCGCAGCGCGCTCACGCAATTTCTGCTTCACGTCGTCAGCTAGATTGCGGACAGTAATGGTGCCCATGACTTGCTCCGCGACATCAATAGCGCGACTGCAACGCTAGCACCACCGTTGCTAGCGTTGCAAGCGATCAGAGCAGCTTCCACGCGATGTAAACCAGCGTCAGCGCGATCACCCACACCGCCAGCCGGCCCGAGCGGGTGTAACGGGCTTCGGCCTTGCCGATGGCGCGCGATGTCGCCTCGTCGAAGCGGAGGCCGTGCTCCGCCATAAAATCGATCTCGCGTGACAGCCGCTCGGTGCGAGCGGCAAGGTCCGGCGCCTGGCGGGCGAGCGCCAGCAGCGCCTTGGCGCCGTCGCGCGCGTCCATCAGCAGGCCGCTCGGCCCGAGATTGCCGGCGATCCACTGGCCGACCACCGGCTCGGCCGTCTTCCACATGTTGAAGGCCGGGTCGAGCGTACGCGCGACGCCCTCCACCACCACCATGGTCTTCTGCAACAGGATCAGTTCCGACCGCGTGGCCATATCGAACAGTTCGGTGACCTCGAAGAGCAGCGTCAAAAGCTTGGCCATCGAAATGGTCTCGGCCGGCTGGCCGTGGATCGGCTCGCCGATGGCGCGGATCGCCTGCGCGAAAGCCGCGACATTGTGCTGGCGCGGCACGTAGCCGGCCTCGAAATGCACCTCGGCGACGCGCAAATAGTCGCGGGTGATGAAGCCGTAGAGGATTTCGGCGAGGAACCGGCGCTCCTTCTTGCCGAGCCGTCCGGCAATGCCGAGATCGACGGCGACGATATTGCCATTGGCCTCGACGAACAGATTGCCTGGATGCATGTCGGCATGGAAGAAGCCGTCCCGCAGCGTGTGACGCAGGAACGACTGGATCAGGTTGGTGGCGATCGCCTTCAGATCGTGCCCCGCCGCAGCGAGGCCGGCGATGTCGTTCATCTTGACGCCGTCGACCCATTCCATGGTCAGCACATCGCGCCCGGTGCGCTCCCAGTCGACGGACGGCACGCGGAAGCCCGGATCGTCCTTGGTGTTTTCGCCCAGTTCCGAAAGTGCGGCCGCCTCGAGGCGAAGATCCATCTCGATCTTGGTGGTCTGCGCCAGCGTCTCGGTCACCTCGACCGGCCGCAGCCGGCGCGACGACGGGATGTATTTCTCCTGCAGCCGGGCGGCGAGGAAATAGCTTTCGAGATCCTGAAAGAAGCGGCGGCGCACGCCAGGCCGGATCACCTTCACCGCCACCTTGGTATCGACACCGTCATGCATGGCCTGCGCGGGATGGACCTGGGCGATGGAGGCCGCCGCGACCGGCCCGCCGAACTGCGTATAGAGTTCGCCGATCTTGCGCCCGAGCGACCCCTCGATCGCCGCCACCGCTTCCGCCTGCGAAAAAGTGTGCATCTTGTCCTGCAGCATGGCGAGGTCGAGCGCCATGTCGTTGCCGACGACATCGGGCCGCGTCGCCAGGAACTGGCCGAGCTTGACATAAGAGGGTCCGAGCCGGACCACCGCCTTGGCCAGCCGGTCGCTGCGCTCATAAGCGAGCGCGCGGCGGCGGGTGAACAGCCGGGCCATGCGCCAGCCGAATTTCGGCAGGCCGCTGAGTTCGTCCCCCGGCAGTGCTGCGATCACGCCCTCGCGGACCAGCACCCAGCCGGCCCGCGCGAGCCGAAAGGCGGCGCCGACGCTGCTCATCGTCTACCCTGCTGCTGCAAACTGTCCGGCCTCAAAGCTTCCAGCCCGAATGAAGCGCTGCGATGCCGCCGGAATAGTTGCGGAAAGACACGCGCTCGAAGCCGGCGCGGGTGATCATGGCAGCAAAATTCTGTTGGTTGGGAAATTTGCGGATCGATTCGACCAGATAGGAATAGGGCTCGCCGTCGCCCGTCACCATCTTGCCGATCTGCGGAATGGCGTTGAACGACCAGGCTTCGTAGACCTTGTCGAGCAGCGGCATCTCGACCTCGGAAAACTCCAGGCACAGGAACCGTCCGCCGGGCTTCAGCACGCGAAAGGCTTCCGTCAGCGCGACATCGATGCGCGGCACGTTGCGGATGCCGAATGCGATGGTGTAGGCGTCGAAGGTGCTATCGGTGAAAGGCAGTTCCTCGGCATTGGCCTCGACGAAATCGGTATTCCCGGACAGGCCCTTCTTTTCCGCCCGGTCGCGGCCGACGCTGAGCATCGAGCCGTTGACGTCGAGCACCGTGGCATGCGTGTTGCCATGGCTGGCGTCGACGATGCGGAAGGCGATGTCGCCGGTGCCGCCCGCCACGTCGAGCACTTTCCAGCCCGGACGTTTCGGCGGATTGAGCCATGTCACCATGGCATCCTTCCACAGCCGGTGCAGCCCGGCCGACATCAGGTCGTTCATCAGGTCGTAGCGGTTCGCCACCTTGTGGAAAACCTCATTGACCAGAGGCTGCTTGTCGCCTGGCCCTACCTTCTTGAAACCATAGGAGGTTTCCATGCCGCCCGCGGCCGTGGTTCTCTCAACTGACATTATTTTGATCCGTCATAAAACCGGCGGGACCATAGCCGATCGATGGTGCGGGCGCTATTGTTTAAGGCGCGGTGTTCGGCCGCGCTTCCAGGTGGTGGGCTTTACGGCCTGGACTGATGAGACGGGATAACTGCATGCCTTTGAAAGCAGAACTGCACTGCCACATCGAGGGGGCAGCGGCGCCCGAACTCGTCATCCGTCAGGCGCAGAAATACGGCAAGGACACCTCGCTTTATATCCAGAACGGCTCCTTCGTCTGGCATGATTTCACCTCGTTCCTGGCGGCTTATGATTTTTCCGCCGACCTGTTCCGCACCGAGGAGGATTATGCCCGCCTCGCCGACCATTATCTGACCAGCCTTGCCCGCGACGGCGCCATCTATTCCGAGGTCTTCACCTCGCCCGACCATGCCGTCAGGGCCGGCCTGTCGCCCAAGGCCTATACCGATGCGCTCGGCGAAGGCATGCTGCGCGCCAAAGCCAAGACCGGCATCGAGGGCCGCATGATCGTCACCGGCGTACGCCATGTCGGCGTCGAGTCGATCGAGCAGGCGGCGCGCTTTGCGGCGCGCTGCGGAAATCCGCTGGTCACCGGCTTCGGCGTCGCCGGCGACGAGCGCATGGGCGAGATGGAGGATTATGTCAGGGCCTTCGAGATCGCCCGCGAAGCCGGCCTCGGCATCACCATCCATGCCGGCGAGCTGACCGGATGGGAGACGGTGCAGGCCGCACTCGACCATATCCGCCCGTCGCGCATCGGCCATGGCGTGCGCGCCATCGAAAACCCCGATCTGGTGCGGCGCATCGCCGATGAGGGCATCGTGCTGGAATGCTGCCCCGGCTCCAACATCGCGCTCAAGGTCTACGACAGTTTCGCCGATCACCCTTTCCCTGCGCTGCAGGCAGCCGGCTGCAAGGTGACGCTGAATTCTGACGACCCGCCCTATTTCTGGACTTCGCTGAAGCGCGAATACGACATCGCCGCCGAGCATTTCGCCATGAACGAAAAGGCGCTGGCCGCCATCACCCGAACCGCGATCGAGGCGGCTTTCGTCGACAGGAAGACGAAAAGCGCGCTGCTTGCCCGGCTCGATGCGAAGAGGTGACTGGTGATTGGTGATTGGTGATTGGTGATTGGTTTGCCGGCGCTTCGGCCTGTCAACGGCAATGATCGATCCATCGGGACTCGCAAACCTGCTCACTATTCACTATTCACTATTCACCATTCACTGGAGCAACCCATGCAGGGCGTCACCGTCGTCGACCACCCGCTTGTCCAGCACAAGCTCACCATCATGCGCAAGAAGGAGACGTCGACCGCTGGTTTCCGGCGGCTGCTGCGCGAGATCTCGCTCCTGCTCGGCTACGAGGTCACCCGCAACCTCGAACTGACGACGACGACCATCGAAACGCCGATGGAAACCATGGAAGCGCCGACGCTGGAGGGCAAGAAGCTGGTCTTCGCCTCGGTGCTGCGCGCCGGCAATGGCCTGCTCGAAGGCCTGCTCGACCTGGTCCCGGCGGCCCGCGTCGCGCATGTCGGCCTCTACCGCGATCACGAAACGCTGGAGGCGGTGGAATATTTCTTCAAGGCGCCGAGCGATCTCGCCGACCGGCTGGTGATCGTCGTCGATCCGATGCTGGCGACCGCGAACTCGGCCATCGCGGCCATCGACAAGCTGAAGGAGCGCGGCGCCACCAACATCCGTTTCCTTTGCCTGCTGGCGGCGCCAGAAGGCATCGAGCGCTTCACCAAGGCGCATCCGGATGTTCCCGTGTTCACCGCTTCCATCGACCGCCAGCTCAACGAGAAGGGCTACATCATGCCCGGCCTCGGCGATGCCGGCGACCGCATGTACGGAACCAAATGACGGCGGCTGGCAAGGCCAGCTGACATCCAGTCGTTTACCGCCCGTTTACGCAAAGCCGCGGTTTCGGGTTGGCGTTAAAGCGGCACACACCATACGTGGGCAAGAATGGGCCTTCACGAAGGTCCATTCATGCTGCGCAAGCTTGTCATTCTGGGCGTGTTCGCCGGAACGTCGGCATCGATCCCGATCGTCTATCAGTCGAATCCGCAGATTCTCGACAACCTGTTGAAGTCGACCGTCGCCGGCAAGCCGTCCGCGCAGCCTCAGCCCGAACTGAACATGGCCTCGGTTCCCGGCAAGCCGGCCGCACCGCTGCCCACTGGGCGCAAAGTATTGGTGGCGGCTGACGAGCGCGGCCATTTCACCTCCGCCTTCAAGCTCAACGGCCGCCAGGTCGACGGCATGATCGACACCGGCGCCACTTTGGTCGCCATCAACACCTCGACGGCGCGCCGCATCGGCATCTCGCTCAACCCGTCGGACTTCAACCAGCAGGTCAACACCGCCAATGGCGCGATCAGGGCCGCCGTGGTCAACATCGATCGCCTGCAGATCGGCAAGATCAGCGTCGACAACGTCCAGGCGGTAGTGCTCGACGACAAGGCTCTGCGCACCAACCTCATTGGCATGAGCTTTTTGCAGCGGCTGGCAAAATACCAGGTCGAAAACGGCACACTGTTGCTGGTGCAGTAGCGCGTTCCGCTACCCGCGCGGCAGCACGCGCCGGATGACAGTCTTGTCGGCGGCTGGTTTCGACGCCCCGATCGTATAGGCCGAAAGCACGGCGGCTGCGGCCGCTTCGGCCTCCACTTGCGTGCGGGCGTGGACCAGCGCCAGCGGCTCGCCGGCCCGCACCTCGGCGCCGAGCGGCAGCAGCCTGGTGATGCCGACCGCATGGTCGATCCTGTCGTCCGGCCGCGTGCGCCCGCCACCGAGCCCGACCACGGCAAGGCCGATATCGCGGGTGGCAATAGCGGTGGCAAAACCGTTGCCTGTCGCCTTGACCGCAAACTCCACCGCCGCTTTCGGCAGGTATTTTTCCGGCTTCTCGACGAAATCGGCGGGACCGCCAAGGGCTGCGACCATACGCGCGAAGGCGGCTGCCGCGCGGCCGCCGGCCAGCGTCTCGGCCGCGCGCCTGAGACCGTCCTGATTGGACGACGCCAGCCCTGCCGATTGCAGCATCTCGGCGGCCAGCGCCAGCGTCACATCCTCCAGTCGCTTGTCGCGGAACCTTCCGGTGAGGAAATCGACGGCGTTGCGCACCTCGACCGCGTTGCCGGCCGCCGACGCCAGCGGCTCGTTCATACCGGTGACCAGCGCCGAGGCCTTCAGGCCGGCGCCGTTGGCGATCTCGACCAGGCTGTTGGCCAGTGCTGTCGCGTCGCGCGACTTCTCCATGAAGGCGCCATTGCCGACCTTGACGTCGAGCACCAGCGACCGCAGGCCGGCCGCGAGTTTCTTCGACAGGATAGAGGCAGTGATCAGCGGCACCGATTCCACCGTTCCGGTCACATCGCGGATCGCATAGAGGCGACGGTCGGCGGGCGCGAGATCGGCGGTCTGTCCGATGATGGCACAGCCGGTCTCGAGCACCGTCTTGCGGAAGCGCGCGATATCCGGCTGGCTGATATAGCCCGGGATGGCGTCCATCTTGTCCAGCGTGCCGCCGGTATGCCCAAGGCCCCTGCCGGAGATCATCGGCACATAGGCGCCGCAAGCGGCGACGATCGGCGCCAGCATCAGCGAGACATTGTCGCCGACGCCGCCGGTCGAATGTTTGTCGGTGACCGGACCCGGCAGGTCCGACCAGTCGAGCACATCGCCGGAATCGCGCATGGCGAGCGTCAGCGCCACCGCCTCGTCGCGGTTCATGCCGTTGAAGAACACCGCCATGGCAAAGGCGCCGACCTGGCCGTCCGAGACGCTGCCCGAAGTGACGCCGGCGACAAAGGCCGAAATCTCCTGCGCGGACAGTTTCTGGCCGTCGCGCTTGCGGCGGATGATTTCCTGCGGAAGCATCAGGTGCCCTTTGGCTCCGGCAACCCATCCTGGAACACATGCGCAAGGATCGTCGCCAGCCGTGCGCCGCCGATCGGCGCCATGTCCTTGGTCTCCTGGTGCGACAGTTCCGCCCCGGTCATCCCGGCGGCGAGATTGGTGATCACCGAACAGGCGGCTACGCGAAGCCCAAAGAAGCGGGCGAGAATGACCTCCGGTACGGTCGACATCCCTACCGCTTTGGCGCCCATGACGCGGGCCATGCGGATTTCAGCAGGGGTTTCGAAACACGGACCGGAAAACCACATATAGACGCCCTTGTGCAGCGCCGTCCCTGTCGCCTTCGCCGCCCGTTCGATCGCCGCGCGCAGGCCGGCATCATAGGCTTCGGTCAGGCCGACGAAGCGGCGGTCGCTAGGCTCGCCGATCAGCGGGTTGGAGCCGGAGAAATTGATGTGGTCGGTGATCAGCATCACCGATCCAGGCAGCATGTCGGGATCGACCGAGCCGGCGGCATTGGTAAGGATCAGCTTGGTGATGCCGATGCCGGCAAGCACCTCCAGCGCCGGCCGCATCGCCGCAGCAACGCCGTGCTCGTAATAATGGGCGCGGCCGGACAGCATCAGCACCGGCGTGCCGGCGAAAAGCCCCGCGACCACCTCGCCGGCATGGCCAGTCACCCCGCTGCGGGGGAAACCCGGCAGGTCGGCATAAGAGATGCGCACGGCATTTTCGACCTGGTCGACAAGCCCGCCAAGGCCCGACCCCAGCACCATCGCCGTTGTCGGCGCCAACCCGTCCAGCCTTTCAACGAGGTGGTCCAGAGCTTCCTTCATATCAGCCAACTCTCACTTCAAAATGTCGCCACGAAACCCGTAGGGCAGCATGTCGCCCATGGTCACGGTCTCGACCACGCCGGTGTTGTCGCAAAGATAGAGCTTTGTGTCCGGCCGGCAGAATTCCGCCAGCCTTTGCCGGCAGCCGCCACAGGGCGAGCATTTGGCCATGCGCGAGGCAATGACGGCGATTTCCACAATCTTGCCGCCGCCGCCCATGATGTAATGGCCGAGCGCCGTGGTCTCGGCGCACCAGCCTTCCGGATAGGACGCGACCTCGATGTTGGCGCCGGTGAAGACACGGCCGTCTTCGGTGCGCAACGCCGCACCCACCGGAAACTTCGAATAGGGCGCGTAGGCCTTGGCCATGGCCTCCTGCGCGGCTTCGAACAGATCATGCGACATCTAGACGTTCTCTCCGACGATCGTGGTCAAAACCCGGCCATTTGCGTTTTCCTGGCGCCTTTCGAGCACCAGCCGCATGTTCGACACAGTGCTCCTGGGCGCCCGGATCAACGTTCCTTGACATAAGGCACGCCGCCGGCGCGCGGCGGGATCGCCTTGCCGATGAAGCCGGCAAGCAGGATCACGGTCAGCACATAGGGCAGCGCCTGCATGAACTGCACCGGCACCTTGCCGATCAACGGCAGCGGCGAACCCTGTAGGCGGATCGCCGCCGCGTCGAGGAAGCCGAACAGAAGACAGGCGAACATGGCGTTCACCGGTCGCCATTTGGCAAAGATCAGCGCCGCCAGTGCGATGTAGCCCTTGCCCGCGGTCATGTCCTTCACGAAGCCGCCATTCTGCACCATCGAGAGGTAGGCGCCGGCAATGCCGGTCAGCACACCGGTGCAGATCAGCGCCCGGTAGCGCAGCCAGGCGACCGAGATGCCGGCGGTGTCGACGGCGGCCGGGTTCTCGCCGACGGCGCGCAGGCGCAGGCCGAAGCGGGTGCGAAACAACACCCACCAGGTGAACGGCACCATGGCGAAAGCGAGATACACCAGAATCGAATGGCCCGAGAGCAGCTCGGAATAGATCGGCCCGATGATGGGCACATCATGGATCGCGGCAGCACCTGGCAGAGTGATGGCCTCGAAACGCTCGCCCGGCTGCAGCGCCGGCGTGCGCCCGCCCTGCTGGAACCAGGCCTGGCCCAGAATGATGGTCGAGCCGGCGGCGACGAAGTTGATGGCCACACCGGAGACGATCTGGTTGCCGCGATGGGTGATCGAGGCGAAGCCGTGCACCAGGGCAAAGGCGACCGACATCACGATCGCCATGCCGAGACCGAGGAAGGCCGAATGGAAGACCGAAGCGGCGGCCGCACCTGCAAAGGCGCCGACCAGCATCTTGCCTTCCAGCCCGATGTCGAAAACGCCTGCGCGTTCCGAATAGAGGCCGGCGAGGCAAGCGAGCAGCAGCGGCACCGACAGGCGTATGGTCGAGTCCAGGATCTGCACGATGGCGATGAAGACGTCCATCTCAGGCGCCCTTCCCTTTGACCGCTTCGATGCCGACCGACCTTGGACTGAACGAGGCGAACAGCGCCTGGACGTAGGGCCGGAACATGTGCTCCAGCGCACCGGCAAACAGGATGACCAGGCCTTGGATGATGACGATCATGTCGCGGGAAATCGCCGGCATTTCGAAGGCAAGTTCGGCGCCGCCCTGGTAGAGCATGCCAAACAGGATCGCCGCCAGCACGATGCCGACCGGATGCAGACGGCCCATCAGCGCCACGGCAATGCCGACGAAGCCGGCGCCGGAGACGAAATCGATCGCCACATTGTGCTGGTCGCCCATCACCGGGTTCAGCGTCATCATGCCGGCCAGCGCGCCCGAAATCATCATCGCGATAATGATGATGCGGGTCTCCGAAATGCCGGCATAGCGCGCCGCTTTCGGGCTGTGGCCATAGGTGCGCATCTCGTAGCCGAGCTTGGTGCGCCAGATCAGCAGCCAGACCAGGAATGCCATGAGCAGCGCCAGCAGGAAGCAGATGTTGAACGGCGCCGAGCGGATCTTGGCGCCGAACAGTTCGATGATCCAGTTGAGTTTGGGCAGTTCGGCGCCGGCGAGGAAGTTGCGCGTCTGCGGCGCCTGCGACGCCGCCGGCTTCAACGGCCCAACCAGGAGGTAGACCATGATCGAGGCCGCGATGAAGTTGAACATGATGGTGGTGATGACGATGTGCGACCCGCGCTTGGCCTGCAGATAGGCCGGGATCAGCGCCCACAGCGCACCGACGGCGGCTCCGGCGACGATCGCCAGCGGAAAGGTCAGCCACCACGGCAGCACAGTGTCGAAGGCGAGGCAGACCACGCCCACGCCAAGGCCGGCAATATAGGCCTGGCCCTCGGTCCCGATGTTGAACAGGCCGCAATGCGCGGCCACCGCCACAGACAGGCCGGTGAAGATGAAGGTGGTGGCATAGAACAGCGTGAAGGCAATGCCGGTTCCCTTGCCGAAAGCGCCCTCGACCAGGATGACGGCGGCACGAAACGGGTTTTCGCCGACCAGCATGACGACGAAACCGGCAACGATGAAGGCCACTGACAGATTGATCAGCGGGATCAGCCCATAATCGGCCCAGGCCGGCAGCTTGGCGTAAGGCGTGCTCACTCTGCCGCCTCCTGGCGATCGACGCCTGCCATCAGCAGACCAAGCTCGCCTTCGGTCGCCTCCGGGCCGCGTTCGCCGACGATGCGCCCGGCAAACATCACCAGGATGCGGTCGGACAGCGAACGGATCTCGTCGAGCTCGACCGACACCACCAGCACCGCCTTGCCCTGGTCGCGCATGGCAATCAGCCGCTTGTGGATGAATTCTATGGCGCCGACATCGACGCCGCGTGTCGGCTGGCCGACGATCAGAACACCGGGGTCCTGCTCCATTTCTCGCGCCAGCACGATCTTCTGCTGGTTGCCGCCGGAGAAATTCGCCGTCTTCAGACGCGGATTGCCGGGACGGATGTCGTATTTCTCGATCTTGTCCTTGGCATCGGTCATGATGGCGTCGATGTTGAGGAACGGCCCTTTGAGGTAGCGCGGGTCGTCATGGTAGCCGAGGATCGAATTCTCGTTCTCCTCGAAGGCCAGCACCAGGCCGACATGATGGCGGTCCTCCGGCACATGGGCGAGCCCACGGTCGCGCAACTCGCCGGGATCGGCGGCCCCGGTCAGGTCGATCGGCTTGCCATCGAGCATCACCGAGCCGGAAACCGCGCGCCTGATGCCGGAAATCGCCTCGAGCAGTTCGGACTGGCCGTTGCCGGCGACACCGGCAATGCCGACGATCTCGCCGGCGTGGATATCGAAGGAGATGTCGTCGACCATGGTGACGCCGCGCTGGTCTTTCACCGTCAGGTTCTTGACCGCGAGCTTGACCGCGCCGGCCTCCGTCTCGCCCTTTTCGACCCGCAGCAGCACGCGCCGTCCGACCATCAGTTCGGCCAGTTCGCCGACTGTCGTCTTGCTGGTCTCGCGCGTCGCCACCATCGTGCCCTGGCGCATGACCGAGACATTGTCGGTGATGGCCATGATCTCGCGCAGCTTGTGGGTGATCAGCACCACCGTTTTCCCCTGGTCCTTCAATTGCCTGAGGATGCGGAACAGATGGTCGGCCTCGGCCGGCGTCAACACGCCCGTCGGCTCGTCGAGAATCAGGATTTCGGCACCGCGATAAAGCGCCTTGAGGATTTCCACACGCTGCTGCAGGCCGACCGGCAATTCCTCGATGATGGCGTCGGGATCGACTTCCAGCCCGTATTCGCGCTCGAGCCGCTCCAGTTCGGAGCGCGCCTTGGCGATGCTCTTTTTCAACAGCGCATCGCTTTCGGCGCCGAGGATGATGTTTTCCAGCACGGTGAAATTGTCGACCAGCATGAAGTGCTGATGCACCATGCCGATGCCGAGCGCGATGGCGTCGTTGGAGGTCTTGATCGACGCCGGCTTGCCGCCGACGCGGATCTCGCCGCTGTCGGCCTGATAGAAGCCATAGAGGATCGACATCAGCGTCGACTTGCCGGCGCCGTTCTCGCCGACGATGCCATGGATGGTGCCGCGTGCGATCTCCAGATTGATGTCGCGATTGGCGCGAACGGCGCCAAAACTCTTGTTGATGCCGATCAGTTCGATTGCGGCTTGCGCCATGCAGCCTGTCCCACTCTTATTTTTTTATCGCTTGGTCAAAACGCCTAGCATGATGCCCCACCCGTGCCAATTGGCGGCGCAGTGGCCACTCTCGACAAATCCCGGTGCGCTTGTCAATTTCGAACGTGGCCGCAGACCTTCACATTCACTAATATGCAAGGCTCAACAGTCGCATCATGCTGCAACTGCGTGCACCAGGACCTGGGGAGTTTCGAATGATCATGCCTGTCGACCGGCTGACGACGCTGGAAATCCGCGCCGCCGAGCAGGAAAAGACCATCGAGGAACTGTCGGGCCAGATCGCCGAACAGTGGACGGCGATCGAACGCATGCAGCGCAAGCTCGATGCCCTGACCGGGCGCTTCATGGCTCTGGAGGAACAATCGGCACCCGACGTGCCGATAACCAAACCGCCGCACTGGTAGCAAGGAGAAGCCTATGGCCGGTGAAAGCGACCGCGTTGCGCGGGCGGGCGATTATGTGCTTGGCCTGATGAACGATCGCGACCGCGAACGTGCCGAGCGCGACCTGGAGATCGATCCCGCCTTCCGCGACACGGTGATGCGGCTGGCCGAGCGCATGCATGTCCTCGACCGTGGTGCGCCATCGGGCGGCAGCGATCGCTGGCGGCTGATCTCGCAACGCATCGCCGAACTGCCGCAGATGCGTGTGGTTGGCCAGGACGAAGCGAAGCCGGTGATCGGCAGACTGGAGCGGAAGCCCTATGGCGTCGGCGTGCATTCGCTCGGTGGCCGACGCGGCTTCGCTATCGCCATTACGCTGATGGTGGTGTTTGCGCTGGGTTATCTCGTCGGACAGCTATAGGCCGAGTTCGCGCGACATCAGCAGCATCGGGTAGCCGTCCTGCTCAAACGACTCGACCACTGCCCAACCGAGCCCGGCATAGAAGTCTCGCGCCACCCACGTATAGAGGTAGGTCCTCTCCACACCGATCGCGGTTGCATGCGCTTCGATGGCTGCAACCAGCGCGCGGCCGATCCCTTTGCCGCGGTGGTCGCTATCGACGACCAATCCCGCCAGCCAAGGCGTCAGCTCATGCGCGGGTTCAAGTTCGTGGCGAACCAGCAGGCAGGTCCCGACCGGGACGTCCCCTATCCGCGCCACAAGCGCCGCCTCGAAGCCATCTCCATTGAGCAACTCGCGAAGCCCGGCGACGTCCTCATTCAACGTTCTTGCGCTGCCCTCGAAAAAGGCGGCGATGCGCAGTCGCGCCACTGCATCAACATCGCGTTCCGTCATCGGTCCGATGGTCGGCTTCACTCTCGCCTCTCAAGTTGCGGCCCCCTTCAAGACCCAAAAACAAAACCGCCGGACTCTCGCCCGGCGGTTTCAACTCTAATGGATACAGATCAATACGGGCAGGCGTTGTCGGCGGTGTAGTCGTGCACCTGGATCGTGCCGGCGATGATGTCGGCCTTGGCCTTTTCGACGGCAGCCTTCATCTCGTCGGTGACCAGCGCCTTGTTGTTGTCGTCCATGGCGTAGTCGACGCCGCCTTCCTTGAGGCCGAGATTTTGCAGGCCGCCCTTGAAGGTGCCGTTCTTGCCGTCCATGAAGGCGGTGTAGACCGCAACGTCGACGCGCTTCAGCATCGAGGTCAGCACCTTGCCGGGCTGCAGGCCGTTCTGGTTGGAATCGACGCCGATGCCGAGCTTGCCGGCATCCGCCGCCGCCTGCAGCACGCCGACGCCGGTGCCGCCGGCCGCGGCATAGACGACGTCGGAGCCCTGGTCGATCTGCGTCTTGGCGATCTCGCCGCCCTTGGCCGGATCGTTCCACGCCGCGGGCGTGTCACCGGTCATGTTCTGGATGACATCGGTCGCACCGGCCGCCTTGGCGCCGCCGACATAGCCGCATTCGAACTTGCGGATCAGCGGAATGTCCATGCCGCCGATGAAGGAGACCTTCTTGGACTTCGAGGCCATCGCCGCCAGGATGCCGACGAGATAGGAGCCTTCGTTTTCCTTGAACACAAGCGAGCGGACATTGGGCATATCGACGGCATCGTCGATGATGGCGAAGTTGAGATCGGGATATTCCTTCGCGACCACCTTCAGCGCATCCTCCCAGGCAAAGCCGGCCATGACGATCGGGTTGCGGCCGTCCTCGGCGAAGCGGCGCAGCGCCTGCTCGCGTTGCGAGGCGTTCGACACTTCGAACTCGACATAGGCGGTGCCGGTCTCGGTCTTGAACTTTTCGGCGCCGTGATAGGCAGCCTCGTTGAAGGATTTGTCGAACTTGCCGCCGAGATCGTAGAGGATGGCCGGCTGGACATCCGCGGCGAAAGCCGGAAGAACCATTGCGGTTGCGGCCAGGAGGCCGAGAACGATACGTTTCATGTGATCCACACCCTGTCGGTTATTTTTTTCCGTTACGCGCCGCCCGCCTGCCCGGTTCTCCGGCAGGCATGCGGCATCAGCCAGGAGTGTACTCCCCTCCCGCTCAAGGCAATCTGGCACGGCCCGAAACAAAATTCACGCGGAATTTTGACCTTTTGGAAAAGCATGCCCCCCGTTGGAAAAACATGCCCAATGCGGTGACAGCTGTGGACGATTGCCGCGTTGTCGTCGCAAGTCCGCTGGGACAACCCATCAGCCCGGCGCGAATTCTCCGCCGCGCCGCCGGCGCCGGTAGCCGATCGCATAGAGGATGAAGGCAAGCACCGCGAACACGGCAAACCCCGGCTGGGCAAGCACCCAGGCGATGCCGCCATCCCATATCATCGGATTGACCTTGGCGCGCACGAAGGTCTCGAAGGCCGCGCGGGTGTCGGGCGAAACCGCCAGCCAGCTCGAATTCAGCGGCGTCATGACCAATGTGGAAGCCGCCACCGAGCGCGTCGCGTCGAGCACGGCCATGATGACGGCGACCGAGAGTGCGATCATGGCCGCGAGGCGAAACAAAAAACGCAACATCGAAATCTTCCCCGATCCTCAAGTTCCTCCCGAGGACCTTCCGGTCAAAGGCGAGGAATAGAATGCGCACGCCCGGCGTGCAATCGCCATATGCGAATTTGAAGCCTATCGCCCGCCTATGGCCACTTTTCGGCTCCGCCGATGGACGAGCCAGACGCCGAGGACGCCGCCGCCAATGGCCCCGACCACCAGCCCGGCAAGGCCGATGAACACGGCGAAGTAGCCGCAGCCGCCTTCGAAACAGCTGATGTCGGTGGCTTCGGCGATCCCCGCGCCAAGCGCGAAGCCGGCGACAGTGCCGACGACGGCGCCGAGGATGATGCCGGCCAGCGCGGCGACGATCGAACCAAAGGCTGACGGTGCCTGCGCTTCCGGCCTTGCATAAAAGGCCTTGGCCTCGTCGCGGCGGCGCAGCAAGTAAATGCAAAAAAGGCCGATGACGATTTCGGTGGCGGCGATCGCAAGCTCCCTGGCGGAGACGGTGAAATCGGGCACGGTCAGCGCATAGACCTGCTCGGCCAGCCGCCAGGCGATGGTGGTGATCTGCCAGATGGTGAAATGACGCGGAAAGCGCGCGGAACGGCTGAAGGCGAGGCCGAGCAGATAAAGCCCCCACACGATGGTGACGATGTCGAAGGCCAGTCCGCCAAGCACGAAATAGAAGACCCTGTCCGGCACGCTGGAACTCTCCAACAGCCACCGCGCCGAGACCAGCCAGTAGACCGACCATGCCATGACGAAGAGGAGCCAGACCACGGGCACGAAGGACAGCCCGCTGTCCGGAGGCCCTGCGGGCGTCAGCCCGCCTGGAATGCCTCCGGCCGGCGTTCCGCTGGCCGGCTGTTCATTGCTCGAGGTCATGTCTGGACGTTGCCCCCGCAAAGCCTCCGCCGCACTCGACAGGTGGCGAGGGGCGAAGTCAAGCGCGGCCGGCCCTGCCGCCTTGCCCGTGCACACCATTCAGAACCGAAGCGCCTTAGAAGCGGAGCCGTTCAACGCCCCGCGAAACGATGCGTGGCCGGCAAAGCGAATAGACTGCCGTTATGGCTTGGCATTCGGCGCCGGATCGACTAGATGAGCCCCGCGTCTGTTTGAATGACGGGCGCCGGGAAGGGCATCCGCTGGTTGGCGGTGTCCATCAAGCGGGTCTTCCCGCAAATCCCAAAGGGATGCATCTCCCCAACCCGCGTGGCAAAACCGGCCGGCGCGAATGCAAGGACGGAGAGGTGGCCGAGTGGTTGAAGGCGCACGCCTGGAAAGTGTGTTTACGGGAGACCGTAACGCGGGTTCGAATCCCGCTCTCTCCGCCATCGCCATTGATCGGAACCTTGCCCAGCCGGATATCTTGAGTCTCGTGGCGGCGGAGCATTTGTTTATCCCTCACAGCGATGTCGGGTCTCGTAACCCTAATTCGCCGTCACGCCTCACACAAAGAAAAACCCCGCCGAAGCGGGGTTCTCATTTCGGTTAAAAATCTCAGTAGGGAGAATTGCACTCCCGACGAGGGCCGTAGTTCGGCTGGTAGGTGTTGTCCGAGGCGCGGTAGCTGCGGTAGTGATCGTAGCACCACTGCACATGCGAATCGCCACCCCGGTAGACGCGATGGTTGTTGTTGAGCGCGCCGGTAATCAGGGCGCCGGCAATGAATGCTCCGGCGGGGAACCAGAAATCGCCGTGGCGGCGATAGCCGTGTCGGTAATGGCGCGAGCCGCGATGGCCGTTCCAGTAGGGGCCGTCATTGTTGTAGCGCGAGAAATTGCGATCGCCGCGATGCTTCATCCACGGCTTGTAGTCCACCGCCTGCACATCGGACGACGCCGAAGGCGCCTGCGGCGTGAACATTTGCGCTGCACCTGCAGGCACAGCGGCGGTGGCCGCGAACGAAACTGACAGCGTGGCCGCCAGCATACCCGATACAATCTTATTCATGATCTTCTATCTTTCCGTTGCCGTCCCTTATGGGCTTTAAACGGTTTAAGAGCGTTCCGGTTCCGCCCGCCTGCCACAACAAAACCCCACACTTGGCGGGGTTCTGTCGTTTGCGATGCGGAGCGGTTAGGCGGAGAGCTTCGCAACCATCTCCGGAGTCAGAATGCAATGCGCCCATGCCTCGTCATCAATCGGCTTTAGGCTGTCCGCCAAGATCTATCCCGATTGGGATCCACGTTCATGAAGGATCGCACGCCGCAAATCCCGCGGACCTTGCTGGTCCTAACCCCTCCCATAACCATAGACGGCAAGATTTGGTCTTTGTGGGTTATCATTGCGCCGAGTTCGAATTTCCACGCTCGCTTAGTGGAGAGCTACGTAGCGCCGAAGCGGAAGACGCGACTTGTCGACAAGGCGTAGATCCCATGGTTGGCGGGGAGCGTTGGGCGTGTCCTTGTGCCGGCGCAGGGATGATGATTTGCTGCGATTCAACAAAGCGGGGGAACGCCATGGCGGACACGGTTATGAAGGCTCCGGTTCTGGATGTAGTTTTAGCATCTGGGATCGACGCCGCCTTAGGCACGGTGTCGGTCACATTTGGATCAATCGACACAAAGAGATTCCAACTCGATTTCTCCGCACAATGTGTTCCTTTGGCAATTGCTGCCCTCTCGGTCGAGATGGGAAAGCTCGTCGCCACTCTTCCTGCCGAAATGACACCAAAACTGCAGGGCATTTCTATAACGAGCACTCAACTGGCCATGAAAGAGGACGGCACTGTAGCCATCTTTCTCCGATTGGAGAGTGGAGCGGAACTGCCGCTTGATTTTCGGTTGGACGACCTCACCCGCCTGCGCCAACAAATAGACGAAGCGCTTACGCTGGCGGATCGAAAGACCCACCACTGATATAAGCTTCGTCCCGCTCTACATCCGCGCCTTGTCATCTCGCTGGTTGCTGCCGGCGTCTGGCGATTCCGGCAGCGCGATATAGTGGGCATGGCTTCCTGCCCCTGCTGGCCGGGCTCGGCACAACCGGGCTTAATGAAACAAACTGCGACATAGCGCGTTGAGGCTCATTCGCGGAGGGAGCTTCAAAAATGGATCCGGTAACGGCTGCTGTGCTAGTTTTGCTTTCTTGCAGCCCCGGCCAGGGAGTCTGCGAACCACTCGGTACATCACCGGCCGTTTTCGGATCCCTTGACACATGCCAGTTGACGCTAGCGAGGAGGCTCGCGGACGCGCCCAACGGAGAGATTGTCGGTCGATGCCGTTTAATCGATCCGATGGCTACAGGTTCCGTTCCCGCGGGATACAGGACCATTGTCGTCACGCGGGGCACAGGGGCGGATTCGGTGAGCCGTCGCTATATCGTCCCGCACAAGGACTGAAGCCCGCGACATCGCCCGCACCTCTTGCGTAGGGGAAAGAGGCGCGGGGCCGACCGGCTGTTTTGCCTTGCGCAAACGCTTCGGCTGGCAAGTTCATCAACCGGCTACCCGCAGCAGCAGTTCGGGCCAAGGTTAATCTCTACGATGGCCGCGTCTACGGGCCTGGCGGCGAAGGCTTCATCCGCCTGAATGTCGGCTGCCCGCGTCCTCTGTTGCGCCAAGGACTGGAGCGCATGTCCAGCGCGCTGGCATCCCTGTGATCGAGCGCCAGGGTGCTTCGGTTGCGAGCCTGGTACTTGATGCCGGCAGCCGGTAAGGAAACGTCCGAGGGCCGTCGAGCCGGGTGGCCCGCAAGTCCGGATCCATAACCGTGCCGGACACGACGCTCAAGCCAAGGTCGACATGTCCATCTCGATCGCCGCTACCATTTCACAGCGAACCCGAGCTTGGCGCCCAGGGCGTGGCTATCGCCAAAATCCTTGAGGCTTGTCCGCGCTGTCCCTTCTCCGAAGACGGCGTAGCGGCCGTCCGCCCAGCTCAGCGAGCCACCGAGGCCGACACCGCCCCACAGCGCCTGATTTTCGCTGACCAGTTTCGTGCCAGACACATCGACATCATTTCCGTCGAGGAAGTCGTAGTAAAGGTTGCCGAGCCCGTAGATGTGCGTGCGGCTGACTTGCCCCGCATCGTCCACCCACTGGTCTTCATAGTCCGCGGAGAGGCCGAGGCGGCCGACGAGACTGTTGCTGCTGCCGGGCGACACGACGGCGCCAAACGGGTCGGTGAACGCGTCGAAGTCGACCGAGGAATAGGCAAGCTGGGCCTGCGGCGTCAGCGACCAGTTGCCGTTGAGGGCGATCTTCTGTCCGGTCTCGATGCTCAGCCCGTAGCCGAAACCGTTGTTGCCGTCCGCAAGCGTGGTGCCCAGCGTGGCCGACCGGATGTCACTGTCATACCATGTCGCCTCGGCCTGCGCGTCGACGTAGAAGCCACCGCTGCCGAACCAGGTGAGCGTGCTGCCGACGCCGTAGCCGGTGGCAGCGATCGACCCTGCCCCGAAGATCGAGGAGACGTCCGACGACGCGGTTCCGTAGTGGGCCGTAATCCCTCCGATCAGGGTACCGGCGTCGCTTTCGTGCAGCAGGCCATCGACGCCGGCCTGCAGCTTCCAGGTGGTCACGTCATAGTTCGTGCCGGAGGTCGACGTCTCAGGCTTGATCTCGGCATGGGCAGCTTCGATGCGCGCCCATATCGCCTTGCCGTCGACCGAGCCCTGGCCTGGCAGGTCCGCACCTTGCGGCGTAGCACCCTCGCCCCACGACCGATTGCCAATGCGTTGCTGCATGGTGCCCAGTTCATTGAAGGCCTGCAGCACCCCTTCATAGGCCTCGTACAGAGGCACGCCGGGCGAATAGAGCGGCTGCGGATCGGGATCGCCGTTGACCAGGGCCGAGCGCAGATACCAATCGCCATCGGCCGGTGTGCTGACGCCGTTCTTGTAGAGCCTGTATGCGTAGGCGCCCGCGACGACCGCTGCATCGTCTTCGAAGGTATAATTGCCGTCGAGCGAGAAGCTGCCGTTTGAGACGCCGCCGACGTCGACGATCTTGATGCCTCCGACCGTTTGGGCGCCCGACCCGCCGAAATTGACGACCTGAAGGGTACCCGTCCCTGACGTGTTGCCGGCGATCACCAGCATGTCTGTCGGCGAACCGTCACCACCGAGCGCAGCGTTGAGAACGACGGCGCCGCTATTGCCGACATAGTCGCCGCTTACGGTAAGTGTGTCGCCTGGGACGCCACCCGCGTTGCGCACCGTTCCGGCGTTGCTCAGCCCCGCAATCGTCTGGGACGTGCCGGCAAGATCGAGCGTGGCGCCCGAGGCGACGGAAAACTGCGAGGAGGAACTGAACGCGTTCGCAGCGCCCGCGGCAAGCGTGCCGCCGCTGACCGTAGTGGCGCCGGTAAAGCCTGAGTTGTCCAACGCAAGCAGCAGCGTGCCTTGGCCGTCCTTGATGAACGTACCGGCGCCCGAGAGCACGCCGGCATAGCTGGCGGAGGCGACTTGGTCGAATGTGAAGGAGGCGCCGGCGCCGATCGCGACATCGCCACCGAAGCGCTCGGCTGCCGAGACGAGGCCGCCTTGATTGACGGTCCAGTCCAGCAGCGACGTGCCTGACAGCGTCAGCACGCCGGCGCCATCCTTCATCATTGCGCCGGTGCCGGAGATATCGCCGGCGAAGCTGGCGTCCGCCGCCTGGTCGAACACGACAGTGCCGGAATTGCCGATGTCGCCACGAATCGAGGTTGCATCGCCGACCAGCGTGCCAGCGCTGACCAACGTGTTGCCGCCATAGCTGTTCGTTCCCGTAAGCGTCAGCGTGCCGGCGCCGGTCTTGGCAAGGCTGCCAGCGCCAGAGATCGCACCGGACAAGGTCAGGTCGGCCACAGTGTCGAAGGTGCCGCCGGCCGACGAAAGCGTGACGTCGCGCGCCGAGCTGAACGCCGCTGTGTTGCGCAGCGTCCCGCCGGAGAGCGTCAGGCCGCCAGCGGCAACGCCGAGATTGTTGTCGGCTGAAACAGATAGCACGCCGCCCAGGACGGTGGTGCCGCCCGTGTAGGTGTTGGCGCCGGACAGCACCAGCGTGCCCGCATCGGTCTTGGTCAGGCTGCTGGTCCCGGTTAGCACGGAGGCGATGGTGGCGGTGTAACCTGCTCCGGCCACCGTGCCGTCGCCGACCCGAATGATGCTCTCGCCGCCAGCGCCATCAAGCGTGATGGCGTCGCCTTCGATGCGGTAGCCATCGGCGGCGAATTGCATGCCCGTAATCGCAAGCGCGCCGGCGCTGCCGTCGGCGATGACGGTGCCGCCGAGCGTCTGGAAGATGGCGAAGCCGGGCTGCGGCTTCATCGCGCCAGTTACCAGGCCGGTGCTCGTCGTCCAGTTCAGGCTTGTCGCCGTCCACGTGCCGTTGCCGCCGTCGACCAGATCATTGTTGGCATTGCCGGCCGCGTCACCATCCCAGAAGAGCAAGTCGGTGCCGACGCTGCTGACGAGATTGACCTGGTTGGCGACGGAGGTCTGCACCGTCAGGTCGGCGGCCGTGACACCGGCCGGCAGATTGCCGAGCTCGAGACCATTGTCGGTGAGTGCGCCGCCATAATTGATTAGCCGGTAGACGCCAGGCCCGAAGCCGCCGACATCGGTGATGTTGAGGCTGCCGTCCAGCGTCAGCGCGCCGGTCACCTCGATCAGGTCGTTGACACCGCCGCCGACAATGCCCGCCTGGCCGAGCTCGTAGTCGAGCATAGAACCGGAGCTCAGGCTGAGCGATCCGACCGTAAGCGTGCCAGGGCTGGACCCCGGCGCCAGCACACCGCCATCGGCGACGATCACCGCGCCGCCTATCGAGCCGGAGCCGCCCAGCGTGCCGCCGCTGTTGACCGTCGTTTCGGTATTCCCAAGCGAACCTTCGACGACGAGCTTGCCCCCGTCGACCGTGGTGCGGCCGGAATAGGTGCTGTCGCCGTTGAGCACCAGGGTGCCGGCGCCCTCCTTGTAGACGCCGCCCACGCCGCTCAGCTCGCCATTCGCGGTCAGCGTCGTACCCGCCGCCGCGCGGAAGTAGCCATAGGCGGAAGTGAGCTTGACATCGCGGCTCATGGCGAAGCTTGCTGTCGTGCCGAGTTCGCCGCCGTCGAGTGTCAGCAGGCCCGTAGCGGCACCCAGATTCTGGTCCGACGCGACCGAGATGCTTTTGCCGGTCCCGACCTTGGTGCCGCCGCTGTGGGTGTTGGCACCGGTCAGCGTCAGCGTGCCGAAGCCTTCGATGTCGACGCTGCCCGAGCCGGAGATATTTCCGCCGAAGGTGTGGGGGCCGAGGTCGAGAAACGAGACAGCGCCGTTGTCCAGGATGTCGCCACGGATCGCCACGGTGTTGCCGGCAAGCGTTCCTGCATTGACGATGTTGCCACCCGTATAGCTGTTGGACAAATTGCTGACGTTGAGCGTGCCGGCGCCGCTCTTGACCAGTGTGCCGGTGCCGGTCACCTGGCCTGACACGTCCAACTGCGTGCCTGCCACCATGTCGAACCCGCCGGTCAAATTGATCAGGACATTGCGATTGGTGGCGAAGCTGGTGGTCGTGCGCAACGTGCCGCCGTCGAAGGTCAAGCCGCCCGAGAGGGCGCCCAGATTGTTGTCACTCGAAATTTGCAGGGTCCCGCCGGACAAGGTCCAAGGCGTGACGGCAGTTGTCGTCCCCGTTAGGGTCCAGGTGCTGTTTCCGGTTTTCTCGTAGAACCCAAACCCGTCATATTTGGCGCCAGCGCCGATCTGCGACACACCGAAACTGGCGCTGATATCGCCACCCAGCTTGAATGTATCCGCGGCGCTGAAAGCGACCACATTGCCTATGATGGTGGAGCCGGCCTGAATCTCCAGCGAATTGACGCCGCCGGTGAACTGGATGGCTTTGCCGGCTGCCGGCGTTCCGCCACCGGTGCCGACGGCACCGCCGCTGATCGTACCCGCATTGATGACCGCGATGTTGGCGCCCTTGATCCCTGCGGCGCCATCGCCGCCTGCCAAGGAGCCCTGACCGCCACTGCCGCCAACGATCGTCGCACCTAGCTTGTTGATGACGGTTCCACCTGAAAGCAGCAGAACAGCGGCGCCACCGTCCCCACCGCCGCCGAGAACTGTTCTTCCACCGGCACCCCCGAGCAGATTCCCGCTGTTCTGGATTGTCCCGCCGCCCATCAGGACGATGGCAGCTGCGCCGCCGCCACCACCTGCTTGGACCCCAATTGTGGAAAGACTCGTGCCGCCGGTAACGCTGCCGCCCGCCTCTACAAACACGTTTGCGGACGAGAATATGCCGACGCCGCCACCACCGCTGCCGCTGTTGCCATTGGTCCCACCTCGGCCGCCAGTGCCACCACTCACCGATCCTGTGCCAGTGACTGTAACGTCGGCCGTGGCACTGACGCCCACACCGCCACCGCCACCGCCGCCGCTCCTGACGACGCCATTCGTGCCAGGGGAGCCCAAAGCGCCGGCCCCGCCGCTGATGCTGGTTGCAATGGTCCCGTCTGTCGAGATGACCAGACCCGTAGCACCAGTGGCACCGGCAACGCCATTTGGGTTGTTGGCTGTCCCACTTACCGCTCCCGATCCTCCTGGCGCCCCGTCACCCGTCGTGAGGTCAATGCCGCCACCACCGCCACCAGCGGTCGCGCCATTGGCGGCATTCTGACCCGTGGCACTCGCGAGCGCGCCGTCAACGCCACCTTGTCCAGCGCCTGCGCTGCTACCATTGCCGCCATCGGCCCGAGCCGGCGCGGCGCTCAGCGCAAGGGCAACAGTTAGGATCGTCAAGGCGGAAGTGCCGGAGCGAAGCGACACGACTTGCGGCAAGCGCGCGAGATGCAAAACCCAAAACCCATCACGCGCAATCCGCTCCGCCATGCCTAAGCTCCCTGATTCCTGAGTGCGCGAAGGCAGCATGAAAGCTATTCGCCCGCAAGAAGTTTATAGTCGTGAGAGCTACCAAGAAGCTAACGGTGATCAGTAAAATGAAGTCTGCGACTTTTGACCGACAGAAAATAGTCAATATTAGATATAGCTTATTAAACAGAGACCTTACGGAATCGCGAGAACAATCTCGCTGCATGAATTTATGCGGAAACGTTCGGACCTCCTGGGCCCAGCCGATCCCATCGGGCGGAGGTGAGTTTCGCCTCTACGGGGCGATGAGGCGCTAGGCTGCCCCTTGGGCGACCCTCACTATCCTGCAAGAAGTGATTCTGTAATCGACTCCCACTCTGCGTCTAGCTTGCCAGTTGCCACAGGCTGCCCGGCGCGGCGGTACCAGTAGGCTGCATTAGAAAGGTCGCCTTCTTTGCGGTGCAGATAGGCATGAACCCATACAGAGGCCGGATCAGATTCGTTGGCCTGCACACACTCATGCGCCCGCTCCCAATCGCCCTGTCTATCCCACCATAGAGCGTGGAGCGCCATCCCAAGATTCGCCGGGGGCTCTACACCCTGAAGGGTCGCACGGAACTCGTCGATGTCCATAGTTACCTCGCCTCTGGCTACGCCGGTCCTGTCCCGTTCCGTGCAACGAAATGCGCCCTCTGCCGGTGATTTGCTCTGCCGACTTTAGCAATGGCTCTGGCGATCTTTAGCGGAAACGGGGTTTTCGCTCGGCAAAGGCCGCATCAAGGGCTTCCAATTGACGAATGCTCGTTGCAGGGCTGCTTCCTGCTTCTAAGCTTCATGGACGGCAGAAGCTGCTACGGAAGCCAAAGGCGCTTCCAAGCCCCATGTTATGCCATGCGGACCGTGTTCGAGATTTCCCTGCCCACTGACCGCTGCGGGCGCAACCCGCTTCAGCACAACGGTTCCAAAGCCACCTTGTCCGACAGTCTGAACCTGCGTACCATCGCTTTCGACCCAGGTGAGGTGAAAGAGCCTCGAACCACCGGAACCGGTGATGCCCCATGTGACCGAAATCCGGCCCTTGTCCCCTGAGAGCACCCCGTATTTGGCCGAGTTGGTCGCCAGTTCGTGGAAGGCAATCCCGAGATACTGAACTGCGTTGGGACTGAGCACCAATGATGGGCCCGACATTTCGATCAAATCCCCCCGCGGGAAAGGCTCGACCTGGGCCGCCAAAAGGTCGCTGATCGTGGCACCCTTCCAATCCGCCGATACAAGCAGGTCGTGAGATCGTGACAACGCCATGATGCGCTCGCGCACCTGGGTTTCAAATTGTTTTGGCGTCTCCGATCGCTTGTTGGTCTCCCGGATCATCGACAGGATGACCGAATACTGGTTTTTCACCCGGTGGTTGACCTCGCGCATCAGCATGCGGATGCGATATTCATTCTCCTTCGCCGACGTGATGTCTCGCGCTATCTTCGATGCGCCGGTGATCTGCCCTGTTGCGTTACGCACGGGCGATATCGTCAGCGAAACCGGAACCAGGCTGCCGTCCTTGCGCTGGCGGGTCGTTTCGAATGGTTCGACGCGCTCGCCACGGCGAATGCGTTGGAGGATGCGGGGTTCCTCGTCCTGATGGTCTTCGGGGATCAGCATGGTCACCGACCGGCCAATCGCTTCCTCGGCGGTATAGCCGAAAAGCCGTTCGGCGCCCTGGTTCCAGCTTTTTATGATGGTGTTGAGATCCTTGCTGACGATAGCGTCAAATGAGGATTCCACGATCGCCGAAAGGTGCTGCCTGGTTTCTTCGGCACGTTGGCGGTCCGTCAGGTCCAGCAGCATGTTGACGGCGCCAATCAGAGCGCCGTGCTCGTCCCGCAGGGGTGTCGGGTAGGGCAGGAACGGAAAAAACGATCCATCGGGACGCTGCGCAACAGCTTCCTGATTGCGGACCGGCCTGTTCTCCTTGAGCGCGATGGCCATCGGGCATTCATCGTGCGGCAATTCCTTGCCGTCGGCAGTGAACAGCTTGAACGTCACGCACCATTTATCCTTGCCGATTTCAGGCTCCCTGCCTGCCAGATCGGCCGCGGCGCGGTTGTAATAGGTGATCGTCCCATCCTGATCGGTCGTGTAGATGGCGACGGGTAGGCCGTCGAGTATCTGGTGATAGGTACTGTCATGCTGCCTGAGCTCCGAGCGGGTGTGCACCAAGTCGGTTACATCGACCGTGAAGCACCGGGTGTTGATCAGCTTGCCGTCCCGGAAATGTCCGCTTGAGGTGACTTCGACGTGCTTGATCGATCCATCGCTGGCCCTCAATCGCGCCGGATATCTTACGATCTTCTCGCCATTGGCAAGGCGACCCAAAATGTCCTCTATGACGTCCCGGTCGGGATAGAACTCGGCGATGTGGCAACCGAGGTAGTCCTCTGCGGGATAGCCGAGAAGGTCGAGCTCAGCCTGGTTGGCATGCACGATCACGCCGTCTGCGTTCACCAGATGCAGGGCAACGGCGCCGTTTTCGAAGAAATCCTTGTAATCGAAATCCAGACTGTCATTGCTGGACACTCCCGGGTTTTCGAAGGCGACAACAGTCGCCTGTGTTGCTTCATGCATCCCAAACACCTTGTCCAGTCCAACCAAATATAATGCGGCTTGGATCAGTTGGTTCCCATTGCTCGCGATCTCGACCAGCTGCGTACGGGAAACGGACCCTAAAAGGGTCGTAGCCTCGACTCGTCTTCCATCTACAAACGTGCGATCATCCGCGCATGGGCAAACCCTTGGTCCTTGTCGTCGACGACGAAGCCTTGATAGCACTGGATATGGAGTCCACTCTTTCGGAGGCGGGCTTTGCCGTGGCATTGGCAGCGACATGTTCCCAGGCGAAACGTTTTCTTGCGGACCATACCCCCGCCGCAGCGATCCTGGACGTCAGGCTGTCGGACGGCGAGGCTGTTGACGCGGCAAAAACCTTGGCAGGGCGGGCGGTTCCTTTCATCGTCTATTCCGGCTTGGGGGTCGAGGAAACCCCCGAAGCGTTCTCGTCTGGCGTAAGAGTGATGAAACCCGCCGGACCTGCAGAAGTGGTCCGAGCTCTCAAAGCGATGACCGCCGGGCAGCAGAAGGCGACGGGATAGCCGTGCTCTGAGCACCTTTGGTCTAAAATAGCCAGGCGCTGCCGGAGCAGCTGCCGCGCCTCACGGAGCAGCGAATTGCGGCCGGTGCCGATCAGGCGAACAAGGTCGCGCGCTTGATCCTCGGTGATGCCCGCTCTCCCTGGCAATTGACAGCACCAGTGCTTCATACCCTTCCACTTTCTTAGGGTCGTGCTTGCCCGTGCTGATCATGCCTTCTCCATCGGCTCAACGCCAAGATCTGAGAGAGACTCATTCCTCGACGCACGGTCAACCTCGCTGTGCCGCGTTTGAACGGCAGAGATAACGGCTCAACTATTGCGTTGCGAGGATCGATCCTGGCACAGCCAAGTGGCCGGTCCGTTCGCATGATAATGCGCCCCCCGCAGGACGGCGCCAGCATGGGCCAGATCGACCAGACAGATTGAGCGGTCCTATGTCTCTCCGAACTCGGTTTCGTTTCTTGACGTCGGGTGCCGCTCGTAGTCAACGGGCGGCGGCAGGAGCACGACTTCGGTCTCCTTGCGGCCGAACTCCCGGCCGATCTGGAACGCCGCATAGATCGCGCCGAGGCGGATAAGGAATCTAAGCATGGGGGGTCTCCTTCGACGTTAGGAACCGCAAGGCCGCGAGATTGTTCCATGGTTTGCGAGTGGGGACGATCTTGCCGTCGCACCAGACATTTCAGCGCCGGCGCGGAAATCTGAAACATGGCGGTGCGGCTAGGCTGTTGCGGCCGTCGCCTGGGCCGGGGCCCGTTTTCGAGGGGCCGGACGGCGTCGGTCGCGGCGTTTCGAAACGACTTTGAGGGGAACGGCTGGCGCTGGAGAAAGTGCGCCAAGCACAGCGTTGACCATGCCGTGGGCTACGAAATCGGCGCTGATGTCGGCGGCCAAAGCTTGCCTTTCTTGCCCGACATCGCCCTGCTCCGCGTCTGACCAGAACACAATCCCAATTCTCAAACCTGCCTTGGCGCGCTTCAGTCTCCGGACCAGAAAGCGGGCATGCTTGAGCGAATCCCGGTTCAGGAAACCGACCACGACGGTGTCGATCGCCTCTAGTTCGAGACGACGAATACCTGCCGGCTCCATATCGACAAAACTGGCCTTCGCCACCGTAGCACCTTGCACCTCCAGCACCTGAGCGAGCATGGCGGCAGCGGCATCGTCGAGTTCGCCGCGACCGCCGGCACAAAGCACCGACATGTCCTTGCCGTCGGGCAGCTCGATCTCTTCCTCTTCGACGCCATCTGTTTCCCTGCTCGCGCTCCCTTCCGCGGTGGTTGTCGGCGCATCTTCCTCGCTTGCCTCTTCCTGTGCATCGTCGGCAAGATTTGCCACAAGAATTTGGGCGCTCGCCGCCACCTGCCTTCGCTGTTGATCGCCCATCACGCCACGCATGCGGTCCTGCTCGCCCAACAGGAGAGCAGGAATGGCGACCGTGTCGTAGAAATCGATCAGGTACTTCTCCTCGAGGATCTCCTCGGCATGGTCAGTTGCCTCGTCGGGATCGCCGGCCAGGAGCCGTTGATAGAGCCGGGCGTGAGCTTCAAGGACGGGCTCGTTGCCAAACAGGACGTCGAGAAATTCGAACTGCGGAACATGTCGCCCGAGGACGACGAGGCAAACTGTCAGCGGCGTCGAAAGGACCAGGCCGAGGGGCCCCCACAACCATGTCCAGAAAATTGCCGCAACGATGATTGCCAAAGGAGAAAGTCCCGTGCGCGAGCCATAGAGCCACGGTTCGATGACGTTGCCGGTTAACAATTCCATGACGACAAACAGTGCGGCGGTCCACAGCACCAGCGACCAGCCGGGCGCAACCGCCAAGGCCAGAAACAAGGGCAGCAGCATGCCGATAACAGGGCCGATATAAGGAACGAAGCGCAGCGCCAGTGCCAGCAACCCCCACAGCAGCGCGTTGGGAATGCCGAGCACCCAAAGGCCAATTGCGATTGGTATCGCGTAGACGATGTTGACCACCAATTGCATGATCAGATAACGGCCAACCCGTTTGCCGGCATCCTGCAATGCCTGCGTTGTGCGATGGAGGTCGCCATAGCCGACGAGGCGGATAAACCGGTCGCGCAGATCCTCGCGCTCAAGCAACATGAAGATGACGACGATGATGATCAGGCCAGCTGATGCCAGCGGGCTGATCAACGGTCCGATGATGTTCTGCAATACCTCCAGAGGTCTCTCGCGGGCGACGATCTCGACCGGTACGGGCTCGCGCCGGGGCTTGTCGGCCGCAGGCGGCGCCACATCCTGCTTGTCGATCTCCTGACCGACGCGCTCGATCACCCCGCTCAGCCTGGCAATTATGCCGCCACCAACGCCCGTCTCCTTGAGGGAACGCACCTTGGTCAGAATGTTTGTCTGGTAGACGGAAATGTTCTGAGCAAGCTCGCTTACCTGGGTCGCAACAATGAAGCTGAACAGGCCCAGGGCCGCGAACGCGCCAATCACGCTCAGAAGCACTGCGGGCAGCCGAGGCAAGCCGACACGCTTCAGTGCGGAGACCATCGGCACCAGCGCAAAGGTCAAAAGCAGCGCGATGGCAATGGGAAGGAACACCTCACGACCGAAATATAGCGCAGCTACTGTCGTGACGATGGTTGCCACGGTAGGCAGAGTTGTGCGCGGATGGGCATTGCCTGCCGCAAGAATCCGTCCTAGCCCTCGCTCGGACGATGAGATGTCGTTTCGACGATTGGCAGCCACGTGATTCCCCCCGTTTCCTAGCGATAGTTAGACCCATTCGCCTGCCGGGCAATGTTTAGCAGGGCCGAATACATACGTTTTACGGTTTTGCGCCCTGGGTGCTGTGCTCTGACGGTTCAGTCGATATCGTCGGAGCCGCAAATCTGTGGTAAAGCCGCCGCCCAACCAACCAAAGGACGACATCTGTGAGCGAACCGACTGTGGCCGAAGCGACCGAAAGTATCTATGCCTCGCTGCGGGCGGACAATGCCGACATCGACGCCCATATCGCGACGCTCAAGGCCGCGCTGACACGAGAGGGCGCAAAACAGGCGGTGTTCGATCCGGCCAAATTGGCGCAGAACAACCGCTCGGGCCGTAAGTTGATGCAGGCTTATTTTCGCCAGCGCGGCGTGAGCGTGAAGTTTTCGGACCAGTAGCGCGCGGCAGCTTGGGGGAACCGCGCCTCCGGACGGTCCGTATCTCGCTCGCTCCGCCCTGCGGCGGCCTTTCGTCAATCGTAGGCGAATGGCCGCATCGCCCTGCCCAGGTCGGTGTCGCCCCCTACCCTGCAGCTCTTGACGGAAACCGGTGCCTCCTGTTTGAGGGTGACCAGGACGTTTGCTGCATGGGGAGATGGGCAAGGGTGGGCAAACAGTGAAGCGCGTTCTTCGGATGCTTGCCGCGGCGATCATGGCGTCCGGGGCGACCGGCTGCACGAGCATTTCCTACTACGCGCAGTCGTTGCAGGGTCACGCGCAGATCATGGCCGCGCGCAGGAATGTCGGGAAACTCATCCTTGACCCTTCGACGCCCGAGGCATTGCGCGCGAAATTGACGTTGGCGAGCGCGATAAGACGGTTTGCGACGGATGAACTGGCATTGCCCGAGAACAGCAGCTACCGCAGCTATGTCGACATCCATCGCGACGCCGTGACCTGGGCCGTTTTTGCCGCGCCGCAATTCTCGCTCGCGCCACAAACATGGTGCTTTCCGGTCTTCGGCTGCGTTCCATACCGGGGTTACTTCTCCCGGAAATCCGCGGCTGAAAGCGCTGTCGAGCTTCAAAGACAAGGCCTCGACGTCTATGTCTCGGGCGTCACCGCCTATTCCACGCTTGGCTGGTCGAGTGACCCGCTGCTGAGCACCATGCTGCGTCAGGACGACACCTATCTCGCAAGCCTTGTTTTTCATGAACTGGCGCATCAGCGGCTTTATGTGGATGGCGATTCCGCATTCAACGAGGCATTCGCCGTTACCGTCGAAACCAGCGGCGTCAGGAAATGGCTGCGCGCCGCCGGCGACCGGGCCGGATTGCGCCGCTACGAAGCCGATCGCAAACGCAGCGCCGATTTTCTCGGGCTGGTGGCGAGGACGCGCGACGAGCTAAGGCAGGTCTATGGTAGTCCCCGTACCCCGGAGCAGATGGCGACTGCCAAGGCGGCCGCGATCGAGAGGATGCGGGCGCGCTACAGGCAGATGCGCGACAAGCACTGGGCGGGATACCGGGGATACGACGCCTGGTTCGCTGCCCCGATCAACAACGCAAAGCTCGCCGCGACTGCCGTCTACGGTGAACAGGTTCCGGCCTTTCTTCGCTTGTTCGACCTGTGTTCGGGCGACTATCCAAGGTTTTACGCTTCTGTCCGGCGGATCGCGGATTTGCCCAAATCGTTTCGCGCCGAAGCGCTCAAGGCTGCGGACACATGCAATTGACTTGAACAAGCACAGGCTGGTCCTGACGATCACCCCAGCGACAGTTCCTTCGTCTGGTGTCTCAAAACGAGGCCGACCGCGCCCAGCAAGGCATCGTTCTCGGTGTGCTTGCCAACGATGATGCGCGTGCGCAGGGCGGGAGCGACATCGCGGGACTTGATCAGCGTATGGCGTTCATAGGACGCGATCAGCGGCGTCAACAGAATGTCCCCTGCCAAAGCCATGTGGCCGCCGATGATGATGAGCGGCGGATTGAGCACCGAGCCGATCAGGCCGAGACCCCGGCCGGCGATCTCGGCGGTATCCTCGATCATCCGCAACGCCCTGACGTCGCCCTGCTCGGCCATGGCGATGACATCGTCCATGGTGACTTGCCGCCCAACGACACGCGAAATCTGTTCCAGCGGCCGGGTAAAACTCGCGTAGAGCTCCAGGCAGCCGCGATTGCCGCATCGGCAAAGGTCGCCGCCGGGATCGATGCTGATGTGCCCGAATTCGCCGGCGCCGCCGGCGACGCCCGTCACCAGCCGGCCATGCTGGACAATGGCCCCGCCGACACCCAGATCGATCTTGAACAGCACGAAATCGTCCTGGCCGACGGCCGCACCCCACATCAGCTCGGCAATGGCCGCGCAGTTGCTCTCGTTGTCGGCGAAGATCGGCTGTTCCAGAACGGGTCCAAACACATCTCGTATGTTGACGCCGGCCCATGTTGGAACCATGCTGGCGCGCAGCACAACTCCATCGCGGCTGACAGGGCCGGAGACGGAGACACCAACCCCCAGGAGCCCCGCCACCGGCAGACCGTTTTCCCTGTAAGATTGGGCAATTGCCGATTTGACCGCCTGGGCCGCCTGTTGCGGCTGGTAGTCCAGCGCCATTGGAATATTTTGTTCGGCAATGACGGAATGCGAGACATCGGCGACGATGAGCCGTATCTGCTGAAGAGCCAGGTGAATGCCGACGCAGGTGCCCGCTGTCGGATTGAGCGTCACCGCCGCGGCTGGCCTGCCGATGCCTCTGATGCCGTCGCGGCTGGTCGGGGCTTCGATCACCATTCCAGACTTTTTCAAGCCGTTAAGCGCGGTTGACACCGTCGAGCGCGCCAGGCCGGTGGCGCGTGCGATCTGCAACGCGGAGAGTGCGCCGCGCTCGCTCAGGCAGCGCACGATCATGCTCTCCGGCGACGCGGAGGGTCTGTCGATCAGCCAGGTTCTAAGCGAAGGTTTTGTCATGGCTCAACATAAACATCGTTGACTGATAGCTCCAATATGTCATCTTGGAAAGAACTCGAGATTGACGCATCTCGCTGGCGGCGGCTTCAAACCGCGGCCATAAGCGGTCGAGACGAACCGTGCAACACGATATGGGAGTGAAACGATGAAGTCCGTCATGACCGCGCTTGCGGCCGCTGCTGCGTGCACATTTTTCGCCGGAACAGCCTTCGCCGAGCCCAAGACCAACCTTTTGCACCAATGGGCGACCGGATCGGACGCCCAGGCGATCGCCAAGCTCGGCGAGATGTTCACGGCCAAGGGCGGCAAATGGGAACAGACCTCGATCGCCGGCCACACCGCCAATACGCTGGCCAAGCTGCGCGCCGACGTGATTGCCGGCAATGCCCCGCCTGCCGTGCAGCTCAAGGGCCCTGAGATCGCCGAATGGAACGAGACCGGCATGACCGCCGATCTCGACGAGTTGGCGGCCTCGGAAGGGTGGGAGAAAGTGGTGGCGCCGGAATTGCTTCCGGTGATGAAGCCGACCGGCAAATGGGTCGCCGCGCCCATGAACATCCACCGCATCAACTGGCTCTGGGCCTCGCCCAAGGTCATGCAGACGGCCGGCGTGGCGGAAATGCCGAAGACCTGGGCCGAGTTCAATGCGGCCTGCGACAAGATCGTCGCCACAGGCAAGATCTGCATCTCGCATTCGACCGCCGACTGGACGGATTCGACGGTGTTCGAGGTCGTGCTCTACGGCCAGGACATCGATCTCTACCGCAAGGCCTTCGTCCAAGGCGATGTCGAGTCCATGCGCAGCCCGGGGATGGTCAAGGCCTTCACGCAGATGCGCCTGATGACGAGCAAGTACATGGATCCGGGCATGGTCGGCCGCGACTGGGATTCGATGTCGGCGCTCGTCGGCAAGGGCGACGCGGCGTTCCACATCATGGGCGACTGGACGATCGGCCTTTTGACCGCCGCTGGCTTCAAGGAAGGCACCGACTATGTCTGCGCCCAGGCGCCGACCGATTGGGGCAAACCCGGCTTCATCCTCAACTCGGACTCGGTCGTGTTCTTCAAGCAGAAGGACCAGGATTACATCGACGGCCAGAAGCTGCTGGCCAGCCTGATCCTGTCGCCCGACTTCCAGACGGTCTTCAACCAGGCCAAGGGCTCGATCCCCGCACGCCTGGATATCGATCTGTCGAAGGGCTTCAATCCGTGCCAGCAGCTCTCGCAGAAGGATCTGCAGGCTTCGATCAAGGAGGGCACGCTGGTCCGCTCGATGGCGCACAACATGACAATCCCGCAGAAGATGCGCGGCGCGATCATGGACTCGATTACCGAGTTCGTGGCGACGCCGGACATGTCGCCCGAGGATGGCGCCAATGCGATGGCCGACGCGGCGGAAGCACAGAAATAGACGGGAATGGCCGGGCGCCATCCGCACCCGGCCATCCGCCATCCCGGTCCCGCGCTCCGCCAGTCCTGTGCTCTGCCAATCTCCGTGCTCTGAATGTCAAATCACGACCTGATCCTGTCGGTACCGGCGCCCGCCCGCCCCTGGCGCGAGCGGCTGGGCTCCGCGATGCCCTTGCTGGTGCTCGGCCCCTCTCTCGTGGCGAGCTTCGTCTACGTCTTCGTGTTCACCGGCTGGACGCTCTATATCTCGCTGTCCAACTCCTCGCTGCTGCCGACCTACGGCTTCGTCGGCCTGGACAACTACGCGTCGCTGTGGGCGAACCGGCGCTGGAACATCGCCTACAACAACCTGTTTTTCTTCAGCGCTTTCTACATCGTCGGCTCGATGGCGGTGGGACTGCTGCTGGCGATCCTGATCGACCAGCGCGTGCGCGGCGAAGCGGCCTGGCGCACGATCTTCCTCTATCCGCTGGCCGTCTCCTTCATCGTCACCGGCACGGTCTGGAGCTGGCTCTACAATCCGACCGACGGCATCCAGGCCATGGTGCGCGGTTTCGGCTGGGCGAGCTTCAGTTTCGCACTCGCCAGCGACCGGCACTATGCGATCTACGCGGTGATCATCACCGGCGTCTGGCAGGCCTCGGGCTTTGCCATGGCGCTGTTCCTGGCCGGCCTGCGCTCGGTGGATCAGGACCTCGTCAAGGCCGCGCAGATCGACGGCGCATCGACGTTCCGCATCTATCGCAAGGTGCTTCTGCCAACCATTGCGCCGATCTTCCTGGCGGTCGCCGTCATCCAGATCCAGTTCGCCATCAAGACCTTCGACCTCGTGGCGGCCCTGACCAAAGGCGGCCCGGGGATCTCGACCACCTTCCCCGCCATCTACGTCTATGACCTGATGTTCCAACGCGGCCAGATCGGCGAAGGTGCGGCCGCCGCCATCATGATGCTTGCCGCTGTTGCCGTGGTGCTGGTGCCCTATTCATTCTGGGTGGTCTGGCGCCGGCGCAAGGAAGCCGGCCATGGCTGACGTCTCCCTGGACCAGTCGCTCGACCGTCGCGCTGCCGCAGTCGCGTCGCGCCGGCATTTTCTCACCCGCTTCGCCATCTATGGGCTGCTGGTCGTCTTCGCGGCGATCTACCTGGTCCCGTTGCTGGTGGTGGTGCTGAATTCATTCCGCGACCAGCAGGAGATCGCGCGCAACGGGTTGATCTCGCTGCCGCGCAGCTTCCGCCTCGATGCCTGGGGCCAGGCCTGGAGCACCTATTGCATCGGCGGCACCTGCGAGGGCATGCAGCGCAACTTCTACAACTCCCTGAAGATGACGATCCCGGCCACGATCATCTCGACGGCGGTCGGCGCGATGAACGGTTACATCCTGTCGAAATGGCGCTTCAGAGGTTCGGAAGCTTTGTTCACCTGCATGCTGCTCGGCGTCTTCATTCCGGGCCAGATTTCGTTGATGCCGTGGGCGTTCATCCTCGGCAATCTCGGCCTTAGCAATTCGGTCTACGGGCTCGTCCTCATCCACGTCATCCAGGGCATTTCGTTCACCACTTTGTTTTGCCGCAACTACTACGTCAGCATCCCCGACGACCTGATCAAGGCGGCGCGCATCGACGGCGCCGGCTTCTGGCGCATCTTCCGCAAGATCATTCTGCCGCTCTCCTCGCCGATCCTGATCGTCACGGTGATCTGGCAGTTCACCGGCATCTGGAACGAATATCTGTTCGGCGTCGTCTTCACCTCCGGGCAGCAACAGCCGATCACGGCAGCGCTCGTCGCGCTGACGGCAAGCGGCACCAATGTGCGCGCCTACGATGTCATGAGCGCCGCCGTGCTGATCGGCGCGCTGCCGCCGCTGCTGATCTATCTCTTCGGCGGCAAGTATTTTGTGCGCGGCCTGACGCAAGGTGCCATCAAATGAGGCGCGATCAAGTGAAGGGCATCGCATGTCGACATTGACCATCCGATCGCTGCGCAAGAACTACGGTGCGGTCGAGGTGCTGAAGGGCGTCGATCTCGAGGCGCAGGACGGCGAGTTCATCGCGCTGGTCGGACCCTCCGGCTGCGGCAAGTCCACTCTGCTGGCGATGATCGCCGGGCTTGAAACCGTTACCTCCGGCGAGATCCGCATCGACGGGCGGCTGGTCAATTCGGTGCCGCCGAAGGACCGCGACATCGCCATGGTGTTCCAGTCCTACGCGCTCTACCCGACGATGACGGTGCGCGAGAACATCACCTTCGGCATGGAAAGCCGCCGCGTCCCGAAGCCGCAGCAGGACGAGGCCGTCAGTCGAGTTGCTGCCTTCCTGCAGATCGAGCCGTTGCTTGGCCGCAAGCCCGGACAGCTCTCGGGCGGCCAGCGCCAGCGCGTCGCCATGGGCCGGGCGCTGGTTCGCGATCCCAAACTGTTCCTGTTCGACGAGCCGCTCTCCAATCTCGATGCCAAGCTGCGCGTCGACATGCGCACCGAAATCAAGAAGCTGCATCACCGCGTCGGCAAGACCACCGTCTACGTCACCCACGACCAGGTCGAGGCGATGACGCTGGCGTCGCGCATCGCCGTGATGCATCAGGGCGAGGTCCAGCAATTCGACGATCCCGCCACGATCTACAACCGTCCGGCCAACATGTTCGTCGCCGGCTTCATGGGGTCGCCGGCGATGAATTTTTTGGCCGCGGAACTGAGCCAGGAAGACGGCCGCCCGACTGTCGTCCTGCAGACCGCCGACGGCAAGACGGCCAGCCTGCCGATCGTCCAGGCGCTCCCATCCGACACGCCGCGACAGCTTGTGCTCGGCATCCGTCCCGAGCACATCTACCGCTTCGATCCCGACCTCGCGCGCCGCAAGCCGGGCATCGCGCAGATCGATGCAGTGGTCGAACTGGTCGAGCCGACAGGCGCGGAGACCATGGCCGTCCTGCGCCTGGGCGGCAAGGAGATCACCGGCCGTTTCGACCCCGACGGCACGCCGCTTATGGGCGAGACGGTGACGCTCGGCATCGACATGGCGCGTGCCTGCCTGTTCGACCCGACGACCCAACGCCTGATCTGATCTGACCCGATCTGACCGAAGCTTGATCTGAAAAGAGTTCCGCCTTGTCCTTCGCCACCTATCCGAGCCTGTCCGAGCGTGTCGTGCTGATCACCGGCGGTGCGTCGGGCATCGGCGCCGACACGGTCCGCGCCTTCTGCGCCAATGGCGCGCGCGTCGCGTTTCTCGATCTGCAGCAGGAGGCCGGCGAGCAGCTTGCCCGCGACCTCGCCGCCACGGCAGCGCATCCGCCCCTGTTCCTGCGCTGCGACGTGACCGATATCTCTGCCCTGCAGGCCGCGATCGGCACGGTGCGCGACCGCCTGGGGCCTGTCGCGGTGCTGGTCAACAACGCCGCCGACGACAATCGCCTCTCCGTCGCCGACGTGACGCAGGAATACTGGGACCACGCCCAGGATGTGAACCTCAGGCACCACTTCTTTGCCGCCCAGGCCGTGCATCCGCACATGCAGGAATTGGGCTTTGGTTCGATCGTCAATTTTTCCTCGATCGCCTGGCGTTTCGGCGCGTCAGAGATGGCGCCCTATGCGGCGGCCAAGGCTGCGGTGGTCGGGCTGACCTTCGCGCTGGCGCGGGCGTTTGGCCCCGACAACATCCGCGTCAACGCCATCGAGCCGGGCGCCGTCATCACCGACCGGCAGCGGGAGCTTTGGTACAAGACCCAAGGTTCGGTCGACCAGGTCGTGCAGCGCCAGGTGATCCGCAAGGTTCTGCTCGGCGAGGAGATCGCGCGCACGGTGCTGTTCCTCGCCGCCGACGACAGCCGCATGATCACCAAGCAGTCGATCACCGTGGATGCCGGCCTGAGATGACCACACCTGACTCAAAGGATCGCTTCATGCTCGAGGTCGGCCTGAACCCCTACGGCCTGACCTATCATCTCGGCCTCCAGGGCCGCGGCACGCCACGCGCCAATCCTAGACCTGCGGGGCTCGATGGTTTCATCGCGCTCGCGACCGATCTCGGCGCGCGCGTGCTGGAGATCTGGGTGCCATGGCTGACCGAGCTTTCCGACGACGCGGTGATCGCGCTGCGCGAACGGCTCGCCGGTATTGGCATCGCGCCGGTCGTCAGCGGCGGCCTGCTGGTGGGCGAGCCGCTCGACGATGCGTTTCGGGCCGCGCGCCTGCTCAAAGCCAAAATCATCCGGACGGCGCTGACGCCGGTTCTCTGCGGCGACCGCAACGCCGCCGGCGAAAAATGGAGCGAGTACGTCGGCATCATTCGAGAGCGATTGGTGGAATGGGGTCCCCGCGCGAATGCCGAAGGGTATGTCCTTGCGATCGAAAACCACCAGGACTTTACCAGCCGGGAACTCGTCGATTTCTGCGCCCTCGGTGGTGGCAGTGTGGGCGTCACCTTCGACACCGGCAACACGTTCCCGGTCGGCGAAGCGCCGCTCGATTTTACGAAGGTGATCGCCCCCTATGTCCGCCATGTCCACCTCAAGGATTATCGCGTGCAGTTCACGACCGAAGGTTACCGGCTGATCCGCTGCGCCATCGGCGACGGTGCGGTACCGTTTGCCGAGCTGTTCGCAATTCTTGGCCAGCACCACGATCGCCTGACCGCCGTTCTCGAACCGGGCGCCTTGGAGGCCCGGCATGTCCGCTATCTCAGCGACGACTGGTGGCGAGGCTATCCCCCGAAGACGGCGCGCGAGTTTGCCGCCTGCCTGGCGGCAGCCCAGCGCAACCGGCTGCCCGACGATGCCGACACCCGCACGCCCTGGGAGCGCGAAGCCGACGTCTCACTGGTTTCCTATGAGCTCGACATGATCCGGCGCAGCGCCGCCAACATGCGCAAATTTGGTTTGATGGAGAAGATCCGATGACGGCACGTGAACTCGATGGACTGACCGCCTTCGTAACCGGCTCCGGCCGTGGCCTCGGCCGGGTGATGGCCGAGCGCCTGGCGGAACTCGGCGCCAATGTCGCGATCCACGACATGGACGAGGAAGCGCCGGCCAAATACGGCGAGTTCGCCAATCTCGGCGAAGTGGTCGAGCGCCTGAAGCGGCACGGCACGAAGGTCACGTCGGTGACCGGCAACATTGGCGACCAGAAGGCGGTGGCCGAGATGAAGCGCAGGATCGAGGCCGATCTCGGCGACGTCCATGTGCTGGTCAATTGCGCTGGCGGCGACATCGGCGCCAAGGGCGGCAAGCCGAACCCGAACAACGCCCTCGACATCGAACTCGACGACATCCGCGTGCTCACCGAGAACAATCTGATCGGCACGATGCTGGTCTGCCAGGCCTTCGTGCCGCCGATGAAGCAGCGCGGCGGCGGCTCCGTCATCAACATCGCCTCGGCGGCGGCACATCTCGGCTGCTCGCCCGAGGTCGTTTACTCCACCTTGAAGGCCGCGGTCGTGCATTACACGCGCTGTCTCGCCAAGGAACTGATCGACGACGGCGTGCGCATCAACGCGGTCAGCCCCGGCGCCACCAAGACGGCACGCTTCCAGGCGACCCGCGTGGTCGATCCGGAGCGCATGGATTCCAGCAAGAAGTCGCTGAACCGCTATGCCGAGCCGGAGGAGATCGCCGAGGCGGTGGCCTTTCTAGCCGGCCCCCGCGCACGATTTATCAATGGGCAGGTGCTCCGCGTCGATGGCGGGTTTACGATCTTTCCGGGGTGATGGGGGAGGCCTCGAATTTCAATTTCGGGGCCGAAAGCGGAAGGTCCGTTTTCGGGATTCCTGGGTCAAATTGCCCCCTCACGCCTCGAGCTTTTCGCAGCGTCAAAACGGCTGTGGAGGGATTGACAGGCTATACCGCTGACGAAGCGCACATGTGACGCACCGAGGATAAGTAACCCCGCTTGGTCACGAGGCGATGCCGACCGGTTGGTCGAAACTGGCGCTGGTACTCGCTATTCACGAAATTGCCGGTCACCCTGACGAGGTCCACTAAGCAATGGTGAACGTCATTTCTGAAGTCGCAAGCAACTCGGCCGCCCTACTCCATTGAGTCAGCCATGCCTTCGCGGAGCCGATGCAATCTCTGCTGGAGCCTGCATGCTTCTTCAGGCGCAAGCGCTGTGTCTCAGTGCGGCATGAATCCTTTTCTCAGCCAAGCCAATATCTTGCTCCCATTGAGAACCCTGCGGACACGCCCGGCGGCCCAGCCAGCCTGCATGGTGGCGCCGGTGTGGCAACTGCAGACGATCTCATGCAACTGCCAATCGGAGAGTTCGAAGAAGCGTCTGGCTTCCCCGTAGGTATCCGATTGCATGCCCGATGCACGCAGCAGTGGATCGTCAAAGGCGACACTGATCGCCGATCCGACCGCGCGCGCTTCTCCGCGGACAGAGGGATGCAGATGCTCAGTCCCGGTGAGAGCCACAAGGGAGCGCGTCGGATTTCGATAGAGCAGTTCCGCCCACCGCTCTATCCGTTGCGTCCTTGTAGCCAGCAGAGCCGGCGATAGTGGACTGATGTCCGCCACTGACTGGAGTTGATCGAGTGTCTGGTGCTTCATGACTGCCTCCTGTTGGTCGTTCCAATCCCTAGGCCTTTGCTGCAGGATTGGCTCACACGCTAAGCCGCCTCGTAAAGGAGCGGCGGCCGATCAGGTGTTGCCACCAATCGCCCACAGGCACCGCGCGGCGGCATCTGCAGCGACACCAACTGCATTCCTTCGCCAATGTTCCAGCGGGATGAAAAAAACTGTGCGGCCGGCCGACCCGACGGACCCGGCTGGCGCACGCAGGATCCTGAACTGCTGGACGATGATGACGCAGGCCTGGAAAGGCGGCTAGGTTGGACCTTGCTTTTCAGGCTTGACCATGATGTTTCACTACCCGCTCGGTCATCGCGGGAAGGCCAGGAGCAGAGCCGCTGGCAACGGTGAGTTGCGGACGAGGGCGGGCGGTGGAGGACGACGCCCTTGGGCCGCCAGGTCACTGAAGGACCAACCGAAGCGGCGCTTCGGTCGTAAAAGCGATGTCCTTGTAGGTCTGCAATGTCTGCTTATGGAGGAACGGCGGCAAGGCCTCTTTGACCGGCATGGGGCGCATTGCTGACCGGCAGATTTTCGGCCGACAGCAGACCCTCTGCTGCTTGGGTACCCAGCACGCAAGCTGACATGTGAGACCTCGGTGCGAAGGCCGGGACCAGGCCCACTGCGAACGTACGTGTTGGTTCGCATGTTGGCGCTGAAGCGCCTTATCGTTCAGCCTCGCGGCACATAGATCATATGAACCGTATCGTCATCGATCAATGTGCTCGACACCAGTTGCAGCGCAGGCCTTGCCTCGTGGAAGAAAGGCTTGCCTTTGCCGAGCACGAACGGCCTCACGTGCAGGTGATACTCCTCGATCAGCCCCAGCCTGGTCATAAGGCCGGCCAGTTCCGGACCGGAAACGCTCAGGGTACCCTCCGTGCGGGCCGCGATCTCGCGAATCTGCGCTTCAATATCGCCGGAGATGAGGGTGGCGTTTGGGCCTACCCGTGAAAGTGTGCGCGAAACGACCCATTTGGGCAGCTTGCGCCAGAGTATCGCGAACTGGCGAAGCGGAGCGTCCCATTCCGCGTGATCATCGTCCCAATAGCGCATGACCTCGTACATCCGGCGGCCATACACAGCGCCGGCATGGTTGCGAATCGTCTCGATCCAGTACTCGAAGTGCTTCTGGCTTGGTGCGCCCATGACCAGATTTCCGGCAAGGTCATCGACATAGCCATCGATGGAAACGTTCATTCCCAAGATAAGTTTGGCCATAAGCAGCGCCTTCGCATAGCCGGTTCACGGATTAACCGCTTGTAATTTGCAAGCAGTCAGACGCTATAGCAACTGATTGCAAATCGCAAGCAGCATGGAAAGAAGCGTTCGTGCCGCAAACGAGCCCTGCCTTGTCCCATCAACCCTGCACTTGAACAGCTGGGTGATCCGTCCCGGCTACCGCCATCTAGGCCTGCCTTCCCGAATCAAGCTGCACCCCAAGTCGCTCGTTCCGTCTCCACCGCACCACGGCGCGATAGCTGGTATGATCGACCGGCACGTGAAGCACGAAACGGTCGGGGATTGCGATATCGGCCTTCACCCGTAGCTCCGCGCCATGGGCGTGCTGGTTACAAACCAGACAATTGATACTGGCGTCGCCAACGCGGATTGTCGCTTCCTTCAGAACAAGATCACGGATAAGCGACCGTCGCTCTATCGGTGGGTCAGCCGGCATTGCCTTATCCCTCTGATTTGACGACCTGAAACTCTTCTGAACCCGGAATGGAAAGCGCACTACCGGCCCAGCGGTTGCCTCGAAAGACTGACGAGCTCGGCTTCGTCGACCACGCCGGCCATATAGTTCGCGATAATCCGGGATGCGATGGCGTCGCGTGCTTCCGGCGATTGACCGTCGCGCTTAAGCTGCTCGAATACACGGCCCAACAGCTCGAGTTCGGATGGCTGCAAAACGCCGGCCTCGGTGGCTTTGCGTCGAATGGGCATTTGTGATCCTCCACTACGGTCAACAACATACGACCGCGGCAGGGAAACTCAACTGTCGAGGGCGCCGCGCAGGCGGCGCCGACCACAAATCCCGTTTCGAACGAGCGGGGAATTTTTCACTCAAAGCCACAGTGATCTGGTCCATACAAAGCCCGCCAGCAAAGCCAGCGGGCGCAATAGGTCATAAGATACGCCGCTAGAACCAGCTTCGGTCGCGTTCCTGGCTTTGCCCGAGCAGCATGCCGATCAACAGCCCGGCAATGCCGCCAAGCACGAAAGCGCTGCTGATGGTGCCGGGATTTTGCTGGACGGCTTCGGACACCGTCTGCGCCTGCGATCTCAGCTGCTGCGTTGCCCGTGCCGCGCGCTCGGTCGCGCTGCCATACCAGCCGCCGGCTTCGCCGACGGCATCTTCTGTGCGTTCGGCGAGCGTCCGGTTGATCTTGCTGATCTCGCGCTTCAGCGATGCGACCTGCTTCTCCAGGGCCTCCTGGGCCTCTCGGGCGGAAATCTTCGGGGTGTCCTTCGGGGTGTCGTTCTCGGCCATGGCTGTTCCTTTCGTTGAGGCAAGGGGAACGGCCAACGGACAAGGATGGTTCCGCTGCCTGCCGTCACGGTCATTCGCCGGGCCGGCCGCCAACTTTGGGAACACTCTCCCGATCCAACGGTTGTGGCTGATGGAGGGCACGCATTTGTCGAATCGATCGAGCCATGCTGAAACGCTGCGGACGGTCTCCGACCTGCTCCACCGCGCCCGCCGTGTCATTCGCGACGGCGGCCATGCGGCGGCGATGTTCGAAATAGACACGCTGCTGCAGGTCGCCCAGACAGAGGTTGCGCGCCGCCTCGAACGCAACGATCGCTGAACCTCGATAGGCCACCGCGGGCGCTATTCGTTGCGGGCGGCGAAGGCCTCGTTTCCCTTTGCGATGGACTTGCAAGGCGCCCATCGAGCGGGTCGCCGTCCGAGCCACGCGTCGACATCGCAAAGGCGCAAAATCCGAGGATGAGGGGCCATCATCGCGGCATCGACCCTCCCGGTTATAACGCTTGGGCGGCGGAACAAAGCTTGGCCGCACTGGTTAGGCTCACAGCACGATGTGTGCCCCACGAGGATCTCTGTCCATGAAAACACGTGTTCTTCTAGCTTCGCTGGCCACCGCCACAGCCATGGTCTTCGCCCTGCCCGCCTTCGCCGCCGACAGTGCTCAGGACTTTGTCGACAAGGCTGCCATCGGCGGCCTGTTCGAAGTGGACTCCAGCAAGATCGCAGAAGGCAAGGCCCAGGATCAAGGCGTCAAGGATTTCGCCAAGAAGATGATCGACGATCACGGCGCCGCCAACGCCAAGCTTGCGACCATCGCCGGCGAACAGAAGCTGAAAGTGCCGACGGAGCTGGACGCCAAGCACAAGGCCGATCTGGAGGCTCTGCAGAATGCCAACGATGCCGTCGACAAGCCCTATGTCCAGATGCAGCGCGATGCGCATTCGGAGGCGGTCACGCTGTTCGAGAGCTATGCCAAGGACGGCGACAACGCGCAGCTGAAGACCTTCGCCTCCGAGACCTTGCCGACGCTCAAAATGCATCAGGAAATGGTCGAGAAGATCGCTTCCACCGACAATGCATCGTCGACCACCAGCTCCACCACCCCGGCCGTGAGCACGACCGACACCACCAATCCGGCCGCCCCGGTCCCGGGTGCCAACAGCTTCACCGAGGATCAGGCGAAGAGCCGCATTCAGGATGCCGGCTTCTCCGGCGTGTCCAAGCTGACCAAAGACGACCAGGGCATCTGGCGCGGTCAGGCCACCAAGGATGGCAAGACCACGACCGTGGCGCTCGATTATCAGGGCAACGTCGTTGCCGGCGCCAACTGAACCTCTGAACCAGATCGAGGAGATCAAGACCATGAAAACCGTAACAGGACTTTTCGACAACTACGATGATGCCTCCGATGCCGTCGGCGAACTGGAGGCAATCGGCGTGCCGCAGGCCGACATCAGCATCGTCGCCAACAATTCGGACGACTGGTACGACGATGGCGACACCTCCAACGCCGCCGAGGATGCAGCCGGCGGCGCCGGTCTCGGAGCCGTCATTGGCGGCGCCGGCGGGCTTCTGACAGGGCTCGGCATCATGGCCATTCCGGGCGTCGGTCCGGTCGTGGCCGCAGGATGGCTGGCCGCCACCGCGGTCGGCGCCGTTGGCGGCGCGGTCGTCGGTGGCGCTGCCGGCGGCATCGTCGGGGCGCTGACCGAGTCCGGCGTCCCCGAAAGGGATGCGCATGTCTATGCGGAGGGCGTTCGCCGCGGTGGCACGATGGTGACCGCCAGGGTCAGTGACGAACTCGCCGACGAGGCCGAGCGTATTCTTGGCGAGTCCAACTCGGTCGATCTGCAAGACCGCCGACGCGCCTATGAAGCCGGTGGCTGGACCGGCTTCGATGCCAATGCCGACCCCTACACCGACATCGAGGCCGAGCGCGACAAAACGCGCAACGCCAGCCCACTCTGATCATCGAGCCCCGTCGCCGCACGGCGGCGGGGCCGAAGGTGCTGTCGGCGCACAGCAAGCGGCGTTCAAATTCGGCCATAAGGGGCGGTTCTCTTCGGACCTGCCCCTTTTCGCTGTTGCCTTGGCTTGACCGGCTCTTGCCGTGTTAGCATCGAGCCAACGAAACCAGCCCAAGGAAAGCATGAGCCCGTCCCCGCAACTGATTGCCGAATGGCCGTTGTCGCCGTCAGCGACACTCGGGTCCGCCGTGCGCTCCAAGGGGATCGAACGTGAAGTCAGAGCCCGCCTGCCATGGGCAGTCAGGAAGCACGTCAAGGCCGAGACGGGCCGCATCGCATTGCGAATGTCGAGATCCGAAGCCGAAGCGTTCAAGGCCGCCTCTGCCAGTATCTCCAAAACACTGGAGGGAGTGGAGGCGCTGCCTGTGCTTCCGCGCGAGGTCGAGGATATCCTTACGATCTCTTCGCGCGAGCGTCACAAATGGCTCAAGGACGGTCGGCTGCAAAGCACCGGCACACGCACGGTCAAGATGCGTGGTCGATCAAAGTCTGTCACCTTCCACGTTTTCGACCCGCGGCACATCGAGGACGTCCTGGACCGCGATTTGGCAACCGTCTGGAGAGAGCAGGATGTCCAGGAAGTCGCCGAGAACAGGCGGCGCGGCGCGGGCAAGGCCGCGCTGACGCGCGCGGGAAAGGGCACCGGCCAGGCGCGCACTGCGAGGAAGGCCCGGAACACGGACGGCCCGCCGCCCGGACTGAACGGCTGGGATGCGTTCGAGGACGAAGGCCTGCTGCGATAATGATGCTGGCGCTTGCCATTTTCCTTTGGGCGTGTGCGGGGCGAACCTCCGCCTCAGCGCATCAATCCCGCTGCCCGCAGCGCGTCCTCGATGACCTTGGTAATCCCGCCCGCCGGACCGCCTGGCGGATTGACAGGCTCCGGGGCCGGATCGACACGGACAGCTCGCGGTTTTTCCTTCGGCGAGAAAGGCTGCAATGCAGTGCCTGAAGCGGCCTTGGCTTTCGCCGTGCGTCGTACCTCTGGCTTCGTCAGCCCCCAGAAACGGGCGATGTGGCGCGTCGAGGAAATCCCGACATCCAACATGAACGGCCCTGCTTTGCCGAGAGCATTGTCGCCGCTCGCCTGCAATGGCGTGCCATGGCCCATGCCGGCAATGCTGTATGCCTCGACCACGTCGCGGCCTTTGCCATCGGACCAGACTTTTCGGCTCTGACCGTCGACCTTTTCCGTGCGTGTCGGCGCTTGAGCGAGGCCGTGCACGCCCTGCCATTGCGCCAGCACCGCGTCGGCATTGGAAGGCACCACGGTCGTGTCGGCCGAGCCCTGCCAGATCGAAATCCTCGGCCACGGCCCCTTGTGCGGCGAAGCCTCCCGCAACAGACGCTGCAGGTCGGTTCTGGACGGGCCGCCATGGCCACGCATGCGGTCGAAGGCTTCGGGGATGGTCGAGGCGCTGCCATAGGCAAGCCCGGCAATGATCGCGCCACCGGCAAACACGTCCGGGTAGGTCGCCAGCATCACCGCCGCCATGGCGCCGCCGGCGGAAAGACCGGTGACGAATATCCGCTTGCGGTCGAGACCGTGGGTGACCACCGCCGCCTCGATCATCTGGCGGATGGACAGTGCCTCGCCGCTGTCGCGGCTTACATCGCCCGGCACGAACCAGTTGAAGCAAAGATTGGCGTTGTTGGCGCGCTGCTGCTCGGGGAGAAGCACGGCAAAACCCTGCTCGGCAGCAAGTTCGGTCCAGCCGGAACCATGATCGTAAGCGGCTGCATTCTGGGTACAGCCATGCAGCACCACGACCAGCGCTGCCTGCTTCGGCAGGTTTTCAGGGAGATAAAACCGCGCGCGCAAGGCGCCGGGATTGGACCTGAACCCTGTCATCTCGGACAGGTGATCGTCCTTGCTCTGTCCTGCACCGGCTCGCCGGCCGCGCATCGCGCTCAGCCGGGCGATCGTATCGGATATGTCTCGCAAATCGGTATCCTTGCGCGCCGGAATGGGCAGACTCGTGCACACAACGCACACGCAGCAATATCGTTGCTGCACTGCACAATAACAAGCGGCGCGGCCGATTAAATGACCGATGGATCATAGAATCCGCTGCACGGCTTGTGACGGACGAACGCAATTTGGCCCGGCTGACCTCTGGTCAGTCAGCCGATCGAGGCCGGCAGGCGCCGGGTTACCAGCGCTGATGCACGTAGGGCTTGATGTTCTCGTCGTAGACCGCCTTCACCTTGGCCATCGACTCGGAGGACAACGGCGCAAGCTCCGCCGCTTCCGCATTGGAAACCGCCTGCGCCGGATTGCGGGCGCCGGGAATGACAACCGTCACAGCGTCGAACATCAGGATCCAGCGCAGAGCGAATTTCGCCATCGTGGTGTCGCCTGACACCAGCGGCCGCACCTTCTCGACCGCCGCTAGGCCGACCTCATAGGGCACGCCCGAAAACGTCTCGCCGACATCGAAGGCTTCGCCTTTCCTGTTGAACAGGCGATGGTCGGTGGTCTCGAACTTGGTGTCCGCCCTGAACTTGCCGGACAACAGGCCGCTGGCCAGCGGCACGCGGGCGATGACGGCGACATCGTTCTTTTTCGCCTGGTCGAAGAACAGCTCGGCCGGGCGCTGGCGGAAGGCGTTGAAGATGATCTGCACGCTGACGACGCCGGGATATTGCATCGCCTTCAGCGCCTCTTCGACACGCTCGACGCTGACGCCGTAATTGCGGATCTTGCCCTGCTCGGTGAGCTTGTCGAGACGCTCGAACACCTCCGGATGATAGTAGAGATCGGTCGGCGGGCAATGCAGCTGCACCAGGTCGAGCGTGTCGGTCTCGAGGTATTTCAGGGTGCGGTCGATCCAGCCGGTGAGGTTCTCGACGCTGTAGCCCTCGACCGTCTGCTTCGGCAGCCGCCGTCCGGCCTTGGTGGCGATGAACGGGCGCGCGCCACCGCGTTCCTTCATCACCCGTGCGATCAGCTTTTCCGAACGGCCGTCGCCATAGACGTCGGCGGTGTCGAGGAAGCTGACGCCGGCATCGAGCGCGGCATGCAGGGCGGCGACCGCATCGTCGTCATTGACCTCGCCCCAGGCGGCGCCGATCGCCCAGGCGCCGAAGCCGATCTCGCTGACTGATCTGCCGGTACGGCCAAATTTCCGTGACTCCATTTTGCTTCCTGACTTGCGGCTTTGATGACGGTTCTGATTTCGGGAGCCTCATACCGCATGGCAACGCGATTGACATCCCTCTTCCTGGGATTTACCAGACTACAGGGTTGTATGACAACCCGGCAAGATTGCAACAATTTGGAGCCGGGAGGAACATGTCGCTGATGCGCCAACTTTATCTCGGCGGGGTCGCCGGATGAGCAGTCGGTCAACCGTGGTTGGCTCCCTAATCGTGAACAGCCTTGTCGCGCAGATCCTCGAAGCGGGCATAGCTTTTGGTCAGATGGCTGCGCATGGCGCGGCGCGCGGCGTTGACGTCCCTGGCTTCGATGGCCCCGAGAATGGCGCGATGCTCGCGCTGCATGCGGTCGAGATATTTTTCCCGCTCATCCTCGGTCATGCGATCGAGCCGCGTCCAATGGCGCGGTACCATGGCGCTGCCGAACGTGTCGAACAACCGGGTGAAATTCGGGTTCTGCGTCGCCGCCAGAATGGCGCGGTGGAAGCCGAAATCCTCTTCCGAGCCGGAGCCGCCGGCGCGCACCGCCGCGTCCAGCGCGTCGAGCCGCGCGCTCATCTGTTGAAGCGCCGCCTCGCTGCGCCGTTGGGCCGCAAGGCCGGTCGCTTCCACCTCGATGCCCATGCGCAGTTCGAGCACGCGCAGCACCTCGTCGATCGATTCGAGATCGTCGGGCAGCACGGAAAACGTCTTCGGCGGCGGATCCTTGGCGACGAAGGCGCCGAGCCCCTGGCGCGTGGTGATCAGCCCGCGCGCACGCAGCGCCGCCAGCGCCTCGCGCACCACGGTGCGGCTGACGCCTGTGGCAGCAACAATCTCCTGCTCGGTCGGCAGCCGCTGCCCCGGCGCAAGGTCACCGGATTCGATCTGCGCAATCAGCGTGTTGACCAGACCCGTCCGCAGGTTGGGCGCCTGCGGTATGGCGTCGAAAGTCATGGGCTCCGCCATCAGCGCGACTCCGGTTCGATTCTTGTTCAAAGGATTGCATCGACAGGTGCTCGCCGCAAGGTGACGAAAGGTGAGCCCGCCGGTGTGGGTCCAAGGAGAATTACATGAAAAAACCCGAGGATTGCATGAAAGAACGCATCGGCTTCATCGGCCTGGGCAGTATGGGCGCCGGCATGGCCGACAATCTGCTGCGCAAGGGCTGGCCGCTGACGGTGCATGTCCACCGCAGCCGCACGGCCGCCGACCGGCTGATCGCCGCCGGCGCCACCGAAGCGCCAAGCCCGCGCGCGCTCGCCACCGCGAGCGACATCGTCATCCTGTGCGTCACCGGTTCGCGCGAGGTCGAAGCGCTGGTCAAGGGCGCGGACGGGCTTGCTGCGGCCAAGACGCCGCTGCTGATCATCGACTGCTCGACCTCCAATCCGTCATCGACGACAGCGCTTGCCGCCGACCTCGCGGAGCAGGGGATGACGCTGATCGACGCGCCGCTGGCGCGCACGCCCAAAGAAGCCACGGAAGGCAAGCTCGACGTCATGGTCGGCGGTGCGGCCGAGATCGTCGCCCGCGCACGGCCGGTGCTGGAAGCCTTCGCTGCTCGAATCGTCCACACCGGCCCAACCGGCAGCGGCCACACCATGAAGCTGCTCAACAATTTCATCTCGATGGGCTATTCCGCGATCTATTCGGAAGCGCTGAGCCTCGGCGCCAAGGCCGGCCTGACGCCGCAGGTCTTCAACAGCGTCATCTCCGGCAGCCGCATGGATTGCGGCTTCTACCAGGCCTTCTTCGACTTCGTCCTCAACCGCAACGAAAACGCCCAACGCTTCGCCATCGCCAACGCGCTGAAGGACATGACCTACCTCGCCTCCTTCGCCCAGGCCGCCGGCATCGCCAACCCGATCGGCGCTGCGGTGCGCAATGGCTTTGCGACTGCGGTCACGACTGGCCACGGCGAGAAATTCGTGCCAGCGCTGTCGGATATTGTAGCGGGGTTGAATGGGGTGTCGCTGGTGGCGGCGGCGGAGTGACGGGAGTGAAGCGATAAACGCCGATCTCGTTAGCCCGTCTCAGCGAAAACTCAGCATACTATACCTCGCGCACCAACTATGCCGATGGGACGAGGTGAGATAAGACTCACCATCGAAATCGGGTGGGTAGATGGCATGGCAGCGAACGGGGTAAATCTCGATGCGTTAATCCCGCGGGCTGACTTATCTGTTGGCGAGGGTGTGGTAGCCGGCGAAACGGGTCCTACACAACTTACCTACACGCTCTTCATGGAGAATGATTTCTTTGCCAAATTCTTGCGTAAGCCGGAATTTCAGCGAGAAACTATTCATTGGTCTCCTAAGAAAATCTTCGACCTGGTGGCCGACTTTTTGGATAGGCGGCTAGTCCCTGCTGTCATCCTCTGGCGTGCCGGCCAGTTCAATTTCGTGGTAGACGGCGCCCATCGCATCTCTGCCCTTATGGCGTGGATTTATGACGACTACGGAGACGGGGATCGTTCGAAGGCGCTTTTCGGACCGCGCTTACCACCAGAACAAGAGGCGCTGGCTAGGAAAACACGAACGCTTATCGATAGGGGCATCGGAAAATTCAAGCTCTACCAAGCTGGGTTGACGCACCCAAGTGTCGTCACCGATTCTCAGACAGCACGGATGAGCAATCTAACTATTACGTTTTTTGTAGCTCAATGGGTTCCTGCAACCAGCGCTAAGGCAGCGGAAGATTCGTTCTTTACAATCAACGACGCGGCCACCCCTCTGGATAAGACTGAAAAACGGATTATTCGTTCGCGAGAATCGGCGTCCGCAATTGCATCTCGCGCAATCGCTCACGGCGGCAGCGGATATGCCTACTGGCAGAAATTCCCCGAGGGTGTGCAGAAGATTATTGTCGACACGTCGAAGGACATTTACGCCGCCCTCTACAGGCCGCCGATGCCTGAAGGCACGGTCGACACGTTGGACGTTCCGGTCGCCGGTCGCGGGTACAGCGTCCTCCCGTTTGTTTTTGATCTAGTCAACCAGGTTAACGCGACAAAGGCTGCGGACTCCACGGGGGCGAAGATAAAAGACCGCCTAGAACCTGATGTCGAAGGAGTTGACACCGCCAAATATCTCAAGCGCGTTTGGAGGACGGTGTCTCGTTTAACTAGCAAGGAACCGACGTCTCTCGGTCTGCATCCGGTTGTTTATTTCTACACCCGTGGCGGGGCATTTTCACCGTGGGCCTTCCTCGCGTGGTCGCAGATAGTTGACCGAATCTTTGCGGAGGGGAAAGCAAACCGTTTTTGCGACGTTCGAAGCGAAATGGAACGGTTTCTGATAGACCACAAATGGGTAATGACGGAAATCATTCATAAAAACGGCAGCGGTGATCGCAGCACACCGTGGCTTGACCGGTATTGGTCCCTCGCCTTGCAGCTATTGATGGATGGAAAAACCTATGACGAGGTGATCCATACGATGAATGAGCACAAGGATTTCGGTCTCCTTCGATTTAAGGATCCAATGATCCGCATGGCAGCAGCGGACAAAAAGCCCGGCACCGGCAAGTTCGCACCCAAAACCACCACTGCAGCGATATGGGATGCAGCCCTACCCGGAGCTCCTAAGTGTCCTTACTGCCACGGACTGTGGCATCGGAATTCATTTCACGGGGACCATATTAACCCAAAAAGGGCTGGGGGCGACAATCGCCAATCCAACGAAGCGATAGCGCATCCTTACTGCGACGCAACCTACAAGGATTACCGGGCCACTAGGACGGCTCAGGGACCATCTTAGCAATTATATGGGCGGCTTCGACGAACCGCTCGGACTGCTCCGGAGGTGATATGGGGTTTTTTGTCAAAGTTATTCCACCTAGCGGACGAGCACGCATACACATTGGGGAATGCAAGTTTTGCCGAGAAGGCCAAGGTATGGAAAATCAGGATAAAGGGACCGGGCCAACTTTCTGGCATCCTCGATTCCCTTCAGCGGGCTTTCCAACCCTAGCTGAGGCCAGCAAATATATGGGAACTTTGGGACCGCGTTACGCCGACACTGGCCCGTGTGCGTACTGCATGCGGGAGCACGCCGGTGGCTAAGGGCTACAAGGTCTGAGCCAATATGACCCCTCGGGAAAGCGAATACGTCATTAAATTGCTGGTCTCTCGAAATGGGTCCAACTCGCTCGTCACCTTGACTAGTGGCACCACCCATCGAGTACTCAACATCGTGTATGGCCGCGATTTGGGTGAGCAGTTCGACCACATTTCAACGAACGTCACGCCGCCCCAAGAAGGTTTAGAAAGCGACTTCTTTTACGCATCGGAAGTGCAAGAGATTGCTGCCGAGGATGGTGTCGTGCTGTTTCGTTCGGCCACAAACTGAGCTGTCGCCTGTCCGGCCCCCTAGCCGCAACCTCGAATGCCGCATCGGAGACGCTGTTTCCCGCGCCTATGATGCCGGCTCCGCAACCGCATCCCTCTAGAGCAGGTCAGGCGCGACCTATGCAACCGCTGGCGTCCATCCATGTCAAACCGCAAGATCGGTCGAGCGCGACATGTCCGGAACCGCCTATCTGGTGTCGCCACGCAGGACGAGACGTTTGATGACGCCACTTGAAAACTACCAAGCCCGGATGCAGCGGGTGCTGGACCACATAGACCAGCATCTGGACGGCGATCTGGGCCTGGAAGCGTTGAGCGGCGTCGCGGCGTTCTCGAAATACCATTTCCACCGGCAGTTCACGTCAACCTTCGGGTTGTCCGTGCATCGCTATGTCCAGCTCGCCCGCCTGAAGCGCGCTTCGTACCGGCTTGCCGAGAGCGACGCCCAAAGCGTCACCGACATAGCGATGGATGCCGGTTACGACGCACCGGATGCCTTCGCCCGCGCCTTTCGGCAACGGTTCGGACAATCGCCTTCGTCTTTCCGGAAGTCTCCCGACTGGGGGGCGTGGCTCATGGCCTTCGGGCCGCTCGACAAAGCAAGGACCACGCTCATGCAGATAATCTTCGAACCCGCCGACGTGATGATCCGCGATGTGCCCCCGACGCCGGTGGCGATCATGGAGCATCGCGGCGACCGGGCGACGCTCCAGGACACCATCCAGCGCTTCATCGCCTGGCGCAAGGCGGCCGGCCTCTCGCCCCACACAAGCCCGACCTTCAACATCTTCCGTTCCGAAAGGGAGCCGGCGAACCCGGCCGATTACAGCATGGATATTTGTGCCGGAACCGACCTGCCGGTAGAAGGCGGGCCGATCGAGGACGCGCAGATGAAGGCCGGCGTGATCCCCGGCGGACGCTGCGCGGTGCTGCGCTATCCCGGCAACACCAACAATCTCGAGCCGGCAGCGCTTTACCTGTACCGCGAATGGCTTCCGGCCAGTGGCGAGGAGGCGCGCGACTTTCCGATCTATTGCCAACGGCACTTTTCGTCGAACGGACCGGTGCGCGAGGTGGTGCTTGAGCTGTTTCTGCCGCTGAAATAGCGCGGTGGGGTGGCGGCCTATCTCCGGCCCTGAGCTGGTTGAGCCGACGACCGTGTGAAATCTGATATGGCGCTCCCCCACTCCGTCTCGGCTTCGCCGAGCCACCTCTACCCCCGCATTCGTGGGGGAGAGGAAACCCAAGCTTTTGAAGGGCTGCGATCTCGGAGATTGGCATTTCCTCATCCCCCATGAAATGGGGGGTCCGAAGGACGGGCGAGACCCGTGGCTCGCCCCGGCAAGGTGGCTCGGCGAAGCCGAGACGGAGTGGAGGTCAGCGCTGCCATAGGCGATTGGCCCAGCGCGCGGATAAGGCAAGGCTATCCCTAAGCCTGCCCGCGCACAGCCTTCCGCAACCGCGAATGCCGTACCGGAGACGCCGCCTCGGGCCCCGGCGCTATCTCCGCAGTTTCCCCCTCATGCAACCCCACCCGCAGCGCCGCGCCCGCCAGATGGTCGCGCATCGCCGCTTGCGCTCCTTCGGCGTCGCCGGCACGGATCGCTCTCAGGATGCGCTCATGTTCGCCGAGCGTGATGCGGGCCATGTCGTCCGACTTTTGCTGGTTGCCGGCGGCGAGAATGCTTTCGCGCACCCGCTCGGACACGAAGACCAGGAATTGGCCCATGTAGGAATTGCGCGTCGCCTCGGCGACGGTGCGGTGGAATTCGAGGTCGCTGCGCAACCAGGCGACGCTGCCATAGGGGGCGGCGCGCATGCCGGACAGCGCATCGCCCATGGCTTTGAGATCGGCGTCGCTGCGCCGCTTGGCGGCAAGGGCCGCCGCCTGCACTTCGAGGATGCCACGCAGTTCGAACAGATTGCGAAACGAGTCGGCGCGCTGCAGCGTCTCATGGTCGATGGTCAGCACCGTCGGGTTGTTGCTCTCGACCACGAAGGCGCCGCGCCCCTGCTGCGACCAGATTCGGCCTTCCGAGCGCAGCCGCGCGATCGCCTCGCGCACCACGTTGCGGCTGACCCCGAAAGTGGTTGCCAGCGCCGCCTCGGTCGGCAGCTGGTCACCCGGCTTCAGCCGGCCTTGCGCGATCTCGCGCGAGATGGAACTGGCCACCAGAGTGGAGAGGTGTGGGCCGCGATTGACCTTGTCGAGTTTCAGCGTCATCGCTCACCTATAGTCGACGGCGGGTGCGGACGCCAGAATGCGGCCGTTACTGAGAATGTGGCGCGGGTCGAATGCGTCCTTGATGCCGGCGGCGAGGTCGAGCGTCACCGGATCGATGCGTTCGAGGAACGCCTTCTGCTTGACCCGGCCGATGCCGTGCTCGGCGCTGATAGAGCCGCCATAGCGATCGACGACGGTGAAGATCTCGGCTTCCGCCTGCTCGAACAGATGTTCCATCGCCTCGGTGCCCATGCCTTCCGGCGGCACGACGTTGAGGTGGATGTTGCCGTCGCCGACATGGCCGTAGGTGACGGCCAGCGCGTCGGGCCGGGCTTTCTCCAAGGCGGCCAGCGCATCGGTGACGAAATCGGCAAGCCTGGAGATCGGCACCGACACATCGGTGCGCAGGTAGCGGCCTCCCCTGCCCTGCCGCTCGACCATGATCTCGCGGTAGAGCCACAACCGCTCACCTTGAGCCCTGGTCGAAGCGATGACGCCATCCTCGACGATGTCCTCGACGCTGCCGAGAAAATCCAGAAGCATATTGGAGAGGTCGATCAGCCCGCCCGACGACACCTCGATCAGCACATAGACGGGATAGGGCTGGCTGAGCGGATCGGGAAAATCCTTGCCCTCGCGCATGGTGATCTCGATGCCGCCGCGCAGGATCAGCTCGAAGGCGGTGAGCAAATCGCTGCAATCGCGCCGCGCCCTTGCATAGAGTGCCATCGCGTCCTCGACGGAGCGCAGGCCAACCAGCGCGGTTTCGATCTGCGTCGGCTTGGGGAATAGTTTCAGCGCCGCCGCGGTGACGATGCCGAGCGTGCCCTCCGAGCCGATGAAGATTTGCTTCAGATCATAGCCGCGATTGTCCTTGCGCAGCACTTTCAGCCCGTTCCAGATGCGGCCGTCGGCCAGCACCACTTCGAGGCCAAGCACCAGGTCGCGCGTCATGCCGTAGCGCAGCACGTTGAAGCCGCCGGCATTGGTGGCGACATTGCCGCCGATGCGGCAGCTGCCCTGCGCGCCGAACGTGATCGGCAGCAGGCAGTCGCTCGCTTCGGCGGCGCGCTTGGCGTCCTCGAGAATGCAGCCGGCCTCGACCACGATGGCGAAGTCGATCGGGCTGATCGAGCGAATCTTGTTCATGCGCTCCAGCGAGATGACGATCTCGCCGCCATCCGCCGCCACTGCGGCGCCGACGAGCCCGGTCAGGCCGCCTTGCGGCACGACCGGAATGCGCTCGGCATGGCAGAACCGCATCAGCGCCGACATTTCCTCCACCGAAGAGGGCCGCGCCACCGCCAGCGGCCGGCCGAAATGATCGCCCGACCAATCTCGGCTGTAGCGCGCCAGATTTTCCTCGGTCAGCAGCCCGCCATTCGGCAGCAAGCCGGCCAGGGCTGCGATCTGCGATGCGGAGGGTAGCGGCACGGCATTCATGGATTGGCTCTGGGCCCCTCGGCAAAACGGCTGGACAAATACCGGCGTTGTCGTGTTATCATACAACCCTGATTGAGAACATCAAGCGAGGCTTGCCGCCAAGCGTTCGATGTGGATGATCAGACCCGCAAATCACAGAATTCGGAGGACTTCCCCAATGAGCGACGCCCCGGGATTTCGCTATATGCACACCATGATCAGGGTGCTCGACCTCGACAAGTCGATCGCCTTCTACACCGAGGTGCTCGGCATGACCCTGCTGCGCCGCGACGACTACCCCGGCGGCAAGTTCACCAACGCCTTTGTCGGCTACGGCCCCGAGGAAAAGGAAGCCGTCGTCGAGCTGACGCTGAACTGGGGCCGCGAGGAGCCCTACGAGATCGGCACCGGCTTCGGCCATCTGGCGCTCGGCGTCAACGACATCTACGCCGTCTGCGCCGAACTGGAAAAGCGCGGCGCCAAGATCCCGCGCAAGCCCGGCCCGATGCAGCACGGCACCACCCACATCGCTTTCGTCGAAGACCCCGACGGCTACAAGATCGAGCTGATCGGCCTCGACACGATGTAATCCGATCGGGCCGGATCGCATCGGCCTCGCGCCGATGCGGTCCCGTCCTGTCCGCGCTTGCCTGGGAGGCGGGATCACTTGATGACCGCGATCTTGCTGCGGTCGATGGTAATGGCGACGGCAGCGATCAGCACCGCGCCGAACACCATGTTTTCCAGGAAAATATTGACGCCGACGAAGGTCATGCCGATGCGCACGATCGAGATGATCAGCGCGCCGACCGCCGTGCGGGCAACGCCGCCGAGCCCGCCGGTGATCGCCGTGCCGCCGACGATGACGGCGGCGATGGCCGGCAGCAGCAGCTGGTTGGCCAGCACCGGCGAACCGCTCGACAGCCTGGCTGCCAGCACGATGCCGGCGATGGCCGCGAGCATACCCGACGCGGCAAAGGCGATGATCTTGGTGCGGTCGACATTGATGCCCGCGGCCCACGCCGCCGGCTCGCCGGCGCCGACCGCGATCGCCTGGCGGCCGAAGCGTGTGTAGCGCAGCGCCAGAAAGGCGGCGATGCCGATGACCGCCGAAATCAGCACCACCACCGGAATGCCAATGATGGTGGCGTTGATCCACGCCGTGTTTTCTCGGCCACCTTCCTCGATGGTGATGGCGCGGCCGTTGGAAACCCATAGCGCCAGGCCGGTGACCACGCCGCCGGTGGCGAGTGTCGCGACGAAGGACGGCACGCGTAGCTTGACGTGAACGACGCCGCTCAACACGCCGAAGGCGAGCCCCGACAGGATCGCCACCGGAAAGGCGGCAAGGCCGAGCGAAGGCAGCAATTGCGCCAGGATGACGCTGGCCAGCGATGCCACCGCCTGGATCGACAAATCGATGCCGCCGAGCAGGATGGCGAAGGTGACGCCGGTCGCCAGGATGAACAGCACGGCGGTGTTGGCAAACAAAAGCGCCACGGTCTCGCCGGTCAGAAAGCCGGGCGCGGCGATCTCGATGATCAAAAGCAGGCCGACAAGCAGCACCAGCGGAATGGCGCCCTGCGTCCACTTGCCCTCGAAAACCCGCCTGATGGAGAGCGCTTCATTCATCGGCTCACACCATTGCCCTGAGAAGGTCGACCTGGTTCGGCTTGTTGGCCGGGCTGGCATCGAAGCGCGCGGTGATTGCACCGTCGCGCATCACCAGCACCTGGTGCGACAGGCCGATCGTTTCCTCCAGCGTGTCGGAAATCAAAAGAATCGCCACGCCTTGCGCCGAGAGGTCGCGCACCAGCTCGTAGACCTCTTCCTTGGCGCCGACATCGAGCCCGCGCGTCGGATGGTCGAGCACCAGGATGCGCGAGCCCGCCGTCATCCAGCGCGCCAGTACCACCTTCTGCTGGTTGCCGCCGCTGAGCTTGCGGCAGGCGGCATCGGGACCGGGCGCCTTGATGCGCAGCCGCTTGATCCAGTCGGCGGCAAGCCGGCGCTCCTTGCCATAATCGATGGCGCCATGGCGCATGACGCTGGAGAGATCGGCCAGCGAAATGTTCTCCGCGATCGACAGGAACATCACCAGCCCTTCGAGCCGGCGCTCGCGCGGGACATAGCCGATGCCCTTGCGCACCGCCGGTTCCGGCGAGGAGAAGCGCACGGCATCGCCGGCGATTTTCATCTCGCCCGCATCATGCTGGACGAAGCCGCCAACGGTGCGCGTCACCTCCTCGCGGCCGGAGCCGACGACGCCGGCAATGCCGACGATCTCGCCCGCCCGGATCGAGAGATCGACGCCGTGATAGAAACCGTTGGCGCCAAGGCCCTTGGCCTCGACCATCACGGTATCGCGCGGCGCCAGCTGGCGGGCCTCGCGATAATACTCGGCCTGCAGGCCGCGCCCGACCATGATCTCGTGCAGCTCCGGCGCGGTGACTTCGGCTGCACGATGTTCGGCAACGACGGCGCCATCCTTCATCGTGTAGACGCGGTCGGAGATATTGAGCACCTCGTCGAGGCGGTGCGAGACGAAGACGAAGCTGGCGCGGGATTTGAGCGACCGCACCCGCGCGAACAGCACCTCGATGTCGGCGGCGTTGAGCACCGAGGTCGGCTCGTCGAGCAGGATCAGCAACTGCCGCTCGACCACTTCTTCCAGGGTCAGCGCCTTGGCGAGCTCGACCACCTGGCGCGCGGCGAAGGTGAGTTCGGAGGTGCGCGCGGTGACGTCGATGTCGATGCCGATCTTGGCCAGTTGCCGCCGCGCCGCTGCGTTCATGGCGCGCCAATTGACGAGGCCGAAGCGGGTGAAGCGGTCCTCTTCGCCGAGATAGATGTTTTCGGCAACCGTCAGGTTCAGCACCAGCGACTGCTCCTGGAACACCATGCCGATGCCATGCCTGGCCGCATCACGGGCGTTGCGCATGCGCAGCTGTTCGCCGTCCAGTGTGAGCGAGCCGCCATCCGGCCGGTAGCCGCCGGCCAGCACCCGCATCAGCGTCGACTTGCCGGCGCCGTTCTCGCCGATCAGCCCGACAACTTCATTGGGCCGCACCTCAATGGAGACGTCGCGCAGCGCCTGCACACCGGGGAAATTCTTGATGATGTTGGACGCCTGCAGCATGGCGTTCACTTGACGATTTTCAGGCGGACACGGTCGAGCGACAGCGCCACCGCGGCAATGATCATCAGACCCTGCACCGTCTGCTGGATGTAGGGCGAGATGCCGAGCAGGATCATGCCATTGGCAAGCACGGTGACGATCAGCACACCGATCAGCGTGTTGACCACACCGCCCTCGCCGCCGGTCAAAGCGGTGCCGCCGACGACCACTGCGGTGACCGCTGCAAACAGCCTGCCGTCGCCGATGACGGCATGCGACTGGCCGAGCTGTGCGGCGGCAAGCACACCGGCAATGCCGAAGAAGAAACCGGCCAGCGCAAAAGCGGTGATGCGCACGCGCACCACATTGACGCCCGAGAGCTTGGCGACATCCTCGTCGCCGCCGATCGCCAATATGTGGCGGCCGAGCTTGGTGTGATACTGGATGACGGTGGCGAGCAGGAACGCGCCGAACGCGACCCAGACCGCCACCGGCAGGCCGAGGAAACGGTGCAAGGCCAGGTCGCGGATCGAGGCGTCGTTCAGCTTGATGGCCGTGCCGCCCAGCATATAGACCGACAGGCCGAGGCCGATGAACCACATGCCGAGCGTGCCCATGAAGGACGGGATGCGCAGCATGGTCTGGACGAGACCGCTGACGAAGCCCATGGCGGTGGCGGCGGCGATGGCAGCGAGCACCGCCCACCAGCCATAGTCGTTGCCGTTGCCGTCATTGGCGGCGAGCAGAACAAGCACCATCGCCGCGACCGAAAGCGTGCCTTCGACTGCAAGGTCGATGCTGCCCATCAGGATGATGAAGGTCAGCCCCATCGCCAAGGTCAGCGGCACGGCGGCGGAATTCGCAAGCCGCACCAGATTGCGCAGCTCGATGAAATTGGGATTGGCAATGGCGATCAGTACGCAGAGTACAATCAGCACCGCCAGCGGCGCCAGGCTGCGCCAGCGCCTGCCGCCCAGGAATGTCGCGATGCGGCCGGGGAACGATGTCATAGGCGTCGTCCGCTCGATGTCCGAAACGGACTTCAGGGGTTCTGTATGGATTGTCAAGAAACCGCTTCCCGTCTGCTGGTGACAGCCGTCGCGACAAGGGGATCGCGACGGCTGCGGGAGGAAGCGGGCCGCCAGGGAGGTGCAGCCCACTCCGATGGATCAGGTACGGATTGCTCCGGTGACCCGGCCCCACAGATCGTTCCAGTCGATCTCGGGCTTCGCATCGACATTGGTCTTGTAATATTCCTCGACATTGTCGTGCGAGATCAGCACCGCCTTGCCGTAGAACTCACGGTGCTCCGGCGGCTCCTTGGTCGGGTCGAACTTGCCGATCTTGGCGTTGTAGCCGATGGCGAGACCCATGCCGCCCTGCCAGAACGGATCCGAAGTGACCGTGCAGGCGAATTCGCCGGTGCGCACCGCATCGACCGCCGTCTTGATGCCGTCGACGCCGACGATCGGCACCTTGCCGGCGAGGTTTTCGGCACGCAGCGCTTCCAGTGCGCCGGAGCCCATATCGTCATTGGCCGCCCAGATGCCCTTGATGTCGTCGCCGAAGCGGGTGAGCAGATTGCCCATCAGGTCGAAGGCTTCGGTCGACTTCCAGTTGGCGACCTGGAAATCGAGCAGCTTGATGTCTGGGTTGGCGGCAAGCGCCGCATCGAGGCCCTTCTTGCGTTCGATCGCCGCCGTGGTCGAGATCAGGCCGCCGAGTGCGACGATGCCGCCCTTGCCGCCAATGGTCTTGAACAGGATCTCGGCGATGGTCTTGCCGCTGTCGATGCCGTCGAACTCGATATGCGAGACATAGTTCGGGTTGAAATCCTTCGGGTGCAGATCCCCCGGCTTGTTCCACTGCGTCACCACATAGGCGCCGGCCTTGGCGCAGGCCTCGACGATCGGGCGCGCATCGGGCGTGTCGTTGGGATCGGAATTCAGCACCATGTTGCCGCCGGTCTTGGCCAGCATCGCCTTGATGTCGGCAATGCCCTTCTCGCTGTTGCCTTCCGAAACCAGCGTGACGTGTTCCAGCCCGGCCCATTTGGCATACGCTTCCGCGCCGGTCTTCCACACCGCGTGATAGGGGTTGGACAGCGAGCGGATCGACGTCACCAGCGTCGGCTTGTCCTGCGCGCGCAGCACGCTCGGCATGGCGAGTGCCGCCACGCCGGCGGTGGCGCCCATCATCAGCGTGCGCCGGTTGACCGCAAAATTCTTCGTGTCGTTCATACCTCGAAACCTCCCGATTGAATTCTGTTCCGCCCGGCATCTTGCGCAGGGAGCGCGGCCGGGACCTCCTGGTGAGGATCGTCAAGCTCCTCCACTTGTACGACAACCCTTCAACACGATAACCATACCCTTTCTCTTGACGTGGCACAAGCGACTTGAGATCGTCGCGCGCAAGAGGAAGGGGCGGTGATTTCATCGCCCGCCGGAGCATGATCCCTAGAAGTGGGAACCGGTTTTCTCGGACAAATCGAGAAACCGTTTTGTCCGGAGATCATGCTCCAACAAAGAGAACCCGGGAGTGGAAATGACGGATTACATCATTGTCGGCGGCGGTTCGGCTGGCTGCATTCTGGCCGCCCGGCTGAGCGAGGACCCGGACGTGTCCGTCGTGCTGCTCGAGGCCGGTCCGCCCGACACCGACCGCTACATCCATTTGCCGGTCGGCTTCTTCAAGATGACGTCGGGGCCGCTGATCTGGGGTTATGACACCGCGCCCGGCAAGGAGATCGATGGCCGCACCATGGTCTATCCGCAGGCCCGCGTGCTGGGCGGCGGCTCCTCGATCAACGCCCAGGTGTTCACCCGTGGTTGCCCGCAGGACTACGATGGCTGGGCGACCGACGATGGCTGTGCCGGCTGGAGCTATGCCGACGTGCTGCCCTACTTCGTCCGCTCCGAGGGCAACGACACTTTTGCCGATGCGCAGCACGGCACTGACGGCCCGCTCGGCGTCTCCAGCGGCGCGCCGCATCCGCTGACCCGCATCTTCGTCAAGGCGGCGCAGCAGGCGGGCCTTCCTTTCCGCGCCGACTTCAACGCCGGTGAGCAGGCGGGCGCCGGCTTCTACCAGACGACGACGCGTCGGGGGAAACGCTCGAGCACGGCGGTCGCCTATCTGAAGCCGGCGCTCGGCCGCAAGAATCTGACGCTACGCACCGACGCCTCCGTCAGCCGCATCGTGGTCGAGAACGGCCGCGCCATCGGTGTCGAGATCATCGTCAATGGCCGCACCGAACTGCTCCGCGCCGAGCGCGAAGTCATCGTCGCCGCCGGCGCCATCGGCTCGCCGAAATTGCTGATGCTGTCCGGCATCGGCCCGGCCGTGCATCTCGGCCATCACGGCATCGAGGTGGTCCACGATTCCAAAAACGTCGGCCAGAATCTGCACGATCACATGGACGTCGATGTCGTCGCCGAGCTCAACGGACCGCATGGCATCGACCGTTACAAGAAGAAGCGCTGGCAGGCGGTTGCCGGTCTTGAATATGCGCTGTTCGGCAAGGGGCCGGTGGCCTCCAACATCGTCGAGGCCGGCGGCTTCTGGTGGGGCGACCGCGCGGAGAAGACGCCGGACATCCAGTTCCATTTCCTGCCCGGCGCCGGCGTCGAGGAAGGCATCGGCTCGGTTCCCGGCGGCAATGGCTGCACGCTGAACTCCTACCATGTGCGCCCGCGTTCGCGCGGCAGCGTCACGCTCAAGTCCGCGGACCTGCGCGATGCGCCCATCATCGACCCCAACCCGTTCGCCGAGCGCTATGATCTCGAACGCGCCATCGACGGCATCGAGATCAGCCGCGAAATCCTGTCGCAGCCAGCCTTCGCCAGATACATCAGCCGCGAGCATCTGCCCGGCAAGGCGATGCAGGGGCGCTCAGCACTCGAAGCCTTCGCCCGAGAACATGGCCGCAGCGCCTATCACCCAGTCGGCACCTGCCGGATGGGCGGCGATGCCGACAGCGTCGTCGACCCCGAGCTTCGCGTGCGCGGGCTGCAAGGCCTGCGTGTCTGCGACAGCTCGGTCATGCCAAGCATCGTGTCGTCGAACACCAACGCCGCCGTGGTCATGATTGCGGAGAAGGCTGCGGATCTGATTGCGGGGCGAACGCTGCCGGTGGCGTAAGCAGGACAATCGCATGTGGTGGCGCCACGCGATTGCCCTGCCTTGAGCACCTGTCGCTGAGCGCATAGCACTCGAACCGCACTAAAAACGACAGCCTCCCGCAGCGCCTTCAACCGACGCTTGCGCAACCCACCAACCGACAGGAAACCCCCGGTTGCGGGCTCGTTGCCGACGCCTGCGCGGGGATGTGAAAGCGCTTTTGCGCCAGTTCCGCGATCACACCATATGAACCGATCCAAGCTCTGCTAGCTTGTGGGCGTGGGACTTGTCCCGCTTTGGCCGGTGCTTCAGGCAACCCCATCCCAACCCCCCGCCCCCTGCGGTACCGGCCATCCCCCTCCCCCTTTTGGCAGGCTTCTCGACCTGCCATCCTCAGCCGTCCCTGCCAACTTCGAGGTCGACGACGAGGCCTGATGCGTGGCATGCAAATCAAGACCATCGGCAGCGTATCGAGGGATTTCACATCGGCTGTCTGGACGACGTCCTGGAGAGCGACAGATCGGGGTCGAGCCGCCTCAGCTCCCGGTTGATGGCCGCCAGGCGCTCCGGTTCGCCTTCCGTGTTGCAGACATTGAGAGTAACGACGCGTAAGCGCATAGGACTTTTCCTCAATGTTGAACGACCCTCGACGCACGCGACGCGGATAGGTGCCACGATAGGATTCCGTGTCTGGTGACGTTCAGCGAACCACCGCCTCGATGCGTTCCACGCGGTGCGCGAAACGGCTTGGCCATCGGCGCGGTTCGGCTTGCCAAATGCCGCCATGCCGCCCATACACGGCTTGAACAACCGCCCCGAGGGTCCGCGCCCATTTTGCCAAAGGATACTCTCCGATGTCTGTGACGCCGTCCCCGTGGTCAAAACCGTGACGGCTTCCCTCGCAAGCCTGGGCTGGACGGATTTCTTCGGCGACCAGCTTGAAGCCGATGAGGCAAACCTAGTGCCGACGCGCATCGCCTCGGTGCACCGCGACCGCCTGGCCGGTCTGTCTCTGTCAGGGCCAGTGGATCTGACGCTGCCGGCCAATACCAACACCGGCGACTATGCCGTCGGCGACTGGGTGCTGGTCGAGCCGCATACGCATCTGCTGCGGCGCCGCCTGACCCGCAAGACGGTGCTGGAGCGCCGCACACAGGGAGGCAGGGTGCCGCAGCTGGCCGCGGCCAATGTCGACACGCTGTTCATCGTGACGTCCTGCAATGCCGATTTCAACATCGCCCGGCTCGAGCGCTATCTCGCGCTGGCCAACGAGGCCGGAACGACGCCGGTGATCCTGCTGACCAAGGCCGACACCGCTGACGATGCCGAGGCTTACCAACGCCAGGCCGCCGCCCTGCAGCGTGGACTGGCCGTGGTGATGCTGAACCCGCGCGTCGCCGATGCCGCAGCGGCGCTTGCTCCCTGGTGTGGCGCAGGGCAGACGGTGGCGCTGGTCGGCTCCTCCGGCGTCGGCAAATCGACGCTGGTCAACACGCTGGCCGGATCGGCGCAGCAATCGCCGCAACAGACTGCGGGCATTCGCGAGCACGATGCCAAGGGTCGCCACACTACCACAGCCAGATCGCTGCACGCCATTGCCGGCGGCGGCTGGGTGATCGACACGCCGGGCATGCGCACGCTGCATGTCAGCGACGTCGCCTCCGGCATCGACACGCTGTTTGCCGAAATCACCGAGCTCGCACCGCTGTGCAAGTTCCGCGACTGCACCCATGTCCACGAACCGGGCTGCGCGGTGCAGGCTGCGTTGAAGGCGGGTACGCTCGACCCCGAGCGCCTTGCCCGCTGGCGCAAGCTGTCGGAGGAAAACCAGGGCAACACGCCGGTTCAGAGCGGGCCACGCGGCAACAAATCGCCTGCCGGGCGCCCGAAGCGGCGTTGAGAGGATAGGAATTGCGGAACGAGACGTCGGAGGCCCGGCATGTGCCGGGCCTCCCTTTTTTCACTCTCCGCGCATCGTTGCCTGGAAGGTCGGCAGGTGCTTCTGCTGCGCCTCCAGCATACGCTCGCGGTAGACGCCATAGATGACGTCGGTGTCGTGCAACGTCACGCCGGCAATGGTCGGCGAGGCGAAGACCGGCAGTTCGATGCCCCGCTTGGCGAGCTGCTCGGCGGTGCGCGCGATCAGCTCATGCGCCAGGATCATGGCAAGCACCGTCGATGAGCCCGACACCGGCCGGCTCCAGCCCTCGACCGGCACGATGGCGTCCTCGATCGGCGAACAGGTGTCGATGACGAGGTCGGCGGCATCGGCCAGCCGCTTGCCGGAGGAGTGCGTCGCCGGCTTGTCCAGATTGTTCTTGCTGGTGACCGCGACGACGAAGATGCCGCGCTTCCTGGCGTAGAGCGCGGTGTCGATGCCCGACGAGTTGCGGCCGCTATGGCCGAAGATGATGATCGAATCGCCCTTGTTGAGCGGCTGGTGGTCGAGGAATTTTTCGGCGTATCTTTCCGTACGCTCCAGCCACAAAAGCTCGCGCACGCCGCCGGCGCCGAGCACATTGTGCCACATCACGCGCGGGTCGGTCAGGGGGTTGAAGCCGACATAGCTGCCATAGCGCGGAAACACTTCCTGCACCGGCAGCACCGAATGGCCGGAGCCATAGAGATGCACCAGCCCGCCGCCCTCGAGCGAGTCGGCAAAGCGGCTGGCGGCCTGGCCAAAGGCCTCTTCATTGGCTTTCGCAGCCTGGTCGATGAGGGCGGCGAGACGGTGGATGTAGAGATCGGACACGTGGGTACTCCTGTTTGCTGTGTCGGTCTGGAATGGATCAGCTTCTCGGGTTCAGCGGCACGCGTCCGGCGCGCAGCGTCGAGCGGATTTCGTAGCGGTCGCCGCGCATGATCGAGACGGTGAATTCGAACGGGCCGCGCTCGTCGGTGGTGATGCGTTCGACGACGAAGGCCGGGCTGCCGACAGCGAGGTCGAGCAGTTCGGCGTCCGCCGCGCCGACCGCGCCGACCCGGTAGTTTTCCCGCGCCGCCACCGGCACGATGCCGTAATGGCGCTCCAGCGCCTCGTAGAGCGAGCCCTGCAGCAGGCCGGCATCGAGGAAGCCCGGCACGCGCACGGCCGACAGCTGCGCCGTCTGAATGCCGATCGGCTCGTTGTTGCCGAGCCGCAGCCTGCGAATGCGCACCACCGGATCGCCTTCCTCGATCTCCAGCGCGCCGGCAGCCGCCGCGTTGGCGGTGGTCAGGCTGCAGTCGAGCAGGCGCGAGCCCGCGACCACGCCCATATTGCCCATCTCCTGGGTGAAGCTGGTCAGCTCGCGCGTGCCGGCGACCAGCGTGGTCGAGCGCACGAACGTGCCGCGGCCATGTTCGCGCCTGAGCAGTCCTGCCTCCTCGAGGTTGCGCAAGGCGTGGCGCAGCGTGATGCGGCTGACGCCGAACAGGGCGCACAGCCTGTCCTCCGCCGGGATCTGGTCGCCCGTTGCCCATTCGCCGCTCTTGACGATGGCGCGGATCGCCTCTTCGACCTGATACCAGAGCGGCTCCGGCCGTCTGCGGTCCGGCTGCTGAAAGCTTGCTTCGCTCATCGCACATGCCTCCACCCTTGCCCAACGGCGCCGGCCAGCGCCGCGCCGACGAGGCCGGCGCGGGGACCGAATTTTCCGGGCTTGACGTCGATGCCGCGCAGATGCGGCGGCAGTTGGCGTCGCAGCGCTGCAAGCAGCGGCGGCCGGATCACATCCAGCGCCTCCGCCAAACCACCCGAAATCAGAACCGCTTGCGGATCGAGCAGCGCGACAGCGCCTGCAAGCGCGGTGCCGAGCTGTCGCGCCGGCAGTTCAAGCAAGGTGAGTGCGGCCAGTTCGCCGGCCTGGGCAGCGGCGATCAGCTGGCGGCCGTCGGCAAGGCCGATCTGTCCGGCAAGGGCATCAAGCGCCCGGCCCGACGCGACGCGCTCCAGCCAGCCGCTGCGCTCTTCACCATGATCCCTCACGTCGGCGCAGGCCCAGCCGAACGAGCAGGCGCCGCCATGCGCGCCGGCAACGATGCGGCCATTGGCCAGCACCGCCGAACCGATGCCGGTGCCGATGGCGAGCAGGATCGCTTCCGACATGTTTTTCGCACTGCCTTCGACAGCCTCCGCCAGCAGCGCAATCTGCGCGTCATTGCCGAGCGCTACGCGCAGTTCGGGAAACAGCGGCTGGATATCGACGCCGTCGAGGAACGGCAAGTTGGGGATCCAGCGGCAGATTGAGCCCTCGACCAGACCCGGCACCGCGATGCCAAGCGCTGAGACCGACCCGGCCTCAGCGCACAGCGCGTCGATGCGCGCAATGAAGGCACCAAGGGTTGCCGGCGCCGGCTCGCTGCCCAGCGCCTCCAACGCACCGACATCGCCCGTAGATACGGCGGCGCGCAGATTGGTGCCGCCGAGATCGATGGCGAGTACCCGCCTCATCGACCGGACCCTTTGCCGAAGGGGAGCGAGAACAGGCCGCTGCCGGCATTCCACGAATGCGACGCCGCCGCGAAGGCCTGCGCATGGCGCGTGCCACGCAGGCAGCCGCGCAGCCGGTAGAGCGAACTGTAATAGTCGACATAGGGGAAGCTGCTCAGGCCGCGCGCCAGCTCATACTCCATGACCGCGTCGCGCCAGGCCTCGAACCCGTCGCTGACATCGACGAGATGCTCGGGCCGGAAGCCGTCATCGTCCTCCCAGTTCTCGCCGAACAGCAGCAGTTGCGGCGTGTGCGCCGGATGGTCGCTGGCAACGGTCGGCAGTCCGGCGAAGAAGATACCGGTCTTCGTCAAATGCGCGGCGGCGCGATGGTCCTTGTGCCAGCTGCCATGCCAATGGGTGATGACGATCTCGGGTTTCAGCTCGCGAATGATGTCGCCCACTTCGAGCGCCGTCTGATCGTCTGTGGGCAGGAAGCCGTCGCGCAGGCCAAAGCTACGCATGGCGACGCCGAGCCGCTCCGCCGCGCTGCCCGCTTCCTCTTCCTTCTGCACGCAATAATGCGCGGGAACCAGGTACGGATGGCCCTGCTCACCCATGGTCAGATGCAGGAAGGTCACCGTGGCGCCGCGCTTGACGGCAGCGGCCGCCAGCGGCCCGGCCATCACCTCGGCATCGAAGGCGTGTGCGCCGACCACCAGGATGGATTTCGCCGCATAAATCCTGTCTTCGATCATTTCATGCCCCCTCCGGTGCCGACGCCTTCGCGAATCTGCCGCGCCAGCAGACAATACATGATCAGGATGGGCGCCATGGATATCGCCAGCGAGGCGAACACCAGGCCCCAGTCGGTGCGGAACTGGCCGACGAAGACGCTGATCGCCAGCGGCACCGTCTTGTAGCGGTCGTCGAAGATGAAGATCAGCGGGAAGAAGAAATCGTTCCACACCGCGATCGCGGTGAAGATTGCCACGATCGACACCGCCGGCTTGACCATCGGCAGGATGATCTGGAACAGGATGCGGACCTCGCCGGCGCCGTCCATGCGCGCCGCCTCGTCCAACTCGGAGGGCAAGACGCGCATGAAATTGGCGAAGATGAAGACGGCGAAGGGAATGCGGATCGCCGAATAGACCAGGATCAGTCCGGTCAGCGAATCCAGCAGGCCGAGATTGCGCATCAGCGTGAACAGTTCGACCGAGGCCAACCGGATGGGCAGCATGATGCCGGACAGGAACAGGCCGAGCATGATGGCATTCCAGCCAAGCTTGTAGCGGCTGAGCGGATAGGCGGCCATCGCCGAGACGACGATGGTGAGGATGACGGCGCCGCCCGTGACGATCAGGCTGTTGATGAAATTCTGGCCGAGATCGGCGCGCGTCCAGGCGTTGATGAAATTGTCGAAGGCAAAGCTTTGCGGCAGGCCGAGCCTGTTGTCGTAGATCTCGGCCGTGGTCTTGAAACAGGAGACGATGAGGATGTAGAGCGGCAACAGCACGGCCGCCGTCCAAACGACCAGCACCGTCCAGCCGGGCAGCCGCGCCAGCTGCCGAGAGATGGCCGGTCTTTGTGAAATCGCCAGCGCGCTCATAGCTGCACCGTGCGGCGGTCGAAGAAGCGCAGCATCATGAGCGTGCCGATGCTGAGGATCAAAAACAGCACGGTGCCGAGCGCCAGCGCCAGACCGATATCGGTGATGCCGACAGCGCCTTCCGCGCCGAAGGCCAGCCGGTAGAAGTAGGTCACCAGCGTGTCGGTCGAATAGCTCGGATTGCCCTGCACGCCCTGCATGACATAGACGATGTCGAACTGGTTGAAGGTGTTGATGAACGACAGCGTCGTCAGCGTGCCCAGCGCCGGCATCAGCAGCGGCAGCGCGATCGAGAACAGCATGCGCGCATTGCCGGCGCCGTCAAGTTTTGCCGCCTCGAAAATCTGGCCGGAAATCTGCCGCAGACCTGCCGTGTAGATCAGCACCGGCAGGCCCATCCAGTTCCAGGCATCGACGGCGATCAGCATGGCGAGCGCGGTGTGGCTGTTGCCGAGCACGGTCAGGCTGCCCTGGTGCAGGCCAAGCCCGTTCAGCGCCCATTCGACGACGCCGCCCGGTGCCAAAAGCAACCGCCACAGCGCGCCGACGATGACCGGGCTCAGCACCGCCGGAAAGAAGAACACCGACTGGAAGAACGCAGCACCCCTGTCGCGCAGGAACAGCAGCCAGGCGAACAAAAGCCCGATTCCGTTCTGGAACAGCATGATGCCGAAGAACCAGGCGGTGTTGTGCCACAGCGCGCCGTAGAGCCGCGCGCCGCTGGGGAAAACGAACAGCCTTGAGAAATTCGACAGGCCGGCGAACTCGACCATGCGCAGCCCCTTCCAGACGAAGAAGCTGCCCCAGAGCGACATCCCCAGGGGATAGAGGACGAACAGCGCATAGACCGCCAGCGCCGGCAGGGTGAACAGCACGGCCATGCGCTGCTGCGTGCGGCGAAGGCTGCTGGTGCGGCGAAGGGTGCTCATGCGCTTTTCTGGTCCGTGAGAGGCCGGCCGCTTTGCGACCGGCCGCGCCTACTGCTTCGGCTTGAACCAGGTGGCGACTGCGGCCTGCATGTCGGCCGCCAGCTTCTCCGGCGCGATGTTGCCTTCGATCATGTCGATGATCTCCGACTGCAGCACCGAAGACGCCGTCGGCGACTGCCAGCGGAAGCCGACCAGCGTCAGATAGGGCGTCGAATTCTTCGCCATCTCCATCATCGAGGCCAGCACTGGATCCTTCACCGTCACATCCGTGCGGGCCGGCGGCCAGCCGAGCTCGTCGGCGAACATCTGCGCGAACTCTGCCGAAGCCATGAAGCCCAGCACCTTGGTCGCGGCTTCCTTGTTCTGGCTCTCGGAGACCAGGCCATAGGAGCCGTCGGAGAAGGCCGAGGTGTAGAGTTTTGCCCCGGCATCGTCGGCGGGGAACGGGAAGATCGAGAATTTCAGCTTCGGGTTCTGCGCCTTGAAGCTGCCGTTCTCGAACGAACCGCCGAGGAACATCGCCGCCTTGCCGCCGATGAACTGCTGCGTGGCGGTGGTGTAGTCGATGCCGGCGAAGCCGTCGGGGAAATACGGCTTCAGCTCGGCGAAGCGCTTCAGCGCCGCGACATAGCGCGGATCCTCGAAGGTCGCCTTGCCGCTCATCATCTCGTCGTAGAATTCAGGACCATAGACGGTCGGGCCGACGACGCCGACGGCGATCTCCAGTTCCCAGGCCGAGCCGTTGGCGCCGCCGGTGGCGATCGGCGTGATGCCGGCCGCCTTCAGCTTCTCGCAGACAGCGGTGAAATCCTTGTAGGTCTTCGGTATCTCGATGCCCTGGGCGGCGAAGATATCCTGGTTGTAGAAGACGCCCATCATCGGCACCGAATAGGGCACGCCATAGAGCTTGCCGTCGCTGCGGCCGCGCGCGCCGCCAAGCGCCGCGTCCTCCATGTTCTTCAGCTCCGGCACGCTGTCGTCCAGCGCGTCGAGATAGCCGGCCTCGACGAAGGGCTGCAATTCGCCATAGGCCTTGAGCTGGGCGATGTCGGGCCCGCGCCCGCCGCGCAGCGCCGTGCTCAGCCGGTTCTGGTAGTCGGCATCGGGCGTGAACTGGATGGCGACCTTGATGCCGGGGTTCTTCGCCTCGAAGGCATCGAAGATGCGGCGCATCGCTGCCTCGTCCTCGGTGCGCCAGCTCCACAGCGTCACCGTGCTGTCGGCGGCTCGCGCCGGCAATGAGGCGAAGACGCCGGCGCAGGCGGCGGCAAGGCCGCCGATCAGGCCAAGTGCTGCGCGCCGGTCAAGTGAAAGCATGCTCATTGCCAGTCTCCCATTGTTCTCTGTCCTTGGCGTCCCGCGGCATTTCCTGCCGTGAGAGAGCCATTGGCTCGGGAAAAGTCATTATAATGACATAGCGGCATTCGCAAGAGGTCTGCTGCGCCTCAGGAATGGCGGCGTTGGCCCCCTCACGACATTGCAGTACCCGCATCCGTTTGTTATCTAACGATAAATATCCACATTCCAGCGCTGCAAAGAAATCTGTGACCGTGCGATGTGAGACTTTTTCGCCAGCAAGCCCTTGCGTCGCCGCGCTAACTTGTCATAACGTCATTGTGAACCGATAGGAGGATGAGGAATGTCGTTTGCCTGGACGTCGAAACTGGCACTGGCCGCAGGCCTCGCCATCCTGCCCACCACCGGCTGGGCGCAATCGGTCAACATCTCCTATCTCACCCACTGGTCGCCGGAGACGGTCGCGCTGCTGGAAGCGGCGGCCAAGGATTATGCCAAGACCAATCCGGATGTCAGCGTCACCGTGCGCGCCGTCCCCTTCGGCGACCTCCTGACCACGCTGCGCTCGCAAGGCGGCGGCGCGGACGGCCCGACGATCGGCGGCATCTACGATCTCTGGTTGCCGGAACTGGCGCGCGACAAGCTGGTCGCGCCCGCCCCCGATGCGGTGGCCAGCGAGGTCAAGGCCGCATGGCCGGCGGGCATCACCAGCGCCGCCTCGGTCGGCGGCACGCTCTACGGCATCCCCAACGAAATCGACGTCTATGCGCTGAACTACAACAAGGCGCTGCTCAAGCAGGCCGGCATCGCGGCGCCACCCAAGACCTGGGACGAGTTCAAGGATGCGGCCAAGAAGCTGACCAACCAGGATGCGGGACAGCAAGGCTTCGGCATGATCAACTCCTGGGCGGCCGGCGTCGTCCACCCCTTCGCCTCGCTGCTGGTCTCCAATGGCGGCGACCTGGTCAAGGACGGCAAGCCGGTGCTCGACAGCCCGCAGGCCGCGGAGACTTTCCAGCTCTATGAAGACCTGATCAAGTCGGGCGCCAGCGTGCCGTCGATGGCGACAGCCGACGCCAACACCACCGGCCCCTTCCTCGACAATTTCGTCTCCGGCAAGACCGGCATGATCATCATGGCCAATTGGTGGGAGAGCGCGCTGAAGGCCGGCATGGGCGACAGATTCGCCGACATTGCAACGGCGCCGATTCCCGTCGGCCCGAGCGGCGACAAGCCGCATTCGATCTCCTACTCCTGGATGACCGTGGTCAACGCCAATGCAGGTGCCGCCGAGCAGAAGGCGGCGTGGGACTTCCTCGCCTGGCTGAACAATCCAAAGTCCGGCAAGAACGGCGCTTCCGCGATGTCGGATATCCTCATGTCGATGGGCATCCTGCCCTCACGCCTCTCCGACATCGAGGCGCACAAGGACAAGCTCGGCTCGGAATTCCTCTCCGGCTATGTCAGCGTGCTCACCGACGCCAAGCCGTTCCCGGTGGTGCCGGGCGGCCAGGAATTCTCGGAATCGCTGCAGCAGACGCTCGAGGCGTTGCAGTATGGCCAGGTCTCGGCCAAGGATGCGCAGGCGACGGCGCAGGCCGACGCCATTTCGATCCTGGAGCGCGCCGCCAAATAATGATTCAGAGGTACCGTGCCTCGGCGGGCATCATGCTGGCGCCCGCCGTGACGCTGATCGGCATCTTCGTCCTGTTGCCAATGCTGCTCACCGTCTGGCTGTCGTTCCAGGACTGGTCGACGCAGACACCGTTTTCCAGCGCCGGCTTCGTCGGCGTCGACAATTTCCGCGAGATTTTTGGGGTCTCCTCCGTCGGCCGCGATTTCAAGGCCGCACTCGTCAACACAGCCGTCTACACCGCGCTCTCCGTCGTCCTCATCCTGCCTCTGTCGGTGGCCTTCGGCCTGATGGTTTACCAGCGCGACGTCGCCGGCGGCACGGCACTGCGCACGGTGCTGTTTGCCACCTACATGGTGCCGATGATCGCTGTCGCGCTGGTGTGGTCGAAACTCTATTCGCCGAGCGAAGGCCCTCTCAACCAGATGCTCGGCCTTATCGGCATCGGCCCGCAGCCTTTCCTGTCGTCGCCGCGCTCGGCGCTGATCTCGATCGTCTTCCTCAATGTCTGGCAGCAGGTCGGCTATTTCACCGTGCTGGCGATCGCCGGACTGACGCAAATCCCCGGCAGCCTGTATGAAGCAGCAAAGCTCGACGGCGCCAACCGTTTCGAGCAGTTCCGCTTCATCACGCTGCCGCTGATGCGGCGCACGCTTCTGTTCAGCGCCGTCATCGCCATCATTAACGCCGTGCAGGTGTTCGAGCCGGTTGCCCTGATCACGCAGGGCGGGCCGGTCGGCTCGACCAATGTGCTGACCTACCACATCCGCCGCGTCGGCATCGAGCGTGCGCAGGGTGGACTGGGTTCGGCCATGGCGGTGATGCTGATGCTTTCGCTGATTGTCGTCGTCTGCGCGCTGTTTGCCTTCGCCAACCGGAAGAACGACGAATGAGCGCGGGATCGTCGAGCCGGCTGTCGCGCCGGCGCCCGTCCGGCCGCAAGGCGCTGCTGGCGACGCTGATGCTGCTGGTCGCCGTCGCCTCGGCCTTCCCGCTGGTCTGGATGGCGCTGTCGAGCCTCAAGACGCCGGCCGAGAGCATGCAGGTGCCGCCGGTGTGGATCCCCCTTACGCCGAGCCTCGACGCCTATGAGAAGGTGTCGGGCGTGATCAATGTCGGCCGCTCGATGTGGAATTCCCTGGTCATCGCCTCGATCACCACCGCCGGCATCCTGCTGACCAGCATGATGGCCGGCTACGCCTTCGCCAAATACCACTTCCCCGGGAAGTCGCTGCTGTTTTCTCTGCTGATCGCCACCATGTTCCTGCCGCCGATCGTGACGTTGATCCCGCTCTATCGCCTGGTCGGCTCGATCGGCCTCAACGCCAGCCTCGCCGGCATCATCGTGCCCAATCTCGCCAATGCTTTCGGCATCTTCCTGATGCGCCAGTTCATCTCCGGCGTGCCCGACGAGCTCATCGACGCCGCGCGCATGGACGGCGCCTCGGAGTTCTTGATCCTCTACAAGATCGTCGCGCCGAGCGTCGCCCCCGCAATCGCGGCTCTGGCCCTCTTCGCCTTCGTCTATCACTGGAACAGCTATCTGTGGCCGCTGACCGTGCTGCAGGGCAATGCCGACGCCTATCCGATCGTCATCAGCCTGAGCCGGTTGCTGAGCTACAACAGGGGCGCGGTCAACACCGGCCTGGTGATGGCCGGCGCCACGCTGGCCGTGCTGCCGCCGCTCATCCTGTTCGTCTTCCTGCAGCGCTTCTTCGTCGATTCCATCGTCGGCTCGGCGATCAAGGGATAGCTCGCCTCACCCGAACCGTGCCGCCGTCCAAGCCCCACCCGCAGCATTCGACTCCACCGCCGCCGCCACAAACTTCACCCCGCGCGCGCCATCGACGACATCGGGCACCTGTGCCGCGCGCGCCGGATCAACCGACCCGCCCGAACGGTGCGCGCGAATGATGTCGGCGGCGTCGCGGTAGAAATTGGCGAAGGCCTCGATATATCCCTCCGGATGCGCCGCCGGCATGCGCGACACGCGCTGGCTCTCAGTGGTCGAGCCATGGCCGCCGCGCACCAGCGTGCGGGTCTCCTCGCCGTAGATGGAGAAGCGCAGTTCTTCCGGCCGGCCGCCCGACCATTCGAGCCCGGCTTTGTCGCCATAGATGCGCACCGAGAGATCATTGTAGTGGCCGGGCGAGGTCTGGCTGGCGAGGATCGTGCCGCGCGCCCCGCCCGTCCAGTGCACCAGCACATGCGCATTGTCGTCGAGCCGGCGTCTGGGGACGGCGGTGAACAGATCGGCCGACACCGCCTCGGCCTCACAGCCGGAGATATAGCTTGCCAGGTTGAAGGCATGCACGCCGATATCGGCCAGCACCGCCGACTGCCCGGCGCGCGCCGGATCGGTGCGCCACTCCGCCTGCTTCTGGCCCTCGGCGTCGATCGGCTTGGTCAGCCAGTCCTGGATGTAGGCGCCATGCACGGACACGATGCGGCCAAGCGCGCCCGCCGCCACCATCTCGCGCGCCTGGCGGACCATGGCGTAGCCGGTGTTGTTGAGCGTGACGACGAAGCGTCGCTTTTTCTCCCGCGCCAGCGCCACCAATGCTTCTGCGTCGGCCAGCGTCGTCGACAGCGGCTTGTCGCAGATCACGTCGATGCCGGCCTCGAGAAAGGCCGTGGCGATCGGCGCGTGCAGATGGTTGGGCGTGACGATGACCACCGCCTCGATGCCGTCCGGCCGCGCCGCTTCGGCTCGTGCCATGGCGCGATAATCGGCATAGCTGCGCTCGGGCGCGATGCCGATCACGGCGGCCGATGCGGCGGCGTTTTCCGGGTCCGACGACAGCGCGCCGGCGACCAGCACGATCTGGTCGTCGAGGCGCATGGCGAGCCGATGCACCGCGCCGATGAAAGCGTTGCGGCCGCCGCCGACCATGCCGACCCGCAGCCGCTTGCCCGCCGATCCGTCCGATGTTGCGTAGACCATGTTTCCTCCTGGGAAGACAGTTTTGCCGTCGTCGAGTTCTGTCCCGCCCCCCTCTGTCCTACCGGACATCTCCCCCACGAGGGGGGAGATCAGGCACCACAGCGGCCTTCGCCAATCTCAGACGTCGCAAGAGGGCGCCGAAGGCGAAACTGCCAATCTCCCCACCCGTGGGGGAGATGTCCGGCAGGACAGAGGGGGGCGCCGTAGAGCGCTGCTTTTGACCGCTCGCATCAGTCACACTTTCGAACATGATTTCCAATTTTCATATTGTAAAACGATCGTATCGCGCTAGCCTGAAATCATGAGTGGGGCAAGCAAGGCATCCGGACGGTCCAGCACCGACGAGGCGGCGACGCGCAAGCGCGGGCGCTCGCTGGCCGCGCTTGGCTACATCCAGCCGCAGACCTATGAGGAGCTGCGCGCGGTGCTGTCGTCGGGCACGGTGCATTTCCCCAAGCGGCTGCGCCAGGTGGCAATCTTCCTGTGGCAGCATCCGAGCGACGTCGCGCTCGGCACCATCGCGCAGGTTGCGGCACAGGCCGGCGTGCAGCCCTCGACGCTGGTGCGCTTTGCCCAGATCTTCGGCTATTCCGGCTTTTCCGATTTCCAGGGCCTGTTCAAGGAGCACATCAAGGGCTCATGGCCGGAAGGGCGCGGCGAACCGCGCACCGAGACCGAGCCAAATCTGCATTTCCTGCACGGCATGGTCGGCGCATCGCAGGCCTCGCTGGGGCGCATCGAGGCCGGCTTCGACGTCGAGAGTTTCGACAAGATGGTGGCGCTGCTGGCGGCGGCCGAGCTGATCTATGTCATCGGCTCCAAGCGCGCCTTTCCCGTCACCGCCTATCTCTCGCTGACGCTCTCGCAGCAAGGCGTGCGCAACGTGCTGGTCGACAATGTCGGGTCCTCCGCACTCGACCAGATCGGCTGCATCGGCGGCCGGGATGCCGTGCTCGCTGTCTCCTTCAGCCCCTACAATTCGATCACGCCCGATCTCGTCGCGGTGGCGCATGAGCGCAAGGCGCGCATCGTCACCGTCACCGACAGCACCTTCAGCCCGCTGATCCCGCTCTCGGACAGCTGGCTGGAAGTGGTGGAATCCGACTTTGCCGGCTTCCGCTCACTGGCGGCCTCGCTCGCCGTTGGGATGGCGCTGGTCCATGGCGTGGCGGCGCGGCGCGGCGAATGAGGCGTCACTGGTCCAATTGACTATCGGGAATTGTCGTTCCATATTTCTCAAAATAGAAACTTTATTCCCGGGAGGAGGAATGGAGATCCGGCTTGACGGCAAGGTGGCTCTGGTCACCGGGTCGACGCAAGGCATTGGCCGCGCCATTGCCGAGACGCTGGCGCGTTCCGGTGCCGCCGGGCTGCTGGTCACCGGCCGAGAGAAGACGCGTGGCGAGGCTGTGGCGGCCGAGCTTTCGCAAATGGGCACGCCGACCATCTTCGTCGCCGCCGACCTTGCCGATCCTGACGCCCCCACCCTTCTGGCGCAAGCCTGCATCGAGCGCTTCGGCCGCATCGATGCGCTGGTCAACGCCGCCGGCCTGACCGATCGCGCCTCCTTCCTCGACGCCAGCCTCGACGACTGGGCGGCACTGTTTGCCGTCAACACGCGCGCGCCGTTCTTCCTGATGCAGGCGGCGATTGCCGACATGAAGCAGCGCGGACAGGGCGGCGCCATTCTCAACATCCTGTCGATCAACGCCCATTGCGGTTCGCCGGAACTCGCCGTCTATTCCGCCACCAAGGGCGCGCTGGCGACGCTGACCAGGAACGCCGCCAACGCCCACCGTTTCGATCGCATCCGCGTCAACGGCATCAATGTCGGCTGGACCGACACGCCGGCCGAACGCATCATGCAGGCGGAGACATTGGGCAACGGCCCTGGCTGGCTCGACAAGGCCAATGCCGCGCAGCCTTTCGGCCGGCTGCTGACGCCGGACGACATCGCCAGCCTCGCCGTCTTCCTGCTCTCCGATGCCGCCGGACCGATGACCGGCGCGGTCATCGACCAGGAACAGGCGGTGATCGGGGCGAACCGGTGAGCGCTTCCACCGAAACGCTTGGGCCGGCGCTGCTCGACCGCTTGCCGGCCTCGGTCCAGACACCGTCCTATGACCGTACGCTCCTCTCGCCCGGCATGGCGCATCTCGGCGTCGGCGCCTTCCACCGCTGCCATCAGGCCGAATACACCGACGATCTCATCTCGCTGCGCTTCGACCGCTGGGGCATCGTCGGCATCAACATCCGTCCGCCCAGCCTTGCCGACACGCTGGGACGGCAGGGCGGGCTGTACACAAGGCTGATCCGCGAGAACAGCCACATCGAGGCGCGCGTCATCGGCAGCATCGTCCGGGTGGTCGACAGCCAGGAGAGTGCGGCACTGGCGCTCGGCGTGCTGATCTCACCCGATATCGAGTTGGTGACGATGACAGTGACGGAAAAAGGCTATTGCCACGTCCCGTCCAGCGGCGAACTCGACCTTGGCCATCCTGATATCGTCCACGACCTCGCCAACCCCGAGAAGCCGCGCAGCGTCCCCGGCCTGTTGGTGCGGGCGCTGGAGCAGCGCAGGGCCACACATGAGCGACCCATAACGTTTCTCTCCTGTGACAACATTCCGACCAACGGTACTATCCTGAACAATGTCGTGCGGACGTTTGCCGAACGGCGGAGCAAAGGGCTGGCCCGCTGGATAGAGGCCAATGTCGCGTTCCCCGCGGCCATGGTCGACCGCATCGCGCCGGCGGTGACGCAGGATGACCTCGACAGTGTCGAACAATGGTTCGGCTACCACGATGCCGCCGTCGCTGTCGGTGAGCCGTTCCGGCAATGGGTGATCGAGGAAAAATTCGCCGGCCGCATGCCGCGCTGGGATCTGGTCGGCGCCACCTTTGTCGACGACGTCACGCCGTTTGAGCATCTCAAGATGCGGGTGCTGAATGGCGCCCAGACGGCACTCGCCACGCTCGGCGTTCTGGCTGGTCTCGAGCACACATCGGATGCCATGGCCGACCCGCTGCTGTCGGACTTCATCAGGCGCATGCTGGTCGAAGAGACTGTGCCGACGCTGATGCCGGTGCCGGGCATCCTGCCGCTTGCCTATGTCGAGCAGAGTCTTGCCCGGCTGAAGAACACCGCGATCCGCCACCGCAACCACCAGATTGCCACCGACGGTTCGCAGAAGATCGTCCAGCGCCTGCTCAACCCGATCCGCGACCGGCTGAGACAGAGCGCCAGCGTTGGCCTGCTGTCGGTGCCGGTCGCCGGCTGGATGGCCTATCTGATCCAGGCCTCGGAACGTTTCGGCAGACGCTGGCCGGTGTCGGATCCCTATGCCGGCAAGGTCGCCGCGATCGCCGATGCGACCGGTCACGATGCCAGCGCGCTGGTGTCCGCCATCCTTGCCATCGACGGGATATTCGACCCCGGCCTTGCCGCCGACGATACGTTCCGCGCGGCCGTCACATCGGCGCTGGGCGACCTGCTGTCGGACGATCCGATGGCGGCTGTCCGGCACAGTCTTGAACAAGATGAGGTCGCGAGGTTGAAGCGATCCAAACAATCGGCATTATAGTCGTCGGGGTCTAGGAGGCAGAATGAAACTAGGAGTGCTAACAGCACCTTTTGCGGAGACGCCGCTTGGCGAGGTCGCCGGCTGGGCAAGCTCGGTTGGCTTCGAGGCGCTGGAAATCGCCTGCTGGCCGAAAACCTCCGGCGCGACGCGACGCTATGCCGGCACCAGTCATATCGACGCCGCCTCCACCTCGCCTGCGCAGGCCAAGGAGATTGCCGCATCGCTGGCAGAGAAGAAACTCACGGTCTCTGGCCTCGGCTACTATCCCAACCCGTTGCATCCGGACCCTGCCCATCGCGAGGCCGTCATCGGGCATCTGAAGAAGGTCATCGTGCTGGCCGCCAATATGGGCGTGCCGGTGGTCAACACCTTCTGCGGCGGCGATGCCTCGAAGACCGTGGACGTCAACTGGCAGGACGCGCTGAAAGTCTGGCCCGAGACCGTCGCCTATGCGCGCGGCCACGGGGTAAAACTCGCCTTCGAGAACTGCCCGATGATCTTCAGTTATGACGAGTGGCCGGGCGGGCACAACATCGCCTATTCGCCCTACATCTGGCGGCGCATCCTCGAGGCCTGGGGCGGCGAGGTCGGCATGAATTTCGACCCCTCGCATCTGGTCTGGCAGATGATCGACCAGGGCCGCTTCATCAAGGAGTTCGGCCCCTACATGCTGCATGTCCACGCCAAGGATTTGATGATCGATCATGATGGTTTGTATGAGCGCGGGATTCTTTCCGCCGGGATAGGCTGGCAGGTGCCGCGCATGCCGGGATTGGGCGATGTCGACTGGAGCGGCTTCTTCTCCGGCCTCTACCGCGCCGGCTATGACGGCTCGGTCATCATCGAACATGAGGACAGGCGGTTTGAAGGCAACGACGATGCGGTGAAGCGGGGCTTCCTGCTCGCCCGCGACGTGCTGCGCCCCTTCGTCAAATGACGAGGTGAATGACTTGGTCCGATCCTGCCGAAGGGTCTGACCCTGAGACGAAAAACAACAATGTGGAGGAGTACTGACATGAAGAAAATACTGACCATGGTCCCGTTGCTTGCGGGCGCTGCCTTGCTGGCATCGATGGGCGTGTCGTCGGCCGAAGCCAAATATACGATCGGCATTTCCAACACCGTGCAGGGCAATGGCTGGCGCGAGGAAATGGTCTGCGCCATGAAGGCGCAGGCGCTGGCTTCGGGCGAAGTGACGAAGCTCAACATCGCCCACCGCAACACCGATGCCGCCGGCCAGCTCGAAGACATCCGCAATCTGATCAGCGCCAAGGTCGACGCCATCGTCGTCAACCCCGCTGATCCCGCGGGCATCAAGGCGGGCCTGGAAGAAGCCACCAAGGCCGGCATCGTCGTCGTTGCCGTCGACCAGGCGGTGACCGAACCGTCGGCCTACATCATCTCCAACAACCAGGAACAGTATGCCTATCTCGGCGCCAAATGGCTGTTCCAGCAGATGGGCGGCAAGGGCGAAGTGTTCTACATGCGCGGCGCCGCCGGCGCCTCGGCCGATAGCGATCGCGACAAAGGCTTCAAGAAGGCGCTGGCCGAAAACCCCGGCGTGAAGGTGGCGCAGGAAGTCTTCACCGGCTGGCAGCAGGATCAGGCCAAGCAGCAGATGCTGTCGTTCCTGGCCACCGGCACGCCGTTCAACGGCGTGTGGACGTCGGGCATCGACAACGTCATCGTCGACGCGCTGGTCGAATCGCAGGCGCCGCTGGTGCCGGTGGTCGGCGCCGACAATGCCGGCTTCGTCGGCCAGCTGAGCTCGGTGAAAGGTCTCGTCGGTGCAGCCGTCACCAACCCCGGCTCGATCGGCGGCGCGGGCGTGACGCTGGCGCTGCAGATCCTCGACGGCAAGAAGCCGGCGCAGCAGACCGTGCTGGTCGACCCGCAGCTGTGGGACAACGCCACCGACGAAGGCAAGGCCAAGCTGAAGGCAGCCGCCGACCCGTCGCTCAGCCCGGAATGGCCGGTCTCGATCTCGATCCCGGAGTGGACGACCTACACGAAGGACCAGATCGTGGCCTGCAAGGGGCCGGGGGAGTAAGCCTGGTTTGAATGAACTGGCGAGGACGGCGAACGGCCGTCCTCGTCACACAGACTAGCGCTCTACGGCGCCCCCTCTGTCCTGCCGGACATCTCCCCCACAGGTGGGGAGATTGGCTGTCATCTCGGCTTTCGCAAATTTTCTACGTCGCAAGACGAGGGGCGGCGCCGGAACTGCCAATCTCCCCCCAAGTGGGGGAGATGTCCGGCAGGACAGAGGGGGGCGCCGTAGAGTGCCAGCAAGAGAATTTCTGAGCGGACATCGATTTGACCACCAGCCCCCTCCTCGACGCCACCGGCGTCGCCAAGAACTACGGCGCGGTTGCAGCGCTTCGCAACGCGTCGCTCTCCGTGCTGCCTGGCGAGGTCCACGCGCTGATGGGCGCCAACGGCGCCGGCAAGTCGACGCTGGTGAAGATCCTGACCGGCGCCATTCCGGCGAACTCCGGCCGCATCCTGATCCGTGGCGAAGCGCGCGACATTCGCTCGCCCGCCGCCGCGCGCCGCGCCGGGCTGCTGCCGGTCTACCAGGAGCCGTCGCTAATCCCCGATCTCGACGTTCTCTCCAATCTCAGGCTCACCGGCACGCCGGTCGAGCCGTTCCGCGCCTGGGTGCGCGAGCTCGGCATCACCGACCTCGATCTGCGCGACACCGCGCGCGACATTCCGCTGGCCGTGCTGCGCGTGCTCGACCTGGCGCGGGCGCTCGCCGTCGAGCCGGACGTGCTGCTGCTCGACGAGATGACGGCGGCCCTGCCCGCCAACCTCGCCGAAAAAGTGCTGGAAGTGGTGCGCCGCCAGGGCGATGCCGGTCGCGCCGTGATCTTCATCTCGCACCGCTTCGTCGAAATCTCCGCACTGTGCGACCGCGCCACCGTGCTGCGCGACGGCGAGACCGTCGGTGTCGTCGACATCGTGCCGGGCGTGGAAGAAAAGATCGTCGAGCTGATGCTCGGCACCCGCATCGTCAAAACCCATGTCGCGGCCCGCAGCGCTGCCGAGAAGGCCGCGCCCGCGACCACCCGGCCGCGCATTTCGGTGCGAAACCTGCGCGTCGGCGCCAAGCTCAGCGATGTCTCCTTCGATCTCGCCGACGGCGAAGTCGCCGGCGTCGTCGCGCTCGAAGGCCAGGGCCAGGACGAGTTGTTCGCCGCCCTTGCCGGCTCGATCCGGCCCTCCGGCGGCACGATCGAAGTCGATGGCCAGCCGGTGAAATTCTCGCATCCGATCGACGCCATCCGCGCCGGCATTGCCTATGTGCCGGGGGACCGCTCGGAAGCGCTCGCCATGCAGCGCTCGGTGCGCGAAAACATCGCGCTGCCTTTCAGCGCTGCCTTGCGCAACTGGGGTCCGATCAACATGCGCCGCGAACGCGCGACCGTGCTCAGCGCCATCGAGCGGCTGCAGATCGACACCCGCGCCCAGGGCGAAGTGCAGCGCCTGTCCGGGGGCAATCAGCAGAAGGTGACCATCGCCCGCTGGATCGCGGCGGATGCCCGCACCATCCTGTGCTTCGACCCGACGCGCGGCATCGATGTCGGCACCAAGCAGGAGATCTACAAGCTGCTGCGCGAACTCGCCGGCAACGGCAAGTCGGTGCTGTTCTACACCTCGGAGCTGGAGGAGGTGCAGCGCGTCTGCGACCGCGTCATCGTCATCTTCGGCGGCCGCATGGTCGACATTTTTCCGGTCGAGGAGGCCGACGAGCCGGCGCTGATGCGCGCCGCCTACGGCCTGCCGCGCGGCGCCAAGGCCGATATCGGCATATTGGCTGATCCGACCGCGAACACTTCGGCTTCGCCGGAGGCCGCGCCATGAGCCATTTCCTGCGCCGCCAAGCCTGGGTCGTCGGCCTGTTCGCCCTGCTCATCGTCCTGTTCATCGCCACCAGGATCATCCAGCCGGCCTATGGCAGCAATGATTTCGGCTCGCTCGCCCGAGCCGTTCTGCCCTATGCCTTCGCAGTCGCCGCGCAGACCGTCGTCGTCATCGCCGGCGGCATTGACCTGTCGGTCGCCGCCATGATGGCGCTGACCAGCGTCACCGCGGCGTCGATGATGAATGGCGCGAGCGAGGAATACGCGCTGTTCGTGGTGCCCTTCGTGCTGGCCATGGGTTTCGTGCTCGGCGCACTCAACGGCCTGCTCATCGTCGTCACCCGCGTGCCCGACATTGTCGTGACGCTGGCCATGCTGTTCGTGCTGCAGGGTGCAGCCCTGCTGGTACTCGACGCGCCGGGCGGCGGCATCGCCGAATGGCTGAAGGCGCTGATCTCTGGCACCGTACCGATCCCCGGCCTGCCCGACGCCATAGACGCCTGGCTGCCCAAGGCGCTGCTGGTGCTGATCGTGTGCCTCTGCGTCATCTGGATACCACTGAGGCGCTCGCGCCTCGGCCTCTCCATCTACTCCATCGGCTCTAGCGAACTGGCGGCGTTCCGCTCCGGCGTGCCGGTCAAGCGCACTCGCATCATCGCCTATGCGCTGTCCGGCCTGTTCGCCGCCTTTGGCGGCCTGGCGCTGACCATGAGCACCGGCATCGGCGCCCCCATCCCCGGCCCCTATCTGCTCGCCAGCGTCGCCGCCGTGGTGCTGGGCGGCGTCGCGCTCGGCGGCGGCAAGGGCGGCCTGCTCGGCCCGATCGTCGCCGTCTTCGTGTTGCGCCTGGTGCGCACGGATTTGACGCTGCTTGCCATCGACCCGAATGTCACCGCCATCATCGAGGGGCTGATCATGGTGGCGGTGGTGATGTTCGGCGCGTTTATCACGATGCGGGGGCGGCAATGATGGGAGGGCTGTCGCAGAGAGACGTCGGCGTTCCTTCGCGCCCCCCTCTGTCCTGCCGGACATCTCCCCCACAAGGGGGGAGATTGGATGTCGCGACGACCTTCGCCAATCTCCAACCTTGCAAGAATGAGCGAGGCGCTGAAGCTGCCAATCTCCCCACAAGTGGGGGAGATGGCCGGCAGGCCAGAGGGGGGCGCCGTAGAGCACTGTCCTCGCCAACTTGCCGCACCTTGCAAACCTCATCGCGAGCAAGAGCCGCCCCATGAGCACCACCGCCATCACCCCGGTCCCCTTCGCCCGCCGCATAAAGCGCTTCATGGCCGATCGCCCGCTCATCCCGCTGATCGTCCTGCTCGCCATCCTGGTTATAATCCTGCAGATCCTGCGCCCCGGCATCGTCAACGAGCGCTGGATCGCCAACACTATTAAATTCGCCATACCGCTGGCGATCCTGGCGGGATGCCAGACCATGACCATGCTGACCGGCGGCATCGACCTGTCGGTCGGCACGGTGGCGACGATGAGCGCCTTCATCATGGCCACGCAAGTGGTCAACCAGGACCCGGCGGTGGCGTTCCTCCTGGCGATGATGCCGGCGGTGCTGATCGGCCTCGTCAATGGCATTGGCGTCGGCGTCTTCCGCGTCCACCCGCTGATCATGACGCTGGGCACCAGCCTGATCGGCACCGGCTGCCTGCAGGTCTACCAGCGCACGGTGATCGCGTCGGGCGCAAAAATCCCCGACTTCCTGGCTTGGCTCGGCACCGGCGTGACATGGGGCTTCCCCAACGCGCTGCTGCTGTTCGTGCCGCTCGCCGCCCTCATCGTCTTCACGCTCGCCCGCACCGGCTTCGGCCGCCTGCTCTACGCCGTCGGCGACAATGAGCGCGCGACCCGCCTGTCGGGCGTGCAATACTGGCAGGTCATCACCGCGCTCTACGTCACCTCCAGCGTGCTCGCCGGCATCACCGGCCTGCTCTATATCGGCCTGATCAAGGCCCCCTCGCTGTCGCTCGCCGAACCGCTGGTGCTGCCCTCGGTCGCCGCCGCCGTCATCGGCGGCACCTCTATCTTCGGCGGCCGCGGCGGCTACACCGGCAGCATCATCGGCGCCCTGATCCTGACCGTGCTGACAACACTGCTGACCATCCTGCAGATGCCGGAGGGGGCACGGCGGATCTTGTTCGGGCTGATCGTGCTGTTCGTGACGGCGGCGTATCTGCGGATTGTGGAGGAGAGGTAGGGGGCCGAGGCCAGCGCCAGCCGAGACGGAGTGGGGACCGCCCTACGCGATTGCCATCATCCTGGACGACCTTGCCCACCCAGACGCAACGCCCCTTACTTCAACGAAATCGCCAACCCGCTCAAATCCGCATTCACCTGCAGCCCCACCTGCCGGCCCGTAAGCTCGAGCGTGGCGCCCTTGTCATTGGTCATGACGATCACCTGCGCCCCCTTGCCGAGCGCGCCGCCACCGCCGGCCGCGCCATAAACCCCGGTCGCATCCCGCACCCTGCGGATGTGCCGCACGGTGCCCTTGAAGTAGGTCTTGGAAACGCCGAAAGCGAAGCCGCCCGAAACGCCGCCGATCGTGATGGGATAGGAGCGGCCGTGGAAGGTCAGCGTCCCCTCGCCGCCGGAACCGCCGACGAAGAAGGCCGCCTTGTAGACGGCAAAGCGGATCGTGCCGCTATCGGCATGCGCGGCGCTGGCAGCGCTGACAGCAACGGTGGCTATTGCCGCAACCGCGAGCGAACGAAAGCTGGATGAGATGGTCATGATGGGGAGCTCCTCAAGTGCGCCGCTTGCCCAACCGGCAGGCGGCGTCGGCGTCGTAACCAACTTGAACAATCTAGCCCGTGATTTGGTTCCAGGCAGGCTGTGACAAGATCCGACGAAACGTGACGTGGTGTACTTTCGGGTTGCGGAGGAGGCGGCGGCTATTTCCTCTTCCTGAGCACTTTTCGCAGCGTTAACTTCAACCGCCTCATCTGGTAATGGCGCCGCAACTTGGCCAGCGCCGACCGGTGGGCGGTGTCGATTGCAGCCAGCGAGTCCGCCTCGGCTGCCTGCGGCAGCGCGAGCAGCGCGTCGGCCTGAAGATCGGCAAAGGGCTTGGGGTCATAGATGGCGAACGGCGTCGGCGGGTCGCTGAGCACGGTGGGGTTGCTGTTGATCTCGAACACTACAAGCCTGCCGTCCACGAAAGTGTAGTCGATGCGGCCATACTGCATGCGGGCTTTTTCGAAGACCTGCATGACCGCATTGGCGTCAGGATTCGTATCGACATAGGTCCTGATTTCTTCGATATGCGCCTGCAGCAATTGCTCGGGCGAATTCTTGACGAACCACGATTTCGACATGGCGCAATGCTGGCCGTAGATCGTATCGCCGACCCGAAACGCCGCGTACTTCCTGAAATAACCGTCCATTCCGGGGGTGCCGATCATCTCCACCACCATCGGCCGCACCAGATCGCTACCGTCCAGCCGGGCGATCGCGGCGTCCAGCGCCGGCCGGTCGTGCAGCAGCGGCGGCTCCCTGTAGAGTGCGCCCGTCTCGTCGCGGATGAAAACGGGATAGCGTATCGCCTCTTCCAGCTCGTCCGGCCTGAACACACGAAAAGCGTTGCTGCCGTCGGCATGAAGCAGGCGCAGCAGGTCGAAGCGCTGCAGGCTGGCGGTCGGGTGATTGAGCTGCGTCAGGCCGGTGTTGTCAGCCAGTTCGGCGCTGATGCCGGCCGCGCGGCTCAATTCGTCCGATGTCAGCCGGTCCATGTCGGACCAGATGACCACCCCGGCGCGAACGCCGCGCAGCAGCCCGGCATCCTCGTAGCGCACCAGCCGGAACCACGCCTCCAGGTCAGTCCGGTGATACAGAAGCACCACCGCCTGCGTGTAGGCGTGCTCCCGGTGCGCGACGTAAAATATCATGCGTTTCCGTTGTCCGTATGTAATTGCAAAGGGGAACCATGATAATTAGACAGGCTTGTGAAAGCCGTGAAATGGTTCTCGATCCGGCATGCGTCAAACAGGAGATAGAACAGGTTGACGTTTCCGTGAAGCTGCAAACCGCATTGGCAAGAAACTGCCATGCGCCATCAACGCGTTAGAAGTCGAGGCAGCCGACACATGAATTTAGACGATGTTGCGATACCCATCCGCCGGTTAGACCTGGAAGACATCCCTTTGCTGATGGAGCTTGAGGCTGCCGCCTGGGCCGCACCGCTGCAGGCGAGCGAAACGACCATCCGCCACCGGCTGGCACTCGGACACACCATGTTCGGCGCGATCGATGGCGATCTGCTTGCTGGCACCATCTGCTTTACCGAGACCAGCCAGGATCCGCTGGTGCGCGCCGATTTCCCCAGGAATTTTGATGCCTATGCATCGCTGCCGCGCAGCGAGCCGGTTTACGCACTTTACGCCTACAATCTCTGCGTCCGGCCGAGCCATCGCGGCTCCAACACGGCGGTGCGGCTCTTGAAGGAGATGGAGAGCCACGGCCGCCGCCTGGGCGCCAGCTGGCTGATCGGCGATGGCCGCTGCTCGTCCTATGCCGGCTCCTCGGGCGAAGAGTATGATCATGTCAAGGCCGATGCGCGGTTCCGCGCCACCATCGACCGCTGGAACCAGACCGGCACAAGACCGCCGCTGGAAGAGATCATCCGCGATCCGCTGCTGCGCATGCACTACCGCGTCTACGGATGCGAGTTCCTCTACGTCATGCCGGACTTCTTCCCGCAGGACGCCACGTCAGGCGGCTTCAGGGTCATTTCAGCCAAGAATCTCAAGGCATGAGATTCGAGCCGTCATGACAGCTCCGCATTTCGATCCGTTCGCGCTCGGCGACGACCCGTTTCCGCATTTCGCCCGCATGCGCGCCGCCGGCGGCATTGCGCGCGGCGTCGCGCCCTATCCCGAGCTGGCCGACGCGCATTATGTGTTCAGCCATGAGCTGGTGTCGGGCGCGCTGAAGCATCCCGCTCTTCTTCAGGCGCCGCCGGGTACATATGAAGAGGTCCGCCGCAAGCTCGTCGACCATGCGCCCATGGCTCTGCTCAGCCGCTCGGTGCTGCTCGCCGATCCGCCTCAGCATGGCGCCTTGCGCCGGCCGGTCGCTGGCTTTTTCTCACGGCCGGCCATCGAAGCTCTGACGCAAGGTCTTCGCGCGCTGAGCCACGAGCTGGTCGAGCGTGCGCTGGCGGATGGCCGCGTCGACGCCGTCGCCGGGCTCGCCGTGCCGGTGTCCTTCTGGCTGCTGCAGGAAATCCTCGGCATCGAGATCGAGGACCCTTGGGCGTTGAAATCGGTGACCCGCCGCATGGCCAGCGCATTCGACCTGCGAAGAGCGCAGCCGCCGGCAGCAAGCGCCGAGGCCTATCGCGAATGCCAGGCTTTTGTCGAGGAGCGGCTGGCTCGACAGGCCTACCGGCCGGACGGAATGGTTGCCGGCATGGTGCGGGAGGTTGCGCAAGGCCGCTGGTCGCGCGGGGACATGGTGGCCAACATCGTCTTCATGCTGTTTGCCGGACAGGAGACTGTCGTCGACGCTCTCGGCAACGCAATTGTTGCGCTGGATCGCTTTCCCGAACAGCGCGCGCTGCTCGAGCGCGGCGCTGTCGACTGGAGCAGCGCGGCGGCCGAACTGCTGCGCTATGGCGCCTCGGTGCAATACGCCGTCGCCCGCATCGCGGCGCAGGACATCGACCTCGGCGACGTCAGGATTGCGGCTGGCGAAGCGGTCGTGCCGGTGCTCGGCAGCGGCAATCGCGACGATGCCGTCTTCGCCGATGGCGACCGGCTGGACCTCACGCGCCCGCCAGCCATGTCGATGACCTTCGGCACCGGCCTGCATGTCTGCCTCGGGCAACATGTCGCCCGTATCGAGATCGCGGCGATGATAGAAGCCCTGTTCACCCGTGCGCCCGGATGGCGGCTCGATGCCGCAAATGCCGAGCGCCGCGCCACGATGTCGTTTCACGGCATGGCTACCGCGCCGCTGATCCTCGACCCCGCTGCGTGAAAAGCGGCCGCGTCTGGGCGATGACCGCCGGGTCGAGCGACCTGACGATTTCCGAAACCTTTGCCCGCAAGGCGCCCACCGTCGCATCGTCGAGCGGATCGAGAATATCGTTCTGATCTCTCGATACCCGGTACTCGTCCAGCGACGGCGCCTCGCTCGACGGCGTGAAGCCGCCGCCGCGGGCATGCTTGTCGGCCAGTTCCTGCCTCGATTTCACGGCATAGTGGCGGATCCAGCCGATCTTCCATTCCATCGGCATGGCCGCCGGGTGCTTGTCGAGCGTCATGCCGTCGACCAGCGTCCTGCGCAGCGAGATGCGGAAACCGTGCGGGTGCGGCATGAACTGCCCGGGATCCCGCAGCGCCTTGCGCAGCACCGAGGACACGCGGGCAAACGACTTCTTCCAGCGCGCGGTCGGGGCGTCATGCGTGCCGCGCCTTTGAAACCGCACCGTCACCAGTTCGTCGTCATAGGCCTCTTTGCCGTCGCTGCCGAAATTCACCCAGCGAAAGGCGACGCTGCGCACGCCTGGGCGGCTCAAAAGCGAGCGGACCAGTTCCGCTCCGCTCCAGGGCGGCCCGTCGAGCGGCTCGAGGAACTCGTCGGCGTCCATGAAGCCCAGATAGCGATAGCCGTGGAGCAATGCCTGCCAGTAAAGATAGGAATAGGCCCGCCGCTGCGGCAGCACCGTGTCGTGCCGCCAGTCGACGAGCCGGATCCAGCCGGCATCGCGCAACGCCTGGAGCACCGCCGACTGCGGGCCGGCGCTGCAGTTGTCGGCGATCATCAGGTCGAAGCCATGCAGCTTGTGCCAGGCGACCCACTCGATCACATAGGGCTGCTCCAGCTTCATGATCGCGCAGATCACCGGCCTGTTGACGGAAAACGGAATTTCTCATCGCAACGCTTTCCCCGCGCCACCCGCTGCTGCTTGAGGCTCGACCTGCCGGAACGGGATCGCATCGCCATAAAATGCCGCAAGCTGCTCCGAAGAGCCCGTCCAGTCGCCCATGTCGAACTGGTGGAACCGATAGCGTGGGTCGTCAAGGGGCAGCAGGTCGATATCCGGCCTGATGCACCGGTCGAATATGCCGGCCACCGGCAGATGGATCGTCCGCGCCGAAGACAACCAACCGGCCAGCCAGGAGAAGCTGCTCACCCCCGTGACGAGATGGCTCGCCCGGCGCAGCGTCTCGAAATCGGTCAATGGCGACGCCTTCGGCGCGAAGACAGCATCGGGAAAACGCTGACGCAGGCGCCGGCAATAATCGTTGTCCTCATGGGTCTGGCCGACGAAGACCGGCTTGCGGCCGCTATCCTTGATGAGCGTCTCGAAGAAGCCGAATGGCATCGGGCAATAGTTGCGGTGGAAGCCGTCGAGGATGTCGCCGGCCCGCACATGGATGACGAGGAAATCGTCGCCATGGGTCGGCGCGGCGACGGCACGCCCGTCGAAAAGCCCGGAGACCTCGTCCCGGTCATAATAACCCAGCCGCTGCGCAAAGCCCTTGAAGCGGATGCTCCGCGCCCGCCTGTCGCGGAACGCGGCTATGATCCCGTCGAGGTCGTAGCGGTGATAGCCGTCGACCCGAAGCAGCCGGTATTTCCACAACAAAGGCGGCCGCACCCTGGCAATGGACCATTCCGGCAGGTCGGCGTCGCAGACATAGCCACCGGGGATACGCTTCGCCAGCACATGGCAAAACATGTACTGGAACATCTTGTTCGCCATGCCGCCAAACGGCTGCATCACGATGGGCACTTGCCGCATTGGACCCCTTTCGCCAAAGACGGTCATTGTTACCCGAGCTGCGCGGGCCGGTCGACTGGCCTCTGGCCAAGGGCGCATCATGATCGCCGCCGTCAAGCCACCCTCAGGGATAATGCGTCGGCTTTGGCGCGTAGATCTTTGGATCGAAGTCCAGATCCCTCGGCAAGGGCAGGCTTGAGCACTGCAAATGCACCTCGCGTGCGAGCAGCCGGCGCCGCTTCTGCTCATGCTCCTTGATGGCCGCAACGAGCCCCATGCTGTAAGGCCCAAGCACGACGCCGGCGGCCCATCCTGGATGCTCCTTCTCGCGTTGGTCGTAATTCAAGGCATCCGTGCGGGCCTGCTGGCATTCCGGCGTTGCCCATTTCGGGTCTTGGGTCGAGAGCGAGGCTCCATACTGGACCGGAGACGATACGCACCCTGCCACTGTCGCAGTCAACGCGACGACCGTTGCAATTCTCATCCGCAAGCCCCTCCTAATGTAGGACGCGACTACAAGACGATTCCAGCGGGAAAAAGGCAGCTTCAGGATGCGGATTTTGCAGGGCCGCTCACCCCAGCAGGTTGCGCGCCGTGCGCATGAAGATTTTCGAACCGATCGGGATCAGATCGTCGGGAAAATCATAATCGGGGTTGTGCAGCGAAGGATGGCGCTCGCCGGCGCCGAGAAAGAACATGGCTGAGCTCGCCTTGTGGCCGAAAATGCCGAAATCTTCCGAGGCGCGCATCGGCAGGGCCTCTTCGCTGCGCGCGACACCTTCCTCGTCGAGCGCGCGGTTGAGATGTTCCACCGCGTCCGGCGCATTGACGCTGGCGACGAAGATTTCGTGATAGTCGCAGCGCACGGAAAGGTGGTGCTCGCCCGCGATCCTGGCGGCCAGGGCTTCCGCAGCTGCGACCAACTCCGCCATGCGCTCGTCGCGCCTTGTGCGCAGCGTCGCCCAAACTTCGGCGTAGCCGGGCGCAATGCCGAACACGGCCTCGCCCATGGTCGCATGGGTGACGGTCACCATGCTGAAATCGTCATCGGCGAAAGTGCCGCGCCCGAGTGCCGGAAGCGCCGGCATCAGCTGGCTGATCGCCGGCATCGGCGACACGCCGGTTTCGGGCATGGAGGAATGCGCGGTCTTGCCCTCCAGCACGATGCGGATGCCGCGCGAGGCGCAGTTGACGACGCCGGGCTTGAGCCGCACCTCGCCGAACGGCACGCCCGGCAGATTGTGCAGCGAGAAGGCAAAATCCGGCGCGATCTCGCCAAAGCGTGGATCGGCGACGACGCCGGCCGCACCATTGCCGGTCTCCTCCGCCGGCTGGAACATCAAGACGACGCGGCCGCGCGCCGGCCGTTCTCGTCCGAGCTGGCGGCCGAGTGCGGCCAGGATCGCGGTGTGGCCGTCATGGCCGCACATATGCGATTTTCCCGGCACCTGCGAGGCATGCTCGACGCCCGAAAGCTCCTCGATCGGCAGCGCATCGATCTCCGAGCGGAACAGCACCGTCGGCCCCGCCTGGCCGCTGTCATAGACCGCCGCCACGCCATGACCGCCAAGGCCGGTCAGCACCTTGTCCGGCCCTGTATCGGCGAGGAAGCCGACGACTTCCTTGGCGGTCTTTTCCTCTTCGTTGGAGATTTCCGGCTGCTGGTGCAGCTTGCGGCGCCATGCCGTCAGCTCGATGATATCGCGATTGGTGAGGGTCATGGTTGGGCTCCGCTTTGGTGCTGCAGGTTACACAAACACGATAGGGTTTTTCTCACGCCGTGCCATACTGATCAATTCCGCTGGTCCATCTGCCTGTCTTGTGTGAGCGTAGATGACGACATCCCATGACCACCACACAACCCAGAGAATTTCCAGCTCCGCACTGAGGCCGTCGATCTCATCTCCGACATCCGGTGGCTTCTCCTGAAAAGCGCCGCGTGCTCGCCTGTGCGACATCTTTGCTTCCATCCACCCGAAGGAACGTTTCGGAGCAACAATGGCCAGGCGGTTTGCGTTTCTCTTGGTTCGCGACTTCACGCTGTCGCCGCTGTCGCTGTTCATCGACACGCTGCGGCTGGCCGGCGATGAAGGCGACCGCAGCCGCCGGATCGAGTTCGACTGGGAGATCGTCGGCGAGCGTGGCCTGCCGATCCGGGCGAGTTGCGGTGTCGAGTTGCTGCCGACCAAGGCGATCGGCAATCCGCAGGAGTTCGACAATGTCGTCGTGGTCGGTGGCCTGCTCGACACCAACCGCAGCCTCAGCTCCGAAAAGGAGGCCTTCCTGTTGCGGGCGGCCGAAAAGGGCGTGCCGCTGACGGCACTCTGCACCGGCAGCTTCGTGCTCGCGCGCTACGGTCTGCTCGATAGCTACAGTGCTGCCGTCAGCTGGTTTCACATCAAGGATTTCCGCAGCCAATTCCCTGATGTGAACGCCCATGCCGACAGCCTGTTTTCCGTCGATAGGGGCCGCTCGACCTGCGCCGGAGGCACGGGTGCGGCCGACCTTGCCGGCCATTTCGTGTCGCAGTTCATCGGCCGCAAGGCTGCGGAAAAAGCCGCCAAGATCCTCGTGCTCGACCGCATCCGCTCGAGCCTGGATGTGCAGCCAGTCGGCGATCTCTTTCCGGCCGCGTCGAGCCGAGCGGTGAAACGGGCGCTGCTTCTGATGGAAAGCAATCTCCAGGAGACGCTGTCGGTCGCCGAGATCGCGGGCCGGTTGCATTTATCCCGGCGCCAGCTTGAGCGGCTGTTCGGCGCCGAGCTCGGCATCGGCCCGATGGCCGCCTATCTTGCGCTGCGCGTACATCAGGCCAAGTCGCTGCTGGAGGGGAGCGACTTGGCAATCGGCGACATCGCCTACCGCTGCGGTTTTCCCAATGCCGGCCATTTCAGCCGTGTCTTCCGCCAGCAGACCGGCATCACGCCGACCCATCTCAGGCATCCGAACCGAATGTCCGGTGTCTTTGCCGACGGCAAGGGGAGCGGTCCCTAAGCCTATATTGGGGCGTGCGATCTCGCCGCTGGTATGATAATATCATACCAACCTGATAGGAGGGATCCATGTCCGCCACCGAAAAACGCACCTTCAGCCTGCCGGCCGAGCAGGCTGCTTTCATCGACCAGCTCGTTCGGTCCGGCACATACGCGACCAGCAGTGAAGTGATCCGCGCCGGTCTTCGCGCATTGCAGGAACGCGACGCCGCTGTGGAGCGCTGGCTGCGTGAGGAGGTCGCGCCGACCTATGATAGGTGGAAGGCAGACCCCTCCCAGGCCATCCCGGCCGACAAGTCTTTTGACAGCATTCGCGCACATCACGCAGCTCGCCTCAAGGGGAACGTGTGAAGCGCCGGCATGTTGTCCTCTTGCCGGAAGCCCAGACGGACCTGTTATGGATATACGATACGGTCGCTCACGCATCCGGCAACCTCACCGCCCTTCGCTACATCGAGCGGATCGAGCGATTTTGCCTGGGTCTCGACTATGCCTCGGAACGCGGAACCCTAAGGGATGATGTGCGGCCGGGGCTTCGCATCGTTGGCTTCGAGCGCCGCCTGACTGTGGCCTTCACCGTAGAAGGCGACCAGGTGGTGATTCTCAGGTTGTTCTACGGCGGCGTCAACTGGGAGGACGAGTTGGCGCCTATCGCTCCGTGAACGCCCGCGCGAACGAGTCCAGCATCGGCCGCGCCAGATATTCGAGGAAGGTTCGGTCGCCGGTGCTGATAAACGCCTCGACCGGCGTTCCCGGGTAAAGCTGCTCGGCTTTCACGCCCTGCGGCAGCGTGTCGGTGATCTTCAGCCTGGCGCGGAAATACGCCTCATGCGTGGTTTCATCGATCAGCCTGTCGGCGGAAATTTGCGTCACCGTAGCCGGGACCTCAGGGGTGAGGCGCGCGTTCAGGGCGGACAGCCTGAGCTTCGCCGGCTGGCCGACGCGAACCAGGTCCACGTCCTTCGGCCGCAGCTTCGCGTCGACGATGAGGCCCGACGCGGTGGGCAGGATCTCCATGATCTTCTGCCCCGGCGCAATCACGCTGCCTTTGGAGTTGTAGATCGAGGATACCACGATGCCGGTTGCCGGCGCCTTGATCGTCGTGCGCCCCAGCACCGCCTCGGCTGCGGTGATCTGTTCGCCGATGTCGGCCAGGCTGGTGCGAACCTCGTCGAGCTTGGTCAGCGCGTCCTCGACGCGCTGCGTGGTCGCGCGCTCGACCTGCGCCTGGGCTTCGACGATCTGCGTCTTGGTCGCTCCGATATCCGCCTCCAGCGCGCCGGCTTGGCCGACCAGATCGGCCTCGCTGCGCAGAAGCTGCGAATATTCGCTGCGGTTGGTGAGACCCTTGTCGAGCAGGCCGGTCTTGATGCCGAGTTCCTTCTTCACGATCTCGGCCTGTTGCTGGATGGCGAGTTTCTGCGCCTCCAGTCCCACCGCCGACTCACGATGCATGGCGACGCGCTGCGCCAGGATCGACTGCTCGGAGCGGAACCGGGCGAGCCTGGCCTCGAACTCCTTCTGCTGTTCGTGCACCAGATTGTCGAAATCGCGCTGGAACGGCGCGGGTGCTGCTTCGGCGATCGGCGCCAGCCTGTCCGATCCGTCGCGCTCGGCCTCAAGTCGCGCGGCACTTGCCCTGAGCGCGATCGTCTGTCTGGTCAGCCGGTTGAGGTCGGTCTCGGCCGCCCTGCGGTCGAGCAGGACCAGCGGTTCGCCTTGTTGCACGCGGTCGCCTTCATGCACCAGCAATTGCTCGATGATGCCGCCCTCGGGGTGCTGGATGAGGATGTTGCCGCCCGTCGCCGAGATCGTGCCGGAGGTGATCACCGCGCCGGAGAGCGGCGCGTTCGCCGCCCAATAGCCGAAGCAGCCGACGAAGAGCGCTATGGCCACGTAGCCGACGACGGCCATGCGGCGGAAGTCGGTGCGCGGTCGACCTTCGAAGGCGAGGCTCTGCTGCATCATCGTCTATGACCCGAAGCGGACGCTGTGCGGGCGCACGGTCGGCACGAACGAGCCTGTCACCACCGAGCTCCCGGCCTTGCCGGCCGCCGGTTGCCTCAGCACCTCGCTCGCAGGGCCGAAAGCTTCGACCATGCCGTTGCGCAGGACTATGACGCGGTCGCAGGCCGCGGCGATCGAAGGGCGATGCGTGATGACGACTGTCGTGACGCTTACACTTCGCGCGGCCGAAAGCATCCCTTCGAGCGCCGCCTCCCCACTGCCGTCGAGATGGGCGTTGGGCTCGTCCAGCACCAGCATGCGTGGCTTGCCGTAGAAGGCGCGCGCCAGCCCTATCCGCTGGCGCTCGCCGCCCGACAGCACGGTATGCGACGGGCCTATCATGGTCTGATAGCCGTCGCGCAGCGTGAGAATCAGCTCATGCGCCTCGGCGCGCCTGGCCGCTTCGACGATCGCGGCGTCATCGGCGTCGGGTTCGAAGCGGGCGACATTTTGCGCGATCGATCCCGGGAAAAGCTCCACCTCCTGCGCGAGATAGCCGATATGCCTGCCAAGCTGGGTTTCGTCCCAGCTCCTCAGGTCGGCGCCGTCGACCCTGACCGCGCCGCCGGTCGGCTGCAGCGCGCCCACAAGCAATTTCGCCAGCGTCGATTTGCCGGCCCCGCTCGGGCCGACGATCGCCACCGCTTCGCCGGCGCCGATGGCAAAATTCAACCGCTTGAGGATGGGCTCAGTGCCGAAAGCCGCAGTCGGCGCGATGAAGAACAGATCCTGCACCGAAATCGCGCCCAATGGATCGGGCAGTGCGAGCTTGCGCCCCTGCGCTGGTTGCGCCGCAAGGGCGGTGTCCAGCCGCTTCCAGCATCGCCTGGCGTCGACGATCTGCCGCCAGGATCCGATCAGCTGGTCGAGCGGCTGCAGCGCGCGCGACGACACCAGCGACGAAGCGAAGATCATGCCGGCGGTCATCTGCCCTTGCAGCACCAGCCACGCGCCGGCGCCGAGGATCGCCAGTTGCAGCATCATGCGCAGCGCCCGCGACGTCGCGCTGAAGATCGCATTGGCGCTTCCGGAACGGTCATGCAGGGTCAGCGCCTCAGCAACGTGCTGTCCCCAGACCGCGGCGGCATTTTGCACCATGCCCATGGCGCGCAGCGTGTCGGTGTTGCGGGCGAAGGCCTGCTCCGCCTGGCTGGCCACCGCCGAGCGTTCCGCCGACATGGCATCGTTCCTGCCGATGGCAAGCTGGTTGGCCACGACCAAGAGAAACAGCAGCACGGCGCCGGCGAGCGTCAGCCAGAACAGGACGGGATGGATGAAATAGAGCAAGGCCAGGAAGACGGGCGCAAACGGCAGGTCGAACAACACCGCCACGCCGCGCGACCTGATGAAGGCGCAAGTCGTGGCAAGGTCGTTCAGCGGCGACAGCCCGCTGCCGGCATGTCTGGCGCCAAGCGAGGCGGCGAATGTCCGCGCGCCCAGTTTCTGGTCGACGGTGGCCGCAACACGTTGCGCGTAGACGGCGCGGACCGCGTCCAGCAGGCCGAGGAAGGCGAGCGCGACGACCGCCATGACCGAGAGATAAAGCAGCGTCTCGACGCTGGAGGACGGCAACACCCGGTCATAGACCTGCAGCAGATAGAGCGGGATCACCAGGAGCAGGATGTTGATCAGCAACGAAAAGATGCCGATATCGGCGATGCCGCGCAGGAAAACCGGGCGCAGGCCGATGGCCGCATCCCTGAGTGGCGCGCGGTCCCGTGACATCTAGACGGCGTGCTCGGCTGTCGTGCTCAGATGGCTCTGCTGCAAATCGTTCAGCGTATAGGCGTGGATATAGTCGATCTTCATTTGCGCGGGCGTCGCCAGATGGTCGGGCGGCGCGCCGGCTTGACCGCCGACCGCAAGGTCGACCAGCATGTACATGGGCTTGTTCATATCGGACGGCGTCGCCGCTTCCGCGACCTGGACGCCATCATAGGTCCAGACCAGCTTGTCCGGCGTCCACAACAGGCCATAGGTGTGATAGCCGTCGGTGTTGGAGACATTCACCGTCGACCCGACCGTGGTGTGGGTTCCCGTCTCATTTGTGTGCGCGGTCATGAGAAGCGCATTCGGGTTCTGCCCATACATTTCGATCACGTCGAGTTCCGGGGGCCATGAACCGTCTTCGGGCAGAAGCCAGAAGGCCGGCCACGCGCCGGCATTTTCCGGGAGATCGGCCCGCATTTCGAAATAGCCATAGGTCTGCGAGAAGGTGTCGTGCGTCGTCAGTATGCCGGAAGTGTATTCGTAATTGTTGATCAGCGGCTTGATGTCGTCGGGCGCATGCGCCGCGGTTATGGTGAGCACGCCGCTTGCGACGCTGAACGGATGGACCGAGCTGGTCGGCGCATAATTGGCGTCGATATACCATTGCAGCTCGCCGTTCTGGGGCTGCGAGCTGCCGTTCTGCGCCCCCCACCAGAAATTGGAATCCCAGATGCCGCTCTGGCCGTTCCACAGGCTCAGCGTGTTGAAATCGTCGTTGAACGACAGCGTCATGCCCGTCTTGTCGATCGGCAGCTCGAACTGGCCGGGCTGAAACTTGTCGATCGTGGTGTTGTGGAACACCAGCACCTCGCTCGAGCCGAGGTTCAGCTGCACGTTCGATCCCACCTGGACCATATTGGCGTGGACGGCCTCGAACGAGGTGAAGGTATAGCCGTTGAGGCGCACCGTGTCGGTCGCGCCGAAATCGGAGATCAGGTCGCTGCCATTGCCCTTGGTGACGATGAAGGTGTCGGCGCCGGCGCCGCCGATCAGCACGTCATTGCCCTTGCCGCCGTCCAGCGTCTGGCTGCCAGCGCCGCCCGTTATGATGTTGTCCTGAGCATTGCCGAAGGCATAGTGGCCGTCGCCGGTGACGACGAGGTTCTCGAAATTGGCGGGCAGCTTGTAGCTCATCCAGGTATCGATCGTGTCGACGCCCGCGCCGTAGTTCTCGACCGCTTTGTTGATCGTCGAATAGAGATGGTAATAGTCGTCGCCCGCGCCGCCATACATGGTGACCTTGACGTTGGTGTCGCCCCAGAAGGAATCGTTGCCCGAGGTGCCGTAGCGGTAAGACGCGCCTCCAGTCGCCGAGAACCAATGGGTGGAAGCGCCGGTATAGGGAAGTGGAATGCCTTTGGCGTTGAGGACTGTGGTCATTCCGACACTCCTTGCGCGTGCTGCCTTGGTCGTTCGACAACCTTCGAGCGACCATTTCGGATCAACTCTTAAATTGATCCGTCGTTCCAGGGAATCATTCTATAGTACACCAAGGAGATCGTCGCCCACCATTTAATAGATAATGCCGAAGGCGTTAAGCTGATCCTAATACAACTTTGTAGGAGAGACTTACAATTTTAATAAATTGTGAGATGCGCGCCGAAAAGTTAGGTAACCTGTCAATGATGCATGCAATTTGACGCGACACGACCGCCTGCCTGAGGCGGCGGTCGAAGTCGCGGGCGGATGGCCGCGGGCAAAGGGCTCAAGAAAATTTGACAGGCTATGTCGGACCGGGTGAGGTTCACCCGTCCTTGGGGCATCGGACAACGAAACCACAGAGGATACCGAAGAGATGCCAAGCACCGTACGTTTGCACCGCGTTCTGACGACCAGCCCGGAGAAGGTCTACCGCGCATTCACAGAAGCCGACGCGCTGGCGAAATGGCTTCCGCCGAACGGCTTCACCTGCACGGTGCACAGCTTCGACGCGAAAGTCGGTGGCGCCTTCAAGATGTCGTTCCGAAACTTCACGACGGGCGGCAGCCATTCCTTCGGCGGCGAATATCTCGAACTCGTTCCCGGCGAGCGCCTGCGCTACACCGACAGGTTCGACGACCCCAATTTGCCCGGCCAGATCGAAGTGACCGTGCTCCTGAAGAAAGTGTCGGTCGGCACCGAACTCGACATCACGCAGGCCGGCATTCCGGACGTTATTCCGGCTGAAGCCTGCTATCTCGGCTGGCAGGAGTTGCTGCGCAATCTGGCAAAGCTCGTCGAACCCGAGATCAATCAGTAGAGCCCATCGGATCGGCGGCGCCGCCCAGCCAGTCCGCGCCGCCGACAATGCCGAGCCGAGGACTTATCCCTCACGGCCCGGTGCAGATCGGCAACGGTTGCGGCGGCGGTGGCGGGTTGTCCTTGGCGTATTGCGCGATGATCGGCTCAAGGCTCTTTCGCGGCCAGAATTTCGGCTTGCCGATCTCCTTCAGGCAGGACGCATTCCAATAGGCGCCCGATTTACCAACGGCGGCGATGTCGCGCGATTCCGGGTAGATATAGAGCGTCGTCGGATTGCTCTTCACCATCGAAATGATCTGATCGGCGTCGGACGGCGACCAGCTGGTGCAGCCATTGCTGCGGCCGCCGGCGTAATCCACCAGCTTGCCGTATGGGACGAAGCCGTCATGGTCGGCATAGGAGCTGTTCGGGTTCTTGCGCAGGCACATGCCGCGCAACAGCCGCGCCGCGTGGCCGCCGATCACCCGCTGCCTGGCATTCGCCGTCTCGCCCTCGCCGTCGAACTGGATGAAGGTGCGCAGCAGCGCCTGGTCCTTTTTTGCGCCGATGCGGTAAAAACCCTTGAATGAGGTCTTTGCCTCGCCGGTCATATAGGCGCCGCCGGTCGTCAAGGACGAGTCCAGCGCATTGCCGAAGTTTTTCGCGCAGCGCTTCCCGTTGGAGAAATCGACCACGCCCTTCAGATTGCGGCCGCCGCCATGGCCCGACGAGATCGCCCTGAACGACTGCTTGGCCTCGCAAATGACGTAGTAGCGCCGCCCCAGCACGCCATTGCCGAGATCGCCGGGGCGCGTCGCATCCATGGCGAAATAGCAGCCATTGTGGACCGCGCCTTGCGCGACCTTCTTCAGGTAAAGCGCGCGCGCCCGCTCCAGCACCACTTGCGAAATCTCGCCGTCGTCATTGCCGACGTGGGCCTGCAGCCACGCCGGTAAATCGGAGGACGCGGCAAAAGACCGGGCAGACATCGTCAAGGCGATGCCGGCGATGGCGAGGAGGCCAAAGACAAAGACAGCCAGAGATTTCAACCGCACCGGACAACCCTCCCGCCCGAACCGTTCTGCGATTCTCGGAAACCCATCATAAATCGTCGCGCGCCGATCGGCGAAACACATCTTGTTCAGAACCGCGCAAGCAAGTCAGGTAGCTGCCTGTTCGCCTTTCAGAGCGCCAGGCTGCCCTGTTCCGCCTCCGCGGCATTGGGGTCGCCCGGCGCCGTCGCCCAGGCGAGCTCGACCAGCGTCACCGTGCGGCGGCCGGTGCCGTCGAGCTGGCAGACGATGAGGCCCTGCTCCTCGATATAGGTGAGCAGCCGCCGGGCGCGCCGCAGCGAATGCGAGCCGTAGGCGCGCGCGATCGCCGCGTCGCTCGGGCACGGCCAGCCCTCCTTGGCGGCGCGGGCGATCATCATGAACACGCCCTGCATGTCCTCGGGCAGCAGCGAGGCGCGCACGGAAACGTCCTGCCAGGCGTCATCTCCTGCCATGTCGGCGCCGAGCCCGGCGCGGGCACGCGTCAGCATGCGACGGAATTCTGAGAGGTCCGGCACCACCGAAGCGAGGCCTTCGATGCGGCAGCGGACGACGAACTCCTGATAAAGCACTCCGATGACGCGGAAACCCGCATCGGGCTGCGCCAGGATGGCGCGCAGGACACGGTCCACCCGCTCTCGCCGCTCGGCCATATCCTCGGCGCTTACCGCCGGTTCCGCAGGTTCCGGGCGGATCTCCATCGCCGCTGATTTGGCCGCCATCAGCTGGTCGAGCAGCTCCGGCGACGCCATCCGGCGCGGCGCGCGCATCGTCTCGGGCGGCGGCGCCGCCAGGATGATGGCGCGCGCGTCTTCAAGCGCTGTTTCCGGCATTGCCATCAGCCGCGGCGTACCGTTGCGCGGGCTGGTCTCGGTCTGGCCGATGCGCACGCCCAGCGGACGGCGCGACAGCGCTGGGCCCAACGCCATGAAGTGCCCGCGCTCCAGGTCTCGAAACGCCTCGGCCTGACGCCGTTCCATGCCCAGAAGGTCGGCGGCGCGCGCCATGTCGATATCGAGGAAGGTACGGCCCATGAGGAAATTGGACGCCTCCGCCGCGACATTCTTGGCGAGCTTTGCCAGCCGCTGCGTGGCGATGATGCCGGCAAGGCCGCGCTTGCGGCCGCGGCACATCAAATTGGTCATGGCGCCGAGCGAGAGCTTTCGCGCCTCGTCGGACACTTCGCCGGCCACGGCGGGCGCGAACAGCTGCGCTTCGTCGACCACCACCAGCATCGGATACCAATGCTCGCGGGCAACCTCGAACAACCCGCCGAGAAAGGCAGCGGCGCGCCGCATCTGGTTCTCGGCATCGAGCCCTTCGAGATTGAGCACCGTGGAGACGCGGTGGATGCGCGCCCGCTCGCCGGCTGCTTGCAGGCCACGCTCCGTATGCTCCTCGGCATCGATGACCAGATGGCCGTAATGGTCGCCCAGCGAGACGAAATCGCCTTCCGGGTCGATGATGGTCTGCTGCACCCAGGGCGCGCTCTGCTCCAGGAGCCGGCGCAAAAGGTGCGATTTGCCGGAGCCGGAATTGCCCTGCACCAGAAGCCGGGTGGCCAGCAGCTCCTCAAGGTCGAGCGCCGCCGACGCACCCGCCGTCGTCTGTCCCATCTCGATGGCTACGGTCATGTCACGACTCTCCTTGCGGACAGGGCTTATCAACCCGGCCGCGAGCCGTCGAGCGCGCCATGGCAACTCGCCCGCTGTTCCACACCTATGCTGCCAAAGCGCCACACATCAGCCCATCTGCCCAAAGGGAAGGCACATCAAGCGGAGTTGACCGGCGGCAGAAGCGGCGCTTCCAGCCCGTCGAAGGGATCGCGCCAGGCATCGATGGCTTCGAGCCGGCGATACCAACCCAGAACAGAGGGATAGTCCACCAGCGGCAGGCCGGCTGCATCGTTGAACGGCAAAAACGTCGCCATGCGGAAATCGGCATAGGAAAGCGACTTGCCCACAAGCCATGGCCGCTTGGCGAGCTCCGCCTCGAGAATCGCTGCCGCGATGCGGAACTCCGCCAGCCCCTCCTCGACCTTGCCCTGGTCGACAGGCCCAATCCCGTAGCGCTGCTTGGTTCCGCGCTCGAAATGCACGGTGTCGCAGGCCCGCACGAAATTTTCCTTGCCCCAGCTCAGCCAGCGGATCATGTCGGGTTGGTCGCCGCCGCCGCGCCAGAAATCCGAACCCGCTTCGCGCGACAGAAGGCAGGCTATGGCGTCGGCTTCCCACAGGCTGCCGCCCGTCCATGCCAATATCGGCAGGGTAAGATTGGGATTGAGCTGACGAAACCGCTCAGCCTGCCCGGGCGCCATGGGTGCCGCGAACTCACACTCGACCTTGGCCTGCAGATGACGTGCCGTTGCTACCGCAAGGCGCGGATTGGGATTGCGGCTGAAGTACAGTTTCATATCCGGTCCTGGACGCTGTGGGCTCGACCCTATCAAACACGCAAACGTGCCCTCCAGGCAATCTGGTCGGACCACGATTCCGCTGGCACACGCCGTCGTTCGGCGTATTATTTCCTTCGGGAGAGGGTTCTTGGCAGGAGGAAGCCATGAACGTAGTGCCGAGCGTACCTGTCATCGACGTGACAACCCAGAACCTTGTTTCCTCTGCGCTTTCCAGATTCCGCGCCGGCGATACCGTCTCGACCAGGGCGGCGCTCGACGCCATCCGCCGCATGGATCCAACCTGTGTCGACAGCGACGACGATCTCGTCGAACTCGTCGTCATGGCGGCAATTGGTAAGACCATGGCGGTTGTGTTCGACCACCGCTCCCGCTAGCCCTGTTGGACGAACCTGTCCCGTTCAACTCGCTTGAGCTCGAGTGGGTTCGGTTGGCGAGCTTTTACAGCTGCAGCCCGGAAGCGGACGTCTTCGTGCGCGAAGGCCGGCAATAGCATAAGCGGCAAGACTCAGATCCCCAAGGGATGTGGCATGTAGCCGACGAAGCCGCCGATCTTCCAGTGGCCCGCCACCTTCCTGCAAAAATACAGCGTCTGCCATTTCAGCTTGTCGACGCTGCCATCGGCCTTGGCCACCGAGCCGTTGAACTTCTTGTGCAGCACGGCGCGGTCGCCATCGACGTCGATGTCGCGCATGTTGGTGACGCGAAACAGCGCCTCGCGCAGCGGCTCGGCGAATTTGGCCGCCGCCGTCTCCTTGGCCTGGCGCAGCCATTCGTCGCGATAGACGGCAAGGCTCGGGAATTGCAGACGCCAGGCGTCGGCATCGCTGAGGAAATGCGCATGCATGCCGAAGAAGCTGTCGGCGAGGAAATCATCCTCGACCATCGACCAGTCCTGACCGATAAAGGCGTCGATGTCGCGCCGCACCAGCATTTCCCAGAGCGCGTGACGATCGGCATCGCTCTCTGGAAATGGGTTCTTGTCGAAGGTCATTGAAATCTCCTGTCGGGAAAATGCGACGCGCAAGATGCTGGCGAGCCTGCGATAAAGCAACACGCGTTTGGAAAAATGTTGCTTTCCAAAAAGCCCCCTATGAGGATCACCGGGACAGGCGTAGAGCGGTCGGCGAAAACGGGGCGCGGCCCGCCATTCTGAACAGGAGTTTCCCTTGCCCAAAGAGTGTTTTGGAACATCCCACGTGCCGCTGTCGCCGGCCGTGCGCGCCGGGGATTTCGTCTACATCTCAGGTCAGGTGCCGGTCGACGGCGACCGCATTGTGGTCAAGGGCGGCATTACCGAGCAGACCGAGCAGGTGCTGCAGAATGTGAAGGCAGCACTCGCGCTGGCCGGCTGCACCATGGACGATGTCGTCAAGACCACGGTCTGGCTCGAGGACGCGCGCGACTTCGGCGCCTTCAATGCCGTCTACGCCAAGCACTTCCCGAAAAATCCGCCGGCCCGCACCACGGTCGAATCGCGGCTGATGATCGACATCAAGATCGAGGTCGAAGCCGTCGCTTACCGGCCGGTTTGACCAGTCGGGGCATGATCCCGAAAAGTGGAAACCGGTTTTCTCGGACAAACGGAAACCGTTTTGTCCAAAGATCATGCCCCGAAACAAAGAGAGAGGCAGGCGCCGATGCAGTTCGATCTCCTGATCAAGGGCGGCCGCCTGATCGATCCGGCCTCGGGCCTGGACGCGCCGCGCAATGTCGCCGTTGCGGGCGGACGCATCGTGGCCATCGAGGCGGCGATCGATGCCGAGCACGCCACCAAGATAGTCGACGCTCGTGATTGCATCGTCACGCCCGGCCTCATCGACCTGCACAGCCATGTCTATTGGGGCGGCACCTCGCTGGGCGTCGACGCCGACCGGCTGGCGGCCAAGAGCGGAACCACCACCTTCATCGATGCCGGCAGCGCCGGCGCCGGCAATTTTCTGGGCTTTCGCCGCCATGTCATCGAGCGCTCGAAGGTGCGTATTCTCGCCTACGTCAACATCTCCTTTGCCGGCATATTCGGCTTCTCACAAAGCGTCTCGGTCGGCGAATGCAGCGATCTCAGGCTCTGCGAGCCACGCGAGACGGTGGCTGCGGTGCGCGAGCACGCCGATGTCGTCGTTGGGGTAAAAGTGCGCTCCGGCAAGCATGCCGGCGGCGCCAGCGGCATCGCCCCGGTCGATCTTGCGCTGGAAGCCGCCGACCAGGCCGGCCTGCCGCTGATGGCGCATATAGACGAGCCGCCGCCCGGCCGTTCCGAGGTGCTGCCACGGCTGCGCCGCGGCGACATCCTCACCCATTGTTTTCGGCCATTCCCCAACGCGCCGGTGTTCGCTTCCGGCGCGGTGCGGCCGGACATGCGGCTGGCCCGCGAACGCGGTGTCATCTTCGACATCGGCCACGGCATGGGATCGTTCGACTTCGCCGTGGCGAAAGCGATGCTGGCCGAGGGCCTCGCGCCCGACGTCATCTCCAGCGACGTGCATCTCTACTGCGTCGACGGTCCGGCCTTCGACATACTGGTCTGCATGTCGAAGCTGATGGCGCTGGGCATGCCGCTGGTCGAGGTGCTGCGCGCCGCCACGCAAAGGCCAGCCGAGGCGATCGCCAGGCCGGAGCTTGGGACGCTGAAAGTTGGCGGTGTCGGCGATGTCGCGGTGCTGAGACTGCGCCCCGGGCGCTTTACCTTCGTCGATGCGGTCGGTGCGGCGCTGATCGCGGATCAGCGGCTGGTCTCAGAAGGCATTGTTATCGGCGGTGTCTGGTGGCCGAACGAGGCGCCCGACCACAACGAGACCGAGCGCTTCGAGCCGCATGCGGCACATACGCATGTCGAGGTCGCGGCACGGCATTTCGGGCGTGGATAATCTCCCTCCTTGAGGGGGAGATGGCCGGCAGGCCAGAGGGGGTCGGTTCGACCGGACGCAAGCTCCTCGCGGCAGCTGGAGGTCAGCGCTCCACGCGCGGCGACCCCCTCTGTCGCCTTCGGCGACATCTCCCCCTCGAGGGGGGAGGAGATCGCTAGCGCCCTGCGTTACTCACCGCCCCAAACACCGGCGTCGCAATCCCTTCCATCCGCGCCTTGATCTGCAGCGCCACATATTTCGAGTAAAACCGCGACAGCGCCAGATTGCCGCCGTGGAACCACAGCGCGTCCTGCGCCGTCGGCTTCCACATGTTGCGCAGCTCGCCTTGCCAAGGACCGGGATCGCCCTTGACGCCGGAGCCGAGGCCCCAGCATGGCCCGACCTTGTCGGCGACCTCGCGCGAGACGATGGCCGCCACGGTCTCGTTCATCGACTGGTAGCCGGTACAGGCGACGATCGCATCGACGGCCAGCTCGCTGCGGTCGTCGAACAGGATGCCGGTCGGCGTCAATGAACTGATGCCGACGCCGCTCTTCACTTTGATCTCGCCATTGATGATCAGTTCGCAGGCGCCGACATCGATGTAGTAGCCGGAGCCGGTGCGGTAGGCCTTCATCAACAGCCCGGTCTCGTCCTCCCCGAAATCGATGGCGAAGCCGGCGGCGCGTAGCTGGTCGTAGAAGTCTGCGTCGCGTGCCTTGATCACCTCGTAAAGATCCCGCTGGCCCTTGGGTACAAGCGCGAACGGCGTGGACGCGACGATCAGGTCGGCCTTGTCGGTGCTGATGCCGCGCGCCAAAGCCTTTTCCGAGAAGATCTCGAAGCCGACTTCCATCAGAGTGTCGGATTTCACCACTGTCGTCGGCGACCGCTGGATCATGGTGACGTCTGCGCCGCTCTCCCAGAGGTCGACGCTGACATCGTGCCCCGAGCTTGCCGCGCCGATGACAGCGACACGTCTGCCGCGGAATTTCTCGCCGCTTGCATACTGGCTGGAATGCAGGAGTTCGCCCTTGAAGGTCTCGGCGCCGGGCAGCGCGATCTGGCGTGGCGGGCCATAGGCGCCGGTGGCAAAGACAATGTGCTTCGGCTTCAGCGTGATCTGCCGGCCGACGCGGTCGACCACCACAGTCCACACCTTCTCGGCCTCGTCATAGCTGGCGCTGAGGCATTTGGTGGCGACCCAGTAGTTGAGCTCCATCACCCTGGTGTACATCTCCAGCCAGTCGCCCATCTTGTCCTTGGGCGTGAACACCGGCCAGTTCTCCGGGAACGGAATGTAGGGCAGATGGTCGTACCAGACCGGATCGTGGAGCACGAGCGAGCGATAACGGTTGCGCCAGGAATCGCCGGGGCGCGCATTTTTCTCGATGATGATGGTGGGCACACCGAGCTGCCTCAGCCGCGCGCCGAGCATGATGCCGCCCTGCCCGCCGCCGATCACCAGGCAATAGGGCTGCTCGGTGGCGCCGAGGTCGCGCGTCTCGCGCGCCCGCGCCTCCGCCCAGGTTTCGCGCTTCGGATCGGCCTTGTGACGGATACCAAGCGGCCGCGCCGGTCCCTTTTGTTCCTCGAACCCCTTGAGCTCACGCACCGCCGTGAACAAGGTCCGGCAGCGGCCGTCCGTAAGGCGCACAATCCCTTCGCCCCGCGCGACCGCCGTTTCGAACGTGAACCAGGCCTCGACGGTGCCCTCATCCGAGGTCGCCTCGCCGGACAGCGTCCAGTGTGAGGGCTTCGTTTCCGCCAGCGTCGCTTGCAGCATGTCGCGGATCTCATCGCGGCCTTCCATCGTGGTGATGTTCCAGGTGAAAGCCAGCAGATCGCGCCAGTAGCAATCCTCGACGAACAGGTTGGCGGCCGCCTCGGCGTCATCAGCTTCCAGCGCCCGTGCAAGCGCGCAAAGCCATGTCGCCCCCTGTTTCGATGGTGCCATGTCGAGCATCTGTTTTTCCCTCGTTTTGCGTTCCCATTGTTTCGAAAGACGGCGGCGCCGCAAGAGGGGTCGCGATATCATGGCGTCGGTTTCTAGCGGCCCGGAACGGAGCCATCTCCCGGAAATCTTTATAGGAATTTTATATCTTTCCTCCCGGCCCCGTCTCGAACCTTTATGGCGATCGGGTCCATATTCCACCACGAGCAAAACGCTCCGGACGCCGTAGCCTTCGAAGCTACGGCGGGTCGTTCTCATGGAATTTACGGCCTGCCAGCAACTGGCGCCAAGTACAAGCAAGGACCAACACAATGGACATTGTCGTCATCGGGATCGAGGTTTTGTTTTTCGCCCTTTCCCTCGCCTACATCAAAGCCTGCGACGCTCTTTAAGCGGAAGGATCGCAACATGTTTGTCGATTACATCCTCGGTGGCGGCGTGACCTTGTTCCTGCTCGTCTACCTCACATACGCCCTCGTTCGCCCAGAACGCTTCTGAAGCAAGGCACGGAAAGCCATGACACTCAACGGATGGATACAGATCCTGGTTTATTGCGGGATCGTCGTTTTGCTGGTGAAGCCGCTCGGCGGCTACATGTACCGCGTCTTCAATGGCGATCGCACCTTTCTCTCGCCCATACTCGGGCCCGTTGAGCGCGGCCTCTACCGCATTTCGGGAACCAGCGAGCGCGAGGAGCAGCACTGGACGACCTACGCGGCAGGAATCATCTTCTTCAGCCTTGCCAGCTTCCTGGTGCTGTACTTTCTGCAACGCCTGCAGGGCGTCCTGCCTTACAATCCGGCCGGGATGGCATCGGTCGAACCCAATCTCGCCTTCAACACTGCCGTCAGCTTCGTCACCAACACCAACTGGCAGAATTACGGCGGCGAAAGCACGTTGTCCTACCTCGTGCAGATGGCCGGCCTGACTGTTCAGAACTTCATGTCCGCCGCCGTCGGCATTGCCATTGCGGTGGCGCTGATCCGCGGCTTCGCCCGCGCCTCGGCCAAATCGATCGGCAATTTCTGGGTCGATATGACCCGCTGCACGCTCTACATCCTGCTGCCGCTCAGCATCGTGCTCACCCTTGTCTATGTCTGGCTCGGCATGCCGCAGACGCTCGGGCCTTATGTCGACGCCACCACGCTGGAGGGCGCCAAGCAGACGCTCGCCCTTGGGCCGGTCGCCTCGCAGGTCGCCATCAAGATGCTCGGCACCAATGGCGGCGGCTTCTTCAACGCCAATGCCGCGCATCCTTTCGAAAACCCCGACGCCATCTCCAACATGATCCAGATGGTGACGATCTTCGCGCTGGGTGCTGCACTCACCAACGTCTTCGGCCGCATGGTCGGCAACCAGCGCCAGGGCTGGGCGATCCTGGCCACGATGGGTGTGCTGTTCATCGCTGGCGTCGTTATCTGCTACTGGGCGGAAGCCGCGGGCAATCCGCTGGTCCATGCGTTGGGCGTCGACGGCGCCAACATGGAAGGCAAGGAGAGCCGCTTCGGCATTGCCGCTTCGGCACTATTCGCCGTCATCACCACGGCTGCGAGCTGCGGTGCGGTGAACGCCATGCATGACTCGTTCACAGCACTTGGCGGCCTGGTCCCGATGCTCAACATGCAGCTCGGCGAAGTCATCGTCGGCGGCGTCGGCGCCGGCTTCTACGGCATCGTCATGTTCATCGTCATCACCGTGTTCGTCGCCGGCCTGATGGTTGGCCGCACGCCCGAATATCTCGGCAAGAAGATCGAGGCCAAGGAGGTCAAGATGGCAATGCTCGCCATCCTCGCTCTGCCGTTGGTCATGCTGGTCTTCACGGCAATAGCGGTCGTGCTGCCAAGCGCCGTCGCCTCGATGGCCAATGGCGGTCCGCATGGCTTCTCCGAGGTTCTTTATGCCTACACTTCGGCGGCGGCCAACAACGGCTCGGCCTTTGGCGGCCTTTCCGGCAACACGCCCTGGTACAACATCACGCTCGGCATCTCCATGTGGGTGGGTCGCTTCTTCGTCATCATTCCAGCGCTTGCCATTGCCGGCTCGCTAGCGACGAAGAAGACGGTTCCGGCTTCCGCCGGCACCTTCCCGACCGACGGCCCGCTGTTCGTCGGCCTGCTCGTCGGCGTCATCCTGATCGTCGTCGGCCTGACCTTCTTCCCGGCACTGGCGATCGGACCGATCGTCGAGCACCTGGCTGCCATCAACGGCCAGACATTCTGAGGCTTGTCATGTCCTGGTTCTACCCAAAACGCATGAAGGCCCGGCCGCGAGCCGGCCCACGAGCCGGCAATGAGGGGGAGGAAACGCCCCCTCCCTTCCCCAGCGTATCTACCTTCCTCGGCCTCGCGGCAGTCATGATCGTGATCTGGCTGCTGGCCTATGGTCCGCCGCCCCTCTTTTCGGCATCCGATCGGTCGGTGCCGGCCAACAGTTCAGATACTGGAGCCACCAAATGAGCCAGTCCAAATCCGCGAGCATCATGGATGCCCGCATCCTGTGGCCGGCCATCGGCGGCGCCTTCAGGAAACTCGACCCCCGCACGCTGGTCAGGAACCCGGTGATGTTCGTCGTCGCCATCGTCTCGCTTCTTACCACGGTCCTGTTCGTCAAGGATCTCGCCACCGGCGGCGGCGATTTCGGCTTTACGCTGCAGATCATCATCTGGCTGTGGTTCACCGTGCTGTTCGCCAACTTCGCCGAGGCCGTCGCCGAAGGCCGCGGCAAGGCGCAGGCCGATTCGCTGCGCAAGGCGCGCACCGAAACCCAGGCCAAGCTGCTTGCCGGCGAAGACCGCTCCAGGTTCAAGCTGGTGCCCGGCACCAGCCTGAAGGTTGGCGACATCGTGCTGGTCGAAGCCGGCGACATCATCCCGTCCGACGGTGAAGTGATCGAAGGCGTGGCCTCGGTCAACGAGGCGGCAATCACCGGCGAGTCCGCACCCGTCATTCGCGAATCCGGCGGCGACCGTTCGGCGGTCACCGGCGGCACGCAGGTTCTGTCCGACTGGATTCGCGTGCGCATATCAGCCGCCTCCGGCCACACCTTCCTCGACCGCATGATCTCGCTGGTCGAGGGTGCCTCGCGCCAGAAGACGCCCAACGAGATCGCGCTCAACATCCTGCTCGTCGGCATGACGCTGATCTTCGTGCTGGCCACCGCCACGATCCCGAGCTTTGCCTCCTATTCCGGCGGCTATATCCCGGTGACGGTGCTGGTCGCGCTGTTCGTCACCTTGATCCCGACCACCATCGGCGCCCTGCTGTCGGCCATCGGCATTGCCGGCATGGACCGCCTGGTGCGCTTCAACGTGCTGGCCATGTCCGGCCGTGCCGTCGAAGCGGCGGGCGACGTCGATACGCTTTTGCTCGACAAGACCGGCACCATCACGCTCGGCAACCGCCAGGCCACCGAATTCCGCCCGGTCAAGGGCGCCACCGAACAGGAACTGGCCGATGCCGCGCAGCTCGCCTCGCTAGCCGACGAGACGCCTGAGGGACGCTCGATCGTCGTGCTGGCCAAGGAGAAATACGCCATCCGCGCCCGTGACATGGCAACCTTGCATGCCAGCTTCGTGCCCTTCACCGCGCAGACCCGGATGAGCGGCGTCGACATCGATGGCTCGTCGGTGCGCAAGGGCGCCGTCGATTCGGTTCTCGCCTATGTCAGCCAGTCGACATCGGCCACTCACGGCACGCGCCCCGGCAGCGACACCGTCAAGGATATCCAGGCGATCGCCGACGAGATCGCCAAGTCGGGCGGCACGCCGCTGGCCGTCGAGCGTGACGGCCGCCTGCTCGGCGTCGTCCACCTCAAGGACATCGTCAAGGGTGGTATCCGCGAGCGCTTCGCCGAACTGCGCAAAATGGGCATCCGCACCGTGATGATCACCGGCGACAATCCGATGACTGCGGCGGCGATCGCAGCCGAAGCCGGCGTCGACGATTTCCTCGCCCAGGCCACGCCCGAGGACAAGCTGAAGCTGATCCGCGACGAACAGGCCAAGGGCAAGCTGGTCGCCATGTGCGGTGACGGCACCAACGACGCGCCGGCCTTGGCGCAGGCCGATGTCGGCGTCGCCATGAACACCGGCACGGTTGCCGCCCGCGAGGCCGGCAACATGATCGACCTCGATAGTGACCCGACCAAGCTGATCGAGATCGTCGAGATCGGCAAGGCGCTGCTGATGACGCGCGGCTCGCTGACGACCTTCTCGATCGCCAACGACGTCGCCAAATACTTCGCCATCATCCCGGCCATGTTTGCCGTCTTCTACGTTGCGCCGGGACATACCATCGGCCCCCTGCAAGCGCTCAACATCATGCATCTGGCGACGCCGCAGAGCGCCATCCTGTCGGCCATCATCTTCAACGCGCTGATCATCATCGCTCTGATCCCGCTGTCGCTGAAAGGCGTCAAATACCGCGCCATCGGCGCCGGCGCGCTGCTCAGCCGCAACCTCCTGGTCTACGGCCTCGGCGGCATCATCGTTCCGTTCGCCGGCATCAAGGCGATCGACATGATCGTCACCGGCCTCGGCCTCGCTTAAGGATATCTCCATGCTCTCCCAGATACGCCCCGCAATCACAATGATCGTCTTTTTTACTGTCCTGACCGGCCTGATCTATCCCTTGGGGATGACCGGCATCGCCCAGACGCTGTTTCCGCATCAAGCCAATGGCAGCCTGATCGAGAAGAATGGCACGGTCATCGGCTCCGAGCTGATCGGCCAGGGCTTTGCCGGCGACACATATTTCCACGGCCGGCCCTCGGCCGCCGGCGACGGCTACAATGCCGCGGCGTCCAGCGGCTCCAATCTCGGTCCAACCAACCCCAAGCTGATCGACCGCATCAAGGCCGACGCCGAAAAGCTGAAGGCGGAGAACCCGAACCAGCCGGTGCCGATGGATCTGGTGACGACGTCCGGCAGCGGCCTCGACCCCGCCATCAGCCCGGACGCCGCCTATTTCCAGGTCGCTCGGGTGGCCAAGGCCAGGGGCTTCGACGAAGCCAAGGTCAAGGCGCTTGTCGACAGCCATGTCGAAGGCCGCGAACTCGGCTTCCTCGGCGAGCCGGTCGTCAATGTGCTGGCGCTCAACCTGGCACTGGACGCAGTGAGAGACAATCTCTGAAGCCAGGGGCCAGGGATCGACACGATCCTCGGCGCCGTTCATGATCGAGCCTGATGCCGGACGCCAGAAGCAACTATACCAGACCCTCTCCGGACGCGCTGCTCGAGCATGCGGAACGGGAAGAGCGCGGCCGCCTGCGGATATTTCTGGGTGCTGCACCCGGTGTCGGCAAGACCTACGAAATGCTGATGGCCGGCCGCGCCATGCTTGCCGACGGCATCGACGTGGTCATCGGCATCGTCGAAACCCACGGCCGCAAGGAAACCCTGGCGCTGGTCCAAGGCTACGAGGTCATCCCGCGCCAGAAGGTCGACTACAGAGGCCGCGTGCTGGACGAGATGGACATCGATGCCATTCTCGCCCGCCGGCCGGCGCTGGTGCTCGTCGACGAACTCGCCCACACCAATGCGCCAGGCAGCCGCCACCCCAAGCGCTATCTCGACGTCCAGGAAATCCTGACGCGCGGCATCGATGTCTACACCACGCTCAACATCCAGCATGTCGAGAGCCTGAATGACGTGGTGGCGCAGATCACCCGGGTCAGGGTGCGCGAAACGGTCCCGGACTCCATCATCGACCAGGCCGATGACATCGAGATCATCGACCTCACGCCCGACGACCTGATCAAGCGGCTGAAAGAGGGCAAGGTCTATTTCCCCAACACTGCCCAGCGCGCAGTCGAAAACTATTTCTCGCCGGGCAATCTGACCGCGCTTCGGGAATTGGCGCTGCGCCGCACCGCCCAGCGCGTCGACGAGCAGTTGCTCAACCACATGCAGTCACACGCGATTCCCGGCCCTTGGGCGGCGGGCGAAAGGGTGCTCGTCTGCGTCGATGCGCGTCCGGGCGGAGCGTCTCGTGTCCGCTATGCGCGCCGGCTGGCCGACCGGCTGCGCGCACCGTGGACGGCGCTGCATGTCGACACGCCGCGTTCGGCCGCCATGTCGGAGGAAGACAAGGACCGGCTGGCCACACTGTTGCGCCTGGCCGAGCAGCTCGGCGCCGAGGTGACGACCATTCCGGGCCAGAACGTCGCCCAGGACATCGTCCGCCACGCCATGGCCAACAACTTCACCCATATCGTCGTCGGCAGGCCGACCCGCTCGCGCTGGCGCGAACTGATCGAGGGTTCGCTCACCTACGATCTGATCCGCAATGCCGGCGATATCAGCGTCCATGTCATTTCAGGAACGGAGCGCGACAACGAGGCCACGTCGAGGGTCAAGGCGGCGGCCGAGCAGACGCCATTTCAAATCTGGCCTTATCTTTTCTCGACCGTCTATGTCGCCGGCGCGCTTGCCGTCAGCGCCGTCCTCGATCAGTTCCTCGACGTTCGCAACCTTGCCAGCGTGCTGCTGCTGGCGGTGCTGACATCGGCAGTGACCTTTGGCCTGTGGCCGGCGCTGTACGCCTGTTTCCTCAGCGCCATTGCCTTCAACTTCTTCTTTCTCGAGCCGCGCTACACGATGACGATCCGCGATCCGGAGAGCATCGTTGCCTTCGCCGTCTTCCTCGTCGTTGCCGTCATCGCCAGCAATCTGACGGCGCGTGTGCAGCGTCAGGCAGCCGCCGCCCGTTCACGCGCCCGGGCCACCGAGGACATCTACCTCTTTTCAAAGAAGCTCGCCGGCGCCGGCACGCTCGACGACGTTTTGTGGGCCACAGCCTTCCAGATCGCCTCGATGCTGAAGCTGCGCGTGGTGCTGCTTTTGCCGGAAGAAGGCACGATCACCGTCAAGGCCGGTTATCCCCCCGATGACACGCTGGCCGAGGCCGACATCGCGGCTGCACGCTGGGCTTGGGAACACAACCGGGCTGCCGGCCGTGGCGCCGATACCCTGCCCGGGGCAAAACGCCTCTACCTCCCCTTGCGCACCGCACGCACGGCCGTCGGCGTCGTCGGCCTCGACAATGACAAGCAAGGCCCGCTGCTGACGCCCGAGCAACAGCGCCTGCTCGACGCGCTGGCCGACCAGGCGGCGGTTGCCATCGAGCGCATCCAGCTGGTCGCCGATGTCGACCGCGCCAGGCTGGCGGCCGAGGCCGACCGCTTGCGCTCGGCACTGCTGACGTCGATCTCGCATGATCTGAAGACGCCGCTGGCGGCCATCATGGGCGCGGCCGGCACGCTCAGGGAATTTGCGCCGGCACTGCCCGAGAACGATCGGGCCGAGCTGCTGACCACCGTGCTCGACGAGTCCGAACGGCTGAACCGCTTCATCGCCAATCTGCTCGACATGACCAAGATTGAATCGGGCGCCATGGAACCGAATTTCGCCCTGCACTATGTCGGCGATGTCGTGGGCTCGGCCTTGCAGCGGGCACGCAAGATCACTGCCGGGCACAAGACCGAGGTTGATATTCCGGCCGACCTGCCGATGCTGAAGCTTGATCCCGTGCTGTTCGAACAAATGCTGTTCAATCTGCTCGACAATGCCGCGAAATACGCGCCACAGGGATCGACAATCCGGCTGCAGGGCTGGGCCGACAATGGCTCCGTCGCGCTGCAGATCATGGATGAGGGACCGGGCATTCCGCCCGCCGACCTGGAGCGCGTCTTCGACAGCTTTTACCGGGTGCGCAAGCGCGATCAGATCCAGGCCGGCACCGGGCTCGGCCTGTCGATCTGCCGGGGCTTCATCGAGGCGATGGGCGGCACGATCATGGCGGCGAACCGCAGCGATCGCCTGGGCGCAGTCTTCACAATCCGCATGCCGAGGTTGGTACAATCGTCCGATACGGACGTATCAGGTGTGGACGGGCAAAACTCTGGTGATCCGGCATGACAAATTCCAACGTCAGCATACTGGTCGTCGACGACGAGCCGCCGATCCGCAAACTGCTGCGCGTCGGCCTCGGCAGCCAGGGCTATGCGGTCAGCGAAGCGCCCAACGCCAAGGCTGCGATCGAACTCGTCGATGCACAAAAGCCGGATCTGATCCTGCTCGACCTCGGCCTGCCCGGCATGGGTGGCCTCGATCTCCTGCGCAAATGGCGCGACGACGGCCTCGACGTGCCCGTGGTCATCCTGTCCAGCCGCACCGACGAAGCCGGCATCGTCGCGGCGCTCGAACTCGGCGCTGACGACTACATCACCAAGCCGTTCGGCATGAACGAGCTGGTCGCCCGCATCCGCGTCGCGCTGCGCCACAAATTCCAGCAGCAGGGCGAAAAGCCGGTGTTCCACACCGGCGATCTCAGCGTCGACCTGGTCAAGCGCATCGTCAAGGTCGAAGGCAAGGAGATAAAGCTCTCCCCCAAGGAGTACGACATATTGCGCATTATGGTGCAGCATGCCGGCAAGGTGCTGACCCACCATTTCATTCTGAAGCAGGTGTGGGGCGATTCGACCGACGTGCAGTATCTGAGGGTCTATGTCCGCCAGCTCCGGCAGAAGATCGAAAAGTCGCCCGACCAGCCGCGCTACATCACCACCGAAACCGGGGTGGGGTACCGGCTGCGCGAGGTTGAGTGACCGGACGTTTTCCGCTCAGTCCGTCGAGAGTTCCGCGGTCCGTGCCAGTGCGCCGCCGAAGCCGTTGAGCGGGATAGTGAAACTCACCGCTTGACCGGTGTCGGCCGCGAAGGCGTCGATCTTCAGCGTGGTGGCTGCCTTGAGCAGCGGCGTGACGCTGGCATCGAACGCCACCGGCACCAGGCAGCCGACGGCCTGGCAGGTGTTGAACGGCAAGCTGCCTTCCAGCTTCTGGTCGTCAATGGTCAGGCTGACTCCTTTGGCGAGCGCCAGGCCGAACGGCAGCGCCAGCGTTCCGGCGGCATCCTCGCCGCTCTTGCTCGACAGCTCGATCGCCAGCAGGCGCTGGTTGGACTGCTTGTTGAACTGCTGATGCGACAGGCTGCAAACCTTGGCCGTGCCGGTTACCTGGCAGTTGACCGTCCAGTCGCCATGTGTCTCGGACAGCGCCGAGGCGCCGCCAGGCAATGTCGGGCCGGCAGCAGGGGCGGGCGCTGCGGCGGCAGGCGCCGCCTTGTCGGTCTTGGTTTGCGCCGCGACTGCCACCGGGCCAAGAATACAGATGCTGCCCAGTAGCGCCGCGAAATATACTTGCCTGCTTTTCATCAATATGCTCCCGATTGTGCCTCGAGTCAGCAGCGATTGAGCCCGAGATCCGCTCCCGATAGAGCGGTCAATCGATCTTTTCTGTCAAGTGCGGCCAGGCCGCTTCCTCAGGGATTTCGCCAACCCGTGGCAGATCGGCCCATGGCAGACCCGCCCATGGCAGATCGAGACGAACGCCCTATATAGAGAGGAGGTTATATCTGTACGGGAATGAACTGATGTCGACGCTTCGCCTATCGACAGTTCTCATGTCGGCAATGCTGGCGGCGGCAACGCTCGCCGGCATCATGCAATCTGCTGCGGCTCAGTCCGTCAATCCCAGCGCCAACCGGCTGATCCAGCAGAACCAGCTGCAGCAATTGCGCAACAGCCTGCAGCGGCAGCAGTTCCAGCAACAGCAGCAGCAATATCGCGAGCAGGACCGTCGGATCGTGCCGCAGCCGCGCCCCGAAGTGCCCGTCGTCCGGCAAGCTTGTCCGATTCAGATCGTCAACAACCAGATTGTGCGTGTTTGCCGTTGATATCGGTCGCTTGCGATTTACTTAGTCGACTTATTTACTAAAAATGCTCATTGCCTCGCGGGCATATCAGGGTTTGCAGGCGGCGTGCGGCGGTGCGCCCGCCGACCGGATTTTCAGCACATGGCGACGACGAAGAAAAAGGCGGTACGCAAGGCAAGGCGAGGCGAACGCATTCGCCAGGTCGCCGCCATTCCCTTTCGCCTGGACGTTTCAGGCAATTTCGAAGTGATGCTGGTGACGTCGCGAGCGACGAAGCGCTTTATCGTGCCCAAGGGCTGGCCGATGAAAGGAAAGAGCGGGCGCAAGGCCGCCACCATCGAGGCGCGCGAAGAAGCCGGCGTGCTCGGCAAGACCCGCAAGGCGCCTGCCGGCAGCTATTCCTACTGGAAACGGCTGGAGCACAATTTTGTGCGCGTCGACGTCGTCGTCTATCTGTTGGAGGTGTCCGAGGAACTGGCCAACTGGCAGGAGGCCAAGAGCCGCCAGCGGGCATGGCTCAAGCCGCAGGACGCGGCGTTGCTCATCGATGAGCCGGATCTCTCGACGCTGATGGCCAACCTGGCGCCGCCTCAGCCGGCAGTGCCGGACCCGGCCTGACCAACCTCACTTGCCCTCGTCCCCTTCAGCGGGACCCTCATCCCCCTCAGCGGGAAATGGCCGCAGCGGCGTGCCCGTATAGGCCCACAGCCATTCGCGCGGCAGCGGCCCTTTGTTGCGCTCGCTTTGCTGCGACTGTTCCCATGCATGCGCCAGGATGCCGACCGAGCGCGAGAGCACGAACAGGCCGCGCGTCAACGGCGGCGGAAAGCCGAGCTCGCCATAGATGACGGCGGTGGCGCCGTCGATGTTGAGCGGTATTTTCTTCCCCTTGCGCCGTGCCACCTCTGATTCGACGGCCTCGGCGATGTCGGCAAAGCGTCCGCTGACGACGCCGCGCGCGGCAAACTCGCGCGTCACTGCGATCAGGCGCGGCGCGCGCGGATCGACCGGGTGGAAGCGATGGCCAAATCCCGGCACATAGCCTTTCTCCTCGGCGAAGAAACGGTCGAGCCGTGCGGCTACGGCTTGGTCCAGCGCAACACCCTGGTCAAGTGCCACGGCAATGTCGCCATAGAAGGACAGCGCCTGTTCGCCGGCGCCGCCATGCACGTCACCCAGCACGTTGACGGCGGACGCCATGGCGCTGTTGATGCCGACGCCGCAGGTGATGGCCATGCGGGCAATGGCGATCGACGGCGCCTGCGGCCCGTGGTCGACGGCCGCCCCCAGCGCAATGCCGAGCAGCGCCGCCTGCTCCTCGCTCGGCAATTCGCCGCGCAGCATCAGCCAGATCGTGGCCGGAAAGCTGACGCGGCCGATCAGCTCCTGGATTTCATAGCCGCGCAGCCGGATGATGCCGGGGCTCATCTCGATGATGCCGGTCTGCCACCATTCCTCGCCGCGTTCGCGGCCGGTTTTTCTCTCGCTCACGCGCTTCTCCTGGCGCGCGGCGGCAGGGTGGAAAAAACCTCGTCCATATGCTCGCCCAGCACAGGCGGCGGCAGGACCGGCAAGGGTGCCGCGCCATCGACCATGAAGCCGCCGCGCACCACGGTCAGCGGCTGCGCCATGCCGGGCAGACCCCGGAAACGCGCGGTCATGTCGCGCTCGACCACCTGGCGCTCGCCAAGCACCTGCGGGATCGTCAGCACCCGGCCCGCCGGAACGCCGGCGCGGTTGAACTTTTCTTCCCAGGCAGCCGCCGAGGCGCTCGCAAGCGCTGTCTCGATCAGCCCTTTCAAGGAGGCGCGGTTCTGCTTGCGCGTCTCGCGCTCGGCAAAGCGCGGATCGTCGGCCAGTTCCGGCTGGCCGATCAGCCGGCAAAGCGTGACGAACTGCTCCTGCTTGTTGGCGGCGATGTTGAGCAGGCCGTCGCCGGTGCGAAACGCGCCGGAGGGCGCAGCCGTCATGTTCTCATTGCCCATCGGCTGCGGCTCGACACCGGCGGTCAGATAGTTGGACACCGGCCAGCCCAGCGCCGACAGCGTGCATTCCAGCATCGAGACATCGAGAAACGCGCCCTCGCCCGAGGTCTTCTGCTTGACCAGCGCCGCGGCGATGGCGAAGGCCCCGACCAGCCCGCCCAGCGTGTCGGTGACGGGATAGCCGACCCGCAAGGGTGCTGTCTCCGGCGTGCCGGTGATGCTCATGATACCGGACAGCCCCTGGATGATCTGGTCGTAGGCCGGATTGTCGCGCATCGGCCCGCTCTGGCCGAAACCGGATATGGCGCAATAGACGAGACCGGGGCGGACCGCTTTCAGCACCTCATAGCCGAGACCCAGCCGCCCCATCACGCCCGGTCGAAAATTCTCGACCAGCGCGTCGGCCGAGGCGACGAGATCGAGGAAGCGTTCGCGGTCGGCTTCGCTTTTGAGATCCAGCACCACCGATCGCTTGCCGGCATTCTGCGCCAGGAACGACGCGCCCATGCCGGCTTTGTTGAGCGCCGGCGAGGCGCCGAGCTGGCGCGCCAGATCGCCGCCTTGCGGCGTCTCGACCTTGATGACATCGGCGCCGAGCAGCGCCAGCTGATAGGCACAATAAGGGCCCGCCAGCACATTGGTCAGGTCGAGGATGCGGATGCCGGCAAGCAGATCGGTCATGATGCTCCAGGTTGCTCAGGCATCGCCCGGCACATGCTCCGGTCCGCGACGGCGCCGGTGCTCGATGAAGGCCCAGATATGCGGCCCGGCTAGACCGATGAAGGCGAGGATCAGCAGCACCAGCGACAGCTTGTGGGTGTAGAACACCGACCAGTCGCCGTTCGAGATCGTCATCGCCCGGCGGAACTGCGTTTCGGCGAGCGGCCCCAGGATCATGCCGATGATGACCGGCGCTGTCGGGAAATCGAAGCGCCGCATCAGGAAGCCGGCGGCCCCCAGGAGATAGAGGATGACGAGGTCGATCGGCGATTGCGAGATGCCGTAGGTGCCGACGGTGGCGAACACCAGGATGCCGGCATAGAGCTGCGGCGCCGGGATTTTCAACAGCCGTACCCACAGCCCGATCAGCGGCAGGTTGAGGACGACCAGGATGACGTTGGCGATGAACAGGCTGGCGATCAGGCCCCAGACCAGATCGGCCTGGGTCGTCAACAGCAGCGGTCCCGGATTGATGCCGTAGCTCTGGAAGGCCGACAGCATGATTGCGGCGGTCGCCGAGGTCGGCAGGCCAAGGGTGAGCATCGGCACCAGCACGCCGGCGGCAGACGCATTGTTGGCGGCTTCCGGTCCGGCAACGCCCTCGATGGCGCCGACCGTGCCGAACTCCTCCTTGTGCTTCGACAGCTTCTTTTCGATGGCATAGGACAGGAAGGTCGGGATCTCGGCGCCGCCGGCAGGCATGGCGCCGATCGGGAAGCCGATAAAAGCGCCGCGCAGCCATGGCTTCCACGATCGTCCCCATTCGGCCGCTGTCATGTAGAGCGATCCCTTGAGCGGCACGATCTCGTCCTTGCCGGCATAGCGGCGCGAGGCCATGTAGAGCGTCTCGCCGACGGCAAACAGGCCGACCGCGGCAATGATAACATCGACGCCATCGAGCAGTTCGTTCATGCCGAAGGTGAAGCGCGGCTGTCCCGTCTGCAGGTCGACGCCGATCATGCCGATGACGAAGCCGATGAACAGGCTGGTGAGGCCGCGCACGGAGGACGAGCCGAGCACCGCCGAAACCGTGATGAAGGCGAGCACCATCAGCGAGAAATATTCGGCCGGACCAAAGGCCAGCGCGAACTTCACCACCACCGGCGCCAGGAAGGCGACGCCCATCGTGCCGATGGTGCCGGCGACGAAGGAGCCGATCGCCGAGGTCGCCAGTGCCGCGCCGCCGCGACCCGAGCGGGCCATCCTGTTGCCTTCCAGCGCGGTGACGATGGTGGCGCTTTCGCCCGGCGTGTTGAGCAGGATCGAGGTCGTCGAGCCGCCATACATGGCGCCGTAATAGATGCCAGCAAACAGGATGAAGGACGCCTCCGGCGCCACCTGGTAGGTGATCGGCAGCAGCAGCGCGATGGTCAGCGCCGGCCCGAGGCCGGGCAGCACGCCGATGGCGGTGCCGAGCGTGGTGCCGACCAGGCACCACAACAGGTTCATCGGCGAGAAAGCGACGGAAAATCCGTGGGCGAGATGGCCGAGCGTCTCCATGGCGTCAGCCCCTTACAGTGGCGATGATCGCGTCGATCACCGTGTTCAGCTGGTTTTCGATGAAGCCGGCGCCAATGTTGACGCCGAGCGCCCTGGCAAAGCCGAAATAGGCGGCAAGCGCCAGGATCAAGCCGGTCAGCGCATCGCGCAGCGTGTGCTTGCTGCCGAAGCCATAACAGACGAGCACGAACATGATGACCGAGGCGGCGGTGAAGCCGAGCGGCTGGATCAGCACCAGATTGGCGACCAGGCCTGCAACGACGATGCCCATCGCCTTCCAGTCGGTCGGCGTTTCCTTTTCCTCCTGCGGCTGCCAGCCGCCGCGCAGCGCGGCGACGATGAGCAGCAGCGAAAGCACGATCATGCCGGTCATGGTGATGTAGGGAAAGACGGTCGGCCCGACCTTGGAATAGAGCGGCGAAACCGGGATCGCCAGGGTCTGCCACGCCACGGCCGCAGCACAGGCGAGAAGCCCGATGCCGATCAACAATTCGGGCATGGCAAGGCGCGGGGGCGCCGGCTGCTGGTCGCTGGTGCTCATCGATGTCCTCCCGAGATGGCCGGCATCCTCCCGCCGGCCGCATCCGCAGTTTCACTCCCAGCGCATGATATGTCCATGCCGCAGGCGAATGTCGGAGGGGCGGCCGTGGCCGCCCCTGAAGACATCAGGCGAGGCCGAGATCCTTGAGGATCGCGGTGATGCGGGCGGTGTCGTCGACGAGGAATTTCGCATAGTCGTCGCCGGTAAGCAGGATGGGCGTCCAGTTACGGTTCTTGCACTCGGCTGCCCAGGCATCGCTCTTGGCCATGGTCTCGATCATCGTGACCATCGCCGCCTTGTCGGCGTCGGAGACGCCTGGCGGTGCGAAGACGCCGCGCCAGTTGAACAGTTCGACGTCAATGCCGGCTTCCTTCATCGTCGGTGCGTCGATGCCGTCCTGGCGCTTGTCGGCGGAGATCGCCAACAGCCGAAGCGCGCCCGCCTTGACCTGCTCGGAGAACTCGCCGAAGCCGGAAATGCCGGCCGCCACCTGGTTGCCGAGCAGCGCCGACAGCGCCTCGCCGCCGCCGGCGAAAGGCACATAGGAGAGGTTGGTTGCCGGAACGCCGACCGTCTTGGCGATCAGCCCGAACAGGATGTGGTCGGAGCCGCCGGCCGAGCCGCCGGCCACGGGAACCTTGGTCGGATCCGCTTTGAGCGCGGCGACGAAATCGCCGGCCGTCTTGAACGGCGAATCCGCCGGCACCACCAGCGCCTCGAACTCGCCGGTGAGGCGGGCGATGGGCGTCACTTCGGAAAGGTTGTTGGCCGATTTGTTGGCGATGATGGCGCCGACCATGACCATGCCGGCCACCATCAGCGAATTGCCCTTGCCCTTCCACTGGCTGATGAACTGCGGCAGGCCGACAGTGCCGCCGGCGCCGCCGACATTGGTGATCTGCGAGCCGGAGATCAGTTTTTCACTGCGCAGCACCTGGTCGATGGTGCGCCCCGTCTGGTCCCAGCCGCCGCCGGGCGCGGCCGGCACGAAGATCTGGATCTGCGGTGCATCCTGAGCGAAAGCGGGCGTCAAATGCGTTGCGACGAATCCGGCAGCGCCTGCGGCCGCGGTGCTCATCAAAAATCTGCGTCTGTTCAGCATGGGATTCCTCCAAATCACGACACCTCCTCCGGTGCCTGCCAGAAACGTAGCCTGAAAACAGACCCGCTCGGCAAAAATTCATGCCGATTTCGGTACGTTCTGTCAACAGGAACGCTGTTCTACTAGACAGAACCATGGATGTGCGGCACAATCGCTTCGGCCGGCCTTTGTCCGAGCAGGTAAACTGGAATGAAACTGTTCGTGAGATGACCGAAGCGCGATCCCAGCCGTTGCCGGCCGATGGCGTTGCCGCGCTCGACCGCGCGATCGCCATTCTCGACGCGTTCGCGACCGCCGACCGCTCGCTCAGCCTGGCCGAGATCGCGGCGCGCACCGGGCTCTACAAAAGCACCATTTTGAGGCTGGCGAACTCATTGCTGCGCGGGCAGTTGCTGGAGCGGCTCGACGATGGCCGCTACCGCATCGGACCCGCCACCTTCCGGCTCGGCGCGCTCTACCAGCGCTCCGTGGTGGCGGTCGACATCCTGCTGCCGATCATGCGCGATCTCGCCGAGCGCAGCTGGGAAAGCGTGGCGTTCTATGTCCGCTCGGGCGACGCCCGCACCTGTCTCTACCGCGTCGAATCCAAGCATCCTATCCGCTACACGATCCGGGAAGGCGACCTGCTGCCGTTGCTCACCGGCTCGGGCGGCCGCGTGCTGGCAGCGTTTTCAGGCCAGCCGGGCGAACCATACGAGACCATCCGCAAGGCCTGCCACTATCTGTCGATCGGCGATCGCGACCCTGAGACGGCGGGCGTCTCGGTGCCGGTGTTCGGACCGGGCCGCGTTCTGCTCGGCGCCTTGACGCTCGCCGGCCCGTCGACACGCGTCGATACGGCGTTCCTGCGCCGCATGACACCGGACCTGCTGGAGGCCGCCGCTCGCGCCACCCGCGCCTTCGGCGAGGATGGCTCGATGCTGGAGCAGGCAGCGCGCCTAGCCGGCGCTGAAACCGTGATCGGCCTCAGTTCGCCTTGACCAGCACCACGCGGCGGTTCTTGGCGCGGCCGGTTTCGTCATCATTGCTGGCGACGGGCGCCATCATGCCGGCGCCGGCGGCGGTCAGCCGGCCGCCATCGATGCCGTATTTCGAGACCAGCGCCGCCTTTACCGACTGCGCCCGCCGCGACGACAGATCGATATTGTAGTCGAAGGCGCCCTGGTTGTCGGTATGACCGACGACGATCACCGCCATGCCGGGCTCGTTGGTCAGAAGCGTCGAGATCTCCTTCAGCGTCGGTTCCGATTCCGGCTTGATGTCGGCCTTGTCGGTGTCGAAGAAGATGCCGTAGAGCGAGATGGAGCCGGTGGCCGACAGCGAATCCGCCATCTTGGCCGCTTCGACCACCACCATCTTCTTGTCGCGCGCCTTGGGCTCCAGCACCTGAACGACGGCGATGGTGCGGCCGTTGAGTTCCTTGCAGTAGAGGTCGTCGATCAGCGAATAGGCCTGAACCGTGACATAGGCGTCGCCGCCATCCTGCGGCACCTTGGCGGCGAAGAAGCGCTGGTCGTTGATACCGGTGGTTACCGCACAGGCGCCATTGGAAAAGGCCGCGTCCTTGACGTCGCTTTCATGGAAGAAATACATCATCAGGCTCATGTCGCCGCCGCCACCGCTCGACGACCGGTCGGCGGCGCCGCCGCACTCTTCCTTCTTGCATTCGAACAGGACTTCCCCGCCGGCGGCCGCGATCACATCCTGATAGTTGCGCAGCACTTCGAGCGGGGAGCGCTCGGCCGGCAGCACATAGGCGATGCGGGTCAGCGCGCCTTCGACCTCGGCCTTCTTGTCCGGCGCGAACACACGGTTGTTCATCGTGTCACGGGCATCCGGATCGGCGCTCGGCTTCAGCGGCGACAGCGGCACTGTAAAATCGGTATAGGCGAATTTTTCGTAGGAGACGATGAACGACCCCTCATAGCGCTTGGCCAGATGATTGTCGGCACCGCCCTCGATGTCGGCGGTCGGCACCGTCGCATCGGCGCCCGCCAGTTGCACGGCCGCCAGGAGCAGCAGCCCCGCCCAGAAAAGCTTCAGAAGTATCGCATTGATCGCACGCATGGTCGGCTCCCCCAAAGAGCAATTCCAGGAAAAGTGTGAGCGGTTTTCCCACAGGAATTGCGTAGCTAGATTAGAATAGCCAACCCTAGCAGAACGTGGAAATTGCGTCGATGAAGCGCTTCACACCCGCCGTTCGAGCAGGATCGTCGGCCCATCGTGATAAGTGGTTTCCAAGACCTTGGTGTAGCCGCACTTTGCCGCGACGTTCAACGAGCCGGTGTTTTCCGGATCGATGATGCAGACGGTTCTCGCGCCGGCAAAGGTTTCGTCGCCCCAGGCCAGGGCCCTTCTGACGACTTCGCTGGCAAGACCCTTGCCATGCGCTTGCGGCGCCAGCGCCCAGCCGGCTTCCGGAATGCCCTCGAGCGACGGCTCGATGTCGCGCTTCAGATCGTGGAATCCGGCCTCGCCGATGAAGCGACCGCTGGCCTTGTCCTCGACCGCCCAGAAGCCGTAGCCGAGCAGCGACCACAGGCCGGCATGCCGCAGGAACCGCATCCAGCTTTCCTCCCGCGTCCGCGGCTTGCCGCCGATGAAACGGGTGGTGACGGGGTCGGCCCACATGACAGCATAGTCCTCGAAATCTTCGATCCGGTGCGCCCGCATGATGGTCCGTTCCGTTTCGAGAACCGGGACGCCGGCTGTTTTTGGACTGCCCATGAAACTCTGCCTCCGTTGACGGTCAGCGCTTAGCAAACCAGCGCGCCCGGACAAGGGCCAAGCCGGATCATCATTCAGCCAGGGAAGCTTCCGAACGGCCCGGCGCGACCAGGCGGTCGAAGCGAACAGCGTCGGCTTACTTTCAGCCGTGCCAGACCATCTTCATGTAGAGCCCACCGCGCCGCAATTCGTCCAGCATCTGGTCGAGCCGCTTCTGCCTGGTGTCGCTGCGTTTGGCGCGGGCGACCCAGCCGAGATAATCGTTCTTCTGGTAGTCCGGCCGCGCCTCGTAGGCCGCTGTCAGTCCTTTTTCGGTCAGGGCGATGCGGATGTCGTCCGGCATCGGGTTCAGGGCGCGCTTCAGTCCGGTCATTTCAGAAAACCCCAGCTGTCAGGATGGCGACGCCGATGGTCCAACCCAGGTCCGCCTCTGGGAATTCTGCCGAACGATGCTACCTTTCGCAACCGGTCCGGCAAGGGCCGGTCTCGATACCGCCAATGGGAGGAGAACGCCATGGACACCACCGATCTCGTGCTTGCCATTTTCCATCATCTGCTGGTGTTGTCGCTGGCCGGCATCATCGGCGCCGAATTTGTCCTGATCCGCGGCGACCTCTCCGCCGCCACGCTCAAGCGGCTTGCCGGCATCGACCGCCATTATGGCATCATCGCCATGCTGATCATCATCATCGGCATCTGCCGCGTCATCTACGGCCTGAAGGGCTGGGAATTCTACGTCTACAACTGGGTGTTCTGGGCCAAGATGGCGGCATTCGGCATCGTTGGCCTGCTGTCGATCATCCCGACCATCCGCTTCATCTCCTGGAACCGGCAAGCCAGTGCAAATCCCGGCTTTCAGGTGCCGGTTGCGGAACTCGCCTCGGTGAAGACCTATGTGCGCGCCGAAGCCTTCATCTTCCTGCTGATCCCGATCTTCGCGGCGGCGATGGCGCGCGGCTACGGTTATTGAAGCAACGCCAACACCAAACCCATCTCCTCCGGGCATACTCCCCACTGATCGCCATGGTTGCGCACGACTGTATTTTGCAGTTTGCGTCAGGCGACAATCTGTTAGCTTGCCTTTGTTGCACCCTCGCTGCCTGACCTGCACAGCGATCGGAGATTGATATCCTGGGAGGAGAATTACGATGAGGAAAATTGTAGCCGCCCTGGCCGCCGCCGCGGCCGTCACGCTTTATTCGTTCACCGCCAGCGCACAGACCTATCCCGAGCGCACCATCACCGTCGTCGTGCCGTTTGCGGCCGGCGGTCCGACCGACACGGTTACGCGGCTCGTCGCCGAAGCCATGTCGAAGGATCTCGGCCAGCAGATCATCGTCGAGAATGTCGGCGGCGCCGGCGGCACGCTGGGCGCCGGCCGCGTCGCCAACGCCGACCCGGATGGCTACACGCTGCTCCTCCATCACATCGGCATGGCGACCAGCGCCACCCTCTACAGAAAACTCGCCTACGACACGCTCAACGCCTTCGAGTATGTCGGCCTCGTCACCGAGGTGCCGATGGCCATCGTCGCCCGCAAGGACCTGGAGCCGGCCGACCTGAAAGGGCTGGTCGAATACGCCAAGACCAACAAGGACACCATCACTGTAGCCAATGCCGGCATCGGCGCTGCCTCGCATCTGTGCGGCATGCTGTTCATGAGCGCCATCGGCACGCCGCTGGTCACCGTACCCTACAAGGGCACCGGCCCGGCCATGACCGACCTTCTCGGCGGCCAGGTCGACATTATGTGCGACCAGACCACCAACACCACCAAGCAGATCCAGGGCGGCACGATCAAGGCCTATGCCGTCACCACGCCGGAACGCCTCGACGTGCTGAAGGACGTGCCGACGACCATCGAAGCCGGCCTGCCCGCGGTGCAGGTCGGCATCTGGCACGCCCTCTATGCGCCGAAGGGCACGCCGGCCGAGATCACCGGCCGACTGTCGAAATCGCTCCAGGTCGCGCTGAAGGACCCCAACGTCATCGCCCGCTTTGCCGAACTCGGCACCAAGCCGTCGTCCGAGTCCGACGCGACGCCGGCAGCGCTGAAGGCCAAGCTGGAAGGCGAGATCACGCGCTGGAAGCCGATCATCGAAGCCGCCGGCCAATACGCCGACTGAGGCTTGAACGGGGCGCTGCCGGCGCCCCGTTTTCGCTTCGACGTCCGTTTTCACATTTGCAACGGCAAGCCCGTTGCAAGGGTCAGGGGAGGACCGCCATGAAACCTTTCGCCATCGACAGGACAAACGGCCTGTGCGCCGCGCTGTTCATCTTTTTCGGCGCCTTTTTCGCGATACAATCGCTCGGCCTCGAAATCGGCACCGCCTTTCGCATGGGACCGGGCTATTTCCCGCTGGTGCTGGCGATCGTGCTGATCGTGCTCGGCGCCATCATCCTCGTCCAGGCGGTGCGCGTCGAGGGCGAGCCGATCGGCCCCATTGCGTGGCGCGGCATGCTGTTCATCCTGCCGGCGCCGATCTTTTTCGGCATGACCGTGCGCGGCCTCGGCTTCGTCCCGTCGATCTTCCTGACGGCGTTGATCGCCTCTTTTGCCAGCGCCCGCATGAAGCCGCTGACGGCACTTCTGCTGTCGGCCGGCCTGACGCTGTTTTCGGTGCTGGTCTTCAGCTACGCGCTCGGGCTGCCATTCCAGCGCTTCGGCCCCTGGTTGCCCCAATGGCTGGCATTGTGAGGCGCTGAGATGGACCTCCTCAGGAACCTCGAACTCGGCTTTTCGACGGCCACCACGCCGGCCAATCTGGGTTTTTGCCTCATCGGCGTTCTGCTCGGCACGCTGATCGGCGTCCTGCCCGGCATCGGCGCCACCGCAACCATCGCCATGCTGCTGCCGATCACCTTCCAGATCGGCGACCCGGTCTCGTCCCTCATCATGCTGGCCGGCATCTACTACGGCGCCCAGTATGGCGGTTCGACCACCGCCATTCTCATCAACATGCCCGGCGAATCCTCCTCGGCCGTGACCGCCATCGACGGCTACCAGATGGCCAGGAACGGTCGCGCCGGGGCGGCTCTGGCGATCGCCGCGATCGGCTCGTTCTTCGCCGGCACGGTGTCGACCTTCCTCGTCGCCGTCTTTGCCCCGCCGCTGACGGCAATAGCCCTGCAATTCGGCGCGGCCGAATATTTTTCGCTGATGATCGTCGGCCTCGTCTCGTCCATCGCGCTCGCCCATGGCTCGATCGTCAAGGCGCTGGCGATGGTCGTGCTCGGCCTGCTGCTCGGCATTGTCGGCACCGACATCTACACCGGCACGCCGCGCTTCACGCTCGGCATCCGCGAATATGCCGACGGGCTGAACTTCGTGGCGGTGGCGGTCGGCGTCTTCGGCGTTGCCGAGATCCTGCGCAATCTCGAAAACGAGCACGAGCGCTCGGTGATGATCAAAAAGGTCTCCGGCCTGATGCCGACCCGCGACGACTTCAAGGCGATGGCCGCGCCCATCGTGCGCGGCACGATCATCGGTTCGGCGCTCGGCATCCTGCCCGGCGGCGGCGCGGTGCTTGCGGCCTTTGCCTCCTACACGGTCGAAAAGCGCGTGTCGAAACACCCGGAGGAGTTCGGCAAGGGCGCCATTGCCGGCGTCGCCGGACCGGAATCGGCCAACAATGCCGGCGCCCAGACCTCCTTCATTCCGATGCTGACGCTGGGCATTCCGGCCAATCCGGTCATGGCGCTGATGATCGGCGCCATGATCATCCAGGGCATCGTGCCCGGCCCCAATGTCGCGATCGAGCAGCCGGCGCTGTTCTGGGGCATCATCGCCTCGATGTGGATCGGCAATCTGATGCTGATCGTGCTGAACCTGCCGCTGATCGGGCTGTGGGTGAAGCTGCTGACGATCCCCTATTATGTGCTCTTCCCGATCATCATGGCGTTCTGCTCGATCGGCGTTTACAGCGTCAACACCAACGCCTTCGATCTCTACGCGGTCGCATTCTTCGGCCTGCTCGGCTACATCCTGACCAAGCTGCGCTGCGAACCCGCACCCCTGCTGCTCGGCTTCGTGCTCGGCCCGCTGCTCGAGGAAAACCTGCGCCGCGCCATGATCCTGTCGCGCGGCGACCCCTCGACCTTCGTGACGCGGCCGATCAGCGCCGGCCTGCTGCTCGTCGCACTGGCCGTGCTCGTCGTCGTCTTCCTGCCGTCGGTCAAGAAGAAGCGCGAAGAGGTGTTCGTGGAGGAAAGCTAGTTGTCGGGACGCCGGGCGCCGCGATTTCCACGAGCGGCGCCGGCACGTCTGTCGTCTTCACCTCGGCCTTGCAGAGATCGGCGATGACGCAGGCCGGGCAATCGGGCTTGCGCGCCTTGCAGACATAGCGGCCATGCAGGATCAGCCAGTGATGCGCATGGCGCATATACTCGTCCGGGATGATCCGCAGCAGCCCTTGCTCGACCTGTTCGGGCGTCTTGCCTGGCGCCAGGCCGAGGCGGTTGCCAATGCGGAAAATATGGGTGTCGACCGCCATCGTGTGCTGGCCGAACGCCATGTTGAGCACGACATTGGCGGTCTTGCGCCCGACCCCCGGCAGCTTGACCAACTCATCGCGCTCGCTGGGCACCTCGCCGCCGTAATCGCGTATCAGCGCCTCCGAGAGCGCCACGACATTCTTGGCCTTGTTGCGCCAGAGTCCGATGGTGCGGATGTACTCGCCGACCCTGGCTCCGCCCAGCGCCAGCATCTTTTCAGGTGTGTCGGCGACCTTGAACAACGCCCGCGTCGCCTTGTTGACGCCGGCATCGGTCGCCTGCGCCGACAGCACCACGGCCACCAGCAGCGTGAAGGCGTTGACGTGCTCGAGCTCGCCCTTCGGCTCGGGCCGCTGCACCGAAAACCGCCGGAAGATCTCATGCACCTCGGCTGCGCTGTAGAGCGAACGGGCCGGCCGCGGTCGCGGCTTGGCATTCGAGCCGTCGCGCCGCCCGGGCGGCAGTTCACTTTTGGATAGGGAAAGATTTTTGGACTTGGGGCTGGCCATTCCCTTCCTATAATATCCCGGCATGAGCGACACAAACGCCTCGTTTCAGGCCGACGAGCCATTCTTCCAGGCGCTGCTGACACCGCACCGCTCGCTGGGCCGCACCGGCTTTGCCGTGCTGATGGGCGCGCTGCTGTTCGGCTGGGTGGTGACCGGGGCGTTTTTCCTGTCGCGCGGCGCCTGGCCGGTGTTCGGCTTCTTCGGCCTCGACGTCATCGCCGTCTACATCGCCTTCCGCGCCAACTATCGTGCCGCCCGTGCCCGCGAGGAAGTGTCGGTGTCGCGCACCAGCCTCGACATCCGCAAGACGGCGCCCTCGGGAAAGTCGGAAGCGCATCGCTTCAACCCGTTCTGGGCGCGCTTTTCCGTCGCTCGCCATGCCGAGATCGGCATCACCAGGATGACGGTGGAAGCACAAGGACAGAATGTGCCGATCGGGTCATTCCTGGACCCTGACTCCCGCGAGAGTTTTGCCACTGCATTTTCACGTGCTCTGACAAAAGCCAGGACGCGTTAGAGTCGGCGCGTCAGAACCGGTAGCGTAAAATCCTGCCGACCTTGCGCAATGCGGGAATGTGTCTCCAGAGCCCGATGAACAGTTTTGCGGACCAGCTCATATGCGCTGTGCGTTCCGCGCTGTAGGCCGAGATATCGTCGACAAAGCGCAGCTTCGGAACGGCACGCTCCAGTACCTGCGGGTCGTCGATCGCCCAGTGAACCTCGGCGCCCGTCGCCCTGATGGTCGGATTGAGGCGCAGCATCTTCAGGCCGAAGTGGCTGTAGGCGTCGAACATCAGCTCGCCGCCGGCAAGATGCGCGACAAGGCGTGACAGCAGCCGTGGCCCCTCCTCTACCGGGAGATAAGGCGTCAACCCCTCCATCACCACGACGGCCGGACGATTGCTCGGCACTTCTGCCAGCCAGTCTGGGTCGGTTACCGAAGAGCCGACGAGGTGGTAGTGGTCCCGGGACGGGTAAAGCTTGCGCCGGAGCGCGATGACATCCGGAAAATCGACATCGAACCACTCCACGCCTTCGGGTGGATCGACACGGAAAATGCGCGTATCGAGCCCGCAGCCGAGATGCAGCACGATGGCGCCGGGATTTCTGGCGATGAAGTCCTGAACGCGGACATCATACGTCTTGGCCCGGATCGCCAGGCCGATGCCGAGATTGGTGTCGACCTTGAGGCGCGAGAAATCATAGTCGATCTTGCGCACGGCCTCGTCGGCGAAGCGATCCCCGAGCAGCGAATGCGGCAGCCGGCTTTCCAGTGCCTTGCCATAAAGCGTCATCAGCAAGGTCTCCCTTGCTCCGCTCAGATTCACCCTTTCGCCGGCCATTGGCATCTCCCGGGGCGCAATCCAGTATTTATCTGGGAACAGGCGGCAACAAGGCAAGTTTCGGGTGGTTGCAAGGGGCGGAAAGACCGATATTCGCGGTCAAGGAGATATTGCCATGAACGCCCAGATGACCATGAATACGCAGATGAAACCGACAGCGATCCTGCAGCACGACATCACCCCCGAGGGCAGCGACTACGAGGTCGTGCGCCGCGCCATCGAGAAGATCAGCCTCGACTATCGCGACCAGCCCTCGCTGGAAGCCCTGGCAGCCGATGTCGGCGAGACACCCACGGGCCTGCAAAAACTGTTCACCCGCTGGGCCGGCCTGTCGCCAAAAGCCTTCCTGCAGGCGGTCACCCTCGACCATGCCCGCAAACTGCTCGATTCCGGCATGCCGCTCCTCGAAACATCGTTCGAACTCGGCATGTCCGGCCCCGGCCGGCTGCACGATTTGTTCGTCACCCACGAGGCGATGTCGCCGGGCGACTACAAGACGCGCGGCGCCGGCCTGACCATCCGCTACGGCTACCACATCTCGCCCTTCGGCATCGCCCTGATCATGGTCACCGACCGTGGCCTTGCGGGGCTCGCCTTCAACGATCCGGGCGGCGAGCGGGCGGCTTTCGCCGACATGTCGGGCCGCTGGCCGAACGCCACCTATGTCGAGGACATGAGCGCCACCCAGCCCTATGCGGCGCGCATCTTCGATCCGACATTGTGGCGCGCCGACCAGCCGCTGCGCGTGGTGATGATCGGCTCCGACTTCCAGCTGCGCGTCTGGGACGCGCTGCTCAGGATCCCGATGGGCAAGGCCTGCACTTATTCTTCGATCGCCTCCAGGATCGGCGCGCCAAACGCCAGCCGGGCGGTGGGGGCGGCGGTCGGCGCCAACCCATTGTCCTTCGTCGTCCCTTGCCATCGGGCGCTGGGCAAGTCCGGCGCACTCACCGGCTACCACTGGGGCCTGACCCGCAAACGCGCCATGCTCGGTTGGGAAGCGGGCCAGACCGCGTCCTGAAGCTGCCCGCATCAAACAACACCGGCGAAATCCCTTCGCCGGTGTTGTTCTTTTTGCGAGCTCCCGGCGCAAAACATCCGCACGCTCTGGCAAGCCGCCGGCTTACAGGTTAGCTTCCCGCGCATTCCGCAGGAGGCTTTCTTGATCATCGTTGTCGGCTCGATCAACCTCGACCTTATCGCCAATGTCGACCGCCTGCCTTCGCCGGGCGAGACGGTCCGCGGCTCCGGCTTCGCCACCGCGCCCGGCGGCAAGGGCGCCAACCAGGCGCTGGCTGCGGCGCGCGCCGGCGCCAAGGTGCGCATGGTCGGCGCCGTCGGCAAGGACAATTTCGCAACCGAAGCCCTCGCTTTGCTCGTGGCCGGCAAGGTCGATCTCTCCGGCGTCGGCCAGAGCTTCGCCTCCACCGGCACGGCGCTGATCCTCGTCGGCGCCGATGGCGAGAATGTCATCGCCGTGGTGCCGGGCGCCAATGATTCGGTGCTGCCCGGCGATCTCGCCAAGGCTTTCCTTGCGAAGGGCGACGTCGTCCTGCTGCAGCACGAGATCCCGTTACAGACTGTCGATGCAGCGCTCGACGCCGCACGCGCCGCCGCCGCGGTCACCGTGCTCAACACCGCGCCGTTCCGTAGCGAGGCGGCAGCGTTGCTCGGCAAGGCCGACTACGCCGTCGCCAACGAAACCGAATTCGACCTTTACGGCGAGGCGCTGTCGCTGAAAGGCCGCGACCGCCCGGCGCGCATGCGCGACTTCGCCGGCAAAACCGGCCGCACCATCGTCGTCACGCTCGGCGGCGACGGCGTGCTGGCGGCGACCCCGGAGGATTTCCTGACCGTGCCGGCGCTGAAAATCACGCCGGTCGACACGGTCGGGGCCGGCGATACTTTTTGCGGTTATCTCGCTGCCGGGCTGGCGTCCAACCTGCCGCTGGAGCAGGCTCTCACTCGCGCCGCAGCCGCCGGCTCGCTCGCCTGCCTGAAGCCCGGCGCCCAGCCGGCCATCCCGCTGGCGGCGGATGTCGACACCGCCCTGCGCAACAACGCCGGATGACAGCCCTGCGCCCCGCAACGAAGCACGCCGTGCCCCCCGCCGGCGACATCTGCCGGATGTCCGCTGTCGACCTGGCCGAGGCGATCCGGCTGCGCCGCCTGTCCGTGCGCGAGTTGGTCGCCGCATTCCTTGACCGCATCGACGCGGTAAACCCGCTGGTCAATGCCATCGTCTCGTTGCGCGAGCGCTCCGACATCCTGCGCGAGGCCGACGCGGCGGACGCCGATCTGGCGCAAGGCGGGCCGGCCGGCTCGCTGTTTGGCCTGCCGGTGGCGATAAAGGACCTCGCCATGACTCGAGGCTTGAGGACCAGTTTCGGCTCGCCGATCTTCGCCGATTTCGTGCCGCAGGAGGATGATTTCTTCGTCGAGCGCATCCGCAAGGCCGGCGCCATCATCATCGGCAAGACCAATGTTCCCGAATTCGGGCTGGGATCCAACACCTATAACAACGTGTTCGGCCCGACGCTGAACGCCTTCGATCCGGCGCTCACCGCCGGCGGGTCGAGCGGCGGCGCTGCGGTCGCCCTTGCACTCGACATGGTTCCGGTCGCCGACGGCAGCGATTTCGGCGGCTCGCTGCGCAATCCGGCGGCGTGGAACAATGTCTATGGCTTCCGCCCGTCGCAGGGCCTTGTCCCCGGCGGGCCGGATCTTGAAGTCTTTCATGCCCAGATGGGCATAGACGGACCGATGGGCCGCAGCATCAGCGACATGGCGCTGCTGCTCGATGTGCAGGCGGGCTACCATCCGCATGCGCCCTTGTCCTGGGAAAAGCCTGGTTCGTTCCTCGAAGGGCTGGCAACGCCGGCAAGCGGCGGCCGCGTCGGCTGGCTCGGTGATCTCGGCGGTCACCTGCCGGTAGAGCCTGGCATCCTCGACCTGTGCGAGGCCGCACTCGGCCGCTTCGCGGAGGCATCCTTCCTGACCGAGCCCTTGCTGCCGGATTTCGATTTCGAGGCACTGTGGCAAGCCTTCGTGACGCTGCGGCAGGCGAGCAGCGGCTCGGCGCTGAAAGTCCATTATGACGACCCACACAAGCGCGCCCTGCTGAAGCCGGAAGCCGTCTGGGAGGTGGAGAACGCCATGCGACTGACGGCGCCGCAGATCCGCGCGGCCTCGGTCATCCGCACCTCCTGGCACCGGACGCTGCTGTCGCTGTTCGAGCACTTCGATCTCATCGCGCTGCCGACGGCGCAGGTGTTTCCTTTCGAAGTCGGCACGCATTGGCCAAGTGAGGTCGCCGGACGGACCATGGACAGCTACCATCGCTGGATGCAGGTTTCGGCCTTCGCCACGCTCGGCGGCTGTCCGGCGCTCAACGTGCCGGTCGGCTTCGACGACAAAGGCCGCCCCTTGGGCATGCAGCTGATCGGCCGGCCGCGCGGCGACCTCGCCGTGCTCAGGGCCGGAGCGGCCTATGAGGCGACCTTGCCTTGGCAGGTGGGGGCGTCCTGACGCGAGGGGCGGCACGGTCTGCGACCGGCTTGCACCAGCCCCGCCGCCATGCATTGATTGCAGCCAGCCGCCTAAGCGCATCCTCGAGGAAATCCCCCATGTCGCTGGAACTCTACGCCGCCTATGTCCTTGCCTGCATCGTCATCATCCTGGTGCCCGGTCCGACTGTCACGCTGATCATCGCCAACAGCATCCGCCATGGCTACCGCGCCGGCCTTGCCAATGTCGCCGGCACGCAGGCTGGGCTCGCCGTGATGATCGCCATTGTCGGCATCGGCCTCAACACGCTGATATCGGGCATGGGCCACTGGTTCGAATGGGTACGCCTGATCGGCGCCGCCTATCTGATCTGGATGGGGGTGCAGATGTTCCGTTCCAAGGGCGCGCTGAATGCCGACGGCACCGCGAGAAAGCCGCGCGGCGGCTTCTTCCTGCAGGGCCTGCTGGTGGCGCTGAGCAACCCCAAGACCCTGGTGTTCTTCGGCGCCTTCTTCCCGCAATTCATCGCCCCGCAGGGCAATTACACCCTGCAGATCGTCGTCATGGGCCTCACCGCGATGATCTTTGCCGCCGCCTCGGATTCCACCTATGCTCTCGCCGCCAGCCGCGCCGGCCGCCTGCTCTCGGCAAGCCGCATTAAGCTGATGTCCAGGATCAGCGGCAGCTTTCTGGTCGGCGGCGGCCTGTGGCTGGCTTTTTCGAAGGCGAAGTGACGACCGCCAACGGTCGTTCCCAACGGAGCCGGTACGTGAAGGCTGATTGAAAGTCAGTCTTCACGCCACCACATGAATCGGCGTGGGGGGATTCACGTCGATGTCATGGACTTACGCTGGCATAAAAAGGGACGCGCCCGGCGTGGTCCTGATCGTCGTCCTGTTTGCGGTGATGGTTCCTTCGGCTCTCTACAAATGGACGAATGATGCGAGCCCCATCCGGTCGGTCGAGCTAATCGACGCAACGGTCAAAAGTACCCATTCAGACAACGGCCGCACGCTTTATCTGGTTGCACTCGAAACCGGTTCGTCCATTCTTGTCGAAGACGACCTCCCGCATCTGATCGGCGCGCCGGCAAGATTGGAGCGCGTCACGCGCGAGAATGGATCGACCTTCTACAGGTTCGCAAATTGAACGACCGCCGGTCACGATACCAATGAAACGCAGCGTCCTTGCTGTCAGGTGATACGCATGGCCAAGGCTCGGCATTCCCTTGCCTGGATGACCCTGCAGGAGAACCTCAGGGGCATCCTCATCACCATCCTCGTCGTGGGCGTTTGCGCCCTTGCAATTGGCATCCCGATTGCGAGGCAAAGCAGCCCCATCGTCAATGTCGAACGCCTGACCGGTACAGTGGTCAACGTTCTCAACGCTCCTGCAAGTCCCGAGGTCGCGATCGGCAGCGGGTTCCGTTACTTGTATGGAATTCGCCTCGATGAAAATGACGGCCTGGTGTTTGCACATGACAACACGACAGTGCCGAGAGCCATTGGCTCCAAGGTTTCGATCGAGCGGCAGCGTCGCCGCAACGATACCGAAACATACCGCCTGCTTCGCGAATAAGTGCACAGGTATCGCCCAGAAGCGCTAAGCCCTGAGCGAACGATCTGTATCAAGGCAGGCTTAAAGCCGCGCCAACCTCTCCACCAGCAGCGCAAAGAACGCGTCATGGTCGATGTCGCGCATCACCATGGCGTTCTTCGGCCGCTTGGTCACGCCCCACCAGTCGATCACGGTCATGCCCATGGTGAGTTCGGAGGCGGTTTCGACGGTGACGTTGCAGTTGCGGCCCTTGAACAGCTCCGGCTTCAACAGATAGGCGATGACGCAGGGGTCGTGCAGCGGGCCGCCATCGGTGCCGTATTTCTCCTCGTCGAAGCGCTCGAAGAACTCCAGCATCTCGGCCGTCGCGGTGCCGACCCGGGTGCCGAGCTGGCGGATGGCCTGCGTGCGCTTGGCCGTGGTCAGCGCCTTGTGGGTAACGTCGAGCGGCATCATGACGATCGGAATGCCGGATTTGAACACCAGGTCGGCGGCTTGCGGATCGACATAGATGTTGAATTCTGCGGTCGGCGTGACATTGCCGCCTTCGAAGAAACCGCCGCCCATCAGTACGATTTCCTTGATGCGCGGCGCGATCTTCGGCTCACGGATCAGCGCCAGCGCGACATTGGTGAGCGGGCCGAGCGCGCACAGCGTGATCGTGCCGGCCTCTTCCTTCATCAGCGTCTCGACGATGAAGTCGACCGCATACTGGCCCTGCAGCTTCATCTTCGGATCGGGCAGTTGCGGGCCGTTGAGGCCGGTCTTGCCATGCACTTCCTCGGCGGTGACCAGCTCGCGCGCCAACGGGCGGATGGCGCCTGCATAGACCTTGATGTCGGGCCGGCCGGCCAGTTCGCAGATTTTCCTGGCGTTCTTTTCGGTCAATTTCAGCGGCACGTTGCCGGCAACAGCAGAGATGCCGACGATCTCCAGCTCGGCGCTGCCGAGCGCCAGCAATATGGCGACGGCATCGTCCTGGCCGGGATCCGTGTCGATGATGATCTTGCGGGTCTGGGGCATTTCATTTCCTTATGCGGGGGAGTCTTTTTGGCGGGGGTGTTCGGCGGCTTGAACTTGGCCGCGGCGCGGACCATATCAAGACCATCGGGAAAAATGCCATCCGGGTTTTTCCAGTTTATGTCGCTCCAAAGAGGACAGTGTAACATGAGCCGAATGACGCCCTTCTCCAGCCCGCTTCTCCTTGGTTTCGATGCCATGGAAAAGACCCTGGAACGACTGGCGAAATCCGGTGACAGTTATCCTCCCTACAACATCGAGCGCCTCAGCGGTGCTGACGGCAAGGCCGAAAGGCTGCGCATTACGCTGGCTGTCGCGGGTTTCGCCGAAAGCGATCTCGATGTCACCACGGAGGAAAACCAGTTGGTCGTGCGCGGCCGTCAAACCGACGACACCGAGCGCGAATTCCTCCATCGCGGCATCGCCGCGCGCCAATTCCAGCGCTGTTTCGTGCTGGCCGACGGCATGCGGGTGATCGCAGCGGAACTGAAGAACGGCCTTTTGTCGATCGATCTCGATCGGCCGGATACCGAACGGCTGGTACGGAAAATAAATATATCGGTGAAAGACTGATCTTTACCGATGGCTCTCATGCGGGATGGCCTTGAGCGGCGTCCTCGCGCCAAGGAGGCTTGAAATGACCAGAACTGACGAAACCATCACCATGACCAGCGGCGAATTCGCCCATCTCGGCGAAGGCTCGGTCGCTTATCTCCGGAAGGTCTCGAGCGACGAGCTGCTCGGGCGCTTCCCCAACCTCGGCGAAATAGCGCCTGGTATGGTCCTGTGGGCCCTGTTTGCCGCCAACGGCCAGCCGATCCTGCTTTCGGATGCGAAAGACCGGGCTTTGGCCGGCGCCATGGAAAACGACCTGACCACTGTCGCCATTCACTAAGGCGACTGCTGGCGGTTGAAATGGAGAGGGCCGCCTTCGGCGGCCCCTGGAAGACTTAATTCCAAAGAACTTCAGGCGGCGTGCGAGGCTTGCGTGTCCGACAGCAGAGCGTGGATGGCGACCGCGTCGCGCGTGCCCCTGATCTTGGCCACCGTGTCGGCGTCGCGCAAAACCCTGGCGATGCGCGACAGTGCCTTGAGGTGATCGGCGCCGGCGCCTTCCGGGGCCAGCAGCAAGAACACCAGATCGACCGGCTGGTCATCCAGGGCCTCGAAATCGACCGGCGTCTCCAGCCGGGCAAAGACGCCGGCGATGCGCTTCACCCCGGCGAGCTTGCCGTGCGGAATGGCGATGCCGTTGCCGACGCCGGTGGAGCCCAGCCGTTCGCGCTGCAGGATGGTGTCGAACACTTCGCGCTCCGGAATGCCGGAAATCGCCGCCGCTCTCTCGGACAGCAACTGCAAAAGCTGCTTTTTGGAGTTCGCCTTCAACGCCGGCAAGATCGCCGGAACGTTGAGAAGATCGCTCAGATCCATGCTTGAAATCCCTTATTCGCCTGCCGTCGCCAGTCCTCGCCCCTCGCGCGGCTGGCTATTATCCCTGTGCGACCATTGTCGTCACCTGTGTGACCATTGTCGTTGTCGTCACGCCTGTGCGACTTTGGTCGTCGACGGGTCGATCCAGCCGATATTTCCGTCCGGCCGCCGATAGACGATGTTGAGGTGGTCGTTTCCGGCGTTGCGGAATACGAAAACCGGGCTGTCCTTGGTGTCGAGTTCGATAACCGCCGACGCCACCGACATGGTCTGCAGCGTCATGGTTGATTCGGCGACGATGGCCGGGGCGTAGTCCTCCGGAATGTCCTCATCATCATCGGTCAGCGGCGCCATCACCGTATAGGCGATGTCGGTGATTTCACCATTTCCAGTGCCTGAATTGTGCGATTTCAGACGGCGTTTGTAGCGCCGCAGCCTGGTTTCGAGGCGGTCCGCGGCCGCCTCGAAGGCAAGTGTCGGATCCTGGGAATCGCCGGTTGCCTGCAGCGAAGCGCCGGAATCCAGCCTGATCATGCAATCGGCCGAGTAACGCGACCCCGATTTGATGACCGTGACGTGCCCTGAAAAACCGCGATCGAAATATTTTCCAATCGCCTCGCCGACACGATCGGTAATGCGCGTACGCAACGCATCGCCGATATCCATGTGTTTACCCGATATGCGCAATTTCATCTGAAAACTGACCTTCCTTGCTCAGGCTTCAAACTGGCCAGAGTTTATACTCGTGATCCGTGCGCACAAGCTTTGCGGCGTCAACTCGCGCCGATTTTAGATCCGAACTTTCCGGTTGATCACAATCCGCCTTCTTGGCCGTCCCGTGGCCTTCATCGTGACGGACCATCCGCATGCGGGCCGCGAGCCCGTCTCATGCGGGCGGGCTTCTAGACACTTCATTGCAGCTTGTCAATTAATGCATGTCGCCCAGAAGTGCGCTGCGGTTCTGGGACAACGACATGCATCAAAACAAAGACTTAAAGCGCGTCGTATGAATCCGTTTCAGCGCGATGCGCTTTAAGGTCGGAAAGTTGTGGAATCCAGCCATAGCAAAAGCCTTGCCGGGCAAGCAGACCTAGCGCCCCGCGCTCGCCAGAGCGCGCTTTTCACGCCGCCGCTGCACCGACGAGGGAATATTCATACCCTCCCGGTACTTGGCCACCGTGCGCCGGGCAATATCGACGCCGCTTTCCTTCAACATATCGACGATTGCGTCATCGGACAGCACATCGGCGGGCTTTTCCTCGTCGATCAGCTGCTTGATGCGGTCGCGCACCGCTTCCGAGGAATGCGCATCACCGCCGCCCGACGCCGCGATCGAAGCCGTGAAGAAATAACGCAGCTCGAACACGCCACGCGGCGTCAGCATGTATTTGTTGGCCGTCACCCGGCTGACGGTCGATTCATGCATGCCGATGGCATCGGCCACCGTGCGCAGGTTGAGCGGCCTGAGCTGACGCACGCCATGGACGAGAAAAGCGTCCTGCTGGCGCACGATTTCCGACGCCACTTTCAGGATCGTCTTTGCCCGCTGGTCGAGACTGCGCGTCAGCCAGTTGGCATTCTGCAGGCACTCGGCCAGGAAATCCTTCTCCGCCTGATTCTTCGCATGCGGCGAGACCTGGGCGAAATAGATGTGATCGACAAGCACGCGCGGCAGCGTCTCGGCATTGAGCTCGACCGTCCAGCTGCCGTCATTGGCGGCGCGGACTTCGACATCGGCGACGATGGCGTCGCTGGCGCCGCCCGAAAACGCCATGCCCGGGCGCGGGTCGAGCGCGCGGATTTCGGCCAGCATGTCGAGGAGATCCTCCTCGTCGACCCCGCAAAGCCGCTTCAGCGTCTGGAAATCGCGCCGCGCCAACAGTTCTAGGTTGCCGATCAGCGTCTTCATCGCCGGATCGAGACGATCGCGCATGGCAAGCTGCAGCGACAGGCATTCGGCAAGGTCGCGCGCAAACAGGCCGACCGGCTCGAATGTGTGGCAGGCTGCCAGCACATTGGCCACCATCGCCTGATCGGCGCCGAGCCGTTTGGCGATCTCGGCGGGATCGGCGCGCAGGTAGCCGGCCTCGTCCAGGCCGTCGGCCAGTTCGGCTGCGATCAGCCTTGCGGCCGGATCGGCAAAGGCAAGCGCGATCTGCTCGCCAACATGCTGGCGCAGCGTGATCGCCGCGGCTGCCATGTCGCCGACGTCGAAGCCTTCGGAAGAACCGGACGAACTATTGCCGGTGGCCGACTTCCACTGCGCCGTCAGGTCCGGGCCGAGCCGCTCGCTGGTGCCGGGATCGTCGGGGAACAGATTTTCCAGCGAGCTGTCGAGCTTGTCGGAGATCGCTTCGGCGCTCCACGCCGTCTCGTTTTCGAACCAGTCGCCATCGGCGGCAGGCTCAGGAGCGGCATCGCCCTTCTGCACCTGGTCGCTTGCGGCGTCATCCTGGGGCTCGGCGCGCTCCAGCAGCGGATTGCGCTCGATCTCGTCGTCGATGAAGTGGTCGAGCTCGACATGGGTGAGCTGCAACAGCCTGATCGACTGCATCAGCTGCGGCGTCATCACCAGCGACTGGGATTGTCGTAGCTGTAGTTTCGCCGCCAACGCCATGGTTCGGTTTCAAACGCCCTTCTGCACCCGGAAGCCTACACATCAGAAGCTGCCGGAAAATGAATTTTTCCGACCTTCCATAGAAACTGGCCCGGCTTTTGCTTGTCAAGGCGAACGATGGCAAAAGGCCCCTACCGAAGCATTATCTCACGCAAAATCGGAGAAAAAAGCCCGGCGGGGCGGCAAAAATCACGTCAGGAAACAAATTTCACGCTCAGAGCGTGAAACCTTCGCCGAGGTAGAGCCGGCGCACATCGGGGTTCGCCACCACCTCGTCGGCACGGCCATGAGTCAGCACCTGGCCGGCATGGATGATGTAGGCGCGGTCGATGAGGCCGAGCGTTTCGCGCACATTGTGGTCGGTAATCAGCACGCCGATGCCGCGCGCCGTTAGATGACGAACCAGCTGCTGGATGTCGGCGACGGCAATCGGGTCGATGCCGGCGAACGGCTCGTCGAGCAGCATGTAGGCCGGGCGCGTCGCCAAAGCTCGGGCGATCTCAAGACGCCGCCGCTCGCCACCCGACAGCGACATGGACGGCGACTTCCGCAGATGGCTGATGTGAAATTCCTCGAGCAGTTCGTCGAGATTGCGCTCGCGCACCTTGCGGTCCTTCTCAACCACTTCGAGCACGGCGCGGATGTTCTGCTCGACATTCAGGCCGCGGAAGATCGAGGCTTCCTGCGGCAAATAGCCGATGCCGAGGCGGGCGCGGCGGTACATCGGCATCGAGGTGACGTCGAAACCGTCGATCTCGATCGTGCCCTCATCGACCGGCACCAAGCCGGTGACCATGTAGAAACAGGTGGTCTTGCCGGCGCCGTTTGGCCCGAGCAGCCCGACAGCCTCGCCGGCGCGCACGCCGATGGTGACACCGCTGACCACCTTGCGGCCCTTGTAGCTCTTGGTCAGACCCTTGGCGATCAGGGTGCCCTTGAACTTCGAGGAATCAACGGTGACTGTGGCCGGTGCTGCAAGTTTACTGGCCGCCCGTCCCGGAAGGCGGGTCAGCAGCGAAGACACGCCAGTCATTCGGGCTTCGGGGCCTCGGATTTCGGTGGCGGCGTCATCGACATGATGACGCGCCCGCCGCAGCCATCGACCTGAGCAAGGCCGCTTTTCATCTGCACGGTGAGCTTGCAGCCCTTGAGGACGTTGGGTCCTTGGGACAAGACGACCTCCTTGCCCGACAGAACTAGCACCTGCGTCTTCATGTCGAACGTGGCGTTGTCGCCGGTGGCGATCTGGTCATTCGACTTGATGTAGACTTTGTTCTTGACCACCAGATGGTCGATATTGGCCGAACCGGTCATCGCCGAAGCGCCGGCGGCAGCACCTTTGGCGGCGTTGGGGTCCTTGACGTAGTAGACCTCCATGCTGCCGGCCTTGAGCAGCGTTGGCCCTTGCGTGACGGTGACGTTGCCGCTGAACAGCGCCATGCTGTCGGCCTGGCGGACCTCAAGTTTGTCGCTCTCGATCTGGATCGGCTGGTCGCCCGACAGTTTGAGCCCGGACTGGCTGCTGGCGCTGGACTGAGCCCAGGACGGCGCCATACCCAGCAACAGCAAGGCCGAAGCTGCGGCGACAAGCCGTGCCGAATTACTGGGACGCATTCGTTTCTCCGCTCTTTGCCTCTGCCGCCTTCATAGTGGCCGGATCGATGTGAACGCTTACCTTGTTCTCGAAAACGATGACCTTGCCATTGTCTTCGACCGACATTGAACCCGCGGTGATCCGCGAGCCGTTACGGCTGACATCGACCGCATCACCTGTCTTCATAGAGCCTTTGCCCATATCGAGGAAGACCGATTTGAAGATGGCAGCGACGCCGTCGGTGGTGGTGACGGTAACGTCGCTGGTCATGTCCATAGTGTTGGCGTTTCTGTTGTAGATCCCGCGCTTGGCGTCGACGGTCGCCACATTGTCGGCCGTCAGCGGCAATTTGGCATGGATGCCTTCGAGTTCGATGATGTCCTGCTTGCCGACATCCTGGATGGCGCGCAAGGCCGTCAGCGAATAGGGCAGCTTGTCCTTGGTGAAGCCGTTGAGCTTCGGATTGGCCATCACCAGCTTGCCATCCGCGAAAGCGGTGCCGTCTGCCTGTATCGAAATGTTGATCGGCGCCGCCAGATAGGAATAGACCGGAAACGCAACCGCGATCCCGGCGGCAAGCACCGGCACGGCAAACTTAAGCACGCGCACGCGGCGCGAGTGGCGCTGGGCGCGGTCGAAGGCGTCGCCGCGCGTGCCCGCTGGCGCCGTGGGCGCCAAGGCCGCATCGGCATTGGTCGGTTCGTTCGATCGCGCAAGCATGACTGACTTCTAATAAACCCTTGTCCGCCAAAACACCTGCTATAGGTGGGTTGCCGGCCCCCGCAAGCAAGCACAAGCGGAGGAAAACCGCAAAAATGTGACGGCCGCTGTTTTACAGACGGAACTCAGGCGACACAATTTCGTCACTTCATAGCAGAAACGAACGCGCCGCGTCATTTTTTCCTGAAATGCCTCCGTCGTGAAGGTCGCTTCGTCGCAGGCTCTTGACGAAGAGGTAGCCGGGCGCGGACGCTTGCTTTAAAAGCATCGCTTCCCACCGACTGTGAGGCAGACCATGGCACTGAGAGCCGACGACCTGATCGACCGCCGCCGCTTGCGGCGCAAGCTGACCTTCTGGCGCGGCGCCGCCATTGCCATCGTGGCCCTTGGGGTGATTGCGCTTGCAAGCTGGTTCTATGGGGGCGACCTCGGCGGTTCTTCCGTCGACCACATCGCCAAGGTCAGGATCGAAGGCACCATCACCGAGGACGAGGAACTGATCAAGCGGCTGGAAACCATCCGCACATCCCCGCAGGTCAAGGGCGTCATCCTGGCGATCGATTCGCCCGGAGGCACCACGGTCGGCGGCGAATCGATCTACGAGGAGGTGCGCAAGCTTGCCGCCGACAAGCCGGTGGTGGCCGAGGTCGGCACGCTGGCCGCATCGGCCGGCTACATGATCGCCAGTGCCAGCGACCATATCGTTGCCCGCAAGACGTCGATCGTCGGCTCGATCGGTGTGCTCATCCAGTATCCCGATGTCAGCGGTCTGATGGACAAGGTCGGCATCAAGCTCGAGGAAGTGAAATCCTCGCCGCTGAAGGCATCGCCCTCGCCCTTCAAGCCGACCAATGAAGACGAGCGAGCCATGGTCCGCAAGCTCATCCTCGACAGCTATGACTGGTTCGTCGGCATCGTCGCCGAGCGCCGCAAAATGACCCGCGATCAGGCACTGGCCCTTGCCGACGGCTCGATCTTCACCGGCCGCCAGGGCCTTGCCAACGGTCTGATCGACGCTGTCGGCGGCGAGAGCGTGGCGATCGACTGGCTGGCGACCAAGGGTGTCGACGCCAAGCTCAAGGTGGTGGAATGGAAGGACACCGAGCGGCGTGGCGGCTTCCTGTTCTCGAAAGCAATAGCGCGCAGCGTCGGCAGCGCGCTCGGCCTGTCGGAGGCCGGCAGCGACGTGCTTCACGAAATTGGCGCGGATCGCTTGTTTCTTGACGGTCTCGTTTCCGTCTGGCACCCTTGATCTGCCGGTTGGGGCGAGTAAAAAAGCAAATAAAATCATCCTGATAATTTGACCGCAGCGCTTTCACGGGGACCTTTCTGATGATCAAATCCGAGCTTGTGCAGATCATTGCCACGCGCAACCCGCATCTTTTCCTGCGCGACGTCGAAAACATCGTGGGAGCGATCTTCGACGAGATCACCGATGCCCTGGCGGAAGGCAATCGGGTCGAGTTGCGTGGCTTCGGCGCTTTTTCGGTGAAGAATCGCCCTGCCCGCACCGGCCGCAACCCGCGCACCGGCGAATCCGTCGAGGTCGAGGAGAAGTGGGTGCCGTTCTTCAAGACCGGCAAGGAATTGCGTGAAAGGCTGAATGGCGGCAAGTAGGCGCGGACCAACGCGCCGGCGTTATCAAGGCCTGCCTTCTCCAGGGAATTTCTATGTTGAACCGCTTCATACTTATCGTGGTCTTCGTGCCGCTCGCCGTCATCCTGATCGCGCTGGCCGTCGCCAACCGCGAGCTGGTCGCCTTCACGCTCGACCCGTTCAACCCCGGCAATCCGAAACTGACGCTGACCTTGCCGCTGTTCATCTTCCTGTTCGTGGCGCTCGCCATCGGCATGGTCGTCGGCAGCCTGGCGACCTGGGTCAAGCAGGGCCGCTACCGCAAGCTGGCGCGCCAGCGCGGGGTCGAGGCCGAGAATTTGCGCCAGGCGGTCAGCCGTATACCCGCCGTGCAGCAGGGCGCGGCCGCCGGGCCGGCGCTGCCGAAGCCAACGGCCTGAAGCCGGCGCTTTTATCTTCGCGGAGTTTGCATGCTGACCATTTCGGCCGACGCTGTCGACCAGGCGCTGACCTTTCCCGGGCTGGTCGAGACATTGCGCGCGGCCTTCCGCGAGGGTGCTGTGCAACCCGTCCGCCATCATCACGGGGTCGAGCGGCCCGACGGTGCCACATCCACGCTGCTTTTGATGCCGGCGTGGACCGACTTCCATGCGGCCGGCACGTCGGTCGGGGGTCATATCGGCGTCAAGATCGTCACCGTATCGCCCGACAACAACGCCATCGGCAAACCGGCGGTGATGGGGCTCTACCTCCTGCTCAACGGCGCCACCGGCGAGCCCGAAGCGCTGATCGACGGCCAACGGCTGACACAGTGGCGCACCGCTTGCGCCTCGGCGGTGGCGGCCTCCTATCTCGCCCGCGAGGACGCATCGCGGCTTCTGGTGGTCGGCGCCGGCGCGCTGTCGCCGTTCCTCGCCAAGGCGCACTCCGCGGTGCGGCCGATCAAGACCATCCGCATCTGGAACCGCACGCCCGCCAATGCCGAAAAGGTCGCGGCTGATTTGCGCGCGGACGGTTTCAACGCCGAGGCCGCAAGCGATCTCGACGCCGAACTCGCCGAGGCCGACATCGTCTCATCGGCGACGATCACGACGACGCCGCTGGTCAAGGGTGCGCTGCTCAAGCCGGGCGCGCATGTCGATCTGGTCGGCGGCTTCACGCCGACCATGCGCGAGAGCGACGACGACGCGATCGCGCGCGCCCGCGTCTATGTCGACACCCGCGCCGGCGCCACCAAGGAAGCCGGCGACATCGTCCAGCCGCTCGCCTCCGGCGTGCTGAAGCCGGAAGCCATCGTCGCCGATCTGCATGAGCTGGCGCGCGGGGAAAAACAGGGCCGGCAGAGCCCCACTGAGGTCACGCTGTTCAAGTCGGTCGGCGCCGCGCTTGAGGACCTTGCCGCCGGCATTGCCGTCTACAACGCGCTCAAGCAGTAGCGTCTGCGCCGGTTCTGCGATCGAACTTCCTGATCGCTTCCGCGCTGACCGGGGTGAAGAAGTTCACCAGATTGCCATCGGGATCGCGCAGCAGCAGCGACCGGTTACCCCATGGCATCGTCGTCGGCGTCTGTACGAAATCGCCGATAATTTTCGCCAGCCTGCTGTACTCAGCATCAACATCGGCGACGCGAAACTCGATGATCGCTGAGCGATTGGCGGCCGGCTGCGCCACATCAGTTCCGAACAGGGCCAGCGTGCGGGTGCTGCCGATCGCCAGTGTGCAGGACGGCGTTGCCAGTTCGGCGAAATCGTCTGTGAACCAGGTTGCGGTAAGCCCGGTGATCGTGTCGTAGAATGCCACCAAGGGCTTGATCTGATCGGTAATGATGCGGATCGAGACGAAGTCCATCTTATTCTCCTGGGGCAAGCGCGACGCTATCTGAAGACAATCGCTTGTCGCACAAGGCTGCTGACAACTTGGTGTCCAGCGTCGCGCGCCATTCCTTCAGCAGCGCCTGCCGACGACGCGGATAGCGGATATACGTGGTGTTGAGCCCCGACATCCGGTCGGCGCGAAAATGTCTGAAATCCTGCCGCGTCTCGCACCAGGCCACCACCACCCGCACCTTGTCGAAAAAGCCGAGCGCGAATGGCCAGATCAAGCGCTCGGAGGCGGCGCCGCCGGCGTCGCGGTAAAGAAAGCCGAGTTTTCTCTCGTTGCGGATCGCCTGGCGCACCAGGCCAAGGTCGATGCTTTCGACAGCATCGCCGTGCGGCCCGACCAAAAGCGCGGTCGCATCGAGGTCCTCGCGCAGATCATCCGGCAGCACAGCGGCGATCTTGGCCAGCGCGTCGGTGGCGGCGGCCGACAGCCGCTTGTCCGGTTGTCTGGCAACCCAACGCGATCCCAGAACGATGGCCTCGATCTCCTCGTCGGTGAACATCAGTGGCGGCAGCATGAAGCCGGGTTTCAGCACATAGCCCAGCCCAGCCTCGCCCTCGATCGGCGCGCCTTGCCCCTGCAGCGTGGCAATGTCGCGGTAGAGCGTTCGGATCGAAACGTCCATCTCGCCGGCAAGCGTGCGACCGCTCACCGGCCGGCGATGCCGGCGCAGGATCTGGATCAGGTCGAGCAGGCGTTCGGAACGGGACATGATTCGAGATTTGCCTGTTTCCTCAGCGAGGTCCACCACCTCAGACATTCGCACGCTGGACCATTTTGTTTGCGCAGCCGGTGACCCTATGCCAAAAGCGGCCTGCCGCCTCCGGAGACGCTCCTGCTTGAAGTCATTTCGCGACAAACGCCGCGACAACCGTCCGCCCGCAAAAGGCAGGACCGAACATGCGCGGCCGCAGCCGGAGACCGTACCAATCCGACCCGAAGCCAGACAGCAACGCCACGAAACAAAACCGGACGACCGGTCTGATCCGAAGCCCGCCCCCCGTATCCTGGCGCGTCGCGAAGGCATCCTGCCCACTGAGCGCCTGCCGGTGATCCTCGAAGTGGCGCCCAATCAGGATTATGCACTGCTCGACAGCGGTGCCGGCGAGAAGCTCGAACAATACGGCCCCTACCGCATCGTGCGGCCCGAGGGACAGGCGATCTGGCAAAAGGCCTTGCCCGCCAGGGACTGGGACCGAGCCGACGCCATCTTCACCGGCGACACCGACGAGGAAGGCATCGGCCGCTGGCGGTTCCCGAAGGTACCGCTGGGCGAGACCTGGCCGATGAAGCATGACGGCATCGACTATCTCGGCCGCTTCACCTCGTTTCGCCATGTCGGCGTCTTCCCCGAGCAGGCTTCGCACTGGGACCATATGGCCAGCCTGATCGCGGCGGCCAACCGCCCGGTCAAGGTGCTGAACCTGTTCGGCTATACCGGGCTCGCGTCTCTCGTAGCCGCCCGCGCCGGTGCCGAGGTCACCCATGTCGATGCCTCCAAGAAGGCGGTCGGCTGGGCGCGCGAAAACCAGGAAATGGCCGGTCTCGGCAGCAAGCCGATCCGCTGGATCGTCGACGATGCTGTGAAATTCGCCGAGCGCGAAGAGCGCCGCGGCAGCCGCTACGACATCATCCTGTTCGACCCGCCCGCCTATGGCCGCGGCCCCAAGGGCGAGGTCTGGCAGTTGTTCGAGGACCTGCCCGGCCTGACCGATCTTTGCCGCGCGATCCTGACGCCGAAACCGCTCACCGTGGTGCTGACCGCCTATTCCATCCGCGCCTCCTTCTTCGCCATCCATGCCTTGATGCGCGACACCTTTGCCGGCATGGGCGGCACCGTTGAATCAGGCGAACTGATCATCCGCGAGCAATCCGCCGGCCGGGCGCTGTCGACATCGCTGTTTTCGCGCTGGGTGGCCTGAATGCCCGGGAGACCTGAATGCCCGGGAGTCCCGAATGAATGAGCGGCACGCAGGTGCGCCCGGGCAGGTCAAGGAAGTCACCAGCCTTGCCAATCCGCTGATCAAGGACATCAAGGCGCTCGCCCAGAAGAAATTCCGCGACCAGCAGAACGCCTTCATGGCCGAAGGGCTGAAGCTGGTCATCGACGCCCTCGACCTCGGCTGGTCGATCAGGACGCTGGTTTTCGCCAAGGCCGGACGCGGCAATGCGGCGGTCGAAAAGGTGGCGGCGCGCACGGTTGCCGCCGGCGGCACCGTGCTCGAAGTGTCCGAAAAAGTGCTGGTCGCCATCACCCGCCGTGACAATCCGCAAATGGTGGTCGGCGTCTTCCGGCAAAAACTGCTGCCGCTAAGAGACATCCGCGCTCACGACGGCGACGTCTGGGTGGCGCTCGACCGGGTGCGCGATCCCGGCAATCTCGGCACCGTCATCCGCACCGTCGATGCCGTCGGCGCCAAGGGCGTCATCCTGGTCGGCGAGACTACCGATCCTTTTTCTGTCGAGACCGTGCGCGCCACCATGGGCTCGATCTTCGCCGTGCCGGTGACCAAGGCGACGCCGGAAGCATTTCTGGCTTGGCGAAACAGCTTCTCGGGCCTGGTGGTCGGCACCCATCTGAAGGGTGCGGTCGACTACCGCTCGGTCGATTTCTCCCGAGGACCGGTGCTCTTGATGATGGGCAATGAGCAGCAGGGCCTGCCCGACAATCTGGCGGAAAGCTGCGACCGGCTGCTGCGGATTCCGCAGGCCGGCCGCGCCGATTCACTCAATTTGGCGGTCGCCACCGGAATCATGCTGTTCGAGATCCGGCGCGGCGCGCTGAAACTTGCCCCCGAGGACGCCACATCGTGAAATCATGGTCTCCCTATGCGCTGCTGGTGGTGGTGGCAATCGCGCTCGACCAGTGGATAAAGCATCTGATCGAGACCGGCCTCGTCTTCCAGGAAAAGCTCGACCTGGTGCCATTCCTGGCGCTGTTTCGCACCTACAATACCGGCATCGCCTTCTCGATGTTCTCGTCCTTCGGCGACACCGGCCTGGTCGTCATCGCGGTCGTGGTCGTTGCCTTCGTGCTTTATCTGGCGACGCGCACGCCCTCCGGCCATGTGCTGGCCCGCATCGGCTTTGCCCTGATCATCGGCGGCGCGATCGGCAATCTGATCGACCGCGCCGTCTACGGCCACGTCATCGACTATATATTGTTCCACACGCCGGTATGGTCCTTCGCCGTCTTCAACCTTGCCGATGCCTTCATTTCGGTCGGCGCGGCGCTGGTCGTCTTCGACGAGTTCATCGGCTGGCGGCGCGAGGCCAAGCCGCAAGGCCCAGAAGCCTGACGGCCCGACTCTTTTGACCAATTGACCTCGCCGGACGGTCGCCGCACAGTTCGGCCAGAGCCAGCCAATGCCGACCGCCAGCCTTTGCGAAGCCGAGGAGAAGAGATGCCTGAAACCTTCAAAGCCATCCTCGTTTCGCGCGACGCCGAAAAGAAGCAATCGGTCGAGATCGTCGATTTCGGCGAAGCCGATCTGATGGAAGGCGACGTAACTGTCGCGGTCGAGGCGACGACGGTCAACTACAAGGACGGGCTGGCCATCACTGGGAAAGCGCCAGTGATCCGCCGCTGGCCGCTGGTGCCGGGCATCGATTTCGCCGGAACCGTCCTCTCCTCATCGCATGCCGACTGGCGCAAGGGCGACAAGGTCATCCTCAATGGCTGGGGCGTCGGCGAGACGCATTTCGGCGCCTATGCCGGGCGCGCGCGCGTCAACGGCGACTGGCTGGTGCCGTTGCCCGACGGCATCAGCGCGCACGATGCGATGGCGGTCGGCACCGCCGGCTATACGGCCATGCTTAGCGTCATGGCGCTGGAGCGGCACGGCATCCTGCCGGATCGCGGCCCGGTGGTGGTGACGGGTGCAGCCGGCGGCGTTGGGTCGGTCGCGGTCTCGATCCTGTCCAGCCTTGGCTATCACGTCATCGCCTCGACCGGCCGCAACGCCGAAAGCTCCTATCTGATCGACCTCGGTGCCGCCGAAGTGATTTCGCGCGAGGAACTCTCCCAGCCGGCCAAGCCGCTGGCCAAGGAGCGCTGGGCCGGCGGCATCGATGCCGTCGGCAGCCACACGCTGGCCAATGTGCTGTCGATGACCGCCTATGGCGGCGCGGTCGCCGCCTGCGGCCTGGCGAGTGGCATGGATCTGCCGTCGAGCGTCGCCCCTTTCATCCTGCGCGGCGTCTCGCTGCTCGGCATCGATTCAGTGACGGCGCCAAAGGCTGTGCGGCTGGAAGCCTGGCGCCGCATCGGCAGCGATCTTGATCTCAAGAAGCTCGCCGGCCTGTCGACGACCATCGGCTTCGACGGCATCATCACCGCCGCCCATGACATCGTCGAGGGCAAGATCAGGGGCCGCGTGGTTGTCGATATGTGAGGCTCCCGAAGCATGATCCCGAAAGGGAATCAGGTTTCGGAAAAGATCAGGCGATGCGGAAAACCGCCAAAAATGCATGACCGCTAAAATTCGAACGATCCGCCGCGCTTTTCCATAATCTCTATCTGGCAAGGAGTTCCGCATGATCGCGGAGTCCGCCAGGAAAGAGAAGAGCCGTGCCGAAAGCGTCGACGGGCCGAGTCCGGCGACGGCGAAGCGGCAGCGTGTTGCGCCGCCGCCTCTGGCGCCGGATTTGCCGCGCGCCACGTCCGAGGGCCTGCCGTTCCTGACGGTGGTCGCCAGTGTCGTGCTGGCGGGCCTCTCCCACCTCACCGGCGCTCCGATCTTCATCACCCTTGGCTTGCTGGCGACAGGCCTTGCCGGCGTCGCCATGCACCTGCGCAGCCGGCGCACCGTCCGCCGCGCGGCGGCCTTGCTCGACGAAACCGCGGCCCGCAGCCGCGCCGAGATCGAGACGCTGGCCGACCGCATGTGGGAGATGCAGGAGAGCGAGGAGCGTTTTCGCGGGCTGATCGATGCGCTCGGCGATCTCGTCGTCCACCGCGACCGCGACGGCCACATCGTCTACGCCAACAAGGTTTTCGCCAGCCTCGTCGGAACCGACCAACGCGACCTTGCCGGGAGGACCCTCGCCGAACACGGCATCGATGTCGGCATCGTCCCCGACGCCGCCTTTTCCGATCATGAATGCCTGAGTTCCACCGACGTCTCCATACGCACCCCGAACGGTCCGCGCTGGTTCTCGTGGATCGAACTGTCGGTACGCGACAAGGATAGCGGCGCCGTCTCGCACCGGGCGATTGCCCGCGACATCACCGCGCGCAAACGCGCCGAATCCTCGCTGATCACCGCGCGCGAGCGCGCCGAATATGCCAGCCAGGCCAAGTCGCGCTTCCTCGCCACCGTCAGCCATGAGATCCGCACGCCGATGAACGGCATCATGGGCATGGCCAAGCTTCTGGCTGACACCAATCTGTCGCCCGAGCAGCGCACCTATGTCGGCGCCATCTCGACCTCGGCCAGCGCGCTTTTGGCGCTCATCGAAGACCTGCTCGACTATTCCAAGATCGAGGCCGGCCGCTTCGACCCGGAACCGCAGCCGACATCGTTGCGTGAAATTGCCGACAACATCATCGAACTGATGGCGGCGAAAGCCTTCGCCAAGAACATCGGCCTCGGCTGTCATGTCGAGCCCGACGTGCCACAGATGATCATGGCCGATCCGGGAAGAGTCAGGCAGGTGCTGCTCAACCTGATCGGCAATGCGATCAAGTTCACCGACACCGGCGGCGTGCTGGTTTCGGTTGCACGGGCCCGCACCGAGACCAGCGAGCGCATCTGCTTCACCGTCGCCGACACCGGCCCTGGCCTGCGCGAAGAGGATATGGAGCGCATCTTCGAGGAGTTCGAACAGTCCGACGGCACCTCGACCCGCACCCATGGCGGCGCCGGCCTCGGTCTGGCCATATCGAGGCGCCTGGTCGCCGCCATGGGCGGTGCCATTTCGGTGTCGAGCCGGCTTGGCGAGGGATCGGAATTCGTCTTCGAGATCCCGGCGGCAGGAGCAACCGAAGCACCGCAGAGCCGGCAGAACATCCTGGCCGGCCGGCGCGCCGTGATCGTGTCGAAGAACGCCGTCGAGGCCGACGCCATCGCCCGCACCATCCGCGCCCATGGCGGCGCCGTCGACGTCGCCGCAACCGCTTCCCAGGCGACGCCCTTCGGCGAACATTGCGATGTGCTGTTGATCGACGCGGCCCTGGAGGACGGCGACGGCAGACTGCTCAAGCGCCTGCGCCAGAGTGGCTTTGCCGATTGCGAGGCGATCACGCTGATCGCGCCGACCGACCGCGGCATGCTTGGCGAATTCCGCACCAGCGGCTACGCCACCTTCCTGGCGAGGCCGGTGCGCGGCGAAACCCTGCTGCGCGTGCTGCTGACCAGTCATGCCCCTGCCTTGCCGCCGCCCAAGCCGGAAAAGACCCGCGCGTCCTCGCTTCGTGCCCATGGCGGGCGCCAGCAAGGTTTGTCGGTGCTGATCGCCGAAGACAACGACATCAACGCCATGCTTGCCCGCGCCACGCTTTTGAAGGCGGGACATCGCGTGAAAGTGGTCGGCAATGGCAAGGCCGCGGTCGAGGCGGTGACCGAGGCCGGGCTGAAAAATCGCTTCGATGTGGTGCTGATGGATTTACACATGCCGGTCATGGACGGGCTGGACGCGATCGCCGCCATCCGCCGCCACGAGGAGGAAATGGCTGTGCCGCCGGTTCCGATCATGGTGCTTTCGGCCGACAGCCAGGAAAAGACCCGCCACACCGTGCTCGCCCATGGCGCCAGCGGCTTTGTCACCAAGCCGCTCGATCCCGACGCGCTGGTCCATGCCGTCGAGGGCCAGGTGGCCGCCTGAATTCATGTCGCTCAAAAATGGCCCCGGTTTTGAGAAGACGACATGCACAAAACAAAGACTTGAAGCGGGTCGCGTGAATTGTCCCAGCGCGACGCGCTTCAAGGCGACATTGGCGCAATCCTCGCGTCACGTAGGTAGCCGAATGAGGGTTTTCGCCAGCCGACGAAGTATTGCCCGTCGCGCCGTATCACGGTACTGTCACAATCCTGTTGCACCTACACCGTATCCCCGTGCCAAGAGGGATGGCTCGAAGGAGAATCACTCGTGCACACAGTTATGCCGGAATGTGACACTCGGCCCAGCGCAGGCGGCGCTTTGCTCGCCGCGCGGAACGCCGATGCCGTCGCAACAGGCGCACCGCTGGGCCGTATCGGCAATCTCGAAGTGCGGCTTGCCCGCAATGAGGCCGAGATCGCCGCCGCGCAGGAAGTGCGCTACCGGGTGTTTTATGACGAGCTTGGCGCCAGGAAGGACCTGTTCCAGGCGCAGGACCGGCGCGACGCCGACCGCTTCGACCCGCTGTGCGACCATCTCCTCGTGCTGGACACTTCGATCTCCGGCCCCGAGCATCGCCGCATCGTCGGCACTTACCGCCTGCTGCGGCAAGAGATTGCCGCGACCGCCGGCGGCTTCTATTCCGAAGGCGAGTTCGAGCTGACCAAGCTGATCGCCCGCCATCCCGGCCAGCGCTTCCTTGAGCTCGGCCGCTCCTGCGTGCTGCCGGAATACCGCTCGAAGCGCACCATCGAGGCGCTGTGGCAAGGCATCTGGGCCTACATCAACCACTATGAGATCGGCGTGATGACCGGTTGTGCCTCGTTCCCTGGCACGGTGCCGGCTGCGCATGCCGAGGCGCTCACCTACCTTGCCCATCACTGCCGGACCAACTCCGCCTGGGATGTGCGGGCGGTCTCCGGGCGCTATTGCTCGATGGACCTGATGCCGATCGAGGCGGTCAACGCCAAGGCGGCGATTGCGGCCATGCCGCCGTTGGTCAAGGGCTATCTGCGCGTCGGCGCCCGCATCGGCGACGGCTGCGTCATCGACCGTGAGTTCTCCACCGTCGATGTGTTCGTGGTGATGCCGGTCAAGGAAATCGGCGCCCGCTACGTCAACTATTATGGCGGGGAAGCGCAGCGCTTTGCGGCGTGAGGCAGTAGGCAGTAGGCAGTAGGCAGTAGTGAAGGCTGCCGCGAATTGCTGACTACCGACTATTCCCTACTCACTAATCCCTCTCCCTATGGAATATCCTCCGGTCGCCGTCCCGGGCGGCTCTTGTAGGACGGAAAGGTCCAGCCGAATTTCAGCGCGCCGCCGCGCACCAGGAAAGCCGCGGCGAAGCCGGCGACATCCGAGGCCAGCGGCGGCAGGCCGGCGAGATCGCCAAGTGTGTAGAGGCCGGCGCCCGCGAGTGCGGCGGTGACGTAGATTTCGGGCCTGAGCAGCACCGATGGCTCGCCGGCCAGCAGATCGCGCAGGATGCCGCCGAACGTAGCGGTCAGCACGCCCATAACAACGGAGACGACCGGCGAGCCGGTGATGGCCAGCCCCTTGGCCGCGCCCATTATGGAAAAGGCCGCCAATCCGATGGCGTCGAGCCAGAGCAGCCATTTCCAGCGGGATTCGACGCGGTGAGCGATGAAGAAAACCAGCACCGCAACCGCCGCGCAAACCAGCACATAGCCGGAGTTGGCGACCCAAAAGACGGGCAGGTTGAGGATGACGTCGCGAAGCGTGCCGCCGCCAATGCCGGTGACGCTGGCCAGAAACAGGAAGCCGATAATGTCGAGCTGCTTGCGCGAAGCCGCCAACGCCCCGGTCGCGGCAAAGACGGCGACGCCGGCATAGTCGAGGAGGTCGATGGGTGTCAGGGACATGAGGTAGTAGGGATTGGGAATTAGGGAAAGTATGAATAACACGAAGCCGCGCGATTGATACGCCTGCCTATTCCCTCTTCCCTCTTCCCTATTCCCTCTTCCCTATTCCCTCTTCCCTATTCCCTCTTCCCTATTCCCTACTGCCTACCCTACTCACGCATCCTTCTCGGCCTGCTCGTTCACCGGCCCCGGCTCGACCGGCGCTTCGGTGGCCGCGATCTTGGGGCCGCCCTTGGCGACCCCGACCATGGCCGGCCGCAGCACGCGCTCGCCGATCGAATAGCCCGGCTGCACGACCTGGACGACGGTGTTGGCCGGCACATCGGGATTGGGCACTTCGAACATCGCCTGGTGGAAATTCGGGTCGAACTTCTCACCTTCCGGCTCAAGCTTCTTCACCCCATGCCGTTCCAGCGTCGACAGCATGGCGCGCTCGGTGATCTCGACGCCGTCGATCAGCGCCTTGAAGCCGGCATCTCCGGCCGCTTTCGCCTCGGCGGGGATAGCATCGAGCGCGCGGCGCAGATTGTCCGACACCGACAGCATGTCGCGGGCGAAATTGGCCACCGCATAGGCGCGCGCATCATGCACGTCGCGGGCGGTGCGGCGGCGCAGATTCTCCATCTCGGCTGCGACGCGCAGCGCGCGGTCCTTCAGCTCCTCGTTTTCCTTCAGCAACCGCACCAGCGCTTCATAGTCGCCGTCGATGCCGCCTTGCGTGCGCTCGGCCCCGGCCGTTTCGATATCCTCGGGCGCGCGTTCGTCTTTTGTCTGGTCGCTCATCGCCATTTCCCGTCATTCGAATGGTTTGGATTTGCGCCCGATATCGAGGTTTGGCGGCCAAAAATCAAGGGGCAAGCCCAGGAGGACGCCCACAGCAGGCAATGTTGCGGGCTGCCCGTCGGACTTGGTGCGGGGCGCAAGGACGTTCAAAATTAATTCAAACTTTACCGTAACGGCAGCCTTTGCTTGCCAATACCCCGCTATGGGGAACCATTCAAAGCTTGGAGGAGTTTTGAAACCGACACAGGATTTGAGACAATGGACCGCAATACTGGCAACAGAAGCGAAGAGCTCGCCGCCGACATCAGGCGCCAGTTCGGCACCGAGGCGACGACGCGCTTCTTGCGCACCTTGCCGGCCTTCCGCACCGAGGCCGACATTCCCGCCCGTTTCCGGGACCTGCTCGACCGGCTGGACGGCATAGAAGCCAGCATGGCCGGCGGCCAACGCCGTCAATAGCGATGCTATCGCGCGACAATTACGCGCAGTAATTTTGCGTGAGCTTTTCCTTGCGGCAGCGGGACGCCCCGCCTATGCTTCCTGATGAACATGATTTCCCCCGAGACGGCCGCCAACAGCAAGCGCGCCTGGTTGAAGATCCTGGCGCGCTACAAGAAGCCCGACCGGCGACGCAGCACTCTTGAACTCGCCATCACCCTTATTCCTTTCGTTACGCTGTGGGCGCTGTCTTCGGCAGCCTATTCCTATGGCCACTGGTGGGGCTTGATCCTGATCCTTCCCGCCGCCGGTTTTCTGGTGCGGATCTTCATGATCCAGCACGATTGCGGCCACGGCTCCTTCTTCGCCAACCGCACTGCCGACGACTGGATCGGCCGCGCGCTCGGCGTGCTGACGCTGACCCCTTACGATTGCTGGCGGCGCGCGCACGCCACCCATCACGCCAGCGCCGGCAATCTTGACGAGCGCGGCATGGGCGATATCAGGACGTTGACGGTTGCTGAATACCGGCAGCTGTCTTGGCGGGGACGCCTTGCCTATCGTCTCTACCGCCATCCCCTGGTGATGTTCGGCCTTGGCCCGATCTGGCTGTTCATCTTCGAGCAGAGGCTGCCGGTCGGCATGATGCGCGGCGGCCTGACGCCCTGGGTGTCGTCGATGACCACCAATCTCGGCATCGCGGTCGCGGCAGCGCTGCTTATCTGGCTGGTCGGCCCCGGCGCTTTCCTGATCGTCCATTTGCCGATCGTGATCCTGGCCGGATCGGCCGGAATCTGGCTGTTCTACGTCCAGCACCAGTTCGAGGAGACGGAATGGGCGAAGGACGAAGAGTGGGAATTCCAGCGTGCCGCCCTGCACGGCTCGTCCTATTATGATTTGCCGCCGGTGCTGAACTGGTTCACCGGCAATATCGGCGTCCATCACGTGCACCATCTCTCGGCCAAGGTGCCGGGCTACCGGCTGCAGGAAGTGCTGCGCGACTATCCCGAACTGCGCGGCATCGGCCGCGTCACGCTTCTCGACAGCCTGCGCTGCGTCAAGCTGGCGTTGTGGGACGAGAACCGCCGCAAGCTGATCTCGTTTCGCGAAGCGCGGGCCTTGGCCTAAAAGCAATTCCAGCAAAGTGTGAGGCGGTTTTCCGGGCTTTCGCTTGGGAATGCCGTAAGAGAAAGAAAAAAACCGCCGCACCGAAGGCGCGGCGGCATCTTCCAAAAACCGGCTCAGGCAGCCTTGCGCTCCTCGCGCATCCAGACCTTGCAGCCCTGATCATGTCAGGCGCCTTTTCGGCGATCATGATGGACGGTGCATTGGTGTTGCCGCCGATGAGCGCCGATTCCTCCCTCGCGCCCGGCGGATATTTTCCGTCCGGACAGCCAGGAGAAGGCCCGATCACAGTCTTTGTAAAGACAGGCGAAATTACCGCTGCGTCAGATGTTGCGAACGCGCCGCCAGGAGTATTTCGGCCCCTTCGGCTCCGACGCTTCGGTCGGCTGATAGTAAAGGCCCAGCCCGCCTGTGCGGCCTTCTTCGAGGCGCTTCAGCAGAACCGGGTTGGAGATTTCGAACTCGTCGAAGCCGAGGCGCAGCATATGCGGCAGCTGGTCGACGAGCACCTGGCCAGTGGCGCGGACCGCGCCCTCGAAATGGTAGCGGCTGCGCAGCAATTCGCCCTTGGAAAACGAGCGGCCGTCGCTGAAGGCCGGGAAGGCCAGCGCCACCAGCGACAGCTGGTCGAGCAGATCCACAATCTTTTCCAGCTGGTCGCCGGGCTGCAGCGCGACGCCAAGCCGCTCCTTGGCCGAGCGCCGCACTTCGGCATCGAGGCCGAGAAATGCCTGCAACGGCAGGATGAAGCGGCCATTGCCCGCCAGTGCATCCGCACTTTCGGCATGTGTCCACTCGTCCTCGCGAAAACCCGTCCGGGTCCAGAGGCGGGTCTCCGCTGTCGTCGGTTCAGTCATCGAAAATTCCTAAAAGCCCCAAAATCGAAGTCCGCGAAAGCCGGTCCACACGAAACCGGCGGCCTCCGGGCGGAAGCCGCCGTTGCAGGCCAACCTCACCTGAATATCACCATAGCTTAAAGGGATGCGTCGGTCAGCGACACTTCCAGTCCCGACAGATGGATGCCGCACTCGGTCTTGGCATGACCGGCCCAGCGTCCGCTGCGCGCATCTTCGCCCGGCTGCACCGGCTGCGTGCATGGGAAGCAGCCGATCGACAGATAGCCGTACGCAACCAGCGGATTTTCGCGCAGCGCATGCGCGCGCATGTAGTCGGCCTGATCGGATGTCGTCCAGTGCGCCAGCGGATTGATGCGTACGCGCGGGCCGACCGCCTCGAACACCGGCAGCGCGGCTCGCGTCGCCGCCTGGAAGCGCTTGCGGCCGGTCAGCCAGGCCCGGAAGGGGGCGACGCCGCGCGCCAGCGGCTCGACCTTGCGCACGTCGCAGCAGGCATCGGTGTTGCTCTGGTGCAGATTGCCGGTCGGATCGACCCGTTCGAGCGCTGCGTCTTCGGGCTTGATCACCCTGATGTTGGTCAGCCCGAAATCGGCGACCAGCGCATCGCGGTAGCCCAGCGTCTCTTCGAAATGCTTGCCGGTGTCCAGGAAGATGACCGGCAGCGTGCGGTCGACCTTGGCGATCATATGCAGCAGGACGGCGGAATCCGCGCCGAAGGACGACACGGCGGCGATCTCGTCATGAAACAATTCGCTCGCCGCGCGTTCGATGATGTCGAGCGGGCTCAGATGTCCATACAGCGCGTCGAAGCCCGCCGCTTTGGCGGCGATGCTGTCGTCGACGTCGAGGATGCGGTCAAGCGGCCTTGGTTTCGCCAGCATAGAGCGCCTCCTTGAACGGCGCGGGACCGACACGGCGGTAGGCGTCGATAAAACGTTCACTGGGACCGAGCCGAAGGCCGAGATAGGTGTCGACGATCTGCTCGATGGCGTCGGTGATCTCTTCCGAAGAGAAGCCGCGGCCGATGATTTCGCCAACCGAGGTGTTCTCGTCGGCCGATCCGCCAAGCGTCACCTGGTAGAGCTCGGAGCCCTTCTTCTCGACGCCGAGGATACCGATATGGCCGACATGGTGGTGGCCGCAGGCATTGATGCAGCCGGAAATCTTCAGCTTCAATTCGCCGATCTCGCGCTGCCGCTCCAGCGAGGCGAAGCGAAGCGAAATCTCCTGCGCGATCGGGATCGAGCGCGCCGTCGCCAGCGCGCAATAGTCGAGGCCAGGGCACGCGATAATATCGCTAATCAGGTTGGAATTGGCCGTCGCCAGACCAATATCGACCAGCGCATCATAGACAGCCTTGAGATCGGCGCGCGCCACATGCGGCAGGATCAGGTTCTGCTCATGGCTGACGCGCAGTTCGTCGAACGCGTATTTCTCGGCGATGTCGGCGACCGCTTCCATCTGGCTGTCGGTGGCATCGCCCGGCACCTCGCCGATGCCTTTCAGCGAGATCGTCACCGCGGCATAGTCAGGATGGCGATGCGTCACGACATTCTGGTCGAGCCAATCCGAGAAGCTTTTGGAATCGAGCCGCGCCAGCTTGATCGCCGCGTCGCCTTCCGGCCGGGCGGTCAGTGCCGGCGGCGCGAAATAGGCGTCGATGGCACGGATGTCGGCTTCCGGCAGCTTCAGCTCGGCGTCCTTCAGCTCCTGCCATTCGGCCTCGACCTGGCGGGTGATTTCCTCGACGCCTGTCTCGTGGACGAGGATCTTGATGCGCGCCTTGTACTTGTTGTCGCGGCGGCCATAGAGGTTGTACACGCGCAGGATCGCCGTGCAGTAGGAAAGCAGGTCGGCTTCCGGCAGGAAGTCGCGGATCTTGCGCGCCACCATCGGCGTGCGGCCCTGGCCGCCACCGACATAGACGGCAAAGCCGAGCTCGCCGGCGGCGTTCTTCTTCAGATGCAGACCGATATCATGCGTCTGGATGGCGGCGCGGTCGCGCTCGGCCCCGGTCACCGCGATCTTGAACTTGCGCGGCAGGAACGAGAATTCCGGATGCACAGACGACCATTGCCGCAGGATCTCGGCATAGGGGCGCGGATCGGCGACCTCGTCGGCGGCGGCGCCGGCGAAATGGTCGGCGGTGACGTTGCGGATGCAATTGCCGCTGGTCTGGATGGCATGCATCTCGACGCTGGCGAGATCGGCCAGGATCGCCGGAATGTCGGACAGCGCCGGCCAGTTGAACTGGATGTTCTGGCGCGTGGTGAAGTGGCCGTAGCCCTTGTCGTATTTGCGCGCGATGTGGCCGAGCATGCGCAGTTGCGCGCTGTTCAGCGTGCCATAGGGCACCGCGATGCGCAGCATGTAGGCGTGCAGCTGCAGGTAGACGCCGTTCATCAGCCGCAGCGGCCGGAACTGATCCTCGGTGATCTCGCCGGACAGGCGGCGTTCGACCTGGTCGCTGAACTCGGCGACGCGGGCCTGGACAAAATCGTGGTCGAACTCATCGTAGCGGTACATGTTTCGTCTTTCAGGGCGCGTCCGCCCGTATTTTGTTAAGCTGCCCGCGCAGCCTGCTTGCCCAGATCTTCCCGGATGGTCGGGCCGGCGGCGCGGATCTTTTCGCGCAGCCGCACCGGCACGACGACGCCATTGACGACTTCAGCGTCGATCAGATTCACGTCGACAACCTGATTGTTGGCGTTGGCCTTGGCGCCGATTGCTTCCAGCCTGTCCTCTGCCGCTTGGTCATGGGCAAGGTCGGCATGGTCGACCGTCTCGGCCCAGCCGCCATCGGCATACCAGACGGCGATGCCGTCGGAGAGGCGGTTTGCGGTCAGTATCTTCATGGCTCGACCTCTGCGTCGGCCGCGTTGGCGGCGCCCTCATAGTTATGTGCCGCGAGCGGCTCGGAACGTTCAAAGTTGGCGCCGGCAACCGCGTCGCCGATGATGGTCATCACCGGACCGGCCAGATCGGCGCGCTCTTCCAGCGACGGCAAATCGGCCAGTGTGCCGTGGAAACGGCGGCGGTTCTGCAAGCTGGCATTCTCGACCACGGCAACCGCCGTGTCCGGCGACAGGCCGGCCTCGATCAGCCGTCCGGCGACTTCGGCGGCGACCGAGCGGCCCATATAGACGGCTACGGTGGCGCCGGAAATGGCGAGCTTGGCCCAATCCGGCAGCGAATTGCCCTTCAGATCATGGCCGGTGGTGAACACCATCGACGAGGAGACGCCGCGCAGCGTCAGCGGCAGCTCGAAATCGGCGGCGGCGGCAAAGGCGGCGGTGACCCCGGGAACGACATCATAGGCGATGCCGGCATCGCGCAGTGCGGCCATCTCCTCGCCGGCGCGGCCGAACACCAGCGGGTCGCCCGACTTCAGCCGCACGACGCGCTTGCCCTGCCTGCCGAGATCGACCAGCAGCGCATTGATCTCGGCCTGGCTCTTGGTGTGGCATCCCTTGCGTTTTCCGACCGGCAGCCGCTCGGCGTCGCGGCGGCCCATGGCGACGATCGCCTCCGGCACCAGCGCGTCATAGACGATGACGTCGGCTTCCATCAAAAGCCGATGCGCGCGCAGCGTCAGAAGATCCTCAGCACCTGGCCCGGCGCCAACCAACGCGATATGGCCCGAAGCCGGAGCCTTCGACAGCAACAGATCGGCGGCGGCGTCATGCGCCTGCGAAAGCTCGCCGGCTTCGACGGCGCGCGCCGGTGCACCCTGGAAAAAACTGCTCCAGAACTGGCGGCGGGCGTTGCCTTTCGGCAGCAGCTTTTCGGCGGCACCCCGGAACGAGGCGGCAAGCGCTGCCAGCGGCCCGAGCGACGGCGACAGCATGCGGTCGATGCGGCTGCGCAGCATCTGCGCCAGCACCGGACCCGCGCCTTCCGTGCCGATGGCGATGGCGACCGGGGCGCGGTTGACCAGCGCCGGGGTGAAGAAATCGCATAGCTCCGGCCGGTCGACGGCATTGACCGGAATGCCAAGGCGGCGCGCATCGTGGGCGACGCGGCGGTCGAGCGTCTCGTCGCCGCTGGCGGCAAACACCAGGACCGCGCCTTCGAGATGCGCGGCGTCGTAGGGGGCGTCGATACGGATGGCGCCGGTCGTGGCGATGAAGCTCAGCAATTCGGCGTCGGCAACATCGGCAATGATGCGAAGCACAGCACTCGACTGATCAAGTAGCCGCGCCTTGGCCAACGCTTCGCCTCCGCCGCCGACGATGGCCACGGCTTCGCCTTCGACCCGCATGAAGACCGGGAACGCGGTGAGCTTGGGATTGGTGTGCGGCATGACGAACAGATTCCAGAACAATTCGGCAGTTTTAGGCGCGGACGCGAAAAAGCTGAAGGAACCCACTCGCGCATCCCCTGACGGGAGGCAATCGGTTTTCCGCAAGCCAAAGGGCCAAGAGAAAAATATTCCACATCCGCATATCAGGCGGATTCAAGCTGCTGCCGCAGACTTTGTTCTGCGGCTCTTTTATCCGGGAACCGGCCAAGCTGCAAAATTATTTTTTCTAAATTCTACCAATCTAGTAGATTAAAAGCCGTCACCTCGGACATTGCTCCGATAGACGATAGATCGGGCTTGGTATGGCTGCGTGCGATCTCGGCGAACGAAGTGGAACGTTCCCGCTTCGCCACGCGTTCTGCCCCTGCCGTAACAGACAATCGTCGGCTGGATTTGAACCTTCAAACAGGAGCCCGCAAATGAGCAAGATCAACCTGAAACATGGCCTTCTGGTCATGGTGGCCGATGGCGAGAAAGCGCTGTTCCTGAAGAACGAGGGCGACAATCTCTATCCGAACCTGCAGCTCTTCCAGGAGATGAAACAGGACAATCCGGCAACGCGCGAACAAGGCAGCGACAGTCCCGGCCGCTACAATGACGGCCCCTCCGTGCATCGCAGCGCGGTTGAGGAAACCGACTGGCACCGGCAGGGCAAGGAACACTTTGCCGAAGAGATCGCGGACCGGCTCTACAAGCTCGCCCATCACGGCATCTTCGACGACATCGTGCTGGTCGCGCCGCCGCTGGTGCTCGGCACCATGCGCAAGAAATTGCACAAGGAAGTCACCGACAAGGTGCAGGCGGAGATCCCAAAGACACTGACCAACCGCCCGCTGATCGACATCGAGGCCATGCTGCAGCAGGCAGCCTGACGCTATCTCATAGATCATTCGCGCGCGCAGCGTTTTCGCTGCGCGCGCCTTTCGTTTTTCGGCGCCTCTGGCCACCAATTTACGTCTCGCGGGTTGCGTCGCCCGCACCCCCTCCACCATATTGCAAAGGCGGCGGCTGCGGGCGGCGCACACCCGACATTTCCCGAAAGGCGCTCCATAGACAATGCCGCATGACACGCCCCTTATCGCCACCATCGTCGCCGGTCTGGGGCTGGCATTCATCTTCGGGGCGCTCGCCAACCGTTTTCGCATCCCGCCGCTGGTCGGCTATCTCGTCGCCGGCGTGCTGGTCGGACCGAACACGCCGGGTTTCGTCGCCGATGCCGGCCTTGCCAATGAGTTGGCCGAAATCGGCGTCATCCTGCTCATGTTCGGCGTCGGCCTGCATTTCTCGCTGAAGGACCTTCTCTCCGTCCGCGCCATCGCCGTACCCGGCGCCATCGTCCAGATCGGCTTTGCCACCGCGCTGGGCGCCGGCCTTGCCTGGATGCTCGGCTGGTCGATGGGCGCCGGCCTGGTCTTCGGCCTGGCGCTTTCCGTCGCGTCCACAGTGGTGCTGTTGCGCGCGTTGCAGGAGCGACGGCTGATCGAGACCGAGCGCGGCCGCATCGCCGTCGGCTGGCTGATCGTCGAGGACCTCGCCATGGTGCTGGCGCTGGTGCTTTTGCCGGCGTTGGCCGGCGTGCTCGGCGGCCAGCCGCAGGTCGATGACCATGCGAGCCTTTTGTCGCTGCCGGCCAGCTACGGCATCTGGGGCGTCGTCGGCCTCACGCTCGCCAAGGTCGCCGCCTTCGTCATCGTCATGCTGGTGGTCGGCCGCCGGGTCATTCCGTGGATCCTGCATTACGTCGCCCATACCGGCTCGCGCGAACTGTTCCGGCTGGCGGTGCTGGCGATCGCGCTCGGCGTCGCATACGGCGCCGCCAAACTGTTCGGCGTCTCGCTGGCGCTTGGCGCCTTCTTCGCCGGCATGATCATGAGCGAATCCGAGCTCAGCCACCGCGCGGCGGAGGAATCGCTGCCGCTGCGCGACGCCTTCTCGGTGCTGTTCTTCGTCTCGGTCGGCATGCTGTTCGATCCGTTCAGCCTGATGAGCAATGGCTGGCCGATCCTGGCGACGCTGGCCATCATCGTCATCGGCAAGTCGCTGGCCGCCTTCGTCATCGTCATCGCCTTCCGCTATCCGCTGGGAACCGCCTTGATGATCTCGGCCAGCCTCGCGCAGATCGGCGAATTCTCCTTCATCCTGGCGGAGCTCGGCGTCGGGCTGAAGCTGTTGCCGCAACAGGGACGCGACCTGATCCTGGCAGGCGCCATCCTGTCGATCCTGGTCAATCCGCTGATGTTCCTCGCCCTCGACTGGATGAAGCCATGGCTGGACGCGCGTGCCGCCAAGGCAGCACCACCGGAAGAGGCCAAGCCGGTCGGCCCGGCGACGCAGCCCGGACAAGTGGCCTCGGTGGCCGCCGCGGCAAAAGAGGATGGCCCACCGCCACGCACAACGCTTTCGGGCCACACCAATCCTGATCGGCTACGGCCGCGTCGGCAGCCTGGTAGGTGCGGCGCTGAAACAGGCATCGCTGTCCTTCCTGGTCATCGAGGACGCCGACAAGACGCTGGCGAGGCTGAGAGACGACGGCGTCGAAATCGTCTCCGGCAACGCGGCCAATGCAGGTGTATTCGCCGCCGCCAATCCGCAGGGCGCCAGGCGATTGATCCTTGCCATACCCAACGCCTTCGAGGCCGGGCAGATTGTGCTCCGGGCACGCGCAGCCAACCCCGGCATCAACGTCATCGCGCGGGCCCATTCCGACGCCGAGGTGGAGCATCTGAAGGGGCTCGGCGCCGACACCGTCATCATGGGCGAACGCGAGATCGCCCGCGGCATCGTGCAAGAAGTGCTGGAGCAAAAGCCGATGCCGCGCCCCGAAGCCATTGAGCCCTCCCCGGCCTGAGGCTTGCCCACAGGCGCGTTGATCACGCCACGAAGGCGGAGCCGCCATTATGCGCGACGCTGGCGAGATACTTTGCCGGCGGCTTGCCGAGCGCTTTCTTGAACATGGTAATGAAGGCGGTGACGGAGGCGTAGCCGAGATCGCCCGAAACCTGCTGGACGCTCGCACCGGAGGCCAGCTCCCGTATGGCGACGATCAGGTGCAATTGCTGGCGCCAGCGGCCGAAGCTCAGTCCGGTCTCCTTCACCACAAGACGGGCGAGACTGCTATCTGAGAGCGCGACGCGACTGGCCCACTCGGCAAGCGTGCTGCGGTCGGCAGGGTCTTGCGCCAACGCATCGGCGATCCGCCGCAAGCGCGGCTCGGCGGAGATCGGCAGATGCAGCTGCTGGACCGGCATGCGCGGCAGTTCGGAGAGCAGGATCGTGGTCAGGAGCCCGTCCCTCGCCTCATCCTCCTCCACGCGATCGGCCAGCTCGACGATCAGTTCGCGCAGCAGCGGCGAGATCGACAGCGTGCAGCACCGGTCCGGCAGATCGGCGGCTCCCGGCTCGATATAGACGAAGAAAATCCGCGCATTGGCCGTCGCGATATTGCTGTGTTCCATGCCACCGGGAATCCACACCCCGCAATGCGGCGGCACCATCCACAGACCGCTGGGCACGCGGCAGGTGACGCCACCGCCGAGCGCGAAGACGAGCTGGCCCTTCCGATGCCAATGGGCAGCCACTTCCGCTTTGGTTTCGGTGACATCGACGCGAACCGCAATTGCAGGAGCGATCACATCATCGACGTCGAAATTGACCCAGGGGTAGCGGAGAGGCTGTCTCATGATTGACGGCTTTTAGCGACTATTCGCCATGATAGCTAAATTCTTTGATCCGGGAAGTCGATAAGCTCTGGTTCGTGGCTGGCATTTCACAAACCGGCAGGAGGGCTTCCCATGCGCGCGCTCGTCATGTCTCCCGACGACCCCACCAGACTGACGCTCGCCGAGGTCGAGGACCCTCGGCCCCTCCCCAACGAAGCGCTTGTCTGCGTCCACGCAACCTCGTTGAACCGCGGCGAACTGCGCCTGCTCACCATACGCCCAAAAGGCTGGATACCCGGCCAGGACATCGCAGGGATTGTCGAACGGGCGGCAGCCGATGGCTCCGGGCCTGCCGTCGGCGCCCGGGTTGTGGCTTTGGTCGACGAGGCCGGCTGGGCGCAACGGGTCGCCGTTCCGACCGACCGCTTCGCCGTCATCCCGGATGAGGTCAGCTTCGTTTCCGCCGCCACGCTTCCCGTGGCGGGCACGACGGCTCTCAGGGTCTTGCGCCATGGCGGCGACCTCGCGGGACAGCAGGTGTTGATCACCGGCGCCGGCGGCGCGGTCGGCCGTTTCCAGATCCAGATCGCCCGCGAGCAAGGCGCCGCGGTGACTGCAATCGCCGCCGCCCGGCACGCCGAGGATCTCCGCGGTCTTGGTGCTCACGAACTCGTCGAGTCGATCGAACTGGCCGAAGGGCCATTCTCTCTGATCACCGAGTCGGTCGGCGGCCAAAGCCTCGCCCATGCCATCGAACGCGTCGCCCCCGGCGGCACCATCGTCATGTTCGGTTCGAGCAGCGGCGAACTCACGCCGGTTGGCTTCAGACAGTTCGTTCCGGGCCATGAGGGAGCGAGGCTTCAGACTTTCGCCTACTACACATCCGGTCCAGCCATTGGCGCGGACATCGCCTCGCTGCTCGCTCTGGTCGCGGCCGGCCGGCTGGAAACCCGTGTGTCCATGACCGTGCCGTGGACAGACATCACCCAGGCCCTGGACGCCCTGCGCCAGCGCAGCTTCAGCGGCAAGGCTGTTCTCACCATCGCCGAATGAGCAGTCTGTCAGTGCTCAGACGTGCTGGCCGCCATTGATGTGGATTTCCGAGCCCGTCACATAGGACGCCTGCTGCGAGCACAGGAAGAAGATGATGTCGGCGACTTCCGAGGTGGCGCCAAGGCGCCTGAGTGGGATCGTCTCGACGATCTTGTCGGTGCCAGGCGACAGGATCGCGGTGTCGATCTCGCCCGGCGCAATCGCATTGACGCGGATGCCGTGCGGGCCGAAATCATGCGCCATCTCGCGCGTCAGCGAGCCGAGCGCCGCCTTCGAGGTCGCATAGGCGGTGCCGGCGAAAGGATGCACGCGCGTGCCGGCGATCGAGGTGACGTTGACGATCGAACCTTTCGCTGCAGCAAGCTCCTTGAAGAGGCCCCGCGCGAGCATGATCGGCGCGAAGAAATTCACCTGGAACACATCGCGCCAGACATGCATCGGCGTGTCGATCGAATCCATGCGGCTGTTGCCGTCCTTGAGCTTTGGCGAGATGCCGGCATTGTTGACCAGAGCGTGCAACTGGCCGCCATGCGCCTCGAGCCGGTGACGGATCTCCGAGACGGCGATGCCGACATCTTCCTGGTCGGCGAGATCGACCTTGATGTGATCTTCCGGACCGGCCGGCCACGGACAATCCTCGGCAAAGGCCTGGCGCGAACAGGTGATGACGCGCCAGCCCTCACGCGAAAAGCGCTTGACCGTAGCATGTCCGATGCCGCGGCTGGCTCCGGTCAGCACGATGGTTTTTCTGGTGTCGGTCTCAGCCATGTCTGTCACTCCGGCCGGAGATGTAGCCGAATGCCGCGGAGGTGGCGAGAGGCCGAATTGTCACCGCAGCTCTCATATGAGGAACGGATTGCCAGCTCGCCATTGGTTTGAAGCCAGGATGACGAGCCGCTCAGCCGCCGCCGAGAATATCCAGGATTGAGGTTTTCCGCTTCTTGGCCGGGCCGCCGACGCTGCCCGGCGGTACTGGATGCTTGATCGAGGCCGTGGTGCCGCCGTCGCCCGGCATGTTGAAACCGTCGGCATCGACCGTTTCGGCCGGACGGCGGACCGGTGCTTGTGCGGGTACAGTGGCAGGTGCCAGAGCGGCAGCAGGCTCCGAACGGCTGACGGCAACGGCAGGCAACGGCGCCGCCTGGTTGTTATCGACTGACGGAATATCGTCGGGCACGATGGTATCGGGCGGCGTCGATTTCCAGGTCCCGGGCAGCGGCCTAACCGGCACGCCTTCATGCGCGGCAACCATGAATTCGTGCCAGGCCTGTGCCGGAAGCGCGCCACCGGTGACCTTCTTCATCGGCGTGCCGTCATCATTGCCGAACCATACGCCGGTGGTGAGGTTTGCGGTGTAACCGACGAACCAGGCGTCGCGCGAATTCTGGCTGGTTCCAGTCTTCCCAGCAGACGGCCAGGCGAAGGCCGCCTTCTTCGCCGTGCCGATCTCGACCGTGCCGGTCATCATCGAGTTCATCATGCCGACAATGTTCGGCTTGACGACGCGCGGCGCGCTGCCGCCATTGTCGTCATAGAGCACCTTGCCTTCGGTCGTGGTGATGCGGCGGATGAAATGGATGTCGGGCTTGTAGCCGCCATTGGCGAACGGCACATAGGCCGATGTCAGCTCCAGCGGCGTCACTTCCGAGGTGCCGAGCGCGATCGAGGTGTTGGCGATCAGGTCGGACTGGATGCCCATCCGATGCGCCGCCTCGACCACCGCGTCGGGCCCGACCTCCATGGTCAGCTGTGCCGCGACGGAATTCAGCGACTTCGCCAAAGCGGTCGCCAACGTCACCTTGCCGAAATACTTGCCGCCGTAATTGTCCGGTGTCCATTTGCCGATCTTGATCGGCGCGTCGTTGCGCACGCTGTCCGGGGTGCGGCCGGCTTCGAGTGCGGCCATATAGACGAACGGCTTGAACGCCGAGCCCGGTTGACGGCGTGCTTCGGAGGCGCGGTCGAACTGGCTGGCCGAATAGTCGTAGCCGCCGACCATGGCGCGCACGGCGCCGGAATTGTCGATCGAGACCAGCGCGCCCTGGCTGACATTGAGCTTCTTGCCGCTCTCGTCGATCAGCCGGCGGATCGACTCTTCGGCGAGCTTCTGCAGGTTGAGGTCGACGGTGGTGTCGACGACGATGTCGCTGCGCACGTCACCGATCAGATCGGGCAGCTCTTCCATGATGGTGTCGGCGACGTAGTTTTCCGAACCGGTCCAGTAGGATGGCGCGCGCGTTGCCGGCGCGCTCATCGCCGAGGCCAGTTCCTTGGCGCTGATCTTGCCTTCGTCGCGCATGGCGGCGAGCACCAGCTGCGAACGCTCCTCCGCCGCTTTCGGGTCGCGCGCCGGCGACAGCCGCGACGGCGCTTTCAAGAGGCCGGCAAGAAGGGCCGCTTCCGACAAGGTGACATCGCGCGCGCTCTTGCCGAAATAGCGGCGCGAGGCCGCCTCGACGCCATAGGCGCCGGAGCCGAAATAGACCCGGTTGAGGTACATTTCGAGGATCTGGTCCTTGGTATGCTTGTGCTCCAGCCACAGCGCCAGCAGCACTTCCTGCACCTTGCGCTCCAGCGTGCGGTCGGGCTTCAGGAACAGGTTCTTGGCCAGCTGCTGGGTCAGCGTCGAGCCGCCCTGCGAGAAACGCCGGCCCAGAACGTTGGTCACCATGGCGCGCGACAGACCGATCGGGTCGATGCCGAAATGCGAATAGAAGCGGCGATCCTCGATGGCGATGACGGCTTCGGGAATATAAGGCGACATTTCGTGCAGGCCGACCGCCTCGCCGCCGCTCATGCCGCGGTTGGCAAGCAGTTGCCCGTCGACCGAGACGATCTTGATGTTGGGGGCACGGTCGGGGATGGACCAGGTGGTCGCCGCCGGCATCTTGGCGCCGTAATAGACGACAATGCCGGCCACCGCGATGCCGCCCCAGATGCAGAGCACGAAGCACCAGTAGAACATCCGGGCCATTACGCCGAAAAGGCCGCGCCGGGCTTTGCCTCGCTTGCCGCGTGACGATGATTTTGCCTTGGAGGTTTTGCGCGCCGAAGATGATTTGCGATTGGCCGGCACGACCCGATCCTCCTCGTTCACCGAGAAACCGGCCGCGGATTTCGCCTTTGGCGATCCCTCGAAGCTGGGTTCGATGCGACTGTCTCTGCGGTTCGCCATGCGTTGCGCTGTCTTCCCGGTGCCAATGGCGCTCGGGTTGGAGGGTAGATGCGGCGGTTTAAGGGCGCGTTAAAGCAGGGTATGCACCCTTCTGAAATTCCTTAAGAAATTTCTAAAATCCGCTGCCGCCAACTGGGTCCGAAAGGCGCATCCTCGCGGCCTGTCTGCCGCAAAAGGCAGAGGCCCTGGCTACCCCGAATATTTCAATTCTGCTGGATCGAGATGCCCTTGTCGTCGATCTTCAGTTCGACGCCCTTGGGCTTGGTCTGTTCGTGATAGACATATGCACCGAGCGCGATGACCACGACAACGAGCGCGCCGACAAGGAGATAGAGAGTGTTCTGTTTCACGGCGCGCTCCTTTTGGAGCAATTCCAGGAAAGCGCAGGCTTTCCGCTGAGGAATTGCGTTAAGTAAAAACTTCGAGCGTCACGCTCGCTTCAGAACCTTGACCAGCACCAGCAGGATGACGGCGCCGATCGTTGCGTTGATGATGGCAGCCAGAATGCCGCCTCCGATAGCGAAGCCGAGCCTTGGAAACAGCCAGCCGGCGATCAGGGCGCCGATAATGCCGACGACGATGTTGCCGATCAGGCCGAAGCCGAAGCCCGAGACGATGAGGCCGGCGAGCCAGCCGGCAATGGCGCCGATGATGATGAAGATGAGAAGGCTTTCGATGCCCATGACGCGTTCCTCCAGGAAGAGAGGCTACGGAGCGGAAGACCCCGAATCGGCCTCGATATCAACGACTTCACGCTATGCGAAAGCAGTTGCACCCGCCAGCGGCGCTCATTGATCGTCGTCATCGTCGCTGGAGACTGGCCGCCAGCTGGTCGGGTCGACTTTTTTCTGGGTATCGCTGTCGGTGTAGACCCACCAGGCGCCGTCGCGATATTGCCCGACGGATTCGCTGACGACGCCGGCGCCGTCCTTCCACAGGACAGTGACCTTGGATCCATCCGTCGGGGCGGTCGCTATCGGTTTGCGGTCTGCCACGTCATCCCCCTCATTGAGTCGACAGAACGCCACGACGCGTGTCTGGTTGCAAGGCTGCCGGAAGCGTTATCCGAAGGCCATCAGCTGTGGGCAAAAATATCCTCTTCGTCCCAACCCATCAAATCGAGCTTGGCACGCGTCGGCAGGAAGCGGAAGCAGGCGTCGGCTTCCTTGGTGCGCCCGTCCCGCGCCAGGCGTCCAGCCAGCACCTCGCGCAGACGGTGCAGATAGAGAACGTCGGAAGCGGCATATTCGAGCTGTTCGGGCGACAGGGTCTCGGCCGCCCAGTCCGACGATTGCTGCGCCTTCGACAGGCCGACGCCGAGCAGTTCGAAGCAGATGTCCTTCAGCCCGTGCCGGTCGGTATAGGTGCGGGTCAGCCGCGAGGCGATCTTGGTGCAGAACACCGGCTCGGGCATCACCCCAAATGCATTGTACAGCACGGCGAGGTCGAAACGGCCGTAATGGAAAAGCTTGGTGATGCCGCGGTTGCGCAGCAGGCTGACGAGGTTCGGCGCTTTCTTCTGGCCGGGCGCGATCTGGATCACGTCGGCCGAGCCATCGCCGGGCGAGATCTGCACCACGCACAGCCGGTCGCGGTGCGGGTTCAACCCCAGCGTCTCGGTATCGATGGCCACCGCGTCGACATTGTAGTGGGCGAGGTCGGGCAGATCGTTCTTGTGGAAGCGGATGTCGGGCATAGTTGTCTCCGGATCGCGGCGTAACCCGTCCTCGCCGCGATCCGCTGAAAAATCAACAAGAAAACTTCCCAGCCTCCTCAGCGCGTCAGCGCATCGAGAATGCGCGCCCACGAGCGCTGGCCCTTGTGGAAGGAGGTCAGCTCGTATTTCTCGTTGGGCGAGTGGATGCGGTCGTCGTCGAGGCCGAACCCGACCAGCAGCGATTCCATGCCGAGATAGGTCTGGAAGTCGCCGACCACCGGTATCGAGCCGCCGCTGCCCGTCGTCACCGCTGGCTTCGGCCATTCATCCGACAGCGCAGTCTTGGCCTTGGCCAGGAATGGCGAGTCGTAGGAAAGCTGAATTGCCGGCCCGCCGCCATGCGGGTGGAATTCGACCGAACAGTCCCTGGGAATGCGCGCCTTGACGAATTTCCGGAAAGCGGCGCGGATCTTCTCGGGGTCCTGCTTGTGGACGAGGCGGAAGGAGATTTTCGACGACGCTTCCGCCGCGATCACCGTCTTGAACCCCTTGCCGGTGTAGCCGCCGATGATGCCGTTGAACTCGGCCGTCGGCCGCGCCCAGGTCAGTTCCATCACCGAGCGGCCTTTTTCGCCCGACGGGATCGAGAGGCCGATCGGTCCGAGGAAGGTTTCGGCGGTCTTGCCCAGAGTTTCCCATGATTTCAGGATCTGCGACGGCGTTTCCTCGACCCCGTCATAGAAGCCCGGAATGGTGACGTGGCCGTTCTCGTCATGGATGTCGGCGAGGATTTTCGCCAGGATGCGGATCGGGTTGGCGGCGGCGCCGCCATAGAGGCCCGAATGCAGGTCGCGATCGGCAGCCTTGACCGTGACCTCCTCGCCGACCATTCCGCGCAGCGAAACGCAGATCGACGGCGTTTCGCGGTCCCACATGCCGGTGTCGCAGACCAGAGCGAAATCGGCCTTGAGCTCATCGGCATTGGCCTCGAGGAACGGCTTCAGCGACGGCGAACCGGACTCCTCCTCGCCCTCGAACAGGATGGTGATGCGGCAGGGCAGATTGCCATGCACCTGCTTCCAGGCGCGGCAGGCCTCGACGAAGGTCATCAGCTGCCCCTTGTCGTCGGCCGAGCCACGGCCGGTGATTACCTTGTGACCGGGCTCGATCTCCTTGACCGCCGGCGCAAACGGGTCGTTCTCCCAAAGCTCGATCGGATCGACCGGCTGCACGTCGTAATGGCCGTAAAACAGCACATGCGGCGAACCGGCGGGGCCTTCATGGTGCGCAACCACCATCGGGTGTCCCGGCGTGTCGCGCACCGAAGCGTCGAAGCCGATCAGCTTGAGGTCCGCCACCAGCCACTCCGCGGCCTTGCGGCAGTCGGCGGCATAGTCGGAATCGGTCGAGATCGACTTGATGCGAAGCAGGCCGAACAGGCGCTCCAGGCTATGGTCGAGATTTTTGTCGAGGCGGTCTAGGACGGAGGAAATGGTGGACATTACTGCGGGCCTTTCTTTTCGGTGCCGGGACCGTAAAGGCAGCGCATCAAAACGAAAAGCCCGCGATCGTTGGACCACGGACCGTAAACACTTGTCAGAAGGCAAAAAAGAACCGCCGTGGTGGAGGGGAACCACGGCGGTCTTTTACTCGAAACGATGCGGCAGCCCGGAGAGGGGGGATAGGCTGCCGCAATTGTCCGGGATAGGCGGGGGACGGGCCTTGCTCCGGACTCGGCGAAAACTGCCGATGACCTTTATTTGTGTCTCGGATCGTGGCGTTTCAAGGGCACAAAAATTACACTTTTGTAACATCGCCGTGAGCGCCGAGGCAAACAGCAGCAGGGCCTATCGGCAGGCAGGCTCTGTCAGGATGTCGCCGCAACACCTGTTGGAAGCCCGCCTTTGCCATGGACCGCGCCGTCCCGCCGCGCTATCCCTGCCGGCATGAAAAAAGGCGATCATCTCTTCCTTATCGACGGCTCCGGTTACATCTTTCGCGCCTATCATGCGCTGCCGCCGCTAACCCGCAAATCCGATGGGCTACCGGTCGGCGCGGTCTCCGGCTTCTGCAACATGTTGTGGAAGCTGATGCAGGACGCCCGCAACACCGATGTAGGCATTGTGCCGACGCATTTAGCGGTCATTTTCGATTATTCGTCGAAAACCTTCCGCAACGATCTCTACCCGGAATACAAGGCAAACCGCAACGCGCCGCCCGAAGACCTGATCCCGCAATTCGGTCTGATCCGCCAGGCAACCGTGGCCTTCAACCTGCCTTGCATCGAGATCGAAGGCTACGAGGCCGACGACCTCATCGCCACTTATGCCAGGCTGGCGTGCGAGGCCGGCGGCGACACCACTATCATCTCCTCCGACAAGGATCTGATGCAGCTGGTCGGACCCACGGTCGGCATGTACGACCCGATGAAGGACCGCCAGATCGGCATCCCCGAAGTCATCGAGAAATGGGGCGTGCCGCCGGAAAAGATGATCGACCTGCAGGCGCTGACCGGCGACTCCGTCGACAATGTGCCGGGCGTACCCGGCATCGGGCCGAAGACGGCGGCGCAATTGCTGGAACAGTTCGGCGACCTTGACGGGTTGCTCGCAAGGGCCAGCGAGATCAAGCAGGAAAAAAGGCGTGAATCGATCATCGCCAATGCCGACAAGGCGCGCATATCGCGCCAGTTGGTGACGCTGAAGAACGACGTGCCGGTGACCGACGGGCTCGACGATTTCGTGCTGCATGCGCCGGATGGGCCGAAGCTGATCGGCTTTCTCAAAACCATGGAATTCACCTCGCTGACCCGGCGCGTTGCTGAAGCGACCAGCACCGAAGCCGGCGATGTGCAGGCTGTCGCCGTCACCGTCGAGCGCGCCGACACCGCGCACGGCCCCGATGTCGGTTCCGGCATAGCGGCGCCTGCGGCAACACAGGATGAAGCCAAAACCGAAACCGCCAGGGCCGGCGACGCCCCTTCGCTGCTTGCCGCACTTCGCTTGGAAACGGCCGCTGCGGCCAAAATCGATCCCGCCGCCTATGTTGCCATCCGCGACACGGCGACGCTCAAGGCCTGGTTGGCCCAAGCCAAGGAGACCGGGATCGTCGCCTTCGACACCGAAACCACGTCTTCCGATCCGATGCTGGCCGACCTCATCGGTTTCTCCCTGGCGATCGGCCCCGGCCGCGCCGCCTATGTGCCGCTCGCCCACAAGAGCGGCGCCGGCGACCTGCTCGGCGGCGGCACGCTGGAGAACCAGATTCCGGTCCGCGAGGCGCTGGCGCTGCTGAAGCCGCTGCTGGAAGACAAATCGGTGCTCAAGATCGCCCAGGACGCCAAATACGACATCGTCGTCATGAGCCGCCACGGCATCGATATCGCACCCTTCGACGACACGATGTTGATTTCCTATGTGCTCGACGCCGGCACCGGCCACCACACTTTGTCCTCGCTTGCCGACAAATGGCTCGGCCATGCCACGACGCCGCTCAAGGATCTCGCCGGTTCCGGCAGAAGCTCGGTCGGGTTCGACCAGGTCGACATCGACCGGGCGATCACCTACGCCGCCGGCCATGCCGACGTGACGCTGCGGCTGTGGCAGGTGCTGAAGCCGCGGCTTGCCGCCAAGGGCCTCGTCTCGGTCTATGAGCGGCTGGAGCGGCCGCTGGTGCCGGTGTTGGCCCGGATGGAACAGCGTGGCATCTCGGTCGACCGCCAGATCCTGTCGCGGCTCTCCGGCGAGCTGGCGCAAGGCGCCGCACGGCTGGAGGAGGAGATCTACGGTCTTGTCGGCGAGCGCATCAACATCGGGTCGCCAAAGCAGCTGGGCGACATCCTGTTCGGCCGCATGGGCCTGCCCGGCGGCTCCAAGACCAAGACCGGGCAATGGTCGACTTCCGCGCAGCTTCTGGAAGACCTCGCCGCCGAAGGCCACGAACTGCCGCGCAAGATCGTCGACTGGCGCCAGCTGACCAAGCTGAAATCGACCTATACCGACGCGCTGCCGGGCTTCATCCATCCCGACACCAGGCGCGTCCACACCTCCTATGCGCTGGCCGCGACGACCACGGGCCGGCTGTCTTCCTCCGACCCCAATCTGCAGAACATCCCGGTGCGCACCGCGGAGGGACGCAAGATCAGGACGGCCTTCATCGCCGACAAGGGCCAGAAACTGGTCTCGGCCGACTACAGCCAGATCGAACTGCGCGTGCTTGCCCACGTCGCCGAGATCCCGCAGTTGAAGCAGGCCTTCGCCAATGGCGCCGACATCCACGCCATCACCGCCTCGGAAATGTTCAACGTGCCGGTCGAAGGCATGCCTTCCGAAGTGCGCCGCCGCGCCAAGGCGATCAATTTCGGCATCATCTACGGCATCTCGGCCTTTGGGCTGGCCAACCAGCTGTCGATCCCGCGCGAGGAGGCCGGCGCCTACATCAAGAAATACTTCGAGCGTTTCCCCGGCATCCGCGACTATATCGAGGCAACAAAAGCCTATGCCCGCGAGCATGGCTTCGTCGAAACCATCTTCGGCCGCCGCATCCACTATCCTGAGATCCGGTCGTCAAACCCGTCGATCCGTGCCTTCAACGAGCGCGCCTCGATCAACGCCAGGCTGCAAGGCACCGCTGCCGATATCATCCGCCGCGCCATGGTGCATATGGACGAGGCGCTGGAAAAGGCCGGCCTGTCCGCCCGCATGCTCTTGCAGGTGCATGACGAATTGATCTTCGAGACGATTGAAGCGGAAGTCGAGGCGACGATCCCCGTGGTGCGCAGGGTGATGGAGAACGCGCCGATGCCGGCCATCTCGATGTCGGTGCCGCTGCATGTCGATGCGCGGGCCGCCAACAACTGGGACGAGGCGCATTGAAGGTGCGATGATTGTCTTTGTCACCGGAGACCTGCTGGCCGCCCAGGAAAGCTATATCGCTCAAGGCGTGGCAGAGGGCAATCAAGAGGGCCTTGGCACCGGACTTGCGCTGAAGATTTCGAAAAAGTGGCCGAATGTGCAGGCTGCGTTCAAGAAATATGCTCGGACCGGCAGGTTTATTGGGGGTCATATCTGGACATTGGAGCCAGACGGCAATCAGCCGGGCTTCATTTATCTGGCAACCCAGCCAAATATGTATCACGCCACTTCCCTATTTACGGAAAGCAGTTCGCGGGCTTGTGAAATGGGCCGACAAAAACCGGGTAGAATCCATCGCCTTGCCAAAAATCGGGTCTGGGCTTGGCAAATTATCTTGGCTCGACGAGGTGAAACCCCTGCTTATGGAGCAGCTACCACCTGGGCCTACGCGGTACGTCGTCTATGAGACATTCTTGAACGAATTCGAGAATAGCGCACCGCCTCGGCTCAAGTAGGAAGCAAGCTAAGCCGCCTCAGCCAGGCACTTGGCACACGTCCCTCGAAACTCGATGACCGCCTTCTTCGCAGCAAACCCGGTCGAGCGCACCCATTCGTCCAGCCGGTGGCCGACGTCATGGTCGGACATCTCCATCACCTGCCCGCATGTGTCGCAGATAGCGAAGGCTGTCATCGAATGCGTATGGTCGTGCGGTTCGGCGCAGGCGACGAAGGAGTTGAGGCTTTCCAACCGGTGCACGAAGCCTGACTTCACCAGGCTGTCGAGCGCCCGGTAAACCTGTAGCGGCGCGCGGAAACCGCGCTCGCGCAGCTGGTCGAGAAGCGTATAGGCGCTGAGCGGTCCGCTGGCGGCCTCAAGCTTCTCGAGCACGCTCAGCTGATTCTTCGTCAGCACATCCCTTGCCGCCATGATCCCGTTTTCCGATCGTTTAGAGCATGATGCCGAAAAGTGTGAAGCGGTTCTCGGACGACATCATGTTCTATCCTGTTTGATCCAGCGCCGCTCGCAATCAATGCGGCGGTCTCAATTCCCCTGAGATAGCGATGAAGCGGGCTTTTTGCCACTTGTTTCCGTTATCGCCATCGACACCATGACCACCACCGCCGATTGACGGCACCGACCACATTCAAAATACTGACAAAATTCGCGACGAAAGGTGCCGCACTTGCAAATTCGATCGGGCTTGGGGAAGCAATTATGATCAAACTGACACGACGGACGCTGCTCGTCGGCACGTCGGCGCTTGTGGCTGCCGGTACGGTTTCGTTCCGCGCTCTCGCCGCCTCGCGCACCTATCACGCGCTGCTGGTTGCCTGCACCGACTATCCGAACCTACCGCAGAAGAACTGGCTGATCGGGCCGAAGAACGATGCCGGCCTGGTGCGCGACTATCTCCTGAAGAACACGCCCGATCCGGTGAAGTTCTCGGCCGAGAATGTGATCCTGCTCGCCAAGGACGTCGAAGGCGCCAACGGCCCGCCGACGCATGCGGCGATCAAGGCCGCCCTTGCCGACCTCGCCGGCAAGGTGCAACGCGACGATTTCGTCTATCTGCATCTGTCGGGCCACGGCGCCCAGCAGCCGCAAGCCAAGGCCGGTGACGAGACCGACGGCCTCGACGAGATTTTCCTGCCGTCCGATATCGACAAATGGATCAACCGCGAAGAGGGCGTGCCGAACGCGCTGGTCGACAACGAGGTCGGCGCCGCACTCGACGCCATCCGCGACAAGGGCGCCTTTGTCTGGGTGGTGTTCGACTGCTGCCATTCCGGCACCGCGACGCGCGCCGCGGAAGTCGATGACGAACTGGAGCGCAAGGTCGAGTTCGCCGACCTCGTCGGCGGCGACGACGCGGCGAGAGCAGCCGCGGTGAAGGCCTATGACGACATCTCGGCAAGCGCATCGCGCGGTTTCGACGAGAATGGCGGCCGCAAGCCGGCCTTCAACCTGACGCCGACCGGCGCAGAGCCGATCGCCAGGGGCAAGCTGGTCGCCTTCTATGCCGCGCAGACGGTCGAGACGACGCCGGAAATGCCGCTGCCCAAGGGCACGCCCGACGCGCCGCGCTTCGGCCTGTTCACCTTCACCATCCTGTCGAAATTGGCCGAGAACCCGAACGTCACCTATCGCCAGCTCGGCCAGGCCGTGCTGCAGCAATATTCGGCCGACGGCCGCACAAGGCCGACGCCCCTGTTCGAGGGCGAACTGGACGCCCGCGTGTTCGGCACCGACAAAACCGACGCCGTCATGCAATGGCCGATTGCCGTCAAGGACGGCGATGTCGCGATCGGCGCCGGGCTGCTGCAGGGTCTGACCCCCGGCAGCAAGCTCGCCATTTTGCCTTCGGCGCTGTCGAAGCTCTCCGACGCCGTCGGCTATCTCGAAGTGAAATCGGCAAAAAACCTCGAAAGCCGGCTCGCACCGGTCGAATTCGACGGCAAGCCGGCGCTTGCGCCGACGGCGGTGCCCGCCGGCGCCTATGCGCGCGTTGCCGAACTCGCGGTCGACTATAAGCTGCTGGTGGCAAAGCCGGCGCCGACCGCAGGGCTCGAAAAAGAAACCGAGCTGGTCAATTCGGTTCTGGACGAATTGGTGGCGAAGCCGAAGTCCGGCTTCCACATCGCGCTGGTCGAGCCCGGCAAGAGCGCCGATCTGCGGCTTGCGGTGCTGCGCGAAAAATCCATGGACGGCGCTGCCGCCAACGCCAGCGACGAACCGGCGCTGTGGTTCCTGCCGGCGTCCGGCGACATCAGCCTGAAGGACGGCAGCAAGCCGCCACGCATCGTCATCCATCAGGATGGCCGCGACAAGCTTGCGGAAAACACAGCCAAGACCCTGACCACGATCTTCCGCGCCACCGGCCTGTCGCGGCTCGCCGCGGCGTCCGACTACCGGCCGGACGAGGTCAGCGTCCAGTTCCTGATCAAGCGCCAGGACAGCGATGTGCTGGAGCCGATCGAATCCTCGACGGTGCCGCGCGTTTCGCCGGGCGATCAGGTACACATTGCGGCCAAGAACGGGTCCGACGAGTTCGTCGACATCAACGTGCTGTATATCGGCAGCGACTATTCGATCACCCATATCGTCGCAGAGCGGCTGGCGCCGATCAACCAGCAGGCCGATCAGGGCCTGAAGGAAGGGCTGCTCGCCTTCACCGACACCAGCTTCGGCATGGAGCGCATGATTGCCGTGCTGACCGAGGCGCCGCCGCAGAGCGAGAAAGAGGATCTGAGCTTTCTTGCCCAGGAAGGCCTGCGCGCCGTGACGCGTGCCGCATCGGGAACGCCTGGTTTTTCCGACATGCTGGCCGACATCGGCATGGCGCCGGCAACGCGCTCCGTGATGCGGCTTGCCGAGAAGAGCGGTCCCAAAGGCGCGGTGATGATCTTCCCGATGGAGACGGTGCCCCGCGCCTGACCTGACATCGCTTCGCCGGCTCTTGCCGGCGTGATATATGAACATTCCCGGCTCGCGACACTTCTATGCGCCGCGGCTGAATGCAACAGATGAGGACATCAGTGACTATCCCCGTGCTCTCCTGGCGTGCAGCGACGGCCGGCCTTGCCGGAAGCCTGTTGCTGGTTGCCAGCGCCTCGGCGGACGAGAATTGCGGCCTGTGCGCCAAGCAGATCGTCACCAACTCCGAGCTCGCCACCTGCTTTCTCGACCAGTACGACCAGATCGCCAAGACCGGCAACACGGCCGTTGTCGTCGATCTCTCCAGCTGCGCCTCGCGCGGCGTGGTCGAGCCCTTGCCGTCACCCAGCAAGGCGGCTGCCGAACCGGACGTGCAGTTCATGATTTCGCGCACGCAGCTCGATTGCCTGAAAAAGAAGCTGGAGACACCCGGCATCGTGCTCGATCCCACCGCCATTATCCAACTGGACAGCTGCGGATGAAAAAGCCGGGGGGCACTGCAACGCAAAAATCGCCAGCCACATCGGCGCCGGCACCGGCCAAGAAGCCGGCGACCTTGCCCGAAACCACCGAAGGCTTTCCGTGGCCGAGCAGTCACGAGATCAAGAAGGAAGCCAACCCGTTCACCGACCGCGACTGGCGCATGCTGATCTATGCCTGGTCGGGTCTCGCCGTGCGCCTGGCGATCGTCTTCACCTTGGGCTTCTCGGTCTTCCAGTTTCTGGCAAACCAGGAACAGAAGCGCGTCGAGCAGACGATGTCGCTGGTCGAGCTTTGGGAAAGCAAGGATTTTCAGCAGGCGCAGCGCGCGCTCAAGGAGCGCCTCTCGTCGCTCAACGCCAAATACGACAATCTGCTCAGCGCCACGCCGTCGCCGACCGAGGAACGGGTCTTCCGGCAACGCATTGGCATTGAGGCGATGACTGCCGGCGGCGGCACCATGCCGATCGCCGACTTCAACGACAATTTCGATCGCATCGTCTATTTCCTCAATCGTCTCTCGATCTGCGTCGAGGGCAAGCTCTGTTCGCGCGATGTCGCCGATGCCTATTTCCGCGACTATGCGGTGTCGTTCTGGAGCTATTTTGCCGGCTACATCGAAAAAGAACGCAAGGCCGGTTCCGCCAATTATGCCCAGGCGATCGAGAATTATGTGCGCCACGGGTCGCCGCCGCCCGCCGACTCCAAATAGCGGCGCAACAAGGTGCCGGGCAGCTCCCATCCCTTGCGTGCTATCCGGTGGCTAATCCTGGTCGGTCTTCTGGCGTTAACATCAACCGCCGGTGCCGAGGACCTCGATTTCCATCTCGATCTCAACACCGGCGGCCACAGCGCCAGGGTCACCGATCTTGCCTTCACGCCGGACGGCGAGGGACTGGTCTCCGCATCTGACGACAAGACCATCCGCATCTGGGACTGGCAGAGCGGGGTGACGCTGCGCACCATTCGCGGCTATCTTGGCAATGGCAATGACGGCAAGGTCTTTGCGATTGCCGTGTCGCCGGATGGCAAGACGATCGCCGCCGGCGGTTATTTCGGCGCCGGCATCGGCGACAAGCCCCCTTATGGCGATGTCAGGCTGTTCGATTTCACCACCGGCAAGATCAAAACCCTGCTCAAGGCCGCCGACTATCCCATCTATGATGTCGCCTTTTCACCCGACGGAAACACGCTCGCCGCCGGCGGTGGCGATGGTTTCGTCTACCTCTGGCGGGCGGACGACAAATCCGCGTCGGGCTGGACGCTGGCGGAAAAACTCGATGCCGATTCCTGGCGTGTGGAAAAGCTCGCCTTCGCCGCTGCGGGAACCCGGCTGGCGGCAGCGACCACCGACAATGGCATAAGGCTCTGGGATGTCGCCAAGGCTGAGGAGATCGCCTTGCCCGCCGAGACCGAACCGCTGCGCGATGTCGGCGTCGCCGCACTCGCCGTGTCATTGGATGGCAACCTGTTCGCCACCGGCAGCAAGGACGGCGACGTCCAGCTCTGGCAGGCCAGCACCGGCAAATTCGTCCGCGCCATGCCGAAGCAGGATTTCCAGATCGGCGCTCTGAGCTTCGCCACGGGTTCGCGGCTTGTTGCGTCATGCAGCTATCGCTGCGCCGACAAGCATCGCTCGGCGGTCTGGAATACCGACAGCGGCGAGCAACTGCTCGATTATAACGGCCATGACGGCACGGTCTTTGCTGGCGCCGGCAATGCCGACGGCTCGCTGGTGGCGACAGCCGGCGGCACCCGCAACGCCATCCAGGTCTGGAACCCCATGACCGGCGAGCGCAAGGCGCTGCTGCAAGGGGTCGGCGAACCGGTGACGGCGATCGGGATCGATGCGGCGAGCAGCTCCATCGCTTGGGGCAACACCAACCCCTGCCCTGAACGCGTGTCCTGTCCCGAGCTGCAGGGCACGCTGGACAAGGTGCTGGCGCTACCGACGGCCGAGCGGTTCTTCGAGGACCCGGTGGCGTTTGCGGAACAGGGCGCCTATGCCCGCGCGGCACTGACCGACGGTGGGTGGTTGCTTCGCGCCGTCCCCGGCGGCAAGGACGGCCTGGAGAATGCCGTGCTCGAAATCGCGAGCGGCGGAAAGGTGATGCACAGCATCGAGAATTCCGCCGCCAATGGCTTCGTCCATTCGGCTTACACGCTGATCGGCAATGGGCTTGGCCTGATCACCGGCGGCAGCGACGGCACGCTGTTGGAATACAAAACCGCGACCGCCGAGGTATCGAGTGAATTCACCGGCCACACCGGCGAGATCAACGCCATGGTTGCCGTCGAGAAGGAAGGGCTGTTGGTCACCGGCAGCGCCGACCAGACCGTGCGGCTGTGGAATTTGAAGAGCCACAAACTGATCGTGTCGATGTTCTTCGCCGACTCCGAATGGATCGCCTGGATGCCCCAGGGCTACTATTATTCCTCCGCCGATGGCGACAAGTTGATCGGCTGGCACGTCAATCAGGGCCGCGACCACGAAGGGCGTTTCATCAGCGCCGGCCAGCTGAAGAAATATCTCTGGAGCCCGGAAATGGTGCGCCGGGCCATCATCCTGCGCAGCGCCGAACAGGCGGTCCAGGAAATGCGTCCCGGCGTTGACCGCCAGCTGGAAAAGCTGCTCGAGCGCAAACCGCCGGAATTCGGCATCAAGCTTGCCGCCGACCAGAGCAGTGTCCGCGAAGGCTATGTCGCCGTCGAAATATCAGGCGTGCAGGAAGCCGGCGCCGACGTCGCCGGGTTTTCGATCCTGTCGAACAGCCGCAATGTCGGCAATGTCACGGCGCGCTCGGCCGATGGCGGCAAGAGCACCATCGTCGAAGTGCCGGTCGAGAATGGCGAGAACACCATTCGCATCACCGGCACCAACGAGTTCGGCTATCTGACCGAGCGCAGTGTCACAGCACTTGGCAGGAAAACCGAAAAGCCCGCCAACAAGGGCAAGCTCTACGTCGCCGTGATCGGCGTCGACAAATATCCTTTCCTCACCGATGCATGCGCCGGCCACGCCTGCGATCTGCGCTATCCCGTCGATGACGCCACCGAATTCCTCAAGGTGATCTCGCAGAAATCCGCGCCCTTGTTTTCGGCGATGGAGACGCTGGTTCTGGTCAACCGCGAAGCGCTGGATGAGGCGCCCGATTCCGGCAAGGACGTGTTCAAGGTCGCCAGCGCCGACACCATCCTGGAACCGGATTCCGACACCATCGACGACCAGCTCGCCGACTTCCTCGACAGACCCGGCGAGAACGACACCACCATCATTTTCGTCGCCGGTCACGGCATCAACATCGACGAAGACTATTATTTCATCCCCACGGACGGCCGCAAACAGGATGCCGACCGCTGGAAGCGCTCCTCGCTGGTCGACTGGGGCGACATCCAGAAATCGGTTGAGCGGGCCAAGGGCATGCGCTTCATGCTGCTCGACACCTGCCACGCCGCCAACGCCTTCAACCCGCGCCTGGAAAAAGACGCGCAGGACGCACGCATCGTCGTCTTCTCGGCCACCGCTGCCAACAACACCGCCGCCGAACTGCCCGAGCTCGGCCATGGCGTCTTCACCTATTCGATCCTCGAAGGCCTGCGCGGCCGGGCCAAGACCTCCGACGGCGGCGTGACGCTGTTCGGCCTCGCCGACTACATCTCGCGCGAAGTGCTGCGGCTGACCGCGTCCAAGCAGAAGCCGTTCTACTATGTCGGCGGCGTGGAGAACATTGTGCTGGCTGAGCCGTGAGAGGTCGGCACCCAGGCACCCGCCTCTGGCCTGCCGGCCATCTCCCCCGCAAGGGGGGAGATCAGTCTCTTCATTGCTGGAGATCTATTTTCAAGGTTGGTGATTGGCGAAAGTCGAGGCGACATCCAATCTCCCCCCTTGCGGGGGAGATGTCCGGCAGGACAGCGGGGGGTGCCTGGGCACGGACCAGCATTCTGATCTTTGCCATCGCCTTGCTTATCCTCTCAGTGCTTCAAGCGTCTGCCGCCCCCATCACCTGCCCGCCCGGCGACACAAACTTCCCGTCCTTCTACTCCGACCCCACACTCTTCACCGACGCCATCGCCGCCGTCGCCAGAATCGAGCCGTCCAACCAACGCCTCACCGGCATCACAGTCCCCCACCACCTGCTCGTCGCAGATCTCGTCGCACTCGGTTTCCACGCCGCGTCCGGCTTCCGCTACAAGCGCATCGTCATCCTGTCGCCGGACCATTTCCATAAGACGCAGAAACTCTTCGCCACCACGACGCGCGGCTTCGACACTGTGCTTGGCCCGGTCCTGGCCGACACGGCAGCCCTGCGCCTTATCCAGGCGAACAGCGACATGGTCGAGGACTCCTGCCTCTTCGCCAAGGAGCACGGCGTTCAAGCCATGCTGCCCTTCCTGCACCATTATTTTCCCGAGGCAACCATCGTGCCGGTGGCGATGTCGGTCAAGGCGAAGCGCGGCGACTGGGACCGGCTGGCGCAGGCGCTGAAAGCGATCGTCGACAAGGACACGCTGATCGTCGAATCCACCGATTTCTCACATTATCTGCCGCAGCACGAAGCCAGGCGTTTCGACCAGCAGACGCTGAACATGCTCGCCGCCGGTTCGCTCGACGGCATCGCGGCGCTGCGCCAGCCGGATCACGCCGATTCGGTCGGTGCGCTCTATATCCAGACCAGGCTGCAGCGCGAACTGTTCGGTGCTGCGCCGCTGGTCGTCGCCAACGAGAACTCGCAGGCGCATTCAAGCGACTATGTCGAGCGCACCACCAGCTATGTCGTGGCGCTGTTCGGCGCCTTCGGCCCCGGCTTCAACAATCCTGCCCGTCCCGACGACAAGCTCTACTATTTCGCGGGCGACGTGAATTTCGGCCGCGCCATGAAGAAGATCCTGGTCCGCGACGGTGTTGCCGAGAAGATCGTCGAAAGCGTGCTGGCCCTGACCCGCTCGCGGCCGCTGATCGTCAATCTCGAAGGCGTGATCCTGCCCAACGTCCCTGAGGCGATCGACGACATGACGCTGGCCATGCCCGCAGACCTCGCCATCGACATGCTCAAGAAATTGCATGTCGCCGCTGTCAGCCTCGCCAACAATCACGCCTACGACCTCGGCCCGTCAGGCTATGCCGAGACGCTGGCCGCACTCGATGCGGCCGGCATCGCCCATTTCGGGCAGGGCGAGACGCTGGCGCTTGCCGATCTCGACCTGGTCGGGCTGACCGACATCGATACCAACGGCTCCAGGAACACCGACCTTCTGACGCCTGCTTTGCTCGACCGGCTGCTGCACGACAATGCCGAGCGGCCGGTGATTGCCTTCGTCCATTGGGGCCGCGAGTACAAGACGGAGCCGTCGCCGCGCGAGGAGATGCTTGCCGACCAGATGCGGCTGCGCGGTGTCACGGCAATCGTCGGCGGTCATCCACATGTATCGAGCGAGGCGATCCTGCCGCTCGGCGGCGGCGATGTTGCGGAGATCTATTCGCTCGGCAATTTCCTGTTCGACCAGAAAGCCGAACGATCGTCCGGGTCGATGCTGGAACTCAGGGTGTTCAGCCAGGGCACGATCTTTGCCCGGCTGATCCCGCTGCCCAATTTTTTCGAGATGGGCTCGAAATGACGCGATTCCCGAAAGGACGTGACAGGACCTCAACAGCCTTGCAGATCTTCCGGCAGATAGCAGACCGCCGGCTTGGTGCTGGTTTCGAACAGCGACTGCTTCGGCCTGAAATAGAAGAACGTGGCCGGCTTGCTTTCGCGTGTGCTGCCATCGGCGAAATGGGCGGCGATGCTGAAGCGATGGATCGACGACATTGACGACCACATTTTCAGCCGTGCCGTGTAGGCGCTGAGATTCTTGTTGCCGCGCACCGGCATGGGGATGCTGTAATCGGTCTTGCCGATCGGAAATTCGATGTTCTGGTAGCGCAGCGCTTCGGGCGACGCGCCGCCGCCATCGCCGCATTCGGCGAGCGATTCTGGGACCTCGATGCTGACCAGCGAGACGATGACGCGAAACGGCTCGCTTTGCTGGTAGACAGCGCCCTGATCGTCCGCCCAGGAATAATCGAGCTTGCCAATCCCGGTCACGCTCATTTTCTCGACGCTGCCGCTGATGTAATCGGCAACGTCGCCGAACTTGACCTTGTTGGCCACCTGGGCGCGGCAGACATCCAGGCTGTCCCTTGACGGGCAGGTGAAGCGCTCGGTCTCGAGCGTGGTTGTGTCGACGCCGGCTTCAATCAGCACGTCCTTGATCGAGACGTCGACGCCATCGCCGAAAGTGCCGATGTCCTTCGTGAACATGCGGCTCGGCTCGCCGGTCGCGTTGTCCTCCTCGTCGGTCCTGGTGAACTGGATCGACATCTTCATGTCTTTCACGTCGCCCCAGCCATTGTTGACGATCGAGAAGTCGGGGCGGAAGCCGACGCAGCCATAATGCTCGCTGATCGACAGCATCGGCTTGCGGTAGGCCTCGCTCGCGGCCACCTTCATTTCCAGGCTGTCGATCTTGACCCTCGACCGGTCGGTGGTCTTGAGGTCGACTTCGGCGAAGGCCGGCGCCGTCTCCCAGTCCATGCCTTCATAGACATTGCCGGTACGAATCTCTCCGGTGCCGTTCCAGGCATCGTTGTACTGGTCCGACACCGGATAGATCGCGATGTCTTCGTCGCGCACGAGATGCTGGTACTGCATGTCGGCCTGCTGCGTCATGCGCTGGTCGACGGCAATGCCGATCTCGACCTTGTCGGCGGAACCGCCGCCGGTCTGCGCCTTGAGCAACCCGCCCACTCTGGCATCGGCCAGCACATCGGGGCGCGCACCGCCGATCTCCTTGCCCATCGCCCATTGCGACCAGTAGACGGTGCCGCCGGCCAACCGGGTGCGGCCCTTGCCGTCCTTCAGCCCATCGGCAAAAGAGCCGACGAATATCTTGCCTGTCTTCGTCTCCAGCCTGCCCTCGCCATTCGGCACACCGGCCCTGAATTGCCCTTCATAGCGATTGCCGTCGGCATCGACATGGATCGCATGGCCGTCGAGCTGGCCGGCGACCCAACGGCCGTCGAGAATCTCGCCTGAACGCAGCTCCAGCCGGCCTTGTCCATCGGGGCGGCCATTCCTGATCTCGCCGAAATAGCTGGAATAGATCGTCTTGGGGTCGTAGCTCGCCGAGCCGCGTACGCGCCAGACCAGCCTGCCCTTGCCGTTGACGGTGCCGTCGGCTGCGACGGTGCGGTCCGGCGACACGCCGGCTGCCGGCTCCCAGGTGAAATCAAGACCCAATTCCGGGTGGGAATCCCAGACCCGTACATTCTTGCGCAGCACCGAACGTGTTTCGCTTTTATAGAGGATTTGCACCCGCTCGGCCCAGGCGCCATCGGGTGTGGCACCGCCTTGATCGGCCATAGCGGAAAAGCATGTCAGTGCGGCCAGCATGGATGCAGCCGCCATCGCTTTGACCCCGAAGATCATTCTTGCCCGCGCCATCTTACCCAACCCCTTGGATCGCCTAGCGTAAGCACCGCTGCAACACAGTGCAAGGGAGGTGTTTCGATACAAAAAACCGGCGGCAGGAACGTCCCGCCGCCGGTTTGCTAATGCTGGTTCTCGCCGCTGTTTGCCGGCGAAAGATCGGGCCTTATTTGTACAGGCTGTTGATCCACGCCACGTTGGCAGCGTTCAGGCGCACCGCTGTGTTGGCGTTGGGGCTTTCGGCCACGTTCACGCCGGTGACGACGCGCTGCTTGGCGCCATTGTCATAGGCGTAGACCGAGCTGCCGCTCGACCCCGGATAGGTGTCGCAGTCGTACTGGAAATACTCCGCGCCGATGTTTTCGGCTTTCACTTCGCAGGTCGCCTTCCACATCGTACCCATCGGCTTGTCGCCGGGGTAGCCAACGATGTTGGCGGTGAAATCGCCGAGGTTCTCATAGTTGGCATAACCCAGCCAGCCGAGATTGGTGCCGACATCCTGCTTCAGCGTGATGATGCCGAGGTCCCACGGAATGACCGAGCCGTAGTAACCCTGATAATTGTCGATGAAGCCCTGCAGGATATAGACGCTCTCGTAGCTGAAAGCGCCAAACGGTGCATCGTCGGCGGTGTTGCCGTTGAGCGACGGCACGAAGATGACGTCGTCGAGCCAAGCCTTGTCTTCATTGCTGTAGAGGCAATGCGCGGCGGTGAGCACCGTGCGCGGACCGATCAGGGTTCCCGAGCAGCTGCCATAACCGCTCTTGGCTTTGCCTTCGATATAGCCGATCGCGGTGAACGGGTAGGTCTTGGTGTTCTTGATCTGCTCGCGATCGTCGGCCCCGAACACCTGGCGGCCGGCTTCGTCGCCGCCCGTCAATCCGGTCTTGTTGGCCGCTGGTGCGTTAGCGGGCGCGTTCAATTCCTTGATGACAAGGTCCTTCAGCGTCTCGCCTGCATCGATCTTGATGTCCTTGCCATCGGTGGAACGTCCGACGATGCCATAGGATTTGACCGCCGTGCCCTCGTCGGTCAGCGGCGCTGCCCGGCTGGCTTCATCTTCGGTCAGTTTCGGCGGAGCGATCGGCTTTGCACGGCCGGGCTGGTAGTCGCCCGTTCCGAGATCGCGCATGCTTTCGCCATTGCCGGCATTCGCTGAGCCGGGATCGGCGGCGAAGGCAGGCATCGTCCACAGTGCGGTGGATAGCAGTGCGGACGCAATGATAGTGCTTGTCAGTTTCGTCATGGTGAGACTCTCCCAAAAGTCAGCAAGGAGTGGAGCAAAATACAGAAATATTGTCGAGATCGTGGTGGAGTTAAAAAATTAGTTTGGTTACCCGCCCGTATCGGATCATCGGTCCGGGCGGCCTCGTTAAAGCCCTCCGCCAAACGCACCCGCGTCGATATACTGCCTAAAATAATCCAACATTGGCAATGACAAATCGCTTCCACGTAGCCCGTGGGGGGCTATAGGGTTTGGGTGGGCTCTGCCCGATGGGGCACGATTAGCAAAAGTGGTATTTCGGTTTTATGACCGCGCGGATGTCGTTCGTTCTGGCAGAAGGCGATCGAGGTACCGCTACCGCTTCTGTTGGTTATGCGTCATGGCGGCATGGCTCGGCAATTTTCATCTCAGGAGGGTTTCAAGGTGAACATTATCCATCGGTTCAGGCCGCTTGCCGCTGCATCGCTGCTCGGCATCGCGGCCGCTTTCCCCGCCGTCAACGCGCTCTATGCAGCCGACGACGCCGTCAGGCCGGAAGCGGCGGTCTCGCCGATGCAGCGCGTTGCCGAAGCCCGGGACAAGGCCAAGGCCGAGAACCCCGACGGCGCCGACCGCGTCTATGGCGGCAAGGAAGCCGACAAAGGGGCCTATCCGTTCCAGGTGGCGCTGCTGACCAGCGCCCGGCTGGATCCCAGCCCGGCCTCGCAGCCAAACGCGCAATTCTGCGGCGGCAGCCTGATCGCGCCGCAATGGGTGCTGACGGCGGCGCACTGCCTCAACGACAAGGGCCGACCGATTTCGCCCGATACGGTGACCGTGCTGACCGGCGCCACCGATCTTACCGAAGGCAAGCGCTACAAGGTGGTCGAGGTTATCGTCAACGAGGGCTACAGCGAACAGACGCTGGACAATGATCTCGGCCTGCTCCGGCTGGCGGAGCCCGCCGACGCGCCGGTCATCAAGATCACCAATGAGCCGACGCCAGACAGCGGCAAGACCACGGTCATCGGCTGGGGCAAGATGCAGGACGGCACCTTCCCGACCGCGCTGATGGTGGCCGATCTCGATCTCGAGCCGAGCGCTGCCTGCAACAGCGGCATCAAGTCGATCTATGCGCATGACCTGAAGGCGGCACTTGGAGATCTCTCCCACCGGATGCGTTATTCGGAAAAGGGCATCGATGCCGCCGCCAATGCGATCGCCGCCGATATGTCGGATCCGCTGACCAAGAACATGATCTGCGCCGGCACCGACAGCGGCGAACGCGACGCCTGCAACGGCGACAGCGGCGGTCCGCTGTTCATGACCGGCGCCAGCGGTCCGGTCCAGGTCGGCGTCGTCTCCTGGGGCGAAGGTCCGTCCGACGGCACCGCCGCTTGCGGCCACAAGAATGCCTATGGCATCTACACGCGATTGGCCAACTATACCGGTTGGATCGAAGCCAAGATGAAGACCCCGGCTCCGGCAGCCGCGGCGGCCCCCAAGGCCGGTCTCGGCACGGCCAAGAAGCCCTGAACGAGCCCGAAGCTTGATTAACGCAAAACGGCGGGATCTTTCCCGCCGTTTTGATTCATGTCCGGTGCCGGCTGTTCCGCTTACTTCCGTGGCGGTCCCTTGCGCTCGGCCGACGCCGCCCACAGATTGATGTCGGACTCGCGTGCGTAAGTGTCGATTTCGGCGAGCTCGGCATCGCTGAACTCGAGCACCTTGAGCGCGCCGACGCAGTCCTCGACCTGTTCGGGCCGGCTGGCGCCGATCAGCGCCGAGGTCACCCGGCCCTTGCGCAGCACCCAGGCTAGCGCCATCTGCGCCAGCGTCTGGCCACGCTTGCCGGCGATCGCGTTCAGCGCCTGGATGTTGGCGATGGTCTTTTCGTTGATGAAGGCGGGCCGCAGCGACTTCCCTTGGCTGGCGCGGCTACCCTCGGGGATGCCGCCGAGATATTTGTCGGTCAGCATGCCTTGCGCCAGCGGCGAGAACACGATCGATCCGACACCGAGCCCTTCCAGCGTATCGAGCAGTCCGTCCTCTTCGACCCAGCGGTTGAGCATCGAATAGCTCGGCTGATGGATGATGCAGGGCGTACCGAGCTGCTTCAATATGTCGGCCGCCTCGCGCGTGCGCTGCGAATTGTAGGACGAGATGCCGGCATAGAGCGCCTTGCCGGAACGCACCGCATGGTCGAGCGCGCCCATCGTTTCCTCAAGCGGCGTATCCGGATCGAAGCGGTGCGAATAGAAGATGTCGACATAGTCGAGCCCCATCCGCTTCAGGCTCTGGTCGAGGCTCGCCAGCACATATTTGCGGCTGCCCCATTCGCCGTAAGGCCCTGCCCACATCTCATAGCCGGCCTTGGTCGAGATGATCAGCTCGTCGCGATAGCTGGCGAAGTCGGTGCGCAATATCTCGCCGAAGGCGATCTCGGCCGAGCCCGGCGGCGGACCGTAATTGTTGGCGAGATCGAAATGGGTGATGCCGAGATCGAAGGCCTTGCGCGCGATCGCCTGCTTGGTCTTGTGCGGCGTGTCGTTGCCGAAATTGTGCCACAGGCCGAGCGAGATCGCCGGCAGTTTCAGGCCGGATCGCCCACATCTGTTGTAGAGCATTTTCTCATAGCGGTGTTCAGCCGGCTGCCAGCGCATGGGTACAGATCCTGGATTGTATGGGTGTCGGCGCGAGCGCGCCGACACCCTTCTACCTCATTTCTGCTTCGCCAACAGTTCTTTTGCGTCCTTGACGCCGAGTGCAGCCGGCCGCTCGCAGCTGGTCTGCATGGCGACGAACTTGCCGGTCTCGCCCGACCGCAACAGGCCGGTCATGACGTCGACGGCATGCAGCGCCAGTTCCATCGAGCAACGATGCGGCCGGCCCTCGGCGATCGCCAGCGCCATGTCGGCAAGGCCTGCGGTGCGGTAGTTGGCCATCATGCCCTGGCCGTGCATTTCGTTGGGCACGCCGAACGGATGCTGCCATTTCGGCAGTTTCTTCACCGGTTTTGCCGCCTTGGTTATGCGCACGTCGCCACCGAAGAAATTCGGATCCGGCACGAACACCGTGCCCGTCTCGCCATAGAGTTCCATCGGCGCGTGACCATGCGCCCAGACGTCCCAGCTGGTGTTGAGCGTGATCACGGCGCCGTTCTCGAACTCCAGCAGGCCGTGGATCGTCGTCGGCGTGTTGACCGGGATTTTTTCGCCCGCGCGCGGTTTCGACGAGATCGTGCGTTCCTTGGCAGGCGTCGTCGCGAAGGCCGCCACCTGCTTCACCGGCCCGATCAGCTGGATCAGGTTGGTGATGTAGTAAGGCCCGATGTCGAGCACCGGCCCGGCGCCCGGCTGGAAGAAGAAATCGGGATTGGGGTGCCAGTGCTCCATGCCGTGGCCCATCACATGACAGGTGCCGCTGGTGATCTTGCCGAGCGCGCCGGTGTCGATGAGGTTGCGCACCAGCTGGTGCGCCCCGCCCAGGAACGTGTCCGGAGCCGAACCGATGCGCAGCCCTTTCTTCTCGGCCCGGCCCTTGAGGTCGAGCCCTTCCTTGACCGACAGCACGAACGGCTTTTCCGAATAGACGTGCTTGCCGGCATCGAGGATCTGCTTCGACACCCCGTAGTGCACCGCCGGGATGGTGAGGTTGACGATGATGTCGATCTCGTCATCCTTGAGCAGTTCTTCGACGGTCTCGGCGCGCAGCTTGAACTCCTTCGCCCGTGCCTTGGCCGCGTCCATGTTGATGTCGGCGCAGGCGCGCATCTCGATGCCGCGAAACAGCGGCGCCAGCGAGAAATACGCTTTCGAGATGTTGCCGCAGCCGATGACGCCGATACCCAGTTTCTTTGCCATGATGATTGTTCCTAGTAAGCCTTGACGGATGCGAGCGAGCGGCTGGCGAAGCGCTCGATGTCGTTGGGGTTGTCCTGTTCCATGACGTAATATTTGGCCGCGCTCTTCGCCCGAAGTGTCTTGATCAGGCCGGCCCAGTCGATGGTGCCGTGGCCGACATCCGCCCAGCCGTCCTCGTCAAGGCCTTCGCCTGACTTGGCCATGTCCTTGACATGGACGGCGCTGATGCGCTTGCCGTGCTTTTCGATCCACGGCAGCGGATCAACGCCGCCGCGGACTACCCAGGCGACGTCCATCTCCCAGCCGATGTCGGGCGCAGCCGACAGGATGTGATCCTGCGGCACCGAGCCGTCGGCGAGTGTCTTGAACTCGAAATCATGGTTGTGCCAGGCAAAGCCGTAGCCGGCTTTTTTTGCGATCTCGCCGACCTTGGCCAGACGCTCGCCAAAGCCGCGCCAGCCGGCAGCGTCGGCCGGCCGCTGCTCGGCCAGCAGATAGGGACAGATGACGAGCGTGATGCCGAGTGCGTCGGCTGTTTTGCGTACGCCGTCGAAATCATTCTCCAGCGCATCGATCGAGAAATGTCCGGTCGGCATCGAAAGCCCGTTCTTGTCGAGTTCGGCGCGGAACGCCGTGGGGTCGTCATAGACGCCGCCGAAACCTTCGACTTCCTTGTAGCCGAGCTTGCCGAGCATTTTCAGGATGCCGTCCCACGGCTGGAAATTGCGGGCGCTGTAGAGTTGGAATGACCAGTTCATCGTCTCTGTCCGTTTCTTGGGTGGTTAAGGCTTGGGGATGTTTTCGGGGGATCGTTTTCGCGAGATCGTTTTAGGGGGATCGTTCTTGGGAGGATGGTTTGCGGATGATTCTAGAGGGTCACAGGCGATTGCCGGTCGCAGCGTCGAACAGCGAGGCGCGCGCCGGATCGAAACCGAACTGGATCGGATCGCCGCTGCGCAGCGTCCGTTCCGCTTCGACGCGGAAGGAGAAGTTGCGGCCGGCAAGCTTGGTCCACACCAGCGTGTCGGAACCCATCGGCTCAACGATCTCGACCGAACCGCCGGCGGAAAACGGCATCGACTTTGCAGCGTCACCGAAAGCGATGTGTTCAGGCCGGATGCCCAGCACGCAAGCGCCGGCCGGGCGCTCCGTGCCGTCAAAGGTATAGCGGTCGAGCGGCACCGAAACACCGTCGGTCCTGAACGCCGGAGCAGCACCGGCTTCCAGCTCCCCTTCGAGGAAATTCATCGCCGGCGAGCCGAGGAAGCCCGCGACAAAACGGTTGACCGGCCGGTTGTAGATCGTCTGCGGCGCGTCGAGCTGCTGGATGACGCCGCCGCGCATGACCGCGATACGGTCGGCCAGCGTCATCGCCTCGATCTGGTCGTGGGTGACGTAGATCATGGTGTTCTGCAGCTTGCGATGCAGAAGCTTGATTTCGACGCGCAGTTCCGAGCGCAGCTTGGCGTCGAGATTGGATAGTGGCTCGTCGAACAGGAAGACGTCGACGTCGCGCACCAGCGCCCGCCCGATCGCCACGCGCTGGCGTTGGCCGCCGGACAAGGCCGCGGGCTTGCGCTGCAAAAGCGGCTCGATCTGCAGGATCTCGGCGGCGCGGGCGATGCGCTTGGCGATCTCGTCCCTGGGCACGCCGGCAACGCGCAGGCCGAACGACAGGTTCTTCTCCACCGTCATTTGCGGATAGAGCGCATAGGACTGGAACACCATGCCGATGCCGCGATCCTTGGGCTCTTCCCAGGTGACGTTCTTGCCCTTGATGAAGATGCGGCCTTCGGAAATATCGAGCAGCCCAGCGATGCAGTTGAGCAAGGTCGACTTGCCGCAGCCCGAGGGACCGAGCAGCACGATGAACTCGCCCTCTGCGACCTCGAGATTGAGGGTCTGCAGCACCGATACAGAGCCGAAATTCAGGGACAGGTCCTGGATCGAAACGCTGGTGCCGTTGGCTGCCGTCATCGCCATCACCCTTTCACCGCACCGGCGGCGATGCCGCGCACGAAAAGCTTGCCGGAAATGAAGTAGACGATGAGTGGCACAAGGCCGGTCAGGATGGTGGCGGCCATGTTGACGTTGTACTCCTTCACGCCTTGCACCGAATTGACGATGTTGTTGAGCTGCACCGTCATCGGATAGGTGTCGGGGCGGGTGTAGACGACGCCGAACAGGAAGTCGTTCCAGATGCCGGTCACCTGCAGGATGATGGCGACGACGAAGATCGGCAGCGACATCGGCGCCATGATCCGCAGGAAGATGCCCCAGAAGCCGGCGCCGTCGACCCGTGCCGCCCTGAACAGCTCTTCCGGCATCGAGGCAAAATAGTTGCGGAACAAAAGCGTGAGGATCGGCATGCCGAAGATGGAATGGACGATCACCAGGCCGCTGAGGCTGCCGTAGAGGCCGATCTCGCGCAGGATGATGACGATCGGATAGATCATCACCTGATAAGGGATGAAGGCGCCGACGATCAGGATGACGAAGAATGTGTCGGCGCCCTTGAAGCGCCAGTTGGCCAGCGCATAGCCGTTCACCGAGGCGATCGCGATCGACAGCAGCACTGACGGCACAGTGATGCGCACCGAATTCCAGAAGCCGCGCGAAAGCCCGTCGCAATTGAGGCCGGTGCAGGCCGTCGCCCACGCCTTCACCCACGGTTCGAACGTGATTTCGAGCGGCGGCGAGAAGATATTGCCCATCCGTATCTCGGGCATGCCCTTAAGCGAGGTGACCACCATCACATAGAGCGGCAGCAGATAGTAGACTGCCACCACGATCAGCGTGCCATAGAGGAAGATGTTGCGGCGCGAGAAGACATGCCGCGGCTTCGGCCCGCGCGGCCCCGAGGCTTCGCGCTCGGCGGCACCCGCGCTGGCGGGCAAAGGGACGGCCGGGTCAGCCACGCTTCCTGCCTCCGAATTCAAGGTAGGCCCACGGCACGACGACGATCACCACCGAGAGCAGCATCATGGTCGAGGCGGCAAAGCCCTGGCCAAGATTCTGTGCGAAGAACATGTAGTCATAGACATATTTGGCCGGCACTTCGGAGGCGATTCCGGGGCCGCCGCTGGTCTGGGCGACAACGAGGTCGTAGACCTTGACTATGCCCGACGCGATGATGACCAGCGTGGTGATGAAAACCGGCCGCATCATCGGGATGACGATGAACAGATAGGTCTTCCACATCGGGATCCCGTCTACCCGCGCCGCCTTCCAGATGTCCTCGTCGATGCCGCGCAGGCCGGCCAGCATCAAGCACATGATGAGCCCGGTGCCTTGCCACAGCGCCGCAATCGAAATGCCGTAGATGACGATGCTGGAATTGTAGAGCGGGTCGAAGTTGAAGCTCGTCCAGCCGAGGTCCCGCACCACATGCTGGATGCCGAAATCCGGATTGAGCAGCCACTGCCAGACCAGGCCGGTGACGATGAAGGAAAGCGCGAACGGATAGAGGAAGATGGTGCGGAACGTGTCCTCGAAACGGATCTTCTGGTCGAGAAGCGCTGCAAGCAGGAAGCCGATGACCAGTGAGAACACCAGCGAGATCGCGCCGTAGATCAAAAGGTTCTCGATCGAGATCAGCCAGCGCGGCGTCGCCCACAGCCGGTAATACTGGTCGAGCCCGGCGAAATTTAGCCGTGGCAGCAGCTTCGAATTGGTAAAGGAATAGAACACCGTCCAGACGGTGCCGCCGACGAAAACCACCGACGCGGTGAGGATCATCGGGATCGAAGCGACCTTCGCATTGAGGTTCCGGAACAGCGGGTTGGGGCGTTCGCTCTTGCTCATCTCGTCAGCCGGCTGGGTAAGGGCGGTGCGATCCCGGCCCTGCTTTCGCAAGGCCGGGAGCGAAGTGTATTGCCTCCAACGTCAGTCTGCCGAAGCGATGAGGTCGGCGAAGCGCTTCTGCGCGTCTTCGATGGTCAGGTCCGGCTTGGCGAAGAATTCGGCGAAGAGATCTTCCTTCTGCTTCTGGGTGTCCTGCGAAAGCAGTTGGTCAGTCCACGGAATGACGGCGCCCTTGGCGAGGATGGCCAGACCCTTCTTCATGCAGTCGTTCGCCGCATTGAGATCGACGTCACCGCGCACCGGCAGCGAGCCCTTCTTGAGATTGAAGGCGACCTGAGTCTTAGGGTCGAGCAGCGTCTCTGCCAACACCTCCTGCGCCTTGGACTTGTCGGCATCCTTGAGCAGCGGGAAATAGAAGGCGTCGCCGCCGGTGGCGATAACTTCGTTCAGACCGAGGCCCGGCAGGCAGGCATAGTCCTTGCCGGCGACCTTGCCGGCAACCTGGAACTCGCCTTGCGCCCAGTCACCCATGATCTGGCCGCCGGCCTTGCCGGTGATGACCAGATTGGTCGCCTGGTTCCAGTCCTGCACATTGGTGTTCTTCGCCATCTTGCGGGCATCGTCGGCGGCCTTGAAGACCTTGGCGATCTCGGGCCCAGCGGCGAACTTGGCGTCCTTGTCCTTGTAGACCTTGAGGAATGCATCGGTGCCGCCGACCGCCGCCAGCAGCACGTCGAAGGCGCCGGAAGATTGCCAGGCCTGTCCGCCGACAGCGAGCGGGATGATGCCCGCCTTTTCCAGGGCGGGCGCTGCCGCCACGAATTCATTCCAGTCCTTCGGCAGCGGCACGCCGGCCTTCTCGAACGCTTCGTTCGACAGCCACAACCACTGCCAGGAGTGGATGTTGACCGGCACGCAATAGATCTTGCCGTCGATGGTGCAGCTGTCGAGCAGGCTCTTCGGCCGCACGATTTCCGTCCACTTGCCCTTGGTGGCGACATCGGTGAGGTCGCGCATCAGGCCGGCCTGCACCAGTTCTTCGGCCTGCCGGCCGTGATTGAACTGGGTGGCGCCCATCGGATCGCCGCCGGTGATGCGGCTGATCATGATCGGCCGTGCCGTGCCGCCGGATCCGGCAATGGCGCCGTCGACCCAGTGATTGCCGGTCGCGTCAAAAGCCTTCGCGAATTCCGCAACCGCCGCCGCCTCGCCGCCCGACGTCCACCAATGGGTGACTTCCAGGTCGGTGGCGGCCGCCGGGCCGGCAAGCTGAAGCGCGGCCGTCGCGGCAAGGGCAGCGGTCAAAAGTCTATAGCGCATTTCGGTTCCTCCCAGAATCTGAAACGTTACAGATTTTCGATACGGCAATTATGCGGAGCGTGCAACCCCTGAGATAAACGCGCTCGAATGTTTTTTCGAGGCGCGAACAAATTCGTTGCGTGCAAACCGGCAAACTCCGCGCAAAACCGGGTGCTGCGCTGCAAAATCATGCTGCAGCGCAAGAAAACCGTCTCGAACCTGATTCTCGCGCAACCTTTCTGGCCGCCAAAACCCTGCCAAAACCATGGCTTGAGAGACCACGCGCTGCGATGTTGGAAATCTGTAACGTTTCAGTATAGTGAGGCCTGACGGCGAAGAACCGTGCCACATCGTCATCGAAGCGATTGTCGGCTGGTCCGCCGGCTGCTATGCGCCTGACGGGGCGGGACGAATGGACAGGGACCAGACGGAGAAGGACGACGAGGCGTCGGCGCATGAGCGGCCGACGCTGAAGACGCTTGCCTTCATGACAGGGCTCGGCGTCACCACCGTCTCGCGCGCGCTCAAGGATGCACCCGAGATCGGCGCCGAGACCAGGCGGCGGGTTCAACTCGTCGCCAGGCAGATCGGCTACCGGCCGAACCGCGCCGGCGTGCGCCTGCGGACTGGCAAGACCAATGTTATCAGCCTCGTGCTCAATACCGAGCGCGAGATCATGAGCTTTGTCTCGGACATCATCTACGGCGTCTCGGAGGTCATTGCCGACACACCCTATCACCTGATCGTCACGCCCTACTCGCGCTCGCAGGATCCGCTGGACCCGGTAAAGTATCTGGTCGAGTCCGGCTCGGCCGATGGCGTCATCATCTCACGCACGCAGCCCAACGATCCGCGCGCCCGCTACATGCTGGAGCGTGGCATACCCTTTGCCACGCATGGCCGCACCGATATGGGGCTTGTCCACCCCTATCACGACTTCGACAATTACGCCTTCGCCGCCGAAGCGGTACGCCATCTGGCCAGCGTCGGCCGGCGCCGGCTGGCGCTGGTAGCGCCGCCGGTCGGGCTCACCTATTACGACCACACGGTCAATGGCTTTGCCGACGCACTGAGCGAGGTCGACGCCAGCGAAGTGCCGTTCAACGCTGTTTCGATCGACCAGTCGATCGATCAGATCAGGACGCGGACCGCGCAGTTGATGCGCCGCGACGTCAGGCCGGACGGTTTCGTCAGCAGCGCCGCCGCAGCGACGCTGGCCATCGTCGCCGGCATCGAGGATGCCGGCCTGAAACTCGGCCGCGACGTCGATGTCGTGTCCAAGCAATCGTCGGAACTGCTGCATCTGTTCCGCCGGGAGTTGCTGATCGTCAACGAAGACTTCCGCCTCGCCGGCACCGAGCTTGCCCGCGCCGTGCTGGGCTGGATAGGCGGCGCGGCACCTGGCTCTTTGCAGACAGTGGTCAAGCCAGGCGACGTCGTCGCGTATCAGGGCTGACTGGCACGACCTGAGAGGCCGCCTCACCTGACCCTAGCCGGCAGCGCCGCTGCCCCATGGGCCATGGAAAGCCCCCTGCTCGCCAATGCGCTCGAAGCCATGCGCGCCGAAGAAATCGCGCTGCGCCTGGATCAGGTTCGAGGTGCCGCGGCCCTGGCGGTAGCTGTCGAAATAGGCAAGTGCCGACGCCAGTGCAGGCACCGGCGAGCCTGCTTCCGATGCCTTGGCAACGGTGCGCCTAAGCGACGGATGCGCCTCCTGCATCATGGTGGTGAAAGCCGGCGCCATCAAAAGGTTGGTGGACGCGCCGCCCGAGCCAAAGGCTTCCGCCATGGTGTCGAGCATCTGCGAGCGGATAATACAGCCGGCACGCCAGATCTTGGCGATGGTCGGCATCGGCAAGTTCCAGTTGAACTCCTTCGAGGCGGCGCTCATCACCGCGAAACCTTGTGCATAGGCGGCGATCTTGCCGGCGAGCAGCGCCAGCTCCAGGTCTTTCAGAAGTGCCGCCTTGTCGCCGGAGATCTTGGTGACGCCGATATTGCCATAGGCTTTTTCGGCCGCCTGCCGCTCATCCTTGATCGAGGACAGCACGCGGGCCGCCACCGCCGCCTCGATGGCCGTCGCCGGAATGCCGAGCTGCTGCGCCTCGATGACAGACCATTTGCCGGTGCCCTTCTGGCCGGCACGGTCGAGGATGATGTCGACCACCGGCTTGCCGGTCTTTGCATCGTCGGCGGCCAGCACCTTGGCGGTGATCTCGATCAGATACGAATCGAGCCGGCCCTTGTTCCAGTCCTCGAAGACCTTGCCGATCTCCTTCGGCCCCATGCCGAGACCGTCACGCAGGATGCCGTAGATCTCGGCGATCATCTGCATGTCGGCATATTCGATGCCGTTGTGGATGGTTTTCACGAAATGCCCGGCGCCGTCTGTGCCAAGCCAGGCAGCGCACGGTTCATCCTTGAACTTGGCCGAGATCGCGGTCAGCACGCGTTCGACGCGCTTCCAGGAGTCTTCGGTGCCGCCGACCATGATCGACGGTCCATGGCGCGCGCCTTCCTCGCCGCCGGATACGCCCATGCCGATGAAGGTGAGACCCGAGCCCGACAGTTCCGAAAAGCGCCGCATCGTATCGCGGAAATTGGCGTTGCCGGCATCGATGACGATGTCGTTGGCCGACAGCACGCCGCGCAGCGCTTCGATCTGTTCGTCGACCGGCTTGCCGGCCAGCACCATGATGATGACCGGGCGCGGCGGCTTGATCGCAGCTGCCAGTTCTTCCAGGCTGTAGCAGGGCACCACCATGTCCCTGAGCGAACCGGCGCCTTCGAGGAAGGCATCGGTGCGCGCTTTGGTGCGGTTGAAGACGGCGATGCGGTGCCCGTGCTCGGCAATGTTGAGCGCGAGGTTGGAGCCCATTGTGCCAAGGCCGATCAGGCCTATTTCGGCTTTTTCCATCGTTTCTTCCCTGCTTTCGGATTTTGTTGAGGCCGCGTTTTTCGGGATGCCCATTTTTCGGCGAGATGATTGACGGGCCTTTCGCGCCACGTCAACCGCCTCGCCGAATTGTGTTGCGTCTGCGTTGTGTCAGACCGAGTCAGGAAGGGTCAGTTGGTGACCAGGCGCCGCCTTGCCGATCGAACATATGACGTTAGGTTGAACTTATGGCAGTCAAACGGATGGACAATGTCGGAATCGTCGTCGATGACCTCGACGAGACGATTGCTTTCTTTCGCGAGCTCGGCCTCGAACTGGAAGGGCGGGCGACGATCGAAGGCGAGTGGGCCGGACGTGTCACCGGGCTCGGCGATCAGCACGTCGAGATTGTCATGATGCGCTCACCGGATGGCCATAGCCGGCTCGAGCTCTCCCGCTTCCTCACGCCGACTGTCGTCGCCGATCACCGCAACGCCCCGGTCAACGCCCTGGGCTACCTGCGCGTCATGTTTACCGTGGACGACATCGACGACACGCTGGAAAGGCTCCGCAAGCGTGGCGCGCAGCTGGTCGGTGAAGTCGTCCGTTACCAGGAGGTGTATCGGCTCTGCTACATCCGCGGGCCGGAAGGGCATCTCATCGGGTTAGCCCAGGAACTCGGCTGAGCGAGTTGAGAGCCCGACGCGGCTTTCCGGGAGCCAAGTTGCGCTCAGGCGTCGGGTACTATTCTCTTACCAGGGACGAGGAGTGCAGCTCTCCGCGCGGTATGTAGCCAGGACTGCGTCCATGGCCGTGCTGTATTCGGGAAAGCTTGGAATGAGCCCCAATTCGATGGCCTGGGCGACGCATAAATCGCCGGCAGCGGAGGAATTTGCCTGAAAGAGGCAATTTTTCAACTTTGTCATTGAAGCCGGAGGAGGAGGGTTGATTGAACTATAAATGATCGAGCCTGAACGAATGGATACAACCTTGACATCGTCCTTATTCCATCGAGCAGGGTCAAAGATATAATTGAGATTGCTTTTGCCGTCAGGGTGTTTTGCCGCACCGTAGATGGCAATGACAGTGACATTGGCATCATGCGCATCGCCTTTCATATCCGAATCCGTGGCCGGCATCTTGAGCCCGAGCTCGAGCTCATAGGCAAGCTCCGACAGGGCTTCGCCATCGCCTTCTCGCGCCAAGGGCCAAAGTACCGCCCATTGCTTTTTACATTGCTCTTTGGCGTAGGAATCTCGGGCAAACTTCAGGCGCTCCTCACGGGTCAAACTCGGCTGCGTCAAGCTTTTTTTACCTGTGAGATCGCACCCGCCGACAAGAAAGAAGACCAGAAGACCGCAACATACTTTCGCTATAGACCGAGCTGATACGACGGCTGATCGAATTGTTTTTTGCCACAAAGAGTGCACCGTCAGAGGCATCGCTCGATCCCGAACATATCAATGCACCAGTAAAAGCCAATGAACCGCACAAGGCGACTCGTAGCTTATGCGGAAAACGAAAGCATAGCCATTTGGTATATTAGTCGGCGCGGATATCGATCGGCGCTTCGATCTTTATCACTTCGAAATCCGAAACCAGAATATCGAGCCGCGCCGTCCAGCGGCCTGGAATCGGAATGACGAGATTATCGACCCGCCAGGTGCCGTCGCCTGGCTTGGTCGCCGGACGCTTGATCGGCTCGATCCCGGAATCGGGCTTGGACAGCACCAGCGACACTTCCTTGGCGTCGAGCGGGCCGAAATCGCCATCCATGATGACGATGGAGGCGGTGACCTCCCCGGTATGGCCGGGCGTGATGTCGATGTCGGCCATCGCCTTCATAGTGTGGATATGGGTCGACGTCGGTTGTGCCGCGGCGATTGCCAGGGCCCGTGGCGGCGGCGTGAAGCGCCAGCCGGCGGCAACGCCGAAGATCAGGAGCACGATCAGCATTTCGACTGAGATCGAGCGGCTAAGCCGTCGCCGCACTTCCGTCGCTCCGGCCTCGGCCAAGGCGGTGAGCCGCCATCGATTGACCGCCGCCAGCGTGAACAGAAACACCAGCAGCGCCAGCTTGATCAGCAGCAGCCGGCCATAGGCGGTGTTGACCAGTGCCGCCGGTGTCTGCACCTGGATGATGGCGAGCACCACACCGGCGGCGGCAAGCACTACCACCACGGGCATGATCGCGCGCGAAAACCGCCGCAGGAACGCCCCGGCTTCCACCGATTGGCTGCTCAACGCCAGGCCGAGCGGCAGCAGTGCTCCAGCCCAGAAAGCGATGCCGGCGCCATGCAGGAACACCATAGGCCGCGTCAGCCATTGCGGTTCGGCTGCACTGGCATGGCCGCTGGCGGCAAGGGCTGCACCCACACCGGCCAGCCCGGCGAGCGCCAACGGCCTGGCGCCAGCACGCGATCCGACCAACGACAGCAGGCCAAGCCCGAGCGCCGCCAGCGAAATCAGCACCGTCCAGCCGAAGCTGGTGCCAAGCGCCGTCCGCCAGACCACCGGTTGCGCCAGCCGGGCGAGTGGCGCGCCCAGCGCGTCCAGCCCCTGGAACCCGAGCGACAGGGGTGCTGCGACCAGCCCGCACAGGATGGCGGCAATGACGAAGCGCTGGCCTGAGCGCTGGCCTTGCGCCAGCCATGTCAGCGCGAAGGCGCCGCCAATGCCGAGGAAAAGCCCGATGTAGAGAAGAACCTTGCCGGTCCAGATCGCTGACCGCAAATCTATATCGACAGCTTCCCCCACCGCCGGCGCCGCACTTGGCGCGCCAACGGAAAACAGCACCGAGCCGCCGACCGGATGGCCATCGGCGGAAATCACCCGCCAGCTCAAGACATGGGTGCCCGGCCCGAGCTTTTGTGGATTGCCGATCTCAACCGTTTGGTCGCTCAACCGAAACGAGGTCAAAGCGACAGGCGTACCGTCGGGCCGCACCAAGGTCAGCACCAGCGGCGACACAGGCTCGCTGAAGGTCAGCGAAAATTGCGTCGGCGCTCGCTCCAGAACCGCGCCGTCGGCAGGCTCGGCCTTGATCAGCGCCGCATGGGCAAAGGCCTGGTTTGGCGTGGCAAGGACGGCAAGCAGCAGGATCGCGGCCAGCAGGCCGAAGCACCTGCCGGCTGTCCGTTCTATCCGCTGAAAACAGGCCACGTTCATGCCATCCACCAAAACAGTGGCGCGCCGCTTCGAAGCAGCGCGCCGCCAATGCATCATTTCTTCGGCAGCAGGTTGAGGCCGGGCGCCGGATCTTCCAGCGCATCCTCATCCTGACCAGCCGCCGGAATCTCTATCCAACGCGTGGTGGCCCCATCGCATTCCTGCACCACCGGAAAATAGAGTTTTTGCCCGGCCGGCAGATCGGCGGCCAACGTGCCGCGGAAGACGAACTCGTCATAAAATTCATCCGGCAGGCTGCCGCCGCTCCAGTCGACTTCCTTGACGCCCGAGGTCACCGCCTCGCCATAGAGCTGGTAGGATTTCTCGTACTTGCCTTTCTTGACCTGCAGCGTCCAGCCGGGCTTGGGCATCGGCTTCACCCCGATCACCCCTTCCGGGATCTGCACGCGCACGGCAATCGTCGCCTTGCCTTCGCAGCCATGCGGCACGCGCAGCACGGCCTTGTAGGTCGAACCGACCGGCGCTTCCTGGGTTTCGAGCGTGATATGGCCGAAGGCAGCGCTTGTCCCCAGGACAAGGAATGCAGCGGCCGGCAAAAGATACTTGTTCATGATGGTCCCTCTCGAAAAATCGGTTGGCAAATTGATTGGTCAGTCGTTGTCTTCGAGGGGTGGCGCGCTGCCTATGGCTTGCACGGCAAACTCGACGGTCACGGTTCCGGCCTTCTCGAAAGTCAGCGTGGCGGCAAACATCTGGCCTTCTTTAGGCGGCTGCTTCAAATCCATGAACATCACGTGGTAGGCGCCGGGACCCAGCGTGATCTTGCCGCCCGCCGGAATGTCCAGGGCGCCACTGACCGGGCGCATGGTCATGACGCCATCCTTCACCCCCATTTCATGCAGTTCGGCCTTGCCCGAAATATCGGAGGCAATCGACAGCAGCCGGTCCGGCGCGCTGCCCTTGTTGACGATGGTGAAATAGCCGCCGGCGACCTTGGCGCCGGCTGGCGTGGCACGGGACCAGGGATGCTCGATCTCGATGTCACCGGCCTTGAACTCATGCGCAAGGACGGAATGGGCGCCGGCGAACAACAGTGCAAAGGCAAAGAGGGCGCTGCCGAGACGCTGCTCGATAGTGGTGAAGATAGGGGTGCTGCAGCGCAACGCGCCGGCATGACGAAAACGGGACATGGGTAGCCTCCATGAATATGAAGTCGCACCGTTGTTAGGCTGCGAACGTGTTTATCATTGGATGATTATCGCCCGCGCGGGTTACGCCAAGCGAGCGGCGGTTTTTCAGCCGGCAAGCGGCGGGGCGCGCGGATTGGCCGGAGAGCGCTCACGCGTGACGTCGTGATGCCTGACTGCCGGCGGGAGAAACGCGACTGTTTCAAAAGACAGGCTCACCGGCGCCACGCCGACGCCTACCGGCGGCGCATAGGCGACGGAGGCCATGCTGCAGCCGAGCATGCAGCATGCCGGCATGTGCGGCTGGTGCGGATCCCCGCCGGGAAGCTGGACCGCCCCCTCATGTGTACAGATGACGTTGCCGAAAACGTCGAGTTGCGAGGCATCCGGCGCAATGCCGAAGGCAAACACGCCGAGCGTCGACTGGAGCAGCAGCACACAGGCCGCGACAAAGGCGGCCGTCATGCTCCATCTCTTACGCCGGAAGTCCAAAGACCTGCCTCTTCACGCAGCAACGCTTGGATATCTAGCACGCGGCATGTCGGCGGAAAATCGCCAAATCATCGCTGCGGCAACGCGGCGCGTTCAATCCATGTCGCCAAAAAGTGCGCTGCGGTTTGGGATAACGACATGCATAGGCAAAGATCTTGTGCGCATAACCTCCCTTCGGACGTCGCGCTCAGGAAGCCGGGCGGCCGCCGATTTCCGGAATCGACGTCAACAGCGTGTGGCGTGCCGACTTCAGATGCTTGCGGCAGGCGGCGTCGACCTTGCCGAGATCGCGCGATTTCAGCGCCGCGATGTAGGCGAGATGCTCGCTCACCGCGACTTCGTTGCGCTCGCGCTCTTGCGCCTTGTTCCACTGGTAGTGGTAGTGAAAGATCATGGCGATGACGTCGTAGAAATCGACGATGAAGCGGTTGTGCGACGCCCGGTGGATCAGCCGGTGGAAGCGCTCGTCTAGCTCAGAGAATTCGTTGAAGCGGACGGCGATTTCGCTGGCCAGAAGCCGGTGCTCGTCTTCCAGCCGGTCGAGATCCGCCCAGACCGGACTGTCCCCAGGCAAGGCGGCAAAGGCCGCCGCCGAGCGTATCTCGAACATCTCGCGGATTTCAGTGAGTTCGAGCGCGAAGGCTCGCGTAAATCCTTTCAGCACCCAGTGGCTGTTGCGCCGCTTCTCGATCAGGCCGAATCGGGAGAAGCGGATCAGGAACTCTCGCACGCTGGTGGTGCCGACGCCGATCTCGCGCGCCAGTTCGAGCTCGTTGATCTGCATGCCGGCCTCGGCGCCGCCGGCCAGCAACCTGCGCATAAACGACCGCTCGATGATCTGGGCCAGTGTGTCTGTCTCCTCCTCGGGGAAGAAATCATCCGGCTTCGGCGTCCTGAGCACTGTCTTGCTGCGTTTGTTCCACGCGATCAGCCCGGTCTCTTCCATGCGCGCCAGAATGGTGCGCACGGTGGTACGGCTGACGCCAAGCAAAGTGCCCAGCTCCGGCTCCGACGGCAGGCTCTGCGTCTCATCGAGCAGCCGCAGACCCCTGTTGTAAGCGTCCTTGTAGACGTTGTTGCTCTTCGACATCCCTGCCCCGTTGCGCGCCGGCGCTTGCTGTGGCTGGCTTGAAGCGCGATATCACATATGTCCTGGCGCTCACCCGGCAAAGCAAAACGCTCTGCGTGTCAGACGCCGCTCCCCACAAGCCAAGCGTCCATCGGACGCATGGTCTCCTCCTGAAAAAACAATTGACGCACAAATGTTTTTTCACGATAAAAGACATTATATGTAAACAGACGCGTGTCAATCCGCGCATCCCCAGGAACAGACCCAGGAAACTGCCCGTGAACGCCTCGAACAGCATTCTTCTGTCCCCCGCCGACAATGTCGCGGTCGCCAATGGCCGCATCGAGATCGGCACCCCTCTGCCCGGCGGCGCCGTCGCCACGGCCTTGATCGAGCCCGGCCACAAGGTGGCGATCAAGCCTATCGCCGCCGGCGAGGCGGTGGTCAAGTATGCCCAGGCCATCGGCCGCGCCACCCAGGACATCGCGCCCGGCGACCACGTCCATTCGCACAATCTGGTTTTTGAATCCGGCCGCCTGCCGGTGGTGCCGCCGAGCGAGGCCGAGCACGCCACCGAAGCTGACCGCGCCCGGACATTCATGGGCTATCGTCGCGCCGATGGCCGTGCCGGCACCCGCAACTTCATCGGCATCATCGCCAGCGTCAATTGCTCGGCCACCGTCTGCCACGCCATCGCCGACGAGGCCAACCGCGTGCTGCTGCCGAAATATCCGGGGATCGACGGCTTCGTCCCGATCGTCCATGGCCAGGGCTGCGGCATGAGCGGCACCGGCGACGGCATGATGGTGCTGCACCGCACGCTCGCCGGCTACACCCGCCACCCGAATTTCGGCGGCGCGCTGATGGTCGGCCTCGGCTGCGAGGTCAACCAGCTTACCCTTTACGGCCAGAAGGGTGCGGCGGCGGGAAAACGCCATTTCAACATCCAGGACGCCGGCGGTTCGCGCAAATCGGTCGCAAAGGCGATGGGCGTGCTCGCCGAAATCGCCGAGGAAGTCGGCCAGTATCAGCGCGAGCCGATCCCGGTCTCGGAGATCGTCGTCGGCCTGCAATGCGGCGGTTCCGACGGCATGTCGGGCATCACCGCCAATCCCGCGCTGGGAGCGGCGGTCGACATCCTGGCCGGCGTCGGCGGCATCGGCATCCTGTCGGAGACGACGGAGATCTATGGCGCCGAACATCTGCTCGCCTATCGCGCGGCAACGCCGGAGATCGCCAAGAAGCTCGACGGTTTCGTCAAATGGTGGGAGGACCATGTCGCCAAGCACGGCGCCTCGATCGACAACAACCCCTCGCCCGGCAACAAGCGCGGTGGCCTGACCACCATCCTGGAAAAGTCGCTGGGCGCCGTGGCCAAAGGCGGCCAGACTCCGCTCAACGGCGTCTTCGGTTATGCCGAAAAGGTCACCGGCAGTGGCTTGGTGTTCATGGACACGCCCGGTTACGACCCGGTCTCGGCGACCGGTCAGGTGGCGGGCGGCGCCAACATCATCGTCTTCACCACCGGCCGCGGCTCCTGCTTCGGCTGCCGGCCCACGCCGTCGATCAAGGTCGCCACCAACTCGACCATGTACCACCAGATGGAAGAGGACATGGACGTCAATTGCGGCGTCATCGCTTCGGGTGAGAAGACCATCGCCGGCATGGGCCGGGAACTCTTCGAACTCATCGTCGAGACGGCATCGGGCCGCAAGACCAAGAGCGAGGCGTTCGGCTACGGCGACAACGAGTTCGTGCCGTGGCACCTCGGCGCGACGCTCTAACCACCGACGAAAAAAGCGGGCTGCAAAGACGGCTCACAAGGGGAGGCTGTGGATGGACAAACGCCGCATCGGCACGACTGCGCTCGAGGTAACCGAGATAAGCTTCGGCGGGGCGGCGATCGGCGGGCTCTACCGGGCCTGTCCGCGCGAAGCGGCGATGGAGACGCTGCAGACAGCCTGGGATGCCGGCCTGCGCTATTTCGACACCGCGCCCTTCTATGGCTTCGGCCTGTCGGAACGGCGGACCGGCGATTTCCTGCGCTACAAGCCGCGGGATTCCTATGTGCTGTCGACCAAGGTCGGACGGTTGTTCCGCCCGGTGCCGGAAGACCAGGTTCCCGATCATTCCTATGTCGACCCGCTGCCCTTCGCGCTCGACTACGACTACTCCTATGACGGCATCATGCGCTCGGTCGAGTTCTCCTATGCCCGGCTCGGGCTGAACCGGATAGACATCCTGTTTGTGCACGACATCGGCACCTACACACATGGCGTCGAGAAGACGAAGCTGCACTTTCGCCAGCTGATGGACGGCGGCTTGAAGGCGCTGGAAGAGCTTAAAACGTCCGGCGTGATTTCCGCCTATGGGCTCGGCGTCAACGAGGTGCAGATCTGCCTCGACGTGCTGCGCGAAGCGCCGCTCGACTGCATCCTGCTGGCCAGCCGCTATTCGCTGCTCGACCGCTCGGCTGAAGCCGAGTTGCTGCCGCTGTGTCGTGAGCGACAGACTTCGCTCATCATCGGCGGCGTTTTCAACTCCGGCATCCTGGCGACCGGGCCGGTGCACGGCGCGCATTTCGATTATCTGCCGGCGACGCAGGACATACTCGAGCGTGTCGGCGCGATGGAGAGAATCGCTGATGAGGGCGGATATCCGCTGGCGGCGGCTGCATTGCAGTTTCCGCTGCAGGAGCCTGTCGTGGCCAGCGTGCTGACCGGAACGGCCAAGCCCGCCAACCTCACGCGCAACCTCGACCTGTTCAACGTCCAGGTGCCGCAAGCGGAATTCGCCCGCTACGCTCCCTACACCATCGTGCAGGAGCTCGGCTGACGAAACGCCACGATCACGACCCTCAAGAAGGAATGAATATTCCATATTGACTCGACGTTGGAATTAATATTCCATGATGATCAAGGAGGATCGGGAGCGTCTGGACGTGGCACTGAGGATCGGCAGGGAGGTTTCCCCGCCGAGCCATGCGCAGGCCGATATGAAACACCGCTTGCGTCGGCCGGACCGATGCACTATCAAAAGCGGCAACTGTTTTTTATTGATAAAGTTCTGTTTGGGCCGCGCCTATCCAAATGGAGCTTCCGCAACCTTCACCGGGCGATCTAGGGAGGATTCCTAATGAAATTCGTGACCAGCATTCTCAACCGCCGTTCCCTGGTGGCACTTGCTGCCGCCTCGATGCTTGCAGGCACGCTGCACACGGCGCCGGCTTCGGCGGCGGACGTGACCATTCCGATCATCGTCAAGGACACCACGTCCTTCTACTGGCAGATCGTCCTGGCCGGCGCCCGCAAGGCCGGCAAGGATCTCGGCGTCAACGTACCCGAACTCGGCGCCCAGGCTGAAACCGACGTCAACGGCCAGGTTTCGATCCTCGAGAATGCCGTCGCCGGCAACCCGGCCGCGATCGTCATCGCGCCGACCGAATTCAAGGCGCTCGGCAAGCCGATCGATGAAGCGGCCAGCAAGGTCAAGGTCATCGGCATCGACTCCGGCGCCGACTCCAAGGCGTTCACCTCGTTCCTGACCACCGACAATGTGCAGGGCGGACGCGTCGCCGCTGACGGTCTTGCGGCAGCCATCGGCGAAGCCAATGGCGGCAAGATCGAGGGCGACGTCGCCCTGATCACCAACGCGCCGGGCGCCGGTTCGCTGGAGCAGCGCAAGCAGGGCTTCACCGAGCAGCTGGCCGCGAAATATCCGGGGCTCAAGCTCGTCGCGGACAAATATGCCGACGGCCAGGCAACGACCGGTCTCAACATCGCCACCGACCTGATCACCGCCAACCCGAACCTCAAGGGCATCTTCGCGTCCAACCTGATCATGGCGCAGGGCGTCGGTCAGGCTGTCGCCGAGAACAACCTTGGCGGCAAGCTGGCGCTGGTCGGCTTCGACAGTGACGAGAAGCTGATCAAGTTCCTCAATGACGGCGTCATTTCCGCGCTCGTCGTCCAGGATCCGTACCGGATGGGCTATGACGGCATCAAGACCGCGCTCGCCGCCTCGAAGGGCGAGAAGGTCGAGGCCAATGTCGACACCGGCGCCAACCTGGTGACCAAGGCAAACATGAAAGACCCCAAGATCGACGCCCTGCTCAACCCGAAGCTCTGAGCCCGTCAGGCAAAAATCGTTTCCGGGGCCTCGCGCCCCGGAAACACCGGATACCAGCTTGAATATCCACCGGCTTGGAATCACCTCGGCGATGTGGCTGACTGCATCGCGACGTGCCAACCGTAAGGCCAACCTGGGAGGATTGTCATGACGCCCACGGCGCAGGAACTGCACCCGGCCCCAACGCTAGCGCCCGGCAGGACGATCCTCGAACTGCACGGACTGGAAAAGCGCTATCCCGGCACGCATGCGTTGAAGCCCGTTCACCTTGCCTTCAAGGCAGGTGAGATCCACGCCATCGTCGGCGAGAACGGCGCCGGCAAATCCACCCTGATCAAGCTTCTGACCGGCGTCATGCCGCGCACTTCCGGCGATGTCATCTGGGAGGGCAAGCCGGCAGCGCTGGCAACCCCGCACGAGGCGATGGCGCTCGGCATCAACGCCGTGCATCAGGAGGTCGTGCTCTGCCGCCATCTCACCGTCGCCGCCAACATGTTCCTCGGCGAGGAGAATTCGCGCTTCGGCATCCTGCAGCAGCGCGCCATGGTCAAGGAAGCGCAGAAGATCATCGACGGTCTCGGCTTCGATCTGCCCGCGCATGTCATGCTGGGTGACCTCACCATCGGCCAGCAGCAGCTGATCGCCGCCGCCCGCGCCACCGTGCGCGGCACCAAGTTCCTGATTTTCGACGAGCCGACCGCCTATCTCACCCGCAAGGAAGCTGACCAGCTGTTCACGCTGATCCGCAGGCTCAAGGGCGAAGGCGTCACCATCATCTACATCAGCCATCGCATGGAAGAGGTGTTCGAACTCGCCGATCGCGTCTCGGTGCTGCGCGACGGCACGCTGGTCGGCACCCGCAACATTGCCGAGACCAATGACGCCGAGCTGGTCAAGATGATGATCAACCGCTCGATCGAGCAAGTCTACCACAAGGAGCATTTCACCCCCGGTGCCGTGATCGTTGAAGCGAAAAACCTGTCGGGCAAGGGTTTCGAAGACGTCTCGATGACGGTGCGCGCCGGCGAGATCGTCGGGCTCTATGGCCTGATCGGCGCCGGCCGCAGCGAGTTTGTCACCACGCTTTATGGCCGCCACAAGAAGTCGGCCGGCCAGATCCGCTGGCAAGGCAAACCGGTGCTGATCAATTCCGAGCACGACGCGATCAAGCTCGGCATGGCGCTGGCGCCGGAAAGCCGCCGCGACCAGGGCCTGTGCCTGAACCTGCCGGTCGGCCTCAACCTCAACCTGCCGATCTACAAGCGCATCTCCAACAACGTGCTGATTTCGAACACGAAGGAAAGGGCTGAAGCCGATCGCCAGATCGCCGGCCTCCGCATCAAGACGCCGACACGCGGCGCACTGGCCTCCAGCCTGTCCGGCGGCAACCAGCAGAAGATCGTCATCGGCAAATGGCTGGCGCACGGCGCCAAGCTGTTCATCTTCGATGAGCCGACCGTCGGCGTCGATGTCGGCACCAAGGCCGAGATTTACCGCCTGTTCGGGGAACTGTTGTCCAAGGGCGCCGGCATCATCCTGATCTCGTCCTATCTGCCCGAGGTTTATGAACTCGCCGATACGCTGCACGTGTTCCGGCGCGGCAAACTGGTCGCCAGCCATGGCTTTCGCGCCGCCAGCCACGAAGACGTGCTGACACAGGCGATCGGCTGACAAAACAAGAAACGGGAGGAACCATGAGCATCGAAACCATCGCGATCGAAAAACCGAAACGGAACTACAACGTCCTGTTTGGGCTGACGCTTCTGGCGTTGCTGGTTCTGCTCTGGATCGTGCTGTCGGTGGCGACGCCGAGCTTCGCCTCCTCCAACAACATCGCCAATCTTTTGCGGCAGGGCTCGATGATCGCCATCATGGCGGTCGGCCAGACCTTCGTCATCATCACCGGCGGCATCGACCTCTCGGTCGGCGCCGTGGTCGGCTTCGCCACCGTCATTGTCGCCATGATGATCAATGCCGGCTTCCCGATCTGGGTCGCCATTCTGGTGACGCTGCTGGTCGGCGTTGCCATCGGCCTGTTCCATGGCTTCGGCATCGTCAAGATGGGCCTGCCGCCCTTCATCATCACGCTGGCGACGCTGACCTCGTTGCGCGGCATCGGCCTGTTGATGACCAACGGCAACTCGATCAACATCAACAGCGACAGCTTCACCGCGTTCTCGCGCAGTTCCTTTGTCGGCATCCCCAATCTGTTCTGGATGGTGATCCTGGTCGGCATCCCGGCCTACATCTTCCTGCACCACAGCCGCTGGGGCCGCTATCTCTTCTCTGTGGGATCCAATGCCGAGGCCTCGCGCCTCTCGGGCGTCAATGTCCAGCGCACCATCTACATGGCCTACACGCTGTCGGGCCTATGCGCGGCCTTCGTCGGCGTGCTGCTGGCGGCGCGCATCGGCATCGGCAACCCGACCCAGGCCGAAGGTTGGGAGTTGCAGGCGATCGCCTCATCGGTGATCGGCGGCACTTCGCTATTCGGCGCCGTCGGCTCGGTGCATGGCCCGCTGCTCGGCGCCTTCATCCTGGCCACCATCAACAACGGTGCCAATCTGCTCAACGTCAACTCGTTCTGGCAGCGCATCATCACCGGCGCGTTGATCATCATCATCGTCTATTTCGACGGGCTGCGCCGTCGCGGCAAGTAATCCTCCCTGACCTTCCGTGTCGGTCCGCTCAACAACGGACCGGCGCCTTTTTGAACACTGGAATTGCCGAATGAAAGCTGTTGTCTGCCGCTCGCCCGGCGAGCTTGTCCTGGAAGACCGGCCGGCGCCAGGAGCGCCGCCTGCCGGCTGGGCGCTGGTCGCCGTCAGCCATGTCGGCATCTGCGGCACCGACTACCACATCTTCGAAGGCAAGCACCCGTTCCTTGCCTATCCCCGCATCATGGGCCATGAAGTGTCGGGCACCGTCGTCGAGATCGGCGAAGATGTCGACCTTGCCGTGGGCGAGCCCGTCATCATCAATCCCTATCTCGCTTGCGGAAAATGCATCGCCTGCCGGCACGGCAAGCCGAATTGCTGCGTCAGGATCGAAGTGCTTGGCGTACATCGCGACGGCGCCATGGCCGAGCAGATCCTGGTGCCGGCACGGAATCTTTATCCGGCAAACGGCTTATCGCTGGCCGATGCGGCGGCCGTGGAATTCCTCGCCATCGGCGCGCATGCCGTGCGGCGTGCCCGCGCCGAACCAGGCGCCCGCACGTTGGTCATCGGCGCCGGGCCGATCGGCCTTGGCGCAGCGCTGTTTGCCCGCATCGCCGGGCTCGATGTCAGCCTGCTCGACATGAGCACGGAGCGGCTGGATTTTGCAAAAGGCGAACTCGGCTTGGCCACGCTCGACGGTTCACAAAAAGCGGCAGCCGAACTGGTGCGCGAGGCAACCGGCGGCGAAGGGTTCGACGTCGTCTTCGACGCCACCGGCAACACCGCCTCGGTGCAGTCGGCCTTCGCCCATGTCGCGCATGGCGGCACGCTCGTGCTGGTCAGCGTCGTCAAGGATGACATCGTCTTTTCCGATCCGGAATTCCACAAGCGCGAAATGACATTGATCGGCAGCCGCAACGCGCTGAAAGTCGATTTCGACCACGTCGCCGCCTCGATACGCAACGGCGCCGTGCCTCTGGCAAAACTCGTCACCCACCGCACCACGCTGGCCGGCACGCCGGACGATCTCGCCCGCTGGGCGCATGAGAAATCGGGGTTGATCAAGGCTGTGATCGAGGTGGGGTAAGACATCCGAAAAAATCTGGTGGAGCGAAAGTGCCGAGTTAAGGCAGATCGCATACCGCGGCGATTTGCGAAAAGGACAGTCGCTTCCTCATCCATGGGCGGAGCAAGGAGCGAAGCGACGCGGCGCAGACTCGAGGATTCATTCGGTGACGTCTGCGCTAGAATCCAGCGGTGCAAAAAGAGGCGTCCATTCGCATCTCCTACCTGCACCGCTGCGGCGCGCGACAGTCGCGGCATGGGTCCTCGAGTCTCCGCGTCCGCTGCGCCCGTGGATGAGGGAAGTGAGCGGCTAAGCCGCCCGCTTCCACCCATCCCTGATATGCCTGTATCCCTCGCGATAAACTGCCTCCGGCGTCTCGGAAAAATCCCGCCACACCTTGGTCGCCGCCGCCAGATCCTTCAGCGACCTGCCAAACGCCTCGATCGTCAGCCAGTCGTCATAGCCGCTCTTGCGGATGGCCGCGAAAGTCTCTTTCCACGGAATGTTCCCGCGTCCCGGCACGCCGCGATCGTTCTCCGAAATGTGGATGTGCACGACATTCCTGCGGTGCTTCGTATAGGCGCCGATCGGGTCGGCTTCCTCGATATTGGCGTGGAAGGTGTCGTACATCGCCTTGATGTGCGGCCGGTCGATGGCATCGACGTGCTCGGACAGATCGGCCATCGTGTTCAGCAGATAGCACTCGAAACGGTTGAGCGCCTCCAACCCGATGGTAACGTTCCGCTTGCCGGCATGATCGCCAATGGCGCGCTGCGAGGCGATCGAGCGCTTCTTCTCGGCAGCGGTCGGCCCGCTGCCGGAGAAGGCGCCGAGCGTCGAATGCAGCGGCCCGCTCAGCGTACTCGCGCCGAGCGCCTGGGCGCAATCGATCGCCCATTTCATGTAGCCGATGCCGGCCTTGCGGGTCGCGGCATCCGGCGAAATCAGATTCATCGCCGGGTCGCCCATCGCCGTAACAGCCGTGCGCTCCAACCCGATGCGGTCGAGCAAATCGCCAAGCTTCTTGTAGTCCTCTGGCGTGCCTGAGAAGATCGGTATCTCGACGCCGTCGAAGCCGGTCGCCTTGATGTCGCGCAGCAACGGCTCGTGTTTCTTAGACACGGAAGTCGTCCACAAAAACATGCACATGCCGATTTTCATCGACAGCCCCTCCCCATTTGACGGCGCGCGCTGGTTTCTTTCGCACCTCGCACCATGCGCCCTCATTCGGCCGCTTCGCGGCCACCTTCTCCCCGAAGGGAGAAGAGACTTGGCGCCGCGTTCCCTAAAGTTTCGTCCACGCCCCGTTCTTCTTCGATGACTTCACGCAGGCCTCGATGAACGCCATACCTTCGACGCCGTCCTGGATGGTCGGGAACACCACGTCCTTGCCCGGTCTGCCGCCCTTCTTGCGTGCCGCGCGGATCGCCCGCGCCGCCTCCTGGTAGATGTTGGCGAAGCCTTCGAGATAGCCTTCCGGATGGCCAGACGGAACGCGGCTGACGCGTCCCGCAACTGGCAGCGCGCCGGCGCCGTTGCGGGTGAGCAGCTGCTTGGGCTGGCCGAACGGCGTGTACCAGAGATAGTTCGGATCGGCCTGAACCCATTCCAGCCCGCCTTTCGAGCCATAGATGCGCAGCTTCAGCCCGTTCTCGTGGCCGGGCGCCACCTGGCTTGCCCAGATCATGCCCTTGGCCGGATGCACCTTGCCGACCGGCTTGAAGCGCAGCATGACATTGACATTGTCGTCGAGCAGTCGCCCCGGCACGAAAGCGTCGAGATCGGCCGACAGGGAATCGAGCTCCAGACCCGAGACGAAGCGCGCCAGATTGTAGGCATGCGTGCCGATGTCGCCGAGCGCGCCGCCCGCGCCCGCCTGCTTGGGGTCGGAGCGCCACGCCGCCTGCTTCTGGCCGGTGGCGGCAAGATCCTCGGTCAGCCAGTCCTGCGGGTACTCGGACTGAACGATGCGGATGTCGCCAAGCTGCCCCTTGGCCACCATCTCGCGCGCCTGCCGGATCATCGGATAGGCAGTGTAATTGTGCGTCAGCACGAACACCTTGCCGGTCTTTTCAACCACGGCCGCGAGCTTCTTGGCCTCGGCCAAAGTCGTCGCCAGCGGCTTGTCGCAGATGACGTGGATGCCCGCCTCGAGGAAGACCTTGGCCGCCGGCACGTGCACATTGTTGGGGGTGACGATCGCCACCGCCTCGATGCCGTCCGGGCGCTTGGCCTCGGCCTTGGCCATCTCGGCATAGGAGGCGTAGCTGCGCGCCGGGTCGAGACCGAGTTCGGCGGCGGAAGCCTTGGCGCGCTCGGGATTGGCCGACAGGGCGCCGGCCACCAGCACGAAGTCATTGTCCATGCGCGCCGCGATCCGGTGCACCGCGCCGATGAAGGCGCCTTGGCCGCCGCCGACCATACCATAGCGGATCGGGCCGCGCCCCGCTTCCGACTTCGATGCGCCGACCATGTCTTTCTCCTGCTTGTGTCAAATACCCATCATGGCGCGCAGCATCTTCTTGTCGGTGGTGCCGCCGGCGAAATCATCAAAGGCCTTTTCCGTCACCCGGATAATGTGGTGCTGGATGAAGGGCGCGCCTTCGGCCGCGCCGTCCTCCGGATGCTTGAGGCAACACTCCCACTCCAGCACCGCCCAGGAATCGTAGCCATACTGGGTAAGCTTGGAGAAGATGCCGCCGAAATCGACCTGCCCGTCGCCAAGCGAGCGGAATCGCCCCGCGCGATTGGTCCAGCTCTGATAGCCGGAATAGACGCCTTGCCGCCCCGTCGGATTGAACTCGGCATCCTTGGCATGGAAGGCCTTGATCCGCTCGTGATAGATGTCGATGAATTCGAGATAGTCGAGCTGCTGCAAAAGGAAATGCGACGGGTCGTAGTTGATGTTGCAGCGCTTGTGACCGCCAACCGCATCTAGGAACATCTCGAAGGTTGCGCCGTCGAAGATGTCCTCGCCAGGATGGATCTCGTAGCCGACATCGACGCCGTTTTCGTCATAGACGTCCAGGATCGGCTTCCAGCGTGTGCCGAGCTCGGCGAAGGCCTCCTCGATCAGCCCGGCCGGCCGCTGTGGCCAGGGATAGAGGTACGGGAAAGCTAGGGCGCCGGAAAACGTCACCGAGGCTTTCAGGCCAAGATTCTTCGAGGCCTTGGCGCCGAACTCCATCTGTTCGACCGCCCATTTCTGCCTGGCCTTGGGGTTGTTGTGCACCGCAGGCGGTGCAAAGCCGTCGAACTGGGCATCATAGGCCGGGTGCACCGCCACCAGCTGCCCTTGAAGATGCGTCGACAGTTCGGTGATCTCGACGCCGGCATCCGCGCAGATGCCTTTCACCTCGTCGCAATAGGTCTTGGAAGATGCCGCCTTCTTGAGGTCGAACAGGCGTGCATCCCAGGTCGGGATCTGCACGCCCTTGTAACCGAGACCGGCCGCCCATTTGGTGATCGAGGCCAGCGAATTGAACGGCGCGGTATCCCCCGCGAACTGCGCCAGAAACAGCCCCGGACCCTTCATTGTCGACGGCATCGGCATCCTCCCAATTCATTTTTCCAAGGACCAAGCATAGCGTCTGATGAAAGCAGGGCCAGCCTCTTTGGTCTCTCGTGATGTGCATTCTCGTATCGGCATTCTGGTATTACCAAATACCGAAAATGGGTCAAGCCATTTGACTCACGCGCAAAGCTGCCAGGGCATTCCATTTTTGGCGATATATACCAGCATAATCAATACGGTACACAGATGTCGATATCGCATGGCGGCGGTTCTTGCCGCGCGACAAAAATTGCTGTAGACCTCCATTAGGGCCCAATTGGTCGAACCAGTTGCGCAAAAACGCTGGAGCGCCTTGGGGAGGAAACACGCGACGCGCCTTGTGGGGCGCGTCGCAGGCGAACTGGCACAGACGAATTCTGGGAAGGATAGACCATGCATCTTTCGACGCACAACTGGATGCGCGCGGAACCGTTGGAGGTGACGCTGAAGCGCATCAAGAAATTCGGCTACGAGTCGATCGAGATTTCCGGCGAGCCCGAGCAATACAAGACCAAGGAGACCCGCGCGCTGCTGAAAGAATACGGCATCCGCTGCTGGGGGTCGGTGACGCTGATGCTGGGCGAACGCAACCTTGCCGCCAGGGACCAGGGCCAGCGCGAACGCTCGGTGCAGTACGTCAAGGACGTGCTGACCATGGTCAGCGAACTTGATGGCGAGATCATAACGCTGGTGCCCGCGACCGTCGGCAAAGTGGTGCCGGACGGCACCGAGGAAGAGGAATGGAAGTGGGTGGTCGACGCCACCCGCGAATGCTTCACCCATGCCAAGAAGGTCGGCGTCAAGATCGCGGTCGAGCCGCTCAACCGCTTCGAGACCTATCTGTTCAACCGCGGCGCGCAGGCGTTGGCCCTGGCCGATGCGGTCAGCCCCGAATGCGGCGTCTGCCTCGACGCCTATCACATCCATATGGAAGAATTTAACGTCCATGACGCGATCCGTCAGGTCGGCAAACGGCTGTTCGACTTCCACGTCGCCGACAACAACCGCTTTGCCGCCGGCCTTGGCCAGATCGATTGGCCACGGATCGTGCAGACGCTGAAGGAAGTCGGCTATGACGGCGCGCTGACCAACGAATTCGTCGCGCCCGTCGACCGCACACCCGCCGCGCCCTATCCCGACATGGTCGACCGGAATCCGGTCGACATTTCTCCCGAACAGCTGAAGTTCATCCAGGATCACGGCTCCAGCGTGCTGACGGAGAAATTCTACACCGACCAGATGCGCATCACGGCCGAAACGCTGCTGCCGCTGATCAAGTAGCCGATCGGGATGCGCATCAAAACGGTCCAGGCGTGGTGGGTCCGCGTGCCGATTGAGGCCGCGAAGCAGCATCGCAGCGACTTTGGCCAGGTGACGACGTTCGACGCCGCCATCCTGCGCATTGAGACTGACGACGGGCTGATCGGCTGGGGCGAGGGCAAGAACGCCGCCGGCAGCGCCGGCAGCTATGGTGCGCTGGTCTACATGCTGAATCACGAGGTCGGGCCGCAGCTGATCGGCCGCGACCCCGCCGACATCGGCATGATCTGGGAGATGCTCTACAACGGCGTGCGCCATGACAGTGCCGCGCGCGCCGGCCATGCCATGCCGCAGCTGGCGCGGCGCGGCATGAGCATTGCGGCAATCAGCGCCGTCGATATCGCGCTCTGGGATATTCTGGGGAAGTCGTTGGGACAGCCGGTGTGGCGGCTCATCGGCGGCCGCAAGCTCGACCGCATGCCGGCCTACGCCTCCGGCGGCTGGGCTGCCGCCGAGGCTATCGGCGAGCAGCTCAAATCCTACATCGCCAAAGGCGGCTTCAGGGCGCTGAAGATGCGCGTCGGCGCCATGGACGGCGCCCCGCACATTTCCGCCGCCCGCGTCCGCGCCGCACGGCAGGCGCTCGGTCCTGACGTCGAGTTGATGGTCGACGCGCACGGCACCTATACGGTGGCCGAGGCCAAGCGCTTCATCAGCCTGGCCAGCGATCTCGACCTCGCCTGGTTCGAGGAGCCTGTTATCGCCGACGACAAGGCTGGTATGGCCGAGGTGCGCGCCTCGGGCTCGATCCCGATCGCCACCGGCGAAAGCGAAGCGACGCGCTACGCTTTCCGCGATCTCGCGGTGCTGAAATCCGCCGACATCTTCCAGCCGGATCCGGCCTTTTGCGGCGGTATCAGCGAGGCGATGAAGATCGGCACCATCGCCAGTGCCTTCAATCTGCGCTTTGCCCCGCATCTGTGGGCCGGCGCGCCATGCTTCTTCGCCGGCCTGCATGTTTGTGCGGCCTCGCCTGCCAGTTTTACCGTCGAATATTCGCTCGGCGCCAACCCCATGATCCACGATCTTATCGAAGAGACTGTCGAAGCAAGGGACGGTATGATAGCGATCCCTGAAAAGCCGGGTCTGGGATTCACCATTTCGGAGCGGTTCCTGGAGGCGCACGCGCAACGCGGTTGACGATGAAAGAAAAGAACCTTCTCGCCGAACTCGCCGCCTATCTGTTCGCCCATTCGGACAAGGAGAGCGGCCGCACGCCCTCGGAGCGCGAGCTGGCGGAGCATTTCGGTGTCAGCCGCGGCCAGATCCGCGAGGCGCTGGCCATTCTGGAGGCCATGCGCATCGTCGAGCGCCGCGCCAAATCCGGCATCTATGTCGACACCAGGCAGGCCAGTGTAGAAGCCTTGGCTCTTTTCGCCCGCGCGGGCCTGCCGCTCGATCCGGTGCAGATCTACGAGACCGTCGAACTGCGCAAGATCCACGAGATCAAGGCCGCCGAACTTGCCTGTTCGCGTGCCACCGAAGAGAATTTCGAACGCCTGCGGGAGATCCTGAAAGCCTCGGAGGAGTGCATCGCCGCCGGCGAAGGCCTCGCCAAGGAAGACCGCGAATTCCACCTCGAAATCGTGCGGGCGACCAAGAACGGCGTCTTCCACAATATCTGCAGCGTCTATTACCTGATGGGCGAGCAGCGGCTGCCGATCTACTTCAACGATCCCGAGCGCTCAGTGCGCTCGCATGCCGAGCATATCCAGATCTACGAGGCGCTGCTGCGTCGCGACGGCAATCTCGCCCAGGCGCTGATGAGCGCCCACCTGCAAGGCGCGGAAAGCTACTGGAAGGGGATCATCGAGGGCCGCGAGGCGCAAGCGCAAAGCCTGGCATTTGAGAAAGCCTAGAGCAATTCCAGGAAAAGTGTGAAACGGTTTTCCCGGGAAAGCGCGCAGCGCTTTCGCTTGCGACAAACACGAGAGCCCCATGCCCAGAATCCTGTCGACGCACACGCTGCATCCGCGTGCCTCCGCAATGCTGGCGGGCGCCGGTGAACTCGTCGTCGCCTCAGCGCTCGATGCGGCAACGCTGACCGCCGAGGCGAAGCATGCCGACGTCATCATCGTTCGCGCACCGCTGCCGCCGTCGCTGTTCGAAAACGCCACGAAACTCAGAGCAGCGGTCCGCCACGGTGCCGGGCTCGACATGGTGCCCATGGAGGCCGCGGCCGTGGCCGGCGTGCTGGTCGCCAACGTGCCGGCGGTCAATGCGCGTTCGGTCGCTGAATATGTGATGTTCGCGGCCCTTGCCCTGCTTCGGCGCTTCCGTTCGGTCGACCGCGACTTGCGCGCCAAGGGCTGGAATGCCGGCCGCGACCACGCCAGCCATGCCAGCGAGCTTGCCGGCAAGACCATCGGCATCATCGGCTTCGGCGCCATCGGTCAGGCGGTCGCCCATATCGCCGCGCACGGCTTCGGCCTCGACGTCGTGGCGACGACCCGCAGCATGCAGCCGGCACCCGACAGGATCGGCTTCCTGTCGATCGATGCGCTGATCGAACAGAGCGACATCATCGTGCTCTGCTGCCCGCTGACGCCGGAAACGCGCGGCCTGATCAGCCGCGAACGCATTGCCCGCATGAAGCCGGACGCGCTTTTGATCAACATTTCGCGCGGACCGGTGATCGACGACGAGGCGCTGATCGAGGCCTTGCGCCAAGACCGGATCGGCGGCGCCGCACTCGACGTCTTTGCCACGCAGCCGCTGCCGGCAAACCATCCCTATTTCGGTTTCGACAATGTTATCGTCACCCCGCATATGGCGGGGATTACCGAGCAATCGATGATGCGCATGGGCGTGGGCGCGGCCGGCGAGACCTTGCTGGTGCTGGCCAACCGGCTGCCTGTCAATCTGCGCAATCCCGACGTGGTCGAGCATTACCGCAGACGGTTCCCGGCGGACGCGTGAACCATGTCCGGTTTTCGCTTCGCATCTCTGGTTCTCGCAGTGTCGTCGATCGTGGCCTTACCTTCGCTCGCGGCGGCACAAAGCAGCGATTATGTCTATTGCAGCAATGGGATCGTCTGCATGATGGCGCCCTGCCCGTCAGGCAATGCGCTGGATCTGACCACCGGCAATGTCGTTAAAGGCGTGGAGCTCAACACTACGGAATTGCCGCCGCTGGACAGATCGGCACCTGACCTCTCCGACAAGCTTTATGCTGGAAAACTCGTCGTCCGAGGATCGATCCAGCATCGCGGCCAGCCGAACGATCCGCCGATGCTGGTCGTTACCAAAATCGAACGCTCCTCCAAGAAAAGCGAGCGCAAGCGCTGCGCGGCACGTTGACTGCCGACCTACGGCTCGCTGCCTATCGGAGCAGCCGCTCGACTTCAGCCGCGATGCGCAGCAGATGGTGGTCGTGGCCATTGCGCGCCACCAGCATCAGTCCGGCCGGCAGCGTCATGCCGGGCATCGGCAGCGAGATCGCGCAGAGGTCGAACTGGTTGGCGACCTGGGTATTGCGCAGCAGCAGACCTTCGGTGCGTTCACGCAGAGCCGTATCCTCGGCCATCGAAACGATAGTCGGCGCTGTCACCGGCGTGGTCGGCAGAGCTAGCACATCGACCGAACCCAACCGCTCGTCCATGGCTATGCACAGTGCCGCGCGACGACGCATTGCCCTGATATAAACCGGCGTCGGTATGGCCGCCGCCCGCGACAGCAGCCCGCTGACATGGGGATCGACCGGCACCGATGCGCCCGTCGCCAGCCAGTCGGCATGGATTTCAGAACCTTCCATGGCCGCGATCGAGCCGCGTTTGGTGGCCAGGCGCAGATCGGCAATGAGGTCGTCGATCGAAATGTCCGTGAGCCACGCGCCTGCCTGCTCGATCCCGGCAAGGCTGCGATCGAACGCGGCGGCAATCTCCGTTTCCGTGTCTTCGAAAAGCAGGCCGCGCGGAATGCCGACACGAAGCCCGGCAAGCGCTAACGGCAGGTGCAGTTGCGGCATCTGCTCGCCCGTCATCGCGGCGTCAGCCAGGGCACACGCAGCAACACTCAGCGCCAGCGGCCCGATCGAATCCAGCGTCGCGGAAAGGGGATAGGCACCAGTCAGCGGCACGCGCCGCGCCGTCGGCTTGAAACCGACGACGCCGTTCAGCGATGCCGGGATGCGCACCGAACCGCCGGTGTCGGAGCCGATGGAAATGTCGCTCGTCCCCTCGCCAACGGACACGGCGGCGCCCGACGACGAACCGCCTGGAATGCGGCTGGTGTCGGCGGCATTGCCCGGTGTGCCGTAGTGCATGTTGTCGCCGATAGCGGTGAAGGCGAATTCGGTCATGTTGGTCTTGCCGATGATGACGGCGCCGGCCTGGCGCAGACGGCTGACGACCGCAGCGTCGTGCCGACGGGGCGCGGTGTCCCTCAGCATCAGCGACCCGGCCGTGGTCGGCTCGCCGGCGACATCGAACAGATCCTTGATCGACACGATGGTGCCGTCAAGCGGCCCGAGCGATACGCCGGCCTTCTTGCGCGCATCGGTGGCCTCGGCCGCTGCGCGCGCCGCCTCGGCATAGAGTTTGGTGAACACCTTCTCGCCTGCCGCGCAACTGGCAAGACGTGACAGGATGATCTCGAGACGATCGCGGATTGATTGCATGTCGATGTCGGATTCCGTCAAGGTGGAGCGTCTTTAAGGCATATGGGCCGCTAGGTCAGCGGAAGGAATAGCCCGGACAGCGTGCCTTTGCACCTGCCAGCGATAGGAAGGGACTGATGCTGTACAAAGGCAGCTGCCACTGCGGCAAGGTTGCGTTCGAATTCAAGGCGCAGCTGACCGGCGCCGTGCGGTGCAATTGTTCGATCTGCTCGCGCAAGGGCGCGCTGTTGGCCGCCATCCCGCATGACAGCCTGACGGTGCTGGCGTGGGGCGACGATCTCGGCACCTACACATTCGGCAATCATGCAATGGCGCATCGCTTCTGCCGCACCTGCGGCATCCATCCCTTTGCCGAGGATGTCAGTCAGGGCAGCGAACGCAGCGCCTACATCAACCTCAACTGCGTCGCCGATTTCGATCCCACCGGCCTGCCGGTCTTCGACTTCGACGGCCGCGCGGTCTGACCCTACGGTGGCCTCTCACCACAAAAGCAACGCCCCGAAAACCTTGATAGTTCTCGGGCCCGCTGCTTCAGCCAAGGATGGCTATCGGCTATTCGACGCGCTTAGGGCCGCGCGCGAACACAACGATCGCCGCCAGCAAGGTCGCAGCGCCACAATAGGCGAAGGCGCTGGCCACACCGGCATTGTCGACCACCAGGCCGCCGAAGACAGCGCGTTTCTGGCGCTCGCCGTTTCTTGCGTCTTTCCCGCTCGCGCCTTTGCCCTCGAGGACAGCTATCTCCCGGCCGACAAGATCCCCTATGTCGCCGAAGTGCCAGACCAGCCGCATCGCCTTGGCCCGTTGTGGGGTGACCGGGCCAAAGGCCCGGCGGGCACCTTGCTGAAAGTTCCCGGCAACTGGCGCGCGCCGGTTCATGCGCACACCGCCGACTATCGCGCGGTGGTCATCAAGGGACTGTGGGCGCATTGGCAAATGGACGGCGGCGAAGCGACGAAGGTCGAATTGCCGCCGGGATCCTACTGGACCCAGAAGGCCAACGAGATGCACGACGACGCCTGCCTCTCAGAGACGGAGTGCGTGATCCTGCTGATCAACGATACGCCTTACGAGACCTACTTCCAGAAATAGTCAGGCGGCGCCGTCGTTCGACCGCAACTAGCTGGCGTGCCGCAAGCTCACGCCGCTGCCCTTGTCGAACAGCACCACCTTGTCCTGATTCCAGGCAAAGCGCACCGGCTGCTCGATCTGGACATCGGTTCTGGCCGGCACCGTGGCGCGCAGCGTCGTGTCGCCGACCCGCAGAGTCAGGATCTTTCCACGCCATGGTTCTCGACATCGTGGACGCGTGCCTCGACCGGCGCACCGCTTTCAAGATACACATCCTCAGGTCGAATACCGAAGACGAGCGGGCGACCGTCGGTCGCACCGCCCGCCTTGGCACCCCCAGAGAAAGGCAGTTCGAAATTTAGCGGCGCCATCACCGCGCGGCCGTTGACCAGCTTGCCATCGATCAGGTTCATCGGCGGCGAGCCGACGAAGCTGGCCACATAGGTATCGCGCGGATTGTTATAGATCTCGTGCGGCGTGCCGGTCTGGATGATGCGGCCATGGTTGAGCACGCCCACCTTGTCGCCCATCGACATCGCCTTGATCTGGTCGTGGGTGACGAACAGGAAGGTGGCGCCAAGCTGGATCTGCAGGTTCTTCAGTTCCGTGCGCAGCGCCTCGCGCAGTTTGGCGTCGAGCGCCGACAGCGGTTCGTCCATCAGGAACACGCGCGGCTTGCGCACGATGGCGCGGCCGATCGAAACGCGCTGCATCTCGCCGCCGGACAGACGATCGGTCTTGCGGTCGAGCAGATGTTCGATCCTGAGTGTTTTGGCGGCGCGGTCGACACGATCCTTGATCTCGGCGTCGGGTCCTCCGGTCAAGCCGGAGGATGACAGCGTGAGAGTTGAGAGGGCGACGCACACCGACCGTCGCGGACGGGCGCGAGCGCGACCTGCCGGATAGCGTCAGCTGCTGATCATCGCGCTGTCTTGTTGAGAGCGGTGACGATCAGCGCGAGAATCACCGCCGCGGCGGCGATTTCCCACACGAAAGCCTGCTTGTAGAAAGGCGGCGTGGCGAGCTGCGCCTTGCCGGCGAGAGTGTTGGGGTCCGGTGGATTGAGGAAGAAGACGCCGTAGAGATGCGCCGCCGTGATCGATACCAGCAGCGCAATGCAGAAGACCAGCGCCACGACCAGCGCTACGGTCACCACACTGCGCGCCTTGACGCCCGGCTGGGCCAACGGCAGCAGGTTGTTGATGAGCCCGGCAAGCACCACGAGACCGCTGCCGACCGCGTACAGGCCGATGGAAAAGGGTTGAAAGATCAGCACCAGCGCCAAGACGCCGAGGCCAATGATGAAGAGCTCGAGGCGGAACGCGCCGGCGCGGCTCATGCCGGAAGAACTGTCGCTCATGACCGCACCGCCTTTCCGGCGCCATCGAAGACATGGGTTTGCCTGGGATCGGGGCGTAGATTCAGCGCCTCGCCGACCTTGACCCACTGGCTTCTCGTCACCACGACGCGGATGTCGGCGCCTGCCGCCGTGCGGGCATGAATAAGGGTTTCGGCGCCCATGGGCTCGATGAGCTCGGCTCTGGCGGAGATGGTGCCACGGTCCCCCGTATCGGTCACGGTGAAAGCACGGGGGCGGACACCGATCGTCACCTTGCCGGGCTGCAGGCGCGCGACCGCCGCGTCCGTGCGGATCGCCAGACTAATGCCGGCCACGGTCATGTCCGCCGTGCCATCGGCGAAGGCCTTGAGGTCGGCCTCGAGAAGATTCATCTGCGGCGTGCCGATGAAGCTCGCCACGAAAGCATTGGCGGGCTTGGCAAATACCTCGTGCGGTGAGCCGACTTGCTCGATCAGGCCGTCCTTCATGATGGCGATGCGGTTGGCCATGGTGAGCGCTTCGAGCTGGTCATGGGTCACGATCACGGTCGCTTTGGAGAGGCCCTGCAGCACTTCCTTGATCTGGCCACGCATGGTTTGGCGCAGTTCGACATCGAGACGCGACAAGGGCTCGTCGAAGAGGAAGCAATTGGGGTCGCGGACGATGGCGCGGGCCATGGCGGCGCGCTGCTTTTCGCCCTCGGATATCTGGTTCGGCAGCCGGTCGAGAACGTGCTCCAAGTGAAGGATCGCGGCGACGCGGTTGACGCGGGCAGTCCGCTCAGCCCCGGAAATGCCGTCATGATAGAGCGGGAAGGCGATGTTCTCGGCGATCGATGCCGACGGGTAGAGCGCGTAGAACTGGAACACCATGGCGATGTCGCGCTTTTCGGGCGGCAGTTTGTTCATCACCTTGCCGGCGACGACGACCTCGCCGTCAGTGACGCTTTCCAGCCCGGCGATGACGCGTAAGGTCGTCGTCTTGCCACAGCCGGACGGGCCGAGAAGGCAGACGACCTCACCGGCGGCCACCGACAGGTCAACGTCCTTGACCGCGGTGAAGGAGCCGAAGCGCTTGGTGACTTTGCGGAGTTCGATGGTTGACATCTCAGCGCTTCACCGTGCCGAAGGTAACACCGCGCAACAGATGGTTTTGCAAGAAGAAGGTGACCAGGAAGACTGGGACGAGGAACAGGGTTTCGATGGCGGCAAGCAAAGTCCAGTCGGTGCCGCGTCCACCCGACGACACGGCCTGGTTCATGGCGACCGGGACCGTCCTCGTGTCGGGCCCCGAGAGCAAGAGGGCGAAGAGGAACTCGTTCCAGGTGAGGATCAGGCCGAACACGAACGTGGCGGCGAGCCCGGCAATGACCTGGGGCAGGCAAATCTTGAAGAACACCCGCATTCCGGACGATCCGTCGAGGCGGGCGGCATCCTCGACGTCTGGCGACAATTCATCGAAGAAGCTCTTCATCATCCAGATGGTGAAGGCCAGGTTGAAGGCGGTGTAGAGCATGATGATGCCGAGATACGAGCCCGACAGGCCCACTACGCGGAACATCAGGATCACCGGAATGATCACCACAATCGCCGGCAGCATGCGCGTGGTCAGGATGATGAACAGGTAGGTGTCATTGCCTTTCAGCGGATAGCGCGAGAAGCCGAAGGCCGCCAGGGTGCCGATGACCAGCGCCAGCAGCACCGAAGCCGAGGCGATGAAGATCGAGTTGAAGAAATAACGGTCGAATCCTGTCGCTTCCGGGGCACCGCCCGACGTCATCGAGCGAGAAAAGACGGACCCAAAATTTTCGAGCGTGGGCTTGAACACAAAATGATCCGGAATCAAGCCGAACAGCGACGTGGGCGACAGCGTCGGAGGCACCAGAAGCGCGTCGCCCTGCGGTTTGAAGGCGGTGAATATGATGAACAGCACCGGCAGAAAATAGATAAAGGCGACGACGGCCACGGCGAGCGTCCGCCCCCAGCCGGCCTCGTCTACTCCGCTGGCCCTGCGGAAGCCGAGCTTTCCCAATATCGATTCGGTCACGGGTTAGGCTCCCTGCGTACGGCGGTTTGCGAGGTACAGGTAGAGGTTGGTGAGAACGATCACCATGAACAGCATCAGATAGGAGATCGACGCGCCCTCACTCGTCTTGTTCTGCTCGTTGGCGATGCGGATCAAGTGATAGGAGATCGTCAGCGTGTCGTTGCCGCCCTTGGTGAGGAGGATGACGAGATCCGCCAGCTTGAATGCCTCGATGGTGCGGAAGAGAAGGGCCAACATCAGAAGGCCGCGGATGTAGGGGAAGGTGATCATCCAGAATTGCCGCCAGCTGGAAATACGGTCGATGGCAGCGGCCTCGTAAAGGTATTTCGGCACCGAGACGAGGCCCGCCAGCACAAGGAGCATGACGAAGGGCGACCACATCCATGCGTCGGCGAAAACGATTCCCGCCACGGCACCGACTTTGTTGCTCATCAGGATGAACTGGTTGCCGGAGATGGAATTGATGACGTAGCTGAGAATCCCGAATGTCGGGTCATAGTAGTAGGTGAAGAACACGCCAGAGGCGACAACCGAAAGCATCATCGGTGTCAGCACCAGGATCAACAAATACTTGCGCAGCGGAAATTGCTTGGCGAACAGGATGGCCAGCAGAAAGCCGACGATCATCTGCGCGGAGACGGTGAACACGACGAACATGGCGGTATTGATCAGCGCGCCCCAAGTCGCGTGAGCAGCGAGATCGTTGGTAAGGATCCGGATGTAGTTCCCGAGTCCGACGAAGCGGATCGTCTGCTGGTTTGCCTGGTAGGCGAAGAACGAAAGGCCCAGCGACCACAGCAGGGGGAAGATATTCATCACAAACAGAACGGCGATTGCCGGAGCGACCAGCAAGGCGCCGAAGTAGTGGCGGCGATACGCGTTGACGGTAAATGCGGCCGCGACCAACGCCACCGCGGCGCCCACCACCCAGAAGGAGACAGCCGCAGGCAAGCCCGCCATTGATATGGCCGACACGACGACAGCGACAGCGATGGCGAGTTTCCAGTTGTGGGCAACAACCGCGGTAAGGCGTGGTGTCAGCAGCGTGCTTGAAACAGCGGTCATGGGAGTCCGAAATATGGAGCGCCTGAAGTGGCAATGACGGGGAGCGGCTTTTGCCCGCTCCCCGCAGCTATGTCGGAAGGTTACTGGATAAGACCATCGTTCTTCAGGAGGTCCTCCTGGAACTTGGCGATGTTATCCAAGGTGGTCTTGGCGTCCTGCTTGCCAGTGATGGCTAGGTCGTACTGGTCCTGCTGCTGGGTGAGCAGTTCGAAGAACTGCGGCACGTGCCACATGTCCTTCTGCCAGTCGAGCGAGTTCGCCCAGGCGCGGTCCCACGGACGATAGGTCACATACTTCGGATCGCTGTAGACCGACTTGATCGCGGACTGGCCGCCGCCGGCGGCGAACTGGTGCTGGATATCAGGCGAGAGCCACCACTTCACGAAGCCAACCGCTTCCTTGATTTGCTCAGGCGTCGTCCAGGTGGTGAGAACGAAAGGCTGTCCGCCGATCTGTGACGTACGATTCACCTTGCCGTCGGCACCGCGCAGGCCTGGCGCCAATCCGAACACCAGCTTGTCGGCAACCTTCGACGTCTTGGGATCGAGCGAGGCTTCGGCGAGACCGATCCAGTCGATGTTCATGGCCACCTTGCCTTCACGGAACAACTGGTCCGAGACGAAGATGTCCATGGTGCCGGTCTTGACCACCGGCGGCATGAACTTCAGCAATTTGAGGAAATGCTCCATGCCCTCGATGGACTTCGGGGAGTTTACGACGCCTTCGGCATGTCCGGTCGGGGCCTTGGTTTCATCCCAGATGCCGCCGCCATGCTCCCAGACGAACGTGTGGACCGAGCTCGTCGAGAAGTCGTAGCCTTTGCCTGCCTGATAGGCGATGCCATAGAAATCGTCATCCAGCACCTGGCCGGCGAGCTTGTCGCCCTTCTTGCGCTGGAAGAATTCGCCAACATGCTCGAACGTGTTCCAGTCCATGGCGTCGATTTCTTCGCCGGTGCAGGGCAGCTTCTCATTGTACTTCGCCTTGTAGGCGGCCTGCTCGTCGTTGTTGCAGAGCACGTCCTTGCGGCCGTAGGTGACCAGCACGTCCGGGAACTGCGGGAAGCCGTAGTAGTTCGGCGTGCTGTTGGGATAGGTCGAGTAGGCGTTGAGCACGGCGGGATGCATCGACTCCATCGTCGCCTTGAGTTCCGGGTCGGCATCGATGAGATCGTTGATCTTGCGGAAGTAGCCGCCTTCGACGAAGGCGCCCAGCCACTGCGAGTCCGACACGATGAAGTTGTACTTCTTTTCGCCCGAGGTCAACGAGGCGTTGACGCGGGTGTAGAAATCCGGCCACGGAATGAAGTCCACATCGAGCTTCACAGTATTGCCAGACTTCGGCTTGTACTGCTCGTCGAAGAACTTCTTCATAATGCGGGTCGGGGGCCAATCCGGCACCGCCATCGTCAACGTCACTTCTTCGGCAGAGGCATAGGTCACGCCTCCCACCAGTAGTGTGGCAGCGAAGCTTGCGGCTGTCGCTAGCCCTTTCAGTTTGGTCATCGCCGTCATTCGCGTTTCCTCCCTTGGTTAACCGGATTGCTTCTCGCCGTTCGAGTCAGGTCATTGCCTGGCCGCTCGCGGCGCGGAAGACGTGGATTTTCCTGTTATCGATGGCGATCGATGCCGAATCGCCGGTCCTGATGCTGGCGGCGATCGCTTCCGGCAGCACCATGCGCAACATCTCGCCGCCGGCCTCGACCGAGACGATCGTTATGTCGCCGAGCGGTTCGACCAGATGCACCTTCGAGGCAACCCCGGCTTCGCCCTTGGCGGCGAGCCGAATGTCGCTCGGGCGAATGCCGATCAGCGCGGCCTCGTTGGCATCGGCAGTCTTTGGCGCCGTCGCCGGAACCAGAGTCCCGAGCGGCGTGTCGAAAGATCTGGTGTCGGCGCGCACCGAGGCCGTGAACAGATTCATGTGCGGCGAGCCGATCTTGCTGGCGACATAGGTATTGATCGGCTGCTCGTAAAGCTCGTCTGGCGTGCCGATCTGGACGATGCCCCCATCGCGCATGACGGCGATCGTCTCGCCCATCGAGAGAGCCTCGATCTCGTCGGGCGTGGCATAGATCACGGTCATGCCGAACTGGCGGTGCAGCCGCTTCAGCTCGGCGCGCGTCTCGTGCCGAAGCTTGGCGTCGAGATTGGTGAGCGGCTCATCGAGCAGAAGAATCTTTGGCCGGCGGATCAGGGAGCGGCCGAGCGCGACGCGCTGCTGCTCTCCGCCGGACAGGGTTGCCGGCTTGGCCTTCAGGCGGTGTGTCAGCTTCAGGATCTCGGCGGTCTCTTTCACCCGCTTGTCAATCTCGGCGCGCGCGGCTTTCTCCTCGCGCAGCGGGTAGGCGAGATTGTCATAGACCGTGAGGTGGGGGTAAAGCGCGAAAGACTGGAAGACCATCGAGATGCCTCGGCCGGCGATCGGCGCATGGGCCATGTCGCGGCCGCCGATCTCAAGCGTGCCGGAGTCGGCCTGGACGAGGCCGGCGATAGTGCGCAGCGTCGTCGTCTTGCCAACGGAGCTCGGCCCGAAGAGTACGAAGAAGCGGCCTTCGTCGACGGCGAAGCTCAGGTCGTTGATGGCGCGCACGGATCCATAGGCCTTGCTGAGCCCATCGAGGCGCAGCGCAATCCCCTTGCCGTCACTGGCGCGAGGCGACGTCTGCGTCACGATGCGCCACCTCGTGCGGACGGAACACGCGCCATCCGTATGATTCTCCTCGCCCTGCCGAAATGGACTGCGGCTGTCATTCTCGATCCGCCTTTTCTTTCCTAATCTGGTATTACCAATTTTGGATAGCCGTCAAGCTCTTTCTTGGATCGCTATCGGAGCTTGTATAACCGGATTCTTCATGTATCCGACTGTTTTCCCTTAATTTTCCTACTCCTTGATATAGGAGAGCCTTGTTTCGGCATCTACATCCTGGTTAACATCAGTAGTGGTCGTTCAAATCTGGTCGAACCAGATTGGCGCTATTTCGCCGATGCCGCTGGCAGGGCCGCATCGGTTTCAGCCGTTGATTCCGCCATCGCCGTGCGCACCAGCGCGCCCGCCGCCCATTGCGCGACCGACCGCATGCCGCGGCTATCGAGCTCCCATATATCCTTCAGCACGATCAGCACTTCGACGCCGAACATCATCGACAGCGCCTGTGCCAGTCGCTTGAACTCGCGCGGCGGCAGCCGGCCCTTGAGCGGTGCGATGGCGTCCTTCAGCAGCTGGACGCGATGTCCGCGCGTGAATTGCGGTTCGCCGTCCAACGTGCCCGCCTGCCGCTGCCCCCATTGGTCGAGCGACAGTTTCAGCGCCGCCTTGAAAGTTGCCTCGAAAGCCTCGATGCGCGGCATGGCGGTGTCGAACAGTTCGGCGACGCGGCGCCCGGCATCGGTGGACGTCGATTGCCAGGTCAGGATCGGCCCAAGCCCCTCGTCGACCACCGCCTGCACCAGGGCTGCCTGGCTTGGGAAATAGCGATAGGCGGTGGCGCGCGACACTTGCGCCGCCTCCGCGACTTCGCTGACAGACGGGGTGACGCCCGCCTGCATCAGCCGCGTCGCCGTCTCCAGCATCAGCCGTTTTGTGCGGGCCCGCGGGCCGCGTTCGGCAGCCTCGTTGGCGTCGTCGTTCCCAGCGGCTTGTTGACGTGAGACTTCCATGTCAATACGATACGCGCGTCTCAAAAAATTGCAATGACCTTTGCCTACCGAAAGGCCGGCAAAGGGCGACAGGCGGCCCGGCGCCGGTCGGCCGGTGACGGGAGAAACGCGATGAAGCGCATCTACGTGGTGGGCACAGCCGACACCAAGGGCGAGGAACTTGCCTTCCTGGCCGATGCTATTGCCGCCACCGGCAGTTCGGTTGCCCGTGTCGACATCGGAACGCGCGGCGCCACCGTGCCGGTCGATATCCCGGCCAGCGAGGTCGCGGCGCATCATCCGGATGGAGCCAGTGGCGTGCTCGGCATCGTCGATCGCGGCACGGCGGTGGCCGGCATGAGCGCCGCCTTCACAAATTTCATTCCGTCGCGCGACGACATATCAGGCGTGATCGGCATTGGCGGCGGCGGCGGCACGTCGATCATCACTGCCGGCATGCGCGCGCTGCCGCTTGGGCTGCCCAAGATCATGGTCTCGACGCTCGCCTCCGGCGACACCGCGGCCTATGTCGACGTCTCCGACATCATCATGATGCCATCGGTCACCGATATGGCGGGACTGAACCGGCTGTCACGCGTCGTGCTGCACAATGCGGCGCAGGCAATCGCCGGCATGGCCGCCAGGCCGGCGCCAGTCGCCACTGGCAAGCCGGCACTCGGGCTCACCATGTTCGGCGTCACCACGCCTTGCGTGACCGCCATCGCGGATCAGTTGCGCGCCAACTACGACTGCATGGTCTTCCACGCCACCGGCACCGGCGGCCGCTCGATGGAGAAGCTCGCGGACTCGGGCCTGCTCGCCGGCGTCATCGACATCACCACGACGGAAGTCTGCGACCTGTTGTTCGGCGGCGTGCTGCCGGCGACGGAGGACCGCTTCGGCGCTATCGCCCGCACCAAGCTGCCCTATGTAGGCTCGGTCGGCGCGCTGGACATGGTCAATTCCTGGGCGCCGCCGACCATTCCCGAGAAGTTTAGGGGCCGGCTGTTCTACGAGCACAATCCCAACGTCACACTGATGCGCACCACGGTGGACGAATGCCGCGGTATAGGCGAGTGGATCGGCACCAGGCTCGCTCGCTGCGAGGGCCCTGTGCATTTCCTGATCCCCGAAAAAGGCGTCTCGGCACTCGACATCGAGGGCGGCGCCTTCTTCGACCCCGAAGCCGACGCCGTGCTGTTCGATGCCGTCGAGCGCACCATCAAGCCGAACGCCGCGCGCCGCGTCACACGCCTGCCGTTGCACATCAACGATCCGGAATTTGCCAAAGCCGCAACCGCGGCCTTCCTCGACATCGCCAGATAGTGAGAGCCAACAAATGCCCGCAATACCGCGCAAAGACATATTGAAGAAGTTCAAGGCGATGATCGCCGACGGCGTGCCCATCGTCGGGGGCGGCGCCGGCACCGGCCTGTCGGCCAAGGCCGAGGAAGCCGGCGGCATCGACCTCATCATCATCTACAATTCCGGCCGCTACCGCATGGCCGGGCGCGGCTCGGCTGCCGGCCTGCTCGCCTATGGCAACGCCAACGAGATCGTCAAGGAAATGGCCTACGAGGTGCTGCCGGTGGTCAAAAAGACGCCGGTGCTGGCCGGTGTCAACGGCACCGATCCCTTCGTCATCATGCCGCTGCTGCTTGCCGAGCTGAAGACGATGGGCTTTTCCGGCGTGCAGAATTTCCCGACCATCGGCCTGTTCGATGGCAGCATGCGCCAGAGTTTTGAGGAAACCGGCATGGGCTTCGGGCTGGAGGTCGACATGATCGCCGAGGCGCACAGGCTCGATCTTCTGACCACGCCCTATGTCTTCAACCCCGACGAGGCGCGCGCCATGACAAAAGCCGGCGCCGACATCGTCGTTGCCCATATGGGGGTGACGACCGGCGGCTCGATCGGAGCCACGTCGGCCAAGTCGCTCGACGACTGCGTGGTCGAGATCGACGCCATCGCCAACGCGGCGCGCTCGGTGCGCAAGGATGTCATCCTGCTTTGCCATGGCGGGCCAATCTCGATGCCGGATGATGCCCGCTACATCCTCGACCGCTGCAAGGGCCTGCATGGCTTTTATGGCGCGAGTTCGATGGAACGGCTGCCGGCTGAAGCCGCGATCGCCAGGCAGACGGCGGATTTCAAGGCCGTCACGCTGCACGACCAGAAGAAAAAGAAGGGATGAGATCATGACCGACAAGAGCAAGGTGTTCGTATACCCGAAGGACGTGAGCGCCTTCGGCTTTGACTGGGGCAAGCTGTCGCTGACAGTCGCGCCTGAAGTGAATGGCGCTGAGCGCTTTTCCGGCGGTGTCGTCGACCTGCCCTCAGGCAAGGGACACACGCGCCACAACCATCCCGGCGCGGAAGAGATCATCTTCGTTATGTCGGGCAATGGCGAGCAGATGGTCGAGGACGAGGAGGGCAATCCGGTCGTCGCCAAGGTCGGCCCCGGCTGCACCATCTATGTGCCGGAAAGCCGTTTCCATTCGACGCTGAACACGGGCGATGGGCCGATGCAGCTCTTCGTTGTCTATTCGCCGGCTGGACCCGAACTGGTGCTGCGGGAGCTGCCGGATTTCAGGCTGATCCCGGCGGGGAAGTAATCGCGAAAGGCCCCCTTCATCCGGCCGCTTCGCGGCCACCTTCTCCCCGAGGGGAGAAGAGGCAGAAGCCAGCGCCGGCGCAAACTCCTCTCCCCTCGGGGAGAGGTCGGATAGCCCCGAATTGCCCTTCGGAATTCGGATGGCAATCCGGGTGAGGGGGTAGCGCCGAGCTAGGCTATCCCACCTCTATTCCACCCCCGCGCCCGATCCCCAAACATTACATATCCCGTATCCGTCACCGCCAACGTGTCCTCCAACTTGATGAACCCCCGCGTCGGGTGAAGCATGGTCGTCTCCACCGACAGCACCATGTTTGTCTCCAGCGGCTTGGCGGCATAGGTGCCTTCATAGGTCACCGGATGGTTGGTCATCAGGAACGGAGCCTCATGCGTGATCAGCCCCATGCCGTGGGCGAAGAAATCCGTATAGGGCGCGACCTTCGACGCCTTCAGCACGCCCTCCGCGTGCGAAATCATGTCGCCGCCGATGGTGCCTGCCCTCACCTTCGAGAACGCCGCCTGCTGCACTGTCTCGACCTCGGCCAACAGATCTTCCAGTTCGGCATCCGGTTCGCCCAAAATGCCCATGCGGCAGAGGTCGCCAATATAGCCGTGATAATTGCCGCCGGAATCGATCGACAGCACGTCGCCCTTTTTCCAAGCCTGCGGTGACGCCGCGCGGTTGTGGCTGGCGCCCAACGTCAGCAGGCAATATTCGAAATGCGCGCCCCGATTGGTTTCTTCGCGCCGCAGATGCTCGATGATCTCGGCCTTGGTCTTGCCTTCATGCGCCCACTGGATGGTCGCCAGCATGGAATCCGTGATTAGCTCGGAGGCAATACGCAGCTTTTCCAGCTCGGCGTCCGTCTTGATGGCGCGCATGCTCTCCAGCATGCCGGTCGCGTCGATCAGCCTGGCATCCGGTAACGCCCTGCGGATCAGCGCATAGGCGTCCGACGGCAGGAAGGCCGGCTCGATGCCGATGCGGGCGCCTGCCTTGCCGATCTTGCTGATGTGCTCAACCGCAAGATTGGCAGCATCGAGCGTGCCCCAGCAGGCGGCATGCAGCGTCGGCGTCCAGAATGGGTTGTTCTGGTGCTCGGCGCCTTCCATGCGGTTGCCGATATAGGCGGCATGATCGGGCCCACCCTTTTCATAGACGACGACAGGCAGGTAACGGCTATGGCCGATCGCATCCATGGCGGCAAAGAAGATGAACTTGTAGCCGCCGAGCAGATACTGCGTGTTGTGCTTGGACGTCGCGAGCAGAACATCGATGCCGGCCTCTTCCATCAGCCGGTCGACCCTCGCCTGGTCGAACGGGATATTGCTGACGGCGCTCTTGCCCGGGGCAATGTTCATCTTTCTCTTCCTTATATCAGTGGGATCGCCGGCCGTACTGCGTCCAATCCCTTGGCTTCGATCAAATCTGCACCATTTCGTCAACTCTGGTCCAGCCAGAAACAGGTTTAGATTGCTTCGGCAGGCTGTCACCACTCGTCATTGCTGCACACTAAGGCAATCTGGTCCTACCAGAATACCAGAATGAAAGGGCCACCTCTAAACTGGTCCAGCGGACGAAAATTTCAAAGCCAAGCAAAGATGCGCCAATTCCGTCTCTGGCGAAACCCTTGGCAAGGGCCATAATCGCCGCGAGGATGCTGGCGGGTGCCGCCAGCTTCGAGGGGTGCGCCCATCTGGTCGCGGAGAGGACGGAGGTTGATCATGTCGGATATTTCCAGACGCACGCTGCTTGGCGGCTCAGTTTTACTGCTGGCCTCCACCGCCATGCCCACATTCAGCTGGGCGCAGACGCCGAAGAAGGGCGGCCGCCTCGTGCTTGCCGCCGATTCCGAGCCGCGCAACCTCAATCCGGCCATCGTCGCCTCCAACGGCGTCTTCTTCATCTCCAGCAAGATCGTCGAAACGCTGGCCGAAGCCTCGTTCGAAGGCAAGGACGGGCTCCAGCCGCGGCTGGCACTCAGCTGGGAGGGCGCGGCCGACGGCCTGTCGGTGACGTTCAAACTACGCGAGGGCGTCAAATGGCATGACGGCGAGCCGTTCACCTCGGCCGACGTCGCCTTCTCAGCGCTGCAGATCTGGAAACCGCTGCAAAATCTCGGCCGCACCGTGTTCAAGGATCTGGCCAGCGTCGACACCCCTGACGATCTGACCGCCGTCTTCAAATTCGCCAAGCCAACGCCGTTCCAGCTGATCCGCAACGCGCTGCCGGCGCTGTCAAGCGTGGTTCCGAAGCACATCTACGAGGTCGGCAAGATCGAGGAAAACCCGGCCAACAATGCACCCATCGGCACCGGGCCGTTCAAGTTCGGCGAATACAAGGCCGGCCGGTATTACAAGCTGACCAGGAATGCGGATTACTGGGCCAAGGACGAGCCGTATCTCGACGAGATCATCTACCAGGTGCTACCCGACCGCACGTCGGCTGCAGCGGCGCTCGAGGCGGAAGAGATCCAGCTCGCCGCCTTCTCCGCCGTGCCGCTGGCCGACCTCGACCGCATCTCCAAGGTGCCGGGCCTGAAGGTGATCTCCAAGGGCTATGAGGGGCTGACCTATCAGCTCGTCGTCGAGATCAACCATCGCCGCAAGGAACTGGCCGACGTGAAGGTCCGCCAGGCGATCGCGCATGCCATCGACAAGGACTTCGTCGTCAAGACGGTGTTCCTCGGCTATGCCGCCACCGCCACCGGCCCGGTGCCGAAGAACGATCCGCAATTCTACACTGCCGACGTGCCGATCTATCCATTCGACGTCGCCAAGGCCAACGCCTTGCTCGACGACGCGGGGTACAAGCGCGCCGATGACGGCAAGCGTTTTGCGCTGAAACTCCTGCCGGCACCCTATTTCAACGAGACGAAGCAGTTCGGCGACTATCTGCGCCAGGCGCTGGCGGCAATCGGCATCGACGCCGTGATCGTCAACAACGACTCGGCCGCGCACATCAAGGCCGTCTACACCGACCACACCTTCGACCTCGCCGTCGGCCCGCCGGTGTTCCGCGGCGACCCGGCGATCTCGACCACCATCCTGGTGCAGAGCGGCATTCCCGACGGCGTGCCGTTCTCCAACCAGGGCGGCTACAAGAACGCCGCGCTCGACGCGCTGATCGCCAAGGCTTCGGAGACGCTGGATACGTCAGCGCGCACCGACCTCTACAAGGAATTCCAGAAACAGGTCGCGGCGGACCTGCCGCTGATCAACGTCGCCGAATGGAGCTTCATCAGCGTCGCGCGCGATACCGTGGGCAACATCGCCAACAACCCGCGATGGGCGGCGTCGAACTGGGCGGACACCTATCTGGAATCGTGACACATTTGCGCGGATGAAAGTTCGCAAAGAAATTGGTGTGAAGGCATGGCGTAGGGCCGCGTTTCATCACACCCCCCTCTGTCCTGCCGGACATCTCCCCCGCAAGGGGGGAGATCAGCAGCTTCGCTGTCGCGTACATTCGGCATCGAAGATTGGCGAAGGCAGAGGCGACATCCAATCTCCCCCCTTGCGGGGGAGATGTCCGGCAGGACAGAGGGGGGTGCCTAGACACCGCACCTCTCCCGACTGGCGCAGCGCTATGCCTTTCCCATGACCCGCGCCCTCACCCTCATGCGCCGTCGCCTCGTCGGCAGCATCTTCGTGCTGCTGATCGTCATCATCGGCACATTCCTCCTCCTGGAAGCCGCCCCCGGTGACGCGGTCGACGCCTACATCGTCTCGACCGGCGGCGACGCCGGCATGATCGAATTGCTGCGTCATCGCTGGGGCCTCGACCAGTCCGAGCTGACACGGCTCGCGAACTATCTCTGGGCGCTGCTGCATTTCGACCTCGGCCAGTCCGTTACCTTCTCGCGGCCAATTCGCGATGTCATCCTGGAACGCCTGCCGACGACACTGCTCTTGATGGTGACCGCCACCGCGCTCTCCTTCGGTTTGGGCTCGGCGCTCGGCATCTACGCCGGCGCCAGACCCGGCAGCTTTCGCGACTGCTTCCTGTCGATCGGCTCGCTGGCGCTTTATGCCGTGCCGGGTTTCTGGCTTGGCCTGGTGCTGATCGTCGTCTTTGCCGTCGGCCTGCGCTGGCTGCCGATCGGCGGCATCGAGAGCCTGGCCTCGGACAAGACCGGTTTTGACCGCGCCACCGACATCGCCGTCCACCTCGTCCTGCCGGTTTCCGCGCTCGGCTTCATCTATCTCGCGCTCTATCTGCGCATGATGCGCGCCGGCATGGCCGAGGCGTGGCGGCAGGATTTTGTGCTCGCCGCCCGCGCCAGGGGGCTGTCACGCCGCCGCATCGTGCTCGCCCATGTCGCCCGCAACGCGCTCTTGCCGCTGGTCACCATGCTCGGCCTGCAATCGGCGCAGATGCTGGGCGGCAGCGTCGTCATCGAAAGCGTCTTTGCCGTGCCCGGGCTCGGCCGGCTGGCGCAGGAAGCGGTCGCTTCGCGCGACACGCCGCTGCTGCTCGGCATCATCCTCACCAGCGCCGTCCTCGTCATTGCCGTCAACCTTGCCGTCGACATCGCCTACGCCTTCCTCGACCCGCGCGTCGGCGCCGGCGAGGCCAGCGCGTGAGCGCGCTGCCGCGGTTCCTGCGCCGGCCGGAAGCGGTCGCCGGCGCGATCATCCTGGCGCTTCTGTTCGCCATGGCGCTGTTTGCGTCGCTGCTCTTCCCCGGCGACCCGCAGGCCATTGCCGGACCAGCACTGCTGCCGCCCTTCCAGGACTGGTCGCTGCCGCTCGGCACCGACCGGCTCGGCCGTGACGTGCTGGCCGAACTGTTCCACGGCGCCCGCACCTCGCTGGCGGTCGGCCTGGCGGCGGCAGCGGCGGCACTCTTCATCGGCGCGGTCGTCGGCACGCTGGCCGGCTTTGCCGGCGGCCTTGTGGACGAGGGGCTGATGCGCATCACCGATGCCTTCCAGACCGTGCCGAGTTTTCTCCTGGCGCTGGCCTTCGTCAGCGTCGTCGGGCCGTCGCTCGGCGTCGTCGTCACGGCAATAGCGCTTGGCGCCTGGACCGGACCGGCGCGTGTAGCGCGCGCCGAAGTGCTGTCGATCCGCGAGCGTGATTACGTCGCCGGCGCTCGCGTCATCGGCATGCATCCGCTTGAGATCGCTTTTCGCGAGGTGTTGCCCAACGCGTTGCCGCCGGTGCTGGCCTTGTCCTCGGTGATCGTGGCCGCCGCGATCCTCACCGAGGCAGCGCTGTCCTTCCTCGGTCTCGGCGACCCCAATCGCGTCACTTGGGGCGGCATGATCGCCGAGGGCCGCACTGTGCTGCGCACCGCGCCCTTTCTGTCGATCGTTCCGGGCATCGCCTTGGTGCTGACCGTGCTTGGCGTCTATCTCACCGGCGAAGGCGTGGTCGAAACGACGGCGGTGCGGAGGAGCCTGTCGTGACCGCACTGGCTGAGATACGCGATCTGTCAGTGCGCTATCGGCGAGATGGCAGCGAGGTGACGGCGCTGAAGGGGGTCAGCCTGGATGTTATTGCCGGCGAGCGGCTGGCGATCATTGGCGAAAGCGGTTCGGGCAAGAGCACGCTGGCGCTGGCGGTGGCTGGACTGCTGCCGGGGTCAGCCAAGGTTAAGGGAGGGATCGATTGGTTCCTGAGATCGACAGGAGAGGCAGGCGTCAAGGCACCCCCCTCTGTCCTGCCGGACATCTCCCCCTCAAGGGGGGAGATTAAGCTCTCATCTGCGCTTTCGCCAATCACTGGCATTGCAGGAAGAGCGCTGGCCGCAAAGCTGCCAATCTCCCCCCTTGAGGGGGAGATGTCCGGCAGGACAGAGGGGGGTGTGACGGAACGCCGACCTCTCAAATTAACCGAACCCAGTACGCTCCCCCTTCCCGGTCGCGACATTGGTTTCGTCTTCCAGGACCCCTCCGCCAGCCTCGACCCCGTCATGACCGTCGGCAAACAGATCGCCGAAGTCGCCCGCACCCACCTCGGCCTCGACTGGCCACAAGCTTACGCCAAAGCCAAAACCCTGCTCCAACGTGTCCGGCTGCCCGACCCACAAACCGCCATGCGTGCTTTCCCGCACCAGCTCTCCGGCGGCCAGAAGCAGCGCGTTGCTGTTGCCGCGGCCATTGCAGCCGGTCCGAAACTGCTGATCGCCGACGAGGCGACCAGCGCGCTGGACACCATTGTGCAAGCGGAAATCGTCAGCCTCATTCGGCAACTGGTGGCGGAGGACGGCATGACGCTGCTGTTCATCAGCCACGACATCGCGCTGGCCGCCGAACTCGCAGAGCGTATCGCTGTATTCCGGAACGCCGAACTGATCGAACTCGGCCCGACGGAGCAAATCATAAACGCCCCGCGCCATGCCTATACGCGAACGCTGCTCGACGCCCATGTCGGCCTCGACGCCGATCCGCTGCTACGACGGGCGCCGGCATGAACTTGCTCACCGTCTCCGGTCTTACCAAGCGATACCGTCGTGGCGGCAAGGCCATCGCGGCCGTCGACGGTGTCTCCTTCGCCATCGAACCCGGCGAGACGCTGGCGCTGGCCGGGCCCTCCGGCAGCGGCAAGTCGACGATCGCGCGGCTGGTGCTTAGGTTGATCGAGCCCGACGCCGGCACCGTCCAGTTCGAAGGCGACGACTTTCTGCTCTTGAAGGGTGCGGCCCTGCGCACCAAGCGCGCGCGCCTGCAAATGGTGTTCCAGGATCCGCTCGCCGCGTTCAACCCGCGCGCCACGGTGGCTCGCGTGCTTGACGATCCCTTGCGCATCCATGCCATCGCTTCCCGCGCCGAGAGGCCGGCCCGCATTGCTGCCTTGCTGGATCGCGTCGGGCTGGCAGCCGATCTCGCCCCGCGCGCTATTCACGAAATCTCCGGCGGCCAGCGCCAGCGCGTCGCCATCGCCCGCGCCATCGCAACCAAACCGTCGCTGATCGTGCTCGACGAGGCGGTGTCGGCGCTCGACGTTTCGGTCCGCGGACAGATCCTTGCGTTGCTGCTCGACCTGCAAGCCAGGGAACGGATCGCCTATCTCTTCATTTCGCATGATCTCGGCGTCGTACGGGCCATCGCCCACCGCGTCGTTCTTCTCGACGCCGGGCGGATCGCCGAGAGCGGCGACGCCCGCAACGTAGTCGACGCGCCGCAATCGGCAATCGGCAAGGCGCTGGTTGCGGCGGCGCCAAGATTGGACAGAAGCAGCAGGCAAGTGCCATGACCGAACCAGAAGCCAGAGCCGAAAAACTCTCGCGCGAACTCGATTCCGCCTTCCGTAACCGCGCCGATCTCTACCGTCTGTTTCTCGACGAGCTGACCGGCGAACTCGGCGCGGAAAAGGCCGAGGCGATCATGATCCGCACCATCGAGCAGCGCGGCAAGGAGGTGGCGGCGGCCGCCTTCGTCCGTTTCGGACCTAACGACGCGCCGGCCATCGGCGAGGCATTTTTGGCCGTCAGCCCGGATGGCGGCCTGATGTATCCGACCGATGTCGAGCGCGGGCCGGACCACATCGCCTTCAAGGTGAAGCGTTGTCCGCTGAAGGACGCCTGGGTCGAGGCCGGTGTCGGTGATGAAAAACTCGCCACGCTCTGCCGCATCGCCGGCGCTTTCGACCGTGGTCTGTTCGAGGCAACGGGCGTGCGCTTCGACAATGTCACCTGGACGCCGGGCCACGGCTCCGGCTGCTGCCACATCGCGCTGACCAACCGGGATGCCGCCGAATAAGCAGTTGCTGATCAGCCGGCGGCAAACACATGCAGCTCCGTGCCCGCCTGTTCGGCAGCAGTGCGCAGGTCGGCCTTCGGTTCGCTGTCGGTGACGATATCGGCAATGTCATCGAGCCCGCAGATGCGTTCGAGACTGCTGCGGCCAAACTTGTCGTGGGTCACCACCAGCACCGTCGACAATGAACGCGATATCATCGCGCGTTTAACGGCTGCGGCGCCCGAGATCATGTCGCTCGGACCATCGGCGCTTATCCCCGATGCCCCGATAATGGCGACGTCGGCATTGTAGCGGCGCAGGAACTCGACGGTGTCTTCGCCCAACACGCTGCCTTCCCGGCTATCATAGGTCCCGGGGCAGAGCAGCACCCGAAAGGTCGGATTGGCGCCGGCCACAGAGGCCACTCCGGTGGAATTGGTGATGATGGTCAGGTCGCGCTTCAGCTGCGAAAGGTTGCGCGCCACCTCATAGGTGGTCGAACCGCCATCGATCATCACGATCTGGCCCTTCTCGACAAGGCTTGCCGCGCCGCGGCCGATGCGGGCGCGCTCCTCGATCAGGGTCAGGCCACGCTCGGAAATCACCGGTTCTGATGTCACCAGCGAGATCGTCGCACCGCCATAGGTGCGGTTGATCAGTCCGGCATCGCCGAGTTCGATGAGATCGCGGCGGATGGTCTCGCCGGCGACGCCGATGCGCCGTGCGAGCTTGGAGATGCGTATCGACGCCGACCGGCGCACTTCCGAAAGGATAAGCGCGTGCCGCTCCTTCTTCGTCAGTCGGCCTTGGTCCATGACTATTCCATTCCCTTTGCAGCAATCAGCGCGTCGCCAAGCTCGGCAAATCCCTCCGCGCCGCGCCCGCTTGTGACGAAGGCGGGAGACGCAGGAAGCTCGCCGGCGAAGTCCAGCACATTAGCGACGCCGACGCTGTTGGGGAAGAAGCCGAACATTGGTGCATCGTTTGGACTATCGCCGACGAAGACAATGCTGTCCTTGTCGTGGTCGATATCTATACCGAAACAGTCCCGCAAGAATAGCCGGCTTGTCGACAGTTTGTCGTATTTGCCGAACCAGCCATTGACGTGGATGGACGAGATTTTCGCCGTCGCGCCATAGCGCTGGAAGATGCCGACGATCTTCAGAACCTCGGTTTTGGGCAGCGGCGCCACGTCCTCGCAAAAATCGATCGCCAGATCGGCCTCGCGATAGGCCTGGTCGGCCGCGACCGCCGCACCCGGAACTTCGCTCAGAACGGTTTGCTCGATCTCCTTGAGGCGTGCGGCATCGGCCTGCCGTTCGGCAGCGCTCTTGGCGTAGTGGCGAACAATCCGCTTTTTGGCGTCGTCGTAGCGGAAATAGAAGGCGCCGTTCTCGCCGATCACGCCGTCCACCGGCCATTGCCGGGCGATCAGGTCGCACCAGCCGGCAGGGCGGCCGGTAACCGGCGCGACAATGAAGCCGGCCTGCTTCAGCCGCTCGAGCGCCGCATAGGCTTTTGCCGGCAACCGCCCCTTGTCGGTCAAGGTGTCGTCTATGTCGGTCAGCACGACAGCGATGTTGCGCCGGTCCGGCGCGGTGAAGTCGGTGAGCGGACGCAGCACCCGCTCAGGCTCCCGCCGCAACCGTTTCGAGCGAGGCAGCAGCGACGTCGAGCATGGTGAACCTGTCGCGGATCAGCCGCGCATTGGCGACCGCCTCGTCGTAGAAGCCAGCCGGTATGGCGACCTCTTGCGGCGTGGTCGGGGCGCCGGCGGCACGCAGTGCTGCCGCGATCTCGCGCGCCGGGCGTGCCACCCGCAGCAGCCTTTCGCGATGCGAGCGCCACTGCCTGGCCAGCATGGTGTTGACAGCGTCCGCCCGTTCGCGGTCCAGCAGCTTGGGCTTGAATGCCGCCCAGCAGGAACGTCCGAGCGTTTCGCCGAAGATTTCGATGAAGCGGTCTGGCGTATCGGCGGACGGCGCGAGCTGCAGCTCCCGCAGCGCCAGCACGCGTTCCTGTAGCCGCGCCATCGTCAACGTCGTCACCGCTATGTGCTCGCCGTGATGCGCCTCGGGCAATCCCTGGCCCCGCATGTCGATATAGTGGGCGATGAGATGTTCGCCCTGACTGGCCGGATAGGAGCCGCCGCACAAAGTCATGCCAAGGCCCGACATGACCAGCGTGCGCACCAGCACTTCCGTCGCCTCAAGGTCGCCGGTCCCGAGTTCGCCGGCTTTGGCGATAAGCGCCTCCTCGTCCTCGGCCAGAAGCATGAACGGCGCCTCCCGGTAGGGCGTGCCGAGCAACAGATGCGCCATCAGCCAATCGGTCTGCGCGGTCGGCCGCGCCATCGAATCGCCGAACCCGGCAGCGATCAGCCGGTGCGGCGCTCGCGCCATGACATCGAGATCGAGGAAGACACCGACCGGCAGGCTCGCCGTCAGCGATTTCTTCAGGCCGTCCTCTGTGATTGCCGCAGACACCGAGGTGTAGCCGTTCATCGACGGCGCGGTGCCGAACACCGCATAGGGCTTTTGGGTCAGATGGGCGGCATATTTGGTGATGTCATTGATCGAGCCCGATCCGACCGCGACCAGACCGCTGGCGTCTTTCGTGCGGGCGATCACCGATCGCACGGTGTCCATGTCGGGATGCGGATGGCGCGGCAGGATGATCTTGTCGACATCGCTGGAGCCGCGCAGCGCAATCGACACTCTCTCGCCGAGAGCCAGCCTTGTGTCGGGATCCATGACAACGGCGAGCCTGCGGCCGAGCGGCAGCGGCTTGACCAGCGCATCGGCTTCATCGCCGAGACCGCGCCCTATGACGATGGTCTTCAGCGGCACCGACAGCATTCCCTGGCTATCCGGGTCAGGCAGCGTGCCGGCAATAAGGCGATCGAGCATTTGTCTGGACATAGGATGCAGTCCGGTCAGTCAGCATGAAGCGGGGTCAGGGCATCGAACAAGGTGCGATACCGGCGGTAACTTCTGTCGTAGGCGGCCTTGGCGGAAGGATCAGGGTCGATCGTCTCGACGTGGCCGGCCAGCCTTTCAGCCGCCTGCTGCACTGAGGAGGTAAGGCCGATGGCTGCGGCGGCAAGGATTGCCGCACCGATCGGCGAGGCATCGGCCGCACCCGCGATCTCGACCGGCCTGCCGCTGACATCGGCACGGATTTGCGCCCATACCCGGCTGCGCGCGCCACCGCCTGAGAGCCGGATGCGATCCGTCGCGATATCGAGATCGTCCAGCCGGTCGACCACGTCGCGCATGGCAAAGGCACAGCCCTCCAGCACGGCACGGGCACAAGCGGCTTTGCCGTGGAAGGATGTCAGGCCGTAGAAAGCGGCACGCGCTTCGGCGATCCAGCGCGGCGCCATGGCACCGGACAACGCGGGCAAGAACAGCAAATCGTCGCTGCCGGCAACCACCGTCGCCGCCAGTTCCGACATCGCCGCCGGCGAATCGACGCCGAAGGTTGTTAGAAACCACGTCACCGCCCCGCCCGAGAGCCATCCGGGATTGGAGATGAAATAGCCGTCGCCGAGAAAGCCATGGGTCTCGACCAGGCCGCCGGGGTCGAGGCGAAGCGTGCCGGACACCGCGCCGACCACTTCGGCCGTGCCGAGATTGCAGGCGACGACACCGGGCACGACAACCCCGGCGCCTATGGCGGCCGAAAAATCATCGCCGGTGCCGACCGCCAGCGGCGTGCCCACAGGAAGACCGGTGAGCTCGGCGCCGGCGTGGGTCAAGGCGCCGGCGATCTCAGATGCATCGTCGATGCCGGGCAATTTATCTGCATCGATGTCGAAGGCCGCCAGCAGATCGCCGGCATAATTGTGCTCCTTCAGCCCATAGAGCATGGTCGTCGAGGCCAGCGCGTGATCGATGACGGCACGACCGCACAACGCTGCGACCACGAATGATACAGGTTGATGCCAGAGCGCCACTCGGCGCGCTTCGGGCAGGTTGCGCGCGGCCCAGCGGATTTTCGCCGCCATATGGGTGGCGTCCAGAACGAGACCGGTGCGCTCACGGATGAAGTCCGGGTCGATGCCGGCGATCTCTCCTGCCGCCCGCCGGTCCATCCAGATGATGCACGAAGCCAGCGCCTCACCATTGCGATCGACCGCGACGCAGCCGTCGAGCTGGCCGGCAATGGCAATACCCTTGATGTCGGACGGCGCAAGCCCAGCCTTGTCGAGCGCGCCGGCAATGGCCGGCTTGAGCGCCGCCAGCCACAGCGCCGGGTTCTGTTCGGCCCAGCCGGGCGCCGGGAAGGCCGGCTGGTACAACACAGCGGCCTCGCCACGCAGCCGCAATTCGTCATCGACAACGATCGCCTTTAGGCTTTGTGTGCCGAGATCGATGCCGATGACTGGCATTAGACACGCTCGCAATCCGCGAGGACATCCCGCAGTTGCGAGAGGATAGAACCTTTCGTCGGCGAATAGGAGCCATCGAAAACCGCTGTGCCAATGGTAAAAGCGTTGGCGCCGGCCAGCTTGATTGCCTTGATGCGATCGGCTGATGCCACAGCGCCGGCGACGATCAGATGCCGCGACGGACCAAGCCCGCGCCGGGCTGCGCGCACCAGTTCGGCCGGGTCGGCCTCGGTGGCGCGATAGGCGAGGATGTCGCATCCCGCACAACCCTTCTCGGCAAAGGCGCGGCAGTCGGCCTCGACATCCTCAGCCGAACCGCCGAGCTTGGTCGGATGGCCGACCGGCCGCCCGGGAAAAGGGTAGTATTCGGTGCCGCTCCCCTCCAGCAACGCCATGATCTCGTCGACCTGGGTACCACCGAGCAGGCGCTGGATGCCGAGATCCCTGGCGATGCGCGCGGAATTAAGGCAGGCCTCAGCCGTCGTCGAGACAACTTCCATGTAAGTGGTGGCGCCTGTCCGGCCAATGGCGACAGCGAGCTTGCGCAGCACATCCGGCGCGACGCCAATATCCTTGAAGCCGACATGCTTCAGGCCGACCGGCTCAATCAAACCGACCAGGTCGAGACAGTCCTCGACCGTGCGATCGTTGCGCGTCAGCATGAAGATGAAGTCCATCCGAAAGGTCCCTCGCCTGGTCGGGAAAGCCGGTTTGCTGCCGGTCTGTTAACACCTCCCAACCATTTGTTGCAAGGTGCCACATTTTGATTTGCAGTACCACACATTTTATGACAAAACGGGCGCCGGCCCGCCAGGCACGACTTCTAGGGAGAGGGAAGAATGCTCAAGCCGCTGAGACGTACCGCGTCCAGACTGCTCGTCGCAGTCGTATTTGTGTGGCCCCTGACGTGGCAAGTGACACAAGCGGCCGCGTGGGATCTGAAAGAGGCGTCGAAACGCTATAGCGGCCAGACCATCCGCATGGTCGGCGAGGCGCTGCCGCCGCTCGAAGCGCTGAAGAAGATGGCGCCGGAGTTTGAAAAACAGACCGGCATCCATGTCGAAGTCGAGATGTACGAGCACTCGGAAGCCGTCAACAAGGTGCAGCTCGATCTCAACTCGCACCGCGGCCGCTACGACGTCATCATCCAGCCGCATCGCGAACTCGGCAAGTTCGCCACCAACAACCATCTGGTCGAAATCGCCAAGATGATGGCCGACCCGGCTTTGCGCGATCCGAGCTTCGAGCCGGAGAAGCAGCTCTACCAGACCGCCTGGCACGAAATCTCCTGGTATGACGGCAAGGAGTACGGCTTCCCCTTCACAGTGCTCAACATGTTCATGTGGTATCGCTCGGACCTGCTCGCCGATCCCAAGGAGCAGGCAGGCTTCAAGGCCAAGTATGGCTACGACCTCGCTCCCGCCAAGGACTGGAAGCAATACCGCGATATCGCCGAATGGTTCTATCGCCCCGACCAGGGTTTTTACGGCACCGCCCTGCAGGGCAAGCGCCATGAGGCACTGTGGTATGAGTGGCTCAATTTCCTTTATTCCTTCGGCGGCGACGTGCTCGACGTGAAGAGCGGCTCGGCCTGCGGCCCGGTCATCGTCAACAGCCCCAAGGCCGTCGCCTCGCTCGAATATTACAAGAGCCTGCTGCAATTCTCCCCGCCGGACAGCCTCAACTATTTCTGGGACGATGTCATGGCGCTGATGCAGCAAGCCAAGGTCGCCGAGCTGATCATGTGGAACGACGCCACCTATGCCGTGTCGGTCGACACAACCGCCTCCACCGTCGTCGGCAAGGTCGGCTTCGATCTCGTGCCGCAAGGCGAAGGCGGCAAGATCGGCCAGGTCGAAGGCTGGACCTATCTCATCCCTATCTATTCGAAGAACCCACAGGCCGCCTTCCTCTTCGTCCAGTGGATGATGGGCTATGACCGCCAGCTCGAGCAGCATCTCAATGGCGGCGCCTCGGGCCGGCCCGATGTCTATGCCTCGGCGGAGGTGCAGAAACTGCCCTACGCCAAGGCCTCGATGGAGGCCAACGAGCATGCGGTGCCGAAGGCGACGCTGCCGCAATCGGCCGAGATGACCGACATACTAGTGCGCGAACTGTCATCCTACCTCGCCGGCGAAAAGGAGGCGCAGGCCGCCCTCGACACCGCCGCCACCGACATCTCGACATTGCTCGGTTCTTGCGCACCCATGACCTATCCGGCACGATAGGCCTTGAGATGTCGCGCAGAGGCTACCCGCACAAGCGGGTAGCCGTTCTTGTCCGCAGGAAACGCCCGTGACGAACCGCACTCCATCGCCGCGCGGAATGCCGCTTCTCGACCGTGGGGTGGGGCCGCTCTTGATGCTGCCGGCGACGCTGCTCGTCGTCGTCTTCCTGGTCGGCCCGTTCTACTACATGGCCTACACCGCGCTGACCGACCTCAGCTTCGCCGACGCCAGCCATGCCGGCGCCTTCGTCGGTTTCGACAATTTCCGCAAGCTGATGCGCAACGACCCATTCTTCTGGGCATCGTTCCTGCTGACGCTGAAATTCGTCATCATCGCCGTCGGCCTGGAATTCCTGCTCGGCTTTGCGCTGGCCTTCCTGATCTTCCGCTTCGTCGCCAGCCAGCGGCTTCTCACCACACTGCTGCTCATCCCGATGATGATCGCGCCGGTCGCCGTCGGGCTGATCTGGCGGCTGCTGTTGCAGGGCGATTTCGGCATGCTCACCTTCTACATGCGCAAGGTCGGCCTGCTGGCGCAGAATTCGGCGGTGCTTTCGGCACCCGACCTGGTGTTTCCGACCATCGTCGCCATCGATGTCTGGCAGTGGACGCCTTTCGTCACCCTGATCATGCTCGCCGGCATGATGAGCCTGCCGCGCGCGCCGTTCGAGGCGGCAATGATGGATGGCGCCAAACCGTTCCAGATTTTCCGAGACGTCATGCTGCCGCTGCTGCGGCCGGTCATCGCGCTCGTGCTGCTGCTGCGCGGCATCGACGCCTTCAAGGAGTTCGACAAGGTTTTCCTGATGACCGGCGGCGGTCCGGGAACGCTGACCGAGCTGGTCTCGATCTACGCCTACCGCGTCAATTTCCGTAACTGGGACCTCGGCTACGGCGCCGCGGTCGCCTTCATGATCTACCTCGTCGTGCTGATCCTGTGCTCGGTCTTCTACAAGGCCGTCTACTGGTCGAGCCGCAAGCAGGCGGCGGCGTTTTGAGGGCGCGGCGATGATCGATCAATCCACCAACCGCGCCTGGAAAAGCTTTGCCTGGGCGGTGTTGCTCGTCGCCGTCGTGGTGTCGCTGACGCCTTATGTCTGGATGGTGCTGGCGTCGTTCAAGAACCGCGTCGATCTTCTGTCTTCTGTGCCGAAATGGATTTTTTCGCCGACGCTTGCCAACTATCCCGCCGTCTTCATCGACAAGGGATACTGGCCGCTGGCGATCAATTCGGTGCTGATCTCGGTGTCGTCGACCATACTCTGCATCGTCATCGGCGCGCCAGCGGCCTATGGCTTTGCCCGCTCGGATTTTCCCGGCAAGGAAGACCTGTTCTTCTTCTTCCTGACCACGCGCATGGCGCCGCCGATCTCAATCGCCGTGCCGCTGTTCCTGTTCTTCACCTCGCTGGGCCTGATCGACACCATCTACGCCGTTGTGATCGCCCACACCTCCTTCAACCTGTCGCTCGTCGTCTGGATGATGCGCGGCTTCTTCGCCGAAATCCCCAGGGAGATCGACGAAGCCGCGATGATGGACGGCCGCTCGCGGCTCGGCGCATTCTTCTTCGTCGTCGCGCCGCTGGCCGCACCCGGCATCGGCGCCACAGCGGTGCTCTGCTTCATCCTGTCGTGGAACGAGTTCCTCTATGCCTTCATCCTCGTCGCTTTCGACGGGCGGCCGCTGACCGTCGGCATACCCGGACTGGTGACGCCGCATGGCACGCTCTGGGGACAAGTCGCGGCAGTCGCGATCGTGGCAACGCTGCCGATCGTGCTTTTCACTTTCCTTGTCCAGAAACAGCTCGTCCGCGGCCTCACCTTCGGCGCGGTCAAGGGTTGAAGGGATCTTGTATGGCAATTGTTTTCGACGGCGTCACCAAGGCCTTCCCGGACGGGACGGTGGCGCTGCAGGCGCTCGATCTTGCTTTCGAGCCCGGCGAATTCCTGGTTCTGCTCGGCCCGTCCGGTTCCGGCAAGACGACAGCCTGCCGGCTGCTCGCCGGGCTGGAGCGGCCGACCGCCGGGCGCATCATGGTCGAGGGCCTCGATGTCACCGACCTGCCGCCGCGCCTGCGCGGCATGGGCATGGTGTTCCAGAACTATGCGCTCTACAGCCATAAGAGCGTCTACGAGAACATCGCCTATCCCTTGCGCATCCGAAAGATGCCGGCTGCCGAGCTCGACCGCTGCGTCCGCGCCATGGCCGAGCTGCTTGAGATCACCCGTTACCTAGACCGCCGCCCTTCGCAATTGTCGGGCGGCCAGGCGCAGCGCGTGGCTGTGGCCCGCGCCCTGGTCTGGCAACCTAGCCTCTGTCTGATGGACGAGCCGCTGTCCAATCTCGACGCCTTGTTGCGGCTCCACATGCGCACCGAGCTGAAGCGTCTGCATCGCGAGCTGAAAAAGACCTTCGTCTTCGTCACACACGACCAGGAAGAGGCGGTGACGCTGGCGACCAGGGTCGCGGTGTTGCGCGAAGGCGCACTGATCCAGTACGACGACCCGCGCGAGATTTATCGGCGGCCTGCCAATCGCTTCATCGCCGAATTCATCGGCCGTCCAGCGATGAACACGTTCGATGGCGATGTCCGCGCCGGCGTCTTCCACGCCAGCGGTTTCACTTGCCCGCTGCCGGGAAAGCCTGACGGCCCGATCGTGCTCGGCATTCGCCCGGAACAGATCCAGCTGGTCGACGCCTCCGCAAGCGATGCCATCCAGTTTGCCGTCGACGTCGTCGAACCGGTCGAGCCGGACGTCCTGATCTTCGCCAAGAGCGAGGCCAACGCGCTGATCGTCAGGACCGTGAATGACGATCGCGCTTTCGATCCCGGCCAGCCGCTTTATCTACGCTTTCCGCCGGCAGCGCTGCACACATTCGATGCGGTGTCGGGAGCGCGGCTGCCGTGAGCACGCTGCTCGCTTTGGTGCCGCTGGCCGCCGCTGCTCTGGTCTGGCGGCTGTTCTACAGCTTCAACCGGTCGCGGCGCTGGTTCTCGATGTGCGAACTCATCTTCTGGGACGCCATTGCACTGGTAATCCTGCAGCTTGTCTGGCTGATCTGGTTCTGAATGCGCATTCCAGCAACGCAGATCAGTAGCCCAGCGCACAACCGTCCTTGCGCGGATCGGAGGCACCGGTGAGCGTGCCCTTTTCCCAATCGATCAGCACCAGCTGCCCGCCGCCATGCGGCTCCTCGGCGATCGAAACCTGATGGCCGCGCTGACGCAGGCCGGCGATCGCCTCAGCCGGAATCCCGCGCTCGGCCAGCACGGCATTGTCCTTGTAGAACACCCGTGGCGCATCCAGTGCCTGCTGCGGGTCCATCCCGAAATCGATCATGTTGGTCAGCAGATGGACATGGCCGAACGGCTGGTAGCCGCCGCCCATCACCCCGAACGGCATCACCACCTTACCCCCTCGCGTCGCCATGCCAGGCATGATGGTGTGCATCGGTCGCTTTCGCGGCGCGATACGATTTGGATGGCCTTCCGTGAGGCGAAAACTGCTGCCGCGATTCTGCAGCACGACGCCTGTCTTGGGACCGACGACGCCGCTGCCGAAGGAACCGAAGGTCGAGTTGATGAAGCTGACTGCATTGCGGTCGCGGTCGACCACGGAGATATAGACGGTGTCGCTGCGCGGCAGCTCAAGCCGCGGCAGATGCGTCATGGCGAGGGCCGGATCGATGGCGGCGCGCAGCCGCTCCGCATAGGCTGCCGACAGCAGTTGTTCGACGGGGACCTGGACGAAATCCTGGTCGCCGATGAAAGTATCGCGGTCCTGGTAGGCAAGCCGGCCGGCTTCGATCTCGAGATGCAGCCGCTGGGCACTGTTCGGCTCCAACGAACCAAGGCTGAAGCCCGAAAGCACATTCAGCATGATCAGCGCCGTCATGCCCTGATTGTTCGGTGGCATCTGATGGATATCGTAGCCGCGATAGGACGTATTCACCGACGTGACGTAGTCGCCTTGGGTCTCGGCGAAATCCTCCAATGCATGCAGCCCGCCCAGCGCGCGAAGACGTTCCACCAGATCGTCCGCGACCGCACCTTCATAAAACCCTGCACGGCCTCGGTTGGCGATGATGCGCAAGGTGTCCGCCAAGTGCGGCTGCCGATGCACATCGCCGGCTTGCGGCGCCCTTCCCTCGGGCAGGAATATGCGCGCGGCATGTTCATCGGCTGAAAGCAGGGCGACCTCGTCAGCCCAGTCGAAGGCGACGCGATCATGAACGACATAGCCTTGTTCGGCATAGCGAATGGCCGGAGCCAGCGCGGCGTCGATGCCCTTCCTGCCGTGATCTTCAAGCAGCCGGCACCACGCGTCGATGGCGCCCGGCACGGTGACGGCGTGTGGACCGGTTCCAGGCAATTGGCTATGGCCCTGCTCCAGATACCAATCGGCATTTGCAGCAGCAGGCGACCGCCCCGAGCCGTTGAAAGCCAGCACCTCGCCCTCGCCTTTGGGGGAGTAGAGCACAAAACAGTCGCCACCGATGCCGGTCGATTGCGGCTCGACCACCCCTTGCACTGCCGCCGCACAGACGGCGGCATCCATGGCGTTGCCGCCGGAGCGCAGCATGTCGATAGCCGCCAGCGTCGCCAACGGATGCGATGTCGCCGCCATCGCTTCTGTCGCGCGAACCGGCGAGCGTCCGGTGAGTTGAAAATCACGCATGCAATCCTCTGATGATCCACCCGCCGGTAGTAACCTCAATGCTTGATACGGTCGCGCATGGCGTACCACAACATCCCCAGCACATAGAGCGGACCACGTAGCGCCGTACCGCCCGGGAACGGCATCGGGGTCAAAGTCGAGAACAGGTCCAGCCGCGAGGCGTCGCCCGTAATCGCTTCGGCCAGCAGCTTGCCCGACAGCGTTGACAGGATGACGCCCTTGCCGGAATAGCCATGCGCGAAATAGACCTCGCCATAGTGCCCGACATGCGGCAGCCGCGACGTGGTCACCGACACCAGACCGCCCCAGGCATGATCGATGCGGCAGCCCTTCAGTTGCGGGAAGGTGGCCTCCATGTGCGGCCGCACGAAGCCGGCGATGTCGGCCGGCGGCGATGGCGTGTAGCGCTCGCCGCCGCCGAATAGCAGCCGACCGTCCGCCGACATGCGGTAGTAGTTGACGACGAAGCGTGTGTCGGACACCGCGACATTGGCCGGGATGACATTGTGTTTGCCCTCCAGCGGTTCGGTGGCGACGATGTAGTTGCCGACCGGCATGATGCGGCTGTTGACGCGCGGCTCCAGCCCATGCAGCAACGCGTCGCCGGCCAGCACGACATGATTGGCCCTTACCGACCCCTGCGCCGTCGAGACCCGGATCGAAGGCTCGCGCTCCAGCTTCACCGCGACGGAATTTTCGTGGATGACGACACCGGCCGCCACGGCGGCATGGGCAAGGCCAAGCGTGTAGTTCAGAGGATGCATATGGCCGCCGAGCGGCTCATACATCGCGCCATGATAGGGCGTGTCCACCTTGCCGCGTGCCTGCGCCGCCGACAGGATCTCGACGTCGCGGAACTTCATCACGCTCTCGAGGCATTTGGCCTCGTCTTCGAGATCCCTGAGGTCGGAGCCATTAACGGCACCGACGAGATGGCCGGTCAGCCGCAGATCGCAGTCGATGGCGTGGCGCTCGATGATGTCGAGCACCAGGCCCCGCGCCTCGAAGGCGAGGTCGAACAGCGCCTTCGCCCGCTCGGGGCCGTAGAGCTTGACCAGCCCCTTGGCGCCTTTGCGCAGGCCGGGGATCATCTGGCCGCCATTGCGGCCCGATGCCCCCCAGCCGATCTTGCCGCCTTCGAGCAGCACCACCTTCAGGCCGCGCACGGCGGCGTGTAGGGCGGCCGACAGGCCGGTGCAGCCGCCGCCCACCACCACCAAATCGGCGTCGACATCTCCCGCCAGCGCCGGATGGTCCGGCGCCGGATTGGCGGTGGCGACATAATAGGAATTGCCGATATCGAGGCTCGAATTGAAACCCGTTGAGCCGGAGGCCATGATCACACCTTCAGCAGCAAATGGTCGCGTTCCCAGCTCGTCACCACGCTCTGGAACAGGTCGAGTTCGACGCTCTTGACGCGCAGATAGGTCTGGAAAAAATCCTCGCCGAGCAATACCCGCACCGGCTCGCAAGCAGTGAAACGATCAAGCGCCTCCTCCATCGTTTTCGGCAGCGTGCTTTTGATCCTGTAGGCATTGCCCGAGGCCTCAGCCGAGCGCGCCAGCTTCTGCTCGACGCCGAGATAGCCGGCAAGCAGCGAACCGGCGATCGCCAGATAGGGATTGCAATCCGCACCCGGCAAGCGGTTCTCTACCCGCCGGGCGGCGCGGCCACCGGCCGGCACGCGCAGGCCGCAGGAGCGGTTGTCGTGCGACCATTCGATGTTGGCCGGCGCGCTGTGGTTTGGACGGATACGGCGGAACGAGTTCACGTTGGGTGCGAATAGCGGCATGATCTCGGGCACATATTTCTGCAGGCCGCCGATGAAATGGCCGAACATTTCGGTGTCTGCATCATCTCTGTCGGCAAACAGCGCGGCGCCTGTCGTTTCATCGACGACAGACATGTGCAGATGCATCGAGCTGCCGGCCTGCGCGGCGATCGGCTTGGCCATGAAGGTGGCGTGCATGCCGCTCTGCTGCGCTGCCTGGCGCGTCAGCCGCTTGAACAGCAGCACCTGGTCGGCGAGTGGCACCGCGTCGCCGTGCAGCAGATTGATCTCCAGCTGCCCGGTGCCCGATTCATGGATCAGCGTGTCGAGCGGCAGGCCGGCGGCTGCGGCATAATCATAGACGCGCCTTATCACCGGCTCGAATTCTTCCAGCGCCACCATGTCATAGGGATGCTGCGAGCCCTCGGCGCGGCCATTGGCGCCAACCGGTGCCGTCAGCGGCTGGTCGGGATTCGGATTGGGCGCGGTCAGATAGAATTCGACTTCCGGCGCCACCACCGCGCGCCAACCGCGCTTCCGGTAGAGATCGAGCACGGCGCGCAGCACATGTCGTGGCGAGGCCATCCAGGGCTTGCCTTCCATGTGGAAGGCGTCGGCGAAGACATAGGCTTTGCCAGCGCCACCGCCCGGCGCCAGGCACAGCGTCGACATATCAGGCACCATGCGCATATCCGGGTCTTGATAGGCAAAGCCTTCGTCGATCGAACCGGAGTAGCGGCCATCTATGCTGACCAGGAAAGCGCTGCTCGGCAGGTAAAGTGCGCGGTCTTCCAGCGCCTTGAGGAATTTTGCTGTCGGCAGCGCCTTGCCGCGCAGCACGCCATTCATGTCGGGCACCAGGCACTCGACCTCCGTGATGCCGTGCTGGGCGAGCCAGGCCTTGGGATCGTTGCCGGTGAAGAGAGCGGTGTTGGTATTTTTGTCCTGCATTTTGGTTCACGTACCTATGAGAGAGAGTATGGCTTGCGCGGCCACATCCGTTCCAGGGGTCAGCGCCATCTTGGCAGCATTGTCCCTGAGGCGGGCGCGCATCGCATCGTCGGCCAGCAGGCCGAGAATGGCTCTCTCCAATCCCCCTTCGGTCCAGGCGTCGCGGCCGATATGGTCGCCCACGCCCGTCTCTCCCGCGCGTTGCGCATTGTCATGTCCGTCCCAGCAATAGGGCATGATCAGCGACGGCACGCCGAAGCGCAGCGCCTCGCAAAAACTGTTGTTTCCTCCGTGATGAATAAACAGGTCCGACTTCGCCACCACCGAAGGCTGCGGAAACCAGGCGTCGAGATAGACATTGTCCGGCACCGCGCGGTAGGCGTCGCGCAGGCCGCCGGCATTGATGATGAAGCGCGCCGGCAGCCGGTCGAAGACGGCGAGCATGCGTTCGATCAGCCCGACATCCATCGCGCCGAGACTGCCGAAGCTGACATAGACCAGCGGCCCGCCATTGCGCGGAAACACCGGCACCTCGAACGGCCCTTCCGAGCGCACGCAGCCTTCGAGATAAACGAAGCGTTTGGGGTCGAGCGGCTCGGCCCGCTCACGCCGTACGATCGCTGGCGTCAGCAGCAGATTGAGGTCGGGTGATGTCTCGAGGAACAGGCCCTTGGGCAACGGCGCCAGGCCGGCATCCGCGCGAAAACGGTTGAAGCGCTCATGCGCGGGTGCGGAGGCCGCGAGATAGCGCGCTTCGAACGCCGCACGTTGCGGGTCGTCGGCACCCATCCCCGAGAGATAGGGCGGCACCTCGGCATCCGGCAGTTCCGTCTCGGCACAGGAGACGACGCGCACCCACGGGCAGCCGGCGGCGGCGATCGCCGGGAACATGATGACGTTGTCGAGCACCACCACATCCGGCTTCAGCCGCGCCAGCAATTGGCGCAGCGGCGCCTCGGCGTTGACGGCGGTGTCGACGATCGCTTGCCAGGTCGGCGCGACATAGGTCTCGAGCTGGTCGATCGGGCTCAGCCGGAAATGCGGCAGGTGCCGGCGCACGAAGGCCTGCCAATAGCTCTGCCGCTCGCTGTCGCTCAGCGGCTCATCCGTCGGCAGATGGTATTCCTGGAAGCCATAGTCGGTAAAGACGCCGGAGAAGCCGGCATGGCAGATGAAGACGGGGCGAGCGCCCCGTGCGCGCAATGCCTGTGCGATACCGACGCAATTCAACGCGGCGCCGAAACTGGCTTCGGGAAACAGCGCGATGGTCGGGCTGGCTTTACGCGTCAATTATTCCTCTTCAATCCGGCCGGCTGATCATGCCGAACAGTGCGGGAGCTCCGCGGCTGGCTGCTTGCGGTCGCTGGCTGCGGGAGAGCCGCAGGTGGATGCGAAGCAGATCGGCAGCCACCTCATACTGCCGGCTTTCAAGATAGTCGAGTATGCCCGAGTGTTCGCGCAACGATTGCCGCAGCCGAAACACGTTGACGCCGGAATAGATGCCCGGCAGCCGGCGCAGGCGGAGATGATCGGCCAATGCATCCGACACAAAACGGTTGGCGCAGCCCTCGGCGATCATGCCATGAAAATCCATGTCCAGCCGCTGGAACTCGCGCGTGTCGAATGTCTCGTCCGGCAGCGCTGCAAGCGCTTCCATGCCTTGCCGCAACATTGCTGCCCGCGCCCCGTCCAGCCGAAAGCCTGGCGTCAGGATGGCCGCCGGCTCCAGCACCAGGCGGAACTCGTAGCTTTCGCCTTGCGCCTCCGGATCGTCCGGCGCGCGGCGAAACAACCAGGATTGCCCAGGCGCACGATCCAGAAGATTCTCGTCGGTCAGTTTGTTAAGTGCTTTTAGTACCGTCTTGCGATCAGCGTCGTAGCGTCGCATCAGCCCCGCGATGGTCACCGTCTGGTCCAACCGTCGCGCCGAGCGGTCGCGCAGGATGGCTTCGGCGAGCTCGTCTTCCTCCGCATTGGGTAGTTCGGCGGCAATGGCGGGCTGGGCGGCGAGGTCGACCGTCAGATGATAACCGCTGTCGGCCTCCCAACGCACCACGCCCCGTTCCGCGAGCAGGCCGAGTGCGGCGCGTACGGGCGTGCGCGAGACATTGCACAGCGAGGCGATCTGCTGTTCGGGCAGGCGGGCGCCAGGCTCGAAGCCACGCTGCCGCGCCACATCCAGGATGCGCTGCGCCAGATCGAGATGGTTGGTGCGAGGTCGTCTGGCTACGGCTTGCATGACTTTTCTCGAATACGAATGTGGCGCATTGGTCTGGCTGATCGCCGGAACAGGGACAATCGGCCAAATTCCTCCGTCGGTTGACAGATTATGGATTGACGTACTTTTTTCTGCAATAGTACTGTCGGCACAATCGGCGAGAAAAGACCGAGGGAACAGGATCGAGGCAGGCGCGCGCGTCGCCGGCCTTGGTCCGGCAAATGATTTCGACGAGCAAACCGAATGGGAGACTGCCATGACCGCTACCAGCCTGCGGCGCCGTGCGCTCAATACATCCTCAATCGCTCTCGGTCTCGCCCTGACGCTCTCGGGGCCGGCCGCCGCAGCCGACCTCGTTATTTCGAACTGGGATGGGTACATGGCACCCGACGCCATGGCCGCTTTCAAGACCGCCACCGGCGTTGCCGGCGAAGTGGTGGTGCACGCCACCAATGAAGAGATCATGGGCAAGCTGATTGCCGCCGGCGGCAAGGGCTATGACGTGGTCTTCGTCTCCTCGCCCTTCGCCGAAGTATTAAACAAGCTTGGCCTGACCGAGCCGATCGACCATGCCAAGATCCCCAACCTCGCCAACCTCTATCCCGAAGCGACCAAGCTGCCGCACGATGCCGGCAACGCTTTTTCCGTGCCTTACACCTGGGGCACGACGGGCCTCTGCTACCGCTCTGACCTTGTCAAGACGGCGCCCACGAGCTGGAGCGACCTGCTCGCCCCTTCCGACGAGATGAAGGGCAAGACCACCATGCTGGCGACCGATCGCTGGCTGCTGGCCGCCGGGCAGCTCGACAAGGGCTATTCGGTCAACGAGACCGACCCGGCCAAGATGGCCGAGGTCAAGGACCTCTTGATCTCCGCCAAGAAGACCCTGCTCGCCTATGACGACACCACCTTCTATTCCAAGCTGGTTTCCGGCGAGGCGCTGATGGTGCAGGCCTGGGACGGCTGGTGCAATTACGGCATCGCCGACAAGCCGGAGATCAAATACGTCATCCCTAAAGAAGGTTCGGACCTGTGGGTCGACACGATGGTGGTGATGAAGGCGTCCGAGCACAAGGACGACGCCTTCAAGTTCATCAACTTCATGCTCGACGCCAAGAACCACGCCTGGGCGGCGCAGAACATCGACTACAAGGTGCCGAACAAGCCGGCGATGGAAAGCCTGCCGGCCGACTTCCTGGCCAAATTCCCCAACATGGCGATGCCGGTGGCCGATCTCGTCAAGTTCGAGCAGTTGCGTGACGTCGGCGAAGCCCAGCGCGACTATTCCAAGATCGTCAGCGAGATCAAGGCCGCGCAGTAAGCGGCGCAGACTTCACGGCCGGCAGCACTTCTGCCGCCGGCCCTGAGCGGTACCCGAGAAATTGTCCCAGACCCGCCTTCGTTCCTCTCTGCTGATGGCCCCGGCGCTGGTCTGGCTGACCGCGCTGATGGTTATTCCATGCGCCCTGGTGCTGGCGCTCGCCTTCTTCCGGCGCGGCGTCTATGGCGGCATCGACTACACTTTGACGCTGGAAAATTTCGGGTTGGTCTTCGACCCGCTCTATGCCGGCATCTTCCTCAACTCAGCACGTATCGCCGGCACCGCGACCTTGATTGCGGTGGTGATTGGCTATGCCGCAGCCTATGCGATCGCGGCCGCACCGCGCCGGTGGCAGCCAATTTTCCTGTTCTTCGCCGTGCTGCCGTTCTGGTCCAACTATCTGATCCGCACCTATGCCTGGATCGTGCTGCTGAACCGCGAAGGGCTGATCACCCAGCTCTTGCGCTGGTTCGGCTACACCGGCGAACCGCCCTCGATGCTCTATACCGAAGGCGCGGTCATCGCCGGCCTCGTCTACAACTATCTGCCCTTCGTCATCCTCGCCTGCTACGCGCCGCTGTCGCGCCTCAACCCGGAACTGGCCGAAGCATCGCGCGATCTCGGCGCTTCGGCCGCCACCACCTTCCGACGTGTCATCCTGCCGCTGACCGTGCCCGGCATCGCTGCGGGCGCCGTCTTCGTCTTCGTGCTGTCGATTGGCAATTTCGTCACCCCGGCGCTGCTTGGCGGCGGCCGCTTCCAGATGATCGGCAACCTCGTCTACGACCAGTTCCTGACCGCCAATGACTGGCCGTTTGGCGCGGCATTGGCGATGGCGCTGATCGCCATCATGCTTCTGGTGCTGATGGCGCAGGCGCTCGCCGCCGACCGCGCCGCGGGGCGTGCGACTGAGGCAAGGGGCGACGCCGATGGCTGAGCGCTGCGCAATTCTTGCCTTCTCCCCGTTCACCGGGAGAAGGTGCCCCGAAGGGGCGGATGAGGGGCGGCGTCAACCTTTGCGACGCTCAGCGCTGCCCCTCATCTGCCTGCCGGTATCTTCTACCCGTGAACAGGGAGAAGGACTCTGGTCGTTCGCTTGCCTTCCAATTGTCGGAGGCCGGCGATGACCCATTCCTTCACCCGTACGCTCGGCATGCGGACGATCCTCACCCTCGTCTTCGCCTTCCTCTACATCCCCATCGCCGTGCTGGTGGCGCTGTCCTTCAACGAAGGCGGATTGCCGACGGCATGGTCGGGCTTTTCGCTGAAATGGTATGCCTCGCTGGCCGGCAATTCCGCCATCCTTTCCGCTGCGCTCAACACGCTGATCGTGGCGTTGGTCTCCACGGCCATCGCCACGCTGCTCGGCACGCTGCTGGCCATCGGCATCGAGATGCGCCGGCAATACGGCAGGGGTCTCGAGGCGCTGATCTTCGCACCGATGATCATCCCCGACATCGTCCTGGCGATCGCTCTGCTGTCGTTCTTCTCCATGCTAAACCTGACCATGGGCCTGCACACCATCATCCTCGCCCATGTCGTCTTCAACCTCGCTTTCGTCTGCTCGGTGGTGCGCGCAAGGCTAAAGAGCTTCGACTGGTCGATCGTCGAGGCCTCCGCCGACCTCGGCGCCTCGGCTCTGACCACCTTCCGGCGTGTGACATTGCCGGTCATCGCGCCGGCAGTGATCGCCGGCGCGCTGCTTGCCTTCACGCTGTCGGTCGACGAGTTCATCATCGCCTTCTTCACCGCCGGTGCCGGCCGCGCCTCGACGACGCTGCCGATGCAGATCTACGCCATGATCCGCTTCGGCATCACGCCGGAGATCAACGCGCTGGCGACCATCGTCATGGCGGTATCCATCACCGCGCTGACCCTGTCGCAGCGGCTCAACCGTGGGATCATCGGCCAATGAGCGAACCGCGCACGCTGCTGGCCATTGATAACGTTTCGAAGAAGTTCGGCCGGGTCACCGCCGTCGACGGCATCTCGCTCGACATCCGCGAAAACGAGTTCTTCGCGCTGCTTGGACCCTCCGGCTGCGGCAAGACCACGCTGCTGCGCATGCTGGCCGGCTTCGAGACGCCAACCGACGGCCGCATACTGCTCGATGGCAAGGACATCGCCCGGACCCCGCCCAACAAGCGGCCGGTCAATCTGATGTTCCAGTCCTACGCGCTGTTCCCGCATATGAGCGTGCGCGCCAATGTCTCCTACGGGCTGGAGATGGAGCGCTTGCCGAAAGCTGAAATCCGTTCCCGCGTCGAGGCCATTCTGGCCACCACCGAGCTTGTCCCCTTCGCCGACCGTAAGCCTGAGCAATTGTCGGGTGGCCAGAAGCAGCGCGTCGCGCTCGCCCGCGCGCTGGTCAAACGGCCTCGGTTGCTGCTGCTCGACGAACCGCTGGGCGCGCTGGACAAGAAACTGCGCGGCGCCATGCAGATGGAGCTGAAGCGCCTGCAGCACGAAGTCGGCATCACCTTCGTCATCGTCACCCACGACCAGGAAGAGTCACTCGTCATGGCCGACCGCATGGCGGTGCTCAAGGACGGCCAGCTGCTGCAATGCGACACGCCGCACGTGATCTACGAGCATCCCACCGACCGTTTCGTCGCCGACTTCATCGGCGTGATGAATTTCGTACCGGGCAAGGTGTCTGCGGATGGCGTGATCGCCGCGAACGGCGCGCGCATCACCGGCAAGGTTCCCGCCAAGCTCACAACCGGCGCTTCCGCTGTCGCTTCGGTGCGACCCGAGCGCATCCGGCTGTTCCCGTCAGCCGAGACCGCCAACCGCACCGCCGGCACGGTTGAGGCGCTGGCCTATCACGGGCTCGACCTGCAGCTGCATGTCCGCACGCCTGTGTCGCCAAAACCATTTCTGGTGCGCGTCACCGCCGATGCCGCCGACCGCCGGCCGGTCTCGTCGGGCGATCAGGTCGAACTCGGCTGGGACGCCGCCAATGTCAGAATTTTTCAGGAATAGGAGAGCTTGATGGCGCAGAAGACGATCGCGTTTTTTCCCGAAGCGGCCTACGGCCCGGCGCTCAATTCGGTCGGCATCGCGCAAGCCGTCGAGGCGCGCGGCCATAAGGCAGTGTTCCTGTCCGACCCCGGCTTTGTCGATGTCTACAAGGGTTACGGCTTCGAAGCGCATCCGGTGAACCTGTCGGAGCCGATGCCGCCCGAGCAGATGGCGAAATTCTGGGAAGACTTCATCAACGGCCACATCCCGAACTTCCGCAAATCGCCCTACGATCAGGTCGACAATTACGTGAAGGATTGCTGGACCGCGATCGTCGACAGCGCCAAATGGGCGCAGAAGGATTTGCCGCGAGTCCTGGCCGCCATCAAGCCTGACGTCATCTGCGTCGACAACGTCATCCTGTTTCCGGCCATCAAACAGTTCGGCAAGCCTTGGGTGCGCGTCATCTCCTGCTCGGAAAACGAGATCGAGGATGAGGACATCCCGCCGCATCTCTCCGGTTGCGGCGAGAACGACCATGTCGGCCAACAGCGCTATCGCGATCATTTCAATGCGGTGATCAAGCCCATCCACGACGACTTCAACGCCTTCCTCACCGCAAACAATGAAGCGCCATACCCGGTCAGTCAGTTCTTCGAGGCCTCGCCCTATCTCAATCTGCTGCTCTATCCCGAAGCGGCAAAGTTCAAGCGCCGCCATCCGCTTGATACGACGAAATTCCAGTATCTCGAAGGCTGCGTGCGGCAGGAAAAGCCATACGCCTTGCCGACCTTCGCCGAGAACAATGACGGGCCGCTGCTCTATGTCTCCTTCGGCAGCCTCGGCGCCGGCGATGTCGATTTGTTGAAGCGCATAATCGCAACACTGGGCAAGACCCGTTACCGCGCGCTGGTCAATGTCGGCGGCTACAAGGACCTGTACACGGATGTGCCGGACAACGTCATCGTCGAGAGCTGGTTTCCGCAGCCTTCAGTCATCCCGCAGGTCGATGCCGTAATCCACCATGGCGGCAACAACTCGTTCACCGAGTGCCTCTATTTCGGCAAGCCGGCCATCATCATGCCCTATGTCTGGGACGGCCACGACAACGCCACCCGCGTCCAGGAAACCGGCCACGGCTTCGGCATGCCGCGCTACGACTGGAGCGACGCCCAGTTGGTCAGCAGGATCGAGGCTTGCCTGACCGACCCGAAGATGAAGGCCAAGCTGGCGAAGACCTCGTCGCAGATGCGGGCACAGAACGGGCCGGAAAAGGCCGCAGGGTTGCTGGAGAAGTTGCTGTGACCTCCTCCGCCCCGCACCTTTACCAAGCCTCCACCCGCACCGACCTCGTCGACTGGGGCGCCCAGTCCGACGCGCTGGACGGCGCGTCGCACTCGACCGGCAGGCTTGTCCACAAAGGACCCAACAACCAGCCGGAATCCGGCATCTGGGTGTGCACGCCCGGCCGCTGGCGACTCTCGATTCCGCGCGACGAATTGTGCCATTTCGTCGCCGGCCGCGCGACGTACCGGTCGGATGCCGGGGAGGTGGTAGAAGTCGCAGCCGGGACCGTGGTCATGTTCCCTGCCGGCTGGACAGGCGAATGCACCGTGCATGAGACCATGCGCAACGTCTACATGCTGGCTTGAACAGCAACGGAGCTTCCCAATATGCCGACACCGCACTGGCCAAAGGCCTCGACCGTGAAACTGGAGGACTGGGGCGGGGGCAGCAACACGCTTGCCGGCTCGCCGCGCGCCTCGGGCAGGATCCTCTCGCAGAACCCGGACGGCTCAAGCGAATGCGGCCTGTGGTCGTGCACGCCAGGCAGCCGCAAGGTTACCTTTGCCGCCGACGAGTTCTGCCATTTCCTGTCGGGCCGCGGGACCTATGTCCGCGAGAATGGCGAAGAGATCCCGGTCGAGGCCGGCACGCTGGTGTTCTTCCCCGCCGGCTGGGCCGGCACCTCCACCCATCACACAAACACTGACCAAGGCCTTCATGTGCCGCTGAGCACTTTTTTAAAGGAAATCGCCATGACCACGCCAATCATGCAATCCCCACTTGCCATCACCGACCTCGTCGACTGGGGCGTCATCCCGACCATGATCGAGGGCGAGTCCCACACCTCGGGCAAGCTGCTCTACAAGGGGCCGGAGGGCCGTTCGGAATGCGGCCTGTGGGTCTGCACCCCCGGCAAATGGCACTGCCATGTCACCCGCGACGAGTTCTGCCACTTCCTCGAGGGCCGCTGCACCTATGTGCACGAATCGGGCGAGGTCATCCAGATCGAGCCGGACACGGCGGCGTTCTTTCCTCAGAATTGGAAAGGCGTCTGCACCGTCCATGAGACCATCAAGAAGGTCTACATGATCCGCTGAGCGGACCTGAAAGGACGACCATGCAATTCTCCGCTGACCGGCCGGCTTTCTTCGTCAATCCGGACTACCGGCCGATGACCGGCACGGCAAAACCGGTGATCGATCCGGCGACGCTGGAGACCGTCGGCTCGATCTCCGCCGCAACGGACGGTGAGATCGATGCGGTGCTGTGTGCCGCAACCACGGCACAAGCCGCCTGGAAGAAGCTCGATGCCAAGAGCAGGGCCAAACACCTGCACGCCGTCGCCAACGCTATCGAGGCGGCAGACTTCACCCGCTGCGCAGAGCTGATGGTGCGCGAGATGGGCAAGCCTTATCCCGAAGCGATCGGCGAGATCGCCAATTGCGCACCGATCTTCCGCTACTACGCCGAGATGGCGCGCGACGATGCCGGCAAGATCGCCGGCACGACCCAGGCCGGTTCGTTCCAGTATGCGCGCTACGAGCCGTATGGCGTCTCCGTCCACATCATGCCCTACAACTTCCCGATCCTGCTGATGTGCTGGACCGTTGCGGCCTCGCTTGCCGCCGGCAATGGCTGCATCATCAAGCCGGCCGAAGCCACGACGCTGTCGACACTCGATTACATGACCGTGTTCCGCTCGCTGCCCGAAGGGCTGGTCTCCTGCCTGCCCGGCACGGCCGCCACCGCGCAGGCGCTGATCGCCTCCGAGCGCACCCACGCTGTCGCCTTCACCGGCTCGGTCGCCGCCGGCAAAGCCGTGGCAGTCGCCTGCGCCGAGCGCATGAAGCCTTGCGTCATCGAAGCCGGCGGCAGCGATCCGCTGATCATCAGCGAGCACGCGCCGCTCGACGTGGCGGCAGCCGGCAGCGTCACCGCCGCCTTCCACCTGACCGGCCAGGTCTGCACCTCGGCCGAACGCTTCTTTGTCGTCGACTCGGTTCACGATCGCTTCGTCGAGCTGTTCGCCGAGAAGACGCGGGCGCTTCGCATCGGCAATGGCATGGACAAGACCGAGATCGGCCCGCTGGTCAGCGAAGCCGCCCGGGCGAAAGTGATGCGGCTGGTCGATGATGCTATCAGCAACGGCGCTATAGCCGTTGCCGGCGGGCGCATTCCGTCGGCGCACAACACTGGCTGGTTCTACGAGCCAACGATCCTGACCGGCGTCACCCCCGATATGGCGATCGTGCGCGAAGAGTGTTTCGGACCGGTCGCCGCGATCTGCCGCGTCAAGGATTTCGACGAGGCGATCCGGCTTGCCAATGACAGCCCGTTCGGCCTCGGCGCCTCGGTGTTCACCACCGACCTCGCCGAGGCGCATGAGGCGGCCGAGCGGCTCGAGGCCGGCATGGTCTGGGTCAACAACCCGCTGATCGACAATGACGCCTTGCCCTTCGGCGGCTGGAAGGCATCAGGCCTTGGCCGCGAGCTGGGACGCCAGGGACTCGACGCCTTCCGACGCTCCAAGATGGTCATCATCGACCACAGACCGGCGATCCAGGACTGGTGGTATCCTTACCCCGACAGCTGGTTCCGCGAGACAGGCGGCCGCAAGCACGTGTGAGCCCGGCCAGTCCATAACGTAAGCTGATGCTTACGCATCTGCCGAGATAGGCCGGCTATTTCAACGCTTGAAGCCTGTCGATTGCGGCAGTGAATCCGGCAAGCGAGACCGGAATGGTCACCGGCTTGCGCGTCACCGACTCCATGCCGATGTTCAGGTTGGTTCCCGATTTCAGCGCCTTGACGAGGTCCGCCGACAAAGGGGTCGCGGCATAGGCGCCGTTCTGGTCGCTGGTCTGGATGGCAATGGTCGTCTTCTGCCCCTGGTCGATCTGGTACGAGGCGCCGGAAGGCAGGAACAGCCCGTGCGGCAAGGCCAGCAGCATGGCGAGGTTGCCATTGCCGTTGTCGCGGCGAACCGTAACGGTAAGAACGCGCTGCCCCGTCTTGGCCTCGGTAAGGTTTTGGGAGACCTGGCATTGAAGCTCGGTGCCGGCCGATCCGCTGGCGCAGTTTAGCGCCCACGGATTGCCTTCTGCAGGCTTCGTCTCGGCAGATTTGGTTGACTTCGGCTCTTCGGCAAGCACCGACCCTGCCGACACGACCAGCCATAGTGCGCCGACCCAGGCGGCCCGCCCACAAACGGTTCTCAGCAATGAAGCCACCCGATCCTCGTGTCAGGGTTTCGCCGAGCGCGTTGATACAACAGCCGAGCCTGGCGGGGAAGCCAATACGGTACATGAGCGCCGGCTAAATTACTGTTGCTGGATTACCACAATAAACAACTTTGAAATCTTGTATGTGTAAAGCAAACAATCGATGCTCGCTATACACTGGAATCCGCATAGTATTATCGACGGAGCGTGTACTCGTCGGGGTTCGCAAGAGATGGAGACGACCGAGAAAACTCGGCAGATCAATGACATGGCGACGCACGGAAGAAGATTCCGGGCGAATACCAAGTATCGCCGGTCAGGTTTTTCCAGACATCTCTGGAAGACGACTGCGCTGTCCACTCTGGCACTTGCCCTTTCCGGCATAGCCGCCCATGCCGGCGACACCGGACTGTGGCAGCCGCAGGTCCGCGCCATCATCGGCGCCAACAACAATGGCGGCAACACGGCGATCGAGGGTTTCCTGCCGCTGAAGCAGAACCTCGAATCCGTTCTCTTTCTCGATGTGCGCTCGAAATACGATTTCGACGACGGTTTCGGCCAGGATGTCGGCCTCGGCGTTCGCCGCATCGTCAATCCGGACCTGATGATCGGCGGCTACGCCTATCTCAACATCCAGAATCACGACAGCCACCAGTTCGTCGCCTCGACGCTCGGCCTCGAGGCCATCACCTCAAAATACGACGCGCACGTAAACGTCTACCTGCCGATCAGTGGCGACCGCAGCACGGCCGGGCAAGAGTCGAGCCTGTCGCTGGTCGGTCATCAGCTGATCGAGCAGATATCGGCCATTGCCCACCGCGATTACGCGGCCTGGGGCATCGAGGGCGAGGTCGGCGTTCAGGTGCCGCTCAACCTGCCCGAGAACCATTCACTGCGTTTCGATGTCGGCGCCTATCATTTCGGCGATCCCGACGGCGACGACGGCAGCATCACCGGCGGCAAGGCCGGCCTGGAATATTCGATCGGCGACGTCGTCGGCAAAGGCACGTCGCTGACCTTCACCGGCGAGGTGCGCAACGACAACCGCGATGACACCCAGTTCGCCGGCAGCATCCGGCTGACGGTGCCACTCAACGCTTTCGACAAGGGCTCGTCTTCGGCCGATGACGGCGCCGAGCCGGTCTATCCGGTCAGCCCCGGCCTGCGCAAACGCGTCAACGAGCGCGTGCGCGGCGACATCGGCGTTCGCATCGAGAGCCAGGACAAAGTTACCGGCACGTCGACGCGGGTGGCGATCAATGCCGCCACCAACACGGCATTCGGCCAGTTCTTCTTCGCCGATGGTGACAACGACGCGCTCGGCTTCGGCACGATCGGCGACCCGACCACGCTCGACAATGCAGTCGCCGGCGCCGGCGCGAACGGCGTCATCGTCGCGCTCGGCGGCAAGGGCAACATTACGACAGCCGGTGTGACGCTCGTCAACGGCCAGACCGTCATCGGCGGTGGCGGGGGCGTCCAGGCGCGGCTCGTCGACGGCAGCATCGGCACCTACAATTTCGGCGGCTCCAACGGCACCCTCCAGGGCACCAACCCCGCCAACGTCCTGACGCTCGCCAACGGCAACACGCTGAGCGGCATCATCATCACAGGCGGCAAGGACGGCATCTTCGGCAACAACATTACCGGCGCCACGTTGACCAACGTCACGGTCACCGGCACCGGCGGCCACGGCGCCGACTTCACCGGTACATCGACCGGCGTCAATGGCTCGAACTTCACCGCGACCGGCAACGGCCTCGACGGACTGCACATCGAAGGCGACGGCACCTATAACTTCACCGGCACGACTCTGCTGCAGGGCAATGGCGACGACGGCCTGGATATAACCGGCCACGGCACCTACACTTTCGCCACCCTCAACGCGCTCGACAACAACGATGCCGGCATTACCGTGAAGGGCACCGGGGTCGCCGGCTCGATCACCATCACCGGCGGCCAGGTGTCGGGCAACAAGGCGCTCGGCGACGACGGCGTCGGTGTCTTCATCGATCCGATCACCGCCCATATCGTGCTGGATTCGATCACCCAGACCGGCGGCACATCGGGCGTCGTGCTCGAGAATCTTTCGGGCAGCCTCACCGTCAACGGCGCGACGACGATCTCGAACACGACCGGGCCGGCCATCGCGATCACGGATTCGCCGGCCGCGATCCGCTTCGGCGACATCAACATCACCAATCCCGGCACCGACGGCATGGTGTTTGCGGGCGCCAACACATCGATAATTGCCGGCAACATCGTCATTGCTGGCCTCGGCTCCGGCGTCGGCCTCGATTTCTCCGGCAGCCAGACCAATTTCAGGGCGCAGTCGCTCAACATCACTGGCACAGGCGCCGCCGGCTCGATCGGCATCGATCTGTCTTCGCCGAGCGCGGGCGGGGCGACGATCGTCATCACCGATGGCGGCGCGATCGCCAATGTCGATACCGGCGTGCGCTTCGGCATTTCCGGCTCGCTGGCCAATTCGGCCAATGCCCAATTCAGTTTCGGCGGCGGCTCGATTGCCGGCATCACCGCCTCGCTCGACGCGCGGGGGCTCAACCAGACGCTCGGGCTCTATGCTTTCGGCTCGACGACCTTCAGCGGTCCGCAGCTGTTCGACCAGCAGAATGTGATTTTCGTCGGCGGCGTCGGATCATTGGGTGACGGCTCTTCCACGTCTAGTCTGCTTGCGATTAACCAGGCTGACCTTATCACCAACGGCACCGCGATCTTCGTGCTGGTCAATGACGGGACGCCCATCGACGCCTCTGGCGGCTTCTCGCTGAGTGCCGGACAGACAATGGCTTCGTTCGGCAATGGGCGTACTTTCTCGCTCGGCGGCATTCCCGTCAACGTCACCGGTGACAACGTCAAGCATGACCAGGTCGTCTCGGATCCAGGCGGCGCAGCCACGCTGACCAATACCGGCACCGGCGACGCCGTGACGCTGGCCAACAACACGTCGCTGCTCGACTTCAACATCGCCGGTGTGGCGAACGGCAATGGCGTGCATGGCAGCGGAGTCAGCAATGTCACGATGTCGGGGCTGAATGTTTCAGGCGCCAGCCTGAACGGCGTGCTGTTCGATGGCGCCATCAACAATGTTTCCGCCGACAATTTGAACTCAAGCGGCAATACCGGCAGCGGCCTGCTCATCGACAATGGTGGCGGAACTTACAGTTTCACCGGCACGACGACACTCTCGAACAATACCGGCCACGGCCTGTTCATCGTCAGCGGCGGAAACTATGGATTCGAGACGCTCGATGCAAAGGACAATGGCGGCTTAGGCATCTTCGTCAACTCGACGGGCGGCGGAAGCCTGACGACGACCGGCGGCACGGTTTCGGGCAACGGCCTCCAGGCCGTCTATGTCGTCACTTTCGGGCTAATCAACCCGATGGCGCTCAATGTCACGCTGGACACGGTGAGCCAGTCCGGCGGACAGAGTGGAATCGGCCTGGGCAACGTCGGCGGCAATTTCTCCGTTACCGGCACCACGACGACCTCCAACACCCTTTTCGACGGCATTTTCATCACAAACAGCGCCGCCACGGTTGATTTCGGCGGCGCGGCCACCATCACCCAGCCATCGCGCGACGGCATCTCGATCAACAACAGTTCCGGCGCCACCACGTTCGGCACGGTGACGATCAACCAGGCCGGCGTGAACGGGATCCTCCTCAATGGCAATTCCGGCGCGGTAACGTTCGGCGACGCCAGCATCGGCCAGCCGACCCAGAGCGGCATCGACGTCCAGGGCGCCAACGGCACGATCAGCTTCGCCAACATCGACATCACCGGCCTGCCCACAGGCAAGACCGGGCTCGACCTGTCGGGCAGCCAGTCGACCTTCACCGCCACGTCGCTCGACATTGCCGGAGCTGGCACTTCCACGGGCATCGACCTTTCCGGCGCCACCGGCGGCTCGGTGACGATCGGCACCGGTGTGATCTCCGCCGGCACCGGCGTCCAGATGGGCACCAACGGCGCGGCAGGCACCAGCGCAAACACGACCTTCTCGTTCGGCGCCGGTGTCGGCACCAGTTCGATCACCGGGACGACCGCCTCGCTCGACATGCGCGGCCTGCTAGCCGGCAACGGCACCTATGCTTTCAACGCCACCCATTTGGTCGGCCCGCAGCTGTTCGACACCGCCAACGTCATCTTCGTCGGCGCAGCAAACACCGGAACCGGCTCCGGAGCGAGCGTTGGCGACCTTATCAACGCCGACGCCGCCGACGGTCTGACGACCGACGCCAACACCATCTTCGTCCTTGTCAACAGCGGCGCTGGAACCATCAACACCGATGCCGACGGCTTCACGCTTGCCGACGGCCAGCAGATCGTCTCCTTCGCCAACGGCAACACCGTCGCTCTCGGCGGGCCGCCCGCCAACGTCACCGGCGCCGAGGTGGTTACGTCGGGCACCCAGGTCGATCCGTTCGGCAATGGCGCCGCCACTCTCAACAACTCGGCCGGCAGCACCATCGATCTCGCCAACGGCAACCGCGTCGCCGACCTCAGCGTCAGCAATGCGGGTTCGGGCTCGGCGATCAACGGATCGAATGTAAACGCGGCCACCATCACCGGGGTGACGATCAGCAGCGCCGTAACCGGCATCGACCTGACCGGCGCAACGGGTGCGATCAACATCACCAACACGACGATGGGCGGCGTCAGCGGCACTGGCCTGCTGGCCAGCAACTTCGGCGGCACCGGCACCTTCAACAATTTGGACATCACCGGCGCCGGTATCGGCGTCAGCGTCACGGGCGGTTCCACGGGCACGCTGACCTTCGACAATGCGAGTTCGATCGCCGGCACGACGGGCACGGCGCTCAGCATTCTTGGAGCAACGCCTAACCTCACCTACAACGGCACCATCAATCAGACGAGTGCCGCGAGCGCGGTCATGATCAGCGGCATGACCGGCGGGTCGGCCACCTTCGCCGGCCAAATCACCGCCAGCACCGGCGCGGCCAACGCCATCGACCTGACCGGCAATGCCGGCGGCACGATCAATTTCACCGGCGGGCTCGACCTCACCACCGATGGCGGCCTTGCCTTCAGCGCCATCAATGGCGGCACGCTCACCGTCACCGGCACCAACACGACCGCATCTGGGCTCGGCCCTGTCGAAAACGGCATCCATCTCGGTGGCGCCGGCGGTTTGACCATCGGCGCAGGCGGCGTCATTTTCGACAGCATCACCGTCGACGGCTCAGGCGGCGCCGTGCAGACCGGCATCCTCATCGAAAACACCAGCGGCGGCAGCGTCACCTTCGGCGCGGTCGACATCAATCGCGTCAATGGCGACGCCATCCGCCTCACCAACGTGGCCAACGCCGTTACCTTCAATGGCACGACGACGATCGACACGGTTGTTGGCGGTGGCCCCGGCTTCGTGGTGCAAGGCAGCGCCGCGACGGTCAATGTCAACAATCTGGTGACGACGCTGGTTTCGGGCGACGACGTCAGCCTGACCAACAACACCGGCACGATCAACATCGGCGGCACCATCACCAATTCCGGCACCGGCAACGGCGTCGTGGTTTTTGGCGGCAGCGCCGCGATCACGGTCTCGGCCAACATCTCCAGCTCGGCAACAGCACCAGGAACGGCGGTCAAGATCGACGGCACCATCGGCGGCTCGGCCCAGTTCAGCGGCAGCGTCACGTCAACCGGCACCGGAAATCTGTTCGCCATCGGCTCGACATTGCCCCCGGCAGGCGGTGCGTTCAGCTTCACCGGCCCGACCCTGTCGGCGAGCGGTGGCGGCGGCGCGGTGGTCGGTGGCCTGATCGGCACCGCAACGTTGAATGTTACCATCCCGCTATCGATCACCAATGCCTTGGGCACCGGCCTGTCCATCTCCGGTGTCGCGAGCACCGCATCGGCAACCTTCGGGGCGGTGACCGTGACGGGCGCCGGCGGCATCGGCATCAACATTGTCGGCAATGCCGGCACGGTGACCTTCGGCACGACCCAGGTCAAGCTGGGCACCACGAGCGGCACTGCCGGCATCAACTTCGCCGGCACCAACAACGATGTCAGCTTCGGCACGACCACCATCGACGATGTCGGCGCCAACCAGACCGGCATCGACTTCAGCGGCTCCTCGACGACGGCCGATTTCGGCCTGACGACGATCACCGGCCTGGGCGACCTGACCTCGCGCGGCATCGACCTGTCGTCGACCACCGGCAACAAGGTCATCACCTTCCTGCAGGGCTCGAAGATCGACAATGTCGGCATCGGCGTCGAATTGTCGTCCGGCCAGACCACGGCGACCTCCGCCAATGCCAACTTCACCTTCGGCGACGGCGATTCGACCGACGGGCTGGAATCCTTCATCATCGCCGCCGCCGGCGGCTTCACCGTCAACACGGTCGGTCTCGATCCGACGCTCGGCAACTACGATTTCGACGACGTGTTCTTCACCGGCAGCGCCAACCTCGCCACCGCGCCCGGTTCGGTCACGCTGGTCTCGCAGTCGGGCGGCTTCATCGCCGCCGGCACGACCGGCAATCTCAGCATGGGCGTCAACACCATTTCGCTCGCCGCCGCCGATGCGCTGACCGGCACGCAGAACTTCGCCTTTGTCGGCACGATCAATCTCGGTGCCACCGCCTTCACGCTCGATTCCGGCCAGACGATCACCGGCTTCGGCAACAGCAATGTGGTTTCGACCGGCACGATCCAGCCGGCCAACGTCCAAGGTGCTCTTGGCGCCACCGGCGGCAACATCACCGGCGACGAGGCCGTCGTCAGCGGGACGGCCAACCTGATGCAATTGCTCGGCGACAACGCCGTGCGCCACACCGCTTTCGACTTCAGCAGCGCGACCGGTGCCGCATTCCTGATCGACCAGAGCGCGGTCGGCTTCAGCAATGCCAGCGGCATCACCATCGAAGGCGTGACGATCAGCAACGTCGCCGCTGGTCAGACGGCCATCCAGGTCGCCGGCCTCAACGGCAATCTGTCTATCATCAACAACAACATCAACGTTGCCGGCACGCTGCTCGACGTCAACGGCGGCAGCGGCACCATTTCGGTGTCACGCGGCATCCTGCCCAACAGCGCCACTCCGGGAACGCTGACCGGTGGCGGCATCAATATCGCCAACCGCACCAGCGGCGCGGTGACCTTCACCGACCAGGTGACGATCACCGGCGGCAATGGCGTCTCGATTTCGGGCGGCACCGCCGGCGGCGCCGTCAATTTCAATGGCGGCCTCGACATCACGACGTCCCTCGCCACTGGCCTCAGCCTCTCGGGGCTGAATGTCCTGACCGTCGCGAATGCCGGCTCGACGACGATCAACGCTACGGGCCAGACAGCGCTATCGCTGCAAGGCACACTCGGCGCCGGCGGCGTCAATTTCGACAGCATCACCTCGAGCGGCGGCACAAGCGGCATCATCCTCAACGGCGTCACCGGGGCGGTGAATGTCTCCGGCGCGACCAGCATCACCGGCACCAGCAGCTTCGGCATAGACGGCACCGGCGCCAACACCGGCACGTTCACCTTCGGCGCGGTGACGGTCAACAACACCGCCACGGCCGGCGGCGGCATCCATGTGGTATCAGGCACGGTCAACGTCACCGGCCTCGCCAACATCGATACGACGAGCGGCGTCGGCCTGTCGCAGAGCGGCGGCACGACAAGCTTCACCGGCGGTGTGACCATCGACACCACCTCCGGCACGGCCATCGTGGGCACCGGCGGCACGATGGGCATCACCGCCACCGGCGGTGCCGAGACGGTAAACTCGACCCTCGGCCAGGCGATCAGCCTCTCCGGCGTCGCCGCCAGCATTGCGCTCGACTCGACCTCGTCGGGCGGCGGCACCAACAATGTTGGCCTGGCCAATGTCACCGGAACAGTCAGCCTCGGATCCGGCGCATTGAGCGGCGCTTCGGGCGTCGCATTCCTGCTCAATGGCAGTGCTGCGACCGTCAGCTATGGCGGCACGGTCACCAAGACCACCGCCGGCAAGATCGTCGACATCTCCGGCGTCACCGGCGGCACGGTCACACTGTCCGGCGCGCTCAGCGCCACCGGCGGTTTCGACAATGGTATTTATGTCCACGGCAACTCCGGCGGGACCATCACTCTCAGCGGTGGCACGAAGACGCTGACCACTGGCGCCAATACGGCGGTCGACTTGACGACCAACACCAGCGCGACGATCAACTTCGATACGGGTGGCCTGGTGATTACCACCACCTCCGGCACGGGCTTCAACGCCAGCGGCGGTGGCACGGTCAGCGTCGGCGCGCTCCTCAGCGACAACAGCATCACCACGACGGCCGGCGGCACCGCGTTGAACCTCAATGGCGTTACGATTGGCGCTGCGGGCATGAATTTCGACAGTGTTTCGGCCACTGCCGCCGCAACCGGCATCTCGCTGACCAATATCGCCTCGTCGGGCGGCGGGGCCATCATTCTCGGCACGGTCAACCTGCAAGGCATGACCACGCGTGGTGTCGATGTTTCCGGCACGCTTGGCGCGGCGCTGTCCTTCAACGATCTCGACATCGGCCTGAACAGCACCACGGGCGTGGCCTTCGACCTCAACGGTGCCACCATCAATGCGGCGGTGACGGCCAATGACTTCGATGTCACCAATGCCGCCGCCGCCGGCACCTCGATCGCCGTCGACCTGCGCGGCGCCATCGGCGGCCAGACGGTGCGCCTCGGTGATGCCGTGGTCGGCGGCGCCAGTTCGAGCATAGCCGGGGTTAACACCGGCGTGTTCCTCAACAGCGCCACCAACCTCGCTTTCACCTATGGCGACGGCGAATCGGCGACCGACCAGCTCTCGACCATCGGCGCCAATGTAGGCATCGACGCCTCCAGTGCGCCGGTTGCCGGCACCTACAACTTCCAGGACGTGAACTTCCAGTCGACCCCGGGCTTGGGCTTCGGTGTCGGCAAGGTCTATTTCGTCGGCGCTTCCGCGACCGGCGACGGCAGCGGCCGCGACCAGAACAATCTGGCGACGCTGACCACCGCCGAAGCGGCAGCAGTGTCGACGGACATTCTCGTCCTCGTCAACGATGGCGGCGTCATCACCGCGGCAGGCAGCAATGGCAACGATACGCTGGCGCTCGCCATCGGCGAGCAGGTGCGCGGCTTCGGCAACGGCAACATCAACCTGGCGCTGACGGTGCCCTCCACCATCCAGCTGGCCAGCAACAGCATCTCGATCATCGACCAGACGCCCAATGGCGCCGCGACGCTGACGACGAGCGCCGGCAACAATGTCATTACGCTCGGCGCCAGCGGCAACATCATCGACGGCTTCATCCTCGATGGCAGCCCGGCGGGTGCCGCGCGTGGCGTCAAGGACAATGGCGCGGGTGCTGCGAATACCGTCATCAGCAACATGACTATCCGCAATTTTGCCACGCAGGGTATCGAGATCACGCCGCCGAACAGCACGAAGATCAACAACGTTGCTTTCTCCGGCAACGCCAGCGATGTGTGGCTGAACGCGTCCAACAGCACCATCACCAACGTCACCAGCACCGGCGCCACCGGCATTGCTTTCAAACTCGACAACACCGCCGGCACGACGACGCTGACCAACGTCAACATCACCACCGCAGCGACCGGCACCGGCATCGCCTTCGGCGGCGCGTCGGGCGCTGGCGGCACGATTGCCGGTACCAATGTCGATATATCGGGCGGCAGCGGCCTTTCGGTGACCGGCGGCAACGCGGTGATCAGCTTCGACGGCGCCAGCTCCATCATCAGCACGTCGGGCGCGGCGGCCACGATCTCGACCCGCGCTGGCGGCAGCTTCACCTTCGCCGGCTCGGTGATCGCCAACGGCGCTGCGAGCGGCATCAGCATTTCCGGCGCGACGGCGGCCAATACGGTGAGCTTCACCGGTGCGGTCGATCTCGGCACCACGACGCCGATGACCGGCACCGCAGTCGCAATCAACAACGGCGCCACGGCCTCGACCGTCAGCTTCGCAAACCTCGACATCGTCACAAACGGCACCACCGGATTCAGCGCCATCAATGGCGGCACGGTCAATGTGACGACCGGCACGGTGAGCTCCACTTCCGCGCAGGCGGTCAACCTCAACGGCATCGCCACCACCGGCATCAATTTCACCTCGACCAATTCGACCGGCGGCACCAACAACGTGTCGCTGACCAATGTCACCGGCGCCGGCACTGTCAGCCTCGGCTCCGGTGCGCTCGGCGGCGCGACCGGCGCGGCCTTCCTGGTCACCGGCGGCTCGGCCAATGTCAGCTATGCCGGCTCGGTCACCAAGACCACGGCCGGAAACGTCGTCAGCATCTCCACCCGCACCGCCGGCACCACGACATTGTCGGGCACTCTCAGCGCCACCGGCGGCGTGGCCAACGGGATCCTCGTCAACGCCAACACCGGCGGCACGATCAACTTCTCCGGCGCCAGCAAGATACTGACCACCGGAGCCAACAATGCCGTCGACCTGACGGCGAACACCAACACCGCGGTCAACTTCACCGGCGGCGGCCTAGCCATCACCACCACCTCCGGCACCGGCTTCAACGCCACGAGCAACGGTACTGGCACCGTGACCGTTATCGGCTCGGGCAACACGATTTCGACCGGCAGCGGCGTCGCGGTCAACCTTGACAGCGTTGCTATCGCGGCGGGCGGCGTGACCTTCGCTTCCACAAACAAAGGCGCCGGCGGCACCAGCGCCGTCATCCTCGATTCCGTCACCGGTTCGGGAGCGATCGACCTCGGCACCGGCGCGCTGGTGGGCGGAACAAGCGCCGTGATCCGTATCGGCGATGGCCTAGGCACCGCCAACAGCGGCGGCACGGCGGCGTTCACCTATGCCGGCGCGATCACCAGCGGCAGCACCGGCCAGGCGGTCAACATCCAGGATCGCGCCCTGACCGCCGGCAACATCACCCTGTCGGGCAACATCACGCATAATGCGGCGGGCCAGATCGGCATCCTGCTGGACGACAATGTCGCCGGCATCATCACCTTCTCCGGCGCGTCGAAATCGATCACCTCGACCACGGCGGCTGGCGTCAGCCTGAGCGACAATGCCGGCGCGACGATCAACTTCACCAATGGCGGGCTGGTCATCGCCACGACCAGCGGCGCCGGTTTCAGCGCCACCGGCCCCGGTCCGGCAGCCACCACCGGCGGCACGATGACGGTGCAGGGCACCGGCAACACCATCGTGTCCGGCACGGGCACGGCCCTTAATGTCGCCAACACGACGATCGGCGCCGGCGACGTGACGTTCAGGAGCATTGCGTCCAATGGTGCAGCCAACGGCATCGTGCTCAACAACACCGGCACCAGCGGCAATCTGGTGGTGACCGGCACCGGCGCGACGGGGGGCAGCGGCGGCACGATCCAGAACTCGACCGGCGATGGCGTCAGCCTGACCGACACTCAGGATGTCAGCCTGAGCAACATGATCATCAGCGACAATGCGGGCAACGGCATAAAGGGCCTGCGCGTCAACGGTGTGGTGCTCAACGGTCTGACCCTGAACAGCAATGCCGATGCCAACACCGAGTCCGGAATCCTGTTCAACGAACTTACCGGCAACGCCTCGCACGTCGCCACGTTCACCAACCTCACGGTCTCCAACTCATTCACCCATAACGTGCAGGTCATCAATTCCGGCGGCACGTTGGCGAACCTGGTGGTGAGCGGCGGCACGTTCTCGAACAACGGCGCCTCAAACAATGCCGGCAGCGACTTCATCTTCGAGGCGGACGGCGCCGGTGTCGCCGGCGCGCCGACGATGACGCTGACCGTCGACGGCGCAACCTTCACCGGCAACAACGCCTATCCCGGACCGGGAGTCATCCCTGGAACCGGTCTGTTCGTCATTGCCAATGACGGCACCGTCAACGCTCACATCGGCGAGACCACGGGAAATCTATTCAACAATCTGAACAACGGCATCAACCTTACCCAGAGCAGCAATTCCGGCGCCGGCACGGGCGGCAATCTGAATTTCACCGTCCGGAACAACACCGTCACCAACAGCGACTCGACGGCCATCAACGTGTTCAGCAGCGGCGACCTCGCACGGACGCTTGACGGCACAATCGCCAACAACGTCATCGGTACGCAAGGCGTAGCAACCTCGGGATCGCGAACCGGCAACGGCATCAGGGTTGGGCATGAAAGCCTCGGCGTCGCCAAGGTGCTGATCGACAACAACATTATCCAGAGCATCGGCGTCAACGGCATAAGCGGTGGCGACAGCGTCTCGATCACGCAGCTCGTGCAGCCGGGCACCGTGCACGCGACGGTCACCAACAACACCATTCGCGACAATGCCGACAGCCGCGGCATCACGGTCACCGCCACATTTGCCGGCGCTATCATCAATGCCGACGTTCATGCCAACACCATCACCAACGTCAACAACGCCAATGCCATCCGCTTCCTCGCGGACGGCCTCGGCGGCGCCGACGGCACGATCAACGTACCGCAGGCGAGCGAGGCCGGTATCGAAACCGTCAATGGCGGGGCAACGGCACTGACGGACACCCGGACGTTCTTCAACCAGCCGCTGCCACTGCTGCCTGCCGCGACACCGTAGTCAGCAACCTTGGATTTCGTCCTAGGAAATATATTTTATGAATTTGATATCGACTTGTTGTCTTACTTAGGCATAATACAAGAATTCAGACAGTAAGCGGCCAACGGAGGGAACGGGGATGAGTGAGCCTTATTTAGGTGAAGTCAAGATCATTTCCTGGAACTATGCACCGCGCGGCTGGGCATTTTGTAACGGCCAGTTGTTGCCGCTTAACCAGAACCAGCCATTGTTCTCACTTCTTGGCACCAGGTACGGCGGCAACGGCCAGACAAATTTTGCCCTTCCGGATATGAGGGGACGTGCGCCGGTTCATACGGGCGGCCCTATTGGTGCAATTGTCGGCGGCCAGGGCGGCGAAGAGTTTCACACGCTCACGCTCGGCGAAATGCCGACACACAACCATTTCGTCAACGCATCGAACACTGCCGGCAACGTCAACAATCCATCCGGCGCGCTGTTGGGGGCGAACGCCAGCCCGATCTATCAGCCGCCTGGCAGCGCGGTGGCTATGGCGAAGGAAAACATCACTTTCGTCGGTGGCGGCCAGCCGCATGAGAACAGATCGCCCTATCTCGTCTTGAATTTCATCATTGCCCTGCAAGGCATATTCCCGTCGCGAAATTAAGAGGACGCTTCGATGAGCCAACCTTTTGTCGGCGAGATCAGGATGTTCGGTGGCAATTTCCCTCCGAATGGCTGGGCGTTCTGCCAAGGCCAGTTGATGCCGATCTCCGAGAACGAAACCTTGTTCAATCTGATCGGTACGACCTATGGCGGCGACGGGGAGGAAACATTCGCCCTGCCCAACCTCGCATCCCGCATCCCCGTCCATGCTGGCAAGGGCCCGCTGGTCAGCCAGACCTATATCATCGGAGAACTGGGCGGGGTCGAATCCGTCACTGTTTCAACCCAACAAATGCCGAACCATTCCCATACCTGGACCGGTTCGTCGAATATCGCCAAGAATCCGGGTCCGTCCGGCGGTGTCCTGGCGACATCGAGCCTGCTGACGCCCTATGTGGGTATCGCACCTGATGGCAACATGGCCGCCGGAGCCATTTCGCCGGCCGGCGGCAGCCAGCCTCACGACAATATGGTGCCGTTCCTCGCCGTCAGTTTCATCATCTCGCTATTTGGCATCTTCCCCCAGCAAAGCTAGAGACTTGCCATGACCAATCCGTTCGTCGCCGAAATTCGAATTTTTGCCGGAGATTTCGCCCCGACGGGGTGGGCGACCTGCGATGGCCAGCTCCTGCCAATCTCGCAGAATACGGCGCTGTTTTCGCTGCTGGGCACAGTTTACGGCGGCGACGGCAAGTCGACCTTCGCGTTGCCGAATATGGCTGGCTCCGCGCCCATGGGGCAAGGACAGGGCAATGGCTTGTCGGAGCGGTTTCTCGGCGAGACGGGTGGCGAAACGTCCATCACCCTTCTGCAAACGGAAATGCCGCAACATAATCATTTTGTCGCGATATCCACCGAGAGTGGCGCCCAGGGAACTCTTACCGATGCGGTTGTTCTGGGGAAATCGGGGGGCGGAACGCTGTATCAGAACAACACTTCGCAAAATCTGGTCCAGATGGACCCCCAGGCACTGAGCATGACGGGCAGTACGTTGCCTCACAACAACCTGCCTCCCTATCTGGCGATGACGTTCATCATTGCTATGCAAGGCGTTTATCCGGCGCGTCCGTAAGCGCCACTCCATGATCCAGCTTCCGATTGTGGACAACGGGCCTGTTATATTTTGCTGGGTGCGCGCGGCGCGGATTGATCTGACGTTCCGCCCGATGGCGGACACCGATCTGCCGTTCCTGTCGGCGCTCTACGCCTCGACCCGCGCCGAAGAACTTGCCGTCACGCCGTGGAGCGACGCGCAGAAAACGGCGTTCCTCGACATGCAGTTTCAAGCGCAGCACGCGCATTACCAGAAATACTATCCCAACGCCGACTGGCTGGTGATCGAGCAGGCAAGGCAAGATATCGGTCGCCTGTATATCGAGCGCTCGGCGAGCGAGCATTGCATCATAGATATCGCCTTCCTGCCGGCGCATCGCGGCAAGGGGTCTGGCGGTGCGTTGCTCGCCGATCTCATCGATGAGGCCGCCGCCGTCGGCAAGTCGGTCTCGATCCATGTCGAGAAGAACAATCCAGCGCGGCGGCTCTACAAGCGCCTCGGCTTCACCGTTGCCGAGGACAAGGGCGTCTACGACCTGATGATCCGTTCGCCGTAAGGGCCGTGCCGGTCGTCACGTGCCGCGATACCAGGAGACGATGGTGAAACGTTCGTTGCACGTGACCGGGGTGACTTCATGCGTCGTTTCCGAGCGAAAGGCGACGAGAGAGCCCGGCAATGCCGGCATGGCAATGCGCAGGTCCGGGCCGCTGTAAGGCCCATGCAGGACCAGCGAGCCGCCTGCATAGCTTTCTGGCGAAGGGTTGTCCGATTGACGGTTGAGAAAGATCACCACCGAGATCTTTCGGAACCGCGACTCGTCGTGAATGAGCGGCGTGTTGCCATCCTGGTGCGGCACAAAGAAATCGCCTTGCCGATAGTGAAGGAACTGAGGTTTCTCGACCTGGCCGAGCAGCAGCCCGAAATGCCGCTCCAGAGCCGCCTTCTGCTGCGCCAACAGGGCACTCACTCGCTCTTCAGTGGCCTGCGAAACATCGGCGCGCACGGTCTTTCGGATCTCCGGCCATGCCATCTTCTGGTCGGCACGCCCCAGCAGGCCGGCCGGACGGCCCAAGGCCGCCCGAATTTCCGCGCACAGTGCGCTACACGCCGCTCCGTCAAATACGTCCGCAATCTCGATATAGTCGATCATATGTCGAGCCGCCGCGCTGCCAAATCGCCCTGATGGCCGGAGCGTCCCCGTGGCCGATCCGGTCGAAAAAAATCAGTTGAATACCGCCTCGTAAAGCCGCCCTGCCTCATCGGCAGCGATCGGCACGATGAAGATCTCATGGGCGCCGCTTTTGCCGTTGAACCGATAGATAGCCTGCGGCAGCGCCGCGTCGCGCGGCCCCCTGAACAGCAGCGTGAAGCCACCGCCGTCGCGCGGGCTGTTGGCAATGGGCTGCACCGCGCTCAGTTCCATCGTGAGCGTCTGACCGCCGGCTTCGACGGAAAAGCTCTGCCCCTGCTCGAAATCCGAAAGCCATGCGCCTGCCCTGGTTCGTCTGTCTTTCAGACGGCTCTCTTGAGATGTCTATCCCGTCAGCCAATCTCGCCGCTTCATGGCGTGCTGTCTATAGAGCTCGATCTCCAGAAGTACAAAAGAGCACGATCAAACAAACAGATAGATTTATCTTGGCCACGTAGGGTGAAGCAGCCGTCAACGCGTTGCGCACCGGCAGCCACTGGCCTAAACCGGAATGGTATAAGAGGAGAACACTAGGGATGACTGACGCGAAAACAGACACGGCCCCGGCCGGAAGCACCGCGACCAACACGCTGCCGCTGTTCTACAAAAAACCCGAGGCGCTCAATCCGCTGCGGCACGGCTCACTCGGCCTTACGGCGCGGGCCGATTTCTCCTTTGCCCGCACCGCGCACGCCATCCCCGTCGTCGCATCGGAAATGCCGGCGGCGATGCGCTCCTATCCGATCGTTTTCATTGGCGACGCCAAGGCGCCTGTCATCATCACCGGTCTGCGCCAGGACCAGAACCTGTTCGTAGGCGCCGACGGCAAATGGGCGGAGCCGCATTACATTCCCGCCTATGTCCGCCGTTACCCCTTCATCCTCGCCGATGAATCGAAAACGACCGGCCGCCTGACGTTGTGCATCGACCGTGCCAGCGAACGCGTCGTCGAGCAGATGCCTTCGTCCAAGGACAGCGACGAGATCGCGCCCTTCTTCGACGGCAACGAGCCGGCCGAGGCCTCGAAGCAGGCGCTCGCCTTCTGCAGCCAGTTCCAGACCGACTTCAATGCGACTCGCGCCATGATCGACAAGATCGACGCGCACGGCCTGTTCGCGCCGCGGCAGAGCAAGGTGACGCTGGAGGGCGGCGAGACCCTCAACCTCACCGACTTTCAGGTGATCGACGAGCCGGCCTTCAACAAATTGAGCGACGAGGCGTTTCTCGATCTCAGGAAATCCGGCGCGCTTGCGCTGCTCTATTGCCATCTCGCCTCGAGCAACAGCTGGACCTCGCTGGTCTTCCAGGCGTCATTGCGGCGAGCTGGCTGACGCGGCCCGCGACGAAAAGCTTCGGCAAGGCGCGGGTTGTTTAAATCAACGGTTCGCGCCTTCGTACGACGATCTCTCCGCCGCTCGAATCATGCTGTTGTCGTGCAGATCGCTTGCCATGACGGGCTGGCGAACTCCCAATGCTCGACGTGTAGCTCTCGCCGAAATGCGCCGAGGCGGCATCACCCCCCGGTTCGCGGACCTGTCAATAAAGTCGAGCACGCCAGCCTTGCTGCCCTCCTCGATCGTTGAATATCCGGTCGCGGCCATCGATCACGGTCCGAACGCAAAAAGCCCGCGTGAAGCGGGCTGTTTTTGATGTTGGTTGCGGGGACAGGATTTGAACCTGTGACCTTCAGGTTATGAGCCTGACGAGCTACCGGGCTGCTCCACCCCGCGTCACCTCCAGGGCAAGCTCTTGCTTGCTCCGGACTCTCCAGGGCAAGCTCTTGCTTGCTCCGGATCTGAAGCAAGCGTTTGCTTGCTTATCTGGACGTAAGCCTATGAACAGGATGGCTTACAGATAGGTATATGGCTGACCAAATGAAAGGGCCGCTTGCGCGGCCCGTGATCCCTTGGCGGGCCTTTTCGTAGAGAGAAGATTTCAGTTTCATCCGGTTTGCGGATGAGAGTTCAACGTGCGTTTTGCAGACCTGGCAGCGACCTACTCTCCCGCGTCTTGAGACGAAGTACCATCAGCGCTGGAGCGTTTCACGGCCGAGTTCGGAATGGGATCGGGTGCAGCCGCTCCGCCATAACCACCAGGTCGGCAAAACGCACGTTATATCGAGAAGCTGTTTTTTCGTGCCAAGGCGACGTTTGTGTTTTGCTTTCGGGCGCAAGCCCGCAAGCGCGACTGCGCGTCGCCGGTTTTCCGGCGCCCTCGCGGAGCATAGGCCCGTAAGGGCCGCTCATGCGTGAGCGCTGGTCAGATCATCGTGTTCACGATGAGCATAAGGAATGAGAACGATCAAGCCGATCGAACTATTAGTACCGGTAAGCTTCAAGCGTTGCCGCTCTTCCACACCCGGCCTATCAACGTGGTCGTCTTCCACGGTTCTCAGGGAATACTCGTTTTAAGGTGGGTTTCCCGCTTAGATGCCTTCAGCGGTTATCCCGTCCGGATATAGCTACCCTGCTATGCGGCTGGCGCCACAACAGGTCCACCAGAGATCCGTCCATCCCGGTCCTCTCGTACTAGGGACAGATCCTTTCAATATTCCTACACCCACGGCAGATAGGGACCGAACTGTCTCACGACGTTCTGAACCCAACTCACGTACCGCTTTAAATGGCGAACAGCCATACCCTTGGGACCTGCTCCAGCCCCAGGATGCGATGAGTCGACATCGAGGTGCCAAACAACCCCGTCGATATGGACTCTTGGGGGTCATCAGCCTGTTATCCCCGGCGTACCTTTTATCCGTTGAGCGATGGCCCTTCCACGCGGGACCACCGGATCACTATGACCGACTTTCGTCTCTGCTCGACTTGTCAGTCTCGCAGTCAGGCAGGCTTATGCCATTGCACTCAGCGAACGATTTCCGACCGTTCTGAGCCCACCATCGCGCGCCTCCGTTACTCTTTAGGAGGCGACCGCCCCAGTCAAACTACCCACCATACATTGTCCCGGACCCGGATAACGGGCCGCGGTTAGACATCCATAGTAATAAGGGTGGTATTTCAAGGGTGGCTCCACCTGAGCTGGCGCCCAGGTTTCAAAGCCTACCACCTATCCTACACATGCCACTACGAATGCCAATGTAAAGCTATAGTAAAGGTGCACGGGGTCTTTCCGTCTAACCGCAGGAACCCCGCATCTTCACGGGGAATTCAATTTCACTGAGTCTATGCTGGAGACAGCGGGGAAGTCGTTACGCCATTCGTGCAGGTCGGAACTTACCCGACAAGGAATTTCGCTACCTTAGGACCGTTATAGTTACGGCCGCCGTTTACTGGGGCTTCGATTCAGAGCTTGCACCCCTCCTCTTAACCTTCCAGCACCGGGCAGGCGTCAGACCCTATACGTCGTCTTGCGACTTCGCAGAGCCCTGTGTTTTTGATAAACAGTCGCTACCCCCTGGTCTGTGCCACCCTCCTCTACTTGCGTAGAAAAGGGTCACGCTTCTTCCGAAGTTACGCGTGCAATTTGCCGAGTTCCTTCAGCATAGTTCTCTCAAGCGCCTTGGTATACTCTACCTGACCACCAGTGTCGGTTTCGGGTACGGTTTATAAGGAGGAGCTATTTCCTGGAACCGCTCCGCTGCCCGTTCAATCCGATAAGATTGGACAACTTGCGCGATCCGTCACTACCTCCAAGCCCACGAATATTAACGTGGTTCCCATCGACTACGCGTTTCCGCCTCGTCTTAGGGGCCGGCTAACCCTGCTCAGATTAGCTTTAAGCAGGAACCCTTGGTCTTTCGGCGGGGGAGTCTCTCACTCCCCTTACGTTACTCATGTCAGCATTCGCACTTCTGATACCTCCACCACCCCTCACGGGTATGGCTTCGTCAGCTTACAGAACGCTCCGCTACCGCTTGGCCCTTGCGGACCAAACCCTAAGCTTCGGTGTATGGCTTTAGCCCCGTTACATTTTCGGCGCAAAGACCCTTATTTAGACCAGTGAGCTGTTACGCTTTCTTTAAATGATGGCTGCTTCTAAGCCAACATCCTGGTTGTTTTGGGATCCTCACATCCTTTCCCACTTAGCCATAACTTGGGGACCTTAGCTGTAGGTCAGGGTTGTTTCCCTTTTCACGACGGACGTTAGCACCCGCCGTGTGTCTGCCGACTAGTACTCCCAGGTATTCGGAGTTTGGTTAGGTTTGGTAATCCGGTGAGGACCCCTAGCCCATCCAGTGCTCTACCCCCTGGGGTATTCGGTCGACGCTCTACCTAAATAGATTTCGCGGAGAACCAGCTATTTCCGAGTTTGATTGGCCTTTCACCCCTAGCCACAAGTCATCCCGAACTATTGCAACAGTTATGGGTTCGGTCCTCCAGTAAGTGTTACCTTACCTTCAACCTGCTCATGGCTAGATCACTCGGTTTCGGGTCTAATGCGACGAACTGAACGCCCTGTTCAGACTCGCTTTCGCTGCGCCTACACCTAGCGGTTTAAGCTTGCTCGTCACACTAAGTCGCTGACCCATTATACAAAAGGTACGTGGTGACCCTTACGGGCTCCCACTGTTTGTAGGCAATCGGTTTCAGGTACTCTTTCACTCCCCTTGTCGGGGTGCTTTTCACCTTTCCCTCACGGTACTAGTTCGCTATCGGTCATGCACGAGTACTTAGGCTTGGAAGGTGGTCCTCCCAATTTCAGACAGGATTTCACGTGTCCCGCCTTACTCGAGGACGATTGATTGCATTACGCGTACGGGGCTGTCACCCACTATGGCCCTACTTTCCAGAAGGTTCCGCTTGTCTCTCAATCGCCACTGGCCTGGTCCGGGTTCGCTCGCCACTACTTCCGGAGTCTCGGTTGATGTCCTTTCCTACGGGTACTTAGATGTTTCAGTTCCCCGCGTTCGCCACTTTATCCCTATGTATTCAGGATAAGTTACCTATTATCGATACTTGGAAACCACAGCAGCAGATCGCTCTGCTACTCTGATTTTCCAAGTACCTTAGGTGGGTTTCCCCATTCGGAAATCTACGGATCAAAGGGTATTCGCACCTCCCCGTAGCTTATCGCAGCGTATCACGTCCTTCATCGCCTGTGCATGCCAAGGCATCCACCAATTGCCCTTAAGACACTTGATCGTTCTCATTGCCAATGCCCACCCGCGCGATCTCGAAGAGATCGTCGCTTCAGCCTCTCCCTTGCGGGATTAGCGTCCGCGCGATCCCAAAGGGATCGTCGCATAAGCGCAATCCTGTGCGGGATTGGCGCTTGATGTCATTGGCACAAAAAGACCAGCTTCTCGAGATCGGTTCGAGGGTGCGGTTAGGCAAACCCATCATATGCGGGAGATTGAGCGTCTCCTGCGACAAATCACGAACCTTTCGGCTCATGAAGTTCGAACAAATCTTCTCTTTACAATGTCAAAACAGAACAAGCGGCAAGCCAAGAAGCTCACCACAAACCTTTATACGAATGACTTTTTTGACCACCCTCACTCGACACACTTCAAGGCGACGATCCTGCGGATCGCGCGACACGA